>NZ_CP158190.1:170000-5596670 GCF_040250305.1 Peribacillus frigoritolerans | reverse complement strand
ACTTATCCCTCCTTTGCAAAATATTTTTAATAATTGTATCTAAATGTATAGGCACAAATAAACTCATCGATTGCCGTCTTTATATTAATTTTGACAGCAAAGGTTCGGTGAGCTGTATTAAGTAATTTTTGTGTTGTGTAATGAAGTGCCTAAAAACTATATCTTGCGCTGTACAACCTTTGTACAGACTACATCTGGTAAACCAGTGTAGACTTGAATGTTTATTCATCAACAGGTATTTTAAGAAATATATAATAAAGAAGAAAAAAGGGTTTTCGACAATATCCACCATCTGTGGACAGATTAATATACACAGGTCGGATAAACTATCCACAAGTTATTCACAGTCTGTGGATAAACGTTACCTGTTGATAAAGTTATTCAGAGTGAAAACACAAATATAATATCAGAAATTCAGGCGTCTTGCAATGGGTTAGAAAACTTTATCCACAACTTACCGAGCTTGTGGGAAAAACTTTTCCACAGGCCATTGTTATGTGCAAAAGTCTATAAAATGGGATGTGGATAGAAAAAAACATGTCGAAATTTATCCACAGACCGTGATTATAGGCTTGGCTAATTTGTTTTGAACGAAGTTGGTCAAGCCGAAAGAGCTGCATAACAGATCAAAAAATGATTCACGTCCATTCTTAATTATTTGTCGAATGTTGTTTCGAACAAGGGAGGATTCATTGTGAATCTCATATTTGTGCTCATGGATAAAATGATGGAAATTTGCCTTTCCCCAAAAATTTCTATATCAGTTCGGAGCAAAATCATTTACAATAGGCTAGGTAGTAAAAAAAGGCCAACTGGACATTGAGCATTAAAAAAGAAATATTTTTATGGATGAGGTTGACAAGTAGAAACCTCCATCTATATAATTGTAAAGACTGTCTTTAACTGTTATTCCTCAGGGAGGTGTCATATAATGAAAAGAACTTATCAACCGAATAACCGCAAACATAGTAAAGTTCACGGTTTCCGTGCACGTATGAGCACGAAAAACGGACGTAGAGTAATCGCTGCACGTCGCCGTAAGGGCAGAAAAGTATTATCTGCATAGACCACTGAAAAGTCTCAGTGGTCTTTTTTCGCAAAATAAGGGATTTACTGAGACTCAATTCATGTAATGAAGGTGTAAAAATGAAAAAAAAGTTAAGGATTAAGAAAGAGGACGAATTTCAGCTTGTGTTTAAAAAAGGTGAGTCTTCTGCTAATCGGCAATTCGTTGTCTATGTCCTTGAAAAGCCAGGTCAGGATTATTTTCGGATCGGCCTTTCAGTCAGTAAAAAAATCGGGAACGCCGTTGTAAGGAACCAAATTAAAAGATACATACGGCAAGCGTTTTTGGAATTGAAAGAAGATATAGAAGAGGGTAAGGATTATATTGTGATTGCTCGAAAACCAGCGGCGGAGATGGACTTTTTCCAGGTGAAAAGTAGCTTGATCCATGTCCTGAAACGTTCTAAATCACTAAACTTTAAAATGAAAAAACAATAAAGTCCCCTTAATATCGAATAAGCACTCCTCGGATCATGTGGTTACTTGAGAAAGATGACATAGAAAATCCCGATTGTAACTGTGGAAAAAGTGGATTGCTTTTCCTTGAAATCTTCTATCAAACAGTTCACAATTGTTTCAAAAAAGATTGATTGCAGTTAGGAGGAAATTACGGTTGAAAAAACGAATATTACTCATTATTGGACTAGCCTCGATAATGATGTTGTTAGCAGGGTGTACGGAAATTAAAGAACCTATTACTGCGGATAGTGAAGGTTTTTGGAATTCATACATTGTCTATCCATTATCAGCCCTGATCATTTGGCTTTCTGAAGCATTTGGCGAGAACTATGGTTTGGGAATCATCGGTGTTACACTAATCATTCGCTTAGCATTACTTCCATTAATGATCAAACAGGTGAAAAGCTCGAAAGCAATGCAGGCCATTCAGCCTGAAATGAAAGAACTTCAAGCAAAATACAGCTCAAAAGATGCTGCCACACAACAAAAACTACAGCAAGAAACAATGGCTCTATTTTCAAAATATAATGTGAATCCATTGGCGGGATGTTTGCCGATATTGGTGCAAATGCCAATTTTGATCGGATTTTACCATGCAATCAGCCGTACGGAAGAAATTGCTTTACATAGTTTTCTTTGGTTTGATTTAGGTTCCCCGGATCCTTATTATATTTTACCGGTCGTTGCAGGTATCACGACTTTTATCCAGCAAAAGATGTCCATGGTTGGAATGAACTCCAATCCACAAATGGCGGCACAAATGACGATGATGCTTTACATCATGCCAATCATGATTGTTGTATTTGCTATTAATTTCCCCGCTGCTCTTTCTCTTTACTGGGTAGTTGGTAACCTTTTTGGTATCGTTCAAACATATTTCATCAAAGGTCCGGATCTTAGAAAAGCAGCTGCGGAAAACGCGGGAGGGGCAAAGAAAAAGTGAAAAAAGTAACTGCTACAGGACAATCTGTCGAAGAAGCAGTAAATTTAGCTTTAGCTCAACTGAACAGCACTAAAGATCGCGTGGAGATTGAAATAGAAGATGAAGGCAAAAAAGGATTTTTTGGTTTATTTGGTGCAAGGAAGGCAATCGTCCATGTGACCTTGCCTGCCGATCCCATTGAAGAGACACTGGGATTTTTGAAGAATGTCAGCGTGGAAATGGGAGTCAATGCACAAATTGATGTCACCCGTAAAGGTAAGAATGTAACATTCCATTTATCAGGTGATAAAATTGCCTTATTGATTGGAAAAAGGGGTCAAACACTAAATTCACTTCAGTATTTAGCACAGCTGGTTGCAAATCGATATTCGAAGCAGTTTTTGAATATTACTGTAGATGCAGAAGATTATCGAAATCGCCGCAATGACACTTTAATCCAATTGGCCGAAAGAATGGCAAATAAAGCCATGAAAACAGGTAAAGCTGTTTCACTTGAGCCGATGCCATCCTATGAACGAAAGGTCATCCATAATGCTCTCTTGGATTATCCAAAAATAAAAACGACTTCAAGTGGGACGGAACCTTATCGCCACTTAGTCATTACTCCACTTAAATGAACCTTCTGCTTTTAAGCAGGGGTTCTTTTTTTTTAGGCCTTGCTATCAATGTGTGTCGAATATATATTCTTGATCCGTAAAGGGAAGCGGACGATATTTGTTATTCACATGTGGATAAGTTAAAATAGATGTTACAGAATATGGATTGACGGCATGTGGATAACTCTCGAGAGGAAGGAGTATCTACTTTTTTTCATCAATATACTGTGGTATTGTAGTAATTTAGGGATTCGACGATTTTAATATCAGAAAAAAATAGAAACATCAATATATAAGAGGTGAAAGCATGGAATTCGATACAATCACCGCTATCTCTACTCCCTTAGGGGAAGGGGCAATCGCCATCGTTAGAATCAGCGGTGATGAGGCCATAGAAATAGCCGACAGGATCTTTAAAGGACCAGGTGGAAAAGGATTGCTTGATGTGAAATCACACACGATTCATTATGGCCACCTTATCCAGCCAAAAACAGGTGAAATCATAGAGGAAGTCATGGTTTCGGTCATGATGGGTCCAAAGACATTTACAAGGGAAGATGTAGTTGAAATAAATTGTCACGGTGGAATCGTTTCGGTCAATCGGGTATTACAGCTCATTCTCTCACAAGGTGCTCGTTTAGCGGAACCTGGTGAATTTACGAAACGGGCTTTTTTGAATGGCAGGATCGATCTTTCTCAAGCTGAGGCCGTTATGGATTTAATCCGCGCTAAAACGGATAAAGCGATGAATGTTGCATTAGGTCAAATGGAAGGCCGGCTTTCGAAATTAATCCAAAATCTGCGTCAGGAAATTTTACAGACCCTCGCTCAAGTCGAGGTTAATATAGATTATCCGGAATATGATGATGTCGAAGAAATGACGCATCGTTTATTTTTGGAAAAGGGCAGTTATGTGAAGAATGAAATAGAGAAGCTGCTTCACACGGCCCAACAGGGTAAGATACTTAGGGATGGGCTTGCGACCGTTATCATTGGGCGCCCTAATGTCGGAAAATCTTCTTTGCTTAACAGCTTAGTTCATGAAAATAAAGCGATTGTCACTGATATTCCAGGTACAACACGTGACGTAATTGAAGAGTATGTCAATGTTCGCGGTGTACCGCTTAAACTCGTCGATACAGCAGGAATTCGCGAAACGGAAGATATCGTTGAACGAATTGGAGTTGAACGGTCTCGTGCAGTATTAAAAGAGGCTGATTTAATATTGCTTGTATTGAACTATTCCGATGATTTCACTGCCGAAGATGAGAAATTGTTTCAAGCGGTTGAGGGAATGGATGTTATCGTTATCATCAATAAAACCGACCTTCCACAAAAAATCGATATGGCAAAGGTTAAGGAAAAGGCGGCATCCCATAAAGTTGTTTCCACTTCATTACTGGAGGATCGAGGGGTCGATGAATTGGAAGAAGCCATCGCTTCTTTATTTTTTGAAGGTTCTTTAGAAACGGGAGACCTGACGTATGTTTCCAATGCAAGGCATATAGCTTTGCTGGGACAGGCATTACAGTCTATCGAAGATGCAATCGATGCTATTGAAATGGGTACGCCGGTTGATTTGGTTCAAATCGATTTCACGAAAGCCTGGGAGATCCTTGGAGAAATCATTGGCGAAAGCGTTCAGGATAATTTGATCAACCAATTGTTCTCTCAATTTTGTTTAGGAAAATAAGCGTAAAAGGAGGAAAAGGATATGCAATACGAAGCAGGTAGCTATGATGTCATTGTTATTGGTGCCGGTCATGCTGGCAGTGAGGCAGGCCTTGCAGCTGCAAGAGTAGGAGCTAAAACGTTGATGATCACCATTAATTTGGATATGGTCGCCTTTATGCCATGCAATCCCTCCGTTGGCGGGCCGGCAAAAGGGATAGTCGTTAGGGAAATTGACGCTTTAGGCGGTGAAATGGGAAGGAATATCGACAAGACCCATATTCAAATGAGGATGCTCAATACGGCTAAAGGTCCGGCTGTTCGTGCGCTGCGGGCGCAGGCAGATAAATTTCTCTATCAGCAAGAAATGAAAAAAACGATAGAAGACCAAGAAAATTTGACATTGATTCAAGGAATGGTAGAAGAATTAATTGTTGAAAACGACGTATGTACGGGTGTCATCACTAAAACAGGAGCGGTGTACCGTGCGAAAACTGTCGTAATCACGACGGGAACATATTTACGCGGTGAAATCATTTTAGGGGAACTGAAATATTCAAGCGGCCCAAATAACCAGCAGCCTTCCATCAGGCTTTCTGAACATTTAGAGCAGTTAGGATTTGACTTGGTCCGTTTTAAAACAGGAACGCCGCCACGAGTGAATAGCTCTTCCATAGATTACAGCAAAACGGAAATTCAGCCTGGCGATGAAGTGCCACGCGCATTTTCTTATGAAACGACAAAGTTCATAACGGATCAATTGCCATGCTGGTTGACATACACGAATGAGGGGACACATCAGCTCATTGATGAAAATCTGCACCGTTCGCCAATGTATTCCGGAATGATTAAAGGAACCGGACCGCGATATTGTCCATCGATAGAAGATAAAGTCGTTCGTTTTAATGATAAACCACGGCATCAAATCTTCCTGGAACCTGAAGGCCGCAATACAAAGGAAGTTTATGTGCAAGGTTTATCCACCAGTCTGCCTGAAGATGTACAAGTGAAAATCCTGCAAACAATTCCAGGACTTGAAAAGGCGGAAATGATGCGTGCTGGATATGCAATTGAATATGATGCTATCGTTCCTACGCAGCTATGGCCTACACTTGAAACGAAGAAAATCAAAAATCTGTATACTGCTGGCCAAATTAACGGGACATCCGGCTACGAGGAAGCAGCAGGACAAGGATTGATGGCCGGTATTAATGCAGGATTGAATGCAATGGGTAAAGAAGAACTGATTTTAAGCCGTTCGGATGCCTATATTGGTGTTCTCATTGATGACCTTGTGACGAAAGGTACGAATGAACCATACCGTTTGCTGACTTCGCGTGCAGAATACCGTTTATTATTGCGTCATGATAATGCCGATTTACGCTTAACGGAAATTGGATTCAATATCGGGATGATCAAAGAAGAACGCTACAATCGTTTCCTTATGAAAAAAGAAGCGGTTGAAATGGAAAAGGAACGACTGAAATCAAACTTCATCAAACCGACCAAAGAGGTTCAAGAAGTCATTACTGCAAGCGGCGGCAGTGAGTTGAAGGATGGAATCCGTGCCTCCGATTTATTGAAACGGCCTGAAATGGATTATTCCCACATTCAGAAGTTGGCGCCAAGTGATGTCGAACTGAGCGATGAAGTGACGGAACAGGTCGAAATCCAGATCAAGTATGAAGGATATATCGAAAAATCCTTGCAGCAAGTCGATCGCCTGAAAAAAATGGAGAATAAAAAGATTCCAGAGAATATCGATTATGATGCAATTTCTGGTCTTGCAACGGAAGCACGTCAAAAGTTAAAGCAGGTCCACCCGCTATCAGTAGCTCAGGCTTCAAGAATTTCAGGTGTGAATCCCGCTGATGTTTCCATTTTGCTTGTTTATTTGGAACAAGGTAAGATCGCCAGAGTATCTCAGTAATGGAAATACCCGAAAAGGATTGAAGCAGACATGAATATTGAACAGTTCCAACAAGCACTGCTGGAGAAAGGAATCGAGCTATCTCCTCAACAGCTTGATCAGTTTGACACTTATTATCGATTATTGGTGGAATGGAACGAAAAGATGAACTTAACAGCCATCACTGATAAAGAAGAAGTTTATCTGAAGCATTTTTATGATTCAATCAGTGCAGCCTTCTATTTTGACTTTAATAAATCATATCGAATTTGCGATGTTGGGGCTGGAGCTGGATTTCCGAGTATTCCCTTGAAGATTTGTTTCCCTGATATCCACGTCTCGATTGTGGATTCCTTGAATAAGCGAATTTCTTTTTTGAATCACCTTGCGGATTCCTTGCAATTAAAGGGAGTTTCCTTCTATCATGACCGGGCTGAAACCTTCGCCCAAAAACCGGAGCATCGCGAATCCTATGATATTGTCATGGCAAGGGCGGTAGCCAGGATGTCCGTTTTAAGTGAACTATGTTTGCCGCTTGTTAAACCGGATGGGACGTTCATTGCAATGAAAGCGGCTAGTGCACAAGATGAAATGGACACTGGGAAGAAGGCCATTTTTACATTAGGCGGAGAAATCGAAGAAATTCATCCTTTCACATTGCCAGAGGAAAATAGTGAAAGAAACATCATTACTGTAAAAAAAGTGAAGAAGACTCCTAAAAAATACCCGAGAAAACCAGGGACACCAAATAAACAGCCTATTGAATAATCTTTGCAAGAGGAGTATGTTTTCATAGTAAGCGCAGATGATTCAAATACATGGCTGGTACTTGCCCTTATTTTCTTTTACTATAAATGTATGAACTTATTATTTTCACTCAATACTGCATTTGCCAACAAAGGCATTAGGTACATGTTAAAACGTGTGCCCTGTGCTGGCTGATTCAGGGAAATAGTCTAGGGAATGCCGGCCGATATCCATAATAACTGGCCTTCCATTCCTCATTATTACCTTGATGGCGCCAGTCGACATGTTTTTTACAGTGAAGGGCCATATGTATAACCATGTCGGGAAATGTATGCAGGACTTGTCCTTTAAATAGAGAATATGTTATTTGGGAGTTTTAAAAGGTGGTGTAGGAAGATGAAGCATCCTTTTTCGCGGTTCTTTGGGTTTGGCGAAAAAGAAGAAGAGCAACTAGAGATGGAGACACCTAGCAATAATAATGAAGAGATAAGAAAAATTTCCATTTCTGATATTGTGCCTAATCGATTTCAACCAAGGACCGTTTTTAATGACGATAAAATTGCTGAATTGGCTCAAACGATTCATACTCATGGGATCATTCAACCAATTGTAGTAAGGGCTTATGGTCAGGGAAAATATGAAATCATTGCAGGTGAGCGTCGTTTCCGGGCCATGCAAAAGCTTGGCTGGGAACTGGCACCTGCTATAATCAAGGATTTCACCGATACAGAAACGGCTTCCGTCGCGCTGATAGAAAACCTTCAGCGTGAAGAACTGACACCGATTGAAGAAGCTTTGGCTTACGGAAAACTATTGGAGCTGCATAGTTTAACCCAAGAAGCGCTGGCACAAAGACTGGGAATAGGTCAATCTACCGTGGCGAATAAGCTTCGGCTGCTTAAGCTGCCACAGGAGGTTCAGGATGCACTTCTTCAAAAGCAAATTACGGAACGCCATGCCCGTTCGTTGATACCGTTAAAGAGTCCTGAAAAGCAGCTTAAACTGCTTGTGGAAATCATCGAAAAAGGGTTGAACGTCAAGCAGACCGAAGAGCAAGTCGTCAAGCTCCTGACGGGTACTGTGCAGAAGCCGAAACCTAAGCGAAAAGCGTTTAGTAAAGACATGAGGATTGCCGTGAATACCATACGCCAATCACTCAATATGGTTACAGACAATGGAATAAATTTGGATGCAGAGGAAGAAGAATTCGAGGAGTATTATCAGTTCACGATTAAAATACCCAAGAAAAAAACTTGATTCCCTATCCTTAGCCCGCTTGGTAGTCTTCGATTACCAAGCTTTTTTATTTTCACTCCAAAACTGGCATTTTCCGCCTTGAAAACATTCAACTTTCCCCGGGTTTTTAATGCTTTTAGGTGTATTTGAAATTTTAAGCGGAATTTCAGAAAACGATTTCTTCCAGTAACATTCATGATAAAATAGAAAGAAATAACTGGATTTACGGTACAAATCAGTAGATATAGCGTGATGAAGATAGTTGAAAGCAGGTGAATTCGTGGGGAAGATTCTCGCCATTGCCAATCAAAAGGGCGGTGTTGGAAAAACGACAACTTCTGTCAGTCTAAGTGCTTGTCTTGCATATATAGGACAGAAAGTCTTAATGGTCGATATTGATCCGCAGGGAAATGCGACAAGCGGTGCAGGTATCGACAAAGCAGATGTGGAACAATGTATTTATGATGTATTGGTTGATGATGTCGAGGCCAGTACCGTTATCATGGAAACAAAGGTAGAAAACCTATATGCCATACCTGCGACAATTCAACTTGCAGGTGCAGAAATTGAACTTGTTCCAACCATCTCAAGGGAAGTCCGATTAAAAAGGGCATTAGAAGAGGTGCAAAGCCAATATGATTACATTGTGATTGACTGCCCTCCATCATTGGGTTTGCTTACGCTTAATGCCTTAACGGCCGCTGATGCAGTTTTGATTCCGGTACAATGTGAATATTATGCATTGGAAGGTTTGAGTCAACTATTGAATACGGTCCGCCTCGTCCAAAAGCATTTAAACCATGATTTGAAAATCGAGGGTGTGCTTTTGACGATGTTGGATGCAAGAACAAATCTAGGTCTCCAGGTCATAGAAGAAGTAAAAAAATACTTTCAGGATAAAGTCTATCAAACCATCATTCCCCGCAATGTCCGTTTGAGTGAAGCACCGAGCCATGGAGAACCGATAATTATATATGATCCAAAGTCACGTGGGGCGGAGGTCTATCTAGAACTGGCAAAGGAAGTGGTATCAAATGGCTAAAGGACTTGGCAAAGGACTTAACGCACTTTTCAACAGTGGGGAGATCAGTAAAGATGAAATCGTGCGCGAAATCAAAGTAAGGGAATTAAGGCCAAATCCTTATCAGCCCCGAAAGAACTTTCGGCTTGAAGCTATAGAGGAATTAAAGCAATCCATCATGGAACACGGGATATTACAGCCGATTATTGCCCGGGAAAGCATTAAGGGATATGAAATTGTGGCTGGGGAAAGGCGTTACCGAGCTGCCAAAGAAGCTGGTTTAAATACAGTTCCGGTCGTTGTGAGGAAATTGAGCGAACAGCAGATGATGGAACTGGCGATTTTGGAAAACCTGCAACGGGAGGATTTGAATCCGATCGAGGAAGCCGTTGCTTACCAAACACTTCTTGAAAAATTGGAAATTACTCAGGAGCAGTTGGCCAATCGGCTGGGTAAAAGCCGGCCCCATATAGCAAACCATGTTAGATTACTTTCTTTGCCTGAAGGGATTAGGAGATATATCTCGGACGGGGAAATTTCCATGGGGCATGGACGGGCATTGCTAGGTTTAAAGAAAAAAGAGATGCTTAAGCCGGTAGTGGATAAAATCCTCAAAGAAGGTATGAATGTCAGACAGCTAGAGCAATATATACATCAATTGAATGATACCGTTTCACGTGAAACCAAACCTAAGAAACAAGAGAAAAAAGATATATTCATAAAGCAACGGGAGACAAGTCTGCGTGAAAGACTAGGGACGAGCGTAACGATAAAACAAAGCAAGAAAAAAGGAAAAATAGAAATTGAATTCTTTTCAAAAGAAGATTTAGAGAGAATTTTGAACTTGATCGATCAAGAGAACCTTTCCTCTTAGATCGCCTTTATGAAAAGATCGTGACGACTTATGCAGAAAATTAGGTGGATGAGATGGTATTATTAGGGGCCTTGGTGAATGGTGCCTGCATTTTAATCGGTTCGATTTTAGGAATGTTTTTACAACATATACCTGAAAAGATAAAAGAAACGGTCATGAGCGGCATCGGTTTGGCTGTCATGGTCTTAGGTTTGCAGATGGGGTTTAAAAGTGATAATTTCCTTGTTGTCATTTTAAGTATTGTCGGAGGGGCTGTCCTTGGTGAATGGATGAATCTTGAGGCTAAGCTTAATTCTTTAGGAAATTGGCTTGAACGCAGGATGAAAGCGAAGGAAGGATCTTCGATATCTCAGGGGTTTGTAACGGCTACGCTCATATTTGGCATTGGGGCGATGGCCATTATCGGTGCCCTGGATAGCGGTATCCGGAATGATCATGACGTTTTGATAACAAAAGCGATCATCGATGGATTTACAGCATTGGTCCTTGCCAGCACTCTCGGCATAGGTGTACTTTTTTCAGCATTTCCGATCATTCTTTATGAGGGGTTAATGGCGATTTTTTCAAGGCAGATCAATACGATGATCCCAACTGCTTTAATGGATTCCTTCATATTGGAAATGACGGCAACTGGGGGAGTCATGATTTTGGCAATTGGCTTGAATATTATCGGTGTCACCAAAATAAGGGTGGCGAATCTGCTTCCAGGCATAATGATCACCGCCATTCTGGTTACTTTCATGTATTATGTATAAAAAAGAAGGAAGGGGATGACCCCTTCCTTCTTTTTTATCATAAGCAAAAATCGATCAAAGGGTTTTTTCTTGCTTGAATGACCATGTGAAAGGAGTGATGGTAGGTTTTATTGGATAATGATTTTGTGCTTCATGAATCCCTTCGGCAATGGTTTTGGCCATTTTTAGCACAAGATTAAGACGAGTGTTCTGCAAGACCATAAACTCCATGAATCCACTTACATTCACGATTCCTGTAATATGGGCATTTCCAACGGAAGGAAGATCTTTATTGACCCCTGCACCTGGCTTCACTGGTCCCTGGCCGATTTGAACTATGCCGACGCTTTTCATTTTCCCTAAGCAAGCATCGATTCCGACTATAAATGGATTGGCATGCATCTTTTTGATTTCATTTAATTTTTCCTGTAAATTCATCGCATGTATAGGGTCATCCAGAGTTCCATAAACATGGAATGAAGAAGAACCGTTTTCAGCTTTTTCACTAAGCAGAGTGCCGACAAGTGGTCCGAGTGAATCGCCTGTGGAACGGTCTGTGCCTATACAGACGATGACGATTGGTTGAAGCTTTCCGGTAGGTAGGAGGTTGATCAATTCCTGGGAAATTTGTTTGGATGCATCCGTATCTTCATGCAGGATGCGACTCAATCTATTTTTATTATTATTAAATAGACTAGAATTCAGATTCATCGGCTCAACTCCTTTACTTTATTTGGTATTACAGTATACGGATAAAAAGGGGAAAATATACGGTATTTAACATAATGGATGAGGGAATTTTTTGTAGAACATGCCAATAGTTGAAGGGGATATGAATCGTCGCTTATCCTCTATCAATTACTTTCCTTTATACTTTCTAGTAAATAATTACTTGAATATCTGGGAAAAACCTTCTAAATCTTTTACCTATATACCCATAATTTTTTTGTACAGAAACCATTTTTTATTGATAAAATAGAGAAAATCTCTCTATTTCATGGTTATCTCCATGCATGGAGGGTAGAGGAATACGTCTATATGGGAAAAAAACATATAGAAGATATAATAGTTTTGCAGTTATTTGCATTAGGCAGGAGGAAAAGATGGATCGCATTTATGATAACGTTACAAATGAGATATTGGATGAAAAGATATGGTTGCGGATGGGTGAGGGCATTATTAAAATCTTCCTTATTCTGTTGTTATCGCGTATTATTATTACAATAGGAAAGACTATTCTGAATAAATTTTTCAAAGCACGTTTAAGAAGTCCCCTTCGGGTATCGGAGCGCAGGGAAGCGACACTCATTAAATTGCTGGAAAATATCATTACCTATATCATCAATTTCATTGCCATGATAATGATTCTGGATATTTTTGGACTTGAAGTAATGCCATTACTCGCTGGTGCCGGTGTTCTCGGTTTGGCGGTTGGGTTTGGTGCCCAAAGTTTGGTCAAGGATATAATTACTGGGTTTTTCGTGATTTTTGAAGATCATTTCTCGGTTGGGGATTATATTAAAATCAATAATTTTGAAGGGGAAGTCATTGAAATCGGGCTTCGTACTACGAAAATTAAAAGCGGTGCAGGGGAATTGCACTTCATACCCAACGGCAGCATCATCCAGGTCACGAATTATTCCATTTTAAATAGTATGGCTGTTGTTGATGTGACCATACCTAACGATGGATCGGTCGAGCGTGCCGAGAAGGTGCTGATTGATCTTTTAAACAGTATGGAAGGCAAATACGAAGCCCTGGTTAAAGCACCAGAATTTTTGGGAATTGAAAAAATCAGTCCTGAAGAAATCGTCTTTCGGGTTAAAGCGGAAACAAAGCCGATGCATCACATCGAAATCAGCAGGATATTAAGAAATGAAATAAGTGCTGCGCTTGATTCAAGTGGGATTAAATCTACGTACAATGGCAGCGAGTCATAGGAGTTAGGGGGCTCATGGTTATGGAAGAAAAGGAATTTGCACTTAAGGATATTGTGGAAATGAAGAAACCACATCCGTGTGGAGTGAATAAGTGGAGAATTATACGGCTCGGAATGGATATCCGGATAAAATGTGAAGGGTGCGGTCATAGCGTGATGCTGCCCCGACGTGAATTCGCGAAGAAAATGAAAAAAGTTCTGCAAAAGCATGAGGAGTGATCATGCTTTTTTTTGGGGAGTGAAAGTGGTCCGGCGTTTCTCATGATTTACTTGTCTTTTTAGGAAGCGAAATCTATAATTGGGAAAGGTTTAGGTAATTGGATGGTCTTTATAGAAGATCAGTTCTTTTCCCATATGTACGAATCATCTTGAAGGAGTGAAATATAAATGGCTTTAACAGCTGGTATAGTCGGTTTGCCTAACGTAGGTAAATCCACTTTATTTAATGCAATTACTCAGGCAGGTGCGGAATCTGCCAACTATCCTTTCTGTACGATCGACCCTAATGTCGGGATCGTGGAAGTGCCAGATCACCGTCTGCAAAAATTGACTGAATTGGTTAAACCGAAAAAGACGGTTCCGACAGCTTTTGAATTCACGGATATCGCCGGGATTGTAAAAGGAGCAAGTAAAGGAGAAGGATTGGGTAATAAATTCCTTTCCCACATCCGTCAAGTGGATGCCATTTGTCAAGTCGTCCGTTGCTTTGCTGACGATAACATTACCCATGTTTCCGGAAAAGTAAATCCAATCGATGATATTGAAGTCATCAACCTTGAATTGATCCTTGCCGATTTGGAATCTGTTGTCAAACGCATCGACCGTGTCGGAAAAATGGCCAAGCAAAAAGATAAAGCCGCTGTTGCAGAACATGAAATCCTTGTGGCTTTAAAAGAAGCTTTGGAAGATGAAAAGCCTGCACGTTCCGTTGAGTTTACTGAAGAGCAGCAAAAAATCGTGAAGGGCATGCATTTACTTACAGCGAAGCCGACGCTTTACGTAGCGAACGTGAGCGAAGATGAAGTGGCGAATGCTGACGATAATGAATATGTACAGCAAGTTCGTGAATATGCTGCGAAGGAAAATGCCGAAGTAATCGTGATTTGTGCCAAAATCGAAGAAGAAATTGCAGAGCTTGAAGGTGAAGAAAAGGAAATGTTCCTATCTGAACTTGGCATTGAGGAGTCAGGTCTTGATCAGTTGATCCGTGCTTCTTATAATCTGCTTGGATTGGCAACATACTTTACAGCTGGTGTACAGGAAGTGCGTGCTTGGACATTCCGCAAAGGAATGAAAGCCCCTCAATGTGCCGGAGTCATTCACACGGACTTCGAACGTGGTTTCATCCGTGCCGAGACGGTTTCTTATACCGATTTACTTGAAGCGGGCAGTCATGGTGCCGCAAAAGAAGCGGGTAAAGTCCGTTTGGAAGGAAAAGAATACATCGTTAACGATGGCGATGTTATCCATTTCCGTTTTAACGTTTAAGATTCAAAGACCCTTATTTCCTCAGTTTTAATCCATTTATTTTAAAACAAAAAAGACTGTGGGCAAAAGGAGTTCTATCTTAATGCTAGAACAAAGTTGATTGGAACGGAAGGTACGAGACTCCTGCGGAAAGCGAGTGCCTGAAGTGGAAATCAACGGTCAAATTTTAAAAACCTAAAAAAGAGTGCATACAAACTCAATGATTATCGAGTTTGTATGCAGTCTGAGGACCCTACCGTTCCATATGTAGGGTCTTTTTTGCGACTTGAATCATTAGATTACAATTAATTGTAATAAGTCGAACCGTTCGTTGCAAAGCCTCTTTAACTATGCTATAATTTTATCTTGTGAGTAATTATAAATAATTGCTCCTTGCCCAATTGGGCCGCTTAGACCAAAAGGAGGTGACAGTGATGAGAAAATACGAAATTATGTATATCATCCGTCCAAACATTGAGGAAGAAGCTAAAAAAGCTTTAGTTGAACGTTTCAACACAATCCTTTCTGATAATGGTGCGGAAGTAGAAGCAAAAGAATGGGGTAAACGCCGTCTTGCATATGAAATCAATGATTTCCGTGATGGTTACTACATGCTTCTTAAAGTTAACGCTGAAAGTGCTGCGATTCAAGAATTCGATCGTCTTGCTAAAATCAGTGAAGACATTATTCGCCACATGGCTACTAGAGAAGAAGTTTAATTCAATATTTAATATAAATTCTAATCTTGTTTCACATGAAACAAGCTTGAAACCTAGGGGTTGATTCTGATGATGAATCGCGTAGTTTTGGTAGGACGCTTAACTAAAGATCCTGAATTACGATATACACCTAATGGGGTTCCCGTAGCTACCTTTACTTTGGCTGTGAACCGTAGTTTTACGAATCAGCAGGGTGAACGTGAAGCGGATTTCATTAACTGTGTAGTTTGGCGTAAACCGGCAGAAAATGTAGCTAACTTCTTGAAAAAGGGCAGTTTAGCTGGCGTGGATGGACGTGTCCAAACACGTAATTATGAAGGACAAGACGGCAAACGCGTATATGTGACGGAGATTCTGGCTGAGAGCGTTCAATTCCTTGAACCACGAAGCAGTTCAGCGGGTGAAAGAAATGAAGGCGGTTCTTACGGTGGAGGTCAAAGAAGTTATGGCAATAACGGAAATGACAACAATTCGTATGGACAAAATCCTAATC
Source organism: Peribacillus frigoritolerans (assembly GCF_040250305.1). Taxonomy (NCBI): domain Bacteria; kingdom Bacillati; phylum Bacillota; class Bacilli; order Caryophanales; family Bacillaceae; genus Peribacillus; species Peribacillus frigoritolerans. Next base: position 5,580,797 of record NZ_CP158190.1, on the reverse strand, counting down.
AGAATCAACGGAGCAATAACAACTACACTCGTGTAGATGATGATCCATTTGCTAATGACGGTAAAACAATCGACATTTCAGATGATGATCTTCCGTTTTAAACAGCCGTTTAAAATGAAAATTCAAAAAAGCAGGGAGGGAAATATATTATGGCAATGGGTGGACGTAAAGGACGCGGTAAGCGTAAAAAGGTTTGTTATTTCACATCTAACGGAATCACTAAAATTGATTACAAAGATACAGATCTTCTTAAAAAATTCGTCTCAGAACGCGGTAAAATTTTACCACGTCGTGTAACTGGCACAAGCGCTAAATATCAACGTAAATTAACGATTGCTATTAAACGCTCACGTACTATGGCATTACTACCATACGTATCTGGTGAATAATAAATTGGCACATTGAGGAGTTATCCTTAATGTGCCTTTTTTATAAGTTATCACTTATGCCTGAAAACTGCTGAATTGCGGTTTTTTTTATTTCAGAAGGAAGTTATCCGGGCGCTTTCCTCAGAAAAAATAATCATATCCTAAAAAAGACTGTGATGTTTGAAATATCCTGGCCGTAACGGATACAATATAAAGATGGAGATAAGACATCAATAATAACAGGGGGTAAAATAAAGATGAATAGCGGGAGACGAATTGCCGAGGGCGGAGCACTTCTGGCACTATATTGCATTTTATTGTTCATCACCATTCAAATCCCACTATTGGGTATTTTCACTGCTTTCTTTTTACCCATTCCATTCATACTGGTCACAATCAAACAAAAGTTATCGTGGAGCCTTGGTTACTTATTTGTAGCCTCGTTATTGTCGATCCTCATCGGGACGATATTGTCTGTTCCCCTGACCTTGCTCATGGGGGCAACGGGAATTGCGATCGGCTATTTTTTGAAAAAGGACAAACCGATGGCACCTATGTTCATAAGTGCAGTCCTTGTCTTTCTGGGGGGCATTTTATTAATATATGCAGCTTCAGTTTTGATAACGGATGTTAATTACATAGAAGAATCGATGAACATTCTTGAGGGGTCCATTGGAAATACAATCGGCATCATGGATTCTTTTGGACAGGCACCGACGGAACAAGTCAAAAAGCAGATGTATGAATCAATCGATATGATGAACACGCTGATGCCAAGTTTGTTCGTCTTGATGTCCGTCATCATGGTTTTATTGATTTTCTTTGCGGCGCACCCCATTGTGAAGAGATTCAGTGATAAGGCGTTAAAATGGCCCCATTTTCGAGATCTGCGACTCCCGAAAAGCCTTTTATGGTATTATTTAATTACGATGCTTCTTGCTCTTTTTGTGAATACGGACAAGAACAGTTTTGTATATATGGCCATAACGAACCTATTTTTCATACTGCAGTTCTTCATATTATTACAAGGGTATTCCCTGATATTCTATATCGCTCATGTTAAGTCATGGGTTAAGGCGATACCGGTTTTAATCGTGGTTTTTTCTTTGCTTCTGCCGATTCCGATTATTACGACGGCCGTCCGATTTTTAGGTATAATAGATTTAGGCTTTCCGTTTAGGGAGACAATCAAGAAAAAGGAATAGAAGACTTTTTTGTAAAACAGATGCTTTTAGGAGCTGAAACTATGCCATCTTATTTGAAAGAATACTCGATTAAGTCCCCATTGTATGGGGTGCTCGCCGCGGTCGTTTTACTTTTGGGCGTCCTGGCTTATTATAATTGGGTTATTGCACTTGTTGGATTATTGATTCTTGCTGGTTTATTTTATTTAACATTAAGAATGGTAGAAAAAAAGCAACGGAAGACAGAAGAGTATATAACGACTTTATCTTACCGTTTAAAGAAGGTAGGCGAAGAAGCGTTATTGGAAATGCCGATTGGGATCATGCTCTTTAATGAGGATTATTACATTGAATGGACCAATCCATTCCTGGCTTCTTGTTTTAGTGAAGACTCCTTGGCAGGAAGATCGCTATACGATGTTGCGGACTCGATAGTACCGTTAATCAAGCAAGAGATCGAGACAGAGACACTTACGCTCCACGATCGGAAATTCAAGGTGGTCCATAAGCGTGATGAGAGGCTTCTTTACTTTTTTGATGTGACTGAGCAAGTGGAAATCGAGAAATTATATGAAGATGAGCGAACGGCAATTGCGATCATTCTTCTTGATAACTATGATGATTTGACCCAGGGTATGGATGATCAGCGCAAAAGCAGCATTAATAGCTTGGTTACCTCACTTCTTGATAAATGGGCAAGGGATAATGGCGTTTTCTTTAAACGGGTTTCCTCGGAACGATTCATCGCTGTCTTTAATGAGCATATCCTTCAGCAGCTTGAAAAGGGGAAATTCTCGATTTTGGATGAAATCAGGGAAACGACGGCCAAGCAAAATGTACCATTGACCTTGAGCATCGGTGTCGGCTCGGCCGTGTCATCCTTGCCGGAACTAGGTACGCTTGCACAGTCCAGCTTGGATCTCGCTTTAGGACGTGGCGGCGATCAGGTGGCCATAAAGCAAGCGAATGGAAAAGTGAAATTCTATGGCGGCAAAACCAATCCGATGGAAAAACGCACGAGGGTCCGTGCCCGTGTTATTTCGCATGCATTGAAGGATATAGTACTTGATAGCGATAAAGTCATTGTCATGGGCCATAAAAACCCGGATATGGACGCAATCGGTTCAGCAATCGGCATCTTGAAGGTTGCCCAAATGAATGAACGTGAAGGTTATATTGTCATCAACACCCAGCAGCTCGATAGCAGCGTCCTTCGTTTAATGGAAGAGATCAAAAATAAAGAAGAGCTGTATGCCCGGTTCATAACACCTGATGATGCATTTGAAATGATTACGGATGAGACGTTGCTGGTTGTGGTTGATACGCATAAACCTTCCATGGTAATTGAAGAGCGGTTATTGAATAGGATCGATAAGGTTGTGGTCATCGATCATCATCGCCGGGGTGAGGAGTTCATCAAGAACTCATTGCTCGTCTATATGGAGCCATATGCCTCTTCAACGGCAGAACTTGTGACCGAACTGCTTGAATATCAGCCGAAACGCTCAAAGATTGATATGCTGGAGTCGACGGCGCTTCTTGCAGGTATCATCGTCGATACGAAAAGCTTCACCTTGAGAACGGGTTCACGCACTTTCGATGCCGCCTCTTATCTAAGGGCGCATGGAGCTGATACGGTACTTGTCCAGAAATTCTTAAAAGAAGACGTGGACACCTATATCAAACGTTCGAAGCTCATTGAAGAAGTCATCTTTTATAAAAAGGGAATTGCCATTGCAGCGGCAAAAACCGATCAGGTTCATAATCAGGTGCTCATTGCTCAGGCTGCGGACACACTATTGACCATGGATGGCGTTGTCGCTTCCTTTGTAATGGCTAAGCGATCTGATGATACAGTTGGCATAAGTGCGCGCTCACTCGGTGATATCAATGTACAGGTGATCATGGAAATGTTGAATGGAGGCGGACATCTAACAAATGCAGCCACTCAGCAGGTATGCTCCATTAATGAAGCCGAAAGTCGATTGAAAGCAGCTATTGATGAATATTTAGAAGGGGGACATAAAGAATGAAAGTGATATTTCTTAAAGACGTAAAAGGTAAAGGGAAAAAAGGGGAAGTTAAAAATGTTGCAGATGGTTATGCACATAATTTCCTGCTTAAACAAGGATTGGCGGTTGAAGCAAATAATTCAAATGTGAAAACTTTGGAAGCCCAGAAAAATAAAGAAGAATCACTTGCAGCGGAAGAGCTGCAGCAAGCTGAAGAATTGAAAGTGCAGCTAGAGAAGTTAACGGTTGAACTATCAGCCAAAGCCGGTGAGGGCGGGCGTTTGTTCGGTTCAATCACGACTAAACAAATTGCCTCGGAGCTTCAGAAAAAACACGGTATCAAGATAGATAAACGTAAAATGGAGCTTGCTGACGGCATCCGTTCTTTAGGGCATACAAAGCTTCCAGTCAAGCTTCATCCTGAGGTCACTGCGACACTGACTGTGCATGTGAAAGAAATTAACTAATTTTAGCTGTTTCATATCTGTGAAAAATTGATAAAATAGAGATAGACGAAAAATGTGATTGGGCATGTTGTCCTTTCACTTTTTTCTTTTTTACTAGAAACATATAAAAGGTATCCTCTTAGATTGGGAGGTTTTAAGATATGATAGAACAATTTCAGGATAGGATTCCCCCTCAAAATATAGAAGCCGAACAGGCTGTACTGGGAGCCATTTTTCTAGAGCCCTCTTCATTGACCGTTACATCGGAAGTTTTGATTCCGGAAGACTTTTACAGAAGCTCTCATCAAAAGATTTTTAATGTGATGCTTAAATTGAATGACGAAGGAAAAGCTGTCGATTTGATTACGGTGACAGAGGAACTGGCTGCGACAAAAAACCTTGAAGAAGTTGGCGGTGTTTCTTATTTAAGTGAATTGGCCGGATCGGTGCCTACCGCGGCCAATATTGAATATTATGCCCGCATCGTCGAGGAGAAGTCATTGCTGCGTCGTTTGATCAGGACAGCGACCAACATCGCTCAGGAAGGCTACAGTCGCGAGGACGAGGTCGAGGAGCTGCTCGGGGAAGCAGAAAAAACGATCATGGAAGTGGCCCAGCGTAAAAATTCCGGGTCTTTTCAAAATATTAAAGATGTATTGGTAGCGACGTACGATAACATAGAAGTCTTGACTACCCGTAAAGGGGATGTCACGGGAATACCGACAGGGTTTGCTGAACTGGATCGAATGACAGCAGGGTTCCAACGTAATGACCTCATTATAGTGGGTGCCCGTCCTTCGGTTGGTAAAACCGCTTTTGCATTGAATATCGCTCAAAACGTTGCTACCAAAACGGAGGAGAATGTAGCGATTTTCAGTCTTGAAATGGGTGCAGAGCAGCTCGTTATGCGTATGCTCTGTGCTGAAGGGAATATCAACGCCCAGAATTTACGGACAGGTTCCTTAACTGATGAGGATTGGCGTAAACTGACGATGGCGATGGGAAGCTTGTCGAATGCCGGCATTTATATCGATGATACCCCTGGTGTGAGGATTGGTGAAATCCGTTCAAAATGCCGTCGTTTGAAGCAGGAACATGGCCTTGGCATGATATTGATCGATTACCTGCAGTTAATTCAAGGCGATGGTCGTTCAGGCGACAACCGTCAGCAAGAGGTATCCGAGATTTCACGTTCACTCAAAGCGCTCGCCCGTGAACTTAAAGTGCCCGTCATCGCCCTTTCCCAGCTATCGCGGGGAGTGGAGCAACGTCAGGATAAGCGCCCGATGATGTCTGATATCCGGGAATCCGGGAGTATCGAGCAAGATGCTGATATCGTAGCATTCTTATACCGTGATGATTATTATGATAAAGAATCCGAGAATAAAAATATCATTGAAATCATTATAGCGAAACAGCGTAATGGTCCGGTAGGCACGGTTTCGCTTGCATTCGTGAAAGAATATAATAAATTCGTTAACCTCGAACGCCGCTTCGATGATGATTCGATGTCTCCCGGCGCATAGAAAACTGCCTGCCATTCATGTGATGGCGGGCTTTCTCTGTTTCGGGAAAAAGAAAGGCCGTTATGATAATAGAAAAAGAAATCAGAGGGTACAATAATGTTTGACAATCCAAAAAAAACGGAAAGAAATTTCTTATATTTACGAACAAAGAATTTTTTAAAAAGTTTATTGTTCGGATTTTGTATTGACTTCCAGTTTGGATTATTGATAAAATAGGTTTGTTTGATAAGAACCGGTTAATGATCGGTATTACGTGAACCTTTGGAGGTGCTTTATTCAGATGTCATCAGTTGTAGTAGTCGGTACACAATGGGGAGACGAAGGTAAAGGTAAAATAACAGATTTTCTATCCCAGAATGCGGAAGCCATCGCTCGTTATCAAGGTGGAAATAATGCAGGGCATACAATAAAATTTAACGGCGTTACCTATAAACTGCATTTAATTCCGTCAGGGATTTTTTATAGTGATAAGATTTGTGTCATTGGAAATGGTATGGTGGTTGATCCAAAAGCTCTTGTAGAGGAGCTTGCTTATTTACATAGCCATGGGGTGAGTACGGATAATCTTCGTATCTCGAACCGTGCACATGTCATTCTTCCTTACCATATCAAATTGGATGAAGTCGAAGAAGACCGTAAAGGCGCCAACAAAATTGGAACGACTAAAAAGGGAATCGGCCCTGCATATATGGACAAAGCTGCTCGTAACGGAATCCGCATGGCAGACCTTTTGGACCGTGAAATTTTCGAGGAAAAATTATCTCAAAATCTTGTCGAAAAAAACCGTATGTTCGAACGTTTCTATGAAACGGAAGGTTTCAAAATCGAAGATATCTTGGAAGAATACTATGAGTACGGACAACAAGTGCAGAAATATGTTTGTGATACATCCGTTGTATTGAATGACGCACTTGATGAAGGAAAACGGGTATTATTCGAAGGGGCACAAGGTGTTATGCTTGATATCGATCAAGGAACATACCCATTCGTCACTTCATCTAACCCGGTTGCAGGTGGAGTTACGATCGGTTCTGGTGTAGGTCCTACGAAAATCAACCATGTGGTTGGAGTATGTAAAGCATATACAAGCCGTGTGGGCGATGGTCCTTTCCCTACAGAATTACATGATGAAGTCGGCAACCAAATCCGGGAAATTGGCCGGGAATATGGTACGACTACGGGGAGACCTCGCCGTGTAGGCTGGTTTGACGCTGTTGTCGTTCGCCATGCTCGCCGTGTCAGCGGGATTACCGATTTATCATTGAACTCGATTGACGTATTATCAGGTCTTGATACGGTCAAAATTTGTGTGGCTTATGACTACAAAGGCGAGATCATTCATGAGGTTCCAGCAACTTTGAAAGCGATTGGCGAATGTAAACCAGTCTATGAAGAGCTGCCAGGCTGGTCAGAAGACATCACAGGCTGCAAATCATTGGATGAACTTCCAGAGAACGCTCGCCACTATGTAGAGCGCGTATCTCAATTGGTAGGCATTCCTTTGACTACTTTCTCTGTCGGTCCTGACCGTAACCAAACTAATGTCGTGAGAAGCCCTTGGCGTCTAGCGTAATTCATGAAAAAAGAGCTGGCTTTTTTTGCCGGCTCTTCTTTTGTTATTTAGATTAATGCATCATCTGTCACATTCGGGAGGTCCGGGATACCGAATGAATGGGTTAAACTGTAGGGAAAATGAAAAAGATAAGAAAAAAATAATTTTATTTCAAAAAACTATTGCCTAAACTATACTAACCATGATATTATCAAAAGCGTCGTCACAATAGAACAAGCCATTAACAAGCTGCAGATGTTAAGTTCACATCATGCAAAGAAACATTTCATTAGAACGAGCCATTAGCTCAGTTGGTAGAGCATCTGACTTTTAATCAGAGGGTCGAAGGTTCGAATCCTTCATGGCTCACCATTTTTTCCGGCCCATTGGTCAAGCGGTTAAGACACCGCCCTTTCACGGCGGTAACACGGGTTCGAATCCCGTATGGGTCACTTCTTTATATATAAATGCTTTACTGGTCCCGTGGTGTAGCGGTTAACATGCCTGCCTGTCACGCAGGAGATCGCGGGTTCGATTCCCGTCGGGACCGCCATTTTATTTTTATTCTAAAATAGAATATTTGGCTCAGTAGCTCAGTCGGTAGAGCAAAGGACTGAAAATCCTTGTGTCGGCGGTTCGATTCCGTCCTGAGCCATCCTTTTATAAACGCCTTTCCTTTAGGGCGTTTTTTTGTTTGCATTCAGATGTATTTTGAATGAAATACTGTTAATAGATTGTTAACGATTTGTAACATACCAATTTGGACCAATTTGTCATATAACTCGCTATTAACCTTACTGGGCTTAGGTCCACCCCTTTTTCCGCAGTTTATTGAACCTTTCCCACTACCATATTTATTGGTACATGTTGTCACCATTTATACAGTTCTATTACATTATGAAGTCTGTTTCTTGTTTTTTTTCTTAATATGGTAGAGTTATGAGTGATAAAAATCATTATAGCAATCAGTCATGAGCATGTGGATATTTAAATTGGACTAATAAAACTCAAAATAAATTTGATTAGTTTCTTAATTGGTGACTGAGCCGTTAAGGAGGACAATATATGTTTAGCTCAAAAGGTAAGGGGATCATCCTGTTGATGGTTTCCGTCATTTTAGTGCTTGCAGGAAATCGGGCAACTGCTGCTGGGCTATCGGAAACTGCAACCATACAGCATGTTTATCTTAACGATGAGTTCGTCGGAAGTGTCACGGATGAAACGGAAATCGAAAAGATCGTAGCCGATAAAGTGGAAGAAGCACAGGAAGATTATCCTGACTTTACATTCGATAAGGAGAAACAGCTGACTTTTGTACCTGAAGAGGTATTCGATGAAGAGGTAAAAGAGGATCAGGCTGTTAAGGGAATTCAAGATCAGTTGAATGTGAAGGCAGAGGCGTATGAAATCGACATAGATAATCAGGCGGTCGCTTACGTTGCGTCAAAGGAAGATGCCGAGGATGTTCTGGAGAAAATCACTTTATTATATGTAGATGAAGAGGAATACGCTGAATACGAATCAGGTAAAAAAGAAAGTGAAAAAGATGCGGATCCGTTAAAAGAGCCAGGAAGCAGAATTCTGGACATCGAATTTTCACTTCCAGTTACGTCTATAAATACAATGGTATATCCAGACGAAATCAAGAGCGTCGATGAAACCCTTTCCATGATAGAAGAAGGAAAGGAAGAAACGACGATCTATGAGGCTAAGGAAGATGAAGATCTTGAAGCCATTGCCACTAGCCATGATATGGACCTGGATCAACTGCTGGAGCTGAATCCGGGACAGGATGAGAATAAAGGTATTAAAGAGGGCGAGCGTCTCTATGTGACCGAGCGTACCCCCTATGTGAACGTAATGGTAGAAAGAGAAGTATTTAAAGAAGAGAGAATTCCTTTTCAAAAGAAAGTGAAGGAGGATGACGAACTTCCAAAGGGCGAAATCATTACTGATCAAATGGGGAATGAGGGGATTCTTGCGTTCACCTATAATGTAACTGAAACAAACGGAAAGAAAATCAGTGAAACGATCGTAAAAAAAGAAGTCACGGAAAAAGCCGAAACGGAAATCACCAGAAAAGGCACCAAGGTCATTCCTTCACAGGGAAGCGGTACATATTCATGGCCTGCAGATGGGGGTTATATTTCCAGTAAGCAGGGCCAGCGCTGGGGGAAACTTCATAAAGGTATTGATATTGCCCGTCCGACCACCAGGACCATAACGGCAGCAGATCATGGGATAATCGAAACTGCCGGAAACTCCGGAGGATATGGAAATAAGATAACGATCAATCATAATAACGGGTATAAGACAGTGTATGCCCATTTGGATTCAATAGATGTAAAAGCAGGACAAAAGGTTGAAAAAGGCATGAAAATCGGCATGATGGGTTCAACAGGGCACTCGACTGGTGTCCACCTCCATTTTGAAATATATAAAAATGGATCTCTCATTAATCCGCTAAACTATATAAGTCAGTAACCGGTGGAAGTCTTCGAAAAATATTCGAAGACTTCTTCTGCTTCATACATAGATGAGAATAATAGGAAAAAGGTGATTTAATGCCTATAAAATGATAAAGTAGAATAGAGACAATTTGCTTTCATTCCGGTGTTCAGCCCCTTTTATTGGGTATATATATATAACTTTGCTGAAACAGGTTGCGAAGATTGGTGCAAGCAGAGGAAAAGTGAATGAGGTCCCGGATAAGGACACGGTTTTTAATAGATTCAGTTCAGTTATTAAAAAGGAGATAAGTACATGGATAAAAAGATTCTGGTAGTGGATGACGAAAAGCCAATTGCTGATATATTACAATTCAATCTAAAAAAAGAAGGCTATGAAGTTTTTTGTGCTTATGATGGCAATGAAGCCCTCAAAATGGTAGAAGAACGGCAACCTGATTTGATTTTACTTGATATCATGCTGCCGCAGCGCGATGGGATGGAAGTTTGCAGGGAAGTAAGAAAGAAGTATGAAACGCCGATCATCATGTTAACGGCAAAAGATTCAGAGATAGATAAGGTCTTAGGATTGGAGCTTGGTGCAGACGACTATGTGACAAAGCCTTTTAGTACCCGGGAAATAATTGCCCGCGTTAAGGCGAACCTAAGACGTCAGCAAGCTGTTCCGGTTCCCGATCAAGAAAATGAACCGAAGGAAATTACGATAGGAACGCTCACAATCCATCCGGATGCCTATGTGGTATCCAAGCGGGGCGATACGATTGAATTGACGCATCGCGAATTTGAGTTGCTTCATTACTTAGCGAAGCACATCGGTCAGGTCATGACAAGGGAGCACTTATTGCAAACCGTGTGGGGCTATGATTATTTCGGGGATGTGCGGACGGTCGATGTAACGGTCAGACGTCTTCGTGAGAAGATTGAAGACAATCCAAGCCATCCTGGCTGGATTGTAACTAGAAGAGGGGTCGGTTATTACCTGCGTAACCCTGAACAGGAGTAGTTTCTATGAAAAAGGTTGGTTTTTTTCGCTCAATCCATTTTAAATTTGTTCTGATTTATGTTTTGCTCATTTTCGTGGCGATGCAAATAATCGGGGTATATTTTGTTGGGGAATTGGAAGAAAATCTTGTCGGGAACTTTACGAAATCAATAAAAGGCCACGTTAACCTGCTTACCTACAGCATTGGTGAAGAAATGGAAAAAGAGAGGGGAGAGGAAGATCCAACCCTCGAAGAAGCGATTGATACGATATTGAAAGACCGGGATAATTCATCGAATGATATTTCGGAAGTACGTGTCATCGACACCCGCAGCAGACGCGTGATCGGTACTTCAGCCCGAGGTAACCAGGATATTGTAGGGAAGAAGACAACAGAGGTCCTTATCAAGAATACGCTCATTTATGGAAAAGAAGATAATGATATATTTCGGGATAAGAAAACAGGCAGGCGGCTCTGGGTCCTTTCGACACCCGTTGAAGCAAATGGGGAGGTCATTGGTGCCGTCTATGTAATAGCTGAGATGGAAAATGTCTTTGAGCAGATGGATGAAATCAATAGCATCTTCATGACGGGTACGGCCATCGCCTTAGTCATTACGGCGATCTTGGGGATCCTGCTCGCACGAACGATCACTAGACCAATGTCTGATATGAGAAAACAGGCCCTGGTGATGGCAAAAGGGAATTTCTCCAGAAAAGTCAGGGTATATGGCGATGATGAAATTGGCCAGCTTGCCGTCACTTTCAATAATTTGACCAAAAAGCTTCAAGAGTCGCAATCAAGTACAGAAGGAGAGCGGCGGAAGCTATCATCTGTACTGGCCAATATGACGGATGGCGTAATTTCAACGGACAGGCGCGGTCGGGTGAACTTGATTAATGAACCTGCGGCACAATTATTGAATGTCTCGCGTGAAACCGTCATGAATCAACCGATCATTGAGGTTTTGGGTCTTGAAGAAGAATATAAATTTGATGATTTACTGGAAGAGCGAGAGTCCGTAATCCTTGATTACAGCAAAAAAAATCGGCCTTTCATTTTGAGGGGGAACTTTTCGGTCATTCAAAAGGAAACGGGATTCGTTAATGGTTTGATTACTGTTTTGCATGATATAACAGAGCAAGAGAAAATCGAGAGTGAACGCAGGGAATTTGTTGCCAATGTATCACATGAACTGCGAACTCCGCTAACGACGATGAGAAGTTACCTGGAGGCATTGGCTGAAGGTGCATGGAAGGACGAGGAAATCGCTCCATCCTTTTTAAGTGTGACCCAAAATGAAACGGAGCGAATGATCAGGCTTGTTAATGATCTGTTACAGCTTTCGAAAATGGACAGTAAAGATTACAGGCTTAAAACAGGCTGGGTGAATTTCAATAAATTCTATGACCACATCATCGATCGTTTTGAAATGACGAAAAATGATGACATCACGTTTAAGCGTGATTTGCCGAAGGAAGCTTATTTTGTGGATATTGATGAAGATAAAATTACCCAGGTTCTCTATAATGTAATCTCCAACTCATTAAAGTACTCGCCTGAAGGGGGTCAAGTGACTTTCCGCGTCAGGGCATCTGATGGCTTTATCATTGTGAGCATTACAGATCAAGGAGTGGGTATCCCGAAAAACGTCATTGATAAAATTTTCGACCGCTTCTACCGTGTGGATAAAGCAAGGGCCCGTAACTTAGGCGGGACAGGGCTTGGTTTAGCGATTGCAAAAGAGATGGTCGTGGCGCATGGCGGGAAAATATGGGCGGAAAGTGTGGATGGAAAAGGAACTACCGTGTTCTTTACACTTCCTTACGAACAGGAAGAAGAGGATGATTGGTCATGAATTTTGAACGTGCAAAAAGTATCATACTGATTATTTTGGTTGGGACAAGCATTTTTTTGACATGGAGCATTTGGACTTACGAGCCTGAATATGATCTATTTGAACAATCGTCGGAATTTATAAAGATTAAAAGCGATGTCCAGATTGTCAGTGATGTCATTAAACCAGTCAGTATCCTTTTCCATGGCAATGGGCAGCATTTCCAGACTTCCAATCCGGCAGAAATTAATGAAATGGAAAAACAATTTTCGCAATGGCGTTTCAGAGGCTTAAAAGAGGTATCCGTAAAAAGGCTGCAAAGGAAATTTGACGATTTTGTCCATGAAGATGGGTCGATTGAAATCGAATTTTCCGATGATATTCCCATCGCTCTTTATAAAACGGTATTGAATATAACGGATAAGGAAGTGCCTGAATTTTCGTTTGATCGAATCATCATTAAACAAAAGGATATCAGCGGTAATGAATCTGCCGTTTATTTTGTTTCCTATGATCAAGAGAAGATTTATCAAGCTATGGTGGACTCTAAAAAACTAAGGAATTTCATGGATTCATTTTATAGGGGTTCCTACGATAAGCACCCTGAATACACGGCCGAAACGATAAACAGCAAAAGGACGCTGTTCGTCCCGGAAAACCCAGTGGAGATCAACAGACTTGAATATTATATTGACTATTTGGATATTGGAAACTTGAAAAATGCGTTATTTAACTATCCGAAGTTCGTACGCCAGGAATCCGTTTCGGTCGGTGAGGAATACACGGATGGAACAAGACTTATGACGGTCAATAAAGAGAATTACTTAATTTCTTATATCAATCCGGCACAAAAGTTATTTGGCAGGTCCAGTGACCTTCTGCAAAAAAGCATCGATTTCATCAATGATCATGCTGGTTGGGAAGATAACAATTACCGCTTTGCCTATATGTCGGAGAATGAACAACGAGTGGTATTTCGCTTATTCGTGAATGGTTATCCGGCTTTCAATGATTATGGAATGACTGAAATCGAGCAAATTTGGGGGAAAGAAGAAATTTATAGCTATGACCGCCCGTACTTTTCACTTGACTCAGTCCTCCCGTCAGAAGGATCACCAAAGACTTTACCAAGCGGTAAAGAAGTATTGAATAAGCTGAAATCGAAAGATAATATCGATTTCAAAAGCGTGGAGGACATCTCGATTGGTTATAGATTGAATAAATCCCTCGATTCCAAACTTGTGACTCTAGTTACACTCGAGCCCACTTGGTATTATCGTATCGGCGATAAATGGTTTATTGTGCCTTTTGAAGAAGGAGGCGATCAAAGTGGATTGGAATAATACAAAGTCGATATTCATCATGGTTTTCTTCATTTTGAATATTTTTCTTCTTTATCAATTCCTGGAAAAGATTAATGACTCCCAATTAGAAAGCTTTACGGAGCCCCTTACGGATGAACTTTTAAAAGAAGATGAGATTACAATAGAAACCCCACTTCCGAAACAAAAGTTGAAGGATCAATTCCTGATTGCCCAAAGCAAGACCTTCGAGAAGAAAGATATACAGCACCTAAAGAATCAAAAAGCAAAAATCATCGATGATAAGAAGCTTGTGGGTACATTTAAGATACCGGTTGGCATGAAAGCGGAAATTAATGCTGCAGACCTTGATATATTCCTGAAGGAGTATATATTAAATGGAAGCGAGTATCATTTTTGGAGCTATGATGAAATAAGCCAGACCATCACCTGCTATCAAGTGGCAGATAAAAAGATGTTTTATAATAATAGTAAGGGTAAGGTCACTTTATATCTGAACAAGAAGGGTGAAATCGTCTCCTATGAACAGATGTATTTAGAGGGGATCGAAAAATTCAACAAACCTAAAGAATTGGTATCTGCTTTAACTGCTATTGGAGCATTGTATGATAATGATGATATTGCTCCCAAAAGCAAAGTCACGAATGTAAAATTAGGTTTTTACAATTCGCTGCAGACGACATCTGTGTCACATTTACTTGTGCCAACATGGTGGGTGGTCATTGATGACGAAACGGATCTCTTCGTGAACGCTTTTGATGGAGAGGTCATTGAATTGAATACAGAAGAAAAAATACTGGAGTGAGTATAGATGACAATGCATTTTAGTGTTCTCGCAAGCGGGAGTACAGGAAATGCCTTTTTCGTGGAAACGGAGGATCAATCATTCCTCGTCGATGCCGGCTTAAGCGGTAAAGCCCTGGAAGCGTTGTTTCAGGATATAGGCCGTGATATGTCAAAGCTATCCGGTATCCTTGTTACCCATGAACACAGCGACCATATTAAAGGTCTTGGCGTGGTTGCCAGAAAACATAAACTCCCGATATATGCGAATGCAAAAACATGGAATGCCATGGATCGATCGATCGGTGAAATTGCAACCGAACAAAAATTCACATTTGAAATGGAACAGGTCAAAACGTTCGGCAGCCTTGATATAGAATCTTTCGGCGTTTCACATGATGCGGCAGAGCCGATGTTTTACGTGTTTCATCATGACGATAAGAAACTTGTGGTCATTACCGATACAGGGTACGTAAGTGATCGGATGAAAGGAATCATCTCTAATGCCGATGCATATGTATTCGAAAGTAACCATGATGTGTCCATGCTGAGGATGGGTAAATATCCATGGAGCATCAAGCGCCGGATATTAAGTGATGTCGGACATGTTTGTAATGAAGACGCCGCCCTTGCCATGAGTGAAGTGGCCGGTGATAAGACCAAGCGGATTTACTTGGCCCACTTAAGCCTTGATAACAATATGAAGGATCTAGCAAGAATGTCGGTGGAACAAACGTTAAAGACAAAGGGGATCATCGTAGGTGAACAATTTTCCTTATATGATACTGACCCGAAAAGACCAACGGAACTTGTTACATTATAAATAAAAGGAATGGATGAGGGATACCTTGTCCATTCCTTTTTATTTTTAAAAATTTCGATTCGTAAGTTACGAATCGGATTAAAAGGGGTATCGTTTGGTTAGAACTGTATAGGTAAAAGAAAAATGGCTGTATATTAGTCAATTTTAAGTTTTCCCTTAAATAAAAGCATGCATTTTTTTAGAAAAAATTCGGTAATTGAGTATAATTGAGGGAGGATACCAAACAATAGAATTGCTATAATTCATTCCTAAAATGAGAGGATGGGGCGGTCTTGGGTTATTATGATCAGAATGATGAGAACCAAAATAAACGGAAAAAGAGCCATACGAGCTATTTTCTAGCAGGCTTGGGGGGCGCCATTATCGGGGCCTTACTTATTTTATTAGCCTTTCCGGGAAGTGGACTGTTAAATAACGATGATAACGAAATTACAACCGAAAAATCAACGGGAAGTGAGTCCACGGAGCAGGCTCAGCAAAACCTTACTGTTGATGTAACAAGTGCCGTCACCAATGCCGTTGATAAAGCCAGCGACGCAGTGGTCGGCATCACAAACATTCAGGAAACGAACTTCTGGGGTCAAGGGAGCAACGCCGAGGACAGTTCGGCAGAAGCCGGCACAGGTTCGGGAGTCGTCTACAAAAAAGATGGCGGCAAGGCCTATATCGTCACGAATAATCACGTCATTGAAGGCGCTAATGAACTGGAAGTGACATTAAGTGATGGCACTAAATTGCCAGCTGAACTACAAGGCAGTGACCCATGGACAGATTTAGCCGTCATTGTCGTGAATGGTGATAAAATCAAAACCATTGCAGAATTCGGAAAATCCGACAAATTGAAACCTGGTGAGCCTGTAATTGCCATTGGTAACCCACTAGGCCTTCAATTCTCTGGATCGATCACACAAGGAATCATCTCCGGTTTGGAGCGCACGATAGAGGTCGATATCAATGAGGACGGCCAAGTGGATTGGAATGCGGAGGTCATTCAGACCGATGCAGCGATTAATCCAGGTAACAGCGGGGGGGCACTCGTTAATATGTCAGGGCAGGTCATCGGAATAAATTCGATGAAGATTGCAGAAAATGCAGTGGAAGGAATCGGTCTTTCCATCCCAATCGATTCAGTTATCCCGATTATTAATGATATAGAGGAATTTGGTGAAGTGAAACGTGCTTTCTTGGGTGTGAACTTAGCATCTGTAGAAGAAATTTCCCAATACCATCAACAAAATACATTAAAGCTGCCAAGGAAAGTTACTTCTGGCGTTGCAATAACAGGCGTTCAAAGCAACTCTCCAGCATCCAAAGCAGGATTGAAGGAATTTGACGTCGTAGTTGGAATGGATAATGAAAAAATCCATGATGTCGTCGAATTAAGAAAATACCTTTACAATGAAAAACAAGTCGGTGATAAAGTTAAAATCACTTATTACCGTGACGGAAAGAAGGCAACTACGGAAGTCACGCTTTCAAGCAGCGAAATCTAAAACGCAAACGGACAGGGGGCGGGCATGCTTCCTGTCCTTTATATTTCCTTGCGATTTTCTTATTTTTTGTTACGATTACCTGTGGATATATAAAGAAATTAATGGAGTTCACCCAACCTGTGGATAATTGGGAACAGAAGTACTTGGAATAATGAAATGAGAGAGAAAGGAGATATGAAAGATGAAATTATATTGCTGTCAGGAGCATGTTGACATGGCGCTGGATGAAGTGGTATACGAGTGTGAAACCTATCCTGTTTTAACGCTGGTTCCTGAAGAAAATCAGTTATCAACAACCTGTGAATATTGTCGAAACGTGGCAATATATCTAGTAGGGAACTAATATTCCCATACAAGATGTGGATAGATTTTGTGGATATGTGGATAACTATTGTGGATAACATGTTTGTAACCTGTTCTTAACTTGTTCTTAACATTTTTCGAAGAATGAACCTGAGGGTGGAATTGTTTCAAGCTTTTTGTTGTTCAAATAAAAGAAGCTCTGTTGCAAAGTGGATCCTTGGAAATCCAGCATAATTCTTTATCGGATCTTAACTTGATCGATTGAAATTTTTTACCGTTGCCGATTTCAGGGGCAGCGGTTTTTATTTGAAGGGTCATGGAACCCCTTCATTAAAAATTGGAAAGGATATGCTTGTTTTGCTTATAGGTCACTGTAAGGTATGATAATAGGTAGGCAAATCCGACAACTGATAGTAAAACCATAATGAAAGTTAGAGGATATATATGAAAATAACGATTATTACTGTTGGCAAGCTAAAGGAAAAATACTTAAAGCAAGGTATTGCTGAATATACAAAAAGGTTAAGTGCCTATGCTAATATAGAACTTGTTGAAGTACCGGATGAAAAAGCTCCGGAGAACCTGAGTGCAGCGGACATGGACATTGTAAAGCAAAAGGAGGGTGAACGAATTCTGGCTAAAGTCAGCCCGGACACCTACGTGATAACGCTTGAAATCAATGGAAAACAGCTTACTTCAGAGCAGCTGGCCACTCATATGGATCAGCTCGCCACTTATGGAAAGAGCAAAATTGCCTTTATTATTGGCGGGTCGCTTGGACTTGGCACCGAGGTGTTATCAAGAAGCGATTATGCCCTTTCCTTCTCGAAAATGACTTTTCCGCATCAATTGATGAAACTGGTTCTTGTGGAGCAAATATATCGGGCTTATCGGATAAATAGAAATGAACCATATCATAAATAAAAGAACTGATTCCGAGGTTAACATATTAAATCTTAATGTAATGAAAAGAGGGTAACGAATGAATAAAGAGTCCATTTATGGTTTAACATTCGAACAATTGACAGCGTGGCTTTCGGACCATGGCCATAAAAAATTCAGAGCTTCCCAAGTTTGGGAGTGGCTTTATAGAACACGTGTGACGAATTTCTCTGAAATGACGGATGTTAATAAAGACTGCATAAAATTACTTGAAGAGCACTTTGTCATCCAGACTTTGACTGAGCACGTTAAGCAAGAATCAGCGGATGGTACGATCAAGTTTCTGTTTAAATTACAGGATGGAAACCTTATCGAAACGGTCATGATGAGACATAAATACGGAATTTCGGTTTGTGTCACCACCCAAGTGGGCTGCAATATTGGCTGCAGTTTCTGTGCAAGTGGATTATTGGCCAAAAGCCGTGATTTATCCAGCGGGGAAATAGTGGAACAAATCATGAACGTTCAACTGCATCTGGATAAATTGGAACAAGAGGATGTTGTAAGTCATGTTGTTGTAATGGGGATTGGCGAACCGTTCGATAACTTTGAAAACATGATAGACTTTTTGAAGGTGCTCATGGACCATAAGGGTCTTGCTATCGCTGCTAGGCGGATTACTGTTTCAACGAGCGGTCTTGCCAATAAGATTTATGAATTTACCGATACCCAATTACAGGTGAATCTGGCCATCTCATTACATGCGCCGAATAATGAACTCAGGACACGAATCATGAAAATAAACCGAGGTATACCGATAGAAAAATTAATGAAATCTCTTGATTATTATTTAGAGAAAACGAATAGGAGAATTACGATCGAATATATCCTATTGAAAGATGTTAATGACCATCAAGAAGAAGCCGAGCAACTCGCCGATCTTCTTGATGACAAAAAACATCGGCTCTATGTCAACCTGATCCCATATAATCCTGTAGATGAGCATAGCCAATACCAAAGAAGTGAAAAAGAGTCCGTTCTCTCGTTTTATGATACGCTGAAAAAGAGAGGCATCAATTGTAAAATCCGCCAAGAACATGGAACGGATATTGATGCGGCTTGCGGTCAGCTTAGAAGTAAACAAATCAAGAAAGCTGAAGCCCAATAATTTATTAAGAGAGACCCAAGCCAGAAACCCCATCAAAAAGAGGCCGCATATTTTGCGGCCTCTTTTGGTGTGATTTTATTATTTAGCTATTTCTTTTACTGAGGCGACTTCATAAGTAGTAAGCTCGCTGCCTAGAATTGGAGATTCTTTTTTTGCTTCACCGGAACCTGGTTCAGGCCGTTTATGTGCAGCTTTGAATGCATCGCTATTTCTCCAAGCAGTAAAGTTATCTAGGTTTTCCCAGTACATATTAACGCTCAGTTCATCGTGATCCGACAAATTCTGCGTTAATAATACTTCAACTTTTACGAAGCCTTCCATAGTATCAAGTGGACCTGGTGCAGTAAATCCTGGGGCCATGACTGCCCCCATCCCTTTTTTGACTCTGATTCTATTCGTTACGATTATCATAAATCAGCTCTCCTTTTGGACTTCGGTTTAGAATCTACACCCTATTTTTACGCAATTTCATACATATTTTAGCATATTGAAAGAAGCAGGGTCCATTTTGATTAACTCTGATCATGAGATCCTGATGACCCTTGTTTTAATGAAGACGGACGCTTCATTATATTGAAATAAAGCAATTGAATTTGGATATTACAAGGTTTATCGATGCATATCGCGTATAATAGAAATCTGTATAAGGAAATTACGATTATGGAAACAATAAGGCAACATACTAAACAACAAAAGAGGCTGTTATATGAATGAATTAAGTTTTACTGATTATACATTAAGCGATGAAATTGTAAGGGCATTAGAAAGCTTGGGATATCATCGTCCAACCGAGGTACAGCGTGAAGTGATTCCAGTGGCGCTGAAAAAGCGTGATCTTGTCGTAAAATCGCAAACGGGAAGCGGCAAGACCGCTTCATTCGGCATACCGATCTGCGAAATGGTCGATTGGGAGGAGAATAAGCCTCAGGCGCTTATTTTAACACCGACACGTGAGCTTGCCGTGCAGGTTAAAGAGGATATTACGAATATTGGCAGATTTAAGAGGATAAAGGCTACTGCGGTTTATGGAAAACATCCATTCGCACTGCAAAAAGCGGAATTGAAACAAAAAAGCCATGTAGTCGTTGGAACCCCGGGGCGTGTTCTGGATCATATCGAGAAAGGGACATTCGCCTTGGAACGCTTAACTCATTTAGTTATTGATGAAGCGGATGAAATGCTGAATATGGGCTTCATTGAACAAGTGGAAGCCATTATTAAAGAGCTTCCGAAAGATAGAGTAACCATGCTGTTCTCTGCTACGTTACCTGAGAGTATAAAAAAGCTATGCAAGCAATATATGAAAGATCCTTTGGATATTGAAATCAAAGCAAAGGGATTAACGACGGAGAAAATTGAACATGCTCTTATTGAAGTGAAGGAAGATGATAAGTTTTCCCTGCTTAGAGACGTCACCATCACGGAAAACCCCGATAGCTGTATCATTTTCTGCCGGACAAAAGATAGGGTGGACCAAGTATGTGAACAGCTGCTGGAACTGGAATATCCGTGTGATATGATTCACGGCGGCATGCTTCAGGAAGATCGCCTTGCAGTGATGAATGAATTCAGAAGAGGTGAATTCCGCTATTTGGTTGCGACAGATGTTGCTGCACGTGGAATTGACATCGACAATATAACCCATGTGATTAACTATGACCTGCCATTGGAAAAGGAAAGTTACGTACATCGGACTGGAAGAACGGGACGAGCCGGTAAAAAAGGAAAGGCCATTACTTTTGTGACGCCGTACGAAGACAAATTCCTTACTGAGATTCAAAGCTATATCGGTTTTGAAATCCCTAAGATGACTGTTCCTTCAAAAGAGGAAGTCTCCAATAAAAAAATGGAATTCGAAGCGAAACTGGAAGCTCGTCCAAAGATCAAAAAAGATAAAAGTGAACAATTGAATAAACAAATCATGAAGCTGTATTTTAATGGCGGCAAGAAAAAGAAACTCAGGGCTGTGGATTTTGTCGGAACCATCGCTAAGATTGATGGAGTGAATGCAGAGGACATCGGGATCATTACGATCCAGGATAATGTTTCTTATGTGGAAATATTGAATGAAAAGGGACCGCTTGTCTTGAAAGTGATGAAAAATACGAAAGTAAAAGGCAAGCTTTTGAAGGTTTCAGAGGCCTTTAAGAACTAAAAGAGAAAGAAGCGGGAGGGTTATCTAACTAAGGATAACCAATTAAAGTTGGTTCTGTTTGTTTGTAGGCAAAAGGGGTTCTATCTAGTTTTTAAAAAAGTTGATTGGAACGTAAGGAACGAGATTCCTGCGGGGGA
This sequence comes from Peribacillus frigoritolerans, assembly GCF_040250305.1. NCBI lineage: Bacteria > Bacillati > Bacillota > Bacilli > Caryophanales > Bacillaceae > Peribacillus > Peribacillus frigoritolerans. Next base: position 5,559,355 of record NZ_CP158190.1, on the reverse strand, counting down.
ATCGTGTCCAGGGGAGACCCGAAGGGCAATGGCGCCGAGAGCGGACCGCACGCGGAAAGCGAGTGTCTAGAGTGGAAAACAACGTTCCTGTAGAAAAAAGTGGGGTGGTGGAAGTTTTGAGAGTAAACCTCCACCGCTTTTTTCTTGCTAAAAAAAGCTTCTTTTATTTTTTTTGAAATTTTATAAATTCTAAATACATCATAGGGAAAACAATTACAAACATTATTATAAAACCTATTATTATTCCTACCAAACTTTTATCCTGAGTTATGGACATGGATACATAATAGAACGCTACACTCGTAATAATTAAATATAATAAATATCTTAAATACTTCATTTTGTCATATCAATCCACCCATCGTTTTTTTACTACCCCTAAAGTAGATCTTCTAAAAAAGCTCGCCCTCAAAATATTTTCCGAAATCTTCTGATGAATTATAACCATGTTAATGCATTTGAATAAAAAAATGGACCTGAACCTATATTTACAGCAAAAATATTAAGAAAAATTATTAATATTAGGCATTTAGTCTGTATATTATTATTCTTTTCTAGTGATAATTTAATTGGAAAACGTCTAGATAGACATCGTTCATATTACGTTTTGATAGTCCGCCGGAAAAAATTCGACCTATACACAGATGATTCGACCCACCGGGGGAAAATTCGACCTCCCCCGAAATGATCCGTCCTCACTGAAATAGTAGTTTTTTTGTTTATGAGGAGGTTAAGATTCTTTCTCCAAATTCTGTTTATCCATTAAAACAGAGTGGTATATGAGGAAGGATGACGCAATTATTTCGAAACAATAAATACATCTGTTTGTAGAAAAAAGGGGTTTATCTAATTTTAAAACAAAGTTGATTGGAACGTAAGGTGCGAGACTCCTGCGGGAAAAGCGAGTCAAGGGGAGACCCCGCAGGCGCAAAGGCGCCGAGGAGGCTCGCGGACCGCCCGCGGAAAGCGAGTGCCTGGAGTGGAGGTCAACGATCCTGTAGACAATAAACAACACGATTAAATCTGAATTCTTAGACATGGAGGGGAATGAGTGGGATGACGAAAGCAAATGAAAGCGGAAGAATCGATGAGCAAAGTAAGCAGCAGCAGTTGGATCAATATCGAGTGGACGATAATGGGAAAAAGATGACGACTAACCAAGGTTTGCGTGTTTCTGAGGATGAGCATTCTTTAAAAGCGGGAACCCGTGGTCCAACTTTGATGGAGGATTTTCATTTTCGTGAAAAAATGACTCATTTTGACCATGAGCGTATTCCCGAGCGGATTGTCCATGCGCGTGGATCGGGAGCACATGGATATTTTCAGGTATATGAACCGATGACCGAATATACAAAAGCCAAGTTTCTTCAAGACCCTTCAGTCAAGACACCAGTATTCGTTCGTTACTCCACTGTGGCAGGTTCCCGCGGATCGGCAGACTCGGTCCGTGATGTAAGGGGATTCTCTACAAAGTTTTATACGGAGGAAGGAAACTATGATTTGGTCGGAAATAATATTCCGGTATTTTTTATCCAGGATGCCATTAAGTTCCCGGATTTAATCCATGCGGTTAAACCGGAGCCTCATAATGAAATACCTCAGGCCGCGTCTGCCCATGATACTTTTTGGGATTTCGTCGCAAACAATGAAGAAACGGCACATATGGTCATGTGGCATCTATCTGATAGGGCCATACCGAGAAGTTTCCGGATGATGGAAGGGTTTGGTGTCCACACATTCCGTTTTGTAAATGAACAAGGCGTTGCCCATTTCGTTAAATTTCATTGGAAGCCTCTACTGGGAGTTAAATCCCTTGTCTGGGATGAGGCACAGAAAATTGCAGGGAAGAATCCTGATTTTCACCGCCAAGATCTGTGGGAAGCGATAGATACCGGAAATTATCCTGAATTTGAATTTGGCGTCCAAATGATTAAGGAAGAAGATGAATTCAAATTCGACTTTGATATCCTTGATCCTACTAAACTATGGCCGGAAGAACAAATCCCGGTTAAAATAATCGGAAAAATGGTTTTGAACCAAAATACGGATAACTTTTTTGCAGAGACGGAACAGATAGCTTTCCATCCGGGGCATGTTGTGCCTGGTATTGACTTTTCAAATGATCCGCTGCTTCAGGGACGTTTATTCTCATACACCGATACCCAGCTATCCCGATTGGGAGGACCGAACTTCCATGAGCTTCCGATTAATAGGTCGGTTGCCCCCGTCCATAATAATCAGCGCGATGGCATGCACAGAATGTCAATAAATCCAGGGCCGGTCAGCTACCACAAAAATTCCCTTGCAGGCAACTCTCCTGAACCTGCTTCGGAAGAGGAAGGCGGCTATGCACATTACCAGGAAAAAGTCGATGGCAGAAAGGTCCGGCAGCGCAGTGAAAGCTTCAAGGATCATTACAGCCAGGCTAAACTATTTTGGAATAGCATGACGGAAGTGGAGAAGGAGCATATTATACAGGCTTTCCACTTTGAAGTGGGAAAAGTGAAAAATAAGGACGTTCAGCAGCAAATTGTCGAGATGTTCAGCAATGTAGATGTCGAACTGGCCAAAACGATCGCTATTGGAGTGGGCGTGAAGCCTCCATCCAACAAAAGTGAGGTCAAAATGGACTTGGCTTCTCCAGCTTTAAGCCAGGAGCAAATGAAAGTGAACACGGCCGCAACAAGAAAAGTGGCAATCCTGGCCGCAGATGGTTTCAACGGGCCGGAGGTTGATCAAGTCTTGGAATCATTTAAATCTGCAGGTATAACGGCTGAAATCATCAGCATTAATCGTGGGTTGATTACAAGTTCTGAAGGACAGCAGGTCGAGGTGAATCAGACATTCCTGACAGCCGATTCGGTACTTTTCGATGCTGTATATGTGGCAGGAGGCCAGGAGAGTGTCGATGCCTTAAAGGCGTCCAAGGAACCCATTCACTTTGTTGATGAAGCCTACAATCATTTCAAAGCGATTGGAGCGGGAAAAGAAGGAGCCGAGATCTTATCGAAGGCAGGCATCGTTTCCAATGATCCAGCCGGAGGCATTGTAGCTATTACGGATAAAAATAGTGGTTATGCCTTTATCGAGGCAATTGCCAAGCACCGTCACTGGACACGCGCTTAATATTGAAAAACCCCCAGACATGGAGTCTGGGGGTTTTTCAATAAACAGGTATCATGCTACTTTGCCTTTTCTTCAAAAAGCGATGCAATGCCAACGATCACCTTAGTGGCCAGTATCATATTATCGACGGAAATAAATTCATATTTGCCATGAAAGTTCTCCCCGCCCGTAAAGATATTGGGTGTTGGCAGGCCCATATACGATAATTGAGAACCATCCGTACCACCGCGTATTGGTGAGATTTTCGGTTTTATATCGAGTTTCTCCATTGCTTCATGGGCAATATCCACGATTTCCTTCACGGGCTCAATTTTTTCCTTCATGTTGAAGTATTGGTCGTGTAATTCAAGCTGGATCCGGTTTTGCCCATATTTTTCTTTTAAATCCTCGATTACTTTTGTTATATATTCCTTGCGGTCATTGAATTTTTGGCGGTCGAAATCCCTGATGATGTAAGAAAGCTTGGTCTCTTCCACGTCACCGTGAAATGAAAGCAGATGATAAAATCCTTCGTAATCCTCCGTATATTCCGGTGCTTCTGCCACTGGGAGCTTATTATGGAATTCCATTGCGATTTTGGCTGAGTTGACCATTTTTCCTTTAGCCGTACCAGGGTGAATATTCGTCCCTTTGATCAGGATTTTGGCCGATGCTGCATTGAAGCTCTCATATTCAAGTTCTCCAAGTGGGCCACCGTCCACGGTGTAGGCAAATTGGGCATCAAAAGCATCTACATCAAACTTATGGGGTCCCCTTCCGATTTCCTCATCGGGAGTAAAAGCAACACGGATTTTTCCATGCTTGATTTCCGGATGCTGGATCAAATAATCCATGGCAGTCATGATTTCGGCAATTCCAGCCTTATTATCAGCTCCCAACAGGGTTGTCCCATCCGTTGTAATCAAGGTATGCCCTTTATAGTTCTTAAGCGAAGGAAAATCATCAGGTGAAAGAATGACATCCAATTTTTCATGTAAAGTAAGATCTTTGCCATCATAGTTGTCAACGATTTGCGGTTTTACATCTTTTCCAGTGAAATCCGTTGCTGTATCGACATGGGCCAAGAAACCGATTGTCGGGACATCCTTATTTGAATTGGCTGGCAATGTTGCCATCACATAGCCGTTCCCATCAATTGTCACATCCTTCATCCCAATGGATTGAAGTTCCTTGACCAATGCATTTGCCAAGGTCAACTGTCCGGGAGTAGAGGGGCAAGAGGGATTTTCCTCATTCGATTGGGTATCCACTTTCACATAAGAAGTGAATCTTTCAATGATTTCATTTTTCATTTTTCCTTCAACTCCTTTTTCCCTTATCTTACCATGATTGTCCAGAATGGAAAAATTATCTTTTTCCAAATCTTCTAGGGTGGTGTCATCAGCAAAGAACAGCATATCTGCAAAAGACATGCCGTTCCTTGCTATCTCTTTTTAGAGTGGATTATTCAAGGCCCATACGGATACGCTTTTCCCATGAACGGGGAATGTTGCGAACCCATCTTCTTCAATGGTAATGTGGTCATCTCTATGACAAGTTAAATCACTCCAGATTTCACCAGCCCGATGTTCACCGACGAACATCCTTTTTTCACTGTTGTGATCTCCATTAGAGATAATGACCGCACACCCCGAGCCTTCTAGCTCTTCAACTCCGTGCCGGACCCAGCCTATCGTATTTGGATCATCAAAGTAGTCGGTCTGTTCTCCGTAAGCTTTTTCATACCTAGCATATAATAGTCGATCCAGGATATCCTTTTTCCCAGGCACCGGAGAAGGTCCGCCGATTCCATAATAGTCCCCGTAAAAGACACACGGATAGCCGCAAAGTCTAAGCAAGGTAAGTGCATATGCCGATGGCTTGAACCAGTCCTTTACCCAAGACTCCAGTGATTCATGAGGCTGGGAGTCATGGTTATCGACAAAAGTGACAGCCTCTGCAGGATTGGTTTGGACGAGGGTATCATCAAAGATGGTTGAGAGGTCGAAGTCTGTTCCTGCGTTTGAGGCCTCATGAAATTTATAATGCAGGGAAACATCGAACAAGTTGAGGTCATGATTGGTTTGGTCTAAGTAAGTTTGACAGGCTTTAACATCCGCCTTCCAAAATTCGCCGACCATGAAAAAATGTTCCTTTGTATAAGGAATGAGTTCTTGGAGAAATTCATTGATGAATTCATAATCGATATGTTTAACGGCGTCCAAACGAAAACCATCACATTTTAACGTATCAACCATCCATTTTCCCCAGCTAATCATTTCCTGACGAACTTCCGGCAGGCTGTAATCGATGTTGGCAAACATTAAATAATCGTAGTTTCCGAATTCATCGATGACATGCTTATTCCAGTGCTTATTTTCGCCTGTGATGCGATATACGCCCATTTTGTCGTTTTCGGCATCATAGTCTGTACCATTGAAATGAGTATGGTTCCACTTAAAGTCAGAGTATTTATTTTTACGTCCCGGAAAATCGAATTTTGTCCAGCCTTCCATTTCGAATGGTTCTGAGATATCTTCCATACGGTTGTCTGGATTGACTTCAATCACCTCGAATTTTTCGGTTCCGTCAGCTCCTGCCTTATGGTTCATGACTAAATCGATATAAACGCAAAGTCCGTAGTTATGACAGGTGGCTATTGCCTGCAGCAATTCATCTTTCGTCCCGTATTTGGTACGAACGGTTCCTTTTTGGTCAAATTCCCCCAAATCGTAACCGTCATATATTCCATATCCATTATCCCCAACGGATTGCCCTTTGGTGACTGGCGGAAGCCAAACGCAGTCAATTCCTATATCCTTCAACTTGGAGGCTGCATATTTCAATCTTTCCCAATGAGAACCATTTGCCTCAAGATGCCACTCAAAAAATTGCATCATCGTATGATTTCTTTTCATCCGTTCCCCCCCTGACACCGACCTGTTTTAACAAAAGTGAAACTAATGCGATCGGATAAAGTAATAATGGAAATCTTTACCCACTAAAATCAAATGATAAACAAGTGAACAATCCTCAGGATAGAGGTTCATCTACCTCTCTATTTTACTATTTTATACCAAATAAGGGTATTTTATATTGATTAGCAGCTAAAAATAATTCAAATGTGTAGGAATAGCCCGGAAAAGGCATAGGCTACATCAATAAAAAAGGCATCCCGAATAAATTGGGATACCTCAGACTGTAGATAAACTCGATGAAAATAAAGTTTGCCCACAGTTTTTTTATGGCTTTTACAATTTGACCGTTGATTTCCCCTCCAGGTACTCGCTTTCCGCGGGCGGTCCGGGAGCCTCCTCGGCTTAAGCCTGCGGGGTCTCCCCTAGACGCGCTTTTCCCGCAGGAGTCTCGCACCTTACACTCCAATCAACTTTGTTATAAAATTTAGATAGAACCTCTTTTGCAAGATATCCCGAATATTTTGAAATACCTTTTTCGTATTGGAGGGGGATAGTCTATCATCCTTTTTTACCTCTTCGTTTAAAGAAGTGGGCGAAAGCAATTGCACCTAATAATAAGATTAGAAGCACGGAAGATAGAATGATCGTATCTTTTGAGGAGCTGCTGTTACCTGCCCCCTTTTGGGCCATGTTCCCTGTTATACCAGGAGGTGCACCATTCCCGCCCCGGTCCATGTCAGGAGGCTGCATCGCCGCCCCATTCTCGCCGCCCATGTTTGGTGGTTGCTGACCTGCATTTGCGTCATCGGCGATATTAGGAGCTCCGCCGCCCATACTGCTTTCTGTCTCGGCTTCCACGACCAGGTCTCCTGAAAGCTGTGCCAAGATTGATTCAGCACGTATGACAGCGAAGTCAACCAGGGTTTCCTCGCCTGACGTTGCTTCTGTATACTCGTCCATTGTATAAAACTTGGTCGGGTCCTTTTTCACATATGGTGTGATCAAAGTAGAAATTTCAGTCGTCATTGCTGTCATATTTTCTTCAGAGAAAAAATCTGTGGCAATGTCATTTAGATAATCATAATATTTTTCACGGTACTCGTCGTTGGAAAGCAGGGAATTCAATAAAGGGCGCTCTTCAAGGGTCGTACCTGAAACAGGCTCGGTAATGCTGAAGTTGATATTACTTTCATTCATGAAATTTGAACTCATATCCATCATTCCGCCACCGTTCATATTCGGTGCCCCTCCAAGGAGTTCCTTGTCATCCTGCTTAGTGCCATCGGCGTTACCCTCAGCAGCCGTTCCATCTTTTTGGTCAGCGGTTTCTTGATCAGAGTTGCCCGCCAGTCGCCCGCCGCCTCCGGAATAACCGCCAAATGACATATTATAGTCCCAAGGCAATATCGAAAAGACCCCGTTCTCTTCATACAGGTAGTAATTGTGCTTTTTATCTCCTTGATAGTGATCGAGGTTGACAAGGGCAGTATTGGCTGCGAAATAGCGCAGCATCTCATCGACATCCAGGACTTCCTCCAGATTCCCACCATTATTGATGCTATCAAGCATTTTGATCATGGCTGATTGGTCCGAATTATCGTTTGTTTTCAAGTTTATTCCTGTGTAGTCATCAATGTCTTCGCTGATCCACTTTAAATCGCTTCCCGTACCATCCGGATAATATAGATCGCCTGTGCCATCAGTGAAGTTGGTGTTTAGAAAGGTTTCTTCTATAGCTTCCACCCCTAGATAAAGGCCCCATTCCTTTCCGTTGATGGTCACGTACATATAGGAATGTCCAGGAGTCGCTATGCCCATCTTGTCCATTAATTCATAGGAAAGGTATTCTCTCATATAGGTTGGATCACTGTAATTATTGTTTAGGGCCAACTTCTTCAGGCCGTGTAAATCTTGATCTTCCTGATAATAATCAAAGTCTATCTTCCAGCTGTAACGATCGGAATCTCCCATTTGAACAACGGAATTCAAGGAAAGGTTTCCCTTGGTGCGAAATCCCACATTTTTAACCGTCTCCCCATCTATCGTTACATCGGCATTTACGATCTCCTTTTCAGTGGGGTTTTCCAGGATGGAATCCAAATCCTCATCAGCCAATATTATATCAACGGTTGTCACCTTACTTTGATCAAATACAGATTCTGTATAAGTATTTCCTTTAGTGGCTTTTTCAACTTGAAGATTGGGAAGGAAAAATAGCACTGCTATAAAAATCATTATCAATAATCCAATGGTCGCTACTACATATCTTGTTTTTAACATGCCTTGGCTCCTTCCTCCTGTAGTCTTATATAGAGGGGTGGGCATGGATATTTATGTCCGCCATCTATCTTAAGCTGTGAAGTTGCCATCATAACTTAACATGATGGCAGAGTGAACGCTGTTCATGTCCTTGACTTGATTAATGAATTGGGCATTATTATCTTTTAATCGAATTTCATATGTCACTTCGAGGTTATTATCCGCCATGACGGATTTCGATTTGACGGAATGCTTTTTCACCTTGTTGGATATCATTTCTTCCAACGTTTTTTCAATTGACGCATCTGAATATTTAACGATTAATAAAAATGGATTTTCAACAGTGATCCGATTGGCAAATATGAGCATGACGATACCTATTAAGATTGCACCGATGATAACCAGCGGAATTAGTCCTGCCCCGCATAAAATCCCGGAGGCCGCCGCCCAGAATAGGAAGACCAAGTCCATGGGATCTTTGATGGGCGTTCTGAATCGTACGATGGAGAGGGCACCGACCATACCAAGGGAGATAACGATATTCGTTGATATGCCCATGATGATCAAAGCCGTGGCCATTGTCATGATGATGAGGGATATATTGAAATTGTGTGAGTACATCACACCGGAAAAGGTCTTCTTATAAATGACGTAAATGAACAATCCGATGGCAAATGCCAACAGTAATCCTATTAGGGAGTCAATGATTGAAAAGCTCTCGGTCTTGTCCAAAAAGCTTGATTTGAAAATATCATTAAAAGTGGTGCTAGTTGTCGTCGTATCCATTTGCTATTCCTCCAAATATTATGTGTTTGCTGCAATCAGCCGTATCTTCTGCTTAGTTGGTATTTTGAAAAAGCTGTTTTTCTAGTATCGATGATGGATAACAATTGTTTGATGATATCCGGAAGAAATTCGTCAAACTTTATTTCCAGGATGACACAATTTGGGTCTAAAGCATCAACCACGATTAATTCGGGATTCAGGAAGTCCGTATCCCGATAGCTCGATTTCACATTACTGTCAAAGGTGACCCGCACATTTCCGTACTCATAGATGAATACCTCTCTTTCATAGTCAACTACGGTCGTCGGCTTGAGTTGGAAAAGGGTCATTTGAACGTATAAGTCCCTAAGGATATCCCTTGAATCCCTGGACATCCAACCTATATCCCCTGAACGAATCCGTTCGTATTCTCTAGCAGAAAGCCTGCACTTCTGTTTATAGGTAAGGTTATTCCGCTTACTCTTTTTTTCTAGATTGATGAAATCGGTATTATGATCATAAAGTCTAGCCCTGAACTTATCCCTGTGATAGAATCCCTCTGTTTTTTGCCGCAGGATTTTATTGTCAAAGTTATCGAAATAGACACTTCGAATTAAATATTTCCCATCCAGTCCATGCGGATCAAGGCTCATGAAGTTTTGCAGATTATTTCTTAATAAATGACAATCCGCTTTGGTGATTGCATGTTTGAGCTCCCGCCTTCCCTTTAAACCATTCATTGTTGGTTCCTCCTTTTCCTTGATTTTTGAATGCATTCAGCTTATTAACTGAATCTTAATAAAACCTTAACAACATTTTTAAATTCAATAGATAAATAGAGATTAGTCCCCAGTTTTAACCTTTTCTTAATTTTATTGGAATTTACTAGAAGAAAAATGAGTGGATTTACTCATTGAGAATAATTATCATTATCATTAGAATAGGGTACACGATAATGATAATTATTCTCAATTAATTCAATACATGGAGGTTTACTATGATAACTTATACGCTTACAAAAAATGACCAACTACTGGAACAACAAAATACAAGGGAATCAAATGCCCGATCTTATCCTAGAAGATTACCCATGGCAATCGATCAAGCGGAGGGAATTTACCTAACAGACATGGATGGAAAACGATATATTGATTTTCTTGCCGGGGCTGGAACATTAGCGCTCGGACACAATCATCCTGCAGTGCTTGAAGCAATGGAAAAAGTTCTTAAGGATAAACGTCCTTTACATACATTGGACTTTACGACGCCAATCAAAGAACAATTCGTCGATGAAATTTTTGAATGCCTGCCTGAGGAATTTAGGAAAAATGCAAAAATTCAATTCTGTGGTCCTACTGGCGGAGATGCCATTGAGGCAGCACTCAAACTGGTTAAAACAGCGACAGGCAACAGAAGCATTTTATCTTTCCAGGGAGCTTACCACGGGGCAACGCATGCAACCATGTCAATCAGCGGCAATACAAAACCAAAGGAAAAAATACAAGGGTTGATGCCGGATGTACAATTCCTGCCGTATCCCTATCAATATCGCTGTCCCTTCGGAATAGGCGGAGAAGAAAGCCATAAAATCAGCAGCCAGTATATCGAAAATCTATTGAATGATCCCGAATCAGGATTATTGGCACCTGCAGGGATGATTTTAGAGGCAGTACAAGGCGAGGGTGGTTCCATTCCAGCTCCAATTCCATGGCTTAAGGAAATCAGAAGAATAACAAAAGAGAAGGGCATTCCGCTAATTATCGACGAAGTTCAATCAGGTATCGGCCGTACAGGGAAGATGTTTGCCTTTGAACATGCAGGAATCGTTCCGGACGTTCTAGTACTATCCAAAGCAATAGGCGGAAGTCTTCCATTATCGGTGGTGATTTATAACAAAGAGCTGGACCTATGGTCTCCAGGTGCACATATCGGTACATTCCGCGGAAATCAAATGGCGATGGCAGCGGGAACAGCAACTTTAAAATACATGAAAGAGACGAATCTTGTAGAGCATGCCGCTAAAATGGGAGAAATCTTAAAGGATATTCTTAAAGATTTGCAAAAAGATATTCCGCAGATCGGGGATGTCAGGGGCCGGGGATTAATGGTCGGTGTGGAAATGATCAATCATGAAGAACCGCAAAATGCGAATGGAAGCCACCCTGCTGATTCGCAACTTGCCAGTGCCATTCAACAGGAATGTTTTCAAAGAGGGTTGATTCTGGAAGTTGGCGGCAGACATGGAAGTGTAGTGAGGTTCTTGCCTCCATTGATCGTAACGGAATCCCAGCTTCGCGAGGCCACTGCAATTTTTGAACAAGCTGTTCGTGCAGCTGTTGCAAGAGGGTGAATGATCAATGATCGAAACGATAAATAAAACGGATTTTGCTTATTCACGATTGTTCTTGAATAACGAGGAAGGCTTTAATACCTATAGCCAGTCATTAAACATCATTGAAAAAAAGCTGACCAACTTTTTAAAAGGGAATAATTCACCATACTCTGGGAAAAAACCGTATGAAATCGAAGCAAGATTAAGCGAGCTGACCCTCGCTTCTCCAAAAGGAAAGACAATGGAAGCGGTAGCGGATGAGCTGGAAGAGTTTGTTATTAATGACAGCATCAATGTACACAGCCCTGCTTGTATCGGACATTTGCATTGCCCGACATTAATCCCTGCGGTGGCTGCCGAAATGATTATCGGTACGTTGAATCAATCCATGGATTCATGGGACCAAAGCTCGGCTGCAACCTTCGTTGAAGAGCGTTTAATAGATTGGCTGTGCAGCCAGGTAGGGTTGCCGGAACAAGCGGATGGGATTTTCACAAGCGGTGGAACCCAATCTAATTATATGGGCCTGCTATTGGCTAGGGACGCTTATTGTAAGCGTGTCTGGGGTGTTGACGTTCAACAGCATGGCTTGCCGGTCGAGGCGAAAAAATTGCGGATCTTATGCTCCGAGGCTGCCCACTTTACGGTTCGTAAATCAGCGGCACAGCTGGGGCTTGGTGAACAGGCTGTAATCACGATTAAAACGGATTCAAATCATCGTCTGTCCGTAGCTGAATTAAATCAACAACTGCTGCAATTAGAGGAACAGGGTTTACTTCCCTTTGCCATCGTTGCAACTTGTGGAACCACGGATTTTGGTTCAATCGATCCATTACACGAATTGTCCGAAGCTGCAAGGAAGAATGGGATATGGCTGCATGTGGATGCCGCATATGGAGGCGCGATGATTTTAAGTAAGGATTACAAAGAGTTGATCAGCGGAATTGAACGGGCCGACTCGATTACGGTCGATTTTCACAAATTATTCTATCAACCCATCAGCTGTGGTGCTTTTCTTGTCTCTGACAGCAACTCATTTCAATATATCCAGCATCACGCAGATTATTTGAATCCACAGGAAGATGAAGCGGAGGGCATGGTTCACTTAGTCAATAAATCGGTTCAAACGACGAGAAGGTTCGACGCACTGAAACTCTGGATGTCATTGAAGGTCGTTGGACTGGATGCCTTTGCCGAAATGATCGATTATACTTGTCACCTTGCACGTGAAGCGGCTGTGAAGATCGATAAAGAGGAAGGATTCACAGTATTGAATAAAGACCCTGAATTGAATGCGGTTGTATTCCGTTATAATCCCGAAGGAGAAAGTGATCAGTTAGTAAATCTATTAAATAAACATATTCAGCAAGAATTACTGATAAGCGGACGTGCATTTTTAGCAAAAACTCGTTTTGAAGGCCAGGTATATTTAAAAATGACACTATTGAATCCAATGACAAGGCTTGAACACATAGAGGAAATTTTAGACGAAATTCGAGTATTAGGTGAAATGTTCAAGATGATGGAGGAATGAAAATGAATGGTAAGCAAATAGCTGAAAGGGCGACGATGCAAAGCTTTCTGAATTGTTATTTCCGGGAAACCGGAAATTGCAGTTTAGAAGAAACGAAAAACTGGCCGAATTTGGAGGGTGCCATTTCCGATTCATTAATGGTCAGTAAGCTCATATCCCAAGATATTGCATTGCTTGTTCCGCTTAAATATTGGTCGGAAACGGGGCGTCATATTTTCAACTTCCCGATTTACTATCAAACGGCATCCAAACAAGTACATGAATTAGATTACGTGACAATGGTCTCGATTGTTTCTAAAGAATTATTGAATGAGCAGGGCCGGACGGATAGTGAAGATGAATTGATGCTGCGCGTCATCCTAAGCAGCCAAAATATTCATCGGTATGTTGAATCCAGGACGGAAGACATTGAGGCACTTCAAAGTCCTGATTTCACCTACATCGAAGCAGAGCAGTCGCTTTTATTCGGGCACCTGTTCCACCCGACACCGAAAAGCAAGCAGGGAATTTCAGAAAAAGATGAATGGATCTATTCACCCGAATTAAAAGGGGAGTTTCAGCTGCACTACTTCCTGGCAGAACCTTCGATTGTCATCCAGGATTCTAGTGAAGTCACATCGGCAAGTGAGATCATTAAACAGGAATTAGCCGGTGACTTGGAGATTTCCAGTGAATTCCGAAGAACGTATTGCCAAAAGGAAAGCCGATATATCATCATCCCGGCACACCCTCTCCAGGCAAAAGTGCTTATCGAAAAAGAAGAGGTCAAGAGGCTACTCGAGCAAGGGACACTAGTTTATGCAGGACCGCTTGGGAAAAAATTCACGGCCACCTCTTCATTTAGAACGGTATATAGTGCCACATCGAGATATATGTACAAATTTTCCGTTCCGGTTAAAATTACGAATTCCTTACGTGCAAATCTGCAAAAAGAATTGGATCGTGGTGTGGAAATTGCAAAATTAATAGATTCTAAAGTGGGCGACGATCTAAAAGAACGGCACCCCTCATTCCGTATCATCAAGGACCCTGCTTACCTAACGATCAAAACAACCGAGCAAGAATCAGGATTCGATGTTGATATTCGGGAAAATCCTTTTTATGAAAACTCTAAACAAGCAAGCCTGATTGCCGGCTTATGTCAGGATAATGCCTATGGTGCCCCATCAAGACTTGGAGCGATCATCCGCAAATTATCAGCTGATGAAAACCGCAGTACCGAAGAAGTGAGTAAGGATTGGTTCAAAACCTATCTGTCAATGACATTGAAACCGATGCTTTGGCTATTTGAAGAGTATGGAATTGTTTTGGAGGCCCATCAACAAAATTCCATCATTCAACTTCAAGATGGGTATCCAGCCACTTTTTATTATCGTGATAATCAAGGGTATTACTATTGTGAGTCCAAAGTGGACAGGCTGCTGAAGATCTTGCCTGAACTAAGTGAAAAAAGCTTCACGATTTGTTCAGATGAAGTCGCTGAAGAAAGACTGCAATACTATTTCTTTTTTAATCACTTATTAGGCTTAATCAATAATTTTGGAACGGAAGGATTAGTATTAGAAAACAAACTGTTACAGCTCGTTCAGGAACAACTGGAAACATGCAGCAGGGATAGCGAAGATGAAGGGTTGAATCGAGTTGTTTCAAAATTGCTTCATGCCCGGGAATTATCTTGTAAGGCTAATTTACTGACACGATTTCATGATATGGATGAGCTTGTCGGTTCACTTGAGACACAATCCGTTTATACAACGATTGATAATCCGTTCGCGCAGGGGGTTATGGCCGTCCATGAAAAATAGTTATGAAGAAATGCTTAAGGACTGTAATCATCAGCTTTCATTTGTCAAAGTTGAATTTGAGAGGGATTTGGATACATTGCATAAATGGATGCATGAAGATCATGTGATACCCTACTGGAATTTGAATTTCACAAAAGAAAAATTCGCTGTTCATTTAAAAAAGGCATTGGCTGATACACACCAAACACTCTATTTAGGCTGTCTGGAATCCATTCCCATGAGCTATTGGGAATCGTATTGGGTAAAAGGCGATATCATCGAAGATTATTATGAATCCGAAGAGGGAGATCAAGGCATTCATTTACTCATTGGTGATCCGGACTATCTAGGAAAAGGACTGGCTTTGCCGTTTTTACGTGCAATGGTGAAATTCCAACTACTGACTTCAACAACAAACAAAGTGATGGCAGAACCGGATATCAGGAATGCAAAGATGATTCATTTATTTGAAAAGTGCGGGTTTACCCCAATTAAAGAGATTGAGCTCCCAGACAAAACAGCATTGCTAATGTCATGTACACGGGAGAATTTCGAGAGGAAGTGGAACTATGGAGAAGCAACAATCTATCTATGACCTGGTAGGGATAGGGATAGGTCCATTTAATCTTGGACTTGCGGCCCTTTTGGAGAAAACCCCGGAGTTGAATGCCGTCTTTTTTGAGAAAAAGCGGGAATTTAATTGGCATGAAGGGATGCTGTTGGAAGGGACAACTCTGCAAGTGCCGTTCTTTGCCGATTTGGTTAGCATGGCAGATGTGACAAGCCCATATAGTTACCTGAATTATTTACAGCAGCATGATCGGCTTTATCATTTCTACTTCCTTGAAAAATTCTTGATTCCGCGAAAAGAATATAACGATTATTGCCGCTGGGCTGCCCGTCAACTTGATAGCTGCCGTTTTGGAAAAGCGGTGGAGGCGGTTGAATTTATAGGGGATCAAGATGAACCCTGCTATCAAATCAGTGTTAGGGATGCACAATCACAAAAGATCGAAGTCTATTATAGCCGTCATGTAGTCATGGGAATTGGCAGCGCCCCGACTGTTCCATCGGCCTTTCATCCATATATGGGAGAGAGCATCCTGCATTCGGCCGATTATTTACGGAATAAAGAAAATATCTTAAAGAAAAAATCCGTAACGGTTGTCGGATCTGGACAAAGTGCAGCCGAGGTCTTTCTGGATCTGCTTAATGAGCAGGAGGAAAATGGCTACCAGCTAAACTGGTATACAAGATCAAAGGGATTTTTCCCTATGGAATATTCAAAACTCGGGTTGGAATACTTCACGCCGGATTACCTTGATTTCTTTTATCGGCTGCCGCAGGAAAAGAAGGATGAAATCCTGCCGAAACAGGATTTATTGTATAAAGGCATCAGCGCCACTACAATCGCAGCAATTTTTGACAAGATGTATGAAAAATCGATTGGAAATGCCGAACTGTCCATTGAACTTCGGGCAATGACGGAAGTTACGGCGGTTAACCCTGCTGATAAGGGCTGGGAATTGAAATGCCGACAGTGGGTAGAAGATAGCGAATTTGATGTGGATACAGAGGCGATCGTTTTTGGGACGGGCTATAAATCAACCCTTCCGGCATTCCTTGAAACCATGGAGGACCATTTAGTCCGCGATGACTTGGGTCGTCTTGCAATAACGAAAGACTATCGGGTAGGAACGGCCATCTCTACACCGAATCACCTTTTTATTCAAAATGGCGAGATACATACACATGGTGTGGGTGCTCCGGATCTAGGCTTAGGAGCATTCCGAAATTCGATTATCATCAATCAATTGGCAGGTAAAGAAGTTTATCCATCGAAGCCAAAGGGTGCATTTCAGTCATTCCGTGTAAAAACACCCGTCATGGCTTACTAAGAGAAGGAAGGGGAGAATTATATGCAGTTCATAAATGAAGTGGAACAGGCAGTTTCAGAAAAAAATTGGTCGATAGTAAACCAAAACCTGCTGGCAAAGATGATTTCTGAGTATATGTATGAAGATATGATCCATCCAGCTGTCCTGAACGAAAACGCAGCAGGAAATCTATATGAGTTAAAGATAAATGAGGGGAAATCTTATCGATTTTTGGCGTCGCCCCGTCTTTTTGACAGCTATGAGGTACAGGCCGAGTCGATCCAGGAATGTGAAACGGAAGGTTTTACACAGGCCAAGGATGCCATTCAATTCATTTTGGACATCCAGCCGTTAATTGGGATGACTGCAGAAACAACAGGACATTTAATCAAAGAATTCCATCATACGCTGCTTGCGGATCTCCAATTGCTATCCAAACCTGAACAAGATGCGGATGATTTAGTTGAACTGGATTATGCATTACTTGAAGGAGAAATGAGCGGTCACCCTTGGATTGCTTATAACAAGGGAAGAATCGGTTTCGGTTATGATGATTATTTGCAGTTCGCCCCAGAAAACCAGAAGGAAGTTCAGTTATCCTGGATTGCCGTCCATAAAACGAGGGGTGAGTTCAATTCAGTCGAAACGTTATCCTATAAGCAACTGATGGAGAATGAACTGGATGGGGAAACCCAAAAATCATTTGCAAAGATATTGACAGAAAAAGGGCTGAACGCAGAAAACTATTACTACCTCCCAGTTCATGAATGGCAGTGGAAGAATGTAATCATCCAGAACTTTACCGATGACCTGGCTAAAGGGCTGATCGTAGCTTTGGGAAATGGTCCTGATAAGTATCTGCCGCAACAATCCATCCGGACATTTGTTAATGTATCGAATAAGGATAAACACCACGTCAAGCTGCCGATGAGCATTTTAAATACGCTAGTCTACCGTGGATTGCCAGCTGAACGCACGGTCATTGCCCCAAAAATCACAACGTATATAAAGAACATTTATGAAAATGATTCATTCTTGAAAGAACAATGCAAAGTAGTGCTTCCTGGTGAAGTGGCCAGTTTAAATGTTGATCACCCGTATTATTCCAAGCTAGAGAATGTACCGTATCAATATTTAGAGATGCTGGGGGGGATTTGGAGAGAAAGTATTTACAGTTATATGGAAGAAGGCGAAAAGCCCATTACGCTTGCGTCCCTTTTACATGTAGACAGCAAAGGTAAACCATATGTGGAAAGCCTTATTGAAAAATCGGGATTGACTGCAGAAGCCTGGACAGCTCAATTATTCGACGTCATCCTATCCCCATTACTGCATTTTATCTATCAATATGGATTGGTCTTCTCGCCGCATGGTCAAAATACCATTTTAGTTTTGAAGGATTACAAGCCTCACCGTTTGGCCATCAAGGATTTTGTAGATGATGTAAACGTAAGTGATCAGCCGCTTCCTGAATTAAGCAGCCTTCCTGATGATTTAAGGAAAGTACTAAGAAGTGAGACTCCAGAGGGGCTGGTTCAATTCATTTTCACGGGACTATTCATCTGTCATTTCCGATACTTGTCAACACTTCTCATGAAGAGGTCCCTTTTGGATGAGAATGCTTTCTGGGAAGGCGTCGCCCGAACAATCCTGGCACATCAGAAAAAATTCCCTATGTTACAGGATCGTTTCGATACATTCAATTTCTTTGCGCCAAAATTAACAAAACTCTGCCTGAATAGAAATCGGATGCTTCAATATGGATATAGCGATGGTGAAGACCGTCCGCATGCATCTGAGTTTGGGCATGTGAATAATGCCCTTTATGAAAAGTTACCTGCAAAATCGCTTTAAAGTTAAACTGGCTCAGGTTTTTGAGCCAATTTCAGACAGTAGTCAAACTCCATGAAAATCGAGTTTGTCTACTGTTTTTTTATGGCTTTTACAATTAGACCGTTGATTTCCGCTCCAGGCACTCGCTTTCCGCGGGCGGTCAGGGAGCCTCCTCGGCTTGCGCCTGCGGGGTCTCCCCTAGACACGCTTTTCCCGCAGGAGTCTCGTACCTTCCACTCCAATCAACTTAGTCATTAAATTTAGATAGAAACCATATCTAAGGAGTTGAAGATGTTAATATGTGTTCCGACCACCTTTCCACAGTATTTTTATGGCTTTTACAATTAGACCGTTGATTTCCGCTCCAGGCACTCGCTTTCCGCGGTGCGGTCCGTGAGCCTCCTCGGCTTGCGTCTGCGGGGGTCTCCCTTGGACGCGCTTTTCCCGCAGGAGTCTCGTACCTTCCACTCCAATCAACTTAGTTTTAACAGTTAGGTAGAACTCCTGTTTCCTTCAGTTTTAGGTCAAATTCCCTAAAAATTATCTTTGGTATAGGGCTTGCCGTTCATTTAAATTGGTGATAAGCTATGTGTAAACGGTTACACAAAAGTATTGAGGGTGATATATTGGCAACTATTCGGGATGTGGCAAAGGAAGCTGGAGTTTCTGTGGCAACGGTTTCCAGAGTTATGAATGGCAGTGGTTATGCACATGAGGACACAAAAAAGGTGGTCATGGCAGCTGTTGAAAAATTGAATTATAAACCGAATGAAGTGGCAAGATCCCTCTACAAACGTAAATCCAAATTGGTTGGTTTGATTTTGCCGGACATTACGAATCCCTTCTTCCCAGAAATGGCAAGAGGTGTCGAGGATTATCTGCAGCAATTTGGTTATCGGTTAATTTTTGGAAATAGTGATGAAAAGAGAGATAAAGAAATAGAATATATCGACACATTCCTGCAAAATAATGTAGTGGGCATGATTGCTTCAACTAGTGAAGAAGCCAATGAAAATTTCGATAATCTGGATATTCCAGTTGTCCTTCTCGACCGTACAGCTGAGAAGTTACCAGCTGTTTATTCCGATCAAAAGACAGGCGGTAAGCTGGCAGCACGCGTATTGCTGGATAGAGGTAGTACGAATATCGTCCTCATTAGGGGGCCAGTCGAAATAAAGCCTGTATATGAACGGTACATGGCAGCATTGGAAGAATTGAAACAAGCAAAAGTGAACGTGCAAGTCATGGATTCATCCCTAACTCTTCAGGGCGGCCAAACATGCGTGAAGCAGCTTTTCGAGCAATATCCGGAAACCGATGGAATCATTGCTTGTAATGATATTGTTGCAGCCGCCGCACTTCAAGAGATTTTAAAACGGGGAATACGGATACCGGAAGACATACAATTGATCGGCTATGATGATATTGCCTTCACAGCGTTATTGCACCCGCCTTTATCGACAATTCGGCAGCCAGCCTATGAGATGGGGGCACAAGCGGCGGAAATGCTAATTAAAAGGATCAATCAAGAAAAAATGGAAGTAACACATAAAAAGCTCCCTGTTTCTTTTGTGGAGAGACAAACAACGAGAAGGAAGGCGGAGAAGACATGATTAGAATTGCAGTAGTCGGAAGTTCGTCAATGGACTTAGTGGTGACATCAGCCAAACGGCCAATGGCGGGGGAAACGGTTTTAGGGGAGTCCTTTATCACGGTTCCTGGAGGAAAGGGAGCCAACCAGGCTGTTGCAGCGGCACGTCTTGGTGCAGAAGTGTCGATGGTTGGATGTGTAGGAGATGATGTCTATGGAGAGATCATCTTAGAAAACCTGAAAAAAAATCATGTAAACACGGAGTATGTGGAACCGGTTACAGGGTCTGCTTCCGGGACAGCACACATTACCCTTTCGGAAGGTGATAACAGCATTATTGTCGTAAAAGGTGCGAATGATTTCATTACTCCTGAATATGTACAAAAGGCGAAAAAAGTAATAGAAGATTCGGATATCGTGTTGGTTCAGCAGGAAATACCTGAGGAAACGGTGGAGTTTCTGGCTGACTTGTGCAACACGCTTCAAAAGAGATTACTATTGAACCCAGCTCCCGCCCGCAAGCTAAGCGAGGCTGTCATTCAACAGGCATCATTCCTTACTCCGAATGAACATGAATTCGAGATACTATTCAATGGGAGAGATAGAACGGAAGTCTTGACTGAGTATCCAAATAAATTATTCATTACCGAAGGGAAAAATGGCGTCCGTTATTTTGACGGACATGAAGAAAAGGTTGTTCCAAGTTTTGAAGTGGAAGCGGTGGATACGACAGGGGCAGGGGATACTTTCAATGCTGCCTTTGCGGTGGCTGTTGCAGAAGGAAAAAGTTTTGACGAATGTTTGTTGTTCGCGAACCGGGCAGCCTCCATTTCCGTGACGAAATTAGGCGCACAAGGCGGCATGCCGCAAAGGTTAGAGGTCGAGAGGGGCTTTGAAGCATGAAACGTCAAGGAATCATCAATAGTTCAATAGCCAAGGTCCTGGTTGACCTTGGTCATACCGATTATATTGTCGTAGGTGATGCCGGGCTGCCGGTGCCACCTGGAGTATGCAAGATAGATTTAGCATTGACGCCTGGAACACCATCATTTCAAGATGTCGTCCGGGCGGTTCACGAAGATATGGTTGTTGAAAAAGTTATCGCTGCCACAGAAGTGAAGGTTAAAAACCCGGAACAGCATCAATACATGGAGCAGCAATTCGGAGCAGCGATTGAATATGTTTCCCATGAGGATTTTAAAAGGCTGACAAGTAACGCGAAAGCAATAATCCGGACCGGGGAGACGACGCCATATTCAAATTGCATATTGCAGTCTGGAGTATTCTTTTAAAGAAATGAGATGATGAGCATGCAAATCGAAATGCACAATATTTATAAAGCATTTGGTCAAAACAAGGTATTGGAAGGTGTTCATTTTTCTTTAGAGGCTGGGGAAGTACATGCGCTAATGGGGGAAAATGGTGCGGGGAAATCAACCTTGATGAACATTTTGACCGGGCTGCATAAACAAGATCAAGGGACGATTGAGATTAACGGTAAAGAAACCTCATTCAAGGATTCAAAGGAAGCGGAAGAGGCAGGAATGGCCTTTATTCGTCAGGAATTGAATATTTGGCCAGAAATGACCGTGCTGGAGAATCTATTTATCGGCAGGGAAATGGTGAATGCCTTCGGCGTCCTGAAGACGAAACAAATGAAAGCGCGTGCAAACGAGATTTTTAAAACACTTAATATTTCCCTTCCTTTTGATAAGGAAGCCGGATTGTGTTCTGTCGGGGAACAGCAAATGATTGAAATTGCCAAGGCGCTCATGACGGATGCCGAAGTCATCATCATGGACGAGCCCACAGCAGCTTTAACTGATAGGGAAATAGAGAAGCTCTTTGAAGTGATGAAGGGACTTACCAAAAAGGGTGTTTCGCTTGTTTATATTTCTCATCGGATGGAAGAAATATTCGCCATTTGTGACCGGATCACTGTAATGCGTGACGGAAAAACCGTCGATACGAAAAGAATTGCAGATACAAATTTCGATGAAGTCGTTCAAAAAATGGTAGGGCGGGAGCTGGAGGACCGTTTTCCTCATCGTGAAGCGAATCCTGGCGACATAGTCCTTGATGTAAAAGGTTTAACTAAAAAGGGGCTTTTTGAAGATATCCATTTCGCGGTTCGCCAAGGTGAGATTGTCGGTGTCGCCGGATTGATGGGAGCAGGAAGAACAGAAATAATGCGCGCCCTTTTTGGTGTCGACCAAATAGACAGGGGTGAAATCACCATTGAAGGCAAGAAGGTTTCCATACGAAAACCAACGGATGCAGTTCGACACGGCCTGGCTTTCATTACGGAAAATCGGAAAGAAGAGGGGTTGATCCTGGACTTTTCTGTAAGGGAAAATATCGGCTTGCCGAATCTCAAAAGTTTTGCTCCTAACGGAATCGTAAAAACGGAAGATGAGATGAACTTTGCCGAAATGATGATTAAGCGACTTCATGTAAAGACATCTTCTGCTGAAACGGTCATCGGCAATCTATCCGGAGGAAATCAACAGAAGGTGGTAATAGCCAAATGGATCGGTACTTCCCCTAAAGTTTTAATTATGGATGAACCGACCAGAGGCATAGATGTTGGCGCAAAACGTGAAATTTACGAGTTGATGAATGAATTGACGGAGCGAGGCATCGCCATCATCATGGTTTCGTCAGAGCTTCCGGAAATCATTGGAATGAGTGATAGAATCCTTGTCGTTCACGAAGGTGAGATTGCTGGGGAATTGTTAAAGCAGGAAGCGACGCAAGAAAAAATTATGGCATTGGCGACAGGAGGGAACTAGGATGAAACTTGAGGCTACAGGGAAAAGCGGGATTTGGCAGAAATTCGGTCCGTTACTCGCCCTGGTACTTTTATTTATCGTAATAACCGTTTTAAATCCATCATTCATGGAACCGAATAATATTTTGAATTTATTGCGTCAAACCTCCATTAATGCACTTATTGCATTTGGAATGACCTTTATCATATTGACAGGCGGCATCGACTTGTCCGTCGGTTCCATTTTAGCTCTATCCAGCGCACTTATGGCTGGTATGATGGTCTCGGGATTAGATCCGATTTTAGCAATATTAGTAGGCATTCTACTAGGTGCAATAATGGGTGTAATCAATGGGATACTCGTTTCAAAGGGTAAAATGGCCCCTTTCATCGTGACACTGGCCACCATGACGATTTTCCGGGGATTAACGCTTGTGTATACGGATGGAAAGCCGATTACAGGAATTGGCGATTCCGTTATGTTCCAGATGCTTGGGAGAGGTTACTTCCTTGGAGTGCCAGTACCGGCCGTTGTGATGGTCATCGCTTTCTTAATCCTATGGTTCCTGCTTCATAAAACATCCTTTGGCCGTAAAACTTATGCCATTGGAGGAAATGAAAGGGCTTCCCGTATTTCGGGGATTAAAGTTGACCGGGTCAAGGTGGCCATCTATGGTCTGGCCGGTACGATGGCGGCCATTGCCGGTGCCATTTTGACATCCCGTCTGAATTCGGCACAGCCGACGGCAGGCCAATCCTATGAAATGGATGCCATCGCAGCCGTAGTGCTGGGCGGAACGAGCCTTTCAGGCGGTAAAGGGCGCTTGTTCGGTACGCTGGTCGGTGTCCTGATCATCGGTACCTTGAATAACGGCATGAATTTACTTGGTGTATCCTCTTTTTACCAGCAAGTGGTAAAAGGTGCAGTTATATTAATCGCGGTCTTACTTGACCGTAAAAAATCATAAGAAGAGGTGTAATCAATGAAAAAAATAGTATCGATCATCATGGTTCTTTCTTTAATGGTCTTGGCTGCCTGTTCAATGGATTCTGGTCTAACAGATGATAAAAAAGAAAAGAAAGACTCCATGAAAGACGTGAAAGTCGGAGTCAGCATCTCTACTTTAAACAATCCATTCTTCGTTTCCTTAAAAGATGGTATTGAAAAAGAAGCAAAAGAAAAAGGCATGAAAGTCACAGTTGTTGACGCCCAAGATGATACGGCAAAACAAATCAGCGGAATTGAAGATTTAATCCTTCAAAAGGTTGATGTCCTTCTTGTGAATCCTACTGACTCTGCGGCAATATCTTCAGCCGTTCAATCAGCTAATGAAGCGGGCATTCCCGTTATCACGATTGACCGATCTTCAGACGAAGGTGACATTGAAACGTTCATCGCTTCCGATAATGTGGCTGGCGGGGAAATGGCTGCAGAATATCTAGTTAAAGAGCTTGGCGAAAAAGCGAAAGTAGTGGAACTTGAAGGGGTATCTGGTGCATCTGCAACTCGTGAACGCGGGAAAGGTTTCCACAATATTGCGGACAAGCAGTTAGATGTCCTGACAAGCCAAACGGCGGAATTCGACCGGACAAAAGGGCTTAACGTCATGGAAAATATCCTGCAAGGCGATAAAGACATCCAAGCGGTATTCGCCCATAATGATGAAATGGCACTAGGAGCCATTGAAGCAATCAAGGCAGCTGGAAAAGACATCATCGTAGTTGGTTTTGACGGAAATGATGATGCATTGAAAGCAGTTGAAAACGGTGAACTAAATGCTACAATCGCCCAACAACCGGCACTTATCGGTGAAGAAGCGGTTAATGCGGCTGAAAAAATCTTAAAAGGCGACAAAGTGGATGACACAATATCCGTTCCATTGAAATTGGTCACCAAAGAATGATTGTCATACAAACAATGAGGGTGCCGGAACTTTTCCGGCACTCCTTTTTTAATTCCGTTGATGTTATCTGATTGTGGATATTCAGCTTGAATTGATATGAATGAGAGAGGTGAGAAAGTGAGATCATTCTTTTACAAAAGTAAGGCGGCCCATGTCGGACCGCCTCCTAAATCAACTGATTGCTAGAGTATACCTTGAGTCAGCATCGCATCCGCCACTTTAAGGAATCCGGCAATATTGGCCCCAACAACTAAGTTGCCAGGCTCACCATATGCTTCTGCAGCCTCTACACTGTTTTTATAGATGTTCTTCATGATTTCATGCAGCTTGGCATCGACTTCTTCGAAAGTCCAAGGCATCCTGGCACTGTTTTGGGCCATTTCGAGTGCCGACACGGCTACGCCGCCTGCATTGGCCGCTTTTGCTGGTCCAAAAAGGATGCCGTTATTAAGGAAAACATCAATGGCCTCAAGGGTTGAAGGCATATTAGCACCCTCACCGACTGCCTTCACATTATTTTTGACCAGTAATTTTGCTGCTTCTTCATCGATTTCATTTTGTGTGGCACAAGGCAATGCGATGTCACATGGTACAGACCAAATGCCGTAGCTCCCTTCATGATATACAGCTTCCGGGTGCGCATCGACATACTCGCTCAAGCGTTTTCGTTCCACTTCTTTTAGGCGTCGTACTGTATCCAGGTTCAGACCATTTTCATCATATATGTAGCCATTGGAGTCGCTGCATGCAACAACTTTTGCGCCTAGCTGTGTAGCTTTTTCAATGGCATAAATGGATACATTGCCAGATCCGGAGATAACGACGGTGCTGCCATGGAATTGTAACCCTTTGTCTTTTAGCATTTCTTCAACAAAGTAAACCGTTCCATATCCAGTCGCTTCTTTACGGGCCAAGCTTCCGCCATAACTTATGCCTTTACCAGTTAGAACACCGGCATGGTAGCTGCCCTGCATCTTTTTATACTGACCGAACAGGTAACCGATCTCTCTTGCACCGACTCCGATGTCGCCAGCTGGTACGTCTGTATCAGGTCCGATATAGCGAGATAGTTCCGACATGAAGCTTTGGCAAAAACGCATGATTTCTGCGTCCGATTTTCCTTTTGGATCGAAGTCCGACCCGCCTTTTCCCCCACCGATCGGCTGGCCAGTAAGAGAGTTTTTAAAGATTTGCTCGAAACCAAGAAACTTTATGATGCTGGAATTGACAGTGGGGTGGAATCGGAGACCGCCTTTGAATGGTCCGATTGCACTGTTGAATTGCACACGAAAACCACGGTTTACTTGAACATTGCCCAGGTCATCAACCCAAGAAACACGGAAGGTGATCATTCTTTCGGGTTCAACCAGCCTCTCCAATATCCCGCTTTTCATATATTCAGGATGTTTTGCAAAAACGGGGATCAGTGAAAGGAATATCTCCTTTACAGCTTGATGGAACTCATTTTCGTGAGGGTTACGCTCCTTTACCTGTGCGTATACTTGACTTACGAACTCTTTGGCAACTTGCAATTCCTCATGCTCGACTTCATGTGAAGTGGTCATTGTTCTCTCTCTCCTTTAGATAAATACATAAAATATTAAATAGGGTAAGTCTATCGGTTTTTATATGATACTTTCATGGTATAATTTTAAAAAGAAATAAACAATCTGAATATTAGATAAATAACATGCTGTTTTGATATGAAAGAGGGAGCTTAGATTGGAATTAAGACAAATCGAGTATTTCATTGAAGTGGCAAAGCGTGAACATATGACGGAAGCAGCAGTGGATTTGCATGTTGCCCAGTCTGCTGTCAGTCGCCAAATATACAATTTAGAAGAAGAGCTGGGTGTGCCCTTATTTATCAGGGAAGGCCGAAAGATTAGATTAACGCCTATAGGACATACATTTTTAGCTCATATGGAACAAGCTATGGATATTATCGATCGTGCCAAGCGTGAGATGGCTGAAAGTCTGGATCCGGAAAAAGGGACAATCCGCATCGGCTTTCCCAGCAGTTTAGCTTCTTATATATTGCCAAGGGCCATTTCCGACTTCAGGGAAAGTTACCCGCAGGCGAAATTCACATTGAAACAAGGTTCATATCGCTACCTGATAGATTCTGTGATTAAAGGTAACATTAACATGGCCTTAATCGGTCCGCTGCCGGTGAATGAAAAGAAAATCAAAGGTGAAACGCTGTTTATTGAGAACTTAGTTGCCCTTTTACCAGAAAGCCATCCTTTGGCCCTAAAGAAATCATTATCCTTGAATGAGCTTCAAGGAAATCCGTTCATCTTATCTCCAAAGGGTTATGTTTTAAGGGATCTCGTTATGAAAGCTTGCAAATTGCATGGCTTTGAACCGGAAGTGGCATTTGAAGGGAAAGATACTGATGCCATAAAAGGACTGGTGGCAGCAGGTCTGGGTATAACCTTGATACCTGAGATTTCCTTGATTGATAGCTTGCCGCGTTTTACGGTTAAATTGCCGCTGGAGGATCCATCTGTAACCAGGGCTGTAGGGGTCATCGTTCCGACTGATAGGGAACTGATGCCAACGGAGAAATTGTTTTACCAATATTTGAAGGACACTTTTGCAAAATTGGAAGGTTTTCAAAAATAGGATGGGTATTTATTAGAAAAGTCATAAATCCAGCTAGTGAGGGAATCCTTAATCGGGTTCTTTTTTTTGACGCAAATGTACCGAAATAGCTCCATGTAGACATCCTTAAAAGGGGATAACTTATTTTAAAATAATAAATTATTAGCTTTTATTTGATCGTAATGTGTTAAACCTTTATATTTTGAAAGCGCTTTTATTTTATTAGAATAAAAATATCACTTACATTATCAGAAAATTCATGTTATTATACGAACAGACATTAACAGACATTTAGGTAGCGGTACGATATACTTAATAGGTTTTTTAAATGAAGACCTTTATTTTTTTTTCGATTTTACTAAATTGAATATTCTGATAATTAATAAGGAGTGGAGATAAAGTGAGCAGGAAAGAATACATCAGCGATCGAATGTACAAGGCATCAACAGGGATAGCCAATGCTGTTTTGGTTACATTAGGGATCGGGTTATTGTTTGAATCCATAGGGGGATATTTAGGCTGGGAGGTCTTCCTGGCAATAGGCGGGGCCGCAAAGGTCTTGCTGGCACCAGCTTTAGGAGCAGGAATCGCATATCAGCTAGGAGGAAATTCATTAATTATCTTTAGCGCCATGGCTTCAAGTGCTGTTGGAGGTGCTGCCATTCACAAAACTGCTGAGGGTGCCTTCACGATTGTTACGGGTCAGCCGCTAAGTGCTGTCTTGGCAGCAGTGATTGCAACATATATAGGTAAGCGCATAATCGGCAAAACGAAGTTGGACATCATGGCCATCCCAATGGGAGCAGTTCTTGTCGGTGGAGTTTCGGGATATGGCCTGGCTCTTGTCACCACTCCGCTCCTAACATGGATAAGCAGTCAAACCACGGCCGCGGTCGAGGGTTCTCCCTTAATCGGTTCCATGGTCATAGCCTTGGTATGGAGCATTTTATTGATGACACCGGCGTCTTCCGCTGCACTGGCGATCGCCCTCCAATTAGATCCCGTTTCCAGTGCTGCAGCTCTAATCGGATGTACCGTTCAGTTTGTCGGGTTCACTGTCATGTCTTATAAAGATAATGATATGGGCGGGTTCCTGGCACAGATGGTCGTTACGCCCAAAGTTCAATTTCCTAACTTGATCAAAAAGCCATTATATGTAATTCCGCCTTTTGTGGCGGCAATCATCTGTGCGCCTATCGCTACCTTGGCATTCGATTTTCAAGTGCCGTATGAGCTTGGAGGCATGGGGTTAAGTTCAATGATTGCCCCGATTGCCATCATAACCGGTCAGGGGTTATACACGTTCTTGGTTTATGTGGCAGTGGGTATGGTATTGCCAGCTGTGATCACACTTGCCTTACATCGCGTATTGAAGATGATGGGTAAAGTTAAGCCAGGCGATCTTCATTTGGAAGTTTCATAATCAAAGTTTTCTTGGAAACCAGCCAGGTTAAGGAACCGGGCTGGTTTTTATTTATAAGGGGATTAGGGTAAAATGGGGAGGAAAGCATTTGCAAAGATAGGATGATATAGATGGGAAAAGAAATAGATATAAAAGTGAAAGCTAAGTTCGTAAGTAAAATCAGCAAGGGTTTTCCCTTGATTGTAAAAGAGTCGATAGCCAATCTTAATGACCTTCAGGAAGAGGGGGCCTTGGTGCGCTTGGTGGATGAGAACAACCGCTTTCTGGCAAAAGGATATTATGGTATACAGAATAAGGGCTATGGCTGGATATTGACCCGAAGAGAAAATGAAAAGATCGATCAATCCTTCTTTAACGGCAAAATCCAGGCAGCCTATGAATTCCGAAAGTCTTTTTTTGAAGATGGGGAGACTACAGCTTTCCGCTTGTTTAATGGGGAAGGGGATGGAATTGGCGGTTTAATCATTGATCATTATGATGGTCACTATGTCATTAGCTGGTATAGCAAAGGAATATATTCCTTTAAGGACTACATCATTAAGGCATTGCAGGAAACGGTCGAGGTCAAATCGATTTATCAGAAGAAACGCTTTGATACAAAGGGGCAGTACGTGGATGAAGACGATTTTGTCATGGGCGAACAGCCGGCATTTCCGCTTCTTGTAAAAGAG
Organism: Peribacillus frigoritolerans; assembly: GCF_040250305.1. Classification (NCBI taxonomy): domain Bacteria; kingdom Bacillati; phylum Bacillota; class Bacilli; order Caryophanales; family Bacillaceae; genus Peribacillus; species Peribacillus frigoritolerans. Next base: position 5,529,982 of record NZ_CP158190.1, on the reverse strand, counting down.
AATGGAGTCCATTTCGCTGTTTATCTGAATGATGGGGCAATGGTCGGTGTCTTCCTTGATCAACGCGATGTCAGAAGGAAAATCCGGGATGAATACGCCAAAGGGAAAACCGTGTTGAATATGTTCTCCTATACTGGGGCATTCTCCGTGTTTGCCGCTTTAGGCGGTGCTGTTAAAACAACGAGTGTCGACCTGGCGAATCGCAGTTTACCAAAGACGATCGAGCAGTTCAGTGTGAATGAAATAGATCCCGAAGCCCACAATATCGTGGTGATGGATGTTTTCAAGTATTTTAAATATGCAGTGAAGAAGGCTTTGAAATTTGAAATGGTCATCCTCGATCCGCCCAGCTTTGCCAAATCGAAGAAGTTTACTTTCAGTGCCGGAAAAGACTACACAAATCTATTGAAGGATACCATTTCCATTACGGAAGACAATGGGGTCATTATCGCCTCAACTAATTGCAGTACGTTCGACATGAAAAAATTCAAGAACTTCATTGATGTTGCTTTCAAGGAAATGAATGGAAAGTATGAAATCATGGAACAATTCTCATTACCGGCTGATTTTAAAACAATTCCTGAGTATAAGGAAGGGAATTATTTAAAGGTGGTCTTCATTAAGAAAATTAAAGGATAAGAAAAGGCGTCCACAGTTCAAGCAGAACTGTGAACGCCTTTTTTTGTAATAAAATTGTTTCATGTGAAACGAACGGATATTCGGAAATCAAAGGTTTGGCCGTTCACTTTTCAAACCTTTCGATAAATGAAAAGAAGGTTTCATGCGAATGCTGTTAGCGATGCAAAACTGGGCTGCATAGTAGGTAAGCATGATCAGTGGACCAGAATAGGCAACATCATCGATAAATTTGTTCCAAGATAAAATGGAGTCGGAAATCACGAACAGGACCCCGCCGATGATTGCGGCCGTATTTCCGGTCATAAAAGCCGCCCAGCCCATGAGGGAGATGACCGTTATATAACAGATTACAGGGATGATGAGGTTATGTTCACCTTTTTCAATTAAAGAATGTACAATTTCACGGCCAATCCAAGTGGAGTAAATGCAAATCGGAACAATCGTCGCAAATCGAAGCCATGAAAAGCTCCATAGTCTAAAGAATGCTGAAATATAGAAAAGGTGGCCGATCAAGAAGGCGGAAAGCCCGATGACGAACCAGATTAACAAACCATCTCCAAGCATGCAAAAGAATAAACCAAGAAGTATTAAGGATTGGTAACGATTCCGTCTTCCCACAGTTGTGCAGGCATAGAGCAAAATCAATAACATGGGGAGTACCTTGAACATGATTTTAATCATTAAAGGCTCTTCCGGTATAAAGAAAATATATAATAGCCCCGTGATAGTGATTGCGGCAGGTAAGCATTTCATTAACATTCATTTCCCTCCTTATATCTTTAATTCTATGCAAGGATATGGAACCCCTGTCAATTAAAGAACTGTTTGAAGGAAAGTCGTGAAAATAACTAAACTGGCTCCTGTTTTAACCAGGAGCCAGTTTAGTTATAAGAATCATACGGCTGAATTTTCTTTAACGAATGCTTGTTTTAACCAGTTTTTCCCCTCAACAAGCCTTGTGACAAGCATGGCACAGACCGTGTTTCCTGTTGAGTTAAGCAGTGTAGCGGGAGCATCGATGATCGTGGATATAACGGCAATGATCGGCAGGACTTCCACAGGGAAGCCGAATACACTAAGAATCAGCATTTCCCCAATCATGCCGCCCCCAGGAATGGCACCCATAACAGCTCCAACCAAAAAGGCAACAGCTAGTATACTTAAAATGCTTGAAATGCTTGTCATATCCTTTCCAAATAAGCTGAATAGGAAAACGATTTTCAATACCCCGCCGAATACTGAACCATCTTTATGGGTGTTGGCTCCGAGTGGGATGACAGTCTCTGCTATATCCTTAGGCACGCCCATTTTCTTGACTGATTCCAGATTGACTGGAATGGAAGCGGCACTTGAACAAGTGGCGATCGCTGTAATGGATGGTGTCAGGGCATTTTTCCAAAATAGTTTAACTCCATCTTTCCCGCCTGCGATAAAGGCATACAAAGTGAAAAAGCCGAAATAATAAATCAAGGCCAAGACTAGATAAAGAATGAAAGTGCGGGCATAGCCTTCTAAAATCTGCGGCCCAAGCTGCCCGATAATCGCCGCAAAATAAGCACCAAGTCCAATTGGAGCATAGTACATCACGATTTTGACGACCTTCATCATGACAGCTGTACCCGCTGTCAAAAACTCAGTAATCGGTCTTGCTTTCTCACCGACCAGTGCAGTGGAAAGTCCGATTAGTACTGAGAAAACGATAAGCTGAAGCATATTGCTTCTGGAGAACAGTTCTGGGAAATCGGAAACGGTTACAGTGCTGACCAGTTGACTGAAGAAAGATACTTCTTCGATGGTCTCTTCAGGGGAACTGTTTTCCATCAGTTCTTTAATGGCTGTCGTATCTGTGCCTTCCAACGGATTGACAATGGTTGTCCCAATAAATCCAATGACGGCGGCCAAAGCGGCTGTTGTCAGGAATACGAGAACGATACTTCCCATGATTTTTCCGAGACGCTTCATTCCGCTCATATTGGCAATAGCTGAAGCAATGCTGAAAAATACCAATGGCACGATGATCGTGAACATCAGATTTAAGAATAAGTCCCCTAGAGGCTGTATGACCGAGGTTTTATCCCCGAAAACCACACCCGCTATCCCGCCGATAATAATGGCAGTGAGCAGTATTAAAGAGGATCGATAGTTTTTGATAAAACTCTTCATTAAAATTCCGTCCTTTCAGGATGAAGATATCAATAAAAATATACTTCATTATCAACTCTAAAATCAGGTTTGACAATATATTTTTATAGGAAGGAATGTTAAAAGAAGAAATGCAATAAATAATAATGGGGAATGGATGATGAAAATATCAAGAAGGAGGGATAGAATGGCATTTATTGAGGTGGAAGAAGGCGTTCGCTTATTTTATGAAGAAAAGGGCCAGGGGAAACCGATTATCTTTATCCATGGTGTGTGGATGAGCAGCCGGTTTTTTAAAAGGCAGCTTCCGTACTTTTCAGAAAAATATAGAACGATCTTACTTGATTTAAGAAGCCATGGCCAGTCAAATCATGTACATTACGGAAATACGGTCTCCGTTTATGCAAAAGATCTTCATGCGTTCATAGGTGAACTGGGATTAAAGGATGTCATACTTGTAGGCTGGTCGATGGGGGCATTTGTCGTCTGGGAGTATCTTAAGCAATTCGGTGAGGAAAATATTCATTCAACCGTGATTGTGGATGAATTGGCATCTGATTTCAAGTGGCCCGATTTTAATATCGGCGCATTTGATATGGACACGTTGATTGCCTTCATGACTGAAATTCAAACGAATCGTTCCCCATTTTTGCAAAGCTTCCTTGCTTCCATGTTCAACAATGAATTATCGGCAGAGGATGCAAGCTGGATGCTTGGAGAAGTGACCAAAATGCCGGAATCCATCGCCAGTAGCATTCTATTTGACCAATCGATAGTGGACTATCGTGAATTCTTGCCAGAAATCAATATTCCGACACTTCTCTGTTTTGGAAGGCATGAAAAAGTCATTCCTGTAGCTGCAGGGGAACATTTGCATAAAAACATTCCGAATTCCAAACTAGTAATCTTTGAAGATAGCTGCCATTGTCCATTTATGGAAGAAAGCGACTTGTTTAATGAAACAGTGGATTGCTTCATTCAAAAGGGAGTATAGTCGTACAGGATAGGAAAAGGGGGATGCAGTGACCGTTCCTGCACTCCTTTTAATTATGGATATAATTGAATTTTCTTTCAACTAAACGGTTTCGGCAGGAAATAAAGGGAATACTGGTACTAAGGAAGATAGTAGTGAAGGTTAATGGAATTGATAAATTAAATAGCTAATATTTTTATATCCTTTTCACAGGAATTGGGCTATTATGAGGTGGATTTAAATTGGTTTGATCGTTATCTGTTATTTAGAGAAACTCATGCAGGAAGTGATGGAGAGGATAAAATGGATGATCGTTTACCATACAATGAAATTATAGATGTATGTTTACTTGCGGGGAAAATCATGCTTCAGAACGGAGCGGAAACATCAAGGGTGGAAGATACGATGGTTAGGATCGCTGCAGCGTTTGGGTGCGGTGAATCACACAGTTTTTCGACCCCTACAGGAATTATTTTTTCGCTGGATGGTATGCACCCGGCTTCAAAATTAATCAGAGTTTCCCAACGATCTACAGATTTACATAAAGTGACGCTGGTTAATAGTATATCCCGAAGCATTTCCAGCAAGGAAATGACACCGGAGGAAGCATATTTACGGTTAAAGCAAATCGAAAAGGCCGGGATGGGCTATCCCATGTGGGTACAGGTCTTTGCTGCATTTATAGCGAGCGGCTGCTTTTTAATCATGTTTCAAGGACAGTGGAATGATTTCATCTGGTCCTGTATAGCTGGAGCAATGGGATTCTCATGCCTGCTTTATTTGCACTGGTTACTGGAAGTTCGTTTTTTTGCTGAATTCATCGCCTCTTTAGTCGTAGGGTTAGTAGCTATATTCTTTGTCCAGATTGGAGTTGGAAGTCATTTGGACACGATAATCATTGGAGCGGTGATGCCGCTTGTGCCAGGGCTGTTAATTACGAATGCGGCCAGGGATTTAATTGCAGGGCATTTGGTTTCGGGTCTATCCAAGGGTGCGGATGCAGGTTTGACTGCTTTAGCCATTGGGGCAGGAATATCGGCTGCGTTTGTTTTCTTGTGATTTTAGGGGAGGAAGAATGATGATTGCACAGCTTATTACAAGTTTCATTGCCTCAGCCGCCTTTGGAGTCATCTTCAATGTACCAAAAAATTCATTGTTTCAATGTGGTTTCGTAGGGATGTTGGGGTGGGTCTTATACTTTGCTTTGGTTGAAAATGAGATAAACAGCATCATTGCAACTTTAGCGGCTGCATTTATCGTTGCGGTTATCAGCCAGTATTTTGCTAAAAGGTATAAAACTCCGATCACGATTTTCAATGTATCGGGAATCATTCCCCTTGTGCCCGGAGGTTTGTCATATGATGCGATGAAGCATTTTGTCGGAAATGATTTCTATGTCGCCGTTCAGCTGGCGGCCAAGGTCTTCATGCTCGCTGGTGCCATTGCGATGGGGCTGATCTTTGCAGAAGTCATGAACCAGTTAGTAACTAAGTACAATAGAAGGAAGTTAAGATTGAGAAGTTAGCGGGAATCTTCCTGATGATTATGTTCTGAATAAAGAGAAAGGAGAGCAGGTCGAACACCCTGATCTCCTTTCTCTTTTTGATATTTTAAAATAATAATAAATCTAGCTTATATAGGATCTTTCATCCCAGTGTTAGCCGTGACCAAGATTTCGTCGTATTTTTTTGCATCAGCTTTCTTGCTTGACAGGAGTGTTCCGGCGATGGCTGCGATAAACCCAATCGGGATGGAGATGATGCCTGGATTGGCAAGCGGGAATAATGGCTCCCCAACGAATATTGCCGCTCCCTCTACCGGTGACCAGACATTGGGACTTAGGAACACAAGCAATAAAGAACTGACCAGTCCAACTATCATGCCCGTGACAGCCCCAGCAGTGTTAAAACGTTTCCAGAATACCGTGAAGACAATGATTGGCAGATTGGCACTGGCAGCGACGGCAAAGGCGAGTGAAACAAGAAAGGCGACATTCATGTTTTGGGCAAATAAGGCAAGGATGATGGAGAGGACGGATACTCCGATGGATGCCCAACGAGCTGCAACGACTTGTTCCTTGTCAGTGGCTTGGCCTTTCCGGATGATGTGGCCATAGAAGTCATGGGCAAAGGCAGATGCTGCCGATAGGACGAGACCTGCTACAACCGCTAAAATGGTTGCGAAAGCAACAGCAGAGACGAAGGCGAACAGGAAGTCACCCCCAATGGCTTCGGCAAGGAGCGGAGCGGCCATATTGCCGGCTGCATTCGCGGCTATGATTTTGTCGTATCCAACAAAAGCTGCCGCCCCAAAGCCGAGGAAAATGGTCATTATATAAAAGATGCCAATGATCCACGTGGCATATACTACGGACTTACGGGCTGTGATGGCGTCTTTTACCGTAAAGAAACGGATGAGAATGTGAGGTAGTCCAGCTGTACCGAGTACAAGCGCTAAATTAAGGGATAATGTATCCAAAGGATCCTTGAATTTGTTACCGGGGTTGAGGAAATCCGCGCCCAAAGGAGTGGCTGTTTTCATTTGCTTGAACATCTCGATCACGCTAAAGTCGAATTTCGCCAACACGATGATGGAGATGATGAATGTACCTGCCATCAATAAAACGGCTTTAACGATTTGGACCCAACTGGTGGCCGTCATACCGCCAAATACGACATATACGGTCATTAAAATACCTACAATGATGACGGAGTAAAGATAATCAATTCCAAGTAAGAGTTTTATAAGGGCACCTGCACCGACTAATTGGGCGATCATATAAAAGGTTGAAATGGAAATGGTGTTAAGAGCAGCAACCCCGCGTACTTTCTTTTCATTGAAACGGGCAGCGATCATGTCCGCCAATGTATACTTGCCAAGGTTACGGAGCGGTTCGGCCACGATATAAAGAACGACCAGATACGCAACCAGAAAACCTATGCTATAGAAAAAACCATCAAATCCAGAGAGTGCGACCATGCCGGCTATCCCCAAAAATGAGGCGGCGGACATATAATCTCCCGCAATGGCCCAGCCATTCTGCCAGCCAGTAAGGCTGCTGTCAGCCGTATAAAAGTCCGCGGTCGTTTTGGTGCGCCGTGAAGCAAAATAGGTAATGACCAATGTTAGTCCGACAATGATTAGAAATAATATAAAAGCAAGTATATTCATTGTGAATTCACCTTTTATCCTTTCGCTTCTTTAACGATTTTTTCTACTAATTGGTCAAATGTCGCAGCTTTTTTGGAATAGAGGATGCATAATGTCCACGTCATGATAAATTGAGCGAAGGCAAAGATCCAGGCCCAGCTGATTGCCCCGAAAGCAATTGAGTTAAGAACTTTAGAATAGGAAGTTAGTATGGGTAGGGTGAAATAAAAGACCATGAAAAAAATGGATAGCGGGACGATGAAATTGCGTTTTTTCCTTAAGAGCTCTTGAAAAGATTGTGATTGGACGATCTTGGTGTAGTCCGTGGAAGCGCTTGCCTCGGTTTCCTTAGCGATTGAATCGTTTGATGCCAAGTTGGTTCCCCCTTCATCATCATTGATTTGGTTTTCATTACCAATTTACGATAACAGTATCAGTATATATTTTTCAGAATATATTGTAAATTTAAATGCTGAAAATAAAGCATTTTTCGTTCGACACCAAAGGACGAGTAATTAAGCGGAAGGCCGGATTATCCGCAACGAAGGCCGAATAATGACACGGAAGGTCGGATTATCCGCGAAGAAGGTCGAATAATCCACGACGAAGGCCGAATAATTAAGCGAAAGGCCGGATTATCCGCGGCAAAGGCAAAGGGTTTACAACTTAACGAGCCATTAAGGAAAAGTTAAGCTTCTTTCACGATACTGGTTTCAATGAAGGAAATCTGAAAGGAGAAAAGTGATGAAAAAGTTGATAATGATAGGTACGGTTTTAGTGCTGGCGATTGGGGGATGCGTTTGGTTTTTCATGAAGGACAATGCTGAGCCTGTAATTGCAAAGTCGGTGACGGCTACAGTTGAAAAGGGAGATCTTGAAGTTCAAATAAGCGGTTCCGGATCGGTCGCCGCAATCAATAGTGAGGACATCACTTCCTCGGTAACGGATGAAGTGGATGAAGTCCTTGTAGCGAAGAATGAATTGGTTGAGAAAGGTGATGAACTCATTACCTTCACGGATGGAAGTGACCCGATAACGGCACCATTCGATGGCACCGTGACAACATTGGATGTAGAAGAAGGAGATCGTGTATCAAGCAGTGAAGTGGTGGCACATGTTACGGATTATAAAAAATTGAAAACCACGATCAGCGTTGATGAATTGGATGTTCCGAGCGTTAAAAAAGGACAAACGGTTGAAATTATAGCCAGTGCTTTTGAAGATGAAACGTTTACGGGGGAAGTGACCAGTGTAGCAAAGGAAGGTACATATGAGAATGGAGTTTCTTCGTTCGATGTCACTATCAAAATTGACAAACCCGGCGATATAAAAATTGGGATGTCGACTGAAGTGAGCATTTTGACGAATAGTGTAAAAGATGCTTTATATGTTCCGATTGAAGCAGTCCAAATGGACGGTGAAGAGAAATATGTGAATATACAACAATCCGGTACAACTGAAGGAACAGCCAGTACAAAAAAAGTGGTTGAGACTGGAATCAGCAATGATAGGTATATTGAAATAACTTCTGGTCTTGAAGAGGGCCAGTTTGTTTCCTTGCCCATTACCATCAATGAAAGCTCCACTGGCAGTGACGGCGAAGGAATGAGGGGAGGCCAAGGAGGCGAGATAAGAATGCAGAGCGGCAGCGGAATGCCGAGCGGCGGGATGCCAAGCGGTGGCGGAATGCCGAGTGGCAAGGGAGGTCAGTAAAATGGCGAAACCCATCATAAAAATTAAAAACATGTCTAAATCATATGAATTAGGCGGTGAAACGGTTAAGGCCCTTCAAGATGTCTGTCTTACAATCGAGAAAGGCGATTTCATTTCGATCATCGGACCTTCTGGATCAGGGAAATCGACGTTCATGAATATGATTGGCTGTCTTGACAAGCCTGACATAGGTGAATATCTTCTTGATGGTAAAGAAGTGGAAAAGATGAAGGATAATGAGCTGGCTGCCATTCGTAATATTAAAATAGGATTTATCTTTCAAAATTTCAACCTGTTGGCAAAACTGACAGCGTTGGAGAATGTCGAACTTCCCCTGGTTTATAGAGGGGCAAGCGTGAAGGAAAGAAGGGAAGTGGCCAATGCGTGCCTTGATATGGTGGGCCTTGTTGACCGGAAGAATCATCTGCCGACCCAACTGTCGGGTGGACAGCAGCAAAGAGTTGCGATTGCAAGGGCACTTGCCGGTAATCCCCCCGTTTTATTGGCGGATGAGCCGACGGGGGCGCTGGATAGTAAAACGAGTAAAGAAGTGCTGCAGATGCTGAAGGAATTGAATGAAAAGGGACAAACAATCATTCTTATAACCCATGACTTGGAAGTTGCTAAAGAAGCGACCCGTGTCGTCCGGATACAGGATGGTCAGCTATTTGAAAACGGAGGTGATTGGATTGAACCTGAGCGAATCAATGAAGATGGCTATACGCAGTATCAAAACCAATAAAGTCAGAGCATTTTTAACCATGCTTGGAATCATAATTGGAGTTGCTTCCGTAATCGTCCTGGTTTCGATTGGGCAGGGTTCCTCACAGTCCGTTCAGGATGAGATCAATAGCCTGGGAACGAACCTGATAACGGTAAGTGTCACGGATACCGACTCCGTGGAGCTGACGGATGATACAATTGAACAGTTTAAAGAGCTGAGCGGGATATCGGAAGTGGCGCCTGTGGTCACTGGACGCGTTTATGCTAAGAACGGAGAAGCTACGGCACAGGTTTCAATGACCGGTGCAACTTCATCCTACTTATCAGTCAGGGATTTGGAGCTCAGTCAAGGCCGGTTTTTGACGGATATGGAAACGGAATTACGCTCCAAGGTCGTTGTCCTGGGGTCAGATACAGCCACCACGCTTTTTGAAAATCAAAAACCCCTGGACCAGAACGTGCTTATCGGCGGTGTTTCCTATCGCGTGATCGGTGTCCTGAAATCGGTGGGCACCTCAATGGGATCGAGCGGGGATGATGTAATCATTGCACCGATCACCACTGCCGAAAGGGCTACAGGCAGCACGACAATCGGAACCGTTTATTTAAAAGCGGAGAACGAGAATATCATGGATAGGGCGATGTACCAGGTACAAGGTGCAATGACCACATCATTCCCAGAACAGAGTGATAACTATTCGGTGTCCAATCAAGAAGATCTGATGGATACAATGAGCTCTGTATCGGATACGTTCACACTCATGCTTGGCGGTATTGCCAGTATTTCGTTACTGGTAGGCGGAATCGGGATCATGAATATCATGTTGGTTTCCGTCTCAGAGAGGACGAAGGAAATCGGGATCAGAAAAGCAATTGGGGCAAATCGGAAATCGATTCTTCTTCAGTTTTTAATTGAAGCGATGGTCCTGAGCTGCTTCGGGGGATTGTTGGGGGTTGGAATTGGCTTGGGAATCGCAAAATTGATTTCAGCTTTTTCAAGTTTAACGATCAGTTATTCATGGTCGGTGACATTGTTTGCCTTCTTATTCTCCATTTTAATCGGGATAATGTTTGGCGTATTTCCAGCCAATAAGGCATCCAAATTAAATCCAATTCAAGCATTGCGTCACGAATGAACATACAATTTGAGAGAAAGCAGGCGATTAAAAGCCCGCTTTCTTTTGCATATGAAAAAGGATAAAATCAACATATATATCACAATTGAAGCGGTTGGGAGGTACCCTGAATGAAGGTTTTGGTGGTAGAAGATAATGTTTCATTATTAGAATCGATCCGACAGATTCTGACGGATGAATATGAAGTCGATACAGCGGATAATGGGGAAGATGGGCTATTCATGGCTCAGCAAAGTATATACGATATCATCATTTTGGATGTAATGCTTCCTGGAATCGATGGGTTTGAAATCGTACGGAAAATCAGGGAAGCAAAAATCGATACAAGTGTCTTGTTTTTGACAGCAAAAGATGCACTTGAGGATCGTGTCAGAGGATTGGAAATGGGTGGCGATGATTATTTAGTCAAGCCGTTCCAGGCACCGGAACTTAAGGCAAGGATTCGTGCCCTGCTTCGAAGGAGCGGCATAATATCGCTTGAGCAGCATGTGAAATACCGTAATATTGAACTGTTGGAAAAAGAAAAGGATATTTTGGTTGATGGAAAGGTCATTAAAATGACCTTGAAACAGTTTGAATTACTGGAATACCTAATTCAAAATAATGGGAAAATATTGACCCGTGAGCAGATTTTCGACCGCATTTGGGGGTTTGATTCAGATACGACAATTGCCATTGTGGAAGTGTTCATCCATCACCTTAGAAAAAAATTGGAACCTTTCAATTATCATAAAGATATTCAAACCGTTCGGGGTATTGGTTATATGCTAAAACAACCATAAGGGGATCATCATGTTCCAAAAAACACGACTTCAACTAACATTATTGAATTCTATCGTCTTTATTGTCTTAATAGCCATATTAAGCAGAACGATTTATTTCTATACGGAAAATCAGATCTATAAGGATGTCAATGATTCACTTATAAAGGATTACAGGGATTTCAATAATGGCGGCATGCCAGGCGGACGTCCGCAAGGTGAATTTCTCTTAGGGCCGGGACCGAGCGTCATCGTTTGGGGACCGGATGATACGATCATTGAGCCAAGACTGAGTGTAGACCATTTTTTTAAGGTCAATGAACAACAATTTTTCCCTAAAAATTTTGATGAGATTGAAGAAATATCGGTGAATGGATACACGTATCGGGCCCTTTCGACCAAGGTCGATACGGGGTATGGTGAGATGGCCGTACAATTCATCAAGAATGTCGATACAGAAAAAGAAATGCTCGATCGTTTGCTGCTAATATTGTTTGTTGGCGGAGGAATTGGAAGTCTAGTGGCGGTAGGCGCAGGCTATCTTCTGGCAGGACGGGCCCTGATCCCGGTCAAGAAATCCTGGGATCAGCAGCAGCAGTTTGTCTCGGATGCTTCGCATGAAATTCGAACGCCGCTTGCTGTCATTCAATCGCGGGCTGATTTGCTATTTCAATCACCGAACGCGACAATCGAGGAAAAAGCCGTTGATATATCCATCATTTCGAAAGAAGTCCGGAGATTGAATAAGCTTGTTAACGGACTTTTGACCTTGACCAGAACGGATTCGAATCAAATGGAGGTTAAGAAATCGAACTTTTTCCTTGATGACTTACTTATGGATATCGTGGAACAGTATGCGGATATAGCTTCTTTTCAAGAAAAATCAATCATTAGCCATGCTCCCGAACAGGTAGTGTTTCATGGTGATAAAGAGAGAATTCATCAGCTATTGGTGATCTTGGTGGATAATGCCATGAAATTCACCGAGGAAGGCGGGGAAATTTCCCTATCCTGCATCAAGAATGCTTCATCCATCATTCTTACTGTAGAAGATAATGGAATAGGCATTCCACAGGAAGAACTCCCCTTGATTTTTAACCGTTTTTATCAAGTGGAGCAATCCCGCTCGGCTAATGAAGGCTCTGGCTTAGGTCTATCCATTGCCAAATGGATTGTAAACACACATCAAGGGAACATCAAGGTTACAAGTGAACAGAATGAACGGACCCGTTTTGAAATCACTTTTCCGAGAAATCAAAGGAAAAATTAGATGCCATCCAATACGAAAAAGACCCTTACTTTCTTCCTTTCTGCTTAAGGAAAAATTAAGGGTCTTTTTAGATAATCATCTTATAAATACATTTATTTTCGGAGGGGAATCATTGATGAAAAGACTTGGTAGGTTACACTTTTTGGTTGGAATATTGGCTTCGGTCCTTTTAATGGTCCAAGCAGTAATTGGGATCATGATGTATGTGGATGGCAGCGGCACTGAATCCATGAACCGACAGGCGGTGATGGGTCAGCCTGCCGAACGCAACACAACAGAGACGGATGATACGGAAGCATCTGCTAATAGCAGTACGGCGACCGATGATTCATCTACGGAAACGGCATCTAATGATACCTAGGGCACTCCACAAGGCGGGCCTAATGGTTCCGGGACTCCAGGGGAGATGCCAAGCGGTGGCGGTTTCCAAGGCAGAGATTCTTTTGCAGGGAAATTCATCGACTTTTATCAAGGTGCAGGCGGTTTGGCCGCATCCATCATCATCTTTGTAATTGGAGGCGCTGGATTAGCAACAACGATGATATCCAGAAAAACAGCTGCCTAAATAGTCGATACTATTTGAGGAAAGATAAGGTTCCTTTCGAAGGGGAGCCTTCTTTTTTAATTCACGAAACCCATTATTGTCACTAATTGTTATTTCAAAAAGTGAAATAATAATTGCACTTAAAAAAATATTAGTTTAATATAGACTTCTGGAGAGGTACGTACATGTATTTTGGATGAAAGAGAAAACGTTTGCATAAATTTTTTGAGGGTAACCTACTATTAATGCACGAACATTAAATTCACCCTTAGTGGAGGCAGAATATATGAAATTTCTGATTGCAATTTTAGGACTGGTTATTGTTTTTGGACTAGCTTTATTAGCCAGCAGTGACCGGAAGAAAGTTAAAATTAAACCGATCATCCTCATGCTGGTCATTCAGCTTATTTTAACTTATTTATTATTAAATACGAAGTTTGGTTTAGTGATCATCAATTCGATTGCCGATGGTTTCGGAAAACTTTTAGAATGGGCAAATGAAGGGATCACTTTTGTATTTGGCGGGATTGTAAACGAAGGAGCGTCGCCCTTCTTTTTAAATGTCCTTCTTCCAATCGTATTCATCTCAGCATTAATCGGGATATTACAGCACTTCAAGATCCTCCCGTTCATCATGAAGTGGATTGGATTCCTTCTAAGTAAGGTGAATGGGATGGGTAAATTGGAATCTTACAATGCGGTTGCATCAGCAATAGTTGGCCAATCCGAGGTTTTCATAACCTTGAAAAAACAACTCGGTGCCATTCCGCCATCTCGCATGTATACGCTTTGTGCATCAGCCATGTCAACTGTATCGATGTCGATTGTCGGTGCATATATGACGATGATTGAACCAAAGTACGTTGTGACGGCAATTGTTATTAACATGTTTGGTGGATTTATCATCGCATCCATTATCAATCCTTATACCGTAACGGATGAAGAGGATATTCTCCCTGTAGAAGAAGGGGCAGAGAAGCAGTCATTCTTCGAAATGCTTGGGGAATATATCATGGATGGGTTCAAGGTTGCTATCACTGTAGCAGCGATGTTAATTGGTTTCGTTGCTTTAATCGCAGGGATCAACAGCGTATTCGACATGATCTTCGGCATCAGCTTCCAAGACATCATGGGATATATCTTTGCACCGTTTGCCTTTATCATGGGTATACCGATTTCAGAAACCGTGACTGCTGGAGGAATCATGGCAACGAAACTGGTAACCAATGAATTCGTTGCCATGCTGAGCTTAGGTGACGCATCAGCTGCCTTGAGCGAAAGGACGATAGGGATCGTTTCGGTTTTCTTGGTTTCATTCGCCAATTTTTCATCAATTGGAATCATTGCCGGTGCAGTCAAAGGACTTCATGAAAAACAGGGTAATGTTGTAGCACGTTTCGGCTTGAAGCTGCTTTACGGTGCGACTCTTGTCAGCATCCTATCAGCGATCATTGTAAGTGTGATACTTTAAATAACGGATTTAACACAAAAAAGGCACTTGGGGTTACTCCTAAGTGCCTCTTTTATATTTGTTACGCAAAGGTAGAATTTTGAATTTGAAGGTGTTTGGCTTGCTGGTATATAATACATAAAATGACAGGCGTGAAAGGGGAGTTTTAGGATGACGATGGATGGAAAAGAAACGGCTATCTTTGCAGGAGGCTGCTTTTGGTGCATGGTTGCTCCCTTTGATGAAAGTGATGGTATCATTTCAGTGACATCAGGTTATACAGGCGGTAAATTTGCCGCTCCTAGTTATAAACAAGTGATTACCGGTGCGACTGATCATGTTGAAGCGGTTCAAGTGGTATTCGATCCATCAATCATTTCCTATAAAACTTTATTAGAGATATTCTGGCAGCAAATCGATCCTACGGATGACGATGGACAGTTCTCGGATAGGGGAAAGCAATACAAGGCTGCCATTTTCTATCTTAATGAACGTCAGAAACAGGAGGCAGAACAATCGAAGGAAGATTTAATGATGAGCGGGCGGTTTAAGAAACCTATTGTTACGGGTATTCTACCCTCGGGGGAATTTTACGCCGCTGAGGAATATCATCAAGAATTCTATCGGAAAAATCAATTTCGCTATGCATTGTATCGTAAAGGCTCAGGGCGGGATGCTTTCATTAAAGAAAATTGGCCTAAGGATAATGCACACCTTAGAAAGACCTTAACGGAGAATCAGTTTCATGTCACCCAGGAAAATGGCACGGAGCCGCCTTTCGATAATGCCTATTGGGATCACTTTGAAGAAGGCATTTATGTGGATGTTGTTTCTGGGGAGCCCCTATTCAGTTCGCGGGATAAATATGATAGCGGCTGTGGGTGGCCAAGCTTCACGAAGCCCATCATGTCGGCAAGTGTCAATGAAAAAATGGATCTCAGCCACCGAATGACCCGGACCGAGGTGCGCAGCAGGGATGCCGATTCACACCTTGGACATGTTTTTCCTGATGGCCCAAGTCCTAAAGGCACGAGATATTGCATAAACTCTGCGGCCCTTCGATTCATTCCTAGAAATGAAATGGAGAAAGCGGGATATGGAGATTTATTAATACTATTTAAAATGAAATAACTAGTGAGATAGGGGAACACAAATGGATAAAATAGATGAAAGATTATATCGATATATCCTTGATAACTCATCCAAGATTACGGAAAACTGGCTGGCTTTAAGGGAAAAGCAGTCTGGATCCATCTATTCAATAGATTCTAATGAGGAAATCGAAAAGCTGCTTAGGGAACAGAATACATTGACGATCAAGACAGTGACCAGTGCTTTACTTGAAGATAAAACTGCTTTTATTGAAACGATGGAGCAGTGGGCTACACTTGTCGCAAAGAGCAGGGTTGAATCGGACACCCCCATTTACGAAGTGTTGGAAGCGCTTAATAAGGTTCGCGAAACATATTGGGCATTCATCACTGATTATATGCTAAAGGATACTGGGATAACGAAGGATACAATCATCCGGTGGAGCCGGATTATTAATCGTGCCTTCGATCAATTGAACCGTGAGTTCACTGAGCAGTATTACCTTTTGACAAAAGAACGACTCCTTGCTCAACAGGAGCTGATTAATGAACTGGGCGCACCTGTCATTCCCATTGTTGATGCCATTGCGGTTTTGCCGTTAATCGGTGAAATCGATACCTATCGGGCAAAAGAAATTTTGAATGGGACTCCAAGCAAATGCATTAGCAAAAATATCACACACTTATTCATCGATTTATCGGGAGTATCCCTTTTGGATACGATGGTTGCCCAACAGATCTATCAATTGATAAGTACCCTGAACCTGTTAGGCATTCAATCGACCATTTCCGGGATTCGTCCTGAAGTGGCCCAGACATCGATTCAGTTAGGTCTTGATTTTAGTCAGGTTTCGACACATAGTACTCTTAAACAGGCCCTTTCCAAGCAAGGGATCAAACTTTACGAGAAAAAATGATATAAAGGTGCAGAAAATGAAAAAGAACCAGATCCCGCTAGGAATCTGGTTCTTTTTCGTGATTCTATAACTTGAATGAACTTTTCAACCCGACAATTTGGTTGAAGACCAAGTGATCGGCCGCAGTGAGTTTTGAATCAACATTATAATAGCCATGCCTGAAGAATTGGAATTTATCCTGAGGCTTAACATCTTTCATGTTAGGCTCGACAAATCCTTGTAAAATTTCTATAGAATCAGGGTTTACCCGGTCCAGGAATGATTTTTCTTCCTCTTCATCATTTTCCTTATCCAGGATTAAAGGCTGATAGTTGCGGAATTCCGCTGAAACGGCTTGTGAAGCTTCGACCCAGTGCAATGTACCTTTTACTTTACGGCCAGTGAAGCCAGATCCGCTTTTCGTTTCAATGTCGTATGTGCAGCGAAGTTCAATGACGTTACCGGCATCATCTTTTATCACTTCTTCACATTTAATGAAATAAGCATGTTTCAAACGAACTTCATTGCCCGGGAAAAGTCGGAAATACTTTTTCGGCGGGTTCTCCATGAAATCGTCCTGTTCGATATATATTTCACGTGAAAACGGGATTTGGCGTGTGCCCATTTCCGGAACTTCCGGATTGACCTCGGCATCCAGCCATTCTATCTCGCCTTCCGGATAGTTGGTGATGACCACTTTAAGCGGGTTCAGGATTGCCATAGTCCGTGGAGCCTTGAGCTTTAAGTCTTCCCGCACGAAATGATCAAGCATTTGAGAGTCCACGACACCGCTTGTTTTTGCGACACCTATCTCTTGGCAGAATGCACGAATCGCTTCGGGTGTATACCCGCGTCTCCGCAAGCCTGAAACAGTAGGCATCCGCGGGTCGTCCCAGCCGTCCACGAAGCCCTCATCGACAAGCTGCTTCAGTTTTCGCTTGCTCATTACTGTATTGGTCAGGTTAAGACGGCCAAATTCATATTGTTTTGGTTTGCTTTCCATTTCACAATTCTCAACGATCCAGTCATAAAGAGGGCGTTGATCTTCGAACTCAAGCGTACAAATGGAGTGTGTGACTCCCTCGATGGCATCTTCAATTGGGTGGGCAAAGGCATACATTGGGTAGATGCACCATTTGTTGCCGGTATTATGGTGTTCAGTATGGGAGATACGGTATATGACGGGATCACGCAAATTAATGTTAGGTGAGCTCATATCGATTTTTGCACGCAAGACTTTTGCGCCGTTTTCGAATTCGCCGCTGCGCATCTTTTCAAATAGTTCAAGATTTTCCTCGACGGTTCTATTTCGGTAGGGGCTATCCTTCCCTGGCTCAGTCAGCGTTCCGCGATATTCACGGATTTGGTCGGCATTAAGGTCGTCCACATATGCCAGTCCTTTATTGATGAGCAGCACAGCTCTTTTATACATTTCATCAAAATAGTCGGAAGCGAAGAAAAGGTTATCCCAGTCGTAACCGAGCCACTTTACATCTTCCTTTATGGAGTTGACAAACTCAATATCCTCTTTCAATGGATTCGTATCATCGAAACGAAGGTTAGTTTTCCCATTGAAATCATCAGCCACCCCAAAATTCAAAATGATTGATTTGGCATGTCCGATATGTAAATATCCGTTCGGCTCAGGAGGGAAGCGGGTGATGACATGATCATGTTTTCCGGACTCTAGGTCATCTTTTATAATATTTTTAATAAAATTCGAAGAGTTATTTTCCAACTGAATTCGACCTCTTTCATTTATATACTTCTTTTAATTTTACCTGTATATATACCATAAATACAGATATTTTTCCATCGAGCCGGAATCACGGTTTATCTGAAACAATTCATCAAGTATTTAGTTTGTACAATCAGAGCCGAAATATCCCTGAAACTTTAATCATGGGATTTAGGGAACTACCTAACTGGATATTAAAGAAACCAATAAATCCTTTTTCATTCAAAAAAAGCAATACAGGAATTCACGCCTGTATTGCTTATAATCGCACTAGCAGACAGGACTTTAGAATTAAAATCAAAAGACTGTCGTTTGTAAAAATTCTTTTGTACGTTCTTCTTTTGGATTGGTGAAGAATTCTTTTGGCGGTCCGCTTTCGACAACCCTCCCGTTATGCATGAAGACAATCCAATCCCCGACCTCACGTGCAAAGCTCATTTCATGTGTAACGACTACCATTGTCATCCCTTCCAAGGCAAGTTCCTTCATCGTGGCAAGAACTTCTCCGACAAGTTCGGGATCCAGAGCCGAGGTGGGCTCATCAAAGAGCAGGATATCAGGCTTCATGGCAAGGGCGCGGGCTATGGCAACACGCTGCTTCTGCCCACCTGAGAGCTTGCTTGGATAGACATCCGCTTTATCTGATAAACCGACTTTGGCAAGCAATGCCTTTGCTTCTTCAATCGCTTGGGCCTTAGGGATCTTTTTGACGTGTGTCGGTGCTTCGATGACATTTTCCAGCACTGTCATATGAGGAAAGAGGTAGAAATGCTGAAATACCATTCCGACTTTCTCTCGAATTTTATTAATATCATGGGTACCTGGATTGATTTCCGTTCCTTCAATGAGGATTTGGCCGCTGTCTTTCTTCTCTAAATAATTCAAACAGCGGAGCAGGGTGCTTTTTCCCGAACCACTCGGTCCGATCAAACAGACAACATCGCTATCGAGCACCTTCATATCAATATCTTTAAGTACATGCAGATTTCCATACGATTTATTTAAATTCCTTATCCGAATCATTTCTTTTTGTTCCATTTCAATTCCCCCTATCGATCACTAATGGACAGTTTCTTTTCGAATAAATTGACGATAATGGTCAGGAAAGCCACTAGAATCAAGTAGTAGACCGCTACAATCAATAAATAAGTCATTTCATCGAAATTATTCGAGCCTAACGTAGTCGCCACATTAAACAGCTCATTCATGGATATGAAGGCTGCCAGTGATGAATCCTTGAGCCCGATGATGAATTGGTTGCCAAGCGGCGGCAATGCGCGTCGGAAGGCTTGAGGCAAGATGATTCTCCTTAAGGTGAGCGAATTGCTCATGCCAAGGGAGCGTCCGGCCTCCATTTGGCCTTTGTCGATGGATTGGATCGTACCACGTAAAATCTCTGAGATATAAGCTCCATTATGGAAGGCCAGGGCAAGTGACGCCGCCCAGAAGTCCGGCAGTAAGAAGAGATTGCTGATACCGAAATAGAGTATGAATATCTGTACGATTAAAGGTGTTCCACGTACCAGGAATACATATGTATCTGAAATCCATGCAAGAATTTTTATATTGGATATTTTTAAAAGTGCAAATAGCAAACCGATGACGATACCTACCAATATGGAGACTACCGTCAGTTCCAATGTGAGGAGCATGGCTCGGATGAATACGTCCGAGGAGCTAAATAATGTATCAAAAAAATGTGAAAAACTAGGCAATGTAATGACTCCCTTTCTATCAATCTTTATTCAGGCTTAGTTGTGATGTCCTCACCAAAGTATTTTTTGCTGATTTCCGCAAGAGTTCCATCTTCCCGGAGGTTTTCAAGTGCTTCGTTGATGCGTGCAAGCAGCTGAGGGTTGTCGTTAGGCAGTACGATGGCCTGCTCGCTTCGTTCAATCAATTGCCTTCCTTCGATGTCGAAACCTTCCTTGGTCGCTTCCTTGCCGGTTACGAAGTCGGTGATGACGGCATCATGACGTCCTCCGCTCAATGCTTTCAGGGCAGTGATATCACTGTCATAGGTTTTTACATTGGTTGTATATTTTTCTGCTGTGGTTGCGTACGTAGAGCCTTTAGAAGCCGCAACTTCCTTACCCTTTAAATCTTCAACCGTTTTAATATCACTATCCGAACGGACGAAAATTTGAGGACCTGAGTAGTAATAAGGGGTCGAGAAGGCAACATGTTTACTTCGTTGTTCATTGATTGTATGACTGGCAACCGCGGCATCTGCCCGACCGGTTTTAACACCTTCCACGATACCTTTGAACTTTATCCGTTTAGGCACTGGTTCTAGGTCGAGTTCCTTTGCAATTGCATCGCCGACTTCAATATCGAACCCGGTTACGGTCATGTCATCATTGACATAACTGAATGGCTTGAATTCACCTGAGGCAGCGAAAACAAACTGGTCCTCATTGATCAGCTTACTCCCGTCCTCCAGCTGGTCCTTTTCAGCACAGCCGGACAGAAGACCAAGAACAGCCAGAATGGATACAATGAATGTAACTGATGATTTCATGATAATTTCATTTCCCCCTTTGAAAAAAACTAATAGAATGGTCTATACCCTTATGAGGCAGTGAATAACCTTATTAACTATGGAAAATAAAACTGAAACCAAAAAGGTTGTCCAGAACATACCGACATTTCATCCAAGAATCCCCCTTCACTATGCATTTCATAAAGGTTCTCGGCGTTTGCCTTCATTTCCTTTAAATTCACCAGTTATTTATTGGAAGAATGATAGTGCCTATTAATAGAGGATGAAAACTAATGGTATCTTTTCATCCTCAGATCTAGGCCACTTCTATTTCATAAAAAAAAGTCGACCGTGATCAGGCCGACTTTTCCGGGATTAAAACCTATGAAATATGAATAGAGGATAGCTTTATAAAAAGGAAACTCCATTTGATTTTGCAAGTGTTACTAGAGTAGAACTAGTGACTCTTGGAATAAAATACACTTATTTCATATCATCACTTTCTCTTTATTTACTCAAAAATGAAACCCATTGTTCCAAAGTAGGAACGTTAAATAATTTACTTTTATATACGATTAAATTATTACAATTCAATCTTCATTAATAAAAGATATGTGGGCTGAATTAAAAGCTGATGCTTCATTTAAATCCCATGTATCAAGTTCAAAAGAAGGAAGAATTAAAGATCAATTCATTTGTCATGCTGTAAATCCATTAACAATTTACAAGTCACCTTGGAACTTAGAACCTTGGCGTCCAGATTTATCGCTAGCATTAACTTATTACAATAGATGCAATCCGTAATGATTTTTACAACAAGTATAAATTTTAAGTAAGAGGATGAATTCACATGTTTGATAGTACCAATCAAGCAATATATGAGCCAGATTATATTTCTCTACTGTTACTGCTTTTAGGAATTGTTTATGTGATCTACTTCGGATTAACTATCGTTAAAATCAAATTAGATACATTAGCTATAAGTACCCTTGCTATTTCCCTTCTTACTTATTTACTAGTGGGATTTTATATGGCAGGCTTTGGCTTTTATATTGATGAGGAAACCCCGAACAACCTAGTATTTGAGAAATACGGATTCCCGGATTTAATTTTATTGGCGTTCCCTTATATCTTTTTATCTCTAGCGGCAAGTCTAGGTGAAAAAAAACAAAATAAATAATAAAATAAAAAAGCATCTCTAAACAGAGACACCTCGTTTCAATATTAGTCATTTTTGCGATTACTGCCCCCCTGTTAAAGAAGGGGGGTCTTTGCATTCAATCCTGAATTGATTGACTGACTTTAATTTTGGCCATGAGTTGAAGTATAATATAGCAAAATAGAAGAAGGGCAGTTGGGAAAATGGTGAGCAACTTTGTGCAAGAGCAGTTACAGGAATTTCGCGAAAGAAATCAAGATAGAGGCCGTTTGATTATAAAATGTCCTGACCAGCCGGGAATTGTTTCGACAGTTACGGCTTTTCTTAAAGAATATGATGCAAATATTGTTGAATTGAGTCAGTATTCGATGAATCCTGAGGGCGGTACTTTTTTCACCAGGATCGAGTTCGATTGTCCAGGATTGAAGGACAAGGCAGCGGATATGCAACTGGCATTCCAGGAAGTTTCGACAGCATTCTCGATGCAATGGACATTTAACCATGTCAGTGATCTGAAGAGGACGGCCATCTTCGTTTCCAAGGAACCTCATTGCCTTCTGGAATTGCTATGGGAGTGGCAAAGCGGGGATTTATTGGCTGACATTGCGCTGGTCATCAGCAATCATGAAGATACGAGGGAAATTGTCGAATCGATGGGCATCCCGTTTTATTACATTCCTGCCAATAAGGATATACGTAAGGAAGTGGAGACTAAACAGCTTGGACTTCTGGAAGAATTCAAGGTGGACCTTATTGTATTGGCCAGGTATATGCAGATATTGACGCCGGACTTCGTAGCGGCCCATCCGAACAGAATCATTAATATCCATCATTCATTTTTACCTGCCTTCATTGGAGCCCGGCCTTATGAACGAGCTTATGACAGAGGTGTTAAGCTGATTGGGGCAACTTCCCATTATGTGACGAATGATTTGGATGAAGGTCCAATCATCGAGCAGGATATCGAACGTGTGGACCATCGTGATTCTGCCGGGGATATGAAGAAAATCGGTCGTTCAGCTGAACGCAGGGTGCTGGCACGTGCCGTTAAATGGCATTTGGAGGACCGCGTCATTGTTCATGAAAATAAAACGGTAGTCTTTTAAAATGAAAAACCCCCCTTTGAATGCCGAGGGGGGTTCCGTTTGCGACAAAAGGAGGTTCGGATTGCTCCCATCCTAGAACCATGATTTTAGTACAATACTGAATTATCAGTCATGTTTTTTTACTTGATTATAGGAATGAAACCCTTACTAGATTGAAGAAATTTGCGACACTCCTGCCGAATAACTGGCTAGCCGAGACCCCGGAGACGCTTGCCGGCGAGGAGGCTTGGCAGACAGTCGGCGGAAAGGGAGCGGATTTCTGAAATCAGCTGGAACTTTTTTAAACGAATTGAAATTAAACTAGTTCTTCTCTAATTTGTCTACAGTCTGAACCCCCCTTTGGGTTGCAAAGGGGGGTTTTTAGGATGGAATTTAGTGAGTGCTAGTACGTGTACTCCACCCTTACTGAGGCAGTGATGTTCAATTCACCAGGCTGAATCGGAGTAGTCGCCATTTTTGAAAAGGTACTTGTTTGGTAAAGCATGGGGGTTGCCGTTTCGGATAGCTCTTCAACCTGATTAGGGACTGGGTTCAATGAGATTCCTAGCGTTCGAGCCATGGAGAGTGCTTTTTCATATGCATTTTTTAAAGCGAGAGAAAGTGCCTGGTTATAGTATGCTTCTGGATTGGATAAAGAGAAGCGGATGCTGGTGATTGAATTGGCGCCGCTTTTGACGGCCGTGTCGATTATGCTGCCTATTTTCTCGATGTCGGACGTTTGGGCTTGTATGATGTGCTGGACTTTGTAGTTCTTGAACAATTCCTTTCCGTCAATATAATCATATTGTGGATCGATTCTGTAATCACTCGTTTTCAATTGCTCTTCGGGAATGCCTGCGGATTTAAGTGATGCGATGACATTTGCGATTGCTTGGGAATTGGCTTGCTGGGCCTTTTGCGGGTCCTCATCCTCTGTTATGACTCCAAGGGTGATCGTAGCTTGATCCGGAGCAGCAGATAGCGTCTCTGAGCCGGAAACTTTCAATATATGTTCATCGTTGCGGTAATAATCCCTATCGGGGGCATTGTATTCTTGATTCATTTTGACACCAGCCTTTTTAAGAGGTAATCTCACCCCTATTGTACGAATTATGAATGGAAAACATGATTGAAATATTCCCTTTGTCATTAATTCATCGAACAATCACAAAAAAACACTCGGCCTTGACCGAGTGCACATTACTTATGAATGACTTGAACCCTGCCCACCTGGCCATCAGTCAGTCTTACTTTAATTCCATGAGGGTGAGTGCTGGAGTTGGTTAAAATATCCTTTACAGTGCCGCTTGTCAGTTTTCCGGTGCGTTGATCTGCTTTAAGTACAATGTCCACAGAGGCACCTGGGGTAATATCTTTCCGGTTTTTACCGTTCATGTTCAATTCAATCCTTTTCACAGTTATTTGCAACCATTCAATCATGCAGTAACTTCAGTATAAGGAAAACGGCGGGCCCAGTCGACTATTAGATAAAATCACAAATTGGCACTTAGCGAATTTTCTTCAATGGTTCGACAGCAGGGCCATTTAACACTTCACCAGCGATAGAGTAGCGGGAGCCATGACATGGGCAATCCCAAGTACGGTCGCCGCTATTCCAGGCAACTTCACACCCCATATGTGTACAGGTGGAATCAACAATATGGAGCTGGCCATCATGATCACGATAACACCCAGCTTTGTCACCATTCACCTTCACGATTGCTCCTTCATCAATTCCTATGTCTTCCGGCGTTTTATGATTGAAGGCCAATTTGCCTTTGATGAGATGCTTCGCCACATCAGCATTATCTTGGAGAATATTCTTCACACCTTTTAAACGGGCAGGATCATACAATTCCGCATACCGGTTATCTCTTTGCAAAATCCGGTCAGTTAAAATCCTGGCGGCAATCGATCCGTTCGTCATTCCCCATTTCGCATAGCCGGTAGCTATCAGGACGTTTTGATGATTGGGTGTCACCGGCCCGACGAAGGGGATATTATCCGGTGTCACAATATCCTGTGCCGACCAGCGGTAGGGAATGTCTTTCACATCGAAATACTGGGAACTGAATTCCTTCAGTGCTTCATAATGCTCGATCGTCGAGATTCCCTGTCCTGTTTTATGGCCATCTCCGCCAACAAGTATAAGTTTTTCCCCATTGTCCAACTCCGTATAGCGAAGGGAGCGGGTAGGGCTGTCGGCACTGTAATACATCCCACCGGGATATTCCTGTTCAGTCCTGATTCCAAGTACATAGGATCTTTTTACATGAACACGGGCAAAGTATAAGCCCATTTCATCATTAAAGGGGAAGTGGGAAGCAACAATGACCTGATTGCTTTTGATTGTATGTCCCGTATCCGTCAGAACGGTCGGTGGATCGCCGTCTTCAATCTTCATTGCCGTGGTCCGTTCATAAATGGTGCCTCCGCTTTCGAGAATTGTCGAAATGAGGGCAGTTAAGTATTTTAACGGGTGAAACTGTGCTTGGTCTTTCATTATCACAGCAGCTTTACAAGGAATGGAGAAAGGGATATTCTCCGCATAATCCCCCCGAATGCCGAGTTTTTGATAGGCTTTCAATTCATTTTGAATTTTGCTTTTATATTCCTCAGTATTTGCGTACACATAGGCATCCTGTGCAGTCAAATTACATTCTATGGAATGTTCTTCTACCAAGTCTTTGATAAGCTTCATTCCATCTGTATTGGCTTCATAATAAAGTTTGGCATTCTCTTCACCATGGTCAGTGATCAGCTGGTCGTAAATCAGGCCATGCTGGGCCGTGATTTTTGCTGTAGTGTGTCCTGTCGTTCCAGTAAGGATTTCGCCTGCTTCAATCAGAGTGACTTTAACACCTTGTTTAGCTAGTAGATACGCAGATGTGATTCCGGTAATTCCGCCGCCCACTATTAAGACATCAGTGGTTATGTCTGTATCTAGTTTAGAAAAAGAAGGGAAAGTTAACTCACTGCGCCAATAGGGTTCCGGAAATCGGGGAAGATCTGTATTTTTTTCAGTCATTTTAATACCTCCATACAGTTCATTAGTTGAATTGTCCATTTATTACCATACCCAAATCCGCTATTTATACGCTTATTTTTGTAAGAAGAAAGGTTAAAAAAATACATTATTTGGTTTGTTTACAATTATGTATACATGTAAACAAAAATAGATGTTTTGTACACAAATGTGTATATATGTTTACAACCCGTACACATGGCTGTATATAAGGTGTATACATGTTTGTTCCTAATGTATACAAAAATGAATACAATTCGACAAATGAAAATAAAGCTACAGCTTATGAAGAATCGACTAATATAGAAATCTCTTCTATCGGGAGTGCTCCACCTAATTTTTTCTATGAAAAAGGGGATGTTTTTAGATGAGTTCTAGAATCGCAGCAGTAGACGTAGGAAATGATGCAATTAAAACTATTTTTGGAAAGCTAGAGCCTAAAACTATATATACCAAATGTCATTGCAAAATACATGAAGATCGGCCAGTCATAGGAATCGAAGAACTCGATGTAAAAAACCTTGGAAGGGATACATATTAGAGTCCATTCACCAGCCTTGCAAGACAATAATGCCATTTATCGTGTCGGAAATTTAGCGACAAAAAGTGATAACCCAACAGAACTAGATTTGGGGAGCAGTAAATCAGAGGAGGACCAAACATTAGTATTTGCGTATACATAAGCATCTTGTACATTCAATAGAATGTTCTTCTATCAATCCTTTGATAGCTCCGTTCCTTCAGTGTTGGCCTCATAAAGTATAGTCTGGCCTATTCCTCACTGTGATCAGTAATAAATTGGTCGTAAATCAAGCCGTGCTGGACCGTGATTTTTACGGTTGTGTGGCCTGTTGTTCCATTAAGGGTCTCATCTGCCTCAATGAATGTGGCTTTCACACCTTGCTTGGCTAATAGATAAGCTGAAGTGATACCCGTAATTCCGCCACCAACAATTAAGACATCAGTTGTTATATCTGTTTCTAGCTTAGAAAACGAAGGAAGGATAAAGTGCTGCGCCAATATGGCTACGGATATTGAGGAAGTTCTTTATTTTTTCAGTGATTTTAATATCTTCATACGTTTCATTAGTGGTTTGTCCAATTTATTACCATGACCAAATTCTCCTTTTTTACGCTTTCTTTTATATGAATAAGATTATTAAAAGTTAGTTTTTTGTTTGTTTGCAATATTGTATACATGTAAACGAAAATAGTTGGTTTGTACACAAAAAAAGTAAACATGTTTACAAACAAGTACACATGGCTATATATAACGTGTGTACATATTTGTTCCTAATGTGTACACAAATGAATACAATTCGACAAATAAAGCTACAACTTATGAAGCATTGACTAATATAGAAACCTTTTCTATGCTTAATAGAGTGCTCCACCTAAATTTTTTTTATGAAAAAGGGGATGTTTTTAGATGAGTTCTAGAATCGCAGCAATAGATGTAGGAAATGATGCAATTAAAGCTATTTTTGGAAAGCTAGAGTCTGAACTATATATACCAAATGTCATTGCAAAAGACATTGAAGATCGTCCGGTCATAGGAATCGAAGAACTCGATGAAAAAAACCCATTGGAAGGGTTACATATTAGAGTCCATTCACCAGCCTTGCAAGACAATAATGCCATTTATCGTGTCGGAAATTTAGCGACAAAAAGTGATAACCCAACAGAACTAGATTTGGGGAGCAGTAAATCAGAGGAAGACCAAACATTAGTAATGCTTTTTGCGGCTATTGCATTGGATGCTGCCAAGCAAGGGAATAATGATAAGTTCAAAAAAGTAAATAACGTTGTCGAAGCGAATTATACGCTGGGCACAGGTCTACCTCTTCGGGAAGTTAAGGAAGGGAAAGATGTTGGGTACCGTTCGAAGCTACTGGGATCCGTTCACCAAGTAGAATTTTTAATTACACCTAAATACCAAGGTATTAAGGTTAATATCAAATTTGATGAAGTGAAAGTCTATCCAGAGGGCTTCGCCGCATACATTAATTTAGTCATGGACAATGATCTGAATATCATTAACCGTGAATTGATAGATAGAAGAATTCTCATTCAAGATATTGGCGGACTATCGACAGATATCGCGGTCATTAAAAACCGTAAAGTTGACGATGATAAGGCGCAAGGATTCAATCTAGGAGTAGCTGAGGCTCTTGAATCTATTCGTGAAGAAATCAGAAAAAAACACGGTGTCGAGCTGGATAGCAGACGAGATGTCGTTGAAATCATCACGAAGAAAAACGATCGTAACCATATTATGGTTCGCGGAAGCCGGACAAGCGTCCATGATATCGTCGACCGGATTTTAGGAGAACTTGCGAAAAAGCAATATCGCCATCTGCGCAACGTATGGCAGAAAAACTCGCAAACGGAAATCTGCTATTTTGTTGGCGGAGGTTCGATTGTCTTGAAAGATTACCTGAAAACGCTCAATCAGAATTTTGATGGCTACAATATAGACTTTTTTGAAGATGAACGGGAAAGCGTTTGGATGATGGCCAACGCCTATTATAAATTGATTTCGGATTTTAATCGCCGGAATTCAAAGGAACAGCAGCAATCCCACCAAAAGAAGAAAGAACAAAGATCAGGTGCTGTTAAATAGGTGAGAGAATGAAAAAAACAGCTTCTTCTGAAATCAAAAGAGGACAAGCCATCACTTTTCGTATCCCTTCAGATGTATCAGATTATACGTTAAGGCAGCTGCAGAAATTAAAGGAAACGGAAAGAAGGAATTTTTCCAGTAAAATTGCCGAGTATGTTCTCGATGGAATCGGACAATCGACCCATCAGGAACGGGAAATGATTGCCCTGCCCATGCCGAACAAGCTTAGCAAATCTCAGCGTGACTGGCTCAAGCATTCCCACTCAGAAGCTATGCTTGGAACGATTATGTACCATCTTTTATCCGATCCTTTACGCGCAACAGCCTTGCTAGCCTCATTAAACAGCAATGTAATTAATGAGGAGATTTATTTGCAGGATGAGCCCGAAGAACAGGATAATGAAGTGGTGCAGGCAGAAATATCTAAGAAAGATTTGGATGACTTTGATTGGAGTTTGGAAAAAACCACGCAACAAGTGGAGGAACCAGAACCTGAAGAGGAAAATCTTGATGATCTTCTTGGTGATTTTCTCGATCAAATGAACCAGTGAGTGAACATATAGGAGGATATCTGACTACAAGTTGGATATCCTCCTTTTTCTTTGCGGGGGTTATAAAGAATGACACATAAAAAAGAGTATATCAAGCTGCAGCCTTTCCCGGCCAACATCGGGGAAAGGCTTTTTCTTTCGAATGAGAGATTACCCCCCTTGTAATCGCCGGACACATTCCTTCTCTTTTCAATAGTGGCGCAAGGAGGTTTGTTTTCCCATCACAATCCGGTTTACCCCTGAGCTATTGAAGGTTTTTTGTATGGGAAAATTGGCCGTACGTTTAAGCTACTGTCCCAAGATTAACACAAGATATGTTGATTTTGAGAAATGCAAATCTCACTTCCCTTGTAAAATTAGATATGCACCCCTTCCTTTCCAGGCCGACTATGGTGTCTTTGTCACCCAGCCCCTGAAGTATGTAAAACAACTGCCGAAAAATGAATAAGAGACATGGGAGTTTTCAGATGAAATATCTATATAAAATTACAGGAATATTTACCGTGTTACTCATGACGTTCTTCTCCCTTCAGTCAACTGCCGTCGGGGCAAACGAGGTCTGCAGTCCCACAACGGGTACCGCGATTCAGTTATTGGACAATAAAGGGGAGTTAAAACAAACGCTGTCACTAGACGCGAACCATTCCGCCACATCGATCCGGAAAATCCTTAACAATGCCATTACAAAGGTTTCAGCCTATCCGCAAGATGTATCGAATGGGAAAAGGGGAACGGTCCGTTTGTCAAAAGGCCAGTTTACGGCGAGTGCGTTTATTGCAATGAAAGAAGGGGTCACTTTAGAAGGGACGGTGGAGAACGAAAGAACCGTCACGACAATGTGTACCCAGCCCTCAAGCGATTCTGTCACCATTAAAATCATGGTGAGCCATACTGGTGTCAAAAACCTGATACTAGAAGGAAAGCGACGGACGGAAGACCCCAAAACTGGGAAACCGAGAAATTATTTTGAAGCAAGGAACAGGGGCATCGAGGTTACTGCAATCGATCAATCCAAATCCACGTCGGATTTGGTGTCTGTCTATTCGGCTGTAAATGATTTGCACAGGCTTCAAAATATCCTGATCGAAGATGTTCAAATCACCGGGTATGAAGGATATGGCATTTACTTAGAACATGTGAATGGAGTCATGATTAAAGGGTCTGATTCAAGAAAAAGAAACAAAATGATCATAAAGGATATTGGATATGCAGGCATCGGCGGTTATTCTGCGAGTAACGTGACTGTAAGGCATGCGACAGTGATAAATCTTGGACCCGGGGAGACGGTGGGCAATACCAAACAAAGCTATGGCATCGCCTTTAGTCACCGGAAAGACAGTGCCGGAGATGCAATAACTCAATCAAAGTTCCCGCGAAGTGACACAATCGCAGTCGATGGGAATGTGGTGGCGAACAACCCAGGATGGGAAGGAATTGACACCCATTCAGGCCAAAATGTTTCCTTCACGAATAATGTCATCTTAAACACGCGTTTTCCAATCATTGTCGGCGGAATGGATTACAAGGGAGGAGCTATCTCAGCTTACCCACCCGGCAATATTACGATTGAGGGGAATAGAATCAATTCTTTTAATGATTATGCGTATTACGATATAGATAAAAATGCAACAGTCAGCGAACGGGGCATTACAGTCAACGGAACGCAATACCATGATCTTACTGAAACAAAGATGGGCTTCCTGCAAAAGGTCGTGATTAAAGGCAATTATGTGAATGATGTCCGGGCTAATGTCGAGGAATGGGGAGGCATCAGTATTCATGTGACCAAAAATGCCCTTATTGAAAGCAATATCATTGAAAATAGCCTCAACAATGGGATTGCGATGCTTAGCTCCAACAAGTTCACCAAAATCAAAGGAAACATCATAAACCAAATTCATAAATCCGATGAAAAGTTTATTTCAGCGGGCATTGGTATCAGAGGATCGCATAATAACGGCAGCCCTACAAATGATTATGCCTTCACCTCTTTGAACATGAAAAATAACGGTATTGAAAGGGATAACATATTTACCGAAGTTGGGCCTGAAATCCATGTACAAGACAAAACGGTTTATAACCGCCTGGATGACTGGATTGCCATTACGGCCTTCCTTGAACTGGAACAAACCTAATGTGATGAAAAAGCAGGAGTAAGGAATGGCTGTATAAGATGCTAGTGGGTTTCAAAGTTAAAACGCCCCATTCTAAAAAAGGGACAAGCCTCACCTATATTAAGTGTTACATTTGTTTTCTGGGGTGAATGCAATAGGGAAAGCATTACTCTGTAAGTCAAATTGAATCACAGTGGGTAAAAGAGGAAGTGAAAAAGTGAAGATTCTTTATTTGCATCAATATTTCAATACCGATAAAGGCAGTACCCGATCTTATGAAATAGCTAAATTTTTAGTCTCTAAAAATAATAAAGTCACCATCATCACCGGAAATTCCATAGATTCGCGTGAGGGAATAAAGATCATATCAACCAAAACTAAATATAAACAAGAATATAGTTACCTGAAAAGATTATTATCGTTTATTCATTATATGTATAAGAGTTTTTTCATTGGGGTGAAGGAGAAGGAGGTAGAGGTAGTTTATGCTTCCTCGACCCCTTTGACAATTGGATTGATAGGTATGCTCCTTGCTAAGGTAAAGCGCAGCGAATTTGTGTTTGAAGTAAGGGATTTATGGCCAGATATACCTATTGAGCTGGGAATCATCAGACATGAATGGTTAAAGAGAATTTTATTGAAGCTAGAAAGCATTATTTATTCTTCGGCTGATAAAATCATCGTGCTTTCGCCTGGGATGAAGGAAGATTTATTGAAAAAAGGAGTTAAACGGGAAAAAATTGCTACGGTTACTAACTTTGCGGATATAAACTATTTTTCTCGAATTCGTTCCGAAGATAAAGAAGAAGCATTGGATAAATTAGGTTTAAAAGCGAAGTTTATCTGTTTATATGCAGGCACATTAGGATTTATCAATAATATCGATTATATTTTACAGCTTGCCGAAAAGACGGATGACCCCGATATTGTCTACCTAATTGTAGGGGATGGAAAGGAAAAAGAACGCTTAATTCAAGTGAAAGAGAGCAAAAAATTAAACAACGTCATTTTCTTGGATCAGGTATCTAAAAAAGAAGCGTACTTATTGATGGCCGTATCTCATATAGGTCTGTGTTTTGTACGTGATTATGAAATATTGGATAGGAATAGTCAAAATAAACTTTTTGATTTTTGGGCAGCCGGAAAACCAACATTAATAAACTATAAAGGCTGGCAGCATGAGGTCATGACAAAATATGATGCAGGTCACGGTTTTGAATATAGTGAAGAATCAAAGATGATAGAGTATGTAAAATCAATGAAAAGTGACAAACAAATGTATCTGAAAATCCAAGAAAATATAAAACGTTTAACCCTGAATTATGAGAAAACCAAATTGATTTCAAAACTGGAGAGAACACTGTCGGAATTGATTGTTAATGATCATTGAATAATCAAGTTCCTCTTGAACAATGGTGAATATTTGTCTGCATCTCACTTAACGTCTATTGAAAGATCTAATTTTGGAAAAAGGATGGAGTTCCATGGAGACTATCGTAAATACAAAGCCAGTGATAACAGGTTGGGTAAAACGGGAATACCTTAAGAACATTGAGCGCATTTTGGATTCTGGCAGGCTAATTTTAGGTGAGTATACTCGAAAATTTGAAGAAAGCGTCAGACAATACAGTGATTCTAAGTATGCTGTCGCACTTTCCAGTGCCACGGCTGCCATTGAAATTATTTTAAAATATCTAGATGTTGAAGACAAAGAAGTGATCATGCCAAGCAATACGTTCATTTCTCCAGTATATGCGGTGAAAAATGCGAAAGGAAGAGTCGTTCTTTGTGACATTAATTTAGAGGATTTCAATTTGGATTTAAATAGCCTGAAGAACGCCGTGACTCCTAAAACGAAAGTTGTCTTAATTACGTATATTGCCGGAAAGATCCCTGATAACATCTTTGAGATTAAAGAGTTTTGTGATGAGAATGATCTTTATCTAATCGAAGATGCTTCACATGCTTTTGGTGCCACTATAAATGGATATAAAGCAGGTACAATTGGATTTGCTGGGGTTTTTTCAATGTACCCCACTAAAATTGTTACAAGTGCAACAGGGGGTGTCATTACTTCGGACGATATAGATTTAATCAAATACTGTGAGTTGTTAAGGCACCATGGGAATGAAAATGGTGCAGTCAACCAAGTATTATCCGGTGACATGCTTCTCAGTGAATTTAATGCATTGCTTGGTTATCTGCAAGTTCAGGAAGCTTATGGGATGATCCAGGTCAGGCAGGAAATCTTCAGTTTCTATAAGGAGACTTTGAAGGATATTTTTCATGAACACGGTCTTTACTTCCAAGCTTCATCTGACCACAATATATCTTCATTTTATAAAATTATCGTCATGTCTAAAAGCAAAGAGCAATGCGAGAAATTTAAAAAGCATTTAAAAGAGTCTCATATAAGCACCGGGCATTGTTATGGGGTCCCATTGCATTTACAGCCCACATTATTGGAGGAATATCCCCTGGCATCTCTCCCGAATGCCGATAGATTTCGTGAATCTCATTTCACGTTGCCATGTCACTTGGATTTGTCTGATGAGGATTTGAATTACATTGCAGCTAAATGTAAACAGGTAGTGGAACATGGCGATTAAAAATAGGATTGGAGTGGTGGGCTCAGGTTCAATAAGCTGTGCCATGATTGATGCCATTAATGAAAGTTCAAATGGAGAGGTAATGGGAATTTGGGGGAGAAGATTTCATTTTGCCAAGAAGCTTGCAAAAGAAAAAGGAGTGTCTAAAGTTTATGGATCCCTGAATGAAGTGTTTGAAGATGATGAGCTGGATACTGTTTATATAGCCACTCCAAATGCTTCCCATTATGAACAAGCGTTAGCAGCCATTGAGCATGGAAAGAACGTTATTGTGGAGAAAACGGCATTCATGACAGCCGATCAGGCCAATCGGGTTTTCGATGCAGCAGAAAAACGAAATGTTTTTGTGTTTGAGGCAGTAAGATCCATTTATGAACCCAACTTTCAAATTTTAAAGAATGCTATTAAAAAGTTAGGGAAAATCCATGGGGCAACCCTAAAGTACCAAAACTATTCCAAGCAGTATTCGGCCTTATTAAAAGGGGAGAAAGCTCCACTTTTCGATGAAAATCATGGTGGCGGGACATTAAGAACGATTGGAATTTATCCTATTTATGCGGCCATTCAATTATTTGGTGTTCCCGTTAAAAGTTATTATTTTAAACAACTGATCGTAAAAAACATTGATTTAGGCGGTACGTGCATTTTTGAATATGAAGATTTTAAAATAACGATGTTGATTTCAAAAATTAACTTAACGAATGATTCAATATCGGAAATTTACGGAGAGAACGGAACCTTGCGTTTTCACTCGTTATACGATATTCGCACAATAAGTTACCGCAGTATCATTAATGACATGGAAGAAACGTTAAGTGAACCTATCAGTGATAATAGTTTGCTTTATGAAATCACTGAATTTTCAGAATGGATTTTAATGAAAAATGTAACGGCCTACATGGAACAAAAGAACATTGCGCTTAAAGCGATATCTATCATTGAACAAGCTTTAAATGGAGGAACATGATGAAAAAAATATTGCTAGTAACAGCACACCCAGATGATGCGGAAATTAGTATGGGCGGTACCATTCGTAAGCTGTTGAACCAAGGACATTACATTATCAACATCATATTTTCCATCCCTTCGAATATCGAGGTCAGGAAACAAGAGGCAATAGAGTCATCAAAGAATTTCGGATATGAGGTACAGTTTTCTAAGTACTGTGAGGGTAATAACGTTGAGGATATCCCTTTTCATAAATTAATAAAAGAGCTCGACGATATCATCGAAAAGATGGATCCGGACGAAGTCTACACACATTGGATGAATGACAGTCATCAAGATCATCAAAAGTTATCAAAGGTGGTAAGAAGCTGTTTCAGGAAAAAACAATTCACCATATATGAATTCGAACAAATCAACCAAAATAATAACATCGCTGCCAATCAATTTCACC
Source organism: Peribacillus frigoritolerans (assembly GCF_040250305.1). Classification (NCBI taxonomy): domain Bacteria; kingdom Bacillati; phylum Bacillota; class Bacilli; order Caryophanales; family Bacillaceae; genus Peribacillus; species Peribacillus frigoritolerans. Next base: position 5,494,710 of record NZ_CP158190.1, on the reverse strand, counting down.
CGAATATCTATAGTGATATTACAGAGTTCATGGAAGATAAAAAACGTATGATTACCATGTTCCAATCACAGCTAACCGGTTATATGGGGCATTATTTAGTGAATGCGGAGCATATCGGCAGTTGGAGGGGTTCCCAAGTGAATTGCAAATACGCGGAGACATTCCTATTAATTTTTTCAAAAGAGGTTTTGTAGGTGGAAAAAAAGAAGATAGTCACAATTCACCAGCCCAATTTCTTGCCTTGGATTGGTTTGATTCATAAGGTTTTTCAATCGGACGTTTTTATATATTTGACCGATGTGAAATACTCTTCAAGTAATTTTCAAAATAAAACATATATTCTAGGTGCTGATGGAAAAGAGTCAAGGCTAACTGTACCGCTTCAAAAAAAGCCTGAAATGTTACATGAAAAATTAATCAGTTATCATTCCCCAAATCAAAAATGGAAAAGGAATCATTTGAAGCAAATATCGGAAGTTTATAAAAAAACTCGGCACTTTCAAGATTTTTTCCCGCTGTTGGAAGAAGCATATCAAAAAGAACACGCTTTGTTAGTCGATTTAAATATTCATTTATTTGAATTGATTTTAAAGTATTTAAACTATGAAGGAGAAACACACCTTTCCAATGATTTTAACACTTCCTTTGGAAAAACAGAGAGATTAGTTAGCTTAATTAAGCAAACCGAAGGTACATGCTATTTAAGCGGGAAAAGCGGAAAGGATTACTTGGAAGAAGAATTGTTTCATAAAGAAGGAATTGAAGTCGTTTATCAAAAGTTCATACATCCCGTGTATTATGTGAAAAATGAAAAAGAATGTGTAAAAAATTTATCGATTCTAGACTGGATCATGCACGATCCGGCGGATCAAATAAAAGAAACGTTAACGAAAGATAAATTAGGCAAATCAGAACAATGTAAATGAGTATATCAAATAGAGATGTGGCGTGGTTGAAAATATGAAAATAAAAAATGAATTTATAAATAAAATCCTTTTATTATTAACAGGGAATTCACTGGCACAGCTTATTCTATTCGCAAGTTCTCCCATACTGACAAGAATATATACACCAGAAGATTTTGGGGTGTTTTCAACCTATACGTCACTATTGGCCATTCTCATATCATTTTCATCTCTTTGTTTAGAAAAGGCGATTCCTCTAGAAAAAAACCATAGTAATATGGTTCACTTGATGTACATTAGCATGTTTACGATTGCCGTCGTTTGTATCCTGAATATAGGTTTGGGCTTCCTTAATCTATCATTATTTCGATTATACGGTATAGAAGCTTCGATTATGAATGACCTTTTGCTTTCAATTGGCCTGTTTTTTGCTGGAATCTATCAAGTGATGAGCTACTGGATGTTAAAAGAAGATAAGTTTAAAGGACTAACTCATTCTAAACTGCTTCAATCGATTAGCAATGTAACAAGTCAGTTCTCACTTATTTCCATTAATCATGTGACTCCAGGAATTGGTTTAATAGCGGGTGATATGATAGGACGGGGAATAACCCTTGTGTACATTTGGCGATATTACTTAAAGCGAATGCATTGGCCAAAAGTGAACTATAGGAGAATCGGTTATTTGCTTAAAAAATATGAGAAATTCGCCAAATACTCCACATGGTCAACCCTCTTAAGTTCCTTATCTCTGCAAATCATTTTTTTGTTATTGATGCGTCTATACGGACCTGACGTGACAGGGCATTTTTCCATGGCTTCAAAAACGATAGGTCTGCCCATTACGATGGTGGGAGCGAGTATTTCGACAGTATTCTATGCCGAAGTGGCAAAAAGCATTTCAAATGAACCAGGAAGAGTTTTACATTTGTATAAGAGCATTATTACTAAAACGGCCATGTTAGGTGTGCCGTTAATGGCAATTTTGGCATGGATAGCACCCGGTGTCTTCAGCTTTGTTTTTGGAGAAGAGTGGCGTGTTTCCGGTGAATATGTGACATTGATGTCATTTATGTTTATAAGTCAAGTGATTGTCATGCCGGTTTCTCAAATATTGTATTTAGCCAAAAAACAACGGACTCAACTCTTATGGGATGTTTCAAGGCTGTTACTGTCATCGATTGGAGTACTGGTCATTTTCATTTCAGGGGGTTCAGCTAAAGCAGCCATTTTATATTTTAGCATTTGTATGGGGGCCAGCTACTACTTTTTTGCTCTCCTTGGCTATAGGGCGATACATTCCATAGATTGAGAGGATATCTAAAAAAATGAAGCTGATTCAACTGGGTCTGGTAGGAATATACGTCTGGTTACTGGATATATCCTACGTTTACTTTATTTCCCCTGAATATGCTTATATGGGGTATATATATCGGCAACATCCAAGTGCAGTCATGATAGTGATTTCCATGTTTTTTATTATATTGCCAGTCATATTCATAAAAAAGGAACTGGATAAGCCGTCGGAACTCGTTTTCTGGATTTTGTATTTTATTGTCTATATACCGGTAGTATGGGTTCCGAACTATTTATTTACGCTGCAGCCTGATTTTATATATACGAATGTTCTTTTGTTTTTTTGTTTACTTATCATTGGGAATGTAAATAGATTGCCAGCCATGAAGTTTACACCTCCTAATGTTAATCTCGGTCTATTAAAAATCATTTTTGTTATAACATTATTGATTTTTTTTCTTTACATTTTCAAAGTTTCGGGGGGAATTAGTCTAAAGCCTCCTATAAATTCTGAGGATATCTATGATAAGCGAATGACCTTTCGAACAAAACTAACCCCTCTTGCAGGCTATATTATACAGTGGCTTGCAAAAGTATGTAATCCATTGGTCGTGACCATTGGATTATGCAAAAAAAAATATACCTATGTGGTTATCGGACTAGGGCTGCAATACCTTTTGTACACCGTCAATGGCTTGAAATCCACTCTTTTATCGACTGGATTATTAATCATTGTATTCATTGCTTTTCGGAAGAAGGGAAGGGATTTTTCCATACTTTTTTGTATAAGTCTTTGCTCGCTGTTAGGCATCAGCATTTTTCTAGATTTTATCCTTGATCAGGCATATTTTTCTAATTTGTTTGCCAGAAGGATGATCATCACACCGGGCTTGCTGACAAGCTATTATGTAGACTTCTTTTCAACCCACCCAAAAGCCTTGCTATCGTATAATATTTTAGAAAAATTCATAGATCCTGTTTATGACAAGAGTCCGCCATACATTATCGGTACAGAGTACTTTGGCCGACCAGAAATGGCAGCCAATGCCAATATGTTCGCCGATGCTTTTGCTAATTTCGGTTATATTGGATTCTTGGTTTATACAGTGATTTTAGCAGCGATATTATGGTTTTATGATAGCCTTACGCAAAATGAAAAGTGGCAAGGTGTCGGCATAATCCTGTTTGTTGTACCTGCATGGTGTTTAGCGGATACTGCGCTTACCACAACGTTTGTGACAGGCGGGATGTTTTTTACTTTCGTTATCATGTATTTATTGTTAGGGTCAGATTTACAAAAGGGAGATAACAGATGAAGTTATTTTATAATATTAGTTCGGTGCACCCATGGAATGATACGAGGATTTATTTTCGGCAAGCCTTCTCTTTTGGAGAAACGGGAATGTACAAGGTGAAGCATATAGCGATTGAAAATAACTTGATCCCTGAAAATATCCCTGCCAATATCGAAGTTGAACTGTTGCCTAAGAAATCCAGGGAAGGGCGAATGTTGAATTGGATTGCTCTTTACTGGAAGATTAAGAAGGATAAACCTGATGTGATTCAGTTTCATGATCCGGAGCTGCTGATTTTAATGAGCATCATTAGGAGGATTCCCCGTTATCATCCAGTCATTGTTTATGACATGCATGAAAATGTACCAAAGGTCCTTATGAGAAAAAAAATCCCCGGAATTGCATTGAGTATGTATCGTCATTTGGAGAAACGATTGCTAAGGGCATGCAGCGGGGTCGTGTTTGCAGAAATGACGTATAAAGAGGATTATCGATTCTTAACTTGTCCAACAACAGATGTTTACAATTACCCAAAAATTCCTGAAATGAAAGAAAACAAAGGAAAAGAAGATGTTTTCACCTTTATCTACCTTGGAAGCATCTCTGATATACGTGGCGGGGAAATCATGCTGCTTCTTGCAAAAAGATTAGTAGAATTAAAGAAAGTGTTTCATATGAAAATAATTGGAACGGGCAGGGAAGGATACATCGGAAAATTGAAAACATTCATCCTGGACAACGGCTTGGAAGATTATATCAGTCTAGAGGGTGTAATGGCCTTTGATAAAGCATTCGAGTCTATCCAGAAAGCACATGCAGGCATGGCATTTTTAGTTCCTGATCCTAATTTCATGGGTGGTAAAACAACAAAGTGTTTTGAATATATGGCCGCTGGCATTCCATTTATGGTCTCTGATTTTCTTATTCAAGATGTACTGGATAAATGGTGCTGTGGAGTGTCGGCCGATGTAGCAAACATGGATGATATGGTTCAAAAAGCGGTTTATTTACTGGAATCCCCTGAGGAAGCCGCGAACATGGGGGAACGAGGAAAAGCTGCATATAGACAAGAATATAATTGGGAGAATGAAGAGGAAAAACTACTATCTCTGTTTGATGAATTAAATTCATGCTCCTAGGAGGTTTGGTATGGGATTATTTAAATGGATAAATAAATTGGCGTTTATTAGTAACTGGGGGAGACTGGGCGGAATCCACGGAATAATCGTCATGTTTGTTTACCGGATAGGCAATATAATTTACTATAAAGTGAACGTTCCAATCTTAAAACAAGTATTATGGATTTTGTACCGCATGATTGATTTGTTAATTATAAGACTCTTCATGAACTGTGAATTTCCTGCGCAATCTCAAATAGGAAAAAATTTGCATCTCCCACATGGAGCTAAAGGCATTATAATCAATCCGTTTACTAAAATAGGGGATCATGTTACAATATTGCACCAAGTAACGTTCGGGCAAAGTAAAGAAAGCAGAAAAGCTCCTGAGGTTTGTGATTATGCATATATTGGAGTGGGCGCTAAAATATTGGGCGGCATCCGAATTGGCAATAATTCGAAAGTGGGAGCAAATGCTGTTGTTTTGACATCCGTTCCCGATAATTGCACGGCAGTTGGAGTGCCAAGTGTGATTAAAGGTAAGCAGAAAGAAAACGTTATAAAATAATTGCACGTAAACAAATAAAGGAGTGTTCAATTAGCCTAATTGAACACTCCTTTTTATTATCCCATGGTGCCCTTCATGAGATGATCAAGCCAGGAAAATCAGTTGATAAAGAAATAGAGCAGCAAACATGTACACGAACGGATGCACTTCACGGAATTTGCCTCTTGCCATTTTTAAAATGGGGTAGGCGATGAATCCGAGTGCTATCCCGTTGGCGATGCTTGATGTTAAAGGCATGGCGACAATGACCAAAAAGGCTGGGAATGATTCATCAAAGTGTGTCCAGTCAATTTCATTAATGCTCTTAATCATCATGCTTCCCACGATGATCAAGCTAGGTGCCGTGATTGCCGCTACATTTGAGACAGCTCCTATCAGCGGGCTGAAGAAGGCGGTTATTAAGAATAGGATGGCCACTACCAAAGCGGTTAAACCTGTCTTGCCCCCCGCTCCTACACCAGCTGATGATTCAACCGAGGCAGCGGTCGGGCTTGTACCGAACATTGCGCCGACAGTAGTGCCGACGGAATCTGCAAAAAAGGCACTGCCGGATTTTTCAAGCTTATTCTCCTTCAGCAATCCAGCTTGACGGACAATGCCTAATAAAGCACCGGTCGTATCGAATAGCATTACAAGTAAAATGGAGAAGACGACGCCATAAAGCCCATAGTTAATGACATCGGCGATAGATGTGATTGGATTTGCGACTATTATTCCTTCAGGTAAGGAAGGGGTGGAAACCAGGCCGTTAATTTGCAATTGGCCTGTAAAAAAAGCGATTATGGCTGTCACGATCATTCCGATGAATATCGCTCCCTGTACATTACGAACGATCAGCACGATCGTTATGACCAGACCAACCAATGTAAGTGCCACACTTGGATCCCTGAAGCTTCCAAGGGTCACCAGGTTGGATTCATGCTGTGTTACGACACCTGACAAACGAAGTCCGATGAAGGTGATGAAAAGCCCGATTCCGGCACTGATTGCATGCTTCAAGTTATTTGGTATGGCCTCGATCAATTTTGAGCGGAAAGAGGTTAGGGATAAAAGGATAAAGATGATGCCCGTAACAAAGACTGCAGAGAAAGCAACTGTGTATGAGATATCATGGGTTCCCAATACCGAGTATGCAAAATAAGCATTCAATCCCATTGCCGGTGCTATGACAATTGGGTAATTGGCTAAAAGGGCCATGCATAGGGTTCCGACTATTATTGCGATTATGGTTGCTGTGAATGCCTGGTCGAATGGAACACCGGCATCAGAAAGGATCATGGGGTTTACAACGATGATATAAGCCAGTGTTAAAAAGGTTGTAAGCCCCGCAAGTACTTCCGTCTTAATATTTGAATTCCGTTCTTTTAATTTAAACATGCGGTCACTCCTTTTTTCTATACAAAAAACCCTTGCAAAAATCTACAAGGAGGAGATGCTTACCCTTTTTCAAGTAAGTAGCTCGATGATAATAAATCTTATAAATTATATTAGAAAAATAAATAAAGTACAATAGCATGAAAAATTTTAAGGTACAGGTTTTCTCGAAAATAGATAATGATATACTAACAAATAGCTTAGACTAAGGATAATGACATGAAGTGAACGAAGCTGTTACCATTATAGTGGATTTATCAGTCAATTAAATGAAGAAATTCAGAAAGTAGGCCCATACATGACAGAATTCATCGACCTTGGCGTCAGCCCGGCGATTAATAAGATATTAAAGCAAATAGGAATATCCGCCCCTACCCCGATTCAGGAGAAATCGATACCAGATATCCTTGCTGGAAGGGATGTCATCGCGAAGGCGCAGACGGGAACGGGGAAGACTTTGGCCTTTTTGCTGCCAATCCTGGAAAAAGTCGATCCCGCCGCATCCCACATACAATCATTGATCGTCACGCCAACGAGGGAATTGGCTTTGCAAATCACTGCTGAATTGAAAAAATTCGCTGATGAAATCGAAGGACTTCAAGTGCTTGCAGTTTATGGCGGACAGGATGTCGAGCAGCAAATGAAAAAGCTGACAAGAAACATCTCCGTGGTGGTCGCCACTCCAGGAAGGTTATTAGATCATTTACGAAGAGGCACCATCGATCTCTCACAAACTGGAACACTTGTGCTTGATGAAGCTGATCAAATGCTTCATATTGGGTTTTTACCAGAAGTGGAAGAGATCATGGGACAGCTTCCAGAGGAGCGCCAAACGCTGCTCTTTTCAGCGACGATGCCTGAACAGGTGCATCAATTGGCAAAACGCTACATGACTAAACCATTAACTGCCGCTGTGAAGGCTGAGCAAGTAACGGTTGAGAAAATCAGGCAGCTTGTCATCGAGACGACCGATCGTGCCAAACAGTCTTCATTAATCAACATGATCAAAGAAGAACAGCCATACCTTGCGATCATATTTTGCCGTACAAAACGGCGTGTTTCGGTTTTGAATGATGCCCTGAAGGCAGCTGGATTCAATTCGGAAGAGCTTCATGGTGACCTTTCACAAGCAAAGCGGGAACGTGTGATGAAAAACTTCAGAGACGCCAAGCTTCAATATTTAGTGGCAACGGACGTTGCTGCACGAGGGCTCGATGTAGAAGGCGTGACCCATGTGTTTAATTATGATGTTCCCGAGGATGCAGAAAGTTACATCCACCGAATTGGCCGGACTGGCCGAGCGGGTGAGAACGGCTTGGCTGTAACCTTCATAGCAACGAAGGATCTTCAGCTATTAAGCGATATTGAAAAAGGGATCTCCATGAAAATCGAAAGAAGGACGATTGAAGGAGTGAAAATGTTCCAACCAGATGAGGTGAGGCAAAAAAGGAAGCGTCATGAAGATTCTTCTGATGAGGGTACCCGCCGACCGCGTTCGGGAGGTGGAAGGAAACATCGGGAACGGATAGATACGAGAGGACCGAATCGAGGCAGTCACCGTTCTGTAAACCAAGCGGACAATCGTGAAGTCGAGAGGGAGAAACCACGTGGAGGCCGGATGGAAAACGGTCGTGGACCTATTCGTGACGATTCACGGGGAAGCCGTTCGGAAAACGGCCGTGGACCTATTCGTGATGATTCACGGGGAGGCCGTTCGGAAAACGGCCGCGGACCAAGGCGAGAGAATCCGCGGGGTGGCCGCTCGGAAGAAAGCCGTGAGCCAAAGCGTGACAATCCACGAGGAGATCAAAGAGACAGCCGAAGATCTCCTAGTGCACAAGGTCCAAGTAATCGTAGGGGTGGATCTGGCAGCTTTTCTAATAGAGGGAGAAACCGGTAAAAGGGGGAGACGGGAGTGGAAAAGCCTTGGTTGGCAGAATATCCAGTTTCGCTGGTGCTGGCAGGGAAATTGATCATGCTGCAGTTTCCGGAAATTGAGTTGAAAGAGATCAAGCAACTTGGGGAGGGTTTCGATAACACGGTGATACAAATCAATGGGCAATTTGTATTCCGTTTCCCCCGCCGCCCTATTGCAGTTACGTTGATTCAGGTGGAAAGTCAGCTTTTGCCATCCATTGCAGGCACTTTGCCGCTTGCTATCCCTGAACCGATCTTTTTTGGGAAACCAAGTACCCTGTATCCTTATCCTTTTACCGGTTATAAAATGGTAAAAGGACACTTGCCTGAAGAAGAATCAGAGGCAAGTAAGGTCGAATCGGCAAAAAGGTTTGCCCGTTTTTTGAAGGTTCTTCACAGTTTTCCTGCGGAAAGGGCTATGCGTTTGGGTGTGCAGCCTGATGGGATGATGAGGCTTGATGTATCCTATCGAAAGAAATCACTTATGGAAAATGTCTCAAATCTATTAAAGCTAGGATACTTTGAACAGGCACAGGCGGTTAAGGATTTTGTTGAAGCCTTAGACGATTTGGATGTTCAGCATCCGATTTCACTCGTTCACGGAGACATTCATATCCGGAATGTTTTACTTGATGACGAAGGCGTTCTCGCAGGTATCATTGATTGGGGAGATGTTCATATCGGGAATCCAGCCATTGATTTCTCCTTTTTATACAGTTATTTCCCAAAAGAGGCGCGCAGAGCTTTTTTCGAAATCTATGGTGAAATCGAAAAGGAAACAGAGAGCTTAGCCCGGTTCAGAGCCATATATATGCTTGTTACATTACTCGTTTATGGCATAGACCGCCACGATGAAGAGCTGATTGCCATTACGAGTACCGGTTTGAAATTTGCTATGGAAGAATAATCGTCATTCTCTTTTGATGTTTAGGAGGTACATATGAAGGCAAGTTATTATCATACAATCACCTTAATGGCGAACATGTTGGATCAAGCTAATATTCCATACCAATATACAGGTCGATCTGCTCTGTTCGTACAAGGAGTGGATATCGATGAATATCATAAAATCGACCTGGATGTACAATGGGATGTCTTTAATGAGTCTTTGGATCTTTTTTCCGAATACTCCCCAACAAAGCCTGAAAGAAGTCCTGAGACTGCATTCTTTCTAATGGATGTCGAGGGGGTTTCTGTCACTGTTTGCTGCCGGTTTAACACGACCATTAAAACGGACCCTTATCGCTTGTCCATAAAGATGGGGAATATGGAGGTTTGGTGCAGGTCGTTATACAGTTATTTATACGAAGAAGAAATGAGAAAGTACAGTACCGTGATTCATGCTTACTTATCAGCCGAGCAGAAGGGGTTCACAGCGGAAAATGAACAGGCGTGGAACCAGAATAATTATTTAGCGCTTGTCAATCGTTATGGAGATCCCGTGGAATTGGCATCAAAAATCAAGCAAAACCCAAAATGGAGACTGCACCCTTTTTATAAGTATATGGGAGATATATCCGGTAAAAAAATCACTCATTTGATGGGATCGAACGGTGTCAAAGCAGTTGCCCTTGCCATGTTGGGAGCTGAAGTGAAAGTTGTTGATTTTTCCCAGGAAAACGCAATGTTTGCAAATGAGCTGGCGAGTGGTGCCAATGTCTCCATCGAGTATATCGTTTCGGATGTCCTTTCACTATCATCCGAGCATGTATCAGGGAATCAGGATTTGATTTTAATGGAGCTCGGTGTGCTTCACTACTTAATAGATCTGCAGCCGTTATTTGAAAAAATTAAAATGATGCTGAAACCTGGAGGCCGATTCGTACTGCATGAATTTCACCCGATTTCAACAAAGCTCATTACTTCAAATGGTAAAAAACACAAAGTCACAGGCAACTATTTCGCTCCGGCAATCGAAAACAATGAGGTCGCATTTTCGAAGCATATGCCTGATGAGGAAAAAGGGAGCCTTTCAAGAGTTGTACAGCGTAAATGGACAATCGGGGAACTTATAACGTCAATAGGTCAATCAGGGCTGGTTATTAAAGTACTCGAGGAAGAACCTAATCATAAAATGCATGATATTGGGCTTCCGAAAACATATACCTTGGTGGCGGAACGAGTTTAAGCTGCATGATGAGGGAATGATAGCTGACTGAAGGAGCCTTTTCAGTCAGCTTTTTATTTATTCCATAATAAAGGGGATGCCGCGTACCGCGACATCCCCGAAAAAATTAATTTTGTGCCGACCATTCCTCTACATCCCATACTTTGGTTACCCAATCTTCATAGAAATCAGGTTCATGGCATACAAGGACAATCGTTCCTTTATACTCTTTCAATGCACGTTTCAGTTCTTCTTTTGCAACGACATCCAAATGGTTCGTCGGTTCATCGAATAACAGCCAATTGCTTTCGGTAAGCATGAGTTTACATAGGCGCACTTTTGCTTGTTCTCCACCGCTTAAATGGCTCATCGGACGTGTAATGTGCTCGTTTTTCAAACCGACACGGGCAAGAATCGCACGTACCTGCGGTTGGTCCAGATGCGGAAATGCATTCCATACTTCATCGATCGGCGTCGTATCGCCTGCTTTCACTTCTTGTTCAAAATAAGAAGAAAAAAGGAAGTCGCCAAGTGATCTTTTACCGCCTAGAGGATCGATTTTACCCAAAATCGTTTTTAATAGAGTGGATTTACCAACTCCGTTACAGCCGACCACGGCAATTTTTTCTCCCCGCTCGATGGTCATGGACAACTTCGGAAGCAATGGGCGGTCATATCCGATCTCCAGATCTTCACCTTCAAATACATAACGGCTGCTCGCACGTGACTCTTTAAAGTCAAAGGTAGGTTTCATTGCAGTTTCCGGACGATCGATACGTTCCATGCGGTTCAATTGCTTTTGACGGCTCTTTGCCCGACCGGTCGTTGAATAGCGGGCTTTATTTTTTGCAATGAAATCTTCCTGCTTTTTAATGAATTCACGCTGTTTTTCATATGCGTTAATATGTTGGTTTTTATTCAATTCAGCCAGCTCAAGAAATTTTTCATAAGTTGCCGTGTAACGGGTCAGTTTAGAAAATTCAAGATGGAAAATGACGTCGACGACGCCGTTCATGAACTCGGTGTCATGCGAAATTAATAAGAATGCATTAGGATATTCCTTTAAGTAGCTGCTCAGCCAGCGGATATGCTCTACATCCAAGTAGTTCGTCGGTTCATCAAGGAGCAGTACTTCAGGCTGTTCCAAAAGTAGCTTGGCTAGTAAAACCTTTGTCCGTTGTCCGCCGCTTAGGGCAGAGACATCACGGTCCAAACCGATTGCATCCAACCCTAAACCGCGTGCCGCTTCTTCAATTTTAATATCCAGATTGTAAAAACCGCCGGCTTCCAGCTTGTCCTGGATTTCACCCATTTGTTCCAAGAGTTCTTCAAGTTCCTCCGGAGTGGCAGTACCCATTTTCTCTGTAACTTCATTCAGTGCCTTTTCCTGCTCGAATAAAGGTAAGTATGCATCCCTTAATACGTCGCGAATCGATTTTCCTTTAGAAAGTATCGTATGTTGATCAAGATAGCCATATTCGACACCAGGTGTCCATTCGACCCGGCCATCATCATGGATAAGTTGCCCTGTAATGATATTCATCATAGTTGACTTCCCGACACCATTTGCCCCGACCAGACCAACATGTTCCCCGGCCATCAGGCGGAAGGAAACATCCTTGAATAAGGTACGGTCACCAAAGCTGTGTGCTAATTTATCTATAGAAAGTAAGCTCATTTATATTGAACCTCCCAATTAATTTGAAAAAATCCCTACGTTTCATCATACTAAAATCTGCACAGGAATGCTATCTAATCTATTAATTTACATATATGTGGGTACTGAGAAGAGCGGCCCATCGATTACTGTGTTATGGAACTCCCGCCTTCTCCGCGAGTGGTCGATACTCTCTACTACGAATCATAAAAAGGACTCAATTAAATGTCAAAAAAGACACAAGGAGTTTCAAATTTGAAACTCCTTGTGTCTTTAATTCTTATAAAATGAGGATATCCCATGCTTAATTTATGAAGCTTTATTCGGGAAATCGGAGTAACCATCACAAATTAGAAAAAAGCTCATTCGAAATTATTATTTTGAGAACAGATTCTGATTCATCCATTATAAAGGCCTTTTTTTTTTGCACAATATAATCAAGTTGAACAGGGTAAGTTTAATGGGTGTGGAGTCTCTAAATTGGCGCCGTTAGAGAACTATTACTTAGGGTGAATATAGATTATTGTAATTAACGGAATGTTAAAAAAATTAGTTGATTACAAAATAATTATATAAGAAGAAAAATATTACTATTTCAAGAAAATCAAATTTTTTAATGTTTGTATTGATTATCGCCTCAATTTTTAGTATTGGTTCAAGTGTTTTTGCAGCTAACAATACGAGTGATGATAAAAGTTTTCGTTTTACTGTTCCTGCATCTAGCAATCCGGATAAGGGCACTACTTACGAGAATGGCTACTCAAAAACGCAATCAAGATCGACCGCAGAAAAGAATGCTCCATGGTATTTGAATCTTGCCTATTCTTCAGAAGGTGCAGGGACAATTTCGATAATGTGGCTTGCTAAGGGAAGTACTTCCTACTCATATCCAAGCGAATATTACCAAGGAAAAAAATATACCAGTAAAGTTAAAAAAGCTGTCAGTGGTTCAGTACGTATTGGCGCTGAAAATAATAACTTATCTACAAAATCACATATCGTAGAAGGATATTGGGATCCAGCAGTGCGTTAACAGGAAGATAGCATATCCATATTCATGTATGTTAGAGGCCGCCCCCTTTTTACCATCATGAAAGATTCGTATGAGGGGGCTTATATGAGCCTTAAAATGCATAACAAGGAGAAAAAATGAAAAGTCAAATTAGTAGAGTGTTTAGAAATAAATTAAGTCGTTTTGGAATTTTAGCTATCATCCTGATTCCTTGTATGGAGATCATTCAGTTATTATCGGCTGATATTTATGAAGATTCCTATCTGGCAAAGGCCTTTTTTCTTTCAGGGTCGACGATTGGACATGTAACACAAATTATTTTACTGTGGTTTCTCCCACTTTACTTACTGGTGATTTGCTCAGATGATCCTATACAAGATAAGAAGACTGGCGTTAGAGACATCTGGATTTCTAAATTAGGAAAAAAGAAATACTTCTTTGTTAAGCTTAAAGCTTCTTTTATTGTGTCTTTTTCTGTGATTTTTTTAGCCTTAACAATAAATTTTTTAATCAATTCTCTTTTTTTTGATATGGCCGGATTTAGTACAGCAAACAATTATGACGGAGTGTCAGGGGAAGCTTTTTTAAAGAAGCAAGTCGAAAGTCCTTATCTTAGTATCTTTTTATTTTCCTTAACAACCTCTTTTTTTGCGGGTTTGATAGGGGCTGCTGGTACTTGCTTTAGTATGCTGACTTACGATAAAAAAATAACGTATCCAGTAACGTTTGCATTTTGGTATATCCTTATTTCAAATAAGGAGTCGGTAATGTATCTATTTCAACCGTTTGCCGAGTACGGGTTAGAGACTTTAGTACCCATTTTTATTACTTCAACTCTTGCTTTTCTTATTTTGTATATATTGACGTACCTCCATGAGGTGAAGATAAATGAAATCTAAACGGTTGCTTTCAACTATCTGTTTATTCCTGTTTATGGTGGTGCTTTGGTATAAACAAACAAGTGACTTTGTTCATCTTCAACCACTTTATAACAGGTTTCTCTCAATAAACTCTAATATATATTCGCCGAATTCAATCGAAGCACATGTGCTATTTTTCACTTATCCTTTTTTGATGTTCGTAAAAAACACTGCAACTCCAAGTCATGCAGCAGCAACAGTTAGATATTTAATGCGTGGTGCAAAATATCAGAAGGACGTTCTAAATGCTTTCTATGCAGTTCTTATTTTCGTTACAATCCATCTTTTCATTTTAAGTGGCTATAACCTTTTCTATTTGGGAAGTGTTTTTTTAAAAGATGTAAGTTTTGTTCAGATCCTATTATGTGAGTTTCTTGGTCTTGTTTTTTATTATTTCTCGCTAGCTCTTCTTTATATAGCGATTAAAACGATCCTAAATTCAGATATATTATCTTACTCTTTTGTGTTTTTTATTGTGACATTGACTTTCTTTTTCAATAAGTTAGTCATGCAAGAGTTGTATACACCGATTCGAGATCTAGCAAATATCGTTTTATTATTAGTAGCTTCTGGTGATATGTACAGTATAGTAACGATTTATTTGCGCCAAATAACGATTGTCGTAGTCCTGCTTGTTTTTGGGTGGAACATGTTTCAAAGGAAGGATTACCTGAAAAATGACTCAATTTAGAAATGAAGCGTTCATCTTGTTTATTGTTGCACTCATCCAATATGTATATTTCATGAATGATAGTTTAGCTCATTCTTCCTTTCCGTTTTTGGATGGGGTACCGACACCAGTTAGTTATCCTCACTCAGTTACCTATTTAATGGGCTGGTATATATCGATAGCTGCAAGTAGCTTCATTTTATTAGGACACATCTCGGATTCACTATTTGATTACGGAAAATATATCATTTTAAGGGGAAAAAGTAGGATTTCATGGCTAATGTCTAAAGTAATCCATATGTGGAGGGTTGTACTGGTTTTAGTTTTTTCTCAATTAATTGCTACAACTTTTTTTCAAACAATCTTGGAATCTGATCCTGTACTTGAATTTACACACCTGTTTGAAGGTATATTGTTTTATGTGTTAACAATCATGGCTATTTTATCCATACAAATGATATTGGAACTGTATATGAAATCTCAATTGGCGTTTATATTAACCAATTGTTATGTGCTTCTATCAATAACGATTGTTGAAGGTTTCGTTCAAAAAAAAGTGCTATTTCATGTGTTTTTCCCGAACCTTTCAATGAGTTTTCGCAATGGCATTATTGCTAATCCTAACTTGCAGGAAACGGTAGGCCAATTAAATGAGCCGGGGCTTTTTTTAGTTGTTATTATTTTGTTTCTGCTTTGTCTTTCCGTAATAAGAATAAAAAAAATAGAATTAATGTGAGGAATTATAATGATTGAAGTCCATGACTTATCAAAGAAGTTAAAAAAAAATAATGTTTTACAAAACATCACTTACACCTTCGAAAAAGGGAGAATCTATGGTTTGGTTGGAAAAAATGGATCTGGTAAGACCATGTTGCTTCGGGCGATAGCTGGACTTATTATTCCAACTGAAGGCAGTGTAACCATTAATGAAAAAGTATTGCATAAAGATATTTCGTTTCCGCCAAGTATCGGTATTATTATTGAAAATCTCGAATTGCTTCCCCAATTCGATGCTGAGACTAATTTGAAAATTCTTGCTGCGATTAAGAAAACAGCGTCGCTCGAAGATATACAACACGCCATAAAGAGACTTGAGCTGGATCGGTTCGGTACATTGAAAGTAAGAAAATATTCTCTAGGTATGAAGCAGCGACTGAATATAGCACAAGCAATTTTTGAAAAACCTGAAATTATTTTATTGGATGAACCAACTAATGCAATTGATGAAAAAGGTGTGGAACGAGTTCTTGATATTTTTCAAGAAGAACGGGAGAGAGGTGCAACTATCATTATTGCCACTCATAATAAAGAGGATGTTTTCCCGATTTGTGATGAAGTTATAGAAATTAGTAATGGACGGTTAAAATGATGAGAAAATCTCAAATGATTTTTTTGGTTATCACATTTGTATGTTTACTCACAATAATATCCATACCGGAATTCATAAAATCTCTTACGCCAAATGAACACCTTGAAACAAAAAAAATCAAGGGCGGAGGTATCGAATACAGACTCACACAAGGCAACTTCCATGTAGGAAACGATATTCCAGAGGGGTATTATGACGTTACAAGCGATGGTGATAATTATTTTAATGGTACTCAACTTTCAGATGGTGATCATTTTTTAGGTTTGAAACTTTATGATGAAAATATAGCCCAAGTTAGTGGAAAAGGAACAATTAAGCTTGAAAGATCAGCTTTTTCACCAGTTAGTAAAGATGGTGATGTCTATAAAATACATCATTCTGGTTTCTATCAAATTGATGAACAAATAAAATCCGGAAAATATATCATTACTTATGAAACCAGAAATAATGAATCATTAAAGGAGGATCCATGGTTCCAAATTATATCTGATGATTTGCAAAAAATTATAGGAGGAGATTCCTTTGGAGATGCTAATCAGTTTGAAATTGACCTGAAGGAGAATACATGGTTGGAACTTAACCAAAGTGGATTTTCGACTAATAAAAATGTTTCTTTCTTCTTAACACCTGTAAAATAGGCGTAAATTGACACTTAATAACGATATAATCTTCATCTTTTGTTCTGCTCCACACTGTACGTGCAGCTTTCACCTCATAAAGCTTCCAAATCACTCATTTTACGAAGATTATGTACGTTCTTTATCTCAAATGGACTTCGACAGGGCATTTTAAAGATTGGTTATCGTCTCGTTTTGGGTTGCGGAAATCAATTTGGATGTTTTGCCCTCCGCTCCCTAAATCTACATTTTCGGGAGTGGAGGGCAAAAAATTATTATTTATCTAAATTAAACCCTTTTAATAAGTCCGCAAATGGATTATTAATCGGTTCGGCTTCTTTTTCCTGCTCTTTTAAATATTTCTGAACGGAACGTTTATCCACTTTTCCACCAGACTCTTTTTTACGTCTTGCTTCAAAAGCAGATAGTTTCTCGCGGTATCCGCATTTACATGTGAAGATTTGACCATCGCCTTCACCACGTAGTTCCATTTTCTTTTTACATTGTGGACAGCGTGCATTCGTTACACGGGCGACATTCTTTTTATGGCCGCATTCACGATCTTGGCAGACGAGCATTTTGCCTTTTTTGCTATTCACTTCAAGCATTGGCTTACCACAGTCTGGACAGGATTTCGTTGAGATATTGTCATGTTTATATTTTTTGTCACTCGTTTTGATTGCACTGACAATCTCTTTTGTGTAATCTTTCATTTCATTGATGAACACATCTTTTTTCAGTTTCCCTTTTGCGATTAGCTCGAGCTTTTGTTCCCACTCAGCTGTTGTTGCAGGAGATTTTAGTTTTTCTGGCACTAAATCTAAAAGCTGACGCCCCTTAGCTGTGATATAGATTTCCTTACCGCCACGTTTTTCGAATAAGAACGAATTAAATAATTTATCGATGATATCAGCACGAGTGGCTACTGTACCAAGTCCTCCAGTAGATTTTAACGTGTCCACAAGCTTTTTATCATTTGTTTTCATGTATTTCGTGGGATTTTCCATTGCTGATAGTAAAGTCGCCTCAGTAAAGCGTGCTGGGGGCTTTGTTTGGCCTGACGTTTGAGTGATTATTTTTGTCTTTAATACATCGTCTTTTTCAATACGAGGTAATAACTGCTCTTTTACATCATCTGATTCTTCATCATCAAAATGGTTTGCATAAACTTCTTTCCAGCCAGAATGAATCACTGTTTTTCCTTTAGCGATAAATTTTTGATCCCCGATTTTCGTTTGCACTGTTAATTGCTCATATTCAAATGCAGGGAATAAAACAGCTAAGAAACGTTTCACGACAAGGTCGTAGATTTTGCGTTCTTTGTCAGTGAAGGATGAAATATTTACGTAACCTTCAGTTGGAATAATGGCATGGTGATCACTCACTTTACTATCATCCACAAATCCTTTTGACACTTTAATAGGTTTACTTAACACTTTATTTGCAAGAGGACGATATTCACCTATGGCACATGCTTTTAAACGCTCCGGAAGCGTACTAACGATATCGGATGATAAATAACGTGAATCTGTACGGGGATAAGTCAAGACTTTGTGTTGCTCGTACAATTTTTGCATAATGTTCAATGTTTCTTTAGCAGAATAGCCAAAGAGTTTATTCCCATCACGTTGTAACTCTGTTAAATCATATAGACCAGGTGCGAATGTTTTCTTTGCTTTGCGGTCAATGGTAACAACAGTCGCATCTTTACTTCCAAGTGATTTCACGATTGCGTCGGTCTTTTCTTTATTAAAGCTGCGACTATTTCCATTTTCATCTTGCCACGTTAACTTGAGTCCATCCGTTTGGGCTTCGATTCCATAATAGGTTTGCGGTTTGAAATTCGCAATTTCCTCTTCGCGTGCTGCAACCATTGCAACTGTTGGTGTTTGAACACGTCCACAGTTTAATTGTGCATTAAATTTTGTCGTTAAGGCACGAGTTGCATTCAAGCCGATATACCAATCCGCTTCCGAACGTGCTACTGCAGAAGTATACAAGTCTTCATAAGCTTTACCAGGCTTTAAGTTATTGAATCCATCTTTAATAGCTTTATCTGTTACAGAAGAAATCCAGAGTCGTTTGATAGGCTTATGAACTTTTGCTTTATCAATAATCCAACGTGCAACTAATTCTCCTTCTCTCCCTGCATCAGTAGCCACAATTACTTCATTTACATCACTGCGATTTAATTGTGTTTTAACAGTATTAAATTGCTTTCCTGTTTGTTTCATGACAACTAACTTCATGTGTTCAGGAAGCATAGGAAGGTCTTCCAGTTTCCAGGTTTTATATTTAATATCGTATGCCTCTGGATCTGCTAGTGTAACTAAATGTCCTAATGCCCACGTAACGATGTATTTATCGCCTTCTAAAAACCCATTGCCTTTTTTATTGCACTTCAATACATTTGCGATATCACGTGCAACTGAAGGCTTCTCAGCAATTACCACACTTTTTGACATTTGTTCAAACTCCCTTACTAACTATTTACCGTCTAATATAACATAATTTCAAGGAGGAAATTGCCCCATACACTCCTATTTTAGAGGACATAATAGACATTGCTTGTTTGAGAATTTAAACTTCTTTTTTTAAGCGTGTATTTTCTCTGGAAATTTCATTAACTTTTTTAGGAGAAATTGTAGTTTCTATATTTGAATAAATCTTAAAGTAGGAGATATTCCATATTCGTCCCCGTCAGGAACGAAATGTCCTGATTGCGGCCACAAAAAAAGTGTTTCACGTGTAACAAATGCCAGATGCCCGCAATGTCATAAAAAGATGGAAATGCGCGGTCAAGGAGAAGCACAGACATTCACCTGTAAATGCGGTTTTCACGAAAAACTATCTTCTTACAATAAACGAAGAGGGCAAAATAAAAATCAAAAAGTATCCAAAAATGAAGTATCCAATTATATGAAAAAGCAAAATAAAGAAGAGCCGATTAATACTGCATTGGCAGATGCCTTGGCGAAACTGAAATTCGATAAATAAAAGAAAAAGGATGGAGCAATCGCTCCATCCTTTTTCGGTATATTCCTGCTTCGACTAAATTTCATTCAGTACGGTGCCATGTAATTAATATTCAAGTGTTTTGTCAGTGTGTGTGTTTATCCGAATCTACTCGTATGAGCGTACTGAATGGCTTCTGATCACCCGGACTGAAAATTGCTTCATCATTCTCTGGATTCCATAGGCTGTAAATACTCATGATCGTATCTTCCTCCTTTGGATGAGAAGACTAGTAATTCCCATGTTTGATTATCATCCAACTCTTCAATTGACTCTAACGCTGATCACCGGGACTAAAAACCGCTGCGTCATTCTCTTTGTTCCATTGGCTTCTGATTGTACTCATCATGCACTATCATCTCCTTTGGTGAGAATGTCTTACAGTATTCATATACCCGGATGGGACAGGTTAAAACATATATTTCAAAAAAAGACATGATTATATCCAGAAATCCATTATTTTTTTCAGGTATATATTGACGTAATAAATACAACGCTTTTTACTATCAAACAGTTTGTATTCTTGTTCGCCAATATTTCCAACCTTTATGCATAGTTTGCAATCAGATTTTTTATATCTATATGGCTTGATGAAATAATTTAGCTTTGAGATCTGCGTTTTCTCCATCAAAAAATCAATTGTTCTTAACCAACAGAAAAAAACCCCTGTTACTCCGCGGAAGGACCGCTTGTAACAGGGGTTTATAATTAGCGTCCCAGATAGGAATCGAACCTACGACCTACAGCTTAGGAGGCTGTCGCTCTATCCTGCTGAGCTACTGGGACATATAAAAAAGTCGACGACTTATTTATTATATTTCTTATAGGCAAACTTTTCAAGCTAATAGCACATACTTATGAAAAAAAATCCTCACTCTCGTCTTTCCCTTTTTTTCATTTAATGGAATACTTTATTAATCGCTAGTTTTCTGGTACTATTTCACTATAAAAAATTAGGAGAATGATAGTGGGAAAATATAGAGTTTTATGGATGGTTGCATTGCTGGGGATTTTGATTTTACCTGGATGCTCACAATGGATTTTAGAAGGTATAGGCACAAAGACTGCTGCACCGATTGCGGAAGATGAAATTGAAGTGGCCGAAGCGGCGGAGAATGGGGAAGGGCAGGAATTGGAGGGCAAAATCGATACGGAAGACTGGATAACGGTCGAGTCCGACGTCCAGCTTCCAATCTTGATGTATCACAGCATTTCTGAAGGTAATCGCCTTCGGGTTCCAAGGGAGGAATTCCGGTCTCAGATGGCTTGGCTTCGGGAGAATGGCTACTATACATTATCCCCTGAAGAAGCATTCCTCGTATTAACCGAGAATCGGATGCCAAGTGAGAAGTGCGTCTGGCTTACTTTTGATGATGGCTATACAGATAACTTCACGGAGGCTTTTCCGATAATAAAAGAAAATGATATGAAAGCAACTGTCTTCATGATCGGGAAGTCCATTGATAAAGGTCATCACCTGACTGAAAATCAAATGATGGAGATGAGCAGGAATGGGATTTCGATCGAAAGCCATACTATCAACCATTTGGAGCTGAACCGCATGACGGCAGAGCAGCAAGAAGCTGAAATGGTCCAGTCGAAGGAGCTATTCGACCGTATTCTCGACCAGGACACGACAGTGCTTTCCTATCCGGTTGGCCGGTATAACGAAGAGACTCTCAGGCTGTCAGAGGAAGCTGGATACAAGATGGCAGTCACTACCGAACCTGGGGGAGCTTCAAGGGAACAAGGGATGCATGCCCTGCATCGAGTTCGGATTTCACCCGGGTTATCAGTCGATGGGTTTGCGTCACTGATTGAAAATGCTTCAAATCATTGAAGGTGGCAGGGGCATTTCGAACCTGTTCAGAAAAATCATTTAATAATCGATTCTTACATGGTGTATAATGAAGGCAGTGAAAATTATATACATATGAACGATTTGGTGTCGTAATGACTTAAAAGGGAAGCTGGTGAAATGCCAGCGCGGTCCCGCCACTGTATATGGGAGCTGACGGCTGTGTACCACTGTATGAGATATGGGAAGGTGCCGTTGACGATGACCATGAGCCAGGAGACCTGCCAAAATTCGTACACCTGTAACCTACGCGGATGGGAAGGTGTGTGGCAGACCATAAGAAGTCCGTAATGATATTGTTGCCATACAAGCACCTTCCGTTTAACGGGAGGTGCTTTTTGTTTTGGGGGCATCTTCCGAGATTATGAGGTGGAAAGAAATTAAATAAAAAGATTGTGGGGAATGAAAATGAAGAAAATTTTTGGTCTGATACTGTTGATGTTGCTTGTTGCAGGCATGATGGTCGGCTGCAGTGACACTACTGATGAAGGAAAAGAAAAGCAGCAAACGAATCATGCTCAACACGAAGCTTTCCCGATTACGATTAAAGATGCAACTGGGGAAAAAGTAACGATAGAACAAAAACCGAAGAAAATCGTTTCGTTAATACCAAGTAATACGGAAGTGGTCTTTGCACTTGGTTTGGGTAAAAAGGTCATTGGTGTTTCCGATAATGATAATTACCCGGAAGAAACGAAGGAAATTGAAAAAGTTGGCGGAATGGAAATGAACACGGAGCTGATTGTCTCCATGAAGCCTGACCTTGTTCTTGCGCATGCATCAAGTGCCCATAATTCGAATGAGGGTTTACAACAGCTTAAGGATGCTGGAATAGATGTCCTCGTAGTCAATGATGCACAAAGCTTTGACCAAGTCTATGAGTCTATTGAAATGATTGGACAGGCAACGGGTGAACATGACAAGGCAAACGAAATCGTTGCGGATATGAAAACGAAGCTCAAGGATATCGAGGAAAAAGCCAAATCCGTAAAGGAAGAGGATAGGAAGACAGTTTTAGTGGAGGTTTCGCCTTCACCGGAAATATACACACCGGGAAAAAATACTTTCATGAATGAGATGCTTAATATTATTTCAGCGGATAATGCTGCTGCTGATTTGGACGGTTGGGCAAAAATTGATGAAGAGTCGATGATTGCTGCAAATCCTGATGTCATCATTACAACTTATGGTTATTATACGAAAGATTCAGTAAGTGAAGTGAAGGGCCGAAAAGGATGGCAAGACGTAAATGCTGTTAAGAATGGCAAAGTCTTTGATGTCCATTCTGACTTGGTGACCCGTTCCGGTCCACGCTTGATAGAGGGAGTAGAGGAACTTGCCAAATCAGTCTATCCGAACCAATTTAACAACTAAATGGACGTTTGCTTATTTGATTGCGTTGTTAATTTTGTTATTCGCAATGACGATAGGCATTTCCTTTGGTTCGGTGTCAGTACCGATTCCCGTACTTTTACAAATAATCGGCAAGGAGATCTTTCATTTGCCGATTTCTGCTGATCCGGATGTGATGCTGACGAATATCGTGATGAACATCCGCTTGCCGCGTGTGTTGCTTGCGGGTTTGGTCGGGGCATCGCTTGCGATTGCGGGTGCGGCATTTCAGGGGCTGCTCCGGAACCCGCTCGCTGATCCTTACACATTAGGTATTTCATCAGGAGCATCGGTCGGCGCCGTATTGACAATATTCTTGAATATATCACTGCCGTTCATCGGTTTATACACTCTTCCGGCACTGAGCATCTTAT
Source organism: Peribacillus frigoritolerans (assembly GCF_040250305.1). Taxonomy (NCBI): domain Bacteria; kingdom Bacillati; phylum Bacillota; class Bacilli; order Caryophanales; family Bacillaceae; genus Peribacillus; species Peribacillus frigoritolerans. The sequence continues at coordinate 5,471,246 of NZ_CP158190.1, read as the reverse complement.
GCTCAGTGCTCACGATGCTCTGCGTATTGACTTTTGCAAAAAAAATGGATCGATCGATGAAAGTGGAAACGATCATTTTAACGGGAATCATTTTCAGCTCGTTTTTAAGTGCATTCATTTCATTGATGATTGCGCTGACGGGTGATGAATTAAGACAAATCATCGGCTGGCTGATGGGAAGCGTTTCAATGCGCGGATGGAATTATATTGCAATCATTTTGCCGTTTTTTATTCTTGGTTCGTTTATCTTGATCATGAATACAAGTGAATTGAATGCGATGACTTTTGGGGAAGACCGGGCAAAACACTTAGGTGTGAATGTTAAGCGGCGGAAAATGTGGATCTTGATAGCCGGTTCGACATTGACAGGGGCAGCGGTTGCCGTTTCAGGGGCGATTGGCTTTGTAGGATTGGTCATTCCTCATTTTGTCCGAAAGATATGGGGACCTGACCATAAACATTTGCTTCCGCTGTCATTGTTGATAGGAAGCGGATTTCTAATTTTGGCTGACTTTGTAGCACGGACGGTCATTGCCCCATCGGAACTGCCGATCGGGGTGATCACCTCACTTATCGGGGCACCTGCATTTGCGCTGATTTTATTAAAGAGACGGAGAGAAGGGTAAAAACGGATGCTTGAAGTTAAAGGGTTAACAGGTGGATATGACAACAAAGCTGTTTTGGACTCTGTCTCTTTTGATGTACATAAAGGAGAATTATTCGGGATTCTTGGTCCTAATGGCAGCGGAAAAACGACGCTCTTAGGAATGCTTAGCGGGGTGCTCGATTATAAGGGCGGAAGCGTACGGATAAGAGGTAAGGATTTGAAGGATTATTCGTCAAAACAACTTGCACAGGTCATTGCTGTGCTCCCTCAACATTCCTCATTAGCTTTCTCCTATACAGTAAAAGAGACGGTCTCACTTGGGCGATATGCCCATCAATCAGGTTGGTTCCATAGTTGGTCCGCAGAAGATGAAGCGATTGTCCAACGGGTTATGGAACAAACGGGCGTAGCCGATTTCCAGGCTCTGCATTTTGAACGATTATCAGGAGGGGAGAGGCAGCGGGTCCTGCTGGCACAGGCACTTGCCCAAGAGCCTGAAATCCTTTTTTTGGATGAACCTACGAATCACTTGGATCTTTCCTATCAAAAAGACCTTCTTGATTTAATGAGGAAAATGGCAAAAGAGCAGAATTTGACCGTTATTTCAATTTTCCATGACCTGAATTTGGCTGGGTTATATTGTGATCGGCTGATGTTGCTTGAGAAGGGGAAAATTCAGGTTGTTGATGTGCCGAATGAAGTGCTCCAACAGGAACGGATTCAGGGTGTATATCATACGACGATCGAAAAACATCCACATCCCGCCCTTCCGAAACCGCAGATGTTCATCGTTCCGGAAAAGCATGGCCATGATACTATTACATTGGAAATTGATGAATCTTATCTGACAGTCGGACCTGAGATGATTCAATTGGATTCTCCGATCCCGCTTAGAACGATGTCTTCCGGAGTGACTGGTTCGGGGACGGGCTGGCATAAATATTTTGTGAATAGGCACGTACATCATGGCTATGACTGCGAGGATCATCATGTTGAAATGGCCGAGTATTTAAAAACTCATGGTTTTGAACCTCAGGAGACGGTAGGGATGATGACAGCTGTCTTTCTCGATACGGTTGCTTTCAAGCTTTTAAGAGCGGAAGATTTCTCTGTTTTCATTATCGTGACGGCTGGTGTAGGAAATGCCATCGACGCTTCTTTAGCTGACCGGCATTCTTGGAGTTCCGCTCCGGGAACGATAAATACATGGATATTCGTAAATGGACATTTGGCAGAAGAGGCTTTCATCCACAGCATAGTTACTGCGACCGAGGCAAAAGTAAAAGCGCTTCATGATTTGCATGTACTGGATAAGGTGACAAATACATGTGCAACAGGAACATCGACTGACAGCATTTTGATTGCGGCTGCTCAAAGAGGGGCAAAGCTTCAATATGCAGGCACCATCACTCCGTTAGGGAAGCTGATCAGTCGCGGTGTATATGATTGTACAGTGGAAGCATTAAAGAATAATCGGAAACGGATTGAGGATTTATGATCTATCATCATCTTTTTGCGGTTACGCTGGCATTTTTCCTTGATCTATTAATCGGTGATCCGCCAAATTGGCCGCATCCAGTCAAATGGATAGGAACGATGATAAGCAAGCTGGATCTGGCATTCAATAGAGGGGCATATAAGAAACGGAATGGACTCTTCATGTTGATCATCGTCTTATCGGCGGTGTTATTGATTACGGGTCTTACCGTCTATTTGGCTTATCTAATCCATCCGCTTGCAGGTATCCTTTGGGAAGCTGCTGTCATTTCTACTACGATAGCTCAGAAGGGCTTGAAGCAAGCTGGGATGGATGTTTGCCTTCCGCTTAATGAACGCGATTTTCCTGAAGCGAGGCTAAAGCTTTCCTATATCGTGGGCCGTGATACGGAGGATCTTGATGAATCCGAAATTGTCAGGGGCACCGTGGAAACTGTAGCGGAAAATACCAGTGATGGGATTACAGCCCCAATGTTTTGGGCAGCTATTGGCGGTGCGCAGCTAGCTATGGTGTACAGGGCGATTAATACATGCGATTCCATGGTAGGGTACAAAAATGATAAATATGGGCAATTCGGCTGGGCTTCAGCCAAGCTCGATGATATCGTGAACTGGATTCCCAGCCGCCTCACCGGTTACCTGATGTTACTGAGCTCAAAATCTCACTATCATGGATTTGGTGCTAGATGGAGGATATTGTTTAATGACGCAAAAAAACATCCAAGCCCGAATAGCGGGTGGTGTGAAGCAGGCGTTGCTGCGATTTTGGGAATACAGCTTGGAGGCCTTAATATGTACAACGGAATTGTTTCCGACCGTGCGAGGATGGGAGTTCCGCTTGTTCGATTGGAAGCAAAACATATACCAAAAACGATTACCATCATGCATCGGTCATCTTTTCTATTTCTGCTGATGCTATGGCTAGGGGGGCTTATTCTTGACATTACCTTCTCATGGCTCTAATCCTCATTATCTTTATGAAGCGCTGAAAATCGAGATGCCTGAAGGGGTTCTCGACTTCAGTGCTAACATCAACCCATTGGGTCCGCCTTTACGCATAAAGGAACAGTGGGCTGGATTTTTCGAAGGAATCCTTCAATACCCAGATCCGCATGCCATTAAACTGACAAAATCCATTGCAAAAAAAGAAGCTCTTCCTGAGCAATCCGTTTTGGTGGGGAACGGTGGTGCTGAAATAATCATGCTGGTAGCGAACGGATTAGCCAATCAAAGGGTGCTGATCATTCAGCCGGCATTTGCGGAATATGCTGAAGCTTGTTTGGCAGCAGGATGTAAGGTCGATTTTCACCAGCTTGATGCTCCTGAGTGGCAATTGGACTTGGAGCGATTGATTCCCCGATTACCCGAATATGATGCAATTTTCTTATGTACGCCTAATAATCCGACGGGTGTTTCATTTAATCGGGATGCAGTCAGGGAATTGATCATGGAATGCCAAAAAGCGGATTGCCTGGTTGTATTGGATGAGGCTTTTTATGATTTTACGGAAGATGCCTTTAGTTATGCTTCTTTAATCAATGCATTTCCACATTTACTCATTCTAAGATCAATGACTAAAATCTTTGCAATCCCGGGTTTGAGACTAGGCTACTTGCTTGCGGCACCTGACATCATAAAACGGGTTAGAAACTATAAGCCGCATTGGAGCGTCAACCACGTGGCGCTTGAAGTGGGGGAAATCTGTCTTGCGGAAGAAGCCTATATGAGAAAAACAAGAGACTATATTGCATGGCAAAAGCAAAAACTATTCCGGTTTTATGAGGAGCAAGGGTTGAATGTCTCTGCTAGCACAGTCAATTTTTATTTGGTGAAGGATGAATCTCTATCCCTTTTCCCCTTTTTGCTGAAAAAAGGAATCGTACCGCGCCATACCAATAATTTTCCGGGTTTGGACGGAGTGTGGCTTCGGTTTGCAGTGAAGAGTGAACATGATAACGAAGCACTGATGGAGGGGGTAAGACAGTGGAGAAAGCAAGGCTCTGTTTTATAACCGGGGGTGTCCGTTCAGGAAAAAGCAGCTTCGCAGAAAGAAAAGCACTGGAGTTTGCGCTCCAAACGAATGGGAACTTGCATTACCTTGCCTGCGGCCGTGTCAGTGATGCTGAAATGGGTGAACGGATCCTTAGGCATCGGAAAGATAGGGAAAGCAGCCCGATTGCGTGGAAGACCTCTGAATACGCAACGGATATTACAAGAATAGGGGCGGATATTGATCAGGATTCCATAATTCTGCTCGATTGTCTGACAACCCTGCTTGATAACGAACTATTTGGCCCTGGCCTTCCGCTTGAAGAAGAATTCTTAAATAGCGTTTTTTCAAAAATAATAACCGGAATCAATGAGATAAGAAAACAATCCAATTGTTTAATAGTCGTGAGCAATGAATTGGTGCAGGAACCGATTTTCCAGGATGATTTCCTTCATAAATACGGAAAAACACTGGGTCTGCTTCATCAAACGATCGTCGGACTGGCCGATGAAGCCTATCTAGTGGAAGCGGGGATTCCATTGCGGAAGAAAGGGGGCATGCAGGGATGAGCGGAGTGATCGGATTTTTAATTAACCTGCAGTTCTTTACCGTCTTTCCAATAAAGAAGCAGCTTCCGATGGAGAAGAAATATATTCACCGTGCCATTCAAACCTTTCCATTAGTAGGTCTTTTGCTAGGGTTGTTATTGGGCGGCGTTTTGTATGCACTAGTGGAATGGACCCCATTGTCATCGCTTGCGATTGCCTTTTTCCTTTGGTTTTTGACCATGGCATTAACGGGAGGTTTGCATCTCGATGGCTGGATCGATGCAAGTGATGCTTTTTTTTCCTATCAGGATAAAGATCGGCGATTGGAAATCATGAAGGATTCCAGGACAGGTGCATTCGGTGTCATCTCCGTCATAGTCCTATTGGCCGCAAGGTTTCTATTTATCTATGAAATTGTCGAAAGGGTAAATGAATGGACATACTTCTTGATCATTGCCCTTCCGCTCTTAAGCAAATGTGTGATGGGTTATTTACTCATCCGGATGCCGCTGGCTAAAAAAGAGGGGCTAGGTGCTTTTTTTCAAAGTGCAGTGACGAAAAGCAGTTTGCCCATTTATTGGCTGTATCTCCTTGTAAGTCTGACGATTGCCTGGATCATCGATTTTAAGCTTGTCACCTTATTTTTCATCATGTTTCTGGCTGCCGTGTTTTTCCTGGTTTATATAAAACGTAAAATCGTCAGTTGGTTCGGTGGGATAACGGGGGATGTACTGGGGGCTTCCGTGGAAGGGGTTGAGCTTTGGTTATGGCTGATATTGTGGCTATTACACTACTTCGCCATGGGCTGACAGCAGCAAATGAACGTAAGGCCTATTTAGGCTGGACGGATTCTCCATTAAGTACCGAAGGAGAAAAGGAAATACTGGACTTAAGGGGCTCATACCCACAGTATGAAAAAATTTTCAGCAGTGATTTGCCCCGCTGTGTGGAAACTGCACGACTTCTGTTTCCACATGCAGTTCCGGTCAAAAACCCTTCGTTCCGTGAGATGAACTTCGGCAATTGGGAAGGACGGACGTATCATGAGTTGAAGACAGATGGAGATTATCTTAATTGGCTGGAACGTCCCATGGAGGCACTGGTGCCTGGGGGTGAAAGGTATCCGGCATTTTCCGAGCGTGTGAATAATGGCTGGAACGAATTGATTGCCTGTAAGGAGAACCGATTTGCCCTAATGACGCATGGAGGGGTAATCCGTGATTTATTGGTCCGCTATGCCCCGCAGGAAAAGTCTTTTTTTGATTGGAGGATTTCCCATGGCCGGGGATATGAGCTGATATGGGAAGACCGGAACAGCTTAAGGAGGGGAGAACGCTGCACTTTGTTACAGGAGGCGCCTATAATGGCAAAACTAAATGGGTAAAGCAATTTTATGGTTTGGAAAATGATGTCCTTTGGCTATCCGGTTATCGAAAAGAACAGCCGGAAATGATTGTTTTCCAAGGCAAGACGGTTGTATTGCAAGGGTTGGATGCATGGATTCAACAAGATGCAGAAAAGATGGATTCAGATTCGATTCGAAAAAAATGGAAGGAAATCATGGCTGATTGGCGAATATGGGAGAAAGAAAGAGATGACCGCAACTGCATTGTGATCGGTTCAGATATCACCAAAGGCATAGTGCCGATGGAAGCAAGAGATCGCAGATGGCGCGATGCCTGCGGATGGGTCTTTCAAGATGTAGCATCCATTTCAAGGCGCGTTGATATCATCTGGTATGGAATTGACCAGCGAATAAAGTAGAGGAGGTAATTGGGATGAAAATCTATACACGTACAGGGGATAAGGGACAAACAAGCGTAATCGGAGGTCGGCTTGACAAGGATGACATCCGTGTCGAATCTTATGGAACGGTTGATGAAGTGAATAGCTATATCGGTCTTGCGGTGACAGAATTGGATCCAGCGATATTTACGGATATACTGGCCGACCTAGAGAAAATCCAGCATGAGTTGTTTGACTGCGGCGGTGATTTGGCAACCGTTTCCGAGAAGGCCCCACAAAAGCTGACGGATGAGGCCATTACCTATTTGGAAGAACGGATAGATGCCTTCATACTTGAAGCGCCGGAATTGGAAAAGTTTATCCTGCCTGGCGGCTCAAAAGCGGCTGCAACCATTCATATTGCCCGAACCGTTACAAGAAGGGCAGAACGATTGGTCGTTTCATTGATCAAGTCCGGTGCGGCTGTTTCACCATTATCACTTCAATATTTAAATCGTTTGTCGGATTACTTCTTTGCTGTTGCACGTGTGATCAATTTCCGTCTTGGTGTGAAAGATGTGGAGTATATCCGCAGCGCAAATGTGTTCCGTGGAGGGAAAAGAAAGGAAAAAGAGTAAACATGGACGTAAGAAAAATTAGTGCAATCGCTATATTCATTGCCTTATCGGCGGTAGGGGCAATGATTAAAATCCCTTCCCCGATCGGGAGCATAGCTTTGGATAGTTTCCCGGCCCTTTTGGCGGCTGTCATACTTGGCCCGGTATCGGGGGCTATAGTTGCTGGGCTTGGTCATATCATTTCAGCGTTCATCGGCGGCATGCCGCTTGGGCCATTCCACTTTTTGATCATGGTCGAAATGGCAGTCCTGGCATGGATGTTTGGCATTTTATATATAAACGGAAAAAAAGTAGGCGCATTTTTCCTCTTCTTTATCGGTAATGCCTTCGTTTTAGCCCTGCCTTTCGCATTTCTGATCAGCCCTGGTTTTTACACGTTATTGGTTCCGGGATTAACGGCAGCGACGGCGGTAAATGTAGTATTGGCTGCCCTTTTACTGCCACGCTTGGAGCCTGTTTTGAAAAAAATGCTTTTTAAAGATGGACTTGTAGAATGAGTGATTCATTGATTTTGCCATTTTCCGAATCAGATTCATTGATTGTTTCTAGTGATAATAGCGGCGGTATCGGGCTGAAGGAAAAGGACCTTGTCCATGTCCCTTATGAAGTCGTTGGCTATTATTCCTTTCGGGTTGCCGTCATGGAGTGTTTGGGCGTTGGCGGAAGACCCGTATCCGTCGTTCTAAATAATTTCTGCGGTGATGAAGCCTGGGAGGACTTGAACAGGGGTGTCAAAAAGGGGCTGGGTGAATTGGGAATGGAGGATCTTCCCATCACTGGCAGCACAGAAAGTAACATGCCGCTTCTTCAATCAGCACTTGGTCTTATGGTGATTGGGAAACGAGTGAATGAACGTGTTAAAAAGCAACAGCCCTTACGGAAAATCGCTCTGATCGGCAAGCCGCTCGTTGGAGAAGAAGTAATGGAACAGCAAGATTGGGTCGCGCCATTATCTTTATATAAAAGCCTATGTGAAATGGAAGACGTTCAGGCACTTCCAGTCGGCTCAAAAGGGATAGCATATGAATGGAAGCACCTGGATCAAAGTGGTGAAGGTGTTTCTGAGCATATAAGTGATAAAGTCGATATCGAAAAATCATCAGGACCATCCACCTGCTTCCTCATTGCCTATCCTGAACATTTGGAGAAAGAAATCAAGCACATATCCGGTCCTCTTTTCATTGGAGAATGATGTTCTCATGACTGAATCAGGCATCGAGTTTGTTCATAAAGAACTGGTTCGATGCTTTTTTCATTGAAATCTTACTTTTATTGATTGTTAGCCATAATAATGGTTTGCTCTTAATCGTTATCATAGCCAAAGCAAGATGGTCCCCATTTATTGCGTTACTTCTTGCTTCCGTCATTTTAGGGTTATCGCAGGTATGGATATTCCGGATGTTGCAGATGCTGTTCAGATAGGGGGAGGTAATACTCTTGGTTTGCCGAGTCGGCGGTGCAGTGATGGAGCTAATCCCTTTTGGCATTTTATATGCTTTGATCATCGGAATTCCCAATGCCATTGTTAATGGATGTACAAGCATCGAGAGGCTAGCGGAACACGATTTTAATGCCTGTCTTTTTATTGTTGCTTTCGGTGCTTTGTTTGCTGAAGATCCAATATGAAATGATTGGAATGCCTTCATTGGAAAGTCAATCATCACCCTCATGATTTCTGTGGTCGTTTCATTCTTTACATTAGGATGCGCTAGAGGTTTTAATAAAGAAGAACTAAACCAATTCATGTCCGCCTGCCTCCATCATCTTGATTATCGGGGCGTGCGGTTCATTTAAAATTGTATTGATCACGAGCGGGGTGGATGAAGCCGTTGCAGCTTATGTTCGCTAAAGATTTAATTTAACAGTCTCACAAAGGTTAAAGTCTTGGACGGTTATGGAAACGATTATATCAGTCGTTTCACTTATCCTAATCTTACTATTGAATTCAATTGTTTAAGAGAAAGGAGCATGTTGTAAATATGGGACATTCAGGTTATATGATGGGGATAGATATTGGTACGACGAGTACGAAGGTTGTTCTTTTTTCAAAAGGGGGGGAGGTTGTCCAATCTTGTTCGAGGGGTTATCCTCTGCACAGTCCAACTCCTTCCGTGGCGGAACAAGATCCCGAAGAAATTTATAAAGCGGTCATCATTGCAATAGGCGAGGTTATGATTGCAAGCGGGATAGAAAAGCAAGAACTGGGCTTGATATCGTTCAGTTCGGCGATGCATAGCTTGATTGCAATGGGAAAAGACGGCAGACCGCTGACAAATAGCATTACATGGGCTGATAATCGAAGTGTTGCCTATGCGAGGAAATTGAAGGCTTCGGAACAAGGGATGCAATTGTATCACAGGACCGGAACACCCATTCACCCGATGTCCCCAATCACGAAAGTAATGTGGTTAAAAAATGAGCATCCCGGGATTTTTAACGAAACGGACAAATTTATCGGAATTAAAGAATACATCATCTATAAATTTTTCAATGAGTATGTGATGGATTATTCACTCGCTTCTGCAACGGGCATGTTCAACATGAATGACCTTAAGTGGGATGAAGAGGCACTCACCATTGCTGGAATTGGGGCTGATAAGCTGCCGATGCTTGTCCCTACAACGCATATCCTCTCAGGATTAAGTGAGGAATTAGCTGCAAAAATGAACATTCAGGCTGGTACCCCGTTTGTGATTGGCGCGAGTGATGGTGTGCTTGCCAACTTAGGGCAAAACGCAATCAAGCCAGGCGTCCTGGCAGTGACAATCGGAACGAGCGGTGCGGTAAGAACCGTCAGTGACCGGCCGCTTACCGATCCGAAAGGCAGGACATTCTGCTATGCCCTTACTGAGAATCATTGGGTAATCGGCGGACCGGTCAACAATGGGGGAATCACCTTCCGATGGGCACGCGATCAGTTAGGCCGTGTGGAAATCGAAAAAGCGAAGGCTTCGGGACAGGACTCCTATGAGATCCTTACGGATATGGCTTCCAATATTGCACCTGGTTCTGATGGTTTGATATTCCACCCGTATATGGCAGGGGAACGGGCACCATTATGGAGTGCCGATGCAAGGGGCTCCTTCTTCGGACTGGCGCTTCATCACACTCGTGACCATATGGTCCGGGCAGTGCTGGAGGGTGTGATGTATAACTTGTACAGTGTCCTTCTTGCTGTTAAGGAATTGACGGGTGCTCCCGAGAAGATCCATGCAAGCGGCGGATTTGTCCGTTCAAAGCTCTGGCGCCAAATCATGGCTGACATATTCAATCAAAACGTGACAATTCCTGAAAGCTTCGAGAGTTCAAGCTTAGGTGCAGCCGTTCTTGGATTATATGCTTTAGGCGAAATCCAAAGCCTTGATGAGGTTGAAGGTATGGTTGGGGAAACGAATGAACTTATCCCGATCGAAGAGAACGTTAAAGTATATGAAGAATTAATGTCGATTTATTTATCCGTGAGCAGGCAATTGGAAGGCGACTACAAGAGAATCGCTGATTTCCAAAGACGTCATTTAGAATGATTCTTAGGGAAAGCACAGATGCAGTAGGCACTGTGCTTTTCTTTTTGCCTGGTATTTAAAATGGTAAGATGGTAGAAAACGATAAGGGGAATTTTCTATGGGAGCCAGTAAAACGAATGCAATGCGAATTCTTGATAACAAACGTATAGAGTATGGCATGATGAGCTATGATGCCCGCGATGGAAAAATCGATGGTATCACTGTTGCGGACAAAATTGGAAAAGCGCCAGAAACCGTTTTTAAAACGCTTGTTACCCATAACGGACCGCAGCAGCTTTACGTATTTGTCATTCCTGTAGCCACCGAACTGGATTTGAAAAAAGCAGCGAAGGCTGCAGGTGCAAAAAAAATTGAAATGCTTGCGGTTAAAGATCTGCAAAAATACACAGGGTACATTCGGGGAGGCTGTTCACCGATCGGAATGAAAAAGCTATACCCGACCTTTATTGACGAAAGTGCAGCAAACCTGCCTGAAATCATCGTAAGCGGGGGAAAGATCGGTACACAGATCGTGTTAAAACCGTCAGAATTCCTAGAGGTCACACAAGCGGAATCTGCAGCCCTAATAAAATAGACTGTTAACCTGTAGGCATTCACCTATTAGTTCTTTTCTGCATACGCTGTCTTGAAGATCACATCTGTATTGTGAGGGAGAGTGTGAAAGTGACAGGAAAAGTGATGCATTATTTCGCAGGAGGCAATACGGCTAAAGGTTTTTATAGTTTATATGATTCCAATTTGGCAGGTCTGGAAAGATTGTTCATTTTAAAAGGAGGACCTGGTTCCGGTAAATCGACCATTATGAAAAAAATCGGCCAAGAATGGCTGGATAAAGACTATGACATCGAGTATTTACATTGTTCGTCCGATAATGATTCCATTGATGGAGTGATCATTCCTGCTTTGAAAATCGGACTCGTGGATGGGACCGCGCCGCATGTGATTGAGCCGAAGGCACCTGGGGCAATTGAGGAATATGTCAATCTGGGGGCTGCCTGGAATTCCCAGCAGCTGGCTTCTGAAAGAGCGGCCATCATAAGATTGACGAATGCGAGAAGCAAGAGTTTCGAGAAGGCATATGCCCTATTCGCTGAAGCATTGAAGATACATGATGAATGGGAAGACATTTATAAAGCAAATATTGATTTCGCTAAATTGAATGGGTTGACCAATAAATTGATAGAAGGCTTTTATAGAGATATAACCCTTAATAAGAAGTCAGATGTTCGTCACCGATTCTTAGGGGCAGCTACACCAAAGGGTGCAGTTGATTTCATCCCGAATATTACTGAGGGAATACAAAAACGGTACTTTTTAAAGGGACGTCCAGGTTCAGGGAAATCAACGATGCTGAAGAAGATTGCAAAGGCTGCGGAGCAAAGGGGCTTTGATGTGGAAGTATATCATTGCGGATTCGATCCGCATAGCTTGGACATGGTAATCGTCCGGGAGGTAGGGATCGCCATTTTTGACAGCACATCACCTCATGAATATTTCCCGAGTTATGAAGGTGATGAAATCATAGATATATATAAAACGGCTATCCTGCCTGGAACAGATGAAATTTATGCCGATCAGTTAAAGGATGTTTCCACCAGGTATCGGACAAAAATGAATGAAGCGACAGCAAATCTGGCAAAGGCGAAAGAGCTGCATGACGAACTTGAAAAGATTTATGTAAAAGCAATGGACTTTACTGCCATCGATGACATTCAAAGAGACATCCAAGAACAGATCATTGAACGGGCACAAGAAGTCGATAACCAAACGATTCTGCATTAAGAAAACAAACTGCACCTATTTTAATAGGTGCAGTTTATTTATATACATAAGACGATTTTTTAATGACGGAAGTCACACAAGAATAGATACGGGTTTGTTAAACGTGTTTATCCACGTCCTTTCGGTTAAAATAGGGATTATATTGAAAAAAAAGGAGCCGGTTGAATTGATAAAGACGATTGCGATTGATATGGACGGAACATTGTTAAACAAAATGCAAAAGGTCAGTGAGGATAATAAGCAAGCTATCCAGAGGGCGCAAAGTGAGGGAGTGGAAGTGATCATTGCTACTGGAAGATCTTATGTGGAAGCAAGGTTCGCTTTAGATGAAGCAGGCATCGTTTGCCCTGTCATCTGTGTAAATGGTGCCGCCCTCTTCACGGAGGACGGAAATATTGCCGCTTCCAATCCAATGTCAGCTGCCACTGCTAAAATGGTCGCTGGATTCCTCGAAGAACAAGGGATTTATTTCGAAATATATACGAGTCAGGGAATTTATTCTAAAGACTATGAAAACGCAATATCTGTTTTGGTTGATGTATTCGTTACAGCCAATCCGGACATTGACCCTGAGAATATGCGGAAATATGCGGAGGAGCGTTTACAGCTTGGACAGGTAACTTCCATTACCGATTATTCCGAGTTATTTAGCCGTTCGAATGAGGAATATTATAAAATTCTCAGCTTTTCAAAGGATTTAAATTTATTAAATGAAATTGCTTCGAAATTGAAAGGACAGGGAGTTACAGTCACTTCATCGGGACGTGAAAATGTAGAAATCATGAGTGAAACAGCTCAAAAAGGTACGGCACTTGAAACATATGTGAATGGAAAATCCGGCTCGATGCAGGAAACGATGGCTATTGGGGATAATTATAATGATGTATCCATGTTTGAACGGGTAGGTTTGTCTGTCGCAATGGGAAATGCCCCGCTCGAAATAAAAAAACTGTGTGATGAAGTAACAGGCAAGAATGATGAATCCGGTGTAGCGGAGGCCATTTTAAAGGTACTTAAACAGTCAGCCTATTAAACTCATGAATCGAAGGGGGAAAGACTTTTGAAAAAGTTGCTCTTATTTTTCCTTATGGCTGCATTGATTTTAACTGGATGTAACATGAATGATGATGACAGTAAAACCGAGCCGAATCCTGACAAGGAAGTGACGGGCACTTTAGGCGAAGATCCGGATGTGCTGGTAACGAACTTGCATGCCCCATGGTCGATTCAGAAGAATGGGGACACAATGTATGTTTCGGAGCGGACAGGAACCATCGTTGAATGGGACAATGGTAAGATGACACGGCAAAAGGTCAACCTAAAAAAGACATTGTCATCTAAAGCGGAAGCTGGGTTGCTTGGATTTTTATTAGCTCCCGATTTTTCTAACAGTGGGCAAGCTTTCGCTTATTATACGTATGAAGAAGGCGGGAATTCCATCAATCGAATCGTCATTTTAGAAAAAAATGATGATGAGTGGCAGGAGATGGAGACCTTAATCGACGGAATACCAAGCGGGGACTTCCACCATGGCGGCAGGATCAAGATTGGTCCGGATGATAAGCTATATGCAACGACAGGTGATGCAAGAAGGGCTGAGATCGCACAGGACACAGATTCTTTAGGCGGGAAAATTCTGCGCATGAACCTGGATGGCACCATTCCGAACGATAATCCTTTCGCGAATTCATACGTCTATTCATACGGTCACCGCAATCCACAAGGCCTTGCTTGGGATGAAGCAGGACAGTTGTATGAAAGTGAGCACGGAGATTCGGCTCACGATGAATTAAATAAAATTGATCCGGGTAAGAACTATGGCTGGCCAGAGATACAGGGCGATGAGCAAAAAGCTGATATGGTAAAACCATTGATTCATTCCGGTGAAAATACATGGGCTCCTTCTGGCATGGCCTATTTTGACGGAAAGCTCTATTTTGCAGCCTTAAGGGGCGAAGCGCTTAAGAGTTATGATGTAAAAAGCGGAAAACTGACTAATATCATTACGGGCTCAGGAAGGATACGCGATGTATTCGTTGATGAAGAATTTCTTTATTTCATAAGCAACAATACGGACGGCCGAGGAAATCCTGATGAAAAGGATGATAAGCTTTATCGTTTGCCGCTATCTCGGTTAAATATGCCTTGATGTAATGAGAAGAAAAGAAGCTTATAATCGGAAACCTCGCTAATAGCGGGGTTTTCCTTTTGGTTTATGTCCTATAAACTCACGAGTAAAAGCGTGAAACTCACGAGTATTTGCCCGAAACTCACGAGTAAAAGCACCAAACTCACGGAGTATTTTCTCCATACTCCCAAATAAAAGCCCGAATCTCCTGAAAAGGGGATTTTTTGTGTCGGAAGCGATGGAGAAGCTGAGGAAACAGTGTGTCTACGATTATTTTCGTTCATCCGAAGGCTAGACATTTTTAATGAATAGGTGTATAGTTACCTAGGTAACTAATTTACAGGAGGAATACCTTTGTCCTTTCAAAATGGTTTTTTTCATCATAACTTACAATTTTCAAGGTCATTTACGAAAAAGTTAAATGAACAATTGGCCAAGGTTGATCTTTTTCATTCACAATGGTCGATTGTATATTATCTGAGTCAGTTTGGCTGTTCTACGCTTGTTGAAATAAGCACTTATTTAGATGTGGAGAAACCGACGGTAACGAGGACGGTAAATCGGTTGGAAGAACTTGATTTGATTGAACAAGTCCCAGGAAAAGATAAGCGGGAACGGAGAATACAGTTAACGGAGTCAGGTGTAAGGACCTATCAAGAGGCCAAAAAGGTAGTTGAGGAATTTGAACTTCAATTAATGAGCGGTTTGGCTGAAGAAGACCGGGAGGCAACGTTACGAACGTTGATTTTCCTGAAGGAAAAATTAAAACAATAGTAAGGAAGAAGGATTGAAATGAATCACAAACCAAAATTGTGGACGAAAGACTTTCTGATTGTTTCGTCTGCGAACTTTTTTCTATTTTTAACTTTTTATGTCTTGATGGTGACATTGACCATTTATACGATGGATAATTTTCATGCATCGCAAGCACAAGCAGGGCTTGCTTCAAGTATTTTTGTTCTTGGGGCTGTGCTTGTCAGACCGATTGCAGGGAAAAAAATTGACAAGATCGGCCGCAGAAAGATGTTGCTTGGCTCGTTGGTTCTATTCCTGATCGCATCCATCGGCTATTTCCTGGTGAATGGTTTATCCCTCTTATTGATCGATCGGCTTATTCACGGTTTTGCTTTTGGCCTTGCCACTACGGCAACTGGAACGATTGCTGCAGATATCATTCCGAATGAAAGACGCGGGGAAGGCACAGGTTACTTTGCCATGAGTACAAACTTGGCAATGGCTTTCGGCCCGTTTATTGGATTGCTGATAACACAGCATTTCAGTTATTCCATCATTTTCTATGCAGCCTCTTTATTTGCCGCGTTTTCTTTAGTTGCATCGTTATTCATGAATGTGCCTGAAGGGGAAAAGGTCGGAGCTTCGGCACAAAAAGGATTTAAAATCAGTGATTACTTTGAAAAAAGGGCACTGCCCATTTCCATTTTTATCGGGTTTGCCGGATTTACCTATTCGAGCATCTTGTCCTATTTAACATCTTTTGCAAAAGAAATGGATTTAATGGATGCGGCAAGCTTTTTCTTTGTCGTATTTGCTGTATTCCTTTTGGCTTCCCGTCCGTTTACAGGCCGGATGTTTGATGTGAAGGGGGAAAATGCAGTTATTTACCCATCGCTCTTGCTATTTGCCGTCGGTATGGTCATCCTCAGCCAATCGCATCATGGTATCACGCTTTTGATTGCCGGTGCCTTTATTGGAGTGGGGTATGGTACGTTCCAATCAAGCAGTCAAGCGATTTCCATCAAGGAAGCCCCATCGAATCGGATGGGGTTAGCCACATCCACGTTTTTTACAATGTATGACTTCGGTATTGGTGTGGGCCCATTCCTATTGGGATTCCTTATTCCATATACAGGGTTCAAAGGGTTATTCATGGGAATGTCGATCTTTGCGTTCATACTTATTGGCATTTATTACTTGGCGCATGGAAAAAAAGCCTCGGCAAGAGTGAGAATGCAGCATGAGGAACGCTTGTCTGCCTAATTTTTTGAATATGATTGTATAAAATGAAGAATTTTGGGGATGCTTATATTATGATTGATTTTCCAAAGTATCCCCCTTTTCTCCGCCTGTATCCCACAGGCGTTTTTTTATGCCATAAACAAAGAAAACCGCCATATTGGCGGTTTCTTTAAAACTTATAGGTCCATAATCGTTCTTTACGGATCCAGTCTAGAAAATCGGCATCCTGATTTTCGAATTTCTCTTTCCAATCGATCACCATTGCCTGAGTTTGCGAACGGTGGGCAGTGAATGTGGCTACCTTTTTTTCTTCGACGGCAGAGATATCATGGATAATGTCAGGTTGCCCTAATTCGTCAATGCAGTTATTCGAGAAGGCGACACAATGAAGTTTAGGCCTCTCTTTCGCATCCATTCTTTCAACGGCCCGCACCACAGCCCGTGCTGTCGCTTCATGGTCAGGATGGACACTGTATCCTGGGTAAAACGTAATGATCAATGAAGGATTCAATTCATTGATGGCATCGGTAAATAATGAAGTAAGCTTTTCATCATCTTCGAATTCAATTGTCTTATCACGCAATCCAAGCATGCGTAAATCTTGGATGCCAATCGCATTTGCTGCATCGATTAATTCCTTTTTGCGAATTTTAGGGAGGGATTCCCTTGTTGCAAATGGAGGGTTTCCTAAATTACGTCCCATTTCTCCTAAAGTTAAGCATAAATAGGTGACAGGAGTGCCCGCTTCTCTATGAAGGGCAAGCGTTCCGGAGACCGAGAAGGCTTCATCATCGGGATGTGGGAATATAACTAATACATGGCGTTCTTTTTCCAAGGTATATTTCTCCTTCCGTTCTACTTACAGTGAGTATGGTTATCGGTAAATGGGAGTTTTCATCGGAATTATATGATATATATCATGCAAGTTGTCATCATTCAAAAGGAGTGGGACTGAGCTGCATGGAGACAGCAAGCTTTCCGGAAAAATCAAGGCCTGCCAATAGCAATCTCCCTTGTTCATCCATTTCGAAGTGGTTAACGCCTTCTGCATATACCCAGCCAATATTGAGCTTCAAGCCGATGCGGTAGGGTCCATCCCCAACTATCTTCCCATGTTCATACTGTATAAGAGCATTACGAATATAAGCACCTGCCGAAAAGAAAGCTTCATCTACATGAGTGGCATAGGCACCATTTGTCGTTTCAAGGTGAAGATATACATCTTGTCCTGCGAAAGAATCAATGGCATTTTGCACCTCTGTACGGTCTATAGGTTTCATTCTATAATTTCCTCCTTAACTGGGCGGCTAGATAAGCTTTTCCTTCTTTCTATTTTACTAAATAAAAACAAAAAAAGCGAAAAAGGCCGCTCGATGAATTTGAGCGGCCATTAAACTTGATGTTTTATTTTTGTGTTTTTTCAGCGATTCCATATTTATGGTATGCACCATGATTGACAGGTCCAACATAATCATTCATCTTCCAAGAATGGCGAACGGCCTCGGTGATGAAGTCTTTAGCAATGAGGACAGCCTCACGCGGGCTTTTCCCTTCAGCCAATTGAGCTGCGATGGCTGCTGAAGATGAACAGCCGGCACCATGTGTATTGGTCGTTTCGATTTTTTCTGATTCAAGGATTTCAAATTCAGTTCCATCATATAAAAGGTCAATGGCTTTATCATGATCCAGCTTATTACCGCCTTTGATCAAGACATATTTTGCACCAAGTGCATGAATCTTTTCGGCTGCAGCCCTCATATCGTCAATCGTCTTGATAGGCGCAGTTCCCGCTAACTGAGCGGCCTCGAACAGGTTTGGCGTGACTACAGTTGCACGTGGAACAAGCAGTTCGCGCAGAGCTACAGCAGTTTCAGGGTGCAATACTTCATCTTCACCTTTACATACCATAACTGGATCGATTACGACCTTGTCCAGCTTCAACTCGTCTATTTTACGGGCAACAAGTTCAATGATTTCCACTGATCCAAGCATTCCCGTTTTCATGGCATCAATGCCGATTGATAGAATCGTTTCGATTTGGGCTTCTAAAACCTCGACCGGTGTAGGGAATACATTATGGGACCAGCCATTCTTTGGATCCATCGTCACGATTGTCGTTAATGCGGACATACCGTAAACGCCGAATTCTTGGAATGTCTTTAAATCCGCTTGAAGACCGGCACCGCCGCTCGAATCCGATCCGGCAACTGTCATAGCTCTTTTCATAGTCATTATGTGACCTCCTCAGGAGAATTAGATATCGATATTATCAGCATACCAGTTAATATCCTATTTTTAGAATATACCAAAATTTCTTTTATGTAAAACTTAGTTTTCACCTTAATATGAGTACCTTAAGAAAGGTAATGGAATGGCCACGCATGTGTCATTTTTCGGACCTGGAATTCAGAATATAAAATGGAAGTGTGGCCTACTTTCCATCTTTTGATTTACAAAGCAAAGTTTGCGAAGGTGTCATTATTTTCAAAGTTGATTTAAAATATTTAAATATAGTGGATACATTTAGTATAGCTTTACCGTTCGATGCTGGATTAAACCCAAAAAAGGGAGGGTGATTTCTATGGAATGGACAATGTTGCTTTTAGCTGGTGGGAAATCAAGCCGTATGGGCGTGAATAAGGCCCTGTTGACCATAAGTGGCGTTGTGAACATTTCAAGAGTGGCATCCGAATTGAAAAAGGTGTCAGAAAACATTATGGTCATTACGAATACATTTGAAGAATATCGTTTTCTGCAGCTGCCGCTAATTCCGGATTTACATAAAGATCATGGACCTCTTGGCGGATTGCATGCAGGGTTGACCTCATCGAAAACGGAGCTTCAGTTCCTTGCAGCCTGTGATATGCCGTTTGTGAATGCTGATGCCATAAAGGATATCATTTCCCATTATGAACCTGAATTCGATGCAGTCATTCCAGAAATAAATGGCAGGATCCAGCCGCTTTTTGCTGTTTACCATAAAAGGTGTCTTCCTGTACTGACGGACTGTTTATTAAAACATGAATTGAAAATGAGTCTATTTTTGGAAAAGATTTCGGTGAAAATCATGAAAGAAACCGACTTTAAGTTATATCGCGAGAATCCTGAACATTTTCAATACCTTTTTTTCAATATGAATACGATGGAAGATTATCAAGAGGCAGGTTATATTGATCAAACTGAATTATATATAAAGGATGGTAGACATGAATTATAATATTTCAAAAGAGCCGATTGTCATCCAGGAAGTGATTAATAAAGTAGTCAGTCGAAATGCAGGTGCCGTCACGACCTTTATTGGTACGGTGAGGGAAATGACGAAAGGAAAAAAGACTCTCTTCTTAATATATGAAGCGTATGAACCGATGGCCATCAAGAAATTGGAGCAAATCGGATCTGAGATCAAGGAGCGTTGGCCTGATGCAGAAACGGCGATCACCCATCGTGTAGGTAAACTTGAAATCACGGATATCGCAGTGGTTATTGCCGTTAGTACGCCACACCGAAATGATGCATATGAGGCAAACAGGTATGCGATTGAAAGAATTAAAGAAATCGTCCCGATTTGGAAAAAAGAACACTGGGAAGATGGGGAGACATGGGTCGGAAACCAGTTGGAAACCGTTCCATATCCAACGGGGAAACCGGAAGAGGGGGATATTGATGGTTAATGTACTTTTATTTGCCCATTTGAAAGATGAGCTAGGCAAAGAGACTGTTACTATAGAAGGAAATGGAATGAGTGTGGCCCAGCTAAAAGGAAAAATGAAGGTGGATTTTCAATTGGAAGGTCTTGAAACTGTGATGACAGCGGTCAATGAAGAATTTGCCGATGATGACACAATTCTATCTGATGGAGATACAGTTGCTTTCATTCCGCCAGTAAGTGGAGGCTAAAGCATTCGGAAGGGAGGGTTCACGGTGAAAGAGCGATTTTCAAGGCAGACTTTATTCGCCCCCATCGGTGAAGGGGGCCAATTGAAAATTATGAAGAAGCATGTCTTGCTTCTTGGTGCAGGGGCTTTGGGATCTGCTAATGCCGAGGCCCTTACTCGTGCAGGAGTAGGGAAGCTTACCATTGTCGACAGGGATTATGTCGAGACCAGTAATTTACAGCGCCAACAAATGTATACGGAACGGGATGTCGAGGAGAAGCTGCCAAAAGCAGAAGCGGCAAAGCGTCATTTATTTGATATCAATCATGAAGTTGAAGTGAATGCCATCATCATGGACGCAACTGCCCAAAACCTTGAGCAGCTGCTTGGTGATGTTGATTTGATATTGGATGCAACCGATAATTTTGAGACACGGATGATTATTAATGATTTATCACAAAAGCTTCATATACCGTGGATTTATGGGGCATGTGTGGGGAGTGTGGGCATGGCTTTGACTATCCTTCCCGGACAGACTCCATGTTTGCACTGTTTGCTTAAAGCTATCCCCATTCAAGGGATGACCTGTGACACAGGAGGAATCATATCACCAGCTGTAACGATGGTAGTGGCACACCAAACTGCCGAAGCTTTGAAAATCCTTGTTGAAGATTGGGAATCGGTACGACCTGCACTTGTTACTTTTGATCTGTGGAGAAATCAATACCAAACCGTTAAATTGACAAAAGCGAAAAAGAAAGATTGTCTCTCATGCGGAGAGCAGAGGACATACCCCTTTTTAACAATGGAAAATGCAACGAAAACGGCTGTTCTTTGCGGGAGGGACACTGTACAGGTAAGACCGCCAAAACCTTTGGAATTGCAGCTCGAGAAATTAGCCAAAGATCTGGACGGCAGCGGCTATTTGGTGAAATTCAATCCATTTCTTCTCTCTTGTGAAAAAGCTGGGGAGCGTATCGTCATTTTCAAGGATGGACGGGCGTTGATTCACGGTACGAAGGACATGGTCCATGCAAAGGCCACGTACCAAAGAATCCTTGGATAATGAATATAAAAAGCGAGGCCACAGGTTTTGGGGCCTCGCTTTTTTGTGAATCCATATAGGGTAATGGTTATCGGGTTTAGTGTGTAACCCCGTCTTTATTATCTTGTTTCGAAGCGACGATGACTACTTTTCCTTCGTCAAGAACTTCCTCGTAACGTTCTGCCTCCATATCACTAAGGCCAAGGTTGCTCATTCGATTACGAAGTTCATCTCCGCGTGATTTAAAGAGATTTCCGACGGTATCAAGGAAACCTTGTTCCTTCATGCCTACACCTTCTGTATTTGTATTCTCGGTAAGGTGTTTTGAACGGGTTTTGTCATGGGCAAACAAATATACATCGTCTTTCGTATAACCTGATGTAATTAATTCATCGATTTTTTCCTTTGCTTGTAAACCGTTTTCTACTACATGTACTTGATACATATAAACTCCTCCTTGAATTTTAGTGAGATTCTCTTGAAAATAGGTAAATGGAATCTTGCTTATTACAGTTGTTGATTGGCTATAGTAGTATATAACCTCGTTTGGGCACGGATAAACATTTTTATCGAAGAATATTTAGTAAGTGGTGAAGCGGAATACCTTTTGAATGCGGTAGGTCAAGTATTTGAAGACAGGCAGTTTCTTTTGGTATTCACTGTAATCCACCGTGTAAGTTCCGTTTTGATTTGTCCAAAGTCTTTGAAAATAGCTATCGACATCCTTGGAAACGTCAGCATCATTTGGAGCATGGATTTCAACATTCGCTTCAAGATTATAGTCATCCAGATTGCGGGAGGTATAATTAGCCGATCCTCCAAGGATAACCGTTTCATTAGCCTTTTGGATCATCATCAACTTTGTATGGAACTGTTCTTTATCTGTTTTGTACCAGCGGATCGAGATGTTTTCATCCCCCAGTTTTTCGAATTCGGCGGCAACCGGAAGATTGGGAAGCCCGATTTTCTCACTTCCGAAAGCGTTTTGATTCGGATCCAATATCATTTGAATCTTCACACCCCGTTCAGCTGCATCCGTTAATGCCTCGACAACCTCGCGATCGGCAATGTAGAACATGGCAAGATGGATCTTGTCCCCCTTTTTTGCATCCTTAATTGCCTTAAGGACATGTTTATTGATTTTTCCTTCCGTTAGCAGTTGTACCGATATCGGTCCTTTATCTGCCGATGTCCCCTTGAACTCAGGAAATGACTTTGGTCCTCCCGAGAATTTCGAAGCGGCTTCTTCGGCTTTAAGAAAATCACCGATGATATTCCCATCCATCTGGAACGCGATATTGGAATGGAATCCACTTGCGTCATGAGGATTGGCAGATGAGATGATGGCCGTTTTTTCAGTAGCGACCACTTTTCTGTGATTGGCTTTGATATTCATCAGTCTAAGATAAGAACGCAAGGTGACCTTTGGCGCGCTTTTGGCCATTGGATTGACAATCCAGCCTTTCCCGCTTTCACCGAACCATTGGAAAAAGGTCCGATACACCCCTGAATAGAGAGGATTCGGATCCCGGAGGCGGTCTAGGTTGGTAACAATGACATCAATTCCATTTTTCTTCATCGTTTCCAATGCCTCTAATTGGTAGGCATTATAGGAAGTATTCACTTCATCTGTAATGAATATAACCTTGAGATCAGGTTTCCTTTTCTTCTGTTTCACCAGATTATCCTTCAGAGTCTCGGTTAACTTCGGGAAGTTTACCTTTTCATCATAAAAAGCATTAAACAAAAACATATCGATTACGATATAAGAATCAGCCTCTTCTATGGCTTGATTAATGGTTTGGAAAATTCGCTGCTCATGTTGCAGATTCCCTTGTTCATCGTGGTAGGAGAGGTCATAGATGAAATCGATATCCTCGACATGATGAACTTTTCCTTCATAAGAAATACCATCGGGGAGAGGCTTGTAGCTGTTATAGACGATTACGATTGCAATGACGATCAAAATGCTGACAAGCAGATAAAATCGTTTTCTTTTGTACCATTTTTTCATAGGGAATCCTCCAACATGGTTAAATTGCTTACTAACTTTCTATTTCCCACTTTTGGGGTATATAGAAACATAAATCGTAATCTATGGTAAAGGCAAGGCGATTAAGTTTGATATAATATAGTTTCAAAAAGTGGAAAGGGGCTGTGGCAGATGGAAAAGCAGTTATTGACAAATGATTGGTGGCCTCTATTGAAAGAGGAATTCAAAAAAGAATATTACCAGGAGCTAAGGGAATTTATAAAGCAAGAGTACAGCCAGCAAGTCATTCATCCTGATCAGGACGATATTTTCAATGCGCTTCACTATACTCCTTATGAGGACGTAAAGGTTGTCATCCTTGGACAGGACCCTTACCATGGGCCTGGTCAAGCGCATGGCCTTAGTTTTTCAGTTAAGCCGGAAGTTCGCATCCCACCCTCTTTAAGAAATATCTTTAAAGAGTTAAACACCGATCTAGGCTATGAAGTTCCGGATAATGGTTACCTTGTTGAATGGGCAAAACGGGGAGTGCTTCTATTGAATACCGTCTTGACTGTGCGTGAGGGAGAGGCGCACTCACACCGCGGAAAAGGGTGGGAAATCTTTACGAATCAAGTTATTCGCCTATTGAATGACCGTCCGAAACCGGTTGTATTCATTCTGTGGGGAAAACCTGCTCAAACCAAAATCCCTTTGATTGATGAAACCCGCCATAAAATCATTAAGTCCGTACATCCAAGTCCGCTGTCGGCTTCCCGTGGTTTCTTTGGCACAAAACCTTTTTCCAAAACAAATCAATTGCTGATGGAAATGGGGGAATCCCCAATTGATTGGAAAATCTCGAACCGATGATATGGGCAGGAAAACGAAACGGGTGAATTGTATGGCGTGCAATCATTTCTATATAACTTGGGATCCGAGTTTTCCAAAGGGCTGTCGTGCTTTTCAATTCAAAACATCAAACCAGCCTTCTCTTGATGTCTTTCATTCTTCAGGACAGCCATGCTTGGAATTTCAAGCCAAGCCAATGAAAAGGTAGGAAATATGCAAGGTGTTTTCTTCTCTGATTTTTGCTATGCTAGATATGATAGTTTTGACCTGTATATAGACGAGGTGGTAAAGTTGGATATTTCATCAAGACAAATGTTAGATAAAATCGAAGAGCTTGTTTTAAAAGCGAAACAGACAAATTCAGAGGATAAGGTGCAGGGGTATGTAATTGCGATTAAGTCCCTTTGTGAAGTAATGGTTGATGAAAAAGCGGTTAACATCAGCATACCGAAGCCAATCACATTGACCCAGCCCGTTATGTCGGCTACACCGAATGTAGAACCGGTTAAAATGGATGAGGCCAATGGGGAGTCCTTGTTCGATTTTTAAATTAGGGAAGGGGAGCGAAATAATTGAAACTGTTCATCATTTTAGGTGCATTGAATGGGTTTATTGCTGTGGCACTAGGTGCATTCGGTGCACACGGACTGGAAGGGAAAATTCCCGATAAATATTTAGAAACCTGGCAAACCGCTGTTCAATATCAAATGTTCCATGCGGTGGGTTTATTGGTACTCGGTTTATTGGCCGGGAAAATTTCAAGTCCGCTGATCAACTGGTCCGGCTGGCTTATGTTAATAGGAATTATCCTGTTTTCCGGAAGTCTATTCGTTCTAAGCGTTACGCAAATTAAAGTCCTGGGGGCCATCACACCGCTTGGCGGAGTTTCTTTCTTGGTTGCTTGGGTCTTAATGATAGTTGCTGCATATAAATACTTGTAATGAAGGTAGCTGATCTTCTTGGGTCAGCTTTTTTTGTCAAAAAGTCATTCCAATAAAGAAGAGCCTCAAAATCAAATAGATTCTGAGGCTCTTCTATTTAGGATTTTTTTACCTTGGCGAATAGGTGGTAAGCCCAGTGCCCCCGAATGGATATTCATATTCGATTTCTTCATCAAACGTTATATAATCTAAGTATACCATCGGGATTAAGTATCGTTTTCCCGTTTGAGGATCGCTTATGATTAAGTGATCGCGTCCTGCAGCCTCGATGATTCCTTTGAAGATCTTGGCATTCCATTCCTTGTTGTTTTCAAACGTTGTATAAACAGTGGCCAATTTCCCTTTATTCAAACGCAAGATGTTCTCGATGTACGACTGTTCGACCGGAAGCATGCCAGGTATCTGTGGTCCGGAAGGGGGTTGACCCATCGTTATCGGCATTTGTTGTGGCGTACCTGCCATAGTGGGCTGTTGTTGCTGGTATGATGGCTGTTGGTATCCTTGCTGCGGGTAACCTTGTTGCTGGTTAGGATTTTGCTGCCTTAGTTCAGGCTCATTATTTTCATAGGGGTAATAAGGGCTTCCTCCGTACGGATAATTACCATAAGGATTATTTTGTGACATTGCATTCCCTCCTAAATTCAAGGTTTAGTTGATGCTGTGGAATTTGGACAATCCGAGAGAGTGGACTGGAAGAAACAGTGCGATTTATAGCGACCGGTAGTATTGTATATGTTTTCTGGACAATCTCCGGGTGGCTTAAAAAACCACAATGCATGTTAAGCGATACATAACGGCAGCCGTTCATGATATAAGCGATATCCTCTTGCCGGCAAATGAATAAAAGTAACGTTCCTTCACCTCGCTGGAGTCAGGAATTGCCTTGATTAATTTTCCTGAAGCTGAATGGGACTGTGAAAAAATGAATTCATCACTATTGAAAATGTATGGGATGTGGAATGGATTTATTCCAAAGCCGGGGAAAAATAAGGAGGGGACGCAAAAAAAGCTTCCGGAAACCGGAAGCTCATCGTCTTATACGTATAGGAATGAAGGTACGTTTTCTTCCGGCAGGATATTGCCTACAAAGAAAGAACCAAATGCAGCGTAACGTGCACTAACTTCATCAAAACGCATTTCATAGATTAATTTTTTGAATTGAAGGACATCATCTGCGAATAGTGTTACGCCCCATTCATAATCGTCAAAACCGACAGAACCCGAAATGATTTGTTTTACTTTACCTGCATAACTGCGGCCAATCAAGCCGTGGGAACGCATTAAGCCTTTGCGCTCTTCCATGGAAAGCATATACCAGTTATCATCGCCATCACGACGCTTGTCCATTGGATAGAAGCATACATGTTTCGCTTTTGGAAGTATCGGATAAAGTCTGGAACGGACATGAGGATTCTGGTATGGGTCCTCACCATCTCCGCCAGCTAAGTAATTGCTTAATTCCACGACGGAAACGTATGAATAAGCGGGAATTGTATATTCGGCAAGCTTCGTTTTGTTGAATTCGTTTTCAATTGCATTCAATTCTTCCATGGTTGGGCGGGCAAACATAAGCATGAAGTCCGCTTTCTGACCAACGATCGAATATAAGGCATGGCTGCCTTCATTGTCGTTTTGTGTCATATTCCATTTATCCAGTAAACCTTGGAATTCTGAGATGGCCAATTGGCGCTCGTCACTTGATAACGTTTTCCAAGAAGACCAGTCGATTAGACGGAAATCATGTAAACAATACCAGCCGTCCAGTGTTTGTGCTGCTTCACTCATTACGATCACTCCTAAGTCTTATTATAACTTTAATATAACATAGTTTCAGTATAAGGAAATTTATATCAACCCGCAAACACCATCACTGTTTTTCGGTGTTTCTGCAATTTTCAAATTTGCGGATGGCTGGAATTTACCTGGCTGCTGGAGTATTCTTAAATGAAGACGACAATGGATTTTAACGGATGGTTAAATATAGAAAAAAATGGGGAAACGTATCTAAAAAGGAGGAAGAGCCAATGAGTGATTTATTTGAAATATTGGAATCGAAAATTATGGGGCATAATTTAAAGATCGTTTTTCCAGAAGGGTTGGATGAACGGATTTTGGGAGCGGCAGGCAGGCTTGCCAAAGCAAAACTGGTGACACCGGTATTGATCGGGGATATTGGGTTGATTCAAGAGAAGGCAAAAGATCTAAAGATCTCCCTTGATGCAATCGAAATATATGATCCGAAGAATTATATCATGATGGATGAAATGGTTGAAGCGTTCGTGAAGGTCCGTGATGGTAAAGCGACCGATGTACAAGCGCGTGAAATCTTAAAGGATGAGAACTATTTTGGAACCATGCTCGTCCATATGAAACTGGCCCATGGAATGGTTAGTGGCGCAACGCATTCGACTGCGGATACGGTTCGCCCAGCCTTAAAGATCATTAAAACAAAGCCGGGCGTCCAAAAAACCTCGGGAGTATTCATCATGGTCCGAGATGAAGAAAAATATGTATTCGCGGATTGTGCGATCAATATAAACCCCAGTTCCCAGGACCTGGCTGAAATTGCTATAGAAAGTGCGAAGACTGCAATAATGTTCGATATCGAACCGCGTGTGGCGATGCTGAGCTTTTCGACAAAGGGATCGGCAACATCCCCCGAGACCTTAAAAGTGGTTGATGCCGTCGATTTGGCAAAAGAAATGGACCCTGAAGTCATTCTTGATGGGGAATTTCAGTTTGACGCGGCCTTCGTTCCTTCGGTAGCAAGGAAAAAAGCACCGGATTCCCTTATTCAGGGGGATGCGAATGTTTTTATTTTCCCAAGTCTCGAAGCAGGGAACATCAGCTATAAGATGGTACAGCGCTTGGGTGGCTTCGAAGCGGTCGGTCCGATCCTTCAGGGGCTGAATCGTCCGGTGAATGACCTTTCGAGGGGATGCAGTGAAGAGGATGTATATAAACTGGCTGTCATTACAGCGGCACAGGGATTTGTGGCGCAGTATCAATAGACAGCTTGAGGATTAAATGTAGAGGGAGATTCGTATGGGTGAAACAGATTCATTATTAATGCAGCAAGAG
Organism: Peribacillus frigoritolerans; assembly: GCF_040250305.1. NCBI lineage: Bacteria > Bacillati > Bacillota > Bacilli > Caryophanales > Bacillaceae > Peribacillus > Peribacillus frigoritolerans. Next base: position 5,443,064 of record NZ_CP158190.1, on the reverse strand, counting down.
TGGAGGATTATTGATCAATCTTCCGTTGGACCTCAGTTTCCAGCTCTGGAGTCCTTTGCGATGGATGATACATTTTGCGCTTCCGTAGGGTCAGGTAAATCAGCGGCTGTAGCCAGGGCGTGGGTACACCACCGAACCATCGTCATGGGTATACAGGATACGAAGTTACCTTTTCTTAAAAAGGGTTTGGATCATTTGGAAGAACATGGTTTTCAGGCCATCGTGAGGAATTCCGGAGGGCTGGCAGTCGTCCTGGATGAGGGGGTCCTTAATTTTTCGCTCATTTTTCCTGAAAACGAGCAGAAAATTGAGATCAATCGTGGATATGATGCGATGTGGAAGCTTGTCCAATTGATGTTTTCCGATTTCCCAGTCAAGATGGAGGCGCGGGAAATCGTCGGTTCCTATTGTCCTGGCAGTTATGATTTAAGTATAAATGGTCAAAAGTTTGCCGGTATATCCCAACGCAGGATCCGCAATGGCGTAGCGGTGCAAATCTATTTGTGTGTCAATGGAAGCGGGGCTGAACGTGCCAGTCTCGTGAAGGGTTTTTATGATGCAGCTAAAGGAAATGCAGAAACCAAATTCGCTTATCCTGATATCGTCCCTTCGGTAATGGCGTCTCTAACCGAATTGTTGGGCGTGCAATTGAGTGTTCAAGACGTGATGCTCAGATTCCTTCAAGTGTTGAAGGAACATAGCGAAAGGATATTCTCTGACACACTTTCCGTTCAGGAATGGCCGCTGTATGAGGCGTACTTGACGAGAGTGGTGGAACGCAATGATAAAGTATTCGATGCATTAAAGGATTGATATGACAGAAGCCGTTCCATTAAGTCAGGAACGGCTTCTGTCATTTAATACGACTTTAGCATTCACTGAAACTGTAAAAGGACTGTATGATAGGCGGAGATAGTATTCCATCTTTCTTGAAACAATGAAAAAAGAGCCTTGTTGGCTCTCTTTTTCGGATAAACATGGGGGAAACGGCCTCTGGCATGTGGTTGATCTGTATAACAGAACCCCACATTATCTTATTACTCGGCCATTTTTTCCAAATTGCCATTCCGGTCCATCTTGAACTTAGTTGCCGGACGTTCCTCTTCCTCTAACAAAACCAGCTTTCTTGCTCGATTCATGATATTCATCAAAGTTTCATAATCTTCCTGCATCAAGCCGCTGTTTTGTTCTAGGTGGCTGATTTTATTCTCCAATTCTTCGTTTCGCTTTTTCAGCCCTTTAATTTCAAGCTTCAATCTTTCATTTTCGGTTTTTAATACTTCGGCTTGAAGCATGCGGCCGTTCATGGATTCTAAATAGGCGATGACGGTATCAAGGCTCATGGCCGTTTCCAAAGTTACTGGTGTGTGCTGTGTCTTAGGAGCGAGGGCTTCTGCCACAACGAATTCCTCTGCTGCTTCATAATTGGTAGTATCGACTTCGGAATTCAACTCTAGTTCCTCTTCTTGTACATGGGGAACCATTATGTCGGAAATCGTTGGGGACGGCGGTGTATAAAGAAGCCGTTTTTTCCCTCCTTGATCTTTTCCAAGGATCCTTTGCCGCTGCTTACGCTGTTTCTTGGCAAGGGAAAGCGCTTTATCATAATTATGGCGGACAACTGCATTCCAGCGGAATCCGCATGCTGCAGAGGTGCGATTCAACTTATCTCCTACCTCTTCAAAAGCATTGAGCTGAGTGCTGCCTTCCCGCACATGGCGCAATACCGTTTCTGCCAAAAGCAAATCATCTTCTTCTGTCCAGGCGTCTTGACGAACCTTCATTTCTACATACTCCCTTTCTGGTAATTTTTAAAATAAATAACTATATAAAATATCGTGTGGCAGTGGTTTATGGAGTGTTCTACTAGCATTTTGGACAAAATATGGATTTTTTATACAAAAAGGTTAAAAGGATACTAGTTTTTTGATTATTTACATCCTTTTCACATCATCCAGCCCTCTTGATATTCATAAGTAGAAACGGTAAAATACCCTTTAGTCGTATAAATGGATGAAAAATAGTTTGTCATGGAAAGGATGGTGACCGGAGGATGTCCAATGAATTCAGAGTGTGCGATGACTGCTTGGCGGTAAACATTAAAACGTTGATCCCGCGTCTTGAAAAGCTTGATCCCGACGCGAAAATTGAAGTGGGCTGTCAATCCTATTGCGGTCCTGGCAGAAAGAAGTCTTTTGCCTTTGTCAATAACCGTCCAGTTGCTGCACCGACAGAAGACGAGTTACTAGATAAAATCAATAAAAAACTAAAGTAGGATCCATGATATATAGTTAGAGTGGATTGTTTGCTTATGATAAATGAAACAAGTAATCATCACCCAGATTCGACACACTGCGGTGATTTTTTATTTCTTTATTTTCAAGACAAAATCGGACTGAAACTTCCGTTTTCTTACAAAATGACCCCTCTTACTAGCAAGGTGGAAGTTAGGGTTTTTTGTCAAAACACGCTATAATGAGTGCATCGAGATTACGAAAAAGAGGGTAGTTCATGGAATATTCCGGCGAAAAATTACAAGAAGAAAAAGTATTCAAGGACCCGGTGCACCGATATATACATGTTCGCGACCGGGTTATATGGGATTTAATAGGGACGAAGGAATTTCAGCGTCTTCGAAGGATCAAACAGCTGGGAACGACTTATTTAACCTTTCATGGTGCGGAACATAGTCGGCTTAGCCATTCGCTTGGAGTATACGAGATTGTTCGGAGAATCGTGGATGATGTTTTCGAGGGCAGACCCGAATGGAAACCTGAGGAACGGTTACTATCCTTGTGCGCAGCACTTCTGCATGATTTGGGTCATGGTCCTTTCTCTCATTCTTTTGAAAAGGTGTTTGACCTGGATCATGAGCAATTCACGAGGCAGATAATCCTCGGCGATACGGAAGTTAATAAGATCCTCCTTAGGGTTGGACGTGATTTTCCTAAAAAAGTGGCGGAAGTCATAGCGAAAACCTATAAAGGCAAATTAGTAGTCAGCCTGATTTCAAGTCAGATCGATGCTGATAGAATGGACTATTTACAGCGTGATGCTTACTTCACTGGCGTGAGTTATGGACATTTCGATATGGAAAGGCTTTTGCGTGTAATGAGGCCAAGGGAAGAACATGCCGTCATAAAACAAAGCGGGATGCATGCGGTTGAGGATTATATCATGAGTCGCTACCAAATGTATTGGCAGGTTTATTTCCATCCAGTTACGAGAAGTGCGGAGGTCATACTTACCAAGATTCTACATAGAGCGAAACATTTATATGAATCCGGTTATGAGTTTGCCCAAGAACCACACCATTTTTATTCATTGTTCAGGGGAGACGTGACTTTAACGGACTACTTGAAAATGGATGAAGCGGTGATGCTCTATTATTTCGAAGCATGGGAAGACGAAAACGATGCGATTTTAAAAGATTTATGCACTCGCTTCGTTAACCGTAAACTATTCAAATATGTGGAATTCCATCCATCGAACAGTCAAATGAACAGGTTGATGGAGTTAAGGACGCTATTCAAGAAGGCAGGCATCGATCCTGATTATTATCTTGTCGTCGATTCTTCATCAGATCTCCCGTATGATTTTTACCGGCCAGGTGAGGAAGAGGAGAGACTGCCGATTCACTTGCTGAAAAATAATGGCGAAATTCGTGAATTATCGCGTGAATCCGAAATTGTCGATGCAATTTCAGGGAAAAGAAGAACGGATCATAAGTTGTATTATCCAGCGGATTTATTGCGTGATGAATCTACGAAGAAAAATATAAAAAAACAGATTCGAAAGCTTTTGGAGCTATCGGATTAGAGTGGTACATTTTTGGTGAGGAGTGACGAGCCTTGTTTAAGGATCATGCAAACATTATCAATGCAATTTCTACTGCCGGTGAAATCTCGGGTCGGAAAAAATTACAGAAGATCGTTTATATCGCGAAGAAGCTGTCCTTCCCATTTCATGAAAAGTTTCAGTTTCACTTTTATGGACCGTATTCGGAGGAGTTGACCTTACGTATTGAAGAGCTCTGCGAAATGGGCTACTTGAATGAAGTAAGGGAAAAAAAAGCAGGCTATTATCAATATTGTTATTCGATAACGGATGCAGGCCGGGATTTCCTATCCATACAGGAAGTGGAGATGCCGGCACTTGAGGCATGCTTACAGGATATGAACGAACAGAATGCCAGGTTTTTGGAGCTGGTTTCAACGGTATTATACTTCGACACGCTTGAAAAAGAGGAAGTCACCGAGAAAATTTTCACGCTGAAAAGCAAACAAAAATATACGCTTGAAGAAATTGATGAGGCATATGAATATATTGAGCAGCTAAAAACAAAAGCTAAGCCGAATTGATGGCTTAGCTTTTCCCCATTATGTAAATCTTATAAATCGCTTTTACGGATACCGGCTACTGCTAAATGATTTTTTGACATTTCTTCAATGAAAATCGTCACGGCTTCAGCTGGTGCTCCAGTTGTTTCCGTAACTGCTGCAGTCACCTTTTCGACTAAAGCCTTTTTTTGTTCGTCTGTACGGCCTTCCAGCATTTTGACTGTTACATATGGCATCTCTTTTTCCCCCCTTCCTCTCTTATCTTGTAGTGTTTCACAATGGAAAAAGAAATGCAAGACACGGAAGTCAGAGTTTTTTCACTTCTTGCACTTTTGATGTATACTAACGGTATTAAACAATGGGGGAGAAGCTATCGATGCAATTCTTGGAGCAAATAGAACGGTTTTTGGTTTATCCTTTGGAAAAGCTTCCATATGTCATTGTGTCACTGTTGATCGCATTTACGGTTCATGAATTTTCCCATGCTTATGTGGCCTATAAGTTCGGTGACCCGACTGCTAAGAATGAAGGAAGAGTCACATTGAATCCGATTTCGCATTTGGATCCGATCGGAACATTGTTGATATTAATAGCTGGATTTGGTTGGGCGAGACCTGTACCGGTCAATCGTTTTCATTTCAAGAATCCAAAATTGGCAGGAGTGCTCGTCTCTTTTGCCGGTCCGTTCAGCAATTTGATTGTTGCAATTTTGGGGTATTTGATTTTTTACGGATTGCTTGCCGCAGGCGTTGGACCTGATTTACCGTTTTTCGTCGAGCCTTTCTTAAGTATACTCATAAATTTAAATGTCCTTTTATTTGTATTTAATCTGTTACCGCTGCCGCCGCTCGATGGCTATAGAATCATTCAGGATCTTGTTTCAGCAGACTTGCGGGCAAAAATGACCCAGTATGAACAATACGGCTCGCTTATTTTTTTGATCCTGATCATCACACCGCTGAGCAAGTATACAATTGGCCCGATTTTGGAAACTGGTAGAGACTTTGTTGGAGGCATCTTAAGTCAATTTTTTTCACTTTTGTTTTTTTAACCAATATAAGGAATGACATACAATAAAGGGGGATACGAACATGGAAGAACAACCAAAGAAAAAGGTAGGCTTCAATATTATAAAAAACGACCCTACAGAAGGTCATGGCGGATATGGAGCAGGGGTTTTGACGCTCGATAATATTTCTCCGGTCATCATCGATGTTGATGCAGGTGAAGCAGAGGTCGATATCGGCGCGATGCATGCAAGAAGTGCAGTGGAAAAAGGGATCAAGTTTTTAAAGACAAAAGAGGAGGTCCCGAATGCCAAACCTTACTGGCTTGTTTGGGTGACCATTGAAGCCACTCAAAATGGCCCGCACTATGCAGGTGTGACAGCATGTGAAATGATGGTCGACAGGTCAATTAGACGCGGTTACAAATCGCTCCCGGAGCATGTTAACCGGATGGATAAATCGCTAAAACGAAAAATCATCGTCGAGGACATGGACGATAAATCAAAACGTGTGCTTGCAGACTTCCTGAGAAATCATGATGCAGGAATGTGGGAGCGTTCTTCAGATCTGCTGAAGGAGTCATTGACGGTTTGAATCTCGTTTAATGGGTGAAATGTTAAGTTTAGTGAAAAATGCACTTGTAGGAAAGCGATAAAATCAGTAAACTTAAAGACAGCAGTTTAGTCACTGTGGAACTAGGACAGAAAAACCCCCGAAGCCGCTGCCGGCTTCGGGGGTTTTTCGTTATCCCCAAGGTTTTAAGACTTTTTTGTACCATGGGGCCTTTTTATGTTCTTCTTCTTTTGGGGCATGTTTCGGACTCTCACCCTTAAAGTGCTCGGCACAGTATTCGACAGGTTCGGTCCCTTTAACATAATAAGTCATTCTTGAGGCAGGACAGTCCTTTGTGGCCAATTTTCCGCTAACGGGGTTCACGTTTACCCCGATTACGTTTTCGGTTTCCTTAAACGATTTTGCCGGTTTCCCTTGCAGGCCCTTTTCCATATAGGAAGCCCAGATTTTCTTTGCATAGCCTTTTTCAGCAGGGATCTCGATCTTTTTGCCTTGATCATATCCAGTCCATACTCCTGCTACAAGCTCCGGTGTGTAACCGATCATCCAGCTATCAGTCGGGGTGGAGCCTGATTTGCCGGCATATGGGCGGGACAGCTGGGAACTGATGGTGCTGCCGGTCACTTTCGTATAGCCATTTAGGGTTTCATCGAAAACCCCTGTAAGCATCTGGGTCATGACAAATGCCTTATCCTCATCCAAAATCTGTTCAGGTTTCTCATTTTCATCAAAAATCACTTCACCTTTTTGATTTTCAACCTTTTTGATAAACACGGGTTCAACCTTCTTGCCGCCGTTAGCCAGAATGCTGTATGCGTTCACCATTTCAATCGCCCTTACACCTGACGTACCGAGTGCCAGGGAAGGAACCGCATCCATCTTTGCCGTGATGCCGAAACGGTGCGCCGTATCGACCAATGCCTGTTCCCCAAGGAACAAGTGCGTTTTTACGGCGAAGATATTATCGGAAAGAGCAATGGCCTGGGCCATCGTGATTTCGCCTTCCGCATATTGATGGTTGTAATTATGCGGTGTGTAAGATGAGTGACCATCATCGAAAGAAAATGTAGTTGTCTCGCTTTTTAAGGTGGTGGATGGTGTGAAACCATTCTCTAATGCTGAATAGTATAGCAAGGGCTTTATGGTTGAACCAGGCTGGCGAACGGCCTGTGTGGCCCGATTGAATGGCGACTCGGAGTAATCTTTCCCTCCGACCAGCGCACGGACCTCCCCGGTATCCGGATCCATTGCCACTATCGAGGCTTGAATGCCTGAAGACTTGGGTATGGTATTGGAAAGAACTTCTTCGGCAGCATCCTGCTGGGTTTCGTCCAGTGTGGTATAGACCTTAAGCCCGCCAAGCTCGATCGTCCGGTCATCTAAATGAAGCTGAGTTTTTAAAGCCTGCTTGACGGCATCCTGGAAATAGGGAGCGGTCTTCTTTGTGACCGTTCCGTGTTCTCCCTTTAATGTAAGGGATGTTCGCAGCGCTTCCGCGATATCCTTTCCTGAAACGTAGTTTTTGCTTTTCATGGCTTGCAGGACGACTTTCTGCCTTGATTTCGCTTTTTCAAAGTTATCCAATGGAGAATAGTTTGACGGCCCTTTTGGTATTCCAGCCAGCATGCTCGCTTCAGGAAGGGTCAAATCCTTGGCATCCTTGCCAAAGTAATATTGACTTGCAGCTTGGGCTCCATAGGCGCCATGGCCATAGTAAATCGTATTTAAATAGCCTTCTAGAATTTCCTTTTTGGAGTAGTTCATTTCTAAACGTATCGTATAAAAGGCCTCATTAAATTTACGCGACCACGTTTTGTCATGCCCAAGAAACAGGTTCCTGGCATACTGCTGGGTAATGGTGCTTGCACCCTGGACTTTGGACATTGCCTTAATATCAGCAAGGATGGCTCCGCCGATCCGCTTTATATCAAATCCATTATGAGTGTAAAATTGACGGTCCTCAACGGCGACAGTCGCTTTGATGAGCTCTGGTGAAATCGACTCCATTCCGGCCCAATAACGTTTCTGGCCATTATCGGTTTCACCGATCACATTTCCATTATCACTATAATAGAGAGTGGACTGCGGCACGACCAAAGGAGGCGGACCTAATATTTTTGCATAAATCAGTAAAGAGAGAAGCAATACAAAGAGTATTGTGAGCCCGATTGTGGCAAGGATAATGAAGGCCCGTACATATTTAGTTGTCCTTTTAAATCGTTCGCTTGGAATCAATTCCATTGCTTTCACCTCTCTTATCAGGTAAGAATCTAGTATCTATTACTATTATGGAAAAAAAAGAAAATTTTAAACATAAGAACTGCATTTAAGAAATTTATCTTGCAATTCTGCTAGATTCGTCTATAATTTTTCTAGCTAATGACTATACCGATTTTGGGGAACCTATAAGGTGACTGACAATATGAAATGGAAAAGGAGCGTTAATAAATGAGCATTTGGTTTACTGAAAAACAAACAGAGAACTTTGGTATTACGATGAAAGTGAATCGTACTTTACATACGGAGCAAACTGAGTTTCAAAAGCTTGATATGATTGAAACGGAAGAGTGGGGCAATATGCTATTGCTGGATGACATGGTAATGACTTCACAGCGCGATGAATTCGTTTACCACGAAATGGTAGCCCATGTTCCTTTATTTACCCATCCTAATCCAGAAAACGTTTTGGTTGTAGGTGGAGGGGACGGAGGAGTTATCCGTGAAATCCTTAAACACCCAAGCGTAAAAAAAGCTACATTGGTGGATATCGATGGGAAAGTTATCGAATACTCAAAGAAATACTTGCCGGAAATTGCAGGCATGCTTGAAGATCCGCGTGTAGACGTACAAGTTGGGGATGGCTTCATGCACATCGCCAAAAGTGAAAATGAATATGACGTGATCATGGTTGACTCAACTGAACCTGTCGGACCTGCTGTCAATTTATTTACAAAAGGTTTTTATGCCGGGATTTCCAAAGCTTTGAAAGAAGACGGGATTTTTGTGGCACAATCCGACAACCCTTGGTTTAAAGCGGACTTAATTCGCGATGTACAACGTGATGTAAAAGAAATTTTTCCAATCACCAGCTTGTATTTAGCGAATATCCCGACATACCCAAGCGGCCTTTGGGCGTTCACGATCGGATCGAAAAAATATAATCCATTAGAAGTGACTGAAGATCGTTTCCATGAATTAGAAACGAAATATTATACAAAAGAACTTCATAAAGCAGCTTTCGTTCTGCCTAAATTCGTTCAAGATTTAGTGAAATAAGGGAGGCATGGACCATGAAATTCGATGAAGCCTATTCAGGCAATGTATTCATTAAAAGCCACCCTGTTTTTGAGGAATCGGAAGCTGTGCTATACGGCATGCCGATGGACTGGACGGTAAGCTTCCGTCCGGGTTCCCGCTTCGGCCCTACCCGAATTCGTGAAGTTTCGATTGGTTTGGAAGAGTACAGCCCGTATTTAGATCGTGAATTAGAGGAAGTTAAATTCTTTGATGCCGGGGATATTCCATTACCATTCGGCAATCCGCAGCGCAGTATCGATATGATTGAAAAATATGTCGACAGCTTGTTGGATGCAGGTAAGTTCCCAATGGGTATGGGAGGGGAACATCTTGTAACATGGCCTGTCATCAAAGTCATGTTCAAAAAGTATCCCGATATGGCCATCATCCATATGGATGCCCATACAGATTTACGTGAGGATTATGAAGGAGAACCGCTTTCCCATGCGTCCATCATCCGTAAATCCGCAGAACTTATCGGCCCGAAAAATGTATACTCTTTCGGCATTCGTTCCGGTTTGAAGGAAGAATTCCAATGGGCAAAAGAAAATGGCATGCACATCTCTAAATTTGAAGTTCTTGAACCTCTGAAAGAAGTACTGCCGCAGTTAGCTGGCCGACCTGTATATGTGACGATCGACATCGATGTTCTTGATCCTGCGCACGCGCCGGGAACAGGCACCGTAGATTGTGGAGGCATCACCTCCAAAGAGCTTTTAGCTTCCATTCATGAGATAGCACGTTCTGAAATTAATGTAGTCGGCTGCGATTTGGTAGAAGTGGCACCGATTTATGATCCATCCGAGCAAACTGCGAACACTGCGAGCAAGCTGATTCGCGAAATGATTTTAGGTTGGGTTCAAAAAGGTTAATGGATGTAAGACCTGACTGACTATTCCTGTTTTTTAGCGGGAATGGTCTTTTTTTATCCATTCCGGGAAAGAATTTTACGTCTGATGGACTCTATTTGAATAATTCCGCCCCGATGAGTCATTATTGTGTTAAATTCAAATGAATTGCAACAACATGATTTCGACAGTTTATCCTCACTTTTTTTGATTTACACTTTATTTTCCGCTCCAAGTTGAAACTTCCTTGAAGAATATTTATACTTATAAAGTTAAGAACGACATGATGAAGGAAGTGTAGCTTTGACTCTTCATGATATAGATAAGCAAGCGATTAAAGTGACTTTACAGACAAAAATCAAGCACGGCTCAGAAACGGAAACGTATGAGCTGGTCACATTTGGTACAAAAATGTATAAAGGTGCAGATTTATATTTGCAATATAAAGAGGAAAATGAAGCCGGTCAAACGCAAACGACGATCAAGCACAAACCGGATGAAACGATCCTGCTTAGAAATGGTGCCATTAAAATGAGACAGCTTTTCCGCCTGCAGGAAGCGACAAATGGACATTACGAAAGTATATATGGCAGGTTAGGATTACGGACGACCGCGAAGAAGATACATCATCAATGGGATGAGCAGACCAAACAAGGGAAACTCGTCCTTAAATATACGTTACATATGCAGGGAAGCGAACCCGGTCAATATGAGATGACGATTTCCTACAAGGAGGAAGTATAGCGCATGAATATAGTAAAAGAGGTACAGGAAAAGCTGAAAGAAGAGATTAAAGCGGCAGTCATTAAAGCTGGTTTAGCAACGGAAGAGCAGATTCCAAATGTTGTATTGGAGCTGCCAAGAGATAAGACACATGGAGATTATTCCACGAACATGGCCATGCAATTAACGAAGATTGCAAAGAAAGCACCAAAGATGATAGCAGAGGCAATCATCGAAAACTTTGACAACTCAAAAGCATCCATCGAAAAAATTGAAATTGCAGGACCAGGTTTCATCAACTTCTACATGAATAATGCCTATTTGACAGAATTGGTTCCTGTCATTTTGAAAGTGGATGAAGCATATGGGGAAAGTGACTTTGGAAAAGGAGAAAAAATCCAAGTGGAGTTCGTTTCAGCGAATCCAACCGGTGATCTCCATCTTGGTCATGCACGTGGTGCAGCAGTAGGTGATACGCTATGTAATATCCTTTCTAAAGCAGGTTACGATGTTTCACGTGAATACTATATCAATGATGCAGGAAACCAAATCAATAATTTGGCCATTTCCATCGAAGCCCGCTATTTCCAGGCACTTGGCCTCGAAAAGGATATGCCGGAGGGCGGTTATCATGGTGAAGATATCATTGGCATCGGTAAGACGCTTGCAAGTGAATATGGGGATAAATATGTAAATGCCGATGAGAAGGAACGTTTTGAATTTTTCCGTGAGTACGGCTTGAAATATGAAATGGAAAAACTGAAAACGGACTTGGGTAATTTCCGTGTCGGATTTGATGTATGGTACTCCGAAACATCCCTCTATCAAGACGGTAAAATTGATGAAGCACTTAAAGTGTTGAGGGAAAGGGGCCATGTTTACGAGGAAGATGGTGCTACATGGTTCCGCTCTACGGAATTAGGCGATGATAAAGACCGGGTGCTTATTAAGCAGGATGGGTCTTACACATATCTGACACCGGATATTGCCTATCACCGTAATAAATTGGAACGCGGCTTTCAAACACTGATCAATATCTGGGGTGCAGATCACCACGGCTATATCCCGCGTATGAAAGCGGCGATCGAAGCATTAGGGTACAATCGCGAGCAGCTTGAAGTCGAAATCATCCAGCTTGTTCACCTGTACAAGGATGGCGAGAAAATGAAGATGAGCAAGCGTACAGGTAAAGCAGTTACGATGCGTGACCTTATTGATGAAGTAGGTCTGGATGCAACACGTTATTTCTTTGCGATGAGAAGTGCGGATACTCATATGGACTTCGATTTGGATCTTGCGGTCTCACAATCCAATGAAAATCCGGTATATTATGCACAGTATGCCCACGCCCGTATTTCCAGCATTTTGCGCCAAGGTGTGGAACAAGGGATCAGCTATGAAGGAGTCACTGATTTCTCTGCCCTATCTACTGAAAAAGAAGTGGAGCTTTTGAAGAAATTAGGAGAATTCCCGCAGGCAATAGCGGAAGCGGCCGAAAAACGGATGCCTCACCGCATGACGAATTATATATATGACCTGGCTTCTACATTCCACAGTTTCTACAATGCAGATAAGGTTCTGGATGTTGAAGAGATGGAAAGAAGTAAGGCGCGTTTAGGACTGGTCAAATCCGTCCAAATTACTTTAAAGAATGCATTAGCCATCATCGGGGTTTCGGCACCGGAAAAAATGTAATGAAAAAAAAGCGGCTGTTTCTAGAGAAACAGCCGCTTTTTTTAGGTTAATTAGCACTCGACGGCACCGCCGCTCACCCTTTTTACACCACGAACCTTAGCTATATCTTCAATCAGCTGCAACATTGCCCGATCCTTCATCTTGGCCTCGATCATGAAATCCACGTCCTGTCCAAGATCCTTAAGCACTTTAAAAAGGGGCATGATGAACTCCAAATCGATATAATCTGCATGCGAGCGAAATGCACCTGCCGATTTTGGTGATGAAATATGAATCTTTGGTACCACCCCTGCCTGATTCCAAGTGGTGAACACCTCGGTGAGCAGCTCGTTAAGCGGCACATCTGAAAGGTTTGCGAGATGATGGTGGTAATCGAATACAAGTGGGATGCCCTCCCTCTTACATACGCCCAGGGTTTCAGATGCTGTATAGGTTTTATCATCATTCTCCAAAGTCATTCTTTCCTTGACGTGCATAGGCAGCGATTTAAGGTTGTCATGAACCCTTACAAGAGCGGACTCTTTATCACCATAGGCTCCACCGACATGGATATTGATGAAAGAGGTGTCCGCAATGCCCATTGCATCAAGCATTTTATAATGGAACACCATATCTTTCACGGCATTTTGTGTAATCTCGGGCTTAGGGCTGGTGAACAGCGTAAACTGATTCGGATGAAAGCTGAGCCTCATTTTGTGTGCAGTTGCCCAGTCGCCAAGCTGTTTCCACTCTCTTTTAAAAGGAGTGACGAAATCCCATTCTATTTCGGGATGTGTGGCTAAAGGTACAATGGAACTGGACATCCGGTATATTTCTATTTGGTGTGCCGTGTTATATTGAAGGACCCTTAACGTATTTTCAATGTTCTGCCTTGTCACATCCAGAAGTTTTTCCATTCCTTTTTCTGGGCCAAGTGTGCTATATCGCTTGAAAGTAAGTGTCTTGGCCGGAGAAGCTTCCCATAAACAGGTCGCATTGGATACGAACCCAAATCTTATTTTCATTATATTTTTCTCCTTGAGCAAAGGGTTGTCAAAGAAAAGGAGAAAGGATGGAAGCCAGCGATTCTTTTGCTGAACGGACTACATTCATCTTGGAAAGAGCGTCCCCATTTAGCGGCTTGGATTCGGCCATGTCCACTGCCAATTCCTTTTCTACATCTTTTATAAATGTCCGGTCAAATACGATGCAGTTCATTTCACTATTTAAAAAACAACTGCGTTTATCAAAATTAGCCGTACCGATATCACACATTATATCATCGATCAGTATCACTTTAGAATGGTAGAACCCTCTTTGAAATTGCATGATTTCAGCCCCGTCTTTTATTAGTACCCGGAAAAAGGGAAAAGAAGCTTCCTTGACAAGGGCATGGTCTGAAATTTCAGGTACGATGACCGTAACGGAAACATTGCGTGCAAGGGCTTCCCTTAATTCTTGAAATAAAGTTTCACTGGGAATGAAGTATGGAGTCCCGATAATGATTTTTTTAGTGGCTTGACGAATCATGTGTGTCAAGGACTGTTCAAGATCACTGCCATTCGTGACGACAAACTGATGTGCCTGAGTCCCGGGAGTCAATGTCGGAAAATAAGCAGGTGTTCCTCTGTAATCCTCGTTTGTATCATAGAACCAATCCGAGAGGAAGACTTCCTGAAGGTCCTTTACACCTTCCCCGGTCATTTTTAAATGGTAATCTCTCCATGGGTTCAGCTTCTCCCCTTGGTTTATATACTCCTTACCGATATTAAAGCCGCCAAGATAGCCGATTTTTCCATCTATCACCGTGATCTTACGGTGATTTCTTTTTTGGATGGTATAGAAAAGGAAGGGGAGTTTCGGTTTAAAGCTGAAAGAAAAATGAACGCCGCTTTCAGTCAGCTCCTGAATGGTTTGGCGGGACATCTTTTTACTTCCTATCCAATCGACTAAAAGCCGCACTTCCACGCCCTCTTCCGCTTTTGACTGCAGTAACTTCAAAAAGTCCTTGCTGAATTTATCATTTTTTACTATATAAAAAAGGATATGGATGGAATCCTGAGCTTGCTTGACTTCCTTGATATAATCTTCAAACAGGATTTTCCCTGATGTGAATACAGTCATTTCACTGTTCCGAGGCGGATATTTAATGTTGGTTGCGTGCTTCAAATAACGCTTATGCCCTACCTTAAGATCGACCCAGCACCAAGAGAAGATCAATAAAAATATAGAGGCAATCGTAGTGATTATCTTCAAAAAAAATCCCCCCTAAATGATTATATTTAGTTTGGCTCTAAATCCCTGACAGTAACCATTAAATAGGGGGAAAGGGTCCTCATTTTTTTAGAATGCAGAAGGGTAATGCATGGAATTGTCGAATTATATAATTAAGGGGCAGAAAAATTAAATGGTTTTTAAAAGAAAAAAGTTGACTGAATGCTCATTCATTATATAATGGAATTAATCAAATTTCAGAAAAATGCCAAATTTCCCAAAATGGTACCTGGCATTTTGCAATTTACTAAAGAGGGGGAAAGACTGCATGGAAATGAATGGTTTACTGTGGATCAACTTAGTTGCATTCCTGCTTGTAACCGCTTACGCCGCCGGTTTGTTTGTCTATTTGATAAAGACTCGTATTGCTTATATAAAACTTGGCAAAAAAGTGGAATTCGATAACCGTGTGAAAGATCGTCTTGTTAAAATAGGGGTTTATGTATTTGGACAGAAGAAGCTTTTTAAAGATAAAAAGAGCGGGATCATTCATGCCTTATTATTTTATGGTTTCATCTTAGTGCAATTTGGCGCACTTGACTTTTTTGTTAAAGGCTTAAGACCGGGGTGGCATTTACCGTTTGGCCCTGTTTATCCGGCCTTTACTTTCTTCCAGGAAATTGTGACGCTTACCGTTCTTGTTGCAATCCTATGGGCGGCATACCGTCGTTATGTCGAAAAGCTCGTTCGCTTGAAAAGGGATTTCAAGGCAGGTTTGGTTGTCATCTTCATCACCGGTATCATGATCACCGTATTGCTGGGGAATGGAATGGGAATGATCTGGCATGGACACGATGCAACCTGGTCAGAGCCAGTCGCATCGAGCATCGCATTTTTATTCGGCTGGATGGGAACAACAGCGGCAACCGTCGTTTTTTATGTAGCTTGGTGGCTGCATTTACTGATCATATTATCTTTCCTTGTTTATATCCCGCAATCTAAGCATGCTCACTTGATTGCCGGCCCGATAAATGTATTCCTTAATCGCCTGGACAATCCCGGAAAATTGAAACCGGTTGATTTGGAAGAAGAAATTCTCGACAAAGAAGGTAATCAATATTACGGTGCCAAATATATCGAGGACTTGACGCAATATCAAATGGTGGACCTCTATGCCTGTGTGGAGTGCGGTCGCTGTACGAATATGTGCCCGGCTACAGGTACCGGTAAAATGCTGTCACCGATGGATATCATAATCAAGATGCGTGACCATTTGACAAATACAGGCGCTGCCGTTACTACGAAGCAGCCATGGGTGCCATCTTTTGTTTTTGGGAATACGAAAGGAAATAAGATCGCTTTGGCTGGTGCCGCGCAGGGGGCGCAGGAATCAGCTGCAGCAACAGAAGCTTACAGTCCGAGCCTGATTGGCGAAGTCATTACGGAAGAAGAACTTTGGGCTTGTACCACATGCCGGAACTGTGAAGATCAATGCCCGGTAATGAATGAACATGTTGACAAGATCATCGATATGCGCCGATATCTAGTGTTGACGGAAGGCAGACTGGATCCTGATGCGCAACGTGCCATGACGAATATTGAGCGTCAAGGGAACCCGTGGGGACTGAACCGTAAAGAGAGAGAAGATTGGCGAAGCCTTCGGGAAGATGTCCTCGTCCCAACCGTGAAGGAACTAAAAAAGGCAGACGAAGAATTCGAGTATTTATTTTGGGTGGGTTCAATGGGGTCGTACGATAACCGAAGCCAGAAGATTGCCCTTTCCTTTGCTAAATTATTGAATGAAGCAGGCGTTAAATTTGCAATTCTCGGAAATAAGGAGAAAAACTCAGGGGATACTCCGCGTCGATTGGGTAATGAGTTTGTTTTCCAGGAACTTGCAATGAAAAATATAGAAGAATTCCAGAAGAATGAAATAAAGAAAATCGTTACGATCGATCCGCATGCTTACAATATCTTTAAGAATGAGTATCCGGATTTTGGCTTGGAAGCGGAAGTGTATCACCATACTGAATTGTTAGCCAAACTTGTCAGTGAAGGCAGGTTGGTCCCTCAGTATCCGGTGAATGAGACGATTACATTCCACGATTCCTGTTACTTGGGAAGGTACAATGAAGTTTACAGCCCGCCGCGTGAAATCTTGCAATCCATTGCTGGTGTGAAACTTATTGAAATGGAGCGTAACCGTGAAAAGGGTATGTGCTGTGGAGCTGGAGGCGGTTTGATGTGGATGGAAGAGGAAACAGGAAACCGTATTAATGTGGCCCGTACCGAACAAGCTCTGGCCGTCAGTCCAACAGTGATCAGTTCCGGATGTCCTTATTGCCTGACCATGCTATCCGATGGGACGAAAGCAAAAGAAGTTGAGGAAAATGTTAAAACGTATGATGTAGCAGAACTACTCGAAAAAGCGGTCATTGGTGAAAATAAATCGATTGCATCTTAATTTAAATGGAATTGCCTGCTTCTTTTATAAGGGATGAAATAAAAGGGAGCAGGCAATTTTTTCAATATTTACAAACTGAATATTTTCATTTTTGGGAAAAATGTGTAATATAATATTAAGCGCTTACAACACTATTTTTTTAACTCCAAATTGAGCGAGCGTTCAATCAATGTTACTTATAGGGGGAAATAATGATGGCGAAAACAGTGATTATTAGCGGTGTGAGAACACCTTTTGGTAAATTTGGCGGTGGCCTTAGCAGTTTGACAGCATCACAACTTGGTGGAATAGCAATCAAAGAGGCACTTGTCCGGGCAGGGATTGAAGGCAGCCAAGTAGATGAGGTCATCATGGGGAATGTGCTACAGGCGGGCCAAGGCCAAATACCTTCCCGCCAGGCAGCCCGTCATGCTGGAATGCCATGGGAAGTGAAAACGGAAACCATTAATAAAGTATGCGCATCAGGACTTCGCAGTGTGACATTGGCTGATCAGATCATTCGCTTAGGTGAAGAAGAAATCATTGTTGCCGGCGGAATGGAATCGATGAGCAATGCTCCTTATATCCTTCCGAAAGCAAGGTGGGGATTAAGGATGGGTGATGGAGAGCTGAAGGATACGATGATTTCGGATGGACTTAGCTGCAGCTTTACGGGCGTGCATATGGGGACTTATGGAAACAGTACTGCCGAGGATCTTGAAATCACCCGTGAGGAACAAGATAGCTGGGCTTACGAGAGTCATCAAAAAGCGATAAAAGCAATCGATGGCGGTATCCTTGCAGAAGAAATCATTTCCGTACAGGTGCCGGTGCGGAAAGGCGAACCAATTACCGTTGAACATGATGAAGCCCCAAGAAAAGATACATCTGCCGGGAAGTTAGCTAAATTAGGTCCAGCTTTCAATAATGATGGGACCATTACGGCAGGTAATGCACCAGGTGTCAATGATGGGGCAGGTGCACTCGTATTGATGAGTGAGGAACGTGCGGAAAAGGAAGGGAAGACGCCTTTTGCCTATATTTTAGCTCATGCAGAAGTGGCAGTGGAAGCAAAGGACTTTCCTAAAACGCCAGGTTTGGTCATAAATGAACTCCTGAAGAAGACAGGTAAATCGATAGAGGAAATTGATTTGTTTGAAGTGAACGAAGCATTTGCTGCGGTTGCGCTGGCCAGTGGGAAAATTGCCAACATCGAGCCGGGAAAAGTGAATGTAAACGGAGGGGCTGTAGCATTAGGTCACCCGATCGGGGCGAGTGGTGCCCGCATCATCATTACGCTGATGCATGAATTGAAACGCCGCGGAGGGGGATTGGGCATCGCAGCGATCTGCAGTGGCGGCGGTCAGGGAGATGCCATTTTAATTGAAGTGCCTAAGCAAGGATAATAGTTTCATAGATAGATACATGAGGAGGGATTTTTCATGGGCATTCAAAAAGTGATGGTCATTGGTGCTGGACAGATGGGTTCTGGCATTGCCCAGGTCTGTGCAATGAGCGGTTATGAAGTTCTTTTACATGATTTAAAAGATGAATATGTAGAAAAGGGGTTAGGGACAATTACCAAGAACCTTTCCCGGCAGGTTGAAAAAGGAAAAATGGAATCCGAGGAGAAGGATATAATCCTTTCCCGGTTGACTTCCTCGACGGATTTGAAAAATGCGGCTGCGGTGGATTTAGTGATTGAAGCGGCAGTGGAAAATATGGAGATAAAAACAAAAATTTTCGCCGATTTGGATGAAATCACGCCACAACACGTCATTCTTGCATCCAATACTTCTTCACTTCCGATTACAGAGATAGCCGCGGCAACGAAAAGGCCGGATAAGGTAATTGGCATGCATTTTATGAACCCAGTGCCAGTCATGAAGCTGGTTGAGATCATTCGCGGCCTTGCTACAGCGGATGAAGTTTATAAAGAAGTTGAAGAGATGGCTGAATCCTTAAACAAGGTACCGGTGGAAGTCAATGATTTCCCGGGTTTTGTAGCGAATCGGATTTTGATGCCGATGATCAATGAGGCCATTTATACCCTTTATGAGGGCGTCGCCACTAAAGAGGCGATTGACGACGTGATGAAGCTGGGAATGAACCATCCGATGGGCCCGCTTACGCTAGCTGACTTCATTGGACTAGACACATGCCTGTATATAATGGAAACCCTTCACCAAGGGCTCGGAGACGATAAATACAGACCGTGTCCGCTGTTAAGGAAATATGTAAAA
Organism: Peribacillus frigoritolerans; assembly: GCF_040250305.1. Lineage (NCBI taxonomy): Bacteria > Bacillati > Bacillota > Bacilli > Caryophanales > Bacillaceae > Peribacillus > Peribacillus frigoritolerans. The sequence goes on along the minus strand of NZ_CP158190.1, from coordinate 5,423,702 downwards.
GCTGGATGGCTAGGAAAGAAATCAGGACGGGGCTTTTACGAATATAACTAATCTTAGAAAGATGTGCAGCTAGGGAGGGATGAAGGATGGATTTCAAGTTTACAGAAGAACAGGAAATGATGCGGAAAATGGTAAGCGCTTTTGCGGAGAATGAGATTACCCCTCATATCGAGGCAATGGAAACGGGCGTGTTTCCAAAAACGATTCTGCAAAAAATGGGTGAGCTTGGTTTGATGGGAATCCCGATTTCAGAAGAATACGGTGGCGCAGGTATGGACTTCATGTCTTATATCATCGCCATCAATGAAATTTCCAAAGTTAGTCCAACTCTCGGTGTTATATTGTCCGTTCATACTTCTGTTGGAACAAATCCAATCGTTTATTTTGGAACGGAAGAGCAGAAGCGAAAGTATGTGCCTAAGTTAGCCGCTGGTAAATATTTAGGTGCCTTTTGCTTGACTGAGCAAAGCTCAGGTTCCGATGCTGCGAGTTTGAAGTCGAAGGCAGTGGCAGTAAAGGAAGACGGAAAATATCGAATAAACGGGTCCAAGGTTTTTATCACCAATGGCGGGGAAGCGGATGTATTCATTGTTTTTGCTTCAACCGACCCTCAGAAGGGAAGCAAGGGAATCTCTGCTTTTATTGTAGAAAAAGGGACGCCAGGCTTAATCATCGGTAAAGATGAACGTAAAATGGGCCTTCATGGCTCGAGCACCGTACAGGTGACGTTCGAGGATATGAAAGTGCCTGCAGCCAATCTCCTTGGCAAAGAAGGGGAAGGCTTTAAGATCGCAATGGCCAACTTGGATGCTGGAAGGATAGGCATTGCTGCTCAAGCGCTGGGAATTGCAGAAGGCGCCATGGAACATGCTGTCCAATATGCAAAAGACAGAGTTCAATTCGGCAAACCTATTGCAGTGCAACAGGGGATTGGTTTCAAGCTTGCTGAAATGGCAACGAGTATAGAAGCTTCAAGGTTACTCGTCTATCGCGCCGCGTTTTTACGCTCACAGGGATTGAAGTGCGGTAAAGAGGCGGCAATGGCTAAGCTATTCGCTTCGAGGACGGCTGTTGATGTGGCGATAGAAGCAGTCCAGGTGTTCGGAGGCTATGGATACACGACGGAATATCCTGTCGAACGCTATTTCAGGGATGCAAAGGTAACTGAAATTTATGAGGGAACCAGCGAAATACAGAGAATGGTCATCAGTAAGAATCTATAATTCACGAAATATTTAGGAGGCATGGACATGCAATTTAAGCTAACGGAAGAGCATGAAATGATCAGGAAAATGGTGCGCGATTTTGCCCAGAATGAAGTGGCTCCGACAGCTGCCGAGAGGGATGAAGAAGAACGATTTGACCGTGAGATCTTCGATAAAATGGCTGAACTGGGATTGACTGGGATTCCGTGGCCTGAGGAATACGGCGGAATTGGAAGTGATTATTTAGCGTATTGCATAGCGATTGAGGAACTTTCCCGCGTTTGCGCTTCCACTGGGGTGACTTTATCAGCCCATACTTCCCTTGCAGGATGGCCAATATATAAGTTTGGATCTGAAGAGCAAAAACAAAAATACCTTCGCCCGATGGCACAGGGTGAAAAAATCGGTGCATATGGGCTGACCGAGCCTAGCTCAGGCTCTGACGCAGGCGGTATGAGAACGACTGCAAAGCTTGTAGGTGATGAATATATTATCAGCGGTTCAAAAATCTTCATTACGAACGGCGGGATTGCGGATACATATGTCGTCTTTGCATTGACGGATCCAGCATCCAAACAAAAAGGAACGAGTGCATTTATCGTTGAAAAGGACTTCCCGGGTTTTAGTGTCGGCAAAAAAGAGAAGAAGCTTGGAATCCGTTCATCACCGACCACAGAAATCATTTTTGATGAATGCCGAGTGCCTAAAGAAAATCTTCTTGGAAAAGAAGGAGAGGGCTTTAAGATAGCGATGATGACGCTTGATGGCGGCCGTAATGGGATTGCAGCCCAGGCAGTGGGCATAGCCCAAGGAGCATTGGATGCCGCAGTTGATTATGCAAAAGAGCGCGTCCAATTCGGGAAGCCGATTTCTGCACAGCAAGGAATCGGTTTTAAGTTGGCGGATATGGCAACGGGTGTTGAAGCTTCAAGGCTATTAACCTATCAGGCTGCCTGGTTGGAATCGGCGGGCCTTCCTTATGGAAAAGAGTCAGCCATGTCCAAACTTTTTGCTGGAGATACAGCCATGAAAGTGGCGACAGAAGCCGTGCAGGTCTTTGGAGGTTATGGATATACAAAGGATTATCCTGTAGAACGGTATATGCGTGATGCGAAAATCACCCAAATCTATGAAGGTACACAGGAAATTCAAAAGCTGGTCATCTCACGGATGATTACTAAATAGGATTGAAATTGAGGTTTTCCGATGAGGCATTGCCTTTACCGGAATACCCTTTTCAATTTCTTCAGAATGTCTTTGGCAATTAAATGATGGGCTTATTAAAAGGAGTTTGAAAATGGAAAAAAGAGAGGTTCTTGCATCTGTAAAGGATGAACGGCTGGTTGAAAAAAGGCGTACACAAATGATTAAAGGAGCGGTGACCCTTTTTAAGGAAAAGGGATTTCATCGTACGACTACCAGGGAAATTGCCAAAGCGGCCGGCTTTAGTATTGGCACGTTATACGAGTATATCCGAACAAAGGAAGATATATTATATCTCGTTTGTGATTTTATCTACGATGAAGTCCAGGAAAAGCTTCAGAAAGAAATAGATCAGAGCGATGGGACACTTGAAAGCTTGAAGCTTACTATCGCCTATTTTTATAAAGTGATGGATGATATGCAGGACGAAGTGCTGGTCATGTATCAAGAGGTGAAAGCACTGACGAAAGATGCTTTACCTTATGTATTGAATAAAGAACTTCGGATGGTCGGCATGTTTGAAAAGGTGATAACGAAATGTGTTGAGAATGGGGAGCTATCATTGACGGCAAAACAAATAAGCCTTGTTTCTCATAATATTTTCGTTCAGGGACAGATGTGGAGTTTTAGAAGGTGGGCATTGCATAAAGAGTATACGCTTCCGGAATATGTTGAACTGCAGACGCAATTATTGATTCAAAATATATCGCTTCAGAAAAATACTGAGTTAAATTCGTTTCAATAAGGAGGAGCTCAATGGGTACAGTTGAGGTGTATAAACCGAAGAACCATATTAGATTCGTTACTGCTTCGAGTTTATTCGATGGACATGATGCATCTATCAATATTATGAGGAGAATCCTTCAGTCCAGCGGTGCAGAAGTCATTCATCTAGGTCATAATCGTTCGGTGGAAGAGATCGTGAATGCGGCCATCCAGGAAGATGTTCAAGGCATAGCCATGTCATCATACCAAGGCGGACATGTGGAATATTTTAAATATATGTATGACCTGCTGAAGGAAAAGGGAGCCGGGCACATTCGTATTTTTGCCGGCGGCGGCGGGGTCATCATCCCAAGGGAAATTAAAGAACTCCATGATTATGGGATTGCCCGAATCTTTTCTCCTGATGAAGGGCGGGAATATGGGCTTCAAGGAATGATAAACGTATTGATGGAGGAGTGTGATTTCTCGACAGTCAAACCATCTTTACAGGAACGTTTTGATGAATTGATTGCTGGGGGAACAAATGCCATTGCCCAATTCATTACCTTTGCCGAAAACAGACTCGATGCTTCACAGGAATCAGCGGCAGCGGTGGAGAGTCTTTTTGAGCAGATCAAGACTTCCGAAAAGAAGGTTCCTGTTCTAGGGATTACAGGGACTGGCGGTGCTGGAAAAAGTTCATTGACTGATGAATTGATACGAAGGTTCATTAACGAGATTCCAGACGAGAGAGTCGCCATTTTATCTGTAGACCCGACCAAACAGAAAACGGGCGGTGCCCTGCTTGGTGACAGGATTAGAATGAACTCGATTTTTTCAGAGCGTGTTTATATGCGGAGCCTGGCCACGCGCCATTCAAAAAGTGAGTTGTCTTTGGCGATAAAAGATGCCATTTCAGTCGTGAAGGCAGCTGGCTTCGATTTAATCATCGTTGAAACAAGCGGAATTGGTCAGGGAGATGCAGAAATTGCCGAGATATGCGATGTATCCATGTATGTAATGACGAGTGAATTCGGTGCACCTTCGCAACTTGAAAAGATCGATATGATTGATTATGCAGACTTGATAGTCATTAACAAATACGAGCGCAAAGGCTCAGAGGATGCAAAAAACCAGGTTCAAAAGCAATACCAAAGAAGCCGTACACTATTTGATCAAGATCCGTCTGAAATGCCAGTATACGGTACCATCGCTTCCCAATTCAATGACCCAGGCACCAATGCATTGTTCGCTGCACTGATTGAAAAGCTTAATGAAAAATCAGGGACGGGGTGGAGTACCGCCTTTTCGAAAGAAGCCGATGTTTACAAGCAAAATGTCATCATCCCTACTGACCGTCGGTATTATTTACGTGAAATCAGTGATACGGTCAGATCTTATCATAAGCGTGCGGCTGAACAAGTACGTATTGCCCGCAGGCTTTTCCAGCTTGAAGGAGCAATTGATGCAATTAAGGAAAATGATAACAACGAAGATATGGTGGCTTCTTTAGAAAAACTGAAAAAGGAAACCGCTTCGAATTTATCACCTGAATCTAAAAAAATACTTTCTGGATGGATGGAATTAAAAGAAAAGTATGCAGGAGAGCAGTTTGTAACGAAAGTCAGGGATAAAGAAATCGTCACAAAGCTGAAAACTAAAAGTTTATCAGGTTTAATGATTCCGAGAGTGTCACTGCCTAAATATGTGGATTATGGAGAGATCTTAGGATGGGTATTCCGAGAGAACGTTCCGGGCTTCTTTCCTTACACAGCGGGAGTCTTTCCATTCAAGCGTGAAGGAGAGGACCCGAAGCGGCAATTTGCCGGTGAAGGATCACCCGACCGAACCAACAGGCGTTTTCATTATTTGTCAAAGGATGATAATGCTAAACGGCTAAGTACGGCTTTCGATTCGGTAACTTTATATGGCGAGGATCCCGATCACCGGCCTGATATCTATGGAAAGGTAGGGGAAAGCGGAGTCAGCATCTGTACGTTGGATGACATGAAAAAGCTGTATGCAGGCTTTGACCTTTGCCACCCCTCAACCTCTGTATCGATGACCATCAATGGACCGGCACCAATCATTTTGGCCATGTATATGAATACGGCAGTCGATCAGCAGATTCAACGGAAAGAAGAAGAGTTAGGCCGTCCCCTTACGGATGCAGAAGCTGAAGAAGTGCAGGCTTATACCCTTCAAACGGTACGCGGAACTGTTCAAGCGGATATTCTGAAAGAGGACCAAGGCCAGAATACATGCATCTTCTCTACGGAATTTGCTTTAAGGTTAATGGGGGACATTCAAGCATATTTCATCGATCGAAAAGTCAGGAACTACTACTCTGTATCCATTTCCGGCTATCACATTGCAGAAGCGGGTGCCAATCCCATTTCACAGCTTGCTTTTACATTAGCGAATGGCTTTACTTACATCGAATATTATTTAAGTCGCGGAATGAATATTGATGACTTTGCCCCGAATTTGTCGTTCTTCTTCTCAAATGGGCTCGACCCGGAATATACGGTTATCGGGAGGGTGGCAAGAAGGATTTGGGCTACGGTCATGCGGGATAAATATGGTGCGAACGACCGCAGCCAGAAGCTCAAATACCATATACAGACTTCCGGGCGCTCCCTTCATGCGCAAGAAATTGATTTCAATGATATCAGAACGACACTTCAGGCTTTAATGGCGCTACAGGACAACTGTAATTCCCTGCATACTAATGCGTACGATGAAGCCATCACGACGCCTACTGAAGAATCCGTGCGCCGGGCAATGGCCATACAAATGATCATTACAAAGGAGCATGGGCTCTCAAAAAATGAAAACCCGATGCAAGGAGCCTTCATCGTAGAGGAATTGACGGATCTCGTTGAAGAGGCCGTACTGCAAGAGTTCGATCGCATCAATGATCGAGGCGGTGTGCTGGGTGCAATGGAGACGCAGTATCAGCGCGGGAAAATCCAGGATGAATCGATGCATTACGAAATGAAAAAGCATACGGGAGAATTGCCGATCATTGGCGTCAATACGTATTTGAATCCAAATCCTCCTTCCGAAGAAGCGGTGAACAGCATGGAAATTGCCCGTGCAACAAAGGAAGAAAAGGAAGGGCAAATCATAAATCTCCGGGCATTCCAGGAAAGAAATAAGGAGTTCACGGATGAGGCGCTAACTAAACTGAAATTGGCAGCCATGAATGGGGAAAACATCTTTGCTGAACTCATGAACTGCGTCAAAGTGGCCAGTCTTGGTCAGATAACTAGGGCGCTATATGATGTAGGCGGTCAATATCGAAGGAATATGTAAACTGAGTAAGGGGCTCCGAACGTTTAGGGGCCTCTTTTTTAAATAATTCCCCTCTTTTTTAACAAAATGAAGATTTTACCTTATAATTATTTGGAAAAGGGGCAAAAATGAAGAATCAGCCCTATTGGAGTTGAGAAAATGAACCTGAAAATGATTGGATTGATCATAGGGTACATTCTTGCCATCATTATTTTATTTGAGCTGTATGAGCATCAATTGGGTGCCATCTCTTTTTTTATCCTGACTATTGTCTTTTTTACGGCAGCCTATCGACAGAAGTCGAAAAAGGAAAGTGAATGATTTTTAGCATTTGGTTTCCTGAATGATAGACAATAAGGTAAATCTGTGAAAGTATCAGATAGAACTAGCATAAACCCAATTAGATTGTTTATAATGGAGTATATGTCTAGCAGGAATTGTCGTTATTTTATCGAACTACTGTTTTAGATTATTTTTTTATGTGAAAAAACACGGAATTCAGTGTTTGAATAGAGAAGGGAAGTGCGGAATTTGAGTTTAAAACAATACTCAAAAGAGCAGTTATTGGAAATGTCCTTAATAGAGATGGCATATGATTTGTTAGTGGAAAGAAATGAACCGATTCCATTTAAAGACTTAATAAGTGAGTTAGCTTCGCTGCACCATTTATCTAAAGCGGAAGTGGAAAAGAAAATTGCACAATTCTATACGGATTTAAATGTGGATGGCCGCTTCACTTCACTTGGGGACAACCGCTGGGGATTGAAAACATGGTACCCGGTTGACCAAATCGAAGAAGAAGTCGTACATGTTGTAAAACCTAAAAAGAAAAAGAAAGCCAAAAAGGCCGCTGCCGTTATCGACGATTTCGATGAACTTGAAGACGAAGATCTTGACTTTGAAGAAGATATCGATGATCTGGACGAGGATGACGATGATGACGATGATGATATTCTAGGTACTCCAGTCATCGACGAAGTGCTTTTGGATGATGACGTGGATGATGACGACGATCTGGAAGAAGAAATAATCGAAGATGATGCATTTGTCCTGGAAGATGATGAGGACGAAGACGAAGATGAAGATGACGTGGATGACTTGGATGAAGAGGATGAGAAATAAATAATCGCCCTTGACTTTTTGAGGCGGAATTTGTAGAATCATTTTTGGGCTCCTTAAAAAAGGACACAATGATTAAATTATATCGCTCCCTTACTTTTATTGTAAGCGGAGCGTTTTTGTTTTTAATGATGGAATGAATAAATGACATCATTTTTTTATTTTTAAAAATGATTTCTCGTAGAATTGTAAAAACTATAGAGAACATATTTATGTTTACTGTCATTTAAGGAAGTTTATTCTTGTTCATGTATCCTGCATGACTCTCACTAAAGACCTTTAAGTGATTAATGGTTTGTACTGGTTTACGGTTTTAGCTTTTAACCGCTCATGTGGCGGAAGATTTGATTCAGTTCCGATTTAATGATGCGAAGAACAGAATTGGAAGAAAACATTCTATAGGAGGATATAAAATGACAAAATATATTTTTGTGACAGGTGGAGTAGTTTCTTCCTTGGGAAAAGGGATAACGGCCGCTTCTTTAGGTAGATTATTAAAAAATAGGGGATTGAATGTTACAATCCAGAAGTTTGATCCTTATATCAACTTGGATCCAGGTACGATGAGTCCATACCAACACGGTGAAGTGTTTGTAACGGATGATGGTGCTGAAACGGATTTGGATTTGGGGCACTATGAGCGTTTCATTGATATCAACCTTGGCAAACACAGCAATGTGACTACAGGCAGAATTTATTCAACGGTCCTGAGAAAAGAACGCCGTGGCGATTATCTAGGTGGAACAGTTCAAGTCATTCCCCATATCACGAATGAAATTAAAGAACGGGTTTTCCGTTCAGGCAATGAAACGAATGCCGATATAGTCATCACTGAAATCGGCGGTACTGTAGGGGATATCGAGTCTCTTCCATTCCTTGAGGCGATTCGCCAAATCAAGAGTGATATCGGCATCAATAATGTTATGTATATCCACTGTACACTGGTTCCTTACATCAAAGCTGCTGGTGAAATGAAAACAAAACCGACACAGCATAGTGTAAAAGAATTACGCAGTCTAGGCATTCAGCCGAATATCATCGTTGCACGTACAGAAAGTCCAATTTCACAAGATATGAAGGATAAAATTGCTTTATTCTGCGATATCGATAAAAATTCCGTTATCGAATGTCTTGATGCGGATACTCTTTACTCCATCCCTCTTGCGCTTCAAGCACAAAATATGGACCAAATCGTTTGTGATCACTTGCAATTGGACTGCGGCGAAGCGGATATGGAAGATTGGAAGGAACTAGTCAAAAAGGTTACTTCTTTATCAAAGAAAACAAAAATCGCTTTAGTCGGAAAATATGTTGAATTGCAAGATGCTTATCTTTCTGTAGTGGAAGCACTTAAGCATGCAGGTTACGCATTTGATGCAGATGTTGAAATCGATTGGGTGAATTCCGAAGATGTAACAAAAGAAAATGTTGCTGAACTTCTTCAAGATGCAGATGGAATCCTTGTCCCAGGCGGTTTTGGAGACCGTGGAATCGAAGGGAAAATTGCAGCGACCGAATTTGCCCGCACGACGAAAAAACCATTCTTCGGAATTTGCTTAGGCATGCAGTTGGCGTCCATTGAGTATGCTCGCAACGTCCTGGGATTGCCAGAAGCTCATTCAGCTGAGATTAATGAAGATACTCCAGATCCAATCATCGATCTTCTTCCTGAACAGAAGGATGTAGAAGATTTGGGCGGTACACTGCGTCTTGGTCTGTATCCATGTAAGCTTATCGAAGGAACTAAAGCATACGAAGCGTATAATGACGAGGTTGTTTATGAACGTCACCGTCACCGTTATGAATTCAATAACCACTACCGTCAGGCAATGGAAGAGGCAGGATTCATCTTCTCAGGTACTAGTCCGGATGGCCGTCTAGTTGAAATCGTTGAATTGAAGGATCATCCTTGGTTTGTGGCTTCTCAATTCCATCCGGAATTCACGTCACGTCCTAACCGTCCGCAGCCGCTATTCCGTGACTTTGTCGGTATGTCTTTAAAGCGCAGCGAAAAACTTTAAAAAAAAACAGCCCATGGGCTGTTTTTTTTTTAGATGAATAATCATTCTTCTTCATACTCATTTATGATTTCTTCAAGAGTGAATTTAATCCCATAATAAGCGAAAAGAGCGGCAATGAGGGTAGGATACCCATATCGATTTCCGGTTTCATCAGGAATCAATCCCCGTTGGATACGTAAATCAATATGAACGTCTGCCAACTCCAAAAGAGAATCTTCTTCAGAAGGGACGGATGTAGAAACCGCAACAAATGGGATATCTTTTTCCTTGAGTTGTTTTGCCAGCAACAATGCTTCTGCATCATCCGAATGGCGGCTGAATATGAGAAATCGATCTTCCCTGGAAATAGTTTCTCCTGATTCATATCTTTTTACCTTCGGAAAGGGTTCTGCCCCATCCAAAGCCTCGGCAGTGACACCCTGCATTTCACCAAAACCATGAATGTACACAGCACCGTCCCCAACCGCAGCCTGAGCCAGCAAGCGTCCGGCATCCTCCATTTCAAAAGCTTCATTTTCAATCATTTTCTTGAATAAACCGCTTATCTGTGTCGAAAAAATTTTTAACATGGTCAGGGACTCCTTTAAAAAATAATATACTTATTATAAAGGAGTTTCCTTTGCAATGACAGGTTTCTGGGATTTTGATCCGGAAGGGCCGAATTTACTAAATCGGTCGAAAAAACAAAAAAATTAAAATTCCTCTTAGCCATACAGCAGGAATTTTGTTACAATTATCGAATATGAACAATAAATGCGTTGGACCTAAAAGTCTATGACGCAATCTAGGTAACTACCCTTTTTCGGGTAATATGGCCGTATAGGCCAATATATTTAATGGATGAATCGGGAAGGGGAGAGGTGATAAAATGCCAGGGAAAATATTGATTGTTGATGATCAGTTCGGAATTCGTATTTTATTGAACGAGGTTTTACATAAAGAAGGGTATGAAACATTTCAAGCCGCTAATGGCATTCAAGCCTTGGATGTGCTAAATAATCATTCACCTGATCTTGTATTGCTGGATATGAAGATTCCGGGAATGGATGGCATTGAGATCTTGAAAAGGATGAAAGTCGTCGATCCGGACATCCGGGTCATAATCATGACGGCATATGGTGAACTTGATATGATTCAAGAAGCAAAGGATTTAGGTGCAATGACACACTTTGCAAAGCCGTTTGATATTGATGATATTAGAAAAGCCGTTCGTGAATACTTACCGATTCAATCAAGTTAAATGTCTTCAAAATTTAATATTACTGATGGAGTAATTGCTGCGGCTATCTTTTTTTAGATGGGCCGTGTTTTTTTGGAATAAAATTTGAGGCTCGGTATAGTGTATTTGTTGCTGTTTTTTTGATGTATTGATATGCTAAAAGAGGAGAGATATTCTGATTTATAAGCGTATGCTACTTTCGTTTTAGGGAATATCTAGAAAGAATTAACTTTAAAAATAATAACATCCACTAGTAGGAGGAAATCAAATGCCTTTAGTTTCTATGAAAGATATGCTGAATAAAGCCCTTGATGAAAAATATGCAGTAGGTCAATTCAATATCAACAACCTTGAATGGACACAAGCTATTCTAGCTGCTGCAGAACAAGAAAAATCTCCAGTCATCCTTGGTGTTTCCGAAGGTGCTGCCCGCCATATGGGTGGTTTTAAAACGACTGTGATGATGGTTCAAGGATTGTTGGAAGACATGAAAATCACTGTTCCTGTGGCCATTCACCTTGACCATGGTTCAAGCTATGATAAATGTAAGGAAGCTATCGAAGCCGGATTCACTTCAGTGATGATCGATGCTTCACATCATCCGATCGAAGAAAATATCGAAACAACCAAGAAGGTTGTCGAATTCGCACACGCACGGAATGTTTCAGTTGAAGCGGAAGTGGGCACGGTTGGCGGACAAGAAGATGATGTAATTGCTGATGGAGTCGTATATGCAGACCCTCAAGAATGTGAACAGTTGGTTAAAGAAACAAATGTCGACTGCTTTGCTCCAGCTTTGGGATCCGTTCACGGACCATACAAAGGTGAACCTAACCTTGGGTATAAAGAAATGGAAGAAGTGCGGGATTTAACGAATAAACCTCTTGTTCTTCATGGCGGTACAGGCATCCCTACAAAAGATATCCAAAAAGCGATTTCGCTTGGAACATCAAAAATCAATGTAAATACGGAAAATCAAATTGTATTCACAAAAGCGGTTCGTGAAATTCTGAATAACGATTCTGAAGTGTACGATCCTCGTAAATACATCGTTCCTGGCCGTGAAGCGATTAAAGAAACTGTCATCGGCAAAATCCGTGAATTCGGTTCTAACGGCAAAGCATAAATTCAAACGTAACATAAGGGTTCCATCCCTTTAAATGTAAGATGATAAAGGCAATATTCCCATTGGGGGGCTCCCCCCTAATGGTTTCTTTTAGATGCAGGGCTGAATCCGGGCTCTATTTTTAGAACAATTAGAATTCAGATGCATATAGGAACTAAAAAATCGATTACATACGGAGGATATTTTATGAAATTCTTTATAGATACAGCAAACATGGAAGAAATCAAACAAGCGCATGAACTTGGCGTTTTAGCAGGTGTTACGACTAACCCATCCCTTGTTGCTAGGGAAAAGGGAGTTTCTTTCCATGACCGGCTAAAAGAAATCACAAGCCTCGTTAAGGAATCCGTTTCTGCTGAAGTCATTGCGCTTGATTTTGAAGGAATGATGGCTGAAGCCAAGGAACTAGTTGCGATTGCACCGAATATCACGATTAAAGTGCCAATGACTCCGGACGGCTTGAAGGCTGTTTCAGCACTTACAAAACAAGGTGTCAAAACAAATGTCACCCTTATTTTCAGTGCAAACCAAGCATTATTGGCAGCTAGGGCAGGAGCAACTTATGTATCGCCATTTTTAGGTCGCTTGGATGACATCGGCCAAAATGGTTTGGATCTAATTTCGGATATTGCTGACATTTTTGCGATTCATGATATCAATGCCGAAATCATTGCAGCTTCCATCCGCCATCCGATGCATATTACTGAAGCGGCTCTTAAAGGGGCACATATTGCAACGATCCCTTATAAAGTTTTAATGCAATTATTCCACCACCCATTAACGGATAAAGGAATTGAAGCATTTTTGAACGATTGGAATTCACGTACTGAAGCATAATGCCTTGCCGCTAAGTCGCTATAGATTGCACCGTTTAAATAAAATTAACATAAATTAGAAATTTTTCTCTTTTTTTACATGAATTTTTTACTTTTGTGTAAACTAAAGAACTAGATAGTAAATGTTGTCGGATTATGCAATTTTCTTGTGGTAAAATATTACTTTTTGGAAGTAGCTTCTAAGTGCTTAGCGTGGAAGGGAGTTTATTATGGAAAAACTTAAAATTGCCGGTGGCTATCCTCTAAAGGGAAGCATTCGTGTCAGTGGAGCAAAAAATAGTGCGGTCGCCCTTATTCCTGCAACAATTTTAGCGGACTCTCCCGTAACGATTGAAGGCCTGCCTGATATCTCGGATGTACAGATGCTGAAAGCGTTAATGGAGGAGATTGGCGGTGAGGTATCCTTTGATGAAGGAGAGATGACAGTCAACCCCAGCAGGATGATTTCAATGCCTCTTCCCAATGGAAGGGTCAAGAAGTTACGTGCCTCTTATTATTTAATGGGGGCAATGCTGGGTAAATTCAAAAAGGCAGTGATTGGCTTGCCTGGAGGCTGCCATTTAGGACCTCGCCCGATAGATCAGCATATTAAGGGGTTTGAAGCACTGGGCGCACAAGTGACGAATGAACAAGGAGCCATTTACCTTAGGGCGGACGAGCTAAGGGGAGCACGCATATATTTGGATGTCGTTAGTGTAGGGGCAACGATCAATATCATGCTTGCTGCCGTTTTGGCCAAAGGCCGCACTGTGATAGAAAATGCTGCGAAAGAACCTGAAATCATCGATGTTGCCACATTGTTGACCAATATGGGAGCGAAAATAAAGGGTGCAGGAACGGATATCATTCGTATTGATGGTGTGGAAAGTTTACATGGGTGTAAGCATACGATCATACCGGATCGGATTGAAGCCGGCACTTTCATGATTTTAGCTGCTGCTGTCGGAGAAGGAATTCTGATTGATAATGTCATTCCCCAGCATTTGGAGTCATTGACTTCCAAATTGAGGGAAATGGGGATTAATATTGAAGCGGGTGATGACCAGATATTTGTCTCACCGGGAGAACAATATAAGTCCGTTGATATCAAGACATTGGTTTACCCTGGATTCCCAACGGATCTTCAGCAACCTTTCACTTCCCTCTTAACAAAAGCAACCGGTTCTAGCATGGTCACCGATACGATATACGGGGCACGATTTAAGCATATTGATGAACTGCGACGCATGAATGCGAAGATAAAAGTCGAGGGCAGAGCGGGCATCGTCGATGGTCCTGTCCAACTTCATGGAGCAAAAGTGAAGGCAAGCGATTTACGTGCCGGAGCGGCTCTTGTAATTGCCGGTTTAATGGCTGAAGGTATTACAGAAGTGACCGGGCTTGAACATATAGATCGCGGATATAGCCATCTTGTTGAAAAACTTTCAGGTTTGGGAGCAACGATTTGGCGTGAAGAAATGACGCAAGAAGAAGTGGAGCAGCTTAAAAGCTGATCCCTTTTCTTGTAACCTCATTGTGTTACTATATATGATATAATGTGTTATACTAATATATAAATAAATCATGCTAGTGTACATGAGGGGGAACCGGAAATGGAAAGAAGTTTATCGATGGAGCTTGTCCGCGTAACTGAGGCGGCGGCACTGAATTCTGCTCGTTGGATGGGAAGAGGAAAGAAAGACGAAGCAGATGATGCAGCAACAACTGCAATGCGGGATGTTTTCAATACTATTCCCATGCAAGGAACGGTTGTAATCGGTGAAGGGGAAATGGATGAAGCGCCAATGCTTTATATTGGCGAAAAACTTGGTACCGGTCTTGGGCCACTAGTGGATGTTGCGGTTGATCCATTAGAAGGAACGAACATCGTTGCATCCGGCGGCTGGAATGCATTGGCTGTATTGGCGATAGCCGATAAGGGGAACTTGCTTCACGCCCCGGATATGTATATGGATAAAATAGCTGTCGGACCAGAGGCTGTTGGTCAGATTGATATCAATGCCTCCGTGTTGGACAACCTGAAAGCTGTAGCCAAGGCAAAAAATAAAGATATTCAAGACGTGGTTGCAACAGTATTGAACCGCGATCGTCATTCGAAGATCATTCATGAACTTCGTGAGGCAGGGGCACGTATCAAGCTGATCAACGATGGAGATGTAGCGGGAGCCATAAATACGGCCTTCGATCTTACCGGTGTTGACATCTTATTCGGATCTGGCGGAGCTCCAGAAGGAGTTATCGCAGCCGTTGCCTTGAAATGCCTTGGAGGGGAAATTCAAGGCAAGCTCGTTCCTCAAAGTGATGAAGAAGTGGAACGCTGTGGTAAAATGGGCCTTGATTTAGGAAGAGTCCTCAGAATGGAAGACCTTGTTCGCGGAGATGATGCAATTTTTGCTGCAACAGGTGTGACTGATGGAGAACTTTTACGCGGAGTACAATTTAAAGGGCATTACGGCGAAACACAATCCGTAGTCATGCGTGCTAAATCTGGTACCGTTCGTTTCATTGATGGTCGTCACAGTCTTAAGATTAAACCGAATGGTTTGATTGACTGATAGCGTTTTTTAGAAAAATCACTTTTAAAAAGCGAGCGGTTTCATCGCTCGCTTTCTTTTTTAAAAAATTTAAGTTGAATAATTAAAATAAAAAAAGTAAAATAAAGCTTGGTCTACTATTAATAATTTAAAATCTGCCCTTTCACTCCAAACTTCAAGAAGCCTTCAATTAATTTTCTTCTTTACATGTAAAAATGTATCATCCTTTCTAAGAAAACTCTGGTCGGGTACATGGATTGCGGTTTTTCTTCCATCTAACAAACCATTTCTTTTTCAGTATGGGTGAAAACGTTTAATTAATAAAAGTGTGGTGTCATAATGAATTTAACTATTTCTAATTTAGAAAACATGAAACTAAAGGATCTCTATGAGCACGCGCGTGAATATAAAGTTTCCTATTACAGCAAACTTTCAAAAAAGGAACTTATTTTCGCTATCCTGAAAGCACAAGCTGAGCAGGATGGTCTCCTATTCATGGAGGGCGTTTTAGAAATCATCCCTTCAGAGGGCTTCGGTTTCCTGCGTCCAATTAATTATTCTCCAAGCTCGGAGGATATTTATATTTCTGCTTCACAGATCCGCAGATTCGATTTGCGAAATGGAGATAAAGTGTCCGGTAAGGTAAGGCCTCCAAAAGAAAACGAGCGCTATTATGGATTGCTGCATGTTGAAGCAGTCAATGGCGATAATCCGGAATCTGCAAAAGAGCGTGTCCACTTTCCAGGTTTAACACCGCTGTATCCAAACAGGCAAATTAAACTGGAAACGACACCGAAGAACTTATCAACCAGGATTATGGATGTCCTGGCACCGGTCGGTTTTGGACAGCGTGGGCTGATCGTCGCACCGCCAAAAGCCGGTAAAACGATGCTCATCAAGGAAATTGCCAATGCGATAACCACAAATCATCCCGAATCGGAATTGATTGTGCTGTTGATTGATGAACGCCCGGAAGAAGTGACTGACATTGAACGTTCCGTTGCTGGGGACGTGGTAAGTTCAACGTTCGATGAAGTGCCGGAAAACCATATCAAGGTGGCTGAGCTAGTGCTAGAACGAGCCATGCGCCTTGTGGAGCATAAACGTGATGTCATCATTTTAATGGACAGCATCACTCGACTTGCCCGTGCTTACAACCTTGTCATTCCGCCGAGCGGACGTACACTATCAGGGGGGATTGACCCTGCTGCATTCCACCGTCCAAAACGCTTTTTCGGTGCGGCGAGGAATATCGAGGAAGGCGGCAGCCTGACGATCCTTGCTACAGCATTGGTAGATACGGGTTCAAGAATGGACGATGTCATTTATGAAGAATTTAAAGGTACGGGTAATATGGAGCTGCATTTAGATCGTGCCCTTGCCGAAAGACGCATCTTCCCGGCAATCGATATTCGCCGCTCAGGCACTCGTAAAGAAGAATTGTTAATTCCGAAAGATCGCCTGGATAAACTATGGGCCATCAGGAAAACGATGTCGGATTCGCCTGAT
This sequence comes from Peribacillus frigoritolerans, assembly GCF_040250305.1. Lineage (NCBI taxonomy): Bacteria > Bacillati > Bacillota > Bacilli > Caryophanales > Bacillaceae > Peribacillus > Peribacillus frigoritolerans. The sequence goes on along the minus strand of NZ_CP158190.1, from coordinate 5,406,928 downwards.
TTCTCGGAGAAATTCCTTCGCCGTCTAAAACAGACAAAGGGTAATGAAGAATTTTTCAGTAAGCTGGATGAAGAGATGTCAGAAATGAAAAAGGGGCCGGCGAGCGTAAAACGTTCTTAAACCCTGTAAGAAACAAACAGTTGCACAACTAGTCTTAAGTTGTTATAATGAGTTCATGTGTTTTTACAATAAATGTGAGGGTGTTTTTCCCTCAACTTGAAGTATATAACTCTGTTTCGAATGATTCAGGGCATAAGGAGCTGAAAAGAATGAAAACTGGAATTCATCCAAATTATAAGCTTTCAAAAGTAATTTGCTCTTGCGGAAACACTTTTGAAACTGGTTCAGTTAAAGAAGAGATCAAAGTTGAGACTTGTTCAGAATGCCATCCATTCTACACTGGTCGTCAAAAATTCGCTGAAGCTGGCGGACGTGTTGATCGTTTCAACAAAAAATACGGTATTAAATAAGCCGGACTTTTTAAAAAACAGGCAAGTATTTTTCTTGCCTGTTTTTTCTTTTCCATAAACAAGTAAGAATTTATATAAAGCCGGGTCGACTTCAATTATGGCCAAGGGATCGACAGGTGGAAGGGAGTAGCTGTTTCCATGTATGTAATGAAACAAACAGGCTGGATCGAGCTTATTTGCGGAAGCATGTTTTCGGGTAAATCTGAGGAATTGATTAAACGAGTCAGCCGTGCTCAATTTGCTAAAGAGCAAATAGCTGTATTTAAACCAGCTATTGATAATCGCTATGCGGAAGAGGCTGTCGTATCACACAATGGCTCTTCTGTGATGGCAAAACCGATTGCCCATTCAACGGATATCTTTAAGTATTTGGACAAGCCCCTGGATATCATTGCAATAGATGAAGTGCAATTTTTTGATCATGAAATTATCGGGGTTGCCCAGCATCTTGCGGACAGCGGTTATCGAGTGATTATGGCTGGACTCGATCAAGATTTCCGAGGTGAACCATTCGGTCCTATGCCTGTACTATTATCGCTGGCAGAATCGGTGACTAAGCTGCAGGCTGTATGTGAAGTGTGCGGATCACCTGCGAGCAGGACACAGCGCTTGATAGATGGGGAGCCGGCCTCCTATGATGAGCCGATCATCCTTGTGGGTGCATCGGAATCATACGAGCCCCGCTGCCGCCATCATCACGAAGTTCCGGGTAAGCAGGCTGTTGGAATTAAAGAACATATTTGAATGATGGTGCCCTATGATCCAATGAGATCGCAGGGTGCTTTTTTTATGCGGAAAAGTGGAAAAACTGTCGGAGTTATTCAGGTGGCCTGACCAATACATGGAAGGGAAATAAAAGATAAATATTGCCCCGTTTTGGGTAGGCTAACGAGGAAATGTTCTTCTTAACCAATCAAAATGGAGGGAAAAAATATGAAATCAAAACTGCTTATTATGACGGCCTTTCTGCTTGCTGCACTAACGGCATGCGGTCAAAATGACAATGCAATAAATAATGATTCGGAATATGGCGATCAATCCCGGGACGGCAGGGATTTTGTTGGCAATGGTTTAAATCAAGTATCCAATAATGATTGGGACAATGAAGCGGAACGGCCATCGGATCAAATCCTCAACACACCGCATCATACATCCAATAATTCTCCATCCATGGGGCAGCAAATTGATGAAATCCGCGGAGTCATTGAATCGGAAACTAATTATGAGGCAGGTTCCGTTTGGTTTAATGGAAATACCATACATGTTACGGTCCATGATAAAGGCAAAATCAAGACGGAAAAAGAGAGAAATAAGGAAATGCAGCGAATACAAGGCATGATAAACAGGGTTGTGCCTCAATATAATGTAGATGTCAAATTAAACAAATAACGACATTTTTGAATCTCTTTGACGTTGATTATTCACCTATACTATAATTAACCTAGAAGTGAACTGAGCTGGGGCACTGAGCTACTTATTTATAGTTAAAAAAGATGGATTACTTCCAATTCGTTTCAGATGTTTTGGAAAATTTATGAGGTGAATAATTTGTTTGATCGATTGCAAGCAGTAGAAGATAGATATGAAAGATTGAATGAACTATTAAGTGACCCGGAGATCATTAATGACTCCAAAAAACTAAGGGAATATTCTAAGGAGCAATCCAGCATACAAGAGACCGCATCGACTTATAAAGAATACAAAGCGGTTCGTGAGCAACTCCAGGAGGCAAAGGCGATGCTGGAGGAGAAACTTGATTCGGATATGCGTGAAATGGTAAAAGAAGAGATCAATGAACTTGATGAGACCATACAAGGCCTTGAGGATAAACTGAAAATCTTGCTTATTCCTAAGGACCCTAACGATGATAAAAACGTAATCATGGAGATCCGGGGAGCGGCTGGCGGAGATGAGGCGGCCTTATTTGCAGGCAGTCTATACCGGATGTATAGCCGTTTTGCCGAGGTGCAGGGCTGGCGGACTGAAGTCATTGAAGCAAGTCCTACAGGGCTTGGCGGCTACAAGGAAATCATATTCATGATTAATGGCAATGGCGCTTATTCAAAATTGAAATTCGAAAATGGGGCTCATCGCGTTCAGCGAGTACCTGAAACTGAATCAGGCGGACGGATTCATACATCTACAGCCACGGTTGCCGTTTTACCCGAAGCTGAGGAAGTGGAAGTTGAAATCCATGATAAGGATATTCGTGTCGATACCTTTGCATCGAGCGGTCCTGGAGGGCAAAGTGTCAATACGACAATGTCTGCGGTGCGCTTGACTCATATTCCGACGAATACGGTTGTATCCTGTCAAGATGAAAAATCACAAATCAAGAACAAAGAAAAAGCAATGAAGGTTTTGCGTGCCAGGGTGTACGATAAAATCCAACGCGAAGTACAGGCGGAATATGATCAAAATAGGAAGCTTGCCGTTGGAACGGGAGATCGATCTGAAAGGATTCGCACTTATAACTTCCCGCAAAACCGCGTTACCGACCACCGTATTGGTTTAACGATTCAAAAGCTGGATCAAATCATGGAAGGTAAGTTGGATGAAGTGGTTGATGCATTAATCATGGAAGACCAATCTTCAAGGCTGGAAAATGCAGATGAGTAATTCTGCAGTGAAAGTATTTGAAGCCCTTAAATGGGCTTCTTCTTTTTTAAAGGAAAATGATCGTGATGCCAATGCTGGGGAAATCCTGTTACAGCACTTTTTAAAACAAACTCGCTCCCAAATGTTGGCCAACCTTCATGATGAGCTTAGTGAAGCGGATTTTGGGCAATTTAAGGGCGCTATTGAGCTGCATGCTAAGGGAACGCCCATCCAATATATAATCGGCAGTGAAGAATTTTATGGACGGACCTTCTTTGTGAATGAAGAAGTGCTCATACCGAGACCTGAAACAGAAGAATTGATTTATTATACATTACGTAAACTCCCGGCCATTTTTATGGAGGGACAGAAGCTTCATTTAGCTGATATTGGGACCGGCAGCGGCGCAATCGCCATAACGATGAAACTTGAAAAATCAAATCTGTTGGTGACGGCCACGGACATAGCGGAACCATCGCTTGAGGTGGCGAGGAAAAATGCAGAATCACTTGGTGCCGAAGTGCAGTTCATGCAAGGTGATTTGCTTTTGCCTTTCATGAACATGAACCAGAAGGTGGACATCCTTTTATCGAATCCGCCATATATACCAGATGATGATCATAAATCCATGTCAGTAGTCGTGACAGGACATGAACCACATCGTGCATTATTTGCCGGTATCGATGGGTTGGATTTTTACCGCCGCTTTATGGAGCAGTTACCTTTGATCATGAAGGTGCCAGGGCTGATCGGTTTTGAAGTGGGCACTGGACAGGGTAAGGCGGTTGCCGATTTATTGAAGCGAACCTTTCCTGCCGCAGAAGTATCCATTGTAAATGACATAAATGAAAAAGATCGTATGGTCTTTGCTGCATTAAAGTGATCCGTCTCCTTCGAGACGGATTTTTTTATGGGCACCATCCTCATTATCCTTTGGAATCTATATTTCCAGCTATCAACTTTTTTTATTTTTACTAGTTTAAGATAGCTGGAAAATGGTGAGACTAATTCATGTGAGGGGGCGAAGGCGATGAAAACAAAACATTTAGCCATTATCTATCTATTAATCTTAACTATAGGAACGATCGTAAGTATATATATGCCTAAAGCGGAGATGGTCGGTGCAGAAGATACGAAGGTGATCCCGGATGAGGCGATTCGTCTGCGGATACTTGCTAATAGTGATGCAGAAAAGGATCAAGCGGTTAAACGGCTTATTAGGGATAAGGTAAATGAAGATATCACAAAGTGGGTCGAGGAGCTTACTTCTTTGGATGAAGCGAGGGATGTGATCACCTCGCATCTACCGGATATCCAAGCGACGGCTGAGGCAGTTATAAAGGAACAGGGTTTGGAGCAGTCAGTAAAAGTCGATTTTGGACAAGCGGAATTTCCGACAAAACTCTACGGGCAGTATTTATATCCGGCAGGGGATTATGAAGCAGTGATTATCACACTTGGTGATGGGGAAGGCGCTAATTGGTGGTGTGTTCTATTTCCGCCATTATGTTTCTTGGATTTTTCAAATGGGACGGCTGTAAGTCAAAGTCCGATTGTTGAGGAAGAAGATGAAGGATCCCTGACTTCGGATGGGAAGGCGTATGCTGCAACGAATGAAGAGAGTGAACCTGTTGCGGAGGAAGTGGTTGAAGAAGAAGAGCTGGTTGAAAAGGAAAAAGGGCCGGAGGAAGTAGTTGAAGAAGAGGTAATGGAGGAGAGCGTAAAAGAGGAAGTACCGGAAGAAACCGTAAAAGAAGAGGTTGTTGAGGAAGAGGTAAAAGAAGAAGTGACAGAAGTAAAAGATAAGGAACAAGTGACAGAGGAAGTCATTGAAGGGAAAGTTGAAGAAAACAAGGTTGAACTTGCGGCATCCAATGAACAAGGTCAACAATTATATGAAGGGGAAAAGGAGCCTGAGGTGGAAGTGAAGTCCTTGTTTGCAGAAATATTCAATGATCTATTTTAAAAAGGGGGCAGCGGCCCTTTTTTTTACTTTCAGATAATTATAAAAACATATCCACAGGGTTATTAACAAAAAATCAAAAAAATCTGTCATTAATCATTAATATCCACAAACTTATCCACGGATTCGATATGGTTATCCCCAATTTGTGGATAACACTTGAATTATGTGTATACTTCTTTTATACTTTCAAAGTATCTTTTAAGTGAAATTAGTACGTTAAATTGAAAATATCGTTCATATTAAAGCGATTATATAAAATAAGAAATGTTAAAAGGCGATGATGTTCAAGATGAAAACGAAAATTTGGTCAGTGGATAAAAATGTGGATAATTTACAAAGTTATCCCCAGATTACACAATCAGCTGAATTATTAAAGGCTAACCAAGTGGTTGCTTTTCCTACAGAGACTGTTTATGGACTAGGTGCGAATGCCAAAAATGACGAGGCGGTCCAAAAAGTGTTCGAAGCAAAGGGGCGTCCGAGTGATAATCCTTTAATCGTTCATATAGCCTCAGAAGAGCAGTTGTCAGGTATTGTAGAAGAGATTCCGGAACAGGCCCGGAAGCTAATGGCAGAATTTTGGCCGGGTCCTTTGACTTTGATAATGAAACGAAAACCGGGCCAGCTATCAAATCTTGTGACAGCTGGATTGGACACGGTGGCTGTCAGGATGCCGGATCACCAGGTTGCCCTAGGTCTTATTCGTGCGAGTGATTTGCCCATTGCCGCTCCAAGTGCAAATACTTCCGGTAAACCAAGCCCCACTTCAGCAAAACATGTTGAAGATGACTTGATGGGCCGGATTGCAGGCATAGTCGATGGCGGGACAACGGGTGTGGGTGTAGAATCCACAGTACTTGATTGCACTGTTGAAGTCCCTGTTATATTAAGGCCCGGCGGAGTGACCCTGGAACAGCTGGAAGCTGTGATAGGGGAAGTCCGGCAAGATGTCGCTTTGAAGAATCAGGAAACGGCGCCGAAAGCCCCGGGCATGAAATATACCCACTATGCTCCGAAGGCCCCTCTATATTTAGTCAAGGGTAATCAAGCTTTCCTTCAGAAGCTTGTGGATGAAAAAAGAAGTGATGGGTTAAAGGTGGGCATCATAACGGCTTATGAACATCAACAGGATTATAAGGCGGATTATGTGGTTGCCCCAGGTTCGTTAGCTGATTTACATACTGTTGCCACAGGCTTATATGATGCTTTAAGACAGTTTGATGAGCTGGAGGTCGATGTCATTTTTAGTGAAATGTTTCCTGACCATGGAATAGGAGCTGCGGTCATGAACCGGCTTGAGAAGGCTGCAGGTCATCAAATCATCAAGGAACATGTGTAATAAGGACTGATTAATTCTTCTATTTCTTTTCGGACATGCATAACATGTAGTAGGCACGTCCGAGGGAGGATTGGAATGAATACATTTGCTGGAGAAATCATCACCTTATTGCTAATGGCATTCGCGTTGGGAATGGATGCCTTTTCAGTCGGCCTTGGAATGGGAATGTTTAAGCTAAGGTTGAGGCAAATTCTTTTTATAGGGCTGACAGTTGGCTTTTTTCATATTTGGATGCCCTTGCTTGGAATGGGGGCAGGCCGTTTCATTTCAGACAAATTCGGGACCTTCGCTACTTACGCCGGCGGTCTATTGTTGATCATTCTTGGTATACAGATGTTTATCCCTGGTAAAAAGGATGGAGCTGGTGTCAGGGAAAATAATATGCTGGCTCCTGTCGGGAAAGGTCTATTCATTTTTGCTTTAGGGGTAAGCCTGGATAGCTTCTCGGTAGGATTAACCCTGGGGATTTACGGTGCAAAAACGATTTTAACCATTCTTTGCTTTGGGTTTGCTGCCACCCTATTAACGTGGGCAGGGCTTTTGCTGGGTAGAAAAATGCAGGGTTTGCTTGGCGTGTATAGTGAGATTCTTGGCGGAAGCATCCTATGTGCGTTTGGGTTGAAATTATTGTTCTCTTTTTGAGCCGCTTGACTTCATATCTATCCTTCCTCAACTGTTCCGATTACCGGGGCGGTTTTATTTTTTCCTAAGACATGATGAGAGTGATTTTTTTGACTATAATAAACGGGCGATAGCTTATAATGAATAAAAAAGGAGGCGTCATAAATGATCCGCGTATTATTTGTATGTACAGGCAACACATGCAGAAGCCCGATGGCAGAAGCGATATTGAAAAATAAGAATATTGCGGGCGTTGAAGTGAAGTCCGCTGGCGTGTATGCTTCATCAGGCCAGGATGCTTCGACGCATGCTAAAAATGTATTGGCTGAAAATGACATAGTGCATAATCATCATTCAACGCCTTTATCCGAGAAGGAGATGGAATGGGCGACTCATATTTTCACCATGACGGAAGGGCATAAATCACTCATTGCCCATGCATATCCACAGATGACCGATAAGATTTTTACTTTAAAAGAATTCATTATTGACGATAAGTATGATAAAGACATAATAGATCCGTTTGGCGGTTCTGAAGGCATTTATCGGGAAACATTCAGGGAGCTGCAGGAATTAATTGAAGAATTGGTCTTAAGGCTTAAATAGTAAACAGGGTACATAATGTGGTCGCTGCAGTAAAAGATATTACTAAGCTTGTTGACCGTCAATTGGAAAGTGTATGATCAAGGCAGCAGAAGAAGTGGCTGCTATTGCAGAAGAACATCTGCTGGAGCGGAAGAAGTGACGGCTGTCACAAGCGAGCAAGCGATAGTCATGGAAAATGTCGAAAAATCGGCAATGGAATTTAAAGTGCAAGCGGAAAAGTTAAACAGAAACCTTACCCGCTTCACACTTGACATTTTACAGCAGGAAACCGGAGTCGGTTTCCTGCTTCTTTGCGATGATAAAGGATGGACATCCTTTATCTTTTCATAATTTTGTGACACAATAAAATCAAATGTAAAAGCTAGAGGAGGATTATGATGAAAGTTGCGATTGCTTCGGATCATGGTGGTATACATATCCGTGAAGAAATAAAGAATTTATTGAATGAGTTACAGATTCCATTTGAGGACTTTGGCTGTGAATGCAGTACGTCGGTGGATTATCCTGATTATGCCTTGCCGGTTGCTGAAAAAGTGGCAAGGGGTGAGTTCGATCGGGGCATTTTAATCTGTGGAACTGGAATCGGAATGAGCATTGCTGCTAATAAGGTCAAAGGAATTCGATGTGCTTTGGTTCATGATGTCTATAGTGCGAAGTTGACCCGTCAGCATAATGATACCAATATGTTAGCGATGGGGGAGCGTGTCATTGGCCCGGGTCTTGCCAGGGAAATTGCCCAAACATGGCTTACTTCGGAATTTGAAGGCGGGCGTCATCAAAACAGGATCGGTAAGATTGCGGAGTACGAAGGTAAGCACAGCTAATTCTTATGGTTTTTGGAGAGTTCCGATAGCAATTTTTCTTATTGAAAGGATGCGTTTTCATGACAAGTGATGCTACATTTTCAAATGAGCTTGAGATATGGGAAAACCAGTTTCGGGAACTTTTACATGAGTTTCAAGAGCAGGCAGCTTTAAAAGAGAAACAGCTACTGGTTATCGGCTGCAGTACAAGTGAAGTGATCGGGAAAAGGATCGGTACTGAAGGGACGCTCGATGTTGCGGGGATGATTTTTTCCGTAGTGAGGGATTTTCAAGGAAAAACGGGTGTTCAGGTTGCGTATCAATGTTGTGAGCACCTAAACAGGGCATTGGTTTTGCAAAGGGAAACCGCGATTCGATATGATTATGAAGAAGTTTCGGTTGTACCTGTAAGAACAGCTGGGGGATCGATGGCGACGTACGCCTATCAGCAATGGAAAGATGCAGTCGTCGTTGAACATATCAAAGCGGATGCGGGGATAGACATTGGAGACACATTCATTGGCATGCATCTGAAGCATGTGGCGGTTCCGATTCGCTCTGCCATTAAAGAAATAGGCCATGCTCATGTGACCATGGCAAAAACCCGCCCAAAACTGATTGGCGGGGAACGGGCCGTTTATCAGGACATCTCTGAAAACAAGAGTTGTACTTAAGGTAATTGAGACAGCATTTCTCGGATGGGGAATGCTGTTTTTTAATAGAATCTGAGCAAAATCGTAAAGCTCAAGATAAGGTTCACAAGAAAAATTTTTATTTTGTAGTGCTAATAGAATGGAGATTTCGCTCATTAAATATAGGGTGAAAGGGCTATTTACCATGATTTCGATGTCAAATACGAACGTTTTTAAATATAAAAACATTTAATGTTCGATAAAATTAGACTATCACTTCTAAATTAGACATGTTAAAATGGAGTAGAATTTTCTAATAATTATTGGTAAGGCTTTTTCATGCTTTTTTGAAGGCATGTTGCACATAAATACTAAAAAGCGAATCACGCACAATTTGAGGAGGAATTACGGAATGAATCGTTTAGCAAAGCAAGATGAGCAAGTGTTTAACGCAATTCAACTGGAATTAGGGCGTCAAAGAAGTAAAATTGAGCTTATTGCTTCTGAAAACTTCGTGAGTGAAGCTGTCATGGAAGCGCAAGGGTCGGTCTTGACTAATAAGTATGCAGAAGGATACCCTGGAAAACGTTACTATGGCGGATGTGAGTATGTAGACATCGTTGAAGATCTAGCACGTGAGCGTGCGAAAGAAATTTTCGGCGGGGAGTATGTGAACGTACAGCCTCACTCTGGAGCTCAAGCCAATATGGCCGTTTACTTTACAGTGCTTCAAACCGGCGACACCGTGCTTGGGATGAACCTTTCGCATGGAGGTCATTTAACACATGGAAGCCCAGTTAACTTCAGTGGTGTTAACTACAATTTCGTTGAATATGGGGTAGACGAAAAAGATCACCGTATCGATTACAATGATGTATTGGAAAAAGCTCGTCAGCACAAACCGAAATTGATCGTAGCGGGTGCAAGTGCATATCCACGGGAAATTGATTTCAAGCGATTCCGTGAAATTGCAGATGAGGTCGGAGCTTATTTAATGGTCGATATGGCACATATCGCAGGTTTGGTTGCGGCTGGATTACACCAAAGTCCAATTCCTTATGCTGACTTTGTAACGACAACTACTCATAAAACACTTCGCGGACCGCGCGGAGGAATGATCATCTGTAAAGAAGAATTCGGTAAGAAAATCGATAAATCCATCTTCCCTGGAATTCAAGGCGGTCCATTGATGCATGTTATATCCGCTAAGGCTGTTGCATTCGGCGAAGCGCTTCAAGATGATTTTAAAGTGTATGCACAACAAATCATCGACAATGCTAAACGTCTGGGCGAAGGTTTGAAGAAAGAAGGGTTCACCCTTGTTTCTGATGGAACGGACAATCACTTGATTCTTCTTGATGTGCGCTCTACTGGATTAACGGGAAAAATCGCAGAGCATGTTTTGGATGAAATCGGTATTACCGTTAACAAAAATGCGATTCCTTATGACCCGGAAAAACCATTCGTTACAAGTGGTATTCGTATTGGGACTGCGGCAGTGACATCACGTGGCTTCGGATTGGAAGACATGGATGAAATAGCTGCAATCATCGGACTTGTTTTGAAAAATAATGAGGACACAGCTAAACTTGAAGAAGCAAAACAGCGTGTTGAATCATTAGCTAACAAATTTGAATTATATCCTTCATTGTAATATTCTTGAGCCGCTCCCTTCTATAGGGAGCGGTTTTTTTATACCTTATGGGAGTCCGTATGTGAGAAGAATCCGAATAGTGAAAATAGGTCTGACATCTAAACCTTTATTGAAGATTGAAACGTTTTTCTGTAAAATAGGTTGAAGTGAATTTAAAAAGACACGAAAATTTTTCTATTCGATTAGGGAAATCATAAAAAAGCGCAAAACTAAGCAATGGAATTGGAGAGATGCTAAATGGGAAAAGTTTATGTTTTCGATCACCCGTTAATTCAACACAAATTAGCCTATATACGTGATATAAATACAGGAACAAAAGAATTCCGTGAACTGGTGGATGAAGTCGCTTCATTGATGGCATTTGAAATCACGAGGGATATGCCGCTGGAAGAGGTGGAAATCCAAACGCCTGTAAGCACGGCGAAAGTGAAAATGCTTTCTGGTAAAAAAGTAGGAATCGTCCCGATTTTACGTGCAGGCATAGGGATGGTGGACGGAATCATTAAGCTGATTCCTGCTGCAAAGGTCGGACATGTTGGTCTTTACCGTGATCCTGAAACATTGAAACCTGTTGAATATTATGCGAAAATGCCAAGTGATTTGGCTGAAAGGGAATGCATTGTCGTTGACCCGATGTTAGCCACTGGCGGATCAGCCATCGAAGCGATCCATTCCATTAAAAAGCGCGGTGCAGTGAATATTAAATTCATGTGTTTGATTGCAGCTCCAGAGGGTGTGGACGCATTAAAAGAAGCCCATCCGGATGTTGATATTTATATTGCTGGCCTTGACGAAAAACTGAATGAACATGGATATATCGTTCCAGGTCTTGGAGACGCAGGAGATCGTTTATTCGGCACAAAATAAGGAAAGAAGCTGAGGTGTCACGAATGAACAAACCGATAAAAGTCATGACCATTTTCGGGACGAGACCAGAAGCTGTCAAAATGGCTCCCTTAGTACTCGAATTTCAAAAACACCCAGAACATTTCAAGCCGATCGTTGCTGTTACGGCTCAGCATCGCCAAATGTTAGATCAAGTTCTCGAACTATTTTCCATTCAGCCGGATTATGACTTGGACATAATGAAGGAAAGGCAAACGCTTGCTGACATTACAACAAGAGCATTAAATGGTCTTGATTCCGTAATGAAGGAAGCTGAGCCTGATATCGTTCTTGTACATGGAGATACAACCACAACATTCGTCGCAAGTCTGGCTGCTTTTTATAATCAGATTGTCATTGGGCATGTAGAAGCAGGGCTGCGCACCTGGAATAAGTATTCCCCCTATCCGGAAGAGATGAATCGACAGCTTACCGGTACGATGGCGGATTTGCATTTTGCGCCGACTTCGAAAGCGGAGGAGAATCTGCTTAACGAAAACAAGAAGGATAATATTTTCGTGACGGGAAATACGGCAACCGATGCTTTAAAAACGACTGTGCGGTCCACGTATTCCCATCCGGTTTTAAATGGACTTGGAGAAGACAGGCTCATTTTGCTTACCGCCCATCGCAGGGAAAATCTAGGGGAACCCATGAGTAATATCTTCAGGGCCGTGAAGAGAATCATTGCTGAGCATGATGATATTCAAGTTGTATATCCTGTCCATTTAAATCCTCTTGTTCAGGAATTGGCGAACGAAATTCTCGGGGACGATCCGCGGGTTCATTTGATCGAGCCGCTGGATGTTTTGGATTTCCATAACTTCGCTTCAAGGGCCTATTTGATTTTGACTGATTCTGGAGGAATCCAGGAAGAGGCACCGTCACTTGGTGTACCTGTCCTGGTTTTAAGGGACACGACTGAACGTCCTGAGGGGATAGCGGCTGGAACCTTAAGATTGGCGGGTACTGATGAACAAACCATTTATAATTTGGCACATGAATTGCTCACGGATCAAGAGGTGCACGAAAAAATGTCCAAAGCTTCAAATCCATATGGGGACGGAAACGCTTCGGTCCGCATAGCTGAAGCCATCCGTTACTATTTTAAGCAAGTAAATATGCCGCCAACTAGATTTGACTCATAAAAAAGGAAAAGCCATGCGCTTTTCCTTTTTTTATTTGCATACTCCAAGGTTGTTGAGAAAAGATAATTGCTAAGGGGATGATTATGTTGGGAAAGAAATTGTTTTTAGTGTTTGTTTTCCTTTTTGTATTTATTTATCAAAATGAAAAGGGGTTCGCATCCGTCATTCTGCCGCCTTTACCAAAACTATCAGAATCTAAGGAAGTGACGGTTGTTGTCACGATGGATAAGGAGTTTCAACGAAAAAAGATCGAAAAACTGCTTGAAAAATATCCTTCCCTTCAATTACGGAATGTTTATTCGATCGCCCTGAATGGATTTTCCCTTCATGGGAAGATGAATGAGATAGAACAACTTAAAAAGGAGGACGAAATACAGGCTGTAACGGAAGTGTCCGTTTATCAAGCTGTGTTGGATGAAAGTGTCCCATACATAGGAGGAGGCAGGGTCAGGGGTTTCTTTGATAAGGAGAATCACCGGATAACCGGGAAAGGGGTAAAAGTAGGGATAATCGATACTGGCATCGATTATACACATCCAGATTTGCAACGAGCTTATAAGGGCGGGAAGGATCTTGTTGATGGTGATGAAGACCCGATGGAAACCAAAAACCAAGGCGACCTGGATACATTACACGGTACACATGTGGCAGGCATCATTGCAGCCAATGGAAAAATGAAAGGTGTCGCACCAGAGGCGGAGATATATGCATATCGAGCTTTGGGACCAGGTGGAGCAGGAGATACGGATCAAGTCTTGACAGCTATTGAGTCAGCCATGAAGGATAAGGTAGATGTATTGAACCTCTCTCTTGGCAATAACGTCAATGGCCCTGATTTGCCTATCTCCCTTGCATTGAATAAGGCTGTGGAAAGCGGAATAGTTGCCGTGACATCAAACGGGAATTCCGGTCCGGCTGTATGGACCGTCGGTTCACCCGGAACAGCGGAAAAAGCGATTTCCGTTGGTGCATCGACTCCTCCCTTAAGGGTTCCGTATATGATTTACGGACTTGGATCGAAAAAGCATCAATCGCATTTAACCTTGTTTCAAGGCTCTAAAAAATGGAACCTGACGTTTTCCGAGGATGTCATATATGGGGGACTGGGTAATGAAAAAGACCTGAAACATGTTCGGGATAAGATTGTTTTGATGGAACGTGGCACACTTACCTTCCAGCAGAAAGTATCCAATGCAGAAAAGGCAGGTGCAAAGGGGGTAATTGTTTATAATAATACGAGCGGGACCTTTACTGGAAGCTTGGAAAAGGAAATGAACATCCCAGCTGCTTCTATTAATAGAAGAGATGGATTGCAGCTTAAGCAAATCATGGAGCAAGGGCAGAGCAAAACCGTACAATTTGTTTATAAGAACGAGCAGGATAGGCTCGCGGATTTTAGCTCAAGGGGCCCGGTAACCGTATCATGGGGAATAAAGCCTGACGTATTGGCGCCGGGAGTGGAAATTAAAAGCACCGTTCCTAAAGGATATATGTCCTTGGATGGAACAAGTATGTCCGCACCGCATGTTGCAGGAGCAGTCGCATTAATCCTGCAAAAACACCCGGATTGGACTCCTGATCAAGTGAAATCTGCATTGATGAGCACTTCAAAGCCATTGAGGAAATCTGCGAATCAATTTTATCACACATATGAACAGGGGGCTGGACGCATTCAGGTCGACGAAGCATTAAAAGCGGACACGCTCTTGAATCCTAGCTCATTGTCCTTTGGAATGTATACAAAGAAAGAAGGAATTGAAGAGCATCATGAAACGATAGTTATAGAAAATACCGGAACGAAAATGAGGAAGTACTCTTTCATGGTCCCATTAAAGGAAACGGGACTCACTTGGGAATTGCCGAAATCCCTTACTTTGAATCCGAAGGAAAAGAAAAAAATTAAAGTGGGACTGCAGGTCAACCCAGCCGAGCTTAAAAAGGGGGTCTTTGATGGATACCTCATTATAATGGAAGGAACCAAAAGAATATCACTTCCTTATTTATATGTAAAAGAAGAGCCTGATTATCCAAGGGTAATGGGATTTGATTTTGGCGAAGGAGACCAGGAAGGTACATATCGATACGAAATGTACCTTCCGCGTGGGGCTGAAGAATTCGGTATTGCCCTTTATGAGGAAGATAGCTTGAAATTCGCTGGATATTTGGATTGGTCGAGATCGGCACCTTCCGGTTTGATCAAAAGAGATGTATTGAAAAAAGACTTGCCGCCTAAAGGAGTGTATAAAGCGATAATCTTTGCGAGAAGGGGCGGAAGGGAAGATCGGATAGAAAAGACGTTACTTATTGAGTGAACAGACGACAATAAGTAAAATAAAACGGATGTCAATAGTAGAAAAAAGATAATTTGTGAACAATTCGTTAATAATTACAAACCTGTGACAAATTTCACTAACCACTCATTGACAATGATTCTAGCCTATTGTATGCTAACAAAGGATGTAAAATGAGAGGGTTTTCAGTAGCCCGGCATGCAGATTTTTACAGCATGAAATGTTTTCTATCCTCCACCAAATTCAACCGCGAGGATGCAACTTGCGTCAAATGATTTGCCGTCTAAAATGGCTATGACTTTGATGTCAGCGATTCTTTCTCAAATAGTCGGATCAGTTTTGTTCGGTATCTTCATTTACTTGCCAGAACCTAAGATTCGAACCGCTGCTATTAGTAATTGGCCTTCTTTGTGGACTTGCTAGGTTTACAAGCAATGCTTCATTCAGTACGAAAATATTTCTCAGGAGATTAAATGAAAAATGCCAGAAATGAAAATCATGTTCAACAGGCAGAGTAAATATATAATTTTTCTTCTGGCGGTTTATGTTGTTGGATGGGGACTTACGAGTTATCAAGCCGTTTTTGCTGGGCTTATACTGGGTACGAGTTTGAGTTTATACAATTTATGGCTGATCAATCAGAAAATGAAAAAGTTCAGTCAGGCGCTCGATGAAGGAAAGAAAACTAAATCTCTTGGGACGATGACTCGAATGGCATCCGCAGGTCTAGCGGTACTCATTGCATTGGAATTTCCGGAGCATTTTCATCTGATAAGTGTTGTATGGGGATTAATGACAGCTTATATTGTCATTTTTATAGATTTTTTCATCCAATTAATACGTCGATAGCGGGGAAGAGAGGTGAATATAGTTGAATCATGAAGCACCCTTACAAGAATTTATGGGTCTTACCTTTAACTTGAGTAACGTCCTAATGATTACAGTTGCCAGCCTAGTTGTGTTCATACTTGCTGTGCTTGGTACACGTAAGCTTGCCATGAAGCCAACTGGCATGCAGAATTTCATGGAATGGATTATGGATTTCGTTAAGGGTATTATTAATAGTAACATGGACTGGAGAACAGGTGGTCAGTTTCAACTGCTTGGTATGACTTTGCTGATGTACATTTTTGTGTCCAATATGCTAGGTCTTCCGTTTGCAATTAGTTACGATGGTGTGCTTTGGTGGAAATCACCAACAGCCGACCCAGTTATCACATTGACTCTTGCAGTCATGGTTTTAGGTTTAACGCATTATTATGCTATAAAAATGAAGGGCGCCAAGGGTTATTTTAAAGCTTATAAAAACCCAATGACACTTGTAGAGGAATTTACAAACTCCTTGACACTTGGTCTGCGTCTATATGGTAACATTTATGCTGGTGAAGTTTTGCTGAGTCTATTAGCGGGATCTCTAGCATTTAGTGGAGCTGCCGGATTTATTGGTGCAATTGTGCCTACATTAGTATGGCAAGGCTATAGTATTTTCGTCGGTAGTATCCAAGCGTTTATCTTTGTCACGTTAACAATGGTTTATCTGTCTCATAAAGTCAGTGACGACCATTAATTATAAGTTCATTTAGAACTAAAAAAATAATAAATTTTGATACAATCTAAGGAGGATATTTATAATGACAGGTTCAGTAGGTCTTCTTGCAGCAGCAATTGCAATTGGTTTAGCAGCACTAGGTGCAGGTATTGGTAATGGTCTTATCGTTTCAAGAACAGTAGAAGGTATCGCTCGTCAACCAGAAGCTCGCGGTATGCTTCAAACAACAATGTTCATCGGGGTAGGTTTAGTTGAGGCGATGCCTATCATCGCGGTAGTAATTGCGTTTATGGTATATGGTGGTTAATAGAACCTTCAAAAAGTTCAAAAATGGCGAAGTTCGTTCCATGTGAACCTTCGCCTTTCCTTTATGTCCACAATCCTGTTTTTATACAGTTTAAGAGCATAGTTTTCTAAAGTTCATATATAATGAACGCTTTAAGAAGTGAAACTCGTGAAGGGAGTGAACCAAGCGTGTTAACAAGCAGCTTTGTACTTGGGTCAACGTCTCATGGCTTTAATGGCGGAGACATGTTATACCAATTAGTAATGTTTATCATTTTGTTAGCGTTGCTGAAGAAATTTGCATGGGGTCCTCTAATGGGCATCATGACTCAACGTGAAGAACATGTTGCAAATGAAATTCAAGCAGCTGAAGCTAGCAGACAAGAAGCACTTAAATATTTAGAAGAACAACGTGAAATCGTAAAACAATCTCGCACTGAAGCGGGACAACTTATAGAAAACGCGAAACTTCAAGGTGAAGCACAGCGTGAAGAGATCGTGAATCAAGCACGTCTTGAAGCTGAACGCGTCAAAGAAACAGCTAAGCGTGAAATCGTACAGGAAAAAGAAAAAGCCATTACGGCATTACGCGAGCAAGTGGCATCTTTATCCGTACTTATTGCTTCTAAAGTAATAGAAAAAGAATTATCCGAAGCAGATCAAGAGCAACTGATTAATGACTACATTCAAGAGGCAGGAGAAGGGAAATGAGCGATATAACAGTAGCAAAGCGTTATGCCGTTGCCCTTTTCCAAATTGCGAAAGAGCAAAATCTCATTAACCAACTTGAAGAAGAGCTTCGCATAGTGAATGAAGTTTTTACAAATGATAATGAGCTATTAAGTTTTCTGGCTCATCCTAAAATGACTAAAGATGCAAAAGCCGCTTTGATTGCAAATGCATTTGCAAGCCTTTCTTCTTCCGTTCAAAACACTGTGATGTTGATGGTGGAGCGTCATCGTACAGATGAAGTGACAGCAATGGCACAAGAGTTCATTGAACTTGCGAATGAAGAAAACTCAGTAGCTGATGCAACGGTCTATACAGTACGTCCATTGACTGAAACGGAAGTGGAAGCTGTGTCTTCATCTTTTGCAGCGAAAATCGGCAAAAGAAATTTACGCATTACTAATATTACAGATAGCAATATCCTTGGCGGCATCAAATTACAAATCGGTAACCGCATATATGACGGGACGATTAGCGGTAAGTTAGATCGCCTTAGCAAACAACTATTAGGTTAATATTCACAGATAGGGGTGAAATTCATGAGCATCAAAGCTGAAGAAATCAGTGCGCTGATTAAAAAGCAGATTGAAAACTATCAGTCGGAAATTAAAGTAAGCGATGTTGGTACGGTTATCACTGTTGGTGATGGTATCGCACGCGTTCATGGTTTAGATAATGCAATGTCTGGGGAGCTCTTAGAATTTTCCAATGGGTCAATGGGATTAGCACAAAACCTTGAGCAAAATAACGTTGGTGTTGTTATTCTTGGACCATTCAGAGACATTAAAGAAGGCAGTGAAGTACGCCGTACTGGCCGTATCATGGAAGTGCCAGTTGGAGAAGAATTAATCGGACGTGTCGTGAATCCGCTTGGACAGCCATTAGATGGCCTAGGCCCGATCGCTACGACAAAAACTCGTCCAATCGAAAGCCCTGCAACAGGTGTAATGGACCGTAAATCAGTACATGAACCTTTACAAACAGGTATTAAAGCAATCGATGCATTAGTTCCAATCGGTCGTGGACAACGTGAGTTGATCATTGGTGACCGTCAAACTGGTAAAACATCAGTTGCGATCGATACAATTCTTAACCAAGCTGACCAAGATATGATCTGTATCTATGTGGCTATCGGTCAAAAAGAATCAACGGTTCGTGGAACTGTTGAAACACTACGTAAAAATGGTGCTTTGGATTACACAATCGTTGTATCTGCATCAGCTTCTCAACCAGCACCACTTTTATACCTAGCTCCATATGCTGGTGTGACTATGGGTGAAGAGTTCATGTTCGCTGGCAAGCACGTTCTTGTGGTTTACGATGATCTTTCTAAGCAAGCATCTGCATACCGTGAACTTTCCTTGCTACTTCGCCGTCCTCCAGGTCGTGAAGCATTCCCAGGGGATGTATTCTACTTGCACTCCCGTTTACTTGAGCGTGCAGCAAAATTGAATGACACTTTAGGTGCCGGTTCAATCACTGCGCTTCCGTTTGTTGAAACACAAGCAGGCGACATCTCTGCTTACATTCCAACAAACGTAATTTCCATCACTGATGGACAAATCTTCTTGCAATCCGATTTGTTCTTCTCAGGTGTACGTCCTGCGATTAACGCTGGTCTATCCGTATCCCGTGTTGGTGGATCTGCACAAATTAAAGCGATGAAAAAAGTTGCCGGTACTTTACGTCTTGACTTGGCTTCATACCGTGAATTGGAAGCATTCTCTCAATTCGGTTCTGATCTGGATGCTGCAACACAAGCAAAACTTAACCGTGGTGCTCGTACAGTTGAAGTTCTGAAACAAGACCTAAACAAACCGATCAAAGTTGAAAAACAAGTCATGATTTTCTATGCATTGACTAAAGGTCATTTAGATGATATTCCAGTATCGGATATCCTTCGTTTTGAAGAAGAATACTATGTGTTCCTAGATCGTTCTCATCCGGAATTATTAGATCACATTCGCACAACTAAAGGTCTTCCTGAAGACGCTGCTATCGTTGCTGCAATTAACGAATTCAAAAAGAACTTCGTTATTTCTGAATAATAAAGGTCTAACTAATTTATAAAAGGGTGGTGAGAATGAATGGCCTCTTTACGCGATATTAAGTCTCGGATTACTTCAACGAAAAAGACGAGTCAAATTACAAAAGCGATGCAGATGGTATCTGCTTCTAAAATGAACCGTGCAGAAGCTAATGCTAAAGCATATGTTCCATATATGGAAAAAATTCAAGAAGTGGTATCCAGTATTGCGAACGGAAGCACGGATGCATCTCATCCAATGCTTACTTCACGTCCCGTTAAGAAAACCGGTTACTTGGTAATCACATCGGACCGTGGATTGGCTGGGGCTTACAATAGTAGCATCCTTCGCCACGTTCATAAAACCATTCTTGAACGCCATAAATCCAATGATGAGTTCGTCATTATCGCAATCGGAAGGGTTGGCCGTGATTTCTTTGTCAGCCGTAACATGCACGTAGAGCTTGAAGTAATTGGGGTTCCTGATCAGCCGTCTTTCGCTGACATTAGCTCCCTTGCAAAATCGACAGTGAATTTATATCTGAATGAGCTGTGTGATGAGCTTTATATGTACTATAACCATTATGTCAGCCCAATCCAGCAGGATGTAACGGAAAAGCAAGTCCTTCCGTTAGCTGACTTCAATACTTCCAATGCAACATTGACTTCTTATGAATTTGAACCGAATGCGGAAGAAATTCTTGAGGTATTACTGCCTCAGTACGCAGAAAGTTTGATTTATGGTGCTTTGTTAGATGGTAAAGCAAGTGAGCACTCTGCACGTATGACTGCAATGAAAAATGCGACCGATAATGCAAAAGAGTTGATCGACTCACTTTCATTACAATATAACCGTGCACGTCAGGCAGCGATCACTCAAGAAATTACAGAGATTGTCGGCGGTGCAGCAGCTTTAGAATAAAATCATTAAAGGGGCGGTCGGCCCGGACGAAGCTTGGCCGTTCCATAAACTCGATAGTCGTTATAAGCAACGTTAGGAGGGAAAACGATGAATATAGGACGCGTTACTCAAGTTATGGGTCCGGTTGTTGACGTGAAATTCGAAGACGGACAACTTCCTAAGATCTATAACGCGTTAAGAATCGAAAATACAGCGTCTGGTACAGGACTAACTCTTGAAGTGGCCCTTCAACTAGGTGATAATACAGTTCGTACTGTAGCAATGTCTTCCACTGATGGTTTAACCCGTGGTGCAGAGACTGTTGATACAGGAGCTCCAATTTCAGTACCTGTAGGTGAAGTTACACTAGGTCGTGTTTTCAACGTATTAGGGGAAAACATTGACCTATTTGAACCACTTACAGCAGAGGTGCGTCGTGATCCAATTCACAGACAAGCACCAACATTCGAGGAATTATCAACATCAGTTGAAATTCTTGAAACGGGTATTAAAGTAGTAGATTTACTTGCTCCTTACATCAAAGGTGGTAAAATCGGTCTCTTCGGTGGAGCCGGTGTTGGTAAAACTGTACTTATCCAAGAACTGATCAATAACATCGCACAAGAGCACGGCGGTATCTCGGTATTCGCTGGTGTAGGTGAGCGTACTCGTGAAGGTAATGACCTTTTCTACGAGATGACTGATTCTGGTGTTATCAAGAAAACGGCAATGGTATTCGGACAAATGAACGAGCCGCCAGGTGCACGTATGCGTGTCGCTCTAAGCGGTTTGACAATGGCTGAATATTTCCGTGACGAACAAGGACAAGACGTTCTTTTCTTCATCGATAACATTTTCCGTTTCACACAAGCAGGTTCTGAGGTTTCCGCCCTACTAGGACGTATGCCTTCAGCGGTAGGTTACCAACCAACTCTTGCTACTGAAATGGGCCAATTGCAAGAACGTATCACTTCAACAAATAAAGGTTCAGTTACATCCATTCAAGCGATCTATGTACCTGCCGATGACTATACGGATCCGGCTCCAGCTACAACTTTCGCTCACTTGGATGCAACAACAAACCTTGAGCGTAAGCTTTCTGAAATGGGTATCTACCCTGCAGTTGATCCATTGGCGTCTTCTTCCCGTGCCCTTAGCCCGGAAATCGTTGGCGCTGAGCACTATAAAGTGGCTCGTCAAGTGCAATCGACTTTACAGAAATATAAAGAACTTCAAGATATTATTGCCATCTTGGGTATGGACGAATTAAGCGAAGACGAAAAAGTAATCGTTGCCCGTGCTCGTAGAATTCAAAACTTCTTGTCACAAAACTTCCACGTGGCTGAACAATTCACTGGTCAAAAGGGATCTTATGTACCAGTTAAAGAAACAGTCCAAGGATTCAAAGATATCCTAGCTGGAAAATATGACGAACTTCCTGAAGATGCTTTCCGTTTAGTTGGCCGCATCGAAGAAGTTATTGCTAAAGCAAAAGAAATGGCTTAATTAAAGGGACCTAGGAGGGAATGAAATGAAGACCATTAAAGTCAATGTTGTTACTCCCGATGGCCCAGTATATGATGCAGAAGTTGAAATGGTAAGCACTAAAGCTAAAAGCGGTGAGCTGGGAATCATGGCTGGACACGTTCCAACCGTAGCCCCGCTTACCATTGGTGCTGTCCGTCTTAAAAATGGAAGCAACACAGACTATGTAGCTGTAAATGGTGGCTTCTTAGAAGTTCGCCCTGATGTGGTAACCATTTTGGCTCAATCTGCTGAAAGAGCTGAAACTATCGATCTTGCACGTGCTCAAGCAGCAAAAGCCCGTGCTGAACAAAGATTGCAGAACAATGATGGATCAAATGATGCCAAAAGAGCTAATTTAGCGCTTAAACGTGCCATCAACCGAATCCAAATTGCAGAAATGCGATAACTTTAATTGATGAAAACACCTGATCGAGCCATTCGTGGTAAGATTTGGTGTTTTTTTTTAACCAAAAGGTTTTTGAGGATAGTAATATTTAATAAAAAAGCTTGCAGAATGAAAAAAAAGTCGAATTATAGAGTAAAGTATTTTCCATTTTAATCCTTAACTCGTCGACATGCTTTTAGCCTGATGTTATAATGTATACGCTTACAAATATAGCTTTATACCCCCTCCTTTCACGTTGCTTCTAAAAGAATGTCACCCTGCATAATATTTAAAAGGTATCCAAAAAGAAGACAAGCAAATCTATATTGCACCCATTTAACATGATTTATCCATAAAGGGAGATGAACATGGGACAGCTGCATATTTATCAAAATAATTATTTAATTGTATTTGTTTTCCTTTGTCTCGGCATTTTATTGCCTGTGATCGCTTTATTTCTTGGTAGACTGCTCAGGCCTTATAAACCGACAGATATGAAATATACGACTTATGAAAGTGGAATCGATCCTTTTCAGGATTCAAGGGTTCAATTCAATGTCAGGTATTATCTATTCGGATTGATGTTCGTCATATTTGACGTAGAAACGGTTTTTCTTTACCCATGGGCGGTCGCTTATGATGAACTCGGACTGTTTGCATTGATTGAAATGCTGTTTTTTGTCCTGATCCTTATGCTAGGGCTAATCTACGCTTGGAAAAAGAAGGTGTTAAAGTGGAATTGAAATTGGATGAACTTACCCCTGCAGAAATGGAAGAAATGCGACACAGTATTTTTTTATCCACACTTGAACAAATAAAAGGCTGGGCTAGAAGTAACTCACTCTGGCCAATGACTTTCGGTTTGGCCTGCTGTGCAATTGAAATGATGGGTGTCGGATCATCACATTATGATTTGGATAGATTTGGTTCATTTTTTCGGACATCACCCAGACAATCGGATGTGATGATTGTTTCAGGAACTGTAACGAAAAAAATGGCTCCAATAATAAGCAGATTATATGAACAAATGCCAGAACCTAAATGGGTAATTGCCATGGGGTCCTGTGCGACTGCTGGCGGGCCTTATGTTCACTCATACTCAGTGGTCAAAGGGGTAGATCAAATTGTACCTGTCGATGTATATATTCCGGGTTGTCCCCCAAACCCAGCTGCACTTATTTATGGAATCAATAAATTAAAAGAAAAAATCCGTTACGAGGCGAAAACCGGAAAGCGGGTGATATAGATGAGTGAAAAGGAAGACTTAGCGAAGCAAAAGGCAGCGGCAGCTGCCAAGGCGAAGGCAGTAGCATTGGCCCGAAAACAGGCGAAAGCTGAAAGTACGGATGCGGAAGATGAAACGGATATAGCGAAGCAAAAGGCGGCGGCAGCTGCCAAGGCGAAGGCAGTAGCATTGGCCCGAAAACGGGCGAAAGAAGAAGCTGCGGAGAAGCCGGAAGGTGAAACGGATATAGCGAAGCAAAAGGCGGCGGCGGCGGCCAAGGCGAAAGCAGCAGCATTGTCCCGAAAACGGGCGAAAGAAGAAGCTGCGGAGAAGCCGGAAGATGAAACGGATATAGCGAAGCAAAAGGCGGCGGCAGCTGCCAAGGCGAAAGCGGCAGTATTGGCCCGAAAACAGGCGAAAGCTGAAAGTACGGATGCGGAAGATGAAATGGATATGGCGAAGCAAAAGGCGGTGGCAGCGGCCAAGGCAAAAGCGGCAGCATTGGCCCGAAAACAGGCGAAAACTGAAAGTGCCGGGAAGCCGGAAGATGAAACGGATATAGCAAAGCAAAAGGCGGCTGCGGCGGTCAAGGCGAAAGCAGCGGCATTGGCCCGAAAACAGGCGAAAGAGGATGCGACCGGAAAACCGGAAGGCGAAATGGATGCAGCGAAGCAAAAGGCGGCGGCAGCGGCCAAGGCGAAGGCAGCAGCCGCTGCCAAAGCGAAAGCTGCTGCTGCGAAGAACAGGACCGCTGTAAAGGAAAGCGAGGAAGTTATCGTTCCTAGCGAGCTTTCTCCAAATCAGTCGAAACTCGATCAAATTGTTTCTGCTATTGAAAGCCATTTAGGACAAGGGGCATTATTAGAGCACTATCTTAATAGATTATCAAAAGATGTACCCACTATAGTGGCTAATCCGGATACATATTTCTCAATAGCAAAATTTCTGCGATACGATGAACAGCTTGACTTTTCGTATTTATCGGAACTTCATGGTACGGATTTTGAATCCCATATGGAAGTCTATGTACATTTGCATTCGTTCAAAATGAATCAATCAGTTGCCTTGAAGGTGAAGCTTGATAGGGAATCTCCCGTTATTCCATCATTGGTCTCATTATGGTCAGGAGCAAATTGGCCAGAATGTGAGGCATATGATTTATTAGGTATTAATTTTTATGAACACCCTGATCTAAAACGGATTTTACTTGGTGATGATTGGAAAGGGTACCCCCTTAGAAAAGATTATCAGCCTTATGATGTGGAGGTGTAAGCCCAATGTTAAGGACGGAAGAAATGCTTCTCAATGTCGGGCCGCAGCATCCGAGTACACATGGTGTTTTTCGGCTTGTCATCAAGATTGACGGTGAAATTATAAAAGAGGCTACACCTGTTATTGGGTATCTGCATCGCGGTACGGAAAAATTAGCGGAAAATCTGCAATATACTCAAATAATCCCATATACCGATCGGCTCGATTATCTAGCGGCCATGACAAATAATTATGTGCTTTGCCATGCTGTTGAGACAATGATGGGGGTGGAGATTCCCGAAAGGGCAGAATATTTGCGGGTTATCGCAATGGAATTGGGCAGAGTTGCAAGCCACCTTGTCTGGTGGGGTACATACTTGCTGGATATAGGTGCGACGAGCCCTTTCCTATACGCCTTTCGAGAACGTGAAATGATCGTTAATTTATTGACTGAATTGTCAGGGGCACGCCTTACATTCAATTATATGCGTGTCGGAGGTGTGAAATGGGATGCTCCTGAAGACTGGATTGCGAAGGTTGCCGAGTTTGTCCCTTATATGAGGGAGCAGCTTGCCGGTTACCATGAGCTTGTGACAGGGAATGAAATCTTTGTTAATCGGGTTAAAGGGGTGGGCATCTATACGAGGGAAGAAGCCTTGCAGTATTCGCTTAGCGGTGCCAACTTAAGGTGTACAGGTGTGAAATGGGATTTACGAAAAAATGAACCTTATTCCATTTACGACAGGTTCACATTTGATGTTCCTACAAGGGAAGAGGGTGATGCCTTTTCACGCTATCACTGTAGAATGGAAGAAATCGAAGAATCACTGAAAATAATCGAGCAGGCGGTTGAGCAATTTCCAGAAGGGCCGGTCCTTGCTAAGGTCCCTAAAATAATAAAGGTTCCTAAGGGTGAGGCATTTGTCCGAATTGAATCACCAAGAGGGGAAATAGGCTGTTATATCGCGAGTGAAGGGAAAAAGGAGCCATACCGTTTGAAATTTCGCAGACCTTCGTTTTATAATCTGCAAATTCTTCCGAAATTATTGGAAGGGGAAAATATGGCGAACTTGATAACGATATTAGGTGCAATCGATATCGTTTTAGGGGAGGTGGATGGATAAATGATCAAGGATCTTCTCCACTCCGCTCCAAGCCTGCTGAATTTTGGCATTTTTTTTGGTTTGGCAGTCCTGCTCCTGTTCGTCGTATTAGGGTTTGTAACCTATGGAATCCTTTCAGAGCGAAAAATCATGGGATTCATGCAGATGCGTGTCGGCCCAAACCAAATTGGGGGGAAATGGGGTCTCTTGCAGACCGTTGCCGATGTTTTGAAACTTCTGATCAAGGAAGATACGATACCGAAAAAAGCTGATAAGCCGTTATATATTTTAGCTCCGATGATTGCTTTTGCCCCTGCTTTCATGGTCCTTGCCACCTTGCCGTTCACTGATGCCTTTCAATTTGCTGATATAGGTGTCGGATTGCTTTATTATATGGCGATTTCCGGCATATCGACCATCGGCATCGTCACAGCGGGTTGGGCATCCAATAATAAATATTCTTTGATTGGCGGAATGAGGGCAGCCGCGCAAATGATATCTTATGAGATCCCTTTGGTAATGTCGCTAGTGGGAATCGTCCTCATAACAGGCAGTTTAAACTTGAATGATATAGTTGCAGCCCAGGAAAGGGTTTGGTTCATTTTTCTTCAGCCGATTGCGTTCATCGTGTTTTTTATTGCATCGGTTGCCGAGTTGAATAGGGTTCCTTTTGACCTTCCGGAAGCGGAATCCGAACTTGTTGCAGGCTATCATGTTGAATATTCTGGATTTCGCTGGGCCTTCTTTATGTTATCCGAATATGTGTATATGTTTGCAATGGCAACGCTAACCACTGTATTATTTTTAGGGGGATGGAATTCTATTCCGTTTTTGGATTTTATTCCGGCAGCCATCTGGTTCGGTCTGAAGTTCAGTGCCGTATTCTATGTATTGGTCTGGATTCGTGTAACCTTTCCTCGTATAAGGGCCGATCAATTGATGGAATTCGGATGGAAGGTGCTGCTTCCGGTTGCATTGGCTAATATATTTTTGACGGCACTTATAAAAGAATTGATTAACCTTTTTTAGAAACTTAAGCTGGTCGGAAAGCGAGGGATTTATATGCTTGGTTTAGCAAAAGGTTTAACCTATACATTAAAGAACTTGACGAGGAAAAAAGTGACCTATGACTACCCGAATGAGCCGCTTCCGCTCCCTGACCGATTTCGCGGAATCCAGAAATTCTATCCTGAAAAGTGTATCGTATGCAATCAGTGCGTGACGATTTGCCCAACGGATTGTATTCAATTAACGGGTAAGAAGCATCCGGACCCGTCGAAAAAAGGGAAAATCATCGATACGTATGACATCAATTTCGAGATTTGCATTTTATGTGATTTATGTACGGAGGTCTGCCCTACAGAAGCAATCGTGATGACGAATCAATTCGAGCTGGCAGAGTATAGCCGTGATCATCTATTTAAAAATCTGGAGTGGCTGGATGAAAATGATGAAAATATCCGGAAGGTGAATAAAGTATGAGTTTGTCGGGTGAATTAATTGCCTTCATTGGTTTGGCACTCGTCTCGATAGTAGGCGGGGTGCTGCTGATTACCTTAACAAAAGTGGTGCACATGGTAATTGCACTTGTTTTTACTTTCTTGGGCATTGCAGGCATTTATATGTTGCTTTCGGCCGAGTTTGTCGCCATTGTTCAAATCCTTATTTATTCAGGGGCTATTACGATCGTGATGCTATTCGGGATTATGCTGACAAAACACCATGAAAATGATGCACCTGCTAAAGGGGGCTGGGGGAATTTCTCTTTGCTGGCGGCGATTGCTGGATTTGCCGTGGCGGTGTATCTGGGGATTTATAATCTGGATATACCTGTACAGCCAACGGCCTTGCATGAGGAAAATACAAAGCAAATAGGAATCGAACTTTTTTCAAAATATGTTATTCCATTTGAAGTGATGTCGGTACTCCTGCTTGTTGCTTTAGTCGGTGCCATCGTATTGGCTAAAAAAGATGATGAGGAGGGAGATCGATCATGACGGGAGTTCCCTTGTCGGCTTACCTTGTATTGGCACTCGTTTTATTTTGTATAGGGCTGTATGGTGCTTTGACGAAAAGAAATGCGGTCATTGTTTTGATTTCAATCGAGCTGATGCTGAACGCTGCAAATATCAATTTAGTTGCCTTCAGTAAATTCGGGGTAACGCCATCCATTACGGGTCAAGTTTTTTCCTTATTCACGATTACGATCGCTGCGGCCGAGGCGGCTGTGGGGCTGGCTATACTGATGTCCCTTTATCGCAATCGGAAGACGGTCAATGTCGATGAAATGGAAATTATGAAGAATTGAAGGTTTATATAAATGAAGAAGGGGATTTGATACGATGATGGAGTACGCATGGCTCATACCGGTCTTTCCACTCGTCACGTTTCTGGTTCTGCTTCTATCAGGCGGGCGGTTGCGGGAACGAGGGGCTTTTATAGGAATAATATGTACATTGGCTTCGTTTGTTTTATCGTTGCTCGTCCTGATGGAACGATTTAAAGAACCTACTTATAATATATCGATAGATTGGCTTTCCTTCGGGGGGACGCAACTTTCAGCTGGATTCGAAATCAATCAGCTTAATGCCTTGATGCTTGTGGTCGTTTCCCTTGTCAGCCTCCTTGTCCAGATATATTCGAAGGGGTATATGAAGGGTGAAGTGCGATTCTCCATTTTTTATGCTTATCTGGGCTTCTTCACCTTTGCCATGCTTGGACTTGTCATGGCACCCAATTTATTACAACTTTATATCTTCTGGGAATTGGTCGGGGTGGGTTCTTTCCTGCTCATTGGTTTTTACTTTTATAAACTGGAAGCTAAGGCTGCGGCGAAGAAGGCATTCATCATGACCAGGATTGGCGATGTTGGGCTCTTAATCGGCATCATTCTGCTATTCTGGGAAACAGGCAGCTTTGAATATGGAGAGATCTTTCAAACCGTTCAGTCGGGCATGATATCAAGTGAAAAACTGACACTAATCGCTATTTTGATTTTTATCGGTGCGGTTGGGAAGTCTGGACAATTTCCACTTCACACATGGCTTCCGGATGCAATGGAAGGCCCGACTCCGGTTTCCGCATTGATACACGCAGCAACCATGGTTGCTGCAGGGGTTTACCTGGTGGCGGCCATGTTTCCGTTATTCATGGCTAGTTCTGCTGCGATGCAGGTCGTAGCGATAACAGGTGGAATTACAGCCATATTTGCCGCAAGCATTGCCATCGTGCAAAAGGATGTTAAGCGTGTATTGGCTTATTCGACAATCTCTCAGCTTGGTTTTATGATGCTTGCTTTGGGTACTTCGGGATATGTGGCCGGGGTGTTTCATTTAATGACCCATGCCTTTTTTAAAGCATTGCTGTTTTTGGCAGCAGGCAGTGTTATTCACGCTATACATACACAGGATATGGAAAAGATGGGCGGCCTATGGAGTAAGTTGAAATGGACCGGTCCGCTGTTCTTGACTGGCACGTTGGCGATATCGGGGTTTCCGTTGCTCTCAGGTTTTTTCAGTAAAGATGAAATTCTAATGGCAGCCTGGGAGAATGGTAGTTATATATTGTTTGGTCTAGCGGTGGTTACCTCCTTTTTAACTGCGTTTTATATGTTCCGGCTGTTTTTCATGATGTTTGCAGGCGATTCGCGCAGTCAAGTAAAACAGGTCAAGGAATCACCTTCCATCATGCTAATTCCCATGCTCGCATTGGCTTTGCTTGCTGTAATCGGCGGGTATATCCAAACACCGTGGTTTGGAACTTTCCTTGGGGAGTGGCTTGTGGAGGGAAATGAAGCTGTTCTAGGCGCCAGCCATAGTGAGGGACCCGTTTGGATAATGTTGCTGGCCGTGCTCGTATCGCTGGCCGGGATATACCTTGCTTATATGATATACGCTAAAAAGAAGTTACCTCGGGACTGGCTTGTCAAAGAAAACTCCGAGGTATATCGGGTTTTGGAAAAAAAGTATTATATTGATGAGATTTACCATTACACTGCAGGCTATGCAGTCAAAGGCTTTAGTATATTCCTATCTTATATAGAAAGGTTCATTGTCGGCGGACTGGTTTCCACTGTGACAAGTTCGATAGAAGGATTGGGAAAAATAGGGTCTAAACTGCAAACAGGACAGGTACAGCAATATGGCATGATAGCCTTTCTGGGACTTGCGGTACTGTTGGTGATTTTTGCAGTAACTGGGGGGTATCTAAGATGAATGTCTATTTGCTCTCGCTTTTAGTGTTTTCACCGCTGCTGGGCATAGTGATGGTTGCCCTCATGCCGAAAAAAGAGGAAAGGACGATTAAACAATTTGGCTTTTTCGGAACACTGCCTCCTCTTTTCCTATCGTTCTTTCTATGCAGCCAATATTATTCGGGTGTGGCCCTATCCTTATTTGACATTAAGTTGAATTGGATCAGGTTTGGTAATTTGGAGATGTATGATCCCAAGCTCTTCACGGTTGACTTTGAGTTGGGGCTGGATGGATTAAGTCTCATCTTCATATTACTGACAACAATCATTTCATCACTGGCCGCAATCGCATCCATTTATATAAAAAAGGAATGGAAAGGGTATTATTTGTTATTTTTGATCCTGGAGATTGGGATGCTCGGTGTCTTTACCGCAGAAAATTTGATCCTTTTTTTCATCTTTTTTGAAATGACCTTGATTCCTGCTTTCTTTTTAATTGGCAGATGGGGCTTTCTGGAGAGGGAGAAAGCTTCTTATAATTTTCTGATTTATAATGGCATTGGTTCGGCTGTTTTATTGGTGGCTATTTTGATTTTGTTTGCCAGGACTGGTACGACCAACATTGCAGCATTGACACAGATGATGACAATGGGCGGTGTTTCACTTTTTGCACCAATATCCGGTTCGATGAAATATGGTTTATGTCTCGCCTTTCTCGTGGCATTTGCGATAAAGCTGCCCGTCTTTCCCTTTCACAGCTGGATGGTGCGGGTCCATGCAGAAGCACCTCCATCCATAGTCATGATACATGCGGGTGTCCTATTGAAAATAGGTGCGTACGGAATCATCCGGTTTGGAATGGGGATATTTCCTGAACAATATAAAAGCTTGGCCTTTACCATTGTCCTATTTGGGGTCCTCAGTTTTTTATATGGTGCATTTCTAGCCTTGGTACAAACGGATTTCAAGCTCGTTTTAGCCTACTCATCGATCTCACATATGGGTATAGTCATGATGGGGCTGGGAGCCTTGAATGAAGCGGGCATTCAGGGAGCTATTTTTCAAGTCATCTCACACGGGCTAATTGCTGCTTTGTTGTTCTTCTTGGTGGGTGTTTTGTATGAGCGGACGGGAACCACCATGCTTCCTAAGCTAGGGGGATTGGCCAAGTCGATGCCGATTTTTTCAGGGTTTATGTTAGCCTGCGGGATGGCTTCACTCGGTTTGCCTGGCATGTCTGGCTT
Organism: Peribacillus frigoritolerans; assembly: GCF_040250305.1. Taxonomy (NCBI): domain Bacteria; kingdom Bacillati; phylum Bacillota; class Bacilli; order Caryophanales; family Bacillaceae; genus Peribacillus; species Peribacillus frigoritolerans. Next base: position 5,375,498 of record NZ_CP158190.1, on the reverse strand, counting down.
CATCAGTGAATTCATGGTATTTATTGGCTTATTCAAGAGTCAGCCGTTGCTTGCGGCAATAGGCGTGGTCGGGCTTGTATTAACCGCTGTCTATGTACTGAGGGCGGTCATGATGATGACTTTCGGGAAAAATGCTAGCTTGATAGAAAAAGAGAAACGGGACCTTGGAAGCTGGGAATTTGTCCCTGCATTGGTTCTTCTCGGTTTGATAATATCTATTGGGGTATACCCAAATTTGTTAGGCGGGCCTCTTCAAGGAACGATTGAAGCCATGATGCTAGCTCTAGGGGGGCGATGAAGGATGGATTGGAACACGATGCTTTCTTATGATTGGGGAGCGATGATGCCGGAATTCATCATCCTTGGAACGACCATGATTCTTTCGATATTGGATTTATTCTGGCCGAAGCACTTTAATCGGAGAAAACTGGCATGGCTCGCGCTAACCGGAATCATTTTGGCATGTTTGTCACTGATTAGCCTGCTATCCTTTGAGACAGTCAGTATCTTATCCGATACGTTTCGTTTGGATTCTTTTGCAAAGGCTTTTAAGCTGCTGCTGTTATTCGGAGCGGCCCTGATCATCCTTCTGGCTGAAGGGTATGAACCGCAAGAGGGGCTGCGGGAGCACCGGGGGGAATTTTATTATCTGTTCCTGACCGCGTTGCTTGGAGCGATGGTCATGTCCTCAAGCGGTGATTTGATAACGCTGTTCGTTGGACTGGAACTTCTTTCACTTTCATCTTATATATTGGTCGGAATGCGCAAGCATGATCGGAAGTCCAACGAAGCGTCCATGAAGTATGTGATAAACGGAGGCATTTCCACAGCGATCACTTTATTCGGGATGAGCTATTTATATGGAGTGACCGGTTCCGTCAATCTAGGCGAAATGAGCCGGACGATGGCTGCGATGACGGACGGCCAGCTGCAATACATCATGGGCCTCGCTTTCTTCATGGTGTTTGTCGGTGTAGCCTTCAAGATAGCTGCCGCTCCATTTCATATGTGGGCGCCGGATGTGTATGAGGGGGCACCGACACCGGTCGCAGCCTTCTTGAGTGTAATTTCGAAAATGGCGGGTTTCGTCATCATCCTGCGCATTTTTCTCTCGTTGTTCCTAACAGCTTCCGGTGATACGTTCGGAGCGCTCGACTTTTTGGAAAAAAATAATATCTATATAGCTTCGTTGGCGGGCCTGACGATCATCATTGGAAATGTGGTTGCGTTAAGGCAGCAAAATTTAAAACGATTATTCGCTTATTCAAGCATTGCCCATGCGGGTTACCTGCTTGTAGCGGTGGCTACATTGGGCGGGGGATATTTTCTCCTGGATACTGTCTGGTTTTACCTAATGGCTTATGTATTAATGAATATCGGTGTATTCGCAGTCATTCAGCTGCTATCCAGCCAAAGTGGGTCAGAAGATATTAGCATTCTTGCAGGACTGGGGAGGAAATCACCTTATCTTGCCATGGCATTCACCGTATTTATCCTGTCGCTTGCTGGAATCCCCGGAACGACAGGTTTCATTGGCAAACTTAATATTTTTCTTGGAACATTCATAACGGAGCCTGGACATTTTGTCCTTGCGGGAATCATGATTGCAGGTACCATTGTATCCTATGTGTATTATTTCGGATTATTGGTTCAGGTCTTTTTCCGACCCATCCATTCAGAGAAGGTCATTAAATTCCGTCCGGGTCTTTACATTGTGTTGATCATTTGCGTAATAGGCACCATACTTTTCGGGTTGGCTCCAAATATTGCCTTTGATTTTATTCATGATCAATTTGGCGAATTTACAGACTTTATTTCAAGTAAATGATATAATGCCTGTATCAGAGGCTTGTTCCATTGGATCAAGCCTCTATTTACAGTTTTAAAAAGATATTTTGCAATTCTTCCTTTTAAATTCCAAATATGAAGGGGTTTTGTGTTAGAATAGAATTCGGGTGTCTGTTAGGAGGTATGTACATGTTTTCAGCAATGGGACAGCAGGCTTTAACAGGAATAATTGCACACTTGTTTTTCATCGCAGTTACCTGGTGGGCTCTCCAGGCATTACATTTTGATAAAATATTAAGATCCAATTCTGTCATCAAGGCCAGGGTTTTATATATTTTATTAACGGTTGCCATCGGTTCAGTTGTAAGTAATTTCTTCCTCGACTACCTGGGATTTGCAAATCAACTTCCGTATATGTTTAGTAATGACTGATATGCTGTAAGAATTTTCTTATAGTAAAATATGATTCTACTCTTGTATTCACATTTGCTTCCTGCCAGTTTAAGGGGAAGTTGTCACCAATTGTCGGAAAACTCGAAGTATGATCTCTCTCCTTCTGGAAAGAATGTGTAAAAGGGGAGGGATTTAACATGTTTAATTTAAACAAAAAAATGTTAACATACATAGTATTTCTCGGTTTGATGGTGATTTTAATTGGGAATAGTACGATTGTGGCAGAAAGTAAACCAGATATAGTTAAAATGGTGGGACTGTTACAAAAAGATAAAGATTTAGACATAGGGGATTGGTCTGTACTCACTAGAGAAATAAATAAAGAGATTACAACTAAACAAGAGTTTGAAAGCGAAGTTACAGCTTTAAAACGAAAATATCCTCAATTTCAATGGCACCGGAAAGATGATGCTTCCGGCTGGAAGGCTGAGGCGTTAACTCACAATGTCGATTCAGGTCTGACCGAGTCTATCAAAATAATGACAACGGAAGAGAAATTTGATAAAGTTACCTATGTTATTTACGAAGTGAAGGGGAAAAAGTGGAAGAAAGCCAATAAGGAATTTTTTACCGCTACGTTCCGAAACAGGGTGAATGACCTATTTATAGGAACTCCTTCAATTTTTTCTTGTATTAAAGGGTCTATCAATGATAATATGGATTCGGTTTTAAACTCTAAAACTGAAGACCTGTTAGATATGTTCCAAGCAAGGGAAATTGAAAGTGTGCATGAAACAAACTTTACATCTATATCTGCACATTCAACATTGTTTAAACAACCTTTGACAAAAGAAAAATTAAATTTGCAGTTTGGGCTACGGACAGAAGGATTGGGTGACCGAACGAACTTTGTAGTTGGCACACCAATCATAACGTTTGAATATTAATATAGAGAAAATGGACGCGGAGGGGAATACTTTTGGAAAAAATCATCGTCCGCGGCGGAAAAAGGCTTAGCGGGACAGTTAAAGTAGAAGGTGCTAAAAACGCCGTTTTGCCAGTTATCGCTGCAACATTATTAGCAAGTGATGGGAAAAGTATCATTAAAGATGTTCCTACGCTCTCCGATGTATATACAATCAATGAAGTATTGCGCAACTTAAATGCAGATGTTGCCTTTCATGACAATCAAGTAACTGTAGATGCATCAAGAGAGTTATTAGAAGAAGCACCATTTGAATATGTACGTAAAATGAGAGCTTCCGTTTTAGTGATGGGCTCATTACTAGCAAGGAATGGCCGGGCCCGCGTTGCTCTTCCTGGTGGCTGTGCCATCGGATCACGTCCTATCGACCAGCATTTAAAGGGCTTTGAAGCGATGGGAGCAAAAGTGAAGGTCGGCAATGGTTTCATTGATGCCGAGGTTGAAGGCAGACTTAAGGGTGCAAGAGTGTATCTTGACTTCCCGAGTGTGGGTGCCACTGAAAACATCATGATGGCAGCAACACTTGCTGAAGGTATAACTATTCTTGAAAATGTGGCCAAAGAGCCTGAAATTGTAGATCTTTCGAATCTCCTTAATAAAATGGGTGCTAAAGTCAGAGGTGCCGGTACTGGTACTATGAGAATCGAAGGTGTCGATAAATTATATGGCACTGAACATACGATTATACCTGACCGTATCGAAGCTGGTACATTCATGACTGCGGCCGCTCTTACTGGCGGCAATGTTCTTGTTCAAGGAGCTGTACCTGAACACCTTACTTCCCTTATTGCCAAAATGGAGGAAATGGGCGTTGAAATTCTTGAAGAAGAAGATGGATTACGCGTTATCGGTCCAAAAACCTTGAAGGCCATTGATATCAAAACAATGCCGCATCCTGGTTTCCCGACTGATATGCAATCGCAAATGATGGCATTATTACTGCGTGCTGAAGGAACAAGTATGATTACGGAGACCGTTTTCGAAAACCGTTTCATGCATGTTGAAGAATTCCGTCGCATGAATGCCAATATTAAAATAGAAGGCCGTTCCGTTATCGTCAATGGTCCAACTAACATTCAAGGTGCTGAAGTAGCTGCAACAGATTTACGTGCCGCGGCAGCGCTCATCCTGACTGGATTGGTTGCAGATGGCATTACACGTGTTACAGAATTGAAGCATCTTGACAGAGGATACGTGAATTTCCATGGTAAATTGGCATCTCTAGGTGCTGATGTGGAACGTATTAACGAAGATGTGCCTGCTGAAACAAAAAAAATCGCAGATTTAAACGCATAAGTTAGCTTATAAAACCATTCACGTTCGAGTCATTGAACCGTGAATGGTTTTTTTGTCTTGTTCCGGGTTCATCGCCTACAGTTAAATAGTTGTCGTTTTTCTATTCATAAAAGCTTGTCCTTCGACATACATTTGTTATGTAAAGATACCTGCTGAATGCGATTTACGGCAGAGAAAACAAGTGTAGGGAGGCTCAGGAATTTGAAAGCAATCAAACCGATGATCGTACTATTCATAGCAGTAGCATTCGTAATTATCATGATTCCAGCAGTGCTTGTGCTTCCATTTTCAAATGAAAAGACAAGTGGGCAATTGACCGAAGAATTGGAAAAGAAAGTGAAGAATGAGGGTAAAGAGGTAGCTGCAAATGAAATGAGTTCCGTAGAAGTTGCCGTTTACCGCACATCTGCAAAAAAAATTGAAAAACTGCCGATTGAATCGTACTTGACTGGTGTGGTTGCAGCTGAAATGCCAGCAGATTTTGAAGAAGAAGCGCTGAAGGCACAAGCATTGACAGCGAGAACCTACATTGTCAATCAGCTCATAAGCGAAAGTCGATTAGGCTTGCCTGATGGTGCCGATGTAAGCGATACGGTCATGCACCAAGTTTATAAGAATAATGATGAGCTGAAAAAACAGTGGGGCTCTGATTATAAATCGAAGATGCAAAAAATCAACAAGGCTATAAAGGAAACGGCGGGTCAAATCTTAACCTATGAAGGAAAACCGATTACTGCCACTTTTTTTTCGACCAGCAATGGCTATACGGAGAATTCAGAGGACTATTGGCAAGCTGAATTTCCCTATTTAAAAAGTGTATCCAGTCCGTGGGATAAAGAAGAATCACCAAAATTTTATAATAAAGTTGTTGTCGATACTGCAGATTTTGAAAAAAAGCTGGGTGTAAATCTTTCTTCGGGAACATCAATAGGAACTGTCATTGAAAGAACATCAGGTAATCGCGTAGGTGTAGTGGATATCGGAGGAAAGAAAATGACAGGAAAACAGATTCGTGAGAAGCTCGGGCTGACATCATCCGATTTTGACTGGGAGCGTCAAGGCAACCAGATTGTCATCACGACAAAAGGATCCGGACACGGAGTTGGAATGAGCCAGTACGGTGCTAATGGCATGGCCAGGGAAGGAAAAACCTATGAAGACATCGTGAAATATTATTATAAAGGCGTCAAAGTTCAGTCTTCAAGTAAGTGGCTGAATACGATGACGGCAAAAAAATGAGAGTGGGGATCCCATCTCTCATTTTTTTTCGTTTAAATTTTCTATAATCGTCAAAAAGCCCCGTTTACGCTTGAAATAATGATATTGGACATGAAAATAGACTGCAGCGACTCCAATGATATCTTTAATGACATCTATCAAGGTAGAGGAGCGGTATGGGACGAAAGATTGGTGGTATTCATCAATAACCCCGTAAAGGCAGGCTACAAGGGCAGCCAACAGGCTTAAACCTGGTTTCATTTTTTGGTTTGCGGCAAGGGCCGAAACTAATAATATATACAAAAGGGCAAATTCGACCAGATGAAGTGCCTCTTTGATAAATCGGTCAATAGAGGATGAGGGAAGATCAAGAATCATATCATCGGGGTTGCTCGACATTATCCATATGGCAATCATATATAGGAAAGGCAATAACGTTAACACAAGTTTAAAAGCTTTTTTCATGATTTAATCATCCTTCAACAGTAAGATATCAAACATTTTACCATTCTGCGAATAAAATCGGTTTCATTTCCACAAAATAAATCTAAAAAATTTTTTTCCTGAATGTATATAATCTTAGCAAAATGTTCAGAATGATTGCTGAGGTGATTAATATGAGAGAGGAAGAAAAGAAACCAACTTCCACAATCCGACGTATACTAAAACAACGTTGGGCATTATCAGCAATCTATATCGCAAGTGCAGCCATAATCTTAGCCGCGGCCTTCTTATTACAAAATAGTTTTAATGATTCAGCTAAAGATGGCGAGGAATCAGCTGAAACAGGAAAAAACTATGGTGAGCCTTCTGTAGAGGTAAATAGTAATCTTGAGACAATCAAGATGCCTGTAGCCGATGCAGACAAAACGGTTATCAAGAAACAGTTTTATGATGTGAATGCGGATGAAAAGGCACAAGAAGAAGCATTGGTTTTCTACAACAATAGATATGAGCAAAATAAAGGTATAGACATTGCTATGGAAGATGGAAAGTCTTTCGATGTAAAAGCTTCCTTAAGTGGAAATGTAACGAAAGTTCAAGACGATGCGTTACTTGGAAATTTAGTTGAAGTTGAGCATGAAGATGGTGTCGTTACCCGTTATCAATCTGTTAAAGACATTAAGGTTGCAGTCGGTGACAAAGTGAAACAAGGACAAGCAATTGCTACAGCTGGAAAAAGCCAAATCAATGAAGAAGCTGGCGTACATGTCCACTTCGAAATCAGAAAAGATAACATTGCGTTAAACCCACTTGATTTTGTTGATAAACAAGCTTCTGCGATCCAATCGGCAACTGAAGCCGAAGGCAGCGAACTTGAAGATTCAGCTAATAAAGAAGAAACACCTGCAGTCGAAGGATCTGAAGCTGATAAAGAAGAAACACCTGCAGTTGAAGGATCTGAAGCTGATAAAGAAGAAACGCCTGCAGTCGAAGAGTCTGAAACTGGCACAGAAGAAGCTCCTGCAGTTGACGAATCTGAAGAGGGCACTGATTTAGAGAATGGCACTGATGAAGAAGGCACTGTCCCTGGTGAAGATACAACTGAAGAAAGCGATTCCTTAAAAGATTCGTTAAATCAATCTAATTAAAATTAAGATTTTTAATAAAATCAAAACAAAAACCTAGAGCGTTACGAATGACAACAACTGAAAATTTGGTAAAAGGAAGCCGTTCACTTTGAACGGCTTCCTTTTTTTCTTTCGAGGAAATATTGGACAATATGCTGAAACCTTTGAATTTTTGACAAATTTCTCGGGAAATAATTTGCTCTTAAGGAAAAGAAACAGATGAAAATCAGAAATAAATCCAAACCTCCTGTCCCATTAGGCATATATTCTTAACCAAGCTAATAAGATGTTATAAACCATGCAAAGAGAGTGTTTGAGGTGAGGAATCGTTTATTACAAATTATCTAATAGGTGAATAATTCTATCTTTCATTGTTTATAGGGCAGCGGTATTCGATTCGAAAAATACGAATCTCATTTCACACTTCTCACATCCAATTTGGGGAGGTCGAGTGGTGTGCACGATTACATCAAAGAAAGAACTATCAAGATAGGAAAGTATATCGTGGAAACTAGAAAAACAGTCCGCGTCATTGCAAAAGAGTTCGGGGTCTCTAAAAGCACAGTGCATAAAGACTTAACTGAGAGGCTGCCAGAAATTAATCCTGATTTGGCTAACGAAGTGAAGGATATATTGGATTATCATAAATCCATTCGTCACCTTAGAGGTGGAGAAGCGACAAAATTAAAATATAAACGTTCTGAAAGAGAAGAAGAAATCGTGAAATGATACTTGAATCATTCCGGCAATTGGAAGTGAATCGGGCAATCGGGGAATGAATGAGGGGACATGAAAGTGAGTGTCAGCTCTTTTCTCAACCTTGTTTGCGGTTCCATGCCGGAATTTTTTTTATGGGAAAAAGTGGAAATGTAGTACATAAGGCATTGAATTTTTTTACATATTGGCAATTTAGGAAATAATAGTCTATATTAGTGTTTATTTATAATTCATACTTACTTGTGTCAATGCAATATGGTAAAATAAACAATTAGGACAGAAGTAGGTTATATGTGAGGATATTCAAGGAGGATTTAAGAAATGTTTGCTAGAGATATTGGGATAGATCTTGGAACAGCCAATGTTCTTATACATGTCAAAGGTAAAGGAATTGTGTTAAATGAGCCTTCGGTAGTAGCGATTGATAAGAATACGAACCGTGTTCTTGCCGTCGGGGAGGAAGCTCGTAAAATGGTAGGCCGTACTCCAGGAAACATCATCGCAATCCGACCTTTAAAAGACGGTGTCATTGCGGATTTTGATGTAACAGAATCGATGCTTAAGCATTTTATCAATACATTGAATGTGAAAGGCTTCCTTTCAAAGCCTAGAATTTTAATCTGCTGCCCGACCAACATAACAAGTGTCGAACAAAAGGCGATTAAAGAAGCTGCCGAAAAAAGCGGCGGAAAGAAAGTATTCCTTGAAGAAGAACCAAAAGTGGCTGCAATCGGTGCCGGCATGGATATTTTTCAACCAAGCGGCAATATGGTCGTGGACATTGGCGGGGGTACAACGGATATTGCCGTTCTTTCAATGGGGGATATCGTTACATCATCTTCTATCAAAATGGCCGGTGACAAATTCGATAATGAAATTTTAAATTATATCAAACGGAAGTATAAGCTCCTCATTGGTGAACGTACAGCGGAAAACATTAAAATCCAGGTTGCAACCGTCTTCCCTGGATCTCGTAATGAAGTCATCGATATCCGTGGGCGCGATATGGTATCGGGATTGCCTAGAACCATTTCGGTCAATTCAGAAGAAATTGAGGAGGCTCTCCGCGAGCAGGTTTCCATCATTGTACAAGCTGCAAAAAGCGTACTTGAGCGGACGCCGCCAGAACTTTCTGCTGATATCATCGACCGCGGAGTCATTTTAACAGGCGGGGGAGCATTGCTTCACGGGATTGATTTACTTCTTGCTGAAGAGCTTAAGGTCCCAGTACTCGTTGCCGAGCAGCCAATGGATTGTGTAGCAATCGGAACCGGTATCATGCTTGATAACATGGATAAATTGCCACGGCACAAATTCAACTAAAAAGCGGTTGGAAATCCGCATCATAAGATAGGGGTCTAAGGTTCAGACAAACGTGAGGCATAGTGAAAGTGCGTGCAGTTCTAGTACTGATGAGCAATAGGCCCTCTTCTTTTAGTCGAAAATTTTAACACCATTCCTTTAAATCTGACCTAGCCTACGATATAGACAAATTCTTCTGCCTAATGCTTTTCCTTTTCCTTAAGATACTGATGTTCATGTCCGATAAGATAGATATGAGAAATTGAACGGGATAAGTTATGTAGATTGAGGAGTGAAGAAGATGTTAAGAGGTTTTTATACGGCTGCTTCCGGGATGCTTACACAGCAAAGGCGCACAGAATTGCTCACAAACAATATGTCCAATGCGAACACAACAGGGTATAAAGCGGATCAAATGAGCGTAAGGTCTTTTCCGGAAATGCTCATAAGCAACATAGGTGGTAAAACGGTTCCTACGGAGAACAAATTGAGCATGACTAACTTATCCCAGGTTGGAGGGCTCAGTACGGGTGTTTACGTACAGGAGGCGAATCCTTTATTTACCCATGGTACATTGGAGGAGACGCAGCTTAATACGGATATTTCCTTAGTTGATGAAAATCTGCCGATCAATGAAGAAACGGGTCGGCAAGGATCTGTGTTTTTTACTGTCCAGGATGGTGATGGTGCTATCCGTTATACGCGTAACGGCAGTTTCACCCTGGATGGGCAAGGTTATCTGACCACGCCATCGGGTCATTATGTATTGAACGAAAATAATGAAAAGATCAAGCTTGATAGCGATCAGTTCACAGTAGCGGAAAACGGTGTTATTTTAGAAGGAAATGTTCAAACCGCACTTATTGGCATCGGTTATTCGGATGATCCGTCATTACAGCTCATGAAGGATGGGGAAGGCCTATATAAGGCTGTGAATGATGGGGATTTACCTAGCGCATACGCGGCTGCAGATGTCGGTTTTTCTACTAAGCAAGGCTTTCTTGAAGGCTCCAATGTTGACCAATCGAGAACGATGACAGAAATGATGTCGGCATACCGCTCTTTTGAAGCGAATCAGAAGGTTCTTCAAGCCTATGATAAAAGTTTGGATAAAGCAGTCAATGAGGTTGGCAGGCTTTAATTGAACAGTAGGAAAAGATGATTTTGGAAATTTGAACATGTAAGGGGAAAACCATGAATCGGACGATGATGACGGCGACGAATACGCTGAACCAACTTCAAAGTAAAATCGATCATATAAGTAATAATATCGCGAATGTGGACACGACTGCCTACAAAAAGACCCAAACGAGCTTCAATGACTTATTGACACAGAGTTTCAATAATCAACCGAGTGAGACCAAGGAAAAAGGAAGGTTGACCACACCTGGCATCCGGCAGGGAACAGGTGCCATGATAAGCCAATCTCAATTGGTGCTTTCACAGGGAGCCTTAAAGACGACGGATCGCAACCTTGATGTTGCATTCACCCGGGAGGACCAATTCTTTACCGTAAGCGTTCAGGACGATAATGGGGTCAATACAAGGCTTACAAGGGATGGGGCTTTTTATTTATCTCCTAATGCTAACGACCAAATGATGCTCGTTACCTCTGCAGGACATAAAGTACTTGATGAAAATGGTGAACCGATCCTCATTGAGGGAAACATTAAAGACATTAAGATTTCGGAAAATGGTTTATTGATAGTGGATACGGAAGAATATGGCGAACAGAGTTTTGGGCTCGGGATCGTCTCGGTAAAAAAACCCCAATTTCTTGACCGCTTAGGCGGAAATTTACTTGGCCTGCCCGAAAACTTCAATGCCTTGGGTGTTACTGAAGACGATATCATGACCCTACTCACAGGGGATTCCCGCAACCAGGCAGCAGTCCAACAGGGCACTCTGGAGTCCTCAAATGTCGATCTTTCCACAGAAATGACGGATCTAATCAATGTTCAGCGATCTTACCAATTTCAATCCCGAGCGGTAACGATGGCCGATCAAATGAGCGGATTAGTCAATGGAATCCGTTAAGGTATCTGGTAAATAAAATGTCTCCCTGCGGAATTAGAGCAAATCGGTTATAATGAATTCATAACAAAGGGAATCATTCGTGCCGATCATTTTGCATAGCTGCTGAATTTCTGGTTTATAGGAAAATCAGTCGGCGAGTTTTCTTAAAAGGAGCTTTCACATTCTATATGGAACAAAATCGTGTAATGAGACAACAAATTGAAGAAGAGATAAAGGAAGTTGAGGCGAAACCGAACCGTAGAATCAAGGTCCGTCTTTTACCGATTTGGCTTCGTTTACTCATTGTTATCGGATTGATTTTCATTGCTGTATTATCCGGGGCACTATTAGGATACAGTGTGATTGGTGGAGGACATGCAATGGATGTTTTCCAAAAATCCACATGGACCCATATTATTGATATAGTGAACAAGGGCGCGTAGTTCCATGTTTTTTTGAAGTAGTTGCTGTCGTTAGCGGATTTATATTACATGGCAACTACGCCTCTGTCATCATGACAGGGGCGAGTTTACGTTATGTTTGAAATATTTAAGTCATAGGAGGAACAAGCATGCTTGATATCACACAAATAAAGGAAATTATTCCGCATCGTTACCCATTCTTATTAGTCGACCGGATCATTGAAATAGATGAAGGGAAAAGGGCGGTAGGATTGAAGAATGTCTCAGCAAATGAAGAATTCTTTAATGGCCATTTCCCCGATTATCCAGTTATGCCTGGAGTTTTAATTGTAGAGGCATTAGCGCAAGTTGGCGCTGTAGCCGTTTTGAAACAGGAAGAATACAAAGGACGGCTTGCATTTTTCGCTGGGATTGATAATTGCCGCTTTAAAAAGCAAGTGAAACCAGGTGATCAGCTGCGTCTGGAAGTGGAAATAGTGCGTATGAGAGGATCAATGGGTAAAGGGAAAGCAGTGGCAACGGTAGATGGAGAAACAGCATGTGAAGCCGATATCATGTTTGCTTTTGGTGACAAATAAGAAATTCATTCATTTTCAATGAAAAGGAAATGGACTAAATTAACTAAATTAACTAAATTAACTATATATTTCAAAAAAATGGTTTAAGGAATCGTGAAGCGGTGTATATAAATAGCACTGCATGCTTTTTTAAAGCAAGCACGGTTTTAAGAACTATCTATTCTCCCTTTGAAAGCCGGACATTTTTATGTCCGGCATTTTTTAATGATTAAATTCAAATTAGAGGATTTTCTTTTTAAATTTAAAATAGGACGCAAGTTATTTTCACATTCGGGCAAAATAGCTAATGATAAAGAAAGAAGGGAGGTTGCCAAAAATGATGAAGAAAATTTTTGCACTAATTGGGGGATCTTTATTATCTATTATGTTCCTTGCTGGATGTGGAACGGATAATAATGACAACAACAATCCCGCACCAGAAGAAGATAACAACATCATTGAAGATGAAAACAATGGTGGAAATGATAACAACGGCACGGATGATAATGGCATGAACGGTAATGATGACGGATTGCTAGAAAACGACGATAATAACATCGATAATGATGCCGATGAATTGATTGAAGACGCTGATAAAAATGGCGACAAAAATAAGTAATTAGCACAGAATGACAAAGACTGGCTTAGGCAAGAAGAGGATCAATATCCTTCTTCATCTAAGTCAGTCTTTTTTATGTGTATTCGATTAGGGGATGGGAATTAAGGGAAGGGTTTTTATTTATTGGTTGCTAATTTAGGCTTCGAGCGGATTTTTTGCTTGAACTCATTTATTAATTCATCGCCGACGAGACCTTTTTGGACTAAATCTTCAAGAAGGAGTTCTGCATATTTGCTCCGTGTTTTTTGGATGTGACCAACGAATAGAAGGCTGTAATGGCTGCCGACTTTTCTTATTGTGCGTAGTACAGTGTGAAACAAAGCCGGTTCATTATCCTTGTTGGTAATGACGGCCTGGATATACACTTCTCCGTTTATATCGGGAAGTGAAGGTTCAAGCTCTTTGAAATGATTTTCTTCTACAAAGGCTTCCAGTAACCACGATCTAGCGTCGTTTTCTTTATTTATAATCAATCCATCTGTTAATGCAATATCAATCAAGTTAAAATTTTCAGTTACAATTTGCAACGAGATCAATTTAAATGATTTCATCTAATTCCTCCGTTTCTTGCAAGAAAGAGCGGTAATTACCTCTCTTAAACGTAAATTTTGAAATGGTACATTTCGATTAATCCTTTTAAAGGTAATTATATCATACTAAAAAAAAGTCCCTTAATGAAATGAATACCCAACATTTGTCTAAATTATGAAGGATAGAATAAAAATTTGCAAAATATTTAATTTTGTTAACTATTCGTTTTTCACCTGATTTTAATCAATAAAAAATGATTTTGCATCAATTCAAACGGTTTTTTATGAAGAAAAATGGTGTAACAAGACCATTTCCTCCATTTTTTAATCAATGGAAGAAGGAGTATGATTAAAGCATATTAAAGAGGAAGGGGTGAAAAAATGATTAACCAAGTTACCCTCGTCGGCAGGCTTACAAAGGATCCCGAATTAAGATACACACCCGATGGCAAGGCTGTTTCCAATATCACTTTAGCAGTCAACCGGAACTTTCGTAATACTGTCGGTAACTATGAGGCCGACTTTGTACAGTGTATCATATGGAAAAAGTCTGCTGAAAATACTGCTCAATATTGTAAAAAAGGTGCCATAATCGGCATAACTGGCAGAATACAAACAAGGAGATATGAAAATCAGGAGGGTAAATATGTATATGTAACTGAAGTGGTCGCCGAGAGGGTTCAATTCATTGGGTCTAAACAAAATGATGTTAAGCCCAAGGAGTTTGAACATATTGGTTTATAGTTTTGGGCATGACGGCCCGACTCAGGACAGAAGCAAGATTGTTTTCAATAAAATGCAGTAGTGGAAAAAACATTAGTGATTTATTCCGTCAATAATAGGATGGATCAATTTTATGCTTAAAACATAGGAAATAAAAAAAGTATTTATATGACCATAATGAATAATAAATGGACAGAATTTCAGCACAATTTAGTAAAAATTTACAGTAGTATATAAAATTCATTTTCATCCATTCATTCCCCAAAGCTAATATAGCTTCTTCCTCGGCTGGAAACCCCGATTTACCCTCAATAAAATCGATTTATCTGTTTCCCCTCTTGTAATGACTGCAAATTTGCAGTCTTTTTTTTGTGCCAAAAAGTGCGTAAATAGAAAAAAATAAAAAATAATTCTGTTAAATTAGAATTTTTAGAAAATATATTGTAATATTTTAATTTTGATGCAATAATAAACCCAATAATATAATTGGAAAAAAAGTTATATATAGGAAGTGATTTGATGGACGAACCAATTATTAAGGTGAATGGGCTGCAAACCAGTTTTCGTACGGACGATGGGGTGATCCCTGTCGTGAATTCAATAGATTTTCATGTCAATCCTGGTGAGGTTTTAGGGATAGTGGGAGAATCGGGGTGCGGAAAAAGCGTTACTTCTCTGTCCATCATGGGTCTGGTTTCTTCACCGGCTGGTAAGGTGGAGGGAGAAATCCTTTTTAAAGGAGAGAACATCGCAAATGCGTCTGAAGCGAAAATGAGAAAAATTCGCGGGAATGATATAGCGATGATATTTCAGGAACCGATGACAAGCTTGAATCCCGTGTTCACTATTGGCGAGCAGTTGGTCGAGACGCTTCGGATACATAAAAAATGGAACAAAAAACAGGCCCGCCAAAGAGCGGTGGAAATGTTGAAGCTGGTTGGGCTTGGACGTGCCGAGGAATTGCTCGATGAATATCCGCATCAGCTTTCAGGCGGAATGAGACAAAGGGTCATGATAGCCATGGCCATGATCTGTGAGCCGAAACTCCTTATAGCCGATGAACCTACAACGGCTTTGGATGTGACGATCCAGGCACAAATCCTAGAATTAATGAAGAATTTAAATAAAGAAACAGACACGGCAATCATGATGATTACCCATGATCTTGGGGTAGTTGCGCAAATGTGTGAACGTGTCATTGTCATGTATGCCGGCAAGGTAATAGAGGAAGGAAATGTGCAAACGATTTTCCAAAATCCTAAGCATCCTTATACGGTCGGTTTACTTCAATCGATTCCGGATATGCGAATAAAGAAAGAGCGCCTTTACTCAATACCTGGTAATGTGCCAAAACCTGGGACAAGCAACCTCGGGTGCCAGTTTGCCCCTCGATGCTCCCATGCCATGGAGCAATGTATAAATGAGACCCCGTCTCTATTGAAATTCGATGAGGGTCAGCATGTTCGCTGCTGGCTGTATGAAGATGGGAAAGGAGCTGCCTTGCATGAGTCAAACATTGGTTAAGGTAGAAAACCTAAAGAAGCATTTTCCGATTAAAGGAGGGGTTCTGGGAAAGACCATTGGAGAGGTCAAGGCAGTTGATGGTTTGTCCTTTTCCATTTATAAAGGGGAAACCTTGGGACTTGTCGGTGAAAGCGGTTGCGGAAAGTCGACGACGGGAAGATTATTGCTTCGATTGCTTGAGCCGAGTGAGGGTAATGTTTATTTTGAAGGAAAGGACCTGACGGCTTTATCTGCCGGTGAAATGAGAAAGATGCGCCGTGAAATGCAGATGGTCTTCCAGGACCCATTCGCTTCCCTCAATCCCAGGCATACAATTGAAAAAATATTGGAAGAACCGCTCATCGTTCATGGGGTTAAAGATAAAAAGGCACGAAAAGCCCGTGTACAGGAACTTCTTAAGGTTGTTGGCTTAAGCAGTTACCATGCTAAAAGGTATCCGCATCAATTCAGTGGGGGGCAGCGGCAGCGTATTGGCATCGCGAGGGCACTTGCAGTCAACCCCAAACTGATCATTGCTGATGAGCCGGTATCTGCACTGGATGTGTCGATTCAGGCCCAGGTCTTGAATCTGTTGCAGGATTTGCAGGAAGATTTTGATTTGACCTACTTGTTCATTGCTCATGATCTTGGGGTGGTAAGGCATATCTCCGACCGTGTCGGTGTCATGTATCTTGGACATATAGTTGAATTGACGGAAAGTGAAGGACTTTATGAAGATCCGCTTCACCCATATACGCAGGCTTTATTATCAGCCGTGCCCATCCCGGATGTGGAATACAAGGGGGATAGGGTAATCCTGCAGGGAGATGTTCCAAGCCCATCAAACCCGCCCGGCGGCTGTCCATTCCATACGAGATGTCCGAAGGCGATGGCAGAATGCAATACGGAAAAGCCAATCCTGAGTGAACATAAACCTGGTCACTACGTTGCTTGTCATTTATACAATTGACACGACGTATACATAAATTCGCAAATAATAAGGGGGAAGAATATGAAGAAAACATTGGCATTATTGCTGACTGGTATCCTGGCTCTTTCGCTAGCGCTTGCGGGATGCTCCTCGTCTACATCAAAAGAGAAAGATGATGGTAAAGGGGGATCGAGTGAAGCGAAAGGCGGCGTATTGATATACGGTAAAGGCGGAGACGCTGTCGGTCTTGACCCAGCCATCGTAACCGATGGGGAATCATTCATCGTCACACAGCAGATTTTTGAAACGTTAGTGAAATATGGGGAAGATGATACGGAAATCAATCCGGGTCTTGCAGAATCATGGGAAGTGTCCGATGACGCAAAAACATACACATTCAAATTGAAAACCGGAGTCAAGTTCCATGATGGTTCGGATTTCAATGCAGATGCGGTCGTAAAAAACTTTCAACGTTGGGCACAAAGTAAGGATGAGGGTAAATTTGCGTACTATGCCTCCATGTTCGGAGGATTTGAAGGTGATGAAGGCCATGTTATCAAAGAAGTAAAAGCGATCGATGCCAGCACGGTGGAATTCACTTTGAACCGTCCGCAGGCGCCGTTCCTGAAAAACCTTGCCATGCCTACATTTGCAATAGCCAGTCCGGCTGGAATTGAAAAAGAGGGTGACGACTTCACTAAAAATCCATCTGGTACAGGTCCTTTCAAATTCAAATCATGGAAACCTGGCGATACGATTGAAGTGGTGAAAAACGATGACTATTGGCAAGATGGACTGCCGAAACTTGATGGAATCACGTTTAAGGTCATTAAAGATAACTCTGCACGTTTAAATGCTGCAATCAAGGGTGAAATCGACCTGATGGACGGGTTGAACCCAAGTGATATCAGTAAGGTTACAGGAGATGAAAAACTGCAAATTTTCGAACGTGCGTCCATGAACGTCGGGTACTTTGCTTTCAATGTTGAGAAAGCACCATTCGACAAGAAAGAAGTGCGTCAAGCCATCTCGCATTTGATCAACAAAAAGGAAATCATTGATAATTTTTATGAAGGTACAGCAGAGCCTGCCAAGAATCCTATGCCTCCATCCGTTTCTGGCTACAATGACAAAGTCGAAGACTATGATTATGATGTAGAAAAAGCGAAAGAGCTGCTGAAAAAAGCTGGACTTGAAGACGGATTTAAAATGGATCTATGGGCAATGCCGGTACCGCGCCCATATATGCCGGATGGTCAAAAAGTGGCTGAAGCCATTCAAGCAAGCCTAAAACAAGTCGGCATCGAAGCGAATATCGTTTCATACGAATGGGCTGCATATTTAGAGAAAGTGCAGGCTGGTGAAGCCCAATCCTTCATGATGGGCTGGACAGGCGATAATGGAGATGCGGATAACTTCCTTTATACATTATTGGATAAAGATAATATCGGCTCCAACAACTATGCCCGTTACGCAAACGATGAAGTCCATAAACTGCTGATTGAAGCTCAGTCCACGGCAGATGAAGCCAAGCGTAATGAGTTGTATGGAAAAGCACAGGAAATCATCCATGAAGAAGCTCCATGGGTTCCGCTTGTACACTCTTTACCGCAGTTAGCCGGATCTAAGACGGTCAAAGGGTTTGTTCCACATCCGACTGGTTCACAATCCCTTGTTAATGTTTCTCTAGAAAATTAACCGTACGAACCGGGTAGTATGGAGTCTTGCATGCTTCCCGGTTTTGTTATGGAATGCGTTTCAAAATGATCGAGGGCGCTTTTAAGGCCCCTTATTTAAAAGGCGGGTGATTGTTTTGTTTTCCTATACCGTACGACGTTTAGGATCTCTCATACCAGTGTTACTAGGAATGGCGTTTATTGTATTCATGATGATTCGGGCGATTCCTGGAAATCCAGCACAGGTGATTTTAGGGCAGCAAGCAACGGAAGAGGCAGTCGCTGCAATGACAAAGGAACTTGGTCTGGATAAACCTTGGTTCATTCAATTTTGGGATTACTTATCAGGCTTGTTAAAGGGAGACCTGGGTGTTTCCTTAAAAACGAATAGTCCGGTTTCTGAAGAAATTGGGCCATACCTCATGGCTACGATAGAACTGGCCTTGATCGCGATGATCATCGCCGTGGTCATAGGCGTTAATGCAGGGATAATATCAGCTTGGTTCCAAAA
Source organism: Peribacillus frigoritolerans (assembly GCF_040250305.1). Classification (NCBI taxonomy): domain Bacteria; kingdom Bacillati; phylum Bacillota; class Bacilli; order Caryophanales; family Bacillaceae; genus Peribacillus; species Peribacillus frigoritolerans. The sequence goes on along the minus strand of NZ_CP158190.1, from coordinate 5,356,740 downwards.
CTCATGGTTTGATTATGTCGCCATGGTGATTGCGTTGATTGGTTTGTCCATGCCTATTTTCTGGCTGGGATTAATGGAGCAATATATCATTTCAATTCAATGGGATTTACTTCCGACGACAGGGCGGGACAATATCAGGGATCCTGTTGAGGCCATAACCGGACTGTATTTGATAGATACACTCATGGCTGGCAGGGTGGATCAGTTTTTCGAAGTGATCAAACATCTCATTTTGCCGGGAATTGCGCTGGCGACCATTCCGATGGCCATTATTGCAAGGATGACACGTTCGTCCATGCTGGAAGTTATGAGATCGGATTTCATTCGTACGGCTCGTGCTAAAGGAATGAGAATGTTTTGGGTTGTTTACAAGCATTCCTTTAAGAATGCCCTGATTCCAGTGGTGACGGTTATCGGACTGCAGACAGGATTACTTTTAGGCGGCGCCATATTGACGGAAAACATTTTTGGGTGGCCAGGTATCGGTACATATATTTATGATGCAATCCTATCTAGGGATTATCCGGTGATACAGTCCGGAATTCTCGTCATCGCCTTTTTGTTTGTCATGATCAATCTAGTTGTGGACTTGTTGTATGCAGCGATCGATCCTAGGATTAAGTATAAATAGGGAGGGAAACTCATGCCTGAAATAGCAACGAATACTTCGCCACTCCTTCCTCCAAAAGAGGCAGAGGAAAAAGTCATCTCTCCCTGGAAGGAAGGCTGGAAAAGTTTTAGGAAAAATAAGGTAGCCCTTGTAGGTCTGGGGATTGTTTCATTTTTCATCCTAATCGCCATCTTCGCGCCCGTTATAGCACCTTATTCATTTGAGGGGCAAAAGTTAAGTGATAAACATTTGGCCCCTTCTGCGGAGCATTGGTTTGGTACGGATGAATTTGGCCGGGATATTTTGAGCAGGGTCATTTATGGCTCGCGCATATCAATAGGGGTCGGCTTCTTATCTGTTGCCGGATCTGTTGTGGTCGGTTCTTTTTTGGGAATCATTGCCGGTTATTACGGCAGGTGGATAGATACGATCATATCGAGGATCTTTGATATTATTCTGGCCTTTCCAAGTATCTTGCTTGCCATTGCTGTCGTTGCCGTTTTGGGGCCCTCCCTTCGCAACGCACTTATTGCAATAGCCATCGTCAATGTCCCGATATTCGGCCGGCTTTTACGTTCAAGGGTCTTAACGGTGAAAGAAGAGGAATATGTAACGGCTGCAAAGGCAATTGGAATGGGGGATGGCCGCATTCTCCTTCACCACGTCCTTCCGAATAGCCTTGCACCGATTATCGTTCAAGGTACCTTAGCGATTGCAACTGCCATCATTGAGTGTGCAGCACTCGGCTTTCTCGGTCTCGGTGCACAGCCGCCAGCGCCAGAGTGGGGAAAAATGCTCGCCGATTCCAGGGCGTTCATCATTCAAGCACCATGGACGGTTCTTTTCCCTGGGCTTGCGATCATGCTTACGGTACTCGGCTTTAACCTAATGGGGGATGGGCTGCGCGATGCCTTGGACCCAAGAATGAAAAACTAGAAGTAAAGGGGTGATGTTAGTTTAACATCACCATCTTTTTGTCGTTTATCTTGTAAATCTATTAAAATATGAAAAATAATAACAAAATCCTAGTTCGGAATAGGAAAATAGTGACTATTATCTCTTAAAATCACCCCAAAAGTTGTGATACTTTTATACTCAGTAAGAATATTCCAAAAATTGCTTATTTTAGAGGAGGAAAGTTCATTGATTAAACGTAGCTTGTCCATTCTAGCAATCTTTCTATTAGTATTTACTGCAAGCGTTTCCGCAGCGAAACTCCCAGACCCCCCGGCAGGTTCGGGCGGTGCAGGTAAGAAGAATCAGGAAAGTATTATAAAGCTGAAGAAAAATGATTTGGATAAGAAATACAAAAGCGACGAGAAGGTCAGGGTCATCGTAGAGATGAAGGAAGCCCCTGCAATAGAAACAGCTTCGAAAGAAGGGAAACTTTTTAAACAGCTATCAAAAAATAAGAAACAACAATTAAAGTCCGAAAAGCTAGCTAATCAGAAGAAATTGAAAAAAAAGGTGAAAGAGAAAAAAATAGCTTTCAAGGAGCTTGAAAGTTTTACTACAGTCGTCAATGGATTCAGCGGTGAACTTCAGTATGGTGAAATCAAAAAGGTGGAAGCCATGCCTGAAGTTGCTGAAGTACATATTGCGAATGAATATGAACGTCCTGTAGAAAAACCCGAAATGCTTTATAGTAAAGAACTAGTCCAAGCCCAGGAAGCTTGGCGGGAATATGGATATAAAGGGGAAGGGATGGTCGTCGGGATTATCGATACTGGAATCGACCCATCTCACCGTGATATGTTCCTGAATAATGAGAACAAGGCAGAACTGACTGAAAAGGAAATTAACGGGATGAAGGAATCTAGCCATCTATTAGGCAATTATTATACGGCGAAGGTACCTTATGGATACAATTACATGGATGAAAATGAAGAAATCCTTGATCTTGGTGAAGGGGCGTCCATGCATGGAATGCATGTAGCGGGTACGGCCGGTGCCAATGGAGATGAAGAGAATGGCGGCATTAAAGGGGTTGCTCCTGAAGCCCAGCTGCTAGCTTTAAAGGTCTTCGGGAATGATCCCGACATGCAGACAACATGGGGCGATATATATATCAAGGCGATTGACGATGCCATCATCCTTGGGGCGGATGTGTTGAATATGAGCCTTGGGTCCACTGCAGGTTTTGTATCTGCAGAAGATCCGGAGCAGCAGGCGGTATCCAGGGCTGTTGATAATGGTATCCTCATGTCGATTTCAGCAGGAAACTCGGCACACTTTGGAAATGGATTTGCCAACCCATCAGCCGCTAACCCGGATATTGGCGTTTCAGGCTCACCTGGACTTGCATACGATTCTGTACAAGTGGCATCGGTAGAGAATAACTATATGGATTTGGATGCAGCAACTTATGATATAAGCGGACAAGCAGGAAAAGCTCCGTTCATGTCGGCTTCAAGTGTACATCCCAATGCTTTAAAGGAAAAAACACATGACTTGGTGGCTGCAGGTCTTGGGACGCCAGAGGAGCTTTCCAAAGTGGATGTTAAAGGCAAGTTCGCCCTCATCGAGCGCGGCACGCTTTCTTTTATAGAAAAGGCGCAAAATGCCCAGGCAGCAGGAGCGACAGGAGTCATTATTTACAATAATGCTGACGGATATATTTCCATGGCCACAGATCCAAGCATCACCATTCCCCAGCTGTTCATGTTGAAATCGGATGGTGCAAAGCTGAAAGCGGCCTTAACGGATGGCGAAAAGGTGAAGATTACCTTTAATGGTGATAAAACAAAAGCTGTAAATCCAGAAGCAGGGAAAATGAGCTCATTCAGTTCATGGGGAGTCGCACCAAACCTGGATTTCAAACCGGAAATCACTGCTCCGGGAGGCCAAATTTATTCGACGCTGAACAACGATGAATATGGAATGATGAGCGGTACTTCGATGGCGGCACCACATGTTTCCGGCGGCTCGGCACTGGTTCTTGAAAGAGTGGATAAAGAATTTAAATTAAACGGATCTGCCCGGGCAAATTTAGCGAAGAAACTGATGATGAATACATCAAAACCATTAGCGGATCAAGGTGTCGTCAATAAAGCCCTTGACTGGGAAAACCCTTACTCGCCTCGCAGGCAGGGAGCCGGGGTCATGCAGCTGCAATCCGCATTGTCCACACCTGCTGTCGTGACAGAGTCATTCACGAAAGAAGCGAAGGTTGCAATGAAGGAGATCGGCAATAAGTTCGCCTTTACTTTAAAGGTAGAAAACTTCAGCAACAAAGCGGTCAAGTATGATGTAAAAGGAAATATCCAAACAGACTATGCAATCCAGGGACAACTCGGTTATACCGCTAACGAGCTGGAAGCACAGGAAATTAAGAACGCTTCGATTAAAATCAATAATAAAAGCACAAATAAGATTACCGTTCCTGCAAAAAAATCGGTTACATTCGAAGTGAAAGTCGACATATCCGATGCAAAGGTACTCGGTGATGACCTTCAGACTCTTGTAGACATTGACGAGGTCTTTCCAAACGGATATTTCGTTGAAGGGTTCATTTCATTGAAGGATCCAGCCGATACGAATCCGGAACTGAATGTACCGTATGTAGGATTTAAAGGGGAGTGGGACAAAGCCCCGATCCTGGATGGCACTAAATATGATAAAGAGTCTTTCTATGGCATGGCAGGTGGAGTATCGACAGCAGGTGAAGATTTCACTTATCTTGGCTATGACCCTGCGGGGAAAACATTCAATGGCAAAAATATCGCGATTTCCCCAAATGGTGATGGTGCACAGGATGACTTCGTGCCTGTCCTATCATTCTTAAGGAATGCGAAAAAGGTAGAATACAATATATTGAATGGTGAAAACAAATCAGTCCGGAAACTTCGCACAGAGAATAATGTACGTAAGGACTATTATGATGGCGGACTAGGAACCGCGTACACGCTGGATCCAGCCCGTAAATGGGACGGTAAAATCAATAATGCACTTGCTAAGGATGGGGTCTATTATTTTGAAATCAAAGCGATGATAGATTACGAGGGTGCAAAATGGCAGACGGTTAAAATGCCAATCAAAATCGATACGGTAAAGCCGACCGTCAAAATTTCGAAAAAAGGCAATGTATTAACCATCCAAGGTAAGGATAATTTGAATGGTTCAGGGCTTGCTTATTATGATGTACAAGTCGATGGAGCATCCATCATGGAAGAGCCGCTCCCGGCGAATGCGAAACAATTCACTTTACCTGATGTAAAAGGGGAAAAGGTTCAGGTTGTGGCAATTGACTATGCAGGTAATGAAAAAACGGCGGAAACTGAATTAGCCAGTGATTCAGCTCCAATCGATAATCATGCACCAGCTGTAAAGATCAAGAGTCCTGAAGCCTTGAGTGTGAACAATAAAAATAAAATCAAAATAACAGGAGAAATTGAAGAAGCGTCGGAAATAAAGGAATTTAAAATCGACAATAAAACGGTACCTGCAACGTATAACAAGGCGAATAACAAATATGAATTCTCATATGAAAAGAATTTTGAAGAGGGTGTTCAAAGCTTCACGGTTAAAGCAACAGATAAATGGGATAACACGGTTTCCTTTAAACGGACGATTATGGTCGATGCAACAAAGCCAGGTTTAAAAGTGAAAGGTGTACCGAAAACTGTGGGAGTCAAAGGCAAAAATCCAAAAGTGGACGTGACGGTGGAAGATAATTTCGATGAAATCCGCCTTTACCTGAACGGAAGCGAAGTATTCTATCATGAATTCAAGGAACCATACAAAATGCGTGCCTATAAGAAAAAGATAGAGGATTTGGAGCTGCCGCTTAAAACAGGCAACAATAAGATTGAGTTTAAGGTGACCGATCTTGCAGGAAATGAATCGAAGAAATCCTTTAACATCAATAAAGCAAAAAAATAACGAAAGGCAGCCCTCTTATCCAAGAGGGCTGTTTTTTCCGGATTATGGATTTGAAGTATGAATTCCCGTGATGATTATGGAGTAGTTTGCTTCGTTTTCACCGTGCTAATATGGAAATCTATTAGTGAGGAAGTTTTTTCATTATCCGGCAGGTATATCGAATAGGATAAAAGAATTAGGTATAAAGTTCCTATTGAAAGGAGGGTATCTATGAATTATAAGAAGAAATCTAGCAATAAAGTAACTAGTATTGCAATTACAGTGAAATTCGAAAGGAGAGGAAGCGACAGGTCATATCTTACAAAACCGAGTTTCTTTGATGCACTTCAGCACGTCCATTCTCCCTTTGAAAAGGATCCCCGCTCAGATTCACCTTATCAGGATTTTCCTCTATGTCAGGAGGTAACCCTTTCTTTTTTTGAAGAAGGTGCTAAAACATCTATTAATTATGACCCCCACCAAGAAAAAATCATCATTGAGGAAAGTTCAGAGTCATATCAGCCGAATAAGGGTGAGGCGCTCACTGCAATCCTCGATCATATCATGATCAATCATGGCTATCACCATTCTTTTTTCATCATCCAGCAAAAAGAGCGGAACGTAAAAATGAAAGCCGCTACGCCATGAAATCCCTTACATTTTTAGGCAGGACGTTGTAAGGCATGAGATTTCCGAATAATTCATACGAAAACTTACTCTACTCAATAAGGATGGAGCTGCCACGGCAGCTCCATTAATGCGTCTCCAATCCTTCAAGATGTCAAACCAACCGCCGAATGATCTTTGAAAGGGTTTGGATGCCATAAGCTAATTGTTCCTCCGAGGCGTATGAATATGAAAGCCGTATATGTGTATGGTTATTTGGTTCGTATATGTATCCCGGATTAAGAAGTATGTTCTCCTTTATCGCTTGCCTGAAAAGGTTTGGATTCACGATGGGTTTACATAATTTTAACCATATATAAAATCCGCCTTGAGGTATTTGCCATTCAGCCAGTCCCTTAAAATATTGATTGAGCAGAGTTAATGTAAAATCTCTGCGTCCTATCAACTCATGCCTTAGCCACTCTAAATGCTTTGAATATTGCCCATTTGCTAACCATTCTGCCACAAGGTGTTGGGAAAGTGCACTTGAACCGTAATCCATTTGCATTTTAATGTCCGCTAAACGTTCAATCACAGTTATTGGGCCAGCAATCCATCCGATACGCAATCCTGGGCTTAATGTTTTGGACATGCTGCCAATATGCAATACAAGGCCATCTGCATCAAGGGATTTTAATGGAGGCGGTGGTTCATTATCAAACCACAAATCACTATATACGTCATCTTCAATAATCGGGATCTGTTCCTTTTTGCATAGTGATAGGAGGTTAAGTCTTTCTTCTTTTGACCATGTAGTATTCGTTGGATTGTTAAACGTTGGAACAGTATAAAACAGTGACGCTTTCTTCCTTCCGTTAATGTGCTTTATTTGTGTCGGGATACTTTCCCGGCCTTGTCTTGATAAACCTAATAAGTGCATGCCCGCAGATTGAAAAGGGTGAACGGAATTTAAGTAGGAAGGGGATTCATGTAAAATCATCGATCCCTTTTGAAGTAAACCAACTGATATCAACTGGAGTGCCTGAAGCCCGCCAGAAACGACCATGAGGGAGCTGGGACTCGCGTTGATCCCTTTTGTTTCTAAATATGCACTTATACATTGACGAAGTCTCTTATCACCCTTGGGTTCGGAATAGCCTAATGAGTGGGCATCAAAAGAAGTGGATCGCAATGTCTTTTCGATTTGTTTTGCAGGCAATAGAGCTGGAGATAGTTCGCCTGTGCCTAATCTGATGATGGCAGTGTCCGTTTCATACTGATTAATGTCCTGAATCGTTTTTAAATTAGGTTCATGAAGGCCATTCCGGACATAGTTTTTCCAGTCGGGCTGTTTGCCGGAGACGAGCACATTCCATGTATTATTGGAAACGAATGTGCCGGACCCAACCTTAGTTTCCAATAATCCGTCTGCAATCAACTCATCTATGGCTGTGATGATGGTACTTCGGTTTACGCCAAATGAGTCGGCCAATGAGCGTTGTGATGGAAGCTTGGTGCTAACTGGCCATTCCCCTCGTGTAATTTGCTGTTTGATCCAATCTACTATTTGCAGGTGAAGTGATTGGTCGGAAGTCCGGTTTGGTCTCCATTCGATAAACATACGAAAACCACTCCTTTCATGTTCTATATTCATTATAAATTGGTTGGTTTGTAAACCAACCAATTGGATGGTCAATTTCTTTGTTTTTTTCATTATACTGAATTTGAAGGGAGGGGGTATTCGTATGGGGCCATTTTTTCATGGATTTTTATTGGCATTAGGGCTGATACTTCCGTTGGGCGTGCAAAATGTATTCATTTTTAATCAAGGAGCAATCCAACCTACAATAAAAAAAGCATTGCCAGCAACGGTAACAGCTGCAATTTGTGATACACTGCTCATTTTGTTAGCTATTTTAGGTGTTTCGTTGGTTGTCATGCAATATGATTGGTTGCGCCTTACATTAATCATAATCGGAGTTATTTTTTTATTGTATATGGGTTTTCAGATTTGGTTTGCCAAATCGAACTCACAGTCAGGTGCCCAATCCATGCAGATGTCGACCAAAAAACAAATTGTATTTGCTCTATCCGTATCATTACTGAATCCGCACGCAATTTTGGATACGATAGGTGTAATCGGTTCGAGCTCACTTGTTTATTCAGGAAAAGATAAAATGATTTTCACCGCAACGTGCATCTTTGTGTCATGGTGCTGGTTCCATGGATTATGTCTTGCGGGACGTTTGCTGAAAAAGGTTGATACATCTGGTAAATTCCTTGGAATATTAAATAAAATTTCGGCAATCATCATTTGGATCACAGCTCTCTATATGGTGAAGTCGCTTTATTGAATAAGATAAACGTTTTCGAACCAAACGATGCCATGTATAACTGGACGCTTATGTATAAAAAAAGGGGAATGCATATCATATATGCATTCTCCCTTTTTTTTGCCTTCAATCATCATCATAACGTGAAATCAGGTTATTGAAGAGCAACCAGGTCCTTGATTTCCTCTGTGGAAAGTTCGGTGATCCAGTTGTCACTGCTGATGATCTCGTCGTTCAGGGCTTGCTTTTTATCAAGCATCTGGTCGATTTTTTCTTCCAGGGTCCCTGTGCAGATTAGCTTATGAACGTGAACGAAACGCTGTTGCCCAATTCGGTAAGCACGGTCGGTTGCTTGATTTTCAACAGCTGGGTTCCACCAGCGGTCATAGTGAATCACGTGGTTTGCTTCAGTAAGATTAAGTCCAGTGCCGCCTGCTTTCAACGAGAGTATGAAAATAGGGAAATCCCCATCTTGGAATCGGGTGATCATTTCATCACGCTGCTTCTTGTTCGCACTCCCGTTCAGGAATGGCACTTCAAAGCCATATCGTTTTTCCAGCAATTCTTTAATCATATTGCCCATCCCGATATATTGTGTGAAAATGAGACAGCTTTCATCCTGTTCGCGAACAGCATCGATAAGCTCGGTCAGCTTCTCGAGTTTGCCAGATCGGTTAGGTGCCTTCATGATGTTTTCCTTTTCCATTTCTTTCAAGTAAAGAGCTGGATGATTGCAAAGCTGCTTTAGCTTATTCAGCATCTGGAGGATGATGCCTTTTCTTTCAAAGGCAGACAGTTGTTCGATATCAGTGAATGTATCTTTAATTAGTTGCTCATACAACGATGCTTGCTCGGTGGTAAGCGGTACGAATTCCTTTTGTTCTTGCTTATCCGGAAGATTAAGAGCGACTTCTTTATCACGCTTTGTACGGCGAAGCAAAAATGGCTGTATCAAACGCTGCAATTCCTTGATTTTATCCTTCTGATCATCACGCTCGATGGTTGCCACATATTTTTCCTGAAACTGACCTAGCGTTCCGAGATAACCTTTGTTGATGAAGTCGAAAATCGCCCATAGCTCACTTAAACGGTTTTCCATCGGCGTACCCGATAGGGCGATATGATGTCTGCCATTTAGCTTGCGGACCGCTTTGGATTGCTTCGTTTGGGCATTCTTGATATTTTGTGCTTCATCAAGGATAACACTGCTCCAATGTATGGAGGTCAGTTCAGCCACATCTTGGTGGGTCAGTCCATATGATGTTAAGACAATATCATGGTCGGCTGCCAGTTTAGTAAATGCCTCACCTTTAGCACGATTCGATCCGTAGTGTAGGTGAACTTTAAGTGATGGAGCGAATTTTTCCAATTCTTTTTGCCAGTTGCCAAGTACCGATGTCGGGCAGACGATGAGCGCCGATTGTACAGAGACGGATTCGGGGGCAGTGGTAATGACCTCACCCTCATCACTGCTCTCCGCGCTGATATCCTCTTCGACGATGATCGGTTCACTCTTTTGTTCATCCCTGGGCGCAGTGTGCAGCTCTTTACCGGCCCTTTCTTTGCCTTTAACATGAAGTAGGTAGGCAATCATCTGGACGGTTTTTCCAAGTCCCATATCGTCGGCTAGACATGCACCAAAACCATGCTCCCTTAAAAAAAGGAGCCAGCTCATGCCCAGTTTTTGATAGGGGCGTAAATCACCTTGAAGTGCATTAGGGACGGGCAGGATGGATATGTTTTTGGTTTCCCGGAGCCTTCCCACCATTTTACGGAGCTCCTGGTTCAATTCAAATTGAATCCGGAGCATTTCGTCGTTTTCAGAATCGCCATCGCCATCTTCATTTACGCCATTCAACAGTTCCTGCTGCAGCAAGTCAGTCAGTTGGATGCCTTTTTCATTGGCTGTTTCCATCAGCTCTTGAATTTGCTTAATGAAAGCAGGGTCAAGCTTGACCCATTGGCCGCGGATGAAGACAAGCCGCCTTTTTTCATTGACGAGCTCCTCGAACTCCGCCTCAGTGAGCTCCTTGCCATTTAATGAGAACCGCCAATCAAAGTCCATTAAAGCTTTTAACCCGACATAAGAAGGGCCGCGGTTCGATTGGCTCTTCACTTTCGCCTTGACCTTCAATGAGGACTCCTTCAAGGCAAGCCACCACGATGGAAGGAGAATTTCGACGCCAAGAAAAAGGAGCTTTTCGCTTGCATCGGTCAAGAACTCCCATGCATCCGTTTCTGAAATCTCCCTTTTCAGACGGCCATTCTCCCCAAGCCATGGCACGACGAGTTGCCAGCGTTTCGTAGCACGCACCACATCACTTGCATACTTATTCCAGCCGCGCGGAAGTTTTTTTCCTGTATATGTTTCAATGATATTCTCATCCCTTTTGGAACGAAGGGTAACATCGAGTATCCAAGGCCCGTTGCCATCAGGAGGTTCAGTTAAACGGAGACCTATAGTGAATGGTTTGGGATCGGGCAGGGTACCGAGCCATTCCTGCCAGCTGTCTTTGTCAAAAAAGGCCTGCAATTCTTCGGGAGAAAGTCGTGTATCCTTTAATGCCCCTACGGCTTCACTCCATTTATGCTGCATGGGTGAATAGTTTTTTAAATACATATTAGCGGCACCGTTATACCACTTTTCAATAAAAGTACGGTTGGTTTCCAGTTCAGGTGAAGGAAGATCCAAAGATATTTCTTCTTCCCAAAAGGAAGGGACGAATTCCTCTTCCACTTCTTCCGGCAGCTTCCAGCCGATGGAGTCCAATTGAAGATTGGTGAAATCCGGTACGGGGATTCCAGCTTCAATGGATTCATGAAGAACGGGAGCTGCGGACAGGCAAAGGGAGGATATCTCGGACCATTCCCATTCTATGAAGGAGTTGAAGCTTTCCCTCGCAAAAAAATTGAGAAGTCCCCAAGCGTCAAGTATGAATACTTGATTTCCATCCACTATATCAGTAGTCATTTTAGTGCCATAAAAGCTTGCGTCATCCCAGTTGAATAACAGCCTGCGTATATAATTCGTGGTGAGGAAGGTATTCTCTTCATTGACGACACCAAGGGCGTAAGTTCCATTTTCGAGAGCCGCTATTTTGATTTTTAATTTCCCTGGATTAAACATCGATAAGCTTACCCCTTTTTAGTTCTTCTTGGAAAGCGCGAAGCCGTTTAGTCGAATCTGCTACATAAAGTATATAACGTTCGAATACATCTTCCTTTTTGCTCTTTTTATAGATGGTGCGCATCCTTTTCAAATATCGGACAGCTTGCTTATAAGCAGGCCGATTTTTCAAAGAAACTTTTTCCTGGACCGCATGATAATATAGCGGCAGGATTAGTTCCGGTTCTTTTGAGACCACTTCTTTGATAGATTCACTGCTGATTAAGTCAATGCTGATTTCTGAGTAAATATGCATCTCCACCCATTTTTTATATTGTCCTTGTTCAAAAAGGAAGTTTGCATAGTTCCAATAGCTGTGCGGAAGGGTGGCCCTGTAAAATTTCTCAAGCAAATCGGTCCGTTTTAATTTATAACAGCAACTGTTAATTAAAGTCGTAAAGGTCCGGACGAAATCCACCCGTTTATAATAATCGGATAAACCGGCAAGGAACTCCTGGACATTATTATTGATGAATTCAATGAAAGGGATAGCCCGTGCCCGGTTGTCGGATTCAGCCAGGAGATTCAGCCAATAAAAAATGTATGGACAGGCTTCCTTCTTCAATTCATGAAGAAGCCCAATCGCTTGTTTATCATGGTTCTCCAAAAGGGATAGGTGAATCGCTGCGAGGGAATAGGACGTCCTCTCAGTGGTGCCCATATACTTCTCGGGAAGTTCTTTATTGATTCGTTCCAGTTCCTCTTTACGCCATGAGGAGTTGGAGAATAAGTAGCTCCATATCTCCCGGTAGAGGTCGATCTTTTCGTATTCCAGGCCTTCTCCTCCATCCAGCAGTTTAGCTACATCTTCCTTGATGCTGAAAACGAAGGGATCAAAGGCAAAGGGCCTCGCTTGCCTGCTAAGCGGCTGTACCGTTTCATGAAGCTCCTCTGCCAGGTCGACGGCAAGGGCATAAAAGACCCGGATCGTTTGCGTCTCACTTTTATGCAGCTGAATCATTCTCAGTGTCTGCTGCATCGTGCAAAATTGGGTAACGAAATGATAAAGCAATTTCCATTCCCTTTCCATTGGAGCTTTTGAGCTAAGGCGTTTAAAGTAAGTCTGTATATGATTTTCAATCATATAAGTAGCCTCACCTATATGAGGCTCGACATGTTCAGCAAATGCAACATTCACGAATTGCTTCCATGATGGATAGCTTTTATCTAAGATGATGGATTTCCCTGCCGACTGTTTAAGTAATTCACTTGCCGGTTTCACTTGCTGCAGTGCTTGGGCCGTTGAGGTGTTTTTTGGTGCTTTCCAATCGCTCAGCCATTCGGAAACACTAGCGTGTTCGGAATATGCAGAAAAGAAAACGGCCATTTGATGCCGGCAAATGAACCTTGAATCACATGTACAGCTTCCATCCTGCGGGAAGAGCAGATTCAGCCTGGCCTTAAAGCGTGTCACATCCTGTACCTCAGCCGCAATCGTATCCGCCGCTTCTTCTTTAATATCAATGAGCCCCTGACGGTATAACTGGAGCCCTTGATTCACCACATCCGAATCTTCCGGATCCCCGGCCTCCAAAAATTCCGCCAGCCGCTCCCCAACTAACAACAACTCCCGCTCCATACTCTCCTCCTTCAGGGACAAGCCCTGTATACCAAAATTATATTTTTGTATGATCATGAACCATCAGTTCTTTAACTTATCGTAATCCCGCCCCGGCCTATTTCTGGGGGTGCATATATTACATCCCAGATCGAATGCCGGACTATGGCCGTTCTCTTTACGTTCTAATCCATTTAATTGAACAAACCATCACTGCTTCTAGCCGTATATTAATAAAAACCCTGTAAAAGTCAATATCGTCAAAAATCCCCTTGAATATAAGCGGTTCGGATATAAACAGGAATAACTGGCAATCACTTTAACATGCCTCAAATCCTTCATCCTCATCACGCTTCACAATACCAAGTGATGAGGGCAGGAATCTTTTTTGAAATTGCTTTTTTGAAGCATCTCTTTATTATACTTCATTTTGGCTTGGAATTTAAAATGTAGATTAGAGGTTTTGGAAATGATGAGTATGAGAAATTATATACTCCTGGTGAATTGCTCAGTTTGTAGACAAAAGGGGTTCTATATATAAATTAATGCAAAGTAGATTGGAACAATGTGCGAGACTCCTGCGGGGAAAGAGCGTCAAGTGGAGACCCGCAGGCGCATAGGATCCGAGAACGGACCGCCCGCGGAAAGCGAGTGCCTGGAGGCATCGAGTTTGTCTATAATTTGGAGCCATTCCCGGGGAAATGGCTCCAAATTATAGAATTAGTTTATTTTCATTTCGTTCTTCCAACTGTCCAGCTTTTTGTTGATGAATGTAACAAAGGTATGGTTTTTTTGTAATTTGAATAGAAACGCAGATTTTTCCAAGTACTCTTTTGCCTCTTCAAAGTTACCTACGAGTTCAAAATTGTATCCTAAATGGTAATGTAAATCCGCTAAAGCATATAATTGATCATGTTCGAGGCACCACTTTATGGCATCTTGGCAGCAGGCAATGGACTCTTCGTATCGGCCAAGGCGTGTTAGCACTCTGCCAAAATTATAGGATAGGCGCGTCTTTAGCGTTTTATCCGTCAAGAAAGGCAGGGCTTTCAAGTGATCTAAAGCTTTCCTTAACAAGGCAAATGCATTTTCGTATTGTTCTTCGGCAACATACATTACACCAAGACTGCTTAAGATTTCAAGCTCCCGTTCCGAATAAATTTTATCAGTCGTATGAGTAATGGAGATGGCCTTATTGATGAATTCTATGGCTTTATCTAAATCTTTATTTTTTTCATATTCGTATATTCCCTTGTGCCAAAGAATCAATTGATGATTCTTTTTATTTTGAAGAAAGAGGGGACTGTTTTCCTCAGCCTTTACAATTTGCTGCATTTCCTCATAATTTCGGGTTCTTCTGGCTATTTTTAATTGATAAATCACTTCTTCCACGTAATCCAGCCTAGGGGTCATTCCAATATCAAAAAAATAGTTTACATCAACGCCTAAACGTTGGGAAATTAAGTAGAGAGTGGATGCATATGGATAGACATCGCCCTTTTCAATCTTACTGATCTGTGCTTGTGTACAAATACCGGTTGCCAACTCTTCCTGGGAAAGCCCGATTTGTTTACGTAGCTCTTTGATCTTTTGTCCAACTGCAAAAAAATCCATTTTGATTCTCCTTAAAATATGCCTAGAGTTATATTTTGTTATGAAAAATCGGTGAAAGCGGTATGTACAGGTCCTGAACGGTTTAAAAAGATTCTTTAGTCGAAATATATGATTTTAAGAATTGTGGTTAAATATAACTATAGAATTATTTTCTATTTTAACCAATATTTTTTTAAAAGAAAAGGAGGAATGACCTATGAAAAAAAGTACTAAAGCATTAGTCGTATCTTTTCTTATCATCGCTGCTTTTGTTATTGTCCCAAGCGAATTACCAGGCCTTTACGCAGAACTTCCAGGTTTATATAAATAAGTAAATGAAGCTTCCTATCAATCATTCAAGCATCTTCAATTGAAGATGTTTTTTTTTTATTATTATTAAATGATTATTCTTTTGCGCATATTCCTGTAGTTATAATTATCTATGAATGGGGAGTGTAAGGTCCATTTGGTAGGTGTTGAAGAAACGTGAGCGTAGTTTGTAACGCCTATTTCCTTTTAATGATTTTGTTATAGTGTATATAACAAAACGGAGAGAGGTGTAAGGTTAATGATTGATATTAATATGAAAGTTCAACCCTCTTTTTACGATGATGAATGTGCCATTGTGTTTTCTTTTTATTTTGATAAGGCAACCAGGAAAATTGGTGAAGCTGTGGTGTACACATGCAAAAAATCAGATGATAAAGAATCCAGCCAAGATCATATAGATACAGATGTACAAGAAAAAATCGCTTATCTTAAAGAGTTTACCATTGTGGATGAATATCAGGCGACCTCGATGAAGAAGATTCAACATTTTTTGAATGTAATCGGTATCAAGAAATGTGTGAAGCACAACCTTCAAGGTAATGAAATCGCATTTTAAATGATAAAAACTCATGACATCCCATATGTCATGAGTTTTTGCCATTTAAATGACTGTTTTGAGCATTCATTTTCTTTTTGATGAAATCGCTCATTTGTTTCCGCTCACTTGGTTTAGCGTTATTTGTTCTTTCAAAAAATTTAAAGTGTTGTTTAATGCTATCGGATTTCATGATGTCTCTCCTTTGCTTTTTTTTATTTACCCACTTTTTCTTAGTTAAAACGTAATTTAATGATAAAGGGATGAACAAAAGATCTTGCAATTATTCCTTTAGTTATATTTTCTTCTGTGAATCCCTGCATATAAGGATTTATTAGATGATAGTAAGAGGAAAAGCCCAAATATGGAGAAATTCCGTATTTTATCATACTTAAAATAAATGTTAAAATGGTCCGAATAT
Organism: Peribacillus frigoritolerans; assembly: GCF_040250305.1. Taxonomy (NCBI): domain Bacteria; kingdom Bacillati; phylum Bacillota; class Bacilli; order Caryophanales; family Bacillaceae; genus Peribacillus; species Peribacillus frigoritolerans. The sequence continues at coordinate 5,340,728 of NZ_CP158190.1, read as the reverse complement.
CGGATTTTTCATTAGAAACATCAGTTTCTAGTACCCTAAAGTGAAGAGGGTTGAAGAACTCTTTTCGATGGCCCCCGTGCACATGCTTGGGGGATTTTTTTTATTTGGGTAATTTGTCCACTTTTTTTCTATAATATGTTTCGTTTTGTTTGTATATACATGGGTAAATATAAGAAACATGATGAATTAAACCTGTGTTCATCGCAGTTTAATCGGAGGAATATATTATATGGATGTGAAAGTAAAGAATGATCCCACGAAGCGAACTTTCCAGCAGTACATTTTTCCATTTACGCTTGAAGGAAATAAGATTGAAAAGTTTGTGGAAAAGTTGTTTGAGGACAATTTCGTTTTTTTGAACTTGAAAGATATGGAACAACAAAATCAATTTTACGGTGGCCACAAAGTTTCGCACCGTAAACTTGAAAAGTATTTCATGCCTTACATCGAGCCGATTTTATTTCCGAGTAATGCCAAACAGAAGGAAGGCTTGCGGCGTTTCACGAAAAAACTGGATATTGATTGTACCTTCGAATCACCCTATCTAAATACCCCATTTATTATTGACTCTATCGATATCTTCATATGCCCATTTCATATTGGCATGATGAATCTTCGTATTACTTTACCTGAAGGGCTTTCAAATGATGATGTACTCTATTTTGGCGATACATTCCGAATCCTTGAACCGATTGCTGATGATGAGGAAAAAACGAAAGTCGGCTGTCGGGAAAATCAGTATGAACAAGTGAAGGATTTCATCTTCAATGAACTATTGCCGCCAATTGAGGAATATATAGATGAAGAACAAGCGGACCCGACCTATTTTGGCAGTTTGCCCTTCTTCATCGATGAAAGAATGTACGTGATCAGTTATACGGCATTCCCTAAGGATCGTGATATTTCTAAAAATGACTTATTCCGGATCAGTGAACTGAACGGGTATGACAATGATGGTGAGCCATATATAGGCGCATTAAATCCTGATTATATCGAAAAGTATTATCAAGAAAGAGTATATGACAGGTGGGGCAAGGAAACCTATTATGTAACTAGCATGTATCATTTCGCGTGTGTCACGAAAGCGACAGGTAAACTTGAACGGGAACTGGCTAGTGAAATGTATGGTCAGCATTTTTATACAGTGTTGATTTTCTTCTATTATAAAATCGTACTGCTCAAATTGGCACATGAACATTCCCAGATAGATGTGGAAAAAGATCAATCGGATACAGAACAGCTGATTTTCATGATCACTGAGTTTTCTGCAAAGTATTTATTCACTGAAGTCAATAGTACGGCAATCGGTAAAGAGCTCTTCAAAAAAACGGATGAAACCTTCAGGATTGCCCCTCTATACAAAGAAGTGAAGGAAACACTTTCCTACCTTTATCAAAATCAGGATAAACTGTCTGGGAAAAGCAGTAATTATCTTTTGCAAATACTAACGATTTATACGGTTGTCTCCGGGATATTCGGAATGAATCTATATATTGAAGATTGGAAAGGGAAATTACCGTGGAAAGCTTATATGAATTACAGCTTATACGAATGGGTAGCTGTCATTGTGACTACAAGCGGCCTAGTCATTTCTAGCATCCTGGGCTTTTTCTTCTTGAAAAAATGGCTCCAAGAGAAAAAAAGCCGAAAAAAAAGAATGCTTTAGATTCCTGAACATTATGTACAGGAATCAGACTGTAGGCAAACTTGATGAAAATCGAGTTTGCCTACGTTTTTTAAGGGTTTGCACAATTTGAACGTTGCCTATGCACTCGCTTTCCGCCTGCGGGTCTCCTTGGATGAAACCCTCTTTAGATTGTTAGCAGACAGTCGGCGGAAAGGGAGCGGATTCCTGAAATTAACTGGATCATTTTTGCGAACTGGCCCCTCTTCTATTTTTTCTAAAACAAAAGTCCTGTACATTATGTACAGGACTTTTGTTTTAGAAAAAACATGGTTAATTAGAAAAATGAAGAAATTCGGCATACAAAATCCCCCATTCACCTAATATTTTGCTAAACTATAGGTATATCATTCTAACTATTCATTAGGAGGAAATCATGAAGAAACTAGCTTTAGTTTCCAGCTTATTGTTGTTGAGCGTATTGTTTCTGGCCGGATGCTCGGATGAGCCAAGTCCGGAAGATCGCTTTGAGGCATACACGAAGCTTTGGAATAAACAGGATTTTGCAAAGATGTACGAGTATCTGTCGCCTGAGACAAAGAAGAAAATCAGTGCGGATGAATTTGCGAAGCGTTATGAAAAAATCTATACGGGCATAGAAGCCGACCAATTAAAGGTGGACTATAAACAGCCAAAAGAAGAGAAAGACCATAAAGACGGAGAAAAGGTAAGCCTTTCATATACCGTTGATATGTCCACTATGGCGGGTGCTGTCAGCTCTGATCATAAAGCGACACTTGTCAAGGAAGGGGAAGGCGAGGAAGAAAATTGGTACATCAAGTGGAATGAAAGCTACATATTCCCTGAATTGAAAGCTGGCGAGAAGGTATCGGTTGAATCGTATCCAGCCATTCGCGGGGAAATTGTCGATAGAAATGAACGCGGCCTTGCCATGAATGGAACGGTTGCAGAAGTGGGAATCGTGCCAGAGAAAATGGCCAATGAATCCGAAACGGTTAAAAAGGTCGCTGGAATCCTCAATATGTCCACCGACGAAGTGAATCAGAAATTAAAACAATCATGGGTAAAGCCAAGCTATTTCGTGCCCATCAAGAAAATGTCAAATGATAATACTGCAACCTTGGAAAAGCTATTAAGCATTGCTGGTGTATCTGTCAATAATACAGAAGAACGCATATATCCATATAAAGAGGCTACTGCCCATCTAATTGGATATGTCGGTGAGGCATCGGCCGAGGATTTGGAGAAATTGAAAGGAAAAGGATATACCGCAAGTGATGTTATTGGCAAGCGCGGTCTTGAGGAAGTGTTGGAAGAGCGGCTTAAAGGCAAACCTGGCGGTAAAATCTTTATTAAAACCGAAGATGGCGAAGAAAAAGTGATTGCTGAAAAGCCTGCTGAAGAGGGAGAAACAATTACATTGACCATCGACGCCGAGCTTCAAAAGGATATCTTCGAGCAATATAAGAATGAAGCCGGATCGTCATCGGCAATTGATCCGATGACAGGCGAAACGCTTGCACTTGTTTCAAGTCCGTCATTTGATCCTAATAAATATATTTTTGGAATAACGAAAGCGGAACAAAAAGCGCTTGAAGAAGACCCGAAAAAACCACTTCTGAACCGCTTCAGTTCGACGTTTGCACCTGGTTCAACCATTAAGGCCATCACTGCGGCAATCGCTTTGAAAAATGGTGTGGATCCGAAAGAGTCGATAAATATTCAAGGGAAAACATGGGCCAAATCGACATGGAAAGATCATTCCATTACAAGGGTTTCGGACCCAGGTGTTCCAATCGATATGGAAAAGGCATTAATTTATTCAGACAATATTTACTTTGCCCAAAAAGCTCTGGGTCTTGGTAAGGAAAAATTCACAAATGGACTCAAGGCATTCGGATTTGATGAGTCTTTGAATTACGATTATCCGATCAAAGCATCGAGCATCGGTAAGGTCGACAGTGAGGGACGTTTGGCGGACGCCGGATATGGTCAAGCGCAAGTCCAAATGAGTACGCTTCATCTCGCCATGACCTATTCAGCCTTCTTGAATGAAGGAAACATCCTGGCACCTTCGTTAATAACAGGAGATAAAATAGAAAAGAAAATATGGAAAGAAAATGCGATATCAGCAGACCAAGCAAATCAGGTCACCAAGATGCTGACACAAGTAGTGGAACATCCTAAGGGAAGTGGACATGGAATAGATGATCTTGGCATCAAAATCGCTGCCAAAACGGGAACTGCTGAAATCAAGGCATCCAAAAATGCGGACGGAACAGAAAATGGCTGGTTCGTTGCCATGGACACAGAAGACCCGGAACTTCTTATGGCATGGATGATTGAAGATGTAAAAGGCCGAGGCGGCAGCCATGTCGTTGTCGATCAAATGAAACCGGTGTTGAAGAAGTATTTGAAGTAAAGAAAAAAGTCACCCATCAGCACCATTTACCAAAATAAAAGCAGGACATGGTTTCTTCCGTGTCCTGCTTTTATTAGGTTGTGGATTCCAATTTGTTACGACAATAAAGCTGGATTTGAAGGATAACGAGTCGTACATACAGAATGTAAAAGAGAGTTCAGTAACCACAAGTAAACAGTTTTCTCATGCCAATGGATTGAACAGGATTAATTCAAAAATATTTGAAAGATAAATAGAAAAGGAATGAGGATGAAGGGGAATGAGAAGTTTAAAGTATTTGTTTATCGCTTTCTTTATCATTTTTTTTGCATTTCCTTCTCATGAAGCAACGGCAGCGGAAGAGAATACAACGATGGAAGTGAAACTGAAGAATTATTTGGGGAATAGAACCAGTGTTAAAATAACGGCAACCGGGGACTACCGTAATTCAATGGGAGAGATATTCATCAAGGCGGGTGAAAGTCTGACTTTGAAAGCGGAGTCGGCTAAACTTGCCGTTTACAAAGGCTCTAAGAAAACGGGTTCTTATGCTTCCTTTAAGGTAATGCCAGTAAAACCTGATGCTTCATTGTCCATAAACGGCCGTCCGTATCAAGGCTCATTTTCATTTACAGCGGAGGACGGTTACATCCGGCCAATCAATGCTGTTTACATTGAAGATTATCTAAAGGGCGTTGTCCCGCTGGAGATGCCCGCACTTTGGCATGCCGAAGCCTTAAAAGCACAGGCGATTGCCGCTCGGACGTATGCACTTCGCCATCAATCGACAATCATTGATGATACGGTTTCTTACCAAGTATATGGCGGGGCTGCCGGTCACTATCGAACTGATTCAGCCATTGAACAGACAAAGGGCATGGTAATCAAACATGATGGCGAAATAATCGAAGCGTTCTTTTCATCAAGCAATGGAGGAATGACCGAATTGAATTCAAATGTTTGGTCAAGAGGCAACCCTCTTGCATATCTATCTATAAAAAAAGATTTATATGATTCGAAAACCAATTGGGCGATAACGCTGGACAAGCAGCAAATCGACCTGTCAAAAATGGATTTATCTAAACCTGAAGAATGGTGGACAAGTGTAGAGGAAAAAGATAAAAAGGTTGTGCCGAAGCTGAAGGCTTGGCTGAAGAATAATGGATATGCGAAGAAAGATATTAAAATAACGGAGATTCCCTTGTTAACTTTTACAGATGATAAAACGGGTGGCCGTGTTACGAAAGGCTCCATCCAACTGAATTTCTATGTAAGGGATCTCGTAGATGACAGGGGAAACCTTTTGCAGCAAACGGTTAAGCTTACTAATGTAGCGGCTTCCAAAATCAGGGGCATGGTGGGGCAAGAGGTGATGAAAAGCTATTTGGTTGACCATTCATCTTCCGATCCTTCCAAAATTGCAATCGAAGGATCAGGATATGGGCATGGGGTCGGACTAAGTCAGTTTGGAGCGAAAAACAGAGCGGAAGCAGGACACTCATATCAAGATATTTTGGGTTTTTATTATCCTGACACAATTATAGAAAAGGAATATGGACCAAGTGCCGGATCTAAAAAGGATATTGTTGTAAAGGAGGAGCCGAATTCAGTAAACATGAAAGCGAAGGCGGATCATTTAAATGATGATGTTGGAATCAGATACACCCTAAAAGAAGATGCTGTGATAACTCTCACGATTAAAGATAGTAAAGGTAAATCTATAGCTACCCCAGTCCGTGATCAAACAATGAAAAAGGGTACCCATTCAGCAATCTGGAACACAAAAGCGGTGAGTAACGGGACATATGAAGCAGAATTATCAGCAATGGACCGAGGCGGGAATGAAGGTTTGGAAACAATGGCGATAAAAATCAGTAGAGATACGTCGGCACCTAAAATCACCGATATCAATACATCGGGTGATTACAGTACCGAGAAAGCGAACATAACGTATACAATTAATGAAAACGCTAATGTAACGGTGGAAATCAAGAACAGTAAAGGTAAGGTTGTCGGCATCCTTAATGAAAGGCAGTTCAATAAAGGCAGTCAATCGGCATCCTGGGATTTCAAAAATATCTCCAACGGGATATTTACGGTAAAAATCTCCGCTAAGGATGAGAGTGACAATCAGAAAACCATTTCAACGAAAATCTCGATTAGGAAGACGACGGGAATAGTGACAGCAAGCAAATTATCTATTAAAGAAAGTAGAAATGCATCTTCTGAAACGATTGGCAATCTATACAGGGACCAAGCTGTAACGATACTGGCTCAACAAGATGAATGGTATAAAGTGAAAAAGGGAAGCCAAATTGGGTATGTATTAAAAAAATACATAAAAAAGTGAAAGAGTAGGACGTCACGTATGGCGTCTTTTTTTGTCCTTATAAATAGTAAATACAAGAAAACAGCACAAAATCCACGAGTAAAGGCGCAAACTCAGAGTAAAAGCCTCAAATTGGCGAGTAAAAGCACCAAACTCAAGAGTAAAGACGAATTCACGAGTAATAGCACCAAACTCACGAGTAAAAGGCGCAAACTCACGAGTAAAAGCACAAAATTCACGAGTAAAAGGCGCAAACTCACGAGTGAAAGCACAAAATTCACGAGTAAAAGCCTCAAATTGGCGAGTGAATGCGCTAAACTCACGAGTAAAGCACGAACTCATGAGTAAAAGCACCAACCTCACGAGTAAATGCGCTAAACTCACGAGTAAATCGCAAATCAACGAGCAGATCCACCAACCTCATGAGTTAATGCTCCAAAACTTCAAAGAAATGCCCCAAATCTTGAGTAAACGCAACTTAAAAGAAAAGAATACCGAAAAAATCCAGACGGTTAATGAGAAAGAAACTTAAAAAAGGAAGTAATGATTTCATTCCTCTGTTGTTTTATGCTGCCCGGGTGTGAACGGAACACCGGCGGCTTTTGTGATGATTTTCGAAATATCCGTATTTTCAATGACTCCATCAAAGGCTTCACTGCCTGGACCCGAAGCGAAAACGGGAATCATATTGGCTGTGTGTCCTCCTGTGGAACTGGCCGCACGTATGCTTCGATCAGCTACACCCGCCTTATAATGCCTGGCGATGGTGCTTCCGATTTCCCAATCTATTTGATGCTGTGGATAGACAAGCGTTTTATTTTTTCTTACGTTATCGATGAATTGATCGACTTCCTGTTCAGTAAGGGATATATTTGCATACTTCTTGAATGTGGAAACGACACTTTCTGGATTGATTTCATTATTTTTATTGAATGTGAGTTGTTTTGACATATATTCAGATGAAACCCTGATTTTTTTCAATGCAGTGATATCCATTGTTTCAGAAGCGGATGTCCCCATTGTTTCGTGGTCTGCAAGGACAACAATCAAGGTATCATTACGATTTTTTGCCCAATTGACAACCTTTTTCACGGTTTGGTCAAATTCAATCGTTTCTTTCCATATTCCAGTGATATCGGCTGCATGCTCCATATGGTCAATACGCGCACCTTCGGCCATCAAGAAAAATCCCTTATCACCCCGTGATAAAATATCCAACGCTTTGGATGTCATTTCGGTTAGAGATGGCTCTTGAGAATGTAATACTTCTTTATCCAGTTTAAAATTCATATAGGTAGGGTGAAATAATCCTAAAAGTTTTTCCGGTTTATTTATGGAACTAAGTTCTTCTTTAGTCGTCGTAATCCCATAGCCAGCTTGTTTAAATTTACCGATTAAATCCTCGCCATTCTGCTTATCCGCCTCAAAATAGCTGGCACCTCCGCCGAGGATGACGTCGATCCGGTTATCAAAGAGCTGCCTTGCGATATTTGCGCCACCTGTCCAGCGGTTAGGAACACTTGCACCAAAGGCAGCGGGCGTGGCATCGACTACCATATTGGTTGAGATGATCCCGACTTTTTTTCCATTGTTCTGAAAGGCATCCAATACACTATCGACCTCGGAACCATTGGCATCGACACCGATTGATTCATTGTTCGTTTTTACACCAGTGGCAATCGCAGATCCTCCTGCTGCCGAGTCAGTGACGTAATTACTGGCGGAATACGTGCGCATCAGGGCAACATGCTCCAGTTTTTCCAAATGCAGTACACCTGTCTTTCCATATTCAAATTGCCGGGCAATTTCTATCGCCCCTAACCCCATGCCGTCGCCAATCAGCAATATGACATTCTTTGGGGTGTTTTTTGTTTCTGCTTGAATAGGGGAGCTCATGTAAATAAAACAAATTATAAGAACGAATAATCCAAAGCGATGCGGTTTATGTCTGGATGTCTTATTCATCTGTAATCCTCCATTGGGTGAAAGTCTTCCTATTATTTGTCTAAATCGATAAAAAAACCCCTCCCTGATATTCAGGATGGAGCTAAGCTTTTTAGCACGGTTAGCGGCATCCAGTCGGTTTTTGCGTAATTTATCTTTCAAAAAAAGAAAGAATTTCTATATAATTACAATATGGAGTTGATAATTAATAAACAGTAAATACTTAACTGATATAATTTCACTAAAGTTCAATTGAAATAATAGGAGAGAAAACCCTATGCTATCCAGTATGAAAAAGTTCTTCAAAGAAGGTTCTAAAGACTTGAAGAGAATTTATAAGTTGGTAGAAGAAGTGAATCGGCTAGAGGGTAAATATGAAAGATATTCAGATCTGGAATTAAGCGGAATGAAGGATAGATTTAAAAGCGTATTGGATGCTGGTGTTAATATATTGGATATACAATCCGAAGCTTTTGCGGTCGTGAGGGAGGCTTCCAAGCGAGTATTGAATCTTAGGCACCATGATGTTCAGCTTGCAGGCGGTTTTGTCCTGAGTGAAGGGGGCATTGCACAAATGAATACGGGCGAGGGGAAGACGCTTGTCTCCACTTTGCCTAGCTATTTACATGCACTGTACGGTAATGGTGTGCATATTATTACGGCCAATGAATATTTGGCCAGACGTGATAAAGAATTGATGGGACAAATTCTAGAATATCTAGGTTTGACGGTTGATTTGAACATTTCCCAAATGGGGCCTTCCGCGAAACGTGATGCGTATGCGGCGGATATCACGTATGGGACGGCAACAGAGTTCGGTTTTGATTATTTGCGTGATAATATGGTCTACCGAAGAGAAGACAAGGTTCAAAGAGGACACCGATTTGCCATTGTCGATGAGATTGACAGCATCCTGATTGATGAAGCGAGGACACCATTAATCATTGCGGGCAGGGCAAGTGACGGAACCGAGCTTCACCAGATCACGGCACAAATCATGAAGTCATTTGTAGAAAATGAGGATTACGAGATTTACATCGATTCAAAGTCCGCCTTTTTCACGGATCAAGGGGCTTCCAAGATTGAAGCGGCCTTTGGTATCGACAATCTATATGGAATCGAGCATCAAGAGCTATTACATAATGTTACACAGGCGCTAAAAGCCCATGCAATCATGAAATTGGATGTCGACTACATTGTCATCGATGAAAAGATTGCAATCATCGATAAATTCACAGGCAGGGTGATGGAAGGGCGAAGCTTCAGTGAGGGGCTTCATCAAGCGATTGAGGCAAAAGAGGGCTTGGAGATTTCCGAAGAGAATGAAACACAGGCTATGATTACCGTCCAAAATTATTTTCGATTATATCATTCAATGTCTGGGATGACAGGCAGTGCCATGCCATCAAAGTCTGAATTCCGGGAAATATATCAGCTCCCCGTCATTGAAATTCCAACTAATGAGCCTATTATTCGAGTTGATGAGGTAGATTTGATTTATAAAGATGAAACAAGCAAAATCAATAAAATCGTCTCGGAAGTAAAACGGATTCATGGTGGAGGCAGACCCATACTGATCGGAACGACCTCCATTGAGCAATCTGAAAAAATTTCGGTTCAACTAGAGAAGGGGAAAATTAAACATCAAATCCTAAATGCGAAGACGGAAGAGGATGAAGCGGAAATCATCGCGAATGCCGGGCAAAAAAATCAAGTGATGCTGGCTACGAACATGGCTGGGCGAGGAACGGATATAATACTTGGAGATGATGTCAAGGAATTGGGCGGCCTTCATATTATCGGTACGGAGCGACACGAGAGCCGTCGGATCGATATGCAGCTAAGAGGACGTTCCGGCCGGCAGGGTGATCCTGGTTCAACACAATTCATCATTTCTTTGGAAGATGACTTGTTTGATTACTATGATGAAGAAGAAATCGGACGTTATATCAAGAAAATCAAAATAGATGAAAATGGATTGGTGCTGAGCCCTGCACCCGATAAATTCGTTAAAATGGTTCAGGAAACGGTAGAGCAAATGCATCAATCAAGCCGTTACCATTTATTGAAGTTAGAGCATGCATTAAATGAGCAGAGTAAAATCATCTATGCAATGAGAGATCGGATTCTTGATATGGAGCCTGGACGGGTGTCGGCCATTTTACTTGAATATATCGAAAAATACATTACTCGGCTTACAGTGAAATATTCCCCTGAAGATAAGATGGAACCTGGTTCCTCTGCCTTTATTGAAGAGCTTTCCCCTGTTTTCCAGTCGTTGGGATGGCAGGCAAGTGATTTGCAGGATTTAGTAGGCAAAATAGAAGGAATGGCGTTGGATGCTTTAGGTGAATTTGAATCGAGACTGGTGATCTTTCAGAACGATGCAGAATGGGGAAACCAGTTGCGCGCTTTCATGCTTCAGCATATCGATACAAATTGGATGAACCACCTGGATCAAATGAACAGTGTGAAGGAAGGCGTTGGTTTAAGCGGATATGGTCAGCAGGACCCATATACGTTGTTTGAAAAAGCAGCTCTCAGTCAATTTAACCTTCTATTAAGTAAAATTGAGTCGGAGATAAGCATCCGTTTTATGGAGTATATGAAAAGCAATCAGGAAGATGAAGCTGCTTTGGAGGGTGAGGAACGATGAGTTTATTGGGAAAAAAGGATAATACACAAAAGTTATCAGATCAGGATGACACCGTTCATACTGCCCTGATGTTTCACAAGGGGTGGGAAATTTCCAAGCAAGAAGAATATGTATATAAATTCCACCATCAAAGGCTTCCTGCATTAAAACCGAACCAAATTTCATTATCCGGCATCAAGCTGACTAGGGTGGAAGATGATGTAATCATAGAGGCTTTTCTACGAAATTCAATAGAGAAAGCTGTCAGTTTTGATATCGTGGATTTACTGTTAGTTGATGGAGATGGAAAATTCCTCGCAAAGAAGGCATTCGATCTTTCAGAGCTTGGTGAACTTCCAGCACTTTCAAGCATGCCATGGCGTTTCTTATTCGAGGAAGGGGATATGTTGGCGGAATCGATTACTGATAAAGGTTGGAAGATTGCTTTTGAATGGAAGAGAAAGTAGGGAAATACCCGCATGAGTCTAGCGGCAACCGGCAGCTATTTTACCGGAGATCCAAAGCAAAGCCCTCATCCTTTTAGTGATGAAGGCTTTTTGTTTATAAAGGAAGTCATTAGTGCCAAATATTTATGCGTTTTCTGTGTGCAACTTCTCATAAATGGCAACGCTAAGTAATATTTATAAGTAATCTTCCGCAATCAGGCTTAACCAAGGCTTGGAAATAATGAAGAGGAAAGTGGCAGGAGCATGAAGAATAACCGTAAACAACGCTTGAAGGAGAGGCTATTTGAGTTATTGTCATTCTCAATCGTGGCCATACTTTTCATTTATACGAATGATAGGATGGGTAACGGTCTTTCTATTGGGATAATTACGATAATCATCGGTGTTGCCGGTTTTATTGTTTATCTGAAGGAATGGATATCGAATCGAATCGTAAAAGGCATCATTTTTTCAGTTTTCCTTCTTTCGATCATGGTCTTTTTCCTTGGGGACATCTGGTTTTACCGTTATTATTCGACACCTATAACATCCTATATGTGGATGCAAAAAAGCAACCTGAATGGGCTTGGTGAAAGTATATTCAGTATGATGGAAATGAAGGATGCAATCTTTCTTCTGGTAGGCATTCCAATTGCTGAGTCATTTGTGAAGAAAAAATACCCCCTCAAGCATATGGCGCTTGTACCGGCCATAATATTCCTGATGATAGCAGGATTGAAGCCGGTCAAGAACATTTTTATCGACAAAGTAGATATAACCAGGCGCTATGAGGCGAATACCTTCTTGCGAAACTGGGGCCCGATCGGTCATCACGCATTGGATACGTATGCCTACTTTACTGACTCGGGAAGGCATGGAATGTCTTTGCAAGAAAAGAAGGCCGTTTCTGATTACTTCAATAAAAAGAAAAGAACGGAAAATGGGCATTCAGGCTCCTTGGAGGGGAAGAATCTTATCATCATTCAGGTGGAATCTTTACAGGCGTTTCCGCTATTTCAAAGCAGTGCCGGGCAGGAGGTCACGCCATTCATGAATGAACTGGCGAAAGGGGGGCTGTACTTTCCCCATGTTTATCCACAGACGGTATTTGGGAATTCATCTGACGGAGAGCTTATCGTGAATACCGGATTATTTCCTTTAAAGCAGGGTGCGACCTTTTTTCGATTCCCATATAATGATTTTCCGGGTCTTGCTAAGGAATTAAAAAAGTCGGATTATCAAAGTTTTGCTTTCCACGGAGATGAAGAAGACTTTTGGAATAGGCAGCATGCATATCCCTCGCTAGGGTTTGATGACTATCTTTCCATAGAGGATATGTCGCAAGATGAGATGATTTCGATGGGATTGGGAGACCGCAGTTTCTTCAAGCAAAGCTATGATTTCTTAAAAGATAAACAAAATCCCTATTACGCTTTTTTCGTTACATTGACCAGCCATGTACCTTTTTCGCTGCCAAAGGAACAGATAACATTGAAGCCTGAAGCTGGAAAAGAGAACAGTTACCTGACTAAATATTTTGAAGCCATTCATTATACAGATTCAGCCATCGGGGATTTCGTAAAGAGGTTGAAGGATGACGGGAAATTGAAAGACAGCGTGATTGTCATATACGGAGATCATGATGGGCTATTTTTAAAAGATAAACACGAGGTTGAAGCGTATTACGGTAGTAAAATTAGCGATGAAGAGTGGATTGAAAAATATATGCCCATTCCCGTGATCATTTATCAGGAGGATATGGAAGGGAGAACGATTGATAAGGTAGCGGGCCAAATCGATATTTTACCAACTCTATATGATCTGTTCAATATTAAGAGTTCTTCATACTTTGGAGAGAGCATGCTGGATGGCGAAGATGGCGATGCTTTGATATTAAAAGGGGATTATGGTTCTCAAATGAAAATAAATGGGGAAGGAAAGGTCGGAGAATTTTCACCAGAAGACCAAAAGGAGATTGATCTGAGTGATCAAGTGTTGCGCTCTGATTACTTTAAACAAATGAAGGAAGAGAAAAAAGAGGATGACTGATAAAAGCCATCCTCTTTTTTCTTATAATCCTAAATGCGTTTTCACCCGATTTTGGGCTTCAAGCTTTGTATCTTCAGGAACGATGTTGTACCAAACGCCATCTACCCGTTGATTGTCACCTTCAAGTGTATATTGTTCAATATTTTTGAGGGATGATTTGTAGTTATTTTGGATGCTCAACATTTCATTGAAACTTAAATTGGTTTCCACGTTTTTACCTAGAGCTTCGAATATATCGTCATAATTGGTAAGTGTCGATAGGCTTGACCCTTTTTTCATGACAGCTTGGATAACCTGGCGTTGCCGCATTTGCCGACCATAATCCCCACGGGGATCTTCCTTACGGATTCGGGAATAAATCAAGGCCTCTTTACCATTTAAGTCTATTGTGCCTTTATTGAAAGTATATCCTTTATAGGCAAGGTCCATATCATTATCGACTGTAACGCCACCAACAGCATTCACAATATCCTGAAAGCCTTCCATATTCATTTTAACGTAATAATCAATCGGAATATCCAAATAGGCTTCCACTGTATTTATCGACATGGCAACTCCGCCATATGCATAGGCATGGTTCATTTTATCATTTATACCTTTACCGATGATCTCTGTACGCGTATCCCTCGGTAAACTCAATAACTCGATCGATTCTTTTTTAGGATTAACCGTCATGACAATCATCGTATCTGATCGACCTGAGTCATTTTCCCTTTCATCCACACCAAGAATCAGCAATGAAAATGGATCTTTGCTTTTGAACTTGATGTCCTCTACCCGTTTATCCGTTTTATGGGCTGTACCCTGCATAGTGCTAATCGCACCAGCTAATGATTGATAAACTGAAGCGCCATAAACACCTGCGCCAATGAAAAGGATAAGAAGGGTAAAGCCGATTATTTTAAACGTTTTGCGTTTCTTTTTCTTTTTTTTATGTTCGGATCTCATTTAATATTCCTCCCTTAACCATCCCACAAAATGGAAGGTGTGAAAAAGTACCTAGTCGGTATTTTTAACTATACCTTTTTTTTGTCAAAAATAGAATAGTTTCTTTTTGTACTTAGAGTGCATATTTACCTTTTTTCATCCAAAAAAAACGAAGGATTCCAGAGAAACCGAATTCCTTCGTTAGTACATCAGTAGAATGTTTCGTTAATAGTATAACTTCTGAAAAAGAAGCTATGATTCTTTTACATGAAATTGCCAGACTTTAAGAGAAAGTCTGGCAAGTAAATCTTATAGACTTCTATAACCGATGATTTTACTCTTGAAATAAGAGTTTGAAGTAGTACTGATTGTTACTCCCTTGCTTGATGAGGCATGAATGAATTCCCCGCCGCCCAAGTAGATTCCCATATGACTTACCACTGATTTATTGGAACCCGTTGCAAAGAAGATAAGATCGCCGCTTTTCGGTGAAGTAACCTTTTTACCCATATCATAATATGTGGAAGATGAAAGCCTCGGCACGTCATACCCAGCCTTCTTGAATGTATAGTAAATGAATCCGCTGCAATCGAAACCTGATGGGGAGGAACCCGCCCACGAATATGGTGTACCAATTAATTTTTTTGCTTCGGAAACGAGCTTGGCCACTTTGTTCCCCGAACTTGGGGCTTCCACTTTTCCTTCATCGTTTTTATCAGCTGGGGCAGTACTTGCGGATTTACTTAGTTTTAGCTTTTGCCCCACTCTGATTAAATCGGACTTTAAAGAGTTGATTGATTTAAGCTGAGCTACAGACAAGTTGGTTTTTCTTGAAATCTTGGAAAGAGTGTCACCTTTTACCACAATGTATGTAGACGAATTGACTGGGGTCTGTGTAACATTGGATGGTTTGGAGCTGCCGGGTAAATCAATGGTAGTGGTAGTGGTTGATTTAGATACGATAAGTTTGTTACCTGCATAAATTCTATCGGATTTTAAGTTATTCAGTTTCATCAATTCAGCAAGTGTAAGGTTATGCTTGTTTGCTATCCTGGTTAAGGTGTCACCTGAAACAATGGTATATGTGGTTTTCTTTGTTTTTTTCACGGAAACTGAAGAAGCATTTGATGTTGATGTTGTTTTGGAGTTGGGTGTAATTAATTTTTGATTGATTCTCAAAAAGTCTGATTTTAAGTTATTAAGCTGTTTTAAGTCTTTTACCGTCGTATTATGCTTCTGGGCGATTTTACTTAAGTTATCACCGCTTTTGACTGTATATGTACCGGCAAGGGCAGGAGAAACAAAAGTCGAAGATAAAATGGCTAATGTCGAAAATGCGACAACACTTTTTTTCACGATTTTCCACCTCTAAATATGTCTTTTTCCCTATTCTAACAAAATAAACAGGTTTAAACATATTACATTTTTGTTACATGGGGAAAATAGTAGTATTTTACTGGTTTATATTGGAGGGTTTTGAGTAATGTAATCTACAATATTTTCTATATTGTGAGTCTTTTTTCACATTGAGGAGTTTTGCGTTTTTATTTGTCATTCTCTGTAAAAATGTCCCCTTTTTAGGATGTGCATTTCCATAGGGAAAAATGAAAACCCACTTCGTTTTACGAAGTGGGTTTTCATTTAAAAAGGAAATCGACTAAATTCCTGCTTGAATTTCCTGTGGAGTATTCATTCCATTTATGGTTAAAGGATGCGATCTTCAGTAATGAATGATCGGCGGCTCGGATTTTCTTTAAGAGTTCTTCTGTGGTAGATACCACGGGTCCGGGCATGGAAGAGGAGTAATCCTCCCAGAATCCCCGTTCCTGCACATACTTTTCTAAGTCATATGCAAAGAATATCATGGGTCTTTCCAAGAAAGAGAATTCAAATGGTATCGATGAGTAATCGGTTATTAAAAGATCCGTACTGATAAGCAGCTGATTAACGTGAAATTCACTATTGATAGGGTAAATGAATCCCGGGAATTTATCTTGTAAATCATGCTCTGCATTTACTGCTGGATGCAGTTTTAGCAATAACGCATAATTTTCGCCCTGAAGTTCCTTGTAGAGCAATTCCAAATCAAGTGCAATCTCTCCGCTGTTCAAGCCATCATTACGGAATGTAGGGGCATACAGGATGATTTTCTTATGCTCAAGTTCTGGATACTTGTCCAGCAAAGCATTACGGGCATTTCTTTTTGATTCATCATTGAAAAAGAAATCGGTCCGAGGTATCCCGGTCCTTAGGATATGGGATGCCGGCAGTTGAAAACTTTCTTGAAAAATTTCGGCCATTCTCTCTGAACCTGCCGTAACATAATCGAATTTGTTATATACCTCTAAAAATCTTTTCCTTGCACCGGCTGAACGGTTTTGAATGGAAGGGTCTTTTGCCCCGAATTGCTTAACGGCACCGGCTGCATGCCATACTTGGACACATGTCACTTGCTTTTTGAATGCAATAGCTGAAAGAAAGCCAAAATAATTATCGATGATAATCCACTTTGATGTAGCCAGATGATAAACCGATCGGATCATGGCCATGATATTTTTTGATTCAAACGGAAGGACGATGGTTTCCCCATCGTCCTTAACTTGTATGGAACTGCTCGATTTCATTAAAAATACTTTTTGAATGGAAATGTCCTGCTTGTCCATTTCATTTGCGATATATTGGCAATTGTCCCCGAATGATGTGACAAAGGTCGTTTTGTCATATAAAGGGAAAAGTTTAAAGATAGAGAATAAAACTTTGAAACAAAAAAGATAAATCCCTATCGCGAATTCTTTAGCCATTAGTAACTTGTAAAAGGTCCTCTTTAATTTGGGAAGTCGATATGCCGATTGTTCTTGGAAGGTAGACCACTTCACAAACTTCGGATAATTCATCGAATTGGCCTTTCCAGTCATCACCCATTACAAAGATATCTACACCTTCACGAACGATGTCTTCCCTCTTTTGTTCCCAATTGTCTTCAGGTATAACTTCATCCACATAGCGGATTGATTCAAGGATCATTTTTCTGTTTTCAAAGCTATGATAAGCTTTTTTATCTTTTAAAGCATTGAATTCATCCGTGGAAATGGCAACAATCAGATAATCCCCTAAGTCTTTAGCGCGTTTTAATAGATTGATATGACCCCAATGAAGCAAATCAAAGGTTCCGTAAGTGATTACTTTCTTCATCTTTATTCCTCCTGTATAAATGTATTTATATATTTAATCTTGATGGTCGCAAAAAAAAAGACGCTTCGTTACTTATAAATGATGCTTAGATGTCTTGTCTATCTAATTATAACAAATAAAATTTACAATTGAACCACAAAAATTTTACAATCCTGTTAGATTATAAAGATAATGTAAATTGTAATTTTGGATTCAATTCTATAATTTAATTGGTTGTTTATCAAGAATGAATAACTATAGTTATATTGAAATTATGATAATCAGAGTTTTAGTATAACACATAACTAATTCAGTAAAAGGAAGGTATATTTCATTTATGTTAAAAATCGCGAGGTAATAGACCGGATGTAATTTTTTTGCTAGACTTGTTTAGGTTTCCGAAATCAAAAATGACCATTGTTTGAACTCTTCAATCGATTATTGGAAATTCAAGGCAGAAAATGGGTCATTGTTATAAAATTAATGATATTAGATAAAAGTAAGTTTGAAATTAGATGTTTGTAATCCTATAATATTCTTATTTGGAGCATATGATATGCTTGCTGCCGAGAGGGGAATTTCTTCAAAATGGAGAATTATATTTTTAAGAATAGAAAAACGATGAATGTCCGGCTTGTTGATGAAGTTTATTATATAGAAATAGCCATAAAACAGAGTTTTCTTGACGGAATAGAGAGTCACTCTTTTATTTTAACGAATAGATACAATATAGATGATATAATCCATTTGGATTTTCATGTGAAAGATCAAACGGATGATTATTTTTTATTTGAAGTGAAGCTGCCGTATCAACCACTAAAAGATCGCCTTGTTGAGGGTGAAATGTGGGATTTGCATATCCTTCGGGAAATCGAAGGTGCACCTGTTACAAAACGGATTAGAAGTAAAAAACGCCAGTTGAATTTCTTTTCCATTCTGAATGAAGATCGCAAAAAAATGTTTTATCCATTTGCGACAAAAAAAGGTAACCTTTCCTTTTATGCGAATGATTATAAGATGTTTTCCTTTTTTGAAGATATTGAGCTACGAAAGGATGGCACAGTTCATCTTAATGGTCATTTTAATTTTCCTCCATTATTCCAATTGGATGAGCTTGAATTCAAAAAAGTTGAATTACTGGTCAGGAATAATTTAAATGAAGAAGAAGTTATCATACCTTTGACTGGTTTTGAACGTAAAGACCTACTGGAAAGGTTTCCTGGAATCAAGCTTCATGAAAATATCGGTTTTCAAGGCGAGGTCGATCTGAGGTCTGAAATCGATGGAGAGCAGCCAAAGTATTTCATGTTCTATACAGTTCTGCATTATGAAAGAAATGGCGAAATGGAAGAAGTAAGAAGTGTTCGGATGAAATGCAGTACTATAAAGGATCTGCCTGCAAAAAGAATAATTAAAGTACAGAATAAAAAAATACAAATTAAAATAAAAGCAACAAAAATATCGAAGTACTTTTCTTTATCTGCTTCTAAATATAATTTTAAAACGCAGGTTCTCAAAAAAGCGAAAAGTACCTGGGTGAAAACCAGAAGAAGTAAGCGTCTGAGGAAATGGTATAAGTCAGCTTTTGCTGTAATGAGCCTGCTTATTCCAGCCAATAAAAAATTGGTAGTATTCGAAAGCTATCATGGAAAGCAATATAGCGACAGTCCTAGGGCCATATATGAATACATGAAAGTGAATAACCCAGACTATAAACTGGTGTGGAGCGTCGACCGTGCTTCAATGAAGTATTTTGCTCAAAAGGATGTAGAGTATGTCAGACGTTTTTCCATCCGATGGTTATTGATCATGACGAGGGCAAAGTACTGGGTTAACAATGTTCGGTTCCCGTTGTGGATTCCAAAGCCTAAACACACGATATATATTCAAACTTGGCATGGAACTCCCCTTAAGCGTCTTGCGATGGATATGGAAGAAGTTCATATGCCTGGGACCAATACGGATAAATATAAAGCGAACTTCCTGAGGGAAGCGAGTAACTGGGATTACTTAGTTTCACCAAACGCGTATTCCACAGAGATTTTCCAAAGGGCATTCCAGTTCGACCGGAAGATGATTGAATCAGGTTACCCACGTAACGATTTCTTGCATAACTCCAATAATGAAGAAACGATTAATGAGCTTAAAAGAAAATTCAATCTTCCTCTTGATAAGAAACTTATTTTGTATGCCCCAACCTGGAGAGATAATCAATTTTTCAGGAAAGGGAAATATAAGTTTAATTTGGAGCTGGATTTAACGCGGATGCAGGAAGAGCTTGGCGATTCCTATATTGTCATTATGCGTATGCATTATTTAGTGGCCCAGAACATGGATCTTTCCGAATTTGAAGGCTTCGCCTATGATTTCTCTCATTTAGAGGACATTCGCGAACTATATTTGATATCTGATTTACTAGTGACGGACTATTCCTCCGTCTTCTTCGATTATGCGAACTTAAGAAGACCTATGATTTTCTTTACGTATGATATAGAAGATTACCGTGATAACTTAAGGGGCTTCTATTTTGACTTTGAAGAGAAAGCACCTGGTCTTTTGACAAAGACCACAGAAGAACTTATTGAAGAGGTCAGGAATATCGAAAGAAGCAATTTCAAATTGAGTGGACGATTTGAAGAGTTTTATCAAAAGTTTTGCTATTTAGAATGCGGGGAATCCTCTAAACGCGTTGTAGAGCAAGTGTTTGTGAAGAGCAATACTACTGTTTAGAATGGCTTTCAATGTGATCATGAATATACCGGCTGTTTAACAGTCGGTTCTTTTTTTGAAAGGGGAAGCATATGGCATCAATAGTGACGAAAGGGAAAGCTATGCTAACGAGCGCCTATAAAATGGCTTTCGCCGTTGCAGGTAAAGTGTTGCCTGCAGATCAAAAGCTTGTTGTTTTCGAAAGCTTTTTAGGCAAGCAGTATAGCTGCAATCCCCGGGCAATATATGAATACTTGCAGAGTCACCATCCAGAATATAAAATGTATTGGAGTGTAGATAAAAGGCATACATCTCAATTCGAAGGGGCAGGTATTCCATATCTCAAACGTTTTTCACTTAGTTGGCTGCTCAAAATGACTCGAGCCCGCTATTGGGTTACGAACAGCAGGCTGCCGCTGTGGATTCCTAAGCCGAAGCACACGGTCTATTTGCAAACATGGCATGGGACTCCTTTAAAGAAACTTGCTGCAGATATGAAGGAAGTGCATATGCCTGGGACAACCACGGAAAGTTATAAAGAAAACTTCCATGCCGAATCAAGTAAATGGGATTATTTAATATCCCCTAACGCTTATTCTAGTGAGATTTTTGCCCGGGCCTTCAATGTTGATACTTCTAAAATTTTGGAAACAGGTTATCCGCGTAATGATTTACTTTACAATGGAAATAATCGTGATACAATCGATTCATTGAAACGGAAGTTGGGTATACCATCAGAGAAAAAGGTCATTTTATATGCCCCTACGTGGAGAGATGATGAGTTTTATGGCAAGGGGAAATATAAGTTTGAAATTAAACTGGATTTGAATCGATTGAAACAGGAATTAGGGGATGAGTATGTAATATTACTCCGTCTTCATTATTTAATTTCCGACAACTTGGATTTATCGGCTTATCAAGGATTCGCTTACAATTTATCCAGTTATGAAGATATCAGTCATTTGTATCTAATTTCAGATTTACTAATAACGGATTATTCCTCAGTATTTTTTGATTACGCTAATTTAAAGCGTCCGATGCTTTTCTATGTATATGATATTGAGAACTACAGGGACAAGCTTCGCGGGTTTTACTTTGATTTTGAAACGAATGCACCAGGTTCGTTAGTTAAAACGTCTGATGAAATAATTGATAGTATCAAGGCCATTGAATCAGAAAATACAGTTGAAATGAATCGTTTTCACGAACGGTTTTGTGCACTCGAGGATGGCCAGGCTACACGACGTGTTATAGAAAAAGTGTTTTTAGGAAGGTCTGTGTAATATATGAGTTCAGCTTTGACCGTTTTAAAAGAACAAATCAATAATTTTTATTTGGCAAGGCGTTTGTCTGTTTATGAGGTGAAAAGTGCCAACAGCAGTAACTATCTAGGAATCCTATGGGAGATCATCAGTCCGATGATACAGATTTCGATCTATTGGTTCGTATTCGGGTTTGGGATCTTTAATCGCGGAGAGGAATTCCTACCATGGTTGATGGCAGGGATCGTTGTCTGGTTTTTTGTTAATGCGAGTACAACCCAGGTATCCAAATCTGTCTATTCCCGACTGAATATGGTATCCAAGATGAGCTTTCCGCTGAGTGTCATTCCTACTTATGTCATTTTTGCGAAGCTGTACCAGCATCTTATGCTGCTTGGAGTGATTATCATACTTTTAGGTTTCACTGGTTACCTCCCCACATTTTATATCATACAACTGCCGTATTTTATCGTAGCTACGGTTGCCTTGCTATTTTCATTCGGATTAATTTCTTCAACCTTATCGACCATCATTCGTGATGTTCACAATATAATCGTGTCCTTAATGAAAGTACTGTTTTATTTAACGCCAATCCTTTGGGTAATAGATCCTAAAGATCATCCACTCATCGCTGATATCATGAAGTTGAATCCACTATATTATATTGTGGATGGGTATCGTGCTTCATTATTGGGGGAATCATGGTACCTGATAGTGCATTGGGAATATACGCTTTATTTCTGGGCAGTCGTAATCATCTTGTTTTTGATAGGTTCCACGCTGCATGTCAGGTTTAGAGATCGCTTTGTTGACTTTAAGTAAACGGAAGTGAGAAAATTTGGAAAAATCGGTTATAGTCAAAGACGTTACGAAAAAATATAAATTATATAATAAAAGCTCGGAAAAATTATTGGATCTCCTTTTACCGAAAAGCTATGGAGAAGAGTATTTTGCTCTGAGGAATGTTAGTTTTGAAGCGGAAAAGGGTGATGTGATCGGATTTGTCGGTGTCAACGGTTCCGGGAAATCAACCTTGTCCAATATTATTGCCGGCATTATCCCCCCAACGGATGGAAATGTCCAAACCAACGGGAAACCGGCATTGATTGCCGTTGCATCGGGCCTTAATAATCAATTGACGGGCAGGGAAAACATCGAACTGAAAATGCTGATGCTTGGATTCGACAAGAATCAGATCAAAGAACTGGAGCCTGAGATCATCGAGTTTTCAGAGCTTGGTAAGTTCATTGATCAACCAGTGAAATCCTACTCAAGCGGGATGAAGTCCAGACTTGGTTTCTCGATTTCCGTGCATATCGATCCAGATATCCTGATTATTGATGAAGCCCTATCAGTCGGGGATAAAAACTTTGCTGAGAAGTGTTTAGAGAAAATGAACGAATTTAAGGCAAAGGGCAAAACGATGTTCTTTGTCAGCCATTCAATCGGTCAGATGAAGAAATTTTGCCAAAAGGCTTTATGGCTTGAATATGGAGAGTTAAAGGCATACGGTGCCATGAACGAAGTAATGCCACAATATGAAGCATTCTTGAAAGAATATAACGCCATGTCTAAAAAAGAGCAGAAAAAATACCGTGAAGAACAAATGAAAAGGCGCAGTTCCGCACTGGTATGAAAGTGAAAAGCAGACCCGGGCTTCGGGTCTGCTTTTTTTAGTTAAGCACTTCATCATAAGCTTTCTCAAACCGCTCGGCAGCTGAAAGGTGGGAGTATTCGCTTTCCATTTTATATCTTGCTTTCGTAGCTAACTTTGCTGCATATTCAGGATCATTAAGCAGGTTGGAGATGGCTTGCGCAAGTGCTTCTTCATTTTTTTCAGCTACTAACAGACCATCTTCACCATCAATGAGAATCTCCTTTAAACCTCCGATTGCACTTGCGATGACGGGTGAGCGGCAACTCATCGCTTCTAAAGCAGAAATGGAAGTCGCTTCTTCCACCCCATGGGAATGAACGCTTGGGATGAGTACGATGTCCGATGCTTCATAGAGGTTATGCATTTTCTCGAACGGCACTGAACCGAGAAAAAGTACGGAATCTGATATTTTGATCCTGGCTGCAGTTTCCTCAAGCCGGCTTCGCTGTTCACCCGTACCTGCATAGACCAATACTGTTTCAGGATGGTTTTCCAGCACCTCCGGCAGAGCAAGAAGCGGGTAGATGACGCCGTTCTTTTCCGTCATTCTTCTCGGAACGAAAAGCATCTTTTTATGTAGAGGTATTTGAAAGTCCCGGCGAGTTTGCTCCCGCTTTGCTCTTTCCGGTTTGAAAGCAGACACGTCAATGAAGTTCTTGATCGTATCCGCCTCTATATGTGCCAAGTGATTGATATAGTCTTTGATCCTTTGATCGACCGTCACTACTTTTGCAGCGGACTGATATGCTTTTCTTTCTAGTTCGCGAATGGTCAAATCTTCTTCACTGTCCGGAAGAAGGGCGCCCCTGCTGACTGCCTCGAATGAATAATACCCATGGACGGTTTGTACCGTCGGTATCCCGGATTCGATGGAGGCAAGCGTTGCGAAAATGTCTTGAGCATTAATGACATCATAGTTCTTTTTCAAGGCTTTAATAGATGAAGCCAATAATTTTTGGCGTTGCCGGTCATTGAAAAGCTGGCCGCTCCCCTGTTTTACTTTATTTAATAAAAATCCTGGGGCCTGGGCGAGCATCTTCCTCTTGAAAGGGGGTAATTGAGAGAAAGATAATATGTCCACATGATGTCCCCGTGACATTAACCCCTTTTTTAACGTAGTGATATGACTCGATAGCCCTCCTTCATGAGGGTAGTTGAAAATCGTTGTGATTAAAATGTCCATAGTAGCACTCCTTCTTCTATTGCATTAATTTGATGATCTGATCCTTTTCAGCGCTTGCAAGCTGCTTACTTTAAAAAGAGTGGATAATGCGAGATATAATCCGAATACCAGCAGCGAGATGATCACTAATTCCATGATGATGGGCAACTTTAGGGTAAGCGGGTGGATCCAGAGAGCCATTCCGTAAATGATGGCTCCGATGATGGTAAGCTTGCTGCTTTCCTGAAAAACATCCCTGAAAGCGGCCTTGTCCGCTCTTGCTGTCTTCAGCCATAGATAGACGAAAAGGTAGAGAGATTGCAGGAGCATGGAAATACCCGATGCTAAAGCGATTCCACCGACGCCGAGATAACGTGATAGGACCCAGCTGAGCAGGACGTTAAGCAATACGGCAATCAGGCAGGAATACATCGCCACTTTCGTTTTCTTCAAGGCGTAGAAGGCGTTCATCAAATAATCCCTCAGTGCAAAGAACGGGAGGCAAGCTGAATAAAAGATGAATGCCCTATAAGTCATTTCGGTTGCTGAAGCATCGAAAGCCCCGCGTTGGAAAGCCAGAGTGATTAAGCTGTTTCCGCTGATTAACATGACGACCATGAACGGAATCGCTAAAAATAACAGCGATTTCAACCCCTTTAAGGTCAAATTAAGGAAAGATTGATAGCCTATAAGCGCGCGCTCGACGATTGAAGGGTACAATACGGTAATCAGCGGCGTGAGGACAATGCTTAATGGCAGCCACAGCAGGCGATTCGCATAGTTCAGGGCCGATACGCTTCCGGTTTCGAGCGAGGTCGCAATAATCCGATCGACGACACTATTCAACTGGATCGCCAAAGCGGCGATAATGATTGGATAAAAGGTGCACAGTGTTTGTGCGATCTGCCGTTTATGAGGCAGGAAAGAGACGATGGGCCGGATTCCGTACTGCTTCAATGATGGGTATTGAATAAGGAACTGGCTTGCTGCACCGAACACAAATCCCCAAGCCAAGCCTTCAATCCCAAACGGAGCAGCGAACAGAATGGTGGCTCCGATAATGACCGTGTTTTGTGCAGTGGAAGTGAGGGCCGGCAGAATAAAGCGCTTATTCGCATTGAGAACCCCCGTCGCCATGTAAGAAAGCGTGAAAAATAGTAAACTTGGCAGCATGATCCGGGTAAGTGACTCCGTCAGGGCCAGCTCCGAATCAGAGAAACCCGGGGCCGTCAACAAGACGAGCGGCTTTATGAAAAGCATGCAGGCAATGGTCATGACTGCGGCTACCAGCATAAAGAAAGAACCTAAAACACTGATGAATTCATCAGCTTTCAAAGGGTTATCCGCCTTCTTTTCCAAGTAAATGGGAATAACGCCGGCCTGAAGACCGCTGCCGAGAGCCGTAAAAAGAATGGTTGGTATGAGGCTTGCCACGAAAAAAACATCTGCCATCGATGATGCCCCGAAATAGGCGGCTATGATCGATTCCCGCCCGAATCCGAGGACTTTTCCAATGGCTGCAATAATGGTGACGAGCCCGACCGATTTAATGACATGTGAAAGAGTAGGCATATTTTCAATCCTTTAAAATGATGTCCTTCTGTAAACAGAATCCTAAACAACTATAAAATATCAGCGTAAACGTTTTATCTTCGAGAATATTGTAGAAAAGTCCTGCTAATAATGCGGCCAACATCAGGCAGATGGTGAACGCTGCCAAAGTGCCTTTTCCTGATTTCAGGATTGTACGGCAGGTTAAAAAGATGAATGCAAGAACCGCAAGAAAGCCCAGCACACCAGTTTGGACCAGAATCTGGATATATTGATTATCGGTATACATCCTTTCACCAATTTGGTATTCCTGATAAATTGGTGAGGAAAAGGATAGTGTGGCAGAATCTCCGAAGGTTGCTAACCCTGTACCGATTATCGGGTGATCTTTGAAAATTTCAATTCCCTTGATTAGGACATATAAACGGCCCCACTCTGTACTTTGGTGCAGAGTCTTATCAGAGAACATATCTGAAAAACGATTGGAGAGGGCATGTTCGTTTTCAGTAGAGGGGGTGCTGCCGATTATCACATTTTCCATGGGAATCGATGCGGATACCTCCACTTTACTTGATGCAAATAAAACTGGGTAATAAATAAGAAGCAGGCCGAGACAAAATGCTCCTACAGCATATTTGAGAAATGGTTTATTTCTGGTCCATATTATAAAGACAAGCGCCGCGAACCCGAATGCAATCATCGTGCCCCGCGAATAGGTAAGCAGTAACGTTCCGGAAAGCAGGATGGCAGCGAGAAAGACGATCCATTTATATTTTTTCAGCGACTGAAATAGAAAGAAACTAAGGAATAACTGGATGCTTAAGAATAAGGCGAATACATTGGGATTGGCAGGTGCTCCATAAATCCTCATCCGGTTTGTTGGAGAAAGATTCCACATTTCCCATGTGTGTGGAAGCAGGATCGTGCGTAAAAAGATTTTCTCCACTATGCCATGGAGGCAAAGTAAGATTGTAAATATTAGGATAACCTTCAAAAAGCGAAAGATATCCTTTCTTTCTAGATTTAATTCACCGATAATGTAAAGAAGCAAGAATGTAATAAGCAATGCACGAAGTTCAAAAAGGATGGGGAGGATTCCCACTCCGTTCATGAGTGCAGCTGCAGCGCCAATTAAACAAAACAACCAAAATGGCGCAGTAAAATGATATTTCGAAAATTGCCATTCGTTCTTTTTAAATCTTTCAATAAGCAAAGAAACGAATAAGGTGAGGATGATCAGGTCACCTGTATAGGTTAAGCCGCTATTCAGTTCCATCAATAAGGGACGGGCAGGGAAATAAATGAATAGAATTAATAACAGGTTTTTTTTATTTATACCGATAAAAACGAGCATCAACGCCGTTGTCATGTAACCGGCGATAGGGTGAGGCACTGCCGATGGGACGAGCAGGCACAGTAATAGAATGGGTAACGATTGTTTTTCTATAAACTTCAATTGATTAACCACCTTTGAATCCAAAATCACGTTCTATGATGTGTATGAAAAAATTTCTTGAATAATACCCCACCCTTTAGATGTATAGTACATATGAAAGGCTGAAGTGAAATGACAGAAAAGTTTGTTGAGATACTATCCATACCATTCATTGATAGCAATATGGATGAATTCATGAATGGAATGATATATCCAAGATTGATGAATCAGGAAAAAACGTTTGTCGTTACGGCAAATCCGGAAATAGTCGAGTATGCAAATGAACATCAGGGTTATAAAGACATCATTTTATCGGCTGATTACATCACTCCTGATGGCGTTGGTATTATTATGGCCTCTAAATGGCTAAATCAACCTTTACAAGAGCGGATTACAGGATTCGACTTGATGAATGAATTATTTCGGGTCGCTGATGAAAAAGCGCTGAAGGTATACCTGCTTGGGGCGGAGGAAAACGTGATTGAAGCGGCGGCCCTGAAAGTAAAAGAACTATACCCGGGTCTCGAGTTGGTGGGATACAACCATGGTTACATTGATATCAAGGATGATACCCTGCCTAAGTCGATAGCGGAACTTGAACCTGACATCATTTTGACTGCATTGGGGTTCCCTAGGCAGGAAAAATGGGTTTCCAGGCACTATGCATTTTTCAATAAGGGGTTATTCATGGGGGTTGGGGGAAGCTTTGATGTCCTTGCGGGTAAGGTGAACCGCGCCCCGGTTTTCTGGCAAAAGATGCGTCTTGAATGGTTGTACCGACTTATCCAGCAACCTTCACGGTGGAAACGGATGCTTGCGCTGCCAAGATTCGTATTAAAGGTTAGGCGGTTGAGGAAATCGGTGCAGCGTTCCTGAACATAAGGAGTGGACTGGATGAGGATCTTGCATTTAAACGCCGGTAATGAAACTGGCGGCGGTATGTTTCATATTATGTCCTTACTGAACCAATTGAATAAAGAGGAGTGTTTGCTTGGTGTATTTGAAAATGGTGAACTATACCGGCGGGCCATGTCCTCCGGGATACAAACCGAACTTTTCAAGCAACATTCCAAATATGACCTTTCAATTTTGAAACCTTTAAGGGACTTTATCCGTCTAAATAATATAGACATCATCCATACACATGGTCCGCGGGCGAATATATATGGGGCCTTTATTAAGCGCTTCATTAAATGCCCTTGGCTTCTTACTGTTCACAGTTCACCTCAACATGACTTTTTAGGGCAGGGTGTAAAAGGAAAATTGTATACGGGCCTTCATGTAAGGTCATTTCAATATGCCGATCATATACTGGCGGTTTCAGACCGCTTTAAGCAGGACTTGATTGACCAAGGAATCCATCCGTCCAAAATAACAAAGATCCTAAACGGAATTGACTTTGAAAAGGAACTGCCTTTCCCGTTTCAAAGAGAAGATTTCGGGTTTGGGCAAGAGGATTTCATCATCATCATGCCAGCAAGGCTTGAACGTGTGAAAGGTCATGAATTTGCTTTTGCGGCATTAAGTGAAGTGGTATCGGAATTCCCCCATGTAAAGCTGCTGCTTGCAGGGGATGGGAGCAGGAGATCGGCTTTGGAAGAGATGGTCACGGAAAAGGGATTATCCGATCACGTGCACTTTTTAGGGTATCGTGAAGATTTAGATCGAATCTACCCATTGGGGGACATCACACTATTGACTTCCTTAAGTGAAAGTTTTCCACTGGTTTTACTTGAAGGAGCAAGATCGGGTCTTCCGGCAATCACAAGTGATGTCGGCGGTGTAAAGGAATTGATTCCCGATCGAAGCAAGGGCTGGATAACGGATATCGGCAATGTCGAACAGCTGAAATTGGCCATCTGCAATGCGTTAAAATTAAAAAAATCCGGGGACCTGACAAAGATAGGGATGGATTTACAAAAATTTGCAAAAAACAACTTTTCTATAGAGATTTTAGCCAATAACGTATATAATGTTTATTTGAGGATGAAAAATTAAAATAAGCATTTATATATAGGTTTTCTTATAGATCGGTTACGGGTATTAGATTTTTAGTTGAATTGAGGTGGTTCTTGATGTTCTTGATGTTAATAGGGGCCTTGTTGGTAGCCTTTTTATTATCCATTTTTTTGACTCCTTTTGTCGGAAAGCTGGCCTTTAAGTTAGGAGCTACCGATAAACCGAATGAGCGAAAAGTGCATAGTAAAATTATGCCGCGTATGGGCGGTTTAGCTATATTTTTGAGTTTTTTCATTACCTACTTGCTTTTCATGGATGATTTTGGGGAGCAGCTGCCCCTTCTGGTAGGAGCCCTTGTCATCATTTTGATCGGGATGGCTGATGATATTTTTGAATTAAGAGCTGCACCCAAATTCCTGGGCCAGGTTTTGGCTGCCCTCATCATCGTATTATGGGGCGGTCTTGAAGTGGAATTCATCAATTTACCGTTCTTTACCGATACACTTGAATTTGGTGTTTTAAGTATACCGATCACCATTTTGTGGATAGTCAGCATCATTAATGCAATTAACCTGATAGATGGACTGGATGGTCTTGCAGGCGGTGTCTCAACGATCGCATTAGTGACAATTGCAACTATGGCCCTCATTAAAGGGGACCTATTTGTTGCCATGGTCGCATTGATCGTGATTGGAAGCACTCTTGGCTTTTTGAAATATAACTTCCATCCGGCAAAGATTTTCATGGGAGATACAGGCGCATTATTCTTAGGTTACATCATTGCCGTCCTGTCCCTGCTAGGGTTTAAAAACGTTACCATGATTTCATTGATTGTACCGATCATCATTTTGGGTGTTCCCATTTCGGATACATTTTTCGCGATCATCCGCAGGCTCGTCAATAAACAGCCGATTTCGGCTGCTGATAAATCCCATTTACATCACTGTTTGATAAATTTGGGATTCACTCATAAACAGACTGTCTTGCTCATTTACGCTTTAGCTGCTTGCTTTGGTTTAGCAGCCATAATCTTCTCATTTGCAACGATGTGGGGAGCATTGATCCTTGTAACGGGACTTCTGCTGATCATAGAGATTTTTGTGGAGAAAATTGGTTTGGTCAATTCAAACTACCAGCCGTTGCTCAAGATGCTCAACTTTAAAAACAAGCCATGATCATTTTGGAGATAGATTGCTAGATTAGCCAATTTTGGTATATGAAAAGCCATCAGCCGTAAAGTAACGGCTGGTGGCTTTTTTGCTCCTAACTGGAGGGGGCGCAAAGATAACAAAAAAGGAAACCCCCACTCATGACGAGTGGGGGTTTAACTTTATTCTTGTATTTGTGATTGAACAGCTTCAGTTTCAGTGCCTTCAGCTGGTCCCAGGTTCAAGTGGGATTGAAGCAACAGCTTAGTGTTCGCTACTGATGTTTCGTTCAGCTGATAATAATAGGTTCCGCTAATGGTAGAATCCTGACCTTCAAGTTTGATGGTTTCAAGATTGAGGCCTTTATCGGTAGTTACATATTTTATGAAACCTCTCATTTGTGAGAATTGAAGGTTCGTTGTCATATTGTCACCGACTGCTTCCATTACGTCTGTATATTTCGTTAGTGATCCAGCAGAGGTTGCTTTGGCAATGATGGCTTTTAGGACTTCCTGCTGACGCTCACCACGTTGGATATCACTGTCCTTTTTACGTGTCCGTGCAAACGCTAATGCTTCTTCACCATTAACAGTCTGTAATCC
The DNA here is from genome assembly GCF_040250305.1 of Peribacillus frigoritolerans. Lineage (NCBI taxonomy): Bacteria > Bacillati > Bacillota > Bacilli > Caryophanales > Bacillaceae > Peribacillus > Peribacillus frigoritolerans. Next base: position 5,309,696 of record NZ_CP158190.1, on the reverse strand, counting down.
TTTTTCGAGATGGATGGCATTCTTTTTGTCATGTGAATCGATTTCATACATTTCATAAGGGACGTCGACTTCGATACCATCCAATGAATCTACGACATCGATGAAAGCATTAAAGTTCATGCGGACATAATAATCGACTGGGACATCGAATAATTCCTCTACGGTGTCCATCGTCGCTTTCGGTCCACCGGCTGCATGGGCCGCGTTGATTTTCGTGGTTACTCCTTTAGCTGGAACGTACACATATGAATCACGAGGAATGCTTAAAAGTTTAATCGATTTCTGATCTTTATTGAATGTGGCCAGAATTAAAGCATCCGAGCGGGAATTTCCTTTTAAGTCACGGTCCTTACTATCATCGATCCCTATGAAAAGGATCGAGAAATTATCTTCGAGCGGGTCGACCGTTTCACTCCGCTTGGCTGAAGCCTCAACCGGGTCATACGAACCATTGAATACATTCTGGGCTTTCATATACAGGGTTGCAGCATACGTAGAAGCGCCCAGACCGAGTACAAGCAGGGGAACAAGCAATAACCAAAGCCTCTTTCGCCTTTTCTTCTTTGTTTTTTTAATTTTATAAACACGCCTAGTAGTAGACATCTTTTTCTTCTCCTTTTAAATAACGAACATCAGACATATATCGCTATTTTTCGAATCCTGCAGTTTATATTTCGTCATATATTACACCTAATTTTACAATGATTTAATAATTTCGTAAAATAAATATTTCTTTTCAATTATATTACAGCATAAAAAAGGAAAAATATGCAGAAATATATCAGGCGAATTCCTCTTCCAAATAAAGCATTTCTTCCTCGGTGATGTGGCCTTGACCATTTGTCAGCTCTGTAATCCAGGCAGTATATGTCTCTTTTTGTGTTTCCTCAACATATACAAGGATATTGACCTGATCAAGGTACTGTATTTCCTTTATTTGATAAATGGAAGATCGCAATTCGTTTTCCAATTTTCCAAGCCAGGTATAGTCGACGGTTGTCGAAATGACCCGCATTAGTTTTCTAATGACCACACCCGTGGTATTTATACCTTCTGAAGTCGCTTTGCTGTATGCGCGAATTAGACCGCCAGCACCAAGTTTGATGCCGCCAAAATACCTTGTGACCACAACAGCGGTGTCTTTCAGATCCTTTTTCTTAAGCACTTCTAGGATAGGGACGCCTGCCGTTCCGCTCGGTTCCCCATCGTCGAGGGCTTTTTGGATTTGATTTTGTTCCCCGATCATATAGGCTGAACAATTATGTGTGGCATCTTTGTGCTTTTTCTTGATTTCCTGGATAAAGGCCTGTGCGGCATCCTCGGTTTCGACCCGCGCGATGTGGGAAATAAAACGGGATTTTTCAATGACGATTTCGTGTTCGCCGCGACCTGCCACCGTTAAATATTTAGTGAGCATTGCTATTCCACCTTCGTACTTCCTATTAGTTGATTTATTATAAGGCTTTGCGGAAAAAGTGGCAATGACGATTCATTTACAAGCCGCATGTGTAAAGAAACTTTAATATAAGATAAAGCTGTACGTGTTATAATTAATTTCATTGCCTGTTATTGTTATTAGCTGGTCATATATGCTTAAAAGAATAACATTGTAGTAAAAACATGAGTTCTGTGCCATTATCCTGGCTTTACCTTAACGTGTCCTCTCTTTTAAAGGATTTTGCCATTTAATAAATGCATCTGTTTCATATGATAATCAATGGAGCGGAATGTCCCATTTGTTTGAAAAGGATATATGTATTAGGATAATTGAAATGGCTTTCTGCCTTTAAAAGGCAGACTTAATGGCCGGAATATGAGATGTATAGTAAATATGTACATTTTATGGAAATCACAAAAGGAAATTAACGTATTTTTAATCTTTTTTTGGTACAATATGTTCATGAAGGTTACTTCATACAAAAGTTTCCTGAAATTTAACCATTCATGAAAAAGGAAAAGAACTTTTTTCCATATACATAGTCTTTAAGACAATAAATTGTTTAAGTCTTTTGGTAAGTGGAGGGATCTTAATGTCCATAAAAAAGGTTGATGCTAAAGCATTGGACAAGATCTTAGAAACAATGGTGAGCACTGTTAGTGAAAGTAAAGATGAAGTCTTTGATATCGGCGAACAATGCCGAAAGGATTTCGAGTCATTATCAAAAGAGCTTGATGATGTGAAAATCAGGGTTGCCATTGTGATAACCGACAGCGATGCACTGGATTCAAAAGCCAGGTTTGCTCGAAAAAGGCTTTCAGAAGTCAGTATGCACTTCAACCATTTTTCTGAAGAACAGGTGCGCGATGCTTATGAAAGGGCACATAAGCTGCAAGTAGATTTACAAATTAACCGGCAATTGGAGAAAGAGCTCCGTAATCGCCGGGATGAGCTAGAGTTAAGGTTAAGGGGTTTACAGCAGACGATCGATAAAGCGGTGCATCTCGTCTCGCAAATATCGGTAGTACAGAATTATTTGACACAGGATCTTAAATTTGTCGGGGAAGCACTTCAAGAAGCGAAACGCAAACAGGACTTCGGCCTGAAAATAATCGAAGCCCAGGAGCAGGAACGTAAAAAGCTCTCACGTGAAATTCATGATGGTCCGGCGCAAATGCTGGCAAACGTCATGATGCGCTCAGATCTGATAGAACGAGTGCAACGGGAGAGAGGTCCTGATGAAGCGTTAGTGGAAATCCGCAGTTTAAAGGTCATGGTAAGGAATGCTTTATATGAGGTGCGCAGAATCATCTATGACCTTCGTCCTATGGCGCTTGATGATTTAGGACTAGTTCCTACCCTCAGAAAGTACCTGCAAACGACCGAAGACTATAATAATGGCGTGAATCTGAATTTCGTCAACCTTGGGCAGGTCAAAAGGCTTCCTTCCGATATGGAGGTCGCTTTATTCAGGCTGGTTCAAGAGGCAGTACAAAATTCATTGAAGCATGCGGACCCAAAACAGATTCAAGTTAAACTGTCCATTTCCAAGGAGATGGTGACCGTCGTCGTCAAGGATGATGGAAAGGGGTTTGACGCTTCGATTCAAAAAGAAGGTTCATTTGGCTTGGTGGGAATGAGAGAAAGAGTCGAGCTGCTGGAAGGTGAAATGACGATAGATTCACAACCAGGGGCAGGCACTTTAGTATTTATACAAATTCCCTACCATATATAAACTATAGAGAATAGACATTTTAAATAGAAACTAGGAGGAAGAAGCCGTTGAAGACTAGTATCATCATTATCGATGACCATCAGCTTTTCCGTGAAGGCGTAAAGCGCATATTAGATTTTGAATCATCCTTTGATGTTGTTGCCGAGGGTGATGACGGAAGTGAAGCTATGGATCTCGTTGAAACACATAAACCTGATGTTGTTATCATGGATATCAACATGCCGAACATGAATGGGGTCGAAGCGACAAAAATGCTCGTGAACCGTTACCCTGAAACAAAAGTCATCATCCTTTCCATTCATGATGATGAAAACTACGTACAGCACGCATTGAAAACAGGAGCACAAGGCTATCTGTTGAAAGAAATGGACGCAGATGCGTTGATTGATGCTGTGCGTGTAGTCGCTGAAGGCGGCTCATACCTTCATCCGAAGGTGACCCATAATTTAGTTAAAGAATATCGCCGTTTGGCAGCTGAAGAGGGTTCGGATCGTGAATCCGTACATACAATTGAAATCAGGAGGCCGCTTCACCTATTGACTCGACGCGAATGTGAAGTGCTTCAACTTTTAGCGGATGGGAAAAGCAACCGTGCCATCGGCGAAACTCTATATATCAGTGAAAAAACAGTCAAGAACCATGTGAGTAACATTCTTCAGAAGATGAATGTGAATGACCGTACACAAGCGGTTGTCCTAGCTATTAAAAACGGCTGGGTAGAAGTGAAGTAATAAAACGATCGATAAGTCCGGCTCTTCAGAATCCGCAATGCGTGCTGAAGGGCTGGACTTTTTTGTTGGAAGGATGATTAACTGGATTCATATTTTTGGTAATGCAGAAAGTAATTTAATGCAAATAAAGGCATTTTCAGATAGAATGGTGAGTATGATATGAAGTAAATTTTTATAAGGATGGTACTATTATGAAAACCGCAGTCGTAACTGATAGCACTGCATATATACCTGAGGAATTGCGTGAACGTTTACATATACATATGATGCCGCTTAATGTCATTTTTTCCAATGAAGCTTACCGGGAGGAAGTTGATATTACTGCGGATGAGTTTTATGAGGAAGTAAAGAGGCAGGAGAAATTACCGACCACTTCACAGCCTCCAATCGGGAAATTTGTCGAGAAGTTCGAGGCACTGCAAAAAGAATATGATGATGTTATTTCCATACATTTATCGAGCGGCATCAGCGGAACGTTTCAAGGAGCGGTATCGGCGGGTGAAATGGTCGAGGGAATTAAGGTTCATGCCTTTGATTCGGAAATCAGCTGCATGGTACAGGGGTTTTATGTGATCGAGGCGGCAAAGATGGCACTCGATAATAAAAGTGCAGAAGAAATCATGGCCAGGCTTGAAGAGATGAAGCCATCGGTCAGGGCGTACTTCATGGCAGATGACCTTTCCCATTTGCAGCGCGGGGGACGCTTAAGCAGTGCTCAAGCATTGATTGGCAGTTTGCTTCAAGTGAAGCCGGTTCTCCATTTTGTTGATAAGGTCATCGTCCCATTCGAAAAAATCCGTACAAGAAAAAAAGCGATGAAACGGATTGCCGATTTGCTTGGAGAAGACGCGGCGAGCGGCGAGAAATATAAAGCCGTCATCATTCATGCAAAACGGGAAAGTGAAGCAAAAGACTGGAAAGCAGAACTTGAAGCCCGGTTCCCGAATGTCGAGTTCGACATCAGCTACTTCGGTCCAGTAATCGGAACGCATCTGGGCGAAGGCTCGATGGGGATGGGCTGGTATAAAATTTAAGCTGTGACGCCTTTACTAAGTGAAAGGCGTTTTTTTATGAACAAAAAGGAATCCGGGAGTTAAAAGCGAATGATAAGGGGGAGTGTATTTTATCAAGAAATGGAGGTTGCAGTTTGGAAAAAATGAGAATTTCCCCGCCTTATTCCCCGGAACTTCAGAACCATCTCACTGGAAAACATCTTTTGGCCTTCGAAATCCCCTTCTCCCAAGAACTCCTCGCAGAGCACCTCAAGAATGGGTATGTCTCGGGAACTTGCGGCGTGCAATCCGGGAACGGCAGTTATCACTGTATGCGCTGCGGTAACAAAGATCAAACCCTGTTTTATACTTTCCCTTGCAAGATTTGCGATCAAGATTGCTCTTACTGCCGCTCGTGCATCATGATGGGACGGGTCAGTGAATGTGCAAAGCTTTATAGGTGGACAGGTCCAGGCATTCAGTTTACGATTCCTGACAATGTGATGAGTTGGACAGGCACTTTATCCGCAGGTCAACAAAATGCCTCCGACTGTGTCGTTGAAGCGGTAAAAGGAAAAGGTGAATTTCTGGTATGGGCTGTATGAATAGCCGGGAATGAATACATAAAAAAATGACTAATTAAAAACGCCAATCAATTATGACGTTGTCACCCTCTAAGTGAATTTCTTTTATATATGTTTGTACAATTGCTTGTTTATCTTTAAACTCTAAATCCTTAAAGTCACTTTGGATATTCTCTAATATTTCATCAGTGATTATTTGTGTATCCTCGAAAGTAGACCTTTGATTCTTTATTAATTTTTCTTTTTCAGCATTCAACTTGCTCATTTGTTTTTCCAGTAAGTCATTATTGATTAATTCATTTGTGTATAATTCGATGACTCTTTCCATTTTTTTATCCGTATCTTTAATTAGTTTTTCGTAGTTGATCGTTTGCTCTTTCTTTTGAGCCTTTGACTTTTTAATTGAGATATTTTTTAATTCACTAATCACTATAGATTCTAATTTTGATCTATTCCAAATCTTGTTGTTACATTTCTCATCGTACTCAGATGGAAATCTTCTTGCTCGGCAAATGTAGTAATAATAACTTTTGGGATTTTTCTTAGATATGCTCGATGAATACGATACAAAAGGTTCATTACAACATTGACAACGTAATAGCCCCGATAATAGGCTCATTTTAGCCTTATGAGCGTTGTTCCCTTTATGGCGTTGTAATAGTACCTGTACGCGTTCAAATTGTTCAGAGGTAATAATAGGTTGGTGATGTCCTTTATAAAGCTTACCAGCAAAGCTAACCATGCCTATGTATAAAGGATTAGCTAGGATGTCTCTGTATCTTCTGAATCTCCATACGGGGTGTCCTTCTTCTTTCAGGCTTTGTTGAATCTTTGTGATTGAATGATACTGTTCATAGAGATCAAACGCTCTTTGAATATGTTTTGCCTCTGCATCCTTAATTTTTAGGAGCCCATCTTCTCTCAAATATCCTGCTGGGTCATAATCTCCACCCATTGAACCTAAACCATTTTCAGCGCGCTTAATGTGTCCCATCCTCATGCGTTCAGCAATCGTTTCACGTTCTAATTGTGCAAAAACAGATAGTATTCCAATCATGGCTTTTCCAAAAGGAGTAGAGGTATCAAGAGTTTCTGTGATGGAAACAAAATCCACATTGTTCTTTAAAAAATGTTCTTCGATTAATTCTAGTGTGTTTTTTTGTGATCTAGATAATCTGTCTAATTTATAAACCAGGACTACATCAATATTTTTTAAATCCTTAATCATTCTTTGCAAGTCTGGTCGGTTTAATGTTGAACCTGAGAATCCACCATCAACATAAATATTATAAATATCCCAGCCTTTAGCTTTACAGAATGCTTCCAAACGTTCCTTTTGTACTTCAATACTGTAATTTTCGACCTGCTCCCGTGTACTAACGCGAATATATAGGGCCGCCTTAGTCATAATAATCACCTTTCAAATTAGAATTTAATATCTAATGGAGCCATGTACCAAACTAACTTTCCTTTTATGTGAATAGGATTAAATTCTTGTTCCTTATGATCGTAATATTGTGTTATGTGTTTTTCATTAAAGCTCTCTGGTTCCAGCGTGATTCCATTTTGGAACTTAAAGAACCTTTTTAAAGTTGCATCATAACCATTTACTGCAACGGCAGCAACATCCCCGTTATTTACTTCTAAAGTAGGGTCAATCAAAGCTAAAGCATCTGAAGGTACAATTTTATTCATACTATCTCCATTTACTTTTACTAAGAAAGCGTGAGGATATTTATCAGCAATTTCTGAGGGAACATTAATCCATTCTTGAACTTGAATCATTTCAAGAGGGAGACCTGCTGCAATGGAACCTAGTAATGGCATTGGTTTTGAAAATCCTTCAACTTTAGGCTGTTTTAAAGGATTAATGGGATTAACTTTTGTTTCCTTGTCTTCGATAATATCGCTTTTCAATATACCAAAGTGATCAGCTATTTTTTGAATTGCACCCATTCGAGGGTCTTTTATTCCATTCTCCCAAGTTGATACAGCTTTATCCGATACTCCAGCAATTTCAGCTAGATCTTTTTGGGAAAGATTATGTATTTCTCTCAGCTTTTTAATGTTTTTACCAATACTCAATTTATTTCCCTCCGTTCGGTCTCTTTATAAAGTTTATATTACCCCAAAGGTAGAATTAATTCAATATAATAACGAAAAAATTCTACTTTTAGTATATTTGGTGAAAAATAAGTAGATTATGTAGATAAAAATTACTAGAAGATCGTTGACATTCTACTAAAAGTAGAATAACATGTGATTGTGAAGGGTAAAAAGCGAGGTGATAACCATGATTCTCACACTAAAACAAGCCAGATTATTAAAAGGTTTTACACAACGCGAAATAGCTTCAAAGCTAGGTGTTCATGTTCAAACATACAGCAAGATGGAGAAACAACCTGATGACGTAACGATAAAGGAAGCTAAGAAGATTTGTGACATTTTAGATTTAAGTTATGATTTTATTTTTTTTAATGCAGACTCTACTTTAAGTAGAGAAATAGAGAGGATTTCTACCCACTAAAGTAGAGGGAGGTGGTCATATGAGGATTAAGGAGGATTTAATTGTAACTAGTATATCTCTAGGGGGATATGAAGTACCTGTTCCTAAAGGGCTGTCTGAACTCCTTAATAGAGCCGGTGCTTGGAAGTATACAGCACCTGGCTCAACCCAAAAGGAAAATCCATTAGAAAATTATGATCGAACAGTTGTTAAGGAAAACGGGCATTTCCGAACTTATTTGACCTATAAAAAGCCATTAGAAAAAAGTGAAGAAGATAAGAAGGTTTCTTAAGGGGGGATAACTCATTGGGCGAATTCATGGTTTCCGGATTCTTCGTATTACTGGTGTTTTTAGGTGGATGTATGTGCGGTAGCTCTTTGACTGCAGGGCGTTTGAAGGGAGGTGGAGCAATTGGAAAGAAGGATTAAGTCTTTTGAGGTAACTGCTGAAGCAACCCATCCTTTTATTTATACCATTGAGGTTGGTAAGGAATTCGGTGGACAAGCTGTGGATGACATTATCGAGCATGATGGGGTTTTCAAATTGTTTAATCGCAAGGACGAGCTTATCACAGAAATTAATTTACCTGTTGTTGGTGTGAAGTATGTATATCCTTCATACTCAATCAATTATAATAGACCCCTGTTTGCAGACAGGAGTCCTAAAAATTTTACAACGCTTATAGATATTCTATTCATTTTTAATCCAAATATGCAACAGGAGGACAAATAAATGTATTTCGAAACAAAGAAAAATACTGTTTTTAGTCCTGCTAATCCTAAATTAGAAAGTCTCTATAAAATCCTGGAGAAACATGAACCTGCTTTAGGTGGAAGCCACTTTTATGATGATCTAATTGAAATATATGAATCTCTTGAAAACGAGTTGAAGGAGGAAAACAAATGAATTCATTACAACAAATTGAGCTTATGGAAGTTGAAGAAATCCAATCGCAGGAAACAAACTTTGAAATTACGGACATCAACAGCCTAAATTGGGCATTCCGTAAACTTACTGCTCTTAAGTCAAAGGAGAAGGAAATCAAGCAGCTGGCTAACGTGGAACGTGATCGTATTGCTGAATGGGAGGAAGTAGAACTTTCATCTATTACCAATAGCGTGAGCTTTTTTGAATCACTTGTTACCTTGTACCATGCTAAACAGCTGGCTGAGGATCCAAAGGCTAAAACCATCAGCACACCATATGGCAAATCGAAAACCCGCAAATCTAAGGAGGCCCCTGATAAGGCAAATGAGGAAGTTATCCTTCAATACGTTATTGAAAACGAAATGGATGAATTCATCAAGAATAGTGTGAAATGGGCCGACTTGAAAAAGTCATTGAAAATCGTAAAAATCAGTGGTGAAAAGGTAGTGGTGGATGAGAACGGCCAGATTGTACCTGGAGTTATTGTTAAACCTGAGTCAACTTCTTATTTTGTTGAAGTATGACTCAGAATTAAAAGTTTCAAAGGGCTAGAGGAAAGTGTCAATAGTTAAAGGTTATTTAGATTGTAATAAAGACATAAAAATTAACTTGTCTAGCCTTTGGCTATAGTGAATGGTTTCCCAATGAGAAAGACCTTTGTTTAGACCACAATGTACAAGTTTTTTTCTTAGAAACTTTATTTTTAAATCTAATAATTCCGTCTGGGATTTGAAATTACAGATAGTAGTGGCTCCTTTTAAATTCTTATGGAATAACTAAGTCTATAGTATTACGAAATATGAATATTTTAAATAGTTTTGTCAAAAAAAGTGATATATCGACAATTATTGTATTTTGTTAGCCCTTATTCACTATTAATTAATCTGAATCAACTAGATGCAACTATAAGAAATAAGTGTAAAGAAGGTGATTACGTGTTCCAAGTCACAGAAGCTGAACGCGAAAAGGAAAAGGCAGTCGTAGGCTTCATTGGCTGCAGCGGCTCTGGCAAAACAGTAAGTGCCCTGGTCGTTGCTTACGGAATGATGAAAGAAGCATATCCAGATGCCAGTGAGTCTGAGTTATGGCTGAAGATTGGTGTAGTTGATACCGAACACAGGAGATCAAAATTATATGCCAACTTGCAAATCGGTGATATTCGTATCGGTAAATTCAGACACATTGATTTTACACCGCCATTCACAACTGACCGATATCAAATGGCCGTTCAAACAATAAAGGCAGCTGGTGCTGAGGTGGTTATAGTGGACTCTATTTCTCACAATTGGATGGGTGAGGGCGGCATAGTTGAAACCCATGGGCAAATGTCCGGTAATTCATTTCAAAACTGGGGCAAGCTTGCACCGGAAACAACTAAGTTAATCAAAACACTTACTCAAAATAATGTTCATATCTTGGCAACCTTTAGGACCAAAACAGAGTATGTTGTGGAGCCGAACAGTGAAGGTAAGATGGCACCAAGAAAAGTTGGTACCAAGCCTGTACAAAAGGAAGAAATGGAATATGAGTTCATGCTCAATTTTATAATTGATATTGATCATGTTGCTGATGTATCCAAGGATAATACTCAGATGTTTGAAGGTAAGCCGCAGAAAATTACTGTTGATGTTGGTCGAAAGCTTTTTCGATGGCTCGAGCTCGGGATAGATGTAAAAGCCGAGGAAGAAGACCGAAGGGTTAGCTTGATTGAACAGGTGAAGGCTATTGCATCCAGCAATGCTGAAGCTCAAAAGAAAGTCGAAGAATTTGAATTTAAAGCAAATACAAAGCTTGATGATTTCTCTATCAAACTTGCAAGTACAGCGCTTGAAAGATTAGCAGAATTTATATAATAGGAGGAATTTTAAATGTTTAAAGTAGACCATACAAAAGGTGAATCCAATTTCGAACAAATCAAGCCAGGTGAATATGAAGCAATCGTGATGAATTATGAACAAAAGGTATCCTCAACAGGAAAAAACATGGTTGTTGTTGATTATGAAATTCGTTCAGATGTAGATCAACCATGCCAAGGACAAAAGGTCCTTTTTGATAACTTCATCGTTTCTGATAACACACTGTGGAGGTTCCAACAGGCTTCGAAAGCTGCACAATTCCCGGACGGAATGGAATTTGGTTCTTATAAGGAATGGGCAGATACCTTTTTGAAAAAGCCTGTTCGTTTAGTAGTGGGTGAACGTGAGTATAATGGCAAGAAATTCGCAGAGGTTAAAGCGTTTAAAGTTTCTGAAGCTTCAGCGCCGGACAATGAAATCAAGATTTCCGACAATGATGTTCCATTTTAAGCAACAAATTAATAGATTCAATGAATAGAGGGGAGCTTGATAGGCTCCCTTTTCAAAAGGGAGTAATCAAATGACACATCAATTTCACAATATACCTGTAGAGCTTAAAAACACTCCTCATTGGATCCTATGGCGAAAAGAAGAACGTGGGGGAAAAAGCACCAAGGTTCCATATCAAATAAACGGGGAGATGGCACAATCCAATAATAAACGCAGCTGGTCTACCTTTCCGACAATTATTAAGTTCTTTGAGAAGGGCGGATATGACGGAATAGGGTTTATGTTTTCCAAAGATGATCCATTCATTGGAATTGATATCGACCATTGTGTGAATGAAGGAGCCCTTACTGAGCTTGCTGAAGATGTTATTGAAACGGTCCAAAGCTATACGGAATATTCCCCAAGTGGAGAAGGCATTCATATTATCGCGAAAGGTAAGCTTCCGTTAAAGGGGCCTGGTACCGGCCGGAAAAACTCAGGGATTGGCTTAGAGGTTTATCGTCACGGTCGTTACTTCACCTTCACAGGGAATAGCCTGGGAGAGGTCCTAATTGTGGATCGTTCGGATGAATTAAAGGTTCTCTTTGATAAGTACCTGAAGGGAAAAGAAATGCCGGCTCCAAAGGCGAGGACAGAGCAAAGGGAAAGGGAAGACTTCAGTAGCCTTTCTAATGCCGATCTGTGGGAAAGAATGTTCAACAGTAAGAGTGGCGGCAACATTAAGGATTTGTTTCAAGGCCTCCTGATCAATGGAGACCACTCTTCCACAGATATGGCTTTGTGCAATCACTTGGCCTTCTGGACTGGTAAGGACGCATCGAAAATGGATTCCATGTTTCGTGAATCAAGTCTTCTTCGTGAAAAGTGGGATAAGCAGCATTCAGGGGACGGTCGGACATATGGTCAAATGACAATTGAAACGGCCATTCTTGCTACTCCCTCAACCATATCTGATTTTGAACCGCCTGAGGAAAAGAAATATGAAATATACATTTCGGATGAGCCAAATGAAATCGAAGATACTGAGGAAATCATTGATAAGGTCCCAAATTTTCATTTAACAGAGCTGGGAAATGCAGAGCGAATCGTTTATTACCATGGCGACAATATCCGGTACTGTAACGAACTGGAATGGCTCATATGGAACGGAAAGCAATGGCAGGAGGATAGCAAAAGGAACATCGAAGCTCTTGCTGCTAAAACGCTTAGAGGGCTCTACCAGGAGTCAAAAACGGAAGAAGATCGATATCGTGCAAAACAGCTTAACGATTGGGCAAAGAAGTGTGAAAAACGAGCCATTCGAATAAACAGCATTTTGGATGTAAGGCCAATGGTCTCAATCAAAAAGAAAGACCTGGATGCTCATAAATTTCTTTTTAATTGTGATAACGGAGTTATTGACCTAAAAACAGGAGAATTAAGCCCACATGATAGAGACTTGCTCTTTACTAAGATTTCTCCAATCGAATATAAGAAGGATGCAAAATGTCCGAACTGGATTGGATTCTTAGAAAGCATTTTTCTAACACCAGAGGGGAAACCGGATTTTGAGCTTATTGGATTTCTTCAGAAAGCCATTGGATATTCATTCACGGGTGTAACAAAGGAACAAATCATGTTTTTCCTTTTCGGTAATGGTCGAAATGGAAAATCAACTTTCATAAATACAATCCAGGATCTACTTGGAGATTACGGCCGGCAAACAAACAGTGACACTTTTTTAAAAAAGAAAAATGACAGTGGAATCAATAATGATGTGGCCAGGCTGGACGGTGCCCGGTTTGTATCAGCCGTAGAGAGTGAGGAAGGGCAGCAACTGTCTGAATCATTGGTTAAGCAAATCACCGGTGGAGAGAAGATGTCCGCCCGTTTCCTTAGACAAGAATACTTTGAATTTACACCTGAGTTTAAAGTTTTCTTCACGACAAATCATAAGCCAATTATCAAAGGATCGGATGAAGGTATATGGAGAAGGATTAAATTAATTCCTTTCACTGTAACGATACCTAAAGACAAAATCGACTACGATCTTCCAGATAAATTAGCAAGGGAAATGCCCGGCATACTTCGTTGGGCTGTGGAAGGCTGCTTAAAATGGCAGGCTGATGGATTGGGTGAGCCTGATGCCGTAAGAGATGCAACAGAGGAATACAGACAAGACATGGATATTTTAGGACCCTTCATTGATGAAAATTGTTCAATTAAAGTAAATGCAAAAATTGAAGCTAAAACCTTATATGAGAATTACACAAAGTGGTGTTATCAGAATAACGAAATGGAATTAAAAAATCGTGTTTTTTATAGGCAGTTAGAAATTCGAGGATTTAAAAAGGAAAAAGGTGCAAAGAACAAAAACTTCATTCATGGAATCACCTTGAATCAATATGCAGGTGCTGGATTTTTACCAGATGATGAAGAAAGGGTTACTAAGGGGGTTACTAAACAGACACAGAAAAGTAACCCAAACAAGGTCACTCATATTACTAGAAAGAAGCTTTAAACTTTTGGTGTATAAGGGTTTAAGAGAATACTAGATTTTGGTTTTTATTGTTTGGTTACTTAGTGTTACTTATTTTCCCTGTTCACTCCCATGAAAAAATAAATAAAAAAATAATATATATATATAGGGATCTTTTACGAAAATGGGTAACACTTAGTAACCCTAGGGCTTAATCCCTTGTGGCTCTAAGGCTGAAGCGTGTTTAACTTTGTAACCCTTTTGTAACCCATGAAAAAGAGGTGTTTTATGCATCCAAAACAAATAATTGATGATTTCAAATCGTTAGGATCTCCCTTTGTTCTGGAAAATGACGAATTGTACATAGACAACCCAGAAAATATCTATCCAGAACTAGAAGACTTAGCCAAATCATATAAAGCTAGAATCGTTGCTTTCCTGCAAGGGAATTATTCTGACCAGGATCATGCAGTTAAGCAGACGATGGACAAGATTATTAAATTCTATTGTGGTATCGACCAGGATATGAACGGAAAAATAAATGATTGGTTAAATTATGATGCTGCTGGCACGGCAGCTGTTATGCAATTGCTAATCGATTTGAATAATAACGGCTGGGATAAGGTCACTGAGCCAATATGTAATTTTGAAAATGAAGTGACGGATAAACTATCCAAGGAAATTTTTAATCGTGCAATGTCGTACTTTAGGAGGCAGTAAATGTGGCCATACATTATAGATATTCCGACAAGGAATTAGAACAGATCCTGGGAACACTTGAAATCATTGTGGATACCAGGGAGCAAAAAAACCAACATGTACTTGATTATTTTAGAAAGAAAAATGTTCCTTTCAAAATAAGGACAATGAAAACAGCCGATTACTCTGCAATGATTCCTAAAAATATTGAAATGGGAATCACCAGGGACTTATACCTGGCCGCAGGTATTGAACGAAAAAATGGAGTGGATGAGCTGGTGGGATCCATTAAGGACCGGAACCGGTTTGAAAATGAATTGATTAGGGCCTCCAAAAATCCATTCGTCATGATTGTAGAAGACCTGGAAGGCTATCAAAAAATATTGAATGGATTGTACCGGAGTAAATACGAACCTAAAGCGCTGCTGGGAAGCTTGAAGACATTTGAGGTTAGATATAACTTCTCAACTGTTTTCTTAGCTCCTGGTGCCACAGGGAACTATATTTTCCATCATTTTTACTATATGACTCGAGAATTACTGAAAAAAGGATTTATCTAAACTGTGAAAGGATGAAGACTTATGAACGGACAAATATTTAAAGCTTTCTGTCCAGCTTGTAAGTTTGTTGTGTATTCAGGGAAGCGTCAACGCCTAAATAATTATAAATTTTCTTGTACGTGCGGCTGTCATTTTGTACTAGATATTAATTTTGCTAGAAAGGATTGAACTATGTACTTACCTAAAAGAGTAGAACTTGAAAAAGATTTTTATAAAAATGAACTTTTGAAAATGGGGTATTTCAAAACGCCGGAAGGATTGCAGCTATATGAGTTAACTTTGAGCGAATTGGAGGATATCTATAAAGCTGAAAAAGCTAGGGGAAGACATGATTAATAAAATTCAACCAGATATTATCAGACGCCAAAGGAAGCATGAAGCTGAACAAGCCATCAAGGATTTATTAGTGAGGGGATTTGAGGTTATCTCTCCTCTTAAACAGAAAGTCTACAATCTGAAGTGCTTCATAATCTCACATTCGAGCAAAGGCGATTCCCGGTAGAAGATTTCTCTTCTCCTCGGTTTGCTAAGTTGATGAGAATCGTACCGTAGACACAAACTTTGCAATAAGTTAAAAAGTTGAAATAAAAAAGACCCTACTCAGGTTCCGAAGGTTGTGATCGATTTATGAATTCTCTAATTTCATCAATAGATATACCTAACTCTCGGGCATATAATATCAATTCTACCCAATCCTTATCTAAGTCTTTTTCGATAAATAAAGAATTTGACATGTTCCCTCCCATATATAAGGTATCCTAATCTTTTTATAGTCTTTATATGGTTATATTACCTTATATTTACGATACCATAATTTTAAAGGACGTTGAACAACATCTATTAGACACTTTTTTTTACCCTTCGACATTAATTGTCGAAATTAGTTAGAAACTGTTTGATACCACGACACAAAAAAGTAACTATCCTGGAAACAAGAATAGTTACACAAATCTATCAACTAAGAGTCTATTTACAAATTGCCCTTAAAATGTAGGAAGGATTTGCAAGTAGTACAAGTTACTTTTGACAGGGGTCTGAATTTAATCTGTCTTAAAGTGTTTCTTGAAAAATTATTAAACGAAAAATATTCAATGTTACATTCACATTGACTTTTATTTTTCACAATATGGATATCATTAGAATTAAATTGGATGGTTGGAAAATACAAATAATTACCCCACTTCTGAATGTTAAGAATAAGGGATAATTTTATCATCTTAACGGATTAACCCACAACAGGAATATATATCCATTGTTTGAATCTTTGGAGAAGTAGTACACAGTTCGATTAAACAGGGAGGTAAGCATATATGGGTTATTCCTGAGAAGAACAAGAAACTTCATTGGTTTTTGACAACAGTACAGGCAAGTGGACCATTTACTCTACTGTGCCAAAACACATTCGAAAACTCTCTAATTTAACAGAGTTATTCGTCATAGAATCCGAGGATGATGGACCGATAGCCGTTAAGGGAACTTTAACGGAAAAACAGGTCAGTATGAAAAAAGAACGGGTCTATACAGATGAACAAAGGGAAAGAGCAGCCGAAAGACTTTCTAAGGCTAGAAACGCCCTATAAACAAAGGAAAACTTTTATTAACTCTCTATAAAGGACTAGTTAGTCCACTTATACATTCAATCAAAAATAACGGTTATTAATTACGCAGATACTCGGGAGCAAGCAGAGGAAATTGTTTCAGCTGCTAAAGAAAATGACAACCTTCAAATGCACAAAATCACAGAGAAATATAACAAGTACGGTCAGTATTTCTTAATCGATTTAACATACGCTTATCAAACTCCTAAAGAAGTAATGGAAAGCAGGCCACAAAAAGATAATGCGCCAGACGGTCAAATGAGTATTGATGATCATGAAGGCATTGAGTATTCTGTGGACGGCAATGGGACAGTGAATGTTCCAGATGATCAACTTGAATCAGAAGATGAAGCAATCAATCAGTAATTATCTGCCCTGAGCTTAGGCTTGGGGTGTTTTTAAGAAATGGGGGATACAATGAGCTTTAAATTACCTGAATTAGATCGGAATGCTACGCAGTCAGCTGTGGAGTCTCATTTGGAAATATATCGCCTATATAAATACTTAATCTTTGAAGAGCGAGAAGCATCTGTAACAGCAAGCTCAGAAGTACGTTATCATGGCCCAACTAATCAGACTAGTGATCAGACAGGTGATATTGCCATCTATAATGCGGATCAACAAAGATATCAAAAAGATTATTGTGAACGTACTGAATGGGCTGTAAGACGATTGCCTAAAATGGAGAGATTTTTAATTGAAGAACGTTACATGTCTCAGGACAGCGATTATATAAATGATTTTCAGGTGTACTGTTTTAAATTCCAGCCTGCAATTAGCCATGTCACTTATGGAAAGATTAGATGGAAGGCCTTCTATCGCTTGGCTTTAACGCTTAATCTTGCTGTAACCGTAGGGAGTTAGTTTCAAAAATGTTTCAAAAAACTTTCAAGATTATTTAGAAATATTTTCATATAACTTTCATTCATTTGGATTTAGACATGGTAAATTTATATCATCGGGAATAAAGAAAAGGGGCGGCACTCAAATTACGAGTGTCGTTTTTTGTGTGGGAAAAGAAGGAAATACAGGACTTTTGTCAAATAATAGGGTGGAAGGAGGTTCTTGTTTTGTCAAATCATAAAATATTTAACGTCGAACATTATTTGGTTAGTATTGAGTATGAAGGTAATGTTACAAGGTTATGGGATGTTTATATCGCTTCAAATGGAGAAGAATACTATGGGAAAGCTGAAATGGTGAATGACAAAGGTGGAATGAATTTTATACCATGGCTTCAGTTAGAAAATAAAGATGTGAACCTATTAGACGAGCTTTTACCTATTTTGAAAAAGGCATATTAAATTCTGAGAATTTCTTTGGGAGTTCTTTATTTTTTGGAGAAAGCAGGTGAGTTGATGGTATATAGAACACCAACAGCTAGGGTTCGTCAGAATAACGAGCAGCTTGAAACCATTAATAAATGTGACCATTTATATAGAGAATTTAGAACAGAATGCATGAACGGTAAGGTATATAGGGTGTTTTTCCAATGTCAGAAGTCTTGGATATATCAGTTAAAGGAATGTCATGAAATCAAGGGCACTCATTCATTGGGTGCTTTTTATTTGCGGGAAATTAACTTTTTTTGAACGTATAAGCAAAAAGGAGTGGAAGAATGAAATAATAGAACAAAACTAACTGTTTCCTATCAATTTTATAATTTAGAAAAAGCACTAACCTTTGAGTCAGTGCTTTTTTGTGTTTGTGATGGCTATTCAGTTAATGTTATCTATACCAGTATCCTGAATAAACAGTACCATTTGCATATGAATAAGACGAATCATCATAAAAAGTTACCTTTATTCTAGTTTTAGCATTTTTTTTCGATACATTTGTAAATGTTCTACTTGAAGGGCTAAACCAATCTATGTAACCAGTCCGAGTTCCAATTGTTTGATAGCTTCCATTTACATTTCTTTGCAAATCCATTTTCCAATAATTCTTACCATAAGTCATATTTCCAGATCCTTTAATTGATCCAATTACATTGTCACCGGAATCAGTCCCACATACTTTAAAAGTTTTATTATACCCTGAACCTGAAGAAGTATCATTACAACCCGATGCTGCTGATGCACTTGGTGTAAATGTAAATAGCCCAGTAATCCCTATTACTGAGATCAACATGACAATATACATTTTTTTGATGACTTTTTTCATTTTTTAACACTCCTTGAATAATTTTCTAATACCAGAACCATAGTATCATAAGTTAGAAAATATTATATGTAATTGTATGAAAATAGGTATTTATTCCTAATTTTTATGAGGTTAGAATATACTAAAGAAGGTCTTGATGAAGCATGTAAAATATTTGTTGTTAAAAGTGAATGATAAGGAGTGAGCAGGGGTGGAGAAAGGTAAAGTAAGTATTGATGTTGATATAAATACAGGTCGTTTGCAAAGTAAGCCTAGAGCTATTACCAAACATACTGAGGCCTTAGTTAATGAACTGGATGAGATTGATAAGGATAGGTGTCCAGAGTACAGTGAGGCCATTCAATGCTCAAAGATTAATCCCACGATAGAGACTAATGGCCGAGTATAAGACAGAAGCACAGAAGAAGAAGTTTTATCGGTCAGGTGATTGGGAATCATTAAGGCAGCAGGCGTTAGATAGAGACAACCATGAATGCCAACAGTGTAAGCGAGAAGGTAAGGTGCATGTCGATTCAATCAAGGTGGAAGGTGAACGTAAGAGAGTAGAGCTCAACGTTCATCATAAGTATGAGATTGAGGACTATCCGCAATTGGCATTGGTATTAGATAACCTTGAAACCTTATGCCTGAACTGTCATAACAAAATGCATGATCGAGTGTTTGGTGAACAGAAAAAGAAAAAATGGGATGATGAAAGGTGGTAACACCCCTGGGTCAAAAACTTTGGCATATATTTTTCATCACGGGGACCGGGAGGGGGCCCAACTGTCTAAAAATATATGAAAAATAAGTCCTTCACATTAGGGGTGATGGGGGGAGGGGGTAGTATGGAAAGAATAGACTTTGAAAAATTAAAAAATCAATTATTATCACGTATTGATACTGATGATTTGCTGGAAGTAAAGAAAGTAAATGATTTAATTCGACTGCATGAATTAGATGCAGAGTGCGATACAGTGATTGATCGTGATGGAGTAAGTATCACCATCGAAAATGGTTCGCAAAAATTTATAAAGAGCCATCCTAGTATGAATGAGAAAATGAAAATTAACGCTCAAAAAATCGCGTTGGAAAGATCAATTAAATTTAAATTAAAGGCAACTCCTGCCCCTGCATCATCATCTGTGGAAGGCAAACCAAAGCGTGGTAGTTTAATTTGATTACTTATAACTACGTAGAAGAATATATTTCGATGTGGCGTAACGGCGACATCATTTTAAACAAAGAGCGAATCATGCTTATCGAGTGGCTTGAAGCGGACATTCTGACTATGGATAACGTTTACTTCGATAGTAAGCACATTGAACAGTTTATACAATTTGCTGAAAAGTGGTATTTCGATTTAGAGCCATTTCAAACATTTATCACTTGTTTTATTTTCTTGCGTTATAAGGATACTGATGATTTAGTATTCGATGAATTTTTCATTTACATGGCACGCGGAGCCGGTAAAAACGGTTTTATTTCAGCACTTGTAAATTATCTAATTAGCGAGCTTCACGGAATCAAATTTTATAATGTGTCAATTGTGGCCAACAGTGAAAAACAAGCTAAAACTTCATTTGCAGAAGTCTACAATGCAATTGATATGAATGATGATTTGAAGTCTTATTTCAAGCATCAAAAAGCTGTTATTGAATCGGTAGATACAAAGGCTATCTTCCAATTCCATACGTCAAACGCAAGCACGAAAGATGGTTTGCGCGATGGTTGTGTTATTTATGATGAAGTACACGAATATGAAAACAATGATGTAGTAGATGTATTCTCGGGTGGTCTCGGTAAAGTGCGAGACAGTCGGGAATTTTTTATTGGTACAGATGGATTTGTACGAGATGGTTTTATTGATCGTTTAAAAGAACGTGCTATGAGTATTTTGAAGCGTGAAGTTTCGGTAAAAGAAGATTCATTATTTCCATTCATGTGTTGTATTGATGATGAAGAAGAAATGCATAATCCAGACATGTGGCAAAAGGCGAATCCACAGTTTCATCCGCCATTAAGTAACTATGCAAAAACATTATTCAAGAAAGTGTTGAAGCAATACAAGAAGCTCGAAAACGATTCATCAGGATACGAAAATTTCATTACCAAACGTATGAATCTACCAAAAGTTGATTTAGAAAAATCAGTTGCAGCATGGGAGAAAATAAAAGCTACCAATCAAGGATATGATTTATCGGAATTGAAAAAACGCGAATGTATAGGTTCTGTTGACTATGCAGCTATTCGAGACTTTGTTGCATGTGGGTTGCTTTTCTTGAAAAACGATAATTACATCATACCAAGAGAACTATCGTATTCGTTCGTTTGCAAACCTTTTGCTGATAAACATTACGGTTATAGTACGCCAAAAGCAGAAGGTAATAACAAAAAGGACCATCGCAAATTTGCGCCTATTCGCGAATGGGAAGAAGATGGTTTATTGAAAGTGCTAGATAAAGATTCAATGGATCCATACATCGTTGTTGGGTGGTTCGTTAACCGCCGTAATGAAGGCTGGAATATAAAGAAAATCATAGGAGATAGTTTCCGTATGGAAATTTTACGGCCTCTTTTTGAAGCAGAAGGATTCGAAGTTGAAACCATTCGAAATCCAGATGCGGCGAGTGCTTTGTTATCCCCAAAAATTGACCTTGCGTTTGATGAGGAGCGAGTCATTTTTGGTGAAAATCCTATTATGCGTTGGTATACAAATAATGTATTGGTTGTTATTGATAACAAGGGCAATAAGTTATATCGAAAAAAAGAGCCAGTCAAACGTAAAACGGATGGTTTTATGATGTTTTTATATGGAGTTTGGGCATCTAGAGATTTAGAGGATTACGATTTTACAGATGCTTTAGATGCTTTAGATGCACTCAATTTCTAGGGAGGGGGTGAAAATGTAAATGGGATGGTTAGGAAACGTATTAAGAAGAAATAGCGAATTAGAATCATTATTTGATTTGGATTTAATGGATGAAACCAGCCATCGAACATATTTAAAAAAGATGGCTTTGGAGATTTGCGTCAACTTCATCGGTCGTACCATAAGCCAATCTGACTTCCGGGTTATGGAGGGGGACAAGCGCCAGCATAATGATTGGCATTATCTTTTAAATGTAAGGCCGAACACAGATCAAAGTGCTGCGGACTTTTGGCAAAGCTTTATCTACAAATTGATTGATGAAAATGAAGTACTAGTTGTTTTGACGGATGACAATAATTTGCTTATAGCTGACTATTTTGTCAGGGATGAATATGCTGTGTATCCAGACAAATTTAAAGACGTAACCGTTAAGGATTATACGCTCAAACGATCATTCCAAATGGACGAGGTTATTTATCTAACTTATAACAATGAGAAACTTTCAAAATTCATGGAAGGGATGTTTGATGATTATGCTGATTTGTTCAGTCGGATGATTGAAATCAGCATGAGGAATAATCAAATTCGGGGAACAGTTGGAATTGATTCAAGTCAAGCCCTGGATGAAAAGAACACAAATAAACTGCAGAATTTCATTGATAAGTTATTTAAATCGTTTAAGGTAAATTCCATTGCTCTAGTCCCTAAGCTAAAAGGTTTTGAATACAACGAAGTATCAAAAGGCGATGTGAAGGTGCAATCCATTGAAGAATTAACCAAGTTAAAACGGTCTGTTATTGATGATGTAGCCAATGTGTTAGGTATTCCCAATGCTTTAATTCATGGTGAATTATCTGATTATGAAACATCTATTAAGGCTTATGTAAGGTTCTGTAATAACCCAATCGTCAAGAAAATACAGGATGAATTAAATGCAAAATTAGTTACCAAAGAAGATTTTTTAAAAGGGTCCCGGATAGATGTGTTTGGGTTAACAGAAAGGGATTTAATAGAAAATGCCGAGGCAGTTGATAAATTAGTGGCCTCTGGAGCGTTTACCAGAAACGAGGTGAGGGAGTTGTTTGGCAAGGAACGATCAGACAATCCAGAATTAGATGAATTTGTTATTACGAAAAACTACCAGGCTGCGGGTCCTGTTGAAGGAGGTGAGACTAAGTGACGAAAAAAATTCAAGCAATCCCTTATAAGTTTTTGAACCAAACCAATGGAGAAGAGCATGAAATGATTATTTCAGGTGTGATTGGTAAAAGTGGATGGTTTTATACGGCCACAAGTGCAGAAGATGTTCGAAATGCTTTAGCTGAAATTACTGCCTCAACTGTGCGAATTAAATTAAATAGCGGTGGCGGCGATGCTGATCAAGGGGTTGAAATTTACAATTACTTAAAAGACCTAGATAAACATATCGTTGTGGAAGTGACATCGTTGGCTGCATCTGCCGCATCAATTATCGCTATGGGTGCGGATGAAGTGATCATGCGTACAGGATCTAGAATGATGATTCATGAAGCGGCAACCTTAGCATATGGAACTAAACAAGATATCAAGAAAACTCTTAATGCTCTTGAGACTTACGACGAATCAATCATATCCATCTATCAACAGAAGACGGAAAAGAGTCGTGAGGAAATTGCAAAGCTGATCGAGGCTGAAACTTGGATGACGGCTGAACAAGCTGTTAAGGATGGTTTCGCTGACAAAGTGGAATATGAACCTAAAGATGATTCAAAAGAAGTCATTACTGACGAACAATTACAAGATATCATTAATGCAGTTACCAACAATTTAAAACAAAATAATAACCAAAACAATGAACCTTTTCCCCCTGTCCCATCTGAGCGCGAGCCAGTTAAGACAAAACGTAAAGGGTTCATTTTTTAATTAAAGGGAGGAAACCAGAATGACTATGAAATTAAAAGGTAAAATGGAGAACTTTGAAGCAAAGAAAGCAGCTTACATGAACTTGGTGAAAGCAGAAGAGCAAGATGCGGAAAAGCTTGCTTTGGCATGGGATGAAATGCAATCTGCGCTTGCTGAAGACTTGACCGAAAAAATCACTACTCAGGTACGCACGCAACAAATGGATGCTCAGATTCTTACCGCCCGCGGCCAAAACGTCCTTACATCAGAAGAAAGAAAATTCTTCAATGAGGTTATTTCTAGTGAAGGCTTTGCTGAGGAATCAATCCTTCCTGTAACGACTCAAGAAAGAATTTTTGAAGACTTGGTGCAAGAACATCCTTTATTGGATGCAATCGGCCTGCAGGACTTAGGAGCTGTCACACGCTTTATCACGTCTGACCCAACAAAAGCCTATGCGTGGGGTAAATTGTTTGGAGAAATTAAAGGACAAGTCAGTGCCGCCTTCAGTGAAGAACAAATCGGCCAACTGAAACTTACTGCCTTTGCCGTCATTCCAAAGGATATGCTTGAACTTGGACCAGAGTGGGTTGAGCGTTACGTCCGTAACCTGTTAGTGGAATCTTACTCTGTTGGCCTTGAATACGGTTTAGTAAACGGCCGAGGACCTTCTCAAAATGAACCTGTTGGCATAATGAAAGATGTTGCTGAGAATGGGGCGGTGACAACTAAAACTACTTCTGGCACTTTGACATTTGCTCCTTCTCAGTATGGAGAGATCATTGCAGGTGAATTGCATGATGTCATTAAAGCATTATCAACAAATGAGGAAGGCAAGGCGCGTAAGGTGCTCAACAAGATTGTAATGGTAGTAAATCCTATCGATGCAATTAGTGTTGAAGCTAGAAACACCATCCAGACAGCAAATGGTCAATGGGTTACAGCTTTACCTTATAACATTCAAGTTGTAGAGTCAGAAGAAATTCCGGTTGGCCAAACTTTATTCTTTGTGAAAGGTCAATATCTAGCTGCTGTTGCCGGGGGTTACAAAGCAAATAAATTTGATCAGACACTGGCAATCGAGGATGCTATGCTCTACACAATCAAGCAATTTGCGAATGGTAAACCAAAGGATAATAAAGCTGCATTGGTCTATGATCTGGATATTTCGTTTGCACCTGCACCAGCTGGCGTTTGATTGGAGTGAGGTAAATGGAGGTTGTAACATCTGACCTATTGGAAGAGTTTAAAGAGCGCATGCATATTTCCCATTCGAGTGAGGACGACAATTTAAAAAGATTGTTGTCCTTTTCTATTTCTGCGATAAAAAGCAGTTGTGGAGAGTTTGATATTAATGGTGAAAAGGATACTGATAAAAGAGCGAAGGAACTTGTATTTGAACGTACCCGTTATGCTTACAATGATGCTCTTGAGTATTTTGATGACAATTTCTTAAGTCAGATAACAAGCTTAGGGATTTCTTTGATACCGGAGAGTGATACAGATGCAACCATTTAAATATAAACCACCAAGGGTTAATACAGGGGATTTACGCACACCCATATATTTTTATAAGTATGTAGCAAATGAAGGACCTGAACCTGGTGAGTCTGAAAAAGAAATTCTCTATCAGGCATGGGCCAAGATTGATAATGTTTGGATGAAAGATTTGGAGATTGCTAAAGCAAATGGAACCCTATCTGATATCACCATTACGATACGAGATCCGCAAGCAGATTATATCCCTAATAATAAGCATTATCTTTCTATCGATGCTCTTGAATACCGCGACAAGCGGTATAACGTTAAACACGTTCAACCTGACTTACAGAACAAAGGATTTATCACGATTGTGGCAGGGATAAAAGAATGAGTGTGAAAATTTCAGGAGAAAAGAAATTGATTGCTGAAATAGAAAAACGTTACGGACAATTGAAGGTGCAGCAATTAAGCGATATGGCTCTAAAAAAAGGAGCCGAGGTTTTTGTCAGGGAACTAAAGAGTCAGTTTGAATCCTTCAAGGATACAGGTGCGACAATCGATGAAATGACTATTTCCGAACCAATGTGGGTGAATGGTTCCCGTACTATAAAGATTCATTGGAAAGGCCCTAAAGATCGATACAGGATTATCCACTTGAATGAATTTGGCACAGTGAAGAATCCCAATCCACAAGGTAAGGGAGCAATAGCCAGGGCTATGAGAAATGCCGAGAAGGAATATCGTGACACCATAAAAAGGGTGATAAAGGAGGGGATTTAATGGATGTATTAGGGATGGTATATAACCAACTAATTGCTGACCCATTTATTATGGAGAAGGCAGCAGGAAGGATTAAATTTTATGATTTTCCTGAAACCAGCAGCGTGACAATGGCTCCAAATATCATCATAGATCCATTAGATGTCCCTCTTCCTAAAGACTTCGCAGATGATACCTGGCTGACATATGACTGCCTTTATCAAATTGAAGTGTGGTCAAAGAATAGAACCGCGACAAGAGAATTATCTGAACAGATCAGTAAAGTCATGTGGGAATTTGGTTTTCATCAACGTCCAGGTGTGGATGAATGGGATGAAGATACAGGTATTTACCGCGATGCCAGAAGGTACCGAGGAAAATTATACAGAGAAGACTTAGACACTTTATAATGTGTCTTTTTTTATATCATAAAAGGAGTGATTAGGAATGGCAGTAGAAAAAAATTACAGAGCAACAACCGGGGTTGACGAATTTCATTATGCGACATTGACTGAAACAGGCATTGAGATAACTTCAATGGAACCTGAGCGAGTGAAGTTCCTTCAAGAAATAACGATTGAAATGCCACAAGAAGCAGTTAGGGCTTACGGTGATAATACAACAGCTGAAATTGCAGTATCAAACGGAAATATCAGTGTTACATCAGCCTTTCACAAAGTGCCAGTTGAGGATAAGAAAGTATTGTTTGGATTGGAATCAACTGTGGATGGTCTATATTCATACGGTCCAAACGATTTCCCTCCATATGTAGCCTGTGTATTTGCCAAAACATATCAAGATGGATCAACGGAATGGGTAGGCCTACCGAAAGGGATTTTTATGCGTCCTAACATTTCTAGTAAAACGAAAGAAGATAGCGTAGAGTTTCAAAATGAAGAAGTTACTGCAGAATTCATGGACAGGGATGTGGAAGGGTTTGAAGATCCTAAATCTGTACTTTTCGGTATGGATAAAAAAGGCGAAACTACAAGCCGTGATGCCCTCTTCCAAGCTATCTTTGGAAAAGCTTATCCTGGTACTGGCGCACCGGCGGGGGTGTAATAAATGAGTGAAAAAAAGAAATATCAAGCCACAGTTGATTTTAAAGACCTTCAGGACAAGGGTAAGATATATCGTAAAGGGGATTCATTTCCTAAACCGGGTAATAAAAAGGTTGAGGAAGAGCGATTAGAGGAATTATTGTCCTCTGATAATAAGATGGGAAAACCAGTCATCAAAGAAATCTAAGAGTGGGAAAAATGCCTGCTCTTTTTTAGTAGAAGGCTCTGTTAAGTTGTTGATTTTCTTGATGAACTAACGGGGCAGAATAGTTCCATAAAAAAATGATGCCGCAGGAACCCTGTTATTGAAGTAAATCCCTTTTAGTTGCAAAGGAAAAAGCTACAACAATGAAAGCTATGATCTGGAAAAATAAACCACTTGATTGAAATCTGCAGAACCGTCTATTCATATCAAAATAAATTATTATTTTAATCGGTGATTTTTAACTGTTATGTTAATAATCAGTATTATGTAAAATAGGAAAGCGAAATATATTGTGTTTAATGATGTCAGTTTATGTTGTTTAATGTAGATTGAAATATAGAATAAATATGAACCCTATTTGTTGCAAAAAAGTTCACTCTATATTTTAAGTTAGATACTACCTTCGTTAATTATTAATTACTATAATTTATCTTATTTTTCTTGAGTTATTATATTATTATTTATCACTTAATATTTTTATTGTATGTTTAAACGTGGTTTTAAAGAAATAGAAGAGGGAGGATATGTAATTTTAATATCAGACAATAATTCCAGGTAAATCCTATCGGGAGATGGGAACTTCTAAAATCAGGAGAGTGAACATGTCAAATTCTTTATTTATCGAAAAAGGCTTAGATAAGGAATGGGCAGAATTGATATTATATGCCCGAGAGTTAGGTATATCTATTGATGAAATTAGAGAATTCTTAAATCGTTCGCAATCTGCGGGACCTGAATAAGGTCTTTTTTTATTCCATCCCTCTAACTTATTGCACAATTTGTGTCAACTCTAAATAAATCGTTAGTTCATTAAAAGTGCACTTAAGAAAACCACTTATAGTAGGTGGTCTTCTTTTATTTGTTCAAAAATCAACGATAATCTTTAACAAAGCCTATAAGAAAAGGAGATGTTTTAGAATGGCTAATTTAAAACGTAACATGATCGAATTGGTGAAAGAAGTAAAAGAAGGGGAAATCGTCACAGAAAAACACCTAACTCCAATATTTATCCCTTTTTCAGTAGTATATGAGGCTGTGGATCTTACACAAGAAATGGAGAAGAGTGAAAAAGAAAAAAATGCGTCATCTGAAAAGGAAATGATCGATAAACTACTGGAATTTGTAGCCAACAAGATTTATAACAAACAATTTACAAAAGAAGATCTATTTAATGGTCTGCATGCACCTGATGCTATTCAAACACTTCAAGAACAAATTATCTTTGTGGCTCAAGGACGTCAGACCGATGAAACAAAAAAGTTTTTGGCGAAGAAAGGTTAAAGGATGAGGACTTTTCTCCAGCCAAACAAAAGGAATATATGGACAAGGTCATCCTTGAAAATGTGAAAAATGGGAAGGACATCAATGAAGTGTTAAGCATGCCATTTCACTTTCTAATTGAAATCCTCAGCGAACAAAATAAGCCAAGACAGGAAAAGTCCCTAATTGCCGCATTCGGAGGATAGGGCTTTTTTTTGGCATGTGAAGGGAGGGTGATTAATGGAGAAAATTGAAGGATTGTCAATAGGGCTAGATTTAGACACTCTTAATCTAAATAGTGGTCTTACAGATTTACGTTCAAAAATGAAATTAGTTTCTTCTGAGATGAAAGCCAATCTCTCAGTGTTCGATCGTGCGGACAAATCAGTGGTAAAGTACCAAACAACACTCGATGGCTTAAATAAAAAAATTGAATTACAAAGAAGAATAACAGAAAAAGCACAAGTGGCTTATAGAAAAGCTGTAGAGGAATTTGGTGAAGGCAGTAAGGAAGCAGATAAAGCAGCGAAATCTTATAATCACCAATCAGCAGCGTTACAAAGTTTGCAACGTAATATCGAACGCACAACCGGCGAACTAAAAGATTTACAAGAAGAACAACGTATCGCAAGTAGTGGATGGACAAAGTTTGGTGATTCTGCAGAGAAAGCAGGATCAAAATTAACTAGTATTGGAAGTGGATTGAAGGACCTTGGTAAATCTATGTCTTTGTATATTACAGCACCTATTGCTGGTCTGGGAGTAGCAGCCCTTAATACAGCTAAAGAATTTGAAGCGCAAATGTCCAAAGTAGCTGCAATTTCAGGAGCAACTGCAGAGGAAGTAATAAAACTTAAAGATGCTGCGTTAGAACTAGGTGCCTCCACAAGTAAATCTGCAAGTGAAGTCGCGGCCGGTCAAGAAAGTTTGGCTGCAATGGGTTTCACTGTGGAGGAAATATTAGGTTCTATGCCTGGTGTAATTAGTGCAGCCGAAGCATCGGGTTCCGATATGGCTCAAACTGCGGATGTCATGGCTTCTTCATTAAATATATTCGGATTGGAAGCCTCAGAAGCAAGTAAGGTTGCGGATATTTTAGCACAAACCGCCAATCAATCTGCAGCTGATCTCACAGATATGCAATATGCTCTGAAGTACGCCGGTCCACCCGCGGCAGCACTGGGCATCAGTTTGGAGGAGTTATCTGGTTCTATTGGTATTCTTACCAATGCTGGTATGGAAGGCGAACAGGCAGGAACCACTTTGCGAGGTGCCTTACTTGCACTCTTAAATCCATCAGAAGCAAATAGCAAAATGATGGAAACAATGGGAATCTCCATAACGGATGCTGAGGGTAATTTTGTAGGACTATCTCAACTAGTGGAGAATCTTTCCGGTTCAATGGAAGGTCAAACAGAGACACAGAAGGCCGCAACCCTTGCAAGCCTTGTCGGTACAGAGGCAGTTTCAGGAATGCTTTCTCTTATGAAAGCTGGTCCGGATGAAATAGATAAGATGACCAAAGCACTTGAAAACAGTGGGGGAGCATCAGCAGAAGCCTCAGCTATAATGAGGGATAATTTAAAAGGGGCATTAGACGAACTCCAGGGATCTTTAGAATCCGCGGGCATAGAAATCGGGACCATTCTTACTCCTACAATTAAAAAACTATCAGAATTTACACAAGGACTAGTTCAAAAATTTCTAGATCTTACACCAGCTACTCAAAAAATGACCGTTGTTTTTGGTTTACTGTTAGCCGGTTTAGGACCATTGCTTCTTATAGGTGGGTTATTCATTGGCTTCTTAGGAAGTTTTCTAACAGGACTTAATACAATTTTCCCGGCCATCGCAAAAGCAGGAGGATTGCTTAACTGGTTAAGGTTAGGTTTGGTAGCATTGACGGGGCCAGTTGGAATAGTCATTGGGGTTTTAGCTTTGCTGGGTACATCACTTTATCTTCTGTGGACTCGTTCTGAAACTTTTCGAAATGGAGTAATTTCTGGATGGAATGCTATAAAGTCAGCAGCAGTTTCTGTCTATGGTTTTATAAAGCCGTATATCATGGAAGCACTATCTTCCATCACTTCATTTGGAGGCCAAAAACTAGCTGAATTCAAGAAGTTTTGGGATGAAAATGGCGCACAAATAGTGGATGGATTAAAGTATTATCTTTCTCTCATATGGACCAATATACAAGTCGTTTTTGGCTTAATTAAGGGTCTTTTCCAAATTTTTTGGCCAATCTTAGTTGGGATAGTGAAAATTGCATGGTCGAGCTTGAAGTTAGTGATCAATAATGGGCTTACCTTAATTTTAGGAATAATCCGTACAATTCTAGCTTTAATTCGTGGCGATTGGGACGGAGCCTGGAAGGCCATTAAGAAAACAGCCCTTGGAATCATGAAAAATATCATTGGTTTCTTTAAAGATATTGATTTAAGAAGTACCGGAAAAGCTATTATCAACGGATTAATAGATGGTATAGGTAGTATGGCCGGAGCTTTGGCGAAAAAGGTTAATAGTTTAACTGACGGAATCAACTGGGTTATGGGTAAAATAGGGATTGATTTTGAGATTCCCGATTGGAACCCAACTGGTGGTGGATCATCAAGCGGTGTAAACAAAAGAGGTGGCCCTGCAAAATACGCAAAAGGGACTCCGTTCCATCCTGGAGGTCCAGCCATTTTAGGTGATGGTTTAGGTCCAGAACTTTTCCGAACACCAGATGGTTTTGTGGGATTATCACCAGGAAGAGCCACATTAATGAACATTCCTAGAGGGACAGAGGTTTTACCTTACCAGCAAAGTAAACAGCTTTTAAAAGCAGGATTGCCTGCCTATAAAAAAGGTGTGAAAGGGGAAGGCTCAAAAGGGAATATCCTAAGCCAAACAGTTTCCAAAGTAAAAGATATAGGACTTGATGTATGGAGTTATATATCTGACCCTAAAAAGCTTATGGGAAAAGTATTTGAAAAGTTTGGTGTTTTCTTTTCTGGGTTTAGTGGTGCGTTAGGAAAACTCGGAAGTGGAACATTGGATTTTCTCAAAGATAAATCCACAGGTATTGTTAAGAATAAAATGGAGGATTTGATAGGTTCAGGTGGAAGTGCGGCACCTGTTGGCAGTGGAGTTGAAAGATGGCGTGGAACTGTCATGAAGGCTTTAGGAATGAACGGTCTTCCTGTAACTGAAGCTTATATTAACGCATGGTTAAGGCAAATCAAGTCTGAATCGGGCGGTAATGAAAAAGCTATCCAATCAACAGCTGTAAAAGATGTCAATTATTACTCTGGAAATTTGGCTCGTGGACTCGTCCAGGTAATCCCACCAACATTTAGGGCCTATGCATTCCCAGGTCACAAGAACCAAATGAACGGCTTAGACAGCTTGCTTGCAGGTATGAACTACGCTAAATCACGTT
This sequence comes from Peribacillus frigoritolerans, assembly GCF_040250305.1. Lineage (NCBI taxonomy): Bacteria > Bacillati > Bacillota > Bacilli > Caryophanales > Bacillaceae > Peribacillus > Peribacillus frigoritolerans. The sequence continues at coordinate 5,278,075 of NZ_CP158190.1, read as the reverse complement.
ATGGCTCAAGCATGCTTAAATATGTGGGTCATGGCCATGGATATGAAACAGGCGGGTTGATTAATAATGCTGGCATGTATGAATTAGCAGAGGGTGGATGGCCAGAGTTTGTTATCCCTACTGATCCGAGTAAGCGAACAGACGCGATGAAGCTATTGGCTTTAGCAGGAAAGAAAATTGACAGTGGAAATAAGCGACCTAATCAATTGCCGAATGTACGTGGAGGTAGTAGCAACGATTCAGTCATGAGCCAATTATTAAATGCGACATTACGGCAAAATGAAATTCTTTCTAAAGAGATAGCTAATTTATTGAGGATTATTTCGGAAAAAACAGGAGACATTTATCTTGGCAAAGACCAGGTCGGACGGGTGCTTGATAATCGCAGTACGAATGTATTAAAAAGTAAATCTTTTAACATGGGGGTTAGGTGATGGGAGAGTATGACTTGATAATCGATTATGGAAACGGTGAACAGAAATTGAGTGAGTTATTACCAAAAGTAAATCTCCTATCAATTAGCCCACCTGCACCCATCGTCGAAAGGGATGTCCAGTCCATACCAGGCAAAAGTGGATTAGTCCAAACAAACCATAAAAAAGTAGTCTACAAGGAAAGGGCAATACCTGTAAAACTGCTTATAAAATCAGTAATCCCTCAACAATTTTATTTGTGGAGAAGTGAAGTTTATAGATTATTGGTAAGAGATGAACCTTATTATATTTCCAATACATTTGAGCCATATAAAAGATGGTTAGTCACATGTGATGGAAATTTTTCGATTGAAAAGGAAGAGCGATACAACCATAAGGAATTTCAAGTTGAGTTCACATGTCTTTCTGGTGTGGCGGAGTCCAAATATAATACTGAGTCTGCTTACAATTTAAGCAAGGAGCGATTTGGCATTGGAATGAACATTCCTAACGAAGATCTTGTCTATCTTTTCGAGGATAGTAATGCCCAAATCCCTTATCAATTCAGGGTTTATAACGGGGGAGATATTCGTTTATACACCACGGAACATGACTTTGAGGTGGAATTGACCCTTACAGGAAAAGATGTGAAGATCAGCAACAGAAATACTGGGGAGTATTTAATCATCAATGAGACTTTAACAAATGCGCAGGTCGTTATTTTTCGCCAATACATCACTGTGAATGGGAAAATCGCAAAGACAACAGGGCGTTTTCCTTCACTACTCCCTGGCTACAATCTCATGGAAGTATCCGGAGCTAGTCAGAAAAGCATCAAATTTAACACAAGGTTTTATTATAAGTAGGTGATGGAATGATTAAAGGGATTGATGTATCGCATTGGCAAGGTTCAATTAATTGGGGACTTGTTGCGGCAGATGGTGTGAAGTTTGCTTTTATTAAGGCAACACAGGGTACCACTTATATTGATTCAACTTTTAAAACGAATATCTCTAATGCTAAGAAAAACGGCTTAAAAGTGGGTGCCTATCACTTCGCCAATTTCAAGTCCAATTCTGAGGCATTAGCTGAAGCGAAATTCTTTTTAAATACCGTCAAAGATTTTGAAATGGATTTACCCCTGGTATTGGATATTGAAACGGATTCAGGCAATATTGGAAAATCAGCTTTGACAGCAGCTGCCAGAACTTTTCTTGAATATCTAATATCTCAAGGAAGAAAAGTGATGATATACACTTATCTTTCTTTCTACAAAAATAGTATCGATGCCAGTGGTTACCCTCTATGGATTGCAAGATACACAACAGCATCAGACCCAGATATTACTGGCTGGACCGTTTGGCAATACACACAAGAAGGAAAAGTTAATGGAATAACAGGAAATGTGGATGTGAATCGAGCGATCGATTCTTTTTTTGATAATCTGGATACTTCTACCCCTACACCTGAACCACCAATATTGGATACGCCTAATTTGGAAGTCACAGGCGATACAACATATGAAGTGGTAAAGGATGTATTCTTGAATCAAATATTTGTGGAAAACAAAACTACAGGGGAACGTGTTGAAATTGTGGACGTAGTCCCTACCATAAGTGATGGGTTGAATGGAAAAAAGGAATTGTCCTTTACCATTAGTCGAACCGAGGAAAACCAAGTGGAATATGACATGTTGGTCAATGACAACATCATCGTTATTGATGAAAAGAGGTTTAAGGCTCAGAGATATTTCATTTTAGACATAGATTCAGATAATATAGCTTTTACGAAAACCATAACTGCTTCACATACGTATGTGGCAAGGCTCGTTAACAATATGGTGAACACATCCAAAACGGGAACATTGAAACTTACGGAGGTTTTAGATATAGCTTTAAAAGGAAGTGGGTTTAGTTATGTATTGGATGCCTCTGCAAAAACCATAGAAGCAGTAGAACAGGAGAATTTTGGGGAACAAAATTCCCAAACGTTAATGGACGAAATCGTTGAAGATTATAAGATTGAATTGGATGTAGACAATACCAAAATATATGTCTATAAACAAATGGGTAAGAAAGTGAATTATTTATTAGACACTCGGTATAATGTAGCTGGATTGCAAATTTCTTCATCCACTCGAAACAGCACCACAAGGGCATGGGGATATGGAAAGCAGGATGATAAAGGGAAGTATCTATTTGATCCTGTTTTATATGTTCACCCTGAAGAGAAGAATTATCTATTGGATGGATTTCCCCGGTATGCTGATGATATTAGAGATGATAGGTTCACTAAAGAAAGTAGTATAAAAACTGCTTTAGAAAACTTGGTCAATCCCTATCCTGAAGTAACAGTAAATGTAGACTTGGCCATTTTTTATGACCCGAGACTTGAAGGGTTTGAAGAGGTTTTCTTTAAGGGAGATACCATAAGTATGATTGCTGACACTGGTGGCGGTGGGACATACCAGGATGAACTTAGTATCATTGACATAAAGTACAATCCTCTTGATCAGTACAGCAAACCAGAATTGAACTTTTCTAACTTTCGGAAAGATATCTATGATATGCAGGTGGATGACAAGATACAAATCAAAAGGCAATCGAAATACATCCGAAATACATCGAGTGGGATTAGAAACAGCTTACCCCAACAAATCATGTTGATCTTACGATTTGATGGGACGAAATGGACCATTAAATCAAGCAATCTATCATCAGCGAGTGTCTCTGTTCAAGGGGATGCTCTTTTTGTATTGACCGGTGGAGTTTCTGTTAACACCATATCCATCGTAATCAACGAAGATATATTACTTAAAGGAAATGGTTTTGATACGGGAACCGATTACGAGACAGCGGACAATGCTATAAAGATTAACCTATTAAAAGATAGGGTAATTGTAACTCCTGAAACCAATATACCAACAGGCGCGCAAATTACCGTTTCCGCCTATCTACAGTAAGGAGTGTGAGAAATGTCCTTTAATTTAATTAAAAATTATGATCCTACTAAAAATGCAAAATTACTTGCTGAATTGGATCAAAATGCTAGGTATACAGAAAGTGCCCTAAATCAATTATTAGGGGAGATTAGAACCCATGTCCTAACCAAAAAAGCGCATGATGCCCGAGACATTTTCTTTGATGATGACTCGGTATACAACCGAATCGTTAACACCAATAAACGTATCAATAATTTAATTTTGAACACGGCTGAACTAGCAGAAGTTGTGGATGGCCGTCTTGATACGGAAGGAGAGCTTCATCCATTATTAAAAGACCGTTTAGATAAGGAATACAATAAATTAAAGAACCGGATTGACCGAGTAGTAAATGTTAAAGACTTTGGTGCTGTCGGTGACGGTGTAACGGATGATTCTGAAGCCTTTAAGAGGGCATTAGGAAATGGACGGGTAAGGCTGCTTGTCCCGGCAGGTACCTATATTGTCAGAGGGTTAAAGCTGCCTTCCTGGACCTATTTAATTGGTGACGGAAAAGGGTTAACAATTCTAAAATTACACGAAGAAACACCTGCCGGCGAATGGGTCATCACAAATAATGATTACCTTAACGGAAATAGAAATATATTCATCCAAGGCCTGTCATTGGATTGGAATCCAGACAGGCAAGGTGGAGTCGGAGCTGTCGGTGGACAGAAGTCCAGCTGCTTAACCTTAGCCAAAGTAAGTTATGGATGGATTAAGGATGTAGAGGCTATTAATGCCGGATTGCATGGAATTGATATCACAGCTCCACAATACAACCATGCTGCTGATACTGCCTATACAAAGGACGGCTGCCGTTACATCTGGATTGATAATTGCTTGAGCTATGGCTATGGGGATGATGGCATAACGACCCACTATAGCGAGTTTGTTTTTATCAGCAATAGTTTCTGTCTTAATCCATCAGGGAAAGCGCATGAGGATGGGGTGTCCAATTCGAACGGTATAGAAATTGACGATGGTTCTAAACATGTATGGGTGACAAATAACTTTACTTCCGAGAATATTCGAGGGGTAGAAGTCAAAGCTCATACAGATTGGCCAGCATCCCAGGACGTCCACATTATTGGGCATATTTCTTATAAAGATTGTCGCTCTTATGATTTCCGTCATATAGGGCACCATGAAGCGAATGATCCGATTTCCACAACTGCCTTTGATGTCACAGTCACGGATTGCACAGCTTTGGAACCTGTTTTCAATGGACTATATGCAGACCTGTCACCGAGAGCCCTGGTAGTGTCTGCTTATCGAAATGTTACCATCAATGGTTTTACTGCAATCGGGGATCCTACTTATGACTACAAGAACAACCCGGTGATTGCCATTCAATATAAGACTCGGAACATTAGCCTAAATAGTATTAATATTCGTGGATTCAAAAAGGCAAGCACCGATATAGCGCTTATTGGCGGAGATCAGAAAACTGACAATATCAATATCAGTAACGTACAAATATTCAACTCAGCACCAGAAGGCATGGGTATTGGTAGTGCCATTTACACGGTGAATCTCTCCAATATTTCCATGATCAACGATGGGTCCGGAACAAATGGACTTGGATCCGTCAATTCACAGAACAGCATCATTGGTGTGTATGCGGAGGGATACGCGAATGCAGCCGTAATTGCGGGGATTGCTTACAAAACGTTTGTCCCTAACAACATATCAAAAGGAACAAGGGTGGCTTCCTCTAGTGGTCAAGTTTTAACGGAAACTTCTTTTATTGCAGCATCAACATCAGACTGCAAGGCTTCCGGTAATAAAACGGCCGTCATTGCCTCTTCCAGTTCTGAGGCTGCCGGGGAAGGAAGTACCATTATTGCTTCATCTGGCGGTTCTAAAACAGAAGGTGGCCGGGATGCTATCATCGGTTCCAATAACTCCAAGACTTCTGGAGTGGATGAAAACGGTAAAATTATCATGGCAAGTAATGCTGTTTTAAATAATAACAATTACAGTGTTCGGGGTGGTTATGGGGACAGTGCGAGTCCAACTGCAGCTAATACGAAATGGGAATTGGACTCCATGAATGGGAATATTAAAGGGGCAGGCAGTATTACAGGATCCTCTTCTTTTTCCGATTATGCGGAGTATTTCGAGTCTGTGGATGGAAAAGCAATCAAGTCCGGAACGATTGTCACGTTGGAAAATGAAAAAATCAAAGCTGCTGTTGAGGGAGATCATATGCTGGGTGTCATTTCCGAAACGGCTGGTGTGGTTCTTGGGGAAATGACCTTCCATTGGAAAAACCGATATATCCTTAATGAATTTGGTGGATTAATTTATGAGGAACGAACTATCGATATTATCAATGATGATACTGGAGAAGTAACCCAAGAAGTCCGAATGATGCCTAAAGAAAATCCTGAATGGGTAGACGGGGACTATTTATCAAGAGAAGAACGCCCTGAGTGGAATATCGTTGGGCTTTTAGGACAAGTTTATGTTCGAATAGATAACACTGTGGAAGCAGGAGATTATCTAAAACCACATGAGGGGATTGCTACACGTTCGGAAGATTTCGGTCAAGGCTGGAGAGCCATGAAAATTACGACTAAATATGACCCGGATAAGGGTTATGGAATAGCTTTATGTTTTATCCGTTAAGGGCTGGTTTTCCAGTCCTTTTCACTTTGTTTTAGAAAGGTAGGGGTATTATGGTAAATGAAATTTTTAAAAGTGGTTCCATTAATGCCAATGTAGCTGCAACATCCAGCATGTATAAGACCTCCATTAAATTCACTACACAAGACAATGGTACAGCAAAGCTTATTTTTAATATAACTAAAGATGGTGGCCCTTTGCCTTTAAGTACAGCAGCCACAGCGAAGATCTTTCTTCGCATGGCCGATGGAAGTGTATTTGAAAAAGTTGGGACAATTACGGACCGGATTAATGGACAAGTTGAACATATCTTGAAGGAAGAACTCAATCATCCAGGCAACGTAGAAGGCAACCTAAATGTGTATTTTTCTAATGGTCAGTCCATGACAATCTGCAAATTTTCTTTCTTTATTGAAAAGACATTGAAGGACCAGAATATTGTTCCCCTTGCTGAGTATTATGTGAAAGATTTTGAATCTCTAAGACAATTACTAGAAGGGAATTTGGAAGAATCTGCAGTTGAATATAATGCTAAAGTAGATACTATTATTCAAGCAGTAAAGGGGCAGCAAACAGAAGTTAATTCAATGGCAGCAGCAATAAGAGATCAAAGAAATCGTTTGGACGCTGAGACAGCTGAGAGCATTTCAGCCCAAGTAATGGAATCATCCAGACAAACAGAAACTATTGAGTATGGATTGTCCGTTCTAAAAGGAAATAATAAGGCTCCAGTTGATATTGAAATCGAAGGCCGAACGCTTGTTAACATGTCCAACAGTAATCTGACTGGTGATAAAAAATATGTATTGGCCGACAAGAAAACAAAAGTAATCGTTGATAATAATGTGATTTCAGGTGTAGGTAAATTTACTAAGAATAACACATTTACTCGAAAGGCGAACTTTGTAGGGAAAACAACCAACAACACAACAGGAAACCCGCATTTTGCGAAGAGTAATTCAACTAAAACAGATACAGTATTGGTTACCCCGAATTCTAGTTCATTGGGTGAATATGTTGCCGGTTACTCAAATATTAGCACTTTAGGAAACGGTGTGGCTACAATAACCACGACGGCCAATTTAAGTATTGCTCAAACTGTATTTTCCTTTGACCTTATAGAAGAGATAGAACGAAACATGGGTATTATCCCAGGGGCGACACGAGCAGCAAAAACCCAATGGATAAAAGATAATCTTTCTTCTTATACTCTTAATTGGCATGGGTTTGGGTCGGGCCCGAACGGAAACAAAGTGACGTTGACACGTTGGGCAGCGCAAACGAGTTCTTATTTTTCGTCAGCAACTTCAACTAATGCGTCAGTTACAAAATTGTCAACAGGTTCGGCAAACGGGAATGAAATTGACGCTGACGGTTATGTCCATTTCTTAGCCTATGCCGAACCATCAAACGGGACGATTGCGTCAGTGGTTAACACTGATTTTGTCGAATTGCAAATAGACCTTAAACCAACAGCACAACTAGATACAAGGCCGGCAATTGTAAAGGTTGCAAACTTTGAAGGTAAAGTTTCGGGTAGTACGGTGGAAAGTCCCCATGTCTCCAAATATCGTTTCAATAGTGCTTTACAAACTCCAACACAATTCGTACTTGAATTAACAAACGCATCGGGTCCGACTGATTACGGAAGAATGACACTATTAGGCGATGCCCCTACTGTTAATATTGGCGGTGGTACTAGTGGAGATATGGCACAACAATTGTTTGCATTTGATATTATTGCGGAAGTTGAACGTAAAATAGGGAGAATTCCTGCTTCAACCACAGCGCTAAAGGTTTCGTGGTTACGAGCTAACTTTAAAGAGTTGCGTTTTGCCTGGTATGGTTTTGGTACTTCCCCAACGGGAAATAAGGCGACATTAAGAATGTGGGGCAACGGGACATATTTCGTAACAAGTATGACTCATACTTCTGCAGCTCCGCAGAAACTTTCTATCTCTACTCAATTATCGATAGGGATTGCGGATGATGGATATGCTTACTTTACAGTACATGCTGAACCTTCCAGTGGTGCGATTCCATCTGCAATAATGACTGATTATGCCGAACTTGAATTAGAAATGAAACCAACTGCAGACTTCCAAGACCCAATTATCCCGTTATATGAAGTTGACGATTCCGAGTATAAAAAAATCTTGGTTGAATGGGACGAGGCGAAGGTATTAGAACGTTACCCAGCAGTACAAGGCGTCCAACATATTCAAAATCCTTATGTAATTGCAGAAGGTGACAATATTATCCCTCCATTCTATGAGTGGACGATACATTCAAATGCGAGGATCATTAGCCCATATTCATTAGAGTTGGTGGCAACAAGCCCCTATAATAATAGCTATGTCAAAGTGAATGTTATACCTGGCCAAACCTATACATTATCAGCAACAAACAGTGGGAGGTTGACCGTGCGCAGGGACTCTATGGACAACGGGGCAACATTAGTGTTTATTGACTTCCAAACTATACAACCGCAATCGAAATCGTTTGTTATTCCTTCAGACGTTAAAGAGATTTGGATTAGGTACGATAACTATGTTGGGTCAACTTTAGGAACGTACAACGTTTCCAATCCGATGTTAACACTTGGCAATGTCGAAAGGCCGTTTGTCCCACGTAACCCATCATACTTATTCGCCCAAACAAAGCTAGGACAAATTGAAACGAATAAGGATAGGTTATTCAAACAAGATGGTGCTTGGAAAGTCCAAAAACTAGTTGAAAAAGACGTTTTTATAGATGGTTCTTTAAACTTTAATAACACCACGTCCGCACAAAACCAAACGGGTTACAAAGAAGTTGGAGTTAATTACTTCCTAAATTCCAATGTTAAAGATAACAACCCTAGTATTATGTATAATTTTTTAGGTCAGAAAATGACCCAAAGTGGGACTATGATTGAAAACGCATATTATATTTGGTCTGGTAATGGTGGTTCTTTATACATCCGAACAAGTAATGTTTTGACTGGTTTCGGGCAAGCGTACTTGCCTTTGCGTGATGAGTGGAAAGCCTATTTTAACGGATGGCAAGCAAAAACCGTCGACGGAGCTGGGAAGCCTACAGCATGGCGTTCACTCGGAAATGGAACGGATGCGCCAACACAAACATTGGCCTATGTATCAGCGAATATGGCCCCAGGATTCACGCCCTATAAATTATCTTATTTGTTGGTAACTCCTAAGGTTGAAGACGTATCAGATAAGGTCGAGGGAGATATTACAGTAAGTGGATTGACACAAATAGAAGTTGGATCCGGTGTTATTGTTAGGGAGAAGGCAATTATCACAACCTATCAAACCAACAAATTTATAAACGCTGAAATTATAGGGAAATTAAATAATAGGTCAAATAAAATTATGGCGATTTATAAAAATGGCGTGAGGGATAATAAATGGTTCTTGGATATTTTGCAATCTTACCCTAATAAAGAGGTTGTGTTAGGCTCGAGATATGCCCGTATTGACGAAAAAGATTTCGATGCTACAGCCGAATATACAGTAACCTATCAAGTGCAAGACAAAAACCTGTTCACAGTGACGCCATACAACGTGAAAGCAACTTTTGCCAAGAACATCCGGAACGCTCTTGATGATACCGTACAAAGAGTTGAAGACAATACCACAAATATTAGTGGTTTAATACAATCTATGACGGAGTTCTATAAACGTTTGAAAGCCTTAGGGGGGTGATTAAATGGAGCCAATGGATGTAATGCGGGAATTCTTGATTAATAAAGGGGTTTCCCCGGAGGAATTGGATAAGGTTGTGGAACCAAAGGTTATTAAAGACTTGGGTAACTCGCTTGTATCGACTTTTCAAAGCACTGATCAGCTGGGAGTGCTGGTTATGTCTCTGTTTTTGCAAATGAACGATTTAGCGATGATGGTTATGCAACAACAAATCGAATTGGAGGCGTTGAAGAATGCTTAATTTATACCGTTATATGATTGAAAACAATATGAAAAAACTAAAAGATGTCCCTAAACCTTATCAAGGAATGCTGATTGAAGAAGGATACCTATTAGAAGAAACTACATCAGAAGTATAACCAGCCGTTCACAAACTGTGGGCGGCTTTTATTATGCAAAAACATCCTAGACATACAGAGATAGAGAGAATTTTATGTTAAAGGGGGTTGTGGACATTGGAGGAGATGGACATGCCACAACGGTTAGAGAATCATGAGCAGCGTATAGCGAAATTAGAAAGGAACTATGGCGAAGTTATTAAGGAAATAACAATCATCAAGCAGGGCCAGGATCAGATTGAAAAAACAGTATTGCAAGCGTCAAGTTCCCAAAAAGATATCTTGGTTTCACAAAATCAAACTATGCTGCAGCATTTACTTACTCTTAATCAAAAGCAAGAAGAAGTAAAAGGACAGGTTCAATTAACCAAAATCGCAGCAGAAAAGGATGTCAAAGTAGCAAAGTTATCAAAGCAAGAGAAGATTATCGTAGCTTTACTTTCTGCTCCAGGGCTATTGTTAGCTGCATTTGAATATATACCGAAAATCTTAAATTCGTTTGGAGGATAAAATAATGGATAACGAAGTCATGCAACAAGTATTAATTTTTACGACTATATTGGCACCAATCGTAGCAGCAATGGTTCAAGTGGTTAAACAGACGGTTACCTTACCAAACAACGTATTGCCAGTCTTAAGCTTGGTAATCGGGCTGGGAGTAGGCTCAGTTGCTTTTCCATTCACAGAAATGGATATTGTATTAAGGTTATGGGCCGGGGCATTTGCTGGTCTTGGTGGAACCGGACTTTATGAGTTAGTTGCCAAAAGAGAAGGAACTTCAAAATAAGCTGCCCAATAGGTGGCTTTTTATTATGAATTTAAATTAAAAGGAGACGATGAGAAATGACAGTATCATTGCAAACTTTATTAGATCGGTCAATTAAAAATATGGGTTCTGGTATTCACTCAATTGTGAAAGCCTCGGCATTAGAAATGATTAAACGTGCCTATAAAGAAGGTATTTACGCTCAAATCAGCGCTGGCCATCGCTCAATGGAAGAACAAGCTGCACTATATGGTCAAGGTCGACTATATTATAGCTACCGTGGTAAAAATTATAGCAATCTTGCCAAACCAAAGGTGACCAACGCAAAGCCAGGACAGTCTTTCCATAACTTTGGTGTAGCAATTGACTATTTCCTTGTAAGTAATGACGGAAAAACAGCATTGTGGACTATTAATACAAAATGGAGACGAGTTGCAGCTATTGGTAAAGAATTAGGTTTTACATGGGGTGGAGATTGGTCCGGCTTTAAAGATTATCCTCACTTGGAAATGACGGGGGGATTATCCTATTCACAGATGCAATCAGGTAAAAGGCCAAGTCTTTCATTGAAATTTAAAACAGAAACTGAAACCATTGTTACTGTTCCTCCAAAGACTGAGGTTGCTTCAGAGATAACTAAGGAACCATCTAAGAAAAAAGGGGACGAAACAATCAGATCCATTCAAAAAACGTTAAACAGCCGTTATGATGCAGAGATAGTTGTGGACGGAATTAATGGTCCGGAAATCCAAACTGCACTTATCAAAGCGTTACAAATGGAACTTAATAAACAATTCAACAAAAAGCTTGTTGTGGATGGGATATGGGGGGCTAAAACTAAGGCTGCCGTTGTTACTGTCCAAAAGGGTGCAAAAGGCAATCTTACTTGGATCCTACAGGCTGCACTTTATTTGGAAGGATTTAACCTTGGATCACTTGATTCAAACTTCGGAAAAGGGACAGAATCAGCAATATCTAAATTCCAAAAAGCTAAAAGGATAACTGCGGATAAGAAGGCTGGAAAAGCCACTTTCACTAAATTGTTTGCTGAATAGCAATAAGCCCTTATTCGTATTGAGTAAGGGCTATTTTTTGTTAAATGTTTATGTGCAAGGGGGAATCCAATGAATAATCTCAAATTTTTTGTCCACAATAATTACTAGATGTTTAGCCTTTAGCAAAAATGGTGTAGGAGACATGTAAAATGACACAGAAACGACAATATCAGCAAGCTATCAATGCGGCTCAACAAGCACGACAGGCTGTTCAATCAGCTCAAGGTAATGCAGATCCACAACAATTCCAACAGGCACAGCAACAGCTTGAACAAGCTCAACAGCAACTTCAACAAGTTCAACAGTCTTGGTTCCTGTAGGATGAATATTAAGAAAAAGAACGGAGAAAATAAAATTACGGTACTATCCCCACGCTCTACCTCCATCTTTCAAAGCCCTCCTCTTAGTGAGTAGGCTTTTTTTGTGTGTTGGATGAATAAAAGTTAATTAAATGAATACACTTTAAATAATCCTTTTTAAACACCATCAAAAAAACCTTTCTCTTAATTAAGAGGGTTTTTTGTTATGTAGAATGAATACAAAAGAATAATATGTATACCATAAGTTTACACCTTGTTTTTGAATGCGATAAATTGAAAAGCCCTTACTCGCTTTGAGTAGGGGCATTTTTTATTTATAGCTGTGTTTCAAGTACATTCACTTAATTAGTGCATATGATAATTTTATTAATTGTGAAGGGTTGAGAAAAATGTACTATATTCCTTATATCCATCCTTATCAATATCAAAATCCTTATTATGTTAATGTACCAATGTATAACTATGTAAGAAATCATGATTATTGGTGTGTTAATAATGCTAACCAATTGGGTTTTTTACAATCATCAAACGGAAGAAATAATATTGAGGTAAAAGATTATGGACCAAAACCATTTGTAGTGAATATCAATGAGGCTACGAAACAAAACACTACCTACCGTACCGCTTTATGGACAGGGAAACATTTGCAAGTTACATTGATGAGTCTTAAAGTTGGTGAAGATATAGGTTTAGAAATTCACCCTAACGTTGACCAATTTTTACGTGTTGAACAAGGTCAAGGGGTTGTTCAAATGGGTAATAGACAGGATAATTTAAACTTTGTAAAAAACGTCTATGATGATTATGCAATAATGATACCTGCTGGCACATGGCATAATTTAACCAATACAGGTAATGTTCCGCTAAAACTTTACTCGATATATGCACCTCCTCACCATCCATTTGGTACTGTTCATGTTACCAAGGCAGATGCATTGGCTGCGGAAGAAGGGCAGCGGTTGTGGCAATAGATCATCCCTAAAAAATACTCTTCTCCATAATCGGGGAAGGAATTTTTTTTTGACTCCAACAAGAACATTCGTTCGTGTATAATGGATGTAGAGGAGGAAACTTTCTGATGAGTACAATTCGTGATAGAGGGCTTGTTAAATGGCAAGCAGCATTGATTATGCCAGAACATAAAGCCTTAAATAAAAAAATAGGTGAGGTTGATTATTTCTTAAATAAACAGCCAGTCCTTGATGAATACCAGGTTGAAGAATTTGAAAACAACATTCATTATGCTATGGAATATCATTTACCGATAAGTTTCAGATTGCATAATAAGGGAAATCCAAAAGAATTGCATGGTTATTGTGGGTACATTCATCCTGTCACGAAAGAGTTACGCATTCAAAAGAAAGATAGTTCCTTTAAGTACATTCAATTTAGTGATATCGTTAGTGTAATCGTTAAGGATTAATAAAAGCCCTTACTCGCTTTGAGTAGGGGCTTATTTTTGTTTTATAACGGCCTCATATTTTTGGACTAACCTTCTTAACTAACTCCGTAATATCAATATCCTCATTATAAATCACCTCATGTTTATCCAGTAAGGGATTTGTGGTGGATCACTTATATTTCCGAATATTTTTTTCCCCTTTTTCTTTAGGATTCGCTGAACAAATAAAAAAAGAGACCACTCATATAATAGCCTCATTTCGTGCCCTATGGACTCACACCCGTTAGTTTACGTAGAAATCTTAATATATTAATTAACATAAATATCATTTTCCCTTTAAATTAGAAGATTATAGTGTAAACGGGTTTAGAAATTAAATTAAATGGGTAATTGTGCTTTTGGTATATATAAAAAGGGGGATTAAATTATGAAGGAGTCACTAGATACATATAAATTATTGGAATTCATCCAAGAAAATAAAGAGGATTTTGAAGGTTCATTATTAAACGAAGCATTTAATGTGAAAGACAAAATTGAAGAAATTTTAACGATTGGTAATATTGACCTGATAAATAATGCCCACAAGCTGGTTCAATACATTATTAAGGGTGAAGAAAAAGAACTTCAATCATTTGCTAAAAAAGAAGGTATAGCTTGGGCGACACACGAAATACCTTTATATTTCAAATTAGAGTGGATACAAGCCATTCGAAGAACATTGTGGAGGAACCTACAAGAATTTAACATGGTAACGAATAATATAACTGAAGAATTTTTTTCGGTAGAAAAACAAATTAATAATCAAGTAGACAAGTTTTTAAATACTTTTTTTATCACATATTCTCAATACAAAGATAAATTGATAATGGCTCAAAAAGAATTGGTTGAAAACCTTTCGGTGCCTATAATACCAATAACACCCACTATATGTATTTTACCTTTAATTGGTTCAGTTGATATATACCGAACGAATATTCTCGAGGAAAAAGTTTTAGTGGAGATTGGTAAATTACGTATTCAAACATTGATAATTGACTTATCTGGAATTATGGAAATGGAGCCTGAAGTAATTGATCATTTAATGAAGATTATTGACGGCACTTCATTAATGGGGTGTACCACTGTGATTACCGGGTTAAGAGCTGAAGTGGTTAGAAATATGGTACGCTTAGGAATTAGACTACATGATAAAGCACAAACATTAGGAACTTTACAACAAGCGTTGAATAAATATTTAACAAGTTAAACACGTAGAACTTTAGAGGAGGGTCGCTTTGCCGACTCTTTTTTCTTATTCATTCTGACCAACTGTCTAAATATTTCTTCCTTCTCAGCGATAAAAAAATATAGTTAGGTATTTAATTCAACACCAATCAATTCGTTTTCTTCTTTCACAAATCTGCCCCGTTTGTTCAATAAGAAAAAGCTGCCTTAAAGACAGCTCCGATTTTCAGCTAACGCACCTAATAGCTTAATAAGACTTTATTTAATATTTAATTTTCTTTTTAAAAGAAGTTACAGATAGACGTTCTGTCACATTTGTTTCTCCTGTAATTGAGAAACCATTTTTTTCATAGAAATTTATTGCTGGTGTATTTTTAGAACCCGTTGATACTATTATTGTTTCAATATCTTCCTCATTGTTTTCAATGAATTCTAATAACATTTTGGAAATTCCTTTTCTAAAATGTGTTGGATGAACCATTAGACGATGTATATCGATTACACCTTTTTCAACTTTTATAGAAATGACTCCACTTAACTCTTCATGTAAGTAATACCCATAGAAAGTTTCACCGGATTGTTGTAACGTGTCAACTGTATCTTTTAATGGCGGTATTTCATAAAAATGAATTAACTCTGCCTCTACCATATAAGAAGGTAATTGAATGTTTAATACTTCCTCAGCTAATTTAGGATTAGTTATATCGATTTTTTTTATCAAAGTTGTTCTCCTTTTAATTTTTTCTTAAACGAACCTGACACCATTAACAAAATAAGTATTGTAATTCATTAGTTATTCTTTAACTTCGGATATAAATCCTTCTTCAACTAACCTGCACCGTTACTTTAAGTACAATTATTCACATTTATTACAACCGAAAGTGGAAAATAAATAGCAATCCGATAAATTACTTTCACTTCATTGATTTATTATCAAGTTTATAAATATCAACTTTACCATCAAATAACCAGAATTCTATGGATGTATCGCTTTTTTTATCTACATAACCGATAATATCTACTCCTTGTTCCGAGCGAAAATAATAATTCTTTCCATATACTTTTATTACATCTTCCTTTTTGTCACCAATTTTTATTCCTTTTATAGTCTCTAAACTACTGTTAGTTATAATAAATCTCGTAATGTTTCCTGTTTCACTTACTGCTATTTCAATTCCTTTCTTTAACTCAAAATAATCATAATTTGTTACATTCCTACTTTGTTCTGTTTTCTTCCCATACCTTTTTGTGATTGCTTCACTAT
The DNA here is from genome assembly GCF_040250305.1 of Peribacillus frigoritolerans. Lineage (NCBI taxonomy): Bacteria > Bacillati > Bacillota > Bacilli > Caryophanales > Bacillaceae > Peribacillus > Peribacillus frigoritolerans. Next base: position 5,261,975 of record NZ_CP158190.1, on the reverse strand, counting down.
AAAAATCATCATTTAAAAATAACCCTTCAATGTTTTCTTTACTTAAATCTGTTGTTTTCGTAAATATATGATGATAAGAGCGAGAGAAAGTATGATTAAATAAAAATACCGATAATAGAAGAACAACTCCAAATGTAATGAAAATAATAATATTTCGTCTCATATAAAATACCTTTTTTGTATTTTCCATAAGTTAAGTTTACCATAACCCTCTTTCACTAACCTGCCCCCAAAAGGCTGCCGAAGCACCCCCTGTTAAAGAACTAACGCACCCGTTAGTTCATTAAGAAAAGAGATCTTTATTAAAGAATCGCTCCCTTTAATGGAATAAGACTGACTAATATTAGCTTGTATTGTGGGATATTAAATTTTAATCCATAGCATATTATATACCTTCTATACCTGCATTTACATAAGGGCTATTATTAAGACTTAGAATTGCTAAAACAAAAAAAGTAAGATAAATTTATCCTACTCTTCTACACTAATCATGCTTCTTCTTAGAGTAATACTATGCTTAAGATAAAACAGTGGAAACGAATGCTTCCCACTTCTTAACGTTATTCAGCTGGTGTTTTCATTAATTGTTTTGAAAAGTTGACTGATTTAATTTCACTAACAAATGTAGAGCCTAATAGCAATGCCCCACCAAGCATTTGAACAATTGTCATTTGTTCTTTCAGAATAATTGCAGAAATCAATATAGCTACAAATGGATCTACATAACTTAGCATAGCTATACTCTGTCCTTTTAATTTTTCCATACCAGAGAAAAATAACCAAAACCCAATTCCTGTATTGATGATCCCTAAAATTAAAATAAAAGGAATGGAAGAACTTGATACTTCAAAGATACCAAATCCTTCAGTAAGGAAAACATATGGCATTAGAAGTAAAGTGGTTGTTCCAAGCTGAATGATGGTCAGCTCTAACCTTCCAATATCTTCAATAAATTTATTTAAAAGCAATAATGCGGCATAAAATGCAGCTGCGATTAATCCAAAGGAAAGTCCAAGTATGTCATCTGATTTGGATGCACTCACGCCTTCTCCTACAATCATTAACATACCAATGATTGCTACACCAATACACACAATTTTTTTAATGGATAATTGTTCCCGAAGTACAAAGGGAGAAAGAACCATCACAAACACAGGTGCAAAATAATAACCTAGCGTTGCATTGGCAAGTGTTGTATGATCGTAGGATTGATAAAGAAAGATCCAATTCCCTCCCAATGCAATACCTGAGAGAATCAAAAATAAAGCATTAGATTTAACTAAATTCCATGATATTTTCTTCTTACTCATGAAGAATATTAACAGTAAGAATAAGCATCCTATGAAACTGCTTAGTAAAGCTCTTTCGCTCGAAGATAGATCAATGTATCGAACAACTAAACCAATTGTACCGAAAATAATCATTGATAATATAAACTGAATTTTAGATTTCATCGTCTTCTCCTACGAATCTGCGAAACAGCTTATATTTCGTAGATTCTTAACCTTTTTTAATATAAGCGATCACAGACCTCGATAATATGCAGGGTGGCAATACTTACACCGATTTGTGCGCATGTTTCAAATAAAATATGCACTTTTCATTTTAATCACATTCTTTTTCTGCATTTCACATTTCAATCACAGTCGGAATGTGCTTTGCATAGGTTAGGAAGTTATTGACGACCAGCTTTGTTTTGACTTTCATATATCCGGTTGTAGTCCCATCGCTACATCCATACCACTCTTCCAAAAGCACATCCTTATCAAAGACAACCTGCACAAGATTTCCCTTATCCATTAAAACGCCAAATACAGTAGCAGCGCCGATTTTTACGCCCAAAATATTTTCCATCAGCTCTGCAGGAGCAAAGGATACGCGTGAAATGCCGAGTGCATTGCTGAAATCCTTTGATTTGAATAGCTTATCTGCGGTAGTGATAAATAAATAAAATTCTGTCTTTTTACTATTGCAGAGGAACAGCGTTTTTACCATTTTCACATTCAATTTTTGATTGATCTCGATACAGTCCTCCATTGAAATTGCTTCATCTGTATTCACTCGTTCAAATGCAATCTGTAACTTTGTCAATGCTTCGTAGACCATTTCTTGTAGTGGAGCCTTATAGCTGTCTGGTGCTTTTTCCATAATATCACTCACAAAAAACATCCTTAAATACCTTTTCCTTTCCCAATTTGAATTTTTATTAGTAATAACTTATCATATTCACATGTATTACAAAAACGAATGTTTTTCATGATGTCCATGACTAAACCAGATGATTGGAGGAAAGAGACATGAATATCCAAAAATATATGGCATTTATCAAAGCAGTAGAATTTGGTAGCTTTACCAAAGCTGCCGAAGCATTGGACTATACACAGTCTGGAATCAGCCGTATGATTAACGATTTAGAAACGGAATGGGGGGTTTTCCTTTTCGAAAGAGGACGTGCCGGTATCAGTTTAACCTCGGATGGCTTAAAGTTACTGCCCCAATTAAAGCGAATCTGTAATGAGCATGAAATCTTAATGACGCAGATCGAAGACTTACACGATATGCATTCTGGGATGATCCGTATTGGGACATTTTCCAGCGTAGCAACCCATTGGCTCCCTAACATTATTAGAATTTTTAAGAAGGATTACCCAAAGATTGATTTTGAACTTCTGCTTGGTGATTATACAGAAATTGAAAGCTGGATTATAAATGGACGTGTTGACTTCGGGTTTGTGCGGCTACCGTCAAAAACAGAACTTGAAACTACCTTCTTGGAGCAAGACCGTTTGCTGGTAGTGATTCCACAAAAACATCCGCTTGCTAATTGCGAAAAGTTTCCAATCAACGAATTACTAAACAGTCCTTTTATGCTATTAGAAAAGGGAGCAAAAGCAGAAATCTCTGAAATTTTTGAGAAGCACCATATTTCACCGCAAGTTAATTTTACAACATGGGATGACTACGCAATTATGTCTATGGTGGAAAATGGACTAGGAATCAGTATATTACCAGAATTGATTTTACAGCGTATTCCTCACAAAATTATAGCGAAAGAGCTTGAAGTTCCTGCTTTTAGAAATATTGGCATTGCAACGAGAGAGCAAAAATCACTTTCCCTTGCGTCCAAGAGATTTTTAGAATATTTATCATATAGGAACAGTGAGTGAAAAAGTATGATGGAGAAATCATTTAATTACATTGTTAAAACACCACATCATTTTAATCCTGATTTCTGTTTCCAATTACTTAAACACACATGACAGTCTGTTTGAAATCTCAAATCAGTGGTTCGTGCCTATAATCTGGTCCGAACTTTTTATGATACTGAAGAAAATGTTCAGACAGGCAACAATGCGTGTTTTTAAAATAGACCTCACTAGAACCTTAGCAAACGAAAGTATAAATAACTATCCTAATTGTTTCAGTAATCCTTCTTGCACTAAACTGCCCCTTTAGTTCTATAAGAAAATCAATAATCACCTTTTCTGAGATTAATTATGGTTGTCCATAAAATCTGCATCAAAGTAAAGATTATTCATAAGTTTGTTTACAATGCCGTTGAAGTAAGCAAATTGCCCTTTATGCATCTTAACTCCACTCTTAATCTTCATAGCAAATTTCTTGAATGCTTTGGTGCCGATTTCTATTTCCTGTTTCCTTGTAAATGCCCGTTTGTTAGTCGAATAATCCACCACTCTATTACATTGCTTAATTACCTTCCAGAATTCCTGTATAGTTTCAGCTTTTTCGTAGAATGAACCAACTAGGTTACTAAATACACCTGGAACCCAATGGGCTACGAAATTTGCTTGTTTCAAAGAGTTTTCTGGAGAATTATCCACATGAGAGAATTGAGCAACATCTTTACGTTTATTGTTTTTAATATTTTGTTTTAAGAAAGAAGTATTTGTTTTAATGGCCGGACACTTCTTGACCTCTTTCGCAGGGGTCTTGCCGGTCATATCATCTTTCACAGGCTGAATAATGATGGCATTGGCTGTTTGCATCATATCCTTTTTTCTCTTCATGGGTACCTGGCGGATCATGCCGAGGTCTTCAAGTTTTTTCATTAAACGTTGAACAGTTTTATAAGAGACTTCAAGCTTAGCTGCAATGGTATTCTTACACATATAGCTCACACCTATTTGTTTGCAACTGTGACGCTTTAAAATCTCTAACAACTTAATTAATCTAGCTTGTACATCTACACGTTTTACAGACACTCTAATGAAGTCTCGGTAAACTCGTACATTCTTATTTAATTCTTCTACGTCAATGAAAGATGATAGGTTGTTATATGCTTCTTCACTTGCGATTACATCAATACGTTTCTTCATACTAAATCTGCTCCCTTTAAATAGGAAAAGCAACGGTTCGCTTGAATCAAGACAAAACATTGCTAACCTTCCGCATCTGTAATAAAATGCATGAGAAGGGTACAGCAGGAGTTTGCCTAGTCTAGTTAGGCGAATGGTTCAAAAAGTGTTACCAGCACTTTCTGAACACGTTGTGCTCTTCTTTTTTTTGTTTGCATTTTTTTAGTAGTCAGAACGGGCTACCTGCGGGGCAGGGAAGACGGAGGTCCTATTTCCGGCGATTGAGGCAGCCTTGCAAGCCGGGAAACGGATTTGTTTGGCAACACCGCGGACCGATGTCGTTCTCGAACTCTCCCCAAGGTTAAAAAAAGCCTTTCCGGCCATTGAAGTCACGACCCTCCATGCCGGCAGTGAAGATCGACATGGTTTTTCGCCAATGACCGTTTCCACGACCCATCAGCTTTTCCGTTTTATTGAAGCTTTCGATGTCATCATCGTTGATGAAGTCGACGCGTTTCCCTATTCAATTGATGATTCGCTGCATTACGCGGTTAATAAATCGAAAAAGGTTTCTGCGGCAACCATCTACTTGACCGCCACACCCTCGAAACGGATGCAGCGGCTATATCGAAGCGGCAAATTGAAAGCCGTCATAATCCCCGCACGTTACCATCGTCAGCCAATCCCTGTCCCTGAAATGAAGTGGAGCGGCAACTGGCAAAAACTATTTCTTCAACAAAAGATTCCCTCCAAAATCAACGCATGGGTAAGTGAACGCCTTAAGCAGAATATCCCCTTCTTATTGTTTTTTCCAAGCATTGAAGTGATGGAGCAGGTCATTCCACTGTTTCAAAGGCTGTCCCCTAAATTATCGATTGTCCATTCCCGGCACCCTGATCGAAAAGAAAAAGTAATGGCATTAAGGAATGGGTTGGTTCCAGGATTACTGACCACGACCATCCTCGAACGCGGCGTGACAATTGAGCGGTTGGAAGTGGCCGTGATCGGTGCTGAACATGAAGTGTTTTCTGATAGTGCCCTCGTTCAGATTGCCGGCAGGGTAGGGAGAAGCTTTGCTAACCCTGCCGGGACGATCACATTTTTTCATTACGGTAAAAGTAAAGCGATGGCCGAGGCGGTTCATCATATACAAATGATGAATAAAGATGCCATGAAAAGGGGGCTGCTGGATGAATAGATGTCTTGTTTGTGATGAAGGAATGGAGCAAGCTTTGACATGGAGGAGCCTGCTTAAGCAGGCCGAGGCAAGGGCAATCTGTGAAGGATGTGAGGGGAAACTTAATAGAATAACCGGAGAAACATGTTCAATGTGCTCAAGGGAGCTTGGTGGGGATCATATGACCGGTGCCCTTTGTCTCGATTGTTCAAGATGGGAAAGGAATAGGGAATGGGGAGGCTATTTGTCGAAGAACATATCGCTATTTCATTATAATGAATACTTAAAAGATATTATTGCTAAATATAAGTACCGTGGGGATTATGCATTAGCTGAGGTTTTCGTCCCTTTTTTGAAAGAAAGGTTAAAGTACATGGAGTTTGACCTCGTAACGGTCATCCCGCTTAGTCATGAACGGCTTACGGAACGGGGATTCAACCAGGGACAGGCCTTGGCAGACCTTCTTGGACTTCAGACGGTTGAGATCTTGACAAGAATCCATACGGAAAAACAATCAAAAAAATCACGTCAAGAGAGAATGTCATTACCGCAGGTTTTTCAAGTCATGCAATCAGATTTGCTGGAGCATAAATCAATTTTGATCATCGATGACATTTACACGACAGGCACAACTCTCAGGCATGCAGCCAAAGCCTTAATACTGGCTGGGGCCAAAGAAGTATCATCCATCACCTTGGCTAGGTGAAAAAGCTTATTTTTTTAAACATCCTAAAGTATCGCCGGTATTATTCGATATATACAGTACTGAAGAATAATCGCTGTGATGGTGAAGGAGGGGCCTCGATGGAAGTATTCAACTGTCCAAGCTGTAATTCGTTATTCGTCATGACGAAATTCCGTGATGTATGCGATGCCTGTTATAAAGAAGAAGAAGTCAAATATGATAAAGTGTATGCATATATTCGCAAAAAAATAAATAGAACGGCGTCCATTATGCAGGTGGTTAAGGACACCGGCGTTGAAGAAACGTTAATTATTAAATTTGTGAGAACAGGAAAGCTGAGAATTTCGCAGTTTCCCAATCTAGGAATTCCATGTGAAAAGTGTGGCACTACCATCAAGAGCGGAAGGTTATGCGTCAAATGCAGCGATTCACTGCGTACGGATTTGCAGGCGTTTGAAAATGAGGAAAAGCGCCTGACTGAAATTCAAGGAAATGATAAAAAAAATACGTACTACATGAAGGATGATCAAAAAGGATAAATCATGGAAACATGATGCGGCATTTGTTAAGATATTCGATATTGAGAACAATATTCGACAATGGGTGTCGAAGGAAGATTGCACGAAACAATTAAAGAAATCCATTCCTTGTCGATAATAACGATAGGGAGAATAACACAGTCCAGAGCTATTTTAATGGTTAAGGAATCGAAACATTATGGGATTTATAAAATCGACCGAAGGAGAGGATCTGGAATATGAAAATCAATAACGTCGGTATGACAGGTGTTAACCCTTATAATCTTCAAGCCAATAAAACGGGGAATATCAAAGAATCCAAGGTCAAATCCTCGGATAAAGTTGAAATTTCTTCAGCGGCAAAAGAAATGCAGCAATCATCACCGATTCTTGCTGCAAGACAAGCAAAAGTGGACGAATTGAAAATCCAAGTTGAAAAAGGAAATTATAAATTGAATGCACAAGCAACGGCTAAGGGTCTCATCGATTTTTACCGGAAATGAATTTTCAATGGAAAAGCTTGAATGAAGTGGACGGAGCCATTTTCCGTCCTTCATTTATGAGTGAGGAGGCAGCAAAATGTCTGCACGGAACATCATCGGATCGCTTGAAAAATTGATCAAGCTTCATAAAAGCTTCAATCAATTGGCGATAAGAAAAACGGCCATTTTGAAAGCGAACGATACCGAGGCGATCACTGCCCTGCTGATTTCGGAACAAAAGCATATTAAAGCGATCAGTCAGACGGATAAGGAAAGAGAAAGGGCAGTCGAGGAATTTCTTGCAGCCAACGGAACGGCGGGACAGCCTGCCTCCATCCATGCCGTAACGGAACTGACAGGACCTGAAGAAACGGAAATCCTGGAAATGCTAAAAGCGGAATTGATTGATGAGGTGGCAAAGCTGAAGGAGCGGAACGGTTTAAATCAGCAATTGATCTATCAGTCCCTTCAATTCATCAATGTCTCTTTGGATATGCTGAGGCCGCAGAACCAGAACCTGAATTACGGGGATTCGGTCGGGAAAACGGCAAAAACCGGCATGGGGATGTTTGATTCCAAAGCATAAGAAGCAGAAAAAAGATGGAGGTTCGAGCAAATGATTTCAACCTTTATGGGTCTTGAGACCGCTAAACGCGGATTATCCACCTCTCAAGGGGCCTTGTATACAACAGGAAATAACGTGGCCAATGCCAATACATTAGGATATTCAAGGCAGCGGGTCAACCTGGTCCAGACGTCGGGCTTCCCTACTGTCGGTTTGAACAGCCCGCGCGTTGCCGGCCAAATCGGGACAGGGGTGGCAGCTGAAACGGTTCAGCGGATCCGCGACAGTTTCCTGGATGCACAATACAGGACACAAAGTAATAAAATCGGTTATTACGGGGCCATGAGCGAATCCCTGACGAAAATGGAAGGGATCATGAATGAACCGACCGACAGCGGATTAGCCGCCACGATGGAGAAGTTCTGGAATTCGCTTCAAGGGCTGACGGCGAATACGGAAAACTCCGGGGCGCGTGAAGTCGTTGCCTCGACGGGCGTCATGGTCGCGGATACTTTAAACTACTACTACAATTCGTTAACGAACGTTCAAACGGATATCGGCAATCAGATAAACGTCAAAGCGAACGAAATCAATACGCTAATCAGCAGTATTGATCAGCTTAACCAACAGATCAGCAAAGTGGAGCCGCATGGTTATATCCCCAATGACCTTTATGATAAACGTGATGTACTCCTGGACAATCTCTCACAGCTTGTCAGCATTAAAGTGAATAACGTCATTCCGACGGATTACGGCAGAGCCAGCGATGTGGCCACAGGGCTATACAATATCGAATTGATGCAAGAGGACGGTTCGTCTTTTGTGCCGCCAATCAATCTAGTCAGTGTTAACCAAACCGGGATGGTGGGAACTTCAAAAGTTGAAGTTAGCCATGATAAAACGACAGGTATGGTGGATGGATTGAAGTTCGGTTCGAAAACATTGACGGATTACAATTTCTCGGGAGAACTATCCGGCTTGATCAAAAGTTTCGGCTATAAGAAGGCTGATGGCACGATCGGCGGCGCTTATCCTGATATGCTGAAAAAGCTCGATAATATGACGACGGCTTTTGTGAATGAGTTTAATGCGATCCATAAACAAGGTTATGCCTTAGGTGATGGCAACACTTCAACATTGAATTTCTTTGAACTTGAACCAGGTAAGAGTGCCGCCCAAAGCATCAGGGTGAATAGTGAGATCGTTAAGGATTCTTCGAAAATTGCCGCAGGCGGTAAAAGCGGAGGGGCATCCGGGGATAATGAAAATGCTAAACTCCTGGCTGACCTGAAGAAGAAGGCGTTCAGTGAGTACTCGACTAAGGACCAAAATTCAAAGGAATTGACAGGAAGCTTTGATACCTATTATTCCGGTATCATCGGAAAGCTTGGTGTGGATTCCCAAAGCGCCCAAAAGAACCTTTCCAACTCTGTCGTGCTTGCTACATCGGTTAACCAAAATAGGGAGTCCGTCAGTTCCGTATCCCTTGATGAAGAAATGACCGACATGATCAAATTCCAGCAGGCATACAACGCATCTGCAAGAATGATGACGATGATGGATGAAATGCTCGATAAAATCATAAACGGAATGGGTACAGTAGGCCGATGATAGGAGGAGACGAATATGCGTGTAACGCAATCGATGCTAACCAATAATATGCTGAGCAATTTAAGCAGCAGTTACGAAAAGATGTCCAAGCTGCAAGAGCAGGTATCTACTCAAAAGAAGTTCTCCAAACCATCCGATAACCCTGTTGCGGCCATGATGGGAATGGGGTACAGGACAAACCTCAATCAAATAGGGCAGTATCAAAGTAACATCGCCGAGGCGACCAATTGGATCGACAGCACGGATGATGCCATTACTGAAAGTGTTTCCGCCATGCAGCGGATTCGTGAATTAACCGTTCAAGGCAGTAATGGCACGTATGAAGGGGAACAACTTAAAACAATTACTGAAGAAATCAAGCAATTAAAAGAACATCTCATAACTCTTGGCGACACACAAATAGGCGGGAAATATATTTTCAACGGTCAGGATACGAATGTGAGACCATCGTCCGTTAAAGACGGAAATGGGAATACGGTGTATGGCACAGGGGACATAAACCTTGAAGTGTTTTCGGGGATTTCCCTTAAAATCAATACAAATGGTTCCAAGACTTTTGGAGATGCACTTGCTGCTGGAGGAAGCATCGACAAAACAATCGAAGCACTGGAAAACGGCGGCGACGTGACTGGCACGCTGGAAGGACTTGACGCGACGATAAATACCTTCTTAGGCATGCAGGCCCAGGTTGGTGCAAGGCAGAATCGGATTGAGCTGATGACGGACCGTCTCAAGCAGCAGGAGGTTTTTGCCACTGAAATCCTTTCGAAAAATGAGGATGTCGATATCGAAAAAGCGATCATGGATTTGACGACCCAGGAAAGTGTCCATAGTGCTGCATTAAGTATCGGAGCAAAAATCATGCAGCCGAGTTTATTGGATTTTCTTCGTTAAGCTATTCTTAAATGGATAGCTTTTTTCTATAAGGAGTGTTGATGATGCAGATTCCACAAATTAGATTGCAATCCACCCCAATGAAGATTGGATTGAATATAGAGCAGCCTGTACAGCAAATCGAACAGAAGGCAGCGGTCCAATCAATCGAACAGCCGCATGCGATCCTGGAGATTCAAACGACACCAGGCAAGCTGACGATCGATCAGTCACAAGCAAGGGAAGACATGGATTTGAAAAGCCTCTCAGTAAGAGTCGATGAATTTGCGCAGCAGGGATATCAGGATTGGCTGGCGGGTATGGCAAGACGTGCCCAGCAGGGAACTGAGCTGAGGCATATTGAAAATGGCGGTAATCCACTCGCTGAACAGGCCAGGCAAAACAGCAAAGGACCTGAGAAGCGATTCAATCTCGGCTGGATTCCCTCTCCATTTAGCGTGAAGCTTGACTACCAGCCGGCCCAAGTGAAGATTGAAGCAACCGCTCAAAAACCGATCATTGATGCTCAAATCAATAGGGTGAACCATACATACACACCAGGCAGTGTGGAAGTGGAAATTTTACAAAAAAATGCGCTGGATATAGATTTCATCAATTTATTTCCGGATGAGATAGGGAAGTGAAAACATAGATGATACTACAAACAAAATTTCATGGCGAAATCGAATTGGCAGAGAAAGAGATTTATGTATTTGAAAGCGGGATACCGGGATTTTTAGAAGAAAAACAGTTTTGCTTGCTAGCTTTGGAAGAAACGCCATTTTTCGTCCTGCAATCGACAGAAACTAAAGAGCTGGCCTTCATTGTGACGAATCCTTTTGAAGTGTTTCATGATTACGAAGTGAAGCTTACGGATGAGGTATTATCTTCTTTACAAATAGAAACGGAACTGGAAGTCATTACTTTCGTCATCTTAACGATCCAGGACCCTTTCAATGAAACGACGGCGAATCTCCAGGCCCCCATCATCATAAATAGCTCAAAAAAAACGGGAAAGCAATTTATCATGACCGCTAGTGAATACCGTACAAAGCACAGACTGTTTGAACCTCCAGCAGAACAGGGGGAAAAATGATGCTCGTATTGACCAGAAAACCAAATGAAGCAATCATGATTGGCGATGATATCGAAATTACGATCCTGTCCGTTGAGGGGGAACAGATCAAACTCGGTATCAATGCCCCGAAAAACGTCGAAATCCATAGGAAGGAAATCTACCTGTCCATCCAGCAGGAAAATAGCGAAGCCATGAAAATGGAATCCAACCTTCTGGAAAACATAAATGAGTATTTCAAGAAAAAATCGTAAAATCCCCTAAATATGTTTCCAAGAAGGTCGATATTAAGTATACAACGATGGGCAGTGAAATAGGCGGCCGACTTATTCACTGCCCATCGTAAACAACCACATGGATGTGGGAACTTAAAACTCAAGGAGGAAACAAAAAATGATTATCAATCACAATATCGCAGCGTTAAACACTCATCGCCAGTTATCAAGTGCTTCTGCAAACCAATCAAAATCAATGGAGAAATTGTCTTCAGGTATGCGTATTAACAAAGCTGGGGACGATGCTGCAGGTCTTGCAATCTCTGAAAAAATGCGTGGACAGATTCGGGGTCTTGATCAAGCATCCCGTAACTCTCAAGATGGAATTTCGATGATCCAAACTGCTGAAGGTGCATTGAACGAAACTCATGACATTCTTCAACGTATGCGTGAATTATCTGTTCAATCATCTAACGACACAAATACTTTAGATGATAGAAAAGAAATTCAAAAAGAAGTTGAACAGTTAAAATCCGAAATTAATCGTATTTCAGAAACAACTGAATTTAACACGCAAAAATTATTAAATGGTAGTTTAGGTGTTTCAGGTACTTCTTCTGCTAAAGCTAATGTTGATATTACATCAGCTACTGGATTAGCACCTGGGGCATACACGGTTACTGTTGATACAGCTGCAACAAAAGCTAGCGCAGCTCTTGGAACTGGTGACTTTATAGCAGCTGGCGATGTTAGTACAAAAGAATTAGTTATTAATGGGACAAAGATTGACTTTTCTGGAATGACGTCTGCAACTGCTACAGATATCATGAATAAAATTAATGAATATAAAGACGTAACTGGTGTGGAAGCTGCAGTTGATACTACAACTAATACTGGCGAAGCAAATATTAAACTAGACCAAACAAAATTTGGTTCTTCGAATAAAATGACATTAGGTGGAGCGGATGCTGCAGAATTTGGTGGAGCTGTAACGGCAGGTGTTGACGCAGTTGTTACAATAGTAGAACCAAATAGCGCTAGTCAACAAGTAACAGGTCTAGGCCAGGAAGTTGGCTTTAAAGGTGCAGAATTTGTAGCAAAAGGTACAGCTACTAGCACAGCAACAATCACAATCGCTGGTGGTGGAGCTACTTTACAGATTGGTGCTAACAAAGACCAAAATATGACAGTTGATATTAATGAAATCAGTACAAATACTCTTGGTGATAGAGCAAATAATGATTTGGTTAAAGATATTAATTTAACTACACAATCTGGTGCTAACGACGCTGTTAAAGTGTTAGACGAAGCAATTAAACAAGTATCAGCTGAACGATCAAAACTTGGTTCTTTCCAAAACCGTCTAGAGCACACAATCAACAACTTAGGAACTTCATCTGAAAACCTAACTGCTGCGGAATCTCGTATCCGTGACGTAGATTATGCTTTAGCTGCTTAAAAAACAGTGACAAGCACAGTCGTCCTAGCTGGTAACGGCTAGCGATTATTATCGGGTGAATTGCTGGAAACCCCTTAGAGCTTTTCTTGCCACAACGTAGTTGGAAACGACAGGCGTGAAGGTTTGAAAAAAGAAAAGATTGGGCAATCAGCAGCCAAGCTCCTGTCTCGAAAGAGTGGAGAAGGTTCAACGACTAGGATAGACCATCTAAAAGCTAAGCTCAAGGTGATGAAATCCATAGGTGAAACAATGTACATCAGCATTGTGAATCCGAAGTGCCCGACCCCTAACAAATCATGTTGAGGGTGAAGATATAGTCTAGTCATTTATGAAAGTAAATGTTCGCACGATGGCGAAAGAAATGATGAACCAAACTAAGAATTCTATTCTTAGTCAAGCAGCACAAGCAATGTTGGCTCAAGCAAATTCCGCACCTCAAGGAGTTTTACAACTTCTAAGGTAAATTTGAAGGGCGTTTTATCCAGTAATGGATAAAAGTATAACTGGGTGAATTGCTGGAACTTCCTAAAGCCTTATCAACCACAACGTAACTGGAAACGGTAAGCGTGATGGTCTGAAAATGATGGAGATGAAACAATGGATAATCAGCAGCCAAGCTCCTGAGAGGAAACTCTGGAGAAGGTTCAACGACTAGGGAATACGGTCTAAGGCGAAAGCTATGACTATGAATCTCGTAGGGCAGCATAAGCTGATCGAAGTGCCCAGCTCCATGAAAAACATGGATGAAGATATAGTCTATTCTATGATCGAAAGACATAGTCGCAAAGCAAGCGAACCAACAACCACAAGGCGTTCTTCAATTATTACGTTAATCTTTACCTGGTTTTCATTCAAAGACTTAAGATATTGTATAGAGTCTTAAGTTTGTAAATAAAAAGGTGTCGGAATGGTTTCATTCCGACACCTTTTTATTTTTTCATTGGGTTTGTGCATTTATAGAAATGTTCATCGTACATATAATCATACTTCCGAAAGAATCCTTCTTTTGTTCGAGGACGCGTGTATAGGTAAAGCTGGTGTTTGTAAGCTGCATTTGCTAAAACGCCTGGAGGTTTTCCTACATTCCGCTTATTCCCCACTGGCTTTCTCATGTACGGAGTTAGCAATACATTCTTATACTTATCCGTTTTCTTTCTGAAGCTCTCATTAAGGTTCGATAGAAAATCTGTTCAAAAAAGTGTAAGTAAAAGGAATACTATCTAACTGTTAAAACAAAGTTGATTGGAACGGAAGGTGCGAGACTCCTGCGGGAATGCGAGTCCAAGGGAGACCCCGCAGGCGCAAAAGCGCCGAGGAGGCTCCCGGACCGCCCGCGGAAAGCGAGTGCCTGGAGAGGAAATCAACGGTCAAAATTTAAAAAACCAAAAAACTCCAGATATTTTTCAAGAGTTTTTTTAGTAGAATCTCTTTTATAACAAAGGATCATTAATGAATGTCTGCAGGTGCAACCAAAATGTAAGAGTGACTAAATATAAAATCTTAATTACCGATATAAAAAGTAAAGAGATCATATTGGGGGCTTTTTAAATGCTGGAGAGTTTGTCCACGAATATTCTTTCCTCACAACTTAGAACAGCCATCTCAGAGGGAATTAGTTCTTACTATCAAAGAGAAATCAATACAGTTGCCTATTCTGAACAAAGTGTGGAATCCAATCAGCCTACAAAAGAAAAGGTGCAGGAAGCGGTGGATAGTTTGAACACCTTCCTGAATCCTACACATACGGCCGTTCGTTTTGAATATCACGAGAAGCTGAATGAGTACTATGTCAAGGTAGTGGATGATGTGACGGATGAGACGATCAGGGAAATTCCTCCGAAGAAGTTATTGGATTTCTATGCGGCAATGACGGAGTTTGTCGGCATAATGGTGGATGAAAAAATATAAGCGGGTGATCAATTTTGGTACGAATCAGTGGTTTAGCAAGTGGAATGGACATTGATGAATTAGTTAAGAGCATGATGCAGGCAGAACGGGTGCCATTGGATAAATTAACACAGAAAAAGCAGTATTCCGAGTGGCAGCGTGATGATTACCGCTCGATAAATACAGCTTTATCAGAATTGGATACGCTCATTCGTGATGGAATTGGGAAGCAGTCTTCCTTCATTAAAAAAAAGGTATCGGTATCGAATCCAGATGCTGTATCAGTGAAAAATATAAGCTCGACAAGTGATTTTACTGGAAATATCAAGGTGAATGGACTTGCCAAAGCAGCGAGTATGACCAGTACGGAAAAATCGGCTGTTACTGACCCTAAAAAGAAACTGTCTGAATTGGGTATTACGACACCTCAAGATATTACGATACTGGCCATCAATAAAGATGGCGGTTTTGATACGGAAGTAAAAGATGGGATAACAGTGGAAAAACCTTATACGCTTACTCTTAATGCGGATGATACGTTAGAGAGTGTTATCAATAAAATTAATGCCAACTCGGGAGTGACTCTATTTTTCGATGAAACGTCCCAGAAATTTTCCATCACTGCTAAAAACACAGGTGATGTAAAAGATCGCCCTGAAATTGAATTAGGGGGTACCGGAGATTTCTTCAATACGCTAAAAATGAGCAGTAACAATGAAGGGACTGGCGGCACAATAGGGGAAAATGCATCGATTACTTATAATGGCCTGGACATTTCCCGGCCCTCGAATACGTTTCAGATTAATGGAGCGGAAATAACGATAAAGCAAAAAACGACGGATACAGTAACATTCTCATCAACAGCTGATGTGGATGCCATCTTAGACACGATCACACAGTTTGTGAATAAATACAATGAAATCATTAAAAAGGTTCAAGATAAAACGGGTGAAGCGAAATATCGCTCCTTTACCCCGCTTACCTCGGAGCAAAAGAAGGCAATGACAGAGGATGAAGTGAAGCTGTGGGAAGAAAAAGCAAAGAGCGGAACGTTAAAAAGCGATTCGACATTAAAAAGCCTCCTGACCACAATGAGGTCATCCCTATACACCTCGGTGGATGGAATCACAGGAAAAAACAGTCTCAGCAGTTTGGGAATCACCACGACCAAGAATTATTTGGAGGGCGGTAAATTAACGATTGATGAGGACAAGCTCCGGGCAGCCATTAGTGAGGATCCCAATGCGATTTATAATGTGTTCATGGCTGATGGTACGGAAAAGAGCGAAAAAGGTCTCGCTCGCCGTTTGCGGGATGATATACAATCTTCAATGAAAACGATAACGGAAAAGGCCGGGAAAGCCGGATATGTTAATAACTCGTTTACCATCGGGAAGCTGGTTAATGGATTGGATACCCGGATCTCAACATTTGAAGCAAAGCTAACGAAATTGGAATCGCGCTATTACAACCAGTTCACAGCGATGGAAAAAGCGATTCAAAAGGCAAACAGCCAAAGTGCATCGTTAGCTTCTTATTTTAGTTAAGGTAAGTCAGAAAGGAAGTTAAATATGGCAATAAATAATCCATATCAATCGTATCAGCAAAATTCAGTCAATACAGCATCCCCGGGTGAGCTTACATTAATGCTTTATAATGGCTGTTTGAAGTTCATCATGCTTGGGAAGAAAGCCATTGAAGCAGGAAATATCGAAGCGAGGAATACGAACATCATTAAGGCGCAAAACATTGTCCATGAATTGATGGTGACGCTGAATATGGATGCGGATGTATCCAAAGATATGATGAGTCTGTATGATTTCATGAACCGGCGTCTGATAGAAGCGAATCTGAAAAATGATGTTGCTGCCTTGGAAGAAGTGGAGGGACTTGTTACTGAGTTCCGGAATACTTGGAAAGAAGTAATTCAAATCAATCGGAAAAAACAATTCACCCAAAGCGGTCAAGTGTAATGGTGATTAGAACCTTTCATGATTTAACCGCTGAATTACTTGCCGTTCTGGAAGATCACTCGATCACAGAACGTGATGAAAAAATAGAAAGGGTCACACAGCTGATTGATCAGCGAGATGGACTTCTTTCTCAAATCAAACCGCCTTTTACTGGTGAAGAGCAGCAGCTGGGACGTGCAGCACTGTTGCTCAACCAACAGGTCGATCACTTGCTGAAGCTCCAAAAGCAGGAGATACAGCGGGATATCCAGGAAATAAATAAGAAGAAAAAATCATCCAATAAATACACGAATCCGTATGAAAGTCTATCAGTTGATGGTATGTTCTACGATAAAAGATACTGATTACGCAACCGTTTGGTTTCCAAACGGTTTTTATGTTAATTATTTTTAAATTTTCTGTAAATAAAATAGGCTTAATTTTTTCTTTATAGCATAGCATTTGATATAATGAAGCTAGGGCAGACATCAACCCTTCCAAACCTTCCGACAATTGTTTCATTATTTCGACATATTTCATGATGTGTTTCTAAAAGGAACCGGAGGGGTATTGTAGAATCTAACTGTATAGTCTTAATTTAAGGAGGACTCACTTTATGAATTACAACGTACGCGGTGAAAACATTGAGGTAACTCCAGCAATTCGAGAATACGTCGAAAAGAAAATTGGCAAGTTAGAACGATATTTTAACAATACACCAGATGCAAATGTGTTAGTGAATTTAAAAGTGAACAATAATACATCAAAGGTCGAAGTGACGATTCCCATGCAGAATTTGGTTCTTCGTGCTGAAGAGGAAAATGCGGATATGTATGCTGCCATTGACTTGATCAATGATAAGCTTGAACGCCAAATTCGTAAACATAAAACGAAGGTCAATCGCAAGTTCCGAAACAATCTATCGACTGCACCAGATGCATTCGCCTTCAATACGGAAGTTGACGAAGTGGTGGATGAATTCGAAGACGATAATGATATTGAAGTGGTCCGCAATAAGCGCTTTGATTTAAAGCCGATGGACAGTGAAGAAGCGATTTTACAAATGAATATGCTTGGTCACAGTTTCTTCGTTTACACGAATGCGGATACTAATACAACGAACGTAGTGTACCGCCGAAAAGATGGACGCTATGGATTGATTGAACCTAGTTAATTATTATTCTAAGATCACAAGCACAGCCCAGCCTTTGGGTTGTGCTTTTTTAATGCCTGTTGATAGAATTTGTTTGAAAAGGAAAAAATGATTGCTTCTTTTGTTCTCTAAAGAATTCAAATTAACGAAAGACGCTTAATAAAGAACAATTTTTGTTCTTTATTAAGATAAATAGTCAGTTTTACCTATTTAATAACCCCTTTCTTTTGCACTATACTCAAATTGTAAGTTCTTTAAAAAGAACGATTGGTTTTTTATAAAAAACAATTTGATTAAGGTGCAGAGGGGTTGGATTACTTGTATCGAAAGAATTGCCATACTTGCCATAGGGCTTCTTTTAGCAGTACGGAATATGGAAAGTGGCTTTGCCCGACCTGCGGTGAGGATTTAACTGCGCAAAAAGCCTTGGATGCACTTACAATGGAGAGAATCAATGCGCAGAAACGGAATATTAAGAAGAGTAATATTTACTATTTTATAAAAAAAGAAATTGAATAATTCTATGAAAAATCACCTGGAATTTGAATTTTCTTAATATTGTAATATTTTGTCGGATAAAAGTTTTTGCATTTAGGTAGATTACCGACATAAAATAGCAATATATGGAGTGGGTATCCGTTATAATATGATTATAAGTAATGTATTTGGTAATAAATACCACGACAAAGGCAAACTTATTGAAAGATGAGGGCGCAAAGGCACAGGTCTAAGGTCCTCGAGACTATGATGGCTGGTCTGCCTGAAATACAAAGAGTATTTTAGGAGGTAGAAGAGGTGGCTAATGTGGAGATGGATCAAGAATGGGTGAAATTGATTTCAGAAGCAAGGAGCTTGGGTTTCAAAAAAGAGGAAATCAGTGCTTTTTTGAAACGGGAAAGCCTTGAGGTAACATTAGAGGAGAACAATGGAAAATAGCTTCCGAACAAGATCGAGAACATCCCTATAAACAGTAATTCGATTCATTAGCTGTTTATAGGGTTTATTCTTCCTTGAGATTCTAACAAGTCTAGCTTATTCAAACTGTATTCTTCAGGATTATGTAGGTAAACTAGTGCATTACCACTCTACTCTTCTTTATCTTTTCTCCATTTATTAAACTCGATAAATTCCCTGAATTGTTGTTTTGAAACACCCGAATTCATGGCTTCCTCAACGATTTTCATCCAGTCAGTGTCCAAGGTTTCCTTATTTGGTGCATCATAAAGCAGGGCATCAACAGGAATGTTAAGTACGGCGGAGATTTTTTCAAGAAATTGAATAGAAGGATTCGTTTGTAAGTTCCGCTCGAGCGAACTTAAATAAGACTTTGCCACACCGGCTTTATCGGCAAGTTCAGTCATCGACATTTTCTTTTCTTCTCGCAGTTTTTTTACACGTTCACCAATCATCAATACCACCTCGAAACATGTTCTATTTATCTTCCGCTAATAAGTGTCAGTAGCCAATCTTATCATTCAAACAAGACGACTGTAAGGTAGGATTACCTTGACATGCTATCGCTAGAGAGGACACAGCATCTAGTGATGGAAGGTTATGGATAATTCTCATTTGCACATGGAATAGTGGGGAATTTGCAACATATTTTTTATACTTCCTTCTATTTTAACAGTTTTACTCCTCATTTATCCATTGTTTTTCGCAAGAATTGAATTCAGGTCTATACCAGGGAAGTGACATGAAGTTGTACCTCTATGATAGAAGTGGTAAAATTAAGCGTGCATTAGTAATAATAGAAGTGTGTTTCTTCTTACTTATATGAATTTTGTCATTGAACGATCATTACCATAATAGAGGAGCGTTATTGAATGCTTAATATATTAAATAAAGTTTTTGATCCGAATAAGCGAGAAATCAAACGTTTAGAAAAAATCGCCGATCAGGTCGAAGCGCTGGCTGATGAGACGGCAGCGTTATCGGATGAACAGTTGCGTGCCAAAACGGGTGAGTTTAAAGAGCGTTATCAAAATGGGGAAACCGTTGATGATTTGCTTGTTGAGGCTTTTGCGGTAGCACGTGAAGGGGCAAAGCGTGCTCTGGGCTTATATCCTTACCGTGTTCAAATCATGGGTGGGGCATCACTTCATGATGGAAATATCTCCGAGATGAAAACAGGGGAAGGTAAAACCTTAACATCCACGATGCCGGTTTATTTAAACGCGCTTACCGGTAAAGGTGTACATGTCGTTACTGTCAATGAATACTTGGCACACCGTGATGCCACCGAGATGGGCGTATTGTATGATTTCCTTGGTTTGACCGTCGGATTGAATTTGAACAGTCATTCTAAAGAAGAAAAGCAGGCGGCGTATAATGCTGACATTACGTACAGTACGAATAATGAGTTAGGTTTTGATTATCTTCGTGACAATATGGTGTTATATAAAGAACAAATGGTACAGCGCCCGCTGCACTTCGCCGTCATTGATGAGGTCGATTCGATTTTGATCGATGAGGCAAGAACGCCATTGATCATTTCCGGTTCGGCACAAAAATCGGCTCAGCTTTATATCCAGGCCAATGCGTTTGTAAGAACCTTAAAAAAAGAAACCGACTACACATATGATGAAAAGACAAAAGGTGTTCAGCTGACGGAAGATGGGATGAATCGAGCTGAAAAAGCGTTTAATATCGATAATTTATTCGATATTAATCACGTTACTTTGAATCATCATATCAATCAGGCGTTAAAGGCGCATGTTTCCATGCATTTGGATGTGGATTATGTTGTCCAGGAAGGCGAGATAGTCATCGTTGACCAATTCACTGGCCGTTTGATGAAAGGCCGCCGTTACAGTGAAGGTCTCCACCAGGCGATCGAAGCGAAAGAAGGACTTGAAATTCAAAATGAAAGCATGACTCTTGCGACGATTACATTCCAGAACTATTTCAGGATGTATGAAAAGCTTTCAGGTATGACCGGTACAGCCAAAACGGAAGAAGAGGAATTCCGCAATATTTATAATATGAATGTCATTGCGATCCCGACAAACAGGAATATCATCAGGGACGACAGGGCAGATCTTATATACGCTACAACCGATGGGAAATTCAAGGCTGTTGTGGAAGACATCGCCGAACGCTATACAAAGGGTCAGCCTGTGCTTGTCGGTACGGTTGCCATCGAAACATCTGAAGTCATATCTGCCTATTTATCCAAAAAAGGAATCCCTCACGATGTTTTGAATGCCAAGAACCATGAGCGTGAAGCGGAAATCATTGCGAATGCAGGTAATCAAGGATCAGTTACGATCGCTACGAACATGGCAGGGCGCGGTACGGATATCAAGCTTGGTGAAGGTGTCAAGGAGCTTGGGGGCCTTGCTGTCATCGGTACGGAACGTCATGAAAGCAGGCGTATAGATAACCAGCTGCGTGGTCGGTCCGGCCGTCAGGGAGATCCAGGGGTCACTCAATTCTATTTATCAATGGAAGATGAATTGATGCGCCGCTTTGGTTCGGATAACATGAAAAACATGATGGCACGCCTTGGTATGGATGATTCCCAGCCAATTCAAAGTAAAATGGTGACAAGGGCCGTTGAATCCGCACAGAAACGGGTCGAAGGCAATAACTTCGATTCACGTAAGCAATTACTGCAGTATGACGATGTTCTCCGTCAACAACGGGAAATTATTTATAAACAGCGTTTCGATGTCATGGAAAGTGAGAATTTACGTGAAATCGTCGAAACGATGATCACGGCATCCATCCAGCGAAATGTTGTCGCGTTTGCACCAATGGGCGATGAGGAAGGCTGGAATTTACAAGGCCTTGTCGATTACCTGAATGGTAACCTATTCAATGAAGGTTCAATCACTGTAGCTGATTTGGAAGGGAAAAATGAATCGGAATTGGTTGAGTTCATTTTAGCAAAAGTGAAAGAAAGCTATGACCAAAAAGAAGAAGAGCTATCTGAAGAACAAATGCGTGAATTCGAAAAAGTAATCGTTCTTCGTGCGGTCGATAGTAAGTGGATGGACCATATTGATGCGATGGAGCAATTGCGCCAAGGGATCCACCTTCGTGCTTATGGCCAGATCGATCCGCTTCGTGAATATCAATCAGAAGGTTTCGCAATGTTTGAAGCGATGATTGCTTCAATGGAAGATGAAGTCGCAAAATACATCATGAAGGCCGAAATCCGCAACAATTTGGAACGCAAGGAAGTCATAAAAGGACAAGCGGTCAATCCGAAGGAAGAAGACGGGGGAAAAGTGAAAAAAGCCCCTGCACGTAAAAAGGAAGACGTTGGCCGAAACGCGTTATGCCCATGCGGCAGCGGTAAAAAATATAAGAATTGCCATGGCAATTTAGGCTAAAGTTAGGTGTATAATGATTATGGGACGGTTAAGTGTAAGGCTTGCCGCCTCTTTTCATGTTTTGTTTGCATAAAGCAATACATTTGCATATAGTTTGGAGAGATTTATTTGTAATGAAGGGAATCCCTCTTCAGGGATTTTTTTTAACATACTTAATGAGGTGAAGAGAAATGGAATTAGCAGAAATTAGAAATGAACTTGAACGGACAGCGCAACGATTAACGGACTTTAGGGGGTCTCTTTGACTTAGATGAAAAAGAGGCACGAATCGCACAGCTAGAAAATGAGATGACACATCCCGATTTTTGGAATGATCAGCAAAAAGCACAAACTGTCATCAATGAAACGAATGCTTTAAAAGAACAAGTCAATCAATTGTCCGACCTGAATGAATCATATGAAAATCTGGATTTGACATATGAATTAGTGAAAGAGGAGAATGATCAAGAACTTTTAGCGGAGCTGGAAGAAGAGATCACGGTTCTTGCACAAAAGATGAATGACTTTGAACTTCAACTTTTACTAAGTGAAGAATATGACTCGAAAAATGCCATTCTTGAACTGCATCCTGGTGCTGGCGGAACGGAGTCCCAGGATTGGGGTTCCATGCTGCTGCGCATGTATACAAGATGGGGTGAAAAAAGAGGCTTTAAAGTGGAAACCCTTGATTACCTTCCAGGTGATGAAGCTGGGATCAAGAGTGTCACTTTAATTTTCAAAGGCCATAACGCCTATGGTTATTTGAAAGCGGAAAAAGGGGTACACCGTCTTGTCCGTATTTCTCCTTTCGATTCCTCAGGACGACGCCATACTTCATTCGTTTCATGTGAAGTCATGCCGGAATTCGATGAGACGATCAACATTGAAGTACGCACGGAAGATTTGAAAATAGATACGTACCGGGCAAGTGGTGCAGGTGGTCAGCATATCAATACAACGGACTCGGCAGTCCGGATCACCCATATACCTACGAACACCGTGGTAACGTGCCAAAACGAGAGATCTCAAATCAAAAACAAGGCCCAGGCCATGAATATGCTGAAAGCCAAATTGTATCAACGTGAAATTGAGCAGCAACAAGCGGAATTGGATGAAATCCGTGGTGAGCAAAAGGAAATTGGCTGGGGAAGCCAAATTCGTTCTTATGTTTTCCACCCATATTCCATGGTTAAAGATCACCGTACAAGTGCGGAGACCGGAAACCTGGGAGCTGTCATGGATGGCGATATCGATATGTTCATTGATGCGTACTTGCGTTCAAAACTATAAGATCAGCCAGTCGGACCGGTTTCCCCGGTCCGGCTTTTTTTTCCCCTTTTTAATGAATCTTCTGGCTGACATTTACAGGATTGAAAAGGGATGCTCTACCTCGTTCGGCCAATACTAGATAATAATGATGGTTCGAGGAGACTTATGCAAAATGAAGAAAAGATACCGGGAGCAGAGGCACCCTTTAATTCAAAAGTTAACGGAGTATGGATTGGTGATTGTCGGTTCATCCATAATTGCCATTGGTTTTAATGTATTCTTACTGCCTAACCAGGTCGCATCTGGCGGGGTCAGCGGGATTAGCACGATTCTCGATTCAACTCTCGGTTGGGAGCCAGCCTACGTTCTTTGGGGTTTTAATATCCCTTTATTCATTGCGGGGCTCATTATCCTTGGAAGACATTTCGGAGCCAAAAGCCTGATTGGAACCCTGTTTCTGCCATTAGTGGTATTTCTGACAAAGGATTGGGATGCTTGGACGAATGATGCATTGCTTGGTTCGATTTGCGGGGGGATGATGGTCGGACTTGGGCTGGGGATCGTCTTTCGCGGGAAGGGTTCCACAGGGGGGACCGATTTGGCGGCACAGATTTTCCATAAGTATACCCATCTGTCATTGGGAACCTGTGTGGCAGTCATTGATGGAATCATCGTTTTAAGTGCTGCCATCGTTTTCGATATTGAAAAAGGGCTTTATGCATTGATTGGATTGTATGTGACAAGCAAGACGATCGACCTCGTCCAGATTGGATTGAACCGTTCGAAGATGTCACTGATCATCACGAATAAAGAAATGGAAGTAAGGGATGCTATCATACATGAGCTGGACCGGGGTGTGACAGGCATATCCGGGTATGGCGGCTATACGGATGATACTCGTCCAATTTTGATGTGCGTAATAGACCAGTCGGAATTCACCAAATTGAAACAATTGGTGAAACTCGTTGACCCTAAAGCGTTTGTAATTGTAATGGACGCATCGGAGGTACTTGGGGAGGGTTTTAAACTGGATTGAAATTGGTATAATGTTCTTGTGCTGGTATAAATCAGAGGGGGTAAATTCAATGAAAATGAAGTGGTTCGCCTTAGTTTTGGGTACTTCTTTGGCCTTGGCTGCATGCGGTGGGAACGATGATGCTGCAGATAAAGAGCCTGCAAGTGAAAATAATGAAACGACTACGGCAGGTGCCGGTGATGCCGCAAAAATTTATGAAAACAAATGTTCAAGTTGTCATGCAGTGAATCTTGAAGGAGGCGTAGGACCGAATTTAACGAAGGTCGGTTCCAAGCTATCAAAAGCAGATATTGAAAAAGTCATAGCGAATGGCCAAGGTGGAATGCCACCAGGTATAATCCAGGGCAAGGAAGCAAGCATGGTCGCTGAATGGCTTGCTGGACATAAGTAATGATTGACGAAACGTTCTGCTTAGCAGGACGTTTCATTTAGCCTCCTTTAAAACCTCGAAACAACTCACATTTAACCCCCTTTTCAAGCAATCGAATCCTGGAATTATTACATAGATGTTGATATATGTCTAACTGAAATGAAACTGTAATATTTTTTATGCTTAATTTGACAAAATATGATGTTATAATGTTTCTGTGCTCAAGTAAGAGAGATTCCTGTCAGATTTCAGTGAAAATTGTCGAAAAGCTGTTGATACATAGTGATAATCCAAGCAAATTAGGTGGTTTTAGAATGATAGAAATGATAGATGTGAAAAAGACATATCCAAATGGCGTAATTGCCATTAATGGAATCAATGTGAAAATAAAGCCAGGCGAGTTCGTTTATGTAGTGGGTCCGAGCGGTGCCGGAAAATCGACCTTCATCAAAATGATGTATAGGGAAGAAAAGCCTACAAGCGGTAATATTTTGGTCAATGGCCTTAGCCTGCCAAGTATCCGCAATTCGAAAGTTCCTCTATTCCGCCGTAATATCGGTATGGTATTCCAAGATTTTAAACTCCTTCAAACATTCACTGCATATGAAAATGTTGCTTTTGCCATGGAAGTTATTGAAAAGGAACCAGAAGAAATCAAAAAGAGAGTCATGGAAGTCCTTGATCTGGTCGGCATTAAACATAAAGCAAGAATGCTTCCTTCCGAGTTATCTGGCGGGGAACAGCAAAGGGTTGCAATAGCCCGTTCGATCGTCAATGACCCCAAGGTAGTCATAGCCGACGAGCCTACAGGTAATCTTGATCCCGAAACATCATGGGAAATCATGAACATATTCGAAGAAATTAATAAACGCGGAACTACACTTGTCATGGCAACTCATAATAGGGACATCGTCAACAATATTAAACGACGTGTCATTGCCATTGAAAGTGGAAAAATAGTTCGCGATGAACATCGAGGTGATTACGGATATGAAATTTAGAACATTGCTCCGTCACTTCCGTGAAAGTTTTAAAAATATTGGCCGTAATGGTTGGATGACGTTTGCTTCAGTCAGTGCAGTAACGGTCACTCTAACTTTGGTTGGCGTCTTTTTAGTGCTCATGATGAATTTAAATCATATCGCGGGAAATGTGGAGAAAGATGTCGAAGTTCGTGCACATATTGATAATGCGGCGAATGATGACGATATAAAAACTATTGGTAAGCAAATTATGGAGATAAACGGCATTGAATCAGTGATTTTCTCTCCAAAAGACGAAGAACTTACTAATTTAATAGATGATTTAGGAGATAATGGTGAGGCGTTTAAACCATTTGAACAGGATAACCCATTAAGGGACGTTTATGTTATCAAAACGAAATCTCCGCAAGATGTCATCAAGGTGGCAAAAAAAATCGAAGGTATGGAGTATATCCAAAGTGTTAAATATGGACAAGGCTACGTCGAGAAACTATTCAGCTTTGTTAATATTGCTAGAAACATAGGGATCGTACTTATTGTAGGATTACTATTTACTGCAATGTTCCTGATTTCGAATACGATTAAAATTACCATTGTAGCCAGAAGAAAAGAAATTGAGATCATGAGATTGGTAGGAGCAACGAATACATTCATCCGTTGGCCATTCTTCTTGGAGGGACTGTGGTTGGGAGTCCTCGGTTCCATCATTCCGATAGGTCTGATTGCAGTACTCTACTACAATCTTTATAAATATGCAGCACCGCAGATTACGTTCAAATTCATCGATTTCCTGCCTGCAAATCCGTTTATTTATCAAGTTTCGGCCATCCTCATCGTAATTGGAGCCGTTATCGGCATATGGGGCAGCTTGATGTCCGTCAGGAAGTTCCTGAAAGTATAAAAGTGTATCTTTGCTCGAAAGCCAAAAGTAGCCAGACATAAATAGAGAGACGTTACAAGGCACGGATGTAACGGGTTGAAAGGGGAAATGAAACGTGAAAAAAAATATCATTGCCATGAATGCCTCCATCATGATCGGGTTGGGAAGCATTCTAGCGGCACCTTCGGTTTATGCTGAGTCGATTTCGGACTTAGAAAAACAGAAAGAATCTATCCAGGAAAAACGTTCGGGTGTTGAATCGAATATTTCTGACACGGAAAAGAAAATCGATAACCTGCAGGATAAGCAAATGACAGCAGAAGACCAAATCGCTGCCATTGAAGCGAAAATTGAAGAGTCCGCAAAAAAAATCGATGCTAAAAATGCTGAAATTACACAAACGAAAAAAGAAATCGAGGCATTGAAAGAAGAGATTAAAGTATTAAAAGAGCGGATCGCCAAACGTAATGAAATATTGAAGGAAAGGGCACTTTCTTTCCAGGAGACTGGCGGGGACGTGAACTACCTTGAAGTATTATTTGGATCATCCAGTTTTGGGGATTTAGTTGACCGTGTCGGAGCTGTAGCGACAATCGCTGAAGCGGACCGTGATATTTTAAAGCAGCATGAGCTGGATAAAAAGGATCTGGAAGAAAAGCAAAATGCCGTTGAAACGAAGCTTGCCAGTTTAGAAGTGGCAAAAGCTGAACTATTGGAAATTCAAAAGCAACAAAAACAGCAGAAGCAAGAAAAGGATGCTTTAGTTAAGAAATTAAAACAACAAA
Organism: Peribacillus frigoritolerans; assembly: GCF_040250305.1. Lineage (NCBI taxonomy): Bacteria > Bacillati > Bacillota > Bacilli > Caryophanales > Bacillaceae > Peribacillus > Peribacillus frigoritolerans. Next base: position 5,234,365 of record NZ_CP158190.1, on the reverse strand, counting down.
CTGAAAAGCATGAACATGAGAAGATGGGTCTAGAGGAAGAAAAAGCGAATCTTGCTGCTCAAGAAAAAGCCATCAAATCTGCCATCAGCTTAGAGCATCAACGTCAAGCCGAATTGGAAGCAGCGCGTAAAAAAGCGGCAGCTGAAGCGAAAAAACGTGCAGAGCAAGAAGCTGCACAAGCGGCTGCACAAGCAGCATCACAAGCATCCGAATCAAAAAAACAATCCACTTCTTCAGGATATAGTGCAAAAAGCAACAGTTCATCATCATCTTCACAATCTTCGTCTAATGTAAGTCAAGCGCCAGCGCCTACGCCTGCAGTATCATCGGGTACTTTCACTAGACCAAGTGCAGGATATGTATCTTCAACAATGGGTGAACGATGGAATAAACAGCATGCCGGCATCGACATCGCTGCTAGCGGAACGGTTCCAATTGTAGCTGCAGCCGACGGAGTCGTAAGCCGTTCTTACTTCTCAAGTTCATACGGTAACGTCATCTTCGTCACCCATTCGATCGGCGGTCAGCAATGGACTACTGTGTATGCACACTTAAGTTCGAGACAAGCAAGCGAAGGTGCTGTAGTTGCCAAAGGTCAACAAATTGGCATCATGGGTAACACAGGACATTCATTCGGTCAGCATTTACACTTTGAGCTACATAAAGGGGCATGGAATTATAGCAAGTCAAATGCTGTTAATCCATTAAACTATATACCTAATTAATACCCAATATATGAACGGAAAAACAGATCAGGATAAATTCCTGGTCTGTTTTTTTTTGTGTAGTGTCACCATATTCTATAAGCATATTTCTTCCAATCGCCTCATATAGTGAAATACATATCAGGTCAGAAATGGGGATAAATATGGTCAAAAAATGGGTACTTCCTCTAGCAATCATCATGTCACTAGCCATTGGAGCAGTGGGGGGCATATATTGGACAAGCCTTCCGGCCAAGAATGAAGCAAAGGATGAAAGTCAGGAAATAACGAAGGATAAGGAATGGGCAAAAGTGGAACAAGCTTACGGTTTGATCGTAAGTCAGTATGTAGAACAGGTGGACGGCTCCAACCTGGTGGAGGGTGCCATCCAAGGCATGCTGTCAGCGCTGAAAGATCCTTATTCCGTATATATGGACAAGGAGACCGCCAAGCAATTCAATGAAACCCTGGACTCCTCTTTTGAAGGGATCGGGACTGAAATCGGAATGGAAGATGGTAAGGTCATAATTGTTTCTCCTTACAAAGACTCGCCTGCAGAAAAAGCTGGATTAAAGCCGAAAGATCAAATCCTTAAGGTGAATGGTGAAAGTGTAGAAGGTTTGGATCTGTATGAAACACGCCTGAAAATCCGCGGCAAAAAAGGATCTCCCGTCAAAATGGAAATAAAGCGAGCAGGGGTGGACAATCCACTTGAATTCAATATGGTGCGTGCCGAAATTCCATTGGATACCGTATTTTCATCAATTAAAGAAGTTGCCGGAGAACAAATCGGTTATATCGAGTTGACCACATTCTCGGAAAAGACTGCGTCTGATTTTAAAAAGCAGATGAAAGAACTGGAAAAGAAGGGAATTAAGGGCTTGGTCATAGATGTACGAGGCAACCCAGGTGGCCTTCTTTCTAGTGTGGAAACGATTCTTGGCGAGTTTATCACAAAAGACAAGCCTTATTTGCAAATTGCAGAAAGAACGGGTGAAACACAATCGTTTTTTACAAGCCTTAAGAAAGCGAAAAGTTATCCCATTGCCGTCTTGACGGATAAAGGCAGCGCCTCAGCCTCGGAAATCCTGGCCGGAGCGATGCAAGAGGCGGGAGGCTATCCATTGGTAGGCGAGAAGACCTTCGGGAAAGGCACAGTACAGCAAGCTGTACCAATGGGTGATGGCAGCAAGATTAAACTTACGTTATATAAGTGGCTGACGCCTTCAGGAAACTGGATCCATAAAAAGGGGATCGAACCAACAATCAAAGTGAAACAACCGGAGTATTTTGATGCCCATCAGCTGGCTATTGAGAAGGTGTTGCAAAGGGATATGAATGATGAACAAATCCAGTATGCCCAAAGCATTCTGAAAGGACTTGGATTTGAACCGGGCCGTGAGGATGGATATTATGATTGGAGTACAGAAATCGCAGTAAAAGCATTCCAAAAACAATTTGGCCTGGAAGTGACTGGTAAGCTTGATGCTAAAACCGCAGCACATCTGGAATCCGCCATTCTGGAAAAGATCCAGGATGAAGATAATGATATTCAGTTACGCACGGCTTTGAATTATTTAGTTAAATAACTTGATGGCACCGTTCCCTTGGAGCGGTGCCTCTTTTGCATTTGTTCGAGCCCCGCCTGCGAACATGAACGGCAGTATAGGGGAAACTTAAGATAAAGCTACTTTTTCTGCATCTTAATAGGCATGGAGGCTACATTTTTGATAGAATAGGAGGTAACTGACCAGAACGAAATTTGACAAAATTTTGATTACTTTTGAGGATGGTGGAAAGAAATTGACAACGGATTGGCTGATAGCATGCTTAATGGGATTAGGAAAACTCTTCCTTCATCCTTTGCTTTATGTTTCGATTGCCTATTGTTTATTCATCGGCTATCTTCGCGTTAAACGGGAACGCCATGATTTTAATACGAAGATCTACAGTTTTTCCATGGAGCTGCGTTCCATGTTACCTCAAGGATTGATATGGGGATTGATCCTTTCCTTCCTTACACTGGCTACTGGACTCGCCATTCCTATGGCGGCGCTGTTCATCATGGCAGTGGTAACGGTTTTGTCCATGCTATCCATGAAAAGGAGGTTTGTTTCCCCCGTTTATACGGTGGGACTCACCTTCTTTATCCTTTTCTTTTTATATGATAGAGATATCAAGCTTACATTATTTCAGGATGCCCTTAATCAGCTGGATCGGTCCGTATATCCGACACTTGTCATTTTAATAGGGTTATTACTGATTGCTGAAGGGTTTTTGATTGTCGGCAACGGAAGTAAAAAGGTCTCTCCCCAGTTGGAGGTATCCAAGAGGGGACAGCCGATAGGTGTGTATGTTTCACAGCGAGTTTGGCTAATTCCCATGTTCGTTATGGTTCCTGGAGGACAACTTCCAGTGCCTTTCGAATGGTATCCGGTTTTTTCAATCGGGGACATGTCCCTGTCGCCGATCGTACTGCCCATTTTAATCGGCTTTAAGCAAAAAGTGCATGGGACGCTCCCTGAACTGGCCATTAGGGCGCAAGGCAAAAAGGTAGGGGCATTGGGAATTGTGATTACGCTTTTGGCGGCAGTGGGTTACTGGTACCCTCCATTGGCAATCATGACGGCTGTTTTAGCAATCCTCGGTCGTGAATTTCTGCATTATTCCCAAAAGGCAATGGATCAAAAGCTTCCTTTTTATTTTTCGAAAAGTAAGCTGGGTGTCCAGATCTTAGGCGTTATCCCTCAATCTCCGGCAGATAAAATGGGGTTGCAAAAAGGCGAGGTCATTTCGAAAATAAATGGTGTCGTCGTCAGGGAAGAAGAAGAGTTATACAGGGCGCTCCAAATAAACCGGGCACATTGCAAACTTGAGGTCATTGATAATAATGAACAGATTCGTTTTGTGCAAAGAGCTCTATTTGACGGGGAGCATTACGAATTGGGCCTCTTATTCGTAGACGATCAATTGAAGGAAAGCGGACAAGTGGGTTAATGACATGAATATAAAATAAAACGGCCTTTCTCGAATTATATCGAGAAAGGCCGTTTTCAATAGAAACGTGTTATTACTTTTCAAGCATGATCTTTTCTATATCTTCAAGCATTTTATTAGCTGCAATAACTCCGCCAGATGTATTCCATGTGGCGTCGCTAACCTCATGGGCATTTCCGTTTTTGACTGCATCAAGGTTTTTCCAAAGTGGATCATTCGTCCATTCTTTTGCTGTGCTTAGGGCTTGTTTGTCCCCTTCAGGAGCGTAAGTGAAGTAGAATAGAATATCTCCATCCATTTTAGGGATGACTTCTTTCCCAACTTCAATGGCAAGGTTGCCTAATTTATTATCTGCCGTGAACAGTTCCTTCTGTTGTTCTGCACGTTTAAATCCTAATTGATCGAAAATCACTCCAGAGAATGAATCTGTGTAATAAATACGAGTAGTTCCAGCCATGAAACGAACAATGGAAACTTCTTGATTTACTTTATCACCCAATTTAGCTTTAAGATCTTCTGTTTGTTTATCGAATTCTGCAATTACTTCGTTCCCTTTTTCTTCAAGGTTCAAGGCTTTTGCATATAGTTTAAAGTTTTCTTTCCAATCTCCTCTTAGCGTTTCCGAAAAAACGGTAGGGGCGATTGCATTTAATTTATCATAAACAGCTTCTTGGCGTATCTTGCTTCCGATAATCAAGTCAGGCTTCAGTGATGCGATTTTCTCTAAATTAACTTCATGTTCAACACCAACAACTTCGACCCCATCCATATCATCTTTAATATGGTCGTACCAAGGGTCGCCAAGCCATGATTGAACGGCACCAACAGGTTTAATTCCTAAAGCAAGCAATGCTTCAGTGCCTTCATTTGTTAGAACGACCACTCTTTTAGGTGTTTCTTTCAACTCGGCAGTACCCATGGCATGCTCAATTGTGTAGCTTTTTTCCTCTTTCTTGTCTTCAGCTTTATTTCCATCGGCTTTCTCATCCGAATTCCCGCAAGCTGCTAGAAGAAAGACTGCAAATATTGTAAAAATCGTTAATAATGACTTAAATCTAAACATCTATGTATCCCTCCCAATTTTCCGGCAAATGATAATCATTCGCACTTAACAGCATCATCATAAAATGAATATACTTTTCTGTCAATATATAATTGAAAATGATTCTCAAATTCGTTGACATAATCCTGTTTAGACCAGTAAAATATTACTATACAAACGTGATTGGAAAGGTAACTGGATATGTTATTAAAAAATTCATGGCAGAAATGGATGGGGCTGTTCATTACCATTCTTTTGCTGCTGTTTTTACTGTGCTCAAGTATTGTATACGGTTATACAGATACAACATGGAAAATGGCCATCGATGCTTTTACCGATTTCAATGGGACGAATGAACACATTGTCATTCAATCAGTCAGACTTCCGCGGGCCCTGATCGCTTCGGCAATCGGTGCAAGTTTGGCCATTTCGGGGGTGTTAATGCAAACGCTAACTAAAAACCCCCTCGCATCTCCAGATATATTCGGGGTCAACGCCGGGGCGGGATTGGCGGTTGTCACTGGGGTCACCGTTTTTGGAATAAGCAATCTTCAAGTATTCACATGGCTGTCATTCATAGGGGCGGCCATAGCCGCGATAAGCATATATATGATTGGAAGCATGGGACGAGGCGGCTTGACACCTATGAAGCTGACATTGGCTGGTGCAGCCATGACGGCCATGGTAGCTTCACTTACACAAGGTCTTCTTGTTTCCAATGAGGCTCTTTTAGAGCAAGTCCTATTCTGGCTTGCCGGATCCGTCTCCGGTAGAAGTCTGGACAATTTAGTTGCCGTCCTGCCTTATCTTGTCGTAGGCTGGGGCCTTGCATTGATCATGTCCGGTAAAATGAATGTGTTGTCCATGGGTGAGGATGTTGCAAAAGGTCTTGGATTGAATATAGTTTTTCTTAAGCTGGTTCTGGGGCTGGCAATCATCCTGCTCGCTGGCGGATCAGTGGCAGTTGCGGGTCCGATTGGCTTTATAGGAATCGTCGTTCCGCATCTTACCCGTTCCGTAGTAGGCATCGATCATCGCTGGCTGATTCCCTTCTCTGGACTTTTCGGGGCGGTGCTTTTGATTGCAGCCGATGTCATATCGAGGTATATCCTGATGCCTCGAGAAGTTCCGGTCGGAGTCATGACAGCCATAATAGGGACCCCATTCTTTATTTATATAGCTAGAAAGGGGTTCAGCGGTCGATGAAGTCATATAAGAGCTTTCGTTTGTTTAATGAAAAAATATCATTCTTGATGGATAAAAAAGCCATGATCGTGATTTTCTTATTATTTGTAGTCACTTCACTAGTGTTTGTGATCAGTACTGGAGTGGGTGAAATGAATATAAATCCGCTAAGTGTCCTCCAGGTCCTTTTCGGAGGGGGAGCGGAGAGCGATCGGCTTATCATCCAATCTTTCCGCCTGCCTAGAATAATTGTTGCCCTGTTGGTGGGGATGGGCCTTGCTGTAGCTGGCGGAATCCTTCAAGGGATGATTCGGAATCCACTTGCTTCGCCTGATATCTTGGGAATAACGGGAGGAGCGACAGTGGCGGTCGTTGGATTCTTGGCCATTTTTAGCGATAAGAATCATTCATTGACGGTGAGCATCAACTGGCTGCCGTTAGCTGCGTTCATTGGGGCGACAGTCGTGGCCTTACTTGTTTATTCCTTAGCCTGGAAAAATGGAGTCCCCCCGATAAGGCTTGTATTGATCGGGATTGGGGTAATGGCTTTAATGAAAGCACTCACTACGATGATGATGATCCTTGGCCCAGTCTATCAAGCGAGCCAGGCAAACCTCTGGATCACGGGGTCAGTGTCTAACTCCACCTGGAATAATATCGCTGTTCTGGCACCATGGACGATTCTATTCCTGTTAATCGCCTTCCTGTATGCCAGAAATATTAATTTACAGGAGCTAGGCGATGACCTTGCAACGGGTCTTGGGGGACATATCCAAAAACAACGGTTTACATTATTGATGATCAGTACGGCCTTGATTGGTGGTTCCACAGCTTTTGCTGGAGGAATAGGTTTTGTGGGATTAATGGCCCCCCACATGGCCAGAAGGCTTGTTGGTTCTAGTTTTGGAGTTTTACTGCCCACTTCAGCTTTGCTTGGGGGCATCCTGGTCATGGTGGCGGATTTGATTGGACGGACCCTATTCTCACCTTTGGAAATACCGGCTGGTGTCTTCACAGCGAGCATCGGGGCACCATACTTCATTTATTTACTTTATAAAACGAGGAATTCGTAACTCCGGTAAATGTAGAAAGAAGCAGTCATCCTAAAGATGGCTGCTTCTTTATTAATTAAGCTTCTTTAGAAACTTCGATTTCGATGGTAAGCGTGATTTGATCGCCGATCAGTACGCCGCCTGTTTCTAAAGCCGCGTTATAGGTTAAACCATAATCACTGCGTTTGACTTTACCTTTTCCGCTAAAGCCTGCTTTTTCATTTCCCCATGGATCTTTTCCTTGGCCTTCGAAGGTGATGCTGAAAGTTTCTTCTTGTGTGATTCCATTAAGAGTCACATTTCCAGTTACATCGTATTCATCTTCATCCGTTTTCACAATTTTTGTTGATTTGAATGTTAATGTAGGATTTTTTTCTACATCAAAGAAGTCAGCGGAACGCAAGTGATTATCCCGGTCTGCATTGCGTGTGTCAATACTGGCCACATCAACGGTAAAATCGATTTCTGCAGTTGTTAGATCCAATGGGTTTGCTAGAATGTTTGCTTCGAACTTATTAAAACTTCCTTTTACTTTAGCGATCATCATATGTTTTACGGAAAATTCAATAGCACTGTGAGTCGGGTCGACTGACCATTTTGTATTTGTCATGCTTATTCCTCCTAATTATTAATCTTGAATTTATATATCTTTAATTTGAGATATCTTAACTTAATGTAATTATAAGAGGTGGAAGCAATAGTGTCAACTGAAAGTTTTCCTTAATTTTGAAAACATGAAAAACCCTGTGCATTTATGGGGTGCAGGGTCTCAGTTTTTATGAAGGTTTATTAAACCTCGAACGTCGATTTCAACTCCAGGCATCGCTTTCCGCGGGCGGTCCGGGAGCCTCCTCGGCGCCTTGCGCCTGCGGGGTCTCCCCTCGACGCGCTTTTCCGGCAGGAGTCTCGCACCTTCCGTTCCAGTTCCAATCAATTTGTTTTGAAATTTTAGGTAAAACCCATTTTGTCTACAAACTCAAACCCTGTGCATTTATGGGGCACAGGGTTTTTAATTATGAAGAAAAGTAAAGCTTACTACCTTTATTAATTGGCATGTTCTTTCTCTTCTTGATCGGTCACTTTACTTGGCCAAAAGGCACGGCGGCCAAGCAGGGAGGTGATCGCAGGAACAAGGAACGGTCGCACAATGAATGTGTCCATTAACACACCAAGAGCAGTAATGAGCCCGAATTGAACCAATACTTGAATCGGAAGTGTGGCTAGAACGGAAAAAGTGGCTGCCAGGATTATTCCGGCGGAAGTGATGACACCGCTAGTTTCGGCAACGCCTTTTCTGATGGCCTGCTTGATTGGCATCGTTTCTTTCTTACGCCAAATACTTGAAACCATGAAAATGTTATAGTCTTCTCCAAGTGCAACAAGGAATACGAAAGAATAAAGTGGAATCGTCCCCTCTATGGCATCGACACCCATGAAATAGTGCAGGATTATCCAACCTAAGCCCATAGCTGCAAAGAATGAGAGAATGACTGTCCCCATTAAATACACCATTGCTGTCACAGATCGCAAGTAGGCTAAAAGAAGCAAGGAAATCAGGACGATGATGATCGGGATGATCATGAATTCATCGGCTTTTACGGTATCCCTTTTATCGAATTGCGTCGCAGTTTGCCCGCCAATCCAAACCTTATCTTCGACGGAAGATATATTGGCGGCCTTCAATTCTTTCTCCGCAATTGTGCGGATTTCCGGAATGGAATCAATTGCCTCGATATCATATGGGTTGATGTTGAATTTGACCTCATAGGATTGCAGATCTTCATTGGATTTACTTGTGACCGGATCGGCCACACTTTCAACAATATTCATTCCTTCAATTGCCTGGGCTAAATCGATATCTTCACCATCCGTGTCGACAACCACTGTGGCTGGTGCCAGTTCGCCCGGTGAGTACGAGTCGGAAATGACAGAATAGCCTTCACGGGAGTTCATATCTTCAGGAAAGGAAGAGAGAATATCATATGAATATTTTATTTGTGAAGAATATCCAGCTAATACACTGAAGATGATCAAGCATGTAAGAATGACGGTCCATGGCTTGGTTGTGACGATATGACCAATCCAGTTACCGATGCGGCCTTCTTTATGCTTTTTGACGGCTTTTCCCTTTTTCTTGGCCCGTGTTTCTTCCATTTCTGGTGTACGCGGAACGATTGGGTAGAAGGAAGCCCTTCCGAATACAGAAAGCAATGCCGGTACAAGTGTTAAAGCTGCCATCATCATGATTAAAATCGACAAGCTGAATGGTACAGCGAAACGGTGGTAGGCTCCGTATTTCGCTACAAGCAATGTTAGCAGCGAGATGACGATCGTAAGGCCGCTCATCGCAATGGCGCCTGATGAATCTTTGAATGCAGAGATCATGGCTTTCCGTTTGCTTTCATGATTTCTTAATTCACTTCTGTAGTGAGAAATTAAAAATAGACAATAATCCGTTCCGGCACCGAATAATAATACGGTCATGATCGAAATGGCCTGTGAATCGACTGTGATCCAACCATGATCTGCCATGAATCCAAGGATCGGGCTTGTGACAATATAGGCGAAGCCTACTCCGATTAAAGGAATGATTGCTAAAAGCGGGGAACGGTAAATGAGTAATAATACGACAAGTACAAGTATTACGGTCGCTAATAGCAATTTAAAATCAGCACCCGAAAATAATCCCGTTGCATCGACGGATATCCCTACAGGGCCTGTCACTCGAAGTGATAATTCATCTGAATCTGTCGGGACCTTGAATGGGTCCGATCCAATGCGTTCCGATACTGTTTCATTAATGCTTTCAAGATTTTTTTCAAGAATTTCAGTCTCGGTCTTTTCTTTAAAGAAAAGCGGCTGTACGAAAGTCGTTCCATCTTCAGAAACCGATCCTTGAAGAGCAGGCAACGGAATTTCATGAAGCGGCGGTAAAAAAGATTGCTGCGTCAATGGGTTATCTGACAGTTCCTTGGAAAGGTACTGGATTTCGGCCAAGTCGGCCTCTGTCAGTCCACCCTCCCGATGCCATGTAAGCAGGGCAGGTATTCCAGAGGAATTTGGAAACTCTTCTTTAATAAGTTCATCAGCCACGACGGAAGGTGAGTCTTCAGGCAAGTCAGCGGCATTATTTGCTGTTCGATCATTAACGGCAGGCAATGTGATGGTTAATCCGATTGCTGCAATTATCCATACAGCAATGACAACCCAACGACTGATTTTTCCCGTCATCATCCTGCCAAGTCTTCCTAATATTGATTCGTCCAATGAAGGCACCCCGCTTTTTGATTTTTTATCCTTAGTTCATTATAATGGTGTGCTGTTTACATATACAAAAATGGGTATGCTCACTCCATTTTTCTACTAAATGCTTCAAAGCTTTCTTATCATTATATGATTCAGACCAGTTGTTATTGGCAAGAAATATGCTCATCGATACATAGGGAAAAGTACTTTTTAACTAATTACAATTAAATTCGAAGATTGAGGAGTGAAATATAGGGAATAGGGGAAAGTATAGTAGTATTGTGGATTTTATTAACAGAGGAGGGATTTTTTTGTCTGATAAATCTAAAAAAACAAATGATGAATCGAAAGAAACATTAACGAACAGGCAAGGGCACCCGGTAACGAATAACCAGAGTATTAGAACTGTAGGGAACAGAGGACCTAGTACACTTGAGAACTATGATTTCCTGGAAAAAATCAGCCACTTCGATAGGGAGCGCATTCCTGAACGGGTCGTGCATGCCCGTGGTGCAGGTGCACATGGTTATTTTGTTCCGACCGGTAAAGCGGGGGACGAGCCTATTTCAAAATATACGAGAGCGAAGGTTTTTCAGGAAGAAGGTAAAAAAACCCCGGTATTCGTGAGATTCTCATCTGTTATTCATGGGGGGACGTCCCCGGAAACGTTACGTGATCCCAGGGGATTTGCCGTTAAATTTTATACGGAAGATGGCAACTGGGATCTTGTAGGCAATAACTTGAAAATTTTCTTCATCCGTGATGCCATGAAATTCCCGGATTTGATTCATGCCTTCAAACCGGATCCGGTCACGAATATTCAGGACGGCAGGAGGATTTTTGATTTTTGTGCGAGTTCGCCTGAAACATTCCATATGGTTACCTTTGTGTTTTCCCCATGGGGCATACCAGCTAACTACCGCATGATGCAGGGGTCAGGGGTCAATACTTATAAATGGGTGAATGAGGAAGGGAAAGCAGTGCTTGTCAAGTATCATTGGGAACCGAAACAAGGGATCAAGAACCTGACACAGCAAGAGGCCAATGAAATTCAAGCTACGAATTTCAATCATGCCACACAGGATCTATATGAAGCGATCGAACGCGGAGACTATCCTGAATGGGATCTCAACGTACAAATCATGAGTGATGATGATCATCCTGAGTTGGATTTTGATCCGCTGGATGATACGAAGATCTGGCCGAAAGATGAGTTCCCTTGGCTGCATGTCGGTACGATGGTATTGAATAAAAACCCTGAAGACTATTTCACTGAAGTCGAACAGGTTGCATTCGGCACAGGTGTACTAGTGGATGGGCTGGACTTTTCTGATGACAAGATGTTACAGGGACGTACATTCTCTTATTCCGATACACAACGTCACCGTGTTGGTGCGAATTATCTGCAATTGCCGATCAATGCTCCGAAGAAACGAACAGCCACGAATCAGACTGGCGGACAGATGCAATATGAAGTTGGCAGAGGCAGCCAAAGCCCCCACATCAACTACGAACCATCAACTGTCGGCGGCTTGAAAGAAGCTAAGCAGACGGGCAAGGAGTATACACCTATGGTGGAAGGGAAACTTGTTCGTGAGACAATCGATCGCCAAAACAATACGAAACAGGCCGGGGAAACATTCCGTGAATTCGAGGATTGGGAAAAGGACGATTTAATTTCCAATTTAGTGGCGGCATTGGCTCCTGCCGACAAGCGGATTCAGGAAAAAATGATAGCACTTGCCGAAGAGGCCGATGAAGAGTATGGCCGCAGATTGAAAGAGGGACTGGCCTCGGCTTCTGAACATACGGAATCTTCAAAACCACTTGGTGGGACGGATAACCCTGAGGACGCCGTTAGTAAAGGACATGAAGCGGATCCATATTGATTGGACTAAAAAAGAGGCAAACTTTCCTTTAAAGGGGTTTGCCTCTTTTTTTAATGGGCATAATTGATGGATGTGTGGAATGTTCTTCTGATGATGCCTTGAAAATCAAGTGGGAAATTGATTGGCAAAAAACTTGATAATCATTTAAACTGAAACTACTCTATTTTTCTCTTATAAAGGAGATGAAAAAATGATTAAATTTCTTTCTGCCCTTTTCCTTCCTTGTCTACTTGTCATGCTATTTTCAAGAGTCACCTATAACAATGTCGTGGGCCTTGTTTTAACTGTTGCCTTGATTACAGCTTCCGCATATAAAGGTTATACGCATACAAACTTATTGATCATCGTCGATGCCTTATCCCTGACAGTGGGATTTTGGTTATCAAAAAGAATGATGAAACGTACATCCAAGAGCGCCTGACACAAAAGGTGCTTTTTTTGTACCCAAACTTGTCATTCTCCTCAACACATCATGAAGCCATAAAACAAAAATAGAATGGATGTTCGCTTATTGCTGGTTTGTTTTAAGGCTATTGTGGTAGAATGTGTATATATGCTTTATCAAACCGGAATAAATAGAAGGGATATAGGCATGTCCCGTTTTCATATAAAAATATTTCAATAGGAGGCTATGCTTGGTGAAGGATAAGTTTGAGTTAGTCTCAAAATACTCTCCTCAAGGAGATCAGCCGGCAGCAATTGAAATGCTGGTCGAAGGGATTAAGGAAGGCAAGGAAATGCAGACGTTATTGGGGGCAACGGGGACAGGGAAAACGTTCACCGTTTCCAATGTGATTCAAAGAATCAATAAACCGACTCTTGTCATTGCCCACAATAAAACGTTGGCAGGGCAGCTTTATAGTGAGTTCAAAGAGTTCTTCCCTAATAATGCCGTTGAGTACTTCGTTAGCTATTATGATTACTACCAGCCAGAGGCTTATGTTCCATCCACGGATACATTCATCGAAAAAGATGCAAGCATCAATGATGAAATCGATAAACTGCGTCACTCGGCAACCTCGTCCTTGTTTGAAAGGAAAGATGTCATCATCATTGCCAGTGTTTCGTGCATATATGGACTCGGTTCTCCTGAAGAGTACCGGGAGATGGTCGTTTCCCTCCGAACAGGAATGGAGATAGACCGGAATGCCTTGCTGCACAGACTCGTGGATATTCAATATGAACGTAATGATATTGCTTTCCAACGGGGGACCTTCCGCGTTCGCGGCGACGTGGTCGAAATTTTCCCGGCCTCACGTGATGAACATTGCGTACGGGTAGAGTTTTTCGGGGATGAGATTGACCGTATTCGTGAAGTCGATGCCCTGACTGGCGAAATTACCGGTGAACGAGATCATATCGCCATTTTCCCGGCTTCCCACTTCGTAACCCGCGAAGAGAAAATGCGGATAGCCATTCAAAATATCGAAACGGAACTGGAAGAGCGATTGAAGGAATTAAGGGAAGATGAAAAACTCCTTGAAGCGCAGCGCTTGGAGCAGCGGACCCGTTATGATCTGGAAATGATGCGGGAAATGGGCTTTTGTTCAGGGATCGAGAACTATTCCCGCCATTTAACCCTTCGTCCCTCAGGTGCAACACCATACACTTTAATAGATTACTTTCCAGAGGACTTCCTATTGGTTGTGGATGAATCACACGTAACCCTTTCGCAGATCCGCGGAATGTTCAATGGAGATCAGGCGCGTAAGCAAGTGCTCGTCGATCATGGCTTCCGTCTGCCGTCTGCGAAAGATAACCGGCCGCTAAGGTTTGAAGAATTTGAAAAAAAGGTCCATCAATCCATATTCGTTTCGGCAACTCCGGGACCATATGAACTCGAACATACGCCAGAAATGGTTCAGCAGATCATCCGTCCTACCGGATTGCTGGATCCGACGGTGGAAGTGCGGCCGATTGAAGGGCAAATAGATGACCTGATCGGTGAAATACAGGAGCGCGTCAAAAAGAACGAGCGTGTGCTCATAACGACCTTGACGAAAAAGATGTCTGAGGATTTAACTGATTATTTAAAGGAAATCGGCATCAAGGTCCAATATCTTCATTCGGAAGTGAAGACCTTGGAAAGGATAGAAATCATCCGGGAACTTCGAATGGGCAAATATGATGTTCTTGTTGGGATAAATCTTTTAAGGGAAGGCCTCGATATTCCGGAAGTGTCGTTAGTGACCATTCTGGATGCCGATAAAGAAGGTTTCCTTCGCTCGGAACGTTCGCTTATTCAAACGATGGGCCGTGCAGCCCGTAATGCCAACGGCCACGTCATCATGTATGCAGACCGCATCACGAATTCGATGGAACTTGCCATCAATGAAACGAGGCGGCGCCGTGAAATTCAGGAAAATTATAATAAAGAGCATGGAATAATGCCTCAAACCATTCAAAAGGATATCCGCGACTCCATAAGGGCGACTCATGTAGCCGAAGAAGGCGAAGAGTATAAGGAAGATCTTGCACCAAGCCTTGCGAAGCTCCCTAAAAAAGAGCGTTTAAAAGTGATGGCAAGCATGGAAAAAGAAATGAAGGAAGCGGCAAAGGCACTGGACTTCGAGCGAGCTGCCGAGCTGCGTGATTTATTACTAGAGTTAAAAGCGGAAGGGTGACGAAACATGGCAATGGATAAAATTGTGATAAAAGGCGCCAGGGCCAACAATTTAAAGAATATTGATATCACGATACCGAGAGACAAACTTGTTGTGCTGACCGGATTATCCGGATCTGGGAAGTCTTCCTTGGCTTTTGATACGATTTATGCAGAAGGGCAAAGACGTTATGTAGAATCACTGTCCGCTTATGCTCGTCAATTCTTAGGCCAAGTGGATAAACCGGATGTCGATGCGATCGAAGGTTTGTCACCAGCCATTTCCATAGACCAGAAAACGACCAGTCGGAATCCTCGTTCAACCGTAGGGACTGTTACGGAGATCTATGATTATTTAAGGCTGTTATTTGCACGGGTCGGCAGGCCGACCTGTCCGATCCATAATATTGAAATCACCTCACAAACGATCGAACAAATGGTGGACCGCATTCTTGATTACCCTGAGCGAACCAAGCTTCAAGTATTGGCACCGCTAGTCTCAGGCAGAAAAGGGACACATGCGAAGGTTTTGGAGGAAGTTAAGAAACAAGGATATGTCCGCATTCGTGTGAACGGGGAAATGCATGATCTCAGCGATGAGATCACTCTCGAAAAAAATAAAAAACATTCGATTGAAGTCATCATAGACCGGATCGTCATTAAAGAGGGTATCATGGCCAGGCTTGCAGATTCATTGGAAAGTGCTTTGCAGCTTGGCGAAGGCAAAGTCATCATTGACGTCATGGGTGAGGAAGAGCTGCTGTTCAGTGAACATCATGCTTGTCCATACTGCGGATTTTCGATTGAAGAGTTAGAGCCTAGAATGTTTTCCTTCAATAGTCCGTTTGGGGCCTGCCCGGATTGTGATGGCTTGGGGGCAAGGCTTGAGGTGGACCGTGATCTGGTCATCCCCAATAACGAATTAAGCCTCCGTCAACATGCAATTGCGCCATGGGAGCCGACGAGTTCTCAATATTATCCTCAGCTCCTTGAAGCGGTGGCAAACCATTATGGGATAGATATGGATGTGCCCGTTAAAGATTTACCGGAAGAGAAGATGGATAAGGTCTTGCTTGGTTCAGGTAAAGATAAGATATATTTCCGGTATAAAAATGATTTTGGAAGAGTGCAAGAAGGATATATTCCTTTTGAAGGAGTTTTAAGAAACATCGAAAGGCGCTTCAAGGAGACGAGTTCTGACTTTATTCGTGAGCAAATGCAGAAATACATGTCAGAACATCACTGTCCTAGCTGTAAGGGTCATCGATTGAAAAAAGAGAGTCTTTCCGTGCTCATTCAAGGTGTCCATATAAGTGAAACGACAGCTTTATCAGTGGAGGATGCGTTAGTATTTTTCGATAAGCTTGATTTGACTGAAAAAGAAGCTGCAATTGCGAGATTGATTTTACGTGAAATTCGTGAGCGGCTTGGTTTCCTGGCTAATGTAGGTTTGGAATATTTGACGTTGAGCAGGGCAGCGGGAACATTATCAGGCGGTGAAGCGCAGCGTATAAGATTGGCGACACAGATCGGTTCCCGATTGACGGGAGTCCTATATATTTTGGATGAACCTTCAATAGGGCTGCATCAGAGGGATAACGATCGATTGATCGAAACATTGAAGAATATGCGCGAAATCGGCAACACACTCATTGTTGTCGAGCATGATGAAGATACGATGATTGCTGCGGATTATTTGATCGATGTTGGTCCTGGAGCAGGAGCGCATGGAGGGGAAATAGTGGCCGCTGGAACTCCGGAAGAGGTCATGAATAATCCTAAATCCTTAACGGGGCAATATTTAGCAGGGAAGAAATTCATTCCATTGCCATTGGAACGCCGGAAAAATGATGGCCGTGTCATTGAGATAAAAGGTGCCAAGGAAAATAATTTAAAAAACGTTAATGTGAAATTCCCGCTTGGGGTCTTTACAGCCGTAACGGGAGTCTCGGGATCAGGGAAAAGTACATTGGTGAATGAGATCCTCCATAAGTCATTGGCTCAAAAGCTGAACCGGGCAAAAGCCAGACCAGGCGATTTCCGTGAAATCAAGGGGATTGAGCATTTAGATAAAGTCATTGATATTGACCAATCA
Organism: Peribacillus frigoritolerans; assembly: GCF_040250305.1. Taxonomy (NCBI): domain Bacteria; kingdom Bacillati; phylum Bacillota; class Bacilli; order Caryophanales; family Bacillaceae; genus Peribacillus; species Peribacillus frigoritolerans. Next base: position 5,217,553 of record NZ_CP158190.1, on the reverse strand, counting down.
CCAATCGGCAGGACCCCACGATCCAATCCAGCTACCTATACGGGTGTATTCGATGATGTTCGTGACGTGTTTGCCTCGACTAATGAAGCTAAGATCCGCGGTTATAAAAAAGGAAGGTTCAGTTTCAATGTGAAGGGCGGACGCTGTGAGGCATGCCGTGGTGATGGCATTATCAAGATTGAAATGCATTTTCTCCCAGATGTCTATGTCCCATGTGAAATCTGTCATGGTAAACGTTATAACCGGGAAACTCTAGAAGTGAAATATAAAGGGAAAAACATATCCGACATTCTCGATATGACAGTCGAGGAAGGCGTTAGTTTCTTTGAAAATATCCCAAAAATCAAACGGAAGCTACAAACGATTTATGACGTTGGTTTGGGTTATATCAAGCTCGGACAGCCTGCCACCACTTTATCAGGCGGTGAAGCGCAAAGGGTGAAACTTGCTTCTGAATTGCATCGCCGATCCACTGGGCGCTCCTTCTATATCTTGGATGAACCAACTACCGGTCTACATGTCCACGATATAGCAAGGCTGCTCCAGGTTCTGCAGCGGCTGGTTGACAATGGGGATACCGTTTTGGTGATCGAGCATAATCTGGATGTCATCAAGACGGCGGACCATATTATTGACCTGGGACCGGAAGGCGGAGATAAGGGCGGTACGATCGTCACTTATGGAACACCTGAAAAAATATGTGAAGTTTCCGAATCGTACACGGGAAAATACTTAAAACCTGTACTTACCCGTGATCAAATCCGCATGGAAAATTGGATTGAAGAAAAAGAAACGGAGCATGAACATGCTTAAAAGAACAAGCCATCAGGCTTGTTTCAGTTTGGAACCCAAATCCGGAATGGTCTGATCCTAACCATGATTTTAAAACAAAACTTGATTATCCTTAGTGGTTTTTTACGGTAATCCTTAATGGATTGAAGAAATTTGCGACACTCCTGCCGAATAGCTGGCTAGCCAAGACCCCACAGCCGCTTGCGGTGAGGAGGCTTGGCAGACAGTCGGCGGAAAGGGAGCGGATTTCTGAAATCAATGGAACGGGTTTTTATAAAAAAACTGCAGGCAAACTCGTTTTCTTTGAATTTGTCTATAGTCTGGAACAAGCCATCTGGCTTGTTTTTTTGTAGAAAAATGACGGTGTGCATTTAATCAATCATTTGATTAAAGAATAGGAAAAGGAGATATTTCCGGGGAAATCATACATCTTCCTTTTCGGAAATTGTCATTTTCCTTTGTCGAATGATGGGAAAAACGGTATTTATGAAACTTTTTAGATATCTAGGCGTATGTATGAATAAAATGATAGAAGAAAGCGAGGAATGTTCATGCAGGAGGAAAGAAAGAAGATTTTAGAAATGATTCAGGATGGAAAATTATCAGCGGAAGAAGCCATGGGCCTTTTGGAAGAATTAGATAAAGCCAGTCAGGAAAGTGAAGCTAAGGAGCAGAAATTGCAAAACGAATTATCGACGGTAGTCGTGGATAAGAAAAGCGAAGGAAGCACTCAGGATACGTTTAAAAAGAATATCCAGTCATCGAAAGAAAAGATTATTGATTTCGTTGAAAGTGCTTTTAAGAAAATCAAAGAAACGGATCTTGATTTCAATTTCGGGAAATCTGTGGAGGTCAGTCATATTTTCCAGCATGATCATGATTTCCTGGATGAGGTTGATGTAGATATAGCAAATGGGAAAATAAAAATCGCCGCATGGGACCATAATGATGTCCGGGTTGAGTGCCAAGCTAAGGTATACCGTGTGGAAGAAATAGAAGAAGCCAGGAAAAACTTTTTGGAAGAAGTCGATTTCACGATTGAAAATGGAAAATTGAAGTTCAAGGTTCGTGAAAAATCCATAAAGGTTGATACGATCATGTACATTCCAAGGAAGGAATATGAGGACATTCATGTAAGGATGTTCAATGGCGCAATCACGACTGAATCACTGAAATCAGAGAAGCTTAAAGCGAAAACGGCGAATGGTGCCATTCATATCATGCAGGGTACGGGTGATTTCTGTGAGCTTGAAACAGGTAATGGGATGATCACCATTTCAGATACCAACTTTAATGACTTGGAAGCCGAGACCCTGAATGGAGCGATTAATGCCGATGGATACTTCAAGAAATTGGATGTCCAAACGTTCAATGGGGAAATCATCTGTACGAATTCAGGGATGGATTGCGATTCGATCCATGCTAAGTCAGTCACAGGAAAAGTCCAGCTGACCCTGCCGCCAGGTAAGGCGATCGAAGGAGAATTGAAATCAAATTTAGGAAGCTTTAATGTAACTTTGGAAGGGATGACAATCATCGAAGAGAAAAGTGATGTGGTTCAGAAGGTCCTTAAGTTTAAGACGGTTAAAGAAGTGGTTCCTGTGCTTCATGTTTTTGCAGAAACCAAGACTGCAGCGATAACGGTTTCCTGAAGAAAGGGAAAACCCGTTGATACCACTGGCGGCTCAAACTGTAGGCAAACTCGATGGAAAACGAGTTTGCCTGCATTTTTTTATGGCTTGTTCTCTAAATTTAATAACAAGGTTGATTGAAGAGGAAGGTACGAGACTCCTGCTTAGAAAAGCGCGTCTAGGGGAGACCCCGCAGACGCAAGCCGAGGAGGCTCCACGACCGCCCGCGGAAAGCGAGTTTCTTGAGCGGAAATCAACATCCAATTTTTGTATCGAAACCATACCTCAGGAGTTGCTTTGGAGTTGGTTCGGGAACATCATTTGATGAAAGATACGTTTCCAATCCTTTTTGTCTGCAAAGTGAGCCTGCCAATATAAATGGGGGGCTTTCTTTTATTGATGTAATGTTCCTATCATCCTTTTTTGTTCACGTGGCCAATCCGGGTGAAGTGAATAAAAAAACAATAAATCGATAATGCTTTGTTTGGTTATTAACAGAAAAATGCTAAAATAGAAAAAGTATCTCAAAAAATAGCATCGCTCCTAAAGGAGGAAAGATATATGGCAAAAGTCCGTACAAAGGATATAGTAGAAGCGTTCGGTCTAGAACTTATCAGTGGGGAAGAAGGAATTAACAGACCGATCGTCACGAGTGATTTATCTCGTCCCGGACTTGAAATAGCCGGTTTTTTTGATTATTATCCCGCAGATCGAGTACAGCTTTTAGGTATGACGGAGATGTCCTTTTTTAATCGGCTGAATGAACCGGATCGAGTACAGAGGATGGAAGAGTTATGCAGGGACTTTACTCCAGGCATCATCATTACGCGTGGTCAGGAAGTACCGATAGAATTGATCGAAGCTTCTGAGCGGGAATCCGTTCCTGTGATGAGATCTAATATGAAGACAACAAGGTTATACAGCCGTCTGACCAATTTCCTGGAAAGCAGGTTGGCACCAACCACTGCCGTTCATGGTGTATTGGTGGATATCTATGGGTTAGGTGTGTTGATCACCGGGAAAAGCGGCGTCGGTAAAAGTGAGACAGCCCTGGAATTAGTGAAACGGGGTCATCGTCTCGTAGCAGATGACTGCGTCGAAATCAGGCAGGAAGACCAAGATACGCTGGTCGGGAATGCCCCGGATTTAATCGAACATCTTCTAGAAATAAGAGGATTGGGAATCATTAATGTAATGACACTTTTTGGAGCTGGCGCAGTCCGCAGCAATAAAAAGATCTCAATCGTCATCAATCTGGAACTATGGGAAAAAAACAAGCAGTATGACCGGGTTGGCCTTGATGAAGAAAAAATGAAAATCATCGATACGGAAGTGACGAAAATTACCGTGCCTGTCCGTCCAGGGCGAAATTTAGCTGTCATCATTGAAGTGGCAGCCATGAATTACCGCCTGAAGCGTATGGGAGTAAATGCAGCGGAACAGTTTTCTGATCGCTTGAACCATGCAATTGCAGATCCGGAACATGATGAATTTTAAAAGGTTATAAGAAAAGAGGGGACAAAATGGAACAAGGAATACAGCCGCTGAATCCAATTGCGATAGATCTAGGTCCCATCCAGGTACATTGGTATGGACTAATCATCGGTTTCGGTGTGTTATTGGGTCTTATTATCGCTTTAAGGGAATCTGAGCGAAGAGGTCTTGATAAGGAAATTTTTACTGACATGATTTTGTTTGCTGTCCCAATCGCGATCATTAGTGCACGTATTTATTATGTGATTTTCCAATGGGAGTACTATTCACAAAACCCAGGAGATATCATAAAAATATGGAATGGCGGAATTGCCATACATGGTGCGTTGATCGGGTCGGTACTGACTGCAATCGTGTTTGCCAAGGTCAAGAAAGTCTCATTTTGGAAGCTGGCGGATATTGCTGCACCGAGCTTATTGTTGGGGCAGGCGATTGGCCGTTGGGGTAATTTCATGAATCAGGAAGCGCATGGGGGAGAAATAACAAGGTCATTCCTGGAAAATATGCATTTGCCAGAATTCATCATTAATCAAATGTACATAAACGGTACGTATTATCACCCGACCTTTTTGTATGAATCGATTTGGAATATCGTCGGTGTCATTATTCTCTTAAGTTTACGGAAAGTGAACTTGCGCAGGGGGGAACTATTTTTAACCTATGTAATATGGTATTCCATCGGCCGTTATTACATTGAAGGTTTGCGGACGGATAGTTTGATGCTGACGGAATCACTGCGTATCGCACAAGTGATCTCGATTGTGTTGGTAGCAGCAGCCATTGCTTTAGTGGTCTATAGAAGGGTCCGTGGGCATGCAGACAAAAGGTATTTAGATGCATAGGGAATATGTGTAAAGGGAGAGGGCATAGTGATAGTGGATTCGGTTAAAAAGGGACTTCTTTCAGGCTTGAATACAACCTGGTCTTTGGGAAAAGTGATATTTCCAGTTACTCTGATCGTTACTGTGCTTCAATATACACCTGTTTTGCCATTCATCATTAACTTGATAGCGCCTTTGATGAATCTCATCGGTCTTCCAGGAGATGCGGCAATTCCGCTCGTGTTAGGTAATTTCCTGAATTTGTACGCAGCGATCGCTGGCATATTAACGCTTGATTTGACTGTGAAAGAAGTTTTCATTATCGCTATGATGCTATCTTTTTCACATAATTTATTGATCGAGTCAGGTGTGGCGATGAAAACCGGTGTCAAGCTGTGGATCATCCTGACAGTACGGATCGGGCTTGCGCTTTTGTCAGCGGTCGTCATCAATCTTGTTTGGCAGGGCGGATCTGAAATGGCCCAAGGAGTGGCTATCGGGGAGGCAGCAGAGATTAACGGAGCGGGTGCAATCCTATTACATGGGATCATCCAGGCCCTTTCCGGAATTGCTCAGCTGGCAGTTATCGTTATTCCGCTCATGGTGGCGGTTCAAATCATGAAAGATCTAAAATGGCTGGAAGCCTTCTCGAAAGCCCTTGCACCCTTCATGAAGGTCCTGGGGATGAAGCCGAATGCTTCCATGCCTTTCGTTACAGGCCTGACTCTCGGTTTGGCATATGGGGCAGGGGTGATGATTCAAGCGGCTAAAGAGGATAATGTTTCGAAGAAGGATATGACGATTGCATTCATCTTTTTAGTTGCCTGCCATGCTGTTGTAGAAGATACACTGATTTTTATTCCGCTGGGGATTCCTGTCTTGCCGTTATTACTTATTCGGATACTCACTGCCATTGTTTTAACGATGGTCGTTGCGTATATATGGAATCGGGCTGACAGGGTACAGAGAAAGGAAGCTGTATATGAACAGTAACATAACTACATTATTATTTGATCTTGATGGGACGTTAATCAATACAAATGAATTGATCATCGCCTCTTTTACAGAAACGTTAAACCACTTTTGTCCTGGAAAGTTCAATCGGGAAGATATCATTCCATTTATCGGACCGACTTTGTTCGATACTTTCTCTTCCATTGATCCAAAACGAGTGGATGAAATGATCGCTTACTATCGGGAGCATAATTGGAGGAACCATGATTTGCTTGTCACACAATTTGACGGTGTGTTCGAAACCGTTCAAACATTGAAGCAGAGCGGCTATAAATTGGCAGTCGTTACGACAAAGAAGCGTGATGTCGTCGAAAAGGGCCTCTGTTTAAGCAAACTGGATCAATTCTTTGATGTGGTGGTCACACTGGATGAGGTGGAAAAAGCAAAGCCGGATCCAGAGCCTTTGGTAAAAGCTTTAAATCAACTCGGTTCGGTTCCTGAAGAAGCGATCATGATTGGCGACAGTTATCATGATATTCTGGGCGGGAAGAACACAGGTACAAAAACGGCAGGCGTCTCATGGTCCATTAGAGGCCGTGAATTCCTGGAAAGCTATCACCCTGATTATATGCTTGAACAGATGGCGGATTTATTGAATATCATTGAGGTTGAAAAGCTCACGGAGGCTAGAAAATGAGACGCACGTCCCGCTATCCAGTTGAAGGGGCTAATTCACTATGGCATGTATATAAGACCGTTCCATTCTGGAAAGTCGTCAAGAATTTTGTGGTGATACAGCTAGCGCGTTATACGCCTTTTCTGGGCATGAAGAATTGGCTGTACAGGACTTTTTTACATATGAAAGTCGGGAAGCATACTTCGTTTGCCTTGATGGTCATGCCCGATGTGATGTTTCCGGAAAAAATATCAGTTGGAAGAAATACTGTCATTGGCTATAATACGACGATTCTTGCTCATGAATATTTGATTCAGGAATATCGTTTAGGAGATGTAGTCATTGGGGATGAAGTATTGATTGGAGCCAATTCGACCATTCTTCCAGGACTTTCAATCGGAAATGGGGCGATTGTCTCTGCAGGTACACTTGTCCATAAGGATGTTCCAGAGGGAGCTTTCGTCGGGGGAAATCCAATGAAAATCATATATACCAAAGAAGAAATGCTTGAAAGGGAGCAGCAAACTTCCTTGTGAAAAAAAGGACTTGCCCATATATGCGGCAGGTCCTTTTTAATGGCATTTTGGGTATAACGGAGTCAGTTCATTCTTTAGATGCTCCATGACTTCGTTGATTGATATATATTCCTGGTTCACCGTCGCCTCATACGTTTCTTTTAAAACACGAAAAAACCTTTCCTGTGCCTGTTTATCCATATTGAGCTTGTCCTCCTATCATCTATTAAAGATTTATGAAGAGGGGGCTGAAAAACTTCAGCCCCATATCTCATTTATTTAATTCCGATTTCAATAAATCGGCAACCAATACGTACCGTTCCGGTGCACTACCAATATATGAAAAAGGATAGCAGGTTGTTACTGTAAGTGTGGCTTTAGGCTTGGGAACGATCACGGTCCGGTCATTTGCATCGACGATACGAACCTTCCTCACTTTATATGTAAACGTACCGGCTTCTGTCTTCGCAATCAGCAAGTCGCCTTCGCCAACTTCGCCTAGATCTCTGAAAATTGTATCTCGGTGACCGGATAAAACGGAATTATCCTTTTCACCTGGGAGGACGGAGCCCGCATAATGACCGACGCCCTTTTCGAGTTCATCTTCGTCCGTTCCGTGATAAATTGGGAGTGTTGCTTCAATTTTTGGAATATAAAGCTTACCCATCAAATCACCTGTCTCCGGTCGTTCTTCATATAGTTCAAGCCCATCGGGAATATTTGCCTTCGCCTTCGGTTCGGGGAGCTTAGCCGTCGCTTCCGTTGTGTCAGATTCATCCCATTTATACAGGGCATAGCCTTTTAACAGTGTATAGGCGTTTGTCGTTGTAAAATAAAAACCTAAGGATAAAAAGCAAACAGCAGTGACAAGTAACGATTTTTTCTTATGCCTGGATTGCCTATTTTTGCTCATCTTAATTAGTGAGTCTCGCTTTTCTGATCAATCCGAAAGCGATACCCATCAACACTAAACCGATTAAAGCACCGAATAAGTAATGACCGGCCGTTTTAGGAAGCACTCCGCCTTTTTCCGTTTTGTGTTCAGGTTTTGCGGGTTTCTTCTTTTCTTTTTTTACCTCAACCACTTGAGAAATGACCTTGGTGGACTGTTTAATGTCATTACCGGTTTCTTTCACTAAATCGGAACCGATCATTTTACCTGTCAATATAAAATCGAGCAAAAAATTGCCGTTTAAATCATAAATGGAAACTAGTAAACTAGCATTCGTTAATTCCTTAAGCTGGAATAAAGCCTCAAGGGATAGGTTTGTCGTGACACCATCCTGAATTAAGGCGAACTTGAATTGAATTTGCAGCAAGCTTTGAAGATCATTATAAATAGAAAGCAATTCAGCCACTTGTTCTGCAGACAATTCATCAATTGTTTCAAAATACTCAAGTTGATTCATTCTATCGGAGATCGTCATTAAACGAGCTTCAAAAGAAGGGTCTTCGATGATAGGCAAAAGATGGTTCATGAATCTGTCGAGCTCTTCGTCTGTTAGACCGATCTCAGTAAAGAGGCCATCCATTAAATCGATGATCTCTTCATCATAATTCATTTCTTCCTCATCATAATCCATTTCTAAATCGATGATATCCTCAATGTCGTAAATGAAATGGAAGGTATCGATGATGGAATCTCCCTCTTCCAGTTCGCCGTATTCTATTAATAATTCCTTAAGTTCAGCTTCTGTCATTTCATATTGTTTAAGTAGATTCTGTAAGGTCTCAGGAGTGACGGCCGGTCCTAATGTATCACGCAACTCTTCTACCGATTTCAGTTCATTCAATGTTAAGTCGTAATAGGATAAATACTCTTCCAATTCATCTTGTGTCATTCTAACTTCAGAAAGGTATGCATTAAGCTCATCCTGATTGATCTTAGTTGCGGCAAAACCAATCGTTCCGCTTGAACCCAGTGAAAAAAGAACGATAAGTGCCACAAAAAATGAAAAATATTTCTTCATTCCCATTTCCCCCTAAAATTTTATAATATTACCAAACTCCTGAATATTATAAAACAGCTAAACCAAAAGGTATACATTAATAACAATGAATGGCTAAAGATAGGAAGAATCATCTGGGTAAAAAGGTATAATTCCTTGCATTTGGACTTAAATCGATCATGAAGAATATTAAAGATAGCTGTGGTTTGAAGTAATGGAATTAGGCATATTTTCCTTGACGTAAGATGGGAGCGAGAGTAAACTATTAGTAACTTCAACCTGCTACCATATTAGCGAACTAAAGTAATTTAATAGATTATTGTGAGTATTTATATGATTATGTCATTTTATTTGATACTATTTTTATATGTTATCCGAAATTTGGATTTAAGCGTGAAACCTTGGAAAGATAAAGGGATAAACAAAATAAGGAATGGATGCATCGGTTTTTGCCTACAGGCGGACCGATTGGATATAGATAGTAATCAATATTTCAAAAGGATGTGCAGTCGTGACAAAGCCATTTATGTTTGAAAAACCGTTAGGCATGAGAGATACATTGCCGGTGCTGTATGAAACGAAAGTGTCGGCCAGAAATAAAATGAGTGATGAAATCAAGAAGTGGGGCTATCAATTTATTGAAACGCCTGCTTTGGAATATTATGAAACAATTGGCGAGGCTTCGGCAATATTGGATCAACAGTTGTTTAAACTTCTTGATTCACAGGGGCATACGCTCGTACTCCGTCCCGAGATGACAGCCCCCATTGCACGGGTCGCAGCATCCAAATTGTTAAAAGAGCAAATTCCGCTTCGCCTGGCCTATTCCGCGAATGTATACCGGGCACAGCAGCGTGAAGGAGGCAGGCCGGCAGAATTCGAACAGATTGGTATTGAGTGCATCGGAAATAAGGCCATTAGTGCCGATGCTGAAATGATTGCCCTGCTTGCGGATGCTCTAAAGGCTGCCGGGCTTCAGGAATTTAAAATTTCCATTGGGCATATTGGGTTTCTGCAGGAATTTTTCTTGAGCATTCTAGGTACGGAGGAAAGAGCCTCTATATTAAGGAAGTTTTTGTATGAAAAGAATTATGTTGGTTATCGCGAGCATGTTAAATCACTGCCGCTTTCATCCATAGATAAACAACGGCTTATCGAATTTACCTCATTAAGGGGCAGTGAAGGGACCCTGATAAAGGCGCTGGGGTTGGTTGAAAATAATAAAGGGCAGGATTCTTTGGCTGAACTGAAGGAATTGTCTGCGCAGCTGAAAGAATTTGGCGTTGAACAATATGTGAGCTTTGATTTAACATTGGTCAGTCATATGAGCTATTACACAGGAACTTTATTTGAAGTGTATGCCGGACAAGTAGGTTCGCCAATCGGCAATGGCGGCCGGTATGATAATCTGCTCGAGAAGTTCGGTTGGAATGCTTCGGCCACAGGTTTTGCAATCCGGGTGGATCGTCTTGCAGAAGCTCTTGGGGAGCCAATCCAGCCTGTCGCGCCAGAATGTATTTTATACAGTCCCGAACGAAGATTGGAAGCCATTGAATTTGCAAGAATTAAACGCTCCGAAGGAAAATTGGTAACGATTCAAGATATTACGGTCGTCCAAAATGTCGATGCCTTTACACGGACATTTTCTGAAGTTCATTTATTCGTAGGGAATGGGGGGTATGGAAAAGATGAATAATAGCTTTTTAACGATTGCCATGCCGAAAGGAAGAATCTTTGAAGAAGCGGCAGAGCTATTAAGAAGGGCCGGTTTTCGTCTCCCTCCCGAGTTTGATGATTCCCGGAAATTGATCCTTGAAGTGGAAGAGGAAAATCTGCGGTTCATTTTAGCTAAACCGATGGATGTCGTAACCTATGTGGAACACGGCGTCGCTGACATTGGAATTGCAGGAAAGGATGTCATGTTAGAGGAAGAACGTGATGTCTATGAGTTACTTGATTTGAAAATCAGTGCCTGCTATTTAGCTGTAGCTGGACTGCCTGGTACGAAAATAAGTGACATCGCCCCTAAAATAGCCAGTAAATATCCGAATGTTGCCTCCAGTTATTTTCGTGAGCAGGGGGAGCAAGTCGAGATTATAAAGTTGAATGGGTCTATTGAGTTAGCACCGTTAATTGGTTTAGCTGAACGAATCGTCGATATCGTTTCAACGGGGCGGACATTGAAGGAAAACGGTCTTGTGGAATATGCAAAAATCGCCAATGTGACTTCGAGGCTGGTGGCAAACCCTGTCAGCTATCGAATCAAAGAAGCAAGGATTACCGAAATCGTAGAACGGCTAGCAGAAATTATTGAATAGTTAAGAATCGCTAATGAGGTGAAGGTATGAAAATAGAACGGTTTGCTGAAGGGATTTCACTGAAACGCTCGGTTGATGCAGGTACTGCCGATCAAAGAAAAGCGGTTCAGGATATTATTTATGATGTCAGGAAAAGCGGAAACGCCGCTTTACATACCTATACCGAACGTTTCGATGGTGTCAGTGCAGGGGAATTACTTGTATCGGAACAGGAAATGGAAGAAGCGACAGCATCCTTAACTGCTGAGCAGCTTGATATTATACAAGAAGCCGCGAATAATATTCGAATGTTTCACGAGAAACAAATTCGAAATTCATGGTTTACGACTGATGATACGGGAACGATGCTAGGACAAAAATTAACACCTCTTGATGCTGTAGGTGTTTATGTACCTGGGGGCACAGCGGCCTATCCTTCCTCAGTACTGATGAATACGTTGCCTGCGAAGGCCGCGGGGGTGGAACGGATCGTTATGGTGTCTCCGCCAGGGAAGGATGGAAAATTATCGCCAGCGGTTTTGGCAGCTGCCAAAATTGCCGGAGTTAAGGAAATCTATAAAGTTGGCGGGGCACAGGCAATAGCTGCTCTAGCTTATGGGACGGAAACGATTAAGAAAGTGGATAAAATAGTGGGTCCAGGAAATATATATGTGGCGTTAGCGAAGCGGGAAGTATTCGGAGATGTCGCCATTGATATGATAGCAGGTCCAAGTGAAATAGCGATATTGGCGGACGAAAACGCCATCGCGGCAGAAGTTGCGGCAGACTTGCTGTCACAGGCGGAGCATGATGCCCGTGCTTGCAGTGTTTTGGTCACGACGTCAACGTCTCTTGCAGAAGAAGTGGCCGCAGAAGTGACCAAGCAGGTGGCGTTACTTCCACGCCATGATATTGCTGCAGCATCCATAAGGGATTATGGAAGGATCGTTGTATGCGGGAATATTGCGGAGGCTGTCGAAGCGATTAATGAACTTGCACCGGAACATTTGGAAATTGTGGCCAATGATGCACTTGAAATCATGGCAAAAATCCGGCATGCCGGGGCAATCTTCATTGGCCGCTTTAGTTCGGAGCCCGTCGGGGATTACTTTGCAGGCCCCAATCATGTGCTGCCCACCAATGGAACCGCCCGTTTTTCCAGCCCGCTGAATGTGGATGATTTCCAAAAGAAATCAAGCATCATCATGTATAGTGAAACGGCTTTCCGCAAAAATGCAGAAAAAATCGCAGCATTTGCCCGAATGGAAGGACTTGAGGCTCACGCCCGTGCCATTGAATCACGTGGTGTGAATGAGTCCGGGAAATAATCCTGAAATATTAAAATACGCGAAATCATTGATATAAAGACTTTTGACATGCTTTTACATCTTGGGAAAAGGGGTCTTACCCCGTTGAGGAGGAGTTGTAATGGAACGTTTTGCTAGTGTGGAGCGAAAGACGAATGAAACGGAAATAAGTTTGAAGTTTGGTGTGGATGGGGAAGGTAATTCCTCCATTAAGACGGGCGTTCCGTTTATGACGCATATGCTGGATTTGTTCACGAAACATGGGAAGTTTGATTTGACCGTAGATGCAAACGGAGATACAGACGTCGATGATCACCATACAACTGAAGATATTGGCATTTGCTTAGGTCAGACGTTATTGGAGGCCCTTGGAGACAAGCGCGGGATAAAGCGTTATGGAAATGCTTTCGTACCCATGGATGAAGCACTCGCACAGGTTGTCATCGATTTAAGCAATCGTCCGCATCTAGAGTTCCGGGCTGAGTTTCCTTCGCAAAAGGTGGGTACTTTCGATACTGAACTCGTGCACGAGTTTCTTTGGAAATTCGCTCTTGAAGCCAGGATGAACCTGCATGTAGTCGTTCATTACGGTCACAACACACATCATATGATCGAAGCAATATTCAAAGCGCTGGGACGTGCATTGGATGAAGCTACGACCATCGATCCACGTGTCAAAGGCATCCCTTCGACGAAAGGAATGTTGTAAATGATCGGGATCGTCGATTATGGCATGGGGAATTTATTTTCTGTAAGTAAAGGGCTTGAGCGCCTTGGTGCCGATTCATTCATTTCCGATGACCCAAAAGAACTTTCAAAGTCGAAAGGAATCATACTTCCCGGCGTTGGCTCTTTCAGGGATGCCATGAGTCTCTTGGAAAAACAAAAGCTGGATGAATTCCTGAGGGAATATGTAGCCGATGGAGGTTATCTATTAGGAATCTGCCTTGGTATGCAGCTTCTCTTTAATGAAAGTGAGGAAAATGGACCGGCTAAAGGATTATCCCTCATCCCGGGGAAAGTCGTTCGTTTTAAGGGAGTGGATGCGAATGACCAGATTTATAAAGTCCCGCACATGGGCTGGAATCGTCTTGAATTCAAACAAGCATCACCAGTGAATGAGGGACTGGAAGAGGAGCATGTTTATTTCGTCCATTCCTACTACGTCGATACCGATGAATCATTCGTCACTGCTTCGGCAAGGTATGATGTGGAAGTGCCTGCGATCGTCGGTAAAGGGAATGTGTTCGGCATGCAGTTCCATCCGGAAAAAAGCGGGAAGATGGGCATGTCACTGTTAAAAAATTATCTGTCATTAGTAGAAGGGAAGGAAGAAGCATGAGCAACTTTACTATTTACCCGGCGATTGATATGCGCGGAGGCAAATGCGTCCGCTTAATCCAGGGAGATTACAATCAGGAAACTGTTTATGGCGATTCCCCCTTCGATATGGCGAAAAGCTTTGCGGACCAAGGAGCCGATTGGATACATATGGTCGACCTTGACGGAGCTAAAGAGGGAGTACGCATCAATGATTCATACGTAATCAAAGCTGCAAGTGAGTTAGGGGCCCGCATTCAAATCGGCGGCGGCATCCGTACGGAACAGGATATAGCCCATTATCTGGATCATGGTGTGGAACGTGTCATTCTAGGCAGCACGGCCGTTTCAGACCCTGATTTCACTAAAGATATGATTAGGAAATATGGAAGCCATATCGCAATCGGGATCGATGCCAAGGATGGCAGGGTTGCCACTCATGGTTGGCTTCAAACGTCTGGGACCCTAGCGATAGATCTTGGTAAATTACTGGCCGATGCTGGTGCAGAGACATTTATCGTGACTGATATCGCGACGGATGGGATGCTTTCAGGTCCGAATGTGAAAGGTATATTGGCCATGGCGGAGGCAACCGGTAAAAACGTGATTGCTTCGGGCGGCATTAGTTCACTCGAAGACCTTATCACCCTCAAAGAGTATGAAGCCCAAGGCATTGCAGGGGCAATCATTGGCAAGGCGCTTTATACCAATCGCTTTACTGTAGAAGAAGCACTAGAAAAGGTGCGTGGTTAAATGCTCACTAAACGAATTATTCCATGTCTAGATGTAAAGGATGGGCGCGTAGTCAAAGGGATACAATTTGTTTCCCTTAGGGATGCAGGAGACCCGGTCGAACTTGCAGCCTTTTACGACCAAGAAGGGGCCGATGAGCTTGTCTTCCTGGATATTTCTGCATCACATGAAGGCAGGGAAACGATTGTCGACGTCGTTCAAGCGGTAGCGGGCAGCTTGGCAATCCCGTTCACGGTGGGCGGCGGCATTAATTCATTGGCGGATATGAAGAAGATCCTCCGAGCTGGTGCCGATAAGGTTTCCTTAAATACAGCAGCCATTCTGCGCCCTGATTTAATTAATGAAGGTGCTGATTATTTTGGTTCCCAATGTATCGTGGTCGCAATAGACGCCCGATATGAAGAAGAGCTCGGGTCATGGCGCGTATATACCCACGGCGGCCGGAAACCGACTGAATGGGAAGTGATCGAGTGGGCGAAGGAAGCCGTAATCCGCGGTGCAGGTGAAATACTATTGACAAGCATGGATTGTGACGGCGAGAAACAAGGGTTTAATATTGCTTTGACAAAAGCGGTATCTGAAGCCGTTTCGGTGCCGGTCATCGCCTCAGGCGGGGCTGGCAACGCTGAGCATTTCCAGGAAGCCTTCCAAAAAGGTAAAGCCGACGCAGCATTAGCCGCATCGATTTTTCATTATAAAGAAACATCCGTCAAAGAAGTCAAAGCGTTTCTCAAACAACAAGGAGTGGTTGTACGATGAATCTTGAAACTATTAAATACGACGAAAAAGGCCTGATACCGGCAATTATTCAAGATGCAGGAACCGGCGAAGTGCTGACACTTGCTTATATGAATCAAGAATCACTGCAATTGTCGATTGAAAAAGGTGAAACGGTATTCTTCAGCCGTTCGCGCAATGAATTATGGCATAAAGGAGCAACCAGCGGTAATACCCAGAAAATCATCGAAATGAAGTATGACTGCGATCAAGATGCATTGGTCGTTCGGGTCGATCCTGCAGGTCCTGCGTGCCATACAGGGGCAACAAGCTGTTTCAGCGAAACCATTTACCAAAACAGTGAAGCCGGACAAGACGTGAAGGCGAATGTGACTTTCTTGACGGAATTGGAAAAATTGATTAAAAAAAGAAAATCGGAAATGCCTGAAGGTTCATATACTACCTACCTATTCGATAAGGGCGTTGATAAGATCCTGAAAAAAGTAGGTGAAGAAGCGGCAGAAGTGATCATTGCTGCTAAGAACCGCGATGCAGAGGAACTTTCGATGGAAAGTGCCGATCTCCTCTATCACTTATTCGTTCTTCTTCAGGAGCAGGAGTTGCCTTTCCAAGCAGTGCTTGATGTATTGAAGGCTAGACATGCCGATAAGGACGAACCGAAAGAAACCGAATGAATGGTGATTGCCCTCCGTAAATAGGAGGGCTCAGACTGAAGACAAACTCGATGAAAATCAAGTTTGTCTTCAGTTTTTTTATGGGTTGTACAATTTGGACGTTGATTACCGATCCAGGCACCCGCTTTCCGCGGGCGGTCCGCCCTCGGCTTGCGCCTGCGGGAGTCTCCTTAGACGCGCTTTTCTAAGCCGGAGTCCCGCACACCCGCCCCAATCAACTTTTGCTGCAAACTTCTGGTAGAAACCATACCTGAGATTTGTAGGGTTCGGGAACATGAAAGAGATATTTTCCAACCCCTTTTGTGTGTATATACGGCAACGAGCAGCAATCATGGCTCCCCATTTGACTATGAATATACTTCAATTTTTTCTTGAAGAAAGCATGGTATTTCCCATTTTCCATTTTCTTGAATTGTTCGGCAAATTTACTCCAATATGTTATAATACTATGGTTAATCAACTTGAAGATGGAGGATTACATGAGTAAAGACTCTAAATTTGGCCAACAGGCAAAAATTCTAACTTTTCACCCAACAGGTGAGTATTATTTCACCAAGGGTTTAAAAGCTTATCATAGACGAGAACTACCTAAATCAAAAAAATACCTGGAACGTGCGCTGGAACTTGAACCCGCTGAACCGATGATAGCCTGTCAATTGGCAATCACTTGCTCGGAAATCGGAGAATATAATTATTCAAACAACCTCTTGGAAAACATCTTGGATGTGATGGATCCCTATATGTCGGAATGTCATTACTTCCTGGCGAATAATTATGCCCACTTAGGCATGTTCAAGGAGGCTTATCGTCACGCCAGTGCTTATCTTGATAAAGAAGAAGACGGGGAGTTCAGCGATGACGCAGAGGACCTGCTTGAATTGATAACTTTTGAGTCGGATGAGTCAGAAGAAAATCCCTTTAAGCATGATGGGCTCATTACCAAACAGGAACAAGCCCGTGAGTACCTTGAATCAGGCAATTTTCCGAAGGCAATCGAAGTACTGAAAGAAACGATTGCCGAGTACGAGGATTACTGGTCCGCTTATAATAACCTGGCACTTGCCTATTTCTATCTTGGTCAAGTAAATGAAGCCTTTGCAACACTTGATGAGGTACTGGAAAAAAGTCCAGGAAACCTGCATGCGCTGTGTAACCTTGTTGTTTTTCATCATTATCAACAGGATGAAGCAAAGGTTGAAGAGCTCATACACATGCTGGAGAAAATTAGGCCGATGCTATCCGAACAGCGTTTCAAACTTGGAGCGACCTTCGCTTTGATCGGAAACTATGCTTCTGCATATAAATGGCTGAAAGTACTACAAAGGCAAGGGTTCGAGGGAGATGGGACCTTCTACTATTGGTTAACCATTTCCGCTTACCACCTAGGCCATGAACAGGCTGCCAAAAAGGCATGGAAAAAGGTCGTGGAAATGAATCCAGAAAAGGAAGGCATGGAGCCTTGGGGAGATATGAATGCAACTTCAGATGGTTTTGAACATCATTTTCCTTCTATTATAAAAAGGCTGGAAAGTGAATTCATCGAAGAAAGGCTATTTGCCATTTTCCTTCTGAAACATTCGGTTCATAAACAGAAGCTATTGAAAAACCAGGTCCTCAACCTTAATCAGAATTTCACAGATTTGGAACGTGATTATGCCGAACTTGTTCAAGCTCCTGCTAAAGATCGTCAATTAACACCGATTGATTTTGCCGATCGCACAGCTGAGTTATTATATCAGCATTTCCAACCGATACAATTAAATGAAGCCGGGCTGTATTTAATGTGGTTTTCCGTCTTCATCGAAGCGGTGAAATCCGAGCAGAAGCTAAATAATCCAGCAGGATGGGCATCAGCGGTGGAGTACGTGTGGAATCAGCTTAAAAATGAGAAGGCGAGCAAACAAGCAATCGCAGACAAACATTTCATATCGGTGTCCACCTTATCAAAGTACGTAAAGTTGGTTCAAACCTTGCTTGGATGAGCAGATATTTGGACGAAAAATTATTTGTTATATAGGATAATAGGTAGGGAACACTAACCGTAGTGAAGGTTCCATTTGTAATGGAATATGGAGGAGTGAAAACATGTCTGAAAAAATTTATGACGTTGTTATTATTGGAGCTGGTCCTGCAGGGATGACGGCGGCTGTCTATACATCACGTGCGAACCTTTCAACATTGATGTTAGAACGCGGAGTACCTGGCGGGCAAATGGCCAATACAGAGGAAGTTGAGAATTATCCTGGATTCGACACTATACTCGGACCTGAACTTTCAACGAAAATGTTTGACCATGCAAAGAAATTCGGTGCGGAGTATGCTTATGGGGATGTTAAGGAAATCATTGACGGTGAAGAGTATAAAACGATCAAAGCCGGTTCCAAGGAATTCAAGGCACGTTCAATCATCATTTCATCTGGTGCCGAATACAAGAAAATCGGCGTTCCCGGCGAAAAAGAATTGGGCGGCCGCGGTGTATCGTATTGTGCAGTTTGTGATGGTGCATTCTTCAAGCAAAAAGAACTATTCGTTATCGGCGGCGGAGACTCTGCTGTTGAAGAGGGAGTGTACTTAACTCGCTTTGCTTCAAAAGTGACGATCGTTCACAGACGTGACGAACTTCGTGCTCAAAAGATTCTTCAAGATCGTGCATTTGCCAATGAGAAAATTGACTTCATCTGGAATCACACTTTGAAGGAAATCAATGAAAAAGGCGGCAAAGTCGGCGGTGTCACTTTAGTTTCCACTGAAAATGGAGAAGAGACAGTGATGGACGCGGACGGTGTATTCATTTATATCGGAATGCTTCCGCTAACTAAACCATTTGAAAACTTGGGCATCTTGAATTCTACAGGCTATATTGAAACGAATGATCGGATGGAAACACGCGTCCCTGGTATTTTTGCTGCTGGTGACGTTCGTGAAAAAACATTGCGCCAAATCGTTACAGCTACAGGCGATGGAAGCATTGCCGCTCAATCCGCTCAGCATTTTGTTGAGGAACTTCAAGAAAAATTACAGCCTAAGGCTTGATTTCACTAGAATATACAATCGTAATTCCGTTTTAACGATGTTGTAACACGCGTGAAATAATGATTGGGTATAGTATGGATAGAAGTTGACCCCCTTTAATTATAAACGTTTAAGGACACAGATTAAGTTTCTGTGTCCTTTTTTTTGTTTCCTGCTTTAAGACTATATCTTTAGTTCCAATTTTTAGGGTGTGCCCAAATGATTTATAATGTGAAGTAAGCCCGCCCTTTGCATTCAGGCAGCGAAAGTGGAGAAGAATAGGAGTTAAGCAGGATAAAGGCTTATCTTCGTGATTTCTTGCGAATGAAGATTCCCCCAATGCAGGAAGTTTACTTTATTGTTAGCTCATTTCAAAAATAGTATAATGATAAGATATACTAAACATATATATATCTTTCATAATGGTAAGAAGATGAAAAATACAACTTGTTTGAACTATTAGCATTTGTAAATCGCCAAATGGATATCTAGCGGCGGTTTAAGGATATAAACTGAATCTCTTCAACACGGGGGGGGGGAAGGTTTCTATAGTCGAGCAGAGCCAATTGAGGTGAAGAACGTGCAACGTGTCACAAACTGTGTATTGATCAGGGATAATCAAATCCTCTTATTGAAAAAGCCTAGACGCGGATGGTGGGTAGCTCCAGGCGGAAAGATGGAGCCTGGGGAATCTGTACGCGATGCTTGTATTAGGGAATATCGTGAAGAAACGGGCGTTTATTTAAAAAACCCTTCCATCAAAGGTATTTTCACCTTCATTATGAAGGACGGAGATAAGGTATTGTCGGAATGGATGATGTTCACTTTCTTTGCAACGGATTCCGATGGTGTAAATGTGGATGTTTGTGAAGAAGGGGAACTTAGCTGGCATCCAGTCGAAGATGTTAAAAAGCTGATGATGGCTGAAGGTGATTTTCACATCCTGGACTATATGGTTCATGGAAGTGGGATCATTTATGGAACCTTTACCTATACACCTGAGTTTAAGCTGCTTTCTTACCGATTGGATCCAGGTTAATTTTCACATATAAAAAAGATTGCTATACATGGGGGCGGAGAAACTATGAGTACAGGGCAGATGAGTGAAACGCAATTGGTCATCATTACCGGAATGTCCGGAGCGGGTAAGACAGTGGCGGTTCAAAGTTTTGAAGACCTCGGCTTTTTTTGCGTCGATAATTTGCCGCCCACGCTATTGCCAAAGTTTTTGGAGTTAATGAAGGACTCAGGGAATAAGATGAATAAAGTGGCTCTTGTCATGGATTTGAGGGGGAGGGAATTTTTTGATTCCTTATTTCTTGCACTGGATAATTTAACGGATTCAGCTTCAGTATCACCAAGAATCCTTTTTCTTGAAGCTGATGACGATTCCTTGGTCCGCAGATATAAGGAAACGAGAAGGACCCATCCGCTTGCTCCATTAGGCCGGCCATTGGAAGGCATTAAAATGGAGCGGGAACTATTGGACGAATTGAAGGGAAGGGCTCAGCTGATCTTTAATACTTCCCAACTGAAACCGCGCGAATTGAGGGAGAAAATCGCTTCGGAGTTTTCTGCCGATAAAAGTGTCGGTTTTACAGTCAATGTCATGTCGTTCGGGTTCAAGCATGGTCTGCCCATAGATGCCGACCTTGTGTTTGATGTACGTTTCCTGCCAAATCCATATTATATTGACCATATGAGGCCAAGGACTGGCTTGGAACAGGAAGTGTCGAGTTACGTTTTAAAATGGAGTGAGACGCAAAAATTCTTGGAAAAAGTGACTGATTTGCTTGCGTTCATGCTTCCATATTATAAACGTGAAGGAAAAGCACAGCTTGTTGTTGCGATTGGGTGTACAGGCGGTCAGCACCGTTCTGTAGCATTGACGGAGTATATTTCAAACCACTTCAAGAAGGATTACAGGGTTCAAGTATCACATCGTGATATCGAAAAAAGTAAGGGGAAAGCAGATGTTAGATAAAAAGAAACAACCTAAGGTTGTGATCATTGGAGGGGGAACCGGCCTTCCCGTTTTATTGAGAGGGTTAAAGAAACATCCGGTTGATATAACGGCAATCGTAACGGTAGCTGATGATGGTGGAAGTTCAGGCCGCCTTCGCGAGGATATGGATATTCCCGCTCCGGGTGATATTCGTAACGTGCTGGCTGCGTTATCGGATGTAGAGCCCCTTGTTGAACAAATGTTTCAACATCGCTTTCAAAGTAAAAATGAGTTGTCCGGGCATTCGCTGGGTAATTTGATACTGGCGGCAATGACCTCGCTGACCGGGGATTTCGTCCATGCGATCCAGGAAATGAGTAAATTTCTTAATGTCCGCGGTAAAGTGCTTCCGGCGGCCAACCAAAGTGTGGTTCTCCATGCAGAGATGGAGGACGGAACGATTGTTACAGGAGAATCCAAGATCCCCTTCTCAGGAAAGAAAATAAAAAAAGTATTTCTGTCTCCTCATCATATAAAGCCGCTCAGTGAAACTCTCCAGGAAATCAAGCAGGCAGATCTTATTGTCATAGGTCCAGGGAGTCTGTATACTAGCATTCTGCCTAACTTACTTGTTCCTGGTTTAGGAGAAGAGGTTGCCCGTTCGAAGGCGAAGAAGGTGTACATTTGCAATTTGATGACACAAGCCGGAGAGACGCTGGATTATAGCGCGAGCGATCATATAAAAGCGATATATGACCATATGGGAAATGCATATATTGACAGGATACTTGTTAATAATGAGGAAATACCAACCGAAATTCAGCAACGCTATCAAGCTGAATATGCTAAACCGGTCATGTATGATGTGGAAAGCTTAAAAATGATGGGGCTTGAAATCATACAAGAACGCATTTTTAGCTATGAAGGGAATGTAATACGCCATGACACGAAAAAAGTGGCGGATTTGCTCTATAATATGCTTGTAAATGAAACAAAAAGCCACATTGCACCGTAGATATAAGCGGGAACGGTTTTTTGATTGATAAAAATAGATTACCTGCGTTCGATTGGGGGTGAAATGGATGTCTTTTGCTTCAGAAACGAAAAAAGAGCTTACTACATTAGAGGGAAAGGATTGCTGCGGTAAAGCGGAATTGTGTGCGCTTATCCGGATGAACGGATCCCTTTCATTTTCTAATCGGAAGCTTGTTGTGGATATTCAAACTGAGAATGCTGCGATTGCCAGAAGGATCTATACGCTGCTGAAAAAAAGTTATGAGGTCCAGGTCGAGCTGTTGGTCCGTAAAAAGATGAAGCTTAAAAAGAATAATGTATATATTGTCAGGATGTCATCCGGAGGGCAGCGGGTTTTAACCGATTTGGAAATTTTAGGCGATGGCTTTGAAATTCTCCATGCTATATCCGATACTATTGTTGGGAAGAAATGCTGTAAGCGTTCTTACCTAAGAGGTGCATTTCTTGCGGGGGGTTCGGTGAATAATCCAGAAACGTCTTCCTATCACCTTGAAATTTTCTCACTTTATAAAGAGCACAATGATGCCCTTTGTGAGCTAATGAATAAGTTTGGCTTGAAGGCCAAGACGCTTGAACGCAAGAAAGGGTACATCATTTATTTGAAAGAGGCCGAAAAGATTGCCGAGTTTTTAAGTATAGTTGGCGCCCATTCAGCTTTATTAAGGTTCGAAGATGTACGGATTGTCCGTGATATGCGTAATTCAGTGAATCGGCTTGTGAATTGTGAAACAGCCAATTTGAACAAAACGATCGGGGCCTCATTACGCCAGGTTGAAAATATCCATTATATCGAGGATACGGTGGGATTAGGCATTTTACCGGATAAGCTTCGGGAAATTGCGGAGCTTAGGATAGCGTTTCAGGATATAACCTTAAAGGAACTAGGGGAAATGGTTTCTGGGGGGACCATCAGTAAATCCGGGATTAATCACCGATTGCGAAAGATTGATGAAATAGCTGACAGGCTCCGTGGGGGAGAGGCTATTGCTGCGAAAAAATAAAGCTAACAGGGGAGATCAAGATGGTGGAAAAGCAAGTTGAGGTAAAATTGAAAACGGGTTTGCAGGCGCGGCCGGCGGCTCTTTTTGTACAAGAAGCTAACCGCTTTCATTCAGATGTTTTTCTTGAAAAAGAAGGAAAGAAAGTGAACGCAAAAAGTATAATGGGATTAATGAGCCTTGCCATCAGTTCTGGCGTGACCGTGAAGTTAATCGTCGAAGGACGCGATGAAAAAGAAGCGTTAGAGGCATTGGAAGAGTTCGTTCAGCAAGAGGGTTAAAAGAAAAGGATGCTTAAAAGAGCATCCTTTTTTTGTATTATGTAAAAAAGCTCCGGAAGTCGCTAAAGGCGTTCTCCGGAGCCGGTTGTTGCATGATTATTTAGAGTCTTTTTTATCATCAAGGATGCTGCGCGTGATGACTTTGTCGATCAAGCCATATTCAAGGGCTCTTTCGGAAGTCATGAAGTTATCACGTTCCGTATCTCTTTGAAGGACTTCAATAGGTTGACCAGTACGTTCTGCCAAGATTTGGTTCAGTTTATCTTTCAAGTGAAGGATACGGCGGGCAGCAATTTCAATTTCTGTAGCTTGACCTTGAGCTCCTCCAAGTGGTTGGTGAATCATGACTTCACTGTTTGGCAACGCATAACGTTTGCCTTTTTCGCCTGCGGCCAATAGGAAAGCACCCATGGAAGCGGCCATACCGATGCATACTGTGGATACATTAGGTTTGATATATTGCATAGTATCGTAAATGGCCATACCGGAAGTGATGCTTCCACCAGGGCTGTTGATGTATAGAGTGATATCTTTTTCAGGATTTTCCGCTTCTAAAAATAGTAATTGAGCAACAATGGAGTTGGAAACATTATCGTCAATTGCACTTCCTAGCATAATGATCCGGTCTTTTAATAAACGGGAATAAATATCGTAGGCACGCTCCCCACGACTTGTTTGTTCGATAACTGTAGGAATTAAATTCATGTTCATTTCCTCCTTCGATTAAGAGAATCATTTAAATTCTTTATGTATGTATGATACACTTTTTGGTCAATTTAGGTCAAACAAAACAAACCCTATAATGGATAATTTGTTCGACAATTTTCTGGCTATGGCTCCTTCCTGATAGATTACTTTATATATTATGCCGCACAGGGATGAATTTCCACATTACCCATAATACCCAAAAGAAGAAGTTTTAAACCTGATAACCCTTGCAAAGGAGGGGATTCTATCATATAATGAAGTCTGTTGAAAAAATATTTTCTAATACGCCCTCGTAGTGCAACGGATAGAACGCAAGCCTCCGAAGCTTGAAATGCAGGTTCGATTCCTGCCGAGGGCATTACCAATCTTCTGCTTAATAAAGCGGGGGATTTTTTATTGGTCAATTTTAAGAGTGTTCCTAAGATTTTTGGTGAATTTACTCGTTTTCTGTAATATTTCATCGAATTCTGGAATGTCAGTCCTGTCTTGAAAATATTCGCCCACACTATTAAAAAATGGTGATTTTTCAATAAAAGTAGTTGTTAAATTTGCATTTCTAACATATAGTATTTAAAAACAAATAAACTATTCAGAAAAAAACGTAAGCGTTTTCATGGGTTTTTGTGTAGAATTTTCTCCTGATAATGTAAAATGGAGTGGGGGAGGGGTGAATCGATGAGTATGAATATGAAAGCGGGACTTTTTCAACAGCAAACATTAAAGATGGCAATGACCCAGGAGCTTATGCAAGCTATTACATTGCTGCAATACTCCTCGCAGGAGCTATCGGCTTTTTTAGAAAATAAAATGGTGGAGAATCCATTACTGTCCATAGATCAGCCAACATCGGCTTTATTTCAGCCAACTTTTGACCGGAAAAAGGGGAAACGGACTCTTAAGAATACGTATGATGCCAACTATTGGATTGAACAGATAAGTGAAGATACTATATCGCTTGAACAGCATATCATGTCCCAGGTGAATCACCAGCAGCTTACCGGTGAGCAGCAGAAGGCATTGCTGCTATTAATTCATAACCTTGATGAAAACGGTTACTTGAGGACTGAGCTGGATGATATATGTATCCCAGGTATATCTCCGATCGTTTTGGAAGAAAGCCTCTCAATTTTACAGGAACTCGAGCCGCATGGAATTGGAGCTAGAAATCTTCAAGAGTGCCTGTTGCTTCAAGTGCAAGCAGAAGGAATGAATCTGCTTGCAGAATCGATCATAGAAAACCATTTCCTCGATTTTGCGGAAAAGCGCTGGAAAGACCTAAGTAAGAAAATCGGTGTTACAATGAAGGAGATTCAAGAAGTATTTGATTATGTCCAGACATTGAACCCGCGACCGGCTTCACTCTTTTTTCAGGAGAAACCTTCTTATATAGTGCCGGATGTGGTCGTGGAAGTTCGTGATGGCATGCTGCTTGTCGGGAATTATGATGGTAACACACCTAATCTTAATGTGGATAAAGGGTATTTAAACCGTATGAAGAGCCATAAGGATCAGGGGGTTCAACGGTTTATCCAGGATAAGTGGCAGGAATACCAATGGATTTCCAGAGGGATCCAACAGAGGAAAGAAACTATATTGAAGGTCATTCAGTGCATCGTCGATAAACAGCCGGCGTGCTTTCATCATGGCCTGAACTATTTGAAACCGATGACGATGAAGGAAATCGCCGACGAACTTGGTATACATGAGTCCACAGTAAGCCGGGCGGTCAAAGGGAAATACGTGCAGACACCATTTGGCACGATAGAGATGCGGATATTTTTCACTACTTCTTTACAGTCGGTCGGCCTTGATGAGGATATGTCGGGCATGCAGGCAAAAAAGAGCCTGCAGGCAGCCATCAATGGGGAAAATAAACAAAAGCCGCTTTCGGATCAAGACCTGGCAGAACGGTTGAAAGAGGAGCATGGAATTATCCTGGCACGCCGAACCGTTGCCAAATACCGCGAACAATTAGGTATCCCTTCTTCATCTAAACGAAAAAGATATGATTGAAAAGGATGAGTGGTTTGGAATCAAATGCGTTTGTTTTATATAGTAGGGATAAATGCCCGTTATGCGATAAAGCCAAGCAGGTGCTTGAAGAAGTGAAAGAGGAATCAGGCATAGGCTATAAAGAAATCGATATCCATACCGATGATAATTTGCTTGAGAAATTCGGGCTGATGATTCCTGTCGTAGAATGGAAAGATGATATCGTTCAATTCGGGAACGTTGATAAATCAGCTCTAAATCGCCTTTTGGAAAAATAATTTTTCAAATCATTTGAAGAAACATTCCGTTCCTGCTAGAATAAAATATGTAGCAGGAATATTTTTTTGTTTTAAGTGGGACAGAAAATGACTACGCGGGACATTAAATGTCCAACTTAACTTTTTAGGAGTTTTAAATATGCGTACATTACTCGAGGTACAAAGAAAATTATTACCTGATTTCCTTATGGTTATGCAAAAAAGATATGATATCCTGCGTTATATCATAATGATGCAGCCGGTTGGAAGGCGCAGTCTGTCCGTGAGCCTTAATTTGACAGAGCGGACGCTTAGAGGCGAGGTTGATTTTCTGAAAAGTCAGAACCTGGTTAACATATTCAGCTCTGGCATGACGCTGACTGATGAAGGGATTGAAATCCTGGATAAGTTAGAAGGAATAATGCGTGAAGTAATGGGTATAGACATAATGGAACGGCAATTGCAGGATTTATTGCAAGTGGATGAGGTCATTATCGTCTCAGGAAATTGTGATGAGACCCCATGGGTGAAAAAAGAATTGGGTAAAGCTTGTGCAATCCGTATGAAACGAGAATGGAAATCAAAGAATATCATTGCGGTAACTGGCGGATCGACAATGGCCGAAGTGGCTGATTCGTTGTCACCTGATGAAGCGTCGAAGAAATTGACATTTGTCCCGGCCCGCGGGGGAATTGGTGAAGCAGTGCAGAATCAGGCCAATACGATTGTCGAAAAAATGGCCCAGAAGGCACAGGCCTCATACAGAGTGTTATATGTACCCGATCAATTAAGCGGTGAGGTTTATGCTTCATTTCAGAAGGAACCTGCAATTAAAGAAGTGATTTCCCAAATCAAATCTGCCGATATGATCATTCATGGAATTGGTGATGCCATGGCGATGGCAGAAAGAAGAAATTCTTCGCCAGAAATGTTAAAGAAGCTGTTAGATGGAAATGCTGTAGGAGAGGCATTCGGTTATTATTACGATGAAAACGGCAAAGTTGTTCATAAAGTTTTAACAGTCGGCATCCAGTTAGATGATCTTAGCCCTGAAAAGCGAGTGATAACTGTGGCAGGTGGTAAAACTAAAGCAAAGGCTATCCGTTCCTACATGAAAGGCGCACCTTCATCAACCGTTTTAATCACGGATGAAGCGGCGGCACAAGAGTTAATTCAGGGGAATTACACCCCTTAATATATTTGCGAACTTAAAAGGAGGAATTTTTCATGGCAGTAAAAGTTGGTATTAATGGTTTTGGACGTATTGGACGTAATGTATTTCGTGCAGCATTGAGTAATCCTGGGGTAGAGATTGTTGCTATTAACGACTTAACGGATGCTAATATGTTAGCGCACCTTCTTCAATACGATACAATTCATGGATCTCTTAATGAAAAAGTATCAGTTGATGGGGATTACCTTGTTGTTGATGGTCATAAAGTCAAAGTATTGGCTGAACGTGACCCTGCACAATTAGCATGGGGTGAACTGGGAGTAGAAGTGGTAGTAGAATCTACAGGACGTTTCACGAAACGTGCAGATGCAGCTAAGCATTTAGAAGCTGGCGCGAAAAAAGTAATCATCTCAGCTCCTGCATCTGATGAAGATATCACAATCGTCATGGGTGTAAACGAAGACAAATATGATGCAGCTAACCACCATGTAATCTCCAATGCTTCTTGTACAACGAACTGCTTAGCTCCATTTGCTAAAGTGCTTCATGAACAATTCGGAATCAAACGCGGTATGATGACTACTGTTCACTCTTATACAAATGATCAGCAAATCCTTGATTTGCCACACAAAGATTATCGCCGTGCACGTGCAGCTGCCGAGAATATCATTCCTACAACAACTGGGGCAGCTAAAGCTGTAGCACTTGTTCTTCCTGAACTTAAAGGGAAATTGAATGGTATGGCAATGCGTGTACCTACTCCAAACGTATCTGTTGTCGACCTTGTTGCAGAACTTGAAAAAGACACAACAGTTGAAGAAGTAAATGCAGCATTCAAAAAGGCTTCTGAAGGCGAATTAAAAGGAATTCTTGAGTACAGCGAACTTCCGCTAGTATCAACTGACTATAACGGTAACCCATCATCATCTACAATTGATGCCCTTTCCACAATGGTAATGGAAGGAAACATGGTTAAAGTATTATCTTGGTATGATAATGAAACAGGATACTCTAGCCGTGTGGTTGATTTAATCGACTATTTGGCTAAAAAAGGATTGTAATTAGAATAATAAAAAAACCTCACCAAGGTGAGGTTTTTTTTATCACACCTCTAAAAAAACTTGGCAGAAGATGATATTATTAGTAAGTCATTAATCAGTCAAGCGTTTACATTTCTTGTTTTTGGATAATTTCCTGGAAACCGACTATAATGAAAAAGAGAAAAGGGGAGTTGGGAAATTTACCCTCTCCCTTTTTGACTAAAGAAATCAAAAATATGATAACGATATCTAAGGAGGTTCTTGGATTATGAATAAAAAGTCGATTAGAGATATTGAATTAAAGGGGAAACGCGTATTTTGCCGTGTCGATTTCAATGTGCCGATGCAAGACGGAAAGATTTCGGATGATACGAGAATCAAAGCTGCACTGCCGACGATTTCCTATCTGACAGAACAAGGCGCTAAAGTCATCTTAGCCAGCCACCTTGGTCGTCCTAAAGGACAAGTCGTAGAAGAATTGCGTCTAGCACCTGTTGCGGAAAGACTAAGCGAACTTAGTGGCAAGGATGTGCAAAAGGCAGAAGAAGCTTACGGTGAGACCGTTCAATCAATCATTGATAACATGCAAGATGGCGAGATCCTGTTGTTGGAAAACGTTCGTTTCTATCCAGGAGAAGAGAAGAACGATCAAGAATTGGCGAAGTCATTTGCTGCACTTGCTGATGTTTATGTTAACGATGCATTCGGAGCTGCGCATCGTGCACATGCTTCAACTGAAGGAATAGCGCACCATCTCCCAGCCGTTGCCGGATTGCTGATGGAAAAAGAGCTTTCTGTACTGGGAAAAGCCCTATCCAACCCAGAACGTCCTTTTACAGCTATAATTGGCGGAGCAAAAGTAAAGGATAAGATAGGCGTTATTGAAAACCTTTTGGAAAAAGTCGATCACTTGATCATCGGTGGCGGACTGGGTTATACATTCATTAAAGCGCAAGGTCATGAAATCGGTAATTCTTTATTGGAAGAAGACAAAATAGAATTGGCCAAATCGTTCATCGAAAGTGCAAAAGAAAAAGGCGTAAAGCTTCATTTGCCTATCGATGCAGTCGTAACTGCTGAATTTTCACCTGATGCAGAAACAGAGAATGTCGATATCGATGCTATTCCAAATGATAAAATGGCTCTTGATATCGGTCCAAAAACAAGTGAATTATTTGCGGATGTAATCAAAAGTTCCAAGCTTGTCATTTGGAATGGACCAATGGGTGTATTCGAGTTCGATAAATTTGCGAATGGAACGAAAACCGTTGCTAGAGCCTTGGCGGAAGCAAACGATACGTACAGCATTGTAGGCGGAGGGGATTCAGCCGCAGCTGCAGAAAAGTTTGGCTTGGCAGAAAAGATGTCCCATATTTCAACTGGCGGCGGTGCATCTCTTGAGTTCATGGAAGGCAAAGAGTTGCCTGGCGTTATGGCCTTGAACGATAAATAAGATTTAAACCGTTACATATTTCAACATTAGAAGGGATGAGAAACCAAATGCGTAAACCGATTATTGCAGGAAACTGGAAAATGAATAAAACACTATCTGAAGCGACTGCCTTTTTAGAAGAAGTGAGCAATTTGATTCCGAAGCAAGAGGTAATCGATACGGTTGTTTGTGCTCCAGCTTTATTTTTGGATCAGCTGGTTCAAGCAGCAAAAGGAACCGATGTGAAGATCGGGGCGCAGAACATGCACTTTGAAGAAAGCGGTGCTTTCACAGGAGAAATCAGCCCAATCGCATTGGCTGATCTTGGTGTATCCTACGTCATACTTGGTCATTCTGAACGCCGGGAAATGTTCAACGAAACGGATGAAGCCGTTAATAAAAAAGCTCATGCCGCTTTTGCCCACGGGTTGACCCCGATCGTTTGCTGCGGTGAAACACTTGAACAAAGGGAAGCTGGCGAAACGAATGATTTCGTAGGCAGCCAGATTGAAAAAGGCCTAGCAGGATTATCTGGCGATCAATTGAAACAAGCCGTTATTGCTTATGAGCCGATTTGGGCGATTGGAACAGGAAAATCGTCATCTGCTCAAGATGCTAATGAAGTTTGTGCGCATATCCGCTCGGTTGTTGCCGACAAATTTTCAAATGAAGCAGCTGCAGCCATCCGCATTCAATACGGTGGCAGTGTAAAACCTGAGAATATTAAAGAGTACATGGCACAACCTGATATAGACGGTGCCTTGGTTGGCGGTGCAAGCTTGAAATCCGATTCATTTTTACAATTGCTGGAGGCTGGTCACTATGAGTAAGTCGCCTGTGGCACTTATCATCTTAGACGGTTTCGGCTGCCGTAACGAGGAAAAGGGAAATGCTGTTTTTCATGCGAAAAAACCGAACTTTGACCGTTTTTGGGAACAGTATCCGCATTCCCATTTAACTGCAAGCGGGGAAGCGGTCGGCTTGCCTGCCGGTCAAATGGGGAACTCGGAAGTGGGTCATTTGAATATCGGGGCAGGACGGATCGTTTATCAAAGTCTGACCCGTGTGAACCTTGCTATCCGTGAAGGTGAGTTTGCCCAAAACCCAACTTTGGTCGATGCCATGAGTCATGCCAAGAAAAAAGGCACGGACCTTCATCTTTTCGGTCTTCTTTCAGATGGCGGCGTGCACAGTCATATTGATCATATGTATGCCCTGCTGAAATTGGCCGCTAAAGAAGGAGTTAAAAATGTATATGTACATGCATTTTTAGATGGTCGTGATGTCGGGCCGAAAACGGCGCAAGGTTATATTAAGGAAGCGGAAGCGAAAATGAAGGAAATCGGTGTTGGACAGTTTGCGACCATATCCGGAAGATATTATTCGATGGACCGTGATAAGCGCTGGGAACGTGTGGAGAAATCCTACCGTTCAATGGTGTATGGTGATGGCCCAGCTTACTCTTCCGCGATGGAATGTGTCGAGGATTCCTACGAACATGGTATTTTTGATGAGTTCGTGATACCTTCAGTCATAACGGCGGAAGACGGTAAACCGGTGGCGACGATTAAAGATGATGATGCCGTAATCTTTTATAACTTCCGTCCAGACCGGGCGATCCAGATTTCCAATACGTTCACGAATGAGGATTTTCGCTCATTTGACCGCGGCCCTGGACATCCGAAGCATCTCCATTTTGTCTGCTTGACACATTTTTCAGAAACAGTTGACGGATATGTTGCATTTAATCCGACAAATCTTGATAATACATTAGGGGAAGTACTTTCCCAAAACCAGCTTACTCAGCTTCGTATCGCTGAAACTGAAAAATATCCGCATGTGACGTTTTTCATGAGCGGCGGACGTGAAGAGAAGTTTCCTGGTGAAGAGAGGATTTTAATTAATTCTCCGAAAGTCGCTACATATGATTTACAACCGGAAATGAGTGCTTATGAAGTAACGGATGCATTGGTGGAACAAATTGAGGCTGACCGTTTTGATGCCATTCTCTTGAATTTTGCCAACCCGGACATGGTTGGTCATTCAGGGATGCTTGAGCCTACCATTAAAGCGATTGAAACAGTGGATGAATGCCTAGGCAGGATTGTCGATTTAATCGTCTCAAAGGGCGGTACAGCTATCATTACCGCTGACCATGGGAACGCTGATGAAGTCGTAACGCTTGAAGGCAACCCGATGACAGCCCATACTACGAATCCCGTTCCTGTCATTATCACTAAAAATCAGGTAACATTAAGAACAGGTGGTATCTTAGGCGATTTAGCTCCAACGATGCTCGATTTGCTTGGAGTCGAAAAACCTGTTGAAATGACAGGGAAATCCCTATTATCTAAATAAAATTGTGAATAGGAAAAGGAGAGATTTATAATGCCGTACATCGAACATGTATATGCACGCGAAGTGCTAGATTCCCGTGGTAACCCAACAATAGAAGTAGAAATCCAAACAGAGTCCGGATACTTCGGACGTGCAATCGTACCATCAGGTGCTTCAACAGGAGAACACGAAGCGGTTGAGCTTCGTGACGGAGATAAATCTCGCTACCTGGGTAAAGGGGTACAAAAAGCAGTCGATAATGTAAATGATATCATTGCTGAAGCTGTCATCGGTTTGGATGTAACGAACCAAGCAGGCCTTGACCTTACTATGATTGAATTGGATGGCACTGAAAACAAAGGAAACTTGGGAGCTAATGCAATCCTTGGCGTATCAATGGCTGCTGCCCATGCCGCTGCGGAATTTTCAGGTTTACCATTGTATCGTTACCTTGGAGGGTTCAATGCGAAACAACTTCCGACTCCAATGATGAACATCATTAACGGCGGATCACATGCCGATAACAATGTTGACTTCCAGGAATTCATGATCCTTCCTGTAGGAGCTCCTAGCTTCAAAGAAGCAGTTCGTATGGGTGCAGAAGTATTCCATGCCTTGAAATCCGTCCTTTCTGCCAAAGGCTTGAATACGGCAGTCGGCGATGAAGGCGGCTTTGCGCCAAACCTTGGTTCAAACCGTGAAGCGCTTCAAGTCATCATCGAGGCAATTGAAAAAGCTGGCTACAAAGCAGGCGAAGATATCTACCTTGGCATGGACGTGGCTTCATCTGAATTCTATAACAAAGAAACAGGCAAATATGATCTTGCTGGCGAAGGCCGCAATGGTGTTACATCCGAAGAAATGGTAGCTTTCTATGAAGAGCTAGTGAATGAATTCCCTATTATCTCCATCGAGGACGGCCTGGATGAAAATGACTGGGATGGCCACAAACTTTTAACGGAACGCATCGGTTCTAAAGTTCAGCTTGTTGGTGACGATCTTTTTGTAACGAACACGAAAAAATTGGCTGAAGGCATCGAAAAAGGCATCGGCAACTCCATCCTGATCAAAGTGAACCAAATTGGTACACTGACTGAAACGTTTGATGCAATCGAAATGGCTAAACGCGCAGGCTACACTGCAGTCGTTTCCCACCGTTCCGGTGAAACGGAAGATGCAACGATCGCTGATATCGCCGTTGCAACAAACGCAGGACAAATCAAAACTGGTTCCATGTCCCGTACGGACCGTATCGCTAAATACAACCAACTTCTTCGCATCGAAGACCAGCTTGGTGACTTGGCTGTATATGGCGGTTTGAAATCTTTCTATAACTTGAAGAAGTAATCTTTGCTAGAATTTGGATTACAGTAATTTCTCCTCCTATTCAATGTGGCCATCCACATTGAATAGGAGGTTTTTTATGCCCATAAACCAGCCACTTCTTCAAGGTTGAAAGGATTTAATCAAACGTTTGATTAATAAAAAAAAGGTGCCGCATCCGGGCACCTTTTTTTAATTATCCGATACAGCTTCCACTGGTACGGCATTATAGTATTCTTCTAATGTAATCTTCGCTTCAAAGATTTCAGTTGCGGTATCGACACCAACATAACGGATATGCCATGGTTCGTATTTATAACCTGTGATGTTTTCCTTGCCTTCAGGGTAGCGGATGATAAATCCGTATTCATGTGCATGTTCAGCAAGCCAGGCGGATTCTTTCGTATCACCGAAGCAGTCTTGGGCGGCACATGCACCATCGTGGGTCGTGACATCAATCGCGAGTCCCGTTTCATGCTCGCTTGTCCCAGGCATTGCACTGTAGGTTTTCGCTTTTTCTTCCCCATCTTTAGCCACATAGTTATTAAAGACCTCGATCTGTCTTTGGTGAGAGCGATAAGCGGAAACGCCGGCAAAGTGCATGTTTTCTTTTTCGGCAGCCTGGAACATTACTTCAAGTGCCTTTCCCGCTTCCTCGCGCATCATTCTTTTATCGATTTTATCTTCAAAGATGAAATCCACTTTTGGGTAGATAAGGTCAGCAGGTTTGTAATCTTCAGGCAGGCTGTATTGTTTATTGACAAGTACAGGAATGCCTTCCGGATGGGCTAATGTCTGAAGGCCGGCCTGTCCGGGTTTAGCCGTTTCATCAACTTCCACCTGGCGTTGGGCCGATTCTTTTGAATCATTATTCTTGTCAGTTTCTGTCTCCTTCTCAGTCTCCTGGGAGCTCGGTTGTTCTTCTTTTTGCTCTTTTTCATCATTGCTGGTCAGGTCGAATGAACAGCCAGCCATAAGAATGAAAGATGATAGAGCGGTTGCTGCAAATATAGGTTTTAACATATGAAAGGCCCCTTGCTTTTAATATAAGATTTCCAATAAAAGTAGTTGAAAAATTATCGTGATAAGTAATCCCTTGTTAATTCACTTTGATATTTATCAAGAAATAAGCCAATCCAGACGACCATCAATAAAAATGGATAATCGTTACGGACTGCGGTTTCCACGACGGGATCAGACCAAAAGCTCGAAAGGAAACCAGATGACATCCTGATTGTCTCGAATGTGACAAGGGCGTGAAGCGATAACCAAAGAATCGTAAGAGTATTGGTCCCAAACCCAATGACCGCCGCTATGACGCTCAGCAAGGCGGCTGCTGCCCCGATCAGGAGGACATTGAAGCTTGATTGGAAAAAGTCGATACCGCTATTGGAAAGTCCATTATAAATAATAGCAGTAAAATAAACGGTTGTCGTGATATATGCAGCAAATAATAAGTATCGATTTCCGTGATACTTTGCCAGCAGCAATAAAAGCGGTGATAGGATGATTAATAGGACGCTGATGAAATTGCTTCCGCCTGTCCATAAAGAATAGCCGGCAACCGCCGAGAATAGGATGGTCAGGAGATCAAGAATCCGGAGTATGGACTTAAACATGTTGACACCTCTTTCTCTATTTATGCAAATTATCTCAAACTTTGATTCAAAAAGAAAATAAATGACTATGGATTTTTAGGAATTCTTACCATCATAGTATAACAAAGATTGTGGATATTTATTGGGTGTGGTAAAGTTAAAGTAATTGTTTATTGGTTCTTCAGGAGGTGTAATTGCATGCATGCATTTCTCATAACGCTTTTAGTGATTGTCAGTATCGCCCTCATTGTGACGGTATTGCTTCAATCAGGTAAGAGTGCAGGTTTATCAGGTGCGATTGCCGGCGGTGCTGAGCAGCTATTCGGAAAGCAAAAGGCACGCGGTTTGGACCTGGTTTTACATCGTGCGACAATAGTATTGGCGATTTTATTCTTTGCTTTAACTTTACTTGTTGCATACTTTGATGTGTAATGGATCAAAAATGAGTCTAGCTAAATAGCTAGACTTTTTTCTTTGCACAATAGTTACATGAATAGATATAGTGATTTTAGTACTTAATTATAGGATAGGGATGTTTTAAAATTCTATTTACAGATAAAGGAGCTTAAGATCATGAAAATAAAGCTGCAGCAGCCCTTTACTTTTGAAGGCGGAAAAAGAGCTGTCTTACTTTTACATGGATTTACGGGGAATTCAGCGGATGTACGGATGCTGGGGCGTTACTTGGAGAAACAGGGATACACTTGCCATGCCCCGCACTATAAAGGACATGGCGTCCCCCCGGAGGAGCTGGTGAAAACGGGTCCGGAAGATTGGTGGAAAGATGTCATGATGGCCTACGATTTCCTGAAAAGCAAAGGCCATGAAGAAATTGCTGTTGCCGGACTATCATTAGGAGGCGTATTTTCTCTTAAATTAGGTTACACTGTACCTATAAAGGGTATCGTATCAATGTGTGCGCCTATGTATATCAAAAGTGAAGAAATGATGTTTAAAGGAGTATTGGAGTACGCCAGAGAATTTAAGAAGTATGAAGGAAAAACTCAAGAGCAAATAGAGCTTGAAATGGACCTCCTTGCCGATAAACCGATGAATACATTGAAAGCCCTTCAGGAATTGATAACGGATGTACGAGAGCACGTCGACCTTATATACGCGCCGACATTTGTGGTGCAGGGTCGGCATGATGATGTTATCAATCCAAAAAGTGCCGATATTATTATTGATGCCATTGAATCACCGGTCAAAAAAATCAAGTGGTATGAAGAATCCGGTCATGTCATAACTCTTGATAAAGAAAAGGACCAGCTGCATGAAGATGTATTGGAATTTTTAGAAAGTCTGGATTGGGCCGAATAACAAAATTATACCCTGAATAGGAGGGTTTTCATGGAAGATAACATTCAAGAACATATTAATAAGCTTCTGACATACATGACGGATGAAGCGTATAAGCCGTTAACGGTACAGGAACTGGAAGAGGCTTTGAAAATCGAAGACTCGGCAGATTTCAAGAATTTCGTTAAGGCTTTAGTAAAGATGGAAGAAAAGGGATTGGTGGTCAGAACGAGGAGCAATCGTTACGGGCTGCCGCAAAAAATGAATTTGTTCCGCGGTAAATTAACAGGACACGCTAAGGGATTCGCCTTTGTCACACCTGAAGATAACCCAGGAATGGATGATATTTTCATTCCGCCGAATGAAACGGGCACAGCGATGCATGGAGATGTCGTCATGGTACGAGTATCTTCGGAAACATCGGGCTCAAGGCAAGAAGGCACGGTCATCAGAATTCTTGAACGCGGTATTACACAAGTGGTCGGTACATACTCCGAAAGTAAAAGTTTTGGTTTCGTCATCCCTGATGATAAAAAGATCGCAAACGATATTTTCATTCCGCAGCATGCTTCACATGGAGCGGTAGAGGGCCATAAGGTTGTCGTCAAGCTTACTTCTTATCCTGAAGGACGCATAAGTGCCGAAGGTGAAGTCATTGAGATTCTTGGGCATAAAAATGATCCTGGAGTAGATATTCTTTCCGTGATCCATAAATATGGTTTGCCGATGGAGTTCCCGGATGACGTCATGGAGCAAGCCAATGCCGTTTCGGATACCATTCAAGAAAGTGAAATTGGCAGCCGCAGGGATTTGCGAAATGATGTTTTGGTCACGATTGATGGAGCGGATGCAAAGGACCTGGATGATGCCGTCACTGTTTCCAAACTTGAAAATGGCAATTACAAGCTGGGTGTTCATATTGCTGATGTCAGCCATTATGTGAAGGAAGGATCACCAATCGATAAGGAAGCCTTGGAAAGAGGGACGAGCGTGTATTTGGTGGACAGGGTCATCCCGATGATCCCGCATCGTTTATCGAATGGCATTTGTTCCTTGAATCCACAAGTCGATCGTTTTACACTCTCTTGTGAAATGGAAATCACGCCAGATGGCAAAGTCGTCAACCATGAGATTTTTGAAAGTGTCATTAAGACGACGGAACGTATGACATATGGAAATGTGAACAAAATCCTTGTCGATAAAGATGAAGAACAGCTCGAACGCTATGAAGCGTTGGTGCCGATGTTCCAGGACATGGAGAAGTTAGCTGCCATCCTTCGCAAGAACCGGATGAACCGCGGAGCGATTGACTTTGATTTCAATGAAGCGAAAGTCATCGTTGATGAAGAAGGCCATCCGACCGATGTGGTTTTACGTGAAAGGTCGGTTGCCGAAAAGCTGATTGAAGAGTTCATGCTTGCGGCTAATGAAACCGTTGCTGAGCATTTCCACCGTCTTGACGTACCGTTCATTTACCGTATTCATGAAGATCCCAAGCCGGAAAAACTGCAGCGTTTCTTTGAATTCATTACGAACTTCGGATATATTGTCCGGGGATCGGCCAATGACGTTCATCCTAAGGCGTTACAGGAAATCATTGAGGCGGTTGCCGGTAAACCGGAAGAAACGGTCATATCCACCGTTATGCTTCGTTCCATGCAACAGGCGAAATATGATCCGGAGAGCTTAGGTCACTTTGGTTTATCTGCTGAGTTTTATACACATTTCACATCGCCGATTCGTCGTTATCCGGATTTGATCGTGCACAGATTGATCAGGACCTACTTGGTGGAAGGTAAACTGGATGAAGCTACGAAGGAGAAATGGAATGCCAATTTACCTGAGATTGCCGATCATACATCGAAACGTGAACGTCGCTCAGTCGATGCTGAACGGGAAACGGATGATCTGAAGAAAGCGGAATATATGCTGGATAAAATCGGCGAAGAGTATACCGGGATCATTGGTTCGGTCACGAATTTCGGGATGTTCGTCGAGCTGCCGAACACCATTGAAGGACTTGTCCATGTCAGCTTCATGACGGATGATTATTACCGCTTCGATGAGCGTCAGCTTGCAATGATCGGGGAACGTACCGGTAATGTGTTCCGGATTGGCGATGAGATCGACGTACGTGTTTCCAACGTAAATAAAGAGGAACGCGCCATCGATTTTGAAATTATCGGCATGAAGGTAAGCCGTCCGCGTCCATCTGGCGAGAAGAAAATATTCAAAGCCAATTCAGGTGAACGCAAACGCGGCCGTGGCGGCAATGGAGGACGTAATGAAGGAAAAGGCGGCGGCCGTAATGGAAATGCTCCTTCTTCCGAGAAAAAACCGAAAAAGAAGAAAAAATTCTTTGAAAATGCGCCAGCTGCCAAGCGCAAGAGAAAACCAAAAAAGAGATAAAGATTGAGGCGGGGGGATGATGATCATTTCATCCTCTTGCCGCGATTGGATGTAAAAAGGGGAGAGTTAGATGCCAAAAGGCTCAGGTAAACAACTAGCACAAAATAAAAAGGCTTATCATGATTTCTTTATTGAAGAAACGTTTGAAGCCGGAATCGTTTTGAAGGGGACTGAAATCAAGGCCATCCGTGCGGCCCGAGTGAATTTGAAGGATGCCTTCGCTAAAATAGAAAATGGAGAAATCTATCTTTATAATATGCATGTAAGCCCCTATGAGCAGGGAAACCAGTTTAACCATGACCCGTTGCGGACACGGAAGCTTCTTTTGCATAAGAAAGAAATCAGTAAACTGATCGGTGTAACGAAGGAAACAGGTTACACGATTGTACCGTTGAAAATGTATTTGAAAAATGGCTTTGCCAAGGTTTTGATCGGTCTGGGTAAAGGGAA
This sequence comes from Peribacillus frigoritolerans, assembly GCF_040250305.1. Classification (NCBI taxonomy): domain Bacteria; kingdom Bacillati; phylum Bacillota; class Bacilli; order Caryophanales; family Bacillaceae; genus Peribacillus; species Peribacillus frigoritolerans. The sequence continues at coordinate 5,178,342 of NZ_CP158190.1, read as the reverse complement.
GAAGCAATATGACAAGCGTGAAGACCTGAAGAAGAAGGAAGCGAAACGTGATATCGAACGTGCTTTCCGTGATCGGCAGAAAATGTAGAACTGCCAAGACCTTACAATTGATTTTTTGAACCAATCTGTTATAATTAATCCTGTACCGATGACAATTGAATATCAGCCAACTTGCTGACTATTCTTCTCTCGTACGCTCCATTTCTATCATGGGGACGTTACGGATTCGACAGGGATAGTTCGAGCTTAAGTTGCGAGTCGAGGGGATCGGCCTCGTTAAAACGTCAACGCCTATAACTGGCAAACAAAACAACAACCTAGCTTTCGCTGCTTAATAACAGTCGATAGCTGTTCCTCCCTCCATGGCCCACGTGGTAGGGTAAGGGACTCACTCTAAGTGGGATACGCCGGAATCCACCGTCTGAGGATGAAGGAAGAGACCAATCAGACTAGCTGCTCTGCCGCCTGTCGATAGGCTAATGAGTTCGCGAAATGCGAATATATCGACTACACTCGTAGAAGCTTAAGTGCCGTTATGTCTGGACGTGGGTTCGACTCCCACCGTCTCCACCAATACATATATTGGTGGTTTTTTATTTGTGTTTTTTTCAATCGATTTGTCGAAAAATCGATAAATCGTATAATTAGTAGATAAATCAGGAGTTTTCGCTGATATATCTCCAATTTCGGAGATATATTCCCGATTTCGCAGATAAATTGTATAATCGCTATCATTTAAAGGAATATTCCCTACTGCTGTAGAATCCTTTGGGATAAACCAAGATTGGAGCGATGAAATTGATTGTAAAAAGGCGAAAAGTTCCTCTTACTATACGTAAATTACGTGCTTTAACGCGCAGGCTTTCTCCGAATCATCCTAAAATCCCCATAATCATCAACGATCTCAAAAAAAGGGAAGCGGGCTATAAAGGGGAATGTTCCATTGATTTTCCATTAGGCTTTCTTGAACCGAAAAGCTATTTCATCTTCCACGATTTAAGGCTGCAGGATCAATCCCGATTTTTTCAGCTGGATACTTTATTAATCTCCAAGAAATATGCGCTTATCATTGAAGTGAAGAACATTGCAGGGGCGATCTATTTTGATCCGCATTTCAATCAGCTCATTCGAACGATAGAAGGAAAAGAAACGGCATTTCCTGATCCCATCATACAAGTCAGCCGCCAGGAAACACAATTGACCAATTGGTTCTTGAAAAACGGTTTTCCCTCACTGCCCATCCTTTCATTGATTGTCATCAGTAATCCCCAAACAATCATCCGTACAGCTCCTGAAAACCTTGAACTCCACTATAAAGTTATCCATCGCGATGCACTTCCCTCAAGAATCAATCTGATGGAGCATTCCATCACAGATTCCATTTTAGGTGAAAAAGATTTGAAGAAAATAGTTCGTATTTTAAAAAAGTATCATATCGAAGCGGCCTCTTCCATTCTGGAACGATACAATCTTAACGAAGAGGACCTAATAAAAGGAGTGATATGTGAAAATTGCAAGGGGTTTCCGTTAATTAGAAGGCATGGCACATGGCTTTGCAATCAATGCCAACTCTCCAGTAAAACTGCACATATCCAGGCTTTACGAGATTATTTTTATCTAATAGGCACAACTATAACGAATCGGCAGTTGAGGGATTTTTTAAACATTTCCTCCGCATCCAGTGCAACGAGAATCTTGCAATCATTGAAATTGACAAGCAAAGGTGCGAATAAAGGGAGGGTGTACAGCCTGAATTTTGATGAGTGATTTCTGAGTGATCTTGCCTTAATCATAAAAAAAGGAATAGTTTCTATACCATTCCTTAATAGTAAAAATCATTTCTCTATATTTACATCAACATTTTGGAAATCCTCCAAAATAATATCTATTACTGGAAAAACTCCATCAGCTTGATAAGCTAATAAGATTTTTTTTACTGAGGCAATATGTAATTCTTCAATCTCCATATTTTTTATATCTGCCATTTTTTTTCTCATTTCTTCCTTTGTGGGGTAATTTTTTGTGCTGTAAACCCACATGAAAAATCTATCTAACTCATTAACCTCTTGCTCTTTAAAGCCATGTGATAATAACTCATAATACCTAGATTTTAAATTCGGGGCCATACTATCATGTAGTTTAAAAAATGCATGCTTCAATAAAAACAATTCGTGTTCTAATTCCTTAATTTTTTCCTCTTGATTCATTAAATCATCCACTCCAATCCTAATATTATCCAAAGCTCACTTTCAGCAGTTTTGCAGCTATAAGCCATATGATAGAACAAAGACTCAAAAGAAGCTTCTCTTGAGTCTTTGATCTGATTCTATTCTTTTAATTCCTTGCCCATTCCCTTTAGGAAGTGGACGCCAAAGCCAATCGCCCGGTTTATGTCTGGATCATTCAATGTTTTCATTAAATCGAGAACGCCGATCTTCTTATCTGCCTGAAGGAATTTGTTTCCTTCATCGATTCCTGCAAGTGCACTGTTCAGCAGTTTCGTGGATTGTGCGGCATCGGCGTTCATCAAGGCTCCTGTTGCCCCCATAAGTGTATTGATCAGGTTTGTTACAGGTTGCCTTGTGATTTGTTGGAGTGCGATTTTCGCAATTTGTTCTTTTCCTTGAAGCATGGAGGTCGCGGCTTCGAATACTCCCGAGTCATTCAGTTCATTGACGATTTTAAACATATTGTTCAAGGCATCTTCATTATCGGTGATCAGCGTTTTCAGTTCCTCCAGCTTTTGTAGCTTTATTTCTTCCTCAGTAATGGGATTATGGATTTCCGTTATAGGAGCTGCCATGATTTTCACCCTCCTTGTTTATTTATCCGTTAAGTGAACATACCCTGGACGGGCCCACTTACGTTCAACCTCGACACCATTTTGAGGATGACGTTTTTTGTTCCGTGGATTGGTACCCGGTAATGGGATATCCCCGCTTGCGCTTAATACCTCCATGCGGACCATCGTCTGCTTGTAAGCAGGCGTGCTTGTGCGTTGATCATAGATAGGACCGGTCAGGAAGTTAATGGCAGAGTCTTTATCGACGGAGTTCATCGGTAAAAATAGCTCATTATCTTTAACACGGTCTGTGATCAAGGCTTTTAATTTAACGGCCCCGAATGGAGACACTAAGCGAACGAGTCCGCCATCACTGACTTTACGTTCTTGTGCAAGTTCTGGTGAAACCTCGACGAAAATATCAGGTACTTTCGATTGGATTCCATTGGATTTATTCGTCATATTTCCTTCATGGAAATGCTCCAGCATGCGTCCATTATTGATATGAAGGTCATATTCTTCCGGGAATTTATGCGGCTCTACCCAGTCAGCCAGTGCAAAGCGCGCTTTTTTATCAGGGAAGTTGAAGCCATCCACATAAAGAAGCGGCGTGCTTGATCCATCATGGCTCCCCCAGAGGAAGCTGTTCCATCCTTCCAGCACTTCGTAATTCGCTTGGCTGAATATCGGTGACAAACTTGCCATTTCGTCATAGATTTCACTAGGGTGAGAGTAGTTCCAATTCGCACCTAAGCGGTTGGCGATCTCTTGAGTGATTTCCCAGTCCGCTTTAGAATCTCCGATAGTGGGAAGGGCTTTATATAAACGCTGTACACGGCGCTCTGTATTGGTGAACGTACCGTCTTTTTCAAGAGATGGAGCTCCGGGCAATACCACGTCGGCATATTGGGCTGTTCTTGAAAGGAAAATATCCTGGACAACAAAGAAATCCAATCCTGATAACACCTTGTCAACATGGTTTGCATCCGCGTCAACAAGTGCCATATCTTCACCTACAAGATACATCGCTTTCATGTCGCCTTTTTCTATCGCTTTAAGCATTTCAATATTGTTCAAGCCTGGTTTGCCATCGATTTTCACTCCATAAGCTTTTTCGAATTTAGCACGTGCCACGTCATCGGTAACATGCTGATATCCCGGGAGCCATGTTGGAAGGGTACCCATATCGCAAGCGCCCTGTACATTGTTATGGCCGCGAAGCGGATAAGCTCCCGCTCCTGGGCGACGGTAGTTGCCTGTAGCTAATAGCAGGTTGGAAATTGCAGCCGAAGTATCGGAGGCACCGGTGTTTTGTGTGACGCCCATTCCCCAGAGAATGCATGTTCCGTCTGCATCGCGAATCGTCTCAGCTATTTGGATCAATGTTTCTTTAGAAATACCTGTGTGTGTTTCTGCATATTCCAGGGTGTATTTTTCAAGTACTTCTTTATAATCGTCGAAGAAGTTAACATTTTCATTGATGAATTCTTTATCATGCCAGCCTTGATCGATCATATATTTTGTAACCGCCATCAACCAAACTTGATCCGTTCCTTGTTTTGGACTGATATGGATGTCGGAACGCTCGGCCATTTCGTTTTTGCGGATGTCGGCCACGATCAGTTTTTGTCCGTGAAGCTTGTGAGCCCGTTTAACGCGTGTCGCCAGTACGGGGTGTCCTTCTGCCGGGTTTGCCCCAACGATGATGACAAGACCTGCTGCGGCGATATCTTTGATTGTACCAGCGTCTCCGCCCATGCCGACTGTACGGAACAGTCCGTCTGTTGCCGGGGATTGACAGTAACGTGAGCAATTGTCGACGTTATTCGTTTCGAACATTTGCCGTGCCAGTTTTTGAATTACATAGTTTTCTTCATTTGTGATCTTGGAAGAGGAAATGAAGCCTACTGAATTTCCGCCGTATTGCTGTTTGATCGAACCGAGTCTGGATGCAACCAAATCAAGTGCTTCATCCCAGCTTGATTCAACGAATCTTCCATTTTTCCGAATCAGGGGCTTTGTCAAACGTTTTTCCGAGTTTACGAAGTCCCAACCGAATTTCCCTTTGACACATGTGGATATCGCATTGACGGGTGCTTCATGAGTAGGTTGGACTTTAAGGATTTTACGGCCTTTTGTCCAGACTTCGAATGTGCATCCTACCCCACAGAACGTACAGACCGTTTTTGTTTTCTTCGTCCGTGTCTCTCGCATTGCCGCTTCAATTTCCGAAATGGCAAAAATCCCGCTGTATCCAGGCTCCACTTCTTTGACAAGGTCTATCATTGGTTCAAGCATATCGTTTTTCAAACCTGACATGAAACCAGCCTCACCCAGCATCGATTTTTCCATTAATGCATTACATGGACAAATCGTTACACACTGTCCGCAGCCTACACAAGATGAGTTATTGATTTCCGTTCCTTCATCCCAGATTACCCGAGGGCGTTCTGCTTCCCAGTCGATGGACAGCGTCTCGTTGACCTGAAGGTTTTGGCAGACTTCAACACATTGCCCGCATGCGATGCATTGATTGGCATCGTAGCGGTAAAATGGATGGGACATATCGACGGCACCCAATTCCACTTTCGGTGTGTAAGGATATTTTTGGTGTTCAATTTCCATTAATTCTGCTGTGTTATGCAGTTTGCAATTTCCGTTATTATTATCACATACAGTACAGTATAAAGAATGGTTTTCCAGGATCCGGTCCATGGCCTCGGTCTGGGCTTCTTTTGCCTTGCTTGAGTCCAAGGCTATATCCATGCCGCTCACTGCTTTTGTCGAACATGACCGGACGAGTTTCCCATTAACCTCGACGATGCATGTGTCGCATGTTTGGATCGGATCCACTTCAGGAACATAACAAATCTGTGGATGAGCCATCTCATTTTGGTTGATGATCTCCAGTATTGTCGCTCCTTCATTAGCGGTATAATCCTTCCCGTTGATTGTGATGGTGATGTTTGAATCGCTCATTATATTTCCCCCTTTTATAGCCAAAAAGACGCAAAAAAACCACCATGATTACACCTCCGTCTCTGAACGGAAATGTAGGTCATGGTGGAATAGTTTAATAGCAAAGCTTGCCAATATACCAATCCATACCATTATGGATAATTTTAAAAAAGATAGGACACAACAGTACACTATTATGCTCCCAACTTTCATCATTGATATTATACCTTTAATTATGAAAAGAAACAATCCTGGAAAGAGGGTATCATTCCCAAATTCCTTTCGTTTTTCTTCGCGTTGATTTATGATAAGAAAATTGAGAACTTAATTTTCTTGAATTGGAGTGACGCAACGGTGTCAAAAGTTATCCATGAATTCAATGATATGATTCGTAAGCTGCGCAAGGAACTATTCGGTAAAGGACCAGAACGCATACACACGGTTTTCGTGGAAAATATGGCCGTTTCTACGTTATATGGGAATTTGACTCCTACGGAAATGTTCATATCAAGATCGGAGGAAGGAAGGGATATGGTCCATTCTGCACGAACCAAAATGGTTCAGGATGTGTATTCGGAGAGTCCCCCTGATGGAATGGAAGAACTGGTTGGAGCTAAACTGCTCCATTTGTTTTCAGACATCAAAATCAAAGAGAACATAGCTATTTCCGTATTCGTTTTTGATAAGAATATAGCGGACAAACTCAACGGGCATTGACCATGTTCCTACATATTGGTCAATTGGCTCCTGGATATTAAAAGGAGTGGGAACATGAAAGCGATTGAAATCAAGAGGGACATCATCCGGATAACCAAAGGTAACATCGAGCGGACGGAAGATGCGATCGTAACGGAGCATCCCGTTACTGTCAAAATAAATGGCCAGGAATTCGTCACGATGGTTTGTACACCTGAATACATCGAGGATATGGTGATTGGTTATTTGGCTTCGGAAGGAATCATCAAAAAATATGATGAGATAAAAGAAATCTGGGTCCAGGAAAAAGAAGGCTTTGTTCATGTGAAGACAGATAAAGTGAATCCTTACTTCCAGGACTTTCAAAATAAGCGGTATATTACATCATGCTGCGGAATGAGCAGACAAGGTTTCGTCTTTGTAAATGATGCATTGACTGCCAAGAAAATGGATGATGTTTCGGTGAAACTGACTCCTGATGACTGCTTCCGCTTGATGAAGGATTTACAAAATTCTGCTGTCACCTTCCAGAACACGGGCGGAGTCCACAATGCCGCTTTATGTGATGCCGGTGGTCTCGTATTAAGCAGGATGGACATCGGAAGGCATAATGCCTTGGACAAAATATACGGGTATTGCTTAAAAAATGGCATTTCGATAGAAGGGAAGGCTATCGTGTTCAGCGGCCGGATTTCATCGGAAATTCTTTTGAAAGTGGCGAAAATCGGCTGTGAACTAATACTCTCGAAATCCGCTCCAACTGAATTGGCTTTGGAGTTGGCTGAAGGATTGGGAATCACGACCGTCGGGTTCATTCGCAATGATTCACTGAATATCTACACATGTCCTGAAAGAATTCTATTGAATGACTGAGCATCCTTCGCTGGAAGGATGCTTATCGGAAAGTCCTGCCGGTTTGGCCTGGGCTTTTTTGTATTTGTAAAAGGATATATCCAACAGGCCTTTTATGGTACAGTTTTTATAAAACATTCAAGGGAATTCGTATCGGGGGAAGGGTTATGAACGAAAGGGATTGGCATATTTTAAAGGTGTTACATGAACACAGGAATATTACTAAAACGGCGCAAAGTTTATATATCTCGCAACCTTCTTTAACGAAACGGATTCAACAAATAGAGAAGGAATTCAATCTAAAGATTGTGGAGCGGGGAACTAGGGGAGTGCAGTTCACCCCTCAAGGTGAATATTTGGCCATCTGTGCAGATGAGATGCTGATCAGGCTCCGGCAGATAAAAGAGACAGCATTCAATATGGGTCAGGAGATCAGTGGAACATTACGGCTGGGTGTTTCCAACTATATTACGCTGCATAAGTTGCCAGGCCTGCTGAAAATATTTCGTGAGCGATTTCCTAAAGTGGATTTCCATGTGACAACTGGCTGGAGTAAAGAAGTGCTGAACCTCATTTATAAGGAAGAAGTGCATGTCGGGATTGTTCGGGGGGACTATCAATGGTCAGGATCAAGGCATCATCTTTTTGAGGAAACGATTTGTATTGCTTCCAAGGAAGAAATCGAAGTCCGGAACCTGCCTTTCCTGCCGAGGATCGATTATGGGACAGATGCTCTTTTGAAAACAATGATCGATAATTGGTGGAGAGACAATTTTTCCGGACCTCCTTTGGTGGGGATGGAAGTGGACAAAGGGGATACATGCAAGGAAATGGTCAGGAATGGCCTGGGATATGGCATCCTCCCCAGTGTTTTATTGGAGAAAGACCAAAACCTCCGTCAAATGGACCTTAAGGACAAGCAAGGTAATCCCCTTATCAGGAATACATGGATGTTATATCATGAAAAGTCGCTGGAATTAAAACTGGTTAAAGAGTTTGTCGAATTTGTCAAAGGCGTCGATTTCATGAGGGATATTTAACTGGAAGCGCAGAAACCTCTGTGCTTTTTTATCATTCCTTTTTCGAATGGATAACGATAATTTATTGGTATTTTAATAATGGTTATCCCGGCATTATGATAGATGGGAGATGTAAATCATCAGGAATTTGCCTAAGGAATGGAGAGGAAGTCAAGTGAGTGTCCTGTTTCTGATCGTATTGAATGTCATTGTGCCGGTCTTTTTCCTAATAGGGGCGGGGGCCATTCTGCATCGTAAATTCAAGTTGGATATGAATACGCTGTCTAAATTGAATCACTTCCTGCTCATGCCGGCCATTAGCTTTATTAATATCTATCAAAGTAAAATGGGCGGGGGGATGATCGTCCAGATATTCAGCTTCCTTGCTCTTCAAGCAGTAAGCCTCATCATCGTGAGTACAGTGATTGCTAAACTTGCCAGGTTTGATCAAAGCCTTTCGGCCACGTTTAAAAATAGTGTAGTCCTGAATAACTCAGCCAATTTCGGGTTACCCGTCAGCCAGATGGTTTTTCACGGAAATCCTCTTGGGCTGTCGATCCAAGTCATCGTGATCATTTTTCAAAACCTCTTGACCTATACCTATGGATTGATGAATTCCGTTTCCGTCCATACAAAAAGTGCGAAGGGCGCCATTCGCGAGTTCTTGAAGAACCCCGTCATTTATGCTTTATTACTCGGTTTTCTATTACAGGCAGCTTCTTTCGACATTCCTCTGTTCTTATGGACCCCGATTGATAATATCGCGAGTGCCTTCATAGCCATTGCCCTGATTACATTGGGTGCACAGAGTGCCTATTTGAAAATGACGCATTTCCCGCTTCCGCTTATCCTTAGCTTGGTTGGAAGGTTGATCCTTTCACCATCCATCGCCTTCCTGATCATCCTCATGCTGGGCTTGGAAGGAACTGTCGCCCAAGGGTTGTTTATCGCAAGCTCATTTCCAACATCGAGAAACAGCGCATTATTCGCTTTGGAATATGACAACCATCCGGAGTATGCGGCACAGGCAGTCTTGATGTCGACTTTATTCAGCAGCATAACGGTAACGATGGTCGTATATCTATCAAAAATACTATTCTAGCAGGGCTGCTCAAAAGGTGCAGTCCTTTCCCCCTTTTCCTGCGATAAAACTTTATGAACAATATGGAAGTTATGGAAGTTATGCATTTTAGTTGGGCAATCAAAGAAAACGAAGATATTTTTGTAGAATTAAGAAAACGCTTTCAAAAGGGGGATTATTATGTTTTCTCGTAAAAAGATTTCAGCGGTCATATTAGCGGGTTCGTTAGCTTTAAGTTTAGGTGCATGCAGCAGTTCGGGTACATCAGGAGAAAAGAAAGAAAGTACAGGTTATCCGAAAAAAGCGATAACGGTCGTTGCTCCATCGGGCGCAGGCGGGGGATGGGATCTAACCGCCCGTTCATTTACAAAGGTCTTGGGTGAGACAAAACTGGTGAACCAGCCATTAACCGTCGAAAACAAACCCGGTGGCGGGGGCGCTGTCTTCATGGCGGATTATGCAACACAGCAAGCGGATAACAATGACATGCTGTTCGTAAATTCACCGCCTGTCATCATCAATAACCTTAAAAAAGAAGGCAACAGTCCTTATGGATATAAAAATACGACTCCTTTGGCGCAGCTGACTAAGGATTATGGGGCGATAGTGGTAAAGGCGGATTCTGAATTCAAGGATTTGAAATCAGTGCTGGAAGCGGTGAAAAAAGATCCGCGTAAGTTGACCTTTGCAGGAGGATCGGCTCCGGGATCCATGGATCATTTGATTTCCATTCTTCCAGCCTATGAATATGGCTTGAATCCAACCGAACTTAAATACGTTTCGTACGACGGTGGCGGGGAAGCGATTACGGCATTGCTTGGCGGAAATGCGGATGTGATCGGAACGGATGCATCCAGTGTCAGGGAATTTTTAAAAGCAGGAAAGATTAGAGTGTTGGCCGTAACCTCGACTGAACGTTTAGGTGGGGATCTTAAAGACATACCTACTGCAAAGGAACAAGGTGTTGATGCTGAATTCACGATTTGGAGAGGCGTTTTTGGACCTCAGAATATGTCTGGTGAAGCGAAAACCTTTTGGGACGGAACCATTGAGAAGCTAGTTGAAACTTCTGAATGGAAAAAGGAAGTGGAAGTGCAGGGATGGGAACAAGAATATAAAAATAGTGAAGAATTCAGCAAGTTTTTAGAAGAACAGGAGAAACAGGTGCAGCAATTATTGGAAGCTTTGGGTATGGAAAAATAATCGAGAAGAAGGGGGTGCTTTCACCTTCTTCTTATTTTCTGAAATGGAGGGATTGTGATGGATGTTAAATTTGATCGCTTTGCTTCTGTAGCCTTTCTGGCTGTCGGAGTGCTGTTTATGATAGGAAGCAGGAAACTGGCCAGTTCTTCTTATGGAAGTTCGGTAGGACCGGACATTTTCCCATTTGTATTGGGGCTCGTTCTTTCTCTTTTAAGTATTCGCCTGTTCTATGAGGCATTTCGGGGCAAGGGGCAGGAATCACGTAAAGAGAAGCTGCAATATAAACCCTTTATCATCATTCTGCTCTCCACCTTGATTTATATTTTGACATTGGAAACGATAGGATATGTCATTACGACCTTTCTGTTTTTGTTTGTTTGCTTCCAAACGATGGAACGAAATAAGTGGGTGACATCGCTCATCATTTCCGCAGGATTTTCCGGAATCATCTATTATTTATTCGTGAATGTGTTAAAGGGAACACTGCCGGGGTGGCCAATCTGGTTTTCATAAAAGGAAGGGGGATGTGAAGTGGGCACTTTTGATTATTTAATGCATGGTTTTGAAACGGCACTAACCTGGTATAATATACTTTTTGCATTTGTCGGAGTATTGATCGGTACGGCAGTCGGCGTTTTGCCGGGGATCGGGCCGATGAGCGGTGTGGCACTTTTAATTCCGGTAACCGCTTCGATTACAGGGGGACTTCCCCCAGAGCAAGCGGCAACAAGCGCCATCATTTTACTCGCAGGTGTTTATTATGGAGCGATGTATGGAGGATCGACAACTTCAATCCTATTGAATACACCTGGTGAATCTTCTTCTGTCGTCACCACACTGGATGGCTACCAAATGGCCAAGAAGGGAAGAGCAGGGAGTGCTTTATCGATTTCGGCAATCGGTTCCTTCGTCGGAGGGATCGTCACCCTTGTCGCCATGATTGCCTTGGCTCAGCCATTATCGACGATTGCCATTAAATTCGGTCCGGCTGAGTATTTTTCGCTCATGCTTCTAGGGTTGGCGGCAGTCAGCGGCCTCGCGGGAAAATCCGTAACAAAGGCACTGATCATGACGGTTTGCGGTTTGTTGATCGGGACGATAGGCATCGATAATGTATCCGGAATCGCCCGTTTTACATTCGACATTCCTTGGCTGTATCAAGGGGTCGAATTCCTGACGATCGCAGTGGGTCTATTCGCCCTTGGGGAAGTATTCAAGACAATCTTGGAAAAAGACGAGGATGATGGGGAAATTGCAAAGATCAATAATTTGATTCCTTCCAAAGAAGAATTCAAGGAATCTGCGGGGCCGATTGCGAGGGGATCGCTCTTAGGTTTCTTTGTAGGAATTCTGCCAGGTGCAGGGGCCACTCTTGCTTCCTTCTTCTCATACCTTATGGAAAAACGGATTTCAAAAAAACCTGGGAGATTCGGTACAGGGGCGATCGCTGGTGTGGCTGGTCCTGAAACGGCCAATAATGCGGCTTCTGGCGGAGCGATGATACCATTATTGACGCTGGGAATTCCAGGTTCCGGTACAACGGCGATTTTAATGGGTGCGCTCATGATGTACAATGTTCAGCCAGGTCCATTATTATTCGAGGACCATCCCCAGGTGGCTTGGGGGCTTATCGCCAGCATGTTCATCGGGAATCTGATGCTCCTCATCCTTAATCTCCCACTCGTTAAGGTTTTTGCGAAAATCATTGAAACGCCAAAGAAATATTTGATTCCGATCATTATCGCGATTTCCATTTTTGGTGTTTATGCGGTACAAGTATCGACTTATGATTTATTGCTATTACTAGGATGCGGGATCTTGGGATATTTCTTAAGTAAAAATGATTATCCAATCGCCCCGTTGGTATTAGGCCTGGTTTTAGGACCGATGATAGAAAATAATATGCGCAGGGCACTGACAATATCCGATGGGGATTACAGTTTGTTTTTCACTCGGCCGCTTTCGCTGACATTCCTGATCGTAACGGCATTATGGCTGCTCATTCCGGTTTTACTTAAGAAGAGAGGGAAGGATGTTGTCATCAATATTGAAGGTTAATCGATATTTTCTGAATGTTGCGAAATAACCCCTTTTTTAAAGGGGTTATTTTTTATATGATGTAAGTAGAGGTGATTGAATGCGTTTACACACCAAGTTGATGCTGGGCATCTGTACGTTAATCATCTTAATGGGTGGAATCTTTGAAGTTATTTTCATAAATATACTGGAAAATAACCTGAAGCAGGAAACAGGGGAAAAAGCATTGTCGGTTGCCCAGACCGTTTCTTTACTGCCTGAAATTAAACAAGCTTTTCGAACGGATAATCCTTCTGTAATCATCCAGCCCATCGCGGAAAGAATTCGCAGGCAGATCGATGCGGAATTCATAGTAATAGGAGATGAGAATGAAACACGGTTGTCCCATCCAAATCCAAACTTGATCGGGAAGAAAATGGTTGGGGGAGATAACGCCGAGGTTTGGGATGGGAAATCCATCATCACGGAGTCCACTGGCACATTGGGACCTTCCATTAGGGGGAAATCCCCGATAATCGCCAATGAAAAGGTCATTGGTGTCGTCTCCGTTGGCTACCTTCAGGATGATATTGAAAAAGAAGTGTCCAGTATACAAAGAAAGATCGTCTTGATCATCTCTTTTATATTAATCGGCGGTTTGTTGGTGGCCTTTTTCATTTCATTCAATATAAAAAAGGCGATATTGGGTCTGGAGCCGAAAGAGATCGCCTGGATGTTTCAAGAAAAGCATGCCATTTTGGAATCCATTCATGAAGGCATCATTGCCATTGATGTTCATGGGAAAATCACGGTCGTCAATGAAACGGCGCATAAAATCCTTCATATACCTAAAGACGTCATGCTTCGCGGGCAAAAAATCGAAGAAGTCTTAACGCATACACATTTGCTTGATGTAGTCAGCACGGCACGTGCCGAATATGACCAGGAATTCATGATTGACGGTGAAGTTTTTTTGGCAAGCCGGATTCCCATTTTGAATGGACAGGGTGAAATCATCGGTGCAGTTGCAAGTTTGAGAAATAAATCGGAACTATCCAATCTCCTTCAGGAACTGTCACATGTAAAGGCGTATGCAGAGGGGCTGAGGGCTCAGACACATGAATATTCGAATCGGCTTTATACACTGCTAGGCTTGATTCAACTCGGTTCATATAAAGAAGCGATGGATTTCATATCGAAGGAAGTCGATGTCACCCAAGGTTTCATTCACTTTCTGATGAAGGAAGTACCTGATCCGATCATTGCGGGGTTCATCTTAGGGAAGGTAAGTTTAGCCAGCGAGCTGAAAATTGATTTTACCATCGATAGAGAAAGCAGTTTTAAAGATATTCCGTCCGAAATAGATCGGGATTTATTGGTGACGATCATCGGAAATCTCATCAATAATGCCTTCGAAGCTGTGCGGGAAAACGAAAGGGAGGAAAAAAGGGTATCGTTGTTCGTCACGGACTTGGGTAAAGAGTTGATCATAGAGGTTGAAGATAATGGAAAAGGGATGAACCCAGATGTTACCGAACTGATTTTCCAGGACGGTTTTACGACGAAAAGCCATCAAACCAATTCAGGAATAGGTTTGAGCCTTGTTCAGGAAGCGATTGATGGATTAGGGGGATATATCACTTTTTCGACTGAAGAAGGGGAATATACGATTTTTACCGTAGCTATACCAAAAAACAGAGGGGGGATGAAATGATGGCCAATCGCGATATAGAAGTTCTGATCGTAGAAGATGACCTGCGGATTGCGGAGATACAAAAGCTATTCATCGAAAAGCTTGAGGGGTTTCAAACGATCGGAATCGCGTCAAGCTATGACGAGGCTAAAAGCTTCATCGAAATCATGCAGCCGGATCTATTGCTGCTCGATATGTATTTTCCGGATATGAATGGGCTCGATATCCTGAAAGAAATCAAGCAGCAAAGCAAACAAATGGATGTCATCATGATTACGGCGGCTAAAGAAATCGAAAAAGTCCAGGAAGCCATCAAAATCGGCATATTTGATTATATTATCAAGCCTGTCGCATTTGAACGTTTCAAGCAGTCCTTACGCCGATATCAAGAGTATCACATTAAGCTGTCTGAATTGGAAGAGGGCAATTTTCCCGTAACGCAGCAACAGGTGGATAAGCTTTTGCGAAAGGAAATGAAAGAAAAAGAGAGGGAACAGACTTCACTGCCAAAAGGGATCGATCGGATGACTTTGGAGAAGGTGATGGTTGTGTTGGGGAAATCCTCCCCGGGGTTAACTGCCGAAATAGTGGCAAAGGAAATCGGTGTGAGCAGGACAACGGCAAGGCGTTATCTGGAGCACTTGATGTCAGAGGAAAAAATTGATGCCGATTTAACATATGGCACGGTAGGACGTCCTGAACGGGTTTATGCCATCAAGATTTAAATGGGTTCGCCAAGCGGCGGATCTTTTTTTATTTGCTCGAATAAATGTAAGGCTTTTTCTTGGAATCAGATTGATGGGAATTCATCGTTTTTTTAAGTGTAAAAATGATGAATGAGGAAAAAATACGTGTGAATAGTTTTGAGGCAGACAAGTATATGACAAGTGTCATGGCAGGGATAATGACGTTTATGACTATAGAAAATCGGTTATTAATCCTATACTTAAAGCAGAGATACCGACATCGTTTTTCGAATTAATACATTCAAACACTCCATATATTTTAAGAGGAGGAAAACATGAGTAACCATAATCAAAAACAATTGAGAAAAGATATTGCCCCTTTTGAAAAATCCAATACTAAATCAAGCGTGAAACAGCTCATAAATACATTTCCGCCATTTTTCCTGTTATGGTTTTTAGCTTATCAGAGCTTAACCATCTCATACTGGCTGACCCTTGCATTTGCCGTATTGGCTTCAGGGTTTGTAATCAGGATTTTCATCATCTTCCATGATTGCTGTCATCAGTCGTTTTTCAAAAGCAGGAAAGCGAATAGCATCCTGGGTACAATCAGTGGAATCGTCACATTATTTCCGTATGAGCAATGGAAGCATAGCCACTCCATACATCATGCAACGAGCAGTAATTTAAACAAACGCGGTACAGGGGATATTTGGGTCATGACCGTTGATGAATATATCGCCGCTTCATTCTGGGGGCGTCTTGCTTACCGTTTATATAGAAATCCGATCGTCATGTTTGGATTGGGTCCATTTTATCTATTTCTTGTATCGAACCGTCTGAATAAAAAGGGCGCTAAAAAGAAAGAACGGATGAATACGTATTTGACAAATGCTTCAATCGTGACAATTTATGGTCTTTTATGCTTGGCTATCGGATGGCAGGCATTCCTGATGATTCAGGTACCGATGCTTTTTGTAACGGGATCACTGGGCATCTGGCTGTTTTATGTACAGCATCAGTTCGAAGATTCTTATTTCGAAGAGGAATCTGAATGGGATTACGTGAAGGCTGCCATCGATGGAAGTTCTTATTATAAACTTCCAAAGGTTTTGCAATGGGTAACCGGTAATATCGGTTTCCACCACGTGCATCATCTTAGTCCAAGAGTGCCAAACTATAACTTGGAAAAAGTCCATGATTCCACCCTGCCATTGCAGCAGGCAACGACAATCACCCTTAGTTCAAGTTTAAAATCGCTTCGCTTCCGCCTTTATGATGGCGAAAACAAGACGTTTGTAAGTTTTAAAGAGATTAAGGAACGTCTAAATGAAACAAAATCTAAGGTGGAAATCAATAATAAACGTCCAAGTCTTCAAGAAAAATAAATAGTTCATCAAAAAACCATTCGATTCCCATTGGATGGTTTTTTGATGAAACTCATTAGTATATACTAGGATAAAAAGAAATAGAGGCGGCGCCATGCAAAGTTGGTATCATATCTTTCCGAAAAACACAGGGCTGAGCCCTTATGTCTGGATCATTTTTTGTATCCTTCCTTTTTATTTCATCTTCAAATCCTCTTCGATGTTGGAGATAGTCTTTGGAATCGTCATGATCATTTTGTTTTTCATATCATATGGTCTCTCATTCGTTTCGAAGGGATGGCCCGTATACGTATGGACGGCGATACAAATAATCATTTCCATATCGATGACCATATTTTTCAGCTACATTTACTTTTCACTCTTTTTGGCATTCTTTATTGGGAATGTTCAAAATAAGGTTGGCTTTTTCGTATTATATTCGATCCAGCTATTGGCTACCATCGTGTCTGTCAATATTGGCTTCATAATGAAAGACCCTACCTTCTTTTCGCAATTTCCCTTTATGCTCATTTGTGTGGTAGGCGTGATCCTGCTCCCTTTCAACACGTATAATCGGAATAAACGAGGCATGCTGGAAGAACAATTGGAGGACGCTCATAAAAGAATATCAGAGCTTGGCAAAATGGAAGAACGTCAGCGGATTGCCCGTGACTTACATGATACACTTGGACAAAAGCTGTCTTTGATCGGCTTGAAAAGTGACCTTGCAGGGAAATTGATCGATTTGAATCCGGAGACGGCCAAGAAGGAAATCAAGGATATCCGTCAAACGGCGAGGACGGCACTCAAGGAAGTACGTGAAATGGTGTCGGAAATGCGTGGGTCCAAGCTAAGCGATGAAATCATCCGGGTCAAGCAAATATTGAAAGCGGCAGAGATAGAATTCAAGTTGGAAGGGACCACGGAATTGCAAGATACCCCATTGCTTGTTGAAACGGTTTTGAGCATGTGCTTGAAGGAAGCTGTGACCAATATCGTCAAACATAGCGGTGCCGACTGCTGTAATATCGTCATCGAAGAATTACAAACAGGAGTGACGATCACAGTACAGGATAATGGAGTGGGGCTTTCACATAGATCAGAGTATATTAAAGGCAATGGACTTCAAGGAATGAAAGAAAGGCTCGAATTCGTTAATGGCAGCCTGGATATTAAATCAACAGAGGGAACGACACTTTATATAAGGGTTCCGAATGCTATAAAAAATAATGGATAGGTGGGATTAACCTTGATTCGAATCGTAATTGCCGAAGATCAGCGGATGCTGCTTGGCGCGCTGGGTTCCATCCTTGATTTGGAAAGTGATATGGAAGTTGTAGGAAAAGCGAGCAATGGGGAAGAAGCAATGAATCTCGTCAATCAATTAAAGCCGGATATCTGCATAACCGATATTGAAATGCCAGTTAAAACGGGACTCGATGTAGCGGAGGAGATCAAGGAGCAGGGCCACCAATGCAAAGTCATCATTTTGACCACCTTTGCACGTCCTGGGTATTTTGAAAGAGCCAGAAAGGCCGAGGTAGGCGGATATCTTCTGAAGGATAGCCCAAGTGAGGAACTGGCGAACTCGATCCGTGTCATCATGGATGGTCGGCGCATTTATGCCCCAGAGCTGGTGGATATGGCTTTCGAAGAAGAAAACCCGTTGACTGAACGAGAGAGCCAAGTGCTCAAATTGATCGCAGATGGTAAGACCACAAAGGAAATCGCAAGCCAGCTTTATCTGACCAATGGAACGGTCCGTAATTATATATCGGTCATCCTCGATAAATTGGATGTGAGCAACCGCGTTGAAGCGATTGTAAGATTCAAGGAAAAGGGCTGGTCAAAGGATTGATCAAAGGTTAAATCCCTTGCGGCTTCGAAAATCAAAAAAGCACAGTGTCAGAATTGAAATATGGTATATTAATTTTTATTACATATAGGGAAGGGGATGACCGTTATGCAAAAGGCTACATTTGCTGGAGGCTGTTTTTGGTGCATGGTGACACCATTTGAAGAACAACCGGGGATTGGGGGGATCGTATCCGGTTATACGGGAGGATGTGTTGAAAACCCAACTTATGAGGAAGTGAAGACGGGAACTACGGGGCATTATGAAGTCGTGGAAATCACTTACGATCCTCAGTTATTTCCATATGAAAGATTGCTGGAGCTATATTGGCAGCAAATCGATCCAACCGACGATGGCGGTCAATTCCATGACAGAGGAAGCCAATATCGGACGGCCGTCTTCTATCATGATGAAGCTCAAGAAAAACTGGCTCTTGAAGCGAAAGAAAAGGTAGCGGCCAGCGGGAAGTTCCAGAAACCAATCGTAACGGAAATCCTTCCGGCCCAAACCTTTTACCCTGCCGAAGAATACCATCAAGGCTATCATAAAAAAAACAAAGATGATTATAAAGCGGACCGTGCGAAATCGGGACGCGATGAATTCATTGACCAGCATTGGAATGGTGAATGAAATGGATCGGGTGTGTTTTCACATCCGGTTCTTTTTTTTGACCTTTTAAAGGCACAAAAATTAAATTCATTATTTCATCGGATTTTTATGCTGAGGGGTCAATTTCTCATGATATTTTCATATTTCTTCAGTACACTAAGGGGTAGGTGGTGATGATCATGAATAAGAGAATTTTAATAATAGAAGATGAAGAAAAAATAGCGAGGGTTCTCCAGCTGGAACTTAATCATGAGGGTTATCAAACAGAATCGGCTTTTACCGGAAAGACAGGTCTGGAAAGGGCAGAAGCCGAAGAGTGGGATTTAATCTTATTGGATGTGATGCTGCCCGAGTTGAATGGCATAGAAGTACTTAGGCGTTACCGGAAAAAGAATGGATCTACACCGGTCATCCTTCTAACCGCAAGGGATGCTGTGCCAGACAAGGTGAATGGCCTGGACCATGGTGCGAATGATTATGTAACGAAGCCGTTTGAAATTGAAGAGCTGCTGGCACGGATCCGTGCTTGTTTTCGTACCAATGTACGGGAGAGCCAATCAGAAGGTGAAGTGGATGAACTAAAAATCCATGACCTTAAGTTGAACCTTGGTACAAGGGACATTCACAGGCAAGGCAATAGGATTGAGCTGACTTCCCGCGAGTTCGATTTGCTGGTTTATCTTTTGCAAAATAAAAATCAAGTACTTTCGAGGGAACAAATCCTGACGCATGTATGGGGATATGACTTTGCAGGGGATACGAATGTGGTTGATGTATATATCCGTTATTTGCGCAAAAAGATAGATTATCCCTTTGAGGTGCAGCTCATCCATACTTATCGCGGGGTAGGATACAGCCTGAAGGAGCCAGTATGAAGATTCGGACTAAAATCCAATCGTATTCCAGTCTTTTTTTAAGCGTCATGCTCATATTGTTGAGTATCATCGTTTTAATCGCCTTCCTTTGGATATCGATAGAGAGGGAACGGGATCTGCTTGAAGATCAAGCTTCATTAATCGAAGAAAATATCCTGACGAAAGATTTGATTTCCAGTGATTCAGATTTAATGGAGCCGTATATCCCGGACGATGGAATGGTGCGGATATTCGACCCTGATGGAAGACTGGTAAAATCATTTACTGATGAAGAGGACCTTAAGGGGCTTGCGGTTAAATCCATTAACGAGAAAGGATATGATTTTGCCAAAGCTGATGGTGAATATGTATTGACCTACCGTTATCCTTATCCTGATGAGGGGAAGAAGCAAGGGATGATCGAGGTCACACAGCCGCAGGATACCCTTCTTGATAATTTATCGACGCTTGCCCTCGTTTTGGGCGGTGCATCCCTTTTTGTCATTCTGTTATCCATTCTTGCCGGTAAGTGGCTGGCCAACCTGATCCTCAAACCGATATCGATCATGAGCGGAACGATGAAGGATATTGAGAAAAGCGGGGAATTCAAACGGATACCGCTATCGGATCAATCAAAGGACGAGCTGCAGGTGATGGGAGCGGCATTCAACAGGATGATGGAAAGGCTGGAGCGGAATTATAACCAACAGCAGCAATTCCTTTCGGATGCTTCACATGAATTGAAAACACCGATTACGGTAATCGAAAGCTACTCCTCTCTATTGAAACGCTGGGGAATGAAGGATGAGGCGATTCAGGAAGAGGCAGTGGAGGCAATCCATCATGAAGCCGTCCGGATGAAAAAGCTGACGGAGCATCTTCTGCAGTCAGCTTCCCAAACGGAACCCTCAGCTGATGTGGAAGGGGAAATAGAACTTATATCGTTTTGTGAAGGGATTGCGCAAACATTCAGAAGGACGGGAAATCGTGAAATAACGATAGAATCAGAGCTTAAAGAAATATATGCAATGACCATTTCCAGTAAGCTTGAACAGGTGATTGTCATCCTATTGGACAATGCAATGAAATACAGTGAATCAAGTATACAGATTATGATAAAACGGCAGGATAATGAAATTCTCATCGGTGTGAAAGATCATGGCGCAGGGATATCACCAGAACATCTCCCACATGTATTTGACCGTTTTTATCGCGTTGATTCATCGAGGGCAAGGAAAACGGGAGGCAATGGACTCGGTCTTTCCATCGCCCGGAAGCTTGTCGAGTCATTCGACGGTAAATTGGAGATTCAAAGCGAGGTGGGAGAGGGAACGTTGGTGACTCTTACTCTTTCTCATCAAATTCTAATCTGACGCTCATGTTCGTTTCATGAAGGGTGCTTATTATTAAGGTAACAACTTAAAGGAGGAATTCATTCATGAAAAAACAGTGGAGTACGATTAAAGAAGGTATCATTCAAAGGAAAAAGGTAATCATGACAGTGTCCATAGCTTCCGTATTGCTTTTCGGCGGTGCTGCTGGAACGGCGGTATATGCAGTCAATAAGGGGAACCTATCCGAGGATGAGGCTGTCAAAATGATTTCAGAAAAACTAGGCGGGGAAGTTACTCAATTTGAAAAGGATTGGGACCAGCCGATGACCTATGAGATGACCGTTAAAACAAAAGAAGGCTATCAAGACGTTGACGTTGATGCTGAAAAGGGAGAGATTCTTTCTCAGGAAATGGAAGACGATGACGATATGAGCACACAACAAGCCGTGGAAACTGCAAAAGTCAGCAGTGATCAAGCTGAAAAGATTGCCTTGAAAGCGGTGGATGGTCAAGTGACGGATATGGAGCTTGATTCAGAGAATGGCACCCTTGTGTACGAGCTGGAAATAAAACAAGGACAAAAGGAATATGATGTTGTGGTGGATGCAACCACGGGTAAAGTATTGAAAAACCAGTTGGATGATTAATCATATGTTATGTCGATAGTAATCTATGATATATGAATGATCTTGAATTGAAGTGTATGAAAGGATTTGCCGTGTGGCAGATCCTTTTTTTAATTGCCTAGACAGAGAGAAGTGAAGCTTCCTCATCTTTAACAATCATATTAGTTCCTGCCTGCAGCAGTGTTTGGAGGTGTGATGCTTAGACATATAAGGAGGAATTAAAAAGAAGTAACGCGAATAGAGGCAATAAGGAATTTTATTCAATGGAGGATTGATTATGGGGAATTTGGAAGAGGCACTGTACTTAAGGGAAAAGAAAGAAAACGAAAAATCCAATCGATTATTGATGGATCTGGCAAAGCAAAATCCCAGCGATGCAGTCATACAATATCAGTGTGCCTGGAGTTTGGATATTCTCGGACTTGAGACAAAGGCGGTGCCCTATTACGAAGCGGCACTCAAATTAGGTTTGCCAAAGGAGGATGCAAAAGGGGCCTACCTAGGATTGGGGAGCACATATCGCACCATAGGGGAATATGAAAAATCAAGACAGACATTGGAATCCGGGCTGGCGAAGTTTCCTGAGGAAAAGGCTTTATTGGTATTCAGGGCCATGGCATTTTATAATTTGGGCCAGCATGATCTTGCAATGGAATCTCTTTTGAAGATAATTGCCGAAACCTCGAGTGATCAAGAAATACAATCTTATGCTAAGGCCATAAAATTTTATAGTGATAAGCTGGATAAAGTTTTCACATAATAGTGATCATCCCCAAATTATCCACAAAACCTGTATAAAACAAGTCATCCTTACATAGCTGAAACGAATTAATCAACAATATGACGGAGAATTTCTTGCATTTGGCACTTTTACGGATAAATGAATGTGGATAACCTTGGATTGTGGATAACTTTCCGGTGTTATTCACTACTTTTCCACAGGTAATCCACATATTCACCTTTAATATGATAAAAAACACTGGCGATTAAGTCTTCAGGAATTTTTTATTGTAATGACTTAAGGCTAAAAGGGGATATATATAGCGATAGCTATGATAATGGATATACAAAAAATCTGCCATTCCTTGGCCTGCAGGATAATCATTGGTCCAGCTTTCTTGTTGACCTGCACGGATGAGATAGGCAATGCCTTTTTCGATCTCGGTTGTCGGTTTTTCTGATGCCGATATCAAAGCATCCACAGCCCATGCTGTATGTGTCAGTGTGCTTGTTCCGAGGGGGATGTATCGCTGCTTGATATCACTGTAACAAGATTCACCCCAGCCGCCATCTTCATTTTGAATTTTCTTCAACCAAGTTAAGGCTTTTTGGATGGATGGATGTCCAGTGGCTTGCCCTGCTGCCTTCATGCCGGTAAGTGCAGACCATGTGCCATATAGATAGCAGATGCCCCAGCGCCCATACCAGGAGCCATCACGCTTCTGGTCTTCCAATAGCCAATCCACCGCTCTT
This sequence comes from Peribacillus frigoritolerans, assembly GCF_040250305.1. Classification (NCBI taxonomy): domain Bacteria; kingdom Bacillati; phylum Bacillota; class Bacilli; order Caryophanales; family Bacillaceae; genus Peribacillus; species Peribacillus frigoritolerans. The sequence goes on along the minus strand of NZ_CP158190.1, from coordinate 5,155,238 downwards.
TTACTGACTTCCTCCGGCTTCTTCATATTTGTATAGTTCCCCAGGAATTCCAACGTTCTTCCTGTCAGATCAGCGGTAGAAGGGTCAGTCAGGAGATATTTCGAACCCTCTATAGGAAGAAGCTGCAGCCATTTATGGTCGTTATTCCGTTCGAAGGCTGGAAATCCACCATCATCATTTTGCATGGATATCGTGAAGGAGACACCGCGCTGCCAGCTGTCCCGATTATCCGGTTTTACTTGCAGTTGCTTAGCCAGCGCCCGCAGTGAGGCGGTCGTATCATCGACATCCGGATTCATGGTATTTAAATCCGAGAAACCCCAGCCGCCTGGAATGGCGTTAGGATTATGGATCAGCCAATCTCCATACATATAATGCTGGCGTGACAGTAAGTACTGATTGGCGGCCTTGACTGCTTTGTCTTTGGGAGGTATTCCTGCTTCTTGAAGGGCGTAGCTTATTAAGGAGGTATTCCAAACATGGGGCGTCGTGAACTGGATATGTGTGTGTCCCTCAATGGAGCAGGCCATCCCCTTAAGACCGGCCATGGCCTTTAGAATCACTGGGTCTCTTTTCGAATATCCAATTGAAAGGAGGGCAAAAATCATGAAAAAGGTAGAACCGAAATAATTGTACAGTGTCCCGTCTGGTTCCAGCCTGTCGAGCATGAACCTTTTCGTAGTATCCAAGGCTAAGGAATGCAAATAATCCGGATAACCAATCAAGGTTTTGACGCCTGTTTGAAGTTTAGAGAAAAAGGAACGATATTCTTCGGTACGATACTCTTCCCACATACGCTCTTCGGATCGGTCCTCCCTTGTTTGAAATAAATCTTTTAGACTTGGGGTGTCAGGGGTCTTGATTTGAAACCTTTTATGGCCAAGCAATAGCAATGGAATCATGTTGACCCGCCCATATACGGAAAGATCATAAATGCTGCCGAAAAAGGTCGGAGGCAGTAAGACCACTTCGAGAGGAATGGGGAATAGGCGCGGCCATTGATATTGTCCGGTGACGGTAAGCATCATTTTCGTTAACATTTTGGCCTGTTTGATGCCGCCCTTGGAAAGAATGAATTGTTTGGCTTTCTTCATATGGGGATGATTCTTATTGCGGAGTCCGCTAAAAAGAAGGCCATAGTAAGCCTCGATCGTAACCGTAACATTGCCGTCCTTCTCGTCTTGGAAAAGTTTCCATGAACCGTTTTCCGTTTGCTTGCTTTCGATTCTTTTTACTAAAGCCTCTATAAGAGGAGTATCTTCCATATCTAGAATTTTCAATAATATGATCATATAGGCATCTGCTGTTATCCCGGTGTCAAAGGGATAATTCCACGAACCATCAGCGGATTGGTCTTGTTTCAAGCGATTAACAAGGCGATTGATTTCCAATTGTACATGTTGGTTCAATGACTTTCCTCCTCTAAAAACACGTTTTCCGTTTATATGTATATTCAAAACTTGTCGTTGCATTCAAGAAATCATGTCAGGCGCATAGTTCCAACTGAAAGGAGGGGGGAATCTAAAAACGCTTTGGCAATGAAAGCTGCCAAAGCGTCATTTAGATACTATGCATCATTTAACTGGTAAGGAAGAACGCTGCATATAGCGGTAAATCGGCAGTTCTTTTCCTTTGGCAGCGGGGATGAAATTGAATGTCACATAGCTGTCTATGCCTTCAGGTTCGAGGGCAAGGGAGATGAAGTTGGCATCAGGCTGGGCCATGTCGAAAACATAGCTTCCTTTTGGAAAATCCCGAGTTTTTGAAGTGACGGTGGTCGTGACTGCCCTTGTGGAATGTCCGCTTTCCAGTTCAGCGGAAACTTTTAAATCATTGACTCTATAGCTTTCAACAGCTACCTTCATGGGTTTTTTAAATTTTTTCACTTCTACTCCCAATAGCTGAAGTTTATTGGCGATATATTTATATTCGGGTGGAAGGATATAGGCTGTCGGACGATCTCTGACAAGGGTAGGGTAGGCATCGGTTGAATCCAGCCAATCGATGGAGGCATCGATCATTTTCGCTTTCGCTAAATCGACTACAGTCAATTTTTGATCCTTAATCAATTTATTTTCGCTGGTGATGACAATTTCATCGTTATCATTTGCTTTTCGCCCTTTTTGCACGACTTCAGTTTCTGCCTGTTTAACGGCCTTTTTAACTTTACTGGCCTGTTCGGCTGTCGTTTTGATGAATGCTGCCTGTGCAGTGGCTTGTGCAAAAACACGTCGTTTAAAATCGGTACGGCCGATATTGATTCCCCTTGTTTCTATTAAAAAGGTCATTGTATTTTTTAAACCGAGGGCGTTTCGGCCAATCCGGGCTTCGGTGCTTCCTTCTGTGGCGGTAAGGACTCCATCATCAGAAGTGGCCAGTGTATAGTAATCGTGATAGGAAAGCTTTTCTTTTTCCAATGTTTTAAAAACATTAGGTAAAAGCAATTGATCCGAAGCTTTTCGAAGCTGTTCGGGAATATTTAAATTCTTGGCTGAGGAGATGAGTAAATCATAAGAAGCGATCGATCCATTTGCTCCTACTTTTTTCAGGGGGGCGGGATTCACTGTATATTCATGTATATCCAGAATGACTTCTGGTTCATAATCATCGATTGATTGATGAATCGTCTGCACTTCAGGATATTCCACTTTTAAGTAGTCCCTATTGGCATCCATGTCATTTGCGGTAAATCGTTTGAAATAATAAGAGCCATCGGGATTGACCCGTGGAACGATGGCAACATTCACTTTATCGAGGACATCACCAAGCTTGCCTTCAGCTAGCCATTGTGCAAGGACTAATGTTGATTCACCCGATGCGGGTTCATTGCCATGAATCTGACCTTGAATCCAAATCAATGGTTTATGGGAATTCTTAATCGGTCTTTTTGAATCCTTGCTGAAAAGAAGCATCGGGATGTCGCGTCCTTCTGTGGATTTACCTATCGTCTTGACCTGGATGCTTTTGTTTTTATGGGAGAGGGACTTGATGGAATCCAACATTTCTTCCTGGCTCGTAAAGGCGACCTTGTTTTGTTTAAAGGCAGGGGTCTTGAAAGAAACATTAGGGTCAGGGAAAAGGGTGGAGAGGTTATCTGGTTGAATGTAGCTTGGACCATTTCCATAATAAGGGGTGAATTCTTCCGCCTCGGCTATAGGGCCAGGCAATCCAGTGACAAGACCTAGTGTTACGACTGAAACGATGGTAGGAATGAGTTTTTTCATGGACGTCCTCCTGTCTATCTTTTTCCATAAATTATCATATTTCAAGCTATTTATACAGTGAAAACGTATGAAATAGTGAAAAACAGGAAGTAACGACTAGATTAATAATTCAATGTTAAATTCGCAATTCCTTTTAATAGAAGTTCATCACCTGTATTCTGTATAATTACAGGTGGAAAGTCAAAATGATACGGAACAAGCAATTTTGGCCCGTATCATTTCAATTCATCATGTAACTTATTTAAAAGATCCTGTGAATCCTTGCCACTCATTATCTGGCCGTTCACTTTCGCATAGGGGGTTTTCTGACAAAGTTTACACTCACTCAAACATTCATATTCCTTATATTGAATCCTTGGATTCGCTAAGAACTTACCATAATCGGCAACTGTTTGTTCATTAAGGAAGCGGTCAAGATTATTTTGGCAAAATTCAATCTGGATTTTCGCCTTTTTTGAGAACACTTTGGATAACAAGTTTTTCATCATATCGCTTCTTTCATTGGAGGAGTAAATATTTGTTATTTTGATTTTATCACTTCCTGTAACGAAATGCATGATTGGTTCATCCGAATTCATTACAATATGACTATCCGGAGTTTATCAAAGTAATTCCCTTGTATATATTGACACATGTCTAAGAAATGATAGAATAAGAATGACTGATAATGATAATGAATCTCATTATCACGAATGGAAGAACCTTGTAACTATTGCAACTTCATGATTTCCATTTCAAGAGGTGACTTTGCGATAGTCTTTATTCAAATATATTTAATTAAAAATATTATCGCTGTATTAACTGAGATAGGAAGAGTAGGAAATGTAGATGAAGATAAGATATTTAGTCATGGCGTTAATTGTTTTATCATTTACGTCATTATTCATTGGTGTAAAAGACATTACCCCCTTGGATTTATTGAATCTAAGTGATGATAAAGTGCAAATCATGCTGCAAAGCCGTTTCCCCAGATTGGTGACCATAGTCATTGCCGGTATTGTGATGAGTATAAGCGGTCTGATCATGCAACAATTGAGCCGCAATAAATTTGTATCCCCGACGACTGCCGGTACCATGGACTCTGCAAGGCTGGGACTTCTTCTTGCCATTATCATTTTTCCATCGGCAGCACTTATTGAGAAAATGGCATTTGCTTTCATATTCGCTTTGGCAGGTACATTCTTGTTCATGAAAATTCTTGATCAAGTGAAATATAAGGATACGATTTTCATTCCATTGGTTGGTTTGATGTTTGGTAATATCGTAGGATCCATCTCGACTTTCTTTGCCTATAAATATGATTTGATTCAAAGCCTCAACACATGGATGAATGGTGATTTCTCGATGATCATGTCGGGAAGGTACGAACTTATATATGTAAGTATCCCTCTAGTCATTCTCGCATACTTCTTTGCCAATAAATTCACTGTGGCAGGGATGGGTGAGGAGTTTGCTATCAATCTAGGACTCAATTATAAGTTTATAGTCAATTTTGGATTGATCATCGTGGCATTATCCTCCACTGTCGTTTTGTTAACGGTGGGAACGATTCCTTTCATAGGGTTGATCGTACCAAATATTGTATCCCTTTACCTTGGTGACAATTTGAAAAAGAGTCTTTCTCATACAGCATTGCTAGGGGCAGTATTCCTATTGATCTGCGATATTCTGGGCAGGATCCTCATATATCCATTTGAAATCCCGATCGGACTCGTAGTTGGTGTGATAGGAAGCGCCGTATTTATCTATCTGATACTGAGGAGAAAGGCATATGAATAATAAAAGTAGGATCATTATATTGGCTGTTCTTGCAGCTGCTTTAACGGCAGGTTATATCTTTTGGGACCTTGGCCCGAATTGGGATTATGCACTGCCGAGAAGGGTCATAAAAATCGTCGCCATCATCGTGGTTGGATGTGCAATAGCTTTTTCAACAGTGATTTTCCAGACGGTCACGAATAATAAAATCCTGACGCCAAGCATTTTAGGGTTGGACTCCATGTATATGCTGATTCAAACGGGAGTGATTTTCATCTTCGGTTCAACGCATATCATGATCATGAATAAAAATCTCAATTTCCTGATTACACTTGCGGCCATGCTTATTTTTGCAAGCCTGCTGTTCAAGTTCATGTTCAAGAAAAACCGCAATATTTACTTCCTATTGCTGATCGGTATCATCTTCGGAACCTTATTCGGCAGCATGTCTTCATTCATGCAGGTATTGATCGACCCGAATGAATTCCAAATCATTCAAAATAAAATGTTCGCCAGCTTCAATAATGTCAACACGGACCTGTTAACGTTAGCTATTATCCTCATGATTGCGGCAATGGTATATTTCATGAGATTTTTGAAGTATTTAGATGTCATGTCCCTAGGGAGGGACCAAGCCATAAACTTGGGTGTGGATTATGATTTTGTCACGAAGCGGGTTTTAATCGTCGTTACGGTTTTAATTTCCATTTCGACTGCCTTGATCGGTCCGATCACGTTCCTCGGATTGCTTGTTGCAAACGTGGCTTATCAATTCATTAAGTCCTATCAGCATAAACATATCCTCCCGGGTGCAATGCTGATCAGCGTGATTGCCTTGGTCGGCGGCCAATTCATTGTAGAGAGGATCTTTACGTTTTCCACGACCTTAAGTGTCATCATCAACTTTGTCGGCGGTGTCTATTTCATCTATCTTCTATTAAAGGAGAATAAATCATGGTAGAAGTGAAAAATTTATTCAAAAAATATAATAATAAAACGGTTGTCGAGGATGTTTCCATTGAAATAATGAAAGGGAAAATCACATCCTTCATCGGTCCCAATGGAGCGGGGAAAAGTACCGTCCTTTCGATGATCAGCCGTCTCATTACCCGGGATTCAGGAGAAGTCCTGATCGAGGGTAAGGATATGGGGAAATTCAATAGCAATGAACTTGCGAAAAAGATTGCCATCTTAAAGCAGGCTAACCACATCAATATCCGTTTAACGATTCGTGAACTCGTCGCCTTTGGCCGTTTTCCTTATTCACAAGGAAAGCTGACGAAAGAGGATTGGAAATACGTCGATGAAGCGATTGAATATATGGAACTTGCTGACATGCAGGATAAGTTTCTTGACCAGCTTAGCGGCGGCCAGCAACAGCGGGCCTTCATTGCCATGGTCATTGCTCAGAACACGGAGTATGTGCTTCTTGATGAACCCCTGAACAATCTTGATATGAAGCATTCCGTCCAAATCATGAAGGTGTTGAGGAGATTGGCCGATGAATTGGGGAAAACGGTCATTATCGTCATTCATGACATTAATTTTGCATCCTGTTATTCCGACTATATCGTCGCATTGAAGGATGGCAAGGTTGTTCATAATGGCCCTACCGAACAAGTAATCAATTCCAATGTATTAAAGGAAATTTATGATATGGATATTGAAATCCAAAGTATCAATGACAATAAGATCTGTGTGTACTTCACGTAAGATAATTCCAGTTGGTTTTAAATTACTTCAGTATTCGTAGCCATCCAGAAATCTCCTCGTACGCTTTTTAGGCAGTTAAGAGTTGGCGGGCGCCCAAGACTTTAGCCGCCTCCTGTTCATCTGGCAGGGAAAGTGTTGAAGGTGAACTCTGTGATGGTGAGGATTCAATATGTAATTTTAAATAAAAATTTTTTAGAGGTGACCATAATGATTAAGAAATTATCTTTACTGCTTTTGGTTGCAATGCTCGCTGTAGTGGCTGTAGCTTGTGGATCAGATAAGGAAAAAGAAGAATCAAGCGCGAAAAAAGAAAGTGCTAAAAGCGAAGAAATTACGGTTAAGCACCAACTAGGCGAAACGAAAGTGAAAACAAACCCTGAAAAAGTCGTTGTATTCGATATGGGTACTCTTGATACTCTTGATAAATTGGGTGTGGAAGTAGCAGCTGTTCCTCATGATGGCCTTCCGGAATACCTTTCTAAATATGAAGGTACAACTGAAAATGCCGGCGGGTTAAAAGAGCCTGACTTCGAAAAAATCAACGAAATTGCTCCAGACTTAATCCTTATTTCTGGCCGTCAATCTGACGCATATGAAGAATTAAGCAAAATTGCCCCTACTGTTTTTGTAGGTGTAGATACAACAAAGTATATGGAATCCTTTGAAGAAAACGTAACACTTTTAGGTAAAATTTTCGATAAAAAAGACGAAGCAGCTAAAGAATTGGCAAGTGTTGAAGAAAACATTAATGCTTTGAAAGAAAAAGCTCCAACTGACAAAACTGGTTTAATCGTTCTTGCTAGCGGTGGAAAAGTAAGTGCCTACGGACCTGATTCAAGATTTGGAATCATCCATGATGTATTCGGAGTACCTGCAGTAGATGATAAATTGGAAGTATCGACACATGGTCAAAGTATTTCTTTCGAATACATTGCTGAAAAAAATCCTGACTACCTATTCGTTGTAGATAGAGATGCGGTAGCCGGTGATGGAGCTGCAGCAAAAGATACTGTTGAAAATGACATTGTGAAAAATACAAAAGCATTTAAAGAAGGTAACATCATTTATCTAGACCCTAACTACTGGTACTTATCAGGCGGCGGTTTAGAATCTGTTGACGCTATGGTTAAAGAAGTTTCAGAAGGTATTAAGTAATATAAATATGATTAATGAAAATCCTGTCCTCGATCGAGGGCAGGATTTTTTTATTTTTTATAATAAAGCTGGATGAAACCAATATACTAACAAAGGGGACAAAAGAATTCACATATAAAGGTGACAAAACACAGGTAAGCTTATAAGGTCCCTCACGACAAAATTAAGGGGAAATGGGATAAGGACAAGGCATATTCACACCAGTTGCTTTTTAGCTCATATGGGCTGCAATCGAAGGAATGTAACCTTTCAGCCGATATGAAAAATTTTAGTTTCTTCCTATTATAATGTCAAATCCATGGATACTTGGAGCTTTCCGGTTCCCAGAGGAGTTTTTCAAATTGTAATTTAAGTTAATTTTGGTAAATCGAATCTTTTATGGATGATGAAAATTGTCCTGAAAGTAAAAATATAAAAATAATATGATCATCATTTTCAGGGAAAATTATTTAAAAATAGCTAATAAATAAGCCTTAGGGGAATGATGTCGATATTACACGAAATCAATTTGTTAGTTTATGGGATTTTGGAGCGGCTGGATGCAATTATGAAGGAGTCAAACTTTTCTCAGGCTTGGATTTTGAATGGGGTACAAAAGTGCGGAGGAGAGATGCATCCATGTAACCGACACCTCATTTTCGACTGTCGAATTATCGGGAAAGGAATACTGGGAATTTAAGGTAGCCTTCAATAATTGAAGATTTATATCTTTACATATTTTGTAATGTGCTGGTTTTTTTATAAAGAGTCGTTTATAATGGAAAAGGCTCAAGGACGTAAAACTAAACAGTGACTGTCATCCGCAGTCACCCCATAAAGTTACGGTAATATTTATTGGATTAAGACATGGAGTTCCTATATATTTGTTATAGGTTCGCTGAACATTCGAGACGGGCGAAACTCTGTTATTTTTTCAAATGCTTGTTCATAAGCTAAAGAAGTGTTCTGGATATAAGAGTTATGGATGTGACAAAAGGTGGTTTTCACAATCTTGACTATCCAAGTAAAAGAATGCTATTATAAGGTTTCCGATTTTCCGTCTTTTGTAAGTTTGTAAAAATTTATATAAATAAACCACTAGATTAATAGAGGTGAAAGCATGAATAATTTTCTTAAAAAAAGCCGGCATTTATTTGCAGATAACATACTAGGCTTTTTCTTTATTGCGGTAGTCTTGTTTTGGATAAAAACTTATATTGGATATCGAATTGAATTTAACCTAGGTCTTGAAAATGGCCTGCAACAGTTCTTGCTGTTCATAAATCCGATTAGTTCAGCCATTTTATTCTTTGGCTTGGCACTATTGGCTAGAGGCAAAAAATCGTTTAAATGGATCATCAGGTTGAACCTTTTGATGTCCCTATGGTTATTCTTCAATATTGTATACTACCGGTCATTTACCGATTTCATTACATTGCCAACCCTGACGCAAGTGCAAAATGCCGGGGATTTGGGACCGAGTATTTTAGAATTATTTAAAGGCCATGATGTATTTTACTTCCTTGATACGGTTCTTTTGATCGTGTTGTACAGATTCAAAGACTTTAAAGTGGAAGACTTCAAACTCAAACGCCGTACAGTTGGAATGGTTTACTTAGCGGGACTTGCAATTTTCGCCATCAATTTGGGACTTGCTGAAAAGGATCGCCCGCAATTATTATCAAGAACATTCGACCGGAACTATATCGTCAAATATTTGGGCATGTTCAACTATACGGTTTATGATGCCGTTCAGAATACTAAAACATACGCTCAGCGTGCGACTGCAAACAGCACGGATATCGCCGAAGTCGTCAACTATACGAAGGCAACAAGCGCTGAACCGAACCCTGAGTACTTTGGTGCAGCCAAAGGCAAGAATGTCATCTACCTGCATTTGGAATCAATGCAGAATTTCCTTATCGATTATAAGTTGAATGGGGAAGAAGTAACTCCATTTTTGAACTCACTTGCAGCAGATAAGTCAGATTTCATGCACTTTGATAATTTCTTCCATCAAGTAGGCCAAGGTAAAACAGCGGATGCCGAATTCATGCTTGAAAATTCCCTGTTCGGTTTACCACAGGGGGCAGCATTCACAAACCGTTCCCAAAATACGTATCAAGCAGCACCAGCTATTTTAGGGCAACAAGGATACACATCTGCTGTGTTCCATGGTAATTACAAATCTTTCTGGAACCGGGATAATATGTATAAGTCTCTTGGTTTTAATCAATTCTTCGATGCAAACCATTATAATATGGAAAATAAAGAGGAAGTACTAAGTTATGGATTAATGGATAAGCCTTTCTTTAAGGAATCGATTCCAATGTTAGAAACGCTTAAACAGCCTTTCTATACAAAATTCATAACGGTGTCTCATCATTTCCCATATGCAATGGACCAGGAAAAAGCAACAATCGGTAAGCATACAACAGGCGATGCTTCCGTTGATAGTTACTTCCAAACTGCACGCTATGCCGATGAGGCGCTTAAAGAGTTTTTCGATTATCTGAAGGAATCCGGTCTATATGATAATTCGGTAATCGTTATGTATGGTGATCACTATGGTATTTCCGAAAACCATAAAGAAGCCATGTCAAAAGTGCTTGGCAAGGATGTTGACGCATTTGAGAATGCCCAATTGCAACGTGTACCATTATTGATTCATGTTCCAGGTGTTGAAGGCGGGGAAATGCACCAATACGGAGGACAGATTGACCTTCTCCCGACTTTATTGCATCTGTTAGGAATTGAATCTAAAGACTATGTACAATTCGGATCCGATTTATTGTCAAAAGATCATAATGAAGTGGTACCTTTCAGGAATGGTGATTTTGTAACACCGGAAGTCACTTCCATTAAAGGGAAATACTACGATACTAAAACAGGAGAATTGGTCGAGGAAAATGATGACATCCTCAATTATAAAACGAGAGCTGAAACGATGCTGAATTTATCCGACCAAGTAGTGAACGGCGACTTACTCCGTTTCTATACTCCAAACGGCTTTAAACCGATTGATCCTGCTGATTATGATTACACTTATGATGAAGAAGGTTCTAAGGAAGATAAGACCGATAAATAAGGCTAAAGAAAGAACAGGCAGGAAGCCATCGCTTCCTGCCTGTTTTTTATATGCGTCATCCTTTATTGGTCATCATGGCAATATACTTTCTAATTTCATCAGGCTTCCCTGCATATTTTTCAGCACGCTGTTCGTCTTTCATGATTTTATCCTTTGCTTTGACCAGGATTTCTTCACCCATGGCTTGTGGCACGACCACGACTCCATCTATGTCCCCTATGATGATGTCCCCTGGAAATACGGTGACACCTCCACAGGAAATGGGGACATTGGTTTCGCCTACACCTGCCTTGCCGCTAGAGGCAACCGTCGTCCCTTTGCTGAAAACAGGGAAATTCAATTCTTTAATGGCTTCAAGGTCGCGAATGACTCCATCGACTACGATGCCGCCAATTTCCATGGTCTGCATCATGCCGACGACAAAGTCTCCTGCTATAGCCCGGTATGTATCACCCTTGCTGTCAACGACAATTATATCCCCAGGCTTGGCTTCGCCGATTGCTTTTAAAACGGCTGAATTATCACCGACGGGCATCTGTACGGTCAAAGCTCGTCCGGCCATACGAAACTCTTCCTTTAAGGGTTTAATCGCCGATTCCAGGTTGCTCAGCCCTTCCATTGCATCAGAAATCGCTGTGGTGGGCAAATTCCTGAATTGTTGAATAAGAGTATCCATGACTATGATTCCTCCTTAATAGTTAATGAATATAGCCTAATTATACACAAGTTTTGTAATTTTCTAATAGTTTTCCGTTTGATAAAATGGTAAATGTAGTGTAATCAATTCTGAAGGGGGAGGGAAGTTCAGCTGTCACAAGGGGGTTCAAGTCAAATTCCGTTTTAATCAATCGATTGATTAAACTTTATTGATCATCGCTATGAAGAGATTGAAATCCCTGCATAGGAACAGTCCTGGCAAATTAATGGTAGGGTCTCCATGGCAGTTTGATCTGTGCAGGAACATTCTTCTGAAGCAAGGGTGGAATGCTGTTGCATATCCTCGGTGTTTTCCTGATCTGGATGGGGGCGTCAGCGAAGAAATCCATAACACAGCCAGTGTGCGGGAGGATACTTACAATCTTCAAAGCAGGAGCAGAATCAAGACGGATGTTGCCAATGTAAGCCAAAGGGGGCTGAAAACTTCTGGATGAATGATTAAAAAAATGATTCCTGCAATAGTGGCAGCCTGCTGTATGGTCATATGTCTAATGAAGTGGATTCCAGCTTTAAAACAGGCTTTAAGCAGAGGCATTTGATTCATTTTCATTCCTCCTTTTACTTTCAATAATATGACCAGGCATAAAAGAAAATACATGGGGATTCGTTTTCTGCTCAATTATTACGGGTATAGTAAAGGTAAAATAAAAGGAGGAATCTAGGTGATCATTGTATATATTAGTCTTGCCCTCTTTATCGGATCGATTATTTATTTAGCGTTTTTTGCTTTTAAAACATTTAAGGATTCCAAACCGACAATTGAAAATGTGACTGAAACCGTTACACGCATCCAGGCCAAAACGGACCAGATTAAATCGGAAACGGACCAACTCGCCATGACACAGCAAGAAATCACTGAAGATGTTGAATATAAAAAAGAGGCTGTACAATATACGGTTGAGGCGGCTAAAAAAATACCTGAACCCTTTAAGAATATTTGGTTTTCAATAAAAGGTGACAAGTGGAAGCTTAGAAACAGAAGCGATGCATAAGTGTTTGACCGATCTGAAATGTACATGATATAGTATGGAAATACTATGTTTCTAGGGTTCCTCGGTTGAATGTTACCGGAATGGTCCAAGAGAAACGCGCAGGAATCTGCGTACACGGAGGGAAAAAAGCCCGGGAGGTTATGATTTATGACCTCTCGGGCTTTTTCTGTAATTGGAGGGGAAAAAGATGGCTTGGATTCAATTGGTGATTGCAGGATTATTTGAAGTGGTATGGGCGACAAGTTTAAAGTATACCGAGGGTTTTACGAAATTATTACCTTCTATCATAACGATTGCTGGCATGGTTATTAGTTTTTACTTTTTGTCATCGGCGATAAAAACGCTGCCTATGGGAACAGCGTATGCAATTTGGACCGGAATAGGGGCCCTTGGAGCTGTTCTGGTAGGCATCATCGTATTTAACGAGCCTAAGGATGCGATGCGTTTGGTATTCGTCGGTTTTATTTTGGTTGGAATTATCGGCTTGAAGATCACTTCTTCTGAATAATCTGCCCACTCCTCGCAAATAGTAATGTTAAATGATTTTTGAGGAGTGAAGAATATGAACTATAAAGCGATAGTATCAAGTGCGATGATGGCTTTAGTGATTACAGGTTGTGCAACTAATGATAACGAAGATGCCAGTGAAAATCTTGGCCTGAATCGTACTCATCAGGATAATTTAGATAATCCGATGAATGTAGGCGACACAAGGCAAAATGTTAATAATGTTAATAATGGTGATAATGATAATGGCATAAACGGTATGAGGGTCTCCGAGGATATCTCAAATCGAGTCGAAGCCTTGAAGGAAGTAAGTAACGCAAATGTCATCGTGACTGAAAATAATGCCTATGTAGGCGCAGTATTAAAAGACGGCGGGGAAAAGGATATCTCGAATGACCTTAAAGAAAGGATTGCTGATGCAGTAAGGGAAGCCGATCCTTCTGTAGACCAAGTTTATGTGTCGGCAAATCCGGACTTTGTTCAAAGAATGGATGGGTATGCGAATGATATCGAGAATGGAAAACCCGTTGAAGGATTTGCTGAAGAGTTCCGTGAACTTGTAACACGGATTTTTCCAAGTCCAAGGTAATTGGTAATCATTAAAGAAATAAGATGAAAAGACTTATCCGGTGGATTCCGGATAGGTCTTTTCCTATTTTAAAGATAACTGTAGATCCATGACTAACTTTAAATAGGGTGGTTACAATAATCGAATGAAAGAAAAACTTTGTAATGGGGGTGGGATGGTGAGGTTATTTAAGGGCAGGAGGGAAATGGATTCAACATCCTTTCAGGTTACTTCCAAGGATTTTCAGGAACTCCTTAAAAAGTTTAAAGCATCTAATGATTTTCTTACCTTTCAATTCCCGAATGATGATGGCTATATCATCTCCTACTTCAATTCACTGGTTAGTGCACAACAGCTCCATGAACAAGTATTGGCAGTCATGTCGAATCAACCAAAGAAGGTACTTAAGCAACTAAAAGGCGATATTCCGATGGAAGATATGAAATTGACGGCTGATCTAAAAGACATTCAAAGATTGGTTTTGGCAGGATCGATCATGATTCAATACAAGCAAGATGATGAAATGTGTTTGCTCATTCCATGTGTTCACAGTGTGAAAAGGCAAATTTCCACACCCGAGTCGGAATATACGGTCGTTGGGTCCAAGGAGGCCTTTGTTGAATCGCTTGATTCGAATTTGAATCTGATCCGTAACCGGTTGCCCACTCCTGAATTGCAGTCCAAGGAATTTCGGGTCGGGAACATCTCGCAAACAAGGATAGCGGTACTCTACATAGATGGGGTGGTTAATCAACAGATCATTAAGACAGTCATGCAGAGAATAGAAGATATAGAATATGATACGATCGTTGATATTTCGTTCGTAAGCCAGATGATCACGGATAATCGGAATTCGATGTTTCCGCAACTGATTGATACGGAGCGGCCTGATCATCTGGCCAGTGTATTATCGGAAGGGAAAATAGGCATCATGCTGGATGGATCTCCTCATGCATTGGTTGGTCCCAATACCATCATTTCATTCTTCTCGTCATTTGAAGATTATTTTCAAATTTGGAATCTCGGTACTTCATTCCGTTTGATTCGGCTTTTCGCCGTGCTGTTTTCCGTTTTGTCTTCACCTCTGTATGTGGCCGTTTTAACCTATCATTATCAAGTGATCCCAACGGATTTACTGCCAATCTTAATATCATCCAGGGGAGTGATCCCTTTTCCGCCGATCTTGGAAGCGATCGTGCTGGAAGGGACGATCGAATTGCTGAGGGAAGCGGCGGTCAGGCTGCCTGCTAAGGTTGGCTCCACCATCGGCATTGTTGGCGGCATAGTCATCGGTACAGCCGCTGTGGAAGCGGGATTTGTCAGTAATGTCTTGTTGATGCTTGTCGCTTTGGCTGCCTTGGCTTCATTTACGGTGCCGATTTACCAAATCAGCAATACGATTCGCCTTATCCGCTTTCCCTTTCTAATTGCTGCCCAGTTATACGGGCTGTTTGGAATAGCTTTATGCAGTGCATTCATTTTAAGTCATTTATTGAAATTGACTTCGCTTGGCAGTCCTTATTTAGACCCGCTTTACCCGTTAAGAATTCATGACTTTAAAGATAGTCTGATTCGCCTCCCTTTTTCAAAGCAGAAAAAACGCCCGCAGTTTCTGCGGACGGAAAATCCACTAAGGATAAGGAAGGAAGCGGAAACACGAAACCCCCATAATGATATAGATGAATAAGGAAGTAGAAAGCGGTGAGAAGGTATGGAAGTCAAACCAAATGAAACTAAACTAATATCTCCATTTTTTGTTTTTTTCCTCATGCCCGGCATGCAGATTGGAGTAGGGATATTGGGGTTTGAACGGATCATAGCGAAAGAGGCAGGTCAAGACGCATGGATATCGGTCCTCCTATCAGGGTTGATCATAAATGTTCTGCTTTGGATGTGTTTCAAGCTTTTGGGCAGGGGCCCCCAAACACTTGATTTGGTTGCCATCCATAAGGATTTGTTTGGTAAATGGGTCGGAAATGTTTTCAATATGTTATTCATCCTCTACTTTATAATGATTTCCATCATTCTTATAAGGACTTATTTAGAAGTCATACAGGTTTGGATGTTCCCTGGTGTCAATGTCCTGATGCTGATAACCATCATTCTTATTCTCGTGTATAGTTTTGTGGAAGGAGGTTTCAGGGTCATTACCGGTTTTTGCATAATCGGGCTTATTATCGGATCGCCATTATTCCTTTTGAATTATTTTCCATTGCAGTACGCCCACTTTGAAAATTTGGGTCCTTTTCTTGATCATTCTCTTTTGGAAATCATGAAGGCCTGTAAGAAAATGACCCTGAATTACCTTGGTTTTGAATTAGTCCTCATTTATTATCCTTTCATTAAAAATCGTGAAAAATCTCAAAAGTGGGCCCACTTAGGGGCGTTGTTTACTATGGTGATTTATTTAGTATCCATACTTGTTTCATTAGCCTACTATCATCAAGATCAGCTGAAAGATGTAATTTGGGCAACTTTGACGTTATGGAAAATTGTAGACCTTCCATTCATTGAAAGGTTCGAATACATAGGGATTTCCGTTTGGCTGTTCATGGTGCTGCCGAATGTTTGCATAGGGGTTTGGGCAGCAAGCAGGACAGCGAAAAGAGTATTCGGATTTAGACAGAAAAAGATGTTGGTTCTCATTCTGATCATCATCTTAGTTTCCTGCATTTTTTTGGATAACCGCTATAGAATCGATAAGTTTAACACAATCAGTTCGCAAATCGGTTTTTTTATCGTTTATTTGTATCTTCCTCTCCTATTTATATGGCAGTCGATCGTCTATAAAGTTAGGGGTCATAAATCATGAAAATCAAACTTCTATTGATAACATTAGCAGGCTTTTTGATGGCGGCGTGCGGCGTGGAAAAGCAAATATTAGAAGATATATTAATTGCTGAAGTCGTAGGTTATGATGTTGCCGAAGACAAAAAAATCAAAGGTACGGTCGTGGTCAGTGTTCCTCAGCCTGGGGAGGAAGCAGATCTGGGTAAAGAAGTATATGAAGCGAACTCCCATGATATAAAGGCGGCCCGCCAGCAAGAAAATGCAAAAACACCATACCCGATTGTCGGCGGGAGACTGACAGTCATTCTATATGGTGAAGAATTGGCAAGTAAGGGGTTGAATGATTATGTCGATACATATAGGCGTGACCCAATGGTGGGAAGGGATTTGTATTTAGCGGTCGTTCATGGCAAAGCGGAGGATGTAGTTAAAATGGAGCCGAAGTTGATTAAAACTCCAGGGGTTCAAGTGAAAGAGCTGATCGAACAGAATATAAGGACTAATTTGCCTGATGTAGATCTTCACACGTATTTATATGCGTGTCATGGTAAAGGAATCGATCCGGTCTTGCCCTTATTGGAAACAGCAGGAGACCAAATACGGGTAAGAGGGATCGCCTTGTTTAAAAAGGATCGTTATATTGGTAAATATATCCCTTATGAAGACGGCTTTTTATATAAAGTCCTTAGTGAAAACTTTAAGCTGGGGAGTTATGAAATTAAATGGAAGGAAAATGACTTTACCGATATCAATAACGTGGAGTCACGTGTCCATTATCATATTTCGAATGCCAATCAAGACCCCAAGGTCAGGATTGAAGTGAAAATGAAAGCGAGTCTGCTAGAGGTCCAAGGCTATGACTTGGGCAAAGCGGTCGACCTGAATAAAATAGAGTCCATGGCCGAGCATGTCATTGGTAAAAAATTAAATGAGATGGTAACCATGTTTCAGGTGAACCATGTAGATCCGATTGCACTCGGTGATCACGCTAAAAGTAAAACAAGAAATTTCGATCAAAAACATTGGGAGAAGGCATATCCCGATATTCCAATCGAGGTCGATCTGGATATTGAAATGATTCAAACGGGAATTGCTGAATAAAAGTAGAATATTCTGGAGTTTCCCCCTTTATAATAGGGTATTGGTGTAATGATTGTGTCAATGCGGCTAAAAAGGGGGAAAAGCATGGACAAAGCATGGTGGAAAGAGGCAGTTGTGTATCAAGTGTATCCAAGGAGTTTTATGGATAGTGATGGCGATGGGATAGGGGATATAAACGGGATCTTGATGAAGCTCGATTATTTACAAGAGCTGGGTGTGAACGTGATATGGCTATCCCCCGTTTATCAATCTCCCAATGATGACAATGGATACGATATCAGTGATTATAAAACAATCATGACTGAATTCGGAACCATGGCTGATTTCGATAGGTTATTGAAGGCAGTTCATGAACGTGGAATGAAGATCATGATGGACCTGGTGGTCAACCATTCTTCAGATGAACATCCGTGGTTCAAGGAATCCCGATCCTCAAAAGATAATCCGAAACGTGATTATTATATTTGGAAACCAGGCAGGAATGGGAAAGAGCCAAATAATTGGGAGTCGATCTTTAAAGGTTCAGCGTGGGAATATGATGAAGGAACCGATGAATATTATTTACATTTATTCAGCAGGAAACAACCGGATTTAAACTGGGAGAACCCTAAGCTCCGTGAAGAAATCTACAGCATCATGACATGGTGGCTGGATAAGGGTGTCGATGGCTTCCGGATGGATGTCATCAATTTCCTTTCAAAAGATCAAAGCTATACAGATGGAGCCGTTCATCATGAGAAGCAGTTTGGTGACGGAAGCCCGTTTTTCCTGAATGGCCCGCGCATACATGAGTTTTTACAGGAAATCAATCAAAGGGCACTTTCTGGATATGACGTGATTACGGTTGGGGAGATGCCAGGCATCACACCGGAGGACGCGCAATTATTCACAGGTAAAGATCGTGGTGAGCTACATATGGTCTTTCAATTCGAACATATGGATTTGGGGAGCGGACCAGAAGGGAAATGGAGTAACGATAAATGGAAGCTTACCGATTTAAAGCGAATTCTTTCCAAGTGGCAGACTGGTTTGGAGGGGGATGGCTGGAACAGTTTATACTGGAACAACCATGATCAGCCCCGGGTTGTCTCAAGGTTTGGTCATGATGGGAAGTATCGTATTGAAAGCGCTAAGATGCTTGCCGCTTGTCTTCAGATGCTTCAAGGTACACCTTATATATATCAAGGGGAAGAACTGGGCATGACCAATGTTGCATTTGAAAGCATCGATGAATACCGGGATATCGAAACATTGAATTCATATGACGAACTCGTCAATTCTCATGGCTGGTCGAAAGAGCGGATGATGTCAGCCGTCCATGCCCGCAGCCGGGATAATGCGAGAACACCGATTCAGTGGAATGACTCCCGTAACGCAGGGTTCACGCAAGGGACTCCTTGGATTAAGGTTAATCCCAATTTTCCCGAGATTAATGCAGAAAAGGCCTACAATGATCACAATTCCATTTTTCATTTTTATAAAAAGCTTATCCAAATACGCAAGGAACAAGATATCGTCGTTTATGGCCGTTTTGAACTGCTGTTGCCGGATGATGAACGAATATTTGCCTACACGAGATCGTTGGAAGAAGAAAAGCTGTTGGTACTATGCAACTTTAAAGAAGAGCAGGCTCCCTATACTTTGCCTGAAGAGCTGCAAGCATATTCTGCCACAAAGCTGATCGGCAATTATGATCAGGAGGAAGAAGGGATCTCGAGCAAACCCCTGCAACCATATGAATGCCGTGTTTATCATTTGAAATGAAAAAAGGACCTGTTCTTCTCCGATTAGGAAGAACAGGTCCTTTGCGTATTATTTTGATTTAAGGTCACATTCCTCTAGGGGAATGATTTTCGTTTTATGCTTAATTTTATAGCCGAACCATAGGACGAAAAATAGAATCAAGCCAATGTAGGAAACAAACATTGAATTCCAGTCAATCCCATCGCTGCTGAAAGCTTGATAGCCTTGTCCGATGATAATAATAATACAAAGGACAAGTGCGAATATAGGTCCGAATGGGAAGCCTTTTGCCCGGAATGGTAAAGCATTCATATCAAGGCCTTGAGCTGCGTAGGCTTTGCGGAACCGATAATGGGCAATCGCAATCCCTACCCAGGTGACGAATCCCGCCATTCCTGAAGCATTCAATAACCAGATATAAACGACGCCATCACCGAAAAACGAAGCTAGGAATGCAACGCAGCCAACTAAAGAAGTCAGGATAAGTGCATTCACGGGTACTCCTCTTTTATCTAACTTGCCTAGGAATTTCGGTGCTTTCCCATCACGTGCCAAGTCCCATAGCATACGGGTTGAAGCGTACATGCCAGAGTTACCTGCAGAGAGTACGGATGATAAAATGATCGCGTTCATGATGGATGCAGCAAATGCAAGGCCGGCACGTTCAAATACAAGCGTGAATGGACTTACGGCAACATCTTGACTCAATAAACGTGAATCCGTAAACGGAATGATCATTCCAATAACGAAAATTGCAAGGATATAGAACAAGAGGATGCGCCAGAAAACGGATCTGATCGCTTTAGGGATATTTTTTTCTGGATCCTCACTTTCACCAGCAGTCACTCCAAGCAATTCCGTTCCTTGGAATGAAAAGCCGGCAGCCATGAATACGCCTAGAATCGTGAAGAACCCTCCGTTAAAGGGACCTTCGCCCATTGTGAAATTGGAAAAACCAATTGGGTCATTCCCACCCATGATTCCGAGAATGATCAGAACACCCGTAATCAAGAAAATGACGACTGTCACGACTTTGATCATGGCGAACCAGAATTCTGTTTCCCCGAAACCTTTAACTGACATGTAATTGATAAGAAACATAGTGATTAACGCAATGGCACTCCAGATAAATGAAGGGCTATCCGGGAACCAGAACTTCATAATTAAGACAACGGCTGCCAATTCGGCGGCAATGGTGATTGCCCAGTTATACCAGTAGTTCCAACCAATCGCAAAACCGAAAGACGGATCGACGAATTTGGATGCATAGACACGGAACGAACCGGCCACTGGCATGAACGCTGCCATTTCTGCAAGACTTGTCATTAAGTAATAAACCATGATGCCGATGACCGCGTATGCCACCAAGGCACCGCCGGGTCCGGCTGAATGAATGGCCCCGCCACTAGCTAAAAATAAACCTGTTCCAATCGTTCCACCTAATGAAATCATCATTAAATGACGCGCTTTCAGGCTCCTTTTCAGTTCAGTAGGGCTTGATGGTGATTGTGAATTTGACAATTGATGTTACACTCCTTTTTATTGGAAGGGAACGAAAAATAAAAAAACAGCAGTCGAAAAAGATCGACGGCTGTTTATAATAAACCCGTTTATCCTTCCGAAGATAGCTCCCCACGCTTTTTGAAAAAACGTGACAGTGGTGTTCCTGTTCGGTAACACCGCCAGCAAGAATATACATGGAATATACCCTAACTTCGGCAACTTATCCTTTCAAACGGAGTCTTTAATCTTCCAGAATCTCGTCCGCTTTACTTTTATAAGCTGCAGCCTCTAACTCATCGGTAAATGAGGAAGTATTCAATTTTCTAATATCGTTGAGCCAGCTTGTAAGTGACGTCGGACGATTGTACTCATGAAATTCATGCAATCGTTAATAGATTGCTAGTAATTGAGTAAACTTTACTATATCAAAATTATAAAATAACTTTTGGGATATCGCAATGATTATTTTATGTGGTTATTTTTTCCTAGTAAATGAAAGATGGCAGTAAGGAAGAATTCAAATATAAAACATCCTGATAACTAAACGGTACTCCTTTTTATAAGGGCGTAGTCCAGTTTTACATGTTTGACCACTTCAGGATTCTCAAATAGATCCACTGCCATTTTACCAATCCATTCCAGCGGTAAGGAAATGGTCGTGATGTCGAGCATTTCACTCAGGCTATCATTATTGAAGCCGAGAATGGCCACATCTTCCGGTACCCTTATACCCGATTTCTTAGCGGTAAGAATGAAGCCTGCCGCCGTGTCATCATTCGTGATGATGAGAGCTTCAGGTTTGTCCATCATTGAATTCCAATCCTTAAACAATTGTTCACCGTCTTTGATGTGATAACTGCCTTCAAACAGCCATTCTTTATTGTTTATCAGTTTATGTTTTCTCATGATATCGTTAAAGGCCTTTGTACGATGGGAACTATTTCTGCTCTTTTTACGGCCGAGGCTGTATCCGATTTTCTTATATCCTTTAGCAATCACGTACTCAAGGGCACAGGAGAAAGCTGCATAATGATCAATGCTGATGGATGAGAATTCAGCCTGGGCTGTATCTTCACATAAAATAATCGGTCCGTATTTTTGATAATCCAAGAGGATTTTCATTTCCGAAATCCTTGAACAAACGATAATGCCATCGAGCTGCTTCATTTGCAGCATATTAAAAGCCTGGATCTCTTTCTCCCTGTCATAATTTGTTTGAAAGATGACGATATGACAGCCAATTGCATTTGCCTGTTTAGTAATTCCGTTAACGATTGCCCCGTAATATGGGTGATTGTTGAAGGGAATGATGACGCCGATAAGATTGGTTTTGCCTTTTGAAAGATGAATGGCGTTGATGTTTCTCGTATAATTCAAACGATCGATCGCTTCTAAGACGCTCTTTCTTTTATCGGGGCTTACATATGGATGATCATTCAATACACGAGACACTGTTGAGACAGATACACCAGCACATTGAGCTATTTCTTTAATATTTGTCATGGTATCACCGTTTTTTCTTTTTTTATATTGTACAGTATGAAACCCATTTCAGGGCAAGGGAACAGTGTGGGACTGCTGAAGATTTATTCTAATAAGGTCTTGTTATGGTATTGGTTTCATCCTTTAAGATTGGTTTAAGTCTTAGAGGAGGAGGAAATCATGATGTTCCAAACTTTAATCACCCTGTTTGTGCTTTGCGGAATTGAATTGGGATTTGCGTACTTGGCAATTTCCTTGAAACAGGAAAAATGAGTGGAAATGCCCGTCAATAATTCCGCGGCATTACGCGTGGAAACCGCGTTTACTCATGAATTTCACGTCGTCCAGAAATAGCTCCCTTAGTTTATGTTCACCATTAAAACTCCACAATATAAATATAACTTCATCGTACGGAATGACTGACTGTCAGGAAGCTGCCTAGTAGCTTCCTGACAGTTTTTGCTGTGTGTAAAAGTCATTCACCTTTTTGAATTGTTTAAAAATAGTTGCACTTTTTTTGTATATTTGTGTATAGTATAAAATAAGTTGTGTAGAGGAAACTTTTTAGCATTTGCGACAATGTAAAAAAATTTACACTTAGTTTTGCGCATGGCAAACTATTTTAGAAAGATGAAAAAGGGAGGGAATATGGATGGGTTTTCTAAAATCTATTGGGGGCGTGCTTGCTGCATTGCTGATTTTAACGGGGTGCGGCAATGATACGGCCGATAGGGATAAAGGCAATGGCAAGCTGAATGTCGTTACAACAACGGGAATGATTGGGGATTTGGTTGAGAATATCGGCGGTAAACATGTCGAGGTCACCAGTTTAATGGGACCGGGAGTCGACCCCCATCTATATAAAGCGACACAGGGTGATGTTAAGACACTGGATTCGGCTGATATGATTTTTTATAATGGATTGCATCTTGAAGGGAAAATGACGGATATATTTGAAATGATGAGCAAGGATAAACCGACGATTGCGGTAACGGAGGACTTCAAGGAGAACCAGCTACGGAAAGTGAGTGCAACGGAACATGATCCCCACGTATGGTTTGATGTAAAGCTTTGGATCGTTGCGGCGGAGGCAGTGAAGAAAGAATTGATTGCCAATGATCAGGAGCATGAAGCAGAGTATCGTGAAAATTATGAGGAGTACATTCTGCAATTGGAGGAACTTGATAAATATGTTCAAGAGGAAATTAATAAAGTACCGGAAGATCAACGGGTACTCGTTACAGCACATGATGCTTTTGGATACTACGGGCAGTCATATGGCCTGGACGTAAGAGGGCTCCAAGGAATCAATACATTATCGGAATATGGATCAAAAGATGTGACGGATATGCGGAATTATCTAGTGGAGAACAAAATAAAAGCGATTTTCATAGAGTCAAGTGTACCAAGGAAGGCTATCGAGGCTGTCATTCAAGGAGCAGGTAAGCAGGGTCACAAGGTGGAAATCGGCGGGGAATTGTTCTCGGATGCAATGGGTGAAAAAGGGACGGAAGAAGGAACGTATATCGGAATGGTCCGTCATAATACCGACACCATCGTCCGTGCTTTGAAATAAGGGGGAGAAACTATGAATCAAGCAGCTTTGAAGGTCGAGAATTTAACGATTGCTTATCATAAGAAGCCGGTTGTCGAAGATGTCTCATTTGAGGTGCCGGAAGGAAATTTAATTGGTATCATTGGCCCCAATGGAGCAGGGAAGTCCACTTTGATAAAGGGAATACTCGAATTGATCCCAAAAATATCAGGACAAATCACAATAAAGGGTTCTAATTATAAATCGATGAGGAAGAGTATCGGGTATGTACCACAGCGGGAGTCAGTGGATTGGGATTTTCCGACCAACGCACTCGATGTCGTGATGATGGGCAGATATGGTCATCTCGGATGGCTGAAGCGGCCAGGTAAGTCCGAAAGACAGAAGGGGATGGAGTGCCTGGAAAAGGTGGGGATGGCTGAATATGCTAACCGCCAGATCAGCCAGCTATCAGGCGGACAGCAGCAACGGATATTCCTGGCCCGTGCATTGGCACAGGAAGCGGATATTTATTTTATGGATGAACCGTTCGTAGGGGTGGATGCCGCAACGGAGAAAGCAATCATACAATTGCTGATGGAATTGAAGGAAAAAGGCAAAACCGTTCTGGTTGTGCACCATGATCTATCCACCGTGAAGGAATATTTCGACTGGACGATGTTATTGAATAAAAAGGTGATGAAAATAGGTCCGACAGAGGAAGTGTTCATTCCCGAATACTTACAGGCAACATATGGAGGCCGCCTAGCGATAATATCAGACACAAAGTCCGGCCTTTTATTAAAATGAGGTGCACACGATGAACATACTGGATATTATTACTGATCCAAATACAAGGTGGATATTGCTTGGCACGATGTTTCTCGGATTAAGCAGCGGGGTCATCGGGAGCTTTGCCTACCTCAGAAAGCAGTCTTTGCTTGGTGACACGCTCGCACATGCAGCATTACCCGGTATCTGTGTGGCCTTTATGTTAACTGGAGTGAAATCCACTTCCTACTTTCTAATAGGTGCTGCACTGGCTGGCTTAGTGGCTGTCTTCTTGATCAGTGTGCTTACGAGATATAGTAAGATCAAGCAGGATGCGGCCTTGGGAATCGTATTATCTTCCTTCTTTGGCTTCGGAATTGTCATGCTTACGCAGATCCAGCAGAGCGAGTATGGAAACCAGAGTGGATTGGATACGTTTTTATTCGGACAGACGGCGTCAATGGTCATGTCCGATGTGTATATGATGATGACGGTTTCCTTTATTCTCATATTCACTTGTACCGTATTTTTTAAAGAATTCAAATTACTTTCCTTTGACCCTGGGTTTGCTAAGGGGATGGGATTGCCGGTTGTTTTTCTGGATTATTTCATCATGATGCTGATCGTGGCAGCTGTAGTGATCGGTATCCAGGCTGTAGGCGTCGTATTGATGGCATCTTTACTGATCACGCCTGCGGTTTCTGCCAGGTATTGGACGGAGCGGCTGCATATCATGGTCATCCTGTCTGGTATATTCGGAATGTTGAGCGGTGTTTCTGGAACGTTGATAAGTACATCTGTCAATGATTTGCCAACAGGACCGTTAATTGTCTTATCCGCGACGGTATGGTTTTTCTTTTCCATGCTTTTTGCACCTAAACGCGGAGTGCTTTCATCTGTATGGAGAAGGGTATCGACGAAAAAGAAATATTCTCTCGAACAGGATAGAAGGAAAGGGAGCCACTCATCATGAATGATTTTTGGATTATCTTAGTCGGAGCATTAGTGGCGGGTTCTTGCAGTGTATTAGGGTGTTTTTTGATAGTCAGGAAAATGACGTTGATTGGGGATGCAATCAGTCATTCCGTTTTGCCGGGAATCGTATTGGCATTTTTAATAACCGGAACCCGTGATTCGGTTCCAATGCTGATCGGGGCTGCTGCGCTCGGCTTGCTTACCGTATTCTTGATCCAGCTTTTCCAATCGTCGGGCGTTCAATCCGACGCGGCGATCGGGATTGTATTCACTTCCCTTTTTGCAACGGGGATCGTACTCGTGAGCCTGTATACGCAACAAATAGATTTTGATCTTGAACATGTCCTTTATGGCGAAATAGCTTATACTCCCTGGAACACGATGACAATCGCGGGAATCGAAGCTGGACCAAAAGCTGTTTGGATAGTCGGCAGTTGTTTTATCCTGAACCTCATACTGATCTTCCTTTTCTTCAAACAGTTTAAACTCGTTTCATTTGATCCATCACTTGCGGCTGCAATGGGGATTCCTGTACTGTTCTTTCATTACTTATTGATGAGCCTCATTTCACTGACAACTGTTGCTTCTTTTGATAGTGTAGGCTCCATTTTAGTAGTTGGAATGCTCATCATACCTGCGGCAACAGCTTATCTGCTTTCAGACCGTTTAAGCAGCATGATATGGGTCAGTATCGGGGTAGGGGTGCTAAGTTCCGTCATCGGCTACTATTCTGCCACCATTTTGGATGCCTCGATATCAGGCTGCATGGTGGGTTCAGCCGCCATATTATTCGGATTGGCCTTTCTCTTCTCCCCAAGCCATGGATTGGTCAGCCTATTGCTGAAACGGAAAAAATCAAAGGAATCACATGCATAGCTCTCCATGCCTACAGGCTTCATGGAAATAACTCCATGAAGCCTGTAAACTATTCTTCTATATAGTTGTGATTTTATTTGTTTAAAGTATAATGAATAAGTGTATTTATAGATATATCGCAGGAGCCTTTTTAAGGGAGAGTTAAGTATGGAAGAACAAAATAAATTTTCATCACGAATAGATTTTTCTTTGGTCACAATATTGCTGTTATTATGCGTTGGAAGCTGCTTAGCAATCTATAGTGCCCAAACGACTGGACAGTACGCTGAAAACTTCTTAATTAAACAAATTTTTTGGTATATAGTTGGAATCGGAATCGTATTAGGTTTCATCACCTTGGATTCTGATCAGTTGAAAAAAATATCTTGGTACGCCTATGGCTTCGGATTATTTTTGCTTTTTTTGCTGATCATTATGCCGGAAAGCATCGTTCCTGTCCGTAATGGTGCGAAAAGTTGGTTCATCATTCCGGGAATCGGTTCGATTCAGCCATCGGAATTCATGAAGGTTTTCCTCATCCTGGCTTTAGCGAATGTTATCTCAAACCATCATCTCAAAAACACGCTGAAAACGATTCAAACGGATATCTGGCTGCTTATTAAAATCGGTCTAGTGACCGGTGCCCCCTTATTGTTAATCATGCAACAGCCGGATTTGGGCACCTCGCTTGTCATCATGTCCATCATGCTCGGAATGATTTTCATCTCAGGGGTAACATGGAAGATCCTGCTGCCAATCGTTTCGGGAGGAATTGTCATCGCTTCAACGGTCCTGTACTTTGTACTTTGGAAGCCGGAAATCCTGGAAAAATACCTAGGGGTAAAATCCTATCAATTCGGCCGTATCTATTCTTGGCTGGACCCATATAATTATGCCAGCTCCGAAGGGTATCACTTAACAAAATCCTTACTGGCCATTGGCTCCGGCCAGACCACAGGCAAGGGAATCGGCTCGAGGGAAGTGTATTTGCCTGAGAGTCATTCGGATTTCATTTTCAGCATCATCGGTGAAGAATTCGGCTTCATCGGATCAAGTATCATTATTTCCTTGTTTTTCCTATTGATTTACCATATAACAAAAACGGGAATGGACACGAAAAATAACTTCTATACATATATCTGTGTTGGCGTTATAAGCATGTTGACGTTTCACGTTTTTCAAAATATCGGCATGACTGTAGGCCTTTTACCGATAACGGGGATTCCGCTTCCATTTATCAGTTATGGAGGAAGCTCGCTGATGGGGAACATGATGGCCATGGGCTTAATATTCAGCATTCGGTATCACTATAAGAAGTATATGTTTTCAACGGATATCTAAATATAAAGCCGGCCCCGATGGGCCGGTTTTTTTTGTAGCAAAAAAACAAAAGGAGCAGAATCCACTCCCCTGAATGTTTGCTTATTGAATGTTCGTTCCAGATGGAAATTGATTTTTATAACCGGAAAATTGTTGATACGATTGGCCTAAGCTGGTAGCTTGCGCCTTTTCTAAACTATACCAGCCTTTTTCGAACATAAGGTTATAGAGTTCACGCTGCATCTCCTGATTTTCTTTGGCAACGGAGAAAATGTCTTGGAATAATGCTTGGTTACTCATTTCATGCAGGGCAACGGAAAGGGAGTTGCAAAAGTACTTTTCAGTTGAAAGCATATCGTTTATAAAATCCCTGTCATTCATTTGCGGTGTCTTTGCCACGGGAGATTCTGGATTTTGGACTTTGTTTTCATTAGGCATCAAGAACCCTCCTTTACTGGTATTGTTGTTGACCCTGATTTTGGTCGGGGTTCAAATGTTTCAAAATGGTATCGTAATGGCGTTGA
The DNA here is from genome assembly GCF_040250305.1 of Peribacillus frigoritolerans. NCBI lineage: Bacteria > Bacillati > Bacillota > Bacilli > Caryophanales > Bacillaceae > Peribacillus > Peribacillus frigoritolerans. Next base: position 5,126,939 of record NZ_CP158190.1, on the reverse strand, counting down.
TGCATGAGTCCGCACCGATTTAACGCATCAATGATTTGCGGGTCCTTGCATTGTGTGGCAAAAAAATGTGCTTTTTTAACTGCATTCAGATTCCATGCAAGCATATCGGTTAAGTATAAGCTATCTTTCACCGTAACCATTTCCGGCGGCTGTTTCATAAAGCCGGTGGACTGCTGTTGGCTGTTAAACGAATTTTGCTGTTCCATCATTGCTACCTCCTTAAGTGTTCTTTAAACGAGCTTAATTTTCCCTTCTGGATTTTTTTTATTCTTGATTCTAAATATCTGAAAAGTGAATTAAATGGTAAAATAATCTTGTGCATCTATTTTCCAAAATGATTTGGAGGGGAATGCAGATGGAAAGAATATTGAAAAATCTATTCCTTTTTTTATCAAAGAACAAAGGCATGACAAAGGCAGCGAAAAAATACGGGCTGCGGTTTGGGGCATCTCGTTTCGTGGCAGGAGAATCCTTGGATATGGCATGTGAAGTGATTGCAGATCTTAACCGGAAAGGGCTTGCCGTCACCATTGATTATTTAGGTGAATTCATTGAAGATGAACAAGAAGCAGGGAAGATGGCAGAAGAGTGCATTGAAGCAATCCGCATGATTGGCAGAAATGAACTGGATTCACAGTTATCCCTGAAGCTGACCTCGATGGGCTTGGATGTGTCCGAACGAGTCGTAATGAATAACATGCGGAGGATCTTGGATGAAGCTAAGGCCCATCAGGTTTTCGTGACGCTTGATATGGAAGATTTTCCGCGCTGTCAGCCGACTTTGGATGTATTCAAAAATCTAAAGTCTGAATATAATGAATTGGGGACTGTCATCCAAGCTTATCTGTATCGGACTGAGAAGGATATTGAGGAGCTGGATGCATACCATCCGAATCTAAGGCTTGTTAAAGGGGCTTATAAAGAACCAAGTGAAGTGGCTTTTCCCGAGAAAAAAGATGTGGATGAGAATTTCAAGAAAATCATCAACAAGCATATGCAAAATGGCAATTACACAGCCGTTGCCACACATGATGACAAAATCATTGATTATACGAGGGAATTGGTCAAAAATCAGGGAATTCCCCGGGATCGATTTGAATTCCAAATGTTATATGGTATCCGCAATGAAAAGCAGCTCGAACTTGCTAAAGAAGGATATAAGGTAAGGGTGTATGTTCCTTATGGTACGGATTGGTATGGATACTTCATGCGCCGCCTTGCGGAGAGACCGGCCAATATTGCTTTCGTTTTAAAAGGCCTATTCAAGAAATAGGAAGCGAGAGCCGCCCCGGATAAGGGACGGCTGCTCAAATTAAGAAGGATTATCTTTTGAACTGATTGTTCTGGCTGTTCACTTTATTGATTCCGTGTTGACGTTCAGCGCCAGGGCCGGCGTTGCCTTTAACGCTTGCTGCGCTTACGGCTGCTTTAGAAGGATTATCTTTACGCTTCATTATATAAGTCACCTCCACCCCGGTTATTTTTTACTGAACGGAGGAGAAATAACCAAAGGAACTCGGAGAAAAAAATATTTTTTTCCTGTTTAATCATTGCGGAATTTCCAAATATATTCTATATTAGTAATAAGAAAAAATATTCAAAATTTTTTTGAATTAAAAATGAATGAGCATTCATTCAATAAATTGCGTAAGGGGGATATGAACTTGGTTCGACAAATACGAAAGGCTGCTGTTCTAGGGTCAGGAGTTATGGGATCAGGGATTGCTGCACACCTTGCTAACATCGGCATTCCGACTTTATTATTGGATATTGTACCTCGTGAACTCACTGAGGATGAAAAGAAAAAGGGACTGACATTAGATAATAAACAAGTGCGTAACCGCATCAGCCAAACAGCGATTACGAAACTTTTAAAACAGAAACCAGCTCCGCTTTCAGCTAAGGGAAACATTGCGTTGATCGAGGCAGGAAACCTGGAAGATGATATAAGTCGTTTAAAGGATGTCGATTGGATCATCGAAGTGGTCGTTGAGAAGCTTGAGGTTAAGCAAAGTGTGTTTGCCCAGGTTGATCAGCATCGTAAACCAGGAAGCATCGTTTCATCGAATACCTCCGGAATTTCAATTGAAGCGATGGCAGAAGGCCGTTCGGAGGACTTTCAAAAGCACTTCCTGGGAACCCACTTCTTCAATCCGCCGCGTTATCTTAAGTTGTTGGAGCTCATCCCGACTGAAGCAACTTCACCAGAAGTGCTCGAATACATGAAACGATTCGGCGAAGATGTACTGGGAAAAGGTGTCGTCGAAGCCAAGGATACCCCTAACTTTATCGCAAACCGCATTGGAACTTATGGTTTATTGGTCACTCTGCGGGAAATGCAAAAAGGCGGATACAGTGTTGGTGAGGTCGATTCGGTTACAGGTCCGTTGATTGGAAGGGCAACTAGCGCGACTTTCCGGACACTTGATGTGGTTGGATTGGATACCTTTGCACATGTTGCCAGAAACGTATATGACCAGGTGGATGGAGAAGAAAAAGAAGTTTTCAAAATACCCGATTTCATGAATGAAATGCTTAAGAATGGGTGGATTGGAAGCAAGTCAGGCCAAGGGTTTTTCTTGAAAAAAGGAAAGGAAATCCTTGAACTGAATCCCGAAACCCTTGAATATGATGCACGAAAAAGATTAAAAACGCCTTCCATCGAAATGGCTAAACAGGCCAAGGGCTTGGAAAATAAAATGAAAGCGCTTGTTTATAGCGAAGACCGTGCCGGCCAATTACTTTGGAATGTTCTGAATCCGGCGCTTGTGTATTCTGCCCAGCTGCTTGGGGAGATTGCGGATGATATCGTGGCGATCGATCAAGCGATGAAATGGGGCTTCGGATGGTCCACAGGCCCTTTTGAAACATGGGATGCGATAGGGGTAGAAAAATCGGTAGCCCGAATGGAAGCGGAAGGCATCACCGTTCCGCAATGGGTGAAGGATATGCTCGCTAAAGGCATCACTTCTTTCTATAAAGAAGAAAATGGCATAGTTCACTATTATGATAATGGTGAATATAAGGAACTTGTTGCAAATCCTAAAGTGATCAATCTTAAAGCGATCAAGAAGCAAAAAGGCGTAATCAAGAAAAACAGTGGTGCAAGCTTGATGGATATCGGCGATGGAGTGGCTCTTCTTGAATTCACTTCACCGAATAATGCAATAGGTCTGGATATCATCCAAATGATCAATGCGGCGGTCGACGAAGCGGAAGCGAATTTTAAAGGCTTGGTCATCGGAAACCAAGGAAAGAATTTCTGTGTAGGCGCTAATATTGCAATGATGCTGATGGAAGCGCAGGATGACAATATTTTTGAACTCGATATGGTCATCAGCCAATTCCAAAAGGCGATGCTTAAAATCAAGTACAGTGCAGTTCCTGTAGTGGTTGCCCCGTTTAATATGACACTTGGCGGGGGTGCTGAAGTGTCCCTTCCGGCAGCGCGCATCCAGGCAACGACTGAAACGTATATGGGACTAGTGGAAGCTGGTGTAGGTTTGATCCCAGGCGGCGGCGGGACTAAAGAACTTTATGTGAAGACGTTGAGGAATATGCCGAAGGGCGTCGACTTCGACTTACAGAAAGTGGCCAACCGAGTATTTGAAACGGTCGCCATGGCAAAAGTTTCAACCTCCGCCGAAGAAGCTAGAGGGAATAATTTCCTTAATTCAGCGGACGGAATAAGCGTGAATGCGGATCATCAGCTATATGATGCGAAACAGGCGGTACTTTCCATGCATGAACAAGGTTATACCGCTCCTGCCCGCACAAAGATCCCTGTCGTAGGTGAAACGGGATATGCCGCACTTCTATTAGGGGCGGAATCCATGCGCCTTTCAGGATTCTTATCAGAACATGACCTTGTCATAGCCAAAGAGCTCGCATACGTCCTGGCAGGGGGGAAACTCCCATTTGGCACGGAAGTAGATGAACAGTATATCTTGAACCTAGAAAAACAGGCATTCCTAAAACTGATTTCGACTCCGAAATCCCAGGCTAGGATGCAGCATATGCTTGTTAAAGGCAAACCACTCCGTAATTGAAATAGACGAAGAAATGGCCAAAACAAAGATTAATAGATCGATAGCTTAAAAATGAGTAAGGGGGATCCTCATGAAAGAAGCGGTAATAGTAGCTGGAGCAAGGACTCCGGTAGGAAGAGCGAAAAAGGGTTCTCTTGCCAGTGTACGTCCTGATGATTTAGGGGCTCTTGTTGTAAAGGAAACGTTAAAGCGTGCAGGGAATTATGAAGGCACCATCGATGACCTGATTATCGGTTGTGCAATGCCTGAAGCGGAGCAAGGATTGAACATGGCTCGTAACATTGGGGCATTGGCAGGATTGCCTTATACAGTACCGGCTATAACGATTAATCGTTACTGTTCAAGCGGGCTGCAAAGCATCGCTTATGGAGCGGAAAGGATCATGCTCGGCCAAAGTGATACTGTCATTGCAGGCGGAGCGGAATCCATGAGCCTTTTGCCAATGATGGGCCATGTAACTCGTCCGAACGCGAGACTTGCGGAAACGGCACCGGAATATTATATGGGTATGGGCCACACTGCTGAAGCCGTTGCAAAAAAATACGGCATTTCCCGTGAAGATCAAGATGCATTTTCTGTTCGTAGTCATCAAAAGGCGGCGAAGGCCATTGCAGAAGGAAAGTTTTCGGATGAGATCGTACCGGTTGACGTAACCCTTCGTTCAGTGGGACCAGATCTTAAGTTAAAGGAAAAATCATTTAAATTTACACAGGATGAGGGCGTTCGTCCTGGCACCACTGCTGAAGTGCTAAAAAAACTAAGACCTGCATTCTCTGTTACAGGATCCGTAACAGCAGGGAATTCATCACAAACGAGTGATGGTGCAGCCGCGGTCATGGTCATGGATGGGGAAAAGGCCTCTTCATTAGGGATGAAACCGATAGGTAAGTTCCGTTCCTTTGCTGTAGCAGGAGTACCGCCTGAAATCATGGGTATCGGACCGATTGCAGCCATTCCTAAAGCTTTGAAGCTAGCGGGTCTTGAGTTATCGGATATTGGTTTATTTGAATTGAATGAAGCCTTTGCTTCCCAATCCATTCAAATCATTCGTGAGCTCGGTTTGGATGAAGAGATTGTCAATGTAAATGGCGGAGCCATTGCCTTAGGCCATCCACTAGGATGTTCGGGGGCAAAATTGACATTAAGCCTGCTACATGAAATGAAGCGCAGAAACCAACAGTTCGGAGTCGTGACAATGTGTATCGGCGGCGGAATGGGTGCTGCTGGAGTATTTGAATTATTGGCGTAATCCTACCCTCCCGGAAGCTGTCATGCTTCCGGCGGGTTTACTATCTTAAATAATTAGGAGGAAATAACATGTCCAATCAAACTACAGATAACCTCATTAAAGGCGGAGCCTTTTTAGTAGAAGATATTACGTATGATCAAGTGTTTACACCGGAAGATTATTCTGATGAGCATAAAATGATCGCCAAAACTGCCGAGGATTTCGTAGTGAATGAAATTCTGCCGCAGGTTGAACATTTGGAAAACCATGAATTTGACCGTTCCGTTAAATTACTGAAGCATGCAGGTGAAATCGGTTTACTTGGTGCTGACGTTCCTGAGGAATACAGTGGATTGGGTCTTGATAAAATCAGTTCGGCACTGATTACAGAAAAAATGGCACTTTCAGGCGGCTTTGGAATTACGCATGGTGCACATGTAGGTATCGGATCTTTGCCGATCGTATTATTCGGGAATGAAGAACAAAAGAAAAAATATCTCCCTTTACTGGCAACGGGTGAGAAGATTGCTGCGTATGCCTTAACGGAACCAAGCTCAGGTTCAGATGCCTTGGGAGCAAAAACGACAGCGAAATTGAATGCCGAAGGAACTCACTATATTCTAAATGGGGAAAAACAATGGATTACAAATGCAGGTTTTGCAGATGTCTTCTGTGTATACGCCAAAATTGACGGCGAACAATTCTCCGCTTTCATTGTTGAGCGTGATTATGATGGCGTATCAACTGGTGCTGAAGAGAAGAAAATGGGAATCAAAAGCTCATCTACACGTACATTAATCCTTGAAGATGTACATGTACCAGTCGAAAACCTTTTGGGTGTAGCCGGAAAAGGACATGTCATCGCTTTCAATATCCTGAATATCGGCCGTTATAAATTAGGCGTCGGTGCTGTCGGCGGATCTAAACGTGCCCTTGAGATTACAGCAGCTTATACGAATCAACGTCAACAGTTCAAAACGAAAATTTCCGATTTTAACTTGACGAAAGAAAAACTTGCAACAATGGCATCCAAAATTTATGCAGCAGAAAGCTCTGTATACCGTACCGTTGGCCTTTATGAACAAAGGCAAAGCAAATTGACGGATGAGCAAGTGAAAGATGGGAAATCAATGGCGGCAGCAATCGCTGAATATGCCATTGAGTGTTCATTGAATAAATTCTTCGCTTCCGAAGTGTTGGATTATGTTACGGACGAAGGCGTACAGCTTCATGGAGGCTATGGTTTCATGCAGGAGTATGAAATTGAAAAAGCATATCGTGATTCCCGGATTAACCGGATCTTTGAAGGTACAAATGAAATCAATCGATTGCTTGTCCCTGGAACTTTCCTGAAGAAAGCACTTAAAGGGGAATTGCCGCTTCTTCAAAAGGCTCAAAGCCTGCAAGAGGAATTAATGATGATGATGCCGGAAGAACCTGGCGATGAGCCATTGGCACAAGAAAAAATGCTTGTTAGAAACGCTAAGAAAATTGGGATTCTGGCAGCTGGCCTTGCTGCACAGAAATACGGCAAAGCTCTTGATCAAGAACAAGAGATCCTCTCCAACATTGCTGATATCGCATCCCTTGCTTATGCAGCGGAATCCGTGGTATTGCGTACGGAAAAAGCAATAGCAGCTACAGGTCTGGAGAAGAACAAACAAAAAGTGCTTTACACTGAAATCTTCGTTCAGGAAGCTTTCAATGAAATAGAACAGCACGCAAAGGAAACGTTAATCGCAGTGGAAACAGGCGATACTCTTCGCATCATGCTTGCGTCGCTCCGCAAGCTGACAAGACATAATCCGATCAATGTCATTGCGAAAAAGCGTGAAGCTTCCGTGAAGGTAATCGAAGCTGAAAAATATGCTCTTTAAGCAATGAATCATAATCAGTAAAGGGAATGCCCGAAAAGGCATTCCCTTTATTTCCTTTGATGAAATCGTATTGGAAATTCAAAAGACAATTCGTTGTATTGCGTGATGAAAACGGGTATTCTATTGATAGGTGGTGAAATGATGGGCTTAACATTATATTGGTACCCAAAATGCGGCACATGCCGTAACGCAAAGAAGTGGCTGGATAATCATGAACTGCAATATGAAGCAATCCATATAGCGGAAAATCCGCCTTCGCGAACAGAAATAGAACAACTATATAAAAACAGCAATTTGGAGTTGAAGAAGTTTTTTAATACTAGCGGTCAAAAATATCGGGAGCTGGGCTTAAAGGATAAGCTGAAAGAAGCTTCTGAAGCAGAGATGCTTGATATATTGTCCACAGATGGCATGCTTCTGAAAAGGCCGATTGTTACGGACGGCACCAAAGTGACGGTAGGTTTCAAAGAGGAGCAATTCGAACAGGTTTGGAACTGAAAATTTCTCGAAATATTTGGTTAATTCCTTACTTAAACAAACAATCTACCTTATAATGGAATAGATAAAATAAGATGTACATATGGAGGGTTAATAATGACAACAACACCAAAAGAACTTCGTTACACTAAAGAACATGAATGGGTCAAAACGGAAGATGGAACAGTGCGCATTGGAATTACAGCTTTCGCACAGTCCGAGCTTGGGGACATCGTATTCGTTGAGCTTCCGGAAATCGGCGATGAATTGAAAGCGAACGAACCATTCGGAAGTGTTGAATCCGTTAAGACCGTTTCTGAGCTTTATGCACCTATCAGTGGCAAGGTTGTTGAAGTAAACGAAGATTTAAGTGACAACCCTGAATATGTAAATGAGTCTCCTTATGAAAAGGCATGGATGGTCGTGCTTGAACCATCTAATGGCAGTGATATTGAAAACTTGATGAGCGCTGAAGAGTATGAGAGTTTAATCAACGGTTAAAAAGAATGAGAGGGGGACTGAAAAGGCCTGCTCTCTTTTTCATTTTGTACCGTGGCAGTTGCACACATAATTCGTGAGATGGAGTGATGACATGGAGTGGGGCGAATTCGATAAAGTGATCATTGTAGAAGGCAGTTCCGATAGAAGAAAAGTTGCCTCCGTTTTAAATGAAGATGTGGAAATAAGATGTACGAATGGGACCATATCATTAACTAAGCTGGATGAATTAGTGGATGAATTGATGGACCGTGATGTTTATCTCCTTTTTGACGCAGATGAATCAGGAGAAAAGCTCCGGAAGCAGTTCCGAAGGGAAATGCCTGAAGCGAACCACCTGTATATTAATAAAATGTACAAAGAAGTGGAAAGCTCGCCCGAACATCATATCGCAACTGTGCTTTTATCTGCCAATATGAATGTGAAAATGAAATTTTTAAGTCAAAGGGTGAACGACTAATTGATGCAGGAATGGAAAGAAGAAGAGTGTAAGCTTGCTGTTGAAAATGGGGAAACCTTTTGCTTATATTTATATACCCCTTTATGCGGCACTTGTCAGGTTGCCTCCAAGATGCTGACGATATCCTTGGAGCTATTCCCGGAATTGAAGGCAGGGAAAATGAATATGAATTATGTCCAAGCAATTGCCGAATCATATGAAATCGAAAGTGTTCCTTGTTTGTTGCTTTTCAAAGAAGGACAGCTGCACAAAAAAATATATGCCTTTCAATCCGTTCCTTATTTGTACGGATTGCTTAAGGAAATCAGCTAAGAAACCAATCAGAACCGTGGTTGGTTTCTTTGTTGCGGACATTTGAATGCGAGATTGAAATTAAACAAAGAATATTCTAACAATTCATTGACTGATTTATTCTAAAATGCTATATTTTGAATTAAGTAACGGCAGAATTTAATAGTTCTTATCAAGAGTGGCGGAGGGACTGGCCCGACGAAGCCCGGCAACCGGTATAAATTTATATACGGTGCTAATTCCAGCAGAGTGTTGGCTCTGGTAGATGAGGTGTATTCTAGAAACCTCTTCTTATTGAAGTGGTTTTTTTGTTTATAAAAGGCCAGGTATCATATAATTCCAACTAAATCCATAGAAAAAGGTGAAATCATATGTCAGAGAAAAAGTTGCGTTTCGAAACATTGAGTGTTCATGGCGGTCTGCAAGCTGATGAAACAGGTGCTCGTGCAGTTCCTATCTACCAAAGCAATGCATACTTGTTCAAAGACACCGACCATGCAGCGAATTTATTTGGTCTAAAGGAGAATGGTTATATATATTCACGACTTCATAATCCCACGGTCAGCGTTTTTGAGGAAAGAATGGCCTTATTGGAAGGCGGTATCGGCGGATTGGCAACAGCAAGCGGAATGGCGGCCATTTCACTTTCAATCCTGAATATTGCCGCTGCTGGAGATGAGATTGTTTCAGCCTCTACATTATATGGCGGTACGTATAACCTTTTTGAAAATACTCTTCCTAAATATGGGATCAAAGTGAAGTTCGTTTCTCCCGATGACCCTGAAAATTTCAAAAGGGCGATAACGCCAAGAACTAAAGCCATTTTTGCTGAAACGATCGGAAATCCAAGTTTGAGGGTGCTTGATATTGAAGCGGTAGCGAAAATCGCCCATGATGCCGGAATACCTTTGATCATTGATAATACCTTCGCGACACCATATCTATGCAGACCAATTGATTTTGGAGCGGATATTGTCATCCATTCCGCTACAAAATGGCTTCTGGGAAATGGAACCACGCTGGGCGGTGTCATCGTGGATGGAGGGAAATTCGATTGGAACTCGCCAAATTATCCTGGCTTCACGGAGCCTGACCCAAGCTACGACAATCTGGTATACGCCGAGGCAGTTGGACCTGCTGCATTCATAACGAAAGCCCGAGTGCAGTTACTTCGTGATTTAGGCCCTGCGCTAAGTGCCCAAAGTGCATTCCAGTTTACGCTTGGGCTTGAAACACTGCATGTAAGGATGAAAGAGCATCTGTCAAACACCAAGTCTGTCATTAAATATTTAAAAAACCACCCTGCAGTGACTTGGGTTTCACATCCTGGTGATGAGGATCATCCCGATAAAGCCCTTGCGGATAAATATTTGCCTAAGGGAGCTGGATCTGTCGTGACTTTTGGAATACAAGGTAATCGCGAAGCTGGCGCAAAGCTTATCAATTCGGTGGAATTATGGTCCCATGTAGCGAATGTGGGGGATGCGAAGAGCTTGATCATCCATCCAGCAAGTACGACCCATCAACAATTGAATGAGGCGGGTCTTGCGAAAGCGGGTGTGAGTGCTGATCAAGTCCGTTTATCCATTGGGATTGAAAATGTAGACGATTTAATAGAAGATTTGGAGCAGGCAATTGAAAAAGCGACGAATATCGTCTCCTTGACATCCAAAACGGTTTAAGTAAAGTTTCTGTGTACTAGAAATAATATACATTGCGCTCCTTTTTTATCTATGATAAAATTTCACCATACTAAAGAACTTAATGATGTACAAATATTCTATATATTAGCTCTTATCAAGAGAGGTGGAGGGATGTGCCCGATGAAACCCGGCAACCGACAAGGAGATTTCCTTGGAAAGGTGCCAATTCACACAAAGTTTAATCACTTTGGAAGATGAGAGGAAGGCCTGTTTCTTCACCTGCCTTTCTGCTCATGCAGAAAGGTTTTTTCTATTTTAATGGGGGAAACCCTTTGCATGATATGAGAAACAGACTAATAATGTAGAGAAATCAACTAAGTTCATAGGTTTTATTGGATAAAAGAGGTGAGGATTAATGATTACATTGACGAAAGTCAGTAAGCTGTTCCGAACAGGAAAAGGAAACAGTGAGACGATCAAGGCTGTAAATAATGTGAATGTTGAAATAAATAAAGGCGAGATTTTCGGTATTATCGGTTACAGTGGAGCGGGGAAAAGTACTTTGATCAGAATGCTCAATGGGTTGGAAACACCTACAGAGGGATCCGTTGTGGTGGCTGAGAAGGAAATTTCAAAAATTAAAGGCGCTCAGCTCCGTAAGGCCCGTCAAGAAATCAGCATGATTTTCCAACATTTCAATCTATTATGGTCAAGGACCGTTCAGGAGAATATATCTTTCCCATTGGAAATTGCAGGAGTTTCTAAACCTGAACGAACCAAGCGTGTGAACGAATTGATCAAGTTAGTCGGACTGGAAGGCAGGGAAAAGGCCTATCCTTCACAATTAAGCGGAGGGCAAAAGCAAAGGGTGGGAATAGCCAGGGCTCTGGCAAATGACCCTAAAGTGCTGCTGTGTGATGAAGCGACTTCTGCCTTGGATCCGCAGACTACCGACTCCATACTCGAATTGCTTGTTGACATCAATCAGCGCCTGGGATTGACGATCGTCTTGATAACACATGAAATGCATGTAATACGTAAAATCTGCCATCGCGTCGCCGTGATGGAAAGCGGGCAGGTTGTTGAACAGGGTCCTGTCCTTGATGTTTTCAAGAATCCTAAAGAACAAATGACGAAGCGTTTCGTGCAACAGGTAACGGAACCGGAAGAAACGAAAGAAACGATGGACCATTTGCTCGAGCGCTATCCTGCAGGCAAAGTAATTCAATTGACCTTTGTAGGTGATCATGCAGAAAGCCCATTGATTACCAAGCTTGTACGTAACTTCGAGTTGGATGTCAATATCGTTCAAGGTAAGATATCCCAAACAAGAAGCGGTTCATATGGAACATTGTTTATCCATCTTGATGGCAAAGAGGATGAAATGCTCCACGCAATAGAATTCATTAAAGCACAGCAGGTAGGCGTGGAGGTGATTACTCATGCTTGAAGAATTATTGCCGAATGTTGATTGGGAAGACATTATTGAAGCTACGAGGGAAACGCTTTACATGACAAGCGTCTCTGTAGTGGCAACCTTTTTTATAGGCATAATATTAGGATTGATCCTGTTCCTGACGGGGAAGGGTAATATGTGGGAAAACCGGGCAGTCAACGGGGTCATGAGTGCTGTCGTCAATATATTCCGTTCCATTCCATTTCTTATTTTGATCGTGCTGCTCATTCCTTTCACTAAAGCGCTTGTCGGTTCCATGATCGGAGAGAACGCTGCACTGCCGGCACTTATTATCGGTGCGGCACCATTTTATGCGCGTATGGTTGAAATCGGCCTTCGTGAAATCGATAAAGGTGTAATTGAAGCCGCTAAATCGATGGGGGCAAAAACGAGCACGATCATTTGGAAGGTCCTTCTTCCAGAGTCGATGCCTGCCCTTATTTCCGGGATTACGGTAACATCGATTGCATTGGTTGGATATACCGCAATGGCCGGGGTCATCGGCGCAGGCGGGCTTGGTAATCTGGCCTATTTGGACGGCTATCAAAGAAATCAAAATGACGTTACGCTTGTAGCGACGATCGTTATTCTAATTATCGTCTTCATAATTCAAATTATTGGAGATGTGATTACATCTAAATTGGACAAAAGATAAAGGGAGATGAAAAGGATGAAAAAGTTTTTAGGATTTGCATTAATTTTAGTGTTATCTATCGCTTTGGCTGCTTGTGGAAGTGAAAAGGATAAAAGCGGCAGTGATACGGAAAAAGAATCGAAGAAAATAGTTGTAGGGGCATCAAATGTTCCTCATGCTGAAATCCTTGAGGAAGCCAAGCCGCTTCTTAAAGAAAAAGGAATCGAATTGGAAATCGAAACATTCCAGGACTATGTTTTACCGAATAAGGCGTTGAATGATAAGGAATTGGATGCTAACTACTTTCAACACATTCCATATTTAGAGGGGCAAATTAAAGAAAATGGATATGACTTCGTTAATGCTGGCGGAATCCATATCGAGCCGATTGCCCTATATTCACAAAAATATAAAAGCATTGATAAACTTCCGGAAGGCGCAACAATCATTATGAGCAGCTCTGTCGCTGATCATGGACGCGCTTTATCCCTTTTGGAAAAGAATGGCCTGATCACTTTGAAAGAAGGGATCGATAAAACGACGGCTACAACGAAAGACATCGTTGAAAATAAGAAAAACCTTAAATTCGATGCCGATTATGAAGCGGCCCTGCTTCCTAAAATTTATGAGAGTGGCGAAGGCGATGCAGTCTTGATCAACTCCAACTATGCGATTGACGCCGGTTTGAATCCGCTTGAAGATTCGATTGCGATTGAAGATTCGGAATCACCATATGTGAATGTCATTGCCGTAAACAAAGGTGACGAAAATAAAGAAGCAATCAAAGCGCTTGTAGAAGTATTGCATTCTAAAGAAATTCAAGATTTCATTCTTGAAGAATACAAAGGTGCAGTTGTACCGGCGGATAAATAATTCAAGAATGGGCGACCTGATTTAATTCAGACCGCAGTTTGTAAACAAAAAGGTTTCGGAATGGTCTCATTCCGAAACCTTTTTGTTTTTTATTGGATTTGAAGCAGTTAAAGCGATTTGTACTCACGATAGCATTCTATATTTGTTGTTGAGTGCCGATAGGCAGAGATAACAACCAAAACGCTCATATTACACATAGCCATGGTTGCGGAATCTGCGTCAACAGCTTCAGGTTTTCTAACTTTCTTAATCACATGTTCAATCAGAGGCTCTTAATACGAGTATCATGAGTATTTCCGGGTGTTACTATCGTTACGGTCTGCTGCCGCATAAATGAATAAGCAAGCTGGTTTGTCCGTTCAGCTTTTACAAAATGCGTCGCTCATAATTTTTTCCGGACTTAGAGAAGTGAGGCACTTCATTTTGGAAACCTTAGGTGAAAGTGATTCTATCTGATTGTTTAGTCTTAGTGGATTGGAACGGAAGGTACGAGACTCCTGCGGGAAAAGCGAGTCAGGGGAGACCCCGCAGGCGCAAAAGCGCCGAGGAGGCTTCCGGACCGCCCGCGGAAAGCGAGTACCTGAAGTGGAAAGTAACGTTCAAATTTTGAAAACCTAAAAACCTAAAAAACTGTAGACAAACTCATTGATGATCCAGTTTGTTTCAGTCTGCGGCTTAATTTAATTCCTTTCATGTTTAATCAGGAAAGGAAAGGGTATAGAGATAATGAAGGAAAAAAAATGATACACAAATTTGAAAGGATGGTTCACTATCAATACTCTGGATTTAAATGTAACAAGCGAAATGGAAAAGGCGATGCAGTCTTCACATGGGATTGGCTACAGTGAGTACAGTAGAAACTTAGACCTCCGTATCGAGGTTGAGAAAGAACGGGATAGGGAACATGTAAAGTGCAACAAAATGGTCCAGGACCTTCAACGCAAAATTCACGGCTAAGCATATAAAAGAGTTCTTTAAAAGATCGGCCTGTAGAGGTAAAATGGAAAGTGGTCCATAAAATAAGGATTTCCTTATTGGATAAACTTACATAATACCTGACAGTCCGATTTTTTTCTTTTTAAAGCGGAACGTTCATACCTTGCAATCAAATTCTTTGAACATATATTAATAAGGACGAAGATTTGCCGAATAATAAGATAATTTTAACAAAAGCTAAAATAAGTATGAATATGCAGTAAACAGGCCATATCTGTTAGTATTGTAAGAATAGGACAGGTTTTTAACATGGCCGAAGTGGAAACCCCTATCTATTTAGTTGATTCCAAATTGGATTTGTTATAAAATTGGAATGAGAATAAAGTGAGAATGCTTTTACGTAAATTATAGTAATGAAAGTAATCTTTACTTTCTGGTAATAAAATTGGAATTAGTTCACGGAGGTATTATTATGTCAGCTTCTACATTAACGGTTAAAGATCTTCACGTATCAATTGAAGGCAAAGAGATTTTAAAAGGGGTAAACCTTGAAGTTAAAGGTGGAGAAATCCATGCGATCATGGGACCAAATGGAACTGGTAAATCCACTTTATCATCAGCAATCATGGGTCACCCTAAATATGAGGTAACTAGCGGAAGCATCACATTCGATGGTGAAGATGTTTTGGAGATGGAAGTAGACGAGCGCGCTCGTGTCGGTCTATTCCTAGCTATGCAATATCCAAGTGAAATCAGCGGTGTTACAAACGCAGACTTCTTACGTTCTTCCATTAACGCACGCCGTGAAGAAGGCGATGAAATTTCATTGATGAAATTCATCCGTCAAATGGACAAAAAAATGGAATTCCTTGAAATGGATGAAGATATGGCGCAACGCTATTTGAATGAAGGTTTCTCAGGCGGAGAGAAAAAACGCAACGAGATTCTTCAATTAATGATGATCCAACCTAAAATTGCAATCTTGGATGAGATTGATTCAGGTCTAGATATCGATGCACTTAAAGTCGTTTCAAAAGGAATCAACGAAATGCGCGGAGAAGACTTTGGATGCTTGATCATCACTCACTACCAACGTCTATTAAATTACATCACTCCTGATTTTGTACATGTAATGATGCAAGGACGTGTCGTAAAATCAGGCGGTCCTGAACTTGCTGCCCGCTTGGAAGCGGAAGGTTATGACTGGATTAAACAAGAATTGGGCATTGAAGACGAAACTGTTGGCGAAGAAGCGTAAGTAGGAGGATTTGCAATGACTACAGAAACGAAATTACCGTTTGAACAAGAGGATATAAGCTCCTATTCAACTAAAAATAATGATCCAGCTTGGCTATCCGAGCTTCGGATTCAAGCGTTTTCTGAATTAGAAAAGCTCCCGATGCCAAAGCCGGATAAAACGAAAATCGATAAATGGAATTTCACTTCTTTCCAAACTCATACGGTTGAGAGTGAAGCTTTTGCCTCTTTAGAGGAGCTTCCGGAAGAAATTAAGTCCATCATTGAAGAAAATGAAAACTTATACATCCAACGCAATAATACGCCGGCACATATCAATCTGTCAGCAAATGTGAAAGAACAAGGCGTCATTTTTACGGATATTTTATCAGCGGCTCGTGATCATGCTGAGCTCGTGCAAAAATATTTTATGAAAGACGGCGTTAAAATAGATGAGCATCGTTTAACAGCACTTCATGCTGCATTAGTTAATGGGGGAGCATTCCTTTATGTTCCGAAAAATGTAGAAATCAAAGAGCCGATTCAATCGGTATTCCTTTTGGATAATCCAGATACTACACTTTTCAACCATGTCTTGATCGTAGCTGAAGATAATAGCTCTGTCACATATGTAGAGAACTATTTCTCAACCGTTGAGTCTAACGAAGGTGTTGCCAACATCGTAACTGAAGTATTTGCAAATGCGAATGCCAAAGTCCAATATGGTGCGGTCGATACCCTTTCTAAAGGCTTCACGACATATGTTAACCGCCGTGGAGTGGCAGGACGTGACGCACGTATTGAGTGGGCGCTTGGCCTGATGAACGACGGAAATACGATTTCAGATAATACAACATATCTAATGGGCGATGGCTCTCACGGTGATACAAAAACCGTTGTAGTCGGACGCGGGGAACAAAAGCAGAACTTCACGACTGCCATCATTCATTATGGCAAACGCTCTGAGGGTTATATCCTTAAGCACGGTGTCATGAAAGAATCCGCATCCTCCATTTTTAATGGAATTGGGAAAATAGAGTATGGTGCTACAAAGGCCAATGCCGAACAAGAGTCACGCGTATTGATGTTAAGTGAAAAAGCACGCGGAGACGCCAATCCGATCCTCTTGATCGATGAAGATGATGTAACGGCTGGTCATGCTGCTTCCGTCGGCCGTGTCGACCCGCTTCAACTGTATTATTTAATGAGCCGTGGTATTACAAAAAAAGAAGCAGAAAGACTTGTCATTCACGGATTCTTGGCCCCTGTTGTTAACGAGCTTCCAATTGAGGGAGTCAAAAAACAATTAGTAGCGGTCATTGAAAGGAAAGTACAGTAATGAACCCATACGAAATTCGTAAGCTTTTTCCAATATTAGATCAAGAAGTCAATGGTCAGCCATTAGTTTATTTAGATAGTGCTGCAACCTCTCAAAAACCGGCTGCAGTGATTGAAGCGATTGAGCAATATTACCGCGGCTATAACTCGAATGTTCACCGCGGGGTGCATACACTAGGAACAAAAGCTACGGATGCGTATGAAGGTGCTCGTGAAAAGGTACGTAAATTCATTAATGCTTCTTCTACAGAAGAAATCATCTTTACTAGAGGCACAACGACTGCTTTAAATACTGTAGCAAGAAGTTACGGTGGTGCAAATATTAAAGAGGGTGACGAAATCGTCATCTCTTACATGGAGCATCACAGTAATATCATTCCGTGGCAGCAGCTTGCCAAAGAAAAAGGCGCTGTATTGAAGTATATTCCGCTTCAGGAGGATGGTACGATTTCCGTTGACGATGCGAGGGCTACAATTACGGAAGCAACGAAAATCGTGTCCATCATGCAGGTTTCGAATGTGCTTGGCGTTATCAATCCTGTGAAGGAAATCGCCCAAATTGCCCATGATCACAATGCTGTAATGGTAGTCGACGGGGCACAAAGCACGCCGCATCTAAAAGTGGATGTCCGTGATTTGGATTGTGATTTCTTTGCCTTCTCAGGTCATAAAATGGTCGGTCCAACAGGCATCGGCGCACTATATGGCAAGAAAGATCTTCTAGAAAAAATGGAACCGATCGAATTCGGCGGAGAGATGATTGATTTTGTAGGTTTGTATGAGTCTACATGGAAAGAACTCCCGTGGAAATTCGAAGGCGGTACCCCAATCATCGCCGGCGCCATCGGCATGGGGGCTGCCATTGATTTCTTGGAGGAAATCGGTTTGGATAATATTGAACGGCATGAACATAAGCTCGCCGCTTATGCAATGGAGAAAATGTCAGCAATTGAAGGGCTGACCATTTATGGTCCTAAAGATGCAGAAAAGCGTGCTGGTGTAATTACCTTTAATATTGATGACGTACATCCACATGATGTCGCTACCGTTCTTGATGCAGATGGAATTGCTGTCCGTGCCGGTCACCACTGCGCACAGCCATTAATGAAATGGCTTGACGTATCAGCGACAGCAAGAGCAAGTTTCTATCTATATAACACGGAAGAAGATATTGATAAGCTTGTGTCCGGGCTTGTTAAAACGAAGGAGTATTTCAGTAATGTCTTTTGATAACCTTGATACACTTTACCGTCAAGTCATTATGGATCACTATAAGAAACCGCGTAATAAGGGCATGCTAGAAGATGGAAGCATGACAATCGATATGAATAATCCAACTTGCGGCGATCGGATTCGTTTAACGATGAAGATTGAAGATGGCAAGGTCAGCGATGTTAAATTCGATGGTGATGGTTGTTCGATATCCATGAGTTCGGCTTCCATGATGACGCAAGCCATTAAGGGCAAAGACGTTGATACTGCTCTAGCGATGTCCGAGACTTTTTCCTTAATGATTCAGGGAAAAGAATACGACGATGAGATGGACCTTGGGGATATTGAAGCCCTTCAGGGTGTTTCTAAATTTCCTGCCCGAATCAAGTGTGCTACCCTAGCTTGGAAAGCCATGGAAAAGGGATTGAAGGAATAATTAAATTAAAATGAGCTGTTGTAATTCAGCCATTTGAAATGGAGGAATACGAGCTATGGCAAAGAAAATGCCTGATATCGGCGATTATAAATATGGCTTTGCGGATAAAGATGTTTCCATCTTCCGTTCAAAGCGTGGTCTGACAAAAGAAATCGTGGAAGAAATCTCTCGAATGAAGGATGAACCGCAATGGATGCTTGATTTCCGTTTGAAATCATTGGAGCATTTTTACAACATGCCAATGCCTCAATGGGGCGGCGACATGCAGAGCCTGAACTTTGATGAAATCACATACTATGTTAAGCCATCAGAGAAATCAGAGAAGTCTTGGGATGAAGTTCCTGATGAAATCAAACAGACTTTTGATAAATTGGGAATTCCTGAAGCCGAACAAAAATACCTTGCCGGTGTATCTGCCCAATATGAATCTGAAGTGGTTTACCATAGCATGAAAGTGGAATTGGAAGACTTGGGTATCGTGTTTAAAGATACGGACTCAGCACTTCGTGAAAATGAAGATATCTTCCGTGAGCATTTTGGAAAAACGATCCCGCCTACTGACAATAAATTCTCGGCATTGAACTCGGCAGTTTGGTCAGGTGGATCATTCATCTATGTACCGAAAGGCGTTAAAGTGGATACTCCGCTTCAAGCTTATTTCCGGATCAACTCTGAAAACATGGGGCAATTCGAACGTACGCTAATCATTGTTGATGAAGGCGCATCCGTTCACTATGTAGAAGGTTGTACAGCTCCTGTTTATACAACTAACTCCCTTCATAGTGCGGTTGTTGAAATCGTCATCAAGAAAGATGCTTACTGCCGTTACACGACGATCCAAAACTGGGCAAACAACGTGTTTAACCTGGTTACGAAACGTGCGGTTTGTGACGCTAACGCAACAATGGAATGGATTGATGGTAACATCGGTTCCAAATTGACAATGAAATATCCTGCTGTCATCTTAAAAGGTGAAGGCGCTCGCGGTATGACATTATCGATTGCCATTGCCGGCAAAGGCCAACACCAAGACGCTGGAGCGAAAATGATTCACCTAGCGCCAAATACATCTTCAACGATTGTATCAAAATCAATTTCTAAACAGGGCGGTAAAGTAACATACCGTGGTATCGTTCATTTCGGACGTAAAGCGGATGGAGCTCGTTCCAACATTGAATGTGATACATTAATCATGGATAATCAGTCTACATCTGATACGATCCCTTACAATGAAATCTTGAATGATAACATTTCCCTTGAACACGAAGCGAAGGTTTCCAAAGTATCTGAAGAACAATTGTTCTACTTGATGAGCCGCGGAATTTCTGAGCAAGAAGCAACGGAAATGATCGTAATGGGCTTCATCGAACCATTTACAAAAGAACTTCCAATGGAATATGCGGTTGAAATGAACCGTCTGATCAAGTTCGAAATGGAAGGCTCCATCGGATAATAAGCTGTAAGATGTTGATGAAAAATTAAACCAGGTAATTTTGAAGTGTACCATTGGTGCAGATTCAGATTACCTTCTAGTAAAGAAGACGAACTTTATTGTTCGTCTTCTTTTATTTTGTTCGCTATATTTAAAAGCATGCTTGAAGTAAATTCAATTATTTTAGTACTAAGTCCTACACATATTAAGGAACCGTAGATGTTCGAGTCCGCTTAACTTCACTTAGAAATATATGAATAAGAGCTTTGTTGCTATTTTTTATAAAATTATATATTTTCTTTGAATATTAATTGTTGTTTTTATGTAATTAATACATTAATAATGCCAATTGAATATTTATTGTAGAAAATATAAACTTAAAGTACTTGGATTTTGGTTAATTTTACAAAAAAATGAAATCTAAAAAAGATACATGGTCAGTCTCAAGTAATCAAGCACAAGGTGTAGCACAAGGCGCTAATCCTTCAGGTAAGCCTTTTGCAGAAGTGGATAAGATGGGTGGTAAACCTAAAAAAGGTTATTATTTGCATTGGCATCCCTATAAAAAAACACCAAATGCTCATGCTTTTTATGGGGGGACCTGTTAAATGATGGGGGGAGTGTTATGAATTTTAATTACGAGGAGATTTATAAAAAGTACTTAAAAAATAAACAACACTTGGTTTTTAATAAAGAAGAGATTGTAACTAGGGTGAAGCAAAAGTTTAAGGCAGTGGAATTCAGTAAAGCGGAAATTCTTGATTTGCCAAGGGATGAGCATTTTGATTATGAGAAGATATTTCTTTGCCTCAAAATATGTGATAGTGATGTGTTGAAAAAAGTTTTCCTGCCTCATGAACTAAAATTTCATGAAGAACAACGGCAGGACAATCGACGCTACCCACTTAAAAAAAGTAAAATGAAAAAAAACTGGCTTGATCAAAATTATAATCAAATGATTATCGATGAACATGAAGGCAGGAGAATCGATATTGTTCTTGAAAGTAAAGATGGACATTATGTTTCTGAAAGTAAGGTGAAAGCTAGATGTGATTATCTGGATGGATATCTTAATTCGTTAATAGTGGGGGCGAAGCTGTTCCATGGAACGGCAGAGTTTGAAGAGAATATACATGATTATTATTTTCAATTCTACCTGGAAAATTTAGTGAAATACAATAGGCTAGGATGAAGCATTTTATCTTTATTGGTCAACACTTAGAAATTGTGCCATATGGAGCATAATTCATAAAACTTGATGCATCCTGAAAAGAGTATTATCATTAGACTAAAAATAAAGCCTTAAAAGATTGTAAGCTTCAATCGATCAACCTCGATACGGAAGGCTCCATCGAAGAATGACCGGGTGGCATGCCTATTAGTCGAATATAGCATAACCATTCATATAAAAGCCTGCCGGGGAGACTTGGCAGGTTCTTTAGTTTTTGAAGTGATGTTTTTCGGTATTACACCAAGTGTATATGCGATTATACAGGGTAAAAATATAGTATGGGAAGCCTGTCCAAAAGGGGATGATACAGATGATTTATGTTGGGGTGACTGGTTGGGGCGATCATGATAGTTTGTATGATGGCGGTGTGTCCCAGCGTGATAAATTGAAAGAGTATGGAGCCCATTTTCCTGTTGTGGAGGTAGATGCTTCGTTTTATGCGGTTCAGCCAAAACGGAATAGTGAAAAGTGGGTGTCCGAGACGCCTGCATCCTTTCAATTTGTCGTTAAAGCTTATCAGGGGATGACGGGACATCAACGTGGGGAAATTCCATTTGAAAGTAAGAAGGAAATGTTCAAGGCATTTTGCGACTCTCTGGAAGCTTATCAGAAGTCCGGAAAGCTCGCGATGGTCTTATTTCAGTTTCCACCATGGTTTGATTGTAAACGTGAAAATGTCAATTACCTGCGATGGTGCAAAGCTGAAATGGGCGATATTCCAGTTGCCATAGAGTTCCGGAATCAAAGCTGGTACAGGCCCAACGTAGTTCAGCAAACTTTGGATTTTATCGAAAAGGAAGGCTGGATCCATACTGTATGCGATGAGCCGCAGGCTGGAGAGGGATCCATTCCTGTCGTTCTGCAGGCCATGGATAAAGATAAAACCCTGGTACGCTTTCATGGCCGTAACCTGCATGGTTGGCAAAGGCCTTCTTCGGGTGATAATTGGCGTGAGGTCAGGTACTTATATCGATATAATCAGCAGGAATTGACTGAATGGGTGGAGAAAATCAGGATATTGGAAAAGGAATCCAAGGATATATATATCCTGTTCAATAATAATTCAGGCGGAGATGCCGCTGATAATGCCAAACAAATGATTGAGCTGCTTGGTATAGAATATGAAGGACTGGCTCCTAAGCAGCTTGGTTTGTTTTAAGAGGATATATATAATTAAATAAAGAGATATTGTGACAACTAGTAGAGGTTATATCCTCACAAACAGGTAAAGGCGGATTTCTACATGGTATGGTTAGTATTAGTGGGTATTGGATTATTAGCGGGATCAATCGGCGCTCTTGTCGGTCTGGGCGGCGGCATCATCATTGTGCCTTCCCTTTTATATTTAGGTACATCTACAAATATTATCGATGAGCTGACTCCACAGGTCGCCGTTGGTGTTTCAACCGTAATCATGATTTTTACCGGC
This sequence comes from Peribacillus frigoritolerans, assembly GCF_040250305.1. NCBI lineage: Bacteria > Bacillati > Bacillota > Bacilli > Caryophanales > Bacillaceae > Peribacillus > Peribacillus frigoritolerans. Next base: position 5,104,203 of record NZ_CP158190.1, on the reverse strand, counting down.
TTATCTTCGACTTTATCTTATTTAAAACATAAAGTGGTGGATTATAAGGCCGGCTTAATCTTTTTTATTGGCAGTGCGCCTGGTGGAATAATGGGGGCATATGTGAATAAAAACCTTAACGCCGAAGCTTTTTCATTGTACTTTGGTATTTTCATGGTTTTCATGGCCATTGTGCTATTAGTGAAAAATCGTTTGAAGCCAATGCTTTTCAAGCCTGGAAAAGGGAAAATAGTGAAAACGTATGAAACTGAAAATGGACATTCATTTTCTTATGGTTATCACCCCGTGTTAGCTGTATTGATTTCCTTTGTCGTGGGATTCAGCTCCGGATTATTTGGAATTGGCGGTGGGGCCTTGATGGTTCCCGTCATGATGCTTCTTTTCTTCTTCCCTCCGCATATGGCTGTAGCGACTTCGATGTTCATGGTATTTTTATCATCCATCACTAATTCGATTACCCATATTTCCCTTGGAAATGTAAATTGGCCATATGCTTTTGCCCTGATTCCGGGTGCATGGTTCGGTGCTAAATTGGGCGCATTCATCAATACGCGCCTAAAGAGTGCGTCGCTGGAAAATATGTTGAAAATAGTGCTGATAATCATTGGTTTACGTCTTATATACCAAGGCATTACAGGATAAACGAGGAGGGAAAATGATGTCAGAAATCATTCATTTATATCACACCAATGATCTCCATAGTCATTTTGAGAATTGGCCTCGTATTGATAAGTTTCTTAAAGAAAGAAGACAACTTCATCAAGAAACGGGAGAAGAAGCGATCATACTGGATATAGGCGATCATGTGGACCGCTGGCACCCATATACAGAAGGTACGTTGGGTAAAGGAAATATTGAACTGCTTAATGAAGCGGGCTACCAATATGTGACCATCGGCAATAATGAAGGGATCACTTTACCTCATGATGCGTTGGACTCCTTATATGATCATGCAAGGTTCAAGGTCTTGGCAGCCAATATTTATTACGGTGATAATGAAAGGCCGGAATGGGCGCTGCCATATTGGATACATACAACGGTAAAAGGCACCAAGATCGCGATGATAGGTTTGACAGCCTTTTTTCAAAAGTTTTACTCTGCGATGGGCTGGGAAATAACAGAACCATTCGTGGAGTTAAAGGCACAGCTTGAAAGGGTCAAAACAGAGGCGGATGTAATCATCATCCTTTCCCACCTGGGCATCCATGATGATGAGAGGATGGCAGAGGACTTTCCGGAGATTGACATCATACTTGGCGCGCATACCCACCACATCCTCCACCAAGGTAAATTGATCAATGACACACTCCTTTGCGGTGCAGGGAAATATGGCTTCTTTGTTGGGCAGGTGGAAATGACCGTCAATCAGGAAAAGAAAATTAGCCAGAAGAGAGCCATTCTTTATGATACCAATGACTTTTGGGAATTGGAGAATGAACGGTCATGGATTGAAGAGATATACCAGGCCGGGGGGGAAACGCTAAAACAGGTTGCTGTGGACTTACCGATGGCACTGGATAATGATTGGTTCAAACGAAGTCCTTTGACGGAAATCCTTGGGGAGGCCCTAAGGGAGTGGAGTCAGGCGGATTGTTCCTTTTTGAATGCAGGTCTTCTGCTCGAGGGGCTTCCGAAGGGACCTGTCACAAAAGGGGATATTCACAGAATCTGCCCACATCCCATCAATCCTTGCGTCGTTGAAGTCGATGGGAATGAATTAAAGGAAATCTTAATGCAATCGAGAAATGAAGAGTGGCCTCATATTCAGGTGAAAGGTTTCGGTTTCCGCGGAAAAATCATGGGAGTCATGCATTATGATCAAATTGAATTTAACGAAATGGAGAATGGAATCGTAAAAGGGATCCTTATAAAAGGAGAGAAACTGCAGGCGGATAAGTCCTATAAATTGGCAATACCTGATATGTTCACGTTCGGGCACTTCTTTCCAAGTATCCATCGCTCCAATCGCAAGGAATACTTACTGCCGGAATTCTTACGGGATATCCTTTTATGGAAGCTGAAAAAAATACACACTAACCCCTGATACGAAATCACGGTTTTGCCCTTTTTTTCATAAAGTATGGGGAAGGAAGGGGCGAAACCAATTGATTAACATGATCCCAATAATTCTTGATAATCATACATTCCTAGCCATTTCTGTCCGACTGCCGAAAACGAATTTACTTGCTGTCGCGTCCGAAAAAGGGTATATAATGTGCGGTGCGTTAGATGTTGGACTGCTGAACGATAAATTGAGAGATCGTAAAATCCTTGCAGGGAGGGCCACAGGAGTTAAATCGATTGAAGAGTTATTGGAAGCGCCGCTTGAATCGGTTACCTGGGAGGCTGTGGAAAAGGGCATTCATCCAGGAATGATTGGTAAAGAGGCATTAATCAAAATGATTTGAAAAAGCGGGCTTTCTTTTTTCAGAAGGGGGCCTTATTTATTTATATGCAAATGCTGATATTTTTTCAATAAATATATTCAAACAGATTCATTTATCAAAATTTTTTCCGATAATCTTTATAAAGGAAAGAAACGGTTTGATTTACAAATATTGAATGGGGAGATGGGGTACAGGTATGAGGCTAGCTATTACAAAGTCCCTAAGCCCTGGAGCAAGGCTCGGTAAAAACATCTATAATGAGCGGGGCCATGTGCTATTGTGCGAGGGTCTTACATTAACGCAGAAAATGATCAATCGACTGGTGTCCCTTAATATACCCTTTGTTTACATTCAAGATTCCAGGACGGATGATATCATTCCAATGCCCCCAGTGTCCGGGAAACTTAGAAGAGAAGCCATTAATACGATTGAAACCACTTTCCTGGACATGAAAAACAAAATGAACTTTGATGGATCATTCACGATAGAGCAGGCTAACGTCAAGTTCACTCAAATAGTCCGGAACATCATGGACGAGCTGAAAAGGAATAAAGAGTTAATGACTTTATTGGCCGACGTTTATACATACGATGACTATATCTTTACGCATTCCTTCAATGTGACCTTATATACCCTGGCGATCGGGATGGAATTGAATATCAATAATAAGAATCTCGAAATTCTTGGGCTGGGGGCGATTTTACATGATGTCGGCAAAATGCTCGTGCCTTTGGAAATCCTCCGTAAACCCGGCAAACTGACGGAAAAGGAGTTTGAACAAATCCAAAAACATGCCGATTACGGATTTCATCTAATCAAAAATGTTCATACCGTTTCACTTTTAGTTGCGAATTGTGCCTATCAGCATCATGAAAGGTTAGATGGCTCTGGATATCCCCGTGGGATAAAGGGGGATGAAATCCATTATTTCGGCAAGATCATTGCCGTTGCCGATGTGTTTGATGCCGTGACTTCCAATCGGGTTTACCGTAAAGCCATGCTGCCGCATCAGGGTTTGGAAGTCCTTTATGCCGGAGTCGGGAAAAAGTTCGACAATACGATCATCGAGGCTTTCCGCAGGGCGGTTGCCATTTATCCTAATGGTCTATCAGTAGAATTGAATGATGGTAGGAAAGGAATAGTATCCGCTCAAAATGAGGGGATTGGAGACCGCCCCATGATAAGGATACTGGAAGAAGATGGGGAGCAGATAAAAGAGCCCTATGAAGTGGACTTAAATAAAAACCTGCATTTGCTTATCATGAAATGTCTCAATATACAAGAACCAGCCTAACTTCAAGGATAAGCTGGTTTTGTCATTCCTTGTTTTCCTTCATGATCGCAGGTGCCACCGAACCGTTTCCATTACTAAAATAACTTGGAACATCACCCTCGATCAGCAGACTTCCGACTGTCACTTCCTGACTCACCTTGGTCTCCTTCGTGAAAGAGGGGATGACGATTTGAATATTGACATCAAAATCCACAATCAATTCATAATAAACATTATTGATGCCTGCGTTTGTCAGTTTTGTCCTCAAATCCGATTCAACATTCCCGATGACTGACATTTTCACTGGGATTTCTGGTCCGTAATTGGAAAGGAGATTATTCCCGGTTACAACACCAAATGGTATATAATAGACCACACTTTTATATTGTTCATCATTTATTTTTGCTGAACCTGTTTTAAAAGGGTTTCCCTGTTTGATGCCAAGTTTCTTTTGAATGTCCTTCGTTATGTTAGCCCGCAATTCACTGTATATGACCGGATTGAAGCTATAGGAGGAACTGGAGTCCTTACCACCCTTATTGTTGGTGATGATTTTGTTCATATCAACCTTGGCTATATTCTCATCAACCGATTCATGAATCGTTTCCGTTGCAATCCGTTTGATTTCATATTCGGCTACACTCATGATCACGGGTTCGATTGATTTGTCCACGTACCAAAGAGTCATGATGCTTGATATGATGAACAGGATAAATGAATAGAGAAATACTTTCCTGGTGGGAAGAGGCCCCTTTTTTCGGAATTTCTTCGGTCGAAATCTTTTTCGGAACACGCTTTAGCCCCCTTTACTAATACCTATGCATCAAGTTTAGGGGTTTATGTTGAAATCAAAAAAAAGCAGCGTAAAATTTACGCCGCTCACTTTCGTTTTTTAGCTAAATCTTTCCTTTCCCACAATCTTAAATAGGGGTAAGGGTCAAAGCTCCATTCTGTGATTCCATTGTCTTTGTACATCCCGTAATGAAGATGCGGTGGGAATTTTCCCGAAGTTCCTGGAGGACCGTAACCTGTACTGCCGACACCTCCGATGACTTGTCCGGGCTCGACGATTTGTCCGACTTTCAACCCTTTGGCAAAGCCGCTTAAATGGGCAAAGTAATGATAGGTATTATTTAAATCCCGTATCCCTATCCTCCAACCGCCAAATTTATTCCAGCCTTTCATCTCGATGATTCCATAGCTGGTGGAACGAACGGGAAGGCTATAATCGGCAAAAATATCAGTGCCCTCATGGATTCTCCTTCCGCCCCATCCACGAGCGCTTCCCCATGTATTCAAGTACGTATAATGAGTCCGTACTGGAACAGGGAAGGCCTTTTCATGTAAATCCAACCGGCCATATTTCTTATAAATCTCGGCATTGCCGATAATGATGCTGACTGCTTTATCTCGTTTATAATAATCCCACAAGCCGATCCGGATATTATCTTCATCTGCGCCATAAGATTGGAGATGCTTCGAAAAAGCATACAATCGATCGGTATCATTATTGATATCAGCTTTGCCATCACCATTGCCATCCTGGCCCAATCCATCAAAAAATGTGATCGTGAGCGGGTTCACGTCGTTTAAGTCAGGATTGAGGGCCCCGCTCCACTTTGAAGGCTCGATGTGGATGCCTATTAAACCCTTTGCCGGCTCTAAGTCCCTTCGTGCAGCCCTGAGGCTATGCTCATATTGATCAGCTCCAGCAAGGTAATACCACGGGATTTGGAGAGTAGCCTCCATATTTTTATATAGCTCCATTCTCCCGGGATAAGCATCTGGGGTATCGGCAGCATCAGCCACTTGGCCTGGTGCACTATTCAAAATTAACAAACAAGTTATCGTAAGAAGGAATAATTTTTTCAACGGGGCAGGCTCCTTTCATGACATTCTCCGTAATTAAAATACATCAGTCCATCCATCGTTTATAGTTTTGCTGATTTAGCTATAAACATGAAAAATAAATAATGGGAAACCAACTATAACTTGTATAAATGCTTTTTTATTGTTAAAGTAGGGTGTGTTAATTTCTATAGAATGGAGTGGCATTTTCATGTCTTCTACAAATAAAGAAATTCTTCGTAAACCAGATTGGTTGAAAATAAAGCTTAATACTAACGAAAATTACCTCGGTTTAAAAAATATGATGCGCGAGAAAAATCTTCATACAGTCTGTGAAGAGGCAAAATGTCCGAATATTCACGAATGCTGGGCAGTGAGAAGAACGGCTACTTTCATGATCTTAGGTGAAATCTGTACAAGGGCATGCCGTTTTTGTGCTGTTACAACCGGACGTCCGAATGAATTGGACTGGGCTGAACCTGAGCGTGTTGCCGATTCCGTTGTTTTGATGAATTTAAAGCATGTCGTCATTACAGCTGTTGCCCGTGATGATTTAAAGGATGGAGGCGCTGAAGTTTTCGCTGAAACAGTCCGTGCAATCCGTCGCAAAAATCCATTTACTTCTATTGAAGTATTACCGTCTGATATGGGCGGGGTGTTTGAAAATATCAAGACTTTGATGGATGCTAAACCAGATATCCTGAACCATAATATAGAGACTGTCAGAAGTTTATCCGACCGTGTACGGGCTCAGGCCAAGTACGAACGTTCTTTGGAGCTTTTAAGAAGAGCAAAGGAACTGTATCCGGAAATCCCGACAAAATCCAGTTTAATGGTAGGTCTTGGTGAAACGCGGGAGGAAATACTCGAGACCATGGATGACCTAAGGGCTAATAATGTCGATATCATGACAATCGGCCAGTATTTACAGCCGACTAAAAAGCATTTAAAGGTGCTGAAATACTACACGCCTGAGGAATTTGCCGAACTGAAAGAACGTGCATTGGAAAAAGGCTTCAGCCATTGTGAATCCGGTCCGCTTGTCCGTTCATCCTACCATGCGGATGAACAGGTTAATGCTGCGGCTAAACATAAGCAAAACAAAGGTGAAGAATTATTGAAATAGAGTGAAATAAAGGACCGAAAAATTCGGTCCTTTTTTATTCAACGGTTATCCATTTTTTGATGGATGTTATCATGATGATCTCTTTTATCGTTAACCATTTCTCCATTTTCATTTTCTGCGTCACTCATTTTGTACCCTTGAGGCGATTTCAGCATTCTTTTGATCGTTTGTTCGATCGTATAGTCAATACCTTTGCTGCCGGATTTCACTGTAGCGAAATTCTCGACATCTTGGGCAAGGTTTTGATAATCATCACTGACGTAGACATGATAGTAGCGAGGCACGACGGACATGGCAGTTCGTTTAACTTGGTCGGCGGTTTCCGTCCGATCCTTGTTATTGGTATCATATACGACAAGTACTTCCTCATCAGTAACGAGTGTAGCGGCGTCATTGACATTTGGAATCTGAACACTCAATTTAGAAATGACATCAGAAAGTTGTTCACGGTCAATGGAAGCAGCTTTGTTGGAAATGTTACGGCCGTCAATGGTTGCACTATTGGTGCGGGTAAATCCAAAATCATCACTTTTGTTGTCATTATTACGATAATCCTCATCATAATATTGAGTTGGATTATTTACGTTTGTTGGGTTGCCTGCATTGTTTTTTGCACCGAGCCCCTGATCATCTTCATTATCAGCACATCCAGTTAGTGCAATAATCGAGCTTAAACCTATCGTTATTATCGTTTTTTTCATCAATAACACCCCCGTAACTTTAGGATGAACATATTTCTCTATTTTTCGCTTAGTAATTGATGGGGAATCAGTTATAATTTAAAGAAGGAATGTATATATGAGAGGTGAAAACAATGATTAACATCAATAACATGACCTATGAAATAATTGAGGATGAAAGGGAAGGCTATAACGAAGAAGCGTTTAAAGCCAGATACAGTGAGATTTTAACGAAGTATGATTATATAGTGGGGGATTGGGGTTACGGGCAATTGAGGCTGCGTGGATTTTTTGATGATTCCAATCAGAAAGCGACCTTCGATACGAAAATAAGCACGCTTAGTGAATATTTATATGAATACTGCAATTTTGGCTGTCCTTATTTCGTCGTGAAGAAAGTAAAGAAATAAAAAGGCCAGAATCTACTCTGGCCTTCCATGTTAAGAGTTACCATATCCTTTATATGGAGGCTGTTCATCTTTTTCTGGATCATCATGTGTCGGATGAGCACCAGGATATTGTCGAGGTAAGCCTTCGTGCAACGATTTATTTTCATAATTGAAGGCACTTTGATATCGTTGCCCTTCCTGCCACGGTGTGTTTTTATTCTGGACTGGTGCATCTTTTGCAATGGGTGATCCAAAAGGTCCTTCGGGAAATTCTTCAGGAATTAAATAATCCCTCTGTTTTTCGACATTGGAAAAATCGTGGTATTCTTCTTTGTCCAAGATAATCCCCCCCTCATGTAATCGATCTTACATTCAGTAGGTTTTCCCGTTTAAGATAAAAAACTTCAGCACTCAGACGATTTCCATTAAAAAGTGACGTAGTTCCTCGGCTTCCGCTTCTGACAACTGAAAGGCATGCTCAAGATAGCCTTCCTCTTCTAAATCATCAGGCCCAATTATCGCAAAACGGTTACTCTGCATATTCAAAACAAGCTTCTTTCCATAAAACCGATCGGTAGTCGTAATGGCCAGATCGAATCTCGATTCCTCTCCCATGAAGCTTATGAACCGGGTTTTTGAATCAACGACGTCATTGTATAAATAAAAACGATCTTCCATAGTCTCATTCCCTTCTTATCTTCACATTTGTAGTTCCATCATAACAAAGTGACTTCAATAGGGGAACAGACATTTTTCTGGTCTGCTGGCTGGAGAAATTAATCCCTCCTCATGATGCTTTATGAATCTCCAGCAATCATTGCGTTCATCGATTAAATGAAAATGGTTAAGAATATAAATGGGATCATGAATTGGTTTTCTTGGAGTGGACGTCGAAAAATGCCCCCCTGTAGAAAAGGCAATGTGTAAGTCAGCGCTCCTGTTAGTAATTGGATGGTGCAATGGTTGTGGTTGAAGGAATTGAGAGGAAGGGAGAAGCTATGGTATTATCAATGAATAAGGTTGGTTCGGCACAGGGTTTTACCTATGCCGATCATTCAACCAATGATTCCCTATATCATCTTAGATCAGAAAGGATCTGGAAATAATGTACTTTGTAGACCGCCAAAAAATTGAACAAATATTAGGTTTTCTTGAAAAGCAGCTTGGACTTTTTGAAGGGCATGATAATTGGGATGGAGACCTTTCGGAACTTATCGCAGAAAGGCTGATACAAACTTCCATCGATTCCGTGTTGGATGTAGGAAATGCGGTAATTGATGGTTTCATTATGCGTGATCCAGGAAGTTATGAAGATATTATCGATATCCTTCAAGATGAAAAAGTGATTTCAGAAGAAAAAGCGATACAATTCAAAAAGGTTTTGCCATTAAGGAAAATGCTGGTTCAAGACTTCATTGAAGTGAATCACAAAGAACTGCATGCCGTATTTTCGGAAAATATCGAGGCATTCAAGCAATTCCCTGATTTGGTGAGGAACTATTTAACAAATGAATTGGGACCTGTATCAGCTTTTAAAAACTAGCAGCGTTAGGAAGGCGAATTCAAATGAAGTCGTATAAAGGATATTTAATTGACTTAGATGGCACCATGTATCGCGGAACTGAACAAATTGCGGAAGCGGCAGGGTTTATTAATGACCTAAGGAAAAGGGATATCCCTTATTTATTCGTCACCAATAATTCATCCCGGACTCCGGCACAAGTAGCGGATAAGTTAAGAAGCATCGGCATCTCAACAGAGGATGAACAGGTTTTCACGACAAGCATGGCCACTGCCAATTACATAGCCGAACAAAAGAAGGATGCATCGGTCTATGTGGTGGGTGAAGAAGGCATCATCGAGGCTCTTAAGGAAAAAGGAATGAAGCTTGTCGAAGAGCATCCAGATTTTCTGGTAATGGGCATCGATCGCGGCGTCAATTATGAAAAGTTGTCAAAAGCCTGTCTTGCTGTTAGAAATGGTGCTGTTTTCATTTCGACCAATGGTGATATTGCCATTCCTACTGAGCAAGGCCTTTTGCCTGGGAATGGTTCCTTGACCTCCGTTGTTTCCGTTTCGACTCAGGTACAGCCGATTTTCATTGGAAAACCTGAATCCGTCATAGTGGAGCAAGCACTAAGAGTATTAGGGGTACCTAAAGAAGAGACAATCATGGTTGGCGATAACTATGATACGGATATCCTTGCCGGCATTAATGCAGGGATCGATACACTGCTTGTACATACTGGCGTGACGACAAAAGAACGCCTAAAGCAATATAAGGAGCAGCCTACGCATGTGGTGGACACTCTCGACTTATGGCGTTTCGAATGAAAAAAAACAGGCCTGCGATTGCAGGCCTGTTTTTTTTCATGTCGTTTTATTCTGCATTTTCGGTTCTATGGGCAAGCCGGCTTGAAGCGGCAGCTGCAATCGCCCCAACGATATCATCTAAAAAGGTGTTCACCTTACCAGTGCTTTTATCGTTTAGATATTTTAAGATCCCCGGCTTTTGTTTATCGATGAAACCATAATTGGTAAAGCCGATTGATCCATATACATTCACAATTGAAAAAGCCAATATTTCATCGACCCCATATAGGCCCTCATCTATTTCAATTATGCTCAGCAGAGGCTCCTCGAGCAGTTTTTTCTCAGCTAGAATATCCAACTGAATGCCGGTAAGGATGGCATTTTGGACCTCGCGTTTTGAAAGGACCCGTTCGACATTGTGAAGGCAATCGGACATTTGGAGATTTTCATGGTAGCCAGATTGTAAATACATGACAAGCTCAGCGATATCCTCCAATTTCACTCCTCGTTCAATTAGCCATCTTCGAGCCGTTTTTTCAGACATTGATTGTTCAATATTAGCCATGTCATCACCCATTTCTCTATATTTTAAAGGGATAGTTCTAATGCAGGTAGTTTGATCTAATTAAAATGAAAACCCATGAAGGATGTTTTGATCCGAATTTCTAATAAGGTTTCGATAATCATTCAGAAAACGGGTTATTCCACATATATATAAGTATATGATGTCCAATATTTCTATTATATCCATTTGATGAAGGGGGCCATTCCATGATAGAAGAAATCATTTTTAATAATTATGGCATAAAGGTGGAGCTTGAAGAAGCCAATAGCAGGTTTCCAAGCTTCCGTTCAGGAAATATGGTTTACAGCATCGTTCCCATTGAAAATATGGAGCAGGAGGAATTAGTGGAACGGTATAAAATGTCTCAACATCTGATTTCTCAAGGAGATCGTCACGTATCCGCCTTTGTCCTTGCCAATCATGGAAGTTATGTTTCGGAAGCGGATGAACAATTATTCATCCTTCTTGCCAATCAGGCATTGGAAGGTCCGAAAAATTTCAACCCAGGACGACGTCTGGCAAGATTTCATCAGCGGGGGAGAAATATTAATGAAACGATTCGAACATGCTCAAGGATCGGAAAATGGAAAGAACTCTGGGAACAAAGGATCGATCAGTTAGAAAAGATTTGGCGGGATAAGCTCAACGCCCATCCTGATAACCAGTTTGAAAAATTATTCATAGAAACCTTTCCCTATTATATGGTCCTAGGTGAAAATGCGATTCAATATTTAGTCGACACGGAAATTGATGATACCCCGCAAATTGTCGATAGTGGAACGGTTTGTTATGAACGTTTTTTACATGATACCTGGAAAAGCAATAAGTGGATGAAAAATCCGTTCGATTGGGTATTCGACCACGGAACCAGGGATGTCGCGGAATGGGTGAGGGAACACTATTTTCAAAATGTTCATACCCATCAACGGGGCATCGGCCAATTCTTTCACGAATATCAATCCATAGAACATTTCTCCAGCTTTTCAGCCCGGTTGTTATATTCGAGGATGCTGTTTCCCATTCATTATTTTGAAACTGTGGAAGAGTATTTTTCAAAAACGACGGAATCAAGGTCGAATGAGTTGGAGGATAAAATATCTTCAATAACGAAATCCTCCCAACAATATGAATCCTTCCTCAAACATTTTTATGAATTGGCAGAGGTCCCGGCCAAGCAATATGATTTGCCTAAAATTGACTGGATTTAGATAAAAACGGGAAAGAAATATGATTCATCCTAACTTACTATGTTATGATGATAACAAGATTTTTTAGAATAATTAGATATTTAATCGCTATGGAAGGATGGGACCATGAAAAGATTGATGATGGCCGCCCTTTTAGCCCTTTTAATCATCCAAATGACAAATCTTGCAAAAGCTGAAACGAAAACAAGTTGCGAAGCAAATCAATTCAAGATTGTCATGAAGTCTGCTGCGGATGTGAAGGAAAAAGCGTCGGCTGCAAGCAAAACATTAATAACTTATAAGAAAAACAAAGAATTATCGACAAGTGGAAGAACTGGGAACTGGTATAAGGTCTGTCACTCTAAAAAGACAGCATATATCAATGTGGCAGATGCTAAAGAGGTTTTCGGTACCAGTGAAAAAGCCCTTCTAAAGAAATTCGATAGTAGAAAAGGCGTTAACCAAGTTGTATCGGTGACAGGAAAAGTGATGAGTGATACAAAGGTCACGATCCAAACGTATGAAAAGAAACAAGGGGAATGGCGCCGGGCATTGAAGAAGATGGAGGGTGTCATTGGGAAGAACGGCTTCACGAAGAGCAAAAAAGAGGGTGATGGAAAATCCCCGGTTGGAATTTATTCATTCGGTACGTCCTTTGGAAGTGGAACGAAGCCAGCCGGAATGAAAATGAGTTATAAGAAAACGACCAAATATGACTACTGGATTGATGATCAGACATCCAAGGATTATAACAAGTGGAAAACCTATAAAGGAAATCCTGCAGTTAAATGGAAGTCTTTCGAAAGGATGAATCATGAACTCTATAAGTATGGCGCGGTCATCAATTATAATACGAATCCCATCATAAAAGGAAAAGGCAGTGCAATCTTTCTTCATGTATGGAGAGGAGATACAAAGCCGACGGCGGGATGTACAGCCACAGCTGAAAAGAATGTCCTCAGTTTACTGAAATGGATGGATCCCGTGCAAAAACCACATATTGTAATGGGTACAAATGATTCATTGAAGAGCGTTAAATAATAATCATCAAAATGGTTTCCCATAAAAAAATCAGCTTTACCCGTTCTTACTCGTTCAAGGGATGGACGAAAAAAGTTCGTGCATCCATCTTTTCTAACTATTGATAATTATATGAATTAAACTTATAATGTCTACTATACAAATACAAATGTTTTCTTCAGACAAACAGTTTTTAAGGGGGAACCAAATTATGAAAGCCATCTCGATCGGTTTATTGGGGTTAGGTACAGTCGGATCAGGAGTCGTACAAATCATTGAAAGCCATCAGGACAAGCTCATGCATCAAGTGGGCTGTTCCATATCCGTTAAGAAGATACTAGTCAAAGACACGACGAAGGAGCGGCTTGTCGAGGTCGATAAAGGAATGTTAACTGACAATCCTGAGGATATCCTTTCGAATCCCGAGATTGATGTTGTAATAGAAGTGATGGGTGGAATCGAAGAAACACGCAGTTATCTGATAGAAGCTATAAAAAATAAAAAGCATATCGTTACGGCCAATAAAGACCTAATGGCTTTATATGGACCGGAACTGCTGGAATTGGCCACGGAGAATCAATGTGATTTGTTCTATGAAGCAAGTGTTGCAGGGGGAATTCCGATATTACGCGGTCTTGTCGATGGATTATCTTCTGACCGCATCACGAAAATGATGGGAATCGTCAATGGAACGACAAACTTCATTTTAACGAAAATGAGCAAGGAAGGCAGAGCTTATGATGACGTATTGAAGGAAGCTCAGGAGCTGGGATTTGCTGAAGCCGATCCGACAGCCGATGTAGGCGGATTGGATGCGGCCCGTAAAATGGCGATCCTATCAACACTCGGGTTCTCAATGAACATTGGTTTGAATGATGTTGAGGTACAGGGCATTACCGAGATATCCGAAGAGGATTTGAGATATAGTAAGAAGCTTGGATATACAATGAAATTGATCGGCGTCGCTTCCAGGGCAGGGGATAGGGTCGAAGTAAGTGTCCAGCCTGCACTTCTTCCGGAAGCACATCCGTTAGCATCGGTAAATAATGAGTATAATGCTGTATACGTTTATGGGGAAGCAGTAGGGGAAACGATGTTTTACGGACCAGGCGCCGGCAGTCTTCCTACTGCGACTGCAGTCGTTTCGGATATGGTGACGGTCATCAAGAATATGAGGCTGGGCGTAAATGGCCGCAGTGCCGTTTCACCTCAGTACCCGAAACAATTAAAAGATGCCACTGAGATTTTCGCTAAGTTCTTCATTCGATTACATGTTCAGGATGAAGTTGGCGTTTTAGCCAGAATCACGAATTTATTTGCAGAGCATGGAGTAGGATTCGATAAAATCCTTCAATTGCCTCTGGATGAAAAGGAATCTTCCGAAATTGTATTGGTTACGCACACTGCCACAAAGGCTGCATTTGAGCAAATAATACAGAAATTAAATGATTACAATATGGTAAGAGAAGTGAAAAGCACATACAGAGTTGAAGGAGAGGACATCAAATGAGCTGGCAAGGACTTATAAGCACGTATAAAGAATTTTTACCCGTTAATGAAAACACACCTGCACTAACCCTTTTGGAGGGTAATACACCTTTAATCAGACTGAATCGATTATCCGAAGAGTGGGGAATCGACTTACATGTAAAATATGAAGGGGCGAATCCAACTGGGTCGTTTAAAGACCGCGGCATGGTCATGGCTGTCGCCAAAGCGATAGAAGAGGGCAGCGACACGATCATCTGTGCTTCCACTGGGAATACATCGGCAGCTGCAGCCGCTTATGCGGCCCGGGCCAACCTGCGCTGTATCGTTGTCATCCCTGAAGGGAAAATAGCCATGGGCAAGCTTGCCCAAGCCGTCATGTACGGAGCGGAAATCATCTCGATCGAAGGGAACTTCGACCAGGCTTTAAAAATCGTCCGTTCACTTAGTGAGAGCTCACCGATAACTCTTGTGAATTCGGTCAACCCATACCGGATTGAAGGGCAGAAAACAGCGGCTTTCGAAATTTGTGATGCCCTCGGCTCCGCACCGGATATTTTGGCGCTTCCAGTTGGGAATGCAGGTAATATAACGGCTTACTGGAAAGGTTTTAAAGAATATAACGAATCGAAACAAACGGGCCTTCCTGAAATGAGAGGGTTCGAAGCTGAAGGTGCGGCTGCAATTGTCCGGGATAGCATTATTGAAAATCCAGAAACGATTGCAACAGCCATCCGGATTGGAAATCCTGCAAGTTGGAGCTTTGCTGTGGAAGCAGCAAATGAATCCAAAGGCAAAATTGATGAGGTGACGGACGAAGAAATTCTGGAAGCCTATCATTTCCTCGCTAAAAAAGAAGGGGTATTTGCAGAGCCGGCATCATGTGCTTCCATTGCAGGCATCTATAAACAATTAAAAAGCGGTGAAATCAAAAAAGGAAGTAAGATTGTTGCCGTTTTGACTGGAAATGGATTGAAAGATCCGAATGTGGCAGTAAATACAAGCACGATTCAGCCGACATTGCTGCCAATGGATGAAGAGGTCATTTTAGAACATCTGCAGGGTGTGAAACAGGCATGAGTGCGGAATCAGAGATGTTCTTGATCCGTGTACCAGCAAGTACGGCCAACTTAGGACCAGGATTCGATTCCATCGGCTTGGCGCTAGGACTTTACTTGGAAATACACGGATCTTCATCAAATCAATGGGAAGTCGTTCCACTTTCAGAGGAAATGTCTGTTTTTCCAACGGATGATCGTAATTATATCGTCCAAATTGCCAAGGAAACGGCGGCATCCTATGGAAAGGAACTTTCCCCATGCCGGCTTTTCGTCTCTAGCGAAATTCCACTGGCACGGGGTCTTGGAAGCAGTGCCTCTGCCATTGTGGCGGGGATTGAATTGGCGAACATCGTTGGTGAACTTCATTTATCCGAAGAGGAGAAGAATAGGCATGCTTCCCTCTTTGAAGGGCATCCGGATAATGCGGGGGCATCAGTGTATGGTGGATTGGTTGTGGGCCTGCATACGGAGGAAAGAACGGATGTCGTGTCGTTTCCAATCGAGGGAGTTAAGGTGATTGCTGTCATTCCCGATTTTGAATTGCTTACGGAAGATTCAAGAAATGTCCTTCCGAATTCGCTTTCCTATAAAGAGGCGATAAGCGGAAGTGCAGCCGCAAATGTAATGCTTGCAGGAGTTCTATCTAAAGATTGGAAGCTTGTTGGTGAAATGATGCAAAGTGATCGTTTCCATCAACCATATAGAGCAGAGTTGGTCCCTCATTTAGCGCTTATTGAAGAAGTTGTCCTCAATGAAGGCGGATTTGGTGCAGCCCTAAGCGGAGCAGGCCCAACTGTTTTATGCTTATCATCCGCAGAAAATAGTGAAAGTTTGCTCACAGTATTGAAGGAAAAATTTCCGGAATTTCTTGTGAGAGAATTGGAAATCGATAATGAAGGCAGCTATACGGCAACCCTTTCAGAACAGGAAAAAAATGAATTGAAATTTTTGAAATCGTGAGCCATGCTTCATTCATTGTCCATATAAAAAAGCTGACTCGCGTCAAGCCGTATCAATTTGATAGGGCAAAAGCCGAGTCAGCTTTATTTTTATTGCAGCCCGGAAAAGATTCCGGCCTGTATGAAAAAGGTTGAACGTGTATAGATGAAGTGAGCCTTCATCCATACGCTGTTGTTATTTAAAGGGCCATTAGAAAACTTGTTCAACTTCCACTACACCAGGAACTTCTTCAAGAAGGGCACGCTCAATCCCAGCTTTTAGCGTAATGGTCGAACTAGGACAGCTTCCGCAGGCTCCTAGTAATCGTAATTTTACAATTCCATCTTCTACGTCAACTAGTTCACAGTCACCGCCATCACGAAGAAGAAACGGACGAAGCTTATCTAGGACTTCTTGAACTTGAACTTCCATTGTTTGTTCAGACATTGCAATCGACTCCTTTCCTAATCATATTATAAAGCGAAGGTAGTAAAAAATCCAACTGTAACTTTGCGGAAATATAATCTATATTATTCTGGTATGATGGAAACAGGTGAAGTTTTTAAACATTATTCAAAATGAAGGAGGAAGAGTGTGGTAATGAAAGAAATTGAGATAGAAGTGTATGGTGCGGAGCAAATTTGCGCAAGTTGTGTGAATCTCCCTTCTTCGAAAGATACCTGCGAGTGGCTTGAAGCCGCTTTAACGAGGAAGTTTCCTGAGCAGAAATTCAAAATATCCTATATAGATATGTTTAATCCTCCAGAAACGCAAAAGCAAAAGAGCTTTGCCTTGAAGATGATCGAGGAAGATTTATTTTATCCACTGGTCCTCATCGAAGGAGAAATCATCGCAGAAGGAAATGTGCGTCTCAAAAAAGTGGTGGAAACGATGGAAAAATACGGATATACAATACAAGTATGATATATAATGGAAGAAATAAGAAAAACTGACCCATGAATGAGCTGCATGCAGCTCATTGGGCCAGTTTATAAAATGTAGCATAGATGGGTTGGAATCAACCGTTATGGTATTTATACATCCAGAGAATGCCTGATTTCATCAGGCGGGCCACTCTGCCGGTGATTGGGCGATTTGCAACAAGACCAAACCCTTGTTTCTTCCCAAGAGAACCTAATGTCCCTTTTAATTTCATTGTCGGGAAGCTTTCTGGAAGTGGTTCATTTGCCCATTTCTTTACAAGAACCTGTACGATTTGCTCAGCTTGGGACTCCGCTAATTGAGCACTAGGTGCATGCGGCAGGCTTGCGCAGTCGCCGACCACAAAGATGCTGTCATCATTAGGAAGGAAATGCTGAGGAGTCAGAACGGCTCTTCCTTGACGGTCTTTTTCAATATCCATATCGCGGATGATCTTACTTGGCTGGATTCCAGCTGTCCATACGATGACGTCGCTTTGAACGGCTTCGTCGCCATTATAAAGAAGGTTTGGTTCAACTTTCGTTATATTTGAATGATGGACGATTTCGATTGTATGTTTATCGAACCATGATTCGACAAAGGTGCTTAATCTTTCTGGGAAAGCAGATAGAATATGCGGTCCACGGTCGAATAATTTAACGTTTAAATCTGAACGGCTTTCAATCAATTCACTTGCAAGCTCAACACCACTCAGTCCGCCACCAACGATAGAAACGGTTGCACCGGCACCTAAATTATTCAAGGCTGAATATGTTCGGCGTGATTTATCGATTGTTTGGATACTGTAGGTATGTGTGTCTGCTCCAGGAATATTGTGGTATTTATCTTCGCAGCCAAGGCCAATGACTAAATCATCATAAACGACAGGATCTTGATTTTCTATAATGACTTGTTTATTTTCCATATCGATGGAAAGTACTTCTCCGTACACGTTCTTCAAGCGAGGATGTTCAGGAAATGCAACACGGATGTGCTGATCTGGAATGGTACCTGCTGCTAAAGCATAATATTCCGTTTTTAAGCAGTGATAAGGATTACGGTCGATAAGCGTGATGCTCACATTTTCAGGAAGCTGATTAGGCAGCAATCTTTGCAACATGCGCATACCACCATACCCGCCACCAAGTATGACTAGATTCTTCATATGATTTTTCCCCTTTATTTGATCTCTTGAAAAATTTGACTAGCATTTAACTATAGGATTCCCCCAAATGGTCCCCTTTAAAGTTTAATTAAATATATATACCCCAATTAGTAGCAAGAATAAAAAATTAGTTAATTTTCTTTAATTTACGTACCCCGACAAAAGTATAACGAATATAAAAGGAAATCACAACCGATATCTTGAAATCGGCTGATTTTTTATGCGTAAATATTGACTGTAGAAGGGAAAAGTAATAAGATGGTTTGTTAGTAACTGTGAGGTGAAACAATGTACCCGATTATTGAATTTTGTGTAAGCAATCTGGCCAGCGGCGCTCAGGAGGCTCTGGAAAGATTGGAGCGGGATCCGAATTTGGATATCATAGAATATGGTTGTCTGGGTTATTGCGGCAGATGCTCCAGTAACTTATATGCGCTTGTAAACGGTGAAGTGGTTTTTGGTGACACAACGGATGAATTGGTTGATAAAATATATAAGTACATTGATGAATTTCAAATGTTTTAATCATCAACGGCGAACAAAAAGGCTGTTCCTTCGTGGACAGCCTTTTTAATATCAGTGCTGCAGCAACGAGTGGGTTGTTAATTGCTGCTTGAGTTCCTGAAATCGGTCCCTGGCCATCTGGATGATGGAGGCTTCCCGGGCATTTTTTTGACTTTCGAACACTAATGAAAAATACTTGATGGCTGCCTTTTCATTTCCTAACCTCCTTGAGATGTCACCAGCGAGATAGAGGATTCTGGCTTCGGATACCTGAGTGCCGCTGAAGTCTCCTGTTGAATAGGATGCTTCATATTCCTTTAGGGCGAACTTCAAAAATCTTTCTTCTTGTTCCTTGCTTTTGTGGATCCTATATAACCATGCTATCCGTAAACAGATTCCGGCAAGGATTATATGTTTTTCCTTTTTTAAAGCTCCGCAATAACTCGCTAGCTTGTATGTATTGATCGCATCTTTAATGGATCTCTCCTTGCTAAAATGGTGGGGAACCCACTGGGAGCTTACTTTTTCCATAATGATTTCCATTGTAGTGGGGGGGAAGTACCGGGAGAAATCCTCCGAATACGAAAAGCCGCAGTGAGGGCAAACAAAGATATTATAGTAAAGTGCGTTAACGGCTGAATCAGCATAAATGGGGCAAAAGTCCGTGTCATATTTAGAAACTTTTACAAAACGCGACCGTACCTTTTTAGTGGTTGATTTTTGCTTGCATAAAAGGCATTCCATGCTTTTATCATATAGAGGATGTATGCCTTCGATGGTGATTACCCCCTTACTGTAATTTGGGATTGGGCCCAATGGAACGGTTAATTATACCTACAGTCTTTATTATAAACTAATTTTTGTTGGTAAAATAGGTGGGGGAATATGATTTTTTCAAGCTGGAAAATTGAGCGTGGGAATTTCTTTGGTATATACTATAAAGAGTAATAGTTCTATCTCACATATCAGAAGAAGGAGGGATTTATTGTGAGTGAAGTTGTTCAAATAACGGAAGCTGCCGCTTTTCAGATAAAAGAAATGATGAAACAAAATGGTGAAGAGGGTTCCTTTTTAAGAGTGGCCGTTAAAGGCGGAGGCTGCAGTGGATTATCCTACGGAATGGGTTTTGAACAAGAACCCGGAGAAAAAGATAGCCAGCTGGAACAGTTTGAAATTAAGATCCTTGTTGATTCCCAGGATGCAGATATATTGAATGGAACGGTAATTGATTATAAACAAACGATGATGGGTGGAGGCTTTACGATCGAAAACCCAAATGCTATCGCTTCATGCGGTTGCGGGTCTTCCTTCAAAACGGCTAAAAACGCCGGTACGCCGGAGAACTGCTAAGAAACTCTTATCATTGAGAAAGGGGGGGCACTTTAACAAGTGTCCCCCTTAGTTTATAGGCAAAAGGGATTTGGAATGGTCTCATCCCGAACCATGATTTGAAAATAGGCTAGGTACATGGACGGACGAATAAAGTTTGAGAACGGTCGAATAAACGCTTCAGCTGAAAACAGCTGGAGCGTTTATTAAAGAAAAAACCAGGCAAACATCAAATTTGACTACAGTCTAGGGGGCACTAAAAAAAGTGCCCTTTTTCATGCTTATTTGCTGCTTTAAATATTGTTCAGGGCCTCCTTGATTGGGAGGGTGCTGCTGGAAATTTCGAATGTTTTATTGAATGTTTTTTCTTCTGTGATTGATTTGGCAAGAACGGTGGCGACATCGGCTCTTGGAATGGAATTGTCAGCATGATCCACTTTCTCATCAACAAATATTTTTCCGATGGCTTGTTCATTTGTCAAAGCAACCGGCCGGACAATCGTGTATGTCAGCCCGCTTGCTTTTAAATGTTCATCGGCATCATGCTTTGCTTCGAGATAATGGTGCATTTCTTCTTGGGCTTGTTCCGGATTATCGGAACCGACAGAGCTCAGCATGACAAAACGTTCGATCCCCTTCTTTTTGGCGGCATCAACCAGTTTAATGGCTCCATTCTTATCCACAGCTGTCGTTTTATCCGGCCCTGTTTTCGGTCCAGATCCTGCTGCAAAAATGATGGCCTCCATGTTATCCACTGCTTTATCCACATTTCCCTCTAAATCGGCAAGGATTGGATGCCCGCCGAGTGCTTTTATCGTTTGGGCCTGTTCTTCTTTCCGGATCATTCCGTAAACAGTCATTTGCGGATTTTTTGATAATTCCCCAATGATCTGCTTTCCTGTCGTTCCATTGGCTCCTGCAATTAAAATATTCATAGATGCATTCTCCTTTCATGGCTTCTCCTACTCTTTACCCTTAGTATGACAAAAGTAAGCGCTGTGGATAAGTAATGGGAAAAGTTATCCACAATAACCGAATTGGGGACAATAAAAAAAACCCGGCTATGAAAGTCGGGTTTTTGCGTAATTTTAAAACATGGAGGAACTATGCATCGGCTGAACTTTTGCTTTTGGGTCAATATATTGTTTGGCGTGATTGACGGCAGTGGGTGCCTCACCAAAACCACTTGCAATTAATTTGACTTTTCCATCATATGTTGCAATATCACCTGCTGCATAAATTCCCGGGATATTCGTTTCCATTCTGGAATTCACCAAAATACTGTTCTTCTGGATATCAAGTCCCCATTCCTTAATGGGACCGAGAGAAGAAACGAAGCCGTAGTTGACGATGACTGCATCCACCTCCATCGTCTCTGTATCTTCACCATTTGTATCCTTGATGACAACCGTATGGATCCGTCCGTCTGTACCAATCAACTCTGAAGGTATGTAAGGAGTCTTTATTTCAACTTTTGAATTTTTAAGTGTTTCTACACTATGTTCGTGGGCACGGAATTTATCCCTTCTGTGAATGATGCTCACTTTCTCGGCGATCGGCTCGAGCATTAAGGCCCAGTCCACTGCCGAATCCCCACCACCGAAAACCACCACTTTTTTGCCGGCAAAATGATTGAGGTCGTCGATGAAATAGTGAAGGTTGCCGTTTTCATATTTTTTTGCATCTTCAATTTCGATGCGGCGGGGTTGGAAAGCCCCATTTCCAGCTGTGATGATAATCGTTTTGGAGTAATGGATTTCTTTATCAGTCGTTAACTTGAAGACTCCATCGGCTTGCTTTTCCACTTCTTTAACGGCTTGCTCTAGGACAACATCCTGTTCGAACTTTGCCATTTGTTCTTTCAAATTATTCACTAGCTCCTGAGCGCGCACTTTAGGGAAACCAGCGATATCATAGATGTATTTCTCAGGATAAAGGGCTGACAATTGTCCGCCTAATTGTGGCAGGCTCTCGATGATTTTTACGGATGCCTGTCTCATTCCTCCATAAAATGCAGTGAATAATCCAACCGGGCCTCCGCCAATGATGGTAATATCATAAACTTTTTCATTAACTTCCAACGTTATCCCTCCGATATACTAGATACTAGGTTTGCTGAAATTTATTCTCTTATTTTAACATAGATGATCTTTTAAAAAACGGAGAAAGTTAGAAAAGTAAGAAAGTTTTGACTATATAAGGGCGGTTTCATGATGAATGGTCTTTATCCGCTTTCATAAGTGGGTAAAATTACCCTTTGCCAATGTTAAGCATATCGTATAAATATGGTATGGAACTAGTTGAAAAGTAACGTTTTTCAGCTTGATTTTAACCCGAAAAAGTTCGGTTTGTTACTTGAAAAAGGTATGGAAAAAGACTAATATTTACTTAGACATCATTTGGTAAAATTTTTATGAATTTTTTATGACAATTACGAAGTGTTACGTGAAATACGTCACAAATGTATAAGAGTGCTTTTTATAATGGAAATTAATAAGATAGACAATATATTTTAGTTATGGAAAGCATCACAAGAAAATATCGTAAAGGTGGAAGAATACTTTTGAAAAAGCCAACTATCGTTGTTTTAGGAGCAGGTTATGGTGGATTGATGACTGTTACTCGCTTACAGAAGGCATTAGGTCAAAATGAAGCAGAAATCGTATTAGTTAACAAAAATGATTACCACTATGAAACAACATGGCTGCATGAAGCATCGGCTGGAACGCTTCATCATGATCGTGTGCGCTATCCAATCAAAAGTGTCATTAACAACAAAGTTAAATTCATCCAGGATTCCGTTTTGGAAGTGAAAACGGAGAACAAAAAAGTCATCCTTGAAAACGGCGAAATTTCTTATGATTACTTAGTGATTGGTCTTGGACCTGAATCGGAAACGTTCGGAATCCAAGGGCTAAAAGAATATGCTTTCTCTATCTCTAACGTGAACACGGCACGTAAAATCCGTGACCATATCCAATTGCAATTCGCTACGTACAGTTCCGAGGTCGAGAAGAATGAAGACCGCTTGACGATCGTTGTCGGAGGAGCAGGATTTACGGGAATCGAATTCTTAGGCGAATTGGCTAACCGTGTCCCTGAACTTTGTAAAGAATACGACATCGATTTCCAAAAGGTTCGTATGTATTGTGTGGAGGCAGCACCAGCAGTCCTCCCTGGCTTCGACCCGGAATTGGTGGATTATGCAGTATCTTACCTTGAGAAAAAAGGTGTCGAATTCAAAATCGGTACACCGATCAAGGGGGCGACTCCTGAAGGCATCATCGTGGCAAAAGGCGAAGATGAAGTGGAAGAAATCAAAGCGGGAACCGTAGTGTGGGCAGCTGGCGTACGTGGTAACTCCGTGATAGAGGCTTCCGGTTTTGAAGCTATGCGCGGACGTATTAAAGTGAACCTTGACATGCGGGCACCGGGTCATGACGATATCTTTATCGTAGGGGACTGCGCTTTGATCATCAACGAGGAAATTAACCGTCCATATCCGCCTACCGCACAAATCGCGATGCAGCAAGGTGAGGTCATTGCGAAGAACCTGACTAAATTGGTTCGTAATGAAAGCGACCTTGAAACGTTCACTTTCGAAAACAAAGGAACGGTATGTTCACTTGGTGAAGACAACGCGATTGGTGTTGTATTCGGCAAGAAAGTTACAGGTAAGACTGCATCATTCATGAAGAAAATGGTTGATAACAGAGCGTTGTTAATGATTGGCGGAGCTTCCCTTGTTGCTAAAAAAGGTAAATTCAACGTCCTTTAATTTTTTCTATATATTAATAAAGGCCATTTGGGGATTTTCCCTGAATGGCTTTTTCATTGACATCCCATCAATGGGTGAGTGTGCCAACTATTGGAGTATGCACGGTTCTTATATGGAATATAATGGGTAAGGATGACGGAGCTTAATCTTATGTTCTTCTGCTGTTTGAAGTTTACAATAATAATGAATATAGGGGGAAGTGGGTCTTGGTGGAACGATGCAAAAATGTTTGGCTTGCAGTGTCCGGCCTTGTGATATCTGATAAAGGTGAATGGCTGGTCGTAAATAAAAGGTATGGCGGATTGAAAGGGCAATGGTCGCTTCCGGCAGGTTTTGTCAAAAATGATGAAACCGTCGATGAAGCTGTCGTAAGGGAAGTGTTGGAGGAGACGGGTATTCATACAGAAATTGAAGGCATTGTAGGAGTGAGAAGCGGAGTCATCAAAGGGAATATTAGTGATAATATGTTGATATTTTTACTTAAACCGGTCAGTTTTGAAGTAACCGCTCAGTCGGATGAACTATATGAAGCTAAATTTTATGACCCTGATTTACTCATGCAGGAAGGGAAGCAATCATTATTATTGGAACAGCTGTTAGCTTTTAAAAAGGAAAGAATGCAGACGATGCTTGACGGATTGAATCCGGGAGATCAATTTGGGTATACATCATATAAATTATTCATGTGATTTGGGTAATTATCTTTTCTTCGGAATTATTTGGTATAAGTCGTTGACGCAGCAATTATTTTTTCAGTAAACTAAAGGTGTCGCTTTTTAAGGAGGGTCAAGAATAACATGCCATTGCCTGTTTTAATTATCTCAATACTCTTATTTTTCATATTGTTTTTCGGAATTGGCTTTTTGTTGAATATGCTCTTTCGTTCTTCGTGGATCATGGTCATCTTATTTCCAATCGTCTTCATCATCATTGTCAATGAAACAAAGCTAATAGAATATTTTAGAAATCCGGGAATATCTTTTTCTAATCTTGGAACGAACCTAACTTCCTTGCATACGGCAGACATCATTATTTTATCTAGCGGGCTGCTTGGCGCGGTTTTAGCTGGTGTGGTCATCAGGATTCTAAGGAATAAAGGATATCAAATGTTTTAATAATGAGAAGGGCCGTCATTTATGGACGGGCCTTTTTTTGTAAGCTGTTTTCGCATACTTTGTTGCTATTTACTAAGTAGTGCGGTGTGGTTGATTTCCCCTCCAGATGCTCGCTTTCCGCGGGGCGGGCGGTGAGCCTCCTCGGCGTAAACGCCTGTGGGGTCTCACCTGTCCCGCTGCTCCCGCAGGAGTCTCGCACTTCCGCTCCAATCAACCTTAAATAGTTTCGTTTTAAAAACAACAATCTTTACGAAAAGAGCCTTTTTTGTAAGAAAAATTGGTTCTTTCCATGCTTTATGAATACTTTCACTCCGTAAAGGGAACAAATATCCTTGTGAGAGGAGTGGAACTAATACATATGAAGATTGTAAAGGCATTATTTTTGAGGGTTGCTATTATCATATTATTTATCTTGGCCATCGAATCGACCTTAAATCATGTTTTTGGGGCTGTGCCTGAAGATCATCCTTTTGATGAGGCAATGAGACAACATCGAATGCTTGGTCTCGAATATAAAGCGATCCATAGTGGAGGTCAAGTGGCAACGCTAATGGCATCGGCATCCGCGAGCAATGGTCCCACGACGATAGCGGAGGCAATCGAGCTCTCGAAATACCCGAAGCATGAAGTTTTGGCTACAGGATATACAGCAGGGTATGAATCAACCGGAAAGTACCCGGAAAGCCCATCCTATGGTATCACTTATTCAGGGGTGAAGGTGAAACGGGATCTGTTTTCCACCATTGCCGCCGATCTTACCGTATTCCCTCTCGGAACCATCCTTTGGATTCCGGGCTATGGATATGGGGTTGTAGCGGACAAGGGTGGTGCAATCAAAGGAAACCACCTGGATCTATACTATGAAACGGTACAAGATGTATATGAGAATTGGGGGAAGAAAACCCTTGAAGTATATGTTGTCCAAAAAGGGAACGGCGAGTTATCCGAAGAACAGTTAAGCAAGTTGAATGAAACCAAGATCAGGCAGGTATTCAAGCCTAAAATCGCTCAGAAAACATTGAACGATAATGTAGCTTCCTTTGCTTTTTAATGATGGACAAAGGTGAAAGCGAAAGGCTGCCTCAATTGAGGCAGCCTTTTTGATTGTCTGTTTTCCGTTCGGGACGCCTTAGTCCATGCTTTTGTAGGCTTCAGGATGCAGAGTCTTTGCCAATTTGGAAAGGCCATCCAGTAATCGCGGGGAGGGGCGGCAGAATAAAGGCTCTTCCATTATGTGAATATTGTTATTCCGGACTGCCTTCATATCAGTCCACCCTTTCCGTTTCTTGACAAGCGCCGGGTTTACTTTTCGTAAAGGGACACCGACCCAAGCTAAGCAAATATGGTCGGGATCCTTTTTTTGGACCTCTTCGGAAGTGACTTGAATGCTTGCCATGTCGACATCTTCGAATAGGTTATATCCTCCCGCAAGCGTGCTGATCTCGGATAACCAATTAACTCCCCCGGGGCTGAATAAGGGATTAGGCCACCATTCCCAATACAGCGACGGCTTTGTTTCGATTTTGTCTGCGACGTTTTTGTATTGAAGGATGGCATCACGGAATTTGGCAGCCTGTTCCTCTGCTTTTTCCTTAAGATTCATGGCATCGCCCAAGGTCAGTAAATCTTTTGCGATATCTTCAAGTGATTGCGGGTTGAAGATGATATGAGGGATGTTCCGTTCTTTTAGCCCCTCAATATTTTTTTCCATGCCCGGTACACTTAGTGAAGCCAACACCAAATCGGGTTTTAGTGATTCTACATGATCGATATCAATGGATAAATCGGGCCCCACCTTAGGAAGGTGCTGTAAGGTTTCAGGCCAATCAGAGTAGTCATCGATGGCGATCAGCTGATCTTCAATCCCTAGATATGTGCAGAGTTCCGTATTGCTGGGGCAAAGAGAGATTATTTTCAAATTGAACACCTACCCTTGAAAGATGAAAAAGTGAAGTGCCAGCGCAATGAATACTCCGGTCAAGGCTCCGAAAAATACCTCGATTGGCTTATGTCCCAACAGTTCCTTTAATTGTTGCTGTTTCTGTTTATCTGCTTTTTTCTGCCAGTTCTTTGCTTGCTCGACAAATGTATTGAAGTCCGTAACGAGCTGGTTCAAGACGGCCGCCTGTTCTCCTGCCTGCCGTCTCACACCTGTCGCATCGAACATCGTGATGACTGCAAAAATCGCGGCAACGGCAAATACAGGGGATTTCATACCGGTTTCGATCCCTACCGCTACGGTTAGGGCTGACACGGCCGCTGAGTGGGAGCTTGGCATACCGCCTGTTGAGTTAATGAGTGACCAGTTCACTTTACGAAATGCTATGAAGTGGATGGGCACTTTAATGAATTGAGCAAAGAAAATGGCAATCAATGCTGCGATTAAAGGGAAGTTGAGTAATAATTCCAAGAGTATCAGCCTTCTTTCTAGTTATAAGTAAAGATGAAAACCATATATGGGTAATTACATCCTGCTCGGAATAAGGCCCTTATTATTAGTTCCATTCAGTCCTGTCGATTCCCTGCTGGTATAAGTATAAATATGATCTTTCTTATACTATTACTCTAAAGTCACTCATTCTAAACAATATCACTTGTTATTATTATTTTTGCGGGCCTTATTCGAAAATTTTTGAAGATTTCGTTATAATGAATGTAATCGAATGGAGGAGGTAGCAGAATGTTCACAGTAAAAGATTCCTTGAATATAGATTTGATTGACGAATGCCTGATTCTAGGCGTATTTGACAAACCTGTAAAATTCTCAGGCATAGGAAAAGAAGCGGATGAACGATTGGACGGCCAGCTAACAGAGTTAGTGAAGGAGGGAGAAATCTCTTCCAGGAAAAAATCAGTGGTCAAAATACATACATTAGGTAAATTAGGCATAAAGAGATTGATTTTTGTAGGGTTGGGCAAGGAAAAGGAGCTATCCTTTGAAACGCTCCGCGAAGCATTGGGAAAAGCTCGTAAGACGATAAAAGAATCCAAGATTACGACACTTTCAATCGCGTTGGATACATTCACGACTGAAAATCTGGATGCATTGGACGCAGCGCATGCTTGTTCCGAGGCTTTTGAACTTGCTTCCTATAAATTTGGCGGATACAAGCAAAAATCGAACCAGGTCGAAAAAAGCCTTGAATCGATTACGGTTTACAGTGAATTTGATCAAGAAGAGGTCGGTGCCGCGCTTCATGTAGGGAGGATCTTCGGAAGGGCGACGAACTCCGCGAGAACATTGGTCAATACACCAGGCAATTTGTTGACTTCCACGGATTTGGCGGATTATTCATCTGCCTTGGGTGAACGTTATGGTTTTGAAGTGGAGATCCTTGAGAAGGAGGATATGCTTAAGTTGGGAATGGGTGCACTCCTTGCCGTCAATCAAGGTTCGGTCGAGCCTCCGAAAATGATCGTCCTGAAGTATCAAGGTAAGGATGAATGGAAGGATGTTATCGGGTTGGTAGGTAAAGGCATCACATTCGATACGGGTGGATACTCATTGAAAACGAAGGCCGGAATCGTTGGAATGAAGACGGATATGGGCGGTGCGGCAGCTGTTTTAGGAGCAATGGAAATAATCGGCGAATTAGGACCGGACCAAAATGTCGTGGCGGTCATTCCTTCCACTGATAATATGATCAGCGGTGATGCATTCAAGCCGGATGATGTGATCACTGCCATGAGCGGCAAGACGATAGAGGTATTGAATACGGATGCGGAAGGCCGGCTGGTTTTGGCAGATGCCATGACATACGCTAAACATCATGGTGCAGACTATCTTATTGACGTTGCCACTTTAACGGGTGGTGTCATAACCGCGCTGGGCATGGATATGACGGGTGCAATGACAAATGACACGGAATTCTATGAACAAGTGGTCAAAGCCTCAGAGGAGGCCGGGGAGCCCATTTGGAGATTGCCGATTACAGAAAAGGATAAAGAGCGGGTACGCAACAGTAAAATAGCGGATTTGAATAATTCACCTGGAGGGGCGGGACATGCGATCATGGGCGGCGCCTTCATCGGTGAATTTGCCGAAGACACTCCGTGGGTCCATCTGGATATTGCCGGAACTTCCACAACCTCGAACAACTCCGAATTGTGCACGGCGGGGGCTACCGGTGTCATGGCACGCACGCTTGCACTATTGGTTGAAACCTTTGAAACGAAAACAAGATGAACCCAAATATCCGAAGCCGAAAATAGGCTTCGGTTTTTTTACCAAATAGGTGTTGGACGGACGTTATGCATCCCTCCATTTCAAGCTGACGATGATATGACAATTTTCTTCCCCTGCTTTAGGATAGAAATCAAAACGGATCCCATCGGGGTTATACGTGATATCAGGTTCGTTCTTAATTCCTATCTTTTTGATCATATCGATCACGACATTTTTTTGCGATGCTTGGGCAGCAGTCATCAACCGGTTCGAGAAGGGCTTGGATGTGGCTAAAGTATCCATGACTTTTTTTACATCAACCATTAAGGATTGCGAGGTCTTTGCCGATTTAACTAGCAGATCCGGATTGGTTGCCGAGTAGGGACGCAACGTTCCTTCCCATTCCCGATTCATATTCATTGCTCTCGCGTGAGGCGGAAACAGGATAGGATCATATAAAAAATAAGGGAAATCCTCCAAAAGGTTTCCTTCCTTTCCTTAAGTCTGTCTATAGACACGTATTCGTTATACGTTAAAATATGTATAAAGGCCAGCCGATATGATAGCGGTTTGGGAATGACCTTTCTTCTGCAAAAAAACTTCTTGAAAATTATGATCAAAGACACACTATTATTTGTAAACTGCTTCATTGACAGGTATAGTGTATAGTAATATACTTACTTACCTAAAGTAAGGAGAAGGCACACTATAAATTATAAAATAGGTGATGTTAACATGAAAATAACCGAGGAAACAAAAAAACTTTTAATAGATAAAATGAATATCATAAAAACACCGGGAAAAGCTGATATATGCCTTGTAGGGCCTGTGAACCTGCCTGTTGAGCAAGGAGATTTCTCAACGGTTTTCCAATGGTATACATGGCTACAGCTTGACGGCGCGGATAATGACAAGGAAGCGGTGCTTGATTCGCTTTCGGAAGCCAACCTCGCTTTTGGACAGCAATCCTCCGTATTGGTGTATGGTGACTTTAAAAAGTCGGAGGATGCACTTGTCCGGATGCATAGCATCTGTCACACAGGTGATATCTTCGGCAGTAAACGCTGTGATTGCGGCTACCAGCTCCACCAATCGATGAAGATGATAGCCGAGCATGGGTGCGGGGCCATTTTTTACCTTGCGGACCATGAAGGAAGAGGGATCGGCCTGTTTTCCAAATCTCTTGCCTATTTGCTTCAGCAGGAAGGTTATGACACGGTCGAGGCGAATGAGGCTTTAGGATTCGAAGACGATACGCGATCTTACGAGGGAGCCATCCGCGTGTTGAGGGAACTGCGCGAGGATCCGGTGACTTTAATCACGAACAACCCCAAAAAGCTGGACGCCCTCACGAAGAATGGACTTGCGGCGAAGGACCATATTCCGCTTTGGGGCGGTTTGACGGAAGATAATAGTTTCTATCTCGATACAAAGGTTAAGAAGTCTGGACATATTCCCGAAAAGAAGCCAACTTTGATTGTATAAGGAGAGCTATAGTATGAATGATGATCAATATTACATGAAGCTTGCACTGGATTTGGCAGCCAGTGCAAAAGGAAAGACGAATCCAAATCCAGTGGTCGGAGCCGTCATAGTCAAAGACGGTGTGATAGCCGGGACAGGGATCCACCGAAAAGCGGGTGAACCGCATGCGGAAGTGCATGCTTTCAAAATGGCGGGTGAGTATGCAGAAGGTGCAACGCTATATGTGACTCTTGAGCCTTGTTCCCATTATGGAAAGACACCTCCTTGTGCAAATTTGGTGAAAGAATCAGGTGTCCGGCGAGTGGTGGTTGCGACTCAAGATCCGAATCCGGAAGTAGCCGGCAGGGGGATATCGATCATAAAGGATGCAGGCATTGAAGTGGAAGTCGGCGTCCTGGAAAAGGAAGCTCAAAGGCTGAATGAGCGTTTCATTCACAATATGCTGACGAATCGTCCATTTGTCATATCGAAGTATGCGATGACGCTCGATGGAAAACTTGCAACCCACACAGGCCATTCAAAGTGGATAACAGGAGAAGAATCACGTTATTCCGTTCATTTGCTTCGTGATGAGGTGGATGCCATTCTCGTTGGTATCGGGACTGTGTTGGCCGATGATCCATCACTGACGACCAGACTTCCGGAGGGCGGAGGGAAAAATCCGATCAGGATCATTTTAGACAGTGAATTACGGGTTCCATTGGATGCCAATGTTGTACAGGTATCAGATGCGAAAACCTTGATCGTAACGCAGCAAAATGCACCTGCGGATAAAATGGACCTTTTACGTGAAAAAGGGATCGAATTCATTTTCGTCCCCAAAAACGAGACGGGACTGAATCTTAAGGCATTAATGGAAGAGCTGTATAAAAAGGGGATTACGGATGTCTTGCTGGAAGGCGGAAGCGAAGTGAATGCCTCATTCCTTAGGGAAGGGCTCATCGATAAATACTTGATTTATATAGCCCCTAAACTATTGGGCGGAAGAAACTCACTAACACCGTTTACTGGAGTGAATGTGGATACGATGGATGAAGCGATGGATGTTTCCTTCTCTGGCGTGGAAACGTTTGGTGAGGACATACGCATCACGGCTTATCCTAAATAAAAAATAGACAACAGGTGAAGAGGCATGTTGGTTAAATCAGATGTATGCATAGTCGGATCAGGTCCTGGAGGAGCCCTGCTGGCTTACCTATTGGCCAAGCAGGACATTTCAGTCGTTTTGCTTGAAAGGCATTCTGAGGTTTCAAGGGAGTTCAGGGGCGAGTTCTTGAACGATGAAGGAGAGGGCATTCTTAAAAAGCACGGTTTATTCAAGAGTGTGGAAAGACTTGGCTTGCTAAGGATGGAACAAATTGAATATTGGCATGAAGGCCAAATATTCAAAAGGATTTTCCCTGAATGGCCGGTCGATCATGTTGGGATACATGTCCCTCAAAATCATCTGCTTACAGCTATATTGAATGAAGCTGAAAAGCTGGACTCTTTTCAATTGATGATGAATACGAGGGTTACCGGCTTGATACAGGATGAAATGGGTCGTTTTACGGGAGTCAAGGCTCGAAATGGCGGAAATGACCTGGAAGTGCAAAGTTCATTGATAATCGGAGCGGACGGCAGATTTTCCATCGTTCGAAAAAAAGCGGGAATTCCAGTCGTGATTAAAAATCATGGCTATGATTTACTATGGGCAAAAATTCCTGCTCCGGAGGGATGGAAGCCTTCGATCAAAATGGCATTGGTCAATGGCTCCCAGGTTGCCCTCTTTACCCAGGCTGGAGGTTACATCCAAATTGGCTGGAATATAGATCATGGTTCATTTCCCCATTTGCGAAAACAGCATTTTGAACCGTTCATAGAAGATTTGCTTTTTGCCTTTCCAGAATTAAAAAAGGTTGTGTATGAAAAGATCCGCTCTTGGCAGGACTTCATTTTATTGGATGTTTACAGCAGCTATTGTGAAACGTGGACAAAGGATGGCGTTGCTTTATTAGGTGATGCAGCCCATACGATGACACCTACAGGTGCGTTCGGACTCAATTGTGCCATGAAGGATGCCGATATATTGGCCGAGCTTATTTCTGGGGGCATCCTGCAGGAGGATACTGGCTTCCTTGGACTTAAAATGGCTGAGCCAAAAAGAAAAGCCGAGATTGAAAGATTGCAGGCCATTCAGGAGGACAAGGAAATGTCCTTCGCATCACAGTTTGCCGCAGCTTATGTTTGAATAGGAGTGAAGGAGTATGAAATTCGGTTTCGATATTGACGATACCCTTATTAACTTGAGGGAGTTCGCGTTCCATCTTTATAATGAAAAGCTTAAGACGAATATAGAGTTAACGAAATTCAGAGCTTTAAAGACGTTGGAGATCCATGAAGCTTTCGGGCTTGATAAAGAGGCTGGGGGCAAAATGTGGAACAGCCTTGCCGATGAAGTGTATTATTCATCCTGTCCAGCCTTCGAGGGCGCAGTGGAAACGCTGCAGGAGCTTGAGCGCGATGGTCACGAAATCTATTACATCACAGCCAGAAAAGCGGAGCATGGTGACCGGACGAAAAAATGGCTGATTGAAAATGGCTTTCCGGTTAAGGAAGACCATTTTTACTGCGGGATGAAGGATCATGAAAAAATTGATACGATCCGCAAATTGGGATTGGATTATTATTTTGATGATAAACCGGCAGTGCTGGAAACTTTATTGGATATTCCAACGAAAGTGTATGCAATGGATAACTCCTATAACAGGGAATTGGATATTCCAAGACTGACAAGCTGGTTTGAATTAAAAGAAATCCTCTCCAAATAATACATTTACATTATTGACGGATGACTTGATAGACTTGGGTCATCCTTTTTTTGTATACTAATATGAATAGTGGTTCATTTTTTTGGTAAAAAAACAAGAGAGTCGGGGGTAATGGGATGGAGAGAAATATTGAACAGTCATTGATAGGCACGCTTGGGATTGAAATGAAAGAAGTCGGCGAGGGGAAAGTCATTGCGACGATGCCAGTGGATGAACGGACTAGGCAGCCGTATGGTTTATTGCATGGGGGAGCATCCGTTGCCCTTGCGGAATCCGTTGCAAGCTTTGGCGGGATGCAGCTGGTAGATAGTACAAAACAAGCTGTCGTCGGCCTTGAAATCAATGCCAATCATGTTAGGGGCGTCCGTTCAGGTTTTGTTACCGCAGAAGGGAACATCATCCATCGCGGGAAGACGACGATGGTGTGGGACGTGAAGATACGTGATGAAGAGGATCATCTTATCTGCATTTCACGCTGTACATTGGCCGTTATCGACTTACCGAAGTCAAAGTGAATCAAAAGAACAATCGCAAATTGACGCAATGATTCTACAGTATCCGGTTTAAGTATAATATGGCAGTAGACTATTGTATGAAAAGAGGTTTTTTTATGCTGGTGGGTCATATACAAGAAATCACCCGTCATCCTGTAAAATCATTCACTGGTGAACAGGTACAGAAAACGAAGGTGATGGACTATGGACTATATGGAGATCGCAGTCATGCTTTTAAAGATAAAAATGGGAAGTTCCTGACGATAACCCAAGTCCCGGAGATGGTCTGTTATCAAGCTGTTTTTTCTGGTGAGGAAACCCTTGGCCAATATCCGGAAATCAAAGTGAAGACTCCTTCAGGAAACGTGCTGACATGGGGAGAGGAAGCCTTTCAGGAAGAAATGGAACGATTGTTAAAACAGGAGGCAGCACCCGTTGTTTATCACCCTGCACATATTCCGTTAGGAGCGATTGAAGAAGAAAACATCCTGCTTGTCAGTGATGCCTCGATTGGCGAATTGACAAAACTTTGGGGAAAAGAACTGGATGGCAGGAGATTCAGGCAAAATTTAGTGCTATCTTTAGTGAACAAAACGCCCTTTTTAGAAGAGAAATGGTTCGGAAAAAGGATTCTAATCGGAAATGAAGTGGAATTGGAGATCAAAAGGCATTGTGAACGCTGTATGATCATAACTGTCGATCCAAGCGATTCACATAGAGATCCATCACTCCTGAAAACTGTCGTCAAGGAAAGGAAAAATCATTTTGGCGTATATGCCTCGGTCGTGCAAACAGGTGAAATCAGAGTGGGCGATGAGGTATTTTTAAAGGATTGAGACAGAAAAGAGCTGCTCCTGTAATCAGGGCAGCTCTTTTGCAATGGCAGGAATCACCGGGTTTTCTTTAAATCATCCTGGACACTCCGATCCCACATTTTTACGCCAGTATGATAAGCCGAGCGCATGATTAAATGTCCGGCAACAGGGCTGGTCATGAAGATAAAGATGATCGCAAGCACGACCCGGAAATCGAAATGGCTATGTTTATAATAAAAATATAACAAGGTGCCGATCAGGATGAACATGATTCCAAGTGTCGAGCTTTTTGAGGCAGCGTGATTTCTTGTATAGACGTCGGGTAGCCGGATGATGCCGAAAGCCGAGACTAAAAAGAGAAAGACTCCCATTAAAAGGAATAGGGCCGATAGGATTTCAACGATTGCGGTCATCTTCGATTATCTCCCCTTTCTCAAGGAATTTAGCGAAAGCGACCGTTCCGATGAAAGATAGGATTCCGAGCAGAAGAATGGCTTCCAGATATGCGCTTGTATCCATGACAATGGAGGCAAGTGCAACGATTGCGATAAGATTGATTCCCATTGCATCGAGTGCGATGACCCGATCCGGTACGGAAGGCCCTTTGATTAAACGGTATAAGAATCCAATCATGGAAAGCGAAACACCTAGCAGTGCGATTTTAAGCATTAGATCGAACATTATTTGCTCACCTCCATAATCGCTTTTTCAAATGTATTTTTAATGCTGTCAACGGCCTCATCTTTGTCGGCAATATCCATCGCGTGGATATAAAGAATCCGATTATCTTCCGATACTTCAACGACAAGTGTTCCTGGTGTCAGCGTAATTAGATTCGATAGTATCGTAATTTCCCAATCCTTGGCCAGCACGGTTTCAAATGCGAATATGCCAGGTCTCATATCCAGGTTCGGTTTAAGCACGGCCTTAAGGACGCTAATGTTGGAAAGTATGAGTTCCCTTGCGAATATGAGCAGCAATAG
The DNA here is from genome assembly GCF_040250305.1 of Peribacillus frigoritolerans. Classification (NCBI taxonomy): domain Bacteria; kingdom Bacillati; phylum Bacillota; class Bacilli; order Caryophanales; family Bacillaceae; genus Peribacillus; species Peribacillus frigoritolerans. The sequence continues at coordinate 5,068,363 of NZ_CP158190.1, read as the reverse complement.
AACGACGGCATTCACCCTTTTCAAGTAAAAACGATCATTGAAAAAATGACGGAAGACGAACATGATGCCGAGCCCCAATATATATCCGATGATAAAAGTGCTCCCGTTAAACTCATTTTTTAAAAACATCCAGATAAACGCAAGGAACACATTCAGTAAAATTTGGAATGACATCAGGCACTACTCCTTTAAAACCGCTTTGTTATAGATTTCGGGATTCATTAATGAATCTACAGCTTGTGTAATGTATGGGTAAACCGCTTCTGTCCCTACTCCGAATAAAACGGAAATGATGACGAGGAGGACTGCCGGAACCAGCATTTTATTTACCGTTTTATTAGTTAAGGCATAATCAGCTTTTGGAGTTCCCCAAAAGCCATTCATGAATATTTTCATGACGGAATATAGGACCATCAAGCTCGAAAGCAAGACAATGGCCATTCCTAAGTATGCCCCTTTTTCTGCTGCTCCCTGAAGAATCAGGAGCTTGCCTGCAAAACCGCTGAACGGCGGGATTCCCGCCAGCGATATGGCAGCTATGAAGAAGGTCCATGCAACGGCCGGGTATTGCTTGATCAAGCCGCCCATGTTCCGCAAATCATCCGATCCGCTGATTTTGATCATGATGCCAACCAGCAGGAAGAGCGCAGCCTTGATCAGCATGTCATGAATGATATATAGAATGGAGCCTGATAAGGCCTGTTCATTCATGACGGAGATTCCGAATAGGATAACCCCGACGGCGATGATGATATTGTAAATGATGATTTTTTTTACATCCCAATAGGCTATCGCACCAATGACACCGATAATGATGGTCAAGATAGCAAGTATCGCAAGGAAAGTATGGGTGAAATCCTGGTCATGATAAAACATGAGTGTATAGGTCCTGAAAATGGAATAGATCCCGACCTTTGTCAGCAATGCCCCGAAAAGGGCCATCACTGGAATCGGCGGAGCATAATAAGACCCAGGCAGCCATTGGAAGAGCGGGAAAATGGCTCCCTTCAAACCGAATACGATCAGAAAGCCAATCGCTATCACCGAGATGATTCCAGGCTGGTTGACTTCCGTTATCCTCTGGCTGATGTCCGCCATGTTCAATGTGCCTAGAACTGAATAAAGATACGCTACCATGATGACGAAAAAGGAAGAGGAAAGCACATTGACGATGATATACTTCAATGATTCCCTGAGTTGGATTTTCGTCCCTCCCAGTACCAGCAGCACGTAGGAAGCCATCAGCATGACTTCGAAAAATACGAATAGATTAAAAAGATCCCCCGTTAGAAAGGCACCGTTTACTCCAATCAGCAAAAATTGAAATACAGGATAATAATAATGTCTTTCACGTTCCTCCCCTATGGAGTAAAACGAATAAAGCAGTATAGCCAATCCAATGACATTCGTGGTCAGTACGAGCAGCGAAGAAAGCATATCTGCGACGATCACGATGCCGAATGGCGCATCCCAGCTGCCGACACCTAAAGTCAAGATCCCTTGAGAATGGACTGTATACACTAGATAAAGGGAAATCCCAATTCCGATAAGAGAGGAAGTAAGGGATATCCCTCTTTGCAGCTTGATTTTTTTGGCAAAGAATATGAGAAGGATGCCTGTGAAAAGCGGCCATAAAACAGGCATGAAAGTAAGATTATTCATTCGCTTCCGTACCTCTCATTTCTTCCATGTCATCCGTACCGAGTTCCTGGTAGGTCCGATAAGCAAGTACCAGCAAAAATGATGTGACTCCGAAACTGATGACGATCGCCGTCAAGATAAGCGCTTGCGGAAGCGGATCGACATAGGATGCAGCTTCATCACTTAGCAATGGAACGGAACCGCCTTTCAAACCGCCCATCGTCAAAATCAAAAGGTGGGCGCCGTGACTGAGCAGCCCTGTACCGATTATGATTCTTAAAATGCTTTTGGAAAGCATTAAATAGGTCGCACACATAAATAGTATTCCAATGACAATGGCCATTAAAAGTTCCATTATTCACTCTCCCCTATCGTTTGAATAATGGTCATCGTTACACCAACAACCACAAGATAAACACCCAGATCAAAAAGTACCGCGGTATGGAGCGAGATGTGCCCAAGGAGCGGTAAATCAACATAATGATAAACATGTGTCATGAGGGGCACCCCGAAAAATAGCCCACCGGCTACGGTCAGGCTTGATATGAACAAGCCTGACCCGATCATTAATTTATAGTCAATCGGCAGGATGCCGGTGACGGTTTTAATGTCGAAAGCGAGCAACAGCAGGACAATCGCGGCTGAAGTCATTAACCCGCCGACAAACCCGCCTCCTGGCGAATAATGCCCGCCTAAAAAGATGGCTACCGCAAACAGCAAGATAACAAAGGCGGCGACTTTCGTAACCGTTTGGAGAATTAGGTCATTTTGCCTCATGATTTATCTTTCCCCCCTGTCAAACGCAATTTGATCATCGCGAATATTCCGAGCGCAGCGATGGAAAGGACACTGATTTCAAACATCGTATCAAGTCCGCGGAAGTCAACGAGAATGACATTTACGACGTTTTTCCCGCCTGCCTCCTTATAAGCATTTTCAAGATAGTAATTGGATATGGAATCAAATAGTTTATTGCTATGTGCCGATAAGGCAATCAATGTCACGATGACCCCTACACCAATGGATATCAGGGCATTATTCAACTTGAATGTCATCCGTTCTTCCTTTCTGCTTGCCATTAAAGGAAGGTGGAAGAAACAGAGCAAAAACAGCGATACCGAAATCGTTTCGATGACTAGTTGAGTCAAGGCTAAATCCGGTGCCCGTAGCAAAACGAAAAATAGGGAAATCGTATAACCGACGGCTCCTAAGATGATTATGGAAGTTAAACGGGATCTTGCAAACAGAATGGCGATCGAGCCAATCACGATGATCGAAGCTAATACCAATTCATATATGCTGATCCGGGCAAAATTCCCTGTATCCAATTTAAATGCATCCTTCCAATAGAGCGTAAAGCCCAAGGAAAGAATGAAGAAAAGGAAGATTGAAAGCAGATACGTCCGAATAGAACCTGTCATTAATACTTTCATGACGAAGGAAGCTGAGCGTTCGAGACCTCTTACCCCGTTATCATAAAAAGCATTCAGGGATATACGTTCAGGAATCCACTGAGTGATCTTCTGCCACTTCGGAAGCGTTTTGTATAAAAGGATTCCAAATGCTATGATTCCGATGGTCATCCATACTTCAGGTTGGAATCCATGCCAGAAGGCGATATGGACTTGGAAATCCGGTCCCGCCAAGCTTGGCTGTATGCCGGCTACCGCAGGTTTAATGATTGATGAAGATAGCAAGTTTGGAAAAATACCGAAAACGATAACCAACGAAGCAAGGATGATCGGGGATATCAGCATCCCGATCGGCGCCTCGTGGGGCTTCTTTTCCAATAGTTGTAACTGAAGTTTGCCTGTAAAGGGTTTGAGCACGACAATCATGCTATAAATAAAAGTGAATACACTGGCTACCCAAGCCACCACAGGGAACAGGCCCCCCCATGTCTCCATATTGAAGATATTCAATTCCAATACATTCACCATGCTGGCCAAGAACATTTCCTTGCTCAAAAAACCATTGAAGGGCGGAAGTCCAGCCATTGAAAAAGCACCTATGACAGCGACGGTGAAAGTGATTGGCATCAACTGCATCAATCCGCCTAGCTTTCTGATATCACGGGTACCGGTTTCATGATCAATGATGCCTGCAACCATGAAAAGGCTGCCTTTGAAGGTCGCATGATTAATCAAGTGGAATACTGCTGCAACCGTAGCTGCCAAGTATATATTTTCCCCTAAAGATTCATAGTGGAGGGCAGCCGCACCAAGTCCCAAAAGCGACATGATCAATCCGAGCTGACTGATGGTGGAAAAAGCGAGAATCCCCTTTAAATCAGTCTGCTTGATAGCAGAGAATGAGCCCCAGAACAGGGTGATCAATCCGGCGATCGAAACGAGCCAGAACCATAATCCTGATTCTGCAAATACAGGGCTTAATCGGGCAACCAAATAAATTCCGGCCTTGACCATTGTGGCGGAATGAAGGTAAGCACTGACCGGTGTCGGGGCTTCCATAGCGTCAGGAAGCCAGATATGGAACGGGAACTGTGCGGATTTAGTGAACGCGCCAAGCAGCACAAGCAAAAGTGCAGGAGTGAAGAGCGAGTGGTCCATAAGTTCCCCGCTTTGTGCAATCAATTCACGTATGCTGAATGTGTTCCCCATAACGGTAAGGAGAATTATCCCACCAAGCATGCTTAAGCCTCCAAGCACGGTGATCAGCAGGGATTTCTGCGCTCCATAACGTGAACGCTCCCTTTCATTCCAATATCCTATCAATAGAAAAGATGATAAACTCGTGAATTCCCAAAACGAATAGAGGACAATTAGGTTATCGGATAGGACGACACCAAGCATTGCTCCCATGAAAAGCAATAGGAAGACGTAAAATTGGTTCAGCTTTTCTTTCTCTTTCGATAAATAGAAAATTGAATACAGAACGACGAGTGAACCTATACCTGTAATGAGCAAGGCGAACAAAAGCCCTAGTCCATCTATATAGAAATCAACATGAATTCCAAGAGAAGGAATCCATGTTGCCCTTTCCATAATGATATCCCCTTGTTTGGTTAAGGAAATGAACCTTGAAAAATAGGTGAAAAGGAGAATAGGTAAAATCAAAACAAACCATCCTGTATGTATTTGTCGAAATAGTTTGTACAATATTGGTACAATAAGTGCTAAAAGAAACGGTGATAATACCGCCCAATGAAGTAAAGACATAAACTCCCCCCTTTTTTAAAACGAAGTCAGTCGTCTTATTATGCTTTTTTCGCGCAATCCTAGACGTTAGGAAATCTTCGTTGAATATGTATTTTATTATCGAATGCTTGTCTCGCTTAAAAGTATAACGCAATTTATGTGGGTTTGCATGGCATTAAAAACGGTGAAGGCCAACTTGAATGATGTTTTATATATAGGTAGAAAAGGAGGGGAAACCCACCAGAAAAATTTATTGAAAAAAGTTTTTCCAGGGTGAATTAGTAGAGTATCCATTGTGAAATGGTGGATTATCTTGCATAATATAGGATAAAAGACGCGTGGATGGAGAAATCATGAAAAACACATATTTACTTAGCTATTTACCAATCATTTCAATTCTATTATTCAGCCTCTCCTTTGCCATTTATGGGGAAATGCAAATGCTCTCTTTATTTGGAAACTTGGGAATCTACCAAGGGATGCTGGAGTTTTTTTCTGAAACCGGCATTAAGCTGGCGCTGCTGATCGTATTGCTCTTATTATTCTTCATGGTTTTTGCCGCATTGAAGCTGATCTCCGATACGATATTGGAGCTGTCTTTATTATTCTTTTCCAAGGATTCTGAAGGTAAAGCCCTGAACAGTGTAAGAAAGGGGTCTGTCATATATGTGATTGGCGGTGCCTGTTCATTGTTCAGTGTTCAATTCATCATCGGGCTTGGGTCCATCTTTATCGCAACGAATGTCGTTGCTTTAATTTATTTTGTCAATAAGTTAAGCCCGAGCCTGAATTTGTCGAGGTTAGTGGGATTGGTTTTCTTTCCAATCTTCGTTTGGACGGCACTGATTTCAATAGTAGCTTATGCAGGATTGAAGCTTTATAACAGCGTCATTGCAAGCCTTCCCATATAGCCATAAAAAAGAAGGTGCCATCTCGGCACCTTCTTTTTTCACTCGGCAGTCTGGCTGATATCTTTCCAAATCAATACATGGGGTGTATGTGAATAAATGGATTGTAGATTGGATGGCTTGTCCCTTCCAATCCAAACCCCCGTTGTATAGTTTGCTGTCAGGCCGACAAACCACATGTCTTTCACATCATTGGTCGTACCGGTTTTACCGCCGACATATTCTGTAGGAAAGTAGGCTTTGCGGGCTGTCCCGGAAATGATCGTTTCATGGAGCAGCTGCCGCATCTTGGTTACGGTGCTTTTGCTCCATATCTCCTTGGAGCGGTCTTTCCATTTATAAAGGACTTTACCTTCTTGATCGGTGACTTTAATAATGGCGCGCGCCGGCTGATAGTTTCCGTCATTGAAGGAAGTATAGGCATTTGTCAGTTCAAGGGGACTCATGCCATATTCGAATCCGCCTATGGCCGAACTCGTATGGTGGTCTTTTTTGCTCACCTTTTTAAAGTCGAAAGCATCGAGGTGCTTGAAACTCGTTTCCACTCCCGTCTTTTCAAAAATTCTTATGGCGGGTGTATTATAGGACTGAGCGAAGGCAGTTCTTAGTGTGACCATCCCGTAGCTGTCGCCGCTATAATTCTTTGGACAATAGCTATTGCTGCAATAGCTTGCTCCGCTAACTAGCTGATTGATGTCTGCATCCGTTTCCTCCAAATAGGGAGCGTAATCGAGAAGCGGCTTAATGGCTGATCCTGGCTGCCTATAGCTTTGGTATGCACGGTTGAAAGAATTTTTTTTATAATCTTTTCCCCCAATCAAAGAGACAAGCTCGTGCGTATGATGCTGTATAACCACTAAAGCTCCCTCGATATCATTGACACCGATTTTTGATTGTACGGCAGTCTTTGACTGTGTTTGCAGCTTGGTATCGAGTGCGGTATGGATGGTTACACCGGAATTCAAAAGCTTTATGACCTTTTTATCCAGCTCAGCTTCCGCTTTCTTACGGATGGCGACTTCAGGGCTTTGCAGAGATTTGTCAAGACCCTCGGAGGATGCCACCAGGTTTTTCAATTCCTGATGAACATATGTCACATAATCGGGATATAAGTCGACCGGGGTGGACAAGTCTAATTTAATCGTACTTTTAATAAGCTTCTCGTACTCGGCCTGTTCTAAATCACCTTCGGCCACCATTTGATTCAGTAATCTCTCCTGACGCTTTTTCGTCGCATCGAAATGTTTAAGAGGGTTATAGTTTTCCGGATTATTAGGGATTGCGGCCAGGAAGGCAAGTTCCGCCTTGGATAACTCTCCAGTCGGTTTGCTGAAATAATATTGGGAAGCAGCTTCGATTCCATAAGCTCCATTACTGAAATATATGGCATTCAAATACAGCTCCATGATTTCCGGTTTTGATTTTTTTCGCTCTATCTGATAGGCGTAAATGAGTTCACTGAGTTTTCGGTTATACGTCCTATTATGTGAAAGATAAACATTCCTGGCCAGTTGCTGGGTAATGGTACTGCCGCCTTGTTCGATTGTTTTATTTTGTGAATTGATAAGAAGCGCCCTGCTTATGCCGGATAGGTCAACGCCAGCATGATCATAAAATTTCTGATCCTCTGTAACGATGAATAGATTTTCCAGGAAGAGGGGGATGTCTTCAAGTTTTAGGTAAGTCCGTTTCTCACCAGTGGAAATTTCACTGATGACCTTTCCATTTGCGGCCTTCATGTAACTATTCTGAGCCAGTTCTATCGATTCAATGGGAATTCGCTCGTCTAGTACATGATAGGGAGATTGAGCTAAGGACCACTCCTGATAGGAAAGGAAAATGAAAAGGATCAATACGGGAATTAAGAGGAAAATCGTGATATAACCAAGATACGTGCGCATAGTTCAACTTCCTAACTAATATATTTTTAGTATGTCCTTGGATTGAAGGGGTGGAAAAATGGTACTTTTGGTTTATTCATCCATCATAATCCAAATAAGATAGACAATAAAGAGTTTTGGGTAAATTAGGTATGACGGCAATAACGTATCCGGATGGGGTTACGAAAAACTTTCTAAATCTTCTGTTATAATAGTCTCGTAAGAAAAAACCATTTTTTGTTTATATGTTGATGTCAGGAATATGAAGGGGGTCATAAAAATGGAGGAACAACAGCAATATGTATTCATTGATTTTGAATTTACGATGCCGGAAGGAAAAGCCAATCCAGTAGGGTTTTATCCGGAAATCATTGAGGTTGGCTTAGTCACCGTCATTAATGAGACCATTCAGGAACAATTCTCATCTTTTGTTAACCCAATGAAATTTCCAGTCTTAACGGGAAGATGCAAAAAGTTCTTGAACATTACCCAGGATCAGGTGGACCGGGGGATTTCATTTGAAGAGCTGGTTAATTTATTGAAGAAAATTGATGAGCAGCACCCGACGACGATTGTTACCTGGGGAAATATGGACATGAAGGTACTTCGCCAGAACTGTCAGAAAGCAGGATTGGATTTCCCTTTTTCAGGGAAACAAAGCGATCTTTGCCTGGAGTATAAACGCTTTTTCGGGGATCAAAATCAAACCGGGCTTTGGAAAGCTGTACAGGCCTATGGCAAGGAAGGGACAGGCAAGCATCACCGGGCGCTGGATGATGCGATTACGACATATAATATCTTTAAGCTAGTGGAGAAAGATAAAAGTTATATGAAAAATCATGAACCGACGACAATTGGCGATCGCATTGATTTATCAAAAGTATTGAATCATTTAGCGTTATAAAAGCCAAATCATATACTACTGATTTGGCTTTTATCATGCTTTATTTAAAATAATCCGCCGCTAGATCTTCAAGCAACTGTAAGCTTTTATCATTCCACTCTGTTTGGGCTTCGCTTAAAGTGCCTTTCATTTTCTCAACAGCTTCTCTTAAGGATTCCTTATACTCAGGAATCTCCTCATTAAAGTTCCTGACCATATTCTTTGGTACATTGGTTTGCTCCCGGAAAGCTAGAGCACGCCGCTGATGGAACATGGACACTTCCGTTTGCTTCGGGTTATGAAGATCTCCCTGCATGGGATGCTTCAAGACAGCCAACACTTTAACAAGATATGCAGCAGGTCTGATATCGGTGACTTCCCCGATGTATTTTCCAGTTTTATATATGGCGGTAACCTTATCGCCGATTTTAAAATCCTGTTCTGACATTTCCCTACCACCTTTCTTTTAACTTCCTTCATGATACATAAGAACGACGATTTTTCACAGCGAATTTGTTCAATTTCGTAAAGATGCTTTTTTTATGAAAATCGTGTAAAGTGTACAAATGAAGATGGAAAATGGTGTTTCATGCCATTTAATTTTAAAAAGAAAGAGGTTATGTAAAATGACAAACTTTCCACAATTAACAAGTGAAGTTTTGGAAAATGAAAAAGCGGTCATCATGCAAACGACGATGGGCGATATTAAAATTAAACTATTCCCTGAACTGGCTCCAAAGACGGTGGAGAATTTCTTGACACATGCTGAAAACGGATATTACGAAGGAATCATCTTTCACCGTGTCATCAAGGATTTCATGCTTCAAGGCGGAGATCCGACAGGCACTGGAATGGGTGGAGAAAGTATCTGGGGAACTCCATTTGAGGACGAGTTCTCCATGCAATTATTCAATTTGCGAGGTGCTCTTTCCATGGCGAATGCAGGCCCAGGAACAAACGGCAGCCAATTCTTCGTTGTACAAGCCCAGCATGTGGACAGCAGGATGGGTGAGCAAATGAAGCAAGCCGGTTATCCGGAAGAAATCATCAGTGCTTATATGGAGCAAGGCGGCACACCATGGCTGGATCATAAACACTCTGTCTTTGGACAAGTGGTCGAAGGCATGGACGTTGTTGATACGATTGCTAACGTAGAGACAGTTGCGGGAGACAAGCCTGCAGTGGACGTGGTCATTAAAGGAATCACCATTTTATAAATAAAAGAGAAGCGAGAGGCTCAGTGCCTCTCTTTTTTTCGGGGTTTAGTAGATTAAGCCCACTAGTGGATTGTTCTGGTAATTGATATAATGGGATAATGCAGTTTAATTCCCTATCAGGAAGGATGTATCGGATGGACTTTCTCAATCATGCTTTACTAGGTTTGTTTCTTTACTTTCCGGAAGACAAGACTGAATATATCTCAGCTGGTATAACTTGCTTCATTTTTTTAGTGGCGGCCGTTTTTACGATGAGGGCAATTATAAGATATTCAAAGAAGGAAGAATTGAAAACGAAGCAATTCGAAGATGAGGTCACCAGAAGGAACCAGCGTATAAAGGATGATACCATTTCTTGATCCCGGAAGATGCCGTGCATCACTAGGGTGCCCCCGTTTTTTGAATATTGATTATCTGAATATGAATGGTATTATGTTTTGTTAGAAGGGCGTAAAGAATTAAATGTTCCCTTATCAGCATAAGCATTTTATACTATAAGCATAGAGATAGAAATTTTGGGGGCGTAAATTGGTTATGCAAATCGTAGCTAAAAGAATGATTGCGGCAGATACGGTCAAGGATTTTTTCATTCAGCACTGGGAGACGACCCAAGTCGTTTTTTCAAGAGGCTTGTTTCATTATGCGGAACTTGAGGGCTTTGGGGTGATGGACGAAAATGAAAAAATCACGGGGTTGGGAACATACAAATTGTCCGACCATGTATGTCAGATCATCTCTTTGAACAGTGAGCATGAGAATCAAGGTGTTGGCTCATCATTGCTTTATGTGATGGAAAATATCGCTAAGGAAAAAAATTGCCATACTATTAAAGCGATTACAACGAACGATAATCTACAGGCATTGAAGTTTTTTCAAAAGCGTGGTTATGTCATTTCGGAAGTCGTTAAAAATGCCGTGGAAGAATCACGGAAAATCAAGCCGGAAATTCCATTTTACAGTTTTGATGGAATTCCGATCCGAGACGAGATAATTCTGGAGAAATACTTATAATAAGGTGTAGTTCACCTGGATATTGATAGGGGGAATAGGAATGTTCAAGAAAATGGCGGCAGATGCCCTTGGTCTTAGTGATATTGGAAGTGTGATTAGTCCTGCTGATTATGACAAGGTGGATGCAGATGACTATATCATGCATGAAGATGGGGAAAAAATTTATTTCCTTATTAAATCAAAAACGGATGAGTACTGTTTCACGAATCAAGCGTTCATACATTTGGACGGTACAAGTGCGATAAGCAAAAAGCGTACACTAACAAGATATAGCTACAGCCAGTATACTATATCAAATGCCACGCTTGAAACCGCAGGGACCGTGGATTTGGATGCTGAAATAAAATTTTCGATCGGTGCAAAGACTTTCTCCATTGATGTTCATAAGAAATTCATTGAAGAATTAAAGGACTTGTTTAAATCACTCGTGAAAATATCGGAAATTTGCCATGAGAATGAGTTTGCCCTTCAATATGCCCAGCAAAGCGTAAACCTTGCTTCTTCCACTTTGAACCAAGTTCGCACTGATGGAAGCCAAATGGCTGCAAGTTTCAAGGAAATTAATTCCGCCGCTTTCGAATGGTTAATGGACAGCCGGAAAAAGTACCATGTGAAAGATTTTGGCTTTGTTTTTGAAAAATATATCAATAATTAAAAAAGGAGGCGAACACAGAATGATGTGTTCGCCTTCTTTTTTAATTGTTCAAATCAGTCAATCCAGGGCTGTGTTCATTTGGCATATCCGGCATTTCAGGGACAGGGAATCCTTTTGGCGGCTCGGTAACAGCAAGGTTTCCGCCATTTCGGCTCGGTGTTTCCCCTTGGAAAATTTCGCTGATTTGAGTTTGATCCATCCTGAAGTTGAATTGGGCATTATGGTAGCCTAAATCCACATATTTGCGGCATTCAGGATATTTGTTCAAATCATAATTAGGTACAGGGAAGATTTTCCCCCAATCGACCCCAAGAGTTTCCAATGCCTTGGCAAATGCATTTTGGTGGGCATTGTCACGAACCATTAAGAATGCCAGTGTTTCACGCATTGATTTATTGGAACTCATTTCATAAATCCTGGACTTTTGCAGGACACCCGTAGATTCAAGCATGACATTGTTCAAAAGGTTCGCCACAAGATTACCGTGATCATAAACCCATGATCCATTCCACGGATTGCCTCCAGCATCGACGGGCAGGGATGCTTTCGCGCCGATGATGAAATGGTGAGGGTTTGCGCCGCCTTTGATGACTTCATCCAATGGAGCGCCGTCGGTAGCGACATCTCCGGGCATATCTCCGCCAGCACCATTCAGCAGCTGGTTGATGGTTGATTGGACAAGTTCAACGTGGCTCAGTTCCTCCAAGAAAACTCCACGAATTAAATCACGATATTGTTTAGCCTTGCCGCGGAAGTTTGCGCTTTGGAAAGAATACTGCATCATCGTCCGCATTTCACCGAATTGCCCTCCAAGCGTTTCCTGAAGCACTTTTGCAGCATTCGGATCAGGCTTATCGGGAACGATCATATTGATTAAGTCTTCTTTATAGAAATACAAATGGAAGCCCCTCCTTAAATTAATATTTCTAAGTTAGCTTCTGTTATCTGAATTAAATTATTCCTAAGGTAAAAAGTACCTTTATGGAATGAAGGGAAGAGAGAAATACTAGAGGGAAGAACGATTTTGAAAGGATGTTGCACATGCTATCCAATCAGCAGCTAAAAGAATTTCAACAGCAATTGCAGCAAACGAAGCAAGAGTTGGAAGAGCGATTAAATGATTCAGGCAACCACGATTTAAGAAGAAGCCTGGAGGATTCTACTGGTGAGTTATCAAGTTACGATAATCATCCCGGAGATGAAGGAACCGAGTTATATGAACGGGAAAAGGATTTGGCCCTTTCCGAGCATGATCGGGATGAAATAAGGGATATTGAACGAGCGCTTTCTGCGATCGAGGCAGGTGAGTATGGAAAATGCGAGGTCTGTTCCAAGGAAATACCTCTTGAACGTTTGAAAGCAATCCCTACAACGACTTATTGTGTCGAGCATACCCCATCACAGGAAACTTCGGACAATCGGCCGGTGGAAGAGGAAGTGCTCGGTCCTCCATTTGGAAAGTTTGATTATGATGACCGGCATGAATCGGTTGCGTACGATGCGGAAGATTCTTGGCAGGATGTTGCCAGTTATGGAACATCTGAATCGCCTTCCGATTTTGTAAATCCGCCAAACGATTATGAAGATATGTATGTCGAGTCCGAAGAAAATGTGGGATATGTCGAGAATTATGAAAATTTCGTTGGTGTGGATATGTACGGTAAGGAAATAACGGTTTATCCGAACTCGCAATATGAAGAATTGAAGGAAGAACTTTTTGAGGAGAATATTCAAACCTCATTTGGGGATTTGCCCCGATATGAGCATGATCCTTATGTGGATGATGAAAAAGATTGAAAAAAGAAGAACCAGGATTCTAAGCCTGGTTCTTCTTTTATTTAGGCTCTTTTCGTAAAGATTGTTGTTTTTAAAACGAAACTATTTAAGGTTGATTGGAGCGGAAGTGCGAGACTCCTGCGGGAGCAGCGGGACAGGTGAGACCCCACAGGCGTTTACGCCGAGGAGGCTCACCGCCCGCCCCGCGGAAAGCGAGCATCTGGAGGGGAAATCAACCACACCGCACTACTTAGTAAATAGCAACAAAGTATGCGAAAACAGCTTTTATTTAAGAAAAAGCCAATTTCAAACGGTTTAGCCCATCCATCATGACGCTGCGTGAACAACCGAGATTCATTCGGACGAAACCTTCTCCGCCAGGTCCGTATTTAGAACCAGGCTCCAATGCGAGCTTCCCTTGATGGATAAGTCGATCCTTGATTTCCTTGTCGGTCAATCCAAGGTCACGGCAGTCAATCCATAAAAGGTAAGAGGCTTCCGGATGCATGACATGCAGTGAAGGAATTTCGGCTGCAATGAATTCCTCTGCCACTTTTATATTCTCCTCAATGTAGCCGATCATGTTTTCAAGCCATTCCAAGCCCTCCCGATATGCGGCTTCCATTGCTGTTAAAGCAAAGATGTTAAGACCATGGAAGGCCAGTTTCGTTTGCGCCTTTTGCAATTGCTTCTGCAATTTTTCATTACTTGTGATCAGGAATGAAGCCTGAAGGCCGGCAATATTGAATGTTTTGCTTGGCGCCATCAATGTAACGGTCATATCCGCTAATTTTTCTGAAAGCGAGCCGATCGGATAATGCCTTGATGTTGTATGGAATAAGTCAGCATGTATCTCATCACTGACGATGACTACATCATATTTTTCACATAGCTCCCCGATCCGTAAGAGTTCGTCCTTTGTCCAAACGCGTCCGCCAGGGTTATGCGGACTGCAAAAAAGGAATAATTTCACTCCGCTTTTCAGCTTGTCCTCAAAATCAGTGAAATCAATCTCAAAGCGGTCCTTTTCTATGATAAGGGGACTATTGACCACTTCCCGGTCATTATTTTTGATCATATCAAAAAATGGGGTATAGACGGGAGATTGTAACAGTATTTTATCGCCCGGGTTCGTGAATGCTTGGATCGTTGTACCGATTGCGGAAACGACGCCGGAGCTGAATGAAATCCACTTCTTATCGATTTGCCAGGAGTGCCGGTCTTTAAGCCAGCTTTGAATTTCAGTGAAAACCGTTTCAGAAGGGACGGTATAGCCGAAAATTGGATGATTCAAGCGTTCCATCAATGCCTTTTGAATGCCCTCAGGAGATGGGAAGTCCATATCGGCAACCCACATTGGCAGAACATCCTCGCGCCCATATAAGGATGTAAGGAAGTTTTTATCCCATTTTGCAGACCCTGAATTTTCCCTGTTAATTTGTTCTTCAAATATTGACTTGTTCAAAATATCCACCACCGAATAAAAATTTGTCGTCTTCGCGAAAAGCCTGTTGTTATGATACTATGATATCATGTTCTTTGAAAATATTGAGCAGGTGATGATTTTATGGATACACAGCAAATGAATTTAGCGTTGGTTGCCGTTTTGCAAGAATGGGACCCTTTCAAGATAGGGTGGGATCTATATGAGCCGGAAATTGCCGATACGGTCGTAGCAATCCGGGATATAGATGACCCAAAGGAACTGGCGGAAAAAATAAAATCCATTTACGAGTTCGCGTTCGATGAATCCATTCAGATGGAAAAGTGCCTGGAAGTTGCACGAAAGCTGCTCATCATAAAAAATGAAGCCAGCTGTTCGATATAAAGGTGAAAAAGGTGTACCCGGAAATCAGGGGCACCTTTTTTACGTTGTTTTTTTGCTCTATACTCATAGTTTGTTCAGTTAACTCGTGGTTTGTGCAGTATCCTCGTGAATTACAGTCATTTACTCGTGAGATTCGGCGATATACTCGTGAATTGTGCTTTTACTCGCAAGTTTGTGCAGTATACTCGTGAGTTTGTGAAGTTTACTCGTGAGTTTACGTGATTTACTCGTGAGTTTCAGCGATTTACTCGTGAATTGTGCTTTTACTCGCAAGTTTGTGCAGTATACTCGTAAGTTTGTGAAGTTTACTCGTGAGTTTTGGCGATATACTGGAGAATTGTGCTTTTACTCGTAAGTTTGTGCAGTATACTCGTAAGTTTCGGCGATATACTCGTGAGTTTCAGTGATTTACTCGTGAGTTTCAGTGATTAACTCGTGAGTTTCAGTGATTTACTCGTGAATTACAGGCATTTACTCGTGATTTTCAGTGATTTACTCGTGAATTACAGGCATTTACTCGTGATTTTCGGTTATTTACTCGTGAATTGTGCTTTTACTCTCGAATTACAGCAATTTACTCGTGAGTTTACGTTGGGGTGGCCACTCCAATAAACCCCTTAATTAGTTGATACACTTCTTCCGGTTTCTCCTCTGGAAGAAGGTGCCCGGAATCCTCAATGATAACAAGCTCGGAATTAGGCAGGTCTTCATGGAGCCTTTCGCCGATATTCAATGGCACCACTCGATCATGTCTTCCCCAAATAAGCAGGCAGGGTGTATGAATTTCACTAAGGTCCTCCTTCAACAAATCGATTTCCTTATCTCGAAGCATCCTCCCCAATGCCCGGAAAATATCATGCTTCTTTATGAATGGTCCTAGATATCCCTGTCGCATTTCATCGTCAATCATCGCCGGGTCATGGACGACATTTTTCAAATTCTTTTCGATACCTGATTTTTGCAGATATCGTTTTATCCCGTATGAAAAGAAAGGCAGGTAACTGACCATCTTCATTTTTTCCGAATAGCCGGGCTGATAGCCTGAACCGGCAAGTAGAATGGCATGGTCGACAAGATCAGGATATGACTTGATGAGCTGCAGGGAAATCTGCCCGCCCATGGAATGGCCAATGATACTGAATTTCCTGATGCCTTTCCCCTCCAAGAACATAACGACGGATTTAGCGATGTTTCGGAATGAATATGTATATCGATAATCTTTTCCGCTTTGCCCGAATGGCGGGAGGTCTATGGAGATCACATTGTATTCCTTGATTAAATAGGGGACTAATTTACGGAAACTGAAGCTCGATGACAAAAATCCGTGAAGCAGGACAAGGTTGGGGAGGGAATCATCGATTCGGTCATATTCAAAATAGATTTCGATATTACCCACCCGTTCGACACCTTTGATTGTATGACTTTCCATAAAAGCTCCTCCTCCGTTATTGGTCAAACCTGTGTTACCCTGAATATTCCAAAAAAGGTCCTTTAATACTGTTGCATAACAGTAATTGTAATAATAACGATGAAAAAATACAATTACTATAACAGGTCCCCAACCAATTTTGATATAATAGTGTAAGTTTATCCTGACAGCATAGGACTTATTAAATTATATTGTCATATAGGATTTTTAAAAGAGTCTAATAAGGTAATTCGTGAGACTATCTGCCAGCCGAACCATCACATCTAAATTAGTGAATTCCAAAAGGGGGGTTTTCCAATGCACTTGAATGAAGAGGAATTGGAAGTCTTGAGAATCATTGAAAATAACAGCCGGATTGATCTGAAGGATTTGGCTAAAATGACCGATCAATCAGAAGCGGACATAGAAATAACATTGAAGAAATTAGAAGATATGCGGGTCATTGTACGTTACTTAACAGTCATTAACTGGGCAAAAGTGGATGAATATCATGGTGTCACAGCGATGATCGATGTAAAAGTCACTCCAAAACGCGGTGTCGGTTTCGATGATGTCGCAAAAAGGATTTACAAATTCAAAGAAGTCCAGTCCGTTTATTTAATGTCAGGGGCTTATGATCTTTCGGTCATTGTCGAAGGACGTTCGATGAATGAAGTGGCAAGCTTCGTTTCGGAAAAACTTTCGACACTGGATTCCGTCATTTCTACGACGACTCACTTCATCATGAAAAAATACAAGCATGATGGCACCATTTTTGATCAAACTGAAGAAGATAAGCGGATAGTGGTGTCACCATGATTAAAACGAGTTATGTTTCAAAAACGATTGCAGAGCTTAAACCATCAGGCATCCGCCGCTTTTTCGACTTGGCAGCCAATTTGGAAGGGGTCGTATCTCTTGGTGTGGGTGAACCGGATTTTGTAACATCTTGGGCAGTAAGGGAAGCGGCGATCAACTCATTGGAAGAAGGATATACCTCATATACGGCAAATGCCGGATTATTTGAATTAAGGTCGGAAATCAGCCGATATATGGAGAAGCAGTTCCATGTTTCGTATAGACCGGACGATC
Organism: Peribacillus frigoritolerans; assembly: GCF_040250305.1. Lineage (NCBI taxonomy): Bacteria > Bacillati > Bacillota > Bacilli > Caryophanales > Bacillaceae > Peribacillus > Peribacillus frigoritolerans. The sequence continues at coordinate 5,050,906 of NZ_CP158190.1, read as the reverse complement.
AAATCATTGTCACGGTCGGAGCAAGCCAGGCCCTGGATATTGCCCTGAGGACCATCTTGAATCCAGGTGAAGAAGTCATTGTCGTCGAACCTTGTTTCGTCGCCTATGCACCGCTTGTGACCATGGCAGGGGGGATACCGGTCACGGTCCAAACATCCAAGGAAGATGACTTTAAGTTGACTCCCCAACAACTCGAAGCGGCGATCACGCCTAAAACGAAGGCCGTTTTAATCTGTTCACCGAATAACCCGACGGGAACCCAGCTTGGGCAGGAAGAATTAGTGATGCTTGCTGACATCATTAAAAAGCATGACTTGCTGGTGATTTCCGATGAAATCTATGCCGAACTTGCTTATGATGAGGAATTCACTTCTTTTGCTGCCATTGATGGCATGCTTGAGCGGACAATTGTCATCAATGGGTTTTCGAAAGGGTTTGCGATGACTGGATGGCGTCTTGGGTTCGTTTGTGCACCTAAGGAAATTTCCGAAGCGATGCTTAAGCTTCACCAATATGCGATGATGTGCGCGCCGACCGTTGCGCAGCATGCTGCATTGGAAGCATTGAAGAACGGTATGCAGGATGTGGAAGAAATGCGTCGGAGTTACCGGAGAAGACGAAATTATATCGTGAAATCATTTAACGATATGGGTCTGGATTGCCATAATCCTGGCGGGGCTTTTTATGCTTTTCCATCAATCGAGAAGACGGGGATGACTTCTATGGAATTTGCTGAGAAACTTCTGACGGAAGAACTTGTTGCCGTTGTACCGGGAGATGTGTTCGGGGAAAGCGGTGAAGGTCATATCCGCTGTTCTTATGCATCCTCCATGGAACAGCTTCAAGAGGCGCTTAGAAGAATGGAACGTTTCATGAAGAATCATTGCCAATAAAAGCAAAAAAATAGGGATCCGGCCTTTAACAGCCGGATCCCTTTCCATAGGGGGAATTAGAAAAAAGAGTTAATCTAATGGATTAACATAGAAAGTGTTAATCATAGTATATCCAGTACCTTGAAAAAAAATACACATACTACGACCCATTTTTTGAATTAAGCTTGTGTATTATATAAAGTATGCATAACTTTCAGAATTTGTTCTTCGCTAAAGTCCTTAGCTGTTCTTAGAATGAGCTCCGCTTTTTTGGTTCCGATTTCTTCAATCAATTTTTTTATGTCCTCGTCGATACCAGCGGCGTTACCGGTCTGGGCATCCTTCAGGAATTCTGAAGCCGGAATGTCAAGAACGGTGGAAAGCCGTAAAATGGTTTGTGTATCAGGAACCGATTCACCTGATTCATACTTTTCGATTTTCTTCGTGCCGATTCGTAATTTCAAAGCCAGTTCCTGTTGAGTGAGGTTGTGATCTTCTCGGTATTGCCGGATATTCTTCGCGATATTTGACATAGTCAGACACTCCTTTTTCAGGAAATATATTTTCTTTATGTAATTATTTTACCATATTATTACTTAAGGGAAGTAATGGAATATATGTAGGTTTTGTGAAAAAATGCCGCATCGAGAAATATCGAAACGGCACGTTGAATGTTAAATGAGATTAGTTGACTTAAGGAATACGAGTATGATCATGATCGGCACGATGTAGCGAATCAGGAAGTACCAAAGTTTAAAAAGTGATCGGCCTGAATCAGCGCCGGATTCGAACTCTTTTTGTACCTCGATCCTTTTCATTTGATAGCCGATGAAAAGGGATATGAACAATGCGCCGACTGGCAGCGCGATATTGCTTGTCAGATAATCAGCGAAATCGAATATGGATAAATTGAAAATCTTCACATCCGAAAGCACCCCGAATGATAATGCGCTTGGAATCCCAATTAAGAAAACGGTGATACCAGCTATCCAAGAAGCCTTCTTACGCTTTGCAGCATCACCCTTGATCATGGCGGCAACGACGATTTCAAGAATGGAGAATGCCGTCGTAAGGGTGGCAAATAATAATAATATGAAGAAAATGAACATGAAAATCCCGCCAAGCGCCATTTCATTGAAAACGGCTGGCAACACGACAAATACTAATCCAGGCCCGCTTGAAGGACTGAAGCCTAGTGCGAAAACAGCCGGGAAGATGACCAAACCAGCCAGCAAGGAAATGAAGATATTCAGTCCAACTACCGAAAAGGCCGATTTTGTAATATCTTCTTTTTTGCTTAAATAGGATGCGTAGGTTACCATCACGGAAACACCGACACTTAGTGCAAAGAAGGATTGGCCCAGTGCCAATAGGATCGTTTCCCCTGTTAATGCGGAAAAGTCCGGCTTCAAGAAGAATTTAACACCCTCCATCGCTCCATCCAGAGTCAAGGAACGGATAAGAAGAATGATGAAAAGGATGAACAAGGAAGGCATCATATATTTATTCGCCTTTTCAATTCCCTTGGAAACGCCGCCTTGCACGACCCAAATGGTAAAGACCATGAATAATAACTGAGCGATGACCGTTTCATAAGGATTACTGATTATCTTATTGAAGAAGTTTCCATATTCTTCTTGCGTCAAGTTTGAGAGGGAACCTGTAAAGCTTCTGGCTAAATAAGAGATGATCCAGCCTCCAACAACACTGAAGAAGGAAAGCAGAATGATGGAAGCGACGACACCGCCATATCCGATCAATGCCCAAGGCTTCCCCGGGGCGATATGTTTATATGCGCTAATGGCATCTTTCTGTGCATTGCGGCCAATCGTGAATTCGGCTATTAATATCGGTGCCCCGATAAGCAGGGTGAATAAAATGAAGAGCAGGAAAAAGACCCCTCCTCCATTTAGCCCAGTCATATATGGGAGCTTCCAAATGGCGCCCAATCCAATAGCGGATCCTGCGGCTGCCAGGATGAACCCAAGTTTTGAAGTCCATTGATCTTGTTTTGACATGATGGAAAAACTCCTTTAGATGTAAAAAATATCTAGCTGCATATTACATTTTTAAAACATTTTCTCATCTTACTATGATTATGCGGAATTGAATAGTGTTTTAATATTACAATCTTTAGAAAAATGAGTAAATATATTAAGGGGAATAGAGGTTATTTGCAAATTATTAGGATAAGTTATAAATAAAGATCTTATAATATTTATTATTTCCAAAAAACAAACATTTTTAATGAGTAAAATCCTAAAAAGTATGGTATACTTAACTTTGATTATTTTCCAATTATGTGATATAATTTTTTATTGCGTGAAAAGACGAAAAAATATATATAAAATAGGAGTGTTACCATGTCTGAAAAATTCGAAATTGGTGCGGTAGTTGCTGGTAAAGTTACTGGTATTCAACCATACGGTGCATTTGTTGCTCTAGATGATTCAACTCAAGGTTTAGTTCATATTTCTGAAATTACTCACGGCTTCGTTAAAGATATCAACGAACATTTAAAAGTGGGCGATGAAGTGAAAGTTAAAGTTCTTTCCATCGATTCAGCTGCTGGAAAAATCGGCTTATCGATCCGCGCTACAGAAGAAGCTCCTGAGCGTACTGAAGCTCCGAAAAAAGCTCCGAAAAAACGCCAAGCATCTGTTAAAGCGACATCTCACATCGAATCTACTGAAGGTTTCAACACATTGAAAGACAAACTTCAAGAGTGGATTGAACAATCTCAACGCGAAGACTTAATCAAAAAATAATTTTTTGGAACCGGCAGATCCTTCGATCAGCCGGTTTTTTTTGTCCAGGGGCATATGAATGAAATAAAGCCGGGTCATGTGTTTTCCATGGTCCGGCTTTATTTTATAGAACATAAACATTATCCATGGTCAAGACCTCAACGAGTCGGTTTGGTTTCAGGCTCCCTGGAAATTTCAGGACTTGGTTTAAAGAGAAGACCAAGATTAATGAGACCGGCGATTCCAACCAATCCATAAACGATACGGGCCAATCCAGCATCTTGCCCTCCGAAAATCGAAGCGACCAAGTCAAATTGGAAAAAACCTATTAATCCCCAGTTGATTGCCCCGATTATTGTAAGAACAAGTGCAGTTCTTTGTATTCCACTCATTGTACAGCCTCCTTTTTTGAAAAAATCAGTTCTTTACTATCATGCTTTTTCATCATGTAAATATACATCCACTCAAAAGTTCCGGGCGGATATTTTGTATTTAAATGGAACATTGGTCATAATGAATAAAAGAAAAACTAGCACTTGGCACTGTCGATAATTCAAAAACGGAGTCAATGTGGCATTAAAGGAGAGATACCATTGGAGAATTTCACATATAAGAATCCTACTAAAGTAATTTTCGGGAAAGGTCAGCTTGAAAGCTTAAAAACTGAAATTCCTGCGTATGGCGATAAAGTTTTACTTGTATACGGTGGAGGAAGCATAAAGAAAAATGGTTTATATGAAAAAGTGGTCAATGCCTTGAAAGAGATCAATGCAGAGGTGCACGAACTTTCCGGAGTTGAACCGAATCCACGCATCTCGACAGTCCGGAAAGGTGTTGACCTTTGTAAAGAAAATGGTATCGACTTTGTCCTTGCTGTTGGAGGAGGAAGCGTTATAGACGCTACAAAGGCCATCGTTGCGGGTGCTAAATATGAGGGGGATCCATGGGATCTTGTCATCAAGAAGGCACCAGTCGAAGAGGCCCTTCCATTTGGAACGGTGCTGACTTTAGCTGCAACAGGCTCTGAGGCGAATTCCGGATCTGTCATAACAAACTGGGAAACGAAAGAGAAATACGGATGGGGAAGTCCATTGGTATTTCCGCAATTCTCCATTTTGGATCCTGAAAATACTTTTTCAGTACCGAAAGACCAGACGGTATACGGAATGGTCGATATGATGTCACATGTGTTCGAAACGTACTTCCACCCGGAAACGCATGCACCGCTGCAAGACCGTTTTTGTGAATCGCTGTTATCTACGGTGATTGAAACAGCACCTAAACTATTGGAAGACCTGGAGGATTATGAGCACCGGGCCACTATCCTGTATGCCGGAAACCTAGCCTTGAATGGGTCGCTTGGGGTTGGTTACAGCGGTGATTGGGCAACGCATAACATTGAACATGCCGTTTCAGCTGTTTATGATATCCCGCATGCAGGGGGATTGGCCATCTTATTCCCAAATTGGATGAAGCATGTGCTCCAAGAAAATGTCGCACGCTTTAAGCAAGTTGCAGTCCGTGTATTCCATGTAGATCCGGAAGGTAAAACGGATGAGGAAGCGGCCCTTGAAGGAATTGAAAGACTTAGGTCATTTTGGAGCAGCTTAGGGGCGCCGACCAATCTTTCGAATTATGGCATCGATGACTCACAATTGGAAGTCATGGCTGATAAAGCAATGAGCAGAGGGGAATTTGGACGATTCAAGGTCCTGAACCGTGAAGATGTCCTTGCCATTTTACGGGCTTCATTATAAACAAGTGATATGATCCGCTCTCCCACCTTGCCGGGTGGGAGATTGCTTTATATGCATAATTCGTTATTTACATGATCGATTTCTTGATTATGAGAATTACATCAGATAAAGTGAAAGGGAAACTAAAGAATTCAAGGAGGAATTTGAATGGCCCATATTCGTTTCGATTATTCAAAAGCCCTGCCGTTTTTCGGGGAGCATGAAATTACTTATTTACAGGATGCTGTAAAAGTGGCACACCATTCCCTGCATGAGCAGACAGGGGCAGGCAATGAATATCTTGGCTGGCTTGATTTACCCGCCAATTATGATAAAGAAGAGTTCTCAAGGATCAAGAAAGCGGCAGCTAAAATAAAAGAAGATTCAGATGTGCTGCTGGTTATCGGTATCGGCGGATCATACCTGGGAGCACGAGCGGCAGTTGAGATGCTTCAACATAGTTTTTATAACATTTTACCGTCGGATAAAAGAAATGCACCGCAAATTTTATTTGTGGGTAATAATATAAGCTCTACATATATGCAGGACGTAATGGACCTATTGGAAAATAGGGATTTCTCGATCAATGTCATCTCTAAATCCGGTACGACCACGGAGCCTGCTCTGGCCTTCAGGATTTTCCGGAAACTGCTGGAACAAAAATACGGTGTTGAAGAAGCTAAGAGCCGCATTTATGCGACCACTGATAAAGAAAAGGGCGCATTAAAAACGGTAGCAACGGAGGAAGGTTTCCAAACTTTCGTCATTCCTGATGATGTTGGCGGACGTTACTCGGTCTTAACGGCTGTAGGACTGCTTCCGATTGCGGTCAGCGGGGCGGATATCGATCAAATCATGGAGGGAGCCGAGCGTGCTAGGGCGGACTTCAGTTCTTCCGAGCTAGGTGAGAATCAGGCTTACCAATATGCGGCGGTTCGGAATATCCTTTACAATAAAGGGAAAACGATTGAAATGCTGATAAACTATGAGCCTGGACTTCAATACTTCTCTGAGTGGTGGAAACAGTTATTTGGAGAAAGTGAAGGAAAGGATCAAAAAGGGATATTTCCTTCATCGGCTAACTTCTCGACCGACCTTCATTCATTAGGGCAGTATGTTCAGGAAGGACGGCGTGACCTTTTTGAAACAGTCATCAAGGTGGAAAAGGCCCGTCATGAAATATTGGTTGAAGAAGCGGCCAATGACTTGGACGGCCTGAATTACCTATCAGGTGAAACGGTACAATTCGTGAATAATAAAGCATTTGAGGGTACGCTGTTAGCCCATACGGACGGTGGCGTTCCAAACCTGATCGTAACGGTTCCGCAACTCGATGCTTATACTTTTGGCTACCTGGTATATTTCTTCGAGAAAGCTTGTGCAATGAGCGGTTACTTACTGGGTGTAAATCCATTTGATCAGCCTGGAGTGGAAGCCTATAAGGTGAACATGTTTGCTCTTTTAGGCAAGCCTGGTTATGAAAAGAAAAAAGCTGAGCTCGAACAGCGCTTATAATAAAAAAGGCATCAAGCTGGAATTACATCCAGCTTTGTGCCTTTTTTTTCTGTTTGAAAAGCTAAAGTAGTGTCAGGCGAAGAGAAGGAAACTTCACAAAAGCGTAAGGGGAGCTTGGAACTCCCATTCCTTTTTCCAATTGAAGGAACAATAGGCCAGGCCAGGTTTTTTTTAAGGCACTTTGGTTAAGCTAATAGAAAATTAGCGAAAGAGGTTTTATACAATGATTAAAATTTCTTCTCAATTGGAAGGGAAAACATTCGGTTTGTTCGATCTGGAGACGAAGTTAAAACCGGTAGGATATGCGATTGGCGGAGGATGGGATTATGACCACGGGTCTTTTGATTATAAGATTGATGACAGTGATGGCTACCAATTCTTGAGAGTCCCTTTCAAGGCTGTTGATGGTTCACTCGATCAGGACGGGGTAATGGTCGAACTCTTACAACCGTTTTTGTTATCTCATAAGTACGAGGACGGGATCGACGATGAAGGAAATATCGGAAACCTCTCCGCTTCCTTCAATCAGTTTGCCGAGCCTGAAAATCCGGATGCTGAATTTCCGGAAAACTATATCTCATTAGGAAAAACGCTTGTCCGTGATTTGGAAAAGCTTTTATTACATTAATCTTCAATGATGAGCAGGGTGTCATCACGATGTATGATTACATCTCCGGGGGGCTTGATTAAGGTCTTGCCTCCTGAAATAATGCCAACCAATAAAATGTCTTGATCGAATAGCTTAACGTTCAACTGTTTGAACGTCAATTCCACCCAGTCATCCTGGATGGGCAGCTGTTTGAGGCTCAATCCATCCCGCTCATTTTGTTCTCTGGCTTCCGTCATGATCCCCTTCGATAAGCAATCCTGCATATATTCACTCGCGAATTTATTCGTTTCGACTATACCGTCCGCCCCAGCCCGTAAAGCATTTTCCTTTTGTTCATGTGTCAATATTTCCACGAGACAATACACATGCGGATTCAGCCCTTTGACTGCCAGTAACGTTAATATCGAGAACATATCCGTTTGCAGCTCGTCTTGTTTAAGATCAGCCGTGATCAGGACGCGCATGGCTTGTTTAATATTGGCTTTCTGTAAAACGGAATCCAATGTAGCTTTTCCTTGGATAAAGTGGATATTCGTTCTTGGAAGCGGGTGCTTTTGCAGTGTATCATCGATAAGGACAATGGATTGATGGTGCTTACGATCATGAATGTTTTGGATGATTCTCTTGGAACGGCCATTCCAGCCCACAATGATAATATGTCCGCCGCCGCTGAATACTTTCTTTCCTGTTAGAAATTGCTGTTCATTGGATATGGAAATTTTAGCGATGTACGCAAAATAAGAGGTAATCAGGCCAGCGCCTGACAAAATGAGGACCATCCCAATGATTTTACCAAGATTGGTCACGGGAGTGAAATCTCCATAACCGACCGTTGACATCGTCACGATTGCCCACCAGATGCCATCAAGTAAGGTGGGGAATCTCTTCGGCTCCACAATGTGGATCAAGACCCCGAATGAAAGTAAAAATAATGCGATGATGGAAAGCAATCTGATGAAACGCGGGAATCTGGGAACGGTACTGATGTATGGACCGATTCGAATCATTTTTTTCACACCCTTTGAGCTGTTCCTTATAGTATGGTCAAAAAAGGCTTGGCTCATAAGGGTCCGGACAGACAAACTTTCAATGATGAATATCGGCATATTGACTATCGAATTACGGTAAATGATAAAAGCCCTCCGGAAGATGTCGGAAGGCTTTTGGTGCTGAGTCACGTATCCTGAATGGACTTCATGCTCGATGATTGATTATATGCCCGTTTCAGCTTCGGTATTCCTTTATCTTTTGTTAAACCCTTCTCCGTACGTTGAAGTTATCACTGATGAGCAGCCAGTTTTGAGGGAAGGCTAGGCCGAGCTTCCAATAACTCATTCCCCTTAGGTTCAATTCTTTGAGTAAATCGAATTTTGCCTGAATGGATCTGGCATCTTCAAACCACACCTCATGCTGCCTATCCTCAATATCGGTATAATTGAAGTGCGGCGCCTGTGCGGTTTCATCATACTCGATGGAAACATCATTGTCCGCCGCAAGCTGGATGGCCTGCTGCGGACTCACGGCCCTGGCAGTGGTTCCCTGTACAAAAGGCAGGGTCCAATCATAGCCATATAGATTTTGCCCCATCAGGATCTTGTTGGAAGGAATATCGGTGACGGCATATTCGAGAACATCCCGAACAGGTCCAATAGGTGAAACTGCCATTGGGGGTCCGCCGCTATATCCCCATTCATATGTCATGATGATGACGAAGTCGACGATTTCACCATGTGCTTTATAGTCATGGGCTTCATACCAGCGGCCTTTTTGCTCAGCACTTGTTTTAGGGGCCAGTGCCGTGGAAATGAACCATCCTTCCTTCTTGAAGCGATCCCTGGCTTTTCGGAGAAATTGATTATAGGCTTCTCTGTCGGCCGGCCGTAAATACTCAAAGTCAAAGTGGATATCGCGGAAACCATATTTCTTAGCCGTTGTAACAATATTGTTCAGGAACTTATTCTGAACGGAAGTATTCGTTAAGATGATTCGCCCGAGCTCATCGCTGAATTGGTCATTCTCCTGATTCGTGATCACCATCATCAGGACATTTTTATTTTCTCTGGCGATGGCAGGGAAGTCATTGAGTAATGGCTCTTTTAAGGAGCCGTCTCGCAGCGCCTGGAAGCTGAAAGGGGCTAGGTAGGTTAAATAGGGCGCAGCTTCCCTGGCAGCCGTTTCAAGGGCCGGTGCAACCGTCGTACCCCTCGGCTCGACATAGCCGTTAAATTCGGCGGTCCTTTTCCTCCGTGCCGGAATATAGAGCCGGTATCCAACTGATAGGATTTGATTTTCGGAAATGCCATTTATATTTGCCAATTCTTGAACAGGGACATCAACCCTTTGGGAAATGGAATAAAGACTATCACCCGGTTGAACGAAATAATAACTGCCGACGATTGGAATGACAAGGGCCTGCCCCGAAACAAGATTATTTGGGTTAGGGATCTTATTTGATTCAACTAGCCTGTCAACGGTTACGCTGTACGTCTGGGCGATGCCATATAACGTCTGGCCTGGCCTAACCACATGTATTTGCAATTTCTTTTCCCTCCTACTGAAAGTTTCCTAACAGTTTATGAGCATAAAAAGAAATTCATGATAAAGAGCTTAGGATTGTGAGAAACACAGATGAAAAAATACAATAAATTGGCAATAATAATTTAAGCTTAAAATGCTAATTAATATTAGTAGGAGGTGAAAACACATGGCAAACAACAATAACAGCAATCAACTTTTAGTATCTGGTGCAGAACAAGCTCTACAACAAATGAAAAATGAAATCGCTAGTGAATTTGGTGTAAACCTAGGTGCTGACACTACTTCTCGCGCTAACGGATCTGTTGGTGGGGAAATCACAAAACGTTTGGTTCAAATGGCTGAACAACAACTAGGCGGTTCAAACTTTTCTCGTTAATTAATTGAATAAATATGGATTTGAAAGAGAAGGGGCATCGCTCCTTCTCTTTCGCGTTCAGCCATGTGACTGCCAAGCTTTTAAAATCTTGATTGCCTTTTCAGGGAAATCGGTCATGATGACGTCGACTCCCAACTCTGCCAGCCTGACGATGTCGGCTTCATCATTGGCGACCCAAGGCCGGATTTTATATCCAAGTTTTTTCGCTTTTTCTCTAACTGCTGGAGTCAGGCTGTTTTTATCTGGATGAAAACCCGATTCCTTTTTATCACGTAAGATTTCTTCGAAGTTTTCAGGTAGTCCCTCGAACAATAATGCACGTTCAAGATCTGGGGCAAGTATCTTCACTTTTTCAATGGATTTATGGTTGAAGGAAGAGAGGATCACCCGATTTTCCATTCCATATTGACGAATTAAATCAATTATCTTCTGTTCAATTCCTTCGTAAGCGAGTTTATCCGTTTTGATTTCGATATTCATCAATAAAGCATTTCCTATAGCCCAGTCGAAAACGTCCATTAAAAAAGGGATCTGCTCCCCAAGGAATTCATTGGAAAATTTACTCCCGGCATCAGCCGTTTTCAGTTTTTGTCCCGAATGATCCTTTACATAACCAGTAAGGGTGGTCGTTCGATCTAATGTTTCATCATGGATGATGACCAATTCACCATCAGAACTGAGATGGACGTCGAACTCGATCCCCTCGGCACCGATTTCTGCCGCCTTTTGAAATGCAGCCATGGTATTTTCAGGATGCGTCCCCTTGGAACCTCTATGAGCGAAAATCAGTATGTTTTGCAAAATCATCACTTCCCCTTTAAACTTTATCTTGAACCCTATCATACATGTACCCGTAAATTGTTTCAGCAATGTTTAATAGACAATATTTTAAACAACGAGTAAAATACATATGATATTTCCATAAATAGGTGTTCGAATTATGAGGTGAATAAAATGAATATGTGGGAAATTTTTGTTGCAGTTATTCTTGGTCTTGTAGAAGGATTAACTGAATTTGCTCCTGTATCGTCTACAGGGCATATGATTATCGTCGATGATTTATGGCTGAATTCGAAAGAGCTTTTCGGGAGTGAAGTGGCCAATGCCTTCAAGGTAGTCATCCAACTTGGTTCGATACTAGCTGTAGTCGTGCTCTTCTGGGGACGATTCATGGACTTGCTTGGTTTAAGGAAGCTGAAAGGCACATCTGCTGTGAACGGTCCAAAGCTTAACCTATTGCAGGTTATCGTCGGCTTGTTACCGGCTGGCGTTTTAGGTCTATTATTCGAAGATTACATTGATGATCATTTATTTACGATGAAGACGGTTATCGTCGGCTTGTTCTTGGGTGCGTTTTTGATGATTGCTGCGGATAAATTCCGTCCAAAGCTGACTGCAGAAACGGTTGACCAAATCACTTATAAACAAGCCTTCGGTGTAGGGTTAATTCAATGTTTGTCACTATGGCCGGGATTCTCGCGTTCAGGCTCGACCATTTCCGGTGGAGTGCTATTGGGAATGAGCTACCGGGCGGCTTCCGATTTCACGTTCATCATGGCAGTGCCGATCATGGCTGGTGCCAGTTTGTTGAAAATCGTGAAATACTGGGAACACTTCACACCTGAAGTTCTGCCATTCTTTATTGCAGGTTTCATCAGTGCATTTATCTTTGCATTATTCTGTATCCGCTTTTTCCTGATTTTAATCAATAAAGTTAAATTGACTCCTTTTGCCATTTACCGGATCGTCTTGGCGGTTGTGCTTCTATTCATTATTTGGTAATGCGAAATGAAGCTTGAAAGAGGAGAGGAACCACCCCGTTGATTCGGGGTGGTTTTTTTGTGTGTCCGAAAATAATCAGGATTCCCATCAAATTCATGACGAATGATAATTGAATTCTGTAGTTTTTAATTCGTAATTATTGAGTAAAAACTCAATAAATCTTTTTATAATAAAAAAATATTCGGTTTTTAGTGCAGTTTCAGACATAATTAGTAAAAAAAATATAAATGAAATAAAGCTGCCTGAGCGTAATGACACCAACGTGTTTGGATATTTATTGTAATATTCAAATGATTACATAAACTATTTCCGTATAATTTATATGATATAATTTTAGTATAAATAAAGTACATGTGTACACCTGGGGAGGACAACATGGGAAATGACCAATTGAAGAAAACGATTGGCTTTTGGGTTGGAACATCTATTGTAGTTGGTACAGTTATCGGTTCTGGTATTTTCATGAGACCTGGTGACGTGCTTGAGTTAAGCGGTAATTCAACCATGGCCTTGTTAGCTTGGCTGATAGGCGGTCTGATTACCCTTGCAAGTGGGTTGACGATTGCGGAAGTGAGTACACGGATTCCTAAAACTGGCGGCTTATATGTCTATATGGAAGAAGTGTACGGAAAAGCATGGGGATTCCTATGCGGCTGGGTTCAGACATTGGTATACGGACCTGCAGTCATGGGCGCACTCAGCTTATACTTCGGGATATTAGTTGCAGGAATATTTAAGATCGCTCCAGGCTACACTTTGGCGATAGGGATTTTTACGATCGTATTTATAGCAGGCATGAATCTTCTGGGGACAAAATACGGCGGTATCATCCAAACCTTATCGACCGTTGCTAAATTGATCCCAATCATTTTCATAGCGGTGTTCGGTATCGCACAAGGTGATATGCCTGTATTCAATATGAATAGTGAAAGTTCAATGAAAATCAGTATGGCCGGTGCGATTTTGGCTACGCTTTGGGCGTATGATGGCTGGATGAATGTCGGCTTCATGGCAGGGGAAATGAAAAACCCACAGAAAACATTGCCGCGGGCAATCATAACGGGATTAGTCGTGGTCATGGTCGCTTACTTGGCTGTGAACCTTGCCATGCTTCATGTATTGGGGGCAGAGGGAGTCATTGCGCATGGTACGAATGCAGCGAATGTTGCAGCAACGCTTTTATTCGGTGAATTGGGCGGGAAATTGATATCGATCGGAATAGCAATTTCAATCTTCGGTTGCTTGAACGGAAAGCTTTTGACCTTTCCGCGCATTACCTTGGCGATGGCGACTGATAAAATGATACCAGGCCATAAACAAATCGGAAAAATATCGCCCAAGTTTAAAACGCCTATAAATGCGACGGTATTGCAAGTGATCATTGCAATCATCATGATGGTTGCAACAGACCCTGACAAACTTACCAATATGGCTGTTTTCTCTGTCTTCTGTTTTTATGGATTAGCCTTCTTTGCGGTCTTCATCTTACGCAGAAAAGATCCGGATGCAAAAACGTATAAAGTGCCGTTTTACCCATTCATCCCCATCGTGGCGATTGCTGGTGCAATATATATTGTTTTAAGCACATTAATCCAAACACCTTTAAATGCCCTGTACTCAGTGATCATCCTCATTATCGGTATGCCAGTGTACTGGCTCCTGAAGAAAAGTGAGCGGGATGGTAAACGTTCAAATTAATGAAAAAACCTTCACTGCATGCAGTGAAGGTTTTTTTTATAAGTTGCTGGAATGAAATTTTCCCGTTGGACAAAAGTGACGAAATAGACAACTCGGGAAGTTCGTATTAACATAGGGGGAAAGTTAAATAGTGAAGGGTCTGAACAAAAGTGAATTATATCGAGCCTGCTGGTAAATCATTCAGGAAAACAATCTTGGCTTTATTTCTTGGTAGCTTTGTAACGTTTGCGGATCTGTATAGTACCCAACCGGTCATTCCGGTTTTCGCAAAGCAATTCGGAGTCTCTCCTGCAATGGCAAGCCTTACATTATCTTTCGCAACAGGAACGCTTGCACTCTGTTTATTGCTTGTTTCTTTTTTCTCAGAAAATATCGATAGGAAAAAAATAATGGGGACGGCGCTCACTCTGTCTGCATTGTTATCCATATGTGTCAGCTTCATACAGGATGATCTATACATCCTGATTGCAATACGGGCGATTCAAGGAGCGGTGCTTGCAGGTTTCCCGGCCATTGCGATGGCCTATATCAATGAAGAGTTTCATCCGAAAAGCCTTGGCTATGTGATGGGAATCTATGTGAGCGGTTCGAGTATCGGCGGATTGGCTGGCAGGCTGATTGTCGGGGTGCTGACAGACCATTTCTCATGGAACATAGCGATTGGAAGCCTTGGGGCTTTAAGTTTGATCATCAGTCTGGCTTTTTGGTGGATGCTTCCGCCTTCGCAGCATGCCGTCCGCGCAGGAGTCTCATTGTCGAGAATCAAAACCTCCCTTATCAATAACTTAAGGAATAGCCGACTAGTACTCTTATTCGGCATGGCCTTCCTATTAATGGGCTCGTTCGTTACCGTTTATAACTTTGTGGGTATACCTTTAATGGGACCGCCATATCATTTATCACAAACATTGATTGGCTTCATTTTCATAATCTATCTTGTGGGGACATTTAGTTCTACATGGATGGGAAAGCTCGCCGATCAATATACTCGAAGGATTGTACTTCTTACCGGAATCGCTATCATGCTGATGGGCGCCCTTTTAACCTTATTGGATCCGCTATTGCTGAAAATAATGGGGCTTGCACTGTTTACATTTGGCTTTTTTGGAGCTCATTCAATTGCGAGCAGCTGGGTCGGAAGCTTGGCTGATAAGAGTGAAAAGGCACAAGCATCCGCTTTATATCTCCTGTTTTACTATGCGGGATCAAGTATAGTGGGGGCATCAGGCGGTTTATTCCTGATGAAGTTCGGCTGGGGAGGGGTCATCTCGGCTGTGTCGATCCTGATCATCCTTGCTGCCGCTTGTGTGATGATGGTTGAAAAGAAAATCGTTAAATAAAATGATCTTTTCTATCATGTTTTTCCGGAATGCTGAATATAATCTAGTGAAAATGGATATTGAATAATAGATTGATAAGAGAAGAGGGTAATAGATAGAGTGAATCGAAAAGCAGTAATTCTCATTGGGTTAATAGCCGTTTTAATTATATTATTCGTTGTATACTTAACAAGTCCGGGCAGATTGGAAAAGGTGGAGATTGTTGAAAAATACTATCCTCATTTCTCCGATGGCAAGGCAGTCGGTTTTAAGACGAACGAAGTCATTGATGTTACGGAAACCGAAGAGGGATCCAATTGCGCAATGAAATTCAGCAATGGGAAAACATTGGAAATTGATTGTGACCGTTATTTAACATACAAAATTGATGAAACAGTCTATATTACCACTGAAGGAAACCATGTGAAGGAAATCAGGAGAAAAAGGTAGTGGCTTTTCAATAGTTAATGACGGGAGAGCTGAGTTTGCTTAATAAACAAACTCAGCACTTTTATTTTATCCAATGAAAAAACCCAGACCATTTTGGACTGGGTTTTTTCATTTTTTATCTTTGCTTTTACTTTTATCCTTTTTATTACGCCGAAGTACATCCAAGACTCTGCGGCTGTTATTTTTACTGTTTATGAGTTCGACTAAATCGCTCATGTTTTCAGATTCGAAGTCCTGTTGATCTTTTTTCATGATAATCCCTCCAAGTCATATATCATAATACCCTTATAAAGAAAAGGGTAAACGTCTATTATCATATTGGTAATAGAAGGATTTTATATCCTTAACCATTCATTATTTGATAAAATGTGATAAAAGCCCTGTATGGGAGGTCTACATGGAAGAATTAAGAATGATCGGTGAAAAAATTGAAAAATTTAAATATATCTTAGTGGAGCATATCGAGTTGTTTGAAGAAGAGGAACCGCTCTATGATTTTGAAACCAGTAAAGAGGTACGGTCAAAGCTTATTCAAATTCATGCAGATGCCTTGATTCATGGAAAGGCACAAGCAATGGAAAGTATGAAAATAACGGGTATGGAAATAGGTAAGCGCATCGTGGATATGGGCATTCCTTTAGATAAGAATATTGAGGAAGCACAGCTTGTGCGGAACCTCTTCTGGAGTTTCATTGAAGAAGAGGTGAGCAATCGCTATTACTCCATTGAAATTCTGTTAAAGGCAAGCTCGATAATTGATGCAATCCTGGACCAGTTCATACACTGTGTAAGTATCAGTTACGTGAATCATTATAAAAAAATGGCGAAAATGGCAAACGATTCTTTGCAGAAGATAAAAGAAAACCAAGAAGTCATGGAAGAATTGTCCACCCCGATCGTTCAGACCGTATTAAAGGATGTGCTGCTCTTACCGTTGATCGGACGCATTGACGATTGGAGAATGGAGTCGATGCAATCGACGGTGCTGCAAAAATGTGCAGATCTGCATTCGGAAGTATTGATCATGGATTTCTCGGGAATTACCTTTACGAAGGAAGGCAATATGCTCTCCCTGCTGGATCAATTAGTGGGGGCACTGGCGTTGATGGGAACGGAGACGATGTTTGTCGGTTTTACCCCTGATGTCGTGAAAGAGATCGTCAAACTTGATTTCGCAAATCAGGTAAAAGCCTTTCTATCGTTCAGGCAGGCCTTGGAATATCTGTTTAATCAAAGAGGGCTGGCACTTCAGCCAGTATGATGGAGGTATCCTTTTTTTAGGGTATCTTTTTTTCTATGTCAGGCTAACATTCCTGCAGCTCCCATATTTAATCGCCCATCGATATTTCTACATGTTATAGTGAAGTGACGTGGACGGACATGTTGTTTTTGATTTAAATTAAATAGGACATGTAAAGCGTTGTAAGGAAGGTGGTTGAAGAGTGTTTTTCAAGAAAAATGAAGAACCAGAACATTACGAAAAATGGTATTGTGTAGGAATCATGACGGATAATGGGCTGGAGGATGAAGAATATGATGTTTTGTCCAAACGGATCCTCGACTCGGTCCAAAATGTCTCGGTCATATCGGACTTGGTAAGGGTGGAATGGGATCGGGATAAATTGCGAGCCTTGAATGAACGTTTTGGGGACCCTTCATTTTCCGACCCATGTTTTATCATTAATGAATTCATACCAGAGGATATAAAAAAAGAAAGAAAACTTTTGGAGAAAACTCATAAATGGAAGAGAATCTTCGGTCTCCTCTCCCCGATTGAATACATGGAAGCGGAGACGAAGGCGGCCCATGACTTTGATAAAGCTCTCTTTTATACAGACGATGCAGATAAAGTGATTGAATACATTATTGCAAATAGCTAGCATTCCCTGCCACATCGATACATTGTATCGGTGTTTTTGCATTTGATTTAATGTTTATCGGAGCAATTTCGCGGTAGTAAATCGACCTTGTACGGTAACGATTTGACCTTTCGCGGTAGTAATCCGACGTTGAGCGGAATAATTCCGACCTTGTACGAGTATAATCCGTCCTTAAGCGGTAATAATTCGACCTTGCACGTTAATAATTCGACCTTGCGCAGGAAAAATCCGTCCTTGAACCTTTCCAACCTTACTGAAATAAAAAGAGAGAATGTAAGCATGTTGGTAGGAAAGATGGGTGGAAACGCGGAATATCTTAAATAGAAAGAAAGAGAGTTTTATGGGGAGAGAGAGGGAGATGAATCGATGGAAGTTGCCGTACCTCAGCAAAAGCCAAAACGGAAGTGGAGAAAGCGGGTGCTATGGAGTTTTGGAATCGTGATTATACTTTTGCTGTCTGTCTTGATTGCTGCAAATGTATTTCTTTCAAGATCCTTGCCGGAAACGAAGGGGGAAATATCGCTTCCAGGTCTTTTGAAACCGGTTACGGTCGTGAGGGATTCAAGTGGGGTCCCGCATATCAACGCAGCGAATGAACATGATTTGTATTTAGCCCAAGGGTATATCCAAGCACAGGATCGTTTATTTCAAATGGATTTAAGCAGGCGTCAGGCTTCAGGAAGATTGAGTGAAGTGATTGGTGAGAAAACCGTCAAAAACGATAAGTATTTCCGTACACTTGGGTTGAGGCGGGCGGCTGAAGCCTCTTATGCAGCATATACAAGTGAAGGGAAAGAAGCCTTGGATGTGTTTGCCGAGGGGGTAAATCTTTATATCAATGAATTGAAGGAGAATGGGAAATGGCCGGCGGAGTTCACTCTGCTTGGATACGAACCAGAGCCGTGGACACCCGTCGATTCGCTGACCATCGGTAAATATATGGCCTTTGATTTAGGCGGGAACTGGGAAGATCAGGCGTTTAGGCAGTATTTGCTGCAAACGTTCCCAAAGGAAAAAGCATATGATTTATTTCCTGATTATCCAAAGAACGCTCCATATATCATCAGTAAGGAAGAACTGGATATTGAAAAAAGTTTTGCAGGGGCCGTTATTCCTTATGAATTCAACGGCAGCAATAACTGGGTAGTTTCAGGCAAGAAAACGGATTCCGGTCAGCCGTTATTGGCCGATGATCCCCATCTGGGATTAGCTACACCGTCCGTGTGGTATCAAATGCATTTGGAGGCCCCGTCGGTCAATGTGAGCGGTGTTATTTTTGCCGGGATTCCGGGAATCATCCTTGGTCATAACGAAAAGGTGGCTTGGGGTGTGACCAATACCGGTCCGGATGTACAGGATCTGTATATTGAGAGGAGAAACCCGGAAAACGAGAAAGAATTCTCCTACAAAGGTAAATGGGAAAAAGCTGAAATCTTGGACGAACCCATCAAGGTGAAGGATGGTAAAACACTCGACTATAAAGTGACGGTTACCCGCCATGGACCGGTTGTCTCAGAGTTTGCCGGGAAAAGCGGAAAAGATACCGTGCTTGCATTAAGGTGGACGGCACTTGATCCATCTGCCGAGCTTGAAGCGGTACTGAATATGAATAAAGCGGGAAGCTGGAAAGAATTCGAAAAGGCACTCTTGCAATTCGAAACGCCGGCCCAGAATTTCGTCTTTGCCTCAGTCGACGGTACCATTGCCTATAAGGCGAATGGGAAAATCCCAATCAGGAAAAAAGGCGATAGTATGCTGCCTGTACCTGGCTGGACGGATGAATTTGAGTGGAAAGGCTATATTCCCTTTGATGAACTTCCAAAAACGGTGAATCCGGAAGAGGGATTCATTTCGACAGCGAATAATAAGGTCATCTCAGACGATTATCCTTACCACATCAGCAATAACTGGGCACAGCCGTACCGTCAGATGAGGATACAGGAGTTTTTAAAAGCCAATAAAAAGCTTACGGCCGAGGATATGCAAAGCCTGCAGATGGATACAGTGAATTTGCAAGCTAAGGAGTTTGTTCCTCAATTCGTGGATGTATTGAAAGGTCCATGGGGGAAACAGGAAGACCAGGCACTGACGATTCTGGAAAAATGGAATCATATTGATTCCGTTGACGAAGCCGCACCTATGATTTTTAATGTCTGGATGAGAAAAATAGGTGATGTACTGCTTAAGGAAGAAATACCGGAGGAAACCCTCAACCTCTTTAATGGGAGGCGTTCGGCCGTCGATGAACTACTAAGGCGGGCACTGGACGGTAAGCCGGGCCCTTGGATTGAAGAGGCAGGCGGACTTGAGCAGGTGCTTGCCAAGTCGCTGCAGGAGACCTTAACGGAACTGGAAGAATTACAAGGGGATGATATAGCTGATTGGGAATGGGGAGACTATCATCAGGTCAGGTTTAACCACCCGCTATCGAGTGTCGCCCCATTAAATTATTTATTTAACAGCGGCGGCGGAATGCCGGTAGGCGGCAGCAGTGTCACCGTACAGGCGGCGGCATTTTTAGATGATGGAACCGTTAATCATGGCGGCTCCTGGAGATTTGTCATCGACCTAGCCGACATGAATCAAGGATATCACCTCGTTGGCCCGGGTCAATCAGGTAACGTGAAAAGTGAGTGGTACCATGATCAGCTTGAAGATTGGGCAGAAGGTACTTATCATAAAACCACTTTAGATGACCCAATAGGTGACACGCTGACATTGAAACCATCATACTGATATTCAGAAAAAAAGTACCAAGTCCAGCATCCTTGCTCTGGACTTGGTACTTTTTCATTGTTTTTGCTTAGTAAGGAATTCTGCAAGGAACTCCTCAAAATTAGGGGCTTCGATTGCTGCGATTTTTTCATATGATTCAATGATCTTGAGTTTAATTTCTTGCTCCAGATCATTCCGGTCTTGATAGTTCGTGTTTTTTAACGATTTTTTTATTTTAGGATTCAAAGAGTCGATTAGATCCATCAATTCTTCTTTTGACAGTTTTTTATCCACAATGGCTTTTCTCCTTTCTAACATATACCTCATCCATATAGTGCTTTCGAAGTTTTTTTAGAGCTTGTTTACGGATGCTTGAGATATTCTGTGGCGACTCATGGAAATAGGCAGCAATTTCCTTGTTGGATAGGCCGTAGGAAAAGATCATGGTGAGCACCAGGTTTTGTTTGGCTGTTAACTTTTTCAAGGCTTTTATCATCTCTTCATCACTTATGTGTGAAGCGAGTTCATTCGTTTCCCCCATCTTTTCAAGTTGAACATCCATAGTGCCGACTCGATCGATCAATCCGCCAGTATCCCTTGGTGCCGCATCAAGTACCATTCGATAGCGTTCCCGCTGTTTCCGTGCCCTTTTATCAAAATCAACAGAGAAAAAGTAAATTAAGGAGCACATGTATTTGTATACTTTAGCCCGGTAATAGAAAATTTTGAAAGTCTCGTTGAGATGGCAAATGTTGTGGGAAGAAGGGGAATCAAGAGTTTCAGTGAAAATCTTTAAATGCTCTGGGTTCTGTAAAAATACTTGAATGATCGGTTGTTCAAAGAAAGATGAGTACTGTTGCTGCAGAAACTCCAATGAATGAGAAAAAAAATGAGAAGTTAATTGGTTCATTGTTATCCCTCCTTTAATTAATAAAGTGATAGACAAGGGGAATAAATCAATTATATACGAACATTCGTTCTTTTTTCCATGAATCAATAGTGCTAGATTGTTTTTTTTAAACAAGTTTCACTTTAGATATCAGATACAAGAAAAGGGGTGAAGAGGATGATGATTGAGGATGCTACTATGTGGGTTTCATTAGTTAGCGAATTTGGCTATCCATTCGTCGTTTCTATGTTTTTGCTCTTCCGCTTCGGTAAACAATTAAAAGAACTGACAACGGACGTAGAGAACTTAAAAAAGTCCGCTCATAAAACGAAAAAACGATAACCTCAGGACTTATGTGCCAGGTGATAAACACCGAATTTCGGATTCTATTCAAAAAAGGGTCCGGAATTCGGGTATAAAGAAATGGGTACTATCTGAAAATCAAGACTTTGCTAAACCCCTCCCTTAAACTCAAATAATAAAAATGATAAACCATTATTTGGAATATAGCACAAAATAGGTAAAAAATAATCGTCATTTGGAATCATTTTACTACTATAATTCATCCGTCAATGGAATTAGATAGGAAATCCTCCCCTCGTACGATTTTAGTTTTATGGATTAAAGTGAAAATACTTTTAAAAAAACAACATTCATCAATAAACTTATAGAAGTATGCGGCATCCGAGTAAAAGGGTGCTGCTTTTCTTATTGTTTGGTAATAAACTGATAATATGGAAAAGGGGTGGAATGAATTGAAGAGTCAACAGCTAGAAGATATTCGGATCCTGCAGCATGAATGTGAACGGGAAGGTTTTACTTTAAAGCTGAACTGGGAAACGCTTCGCAGTCGAAATGGTGTGCATAAGAATGACTTTTTTCACTATGATGGATTGAAGCTTGTTGGTTTTCTTGGTTTATACGATTTTGGGAACAAAGTGGAGATATGCGGGATGGTACATCCTGATTACCGGAGGCAAGGCATTTTTACAAAGCTGCTGGAAGAGGCGATAAGAAGTGCCGTGGAGCGCAACTATAAGTTGATTCTCTTGAACTCACCTGCTCAATCCGATTCAGGGACAGAATTTTTGAAACAGCTCCCATGTGAGTTTGCTTTTTCTGAGTTTCAAATGAAATGGTCCGAAACGGTGCTTGATGATTATGATGATGCAGTCGTTCGCCCTTCACGGAGAGATGATGAGGAAACGGAAATTCAGCTGGATATTCAATGTTTCCAATTTACGGAACAAGAGGCGAAGGATTATTATCAGCGCATCCTATATGAGGATACTCTGAAAACCATGATGATTGAAAAGGGTGGCCTTGCAGTCGGTAAGATCCGTGTTGATCACTCAGGTCGGGAAGCGTGGATTTATGGATTTTCCATTTTGCCAAAATACCAGGGAAAAGGACTTGGCAGAAAGGCATTGAAAAAGATCGTAGCCGAACAATGCCAGCTGGGATATGACATTTTTCTCGAGGTCGAGGCGACTAATGAGCATGCTTTAAGACTCTATGAATCTTGTGGCTTCAAAACGATTCAAAGACAGGAGTATCATCAATACAAAGGCTGAAGGGTATTTGACGACAAATAGTGTTAGGGGGCTGGGATGGATGTTGATCTTATTCAAGTATAACTGGCAGGTGCGAAGTGAGTGGTTCAAGTGGTGCCGTTCCCTACCATGTGAGGAGCTGAAAC
Organism: Peribacillus frigoritolerans; assembly: GCF_040250305.1. Classification (NCBI taxonomy): domain Bacteria; kingdom Bacillati; phylum Bacillota; class Bacilli; order Caryophanales; family Bacillaceae; genus Peribacillus; species Peribacillus frigoritolerans. The sequence goes on along the minus strand of NZ_CP158190.1, from coordinate 5,028,080 downwards.
GGCAGCGCATAGGAGGGATGGGGAATATATTGAAGACACTCGCCCATATTATCGATGTCGAATGCAGCTGGATCAGGGCCATACAAGGGAAGCCTGATGTCGCGATCGATTTGGAAGCTTATGATACGATCGAAAAAGTGGAGGATTTATCCATATGTTATCATTCTGAGGTCATTGACTATTTGAACTCGCATGCAATTGAAGAAGAGAATGAAATGATTCAGCCATCTTGGATGGGGGGAACATACGAAAAAGGCAGGATACTGCGCCATCTCATAGCGCACGAAATCCACCATATAGGCCAGCTGTCCATCTGGTCGAGGGAGATGGGCATCGAACCGGTATCCGCTAGTTTAATAGATCGGGATTTATAGGCTTTAACTTTTAAAACTGGTAATGCAACTTGCTTTGCCAGTTTTTATTTTGCAAGGAATTCGGCAGATTTTTTTAAAAAAGGGGATTATGGAGGGAGGACAAGCAGGGAATCCATATTGGGTATAATGGTCGCTTCACAGGAAAACGCCTTGGACAGTTTTATTCATAATATAAGGAATTTTTCGTCTTAACGCAGTAGGTTATAACATATTAAATAAAAAGGATTAGCGTATTAGCTTAATCCTTTTTATTTATTTGTCATATATATTAATATTTACGCACTCAAACATTTTTTAATTTTGGCTTTTGTGTCGCTGGTTTAATGTATTTAGTTAATAACCAGCGTGAGATTGGTCCAACAATTAGTAACTGTGATGGTAGCGCCACGATAAAGTTTAGACCAACCGTTTTAAGGTAAGCTATGAAAATTGAACCCTCAATCCCTATCATTAAATTAGTTAAAATAAGCCCATATACTGACATAATAAGGACCATTCCAGGGACCATACAAAAGGCAATTGCAATAATAAATTTGATTTCTTTCGACTTATCATAAGGTAGTGATAATGCAAGTTTACGTGCCTTCGGTTCAACTATTGACTCTGCAATAAAAGCGACGATAAATGTCACCGCAAATTGAATCACTGCACTCCCTACTGTAAACGATGAAATGCCGTGTAAAGCTGTGTTGTAAACTGACATAATAAGGACCATACCAAAACACATAAAAAGTCCAAAGATTATGCCTTCCTTTTTATTACTAGGCAAATAAAAACATCCTTTCTTTTAAGCATAAATGTAATTATATATGCCAAGAAATTTTTACATAAGTGACATTTTTATGACTTTTATTGTGAGTTAGGTTAAATTACACTTTTGTTTTGATGAAATCTTGTTAATAGAGACTTTGCAAAAAAACGAATGAGAAAAATTAACGAATTTAATTTGTTTCAATGGTATTGATGATTTATTAGATTCTTCAGTAAGCATTTCATTATCGATTGGGAGTACGCTGGGGTGATTGCCTTGGTCTTATTATTATCAAACGGTTTCACTGAAGTAGAGAGTGTCGAAGAAAGAAGGAACGATCTTGAAATCCATGCGGTGTAAGCAGGCGGGCTCATGTGCATAGGCCAGCCTTTTATATATATATTTGAAGGAAAAACGGTCCATGTTCAGTGGATGAAAATAGATAAAAAGTACCATTTATTCAAAATTAGTAATATTACGGTAAATTTTGGCGTTTATTCGACAAAATCATGATATATTATTCTAGCATTTTACAAAAATAGAAGGGTTGTGAAGTATGTCGTTCAAAATGCATGTTAATAAGATGCTCGCTCCGATTCTTGCTGTCAGTTTGATTACAGCCCCAATTACCGTACCGGGGGAGACATCCGCCAAAGAGTCTAATAAGAAACCGGTCAAGACTGAACCATTTACCATTTCAACTCCTACTGTTAATTACTCAAAAGGCACCAAAGCGACTGTAACGGTCACACCGAAAAAAGGGAACAAAGGAAATGAAACCGTTGTCTTCCAATTAATGAATGGGACGAAGGTCATTTCACAGTCAGCCATTGAGGCGGATATTAAATCGGCCCAAAAGTTCTCTGCGTACTTCAACTCGTACAAATCGGGTTATTGGATCAAAGTATCAGTTGTCTCCAAGTATAACGGCAATACGAGTAACTTCGGCAACAGCCTGGCAGCTTCCGTATCGGATGCACCTTTTGAACTAAGGATCATGGAAACGACAGATATACACACTAATCTGGTGAGCTATGATTATTATAAGGATGCCGTATCGGACTCTGTCGGCTTTTCCCGAACGGCTTCTTTAATTAAACAGGCACGAAAAGAAGTGAAAAATAGCGTTTTAGTGGATAACGGCGACCTTATTCAAGGGACACCGCTAGGTACGTACAAAGCAAAAATAGCCCCACTGAAAAAAGGTGAAGTCCATCCCGTATATAAAGCGATGAACTTGCTTGACTATGATGTGGCCACATTCGGCAATCATGAATTCAATTATGGTTTAGCTTATTTGGACGAGGCCATCAACGATGCGAATTTCCCTTATGTCAATGCCAATGTTTACAAAAAAGATAAAGACAATAATTCAAAGAATGATAAAAATAAATATACACCTTATAAAATCGTCACAAAGAAAGTAAAGGACATCAATGGAAAAGAAAAATCAGTAAAAATAGGCTACATTGGATTTACCCCTCCGCAAATCATGGATTGGGATAAAGCGAACCTTGAAGGTAAGGTCATTACAAAAGAAATCATCACGACTGCAAAAAAATATGTCCCTGAAATGAAGAAAAAGGGCGCGGATGTCATCGTTGCGCTCACGCATTCCGGATTTAATGGCGATACCAAGAATACCGAGGATGTCATCTATTCATTAAGCAAGGTATCCGGCATCGATGCCATCACGTTCTCCCACACGCATAAGGTCTTTCCAGCACAAGATGAGGCATCTTTAGACAGCCTATTCAAAGATAGCCAAGGAAAAGTCCTTAAAGGCGTGGATAATAAAAAGGGTACCATCAATGGTGTAGCAGCCGTTCAAGCAGGATATGGGGGCAGTAATCTCGGCATCATCGATCTTGATATCCAGAATATCAAGGGGAATTGGAAAGTCGTCAATTCCGAATCATCAACACGGGCAATCAACGATAAAATAACAGGAAAAAAAGCAGCTGAAGATGCATCTGTCGTCAAAGCCGTGAAGAAGGATCACGAAGGAACGATCAAGTATGTCAACACGCCAATTGGAACGACTACAGCTCCAATTCATAGTTATTTCGCCCTTGTGCAAGACGATCCTTCCGTACAGGTCGTGACGAGCGCACAGAAATGGTATGTAGAAAAATACATCCAAAGCAACCGGCCTGAATACAAGGACTTGCCGATTCTCTCTGTAGGAGCCCCTTTCAAAGCGGGTCGCAATGGAGTCGAGGAATTCACCGAAATCAAGGAAGGCGGACTGACCATTCGCAGCGCCGGTGATTTATATTTATACGATAATACCTTGAAGGCAATCAAGATCAAAGGGTCAGTTGTTAAAGAGTGGCTAGAAATGTCTGCAGGGAAATATAATACAATCAATCCTGCCAAGTCTGAGGAACAGGAGCTGCTTAATGGAAAGTTTGCCGTCTATAATTTTGATGTGATTGACGGCGTTACGTATCAAATCGATGTCACCAAGGCTCCCCGCTATGATGAAAAAGGGATAAAAGTGTCGGATTCAAGCAGGATTGCAGATTTGAAATATAATGGTGAACCAGTGGACCCGAATCAAGATTTCATCGTCGTGACGAATAATTACCGTGCTTCGGGCGGGGGGAACTTCCCGGGAGTCAAGGGCAGCGAATATGTAGTTGACTCTGCGGATGAAAATCGCCAGATCTTGATGGATTACATCACACAAGAGGGTGAGATCAATCCAACTGCTGATAATAACTGGTCGATTGCCCCGATTTCAGGCAAGGTGGACGTTACTTTCACCTCATCACCAAAAGGTGCGGAATATTTAAATGAAGACAGCCCGATTTCCTATACAGGCAAAAAGGATGATAAAGGCTTTGGCATTTACAGATATAATTTGGGGAAAGAAAACGTTAAGGTGCAACTGCTCGGGATCAATGATCTTCACGGCCAGCTTGATACCACTTCCGATTTTGGCGGTATCAAACAAGGGCGTGCCGATTATTTAGCTGCGCACTTGAAGCAGCGTAAAGCTGAAAACCCTGAAAATACACTTTTACTTTCGGCAGGGGATGCTGTTGGGGCAAGTGCCCCCGTTTCTTCTTTGATCCAGGACAAACCGACTCTTCAGTTTTTGAATAATATGAAATTCGATGTCGGAACTGTCGGGAACCATGAGTTCGACAAAGGGGTAGAAACCCTGATGGCTCAAATCAATGGCGGAAAGTCGCCAACGTCCGATGTTGTATTCGATAAATTGAACTTTCCATATGTAGTTGCCAATGTCGTATATAAAGACACGAAAAAACCGATTTTGGACCCTTACGTCATAAAAAAGGTCGGCGGGGTTGATATTGGGTTCATAGGTGTAGTCACGAATGCCACACCTCAAAAAGTAAGTCCGGATGGCATTAAGAATGTGGAGTTCATAGAACAGGCACCTGCCGTAAATAAGGCGGTTAACGAGTTGAAGGAAAAAGGCGTCAAATCGATTGTGATCATCTCACATGACCCAGGCACTGAAAAGGAAGGGGTCATCACAGGCGAAGTGGCTGATCTTGCCAATAGCGTGGATGATGAAGTAGATGTGATCTTAGCAGGAGATAATCATGCAAAGGTCAACAACTATGTGGATAATAAGTTGATTGTACAAGCTTACTCTTATGGAACGGCTTTTGAAGATGTGGATTTGGAAATCGATCCAAACACAAAGGATATTGTCAAAAAGTCAGCTGAGATTGTCACGGTTACACAAGGTGGCATCACACCGGATGCCGGGACGACGAAATTCATTAACGACTACCTGGGCATGTTCCCCGAGTTGAAAGCCCCGCTTGGGACAACGGATGAGAAAATTTTAAGAACCAATGCCTATACGCAGGAAACGGGTCTTGGGAATTTAATTGCCGATTCGATGAAGGCAGATTTGAATTCCGATTTTGCCTTTATGAATCCAGGCGGAATTCGTGCAGATATTCCAAAGGGGGAAGTCACTTTTTCCGATTTAGCGAAAATCCAGCCATTCGGAAACGTATTGGTTAAGCTGGAACTGACTGGAGCGGAAGTGAAAACGCTGCTTCAACAGCAATGGATCGTTGAAGGATCTCCGAAAACTTTGCAAATTTCTGGACTGAGCTATACAGCCGACTTCAGTAAACCCGTCACGGAACGTGTCACCTTATTGAAGAAAGCGGACGGAACACCTATCAAGGATACCGAAACATACACGGTGGCTGTCAATGATTTCATGGCAAGCGGCGGTGATAACTATACCGTCCTGAAAGGAAAAGAGCGTGTGTTTGGACATGCTGACCTGGAAGCATTCGTTAACTATGTAAAAGAAACGTTTAAAGGCGGGAAGATCATGGCAGAAATTGAAGGAAGAATTACGAATATCAATAATTAATTGAGGTTTACTCGTGAGTTTAGCGGGTTTACTCGTGAAAATTGCACATTTACTCGTGAGTTTTCAACATTTACTCGTGAAACACTAAAAGAGAGCGCTCCTTAAAAGAAGGGGCGCTTCCTTTTTTGTGATTAATTATTCCTGAAGATGGAAAAGTTCAATCCCAATGCAAATGTGACCCATGCAATATAGGGAACCATCGCTAAACCGGATGTACGGTCTATTTTATAAAACTCGAATGCCGTTAATGTAATCAAGGTCAGCAGTGCAGCCATTTCTATAAAGGCTGTTCCGCGCAAGCCCCATTTGAAGAATAAAAAAGACCATAAGAAATTCAACCCTAGTTGAGTATCATAGAGGAGTTCAGCGGACTTCGATTCTTTTTCTTTGGATGCTATGCGATATTTCGCTATTCCCATGATCGTATAAAGGCTGGTCCAGGCAACGGGGAAAGTCCAGGAAGGAGGAGCAAAAGCAGGTTTCTTGAGTTTGTCATAAATTTCTTTTGAATTCCTTGTGGCGAATATCCCCACAAGTGAGCCTCCGACCACAGGTACCAATACACTTTTAGCTAATTTTCCGTAGTTCATAATGGGATCCTCTTCTTTCTTCATTATTTGGATGTTCTTATACTTTTACCTTCTTATCTGTAAATAAAACATGCCCTTTAATCAAGAAGTGTAACTTTCTTCCAAACTTTACGTCGGTACTATTAAGAAAAGGGGGAATACCGATGAACCGTAAAACAATGATGTTTATGTTCAGTTTGTTCCTTTTACTTGCTGGATGCAGCAGTAATGAAAAAGATGATTCAGCATCGAAATCACAGGATGAAAAGGCGGAAAGTAAAATGGACGCTTCAATTTCCGGGAATATGGTGCAGGAAGAAGCGGCGGAAAAGGAAGGGGTGACGGATGAAAGAAAGGTCATCCATCAAGCCCAGCTTGAGTTGAAGGTGAAGAACCTCGAAAAGGCACAAATGAAGATTGAGAATAAGGTGGCTGAATATGGCGGATATGTTGTCGAGTCCAATGTATTCAGGGAAGATGAAGAACTGGTGGAAGGAACGATCACTGTTCGGGTCCCTGAAGCCCATTTTCAGGATTTTCTAGCCGATAGCGAGGGCGAGGCTTCAGAAGTGGTCGGAAGGAATGTGACAGGGCAGGATGTAACGGAACAATATGTAGATTTAAAAGCAAGATTGAAGTCAAAGAGAGCAGTAGAGGAAAGGTTGCTTGCATTCATGAAGGATGCTGAGAAGACGGAAGATTTGCTGAAAATATCATCCGATCTTGCCGTGGTGCAAGAAGAAATAGAGCAGCTGACCGGGCAAATGAAGTATCTTGAGAACCAGACCTCTTATTCGACGGTTACCATCACGTTATCACAGGACCAGATAGTTGTGCCGGGCATTGATAATAAGGAATTGAATACATGGGAAAGAACGAAGAAACAACTTGCAACAAGTGCGAATCTATTACTTAAAGCGGGTTCAGGAATCATTGTTTTTATAATAGGAAACTTGCCTATCCTCATTATTTTAGGCGGAGCTGGTGCGATGATCCATTGGGTGATCAAAAGAAGGGGTAAAAGGTGAAGGCAGAAAGAGAGGGTGCCAATTAGATTGGCACCCTCTGACATTTATCTTTTCCGTTTATGCAAGCCGGTCACATAATACAGGGCTACCAACAGTAAGATCCAAATCGGACCAACGATTAAAGCGATTCTCGTATCTGCTGAAAAACCGAGTACTACCATTACGAATACTAAAAAGGCTAAAGTGAAATAAGAAGTGAATGGGAAAAGAGGCATCTTGTAAGACAAGCCTTGTTTTTCTCCCTGACTCATTTTTCGTCTAGACATGATCTGCGTGACAAGTATGGTTCCCCATGTCCAGAGTGCACCGAATGTGGCGACACTTGTGACGTAAGTGAAAACTTTATCCGCTTCCATGTAGTTAAGGTAAACACCGAAAAGAAGCACGATAGCCGAAACGATAATGGCAACGCCAGGAACGCCTGACTTTGTTGTACGTTCGAAACTTTTTGGTGATTCACCTTGCTGCGCTAGGTTGAATAACATTCTTCCTGTACTGAAGATCCCGCTGTTACAAGATGAAAGGGCTGCTGTCAGTACGACAAACTGAATGATCCCTGCTGCGCCTGGAATACCGATTTTATCAAACATCATAACGAATGGGCTGTTTTCTCCATTCATTTCATCCCATGGAGTGATTGATAAAATGACTGTCAGAGCTAAAACGTAAAAAAGTAAAATTCGATAAAAAACGGTATCGATGGCTCTTTTTAAAGATTTTTCAGGGTTTTTAACTTCACCTGCGGTTACACCGAGCATTTCAATTCCCAAATAGGCGAACATGACCATTTGGAATGAGAGGATGACACCAGAAATCCCATTCGGGAAAAATCCTCCATTTTCAACAAGGTTGCCGAATCCGACCGCGATTCCGCCGTTCCCCAGTCCAAAGATGATCATTCCGAAGCCAAGGACGATCATAAGGATGATCGTTACGATTTTAATAAGGGCGAACCAAAACTCCAATTCACCGTATGCTTTTACAGCAAGAAAGTTAATCGTTGTCATGATGGCAAGTGCGGCTAACGCCCAAGCCCATTGCGGAGTATCAGGGAACCAAAATTGCATATAGATTCCTACTGCCGTAATTTCAGCCATACAGGTGGCGATCCAAACGAACCAGTAATTCCATCCGGTTATATACCCGGCAAGAGGACCGACAAATTCGCTTGCATAGCGACTGAAAGAGCCTGCGACAGGATTTTTTATCGCCATTTCACCTAGTGCACGCATGATAAGATAGATCATAAGCCCGCCGATGGCATAAGAAATGATGATGGCTGGGCCGGCTAATTTAATCGCAGATGCCGAGCCGAGAAATAGACCGACTCCAATGGCTGCGCCAAGAGACATTAATGCGATATGTCTTTCTTCCAAACCTCTATGCAGTTGAGATTCTTTGGAGTTTTGCATAATTTTCCCCTTTTCTATGTTGGAGTTTAATTTTCTCTATCTAGCATTTTATCACTAGTAGAGGAGAATACATATTATTTATTGATTTTTCACATAATATTACAACTAAATAATATATTTTAATAGGAAGAATGTAAAGAGAAAAATGAAAACGCTTACCATTAAAGTGATCCTATCTTTTAGCTTCGTATAACAAACTTTCAAAACTAATTGGAATGCTATTCAACCAAAATAAAATTATGTGATTTTTCTAAAAATTTAGATATTTAACAGTGGAAAAGCTGTCCCAAAAATAAGGAACAGCTTGTTCGTATTATCATTGCCAGATGGCGGAGGCCCATTCAGGATGATCTATGAAAGGGTTGCGATTATGCTGATATTCATTATAAATGATCTCATTCCGGTTACGCTCGAAGGCATCTACAGGATCCTGTTCATTCCATTCCAGTAAAACAGTCAATTTACCATGATATGGGGCGGTACCATTGTTCACTTGATTATTTAATTCTAAATCGACTTCCCCTGCATCACCCTCGTACCGAACCGCCATATAAAACAGCATCCGGGCGACATCACCTTTGAAACTATCGCGAGGTTCCCATGAATCCGAATCATAGTAATTTCCTATCGCTTCGGAATGTTCAGAACCTCCATTATCAAAGTCCAGGTTGTTTCTTGTACTGTTGACAGAGACATCAGTCGGCCGAAGATGGTGCAGATCGGTGCCGGGACCTAAAGTGGTACCAAAATCACCATGTGATTTTGCCCATACATGCTCGCGATTCCAATCATTAACGCCGGATCCGTTCATCGTTTTTCCTTGGGAACGCCCTGTATAAAGAAGAATGACATTATTCGTGTTATTCGGGTCCTCATCGGTTTTCCGTAAAGCGTCCCATACATTTGAATACGATATTTCCGAATGGTCATCAATGATTTGATGGAGTGCATTTTTTAGCGCCAACCCTGATTTTCCGCTGGCTGAATCATAGTATGAGCCAACACCTGGTGTCTCCGGTTCTGGTGAATCATTCCCTGAAAACATGGCAGAAACATCTTTTAAGCCTGGATGGGTGAAATATGCACTCAGTGTGCCAGTTACGGTGATTTTTTTTCCTTTTAAAGAAGGATTTGTTTTTAAGCCAAATTCAGAGCGGAAGGAGGATGGAATCTGAACATATACCATTTTGGCATTGTTTGTTTCCGATGAGCTGTCCGCCAATGCTATGGCATAATCATTCGCATAGCCGCTCGTGACGACGGTATTGGCTGAAGTGGGCTGTCCCGTCACATAGCCACTGACCGTTTTAACCGTGCTGTCTTGATTCGCAATGGCTTGGGAAACGGAGTAAGGAGATGACAAGCTGCCATCTCCAGCCGCGGCTAATGATGGGGTGAAAAAAGTGGGAATAAAGAAAGCAAGCACGAGTAAAATGGTCAGGGCGAATCTTGGTTCATGTTTTGTGAACATGTCATTCCTCCATAAATCGATTCATACCCATTTCGAGAGAAATCGGCATGTATATGTAAAGTTATGGATTTGAGTCGCTTTCTCCTTCTGCCTTGTCAAAAATGAGAGAATACAGCTAGTGAAGCTTAGCGGAATTTAGGGAAATAGCCCGGGAAATATCGAAGGGTGTCATGGAAATGACACGAAAAACCGTCAGCATGCTACTGACGGTTTTTTTTACTCTGTTTTATAAGAAGACTTTGAATGAAACTCAATAACAATGATCCGATTAAAGCCCCCCAAAAAGAATCTATTACAAAGCCACTGACAACATAGGAAGTGATTTGGAATGTGAAGGCATTGATAATGAAAGAAAACAACCCGAACGTCAGGATGGTGATCGGCAATGTGATAAGCTGGAGAATGGGCCTAACCAGCAAGTTCATGATTGATAATATAAAAACCGCCAGCAAGGCTGTTCCGTAAGATTTAATCGTGATGGAGTCGAGAAGCCAATCAATAACGAGCAATACCAGCCCGTTGATAAGAAAACGCATTATTATGTTCATGAAAAACTCCTCCTGAAGTCACCTTTACTACAAGTCATTATACTAAAATTTCATGAATTTCAGTTATATGTTTGCAGAATTGTCACAAAAAAAGAGGAATACGATATGTATTCCCCCAGAATGGAATAGACGCTTTTTACTTAAAAGGTCCAGTCGATTTCAGTAATCCGCTCCCTTTCCGCCGACTGTCTGCCAAGCCTCCTCGGCGCAAGCGCCTGTGGGGTCTCGGCTAGCCAGTTATTCGGCAGGAGTGCCGCAAATTTCTTCAATCCAATATAGGTTTCATCCAATATAAAAGTAAAACAGGAAGGTAAGCAAGTCTTGTTTTAAAAATACGGTTCGGCTACAGTCTTTTCATTTAAAAAGGTCCAGTCGATTTCAGAAATCCGCTCCCTTTCCGCCGAAAAAACCCCATTTGTCTAGAAAATGGGATTCATTAGGTTCTCATTAGTTATGGGCAATGATTTTTTCGAATTCAGTTAATTCCAATGTGTTTTTCAATTTTGGATTGGTGTTTAAGGAAAGCAGGGCACTTTCAATGAGAAAGGTTCGCGGTTCAACGTTTTGTAATAATTCCTCTTGGATAAAGTGAATCAATTTTAGGTTTTTAACTCGTTCTGCTTCATCATCTTGGCATAGCCTTAGGATCATCTTTTTTAGGTCGTTTGCAGAGTGCAGGAGTGCAGTATGAAAATCCTGCTGTGAATGGAAGCACTCTGGCAGCCATTGCTTGATGAGGTCGGGTTCCAAAAGCTGTGCATTTGACTGGCTGACATCTTCGAAAATCGATTTAATCCTATCGACGCAATAACGGATAATTTCAGTAGGGTTGAAATCGGGCTCTTTAGCCAAAGCATTAAAATGAATCGTTTGATGCATCATTCCCGAGTAAAGAATGGCACAGTCCAAAATATAGGGTTTTTTATCAGCACCGAAAATGTCCAGAAACCGTTTTGATAGCCAATGGATATGCTGGAATTTAGCATGTGTGATGAAGTTCTTAAGTTCGGTATCATTTGAAATCATTACTTCTTCATATAAGAAAAAGATTTTATTGTTTTTGTTGGAGTGCATTTGTAATTCTGATTGTTTGATGAATATCTCAATATCTGCAAGGTTTTGCCCAATCAGCAATTCATTCCGCTCTTTTTCGAATTTTTCTTGCGAAGTTAGGAAGACTGCCTTAAGCAATTCGCTTTTAGAAGAAAAATAGTTATAAAATGTTCCTTTTGAAATGCCGCTATAATCTAAAATATCCTGAATGGAAGTTGCTTGATATCCCTTTTCAATAAATAATTGGTGTGCATATTTAACTACCAATTGTTTGCGCTCATTCATATATATCACCCTTACTCTTATTGGACGGTCATTTTAACGTAATAGTATCTTATTTTTTAAACGAACACAAACCAGTATGTTTACAATTGCTCTAGCAAAATAAGGTTGAAGGCCTCTTGATTCAGTCAATTCATGAAGTGTTCTGCTGAAGATAGGGTTCACAAAGGCAATGAAAAATTCAGTTTCTATGCATCCTTCTATTCACCATGTAAATAAAGGCAGATGAAGTGAACAAAGTCACAGGAGAACTCTTCGGTTTGTTATAAGATAAATAGAAGGAGATGGGTGAAGTAGCGCAAAGTATCTATGAATATTCGGCGACATTCTCGATTACTAACCCATTGGTAGGAGAAATGATAAAATCACTTGTCGTGAAGGAATATTGGATATAAGGGTCGTATACCATTATTAGGAATGTGATTATGGAAACATGATGTTCCTTCAACGGTGTATACCATTATACTTTTCCATATGTTAGGAGTTGGTAAAGGCGTAATATTAATTTGAAATTACAATGGATTGATTGTTATATTAAAATTATTATAAATAAGTATTGATTTTTTTCTGAGAAGCTTTATCATTATATACATAAATAATAATGAAAAGGTGGTTCAATTATGACAAATAAGAAAAACCTTACTACAAGCTGGGGAGCACCAGTTGGAGATAATCAAAACTCGATCACTGCCGGCGAACGCGGCCCGGTGCTCATTCAAGATGTACACTTATTGGAAAAACTAGCCCACTTCAACCGTGAACGTGTGCCTGAACGTGTAGTTCATGCGAAGGGTGCCGGTGCATTCGGAACTTTCGAAGTAACGAACGACCTTTCTCAGTACACGAAAGCTAAACTTTTCAATGGTGTGGGCAAGAAGACAGATCTTTTTATCCGTTTCTCCACAGTTGCAGGTGAATTGGGTTCTGCTGATACAGTCCGTGACCCGCGTGGATTTGCTGTTAAATTCTACACGGAAGAAGGAAACTACGATATCGTCGGTAATAATACGCCTGTATTCTTTATTCGCGATGCGATTAAATTCCCCGACTTCATCCATACACAAAAAAGGGATCCTAGAACACATTTGAAAAACCCTACGGCAGTTTGGGATTTCTGGTCACATTCACCGGAATCTCTGCACCAAGTGACGATCCTGATGTCCGACCGGGGCATTCCTGCTACACTCCGTCATACACATGGTTTCGGAAGCCACACATTTAAATGGGTGAATGCTGAAGGAAAAGGCGTTTGGGTGAAATACCACTTCAAAACAGAACAGGGCATCAAAAACCTTGATGTGGATCTAGCTGCAAAACTAGCAGGTGAAAACCCTGATTACCATACGGAAGATCTTTTCAATGCCATTGAAAAAGGGGACTTCCCTGCATGGAAATTGTATGTTCAGATCATGCCTCTGGAAGATGCGGATACATACCGTTTCGATCCATTCGATGTGACGAAGGTATGGTCTCAAAAAGATTATCCGCTGATCGAGCTTGGTCGTATGGTATTGAACAGAAATCCTGAAAACTACTTTGCTGAAGTGGAGCAAGCCACGTTCTCACCGGGAACATTCGTACCGGGAATTGAAGCTTCCCCAGACAAGATGCTTCAAGGACGCCTATTCGCATATGGAGATGCACACCGTTACCGTGTGGGCTCGAATCACAACCAGCTTCCGGTTAACCGTCCGAAAGTGGAAGCGAATAACTATCAGCGTGATGGTTTCATGCGTGCAGATGACAATGGCAAGGGATCTGTTTATTATGAGCCGAATAGTTTTGGAGGCCCTGCCGAATCAACGGAAAATAAAGTCACTCCTTTCGAGGTGACTGGGCAAGCTGCACAAGTCGGTCATAATAGTGATGATCACTACACCCAAGCAGGTGACTTATACCGTCTATTAAGTGCCGAAGAGAAAACTCGCCTTGTTGACACGATCGTGGGCGCAATGAATCCTGTGGAATTGGAAGAAATCAAGCTTCGTCAAATCGGCCATTTTTACAAAGCTGATCCGGAATACGGAACGCGCATAGCCGAAGGTTTAGGTTTACCTGTACCGCAAGAAGCGTAAAATATGGGACTACCAATCTAGTAAATGCAAACAGGCATCCATTCATGAATGGATGCCTGTTTGCATTTATGCAGGGCTCCATTATATGAATGACACCCGACAAGTTCGGTAAGAATATATAGTTATAAATGGTTTGTAAGGAAGTCATGCTGTCAGATTAGTTGGGCCAGTTGCTTGGATTATCGGTAAAGGGTGGAATTAATGACTAGTAAAAAGAATCGGGATAAAGTAGGCAGTCCAATTTAATTGCATAACAAGTTATCCGACATTCCCTTGGAGCATCTGGACTGGATCAAGAAGAAGGGGCGGATGGCGAAATTCAAAAGTTATCGGGAATTAGACCCAGAAGGTACGTATGGAAGCACTGAGCGATACCTAAGCATTCTGGATGATGCCCCCAATTTGGTTCGTTTTGAGGAGTGACTTTTCTATAATCATAAAGTCCAGAAAGGTCAGGGTGCGTTGGCAATAATTAAATTGAGTCAGCATACATTTGGTTAAGAGGAGGTGCAGTATGGACGTTTTTGTGCGGCAGAATGATTCCTTGTGGTATTATAGCCAATTATTCAAGGTGAATTACCAACTTATCATTGATTCCAATAGTGGGATTGACCCACTTGCACTTATGATTGGCCAACAAATCAAAATTCCTGGCTTTACGACTACCGGCTATAGCATCAAGCAAGGTGATTCGTTATGGGCAATTGCCAGGTCACGTAATCTTTCATTGGATGCCCTATTTTTAGTTAATCCCAATCTCAACCCGAATGCCTTGCAAGTCGGTCAGACAATTTCTGTGCCATTGAGGATTACGTGGAGGCTAATTCAAGGAAATCGGGAATATGATTATGAGACGATGATGACCGATGTTAGACGTTTGAAAACAATCTATCCATTTATAAAAACCTCCCCCATCGGGGACTCGGTGCTTGAAAGGGATATCCCCGAAGTTCTGATTGGAAATGGCAACAAACGAGTTCACTATAATGGTTCCTTTCATGCGAATGAGTGGATAACGACGCCTGTGATCATGACCTTTTTAAATGATTATTTACTCGCAGTCACGAATCAGGCTGACATCCGCGGTCTAGCTATGTTTCCCTTTTATCAACAGACGATGCTGTCGATCGTCCCAATGGTGAATCCGGACGGAGTGGAGTTGGTTCTGAAAGGACCGCCTGCAGATGAGTCATTGAGAGGACGGCTCATCGAATGGAATAATGGCAGCGAAGACTTCTCTGGCTGGAAAGCCAATATTAATGGGGTGGATCTGAATGATCAATTTCCCGCCAAATGGGAACTGGAACAAGCCCGCAATAATGTAACGGAGCCAGGTCCGGCGAATTATCCAGGGGAAGGGCCGCTTACACAGCCAGAGGCTATTGCAATGTCAGAGTTGACAAAAAAACGTGATTTTGGCAAAGTCCTTGCGTTCCACACCCAAGGAGAGGTCATTTTTTGGGGATTTGAAGATTTGGAACCACCCGAGTCGGAAACGATAGTCAATGAGTTTGCGAGGGTCAGTGGATATGAGCCTGTCAAATCCGCCAATAGTTACGCAGGGTATAAGGATTGGTACATTCAGGATTGGCGCAGGCCGGGATTTACCGTGGAGCTGGGCAAAGGAACGAATCCCCTCCCAATATCACAGTTCGATGAGATTTATCAGAAGTCGCTTGGGATTTTCTTGGCAGGGTTATATATGTGAAATTTGAACAAATGAAAAAGCTCAACTCCGTTTCCATGGGGTAGAGCTTTTTAGTCTTATAAACTATTAGACTTGAAACGATGAGGGCTGCTGCAAAAAATAAGTAAAGTTATGCTTTACTTATCGATTGCATGATTAACTCGCTTTTTAGCCTAAAATTAACGGACATTCTCCATGTCCCAGTAATATTGCAGCCCCTGCCAAAAGGAATTCTAATAGTTTTGCGGTAAAGAAGATTAACTTCCTTAGCGCTAGTATTGGCCCCACCTACGCCAGATACTTTGACGGCCACGCATGCCATCCAACCTAATTTCATTATATTAGAAAGCGCTTACATTTTCAAAAGTAATCGTATTGCAAATTTCGACATTCGCATAAGTGTCCCTTACCAGTAGGAGGAGAACGGGCATATTACTGATAAGGGTCTTATAAGATTCAGGTTAATCTGCAATGAATTCCTGCAACTTTTGCTTTAGACCACCATTGCCGAATTTAATGAACTTTGTTTTTCCGGTATCTTGTTCAGGGGTAGAAACGAATTCCAAAAAGGCTAAAAGGTTGATCCGGCGGTAAAGGATATGGACAATGCCATACTCATAGAACCAATGATCGATCGTGTTGTAAATCCCTCTATTCAGTCGATATTGCTGCTGGCACCAATGGAAAAATATTCTGTCCGGCAGATTAAGGTACTCTATATTTTCTAAGCCCCCATTTTGCTTCTCATTCATGATAGGGGAAATAATCCGTAGCGATTCCTTTTGCATAGTGTAATCCTCCCTCATTGATAAAAACGAAAAAAACCCCTATCCTGTTGAATAGAGAGCCTCCAGTGAACTAGTCAGCTTATATATTTTCCTTATATAAAAGTAGCATAAAACATATTAATCCAATTTGTCAAGTTGGTATTTATAATGCTTAAAATATGTATGTTTATTTTATATTTTCTGAGTGAATTGATTGAAAATACGAATAAATATTTATGTTTATTCGTTTATAGTTCGTATATAATGATTTTGAGGAATTAAGGAGGAGAGACTGAATGTATAAATCAAAAAAGATTTTATTATTGGGCTCAGGTGAATTGGGGAAAGAGGTCATACTTGAAGCACAGCGGCTTGGTGTCGAGACCGTTGCTGTAGACCGCTATGAACATGCCCCTGCCATGCAAGTCGCTCATCGCAGTTATGTGATCGATATGCTGGATGCGGAACAACTAAGGGGAGTTGTAGAAAAAGAACAACCCGATTTGATTGTGCCGGAAATCGAGGCCATCGCTACATCCGAATTAGTCAAGTTGGAAGAGGAAGGCTTTCATGTCATTCCGACGGCAAGAGCGGCTAAATTGACTATGGATCGTGAAGGAATCAGGAGATTGGCTTCTGAAACTCTGGAGATTCCGACCGCAGCCTACAAATTCGCCGATACATATGAAGAATTTGTTCAAGCTGCCAAGGAAGTTGGCTTTCCTAATGTCGTCAAACCGCTGATGAGTTCTTCAGGTAAAGGACAAAGTGTGTGCCGCACGGAAGGTGACCTGGAGGATTGCTGGAAAATCGCGATGGAAGGCGGCCGGGTTCAAAATGGACGGGTGATCATTGAAGAATTTATCCGTTTTGATTCGGAAATCACGCTGCTTACTGTCCGGGCTGTAAATGGTACCATGTTTTGTGCTCCCATCGGCCATATTCAGCAGGGCGGGGATTATATTGAATCCTGGCAGCCGCATAATATGACAGACGCGCAAATAATGGAAGCGAAAAAAATTGCCCATGCCATTACGGATGAACTTGGTGGGTACGGATTATTCGGGGTTGAGCTTTTCCTCTCAGGGGATAAAGTCTATTTCAGTGAAGTTTCCCCACGTCCGCATGATACGGGGCTAGTGACATTAGTGACTCAGAATTTGTCCGAGTTTGCCCTTCATATTCGGGCGATTCTAGGATTCCCCATCCCAGAAATCAAGCTGATCAGCCCAGGTGCCAGCCGTCCATTAAAAGCTCAAGAAGAGTTATCGGAATATTCTATAGTTGGTGTTGAAAAGGCTTTGGCTTTACCTAATACACAAGTGCGTCTTTTCGGAAAACCTGTTACAAAGGCAGGCAGAAGGGTGGCAGTCGCCCTGTCATCTGCCGATTCAATCGAGGTGGCGAGAGTGAATGCGGCCCGTGCTTTGGAATGTTTAGTTGTAGAGAAAGAATAGTGAAAAACGCGCTCTTGAATGGAGCGCTTCAGTTTTTCGACAAAGGGAGCGGATTTCTTAAATCAAATGGAACATGATCTTCACTCCAGGTACTCGCTTTCCGCGTGCGGTCCGGAAGCCTCCTCGGCGCCATTTGCGCCTGTGGGGTCTCCCTTGGACACGTTTTTCCCGCAGGAGTCTCGTACCTTCCATTCCAACCAACTGGAATGGTTTTTAAAGTAAAACGTAGGCTGGCCTCATCCCGAACGGTTTAAGAATAGTTTATACTTCATGATTTTCCTGCCGAATAACTGGCTAGCCGAGACTCAGCTAGATGCTTGCGACAGGAGGCTTGACAGTGTCGGCGAAAAAAAGCGGATTTCCGAAAAAAATGTAACGTTCCTCAAAGAAAAAACTGTAGGTATCGAATTTGTCTGCAGTCTGACTCTGAAGCATCCTTATTCGGATGCTTTATTTCTTTACTCCATTAATAGCACTTTAAACTCCTGACAATCACCCGATTTGAAGACGTTGAATGGCCTGTAATATACCCCAGCTACTGATGATTTCCCTGAATAACCAATTCCACATGCTGTCTTTACTTTGTCTTAACAATTATCCTGTCGCTTTTTTACATAGCCTTGACATTGAGTTCATTTTCTTCACCTATAGTTAAATTAAATAGAAAAGATTAACGGGAGGTCATTCATTTGAATCGCACATGGAGTAAAAAGGTTTTACCCATTACACTCGTTTCGGCATTGGCATTTGGAAGTTTATCATGGTCCGGTGCGGATCGTGTTTCGGCAAAGGGTAACCCAAATAAAGAACCGGAAATCAAGAACGTGATTTTCCTGATTGGTGACGGCATGGGTGTTTCCTATACCTCCGCTTACCGGTATTTAAAAGATAATCCTGGTACGAAGGCGGCAGAACGGACAGAGTTTGATAAATACTTGGTTGGCCAGCAGATGACTTACCCAGAAGACTCTGCACAAAATATAACGGATTCAGCTTCAGCTGCAACGGCAATGTCTGCCGGAGTGAAGACTTATAACGCTGCCATTGCAGTGGATAATGATAAATCGGAAGTCAAAACCGTATTGGAAGCAGCAAAGGAAAAAGGAAAAGCGACGGGATTGGTTGCCACTTCGGAAATCACTCATGCTACACCTGCATCTTTTGGCGCCCATGATGAAAATCGGAAAAACATGAATTCAATCGCAGACGATTATTATAACGAATTAATCAAAGGCAAACATAAAATTGACGTCCTATTGGGCGGTGGAAAGTCCAATTTTGTCCGGCCTGATGTCAATTTGGCGAAAGCCTTTGAAAAAGACGGTTACAGTTATGTGACTGATAAAAATCAAATGCTTAAGGACAAAAATGAGCAGGTCCTTGGTTTATTCGCATCTGAAGGACTCCCGAAAATGATTGACCGCCCAAGTGAAACGCCTTCTTTGGCAGACATGACAAGTTCGGCGATCCAGCGCTTGAATAAAGATAAAGATGGATTCTTCCTTATGGTCGAGGGAAGCCAAGTCGATTGGGCTGGACATGATAATGATATCGTAGGTGCAATGAGTGAAATGGAAGACTTTGAAAAAGCATACAAAGCGGCCATGGAATTTGCGAAGAAAGACAAACATACTTTAGTGGTGGCTACTGCGGATCACTCTACAGGAGGATTCTCGATCGGAGCAAAAGGAATATATAACTGGTACGGCGAGCCAATCAAGGCAGCCAAACGCACTCCTGACTTCATGGCGGATGCCATCGTCAAAGGCGCTGATGTCGAAAAGACGTTAAAGCAATATATTAACCAAAATGTTGTGAAGCTAACTGACGGTGAAATCAAAACGGTAACTGAAGCTGCCAAATCAAAAAATGTGACGAATGTCGATAATGCCATCGAAGCCATATTCGATAACCGGACCAATACTGCCTGGACTACTGGGGGACATACGGGTGAAGATGTTCCAGTCTACGCATACGGGCCATATAAAGAACGTTTTGCCGGGCAGGTCGATAACACGGATCAAGCCAAAATCATTTTTGAGCTATTAAAGAAATAATGACTTCAGGGAGGGATTCAATGAACAGACTGATGATTGGTGCCCTGTTATTAACGGCATTTGGTGCTCTTAATACCCAACCAGCTTACGAAGAAGAAACGACAGCTAAAGAAAAAACAGAGGAAATTGCACGACCACTGGAAAAAAAGGATGTCTATGTTCCGAATCCGCAGCTTCCTGATGATATAAACTTGAACCAGATCGGACAGAACGTTTCCGATGCCAAAGGCGAATTAACTTTGAAGGCCTATAAAAAAGTGAATGAAACGCTGGATGTTGGCCCGATCGAGGTTAAAGTCAAAGAAATGAAAGTGATGCATGCCACTCCGGATTACAGCATGATTGATTTCTTCCACGGCTATACGCATGATGAAGATTTCGATATCGTAAAAGTGAACGTGGAAATCAAAAACAATACGGATAAAAAAATTAAGTTTTCCCCAGTTGCTTTCCTCGAAACGGACAGAGGAGAACATCTGACATGGGAAGATGAGATCTACTTGGAAGAACTTACTGGTGAAATAGAAGGAAACGGTTCAAAAAGCGGAAACATTGGTTTCATTCTAAATGATGGAAACATAAAGGGCATATCCCTAATGACAAGTGATGCGGTGGATGAAGAAGGGGAAGTCCTTGCAAAAGGCAAGTCAGCTGAATTCGCTTTTTAAAGGATATGTATAAATGCCTTGGAAAAATAAAATACTAGAACAAGTGATGGGGATTACTATCACTGAACGGAATATCCAAATCCTAATGATGAGGTGACACAGAATGAGCTATAAAGATCAATTAGATCCACATTCTCAAAAGTTTCACCATAATTGGACAAGACCTAAGCGTTCAAAATCTCAAGTTAATGGCCATACGCAAGAATCGCAAACAAACATTATACTAAGAAGCAATGCAAAGGCTCACAGGTGGTAACGGATATTTCCGATAAAGAAGGAGGCTCCCAGCGAGTCTTCTTCTTTATATTTAGAATCATCTTAAACCAATCAAGGCATACATGGCTTTTCATTCATAATTATGATACCATTTACCTTTAAGATTATAGTGATTGGCTTGACGTGAAACCATGATTCCGATTGAAAGTTTCACCTTATACAAATAGAGGACGTGAATTGTAATGATTAAAATTGAAATCCCTGCAGCGGATATAAGCATCAAACAAAGAAAGCAAGTTATTGAAGGAGACGAGCCTGTCATTCCTGAAATTTACGGGTTTATCGATTTTCATTTGATTCCCCGTGATAAAGGCGGCATCATCTTGTTTTACAATGAAAACGATGAGCTGATTTTTGTCGGTAAAGCTCGTAAATTAAGACCAAGGGTCAAGAAGCATTTCGAGGATAATGTTTCTCCGATTAAAGATCATCGTAATGAAGTCAAGAAAATTGACATTCTTATAGTCGAAGACGCTATGGAACGTGAAATCTATGAAACGTACATGATCAATAAACTTCATGCTAAATACAACGTCGACAAAGTATTTTATAAATAAGAAACACCTATGAAAAGCTGACTGCGTATGCACTCAGCTTTTTTGTGTTTACATATGTACAAAAATAATTTCGTACATTTACAGCAGCTACATGTTAGGTTAACAATGTTGGTTTATATTTAGAGTATTCCAATACATTCTCAGGAGGAAGCTATTGAAGAAAATACTTTGTAAAAAGGTGTTAGTTATCTCGATCGGGACAGTGATTGCCTTTGGGAATTTAACGTGGTCCATGTCACAAGCTTCTAAACTGGCGAAACAGAGAGAAATTGAAACTTTTGAACAAAAGACAGTAACATCTTCAGGGTGGGAAATGGCGGAATAAGCTCAGTACCCAATAAGTTTTTTCTCGATTTGCAACAAAGAAAAAGAAAAATGTATTGGATAATGAAGCGTTGTGTTAATGATCAGCTGCTTGTCAATATGGAAGTACATTAAATGATAAACCTGCAATGGAGGTTCCATACACATGTTGTAATGTGTGATTGGGCTTCCATTTAATTTTTTTGTTTTAAATTGTATGACGGCACCTTTCATTTATCCGTGTGTCGGAGCAATCGTGATTACATTGGTTCAGGAGAAGTATTCGGAGGCAATTTTGAAAAAAACTTGCAAATAGTAATGATTACGTTTTATTATTAAAGAGTGTTTTCGCGTGGGAGATGGTTTTAGTATTTAAATCGTAATGATTTTGATTTACGCACAGTAAAGAAATCAGGTAAAGGAGTGGTAAGGGATGGAGATGAAGAAAATTCCGGTTACGGTATTGAGTGGATACCTTGGTGCGGGAAAGACGACGCTCTTGAATCATATTCTTGAAAATCGGGATGAGCTGAAGGTTGCCGTCATTGTTAATGATATGAGTGAGATCAATATTGATGCTTCGCTGGTCAAACAGGGAGGGTTTACCCGGACGGATGAAAAACTGGTGGAAATGCAGAATGGCTGCATTTGCTGTACGCTTCGTGAGGATTTGATGATTGAAGTGGAGAAATTGGCGAAACAAGGGGACATTGATTACATCGTAATTGAATCGACTGGGATAAGCGAACCGGTACCTGTAGCCCAAACCTTCTCCTATGTTGATGAAAGCATGGGAATTGATTTATCGGAATATTGCCGGCTTGATACGATGGTTACCGTTGTTGATGGGTATAATTTTTGGCAAGACTTCACTTCCGGAGAAACGCTTATTGACAGGATGCAGGCAACTGATGCTGCCGATGGCAGGGAAGTGGTCGACCTACTAATAGATCAGATAGAGTTCGCCAATGTCATCCTGTTAAATAAAATCGATCTAATGGATGCTGACGCCGTTGAGGAATTAAAGGCGGTTCTTCATAAAATGAATGCGGATGCGAGGATCATCGAAACGAATCATTCCAAGGTGCCGCTAAAGGATGTATTGAATACACATTTATTTGATTTTGAAGAGGCAAGCCAAGGAGCGGGCTGGATAAAGGAATTGAATGAAGAGCATATCCCGGAGACCCTGGAGTACGGGATTTCATCCTTCGTTTACAGAAGGGAAATACCGTTTCATCCCGAGAGGCTAATGGAATGGTTAGAAAATTGGCCCGTACAAGTGGTGAGGGCAAAGGGCTTCCTTTGGCTGGCATCGAGAAATGATACGGCAGGCTTGCTTTCGCAGGCGGGACCGTCATTAACTTTACAAGCAGCCGGTAAATGGATTGCAGCTTACCCTGAGGAAGAACAGGGCCAAATTTTAAAGGAGGCACCTGAATTATTGGAACGGTGGAATGCAGTATACGGTGACAGGATGACGGAGCTGGTGATGATTGGCATTCAAATGAATCAACAGGAAATCGAAAATGAATTAGATCAATGCTTATTGACGGAAATTGAGTTACAGCAGGATTGGTCTTTATATGAAGATCGATTGCCTGCTTTTACGGAAATCGTTCATTAAAAAACATTAGGAGGAAATAAAAATGAGAGTAAACATTACGTTAGCATGCACAGAATCAGGGGACCGCAATTATATCACAACGAAAAACAAGCGGAATAATCCGGACAGGATCGAATTGAAAAAGTACTGCCCACGATTAAAGAAACACACGCTTCACCGTGAAACGAAGTAATTATGAAGTTTAAATCGTAATGATTTTGTTTTATTGAAGAGGATGGATATAAAAGGAGGGAAGTTCATGTTGGAATGGATCATTATTGGCGGAGGAATTCAAGGTATGACGATGGCGGCATTTTTACTTAAGTCAGGAAAAACGACAGTGGACCAGCTGGCGATTGTTGATAGAAATGAAGAACCATTGGCAAGATGGAAGCATTGTACGGAAATCATTTCAATGCCTTATTTACGTTCTCCATCCGTACACCATCTGGATGTGAATCCCTTCAGCCTGCAGAAATATGTGGAAAAGGCAGACTGGAACAATAACTTTTATGGCCAATATAAGCGGCCGTCCCTACAATCCTTCAATGAACATTGTGTTCACTTGGCTGATGATTTATCCATTAAGAAGGCATGGGTGCAAGGGGAAGTCACCTCTGCCTGCAAAACGGGACAGGGCTGGGAAATCCAATTGCAAAACAAGCGACGGCTTGTGGGACAAAAGCTTGTGATTTCAATTGGTATTGGAGAACAGCCTTATTGGCCTGATTGGGCACAGCAATTAAAACAAGAGCATGAGGGTTCCATTTACCACATATTCGATGAAAATATTCCGGAGCTGACACAATTAAAAGGACCAATCACGATCATTGGGGGAGGCATATCTTCTGTCCATCTCGCTTTGAAGCTGAGTAAGATCTATCCCAATGACGTAACGCTACTAAAGCGGCATCCATTTAGGATTCATGATTTCGACAGTGATCCTGGTTGGTTGGGGCCGAAAAAACAGCGTCCTTTCCATGCTATAACTAGCTATCAAAAAAGACGCGAGACCATTATTCAGGCACGTAATAAGGGTTCCGTACCACCTGACTTACATAAAGCGCTGATGAATCAGGTTAAACAGGGATTATTACGTGTAATGGATGAAGAAGTGATAAGCGCTGTGTGGAGGGACGGGCATATTGGTCTCAGGAATAAATACGAAAAGGTCATTCAACTTACAGGGACGATCCTTTTAGCGACCGGCTTTAAGTCATCAATGCCAGGGAAGGATTGGCTGACTCCAGTCATCCGGTCGCATGATTTACGCTGCGCGGAATGTGGTTATCCGATTGTATCGCAGTCGTTGCAGTGGGGACCTGGTTTATATGTCACGGGTGCATTGGCTGAACTTGAAATGGGACCGATTTCGAGGAATATATCGGGAGCAAGACAGGCAGCGGAACGAATTGTGAATAGTTTATAGATTTTATAAAATCAAGATTTTTAAAAAAGGAGAATATAAATGGCGAAAAAATCAAAGGTGATTAAAGCTGAAAAACAGCTGGCAATGGTCGAAAAGTATGCAAAACTTAGAAAGGAATTGAAGGAGAAAGGGGATTATGCCGCATTGGCCAAACTCCCTCGTGACTCTTCGCCGACAAGGGTTCACAATCGTTGTGGAGTAACGGGAAGGCCCCGTGGATATATGCGCAAATTCAACATGTCACGTATCGTTTTTAGGGAACTTGCTCATAAAGGGCAACTGCCGGGTGTCAAAAAGTCAAGCTGGTGAAGCGGGGAGTACTAAATCATTCATAAAAAAAGGGGTTTGGAGTCCGAATAGTGAGGAGAAGGCCGAAAAGATTCATGAACCGAATAAAGTGCGGTGTAGGTCGAAAATATTCGTGAACGGTCGAATAAGGTGCAATGTAGGTCGAATAAAGTGCAGTGTAGGTTGAATAAAGTACGGGATAGGTCGAAAAACTGCGTGAACGGCCGAATAACTGGCTAGCCGAGACCCCGCAGGCGCTTGCTTGATGCGGCTTGGCAGACAGTCGCGGAAAGTGAGCAGATTTCTGAAATCAACTGGAACTTTTATTAATTTGTCTACAGTCTGAAGGTTCTTATCTAATCTTAGATAAGGACCTTTTTAGATGCTTAATTATTTTTAATTTCTTCTTCTATTTCTAAATTCCATTTATCACGTGTACTATATAAGATTTCACGTACAAAACTTGAAAAGGAATATTTATTTTGGTTTATTTCTTGTTCTAATTTTTTGAGGTTTTCTTTTAATTTTTCAATTACTTCTTTTTCTCATCTCTTCATGTGAATATGTACTTGGTACTCCTCCTGCTCGTAATAAAGAATTTAATTTAGTTTTAATTGAGCTAAATCACTTGCATCATCAATCTCCACTTTTCTAATTGATGTAATGATTTTACAACTTTACTTTTATTTTTATTAAAATAAGCTGCTGTATCTTTATCAAACTGAAATTTAAAAGGGAGGATGAGAGTTGATAGACGGAAGGAGCCCTTGTTAAAACAAGGGCTCCTTCATCATTATAAAGATGTGTTGCTTACTTGACTGCCTTTAATGCTTGTTCAGATATATAGAAGTCTTTTCCGTTGTAAACGGTGATAGCATTAATTTTCTTTTGTTTAGTGGATTTAGGGGTCTTGCTGATAACGATATTCTTATTTGCAGGCAACTCTACTTTTTGCTGCCCCTTTTTCGCTACGAAAATTGGGTTATTCGGGTCTGTCACATCAATACGGGTTGAATATCCTTTTTTCTCAAAGGAATCTTTAGCATTCATGTAGAGTTTGTTCGATAATTTTTGTAAATCAAAGCCCATGAATTCGGCCATTTTTTTAGCGAGGTCTGTATTCTCCACTAATCCAGTCGGTTTTGAAGGGCCATAAGAATACAGGAATACGTCTTCCCCAGTATGACCGCCAGTTGTAAAGCCAATGTTGGCACGGTTAGCAAGCAGCTTTGTCATTTCAGCACCTACGTTTTTAGAAGAGGTAAGTTTTGCTGTTTCTTCAGAAGTCAGTTCATCCAGTCCATACAGTGCTGCAACTTCTTTTAGATTGGAATGATCTGGTTTTAACTTACTTAAAGCTCCTTCAACAGTCATCTTCGCTTTCTTTAATGGATCGATATAAGCTGATACGGGTGTTTCCGGGTAGGAGGAGTTCGTGTTTACGTTACCCATTGTAATTCCGCTGTTCCCGTGGTCCGTTACAGCAATGACCATCGTGTTTCCGTCATTTTTTGCAAACTTAAGGGCTTCGTTCACGGCATCATCAAAAGCTAAAGTATCACTAATCATTCCAATCGTGTCGTTTCCGTGAGCAGCCCAGTCAATCTTGCTTCCTTCGACAAATAAGAAGAAGCCATCTTTATCTTTTTTCAAGGTTTTAAGGGCTTTATTGGTCATCTCAGCTAAAGTGGGTTCACTTGGCTTTGTTGTTTTACGATCTAAATCATATGCCAGGGCACTTGGTGCAAAGCTTCCCCAAATTTTATTCGATTTGGAGTTTAACAGCTCGTCACGGGTTTCAACAAAATCATATTTGTCTTCATCGAGCACTTCCAAAAGGTTTTCTCCATCAATTCTTGCATTTTTTGTTTTACCTGGTAAAAGGGATTCCTTGCCCCCTCCCAAAACGACGTCAATCCCCTGATAAACCTGCTGTTCCGCAATATCACCATAATTGCTTCGATGTGTCACGTGAGCGGAGAATCCTGCGGGTGTAGCATGCTGGATTTCAGATGTAGAAATGATGCCAGTAGCCTTTCCGGCTTGTTTCGCACCCTCCAAAACGTTAGCGACTGGTTTATGGGCATTTTTCGGATTAACCGGATCCAGCCCTGGAGAATTAACGATGGCTGGCAGGACACCGACAAATTTATCATTGGATTTATTTCCTGTCGCAAGGGCTGTTGCTGCAGGAGCTGAGTCTGTAATGGCCGATTCAGCAGAATATGTACGCATACCGCCTGAAAGCATTTCATCCATGGCTAGATTACCGCCTTTATACCACCTTGAAAGGGTTGTGGCTCCTGTGCTTGTCCCATCCATCACCATCATGATGACGTTTGTTGGTTCTTTTTTCTTGTTTTTTGCCTGAACATCTTCCTTCATTGTTGAAATACCCAGTGATGAAATGGCTACAGCTCCCGCTAACGTAATTCCTGCTACCTTTTTGCTCATTTTCCCCAAAATGCATACCTCCAAAAATATTATTACTTTTAGGATAAATGCAGTATATTAAGAAATTACTTCAGTTAAGTAAAGAAAGGTTTTTTATCTGTAAATTTTGCTAAAATGTTGAAGAAGCGTTAAAAAAGCAGAAGTCTTTAAGACTCTGCTTTTTTAGTATGCTTTTTACCTTTGGAAAAATTCAATCCACTCTTTTTCCGGTCCATATACGTAGAAATAGCGATAACCATTTGGAAGGGTGACGATCTCTTCATCAATCAGCTCGGTGTTATCCAAGCTTTTGATCCGGGCATATTCTTCTTCGATATCATCCACGGTAATGGCAAAATGGTGGATCGTTGCTTCGGATGGCAGTGTGTCGCTATATCCCTGAATCAATTCTATTTCTGTTTCGTCCGACTCTTCGTAACCCAGGAATGCCAGTTCGATTACCCCATTAGTATGAGTCATGCGTGCTTTTAATTTTAAATCCAGCACATCTTGATAAAAGGCGATGGATTTTTCAAGATCTTTTACAACAACGCCAACGTGATCGACCCTCTTCACAGCCAAGAAATCTTCCTCCTTCATTAAGTCCAGATCCAATTTGCTAATATTAGTATATATAAGATTATTCGGAATTAAATTACATTTTTATAACCGTTTTTAGATAATTTTTTAAATGATGTTAATAAAGGGAAAGTATTGGTAAATAATGAAAAATGACGAATGGCTTTCGGGATAATACTTTTCTTCCATAATATCTATTGATTGATTCTTATAATGTAAGAATGAAATTTAACATTTTCCAGGGCAAAAATTTGTTTCTAAATGGAATAGTAGATATACTATGGAAACAACTCCATTATTAATGGATATGAGAGGAGAGGTAGTATGGGAAAAATTCGTGAAGGTGAAATTTTCACCCTTACTGATGACAGTGATGAAGGCCATGAAGTTGAGGTTTTAGGTTCATTGGATGTAGAAGGAACGGAATATGTTGCAGTAGGTTTGCTTGAAGATATTGAAGAGGATACAGATGAAGATATCGATATTTTCTTTTTCAGGGTCGAAGGCGAAGGTGAACTGCTCGATATCGAATCGGATGAAGAGTTCGAAAAGGTATCATTGGCGTTTGAAGCGGCATTTGAAGCGAAAGAATGACAAGTTAAAAAGACGGCACATTGTGTGAGGCCTCAGTTTGCAGACAAAAAGGTTTCGGAATGACACCATTCCGAAACCTTTTTGAGTTAAGCGAATGCCTGAAGGCAAATTGTACAAACCCTTAAAAAACTGTAGATAAACTCGACTTTCATCAAGTTTGTCTACAGTCCGAGAGGCACAATATGTGCCGCCTTTTTTATATGTATAAAGAAAGTATTGGCCCCGCCTTCGCCAAATACCATGATAGCCACGCGTGCTATCCAGCCTTACTTAAGTATAGGGTTGTATTATTGATAGGACGTGTATTCCATATGAAGATTTTGTTAATAAACGGAGTATTTTTCCATCCCTGAGGCATAGGATAAAAAAAAGTGGAGGTGATGGAATGGCCGTTGTAAAGCACACTGATGCCGATATAGCCTTATTGGCAAGATTGCTTAGGGCGGAAGGCGAGGGCGAAGGTGATCAGGGCATGTTGATGATCGGTAATGTAGGGATCAATCGGATTAGGTCGAATTGTTTCGATTTCAAAGGGCTGAGGACGATTCCAGACATGATTTATCAGGAGCATGCCTTTGAAGCTGTACAGAAGGGGTATTTTTATCAGCGGGCAAGGGACAGGGAAAAAAGACTTGCACGCCGCAGTGTAAATGGTGAAAGGATATGGCCCTCGAAATTTAGCCTATGGTACTTCAGGCCACCGGGAGATTGTCCGGCAACCTGGTATAATCAGCCCCTGGTTGGACGTTTCAAGCTTCATTGCTTTTATGAACCAACAGGTACAGAATGTCCAAATATTTATAATACATTTTAAGAAAGAGGCTGAACCTTATGGGGGTTTGGCCTCTTTGTGCATCAATCCTTAACTTGGAAAAATCATATGATAAAACTGGCAAATGATTTACTGATACTGTAAAATTGAGACTGTAAATTTCCGGATAAGAAAGGAATAAAAAAATTGATGAGTAAAAGGCTTATTAATTATGGACAAGGGCAAATGGGGGAACAGCCGGAGGATAATACCGAGAAATTTAAGTCTTTCATGGAGAACAACCCGGACGCCATTTCCATTGTTGATCTGGAAGGAAAGACCCTTCAAGTGAATGCAGCTTTTGAAGAGTTTTTCGGTTGGACGAATGATGAGCTCATAGGCATGCCGTTTCCAATTATTCCTGATTTCTTGAAGGAGTCAGTCAATGAATTGCATGACCAGATTAAGGCAGGGGTACAAAGGAAAGGCTTTGAAACGGTCAGGTTAAGGAAGGATGGCCAGTTAATCGATGTAAGCATTTCCCTGTTCAATATCCGTAATGATGAAAATGAGCCGTGTGCACTCGTTTTCGTTTATCGGGACATCACGAATCAAAAACTTGCTGAAGCTGCCTTGAAGGAAAGTGAGCAAAGGTATCGCAGTTTAGTTGAGGTGTCACCTGAAGCGATTTTTGTACATCGCAATGGGATAATAGAGTATATGAATCCCATGGGGGCAAAAATGCTTGGGATGGATAGTGTGGAAGATATTATCGGTAAATCGGTTTTTCAGTTCGTTCACCTGGAGTCCCGGGAAAGTGTACAAAAAAGAATCGAGATCATGAGGGACGATCATCAGGCGGTTGGTTTACTGGAACAAAAGTTCATTCGACTTGACGGACAAGTATTTTATGGAGAAACACTCGGTCTTCCGATTATATATAAAGGTCAACCGGCCATACAGGTATTTTGCAGGGATATTACGGAGCGTAAAAAGACCGAAGAGCTGCTCTGTAAATCCAATATGTTATCGGCGGTAGGACAGATGGCTGCGGGCATCGCTCATGAAATAAGAAATCCATTAACTACGGTCAAAGGATTTTTACAATTATTAAGGGAAGACCCTGAGCAAAAGGACTATCTTGAAATGATGGTCAGTGAAGTAGAAAAAATCGAAAACCTGGCCAATGAGTTTTTAAGTTTGGCAGAGCCTGAAGCGAAGGTTTGTGAATTCATTCAGCTTAACGATATTTTGGATAGTGTGATTACGTTAGCTGAGTTTCAAGCGATATTGAATGATGTCGAAATCATCAAGGAATATAATACGGATTCGGCATCTGTCTTTGGCGAACCGAATCAGTTAAAACAAGTATTCACGAATGTCGTCAATAATGCTATAGAAGCCATGCCCAATGGCGGCAAACTTCATATACAGTTAAACCATGAAGGTGACTCTGCAGTGATCCGGTTCATTGATCAAGGCTGCGGAATCACAAATGAGCGTATGAAGCATCTAGGCCAGCCTTTTTATAGCACATCTGAAAAAGGAACAGGGTTTGGGCTCATGGTCAGCACTAAAATCATCCATGAGCATAATGGGGAAATTCATTTCAGCAGCGAAGTGGGAGAAGGGACGATTGTAGATATCAGTCTCCCTATCAATGAAAGTTCACAATGAAAAGTGACGAGAAGCCATGCTCTCGTCACTTTTTGGTTTATAGTTTAACGATCGTTCTGCCTCTTGCTTCCCCTTTTAATAGGGTAGGAAGGACGTCAGGCAATTCTTCAAGTGTAATTTCCTGTTGAACGAGCTGTTCCAAATGCACTAGTTTAAAGTCGGTGGCAAGCCGATGCCAAACTTTCAATCTTGTATCCATCGGGCAATTGACCGAATCGATCCCAAGTAGATTAACCCCTCTTAGGATGAAAGGAAAGACGGTGGCAGGAAGGCTTGTACCAGCTGTCAATCCACTGACCGCCACAGCCCCGCCATACTTGATTTGGCTAAGGACCGATGCTAACGGTTCACCGCCGACGGGATCTACCGCCCCGCTCCACTTCTGCTTGCCCAGTGCCCGCAGCTTGCCATCATATACATCTTCTCGCGATACAATGGTCGCCGCACCGATTTTCTTCAAATATCCATGTTCCGATTCTTTTCCTGTACTCGCCTCAACGGAATAGCCAAGTTTGGAAAGGATCGAGACAGCGAAACTGCCGACCCCGCCAGTTGCACCAGTGACGAGAACGCTCCCTTGCTCAGGGGTGAGGTTATTTTCTTCCAATCGCAGAACCGATAGTGCTGCAGTGAAACCGGCCGTTCCGATGATCATCGCCTCTTTCATTGTAAGGCCATCAGGTAGCGGGACGATCCACTCTGCAGGAACACGGGCAAACTGACTATAGCCTCCTGATTGGGAAACGCCAATCCCGTAGGAGGTCGCAATGACTTCGTCTCCTTCTTTAAAGCGAGAATCCTCAGATGAAACGACAACACCAGCCAAATCAATGCCCGGAACGATCGGATAGCTGCTGACGATGTTACCATTCGGAATGGCTGCAAGGCTATCTTTATAATTCACACCAGAATAATGAACACGGATGAGCACTTCGCCTTGAGGTAGATCATCAAGTGAAAGCTGCTGAATGTTAACGGTGAATTGATCATCTTGCTTGTTCACGACTAATGCATCAAATTGCTGTATCATGGTTCGTTCCCCCTTATAATAATGAATCTACCCCATTATAAAAGAAAAACTAGAGGAATGTATAATGATACAATTCGAAATAAGTAGCGCTTGCTTTTCTTTCTGCTTCTAAAAATGGTACTATTAGATTTGATTCAGTTCATATTAAAGGAGATGTTTTACATGGCTAAAAAAGGATACATACTTATGGCAAATGGGGAAAAAATCGAATTCGACCTTTTCCCGAACGAAGCACCGAACACAGTGGCTAACTTCGAAAACTTGGCAAACACAGGATTTTATAATGGGGTAGTCTTTCACCGTGTAATCCCTGGTTTCGTAAGCCAAGGCGGAGATCCAACAGGTACAGGTGCAGGCGGAAGCGGCACACAAATCAAATGTGAAACAGAAGGAAACCCTCATAAACATGAGGCAGGTAGCCTATCTATGGCACATGCTGGAAAAGACACAGGCTCAAGCCAATTCTTTATCGTGCATGAACCACAACCGCATCTTAACGGTGTTCACACAGTATTCGGTAAAGTGACATCTGGACTTGAAACAGCCAAAGCTATGAAAAATGGCGACAAAATGGAAAAAGTCGAAGTTTTTGACGCTGAATGATGAAAGCGAAAAGAGGGGGCATCATGCTCCCTCTTTTTTTTGCGCTGTTCATGAGCGAAAATATATAAAGTCATTTTGGCATCGTGCTTTCAGTGAAACGATATTTGACCTCTGTCAAGGTTTCTGAAATATCCCATAATCTTTTCGACGTTTCTTCATTATATAAGGTATCGATGATCTCGTCTTTTCTGGGAAAGCCTTTTCTGCTCTTCTTTCCATCGGGTCCGATATACTCCCCGCCTGTCAATGCAGGTTCCGTTGCGGCATAAAGGGTAGGCAATGCTCCCATACTTGCCGGCTGGGTGATGGTTTTGGAAAGAAAGTGCACGAATTTATTTATGGGTTTGCCAGAACCGCGTGACATGAGATTAGTATGGGAAAGGCCCGGATGACAGGCAACACTGATCGGGGTTGCACCATGCTGGTTGAATTTATTCTGTAATTCGCGGGCGAAGAGTAGATTGGCCAGCTTGCTTTGCCCATAGTATTTCATTGGTTTATAACCGTTTTCACCATTTAGATTTTCGAAGTCTATATATCCATTGATGGCGGCCAAGCTGCTCAATGTGACCACACGCGAGTTTGGCGTAGAAAGGATACGCGGAAGAAGGAGGCCTGTCAAAGCAAAATGACCGAGGTGATTGCTGCCGAATTGCAGCTCGAAGCCATCCTTCGTCCTACTGTAGGGCGGAATCATCACACCTGCGTTATTGATGAGGACGGAGAGAGATTCATAGTTTTCCTGAAAGGAAGCGGCAAAATGCCGAATGCTGCTCAAATCACTTAAATCCAGCTCCATTACTCGTACATTTGCTTTTGGATGGACCGATAAGATTCTATCGACCGCCTTTTCACCCTTTGAAGCATTCCGGACCGCAAGGATGATCTCTGCCCCCTTACCGGCCAGTGCAAAAGCCGTTTCGAAGCCAAGCCCACTATTTGCACCAGTAATCACAATGGTTTGCCCCGATACATCTGCCATTTCTTCGCCATTCCACTTTTCAATCATCCAACCACACCTTTCCACACAGTCTTTACCTATCATATACCCAAATAATTCCTATATGTCACATTCTGTGTGGGGAACAGTGTTCTGTCGTCTATTTTTTTAAAAGATTAGCCGCCCATTAAGTAATCCATTATATTTTTCACGATCAGAATGACGGTTACGATGATAAATAATACTCTTACATATGCCACTCCTTTCTTAATGGCAAATTTAGAACCGGCCAACGCTCCTGCTATCATGGAGATCCCCATTGGAATTCCATAGGAAAAGTTGACGGTATCAAGGAATATGAACATGATCAGTGCCGCCAAATTACTTCCGAAGTTCAAAAATTTTGCATTTCCTGCAGAGTGCAAAAAATCAAAGCCAATCATTAAAAAGGCAAACAAAATGAAGGATCCCGTTCCAGCGCCCAAAAAGCCATCATAAAAACCAATGGCAAATATAGCGAACGCAAATAGTGCAGCCTTTTGCCATGTGAGTGTATGGTAAGTCGATTTCTGGCCCCAGTCCTTTTTAAAAAAGGTATAAATGGCAATAGCTATTAATAGAACCAAGATCATTGGCTTTAATAATTCAGGCGAGACGAAATTGACAACCCAAGCCCCTAGCAGGGAACCTATGAAAATCAATGGGAAAAGTTTGGAAACCAATTTAAAATCAACCTTACCTGAGCGAATGAAGGCAATGGTGCTTGTTAAAGACCCCATGGAACTTGCTAACTTATTTGTAGCGATCGCTGCTGACGGGGAAAGTCCTGAAAATAATAAAGCGGGTATCGAAATCAGGCCGCCGCCGCCGACCACGGAATCAATGAATGCTGCCAAAAATCCGAAAAACATCAGCAGCAAAAGTGTTGAAATTTGTATATCTTCCATCCAAGAAGCCTCCGTCAATGGCATTATGGCTGAAATGCTTGTTTTGCTGAAGCCATAAACCATTTTTGTTAGTCACTATTTAAATAGTAACTAATTGAAGCCGTTCTGTAAATAAGAATATTATGAGTCATTCCAACTGATATCGAATAGATTTCGATAAGACATTTGGTATGATAGGCATATAACTTACTAAAAGCACTAGGAGGTACTATGCAAGATATCATTCAAAAACTACAGTCTCTCGGGTTTAGTCAATATGAAGCAAAGGCTTATGTTTCTTTGGTTCGCCAAGGCCCAACCAGTGCCTATCAAGTAAGCAAGGAATCAGGAATTCCAAGGGCCCGCATCTATGAAATATTAAATGGACTGCAAGAAGAAGGAATCGTCTTAAAAGAGGAAATCAATGACTCGATACAATATTCACCGCTGCCAGTCGATGTTTTTTTGGAATCGGTTCAATCAAAATGGAACAATACCTATCAATCCATAAGCCATACACTAAAGCAATTCGAGAAAATCGAACCGATGTCTGACAATCGTGTAATGACGCTTAAGGGTGAAGGGCACATCCTATCCTTCTGCCGTACTTTGATTCACAAAGCCGAGAAAAGGGTGGTGGTTTCCTTATGGGACGAGATGTATGGCAAACTTGAACAAGAGCTAAAAGGGGTCGCTGGGCATTGCACTCTCAAGGGGATTGCATTTCAGGTTGAAAACCCATTATCAGGGATAGATATACATCGCAAAACAAGCTATGTGGAAAATATCGGAGAAAACAAATGGTTCATCTTATCCATCGATGGCAAGGAGACGATTTACGGCCCTTCTCCCGAAACGAGGGAAACGGCGTTTTACACAGATGATCCCATTCATATCAATTTTCTCGAAAATTACATTTGGCATGATATCCTCGTTAACCGCTTGGTTAAAAAGGATGAAGAAGATGCAGAGAAATGGATTTCAAGTGAAAGAGACCGTTTTTTCTCCCTATAAGATTAAAAAAAAGCTGATAACCCCATATGCAGGGGATATCAGCTTTTTTATTTTTGTACCGAAGTCATTCGGATAAAAGGGTTTTAGGAAATCTAATGGCCGTGGGCAAGCTGGATTTATCTCGATAAGACCTGTAAGACACAATTGTATGATTGTGCGCTTGAACATCCAACTGGAGAACCTGTGTGCTTTTCATTTCCAAATAGTACGTAACGTCTTCTTTTTGTAAATGATAAAAAGAAAAAGGTATACCTAAAAGGTTTTTCCTGATTAGTTTTGTTTCAGGCTGATTGATGATGTGCTCACTCAATTCCACTATCGTAACAGAAGTTGTTCCTGTAATGGCAGTTATTTTTTCTTTTGCATAATCGACTGCATGACTGAAGGTGACGGCAATATTCTTAAAGATTCCGTTCATGGGGGCATCTCCTTTTAATTAGGCTATGTTTGTAGTATGGTACGCGGCTAATGCTTTATTCAAAAAAATCCGCAATGATGATATAGAATTGTCACTTTATGAACATGATTAAGAAGTGTGCAGCGAAATCAATAAAAGGGCTATCAAGGAAGGACAGAGAAAATGTCAATGAAGGTCAAAGCATGAAGAATAAAAAAAATATATATTGGGGCCTTTTCCTCATCGCAATTCTCGCTTTTACAGTGGTGTCCATTCAGTTGAATATGGATGTGGATTCCAGAGCGGAAAAAGGGAAAGAAGCCGGTGCGGATAATCATGAGAGTATAGAAAAATTGCTGAAAAAAATGACGCTTGAAGAAAAAATCGGACAGCTTATGATGGTCGGTTTCAAGGGAACCGAAAAGGGCAGTGAAATTACGGAGCTTATCGAACAAAAACATATAGGGGGCGTCATTTATTTTGACCGTAATATGAAATCCCCTAAACAAGTGGCCAGGTTATCGAATTCGCTTCAGCAAATGGCCGATCAAAGTACCCATTCGCTTCCGTTGATGGTGGCCATCGATCAGGAAGGCGGGGACATCATCAGGATGAAGGAACGGGTATCGCCCCTCCCCGCGCAACAGGATCTTGGAAATAATGCATCCGTTGAAGACATGTACAAGGTGGCCAAATTGAATGGGACAGAACTGGGCTCCATGGGGATTAACATTAATTTCGCCCCGGTTCTTGATCTATCGAAAACGGATAAGCGTTCATTTGGGCAAGATCCGGAAAAGGTGTATCAATACGGAAAGAAAGCCATTCAAGGCTTGAACGATGTATCGATAACTGGTGCATTGAAGCACTTTCCTGGAAACGGACGCAGCGAAATCGATCCGCATGTCGAAACATCATCCGTGGAGGCAAACCAACTTGATCTGGAAAATTCGGATATTTATCCTTTCAAGCAAATCATAAGTGAACTGGATAACCAAAAGTTTTTCGTGATGGTGACCCACATTAAATATCCAGCCTATGATAAAGAAAAACCAGCAAGCCTTTCTAAAATCATCATCGAAGACCTGCTTCGGGGGAAACTCAAATATGAAGGACTTGTCGTTACCGACGATTTGGAAATGGGTGCTGTGAACAAGTATTTCTCCTATGAAGAGATGGGGAAGCAGGCAATCCTTGCAGGAGTTGATTTATTACTTGTCTGTCATGAATATTCCCATGAGCTTGAGGTATATAACGGATTACTGCAAGCAGTAAAAGCAGGGGAAGTTCCAATGGATAGAATAAACGAGTCAGTGAAAAGAGTGCTGACATATAAACTTTACAATATGAAGCAAACGAAAGCTGACCCGGATCAATCGGAAAAAGTCGTGAAAAATCCCGAAAGCATAAAGTTTATCGAAAGCCTGAGCGAGGATGAATAAAAGCGAAACCGCTCTCTCAAAAGGATGCTTTTGTTTAAATCGGCTGATAGAGGGAATACTATATAGGACTAACTTGAAGGAGGAAACTAACATGCCATCAAACAAAATGCTTGGAACCGTCCTGATAGGAGCAGCCGCATTTTTAATGCGCAATAAGAAAACCCGTGAAAAAACCATGAGTCAAATAAGATCCCTAGCCACACCCGAAACCATTGATAAGGTCAAGAACCAATTCCAATCAATAACCAAAACGAAATCAAGTAACCCATCCGTACGTTAAGGTGAAATGACCCCATTAAGTTATTCTTAATGGGGCTTTTTTTTATTGCTTATATCCTTTTAGTAAAATCCAGCAGTGAATTCATCAAGCTGGTGAAAGGAAAAAGGAAAAGCACTTGTACTTTCGAAAAAACCTTGGACAGGTTTTAAAAAGTACAAGTGCTTCATGAATGATCAATGATCATTCAGCTTCATCTTCACCGTCATTTTCTTTATTGAACCAAAGCGGATCTTCATTATCGACTTCACCATTATAATTAATCAGGATTTCTTCTCCTGCTTTTATGTCGGTGTAAGCAAAGAAATCAAACGTATGATTCTTGAAGTTTATGTCATACGTAGCGTTGGGTGTATAAGAATGATTAAACAGCATGCCATAGCCTAAAAGCATGGCAGTATGGTTTATACCATATTCAAACGCATAATCAGCCAGCAATGTCTTCTCTATGAAAACATGCTCCTCGTTTGGATATGCAATGACAGGTGCCTCATGTAAAAGCTCACCTTTTTTAATATCTCGTGTTGCGAATACGCCTCTATTGAACTCACCATCACTGAGTGTGGAAGTTTTAACTTCAATCATGTTCGTCACCTACTTGTTCTATTCAATATAGTCCAGATCATCTAAGCTTGACAGTTAATAAGAAGAAAAGCAACTATTTTACGGAATTAATCATTTTTAGCAAACGACAAGATTGTTTTTATTGAGGCTCTCCCCGTACCAAAGGACGGAATTCTTCACATGAAGGCCGAAAAAAGGCGGCGAACTGCTCAAATGATCGGGATAGCCCCGCATAAGAAAAAAAACCTCCGCTAGAGGTGGGCTAGGGAGGTGTTTTATATAGGTAAATCTCTTAATTCACACCGACAGCTGTAAAGGCATTTTTGACAGCCGTGACTTCTGCACTGCTTGAACCGTATAAATCAGAAGCCGCTTGTATGACTGCCGCTCTGGCTTGTGAAAAAGTCGACGAGGAAGTTAAATAAGTTGTGTTGGCCCGGTAAAAGATGGTTCCTAGTTTATCGATGCCGATCCCGGATACACTTACGCCATGGTGGGTTCCGCCTGCAGAGATTAAATAAGCTGCCTTATTTATGATTCCGCTGTTCGTGTGGACTCCGCCGTTATCACCCGTTCCCGTATAACGGTTCGAATAATGGTCAGGGTCACCATTCAATGTTGGATTAGCCATCGAGCGGAGTGCATCACCGGAAATGCTAGGTGTGTAAATATCTTCTCCGACCAAATAATCGGCTTTGGCACTTTGATTCTTAAATTCTACAACAGTTCCAAAAATATCAGATATCGCTTCATTCAAAGCACCGGATTCATTTTGATAGGTAAGGTTCGATTCCGAGGAAGTCACGGCATGCGTCAGTTCATGTGCAACGACATCGAGACCCCCGGACAATGGGATGAATGTCGTGCCATCTCCATCACCGTAAACCATTTGGGTGCCATCCCAGAAAGCATTATTGTATCTTGAGCCATAATGAACGGTTGATTTCAGGATGGTTCCATTTCCATCATAAGAGTTCCGGCCAAATGTGGATTTGTAATAATCATAGGTTTTACCCGCATAATAATGGGCATCCACCGCAGCTTTATCGGCAGAAGCAGTAAATGCATTTGTTGTGTTGGAAAAGAGTGTACCAGGCAATCTTGAACGGTTATTGGCATTATAAGTGTAGATGCCTTTACCGCGTGTATTGTCCTGTAAATAGTATTGGCCGTTGGATAAGGTAGTGTTCAGCGACACGGTGTTGTTTAGCACACCGGTGCCCGTCCCGACGGAATTGGTCCCTGTCACTTCATCTAGTGTATTATATTTATTCAGGATTTTACCCGTTTTGACTGAAATGAAATAATTATGATTTCCTGGTTCCGGACTTAGGAATTTCAAATTGACTTTATAAACATAATCGGCCTTGCCTTCATTTGCATATACATATAGGTCAGATTCAGGTGATTGTTCGTAGGCAGGGGTGAACCCAAGATCCGCTTCCGCTATTTTGATAGCTTCGGATTCACTGATGCCTTTTTTAGCCTTTTTGCCTAATTTCGTGTTTAGATTGGCTTCAACCGTACCGGACACGACGCTTAATACACCTTTAGCGTCAATCAATACTGCTTGTGTGGAATTCCATACAGGTACGCCTTTATAGGTTTGTTGCAATCTAAGGACGGTGTTGCCTAGTTCATCCTTGCTTTCTTTCTGAATCGTGAAGGAGTCCTTTGCCTTTTGCTTTTCTAGCTTGTAAGACTTTTTGTTTTCATCAAAAAAGGTAAGAATGATATTTTCTGCCGTTTGCTTGGATGGGTCCGTAAGTTTCCCAGACTTGAATTCTAGCGAATCCTTATGCTTATTGTACTTTTCAACACTTAACACATTTTTTGCCGCTAAAGCTTCTTGATGGGGAATAGCAGAAAATAATAGACCGATGGATAGTGCAGTTCCTAAAAATACCTTACCTTTCATAACACTCAACTCCTTCATGAGAATACCTCATTTTTACATCGTTTCATATTATTATCAAATGGAGAAAACTCGCAAAAAATATGACATTTAAAGGAATAAAATGGAGAAAAATGGATTTTAATAGAAATATTCTTTGAATATATTCTTTTAGTAATATTTGGAATGTATTTAAATTAAACCAAATGAATAAATGTGCAAAAAAACATGGCATAATGTGCAAAAAAACATGGCGTAAAGTGCAAAGAAATTTGTCTATTGAAGGCATTTTTTTTTGATAATTTGTTGAATATTGCGCTTTGTAAATCTGGCATGAAAATTGCATATATTCAGAAAAGGAATTCGAATTGTAAATTAGGTCTATTTGAAAGTCTATGAAATAGGAAAATTTATTAAATGGATTTCCCCATATATGAAAGCGCTTATATAGAAAGGGATGAAAATTTATGATACCAAAACAAGAAAATGACATCTTGCATCCTCCAAAGCAAGAAGAACAAGGATTAAAGCGCGGTTTAAAATCCCGCCATTTAACGATGATTTCCATTGGAGGGGCTATTGGCACCGGGCTGTTCCTCAGCAGCGGGGCAGCCATTCATACAGCTGGGCCAGGCGGAGCATTACTTGCTTATGCCTTAGTTGGGGCAATGGTGTACTTTGTGATGACGAGCTTAGGGGAATTGGCAGCATTCATGCCGACAAGCGGCTCTTTCAGTACCTATGGGTCGAAGTTCGTCGATCCGGCATTTGGATTTGCCTTGGGATGGACGTATTGGTTCAATTGGTCGATGACGATAGCTGCAGAGTTGGCAGCCTCGACAATGATCATGAAATTCTGGTTTCCGAATAGTCCATCATTGTTGTGGAGTTCATCATTCTTGGTGCTCATTTTCCTATTGAACTATTTATCCGTTAAAGGATATGGTGAAGGGGAATACTGGTTTTCCTTCATAAAAGTCACGGCCATCGTTATTTTTATAATCGTCGGGCTGCTAATGATCGTCGGCATTATGGGCGGCGAAGCAGTAGGTTTTAAAAACTTCACCGTCGATGAGGCTCCTTTCCCGGGTGGGTTCATGGGTGTCTTCATTGTATTCATAGCGGCTGGCTTTTCTTTTCAAGGTACTGAAATTGTCGGTGTTGCTGCCGGTGAGAGTGAAGATCCAGCAAGGAATATACCGAAGGCCATTAAAAGTGTATTCTGGAGAATCCTGCTCTTTTACGTATTTGCAATCTTCGTAATAGGACTGCTTATCCCTTATACGAATCCAAGTTTACAAGGTGATAACGTCATGGTAAGTCCATTCACACTCATTTTTGAAAAAGCTGGAGTGGCCTTTGCTGCTTCGCTTATGAATGCCGTCATTTTAACAGCAGTATTATCTGCAGGTAACTCCAGTCTATATGCATCTACGCGTATGTTATATTCAATGGCAAAAGATGGACAAGCACCGCGTATTTTTGCAAAACTTAATAAACGCGGAGTACCGGTTGCAGGCATGATTTTGACATGTTCCATCGGCATGCTTGCCTTTTTAGCCTCCGTATTCGGTGATGGTAAAGTGTATATTTGGTTAATGAATGCCATTGGAATTACAGGATTCATCTTTTGGCTGGGCATTTCCATCAGCCATTACCGTTTCCGGAAAGCATTCATCGCTCAAGGCCATTCATTGGAGAAGCTGCCATATAAGGCATTATGGTTCCCGATAGGTCCGATCTTTGCCATATTAATTGGCATGATCGTCATCCTGTCCCAAAATATCCAAGCCTTTTTCTCAGACCAGATCGATTGGGGCAGTGTTATAGCAGCATACCTGGGAATCCCGCTTTTCCTTGGTCTATGGTTTGGCTATAAACTGATAAGAAAAACTAAATTCGTTAAACTTGATGAAGTCGAATTTGACTTTGACAAAAAATATGAATGAACAACCTTAAAGTGAAATCAGCCGGACAATGCAGTATTGAATTGTCCGGCATTTACTTGTTATGCTCATCATCAAAAAGCTAGGAAGCCGATTCCTAGCTTTTTATTTTTGTTAAATGGAAATTTATACATATTCGATGAGAGGTGTTATATGATAATCGTAATCTCTGCTAAATTGAATGTACAGAACGACGGGGAAAGCTTTTAATATTTTCAATGGA
Source organism: Peribacillus frigoritolerans (assembly GCF_040250305.1). NCBI lineage: Bacteria > Bacillati > Bacillota > Bacilli > Caryophanales > Bacillaceae > Peribacillus > Peribacillus frigoritolerans. The sequence goes on along the minus strand of NZ_CP158190.1, from coordinate 4,985,757 downwards.
AAGGGAAGGTGCACGGCTGATGACCTTATTGACTCATTTAAAAGTATTGGACTTTTCAACGTTACTGCCAGGCCCATATGCCACTTTGATGCTTGCGGATTTAGGAGCGGATGTATTGAAGGTAGAGAGGCCGGGAGCAAAGGATTCATGGGGTGTGAACCAATATCTTAATAGATCGAAGAAGTCGATCACACTGGATTTAAAACAATCTGAGTCAATCGAATCTGTAAAAAACCTAGTGAAGGAATACGATATCGTCATTGAACAATTCCGTCCAGGTGTCATGGAACGTCTGGGACTGGGGTATGAGGCATTAAAATCGATCAATCCAAAGCTGATTTACTGTTCCATCACGGGATTCGGCCAGACTGGTCCCTATAAAGACCGACCGGGACATGATATCAATTATATTTCAATTGCAGGCTTATCAGGCTATTCCGGTACGAAAAAGGGCGGACCGGCAAAAAACGGAACCCAAATAGCAGATCTTGCCGGAGGCTCATTGCATGCTGTTATCGGTATATTATCTGCAGTCATTCACAGGGAAAGAACGGGATTCGGCCAAGCCATCGACATCAGCATGACCGACTGCAGTTTTGCCTTGAATGCCATATCCGCACCTTTGAATTTACAAGGGGGCCTCGAGCTTGAACCAGAAAAAATGATGTTAAACGGAGGATCCTTTTATGACTTTTACGAAACGAAAGATGGACGCCATTTTTCGGTAGGGAGCCTTGAGCCCCCATTTCGAAAAGCATTATGCGAAGCAATCGGTGCACCCGAATTGTATGACCTCAGCATGAAAAGCGATGAAGAAAGCGGAATTAGATTTAAAACGGCCATCCGACTGGCTTTCCTTGAAAGAGATTTTCATGAATGGCAGGAAATATTCGCTGATTTCGAGGCCTGTGCAGAACCAGTGCTGACCTTCACCGAAGCGGCCGAACACCCCCAATTGAAGGAAAGGGGAATGATCGTCGAGGTACCTGACGGAAAAGGAAATGTCCAGAAGCAAATCGCCTGCCCATTCAAAACATCGGTTTTCACCCCTGAATATAAACATACAGGCTTGAGGCCAGGACAAAACAACGCAGAAATTCTTCGCACCCCCAATCGCTAAATAAAGATGTAAAGGCTATCACTATTCTAAATTTATTTGGAAGGAGATAGCTTTTTTTGAAGGCCAGAAAAAGCAGGAGGAAGGACGGATAAAGCTGAGATAGGTCGAAATAATCGGAGGAAGGACGAAATAAGCAGGAGATAGGTCGAATTAATCGGTGGAAGGTCGAATTAAGCTGGAGATAGGTCGAAATAATCGGAGGAAGGTCGAATTAAGCAGGAGATAGTCTAAAAAACCCTGATGTCAGACCAAATTAAGTTGGAAACAGCCCGGATTAAGCAGAAGAGAACAAATTATCCTCTTAGCACTTGTGGAAAGCAACATATGACCACTGTGAAAATTTACTAGTTATAACTAGTGTGGGCAGGGTATCAGAGTAGCATCCTGTTAAGAAAATTGCTCTAGTAAGGAGGGTTGCTTAAACATGTTTGGTCTCTCTGATATCATTAAATTTCTATTTTCCTTTTTTTTGATCATGCCGATCGTTACGCTGATACATTTGAGCGGGCATATTTTCTTTGTTACGATCTTTGGGGGATCAGAAAAGAAAATCTTGATCGGTTGTGGCAATAAAATTTTCGCCTTTCGGAACATAGAAGTAAGGAAATATTATTTTTGGAATGGGACTTGCGAGTTCAAGGGATTGAAACATGATAATCGATTGACGAATACGCTGATTTATTTAGGGGGGGCTATCTTTAATTTAGTCAGCATGCTGATCATATATAGCTTAGTGTATCAGAATATCCTGGACAGCTCGGTAATCTGGTATCAATTTATCTATTTTTCTTTTTATGTTTTGTTTTTCTCCTTGTTTCCGATGTATTTCTCGGACGGGTCGCCTAGTGATGGGAAGGCTGCGGAATTGGCCTTGAGGAACAAGCTGGAAGATAGGGTGACGGATGATATATTTGTGAAGAAAATGGATGATGATGATAGTTGCAAGTAAAAAGGGGACGTGCTGGTGAGCGTTCTTTTTTTGTTGCTTTCGGCTTTGAATGTCTTTTACGTTTTTTATATAGTATAAACCTAATCGGCACACTTATCTAATGCCGATTAGGTTGTTGAATCTTGTAAATCAGAATTAAAGTTTTCGGAAAAAAATCACTCCCATACTTCTTTTGCTATATCAACGACGAATTTCAGCTTTTCCCATTGCTGTTCTTCCGTTAGCTTGTTGCCGTGATGGGTGGAGGCGAAGCCGCATTGCGGGCTTAAGCATAATTGTTCGAGAGGAACGAAGTCTGACGCTTCCTTGATGCGAGCCTTAACTGCTTCCTTTTCTTCGATTTCTCCATTTTTTGAAGTGACGACACCCAATACGACCCGTGCCCCGCCATTTGGAATGTATTCCAATGGTTTGAAATCCCCTGAGCGTTGATCATCATATTCCAAGAAGAATCCATCCACTTTTTCTTTTGCCAATAAAGTTGGGGCGATATGGGCATAGCTTCCTTCAAACGCCCATGTCGACTGGTAGTTTCCACGACATAGATGGGTAGTGACGACAAGGTCTTCTGGTTTTCCTTCCAATGCGCCATTAATGACACGAAGTGCAAGATCAATTAACTGTTCCCTCGTATATTTTCCATCTTTGAACTGGAAATCTGGAGCTGAAAGCCTGGCAATATATACATCATCCAATTGAAGATAACGCACACCTGCTTCATAAAAGGCTTTCAAAGCATGCTGATACGCCTTGATGATATCATTTGCATAATCTTCAATATCAGGGTAGATGTCTTCATTATGAATGCCTGCAGCAAATAATTGATTCGGACTGGGAATGGTTTGTTTGGCAACGGCACGTCCGTTCACGATTTTGTCCAATTCAATGAAATCACGAATGAAGGGATGTTCAGGGTTGAATGAAACCTTCGCGATATTGCGAACATTATATCTCTCTGTTTCCACACCATCGAATGTGAGGCCTTTTTCAGTTACATAACCCTCGATGCCATTTAAATGTTCGAGGAAGTCAAAGTGCCACCATGTTCGTCTGAACTCACCGTCCGTAACGGCCTCTAAACCAACTTCAATTTGTTTATCGACAATCCGTTTGATTTCTTCGGTTTCAATTTCACGAAGCCGCTCTGCTGAAAGGGTACCCTCCCTAAATTGCTTTCTGGCAATATGTAAACGTTCCGGTCTTAATAAACTTCCGACGTGATCGGCCCTGAATGGCGCTTTCGTTAATGTGATTGACATGTTGCATTCCTTCTTTCCTTTTAAAAATAAAAAACCTCTTCTTAAAGATAAGAAGAGGTGTTGGCAACAAAGCTATATACTCTTCTTATCTTCAAGTTTTTACACTTCTGGAATTAGCACAGTACATGAATAGTCTGTTGCTGAGGCATCAAAGGGCCAGTCCCTCCACCTCTCTGGATAAGAGTTGTCTATTAAATTAATTATGACTATACAGGTAGTTTTTATAAAGGTCAAGAGTTGGAGGTTGAATATTTAGAATATACCGTTTATTAATTCACGCTTAAATGTTAACGGCATCAGGTAATCCGGCATATGCTTTGAGTGGGGAGGGAATGCAAGGATGAGTCCATTCAAAAGCGGCATACCGATAACGGTAACTGAAGCCATGATAGAGAGAATCATAAAAATGAAATCATATGGTCAGGATATTAAAGTCAAGATTACGCCTAAGCATATTGTGCTTTCCGGAACGATGGAAGTGAAAAAAATGATGTTTAAGAGAGACGTAGCTTTCCGGATTACATTGAAACCGGTTCATGTGGAAAAAAGAACAATTTCATTTGAATTAGTGGAAATGGAACCCATTGACAGGAATTTCATCAACCAAAGGATATTTAACAGACCGCCATTTTTTGAATATGAAAAAAGAGCGATCAAAATGAATGTTAATGCTTGGAGCATCGTGCGAAAAATTCCCATTGGCACAATTAAATTGTATGAACTCGTCGAAGGAGCATTGAAAATGAAACTTTCTTTATGATTTAAGGGGATATTTTACATATATCCTTAGCCGCAATCTATAAAGGGTGTGCCAGGTATGATAGTGTTAAGATGACATGGTTCATGAAAAAAATGTGTTTGATAAATCAAGCTCTTTAAAATATACTAAATGACTTGAAGTTTTGAGTTTTTCTGGGAATGAGGAGGATAATGATGGATCAGAAGATTTTGCCTGCTTCAGCAAGCATGAAGGATTTTGAAAGATTTCTAGAAAGTTCCTATGAAATAGGTGTGTTTCTTGATTTGCATATCTCACAATTGAAAAATGTAAGTATGATGGCAAAGCAGCATAATAAGAAAATGATTTATCATGTCGATTTGATCCATGGCATAAGAAGTGATGAGTACGCGACAGAATTCATTTGTCAGGAATATAACCCCTATGGGCTGATTTCGACTAAATCAAGCGTTATATTGAAGGCGAAGCAAAAGGGGGTCATTGCCATCCAGCGAATCTTTTTAATAGACTCACATGCGCTTGAGAAAAGCTATAAGCTGGTGCAGAAAACCAAGCCGGATTATATCGAAGTATTGCCGGGCGCTATGCCATGGATGATAAAAGAAGTGAAGGAACGATTGCAGACACCGATATTTGCAGGTGGCCTCATACGTACTTCGGATGAAGTCCTGAATGCCCTTGATGCCGGCGCCTCGTCAATCACCACTTCAAAAACTGAATTATGGGATATCGTCTAATAGGGAAAATTGAAAAAAATTACAGAAAAATAGATTAATTTTTCACAAATTATTGACAGCGTTTTCATAACCTAGTATATTTTACAGTACAAGTTAATATATGTGACGGAGACTAGGAGATTCACAACAGATCTATTCATAATTTTTTTATGAAGATAGTTCTGCTGTGGATCTCCTTTTATTTGTTGGCAAGGTTTAAAAAATTATCAGGGGAGGGGTTTTATCATGACTCCATTTTGGGGAGAAGTGTTAGGCACGATGATATTAGTTTTATTCGGAGCAGGTATTGGGGCAGGTTCATCCTTAAAGGGTTCCTATGCAAAAGATGCCGGCTGGATCGTTATCACGATTGCGTGGGGATTGGCTGTTACCATGGGTGTTTTTGCAGTCGGTTCCATAAGCGGGGCGCATTTAAACCCGGCGGTCACAGTAGGGTTTGCCATTATTGGAGAATTTCCATGGAGTGATGTGCCCGGTTACATCGTTGCCCAGATGATTGGCGCGATTCTCGGCGCAACTCTAGTATTCCTGCACTATTTGCCACACTGGAAAGCTACGGATGATCCAGGGGCGAAGCTTGGTGTATTCGCGACTTCACCTGCAATCCCGCACACATTTTCAAATCTATTAAGTGAGATGATTGGAACTTTCATCCTTATTCTTGGTCTATTATTTATAGGGGCCAATGATTTTACAGAGGGTCTAAACCCATTCGCAGTCGGGTTATTGATTGTCGTGATCGGGATGTCACTTGGGGGAACGACAGGATACGCCATTAACCCGGCCCGCGACCTGGGGCCGCGCATCGCTCACTTTTTGCTGCCGATACCTGGTAAAGGCAATTCCAACTGGGGCTATTCATGGATTCCGGTCGTTGGACCGATTGTAGGGGGTTCACTTGGTGCCGTTTGTTATAAAGCATTCTTTATGGGGGAAATAACGGCAGGATTTTGGTCTGTTATGGGTGCAAGCCTGGTACTATTGATAGTAGCCTATGCTTTTGGTAAAAAACAGTCACATGAATTGGATAGCAGAAATATCGCTAGTTAATTAAAAGGAGGGGCATACACAATGGAAAAATACATTTTATCATTAGATCAAGGAACAACAAGTTCGAGGGCGATTTTATTTAATGAAAAGGGGGAAATCGTCCATTCCTCCCAAAAGGAATTCACACAGCATTTCCCTAAACCAGGCTGGGTCGAGCATAACGCCAATGAGATTTGGGGATCGATCCTGGCGGTGATCGCCGGTGTACTATCTGAATCCGGTGTAAAGCCAGAGCAAATTGCCGGTATTGGGATCACCAATCAGCGTGAAACGGCAGTCGTTTGGGATAAGGAAACAGGTGCCCCTGTCTATAATGCGATTGTATGGCAATCCAGGCAAACAAGTGGAATCTGTGATGAGTTGAAGGAAAAGGGACTTAATGATTTATTCCGGGATAAAACGGGATTGTTGATAGATGCCTATTTTTCCGGAACGAAAGTGAAATGGATCCTCGATAATGTGGAAGGGGCACGGCAAAAGGCAGATGAAGGCAAGCTGTTATTCGGTACGATCGATACTTGGCTGATCTGGAAGCTATCAGGAGGCAAGGCTCATGTAACGGACTATTCCAATGCATCCAGGACATTGATGTACAATATCCATGAACTGAAATGGGATGAAGAACTGCTTGAGATATTGACTGTACCAAAGTCGATGCTGCCGGAAGTGAGGCCTTCCTCTGAGGAATATGCACGTACGATTGAATATCATTTCTTCGGCCAATCGATTCCGATCGCCGGGGCAGCCGGTGATCAGCAGGCAGCATTATTCGGCCAAGCTTGCTTTAATGAAGGAATGGCTAAAAATACGTATGGAACAGGCTGTTTCATGCTCATGAATACAGGAACCAAGGCTGTCAGCTCCGAACACGGACTATTGACGACCCTTGCTTGGGGCTTGAATGGGAAGGTCGAATATGCACTGGAAGGCAGTATATTCGTAGCTGGCTCCGCCATCCAATGGCTGCGCGATGGCCTGCGGATGCTGCATGATGCCAAGGACAGTGAAGCCTATGCAAAACGGGTAGAAAGTACGGATGGAGTATATGTGGTACCGGCCTTTGTAGGACTTGGAACTCCATATTGGGACAGCGAAGTGCGGGGAGCCGTTTTTGGTTTGACGCGCGGCACATCCAAAGAACATTTCATTCGTGCCACACTTGAATCACTTGCGTATCAAACGAAGGATGTCCTTGATGCAATGGAGGCGGATTCAGGAATCGAGCTGCAAACACTAAGAGTGGATGGCGGGGCAGTCAAGAATGACTTCTTGATGCAATTCCAGAGCGACTTATTACGTGTGCCCGTGGAGAGGCCGACCATAAACGAAACTACAGCATTAGGTGCTGCATACTTAGCCGGCCTTGCTGTCGGGTATTGGAAGGATCAAGAAGAAATCTCCCGGCAATGGGCGGTAGACAAAACCTTTAAACCTTCCATGGAAGAGCAAGAAAGTGAAAAATTATATGAAGGCTGGAAAAAAGCTGTACATGCCGCTATGGCGTTTAAATAAAAAACAAGATGTATTCTTTCTCAAATGAGCTGGAGTATGCTATAATGAAATCAAGTTAATAACTCGGCCGGAGAACAGGAGAGACCATGAATGCGTTATCGTTAATTCGATAATGTGCATTTATGGTCTCTTTTTTTGTTTTTAATGGCAGATTAGGGATATTAATATCTATATAACCTATGCGAACAAATGAACCAATTAATATTAATGACCGAACTCACGAGTAAAAGTGCAGAATTCACGAGTAAACAGTGTGAATTCAAGAGTAAACGCAAAATTCATACAAAAAAACAATAGAATGCAATACTTAAAGGAGGAGTCAGTCATGAGGTTTTCAAATATATATCGGAAAGAAACGGTCGAAACTCTGAAAAAAGAGAAATATGATGTGGTTGTCATTGGTGGGGGAATTACCGGTGCAGGTATCGCCCTGGATGCAACGACCCGTGGGATGAAAGTGGCTTTGGTTGAAATGCAGGATTTTGCTGCAGGTACTTCTAGCCGCTCGACAAAACTTGTTCATGGCGGATTGCGGTATTTGAAGCAATTTGAAATAAAAATGGTTGCTGAGGTTGGTAAAGAGCGAGAAATCGTTTATGAGAATGGACCGCATGTGACCACGCCGGAATGGATGCTGTTACCGATGCATAAAGGAGGCACCTTCGGGAAATTCAGTACCTCCATTGGACTTAGGGTATATGATTTCCTTGCGGGGGTTAAAAAATCTGAACGCAGGAAAATGCTTTCGGCGGATGAAACACTAAAACGGGAGCCTCTCGTTAAGAAAGAGGGACTGAAGGGCGGAGGCTACTATGTTGAATATCGGACAGACGATGCACGTCTTACGATTGAAGTCATGAAGGCGGCTGTCGATAAAGGTGCAACACCGATAAATTATACAAAAGTAGAACAATTGTTATATGAAAACGGTAAGGTGAACGGAGTCCAAGTTGCCGATTTGCTTTCAGGTGATGCTTATGAAATATACGCAGACAAAGTCATTAATGCAGCAGGTCCGTGGGTGGATTCCATTCGTGAGAAGGACCAATCGAAACAAGGGAAGACGCTGAAGCTATCCAAGGGTGTTCACGTGGTCATCGACCAATCGAACTTCCCGTTGAAGCAGGCACTTTATTTTGATACGCCTGATGGCCGGATGATTTTTGCCATCCCGAGAGCCGGTAAAGCTTATGTAGGGACCACGGATACTTTTTATGATGGTGATCCTGCAGTGCCGACCGTTACTTCCGAAGACCGTGCCTATCTATTAAAGTGCATACATTATATGTTTCCAGAAGTGAACATTACGAATGATGATATCGAATCTAGCTGGGCTGGGGTAAGGCCGTTAATTCTTGAAGAAGGGAAAGATCCTTCTGAGATATCAAGGAAAGATGAAATATGGGAGTCCGATTCTGGACTTATCACGATTGCGGGTGGGAAATTGACCGGTTATCGCAAAATGGCAAAAACGACGGTCGACCTTTTGGCTGGGAAGCTTGCCCAGCAATCCAATAAAACTTACCCAGCCAGCAGCACTAAAGGAATGCCGATTTCCGGAGGGGATGTCGGGGGATCAAGCAACTTCTCCGATTATATCAAGCAACATATTCAAATGGGAGTTGACTCAGGACTCGCTGTAAAGGACTCCAAAGAGATATTGGCCATGTACGGGTCCAACGCACCTGTGTTATTCGATATCGCCAAAAACGAAGGAGACGGAGGAGCGAGCGGTGGCCTTCCAAAGAAATTGTTCGTACAGCTGAAATACGCAGTGGATCATGAAATGGCCGCAACTCCAGTGGATTTCTTCTTCCGCAGGACGGGGACACTGTTATTCGATATCGATTTAGTCCAAACGCATAAACATGCAGTGATCGATTATATGGCTGGATATTTTGGATGGACGGAATCAACAAAAATAGAGAGAACGAATCAATTGGAACAGGAAATATTGGGTGCGATTAAAGTATCTTGACCTATATGCAAAAAACATGACGCCGGCGGAATCGCTGGCGTTTTTTTGTATTAGGAATGTGATTATCGGGGTATTTGCAAGTGGAAAAATAAAAAAACATGTAAGGTTTCCTTACGCGAAAACTATTGTTTAATCTAACAAGATGAAATATAATCATTAAAAGATAAATTAGAATTTTCAAACTATAAAGGGGGAGCTTGATTGTCTGAATTTATTACGGCTTTAAATGGAGTTTTATGGAGTTCACCAGTTATTTATATTTTATTGGGAGTAGGTTTATTATTCTCGATTTTAACCCGTTTTCTGCAAGTGAGGCATATTAAGGAAATGGTCCTCTTGATGTTCCAAGGAAAAAGTTCGGAAGCGGGGGTTTCCTCATTCCAGGCTTTATCCATAGCCCTTTCAGGTCGGGTCGGTACAGGTAACATTGCAGGAGTGGCCACGGCTATCGCCTTTGGCGGTCCCGGTGCCGTTTTCTGGATGTGGGCCATAGCCTTCATAGGAGCGGCCAGTGCATTTGTGGAATCCACTTTAGCTCAAATTTATAAAGTCAAACAAGATGGACAATATCGGGGAGGTCCTGCTTATTATATTGAAAAGGGGATAGGGTGGAAGTGGTTTGCTGTCCTTTTTGCATTTGCAGCCCTGATAGCCATGGCCATCCTTATGCCAGGTGTTCAATCCAATTCGATTGCTGCCGGGGTGGAAAATGCATTCGGCATCAAACCGGTATTCACTGGTTTGGCCATCGTCCTTTTACTTGGCTTCATTATATTCGGCGGTGTAAAGCGGATAGCTAATGCTGCAACCTTAATCGTGCCTTTCATGGCCCTTGGTTATATATTGCTATCTGTTGTCATCGTTCTAATGAATATCACAGAATTACCAGGAGTCATCTCTTTGATATTCAGAAGTGCCTTCGGGTTGGATTCCGCATTTGGGGGGATCATTGGCATGGCGATAGCTTGGGGAGTGAAACGCGGCGTTTATTCGAATGAGGCCGGCCAAGGGACAGGAGCTCATCCGGCGGCTGCGGCTGAAGTATCACATCCGGCAAAGCAGGGTCTTGTTCAAGCATTCTCGGTTTATATCGACACATTGTTCGTTTGTTCCGCTACGGCCTTCATGATTTTATTTACAGGCATGTATAATACACAAGCGGAAAATGGTTCATATATCGTCAATAATTTGGGAGATGTAACACCTGGTCCAGGGTATACACAAGCGGCAATCGATAGCGTAATCCCAGGTTTTGGTGCTGGCTTTGTTGCAATCGCCCTTTTCTTCTTCGCCTTTACGACGATCATGGCCTACTATTATATCGCTGAAACCAATATCGCCTATTTAATGCGCAACCGGAATGGTAAAACGGCTATGTTCGCCTTGAAGCTCATCATCCTGGCGGCCAGTTTTTACGGATCCGTGCGGACGGCAGAGCTGGCTTGGGCATTAGGTGATGCTGGACTAGGGATTATGGTATGGCTCAATGTCATTGCCATTTTAATTCTTGCTAAACCGGCGCTCATTACGTTAAAGGATTACGAAAAGCAAAAGAAAGCAGGGGTCGATCCGGTTTTCAATCCAAAAGCTTTAGGCATAAAAAACGCCGATTTTTGGGAGCGTGAATACACCGGCGACAAAGAAAATGTTTCTTGAAAATGCTCTTGAATTAATATAAGAAGATACATGAAAAGCCAGTTCAAGTTATTTGCGAGCTGGTTTTTTATAGTTTTGCGATAACCAGGGGGATGATATGTTAGCTAAATTAGCCCAAGAAATTGTGAATATAACCAGTGAAGTAATCGGCCATGATGTGCTTATTACGGATAAAGACGGAATGGTTCTTGCTGTTTACTTAAAGGGTGAATGAATAAAAAGCTTGTCTACTATTAAACAAGCTTTTCCAAATACATTTACCGATTTCGCCAAGATTCAAGCGATGTTTTTTGCCAGCAAATCTATTAATCATTTAAATACTTTTCTAACATATATTTAAATCTTTTTTTATCATAATTATTATACTGATTAGCTATATTACGTATTGGATCTCCTGCGTAAAAACGTTCATATAATTCATGCCTCGACCCTAAAGGGCTCCCCACAAGATCCCACGCTAATTTAAATAGTTTTGTTCTCTTTTCTGCTTCCAGATTCGCTCCTTTATAATATTTTGTCAGCAAATCTGATAAGGGACTTTGAAAATCCTGGACACTTGAGGGAATTTGAATGAATCCTCCTGCTCCTATGAGTTGTAAGATCTCTATGGCACGGGGATAATATTTGGTCCCAAGGTTTCTGGCTGTTTCAATATACGTAAAATTTGGGATGAACGTTTGATATTGATCAAGCTTTCCTTCCCTTTCTGAAGCTATCAATAAAGCTCTGATCGTCTCGACTTGGATGAGTAGTTCTCCTATTTTTTCTTGAACATGCAGATAAACATCGGCCCCTATTGCTTCAGCAATTTCGCAAGCTATAGCCGCAACGAATTCCAGCTTTGTTAATAATCGAACAATTGCTTGATGATATGCTAAGCCATTTGATGCGGGATTTAATTTGATTTGTAACAAAGCATCTGGGTTGTCGTACAGTAATACACGTTCCCATGGGACGAATACATCATCAAAAATTAATAAAGCATCCATCTCGTCGTACCTTGAACTTAGAGGCGAATCTGCTGTTTTGATTTGATTTGCAGCAAAGGATTCCCGGCAAACCATATGCAATCCGGGAGAGTTGGCCGCAACAATAAGCATATGAGCTATGGATTTTTGTTCTTCTTTCAGATTTGCGAGGGGATAAACGATTATATCATTCGAATATGGTGCTGCAGTACCAATCATTTTGGCTCCACTTAAGAAAACACCATCACTCGTCTTTTTTGTAATTCTTAATAATCCTAGATCATTTATATCTTTGAAACATTGATCGGCACGATTAATTTGAGGATCTCGTTGGACAACACTTAAAAAAAGATTCTTATCTCTTGCTTCTTCATAATAAGCTTTAATTTTATGGGAAAAGTGTGCATCAAACTTTTTATAGTCCTCTCGCGATGCATACCATCCTGTTAATCTTGATCTTGCATAGTCTGATAAACGGCTCATCACACCATCAGTTGTTTGGCTCCAAGTTTCAAAAGCTATCCTCCTCTGCAGTAAATCATCATAAGAGTGTGGAACTAAAAAGGCTGAATGGACGAACTTTTTCGTTTTGGGGCTAGGATAGCTTACCAAGTTTCTCTTTTGCGGATCATCAATCATATTAAATAAATCGGAAATCGTAGTTAATGTACCAATGAAGTTCTCATCGGTTGTGACATCAATTTTTGTTCCATTTAACCAAACACTTCTTCCGTCTTGCAAGCTTTGAATAAATTGATTGCTTTGCGAATTCATAGCATCCTCCTGTGAAACTATGGGAATTTTTTTGGCTGTAAAAATGACATTCCTATATCTATTAGATTATTGCTCATATATTTGAGTGAAAATGAATCTGGGGATTGTTCATGAGGAAGGATAAGTTGTTCCGCCTTTTAATGGTGGAGTGTATATATGAAATGTAATAACAGGTGAAGTGGTGGGATTATACATCATATGGATGGTATCTTCTTTAACAAGGAGGATCTCATTTTGGGAAAACTCCTCGATTCGATCATAAATAGGATAAGATTCTTTGTCTTCTAACTTATATAATACGTTTAGAAAATCTCCAGCCACTACAAAAATGCATCCAATAGACAATCCATGATCATGGATAAAAGTTTTGGCCATACTAGGTAAATGAATAACAATTACTTCGACATTTTCGGAACTGTAAATAACATTTCTTCCGTATTCTAAATCCTTCGGTTCAGTAACATACTTAGAAACTTCATTAAATGTTAGATTTAAAGATTGTACAGCTTGTACTAATTTAACCTCATTATATGAGGGTAAGTTATCGAAAGTGCTTTTGATAGTCTCTAAAAAACCCATTCTTTCTCGGCTCCTTACAAATAAGATAGCGTTCATTTTTTTTTCAATGTCAGGAAGCTTGACTTGTCCCCTTTTTTTGAGGGGGTTAATAGTTAAATTAATCTGAAATCTTTTCGGCTCCTTTCTTTTTAATGATTAACTTGATTCCAAAGTAACATGATTAAATTTGTCGACTTTCTGAAATATAGTATGAATAAATTATTTAAATGTGCATTCCCAATAATGAAATGGACACAAATTTCCACGTATATAATCGTCAATCATTAAATAGCCTGATATAAAGGGTATTGGCTGGGAGTGATCATCATATGAAGATTTCAAGTAAGGGGGAATATGCATTAAGAGCTTTAATAGCTTTAGCAAAGAGCGAAGAAGAACTCATGCAGATTAAAGATATTGCGAATGAGACATTAGTGTCTCCTCAATATCTGGAACAAATTCTATTGCATTTGAAAAGTCACGGTTATGTTAAAAGTAAAAGGGGAGTCCGCGGAGGGTATACTTTAAAGGAATTGCCCAATAAGATTATCATTGGAAATGTAATTCGGGACTTAGAAGGACCGCTTGCCCCTATGAGTTGTGTAAGCATTACAGCATATGAATATTGTCCCCTTGAAGATAATAACTGTTTATTGAAACCTCTTTGGGCACTGATTAGAGATCAAGTGGCAGAATTGCTGGATAATACCACTTTAAAAGATCTTTTGGAAGGAAACTTGTATAAATAGGAACCGATTTCTACTAAACTTAATAAATGGATCTTTCCATAAGATTATATAAAAACCTAAAACTTGATATGGTAAAAGCGTTAAAGAAGTACAACAATGTATAAGGAGAGAAAAAACTGGCAGACCTAGCCGCGTTTCTTCTCTCCTTCGCTTATTGAATCACCCGAACTCAAAAACGGGGCGTTCTTTAAGATCTCTGCTTTATAAGCTGTAAATCGATGTATAGTTGCATTCTCGAATGAAAGTCATCAAAATCGATTGAGGTGAGATCGGTTATTTGATTCAATCTATATTTCAATGTGTTGGTATGAATGTATAGCTGTTCCGATGTCGGTTTGATCCGGCAATTGTTCAATAGATATATTTCCAGTGTTTGAAGGAGTTTGGTTTGGCTTTCCAGGTCCTTCTTTTGAAGAATCTCTAAATCCGTATTGATATATTTCTTTTTAGTATGATGGTTGGAGATCATTTCGAGGTAACGGAAAATCCCAAGCTTGCTATATTGGAAGGGAAGCTGCTCAGGTTCACCGATGAACTTGGCTGAGTTGATCACTTCCAGGGCTTCGAGATAGGATTTTCTTAATTGAAGAATCGAAGAGTACTCATTTCCGATTCCCGGGAATACCTTTTTGTCGGTGAATTGGGAAAGAACGGTGTTCGTTAAATCATTGGCGCTATCGGTAAGCAGGTCTTTCCCTTTTCCATTGCTGCCAATCAGAACGATGATCTTCAATTGGTTTGTGAATACATGGGTAAAATGATTCAACGCATTGGCGAACAGACTGACTGTATCCGCTAATTCATCGAAATGTTCCGCATCGGATTGAGCGATGGTAAAGACATTGACAAGGAAAGTTTCCGGAATGAGAAGACTCATATTGGCGGCTTCCCATTTTATTTGGTTTTCCGTTTGATAGACTTCGTCAATGACCTTTTGATAAAACTCATTTTTTTCTTCATCTTTTTTCATGTTTATCTGTTTTTTCTGATAAAGGAGCTTGCCGATATGATGGGAAACTTCATGTAAAAATTCCAGATCGGAATCAGTCATCATTTCCGTTTCTTGGACCCAAATGAAGCCGAAGACCTGTCCTTTGTGAACGGCGCTCACAACGACCCTTTGATTTAATCCTATTTCCTCGATTTGTTTCACCCTAAATGGATGCTCCACTGTTTTAAGCTGTTCGACAATGCCCTCATCCATGAATTTTTCCAGAATTGGAATCGGCCAATGCTTTGTGAAGATGGTTTGCCGATTGGCTTGGTCGAAGTGTTCGATATAATAAGAACTATATGCCAGCAATAAAAATTGGTCATTTTCGATGACGACTGGTTTTTTTAAATAAGTGCTGACCATATCCGTTATATCGTTGATGTTTGTGAGAGTCAGAATTTTTTCTAATGACATATATGGCCCCCTGTAGTTTTTTGAAGTGTATGACAACTTAGTTTAATAATACTTTTAAACTAATGATGTGTATAGGGGCAAGAACAAAGAAGGAACGGTATATGAATAAATACCGTTCCTTTTAGGGGTTTTATTATTGTTTTAAAGTTTTTTCGAATTCTTCGAATGTCGCTTCTACTTCTTTTGATGGTTTCGCTGTTAGAAGACTGACCAGGATGATGGCAATCAAGCTTGCACCAAAACCAGGAATCATTTCATAAAGCGTATCGGATAATCCTGCCATCGACCAGAAAATTACAGTCCCGGCACCAACGATCATCCCGGCTAAAGCGCCCCATCTTGTCATTCGTTTCCAGCAGAGGCTCAGTATAACCAATGGACCGAATGAAGATCCGAATCCAGCCCATGCATAGCCGACAAGTCCAAGGATCGTGTCATTCTGTTCCCAAGAGAGAATGAGCGCTATGACGGATATGGTCAGTACGGAAAGTCTGCCCAGGAAAACAAGCTCTTTATCTGAAGCGGAACGACGGAAGAAAGTTTTGTACATATCCTCCGTTAAAGAGCTGGCCGTAACCAAAAGCTGCGAAGAAATCGTGCTCATGATGGCTGCCAGTATTGCGGAAATCAAGAAACCAGTGATAAGCGGGTGGAATAGTATTTCCCCTAACTCTATAAAAATCGTTTCAGGATCATCTAACTTCAGGTTGTTCTGATGGAAATACGTAATACCGATGAATCCAGTCAGCATGGCACCGATACTGGAGAAAATCATCCAACCCATCCCGATAGTACGGGCTTTCTTGATCTCTTTAATAGAACTGATCGCCATAAAGCGGACAATGATATGCGGCTGTCCGAAGTAACCCAGTCCCCAAGCAAATAATGAGATGATTCCTAAAAAGCTCGTCCCCGTGAAAATATTCAATAGGGCTGGATCAATGGAACGTGGCGTGTCAATCGCAGGACCGAAACCGCCAACATGGAAAAGGGTGACTATCGGTACAAGAACCAAGGCGACAACCATGATGATCCCTTGAACAAAGTCTGTCCAGCTTACTGCCAGGAATCCACCAAATAAAGTATAGGCAACGGTGACGCCTGTTAAGATCCATAGGCCTGTATGGTAATCAAGGCCGAATGTACTTTGGAATAAGACTCCGCCGGATACCATTCCGGAAGAAACGTAAAAGGTAAAGAATACGAGGATAACCAAAGCCGAAATGAGCCTTAAGATCTGTGAGCCCTCGCCAAAACGATTTTCCAGGAAAGCGGGGATCGTAATCGAGTTATTGGCGACTTCCGTATAGGTTCTCAATCTAGGTGCAACATACAGCCAGTTCATATAGGCTCCTATTGTGAGACCGATTACAATCCAGATTGAACTTAGTCCTGTTGCGAACATGGCACCAGGCATACCCATTAAAAGCCAACCGCTCATATCCGCGGCACCGGCGCTTAATGCAGTGACAGCAGGTCCAAGACCCCGGTCGCCCAGCATATAATCATTTAAATTGGAAGTCCTTTTGTAAGCGAAGTAACCGATGAGAAGCATGCCAGCCATGTAAATGCTGATCGAAATTATTAATGCGTAATCCATAAAAGACTCCCTTCGTGATGAAATATATAATTTTTTGTTTTAAAAGAGGAAGCAACCTATTTGTCACTTCCTCCATTTAACTTCATTTTGGTTTCCGTATCCAGAATGGAGGATACGAAAACCATAGGGGTTTCAAATCATCTTCAAATAGTTCAATGGAACATTATCAGAATGTTTCGGATGTTGTTTTTGCTTGCATATGAAGCTGCAAGTAGTCCGGTCCGCCTGCCTTGGAATCAGTTCCTGACATGTTGAACCCGCCGAATGGCTGATAACCTACGATTGCACCAGTACAGCCGCGGTTGAAATACAAGTTCCCGACATGGAATTCTTCGCGTGCTTTTTCCATGTTAAGGCGATTTGTCGTAATGACAGCCCCAGTCAAACCATATTCAGTGTTATTGGCAATCTCAAGTGCTTCGTTAAAGTCCTTTGCTTTTGTGAAGGCAACGACTGGTCCGAAGATTTCTTCTTGCATCAAGCGGGCTTGCGGATCGACATCGGCAACGATTGTCGGTTGAACGAAGTAGCCTTTAGAGCTATCTCCTTCTCCGCCAGTCAGAATGCGTCCTTCTTGGTTCCCGATTTCAATATAGCTCATGATTTTGTCAAAAGCCGCTTGATCGATAACCGGTCCCATGAAATGATTTTCTACAGGATTACCAACTGTAAGTTGTTTTGTTAATTCAACAGCGCGAGCTAATACTTGATCATATACATCTTCAACGATGACAGCACGGGAACAAGCAGAACATTTTTGTCCAGAGAAGCCAAATGCAGATTTCACGATCGATTGAGCCGCCAATTCAAGATCTGCCTCTTTGTCGACAACGATTGTATCTTTTCCGCCCATTTCAGCGATGACACGCTTCAGCCAAATTTGGCCTTCGTTCACTTCTGAAGCACGTTTGTAAATGCGCAGTCCTACATCACGTGAACCTGTGAAGGAAATGAAACGTGTTTTAGGATGATCGACCAGGTAGTCGCCGACCTCTGCTCCGCTTCCTGGAACGAAATTCAATACACCTGCTGGAAGGCCGGCTTCAAGCATCACTTCAACGAATTTCGCAGCAACGATAGGAGTAGTAGAAGCTGGTTTCAAAAGGATTGTGTTACCAGTAACGATAGCGGCAACAGCTGTACCTGCCATAATCGCAAATGGGAAGTTCCAAGGAGAAATGATGATGCCGACCCCTAATGGAATATAATCATAGCGGTTGAATTCTCCTGGACGGCTTTGAACAGGCACACCATCTTTAAGAGTCAGCATTTGACGGGCATAGAATTCAAGGAAATCGATCGCTTCCGCTGTATCCGCATCAGCCTCATTCCAAGGTTTTCCCGCTTCTTTCGTCAATAACGCAGAGAATTCATGCTTGCGTCTGCGAATGATGGCAGCCGCTTTGAACAAAACGTCAGCGCGGATTTCCGGCTTCACTTTTTTCCAGCTTTCAAAAGCGGTAACAGCTTCCTGCATGGCTTTTTCAGCAAGATCCCTATTCGCTTTCGATACTCGTCCGATGACCTCTTGCTTATCTGCAGGGTTATATGAAACGATTTTCTCATCGGTCGTCACTTGCTCTGCACCGATATAAAGAGGGTAGTCTTGCCCTAAGTAGCCCTCAACAGTTTGAAGGGCTTCCTGATATGCTTTTTTGTTTTCCTCGTTTGTAAAATCGACAAATGGTTCGTGTTTATATGAAATCATTGATAATCACACCTTTTAATAGATTTTTTGTAGCAATTAATAATGTTGAATGTATATTTAGCTTCTGACCATCCCTTTGAAGGCAAAGGCAATATTGGATGGCCTTTCTGCAAGCCTTCTCATGAAGTATCCATACCAATCCAGACCATATGGTACATAAACGCGCATTTTGTAACCTTGCTTGACCAACTCGTATTGGGTCTTGTTTCTCATGCCATAAAGCATTTGAAATTCGAATTGTGTATTTGGAATGTCAAACTTCTTGGCCAGCTCTTTTGTATATTCGATGATTTTGTCATCATGTGAGGCAATGGCGGTGTAATTTCCGTTAAGAAGACTTTGCTTGATCAACTTTTTATAGTTTTCGTCTACATCATCTTTTTCAGGAAAAGCCACCTCGGGAGATTCCTTATAGGCACCCTTTACGAGACGCAGGAATGGCTTATATTGGGCAAGGTCCTCCAAATCCTTCTCTGTGCGGAATAAATATGCTTGCAGAACAGTACTTATGCAGCTGTATTTTTCTTTGAACTGCCTGAAGATATCGATTGTCGCCTGACAGCGAACTTCATCTTCCATATCGATCGTGACCATGACTTTATGTTTTTCGGCTGTATCAAGAATTTTCGTCATATTCTCAATCACGAGTTTATGATCGATATCAAGTCCCAAAGAAGTCATCTTCAGAGAAACCTGTGAATCAAGTTTTTCCCTGCTGATCATTTCGATGGTTTCGATGCATTCTGCCGTACGTTCCAGGGTCACTTCCTTGGAATCAACGAATTCCCCAAGATGGTCGACTGTAACCGACAAGCCGCTATTATTAAGTTGTTTAATGAATTTAATGGAACTTTGGAAATCAGTTCCCCCAATGATCTTTCCAGCAGCAAAATTTCCTCCGCTTTTTTTAGCAATATTATTAAGCAGGTTATTCTTAGATAAAAATAAGAAAAAGTCCCTTGTAATGGCTTCCATATAAAGCGCACCCCCTAAGAAGATGTATTTCTTAAATTAAGCTTAAGGTTTTTCGACAATATTCTCAATGTTCTTAAAAAACAATAATTCTGTCTTTTGTTTGTCGGTTTTGGACAAATGAAAAGGTTTACATATCTCCTTGAATGTTCAGATGAAACGAAGGTTTATCTTTTGACTTAAAGAGAAACGCTAGAGGTAAAGCCTTTATTAGTGAGCGATGATGGTGTAGGCCTTCAATGAATGCGTTTAAAAGTGGCAGCTCGACCATAATCATCCAATGCGTTATAATGAACCTTATTTAACAGAATCGGTCAATGTTCGAAGAAAAAACGATAAATGAAGCTTTCAGACGTAAAATCGGTGAAAAACCGTAAAAATAAGTGCATCGGCAAGCCGGGGAGGATAAGGAATGGATGCTGTACTTGAAGAACTTAGAGAAACATCAGGATTGATAATAGGATTAATAATGGCCCTGATAATAATGGGGCTGATCGGTTATGCCCTTACGAATGTACATGAATCCATTGTGTCACCTGTGGTTCAGTTCATTAAGAAAATGGTTAGTCGAAAATAGCTGAGGCGGAATACATAACCCTTTGTCGCTTTTTAACAATTCCTGCAGGGTTTGTCTAAAAGCGACAAAAGAACCGTTAGCTATAAGCATATTATCCGAGAATGATGAAAATCCCCCGCTTCCATTAGAAGCGGAGGATTTTAACATATGAGCTTTTTCACCTGAACTTTGAAAAGCTGGGGCCGTTGGAATGAAGGTATTTTATTTGAAAGTAATTGACTTCAAAGTGGGAGGATATGCTTTTGAAGTTAAGGACATGCCCTAATTCCAGCGAAAGGAAAGCTTGGATTAAGGAGAGTATGAACAAGAATTGAATAATACATTTAGCCCCGGCCATAAGCTAGGGCCTTTTTACAAATCAAAGTAGTCATCTGCCTTGGCGCCAGCATCTATACTTCGAACCGCCTTCATGATTTTCTTTAAAACCCCGGCTGACGGCACATACTTAGGGTCGCTGCAAACTCTGCTTATCGTATTGCGTGAGATTCCGGACGCACTTACAAACTCCTCTTGTGTATATCCGTGCTTATCTATTAATTTACCGACCTTGCTCCGCGGCTTTCTCTTCCCGAATCTAAACATTTTGATAACCTCCTAGAATTATTTACTAGCAGTCTCGTCAAACTTTCACAAAAATATACGCATAGTTTCGCAAATATTTTATATACAAACGGTTGGTCGGAACAAACGAGATTTAATAGGGTTCCTGTGGTCTTTCTAAAAAGTTATGACAGGATGTAGGGTGAAGCTCTAATTTATTTGAATTTATTTCCATTTAATTTTAAAAATAAATGGGCATTTGTAAGCTAACGCAGACTGAATAATTTAAGGATATGGTTAATTCTTGTTTAAATTAGGAGGAAATCATGGGTAGAATAGTTCATTTCGAAATTCATGTGAATGACATGGAACGGGCAAAGAAGTTTTATGGAGAGGTATTCGGATGGACATTTCAAGACTGGAGTGATTATGCGGGAGTGCCTTACTATGGAGCAGTAACTGGCGATGAGAAAGAACCTGGGATCGATGGTGCTTTGATGCAGCGTCATAGTGCTCCGCCGGAAACACACCAAGCATTAAATGCATTTGCTTGTACCATGGAAGTGGAAAATTACGATTTAACGGAAGCTAAAATTATTGGGAATGGCGGCAAGGTCGCAATGCCCATATTTGCCCTGCCCGGAATGGCTTGGCAAGGATACTATATTGATACCGAAGGCAATACTTTTGGAATTCATCAACCTGATGTGAATGCAAAATAGAGTTGATAAAACTCCATATATAGGACATAACGGTTGGGTCTCTATTCAAAATCCGGATAGGGAAGACTGGGATGAATTGACCTATCTGATTCAAGAAGCCTATTTACGTGCGGCACCGAAGCGATTGGTTAAGAAATGCAATGAGTTGCATAAAAAGTGAAGAAAGGCGGACGATCTGCCTTTCTTTATTTTTTCGTTCTTTTAATCAGCTTTACAGATACTGATGACGAAAATAACGACCTCATCCATACACACATAAGTTAAAATTGCATTGGAGCGACAAAGAAAGTCTTTGTAAAAGGGACTTCGGAATTTGCAAAGAGTGATTGTTGTCTCTCATTAGAGAAAAATTAAAATTAATTTAGAGTGTTTCTACAAAAGATTTATGCTTATATAAAATAAGGGGTCTATCTTCAAAAATCACGAGTATCAATTAAGATTTGATTGACGGAAGGGTGTATGGTTGAAGTGAATGTTGAATCTTTTTTTTCTCAAAACATTAAAGCGGCACTTAAGAATGATCCGCCCGGTGCATGGATGCCAAATCTGCCGGATGATTGTATTCGCTTGAGTTCAGGTTATCCTGATCCTGCTCTCGTTCCTGCTGAGGAGCTCAAGGTAGCTGTAGCCAGACTTCTTGATGAGGAGCAGGATTTGCCGCTCCATTATCTCGGAAGTCCACGAATTCCAAAACTAAAGCAGCAAATCCATAAAAGATTGGCAGAGCGTGGAATTTGCATTTTGGAAGAACAGCTTTTGATTACATCAGGAGCTTGCCAGGGGATTGATCTCATTGCCCGCATTCTTCTTGATGATAAAGCGGTCGTAGCGGTAGAGTCTCCCACCTATATGGAGGCTTTAGAGATTTTTCAAAACTATACGAAGCAGATTATCAGTATACCTATAGATGAACAGGGGATCCAAACATACCGATTAAAAGAAATGCTGGATGAAAGGAAGTGTAAAGGTCTAACCCTCCCGCGTTTTCTTTATACTATCCCAAGCTTTCAAAATCCAACTGGCACGACTATGACAATTGAGCGCCGGAAGCATTTATTGGAGCTTTCCATCGAGTTTGATTTTCTAATTCTAGAGGATGATGCGTACGGAGAATTATCCTTCGATCAAAATCCGGTGCCAATAAAATCTATTGATGAACGCGGGCGGGTCCTCCATGTTGGGTCCTTATCCAAGGTTGTTGCGCCAGGAATGCGGATTGGATGGATAGCGGGAGAAAGTGAATTCATTAAGGCTTTAGAGTGGTTTAAAAAAGATTTAGACCATCCATTTGCTCAAAGTACAATGGCTGTATACTTAGAAAACGCCGATTTTGATAAACGGCTCGACCTACTAAAAGATGTGTATCGTTCTAAATGTAATGCGTTAATCCTTTCGATGGAACAATTTCTTCCAGAATCCGTTTCATGGTATGTACCAGATGGCGGTTACTTTGTATGGGTGAGAATTCCAGGTGTGGATACGTCGCATTTATTATCACAGGCTCTTGCTGAGGGTATTTCATATGTTCCAGGGAAATACTTTTTCTTGGATCAAAACGATGGAACCGAGTTTATCCGGCTTTCGTTCAGTTATGCCAATGAGAAAGAAATATTCGAGGGAATTCGAAGACTAGGACAGCTTATCGCATCTTTTTTGAATAGATTGCCCTGAAGGATTGTTAGTTAATTAATCTATTAGTTATTTCGATGCTTTTTTGAAAATGGATTTTGAAAGTGCCTACTTCCTTAAAGGGGGTAGGCACTTTCTTAATGAAAGGATTCTTAACTCCTTCGCGATGATGGCGGGAATTGTTTCATACTTTCGGAAAGGTTAAGCCCACTGCTGGAGCACACAACCTAAAATGTATATATGTAGATTGTGATGATTCATATGATCACTATGAAGTATTTTTTTAAAAGCCAAAGAAAAAAACCCTTGCTACGCAAGGGTTTTTGGATATGGAGCATAGCGGGATCGAACCGCTGACCTCTACGCTGCCAGCGTAGCGCTCTCCCAGCTGAGCTAATGCCCCGAATTGAGGTACAATAATTATTTTATCGGATTTTGGCGAAAAGTCAATATAAAATATGAGATTTTTGCAAAAATGATAAAAAAACCGTTTGAGGGTAATCAAACGGTTTTTTTATTATGCATTTTCGATCTCTACCCTTTCAATCTCCTTAAGGTTGGAAACGGTGTAATACACTTCAGATGTTCTGACTTTATGATCGACCAGAACTTTAAGTGTCAAGAGGTGGTTGTCATTTGCGACATCTTTGATTCTAAGGTTTTTGATGAATATTTTTTCGTCTTTGATTTTTTTCAGTACGACGGCAATGTCATCTTTATTTTGTACGACCAGCTGCAGAAAGATTTCTTTTTGCCGTAACTTCATGGGTCCGAGCCAGGTGACGATTGCGGGCACCAATTCGACACTTATGATCAATAGGATGACGCCCGCTATGGCCTCGAGGAAAAATCCAGCTCCAACGGCGATTCCGATTCCCGCAGCTCCCCAGATGATGGCGGCTGTCGTTAAACCGGATATGCTGTTGTTGTCCCTCCGGAGAATGACGCCAGCACCGATAAAGCCTACGCCAGAAACGATTTGGGCCGCTAGACGCAAGGGATCCATTGTGATATTTACGTCATCGCTCCCTGGGAATTTATAAGCGGATTCCATGGAAACGATCGTTAATAAACAGCTCACGATAGAAATGACCAGGCTTGTTTTTAATCCTACGGGTTTTCGTTTCATTTCTCGCTCGAGTCCGATAATTAGTCCAAGGAGAGCTGAAATTCCCAATTTGATAAGGATTTGCAGTTCCGATTGAGGGTCGAATGTCCATTCCATTTTGTTTCACCACTTCCGAATTATTATCGAAGAATAAGATCGTCTGTTGCCATATACCCGTTTTTCAAAAAAAACTACCCTAATGATTTTAACATAGTAGAATAGAGTTCAATGAAATGTAATTCCGTTTGAAAGGAGGAATTTGAGTGCAAATGCCAAAAGTGAATCCCTATGTAGCGTTGGCAATCGGTGTGGCATCCGTATCGTTTTCGGCCATCCTTGTTAAATTGGCGACCGCTCCATCGGGTGTTATCGCTTTTTACCGTTTATTATTTACTGTCCTACTTATGTTGCCAGTATTCTTGATGAAATACCGCCATGAACTTAAATTCATTGAAAAAAAGGATTGGCTGTATTCGATTGCGGCAGGCGTGTTTTTGGCTTTTCATTTTATTTTATGGTTTGAATCGCTTAATTACACTTCGGTCGCGAGTTCAACTGTGCTTGTCACCCTTCAGCCTTTATTCGCTTTTGCCGGAGCTTACCTGTTTTTTAAAGAGAGATTTTCAATGAAGGCGATATTGAGCGGCATCATTGCGATAGCAGGCAGCCTCGTCATTAGCTGGGGCGATTTGAGAATTAGCGGTATGGCGCTTTGGGGAGATATTCTTTCGCTTATCGCATGTGCGCTGGTAACCGGTTATTTACTGTTTGGTCAAAATGTTCGTAAACGTATCTCTTCTATAACATATACATTTGTCGTGTATGCAATCAGTACTGTCGCATTGTTTTTCTATGTGATCTTCAAGGAAGAGGCATTGGCGCCTTATCCTGCTTCCGATTGGATCTATTTCGTTTTGCTTGCGATTTTCCCGACTTTATTAGGGCATTCTTTATTCAATTGGTCACTAAAGTGGTTAAGCACTTCGACGCTTTCGATGGGAATCTTACTTGAACCGGTGGGAGCGACAATTCTGGCTTACTTCATATTAGATGAACCGATACTCTGGACGCAGGTCCTGGGAGGCACAATCATATTGGGTGGTTTGATGATGTTCTTAAAAGATGAAAAGAAAAGCAAGGTACATGAAGAAGCGCAAGTTTCCGTATAAAAGCAGTAAGTCTCCCGACTTACTGCTTTTATTTAATAGGGGTGAAACAAATAGGTGATCCGTGTGAAAACCAAAGCGAAAGTAAAACTGAATAAAAACGTCGTACCATTCACCTTGCCTTTTTCTCTGCTGAACTTGATGGCTTCATAATAAGCGGTACTGAATAAGTAAAGGGTCATACTGTAAGAAATGAGTAATCCGATTAATGGCAGATTCATTGCTTCACCTCATGGAAAAAGATATCTATATATGACTATTTGTGTTTCTTTGGAAATATGCTTCGTTTATTCATAAACCATGAGCTTGGCCCAGAAAGCAGGGATAAAGGTGTGTTGGTGTAAAGAATATATAGAAGAAAATAGGTGAAACGTTTTTTTTTGAAAAAGTTTTAAAAAACGTATTGCAAACATTTTTAGTACATGGTATATTATTTCTTGTCGCTAAGACAGCAACTTAAACAGCTAACAAGCTGTGAAAAACATTTTAAAAAAAGTTGTTGACGAAACGTGACGGAATGTGTTACATTATAGAGGTCGCTTCTGAGAGAAACGACAACAAATTGCTCTTTGAAAACTGAACAAAACAAAGCGCCAACGTTGAATTTTAAGTGAGCACACACTATCAAAAAAGCAAATGAGCAAGTCAAACATTTCTTCGGAGAGTTTGATCCTGGCTCAGGACGAACGCTGGCGGCGTGCCTAATACATGCAAGTCGAGCGAATCAATGGGAGCTTGCTCCCTGAGATTAGCGGCGGACGGGTGAGTAACACGTGGGCAACCTGCCTATAAGACTGGGATAACTTCGGGAAACCGGAGCTAATACCGGATACGTTCTTTTCTCGCATGAGAGAAGATGGAAAGACGGTTTACGCTGTCACTTATAGATGGGCCCGCGGCGCATTAGCTAGTTGGTGAGGTAATGGCTCACCAAGGCGACGATGCGTAGCCGACCTGAGAGGGTGATCGGCCACACTGGGACTGAGACACGGCCCAGACTCCTACGGGAGGCAGCAGTAGGGAATCTTCCGCAATGGACGAAAGTCTGACGGAGCAACGCCGCGTGAACGAAGAAGGCCTTCGGGTCGTAAAGTTCTGTTGTTAGGGAAGAACAAGTACCAGAGTAACTGCTGGTACCTTGACGGTACCTAACCAGAAAGCCACGGCTAACTACGTGCCAGCAGCCGCGGTAATACGTAGGTGGCAAGCGTTGTCCGGAATTATTGGGCGTAAAGCGCGCGCAGGTGGTTCCTTAAGTCTGATGTGAAAGCCCACGGCTCAACCGTGGAGGGTCATTGGAAACTGGGGAACTTGAGTGCAGAAGAGGAAAGTGGAATTCCAAGTGTAGCGGTGAAATGCGTAGAGATTTGGAGGAACACCAGTGGCGAAGGCGACTTTCTGGTCTGTAACTGACACTGAGGCGCGAAAGCGTGGGGAGCAAACAGGATTAGATACCCTGGTAGTCCACGCCGTAAACGATGAGTGCTAAGTGTTAGAGGGTTTCCGCCCTTTAGTGCTGCAGCTAACGCATTAAGCACTCCGCCTGGGGAGTACGGCCGCAAGGCTGAAACTCAAAGGAATTGACGGGGGCCCGCACAAGCGGTGGAGCATGTGGTTTAATTCGAAGCAACGCGAAGAACCTTACCAGGTCTTGACATCCTCTGACAACCCTAGAGATAGGGCTTTCCCCTTCGGGGGACAGAGTGACAGGTGGTGCATGGTTGTCGTCAGCTCGTGTCGTGAGATGTTGGGTTAAGTCCCGCAACGAGCGCAACCCTTGATCTTAGTTGCCAGCATTCAGTTGGGCACTCTAAGGTGACTGCCGGTGACAAACCGGAGGAAGGTGGGGATGACGTCAAATCATCATGCCCCTTATGACCTGGGCTACACACGTGCTACAATGGATGGTACAAAGGGCTGCAAACCTGCGAAGGTAAGCGAATCCCATAAAGCCATTCTCAGTTCGGATTGCAGGCTGCAACTCGCCTGCATGAAGCCGGAATCGCTAGTAATCGCGGATCAGCATGCCGCGGTGAATACGTTCCCGGGCCTTGTACACACCGCCCGTCACACCACGAGAGTTTGTAACACCCGAAGTCGGTGAGGTAACCTTCATGGAGCCAGCCGCCTAAGGTGGGACAGATGATTGGGGTGAAGTCGTAACAAGGTAGCCGTATCGGAAGGTGCGGCTGGATCACCTCCTTTCTAAGGATAATTACGAGAGCGCTTTTGTTTTGTTCAGTTTTGAATGAGTAATTCATTCAAATAGGAAAGACAAACATCACGATGTGATGGATTCTTTCTGCTTTGTTCCTTGAAAACTAGATAATAGATAGAAGGCAATTAATTTTTTTCAAAGCATCTGTAAGATCTTTTTTAACGGTTAAGTTAGAAAGGGCGCACGGTGGATGCCTTGGCACTAGGAGCCGATGAAGGACGGGACTAACACCGATATGCTTCGGGGAGCTGTAAGTAAGCTTTGATCCGGAGATTTCCGAATGGGGAAACCCACTGTTCGTAATGGAACAGTATCTTTACCTGAATACATAGGGTACTGAAGGCAGACCCGGGGAACTGAAACATCTAAGTACCCGGAGGAAGAGAAAGCAAACGCGATTTCCTGAGTAGCGGCGAGCGAAACGGAATTAGCCCAAACCAAGAGGCTTGCCTCTTGGGGTTGTAGGACACTCAACATGGAGTTACAAAGGAACGGGGTAAATGAAGCGATCTGGAAAGATCCGTCGAAGAAGGTAAAAACCCTGTAGTTGAAACTTCGTTCCCTCCTGAGTGGATCCTGAGTACGGCGGGACACGAGAAATCCCGTCGGAAGCAGGGAGGACCATCTCCCAAGGCTAAATACTCCCTAGTGACCGATAGTGAACCAGTACCGTGAGGGAAAGGTGAAAAGCACCCCGGAAGGGGAGTGAAATAGATCCTGAAACCGTGTGCCTACAAGTAGTCAAAGCCCGTTAATGGGTAATGGCGTGCCTTTTGTAGAATGAACCGGCGAGTTACGATTTCATGCGAGGTTAAGTTGATGAGACGGAGCCGCAGCGAAAGCGAGTCTGAATAGGGCGAATGAGTATGAGGTCGTAGACCCGAAACCAGGTGATCTACCCATGTCCAGGGTGAAGTTCAGGTAACACTGAATGGAGGCCCGAACCCACGCACGTTGAAAAGTGCGGGGATGAGGTGTGGGTAGCGGAGAAATTCCAATCGAACCTGGAGATAGCTGGTTCTCTCCGAAATAGCTTTAGGGCTAGCCTCAAGATGAGAGTATTGGAGGTAGAGCACTGATTGGACTAGGGGCCCCCAACGGGTTACCGAATTCAGTCAAACTCCGAATGCCAAATACTTATTCTTGGGAGTCAGACTGCGAGTGATAAGATCCGTAGTCGAAAGGGAAACAGCCCAGACCACCAGCTAAGGTCCCAAAGTATACGTTAAGTGGAAAAGGATGTGGAGTTGCTTAGACAACCAGGATGTTGGCTTAGAAGCAGCCACCATTTAAAGAGTGCGTAATAGCTCACTGGTCGAGTGACTCCGCGCCGAAAATGTACCGGGGCTAAACGTATCACCGAAGCTGTGGATTGACACCGTATGGTGTCGATGGTAGGAGAGCGTTCTAAGGGCGTTGAAGTCAGACCGGAAGGACTGGTGGAGCGCTTAGAAGTGAGAATGCCGGTATGAGTAGCGAAAGAAGGGTGAGAATCCCTTCCACCGAATGCCTAAGGTTTCCTGAGGAAGGCTCGTCCGCTCAGGGTTAGTCGGGACCTAAGCCGAGGCCGAAAGGCGTAGGCGATGGACAACAGGTTGATATTCCTGTACCACCTATACATCGTTTGAACGATGGGGGGACGCAGAAGGATAGGGTAAGCGCGCTGTTGGATATGCGCGTCCAAGCAGTTAGGCCGGAAACGAGGCAAATCCCGTTTCCATTAAGGCGGAGCTGTGATGGCGAGGGAAATATAGTACCGAAGTTCCTGATTCCACGCTGCCAAGAAAAGCCTCTAGTGAGATGTAAGGTGCCCGTACCGCAAACCGACACAGGTAGGCGAGGAGAGAATCCTAAGGTGTGCGAGAGAACTCTCGTTAAGGAACTCGGCAAAATGACCCCGTAACTTCGGGAGAAGGGGTGCTTTTTAGGGTGAATAGCCCAGAAAAGCCGCAGTGAATAGGCCCAGGCGACTGTTTAGCAAAAACACAGGTCTCTGCGAAGCCGCAAGGCGAAGTATAGGGGCTGACACCTGCCCGGTGCTGGAAGGTTAAGGGGAGAGGTTAGCGCAAGCGAAGCTTTGAACCGAAGCCCCAGTAAACGGCGGCCGTAACTATAACGGTCCTAAGGTAGCGAAATTCCTTGTCGGGTAAGTTCCGACCCGCACGAAAGGTGTAACGATCTGGGCACTGTCTCAACGAGAGACTCGGTGAAATTATAGTACCTGTGAAGATGCAGGTTACCCGCGACAGGACGGAAAGACCCCGTGGAGCTTTACTGCAGCCTGATATTGAATTTTGGTACAGCTTGTACAGGATAGGTAGGAGCCTGAGAAGCCGGAGCGCCAGCTTCGGTGGAGGCGTTGGTGGGATACTACCCTGGCTGTATTGAAATTCTAACCCGCGCCCCTTATCGGGGTGGGAGACAGTGTCAGGTGGGCAGTTTGACTGGGGCGGTCGCCTCCTAAAGAGTAACGGAGGCGCCCAAAGGTTCCCTCAGAATGGTTGGAAATCATTCGTAGAGTGTAAAGGCACAAGGGAGCTTGACTGCGAGACCTACAAGTCGAGCAGGGACGAAAGTCGGGCTTAGTGATCCGGTGGTTCCGCATGGAAGGGCCATCGCTCAACGGATAAAAGCTACCCCGGGGATAACAGGCTTATCTCCCCCAAGAGTCCACATCGACGGGGAGGTTTGGCACCTCGATGTCGGCTCATCGCATCCTGGGGCTGTAGTCGGTCCCAAGGGTTGGGCTGTTCGCCCATTAAAGCGGTACGCGAGCTGGGTTCAGAACGTCGTGAGACAGTTCGGTCCCTATCCGTCGCGGGCGCAGGAAATTTGAGAGGAGCTGTCCTTAGTACGAGAGGACCGGGATGGACGCACCGCTGGTGTACCAGTTGTCTTGCCAAAGGCATAGCTGGGTAGCTACGTGCGGACGGGATAAGTGCTGAAAGCATCTAAGCATGAAGCCCCCCTCAAGATGAGATTTCCCATGGCGCAAGCTAGTAAGATCCCTGAAAGATGATCAGGTTGATAGGTCAGAGGTGGAAGCATGGTGACATGTGGAGCTGACTGATACTAATAGATCGAGGACTTAACCAACGCTTTTTAAAAAATGAAATACCTTCTTATTATCTAGTTTTGAAGGAATGAAAATTTCTTCTTGCATTTTCTCAAAAAGACGTTATAATAATATATGTCTTGAAAAATGTTAACATTGTTTGGTGACGATAGCGAAGAGGTCACACCCGTTCCCATTCCGAACACGGCAGTTAAGCTCTTCAGCGCCGATGGTAGTTGGGGGTTTCCCCCTGTGAGAGTAGGACGTCGCCAAGCAGGTTTTATATGGAGGATTAGCTCAGCTGGGAGAGCATCTGCCTTACAAGCAGAGGGTCGGCGGTTCGATCCCGTCATCCTCCACCATTTTACACCTGCCGGTGTAGCTCAACTGGTAGAGCAACTGACTTGTAATCAGTAGGTTGGGGGTTCAAGTCCTCTTGCCGGCACCATTTTAAGATAGTACAAGCACGAGCCATTAGCTCAGTTGGTAGAGCATCTGACTTTTAATCAGAGGGTCGAAGGTTCGAATCCTTCATGGCTCACCATTTTATATGCGGGTGTGGCGGAATTGGCAGACGCACCAGACTTAGGATCTGGCGCCGCAAGGCGTGGGGGTTCAAGTCCCTTCACCCGCATCTTTCATGCGGAAGTAGTTCAGTGGTAGAATACAACCTTGCCAAGGTTGGGGTCGCGGGTTCGAATCCCGTCTTCCGCTCCACTTTTCGTATGTGCCGGGGTGGCGGAACTGGCAGACGCACAGGACTTAAAATCCTGCGGTAGGTGACTACCGTACCGGTTCGATTCCGGTCCTCGGCACCATCATAATATGCGCCCGTAGCTCAATTGGATAGAGCATCTGACTACGAATCAGAAGGTTGTAGGTTCGACTCCCGCCGGGCGCACCATGTTTTTATTGCGGGAAGTAGCTCAGCTTGGTAGAGCACTTGGTTTGGGACCAAGGGGTCGCAGGTTCGAATCCTGTCTTCCCGACCACGTGATTTTTAATGAATGGGGCCTTAGCTCAGCTGGGAGAGCGCCTGCCTTGCACGCAGGAGGTCAGCGGTTCGATCCCGCTAGGCTCCACCATTTTTCAATCAGATACTTATATTATATTGGCGGTGTAGCTCAGCTGGCTAGAGCGTACGGTTCATACCCGTGAGGTCGGGGGTTCGATCCCCTCCGCCGCTACCAATAAATATAAGGACCTTTAGCTCAGCTGGTTAGAGCAGACGGCTCATAACCGTCCGGTCGTAGGTTCGAGTCCTACAAGGTCCACCATATTCATTTTTTAAAAGCCGTGGAGGTATACCCAAGTTCGGCTGAAGGGATCGGTCTTGAAAACCGACAGGGGAGTCAAATCCCGCGGGGGTTCGAATCCCTCTACCTCCTCCATTTTTTTAAAAGCAGCAAGTTGTTTTTAAACAACCTTACATAGAGGAAGCGAAAAAACGATATACACGAAAACTTGATGCAAATCGTTTCATTATTACCGTCGCGGGGTGGAGCAGTCCGGTAGCTCGTCGGGCTCATAACCCGAAGGTCGCAGGTTCAAATCCTGTCCCCGCAATTATTAGGTCCCGTGGTGTAGCGGTTAACATGCCTGCCTGTCACGCAGGAGATCGCGGGTTCGATTCCCGTCGGGACCGCCATTTTTTAAATTTAATACAAATGTGGCTCAGTAGCTCAGTCGGTAGAGCAAAGGACTGAAAATCCTTGTGTCGGCGGTTCGATTCCGTCCTGAGCCACCATATCTTATTACGGCGGTTGTGGCGAAGTGGTTAACGCACCTGATTGTGGTTCAGGCATTCGTGGGTTCGATTCCCATCAGTCGCCCCATTTCGCGGGTGTAGTTTAGTGGTAAAACCTCAGCCTTCCAAGCTGATGATGAGGGTTCGATTCCCTTCACCCGCTCCAAATATGGGCCTATAGCTCAGCTGGTTAGAGCGCACGCCTGATAAGCGTGAGGTCGATGGTTCGAGTCCATTTAGGCCCACCATATTCATATTGTTCCGCAGTAGCTCAGTGGTAGAGCATTCGGCTGTTAACCGAACGGTCGTAGGTTCGAGTCCTACCTGCGGAGCCATGGGGAAGTACTCAAGAGGCTGAAGAGGCGCCCCTGCTAAGGGTGTAGGTCGCGCGAGCGGCGCGAGGGTTCAAATCCCTCCTTCTCCGCCATTTGGCCCGTTGGTCAAGCGGTTAAGACACCGCCCTTTCACGGCGGTAACACGGGTTCGAATCCCGTACGGGTCATAACAAAAAAGGAAGCATACATTCATGTATGCTTCTTTTTTTCATTTCTTTTCATTGATATAACTATCTTTTTGTTTATAAGGAATGTCTCCAAGCTGGGAATCGATATTTTCTTCTTCTAATGTATCTTCATATTCCTTTTGCTTTTTGTTCGGTATGTCCATTCTATTTTTCCCTTCGATATCATTAGCTGCAAATCCTTCATAGTCTTCTGGAAATCCATCCGTTTCATCTTCGGTTTTATAAAGATCATTATAATTGTCATGATCGCCGGTGTAATCAGATGGCGTTTCGGATGTACCGAATTTGGCGACATCACCAAAGCTATCTTCTTTATCCACTATTTCATTTCCATGACGATTTTCAAAATGATCACCCTTGGATGGAATCAGTATTTCCTCTTCCACTGGTCGCTCTTGTGCAGTAGGCCCTTCTGGGGCATGCTCGACACAGTAGAGGGTGCTTGGGATCGCTTCAAGCCTCTCGATGGGGATTTCCCTATTGCAGGTTTTACAATGGCCATACGAACCTTCTTCCAATGCTTTTAATGCTTCCTCGATTTTCTCCATTTCTGATTGTGCATGCTCATCGAGTGCTTGATTCCGTTCCATCTCGAATAATTCGGTTCCTAGGTCAGCAGGATGATTATCATAAGATGATAATTCCCCTACGGATTCCGTCTGGCTTTTATCCAGAACAGATTGTTCATCATTTTGAATTCTACTACTTAACTCATTTTTTTCTTGAAGCAGTTCCTTTTTTAATTTTTGCGTTTGTTGTTTCGTTGCCATATCCTATTCACTCCTTCTAAAGTCCAAATCTCATTTTATATTGGTAGGATGGTTGTATTATCTATTACCCGAATCGGAGTATAGGAAAACAATATGCAACGGAAGATAGAAAAAGGACTGAGCGGATGAGCTCAGTCCTCGGAGATTAGATAAGATAGCTGATGAATAATCCAATGGCCATGAGTAAACCAAAGAAGGTATTCGTTTGGGCCGTCGCTTTCATTGCCGGGACCATCGTGATCGGCTGCGTTTTGCCTACGAAGCCTTTGATTGCGGCCATGGCCTTCGGGATGCTTAAGAAGGCAAGAAGAATCCAGGCCGTTACGCTTCCGGTAAGAACGAGCCCAACAAGCCATAGATAAGAGAAAGCGAACATGATTGCCATGAATGTCAGGGCGTTTTTCCTGCCCATCACTACAGGCATCGTTTTGCGCCCATGAGCCTTATCCCCATCATGGTCACGTAGGTTATTGGATAAGTTGATAAGCCCGACCAAAATCCCACTTGGAATGGCAATTAAGATGGCTGTTGAAGAAACATCACCGGTTTGAATGAAAAAGGCGATCAAGATTATCAAAAAGCCCATGAATAATCCAGAAAAAAGTTCCCCAAATGGTGTATATGAAATGGGCAGGGGACCGCCTGTATAAAGATAGCCGACAAGCATGCAAACCAGTCCTACTGCAGCAAGCCACCAAGATGATGCGGCACAGATATAGATTCCAATTATCAAGGCGATGGCATACATGCCAAGTGCCAAGCTCATGATTAGTTTGGGGGTCATTCCATGACGGACGATCCCGCCGCCGATGCCTACGGATTCCTCCGTATCCAAGCCTCTCTTGAAATCATAGTATTCATTGAATAAATTTGTTGCAGCTTGAATCAGGATACTGGCAATCATCATGGCAGCGAATAGTAACCAATTCACTCCATCTTCCAAAAGTGCAATCACAGTTCCAAGTAAGACTGGGACAAAAGCTGCGGTTAGTGTATGTGGACGAATTAACTCCCACCAAATCTTCCAGGTCCGTTTAAGGGGAAGTCCGTCGTATTCTGTTTGCATTATTTCTCTCCTCAAAATCATTATTGGTTCTCTCGAAATTATAACAAATATTGAAATGTTGCACAAAAGGTTATCCTAATAAAAGCTGGAAAAATGGGTAAGGGTGATAATTGGAATTCCTGGATGATCCATTTCCAAAATCAAGGGTATTTCTCTACATTCGCTAAGATTCATATAATAAGGAAAAAAGCAGGAAAGAATCGTTCGGTAAAGGGGCGTTTTATTGACATGAGGTTCAAGTGAGGTGTATCTTTAAATAGGTTAAAAAGCTTTTAAAATGTACATTTGGGGGGATTTTTTTGGCTATCTCAGAGGAAACTGAACAGTTTCAGGGACTGGCTTCAGCTATACAAAAGGCGAAGGACTTGAATGATCAAGTTCTATTCAGTCATATTAAGAAGATTAAATGCAACAACCCCCTTTCATTTTATCAAGCTGGAAGAGAACGGTACGCGGGTGAACGCTTTTTCTGGGAGGACCCTGCAAAGGAAATAACCATCACCGGTTTAGGCAATGTTAAGAAACTCAAAGCGGCATCGAATGCCGAACGTTATAGAGAAGTCGAAAAGAGCTGGATCAAACTGCAGAATAATGCTGTCAAAACAGGAGTGACCGATGTAGAAGCGACAGGTCCTTTACTGTTTGGGGGCTTTTCTTTTGATTATGAA
The DNA here is from genome assembly GCF_040250305.1 of Peribacillus frigoritolerans. NCBI lineage: Bacteria > Bacillati > Bacillota > Bacilli > Caryophanales > Bacillaceae > Peribacillus > Peribacillus frigoritolerans. The sequence goes on along the minus strand of NZ_CP158190.1, from coordinate 4,950,231 downwards.
ACTGACAGTACGCTCCTTTGGAATCAGTTCGGGGACAACCTTTTTTATATACCTGCCTTCATGCTGTCAATAGTGGGTAAACAAGCTTACTTAACGACCAACTTACTTTGTTCGCCTGATGATTCAGAAAAACTCTTCATAGATATGATAAATGAACGGGAAGCTTTCCTTTTCGAAAGCTTGGATGGCAATGAATTGGGTGCAAATTCCCTGGTTATGCAGAGGGAAGTCGAACCTGAGGAATGGAAGCGGACGGTCGCAGAGGCTGTTCAGGAAATCAAGATGACAGATCTTGACAAAATCGTTTTGGCAAGGGAGCTTCGACTTGGTTTTGAACGTTCCATCGATTCAGGGAAAGTGCTTGAACAATTGATTGCTGAGCAGCCATTGAGTTATATTTTCAGTTTGGAAGCTGGTGGCGACTGTTTTGTCGGTGCCACCCCTGAACGTTTGATTAAGAAACAGGGAAATGAAGTTTTTTCTACCTGTCTTGCTGGATCGATGGGACGAGGGAAAGATGAACAGGAAGATGTTTGTCTTGGTGAAGAATTGCTTCATGACCAAAAGAATTTACAAGAGCATCAATATGTCGTATCGATGATATCCAATGCCTTTGATTCAGTATGCGAAAAGGTGATGGTCCCGGCCGGACCGACACTTATGAAAAACCGTCATATCCAGCATTTGTACACACCGGTCCGCGGTATATCAAAGGAAGGTGTCACGATTTTTGAATTTGTGGAGAATCTCCACCCAACACCAGCTATGGGCGGACTTCCCAAAGAAAAGGCCGTTGTCCGGATTCGGGAAATGGAAGGTCTGGAACGCGGCTTTTATGCGGGTCCTTTAGGATGGGTGGATACTTATGGAAACGGGGAATTCGCTGTAGGAATACGTTCTGCACTAATACAGAACAATGAGGCATCGCTCTTTGCCGGATGCGGAGTAGTGGAAGATTCGACTCCCGAAAGTGAATACCGGGAAACGGGGATTAAATTCAATCCGATGTTAAGTGCTTTAGGAGGAAATCTTAATGAATGACCGAGATGCATTGACAGCGTATGCTGCTTCATTCGTCGATGAGCTGGCACAAAATGAGGTGAAGCATGTGGTGGTGAGCCCTGGTTCACGATCCACACCCTTGGCTTTGTTGCTGGTGGAACATCCTGATATCGAAATTCATATTAATGTGGATGAGCGTTCGGCTGCTTTTTTTGCCCTTGGTTTGGCTAAGGCCCAAAAAGAACCTGTCGGACTTCTTTGTACGTCAGGTACAGCCGCTGCAAACTATTACCCAGCCGTCATTGAGGCTTTCTATTCAAGAGTGCCGCTTATTGTACTTACCGCTGACCGCCCGCATGAATTGCGTGATGTTGGAGCACCACAGGCGATCGATCAGATACATCTTTACGGGAGACATGTAAAATGGTTTGTCGAAATGGCACTTCCTGAAAGCACGGTTGGGATGATGCGGTATGCCAGAACGGTCGGCGCAAGGGCAGTGGCAACAGCTGCAGCTGAGCCTGCAGGGCCTGTTCATTTGAATTTCCCGCTTCGAGAACCATTGATTCCGGACCTGGAGCAAGCAAAGGAGTGCAGGCAAAATAAAATGACGCCTGCTGTGATGATTGACAGTGGAGAACTGTCACTGTCATCATCACAAATAGAAGCTGTTGTAACTACATTGTCAGAAGCTAAGCAAGGTATGATTGTATGTGGCGAATTACCTCATCCAGAGATGAAGGAAGCCATCGTCGCATTAGCGGAAAAACTTGCTTTTCCGGTACTGGCTGATCCCCTTTCACAGTTAAGGAGCGGAAGTCATGACAAAGCCGTAATCATTGATGCGTACGATACGTTTTTACGCGATGAAACGGCAAAAGCGGCTTTCAGGCCGGAAGTGATCTTGCGATTTGGGGCAATGCCTGTTTCTAAACCGTTATTGTTATTCATGAAAGAACAAAAACAGGCAATCACTTTGGTCGTCGATGGCGGAGCAGGCTGGCGCGAACCAGCCGGATTGGCAACGAATATGATTTACAGCGAAGAGAAAGATTTTTGTCTGCGAATTGCTGAAAGCATTACTTCCTCTCCTGATGATGAATGGCTTCGCTTATGGCAAACCGTCAACGGAGCGACGAAGGATGCCTTAGCCTCCGTCAGGGATGAATCGGATTTAAGCGAAGGCAAGCTGTTCGCCCTGCTTGCTGATATGATGCCATTGGAATCGACGCTGTTTGTCGGGAATAGTATGCCCATACGAGATTTGGATACTTTCTTTTTGAATAATGGAAAAGGAATCAAAACCATTGCAAATCGCGGGGCGAATGGTATCGATGGTGTCGTTTCCACTGCGCTTGGCGTAAGCACGGTATCGAACAATACAGTGCTGGCAATCGGTGATTTAAGCTTTTTCCATGATATGAATGGCTTGCTTGCGGCAAAACTTCAAAAACAAAATATCACGATATTGCTGGTTAATAATGATGGCGGCGGCATTTTCTCCTTCTTGCCGCAGGCGAATGAGAGGGAACATTTCGAAACGCTATTCGGCACGCCTCATGGGCTTGATTTTTCCCATACTGCCGAGCTTTATGGCGGTAAATACAACAAGGTGCAAAATTGGGATGAGTTTGAGAAGGTATTTACAGAGTCATTCAAAATTCAAGGTCTGAAAATTATCGAAGTACCGACAGAAAGAGAGTCCAATTTACAAAAGCATCGAAATTTGTGGAGCTTTGTTTCCCAGGAAATAAAAATGGTGTTAGACAGGGAAATATCATGAATATTGTCAGCAAGGATGTCAATTATGCTGTTGAAATAACGGGAAATGGAGATCCTCTTGTACTTTTACATGGATTTACGGGAAATCGGGATACATGGAAATTCCTCATTCCGCTACTGAGTGACAGGTATACGCTGATCATGGTTGATATCATCGGTCATGGCATGTCTGCATCACCAGCCGATCATCGAAGGTATGAGATGGAGCGTGTCGCTGAGGATATCAAGTATATTTTGGATGTGTTACATTTCCCGAAAGCCCATATCCTTGGATACTCGATGGGCGGAAGACTCGGATTGGGATTTGCCTGTTTGTTTCCTGAGTATGTTGATACATTGATATTGGAGAGCGCTTCACCGGGCCTTTTAACAGAAGGGGAACGGGAAATCCGTAGGGAAAATGATCGGAAGCTTGCCGAAAGGATACTTGAAAATGGCATGGAAGCGTTTGTACTTCAATGGGAAAACATCCCGCTGTTTGAAAGTCAAAAACGGTTGTCGGCCAAAACCAGGTCGGCCATTCGGGAGCAGCGGTTGGCAAATGACTCTACCGGCCTTTCCAATAGCCTTCTTGGTATGGGGACCGGCAATCAGGCTTCATACTGGGAACAACTGCAAACCCTTGATTTCCCTGTGCTCCTTGTTACCGGTGAGCTTGACCGGAAGTTTTGTCGAATTGCGGACTCGATGAAAAAAAAGCTGAAGCGCGCCGAATGGAAAATAATAAATGATGCGGGACATGCGATTCATGTGGAAGTTGGAGAAAAGTTTGGTAAAATAATAAGTGAGTTTTTAAAGCGAAATAAAAGGAGGAATTATGATGACGATTCAATGGGAAACAATACGTGAGTATGATGAAATTTTGTATGAAAAATATAATGGGATTGCGAAAGTGTCCATCAATCGACCACATGTACATAATGCATTCACGCCAAAAACGACTGCTGAAATGATTGATGCATTCGCAAGAGCGCGTGATGATTCCAGCATTGGTGTCATTATTTTAACAGGTGTAGGCGGCAAAGCATTCTGTTCAGGCGGAGACCAAAAAGTACGCGGAAATGGCGGATATGTGGGTGAAGATAACATTCCGCGTCTAAATGTTCTTGATCTGCAACGTTTGATTCGCGTAATTCCAAAACCGGTCGTAGCCATGGTTGCAGGATATGCAATTGGCGGCGGTAATGTCTTGAACGTGGTATGTGACTTGACGATTGCTGCTGACAATGCAATTTTCGGACAAACTGGACCGAATGTAGGAAGCTTTGATGCTGGTTATGGTTCTGGCTACCTTGCACGTATCGTGGGTCATAAAAAGGCGCGTGAAATCTGGTACCTATGCCGTCAATACAATGCACAGGAAGCATTGGATATGGGATTGGTCAACACAGTCGTACCTTTAGACCAATTAGAAGCGGAAACGGTTAAATGGTGTGAAGAAATGCTTGAGAAGAGCCCTACTGCACTTCGTTTCTTGAAAGCGGCAATGAACGCTGATACGGATGGCCTTGCAGGTCTTCAACAATTGGCTGGTGACGCTACACTTTTATACTATACAACAGAAGAAGCAAAAGAAGGCCGCGATGCATTCAAAGAAAAACGCACTCCGGACTTTGGGCAATTCCCTCGTTTCCCTTAATGAAACGCGTGAATCGATGAGACTGACAGCTTGGCGGAAAATCGCCGGGCTGTTTTCTATATCAAAAAGGAAGAGAGGAAGCAGCAATGGCAGAAGAAAAGTTGCCGAACTGGCTGAAAAATCGGGCGCATCTTTCACCGGATCGCCCGGCAATCGAGTTTGAAGGTCAAACGTATAGCTTTCTTGAACTGTATACTTTATCGGAGAAGATGGCTGGTAGGCTGGCAAGCATTGGTCTGGGCGCTGGCGATTCATGCGCGGTTTTGCTCCGTAACCATATTGATGGTGTTGTCGTTATCCATGCACTATTTCATCTCGGTGTGAAGATTGTGATGCTGAATAATAAGCTAACGGCAAAAGAGCTGTCCTGGCAGATCGGGGACAGCAAAACTGCCTATCTGGTTTCAGAAGGGTCCTTCTCCGGAAAACTTGCTGATATTGGTGAGATTCTCCCGGATTTGCACCTTCATTTAATGGAAGAATTGCCGGTTGAAGGCACAGCAGGGATACTTCAAGAGTTTTACCTTGAGGATACCGCTACGATCATGTATACATCTGGTACGACAGGAAATCCAAAAGGGGTCATCCAAACATTCGGCAACCATTGGTGGAGTGCCGTAGGGTCTGTTCTGAACCTTGGATTGCATGAGGAGGATTCTTGGTATTGTGCGGTTCCGATCTTTCATATTAGCGGCTTATCCATCTTGATGAAAAATGTGATTTATGGCATGAAAGTCGTTTTGTCTGAACGTTTCGATGAACGGGAAGCAAACCGGAGCATCCAGGAAAATGGCGTGACGATCATTTCGGTCGTGACGGCGATGCTGAATAGGATGGTGCAGGATATGAAGGGAACAAGCTATCCAAAAACTTTCCGCTGTTTCCTGTTGGGCGGCGGCCCTGCACCCGTCCATTTGCTTGAGGTATGTAAGGAGAAAGGGATTCCCGTCTATCAAACATATGGGATGACCGAAACATCTTCACAGATTGTGACACTGGCACCGGAATATAGCATGACAAAAATCGGCTCTGCGGGAAAGCCTTTGTTTCCTTCGCAGTTACGGATTGAAAAAGACGGCACGATGTGTGAACCGGGTGCAGTGGGGGAAATCGTGGTTTCAGGTCCGAATGTCACGAAAGGCTATTTTAATCGGATGGATGCTACACAGCAGGCGATTACCGATGGATGGCTTTATACCGGGGATCTTGGTTATCTTGACGAGGAAGGCTTTTTATATGTGCTTGACCGACGTTCGGATTTAATCATCTCCGGCGGTGAAAATGTCTATCCGGCCGAGATTGAAAACGTCCTCAGTATGCATCCTGATGTTTTCGAAGCGGGAGTGACGGGGACTGACGATGAAAAGTGGGGACAGGTCCCGCTTGCTTTTGTCGTCTTGCATCAAGGTGCAGAGCTTGATGAGAGCGAACTGCTGGAATATTGCAGGGGATATTTAGCATCCTATAAGATTCCCCGGAAAGTGATATTTTGTAAGGAGCTTCCCCGTAATGGCGCAAGCAAGCTTCTGAGACGGGAACTGAAGAAGGAGATGGGGGAATGGCAATGAAGTTATCCTCCATTTCCCTAAAGCACATTAAGGCCCCTTTAAAACGGCCATTCAAGACGCATCTCGAAACGGTAAGCGATCGGGAAGTGATAATTGTCGAAGCCATGGATAAGGATGGATTGATTGGATACGGGGAAGCTGTGCCTTTTGCAAGTCCTTGGTATACCGAGGAAACGACCAAAACATGCTTTCATATATTGGAGGACTTCTTAATCCCGCTAACATTGGCCAGTCAGATCAAGCATCCTGATGAGCTGCCGAACTTATGGAACGGAATCAGGCGGAATGCAATGGCGAAGTCGGCTTTAGAGCAGGCAATCCTCGATTTATATGCGAAGCAGAAAGGAGTCTACCTTGGACGGCTGTTTGGCGGCGAACGAAGTGAAGTGGCAGCTGGCGTAGTCATTGCATCGAATGATATAGAAGATGCGATGCGCCAGATCGAGGATTTTTCCGGATCCGGTTATCAGCGATATAAAATAAAAATAAATCCTCAAAATGATCTGGAGTTTTTAGCGGAAATCCGTCGGGCCTATCCCGATATCCCGCTCATGGCAGATGCCAATTCAGCGTACACTCTTGATGACATCCCGCATCTGCAGAAGCTTGATGACTTTAAGCTGATGATGATTGAGCAGCCGCTGGGGCATGACGACATTGTGGAACATTCATTTTTGCAGAAACAGCTGCAGACACCCATTTGCCTTGATGAAAGCATAAATTCATTTCATGATGCCAAAAGTGCACTGTCGCTCCAGAGCTGTGGGGTCATCAACATTAAGATGGCTAAAGTCGGCGGCTGGATGGAAGCTGTAAGAATCCATGATCTATGCATGGGAAATGATGTGCCAGTTTGGTGCGGCGGTATGATAGAATTTGGCATTTCACGTGCACATAATATTGCACTTGCCACATTAAAGGGCTTCACGATTCCCGGGGATATATCATCTTCATCCCGTTATTGGGATGGAGATATAATATATCCTGAAGTACTTGTCGAAAATGGCATGATCCAAGTTCCCGATAAAGCTGGAATCGGTTTTGCCATCAATGAAAAGCGGCTAAAGGAATTGACTACATATAGTAAACTGTACAAGTGAAACATCAAAGGAGGTGCACGGCCCACCTCTTTTGACCAAATATTGATAATCCTTTAACTCATCTCACTCCCCCTGTCTATGTAACTCACCCAATTAGAATTTTCTTGGACGGAAACCCCACCCTTTTGGAAAATGATTTTAATAGGATACTAACAAATCAGTTCATTGTTTTTTCTGTTAAAACTCATATTAAATTGAAGAAATTTGCGACCTTCTGCCGAATAACTCGCTAGCCAAGATCACGCTAGATACTTGCTTTGATGAGGCTTGGCAGACTGTCGGCGGAAAGGGAACGAGTGACTGAAATCAACCAGGAACTTTTTTTAATTGTCCAGATTGACCGGATAGATCATAATTTTTTTTCGGAAAATGGGGCTTTGTCTATTTTTTCTTTATTGGATTATTTTGTATAATGAATTTAAAAGAATGGCAACCAAGGGAAAGGGAGGGGAGAGTGTATGAAGAAAAAACCGTACCTTATTGCGGAGATTCTACTAAGAAGGGGCATGCCGGACTATGTCATTAAAGAAGTGACGGCATTGGAAGAGTGTGAGCTGTTTCTTTTGAAGAGAAAGTGGGGCCTATATGACCGGAAGACAGGTGCGTAAAGATTAAAAGTAAAAAGGGAACCGTTTCGAGCCGGTCCCCATGCGTTTTAAGGTTTTTTAAGCCGGTATCTATTGACTGGACGGCCTATGCTGCCATATTGTACATCAAGCTGAAGGACTTCTTCGCCATGCAAGTATTCAAGATAGCGCCTTGCTGTAACTCTGGCGATTCCAATCCCATCAGCCACTTCTTCTGCAGATAGTGAACCAGGCTGGGTCTTAATGAACTTCGTCACTTGCTCAAGAGTCGCGCCATTCAATCCTTTCGGAACATCATATTTCGGACTCGCTTCAGATTGTGTTTTATTTTGAAAGAGGATTCGGTCGAGCTGATTTTGAGAAATTTGATGGTCAGTTTCAACCTCCATCCGAAAAGCAAAGTATTGCTCCAGAGTATGTTTTAGCCTATCGAATTTAAATGGCTTGATTAAATAGTCAAAAGCCCCGTTCTGTATCATTTTTCGAATCGTTTTCTGATCATTTGCCGCTGAAATGATGATGACATCCACATCCATTTGCTCTTTTCTGATTTGATAAAGCGTATCAACCCCGTTTAAAGATGGCATGAAGATGTCCAAAATGACAAGGTCGGGTTTAGACTGCTTGATTTTTTCCAGCCCTTCAAGCCCATTTGAAGCTGTATCAACGACTTTAAAGGGAGGCAGGCGCTCGATGAACTGTTTGTTGACCTCTTGGACCATTGGGTCGTCTTCAATTAAAAGTACACGAATTTCGTTAGTCATTTTGGTTCTCCTCTATATCGTGCATCGGAAAAGAAAGAAAAAAGCTTGTTCCTTCGTCAGGGCGTGTCGTGAATTTCATTTCGCCGTTCGCTTTTTTTACAATTTGGTCTATTAGATAAAGACCAATTCCTGATCCTTCCGCACCCTTTGTTGTAAAACCATACTCGAATATATCTTTATGAATGTCCTCTGGAATGCCGGGTCCATTATCCTCAAGCACGATTTGACAATGACGGTCATCCTGATAGATGGATAGATAAACCTGTTTTGTTTCCTCTGAACAATGCTTTAGCGCTGCGAATGAGTTTTCGATCAGGTTTCCGATTATCAAAACAAAATCGTGATGATCCAAATCAGCGGGGAAGCGGTCCAATTTCGTGTGCTTGTCCATGATGAGCTCGATTCCGAGTTCCCTACCCAAGGAGATCTTACTTAATATCAGCCCCACTAAATTATCATCGTGAATGTGCTTCGTTAAAAACCTGGTCAATTCCTCTTGTTCTTCCGTAATCTGAAAAATGTAATGCAGCGCTTCGTCAAGATTGCCTAGCTGGATCAATCCTGCTATCGTATGAAGTTTGTTCATATGTTCATGGTTTTGAACTCGCAGGGCTTCAACGAATGCTTTGACACTAGTCAACTCTTCAGCTAGCTTCGTCACATCGGTGCGATCCTGGAATATGGCCACGGCACCAATCGTTTTATCCGCAATCTTTATTGGTACCCGGTTGCTTACAATATTCCTGTTTTGAACGGAGATTTCCTGATTGAAGATGGGAGATGTCCGGTCAAGCACTTCCGGGAGACGGGTATCATGTATAATATCATTGATATTCTTGCCAATGACCGCACCGTTAATATTGAATATTTGCTTAGCCTTTTCATTGAAAATCGTGATTGTCTGATTATTATCTATGGCGATCACCCCTTCATGCATGGCATTGAAAGCGGCTGTCCTTTCAACTAACATCCGTGAAATTTCATGGGGTTCAAGTTGGAAGGTCTCTTTTTTTATCCTTCTTGCCATGAGCCATGAGCCGCATACACCGAATAGAAGTGTAAGGACCAGGATAATCGCGATTTCGCCTTTCAAGTCCTTGATTAATTCCGGTATCGTAGGCAAGATATTCCCAACCAGTACGACGCCGATTTGCTCTCTATCTCTATCAAGGATCGGGACAAAGGCGCGGACAGAAATGCCAAGTTCACCAGCAGCCTTTGAAAGGTATTCGTGTTCAGCGAACGCAGCGCTTTCGTCGCTGCTGCTAGATGGGGTCCCCAATTGACTGAACACCGGGTGGGAATAGCGTATATGCTGATTGTTGAGTACAACTATATAATCCGCTTGATGGATTTTCCTTAAGTTTTCAATAATCGGATTAAGCTGCGTCCATCCTTCAGGCTCACGGACCAATTTTTGTACTTCAGGGAGTTCGGCGATGGTATGGGCAGTGATCATGGATCGTTTGCCGATTTCATCCTCCCTGACCGAAACGATATTTCCGAATATAAAAATCCCGCCTATTAGTATCGAAAACGCGACGATTACAAATGATAGCAGGGTGATTTTAATTTGAATGGGCATATGAAAGGATTTATCCATTGTTTTTCCTCCATTACTTCTATACTTTATAGTAACAGAATTTCTATCACTTTTCGCTATTTTTCGCGCATTGTATTACGACAGGAAAAAGCTGTGATAGAATAGTGATAATGTGAAGTGAGCGGTGAGGAGTTGTCGGTATGCGTGCATTATGGGGGTACTTCTTATTAATTGGCTTGGGGCTGTTGATAGCCGTGTATATATCGTTTCAATCGTTCTTTACAAGCTTCGGTTTCAATTTGCCAAAGGATGAGGAGCAGGTCGGGATGAAGGATCAAATCGTGATTAAGTTCAGTCATGTCGTTGCCGAAAATACACCTAAAGGGCTAGCGGCGAACCGATTTGCCAAACTGGTCGATGAATATACAGGTCATCGTGTCAAAATTGAAGTTTATCCTAATCAGTCATTATATAGTGATCATGAAGAAATCGAAGCATTACAAGAAAACAAGGTGCAGATGATTGCACCGACTACATCTAAAATTACGAGCATATCAAAGAAATGGATGCTATTGGACCTCCCTTACGTCTTTCCAACGGACGCTGCCTTGCAGGAAGCGTTGAATGGGGAAGTGGGGGAAGAGCTGCTAAAGCAGCTGAATACCATCGATATCGAGGGACTTGCATTTTGGTCGAATAACTATAAACAGATGACAAGCAATAAACCGATACGGCATCCAAGTGATTTTGCCGGAAAGAATTTTAGAATCATGCCAAGTGCAGTACTGGAAAGCCAATTCAAGCATTTTGGGGCGACAACTTCTGAGCTGGAGTTTAATGAAACGTTTAAAAGCCTTGAAATCAATGAAACGGACAGCCAGGAAAATACGATTTCGAATATCTATTCCAAGAAATTATATGAGGTGCAAAAATATTTAACGATCAGTGATCATGGCTATTTAGGGTATGTAGTCATGATAAACAAACAGTTTTGGAACAAACTCCCTTTGGATATTCAGCAGCAAATCCAAAGGGCGATGGATGATACAACGAAATGGCTATGGATCAAATCAAATGAATTAAATCAGGAACAGCTTCGGGAAATCCAGCAAAAATCGAATATCGACATCTATACACTGTCAGATGAAGAAAAGAAAGAATGGATGGATGAGATGACTGTCATTTATCCGAATTTCGAACCAACGATTGGAACCGAATTGATGACGAAAATGGAAAAGATTCGAGAGAAACATTTAAAGGAATAACTAACGTAAGGGAATCCCAGTGAAAGGGGTTCCCTTCTTCTTTATCGTTCCCGATAGAAGTACTTGTCTGGATTTTGTAAAAAATCAATCATCTCTTCATAATCATATGTTTTTAAAATCAAACCATTTTCATCAAACACGGTGAACGCAGGTTCTTTCTTTAATTCAAGTTTTGGATATTGCTCATTCAATGACTTGTAAGATGCTACAATTTGTAATTGGGCCCACATTGGTGATATTACTCTCTTCTAGTAAATCAAATGTAATTTCTTTACCAACGGCTTGGAGCGAATACTTATGACCCTCACTAGGCAAAAGATTCGGATGAATTATAGCATAATCATCTTTTTCATCCGTGCAAGCAATTAGCATCGATAGAAGTAGAAACGTTAAACTTCCATTTATGATCTTTTTCATATTTTCCCCTCTCTAAGCTTAAATTTAATTATTCCATAAATTGGCTATCGGCAATCAATTTGCTTTGTCAAGAACCGAAACTCCAACTCAAATAAGGGCAGGTATTTTTACTGAAAGCTGACAAAACGAAAAAGAACTCTTTATAGTACTGAGGTACAAAAAAGAAGCGGATCCAATAGGGATCCGCTTCTTTCTCGTCTATTGCAATGCAGTTTGTAGTGTCTTGATGTTCTTTTCCATTAAACTGAAGTAATCTTCGCCGGCTTCGATATCTTTATCCGTCAACACTGAAAGGTTATGGAGCTCAAGTGATTTCGCTCCCATTTCCTTTTGGATGATTTCGGTTAGTTTAGAACTGATATTCTGTTCAAAGATGACGTAGTTCAAGTCTTCTTCTTCAGCCATGGTTACGATTTTCCCCAGTTCCTTTTGAGAAGGTTCGTTTGATGACGTAAGTCCTGTCACGCCAATTTGTTCCAATCCGTAGCGTTCCTCCCAATACCCATATGCAGAATGGGAAACGATGATTTTATTGGTACGGCCCGACTCGATCGTCGTCTCGAATTTTTCATCAAGTGCCTCAAGCTTTTCGGAAAGCTCATTGAATTGGCTGTTGAAATATTCTTCCTGTTCCGGCATTTTTTTCGTTAATTCGTCCTTGATGGTTTTAGCCATGTCAATGGAATAGACGGGATCTAACCACAAATGCGGATTAACGCCCCCATGGTCATGACCGTCTTCTTCATGTGCATGTTCGTCTTCATGTGCATGTTCCTCTTCGTGTGCATGCTCTTCTTCATCAAGATGAACCGTTTCGCCCACCGCAATTGTGCTGACGCCTTCTTTGCTTAGAATTGGTTCAGCTTTGGTTACAAAGCCTTCAAGATTATAGCCAATATAGAAAAACAGGTCTGACTCAGCCATTTTCACAATATCTTTTTGAGAGGGTTCGAATGAGTGTTCATCCGTTCCGGGAGGATAAACCGTCTCGACATTCACGTACTCCCCGCCAATGGCCTCCGTGAAGTATTGTAAAGGGTAAACCGTCGTATATATATCCAAGGCATCCTTGGTTTCTTCCTTACTCGATTCTCCCTTTGAGTTGCCGCAGGCTGACAGAAATACCGCAGTAACAAGGAAAAGTGAGAGCAATGCTCGAATTTTCATATGAAATGCTCCTTTATAATTCGTATTGATTACGATTTGAATTTTATGTGGTAAAAACGAAATGATTACGATTTGACTTCTGTATGATACAAAAGATTGCAAAAGAAAGCAAGGGTTTTTTCTATTGGTCCTCACTTTTTTCTTTTTTTTCGGGAACAAGGTCAATGCCCCCTGGATGAAACGGATGACATTTAAGAATCCGGATGAGTGCTAACCAGCTTCCTTTTATAGGTCCGAAACGATTGATCGCTTCCAAACCATAATGGGAACAAGTTGGGTAAAAACGGCAGGTGGGCGGTTTTAATGGAGAAATAGCAACTTGGTAAAAACGGATGATTCCCATTAATAATTTTTTCAACACGATGCTTTCAGCTCTTTTCGAGTAATTTGACTATCCTCAATTATAGCATATTTTCTAAATTTCCAATAAGGGTAAAAAAGGAATGAGCATATTGGTAATCCGATTGATATAATGAGAATTAATTTTAAAGGATGAAATATATTGTTATTCAAGGTAAAATAGAGATGACATACAATTAAGGAGTGAATTAAATGCCTTCAGTTGAAAGCTTTGAATTAGATCATAACGCTGTTAAAGCCCCATATGTTAGACATTGCGGTGTCCATAAGGTAGGAACAGACGGTGTTGTTAATAAATTTGATATCCGTTTTTGCCAGCCGAATAAACAAGCGATGAAGCCGGATACGATCCATACCCTGGAACACTTGCTTGCATTCAATATCCGTAAGCATTCCGAGCGCTACGATCACTTTGATATCATCGACATTTCGCCAATGGGATGTCAAACAGGATATTACCTTGTGGTAAGCGGCGAGCCGACAGTGACGGAAATCATCGATGTTCTTGAAGATACATTCAAGGATGCCGTTACAATTACCGAAATTCCTGCTGCAAACGAAAAACAATGCGGCCAAGCAAAATTGCATGATCTTGAAGGAGCTAAGAAATTGATGAATTTCTGGCTTGCACAAGATAAAGAAGATCTTCATAAAGTTTTTGGTTAATAAAAAAAGTTCCTGTCTATTTGTGACAGGAACTTTTTTCATTTTTCGGGTTCTTCTTTTTTTCCCTCATCCTCGGGCAAAGGTTCGACGGGATCCACTGTATGCTTGTAGCTATAACCTTTTCCGATTGTTAGGACCGATAATGCCAATACAATCAGAATCACAATGATTGAGATAACTAAAACCGTAATCATACCTTACAGCTCCTAACGTTCACAATTTAGATTCATTTTAGCATAAGAACAGAGTCAGATAATGTTTCAATTTTCGAATAGAGGGAATTATAAAGGTATAACCAACTTACGGAGGTAGATATTTATGGCTCAGAAAAAATTAGGAACTTTAGTGAATAAGGAAATTGCAAACTTCAGTGTTCTTTATACGAAAATTCATAATTACCACTGGTTCGTGAATGGACCACACTTCTTTGAACTACACCAAAAATTGGAAGAATTATATAAAGAAGTGACATCCAACTATGACGAATTGGCTGAAAGACTATTGGCCATTGGTGAAAAGCCGGTTGCTACCCTTAAAGAGTACCTGGAATTAACGACGATCGAAGAAGCGACAGGTAATGAAAATACAGAAGATATGGTTCAAAGCGTCATCAGTGATTTTGAAAAGCTTTCCGAAGAGTTCCTGGAAATCATCGAAGTTGCCGAACAAGAAGATCCGGTTACGGCCGATATGCTGACAGGCATGAAGAAAAGCTTAAACAAACATGCTTGGATGCTGCGTGCGTATTTAGGACATTAAGATTTAGGAAAAGCCCTACTTCGGTAGGGTTTTTTTTTGGTTAAAACTATAAAAAAGGCATCCATCAAAAGAGGGACACCTGAAATGGTATGTATTTAATGAATATTCCTAGGCGGAAAATGTGTAGGTTTCGTGTCGTTCATACTATTTTGAGCGAACTTCCCTTTTAACGTTTCTATAATGTAAAGGCCCATTAAATTGGTTAGTTCTTGATCATCCATCTCTTGAAGCAATTCGAAAATTTCCTTGCGGTCAAGCTGTTCCAGAACCGCAAAAGTAAGCATATCAATATCTTCTTCATCACCAGTCATCTTATCACGGTACATATTGTATAATTCTTCAATTAACTTCAAAACTCTCACCTCACATTTATTAGAAATCCGTTATCTCTTTATATGTAGGTTATCAAAAAAACCTCTGGGTGCATATAAAAATCTTAAGGGATGCTTGGGCTTATTATATGTTTTACCCTTTGAAAGATACTTTAATCTATTATTTAACATCTTTGTTCTTCTGTAAACAAAATTTTCCATTGTATGAAGTAGGGAAATACGTGAAAAATAAGCGTAGGATATATGGAAAGGGTGGATGGATGTGTCTGAAAACAGGAAAAAATATTACATTTGGCTTCCGAATGGGCAGATAACACAAGATAGGGAAAGTTCTCCATGGAATTTCGAAATCGAGGCGACAGATAATGAAATCATCAAATTGCGTGAATTATTTGATTATAATTATTCAGTAGGGGAAGAAAATTTTTATCGGGCACATGTCCCATACCTTCAATATCATTTTGACCGTGAAAATGATAAACAGGATATCACTCTCCAAAAAATTTACGAGATGATTTATGCCCTGGGTACTGAAGAAGGAAGACGGCATATAGAAAGCATGGGGATACTACAGGCAAAACCAACAGACGATGGCCTCGAATATTGAGGGTCCATCGTTTTTTTGATGGATTCTTGCTGGATAGTGTTTTTTTTTACCCATATAATGAATGAAGGGCATTGCATTATTTCTTATACGGAGAGAAGGGGAAAAATGAAACGTTTTCTTGATAAGAATGGATATAAGGTCGAATTCTCCGAGAATCCTGTCTTTGGAGAGTCTTGGCATGTTTTTGTACTCAGCAGATATAAGGGCAGTTGGGTATTGACCAAACACAGAGAACGGGGATTGGAGTTCCCTGGAGGCAAACGGGAAGAAGGGGAATCGATTGAAGAAACAGCCATACGGGAAGTGTATGAAGAAACAGGAGGCTTGGTGGGCCAACTGCAATTTTTGGGACAATATAAGGTACATCATCCAGTCAAACCATTTGTTAAATCGATATACTATGCTGCATTGCGTGGGGTAGAAAAGAAACAAAATTACCTGGAAACGGATGGCCCGGTCTTTTTGGAGGCATTGCCGGATATACTCGGTGAGGAGTTTAGCTTCATCATGAAAGATGAGATTGTACCGTTGAGCTTATCAAGACTGGATGAGGGCACTTTGCTGAGAAACGATTGAATAGCCGGTATTCACGAGTAAATGGTCGAAACTCACGAGTAAATGGTCGAAATTCACAAGTAAATTGCCGGAATTCACGAGTAAACCGGCGAGGCTACGTGTAAACCGCTTGAATTCACGAGTAAATCGCCGAAATTCACGAGTAAATAGACAAAATTCACGAGTAAACGCCCGAACCACAAGTAAACATCCGAAACTCAATTAAATTCATATTTCACCTCAAGCATGAATGAAAAAACTGCCGAGGTTTATCGGCAGTTTGGTTAGTCTTTGATTAATTTTCTCTCGAGCAGTTCGACTAGTTGATACATGATTGTGGCAAATACGGCAATGATCATTAAGGCAAGCATTACGAGGGTGAAGTTGAAGACTTGAAAGCCATAAATGATTAGGTAGCCGAGTCCTTTAGCTGAAACAAGGAATTCCCCTACGATGACGCCGACCCAGGAGAGGCCGACATTCACTTTCAATGTTGAGATGATCGTTGGGAAGGAGGCGGGTAATATGGCTTCCCGAAAAGCTTGTGTTCTTGTGGCGCCAAAAGTTTGGAGCACCTTCAGGTAGTTCGGGTCCACTTCACGAAATGCGGTGTAGACGACGATGGTGGTTATGATGATGGAGATGATCGCCCCCATCGAGATGATGGATGGAAAGCCAGGGCCGAATGCTACGATGATGATGGGGCCGAGTGCCACTTTCGGCATGGCATTTAAAATGACGAGATAGGGGTCAAGTGTTTTGGATAATCTTGGCGACCACCATAGCAGGGATGCCAGGATCGTTCCAAGCAGTGTCCCTATGATAAAGCCGAGAACGGTCTCGAATAGGGTCACTCCGGAATGGGATAGCAGTGTTCCATCACCCAATTTCTGTATGAAAAGATGCCACACTTTAGTTGGGGAGCTGAAGATGAGCGGATCGATCACTTCCATTCTGGATAAAAGTTCCCAACTGCTGAAAAAAACGATGAAAATCAGGATCTGATAAAAGCGAATGAGCCTGTTTTCTTTTTTTAATGAGGTTTTATATTGGTTATGAAGCTGTTCAATATTCAAGGCTCTCAAGCTCCTTCCAGATCGTTTGGAATAGCGTCGGATACTGTGGATGGTTGCGTGCATGGAAAGGCGTGAGTTCCCGCAGTTCATCGGGCACCTTGAAGGTTTTGTGCACACTTCCCGGGTTCGCGGAAAACAGATAGATGCGGTCACTCATTGCAATGGCTTCACCGATATCATGGGTGACGAGCACAGCTGTCTTTCCGAAGGATTTCAGGGTTTCAAAAACAAGGTCTTCCAGCTTCAACTTCGTTTGGTAATCAAGAGCCGAAAACGGTTCATCAAGCAAAAGGATTTTTGGGTCGACCGCCAGTGTCCGTGCCAGTGCAGCCCTTTGCCTCATTCCTCCCGAGAGTTCGCGCGGATATAATTTTCCGGTGCCTCCCAATCCAACGTCACTTAAAAGTTTCAACGTTTTTATTCTCTCAAGGCCTTCATCTTTTTTAATCAGTTTCAATCCTAATAATATATTTTCTTCAATCGTCTTCCATGGAAATAGATAATCCTGCTGCAGCATATAGCCGATTGAAAGGTCACTGTTGGCTTTCAGCGGTTTGTTTTCGAGCAGGATCTTTCCTGCAGTGGGCGGAAATAGCCCAGCGATGATGGAAAGCAGGGTGGTTTTTCCGCAGCCGCTCGGACCTAGAAAAGAGACGAATTCACCTTTTTCAATGTCGAGGGAAATGTCCGCTAGTGCGGTCGCTGCCGTCTGATTTGAAAAATAAGTATGGTGAATGTCTTGGATTTTTAAAAAGCTCATCTGACATCCTCCTTACCTTTAGCTATGCTATTTTGTGACTTCTTCAGCAAAATCGGTATTGACCAGCTCTTCATGGCTTATACGTGAAGGCAGCTCGCCTGCTTCATCCATGATGTTTTGCAGATTGTTCCATTCTTCTTCATCAAGGATGGGGTCGGTGGCAAAGGAACCTTGTTCTTTGTAACGGTTGATAACTGTTTCCATCGTTTCGATATTGGTATCCTCAAAATACGGCTGAATGACTTCGGCAATTTCGGCAGCATCATTTTCCTGAACCCAATCCTGTGCTTTCTTCAATGCCCTCGTGAATTTTTCGACAGTCTCTTTGTCTTCTTTCAAATAGCTTTCCTTAGCCATATAAACTGTATAGGGAAGGTGCCCGGACTCGGTGCCGAAAGAAGCGACGATATAGCCTTTTCCTTCTTTTTCAAACACACTGGCCGTTGGTTCAAACAGTTGAACAAAATCGCCGGTTCCGGAAGCGAAGGCAGTTGCGACATTCGCAAAATCAATGTTCTGGATGAGGTTCAAATCTTTTTTCGGGTCTATGTTATGTTTTTTCAATACGAACTCGCCGGCCATTTGCGGCATCCCGCCTTTTCGCTGGCCCAGGAATGTAGAGTTTTTCAGCATATCCCAATTGAAGTTGTCAATTTTTTCACGTGAAACAAGAAACGTTCCATCCGTCTGTGTTAATTGAGCGAAGTTGATGACGGGGTCGTTCGAACCTTGTGCCTGAACGTAAATCGATGTTTCAGAGCCAACGAGAGCAATATCCGCCCCATCTGACAGAAGCGTGGTCATCGTCTTGTCGCCGCCTGCCGTCGTTTTCAAATCAATGCTGAGACCCTCATCTTTAAAAAATCCTTTTTCAATAGCTACATATTGAGGTGTATAGAAAAGGGAACGGGTTACTTCGGCAACCCTGACCTTCGTTGTTTCCTGTTCCTTGTTGCCGCATGCTCCAAGCGGGATTACCAGCATGCACAGAAGTAAAAATACGACACCTGCTTTACACCATTTTTTCAAAATTCCTTCCTCCTTGATATATAGGTATTTTGCCTACATTATCGTATGAACGGAAGAAAAAAATGTGAATGCCTCGCAGGGGATAAAAACAAGCGGATGTTTTACAATAAGATTAAAGAGAAAGGAGAGTGGAAATTGGAGAACGGAACGATTATTTCAAAACGGCGGTTTCCATCACCGCATCCACGAATCCATCTTTATTCAGTTACGTACATATCACAAGGCCTGAAGGTAAAGGGGTTGCTGGCTGAACCGGTTGATGGCGAAATACATGATGCCTTCTTATATTTACGCGGCGGTATTAAAAATGTCGGCAAGGTGAGGCCCGCTAGGATCGTGCAGTATGCCGTAGAAGGTTTCATCGTTTTTGCCCCTTTTTACCGTGGGAATCAAGGCGGAGAGGGAGATGAGGATTTTGGAGGCGAAGATAGATTCGATGCGATATCAGGATTCAATCTTCTTGAACAGCATCCCAGAGTGAATAAGGATCACATTCATATCCTTGGATTTTCCCGTGGTGGCATCATGGCGCTTTGGACGGGGATATACTGCAGGAATGCAGCGTCGATCGTTACATGGGGTGGAGTGTCGGATATGTTTTTAACATATGTCGAACGTGTCGATATGCGTCGGATGATGAAGCGGGTCATCGGCGGTACACCTAAAAAATGCCCCGATCAATATGAATACCGTACGCCATTGTTTGCGATTGAAGATTTGAATGTACCCGTACTGATCATTCATGGTGAAAAAGATGATAATGTCGCCATTGAACACGCGTACCGGTTGGAAAAAAGGTTGAAAATGCATGACAAAGAGGTCGAAAGCTGGTATTTCCCTCAATTCACACATTACTTCCCACCGGCCGTGAACAGAAAAGTAGTCGAAGATTTAACATCTTGGATGAAAAGTAAAACCGAATAATGATAGAATGAAGTATATACTAAGTATATTGGCAAGGAGGAGATACACATGGGCATGCCTATGGAGCTAAATACCATGATCGTTACAAAAGGGAACGAAACCCGTGAAGAAGAAAACATTTTTCGGCTGTCGAAAGCTGGATACAGATTATACCCTATCGATATTCCAATCGATGTCCGCAAAACCATTCAATCTGACTCAAGCGGAACAGCCGTTATCCAAAAAATTGAATGGACCAGTGAAAAGACCATCATTACGTACCAACTACTATCACTGAACTCAACTAACTAAATAGACAAGCGCTTGCCGGGAATCGTCTTCGCTGCAAGCGCTTTTTTGTATTGTGTGGCAGATTTCGACCAGATGTGCGAAAGATACGCGCTGTACACCAACAATTCGACCGTAACCGCCTATAATTCGCCCCCCGCACCAACAAATTCGACCGTAACCGCCCATAATTCGACCCCCGCACCAACAATTCAACCGTAAACGCTTATAATTCGCCCCCCGCACCAATAGATTCGACCGTACACACCCATAATCGACCCCGCACCAATAGATTCGACCGTACACACCCTTAATCGACCCCCGCACCAATAGATTCGACCGTACACACCCATAATTCGACCCCGCACCAATAGATTCGACCGTACACACCCATAATCGACCCCCGCACCAATAGATTCGACCGTACACACCCATAATTCGACCCCCGCACCAACAATTCAACCGTAAACGCTTATAATTCGACCTACGCATCAACAAATTCGACCTCTGCACCAATAATCCAACCTAAGTGGTAAAATGGTGGAAAGCGCATGAGGCGGGGGGATTTGATGATTTTGGTGAGTGCTTGTTTAGCGGGTCTTGAGGTAAGATACAATGGTACACATAGCCTGGATGATGGAATTATGGAATTAATGAGGGAGAAAAAGGCTATAGCGGTTTGTCCTGAGTTGCTTGGCGGTTTTTCGACACCGAGGGAGCCTGCTGAGATAGTTGGCGGTGAAGGTGGGGATGTCCTTGATGGAAAAGCGAAGATCATCGAGAAGTCGGGCCGGGATGTAACGGAATTGTACATAAAGGGAGCCAATCTTACGTTATTGAAAGCCCAGGAAGTAGGGGCGACGTTAGTCGTTTTAAAAGAAAATAGTCCATCCTGTGGGAGTGCCACGATTTATAATGGCGAATTCAAGGGGGAGAAGAAGGGCGGGAATGGCGTGACCGCGGCTTTGCTTAGGCGGCATGGATTCATTGTCATATCAGAGGAAGGGTTATATGAAAAAGAGTAATGGCATTTTAGATAGTGCTTTTGAAAGAAGGGGAATACATGGAGGATATCAATCTCTATACTTTGCTATTTTTAGTACTTGCGGGTTTTATTGCCGCATTCATCGATTCCGTTGTGGGCGGGGGCGGTTTAATTTCCATTCCGGCATTATTGTTCACGGGGATTTCGCCTTCAGCGGCACTTGCCACTAACAAGCTGGCGGGTACCATGGGATCTTTAACGAGTACGATTTCATTCATTCGGGCTGGAAAAGTGGATTTCAAATTCGTCATCAAGCTGTTTCCGATTACCGTGATTGGAGCGGCGTTAGGAGCATACATTGTACATTTCGTTTCCGCAGAGATACTGAAGCCCCTCATTTTGATCTTGCTGGTCATTGTCGCGATTTATACGTTGGTAAAAAAGGATTGGGGTAAAGATGCAAAGTATAAAGGGCTGACAAGGAAGAAAATGATTCTTTTGATAGTCATAATATTTGCGATTGGTTTTTATGATGGTTTTCTTGGACCAGGCACAGGTTCCTTTTTATTATTTTCATTATTGATCATTGGGTTTGATTTTGTCCAGGCTGCAGGGAATGCAAGAATATTGAATTTTGGAAGCAATATTGCCGCACTTATCATTTTTTTATCTATGGGGACCGTTAATTTTGCCTATGGAATCCCGATGGGCCTTGCAATGGTCGCGGGAGCTTTGGTAGGAACGAACTTCGCCATTAAGAAAGGTGCTTCCTATGTCCGTATATTATTCATTTGCGTCACGCTTTTATTGATTGGAAAAAATGTTCTTAATTATTTTCATATTTTTTGATGGAGTGTTCCGCGAATGATTAATATTGAAAATGGCCGGGGATACAAATCGTATTTTCGGCCATTTTACATTCATTTTGTTAAATTCAAATCCCAGTGAATGCCAAATTGATCCTTGACCTTACCATACTTAGCTCCCCAAAAGGTATCTTGCAGTTCCATTAAGGATAATCCTTGTTCACACATAACCTTATATAAATGCTTGATTTCCGAGTCGCTTTCACATTCGAGGACCAACGCAACATTATTCCCGGCTTCAAAGGGATTGCCTGGAAACGTATCGGATACCATGATCAACATATCGCCTTTTTTGATTTTGGCATGCAGGACAAGGTCATTCGCTTCTTCAGGTGTTGGGAAATTAGCTTCCCCGTAGGTTTGCATATCGGTAATCTCTGCATAAAAGGCTAATGCGTCTTTTGCTTGTCCATCGAAGATTAAATAGGGGGTAACTTGATTTTTCATACTAATCCTCCTGTTTCGTGTCATGACTATCAATTCGACGGGGGAATCTAATCCTCCTTTATATTCACGGGGGCTTAGCTGCATTTTAGATTGTGAGTTATGTTCAGTTCCCCATCCAAAAAATTAAAATCAAATTTTCTTATCGAAACAAGCTTCGCAGATGAAACTTCCTTCATTTTTTAAATATGCTTTAATTTCAGTCATCCCTTTACGCTTCGGATAACGCATTTTCACAAGAACGACTTCGTCCCCCTTAATTTCTTTACCACATTTAACACAATTGGGATCTTTCCCGAACATTACAACACCTCCAAGCAGGTTTTAATCTAATACGATTGACTTCAATGATACTTTGATCTACCCAAACTATCACATATGTATTTAACATTTTCAAATCTAAATTGGACTTTGCTTTAATCCTTCGCTAATGAAAATGGAAGCAGCCGTTTCATAATCTGACTGAATAGAAAAAGCCTGCCGCTTTACGTGACAGGCTTTTCTCACTATTTTATTTTTCATAATAGAAGGGGGGATTTCATTCCGCAATGCGTTAATAGGATATCGACAATCCGCTGTGAAGCGAATCCATCTCCATATGGATTGGAAGCTGTCGCCATTTTTTTATAGGTTTCTTCATTTGTAAGTAAGTCTGAGGCTAATTGATAAATTCGTTCTTCCTCAATTCCTGCCAATAAAAGGGTACCAGCATCGATTCCTTCCGGACGTTCTGTTGTATCGCGTAACACAAGGACAGGAACACCAAGTGAGGGAGCTTCTTCTTGCACCCCTCCGGAATCTGTCAATATTAGATGGGCATGCGCCGCAAAATTATGAAAATCAAGTACTTCAAGCGGCTCTATTAAGTGAAGTCTTTCCGTTTCACCAAATATCCGGTAAGCAATTTCACGGACTACTGGGTTTTTATGAAGCGGGAAAACAACTTGGATATCCGAGTGATCTTCCAGCAGCCGTTTGACGGAACGGAATATTTCTTCCATTGGTTTTCCGATATTTTCTCGTCTGTGCGCTGTCATCAATAACATACGATCTCCATTCAAACCAGATAGAATCGGATGTTCATAATCTTTCCGTACTGTTGTTTTCAACGCATCGATTGCCGTATTTCCAGTAATATGGATACAATCACTCTTTTTATTTTCCAAAATTAGATTCTCTGCCGCCTGATTTGTTGGCGCAAAGTGCAAATCAGCCAGGACGCCTGTCAGCTGCCTATTCATTTCTTCAGGATATGGAGAATACTTATTACCAGTCCGGAGACCAGCTTCAACGTGGCCAATCTGTATCTTATTATAGAAAGCTGCCAAGCTTGCGATGAAAGTTGTCGTTGTATCCCCATGAACGAGGACGATATCCGGTTTTATATCTTTCATGAGCGAACTCAATTTTTCAAGCCCTCGAGTTGTTATCTCTTCTAATGTTTGTCTATCCTTCATCATATCCAAATCGTGATCTGGCTTTATTTGAAAACATTGCAAGACTTGGTCGAGCATTTCCCTATGCTGGGCGGTGACCACCACGATGGTTTCTATTTCTTCTGGATGCTTTTTCAGTTCCAAAACGACTGGTGCCATTTTGATAGCCTCTGGTCTTGTACCAAATACGGTCATGACCTTAATACGTTGTTTAGGCATGCTCATTTCCTCCCATTCTGAATGTCTCCCCCATTATAACGGGAAGTTCATGGGAAATATGAAAATGAAACAATAATTAACAGAATTTTTACAATATTAATAAGGACTTTATATTTCTTTAACCTTCAGTTAATATCTGGCATTTACAATATAAAGCATGAAGTAAAGCAAAGCAGAATAGAGGTGATAGGCGAATATGAAAAGCGTCCTGATGATCGTGCAAAACTTTTATCCGGAAATCGGAAGTGCGGGAAATAGAATGAAAAATATATATCTCCATTTGAAAAGAAACGGATTTGAGGTAACGGTCATCACATTGAAGCCGAGTTATCCTAATCAAAGTTTATATCAAGATACAAAGTTTTGGGATGAAGAAAGCATTGAAGAGGATGTCATCAGGATTAAACCGGACAAAGTGAAGAGGTATACAAGCAATATGGGGAAGCGGTTGCTTCATTATCTTGAAGCGATGTGGCTTTTCATTTATACAATCATCCGTCTCGAAAAAAAATATGATTATGTGTTTGCCACGACCCCGCCGATCTTCCCGACATTGGCGGCGTTGATCGCCAAGAAAAAGATGAAGGCGAAACTCATTACCGATGTCAGGGATTTATGGCCGGAATCGTTGATAGGAGTAGGAGTATTTACTAATAAGTGGGTTTTGAAAGTCGCTTTCTTCCTGGAAAGGAAGCTATATCGGCATTCAGATTTCATTATCATCAATAGTCCTGGTTTCAGGGATTATATCGTTGCAAAGGGAGTCAAGGAGGAGGCCATCCAATACATCCCCAATTCGCTTACTGCGGATGAGCTGACTTTAAAGAATTTGCTTACACCCGTATCGGAAAAGGTAATCAAGGTCGTTTATGCGGGGAATATCGGACTGGCCCAGGACTTGAAAAAACTGATAGCCGTAGCTGAAAAGCTAAGGGAACATAAACAAATCGAATTCTCGATGATTGGATATGGATATCGGATATCCGAAGTGGAGAAGGAGATAAGCTCTAGAGGGCTGACAAATATTAAGATGATTAATGCGATGAATCGAAGAGTGACTCTTCATGAAGTTTCAACGTCCCATATTGCCTATGTGAGCTTGGTTGAAAAGGAAGTCTTCAATAAGGTGCTGCCTGGTAAAATCATCGATTATATGTGTGTCGGAATACCCATTGTCGGAGATGTGGACGGCAGGGCCAAGAAGATGCTATCTGAGGCGAAATGCGGGTTGGTAGCAGAGAGCAGAAATGTTGATGAAATCTGTCAGCATATATTGACAATGGCCTCAGATCCAGCTCTTCGTGAAGAACTGGGGGAAAACGGTCATCGGTATGCTAAACAACATTTTCAATGGTCTAAAAATATTAAAGGTCTCATCAACGTGATGGAAGCCTCAGGCTGAAAAATCCGGAAGTGGAGGACAACATGGCGAAGAAAGTATGTATGTTCGTGTGGAATCACTTTACGAACGATGCGAGGGTTCTAAGAGAATGCACAGCACTTACTGAAGCGGGTTATGAAGTCGATTTAATTGCCATTCATAATTGGAAAATCGAGGGTTTGGCCAAAAAGGAGAAACACCAAAATGGTTTCTCGGTCACCAGGGTGAATAACCGCTGGGAGGCGCTTCATAAGATTCTCAGGATCGTAGGCAAATTGAAGAAAAAGAAGTTTGAAATCGTTCTATTGGCCTTATTGGTCTGGAATACGTTGTGGAATTTGAACTTGATCAACGGCTGGTTGGGATCGGCAATACTGTTCGGTTCCCTTGCACTCCTAGCGATGGGCACCGTGATGATCACTAAAACGAAGCTGCCGACACTATTAACGAGGAGCTACATTTTTGGTCAAATGATCTATCATGGCCGGAAAAGGAAATATGATTTTTACCATTCGAATGACTTGAATACGCTCTTGCAGGGAGCGATCAGCAGTAAATGGTTGAGAAGGAAAAAGCTGATTTATGACTCACATGAGGTACAAACGAGCAGGACGGGATATAATAGCCGGATTTACGGGATGATGGAGAAATTCCTATTAATGTTCGTTGATGAAATGATTGCCGAAAACCATACGAGAGCTAAGTATAACGAAGACTTATATGGTCTATATCCCAAGGTGGTCCATAACTACCCGATTCCAACCAATCCTGAGGAAAGTACGGCCGTGAATTTGCATGAGCTGCTCGATTTGCCAGAGAATGAACCGATATTGTTATACCAAGGCGGCGTTCAAATGGGAAGAGGGTTAGAGCAATTGGTTGATGCTGTACCGATGATCGAGGGCGGGACGGTAGTTTTTATCGGGGATGGAAGGATCAAGGATGAATTAATGAAAAAAGTAAGCGACATGAATCTGGAGCATCGTGTGAAGTTCCTGCCGAAGGTTCCGGTCGACGAGCTGCTCCATTATACAAAAAATGCGTATTTAGGTTTTCAAATATTGAATAATGTCTGCTTTAATCACTACTCCGCTTCTTCAAATAAATTGTTTGAATACATGATGAGCGGTGTTCCTGTGGTTGCCTGCAGCTTTCCTGAAATTCAAAAGGTTGTCGATACGGAAAAAATCGGTGTGTGTGTCGATTCACATGATCCAAAATCAATTGCCGAAGGTGTCAATTACTTATTGAAGCATCCTGAAAAAAGGGCGGAAATGAGCCAAAACTGCCTGAAGGCGCGACAAAAATACAATTGGAAACAAGAGAAGGAAATCTTTATCGAAATCTATCAAACAGCCTAACAAATTTGAGTGTAGCAGAAAAATAGATAGGAGTGGTTTATATGAAACTTTGTACAATCGGACTTGGTTATATAGGACTTCCAACTTCTTTAATGTTTGCGAAACACGGTGTCGATGTTGTCGGCGTGGATATCCATCCTGAGATTATTTCCAATTTGAATAGCGGCAGGCTCCATATCGAAGAACCAGGATTGGAGGAGGTATTGCAAGAAGTGCTTACTACCAATAAGTTCCGGGCTACGTTAAGCCCGGAACATGCGGATGTTTTCATCATCGCGGTACCTACTCCAAATAAAAAGGACATGCATCAATCCTGTGATTTAACTCATGTCATGGATGCAACCTCAAACATTCTTCCTTTTATCAAAAAAGGGAATGTCATCATTATCGAATCGACGATAGCGCCAAGAAGCATGGATGATCATATTAAACCGATGATTGAGAGGACGGGCCTTACCATCGGAAAAGACATTTTCCTCGTTCATTGTCCGGAACGCGTTTTACCTGGAAGGATTCTTGAAGAGTTGGTTCATAATAACCGTATCGTCGGGGGCATCACGGAAACATGCTCATATAAAGGAAGTCTTGTTTACAAAACCTTCGTTCAAGGGGAGATCATTCAGACGGATGCGAAAACGGCTGAAATGTCCAAACTGATGGAAAACACCTTCAGGGATGTCAATATCGCCCTTGCGAATGAGCTGACGAAAATCTGTTTCGAGCTGGACATCAATGTTTTGGATGTCATATCGATGGCAAACAAACACCCTCGTGTCAATATACACCAACCAGGACCAGGAGTTGGCGGCCATTGTTTAGCGGTCGATCCGTATTTCGTCGTTGCAAAGGCACCAGAGCAAGCGAGAATCATTAAATTGGCCCGCGATACCAACGTATCGATGCCTTATTATATCGTTAATTCCGTAAGGATGATGCTAGAGGGGATCCGGAAGCCAAAAGTAGCTGTTTTCGGTCTTGCATACAAAGGAAATGTAGATGATATTCGTGAAAGCCCAGCCATTGATGTCGTCAATATCTTGATGGGGATGGAAAACATGGATGTATCCTTGCATGACCCGCATGTCCAATCTGGAAAGATGCCAGTCGTATCAGTGGAAGACGCTGTAAATGATGCCGACTTGATACTTGTCCTGACCGACCATGATGAATTTAAACAAATGGATTATGATAATCTATCAAATCTCATGAGAAATAAATTGATTTTGGATACACGCAATTGCATTGATGCAACTAAAACAGATGTCCCGGTGGCCAACCTGGGCAATATATATCAATACAAAACGATGTCCATGAAAAAAGCCAGGAATAAAGCGATCATTTAAAAAAAACTTGGACAAAAAAATCCATATTGGAATAAGGATTAAGGGGCGCTGACTATGACAGTGCCCTTTTTCCAATGAAGATAAGGACCATGCAAGAGTTGGTCCTTTCAGACTGTAGAAACGTTCCAGTTGGTTTCAGAAATTCAGCTTCCTTTCCGCCAAACAATCTGGCTGGGGCTTGGCTGGCCAGATATTAGGCCGTTGCCGGCGTTATTCGACCTAGAACGAACTATTGACCTAAGACGCCGTTAATCGACCTCCAGTGCACTATATTCGGCAGTTGTCGCCGTTAATCGACCTCCAGTGCACTATATTCGACCGTTCACTGCAGTTAATCGACCTCCAGGGCACTATATTCGACCGTTGTCGCCGTTAATCGACCTCCAGGGCACTATATTCGACCGTTCACTGCAGTTAATCGACCTCCAGTGCACTTTATTCGACCGTTCACTGCAGTTAATCGACCTCCAGGGCACTATATTCGACCGTTGTCGCCGTTAATCGACCTCCAGTGCACATTATTCGGCCGTTGTCGCCGTTAATCCACCTCCAGTGCACATTATTCGGCCGTTGTCGCCGTTAATCGACCTCCAGGGCACTATATTCGACCGTTGTCGCCGTTAATCGACCTCCAGGGCACTATATTCGACCGTTGTCGCCGTTAATCGACCTCCAGGGCACTATATTCGACCGTTGTTGCCGTTAATCCACCTACACTACACATTATTCGGCCGTTCACAAATTTATTCGATCTACACCTCACTATTCGGACTACTCGCTGATGTATCTAGCGGGGTCTTGGATAGCCAGTTGCAGGATTGTAGCAAATTTCTGGGGATTCCATTCAAAAAGTAAACCATGAAGGTTAACCAAGTAATGTTTTGAAATCATGGTTCGGGAATGAGACATTTCTTGTCGACAAACTGAAAAGACCAAGCAAGAGCTTGGTCCTTTTGTGTAATTTATTAAGCTGTCGGTCCGCCAAGTTCTTCGATTTCACTTGGAACGCTGCCGAATTTCTTGAAGTTAGCACGGAATTGTGCGGCAAGGTCCGTTGCTGCTTCTTTATAAGCGGCAGGATCTGCCCAAGTCTTGATTGGCTGAAGCACTTCATCAGGAACACCAGGAACATGAAGCGGGATATCCAAGCCGAAGATATCATCTTTGATCGTTTCGATGTTCGCTAATTCACCTTCAAGTGCCGCTTGTACCATTGCACGAGTGTAAGCAAGTTTCATACGGCTTCCAGTTCCGTATGCTCCGCCAGTCCATCCAGTGTTGACAAGATATACCTTTGCATTGTGCTCGTCAATTTTATCACCAAGCATCTCAGCATAGCGTTGAGCTGGAAGCGGTAAGAATGGTGATCCGAAGCAAGTGGAGAATGTAGCTTCCGGTGAAGTTACGCCTCTTTCAGTACCAGCCAATTTACTAGTGTATCCACTTAGGAAGTGGAACATTGCCTGTTCTTTGGAGAGCTTGCTGATTGGAGGCAGAACGCCTGAAGCATCAGCTGTTAAGAAAATGATTGTATTTGGGTGTCCTGCAATACTTGGGTTCACGATGTTATCGATCGCTTGCATTTGGTAAGCAGCACGAGTGTTTTCAGTCAATGAACTGTCATCATAGTTCGCTTCACGTGTATCCGGATCAACAACAACATTTTCCAATACGGCACCGAAACGGATTGCATCGAAAATTTGTGGTTCTTTTTCACGTGAAAGATTGATCGTTTTCGCATAGCAGCCGCCTTCGATGTTGAATACGCCGTTAGAAGACCAGCCGTGCTCGTCATCGCCAATCAGTTTACGGCTAGTGTCTGCTGATAAAGTTGTTTTGCCTGTACCGGACAGTCCGAAGAATAAAGCGACGTCCCCTTCACGTCCTACGTTAGCAGAGCAATGCATTGGAAGGATTCCAGCCTCTGGAAGTAAGTAGTTCATGATCGAGAAGATCGATTTTTTCATTTCTCCTGCATATTCCGTTCCGCCGATCAGGATGGTACGGCGTTCAAATGAAACGATGATGAAAGTTTCGGAAGTGGTTCCGTCCACTTCTGGGTCTGCTTTGAAGTTAGGTGCAGAAAGGATTGTGAATTCAGCTTCGTGACCTCTTAGTTCCTCTTCATTTGGACGGATGAACAAAGTATGGGCGAAAAGGTTATGCCAAGCATATTCATTAACAACACGGATTGGAAGACGAGATGATTCGTCTGCACCAGCGAAACCTTTAAAAACAAAAATCTCTTCTTTTGCTTTTAGGTAGTCAACTACTTTATTATATAGTTTATTGAACACATCTTCGGAAATTGGCTGGTTCACTGAACCCCAATCGATTTTATCTTTAACGGATGCTTCTTCCACGATAAATTTATCTTTAGGTGAACGACCAGTATATTTGCCAGTTTCAGCTTTTACTGCGCCTGTTGATGTTAAAACGCCTTCATTTCTGCTTAATACTTTTTCGACCAATTGAGGAACTGAAAGTTGAGTTTGCACATTGTTTCCTGTTAATAACTGGTGTAACTCATTAGAAACATCTACAGAATTCATATATGAGGTACCTTCCTTTGTTTAAGTTTTTAGATTACAATTAGTATAACACATTCATTTAAATAGTCTATACTATTTCTTCTAATTTGTGATTATTTTCAGTTGGTCGCGTTAATCATTTATTCCGGCAGGAACCGAGTCAGGATTTAACACATATACTTTAATGAAGTCAATTTTATTTTAATAGGAAGTAAGTAAGCAATATATTTCCAATGGTGAAGTCGTTTTTCGTTTGCTTAATACTTATTATTAATGGCAATTTTCAACATTTCTATTCGTATTTTGCATTGTAAACCCTTCTAAGGCGCTGTATCAACATGTTTTTCAAATGAACGCCATACTGGGCGGAAATGTTCTTTTTAGAAAAGCATTGACAAATTCCAAGCAGATACGATAATATCTTAAATTGTACGGATTCTCTTATCCCGAGTTGGTGGAGGGACAGGCCCTTTGAAACCCAGCAACCTGCCATATTGAACTTGACTCCAAGATCGATCGCCGAAAATAAAGCGAAGATCTTCAAGGAATAGTGGTGATGGTGCTAACCTGAGCAAGGTAAAAAACCCTTGAACGATAAGAGTGAAAGGATAGAAGACAGAATTTTAAACCTTTCCTCATTTGCCAGGGAAGGTTTTTGTGTTTTTTATAAGTAATTCTGTGTCTATAGTTGAAACTAATGAGGGAAACGAGTTCCGTAAAAAACAGGCTTATGCCTACAACATACTAACTTCCAAGGAGGAAATATGATGTCAAAGAAACGTCTATTTACTTCTGAATCTGTTACAGAGGGCCATCCGGACAAAATTTGTGATCAGATTTCAGATTCCATTTTAGATGCTATCCTAGCTAAGGATGCAAATGCACGTGTTGCGTGTGAAACTAGTGTAACAACAGGTCTTGTACTTGTTGCTGGTGAAATTACAACGTCCGCTTACGTGGATATTCCGCGTATCGTTCGTGATACGATTAAAGGAATTGGCTACACACGTGCGAAATACGGTTTCGATGCTGAAACTTGTGCCGTGTTGAGTTCCATTGATGAGCAGTCTGCCGATATCGCAGCTGGTGTCGATAAAGCATTGGAAGCTCGTGAAGGAAACATGTCTGAGGAAGAAATCGATGCAATCGGTGCAGGGGACCAAGGTCTTATGTTCGGATTTGCTTGTAATGAAACAGAAGAGCTTATGCCGCTTCCGATTTCATTGGCGCATAAACTTTCATTCCGCTTGGCTCAAGTTCGTAAAGATGAAACTCTTGCTTACCTACGCCCTGATGGTAAAACACAGGTAACAGTGGAATATGATGAGAATAACCGTCCCGTACGTGTAGATACGATCGTTATCTCTACACAGCATGATGCAGAAATTACACTTGAACAAATTCAAGCAGATCTAAAAGAACATGTGATCAAAGCTGTCGTTCCAGCTGAATTGATCGATGCTCAAACTAAATACTTCATCAACCCTACTGGCCGTTTCGTAATTGGCGGACCTCAAGGGGATGCTGGTCTTACTGGACGTAAAATCATAGTCGATACTTACGGCGGATACGCTCGTCATGGCGGCGGTGCATTCTCTGGTAAGGATGCTACTAAAGTTGACCGTTCTGCTGCATACGCTGCTCGTTACGTTGCGAAAAACATCGTGGCAGCAGGCCTTGCCGACAAAGCGGAAGTTCAATTGGCATACGCAATTGGTGTGGCAGAGCCTGTATCGATTTCAATTGATACGTTCGGAACTGGTACAGTTAGCGAAGAAGTCCTTGTTGACCTAGTTCGCGCCAACTTCGACCTTCGTCCAGCTGGCATCATCAAAATGCTTGACCTTCGTCGCCCGATCTACAAACAAACAGCTGCATACGGACACTTTGGCCGTACAGATGTCGATCTTCCATGGGAACGTACGGACAAAGCAGAAACATTAAAAGCACAAGCGTAAATCATATAAAAAAGGTGTCCCGCAATTTGCGGGGCACCTTTTTTTGTGGATTAATTTTACCCTCAGCGGGAATAATTCAAGAAATCCCAAAGAAATATAAAATATGTGCAAAACTCGTGAGTTAAGGTCGTTTACAAGTTTGTTTGGGTCATCTACTCGTGAGGTTGAAGCGTTACTCATGAATTTGGAACGTTTACTCGTGAGTTTGAGTACAATACTCGTAACTTTCAGTTAATTCACTTTATTCGTTCCGCCGTTTTATAGTATTGTCCTTTTTCGGCATATTCGCGAACGATGCGTTCCATATCCTGGCGATCTTCTTCGTTGATTTCGCGAATGACTTTAGCTGGGCGTCCGAATGCCAGCATGTTCGGTGGAATGACTTTACCTTGGGGAACGAGACTGCCGGCACCGATGAAGGCCCCTTCGCCGATTTCGGCTTCATCAAGTACAATCGATCCCATGCCGATCAGAGCTCCTTTACGGACTTTACAGCTATGTAAAATGACCTGATGGCCAATGGTTACTTCATCCTCGATGATCAATGGATTATTTGGGCTTTGGTGCAGGACGCTGTTATCCTGTATACTGACTTTTTTCCCGATGATGGTTGGGGATACATCACCGCGAATGACGGAATTGAACCAAATTGATGTTTCGTCGCCAATTTTGACATCACCTGTCACGACAGCATTCTCAGCAATATAAGCGCTTTCGGCGATTTCAGGTTCTTTGCCTTTATACGGATAAATAATCATTTTCAATCATTTCCTTTCCGAAGTGAGTGTTTTTATGTATTATTTTAATATACCGTATGCATATACACTTGGCTATTTATAATAGCAATGTACAACTTGTTAGATTTCTTTTTTGTCGAAAATCACGAATATGGTTATAATTTATATATATTATTTTAACTATCATGGATCGTACACAACAAGTGAAAAGTGAAAGGGGGATTTCGAATGTGGAAATGGGAGACAGAAGGAGACGCAAAGGGCG
Source organism: Peribacillus frigoritolerans (assembly GCF_040250305.1). Classification (NCBI taxonomy): domain Bacteria; kingdom Bacillati; phylum Bacillota; class Bacilli; order Caryophanales; family Bacillaceae; genus Peribacillus; species Peribacillus frigoritolerans. The sequence goes on along the minus strand of NZ_CP158190.1, from coordinate 4,916,536 downwards.
TCATTGTCATCATTCATGGGGCAATGGAACATCACGGACGTTATAAGTGGGTAACACAAATGTGGCTTTCGGCTGGATACCATGTCGTCATGGGCGACCTTCCTGGGCAGGGTATGACTACTCGCGCCTACCGGGGACATATCGATTCCTTTGATGAGTATTTGGACGAAGTGAAAAGCTGGATAGAAGAGGCTTACGAATATTCGTTGCCGGTCTTTTTACTTGGACACAGCATGGGTGGTTTGATTTCGATACGCCTTCTTCAGGAAGAGGAATGGGACATTGCAGGGGTAATTCTTTCTTCTCCATGCTTGGGCCTCGTGACGAAGCCGCCGAAGTTCCTTACAACCATCTCGCATGGTTTGAACATCGTGATGCCTAAGTTCAGGGTTGAATCTGGATTGACACCTGAAATGGCGACGAGAAGCGCAGAAATCCGTGAATCCGATAGAAACGATACATTATATATCACAAGGGTTTCGGTTCGCTGGTATCGCGAGCTTGCACAGGCTATGAAGGATGCTTTTGAAGAGATTCCTGAATTTCAGGATGTGCCGCTTTTGGTCATGCAGGGTGGAGATGACCGAGTCGTGAACAAGAAGGCGGTTCGTGAGTGGTTTAATTATAACTTGGCCAGTGAAAAGCAATATAAGGAATGGCCGAAGCTATATCATGAAATCTTCAATGAACCAGAGCGTGATGATGTATTTCAATATGCACTGAGTTTTGTTGAAAACCGTTTAAAAATATTAGGGTATGTCGTTTGATCAGTACATACTTCAGGATAAATAAAAAACTGCCGAGGTTAGACCTTCGGCAGTTTTTTTATTTGAATCAGCCTGCGTTTTTAAGCAACTCGTTCGACTTGATCACCGGTGCCCAGAAAGTAACCGGGTACATAAATTGGTTCAAGTGTGTAAGTTCTTTTTTATTGGATAATGCGGTTGATAGAAGATAAATGGATTTGAAGGTTAAGTCATTGGCGAATAGGTCCAAAAGCGTCGCTTTCATATTCATGATCGCTTCATGGTTTTGAGTGGAAATCATTAAATCGAGCTGTGGCAGGAACCTATCAAAATGGTGATCGAATTGTTTGAGGTCCTCCATGGTTTTTTGGTTTTCTGTCAACGAGTTAAGCGAGCTGACAAACTCCCCGTATTGTTCACTTGAATCCCTTTTGATTTTTTCAGACAATATATCCGTCAGTAATGAAGTAGGCAAATGTTCCATTTTCTGCACCCTCTTATCTATTTTCTATCATTATAATCATTATAGACGAAAAATTCAAAATGTTGTGATTGGTAATTCTGCTTCTGCGAGTTGGGATTGAAAAAACACCGTTCGAACAGAACGGTGTCAGATTTATCATCTCTTTTCAATCGCGACAATGAATGGCGGATTGTTTGATTGGTTGATGAACCCGTATTTCAGGATATGGGCTTTCTGTTGAGGGAAGTTCTGTACATAATCCATCAATGCATCCCGTTCTGCCGATCCCCCTGGATGACCATGGTAAATGACGAGGATGATGATGCCTTCAGGCGCCAGCAGTTCGAATAGCTGTTCAATGGCTGATATCGTCGTATCGGCTTGGGTGATGATTGATTTGTCACCGCCAGGAAGGTAGCCCAGGTTTAATATGGCACCCGTGACCTTTCCGGAATGCTCTTTCCCGATGTATTTGCTCAAATGTTGATGCCCATCGTGAATGAGGGTGCAGCACTCTTGTAAATTCTCGGCCTTTAGTTTCGCCGCTGTGGTTTGGATCGCTTCTTTCTGAATATCAAAACTATAGACATGCCCGTTTTCACCTGTAAGTCCTGCAAGAAAGACCGTATCAAAACCGTTGCCCATCGTGCAATCAATGGTTATATCCCCGGGATGGACCGCTTTTTCAAGCAGAATCCTGGCGAATGGCAAAATTCGGTCAAGCTTCATGATTGTACCTCCGTATGATGATTTTTTCCTTGCCAGCTGTTACGGCGTTTCAATTCGGCATCAATGGCGTTCAAGACATCCCATTTATTGACGCTCCACATTGGACCGATCATCAAATCGATCGGACCGTCACCCGTAATGCGGTGAACGATCATTTCTGGAGGGATTATTTCCAGCTGGTCACATACCAGGCTGACATAATCGTCACGGTCAAGAAACTCGAGCAGGCCTTTTTCGTATTGTTTGACCATCGGTGTCCCTTTTAATAAATGAAGTAAATGGATCTTTATCCCCTGCACATCGAGTTTGGCAACTTCCCGGGCTGTTTCCAGCATCATGCCGTAATCTTCCTGAGGAAGGCCATTGATGATATGGGAGCATATGCGGATCCCATGTTTCCGCAGTTTATCGACGCCTTCTTTGTAGCTATCGAAGTCATGGGCACGGTTGATCATCGTCGCGGTCTTTTCATGAACTGTCTGGAGACCCAGCTCCACCCAAAGGTAGGTCCGTTCGTTCAATTCGGCTAAATACTCGACTACATCATCTGGAAGGCAATCCGGACGTGTCGCAATGGAGAGACCGACGACACCCTCCTGGGTCAATACACTTTCATATTTCTCGCGAAGTTCTTCCACTGGGGCATGCGTATTCGTGAACGCTTGGAAATAGGCCATATATTTTCCATCTTTCCATTTGTGATGCATCCGTTCGCTGATCTTCTTAAACTGGACGTCGAGGGGTTCAACCCTGTTGCCCGCAAAGTCACCAGAGCCTGAGGCACTGCAGAAGGTACAGCCGCCATGTGCGACGGTGCCATCACGGTTCGGGCAGTCAAAGCCGCCATCCAGGGCAACTTTAAAAACCTTATGTCCAAAATGTTCCCTCAGGTGGTAATTCCATGTATGATATCGTTTGTTATCCGTTGCATATATAAACGGGTTTGCCTGATTCAAATCAGCAACCTCCTAAATAAATTAAATCGCAACATATATTATACAACATTCTCGCAGCTAGGTCTTTTTTTGAAAAATAAGCGTATACTGTATACTTGAGGGCTAAACATTTTGCTGCTATTTCCAGTATATCTTTGAATGACTATATCCAATCGGGAGCTGATGGACATGACCGGTCAAGTTGAAGAAGCGATTAATCAAATGAAAAAGAAATTAGCCGAAAATAATCAGGTGATCGAAGAAAATGAAGATGGATTCATATACAAAGCCACTTGCACCTTCAATTCACCTGCTTCGGATGAACAAATTCATTCCTTTGAAAAGAAAACCGGACTGCTTCTGCCCGAGGATTATAAGGAGTTTTTAAAAATAACCAATGGATGCCGTCTGTTCGAAACACGAGAATCGGGCGGGGAAAATGATTTATACAGCCTGGATGATATTATTAATTACACATATGAAAATTCCTACGAGGGATGCTATAAAGTGGCCTGCATTTATCAAGATAATATCGTCATTGATGGGGAAGCCGTCGCTAAAGGCGATAAGGAGTATTTAATGGTAAAAGGCCATATCGATGATTTTGAAGAAGGCGAGAAACTCCACATGGGTTTTGCCGAATGGATTGAGCAATTCATTTCCCATCAAGGTGAAAAGTTTTGGGATAAAGGTTGATTGCTCAAAAAAAATGATAATCCACCCGTTATTTGCTCAAACTAGACAAGATGATTCCGAATCATCCAAATGAGATTCGAAGGAGAGGGTTTGAAATGGCAACCAGACAATCCGTCGATCATTTTTTAGAGCAATGTGAAGGTGCTCTCCATTTTGCAGAGTTTGAATTCAACGAGGCCTCACGGCAGGAGCATTATGATGATGAACAATTTCAAAATTCGCAAAGGTATATCGAAGAGGCTTTGACGGATATGGAACGATTGTATGCCAGTTCGAATGACCAGCAACGGGAAATGCTTTCGCGGATGAAGCAGCAGTTGAATCAATTGAGGAATGAAATGACTTTACTGCGACATTAAATGGAAGCAAGGGAGCTATGAATGAATAGCTCCCTTTTTTGCACGATTTTTCTTGAATTCGCATATATAAAGAAAAACCTGTCGATAATGTTTATGTACGGCTATTGCAATTATCGTTGAAATTGACTAGAATGTAATAAAATCCAATATTCTCATAAAGACTATGATGAGGAATAGTAACGGTTTAAACCAGTAAAGAGAGTTGACGGGTGGTGCAAGTCAACCTGGGATGGTCGTGAACTCGCCTTGGAGTCCCGGGTGTGAAGGTGAAAAGTAATGCCTGGCGTTTTAATCCATGTTACGGATATTTTAAGCTGGGCGGATTTTAGCTATCGCCAATGTGGGTGGTACCGCGGGAAGATATACATAATCCTCTCGTCCCTATTTTGGGATGAGGGGTTTTTTATTGTTTTTTATACGGAAATTAGGAGGAAATCATATGAGTTTTGACCATAGGAGCATAGAAACGAAATGGCAAAAGTATTGGGAAGGCAATAAGACATTCAAGACAGGTGAAGAAAGCGGCAAACGTAAATTCTACGCGCTGGATATGTTCCCATATCCTTCAGGGGCAGGTCTTCATGTGGGGCACCCGGAAGGTTATACGGCAAGCGATATCCTGGCACGGATGAAACGGGCGCAGGGGTATAATGTATTGCATCCGATCGGCTGGGACGCTTTTGGACTTCCGGCAGAGCAATATGCGATCGATACGGGCAATGATCCAGCCGAATTCACGGAGCACAACATCAACACGTTCCGCCGCCAAATCAAAGCCCTAGGTTTTTCTTATGACTGGGATCGCGAAATAAACACGACAGATCCCGACTATTACAAATGGACGCAGTGGATCTTCTTGAAATTATATGAAAAGGGCCTTGCATATATTGATGAAGTTGCCGTTAACTGGTGTCCGGCACTTGGCACGGTATTGGCTAATGAAGAAGTCATCGATGGGAAAAGTGAGCGTGGAGGTCATCCGGTTGAGCGCCGCCCGATGAAACAGTGGATGCTTCGTATCACTGCGTATGCAGACCGCTTGATCGACGATTTGAACGATGTGGATTGGCCGGAAAACATCAAGGATATGCAGCGTAACTGGATTGGCCGTTCCGAGGGAGCGGAGGTTACATTCAATATTGATGGCTTTGATGATACATTCACGGTGTTCACGACTCGTCCGGATACGTTATTCGGTGCAACATATGCAGTATTGGCACCTGAACATCAGTTTGTAGATAAGATTACGTCGGCTGATCAAAGAGCTGCGGTTGAAGCCTATTTAGATGAAGTGAAACATAAAAGCGATTTGGAAAGAACAGACTTGGCCAAGGATAAATCAGGCGTGTTCACGGGGGCTTATGCCATTAACCCGGTAAATGGCGAAAAAATGCCGATCTGGATTGCCGATTACGTGTTGATCAGCTATGGAACAGGTGCAATCATGGCCGTTCCTGCCCATGATGAGCGTGATTATGAATTTGCAGTCAAGTTCGACTTGCCGATCAAGGAAGTCGTAGCTGGCGGAGATGTGACAAGTGAAGCATATACAGGCGATGGTCTTCATGTGAATTCGGAATTCCTTGATGGATTGAATAAAGAAGAAGGCATTTCGACCATGATCAAATGGCTGGAAGAAAAAGAAATCGGTACGAAGAAAATAACATACCGTCTTCGCGACTGGTTATTCAGCCGTCAGCGTTACTGGGGTGAACCGATTCCAATCATTCATTGGGAAGACGGCACGATGTCTGCAGTGAAGGAAGAAGATCTTCCATTGATTTTACCGAAAGCTACGGATATCAAGCCTTCAGGTACAGGCGAATCACCACTTGCTAACATATCGGAATGGGTGAATGTAACGGATGAAAATGGACGAAAAGGACGCCGTGAGACAAACACGATGCCACAGTGGGCAGGCAGCAGCTGGTACTTCCTTCGTTATATCGATCCGGACAACAAGGAAGCACTTGCAGATCCTGAAAAATTAAAAGAATGGATGCCGGTCGACATTTATATTGGCGGCGCTGAGCATGCGGTGCTTCACTTGCTTTACGCTCGTTTCTGGCATAAATTCCTGTACGATATCGGTGTCGTGCCAACGAAAGAGCCATTCCAAAACCTATTTAACCAAGGAATGATCCTTGGCGAGAATAATGAAAAAATGAGTAAATCAAAAGGGAATGTCGTGAACCCGGATGATATCGTTGAAAGCCATGGTGCCGATACACTTCGCATGTACGAAATGTTCATGGGGCCATTGGATGCTTCGATTGCCTGGTCCACAAACGGATTGGACGGTTCCCGCCGATTCCTTGACCGCATCTGGCGTTTATTAGTCAACGATGACGGTACGATCACAGATAAGATGACCGAAACGGATGACACGGGCAAGCTTGAAAAAGTCTATCATCAAACGGTTAAAAAAGTGACCGAGAACTATGAGGAATTGAAATTCAATACGGCGATATCACAATTGATGGTATTCATTAATGATGCGTATAAAGCGGAATCGCTTCCTAAAGTATATATCGAAGGCTTCGTAAAGCTGCTTGCACCGGTTGCACCGCACATCGCCGAGGAGCTTTGGTCTAAACTGGGCCATTCCGAGAGCATCACGTACGGAACATGGCCGGCTTTCGACGAAGCGAAGTTAGTGGATAACGAAGTCGAAATCGTCATCCAAATCAACGGAAAAGTCAAAGCGAAATTAATGGTGCCGACTGACACTACGAGAGAAAAACTGGAAGAAATCGCGATGGGTGATGATTCCATCAAAGAACAAATCGATGGGAAAACCATTCGTAAAGTGATTGCCGTACCAGGCAAATTAGTCAATATCGTCGCAAACTAAATAAATCGATTGGAAGCTGTCCCGCATATTTTTACTGCTGGGCAGCTTTTTTTTCGTGGGCAGGCAGAACATAGGGATTAGGTCATATTAGGATTCTCACCGATTTAAATCTATTAGCGATCAATCTACCAATTGGACATCTACAATCGTCATGAGAGGACCATCGGAACGCAAATATCTTGCTTAATTGGTTCATGAGAATCATTTTTCAGCTCTATGGCCATATATATCAAGCATTTGACATAAAAAAGGGAAAAAATTGGTTGATAAAATTTTACAGTGTGATAGTTTGGTATAGTACTGTTATTTTTTAACCAATTATTGGAGGGGAAACCGTGAAATTTAAGAATGTGAGTCGAATTACGGCGTGTGTACTTATTTTTACACTGATATTCAGCTTGATGGTTCCGCTAAATTCTCAAGCTGCAGCTGCAACGCCTATTGAAAATGTAAAAACGATAAAAAATGGGGACACTCTGGATGGAAAGTTTGAAAAACCGGATGTCCAATGGTACCAACTCAGTCCCACAACAGAAGAAGTACAAAAGTTCTCCCATATTGAGTTTGAAGTCAATTCGGACAAAATCTTGAATATCTCCGTATATCAAGATAAAGAAAAAGCAGAAAAGGATGAGAGCAATTATATTGTCTCTTCTTATCCTGATGAAAAAGCTGTAGTCGATTTCCCATATGCTTGGGAAGGAACATATTATGTTAAAGTTGAATATTTCGGCGATACGGATGATGAGGGAAATCCCATCCCGGATGCAAAAAATGTAGCTGAATACTCCATCAATGCTCATTCAGTGACATTGCCGCCATCTGCCGGGGACGAAGGGGAAGAGCTTGAATCTTGCCCGGTTGAACTGAGTGTAAACGATAAGAAAACGGGAGAATCCATGTTGAAAACACTCCGCGTGTTTAGAGATGAAGTTCTCACGAAATCGTCTGAGGGACGCACCCTTTCCTCTTTATATTATAAAGCTTCGCCATTCCTGGCTCTACATCTTGCTGGTAATAAAACGGCAAGGGAAGCCGTTTATAATCACTTAGTTGAGATTAAGCCCCTTATTGAGGATCTTAATGAAAATGGAGCAAGCAGTACGGCAGTCATTAGCACTGATCAGCAAGAAGCGATCAAAGCTTTGTTCACTAAGTCGGCAGGCGTCGCTCCAGCCGGGTTGAAAAAAGATATGGAAGCCATTGCAAAGAAAATCAATCTTGATAAGCTTGAAGGTAAGAGAATCGTCGATATCGCAAGCAAAGCGGGAATCGAGCTTCCTGCTTCGAAAAATGTAAAGAACAAATATATCGTCAAACTTAAACCTGGGAAGTCATTAAGCTCCGTCCAATCCAAGGTAAAAGGATATGGAACATTGTCGACTCCCGAGAAGCAAGAGCCAATGTATGATGATATGTACGTCGTTGAGTTAGAGAACGAAGCCAACACGAAGGCGTCTGCTGCTCTATCCGGTATCGAAAAACTTCCAGAAGTGGAATATATCGAACCGGTAAAAACGTACAAAGCACTTTCTGCCGACATACAATCACCGTATCAATGGTCTTTAAATAACGCCGGGGGCGATGAAGGCATAAAGGGAGCGGACATTGATAACGAAAAACTGCAGAACCTTATTAAGAAACGTAATTTAAAAGATACATTGGTAGCGGTTATCGACACAGGTGTCGATGATTCACTGGCGGATTTACAAGGTATTGTTGAAATGAAGGATGGTAAGAATTTCATTGATAAGAAAGAAAAAGCAATCGATGACAATGGCCATGGTACACATGTATCCGGAATCATCGCTGCAAAAGCAGATAATGGTTATTCCATGCAAGGAATCAATCCAGTAGCTAAAATCTTGCCTGTAAAGGTCTTGGACTCTTCAGGATATGGAGATAATGAGAAAATTGCACTAGGCATTAAATATGCCGTGGAACATGGAGCAAAGGTGATAAACCTTAGCTTGGGCGGAGAATATAGCAGGACGATTGAACACGCCTTGAAAGATGCAGCCGCCAAGAATGTAATGGTTGTCGTAGCAAGCGGTAATGATGGGATGGAGGGTCTTTCTTATCCTGCATCATCTAAATACGCCATATCCGTTGGCGCAACCAATGCCCTTGATTTAGTATCCGATTATTCCAATTATGGATCGAAATTGGACATGGTCGCTCCAGGGACAGGAATCCCGAGCCTTGTGCCTAATGGGAATGTTACCTACATGGATGGTACATCAATGGCAGCTCCCCATGTTGCGGCAGCTACAGCTTTGTTATTATCCGGAAACCCTGGGTTGAAAGTGAATGAGATAAGGGAAATCCTGCATGAGACATCGGAATATGTCGCTTTTGAAGAAGAAGATAATGTAAAAGACCCTTATGAGGACTATCAACCTGAAGATGGAGAAATCATAATACCAGAAGTAGAACTGCCTGTCGGAAAAGATTTAGTATCTGGATATGGAAGGCTGAATGCGTACAGTGCAATTAGTGCAGTGGATTTACAAGCTAAAGTCAATCTTGTGATGGATACGCAAACAAAACTGACTGGTTCAGCTAAAAAAGGTTCAGTAATCGAAGTGAAAAGCGGAAACAAAACGCTCGGTAAAGGAACGGCGGCAGCTAACGGAACGTTCGCCGTTACGATTCCGGTTCAAAAAGCTGCGCAGCAGCTTACTGTGAATATCTCTGATTCTTCCAAACTAGCAGTATCTTCAATCAAAGTATTCGTGAATAAGGGTGCAACCCCTAACAAGCCAACTGTTAAAGCTTTAAGTGACAAAGATACGTATGTAACGGGTCAATCGCAAGCGGACATGAAAATCACGATCAAAAATAGCGCAAAAAAAGTGATTGGTTCAGGTAACACGGACAGCAAAGGGAATTTCAAAGTGAAAATTAGCAAGCAAAAGGCCGGCACTAAACTTTCAGTCACAGCTACAGACTTAGCAAAACGTGAAAGCAAGGCGGCAACCGTGACTGTTCTCGATAAAACAGCTCCAGATGTACCGAAAGTGAATGAAGTAAGCGACAAAGCTACTACCGTAACAGGTAAAGCGGAAATCGGTTCAACCGTTACCGTGAAGCACAGCAATAAAAACATCGGAACGGCAAAAACTGATGGTAAGGGGAACTTCTCCATCAAGATCAGTAAGAAAAAAGCAGGCTCCGCATTATACGTCTCAGCAAAAGACAAAGCGGGCAATACAGGAAAAGCAGCAAAAGTAACGGTTAAAGATAAAACCGCTCCAAGTGCACCGAAAGTGAATGAAGTAAACGATAAAGCAACAAAAGTAACAGGTAAAGCGGAAATCGGTTCAACCGTTACCGTGAAGTACAGTAATAAAAACATCGGAACGGCAAAAGCTGATGGTAAGGGGAACTTCTCCATCAAAATCAGCAAGAAAAAAGCAGGCTCCGCATTATACGTCTCAGCAAAAGACAAAGCGGGCAATACAGGAAAAGCAACAAAAGTAACGGTTAAAAAATCCAAATAAATAGTAGGTGAAGGCCGTTTAACTACATGTTAAACGGCCTTTTTTTGTGTGGAAACGAATTAAAACACCGCTCCTCATCGGCGGTGTTTTTGCTATGAGCGTGCCTTTTTCCGAGCTGTAATGCTAGAAAATGATTTATCATGTGCATTTTCTTCATGATGTCAGATTTGGGATGACCCATTTTAATTCTGAAACTTCACATACTTGCCATTCATATATCATTAATCTGTTCAAAAATAAATTTCAGGAGAACATATGATGAAAAAAAGAAAGGGAAGAGTAATAGCATTAGGAACTATTTTAGCTTGCTCGATTGGGTTAGGAACGCTTTCAGTTGAAGCTGGGAATGAGAATTCGTTATATTCCTTTAAGATTAAGAAAGAGCAAGGCAACGAATATACACGTACAAAGTATCGCCAAACAACTACAGAACGGAATACATGGAAGGTGAGAATGTATCATTCACAAGAAGGTACAAATACTTATACGACTTATTGGTTGGAAAGAAGCGATGGCACGAACGTATCTCCTTCAGTGAAAGTTACAGCAGGTAGCGGCGGTGAAAAAAGTGGGCGCAACCATTATGTTAAAGGCAATGCAGGTGCCAATGCCGCTAAGGTAAGATTAACGGCAGAAAATAATAATTATAGCTCTAGTACCTATACTGTAGACGGATATTGGGATGAAGAGACAGGGAGAATACTACCTGGACAATATAAGACTTATTACACCACTGAATATAATAAATAAAAGATGATGAATATACCAAGGTGGCGTCCTAAAGGGAGACAAAATGAATAGTTATTATTATCGATTAACAAATAATAAAAAAACAAAGTTCATCGTGTTATGTATTATGGCGATTGTTATTATTGACATATTTATCTTGATCGGCAATGTTTCAGAGTCATGGATCATGCCCCATCTAGCCACTTTTTTAGCGGGAAGTTCATTAGGTCATATGATGCAAATACTACTTATTTGGTTTTTGCCTATTTTTCTATTAATTATGTGTGCTGACAGCTATATCCAAGACTATAAAACAGGCTATCGATATATCGTAGCGACCAAAAAAGGGCGATACTCTTATTATAAAACCATGTTATTGGGAAATATGTCATTTTCCTTTTTAGTGATGGTTGGTTGCTTATTATTTAATATGCTCATTGCATATATGGTTTTCATGAATGGTGAATTTGACACTGGGTTGACCCCAGATTTATTTCCGGAAAATCCTTTATATACACTCGCCAATAAAATACCTTTTGTCACTAATGTGGTTTATATCATCATTTTTGGATTTTTCACTAGTTTATGCGCAGGGATGGCGACTGTTCTTAGTTGGTGTTTCCCGGATATAAAGTATACGTATCCGTTAAGCTTTGTTATCTGGTTTTCACAAATTTTAGGACTGAATTATTCACTAGCAATGATCATCCAGCCGTTTAACGAAGTGACCTTGGAAGCTTTCGTTTTTATTTTCTTTAGATCGACCATCCTTTTTTTAGCGGTCATCACAGTCGGGTTCATTTATAAGGTGAAAAGTGATGAAGTCTAATCAAAAAAAAGTGTATGTATCACTGCTGCTTGTTCTGTTATTTGGATGTTTATGGATGACCTATAATATTCATTATTTAAAAATAAAGCAGCTTGACCCAGCGTATCCATTGATCATTGATGTAAGTGCGAGTGTAGAAGGCTATCTCTCGGTTAAAAATTTATTGATCACATATATTGTTCCTTTGTTACTATTTTATCGTTTTTTTATTGAAGATGAACATCCACACATTATCGTTCGCTTAAAATCAAGAATCGACATGTATCGGAGACGGACCATCCAAGTTTTTATAAGTTCGTTTATCTTTGCGTTCATCATTTTATTGATTAATTTCGCAGCTGTTTTCTTATTCGATAGATTTCACTTTATATCATCAAATTATTGGAACTTATCTCTTCTTAATCTAGCGCTATTAACGTGCATTTATTTCTCGATTGGCCTGCTTTATTATTTCATTTTTGATTATTCCAATTCAATCATAGCGATGGCAGCGACCTTTTGTATCTGTTTTCTCTTATATGTGATGAAGAGTCAGCTGAATAATGATTGGGGCCCTGCCAGTTCCGCAAATGTTATCGATCCTTTATTAAGCAGCGGAATTACAGGATATTATTCGCTAATCATGATTGGAAAAGAATTATTTCTATCTCTCGTGATGGTTTTACTTGGGCTATTCGCGATCGAGAAAAAAGATTTCATGTTTGGTGTTTCTGATGACTAAACGAATCTTCATAACGATGTTGATCGTCATTTTGTTGCAAATTTTCCTATTTGATTATTTCGATGGCTCTAAAGCCGATCTTACGGGATATATGATCGTTAGCGGAGTTCCCATCAGTAATAAATTTGTTGTATTGGGAACATGGTATATGTTCTTTTCTGGATTGAGTTTTTTGTCGTTAGGGTATTTGCGGCAATATATATCCGGTTATGGGGTCTACCTGATGATCAGGGAAAAAAGCAGGGTGAAACTTGGGTTTAGAAGAATCGTGAACTTAATGATCCTTATATCTGGATTATCTATAATTCAACTTCTTTTCTCGATCGTATTCGCTTTTATAAATAATGTCGATCAGGCCTTTTTTTATGATAATTTCCAATCATTGATTTGTATAGCAGGTCTTTATATGATGTCCAATTTTGTCCTGATTTTCATTCAAATGGCACTCGAACTTCATTTTACGGAGGAAGTATCTTTATTGCTGATAAATGTTTATGTGCTTTTTTCGGTTACATTAGGCGGAGTTCTATTATCTACACAAAAGCTGACGTGGATTTTATATTTTTTGCTTCCCAATTTCGGCATGTATGTAAGAAGTGATGTACTTGAAACTGGCGGAATATCAACAGTAAATGCTTATATCGTTTTAACCGTAATGACGATCATTTTAACTGTTTTAACCTATAGACGATTAAAGAAAATCGATTTAATTTAACGAGGTGCACAATGACAAAAATACGAATTAGCTCTTTACATAAAAAGATGAAGAAGAAGACACTTTTGCATGATATCAATTATGAGTTTAACAGCGGGAAAATTTATGGTTTGTATGGAAGGAATGGCTCCGGTAAAACGATGCTGCTTAGAGCGATTGCAGGATTAATCATGCCAAGCTCAGGAGAAATTGCCATAGACGAAAAAATTCTTCATAAAGATATTTCCTTTCCTGCTAATATTAGTGTCATTATTGAAAACACTTCGCTGCTGCACCAATATGACGCTTATACAAATCTGAAAATATTAGCAAAAATCAGGAACATCGCCACTGATGAGGATATTAAACTGAATATAAAAAGAGTCGGCCTGGATCCTGATTCAAAAATGAAGGTTGGAAAATTTTCGTTAGGAATGAAGCAGCGTCTAAGCGTCGCCCAAGCGATATTTGAAAAACCGGACATCTTATTATTGGATGAACCGACAAATGCCATCGATGAAGAAGGTGTTACGCTAGTTTATCGAATCTTGAAGGAAGAAAAAGAGCGCGGCGCCCTCATTCTGTTGACAAGCCATCATAAACAGGACCTGGAGGCATTAGCCGATGAGTATGTAAAGATGGATAATGGAGGAATCGTCCTTGACTCTAAATAAAAGCATAGCCGCGTTAACTTTACTCGTATTGATAAGCGGATTCCTTATTTATAAAGTGTACATTGTTCCATCAGCTATGAGTGCCGCTAATAGAAATACGGAAAATAATACTGCTTCCTATAAGGTGTTGGAGTCACAAAACATCATAGTCGGCAAGGATATCGATCAGGGCTATTATGATATTAAAGCTCTCGATAGTGAAGCGGAGTTTTTTGGCGATAAAATGCATGAAAATGCTGTTTTACATGCAAGACCTTTTTATCTGAATGCGAAAATGTCGATTAAGGGGAAGTTTGAATTCAAGCCTTCTGAATTTAAAAAAGCAGTGAAAAAAAATCAACAAATCATCATGAAAGATCCTGGTCATTATGTGGTCGGTACAGAAATACCAGCGGGGAATTATGTACTATCAAGAACAAGCGATAAAATCGGAGTGTTTGTCGATATTAGACATGGAACAAAATCTGGAAGCTTGCAAACGATTCAATGGGATATCGACGAAAAAGTGAAAAAACCAATCGAGATCGAACTAAAAAAGGGCTATAACGTGTATATCAAAAAAACGGGAAAAGATGGATATATATCGAATGAAGGTGATTTGATATTGGAGGTAAATGATCAGGAAAGTAATTAAGGATATATTAAAGCATTATCAAAGTATATATTGGAGGAATCGTCCTTGACTCTAAATAAACCATAGCCGCGATAACTTTACTATTATTAGTAAGCGGATTCCTTATCTATAAAATGTACATTGTTCCATCAGCGATGAGTGCCGCTAATAGAAATACGGAAAATAATGCTGCTTCCTATAAGGTGTTGGAGTCACAAAACATCATTGTCGGAAAAGATATCAATCAGGGCTATTATGATATTAAAGCTCTCGATAGTGAAGCGGTAGTTGCTGGCAATAAAATGCACAAAAATGCTGTACTGCATGCAGAGCCCTCATATATGAATGAAAATTTCTCAATTAAAGGGAAGATTGAATTCAAGCCTTCTGAATTTGAAAAAGTCGTGAAAAAAAATCAAAAAATCATCATGAAAGATCCTGGTCATTATGTGGTCGTAACAGAGATCCCAGCGGGGAACTATGTGCTTTCAAGAACAACCGATAAAATCCGAGTGTTTGTCGATATAAAAGATGAAACGCAAACCGAAAGCTTGCAAACGATTCAATGGGAAATTGACGAAAAAGTGAAAAAAACAATCGAGATCGAACTGAAAAAGGGCTATAACGTATATATCGATAAAACAGGAAAAGATGGATATATATCAAATGAAGGTGATCTGATATTGGAGGTAAATGATCAGGAAAGTAATTAAGATTTTAAGACAGGGCTAATTCTTATACTCAAATTTTAGGGACCCATATTGGGTCCTATCGCGTTTTCGTGAATTGAAACCAACATGTAACAGGCGACTACACTTCCCTTTTTACAGACGTTGAAAAAATGTTAGCTGTTACTTCATTAAAATGAACACATCTCCATCTTCGATCTGGATGTCCTCACTTAAAGCATGGGTTACCGCAGCTCTAATTTTCAGCGGCTTTTTGCTAGGCTTGGGTCCTTTGCCGAGCTGTGATCCTACAATATGATTTATAATGTGCATTTTCATTTCATGATGTCAGATTTGGTATTTCTCGTTTTAATAATGAAATTTCCCGTTCCCTTCTTTCTTGTAATATATCTGGTATTACAAAAAAGAAGAGGAGAGAAAGAAGATGCAAGAAAAAGCAATGGCAACGTTTCTTACAGTGATAACAATGGTGTGTTGCCATCCTATTGAAACTTTAGAGTTCGCAAAATTATACTCCAAAACCATCTTTGGCTAATTGAACGGTGGATAATAAATGACTCGAACGTCTCAAGGGTAAGCATTCAACGTTATCAATTATCAAGGAATAATTACATGCATGGGGAGTTTTCAGATGAAAGTATGTAGAAGTACCGTAATATTCATTCTGTTTGCGGCCGTTTTCTTTCCGCTCCCATCCATGACAGCGGCAGCAAATCCGGATTGCGAACCAACAACAGGAACGACAATCCAATTATTCGACCACAACAATACCCTGATGGAAACGTCAACATTAGCACCCAACTCTACAACGTCATCCGTAAGAGCAGCTTTTAATCATGCCGTTCTAAGTGTTTCAAAATTTCCGAAGGATGGGGAAACCGGAAAACGAGGGACCGTTCTCTTATCAAAAGGGAATTTCACGGCGAGTGCCTTTATTGTGATGAAATCTGGAGTTTCCTTGGAAGGAACCGTGGAGAATGGAAAGACAGTCACGACAATCTGTACTGAATCAAGAAGTGACCCTGTTACCATTAAAATAATGGAAAGTCATATGGGCATAAAAAATCTTATTTTGGATGGGAAAAGAAAAACAGAAGATGCCGTAACAGGAGAACCAAGGAAGTATTATTCATCAAGACATAGAGGCATCCAGATTACCGCTATTGATCAAACGAAATCAACGGATGATTTAGTGGGTGATTACCCGATAAATGATAAAGATGGTGACGCGAAACGGCTGAAAAATATCACGATTGAGGATGTTCATATTACGGGATATGAAGGGTATGGCATCTATTTAGAGCATGTGGATGGAGTAACCATCAAAGGATCCGATCCCATTTCTAAAAAAAGCATGAGTATCACGGATATTGGATATGCGGGCATTGGCGGCGTCTCAGCGAATAACGTGACCATAAAGCATGCGACCGTTAGTGATCTTTGGCCAGGAGCAACCGTTGGAAGCGTTCAGCAAAGCTATGGGGTGGCCTTTAGCCATAGGAAAGTCAATACAACAGATGATGCCAAAGCGCAAGCGAAGTTCCCGCCAAGCGATACCATTGTGGTCGATCAGAACGTGGTCGCCAACAACCCGACATGGGAGGGAATCGACACACATTCGGGACAAAACGTATCCTTCACGAACAATGTCATCTTAAATACACGTTTCCCCATTGTCGTTGGAGGAATGGAGTATGATAACGGCAAGATGTCCGCTTACCCGCCTCAAAACATTACGATTTCAGGGAATCGAATTAACAGCCATGGAGTGGGAACCAAGGGTGATTATGATGTTTATGGCATAGAAAAAAATGACACGATTACAGAACGAGGCATAGCCGTTACCGGAGCACAATTTACGGACCTGACCAAAATGGAGATGGGGTTCTTGGACTCGGTAGTGATTAAGGATAATTACGTAAGCGATATCCAAGCCGCTGTAGAGTCACATGGAGGCATCAGCATCCACGTGACAAAAAATGCGACCATTGAAGACAATACCATTGAAAACAGTTTCAACAACGGGATCGTGTTTCTTAGTTCCAACAAGTTCACGAAACTACAAAGAAACAAGATTCACCATGTCGAAAAATCCGAAAATAACTTTATCCAAGCTGGCATTGGCATACGCGGGTCTCATAATAATGGGAACTTTAATAATGACTACACAACCCTGCCATTGACCATGGAAAAAACTCTGATTGAAAATGATCACACATTTGCCGAGGTTGGACGTGAAATTCATTTTCAAGTAGGATCAGTAAATAACTTATTGAATAATCGGATTTGTATCCCGCCTGACTTAAAAAATCAGGACTGTTTTCCCTTGAAACCAGAATGTGAGGATGACACAACAATGAAGTGTCACCAAAGCGATATTTGAAAAACCGGATATCGATGAGCTCTAAGTCCGAAAATTTGCAAACGATTCAATGGGAAATCGACGAAAAAGTGAAAAAACCAATCGAGATAGAACTGAAAAAGGGCTATAACGTGTATATTAAAAAATGGGTAAGATGGTTGTATATCAAGTGAGGGTGATCTGTTTGGAGCGAAATAAGGGGATTTAATATAAGTCCAATTGAGAAAATATTTGGACAAATTTAAATTCCATGATCGTTTCTTAAAATATTAATATTTATTTACTTCCGAAATGATAAGGAATCAAGCGCAAAAGCGGATTCCTTATTTCAAATGTATATACCGAGGGCGGGATTTACGAGGGTCCATATATCCGCCGGTTATTTGATGTCCGAGAGAGCTCGCAATGACTACTGCTGCAAAGAGGAGTATGATTTTCTTCAAATTAATAATCTTCTTTCCGTTTTATTATTTTTAAAGATTACACCCAAATTCCTCTTCCTTCAACCCCTTTTTAAAATGTAGAAAAATTTACTTCTATCTTATAACTTGGACTTACTCATCTATCGAATGAGCAAAATCAGTCATCTAATAGGCTTTTTCACCTTCACCCATTAGATGACAAACCTTTTTTTGATTCTTCAAATGCCTCATTTATTTTCTCAAATTCATAGATTTTAACGATCCACTTTTGCAATAGTATCGTGCTAAAACAAACCTGCCCCTGCATTTGTCAGCTCATTTAGTGAATTCACTTCTTAGTAGATAGACAACATCGTATTCCTTCAACTCGTCCATATGGTCTTCACTATTACCATAAAAATCAGTGGAAAGTGAACGTATGCCTTCATTTCCGCTTGAGTAGCATATACTCGCCAATGCAAGCTTGTCTGTGCTGTTTATTTTGAGTTTGCCAGCACTGCCCCATACGCTGGAATCCATTTCATCAATGGTTTCAGGATAAGTAACTGTATCCGTACCATCATCGTTTTGAATGCTGACGTTGAACATCGATCGTTTTTGGTCAGCATCCGTTTTGGATGTGGTGAAGATAATCGTCCCATTATCTTTGATGGCAGTTGTCATGCGTCCCATTTCAGATTCGACAAGTTTTCCAAATTCATATTTTTCGACCCAGACTGACATCTCCTTGTATGTATCATCAACACTGAAATCGATAAGAAAGGAATGTTCACTTGAATTCTCGAGGATGGCTTTCTCCCTTGCTGTCAGCTCAGGAACTGAAAGGTTATTCTCGGATTTTGGATCATCAGCCTTACAGGCAACTAAAGAAAATGAGAGCAGGGAAAGGATGATGGATAAATAGATCTTTTTCATGATTTTCACCTCTTGAATAATATTAACCTAATTAAAACCAATTCTTATATATTATAACATTATAATGAAAAACGGAATCGGAACGCGACAAAAAGGCAAGCAATCGGTATGCTTGCCTTTTTTTGCATTTAGAATGGTTGGGAAAGAGCCTTATTGGCAACATCGACGTCATTTTGCAGCAATTGGTTCAAGTCGTAAGCAGGATAGAGGTTTCTTTCATAAAGGTAGTTGAAAATCTTGGCATGAGTATCGATGGCTCCATTTAAATGTTTCTTAAATACTTTTCGTAGGGAAGGGGTGGCTGTTTCCGTAATGGCAAGTGCATAACTTTTAATCGATGTTTTGGAAAAGCCTAGCAACTCCCTGGCAACAACTGCCGATGCGTCATCCCTTGATTCATCTTCATCCCGGTACGTTTTAGGCGTCAATGGGTAAAATTGCAGCAGCTCCATGATGTTTTGGGTAAGGGTATCGATCGTTTGTTTATAAATCGTTTTTAGAATGGGGTCTTTTATTTTTGGGTAAGCTTTTTTAAATTTCATAAGGGCATTGGACTGGGCGGCGACCAGCTCATGAAGCTCGAGTGTTTCGTGCCAAGCAAGATGTGAATGGGTGGGGGTGCATGTATATTCCTCTGAACGAATAATCTTAATACATTATTCGTTCAGTGGGCTATAGGCAAGTTGTCTAGTGAAGTTATTTATGGGAAGAGCTGTCCCATCTACGATTACCATTAACAGTTTAGAAGTCCATGTTTTATTGATATTGCTCGAGAACAGAGAAAAACTTTTTGGCAAATTGGTAAAAAAGTTTTTCTGATGGAGCCAAGTCCCTATTTTTAGGAGTGATGATGCCGACAGTCCGTTTGACTTCGGGTGTATCGATCGGGATCTTGACAGTCAGTCTTGGAATGACTTCATAAAAAGTACTGTCAGGGAGCAGACTGACTCCGATTCCGGCAGAAACGAGCCCTTTTATGGAATCCATGTCTTCACCTTCCGAGGCGATATTAGGTGCGAAACCGGCTGCTTTGCACGCTTCAAGAGCGATAGTGTGAAAGATGTATCCTTTGGGAAACAAGACGAAGGGATCATTTCGTAAATCACTTAGGCGCAGACTCTTTCTTTCAGCCAATGGGTGAGTTATTGGCAGTAAAGCAGATATGTTTTCCGTGAACAGGATATGACCTTCGATATCTGGATCGTTTGTCGGAATCGGTCCAAGGAAGGCTAATCCGATTTCGCGATTTTTGACAGCTTCCTTTAAAGAGGAATAAGATCCCTGTCTTAAGTGGAAGCCGATATTTGGCTGCTCATCTTTAAAAGCGGAAATGACGGTAGGCAGTAAATGGGTGGAAAGGCTGGTCGGAAACCCGATTTTAATGCTTCCGTGTTCAGGGTCCAAAAACTCCTCAATTTGATATTTGGCATATTCAATCGCCTGTATCGCTGTTTTGGCATGGATCAAGAATATTTTACCAATGGGAGTTAACTGGATATTCCGGCCGATTTTCTCGAATAAAAGAACGCCAAGTTCATCTTCCAGTCTGGAGATTTGCCGGCTGATTGCTGATTGTGCGATATGCAGGTGCTCTGCGGCTTCTGAGACGTGTTCCCTCTCGGCGACTTCAACAAAATAACGTAATTGTCGTAGTTCCATTTATTCATCCTCCTGCCATTCATCTCAAATTGAGATGGATTCTACTAGAATTATATATTGTTTATATCGATTTGAAAACCTAGAATAAATGTAAGTGACATAACGGTGTAAGAATACGATGGGGGCGATTAATATGACATACAATCAAATACCAAAAGCACAAGGGCTCTACCATCCTGAATTTGAACATGATGCATGTGGGATCGGTTTATACGCTCATTTAAAAGGGCTTGCTACACATGACATCGTCAAACAAGGACTGAATATGCTGTGCCAATTAGATCATCGCGGCGGACAAGGCAGCGATCCCCTTACAGGAGATGGCGCAGGATTAATGGTACAGATTCCTGATGAATATTTCAGGCTGGCATGCCCGGAAATGAACTTGCCGGCAAAAGGACGCTATGGTGTAGGCATGCTCTTTTTCTCTAACAATGATGATGAACGGAATGAAATCGAAGCTCGTTTGAATGCATTTATCGAACAAGAGGGCCAAACGTTATTAGGCTGGAGAACGGTTCCTGTTGATGCAACGAAAATCGGGGAGGTCGGCAAGGAGACATGTCCGACGATTCGCCAAGTATTCATCGGGGCAAGCGAAGGGATGACTGATGATTTAGCTTTTGAGCGTAAATTGTTCATTATCAGAAAACAAGCTGAAAACTGGGCTCGTGAACGCGGCAATCGTTTTTATTTTGCCAGCCTTTCAAGTGCTACGATCGTTTACAAAGGATTGTTGACGCCTGAGCAGGTGGATGCTTTTTATCTTGACCTTCAACAGGAGTCCTTCGTTTCGGCTTTCGCTTTAGTGCATTCCCGCTTCAGCACGAATACTTTTCCTAGTTGGGAACGGGCACATCCAAACCGTTACCTGATCCATAATGGCGAAATCAATACGCTTAGAGGTAATGTGAATTGGATGAAAGCGCGTGAGCAGCAGTTTGTTTCGGAAGCATTCGGGGATGACCTGCAAAAGGTCCTGCCCATTCTGGATATAGACGGCAGTGATTCCTCGATTCTTGATAATGCACTTGAATTCTTCGTGCTTGCAGGGCGTAAACCAGCACATGCGGCGATGATGCTCATTCCTGAACCATGGACGGAAAATCCGCATATGACGAAGGAAAAGAAGGCATTTTACGAATATCATAGCATGCTCATGGAGCCATGGGATGGTCCGACGGCCATATCCTTTACGAATGGCAAGCAAATCGGTGCCATCCTGGATCGTAATGGTTTAAGGCCGGCAAGGTATTATGTGACTAAAGATGATTACATCATTTTCTCCTCTGAAGTCGGCGTGATCGATGAGGAGCCGGAGAATGTATTATACAAAGATCGTTTAAGCCCAGGCAGAATGCTTTTAATAGATTTAGAGGAAGGCCGTATTGTTTCCGATGAAGAGATCAAGTCGGAAATGGCTCAGGAAAATCCATACCAGCAATGGCTGGACGAACAGCTTGTTCAATTAAGTGACGAAGAACCTGTGCTCGAAGGGGAGCCATTGAGTGATTTATTATTCAGGCAAAAAGCGTTTGGATACACGTATGAAGATGTCCAAAAATATTTACTGCCTGTCATTAATGAAGGCAAAGATCCACTGGGCAGCATGGGGAATGACATTCCGTTAGCAGTCTTATCAGATCGCCCGCAATCGCTATTCAACTATTTCAAGCAATCCTTTGCACAGGTAACCAACCCGCCAATCGATTCGCTTCGTGAACAAATCGTCACGTCAACGATGACATTTCTCGGTGCGGAAGGAGATTTGCTGAAACCGGATGAAACGAACAGCCGCCGCATTCAATTGGATTCACCTGTTTTGACGCCAGGTCAAATGCAGCAGTTGAAAGAAAATGCCTATCCTGAATTCAGGAGCAAAGTCATTCACACTTTATTTTCAGAAGATTTAGAGAGTGGACTCGATCGCATCTGCCGTGAAGCGGAACAAGCGATCGCTGATGGGGTCAGCCTTTTGATATTATCTGACAAGGATATGAGCAAAGAAAAAGCTGCGATTCCTTCCCTGCTGGCTGCGAGCGCCCTTCATCAAGAGCTGATCCGCCATGGTAACCGTACGAAGGTGAGCATTATCGTTGAATCGGGGGAAGCAAGGGAAGTCCATCATTATGCATCCCTAATCGGGTATGGAGTGGATGCGATTTACCCGTATCTTGCTTATGAAACATATAAGCAGGCGGTATTGGAAGGCAGTTTGGCCACCAGCTACGAAGAAACGGTAAGGAAATATGTAAGCTCTGTGACAGAAGGCATCGTAAAAGTGATGTCGAAAATGGGGATTTCAACGATTCAAAGTTATCGCGGCGCACAAATTTTCGAAGCGGTCGGAATCGGTGCTGATGTGATCGAACGCTATTTCAGCGGTACGGCATCGCAGCTTAGTGGGATCGATTTGGTAACGATCGCAGATGAAGCGTTGATTCGCCATAGGAAAGCTGCAGCCGATTCCCTTGATGAAACGCTTGAAAGCGGAAGTGATTTTCAATGGAGAAAAACAGGGGAACATCATGCTTTCAATCCTAAAACGATCCATACATTGCAATGGGCGTGCCGGAAAGGCGATTATAATTTATTTAAGCAATATTCAAACTTGGCGAATGAAGAGAGACTCGGGTTTTTACGGAATTTATTCTCGTTCGATCAAAAACGCCAAAGCATTTCAATAGATGAAGTGGAATCCGTGGAATCCATCGTCAGCCGATTCAAAACGGGCGCGATGTCATTCGGTTCATTGAGTCAGGAAGCACATGAAACATTAGCGATTGCGATGAACCGTTTAGGCGGAAAAAGCAATAGCGGTGAAGGCGGGGAGCACCCTAGCCGTTACCAACTGGATGAAAACGGCGATAATCGCCGCAGCGGTATTAAACAAATTGCGTCCGGCCGTTTTGGAGTGAAAAGCCATTACCTTGTTAATGCCGATGAACTTCAAATCAAAATGGCGCAAGGTGCTAAGCCGGGTGAAGGCGGCCAGCTGCCCGGAAACAAAGTATATCCTTGGGTTGCAGAGGTCCGCGGTTCCACACCGGGTGTCGGCCTGATTTCACCGCCTCCGCATCACGATATCTATTCGATTGAAGATTTGGCACAGCTGATCCATGATTTGAAAAATGCGAACCGTGATGCCAGGATAAGCGTCAAGCTTGTGTCAAAAGCAGGCGTAGGCACGATCGCAGCCGGCGTGGCCAAAGGAGCCGCAGATGTCATCGTTATCAGCGGGTATGATGGCGGTACGGGTGCATCACCAAAAACGAGTATCAAACATACTGGTCTTCCTTGGGAGCTTGGTCTTGCCGAAGCACACCAAACATTAATGCTGAATGGCCTGCGCAGCCGTGTAGTCCTTGAAACGGATGGAAAGTTAATGACGGGACGCGATGTGGTCATGGCAGCTATCCTTGGAGCGGAAGAATTCGGCTTTGCTACAGCACCGCTTGTGGTCCTAGGCTGTGTCATGATGCGTGCTTGCCATTTGGATACATGTCCTGTCGGGGTAGCTACCCAAAACCCTGAACTTCGCAGCAAATTCACTGGAGATGCGGATCATGTCGTGAATTTCATGCGCTTCATCGCTGAGGAAGTCCGGGAAACGATGGCTGAGCTTGGCTTTAGAACACTGGAAGAAATGGTCGGCCGCACTGATGTTTTACAAGTGAGCGAGCGGGCGCAAAACCATTGGAAAGCGAAGCATCTGGACTTGACGACACTTCTTTTCCAACCGGAGGGGATTCGTACGTATCAACTTCCTCAAAACCATAAAATAGAAGAATCTTTGGATATCCGTGAGATTTTACCTGTTGTGGAGCCTGCTTTAAATGACCAAACCCAGGTGGATGTCAGCTTCCCGATTACCAACGTGAACCGTGTGGTCGGAACGATTGTCGGCAGTGAAGTATCCAAACGCTACGGTGAGGAAGGGTTGCCTGAAGATACGATCACACTTCGTTTTACAGGATCGGCGGGCCAGAGCTTCGGTGCGTTCATTCCAAAAGGGATGTCGATGTATTTGACTGGTGATGTGAATGACTATGTTGGGAAAGGCTTATCTGGCGGGAAAATCATTGTCACGGCACCTTCTGGCAATCAGATCGAGGCCGGGGACAATGTAATTGCCGGAAATATCGCCTTATATGGTGCAACAAGCGGCGAGGCCTACATTAATGGCCGTGCAGGAGAACGATTTGCCGTACGTAACAGTGGAGTCAATGTCGTCGTTGAAGGAATTGGAGACCATGGCTGTGAGTATATGACAGGCGGACGCGTGGTCATTCTGGGCGACGTCGGCAAAAACTTTGCGGCAGGCATGTCAGGCGGCATCGCTTATGTACTTGCTGATGATGCAGAAGAATTCAAGGCATTATGCAATGGTGAAATGATAGAATTCGAGACACTTGATGATATGGATGATGCAAACGAGGTAAAAGAAATGCTTTACAGCCACCTTCATTATACAGAAAGTGCCAAAGCATCGTATGTACTGGAGAACTGGGAGGATTTCGCTAAGAGATTCGTAAAAGTCATTCCGAAAGATTACAAACGGATGATCAAAAGCATCAATGAGCAGAAGCGTGCAGGGCTGACGGATGAAGAAGCGATCATGAGTGCATTTCAAGCAAATGCCGTTCAAGATAAAAAAATCACTAAACAAGCTGTGATGCAGTAAGGAAGGGGAGAGAAAGATGGGAAAAGCAACAGGATTTATGGATTATCCGCGAGAAAAACCAAAAGACCGGAATCCTCTCACTCGTTTAAACGACTGGAGAGAGTATACAGCTCCTTTCTCTGATGAAAAGTTAAGTACACAGGGAGCGCGGTGTATGGACTGCGCCACCCCTTTCTGTCATATGGGCATGGAATTGAACCGGGTCACAACGGGCTGTCCGATTCATAATCTGATTCCGGAGTGGAATGATTTGGTGTACCGCGGCAGATGGAAAGAAGCATTGGACCGTTTATCGAAAACGAATAATTTCCCTGAATTCACCGGGCGCGTCTGCCCGGCCCCTTGTGAAGGGTCTTGTACGGTAGCGATAAGCGACCCTGCCGTTACCATCAAGAACATTGAACGGACCATCATCGATAAAGGGTTTGAAAATGGCTGGATCACGCCTCGCATCCCTGAAAGCAGGACCGGCAAGAAAATTGCCATCATCGGTTCAGGCCCGGCAGGATTGGCGAGTGCCGACCAGTTGAATCAAGCAGGTCATTCGGTCACGGTTTATGAGCGTTCAGACCGTGCAGGCGGGCTGTTGACATACGGTATCCCTAACATGAAGCTTGAAAAAGATGTCGTTGCACGCCGAATCAAATTATTGACCCAGGAAGGCATCGACTTCATTACCAATACAGAAGTAGGCAAAGATATTTCAGCCGAAGAACTGCAAGATCAATATGATGCAGTCATCCTTTGCACAGGTGCCCAAAAGCAGCGTGACCTGAAAATTGAAGGCCGAGGGGCAACAGGCATTCACCTTGCAATGGATTACTTAACGACTTCGACAAAAAGCCTGTTGGACTCCAATTTTGAAGACGGCAAGTTTTTAGACACTAAGGGGAAGGACGTCATCGTAATCGGCGGCGGGGATACAGGAGCTGACTGTGTTGCAACTGCTCTTCGCCAGGAATGTAAGAGCGTCGTACAATTCGGGAAGCATCCAATCCTTCCGACGGCCCGTACATCTGATAATATGTGGCCAGCCTACCCGAATGTGTTTTCCCTCGATTATGCGTATGAAGAAGCGGAAGCGAAATTCGGTGCAGATCCGCGTCAATATTCAATCCAAACAAAGAAGATTGTAGCCGATGAAAATGGCAACGTTAAAGAACTGCACACAATCTCAATGGAAAAAATCAAAGGCGATGACGGAATGTACATTTTCAGGGAAGTTCCAGGAACTGAAAAAGTATGGCCTGCACAATTCGTTTTCATCGCAATCGGATTTGAAGGAACGGAAATGCCGCTATTAACTCAATTTGGCGTAGAAACAGTAAATCAAAAAATTGATGCCGTTTATGGCGATTACAGAACGAATGTCGAAGGAGTTTTCGCTGCCGGAGATGCAAGGAGAGGGCAAAGCCTCATCGTTTGGGCAATCAATGAAGGCCGTGAAGTGGCAAGAGAAGTGGACCGCTACTTGATGGGCGCATCGGTATTGCCATAATTTTTAAAAAAGAAGTGCCATAATGGTGCTTCTTTTTTTGTGGTGGTTGAAAATAGGGTACTCACAAGTAAATGCTCAAAATTCACGAGTAAAACGCTAAAACTCACGAGTAAATGGTCGAAATTCACGAGTAAAACGCCGAAACTCACGAGTAAAAGCTCCAAACTCACGAGTAAAAGCTCCAAACTCACGAGTAAAAGCTCCAAACTCACGAGTAAAAGCTCAAAGCTCACGAGTAAATGCCCGAGCTCACGAGTAAAAGCTCCAAACTCACGAGTAAAAGCTCCAAACTCACGAGTAAAAGCTCCAAACTCACGAGTAAAAGCTCCAAACTCACGAGTAAATGCCCGAGCTCACGAGTGAAACGCCCGAAACTCACGAGTAAATGCCCCGTACTCACGAGTAAAGCGCCGACATTCACGAGTAAATGGCTGAAACTCCCGAGTAAAGATACTGTGCTAAAGAAGAGGGACGTCAAGGGTTGATGGTATATAAATTAGGCGAGCAGTATATAAATACTGTTCGCCTAATTTACTATCAGTCAGCTTCTATAGTCAGCTTCTTGAAGAACACCAAGGGATGTGCGATTCAGTGCATGGACAGCTGCTATTATTTTTTCTGTCTCTACATCATCTCCTACGGCTTTATGCAATTTTTCTTTTAGCTGGGATTTTGTTAATGGATTTCCAGGACTTCCTTTAGGTGTATCGATTCGTTTCGAAAGTACATCCCCATTCGTTGTAGTCACGGTTACAATTGTAAACCGTCCCACTGGGAGTGCTGCTTTGGAAGGCTTGATTGTTGCATCCGTCTCTCTATTTACTTTTTGAAAGGATTCTCTCCATGAATGGGGAATAGGTTTCGATTCAAAAGAAGCAAAGGTTAGGGGTTTGCCTGTTAGCGCGAGCCATACAATATATTCAATCGAAAATCTTCCTTCTTCACCAGTCGATGGGTTATGGTGTATCAAAGCGGAATCACCATTTGGAGGAAAGCAAACACTCACCGATTCAATATCTTCTTCCGACAAATCGTACGTCTTATGTAAAAAGACAGCTGCATCTGCGCCATGTGCCCCAGCAGAACAAAAAGGGTACTGTTTAAACCATAATCCTGGTGTTACGATCCGCCATGTCTTTCCCCAATTTTCCGTCAAACCGGAAACTCCATTTTCTGCATATACCTTAAAGAATCCATTCCTATCATTCAAAAAGTCGGGGTTGCTATGTAATCCCATCCGAATCCAATCTGCGGAATCTACAGCGTTTTTAGCAGCAATCCCTACATGGAGCGGCTTTACCACAGTGCCAAATTGAAGTCGTAAACCCGCCGATTGGGTAGCGGCAAGACTCATGGTTTCAGCTATTAAGCGTGGTGAGTATTCCCGTAAATACGCAACCGCACCAGCTGCAGCTATTACGCCAAGTGTAGCTGTATTATGCCAACCTTTTGTATAATGATAGGGGTTCATAGCTTCCCCAAACCGAGCCATGATCTCCACACCGACCACATAGGCAGCTAAAAAGCGTTTTCCGGACATTTCAGGTTCTCCAACTGCTAACAAAGCAGACAAAATGACTGCGCTTGGATGACCTCGTACATCTGAATGTACATCATCATAATCTAGTAAATGAACTTGAAAGCCATTGAAGAGTGCTGCCTGGGATCTTGTTGCATGTATGTGACTTCCAATCAAATAACTCGTCCCATTTCCGCCTTCTTCCAAAATGATTTGCTTTAAAATCGTAATTTCCTTTTCGGATTTCGTTTGATAGGAAACAGCAAGATAATCAAGAAGTCCTTCGATTGCTGCCTGTAATACTACTTCATTTACCAACGGATTGGAATGATAAATCATTTCAGATAACCTTTCCGTGTTCATGCACTTCACTTCCTTTTTTGCCTGGCAGATACGTCCGTCTCATCTCCCATTTGCCGTAAAAAACGCTGAGTTCGCGGATTAAGAGAATGCTCAATTACTTGTTCTGGGGTTCCTTGTTCGATAATATGTCCGTCTGCCATGAATATGACATGGTCAGCAACTTCCTTCGCAAATTGCATTTCATGCGTCACGATCACCATTGTGGTATCCTCTCTCGCTAACTCCCGTATTACTTGTAAAACCTCATTAACCAATTCGGGATCTAGAGCGGAGGTAGGTTCATCAAATAAAATGGCATGTGGTTTTACAGCTAATGCTCTAGCGATGCTGACACGCTGCTGTTGTCCGCCGGATAAGGTAGCAGGGTATTGTTTGGCTTGTTTTTCCAAGCCAACCCGTTTCAATAAATCCACGCCGATTTGAATGGCTTCCTCTTTTTTCACCTTTTTGCTGACAAGCAGAGCTTCAATCACGTTTTTTAAGGCCGTTTTATTTTTAAAAAGGTTATAGTGTTGGAATACCATCGCTGTTTGCTGTCTTAATTGGTACGCGTCTTTCTCTTTATATTTTTGGGTATCCAATTTTACATCCTTGATTTCGATGGTGCCGCTGTTGGGCTTTTCCAACAGGTTAAGACAGCGTAATAACGTTGATTTTCCAGAACCTGAAGGGCCAATAATTGCGACAACTTCCCCGGTTCTTATATCCAAGTCAATATCGTTCAATACTTGTTTATCATCAAAATGTTTAGATAAGTTTCTTACTTTTATCATATGATCACCTTCTAAGTGGTTTGCTGAGCCAAATCTCCAGGTATTTTTGTATCCAAGAATAAAGAATAACCAATAGCCAGTAAATCAAGCCAACCACCAAATATGTCTCGAAAAAGCGCATGTTAGCGGATGCTATAATTTTTCCCTCTGCAAATAGTTCCGTAATTCCTAATGTAAAGGCAAGGGACGTTTCTTTAATCAAAGATATAAATGTATTCCCTGTTGCTGGCAATGCATTTAAAGCAGCCTGTGGTAATATGATTCGCGAGTAAATCTGCACTCTTTTCATGCCAGTTGCAAGGCCCGCTTCCATCTGCCCTTTGTCCACGGAATTCAATCCAGCTCGGAAAATTTCTGCTAAATAAGAGGATTCTTTCAAACTAAATCCAATGATCGCCGCCGTCATGGCTTCCATCGTTGACAACGACGGGAATAACTGTGGTAAACCGTAATAAATGATGAATAATTGTACCAATGTTGGCATTCCTCTGAATAAAGAGATATATAAGCCTGCCAATTGGGTGATTCCAAAAATATTGCTATTTCTTATTAAGGCTACTACAAGTCCGATTATAATGGCTAAAGCCATCGAAATGATGGCTAAAACCAGAGTGATTGGAATAAATTTTGCGATTTGCAGGGAAATTTCCAACATATATTGTAAATCAAAATTCATAATGCTTTAAAACCTCCGCTATGCTTATTCGCCGGAATTCGTGGTGATGTCTTCACCAAAATATTTATTGGACAGCTTCGTTAATGTACCATCTTCTTTAAGTTTTTTGATTTCTATCGTGAATTCATCATTTAATTTTTTGCCTTTATCTGTTTTGGTAAATGGATACCCTACATTTTCATAGGCCACTGGATCACCAACTAGTTTTAACGGAAGATCATTTTTCTTTATTTCTGCAACCAGGATTGGGCGGGAATTGATATATCCATCTACACGGTTGTTAATGGCATCTTGCATCGCGCCATCCCGGGTTTCATAGGTTCGTATTTTGATATCGCCATTTTTATCATATTTTTCTAGGTTTGTTACGTTATTAGACCCCAGCACACCGGAAACGGTTTTGCCTTTAAGATCAGCCAAACTTTTAATATCATCGTTTTTTGTGCTTGATACAATTTGTGCACCATAATAACTATATGGCTCTGTAAAATTAAATTGCTCTTGGCGTTCTGGTGTTATAGCAACGGCATTCGCAACGGTGTCCAATTTACCTGATCCCAATTGCCCCATTATCCCGCTGAAATCAGAAGTGACCCACTCTACCTTGTATCCTAAATTCTTGGCGATGAGTTCTGTAAGTTCTACGTCAAAACCTATTAATTTACCATCCTCTTGATAACCATTTGGATAGCTTTGGCCAGTGGACCCCACTTTAATTGTTTTTTGTTCGGAATCATTGGCAGCATTCTCTTGTTTTGAATTGCCACATGCTGCAAGTACTAATATGAAAAGTAAAGAGAGTCCAAGGGAAAGAATTTTTTTCATTGTTATTTTCCTCCTATTATTAAATGGCTTGATTATGTTTTTCAGTCCAAGCTTGATATTGTCCCGGGTGTAAGATTTTCCTTAAGTATATTGTGAGATGACCTTTGCCTAAATCTTTTTGCCCGATCTCTTCAAATCCACTTTTTTCGTACATTTCCTTCAGCCATGGATGATTATCCGCGGTTCCGAGCGTAACCGCGGGGGCTCTCAGTTGCTTCTTCAAAATTTCTTCTTCGAGCCATGACAGAACTTTTTTCCCTATGCCTTGACGCTTATATGCAGGGTTTGTAGCGAACCAGCCTATGTGTGGCAATACGAGCGGGCCAGGATTAGGGCCCCAAGGTAACCGAATCGAAACGGTCGAAATAAATGTCCCATTTTCCTCCAGAACATATACCTTATTTTCTGATATATGCTTAACCGCTTCCTCTCTCTTGGCCGTTGCCGCAGAAAAGTGAATATCCAACTCTCTTATACTCGCATAAGCATCCAATGTTAATTGGAGGAATTTATCCACATCTTCTACACGTACTTCACGAAATATTTGACTCATCTTGCACCTCCTATACTCTATCTAGTTAATGCCTCTTCGGTTGGGTGATTCTGTCTTTGAGAACTATCCGCCGGGTGTATGATGTTTAAAGCTTATGAATATTGGTTGACCGGTTTATCCAGGCCAAGATTCCCTCGTAATGTGTTACTTTCATATTTCGTACGGAAAATTCCTTTTGATTGCAGTTCAGGGACAACAAGTTCAACAAAATCCGTTAAAGAATCAGGCAAGAGGGCTGGCATAATATTAAAGCCGTCAGCTGCATTTCCATTAACCCAATCCTCAATCTTATCCGCAATCTGCGTTGGTGTTCCAATTGCAATATGATGTCCACGTGATCCAGCAACCCACTGATATGTCTGACGTAACGTCAAATTTTCATTGGTCGCCCGTTTAACGATCAAATCATATTTACTTTGGATGCTATCTACATTATCTGGTAACGAAATATCAGCAAACGGTGTATCCAAGGGGATATTCGAAAAATCCACATTTCCAAAATACCTTCCCATAACAGCCAATCCTATTTCGGGAATAATCAGCTCCTGCAATGCCTCGTACTTTTCTTGGGCTTCCTTCTCAGTCTGTCCCACAATCGGGAACAAACCTGGCATAATACTCAAGCTGCTTTTCTCCCGATTAAAAGCGGCCAAATGACCTTTTAACTCATGGTAAAATGCAACCGCGTCCTCCTTATTCTCCTGGGCGGTAAAGACAATCTCTGCATGCTTTGCTGCAAGCAATTGCCCATCGCCAGAAGAACCTGCTTGTACAATGACCGGATGCCCCTGAGGTGAGCGAGAAATATTTAATGGTCCTTTTACAGAGAAAAACTCACCTTGATGATTGATTTCATGAAACTTGCTTTCATCAATGAATTGGCCTGTTTCCTTATCGATAACCAACGTATCGTCTTCCCATGAGTCCCATAATTTCTTGGTAACTTCAACAAATTCAGTCGCCCTTTTATAACGGAGACCATGTTCTAAATGTTCAGATTTATTGAAGTTTACTGCAGTGGAGGCAAGGGACGTTGTAACTACGTTCCATCCAGCACGGCCGGAGGTAATATGGTCTAAAGAAGCAAATTTTCTAGCAACATTAAAGGGTTCTTCGTAGGTCGTGGAGGCCGTTGAAACCAAACCAATATTGGAAGTCGCCGAGGCTAGATAAGATAACAAGGTCAATGGCTCGAATCGAGTCAGAATATTAGGATGCGAGTCCTTTGCAACTGATAAACTATCTGCCAAGAATAATAAATCAAATAAACCTTTTTCGGCAGTCTGCGCCAACCCCTTAAAATAATCGATGTTCATATTTGCTTTCGGATTGGCGTTAGGATGTCTCCAAGAAGCAACGTGATGTCCTGTTCCCGCAAAAAATACCCCAAGTTTTACTGTTTTCTTTTTCATATGTCAAATGCTCCTTTGTGTCTTCACTTTTAAACGCAGGGGATGTATAATAGTATATCCTTACTGGTTTACTATGAATTAATGTTAAAATAAAACCCGCTTCCAGTTTAGAAGAGGGTTCCTTCCGACCAATGTGTATGTATCTCTTTACTTCTTTTCTACTATAGAAATTTAATCCTTTTTTGTATTGATACGTTACTATAATATAGTGAATTACTTCACATGGTAGCACCTTGTATAATAAATTGTCAATGCTGAATATTCGAAATAAACACTTTTCAGTAATTCATTGTTATGATGCTTGCGATGCGTCTAAAGCTAGAACTCATGCTTTACACGTTTATCAAATAGTTTATTTGATAGCTGTTTCATTTGATATTGCTTGGATAGCTTTCGTTCTTTAATATTCGGATTTTTAAGGAGATGGACAACCGGTGACTATAAGCAATGTAGAATTGGAAAATTATCTATTGGAATTCAGACGTGATCTTCATATGACACCTGAATTATCAAACAAAGAATTTGAAACGACTAAAAAAGTTAAAGAAGCGCTTCAATCTCAAAATATTAAGATACTTAATTTCCCATTAAAAACTGGTGTCGTAGCAGAGATAAAAGGCAGCAAGCCGGGACCTACGATAGCACTTCGCTCCGATATTGATGCTTTACCAATTTTGGAGCAATCTGAGGTGGACTTTCCTTCAAGGCACATCGGCGTGATGCATGCATGTGGTCATGATTTTCACACTTCCGTCATTTTGGGGACTGCTTTTTTATTAAAAAAAGAAGAAAGAGATCTGTCCGGAACTATTCGTTTGATATTTCAACCTGCGGAGGAAACGGGACATGGTGCAAGTGCTTTAATGGAAACAGGTGTGTTGGATGATGTTGATGTGATATTTGGTCTTCATAATGATCCGACATTGCAAGTTGGGGAGTTAGGGACAAAACATGGTGCACTGACAGCGGGAGTCGATCGCTTTGAAGTGCATGTTAAAGCAACTGGTTCTCATGCAGCCAAACCGGAAGAGGGTAATGATCCGATTATCATAACAGGACATATTATCTCAACTTTGCAAACCATCATCAGCCGAAATGTGGCGCCAAAAGAGTCCGCGGTTTTGAGCATCACCCAAATTCATAGTGGCTCAACGTGGAATGTTATCCCAGATAGTGCATATATGGAAGGAACCGTCCGCACCTTCAGTAAAACTCAACGAGAGTTCATTCAGAAACGTATGAAACAGGTCCTGCACGGTATAAGTGAAACATTCAATGCAAATGTTGAATTATCTTGGCATCCAGGCCCTCCATCAGTTGATAATACGCCTGAATGGGCGGATTTGGCACTTCAGGTTGGTGACACAGCAGGTTACACGACAAAAACTTTAGAAGCTAGCTCCATAGGGGAAGACTTCGCCTTTTACCAAGAAAAAATACCAGGTGCTTTCGTAATGATAGGTTCAGGCGGTCCGTATGACCTGCATCACCCTAAGTTTATAGTAGATGAAACGGCACTTTTTCCAGCGGCTTCTTATTTCCGCTTATTGGCTTTAGAAGCGTTAAAAAAAATCCCTAAATGAAATTTTAGAGGAGAAGGAGTGCCAATCAACAAAACTTATCCTTTGATTGAGTCGAATCGTGATTTAATAGAAGCTGCAGGTGCAAAAATTAGGGATCTTTATGAGGAAAATAGGCATCATGTTGGCGCTGCATTAAAAACGAATTCAGGAAAAATCGTAGCTGCCGTACATATTGAAGCATATATTGGCCGAGTTACCGTATGTGCAGAAGCCATTGCGATCGGGAAGGCGATATCGGACGGCGAAAAGGGATTCGATACAATCGTGGCGGTTAAGTATCCCTATTCCGATGATAAGTCAGAGCTTTAAAAGTGGTTAGCCTATGTGGAATGTGTCGGGAATTAATCTCGGATTATGCATAAGACTGCTTTGGCATATTGAATGTTAATGGGGAAACGGTCAAGGTGAAAATCGGTGAATTGCTCATGATGATCATTCAATAATGCAACGGAAAACAACACGCCTAGGGGAATTCCTAAGCGTGTAAGTGTATTATTTCAAACTAGTTGGCAAGTATTGTTCACAGATGATGATATCATCGTCTTTTAGAACATAAGGATGTGTTTCCAGCAATATGGTTTTCAGGTAGTCTGGCATCCTCTCACCTTTGTACGCACAAATTAATGGAAATGACAGCAGATTTACAGCTTCATCTACTGTTCTTTCAAATTCCTCTATGATGTGCAGCGGCTCTTCCAGGGTTGCCCATTCCACATGTGCCCATGATCGGAAAGAGATTTTATTTTCCACATAGGGCTGTACCATTTTATTAAAATATTCTTCGATTGCAGGAGGATGATAACTGCCGCTTGAGCAATAGAAATCGAAGTTGTTCACAAAGTGAAGGAGCTCCATTTGATCGTTCGTTAACCGAGTGCTTAGTTCTTTATGAATAATGGAGTAAATACGGTCATTTTCAACAAGAATGACATAATCTCCCGCTGCGATGCCATCTTGGATATAACCTAAAACTTGTTTAATGTAATTTTCCATTTCAGTATAGGAATATAGCACATGAACATTTTTTTGGTCTTCAAACAACTGATTCATTTTGCTTTTCAATATATCAATCCTTCTTTCATGTATCGCTTCAATTATACTTGAATTCTATAAGCAAGACAAAATGAGAATTTTTTAACAAGAACAAAAAGCAATCCTTCGCTTTTGAAGGATTGCTTTTCCGTATTATTTCAGCCGTTCAATCAGATCGGTCATTTTATCCAAAGTGGTTATGTTCTGGTTGCATTTCATACTGTCCAGACAAATATAATTCCCTTTTTTAATGAATGTCCCTTGGATGGTTCCTTTTGTTTCAGACATGAACATCCCTACTTCTTCAAAACGGCTGCATATGGCACAGATCCCTTTTTTGTTGGCAGGTTTAATGGTTCCATGTAATCCGGTGAGTTTATTATGATGGGGTGCAATGATGAATTTCTTTCCGGATCCCACATCATCCCATCCCAGGTATGAAATCTCTCTCAAATCGATGTTTTCCAACAAAGGGGTTTTTAATTTCTTTGCTTTAGGAAATAATTTTTTTATCGTTTTTTCGGCTACTTCTTTAAATGGAATCACAAATGGTTTTACCTGTAAGAGAAAGGCTTCGGCTTGTGCGGGATCCTTGATGGTATCTACTGGATCCAGCAGTTGTTTTTGCTCTTCGTTCAAGTCACTGAATAAGCTTAATACTCTTTCTTTGGCGACTGTTTTCAGGGTGTTGATCACATCCTTATCGTTGGCAGTCGCGTGTCCATTTATGAGAATCTGTGTTTGGGATTTTATGAAGTTATACTGCTCGCTCCTGATAAAAGGTTCCATTTTCTTCACTCCTGTTTCTGTTGCTCGATACTTTTCACAGTATACCGTTTCTCTTTACTTTACAGAAATCGGATCTGCTTTAAAAGGGAGAAAACGAGTAAGAAACATACTCGGCATACGAATAGCACTGATATCATTATCAGTGCTACCCATGCAATCCTATTTAGAATAAACGATTTTCTTGATGGTTTCCGCGGAGAGAAAATGTTCCTCGGCTAATTGATGGATGGTATGCCCGTGTTTGAATGCATATTTTATAGAGGCATTTCTGTCATCGATCAATTCCCTTGATCCCGATCGGGTTCCCCATTTGTGATGGGACGTTTCAGGTTTAGGGATATATATGGTTTCACCTTGCACATATTTTTGAATTTCAACGATCAGCTTTTCAGGTAAAACGGCCGTCGCTTTTACATATTTCATTTCTGCCAGCCCCTTATTCTTTATTAAGAATGAAATAAGGTGCAAAGCCGAATATTAGAAATGATAAGGCGGGCGATTAAATTTAGCTTAATTCAACCCCATGCAAAGTATCGCCTCCAATACTAGGCTTTGCATGAGACGCTGCAGAAGGTGGCATTAACATTCTTATTGCCATCTTTACACCTCCCCTTTGTGTTTCTGAAGAACACTTATTGTTCTTATTATAAAATATATAAGAGTGGTTGCCAAACTTTTTCCAATGTTAAAGCAGAATCGCCGGGCTGATTGTTTGATAATGTTCTGAGTCCATGAAATAATTTGAATGGAAACCAAACTAACCATTATGGGAGCTGACTTTATGAAAGTATTCGTAGTTGGGGCAAATGGGCAGATCGGTAAACATCTTGTGGATTTATTAAAAGATAGCCCGGAACATAGTGTACGGGCAATGGTTCGCAAAGAAGAACAAAGTAAGTCTTTAGAGAAAAATGGAATTGAATCTGCAGTCGTCAGTTTAACTGGATCTGTGGATGAGATTGCGAATGCGGCAAAAGGCTGTGATGCCATCGTATTCACAGCAGGATCAGGAGGGAGCACCGGTGCTGATCAAACGCTGTTGATTGATCTGGATGGTGCAGTTAAAACGATTGAAGCGGCAGAAAACTTGGGAATCGACCGATTCATCATGGTGAGTGCTTTTCAGGCCAATAATCGCGATAACTGGAATGAGGCCATCAAACCGTATTATGTGGCCAAGCACTATGCGGATAGGGCATTGTTACAAAGCGATTTAAATTATACGATCATTCGGCCTGGCGGTCTGGTGAATGAACCGGGAACGGGCAAAGTGACCGCCGCCGAGGAATTGGAAAGAGGTTCGATTACCCGTGAAGATGTGGCTCGAACGATTTTTGCTTCATTGAACGAAGAAAATACCTATAAGCGTTCATTTGATTTAATCTCTGGCGATACTGCAATCGCGGAAGCATTGAGGAAAATTTAACGAAAAACAAGGGGCAGAGCCACTCAAGTGGGCTCTGCTTATTT
The DNA here is from genome assembly GCF_040250305.1 of Peribacillus frigoritolerans. Classification (NCBI taxonomy): domain Bacteria; kingdom Bacillati; phylum Bacillota; class Bacilli; order Caryophanales; family Bacillaceae; genus Peribacillus; species Peribacillus frigoritolerans. The sequence goes on along the minus strand of NZ_CP158190.1, from coordinate 4,878,767 downwards.
AATTCCTTCAATATGCTTGATGACCTTAGCTGGGTTTCCGCCGACAACAACGCCTTCAGGAACATCCTTTGTTACGACCGCTCCTGAGGCGACGACGGAATGACTCCCTATTGTAACTCCAGGATTGATGATGGCCCTTCCGCCAATCCATACATGATCCCCTATCGTAACCGGTTTTCCGTATTCCACTCCAGAACTGCGTTCAAAGGGATCCAGTGGATGTGTGGCGGTATAGATATGCACTCCGGGAGCCAACATGCAGTCCCTGCCAATTTTCACTTCACAAACATCCAAAATGACACAATCAAAATTAGCATAAAAGTTTTCCCCGACAGAAATGTTGTATCCATAGTCACAACGGAAAGTGGGTTCAATATATACATTTAGCCCAGTGGAACCTAAAAGCCGTTTCAGCAGTGCAGTCCGTTCATCTCCTTCGCTTTCCGTTGTCTGATTGTATAACCGGGTCAACTTTCTGGCATTTTCCCTATCTCTGATTAATTCCGGATCAGCGGCCATGTAAGGTTTCCCGCTTACCATTTTTTCTTTTTCAGTATTCATGTTTACTCCTCCTGTTTCTTTGTTTTTTGTATAGTTTAGATAGATATCTGAATATTAAAACATTTTTCCTGCAAAATAAATTGCAGTACTTTTTACTCAACTTTTCTGTTGAATCTAAATGCCTCTCTCGTTTTCTTAAAAAGAAGTAAGAAAAGAAAGATTTTTCCGAATAATGAATGAAATAGCTTTGACAAACGTTCCGCCGGATTTTATAGTTAGGAGAGTTATGGATGATTCATAGTTTCATGAAGGTCCATTTTAACAGATAAGTAGAATCGTTCGAAGTTCATGTCACTTTTTTTACCGGAAATTGATGGACAACTCTTTTCTTCGTTAAGATAATCACAAAACAATGGAGGGCTCTATATGTCACAAAAAGCACCGCTGTCTTTTGTCATTGTAACAGGATTAATGCTTTTTGCTTTATTTTTTGGTGCAGGAAACTTAATTTTCCCTGCGATGCTCGGTCAATCCGCCGGGACCAATTTATGGTCGGCCAGTTTAGGGTTCATCATTACTGGTGTTGGATTGCCATTCATTACAATATTGGCTTTTGGTTTTTCGGGGAAAAATGATGTCCAATCGCTTGCAAGCAGGGCTCACCCGTTATTCGGCATCATTTTCACAGTCGTTCTTTATTTATCTTTAGGACCGCTTTTCGCGCTTCCGAGAACGGGGAGTGTGTCCTACGAAATAGGGATTAAACCTTTCCTATCTAATGATGTCGGTTTTTTACCATTGCTGATCTTCACAATCATATACTTTGGAATTGCCTGTTTATTATCCATCAATCCATCAAAAATGCTCGATATCGTCGGAAAAATATTAACACCTTTATTATTGATCTTCATCGGGATTCTCATTGTGGTCGCCATCATTAACCCAATGGGTGAAATCCAGTCACCAACGGCAGATTATTCAGATAATTCTTTCTTCAAGGGATTTCAAGAAGGATATTTGACTATGGATACGCTGGCCGGATTTGCATTTGGGATCATCGTCATCAACGCGATCAAAGATAGAGGGATAACATCAAGAAAAGAAGTGTTAGGCTTCTGTATGAAAGCCGGCTTAATAGCTGCCACCTTGTTGGTGATCGTTTATGCGTCTATAACTTATGTCGGGGCAACAAGTGTGGAAAAACTCGGTCAACTGGGTAATGGCGGAGACGTTTTGGCCCAAGCCTCGAATCATTTTTTTGGACCGGCTGGTGCCGTGTTGTTAGGGTTGATTGTGATCGCTGCTTGCCTGACGACAAGCATCGGTTTGATAACGGCTTGTGCTACGTATTTCAATAAAATACTGCCTGCCGTATCGTATAAATCATATGTCGTCATCTTCTCCGTTTTCAGTGCGGCTGTTGCCAATGTAGGTTTGACCAAGCTGATTTCCATTACAGTGCCTGTGTTAACGGCGCTTTATCCCGTGGCGATCGTTTTGATTGTTCTTACGTTCTTCCATTCCTTATTCAAAGGGAAATCGGAGGTATATTTAGGAAGCTTATTATTAACGGCCATCATCAGCATAATGGATGGAATAGTGGCATCAGGGATTAAACTGGATGCCGTTTCTGACCTTTTCACTCAATACCTTCCACTATATAGTGTAGGGATAGGGTGGGTGATTCCCGCCATCATTGGCGGTGTATTGGGCTATATGGTATACCTATTGAAAGGTGACCCTAAGGAAGCCTATTAAGGGGTATCATTCTCTAACATCGAATCTTGAAAGGAGCTGTCTTGATGACAGCTCCTTTTCTTAGTGTTTGTTTTTAATGGGAAAGAGCCTTAAAATGTTCAGAAAGGGGTGTAGGAACATAATGATCAATCGATTACCAAAAGAAATAGCGAATATTTTACAAACAAGCAAAAAGAATCCTGCTCAATTTGAGGAATTGATCAGGAGCGGCGGATATCTGCCTCCCGAGATGGAGTTGATGGTGGATGCCATCACGGCCTTGAGTATGGGGAAGAATATCCTTTTGAAGGGTCCGACAGGGGCTGGAAAGACAAAGTTTGCCGAGACTTTATCGAACTTATTCAATCAGCCGATGTTCAGCGTCAACTGCTCAGTCGACTTGGATGCCGAAAGCTTATTGGGCTTCAAGACGCTGGCTTACAAAGAGGAAAAACAAGTGATAGAATTCGTACCTGGACCAGTGACCAATTCGATGAATCACGGTCACTTCCTATATATAGATGAAATCAACATGGCAAAACCGGAAACTCTGCCGCTTATCAATGGTGTGCTTGATTACAGAAGGACGATAACGAATCCCTTCACGAATGAAGTCATAACGGCAAAAGAAGGCTTTAATGTGATTGCTGCAATCAACGAAGGGTATGTCGGGACAGTGCCGCTGAACGAAGCGCTAAAAAATAGGTTTGTCGTCATTGAAGTTCCTTATATTGAAGGAGAGCAGTTAAAGCAATTGATAGAAACCAATACAAAGTTGAAGGACCCAAGAAGTATTGATTTGTTCGTTAAACTGTCGAGTGATTTGATAAATGCCGTGAATCAAGGGAAGGTGGCTGAAGATGCGGCGTCAATTAGGGCTTTGCTTGATGCTTGCGATCTAAGTGTGTTGATCCCGCCGAAACGGGCGATTCTTCGTTCCATTGTGGATAAGTTGGACGAGGAACGGGAGCGTGAGTTCGTGAAGAACTTGGCTGACACATTATTCTAACTAGGAGAATGCCTCATGAAGTATATCAGGTTCAATGATTCAATAATAGATACGGCACTTTTTTTACAGCTTCAGGATCTTTCGACTGTTTTATCCGGCATTCCTGAGCTGGAATTCGAATACAATTATGGATCCTTCATTGATCTGATCGAGAATAAGGTCACTGCCAGCCATTTTTGGGAAAATGGCAATAAGGAAGTGAAGGAAGCGGGGCTGAAAACGGACGTGCTTCTTCGAACGATAGGCACGCTGCATCATACCACAATCCAGAGCATGAAGGAGTACCAGGACAGCATCGGGGAAAGTTCACTTCCGAAGTTTGCAGCCCAATTATTCGCTTTGCTGGAAGATTTGCGATTGGAAGAATTGGTGAAGAAAGAAAGACCAGGCACGAAAAAATGGTTTTCGGTAAGGGGGGCTTACCTTAAACAATATTTCGAAAGCCAATTGGCGACGAATGTCACAAGAAGTTTTGCACTGGATGAATTATACTGCCTCATATATTTACTGCTTCAATCTGACAGGCCGGATCCGATTTTTCCAAGAGCCAATGTAAGGCAGCTTGAAGAACTGGAGAAACTCAAACCGTTCATCCATTCCGTCTTTGAAGCCACTAAAACCAGTGATATCACGAGGATTTGCGAGCAAATCGTTTTCCGTGTCAACGATGGATACGAGGATACGATGAATGAGTATTTCATCTTCCCCATTGCAAAGGTGGAAAAGTATAAGGCAAATACCTTATTTGATGAACTGACTAGAAATGATGAACTGTTGAACGATGATACAGAAGAGGCAGACGAAGAAAAAAGTGAGTTCATTGATGAGAAATTCTCGACTTGGCACCGGGAGAATAAGAACGGCGAGAGCAATTCGACATTTCTTCAATTTGAATTGGAGCAGGGAACGAAAACAAGTCTGATGGGCGGCGGTGCCCGGGAAGCGGAAGATGCCGACCAAGCACTGGCTTCGATCCAGGGTTCATCAGGGGAAAGTCAACAAAAGGAATACAATCAGCAGGAAACGCTGGAGAAGAAACAAACCAATATGGGCAAAAGTGGTGAACATCCATTTGGTGAAGAAAATAAAGACGTCGTTCAGGTAATCAAGGAAGCAAAAATTCCAACAATAACGGAAGAGAGACGCTACCGTGAGTTTGTTGCGGATATCGAACCGTTTAAGAGAAAACTCTCCAGTACAATTGAAAAAACACTGGAAAATAAAAAGAACGCACCAAGAAAAGATTTGGTTTTTGGCCGTTTATCTAAAAAATTACTGCCGCTTGTATTTGAAGAGAATCCTCGGGTTTTTTATAAAAAGAACCAGGATTCAAATGAAATGGATGCCGTATTCACATTGCTTATCGATTGCTCGGCTTCCATGCATAACAAGATGGATGAAACGAAACGAGGAGTGGTCCTGTTTCATGAAGTACTGAAGAAATTAAAGATCCCCCACTCGATCGTGGGATTTTGGGAAGATGCAAATGAAGTGAGAGAAGGATATCAGCCAAACTACTTCCATGTGATCCAATCCCATTCCGATTCTCTTTATCTAAACTCAGGAGCTAAAATCATGCAGCTTGAACCTGAGGAAGACAACCGGGACGGATACAGTATCAGGGTTGCCGCAATGGAATTGGAAAAAAGACGCGAAAAAAACCGTTTCTTGCTCGTATTTTCCGATGGTGAGCCGGCAGCTGCCGATTATGATCAAAATGGCATTGTCGATACACATCTTGCTGTTTCGGAAGCCAGGAAAAAAGGCATAGAAGTCATCGGCCTGTTTTTAGCCGATGGAGGCATCGATGAAAGTGAAGAAATGACGATGAAAAACATCTATGGAAAAGAACGCCTAATGATTCCAAGCGTAGCTGAATTGCCAGAGCAATTTACACCGTTGTTAAAAAAGCTGCTGCTGAAGACCATTTGAGAAATCAAGTTTCCCTCGAAAAGCAAGATTAGAACGGAAAAAGGTATCCTGATTAGAATAAAGAATAAAACACAGTAAGATTCAATGAGATCTTACTGTGTTTTTTGTTTTAATGCCAGTTATTTGCATTAAGTGAATATATTGGTGGAGACATGAAAAACAACGAATGCGATTTCTTTTGGCGTATTAGGGTAAACCATAAATGAGGAAGTGATCGTTTTGATGAATTTACTTTTTATGTTGCTTTATCTTATAATCATTATTCTTGTTATTGAAATATCGGTCACCTTGATGAAATTGACTGGATTAAAAAGTACAGTGGCAAGATTTCAGGTTATCTCCATGCTGACGGGTACTGGTTTTACAACTGACGAGTCAAAATCGATTATTGATCATCCCGTTCGAAGGAAAATAAGCATGTTCTTGATTTTATTTGGTGCTTTCTCACTTGCTGTCATCATTTCATCGATTAGTACATTGCTTACAGATGATCTCCGCTTGATGGAGTTAAGCATCATTATAGGGATACTGGTGGTCCTGGTGGTTTTAGTGAAAGCTCCATTCCTGAATAATAGATTATCGAATAAGATGAAAAGTGAAATGTACAATCATTATGAATTATGGGAACACCCGATAGAGGAGGTCCTATTTTTAGAAGAGGAAGACGTCGTCATGGAGATCGATATTTATGAGGATTCCGAATTCATCGATGTCAAAGCATTTGATGTCATTTCAGATGGAGCCGACATCAATATTTTATTTATTGAAAGCGGAGAAGTGAAGATCAGGAAAGAGTTATATGAGTATAAAATTAAATTAGGGGATAACCTCTTTTTATATGGAAATAAAAAAGAGATAGAAGAAACATTTTCTAAAGAAATCGAAGAGATGAAGAAGAAAAAAAGTGCATCGGAGTAAAGGGATCCCAGCCTGAAATTTAAGGCTGGGATATTTTAAAGAAGGGCTTCATTAATGTTTTTTATTCGGTAATTTCTGAGCGGGATTCCCATTGCCTTGACGGCGCATATTGCCTTCTTCCTTTTTTTGCTGCTCTTGAATGCTTTCAACAAACTCCTTTGAACTTTTCATGGAATGTACCTCCTCCGTTATTTTCTTTTTTACTATAACCAGAAGAGGTGGAATTCATGAGTATGCAAAAAGTAACGGTGGTCATATATGGACTTAAAGTGGTAACTTTGCTCTACAAGTGAGTTGATAAGAATGTGGATCAATCGTTTTAAATATCGTTATCTATGTTAGAATACATTACATTAGAATATTTTGAATATTGACAAAAATAGGGTCGGTATCTATAATAATCAATAATAATATCCATGAATAAACGTTTATTGGGGTTTTGCCTATGGAACGGACAATGACTGTCCGAGATTTATGTGAATTGCATACTCATTTACTGGACAGTGATATTCAAATTCTTGAAAACCTATCAACGAATTTATCATTGATAGCTAATTTGAATAAAGCGAATGTGTTTATTGATTGTCCGGTGCGTGAAGGGAAGCATGCCATTGTCGTGGCAGAGGCATGCGGACATTCCGTGAAATCGGTTTATGATCATCCGGTTGTCGGGAAATTTGCCTATAAGGCTTTTGAACCGGCCGTATTTTATGTATTGCGCACCGGAAAGGACATGTTCGTGAATCGGGCATTGACTCAAGAGGGGGCAATGGTCCAGCAAAGTGTCGTTCCAATCAAGGGGGAATGCGATCGGGTCATCGCCGTTTTAATCATGGAAAAGGTGATTCATGAAGAACCTGAAACGTCAAATCAGTTTGATAGGCAAGATCAACAAAATTCCTTGGTTCCTGAATTTATCGAGGAGTCCATTTTCCTGATTAATAATCAAAATCGACTTGTCTATACGAATCCTTCTGCCATTAATTTAGTATCGGAAATATGCATGAAGGAATGTGTCTTAGGTGAATCGATTTTCGAATATTTTCCTGACTTTGCCGATGTTCTTGCTTCAAAAGAGGACATTTTAATGAAGGAAATGAACATTGGTAAAAAGATTTTCCAAATAAAGAAATTCCATTTGGGCAACAAGAATTCCAATGAAACGTTCATCATCATCCGTGACCTGACTGAACTGCGGGATAAAGAGAGAGAGCTGATCAGCAAATCAGTAGCCATTCGTGAAATTCATCATAGGGTGAAGAATAATTTGCAGACAGTGGCCAGTTTACTTCGGCTGCAAATGAGGATAGGGGCCCCTGAAGAAATCAAGCCCCATTTATTGGTCAGTCTGAACCGGGTGTTAAGCATCTCGTCGGTTTACGAAATCATTTTGGCAAGCAGTCATGTCGACCATGTGGATCTGCTGGAGCTTATTAGGAAAATAGGCGATATGATTGTTCATACGGAGGATCATACCCGTCAAAGCCTAAGCATCGAATATAGTGGTGGTGAGTTTCATTCCATTGATTCCGACATTGGCATATCTGTCGCGCTGGTGGTGAATGAGCTCATCCATAATTGTGTGAAGCATGCTTTCAAGGAAGGGGCGGAAGGGAAGATTACCGTATGCTTTCATAAGGATGGTCCTGAATTGGAAATTCAAGTAAGAGATGATGGCATCGGGTATTCACCTGCAATGAAACCCTCTTTGGGGCTGGATATCATCCGTATGACGGTGGAAAACGATTTGGATGGGGAGTTTTTGATTCATCGGATTAAAGAAGGTACCCTGGCTTCTGTAAGATTTCCATACAAGAGGTAGGTGGGAGAAGTGGTCAAGAGGATTTTGGTCGTGGAGGATGAATCGATTGTTCTGCTTGATATAACGATCATGCTCAAGGATGCAGGCTTCGATGTGGTTGGACATGCCCGTAATGGCGAGAAGGCAATTGAAATGGCACATGCACTACAGCCGGATCTCGTTTTGATGGATATTAAAATGCCTAAAATGAATGGGCTTAAGGCTAGCGATGTGATATCCAATACCTTTCAGATTCCGGTCCTGCTTTTAACTGCATTCAGCCAGCGTGAATATATCGACGAGGCGAAGCGCGCGAATATCGTCGGATATCTTGTTAAGCCAATTACGGAGGCGAATTTGATTCCGGCAGTGGAGATAGCATTGCTGCAAGCTGCCAATACAAAGAAGTATCAGGAACGAAATGCTCAATTAGATGAAACGCTCACAAATCGTAAAGTCATTGAAAAGGCAAAAGGTATTATCATGAAAAGGAAGAATGTAACAGAAGAAATCGCTTACAATAAGCTGAGAAGGCTTAGTATGGATAAGCAGCTTTCCATGGAGACGGTGGCACGTCGAATCATTGCAAATGATCAAAAACAAGTAAATAGATGAAGCAATGGCGCTTTGATGGACCAAATTGGTTGTAGGCTTTTCTGCCGAAAAACCTAAGTTTGGGCTATAAGAGGCGTCTTTTTTATACCCTTTTTTAAAGTCGATAGGCCAAATCAAATCGGAATTCAGGGGGAATATGTATGGAGATGGTAGGTAAAATCGTTATTTACATCATTATGGTGTGTGCTGTTGTCGGTGCTATTGCATCGATTAAAGACAGTGAGCAAGGCTTGGGGAAACAGTTCATGGAAGGTTTGCATACCGTTGGCCATATATTTATTCCGGCAGCTGGAATCATGGCCTCGATCCCTTATTTATCATGGTTCATCAATACAGTATGCGGCCCGGTTTTCGCTGCGATCGGTGCAGATCCAGCCCTCGCCGCAACAACGATTTTGGCGACGGATATGGGGGGTTACCAATTAGCGGCCGAGCTGAAGGAATCATATGAAGGCTGGATCATGGCGATGATTGTCGGCTTTATGTCTGGGGCAACGATTGTATTCTCGATTCCAATGGGGCTTGCGATGCTGGAGAAACGTGATCATAAATACATGGCACTTGGTGTCATGTCAGGAATCCTGACGATTCCGATTGGCGCTTTTATCTCAAGCGTGCTGGTGGTGGCAACGAATTCGAAAATCCGTGAAGTGATTTCCACAAATGCGGATTCTACATACGAATTCGCGTTGAGCTATTTGAAAATTGCCCTGAATCTTTCTCCTCTTCTTATTTTTGTAGTCTTGCTCGCTTTAGGTCTTTATTTCCTGCCGGATTTGATGATCAAAGGTTTCATGTGGTTTGGAAAAATATTGGATGCCGCAATTAAACTTGTACTCGTGTTTTCAATCGTGGAAATTTTTACCGGACTGTTTTCCAATGTATTTGGTGCTTGGGGTTTCCATCCGATCATGGCTGATAAGGCAGACCAGTTCCGTGCCCTGGAAACGGCGGGGTATATCGGGATAATGCTGGCAGGTGCATTTCCAATGATTTACCTGATTCAAAAATATGCAGGCAAGCCATTGGAAGCGATGGGCGGGAAAATTGGGTTGAGCAAAGCTGGGAGTGCAGGGATATTAGCCACGGTAGCAAATATATTAGCAATGTTCAAGCTTGTTAAAGAAATGCCGCCGAAGGATAAGGTCATAAACATTTCCTTCGCTGTGTGTGCGGCCTTCCTATTAGGCGATCATTTATCATTCACAGCCAACTTTCAGCCCTCTTTAATATTACCGATCATTGTCGGAAAGCTATCTGCCGGAGCGATTGGAATCGGTCTTGCTTACTGGCTGTCCGTTCCGAAAGCTTTGGAATTAGAAGAAAAGGATCGTGCAGCAGGAGTTATCGGCATAAATGAATATAAAACGAAAAACGAGGAAGAAAACAGCAATGAAATCCAAGTGGTATAAAACTGGGGTGTGATTTTAATGAATGAAAAGGTGGAACGAATCATCAGTGCAGGAATTGATATTGGCACCAGTACGACGAAACTTGTTATCAGCGAGCTTTCGCTTAGGAATGTGGCGGGTGGCGGACAGGTGCCAAAAATCGAAATTACCGATAAGGAAATTCTGTATCGAAGTCCCATTTTCAGGACCCCGCTTTTATCCGAGACGGTAATTGATATACCTGCTGTTCAAAGAATGGTGGAAAGTGAATACCAAAAAGCAGGAATCACGATCGAAAGCATACAAACAGGGGCTGTCATCATCACTGGGGAAACGGCAACCAAACAAAATGCAGAAGAAATGGTATACCGGTTATCTAAAGCGGCGGGAGAATTCCTTGTAGCGGCAGCCGGTCCGGATTTGGAGGGAATCATTGCCGCCAAGGGATCTGGCGCCTATCAACATTCCATCAAGACAAGAAAGACTGTAGCGAACATAGACATTGGCGGGGGAACGGCGAATATCGCCGTATACCGTTCTGGCATGCTTTGCGGAACTTGCACACTGCATATAGGAGGCCGTTTGGTGGAGTGGGAGGGAGCAAAGGTGAAGGTTGCTCCTTCAATAGGGAAATGGCTGAAATCAAAGGGGTATTCTCCTTTGAATGGTGATGGGGCAATCATCGCAAATGAAATGACTAGGGTGCTATCGAGGTTTTTGGCTGGTTCATTCACAAAAGAAGATGAACTTCTATTAGTGGGGAGGGAGCCATCTTGGACAGGACGAATCGATGTGTTGATGTTCTCGGGCGGTGTCAGTGATTGCATCTATCATGAAGAACGGGAGGACAAAAGCTTCCGGGATATCGGCATGATGCTTGCGGCCTATATTAAGGGAAATGAAGAACTGGCTGCCTGGGAGTGGGAACAGCCCGTTGAAACGGTTCGGGCGACTGTACTTGGAGCAGGCGCACATACAACTGAAATCAGCGGAGCAACCATCGAGGTGAATGATTCTCATCTGCCAGTTCGTAATATCCCAGTCTATCGGGTCGATTTTCATGGCGTGCTTGAGGATGTAACAGCGAAAATGGCACAAGCTGTTAAGGATGCGATCACAATATACGACGCCTTGCAGGAGGGGTTGAATTTTGCTTTTTATTTAACGAATTTACCTTATCAATCATTTCGGGACATTCACCGGCTCGCAGTCGCTTTTACCGAGGCACTGAAGCAAAAACCGAATTGGCGGCAGCCTCTGATCATTGTCATGGATAGTGATTATGGGAAGGCACTTGGTCAAACCATTCTAGCGAACCAACCGGATCTGCCGGTCATCTGCATTGATCAGACAGAAGTCGAACATGGTGATTATTTGGATATAGGAAGGCTGCTGCGGACAGGGGTCGTTCCGGTTGTAGTAAAAACGCTAACCTTTCACAGTTAGGAAAAGGAGGATTATACGATGAAATTATCCACTCAATACTTTGGGGAAATCCATCAATTCAAATCGTTGAAAGAAGTCCTGGCCAAAGCGAATGAAGAGAAATCAGGAGATAGGCTTGCGGGAATTGCAGCAGATTCTGTCCAAGAACGGATTGCGGCAAAAGCGGTGCTTAGCGAATTGACTTTGGCGGACATTAGGAACTATCCCTTGCTCTCCCCGGAAGAGGATGAGGTTTCGCGGATCATAGATGGTCTCATCAATGGAACCATCTATCAATCTGTGAAGAATTGGAGCGTTGGCGAGCTGCGTGAATATATTTTGAGTGACGAAACGACCGGTGAAGATTTAATGCGATTAAGCAGGGGATTGAATAGTGAGATGATTGCTGCGGCAGCCAAGTTAATGTCGAACCTCGACCTTATTCATGCAGCCAATAAAATCGAAGTGCTCACCAAGAATAATAGCACGATCGGATACAAAGGAACGCTTGCTTCGCGCCTTCAGCCTAACCACCCGACTGACAATGTGGATGGCATGCTGGCATCTTTAAAAGAAGGCCTCTCCTATGGAATCGGGGATGCACTCATTGGAATCAACCCTGTCGATGATTCGGTTGAAAGCGTAAAGCGGCTGCTTCATGCGACACAGGATGTCATCCAGAAGTGGAACATCCCGACCCAAAATTGTGTGCTTGCGCATGTGACCACACAAATGAAGGCCGTACAGCAGGGGGCGCCTGCTGATATGATCTTTCAAAGCATAGCCGGAACGGAAACGGCCAATCGCTCTTTTGGAATTAACGTACAATTGCTCGAAGAAGCTAATGAGATCGCCAAGGCCTATGGGACCGGCACAGGCCCGCAGCATCTTTATTTTGAAACGGGGCAAGGCTCCGAGTTATCGGCTGAAGCGCATTTCGGAATCGATCAGGTGACGCTCGAAGCCAGGAACTATGGATTTGCACGCTATTTTGATCCGTACATTGTCAATACGGTCGTCGGATTCATTGGTCCTGAATATCTATATAACAGCAAGCAGGTCATCCGAGCCGGGTTAGAAGATCATTTCATGGGAAAAATGCATGGACTGCCGATGGGTGTGGATATTTGCTATACGAATCATATGAAGGCGGATCAAAATGATATCGAGGATTTGGGTGTACTTTTAACGGCGGCTGGTGTGAATTTCATCATCGCAACTCCGATGGGGGATGACTGCATGTTAAACTATCAGTCTTTGAGTTACCACGATATAGCGACTTTGAGGCAAACGATGGATAAGCGGCCTGCCCCATTATATGAAGCTTGGCTGGAGAAGATGGAGATTATGGAGAACGGAAAATTAACGAAGCGTGCTGGTGATCCAACTATATTTAACCATTAGGAGTGGATGATATGGGAATGAATAATAAGGAAGATTTGGATGCCTTGATAGCGAAAACCCCTGCGCGGATAGGTGTAGGCAGGTCAGGGACCCGGCCGAAAACGGATTCTTGGCTGAAATTCCGTTTTGACCATGCGGCGGCCGTCGATGCTGTATATGGTGAAGTCAGTGATATTCTTTTGAAGCGCTTGAATTTATTCAAGGTGAAAACGAAGGCAGATGATAAGGAAGTCTATTTACGGCGTCCGGATTATGGCAGGAAGCTTTCGGATGAAGCAAAGCGGGCGATAGAGGCCAAATGCATAAAGGCCCCAACAGTTCAAATCATCATTTCCGATGGCTTAAGTGCCAAGGCGATCGAAGAAAATGCGGAGGACGTCTATTTATCTTTCAAACAATCTTTGGTGGTGGCAGGTCTGGATACGGGTACACCTTTTTATATTGAAAAGGGACGGGTTGCCGTGATGGATGATATCGGTGAAATCCTTGGACCTGAGGTCATTGTCCTGCTGATCGGTGAACGGCCTGGTCTGGTAAGTGCTGAATCATTGAGCGCTTACATTTGCTATAAACCACGTTTGGGCACCATTGAAGCGGAGAGGATGGTCATTTCAAACATTCATAAAGGAGGGATTCCCCCGGTTGAAGCTGGGGCACATCTTGGCACGGTCATTCAAAAGATCCTCAAATACCAAGCGAGCGGCATGTCCCTCGTAAAAAAGGAACATGAAGAAGAAAAGCGTGAAAAACTCGGTTGAACAAACATTGTATAAAAATGGAGGTTTGGAGCAGTTTCATTCCAAACCATGATTATGACTAGGTTATACTTTATGGTTTTGAACGTTGATTTCCACTTCAGGCACTCGCTTTCCGCGGGCGGTCCGGGAGCCTCCTCGGCGCTCTTTGCGCCTGTGGGGTCTCCCTTAGACGCGCTTTTCCCGCAGGAGTCTCGTACCTTCCATTCCAATCAACTGGATTGATTTTTTTAGAAAAACTGTAGTCTGTTCTCATCCCAAAGCATGATTTTATAACCCTTAATGTTTTTTACTGTAATCCCTTATTGGATTGAAGAAATTTGCGACACTCCTGCCGATTAACTGGCTAGCCGAGACCCCACAGGCGCTTGCGTCGAGGAGACTTTGCAGACAGTCGGCGGAAAGGGAGCGGATTTCTGAAATCAGCTGGTACGTTTTTAAATAAAAACTGCAGGCAAACTCGATTTATTCGAATTTGCCTGCAGTCTGGGGGAGCGAATCGCTCCTCTATTTACTTGTCCCTAAATTCCATAATCCAAACGGGTTGTAGAAGGGATGGTCTTCTTCATATCTAAAGTCCTGAAGGCCAGTCAATATAAAGTCGGGTGCATCTTGCTGAATGCTAAAGGTTTCGCCATTCTTAAAGAGAGGACGTTCACCTACATGGTAATAATTAAATGTGTTAAGCAGAGCAGCCGCCTCTTTCGGACTCATTGTGTTAAGTGTCACGGCATCCGGAAGACCAAAGGCTTTCATTCCGAATGAACAATAATAGTCTTCCTCTCCGATGATCGTGACAAAATGGGCATATACCGAGAGAATATCCGGGCTATGATGAAGATGCTGCCAATCTTCCTTTGAATGGGCAATTCCAGCCGTTTCTATCTTCACTGCCATTCCGCCTGCCCTTAGGATCGCTGCCCCGGCATCGATCAAATCGATAACAGTTCCGGTATCGGATACATCGGCTATTATATAAACGGTAAAGGTATGGTCATTGATTTCCTCTAATGCATTCTCTGAAAAGGCGTCTTTACTGGCGTAGGAAAAGCTCTCCTTTAATGTGGGTTCATAATCATGGATCTCTGCCTGAAAAGTAATGTTTTTATCACTGTTATGAAAAACATTCCCGGCTAACAGATACCCTTCGCTTTGGGAAGCGACCGTTTGAATCACTTCTGTCCGGTCCTTCCATTTACCGGGTATCCCGATGATGATTTGGTTGTCCTTCATGGATCATCTCTCCTTTCCGATCACTTCATACTATACCACTGCTGATGTTTTCCATAGTATTTCAAAAAAAATAGTGCCAAGCACCGATAAATGCCAGTGAGGGATGTGCAGGACTTTTTCAAAATTATACAATTGATGTATAATATAATCTAGTAAACGTATAGCCTATCTTCGTAGGAATTCCCCTTAGGGTTTTCTCATAGGGCCGTATCTTAATAATCTATTCGTATATATCAATGATGAAAGAGAGTGTTTATAATGGGTCGTAAGTGGAATAACATTAAAGAAAAAAAAGCGTCAAAAGATGCTAATACTAGTCGGATTTATGCTAAGTTCGGACGGGAAATATATGTAGTGGCAAAACAAGGTGAACCAGATCCAGAATCCAATCAGGCATTAAGGGTCGTGCTTGAGCGTGCGAAAACGTACAATGTTCCAAGAGCGATCATTGACCGTGCGATTGAAAAAGCCAAAGGCGGTTCTGAAGAAAACTATGACGAACTTCGTTATGAAGGGTTCGGTCCAAATGGTTCAATGGTCATCGTGGATGCATTGACAAACAACGTGAACCGGACGGCATCTGATGTACGTGCCGCATTTGGGAAAAATGGCGGGAATATGGGTGTCAGCGGATCTGTTGCTTATATGTTCGATGCAACGGCAGTCATCGGGATTGAAGGTAAAACGGCTGATGATGTTCTTGAACTGTTAATGGAAGCGGATGTTGATGTACGTGACATCATTGAAGAAGAAGAAAGTGTCATCGTTTATGCCGAACCTGAACAATTCCATGCTGTACAACAAGCATTCAAGGATGCAGGAATCAGCGATTTTACAGTGGCCGAGCTGACGATGCTTGCACAAAATGACCTAACCCTACCAGAAGATGCACAAGCACAATTCGAAAAAATGATTGATGCACTGGAAGATTTGGAAGATGTTCAACAAGTTTATCATAATGTAGATCTTGGTTAGTGAAATGACAAGCAGACCTTTGCTATATGATCAAAGGCCTGCTTATTTTATTTGAAAGGAAAGAGCCTGTTCCGAATCACGAAACAGGCTCTTTCCTTTTGATTATTCACTTATGGTGATTCCGGAAAGTTCACGGTCCTTCTTTACCTTTTCCAATTCCGAAATTGTGACCAGTTGATAACCTTGGTCATGCAGTTGTTTGATGATTTTTCCTGCAGCCTGGGCGCTAGTTTGATAGATATCATGCATTAATATGATTCTGCCATCCTTGGCTTTGCTCATCACCTTGTTTACGATTTTCTTTTCATCGCGTTCTTTCCAATCTTCTGGATCGACATCCCAAAGTGAGACTTTCATATCCTCCATGTATTCCCTCACATTATTGTTAATCGCTCCATATGGGGGACGGACGAGATTTGGCTCAGTACCTGTTGCTTTTTCTACAGCGTCTTGGGTCTTTTCGATTTGATCTTCGATTTTGTTCTTGCTTAAGCGCGTCAGCTGCGGATGATCCCATGAATGGTTGCCGATCTCATTTCCTTGCTGCAGCATTTTTTGCAGAACTTCCGGATAGTGCTGTACGCGGCTTCCAAGTACGAAAAACGTCGCGTGTCCATCATATTTTTTCAGGTCTTCCAGAATGGACATGGTATGACTTGGATGCGGCCCGTCATCGAACGTCAAGGCAATGACCTTTTTTGAAGGGTCGATCCATTCATTTTGCACGGGCAGTTTGGCGACGATATGTTTCGGCTGCCATTCCTTTACACGATCCTCATTCAAATCTTGACTTTGATATGAATCTAGCAAACTATCTTTAAAAAGATCCTTCTTGATGGCTATTGTATGAGTCTTAGTTGAATCATCAGTCTTAACGTAGAATACAAGCGTATTTTTCAAGACTGAAAAAGAATTGAAGTTGGCTGCCTTCAGTTTGTTTTCCTTTTTAATGAGACTGTTTGAAATGCCTTCTTCTTCCTTCTGCGTTAACTCTTCAAAAACAATATCGGATAAAACGGATAAATAATCAGTATCCGTGGCAAAGATGTCTTCTATGGAGAGCTTTTGCTGAGATGGAATATCATAAGTGAAGATCTGGGTTCCAGACTGCTTCTTTCCTTCCACTTGCTCATATTTATCGAAGGAAATCGTAATGGTCTGTTTACTGAAATGGAGGATCGTATAGGTGAGGTTAAGCTCGGAAGCTTTTCCGTCGGATGCTTTCCATTTCTTTTCATAATCCTTAATTTCTTTCTTTATGTAGGCTTCTAGCTGTTTGTCGATCTTTTCTAAATGCAGAACGGGCCTGCTGGCTGAATACCCGCCTTTCGTATTATCTTTCACATACGTTTGAATATCGGCTTCTGGGTAATTTTTATCAGTTGTATAGGCCGAAACGGTTCTCTTCTTATCAAAAGCAAGGCTTTTAATGGCTAACCCCATCGTTCCCACAGCAGCTGTTAGACAAAATAGAAAAATAAAGACTTTTTTATAATTTAATTTCCTCATGATGCACTCCACCTCGATAATCATTCTACTATATAGACGCGCCAAAAGCCTTAAAAGTTTGTAAAAAATTTCATTTTTTTATATTAATATATTTCCTTGCTCATTTTCAAACTTTTATGGCTGCACCAACGTCTATTCTTTGTACCTAGGATACGTAATTTAAATGTAAGGAGCTCTATCATGCAATGAAAAATCCAGATATGAATCAATTAATCGCGGCCCGGATAACCGAACGGCAAGAGAATTTGTACAGACTTGCTTTTTACTATGTCAAAAACCAAGAGGATGCCCTTGATATCGTGCAGGAATCAATAAGGAAAGCGCTAGCCTCCAGCAGCAAAATCAAAGACGCTGCATCTATAGATAGTTGGTTATATAAGATCATCGTCAGAACGGCACTGGATGTTTTGCGGAAGAAAAAGAAACTGACCGTCGCCGATGACGAAACAATAGAATACTTACGCAGCGGTGAGGAGGATCACTATCCTGACCTGGATTTGCAAAAGGCCCTGGAAGGACTTTCAGTCAAGTACAAAACGGTAGTCGTCCTCCGTTTCTTTGAGGACCTGAAGTTGGACGAGATAGCGGAAGTGCTGGAAGAGAACGTAAGCACGATCAAAACAAGATTATATAAAGCGCTGCAACTATTGCGGATCAACATGACTGAACAGGAGGAAACGAAAAAATGGAAAAAAAATTAAAAGATCTGCGGGAAGAATATCTTAAAATACCGATACCAAAGGAATTGAATGATGTCGTTCAAGCAGCCTTGAATGAAAAGCCAAGGAAGAGGCCGAGGGTTGGCAGGAATATCCTCGTGTCAGCGGCAGCGGCGCTTCTGATTGTGACAGCTTCCGTAAACATCAGCCCGGCAGCGGCGAAAGCCATGAGTGATATTCCGATAGTCGAGAAGGTCATCAAAGTGATTACCTTCGTCGAATGGAAAGAAGAAGCGAATAATTCCTCGGCAATAATCAAAACGCCTGCTATATCCGGTTTGGAGAATAAAAAGCTCGAAAATAGCTTGAATGATAAATATTTAACGGAAAGTAAGCAGCTTTATAAGGAATTTACGGAATCCATGGAAAAACTGAAGGAAGGTGAAAAGGGCAATATCTCGGTGGAAAGCGGATATGTGATATTGACGGATAATGAAACGATATTATCCGTACAGCGTTATACGGATACGATTCAGGCCTCCAGTTCCACGGAAAGTCAATTCGATACAGTCGACAAGAAAAACGAAGTGCTTTTAACGCTAAATAGCTTATTTAAAGATGATCGCTATCTTCAGGTGATCAGCGAGAACATCAAGGAACAGATGAAGCGGCAGATGGCTGAAGATCCGGAAAAGGTATATTGGGTCGAAGATGATGATCTTACTGCTTTTAAAGGCATCAATGAAAACCAAAACTTTTATATAAACGAAGATGGCAAGCTAGTCATCGCGTTTAACAGCTATGAAGCTGCACCGGGATATATGGGGGCCGTCGAGTTCATCATCCCGACAAAGGTGCTGTCAGACCTTCTTGTTGGCGATCAATATATCCATTAAAACGGCCCTATTGTAATTCTTATGACGGGCGGAAGGTTTTTAAAACGGCACAATATCCATTAAAAAAGACGAACAACGTTACTTGATTACAGTAACCTTGGTTCGTCTCTTTTTTGTTCGAATTTCATCTGATCCAGTTCCAGCCTCAATTTTTCCGTCTCCATAAGGAAGTTTTCATGTTTAAGTTTTTCAAGCTCCAATTCAACTTGTAGCATCTTGTGTTTGGTTTTTGACTGTTTTTCGAAATGGCTTGTCAGTATGGCGATTATAGGGATGGAAAAAATCATCACGACGGTTATGATCCCGAACATTATGGTGCCTCCTCGTTTTTATATCTATTATATGGTGAATATAACGATTGTGGTGGGATTTTTCAAAATATGCCATTTCCGATTCTCATTAATAAGTGCATGGCAACCAAAGTAATACCATTATTGAAGTTAGGGCAATATATCATTGATGACAACTCCCTATTAGACTATATAGAATGTCTTTTACTTGGAAACGTGAAATTTTGCTTGCATGGTGGAAAGTCACTTCTATTTATTTTGAAATTAATTATTTAAATATACTAAATATTTGTTTACAACAGAGAAAATAAAAGTTATTATACAATAATAAAAGGAGGGCTAGGTATGGCAACGATAAATAAACAGAAAATTGTGGATAGTGTACCTCAAAAAGGTTTTTTTGGAAACCCTAAAGGACTATTCACCCTTTTCTTTACTGAGTTCTGGGAGCGTTTCTCCTATTATGGCATGAAGGCCATTCTTGTTTACTATATGTATTACGAAGTATCTAAAGGGGGACTAGGTCTTGATGAACCCACAGCCCTTGCCCTTGTATCCATATACGGATCTTTAGTATATATGTCCGGTATAATTGGCGGATGGCTCGCCGATAGGATTTTCGGGACTTCAAAAGCCGTATTTTACGGTGGTATCTTGATCATGCTCGGGCATATTGTCCTTGCTGTACCAGGCAGTCTCTCCATGTTCTTTGTTTCCATGGTACTCATTGTTCTTGGTACTGGTCTATTAAAACCGAACGTTTCCAGCATTGTCGGGGAAATTTACGCAGAAAATGATGAACGCCGGGATTCCGGTTTCAGCATATTCTATATGGGTATCAACATGGGTGCATTCCTTTCACCGTTTGTTGTCGGTACAGTCGGAATGAAATACAGCTTCCACCTTGGTTTTGGACTTGCGGCAATTGGTATGTTAATTGGGCTCATCGTCTTTGTTGCAACAAAGAAAAAGAACCTGGGCCTGGCGGGAACTCTTCCTGCTAACCCACTATCACAGAATGAAAAGAAAAAAGTATTCACTAAATTGGGGATAGCAGCACTGATCATCGCTGCCATCATCGGCATCACGGCTTCTGCAGGCATCTTAACGATTAAAACCTTCATTAATCTTGTAGGAATCCTAGGGATCGTAATTCCGACCCTTTATTTCATTTTCATGTATCGCAGCCCTAAAACAACTTCTGTTGAACGTTCCCGATTGATTGCCTATATTCCTTTGTTTATAGCAGCCGTCATGTTCTGGGCGATTCAAGAGCAAGGTGCAACAATATTGGCAAGCTATGCAGACAAACGGACACAGTTGAATTTTGCTGGAATCGAAATAAACCCGTCTTGGTTCCAATCATTGAATCCTTTGTTCATCATTACCCTTGCACCAGTATTCGCATGGTTATGGATTAAACTAGGAAAGCGTCAGCCGACCATTCCTCAAAAATTTTCAATAGGTTTACTGTTCGCCGGTTTATCATTCCTGGTAATCCTGCTTCCTGCTTATTTTGGTGGATCCGACGCATTAGTCAATCCGCTATGGCTTGTACTTAGCTATTTCCTTGTAGTGCTTGGAGAACTTTGTTTATCTCCTGTTGGACTTTCAGCGACTACAAAATTGGCTCCGGCCGCATTCTCGGCACAAACGATGAGCCTGTGGTTCCTGGCAAGTGCAGCAGCACAAGCACTGAACGCACAAATCGTAAGATTCTACACACCTCAAACCGAAATGGCTTATTTTGGAGTGATCGGTATTGCTTCAATGGTCCTTGGACTTGTCCTGATGGCCTTATCACCAAAGATTCAAGGCTACATGAAAGGCATTCGCTAACACTTAGCCAGCAGTAGAAGAAAGATGACCTCTGAATACAAGGGGTCATCTTTTTTTTATTATTATCATTTTTGCTTCCCCTAGCTTCATCTGAATGTGGAATCCTATTCCATTGTCTTGAAATTTGATCGATTTAATTTGAGTTTGTGATTCAAACCTTTATCTTTTAACTTCTTTTTAATAGGATCCACAGTGAACACTAAGACAAAAAACAAAACAATCTTGGGAATGGGCCCGATATCCATGATAAAAAAAATACAATATCCTAAAATGAAATAAATCGAAAATAGAATACCTAAGTACAATCTATTTTTCATTTAAACCCTCCTCATTCCTTAATAAAATAAATATCTAGCTATGGAACGAGCTGAGTATCCATCCCAATTCCTTTTAACGCAATGGTCTTGCTTCGCTTTTTTCCAGCTGCAGCGGCATTATTCCATTTAGAAGTTGAAATACCTAGTCCTATTGCGAAAACACCCATACCTGTACCTATATACTTATTAAACCAACCAACAGCAAGAGTTAATCCATTAACTTTGTTAGAAAATGAAGACATTTGAGCAGCTGCTTTTTTTACTTTAACAGCTGACAATGTCTTTACAGTAGTACAATCATAAGTAATTCCGCCAGATTTGTATACATATCCAGCCGCTTGAACATTTGGTACAATCATACTAAAAAAAATAAAGAAATACTCAAAAGAATAATTAATGCAGGGTTTACGAACATCTTATACCTTTTTGATTTTTTTGCCATTATCATTACCGCCTAACTAAATATCTTGTGAATTCATAATAAACTATGTTTCAACTTGATAAATTCCAAAAGTGATCAGTTGGTTTTCAGAAATGATACGGTTCTGCTGAATTTGTAACAAAGTTTTCTTAAGAGGAACAGATCGAAGGTTTGCTAATATTGGTTCACCAAAGGTTACCCCCATTTAACGATTACGATTTGATGAAGACCAATCTGAGAAGTTTAATTTTTCAACAAATATCTTCCAAGCGCTGCAAGCTGTAAATGTAAAAAAGAGCATCCTTTATAGGATTGCTCTTTTTTCTGGTTGTAAGAACCTTTTCCTTTATTGGGTCAAACACGTCATTTCACCATGGTTTTCTTATTGGTTTTATTCGTTTTAGTCATTGAAATGGTTCTTCTCATTAGTTAAGTTCAGCCTTTTCCTGCCTGGAATCCTGGATATTTGGTCATTCCGCCATCAGCATATAAGGTCATTCCCGTTACATAGCTCGATTCGGCGGAAGCTAACCAAGCGGCACAAGCCGCAATTTGTTCCGGTTTTCCGATATATCCCATCGGTATCAGGTCGATGACATCTTGTTTAGCTTTTGGGTCATTGAATTTTTCGGCATTGATGGGTGTGTCGATCGCACCGGGTGAAATATTATTAATGCGAATCCCTTTAGGAGCATATTCAAGTGCAAGGGTTTCTGTCATCATCTTCACTCCGCCCTTACTTGCTGCATAGTGGACAAAATGAGGCCAAGGGATCCGGTCATGAACGGAAGACATGTTAATGATATTCCCCTTAATGCCATGATCGAGCATATAACTGATTGCTTCCCTGCTTGCCAGGAACATCCCGGTTAGATTTACATCGATGACTTTCTGCCAATCTTCAAGAGTCAATTTTTCGCTGGGCACTTCATTTTCAATACCAGCATTGTTGATCATGATATCGATTGTGCCAAAGGTGTCCACAGCGAATGAAAGCAATTTCTTCACATCCGCCTCCTTTGAAACGTCGCCTTGCATGGCTGCGGCTTTCCCGCCTGCCGCTTCAATCGTTTTGATGATTTCCTTATGTTCGCCATTTTCAGTGTGATAATTTAATACGACATGTGCTTTTTCTTTACCGAACCTTTCGGCCATGGCTTTTCCTAACCCTTTTGCCGCCCCAGTGATCACTACCACTTTTTTCTCTAAATCGTCATACATCATTTATCGCTCCTTTGACTATTCTTTTGTAAAGCCGATCATGATTCCGCCAGCAATTACGAGTACACACCCGGTGATGACGAAGACCATTTGCTTTTTGGATTTTTTCTCCCCTAAAAGAAAGATGCCGCCTAAAGTGGAAATGACGATCCCCATTTGGGAAAATGAGAATGCGATGGCAACACCCACTTTTGGATTAGCGAGCAGGAGGCCGATATTACCGACTGCCCACATCATTCCGGTTAGAATATTGCGCCTAGCATATTTATTAAACGGTTTATGTTTGATGGATAGGAGCAGGGCAGCCAGGAACATGCCAATTGCTTGCGGCAGGATCGCCGACCATCCGTCAACTTCATTCCATCTGACGACAATGACATATGTAACATAACCTACCGTTGAAATGGCAAGATATAAAACCCCTTTTTTCATGCTTCCTGCTTTTTTGTTATCACCATCGCCGTAGCTCGTCAGCAAGACACCTGTAACCAAACAGATTATTGCAACTATGCCGATGATGATTGTCATCCTGTCATTCCATTCCCTGAAAATGATAACTGCAAAAAATGTATTTCCTAGAATTTGCAGCCCTGTTGAGATTGGAACGGTTTTCGATACCCCGATTTCCTTGACGCTGTTGAATTGAAATAACTGCCCGAATGCCCAGCCTATCCCGGAAATGATACCGACAATCCACACTGTACTGCTCCATTCCGGCGGATTGATGAAAGACATCATGATGGCAAACAGTAATGAACCGATTGTAATGCCAAGTGTTTGATTATAAGAGTTGCCTCCGAGTTTTTCGGAAACAAGCACTAAGCTGCCCCATGTCAATGCAGGGAGTAGCGCAAAGAGAAAACCTTCCACAAAATTCATCTCCTAAACTAGAAAACAATGTTTTAATGAATATAAAATAGTTAGTTAGTAAGCTATTGAATGTATTTAGAGTTTTCCCTTTACACGGGAAAGAAAACATGGTTTTAATTTACCAATTTGGAATTTTATTTTTCAGGGTGGAAACAATGAAAAAATAAGAGGTTTATGGTACTTTTAACTTAAAAACAGTTAGGAGAAATAGTATGACGACACTGAATGAATGGTTTGAAAAGGGGATTCCCGCTAAAGAATTTGTATCTTCGATGAAGGTTCATAAAGAAAACTTACAATCGATTCAGGAGGATTTTTCCGTTTCTGCAGAGGATCAAGGTTTTTTCGATGAATTAAAGACGAAGGAACTTCGAGCCATTGTCATTACTGAAGACTGGTGCGGAGACGCAATGATGAACATTCCAATCCTGCTGAATATAGCTGAAGCGGCAAATATTGAAACTCGCATTGTTTTACGAGATCAAAATCTTGAACTGATGGATCAATACTTAACGAATGGAACAGCGCGTTCAATTCCCATTTTTATATTCATTGATAAGAATAGTGAAGAAAAAGCTGTTTGGGGACCACGTGCACCAAAGGTACAAGAGTATGTAATGGAGTTAAGGTCAGACCTGCCAGCCAAGGATGATGAACGTTTCGAGGTAGCGCAAAAAGCAGTCATCAAAAAGATAACTGCGGCTTTTGCTGAAGAAAAACAACTATGGGATGAAGTATACACCAGTATCAAGGAAGCATTGGGAAGCTGCTGACAGCAGGGATATCCCTTTTTAACCTTGGGGTTTCTTCCATAATGAAGGGCTGTTTCAAAACGGAGACTGCAACCATTTTGGTTGGTGAATCTATAGTATTCATGGTTCTTTTAGTCCAAGGTTTGAGAACAGCCTTTTCATTTACTTATGATTCAGGAATGATTGTAACGCCGATTGTTCGAATAGGTGAATCTTGTTTAGCACTCTGATTCGTAGCGTTGTAGTATTTTACCATTAAATCGTTCAATTCATTTTGAAAGTTAATAAAGCTTTCATCATCAAGCTTTAGTTCTAAAAGGGAAAAGGTTGAACCATCTTCAGTGCAATCTCTTTCTTCTAATTTAGTAAGATAGTTTTGATATTGAGTCATAAGGGATAATTGATAATAAGAAAAGTAGTTCACCTTTTTCTCATTAGAATATTTTTTCCATTCTTCCCCGCTAAGTCGCGCTTCTTCTTCATTTAAAACATAGTATTTTTCGGAAACGGATCTCACTTTTTTTTCTTTTACAATGCGGATGACCCCTGAATCAAATAGAACCTGTATATGTCTATATAATGTTGCTTGGGGTACATCTTTAATGATTTTTAACATTTCTAATGGTGTTAAACCATTTTCCCTGTTTCTCATTAAAGCTTGGGTAATTTTCATTCTTACAGGATGCATTAAAATTTCGGCTTTATTAATCATCTTATTCTCCTCACATTGGAAATTGAATAATTTCAATTGTAAATAATTAATGTCTTCATGCTATAAAGCGACTATATTTTTATTGTTATTTATAATGATAATATTATCATTATAAATAACAATAAAACCTCAAACAATATTTTATCAAGAAAAAAGTAGGTGAAAAAAGTAGGTGAAAAATCCCAGTTTAAATGTTATCATTACTGATAATGATAATAAAATTTGTTATTAAGGAGTGGTATATATGAAATTGCATTATGGATGGAACGAATTGAAAGATATTGATTTCATGCCTATTCTGCCGATTATTTTACCGGTAATTGCTATTGGGATGATTTTAATCCTTATTGCATTAATTGATTTATACAGAAATCGAAAGACACGGAAAAATGTTTTATTGTGGACACTCATCATTATTTTTGCAAATACTATCGGTCCAATTCTATACTTCGTTATTGGTAGAAAGGACAGTGACAGAATATGAAATTACAGATTAATAATGTCACAAAAAAATTCAAAGAAAAAACAGCGGTCAATAATTTTTCAATGGAATTGCAATCTGGGGAATGTGTTGGATTGATAGGGCCCAATGGGGCTGGTAAGTCGACACTAATAAAAGTCATTGCAGATATTATTGATCCAACTATGGGAGAAGTATTGCTTGACGGTAAGAAAATTTCAAAAATGAAAAAGGAAATAGGCTACTTACCACAATACCCTAACTTCTTTCAATGGATGACTGCCAAAGAAACCCTTACATTCATGGGGCAGCTCTCGGGTATCAAAAAGGAAGAATTATTAAGCGGCATTCCAGAGATATTGTCGAAGGTAGGGTTGAGAGGGGAAGAGAATTCAAAGGTGCGGACTTTTTCAGGCGGAATGAAACAAAGGCTTGGAATTGCACAGGCACTGTTACATAAACCAGCTTTGATTGTCATGGATGAACCGGTTTCGGCATTAGATCCGATCGGCCGGAGAGAAGTGTTAAATATCATAAAAGAGATAAAGAAAGATACGACCATTTTATTATCGACGCATATATTAAGCGATGCAGAAGAGATATGTGAGAGGTTTGTCATTATAAAAAGTGGTGAAAAAATTGAGGACACTACAATGTCTGAATTATTAACCAGGAATAGCGGAAATAAAATCAATGTCGCCATAACCTCTAGAAGTCAAAAATGGATTGAACATGTTAAAAGCTTGAACTTTGTCAAAGGTGTAGAGGTAATGGGAAATAAATTGAAGATAGAAGTGGAAAATATTGATTCAAACAAGAATATGTTACTTGCAAATGCTCTGGAGCATAATGTTGATCTTATAAGGTTCGAAATAGATAACGATACATTGGAAGAGATATTCTTGAAATTGGTGGTGGAAACATGAATAATTTTGCCGTTTTAGCTAAAAAGGAATTTGTTCAGATGGTACGTGAATTTAAAGTGATTTGGCTGCCGCTTGTATTTATATTTTTAGGAATAACTCAACCAGTCGTAAGTTATTATTTACCTTCAATTTTAGAGGCACTGGGCGGGAGCCAAGGGATCACCATTGATCCAAGCATGGCTGCCCAAAAAGGCGGCGAAGTTCTGGCCAGTACTTTAGGGTCTCAATTTGATCAGCTAGGGGTCATGATCATCATCGTTTCCATGATGGGAGTCGTACAATCCGATAAAGCAAATGGTATGCTGGCTTTCATTCTTACAAGGCCCGTGACGGTTGGATCTTATATAAGCGGGAAAATCATTTCCAATTATCTGTTTGTTGCCTGCAGTGTGGCATTGGGATATTTGGTTTCATACCTGTATGCAGTTTTTTTGTTTACGAGTGTTGATTTTGCGGATTTAATAGTGGCTTTGCTGTTCTATCTGCTGTGGATCCTATTTATCGTTTCATTCACCACGATGATCAGTACCATTTTTAATAGTCAGGGTATTATTGCATTAATTTCGATAGTATTTCTCCTCGGCTGTAGAATCATAGTTGGATTAAGTCCCGTAATAGACAATGTGAATCCAGCAAGCATGAGTAAACATGCCATGGAAGTACTGATTTTAGGCACAGTCAATTCACAAGCGATTTGGGGTGCATTAGCGGCACTTGAGTTGACTGCAGTAGCGATATTGGTAACGATCATATGGATTTCAAAAAAGAAATTCAATAACGAATAGGTTAGGTATGAAGAAAAATAAATCGACGAAATCTACAGTTATATCTTCGAAAATAAAAATATATCGACGAAATCTACAGTTATATCTCCGAAAATAAGAATATATCGACGAATACAGTTATATCGATGATTAAAATGATAAAGGACTGATTTTTTTACTCAGTCCTTTTTAAATATGGGAATGGAAATCGAAATGCCGTTCCGTGTTTTAGAGTCCACAACATTGATGCAGATCAATTATATGAGAAACATCGCGACTATTGTAGTGACTGCCAAACCAATGGTTACCGGCAGCAGGTTCCGACGGGCAAGTTCAAAGGGACTGACGTTACATATGGCAGCTGCAGGGATCAGTGCCCATGGTATCAGGGTACCTCCGCCAACCCAAATCGCGGTTATCTGCCCGAGTGCGGTCAAGGTTGCGGTTCCGCCTCCGATTGCCGTGCCAAAAAGTTTGGCGACAGATCCCGCTAAAGAAATGCCTGAGAAGCCCGATCCATCCAAGCCAGTGATGGCACCGATGCCCGTTAATGTGACGGCGGCTATTTCTTTCGTTAAAGGAACGGAGGCCGCTAAGGCGGCACCGAGGTCATTGACGATGCCGAGGGATGTTTTCGGTAAGTAGTCACCGATGATCTGATTGAATCCAGAATCACCTAAATAGAAGAATGCGGCGATTGGAATGACGGGTCCGAATACTTTGAAGCCAAATTGAAAACCTTGAATCAAATAGGCCGTTGATTTTTCAAGTCCTTGTTGTTTATGTGCGACAAGGGATAAAATCAGCAATATGAAAACAGCAGTACCCCCAACCAATGCCGTTGCATCTCCACCTTGCAACTTCAAAATCGACAATGCCACAACATCCAACAGAAAGGCGATCGGAATGAAAATTGCAAAAAACTTCTTTTGTCCCAGAGTGAGCAGATTTTCACTGATTGTCTGATCTTGGCTGATCCCCTCAGTATCCGCCGCCTTGATTTTTCCCAGCTTCATATCCCGCTTTAAAAGGATAAAGGCGGAGATGGTGGTGACGACCCCCATTGTAATGACAAGGGGGATGCTCGCAGCGATGACATCACCGACTGGTATGGAAGCCGCATCACCCGTTAGTTTAGGGGCAGCCTGAATGATGAAATCCCCTGATAATGCTATTCCGTGACCAAAAAGGTTCATCGCCATTGCCACGCCGAGGGCTGGTAAACCTGCCCGTAAAGCAACGGGGAGCAGAACGGCACCCAATAAGGCAACGGCAGGTGATGGCCAGAAAAACCAGGATATCATCATCATGACGATTCCGATTACCCAAAAGGCAAGTGTAGGATTTTTAATGAATTTCGCAAATGGTGCAATCATGACATCATTAATGCCCGACTTCGTTAATACCGAGCTCATGGCAACGATGATTGAAATGATTAAAATCGTGGACATTAATTCCGTGATTGCGAAAATGAAGCTGTTGAATATCCCGCTTATCGAAGATGCTAAACTGCCTGTAGCCACTAAAGCCAAAAGGAAAATACCAATTATGCAGATGAGGGTAGTATCACGACGTTTTACCATAAACCCGATTATCAATGCAATGAATACAACATAAATCCAATGGAGTGCCGTTAATTCCATCTCCATGATCCGTCCCCCTCATAAATATGCCTAGTTACAGATTATGAGAGAGGTACGGGGTGGTGAGTTATTTCATAAATTTTAAAGGCTTATCTTAGTTTCAACTTATGATGTGAATAACCAATTTAAGGTGAGGTAACTTGGTCAGGGTATTTTTTCATTCCTCATCCTCATCCTCATCCTTATCATCGACCTTCACACCTAATAATTTAGCTAATTTAAACGTCTTATCAATTGTAGGATGGTTTCTCATATTTATCCAGTTGGGAATTTGTTAAGACAAAATCAGCTGCAGACATATTTCATTATATAATTTGGTAATATTTACTTATATTTACTTTTATAGTTAAATACTAAACGAAGGGGAGGTTATTATATTGAAGTTGAAAAGGTCATTATATATAACAGCATTAGGTTTATCAATACTAGGTTCTGCTACGGGGGCAAGTGCAGCTGAAACTGAAGGTCTGGTAAATTCAAAAGAAACATCATTTACTCAAGAACCAGATGGTACAGGTAGTACCATCCTAGCAAAGAATAAAGTTCGTATGAGTTTAAGTACATACAACCCAATTTTATCGACTAATTATGCAGTCGCTAAATCATCTTCTGATAAGATACAGGACTATATTTACGCACGAGCTAAAACCTTTAATGGTGATGGTTCTTTAATCAAAACTAAATCGGCAAGTTCTACAAAGACGGACTATATTGGAGTTAAAACATTGAACGATTCAATATACTTCAGGAATGATTTTGCTATTGGGACTCATACTTTTAAACTTAAAGGGTATAAAACTGTTAATGGTCAAACAAAGGCCTATTGGTAATTGGTAGTAGAAAAATAATGAAGAGATATGCTCATTGCATATCTCTTTTAATTAGGAGAAGATTGGTTTTATGAAAAAATACTACATAGCTGCGTTATCTGTTTTGATATTGCTTGGGGTTTTTTACTGGTTTTATGCTTCATCTCCACCTAAAGAATTAAGATTAAGCACGTCTAATAATGATGATATTGAAAAAGAAAGCAAAGAAACGAATGCGGCTGAGTATGGTTCGGTTGGGTATGGTTTGATAGATTTGAATGGTAAACTTATCGATGAAGGAAGTGCACTTAATAGTAAAAACAATGAAGTGACAGTTGTTGCCTCAGTAGACAATGACATTGATGAGGACAGAAAGTATGCTTTACTTATTTTTGAAGATTATAAACAAGTAAATTTCAAAGCTGAAAATAAGGAGCAGGAAGTAAATAAATTTTTCTTTGATGCGAAACCTAACAGCTCCATAAACTTCAAAGTTTCTGTTCCCATTCGTTCCGATTCCAGTGAATTGACTTTTGTAATCGTTCAAAAGCCAGAGTATAAATTAAAGGAGCTCGACCTAAATAGGGCAGGGATTTTAGAACAAGTTTTAAGTATGCGGTATTCCATCAACAAAGCTGACAGCGGGAAAGATGTTAATAAAGTAAAGGAAGTAAAACCTGATGCTGTTGCGAAGGATGGATTAAATGAAAATATATCAATCACAAATAGCCAGGAAAAGTTGCAATCAATTATGACTGAAAAAGAAGGCAAGAAGCTTAAGCTCTCTGCCGGAAATGAGACGAATGAAGAGATCAGATATGCAATCATAGCTTTAAAAGATTGGGAACAAGTTCCGGTCATAGATAACACAGAAGTCTTATATACCACTGTTCCACCAGAAACTAGACATCTTTTTGATTTTAATCTTCCCGACGTTGAAAGAGAAAATAATTTCCAACTCATCGCTTTCCCGTTTCCTTATGAAGTATCAGTTGATAATTACGAGAGTCAACAAACTTTTGGTTCCTTTAGAGTTGTTATTCAAAATAAAGAATAAGATTATTAACGGAAAGGAAGAATCGGATTGTCTACTATAATTAATATATTAGGTTTCGTGGGTATTATCGGATTTATAGTTTTTTTAGCAATAGCAAAAACTATAAAAGATAAATCTAAAAGGTAGTTGGTTTTATTAGTGGAATCACTTTCCCGAAATAGGTTACGACAAGAGGTCTGGATTACCAGGCCTTTTTTGTTCCTTACTTATACGGCATTGTAAGACGAGTCAAAAATCAAAAGGAGAATACCCTATTATAACAAGAAGCAGGTCTTTTCTATCTTCGGAATAAGTCTTCCGTAAGCAGGACTCCTTAAATATAGTAAAAGTTCGTCTTATTAAAGTGAATTCTTCCTCAACTATCCTGCCTCTTATGTTCGATTAAAGTTGTGTATAAACTTCAGCATCAAAGTAAAGGTCATTCAAAAGCTTGTTAACAATCCCATTAAAATAAGCAAACTGCCGCTTATGCATCTTAACTCCACTCTTAACCTTCATAGCAAATTCCTTGAAAGCTTTGGTGCCTATTTCAATTTCTTGTTTACCCTGATAATGCTATTCCGAGACCAAAAAGGTTCATCTCCATTGCCACACCAAGCAATGGAGTGCCGTTAATTCTATCTCCATGATCCGTCCCCCTCATAAATATGCCTAGTTACAGATTATGAGGGAGGTACGAGGTGGTGAGTTGTTTCATGAATTTAAAGGCTTATCTAATTTTCACTTATGATGTAAATATCGGGTTTTAGAAGAGAATACTTGGTCAGAGTATTTTTTCATTTGGTTTATTGTGTATGGTAACCAACTTAGCCGAAATAGAAAAATGATGCAATAGAATCTGCATAGAACGAAGTTGGACAAGATAGATCTAATTATGATTGATTTAAAGCGAGTGACCTAAGTGGACTGCATTATGAGAAAGATACTATTATAAAATCACTCCTATAATACACCCATTTAATTACTTCGGCATAAAAAAAGTCGACCCTAAACATTAAGGAATCGACTTTTTATTAATATAGTCTAAAAAGTGTAGGATTTACTTTAGAAAGACTTACTATTTTTTGTTTAAATCAATATTTAGGAGCTATCTATCGTTAGTAAAAGCGGAATTGTTGTATTTTCATTTGCTTTTTGCGGTAGTGGCCACAATTAATCTAAGTAGCCTAAATTTGAAAGGGCTTCTAAATAATCATGAAAATCTCTATTTTCCAGGTTGCAATCTTCTTTTTCGATTCCCATTAAGACGACTAATCTATGAAATAATCTCTCGCTATTCCCAATTGTTTTGAAATCTTTAATGTAACCATCACTGTCAACTCCTAAAAATATCACCAAATATTCTCCTTCTTGAATAAGAGTATATTCGATTTCTGCTTTTGTAGTTTCAGAAGGATCAAGTGTATATTGTTTGTTTAATTCATTTAAACTTAGAAAATCACTTTTTTCTTGATCTGTAAATAAGTTGTGTAGAATTTCAACATTATCAATGATGTAACACTTATTATAAAAATCCAATTCTTTTGGATCAACTAGAAAAGCCATCTCTTTTTTATCTAGTGATTTAGAAAGATATTCATTTATTAGAACATCTTCTACATCAGATAATAAAAATTTATTTGGTATCGAACGGTTAAGATATTTCTTGTATAGTTCTTCACTTTTTACATCCATAAGTTATATCATCCTTTTAATAATAAAATGAATGGCCACCAGTACGATTATAAAAGTGGAAGTGTTGATAATAACCTTCTGCAGAAGATTTGCCTTTGTCTCTTTTAGGACAGACTCTCAAAAAATACATTTATTTTGACTAGCTGGGGAACTGACGTCAAATTTTTTCATTTGGATTTTTAATATATTGTATTAATGATGACAGTAATATAAAAATGGCAACGATACTAATTATTATATGTACAAGTATAAATTCTCTTGTTGGATAGTAATTGCCAAAATTAGAAAAAGACCAAAATAAAAGGCTAATTGATAAAAGTATTGTTCCAATGAGTACCTTCAAAGTAAGACCCTCCTTTAATTCAAAAATTTAAATTATAACTAATATAGCACGAAAAAACCGCTTATTTTCCTAATTTATGAAGATGCTTTTTATCCGTTACACTGCCTTTATTCGTGTCTCCATCAATAGTAAGATAGAAATATTTCCTTGATATTTGAACTAATGGCATGATTCAAGGCTTATCTTCTTTATTTTCAACAATACTTCAAGTATTCTTAACTTGAATAGCAACTACTGTAAATGAGGGATAAGCCGTGAAGCAAATATATAGTGATGTCATACAATTTCGGGGTACACATTATGAGTTTGGATACATGCAAGGGGAGGAATTAAAAGATTCACTAACGGTAAAAAATCGTGAAGATCAGTGGAAGATCAGGCAGCCTCGGTTTACGGTTGAAGAAGAAGAGGTCAAGAAAGCAATTACACAATTCGCCCCTGGAGTTTGGGAAGAATTACTGGGGTTGCAAGAAGCGCTGAAATGGCCAATTGACCGCGTACTGCAAGAGTTTGGTGGATACCGATTGGATTATGTTCGGTCGGGCTGTTCGATCATGACAGGCGATGATTATCTCATTCGCAATTATGATTACCACCCAAAGACCTATGAAGGACGCTATGTCCTATTCCAGCCAACCGATCAAGGGTATTCAAGCATCGGCCCGAGTCAGCGAGGGACTGGTCGGATGGATGGAATGAATGAAAAAGGTTTGGTGATAGGCTATAACTTCATGAATCGCAAGAATCCTGGTGATGGTTTCATATGCTGCATGATTGGCAGACTGATTGTTGAATCTTGTGCAAACGTTCAAGAAGCGGTCGCGATGTTGAAGGAAATCCCGCATCGTCATTCTTTCACTTACGTCGTTTATGATAAAAGCGGAAGTACCTATATTGTGGAAACCTCCCCGAGAAATGTAGAGGTGCGCACGTCAAATGCCTGTACAAATCACTTTGAAATCATGAAAAATGAAAACCGTAACCATCTTATCGATTCAAAACGCCGATTAGAGATCATCCAAGATCACGAAGGGAAACTTTCATCTGCCTACGATGCTTATAGGTTGTTTAATGATACCAACCAAGGTGTCTTCTCGGATTTATATAGCAGCTGGGCGGGAACGATTCATACATCCGCTTATTTACCTAAGAAGATGAGAGCTTGGATTGCCTTGGGAGGGAACCAGGAGCCGACTTCAATAGATTTTGCAAAATGGCTCGAAGGGGAAGATGTTGAGTTAAAACGAATCAAAGGTGTAATTGATACGGATATTCCCTTCGTGCATATGGATGAGGGAGCGAATTGGTTTCGAAATTGAACGTCTTTAAGTAAATTTGAACCTTGTGTTGTTAACTGGCCCAATCCTTGGATTGGGCTTTTGTTGTTCTATTTTTAGGCAAACCTGGTACTATTTATTAGTGGATGTCACAGTAATATAATATGATGAAGTAACAGATTTTGGATTAGGACAAGAAGCTGGATTTGTGTGCCGTACTTGTACAATGAATAAGGGGATGAGCGAATGTTTTCGACAGCTATTGGTTGGTTTCGGTTTATTACAATAATTGAGGGAATCTCATATGTTTTATTGCTTGCCATTGGTATGCCCATTAAGTACATATTGGATATTGGGGAAGCAACACTCATTTTAGGCAGCATCCATGGTTTCTTATTTGTCGTATTTGGGCTTTTATTACTTTATGTAAGCATCATATCAAAATGGTCCTTTTTAAAAATGGCGATGATTTTCATCGTTTCATTCATTCCATTTGGTAATTTTGTAATCGATCGCAGGCTTCTGAAGCAAAGTTAAATACTTTTACTTTAAAAAAATCCCATAAAATAACGTCTTGCTATTTAAATGGCAGGCGTTTTTTTTATGGATTTAAGCTTGCTGTAAGGTTGGCACAAAGATGCTGTAAGAATGGGCATGTAAAGTATAAGTATCAACAATACTGAAGAGGTGAAACAAATGGAACCATTATTAAAAGTGAAAAATATAAAAAAAACATATGGTAAATCAAGCGCTGCCTACACAGCGCTGGAAAATATATCTTTTGACATACATGCAGGGGAGTTTGTAGGGATCATGGGACCTTCTGGAGCGGGGAAATCGACGTTGCTCAATTTGTTAGCAACCATTGACTCGCCGACTGAAGGGGAAATTTATATGAATGATACGAGCATTCACGATATGAAAGGGGCTGACTTAACGGATTTCAGACGTGATAATCTTGGTTTCATCTTCCAGGATTACAATTTGCTAGACTCATTGACTGTGAAGGAAAATATATTATTACCACTGGCGATTGCGAAAGTTCCAGCGAAAGAAATTACTGCCTTGGTGAATCGTATTGCTAAAGTATTCGGGATTGAAGGTTTATTAGCTAAATATCCATACCAAATCTCCGGTGGGCAAAAGCAAAGAACAGCTGCAGCCAGAGCGCTTGTGACGGAGCCACAATTGATCCTGGCAGATGAGCCAACAGGTGCACTTGATTCAAAATCAGCAACAGGTCTGCTGGAAAGCTTAAGTGAACTGAATGAAAATAATAATTCCACCATCATGTTGGTGACACATGATGCATATGCCGCAAGCTTCTGCCGGCGGATCATTTTCATCAAGGATGGGACGCTTTCAACAGAAATTTATCGTCGTGGCCAATCACGTAAAGCTTTCTTCCAAGAAATTATGGATGTCCTTGCAACAATTGGAGGTGAGGTAGATGACGTTATTTAGTCTGGCGAGAAAGAATATTGCTCGAAACCTCTCCCAATATTTTTTATATATCGCATCCATGGTATTTAGCATTATCATCTATTTTACATTTGTAACATTAAAATATAGCGACACAGTTGCAGAACAAACGGCTTCATCACAAAAATTAGGTTCATTAATGAGTGGTGCGGCCGTCATCCTGATTTTCTTCGTTGCCATTTTCATTGCCTATTCAAATTCATTCTTCATGAAAAAACGTAAAAAAGAAGTTGCATTATATGCATTGCTTGGCGTACGTAATCGTCAGATTGGTTTTATGCTCTTCTTTGAAAACCTATTGCTAGGTTTGGTTTCATTGGTTGTGGGAATTTTACTTGGATTTCTTTGTTCAAAAGGGTTCATGACGGTTTTGATCTATTTAATGGGCTATGATGTCATCGCACCATTTACTTTTTCGGGATCTGCAGCATTGAACACCTCTATCGTATTTCTGATTATTTTCTTGGTGACATCTTTCCAGGGCTATCGTTTAATTTATCAATTTAAACTAATTGATCTCTTCCATGCATCGAAAAAAGGGGAAGCAGCCCCGAAGCCATCAATGATTGTAGCCATTATAGGAATTTTCCTGATTGTCATGGGTTATTGGTTGGCGATGCAAGATCTTTTTACTTCTAAAGTGTGGGAAAAGGTCGGGTTTTTAATGACAGCACTCATTATATTGACAACAGTTATTGTCGGTACGTTTCTCTTGTTTCATAGCGTGACAGGCTTTGTGTTAGCCGTGATTAAGAAAAATGAAAAATGGCTATGGAAAGGCCTTCATATAATGACGATCTCGCAACTGCTGTATCGCATTCGGGGTAATGCACGTACATTGACCGTAATTGCGGTGTTAAGTGCTACAACTGTAACGGCCGGCGGTGCGGTTTATGGTCTTTATTACAATGCAAATGACCAAGTTATGACCGTTGATCCTAACACCTTCATGTATCAGCTTACGGATGCAAAAAGCGATCAACAAGTGAGCGCTGTATTGTCAGATACAAAGTATGATGAAAATATTGAAGCACTATCTGTCACATTTAATACGAAAGAACTTAGCAAGGGATCAGCATTCGATAGCTCTGATAAAAGGATTTACACGGTTATCGACGAAAAAACATATAACAAATTAGCAGAAGTTCAAGGCAAGGAAGCACTGCTTGTGAATAATGACAAAGCGGTCATTTTAGATATTGGATATGACAAAAGGTTCTCACCTATATATAAGGACAAAACCATCACGACAGAAAACAACACGGCAATCACATTCCAAAGTTTTAAGAAACAAACAGTTTTAAATGCGAAAACAGCAGGCATAGCAGTGGTTGTATCGAATGATCAATTTAAATCATTGCAAAAAGAAGGGGAAGCCCTAAGCTATCGTGTTATCGGGGTTGATCAAGCTTCCACTGATTTATCGGGGGAAATTGCAAAACAATTGCCTGAAGAAGCGCTATTTTCCAGTGCCCCTCAAGATTTTCAAACAAGCATTGAAAGTGTAGGCTCATTGCTCTTTATCGGAAGTTTTCTTGGTCTTGTTTTTTTAGCGGCAACAGGCAGTATCATTTACTTTAAAGTTCTAACGGAAGCTGAGGAAGATAAATCACAATACAATATGCTTCATAAAATGGGTGTTAACGCAAAAGAAATGCGGAAATCCATTGCATCACAAGTGTTTGTAATCTTTTTCGTTCCACTGGCAGTGGGGTTATTGCACAGTGCGGTTGCTTTAAAAGCCTTCTCGGGCTTATTGATGATGGACCTGGCAAAACCTGTGTTGATCTGGATGATCGCTTATACGGTCATTTACGGTCTGTATTATATCTTAACGGTAGCTTCCTATAATCGTATTATCACACAAAATAATAAAACAGAAGGATGATCGAGATGAAGAAATTTATTATGGTAGTTGGCATTTTGTTTATACTGGGAGCGGCAGGGGTCTTCGCGCTTACTAAAATAGACTTTAACCGCATGAATGCCGATAATTATTATTTGCAAATTACAGAGGATGGGGTACAACATGAAACCAAACTGGATGATGGTTCAGTGATGACTTACTATTCTTATAAACTGGACGCCAAAAATGCAGATGGTGAAACGATACCCCTTGAATTCACGGCACAAAAAAACCTTCGAAAAGACGCTTACTTAAAGATGTACGTGAAAAATAGTGATGAGGTTTCGTCATATGATGAAGTGAAATTTGAGGATATTCCAAAAAAGGCACGAACAAAATAAATGAAAGAAGGGCTGTCTGTAAATTATGGACAGCCCTTTAAATAATTATAAAAGTATCGTAATTGTGGTTCCCTTATTTTCAACGCTAGTCAAATCAAGTTTACCTTTATGAGCCAGAATAATGTCCCTTGCAATGGCCATTCCTAAACCGGTCCCATGTGTACTGGCAGTATTCGTACCTCGATAGTAGCGTTCAAAAACCTGTTCCAAGTCTTTGTCGGGAATACCGCGGCCATTATCGGCAATGGTAATTTTGGTATCAAGTTCCGATTGTGGACCAATATCATCAATTTGTATTTTCACGACGACATTTTCATCATTATGTACGAGCGCATTGTAGATAAAGTTAAAAATCGCCCGTTTCAGTAATTTTTTATCCACTTTATGTGTTGCTTTATCCACATTTGCCTCAAATTCAACCTGTTTATCACCAAATTGTGAATCATTTAAAAGCTCGATCGTCATTTCTTTTATAAACTTAACGATATCAACATCTTCAAATTGCAAAGGAAGTCGTTGGTTGCGCAAACGCATCGTTAAATTGAGATCATCCAGCAAATCTTTCATATATACGGACTGTCTATTAATAATGGATGTAAACTCATACAATTCCTGTGGTGTTAATTCAGTGGCATTATCTTTCATCAATTCTGTATACCCATGGATGGAAGCAAGTGGTGTCTTCATGTCATGAGAAACATTGCTAATCCATTCCTCACGCATTTGGTCGAGTTGATCACGTTCCTTTTCATACTGATCCAACTTTATAGATAGTTCATTCATATTGTGAAATACATCCTCATAAACGCCTTTTGGTATACTCATCTTTTTGAAACGTCTTTCGCGAAGCTGCTGTATTCCTTCTATTAAAATGTTAAGTGGTGTCGTTAATCTTTTACCAAATAATAGTCCAATGACTAGGGCGATAATAATATCCACGGTTAAAAACAGTAAAAGTATGATGTTGATGTACTTTAAAAGGTGAACATAATTATAGGACATTACATATCGGCCAATTCCTCGATCTTTAACCCCTACAAAATAGCTGAAATCATGAGCTTCGCCGACAAAAACAGTCGTCTCTGCATCAATTTCTTTATACTTATACATTTGGACGATTTCAACAGGAGAATATACGGTTTGCAATTCTTGAGGTGTGTAATAGGCTGCAACTTGTTCACCCTTATCATTCAAAAATTGTATCCAGGCGTTATTGTTCCGCAGTTTTTCCAGCCCTTCTTCATTTACCATCGGTTTGTCATCTATCAGTTCTACATATTGTGAAAAAGATCGGCTAAAGTTTTCCGCAGATTCCTCTTCCGTGTCGAAATGAACAAAGAGTAAGCATAAAAGTAAAATTGTATTTACGATCCCTACGATTACAACAATTGTCACAACGGATCCTAAAAAGCGCCGTGTCAATTTCCACTTCATCTTGTTTCACCCTTTGTTTGTAATTTATAACCAAGTCCTTTAACGGTTATTAAAAAAGAAGGATTTGAAGGATCTGCCTCGATTTTTTCGCGTAAACGGTGAATATGAACCATCACTGTATTATCAGAGCCAAAGTAATCATCGCCCCACACATGTTCAAATAAAGTTTCCTTGCTCAAAATCTGATTTGGGTGATGGATAAAACAGCTCATCAGTCCGATTTCTTTAGCTGTGAGCTCTAGCGTTTTGCCATCCTTTTTCAATTCATTTTCATTTGCACTAAGCTCAAAAGGACCAACTTGAAATTTTTTTGGAGCAGCTTTTTCCTCTGAAAAGCCCGCACGCCTCAGCTGCGCCTTTACCCGATATGCAACTTCCTTCGGACTGAATGGCTTGGTAATATAATCATCCCCGCCAATCGCCAACCCTAAAAGCTTATCAATTTCCTCATCCTTTGCCGACAAAAATAAAATGGGCACATTCGACACTTCCCGAATTTGCTTGCATAAATCATAGCCTTCACCATCTGGCAGCATAATATCTAGCAAGACTAGTGATGGATCGAACTTTTGAAACTTTGCCCACCCATCCGCAATCGTCCCCGCCGTAACAATATTCGGGATACCTTCTTTATGTAAAACCGTCTCCATGAGACGTGCCAAATCTTCTTCATCGTCAATAATTAAAATCCACTGATCATTAGACATTCTTTTACCTCCTAAACTTCAATCATACCCTACAGTATAGAGTACCCCTTAACAAAAAATAAGGGGAGGGAAAGTTTTTTAACAAACTCATCCATTATTTTCACGAAAGTGCCATTACATGAAAAATTAATGTTGAGATCAGGAATCCTGTTGTCTGTTCTGTATTTAGTTAAGGTGGTTTGGGCAAGAAGATCGTGCTTCATACTGATTTGGTAAAGGTTGTATGATAAACTGTTTAAAGAATTGCTAGGAAGATTATGCTAAGTAATGGGATTTTAGGAATTCGATCCAATGTACGTAGCGAATGTGGAAGAATAAAAGGAGAAAAATATAATGGAAACAAAAAAGGTGTTACCCGTACTTTTTTTAGTGATGTTTTTAGTCATGGTCGGATTTGGGATCATCATTCCCGTCATTCCATTCCTTGCTGAAAAGGTTGGTGGCAGTCCTACAGAGCTTGGCCTTTTAATGGCTGTTTATTCACTGATGCAATTATTTTTTGCCCCGATATGGGGACGTATATCAGACCGGATAGGACGTAAGCCTGTCATGATAATCGGGATTGCTGGCTTGGCTCTGTCGTTTTTTATCACGGCTTCGGCAGATTCCTTATGGGTATTATTTGTAGCAAGGATCATTGGCGGGATTTTGTCATCGGCAAACATGCCAACCGCAATGGCGTATGTGGCTGACATCACGACGCCGGAAGATCGGGGAAAAGGGATGGGAATCATCGGGGCAGCTACAGGGCTTGGTTTCATCTTTGGTCCGGCGATTGGCGGGGTATTTTCCAAATCAAGTTTGAATTTACCTTTTTACATTGCTGGAATTTCCTCTTTGATTACTTTATTCTTAGTGATTGCGATGCTGAAGGAATCACATACAGTTGAAAAGAGGACCCAGCAGTCAAAAAATAAAGAGTCCATGTGGAAAGCCTTTAGTGGGCCTCTTAAAACCATGTTCTTTCTGCAATTGATCGTCACTCTTTCAATGGCAGGACTCGAAACGACTTTTGCTTATTTTGCAGCCAAAAAGGCTGATATAAGTCTTGTACAATTAGGCTATATCTTTATGATCATGGGGTTTGGGAGTGCGATCGTTCAAGGTGGATTAGTGGGTAGGATGACAAAGAAATATGGGGAAGGCGCGGTCATCCGAATGGGAATCATCGTCTCGGCAGTTGGTTTCATTCTCATCCTGTTTTCTTCCGGGTTCTGGACATCGGCGGTCTTCCTGACGATTTTCGGAGTGGGGAATGGGTTCATCCGGCCGGCAATTTCGGCACTGCTTACCAAAAGTTCCATGACGGGCCATGGCAGTGTCACGGGACTGCTATCTTCCTTCGACTCGTTCGGCAGGATTGCGGGTCCTCCGATCGGCGGTTGGTTATTTTCGATTTCTATTGATTTACCATTTATATCGGGTGCCATCCTTTCCGTTTTTGCTTTGATTCTTTTTCAGTTATACCATGCACGGACACATACTAAACAGGTCCATGCATCTCATTAATATAATGATGGGCAAAAACCCCCATTTCTAAAAAATGGGGGGCTGCGAGCGGTGCTTGAATAGCACCGTTTTTTTATTGAATCATATTGAGGAATTTTCGTGTGCGCGCTTCTTTAGGGTTGGTGAAAATCTGCTCGGGTGTTCCCCGCTCCATTATTTTTCCTTCATCCATGAAAATGACTTCATCGGCGACTTCACGGGCGAAACGCATTTCATGGGTTACCACGATCATTGTCATGCCTTCATCTTTCGCCAGGTCTTTCATGACCTGCAGGACGTCTCCAACTAGTTCGGGATCCAAAGCGGAAGTGGGTTCATCGAATAGCATGACCTTAGGCTCCATGGCCAGTGCCCTTGCAATTCCGACCCGTTGTTGCTGTCCGCCGGACAATTGAAACGGATAAAAATCGATTTTTTCACCTAAGCCCACCTTTGTAAGCAGGGCAGCAGCCGTTTCCTTCGCTTGCTGTTTGGCTATGTTTTTTACAATGATGGGTCCTTCCATTACATTTTCCAATGCTGTTTTGTGGGGGAAGAGGTTATAGCTTTGGAAAACCATCCCTGTCAAACTGCGAAAAGATGTAATCGAATTTTTTCTAACGGGTTTTTTGAAGTCCATTTCCGTTGCATCGATTTCAATCGTCCCGTCCGTTGGCACCTCAAGGAGATTCAAACACCGAAGAAAGGTTGTTTTACCTGAACCCGAAGGACCGATCAATACAATGACTTTACCTTGCTCCACTTCCAAATCGATGCCCTTTAATACTTCAAGGTCACCAAACGATTTATGAAGATTCTTAATGTTGATCATTTTAAAATCTCCTTTAACTACTGCGGTTCTTATTTTGCTACATAACGATTAAGTCTGTCCTCTAAACTTCCTTGAATGAAAGATAGAATCGTACACAAAATCCAATATAAAGCAGCTGCTTCCATGTAAAGTAGTAGAAATTCATAGTTTTTTGCAGCGATTTCTTGAGCTTTACGGAATAATTCCGTTACAAGAATAAGTGAGGCAAGCGATGTATCTTTTAAAAGGCTAATGAACGTATTGGATAATGGGGGAATGGATACCCGCGCAGCTTGAGGCAAAATGATGCGCTTTAAAGCTTGGGTATATGTCATCCCGATTGAATAGCCTGCTTCCCATTGCCCTTTTGGTATGGATAAAATGGCTGCCCGGATAATTTCCGAAGCGTATGCTCCCACATTTAAAGAGAATCCTATAATAGCCGATATGAAAGGATTGATGGTAACATCTAAATTTGGAAGTCCATAGAAAATGATAAATAATTGCACAAGTAAAGGTGTCCCGCGGATGATTGACACATATACACGCGCAATTATTTGAAGAATCCTTATGGAAGATAATCTAGCCAATGCTGTGAGTACAGCAAGAATAAGGCCGAGAACGAATGTGATCAATGTTAGTGGAATCGTATATTGAATAGCTCCCTCTATCATAGGATAGAGGGAGGTTTGAGCGATGGAAACAAGCTGGTTCATGCGCTCGGGGTCGGTGAAAATGTTACTTAGGAGAAACATCTTCACCAAACCATTTATCCGAGATTTTCGCGTACGTGCCGTCGTCTTGCATTGCTTTAAGTGCTTTGTTTACTTCTTCCACTAATTTGCCGCTGTCTTTTCTGAACATTAAACCACTTGCGACTCCGCTTTCTTCCTCATCAGCCACTTTGATAGGTGCATCCGGGTGTTGCTTTTTATAATCAAGGTACGATAATTTGTCATTGATCGTCGCATCTACACGTTTAGAACCAATAAGCTGTACGGATTGAGAAAATCCTTCAATACCTGTAACTTCAGCACCATGTGATTTGGCTAGATCATTGTAGTTACTCGTTAATGATTGTGCAGAGGTCTTGCCTTTTAAATCATCGAAGGATTTAATATCCGTATTATCTTTGTGTACCAGTAATACCGCTCCTGATTGAATATATGGGTCAGAGAAATCATATTTCTTTTGACGGTCTTCATCGATGCCCACTTGGTTTGCGATCATATCAAAACGTTTTGCATCCAAGCCTGCAAACATGCCGTCCCATTGTGTTTCCTTGAATTCAGCTTTTACTCCAAGGCGTTTTGCCACTTCTTGAGCAATTTCAACATCAAACCCCGTTAGTTTATCTGAATCATCGTGGAATGTGAAAGGAGGGTATGTACCTTCTGTTCCAACAGTTAATACGCCATCTTTTTTGACTTTATCATATAGACTTTCTTGTGAAGAAGATTTATTGCCGGTATCGTTTGCCTCATTTTTTGTATCGGTACCACAAGCGGTAAGTACAACCGTGAAAGCTAACAATAGCGATAAAAGTGCAACCATTTTTTTCATTTGGGTAAACCTCCTAGTAATCTGATAGGGATTGATACTCTGTGATACTATACAAGAAAAGGAAAAAAGTCAATGAAAATAACTTATATCATTAGTGTTAATGAAACTTGGTGAATTATACGGTTTTTCACGC
This sequence comes from Peribacillus frigoritolerans, assembly GCF_040250305.1. Classification (NCBI taxonomy): domain Bacteria; kingdom Bacillati; phylum Bacillota; class Bacilli; order Caryophanales; family Bacillaceae; genus Peribacillus; species Peribacillus frigoritolerans. The sequence goes on along the minus strand of NZ_CP158190.1, from coordinate 4,834,767 downwards.
ATTGAAGTGAAAATAAAACTAAAAGAAAGGTGTATCGTCATCCAGGGAAGGAACTGAACCGATATCCATTCTAAGGAGACAAAAAACCCCTTATCCACGTCAACTATTAGCTAAGTGGAGAGGGGCTTTTTGGACTGTCCAGAACTATTTCAGGATTCTTTTTAACTTAACGTTTTAATGATTTTTATCCTCTACACTGACGAAGATAGGGTTCGAATAGAACCAAAGGTCTTTATAGTTACGTTTGTTTATTTCTGAAAAGCGTGTTTCGTTATCCTCGATTTCAGTCTTTGCATCGATCAGCGGTTCACCGTCCATCGTTTCTCCAGAGACATTTTCCCCTAGATTCGTGCCGCGCAAACGGAAATATTGATCCTTATTTGCTTTGACTTTGTAAGTGATGGTATGAAAACCATCGCGATCGGTTTTCCAGTCTTTACTTGTAAAGCGTTTAACCACTTTTGTCGTATCATTGGTGGCTTTATTATAAGCAGATGTTCCAGGATCTGCTTTCCCGGTTACTTCCCCGGAAATCAGATCCACGTGATCCACCTTGACCGGGTCCCCGTTATTGTTCTTTTGGGGGCTCTTAAATCGGATGGTGATCTTGACCATCTGTCCTTCCTTCACTTTAAGATCCCCGCCCATATCTGCCTTGTTGTTTCCGTTTTTAGCTTGGAAATCAAGGGCGTCGATCAAGTCACCAAAAACAGAGAAGGATTTCCCTGATCGCATGCCATCAAGGACGGATTGCATCGATGAACCATTTACCCATGTATAATTCTTGGAATATTCACCTGGCCAGTAGCCGCTTGAGTATAGGCGGTTTTCACTGATTTCAAAATGGGAGTCCGAATTGGAAAAGTTCCAGAACTTACGACCTTCCCCAAGAAGCGCATCCCATGCACCTCCTACCTTAGCGAGCATGTAATCGGAACCGCCGTAGGTCCGGTTTTCCGGTGTTGTCAGATTTAAACCGCCTCTATCCGGCTCCATCTGGTTACCTGGCATACCTTCAAATCCGAACATGACATCCGGGGCTATATTGTTGAAGTCGCGAAAATCAGATATGTTGTACACCCTTTTTCTTGATGGGTGGTTCAATATGGCATAACTTGTATTCTTATAATTTTTCTCGAGCCATGCCAATGCTGTTCGCGCATCCTCGGATGTCTTATTGGCCCTTTGATCCTGTGCTTTCCAGACGGCTACATCATCAGGATCAAACATCTTTTCATCCTGGTTGGTGAACAGATATTCGAACTGATTGCCAGCTTTCAGACTTTTCGGTGAGCCCGGCTGGTCTCCCAGAATTCCTATGCCGACATGCTCGTATGTGGGCATATCCCATTCGAAGCCTGAAAAGATGACTTTATTTTTAAATTTGCCCTCTTTTTGCAGTTGCTCCATTTTTGGGGCTTGATATTGTATGATTCCCTGAGATAGCGGTATCGGCCCGCCTGGAATCAAATTTCCCTCAGCATCCCTTGAAGACATCCTCAAGTGGTCGGAAATTCCCATCCAATCCATACCATACTTATCAAATGCGTTATTTAGCAAGCTCTCAAGGCTCTGTGATCCCTCGGCATCATCGGACTGAGTGGTATGGGCATGATATTCCCCCTTCATCCATCTGCCTCCCGGATTTGCCTGATTGTTTGCTGAATCATTTGCAGCAACCGCGGCTGGAAGACCCTGAAAGAGGATGGCTATGCTTAGAACCGATACTGTGAAAGCCCTGAACTTATTAATCATTTTACTGACACCCTCCATATATTGAAATAATTTTGAACAAGCTAATTTTATTGTAAAAATATTAAGAATCCGTTTGGGGGGAGTATGGTTTATGTAAATGAAATGAACCTTTTGCTTCCATTATCTGATTTTGGCAGTGACACGGCTTTGAAGTTGAAGAGGAAAGAAGGGGGAGGGGCTTGAAACAAAAAAAGGTTGCAGAGATAATTTGCATTCTCTGCAACCTTCGACAACCATTTTGCCGTACATATTATTTAGCTTCGAGTAGATTGATATGATCTACAGTTTGATCTTCACCAACAATGAATTGCAGTTCATAAATTCCGGTCTTGTAAATGTAGTTTATTTCATTCGTACTGGAAATGTGGCGTATTTCGTCAGCACTGCCGAGTTGTTTTCCTAAAACTTTAGGGGTGATGCTTCCTAGGTTATGGTCCCGTTCTACATTTGTCCCAAAATATCGGATTTGTGAGATGGTTTTGTCATCGTTATAGGCAAATGCAAATCCTGGATGCCCCATTTCTGCATGGTAATAGTCAAAAGCTTCATCTGGGTTACCTGGCTCAGGGGGAGGACCAAATGCATCATATACTTCTTTTTGGGTGTTTTCATTAATTTTCAAACCCACGGCAGTATAAGGCATTTCCCCTGAAAAAGCTTTGTTGTAGATTTCATGTAAGGTGGTAAGAGCGTGTTCCTTAGCTATGCCAGAAGCCGAATCCATTGTAGATGCAGCCCCAACCGGTTCTGTTGGAAACGATGCACCTGCTCCTAAAAGTGAACCGGTTAGAATAACGGCGCTGACCATTCTGGCCGCCGGTTTTTTTGATAACATTTCTTATCCCTCCTATATCATTACTTTTCCACAATTTTCTTGCATGAAACTTTTTCTTGGTGATCAATTGGATTGTTTGATTATCGTGGAGCATCAGGGGAAATTTAAGCAGCATCTGCGGCAACGGCTTCCGGTTTTCCAACTTTCTCAATCACTTGTTCAACAAGTGGCTCTAAGGTTTGACTGTCATGTGTATTTCCAAATGTTAAAATCGTTCCCAATACAAAACTTTTGCGGTCTGCGGCACCAGTTGATTTAAAGTAATCATTTCAATTTTAAAACAATAAAGACTATAGGCAAAAGGGTTCTAAAATTAAAAAATAAGTTAATTAGAGCGGGTGTGCGAGACTCCTGCGGGAAAAGCGCGTGCCTGGAGCGGAAATCAACGTCCAAATTGTACAACAATAAAAAAACTGTAGGCAAACTCGATTTTCATCGAGTTTGCCTACAGTATGGGTGCTTCACCTTGATGAAACACCCTTTGAAAATGATGCAGTTAATCCCAAACGCTAATTCTAGGAACTCCAGCAGTTCTTAAGTAGTCCAATAATTGACCAGTATGTACAGACTCATGATAAGCGATCCTTAGCAACATATCTCCTAAATCCCTGATATACCCAATATCGGAGCGATCAATTTTAATAGTGGATAAGTCGTCCTCGCTGAAGGATAGGATTGTGTCCAAAAAATCACGCCTGTAAGGTTCCGCATAGTTTAATTCGGCTTCGACAGAGATAAGAGGCTGTTTTTCAAATGGTGATTCATAAACGGGTAAGCTGCCTTGATTTTTAATTGATAAATGATAGTAATGCTCACTATCAAGGACATGTCTAACCATTTCTAAACAGCTCATTGCCTTGTCGTCTGGCTTCCAATGCAGTGAGCCTTTAGGTATTGAAGTCCATAGTTTAATGTTTCTTCTTCTAACCTCTTCCAGATTCAAGATGATAAGTTCTATCGATTTCATAAAGATCCCCCTTTTTGCAGGTATACATTCACTATACACGAATGGAAGGAGAAAATAATGGGATTCATTTGAAAAAATAGAAAATTCGATTAACTATTTTAGGTAGTGAATTTATTGCGTATTCCTAATTATGAGAGTACAGGGGAAATGCCCATGAATTCGTGTAGAATTTACAGGCTATTTCATCCCTAGTTTTGTATGGAGGAACACATGATTCATATTTAATACATGTTTTCACAATCTATCTTCTTAATTACGCAGAGGCCCTTGTTATATAAAGGATTGAATTAGAATGTCATCTTGATAAGTTAAAATTGGTCTAAAGCCAAAGTCTTTAAATTTTTGCAATGCTTCAGGGTTATTTTTGTTTACCAAACCGGACACTGCAAGGATCCCTATTTCTCTTGCATGAGCTACTAATTTCGGTAAAAGGGATTGTAGAATTCCCTTTCCTCTATATTTCTTGTCAAGGACTACATAATTAACATGAGCGACTTTATATAAATAAAGATTATAACAAAGAAATCCCACTACTTTACCTTTATCAGTACAAATCACAAGTACCTTATGTGACTTTTGCAAAATTTCATGCACTGTATCAGACGAAACCCGAAAATTACTTACCGTAATATCCGTTAATTTGTTGATATCTTTTTTAGGTTTCCAGTCTCGAAAATACATCATAACTTCTCCTTTTTCTCTATTAAACCAAAATGCGGAGATCATATTATTGTTTATTAATATGGAAACCCTTTAAAAGATTCCAAAGGGTTTCCATGCTAATCTCAAAAAGGAATCTCTTAATCCCTTCTGATTTTCTTGATAGAAATAGGTTCCTTGATTGAATTACCTCTATTATTGTTTAATAAATCTTTTAAGATTCTTTTCAAGGCAGACCTGCATCTGCTATTTCCATTTTCGGAATTGCCATTACCTGAACCGCCATTATTGGATCCACCATTATTGGATCCACCATTATTGGATCCACCATTATTGGATCCACCATTATTGGATCCACCATTATTGAATCCACCAGTTTTTCTTAGTTTTTTTGACACTGTAATCATCCCTTTGCTTTATAAATTTTCCACATTACTAATTTATGTGTAATATTCGTTTTTGCTTGGACAAGTTCACCATTTGTTGCACACGTATACGTTATGTATTGGTGATACCAACGTATGTAATAATATGGTATAATTGTGAAGTAATTCACAAAAAGGGCCGAACTGGTTATCGTTGGACCTATTCACTCATAAAAGAAAGCGGGTTGGTTATATGCTGAAGAAAGTGGTTTTAGCTGGCGGGACTGGTTTTGTCGGTCAATACTTTGAAAAGCATTTCAGGAATTTGGGATATGAGGTAAGGATCATCTCCAGGCAAACCCCGCATACTGGCTGGGAAGATATAGAAGGAATAAGGGAAACGATCGATAATTCGGATATGTTAATCAACCTAGCAGGAAAAACGGTCAATTGCCGCTACAATGCCAAGAATAAGAAAGAAATATTGGATTCACGAACCGATACGACTGGAGTGATAGGTAAGGCGATTGAACAATGTGAAAATCCTCCATCATTATGGATAAACTCAAGTACTGCAACGATATACAGGCATGCTGAGGATAAACCAATGACAGAGGGGGATGGTGTAATCGGTTCAGGCTTTTCCGTAGATGTTGCGAAAGCGTGGGAGCGCTCATTTTTCAATTTCCGATTACCCAGGACGAGACAAATCGCTTTACGGATCGCCATTGTATTGGGAGATGGGGGAGTGATGACCCCATATAGGAATTTGGTTAAATTCGGACTGGGAGGTCATCAAGGATCAGGAAATCAGAAATTCAGTTGGATACATATAGAAGATTTATTTAACATTGTCCTTTTTCTAAGAAAGAATCAGTTGAGCGGGGTATTCAATTGTTCATCGCCGCATCCAGTTACAAATCGTGAATGGATGGCTCATTTGAGAAAGCTCATGAATATTAGGATGGGACTGCCCTGTCCAAGACCCATGCTTGAAATGGGGGCTTTCTTTATGGGTACCGAAACGGAATTGATATTAAAAAGCCGGTGGGTCATACCTGAGAGATTGGAAAAGGCGGGGTATGCATTTAAATTCCCTCATCTTGATGAGGCTCTGGAACAGATATTGATGAATTCTTAAAATACTCGAGATTGATTGCTATAATGATAGATAGAAATCATTAATGGAGGGGAATTGTAGAATGAATATGACTCCATCTGAAAAAGTCGGAAGATTCACAACAGGGATATTTTCAGAGTTGGCGAAACGCAAGCAGGATGCAATGAAACGTGGGCTGGATGTTATCGATTTGAGTGTAGGAAGTCCGGATTTACCACCGCCTGATTTCGTAGTGGATACGCTTGTGAAGTATGCGCAGGATCCCAGTTCCTATGGGTATACGTTAAAAGGTACGCCTGAATTCCATGAGGCAGTCCGTTATTTTTATCGGAAGCGTTATGGAGTGGAGCTGGATGCAGAAAGGGAAGTCCTCCAACTGATGGGATCGCAGGATGGGCTTGCACACTTGGCAACGGCGATGATAAACCCTGGAGATTATGTGCTGGTGCCAGATCCGGGATATCCAATTTATGAAGCGAGTGTAGAGCTTGCCGGCGGAATCATTTATCCGATGCCGCTTACTGCCGAAAATGGATTCCTGCCGCAGCTCAACGGAATTCCGGATGAAATAGTGAAAAAGACTAAAATGATGATCATCAGTTATCCAGGAAATCCTGTCACCGCCCTTGCTGATGAAGCTTTCTTTTCGGAAGTCATATCGTTTGCGAAAAAGAACGAGATCATGGTGGTTCACGATTTTGCTTATTCCGAATTGATTTTTGATGATCATCCGCAAATTAGTTTTATGGCCATTCCTGGTGCCAAGGAAGTGGGGATTGAGTTTAACTCACTTTCCAAAACTTTTAACATGGCCGGCTGCCGCATTGGATATGCGGTGGGCAATAGAGAGGTGCTGAACATCCTGGGAACGTTGAAATCACACATCGATTATGGGGTTTTTTATCCTATCCAAAAAGCTGCCGAGATGGCGCTAACTTCCAATCTTTCGCTGCTTTCCGAACAAGTTAAGGAATACGAGTCCCGACGTGATGCCTTGATATCAGGTCTTGCGAGAGGTGGCTGGCATGTGCCGAAATCCTCAGCCACCATGTTTATTTGGGCCCAAATTCCTGCTGGCTGGGAATCGTGGGATTTTGCTTATGCATTGATTGAAAAAGCAGGGGTGACGGTCGTTCCAGGCGATGCTTTTGGGAAGCAGGGTGAAGGGTATGTCCGGATTGCCTTGGTCCAGCCGGTCGAGAGATTGACAGAAGCTGCTGAGCGGATCAGAATGTTTTTGCAGGAAAAAATGGAGTGTGAAAAATATAGCATTTAATATATTCAGGTTATAAATTGGCTCAGCAGTATAAACGGTTTTGGCTGGCAGTATCCATTCCGGGGGAGATTGAGAGAAAAGATTTGCGGACGGTGACTTCCTTTAGAGGCAGAAGCTTATTTAGTAAAGGAAGGAATCAACTGGCACACAAAGGAGTATATAGAGCTTGAGGAAGTTGTTGCTTACTTGTTAAAGTGAGGCGCTCTCTAGTGTTTTTAAAAACTACTTTGAAGTTTGAGAGAAGGTCCATCCACCGATGGGCTTTTTTTTATGTAATCGGAAACTAGAGAGATTTATGGAATTTCCGAACGTAAAAAGGACAAGCCGCATAATATATAGCAAGTCCGCATCCATTTTCGGACTTAATATGATAGAGAGGGGGAAAAGCAATGATCAACTGGAAAGTGCGTCTTAAGAATCCGACGTTTATATTCACGGTACTCCTTCCTGGGCTTTTATTATTGGCGCAGATGGTTGCCGCGTTCATAAACAATTTCATTACCCCTATAGGCTTTACAATTACTGATGATGCATTGAACGGGGCTTTAGGCATCATTAACTTCATAGCGCTTACATTCTTTGGGGTCGGCGGTGTGGTCGATCATACCACTAAAGGTCTAAGCGATAGTGAGAATGCACGACAATACGAGGAGCCTAAGTAATGGGCACTATTCTTTCATCTATTGAAGAGTAGAATATACCAGATAACACCGTAACTTGCTACACAACGGCGTTATCTGGTTATTTGTTTTTTTGCAAAAATGATGATCGCACCAATTAAAAATGATTTTGGTCTGAAAACCGAAATGAAGCATACATTTAAAATTGTGGTTCATTTTCAGTTTAGGGAGGAAAAAGGATGAGTTATAGTTTACCAGTTTCAAAATGGCTTGCAGCCATAGTTTTGATCGGAGCATTATTGACGGCATTCATATTCAGTCCGGCTAATGCTTCAGCCTCTATCAATTATGGCGATGAAGTTGCCGCTTTGGCAAAGAAGCAGGTGGGAAGCAAATATAAATATGGGGGGACGACCCCTAAAGGGTTTGATGCTAGCGGTCTAACCCAGTATGTATATAAAAATGCCGCCACAGAAATGAAGATTCCAAGAACGAGTGCGGACCAGTATAAAACGGGAAAGGCCGTTAAGCAAAAAGATTTAAAAGCGGGCGATTTGGTCTTCTATGCGACAGGTAAGAAAGGGCAGGTCTCTTTTGTAGGAATCTATTATGGAAATGGTACATTTATCGGTACCACCACCAAAGGGGTCAAGGTGGTCAAAATGAGTGATAAGTATTGGAAAGAAAAATATATAGGGGCAAAACGTGTCATTAAGTAACATCTGATATTCATATGAAAAAAGTCCAGCAATAAAAAGAGCATCGAAAAACCGATGCTCTTTTTGCTAGTCATTTCCGGGTTCATTCATTTAATGATGATATCCGTTAAAACAACATTCCCATTACGAACCTTTACGACGGCGACTGAAGGATTGGCCAATGCTTCCTTCTCCATTTCCTTTGCCTTTTCTTCGGATGCGAAATAATTGTCCAGACCGTATCTGATTTGAATGGTTTCAGCATTTTGCAGGTCATATGGGATTTCCAATTCCCCTTTTAGGTAAACGCCTTTGCCGGGTTTTTCTTTCGTTACGTAATCGACAACGTATAGTCCATCCTTATTTTGTTTTAAACGTACATATACCTTTTTAAAATCACCCATATTTCTTGTATGGAATTCGGTTTTAATCGAGTCATCGACTTGTGATGGCTTAACGGATTCAATTTCGTATTTCAAAGCCACATAGCTTCCCCTAAACAAATCAGTCGGGTCGACCGGGGCTGTTTTGATCTTGATTACATCTCCTGTCATTGTTGTCCAGACCGGAGGAATCGCCAAGACTAACAGAATCAAGACTGGAATGGAAAATACGATAAGTGGCCGGAATAACGGATTATTCATTGAGCTTCCCTCCTTTTTTTCGTTGATTTTCAAAGAAGAAGCCAAAACCGATAAGCATGATTCCACCGATGATGAATGTAAGCGATTTTGGCAGGAAGTCAAAGGAGTAGATGTAATATCTGAAAATCAGTGCACATATTATCACGATACTTGTCAAACTGCCTTTTAGAATGAGGTAAAGCAGGAAAACGAAATAAGCTAAAGGGAACCAGATTGAAAAATCAAAGGTAAGGAAGAGTGCGGTTATACCATGTAAGATATGCCCTTGTATGTGGGTGATGTCTTGTAATTTGGCTCTTACCGGAATATAGGCAAGTACGATTCCCAGTACAAACAAAATGGAAAGGACAATCGTATTCGAATTTTCAAACTCCAGCTTAGGCACGAATTCCATAAGAAATAAGGCAATTGTATTGATGGCTAAAGCGTTAATGAAAAAGGTCAGATATTTAGGGTAATCGAATTTCTTTAACATAATGTATAAAGCTGGTAGAAATACAAGAATGGCAAGCGGATAAGACGTTTCATCAACGAATATACTTCCGTTAATATAAATGAAAAGCAGGAAAGATGTAAAAAGGAGAACGAAGACATCCTTCAAATAATATCCAATGAATACCGTACCGATCGCCCATAATAAAAAGGAACTATTGAAATTGATGCTGATATTAAACATCTGCTCGATTAAAAAAATCCCTGCACCAAAGATCAGAATACCTGCATAATGCAGACTTCGTGACGTTTTGGGAAAGCGTACCTGCACCTTCACGCCAGCAAAGTTCACTCCGCTGAGGCATGCAATGATAAGCAGGAATTTAACCGCTTTACTTAAATAGATCCAGTTACTGGCTACGAAGGTCAATACGCCCAAACCTAAAAGAAGTGCGCCAATGGATAATAGAATAGTGATGAAGCTCAAATTACCTTTTACGTCATAGGAATCTAACATCCTCACTTTCTCTTGCTGGGAGATGACTCCTTCCTTTTCAAGGTAATTAAATTCATGTTCAAGAAACTCGAATTGCTTTTTTGTTATTTCTTTGTTGGCCAAAGTAACTCCTCCTTCCACATTTTACTATTATACATCGTATTCTCTTGCAGCTTTGAATATAATGTTAATTTTCTTCTACCCTTATTGGAATGCATGTAAGACCAAAAAAATATTTATAGTACCTTGCAATGAACAGTACCATGTGGTAAATTATTTACATATGATGTATTGTTCGGTGTTCAGTACTGTTTATTGAACTATACTAAAGAACTCTTGGAAGGAGTGTTGGTGCTATGAATGTGCAATTTAAGAAAGGTGTCCTGGAACTATGTGTCCTGGTCTTATTGGATAAGCAGGATCGCTATGGGTATGAACTTGTACAGAAGATATCGGATCAAATTGAAATATCGGAAGGATCGGTATATCCACTTTTACGACGATTGACGAAGGAAGAGTATTTTACGACATATTTACAAGAATCAACAGAAGGGCCTCCGCGCAAGTATTATACATTAACCGACAAAGGCCGGAGATACCTTCAAGAGTTGTTGACGGAATGGAATGAATTTTCCAATGGGGTCAATCAATTAATTAAGGAAGGTGTGAACCAATGAATAAAGAACAATTTTTAAAACAATTGAATGCTTCTTTAACCAGACTTTCCTTAGAGGAACGGGAAGATATCCTTCAAGATTACGAAGAGTACTTCGAAATTGGAAAGGAAGAAGGAAAGTCAGAGCAGGAAATCTCCAAATCGCTTGGGAATCCTAAACAGATTTCCAAGGAACTGATGGCATCCTATCGTCTTGGTCAGGTCGAACAAACGACTTCTGCAGGTAATGTAATGCGGGCAGTTTGGGCAGTCATTGGTTTGGGATTCTTTAATTTAGTGATCGTTTTGGGGCCATTTATAGCATTGATCGGAGTTGTCATTGCAGGATGGGCTTCGGCGATAGCGTTCATTCTAGCTCCGTTTGGCGTTCTTTTTAACCTTGCGATAGGTAACTTTCAATTATTCGATCTTTTCTTCGCATTGGGACTATGTGGGATTGGCATTTTCATTGCCATGGGAATGTTTGTCGCTACTAGTGCTTTAACTAAAGGGTTCGTTCGCTATTTAAAATTTAACGCTTCTCTTGTGAAAGGCGGTTTGAAAAATGATTAATGTAAAAAAATTATCGATCTTTGCACTTGTATTGTTATTGATCGGAGTAATAGGAAGTCTGTTTACGTTTTCCCAAGTGACGAATAAGGAAACGACTACAGAGGAAAAAACGATATCGGAAATCGTAACGGACATTCAGATCGACACTGACAATGCAGCTGTAGAGATCGTTCCAACGAAGGATAAGGAGACCAGGATAGAGTTGGTTTCAAAAGGGATGGATGTTTCCAAGTTGGATTTCACTGCAGATGTGGAAGGGAAGAAGCTTTCGGTACAATTAAAAGATCGACGTACCTTTAGCTTTGGTTTTCATATTCAATCCTTACATTTAAAGGTGTATGTGCCTGATGAATCTTATAAATCCTTTGTCGCCGAATCCGATAATGGAAAATTGCAAATATCAGGATTGAAAAGCGAAAATCTAAAAGTGAAATCTCAAAATGGCCGGGTAGAATTAAATGATATAATAACCGAAAAAGTTGAAGTGAAATCTGCTAATGGAAAAGTAGAGCTTAATAATGTGGAGGGAAAACTGGTTGGGTCATCGAATAACGGTAAAATCACATTGGTCACGAAAGACTTGGATAGGGAGATCGACTTCGAAAGTAATAATGGTAAAATCATGATCAAAACGGAGAAGGAACCGACAAATACAACTTTCGATGTTCATGTTGACAATGGGAGAGTGGATATCCTTGGTAAGTATGAGGGAGATACTGTCATTGGCAAAGGTGAAAATCTAGTGAAATTGGAAACTAATAATGGGAAAATCGAGATAACGAAATAGTCGTGAAGCATGAAAAAGCCGATCCAATTGGAATCGGTTTTTTTCAATTATGCGGCCATTGCTAGAAGCTGTCCCCTTTACTTAAGGAGAAAAGGAAAAACATATAAAGTTTTTCCTTTTAGATGTTTTGGAATTATAATAAATAAAGGATAATTATGTTAAAAGTAATGTGTGTAAGTCCGCCATCAAATCTAAAGATTTTAATGAAAATGACTTCAAAAGTATGGGGGCTGTGGAATGAAATTCAATAAATTGTCATTGGATATATTTAAACGTACGATCTTCACTCGCAAGAAAAGGGAAAAGGACTATCAGAAGAAAGGATTCGAAGTGCAAAAAAAGGTTTTTAATATAGTGGAAAGTTCTCAGGATATTATCTACTGCTACGAAACAAACCCAAGTTCCGAGTTTAGGTACCTAAGTCCATCCATCAATACACTTTTAGGTCAAGGCGTCTTGGAAGAAGCATACAATGACCCTTCCTCCCCTTTCGGAAGGATTCATCCTGATGACTTTGAAATCCTGAATGAAAAGATATATGGTGGGATTGATTATACTAAGCCGGTCATTCAACGCTGGAGAAATATCGAGGGGGATTTTTTGTGGTTCGAGGAATATGCTACACCTATATATGAAAAAGAGCAATTGGTAGCCGTTCAAGGAATCATTCGCAATATCGATGAAAGAGTGAGATTCATACAGGATATTGAGTATCAAATGTCCCATGACCCATTAACGAATATCCATAATCGACAGTTTTTTGATCATATATTTGCCAAATCCAATCTGGATTTTGATACTCCGGTTGCCATGATTCTGTGTGATTTAGATGAGCTGAAATATATGAATGATACGTATGGCCATAAGAAAGGGGATGAATTGATTAAAGAAGCGGCCAATCTATTGAAACGGATTTTCTCGGACATCGCTGTTTTAGCGAGAGTGGGAGGAGATGAGTTTGCCATTCTGCTGATTGATAGAAGCAAGAGAGAAGTTGAATCTCTTTGTGAATTATTAAAGGAAGAAACCCTTTTGCAAAACTCCCTAAAAAAAGGCCCTCACATCAGTATGTCATTCGGGCATGCTTACCGTTCGCATTCAAAAGGAAATATGGATAGTTTATTCATGGAAGCGGATCAAAAAATGTTTCAAGATAAACGGCGAAGAAAAGAACAGAAACTCATTAGGGCGGGTAGATGAAAGATATAGGGGGAGCCCAGTGTCATACTGGGCTTTTATTTATATATATATATTTAGGTACACGAAATAAATCATTCGCTTATTTTAACCAATTTTAGTAAACTGGCAATGACTATTATAATTAGAAGGTGAAGGGATATGAGGGAAACCTTAGTGGATGAACGGGTAAGAGGGACTGATAAAATCTGGACACGTGATTTCATCATGATCTGTTTGGCAAATATGTGCATCTTCATGGGTTTTCAAATGACGATGCCGACCCTCCCGCTGTTTGTAGAACAGCTTGGCGGTGACGATCGTCTGGTGGGGGCTGTCCTTGGAATCTTCACTTTTTCGGCCTTGCTCGTTCGGCCAATTGCCGGCAGATTATTGGAGACGAAGGGAAGGCGCATGGTTTTTCTTGCCGGTTTAGCCATTTTTGCATTGTCAGTGGGTTCCTTCGGTTTTATGGGGAGCATCGGCTTGTTATTCATGATGCGGATTGTACAGGGCGTCGGCTGGGGATTTTCTTCAACGGCTTCAGGAACGATTGCTTCCGATATAATCCCTGCGAAACGGCGTGGTGAGGGGATGGGGTATTACGGATTATCGGGTAACTTAGCATTGGCATTCGGGCCATCATTGGGTCTTTTTCTAGTTACGGTCCTTCCGTTTCAAGAGTTGTTTTTGATCTGTTCATTATTAGGATTGTTTGCCATCGTTACAGCATCACTTATTCGGTATCAAAAAGTGGAAAGTGATCCTTCCGCGGCTGTCAGAGCAAAAAGGTTTGATATATATGAAAAGAGTGCCCTTCAGCCATCATTGCTCATTTTCTTCATTTCCGTTACATTCGGTGGAATTGCAACCTTCCTTCCCCTGTATACAGCGGAAAAAGGAGTAGATGGAATTCAGTGGTACTTTTTAGTATATGCAATGGCCCTCATGGTCACGAGATTATTCGCGGGTCGATTATATGACCGAAGGGGACATCGAGCCATATTCGTGCCTTCAACAGTACTCATCATGGCTGGGATGCTCCTGCTTGCATGGATGCCGAGTGAAGCGGTCCTTTACATTGCGGCAGTGCTTTATGGATTTGGATTCGGTTCTGTCCAGCCTGCGCTGCAGGCATGGTCGATTGAAAAGACGGCACCTAATCGGAAGGCGATGGCGAATGCCACATACTTTTCATTTTTCGATCTTGGAGTGGGCATAGGAGCCATCGTGTTCGGGCAGATAGGCTTCCTCTTCGGCTATAGGAGCATCTATATCACGGCAGCCGCCTCGATTTTCATTTCAATGATCGTTTATTTATGCATTATCAGGAGCGAGGATAAAGTAAAATCAATATAGTGACGTTGGATGGCTTCTATGGAAGTCATTCTTTTTTTTGAGTCAGCAGGAACACCCTTGGTGCATTATCCTAAATATTTTAAAAATGGAAAAAGTTTGTTATTATCGAAAAGAGAATATACATAAGATGATAGAAGGTCTATTTGAAGGAAGGGGAAGCTTGGAATGAATGATTCTTCAAACGAAGAAATGACATTAGAAAGAAGGAAGCGTATTTTCCAAGAAGAGCTGGATGTTTTATGGGAAAGGCGGCTCATCCCTAAATCAGAATATATCCGGATTAGCAGGGCATACAATCGGCATTTCCAATTAGCCCTCCATAAACAAAAGCGCTTAGAGCAAGAAAAGAAGAAATCCACCCATGGAACTGAAACGATAATCGGCGAAAGTGCCGATAAGAGGGTTCAGGATAGCCTGATTGAAGAATCTTCATTGCAATTACGGGAATCCAGTGGATTGAACGAATCGAAAATGAAAGATGAGAAGGCCGGGTATGCTCCTATTGAATCCGTTTTCGAGGAAAGCCTTGAACCTGTCAAGGAAATCACTGATAGGAAACCGGTTATTCAACAGCAGGCCATCAAACGGGAGAAACCGGTAAAACCGGCAAAGCCGAAGAAAACACCTGAGCAAATCAGGGAACGGAATATTTCTGTCATCCTGCTCACTGGGGTCATATTGCTTCTGTTTGGCGGGTTGATTTTAGCAACCACTTCATGGGGGGATCTGAATGCGGTCCTGAAAGTTCTCTTCATTGGAATGATATCCGTCATTTTTGCAGGGATGGCCTTCATCGCTTCGAAGCTGAAAATTAAACAGACCTCTTTTGCATTCCTGACGCTAGCGGGTTTATTCATTCCGATTACGATTTTATCAGCTTCATATTATCGGATTTTTGGAGAGTACCTTTCACTTAATGGTGGGGGGCGGGGGCTTCTGGGATTTCTTGGGGGATTACTCTGCTTAGCCATTTATTGTAAGATTGCTGACTACTTCAAGTCGAAAATATTCATTTTCATTTCAATATTCACGTTTGGCATTACCTGCTATTTCGGATTGGCTTTTGTGACGCCGACTATCGAGTGGATGTTTTTGACGATTGGCGTTCTTAATTTAATAATATTATGGAATATTGAGCAGTTGAAAAATCAAAAAGCATTAACGTTATTTAAACCATTCATTTTTCAATTTATCCAGTTTAAAATTATCGTGGAGACCTTTGTAATCCTGACGTTATTTTCAAGCAACTTTTTGTATTCGCTAACGTTAATGGTCTTTTCTGTTTTGTTTTTAATTTTTTCGGTCAAATTCCAAAAAAAATATTATGAAATGGCTTTTAGCGCCGTTTTCACGTATGGATATATCCATCTTGTTTATAACTCGTTTTTAAGTGAGTACATGATCACTGCATTTGCACTTGTACCAATCATTTTTACTATGCTATCGAAATATCTGGCTAAATCCAAAATGACTAAGCTTTCCAAAAACTTCATGTTCACCAGTTTGATTGGGAGCGGGATCGTTTTCTTATATAGTAACGCGATGGTGTACGAGGAGAACTATGCGCAAATATTCGTCGCGCTCATGTTAGTTTCCGCTCAGCTTACCTATTTTTCCCTTCATTCGAGAAATTCAAGCCTCACGTACCCGGCTGTTGTTATTTTCGACTTAGCGTTACTATATCTTTTCTTTGCATTGCCAGTCTCTTTTTCTACCATCTTAAATCTGATTTTTGTTATTCAGGTCATTCAATATCTTGGAGTATATTTATATAATCGTCACCCAAGGTACAGCCTGTTTAAGAAGAGTATCTTACTTATCTCCCCAATGATCATGTTAGTGATACTGACCATTAAATTCAGCGAAATGGATTGGCTTGCAGTTAGTGCGGCGCTCGCCATGATCTCTGGGCTTTTCTTCATCACATATATAAAAGACGAATCAAAGCATATGAAGGAAAATGCCTTATACGGATTTCCAATCACTTTCGTACTGGCTTTGGTTGCTTTCTATCCATATTTGTTGGAGAGTTTAGAATGGGTTCGGTCAAATATCCCGCTCAGCGTCTATTTAATGGGTGTTTCACTGATTTCCATCGGTGCAGCTTACACATTTAAAAAGGGATACCATAAATTCTTTCCTGTTTTTGCATATAGCGGACAGATTCTTTCCTTCCTTTCCTTGATATCGATTCCATTCGATTCACTGAATCCTTTGGAGGCAAGCGGAGTGATTGCCGTAGCTACTGCAATAAACGGCTGGTCCGTCCATATCCATAGGAAGCAAATATTCTGGGTGCCTGTCGTGATTACAAGTGCCAGCTTATATGCTTCACTCTACGATGTTTTTGATTTTGCTTCAATGGTGTTGAGAATTGCGTTCGTGTTGCTCGGCCCCATTATCTTTTTCCTATTAGGAGAATGGCTTGGGAAATATTCGAAAAATGGGAAACTGTGTTTCTTTTACGCAAGTCACCTTGCCAATTTACTGGCGATTCCTGTTGGATATTTGCTCATTATTCATACGGAAAGCTCACCGTTACTATATGTTGCACAACTGTTGATTTATATTTTGAGTGCTTTAAGGGCGCACGTAAAATGGGAAAAATATGCTTTTACGTACCTAGGGTTTTCAGTCCTTTTCCTGCAGGTCCATTTATTTGTCGTAAACATGGAGCAAATGGTATTCATTACATCAATATGCTTGATGATTACAGCAGGACTCATAACCATTCTGTGGGCGTTATCCAATAAGAATTGGAAAGGCATCATGGAGTATTACCTTATTCCATTCATTCATTTAGGGATAAGCATATCCATTTTGGAAACGGCAATCCGGGACTTCCCGCTTAACCGGGAGCTGGTCTGGGTAGGGGTGATGACTGTACAGCTCTTGTTTGCCTGGTATCTCCTCATGCTAAGGAATTGGCGAAACTATGTTGTGGTTCCTCTAGGCCTGGCGTACATCTTCTATAATATGTATGTAAATACATTACCTCTGGTTATGGCGATTATCGTATTGCTTGTATGTATGGCTGTGATGGTCATGGCTAGCAGACGCCTTTTCAAAGGATTGCTCAACCAAGACGGAACGAAGAGAGTCATTGATTATTATCGGATTTTTGGCTTGTTATATCTGTGTACTTTGAATCTGGAAGTGTTTATGAGCGATACAGATTCTGCAATTTTGGGGATTTTTGTTTCCCTGCTGTTGCCTAGCTACTTCATCCTGATGGGAAGATTCACGATCTATAAGAAAGAAAAAATCATTTACTCGGGAATAGCGGCAATCATCGGCCTTTTCCCATTCATCAATATCATAGATTATGCCCATACACTCCCAATCGTCACGAGTTTGGCTATTCTTTTTGGCTGTATGGCAGGAATGTTGTTGTTAAGCAGGCTGTATTCCAGCGGATTACTCAAGAAAAACGGATCAGGCATCATCAGCTTTGATCCTTTCAGGATTTATGGTTTATTCTTTTTGATCGATATGAATGCAGAGGTTTTTAATGATGCTAAGCATCAGTTACTCCAAGTCTTTGTATCGCTGCTGTTAACCGCTTATTTCATTTTCCTGAGAAGCTTGACAGCGGAAAAGCAAGAAAGGAAAATCTATTCCAATATTGCTGCACTAGTCAGTCTGTATCCCTTCCTGATCATTGTCGGCTATGCCGACAGCTTATCGGTTGTAATGGGATTGATGTTCCTTTTCGGCTGTATGTCAGGGATGCTGCTTTTAAGCCGGCGTTATTTCGATGGTTTAATCAAAAAGGAAGAAACAGGCATTACCATCGATGCATACAGGATATATGGCTTGCTGTTTTTACTGGCCATGAATCGGGGATTTCCAGTAACTGAAACATTGACCCCGTTACTCGAAGTTTTTGTATCGCTCTTGATCACGGTTTACTTCATCTTGATTGGAAGTTTCACAAAGGATGTAAAAGAAAAGGGCATCTACGTTTGGCTGACCGGAGTTCTCAGTTTGTATCCGTATTGGATCATCATCATGTACGCGGACACATTACAGCCTTTCGTTGGAACGGCAGTCCTTTTTGGGTGTACGGCCATAATGGTACTGCTAAGCAGGAAATACTTTAAAGGCTTGCTTGATAAAGGCAGGGAAGGACTTCAATTGGATTTTTACAGAGTCTATGGTCTGCTGTTTCTTCTTGCCATGAACATGGATGTTTTGACGGGGGGACCGGCACATTTCATTTTGGAAATCTTCGCGGCACTTCTGATTCCGGCCTATTTCATTTTGATGAGAAGCACGACGACAGACATGTTGGAAAGGAAATACCAGTTGGCGGCAGCGATTTTGTTCAGTCTATATCCGTATTGGGTCATTGTCGATCAGCTCACGATCCCTCCTGTACTTGAGGAGGAGGTGAATATTCTGCCGCTGTTCATTGTCAGCACCACTCTGCTGAGGAAAATCCTTGTTAAAGGCAAAATCACACAATATATCGAAAGTGGTATTGTTTTCCTTTTGTTTTTGGCCTTGATCATTGATGCAATGGCAGGAAACACCTTATATGATGCCCTCATTATCGGCACGGTGTCATTGGCAGCAATGCTCTTTGGATTCATGATGAAATACAAATCCTATTTCATCGCTGGAACTGGGACGATTTTATTCAATGTCTATATGAATACCAATTCGATGTGGGGTGAGATGCCATGGTGGCTGTATTTAATCATTGGCGGAGGGCTGCTTATCGGAATTGCATCTTTCTTTGAATGGAAAAAACAAAAAGACAACCGGACTTCCAAGGAGGTTCTTGAGAAAAATAAACAGAGGATCAAGAATTGGTTCAATCGGTGGAATTAATGAATAAGGAAAATGGAATGCGTCAATTGACTTGAAAATTTCCGATGAAGGCGATGCTTACCTTTAACTTGGAGAAAATAGCTCAATTGCACATGTTTAATAATGGACTAAGAGAGTGGGCTTGCAGAGCCCCAATCCCTTAACCTTGGACGATAATTCAAAGTGGTTCGGAATTTATTAATTCCGAACCACTTTTGTCTGTAAACCGAAAGCACTTAAAAGCTCTCTTTCTCTGCTTCTATTTTTTTTATTTCCTCTTCCCAATCATGAATTTCTATTTCCCACTGATCTATATTAGTTTGCAAAACATTAATTAAAAATGGTGAAAGGGCATTTCTATATTTTTTTAATTCTTGAATTAATTTCACTCGATCTTCAGTTAAACCTTGTACTAATTTTTTCTTGTTTTCCAAATTTGCATAGACAAAAACTGGTCTGAATTTTCGGATCTCATTATCATGCATATCAGTTGTAACTCCTTTTATATTGAGTAAAAACTAAGCTTCATCAATCCAGTTCATCTAATGGTATAAAAAAACGCTTGGATTTCTCCAAGCGAAAGGCTCAAGACGAACAAGAGCTGCATGAAGAACAGCTGGAAGAGGAATCAGAACTGCTGTCATGGGAACTGTTATGACCACCATGATCGGCATGGCCGGATCCGGAGGAAACTGTGTTCGGTTCATTCCCGAAAATATCTTTAAATTCGCCGTCAAAATCATCTGTGCTTGCATAAGTGAAATAGGCAGGAGCTGCGTAGTCAGTCTGATCGTACGTTTTCCGCCAATTCAATTCTGTCATGGGGCGATTTTCTTTAAATTGGGAAGTGAAGGATTCAAAGGTCCGTTCCGCTTGTATACTTGTCGGTTTCCGCATATATTTCTCTTTTAACTGCTCCAGCTCCAGCGTTTCAAAATCTCGGAGAAGCGTTAGCCCTTTATCATGTTTGAAAAATTTGCCCCATTTTTGAATGGAATGGGAGTCCACCGTAAATAGCTGTACATAGTAAAAGTCAAAAAGAGTCCGCTCTTCGGGTTTGAAAACAGGTTCTGAATGAGGATGGTGCAAAATGGTCCTACCGATGAAAGCCTGGCAAAACTCATCATATTCCTGTCTATAGTTCAGCATGATATGCCATAACTCATCGATGACTGAATTAAACATCTCAACTTTTCCAAACACAGCAGTCATGATCAAGTAGCGTTTCAATTCACGCCAAGCCTGATTGACCTTTAACTGCGAGTCCCGTGGATGCTTCAGGCGGAATTCAGTATTGACCTTTTCCATATAATTGAAATCTAGTGCTTTATTAAGCTTTTCTATCAATGCTTCTGAAACGATTTCCGTTGCATGCAGATCTAAAGTTTCACCATGGTATTTACGGAATTCATTTTGATAGCGTTCTAATTTAGCCGGTTCACTTAGCCCTTTAACGAACTTGACCAGGAAAACAGCAAAAATTGCTGCAAGAATGACATAAAAGAAGGTCATTTTTGTCCACTCCTCAATCTATGAATATATTGCTTTAACATTATCTTACATGTTCTTGGAAGGGATTGTAAGTTTTTTCATCTAAAATGTTCCATTGGTGGAAATTGATTAAGCTGGTGAGGTTGCATGACAATACCCTGAATCGGGTATCATCCTTTCCTTGGCATGTACGAGGTTTTCAGTTGAAAATCAAGCGCTTCAAATAATGCCTCATATCTAGTATAGTTAGAGAGGAAAAGGGGTGAAGGCATGTACTTGACAGTAAAAGAGACTGCGGAATATCTATCGATGCCGGAATCTTATATAGAAAGTTTGATCGTTCAAAATAAAATTCGCACCGTTCATGATGGTGAGCAGCATTTGATTTTTAAAGATCAGTTTAATATGCATCTTGAACAGATGGAGAAATATAAGAAGGATTTAGCGGATTATTATAACGAACCTATCCCCGAAGATATCGATGTGAAGGATGAAGATTAGCATCTGCCGATTTGGCAGATGTTGAGTTTGTAGACAAAAGGGGTTCTATCTAAAGTTAAGTTGATTGGAATGGAAGGTGCGAGACTCCTGCGGGAAAAGCGCGTCTAGGGGAGACCCCACAGGCGCAAGCCGAGGAGGCTCCCGGACCGCCCGCGGAAAGCGAGTGCCTGGAGTGGAAATCAACGTCCAAAATCTAAAAACCAATAAAAAACCGTAGACATACTCGATTTTCATTGAGTTTGTCTACGGTCTGGCATCTGCCGATTTGGCAGATGTTTTTTCATGCAGAAATGGCTTGGGATAAAAGATTGAATTTTTCGAAAACATCTTAACGGCTTCTTCAGCATGGGTTTTACTGATCATTCAAATAATTTTATTGTCAATGGAAGGTAATTGTAGTAGAATTCCTCAATTCCGTGTAAAATGAAGGGTAAAGGATTTATAACGGCAGAACGGTAGTTAGGAGATAGGTAAGTGGTAAAAGAGTATTTGCAAAGCGAAGGTTTTTCAAGGTTAATTACATTAATTGTGTTAGTTCTCTTTTTAATAAGCATCGGTAGTATGGTTAATATCGTGTTATTCACATTTGTTTTCACTTTCCTGATGGGAAGGCTGGAGCAATTCATCATGATTCGGCTGAATAAAGTGATGCATATCAACTCTAAGGTTGTTATAAGCTTTTTATATGCAGTCGTCATTTCTTGTTTAGCCATCGTTCTTTATAAATATCTACCGGTCATTACGCTGCAATTCACGGAATTAGTGACACAGATCGTTTTCTTCTTTCAACATCCACCAGATAGTAGGGTCATTCAATATGCCATTAATATAATGAACGAGCTGCGATCGCCGCTGGATCTTCAAACACAGATGAATACACTCTATCTTTATATATCCGATTTCGGTAAACTGGCATTTCAAATTTTCATTTCCATGTTGCTTAGTCTATTTTTCTTATTGGAAAAAGATAAAATCATTCGTTTCACTTCAAAATTCAAGCGGGCCAAATTTAAGTCTTTCTTCATAAACTTAAGTCACTTTGGCGTCAAATTCATCAATTCATTCGGAAAGGTGATCGAGGTCCAGTTCTTGATAGCCATTACGAATGCTGTCCTATCTGTAACTTTCTTATGGATTCTTGGCTTCCCGCAGTTGCTCGGTCTAGGGATCATGATTTTCTTCCTGGGTTTGATACCGGTTGCAGGGGTCATCATCTCCCTCATTCCACTTAGCATGATTGCCTATAGTATCGGCGGCATGCCCAAAGTGATTGCTGTATTGATCATGATTGTTGTGATCCATGCAATTGAAAGCTATATTTTAAATCCGAAATTCATGTCGGCAAAAACAAATCTTCCAACATTTTTCACCTTCATCATCCTATTGTTTTCCGAGCATTTCCTTGGGATATGGGGATTGATCATCGGAATACCGATCTTTATCTTCCTGTTGGATATGTTGGATATTGAAGAGGGGAATAAGGAAGTCCCATAATAATCATTCGAGCAGCGGCCACGCTAATATGGCCGCTGCTTATTTTTGTTCTATTAAACCTTTTGAAAGGTGGCGCTATCTGTTTTCAATATAATATCAATTAATTCGAGTAAAGGGTAAAAGGGTGCATCTTTACCGATTGGAGCTTAGTTGCGTTTTTGATTTACCAAGTTAATTGATTAAAATTTTATTTTACTAAAGTTATTTATCGACTTTTTATTGCATAAAAAAACAAATAAACGTATAATATTCTTAAAAGAATATACTGAATGTTCTCTAAAGTTAGATTTATCTGTTTTTTTAAAAAAGAGAGTTTACGAGAGAGAAGAGGGGATTATTTTGAAAAAGGTTTCTTTTTTAGTGTTTGCCATGGTTGCTTCTTTGTTACTAGTCATGACAGGATGCGGGAAGGGTAAGGAAGTCTCGACAACTGGAAAAGAAGAAGAATCCAATGGGAAAACACTCAGGATCGTGACGGACGCCAACTATGCTCCATTTGAATATCTTGAAGGAGATAAGATTGTAGGTTTCGATGTTGATTTCATCAATGCCGTTGCAAAAGAAGCGGGTTATAAAATTAAATTGGAAAGTGTTGGCTGGGATCCGATTTTTGTTGAAATCGAAGGTAAGAGAGCGGATGTCGCCATATCTGCGATTACAGTGAATGACGAAAGAAAACAATCTTATGACTTCTCGGTTCCGTATTTCTTATCCACAAACAAGATTCTCGTTCCTGAGGATAGTGATATAAAATCAGGAGATGAATTGAAAGGAAACGTCATTGCCGTTCAGACTGGTACTACCGGACAGGAAGCGGTAGAGAAACTCCTTGGAAAGAATCACAAGGATATCAAAAAGTTCGAAAATAATAACCTGGCCATTCAGGAATTACTAAAAGGCGGAGCTGCGGCAGTCGTGGCTGATAATACGGTTGTTGAAGAATATGTGAAAAATAACCCCGATCAAAAACTTAAAGTTGTTGAAGACAGCAAAAGTTTCAATGAGGAGTTTTATGGTCTTATGTTCCCAAAAGGCAGTGAATTGAAATCGGAATTCGATAAAGCCGTGAATGCCATTTATGAAAATGGGAAATATGCAGAAATTTATAAAGAGTGGTTTGGTACTGATCCAGATATAGAAACATTAAAAGCACAACAATAAAAACAAATGGATAGTAAAAGATTGCGTAACTTTACGTGTGAAGTTACGCAGTTTTTTTGGCCTTAGGAGGGAAACAAAATGAGTTTTCGCTGGGATATTATTTTTGAATATGCTCCTTTCTTATTAAAAGGAACATTGCTTACAATAGGGCTGTCAGTTTCCTCCATCCTCATAGGAACCTTTTTGGGGTTATTTATCGGTTTAGGGAAAATCATGAGAAACAAGGTGCTTGCCTTTCCATTTTACTGTTATGTCACGGTTTTTCGCGGAACACCGCTTTTAGTTCAAATCTTTTTAATCCATTTTGGAATTGTGCCCTTTTTTACCGGGGAAACGAATGCAGTAACAGCCGGTGTCATTGCTTTATCGTTAAATGCAGCCGCATATATTGCCGAAATTTTCCGGGCGGGCATTCAATCCATCGATAAAGGGCAAATGGAAGGTGCCCGTTCATTGGGAATGACCCATGTCCAAACAATGATACATATTGTATTGCCTCAAGCTTTCAAACGGATGATTCCTCCGTTAGGAAATGAGTTCATCGTATTATTGAAGGATTCATCCCTGCTTTGTGTCATTGCTGCCCCGGAATTGATGTATTGGGGGAAAGCGATGGGGAGTCAGTACTTTAAAGTGTGGGAGCCATACTTGGCGTGTGCCTTCATCTATCTATTCCTTACCCTCATTTTAAGTTTCGTATTAAATAGACTCGAAAGAAGGTTGAAAACAGAATGATAAAGGTGGAGAATCTTAAGAAGTCATTTGGCGATAATGATGTATTGAAAAATATCAATGCAATCGTTTCCCCTCGGGAAGTAGTCGTGGTAATTGGTCCTTCTGGGTCGGGAAAATCCACTTTCCTGAGGTGTATCAATCAACTTGAAACGATAACGGGAGGCCATATTTTCATTGAAGGGCTTGATACGACAGACAAGAAGGTCAATATCAATAAAGTCCGGACGGAAGTTGGCATGGTATTTCAGCATTTTAACTTATTTCCACATAAGACTGTTCTTGAGAATATAATGCTTGCGCCTATAAAGGTCCGCAAGATATCCAAAGAACAGGCTTCCCAAAGAGGGATGGAATTGCTTAAGAAAGTCGGACTTGCCGAGAAAGCGAACGCATATCCGGATTCATTATCGGGGGGACAAAAGCAGCGCGTCGCCATTGCCAGGGCGTTGGCGATGGAACCGAAAATCATGCTATTCGACGAGCCTACTTCCGCTCTAGATCCGGAAATGGTCGGCGAAGTCCTTGAGGTCATGAAGCAGCTGGCTAAGGAAGGCATGACCATGGTAGTTGTGACCCATGAGATGGGGTTTGCAAAAGAAGTTGGAGATCGCGTGATTTTCATGGACGAAGGTTATATTATTGAAGAAAATATTCCTAGTGAGATTTTTAATAATCCCCAGCAGGAAAGAACTAAAGCCTTTTTGAGTAAAGTACTTTAATTACATGTAAAGAAAAGAAACCTTCCATTATGGGAGGTTTTTTTCGGAGTATATCAGGGGCTTCATTTGATGCATGATGCGCCTAAAAGCGATTCAGGGCTTTTACCGAGCACAAGCATGCTGATTTTGGCATATCCAATATTTTTATTTTGGGAGAAGGTCTGTAGTAATACCTGGATATTTGGATCATCCTTTAACTTTTGAACTTCCTCTATATATAATCCGATAACGGAGGGCATAACGAATTCAGGGGTGTATTCGTTATGGTTTTCATCCATGATTAATGTGCCCATAAATTGATATTTAAATTGAAGAGCCCGTGTTAAAGCAACGACATGGTGCAGTTTATCAAATAGTTCGGGGTATGAATATTTAATTTTCTCCAGAGTTGCTTCTGTTGCCTGTAACTCATCGACACTAGATAAAGTGATCATGAATATCTCCTTTTAAGAATATATGGAATCCACCAGCATTTACCGTGCTTTTTACTTATACTAGTCTAACCCCGCCGTAACGCATTGTAAAATGGTTAGATGTTATCATGTGCATAACCTAAATCTATGATACTGCTTACATAATCATGCTAGATAATTCACTGCTTATGGGACAATGCTTCCCTCGTATATTTCAGCCATTCTTTTGCAGCGAATGAAAGGTAATGGTCCTTACTCCATATCAATCCCAAATTCCAACTAATGGATGGATTTTTAACCTTGATTGTCTTTACTCGCTCATCATGACGGCATAAACTTTCAGGTAATAGAGCAACGCCAAGTTTACAGTAAACCATTTCCTCAATAAAATCCCAGCGTGAGCTTTCCGTGACGATATGTGGAGAAAAACCAGCTTCATTACAGGATGAAATGATGAGATCTCGAAGGGCGTAATCTTTATTGAATAAGATGAAAGATTCGTTTTCCAGGTCAGCCAAATCAATTTCTTCCACACAAGCATGCGGATGGGAGGGATGAACAATCAAGTTGATGTCTTCTTCCAAAAAAGCAAAATGATGAAAAAGTGCGGTGTTGGTTGGCAGGACTATTACGCCTATATCAATTAAGTCATTTTGAACGGATTCTTCTATTTTCTTTGAACCATCCTCTACTAATTGAAAGGTAATATTAGGATAATCCTCGTGAAAACGGCTAAGTATCCGGGGGAAGAAAGAAGCGTCTATTATCGGCGGAAGGCCGATACGGATATGTCCCTTTTTCAAACCTAATAAATTGTCCATTTCCGTTTCTAAATTGTGAAAGGCCTTATCAATCAATTTTGCCTGCTCTAAGACGACCCTGCCTGCATCGGTCAAGATCAGTTGCTTGCGTGAACGATCAAAAAGCTCAACGCCTAGCTCGGTTTCCAGGTTTTTAATCATCTTGCTGATGGTCGGCTGGGTAATGAATAAATGGTCGGCAGCCCGAGTGAAGCTATTGAAATTGGTTACCTCTATAAAGTATTGCAAATGTTTAATATCCATTGCGTCACCTGTTATCCTCGTTTAAATTAGTTTCATTTTACCTGCAAACGGAAGTGTTTGTAAAACATGATAAGTTTGGAGTTCATGCACGCATAAATAAGCTGGATTCCAAGGGGAACCCAGCCTAGGAAAGGGCTGGCTATAAAGAGTATTTTATTTGACCAGTAAGACAGGAACTGGGGAATGTTGAACGATATAGTGGCTCACACTGCCTAGGAATTCCTTGAAGCCACTCAATCCGCGGCTGCCCATGATGATAAGGTCACAATTCTGGGATTTTGCATGTTCCAATAAAGTCGTGATGGCTGAACCCTCTACGACAAATGTTTGGGATGCATTCGGTATTTCGGATAAAAGCGCTTCCGCTTTTTTAATCACTTCCTTGCCATACTTGAGCATGGATTCTTCAATTTCCTGAAAGGCATTGCCATATATATTTGGCTTGATTGGCAGCGTAACAGCGTGAAGCACCTGGATTTCGATAGCGGGATCCAGCTTCCCTAATTCAATCGCTTTTTCTAAAGATTTAAGTGCCAATTCGGATTCATCATAAGCAACTAATATTTTTGAACATAGCATGGAGCGATCATTCCCTTCTTTAAAGAATATACCCTTAGTATATCAATTTAAATCTTTCATACAGTTTCATATATTATAAATTTTGTGAATAATTATTGAAGTTTACGTTAACGTCAATGTTAAAATGAAGGTAAATAATCCCTTTGCAAAGTGTGGTTTTAACATGTACACCATTTCTGATTTAGCAAAAGAATTCGGATTGACGACAAGGACCCTCCGATATTATGAGGAACTTGGTATGCTTAGACCAAAGCGTACCGAAACGGGAAAAAGGGTTTATGGAAAGAAGGAATATGCACAGCTCAAAATCATAATGCGCGGTAAGAAGTATGGTTTTTCGTTAGTGGAAATAAAGGATATCGTCCTTTTATTCGATAAGGATAGGACAGGCATAAAGCAATTGGAAAAAACGATTGAAACTGCAGGACAGAAGCTAAACGAAATAAATGAACGCATTAAAGAGCTGGATGGGTTGAAGCAGGATTTTGAACAGGTAATCAAAGGCTTTACCGAAACCCTTCATGACTTGAAAGTGAACGATAAAACATGCAAGCGGTGAAATTAATCTTGAAAATAGGTTTTGATGATAGTGAAAGATGAATATATATAATAGAAACAAATGGGGTGAGGATTTGGAAATTCAAGAAACGATTGCAGTTGTGACAGGAGGAGCTTCAGGTCTTGGAGCCGCGACAGTAAGAAACATCATTAAAAAAGGCGGAAAAGCGGTCATATTTGACCTCTCTGAGGAAAAAGGCGCTAAAATGGCTCAGGAATTGGGAGATTCAGTCCTATTTATTAAAACGGATGTAACAAGTGAAGAAAGCGTATCGGTGGCGTTGGATGAAGGGATGAAAAAATTCGGGAGCATCAATACGGTCATCAACTGTGCAGGCATTGCAATTGCAGAGAAGGTCATAGGCAGAAAAGGTACACATGAATTGAAAGCGTTCTCAAAAGTCGTTCAAATCAATTTGGTCGGTACGTTTAACGTAATCCGGCTTGCTGCGGAAAAGATGGTCGAAAATGAACCGAACCAAGAGGGGGAGCGTGGGGTCATTATCAATACAGCTTCGGTCGCTGCCTTTGAAGGGCAAATCGGACAAGCCGCATATAGTGCCTCCAAGGGAGGGATTGTTGGTATGACTTTGCCGATTGCAAGGGAGTTAGCCAACAAAGGGATACGTGTCGTATCAATTGCACCGGGTCTATTCCATACTCCGATGTTTGATTCGTTACCTGATGAAGCTAGGTCTTCATTAGGGAAAACCGTACCATTCCCATCAAGGCTCGGGTATCCAGAAGAGTACGCTAAACTAACGGAAAGCATCATAACGAATCCAATGCTGAATGGGGAAACCATCAGACTGGATGGGGCGATTAGAATGTCACCCAGGTAAGTTATTAATTCTTTCAGGGCAATCCATTCTAAATCCAGGAAAAGAGCCTCCGACAAAGAATTAGAGAGGAGATAAAACAGATGAAACATCCATACCTAAGTGAAGATCATGAGATTTTCCGTAAGTCATTCCGAAAGTTTTTAGAGAAAGAAGCAGTTCCCCACTATGAACAATGGGAAGAAGAGAGGATCATTCCCCGGTCATTTTGGGTGAAAATGGGGGAACAGGGTTTTTTATGTCCGGACCTAGGAGAAGATTATGGGGGTTCAGGGGTAGATTGGGGCTTTGCCGTCATAATTAATGAGGAATTGGAAAGAGTCGGTTCTGGTTTCATTGGTTTCGGACTTCACAGTGACATCACCGTCCCGTATATTTCCGCATACGGAAATGAGTCGCAGAAACAGCGCTGGCTTCCCAGATGCACGACGGGGGAAATCATTACAGCCATTGCCATGACAGAGCCTGGTACAGGTTCGGATTTGGCCAATATTAAAACGACTGCCATTTTGGATGGAGATCATTACATAGTAAATGGCCAAAAGACATTCATCACGAATGGCATACATTCCGATTTGGTCATCGTTGCCTGTAAAACGGATCCAAATGCCGTTCCGAAACATAAAGGCGTTAGCTTAGTCGTGGTCGAAAGGGATACACCCGGGTTTTCTAGGGGGCGAAAACTGAAGAAGCTTGGTTTGCACAGTCAGGATACAGCGGAGCTCATCTTCGAGGATTGCCGTGTTCCAAAGGAAAACCTGCTTGGTGAAGAAGGCAAAGGGTTTAATTACCTAATGGATAAACTGCAGCAGGAACGACTTGTGGTGGCGATTTGTGCTCAAACCGCATCTGAGGATATGTTGGCCGATACGATTGAGTATGTGAAGGGCAGGGAAGCGTTCGGAAAATCCGTAAGTCAGTTTCAAAATACTCAATTCAAAATCGCGGAAATGGCAACGGAAATCAAAATGGGGCGTGCCTTCCTAGATCAATTGATTGCCAAACATGTGGCTGGTGAACAGGTTGTAACGGAAGTTTCGATGGCAAAATGGCGTTTGACGGAGACTGCCAGAAAAATATCCATTGAATGCATGCAGCTCCATGGCGGCTATGGATATATGGAGGAATACAAGATTGCCAGAAGGTATCGGGATGTTCCGGTAGCGAGCATCTATGCCGGGACAAATGAAATCATGAAGAAGATCATCGCTAAGAATATGGGTCTTTAATTCAATAAAAAGGTTGAGAAGGGAAGAGAGTATATGCGGGAAGTGGTTATCGTTGAAGGGATTCGCACGCCAGTAGGCAGAAGGAACGGTGTCTTGAAAGACGTCCGCCCTGATGATCTGGCAGGGGAAGTATTGAAGAAGCTGATTGAAAAGGCGGGCATCGATCCGGCTATTGTCGATGATGTCATTTTAGGCTGTGTTTCACAGTCGGGCGAACAGGCCGGTGATATAGCAAGGGTTGCTGCACTGATTGCCGGATTTCCGATTGAAGTGCCTGGAACGACGATTGACCGTCAATGCGGATCAAGTCAGCAGGCAGTCCACTTCGCTTCCCAGGCCATCTTGTCGGGTGATATGGATGTGGTAGTGGCAGGTGGAGTGGAAAACATGTCACGAGTTCCCATGGGATCTAATTATCAAGGTGCTGTAACAAGCCAAAAGTATATGGACCATTATGAGGTGATCAACCAAGGATTATCAGCTGAGAGAATTGCCGATAAGTGGGGAATAACACGTGAAGATTGTGATCAGTTTTCCGTGGAGAGTCATGCCAAGGCAATACGTGCTCAAAAAGAAGGACATTTTAACCGTGAAATGATATCAGTATCGGGTACTGATAAAGAAGGAAATCATATCGAAGTTACGGAAGATCAAGGCCCAAGGGATGGAACTACTCTTGAAGTACTTGCTGGATTGAAACCGGTTTTCCAAGAAGACGGTTTAATCCATGCGGGGAATTCAAGTCAAATAAGTGACGGTGCTGCCGCTTTATTATTGATGGAACGCAGTAAAGCCGAAGAGCTTGGATTGAAACCGCGCTTTAAAGTGCTTACACGGGTTGTTGTCGGGTCAGATCCCACCCTGATGCTTACGGGGCCGATTCCGGCTACCCAAAAAGCTTTGGAAAAAGCAGGTCTTACAATTGATGATATCGACATCTTTGAAGTGAATGAGGCTTTCGCGCCTGTACCGATTGCCTGGCTAAAAGAAACGGGGGCAGACCCGAAGAAACTGAATCCAAATGGTGGGGCGATTGCCTTGGGTCATCCTCTTGGCGGCAGCGGGGCCAGATTGATGGTGTCAATGATCCATGAGTTAGAAAGGACGGGCGGCCGTTATGGGCTGCAAACAATGTGTGAAGGCCATGGGATGGCGAATGCGACCATCATTGAAAGATTGGACTGAATCTGGACATTCCATTTGTGAATATTCGTAATTCGCACGAAAGTAAAAGCTGAAAAGGGATGAAGCCGACCATCGCAGGCTTTGCCTGAACTCTTCCTGTTGATGGTGGGCCTACTTGAGGAGGAAAATGATATGTCAGTAACGATTAAAAATATCTTTGATCAGACGGTTCAGGAATTCCCCATTAAAGAAGCTATCTACGACGTGAGAAGAAATATCCGCTATACGTACATTCAATGGAATGAGCAGGTGAATAGGTTGGCGGCGGCCCTTCAAGCGGAAGGGGTGCGAAAAGGGGACAGGGTCTCTACGTACCTTTACAACAATGAAGAGCTTGCAACAGCATTCTTTGCCTGTGCAAAAATCGGTGCAATCTTTAATCCAATCAACTTCCGTTTAATGCCGGAAGAGCTGGCCTTCATCTTGAACGACGCTGCTCCAAAGGTTGTTTTATTCGAACACGAATTGGAAGCGAACGTTGCCGCGGTTGAAAAGCGATTTCCGGAAACGGCCTTCTGGTATATTGATGATGATGTGCCTGGATATGCCAAAGGTTACCGCCAGAAAATGGCCAGTATCTCATCAAAGCCAGAAGAAGTGGATGTTCACGAGGATGATATCTATGCCATCATGTATACGAGCGGGACAACCGGACGGCCCAAAGGGGTCATTCACCTTCATAAAGATATGGTCAAACAAGCAGAGATTTTAATAGAGGCAATGAAGTACGAACGCTCTGATATCGGTTTGATTACTGCACCGATGTTCCATTGTGCCGAATTGCACTGTTCCTTTTTACCTCGCGTACAGGTCGGTGCCGCAAATGTCATATTACATCAGTTTAATCCCAAAAAAGCCATGGAACTGATTGAATCCGAGGGGATCACCAAGTTTTTTGCTGCTCCTACGATGTGGAACATGCTCATTCATGAAAACTTGGATGATTATAAATTCCAGAGTTTGAAGCTTGGGCTTTATGGAGCAGCCCCGATGGCTCCCTCACTTGTAAGGGCCTGTCAGGAGAAACTCGGCATCCAGTTCATCCAAGCTTATGGAATGACTGAAATGGGTCCCGCCATCACTCTCCTATTGGAGGAAGATCAAATTAGGAAAGCGGGTTCTGCCGGCAAGGCATGTTCCGGTCATGAAATCATCATTGCCCGTCCGAATGACGAAGGGCCATCGGATCCCGAGGATATGCTGGAGCCTGGGGAAACAGGGGAGATCCTTGTGAAAGGTCCATGTATCATGCAGGGTTACTTTCAAAAAGATAAAGAGACCGAAACGGCGCTTTACAAAGGCTGGTATCATTCCGGTGATATCGGTTTCCTGGATGAGGATGGATATCTGTGGGTCAAGGACCGGGTGGACGACATGATCATTTCTGGAGGGGAAAATATTTATCCGCGTGAAGTGGAAGATACATTATATGAGCATCCAGGAGTTCTCGACTGTGCAGTCCTTGGTCAGCCAGATGGTCATTGGGGGGAAATGGTAACGGCCTTCATCGTAGCCAAAGACCCAACGCTGGCGGAATCCGACTTAGAAACTTGGTGTAAGAACAGTGAAACACTGGCGAACTATAAACGTCCAAGAAGATATATCTTCAGTAATGAGCTGCCTCGAAACGCAAGTGGGAAGATACAAAAATTCTTGCTTCGTAAACAGTTGGAAGAAAATGCTGATGGAAAAAGTTTGGGGAACCTTCTTTAATGCCGGGGTCAATAGCGATAAAACTACTGACAAGTTAGGGTTGGAAAAGTCATTTGGCATGCGATGATACTTGGAGGGAAGACATTTAATAAAGATCGTAGCAGATAGTTATTATATAAATAATAATCCTGTGGAACAATTCAAGGAGAGAGAATAGTTATCCACAACAATAATGCAGAGTGGTTAGCTTAAAATGGCCTTTATCCACATAATCCACAGGGTTATCCAGAAATAACATTATTTTCATGTTGATAAGGTGATTTATTGTACTTGTTTTTTATCAGTATTTTCAGAATATATCCACAATATACACAGGGCTGTGGATAAGCTATGTAAATAAAGAAAACAAAAGGGGCTGATTTACAGCCCCTTGGTTGGTTTCTCCTGCTTATAAGCGGCGACTATGAGCACGGCGGTCAGCAGCATTTGCCCGGGCTTGTGCCTCGATGTCTTCCTGGTCAGCCAGTTCGGAAGAATATTCAACGTCAAGTCCGTCACTTTTCAGGTTTTTAGGAACCTGAGGAAGTTTCTGTTTGTTCTTATCTCGATTATGGTGTATATTGTTGCGTCCCATGTTAGCGCCCCCTAGAATAAAAATAAGCTGGAGATGAATTCATTAATCATCTCCAGCTTATTTTGTGTTGAGTGGCTATTCAAAATGTACGGGAAAAAACACCAAACTTAACGACGGGATTTCTTTTCGGTATATCCACCAGCTCGATCTGCTTTTTTAAATTCGCGAGCATAAAGAATCGCTTGTGTACTAGTCAAGTTACTTTTCTCTTTATCGTGTTTTTTGAGCAATTAAATCATCTCCATTCCACTTAATATCCCTATTTTTTCCTAAAATGCCCCTTTCATACGTGAGAATCTTCCTTTAAGATATTTTGTAAAGCTTCTTTAAGGGTTGGAAAGGAGAAGGTGAATCCTTCCTCTTTAAGTTTAGTGGGAAGGACATTTTGCCCTTCAAGTACAAGTATGCTCATTTCCCCAAGCAGTTTCTTGAGGAAGAAGGGTGGTACGGGCAACCAATGGGGCCGGTGCAGGACAGCTCCTATGGTTTTTCCGAATGTATCCATCTGAACGGGATTCGGTGCCGTAAAATTGACTGGACCTTCTATCCGAGCATCGTTCATGCAAAAGATGATTGCACGGACCACGTCATGGATATGAATCCAGGAAAGCCACTGATTCCCTTTGCCCATCTTTCCTCCGCCGAATAGTTTATATGGTAGGACCATCATTGGCAGTGCACCGTCTTTTTCTCCAAGAATCACCCCGAATCTTGTCAGGATCAACCTGTTACTATAAGATCGTGATTTAGCCGCTTCATTTTCCCATAGTTGAACAGTACGGGCCAAGAAATCATCACCAATGGATTCAGAGGTTTCGTTAAAGGTTTCATCATCTGAAATACCATAATATCCGATTGCACTTGCATTAATGATGACGGGCACTTTATCGGGCAGTATGGAAAGGATTCGTTTCATCTCTTTGGAAGCTTCGACCCTGCTTTCGACAATCCGGCGTTTTCGTTCAGGTGTCCAACGCCCGCTGTTCAGAGATTCACCTGCAAGGTTAATGAAAACATCGAGCCCCGCCAAGTGCTTTTCCGGCTTTGCGTCCTTGGTCAACCAACCGATATATGTCAAATTAGTCTGTTTATTAAATTTTTCGGGATGACGGGTCAAAATATATATATCATGATTTTCTTTTGATAATTTATCAATAAGGGCTGTGCCGACAAAACCGCTTCCACCAGCAATGGCTATTTTCATGAAAACCACTTCCTTTCCCTTTCTTTCCTTCACTTTAACATGCCCATGTTCTTTTTTCATTTTTAGACATGCTATATATAGAAATGGTAAACGTAAAGGGGTAAAGTAGGGGTGGGGGTGGAATTATGCCAAACATAACAAAAATAACAACCCAAAAGAAACGTAAAGATCGTTTTAACATTTTCGTTGACGAAAAATATGCCTTCAGTGTAGATGAAGAAGTGCTATTGAAATTTCATTTGAAAAAGGGTATGGAACTTGATGACCTGCTTTTGGCTGAAATACAATTCCATGATGAAATCCAAAAAGCATTTACCGATGCACTTAATTATTTATCATACCGGATGCGCTCGGAATCGGAAATTCGCCTTTATTTAAAAAAGAAGGAAACGGAAGAGCCGATCATTAAGGAAGCGATACATAAACTTTACAGCTTTAACTATTTAGACGACCTTGAATTTGCCAAGGCTTACGTACGGACCCATGTGAATGGAGGCAATAAAGGGCCCACTACCCTTAAGCTCGAGCTTAAGGAAAAAGGGGTGCAAGAAAAGTTGGTTGTCGAGGCATTGAAGGAATACCCCTATGATATTCAGATTGAACATGCAAGCAAACTTGCTGGAAAAGCGGTCAAAAAGGAAAAAAACATTTCCGAACGAGCTTTAAGGCTGAAGGTTGAACAAACCTTGTTACGGAAAGGCTTCCCTAGAGATGTCATCCATGAAGCACTTGAAGATGTGACGGTTGAAAAGGATGAAGATGAACAATGGGATTCTCTTTGCCACCATGCCGAAAAAATGCAACGTCGATATAAAAACCATGAAGGCTTCGAATATGAACAAAAAATGAAGCAGGCATTATACCGAAAAGGTTTTCCAATAGAATTGATTGAGCGTTATCTTTCCAATGCAGATGGGGATTAAGTGCATTGATAGCCAAATCTCAAAATTTTGTTTAATATAGAGGTAAATTAATATTTCATTTAAGGAGTCATATATATGAGCGACGTAAGATACAGCAAGTTGTCCGCCTATGAACTACAGCAGGAAATTGCAGCGTTGACTGAAAAAGCAAGAAAAGCAGAGCAATTGGGAATGGTTAATGAATTTTCAGTATTGGAACGAAAAGTGACGATGGCCAAGGCCTATTTGTTAAATCCGGATGATTTCAAAAAAGGTGAAATATATCAAATTGACGGAGATCCCGGTGTCTATTTCAAAATTGATTATATGAATGGTGTATTCGCCTGGGGATACCGCTTAGGTGGAAGCGGTAAGGAAGAAGCACTGCCGATTTCAATGTTAAAATAAAAAGGAACCGGGGAAGTACCCGATTCCTTCTGGTGCATCTTTTAATTCGATCGCTCGTTTGATGCTTTCATTCTTTCTTGAGGGTGTGTATTTATACTGCCATCTGCACGCTTTGAAGCATATCTTGCTTTGGCACGAGGCTCGCCTTGGAATTTATTATTGTTTTGGTTGGGGAATCCTTTTTGTTTATTTCGCAAATTTTTCTCCTCCAAGCATCAGATTAAAGACAGAAGCGTTTCCGCTTACTACTAGTATGGGTATGGAACAGTATAGTTCATTCTGTAAAAATATTGGCAATGAGGTGGTTCTAATGAATGATTACCATGAAAGATTAACCAAGATACTGCTTGAGAAAAATGAACACATCACGTATGAGCAAGCTTTGACTTGGGTGGAATTATTATGGGAAGATTTCGAGGCGACCTATGCAAAGGCCGGGCATGAATATGCCGGAGAAGAAATGACATCGCGCGTTGTAAGGACCTGGATTGATAACTACGGTGAGCAATTCCACGAATTCATTGCAAAAAACCCTAAATATCAACAGTTATTAAATCAGCAGAATCGACTGCATTAAAAAAGCTGATTCCAGAGGGGTTCCCTGGAATCAGCTCTTTTTCAATACGCAGTGACTACAAAATAATATTCAATTTCTTCTGCAGTTTCGCTTCGCTAAAGATCCAGCCAGTATAAGAATTCAAGATATTCAATTCGCTGTCTAAATGGACCACTGCCACAAACGGGTAATATCCATTGCTGCGGTATCTTAAATCGATAAAACGGACTTCATAATATTCTTTTATCTGTTCGATTTCAAAGCGGTATACAGGCGAAAAGGACAGAAAGGCTGCCAAGTTGATATCCTTTTTGGCGGCTTCAAGAATTTCACTTTCAGGCAATGGCACTCGATCGAACGTATCTAGAATCGTCACATATCCATTATCAGCCCGTGCCACATAATAATTCTTTTCGGTAATCACCGCAATTTTCCAGCGATGAAAACGCATCGTCGGTGATAATAGAATTTTCCTTGCTCCAGGAATTTGCTTTTTGACCACTTTTTTTATAAAAGCTTGTTCCCTGAACCTGGTAATATAATAAATGACAAGTATTCCGTAAATGGAAAGAAATAAATAGCCTGGAGGAAATCCATAGCCCCATAATATCAGGCCGGCAACATGTATTCCAAAAATGAACGGGTCAAATGTATTGATGACCCCTAAAGCTACCCATTTTGACGAAATCGGCCTAAGAGCCTGGGTCCCATAAGCATTGAATATATCCACGAATACGTGAAGGAAAACGGCTAAAAAGGTCCAAAGCCAAAGATGTAGGTAATTTGCTTCAGGTATGATGGCGAAAAGTGCTCCGCTGATAATCAAGGGCCAAAGTAAAACAGCGGGAATGGAATGCGTGATTCCACGGTGGTTTCGTATATATACAGCGTTATTCCTTAATTTTAAAACAGTGTCAATGTCCGGAGCTTGTGATCCCAATATCGTACCTGCTATGACTGCACTTGCAGTGACTGGGCTCTGCGCAATGACAGGATCTAATGTGGCAAGACCTCCAAGAGCAATTCCCATGACAAAGTGAGTACCTGTATCCAAAAATCTAACCTCCCTGCCACAATTTGAAAAAAATGGTCTTCTTTCATCATACCGTATTTATATATTAACCATCAAATGAATATAATTTAGATTTATTTCCGTGAACCTTTACAAATAAATGAATATGAACATGATATTAAAAAAGAATGGCCTACTATAGGTATTCCCAATTTTGATAAGAGTGTAACATCTTTGGAGGAACTGATGTGAAAGAAATAACGATCCCGACAATAGAAAAAATAAAAATCGATGAATTTCAAAAAGATTTGGTTTCATGGTTTCTCGAAGAACAAAGAGAATTGCCATGGAGGGAAAATAAGGACCCGTACCGTGTTTGGGTTTCTGAAATAATGCTGCAGCAAACGAGAGTGGACACGGTGATTCCTTATTTCAACCGGTTTGTGGAATGGTTCCCTACACTCGAGGATTTTGCCAATGCCGATGAAGAGAAAATCCTAAAAGCATGGGAAGGGCTGGGATATTATTCACGTGTAAGGAATCTGCATAGTGCCGTTCAGGAAGTGAAAGCATCCTATAATGGGATTGTACCGGATGATCCCGAGGAAATAGCCAAATTGAAAGGTGTCGGCCCTTATACAGCTGGTGCGATTCTTAGTATCGCGTACGGTAAGCCGGAGCCAGCCGTTGATGGAAACGTCATGCGTGTTTTATCAAGGATATTGATGATATATGAAGACATAGCAAAGCCAAAGACAAGAAAGACTTTCGAAGCAGCCGTCAGAAAGCTGATCGATCATGAGCATACCTCTGCCTTCAATCAAGCGTTGATGGAACTTGGAGCATTGATTTGTACACCAGGTAAGCCTGCCTGCCTATTATGTCCAGTTCAAAGTCATTGTCTAGCATTTGAAGCTGGGGTTCAGTC
This sequence comes from Peribacillus frigoritolerans, assembly GCF_040250305.1. Taxonomy (NCBI): domain Bacteria; kingdom Bacillati; phylum Bacillota; class Bacilli; order Caryophanales; family Bacillaceae; genus Peribacillus; species Peribacillus frigoritolerans. The sequence goes on along the minus strand of NZ_CP158190.1, from coordinate 4,796,269 downwards.
GGAATTGCCGGTAAAAATCCAAAAGAAAAAAACGCGGGATGTACCAATTGTAGCTGCCGTTTTAACGAATGAAAAAGGCGAATTTTTAATTCACAAGCGAGCATCAGAAGGATTGCTTGCAAATCTTTGGGAATATCCGAATTTCGAAAACCATTCATCCCTTTTGCATAAGAGGGAATTCTTCGAGAGTCGGTTTCAGGAAATGTATGGCGTCAAACCAGAAATCACTGAATCACTTGTGAGAATTGAACATGTTTTCTCACACCTCGTTTGGAAAGTGGACACGTATATCGGAATGGTCAAAGAAGCCATCAGTGAAGAGACATTAAAAGAACAGCAACTTAAGTGGGTAAGTGAAGCAGAGATGGGTGAGTTAGCATTTCCGGTTTCCCACCAAAAAATGATGAGAGCGTATAAAGAAAAAGAGTGTATTGAATAAAAGATTATAGTCACAAGCATTCGTGGGTTCAATCATATTACATTCTTTGGGTGCGATTTGAAAATCAGTGGGAACAGGGATATTATGCTAAAAGAGGATATCCGCTAAGATATCCTCTTCCTTTTGTTGATTATTAAAGCGAAATCCGTATAAAATCAATCGTAAATGGTTTTCGTTCCATGGGTATAATCTGCTTCTTGTCTATTAAGTCCGCCTCTATTTTCAATTTCTTTGACGATTTCGCTATGGATACTCTGTCCTTCTTGGTTTAAATAAGGTACCATTTGTTGAAGGGAGTGATGAAAATAGGCAAGTTCACTATTTTCCCAATCCGATTTTTTCATCATCGACAACTCTGTCATATCACGTCCAACATACATAACAGTAACACTCCTTAAAAAAATGATTTTTATTACTCGGTGTTTACTCAGAAAGGATGAATAAACGAATGGAACAAAAAGTGGCACTCGTTACAGGTAGCAGTAAAGGTTTAGGAAGAAGCACGGCAATAAGGCTTGCAGAGGAAGGTTACGACCTCGTTATTAATTATGCCCGGAGCAAGTCGAAAGCATTAGAAGTGGCAGCCGAAATTGAAGCGTTGGGGCGCAAAGCCCTTGTAGTTAAGGCAAATGTCGGTGACGTTGCGAAAGTGAAAAGCATGTTCGAGGAAATCGATGCTTATTATGGACGTTTGGATATTTTCATTAATAATGCTGCCTCTGGAGTGCAGCGCCCATTGATGGAGCTGGAGGAATCCCATTGGAACTGGACCATGGACATCAATACAAAAGCCCTCCTTTTCTGCGCACAGGAAGCGGCGAAATTAATGGAGAGGAACGGCGGAGGGAAAATTGTCAGCATCAGTTCACTGGGATCCATTCGCTATTTAAAAAATTATACAGCTGTTGGAGTTTCCAAAGCTGCGCTTGAAGCCCTGACAAGATATTTAGCGGTCGAACTTGCTGCTAAAAATATTTGTGTCAATGCCGTTTCAGGCGGTGTGATCGATACGGATGCCCTTAAGTCTTTCCCGAATCGGGATGAAATGCTTGCTGAGGCGGCAGATCAGACTCCGGCTGGACGGATGGTCGAGGTGGAAGATATGGTGAATACCATCCTGTTTTTAATTTCCGATGGAGCCAGTATGATTCGTGGACAAACCGTAATAGTTGATGGAGGCATTTCATTGCTTGTTTAATATAACTGGAAAAATTTAAATGTTTTTAGTTGGATAACACTCTTGGATAATGGATATCTTATTATCTGTGGAGGTGATATCAATGGCTAATAACAAAAATAAATCACAAGCAGGTACTAATGTTCAACAAGTGAGACAACAAAACGCGCAATCTCAACAAGGTCAAGGCCAATTCGGTACAGAGTTTGCTTCTGAAACTAACGTTCAAGAAGTGAGACAACAAAACGCGCAATCTCAGCAAAAAAAAGGTCAAGGTCAAGCACAAGGCCAATTCGGTACAGAGTTTGCTTCTGAAACTAACGTTCAAGAAGTGAAACAACAAAACCAAAAATCTCAAAGCAATAAAAGCCAAGGCTAATCGCCGATGAAAAGCATCCTTCTTTTGAAGGGTGCTTTTTTTTGCCTTTCATTGGATTCGACAAATGTTTCGTCGTGTTTACATTTTATGTCAAAGGAAAAAAAGGATAAAAATAGAATATACATACTATAGAAAAAATACAGATTAGGAAGGTGCATTCATGGAGGAATTTAACCGGCTTATAAACAACCAGTTGAAAACGATGGATAAGCTTTTACTTTTACAATCCGAAATCGAAAGATGCCAAGATATAGAGAAGCAACTCCTTGCACTGGAAGAGGAAAGTGAAGCGGTCACCATTCAGGAAGAGATTCAACTCAAAAAGCAGGAATTGAAAAGTATCCATGATATGTTCGAGAAGCAAACGGAAGAAGTCATCCGTTATTTTCAGCAAGGACAGGCTGCCATACGATAAATAACCGGCTAATTTCTTAGTTAAAATGGGTGGATGGTCAGACTTTTTCGACTTATTTACACATTTTCACTGGGAGATTAGCCACTTTTGTTTTAAATTTATGAATAAATCGCTATAATATAGGAATATAGGGTAAATGGAAAAAAGTATATATTTTAAATACACACAACAACTGCAAACGGAATAGGGCACAGTACGCTGTCAGGGTGTCTATAGAAAGTAGGGAGAGATAAATGGGGATTGTTCCTGCCGAAGGAGGAAAAATCCAAATCCATAGCTATAAACATAATGGACATATCCATCGTATCTGGGAAGAGACAACCGTTTTAAAAGGGACCCAAAATCTGGTGATAGCAGCGAATGACCGTACTATGGTAACGGAATCAGATGGAAGGACCTGGATTACGAGAGAGCCGGCGATTTGCTATTTTCATTCAAAGTATTGGTTTAATGTTATTGGTATGTTGAGAGAGGACGGGGTTTATTATTATTGCAATATCAGTTCGCCGTTCACATACGATTCGGGAGCATTGAAATACATTGATTATGACCTGGACATTAAAGTATTCCCAGATATGACGTTTAATTTGCTGGATGAGGATGAATATGAAAGGCATCGGAAAGAAATGAATTACCCGGATGCCATCGATTCAATATTGAAACAGAACGTAGACTATTTGATTTATATGATACGCCAGCGAAAAGGACCATTCTCCGCAGAGTTTATTGATAGTTGGTATGAACGCTTTTTAACCTATCGATGATAGAAAAGGCCTGCTGCTTAATTGGCAGGCTTTTTCATTGTGTAACGTATCTACCAACTGTTTCAATCTATCACGATGCAGGAACCTTTAAACCTCCTTTAAATGTGTTTGAAAGTTAGTGAATGAAATCCTTTTGATACTTAATCATCGAAAAGGAAAATATAATTGAACAGTGCATATAAGATTCCAAATTGACTGGTATGGACTTTTTTCATTTGGATTTAATGATTCAGAAAAGGAGGTATTCCGTGGGGAGCATTAAGAGATATTTGCAATTCGTCAAACCATATAAATGGCAGATAATTGGGACGGTACTGATTGGATTGCTAAAGTTCGCGATTCCGCTTTTACTTCCATTGCTCAGTAAGTATATAGTGGATGACATCATCGGAAATGGTGACCTGTCCAAAGCCGTGAAGTCCGAACGCCTTTTATGGGCAATGGCCATCATGATTTTCATTTTCGTTGCAGTTAGACCGCCGATTGAGTATTACAGACAATATTTCGCTCAATGGACCGGAACGAAAATCTTATATGATATTCGTAATGATTTATTTACTCATATACAGAAACTGAGTTTTAAATATTATTCCAATACAAGGGTTGGCGAGGTCATTTCGAGGATGATCACGGATGTGGAACAAACGAAGAACTTTGTCATCACGGGTTTGATGAACCTTTGGCTCGATATCGCAACGATCATCATAGTAATAGTCATCATGTTTACGATGGACGTGAAGTTAACCATTGTATCGATCATCATGCTTCCATTTTACGCATTTTCGATCAAGCATTTCTTTGGCAAGCTGAGAACTTATACAAGGATTCGGTCCCAAGCGTTAGCTGATGTACAGAGTCACCTTCATGAACGGGTTTCAGGGATGTCAGTCATCAAAAGCTTTGCGATAGAAGACAGGGAACAGGAATTGTTTGCGAAGCAAAACAAGAATTTCCTCGATAAGGCCCTAAAGCATACAAGCTGGAATGCCAAGTCATTTGCCGTCGTGAATACGATCACGGATATTGCCCCCTTGCTCGTGATAGGATTTGCCGGTTATCAGGTCATTCATGAACAATTGTCATTGGGTACCATGGTTGCCTTCGTCGGTTTCATTGACCGGCTTTATAATCCCCTCAGACGTTTAGTTAACTCTTCGACGACAATGACTCAGACATTGGCATCCATGGACCGGGTTTTTGAGTTTGTGGATGAGAAGTATGATATCGATGACCAGCCAGGGGCGAAAGAGCTGAAGCAAGTGGAAGGCCGAATAACCTTTCAGGATGTATCCTTTGCTTATGACGAGAAAGAGGCACCCGTTTTGAAACATATAAACTTGGATGTCAAACCAGGGGAAACCATTGCACTTGTCGGGATGAGCGGCGGCGGGAAATCCTCGATCGTCAGTTTGATTTCCCGTTTCTATGATGTGACGGAGGGAAGGGTATTATTGGATGGGACGGATATCCGTAAGTATCAAGTCCGCAGCCTAAGAGATAAAATAGGAATGGTTCTACAGGATAATATCCTATTTAGTGAATCGGTTAAGGCCAACATCCTTATGGGACGACCTGATGCAAGTGACGAAGAAGTATTTGAAGCGGCTAAGGCGGCGAATGCCCATGAATTCATCATGGGTCTGAAAGAAGGATATGAAACGAAAGTCGGGGAGCGGGGAGTTAAATTATCCGGAGGCCAAAAGCAACGGGTGGCCATTGCGAGGGTATTTTTGAAAAACCCGCCAATCCTTGTTCTCGATGAAGCCACATCCGCATTGGATTTGGAAAGTGAACACTATATCCAGGAGGCGCTGGATATTTTAGCGAAAGACCGGACCACCATTATCGTGGCCCATCGGTTATCAACGATCACCCATGCCGATCGGATCGTTCATATCGATAATGGGGAAATTGCGGAAATGGGAACACACGAAGAACTTATGAAAAAGCAAGGGCATTACTATAACCTATTTCAAGTACAACAATTGGATTCTTAAGAAGAATAGGAAAAACAATATACAAAAGAAGACCATTCCGCTAACGGGAATGGTCTTACTTGTGCATGCACGTTATGAAATCCTTTTTTCATGCAGCGTTTTTTTTCCAGGAAGGAAATGCGGCAGATGCTTTATTCCCTCAGGCAAGGCGATGCCGACGATGATCAAGCACATCCCGAACCATTGCAGTGACGTAACCTGTTCATTCAAGAAGATGACGGAAACGATCATCGCTGAAGGCAGTTCCGCAGCACAAAGAATCGTTCCAAGCCCGACACCCACTTTCGGTAAACTGACAGCAAAGAAAAAGAAAGGAACTAAAACACCCAATGTGCCGAGCAGCAGACCGTAGTACCATAGGTTCGTTTGGACAAGATTCGTCACAAGTGTGACGGGGTTAGTTGTGAATACAGCAGTCAGCATACCACCCGTTGCAATGAAAAACAGCCGTTTCATTGAAGATTCCCCAACTGCGAATTGAGAGTTGCAATACATATATAGCGCAAATAGCAAGGCTGACACTAGACCGAACAATACGCCTTTTAGGCTTAGGCCGGATAGAGGCTGACCAAAGATCGCGCCTGCCAATAATGTCCCGATGAAGAGAACGAAAATGGCAATGAGTTTATTTTTATCCGGGCGTCTTTTATTTATGAAACTTTCAATGAGGACGCCTATCCAGGTAAATTGAAATAAAAAGACAACGGCAATCGAAGCGGGAAGCTCGGATACGGAAACGGCATATGCCTTTCCGACGAAAGTGGACATCATGCCCGTGATTAAAAGTAATCCGGCACTCTTCCATGAAACTTTATATTTAAACGAAAAAAGAAATAACACGGAGACAATCAGCCAACCGACGAGGTATTGACTGCCGACCAGTTCTCCGGATGAATGGCCATCCATGAATCCAAACTTCATCATGGTTGATAATGTGCCATATGAGATCGAACCGATTAAGACCATTATGGAATACTTCAAAAGTTGCATGTTTTTCACCCCTGTAAAAATAAAAATCGCCACCTGCCAAAAAGGCAAGTGACGAACGAAAAAAGGAAATCCTTTTAAAATTCCGTCTCTCAACAAAAGCTGAGTTTAAAAAAATGTTTGTGTTGCATTACCTTAGCTTAAAGTCTTTGTGAATATTTGTCAACCAGAAAAATAAGTTAAGCCTGCAGGTCTATCTTTAAGCTAAAGGCGGTGTGAGAGGCAGGAGATGTTCCTTTCACCCAAAGTAATTGAAAACCCCCAAAAAGGCGAATATGCCGAATGGGGTGAGGTGCTTCAATCGCCATTTTGCCGGAAGTCTTCCAATGTACCACGGTATTCCTCGTCTTTCATTTTTCGAAGATTAGGCTTTTTTTCTGCAGTTGGCTCATCATTTGGCTTTTGATTGTGAAGCTTGGAAAGTGCCAAACGATAATCCTGATCTTTCATTTTCAACTCATCATTGTCTGTTGGGGAGATGATTTCGGTAATGGAATCATCAGCCGAAGCGAAAGCGGACTCTTCCAACGAGTTCTCTTCCTCCGCTGGCGGCGGCTTACCTTCAGGCGATAAGGCTTTGATATTGTATGTGATCAAGCCCGTAACCGCTAATATGGCAACGATGATAATTAGAATTATGCCCATTGAATCAAGCCTCCTAGAGCTCGTTTATGAATGAACGGGTGACATGGGCTACCCGTTTTCCTAATGCTTCTCCAAGCTGCAAGTCATTTTTGGTGATGTTGTCATCCACACCGGGCGGACAGCTTATTCCTACTCCATAGTAGGAGCCATATAAGGCGTTTTCCGGGACAGTGCCGGGCAAGCCGACAATGATCATGCCTTGATGAAGCATAGGGGTGATTAAGTTCAGCATGGTAGCCTCGAGTCCGCCATGTACGGTGGCCGTCGTACAGAACACAGCACCCACTTTATTGATCAGCGCACCTTCCGCCCATAGATACCCAAGTTTATCGATCCATGTTTTCAAACTCGAACTGATGGTGCCGAAATGACCGGGACAGCCCCAAATGATGGCATCCATTTCTTGGAGCTTATAAACATCCGCCTCGTTCACATGGTCAATGAGAACCTCAGCGCCAGGGACCGCGGCGGCCCCTTGAGCTATTGATTCGGCAAGTGCTTTCGTATGGTTGCCTTCACTGTCGTAAACAACATAGATCTTCATTTTTATTCCCCCATTTAATTAAACCGATTTTTTTACTGGTGAAGGAAGCAAAGGTACATCCAAATGTTCTTGTTTAGCTTTTTTCATTGCTTTGTCCTTCCGAACGTCACGCAAAAAGAGGGAAAGAACGATACCGGCAATTGCGAAGCCTGTTGCCCAAAAGAATGCATCATTGATTCCCATCACATTTGCTTGACCCTGGATTTGTGAAGAAATCAGCGACATGGCAGTTTCCTGTGCCTGTTCACTAGTTTGATTCATCGAACCCATGATGGATTGAACGATTGTTTGGAAATTCTGAACAAAACCGGGATCACTCGTACTCATTTCCGTTCCTAAAGCAGTTCCATGGAAAGATGCACGGGTTGTATAAATGGTCGTCACGAAGCTCGTACCAATGGCTCCGGTCACTTGTTTAAGCGTATTGCTCATTGCCGTACCATGTGTATTCAAATGCTTAGGAAGCTGATTCATCCCAGCAGTCATGATCGGCATCATCAGTAAAGACATTCCAAGTGAGCGGATTGCATAGATGATGACCAAAGTCGAATAGGTAGTTTCCGTAGTCAATTTAGCGAATTCGAAGGTTGTGACGGCAGTAATCGCTAAACCAAGAAGTGCTAATGGCCGGGGGCCGATTTTGTCAAATAATGCTCCTGAAATGGGTGACATCACCATCATCACAAGGGCTCCGGGTAGCATCAATAGGCCCGATTGAACTGGTGTGAAGCCTCTTAAAGTCTGCAAATATATAGGCAATAAGAATATCCCGGTAAACATGGCCACTGTGACGATGGCGGAAATGATATTCGATAATACGAACATGTCATACTTAAATACACGGAAGTCGAGCATAGGTGTTTCCGATTTTAGCTGTTGAACCACAAAAAGCGTCAAAAGGATCAGCCCAATGATGATCGTTCCCAGAACGATGGGATCCGTCCAGCCTTTGGAACCAGCTTCACTGACACCGTATAGTAATGATGCAACACCTAGCAAGGATAGAGACGCACCCAACAAATCCAATTTGATTTTCTTTGGTTCTGCTACATTACGCATACTTAAAAAGGCGAGTGTCATGACTATCATGCCTAATGGCACCATTGCGTAGAACATAACCCGCCAGCTATATTCCTGAATGACCCAACCAGATAAAGTCGGGCCTATTGCAGGGGCAAACATAATGGCAAGTCCAAAGATTCCCATTCCTTTCCCGCGCATTTCCGGAGGGAAGATGAAAAGAATGATCGTCATGACCAATGGCTGCAGGATTCCGCCGCCAGCCGCCTGTATCAGCCGACCTGTAAGGATGACGGGGAAATTTGGTGCGATGCCGCAGATGAATGTCCCGACGGTGAATAAAAACATGGCAGCAAGGAATAAAATGCGCGTGCCAAACCGTTCTATTAAAAAAGCGGACAGTGGGATCAAGGCTCCATTCACGAGCATGAATCCAGTTGATAACCATTGAATCGTAGTCGCAGCTACATTGAATTCTGCCATCATCCTGGGCATGGCGACACTAAGCAGGGTTTGATTCAAAATGACCATGAACAAACCTAGCATTAAGATAATTAACATGGGGGCAAACTGCTTCATTCCCTTGTTTTCATTTACTGTGATGGTTTGAGAAGCCATTTAAAGAAAAGCCTCCTTTCTGTATAACTATGTAGCCATTTTATTTAGTTGAAATTTTCACTTCTGCGTTCATTCCAGGCAGAACTTTATCGGATGGTGCTTTGATGGAAATTTTAACTGGTACTTTTTGGGTAACTTTTGTATAATTTCCGCTGCTGTTTTGATTGCCCATCACTGAAAAGACAGACGTTGTAGCATAACCGATCTGTTCCAATGTACCTTCGAAGACAGTATCGGGATCTCCATCGATGATAATATCGACGCTGTCACCTTTTTCGATATCCTTCAATTTATTTTCTTCAATATTAGCCGTAATGGACAGGTCATCCATATTGATGGTTTGAGCCAGCGTTTGACCCGCTTGAACAAGCTGCTCATCATGCACTTGTGTTTTAACGATAGTACCTTGTGCTGCGGTTTTTACCGCTTCTTTTCCGTCTAAGGTGGTTACATTGGCAACTTTGTCATCCTTACTTACACTGTCTCCTTCATGTAAGTCCCAATCTGCTAGTTTACCGGCAGCGGGGGCAACGATGGTATATAGCTCTCCCGACACTTTCGCTTCATCCGTTTTAATGAAATTCGTGCTTTCATAATAGTAATAAGCCCCACCGGCCAATACCGCTATGATAATAACCAAACCAATGACATTGATTAAAACTAAACGTCCTCTATTCACTTGTTTCGCCTCCAAAAAATATTGATGATGTATTTCTTTTTTCGATACTGTTCATAAGCTAGAAATGACAACGCCCCCTATTCTGATGTTTATTTGTTAAATTAAATAAATATTAACTTTTATAAGTATTAATATTATTAAGTAAAGAGTTTACCAGTTTAATTATTTTTTGTCATGTAATTTATTCGGAATAATAGTGGGAAATAAATACAGTGAAATAGTAAAAATTTGAATTTTTTTTAGTTTTAAGGATATATGGAAAGTAAAGTTGACATTGGAATGCCGTTTAATTAAATTTAAGAGGTAGGATTGTCCTATATAAGGAGTGAGAAGGCTGGAATTTAAATGGGAAGTAACTAATAGTATAGAAATGCAGATTTTTCGGATTAGGAAGAAGCTTAGGGCCATCGTAGCAAAAAATCTTCAGCCTTATGGATTAACATCGCCTCAGTTTTTCATATTATTGATATTGAAAAAAGAGGGGTCAATCAAATCGACCCAGCTGGCTGACTTCTTAACCGTTAAGCCAAGTGCGATTACCGTATTTGTAGATAAGTTGGTCGAAATGGATTATGTAAAAAGGCAGCCTTCTGATAAGGATCGCAGGGTCATCAACCTTGAATTGAAAGAGGCAGGGGAAGCGATTTTGGGGAGAGTCCTTGCGGAGCATAACCAATTGATGGGCAAGAACTTCAATTCATTCTCAGAAGATGAGCTGCAGGATCTTTTGAAGAAATTGGATACGATTGAAAAGGCGGCAGATAAGAACCTTTTGGATGATTGAATGAGGGGCATGCTCTAAATAGAGACGAAAAAAGACGGTTCCTGGGAACCGTCTTTTTTAATCTTCTTCATAGTGGACAGATATTTCGTTATCTTCCTTATGGAAGGACTGGAAGCTGACAATCAGCTTTTCAAGATGTTCCAATTGCTCGTCATATTCTATGACCGCAGAAATCAATGGTACAAGGCGGGCAGAGAGATGGCCCAGATTATCATGCATTTCGTCCACTTGATTCTGCTGTTCGAAAAAGTGGGCGAGCAGCTCTTTACGACTTAAACAATCCTGGTCCCAATCTTCAATCTCCTCGATGGACTTGATTTTTTCGATATGCAGTAATATCAACTGTTCATGCTTGCGGATCAAGGAATCAAGCTGCTGTAAGATGCTCCGTTGGAAATCCTCAGGCATTTGATATACTTCATTCTCGAACTTATGAATTCTCTTCAAGGTTTCAAACGCTTTTTTTGTCGTTATGATCATTTGCCGATAAACGACAAGCTTTCTTGCTTTAGCTACACTGTTTTTCTTGAAATATTCCCGTTCCTCTTTGTACATGGAATAGATATGTTCCAGATCGAGTAACTCCGCCTTCAATCGGCTGATGTCTTTTTTTAATAAAGTGTGTTCAGTAGCATGTCTTGTGCTGATTCTAATCCATTTCAAGATGTCTTCGGTTACATCTGTAATGCGTGTATAAAGCTTTGCTTCATATTTTGGAGGAATGAAAACTAGATTCACGATAAACGAAGAAACGATTCCAAGCAAAACGGATGAGAGACGAATAAAGGCAAAATTCAGGAATTCCCCGTCCTGGCTTTCCATGATGGCGATGACCGTCACGATGGAAAGGACGATCGTTTTATCCATTTTCAATTTTAAATTGATGGTTATGACAACCATTACGGCAAGACCGATCATAAAAATATCATTTCCGAACAACAAAACGAAGGAGACAGCAACCAATGCGCCAATGATATTTCCTTGAATTTGCTCCAGCACCGTTTGATATGAACGGTAAATGGTCGGCTGTATTGCAAAAATTGCAGCAATCCCAGAAAGGACAGGAGCAGGAAGGTTAAGCAGTTCCGAGAGATAAAGCGCTAAAACGATTGCTATTCCTGTTTTGAGAATGCGGGCACCAAACTTCATATATGGGTTAATCCTTTCTTTGTATTGTAATGGATAAGTGGCTCTATTTATATATAGGCTTTTGCTTAAAGTTGTATTCTAACTTATTTGTTAGTACTTTACACTAAAATAAGAAGATGTAAACAAAAAGTAATATACAGGATTTTCCTAAGAGTTACAATAGTTAAAATCAAGTTTAATATATAAAGAAACGATAGGCAATTTCTTGATTGCTTTCAAGTTTATTTTTCCATCGTTTGAAGACATTCCAGAGGTATATGACTGGAAAAGGCTGATGCTCGCATTAAAGAGCATCAGCCTTTATTAATATATATTTTCGGCATCACTCCGTGGAAACAGCAGGATCCGCCTGTTCTTTAACTGGAACGACCTGAAGGAAGTGCTCTTCAGGATTTTGTAGCAGGGCCTCTAAAGAGGCCGCTTCTTCGGTTTGGCCATGATCTTTCAAGAGGGCCGTGTATTTGCCCAGAAGTTCGGCCACATCCTGCAGGCCTCTTCCGGATAGGGGCTCAATGGAAATCTTTGCACCTTTCGCAACCCGCTTCTTAATGACCTCTTTGGTTAATCCAGATTCAGGCTGTTGCCGTAAATAAACGACACCGCCTGTCATCCCTGCGCAAATCCATGGACCGGGATCTCCCAGAACCAAACCTCTTCCATTTGTCATGTATTCAAAAGCGAATCCCTTAATATTGGAAGTTACCGCAATATTGCCGGTTTCCTTTTTAGGAAGCGGTTGTTTCAATAATCCTCCAATGATCATATCCGCTCCGGAAAGCCGGATTCCTGCCCTGGCATCGGCATCACCTTGGGCAATGAGAAGACCATGCTGTGCACCGTAACCAAATCCCTTGCCTACAGAGCCATTGTAGAACTTTCCATCTTTTCCTGGAGATTTAAAGATGGCAATATTACCGCCAATCGATGTTTTGCCGATACCATCCTGGGCACCGCCATTCACGCTGATTGAAATTCCCTCCGTATTGTATGCCCCGAGTCCATTACCCGGGATGGAACCATCCTGGTAGGATAGGTGGACGGGGGGAAGTTTTTTGTATGATCCGTCCAATCTGCCCCTAACGCGGTGACAGGACACCCTGCTGCCGAGTACACGCTGCTCGGAAGTGATCGAGCTATAGCTACGGGATTGCTGCAGATCATCTACATGCGAATCTAGATATTCAGCGCCAACGGCTACCTGCATGGAGCCTTCATTCAAATACGCCGCAGTTTCCTTATGTGAGAACGGTGTTATATCCAAGTTTTTCAATAAATAGGTTAAATCCAATGATTGTTGACCTTTAACTTGCTGCAGTAAATCAGAACGTCCGACGATATCCTGAAGATTCTTCACCCCAAGTGATCCGGTCAAAGATTTGAGTTCTTTTGCAAATGCACTGAACATATTCGTTAATCCCTGAACGGCTAAATCAAATTTTCGTGGAACAAAACGGCGCAGCCCGTGTTCCTTCGCCTGTGCTTCCGATTCAATTTGTGTGGCGATGCCCACATGGCAAGTATCAAGATGACATCCGCGGCACGTTGTACAGCCGACGGCAATCATCGAAAGGGTTCCAAAACCTACACGGTTTGCACCAAGCAGCATTACCTTCAATACATCCATTGAGCTTTTTAACCCACCGTCTGCCCAAATTTCAACATTCTGTCTGATACCTGACTCAAGCAGCGCATTATGGGCGGCTTTCACACCTATCTCTACTGGCAGACCGACATGTGCGAGTGCATGGATCCTGGCAGCACCCGTTCCGCCATCAAAACCGGAAAGCGTTATGATATCGGCCCCCGCTTTTGCGACGCCGACAGCAATCGTACCAATGTTTGGAACGACTGGTACTTTGACGGCAACTTTTGCCTTGTCGTTTGCCGTTTTTAGCTCATGGATCATTTGGGCCAAATCTTCAATTGAGTATATATCATGATTATTGGAAGGGGAGATCAAATCGGAACCGATTGTTGCATTTCGGGCTTCTGCGATTTTCGCTGTGACCTTGGAACCTGGAAGGTGACCGCCTTCACCAGGTTTTGCCCCTTGCCCAATTTTAATTTCCAATAGATTTGAAGAGTTCAATAGTTCTGCATTGACACCGAAACGGCCGGAAGCGATTTGCTGTCCGCGGGATTTCGGGTACTTGCCAAGCATATCCTTTATTTCCCCGCCTTCACCATTCATGCTGATCATGCCTAACCTCTCGGCAGCTTCTGCATAGGCCCGGAAAGCAATCTCATTTTGTGACCCAAAAGACATGGAGGCTATGACGAACGGCAATTCCTGTTCGCCGACCGAAAGACTGACTTCTTCAGAAGGGATGGAAGCATCTGAAGTTTTTAAAGATGTCAAGTGGCGGATCGTCGTAGGATTGGATTCTTCCTGTTCGGTGATCTTTTCGCGATAAGCATCATAGTCCCCGGTTGAAGCAACTTCCCCGATAGACTTCCAAATCCTTGGGAACAGATGGAAGGTTTTACCCATCCGTTCTTTTTCATTGCCGTAATCTTCTGCGCGCTGGATAGCATCTGCCTTGATTTTATCAAAATTATAGTCCAGATCATTGGATCCAAAGAAGTTAGCCACATTTAAATATTTCGCGATTTCCTCATGTAAACCGATGCTTGAGAAAAGTCTTCCATAACCGCGCAGCTCATGAATGCCAATGGTGGAGATGACTTTCTCAAGACCTTTCGTCAAGGAGTTATATAGATTGGTAACCCCCTTGAGGTCATCCGAAGATAAGGAAAGGAACATATAATAGGGGCTGATTAAGTTGGCCCCAAGACCATAAGAAACGATGATATCATGCAGTGACCTTAGCGATGCTGAACGTAAAAGGATGGAACAATCACGGCGCTTGCCTGTGCGGACCAACGCTTGATCGACGGCCGAAGTGACAAGGTGGGGATCAAGCCAAAGGTTGCCGTTTTGATGGGCAAGGGCATCATCCAGAACGAGCAGCGTTTTTCCTTCATCCACTGCATTGACACTTTCATCCGTAATCCTGGTCAAGGCATCCGTGATGTTTTCATCCTCTTTGAACGTGCTTGAAATGAAGTGCACGAGTTTTTGATCTTGGTTATATTTAATGAACTGATCATAGCTTGGCTGCGATACGATAGATGAGCACTCATAACCCGTTGACCCTTCAATCAATAAGGGAGTCAGCAGCTCCGTAACCTTTCCTGCCTTATTCGCTTCGAAAAGGGAAGGACGTTTTCCGATGATCGTTCTTGTTGAGAAGTGCTCGGTTTCCCGGTCCCGGTCGATCGCAGGGTTGGTTACAACGGCCACACTTTCCTTAATGAAATCAGCAATGTTGGTCCGTTGGGGATTAAGTGCTGCGAGTGGCGCATCATGACCAAGTGAACGAATGGGCTCAGCGCCTTTTTCGGCCATCTGCTCCACTAATTGGACATGCTCCCTTTCCCACCCAAAGGCTTTATACTGACCATTATGAATGGCTTGCGTATTTGTCATGGAGACAACCTTTTCAAACACTTGGGGCTGTAAGCGGACTCGGTCATTGGAAAGGACGAAACGATCATTGAAGAGTTCAAATACTTTATCCTGGTAATCCTTGTAAGTGTACAATTCAATACGGTCGCCGTTCCATTTCAAACCGATTTTTTCCCCTGGCCCCATCGGTTTCGGATCTCCGGTATATTCACTGGAAGGGATGATTCCTGGTTCGGAAGTGAACATATAAGATGATTCCGTTTCAATATTCCATAGTGGGCGCAAGCCTAAAGAGTCGACTGAGAACACGGCTTCATCGCCGAAACGGGAGATGATGCCTGCCGGACCTTGTGCAAAATGACCCCATGCTTCCCTTAAATACGTATATAAGTCTTGTAAGTGCTCGGGATATTCCTTGATTTCATTAATGATTGGCGGGAACATAAGATCGACAGCTTCAAATAAAGAGTAGCCATGACGGCAGATGAAAGTTTCGATCGTTTTGTTTAAATCCTGTGAGTCGCTTCCATCTTTAGCGATGGGAACTCCAATCATTTTCGCTTCATCACGCAATTTGGCGATGGTATTGATTTCACCATTATGACCAAGTACACTGAAAGGCTGGACCCGGAAGAAGCTTGATAGAGTATTAGTTGAAAAACGATTATGCCCCAGTGTCATGGTGGAGGCAGCCAAAGGGTCGGCAAGATCAAGATAATAGGCAGGGAGTGTATCTCCAGCACCCATCACTTTGTATACCGCATGATGCTGGCTTAAAGATGCAACATGGATGAAATCACTTTTTTCGATGTCGGAAGTCAGCTCAAAAAGAACATTTGAAAGCTCCTGGTTGTTATTGATGGTGGAGGAACAGGCAAATTGCCAGAACACTGGGTCTTCTTGAATGGCAATCGGTCCCAATGCCTCGGAACGGTAGGCTTTATCCGTTTCGAATATCAATGAGAGACCATGTTGGAGCAGTTTCTCCTTGACTTCGATTTTTAAGTCGTTAGCTTCTGTTTTTTTGCTTAAAAATAAATGGCCGACTATGAAGGAATCTTGATCGACGATGCTTGGATCGACATTTACCGCTTCAAGCTTCTTTTTCCAAAGAGCCCGGGGAATATCGATATGGATGCCGGCGCCATCGCCCTCACCATTGATGAAGCCGCAGCGATGGTTCATTTTAACCAGGGCGTCGATACAGGCAAAGATGTTTTCGTTAGTAGGGATCTTCTTTTTTTCGATGCAGGACACGATACCGCAGGCATCATGTTCTTCCTTGTGAAATTCTTTGAATGTAGCAGGTGTCCATTGTTGGGTCATATATGTGGCTTGAATAAGGTTACCCTTATTCTCTGCCTTTCACCTCCTGTAGCATGTGTTTAATGGGGGAAATATTAGTAAACCCGAACAATAGTCCAAGTTTTGATAGATTGAAAGAAAGTGTATAAATGTATATAAATGTATCCATATCATATCATTTAAATATTCAGAAATCAATTTTTTATACAATAGAATGGATGCTGTAATTGGTGGGATTTTTGTAAGGAGTGGCTTCAAATGCCAATATTAAAGATTTATTACAGGGAAATAAGAAACCCTCAAGATTGATGAACATCCTGAGGGTGTATAAAAAATGCATAATTATGCTGATTCGATTTATTATATTAGGTTTTTGAATGCATGTTCAACCGCTTTTAGAGTATAAGCGATATCATCATCCGTGTGAGCAATCGTCAAGAACCAGGCTTCGTATTTGGACGGTGCCAAATTGATTCCCTGGTTGAGCATGAGCTTGAAGAACTTAGCGAACATTTCGCCATCCGTATTTTCCGCCTGCTCATAGTTTTCAATTTTTTCTGTCGTGAAATAGATCGTCAACGCTCCTTTAAGGCGGTTGATGGTGATCGGTACATTATATTGGCGGGCTGCTTTCAGGATACCTTCTTCAAGGATTTTCCCCAGCCGGTCCAGCTCGTCATACAGTCCCTCTTCTTTAAGTACTTCTAAGCAAGCTATCCCGGAAAGCATGGAAGCCGGATTTCCTGCCATCGTACCTGCTTGATAGGCTGGTCCCAGCGGTGCGACAGAATCCATGATCTCTTTTTTACCGCCATAGGCACCAATAGGAAGCCCGCCCCCGATGATTTTTCCAAGCGCGGTCAAATCAGGTTGAATTCCCAAAAAGTCCTGTGCCCCTCCGTACATGAAGCGGAACGCTGTGATGACCTCGTCGAAAATGACTAGTGATCCGGCTTCGTGAGATAATGAAATGACTTCTTCCAAAAAGCCGGGGCTTGGTTCCACGATTCCGAAGTTGCCGACGATCGGTTCAACCAGCACGCCAGCAATTTCATTGCCCCATTTATCCAGTGCTTCTTTAAATGGCTCAATATCATTGAAAGGTACCGTGATGACTTCTTGTGCGATGCTTTTGGGAACGCCGGCAGAGTCCGGTGTACCTAAAGTGGACGGGCCGGAGCCTGCAGCGACGAGAACAAGGTCGGAGTGTCCATGGTAACAGCCTGCAAACTTGATGATCTTATCTCGTCCTGTGTAAGCGCGGGCAACGCGGATGGTGGACATGACGGACTCGGTTCCTGAATTGGTGAAGCGGACTTTATCCATGGATGGTATGGCTTCTTTCAACATTTTGGCAAATTTGACTTCATGTTTGGTCGGTGTGCCGTATAAAACGCCCGTTTCTGCTGCTTTAACGATCGCCTCCGTAATATGTGGATGCGCATGACCTGTGATGATCGGGCCATATGCAGCTAAGTAATCGATATATTTATTGCCATCAACATCCCAGAAATAAGCACCTTTGGCATGATCCATCGCAACAGGTGAACCGCCGCCTACAGCTTTGTAAGAACGGGATGGGCTGTTAACCCCGCCAACGATATGTTCCAATGCCTCTTTATGTAAAAGCTCCGAATTACTAAAATCCAATCTTAAAACCTCCTAAATATATAAACATATTTCCCCTTAATCATAGCACTTTTCCGTCCGTAAATCTGGGGTCGAAGGCCGGGAAATGTGATTCATTCACTGGTGGAAGCGCTGAAGCCCTATAAGCATCAGGGTTCCGGGCCTTCATTTTGTTTGCGAAATAGAGTCGGATTTCATAACTCCTGTTATGAAAGTAAGAATGGCCAAGATGGTGTCAGGGTTTTCGATGTCGAAGGATTGGCGGTTCATTTCGCCCTGGGCTTGGTAATAGATTAGCTGCCCGGTTCCTTTCTCTTCATTAATGCGAAGGTGGAAACTGATGGGTGTGCTTTCGATCGACCCGCTGGAATCCCTTTTGATGACCTGGCATAATAATTCACCGTACTCATCTTCATAAAGGAAGTCATATCGAAGGTCGAAAACGACCTTTTCAATTTGGGATAGTAATAATTTTTTGATATTCATAGCATACTGGTCTCCTTTATATATGTATCTGGTACAACGGCCATTTCCTCCCTGAAAATGGTATATGGCATCCAAGCATTTTTATTGTCTAAAAAGGTTGGTTTGGATAAACTAATTCATTAGGACAAGAGATTACGGAGGATGTAACAGGATGAGTGATGCAATTCAAGTGAAACAGCTTCGGAAGGAATTTAAGTCGGCATCAAGCCGTTCAGGGCTAAAGGGTGCCTTCCGGGATTTACTTACCAGAAATTATAAGGTCGTCCCTGCCGTCAATGATATCAATTTTACTGTAAAAAAGGGTGAGATGGTAGCTTATATCGGGGAAAATGGTGCAGGGAAATCGACCACGATCAAAATGCTGACAGGTATTTTGGAACCGACAGCAGGTGAAATCACGGTCAATGGCATGAATCCGCATAAAGAAAGGGAAAAGTTCACTCAGACAATCGGAGTCGTATTCGGTCAGCGCTCACAGCTTTGGTGGGATATTGCGGTTCAAGAATCGTTTAGGCTGTTAAAAAAGGTCTATAAGGTAACGGATGAACAATATGACGATCATATGGAACATGTCATCAAGACGCTTGATATCGGCCCTTTGCTGGACAAACCAGTGCGTAAACTCTCGCTTGGTCAGCGAATGCGCTGCGAGCTTGCGGCAGCCTTGATCCACAATCCGCCTTTGCTGTTCCTGGATGAGCCGACAATTGGACTTGATGTGCTCGTGAAAATGAAGATTCGTGAGTTCCTGAAAGAAATCAATGAGAAATATAATACGACAATCCTTTTGACTACACATGATTTAGGAGATATTGAAGCATTATGTGAGCGTGTAATCATGCTTGATGAAGGACAAATCATCTATGATGGGGAATTGCAGAGTTTGAAAAATAACTGGGCTGAGGAAAAACAGATCCATTTTCAATTCATCGAGCCGATCGCATTGAAGGAATTACAATCATTAGCGCTCCCATTTACCGCTAACTGGGTTTATGATGAGAAAAATCAAACTTACATTGCCTTGTTGAAAGAAGAAAGTGATCATATTTCACAGCTTGTTTCAGCTGTCGTATCTCATTTTAAAATAAAAGACATCAAAATCCATGAAACGTCCATTGAAGAGATCGTTCGCAATATTTACGAAGAAGGCACTGTCTGACTCTCTTATCATTAAGAAACAACGTGTCTATCAAGAAGGGGGAGGGCCATGGGGAAGTATCTTGCCATGATCCGCATGCGTTTTTTAATGATGCTTGCGTATCGAACGGATTATTATACCGGCATTTTAATTTATAGCATTAATATCGGTGCTTATTATTTCTTATGGAATGCGATATATGGAGAAAAAAGCTCCATCGAAGGACTTACAAGCATGCAGATGACAACCTATGTCGCGGTTGCATGGATGGCGCGCGCTTTTTATTTCAATAATATTGACCGCGAAATCGCCACTGAGATTAAAGACGGCAAGGTTGCCATTGAAATGATAAGGCCTTATAACTATTTAGGCATGAAAACGATGCAAGGGCTTGGGGAAGGGATATTCCGTTTCTTCTTCTTCTCGATTCCGGGGATGCTGCTGGTAGCTTTCATTTTTCCTATCGAATTGCCGCACGAGCCGGCTACGTGGGGGATGTTCGGCATTTCCTTACTGTTCAGCTTCATCATCAATACACAAATCAACTTATTGACGGGAATCACCACCTTTTTCTTATATAATAATGCCGGATTAATCCGCGCTAAAAGGGTTATCATTGATTTATTTTCCGGTCTGCTGCTGCCCATCAGTTTCTATCCTATATGGGCGCAGGAAGTGATGAAATATTTACCCTTTCAAGGGATCAGCTATGTACCAAGCATGATTTTTACGAATGGGTACAGTTCAGGCGAAATTGGCATGGCGCTTTTACAGCAGTTAATTTGGTGCATCATTCTCATAATACCGATTCAGCTTTTATGGATAGTCGCAAAAAAACAGCTGATTATTCAAGGAGGTTGACGGGATGTTTTATGTATCGATGTTTTTTCAATATGTGAGTCAATATATGAAAACAAGACTGCAATATCGAGCCGATTTCTTCATGGAAATCCTATCTGACCTGCTGAATCAGGTCGTGAATCTAGTATTTATCTTAGTCGTTTTTGGACATACGCAATTTTTAAGCGGATGGAGCCGTGAAGAAATCATATTCATTTATGGATTTTTCCTTATCCCATTCGCCCTTTTTTCAGCCTTTTTCAACATCTGGGATTTTAATGACCGTTATATCGTCAAAGGTGAAATGGACCGGATATTAACAAGACCGATACATAGCCTGTTTCAAGTCATTTTAGAAAGAATCGAGCTTGAAGCGTTATTTGGTGTTGTGACCGGTTTGATCATTATAGTCTATTCGGGGATTTCATTGGATCTGCAGCTTGCGTGGTATGACCCGATTCTTTTCATCATTTTTGCAATAGGCGGGGCCCTTGCTTATGCAGCCATATTCGTTTCGATAGCAAGCATTGGTTTCTGGTCGGATGCGAAAACCTCCATCATGCCAATGATGTATAATATCGGGAACTATGGGCGCTATCCTGTTGATATTTATAATAAGGTCATTCGTTTTGTCCTAACATGGGTGCTGCCATTCGCGTTTGTTGGTGTTTATCCGGCATCTTATTTCCTTAGAAAGGAAGAGTGGTATGCATATGCATTTGCCACACCTGTAATTGGGGTAGCCTTTTTCGTGATATCCGTATTCATATGGAATCAGGGAGTGAAGAGGTACCGCGGGGCAGGGAACTGAAAGAAACCCCTTCAACAGCATTCATGTTGAAGGGGTTTTTGTTTAGTTGCGTTTATTCTTTCTTTCAATATATCTTGCTTGTGCTTGAACATATTGCTGCTTTTCCTCTTCGGTTTCCGGAATGACCTGTGGTACGTTTGTCGGCTTACCGTCTTCATCAATGGCCAGCATCGTTAAAAAAGCACGGGCCGTAAGCTGTTTCTCGCCTGTTAATAGGTTCTCGCGCTCCACTTTCACGAATACCTCCATTGATGTGCGATGGGCACAGGTAACATAAGCTTCAAGGTTGATCGCATCCCCCGTCTTGATGGGGGCCAAAAAATCAAAAGAGTCGCTTGAAGCAGTCACAACGGGTTTTCGACAATGGCGCATAGCTGAAATGCAGGCTATTTTATCAACATAGGCCATTACTTTACCGCCAAAGATGGTATTGTGATGATTTGTATCCGGTGGAAAAACAAGGTCGGTTAAAAAAGTCCGGGACTGCTGTATTGGATGGGCAACGTTCTTTTCAATCATTTGCCTGTTGTTTTTGCTAAAAGGTTTTCACGGACGATTTTTGCTGCTTCGACCATGTTTTTCAAGGAAGCGACGGTTTCCGGGATACCCCTTGTTTTCAGTCCGCAGTCGGGATTGATCCAAAACTGGTCTTTATCCAATACCTTGATCCCACGTTCAATCATATCTACCATTTCTTCCACTGCCGGCACACGCGGGCTATGAATATCATACACACCCAGACCAATGCCTTTTTCATACGTTTTTTCCTCGAATGCGGAAGCAAGCTCCCCATGGCTACGGGATGTTTCGATGGAAATTACATCGGCATCCAGGGAGGAGATGACATCCATGAAACTGTTGAAGTCGCAATAGCACATATGCGTATGAATTTGGGTTGTATCCTCCACGCTTGATGTGGATATCAAGAACGAATTCACAGCCCAGTTCAAATACTCGTCGCGATCGCTTCTTTTCAATGGCAGACCTTCTCTAAGTGCAGGCTCATCAACCTGAATCATTTTGATTCCAGCGGATTCCAATGCAATGACTTCTTTTTCCAAAGCGAGCGCCAGCTGATAGCAAACATTCTCCCTGGAAATATCATCACGGACAAATGACCAGTTCAAAATCGTAACAGGACCTGTAAGCATTCCCTTTACCGTCTTCTTCGTCAGTGATTGTGCATATACACTTTCCCTGACTGTCATCGGTTCGATGAAATGGATGTCGCCGTAGATGACTGGTGGTTTCACACAGCGGGATCCATAGGATTGTACCCAACCCTTTTCTAAAAAGACGAATCCGCCTAACTTATGGCCGAAGTATTCAACCATATCCGTCCGTTCGAATTCCCCGTGAACAAGGACATCCAAACCGATTTCTTCTTGGATTTCAATCCATCTGCCAATTTCTTCGTTAACGAATATTTCATATTGCGAAGCGGTCCATTCTCCTCTTTTGAATTTCCCGCGTGCTTGTTTAACTTCAAATGTTTGCGGAAAGCTGCCGATCGTAGTCGAAGGGAGAAAAGGCAATTTGAAAAATTCCTGTTGTTTTTGGTAACGTTCTTTAAATGGAAGCTGTCGGGCTGCGGTCCTGGTTTTAACCTTTTCGACATTGGCTTGTACAGTTCCGTGATTCCGGGCATTTGAACTTGCTAACGTTTGAAGCGTGAATTTATTGGCATCGACTTTTTCGGCAATTGCTTCAAAGCCTTGATTATTCCCTTTGACCAAGAGTGTGATTTCCTCAAGTTTCTCATCAGCGAAAGCGAGTGCCTCTTTCGCTTCTTTTGAAAGGGCGGTTTCATTACGAACTGTCACCGGGACATGAAGCAGGGAACAAGAGGGCTGAAGCCAGATTTGGTCTTCGGCTACAATTGTCTTAAGAGTCTCGATCAATTGGATTTTTTTCGATAAATCAGAAAGCCAAATGTTTTTTCCGTCAATCACACCTGCAGCAAGCACTTTGTCCTTCGGGAAGCCGAATGCTTCCAGGTTGCTTAGATTCCTTCCTTTGTCATGTACAAAATCAAGACCAATTCCTTGGACTTGTAATTCGATGACTTCTTGGTAATGTTCCACGGCATCAAAGTATGTTTGTAGCATGATGTTCAGGTTTGGTGCTGCTTCATTCAGTTTTTCATAGAGGTAAGTAACAGTTTGCATATCTTCTTTGGAAATCGATGAAACAAGTGAAGGTTCGTCCATTTGAACCCACTTCACGCCTTCTTGCTCCAACTCCCGCAGGATTTGCGTGTATAGGGGAAGCAGGCTCAGGATGATGCCAGGGATATCTTGTTTTTTGAAGCCTTTGGAAAGGGAGATGAAAGTATAAGGACCGATCAATACGGGCTTCGTTTCAATCCCTAGGTTTTCCTTGGCTTCCCGATATGCTGCAAGTGGTTTGTTTTCTGTTAACGTCAGCTGTGGCACCTTTAATTCAGGGACAATATAGTGATAGTTCGTATTGAACCATTTCGTCATTTCGGAAGCTACTTCATCATTGTTTCCGCGAGCCATTGAATAATAAACGGAAAGGGGGACGCTTCCGCTTTCATAGGCTGAATAACGTTCAGGAACAAGACCGAACATGACGGACATATCGAGCATTTGATCATAGCAAGTGAAGTCGTTGACAGGAATAATATCAATGCCTCGCTTCTTCTGTTTTTGTAAGTTGCCTAAACGGATGGCTTTTAGCTGTGCCGTAAATTCTGCTTCATCGATTTTACCGGACCAGTAAGACTCCAATGTACGTTTCCATTCACGATTTTCCCCGATTCGAGGGTAACCCAAACTACTGCTTTTCAATATTCCCATCCTCCTATATTCATTTAATTGAGCAATAAAAAAAGCATTCCTAACCGTCAAAAGAGATGGTTAGAAATGCTTAAAATAAAGAGGCATGCAAAATGCCCCTTAAAATTATAAGGTCCCTAACACCTCCCTATCTCCCGTAGGTTAAAACAGTGTTGTCGAAATAGGCAGGTCTCCTGACTTAGGGATTAACATTAGCGACGGGCCTTCCCGATCTGTTGATCAGTGGCATATTGGATGGCGCTAACACTCCCATTACAGTGGCGGGACCGTGCCGGAATTACACCGGACTTCCCTTTTAATCCTAATTTAAAATTAGGAACCTATTTCCACATATGAAATTTGACAAAACCTGCCTTGATAACTGTTTGCAGGCTAAAAATTTATAAAATAAAAACTATTATAAAAATTTAGACAATCTTAACATATCCGACCAAAAGGGTCAACATGAAAAAAAGATTCAGGAAAAGTATGCGGCTATTAGGTGTGTAGGTGATAAGGGTCTGTTCCTAAAAAAGAATATATTGTTTGGACAGGGAGTATGTATAGAGGAAGTGGCGTTTTGAAATGGGGCGTGGGGGATGACTTTCTACATCTTGATTGCAGGAATCATTTTTTGCATGGTGATGAGCATTCGTACGTTATTTCTTGTTGAGTCGGGAGGAAAGAAGTTTTCTCTGGAGGATATGCTGTGGCTAGGCAATTTATATGCGACGATATTAGTTGGATTTGCACTGATTTATTTATTATACGAACTTCAGAATCATTCGGTGATTCTTGATATGGGCAATCGATTGGATGGCACTTTCTATGAACAGTTGAAGACTTCTTTTTATTTTAGTGCGATGACGATGTTTTCTGTAGGGTATGGAGATATAGCCCCGATTGGCATGGGGAGGATGATAGCTACGATTCAGGCTTTCATCGGTTATACACTGCCGGCAGCGTTCGTGATCCGGACGGTGATTGATTTGGAGCACAAAGATAGGAAGGATAAATGAAAGTTGTGTTTCTTTCGATTATTGGGTACTCTTACCATAATGAAAGAAATGGAGGGTTCAATATGACAGTTAAAATTGGAGAAAAAGCACCTGATTTCAAGCTCCCTGCAAACAATGGTGAAATGGTGTCCCTATCGGATTTTAAGGGGAAATATATTGTTTTATATTTTTATCCAAAAGACATGACGCCAGGCTGCACGACGGAGGCCTGTGATTTCCGGGACCATAATGAGCAATTTGAGGAAATGAACGCTGTCATCATTGGAATCAGCCCAGACCCAGCTGCACGTCATGAAAAATTCATCGAAAAACATGGATTGCCTTTTCTGCTGCTGGCTGATGAAAATCATGAAGCGGCTGAATCATTTGATGTGTGGCAATTGAAAAAGAACTTCGGCAAGGAGTATATGGGCATTGAACGTTCAACTTTCCTGATTGATAAGTCTGGTAAGGTAGTCAAAGAATGGCGTAAAGTAAAAGTCAAAGGCCACGTCGAAGAAGCTCTTGAAACTCTTCGTGACCTCGAAAAATAAGGGACAGGCAGATGAAGGATGAGCGAATAACGAAGCTTGCAGCCAGGCTGATTCATCATTCGATACAATTACAGCCAAAAGAGAGAATCCTCATACGGGGCCATATCAACACGAAACCATTATTGAAAGAGCTGATTGATGAAATTTATAGAGTGGGTGCTTACCCATATGTAGAACTCGAAGACGATGAAATAAGCCGCCACCTGTTACAAGGGAATGTAAAGGAACAACTTGACACCTCTTCGCAATGGGCCTTGAAGAAATATAAGGATATCGATGCGGTCATCATCATCACCGGGGAGGAAAACGATGTGGGAATGACCGATGTTCCCATCGAGAGGCACCGTCTTCAAGGGGAGGCTATGAATTCCCCCACTCTTTTCTATGTAAACAACCGACGTTGGGTCTTGCTTAATTATCCCACCAACGCATTAGCGCAAAAAGCCGGCATGACCTTCGACAGGTACGAAGATTTTCTTTTGAATGTATGCAACATGGATTACGGGAAAATGGAGACGGCCTTGAAACCGTTAAAACAATTGATGGAACGAACTGACAATGTCAGGATCGTCTCGCCAGGAACGGATTTGACCTTCTCCATCAAAGGTATGCCGGCCGTCATATGTGCCGGAAAAAAGAATTTACCGGATGGGGAAGTGTTTACGGCACCCATAAAAGATAGTCTCAATGGAAGGATATCCTTCAACACACCAACAACCTATGAAGGATTCACCTTTAGTGACATAGAATTAAACTTGGAAAAGGGAAAAATCATTAAAGCTACTTCCGATCGTGACTCTGAAATGAACCGAATTCTGAATATTGATGAAGGGTCCCGATTTATCGGGGAGTTTGCAATTGGAATCAATCCATACATATTGGAACCTATGGATGATATCCTGTTCGATGAGAAAATAAGCGGGAGTCTGCACTTGGCTCTTGGACTTGCCTATCAAGAAGCGGATAATGGAAACCGATCATCGATTCATTGGGATATGGTTTTGATTCAGCGGCCCGAATATGGGGGTGGTGACATCTTCTTTGACGACGTCCTGATCAGAAGGGATGGCGTTTTCATTTTGCCTGAATTAGATGCATTAAACCCAAATTCCTTAAAATAAAGCCTTTTTTAATAAGGCTAAGGCTTTTGTCCAACTCAAAAAGGGGACACCTGAATATGCTTTATTAAGGGAATACCTCCTCAGAGAAAGTTGCGCGGGACACATAGAGCCCGTGTTTTTTTTATGTTAATTAAAAGGGAGAGATAAACATGTTAATACTTTCAACTGTCATTCCGAATGAAGGCATCCAAAAGAAGATGACGGAAGCTTTTCCTGACTTGGGCTTCATTTATCAAAAAGGATGGACGGGTGGGCCGCTTCGTGAAGCGGAAATCTTAATTACATATGGTGAAGACTTAACTGAAGAAATCATTGAAAAAGCTGCGAACTTGAAATGGATCATGGTCATGAGTGCAGGGATGGAATTAATGCCTTTTAAAGCCATAGAGGAACGGGGAATTCTGGTGACCAACGCAAGAGGCATTCATAAAATCCCGATGGCAGAGTATACGATAGGGATGCTTTTGCAATATGAAAAGAAATTGAAACTGCTTATGAAGAATGAAAAGGAAGAATTGTGGGATAGAAAGATTGAAGTAGGGGAATTGAATGGCAAGACGATGCTCGTTATTGGTGTGGGTGCAATTGGAGGGGAAGTGGCTCGTCTTGGGAAAGCCTTTGGGATGACGATGATAGGAGTGAATCGGAGCGGGAAACCAGTGGAATCCATCGATCACCTTTATGCCCTGGATAATTTATTGGAAGCCATACCGGGAGCCGATTATATCGTATCCGTCCTGCCAAGTACGGATGAAACGAAGGGCCTTCTGCAAAAAGAACACTTTGAAGCAATGAAAGAAACTGCAGTATTCGTGAATATTGGCCGCGGCGACCTGATTAATGATGAAATGTTGATCGAAGCGCTGGATGCCGGGGAATTATCTCATGCCATCTTGGATGTATTTGATCCGGAACCTTTAGGAAAAGGGCATCCGTTTTGGAGGATGGAGAATGTTACAGTCACTCCGCATCTTTCAAGTAAAAGCGGAGAATATTTACCAAGAACCTTTGCCATATTCGAAAAAAATATGCGTGAATACCTGAAAGCTGGAAAAGACTTCACCAACGTAATCGACTTATCCAGGGGATACTAAACTCAATGCAAAAATGGGAAAGATTCAATGTGTTCATGAATAAACTAAAAAAGAATGGTTAAGCCATTGAATTATTGACAAATTCAACGCATAAAAGGTACACTATTTATAAACATTATAATTTAAGAATGCATACTTAATGAGAAAAAGAGGTGGATGACGGTGTCTGAAGTTCAGTTAAAAGAAGCGTTGGATTCCTTAAAAGATACCGGTGTAAGAATAACTCCTCAACGCCATGCGATACTTGAGTATTTGATAAGCTCCATGTCCCACCCTACCGCTGATGATATATATAAAGCGCTGGAAGGCAAGTTTCCGAATATGAGTGTGGCAACGGTTTATAACAACCTGCGTGTGTTCCGTGAGGTAGGTTTGGTAAAAGAACTTACGTATGGTGATTCTTCAGCAAGGTTTGATTTTGTGACGACGAATCATTATCATGTAATTTGCCAAACTTGCGGGAAAATTGTGGATTTCGATTATCCTGCATTGGATGAAGTCGAGCATTTCGCAGCACAAGTCACCGGTTTCAATGTTAGTCACCATCGGATGGAAATCTACGGCGACTGTACGGAATGTGCGAAAAAAGAATCGCATTAAAAAAAGTTCCTCCACTTGGTTGGAACTTTTTTTCGTGTTATGAAGAAATGATACAATTGTTAAAGACTTCTGGAATTCAGCTAGCCGAATTCCTTTAGTCATGCAGGCTTTTCCGGTTATATTTTTCGTTGAATTCTTCGCCTTCCAACTTTTTGTCAAGTGTCAATGGTTCTTCACAATGCATGCAAATATCTACACGCCCTAGTATTTTTGTAGGTTTGCTGCAGTTAGGACAGACAACCTGGATCGATTTTGTGGAAAGCATTCCAATCCAAAAATAAACCCCTGTACTTGCGATTATGAATAAAAGGCCCAGCCCCATGAAAATCGTCATGACAACAGGATGCGTTTTGAAGAAAAGCCCAAGGTACATTACGATGAAGCCGATGAAAATCAAACTCAAAGCAAAAGTGCGTATTTTATTGATTTTGCTAGAATATTTAGCCATGGATTGTCCCTCCTAAAATATAACTTTAACTATAACATAAACAATGGATGGAACAAAAAAGAAATAAAGGATACATATTACTTTTGAATTGAGATGGTTTGGGGTAAGGGACATAAGCAGGAATTTGAAGAGTTTTGTCGAAAATCTAAAAAAAAAGGTTTTGGAGGAATTTATGATGGAAGATATCCTTCGCCCGATTTATCAAGAGCGAGCAAGTTTAAAATCTACACTTGGAATCTTGTTAGTAGAAAAAAGGGATGATAATAGCCCGATTACCGATACATTTGACTACATCCTTTTTGTGATTGCAGACGAAGCCGAAGAGGCCGTGTTTTTAAAACATTACACTTACCGGGATAAAAAGGCAGCCTTACATATCGTAAAGGAAGACCAGTTAAAAGAATGGCTTCTATTAGGTACGAACCGCAAAGTGGTTGACTGGATATATAACGGGAAGGTTCTTTTTGACCGGAATGAATATTTGAACCGTTTGAAAACAGAAATCCGGGAGTTCCCCTTCTATGGAAGGAAGTTAAAGATGGGGATGGAGTTTGCGAAGTTAATTCGCAGGTACATGGATGGGAAAAGCTTCTTTGAAAAAGGCCATTATCTGGAGGCATACAACCATATCGTTCATTCCCTGCATCACTTGGCCCGTTTGGAAATAATAGAACAAGGCTTTTATCCGGAGGTTACGGTCTGGAACCAAGTGAAGCATATGGAACCAGAGATCTATAAGTTGTATAAAGAATTGATCAGCAGTGAGGAAACTCTCGAAAAAAGATTGGAGCTTCTTTTCCTTGCGAGCGAATTTCTTATTTATTCGAGGACGAATGCAGGTTCACAGCATTTGGTCGAAATAATGGGGACGAAAGAAGATCCGTGGACGATTGCGGAGCTTATGGAGCATCCGGAAGTTAAGTTTTATTCAGTCGACCTAGGTGTTTTATTGGAATATTTGATAGAGAAGAAGGTAATCGACGTCATCAAAGCGGAGACAAAAGGTCACGAGGTATATCACCGGTTTTATCGGGTGTCAAAAAACTTTTAAAAAAATGTATTTTTATTGTTGACCAATAGTAATATAGGTGTTATATTAATACATGTCGCTGCGGGACATCAGCTTTCGCAGCTTCATCAAAACAAAAAAACTTAAAAAACATGTTGACAACAATGTTGAAAACGTGATAAGATGTAAAAGTCGCTTACGAAGTAAACGGCAACGAAATTGCTCTTTGAAAACTGAACAAAACAAAGCGCCAACGTTAAATTTTAAGTGAGCACACACTATCAAAAAAGCAAATGAGCAAGTCAAACATTTCTTCGGAGAGTTTGATCCTGGCTCAGGACGAACGCTGGCGGCGTGCCTAATACATGCAAGTCGAGCGAATCGATGGGAGCTTGCTCCCTGAGATTAGCGGCGGACGGGTGAGTAACACGTGGGCAACCTGCCTATAAGACTGGGATAACTTCGGGAAACCGGAGCTAATACCGGATACGTTCTTTTCTCGCATGAGAGAAGATGGAAAGACGGTTTACGCTGTCACTTATAGATGGGCCCGCGGCGCATTAGCTAGTTGGTGAGGTAATGGCTCACCAAGGCGACGATGCGTAGCCGACCTGAGAGGGTGATCGGCCACACTGGGACTGAGACACGGCCCAGACTCCTACGGGAGGCAGCAGTAGGGAATCTTCCGCAATGGACGAAAGTCTGACGGAGCAACGCCGCGTGAACGAAGAAGGCCTTCGGGTCGTAAAGTTCTGTTGTTAGGGAAGAACAAGTACCAGAGTAACTGCTGGTACCTTGACGGTACCTAACCAGAAAGCCACGGCTAACTACGTGCCAGCAGCCGCGGTAATACGTAGGTGGCAAGCGTTGTCCGGAATTATTGGGCGTAAAGCGCGCGCAGGTGGTTCCTTAAGTCTGATGTGAAAGCCCACGGCTCAACCGTGGAGGGTCATTGGAAACTGGGGAACTTGAGTGCAGAAGAGGAAAGTGGAATTCCAAGTGTAGCGGTGAAATGCGTAGAGATTTGGAGGAACACCAGTGGCGAAGGCGACTTTCTGGTCTGTAACTGACACTGAGGCGCGAAAGCGTGGGGAGCAAACAGGATTAGATACCCTGGTAGTCCACGCCGTAAACGATGAGTGCTAAGTGTTAGAGGGTTTCCGCCCTTTAGTGCTGCAGCTAACGCATTAAGCACTCCGCCTGGGGAGTACGGCCGCAAGGCTGAAACTCAAAGGAATTGACGGGGGCCCGCACAAGCGGTGGAGCATGTGGTTTAATTCGAAGCAACGCGAAGAACCTTACCAGGTCTTGACATCCTCTGACAACCCTAGAGATAGGGCTTTCCCCTTCGGGGGACAGAGTGACAGGTGGTGCATGGTTGTCGTCAGCTCGTGTCGTGAGATGTTGGGTTAAGTCCCGCAACGAGCGCAACCCTTGATCTTAGTTGCCAGCATTCAGTTGGGCACTCTAAGGTGACTGCCGGTGACAAACCGGAGGAAGGTGGGGATGACGTCAAATCATCATGCCCCTTATGACCTGGGCTACACACGTGCTACAATGGATGGTACAAAGGGCTGCAAACCTGCGAAGGTAAGCGAATCCCATAAAGCCATTCTCAGTTCGGATTGCAGGCTGCAACTCGCCTGCATGAAGCCGGAATCGCTAGTAATCGCGGATCAGCATGCCGCGGTGAATACGTTCCCGGGCCTTGTACACACCGCCCGTCACACCACGAGAGTTTGTAACACCCGAAGTCGGTGAGGTAACCTTCATGGAGCCAGCCGCCTAAGGTGGGACAGATGATTGGGGTGAAGTCGTAACAAGGTAGCCGTATCGGAAGGTGCGGCTGGATCACCTCCTTTCTAAGGATAATTACGAGAGCGCTTTTGTTTTGTTCAGTTTTGAATGAGTAATTCATTCAAATAGGAAAGACAAACATCACGATGTGATGGATTCTTTCTGCTTTGTTCCTTGAAAACTAGATAATAGATAGAAGGCAATTAATTTTTTTCAAAGCATCTGTAAGATCTTTTTTAACGGTTAAGTTAGAAAGGGCGCACGGTGGATGCCTTGGCACTAGGAGCCGATGAAGGACGGGACTAACACCGATATGCTTCGGGGAGCTGTAAGTAAGCTTTGATCCGGAGATTTCCGAATGGGGAAACCCACTGTTCGTAATGGAACAGTATCTTTACCTGAATACATAGGGTACTGAAGGCAGACCCGGGGAACTGAAACATCTAAGTACCCGGAGGAAGAGAAAGCAAACGCGATTTCCTGAGTAGCGGCGAGCGAAACGGAATTAGCCCAAACCAAGAGGCTTGCCTCTTGGGGTTGTAGGACACTCAACATGGAGTTACAAAGGAACGGGGTAAATGAAGCGATCTGGAAAGATCCGTCGAAGAAGGTAAAAACCCTGTAGTTGAAACTTCGTTCCCTCCTGAGTGGATCCTGAGTACGGCGGGACACGAGAAATCCCGTCGGAAGCAGGGAGGACCATCTCCCAAGGCTAAATACTCCCTAGTGACCGATAGTGAACCAGTACCGTGAGGGAAAGGTGAAAAGCACCCCGGAAGGGGAGTGAAATAGATCCTGAAACCGTGTGCCTACAAGTAGTCAAAGCCCGTTAATGGGTAATGGCGTGCCTTTTGTAGAATGAACCGGCGAGTTACGATTTCATGCGAGGTTAAGTTGATGAGACGGAGCCGCAGCGAAAGCGAGTCTGAATAGGGCGAATGAGTATGAGGTCGTAGACCCGAAACCAGGTGATCTACCCATGTCCAGGGTGAAGTTCAGGTAACACTGAATGGAGGCCCGAACCCACGCACGTTGAAAAGTGCGGGGATGAGGTGTGGGTAGCGGAGAAATTCCAATCGAACCTGGAGATAGCTGGTTCTCTCCGAAATAGCTTTAGGGCTAGCCTCAAGATGAGAGTATTGGAGGTAGAGCACTGATTGGACTAGGGGCCCCCAACGGGTTACCGAATTCAGTCAAACTCCGAATGCCAAATACTTATTCTTGGGAGTCAGACTGCGAGTGATAAGATCCGTAGTCGAAAGGGAAACAGCCCAGACCACCAGCTAAGGTCCCAAAGTATACGTTAAGTGGAAAAGGATGTGGAGTTGCTTAGACAACCAGGATGTTGGCTTAGAAGCAGCCACCATTTAAAGAGTGCGTAATAGCTCACTGGTCGAGTGACTCCGCGCCGAAAATGTACCGGGGCTAAACGTATCACCGAAGCTGTGGATTGACACCGTATGGTGTCGATGGTAGGAGAGCGTTCTAAGGGCGTTGAAGTCAGACCGGAAGGACTGGTGGAGCGCTTAGAAGTGAGAATGCCGGTATGAGTAGCGAAAGAAGGGTGAGAATCCCTTCCACCGAATGCCTAAGGTTTCCTGAGGAAGGCTCGTCCGCTCAGGGTTAGTCGGGACCTAAGCCGAGGCCGAAAGGCGTAGGCGATGGACAACAGGTTGATATTCCTGTACCACCTATACATCGTTTGAACGATGGGGGGACGCAGAAGGATAGGGTAAGCGCGCTGTTGGATATGCGCGTCCAAGCAGTTAGGCCGGAAACGAGGCAAATCCCGTTTCCATTAAGGCGGAGCTGTGATGGCGAGGGAAATATAGTACCGAAGTTCCTGATTCCACGCTGCCAAGAAAAGCCTCTAGTGAGATGTAAGGTGCCCGTACCGCAAACCGACACAGGTAGGCGAGGAGAGAATCCTAAGGTGTGCGAGAGAACTCTCGTTAAGGAACTCGGCAAAATGACCCCGTAACTTCGGGAGAAGGGGTGCTTTTTAGGGTGAATAGCCCAGAAAAGCCGCAGTGAATAGGCCCAGGCGACTGTTTAGCAAAAACACAGGTCTCTGCGAAGCCGCAAGGCGAAGTATAGGGGCTGACACCTGCCCGGTGCTGGAAGGTTAAGGGGAGAGGTTAGCGCAAGCGAAGCTTTGAACCGAAGCCCCAGTAAACGGCGGCCGTAACTATAACGGTCCTAAGGTAGCGAAATTCCTTGTCGGGTAAGTTCCGACCCGCACGAAAGGTGTAACGATCTGGGCACTGTCTCAACGAGAGACTCGGTGAAATTATAGTACCTGTGAAGATGCAGGTTACCCGCGACAGGACGGAAAGACCCCGTGGAGCTTTACTGCAGCCTGATATTGAATTTTGGTACAGCTTGTACAGGATAGGTAGGAGCCTGAGAAGCCGGAGCGCCAGCTTCGGTGGAGGCGTTGGTGGGATACTACCCTGGCTGTATTGAAATTCTAACCCGCGCCCCTTATCGGGGTGGGAGACAGTGTCAGGTGGGCAGTTTGACTGGGGCGGTCGCCTCCTAAAGAGTAACGGAGGCGCCCAAAGGTTCCCTCAGAATGGTTGGAAATCATTCGTAGAGTGTAAAGGCACAAGGGAGCTTGACTGCGAGACCTACAAGTCGAGCAGGGACGAAAGTCGGGCTTAGTGATCCGGTGGTTCCGCATGGAAGGGCCATCGCTCAACGGATAAAAGCTACCCCGGGGATAACAGGCTTATCTCCCCCAAGAGTCCACATCGACGGGGAGGTTTGGCACCTCGATGTCGGCTCATCGCATCCTGGGGCTGTAGTCGGTCCCAAGGGTTGGGCTGTTCGCCCATTAAAGCGGTACGCGAGCTGGGTTCAGAACGTCGTGAGACAGTTCGGTCCCTATCCGTCGCGGGCGCAGGAAATTTGAGAGGAGCTGTCCTTAGTACGAGAGGACCGGGATGGACGCACCGCTGGTGTACCAGTTGTCTTGCCAAAGGCATAGCTGGGTAGCTACGTGCGGACGGGATAAGTGCTGAAAGCATCTAAGCATGAAGCCCCCCTCAAGATGAGATTTCCCATGGCGCAAGCTAGTAAGATCCCTGAAAGATGATCAGGTTGATAGGTCAGAGGTGGAAGCATGGTGACATGTGGAGCTGACTGATACTAATAGATCGAGGACTTAACCAACGCTTTTTAAAAAATGAAATACCTTCTTATTATCTAGTTTTGAAGGAATGAAAATTTCTTCTTGCATTTTCTCAAAAAGACGTTATAATAATATATGTCTTGAAAAATGTTAACATTGTTTGGTGACGATAGCGAAGAGGTCACACCCGTTCCCATTCCGAACACGGCAGTTAAGCTCTTCAGCGCCGATGGTAGTTGGGGGTTTCCCCCTGTGAGAGTAGGACGTCGCCAAGCTTATATTGTTCCGCAGTAGCTCAGTGGTAGAGCATTCGGCTGTTAACCGAACGGTCGTAGGTTCGAGTCCTACCTGCGGAGCCATTATTGGAGAGCTGTCCGAGTGGCCGAAGGAGCACGATTGGAAATCGTGTAGACGGGTAACCCTGTCTCAAGGGTTCAAATCCCTTGCTCTCCGCCATTTATACCTGGCCCGTTGGTCAAGCGGTTAAGACACCGCCCTTTCACGGCGGTAACACGGGTTCGAATCCCGTACGGGTCACCATTTAGACAACATATTGGAGGATTAGCTCAGCTGGGAGAGCATCTGCCTTACAAGCAGAGGGTCGGCGGTTCGATCCCGTCATCCTCCACCATTTTTCAATAACATCAAGTTGTTTCTGCATAAAGGATTGATTATTTCAGCCCATTGAAACGCTCAACACGAAAACTTGATGCATAATAGCAACATTATTACCGTCGCGGGGTGGAGCAGTCCGGTAGCTCGTCGGGCTCATAACCCGAAGGTCGCAGGTTCAAATCCTGTCCCCGCAATCTATGGTCCCGTGGTGTAGCGGTTAACATGCCTGCCTGTCACGCAGGAGATCGCGGGTTCGATTCCCGTCGGGACCGCCATTTTTATTGTTTGGCTCAGTAGCTCAGTCGGTAGAGCAAAGGACTGAAAATCCTTGTGTCGGCGGTTCGATTCCGTCCTGAGCCACCATAGTAGTGCCGGTGTAGCTCAACTGGTAGAGCAACTGACTTGTAATCAGTAGGTTGGGGGTTCAAGTCCTCTTGCCGGCACCATGTTTCATCCATATGCGGAGGGGTAGCGAAGTGGCTAAACGCGGCGGACTGTAAATCCGCTCCTTCGGGTTCGGCAGTTCGAATCTGCCCCCCTCCACCATTTTTCTTACAGGGGTATAGTTTAAAGGTAGAACAGAGGTCTCCAAAACCTCCAGTGTGGGTTCGAGTCCTACTACCCCTGCCAATTTCAATCCTATAATGGCGATTGTGGCGAAGTGGTTAACGCACCTGATTGTGGTTCAGGCATTCGTGGGTTCGATTCCCATCAGTCGCCCCATTTTAAAAAACATGGTATAATGATTACAACGTTAATGGGCTATAGCCAAGCGGTAAGGCAACGGATTTTGATTCCGTCATGCGAAGGTTCGATCCCTTCTAGCCCAGCCATATGCGAAAGTAGTTCAGTGGTAGAATACAACCTTGCCAAGGTTGGGGTCGCGGGTTCGAATCCCGTCTTTCGCTCCAAAAACGTTGGCGGCATAGCCAAGCGGTAAGGCAGAGGTCTGCAAAACCTTTACCACCGGTTCGATTCCGGTTGCCGCCTCCAACAAACATGCCGGTGTGGCGGAATTGGCAGACGCGCACGACTCAAAATCGTGTTCCTCTGGAGTGCCGGTTCGACCCCGGCCACCGGTATCAATCTAAAGGGTTAAACCCTTATAAGTCAATGCTTTGAGACAATCTCAGCATTGGCTTTTTTTGTGTTTAATTGACTAAAGCAGAGTGCTAATCGTGTGGACAACATCTTCGATTATTAAATGCCTTTAAGAGTTTAAATATCTTAAAGGGAGTGTATGTAATGGCTAAGATTCGTGAATGGCAAAAAGGGAGTAATGAGAAAACTGTTAAAGAGTTATATGAGGACTTTCAGTTAGAAAACAGAGTGAAGAATCTTTCTGAAATGACTATTCGTTACTATGAACAGAATTTAATTCATTTCATTCGATACTTAGAGGACATAAAAATAATCCATGCAAGTGAAATTGAAAAAAAGACAGTTGATAAGTATATTTTGTTCCTTAAGAAAAAGAATTTAAAAGCAACGACTATCAACACTTACTTGAGAGCAGCTAGAGCCTTGCTTTATTTTGCAATGAGAGAAGATTATCTCAGACAGTTTGAGATTAGCCTTATAAAAGCCGAAAAGGAACAAAAAGAGCCATACTCAGATGAAGACATTAAGAAGTTAATTAAGAAGCCAAATATAAGAGAATGCGGCTTTGTAGAGCATAGGAATTGGGTGATGGTTAACTACCTACTAGAAACAGGTAATCGTCTAAATACAATTCTAAATGTAAAGGTAGAAGACATTGACTTGGAGAATGGTATGGTAGTCTTAAATACAACAAAGAATCGAAAAGCACAGTACAATCCGATAAGCGAGTATATCGTCAAAGTCTTAACTGAATATATTAGAACATACAAGTTTCAAAAAAGTGATTTTCTTTTTATTAATGAGTTAGGTGAACAAATGACAAGGAACTCCATGCAGCATACTATTGCTCGATACAATAAAAGTAGAGGAGTCGAGAAGACCTCTATTCATGCTTTTAGGCATACATTTGCAAAGCACTATATAACTAGCGGAGGGGATGCTTTTAAGCTTCAACGCTTGCTAGGTCATGCAACATTGGATGTTACTTTAAATTATGTAAACTTATATGCAAAGGATTTAAAAGAAGGATTTGAACAACATAGTATTATAGCAAATTATTCAAGTAACCCTAGAATGAATAGAGGAAGAAGAGGGTAAGTGTAAATTCTATTAACCGTGCAACGTCCTTCTAAGCCGTCGTTGGTCAGGGAGTTCAAATCTCTCCTGGGACACTAACAAAGCGGCTTTAAAGCCCGCTAGGAAAACCTTCAATATTGGTTAGTGAAATGGTCAGTATAACGGTCATGTAAGAAATTACATCGTATATCGACTTATATTACTAACGATATAGGAGGTTTTTTTGTATGACCAAAAGAAAAGGGTTATAGATGTTGAAGTGGATGTATGAGGGACTCTAGAGAGAATATCTGCATCCTATCCTACCGCTTCAAATGAGAAAATAGGAGGGGATATTTTCCATATTTTATAGCCTTCTCGTTCCGCGAAGTACAGTTAGCACCTCAATCCACGCCAACATGGTGTAAAAAATCCCGTTACGAGACAAATACCCATTGAGTTACTTTATTAATAGTTTTTGCGACAATAAGATTTTTCAAGGTAAACATTAACCTCTCCGAAATTCATCATTATATATAAACGGCGGATTGCATTGTAAAACACTATCGTCTATTCGAAGCAAATTGTCATTAGTAATAAATAAATGAATTTTTTTTGAAAAAGTTCTTGACACGGCATTTTGGATTTTGTGATAAGAAACCTCATATTTTTTATGATAGTTTTAGACGAATTTCGTGATTTAGTCCATTTGTATAATAGAAGTATATCTAAAATAGAAAGCGGGGTGCGGAGTTGCTGAAAATCGTAGTATCGGGCAATAATATATTGTCGAGAGTGAGGGCTTATACTAGCTTCAAGTATGAATGTTTAAGGTCGATAAGAATAGGGTGTTTACAGTTGAGTGGAATGAGTTAAAAAAGAGCAAAAAAATGCTAAATAAGGAAAGCGGTCTGTATTTCTATCATGTAAACGGAATTCTAATGTATGTTGGCAAAGCCATTGATTTTTGGAACAGATTCGGATATGGGTATCTTAAAGAAGATAGTAAAGTCCATAAGAATACTGATTTAATGGAACTAATTGCATCAAGTCCCGAAATGGTAGAAGTAATATTCGCTCCAATGGATAAGTCAGACTTGAAAGAACAAGAAACACTATGGATTCAAGAGTATATTCCCTTGTTCAATGAGCCAGACAATCCTAGATATAAAACACTAGCACTACAAAAAGTGATAGCTAGAACAGTGAATGAATCCGCTCGAAAATGGACTTATAGTGAGATGAGAAAACATATCTTCAACAAATACAAAGGAAAGATAAAATATGAACTAATTGATTTAGCACTTGCAGATGAAAAACGCAATCTAACAAGATATTGCAGTAAGAATCCAAAAACACAAATGCTCAAACCAAAAAGGAAAACAGCCTAAACTATTTGTCTTGAAATTGTAACCATTGTACAAATCATGCTCAATCCATTGCTGCTGTAGGATTAGAAGATATGTAGTGTATTGCTTCAACAGAAGGGTTTTGGGCAAGGTAGAATAGTAGTTCCAAGAAACCTAAAAACACAAACTCC
Source organism: Peribacillus frigoritolerans (assembly GCF_040250305.1). NCBI lineage: Bacteria > Bacillati > Bacillota > Bacilli > Caryophanales > Bacillaceae > Peribacillus > Peribacillus frigoritolerans. Next base: position 4,757,127 of record NZ_CP158190.1, on the reverse strand, counting down.
TCTAAAAAAAGAGGGACTGTGCAAAGGGTTAAACACAGCCCCCCTAAAATGTGGGGGTCTGTGTTCAAAAACTCCCCTAAAAAAAAGGGGGAAACGATACTGTAAGAAGAGAGAAGAAAAAGAAGAGAGAAGAAAATAAAGAAGAGACAAATAAGAGCGCAATTAGTCGCTTCGCTTCCTTCCTTGCACCCTTTAACTTGAATCACTTTGCTTCTATTCTCTCAATTTCAAAAATGAAAGGAGTGGTGGATACATGACCCTCAGCAAGTCATGGTTAGCCTAGTGCTATCATTTTGCTGAAAGAAAAGGATAATTTATTGTGTCAGACCTACCAAAATCAATAATCCAAGAAAAAACAGAATCATTCATCATGTTTCCCAAAATCCTATTGCATGAGCATGATTACGAAGGCAGAGACCTAGATATATGCCATTTAGCAATCATTAAGTCATTAGCTAATAACTTTACTAAAACAGCTATAACTAGCATCAATGATTTGATGACTGTAATGGGCATTAATCCCAAGAATAAAGAAGCTAGTCAGAAGGCAAGAGAGAGCATCATCCGACTACAAGCTATGTATTACATCACCGTTTATGCAGACAGACCTAAAACAAAAACAGTAACAGACTTGAAGCCTGCACAAACCTATTTCATCAAACCCACTAAAGAGAACGAAGATTACTTTGTAAAAGTGTTCGAAACTGATATTGAAATAATAGTAACTATGCAATCGAAACATAAGTCAAAGCTATTCATAATTTACATGGCTATCGTATCCCACTTATATTACTATCATGATGCGAGTATGGAGCATAAGTCTGTGTGGGCTACAATTGAAACACTAGCTGAAATTACAGGACTAGACAGACGGACAGTAATGAAATACATCAAACTATTGCACGAAGCTGAAGTTTTGTTTTGTATCACAACAAAGGTTCATGCGAAGAAGAATAAAAACTTCTATGGCAGATACAAGCATAAGGAAATGATTACAAGGGAGGCTATGCAAGGAACAGAAACATTACAGAATTGTAAGTTCGAAGATATTAAGCCAGTTGTGGGAGGGGTATAAGTATCACTCTGAGGAGAGTTTCTTTTTTGAGGCTCTCTTTTTTGTATATTGGAGCGGATGATTGAACATGAGGTCGTAATCATCGTTCGATACACATACTAATAAAACCCGTCTTTTATATTGTCTGTAACAGAAAGATATTTAACGTTCCTAGCACTCAGAATTCGGAGTGATAACTCAAGAGTTATCAGCTTGACAACGATAATATAGTTAAGCAATTTTGTTAAGACGGGTAGTACAAAGTGTGTTACTGATGTTGAAAATTAACTGAAATTGCCTACATAATAATTGAAATAGGCTCCATCAAACAGCAAGAATGATGGAAGCCTGAAATTCACTTGTACTTTTTTATGAAGTCTATAAGTGCTTGAGTTAAAATATCTTGAAAACGAAACTGTGGGAATTTCTCTTCTTATACAATTAATCCTTCCGTCTGAATATTCACCATTTGCAATGAGTAGCTAATTATTGACTATAGTCAATATATACCCCAAAAAAGAAGCTCACACACGTGAACTTCGTTCTATCTTACTATTCGTTTTCAGATGCCCAATCAGCAAATTCTACTCGGTGAAAGTTACCGGTGTAGACTGACCCGTGTTTTGAATGATTACGTAGGGTAAGGAAATCTTGGTAGGTCTGCTGTTTGTCAGCGTTGGCAATGTAGCTACCCGCATTTAAAAAAACTGCTTCCGTGACGCAAATCGGATAATCAAAGTCTTTATGAGCCAATCCACACATTTTCGATGCTCGGTTTACCACATCTCCCATGTATATCAAATCGTTAATGGCACTTCCGCTGAATCCGGCTTTGATAACCAAAGCTCTTCCGAGGGCTATACCGATTCCTGCTTTTAACTCTTGGAAGCCATCCCATTTTTTCTTGAACTTCACGTTCAAGACTTGCATCATGCCATTGCACATGGAAGCGGCTTGGAGGGCTTCGATGACTGCTGATTGACTAGTTTCTTCTTTTCCTGCGAACATCGCAGAGACACAATCACCTACGATGTTGATTTCCTTACACGTTTGGAAACTGTTGACGATGGCAACAATCTCACTGATATACGCTCGGTAGATGCGTGCTAGGGTCTTCGATTGTCTTCCTTGCGTCTTGATTAAGTCCGTAGAACCTCTCAAGTCGATAAATAAGGAAGCACATTGCACATATTTACCGCTCTTATACGTCAAATCATCCTTTTTAGGAATGTCATCTGCTTCTTCGTAAGTGGCGGAGCTTGTTAAGATATCGTCGATTCGGCTCAAGCTATTGTCAAAATTAAACTTCTGGTAATTACCTCGCATGGTTGGATGATTCCTCTCTCTCTATATCTATCTATCTATCTATCTATTCTATTAAAAAACCAGGGTGATGCACGATTTCATGTTCCATTCCTAACTCCTTGAGGACACTTCGAATTTGAAGAATTTTCTTCGTGTCCGGCTTCTTATTTTCGATGTAATAGAGAGCAGCCTTCAAATACTCACGCTCTTTTCCCACTTTTTTGATAATCGGCACCGAGTTCGACGTTGCTGGGATATAAGCCGAAGGCAAATCTTGCGTCAACTGTCCCACAAGAATTTGAAAAGCTAACTCGGACTCATCCTTCTCATGCAAATACGTCACGATTTGCCATACGTAGACATCGTCATCGACAGTTCCCGCTTTCTTGCCAATTTCCGCTCCTAGATTTTGAACTTCTTTTAGTTCAACCAGAAAATCCGGAAGTTTCATATGGTCGGTTCGCTCTCTGAGAGCTTTCACCCGAACATCATAGACGACCTCTTTTTTCTTGTAAGCAATGATATTTTCGATTTCCTGTTCTTTCCTTTTTAATTCTTCTTCTTTTTTCTTCACGGCTTCTTCCCGGTGACTGAGTTCTTTTAGCTTTTGCTCGGCTTGTCTTTCTTTGGCGGACACTGTCACTTCCCGGAGAACGACCTGTTCAAAATGGCTTAATAACCCGCCGACTTTTGATTCCACACCCTGAACAATGTCTGTAATGATTTGAGCCGTATCAATGCCTTCCGATTCCGTGGAGCCCTCAGATGAAGAAGCTGTTGCCCGTTTCTCTGCAGTTTCCTCCCCAAGCTCTTCTACTAGCTCTTTCATGTAAAACTCATGGATACCATACCCTTCAAAGAGACTGTCGCCTTTTACCCGGTATCCTTTTTTCCAAATGGGGTTGCCTTCCGAATCCGTTTTGAATTGTTGAGGCAGTTTGTCATAAAAGCGTTTGGTCACGAAGATTTCGTTGGCTTCTGCTAAATCGGTGTGCTTGCTCGCAACATTAGCGGTCTTCCCTGCCCATACCAAATCCCGGGAATCTTCTCCTTGATGTTTCATCCCAATCGAAGTGGTTAAGACTCGTCCGGTATCCAGTCCTATTCCACAACCAATTTCTTTGTTGCTGACATTTTTTCGGCACAAGGGATTGAAGAGATATTCAACCACGGTTAAGATGGCTTGTGCGGCAATCATGGCTTTATGGACAGAGCTTTCTTCGGCATCATCGACAAAAACACCCATCACTCGGTCACCGGCGATTTGACGAACTCGACCACCGCTTTCATACACGCACATAGACATGGCTCTGGCAAAGGCTCGGTAGATTTTCGCCATATTCTTCGCTTGGGATTTGTCCGATAGTTTCGTAGAGCTTCTGATGTCCACGAACAGGATGGTACAATTCGTAATAATCAGCCCACGGTTCTTATCCGGCAAATCCTGTGTAGAAGGAACGACATCTCCAGTAAAATCATTGACTTCCATATCGGTTGTAAAGATGCGTTCAATCCGTGTTTCGATTTCATTGAATTTCGCCTTGCTGACACTCGGCATGTTCTGACACCACTTTCTATGAACGAATATTCTTATTATAAGACCTGGGAGCCAATATCGCTAAGGAAAACATGTATTTTCCACATTTGTTTTCTCTTGTATTCCTGGTCAGAAAGGCTTATAAAGGAAGTAGCCCAAATAAGCGTTATAAGGAGGAATGACTGATGCCAGACAGCACTAATAATTCACAACCACAACCCGCTCCAGGTGCTGAAGATTCTCAGAACGCCCAGCCGACACACGTATTAAGTCATGCGGAACAAAAAGAGGAGTCATTAAAGACGCTTGAACGCATAAATTTCTGGATTTCGAATTGTGATACCAAGATTTCCTTTTCGTTAGCGTTTGCCGGCATTTTATTAGGCGGGTTCTTCTCCAGTAGCATCATTACTGGCTCGCTCACGAAATTGATAGATAAACTCATCAAAATCAATGATATAGAGAATCACTGGGAAATGCGGCACATCGAGTTCACGACCCTTGTACTCATCATTTTTGTCATCTTAATGATTGTGAGCATAACCTATCTATTCCGGGGTATTAAGGGTTCAATTGACCCCACAGTCTACCAGCAGTCCCAGCTGACGACGAATTCCAATCTGTTTTTTGGAAGCATACAGAGCAAGTCCTTCGGCGATTTCAAAGATGCGATTGAAGCACAAACGCCGGTAGAGATTCAGAACGATTATTTATCCCAAATCTACATCAATTCGAAGATTTGCCAACAGAAATTCAATCTCTACAACCAAGGGGTTACCTACCTAATCTTTTCGACGGTTACGTTCATCATCTTGAACACACTGTTCTTATTCATTCGATAAGATTCCTTAATTCTTCTAAAGGTTTTGAAGGCTACCTCAGTCCCGTTCAGATAAATAGGGGTTAACAAAAAAACACACCTTTTTACGGGTGTGTTTTGCTTTATTTCAAGGGTGGGTCTTCCAAGCTCCACCTAGTCCGGCGAGGAGATGCCCAATACTTCTCTTTAAGAGCAGGGATATCCCAACGACCACGATTGGAATTATATTGGTAAGCAAATGTCTGAAAAGATAAACTTTATCTTAAGAAACGATGGGAGTACATATTTAGAGGATGTTTCTATAGTACTAAGAATTCCATCTGAATCAGTAATGGTGATGAACACGATACACGATGAACCGAAGTCAGGGTATAGCTATTTATCTACTGCCGCTCTCACAAGTACTTCAAATATGTATTATCCAGATGTTAAAGAAGACGAAGGGATATAAATTGTTCGGGAAGATATTGGCGCTTTGAAACATCAACAATTTACAGAAGTATTTGATGAGCATCTAAGAGTATTCTTTGGGAAGGAAAGTATAAATAGGAGTTTTGTATGGTCTTACACTATCTATGCAAAAAACCTTCCTAATCCAATTAACGGTGAGTTAACAGTAGAAGTTGTTTAGAAGGACAGCAACTTTATAATTGTTTAAATCAGAGGGCAGATGAAGTGGCTCTCTTTTTTTGGTTTCAAAAGGTACACTTTCTGCAACACATTTTGTGAAACGGTGGAATAAGGGTTCGTAACGTCTCATATGGTATCAAGTCCAATTATGAAACGTATCATAATTATTATTGATATTTTGATACACATCCAATAAAATGACATTATCAAATAACAAAGGCGGAATTAACCATGGACAACAAAGAATTCGGATATGTACGAGTAAGCAGTAAAGACCAAAATGAAGCACGACAAATGAATAGCATGTATGCTCTTGGAATTAATGAACGTGATATTCATATTGATAAGCAAAGTGGTAAAGACTTCAATAGACCTCAATACCAAGCTTTGAAAATGCGTTTACGTAAAGGAGATACATTATACATTCATTCATTAGATAGGATAGGTCGTAACAAAGAGATGATTCTAAACGAGTGGAATGATATCACACAGAACATTAAAGCACATATTGTTGTAATTGATATGCCATTACTGGATACACGGAAATACAATGATTCTATTGGTTCTTTTGTAGCTGACTTGGTATTACAGGTATTATCATGGGTTGCTGAGGAAGAAAGAATTAAGATTAAGGCTCGTCAAGCTGAAGGCATAGCTTCAGCAAAGGCACAGGGGAAACACCTGGGCAGACCTAAAACATCTATTACATCTGAATTTGAACAGGCTTATAAACAATGGAGAGCAGGAGATATCACTGCAGTTGAAGCAATGAAAAAATCAAATTTAACTAAGGCTACATTCTATCGCAAGGTTAAGGAATATGAAGCTGACTAAGGGGACTCTTAAGGGGTCTCTTTTCATTTGTAATTGATATAGGTAGGGGGTATATTTCCACATATTCACTGGGGTCTTAGGCAGGAAACGGGATAGGCAGGCTTATCCACACGTTATGATTTTTCCAAACCTCATTCAATTAATGAAATATTGATTTTATTAAATGAAGGTATAAAAAAAATATGAAGTGATAATCAAAATAAGCTTACATAGTGTGTTTATTATTTCCAATATAGTACAATTGAAGAAACATACTACATTGAAGAGCGGTGAAATTATTGAAGAGTAACTTTGCTTTTTTTGAAGGCAAATGGGAAGTGCTAGGGAAATTAGGGGAAAGTGCTGAGCGTAATGTGTATCAAGACCCTCATACATCGATTATGAAACTTCGATTGTTTGGTGAAACAATTGCGAAGGCTGTATTAGCTTCTGATAATATTCGGGAAGCTTACAATACAACACAAGTAGACCGCATAAATACTATGAGAAGAGAAGGACTTGCAGAGCCAGAAATAATAGATATTTTTGATATATTACGTCGTAAAGGGAACACCGCTTCACATGATGCAAACTATGGAAAAACAGAAGGAGCTAAAAGCTTATTAGAACTTGCATATCAGCTATCCATTTGGTTTGTGGAAGTATATGTTGATTGGAACTTTTCCGCTCCTAAATATATAGAACTGTTGCATCAAGTTGATACAACTAAAGAGAAACTTCAACAAAAAATTGAACAACTTGAAAATGAAATTGAAGCTAAAGAGAAGCAACTTGTTAAACAATTAGATGTAATAACAGATGATACGATTTCAAAAGATGTACGTGTAAAGCGTAGAGAAAAATCCCAGCTTCATGTTAAGAAACATCGTCTTTCAGAAGCACAAACACGCATTATTATTGATGAAAAATTACGCTCTGTTGGTTGGATTGTTGATACAGAAAAACTCAGCTTCAAAAAGAACAAAACAATGCCAGAGAAGAATAAAAATATGGCAATTGCTGAATGGAAAGTTGGAAGTAAATATGCTGATTATGCTCTATTTATTGGATTGCAATTAGTGGGCATTGTAGAAGCAAAAGCGAAGCACAGAGATATTCCAGCAGCTCTTGAAAGCCAAACGAAAACGTATTCACGTTTAATAGAAGAAAAGGAAGGTATCACATTGCTTCCAGCAAATGGCGAATATAAAGCACCATTCTTATACGCGTCAAATGGACGACCATACTTAAAACAATTACAAGACCAATCAGGTATTTGGTTCTGGGATTCACGTACACCTCACAAACATGCACATGCATTAGAAGGATGGCACTCACCAGAGGACTTACGCTTACTTTTAGATGTAGATGATACAGAAGCAAATGAAAAACTCGCGATAGAAGATATTACAAAGTTTGGTTTACGTTACTATCAACAAACTGCCGTATTAGCTGCTGAAGCTGCATTAATCGAAGGACAACGTAAAATGCTACTTGCGATGGCAACAGGTACAGGGAAAACACGTACAGCGATTGCACTTATGTATCGACTTATTAAAGCGAAAAAATGTCGACGCATTTTATTTTTAGTTGACCGTAATTCACTTGGACAGCAAGCAATTGACTCGCTAAAGGATACGAAATTTGAAGGTTTATCATTTGCTAGTATTTATGATGTAAAGTCGCTTGAAGAAATGACACCAGATGTTGAAACAAAGGTACAGATTGCGACAGTACAAGGAATGGTCAAACGCTTATTTTATAATGATGGGGAAAAGTTGCCTTCTGTAGGACAATATGATTTTATCATTGTCGATGAAGCACATAGAGGTTATACAAGTGACCGCGAAATGTCAGATGATGAGCTGTTATTCCAAAATCAAAATGACTATGTGAGCCAATATCGTCGTGTCATTGACTATTTTGATGCAGCAGTTCTAGGACTAACAGCTACACCAGCACTTCATACAACGGATATTTTCGGTATGCCGATTTATAAATATTCTTATACAGAAGCGGTATTGGATGGTTATTTAGTAGACCATGAGCCGCCATATTTATTTGAATCAGAGTTAGCTAAAAGTGGGATTTCATTTAAAAAAGGCGAGGAAGTTGAAGTGTATGACCCTGAGCAAGGCGAAGTGATTCTCGAACGCTTAGAAGATGAGTTGAAATTCAATGTCGAGCACTTTAATAGACAAGTCATTACTGAACAATTTAATCGTGCAGTCTTAAATAGATTAACCGACTATATTGACCCAGAAAGTCGAGAAAAAACGCTTATCTTCGCTGCAACGAATCAACATGCGGATTTAGTAGTACGTATACTAAAAGAAGCATTTGCGAATCGCGGTGATGTAGTATCAGACGATGGGATTGTAAAAATTACAGGTTCTATTTATAATCCAAATGAAATGATTAAGCGCTTTAAAAATGAGCGTTTACCAAATATCGTTGTAACAGTTGATTTGCTCACTACAGGAATAGATGTGCCTGCCATTACAAACTTGGTTTTTTTACGTCGTATAAAGTCACGTATTTTATATGACCAAATGCTAGGTCGTGCAACACGTTTATGTCCTGACATCGGAAAAACACATTTCCGAGTTTATGATGCAGTTGGTATTTACAATCAACTACAAAAATATACAGATATGAAGCCTGTTGTGAAGCAGCAACATTTCACGATTACTGATTTACATGAATCATTTACGCAAGCAGAGACAGAAGATGAAGCAGAGCATTTCCGTAATCAGCTCGTTGCGAAAATTCAGCGCAAGAAGCAAAAAATAGATGATGCGGGGCAACGTCGCTTTGAAGAATTATCAAACGGTGTATCACTTGATGAATGGGCGCAAGAAATTCAACACTATCGACCAGAACAAGCTCAAACAAATAGTATTTTGTTTGAATATGTCGCATCATATCAGACACCTAAAGAGCTTCAAATTATTTCAAAGCATGAAGATGAGGTAAAGGATGTAACCCGTGGATATGGAGAAGGAAACGAAAAGCCAGCAGACTATTTAGACGGTTTTGTCCAATATATTCGAGATAACATGAATGTAATCCCAGCACTTCAATTAATATGCACAAGACCAAAAGACTTAACACGTAAAGATTTACGAGAGCTTGTAACTCATTTAGATACAAAAGGTTTCAAACAATCACATTTACAATCTGCTTGGAAGCAAGCGAAGAATGAAGAAATTGCTGCGGATATTATTAGTTTTATTCGTCAAGCTGCATTAGGGGAAGCTTTGGTTGACCATGAAACACGCGTGAAAAACGCGATGCAAAAAGTTTATGCATTACACGATTGGACACTAAGACAACGTAAATGGCTAGAGCGTATTGAAAAGCAGTTGCTACAAGTGCCTGTTTTAGCACCCACACCAGTAGAAGCATTTTCAGAAGAGCCTTTTAAAAGTAGCGGTGGTTATAACGTGCTAAAACGTGAATTTGGTGACGAGATTGATAAGATTGTATATGCGATTAATGATAACTTGTATGTAAGTTAATGAGGTGAGAAGATGATTGAAGAAGTATGGCAACGTATTGTTGAAAATGAAGGGAATATATTTAAGCAAATTCGAGGAAAACAGTTTGTGTATACAGTTGTAGGAACATCGATTAAATTAACGACAACGAATCAACTCGTAGCAAAATCTGAATTTGAAAAAGCTGTACCTTACTTGCCGTTAAGTAATACAGTACCAATTCAACATTTGCGAGCACCTTCTTACATTTATGCTATTTTGACAGATAAACGAATAATTGATTAATCAAAAAGGGAGTCTATTTCTGTGGATTCCCTTTTACTATCGAGAACGTAACGAAACTCAGGTATAATAACATAGATGAACAGACATTAGGAGGAGCATAATGAATAACGCAGAGATTGTTTCGAAGCTTTGGAATTTAGCGACAGTATTAAGAGATGACGGTATTACATATCATGAGTATGTGACTGAATTAACATATCTACTTTTCTTGAAAATGATGCAAGAACAAGAAACCGAATCCATTATTCCAGAAGGGAAGCGTTGGAGCGACCTAGTTAGTAAAGAAGGAATCGAATTAAATCGATTTTATCGTCAACTACTACTTGATTTAGGTAGTGAAGATATTGAAAATGAAAGATTGCGTATGATATATAATGGTGCTTCTACTAGTATTGATGAGCCAAAAAATCTTGAAAAGATTATTAAATCAATTGATGATTTAGATTGGTACAATGCCAAAGAAGAAGGATTAGGAAATCTTTATGAGGGATTACTCGAGAAAAATGCCAGTGAGAAAAAATCAGGAGCAGGACAATACTTTACTCCGCGTGTATTAATTGATGTAATGGTTCAACTAATTGACCCAAAAGTAGGCGAGCGTTGTAATGACCCAGCAGCAGGGACATTAGGCTTTATGATTGCAGCTGACCATTATTTAAAGGAAAAAACAGATAATTATTTTGACCTTTCACCAGAAGAAGCGGAATTCCAGAAGAAAGAAGCCTTTACGGGGATGGAGCTTGTTAAAGATACACATCGTTTAGCATTAATGAATGCATTGCTGCATGATATGGAAGGACGTTTAGAGCAAGGTGATACGTTATCAACAAATGGAAAATGGATGAAAAACTTCAATGTTGTTTTAACAAATCCGCCATTTGGTACGAAAAAAGGTGGCGAACGTGCAACACGTGACGATTTAACATTTGAAACATCAAATAAACAATTAAACTTCTTACAGCTTATTTACAACTCTCTTTTAACAGACGGTACAGGGCGCGCAGCAGTGGTAGTACCAGATAACGTCTTATTTGAAGGCGGAATTGGCGCGCAAATTCGTCGAGATTTAATGAATAAATGTAATTTACACACAATACTACGCTTACCAACAGGAATCTTCTATGCACAAGGTGTTAAAACAAATGTCTTGTTTTTTACAAGAGAAAAGACAGACCAGGGAAATACAAAAGGTGTTTGGGTATATGACCTCAGAACAAATATGTCTTCATTTGGTAAACGGAATCAGTTAACAATGGCTCATTTCGAAAACTTCATGAAAGCCTATGTTGCGGAAGACCGCTCTAAAGTGGAAGACGAGCGTTGGAACAAGTTCATTAGAGAAGAAATCGCTAAGAAGAATGATAGTCTAGATATTGGACTAATTGCTGACGAATCATTATCTTCATATGATAATTTGCCAGACCCAATAGAATCAGCCGAAGCGGCAATTGTAAAGCTAAAACAAGCGATGGACTTATTAAATGAAGTTGTAGTAGAACTCCATGAGCCAGAAGAAGTTAAGGTGAATAACTAATGGTTAAGCAAAAGAAGACAGTAGAAGAGTTATTTGAAGAAGCGTTAGTTCCAAAGGATGAGCAGCCTTATAAAGTGCCAAAGAATTGGGTATGGACAAACCTAAAGTCTTTGTTTGAAATTAATATGGGGCAATCACCTAAAGGAGAATTTACTACTGATGATTCAAGTTATACACCTCTTATAGGTGGGCCAGCAGATATGGGTAAAGACTTTCCTAAAGTTAGTAGATATACTAAAAAAGCAACAAAATTATCTAGTGAGGATGATTTAATTATCTCCATAAGAGCAACTATTGGGAAAACAAATATTGCAGATGGTCAATATTGTCTTGGACGAGGTGTAGCAGGAATAAAGTCGGGAAAAATTGAAACAAAATTATTGAGGTTTTATATTGAAACTATACAGTCGTATTTGAGTAAGATAAGTACAGGAACTACATTTAAACAAATTTCAAAAAAAAATATAGAAGATATTTCTTTTCCTCTTCCTCCTCTCAGTGAACAAAAACGTATTGTGGAAAAGATAGAACGGCTTTTAAGTAAAATTGATGAAGCGAAGCAATTGATTGAAGAAGCGAAGGACTCGTTTGAACCTCGGCGAAATGCTATTTTAGATAAAGCGTTTCGTGGGGAATTCAATGGACAGGAAATAGACTTGAAAGAATTGGATGGAATGAATTATTTTATTCCATCTAATTGGAATTGGATGAGTCTAGAAGATGTTTGTGAACTTATTTCTGATTGCCCACACTCAACACCAAAATATATTGAAGACGGACAGTATCCAGCAATCAGAACTTCTGATGTGCATTTCGGCAAAATTGATATCTCTAAAGCAAGAAGAGTTTCTGAAAAGGATTATCTAGAACGTACTAGAAATACACAACCACAAAAGGGAGATATCATTTATTGTAGAGAAGGTACCATTGGGAATGCAGGAATAATTGAAGATGAAATAGTATGTTTAGCGCAAAGAGTAGTGCTTTTTAGACCTAATAAAGTAAAAGCATTACCTAAGTACTTTGTTTACTTACTAAATTCACCAATAATGCTTAGACAGGTGTTCTCAAATATATCCCAAACCACATCCCCAAGAATAAATATAAGTACATTAAGAAAATTACGCTTACCTATTGCGCCAATTGAAATTCAACAAAATATAGTTAATATCATTGAAAAAAATTTAGAAATTGAGCAAAGAGCTAATAATCTGTGTAAACTAGAGGGAAATCTGGATGCACTGAGGCAATCAATATTGTCAAAAGCTTTCCAAGGCGAGCTTGGAACAAATAACCCAAGTGAAGAAAGTTCAGTTGAATTACTGAAAGAAGTACTACAAGAACAAGTGCAATAGTTGTAGAAAGACATCCTAATTAGTGGGTGTCTTTTTTATTGTATCAATAGAAAAGTACTTTCCATGTCATTTTCAAAGGAGTAGAAGTAACGTTGATTAATTCCATATGACTTTATCTTTATACGCAAGTTAGACTAACAATATCACCGTGAGATTGTGTATAGGTTTTCTAAAGGAATGTCTGCACAACTAAAACTTATCATTCTTTAATAATACCTATGTATTTCCAGGATTAACTCAATTGATTATACTAAAAACAGTCAGACGGTCTAAGTTCGTAAAGTGACCGTTACACTGAATGGAAGAAAAACAGCAATATATAAGGTAGCTCAGTGGGTAGAGCAACGCCCTTCTAAGGCGTCGGTCGGGAGTTCGAATCTATCCTGCAAGGCTTTCATTAATAAGGTTAATATATAAATACTGATTATTGACATTAGTTTGGAATTTTGATAAATTCATATCAAAGGTATTTAATAATCGTATGGACAATTACATAATTAGCATTGACTAAAACTACTGTAAACATTGACATACATGCCGGTGTGGCGGAATTGGCAGACGCGCACGACTCAAAATCGTGTTCCTCTGGAGTGCCGGTTCGACCCCGGCCACCGGTATCAAAAGAAGTCGAAACATGGTGCTTATATCAGTAATTTAATAGTGAATAAGTACCGCAATTTAAACCGTTTCTCACAGTAGTGGCTAACGGTTTTTTTGTGTTTATTTTTTGAGAAATGGTCTTTACTAAATATCTTCTAATCGTGTGAACTAATCGTGTGCATAGATAGGGGTGATTACTGTAATGGCTAGGCGGAAAAATGGTTTAAGTGAAGCTGAACTTTCTATTGTTCGTCAAAAAAAGCAATCGTACGTCCAATCGTTCAAAGATGCATGAGAACTGTTTGAAAGAGATTGTGATATACGCAATTTGAGACCGTACACCATCAAGTATTATCGTAATGAAATTTCAGTTTTTCTAACTCACTAATCTGAACAGGGTATAGACTTAACTGTACTTAAACCTTCCAGTGTTACTGAAGAACACGTAAAGGAAAACTTCCAGAAAAATTAATTGATTTAAATGACATGATGTTGAATAGATTTATGTTAGACGCATATTTGTCTACTCTAACAAAGGAATTAGACAAGGAGAGAATAAAACTAAACGAAATCATACCTTTAATTTACCCTAACTAATATTTTAAATTAATGCAGAAATATTAGTTAATTGTGACCAACTGCTGGAGATACAGTTGGTCAATAACTTTACATATCATTCAATAAATATTCTTCTAATATTGACCGCATACGTTTACTTGGAATGTAAAGGTTAATAGCTTTACCTTTCCTGATTCTGCTTCTCCATATCCACTGAATCAATTCAGATAATGCATACATATCTTCATTCACCTCTATGCCACGTACACTAAAGAATTTCTTTTCATGCGGATTCATGAAGCGATTCACCACATAAGCAAGCGATTCCTTTTCTTTAAATTCGTTTGTTGCACGTGCATTACAAGCAACAAATCCTTTCGTGTTTCCTTTACTCTTCTGTTGTTTCCATTCTTGATAGACAGATGGAAATGTGTCAGTCAATTCGATTTTCCTTCTACCAAACTTTACTCCATTGCGAATTTGTAACTTCACCTCCTTTGGCGTGTCTTTTTATGTGGACGATCTAACTCCAGACTATGTTGAAATTAATGGTGAGGAACATTTTGATTTTTTTAATTGTACAATAATTAGAATTTAAGTTGCACGTTTTATTGTATACCTTAAATGTTTTTTTGGGGGTTTCTTTTTTGGTGATTGGCGTTTCTAAAAAAAAATCTTGAGATGTGAAATAACTGGTAAAATAGTTTAAATAAATAGGAAGTGGGTAGTTTTGGGATATTTAATTTTGGGCTTTATTATCGTAGTGGTTCTTATAGTTTTGGTTTCTTTATTTGTTGGGTGAAAATTGATACATCCGAATGCGAAACCTGTAAATAGTTATCCTAGTGATTATTTAATGGAATTTGAAGATATAGAATTCAAAAGTAGAAAATGGTCTTGATTTTTGGCTATGGATACTTGGCAAATAGAGTAGAACCTAGGGCTAATGCGTTGGAATTAGTAAAATTTCTAATTGGCGAGGAGGTTAGTTGCTTGCTTTTTGATTTTAGGGCTTGGGTAAATTCAGAGGGTAATATGACCACTTTGGGTTATTATGAAAAAAATGATATGCAAGGTGCTGTTGATTGGGTTAATAGGTTTTCTATGGGTGGTGCTACTGCATTATTAGCAGCAGCGGAGGAAGAGTGTGTGGGAACTGTGATTGCAGACAGTCCATTTAGTGACTTGAGGTCATACTTTTTGAGAGTATGTTTTAATTCACAAAGCTTCCTAAATACCCATTTACGCCAATTATTCTTTGGTTATTACCTTTTATTTCTCGTATAGATATAAATAGTATAAAGCCCATAGAAGCTATTGAAAAAATTTATCCGAGGAAAATACTATTTATACACAGTGATTCTGATAGGACAATTTCCCATAAACATAGTGTTGACTTGTCCAATTAGAAAAAATCATATTTACTTCTTCTGCATAGAGTTTTAAATTATTATGGATTTTAGATGGGTTTGAGGGATCGCTAAAATCTTTTGAAGCATCTGCCGCTTCATTTTTTACTGTACTTGCTGTTTTAGAACGTTCATTAAAAAAGAACGGAGCTTCTTTACTTATCGATTTTTCCACAATTAATTTTTCAGCGACTGGTGATCTTTGCACTATTGTTATTTATTTCTACCATTTGCTTGTAACATAAATTTGTTAAAGAGAGATAAAAATAGAGGAGAAACAACGAATGAAAACGATAACGACCGTTCTGACAGCTGTCATTTTATCGAGTCAATCATTGCCAATTTTTGCAGTGGGTTTAGAATCACCATCTGCTGAGACTAACAAAGAGGAACAGCAAGCTTCACTTTTTGAAACAAATTCAAATTCAGAGACGCCTTTACCGACAAAGGAAGCTAAAAAAGCAAGTTTAGTTGAATCTCCACGTTCTGAAGAAGCTTTGAAGGAAAAGAACGAGGATAAAAAACTTTCATCAGAGGCGACATTCGACGCATCAGCCCGACCATTAAATGGAATGTCAGGAGAATCTGAGTCGGTAATAGAAGCGAATTCAGATAAAGATCAAGTAGACGAAAAAGAAGGGACAACTACCAAAGAACAAGTAGAAGTTCCTATCATTCCTGAAGAAACAACAAAAGAGGAGGAAACTCAAACTCCAAGTGAGGGGATCGAAGAACGAGCGAATATAAAAACAAATATTGAAGAGCGAGATTTTGTTGCAGCCCCTACAATTCCATCTCACGATGAAGAAACTGTAGATATTCCAGATGTATATTTAAAAACAGCTATAGCAAAGGAACTTGGAGTAACTTCTGACACAATTATGACTAAAGACATGCTAAGTAAAATATCAAATTTAAAAATCGTAAATGTTGAAAATTTGAGCGGTTTAGAGCATGCTACTAACCTTGAAAAACTAGATGCTGTATCGGTATCGGCTAAAGATTTATCGCCTATTTCTTCACTAACAAAACTAACAGAATTAAATATGAGCACAGATAGCGTAAACATAGTATCGCTAAGTTCTTTAACTAATCTAACGAAATTGAACTTGTCTGGTTCTTATAGGTTGAGCAATCTCTCTCCGATATCTCATTTAGTAAATTTAGAAGAGTTAGTCTTAGGAAATACGCGATTCAATACAAGTTCAAGTCCTATTGAAGATATAAGTTTTATAAAGAATTTAAAGTTGTTGGAATCTATCTCTATAAATCGAACCAATTTGAACGATATTTCTCACCTTCAAGCTCTAAAAAAATTAACATCCATTTCTTTAGAAAATAATCGAATTCAAGATATCTCAGTACTCAGTGATTTGTCAAATATTGAAACATTAAATCTAGCTGGTAATCAAATCAATGACGTATCATCTATAAACACATTATCTAAATTACACACTGTGAATCTGACTCAAAACTACATAGTGGATAATCCACTCAATATTGAAAAGATGATAGCAGATCAAAATTTTTTATCAGATACAGCTAATCAATACCAGGTGTCTGTTCCTGAATCAATCCGTATTGCACTAGGGACCAGTCTAGACGTTCCCTTGTCATGGACTCACGACGGCTTAACGCTAACCGACCTCTCTAAGACTCACTTTAGGCAAGTTAAACCTGTGGTTACAACCTCTGAATCTGGACTTCAGATTGATTCTGCATCCATCCAAAAGGTGTCATTAACAGGTCAAGAAGCTGGAACATACCAAGTAACCATTGAACCAGTTCCAGGATATATAAAAACGGTATCAGTCGAGGTTGTTGATTTACCTGAACCACCAAACTTACAGCCCCTTTCCATTCTGAATACGTCTATTACAGGTACAACCAAACCTGGATATACCGTTCATGCAATGGTTGAGGGGAAATCGTATACGGGGACAGCAGATTCGCAAGGTCATTTTTCGATACCAGTCCCATCCCTATCTCAAGGTACTAAAGTAGAAGTAAGGGTTGCTGATGCAAGGGGAGTTGAGAGCGATCCTACGCATATTACAGTTGTTGATGGAGTAGCTCCTAAACTGAATGCTGTTACCGAACGTCTTCAAGCTGTTACTGGCTACGTCATCGATGGGCACAAGACCGTCCGCTTACTCGTAAATGGGGTTCCTCAACGAATTGCAACGGTGGAGGAAGACGGGTATTTCACGATTCCAACTCGTTTCATTAAAGTAACGGATACGATAAACCGTCCTATACGGAATGCCGATCAGATTACAGTGGATTATGGACTGCGGACCCCAGAACATTTACAAGCTCATATGAAGGTGGGGTGGACCATTACATCTCCAATAAGGGTTAACACCGTTGAATCAAAGGCGGACTATGTCACTGGTACAGCCGAAAAAGGGACACAAACGTTGCGTCTTGTGGTCAATGGAATCCTTCAACGTGTGATTACACCTAAACAGGCTGGGGCTGGAAAAATTGAAAAAGACGGAACATATCGCATCTATAGTCGTTTTGTTGTCACGAAGTCAGGAGACGTACGCCGTCTTCAAAAGGGAGATGTCGTAACGATCGATGAAGGCGTCCAAATTAATGGACAATACACGTCAAATAAAAATGCGACAATAGTTCAATAATAAGAAGAGATGTATGGCCAAGGGGAATACTCTCCTTGGCCATACATGTGTTCATAAATGAGAAAGATCGGAGACCTATATGCACCCTATTTACAGCAAAGTCGGAATCGTATCCCTATTCATGATATTGTTCTTCTCACTTAATACGACTGCTTATGGAGAAACATGTGAAACGAAAGAAGACATCTATATTCAAATCCTAGATAATATTTTATCAACGTTTGTTATTACGATGAAAATAAAAACGAATGGGTCAAAGAGTATTAACTCTACCATTCGTTCTTTTAAAATAATTTAGATTTCAATATTCATAGCATTTAGGTCCGCTTCCGTATAGCCAGAAGAGGATAGTGCGATTTCAATTTTTTCAGCAGCCTTATAATCAAATAATTTAAATTTAGACATTAATGCGAAAGCATTTTGATTTTCAATTGCCAAGGCAACAGCTTCCACGTCTTGCAGTAATTTCAGGTCTTCAATGTAGAATTGGGCGGTTCTCATCGCTAAATACTCATTCATTGTAGTCGAACTGTAGAAAAGTCTTGTTAAAGTGGCGATTGCGTTAGGAACGAAAATCTTATTCATAATTACCCCTCCACTATTCGTAATATTCTGTTATTTGAGTCACCATTAGTATGAGTCACACTAATAATGTTGTCAATCTTTATCTTTTGAGCATTTTTACTCCTTTGAAAGTAAATCTGTACTCAAATTAAGTAAATAGAAAACAGACACTTTTCCAGAGGCAAAATGATTGCACCGAAGCGCACTAAGTAAGCAAAAGAATGAATGTTGCTGAGTTACGAAACGAAGATCCTTTCTGTGTTCTAACATTTCAAAGGCTTATGAAACAACAGGTCGTTATAAACTGTGAAGAAGGCGAGCTTCCACGTTACGCAGCTCTCCAGATGAAACACTATCAGCCACAATTATTTGTAATGTTCTCGTAGCTGTCATTCGTTTGTCTGGATGCTTGATTTGTAGACGCTGTTGTATCGCTCGGAAAAGTTCATTATTTTCTGGACGGTTGGCGTTATAGATTTCTTGTAAACTCTTCGATTTTCCCATGGCTTTGCCTACTTTCCATCAAGTGTGAAATACATATGAAAGCTTATACGATAATATATATTTCCGCCTAAGCGCTTCTAATTCCTTCTTTTTTAAAATTAAATCTTCTTTAAAGAACAGTGAAGTTGCTACGATTTTTTTACAAGGCGTTGGCTTATCTGTTTTACTGCTTTACCTTTGACGTATATGTTGTTGTTTTTCTTTGTCTTTATGAAAATAATTCAGAACCTGTACATCTAATTTAAAACCAGGAAAATTGCCGATTCCTGATTTTTTAAATAATATCGATGAAATATGGTAATAAATAATAAAACCAATATCTAAGCACACTTCACATGACAAATTTTCTAAGGGGCGGAAAATTGTGAACAATATGGGATGTCAATGCAGTTCCAATGAAGAATTACAGCAACTGGTCGATGAGGCAAAAAAATATACAAATATGGGAACAGTGGCAGACTATATACCGGCTCTTGAAAAGGCGAATCCTGGGGATTTGTCTGTTGCAATTTACTATCCTGACGGAAAAGGATATTGTGCTGGGGATGTAACAGGTAAAATGACCCTGCAAAGCATATCGAAAGTTTTGACACTTGCTCTCGTATTAATGGAAAAGGGAGAGGAATATGTCTTTTCCTATGTAGGAAAAGAACCTACCGGCGACCCTTTTAACTCGATAGCCAAGTTAGAGACAAACAAGCCATCCAAGCCGTTAAACCCGATGATCAATGCAGGAGCATTGACTGTGACCCACATGATTGAGGGTAACAGTGTAAATGAGCGATTTCAGCGTATTTTACATTTTATCCGGGAGTTGACGCAAAATCCTACTATCGGTTTTAATGATGATGTTGCCCGGTCAGAATACAATACAGCAGACTTGAATAGGTCGTTAAGCTATTTTTTAAAGCAGCATAATGTAATAAATGAGGATGTGGAGGATTTAATCGAATTGTATTCGAAGCAGTGTGCCATTGAAATGGACAGTCAGGATTTAGCAAGGATAGGCTGTGTGCTGGCCATGAATGGAAAAGATTTGCTGACGGGAAAGCAAATCATCCCCGGGGACATTGCCCGTATTTGCAAGACATTCATGGTTACCTGCGGCATGTATAACGCATCTGGTGAATTTGCCATTAATGTTGGCATACCGGCTAAAAGCGGTGTGTCAGGGGGAATCATGGGGGCCGTCCCCGGAAAATGTGGGATTGGAATTTATGGTGCAGCGCTGGATGAGAAGGGGAACAGCGTTGCCGGGATAAAAATCTTGGAAATGATGGCGAAAAAGTATTCCTTAAGTATGTTTAATTTGTAAACATTGAAACCATTACCGAGTGAGTCGGATGATATTAATTAATTTTTTTATTCGAAAGTTGTCTGGAATTAAATCGCAAGCATACGGCTTAGGAGAGCCAGAGAAGAGAGGGAATGAAGCTTGAAATAGAGCTTTTTCGTTATGTTATGTTGTGGTGTTACAGGAAGATGAAAAGGGCCTGCATTATAAATGAGGTACAGTTTAAAGCCTTAAAGAAACAAGCATTTACTTTCAAGGAAAAAAAGACCTCTGCTCATAGGGCAAGGTCTTAAGCTGGTTATAACAAGTTGGAGAAAAGAGATACTTTTTTATATAAAGCATTTACCTCTTTATTTCGATGTTCCCCGATTTCATTTCTTAGCTGGCCTTCCATATCGGTCATTAAATCAGCTAATTTCAATGCCTTTTGTCTGTCGGAAATATTGCTGCGAATGATATATTCATATTTTGCATTGTATTCAGCCAGTGACATTTCTTCCGTCCTCCCATAGTGCAAAGTCATTTAAACTGTCCTCTGTTACTTCATCAGCAATCCCAATGTACCTTAGTGTAATTTCAGGATATGAATGGTTAAGGATCATTTGTAACTCAGCAAGGTTCTTACTTCGTTTATAGTGCCAGTACCCGAATGTTTTCCGCATGGTATGGGTACCGACGCCCACGATGTCCACCATGTCCGCTGCTTTATTAAGCTGTCTGTAAGCTTGTATCTTACTTATTGGCTTATCGCCCTTGCGTGAGGGAAATAGCCATTCACCATCAATGGTGGCTATATAGGCTGCCAATTCATTACATACATTGTTAAGCTGTATCAATCTTGGCTTTTTTGTTTTCCCTTCCTTGATGATTACCTCCATCTTGCCTTTAATGTCCTTTATCTTCAGCGATAATAAATCAGTTACACGCAAGCCGGTATTGATGCCTAACAAGAACAATATGTAGTCTCTCTCGCTGCAATGTCTTTTCAATGACCATTTCATATCATCTAATTTTTCCAATGATCTGATTGGTTGAACGTCTATTAAATGTTCTTTTGGCAAATGTGTTCTCCCTTATTTCACACTAATGGAATCAGTATTTTGAATGTATACTTTTAAGAGTAACACTGAAAAAGGATGGAAGTCAATGTGACGGGTACATTGATAGCATGATATACGGTGTTTTGCAGTGGGGAAGATAACCCGGGGATGAATTGTGGGGATGAAAAAACGCGGCCTCTTCTTACATTAGGAAAGGGCCGCGTTTTAGGTAAGGGCATACTTCACTATTTATAGTACATTCCCTATCCAGTCGGAAAACTCTTTTATTACCTTTTCATTTCTTTGGTAAAGTGTCCATACGGCTACTTTTTTGGACTGCAGTAATCCGGCTTTCTCAAGAATTGATAAATTTTCGGAAGTTGTCGATTGGGAATTGCCTGTCTTTAACTGAATATGGTAAACACAAACACTATTGATGAATTCTGGTTCGGTTAGATGGGGCGCCCATCCAAATTCCTTGAAGTTCTTTTCTGGTTCTTTCAGCCAAAGTAGTATATTCAATCGGGTTTTATGTGATATTGCTTTTAATATTTTTAAATCATCCATATTTTATACCTGCCTGCCAACTTATGATTTTAAAACCTCATCATTCAATATTATTTAATGGGTTATATACAATCAGTTTAAATACAAAAGGAAATATGTCAACTGCCTATTCTTTTTAGGGAATGGTGGTCTCCTGCCGTACGATTAAATTGCTGGACAAAAATAGAAATGGTGTGTATCTTTATATTCATCGGGAAATTCCGATGTATTAATGAAGAAAGAGGTTTTCATATGAAATATGATGAGAAGATTTATAGACCGCCATTAGAGGCAAACACCCTTTTATTACAAGTTACATCCGGGTGTTCAAACAATAAGTGTACATATTGCAATATGTATAAGGATATAAATTTCAAAATGGAGAAATTAGATCAAATAGAAAAAGACTTGATAGAGGCAAAGGGTTTTTATCCGAATGCACAAAGGATTTATTTATTAAATGGAGATCCATTCATTCTTAGTGCGAATAAGTTAAGGGATATCGCAAAATTGATCAAGAAACATCTCCCTGAAGTTGAAACAATCACGATGTATGCATCTATACAAAGTGTTGCGACGAAAACGATCGAAGAATTAAAGGAATTAAAAGAATTAGGAATCAATGATTTATATATAGGTCTCGAAAGCGGAAACGATGAAGTTCTGGAGCATGTAAAGAAAGGATATACGGCAAAAGAGGCAAGAGTGCAATTGCAGAGATTGAATGAAGCAGGTATAGAGTTTTTCGTTATGGTCATGTATGGTCTTGCAGGACGAGGGAAGGGCTTGCCGAATGCGGTAGATACAGCTGCATTATTAAATGAAGTTCGGTCCAAGGCGATATTCCCCATGTCTACTACGTTAATACCTGGTACTGAACTGCATATGGAGTATTTAAAGGGCGATTTTGAAGAATCTGCTGAAATGGAGAGAATCATAGAATTAAAAACATTCATCGAACATCTGAATGTAAAGGACGATACAAGAATATCGTCATTGCATGCATCGAACGCATTAACATTAAGCGGGAGCTTGCCAAGGGATAAACAGTCATTCATCGACGGATTGAATGATTTCATTGAAAAAACGGACGCTGATGAATTCCAGCGTAGCATCAATAGGAATGCTTTAAGGCTTTAAGTGAAAATGGCTGGTTAACCTTCCCTCCAAAATGAGGGAAGGTTGTTTCACATATATTGATTCCTGACCAAAATTGTAAGGTCAATTGGTTCTTTCAAGAAAAATGGTTAATTTTATGTTATTATATTAATTGGATATCTTAAGCAAAAAAGGAAAAAGTCTAGGGGGGAATGTGAAATGAAATTGACGGTCCTGCCAGTTTTCCTTCGAAACCCTTTGTTATATCCAGTGGGAGCGAAATAACAAAGAAGAATCCAAAATGAAGAATAAATTTTTTTTGCGAGGATTGATCAATAAAGTAGTCTGCCCCTTCGGGCTTATTTTTTTGTCTAACATAATGAAGATGGTATTTAATAGATACTTTTAAGTCAGGATTGGGGAAACCACAATGAAGAAAGTTTTAGCTATATTGAAAAAGGTACTGCCTTTAAGGTCAAGGTTGATTACGATGGCAATTATGATAGCCGTTTTTTACTGCATGTTCATGTTCGCAGACCTGGAGAATGAAAAGGCAGACAGAGAGCGTCATAACGAGCGATCAGTGAATTTTGAAGAGATGAGCGATCAAGAGTCTGAAGAAAAACCAGCAGGTTCTTTGGTGAACTATTGTAAAGATAGCGCTAACGAAAGTCGTTCCTCCAGTTGGTTTGATATTGAAGTAAACGTAATGGAACCAAGCGAATACACGGTCGAATGCATTGAACACTTGGAATAGCAGCAGAGTTCCTATGGATCATCCGGAAATTTGAAATTCAGAATCTACAACAAGGACATCCGGGAGGTCAGGGATATCGGAACAAATTGCGATTTGGGAAAACGTAACGACATTGCGGGACATTAACGTAAGCAGAAGGTCACTTCCGAAAATTTGGCTGGTTGAATAAATGGAATGGAGCGGAATGCACGAAGAATTTTCGCTGTAATGATTGGTGACGAACCGGTTACACAGCGGGGCAGGCCGAGGAAGGACTAAATGTAGGATATTAGAACATTGATACAAGCCTGTTTGGATCTTAACCAAACAGGTTTTTAGTATGAAAGGAAATCCAAAGGAAAAAATGGAATAGAATATAATGAAGAATGAAGGAAAATTTTTCACCCCCATATCTTTTTCTCTTTCTGAAACGTTTATAGGATAGAGGGTGTTGAAGGAGTGAGAAAAATGATAAATAAGTTAAGGGAAGATATTTCTGAAGAAAAGGATAACGGTGCGATTTTGCGTGAAGTTTATCCTGAATTGATTCGGTTTTGCCGATTCCTGACCCAAAATAATTGGGATGGGGATGATTTGGCACAGGAAACGATATTGAAGGCAATGCAGGGCTATGGGAAGAAAACGGAGATAACAACAGCTTTATTGAAGACCATAGCCCGACATTCCTGGATTGATACGATAAGAAAAAGGAAAAAAGAATCTTTAGGCGATCTGTTGGATACCGAACAGCTGGGGTCAGTTGGGGAAAATGTTTTTGAAACGGTTGAATATATAATAAAATCCCTTACGCCGAAACAAGCTGTAGTGTTCATATTAAAGGAAGGATTCCTTTATCGGTCAAAAGAAATCTCAGATTACTTGAACACCACTGAAACGGCTGTAAAGGCAATCTTGAACCGTGTGAAAAAGCGTTTTGACAATGACGTTGAAGAGCGTAGTAGGTTGTCTTGCGTGGAAAATTGGGAGGATGAGGAGGAACAGCGGCTCATGTCCTTGATGACACAGGCTTTAAAAGCCCAAAATCCTGATATCCTCATTAGAAGCATCCCATCTTTCAAATCTCTGAACAGTGAATCGATGATTCCTAAACTGATGAATCGTCCGATTCTTTCCAAATCAAGCTTCACTCCTTCAAACACACTCTCAATGGCTGCATAGCCAATATTATTGTTAGGAGGAAGAAGAGATATGACCACCATTCCATATGTAATTGAGCAATCAAGCAAGGGTGAGCGCTCGTACGATATTTATTCCAGACTTCTAAAAGACCGTATCATCATGATCGGGGAAGAGATCACCGATCATTTAGCCAATAGCGTGGTTGCCCAATTGTTATTCTTGGCAGCTGATGCACCAGATAAAGAAATTACCATCTTCATAAACAGTCCAGGGGGATCGACCAGTGCCGGTTTCGCCATTTATGATACGATGCAATATATTAAGCCTGATGTCCGGACTGTATGTACGGGGATGGCTGCATCATTCGGGGCCATGCTTTTATTGGCGGGTACGAAAGGGAAAAGGTGTGCTTTGCCAAATAGTGAAATCATGCTTCATCAACCGCTTGGTGGGGCGAGGGGGCAAGCAACGGAAATAGAAATTTCTGCCCGAAGGATTTTGAAGCTAAAGGATCATATCAATCAAATCATCTCGGAAAGGACCGGTCAGCCTATCGAAAAGGTGGCGAAGGACACAGATCGTGATTATTTCTTAAGCGCAAATGAGGCGAAGGATTACGGTATAATCGATGAAATAATCGTTCAGGCTAATTAATCCTGATAAAAACGCCATGTAAGCTCAAAATAATCTGGACGAAAACGAAAGGAAACTGCTGATATCATATCGGCAGTTTCTTTTTACCCTCTTACATTACTCCATATATTTATCCACAAAACCCCATATCTTGTTCCAATACTATTTTGGATCCACTACCTCAGCTTCACAGTGCCCGGCACCCGGTATTATCAATTTTTCTTGAAGTGACGTATGAATCTTCTTGGAAAAATAGAATGGGTACCTTGGGTAATTATCGATATCTGAAACTACTATAATTCTTATTGAAGGGATGAGAAGGTTTGATGTCTTCCTTTTCTGGATAGTCCATCCAGTTAATATGTTAAAATAAATATTATCTGACATTATCAATATCTTGGAGGAAGTTTTTATGAAGAAAACGCAAAAGGTTTTACTTATTAGTGGAATCTCTGCTGTTGCATTATTCGGGGTGGGGGTTGCTTCCTTTAAAATCATGGAGAACTCCAATGAGTACGAAAAAGCTCAACTGGTAATTGAAGCCAGGGAAGCCAAGGAACAAATTGAAAGAGAAAGAGAAGATGAAAAAATCGAAGCCAAAAGGGAAGCGAAAGCGAAAGCTGCGGAACTTGAAGCGAAAACAGCGATATATGATGGGATCGAATTTGAAATAGGACTTGATGAAGGCTCAACCGAAACGGAAGTCATGGACGTCATGCATAAAATGACTCATCAAAAGGTTCGCTCGCAAGATAAATGGGGAGCTATACCGATGTCCCCTAAAATTATTGAAGAAGTTTATAAAATAGTGGATTCAAGTGATTTTCAGCATAGAGATAGATTGCTGGCCATCGCTGCCCGGTGGCGAGATTTTGATTTTAGCACGATCGTTCAGGACCATAACTTCTTTTGGGAAGATAAAGAAGGCACCGTTGGAAAAGCCCATGGAACATTAAGCCGTGCAGAAGAGGTTGAATTCATTGAAGTTAATTTTAAATGAGGGGAAAGTACTGAAAATGCCAAAGGGCGAGTGACAAGACCTGTTCAAAAAGAAAACACTCAAACCTCCTTCAATAAGGCCAGTTCCTCAGGAGGTTTGAGTATTTTCGAACCTTTCACTCGATACAGCAGTTTATTTTTTAATAATTAGACTGCTGGACTCGTTCTCCTTGTTTACGGGAACGTCTTTGCCGACAGTGACCCTGCGAACGACGCGGTGCTGGTTTCCGTAATCGGCAATAGCGTAATGCTGCGTGGCTAGGTTATCCCAAATGACCACGTCCCCTTCACTCCATTGCCAACGAACGGTATTTTCTAAGCGCGTGACGTATGAATCGAAGATACTTAATAATCTTTCGGATTCACTTGTTGTATATCCTTCCACTCTACCAGCAAAGCCACCTAATAACAAATGCCTTTTTCCGGTTTCAGCGTGCACGTGAACGACTGGGTGCCTTGTTTTATAAATGGTCGATTCGAATATATCACGATATTTCTTTTTAACCTCATCATCGATGTTTTCAGCTGGTTTGAATTGGGCATAATCATATTCATTTGTATGGATCGCCCAAAGTCCGTCAGCTAATTTCTTCAATCCATCCGGCAGGTCCTCATATGCTTCATTCGTATTTGCCCAGACTGTATCTCCGCCAACGTCAGGGATGGTTACACCTCTTAAAATAGAGTATTTTGGAACTTCTGGAACGAAAGTGACATCAGTATGCCAATGGTTTGCTTTAGCGCCCCTTTCGGAATCAAGTTCGAAAATATAGTTAGTATTGTCTTTGACCGGTACTGTAGGATGTGCATAAGGCTCACCCAATAGTTTGGCAAATGCTTCTTGGCTGGCATCGTCCAAATGATTTTGTCCTTTGAAGAATACGACTTTATGATGGTTTAACGCTTGTTTGATTTCATTGAAAATAGCTAAATCCAAGTCTCCGCTTAATTGGACTCCTTGAATTTCCGCTCCAATCCTTCCTGCTACCGGTACCACTTTCAATTGTTGTGTTTTAGTTTCGGTCATAATCAATCTCCTCCTGTAAGGTATGTTTTTTTATTTTTTAAAGGCTTCATCAATGTATTCATTGTGGATCTGATTTTTAAAATTAAATGATTTCTTGATATAACCCACACCAGCTAAAGTATCGATGGATTCTTGTTGTGCTTTGATGGCATCTTCGGTAAAGAAGATATTTGGTTCTTCGGCCGTTATTATTGTCTTGACCGTACCCACAGGCAATTTAGTTTCTTTGGAATAAATTTCAGATGCTTCATCTGGATGTTCAATTTGCCAGTCGGCAGCTTTTTTATAAACCTTTAAATAGGCCTCGACAATTTCAGGATGCTCTTCGGCAAAGCCCTTACGTGCAATGATTGCACCAGGAGCCAATATTTTTCCTTTTACTTTAAGAGCGACAGCATTGCCTTTTTCAATATTATTAAGGTAATAAGGGTTCCATATCGCCCAGGCGTCCAATTGTTTGGTTTCAAAAGCTGCTTGAGCATCATCCGGTTGTAAATTGATGAGTTTAATGTCATCAGTAGTTAAGCCATGGGCTTTCAATGCCTTGATTAAATACACATGACCCGTTGTCCCCGAGGCAACACCGACCGTTTTTCCTTTTAAGTCTTCAATCTTCTTTATGTTACCTTCTGCTTGAGCCAGGATCCGGACAGATGACTCACCCCGACCTGTTTGTGCAATAACTTCGAATGGCAGATTCTTATCAATGCCGGCAATCAGTGCACCATCCCCTAAAAAAGACAGGTCGACCCGATTGGAAGCAAGGGATTCCAAAAGCGGGGGACCACTCTGGAATTCACTCCACTCGATTTGGGCATCCAGTTTAGAAAACTCTTCGTTGAACAATCCCTTTTCCTTTGCAATGACCAATGGCCCCATCTTGCCATTTAAGGCAATATGAACTTTCAGTGGATCACTTTTCCCGGAAGCTTTGCCGGCATCGGAGTTACAGCCTGCCAATACAGCGATGCTAATGATGGCAAGTAGTACTGCGGTTAACTTGTTACGATAGTCCTTCATGATTTCCCTCCTTTTTTAATACACTTACCACATCTGGATAGTCAGATTAATGACAAAAAAGAGATTCAACGAAGAGTATGCCGGGGTTACTCTTCATTGAATCTCCGGTAGTCCAGTTGATTCACATGACCTTTATTTATTTGGCTCCAGTGTGAAGCGGATTTGTGTATGAATGCATCTTAACAGCTGTTAGAATTATCTGTCAATTATTATTTGTAATTAATCCGATAAAATAAATTGGAATTAGGTGTTGATTATAAATAATCGATAAGTTAATATAAAATGAAATATTGAATCGACTAGTTAACTAGAGATTCAGCAAAGGGACAATATGTGCCTTATTGCTGGATCTCTATTTTTTTATTTGAGAAAGGGTGAGGGTATTGGTTGCGACGTTAGAAATTAATCAAGTAAGCAAAACATTTAAGAATGAGAATGAAAGTGTCCATGTTTTGGATAATTTAAAACTGACCGTCAACAATGGTGAATTCGTCACGATCATTGGTCCGAGCGGCTGCGGGAAAAGCACATTATTAAAGTTGATCGCAGGACTTGATTCAGACTTTGACGGCGCGATCATGGCAGGGAATCATCCGGTTATCGGCCCTTCTAAAGACCGTGGTTTCATTTTTCAGGAGCATCGCTTATTTCCATGGCTAAACGTGGAGAAGAATATTGCAGGTAATCTTCCATTAAAGAAACCGGACATTCGAAAAAGGGTGGATGATTTGATTTCACTTGTTAAACTAAAAGGATTTGAAAAGGCGTATCCACGCCAATTATCCGGTGGAATGTCGCAGCGTGTTGCCATTGCCAGGGCCTTATTGCGTAATCCGGAAGTATTATTGCTGGATGAGCCATTCGGTGCTTTGGATGCATTCACGCGAACGCATCTTCAAGAGGCTTTACTAGAAATATGGGAGAGGAATAAGACAACGATGGTGCTTGTCACCCATGATATAGATGAATCCATCTTTTTATCGAGGAAAGTGGTCGTCATGGATGCAAAGCCTGGGCGGATTAAAGCTATCGTTCCAATTGATTTGCCATATCCAAGAACTCGAACAAGCAAAGCGTTTCAAGAATTCAGGTCCGTCATATTAACCCAACTTGATCATCATCCAGTAGAAGTGGAAGATTGGAGCATTTAAATAAATTTTTGAAAAAAGGAAGGATGAAAATTATGTCTACACAGACCGTTGCTCAAAACAAGCCGCTTGTCATAAGGGAAACGACAAAACAATCCAAACTCGCCAAATCGGCATTGCGGGGTTCGGTCCTTCCCGTTGTCGTGTTGATTACATGGCAAACATTAGGAACGGTTGGCATCCTGCCTGCCCAATTGTTCTCATCACCTTTATTGATCGTCACGACTTTCATTAATCTCGTTCAGTCGGGGGAAATGGGCATCCATTTACAAATCAGTTTAACGCGGGCCCTTCTAGGCTTTGCATTAGGTGGTTTTTTAGGATTATTGTTTGGAGTCATCGTTGGCATGCAAAAAAAATCTGAAGAATTTTTAAACCCAAGCATTCAAATGTTACGAACAGTCCCGTTACTTGCGATTACCCCTTTATTCATTATGTGGTTCGGATTTGGTGAACTGTCTAAAGTGCTGCTTATTGCTTTAGGTGCTTTTTTTCCTTTATATTTACAAACTTTTTTGGGCCTTCGGAATGTGGATAAAAAACTGTACGATGTTGCCTTAATCTTGGAATTTAGCCGTAGGGAACAAATAACGAAGCTCATGATTCCGGCAGCTTTACCAAACATATTACTTGGCATCCGTTTAGCCTTAAGTGCGGCTTGGATGTGCCTGGTCGTCGCTGAATTGCTGGGTGCGGATAGAGGGGTGGGCTTCATGATCCAGGATGCCCGTTCATTCATGCAAACGGACGTCGTATTCGTAGGCATCATCATTTTTGCCCTCGCTGGTAAAATCTCAGACTCGTTTGTCCGCTTTTTAGAAAATCATTTGCTGAAATGGCAAGATAGTTTTAAAGCCTAATTGAAATAGGATGACCGCCCGGTGATGGGTGGTCATCCTTTTTCTTATTAGGGATATATGTTTAATCTATTTCTTTATATAAGGGCAAATAAATGGTGAACGATGTTCCTTTGTTCACTTCGCTCTGTACCAAGATTTTCCCTTTGTATTTTTGAACGATGGAATAACAAACGGTCAGGCCGATACCGGTTCCCCTATCTTTAAGTGAATAAAATGGGGTACCTAGTATTTCAAGCTGTTCTTTTGAGAGGCCAATTCCTGTATCCGTTATTCGTACTTTTGCCATAGTGCGTTCCTGCTCTGTTTCCACCTTGATGAATCCGGGTTTGTTCATTGACTCAATTCCATTTTTCATGATATTGACCAGTATCTGTTTAAGCTCGATGGGATTCATGCTAATGTGCAGGTCGTCCCGGAAATCCAGGAGAAAGCCTATGTTGCGATTATTGGCGAAACTGGTTAAGAGTTCGGAAATCTTTTGGATTTCATAATTTAAAGGAATGACCTGTACATTATCCGTTTGCGGTTTTGCCAAAGACAAATAGTCATTGATTATCACTTGTGTATATTCAAGTTCTGTAAGCATGGTCTGTACATAAAATTTTTCCGTTTCATTCAGTTCCTTCTCTTGGTCTAATAGCTGGGCAAACCCTTTCACGACTGTAATCGGATTACGTATCTCATGTGCAATGGTGGCAGCTAGCTGTCCGACTGAGTTCAATTGCTTGGCCTGCTGTATTTCCTTATGAAATGCATTAGTGGATTCCACCCTATTATTGGTTCCTAAGAATACGAATACCAATATGATTTGTATAGCGATGAAATTAAGCGTGTTGCCGAAACTATCCAAAGCGACATATTCATAAGTGTATTGAAGATCCGTTTTTGAAATGATCAAGATGGAAGCGGGACCTAATATGATATTTAAAGTGGCGACAACATAAAACCCGATTTTATCAAAGAGAAAAATGGGAATCAAGGGCGCTATAGCAAATAAAGCCAGCATGATGGCGGTATCCGGGAAAATCCAGAATTTGCTATATAAATAAACAGTAATTAAGAAAATGAATAGGGTTTTATAAAAATTGACTTCTGTTTTTAAGAAAAATAACAGAGAAATTATCATCCCCGATATTAAAATGACCTGTAATATCATCTCGTAGGGATTATCTTTCCAACTTATAGGTGATACAGAAATCCCAACCAATAGTAAAAAGGATATCATTGCCATGAATGCCTTCAGTATAAATCGGTGTTTGTTTTGATAATATTGATAATTTTTTAACATAATTCCCCTTAGGATTAATATTCTGTTTGTTTAATAGTAATATGATACTAGTTTTTTGTAAATCAGAAAAAGATAGATTTTGTCACTATATAGTCTCTCTGCTTATACTTTAGAAAAGGCATGGTTCGGGTGGAATTCAGTACCGGAAGGGGGAAGTCAGGGAGTTAAGGTAACCAATCCCTCCAGACCCTCTTGGTATGTCAACATTGGCACATCATATCTAATATCAGGAATTTAGCGGCTTTAAGTTTGGTTTAATATGGATATGGAAAGCTTAATGTGTCAATGAACCGGTTAAATAATTATTTAACGGAGTAGTAAGGAGTTTGTAATGGAGAAGGATTTAGAAATATTTAGTTATGTTCATTTAGGGGACTGTTTTTTTCTACTATTTCAATATGTACATCCCAAAAAACTTTTTATATTTTCTTATTGGATTACCAGTATCCATGTTTAGCACATTTTTCAATTATGATTTTTTATAAAAAGAGGCTTTTAACGGGTTTTTAATCTAAGCTGTCATCCGAATTTTGAATTAGGTACAACAAACTACATGAATGCCCTGTGTTTGATAGGTTTTTTTAACCATTTTAACTATTATATTATTTCTTTACATTATATTCGCTGTAGATTCACATTCTCCTTTTAAAATAATGGTAATAATAGGAGGGAGAGAGGGAAATGAAAACGAATATAAAGAAATTCGGTTTATGTATGATGAGTGCGGCTTTTATATTGCAGGCTACTTCCATGGGGGCTTCAGCAGCAAAAGGAAATCATTCCAATTCGTCTATTTATGAGAAGAAAATCGTGAATATCGCACATCGGGGAGCTTCTGGTTATGCACCTGAACATACCATTCCCGCTTATCAATTGGGAGAACAAATGAAGGGCGACTACATAGAAATTGATCTTCAAATGACCAAGGATGGAAGATTGATAGCAATGCATGATGAAAAGGTTGATCGTACAACGAATGGTACTGGTCTAGTGAAGGATTTAACGCTGGCTGAAATCAAGCAACTGGATGCCGGTACATGGTTCAATGAAAAATATCCGCAATTGGCAAAAGAGGTATATGAAGGGTTAAAGGTTCCCACTCTTGAAGAAGTCTTTAAGAAGTTCGGAAAGCAAGCCAATTACTATATCGAAACAAAGTCCCCTGAAGTATATCCGGGAATGGAAGAAGAACTCCTGCAGGTTCTGGAAGAATATAAAATGGTGGATTCAAAAGGCCGTACCAAGAATGTATTAATTCAGTCGTTCAGTAAAGAAAGCCTTATGAAGGTTCATGACATGAATCCAAAGTTACCGCTTGTGCAACTTTTTTCTTATAAGAACCCAGCAACCATTTCCAATGAAGAATTGGAGTCCATTAAGGAATATGCAATTGGCGTTGGCCCGAACTTCAATAAGGTAGACGGACAATATGTGAAGATGGTTCGCGACCATGACCTCCAATTCCATCCATATACAGTAAATGAAAGAGCGGATATGAAAAAGGCTCTTGAATGGGGTGCAACGGGGCTGTTTACGAATTATCCCGATGTATTCAACGAGGTACTAAGTGAGTATAAGCACAATAATAATGTTCCTAAATAAATGGTTTCATAGGTGAGTCCCGGTTTCCGGGGCTTTTTTTGTCATCCAGGTGCAGCATAATGAAGAGATTCTTGGGGAAATTAGATGTTCATAGGCTTAGTAGCCTTTTTTGACGGGTATATCAAATGTATTAAGAATATTTTAGGAGGTTTAATATGAAGGCTGTAACTTTTCAAGGAGCAAAAGATATAGAGGTAAAACAAGTTGAAGATCCGAAACTTCAGCAAAAGGATGATATCATCGTCCGAGTGACTTCAACGGCTATTTGCGGGTCCGACCTCCATATATATCAGGGTGCTTTGCCGACGCATAAAGATTATGTCATTGGTCATGAACCGATGGGCATCGTCGAAGAAGTGGGTCCGGAAGTGACAAAGGTGAAAAAAGGGGACAGGGTTGTCCTGCCTTTCAACATTTCTTGTGGGCACTGTTATTATTGTGAACATGATATGGAGAGTCAATGTGATAATTCCAACCCCAATGAAGCGGTGGATACAGGCGGGTACTTTGGTTTTACGGAGCGATATGGGAACTATCCAGGCGGGCAGGCAGAATATTTAAGGGTACCATATGGAAACTTCATGCCGTTTGTCATCCCAGAGTCATGTGAACTTGAAGATGAGGCGCTTTTGTTCATGTCCGATGTGCTGCCAACCGCATATTGGAGTGTAGAGAACGCTGGCGTCAAGAAAGATGATACGGTAGCGGTATTGGGCTGTGGACCGATTGGCTTGATGGCTCAGAAGTTCGCTTGGATGAAAGGAGCAAAAAGGGTCATTGCCATCGACAATCTTCCTTATAGACTCAATAAGGCTAAACAGATGAATAAGGTTGAGGCGTATAACTTCGATGAATATAACGATATGGGCAGCTACATTAAGGAAATCACTTCAGGCGGGGCAGATGTGGTCATAGATTGTGTGGGAATGGATGGCAAGAAATCAACGATAGAGGCGATTGAGCAAAAGCTGAAACTTCAGGGTGGAACGTTAAGTGCGATCGAGATTGCACTTAACGCCGTACGTAAATTCGGCACGATCCAACTGACTGGCGTATACGGATCCAAATATAATATGTTCCCATTAGGCAATTTATTTGAGCGGAACATTAATTTGAAAATGGGACAAGCACCGGTCATTCACTACATGCCCAAGCTTTTTGATAAGATCACGGCTGGAGAGTTCGACCCCACGGAAATCATATCCCATAAAGTCCCTCTAGAAAAAGCGAGTGAGGCTTATCAAATCTTTAACGATCACGAAGATGAATGTATTAAAGTGGTGCTAAAGCCATAATGTAAAGCTTATAAAAGTCCAATGCCCTGAGCTGCATTGGATTTTTTAGTTGAGTTCTTAAATAGATCAAAGTTAATGGTGTATTATCGATTAACGTATAAATGAGATATGAAATATGAATGATAATTATCAGGATTCGTGGCTTTCGTATCAGCGAATCCCGAAATATGACGATTGACCCTTCAGTGTTTGAAGGAGCGCATGAATTGAAAAAAGAGTTGCTATAAAAATACGATGCAAGTGAACTTGAATAAGGGTTTTTGGTAATGAAATGTACTATTTATATTATATAATGATAGTGTCAAAAGGAGGACGTACAGATGGTATATAATTCGGCAACAGAACTTTGTGAAGGGTTTGGGTATCCGCCCGTTCACGTTAAATTGACGATAGAGATCGTCGATAAGAGATTGGGACCTGTAAAGGCGGAAGCAGAGATTGCCATCAAGCCTGTTAAGTCAAAGGAATATCTGGAAGTATTGGTGGAGGAATTGGAATCGGATCATATCTTTGCTGATGAAAATGGCAGTATCTATGGCAGCTTCGGCATCGATCAAAGCATCCAGATATATGATGAAGTCCTGACTACCATTCCGTTCGATGAGTTGATCGGAAATGAAAATTGGAAAGAGGCAGTTGAGGAATCCATCACTGTGGATAAGCTGAGGGAACAACTGGGGAAATCTCTCAATGATTATCAATTCAGTGATTTGAGCGGAAAATATAAATTCAGGAAAAGATGTACGATAACAGAACTGCAATTCATGGATTAAACGATAAATGGAGAAGGCGAGATGCTTTCCCTCAATTTATAGAGAAAAGGGGTCCTAAACAAAATTGAACGGAGCCGGGTGTGCGGGACACATGCGGGAAAAGTGTGTCCAAGGGAGACCCAGAAGGCGCAAAGAGCGCCCGCGGAAAGCTAGTGCCTGGAGGGAACGTTCGAATTTTACAAACCTTCAAAAAAACTCTAGGCAAAATTAATCTACAGGTCTGGGAGAATGCGAAATGCGTTCTCTTTTTTCGATGCTATCATAATTAAACGCTGGATCTTTAAGAATTTTTAAACATATACACAGTGTCAAGGAGAGTTCAGTAAGGGGTTAATGGTTTCAACATACTTTTTTTTATAGTTTTACATAGGGTAATATATTGATAAGGGCTTTTTACAAGAAAAAGAAACGTATATTTTAAAAGATAAAAAAGGAGAAGATATGAAAATTGGTTTGGTACGGCATTTTAAGGTGGCACATGAATTTCCTACTGGGAGGTCTGTGACGGCGGATGATATGAAGCAATGGTTTGAGGACTATGATGCAGCGGATATTATTTATGGAACGACTTTATTTGGCGTGGAGGAATGGCAGGAATGTTATTGCAGTGATATGTCGAGAGCTGTCAAGACAGCGGAACATATCTATCCAGGTACGGTTCACCGGATGGAGGAGCTGCGGGAAATACCTTCCCCGCCTCTTAAAGGAAGGGTAAAGCTGCCATTCATCCTTTGGGCCATCTGGATTCGCTGCTGCTCGGTGTTCAACAAGCAGACAAGGGCGGAAATTAAGATCGCAGAGCGAAGGATCAATAAAGTATTGGATGAAGTCTTTGCAAAGGGGGAAAGGGATGTTCTGATCGTGAGTCATGCCGCCCTCATGGTATATATGAGGAAAGAGCTGATCCGACGGGGGTTCACCGGTCCGAAATTCAAGATTGCCAGTAATGGAAAGCTGTATGTATTTGAAAGATGATAAGTGGATAAGGGTTTCCCACTAGAAAAGGTAAGTCATTTTCCGAATAGTTATTCTTTTTTTATTGGTTGTGGTTTATTATTGTAATAGTGTAATTTTTACGAATTCAATAATAGGGAAAGAGGGGTGGACATTTTGCTGAAGGCAGTTTTTTTTGATTTAGATGATACATTACTATGGGATCAGAAAAGTGTAAAAGAGGCTTTTGTGGCCACATGTGAAGTGGCCAAGGAGAAATATGATCTGAATGTCGACGAGTTTGAAGAAGCTGTGCGAAAGGAAGCGCGTGAGCTTTATTCTTCTTACGATACATATGCATTCACACAAATGATCGGAATCAACCCATTTGAGGGGCTATGGGGAAATTTCCAGGATGATCATGATGAATTCAGGAAGATGGCCGGGATTGCTCCGGCTTATCGGAAAGAAGCGTGGACGAGAGGGTTATTGGCATTAGGGATCGATGACCCGGAATTTGGGCTTGAACTGGCAGAACGTTTCCCTGCAGAGAGACGCAAAAAGCCATTTATCTATGAAGAAACATTCCGTGTTCTGGATGAATTAAAAGGGAAGTATAAATTGCTATTGCTTACGAACGGATCTCCTGAGCTGCAAAATACCAAACTTGAAATTACGCCTGAACTGGTTCCTTATTTCGACCAAATCGTGATATCAGGCGCATTTGGAAGAGGTAAACCGGATGCCTCCATTTTTGAGCATGCTTTGGAAATCATGGAGCTTGATAAAGATGAAGTATTGATGGTCGGCGATAATTTAATGACGGATATCCTTGGAGCATCACGGGTAGGCATAAAGTCGGTTTGGATAAATCGCCATGATAAGGAACGGAATGAAGTGATTCCAACCTATGAAATCAAGCATTTAGAGGAGCTCTACCCTATCCTTGAGGGCCTGGGGAATTAATTGACGGCTCTCCTTCAAATAACAAATTTTTGAGAGTTGTAATGAAAATATTAGGTCTTTCAAATTATTTACAGAATGAAAAGGGTGAGATATAGTTATCCTGTAATCAATTAAATTATTCAGACTAGGGGTGTCCAATATAAGTTGGGCTGAGAGAGAAGCGCTTAAGCTTCTTAACCCTCAGGACCTGATCTGGTTCATACCAGCGTGGGGAAGTTAGAATCTACTAAACAATGACATTTCAATTGGTCATTTCTGTAGCCATACTAACGTTAGCCAGGTCTTAAATATGAGATCTGGCTTTTTCGTGCGAAATGGATTGGATTTTGTCCTTTTTAAATGAACTTAAAAAGGAGAAATGAAATCATGATGAGTAATTCAGTAAATGACATGAACGTTTCAATTATGTCCAGTTTTGCCGGGAGTAAAAAAGTGTATGTTGAGGGATCTAGACCCGATATTAGGGTACCCATGCGTGAAATTAAGCTAAGTCCGACTACAGGGTCATTCGGCGAAGAGGAGAATCCGCCTTTACGAGTATATGACACAAGCGGTTTTTATACGGATTCAGAATATCCCATTGATATTCATAAAGGTCTTGCCCCGATTAGACGCAGCTGGGTTCTGGAAAGGGAAGATGTTGAAGAGTATGAAGGGCGTGAAATAAAGCCCGAAGATAACGGGTATAAAAAAGAGTCACGAACCAAAGCAGAAGTTTTTCCGGGATTGAAAAGAAAACCATTGCGTGCAGCGAATGGGCAAAACGTAACCCAGCTCCATTATGCCCGAAAAGGTATCATAACTCCGGAAATGGAGTTCATCTCGATCAGGGAAAATGTAGCCCCTGAGTTTGTAAGAGAAGAGGTAGCTAGCGGGAGGGCGATCATACCGGCAAATATTAACCATCCTGAAAGTGAGCCCATGATCATCGGACGTAATTTTCATGTGAAAATAAATGCGAATATTGGAAATTCCGCTGTTAGTTCATCGATCGAAGCTGAAGTGGAGAAAATGACTTGGGCTACACGTTGGGGTGCAGACAACATAATGGATCTTTCCACCGGAAAGAATATTCACACGACCCGGGAATGGATTATCAGGAATTCACCTGTGCCAGTTGGGACGGTTCCGATATATCAAGCATTGGAAAAAGTGAATGGAGTCGCGGAAGATTTAAATTGGGAAGTTTTCCGGGATACATTAATCGAGCAGGCTGAGCAAGGTGTCGATTACTTCACCATACACGCCGGTGTGCTTTTGCGATACATTCCCATGACAGCAAAGCGAGTTACGGGAATCGTTTCCCGGGGGGGCTCCATCATGGCACAATGGTGCTTGGCCCATCACCAAGAAAGTTTTCTCTATACTCACTTTGAAGAGATTTGTGAAATCATGAAGGCGTATGATGTCTCTTTCTCATTAGGTGACGGCCTCCGTCCTGGCTCCATTGCAGATGCAAACGATGAGGCTCAATTTGCTGAATTGGAAACACTTGGGGAACTGACGAAGATTGCTTGGAAGCACGATGTTCAAGTCATGGTGGAGGGACCCGGTCACGTACCGATGCATTTGATTAAAGAAAATATGGATAAGCAGCTGGAAGTCTGTCAAGAAGCTCCATTCTATACCCTGGGACCATTGACAACGGATATAGCTCCTGGATACGATCATATCACTTCTGCGATTGGTGCTGCCATGATTGGATGGTTTGGAACGGCCATGCTTTGTTATGTGACACCGAAAGAGCATTTGGGACTTCCGAATAAAGAGGATGTTCGTGTAGGGGTCATTACTTATAAAATTGCAGCCCACGCAGCTGATCTTGCAAAAGGCCATCCCCAGGCACGGAAACGGGATGATGCCCTTTCGAAGGCTAGATTCGAATTTCGTTGGAGAGATCAATTCAATCTTTCCCTCGATCCTGAAAGGGCAGTTGAATATCACGATGAAACACTTCCGGCAGAGGGTGCCAAAACAGCCCATTTCTGTTCAATGTGCGGACCCAAATTCTGCAGTATGAGGATTTCTCAGGACATCCGTGATTTGGCGAAGGAAAAGGGTCTGGGTTTTGAGTCGGTAATCGATGAAGGTCTTAAAGAAAAAGCGAATGAATTTAGGAAAACGGACGGGGAAATCTATCTGTGATTCCGACGAGAGGGAGAATTCGATGAATCGGGTAATCCAAATAAAAGTTGAAATGAAACAGTTGGAAACTCAATTGGAACAGCTGAAAAGGGAGCTGAACATTTTTCGCGAGAATTGTAATCATGAATTTGTAAAAACTGATTATAGTCAACAATGCACAAAGTGCCACTTAATCGAAAGTCTGCAATGGTAGTGATTCCTTAATCGTCCTTTCATTATCGGAATTAATCCCTTAATCATGTTGGGCATCCAATCACGATGTCAACATGATTAGGGGATATTTCATTATATTTACATACTTGTTTTATTAATATGAAGAGGAGGAGGGACAAGCCAGCCTTTTTCCTTATTCAATCTTAGGAAGTCAGCACCCAATGCAGCTTTATTCGTATGGAATTGTGCGAACATCTGTGCAATATCTTCTCGGATGCATTGACCCATGATTTGGCTGCAAGCAACTAATCCTGCATTAATATCGATTGATACTGAAGCAGAGATTTCAGGATCTTGAAGACGTGCCCCGACTGGAATATCCTCCAAATTAGCTTTAGGTCTTTCAGGTGGTGACGGAGGCAGTCCTACGTTATTTTCTTTTAATAATGATTCAAGTTGGTCATGTTCCTGTTTCCCTTGATTGATCACTTCAACAAGTAATTTATGCAGGTCCTTGTCGCCAGTATGATTAAGCATAGTTTGATGACAGGCAATCAGCCCTTTTGTAGTTGTAAGAAATGCCCATGTTCCGAATACCTCTCCGTAATGCATAGGCTCTTCTTTCGGATTTCCGCTTAAAATTCCCATAACCATCCTCCTTGAAATTCACTATTTAACGCATTTAAGTTACCCTGAATTCTTCCAAGTATGCATCAAAGATGTTTGGGAAATGTTAGAGGGCTTTTAATGCTTAACCTTTTATTCCTTGTAGCCATTCTTGATAACATTCATCACAGAGCATTTCATTTCTATCCGTGTCAGTAACTTGAAACGTTACGACATGGATTTTTTTTTCTTCCGTGTCATCACTACAATAGAAGCATTGATGTGTCATTGGAAATCCTCCCAAACATATAAAGTGTTTATAGTTTAAAACGCCACGTTTTTTTTATACAGAAAACATGATGCAGCAGCTGATTGGTCTTCTTGGAAGAGTTTAGATTGAATAATCCAGTTGGGGTTCAACATACTAAACTTGTTCGCATCATTGATAAAACGAGGAGGGAAATACAATGCAAAACCAATATCAACAAGGTCAAGTACACCAGAACATGCAAACGGGTGCCATTCCCCCACAAATGAATCACGGTGGTCACGAAGTATTCGATGTACATGAAGTGTTGTCGGGAACAATTGGTACTTTAAATACGTATACTCTTTTGCGTCAGCATATCCAGGATCAGGAATTACTAGATATTCTGGATCGTCAATATCAGTTCATCCAAGATGAATATAATATTTCACTGGAGTGCTTCCAATCGGGCCAGGATCCTTCTAAACGGACTCAGAGCTACAAAATGAATCAAGGTAACGATTTTATATATGGATTGACACCAACTCAGCCAAAGAAACCTTTGCAATCCGTATCGGAAATTACGGATGAATGTATTTCAGGCATGATGCTTGGAGCTGTTAAGTCTGCAGCATCCATGAAAGCGATGGCAGCGCTTGAAATAACGAATCCGGTTGTTCGCCGCGTATTTGCAGATTCCGTTCCGAACTGCATTGAAATGGCATATGAGATTTCGATATATCAAAACAAACATCATTACTATCAAGTTCCGCAGCTTGCACAGCAGGATATGCAGCAAATGTTGAATTCATATGCACCCGCACAAGGAAATAACAACAACATGAGTCATTAAAAGCAACAGAAAGAAGGGATAGGACTATTTGTCCTATCCCTTCTTTCTTACTGTTTCATCTGATTTATATCTTGGATGCATTCCTGGACGAGGGTTACAGCCTGACTCATGGCGGCTCCTCCGCCGAATGCTGCGGTCACACCAATGGCTTCAAGAATTTCCTGTTCGGAACAGCCTTGATCAAGACATCCTTTTGTATGGTAGATAATACAGTATTCATCTTGTGAATATAAGCTTATTCCTAATGCGATAAGCTGTTTTTCTTTTTGGGATAATTGACCTTCTTTAAAGCACTCTTCCGTAAACGAATTGAATTTCTCTGCGAGAACAGGCATTTTTTGCGTAAAGGCACCGATTCCAGCTTTATAATCACGAAGAGCATTTTCAGTAGAATTGTTAGCTTCAAATTCCATTTTCCATTCAGCTCCATCCTAAATTTTTTTCATCAAAAATTAGTATGAGCTAAATGTTGGACGATTAAACAGAAACATGGGAGTTTAACTAAGTAATATGTAACCGTCCTTCCTACAAGGCAAGTGACCCCTTGGGCCGGGTGGCTTTGAACCATTGATAGCAAAGGATGCAAATAAGTGCAACGTCAATGGCATCACCCGCATAGTACATTAACATTCCTCCATTTTCCGCTTGTTCCTTTGTGACTCCGCTTGGAGGATGGGCAAAAATATACTTAGAAAGGATATCATGGCCGGCCAGTGAAATTGTAAATACGACAGCACGAAACATGAAGCTGAACCTGTGGGGCGTCGGGTCCATATAAATCATAGACGCAGTGAATAGATAACCCGCAATGAACACGTGAAAATGCACTAATGCATGTAGAAGGGCATTATGATGCATCAACCCATATAACTCAGTCGTATAAAGTATCCAAAGCCCCCCAATATTAAGCGCAGAGGCAGTGATTGGATTGCTTATAATGCGCAGCGGCCAACTTTTCAACACCTTTGAAAGGCGTCTTGCTGATTGTACATCAAGTGTTCGCAGTGCAAGAGTAATAGGTGCAGCAAACACGAGCAGGATGGGTGCAATCATTCCAAGCAGTAAATGGCCAACCATATGCGCCGTGAAGTCCATATGTGCGAGATTGGCTATGGGACCTATAATTGCAGAGGCTGCACAGATGGTGCCAAGAATCCAAAAGAGCGTACGGTATAAGGGCCATTTTTTATAGCGGCGATTCGAAATTACGGCAGCTGCGATATAAATC
Source organism: Peribacillus frigoritolerans (assembly GCF_040250305.1). Lineage (NCBI taxonomy): Bacteria > Bacillati > Bacillota > Bacilli > Caryophanales > Bacillaceae > Peribacillus > Peribacillus frigoritolerans. The sequence continues at coordinate 4,714,384 of NZ_CP158190.1, read as the reverse complement.
ACTATAACAACCGCCAAAAGAATCAATAAAATCGGTTCAAAACCAGCCCCATTATCATGAATATGTCCATTACTGTGCATTACTGGTATCTTCTTTCATTTTAAGTAAGCTGCGCCTTGTTTGAATGACGAGGATAATGCCGATCAAGATCATGATTGTGGCTGCAATGTTCCAAATCAAGTCGTATGGGAGAATATCGACATTGTAACGGATTTGATGGAGACGCATGAGCTTGTGCTGGATGATTCCGTCATATAACTGAAAAGAACCAGCCCCGAGCAAAACTCCCCCTATCCACCTTTTCAGCCATAATCCCTTTCGACGGCGAAGGTCAGCGAACATGAATAACGACCCTACCGTTGCGAACCAGCTTAGGGCATGAAATAAACCATCCGAAACAAGCCCAATATTGGATGTGGACTTGTCATAGAAATGGTGCCAATGCAATAGTTGATGAAAGATGGCCTCATCGATGAATGCCACCAATCCGATCCCGAATAGAAAACCGGACCATAGATTACGAGCGGAATAAGTATAACGTAATTGTGAAATAGATTGATTTTTTTGATTTCGGGGCTTGAAATCCATTTTCCATCCTCCTTTTTAACCTTCCTATATATGGTTATTTCTACTTTACCCTGTATTGTAAAGTTATAGACAAGTAAATGGACCTTTTATAAATCTTATTTATTGAGGGATTCATAGCCCAAAGATAATCCTTGGCTTTTTAGTTCAGTAATGATTATTAATGGTATGTAAATTTTTTCTAATTATTGTTCATTATAACTGGATTCAGGTTTCAAGCATGGACAGGCGGGTAATAAAAAACCGTACATCATAAAAAAAAGGAGGAGTTAATATGTTTCGCCATCAAAAAGAATTGCAATTTGAAGTTAAGGTAGATCGACCAGATCCGATGCTTGCCCGTCAAATTCAGGAAGTGTTAGGTGGACAGTTTGGAGAAATGACTGTCATGATGCAATATCTTTTTCAGGGCTTTAACTGCCGTGGAGAAGAAAAATACAAAGATATGCTGATGGATATTGGTACAGAGGAAATTGGACATGTAGAGATGCTTTGTTCGCTCATTAGTCAATTGCTTGATGGCGCTTCTCCGGAAGATCAAGCAGAAGCCGCAAAAGATCCTGCTACAGCAGCCATCATGGGTGGAATCAATCCCCAGCATTTGCTCGTAAGTGGTCTTGGGGGACTGCCAACCAACTCGAATGGGGTGCCTTGGAACGGATCTTATATTGTAGCCAGCGGAAATCTATTAGCGGACATGCGATCGAATCTTCATGCTGAAAGCCAAGGACGCCTTCAAGTGGCCCGTTTATATCATATGACCAAAGATGAGGGGGTACGTGCCACCTTCCGTAAAATGTTAGCCCGTGATCGTTACCACCAATATCAATGGATGGCGGCCATTGCAGAACTTGAAGAAAAAAATGGCGTTGTCGTTCCCGCGTCATTCCCACCGGAAGCGGAAATGGAATCTCAACCGGAAGCGTACGAATTCTGGAACTTGTCAGAAGGTAATGAATCAGCAGACGGACTGTGGGCAACAGGGAGCGCCCCAGATGGTACAGGAGATTTTGTTTATGTAGCTGAACCAGTTGCAAAAGGGCAGATTCCTAACCCTAAGGTTCCGGCAGCACAATTGCATCATGACCTGGATAGAAGTCAATCGCTTAATAAAAGATAATAGAAACTTTTCAAAAAATGCTCGATGGCCCCTAAAGGGACATCGGCTTTTTTTATTCTATCAACTACAAAACCTAATTATTTGCTTGTGGATATTTTTTGGAGTAGCATAGTTTCCATCTTCAAGACAAACCATTTTAAAAGTGTGGTCACTAATTTAATAGTAAGGAGTGGGACAAATGAAAGCAGTGGTAGTTAAAGAACCGGGTGGAGCAGATCAATTACTGTTTAAAGATTTTTCCAAGCCCATGCCCGGAAAAGGGGAAATATTAATTAAGGTGAAAGCCTCTGCTATAAATAGAACGGATATTGTTTCACGAGAAGGGAAATCCGGTTATATGGCAAACCCAATATTGGGGATTGAAGTTTCTGGGGAAGTGGTGGAAACAGGGGACGGTGCAAATATACAATTAGGGACAAGGGTGATGGGCCTTGTAAACGGCGGCGGTTATGCTCAATATGCCTTGATGCCGGCAGATAGAGCAATGAAGATCCCGGATAACTTGTCATTTGAAGAAGCGGCTGCGATTCCCGAAGTATTCTTGACGGCGTATCAAACCTTGTTTTGGTTAGGTGAATTGACGGATCAAGAAACGGTATTGATTCATGCTGGCGGAAGCGGTGTAGGCACAGCAGCTATCCAACTGGCAAAAAAACTGACAAAAGCGAAGATCATCACTACAGCCGGCTCAAAGGGAAAATTGGATTTCTGTCACTCATTAGGGGCGGATATCTGTATCAATTATAAAGAACAATCTTTTGATGAGGAAGTAATGAAAGCTACAAATAATCAAGGAGTGGATGTTATCCTGGATTTCATCGGTGCTTCTTACTGGGAGAAAAACCTTAAAAGCATAAAAACTGATGGACGATGGGTACTGATAGGGATTCTAGGAGGAACTGTAGTCGAGAAGGTGAACTTGATGGAACTTCTCTTAAAAAGAGTTCAATTAAAAGGCACTCTATTAACTCCTCGAAGTGATGAATATAAAAAAGAGTTAACGGAAGAATTCGTTACAAAGGCCATGCCGTTGTTCCTCCAACATGAAATCAAGGCAATCGTGGATCATGTCTTCCCTTTTGAAGAGGTACAAAGGGCGCATGAACATATGGAAGCAAATAAGAATTTGGGTAAAATCATCTTACAGGTAAATGAGTGATTAAAGAAAACAGCTTCGAAGCATGTATGGAAAAGGTTACCCAGAATTGCGACATTATTGGGCGGCCTCTTTTAATGGTGCTTGATAAGGAAAAAGTGGAATGTGGGTTTTGTTAATGGCATATCGTTGAAGAATTAATTATGGGCAAAGTATAATGAATATATACAAAGTCAAGATGCTCTTCATTGGTATCTGTTAAAATGGGGGAATCGTAATGAATGAACTGAATGCATTATTCAGGAAAAGAATAGGGCTCCAGGAAGATATGAAACTGACATTTGGGAAATTAGATGAAATTCTGGATAAAACTGCTAAAACCATTCCGTTTGAAAACTTATCAATCATGGCATCCCATCTAAGTGATATCAATAAAGCCAATATCATGAACAAAGTCCTCGTGAGGAATGAGGGTGGATTATGCTATGAATTGAATGCAGCCCTTTATTTTTTCCTGAAGGAAAATGACTTTAATGTATTCTTGGTTCGAGGTGTCATTTATAATCAGGGGTGGATGACCATAGGAAGGACCCATGTTACCATTCTATTGAACCATGAGGGCCAATCCTATCTGGTCGATACGGGTTTTGGCGGGAATCTACCATTAAAACCAGTTCCATTGAACGGTGAAACCGTCGTTTCCCAAAATGGTGAATTCCGAATAAAAAAAGAAAGTACCGACCATGGAGATCATATCCTTGAATTAAAACTGAAACATAAAGATCAGAATTGGAGAATAGGGTATGCTTTCGATTCTTCAAAACCCGTAGGAAATGTAGCGGAACTTAATGAGGTCCAAACGATCATCAGGGAAAATCCCCAGTCGCCATTCAATAAGCATCCATTAATCACCCGTTTGACAAACAACGGGAACATCACTTTAACTGATTCATCCTTTACACGGTGGGATGATGGGAAAGTGACGAAAGAAGAAATAGATGGAACACGATTTAAAGAGTTATTGAAACAGCACTTCGATAGATAGTGGAAAAGGACTGAATATCAAAGGAGTCCATACCGAAAGACTGTCCATTCTCGACAGTCTTTTTATGAATACAATGATCGTCGAGATCCCGCAGGTATACTGAGGTGAAGGACGAAAAAAATTGAAAACGGTCGAATAAAGTGCGTTGAAGGTCGAATAAGTTCGAGAACTACCGAATAAAGTGCGTTGAAGGTCGAATAAGTATGAGAACGGCCGGATAAAGTGCTGTTAAGGATGAAAAAAATCGAGAACGGCCAAAAAAGGCTCCGGATGAAATCAACTGGATGTTTTTACTATTCATTAAATAGATTTGAATTCAGTGGGGTGAGAAGGATATGGAGAAAAAGAATCAATTGGTTTTTACTAGATCGAATGCTGCTGCTAAACGAAAATTCGATGAAGCGATCACCATTTTGGAATATAGCGTAATGCTCGTTGAGCTCTTTGGATTAGAAGAGTTTAATAATATAATTGCCGGACAGTTAAGGCTGATTTTATGTGAAACGAAAAATACGCGCATAAAGCGGGAAAAGGTCACGATTGATCAATCCTTAATAAAGAAAATCAATCCTAACCCAAGATTGTATCCTATTAAAGACTCCATTCAAATGAGCAATGTTATTACGGAAGACATCTTCGATTATACTAAACAGAGGATTGAGCTAAAGCTTTGGAGAAATCAAATTATCTATAAAACCGATATCGAAGGAAAAATACAGGAAATTAAAATCATTGATTTCATTAAGGAAACAGCTAATAAGATTGGAGGTGCACAAGCTGAATCAAGTTTCCCTAATAAGTCCATTATTTCGGATGGTCATACCAAAATCATGTTAATAGGAATAGCGAAAGGGTTATTCAAATCCATAGGCAGGGATTATAAAAAACATGCCTCCATGAACCTTTCACATATCATGCAAAAAATCGAACAATCAGCTTTGGGAGACTAAACATAAGAAGGACTTTTAGCAAAGTCCTTCTTGCTTCGTTTCCAAGCAATATCCGTTAGGATTGAATACCTCAAATAACCTCTATCAATAAACCATCTCTTTTTACTTCTGTTAAACCACTCCCGATAGCATGCTGTTCACTTTTATTATTAAAGGTATATAGAAAAATGGAATTAGATAACAAAACATTGAGACTTATATGTAAATGTAAAGACTTATTAAATTTACACTAAAATCCAGCTATAGACGCTTGAGATAATTTATAATGATATTCCGAATATAGTTTCACGTGGAAAAATAGACTCAATATTGAACCTTACCCCATACAGATAAATCAACTAAAGATAAAAAGAAAGAGATGATGATATGAACGATTTTGATGAAAACTTTCCTGACGAATGGCTGGAACTAGTAACATTGGCAATGAAATCGGATGTTACAAAAGAGCAATTCAAAAAGTTTCTTCAAGAAAAGTCGAATAGCAATAAAAGTAGCGATTGTGGTGGCTAATGAACGCTTAAATTGAGGCAGGACTATTTCTGAAAAAAGTATGAAGCTTCACATCTTTTGTCACGAGTGTACTCCATATTTTCTGCATATTTAATTGGTAAGATGGATGTAATCATAAGGGAGGTTTTATTCAATATGAAAAAAAGAACAAAATTGCCTATCATCTTATCATTATTATCAGCCCTGTTTTTAGTCCTTGGCGCATGTTCCAACAGCGATGATAAAAACAAAGAAGACAAAAAAGAAAAGGAACATAGTGAAATGGACATGAACCATTCTAGCACGGGTGATGTCCCAGAAGGATTAAAAGCTGCAGAAAATCCAACCTATGAAGTTGGAAGTCAAGCGATTATCGAATCAGGTCATATGGAAAGCATGAAGGGGGCGGAAGCAACAATAGTGGGTGCCTTTGATACGACTGCTTATGCAATTTCGTATACGCCTTCAACTGGCGGAGAAAAAGTTGAAAATCATAAATGGATCATTCACGAAGAAATCAAAGATGCAGGTGAGAAAACATATGAACCCGGAGCGGAGGTCACAGTAAATGCTTCTCATATGGAAGGAATGAACGGGGCTGTCGCTGAAGTTGAATCTGCCGAAAAAACGACTGTTTATATGGTCGATTTCACACCGACTGCGGGTGGAGAAAAAGTGAAGAATCATAAATGGGTAACGGAAAGTGAATTATCAGCGTCTAAATGATTTAACATCATGAGTTCAAAAACAGAAGAAAAAAGGATTGGAAACTCCTTCAGTTTGTGACAAAAGTGGATTCGGAATGGTCTCATCCCGAATCATGATTTGTAAAACAAGACTAAATTATCCTTATGTTTTTTTACTATAATCCTCATTGGATTGAAGAGATTTGCGACACTCCTGCCGAATAACTGGCTAGCCGAGACCCCACAGGCGCTTGTGCCGAGGAGGCTTGGCAGACAGTCGGCGGAAAGGGAGTGAATCTCTGAAATCAACTGAACTATTCAAATAAAAAATGCAGGCAAACTTGATTTTCATTGTCTACAGTCTGAAGGAATGGTAAACAAATCCATTCCTTTTTTTTATTTTGCAGTGCATTGTAAAACTTTAGTATCTGTTAATATGGATTTGTATAAATGTAAAAATGGGGTGCAAGTATGATGACTGGATTAACTATCAGACCTTTTATGGAAAATAACTACGAGGCGCTGAGCAATTATTGTTTACCTATAGAACAAGCAATCTATACTTCTTTACCTTTGAAAGTTATTGAAGACTTCAGGAAGGATAAATATAACCTCCCCATGGTTATTTATTTAGATGAGGATTTGATTGGTTGTTTTGCCTTATATACGGATAAAGCGGGAAATCAATATACAAGTAATGAGAATGCAATTCTTCTAAAATCATTCTCCTTGGATTTGCGCCATCAAAAAAAGGGGCTAGCTTTTAAGACTTTAAAAGTGTTGCCTGATATGATCAAACTTAGTTATCCAGATAAAGATGAGATTATTCTAACAGTGCATCATTCGAATTTTCCAGCGATAAATTTATATAAAAAAGCTGGATTCATTGATAAAGGGTACAGATTCAATGGGGAAGAAGGGGAGGAATTTATTTTCCACTTTGCCCTGTATTAAACAAATGAAATACTTCGGGAGAGTAAGATGAAAGAAAAACAGGCACCCATGAGACGATCATCAGAAAACTTAGGAATTGGACAGTCCACGGAAAGGGGGCGGATTTCTGAAATCAATGGGAACGTTTTTCAAAGAAAAAAACTGTAGGCAAACCCGTTTTTCGAATTTGTCTACAGTCTGAAGCACTTAAATGGTGCTTATTTATTTAGAAGGTATTCCATACGATATGATTCAGAATTCATGGAATCCATCCTGCAATTTCTAATAACGTCAGAACGATCTCAAAGACAATGAGGATTACAATGATCCATTCAACGAATAGTCCTCTGATCGAATGGCTGATGTTAGAAAACCCATCCATAATGTTATATAAAATTTCGGTTTTACTTTTCAGGATTTTATACCGATCATTCAATTCAAAAAAATCAAGCATGCTGTCATAAAATTCGCCGGCAATGCTGCTTGTCCATGTAATATCAGGTTTGTCCAGAATCATGATGTACGCTAGGGTATTATACTCGTGACGTACGATTTTTGCAGTCGTCCTCGCTAGTTCCTTATTACCGATTCTCAGCTTGCCTTTTTCCAGTCGGTCTATCATGGCTTCGAGCTTGTCGTGGATTTTTCCGAGTTGTTCCTCAGTTTTTTCAAGTGCCACCGATTTTGCGAGAATGGTGGAAATTAATTCAGGGTAAAAAAATTCATATTTAGGCACAACTACATATTCGTCTGTCAAATTGATGTTTTCAGTTTCACTGAAGTGAAGGCTGTAATCGTCTGTATATCTATCTAAATTGTCGAGATCAATAACCGGCTCGAAAGAATGGATAAAGGATGAAAACTCCTTAATCTCATTCGCGTGTGAGTAATTGATGAAGACAATGCTGCCAAAGGAAAAAACCAGCACCTGCTGCGATTCGTCCACATTTTTATTAAGGATGGAACTTAGAATATCGCCTTTAAGGATTAAAGGCTCTTCCCAGGTGAATTTTTTTGGAATGCCGCAATGAATGGCGATTTTGTTCAAATCGATTTCATTAGTGATTGCAAATGCTTTAAAGGTAATTGGTTCCATCTATATCACTCTCTTCAGCAAATTGGTCTTTTTTCGATTCTATTCTATTCTTACAAAAACATGCTTGAATAATTCTTGAAGGTAGAAAAAAGTTCACTGACTGTTCAAGTGAATAAAGAAAGAGATCCTTATGATCTGGTAACTAAACGAATGATTTCCATTAAGGATAAAAAAATTTCAACAACTGAAAAATATGATTTCACTGTTTTTAAATAACCAATATTCCATAAATTTCTTCAGAAGGTATATGGATAAAAGATGAAAGTTTCGTAGAGATGTCATGAACATAAATCCCGCAATCCAGTAATATGTTCGTATTTTTTTTTAGTAAAACCGGTATGTGCCTACTCTCACTTTGGCCAATGAACATCGTTTGATTTCTAACTGCTAAACCGCGAGTATAACCAAGGCATTTAAAAATAACTTCCTCATTACTTTTTACTAGGAATTCACCTGAAACACAATAATACAGGTTATTATCATAATGAAGTACGCTGTGAGGTTGAAGTAATTTATCATGACAAATCTTAACCACTTTTCTTTCCTGTAAAGAATATTCAAGAATCACACCTTGGTGGATTGTTTTATTAGGGAAATAACCTGCAAAAGAGAGGAAATTTTTCCTTGGAGGATATGAAAACATCGATACATATAGCTTATCATTTGCTATATACAAATCGTTGACGTGGCAAACATCGTCATTTTCAGGTGAAAATCTAATTTCATCGATTCTTTCCAAATTGTTTTTCAAATTATAAATACCAATTGAGTTAGTTTTGGTTTCAATAATATAAGCTTTATCATCATCTATTGCTACACCATGTAAATCTAATTCTATAGATAAAGCTTTATTCTTTATAACCTTCAAGTTTTCATCCAAAATGAAGATTCCATGAGAACTTGAAATTACGACAAAAGAGCTGCCGTATTTTGTAATGCCTGTGCATCTAACATTTAAAACTTTATTTATTTCATATTGTTGCTGTTTAAATTGGACTAAATAAAGACCACCTTTATTATTGCAGCATGAAATTAATAATTTACAATCATCTATGGGTATCATGTAAGATCGCACCTCCTTTTTTTGACAATTCCCTTTTTTATATAGTATGAATTTTTATTGTAATGGTGTAGACAAGTTATGGAGGATAATAGTGGACTTTTTATAATTGATTAAAACGTTTCATGGTGGAAATTATACCCTTTACTTCCAAGTTATATTAATAGACTTAAAATACACAAGTTTATATGCAAGAGGGCGTTTCCGCTAAATGGAACGCCCTCCTACTTTATGTTGCTGTTTATTTGCCATCCTCCTTCATGCTAGTACTGATGCTCCCAGTCATGACATTAATGAAACTTTACAAAAGGCTACAAAAGTTCATGAAAACTTTACTTTTATTTACAGAATTATCATATTGATGTCAATATTCAGTAATACATGTTTGTTATAATCGGTTGACGGTTTTAAAGGTGATTGGAAAAGAATCTCTTAAAAATCCTTCATTTACAGATAAGTAGCAGGCCGATTGAAGATGACTGAATAGTAGGAGTGAACAAAAATGGAGGAATCTATAAATCTATATGAGCTTACATTTAGTGAAAAAGATAGATATGTAATCATTACGAATGCTTATCCACATGAAGATCAGTTATATCGGAATGGGTTTATCCACCGAAGAGTCAAGGCTTATCTGGATGAGGGTTTGAAGGTTGATGTCTTTGTTTTGCATCCTGCCTATAAAAAAGCAGAAAAGTATACGTATGAAGATGTGCCTGTTTATCGTGGAACTGAACAGCATCTGCGCATTTTCTTAAATCATAAAGTACATAAAAAAGCGCTCATTCATTTTGTTAATCCAAAAATGGTACAAGCGATAAAAGAAACGAACACAGATTTACCGATTATTACCTGGATACATGGATTTGAAACGGAGGCATGGCATAGAAGGTGGTTTAATTTTCTTGAAAGCCCTGAAAGCTTGCGGAAGATACTTGAAATGTCGGACGACTATTATGTAGCACAGCTTTCTTTCATGAATTGGTTTTATCAAACGGATGAGTTGGATACAACCTTTGTTCATATTTCCAAATGGTTCAAAGAACATATAGCGGAATGTGATGCTAGAGCAGAATCGAAAAATTCAGTAATCATTCCTAATGTAATAGATGACAATCTCTTTACCTTAATTGAAAAGCCAGTTGAAATGCGGACAAGAGTCCTTTCAATCAGGCCATACGCTTCGCGAAAATACGCCAATGATTTATCGGTGAAAGCAGTTCTTGAACTATCGAAGAGACCATACTTCGATAAGTTGGAATTTGCATTTTATGGTGATGGAAAATTATTCGATCAAACCGTTGAGCCAATCAGCGATTTTGAGAATGTAACGATTCATAAAGGTTTCCTATCTCAGGACCAAATCGCTGCATTACATAAGGAGTATGGAATTTTCCTTTGCCCGACCCGTTTGGATTCTCAAGGGGTTTCAATGTGTGAGGCAATGTCGAGTGGGCTAGTGCCGGTTTCAACAGATATTACGGCAATCCCGGAATTCGTTAAACATGACGTTTCTGGCCTTCTAACAAAACCTGAGTCTCCTATCGAAATTGCCGATGCAATAGAGCGCTTATATTACAACCCGGACGTATTTTTAAGAGTGTCAAAACAAGCTTCTCAGTCGATTCGAGAAAAATGCGCGGTAGATGTTGTTATTAAAAGAGAATTGGAGATTATCCAAGGTTAATGGAAGGGAGTTTTTTCAATATGGACGAACGAAACGAATATTGGAAAACTATGTACGAGGAACTCGAATTACAAATGAAAGACATGATGTCCATGACATTGGAGCTCATAGAGGGCAATGGCACTGAAAAACAAAAAACCATTGAGAACATGACAAAAGAAAACAATATGCTGCGAGAAGAATTAGAAAAAAGTAAGATGGCCCAAAAAGAAAATATTAAGCTTAACAAAGAAATACAAAGACTTAAGTTATTAGAACACAAATTCAACGTTACATATGCAGGGAAATTCACGTTAAAATATCTTGCGCTTAAATCATCTATTAAAGAACAAATAAAAAAATAAAAGATTCATATCAGATTTCAGTCATTGGAGTGAAAACTTTGAATTCACATGAACTAGTTGAAAACAGAAAAATGAAGGTACTTCTATTTGGCTTTATTGACATGAATTCAATGGATGGATCTGCAGTATTTTTATCTTCCTTAGCATCGACCATTGCGCTAGATTCCAACATCGAAGTTGACTTACTTCTAGCTAGCCCAGTCAAACGTGATATATTAATTCAGCCTCTAGAGAAATTTGATAATATAACCATTCTTAATCCTTTTGTTGATCCTTTTTTCAGTGCCACCGATGATGAATGGGTAAAAAAAGGTGTCATTGATTTTGATATAGCTGAAATGCTCATTTCTCATTATTGGAATCAAAAGGAATATGATTGGCTATTTGTTAGAAGCATTGAGACTGTTGAAAAAATAGCAAAGCATAAGCATATCATAGAGAATACATTGGTTTATGCTACAGGGTTGACTCATATAGGCCAGGATGTTAATGAAGAAAAATTTGAGAGCATCAAAAATATATATGAACAGTGTGCGTATTTCTTATGTCAAACAGAAGAGATGTGCGAATTTGTCATTGAAATTCTTAATTTGAATAAAGAAAAAAACAAAGTTTCCCTGCTTACCCCGATGATACCCAATGTTGAATCAGCGGAAGTGCAGACCCGGTTAAAAAACAAACTTGTATATACAGGGAAATTCGACCCGGATTGGAAGACCATTCCCATTATTACTGCTTTTAAAGAATTAAAACGCGTGATTCCGAATCTATCACTTGATGTAGCGGGGGATAAATTCAAATGGGTTAAAGATGATTCTCAGTTTAAGGAAGAAGCGGCATACCTTCTTAAAAATACAGATGGTCTTACATGGTACGGGGCATTGACAAGGGAGAATGCCCAACAATTAATCGTGAACAGTGATATTGGGATAACCTGGAGAAGTGAGGAAATGGACAGCAGTCTGGAACTGTCTACAAAGCTATTGGAGTATGGGATTTTAAGGAAGGCTGTAATAATGAATCCAACCAAAATGCATATAAAGCTTTTTGGCGAAGATTACCCGTTATATGCCGTTACAGAGAAGGATTTTCGTGACACTGTCAAATTAGCACTATGCAATAAGGATATATATGAGTTTGCGGCAAAACGAATGTATCAGGTCAGCAGGCAGTTTTTATTTTCGGAAGCAATAAAAAAACTGCAAGTACTATTATGGAGCAAGCGTATTACAGATTTTGTAGAGCAAAGCACAAATATGTTTTATATTGATGTAGATGACATTGATGAACTGAATAAGCATGCACCATCAAATAAAGTGAAAAAATTGCCTGCAGAGTTAAATGTTGACGAAGTTTTCACCTACATCGTCAAAAACATACCTGAAGAAATAAGGCGAGTCGAAAAACTGTTTAAACTGTCTGGATATGGTCAAATCATTTCAGCAGAAAAAGCCGGATGTTATACATTTCTCCACATCCATAAAAGTTATGGAAACTTTGAACTAAATTTTCAAAATAACATGCCATATTTAAAAACTATAGGATTTGAAACCTATGGAAATCCTAAATTAAAGCCAAAAGATGTGGAAATTTCAATGAAGGAACGGGCAACTGCTGATAAAGAAAAATATGATATGAAAGGGAAAAATAAAGAATTAGCTAAAGAAGTAAAGCAATTAAAAAAACTGAACACAGTTCAACTTAAACAAATTACTAAGCTAGAAAAACAAAACCTGGCACTTGGACGTAAATATGATTCACTTTCGAAGTCAAAAATGGGTAAAATGACATTCAAGTATTGGGATTTAAGAAAAAGGCTTAACTTTTAAGAAGGTAAGCGTGCAACAAAATAAAAGACCATGCAATGGGGGATACACTTCTTTAACTCTATATATTTTCAAATGAAAGCCCCTGAATGCTGCTTTGCTTACAGGGGCCTTTGTCATTTATCGAAATAAGGAGCAAGGATTCTTGCAAACTTTTTATGTATGTTATCGATTTCTGCAGTATGTATAAAGCTGAAAGCTCAATAAACTATCTGGGAATTCCCTTTATAGATGTTATAATATTCTGAAAAAGGAGGAGAGATGATGGAGGAGATTGTGGTAAAAGCGATTCAAGATGATTATCCGGATGCATTTGCATGGTGTTATGGATGCGGTCGTTTAAACGAAGAGGGTCATCACTTTCGAACCGGTTGGCAAGGTGAGCAAACAAGGACAATTTATACACCACGTCCAGAGCATATCGCAATTCCCGGATTTGTTTATGGCGGCTTGATTGCTTCTTTAATTGATTGTCATGGAACAGGCTCTGCTGCATTGGCAATGCATCGTAAAAATGGACATGAAATTGGAGATGGAGTGGAGCCTCCCAGGTTTGTGACTGCATCACTGAAAGTGGAGTTCGTAAAGCCAACCCCAAATGATGTGCCATTAACAGCCGTTGGGACGATTCATGAGGTTCATCCAAAGAAATGGAGAATCGAAACAGAGGTATTTGCCATCGATAAGCTTTGCGCCCGTGGAGAGGTAATCGCTGTGGTGATGCCAAGTACTTTTACAAGCAAAGAGTGATCCGGACCCTTGGAACAGGTCAATAGTAAGCTGATTTATAAAAACGGATTCAAAAGCAGGATTAGATTTTTTGTATTAAAGGGCCGTCCAATTTTTTGGACGGTTATTTAGTGTATCTGAGTATCCATTTATAGCATGTTATCGCTAGTAAGTTGCGTGTAGCTGGAAATCACAAGCGAAATATCTAGATATTAATATACTTACATTATAAGCAAATGGAGGTCGCAGAGATGAAAATAAACGTAGAGATAGATGAGGAGATCAAGGCGATAGAGGTGCTTATCCGAAATCACGAATGGAATGAGGAAGTCCAGGAACTGATGGAGCGTTTGAAGGAGAGGAAAAGACCGTATTTTGTCGGCAAAAAAGAAGAAATGCAGCATATCTTCCGGGCAGAAGAAATTATCTGTTTGTTCACAGAGCAAGATTCCATAATGGTCCGGACGAAACAGGGTACTTTCGAAATGAAAGAACGGTTATATGAACTGGAAAGGGACCTTCCTCGTAATCAATTCGTGCGATTGTCCAAGTCAGTGATTGCCAACTTAGATGAGTTAAGCAGATTCGAGGCATCTTTCAACGGGACCTTATGTGTGTATTTTCGATCAGGGGAAAAAGAATATGTTTCTCGGCACTATGTTCAAGGAATCAAGAAAGCATTTCAATGGAAAAGGAAGGGATTATGATGAAAACACTATTATTCCGTAGCTTTGTTGGAATTTGTTTTGGGGCACTCGTGATGGTGCTGACATGTTTTGGAGTGATCGCTTTTGGGGGTTCACTAGACAGTGGAATATTTGTGAAAAACGCGATAGGCTGCATATTATGTGGGTGGTTCTTCAGCACGGCAACACTCTTCTTTGAAAATGAAAAATGGAGTTTGTTATTTCAAACCATTCTGCACTTCCTTACTGTCAGCATTCTTTACTTCCTATTATCTTTCTTTGTTGGTTGGATTCCATTCAGCTTAAAAGGATTAGCTATAGGAATTGGGATTTTCATACCATTCTATATGATCATCTGGACCGTATTCTATCTCTACTTTCGCTTCCAAGTGAAAATATTGAATGATGGACTTGATAAAAGAAGGAATTGAGAGAGGATGTGGATATAAATAAAGAGACACCGCTCCCTGTCGTAACGGTGTCTCTAATTCATTTCTTAATTTTGTATCATTATCATTTCATCATAGATTAAGTTTTGTCTAAGCTCAGTTGCTGTTTGCATGGATATTTGCTCATCTTCAACCATTTGCTGAATGATATCACGTTCGATTTGCATTGCAATCAACTGAAAATGACTCACCATCTCTTCAAAGCGGTTTGCTTCTTTTTCACTTAATGTTCCGAATGGATTCAAATAACGATTATATCTTTGAATGACAAGCATCACTTCATGACGGTTTTCAGGTGTAGTTTGTTGTTTGATCAATGAAATGGCTTCCTTAGAAGCTTCTTTTTGGGCTTTGCGGAACTCCCGGATCAGGTCCGCGTTTTTAACGATGGAGTCCTCTAATTTCGCTTCCCATTTCTTATCCCATTTGACATTGATCTTTTTCTTGAAAAGAATCGCCTGCAAATTGATCCAAGCCCTTTTCAGCGAAGATTTTTGCATATAATTTAAGGTTCTTGAAAGATACACTTTATAAAGTTCTAAGGCTGTTTCAGATATAGTTCCTTTTTCGACTAGTCCAGAAACGACTTCCAATTCCTTATTGGCCCCTTGCTCCACTAAATCGCGTATTGTCCGATTATCGGGTCTGTTCGTGATTCCCCGTTCCAAATCAATCAGTTGTTCATTCAAATCTTCCATTACTTGATTGACAGCTTTCTGATTATCCATGGTTGCTTCTTTGCTTAGCTGATCGATCGTTTTATTTAAAACAATTTCATAAGCCTCCTCAGAGGTTAGGCGTTCATCTTTGAATTCAATCGGTGTCTTTACCAGTAATGGCAAGAGAACCGTAGCCAATGTGACGCTTAACAATATAACGCAAGCTGCGATGAACAAGACTGTATTACGCATCGGGAATAAAGTGTCATCTGGCATAAAATATGGTATGGATAAAGCTGTAGCTAATGTAATGGTTCCATGAATGCCGCAAACGGATGTCAAAAATGCAAATCGTGGTCTTGAAACATTCTCATCATCAGTGTCCTCGCTATCTTCTGGATGAACCCTGGACATAATGAATTGCTCTAATGGATTCACTCTGTTTTTCGTAAAAGTATCATGCAGAAAGTATACCCAAATAAAACGGATCATCAATAATAAAAGAACAATCAAAACACTTATTCCAAAAAGATTACCCCTATTTATGTTGGACTCAATTTCCTGATAAACACTCGGCAACATAAATCCTAATAAAGCAAATACAAGTCCATTCAAAACATAACCTAATACAGACCATGTATTAGATGATACAATTTGCAATTTAGTTGTGGAATTTTGAAGGCGATCCCGCTCGATGCCATGAATTACACCTGCGGCAACCACTGCCAAGATTCCGGAAACATGGAATTCTTCAGCTACCATATATATGACAAAAGGCGTAATTAGCTCAATAACAATAGACATGGAGATTTCTTCAAGTCCATGAACCCGTAAAAATAATCGTAATTTGACGATTAAGTAGCCCAATAGGATACCTATGAAGATACCGCCTATAGCTACAAATATAAAATTAAGCGAAGCATCCTTTATTGAAAATGCTCCAGTTAAGGCAGCTGCCAGGGCAACTTTAAAAGCCACGATTCCAGCAGCATCATTGAAAAGTGATTCACCTTCAAGGATGGGCATCATATTTCCGGGCAATTTCAATCCTTTTGTAATCGATTGTACCGCTACAGCATCCGTAGGGGTAATTGTAGCTGCTAAAGCAAAGGCAACAGCCATCGGCATATCAGGTATTAACCAGTGGATGAAGAAACCTCCTGCAAAAACAGTCACAAATACTAACCCAAATGCCAATAACAGAATAGGCTTACGCAATTCAAGCATTTCTTTACGGGACGTATTTTTTCCTTCTGTAAAGAGTAATGGAGCAATAACACAGATCATGAATAATTCTGAATGAAAATCCAACGATAATTGAAATGGCAATAATGAAAGCACTGCACCCATGGATATCTGATATATCGGTAGTGGAATACGAGGCCATATGGCATTTAATATTGTAGCGATTATTGTGGACACCAATAATCCGAGCAATGTGATTAAGAATGACATAGAATCTCCCTTATCTTCTAATGTTTTAGTCTGATTGCCCATGAAACTTATTTAAAAAGAAAAAAAAGAGGTATTTTAAAGCGAATATCCATCCTTAAAAAATAACCCCCATTTTATGGTCTTGCGTAGCTGTTCAAAAAACACTATTTAGCGAGAGACAGTATTTTAATATATAGCCTCGATTTTTGATATACCCCTTAGTTATTAATTACAAACAGGATATCACAAGAGTTTACGGTTTATTCAAAATCAACTTATAACATAGCTTTTCAAACATGCTAATGAAAATTAAGTTCATGCCGGGCACAGGATTTTCTGTATAAAATACCCTTAATGAAGAAACATAGAAAAATGGAGTTAGAGCGACCTGCAAAAAAATGGGGGTAACCAGCTTGATTCGTAATGTGGGCAAATTGTTAAGGAAAACGAAAGAAAAAAAATCCAGTGTACAAAATAATTACCAAGATTCTAAGCCTGCAGATTCACTTGATGTGAATTTCAGCCGAAATGTAGAAACACTTCGTTCAGTTTATGATAATTGCTCGGATGTCATGTTCCGTTCGTTCTTACTTTTCGGAAAGACGAGAGCCATGCTTATTTACATTGCGGGACTCTCAGACATCGAGGCGATAGAGCAGTATGTTCTATCTCCACTCATGCAAGAGTCATCAAAAGAGCCACAGCCATTAAATGAGTTTATTGAACATAAAATGCCCGTTCCTAAAGTGGTAAAAGTGAATATGTTGGCGGACTGCATTGAATCGATTTCCACTGGAAACCCGATCCTTCTATATGAAGGGGAAAGCGATGGATTTTCTTTAGGATTGTCCAAATGGGAAAAGCGGGCGATTGAAGAACCTATGGCAGAGGGGGGAGTTAGGGGGTCACGAGAGGGATTTATTGAATCTCTAGAGGTAAATACGTCCCAATTGCGACGTATTATTAAAAGTCCTGCCCTTAAAATACAATCGATGAAGATCGGAACTTATACCAGGACGAATGTTTCGATTGCTTATATTGATGGACTAGCGGATAAAACACTGATTGAAGAGATTACAACTCGGTTGGAACGAATTAAAATAGACGGTATTTTAGAAAGCGAGTACATCGAGGAAATGATTGAGGACAATCCGTATTCACCTTTCCCTCAGATCATGACGACAGAACGGCCGGATGTAGCCTGTTCTTGCTTGCTGGAGGGACGGGCTGTCATTCTTGTAGAAGGAACCCCTTTTACTTTAATTGCACCAATATCCTTCTTTTCTTTGATTCAATCACAAGAGGATTATGCTCAACGTTTTATGGCAGGCACCTTTATCCGTTGGTTACGTTATATTTTTATGGGATTATCTCTTTTGCTTCCGTCCCTATATGTTGCTATTTTGACGTTCCATCATGAGGCGGTCCCAACCGCACTCCTGCTAAGCAGCGCGGCATCACGGGAATCGGTCCCTTTTCCTGCAATAGTAGAGGCATTGGCTATGGAAATTACCTTTGAAGCACTAAGAGAGGCAGGGGTTCGATTGCCGAAGCAGGTAGGTTCTGCTGTCAGCATTGTTGGAGCGCTAGTGATTGGTCAAGCTTCCGTACAAGCGGGGTTGGTTTCAGCGCCAATGGTCATTGTAGTTGCGATTACGGGAATCGCTTCTTTTATGATGCCTCGTTATATTGCCGGAATTGCTTTCCGGATGCTGCGTTTTCCTATGATGCTGCTTGCCGGTACATTAGGACTGCTTGGTATCATGATGGGGATCATTGCCATAGTCATTCACTTATGCAGCTTGCGTTCCTTCGGCGTTCCCTACTTAACGCCACTGGCACCGTTAAAAGATCAAGAGCTGAAAGATGTGCTGTGGAGGGCTCCTTGGTGGAAGATGACTACACGTCCGCGCCTCACAGGGGATTCTAATGTATACCGTCAACCTCCGGAGCAGGGACCAAATCCAAAAAGGGGAAGTGAAACGGAGTGAATAATGGTTGGAGGCGAACAAAGATATTGGAGAAAGTAAAGAGGCGTCATTTCATGAAAAGCGTCCTTCTTTTGCTCGGTATTTGTGGAACAACCCCTTTTCTAAGCGGTTGTTGGGATCGAGTGGAAATCACTGATTTGGCGATTGTCACAGCAGCCGCCATCGATAAGAACGATAATGATCACATCGAACTATCCGTCCAAGTTTTTATTCCAAGTTCAATAAGTGGTGGAGGCGGCGGTCAAGGAGGAGGGAGCAGTCAAGGAGGGGGTGCGGTTACGACATTGGTAAGATATGAAAAAGGCTCTAATATTTCAGATGCATTGTCAAAGCTTCAGAGCAAGCTTCCGCGAAAAGTATTTTGGGGACATTGTAAAGTATTTGTATTCGGTGAACAGTTAGCGAAGGAAGGAATTCAAGAGCAGCTGGATTTTCTGCTGCGCCATCCGCAGCCAAGAGAGAAAGCAAATGTGTATGTCAGCAAAGGGAAAGCAAAGCCTATTCTTGAATCTTTGCCACCCCTGGAAAACTATTCAGGCGAAGTGCTTAGAGAACTATCTGATTTACATATCGGGATGCTGGTAACACTGCAGGATTTAGATGAAATGTTAACGGGTATACCTCAAGCGGCCGCACTTCCATTCGTTAAAATTTTACCCCCAGGGAAAGGGCAAACGAAATTACAGGGAATTCCTTACATTGTCGGGACAGCCGTGTTCAAAAAAGATAAAATGACTGGGATGATGACGGAAAAAGAAACAAGAGGGCTATTGTGGTTAAGGGATGAAGTGGAATCATATACCGTGACCATAAAACCCAAAGGGGTGAAAGGGAAGATATCTTTAAGTCCAGTGTCAGCCAAAGTCAAGATCATTCCGCAAATTATCAACGGAGAATGGAAATTATTGGTGAAGGTAAATACAGATGGATCTGTTATACAAAATGGAACGAATTTAAACCTTTCAAATCCTAAGTCTCTAAAAGCTGCAGAACGGGCATATCAAAAAGATATAGAAAAACGCATCGAGATGGCTTTTCTGAATACTCAGCATAAGAAAGCGGACATTTTAGGGTTAGGTAAAGATTTCTATAGGAAATATCCTAAACAGTTTAATAAGGTTGATAACCACTGGGATGAGATATTCTCAGAAATGGAAGTGGAAGTCGATGTTGCGGCCCATATTCGAAGACAGGGCTATATAAACAAACCGGCAGGATTGTCTGAGGAAGAGGTGAAGGACAAATGAGATGGGGGGCTTTTTTTTGTACAAGTGTGGTTGTAGCTCTAATCATTTTGTATGAATGGCCGAGAATGAAACAAAATCCTAAAAAAGATAAAATGGCATTTCTTACACTGCTCCTCACTGGCTTGGCTCTGTCCATGTTCAATCTCCCACAGATGTCAGGACCCACTCAATGGATCGAAACTCTTTTCAGGCCATTTGGAGAGTTTATGGAAAAGTGAGTCCATCAGTAGGTTACGTCACAGAAAGGAGGAAGCAGATGGAGAAAGGGAAAATTTCATCATTACAGATGGCATTCATGATGTATCCGACGATTGTGGCAACGGCTATTCTCGGGATTCCCAGCATCACAGCGAAATATGCCAAAACCGATTTATGGCTGTCCCCCATTCTTGCTGCGCTGATAGGGTATCTGACGGTGTATATCGCTTATAAACTTCACAATCTGTATCCGAAGCAAACTGTGATCCAATTCAGTGTACAGATTATTGGGTTGGCTCCGGGGAAGATTCTCGGTTTTTTATTCTTGTTTTTTTATATCCAGAACACGGGGCTAATCCTTAGAGGTTACGCAGAATTTGTTGTCGGCTCTTTTCTGGTACGTACCCCGATTAGTGTGATCATGGCATCGATGGTGCTTCTGTGTGCGTTCATCGTACGCGGGGGAATAGAAGTGTTGGGGCGAGCTGCTGAATTGTTTGTACCTGTTTTCATTTTTCCAATCTGTATCTTAATCCTTTTGCTGATTCCCGATCTTGAATTCAAGAATATATTCCCGATATTAGGGGAAGGAATTATGCCTCCAATCAAGGGTGCGATTGTACCGGGTGGATGGTTCAGCGAGTTTTTCCTGATCATTTTCCTCCTTCCTTTCTTGGCGGATATGAAAAAAGGGATGAAATCCGGGATGATGACTGTGTTTGTCGTGATGATGACGTTATTTGTGGTGAATCTTACGGTTCTTTTTGTACTCGGGTCAACAACATCCACAAAGCTTTACCCCTTGATGAATGTATCTCGATACATCAGTTTGGCCGACTTTTTTGAACATGTAGAGTCCGCCGTCATGGCGGTATGGATAGTAGGGGCGTTTGTAAAAATTTCCGTTTTTTATTATGCATCTGCTTTAGGTACAGCACAGTGGCTGAATCTCTCCGACTATCGTCCTGTTGTATGGCCGATAGGGATTTTGATTGTCATTTTCAGTTTGTGGTCGTTGCCTAGCTCTGTGGATGTCAGTCGTAATGATATCAACGTCTTCCCTTTACAAAGTATTTTGATGCAAACGATTATTCCTCTGTTATTGTTGGTGATTGCTGTAGTAAGGAAAAGAAATCGTAAAGGAACCGAAACCAGCTGACTGGGCATTTTTTATGCTAAATATCCTATCGTTTAGGTGCTATCTATGTTCGTACTCGCGCAGAGGGCAGGACGTACTGAATGGATTAATCTCTTTATTAAGCCGTTTGAATAGTTAAAAGTAAATCTATCAGTCGGTTGCGTGATTTCAGATTTACATACTATTACAGAAAGGAGGAAGCAGATGGAGAAAGGTAAAATTTCATCTCTGCAGATGGCATTCATGATGTATCCGACGATTGTGGCAACGGCCATTCTCGGTGTTCCAAGCATCACAGCGAAATATGCCAAAACTGATTTATGGCTGTCCCCCATTTTGGCGTCCCTCATCGGGTTTGCGACGGTGTATATCGCTTATAAACTTCACAAACTTTATCCGAAACAAACGGTTATCCAATTCAGTGAACAGATCATTGGTCGGATTCCAGGGAAAATTCTCGGTTTTTTATTCTTGTTTTTTTATATCCCGATCACAGGGCAAATCCTAAGAAGTTACGGAGAATATATTGTCGACTCTTTTCTGGTCAAAACCCCAATTAGCGTGATCATGGCATCGATGATACTCCTCTGTGCCATTATCGTACGCGGAGGGATAGAAGTGTTGGGGAGAGCTGCCCAATTGTTTGTTCCCGTTTTTATCATTCCAATCCTCCTCTTAATCATCTTACTGGGCCCTGATCTTCAATTTAAGAATATATTCCCGATATTGGGGAATGGAATTATGCCTCCAATCAAGGGTTCGATTGTACCAGGTGGATGGTTCAGCGAGTTTTTTTTGATGATTTTTCTACTCCCTTTTTTAGCGGATATGAAAAAAGGAATGAAATATGGGATGATGACTGTGTTTGCCGTAATGATGACGTTAGTTGTGGTGAATCTTATCGTTCTTTTTGTACTTGGATCAACAACATCCACAAAGAATTATCCCCTGATGAATGTATCTCGGTACATCAGTTTTGCCGACTTTTTTGAACATTTGGAGTCCGCCATCATGGCCGTATGGATAGTAGGAGCGTTTGTCAAAATTTCTGTGTTTTATTATGCGGCTGCTTTGGGTACCGCGCAGTGGCTGAATCTCTCCGACTATCGTCCTGTTGTATGGCCGATAGGGATTTTGATTGTAGAATTCAGCTTTTGGTCGTATCCTAGCGCTATGGATGTCAGTCGTTTTGATATCATCGCCTTCCCTTTTTATGGGGTTTTGATGCAAACGTTGATTCCTTTGTTATTGTTGGTGATAGCTGTTGTTAAAAGAAATAAACAGAGAAAAAAGGGAAGCAATTCAAGCTAACCTTTTCTGTCACTTGGTTATAGAGACTTGAAAAAGTATGTAATTAAAGTCATGCCCCATTCGAAGAAAGATACTTTTCGAATGGTTTTTTTATGAGAAAAAAGAAGAATAGCTTAATATCACCAGATGTATTTTGCTGAAGGTTAAAAATAATTAACAATTTTTTCAAACCGTTTTGAAGTTTGTCCCGTTATCTATAGTACAAAGGCTTTTTAGAAGGGAGAGAGGAAAGACTTGAAAAAGGTCATTTTTGTTGTGTGGATATCATTGATGCTAGTACTGTTAGGATTTTCACCGGAAATGGTTCCGAAACGGGGGCAAGCTGTTGACGACGTAGTAAAAGTCTATGGACCAGGTGGCCCTCTTGGACCTATCAAGGAAGTGGCGGAACAATTCACCAAAGAAACGGGGATAAAAGTTGAAGTAACAGCGGGACCCGAAGAAAAATGGATTGATCAAGCCAAACAGGATGCAGATATCATTTACGGAGGGTCCGAGTATATGCTAACAGATTTTATGCATGATCATCCGGAGCTCCTTGATGAAAAAGGCCGTACAGAGTTGTATACACGGTCAGCTGGCATCCTGGTTAGAAAAGGAAACCCAAAGAGTATACAGTCCTTGGAGGATTTGACAAAGAAGGGTGTAAAGATTGTGGATGTTAATGGAGCCGGGCAACTGGGGCTATGGGAAGATTTGGCTGGAAGGAAAGGATTGATTCCTGGAATTAGCAGGAATATTGCCATTTCAGTGAAGTCCAGTGCAGAAGCCATCGATCTATGGAAGGCAAATTCTAAATTAGACGCCTGGATTACATATGAATCCTGGCATTACCGTCTGGCGGATGTTACGGACCTGGTTCAGCTCCCTGAGGAAGACAAGCTCTATAGAGGAACCCCGATAAGCATAACGAGTAAGAGTGATAACAAGAAAAAGGCAAAACAATTCATTGATTATCTTAAAACGGAAGAATCCCATCAAGTATTTCAAAACTGGGGATGGAAGTAAATTGACAAGGAGTGAGAGTATATGAAAAAGTGGATGGTATTTTCAGTTTTTATTATGGTCCTAGTTTTGGCGGCATGTGGAAATGAAGCTAATGATTCACCCCAAAATGATGAAGTGGTTAGTGGTACTGCCGATGAAAAAGCAGTAACCCTAAAATTATTGGAAAGTGAAACAACAGGCGAGTACTTGGCTGATTCCAGGGGAATGGCACTTTATTTTTTCAAGAAAGATAAATCAGGAAAAAGCAATTGCACGGATGAATGTCTGAAAAAATGGCCGCCGTTCATGGAAAGGGATTTTGCAGTCCCTGAAGGGTTTAAGGAAAAAGACTTTGGAACCATTAAAAGGGAAGATACAGGGGAAGAGCAGGTAACGTACAAAGGTTTTCCGCTCTACTACTTTGTGAATGATAAGTCAGCGGGAGATGTCAATGGCGAAGGTATGAAAAATGTTTGGTATATTGTAAATAACAAGACGGTTTTTCCAAAATAAGAAAAAGGGACGATCAGTGATGGTCGTTCCTGTTACACGTTTTATTCCAAATTTACTGGTGAGGAGTTGCAGGTGCGATTGAAAGAAAAACTTGATAAGGAATTGATGGCATTAGTAATGAAAAAGCATCGTCCTGCTCTGGAAGAACTTTATGACCGGCATATTAAATTAATCTATGGTTTTATTTTTAAGTTCACAAATGGAAATCCTGATAAAACTAAAGAGATAGTGCAATTGGTCTTTTTAAAGCTCTGGACCACAAAAAGCAGCTACAATTCCGAAAAGGGGCACTTTGTAAGCTGGCTTTTGACCGTTACACGAAATGTGTGTGTGGATTATGTCCGTAAAGACAGCGTTCATATTCGGAATAATAAACACATGGACATGAGTCGTCCAATTGACTTAGAAGATCCGAATGATGATATAGAAAATGGGCTATTACACAGTGAAATTGCCAATGCAAAAAGTAAGTTAAGCAAGCCGCAAAAAAGACTGATTGATTTACTATATTGGAAAGGGTACTCGTTAACCGAAATTGCCAAAATTGAAAATGAACCGATTGGTACCATCAAGAGCAGACTTCACCAGTCGCTTAAATTGTTGAAAAAGTATTTGGAAGTAGGTGGTTTGTAAATGAATATAGAGTGCGCTAACCTGCTTTCATTTTTATCGGGTGAACTGGGAGAAAAAGAAAAAAAAGCATTCGCGGAACACTTAACACAATGCTCTGAATGCACTGGGGAGTATGAACAAATGACGGAAGCCTGGAATTCATTGAAATGGGATTTCGAAGAAAAAGAACCTTCTTCTTCCCTGAAATCAGAGGTCATGAATTTTGTCTTTGAGGCTGATGATGAAGTTCCAGTGAGAAAGGAAAAGAAATGGAGTCGTTTTTTCTTTAAGCAGTTTACACCAGTAACCTCAGGTCTTTTGTTGGCAGCGCTAGTTTTGGCGTTTGTGCTGTTATATTCCAATATTCAACTGAAAAAAGAGCTTGCGGCCATCAATCTGCCAATGGAGGTTAAAACGTCGCTATCTTTGCAGCCTGCCGATAAGACGGCTGTAAATATGAATACGGACGGTGCAGCATACATTTTGCAGCAAGGAGAAGAAAGACGGTTAATCGTGCAAATTCAGAATTTGCCTAGCCTTCAAGAGTCCGAGGTGTATCAGGTGTGGTTGCTGAAAGATGGAAAACGGACAAATGCAGGAACTTTCAAGCCTGATGAAGCCGGCACAGGATCATTGACATACAAACTGTCCATTAAAGATAAATTCAATCAAATTGGCATCACAAGAGAACCAGACTCAAATAGTACAAAGCCGAGAGGCGAGAAAATAGTTGGCTCTTCATAAAAATAAGAGACTTACCCGCAAAGGGGAAGTCTCTTATTTTCTGTTGGTATTTAATAATAGCTGTGCGTTATGGAATAAACGCCATAATCATGAAAGAGTAAATATGATAACAGTTTACCATTAGGAGTCATCCTCTATAAAGAACCATACAAAAAGGATAGCGCCTTTGAAGCTATCCTTTTTGTAGTTTTCCAAGCTTGCGTATATATTTTCCATACTTAATTAAAGGAAATGTGTTAAGTTGGACTAAAATGATTATGGGGGCAGCGATGAAATACGAGATTATCTTATTTGATGTTGATGATACATTGCTAGACTTTGGAATATCGGAAAAAAAAGCACTGCATGAAGCCTTTTTAGAGTTCGGTTTGCCTACAGGGGCGGAGGATTATGCGGGATGCTACCAAGAAATCAGTAAGGTATTATGGAGGGATTTGGAACAGGGGCTTATAGATTTAACAAATCTGGGAGTGGAAAGGTTCAAGCGGTTGTTCCTGAAGCATGGGCTTGATATCGATGCGGATGCTTTCGGCCGTGTGTACCTAGGACATTTGGGAAAGGAAATACATCTTGTGCCAGGGGCTTTGGAGGTTTGTGAGAAGCTTGGAGGATGCCGGCTGGCCATTATTACAAATGGCTTCACGGCAGTGCAGACAGCAAGAATCGGCGGGTCAGCCCTTTGCGATACCTTTGAGACCTTGATAGTTTCCCAAGAGGCTGGGTTTCAGAAGCCTGATAGAGGGATTTTTGATTATGCATTTTCCGAGTTAAAGATCACAGATAAATCGAAAGCGTTGATAGTGGGTGACTCCTTGACTTCAGATATACAGGGCGGCTTGAATTATGGAATGGATACATGCTGGTACAATCCCCATCAAAAGGTTAATAATCTGGGAATCAAGCCCACCTATGAAATCCGGACGCTCACTGATCTTTTGGAGATTGTAGGCAGTAAACAAGTATAGAGAGGTATATGCATTCTAAAAAACAGAGGCCGCTTGTCCGAGTGATAGGACGTGCAGCCTCTGTTATTACTCATGCCAGAGATTTTAGAATCAGTTCAAATCCAGCTCATGTGGTTTGAGTGTTTGATCCTTTTCTCTCCTTCTGCTGAAATGCGGTGATAATATACAAAGTGCCAGGGAAATCGCGAGACCTGCCATCATGAATCCGCCAAATACCAAAGGGGATGGGCCATATGATTCCGCCATGGTGGTCCAGATGAGCGGACCGAAACCTGCAATGGCTGCCGCAACCTGATAACCGACGGATAATCCAGTATAACGGACTTTGGCTGGAAAGAGCTCCGAGAATAATGTCCCTTGTGTAGAAAAAATGGCTCCCCAGATGACGCCGAGTACAATTGCCTGCATAATGTAGAACCAGCCGACTCCACGCCCAATCATTGTGAAATATGGGATGGCCAAGACGAAAAGGAGAATAAGGCCCCCAAAATAGATGATTTTTCGATCGACAAAATCTGAAATGTAACCAATGATAGGAATGGTAACTAGCATTGTAGCGCAACCAATCGTTAAGCCGGTAAGGGCTGAATCTTGGGAATAACCAAAATACAGTGTAGTAAAGACGAGAACATAGGACATGATGAATACATTGAAGAACCCATCCCCAATCTTTAGTCCGATCACTTGCAGCACACTTTTCCAATCGTGTTTCAACGTTTCAATAATGGGAACTTTCGCAAGATCGCCGCTATCTTTCTGCGCTTTAAATTCCGGCGTTTCTTCAATGCCACTCCTTACCCAGATTGCCAATCCGATCAGTACACCGCTTAAAAGGAATGGAATCCGCCAACCCCAAGATAAAAATTGGGCATCGGTTGTCAAGGAACTAATAAGGGTTAGGCTGAAAGAACCGGCAACCAAGCCGATGGGGACTCCTAGTTGGGGAATAGATCCATATAACCCACGGACACCTTTAGGAGCAGATTCCGTTGCCAATAGGATGGCTCCGCCCCATTCACCTCCCAAGGAAATTCCTTGAATCAACCTCAGCACCACCAAGATGGCGGGGGCGGCCAACCCAACCTGGGCATAAGTGGGCAGAACACCGATTAGCATTGAACTCCCTCCCATACCAATAAGGGTGAACATGAGTGCTGCCTTCCGGCCGATGCGATCGCCCATATGACCGAACAGGATGCTGCCGATTGGACGGGCTGCGTAACCAGCCCCGAATGTGACAAAGGCGAGAAGAAGTGAAATCGCTGGATCATGATTGGGAAAGAATAGAGTTGTAAAAACCAGGCCCGTTGCTGTCCCGTATAAATAGAAATCGTACCACTCAATAACGGAACCAGCTAAACTAGCGAAAAGAACTCGACTTTTTTTCATGATAAATGCTCCTTTAATGCTAAGTTTTTCATCAAAATCGTTTTCAACAATAAATAAAGCCGAAATGAACAAAAATGATGGTTAATGAATATAAGTAAAAAACTGGATTATTTAGATTATTTTAGAGGGCTTATCCATACCGGTCAACATATTTCTGACTTTTCTGAAAAAATGAAGCGAATAACATAGCTCCCTTTACCTGTAATGGAATATAATTAATTCTAAAGTAATGGAAATAAACGATTCGATCTTCCTGGATAAAATGAAAATGTTTTACTAATTATGAATCATAATATTTAGAATTTTTATGTATAGAAGGATGGCAAAGTGGAAATCATGTGGATAAGGAAAAGAAAAAGAGGAAAGGATAAGATTTTAATAAATAATAATAATCTCCAAGTTATTTAGTATAATAGAAAAAAGGTTAAGGAGTTGGTTTCGTATGGAGAAGCAATTGCCAGGAACATCGCTTGAACCTGAAGAGATGGCTGAAATGGTTTTAAAAAAGGCCCTTAGTGATTACCGGAAAGCACAAATTGAAAAAGAAATCGATGACTCATTAAGAAATCGTGATAAGGAAGAGTTCCTACGTCTAACTGAAATATTGAAGGGCATTTCCTGAAATTTTATTCTCTGTGAACAAGACAAGTAGTTATGATATGGAATGTACACTGAAAAGCCAGCACAGCTGATAACCATAAATATGCTGAAGAGAAAACATTATCTGGAACATACTAAGTAAATAGCAATCTATAGTATTATAATATTTTACATTGTAAGCGCTTTCTTGTATAATCAAATAAAGATAATGATGGAGAGAAGAATGTAAGTGCGCTAATGGCAGGATTCACAGGTATTAGTGGCTGAAAAGTTTATGCACCGGGACAAAAACTATAAGGGGGAAAAGTTATGAAAAAGAATGGAGTGTCGTTAGTTGAATTTGTTCAGGAGGATCGATTCGAACTCAGCTCCTACATTACTTCTTTATTTAATAAACTGAATGACTATGTTCCCAAAAGTCTTAAAGATAAAAGGTGAATGACAATAAAAAATGGATCAGGAAGATATGATAACTTCCTGATCCATTTTTTTTGGATTTTGAGTTTTAAGTAGTGCACTTAAGTCGAAGTCTCAATAATTGACAATGAGAATCGTTATCGAATAAAATGATTCATTATAAGTATATCGATTGGAGTTGTTCATATTGTTCGTCCAGATGAGAAAAATGGTGGTAAAAGAAGGTAATGCAGAACAAGTAGTAAAACGGTTCAGTGGGGAGGGGATCATAGAAAAGCAGGAAGGGTTCATCGATTTAAGTGTGATGGTGAAAAAAGTGCGCCGCGGGGATGAAGAGGTCATCATTATGATCAATTGGGAGTCAGAGGCACATTGGAAGCAGTGGGAAAAGAGTGAAGCCCATATCGCAGGCCATAAAGCGAACCTTGGGAAACCAAAGCCTGAATATATCGTCAGTTCGGAAGGATCATTATATGAAGTGAAAGCTATAAAAAAGGCAGTGAAATAACCGACTATAAGCAAGCCTGTTTCAAATTCGGTACAATTGAAAAGATATTTCCTAAGTTACTGGGTGGAATATCCCATTTCTCAATCATCGTGTTAGCATAAGGATGCGGAATGGTTACCGTTTACATATAATAGCTTACCTTCACTAAAAATTCAGGCTCCCATTATGGGTGCCTCTTTTTGTTGATGAAATCATCTCGGGACAGGTTATGTAATTCCTATTCTGCTGATATAGTAAAATATCTTTTGTTTTCAAAAATGGAGACAATCATGGAGTGTGAAGAAAAGGGGAGCAGGAAGTAACAGGTGCAATTGGAGCAAAGGGAATAATGAGCTACTGGATCAACCGGTACAACAGGAGAAGTGGGGGCAATCGGTTTACGCTTCCAAGTAACCAAAATTCAGGGTCATTCACAGTGAATGGAACCAACACTGTGTTTCCGTTCCTGTGACAGGTCGCTAACAGTTGGGGTGGGGCAGGAGCTTCACTGATGATCATTCGGTTGAATTAATGTAAGCTTTAGCATTAATAATTTGGAAATGTGATATTTGTGAATCCCATTCAATTTGAATGTGGATTTTTTTGATTAAATGTTTATATCACAGGTTTCACTTCAAGAATTGCCGGCATATAAGGTTTCAAAAAGCGCCCTTAGCTTGAATAGCATCTATGACTATACGCTAAGGACCTTTCATGGTTTACAGAGATTCTAGTCCAGATGAATTTACAAATACTTTTTGTATTTCTTTAATTTATAGATGACTGTTGGCTGGCTGATGCCCAAATGTTCTGCCATTTCGTATGTGGTTTTACATTGTTTCCATGCTTTTGCAATCAGTTGCCTTTCAACCTTTTCCAGTGTCTTCTTTAAATCGAAATTCTCTTCACATTCCTGTTCGATTGCCAGGAACGTGGAATCTTCAGGCTGTTCTATTTGCCCTGTGATGGATTGGGGAAGGTGTTCGGGAAATATAATAGGCTCTTCGATGGTCAGGATTAACCGTTCAATTAAGTTTTCTAATTCCCGTATATTTCCGGGCCAATGATAATGAGTCAAAACTTCATAAGTCGATGGATGGATTTTTTTGAATTTCTGGTATTTATCATTGGTTTTCTGTAAGTAATGCTGAATTAAGAGAGGGATATCTTCTTTACGTTCATGTAATGCCGGTATTTGGATGGGAATCACATTCAAACGATAAAATAAGTCCAATCTGAACTTACCTTGACTTACCATCTCCTTCAAATCTTGATTAGTTGCTGCAACCAGGCGGAAGTTAATATGGTTTTCTTTTTTTCCGCCGATGCGCTTTATCTTTTTTTCCTGTAATACTTTCAGTAATTTAGCTTGCATGGCAAGTGGGAGTTCACCGATTTCATCTAAGAAAAGAGTCCCGCTGTCAGCCTGCTCAATCAGGCCTTGCCTCCCTTGTTTATTTGCCCCTGTAAATGATCCCGGCTCATAGCCGAATATTTCTGATTCAAACAAACTTTCAGGTATCGTGCTGCAATTCACTTCGATAAAAGGTTCTTTCTTTCGGTTGCTTTGGTCATGAACAGCACGGGCAAAAGTGCTTTTTCCTACCCCGGAAGGTCCTAATAAGAGAATCGTGGCATCGGTTTTTGAAACATTATGGATCGTTTTTAAAATATGCTTCGTTTCATTACTTCTGGCAATCAAATAATGGTAATCCAGTTCCTTTTCTCTTAAATCCTCGACTTCCGTTTGATAGCCTTTTATTTTTCGTTGTAATTGCTCAAATTGATCCTGCAATTGCAAAATCTCGGTTTGATCCTGACCATAGCTGATTACCCTAACGAGAAGTCCTTCCTTATTAAAAATGGGATAGCCAGTCGACATGACAACATGACCCGTTTTAGTTTCTTGCATTATGCGCTTAGCTTTCTTTTCTTTTAAAACAATCGCATTGATGGAAGGTGTGAGAAGGCCTTCACTTTCTAATTGATAGACGGAGGTACCGATATAAGAGTCACTTTTCATACCATAAATCTCCCAAAGCTTTGGGTTGGAATATAAAATGATCCCATCTTGATCGGTAATGAGAATGTTATTATTCGATGTTTCAATAATCTTATTTAGTTCTTCCTCCAGCATATCATCGTACATAAGTTCCGCTCCTTTGGGTTTTGGGATCATGTTTAATTAAAATATAAATCAAAAAGTCGAAATAATCAAAAATTAAATTAAAAAACAAGAAAATGATTAAGTTTTTAATCAATTGAATGAAACAAAATAACGAAAAGCCTCATATACCACAGCAAAATAGTTGGCCTGAATCTTGCTTATGTAATAGATAAGAAGAGAATTTCCATAGCCATTCTATTAGAAAAGATGGAAGTTTGTAGGAACAGCTGCAATTGCAGTGGAGTGAAAAAAATTACGGCAGAATTAGATTTTAGGAGGATGTTACATGATGAAGTATCAACCGAAAGACTCATTCAAATCACCCCGTTTTTGTGGAGTGCGTACGTTTATGCGGCTCCCATTTGTTGAACGGGTAGATGAACATATGGATTTTGTCATTACGGGGATTCCTTTTGATTCCGGGCAATCATTTAGAACGGGTGCGAGATTCGGACCAGAGGCCATTCGCGATTTTTCAATCCTTTTACGTCCTTATAATCCAGAACAAGATATTAATATTTTTGACTATATATCAGGAATAGATTATGGGGATATTCCAATCATTCCGGGGTATATTTCTGAAACATATAAAAAGATCGAAGAAGAGCTTACCCCCGTCATTGAAAAAGGGATCATTCCCATTTCATTGGGAGGCGATCATTCCATTACACTAGGGGAGTTACGTGCGATCGTTAAAAAACATGGACCTGTTGCCCTGCTTCAATTCGATGCTCACTCTGATACTTGGGATAGTTATTTTGACCAAAAGTATAATCACGGAACCGTTTTTCGCCGCGCAATAGAAGAGGGTCTCATCGATGTATCTCGATCTCTTCAAATTGGTATGAGGGGCGGTCTGTACGGACCGGAAGATCTTCAGGATGCCCGGGATTTAGGTTTGGGCGTTTATACGACAAACGATTATAAACGTATCGGGGTCGAAAAGATGCTGGGGGTCATTCATGAGCGTGTTGCGAATGGTCCGGTTTTTTTATCTTTTGACATTGATTTTTTAGATCCGGTCTATGCTCCGGGAACGGGGACCCCTGAAGTTTCCGGTGCCAGCATTGATGATGCTTTGGCCTTAGTGAGAGGCTTGACGAATATAGATTTTGTTGGATTCGATCTTGTTGAGGTTTTACCATCATACGATCACGGACAAATCACGGCTGCCGCAGCCGCTAATATTGTCTATGAATTCATCACACTCATTGCTCTCGCAAAAAAAGGGAAACTGGAGAAAAAAGAGAGAGTCGGAGATTTGGAAACCCAATTTAACAAATAGTTTCTTCATTTAACTGTAAAGAAGGAAGGAATCGGTGAAATCCTTTCTTCCCTCTTTACAAAGCGATAAGAACAATACAAGCCCAAAAGGAGATGTGTACATGCATATTTTGGATATATCGATCATGATTCTATATTTTTCTGTTTTAATCATTGTGGGAGTAATCGGATCCAAACGGGCAAAAACAGCAGATGATTTCATTGTGGCAGGACGTAATCTTGGTCATTTTATGTATTTATCCTGTTTAGCTGCTGTGATATTAGGGGGTGCTTCTACTCTAGGAACAGCAAAGTTAGGTTATCAGTTTGGGATATCCGGTATTTGGCTAGTGGTGATGATCGGGCTCGGCATTATTGCTATCGGGTTGTTTTTAACAAATAAGATATTTAATTTAAAAGTATTGACGATCAGTGAAATGCTTGAGAAGCGTTACAACTCTCAGACAAGATTGATCAGTGCCCTTGTCTCTGTTATCTATACATTCATGCTGACTGTAACGCAAGTGATTGGGATGGGGACAATTTTACATGTTTTGGCCGGCTGGAATTTAACGGTTTCCATGATTGTCGGGGGTGGGATCGTTTTATTTTATACAATATTAGGAGGTATGTGGTCAGTCACCATGACTGATGTCGTGCAATTCGTCATCATGACGATCGGCATTTTCTTTATCATGCTTCCGATGAGCATCTCTAAGGCAGGAGGGTGGGGCTCGCTTAAAGAAAATCTCCCGGCCTCACATTTCGAGTTAGGCAACATTGGCGGAGAGACGATTTTTCAATATTTCCTACTATTTACTCTAGGGGTAGTTGTTGGCCAAGATATTTGGCAGCGACTTTTTACCGCACGAACCAAAGCTGTTTCTCGTGGCGGAACGATTGGAGCGGGACTATATAGTGTTTTTTATGCGATTGCAATCAGTATCATTGGAATGTGCGCTTTTATTATCCTTCCTGATTTAGGCGATCCCCAAAATGCATTTACCAGTATAGCGATGGAAACTTTACCTGCTGGCCTATTGGGGGTTGTCATTGCGAGTGTGGTATCGGCCCTAATGTCCACAGCTTCAGGAACTTTGCTTGCTTCGTCCACTTTAGTTGTTAATGACATCATTAAAAAATATATCGGTCCAAAAATGAGTGAACGACAATTTTTAAAAACATCCCGAATTACAACTTTAACGATTGGTGTATTGACCATAATCGTTTCGATATGGATTCAAGATATTTTAGTTGCATTGGATGTAGCTTACGCAATTTTATCCGGTGCTGTGTTCTTTCCGATCATCCTTGGTTTCTTTTGGAAAAGGGTCACGGCTACAGCAGCATTTTACTCAATTCTGGCCAGCATGATCGTTATTATTGTCGGATTGGTGATAAATGGACCTTCCTCCACTCAACCAATCCTGTACGGGCTCGCTACTAGTTTTGTCGTCATCACTACGATCACTCTCCTAAGTCCGAATAATGATCACAGAAACAAAAGTGAAGTAAAGCAAGATATAAAGGGTAAAGCTGACATGGACACAATGGCTAATTGATGGTTCGGCAAAAAAACGGAAAAATTGAGGAGGAAAGTAAAAATGACAAAGACAATTTCCCTGCAACCCGCAACATTCAATACATTGGAAGAAGAGCGCATTCACAGGAAGGAACGGTTGGCAGCTTCATTCCGTCTTTTTTCAAAGTTTGGTTTCGATGAAGGGATAGCTGGCCATATTACGGTCCGTGATCCTAAATATACAGACCATTTCTGGGTTAATCCGTTTGGGATGCATTTTAGTCAAATTTCCGTTTCGGATCTTATATTGGTCAATCATAAAGGTGATATTGTAGAGGGTGAACATTCTGTGAATGGTGCTGCCTTTGCCATTCATTCTGAAATTCATAAAGCGCGACCGGACGCCATTGCAGCGGCACATGCTCATTCAGTCTATGGAAAGACATGGTCTTCCTTAGGGAGACTGTTAGATCCGATTACGCAAGATGCCTGCCAATTTTACAGAGATCATGCATTATTTGATGATTTTACTGGTGTGGTTTATGCATCCGAAGAAGGGAAACGCATTGCTAAGGCTTTAGGTCAATACAAAGCTGTCATCCTCCGCAACCATGGATTGTTAACTGTAGGCCAGTCTGTAGATTCGGCTGCGTGGTGGTTCATAACGATGGAACGTTCATGTCAAGCACAGATAATGGCTGAGTCTGTAGGTAAGCCTATTTTTATAGACGAAGAGTATGCAAAGTTAACGGCAGAACAAACGGGAACGGAATATGAGGGATGGCTGAGTTTTCAGCCTCTTTGGGACAGAATCAGAAAAGAGCAACCAGATTTCTTGAAGTGACCATAAAGCAAGGCATGGTCTAATCCGCAACGGATTGCTTTCCCATAAAAGAGGGAAAAAGGTATCGTAGGTTCTTGAGGAGGTTTTATAATGTCCGGTTCTAAGAAAACAGCACCTTCACTTTATATAAGGGTCGATATACCGGAAAAATACATCAATCAGTTTAAGGAGTTTTGTTCGGAAGTTGTTGTCGAACCATGGGAATTCGGTGAACCTGAACCACAGCCAACAGTTGATCTATCGAAGTTTGATGTCATTTATACGCTGGGGCTTCATGATAATCTTAACATTATAAAAAAAGCTCCAAAGATTAAATGGGTCCATTCAGACACTGCTGGAGTGGAGGCCATGCTGAATGAAGATATACAAAAAAGCGATGTCATCATCACCAATGTCAAAGGCTGCACATCTGTCCCGATAGCGGAGCATACAATTGCGATGCTGTCTTCGTTAGCAAGAGGTGTACCGACAATGATCAGAAATCAAATAAACAAAACTTGGGTTGAAATTCCTGTGAAAGATCTCGAGAATGCGACAGTGGGGATAATTGGGTATGGTGATATTGGCTATGAGATAGCAAAGAGATGTAAAGCACTGGGTATGACCGTTATTGGGTGCCGCCGGAATCCCTCCAAGAGGAACACAGAATATGAACCTGCAGATTTGATAATGGGAATGGATCAAGTGGATGAGGTCCTTTCCAGGTCCGACTTTGTCGTCTTGGCCCTTCCGTTTACAAAAGATACATCATACTTTTTTAATAAAGAACGCTTAAATAAAATGAAAAAAGGCAGCTATGTAATTAATGTCGGCCGAGGTAATACGATTGTTGATGAAGATTTAATTCATTCCTTGAGCAATGGACACATAGCAGGTGCGGCTCTGGATGTGTTTGAAGTAGAACCTTTACCTAAGGACCACCCTTTCTGGCAGCTGGAAAATGTCATGGTTTCCCCACATAATGCTTACAACTCTTCCAAACACTTAGATCGGGTAATGGAATTATTCCTGAAAAATTTAAAGCTTTATTCTGACGGTAAACCCCTAATGAACGTTGTAGAAAAAAAGCTTGGTTATTAACAGTAATCGATCTTTTGAAAAGAAATTCGAATGGAGTACAAGGGCAGACCCTGATTGGGTTTGCTTATTTTTTGTTTAAAAGCCACTGTTTCATCTTTTTCTTGTATAGGACAATCTCTGATCAGGAAAAGCTGGATATAAGGAGGCGATGTATGAATGGGTACTTTCGAAGTTATTTCCCTGATGCTAAGCTTTGGCATGTTTGTAATTGCTATTCTTGATTTCAAAAATCATGACAAGAATCCTTGAAGATATTGAGGCAGGCCGATGTGTTTGAATAATAATGGAAGCGTTTTAAAAAATGCCGGTTTTTTATAAGAAGGTATTGATTTTCTCGAGTTTTTAAACTTGCAGAAAACACCATTAGAAGGTGTTCTTCAGGCTGTAGACAAACTCGATGAAAACTAAGTTTGCCTGCAGTTTTCTAATTTAAAAGTTCAGTTGATTTCAGAAATTGACCCGCTGTATTGTCTTGGGCTGTTGACGCAGTTTATCGACCTAAACCACACTTTATTCAGCCATTCACGCGCAGTATTCGACCTACCTCGCACAGTATTCGACCGTTGAAGCACTATATTCGACCGTTCACAAATTTTTTACACCTACATCTTATTATTCGGAATCCGAACACCATTTTGTCAACAAACTGGAGAACACCATTAGGAGGTGTTCTTTTTTGTTTCCAATGAATTTCAATCGCATATTCCATGCATACATAAGTATCATCTTTGACAAAACAATGATATACAAGTATAGTCTCTAATAGACCGGTTGATATAATTTTAAGGAGTGATCCAGCTATGGCAGAGAAACGAAACTCTAAAGACATTCTTATTGAAGCTGCTTCCCGACTTTTTCGAATACGTGGATATTATGGTGTAGGGCTTAAGGACATTATTGAGGAAAGCGGAATCCCAAAAGGTTCTCTGTATCATTATTTTCCGAAAGGCAAAGAAGAATTGGCGATAGAGGCGATTATTCATACAAAAGAATTCGTGATAGATGAAATTCAACGGGGCTTTGATGAAATCGATGACCCCATCAAAGCCATTCAGGCTCATATTTTTCAATTATCCGAGGTATTTGGTGATAGTGAAAATCTATTAGGACTGCCAATCGGAACGATTGCAGCAGAAACATATACGACGAGTGAGCAGATAAGAACGGCCTGCCAAGAAGCGATAGAAGATTGGCAATCTATATATGTGAAGAAATTACTCGAGGCGGAATTCAGTGAGAAACGGGCAAAAGAATTGAGTATCGTAATTAATGCTTTAATTGAAGGCGGTATCCTTTTATCCTTAACGGCGAAAAGCGGGGAACCTCTCCATGCCATTGCCGAACAGATACCATTATTGCTGATAAATAAATAAGTCATACGGAAAAATTATCTTAAGCTTAGGTCGAACAGTTAGTAATTGGAGGAAATATTTTATGTCTACAGATGCAACACAGCAACAAAAAACAGTCATTAGAACGACTCCCATTTTAATTGCATTTTTAATTGCAGGGTTCATTGGGTTATTCAGTGAGACGGCATTAAACATGGCGCTGGGCGATCTAATACAAGAGTTCAATGTCAGTCCTTCCACCGTGCAATGGCTGACAACGGGTTACCTATTAACATTGGGGATATTGGTTCCCGTTTCGGGACTCTTGATTCAGTGGTTCAATACTCGTCAATTATTCATTGCCTCAATGGTGTTCTCCATCATTGGGACGCTCATTGCAGCAATTGCACCTGGGTTTGGCATCTTGATGCTAGCCCGTGTCATCCAGGCAATCGGAACGGGTCTTTTATTGCCTCTCATGTTCAATACCATTTTATTGATTTTCCCTATTCATAAAAGGGGAGCGACGATGGGATTGATGGGGTTGGTGATCATGTTTGCCCCAGCAATCGGGCCGACAGTTTCAGGTTTGATTATTGAAAACCTGAAGTGGAATTACATTTTCTGGGTGTCTTTGCCGTTCTTTGTGATCGCTTTACTATTCGGTCTCAAATATATGCAAAACGTTTCAATAATCACCAAACCTAAAATTGACGTACCATCCATTATTTTATCGACCATTGGTTTTGGGGGTATTGTTTATGGCTTTAGTATTGTCGGAGAGCAAGGATGGAGCAATGTGATAGTTCTATCTTCGATCATTGTTGGACTTATAGCGCTATTCCTGTTTGCTGTGAGGCAATTCAACATGGATAAACCGATGATAGATTTGCGCGTTTTTAAATACCCGATGTTCACGTTAGGGTTAATAACTGTCTTCATCACCTTCATGATCATCATGTCATCCATGATTCTCTTACCGCTATACCTGCAAACCGGGCTTGCATTAGCTGCGTTTTCTGCTGGGCTGGTACTATTACCGGGTGGAGTGCTTAATGGTATCATGTCTCCGGTTACAGGGCGCATTTTTGATAAGTTCGGGCCAAGAGGGTTAGTGATCCCTGGCTTCATTATCATGATTGTCATGTTATGGACCTTGACGAACGTAACGACTGAAACGACGATCATTATGGTAGTCGTCATGCATTCCCTCCTTATGATTGGTGTTTCGATGGTCATGATGCCGGCCCAGACAAATGGGCTGAATCAACTGCCGAAAAAACTTTATCCGGATGGAACGGCTCTAATGAATACATTGCAACAAGTATCAGGGGCCATCGGTACAACCGTTGCCATTACAATCATGTCAGCATCCCAAAAAATTTATATGGCAAATGCAGAAGATCCGTTCGATCCATCTGCCATTAGCGGTTCATTGACTGCAGGCGTTCAAGATGCCTTTATTTTCGGTCTTGTCCTTGCAATCATTGGTTTGATCGTGTCTTTTTTTATCAGAACA
The DNA here is from genome assembly GCF_040250305.1 of Peribacillus frigoritolerans. Lineage (NCBI taxonomy): Bacteria > Bacillati > Bacillota > Bacilli > Caryophanales > Bacillaceae > Peribacillus > Peribacillus frigoritolerans. The sequence goes on along the minus strand of NZ_CP158190.1, from coordinate 4,675,185 downwards.
GCACGAGACTAATAAGATATTAAAATAAATTAGCCAGCAGGGAATAGAGTATCTCTGTCTGGCTTTTTCATTGGTCTTTATTACCATATTTTATCAAAAGATCTAAAATCAGAGTGAATTATTTGAAAATTAACCACTTATCGGATAATCTTACACAATGATAGTTACTAAATTTAGCTCAGGTAAAGCGGTTAACAGGAGGGACTTAAATGAAAACAATAAAAACCAAAATGTTTGAACCTGTAACAATAGGCGCATGGAACTTAAAAACAAGAACGGCTATGGCTCCTATGACACGGGCGTTTGCCGATAACGAAACTGGTGTTGTGAATGACCTGACCGTAGAATATTACCGAAAACGGGCTCAAGATGGAATCGGACTTATCATTACTGAAGGTGTAGTGATTTCACCAAGAGCAAAGGGCAATCCTGGAGTTCCCGGTATATATACTCAAGAGCAAATCAACGGGTGGAAAAAGGTAACGGAAGCAGTACACGCTGAAGGCGGAACGATTATTGCGCAAATCTGGCATGTGGGCCGTGCAAGTCACCATGAAATTGCAGGAGGACTTCCTCCACAGGCTCCGTCACCTATAGCTGCAGAAGGAAAGGTTTCACGATTCGGCAAACCTTTTGACACTCCTGAAGAAATGACAGAGACGGATATTGCAGAAGTTGTGAACCAATATAAACAAGCTGCAAAGAATGCAATGGATGCTGGCTTTGACGGCGTTGAAATTCATGGTGCACACGGCTACTTAATAGACCAGTTCAATTCTGACACCTCCAATAAAAGGACCGATCGGTACGGTGGTGATTTAAAACAGCGCCTGACTTTTATGAAGGAAGTGCTAAAAGCAGTTATTGATGCGGTTGGAGTGGAACGTACCCTTATTCGTTTCTCGGCTTTGAAAATTGACCAGCCGTCTTACATGTGGGAAGACCCTGAAAAAGCGATCCAAACATTTATTGAAGCGTTCAATGAAACAGGAGTCAAAATGATTCACCCATCCACGATGGAATTTACCAAACCGATTGCAAGAGGATTGACCATGCATGAATTGGTACGCAGCCACTGGGATGGCATTATAGTCGGTGTGGGAGGGCTTGATCCTGAAACAGCAGAAGCCGCACTGGAAAAAGGCATCATTGACGTTGCGGCGATTGGACGTCCGCTTTTAGCCAACCCGGATTATCTGGCACGAATCAAGCAGGATGAAAAACTTGTTGATTACGAGGCGAAGAAACATTTAGGGCAACTGATTTAATAGAGATAAGATATAAGGAAGGGCTTGTTCATGACAGGACACCGCAGCAACCATACTTCCTTTTCTAAAACTGATGCGATTCTTCTTCAAGAAGGGTCGCCTTTTCTTATGAACCTAAAAGGGGAGAGTGGATGGTATATCAATGGAACGTATCATGGTTATCGGAGTGTCCGCGGGTGTCGGAAAATCTACTTTTGCAAGAAGACTTGGAGATAATTTGAATATCGAAGTGCATCATTTGGATACATTCTACTGGAGACCTGGCTGGGTTGAAGCTCCTTTAGAGGATTTTATTTCTGCTCAGAAGGAAGTATTGAGTCATGACAAGTGGATAATGGAAGGCAATTATAATAATTCTTTTCATTTACGGTCGGAGCTTGCCGATACGATTATTTATTTGGAACTTCCTCTCCGTGTTTGCCTTTACCGTGTTATCAAACGGTGGTTGTCTAATATAGGTAAAACAAGGCCTGATATGGGCAAAGGCTGCAATGAAAAATTAGACTGGCAGTTTATTAAATTTATCATGACCACCTACTTTCCTCGCAAGAAAGAAATGAAAGCCAGATTTGCCGATCTTCAAAAGAGTGACCCTGAAAAGCTAATAGTTATTTTAAAAAGAAAGCACGAAATTGAAGGATATCTGTTGAATGTGAAAGGATAAGCTTTTTTACCACATAATTTTGATGACACTTAGAGATTTCAGAAACTGCCCTTAACAAAAATTTGGAATTAATATAAAGCCCAAAGGGATCTTCCAATCGAAAATCCCTGAAACTGTATACAGATTTGAAGAATTCGAGTTTGCCACAGTTTTTTTATGGCTTGTACAATATGGACGTTGATTTCCGCTAAGAAACTCGCTTTCCGCGGGGCGGTCAAGGAGCCTCCTCGGCTTGCACCTGCGGGGTCTCCCTAGACGCACTTTCCCCGCAGGAGTCTTTGTACTTGAGTATTGGAATACATAGATCCTGAATGTTGATGATGGACTTTCTTTCTTAAAGATGTAAAATATAGATTTAATTGAAGTTCATCTTATATACATAATGGAGCTTAATAAAGGTTAAAGTGATAATACAATCAGGAGGAATTTTTCAATGGCTTTGTCCGAAATGAATAGTAAATTGTTTAGAATGATTAATAATCTAGGTAAACAATACCCAGATTTAAATCCTTTCTTTGTATTCATAGCTGAATACATGATTTTTTTCTTAGTATTGGCAGTCCTGATATTTTTGTTTTCTCGAAGCAATAAAAATAGAATCATGGTAATCTGTGCATTCATTACACTGGTTATCTCAGAAATATTGGCGAAAATAGCAGGGCAATTCCACACGAATTATCAACCATTTGCTGAGTTGCCCAACGTTAATAAGTTAGTTGAAAAAGCAGTCAATAATTCCTTTCCAAGCGACCATACAATCATATTTTTTTCATTTTGTATAACCTTCTGGTTATTCAAAAGAGGTTGGGGGTTTTTATGGGGAATTTTGGCTGTCCTTGTAGGTATTTCGCGAATTTGGGTAGGTGTCCATTATCCAGCAGATGTTCTTGTCGGAGCCATCATAAGTATCGTTTCAGCCACAATCGTTTACCAAATTGTTCTTAAGTTAAGTCTTACTAAGAAATTTTTAGGAAATCAAGTAGAGGGCGAACAGTCCATTCTATCTGCCCTATCCAAACAAAAGAAAGGTAAGTCAAAGGACTTTTAAAAAAGAGTTACTTGAAATACTACCAGATTACAGTTCGGATAACGCTAATGATGAATTGTCCTTTTTGATCTCTTTCTGCCAAATAACTAAGAAGATTATCTGCATAAGAAACAAACCGGTCTGAATATGGCCGGTTTGTTTCATTTAGTTACTCTGATTTAGAGCTCTGATCTTTATTTCTTTTATTTCCTTTGCTGTTGTCCCCACTAACAGGAGTTTGTCCGTGTAAATGCGGTGAATTTTGGTTACGGCTTCCTTTATTGAATTTTTTTGTCATGTCTCACATCTCCTTTCTTTTTTCACATACAGTTTGTCCCTTTTTGGTGAACTTATGTTTCTCGCTTGAAAGTAACTTCTTTATCAAGTGCACGGCTAGTAAGGTAGCTCAGTAGGGAGGATACGTAGAATAATCATTACCTGTTGAAAAAAGGGGCTCAGCTGCATATCGAGTCAAGTTGGTTAGATTGAGTTACAGACGACTGAGTTAAAGTCCTAAAACGCTTGTCGGACCTCCAAGTTTATCGATCTGCATTTTGCCCTTGAGGGAATTTTACACAGACAAAGTGTGCAAACTGGCTGTTATGACTGTTGAAAGTTCTAATTATGAAGATGAAATAAAATAAATGTTATGGAATGTTCGGGAACTAGAGGATCTTTTTAACATAAGTCCATTCAAGAGGATTAAATTACATAGTTCTTACTTTATTTTTAATAAGCTTGCAGTAGTAGTTTGTAGCTCTGAAAAAAAGAAAAGTATATACAGATAAATGATTTCAAGGATACATGTGGCATTCTTTTTTAAAGCATGTATAAGCATCTTCATAGTGATCTTTCCTTTCTTATTGTAATTTCATCAATTATACTAATGAATTTATACAAAATCTTCCTCTTTGTTAGATTACCTGCCATTGTTTTTCTGGATGAGAAATTTTGTTGAAAAAGGATCGTTCACCATTACCAACTGGTGAATATCAATTATGTAAATGAAGGAAGGCTTTTTAAGAGGACAATATTTTCAACAATTACCTCGATAGAATATATTTCACGTCTATTTGGGGAATCCAATAACTGATTTTGGTATGTACTTTATGAAGAATCAATCGAATATTTGCTTCACAGACATTCAATAAGACTGCTTTAATCGAGAGCGCCTAAGTCGGTGATGTTTTGACTTTACCTTTTTAAAGGTCGGGATATTAGGTCAAAATTAGAATTATTTGAATCAAACATTGACATCTAAAAGAAACTCTTTTAGAGTGGATGTGTAAATTAAATATCCTCGTTAGGTGAGGCTCCTGTGTAGGAGATACGCTACTGCCCAAAAATGTCGAAAGACGCCAATGGGTCAACAGAAACCATCGACATAAGGTGGTTTTTAATGTAGCTGGCTTTGTCCTATGCCACACAGTGCTAAAGCTCTACGAATGGAGGAACTGGATTTATGCTTGTATTTGTCATTCAGTCTTATAAGGCTGTTTGTATTTGTCATCCAGACAATGTACGCATATTTACCGTATTTAACACCTTCATTTGTAATGGAGGTTTTTTTGTTTTTTTCCTGGGGGTGAGGAATTTGGATAACTATACACGACGACATACACGTGAATGAAAACAAGATTTTGGAAGGGGAATAAATATTTTTTTTACTCTTAATATTTAAGGGAAATATTTTTTGGCTCCCCTAAAAAGGAGTGAGTGACAAATGATAAAAGTCCTGACGGAAGATCAAATGACTTTACAAATCATAAAGGTTTTAAAAGAAGGAAAAAAGAAAGAATTTCAAGCAATATTAGAAGAACTCCAACCATATGACATTGCTCGAACTTTTGAGGGGCTTCCAGAAAAACACCATACACGTTTCTTGTTGTTACTTGATTCAGAACAAATCGCTGAACTGATTCAAGAAGTTGAGAAAGTGCATCAATTAAAAATTCTTAGTAAATTAGGAATAGAGAAATCCGGCCATGTTATGGATTTAATGGATAATGATGATCTAGCTTCATTGTTAGAGGACCTATCCCCTGGAAAAATTGAAGAACTTCTTTCAGGCATGAAACAGGAAGAATCAAAAATCGTTCAAAATATCATGAATTATCCCCCTGAAACGGCCGGGCGAATAATGACAAACCGTTTTGTATGGATCCCCCAACATTATACGGTTCGTGAAGCAGTTGAAAAACTGAAAATCTTTGCGGAGTTTTCGGAAACGATCAATTATCTTTATGTAATAGATAATGATAAAAAATTAGTAGGTGTTGTCTCATATCGGGATTTAATAATAAATGATGAATCTGAAAAAATTCAAGATATTATGTATAGCCGGGTTATCTCCGTTTCTGCTGATGAAGACCAAGAAGAGGTAGCTCGTGTCATTGAGCGATATGATTTTTTAGCAATTCCTGTAGTTGAAAAAAATAATGAATTATTAGGAATAGTAACCGTCGATGATATTATTGATGTTGTCATTAAGGAAGCGAATGAAGATATTGAAAAATTATCGGCATCCGGTAAAGCTATAGACTTTGACACGAAGGCGCACGTGGCCGCATATCGTCGGCTGCCCTGGCTTATTTTACTTTTATTTATCGGATTAGTGTCTGGAACCATTATAAGCGGTTTTGAAGAAACATTGTCCAAAGTTGTTGCGCTTGCTTTCTTTATGCCGATGATCGCAGGGATGACTGGAAATACAGGTACTCAATCTTTAGCTGTTGTTGTAAGAGGCCTAATCACTAGTGATACGGATAAAGGAGTCGTGACCAGACTTATTATACGGGAATTGAAAGTTGGATTGATAATAGGCATTACCTGTGGAATATTGATTTCCATCATAGCTTATGTTTGGCAGGGAAATTCCGTTCTGGGATTAGTGGTTGGAAGTTCGTTAGTGATGACCCTAATTATCGGGACTTTAGCTGGGACCATTATTCCTTTGATATTATATAAATTCAACATCGATCCTGCAGTTGCTTCTGGTCCGCTAATTACAACACTAAATGATATACTCTCGTTACTTATTTACTTTGGAATTGCCACGATGTTTATTTCAAAATTGATGTAGACTATCCATTAAACCAAGTTCACATATGTTTGCAAAGTTTTTTCAAGGGCGAACATAGTCTTAATGATTGCAGTACAAACTGTCCAGGCTGATGTTTTAATTCGGGAAAGTGCGGAGCTTGATCATCTGCCTAGCACACGATAAAAATAGAGTATTTCAAGCTGCGGCCTTTTCTCGGTATCCAATCGGGGAAAGGCCGTTAAATTTTTCTCGGGAGTGAATCGTATATTGAAATGAAAACATGGGACATAATAGGCTGTAGCATGTTTGGGGTTTTCAGGAAAGGCTACATCAAGAGTGTTATGGAAGCAATAGCCAATCATATTCTTTGACCTATGAACTTCATCAGTGATACGCTTCTTTTCGAAATTACGTATTCAAACCAAGGAGGAACAATGATGACACAAACTAAACAACAAATAATCACCCTGGCAAACCGTCCAAAAGGTATGCCTTCGAAAGGGGATTTCAACTTTGTTGAGAGTGAAGTTCCCACACCAAAGGATAATGAGATTTTAGTACGTACACTATATTTATCTGTCGATCCATACATGCGTGGCAGAATGCAAGATACCAAATCATATATTGCTCCATTTGAATTGAATAAGGTCATCACGGGCGGCGTTGTTGCTGAAGTTGTTGAGTCCAAATCGAATTCCTTCAAACAAGGGGATGTCGTTGTTGGGAACATCGACTGGGCAGAATACACAGTTGTCACCGAAAAGGAAATCCGCGTGATTGATCCCAAGGTGGCTCCGGTCACAACTCATTTAGGGATTCTTGGAATGACCGGTTTAACTGCTTACTTTGGTTTGCTTGATATTGGAAAACCTCAAGAAGGTGAAACGGTAGTCGTTTCAGGAGCGGCTGGAGCAGTTGGTTCAGTAGTCGGACAAATTGCTAAGATTAAAGGTGCGAAGGTTGTTGGCATCGCTGGTTCAGATGAAAAACTTGAGTATTTAACGAAAGAACTAGGATTTGATGGAGCCGTAAACTATAAAAGTGAAAGTTTTGCGACAGATTTAGCTAATGCTGTTCCCGATGGAGTCGATGTTTATTTCGATAATGTGGGCGGCGAGGTGTCCGATGCTGTTTTCACACTTTTGAATGCGAATGCCCGAATACCATTATGCGGAGCGATTTCCTCGTATAACGCAGAAGGAAAAGATCTAGGACCGCGTCTGCAATCGGCGATGATCAAAACGAGTGCACTAATGAAAGGTTTCACAGTTGGAAATTATGCCTCTAGATTCCAAGAAGGTGCTACGGATTTAGGTAAGTGGCTTCAAGAAGGAAAGCTGAAGTATGAAGAAACGATTATTGAAGGGTTCGAAAACACACCTGATGCATTTTTAGGTTTGTTTAAAGGAACGAACCTCGGTAAACAGCTTGTAAAAGTTGCGGAACCTGAATTCGCTCAACTATAAGTTTTATGAAATAAAGCTGTGGAAGTTCCTTTTTTTGATTTTAAGCAGCTTATGACAAAAGCGGCCTTTTTTCGATTTTTTCAATCGGGGAAAGGCCGTTTTCCTTTCAAATAAAAATATGATCCTTCATTACCTTTAGTGGTATCTTTTGATTCATATGAAGGAAATTAATTATTAGAAGTCACTTCATCAGACATAGCCTTCACTGCGAGAAGTGCCTGAAATTGAAGGATGCTCAAAAATCTGCCAGGAAATTTTGGACCTTCAAGAAGAGCTTCAGTTTTGCGGAGAAGCAACTGGCTAATCAATCTATTAATCCTCATATGGGAGTTCATTTTTGAATCCCTTTCTTTAAATGAGTGATTCTTCGTCCCTATTAATAGGATGAAATTGGAAGGTTTATAGAAAAGTCTGTAAAAATGCCAGTTTTCATTATAAAATGTAATTACAAAGAGAAAGGTGATGAACCATGTCAAACGTTGCTAAATTTCGTGATTTTTTAACTAGTGAGAAAATCTATATGAATGAGTTGAATGAAGATGGCACCACCTTTTTTAGGGCTGAGCAAAAGTTAAAGGACGGGTGGAAGGTCCTTTTAGTATTTGCTTTCAATCAAGATGAAAATGTGGCGGACTTATTTTGCTTTAATGTCGCCGAGTTGAAGAATCCTGAAAAGAAACAGGATGTACATACACTGTTGAATGAATATAATGCTAATTTTAGGTATTCCAAGCTGTATGAGGAAAATGGGACCATTTCCATTCGGTATTCATACTCCATTGAGGGGGATATCGTACCGGATCTGGCGTTCAGGAAGTTAATCATGCTGCTTGAAACGGCACAGCAGGTTTATCCGCGGTTAATGGAAGTCATTTGGTCTTAAATCATCATATATAGGATGTAAAAGTTCTCTGAATCAGGGGACTTTTTAACATTTTTACTAGAGTGAATGAATATATTAACGTTACAATACGGTAATTATTAATTTTTTTTAAAAGAACTATTGCATTTTTTCACATTAAACTATATAATTAATTTTGTTGATTGGTAATTCGACAAACTTCTACAAGAATATGCGGGTGTAGTTTAGTGGTAAAACCTCAGCCTTCCAAGCTGATGATGAGGGTTCGATTCCCTTCACCCGCTCCAATACATACTCATAACGTAGGGTTTCGTTACCTGGAGAACGAAGCTTTGCGTTTTAATATTATTACAAGAATTCTACTGTTTACAGTGGGATTTTTTTATTGTCCAAATTGCCAGCATTTTATCGAAGCAGTGTTACCGTATGTCATACCGCAACAAAAACCAGAGTTTTTTTATTTTTCGACTATCCACTATTCGGAAGAGTGGGAATTCGATGCAGCACAAACTTGTTCAATGTGATTAACTACGTTAGTAGAATCAGTTTGACTAAGTGTGTGCTTTTTTGTCCAAACTGACAAGCTGTGTAGTCGAAGTCTGTTAGAGCGAGGCGTGCCAGGCTATGTAACCATTGATATGGTTGCAGTTTACCGGCAAAAAAGGGATTGGGAGTCGAATAGTGAGGTGTAGGTTGAAACAAAATTGCTCTGCTGAAATTGTCTGAAAAGTTTTTTGGAAAAAAATGTATTAAATCTCACTCTTCATGTTTTTTTACTGTAATCCTTAATGGATGGAAGAAATTTGCGACACTCCTGCCGAATAACTGGCTAGCCGAGACCCCACAGGCGCTTGAGCCGAGGAGGCTTGGCAGACAGTCGGCGGAAAGGGAGCGGATTTCTGAAATCAACTGGAATGTAGTTTTAAAAAAAACGTAGGCTGGACTCATCCAGAACCAGGTTTAAGACTGGGTGATCCTTCATGTTTTTTTTACTGTAATCCTCAATGGATGGAAGAAATGCACGACACTCCTGCCGAATAACCGGCTAGCCGAGACCCCACAAAAGCTTGCTTGATGAGGCTTAGTAGACTGTTGGCGGAAAGGGAGCGGATTTCTGAAATCAATTGGAATGTAGTTTAAGAAAAAACAGTAGGCTGGACTCATCCCGAACCAAATTTATGACTAGGTGATCCTTTATGCTCTTAAATTTCAGGTTCTGGGATGGATCGATCGGTTGAATAAAAGGATACTAGCGCACTGGTTTTATTAATTGGAAAAATCATAAATAGACCCCTTCCGATTGTGGAAAGGGTTTATTTTCGTTCAATTTTTAATTATCCTTCTACAATCGAGTAAGTCCCTTCACCACCGTGGATTTCAAGGAACATGTCCATCAGGGATTTCGTCAGCTGATCTGCTTCCGTGATTGGAGTATTGGGCTGTAAATAAATGATTTGGATGGCTTTTTTCGTTTCTTCGGTGACTTTCGTGCGTTCTGAATCAACGTAAGGACTTCCGAATGTGCCCACATCATCGGCTGATGTAATCATATTTTCCATGGAATTCAAGCGGCCGTTCAAACCTTCATAACCATCTGACGCCTCGCCGATCTTAATCGAGATGTCCCCTGATAATTTTTCCGCATCATAAATGCCGATCGGAACTTCATATAACAGCGAGAAGAAGTTATTTAAATCGATGGCTGAATGGATGGGTGTCAAGTAATTCTGTTTTTTTACGCGGCGGTAAAGGGCTTCCACGGAGGGGCGATACCGTGACGGATTTGTTCCTGTAGCCTTGAAAATCTCCCGCCACACTTTAATGCCGGAAAAGTCGGTCAATTCCTTTTCTTCAAGGTCGAAGAAAAGAGCTTCCTGAAATAGTTGAAGTCTTCCTTTCACCATTTGCGGGGAGGGACCTACTTCGATGTTTTCATATGTAATGATCCCAACTTTGAATTGAGGGATTTTACTGCTAAGATTAGCTGATATGGTAATTTCCAACCGTTTCACCTCCAAAAATGATTGCAATTAGTTTATCATAGATAGCAATGGTTTGAAAAAGATTCAAGCTTTCAATGGGAATACTGAATGAACGTAGGTGATTAATATGGATATGAACACATTCAAGCAAGAAGTGATTTTATATAGTAAGGAAATCGGCATCGATAAAATCGGCTTTACATCGGCCACGGCCTTTACCGAATTGAAAGCTCGGTTGATACGTCAACAGGAGCTGGATTATCAGTCAGGGTTTGAAGAAGCCGATATAGAAAAAAGGGTAAGGCCTGATTTGATATTCGATAAACCGCAATCCATCATTTCGATTGCGCTTGCTTATCCTTCGAAATTGAAGGATGCTCCGCAAAGTACAAAAAGTGAGCGCCGGGGGATCTTTTGCCGGGCGTCATGGGGAACGGATTATCATACCGTTCTTCGTAATAAATTGCAGTTACTTGAGGATTTCATTAAAGATAAAGTGCCAGGAGCAATGATGAAGTCCATGGTTGATACGGGCGAATTATCAGATAGGGCAGTGGCTGAGCGTGCAGGTATTGGCTGGAGTGCAAAAAACAGTATGATCATCACACCGGAATTCGGGTCATATGTATACTTGGGAGACATGATAACCAACCTGCCATTTGAACCGGATCAACCGATGGAAGATCAATGCGGGACATGCAATAAATGTGTCGATGTTTGCCCGACTGGAGCGCTCGTTCAGGGTGGGCAGCTAAATTCCAAGCGTTGCATTGCGTTCTTAACGCAGACAAAAGGTTTCCTTCCGGATGAGTTCAGGACGAAAATAGGCAATCGTTTGTATGGATGTGATACATGCCAGACTGTTTGTCCGAAAAACAAAGGAATGGATTTTCATTTTCATGAAGAGATGGAACCCGACCCGGAGCTGGCGAAACCGCTGTTAAAACCCCTGCTTACGATTTCAAATCGGGACTTCAAAGAGACATACGGCCATGTATCTGGCTCCTGGCGCGGTAAAAAACCAATCCAACGAAATGCCATTTTAGCATTGGCCCATTTCAAAGATGAAACGGCATTGCCTCAATTGATACAGGTCATGAAGGATGATCCGCGGCCTGTCATCAGGGGGACGGCGGCCTGGGCAGTTGGGAAAATTGGCCGGGCGCAGGCTGTTTCCGCATTGGAAGAAGCACGAATGAAGGAAAAGGATGAAGAGGTATTGGCGGAAATTGAGAAAGGACTGCAGTTTACCTTGGAAACAAAATAATATTTAAAATGCAGCCGCCCGGTAAATATTACGGGGCGGCTTTTTTTGGCTTAAAATATTCCGTTACCTTCAAGGAAACCTTTTTAAAAGTATCATTATATTTATAAAGTTGAAACTCCCACATTTTATGAAATTGTGTTTTTGTCCATGCCCTCATACATACACATTAGCATAGATGGTAAGAAGGAGGGCATGAACTTGAGGGAACAATTGCAACGCCTTTTACAAGAAAGGGTGGAGTTTTATACTTCCGATGAACTGGAACGGGGTGAAAGGAAGTTACATTTGAAGAAGGAAATGATGAGGAACCGTGCTGCGGAAATTGTTCGGGTGAATGCGGCAGGCAAGGTACATTCAAAGAGAAAGGAAGATAATGATACAGTTCTGACATATCACGTGCACCTGCAATATTTATTGAAACAGGAGGATTCATTTTATATAGAAGAAGAAATGGAAGAAAGGGAGGCCCGGTTTCGAAATGGGTATATAGTGGATGAACGTGAGCTGTTTCCCAGCTTTGAAACCGAAGAGGCACCGCCAAAATGTGATCCAGGCGCAGATCGTCTCGCATATAAGTATGATCGGATGAAGGCCGTCCAATATGCCGAGCGTTGGTGGAACGAATTTAATCCAGCTTATTATAAATTCACTGATGATTGTACGAATTACATTTCACAATGTTTACATGCGGGAGGAATACCGATGTGGGGGGCTCCAAACAAAAGTAAGGGCTGGTGGATAAGAGGGAAAAGCTGGAGTTATACATGGACGACGGCCCATTCTTTATACCATCTGCTTAAAGCTGGGAATGCCATCAGGACAAAGCAGGTCGGGTCGGCCAAGGAATTGAATTTGGGTGATATCCTCTGCATAGATTTCGAAGGGGACGGAAGGTTTGATCATAATTTGATCGTAACGGCGAAGGATCAGGACGGGATGCCGCTAGTGAATGCACATACGATGAACAGCCGTCACCGGTATTGGACATATGAGGATTCAACCAGATACACACCGAACATCGTTTATAAGTTCTTTGTGATTTTGGATGGAGGGTGATTGGTTTTTAGTCTTTTTTGTTTAATGCTATAATTAAGGTGAAGTTCAAACTAGAGGTGAAAATGAAGTGTCAATACATGTAGTTTTATATCAACCACAGATTCCAGCAAATACAGGAAATATCGCAAGAACGTGTGCAGGGACGGATACGTCTTTACATCTCATTCGCCCGCTCGGTTTCTCGACGGATGACAAACAGCTCAAACGGGCCGGGCTCGATTACTGGGAGAATGTAAAGATCCATTATTATGATTCGTTAGAAGAGTTTTATGAAAGAAATGCCGGCGGTGAATTTTATTACTTGACGAAATTCGGAGAGCAGCCACATTCCAGCTTCGATTACAGTGATCAAGACAGTGAGATATACTTCATTTTTGGCCGTGAAACGACGGGTCTCCCGAAAGAGGTGATCCAAGAAAATATGGATCGGTGCCTGCGGATTCCAATGACGGATAAAGTACGTTCACTTAATCTGTCGAACACGGCTGCCATCTTGGTTTATGAAGCACTTAGACAGCAAAATTACCGTGAATTGGATTTGAAAACAAAAGATTGAGTTTCATCAATACTGTCATCGGGGGTATTTCAGCCCCGATGATGGATACATATTCTTTAGGGGTGGGAGCATTGAATAACATTATTGAGAAGATTTTAGATCACCGTTCCATTCGTTCTTTTGAGGACAAGTTGTTGTCTGAGGAGCAAATCAATACGATTGTGGAATGTGCCCAAGCGGCATCGACTTCAAGTTATATTCAAGCGTATTCAATCATAGGGGTAACCGATCCGGAAAAGAAAGCCAAGCTTGCTGAACTTGCCGGACCACAATCATATGTAGAGAAGAATGGACATCTATTCGTCTTTTGCGCCGACTTATATCGTCAGGATATGGTTTCCGAAATGGAAAACACTGACCTGTCCGAATCAATTGAAAGTACGGAGAAATTCATGGTTGCCTGTATTGACGCTGCTCTTGCGGCTCAAAATGCGGCATTGGCAGCAGAATCGATGGATCTTGGCATTTGCTATATAGGCGGGATCCGCAATAATCTCCCAGAAGTGTCAGCGATATTGAATATACCGCATCGCGTTATACCATTATTCGCTCTAGTGGTCGGATATCCGAAAAACCGTTCGGATAAAAAGCCGCGTTTACCGCTGTCCAATATCTATCATGAAAATGGATATCAGGAGGATAAGCAAGAGTTCATCGGACAACTTGAAGAGTATAATGAAACGATTTCCAGTTATTACGAGCGTCGGACTGAAGGTAAACGAAAAGACACCTGGACCGAGCAAATGGCTGGAATGCTTGGAAGGAAAAGCAGGTTGTACATGAAAGATTATGTTGAGAAGCAAGGATTTAAGAAACATTGATTGATGAAAATGGCTTATTGCCCTTCCCATAAGGGACATCTTCCAAAGTCCTGAGTATGGACCTAGCAGTAAAGATCCCGGAAGCATTTCCGGGATCTTTACTGTGTTCATTTGTCAGTCGATAATACGGATCGGCCCAAAAAATCCTGTCAGAATTTCTTCTTATATGCCCATGAAATTACCATTGACAATATATTTAGATAGAATTATAGTAATTAAGTAGTGGATAATGATAATCATTTTCATTTGAGTTTTTACTTACCTATTTTTCAGTAAATGGAGGTTAAAAAATGGTTCGCCTATATACAGAGGATTTGAATATTGGCTATGGTGAACGTTTAATTGTAAAAGATCTCAGTGTGGAAATTCCAGATAAAAAAATCACGACGATCATCGGTTCAAATGGATGTGGGAAATCGACACTTTTGAAAGCGATCACCAGAATCATTTCAAACCAATCAGGTACGGTTGTTTTAGATGGGGTGAATATTTCAAAAGAAAGCACTAAGATCCTTGCAAGAAAAATGGCCATACTTCCGCAGACACCCGAGAGTGCAAGCGGTTTGACGGTTGGGGAGCTCGTATCATATGGGCGCTTTCCCTATCAAAAAGGTTTTGGGCGCCTGACCCAAAAAGACTATGATGTGATTGATTGGGCACTTGAAGTGACCGGCACGAAAGACTTCAAGTTCCGTCCGGTGGATGCTCTATCAGGAGGTCAGCGCCAGCGTGTTTGGATTGCGATGGCCCTTGCCCAGGAAACGGAAATCATCTTCCTTGATGAGCCGACCACCTATTTGGATATGGCGCATCAGCTGGAGGTTCTAGAATTATTACAAAGGCTGAATGAAGAACAGGGACGTACAATTGTCATGGTTCTTCATGATTTAAACCAAGCTGCTCGCTTTGCCGACTATATCATTGCCTTAAAGGACGGGGAAATAGTTAAAGCGGGAGATTGTGAAGAAGTCATCACTCATGAAGTGCTTAAGGAAGTATTCCATATTGATGCGGTAATCGGACGAGATCAACGAACGAACAAACCAATGTGCAGCACATACAATTTACTAAAAGGAGATTTGACAACAAATGAAAAAGATAATGATCCCGTTTATACTGCTGTTAGTGTTAATTATTAGTGCTTGTGGTAACGAGTCAGCCGAAAAAGAAAAAAGCTCGGCTTCCAAAAAGGAAAAATCAGGTACCATCACATATCAATCTGAAAATGGTCCTGTTGAAGTTCCGGCAGATCCTCAGCGTGTTCTAGTACTATCCACTTTCGCAGGTAACGTAATGGCTTTGGATGTTAACCTTGTAGGTGTCGATTCATGGTCTAAAATGAACCCGAACTTTAAGGAATTAAAAGATGTCGAAGAAGTGACGGACGAAGACCTGGAAAAGATTATCGAGTTGGATCCGGATTTAATCATTGGTTTATCAACGATTAAAAATGTTGATAAATTAAGTGAAATTGCTCCAACCGTAACGTATACATACGGAAAAGTGGACTATTTAACACAGCACGTAGAAATTGGCAAGCTTTTGAATAAAGAAAAAGAAGCCCAAGCTTGGGTGGATGATTTCAAAAAACGGGCAAAAACAACCGGTGAAGACATTAAAGCCAAAATCGGTGAAGATACAACCGTTTCCGTATTCGAAAAGTTTGACAAACAGTTCTATGTATTTGGCGATAATTGGGGTCGTGGAACGGAAATCCTTTATCAAGAAATGAAGTTGGCCATGCCTGAAAAAGTAAAAGAAGCAGCGTTGAAAGATGGTTACTTTGCTTTATCTTTAGAAGTTCTGGCAGACTATGCTGGTGATTATGTGATTTTGAGTAATAATAAAGACGAGGACAATTCGTTCCAACAAACTGATACGTATAAAAACATTCCTGCTGTTAAAAACAATAAACTATTTGAAGTGAATGCGAAAGAATTCTACTTCAATGATCCAATAACATTAGATTACCAGTTAGACTTCTTTTCCAAAAGTTTTCTTGGAAAATAATACAGCGAGGGAGAGGGATTCCAATTCCTCTCCTTTTATTCTATAAAAAAGAGATGAGAGAGACAGATGACTAATGAAAATCAACGTTTCATCCCATTTATATATAAACTGATCATAGGGATTGCTGTATTCATAGGCATGTTCATTATTTCAATGGCATTTGGTGCGGCGGATGTTACTGTAAAAGATGTCTGGCAAGCACTGACATCAAATGCTGCCGGTGAAAAGCTTTCAATCATCCGGGAAATCCGTTTCCCGCGTGAAGTGGGGGCAATCTTCGTGGGTGCAGCGCTTGCCGTTTCTGGTGCCATCATGCAGGGAATGACCAGGAATCCACTTGCCGATCCTGGGTTGCTTGGATTGACGGCAGGAGCCAATGCAGGTCTCGCAATCACTTTGGCATTTATTCCAAATGCTAATAACTTAGGAATCATGATTGCGTGTTTTATAGGTTCCGCTGTCGGGGCAACCATGGTTTTCGGAATCGGTGCGGTCAAAAAGGGAGGATTTTCCCCTATACGGATCGTATTGGCTGGTGCTGCAGTCTCTGCATTCCTATTTGCCGTTTCGCAAGGGGTCGGCATTTACTTCAAGGTATCAAAAGATGTATCGATGTGGACAGCTGGCGGGAATATCGGAACTTCATGGGAGCAGCTTCGCGTAATCGTCCCGTTCATTTTAATAGGCATCCTGATCTCCCTTATCTTTTCCAGACAGCTCACCATACTTAGCTTAAGTGAAGAAGTGGCGGTTGGCTTAGGGCAAAAGACAACACAAATAAAGGCGGTTCTCTTCGTAGTCATCATTCTCCTGGCAGGCGCAGCCGTTGCGCTTGTTGGAAATATGGTGTTCATCGGGTTAATGGTCCCCCATATCGTTCGGGCTATCGTGGGTACGGATTATCGATTCATCCTCCCTATGTCTGCTATTTTGGGAGCCACTTTCATGCTGCTTGCCGATACGATCGGCCGTACCGTCAATTCTCCATATGAAACACCTGTGGTAGCGGTTGTTGCGATGATAGGTTTACCTTTCTTCCTCCTAATCGTGCGTAAAGGAGGTAAAGCATTTTCATGATCCAGTCAGCTTTAGTCAAAAAACAGCGTTGGATAATAGGGGCATTAACTGCACTCATTATCATTACGATCATTATAGGGACGTGTTCGGGATATTCCAATCTTTCTTTAGGTCGACTGTTTCCAACGCTCTTCGGGCAAGGAACGTTTAAAGAGGAATTCATATTATTTTCCGTCCGCTTACCGCGAATCATCATCACCCTTTTAGCAGGCATGGCCCTTGCACTGTCGGGAGCCATTCTACAAGGTATCACACGTAATGATTTAGCCGATCCCGGAATCATCGGGATCAACTCAGGAGCAGGTGTTGCCATTGCGGCTTTCTTTCTGTTTTTCCCGCTTGACGCTGGTTCGTTTGTTTATATGGTTCCGCTTGTCGGTTTTATCGGCGCGTTACTGACGGCCTGTTTAATATATATCCTCTCATACAAGAGAAAGAGTGGCCTTGAACCCGTTCGGTTAGTGTTGATTGGCGTAGGTTTTTCAATGGCGCTTTCAGGCCTGATGATTGTCCTCATTTCGTCAGCGGAACGAGCGAAGGTCGATTTCATCGCCAAATGGTTGGCGGGAAATATATGGGGCACGGACTGGCCTTTCATATGGGCAATCATTCCATGGTTAATCATCCTCATTCCATTCACTTTATATAAAGCAAATCGTTTGAATCTGCTTGGTTTAAGTGAACCGGTCGCAATTGGGGTCGGTGTATCGATTGAAAAGGAGCGGATCGTACTGCTGATCACGGCTGTAGCATTGGCAGCGGCTGCCGTTTCTGTTACAGGCGGAATTGCATTCATTGGACTTATGTCCCCGCATATAGCAAAATCCTTGGTAGGACCACGAAATCAACTATTCATTCCGGTTGCCATTTTAATCGGTGGATGGCTATTGCTGCTTGCCGATACGATAGGCCGTAATATAATTGAACCCGAGGGGATTCCTGCAGGTATCATGGTCGCATTGATCGGTGCTCCTTATTTCATGTATTTATTGTTGAAAAAATAAGAACTTGCTAAAATCCCCTGAAATCTTCAGGGGATTTTATGTTTTTTGAGTGCTTCCGCCGTTTTTTGTTTTAATAGGGGTTATCTATATCTAATCATTTCATCAGGATTCAATCGTTTCGCTTCGAAATAAAATACTTGAATAAACTTTTTTGTATTTACCCGGGTAGGTGTAAGAACTATAGTTGAATCATTTTGAAGTTCTTTCATCTTTTGGCGAACGACTGTGAAATCAAAAAATTTGGAAGCATAATTTTCAAACTTCGGATTTGAAAAATCCGTTAAACCGA
Organism: Peribacillus frigoritolerans; assembly: GCF_040250305.1. Taxonomy (NCBI): domain Bacteria; kingdom Bacillati; phylum Bacillota; class Bacilli; order Caryophanales; family Bacillaceae; genus Peribacillus; species Peribacillus frigoritolerans. Next base: position 4,656,793 of record NZ_CP158190.1, on the reverse strand, counting down.
GCGAGGCAAAATGATTTAAGGAATGGTTGATCGTTCTGCGTATTCGCTGTTCGGCAGCTTTTATTTCTCGATTGATATCAGCCTGCAAAGCTGATGTGCCGAGCTTTTTTTTGGTGATTTCTACAAAGATATCCTTAAGGGTAGGGAAATGCTTTCCAAAAGTAAAAGTCCTTTCATACATAAATAAATACTGAAGCATCTCCATTAAATCTTTTGCGCCATTTTCTCCAACGATTCCTAATTCCGATAGTAGGAATTCACCTACCTCACTTATACTTTTTTCATTAAAACTATTGGATTTATCAACTTTTGGCTGTTCAAAATTCAATACACCATTCAAAGAGGCTTGGATATTTGTGATCGATCTTTCTAAATGAATCCGTTCCATAACTTTTCGGATAACTGTTAATATCTCAATACGATTGATTGGTTTGGTAATATAATAATCTATTCCAAGTGAGTATGCCTCACCAATCAGCTCCTTTGATTCAACCTGCGAAATCATTATTATTTTTCCGTTAAATGTACTTTTTATATGACGAAGTGTCTCAATGCCATCCCGGATGGGCATTAATAAATCAATGAATAATATATCAATTTGTTTTAAATTCAAAATATGCCCTTCCAATAGACTTCCATCCTCGGCTTCCTCCACCACTTCTCCTAAATCTTCGTTCTCTATAATTTGGCTTAAGTTCGAACGTATGGCACAATCATCATCTGTTATAAAAAAACGCATGGAATCATCCTTTCTGGATCAACTTATGAATGGGTAATCTTATTGAAAAAACGGCGCCGTTAAAACTATTCTCAAACAGGATATCGCCTCCCAGTTCTTTTACGACCTCTTTAACATATGAGAGACCAATCCCTGTTGAGGGTGTCCCGAAATGATCATATTTTGAAGTGAACCCAGGTTTGAATATCACAGTCTGATATTTTTGAGGAATTCCAGGTCCAGTATCAGCAACTTTAAATTCTACATTGTCATGAATTTCACCCAAACTTAAACGGACGATTCCCTTTTCTTTAATTGCTTCAACTGCATTTGCGACTAAATTATTGAAAAGAGATAACACGGTATACACATGATAATGTGAATCATTTTTTTCATCCAATGAATATTCAAATTGTATATCCTTTCCTAGTGATAATGCATATTTTTCATTAATTCGGATAATTAAATGAAAAAGTTCAGCAGCATTCATATAATCTTTAAAACTCTCATTGGAAATCAATTTGGAGAGACCGGCAAAAATCCGTTGATTATCTTTCTTGACTTCATGCATTTCACCCGCAATGCGCAATGCTTTTTGACTATATGGCTCTGTAAAAACATGAGGTTGCTTTTCCTGTTTTTCCAGAGCTTTTAAATCTCGATACAAATCATACGATTTCTTTGTAATATTCTCAGCATTTTTTAATGTTTTTTTTAAATGAATCGTTTCCTCGTATAAGTTGGAAATGAGCATCAGCATATGTTCATTTTGTTTTCTGATTTGTCGTTCCCTTGATTGTGCTTCATAAAGTTTCATCATATTAAAAAAACTTAAAACGATAAAACTGTGGGCGAATGCGATCATGATCATCTCGTTCAGTGAACTTAGAGTAATTGTTGTTTCCAATACAATATATTGAAAGATCAATTCTACAGAGTCGGAAAATATTTCGATAATGAGACCAATAAATCCAATAATTAAAGATCGGTTTTGAAAGCGATTTATTTTCACTAAATAAAAAAGAAAGCAGTAGGTGAAATAAAAGAAAAAACTTGGATAATGAACTTGAAATGCGGAAGCCCAGGAAAAACTATCATGCATGAAAAAATCTATAAGAATACGAAATGCCACAACCATTGTTCCTGTCAGAAAGCCCGAAAGAATGGCAGGCGTTTTCTGTAATAATAGTAAAAAGAAGAAAAGTACAGGCGGACCAAAACTTACCCGAAACGTTTCATTTAAAGGATAAAAACTCAATTCGCCTGCTAATGGCACTGTTAACAGCATCAAAGCAAGGATATTGACCTCTTTTTTCATTAACGTACTGAGATTCAAGTCGTCACCTCCCAATTTGTTTAAAAAATCAGTATACAGTTTCATCGGCTTCAATACAACGCTTACTTTGTTCCAGAATGGAACGGCTTAAAACCAATTATGGCAAAACCAATCTGTTTTTCTATCCACAAAAAATGGTAACGGAACATGTAAGATGATTCCGTTTTTTTAGTGGATTTTTATTTTTTAGAATTTGTAGGTTTTCGTATGATTATGTAGTTCCCAATTTAAAATTAATGGCAGATAGAAATTTTTGAAAGCGCTTAACAATATTTTGAATATTCATTATATTTTCATCGAAGCTATACAAGTAAGCTTGATGGCATTCGGTAATACGCTCATATTGAAAAAATAATGATACAACAACTGAAGAGGTGGAAAAATGTGATTGAAGAATTGTCAAAAGAGTATGACATTCACGTTAATAGTCAAAAGCAAGCCGACTTAGATGAATGGGTAGCACATTACAGATCCTTTGCTACTGAAGGGCAAACCGCCAATTATATACCGGCATTGAGAAATGCACACTTATCGCAATTGGGCATTTGCATACTGGAGCCTGGTGGATCAATGATCAAGTCAGGGGATTGGGAAGTCCCATTCACACTGCAAAGTATTTCAAAAGTGCTCAGCTTTATAGCCGCATGCTTGGGTTGCGGCATTTCTTATGTGTTAGAGAGAGTCGATGTGGAACCGACTGGGGATGCTTTCAATTCAATTATTCGTTTAGAAATGCATAAGCCGGGAAAGCCGTTCAATCCTATGATAAATGCCGGGGCGATCACCATAGCTTCGCTTCTCCCAGGGGATTCTTCACAAAAGAAATTAGAATTTCTCTATACATTATTTGAAAATTTGTTAGGAAAGCGCCCGGCCATCAATGAGGCAGTGTATCAATCTGAGTGGCAAACCTCTCATAGAAATAGAGCTTTGGCTCACTATTTAAAAGAGACGAATTATTTAGAATCGGATGTAGAGGATGCTTTAGAGGTTTACCTCAAACAATGTTCCATAGAAGTAACCACAGAAGATATAGCCCTGCTTGGGCTGATTCTTGCACAAGATGGATACCATCCCATCCGTAAAGAACAAGTACTCCCAAAAAAAGTGGCTAGGCTGGCCAAAGCATTAATGCTTACTTGTGGTATGTACAATGCTTCGGGTAAATTTGCGGCTTTTGTGGGGGTGCCTGCCAAAAGTGGAGTATCTGGCGGGATCATGGCACTTGTTCCTCCCAGTTCCAGAAGCGGGCTTCCTTTTCAAGATGGATGTGGCATCGGTATATACGGACCTGCCATTGATGAATATGGGAATAGCGTAACAGGTGGTATGTTATTGAAACAAATGGCACAGGAATGGGATCTTAGTATTTTCTAAAAAGCAGGGAAGAGTTTTTCATATAAAAAAGCAATATAGGGGACTTCCATATATTTTCCTTATCAATTACTAAACGTTCATGTAATGCAATCACTTTAAGATTCTATTGGACGAACTTGAAACATTCATAAATCAGTTAAGAACGTCATTATAAAAGAATGAAATTTGGAAAGCATGGTGATGAACATATGAATAATTTGCAGCGAAAGATGGGTACGTTTTCGTTAACGATGGTAGGACTCGGGTCAATTATTGGCTCAGGCTGGTTATTCGGAGCTTGGAAAGCGGCACAAATCGCAGGACCGGCTGCCATTATCTCTTGGATTATCGGGATGGTTGTTATTTTATTTATCGCACTATCTTACAGTGAATTAGGGGCTATGTTTCCTGAAGCTGGGGGAATGGTAAAATATACACAATACTCTCATGGCTCGTTTATAGGGTTTCTTGCAGGTTGGGCAAACTGGATTGCAATTGTTTCTGTAATTCCAGTCGAAGCGATTGCTTCTGTTCAATATATGAGCTCATGGCCATGGAAATGGGCACAGTGGACACATGGTTTAGTAGAAAATGGGAGTCTTACCGGGGGTGGCTTGGCAATTGCCTCTGCATTATTGGTCGTCTACTTTTTATTAAATTACTGGACAGTTAGTTTGTTTTCAAAAGCAAATTCATTTATTACAGTCTTTAAGGTTATTATACCTGGATTGACGATCGGCTCACTTTTATTTGCCGGTTTTCATGGATCAAATTTTACCTCTGCAGGAAGTATCGCTCCCAATGGTTGGGCAAGTGTACTTACAGCTGTAGCAACTTCCGGTATCATCTTTGCATTTAACGGTTTTCAAAGTCCGATTAACATGGCAGGTGAGGCAAAGAATCCTGGACGTTCGATTCCATTTGCAGTAATAGGCTCCATCTTAATTGCAACGGTTATCTACGTTTTATTACAGATTGCATTTATTGGGGCCGTTGATCCGTCCATGATTGTGAATGGATGGCAACATTTGAATTTCAATTCACCGTTTGCTGATTTAGCAATTGTCCTAGGTATAAACTGGTTAGTTATTTTACTATACGTTGATGCTTTTATTTCTCCTTCCGGGACGGGAATAACATACACGGCGACAACGTCACGAATGCTTTATGGAATGGAAAAGAATAAATATTTGCCAAGCGTGTTTGGAAAACTTCATCCACTTTATGGTATCCCTCGTCAAGCCATGTTTTTTAATCTAGGTGTATCTTTCTTATTTTTATTCATGTTTAGAGGCTGGGGCGTATTGGCAGAGGTTATTTCGGTTGCGACATTAGTCTCTTATATTACAGGTCCAGTTACTGTTATGACATTAAGGCGCACCGGTCAGAATTTATACAGACCATTACGTCTAAAAGGATTAAGTATCATTGCACCGCTTGGCTTTGTTTTTGCTTCTTTGGTTTTATATTGGGCAAGATGGCCACTGACAGGACAAGTATTATTTATCATAATGATTGGTCTCCCCGTTTATTTCTATTATCAAGCAAAAATCAATTGGAAGGGATTCCGTCAAAACTTCTTGGCAGGGGTTTGGATGGTTGTTTACTTACTCTGTATGATGACCATTTCATACTTAGGCAGTGAAAAGTTTGGTGGAATAAACATAATCCCATTTGGTTTGGATATGGTCATCATAACATGTTTATCTCTAGGGTTTTATAGTTGGGCAATAAAGAGTGGATTCCAAACAGAATATTTGGAACAAGGACAAAAAGTAAATGAAGACTTGAGATCGATGGAGAATAACATTGCAGCTCACACTGATAAAAAGGACGCTGTATAAATGGTGTAATCACTTCATTGATTGACATGCTCTAACTAAATCGATGAAGGGTGAAAAAAAGGGGACGGCAAATTTAATTTGCTGTCCCCTTTTTGGAATTTAAGAAAGGCTGTTATTTTTTTATTTCACACCTGGTTTATCATTATACCCGGCAGTGAAGATAGCGGCTAAAAATGTAATAGCAACCCCAACGATAATAACTGTGCCCATGCTGTGACCTCCCTTTACCCATATTGTCCCACTTAAGTATAGGCTTAGTATACCCTAATTTTTAGCAGTAGTGCACACAATTTTTCTTGTCAGCATAATTGTCTTCGATTCTTCAATGATTAAGCCTTTTTCGATACATGGAGAGCCAAGGGCTATTCGAAACAATGGCCGGCGACTTTTTAAAGTCTGACATGTTTGTCAGACTTGGAGCATAGATTTAAGTATTCTCTGAAAGTGACAGGGGGAGGTTCCTTAATGGATATTTTAAAGAAAATCGAAAAATTTAGAGAAGATGAACAGAAGCTGAAGTGGGAAGGCACCTTCGCAGAGTACTTAGAAATATTGAAAGAAACGCCTTTAGTTGCTCAATCTGCTCATTCACGTGTATACAACATGATCAGAGATGCAGGGATAGAGGAAGTAAATGGGACAAAGAAATACAATTTTTTCAGCGGTCAGTTGTTCGGCCTTGAAGATTCATTGGAAAGGCTCATCGAGGAATATTTCCATCCGGCGGCAAAGCGGCTCGATGTCCGTAAGCGGATATTGCTTCTTATGGGTCCGGTATCAGGCGGGAAGTCCACACTCGTTTCTTTACTGAAGCGTGGACTTGAAAATTATTCATTAAAAGACACAGGTGCCATTTATGCAATAAAAGGATGCCCGATGCATGAAGATCCACTGCATCTCATTCCGCAGTATTTACGGAATGATTTTTTTGAAGAATATGGCATCAGGATTGAAGGAAACCTATCGCCGCTGAATGTAATGAGGTTAGAACAGGAGTATGGAAGCAGGATAGAAGATGTGATGGTCGAGCGTATTTTCCTTTCTGAGGATAAGCGTGTTGGAATTGGAACATTCAGTCCTTCTGACCCTAAGTCACAGGATATCGCTGATTTGACGGGCAGCATCGATTTTTCGACCATTGCCGAATACGGATCTGAATCAGATCCGCGGGCCTATCGTTTTGATGGCGAGCTGAACAAGGCGAACCGCGGGATGATGGAGTTCCAGGAGATGCTGAAATGTGATGAGAAGTTCTTATGGCATTTGCTTTCATTGACACAAGAGGGGAATTTTAAAGCTGGCCGTTTTGCATTGATCAGTGCAGATGAACTCATTGTGGCTCATACGAATGAAACGGAGTATAAAGCGTTCATTTCCAATAAGAAAAATGAAGCATTGCATTCCCGTATCATTGTCATGCCGATTCCATATAATCTGAAGGTCTCTGAGGAAGAAAAGATTTATGAAAAAATGATCCGTGAAAGTGATGTCTCGGATGTTCATATAGCTCCGCATACATTAAGGGTGGCGGCAATCTTCAGCATCATGACCCGCCTGAAGGATCCCAAAAAGGGCGATATCGATTTATTGAAAAAGATGAGGCTTTATGATGGGGAAAATGTCGAAGGATTTAATTCCGCTGACATCAATGAATTGAAAAAAGAATATCAGGACGAAGGCATGAGCGGAATCGACCCACGTTACGTGATCAACCGAATTTCCTCTACGATCATTCGTAAGGAAAATCCGTCCATTAATGCATTGGATGTACTTATGTCTTTAAAAGCAGGTCTTGATCAGCATCCGTCCATTACGAACGAACTTCGGGAGAGGTATTTGAATTTCATATCACTGGCACGTAAAGAATACGATGCCATTGCAAAAAATGAAGTCCAAAAGGCATTTGTCTATTCATATGAAGAGTCGGCGAAAATCCTCATGGATAATTATCTGGATAATGTCGAAGCATACTGCAATAAATCAAGGCTGCGCGATCCATTGACTGGGGAGGAAATCAATCCTGATGAAAAATTGATGCGCTCGATAGAAGAACAAATTGGAATTTCCGAGAATGCAAAAAAAGCATTCCGCGAAGAAATATTGATTCGCATTTCTGCATATGCGCGTAAAGGTAAGCGATTCGATTATAATTCCCATGATCGTTTACGGGAAGCGATCCAGAAAAAACTATTCGCCGATTTGAAGGATGTCGTTAAGATCACTACTTCAACGAAGACACCAGACGAAAGGCAACTGAAGAAAGTGAACGAGGTCATCACGAGACTTATCGACGAGCACGGTTATAATTCCACATCAGCCAATGATTTGCTGCGCTATGTGGGCAGCTTGTTAAATCGGTAATCCATACTTTTTTGCCCCTGCCCCCAATCGGGCAGGGTTTTATGGCCTTTTGCGGAAGGTAAAATGAATGAAAGGTGGACTTCTGAATTCCGTTGAAATCATGCACCTTTCGCTAAAGGGTGATTATAAATAGAAGGCAAGAGATTATTAAAGCACCGGGCCCTTCTGAATGGAGGGAGTCCGGTGCTTTGATTTCTATTTGGTTACATTCAAGCCATACTGTTCAATAAGTGTAATAAGTTGATTCGGTGATAGTTTTTCTTCGCTATGATCGATTTTAATTTCCCCATCATCAACATCGATGATCGCGCGTTCCACACCTTCCGTTTTCATAAGTATGGACTCAAGATTTAAAATCGGACCTTCTGACGTTGCTTCCTTTACATAAAGGGTAGTTGTTTGCATACTTCTTGCACCTCCTTACATTTGCTCATAATGTCTTATCTATACCCCATATTTCCATTAGATATGTTACGTTTTGGATTTGGAAATATTGGGTATCAATAAGTAGAGGTGATGGCAAATGAGTAAGGAAGAATTGAAAAAAGAACATGTTCCGGAAAATAGCTCCATGGCTAAAGATTATGAAGAGATGAAAGAACTTGGAAAGCAGATGGAAAATCAAAGGACGAATGAAGAATTGAAAGAGTGGGATAAACGCCCAGGTACAGTTCAACATGAAATAGAGGAAGATAAAGATTGACGAATATCACAACCAGAATCATTCTATCTGTGTGAAAGGGTGTCCAGAAAAACTGCTGGTGCACCCTTTTTGTTGTATTCATAATTACACTGGCATTTAAATAATCCTATAATCCGACTAAAGAAACCTACTAAAAAACGAACAGACCTGATGATTATCAGGTCTGTTCGTTTTTTTGGAATATTTATTTTGCAGTAGCATTTTTTAAAAAAACTTTAAAGGGCCTTTAATGCCCATGTCAGGACTTGTCTAGTTCGTAGGTAAACGTCCATTATTGAATTTTGTTGTAAATTATCCAGCATCGCTGCATAAGATAGAGTAATACTTTTCTTTTAATCCGTTTTTTCGCACTGTATTTTTGATTGGAAAACTGGAATGATGTGGGCTTTCCCACACTAATTTATTATATGAAGGAATGATGAAAAGCGTGCAAACATTTTTAAGGGGGGAAGAGAATGTCGGAAGAGAGTAATCAACAGTATGTTATCTCACAGGAAAATTGGTCCCTCCATCGGAAAGGCTATGATGATCAACAACGTCATCAGGAAAAGGTGCAGGAAGCAATCAAGAATAATTTGCCTGATCTAATTTCAGAAGAAAGCATCGTGATGTCCAATGGCCGGGATGTTATCAAGATTCCCATTCGCTCCTTGGATGAATACAAAATTCGTTATAACTATGATAAAAACAAACATGTAGGGCAAGGCGATGGAGACAGTAAAGTGGGGGATGTGGTCGCGAGGGATGGCTCACCGTCCGATGCCGGGGCCGGTAAGGGCCAAGGTGCAGGTGACAAGGCCGGCGAGGATTATTATGAAGCCGAAGTGTCGATGATGGAATTGGAGGAAGCCCTGTTCAGCCAATTGGAACTCCCTAATCTTCAGAAGAAAGAACACGCGGAGCATACGCTTGAACATATCGAATTCAACGATATCCGCAAGACAGGCCTAATGGGAAATATCGACAAAAAGAAAACGATGATATCGGCTTTCAAACGGAACGCTTTAAGGGGGGACCCAGGTTTTCATCCTATTTATAAGGAAGATTTTAAATTCAAAACCTGGAATGAGATTCAGAAACCTGATTCCAAAGCAGTTGTACTGGCAATGATGGATACTTCCGGAAGCATGGGGTTATGGGAAAAATATATGGCTCGAAGCTTTTTCTTTTGGATGAACCGCTTCTTGCGGACAAAATATGAAACTGTGGAAATCGAGTTCATTGCCCATCATACAGAAGCGAAAGTTGTTCCGGAGGAGGATTTCTTTTCAAAAGGGGAAAGCGGCGGTACGATTTGTTCGTCCGTATACCGAAAAGCATTAGAACTTATTGATCATAAATATGACCCCGCGAAGTTTAATATCTATCCGTTTCACTTTTCCGATGGTGATAACCTAACATCCGATAATGTCCGCTGCGTTAAGCTTGTTGAAGAACTCATGAAGGTTTCCAATATGTTCGGATACGGGGAAGTCAATCAATACAATCGTCATTCGACATTGATGACAGCGTATAAGAATATCGATAATGAAAAATTCAGGTACTATATCCTTAAGCAAAAGGCTGACGTTTTCCACGCAATGAAGAGCTTTTTTAAAGACGAGGAAAGTAAGAAGTATGCATGAAAAAACGCGCTAGCTTGTACTGGATTGTAGGGAAGGCGTCATTCTCTCTACAATCTTTTTTATTTATTAATCTGATTAAAAATATTCAGTTCCACATCGGGTGATGGCTGCTGTAAGTAACACTTGTTCATTCCTTTTTCACCTTCCTCCCAATAGGTAAGGATTTTCTTTCTCTCTTTGATCATTTGTTTACTGCTCGATTCAATGACGTGATGAACAAATCTGCCTAGCATTTGTACGGAAATTCAAGATATAAAGTGATGGTTTTCGTTCATGACACTTCGTTTCAACCCTTCTTCACCTGATGACTTCTTACTGGAGGCGCAATATAAAAAATGGTTTATCTCATTTCATTTTTGAGACGTTATGACTTTGAATATATTATAAAATAAAGTAGCAGTGAGGACCCTTCCCAAAAACCCCATTGCAGAAAACCCATTCTCTGAGCGGTTCCAAAACATTGTGCCTTGGATAACCCCTCTGGCTGCCTGTTCCCTATGTTCCCAGGGGGCAGGCTGTTTTTATGAATAATTTTTTCGCTCCTTTAAGAAATAAAAAGTACAGGTGGATTGAATATTAGTAGGTCTGTTTTCCTCAATAGCAAATTCGATTTTATTTGTGATGCCCACTATTCCTTATTATCCTTATGCCATTTAATCCAACGCTAGTTCTTGGGTAGTAAAATCAGCCGCTCTCTAATCTTCACCCGCTTTTTCGAAATCCAATGAAAAATGAACTGCATTTCTTTTCTGAACGAATGATTTTACTTTATGAAATACCGACACTCGCCTATTTGTATATAATGATACCAGAATCTAAATTTAGATAATATCAACATCATGATAAAGGAGAAAGATGATGTCGAAGCAATTTAACTTTTTTTTACTATGGGTGTCACAAACTTGGTTCACCCTATTGAAATACAGGATCTATTTTATTCAAGCCTTTTTAGTCTTCTTTTTGATGTATCTTTTATTAAATGAACAAGAAATAAATACGCTGAAAATCACCCTCATTTTAATAACTTCACTATCCTTTCTTAAAAGTGCCCATGGAAAAAAGGGTGAATGAAAGTATAAGTGGTATGTAAGGAGATTACGGTGAAAAGTTCTATGGGCGTATACCAAGTGCGCTGGATGATATATATGTTCATGTAATCCGATGGAACGTTATGACAATGAGCTATAAGAAAAAAAGAAGAAACTCTTCAGGGAATGTTAAAGGATAAATCCTTTCAAGCGTAAATGTGATAAGACGGAACCAATGGTTTCACTTATCACATTTTTAGTTATATAAACATAATGATGTTACCCCCTAAAAGAAACTTTGAATTTTGGACGGTGGATTGGATAAGAAGATATGCTTTTATAAAATGCTCGATCATTTCTTCCGATTAAACACATCGCCAAAAATGAAAATAATCACATGAAAATTGATGTTTAATGCCCTAATGTGGTTCCTAAAATGATTTTTTATGAATCATTATTGGAACGAGGTACTTCTCGAAAAAAAGTATTATTAATCTTGTAAGTAAAATCATTTTTTAGAGGAGCGTTTCTTTTATGAAGAAAAGTAAAATGTTAAAACCTATTAACGTTATGACAACATCATTTCTATTAGCAAGTTCTCTATTAATGCCAAGTGCAGGATTTGCAGAAGAACTATCCACACCTAAGAATGAGGAAAGTTCGAATTCACAAGAGTCTGGGGTGAAAAATCAAGAAGCTCGTACACAAACAACCGAAACTCAATCTTCAGGGAAAGCAGCTTCAAAAATGATGATAAATGAAGCAGTCGTCAATAATTTTCAAGAGTTGAAGGTTGCTTTAGAGGCGGATAATGGCATTACAACGATTCATCTTGGACAAAACATTGATATCAGCGGAGCGATTAAAATTCACCCAGCAAAAACGGAAATCGTGATTGATGGTAATAACCATACAATAACGGAAACAGGGGCAACAGGATCAACAGGTGGTATCTATGCCAACGGTAATAGTAATTTATTAAGCAGTGTCCATGTAAAAGACGCGCATATTAATGGAAAGAACTATTACGGTTTCGTTACCATACATGATGGAACAAAAAATGTAGAACAAATATTCGAAAATGTAAATTACAGCGGACCTCAACTAATATTTAACCGTAACGGGAAGGCAATTTTCAAAGGAGTTAACGACATCTATATTAATGACAATACAGTACCAGGTTCATCAGCAACTCATGAACTGGCAGAAACCGGTAGTGTGGAATTTGAAGGTGTGACTTACATTAGCCATAATAGTAGCCATGCTCTTATATGGTCTGTTGCAAAAGAACCTCAATTTAAGATCGCACCAAATGCTAAAGTGAAAATTCATACAAATAAAAGTGGGTATGGAATATTTTCTGCAACAGGCGGTGATGCAGATTTTTCCGTTGGAGCTAATGCAAAGGTAGAGATTGATGGACAAAAAGGAGTTACCCAATCTGGAAAGTTAAAATCATTTAACGTGGATGCCGGTGCAGATGTACAAATGAATAGAACGGGAACTGATTCATATCCAATGGTCTCACTTTATGGGCCAGCGAACATTAATGATCAAGCAAAACTTCATATAACAACAGAAGAGGGTCATGCTTTGGAAGTGGAAAATAAAGTATCCACCATTGATTTTAATAATCCAGAGAGTGTTGTATTGTCTTCAATGAAAAAACAAGCATTAAATAATTTAAGTAGCTCGCTTACGATGAGCATGGATACGGGCATGGTAAAACTCTGGACGAGTGCGACAGGTGATCCTGCAAATAGTTATGTGGGCAAATCCGGTGGCAATCTTACTTGGAAAGCTATGTATCGTTATAACATAGCTCAATCAATTAGTGGCAATCCAGAGAATTTCAATATTGAATTTGGTAAAACAAAAAAGATTGAATTAGGAAAAGATGTGGATGGACAAGCAGAAAGAGACCTAGCCGATGCGAAGAACAAAGTGGAAGATCTGTTCACGGACGATAAGTTCGATACATTGGAAGGCACGACGGATCAAGGGGCGATTGATGAAGCCCAAGAGGCGGTCAATAAGCTTCCAGAAGGTGCAGAAAAAGACCGTCTGCAAGACTTATTGAACAAAGCGCAAGATTTATTGAACAAAAAAGAACAAGCAGAAAAAGACCTAACCGATGCGAAGAACAAAGTGGAAGATCTGTTCACGGACGATAAGTTCGATACATTGGAAGGCACGACGGATCAAGGGGCGATTGACGAAGCCCAAGAAGCGGTCAATAAGCTACCTGAAGGTGCAGAAAAAGACCGTCTGCAAGATTTACTGAACAAAGCGCAAGATTTATTGAACAAAAAAGAACAAGCAGAAAAAGACCTAACCGATGCGAAGAACAAAGTGGAAGATCTGTTCACGGATGATAAGTTCGATACATTGGAAGACACGACGGATCAAGGGGCGATTGACGAAGCCCAAGAAGCGGTCAATAAGCTACCTGAAGGTGCAGAAAAAGACCGTCTGCAAGACTTATTGAACAAAGCGCAAGATTTATTGAACAAAAAAGAACAAGCAGAAAAAGACCTAACCGATGCGAAGAACAAAGTGGAAGATCTGTTCACGGACGATAAGTTCGATACATTGGAAGGAACGACGGATCAAGGGGCGATTGACGAAGCCCAAGAAGCGGTCAATAAGCTTCCTGAAGGTGCAGAAAAAGACCGTCTGCAAGACTTATTGAACAAAGCGAAAGATCTATTGAACAAAAAAGAACAAGCAGAAAAAGACCTAACCGATGCGAAGAACAAAGTGGAAGATCTGTTCACGGATGATAAGTTCGATACATTGGAAGACACGACGGATCAAGGGGAGATTGACGAAGCACAAAAAGCGGTCAATAAACTTCCTGAAGGTGCAGAAAAAGACCGTCTGCAAGATTTACTGAACAAAGCGCAAGATTTATTGGATAAAGATATAACGGCTCCAAATGCACCGAAACTAAATGAAGTTACAACAAACAGTAAAGAAGTAACAGGAAGCGGTGAACCTGAAGCAAATGTGACCGTCACCATTAATTCCAAGAAATATACAGGAGTTGTAGGTCCAGACGGGAAATTCGCGGTTGCGATTCCAAATCAACCAGTCCATACGGTTATTACTGTTACCCTTACCGACACGGCTGGGAATGTCAGCGAGAGTTCATCTGTTAGGGTAGTACAGTTTATGCCGAGTGAACCTGTAAAGATCAATCCTGTGTATCCAAATGCAGAAGTTATAACTGGAACTGCTCCTGAAGGGGCAACTATCGTTCGCTTATTGGTAAATGGCGAAGCACTGCGTACGGCACCTGTCAATGAAGATGGAACATTCAGTATATACAGTAAGTATGTAGGAGTAGATGAGAATGGAAATAATAAAACCCTACAAGTAGGCGATATCGTAACGGTTGACTACGGTGTTCGGACTCCATCGAACCTACAAGCTCATACTACGGTAATCAAGGAAGCGGAGAAACTGCAGGTGAATCCTGTAGCTCCTAATGCCGATTATGTTACGGGCAAGGCACCGGAGGGAACTAAGAGTCTCCGTTTGCTAGTGAATGGAATAGCGCAGAGAACAGTGTCCCATACTCAGACTGGGGCAGGATTCATTAATCCAGATGGAAGTTACCAAATTTACAGCCGGTTTATTGTGGATGAAAATGGGGTTAATCGAAGATTGCAAGCAGGAGATGTCATTGAAGTTGACAATGGACCTCTAGTAGTTGGAGGAGAAATAGCAAAAACAGTAGTAAAATAATCAATTTGATAATGATGTGAGAAGGCCTCTCCTATTGGAAGTGGGTCCTTCTTACATGTTTGAAAACGCTTCTTAAAGTGTTTGAGTATTTTTTCGTTTCAAGGAAAGGAAGTCCAATTTTTAAATGAGATAAAAGGTAGTGAAGAATCTCTCTTTAAGAAGGATTTATATTTTTTAAAAGGAGTGGAATCATGATATTGAAGAGAAGGTTCAGAAGTATTGGAATCTGTATATTCACATTAAGTATATTTTTGACAGGCTGCATGTCAGGAGAAAAGGATACTAAGGATGATCCAGTAGCAGTGCCGAAGCAAACGGACTCCACCGCTAAAGGTGATGCAGGAGAGGAGAAAGACATATCTGGCGTAAGTATTGGGGTTGAAGAAGCATTGCAGCTCGAGCACCCAGATCAAAAAGGGAAAAAAGTTTTACAGTTACAGCTGAAGGCAACTAATAAAACGGCAGAAGAAAAATTTGTAGACGTTTTTGAAATGTCGGTATGGAATCAAGAGGGTAAAAAACTACGTATCTATCCAGGAGATAATCTGGGGACGAAACTGGCTCCTGGAAAAAGTGTAAAAGGAAATGGATACTATGTGATTGAAGGAAAGGGACCTTACAAGGTGCGGTATGAAAATACTGAAACGAAAGATAAGCAGGAATGGACTATTAACAAAGTGAAGGACATGACAGAGGAAGAACCTGAAAAGTAGTATGTAATTCGCGTTTTGACTGAACATTGGAGTTCCCCCGATGAATGGCACCCCGGTTAAAGGCCATTCAATCGGGGGATTTGTATTTCTTGAACGATAGGAAGAATGGAGTATCGGATAGAGAAAGACTATGTTCGTTTTTTATCAACTGTTTGCTAATTGAGGGACGTCCATTATAAACGTGAAATGTGTGGGATTAAGTTCTTATTCAAAATGAAATATTTAATTATGGATATAGGTGTGTTGGCTAAAAACAGATTTAGTTTTACCCTAAACATGCACTTGTACGGGATTTTATGGCTAGTACCTCACGTCAAAAGAACAGGTGATTCTGGTTAAATAGGGTAGATGAATCAAAAACAGAACGCTTCATTCGAAATCTGGAACCAGCAACAAAAATAATTATGATAATTTATTAATGCTGGCGATAAAAATTAACGGGAAACTTACAAGGCAATTTTTAAGGCTGATTTCTAGGAATGTAGATCAACTATAAAATATAAATGATATATCTGGTCGATTTAGCTGATTAAGAAAGATAGCGTTAGGAATTTGTTAGTTTATTTGTATTGAATATTCATTGTGGCCTACTAATTTTAAATGTTCGTTATGTTCTGGTAAGGGAAATGGAGGAGTTGAATCATGATAACAGCAATAAAACGAGAAAGAGAGCAACAAAAAAATAATGGCCAATACTCGCACAAATCTGCTTTGCAAAGAGATTTAAAGAACAAGACCGCTAAAGTCGGAGTGATTGGATTGGGTTATGTTGGTCTCCCAACTGCTTGCCATTATGCATCTAAAGGTTATACGGTGACAGGATTCGATGTCTCTGAGACAAAAGTGGAAAGTTTAAATAGCGGAATTAACTATATCAATGATGTAGATAATGACGGGCTTAGAGAATTGATAAACCAAAAGCAATTTACAGCGACGACGGATATGAAGCTGCTCGGAGACATGAATGTCCTTTTGATTTGTGTTCCGACCCCAGTTAATAATTTGAAGGAACCTGATATCTCGTATGTTAGGGATGTAGGGAGAATTGTCGCTGAACATGTGAAAGAAGGTACATTGGTTATTTTGGAAAGTACAACATATCCAGGAACGACAGAAGAATATATCTGTACACCATTAACAGAAAGAGGCTATGGGATTGGGAAGAACCTTTTTGTAGCATATTCCCCGGAAAGAATAGATCCGGGAAATAAAAGGTTTAATTTAAGCAACACTCCAAAGGTTGTCGGGGGAATGACGGAAACCTGTACAGATCTAGCTTGCAAGTTCATCGGTCCAACAGCTCATCGTGTTAATGGGATTCGTGTTGCAGAATTAAGCAAAATCTTTGAGAACACTTTCCGATGGATTAACATGGCTTTGGTGAATGAAATGACGGTTTTATGTAATGATTTGGAAATTGATATATGGGAAACGATCAATGCGGCTTCTTCAAAACCATACGGGTTCATGAAATTCACCCCAGGCATTGGTGTCGGCGGGCATTGCATACCGGTCGATCCATACTACTTGCTCTATAAAGCAAAAGAACATGGTCATCGGACAAAAATGATTGAATTGGCTGGGGATATTAATGACGGAATGATTCACTATTCTTATACGCGCATACTTGAACTGCTTGCAGCCAATGACAAGCTCATGAAACACTCACATGTTGTGGTTTTAGGTGCAACTTACAAAAGTGATATTGATGATTTAAGAGAAAGCCCGGTCGTCCGCTTACTTGAACGATTACAAAACAAGGTCCAGAATCTAACCGTCATCGAACCCTATGCAAAAGAAATCCGAATCAATGAACAGGTTCTACAGGTGGTAAAATACGAAGCTGCCATTCTTCAAAAAGCCGATTTAGTTGTCATTGGAACACCACACAATTGTTTTGACTGGAAAAGTGTCCATGATCATGCTTCATTAATATTCGATTCCAAAAATGTGATGGAGGAAAATGGACTGTTTTCTGATAAGGTCGCAAAATTATAGGAATTGGAAATTAGAAAATGGATAAACGGAAAGTATTTTACATGGATTGGAGTTGATTGAATGGCGGAGGCACTCAATATAAAAGATCTTTTTCAAATGATGAAAAAACGCATCGTGCTCATTATCATCTTCACAACCTTATTAACGGCAATGACGGGAATCGTTAGCTTTTTCATTCTTTCACCTGTTTACCAAGCTTCTACACAAATCTTAGTCAATCAATCTAAAGAAAAGTCAGAACTTTACAATGTAGGAGAGATTCAAACCAATATTCAATTGATTGAAACGTACAGCGAAATCATAAAAAGTCCAATGATGTTAGAAAAAGTCAAAGAACGACTGAATCTTGACATGTCAAATTCAGCATTATCGGAACAAATCAAAATTGTCAGTAATGGGAATTCACAAATTTTCACCATTAAAGTTGAGGGGGCTGACCCTAAAATTGCTGTTAGTGTTGCAAGTGCAATTACGGATATATTCCAAGATGAAATAAAAACGCTTATGAATGTTGACAATGTCAATGTCTTATCCAAAGCAAATATAGGAGATAATTCCTCACCTATAAAACCGAATCCGATCATGAATACGATCGTTGCATGTTTTGCAGGGTTAATCATAAGTTTAATTCTTACATTCATGATCGAATTTTTAGACAAGACAATCAAGGTTGAGTCTGATATTGAAGAACATTTAAAAATCCCGATGCTAGGCATCGTAAATTTAATCGAAAATAAAAAAAACCGGAAATTATAAATCTGTAATCAGAACCTCAAGAGGTGAAAAGCTTGACACGCAATAAACGACATAAAACGACTGAGATAAAAAAAAGAAGCAGTATTTCCATGTTGAAATCGAAGTCACCGGTTGTGGAGCAATATAGGACGATTAGAACGAACCTTCAATTTTCCGCTGTGGAAAAAGACATAAGGTCGATGATTTTTACCTCTGCAAATGCAGGTGAAGGAAAATCGACGACTTCAATCAATGTCGCAGCAGTTTTTTCTCAGCAAGGGAAACGCATTCTCATCATAGATGCAGATTTGAGAAAGCCGAGTGTTCATACTAACTTTAATATGGAGAACTACTTGGGGTTAACGAATATCATTTCAAAGCAAAATCAATTGCTTGATGCTGTACAACCTTCCATTTATCCCAATTTAGATGTGTTGACAAGTGGACCAATCCCTCCAAACCCATCGGAGTTGCTTGGTTCTAACGGAATGGTGACAGTGTTGGATGAAGCAAAGCAGCATTATGATTTAGTAATCCTGGACACACCGCCTGTTAATGCAGTCACAGATGCTCAAGTACTAGCGAGTATGACAGACGGCGTGGTTTTGGTGTTGAGCAGCGGGAGCACTGAAATACATCAAGCACAAAAAGCAAAGGAATTACTTGAGAATGCAAATGCAAAGCTTTTGGGCGCAATCCTAAATAAGAAAAAACAAAAATATCCTGACGAATACTACTACTATGGGAAATAAAATAAGTAGTTTGGAAGTTGTTAAATATAGCATTCGGGTTAGGTTAAAGAGGGGATAACGATGATTGATATTCATAGTCATATTTTACCGAAGATGGATGATGGTGCTGGAGATATCCAAGAAAGTATAGAAATGGCGAGAAAAGCTGTAGATCAAGGGATTTCCAACATTATTGCAACCCCTCATTATAATAAGGGGATATATGAAAATGATAAGCAAAAAGTCGTGAATGAAGCTGCAAAATTGAACCTGGTGCTAGATGAACTGGAAATCGGGCTAAAAGTATGGCCAGGGCAGGAAATCAGGATATCCGATGAACTTTCAGATGATTATGATAATAACGAAATCATGGGCTTGAATGGTTCGCAGTACATCCTTCTCGAGCTGCCTTCAAACCATGTGCCAAGGTATACGGAACGATTAATTTATGAACTGCAATTGAAAAGGCTGACACCGATCATTGCTCATCCAGAGCGGAACTTGGAAATAATAAAAAATCCGCAACTTCTAAAAGAAATGATTTGGAAGGGTGCGTATTCACAAATAACTGCAGGGAGCATCACGGGTAAATTCGGATGGAGAACAAAAAGGTTTTCCAAATATTTAGTTCAATCAGGTCTTTCTCATTTTATTGCATCAGATGCTCATAATGTAAGTAACAGAGGTTTTCAACTCAGGGAAGCACATAAGTTGATTGAAAAGAATTTCGGACCAGAAATAGTCGACGCCTATAATGAAAATGCCGAGAATGTATTATACGGGATGAAAGTTAAAGAATTCTTGTTTGACTAAAAATATTAATATGGGGAGAAGTAGATTTGACATACTATAACCGGCTTTTCACATTAGTCTTTCTGGACGCTTCGGTTGTTGTGACGGCTGTATTTTTAAGTTACTGGTTAATACATCCGTATGATGAAATACCAGCATTTACAATGATAATTACGCTTATTTTGCTTGTGTGTCATTATTTCTTTACTGTTTATTTGAAACAGTATAAAAAGGCTTGGGAATACGCCAGTATCAAGGAAATGTTTAATATATTCATAGTAACGGCCTTTTCTATTACCATTACGGCCGCCTTTCAGCTATATTTTACCCATTTTCTATATAGTAGAGAACTTTTCATTACTTGTATTCTATATATGGCCATGATTGGGTGCTCACGTTTGGCATGGAGGATCTATTTTGAACGATACATTAAGCAATCACCCAATAAAAAAAGAACGTTGGTCGTTGGAGCAGGGTCTGCAGGGACGATGATAACGAGTCGGTTGTTAAAATCCAGCAATATAGACTTAGTCCCGGTTGCATTCGTTGATGATGATAAAGCGAAGCTAAGTTTAGAAATCTTCAATATACCTGTAGTAGCAGCAACAAAACATATTTCTCATGTGGTCGAGCAATACAAGATCGAACATATCGTGATTGCAATCCCTTCTTTGAAAAGAGAGGAAATAAATGCGATTCTTTCGGAATGCACCAAAGCTTGCAAAAAGACTCAAATTGTCCCTAGCCTGGAGGCGATTGTTCAAGGGAAGGTTCCAATTAATGAATTGCAGGATATCCAGATGGAAGACTTATTGGGTCGCTTACCCGTTCAACTTGATGATGAAGGGATCTCAGAAAGGATTGTTGATAGCACAATTTTAGTAACCGGTGCCGGCGGTTCAATTGGATCGGAAATCTGTCGTCAGATCATGAAGTATAATCCAGCTAAAATTGTATTGCTTGGACATGGTGAAAACAGCATTTATGCGATCGAGTTGGAATTGCGGGGGGCTTATGCAGATACAATTGAGATCGTGACCGAAATCGCGGACATTCAGGACCGCCGGAGGATGTTTCAGGTAATCGACCATCATAGGCCTAATATCGTCTATCATGCAGCCGCCCATAAGCATGTACCGCTTATGGAGTCCAACCCTAAAGAAGCGGTGAAAAATAATATGATAGGCACTATGAATGTTGCGGAGGCATCGGAGGCTGGCATGGTGGATATTTTTGTCATGGTTTCTTCAGATAAAGCCGTAAATCCGACAAGTATAATGGGTGCCTCTAAATGTTTGGCCGAGATGATGATCCAGTATAAGAGTTTGTCTAGTCATACTAAATTTGTAACGGTCCGATTTGGAAATGTCCTTGGCAGCAATGGCAGCGTCATTCCACTCTTTAAAAAACAAATAAAAAAAGGGGGACCTTTGACGGTCACTCATCCGGATATGATTCGCTATTTCATGACGATTCCGGAAGCTTCAAGATTAGTCATTCAGGCAGGGGTTCTGGCCAAAGGCGGAGAGGTATTCGTACTTGATATGGGCGAACCTGTCAAAATTATCGATTTCGCTAAAAAGCTTATCCAACTGTCAGGCTACACCGTTGAAGAAATTGGGATAACTTATACTGGAATCCGGCCAGGTGAAAAATTATACGAAGAATTGCTTGGGGAAGACGAAGTTTATTTGAATCAGATTTACCCGCAAATCCATATTGGAAAACCAAGAGAAGTAAATTGGAAAGCGATAAAAGAGATCATCACAACATATGATGACATGAGCGAAGAAACGTTAAAAGATAGAATGCTTGATTTGTCGAATTACAGGAAGAATAACAAAATTCACATACAGTGATAATGCCTCAAATCCAGGTGATGTTAGCGATTATTCAAAAAAAGTAAAGCAAGTGTTACACATTCAAATTTAATAATTTGCGTTTTTTAATGAATGAAAATTGGGTAATATATCCACTTATTTAAAAGTGTTAAAGAGAAGTAAGAATAATAGATGCGAAGTAATTTTCAATTAATCACTAGAATTCTGTATAGCTATCTGAAGAATTCCTTCGTTTACTTGATAACGATACACAATGATAATTTGGGAGGAAAAAATGAAACGGGCTTTTGAATTTTTGATATCTTGTCTGGCGCTTATATCCTGTTCACTTCTTATGCTGTTTATCGTCATCCTCATCCGTTTGAAATTAGGTTCACCTGTCATTTTTAAGCAGGAGCGTCCAGGACTTAATGGAAAACCATTTTATTTGTATAAGTTCAGAACGATGACAGATGAAAAAGATGAAAAAGGGGATTTGGTTCCTGATGAGAGGAGATTAACCGATTTTGGGAAATTACTTAGAAAATTAAGTTTAGATGAATTACCTCAATTATTTAATGTCATGAAAGGCGATGTGAGTTTTGTAGGCCCACGGCCATTATTAATGGAATATCTCCCATTATATACTCCCGAACAAGCAAGGAGGCATGATGTCCGGCCTGGAATGACGGGTTGGGCCCAAGTGAATGGACGAAATGCAATCTCGTGGGAGAAAAAGTTTGAGCTTGATGTCTGGTACGTTGAAAATCAATCCTTTTTACTGGATATGAAAATCATATACCTTACCTTGATTAAGGTATGTAAACAAGAAGCCATTACCCAGGAAGGACATGTCACAACCCAAAAATTTGTTGGATAATAGGATAAATGGTATTGATTGACGTTTACCAAAATTCAACTGTACCTCGAGGAAACAAGAAACTCCAAATTTGATGATGTGAGAAGTGATTTGAATTGAAGAAAATCGTAATAATCGGTGCGGGCGGGCACTCAAAAGTTGTTCAAGATATTGTTGAAGCAATGGGTGAATATCGGCTCATGGCTATTTTAGATGATCAATACGAAGTGCTGAAAAGAAAGGGAAATGTATATTTTGGCCCCATCTTAAGCTATAGAAGCTTGTTTATTCATTTTGAATATAAGGTAATTATTGCGATAGGCAGGAACGATTTAAGATTAAAAATCGTAAACGATCTGAATTTAGATGTAATGGATTATGAGACAGTCATTCATCCAACTGCTATAGTGGGTAAAAATGTCTCGATAGGTAAAGGAACGGTCATTATGCCTAATGTCGTCTTGAACGCTGGCGCTAAAGTGGGGAATCACGTCATTGTAAATACGTCTTCAGTCATTGAGCATGATACCCATCTTGATGACTTTATCCATATAGCACCAAGTGCTACCCTGACAGGAGCTGTCAAGGTAGGAACTGGTACCTTGATAGGAGCTGGATCTACGGTCATACCTAGCATAACGATAGGGGAATGGTGTACGGTTGGTGCCGGGTCAACCGTTATTAAAGACATTTCTGATGCATCTACCGCTGTGGGGTCCCCAGCTAGGATAATATAATAAGGAGTGTGTGGGATGGAGAATAAAAGATTGTATCTTTCGCCTCCTCATATGAGTGGGAAGGAACAAATGTACATTAGCCAAGCGTTCGAGACAAATTGGATAGCGCCACTAGGACCGAACGTAAAAGCTTTGGAAGAAGAATTTGCCAAATATGCAGGCACTAAGGGGGCGTTGGCAGTAAGTTCAGGAACTGCGGCCATTCATTTGGCATTGCAAGTATTGGGAGTCACCACTGGTGATACTGTATTCTGTTCCTCATTAACTTTTATAGCCAGTGCAAATCCTATCATCTATCAAGGTGCGAAGCCTGTTTTTATTGATTCCGAATCTGATACATGGAATATGTCACCTAAGGCATTGGAACTGGCTTTGGAATATGCAAGGAAAAATCGAAAAATTCCAAAAGCTGTAATTTTGGTCCATCTATTTGGACAAAGCGCAAAGGTAGATGAGATCAAGAGCATTTGCGGGAAATATAAGGTTGCTTTAATAGAGGATGCAGCCGAATCCCTTGGTGGATCTTACAAGGGGAAGCAAACAGGAGCGTTTGGTGATATAGGGATTTATTCGTTTAATGGAAATAAAATCATAACAACTTCTGGAGGGGGCATGCTGGTTTCAAATAATGAGGAATACTTACAGAAGGCTCTCTTCCTATCTACACAAGCACGTGATCCAGCGCTTCATTATCAGCATAGCTCGATTGGATATAACTATCGTTTAAGCAATATTCTAGCTGGAATCGGCCGTGCCCAATTAGAAGTATTGGATGACCGTGTAAAAGTTCGGAGAGAAATTTTTGATCGGTATAAAAAATCGTTAGGGAACATACCTGGCATTACCTTCATGCCTGAATTAAAAGATACGATGGGGAATCGCTGGCTTACCGCATTAACAATAGACGACAAAATCAATGGGGTACGATCCAGTGACGTGATTAATGCGTTAGAAGCAGGAAATATTGAGTCCAGACCAGTATGGAAACCATTACATTTACAGCCTGTCTTTAAAAATGCAGCATTTTTTTCAGAAAGCGGCGATAAAAGCATTTCAAGTATGTTATTTGAACAAGGTTTATGTTTGCCGTCCGGTTCGGGTATGACATTTGAAGATCAAGAGCGTGTCGTGGAAATTGTAAAGGAAGTACTTGAACCGTCCAAATTAGCTCAATGATTCTTTCGTCGTGTGATACGAGTTAATTCATTAAAGGAACTGTTGCATGCAGTCACATTTAGCAGATATACCAAAGCCCGGTTAAAAAATAATTCACCTTCCTTACAATGAAAAGGAGGCAAACCAAATATGAGAATTACATTTAATCAGATTTATCAAGATATCGACAATTTAGTATGTTTATCCAATAACCGAAATGGTTTGAATTTCAGAGAGATTGAGATTACAAGAAAAAGACTGGTTGAAAATATAAAAGCGATAGAACTGCATACCATCATTTTAAAAAAGAAAGATCCTGGATGAATATCCCCATATAAATCCTTACCTTTTGAAAATGATTTCATTTTTGGGAGCCTTTTTAAATCTACATTAGAAATGAGCGTGCTTATGAAGATTGGTGATAAAGTTATTTATAAATCAAGGGAATATAAAATTATTTACATCTACAGGAATGATTTAAAAGCCGAGCTTCTTTCCTTTGACGCTAAGCATAAGAAATTCGAATTAGCGCATATATCCCATTTGATAAAGACTAACCCGGCTTATGTAGAGAATCTACATTCCCCTTATGAAAATTGTTGAGTAGAGGTTGCAATTCTACACAGTCTTTTTCTTGATTTATCACATCAACATAAAGACGATATCTTCAATATTCTATTGAACCTTGTTGGGGATTGTATTAAACCTATGAATAATTTGTTCTTCCTCCTCAAGATGGATGCCTTCTATGAATTTCATTTTCATAAACCTCTTTACCGATTTTTTACATGGAGCACTGCTTTTGAGGCGTTGCTCATTTAAATAGTTAGCACTGCATTCTTTTAAGGTGTATTCTCTTAAATCCTCTATAAAAGAATGAGGTGTTTTTTTTTGTTCAGAACACATGATGCTGTAAAGAAAACCATTATTGCTTAACGATTGATAATGCAAAAGAAATTGTTTCTAAAATGAAATGCGTCATTGTTAATTTGGGTTATTTAATAACTGCATTTACATTTTAAACCTTACAACTATACATAGCTTGTTGATAGTATTCGACGGGTCATGCTTGTTACATCAAAGATAAGTTTCAATAATTGATTTCCACATACCACATATGAAACGACGCAGGAATAAAATTATGGTAAATTTGGGTAGTAAGTAGTGTGTATTTTCTGTTACTTTAAAAAAAAGCGTGGGGGAATTATAAATATTAGGTATTAATGCTCAATCGATATATTAATAGTTTTAGTAAGAAAAGATATGAAAATCAATAAAGTTAAAGGTGATTGTATGAATCGATTTACTGACCGCTATTCAAAACTGCTGTATCATTTATTTTATGAGGATAACTGGTGTAGTTTAACGGAGCTATCAAAAAAAACAGGTTATTCAAAAAGCACATTATGGCGGGATATATTACATATGAGTTCAAGTCTTCCGCCTGAATGGAAAATTGATAAGAATGAAGTGCAGGGCGTAAGGTTAATGAAACCTAAAAATGGCACTTTAGAAGAACTTTGGTTTCATCTTAAAAGTGAAAACACCTATTTTCAAACCTTGGAATTAATTCTTTTTAACAATGGAGTAACGATAAAATATATTACTCAAAAAGTACATATTAGTCGCTCCACAGTGTACAGACAGTTAGAAAAAATAGAAGAAGTATTAAAAAATGCCGAAGTTCAATTATCAAATAGTCCGTTTAAAATTGTTGGGGATGAAATAAAGATTAGAAGATTCATCATGCAGTATGTAGAGTATATGTCCGGCAATTTAAATGATTTCATTACTTCCTTTAATCTTAAGGAGTTTCAAGACACTTTATTGGAGCTATTGAAGGAACATTCAACTTCTTTACACATGGGTGCCATACAAAGACTAGCGATAATCCTTCATATCTCCAACATTCGAATAACCCATAATTGTTTTGTGACATTCCCAAAAGTGGTTATAGATGAAAATGAAACATCCACAGCATTCGAAATATCAAAGAAACTATTTAAATTCATGGTGAAATGTCCAAATAGGGAGAAACAGATTTCAGAAATTTTATTTTTTTCTTTATATTTTATGAGCGAAGAAATGTCTTTAAATCGTACCCAAGAACTTCGGTATATTCGTTCCAAACTTAATTCGGATAGCGGTAAGCCTTTAGGTCAATTTTTAAGTAATCTATCAAAGAAAATTGGGCTGGATGTTTCTCAGGATGATATTTTCATGTACGAATTTGCGCAAACTCTTCGTGGGATATCGTTTGACTTACAGTTAAAAACGGATACGAGAATAAATAATATTTTACAATTCGTTCCTTATTTTGAGAATAATGAATTATTTGTGATCATTGAAGAAATAGCACAACACATATCGGATGAATTTGCTATTTCCTTTGAAAATATAGAAATATTAGAGATATTCATGTTGGTCCAAGCTTCAATTTTAAGAAAACAAAACCAAATGGTTATAGAGACTGCATTAATTTGCCGATCATATGTAGAGAAAGATTATATTCGTGAGGTATTAAAACATCATTTCGGAAACAAGCTAAATATTTATGTAATGGATTTTTCCGATATAGACTCACTTTTCAGAAAAAATGGATTTGATATCTTAATAACCACAGATTTAGGGCAGTTAATTAATATTGAACACATTCCTGTATATAAAGTTTCTTCATTTCCAACTCCCTCTGAATTAAAAGAAATTAAGATGTTCACTCGAAAGAATTTCATTGATCGGTATGGCTTAAATCCTAATATTTTATATCCATTTGAAGAAGACATTGATTGAGATCATTCTTAAGGCATTTATTCACTTTGTACTTGACCCCACTGATAATGAACAGTAATATGCAGCAAATAAATTTACCTCGTCTAAGCCTAGGTCATTTCTTTTTTCTCCAAAAGGAGAAGGTGAAACTTACTTATCTGACAGAGTTTAAGGTTGATAATTTACTAAAGATAAGGGAGCCACGAAATGACCGAAGCGAGAACGCCATACATTCCTTCTCAATTTTAAACCACAGACCATTCTCTTTATTCGAAATTATAATCACGAAATAGAAACTCTCGTACTGCTATCAGTTGCTGGTATGTAAATGGCCCCGGTACAATACCGGGGCCATGGCCGTTTAGGACCTTTTATACCTTTACTGGCTTTATCGAGTAGTTACATATTCATTATTTCCTGCACGCATTCCAACAATGAAAATAAGTGCCGAAATTACGGCCAACATCAATAAGGGAACTGTCCAGCTGTGTGTAATGTCATGAAGCAAGCCGAATAATACTGGTCCAATGGCAGCTAAGAGGTACCCGAATGATTGAGCCATTCCTGATAATTCCGTCGCCTCATGGGTGCTTTGTGTTCGAAGACTAAAGAACATCATCGATAAACTGAATATGGTTCCAACTCCAATCCCGATCAATATCATGCATACTGGTATGAAGAGAGTGCTTCCATATAATATGCCGAATATCCCTGCAATAAGGAAGACGACAGGTGGGACCACTAACAAACGCTGACTTTGTAAGCGACCAGCTAAAATTGGCACAAGGAATGTTATTGGAATGACTGCAAGCTGCATGATGGATAGCATCCAACCAGCTTCATCAGCGTTCAGGCCTTTTTGCTCCAGGATTTCCGGCATCCAGGTAATTACTGTATAGAAAATGAACGATTGCAAACCCATGAAGAATGTAATCTGCCAGGCTAAACCAGAACGCCA
The DNA here is from genome assembly GCF_040250305.1 of Peribacillus frigoritolerans. Taxonomy (NCBI): domain Bacteria; kingdom Bacillati; phylum Bacillota; class Bacilli; order Caryophanales; family Bacillaceae; genus Peribacillus; species Peribacillus frigoritolerans. The sequence goes on along the minus strand of NZ_CP158190.1, from coordinate 4,628,805 downwards.
TAAGTTAATCTTTTTATCCTTTTGTGCCGTTTGTACATCCTTACCTGAGTTGAATGGCCGTCTTATTTGAGGCATCCATAAGAAAACTGTAATAAGTGATAAAATTCCCCAACATCCAAGGGCACCAGCCCATCCCAACCCCGATGAAGAAGCAAGGGGAATGCTGATCCCGGAACCTATTGCGCCACATAAATTCATGGAAACAGCATAGGTTCCTGTCATCAAACCGATGTTCCTGGCAAAGTTATGTTTAATCAGACTTGGTAACAATACATTGCCTATTGCAATGGCTAACCCGATTAAAATGGTCCCTATGAACAATGTCGGCACTCCGCCAACTGAGCGTATCCCAATTCCGATTGTTAGTAATATCAAGGAAAGGAAAAGCGTAAGCTCCATTCCAAAACGCCGTGCTATCCTAGGTGCAAACGGTGATAATAAAGCAAAGGAAAGCAAAGGCAGTGTCGTTAATGAACCTGATAATGTATTTGATATTCCCAAGTTATCCCGGATCGAAGTGACAAGGGGGCCAACCGATGTTAAGGGAGCCCTCAGATTTGCCCCAAGAAGAATGATTCCGATGATGAGTAGTCCAACTCTGGGTTTAATATCCATTTTTGTTTGTTCTAGTTGATTTGCCGCTTGATGAATGCCCATAATCTCCTCCTTACTTACTCTAAAGATTTTTTGAATTGTGCAATGTATTCATTCACTGTTTGGATTGCCCGGTTCACATCTTGTTCGATGATGGCATCTACAAGTTTGCAATGAATGTTCAAATGAAAGTTCACATCAGAACTCATCTCCACTATCTGATGGATCGATTCATACAGGGAGTGTTCCATATGTTCGTACAAATCAATCAATAAATCATTATGTGATGAACCCATAATCGATTTATGCAACTGTATATCGGCTTCTTCGTAAGCCTTGATATCCTTTGCTTCGGCAGCTTTACTGCATGCTGATATATGAAACCGCAATCGTTCTATATCTTCTTGATTACGTCTTAATGCCGCTAACTGAGCACCCTCTCTTTCAAGGGCATGACGGACCTCTAACGTTTCTAATAAACTTGACTGCTGGATCCTTCTTTCAAATGCTGCCCCCAAGGCACTAGATGACCTTACGAATGTCCCCTTTCCTTGTTTCGTTACTAAAAGTCCTGCATAAACAAGTGATCGTACAGCTTCCCTTAATGTATTTCTGCTTACATCGAACTGTTGGATCAAATCCATTTCAGGGGGAATTTGATTTCCAATTTTCCATTCACCTGATTCGATTAACGATTCGATTTGGGAAACCACTTGCTCTACAAGTGATAATCGATTTGTTTTAGATATGGTCAATATACACACCTCTAATTTGTAGGATGATTGGGTCATTGGTTATTTTAACATATGTATGTTGAAAATGGAGCAAACGAGTATTTTAAATCCAAATTTGTTTCACTTTTATTCTTCAGAAATAAATTTCAGAAATCCGCTCCCTTTCCGCCGACTGTCTGCCAAGCCTCATCAAAGCAAGCATCCAGCAGGGTCTCGGTTAGCCAGGTATTCGGTAGGGGTGTCGCAAATTTCTTCAATCCAAAGAGGGTTTCATCCCCAAAGGCGTAACCCAAGTTTGTTTTAAAATCATGGTCGACGTTCAAATTGTTCTAGCACTAAAAAGACTGTAGGCAAACTTGATTTTCATCGAGTTTGCCTACAGTCTGAAGTCCCTATTAAAGTCAGGGGGGGATAATATTTTTATTTTTTTTGTTTGACAATAAAAGAAAGAAGGATAAATATCACTAATGTGACAAGACATACTGTGGTCCCAATGATGTTTTGCTTATTAAAGAGAAATGCCAAAAAGATAATGCTTAATGCCGTGATGGCTAATATAGTTGAATATGGGTACCATTTTACCCGGAATCCTGGTTTGCCAATGTATTGCTTACGCAGCTTCAATTGCGCGGAACAAATACTGATCCATAATAATAAAACCGTGAATCCAGGAATGGCCATAAGGTAGCTTAAAATCAGGTCGGGATACAAATAGGATAAAAACACACCAGCCAATATGCATAATGTAGTTAAAAATATACCATTAAGCGGAATACCCTTTTTCGTTGTTTTTAAAAATGCCTTGGGCGCTTCCCCGTTCTGGGAAAGAGTGAACAGTGTCCTTGAGGTAGCGTATATACCTGAATTTGCAGCTGATAAGACAGCGGTTAAAAGAACGAAATTCATGATATCGGCGGCTCCGGGAAGACCCGATAAGCTGAAAACCTGAACGAAAGGACTTACTTCAGTGCTTACTTGGTCCCAAGGTATTACCCCGCAAATAATAAGTATCGGCAAGACATAGAAAAGAATCACCCGCCATACTGTTCCTTTAATGATTTTTGGTATGACTCGCTGACTATCTTTTGTTTCCGTGACGGCTACACCAATTAATTCTGCACCCCCATATGAAAACATTACCACTAAAAGTGCACTTAACATTCCGTCAATTCCTTGGGGGAAAAAACCACCATGTACCGTGTAATTAGAAAATGAAGCCGAACTAGGAAAAAGTCCTAGCATGATCAAAGCTCCTAAAATAATAAAGGCAATTAAGGTTATTATTTTAATTCCTGCAAACCAAAATTCGAGTTCTCCATAGTATTTTACTTGAAACAAATTAATTCCTATTATTACTGAAGCGCAAAGTATGCTTAACAGCCATAATGGTACTGTAGGAAACCAATATTGTAGAAAACTGCCGGCTGCGACTATTTCAACAATGATTACGATAATCCAATTGAACCAATAGAGCCATCCGACAATGAAGGATAGTTGAAACCCAAAAGCTTTATTAATGAGATGCTGTACATTTAAATTTGGAAAAGCGGTTGCCATCTCCCCTAATGCGGCCATTACAATAAATAACAATAGCCCCCCTATTAAATAAGCTATTACAACACTTGGACCTGCCATATTTAATGTATCGGAACTCCCCTTAAAAATCCCGGTTCCTATCATTCCGGCTAAAGCAATGAACTGGACATGCCTCGGCAATAGGCCCTTTTTTAAATCTTGATGAGTCTTCTCCATTTTATTCATGCCTTTCCTTTTAATAAAATAGTCTATCAGTAAAACTAGGAAGTTCTTCTATTATTGAACGCTTTCACGTACTAAAGTACTATATTAATATATCATGAATCGGAAAAATGTCAATTTAGGCAGGTAAACTGGAATAGATTTCTAATCAGCAAAGATGGAATAGTTTTTATTATCTTAATATATTTGGATTTTATGAAATGAATCAAAGGAAAAAACTGATAGGTGATTTTTTAGGGCTGGAATCGAATTTAATTTAACGAATAGCGCTAGGCAATTCTGCATTCTTTAAAATACATATTGAAAGGAGAGAAAAATAATTCTGTTTAATTCCATTATTAATGGCATTTGTTTGGTAGTGAATATGATGATGTAATCAGTTCAAGTCCTTCAATAAAAATGGATAAGGAAATGGATAGATGGCGGTTTTGGAATTGGCGGACGCTTCTTCTTTATAGCATTTTGTTTATCCTATTAGTGATTGTTGGAGCCAGCATTTGCGGCTGCGGGGGCAAGGGGTAAGGAACATACTGCAGAATAACAAAAAACCGACCATTTAAGGTCGGTTTTTCTTTTAATATAAGGTACGAAGCGGGAGAAGCTAACGAGACTATCCGTTTTCATATAAAAAGGGGAGAGGGGGCGGCTGTAGGTATTCGGTTTCTTGTATTGGTTCAATTTCGCTTAGAAATTCCAAATAACCGGTATATACCTGCGAGGCCATCCCTAAATAGTGCAATTCAGTGTGGATGATTCCCTTCCGTGGTGAATGGAGCATATACATTTTTTCATCCCTCCTTTCTAAAAGAATAGGCCACTCAGTCTTAGGCGTTAATCGAACCAATACGAATGTTATGTTTATATGAGATCATTCTTTTTACTTCAAAGCTGTTTTCGCATACTTTGTTGCTATTTACTAAGTAGTGCGGTGTGGTTGATTTCCCCTCCAGATGCTCGCTTTCCGCGGGGCGGGCGGTGAGCCTCCTCGGCGTAAACGCCTGTGGGGTCTCACCTGTCCCGCTGCTCCCGCAGGAGTCTCGCACTTCCGCTCCAATCAACCTTAAATAGTTTCGTTTTAAAAACAACAATCTTTACGAAAAGAGCCTACTTCAAAAATTGGATGCGCCAGGTTCGAAGGCTTCTGCATCTCTTTCTTCTATCACCATGCGCAGTCCACTCTTGGGTCTGAGTGTAAGGGATGGAAGGGGGGTTACTTCATGATGGTCAAGGCGAAGTGTTTCATGAATGATATTTTGAGTGTATGGTAATTTCATGAAGTCTTCAGGCTTGGGGGTCCCGTGACCGATTATGCTATTCACTTCACTGAAAAGCTTGGCTTGAATTCTTAAAGCGGTTTCCAACAATTTCATACCCATCCTTGAATTCCATGCTGAACATCGTCTTGCTGATTATCCCGAGAGTGATGTCCATCATCAGCGTGGCTCAATGTGGTTTTTCCCCTTTCTTTAAAATAATTACATGTAATCATTCTATGAGGATCAGCTAAATTGGTTTGGACAAGTCGTTAAAGAAAGGGCGGATAATTCTATGAAGAAAAAAAGCTACTTAAGATAGCCATAAAAAAACTCTGGCTGAATAGAGCCAGAATTTTTCAGGAAAGCTTTAGATTTAATGATGGGGGATTTAACTTCTTCTTTCTTCATCGTCCCTATGTTGGAAACGATCATTTTTTTCATTAATGGGGCCGCCAAATTCTGCATTGATTTCCTTAACCACTTGATCTAAGAATTCATCTGATATTATTGGATTATTAGTTTTTTTATGCATGTACAACCCTTTCTGAATATAGTTTTTGGATAAATAATGAAGGATACGTTATCAACATAACCTCACTTTTAATAAATTATTCTTTCTTTGTCCAACATTTTCACTTGCATTTACATTTCATGGAAGCATTGATAAAAGACAGTTATATTTAGCTTAGAGATTATGGTACGTGGAAATGTTACCACCAAAGGGGTGAATCCAATGTGGAAATAGCCCAGTCACCTCTAGGCAATTGGGCGTTGGTTATATACTTGATTAAGGGAACAGCTGCCTTAAATATGATATTAGCTGATCACGAAGTTCAGGTCGTTTCATGGCGAAATCTATTGAAGCTTGAAGGAAGCCGAATTTATCGCCGACGTCATATCGATTTCCTTCGATGATATACGAGTATAATGGTTCCTTTTCTAACAAAAGGTCTAAAGCTTCGGTAAGCTGGATCTCCCCCTTCCGATCGGGCTGTACGGTTTCAAGGATTTCAAAAATCTCAGGTGATAAAATATATCGGCCAATAATCGCCTGTGTTGAAGGTGCATCCTCCACTTTAGGCTTTTCCACTAAGTTTCTTACCAGAAATAAATCCTCATATCGTTCTTGGAAATTTACGATCCCATACTTGGAGACATCGGCAGGTGACACTTCCTTACATCCGATAATGCTCGCTTGAACCTTGTTATACCGCTCCATTAACTGCTTCAAAGCTGGAACCTGGCTATCCACGATATCATCCCCTAACAGGACGGCAAAAGGTTCGTCTCCGATAAAAGTTTTGGCACATAATACTGCGTGGCCCAGACCTAAAGGCTCCTTTTGTCTTACATAGTGGATATCCACCATGTTGGAAATGTTCTCCACGATCTTAAGCAGCTCATTTTGACCTTTCATTTGCAGAAGCATTTCTAGTTCAATGGATTTATCGAAATGATCTTCAATGGCACGTTTGTTTTTACCCGTAACGATGATAATATCTGTAATCCCTGATTGAACCGCTTCCTCGATAATATATTGAATGGTCGGCTTATCGACAATCGGCAGCATTTCCTTTGGTTGAGCTTTCGTAGCAGGTAAAAATCGTGTTCCTAAACCGGCTGCTGGAATCACCGCTTTCTTTATCATAGCCCAGCCCCTTTTTAAGGTTCTTTTATACGCTTTTTGTTCTACCCTTCATTTTATGTGGCCATTGGTTGACCTATATCAAAAAAGGTTAAAATAAATCCCTGAAAAAGAATAGATTTACCTTTGAAGCAAATATTATGGATATATGAATTTGGTCAAGAGGTGTATATTTTGCCAATTGAAAAACAAGAGAGAAAACAAATCCTTTTTGCCTTACTCGTCATTGTTTTATATCTTTCTCCTTTATTCATCCTTGGAGAAAATGCGCATATTCGCGTACATGATAATTTAGATTCCAACCTTGCCTGGTATAAAGTCCTTTCAGAAAGCGGTGAGCTATTCGGTGCGATAGACGCCAAAATCCCCCAAATCATGAATGGTCTGCCCCGAAATGCCTTTGGCAGTGAGTTCAGTATTATCGTGTGGCTTCATTCACTTTTTCCGACAATGGTTGCATATGCAATAAGCCAGGCATTAACAAGATTTATTGCATTCTTGGGTATGTATATCTTATTAAAGAAACATTTGGTTACAGGAAGCCAATCAGGTTGGATAAGGGTTGGAACATCCTTGGCCTTTGCCCTTACCCCATTTTGGCCATCGGGAATGCTCAGTACACTTGGGATGCCGCTTGCACTTTGGGCTTTTTTGAATATTCGCAGCAAGGACCATTCGTGGAAGAATTATTTGGTCCTTACACTATTACCGCTTTATTCAAGCATCGTGCTTGGTTTTTTCTTTTTCCTTGTTGCAATGGGCTTTCTTTGGCTAACGGATGTGATCAGGAGAAAAGGGTGGAATATAACGTTCCTTCTTTCGATCGTGTACATGACCTTCATTTTTGGCTTGGTGGAGTATCGTTTGGTGTCTTCATTCATTTTTGATTCGGAGCCAAATAGTAGAGATGAATATTTTCACGCTAGGCTGCCGCTCGATTGGGTCATACAGCTTACTTTCAAAAATTTCGTTCTTGGACATACGCATGTCATGACTGTACATGCGCTTATCATCCTGCCGATTACAGTCTTTGCCCTTTATATCATTCTGACCAAAAAACTGTGGAGACAGGAAAAGGTATATGTTTTTTTATTCAGCTTGAATTTTATGCTCTCAGCGTGGTACGCATTTTGGTTTTATAAAGGATGGCTTCCTTTGACGGAAAGGTTTCACACCTTGGATACTTTTAATTTTGCCAGATTTCACTTTTTAAGGCCGATGGTGATTTACTTGGGGTTTGCCCTCGCGATAAAAATCATTTGGGAACACAGCGACTATGCTAAGAAAACCCTTTCTATTTTCATCGCCGTTCAAATAATGATTTTAATGGGTTTCAATGAAGAAATCACTCATAATAAAAAACCATCTTTCAAAGAGTTCTATTCAGAAAGCCTTTTTCAAGAAATAAAAGATCATATTGACCGTCCACAGGAAGAGTATCGTGTTGCTAGCATTGGGCTGCATCCTGCAATCGCACAATTTAATGGATTTTACACGCTCGATAGCTATAACAATTTCTATCCGCTTTCTTACAAACATCAATTTCGTCAAATAATTGAAAACGAATTGGCTAAGAATAAAAACATCAAAATCTACTTTGATGAATGGGGAGGACGTTGTTACCTATTTACCGATGAGCTTGGGAAGCATTATATGTTCAAGAAAGGCTCGAAGAAAGAGCTGGAAAATTTGGACCTTAAAATGGATGCGTTTAAAGGATTAGGCGGCAAGTATATATTTTCTGCCATCCCAATCAACAACGCGAAAGAAAACGGATTGGTGCTAGATAAGGTTTTCACGGAAAAAGGAAGCGTATGGAAAATTTATTTATACAGAGTCATGTGAAAAGGGGGGAATTGAATGAATTCACCGATAGTAACGATTGTTGTACCTTGTTATAACGAAGAAAGCGTTTTGCAGGATACCATTTCCCAGCTTTGTGGATTGATGAGGGGATTAGTCGAAGAAAACGTTGTTTCTGGTCAAAGTAAAATTCTGCTGGTTGATGATGGAAGCAAAGATCAAACTTGGAAGATCATTTATAAGGAAACGATCAATAATGAATTTGTTCGCGGGCTAAAGCTTTCCCGGAATGCAGGACATCAAAATGCACTCCTGGCAGGTTTGTTTACAGCCAAGGAAGCCTCGGATTGTGTGATTTCCATTGATGCAGATTTACAGGATGATATTCAAGTCATCCCTGAATTCATTCGGAAATTCAATGAAGGATGTGAAATCGTATATGGTGTCCGCCAGAAAAGGGACCTTGATTCTTTTTTTAAGCGAACCTCTGCAACTGGTTTTTATAAATTGATGAATAAGATGGGGGTTAACCTTGTCTATAATCATGCCGATTTCCGGCTAATGAGCAAAAGGGCAATCGCGGAGTTGGAACGATTTGATGAAACGAATCTATTTTTACGGGGGATTGTTCCGCTCATTGGGTTTAAGACGGACAATGTTTATTATGACCGAAAAGAAAGATTGGCCGGTGAAACGAAATATCCATTTAAGAAAATGGTTGCTTTTGCGCTTGATGGCATTACTTCCTTTTCGGTTACACCGATCCGGCTTGTATTATGGCTAGGATGTCTTTCCTTTTTCATTAGCTTACTCTTTGGGTCTTACTTTTTATGGTTAAAGTTTTATGGACAGACCGAAACTGGTTGGACCTCATTAATCACCTCCATATGGTTGATCGGCGGACTGCAGTTGATTGCTGTCGGCTTGATTGGGGAATATATCGGTAAAATCTATAATGAATCCAAACGCCGGCCTAAATATATTGTTGATCTGGATTTATTTAATCCGCTCGATTTAACAAAACGGGAGCAACTAGACAATGAACGGAACAGTATTGAAAAACTATCTAAAACACACTAACTCCTTTATCCGCTTTTTATTGGTTGGAATAGTCAATACAGCGGTTGGACTTTCCATCATGCTTTTTCTCATGAATGTTCTTGAATTATCTTACTGGGTCTCCACCTTTTTCGGCAATGGCACGGGAGCTGTAACGAGTTTTCTTTTGAACAGGACTTTTACTTTTAAAAGCGATATAGAATGGCGGCGAGGAGTTGCCCGTTTCTTTTGCGTCATCCTGATTTGTTATTCCGCCGCTTATTCTATAGGCCAAGCCATTGCAGAATCACTGGAAGGATCCGTTTCTTTATCCATACAACAAAATGTGGCTGTGCTGATAGGAACAATCTGTTATACAGTACTTAACTATCTTGGCCAGAAATACTTTGTCTTTAAAAAAAGCAATTTGAGACCAATTCAAGAAGGAAGGAACTAATAGGGTGGATCAGTTGAATAATGCCCCCGATTGGACGGGAATTAATGACTATCCAATCTGGGGCAGATCTGTTTAATTTCGCCTCGCCATCTCCATGTGGCTGATCATTTTACCCTTTCGGACCACCTTTTGTTCATTGACTCCTTGATTATTTTCTTTTTAACCGTTTATTTACCTCTTATCCTTCCTTCAAATCCATGAGTTTGGAAGACTTATGTTCTATACGTCAAGAACAAAACCTCACTTACAAATAATATTTTATTTTTGAGCAAAATTTTCATTTACTTTTCCATTTCACGGGAGTATGATAATCAACAGTTTCATATTTCTAAATCGCTTAAACCTTATGGTGCGGGGGACCCGTTATTGGGATTGTTTACAATCCAAGGGGTGAATCCTTTTTAAAAGGTAGGGCTACTCTTAGGTCCGAATCCGACAGCTAACCTCGTAAGCGTTATATGAGAAGGAAGGTGGAGCTTGTTAGACAAAAAAATTAATGTCTACAGGTCTATTTAGCTATGACTTGTAGGCATTTTTGTGTTTCGTCTTGTTTTTTGCTACAGCTGGGCAACATAAACTTATAAATTAACTATGGTGGTGAATTCTTGATGTTATCTTCTATAAAAAGGTTCTTGATAGGGAGACCTTTAAAGTCAAATGCACTTGGTGAACAAAAGCTTAACAAAACAAAGGCTTTGGCGATATTATCTTCTGATGCTTTGTCTTCGGTTGCATATGGACCGGAGCAAATATTGATCGTTCTGATCACGGTCGGTGCTGCAGCATTCTGGTATTCAATCCCTATCGCGATCGGGGTATTGATTCTGTTAACTGCTTTGATTTTGTCCTATAGACAAATCATTTTCGCTTATCCGCATGGCGGGGGGGCATATGTAGTTTCAAAAAACAATTTAGGTGTCAATCCAGGGCTGATAGCCGGAGGATCTTTGCTGGTCGATTATATATTAACTGTGGCTGTTAGTGTTTCTGCAGGTACGGATGCAATCACGTCCGCTTTTCCCGGCCTGCATTCATATAATGTGGTCATAGCCATCATTTTCGTGATTCTACTTACAATCCTGAACCTTCGGGGGGTTACGGAGTCGGCCTCTGTTTTGGCCTATCCGGTGTACCTATTCGTTTTAGCATTGTTCATCTTGATTGGTGTTGGAATTTACAAGATTTTGACGGGAGGAGTTTCACCGGAATTGCACGCATCAATCGGGACTCCGGTCGCGGGCATCAGTTTATTTATACTGCTAAGAGCATTTGCATCAGGAAGCTCCGCATTGACAGGAGTCGAAGCGATTTCCAATGCAATCCCGAACTTTAAAGATCCAGCCCCGAATAATGCTGCGAAAACTTTAATAGCGATGGGTTCATTGCTAGCTGTATTATTTTCGGGAATTGTATTCTTAGCCTATTATTTAAGCATTGTTCCGAGCGCAGAGGTAACGGTCGTCTCCCAGATTGCTGAAGAGATCTTTGGACGGAATTTCATGTATTTCTTCATTCAAGGTACGACTGCCTTGATCTTGATACTTGCGGCCAATACTGGCTATTCGGCTTTCCCTCTGCTTGCGGTGAACCTGGCAAAGGATAAATTCATACCAAGGGCGTTTACGATCAGAGGGGACCGATTAGGGTATTCCAATGGAATCATCATACTGGGACTTGCATCCATCATCTTGATAGTCGCATTTGAAGGACATACAGAAAATCTCATTCCGCTTTATGCGGTAGGGGTATTCATTCCATTTACGTTGTCCCAGACTGGCATGATTGTTAAATGGGTTCGCGAAAAGCCAAAAGGCTGGATGATGAAATTAACCATTAATTCAATTGGTGCCATAATTAGCTTTATCGTCACGATGATATTCTTTTTAACCAAATTTACTCAGGTTTGGCCTGTTTTGATTTTTTTACCTATCATCATTTTAATTTTTCATCGAATTAAAAAGCATTATGAAGCAGTTGGTGACCAACTAAGGATTACAACATGCGAGCCGATCTTACCAATTGAAGGAAATATCATTATTGTACCTGTGGCAGGTATAACTCATGTGGTTGAGAACTCTTTAAATTATGCAAAATCTCTATCTGCACATCAGGTCATTGCCGTTTATGTCGCTTTTGAAAGAGAAGACGAAAAGAAATTCGAAGAAAAGTGGGAAAAATGGCAGCCGGATGTCAGACTCGTTACACTGAATTCTTATTATCGAAGTATCATTCAGCCACTAACTAAATTTGTGGACACAGTTGAACATAAGGCTAGTGAATCCAATTATAAAGTTACGGTGATCATCCCCCAATTCATTCCGAAGAAGGGCTGGCACAATATACTTCATAACCAATCAAGTTTACTGATCCGCGCCTACTTACTTTATAAAAGAAATGTGGTTGTTACGACAGTGCCATATCATTTGAAGAAATAAGTTCCATATCTATAATTGGAAGCAAACCTACATAAGGTTTGTCTACAGTTTTTTTTGCTTGTACAAATTGGACGTTGATTTTCTCTCCAGGCACTCGCTTTCCGCGGGCGGTCCGGGAGCCTCCTCGGCGCACTTGCGCCTGTGGGGTCTCCCTTGGACTCGCTATTCCCGCAGGAGTCTCGTACACCCGCTCCAATCAACTATGTTTAAAATTTTAGATAGAACCCCTTTTGTCAACAAAACTGGAAGCAAACCTGCATAAGGTTTGCTTTTTTTTATAATCCAGACAGCAGTACTGCTGTGTTTACTCCAACTAACGCTCCCAATATTTATCAGCATCGGAAGCCCTTTTTGTGTTGAAAACTATTTTTGCAAAAACACTTCATAAAATTACCAAGGGTCAATTCAAATAAAGCGAACATATTAAAAAGACAAAATGAAATTTACTGCTTAGTTTTAAACTTACATATATGGGGGTTGAATATGGATATATTATTAGCTCTCTTGCCGGCAATATTCTGGGGAAGCATCGTTTTATTTAATGTGAAACTCGGGGGTGGGCCCTATAGTCAAACACTGGGTACAACGATTGGCGCATTGATTTTTTCAATAGGTGTTTATATTTTTGCCGATATTAAGTTGTCATTGCTGGTGTTTGGAGTCGGAGTTGTTTCTGGATTGTTTTGGGCCGTTGGACAAGCTAATCAGCTTAAGAGCATTGATTTAATGGGAGTATCCAAAACAATGCCGATATCTACTGGAATGCAGCTCATTTCAACGACTTTATTCGGGGTCATCGTTTTTAACGAATGGTCAACAATGAAAGCAATCATTTTAGGCGTCTTGGCATTAGTCTTCATTATTATAGGAATTGTCTTGACCTCACTGGAGGATAAAGAATCAAAAGAGGGCAAATCGGGAAACTTGAAGAAAGGAATTGTTATTCTCCTCATCTCGACATTCGGTTATTTGGTTTATGTGGTCGTGGCCCGTCTTTTTGATGTTGATGGGTGGTCAGCGTTGTTCCCTCAAGCGATAGGGATGGTGATAGGCGGTCTGTTATTGACTTTTAAACATAAACCGTTTAACAAATATACGATTCGCAATATCATTCCGGGATTGATATGGGCTGCAGGGAACATGTTTTTATTCATATCCCAGCCCCGTGTGGGAGTGGCCACTAGTTTTTCCCTTTCGCAAATGGGCATTGTCATCTCAACTCTTGGCGGGATCATCATTTTACGTGAAAAGAAAACGAAGCGCCAACTAATTGGAATCATAATCGGAATTATCTTGATCATCATAGCTGGGATTATGCTCGGAATGGCAAAAAGTTAAGTGGAGGGTGATTATATGTATACAGATTTAGAAGGTAAGGTCGTTGTTATAACCGGTTCATCCACTGGTTTAGGAAAAGCGATGGCCATTCGCTTTGCTAAGGAAAAGGCAAAGGTCGTGGTTAATTATCGCACTAAATCAGAGGAAGCGGATAGTGTAATGGAGGAAATCAAAACAAATGGCGGGGAAGCTATTGCAGTAAAAGGCGATGTCACCGTTGAAGAAGATGTGATTAACCTTGTTCAATCAGCGATAAAGAATTTCGGGAAACTCGATATATTCATCAATAATGCAGGAATTGAAAATCCGGTTCCGTCTCACGAGATGCCGTTAAGCGACTGGAATAGGGTAATCAATACCAACTTAACGGGAAATTTCTTAGGCTGCCGTGAAGCTATCAAGTATTTTGTCGAGAACGACATTAAAGGGAATGTTATAAATATGTCCAGTGTACATGAGATGATACCCTGGCCTTTATTCGTTCACTATGCGGCAAGCAAGGGCGGGGTGAAGCTGCTTACGGAAACCCTGGCTCTTGAATATGCACCAAAAGGGATCCGTGTGAACAGCATTGGTCCTGGGGCCATCGCCACACCAATAAATGCAGACAAGCTTGAAGATCCCGAAAAGAAAAAGGATCTTGAAAGCATGATTCCGATGGGGTATATCGGAAAGCCTGAAGAAATTGCTGCGGTTGCTGCATGGCTGGCATCTTCAGAGTCCAGTTATGTAACGGGTATCACTCTTTTCGCTGACGGCGGAATGACAAAATACCCAGCGTTCCAAGCTGGAAGAGGATGAATTTTGTTTTATGATGCAACAAGAATCCCAGCAGGTTTAATCCTGCTGGGATTCTTGTTTTAAAAGCATTAACGAGTATGATGATTATACCAGCTAATGAAATTATCGACGACCGTATCGATAAAATGGACAGTCGACTCATGTGTAAGTTTGCCTTCGTTATCGATTTTGTCATGCACTGCACCAACATATACTTCATTCCCGGGAAGGAGTGGGGAGGAGATGCCTATTGCGAATAAGATTTCACGCAAATGCAATTGAGCTTTAACCGTTCCTAATTGCCCCATTGACGCACCCATGATCCATGATGGTTTTCCAATCAAGACTTTATCGACACGTGATAACCAATCGATTGCATTGCCCAATACTCCTGGAATCGTACCGTTGTATTCAGGTGTTACCCACAAGACTGCATCTGCTTCGGCCACTTTACATTTAAATTCTTTTACAACTAATGGAGGGTCATTTTCAATATCTTGATCATAAAAAGGTAAATCCCGAATGTTCAAGATTTCGAGATCGAACCGATCTTGATATCTAGATTGAATATATTTGGCAAGCTTAAGGTTGTAAGACTCTTTACGGATACTTCCCACTATTGCAACAACTTTCATCTTCAATACCTCCAATGATTTTTATAATGGATAATCATGTAAATATGTTCCACTTACCTATTATAATTGGAATATAAATGAAAGGGAAAAAGGATGCTTGGGAAAAAGTTGAGTTGGAGCTGAATAAACAAAATTCCTCTCGAACATTCATACCCTGCAAAGTTAGACTCAAAAATTATATGTGCCTACCCAATCCCCATTACTAGACCTCTCCCAACAATATTGCATTTGTTTTTAATTTAATATTATGGCCATTCCTATAGGGATTAAGGCAAAATCCTTTCAGAAAAAATGAAATAAGACGCTTGTAAAAGTAAATAATGAAATATCATAAAAAGTGTAAGTAAAATGAGTTTATTTGCTTGATAACTATTTCACTAAAATAATAGGGGTGGGTAAAGTTGATCTTTCGGACCATTGATACGGACAAAGACAAAGATATTATCGTTAAATTCAGGAAAGATTCCTTTGTTGTAAGTTTTGGAACTGAAGCTGGTTTTGGAGATGAAAATACATATCTGCAACGAATGGAAGAAAGGGTCCGCAAATTTCCTGGGGGACAGGTGATCCTTGAAAATGACCAAGTACCGATTGGACAAATGGAACTTCGAATTCGGGGGTATGAAGGAACTGAGATCGGCTATGTAGATCTATTTTATCTTATTCCCGAATATCGCAGTAAAGGCCTTGGCAAGGAATTGGTTCGCTACGCAGAAAACTTTTCAGGCAATTTAATGTATCCGAATACCATTTAAGGGTTTCTCCGGATAATCAAAGGGCGATTCGTTTATATACGAATTCAGGCATGATGAAGATAAGGGAGGAAAGTCAAAAACACCTTGTATGGAGAATGAGCAAATCAATATAAAATATAATTTTTAATTATATTAATATAATTTTTAATTATATTAATATAATTAAAAATTATCAATTCACTATACTGTGAAAATATTTTAAACGGTGAAAAATATGGTTGACTTTAGAGAAATTAGAATATATAGTGAAGGACATAATTAAATATAACGTTAATTCTTATCAAGAGATGTGGAGGGACTTGGCCCTATGATACCTCGGCAGCGGGTTTTTACTTTTGTAAAAATACTGTGCTAATTCCAACGGACGAAAGTTTGAAAGATAAGAAGGAGCTTTTCTTAGATAATTAAATTAAGAGTTTACTCTTTTTTATGTCTAAAAGAGGCCTCTTCTGTCTGACGACGGAAGAGGCCTCTTTTGTTTATTCAAAATGTATATGGTTATTTGGAGAATTGGTGCAATTACTCGTGAGTTTCGAATTTAACCCTATCATTATGAAACTTTGCAAAGCTCTTCTCACTGGATAATGAATTCGTACAAATAAACAACATGGGGGAGATTGGATGATTGAGTTTCAAAATGTTAAAAAGGTTTATCAAACAAAGAAACAGACTGTCGAGGCTTTGAAGGGCATTAATTTGACAGTGGAAAAGGGGGATATATTCGGTGTAGTCGGTTATAGCGGGGCCGGAAAGAGTACGTTGATCAGGCTGGTCAACTTGCTTGAAGATCCTTCAGATGGTTCGGTGATTGTTGGGGGCAAGGATTTAATCAAATTAAGCCAGAAGGAATTACGGGTAGAAAAGAAAAAAATCGGGATGATTTTTCAGCATTTCAACTTGCTAAACTCCAAGACTGTTTTTGATAACATTGCTATGCCGCTGGTTTTATCGGGAACTCCGGCTAAGGAAATCAAAAACCGTGTAGGCGAGCTGTTGGAGTTCGTTGGCTTATCGAGCAAGGCGAAGAGTTATCCGGATCAATTATCGGGAGGTCAAAAGCAGCGGATCGGCATTGCGAGAGCTTTGGCTACGAATCCATCGATCTTATTGTGTGATGAAGCTACGTCGGCATTGGATCCACAAACAACGAGTGCCGTTCTGCAGCTCTTAAAGAAAATTAATAAAGAATACAATATTACCATTCTGCTAATCACTCATGAGATGTCTGTCATCAGGGAAATTTGCAATAAGGTAGCGGTCATGGAGGGCGGATGCGTCGTTGAACAAGGTTCGGTTTTCGAAGTGTTTGCGAAGCCGCAAACGGATATTGCAAAAAACTTCGTGAGAACGGTCATACATGACGAAATTCCACAAAGTTTCCTAAAAAGCATAGGATCCCATATCCCGATTATTTGGAAAATTAATTTTATTGGGACTACTTCGGGTACTCCTTTACTTTCAACGATCTCGAAGAAATATGACGTTCATTTAAGTGTTTTATCAGCCAATATTTCTGAAATTCAGGAAACGCCTTTCGGGAATTTGATCATCGAAGTGACAGGGAACAAAAATGAGGTGGATAAGGCTTATCAATATATTAAAGATGAGGGGATTCTCGTCCAGGAGGTGCAGATAAATGGGTAATACGCTTTGGGGAATGGAAATTACAGCAGAGCAGTTGTTGACAGCTTTCGGTGACACACTTTATATGGTAGCCATTTCATTGGTGTTTTCCGGATTGATCGGGCTTCCGCTCGGTATCCTGCTTGTCATTACAAGAAAGGGTCACATCCTGGAGAATAAATGGATTTTTAATGTATTGAACCCGATCATCAATATATTGCGGTCGGTTCCTTTCATCATCTTGCTTGTAGCAGTTATTCCGCTTACCAGAATGATTGTAGGCAGTGCGATCGGAATGAATGCGGCCATTGTTCCGCTAATCTTTTACGCGGCTCCTTATATTGCCCGGCTTGTTGAGAACTCCCTGTTGGAAGTGGACAAAGGGATCATCGAGGCCGCTCAGGCGATGGGTGCGACGACATGGCAAATCATTTATCGCTTTTTGATT
Source organism: Peribacillus frigoritolerans (assembly GCF_040250305.1). Classification (NCBI taxonomy): domain Bacteria; kingdom Bacillati; phylum Bacillota; class Bacilli; order Caryophanales; family Bacillaceae; genus Peribacillus; species Peribacillus frigoritolerans. The sequence continues at coordinate 4,611,506 of NZ_CP158190.1, read as the reverse complement.
CCCGAGGGACTTAGTTCGTTGATCCTAACATTTACAACAGCGACTATCGGGCTTGTTGGAGCTACGGCCATGGCAGGTGCCGTCGGGGCAGGCGGGGTCGGGGATCTAGCTTTGGCTTACGGTTATCAAAGGTTCGATACGATGACGATGGTCGTCACAGTAGCGGCGCTCGTGATCATCGTTCAATTATTGCAATCCACCGGGAATTTTATTTCAAGAAAAATCAGAAGAAGATAAAAATAACAGGAGGTAGGAGAAATGAAGAAAATCTTATTAACGATCATAGTATTGGCATTGGCCATAGTGTCTGCAGCATGCGGGAAAGAAGAAGGTGCATCAGGCGTTTCGGATGATGTGAAAACAGTGAAAGTCGGTGTCAGCAGCGGGGATACGAGAACATGGGAATACATTGTCGACATAGCGAAAGAGGAAGGGCTTAATATCGAACTGGTCACTTTCAATGATTATATCCAACCGAACCTTGCGTTAAGTGAAGGTGAAATTGATGCCAATTCATTCCAAACGGTCGCTTACTTCGATGAATTCGTTCAAGACCAAAATCTGAAATTAGAGGCCATCGGGTCGACTGTCATTGCACCTATGGGCCTTTATTCTAAAAAACATAAAGATCTTAAAAGTCTTCCGGATGGCGCTACGATTGCCGTTCCGAATGAAGCAACAAACTTTGGCCGTGCACTACTCCTTCTTCAGGAAGCTGGATTGATTACATTGAAAGAGGAATTCAATGGATCGGGTTCATTGGAAATCATTAGGGAAAATCCGAAAAACTTGAAAATCCAACCTGTTGCTGCAGGCAATACACCTCGTCTATTGGATGATGCCGATGCTTCAGCCATCAATAATAACTTTGCCGTCGAAGCAGGCCTTACTTTAAAAGATTCTTTATTCCATGAAAGTAAAACGGCGAAACCGTATATTAATATCATTGCAGTTAAAAAGGGTAATTCCGATCGTCCTGAGTTGCAGAAATTAGTGGAGCTTTATCAATCGAAAGAAGTGGAAGCGTTCATCAAAAAAACGTTTAAAGGAAACACCATTCCTGCATATGTTTCTGTAGATGAATTAGTGAATTACCAGGATGCTTGGACAAAACCAGCTAATGAAAAGTAATGGATCGATTCAAGAAAAAGGGGAGATTAAGAGTATGGCGAGAGAATTAGTGCAAAAGCAGCATCGGCAGATTATTGAAGATCACATCGACCTTCATTCCAAATTATATATCGAAACGAGTCAAGCCATTCATGCTAAACCCGAAATTGGGAATCAAGAATTCTTCGCTTCGGATACATTAACAGGAATACTTCGAAATGAAGGATTTGAAGTGACCCGCAATATAGCCGGACATGAAACAGGATTCATCGCCAAAAAAACCTCTTCAAAGAAAGGTCCCACAATTGCCTTTTTAGCCGAGTATGATGCATTGCCGGGTTTGGGTCATGCTTGCGGCCATAATATCATCGGCACAACGAGTGTTGCAGCAGGCATTTCTTTGGCACAAGTACTGGAGGAAACGGGCGGAGAGGTGATTGTTTTCGGAACACCGGCTGAAGAGGGCGGGCCGAATGGAAGTGCAAAAGGCAGCTTTGTGAAGCACGGTCTATTTGATGGGGTGGATGCGGCCATCCTTATCCATCCAGGCGGGCAAACGCGTGTCACAAGTCCATTTTTGGCAGTCGATCCCCTTGATTTTCATTTTTACGGAAAGTCAGCACATGCAGCAGCTGCACCTGAAGAAGGCGTGAATGCACTTGACGCGGTGATTCAGCTGTTCAATGGCATTAATGCTTTGCGCCAGCAGCTCCCAGCCGAGGTCAAGATTCACGGAATCATTACCAATGGCGGGGAAGCGCCTAACATCATTCCTGAATATGCTTCCGCCAGGTTTTACATTAGAGCAACAACATGGAAACTTTGCCAAGAAGTGTCCAATAAAATCCGTGCTGTTGCCGAAGGGGCAGCACTTGCCACAGGAAGTACGGTTAAAGTTGAACGTTTCCAAAATGAAGTGCTCGATTTTGTCATTAATCCAGTTCTGGATGAACTGTTAAAAGAAGAACTGGCTCAATTAGGGGAAGCAGTGGGTCCTCGAAAAGAGAGTGGCTTTGGCTCGACGGATGCGGGTAATGTAAGCCATGTAGTGCCGACAGCACATCCTTATATAAAAATTGGCCATGATGAGCTGATTGCCCATACGAATGAATTCCGCGACTGTGCCAAATCTCCTGCTGGAGACAAAGCCATCCTGACCGGGGCAAAAGCTCTTGCACTTACAGGTTATAAATTGTTTACGGATAAAGACCTGTTGGATAAAGTGAAAGCAGCATTTTATGAAGCGAAGCAAAAATAAATAAGATGCAGGAAAAAAATTGTTGACTGCGGATCTCATAGTGAGTATTATAAAAATAACAATACCGAGTAATTGAATAGGAATTATAGGTTAATTGACCGGAAAACCGGAGACTTTTCTTTCATGTAAAGAGGTGTCTCCGGTTTTTTATTGTGAATGGGCAAGTCGTAAGATTATCAAAAGGAGGATTTACCATGGGGATATTATTACGTAAAGCCATTGAGAAAAAAAGAAACTTCCTTATCAACAAGTTGATTAACAAGGGAGTTTATAAAAAGAATGACATCCATCTATTTGAATTAACCTTAACCGATTTAGAGAATGAATATATTAAAATAAGCAAAATCGAAGAGAAGGAATCCGACGATCATTCCCCCTGTCTAAGGATACATTTCATATAATATCAGAATAAAAGGAGAGGGTGAAATGAGGAAGGGCTTGGAAGAAAGGCGTAAGGAATTAATCTATAAACTTATGATCCATACTGTAAATAAGACTGTGGAACAGCTTATGAAGTTAACCTTAAAAGAATTGGAAACAGAATATAAAAAGGTTCAAAATGAATGTCATCCCCATAGTGATGCGGGTTCGATACAATGGATCCATACAAAACGGCATTAGGTTGAATGTGTAACCTCAGTGTTGCATAAAAAATTTCATCATTTTGCTAACGGCTGCTTGTGCTGATTCTACATGATATTTTGAATTGTAAGGATCACTGAATCCATGTTCTCCCTTGAATTTATGAACCTCGACATTCGTTCTTTCTAAAGCTAAAATTAACTCGTCCACATTAAATGAAGGCTCTTCTAATGGGAAAAATAGCAGTACAGGACATTGTGGCGCTAATTCTGCATAATTCCTAATACGTGAACCGTAGTAACCAACTATTCCATCGACACGCTCATCCTCACTGCACAGCCAAGCTACAGTTGCCCCTGCACTGAATCCAAGGACGAAAATCTTTTGGTATTCATCTTTTATATTCGATAATATATCCTTTATCTTATGTAAAGCACCCTTGAATCCTACGTTCTCCATAAAATGTCGATAAGCAGCATCCTCTTGGGAATAATCAAAAGGCGTCTCACGTTCTAACAAATTCGGACAAATCACATCAAAACCCTGTATTGATAATGACTCACAAAAACCCTGCATATGTTGGTTCAGTCCATAAATTTCGTGAATGACAATGATGACAGTATCGGACTTTTTCTGTATGTCCAGCATTTTTTACCTCCTTATGTGAATTTCTTCTATTATAAATACGGCCGTCTCCAGAAGGGGGACAGCAACGATTTTTTAATAAACATGGAAATGAACTAGGTTCTCTTTCAAATGAATGATTAGGTATTGTGAAGTTCTTTTCCTTCTAAAAATGCTTTTAAGTTAGCCAAACTAAGTTCATATCCGTCCATGTTAATGGATACTCTAGTGCCTTCAGATTCTGGGTATATTTCAAAAGTGAAAACGAGTTTATCCGAATCCGAGGAATAAGTAAACCTTTCGTATGGGATTATCTCTTGGATTGTAAAGCTCATTGGGATACTTTCATTCTCTTTAAGATTGTTATGTGCACTAGGCATTAATACGAAGATTGCCTTCCCTCCAACCTGGAGTTTAGGAATATTCCATTGTGAACCCGGGGCATACCATTTTGAGATGATTTCATCATTCGTAATCGCATTCCAAACCGTTTCCTGGTTTTCATGAATTAGAACTGAGTTCCTATCATTATTCATTTTACTTATCTCCTTATTTTTTCTTGGATTATATAGAAAGTTTAGGAAATATACAAGACCCCACTAAGCGTATTTAACCGAGTGACAATATTGTAAGATGGCAGCTTAAACTGTTAGGAAGAACGATGGCGATTTATTTCCTTTCTCTTTAATATGTAAGAAAAAGAGGAAGGTTGGGTATGAAATGGACTTTTTTGAGTTGAATACCAATGTATTCAGAATGATCAATGACTTAGGGAAACAGTACGATTATTTAAACCCTTCTGCCATTTTCATTGCCGAGTACATGGTATTTTTATTAGCTTTGGCAGTCATCGTAATATGGTTCACTCGAAATGAACAGAGTAGGATGATGGTTGTTTGTGGGATGATTACGTTTGTAATAGCTGAAATGATGGGGAAAATGGCAGGGAGATTGCATTCGAATAATCAGCCATTTGCCGAATTGGCCAATGTTAATAAGTTAATTGAAAAAGGAGTGGATAATTCATTTCCAAGCGACCATACAATCTTGTTTTTCTCGTTTTGTGTATCTTTTTGGCTTTTCAAAAGAGGATGGTGGTTGTTATGGATCATGCTGGCTTTCCTTGTTGGCATTTCCCGTATTTGGGTAGGCGTCCACTTTCCGGCGGATGTGCTGGCAGGAGCAATAATAAGCACCATTTCAGGATTGGCGGTTTACCTTGTTGTTCCTAAAATAAGCTTGATTCATAAATTATTGGGGGGGTATGAGAGGTATGAACAAATAGTTCTATCCCCATTAACTAAATCGAAGGAAAAAAAATCAAAGGATTTGTAAGAGAAAACAGGGTTGCTCAGGCAGCCTTTTTTTATAACACAAAAATATCCATATGGTGATACTGATGGTAAAATTAAGTGAAAGCAATCCATCGCAATGGGGGACTTAATATTGATCGATATCCAAGAAATCAAAGACATTATCAGGCATCGCTATCCATTTCTTTTAGTTGATAGAGTTTTGGAACTGGAAGAAGGAAAGAGGGCGGTGGCCATTAAAAACGTCACGGCAAATGAAGAGTTTTTTACTGGTCACTTTCCCGATTACCCAGTGATGCCAGGTGTGTTGATCGTGGAGGCATTAGCACAGGTAAGTGCTGTTGTCATGCTTACAAAAGAAGAAAATAAAGGACGGATCGGGCTTTTGGCTGGGATCGATGGATGTCGTTTTAAAAGGCAAGTAAAACCAGGGGACCAATTACGTTTAGAAGTGGAGATTACTCGCTTGAAAGGTCCTATCGGTAAAGGAACAGGAAGGGCTACTGTCGAGGGGGAAACTGTATGCGAGACAGAGCTCATTTTTGCTTTTGGTGATTGATGGTGATACCGATAAAAAAAGCTTACGGGTATGTGACAAGAATCAATAATGGAGAAACACAGGTATTGGTTTTTCAACATCCCATTATGGAAGCCGGTATACAGATACCCAAGTGAACAGTGAAGCCTCAAGAAGATGCTTACCAAGCAGTGATTAGGGAAATGAAAGAAGAAACAGGTCTGGAAAATTTTCATGTGGAGAAATTAATGGCAGAAGATTTTTGGGAGACTGTTGATGGTGCCATACATAATAGATATTTTTATCAAATAAGTGTATCGAATGTTCCTGATGAATGGGACCATCAGCCGACGGGTGGAGGAGATGAAGCGGGGCTGACATTTCATTTCTTCTGGATTTCATCCGAACATGAAGTGCAGCTTATCAAAGGGCATGGAGATTATTTAAACCGGATCTTTACCTAACCAGCGGTTTATCAAAACGGCCAAGATCATTATTGATCTTGGCCGGCTGTTTTTTAATGATCAGGTTTGTTTCTCGGTAAGGAAAGTTTTTACGGTTGGCGGTTCATATGTAATGAATTGATCAAGAAGCCCATTTGGTTCAACATCTACCAGCGCCATGGAACGGAACTTTTCATGTAGGAACTGTTCGTCGGACATATGATTGAATAAAGCGACCAAAGGATCATAATAGTGATTGATATTTAAGAGTCCGCAAGGTTTTTGATGAAGACCAAGCTGAGCCCAAGTGAAAATCTCAAAGAATTCTTCCAATGTTCCTGGCCCGCCTGGCAAGGCCATGAATCCATCTGCAAGCTCAGCCATTTTTGCTTTTCTTTCATGCATGGATTCCACGACGATCAGCTCGGTTAAGTTCTTATGTGCTATTTCCTTTTTTTCGAGGAAATCTGGCATTACGCCAATTACATTTCCGCCTGCTTCCAAGACGGAATCTGCAACTGCACCCATGATTCCTACACTTGAGCCTCCATAAACAAGGGTAATCTTACGTTTTGCCAGTTCCGCACCCAGTTTTTTAGCACCTTCTACATAGACAGCAGATGCACCTTTGCTTGATCCACAAAATACAGCTAGACTTTTCAAAATATCACATCTCCCATTTAGTAATCTTCCTTTCTTATCATACAAAATTAAAGGGGATTTGTTAAACTTGAATGATAAAAAAGAAGGGTGGATGGATATGAACGTCACTGAATTTCAACAATGGGTAAAAGATTATTATGAAGCACGGGGATGGTCAGAATTGGACATCTTCATTCGCATTGGCTTTTTGGCAGAAGAAACTGGCGAGGTTGCACGAGCCATTCGTTCCCTTGAGATTGGCAGGGATAGACCTGATGAAGTTATTGGTTCGTTTGAAGAGAACATTCAGGAGCTAACCGAAGAGTTGGGAGATGTGTTAGGAAACTTGATTGTGATTGCGAACAAGTACAATATCCCCTTGGAAGAAGTGTTCAATGCCCATAAAAAGAAACTATCTGAACGTTATAATCATGCATAAGTTTCTTCTCATTTAATAGATGAACAAGAAGTTTGCATACTTAATTTCAGTAAACCAGTGGAAGAGCTGTGACTATCAGCTCTTTTTCTTATGGGGCGAATGATAGTACGTCATACCATTTAATTCCTTAAAAAGAAATACTTTCAGCCTTTTATCCCCCTCCGTTAAAAAAAAATTCACAAAATATGGGTAGTATGCGCGATTGAGATTGGATTTTATTGGGTTTACACTTGCATTAAAGGAATGAACATTCATTCCGCACCTTGATTAAAAGGGGGGATCATTATGATCACGGCAGCAAATAAACGAGACAGTATAGTAACCAGCGCTTTAGAGCTTTTTGCAGAACGGGGGTATGATGCGACGACGATTCCGATGATTGCTGCATCGGCAGGAGTTGGAGCGGGTACCATTTATCGTTATTTCGAGAATAAGGAAGTGCTGGGCAACAAGATCTTTCAAGAGTACTTGGATATTTTCACTGAAACGGTCAAGAATGGATTTCCTCATGATGATTCAATTCGCAATCAGTTTCATCATATTTTTAAATCGATGGTTCACTTTACAACTGAGCAGGACCAAGCTCTTTATTTTATTAAAATACATAGTGGAGCCCATTTTTTAAATGAAGATAGTCATGCTAGCTTTCAAGGGCTATTGAATATATTTAAAAATTTCTTTGATTCAGGAAAAGAGAAAAAAGAAATTAAGGAGCTTCCTTCTTCAGCTTTGATTGCCATCATTTACGGAGCTTTTCTTGAGCTTGAGCGACTTGTTCGCATCGGGGAGTTAGAAGCTGACCCAAAACTTTTGGCAGATGTGGAAGAAAGCTTTTGGGATGCAGTGCGATTGCACGCTTGAGATACTTTTAACATTTAAACGGAATGAACGTTCATTCCGCATTCTGAACTATTGTAAAGAGGTGCTAATAAAATGGAAAACACAACTCAGTTTCCACAGCCAAAGACATATGGCCCCCTAGGCAGCCTGCCTATCATTGATAAGGATAAGCCGCTTCAGTCTTTCATGAAGCTGGCACGAGAACTTGGGCCGATTTTTCAGTTTCAATTTCCGGGTCGAATCACTACATTCGTATCCAGTGCTGACCTCGCTAAAGAAATATGTGATGAAAAAAAATTTGATAAGAAGGTCGGTCCAGCCTTGCAGAAAGTGAGGGCGTTTGGCGGCGACGGTCTTTTCACAAGTGAAACGAAGGAACCGAATTGGAAAAAGGCCCATAACATCTTGCTGCCCAGCTTTAGCCAGCAGGCAATGAAGGGCTATCATGCTAAAATGGTGGATCTTGCTACCCAACTCATTCAAAAATGGGCTCGCCTGAATCCGGCTGATGAGATAGATGTTCCTGAAGATATGACACGATTGACATTGGATACGATTGGACTATGCGGGTTCAATTACCGCTTTAACAGTTTTTATCGGGAGACCACCCATCCTTTTGTCAACAGTATGGTGCGTGCGTTGGATGAAGCGATGAGCCAAACGCAGCGACTTGGCATCCAAGATAAACTGATGATCAAATCCAAAAAACAATTCAGGGAAGACATTCAATATATGTTCTCTCTAGTGGATGAATTGATTGCTGACCGAAAACAAAATGGTGATCACGGAGAAGATGACCTTCTTTCCCATATGTTGAAAGGGGTCGATCCTGAAACGGGCGCATCACTGGATGATGAAAATATTCGTTTCCAAATCATTACCTTTTTAATAGCTGGACATGAAACGACGAGCGGTCTCCTATCGTTCGCCATCTATTTCCTCATGAATAACAGAGACAAGTTAAAAAAAGCGCAGCAGGAAGTCGATGAAGTGCTGGGTGATGATGTTCCTGATTACAAACAAGTGAAAAAGCTGAAATATGTCCGGATGGTGCTGAATGAAACGCTCCGTCTGTGGCCGACAGCTCCGGCGTTTTCCGTTTATGCGAAAGAAGATACCATGCTGGATGGAAAATATAATGTGAAGAAAGATGATGTGTTCTCGCTGCTTATTCCCGAGCTTCACCGTGATCCATCCGTTTGGGGTGATGACGTTGAATCGTTCACTCCAGAGCGGTTCGAGGATTTGGAGTCCATCCCTTATCATGCGTATAAACCATTTGGAAACGGGCAGCGCGCCTGTATCGGACAGCAGTTTGCGCTTCATGAAGCGACACTGGTGCTTGGCATGGTTTTACAGCACTTTGACTTGATCGATCATGAAGAATATCAATTGGATGTTAAAGAAACATTGACTCTTAAACCGGACGGATTGACCATGCGCGTTTCACCGAGGAAGCCGGCGATGTCGTTTACCGTTGCTTCTTCAGAACCAAAGTCTCCGGAAAAAGGAGCCGCGGTATCTCCAATCGAATCAGTACATGGAACACCATTACTCGTCCTGTTTGGATCAAACATGGGAACAGCGGAAGGGATTGCTCGGGACCTTGCCGAAACAGGGAAGCGGCAAGGCTTCCATGCCGAGGTTGCCCCTTTGAATGATTACACCGATCGGCTTCCCCAAGAAGGAGCTGTTCTCATAGTCTCGGCATCTTATAATGGAAATCCCCCTGATAATGCAGGTGACTTCGTTTCATGGCTGAAGGAAAGCCATGATGGCTCATTGGATGGTGTTCACTATGCGATTTTCGGCTGTGGGGACCGCAATTGGGCCAATACGTACCAACGCATTCCAATTTTCATTGATGAGCGGCTGGAACAAAAAGGAGCAGTGCGGCTGTCAGAAACAGGCTATGGGGATGCAAGCGATGACTTTGAAGGGGATTACGAGAAATGGTCAGAAGCCCTTTGGCCGAAACTTGCCGAAACCCTGAACATTAAAGTGAATAAGAGTGATCGGGTAGTCAGCTCGATTACGATGAACTTCGTAAGTGATGTGAGCGGCACACCGCTTGCCCGCACCCATCATGCGTTTACATCCATTGTAAAAAGGAATACTGAATTACAACATGAAGTTAGCGGAAGAAGTACACGGCATATAGAATTAACGCTGCCAGAGGGAATACATTATCAGGAAGGCGATCATCTCGGGGTGCTTCCGCAAAATCCAGCGGAACTTGTCGAGCGAGTGCTCAGTCGATTTAACCTAAACGGCCAAGATTATGTGAATCTGACTGGGGATTTCGGAAAAGCTGCCCATCTTCCTACAGGAAAACCGGTAAAACTGGAAGAGTTACTATCAAACCATGTGGAGTTCCAAGAACCCGCCACCCGGTCTCAAATACGGGCGCTTGCCACTCATACGGTATGTCCTCCACATGTAAAAGAACTTGAAGATCTTCTTTTGAACAATACCTATAAACAAGAAATCCTGAACAAGCGCATAACCATGCTTGACCTAATCGAAAAGTATCTTGCATGTGAAATCCCGTTTGAACGTTTCCTGGCTCTACTGCCACCTTTAAAAGCAAGATACTACTCCATCTCAAGCTCACCACTCCACAACGAAGGAGAAGCAAGCATCACCGTGAGCGTCGTCCGTGGAGAAGCTTTGAGCGGCAACGGGGAATACAAAGGAATTGCATCGAATTATTTGGCAGAACGCTCCCTAGGAGACAAAATAGCCTGCTTTATCAATACGCCGCAATCCAACTTCCAGCTTCCAAAGCAAACAGAAAAACCAATCATCATGATCGGCCCTGGAACAGGCATTGCACCATTCAGGGGATTCATACAGTCACGTCGCGCTTTAAAAGAAAAAGGTGAAACGCTAGGGACGGCCCACCTCTACTTTGGATGCCGTAATCCGGAACACGATTACCTCTATCAAGAAGAACTCGTCCAAGCCGAACAAGAGGGACTTGTAACACTGCACACCGCTTACTCCAGATGTCCCGGTCAAGAAAAAACATATGTCCAGAACCGATTAGCGGAAAACGCTCATGACATCCTTCCTTTATTAAAAGAAGAAGGAGGACACCTATACATCTGCGGAGACGGAAGCAAAATGGCGCCAGATGTTGAACGAACCATAATTGACAGCTATATGCATATCTATCAAACACAGAGAGAAGAAGCCACAGAATGGCTGCAATCATTAGAGGAGAATGGCAGATATGCGAAAGATGTTTGGGCAGGAGCATAAATAGGAGGAGCAGCGATCCTTAAGGGAATCGCTGCTTTTTTTATGAAAATATGAATTCACGAGTAAATAGCGTAAATTCACGAGTAAAGTGCGAATTCACGAGTAAAGTGCGAATTCACGAGTAAATAGCTTAAACTCACGAGTAAAGTGCGAATTCACGAGTAAATAGTGCAAATTCGCGAGTAAAACAGCAAAACTCACGAGTAAATAATGCTAATTCGCGAGTAAATAGCTTAAACTCACGAGTAAAGTGCGAATTCATGAGTAAAACAGAGCAAAGTACGAGTAAATAGTGTAAATTAACGTGTATATCGTCCAAACTCTCGTATATATCGCTCAAACTTTCGAATATATCGCTCAAATTCACGAGTTTATCGCCCAAACTCTCGTATATATCAATCAAACTCACAAATATATCGCCCAAACTCACGAGTGAAGTAATTATTTTGCGCTAATAGAAGAATTGGAACTAATGGGTAGTGCGCTCATACATTGTCGAGAGCGTTTACGGATTCTTTATTCATTGTTAAAATTTGAGAGTGTGTTAATAATTTATTGCTTGAGGCAGATGATTTGAGATTAGCCAATGTTTTAATAGTGGGCAGTTTTGTTTTAGCGACAGTATTAGGGATATATGGTCAGGATCTTTCCTATTATATGGACCGAACTATAGTGGAGATATCGCCTATATATTACTTGACCGGATTAACAGGGTTAAGTATTTTTCTATATTTAGCTGCACTCTCATTGACATTCCTATTTTATAAAAAACAAAAAATCCAAAAAGATAAATTCGGGATTTATCTAGCTGTAATTTGTATGATTGGTACAGCGACCTCTCTATGGTCCACATTCGTCACAGCCATGTGTGGGGTTAATTAACGATAAAGGGGTCACTTAATAAATGTTTAAGTATACAGTCTGTTTTGTAAAGAAGAATAATGAACTTCTCATGCTTAACCGGGAGAAAGCTCCGATTATGGGTGTTTGGAACGGGGTGGGGGGCAAAATCGAGAAAGGTGAAACACCTGATATTGGTGCACGGCGTGAGGTATTTGAGGAAACGGGGATAGAGGTAGAGACCTTTTTTTCTAAAGGAACGGTAACCTGGGAGACTCCAGAAGGTGAATTGGATGGAATATATGTATATTTGTATATGGCTGATGAGGATTTAATATATGAAACACCGAAAAAAACGCGGGAAGGCATTCTTGATTGGAAATCCATTGATTGGATATTTCATCCACTTAATCTCGGAATTGCTGAAATGGTCGCACAGTACATGCCGGTTTTATTGAAAAAAGAAGGAAACCATACATTCACTTACAAAAATGGTCAAATGTATAATTCCTGAAATCAACCTTACTTAAAAAAGGGATACTGCCATCTTGAGTAGTATCCCTTTCAATAAGTTAAAACTCATTCTCGAATATCGTCCCCTTTTTGAAACTAGAATCCTTAAAGGCGAACTTCATCAGAATAATATAGGCAATGCCCGCCACAACAACGCCGATGATCCAGGCCAGCTCGACTTTTATAAAGGCAGCGCCGGCGCCGATAAGCATGGCGAGCAGCGCGCATGGATTATATCCTGCAAATGGCCCATCCTCTTTGTATAAATCGGCAACATTCATTTTTTGCTTTCTTAATATATAATACTCGACTAATAAAATCGAAACGATCGGACCCAAAAATGCGGAATAAATCAGAATGAACAAACCGAGGCCCTTCGCCGAAGAATCCTGTACAAGCACCCAAGGGAATGAGCAAAAGGCAAGAATTCCGGTTATGATAACGGCAACCTTATATTTCAACTTTGTAAGCAAAGTAATGACATATGTTGGCGGAATGATATTGGCAACCATATTTACCGCAATTGCACCTATGACGATAAATGCTGAAACGCCTACAGTGATATAAGGATTATCCACGACAATTGCAAACGCCTTAACTGGATTGGAAATGCCGGTAGCGGAAGCAAGCATTACACCGATAGTCAGTACGAAACCGTATGCTAGTAAAATGGGCGAAAAGTATAAAAACCCTCGTTTTGCATCACTGATGCCAGACTTAAGCTCTCTTGAATAGTCTCCTGCGCTTAAAAAGATAGCCGCATAATTTCCTAAAAACATCATGATGAAAGCAAAGAACGGCAGGCCCCATGAGCCTTCAGCGTGCACCCATTTTTCCGCGATGACCTCGCTATGTGATGTAAGCAGAATGCCAAATACATAGACTAGCGCTAGCATGATAACGATGGATGCAAGCATTTCCACCCATTTGATGGCATGGAAGCCATACAGCGAAAGTACAATTTGCACCAATTGAATCACGACAAAGCAAATGACGGCATTATCAAATGCACCACCCGTAATGACCTTCACGATTTCATTTAAAGCGGTACCGCCGATCCAACTTTGAAAACCGTACCAGATGATGGCCGGAATACCGCGCAAAAGTGATGATATAATGGAACCTTTCATCCCGAAGGACATTCTGAGCTGAACAACATAGGGAATACCCGTCCTGTATCCAATCCTATCATTTAAAGCGAAAATCACGGAAATGATGGCGATGGCTATGGCAGCTGCAGCAAAAGTCTGAATGATATTCAACGTTGCGGTTCCCGCTACGACCAAGCTGGCCCCAAGTGTCATATTCCCTAAATTGACGCCGTCTCCAATCCACATGAATGTATAGGATATCGGGCCAACCGTCCTATCTTCTTTTGATCTCGGCTTCAAAGATTCATCCAAATCCGCAACATGGTGGAACTCCGCCTCTTCTAAAGCATGACTTTCTAGATATGTAGACAATTTACACTCAACTCCTATTCATAGTGTTATATGATATGCCTGTTGATGTGACAAAAACTAACATGAGAAAAGTATACAGGTTTCGCATTTAAGAATCATTAGAAGAAGTGTGAAATTTCAGATATTATTTTGTGCTTTTTAACTAAAAGAATATCAAGTGAATTTTTGTAATTAACTGAATCGGGGTATATGTGTCCTGCTGTCTTGTGATTTGTTTGCAGTAAGTAAGGTTACTGCGGCAGACTTTTTATGGTGCAGGATAGCTAATATTAAGCCTTGAATTTCATTAAAAAAAGGTGCTAAAATTGTTATATCAGTGTGTAGAGATATTGGTCTTTTTTATTGACCAAAAATATATGTCTCACGATACGTCTGCCATCTGAAATATTTTTAATGGGGATGATCATATGCACGATGAAACAAGATTACCGCGAAATGGAAAAGACTTTGTATTATTCTTAGCGATTATATCAATACTTTCAGTCAACATTATCGCACCACTTATTATGGGATTTAAATTTGGATTCAGTAAAGAAGTGTATTTGGAAACCTTACGGGTAATTCCATTTGTATGGATTTGTGTCATTTTATTAGTAACACTTGTTGTAAATCCTCTAGTTAATAAACTCGTAAAAAAGTTTATTGAACCTACGGACGGTTTTAATGCAAGAGTGTTATTCACGATATTATTCAGCGTAACCATTCTGTCCATTTTACTGACGGTTATCGGATCTTGGATTGGCATGAGGGAAATTAGTTTGGAGCCGATTCAGACGTTCTTTTATGACTGGCCACGTAACTTTTTCATCGCATTTTGGGTTGAAGTTTTGATCGCACAGCCGATAGCAAGATTTGCAATGAAAAAATTACATGCAAGCCAGGCCCGTAAAGCAGTAAATGCGTAACATTCAAATAAATTAAAAGCCCATATAGCCGATTGGTTTTATTAAAAAACCAGTCGGCTTTTTCGTGCAGAAAAGTGGGTTAGTGAATGAAGGAATTTCCATTTTCTACACAATGAAAAGGTGTTAAATGGTATGATTAAAAAAAATTGTACTTAAGGGGAAATATATTGTTGAAAATAGTTAAAATCATCTTAGCAATAATTGTAGTCGCTTTATATGCATATCAGCTAATTACTGGAAGTGTTGAGTTGATGCCATATTCTATGTTGTTTCTGGCGGCAATTTTGTTAATAACAGGATTAGAGGAACCTCAAAAAGATAGAAAAGGAGGTTTTTTGAGGTACGTTGTTGTCTCATTATTTCTTTTCTTTGTATCCATGCTGGGTTTCTTAATGAACTAAAACGAGAGCTACTATTACCTCTTTAGTAGGTGAGGAGGAGAAAAAATGAAGATAATAGAACTGCCAATTGAATTTGAATTTAATGGGCAAAAAAATCACATTAATCCTAGCTTGATTATATTGAAGAATGAACTAACCTTGGTCGATACAGGGTATCCTGAATTTTTACCTTTAATTGAAAATGAAATTATAAAAAGTGGTTATGAAATGAAGAATTTAAAGAATATAATCATTACTCATTATGATATTGATCATATAGGTTCCTTATATGATTTCAAGGAAAAGTATCCTTTGATTAACATTATAGCCAGTGAAGTGGAATCAAAATATATTAGTGGTGAAATGAAGTCAGAGAGATTGGTTCAAGCCGAAGAAATGCTAGGAAATATGCCAATTCAAGAAATCGAATTCGGTAAATGGTTTATACAACAATTAAAGAAATTGAAGCATGTTTCAATTGATGAAAAGGTACATGATGGTGATTTGATATTGGATAACGAATGTAGAGTAGTAGCAACACCAGGGCATACCTCAGGGCATATTTCATTATATTTTCCAAGTTTAAAAAGTGTAATAACAGGTGACGCAGCTATTAAAGAGAATCATGAATTGATCATTGCTAATCCACACTTTTGTCTAAATGTAGAGGAGGCAGAACAGTCTTTAAGAAAGATTAAAAATCTTGAAGCTGAAAATTACTTTTGTTATCATGGTGGAAAATTCACTTTATAATTGGGTTTTGCTTAAGATTGGAGCTGTCTTTAGGCAGCTTTTTCTTATGAAAAGGGGCAGGATAGTTAAGGGCTAGAAATGAAAACCCCATCTAAACTAGGAAGGGGGTATATGTGTTTGAAGTTTTAAAATTCAAATAACTTGTTTGAAGATTTTTGTAGAATCATAATATATTAATAATTCTGCTGTTCACTTCCAACAGGAAATGAAACCCCCATAGATCGTAAAGCTTCTTTTGCTTGATTTAAATAGGATTCTGCTTGTTCTTGCCATTTGATAATCACTTTAATAAAGGCTATATATTCAGGTCTTGCATTTTCCTCCATTATTTTTAATCCTTCACTTACTTTTTTATCTTGGGTTTCAGCGTTTATTATACAAGCTGTCATTGTTTCTATAATGGTTTGCTGTTGCTCACCATTTTTTAGCCTTTGGGCTGATCCCACTGCGGTTACACGGTGATATGAAGCAGGGATTAAGTGGTTATGCATCTCGCGACTTCCTTTTAAATCTTTGGTTTCAGGTATATGGAAAAGCTCACTACTCATAGCACATACCATTTCTTCAGCATATAAACTTTGGTGCAACATATATAAAATAGGTTCCCAGTTGTTTACTCGATAATAATAATCATTCGGATACAAAAAAACATCTCCTCTTTCAGTACATTTTATAGTTATCATTTAGGATCGGAATGAATGAAATTGTATTTTCCATCTTATGTTTATTAATGTTGTCCAGTTCAAATAATATTGCAGAGGTTAAACATGGATAACTGATTCGTGAATGTCAAATTAAAAATGTAACTTTATCACATTGGAGATGGAGACTGTTGCTGTCATTTTCCTGATTGGAGCATAAGATGATATAGCCCATTTATTCCTCATTAAAAATAAGGAGATGTTTATATATGTCAGGTTGTGAACAGGGTTTTGACCGCGGGTTTGGTTTTGGTGGAGGTTTCGCCTTAATAGTCGTTTTGTTTATACTCTTAATCATTATTGGATGTATTTGTTTTTAAGGCGGGAATGAGCGGCTTCTGCTAAAAAAAGCATAAAATAGCCCGACCTTTATTGGTCGGGCTCCAACTGTAGATAATTGAGTCTGTCTGCAATTATTAAAGAACGTTCGGAATTGATTGAAGAAATCCGCTCCCTTTCCGCCGACTGTCTGCCAAGCCTCCTCACCGCAAGCGGCTGTGGGGTCTCGGCTAGCCAGTTATTCGGCAGGAGTGTCGCAAATTTCTTCAATCTAATAAGGGTTCATACCATATCGAAAAGTGAAAATTCATGAAGGATAAACGGGTCTTCATTTAAATGGTCCGGGGTGAGACCATTCCGGAGATTTGTAGACTAACTCGATAATAATTAAGTTGTCAAAACTTGAACATTTATTTCCACTCTAGGCATTCGCTTTGGGCGGGTGGCTCGCCCTCGGCGCTTTTGCGCCTGGGGGATCTCCCTAATACTCAATTTTCTCGCAGATGTCTCGAACCTTCCGATCCAATCAACTAGAATGTTTTTTTTACTAGACTTAAATCAGCCTAGATACTGTTTTAATATTTCTAATCCTATTTTTAACTCATCGAATGAGTTTGTGGAAGAAAGTGCAATACGCAAATACATATCAGGGGTGGTCTGCCCGCTTTGAAAACGGTTGGAATGAAAAACTCGAATACCGCGCCTTTTCAAATCCGTTTCCAGCAGTAACGCATCATTATGCCCTTTAATTGGAAGCCAACGATATAAACTGAGAGGATGTCCGACATCCTTTCTTAAGGGGAAATATTCCGAATAAATATCATTTGCAGTTTGTGCAAGCCGTTTCTTATGAGAAACAATTTCATGAGCCTTGCCTGATAGGATTAGCTCTGTGATAACCTCTGCATCAAAAGAAGAGGTCTTTACATTAATGTTGAAAATGGCCTGGGAAATTTTCTCGCGAAAGGCATCCCCATAAACCATATAGGCAACTCTTAATCCAGAACATATTGACTTAGAGGTGCCGCAAATATAAACGCTCTGTTCCGGAAGCAAATGGAACATCGGCTGCCGGTAGTCGGAGATAATGCCTGCCGTCAGAAATGCATGAATATCATCCTCAATCAAAATTAAACGATGCTTTCGGATGACCGCAGCCAATTCTTGCTTTCGAATATCCGACATCATGATTGTGGTTGGATTGTTGCAAGAGGGCATCAGAAATATGCCGTCAATATTTGTTTGACAACATTGCTTTTCAAGTTCGTCTGTCAGCATTCCAAACTGGTCTCCGGGAATGGGCACTAACTTAATATGAAACATCTTTGCCAGCTCGATAAAGTTTGAATAGGTGTATAAGTCGGTTGCAATTCTATTACCAGGCTCAAACAAAGCAGCGAGGGCAACAGCCAATGCATTTTGGGCACCGGAAACGATTGCTATATGCTCTTGATCCGCGTGAATGCCGAAAGATTCCATCCAGTTTAGAGCTGCTGTTTTTTGATGTGGAATACCAGTCGGATCGTTGTAATTCAGCAGCTGCTCCAAATAGCTTTTGTTCACGGTTTTTTGTAAAGTTTCTGAAACGATATCATTGGTTTGCTCAAAAGATGCCACAAAACCAAGATCAATGCTGTTTGCCGTTTTATCCGCGGAAATGGTTATGGAACGAGTGGCATTGGGAGCCACAAAGGTTCCGCTTCCCGTAACGGCATATATCAATCCCTTTACCTCGCACATTTTGTAGGAACGGGTAATCGTAGTGAAATTTAAGTCAAGAAAATCTGCCAATTCTCGTTGCGGGGGCAACTTTGTTCCAGGTGCTAAAAAACCATTTGTTATATCTTGTTCAAGTAATGATGCGAGAGATTTATAAAAAGGACGCTTTAATGCATTCTTATCAGGTTTCCAAGACATAGGATAATTGTCAAATGAATTTACTGGCATACTTCACCTCTCCTAGACTTATTCCATACAATCATATCATTTTTTGTATGGAATTCTAATATTGAAACGGTCGGCTTTAAAAGAATATAAGGTGATTAGCCTATCAGACTCCCCCATTTTGATGAAATGGGGGAATTTTATTTTAATTGTAATCCATACAATTAACTTGTTTTTTGTACGGATTTTGTATGTTAAGTTTAAATAAATTTAGCCATCAGGATGTGATTTATATGAAAAAACGAACTCAAATGATATCAGCATTTCGTGCGGCTTTTCCGTACACAGTGCCCATTTTGGCAGGCTTTTTATTTTTAGGCATCGCTTATGGGATCTTTATGAATTCATTAGGGTTCAGCGCGATTTACCCGATATTGATGAGTCTAACGATATTTGCAGGATCGATGGAGTTTATTGCAGCCAATTTATTGCTTGTCGCGTTCAATCCGATTAACGCCCTTTTTCTAACCTTAATGGTGAATGCACGGCATTTGTTTTATGGCATATCCATGCTTGATAAATATAGGGGGACTGGTAAGAAAAAGCTGTATCTGATTTTTGGGCTTTGCGATGAGTCTTTTTCCATCAATTGTACAGTTGATGTACCGAAGGATGTGGATAAGGGCTGGTTCATGTTTTTCGTGACACTGCTCAACCATTGCTATTGGGTGATAGGAGCAGCGATTGGCGGCATCTTTGGCTCTTTTGTCAAATTCAATACGGAAGGACTCGATTTTGTTATGACGGCTCTCTTTGTCGTGATTTTCATTGAACAATGGATGAAAGAGAAAAAACATCATAGTGCTCTCGCTGGGCTTGGGCTGTCAGCTGTCTGCCTGATTATTTTTGGCGGAAGCAATTTCATTATCCCTGCCATGTTTGCCATTTTAGGGGTACTTACCTTACTTAGAAAGCCGTTAGAGAAAGTTGAGGTGAGAACCATATGACAATGACTTTAACGCAGCAAATCATTACAATTGCGATGGTTGTTTTAGGTACAATGCTTACAAGGTTTCTTCCCTTCATCGTTTTCCCATCAGGTAAACCTACACCGAAGTATGTACAGTATCTCGGTAAAATGCTGCCATCCGCGGTAATTGGGCTTTTGGTCATATATTGTTTAAAGGATGTGAGCTTACAATCGGGAAGTCATGGCATCCCTGAATTTATTGGGGTGGCGGTGGTTGCCCTGCTTCACTTTTGGAAGAAAATGATGCTCCTCTCCATAGCGGGGGGAACGATTGTCTACATGATGCTGGTGCAATTGGTTTTTTAAATGATGATAATCAGCACATCTAATTATTATTTTATTGAACTTGATGAACAAGATTAATCAGTCTAATAGTTTACGAGCAGAGCTGTCTTTAAGGCAGCTTTTTCTTATATGCATTTCTTCACAAGCTCAACTTTAAGCCCCCTGAATACCTCTGAGTAAAATACAAATGTTGATACCCCTCCTAATTTACTTATTTTGGATATTTAGAGTCTGTATTAATCAATCCGTTTTCAGTATGATACAAAATTGTTAGATAGAAACGTAAGAGGATTAGGCATTGATTTAAGAGAAATAGGACAGCGGCCGCTTTTTAATCTGTAGCATAATGAGGATACCTCTATATTAATACATTACTTTTATAGTGTTTATGTGGCTAATGCCATATTGAATTCAAATTACAAATTCACTGCATATATGCTGAAGTGATTGTACTAGATAGGGATATTCAGGTTGGAACGATTGCGAGTTTTGTATAGAAATAATTCGGAAAGAAAATAGGAGGAAAATGATGAAAAAACGATTATTTATGTCCCTGGCTTTGGTCATGTCCTACACTCTTTCAGCATGCAGCAGCAATAATGACAGAAATGGGGTTTCTCAACAGGAACAACAATCAGAATCCAATCGTGAATTGGTTGAATTCCCTGAGAACTACGATAAGGGTGTAAACTATACGACTGTTAATCGTGGAAATGTCAGGGAGGAACTCTACACGAGCAGGGAAGCGATCGAAGCGGTGCAGAACGGGCAGCCAATCCCTGACGGCACAATAATCACACTCGAAATCTATAGGGATGAAGATCTTGATGAAATCTTCGTAATGGAAAAGCGCGCTGGCTGGGCTGATGGGAACCCATCTGAGATGCGTAATGGAGATTGGCTATACCAGGAATTCAATGGAGACAAGTCGGTGGATTACAAGGAAGAAATCGGTCGATGCTTTACTTGTCACGCGAACCAGGAACGGGATGACTTCGTGAACACGATGGATGAAATGAAAAGTTTTGACCTTGGAGAGTTTACAGGATCAAAGGATGGCAATACAGGATCCCAGATAGCAGGTATCCCCACAGAACACTGGGAGGTAAAAGCGGCAGATGATCTGGAGGGCTCTCGGGATATATTGCATGGAAACAGATTAATGGAAGAAGAAAAATCCGGAATTCTCCAGAAGGTTCTTTTGATGGTTCATTATAATGAAGAGACATAGGGAGTTAGCTTCGACGGAAAACCGAATTAGGGATAAATAAAAATTAGAAAGAGGAGAACTTCTTGAATCGAAATATGTTAATCCGGCTGGTCATTGACCTTTCTATGACAGTTCTGATGTTAGTTGCAATGGCTTACCAGATTACTGGAAATATAATACATGAACTGGTAGGCGTAGTATTGTGTTTATTGTTTATTACCCACAATATTTTAAATCGACGATGGTATAAGACGATTTTTAAGGGAAAGCACAATGTACGGCGTATTGTGAGCGTAGTGGTCAATCTGCTTTTTCTTGTATCCATGGCTGTAGTGTTGATAAGTTCTGTGCCCATATCTCGTGACATAATACCTTTTAGTCCGATAAACAATGACACGGTTCTATTGCAGATACATGTTATGACTTCATATTGGGGATTTATCTTCATGGCTGTGCATATAGGAATGTCCTGGGCAACCATTGTCAATTCAGTACGAAAGATGACTGGAATTACTGGCACAAGCCGTATCCGCACCATTGCATTTCGTGTTATAGCGGTGTTGATTGTTGTTTATGGGGTTCAGGCTTCTTTTGAGAGGGAGATGCTTAATAAGTTAACCATATATAATCCGTTTGGTTGGGAATTTTATGATTCCTCCATGGGGTTTTTACTAGATCATCTAGCTATCATGGGAATATATATCAGTGGGACTCATTATGTTCTGAAATTTGTTCAGAAGCAGGATAAAACTAGGCTTGAGACAACAGGTTTTAAAGAGAGGAATATTGAAAAAAATAAAAATTTCCAGAATAAAAAAGTGCATTAATCCATAATAGATTAATGCACTTTTTTATTCATATGTTGCCTTCAGGCGGTTAATATCTTCTTTTGGCGGTAAACCAAACAAGCGGGAATATTCACGGCTGAATTGGGATGGGCTTTCGTAGCCTACGCGGAATGCTGCTTCAGTGGCATCTGTTGACTCGGATAATAATAGGCGACGGGCTTCCTGTAGCCTCAGTTGTTTTTGGAACTGAATAGGACTCATTGCCGTTACCTCTTTAAAGTGCCTATGAAGCGATGAAACGCTCATATTTGCAATTTCCGCAAGGTCTTCAATCCGAAAAGACTGGTCATAGTTATTCATTATATGATCGACAACGTCGCCGATTTGATAGGTGGAACTTCCTTCTATCGCAATTTGGCCCAGAGTAACTCCATGCTCCCCTTGTAAAACCCTATAGATGATTTCCTTCGTGATAAGAGGTGCGAGTACCGGTATATCATTAGGTTTGTCCAGCAAACGGGCCAATCTGGTTACCGCGTCCAACAGAGATAACTCTATTTGGCATACATACATGCCTCTTTTAGCATGTTCTTTCTGGTTAACAGCAAGCTGAGTATCCTGTAATACCTCCAAGATCTGGTTTGGTGTAAATTCGAGTTTGAGTGCCAAATATGGATTTTCGGAAGAGGCTTCAGTGACTATTCCGGTAATTGGCAAGTTAACAGAGGCAATAAGGTAATCGGCTGGACCGTATACATAGCGATCCTGTGCAAGTAATACCTCCTTCATGCCTTGAACGATAAT
Source organism: Peribacillus frigoritolerans (assembly GCF_040250305.1). NCBI lineage: Bacteria > Bacillati > Bacillota > Bacilli > Caryophanales > Bacillaceae > Peribacillus > Peribacillus frigoritolerans. The sequence goes on along the minus strand of NZ_CP158190.1, from coordinate 4,588,639 downwards.
GCATAAGGAAGGCTTGGAAACTCCGTAATTCGGACCGGTAACAGTAGAGAATCGAGAGTAAAATAAAGAAGGAATAGCAGTCGGATGAGACCCGTCCTTGCCTGTGTGACTCTCAATGAGTTTGGTGAGCTCAGCCCGCTGTTTATAGATTTGTTCAGACATAAAAACCTCCTGTTTCCTTATTCTTTCTAGTTTCATTCTAATACATATCGCTCTGGAGTTTAAGTGTTGTGAGAGGATTAGGCAATGATTTGGCAGGAATGGTATAAGGGTTTCTTATTTATTTATTGCATAATAAGGGAGTAGATGAAGGAGTTGAAAAGCACCATGACTAACTCTTATCAGTTTTTTAGGTTGAACATCTCAATTTGTCATTTCAGACAAAGCAGCTGCTTCAGTGGGCGTAACGGGTTCTGCAGCAGGACAACTTATTACCGTATTTTGCGCTTGCCAATGCAATTGACTCCTATTACTATCGGGCTTGCACGTAGGTTCTCCAAACCAGCGCATGATTGATCTTTTCTTACATTATGATAACACAATCAGATTTTCTTAATGACACCAATGTGAACTTAACACCACATCGGTTGCGGATAAAATATAAAAGCAAAGTGACAATCAAAAAAGAGGAGGGAATATAAGTAATGCAAAAACGCAAATTAGGAAGAAGTGACTTAGAAGTTTCTTCTATCGGACTTGGATGCATGGGCATGAGCCATGGTTACGGTCCTGCTTCGGATAAGAAGTTGATGATTTCGCTGATTCATGAGGCAATTGACAGAGGTGTTACTTTTTTCGATACTGCCGAAGTATATGGTCCATATGTAAATGAGGAGTTGTTAGGAGAAGCGCTTGCTCCATTCAAGGGAAAAGTGGTTATCGCGACTAAATTTGGTATCCAAATGGAAAATGGCAAGCAGGTGCTCGACAGTAAGCCGGAGCGTATTAGGCAATCAATCGAAGGCTCACTTAAACGGCTTAAGGTTGACACTATTGATCTTTACTATCAACATCGAGTGGACCCAAGTGTTCCAATTGAAGAGGTTGCCGGAGTAATAAAAGACCTGATCAAGGAAGGTAAGATTAAGCATTGGGGACTTTCTGAAGCAGGGGTGGAAACGATTCGTCGTGCACACTCGGTTTATCCACTCACTGCCATTCAAAGTGAATACTCAATGATGTGGAGAAGCCCTGAAGAAGAACTGCTGCCTACCCTTGAAGAGCTTGGAATTGGATTTGTTCCTTTCAGTCCGTTGGGGAAGGGATTCCTTACTGGGAGAATTAATAAGGATGCAACGTTCGCCAGTTCCGATTTCCGCAATGTTGTTCCTCGCTTCAAACCTGAGAATATCGAAGCAAATCAGGTATTGGTCGAACTGATAAAGAAGATTGCCGTAGGAAAAGATGCAGCGCCCGCTCAAATAGCACTAGCATGGGTACTTGCTCAGAAGCAATGGATTGTTCCGATTCCCGGTACACGGAAATTGGAGCGCCTTGAAGAAAATCTTGGTGCAGCAGATGTTGAAATGACCCATGAGGAATTGAATGATTTGAACGATGCGCTCTCGAAAATCGAGATTTCGGGAGATCGCTATCCGGCAGAATACGCAAATAGAGCAGGGAAATAACAGATATTTAATGAGAACAGGAGGATTTAATATGCAAAAAGTAATGTTGAACAATGGTATTGAGATGCCGATACTAGGTTTTGGGGTTTTTCAAATACAAGATGAAAATGAATGTGAACAAAGCGTTTATGACGCTATTATGGCAGGCTATCGTCTTATCGATACCGCTGCCTCTTATCTAAATGAAGAAGCAGTCGGCAGAGCAATCAAGCGGAGTGGTGTGCCACGAGAGGAATTGTTTATTACTACAAAACTCTGGGTCCAGGATGCTGGTTATGAGAGCACAAAGAGCGCATTCGCAAATTCGCTGAAAAGACTACAATTGGATTATCTGGATTTGTATCTAATCCATCAGCCATATGGGGACGTATATGGTTCTTGGCGCGCGATGGAGGAATTGTACCGTGAGGGAAAAATCAGGGCAATTGGAGTTAGTAACTTTCAGATGGATCGTCTAGTGGATTTGATTATCCACAATGAAGTAATTCCTGCAGTAAACCAGGTTGAAACTCATGTTTTTAACCAACAAATAGAAAGTGCGAAACTTATGCAAGAGAACAATGTTCAGATAGAGTCATGGGGTCCATTTGCTGAAGGAAAAAATAACATGTTCCAGAACGGAATATTAGTGTCCATCGCTGAAAAGTATAATAAATCTGTGGCACAGGTGATTTTACGATGGTTGACACAAAGAGGAGTCGTTGCAATTCCAAAGTCTGTTCGTAAGGAAAGAATCATCGAAAACTTCAAAATCTTTGACTTCGAATTGGGCCAAGAAGATATGGAGAAGATTGCTGCGTTAGATACGAAAGAGAGCTTGTTCTTTTCTCATAACGATCCTGAAATTGTGAAATGGCTCAGTACCCGTAAACTTGATATTTAACGCTCTCTTCCAAAATGAAGCGTAGAAATAGTCGATTTCCTTTTTAGGAATATCGGCTTTTCTTCATTATAAACATTATGATGGGGATTGTAGAAAATTGGAATCTGAATCGCTGAAAAGGCTAGGCAGTGGCTTACCTAGCCTCGGACTGTAGACAAACTCGATATTAATTAAGATGGCCTACATTTTTTTGAGGGAGTGTAAAATATGAACGTTGATTGGAACGTAGGGCACTCGCTTTCCGCGGGCGGTCCGGGAGCCTCCTCGGCTTGCGCCTGCGGGGTCTCCTTTGGACGCGCTTTTCCCGCAGGAGTCTCGAACACCCGCTCCAATCAACTTTGTTTAAAAATTCAGATGGAACCCCTTTTATCTACAAGCAGGCTAGGCAGTGAGCATGCCTAGCCTTTTCATACTCAAGAAAGTTGTTGTGTAGCAGTAAACTTGTAGTTTCTTAGGAAAATCATTACCGAACTTACTATCAATGATAGTAAACCCACGAATACCACGTATTGTGTCCCCAGCTCTGATATGAATAATCCACCTGCTGCAGCACCAATTGTCGTTCCCAAGTTAACCGCTGTTAAAAATAGTCCATTAGCGAAATCAGGAGATTCGGGGGCAGAAGACATGATCCAGTATTCTTCATTGGACTTACTAACGGGGGCGTTAGCTGAAGAAAAGGGGTGTCTTTAAGGCATCTCTTTTCTTATGGGAAGGGTGTAGAAGGACTATTACATGAATAGTAGAATTATAATAAATGGAATATATTTTTAACTGTAAATCCAAGGTTCCTTAAAAGTTGCTTGATTTTAATAATTTTAAATCAATTGCATAGTAAGGAGAATTTTAGTATGAAAATAAAATGGTTTGGACATTCTGCCTTTTTACTAACATCCGAAAGAGGAACCAGGATTCTTATAGATCCATATTATCGCTTCATCCGTTACCGTATGCCAAGCGTTGAACCAGATATAGTTGCCGTTACACATGATCATTTCGATCACAATAAAATTCAAGCTGCAACAGGTGATTACTTGCTTGTGAATGAGCCGAAGGAATACATCCGCGAAGATGTAAGAATTAGTGGGTTTAAGACATTTCACGACAAGGTAAATGGCGAGAAGAGAGGCCCCAATATTTTATATCGTTTCCAAATGGACGATCTAACTATCTGTCACTGTGGAGATTTAGGGCATCTATTATCAGAAGAACAAGTAAATGAAATTGGAAAAGTAGATATTCTCATCATTCCTGTAGGAGGTACAGTCACGATTAATGCCATAGAAGCTACTCAAGTAATGCGTCAATTGAAATCTACTATTACTATCCCCATGCACTATAGAACAAAGTCATTGTCGGTTGTTGGATTGATGTTTTCAAAGCTAGATAAGTTTCTTCAGATTTCCGGACAGCGAACAACCGAAGTTAAGACATTGGATATTTCCAAAGAAAATTTGTCGGAATATGCTGGTGTGGTTACAATGCTGTATGAATGAATTTAAGGCTGAGATGTGGATTTAATTAAAGTCACTGCGATGTCTAAAAAATGTTGCGACAGAAGAATGAATTGGTAAGATATCCTGTTAATAACTAAAGGGCAGGTTAGTTCAAGAACAAAAAGGAAGATACTAATCAATTAGACTTCCTCTTTACGTTATAAGGGGATAGAATATAAATAAAAAGGTGATGACAATAAAAAAAGTAAAAAGTGTCCTATTCTTTCTTCTTGGGTCCATATCTCTTTTGATTGGTATTGCAGGGACTGTGTTACCAGTTCTGCCGGGCGGTCCGTTTTACTTATTTGCTGCCTTTTGCTTTGCTAAAAGTTCCAAGTCGATTGAAAATTGGTTCAAGAGCACCTCATTATATGAAAAATACGTTGAAGCATTTCTGCAAAAAAAAGGTATGACTCGAAGAGAGAAAATCAGAATCAATTTAATTGCCGATTTCTTCATCGTAATTTCTGTATTTTATGTGGACATCCTATTAGTGAAAATCTTATTGGTCGTGCTTGCCCTTTACAAACATTATTATTTCATTAAAAAAATTAAGACAATTGATCGAAACAGTACGGAAAAAAGAGCTTTTTGAACCTTCAAATAACGGAGTTGCTTCGGCAGCTCTTTTTCTAATGGAGCTAACGGGGCAGTGGAATCGAACAAAAACAAAGGGTAAATCCCCTGATTCTAAGCTACTGTATCAGAAGGCATTGTTTCTTACCATCAGTCGGAATAAAGTGCCAACATTCATTAAGTGCATTCCTGCGTAACAATCATGTGCTTAGACGGTGCTGACAAATGGCAGTCTATTATAGGATAATGGTGATATATATTTGATGGGCAAATATTAGGGGGAAACTCCATAAAGAAGGAAGTGCTAAACGATGAATTTAGAAATGGTCATGCAGGAGCTTGAAGCCCTTGGCAAGGAACGAACTAAAAAAATGTACATATCCAATGGTGCGCATGAGCCTCTTTTTGGCGTGGCTACAGGCGCCATGAAACCAATTGTAAGGAAAATAAAAATAAATCAGCATTTAGCTGAAGAGCTTTATTCCACAGGCAACTATGATGCAATGTACTTTGCAGGCATTATTGCAGACCCAAAAGCCATGACCGAGTCTGATTATGATCGTTGGATGGATGCTGCGTATTTTTATATGCTGTCCGATTATGTAGTGGCTGTAACTTTATCAGAGTCAGATATTGCACAAGAAGTTTCTGATAAATGGATTGCAAGCGGTGAAGAGCTGAGAATGTCAGCGGGCTGGAGTTGCTACTGTTGGCTTTTAGGAAATCGGCTAGACGTTGAATTTTCAGAAAGCAAGATTTCCAATATGCTTGACCTTGTGAAAAATACGATTCACGATTCGCCAGAACGAACGAAATCCGCTATGAATAATTTTCTATACACCGTGGGGATTTCATATTTGCCGCTCCATGAAAAGGCAGTCGAGACCGCAAAGGCAATAGGAATAGTAGAAGTCAAACGGGACAAGAAAAAAAGCAGTTTTCTAAATGCTTACGAAAGTATTCAAAAAGAAGTCGGTAAAGGAAAGCTTGGTTTTAAACGCAAGCATGTAAGATGTTAAAATTAGCCTCGCAAAATTGAAGTGTAATTATAAAGATACTGTACTTGAGTAATTATGTATGGGTAAAGCACTTCAGCTCATTTTCATAAACAACGAACGGGTGCGAAGATCATTAAGGCTCACTAAAAATAATCAAACTGAATAATAATTCACAAGAAAATCCATTTTGAAAAATCCTTTTTCAAAATGGATTTTTTTTATTTACGCTAATATCGGGATTAAAGACGACATTTTGATTAATCATTATTTTAAAGCTGCAGCAGTTAAAACATTTCATTAACTTCCCATGATTCGACTATTTGATGCGCCATCCTTGGATCATATCCTTTGCCCATCAGATAGGCAATAGCTGCAATTTCCATCATTGCATGAGGGACAGATGTTTTTTGAGCTTCGTTTAAACCATACTGTACCCAAGGGCCAACCTGTGACAATGTTTCTTGTTTGAGCTGGTGTGGGTTAGTGTAAGGAGGATACACAATATTACATCCTTTCAAAAATATAGTTAAATATCACAATCCTATTTTATGCACCTTAACTCATCCTGTGTTAGATAATCTCAGATAAAAGTTATGGGTCAAAGGATGTCCTTCTTCAACAATGGAGGGAGGGGAGTTTAAGTGGGAAATTGCACAAGTGTTTCTAATTAAAGTATTGTAACTTCCTCGAGAAGAAACAATCAACCTAAAAGAATGTAAACTAAATCAGGTTCAAGCTAAAAGTGAATTTTTTGAAATTGGTCAAACTAAGGGTATCGATTGAACCTTCAAACATTTATAAAAAAACGTTGACAAAGTCCACTAATCACAATAAAGTATTAGTGGATAAAGTCCACTAAAAAGGAAGTCTTTAATGAATATAAATAAAAAAACCATTGCAGATATACGGCAATTCAATAGATTTTATACGAATATACTTGGTGTGTTGGATAAGCATATTTTGGATACCGGATATTCTTTCACTGAGGCACGGGTAATTTTAGAAATCGGTTTGATGGAGCAGTGTATAGCAAACAATTTAGTTGATAAACTGGAAATTGATCGCAGCTATATGAGCAGAATAATTAATAAGTTAAGAAAAGATGGACTGGTTATGAAGGAAAACTCGGCCTTGGACAACAGAACTAGTCTAATTCGGCTGACTCCTGAAGGGTTGACTCTTTTTGACCAACTTAATGAAAGATCTGATGAACAATTAGTGAGGTTATTCCAAGGATTATCACAAAACGAAATAAAAGAAATCCATGCTTCTATGATGTTCATTCAGAAGAAATTGGATAGTTTGGGGAGATTATAGGATGATACGTTTTGAAAATGATTATACAGAAGGTGCTCATAAGCGAATTCTGAAACGATTAATAGAAACCAATGAAGAACAAACACCCGGATATGGAGTGGATGAACACTGTGAAAAAGCGAGAGCTTACATTCGAAAACAGTGTGATGCTGCAAATGCAGATATACACTTTTTAGTGGGTGGAACACAAACGAATACAACTATTATCGCTTCAATTTTGCGGCCGCATCAAGGTGCAGTTGCTGCAATTACCGGGCATATCGCGGTACATGAAACAGGAGCAATTGAAGCCACTGGTCATAAAGTGCTTACTTTGCCGAGTGATGATGGAAAAATTCAAGCTGAACAGGTGAAAGAATTATATGATGCTCACTGGAATGATGTTACTCATGAGCATATGGTACAGCCAGGCTTGGTTTACATTTCTAACCCTACAGAAAATGGAACGACTTATAGTAAAGCCGAATTGGAAGCATTAAGTGAAGTTTGCCGGGAATGTGGTTTGCCGTTGGTATTGGATGGCGCTAGATTAGGGTATGGCTTGGCTTCGAAGGACAGCGATTTAACCTTGGCGGATGTTGCAAGGCTATGTGATGTGTTCTATATAGGGGGAACGAAGGTTGGTGCAATGTTTGGTGAAGCGGTAGTCATCATGAATGATGCCCTGAAAAAGGACTTCCGCTATTTCATCAAGCAAAGGGGAGGAATGCTGGCTAAAGGGAGACTATTGGGGATCCAGTTTGAAACCTTATTTGAAGACGGCCTATACTATGAAATTTCTAAACATGCCGTGGAAATGTCAATGATGATTCGAGAAGCATTTGTTGAAAATGGATTTTCATTACGATATGATTCCACATCAAATCAGCAATTTCCCATCTTGCCGGAAGATGTGATTTTGGAATTAGGCAAAAAGTATTCATTCTCCTTCTGGGAAAAAGTCGATGCTACACACAGTGCTGTGAGATTTTGTACCAGTTGGGCTACGAAAAAAGAACATGTTGACATGCTTGTAGAGGATATCAAGGAAACTAAAAAATGGCCACGATAGAGTGATATTTAGAGAATAGTTATCTAAAAGAATGTTCGGCAAATATCGTTTCCAGACAAGACCGATTTGTAGTGTTCGATCAAACCATTTTTTATCCAGGCGGCGGTGGGCAGCCTTGTGACCGGGGAATCATTAAACAAGGTGATGAAACCTATACTATATTAACAGTAAAAAAAGTAGATGGTGAAGTGATTCATGAACTAGAACGACCATTACAGGACATTAATCAATCAGTTGAAATGCAGATTGACTGGACTTGGCGGTATCAGAATATGCAGTATCACACATTATTGCATGTCATTTCAGGTTATTTTTATCAACATTACAATGCTTTAGCTACAAGCAGTCAAATTGAAAAAGAACATGCGAGATTAGAGCTGTCTTTTTCTCCTGAAATAATACAAGAAATCCCATTCAATCAATTAGAACAATCGATAAAGAAGGTACTGGCACAACCCCATAATGTTCACACGCTAACAATTAGCAGAGCTGAAGCAGAGCAAAAAGAAGGGGTAATTAAAACGGTCATTAATTTACTTCCAGCTTCGCTTAACGAAATTCGAATCGTTCAAATAAATGATATTGATGAGCAAGCATGTGGAGGAACCCACGTCAACAACACGAATGAAATTAAAGACTTTTCCATTATGAAAATTCAACAAAAAGGTCCCACGAAAAAAAGAATTAAAATTCAATTATTGGGTTAAGTTCTGCTATCTAATCCTTCTTCAAAACGGTGCGTTACTTGAATGGAGTTAGGGGGTTATATGGCTGGCTATTGTACAGTTTTGATCATTAAAATAGGATTAGGGGGGATGATAGTGTGAATATTAAGAGAAAAAAGTCTTTTATACTATGTTTTATAGTTCTTTCATTTTCTGCAATTGCTATCATCTCAAACTTTAATACACTCGAAAGCACAAAAAGTGCATGTATTGAAAACAATAAAACACCTAACGTTGAAAAGAACTTCTTAGCTATAAACTGGACTGTATCATGTGAATAATACTGCTGCACTAAGGGAGTTGCTTCGGCAGCTCTTGTTTTTATAGAGCTAAATTGGCAGGATCGTGCTGTTTGATCTTTGGTCAACGATTAGGCTAGATAATTGAATGGGATTTAGGTGAAATGCAGGAGATGTTTTGGAGGGGGATGCAAGTGGAGGTTGGAGAGCTGCTTCATATTCGTGAGTATATAGGGAAAAACCACGAGCATTCTTCATTCGATTTTAATGTTCACCAAGTTGAATACTATTTTGTTTGCGACCTGGTAAAAGAGAAAATTTATAAATCGCCTACCAATCCAGATAGTCACCAAGTAGGGGTAGAATGGATACATATTAATGATTTACTTCAGAATAGGATATATCCTAAAGAACTAAGGAAATATATCATACAGCATGTTAATAATCAAAAGTCTCCAGTTTATTTAGGGGATATTAATTGAAGCCTTGTTCAACAAACGGGCGTGATCTTTAATAAGAGCGTTGCGTGAACCAGCCAACAAAGTGAATAAATAAAGCCATATTCTTTCGTAAAAGAATATGGCTATTTAAATTTATTGGGTAGTTTAGAAAGATTGCTTTGCAGGATTACCTTTAGCGAGACTCTTCGCCGGAAGCAAATCATACACCCATTAAACTCGTCATAATACACTATTTTCATAGTGTTCTATCTGTAGTATCTTTGTTTGACATAATACATAAATGGGGACAGTCCCATACAAAAGGAGGTCTTCCAAATGAGTAAAGAATCAATACTAATCGTAGAGGACGAAGAAAAAATCTTAAGACTGCTTGAATTGGAGCTTGAAATCGAAGGCTACCAAGTCGGAAAGGCAATGGACGGAAAGGAAGCACTTGAAGCGTATCGATCACGAAAGTGGGATTTGATCTTATTGGATGTGATGCTTCCAGGCATAAGCGGGATCGAGCTGCTTCGGAAAATTCGTACGAAAAACAATTTCACCCCTGTCATCCTGTTAACTGCAAAGGGCTCGGTTGAAGATAAAGTTTCCGGTCTTGATCGCGGTGCGAATGACTACATCACTAAACCTTTCCAAATTGAGGAATTGCTTGCCCGAATTCGTGCCGTTTTAAGAATGCGGACTGCTGCACCTTCAATGGAAGATGAATACGAGGGATGGCTGAATACTGCTGATTTAAAGGTGAATGTCAAAACACGTGAAGTCATTAGAGGTGAAAGCGAAATTGACCTAACGCCAAAGGAGTATGATTTACTTCTTTATTTACTGAAGAATAAGCGTCAAGTGCTAAACCGGGATCAAATACTGGAAGCGGTTTGGGGGTATGATTTCTATGGAGAAACAAACGTGGTGGATGTGTATATCCGATATGTTCGCAAAAAGCTCGAATATGGTTTTGATACGCCGCTTATCCATACTGTAAGAGGCGTTGGCTACGTCCTGAAGGATGCAAAATGAGACTTCGCAAGAAAATAAATTTATATACAGCGGTGCTATTCATTTTCCTGCTCCTATTGATGAATGTTTCCATTTATTTTGTCTTTAGTAATCTGATGGTGGTGAATGAACTTAATCGTGCGAAAGCGGAGACAGAGAAAATTGCCTTTGATGTTAGTAAAAACGTTAATAATATATCTCCAAATGATTTACTTCGATCCTATCTGCCTATAGATGGCATGATTGGTATTGTAAAAGAGGGTCAACGAAAAGGTACAGCTGTTACATCCAATTCTGAGAAACAATTAAGCAATCGCAATAGCAGCTTTTATCCCGGTGAGAAGAGCGCGATCATCACTTATCATCAGAACAAGTATGTATTCGTTTCAAACCCGATCATTTGGGGGGATGGAAGTGTAGTTAATCTTCAAATCACCAAAAGCATTTCAGCAACCGAAGAAATGCTCGCTGTTCTGCGCATCGTATTAATCGCTGTTACAATCATTGCCATGATACCTGTTCTAATATCAAGCACTATTCTTAGTAACTTTATCGCCCGTCCGATTCGATCGATGATTGATACGATGAAGGAGATTCAAACAAGCGGCCAATTTAAGCGACTTAGCCTGGAAGAAAAAGCAAAAGATGAACTTGTGGAAATGGGGAAAACCTTTAATCACATGATTGATTTGCTGCAAGCTAACTTCGAAAAACAGGAGCAATTCGTATCAAATGCCTCACATGAATTAAAAACACCGCTAACTGTCATAGAAAGCTATGCAAGTCTTTTGAAAAGAAAAGGGTTGGAGCGTCCTGAGTTGTTTGATGAATCAATAGAGGCCATTCATTCTGAAGCCATTAGAATGAGAGAGATGACAGAGCAAATGCTCCTGCTTGCAAAGCATCAGGAAAAATGGAATATAGAGAAGGAAAACGTCAATCTGACCGATATCATGGCAGACTTAGCGAAAGTCTATAAAAATGCGTACAATCGAACAGTGGAGATTGATAGTAGCGATGCAATTGAAGCACTTACGGACGTGCAAAAGTTAAAACAGCTATTGTTTATTTTTTTAGATAATGCAAGAAAGTATAGTGACGAGCAAATCTCAGTCTACATAGGACAAACAAGTAGAGACGCATATATCCGCATCGAAGACAGAGGGGATGGAATTCCACAGGCTGAATTGCCAAAAGTGTTCGATCGCTTTTATCGTGTAGATGAAGCAAGAAGCCGAAAGCAAGGCGGATCAGGTTTAGGGCTTTCCGTGGCAAAGGAAATTGCTGATGCAATTGATGTACGGATTGAAATGGATAGCCTCGAAGGCAGAGGAACGAACGTTACTCTTTTATTTAATAAAGCCAGAATGACGTTGGATGGGTGATACGATGAAGAATGGAAAAGTGCTGATAACAGCTGGATCGACTCTCGTTTTCGGTATGCTATTATTCGTCGGATTTCAATGGTGGGCTCCATCATTATCCGCGGAAAGCTTGACGGAAGAAGAAGTGAACCAGACAGCAAAGGATAAATATCCTGGAACCATTATAAAGACAACGAAAACTGAAGGTGAAGAATATCAGATTAAAATGCAGCTCGAAACTGGGGTATATCTTATTAGTATGGATGAGAAAAGCGGTGAAGTTCGTTCTATAAAAAAAGAAACCATAGTACATTCTGAAGAAACGGCGGAAAAAACACCCCAAAAGCAACTAACCCAAAATGAAATAAAGGCGCGTATTTCCTCACAAGGCGATCTGGAACAAATTGATTTTGTGCAGGAGAAAGACAACTCCCATTATAAAGCAGTGGTAAATAAGAATAATGAAAAAATCACCTTAATCCTCGACCCATATACAGGAGCTATAATTGACTCGACAATGGTAGCAGATAGTATCATTACAGAAAACGAAGCAATTGCGATTGCCGAAAAACATGTAAAAGGAACAGGTGATGATACAGAATTTTATCAACCTTCAGATCAGACACCTTATTATTTGGTCGAAGTTGAATTAGAGGACGATCGAGACGCAGTCGTTCAAGTGGACGGCTACACAAAAGAAGTAAAAACAATCACATGGGAAGATGATGAAGTGGATGATAGAGACGGCACCGAATAATAATTGGAACAAAACATAAAAAAGGGTGATGCATAGTTAAATATGCATCACCCTTTTTTGAGTAAGAAAAATGCAAAAAAAAAGAGAAGGAACTGTAATAATTCTCACCATTTTCTAATCCTTCTATCATTTAGCTCTAATTTAATATCTCTAACATGGAATAAAGCACCAAATGATAAAACAGAGCCAAATAAGACCGTTTATGAAAGGCATCTGGAATATTGTACATAGAACATTTCCATCATATTTCAACACGAGAAAGGAGAATAAGTAATGTCAGTTATTTCTAGCATTCTGGATTACAACAAGACGTTTGTCGATCAAAACAAATATGAAAGGTTTCAAACGACAAAGTATCCAGATAAAAAGATCGTCATCATAACGTGCATGGATACCCGTCTGTTGGAATTGCTTCCAAAGGCGATGGGTTTAAGAAATGGAGATGCGAAAATCATTAAAAACGCTGGAGCTATTGTTTCTCATCCCTTTGGCAGCATCATGCGCAGTATCCTTGTCGCTGTTTATGAGCTAAAAGTGGAGGAAGTGTGTGTGATCGGACATCACGGATGCGGTATGGTGGGGCTTCAATCCTCTTCACTTCTTGATGCCGCAAAGCAGAAGAAAGTCAGTCAGGAGGAAATTGATATCCTTACAAACTCTGGTATTGATTTATCAAAGTGGCTTTCAGGCTTTCAATGCGTTGAGGAGAGTGTAACGAATAGTGTCCGTTTGATTGAAAACCATCCATTATTACCGGATTCCATCGCCGTTCACGGTATGGTCATCCATCCCGAAACGGGTAAATTGGATCGAATCATAGATGGATATAGCAACGTTGTCAGCAAGGACGAAATACAAATTCAATAATAGAAGGAGCGATAAAATGATAGGTTCTAGCAGGCTTGAAGGATACAACTTAGGCCATTTTCAGAAAGACCTGGTTGCCGGGGTGGTAGTTGGGATTGTAGCGATTCCTTTAGCGATGGCCTTTGCCATTGCTTCCGGAGTAAGACCGGAATATGGACTGTACACATCAATTATTGCAGGAATCATGGTCTCCCTTTTTGGAGGTTCGAAATATCAAATTGCAGGCCCGACTGGCGCCTTTGTCCCGGTACTGTTCGGTGTGGTCATGCAGTACGGATATGAAAAACTGTTAATCGCCGGCTTCCTGGCAGGTATCATGATATTTCTTATGGGTGTCTTCAAACTAGGAAGATTCATCAAGTTTATTCCCCGTCCAGTTACGATCGGCTTTACTGCTGGAATTGCTGTGATTATCTTCTCTGGCCAGATTGCCAATTTCTTTGGACTCAGTAATTTAAAAAAAGAAGAAGCCTTTCTTTTAAATATGAAAGAAATCATATTGAACTTCAATACAGTGAATATCTATAGTGTATTGGTAGCTATCATAAGTTTAACTCTCGTCATATTAACTCCAAAATATTTACCGAAAATCCCTGGAGCATTGCTGGGATTGATTGTATCAACTCTAGTCGCCAGCTTATTCTTTCCAGGTCAGGTAGCGACCATTGGATCGGCTTATGGAGCCATTCCTAATGCATTGCCCCATTTTCAGTTTCCCCATATCACTGGCGGTCTGGTGATTGAACTCCTTCCGGCTGCTTTGGTCATTGCCATGCTTGGAGGAATTGAATCACTCTTATCCGCTGTAGTGGCAGACGGCATGACCAACAGTAAACATAACAGCAACAAAGAGCTGATGGGGCAAGGATTGACCAATATGATTACGCCTTTATTTGGAGGCATTCCGGCTACAGGTGCCATCGCCCGTACCGCAACGAATATTAAAAACGGTGCAGTCTCCCCCATATCAGGCCTGATTCATGGGCTGGTGGTATTGCTGGTGTTAGTCAGTTTGGCCCCTTATGCTTCGGCCATTCCTTTGGCCAGCATGGCCCCCATTCTTATGTTTGTCGCATGGAACATGAGCGAACGCAAAGAATTTTCGCATATCTTAAAAGCAAAAACCATGGACTCGGTCGTATTGATCGTTACCTTCGTGTTAACCGTATTGATTGACCTGACAACAGGTGTCGGGATCGGATTACTATTAGCCATTCTATCGTTCGTTAAACTGATGAGCGGTACATTGAAATTATCAAAGGTATTACCAGATCCAGCTGATAAACTAGTTAAACCAGAAATGGTGCAACAAGGTTCAAGCTGCCCGCAGATTAACATGTATACGATAGAAGGACCTTTATTCTTTGGCACAATCGAAAGGCTGCAAGAAGAAATCGAGGAAATAATGCGATCAAAACCAAAAGTCCTGCTATTAAGAATGAGCAATGTGCCATTTATCGATACATCAGGAGAAGCACTTTTAACCGACATCGTGAAGCAATTCAAGTTTCATAACCTACAAGTGTTGATTTCCGGAATTCAACAGGAACCTAAAGAAATGCTGAGAAAAACCGGATTTATTAAACTGGTTGGTGAGGAACAGTTCTTTTCCAGTACGGGAGATGCCATTAATAAAGCTTTATCCAAACTGGATGAGAACCGTTGTAAAGGGTGTAAACAGTTTTCATTTGCTGAATGTACCGCACTCTCACAGGAAGTTCCAAAGCCTGCGTTATTAAAACAGAAAAGAAAACGGGAGATAGGATTAACTTGACTCCTGTCAAGAAGATAAGGCATCTGCTTTTGGCAGATGCTCTTATTCCTAATCAGCTATATTCCTAATTCGCCATGGCTAAGTAGTAGTCAGGAAGATTACAAGTGGAAGTAACTTAAATACAAATAGATTCATAAAGACACAATGAAGAGGGAGGGACAGCCTCCATTTACATATTGTGGTCAGTAGCTTCTACAAGTACTTTTGTATGGCACGGGTTAATTTACTGAAGTTAACTTTCGTTAAACATCATAAACCCATACCATTAACCAACAAACCGGTGGGATAGTAGTTGATTCAACAGTTTCCCCCTTGTAGGGAGCCTCTCAGCCATTACGAAAAGCCGGATTTCAATACTTGTTGAATCCGGCTTTTCGTTATTACTCCCATTTGAAGAGTTTTGGGTAGACATGGTGAATTGCGGTCAAAGTATAAACCATAGTATCGCCATTCATAAATGATGTTCAATTAATCGAATCGAGGTGTTTGATCTTAATATTATGAAAGACCGCTTTGCCTCCCTCTGAGAAGAGGGATATTCCTTTATCATCAAATTCAGGGAATATTAAATTTGAATATGCAATCTTTCCATCATCCACAAACACTTCAATACTTGTTTTATCAATGAGGATCTTTAAGTGAACATGTTTCTTGCTAGCATCATATGGAGCGATGCTTTTAATATATTGATTACTTTCGTCAGGGTGTTCGGTAAAAGTTCGATTGACATAAGAGTAGTTTTCTTCTGCAAAAATTCCTACGTCGATGTGGCGTGTTTGATCTGCTGATTCCCGAAGCCTTAAGCCTACATTGTTTATGTCTGACCAATTGATATCCGTCTCCAATTGATATACATCACCTTTTATATCTAGAGTTTTGGAGCCATTCACTTCAATTTGTTCATAAGAATCCGTTGAACTCGTCAATTCTTTCAATGCTTCGATAGGTTGTGAAGATAAATAATATAGGTTGTTGCCTGCATGTTTTAGCCCGATTTGGCGAACGATGGAATCCATTCCATTAAAGCCCTCTTTTAGGGTCGGAGTATTATCGACATAGGCCCAATTATTCATCCAAGCGAGGGCATACCGTTTGTTATATTTATCGCTTTCTGTCCCATCTTCAAATGTAACTCCACCATACCAATCGAAGCCATGATCTAACCATTGCGGTTCATTGGAATCTGGGAAGAATTCCATTCCATCAAAGCTTCCAGTCCAATAGGCGTATGTGTTTGGTTTACCATTCGATTGCCCATTAGCACTGACACCAAGTACCCATTTTAAAGTCCCGTCATCCGCCCGTAACATATAAAGGTCAGGGCACTCTACAATACCAATGTTTTTCGTGACAAAACTGCTCATATACTGCCAATCTTTTAGGTTGTGAGATTTATAAAAACCTATTTTTGTTCCCTCAGCCATGACCATTATCCATTTTTGATCATTGTCATCCCAGATGATTTTTGGATCTCTAAAATCTTTCGTTCCAGGATTTGAGATGATGGGATCATCACTGTAGGAGGTAAATGTTTTACCGTTGTCCGTACTATACCATAGAAATTGTTCCTGTTTACCGCCATCCTTGGAGGGCTGCGTAACAATTGCCACAAGAGCATCTTTTCCAAAGCCTGCCGTATTTTCTTTGTCCACAACGACTGATCCCGACCATGGATCTCCATTATCATTGGTATATTTCGGAATGGCTATCCCTTGATCACTCCAATGCACCAAGTCCTCTGAGGTTGAATGACGCCATTCTGTTCCATTTCCATCCGGATAATCCCCATTATAGAGGTAAAAGTAATGGTACTCTCCATCAATGAAAATCGGCCTCTGAGGATCGTTTTTCCATTTGTCAGGTACAGTGAAATGGTAGTTAGCTCGATACGATTCCTCTTCATGCTTTACTGGTAAAGTTGATTTGATTAAATAGACTAATAATCCGGCAGTAAACAATCCAAGTATTAATAGAGCCAACGACTTAAAACCTTTCTTATTAAAAACTATTTTGTCCAAGTAAATCACCACGCTTTTATTTTCCCTATTTTGTTCCTAAGATAATGTAAAGCATATTTAATTAAAAGCTGTTTTCGCATACTTTGTTGCTATTTACTAAGTAGTGCGGTGTGGTTGATTTCCCCTCCAGATGCTCGCTTTCCGCGGGGCGGGCGGTGAGCCTCCTCGGCGTAAACGCCTGTGGGGTCTCACCTGTCCCGCTGCTCCCGCAGGAGTCTCGCACTTCCGCTCCAATCAACCTTAAATAGTTTCGTCTTAAAAACAACAATCTTTACGAAAAGAGCCTAATTAAAAAAAGAAAATGCCGATTTTACAGACATTTTCTTTTTTGATTAATTTTGTAAAACTTCGGATGAACATTAAATTATTGGTTATTCGTTAGTTGACCCTGTTCCTGAATACTATCTTCTATCACAGCTGTATTTGGCCCTTTGATGTTAAGTGAAAAACTTGGGGCAAAGGTAGATTTATGGTCTTTAAAATAACCTCTATTTGTCATGTAACTTGTGATAACTACATTATCGCTTTCCGGTTGTGGGATAGCATAATGAGCATATGTCCAAGTAATATCATAAGGATCAAGATCTTGGTGTAAGACAATTCCTGTTTTATTTAACGGTTTGTATGGGCCAGTTAAAGAATTTGCCACGTAGCCTAACATGTAAATATCTTTATCATCAATTCCATCAATGGTCATTTTTGATCCTCTTGTACTTGTGAATAAATACCATTTTCCGTCTTTTTCAAATATGTTAGGACGTTCAATTTCATCTGTTACTGTATTCGAAACAATCAAGGGTTTCATTTCGTTTTTTAATGTATAATCATCGTTTATTTCAATAATGCCAATGGCACCGTTTGCTAATTCAGCTAAACCTTTTTTAGAGCTTTGCAGAAGTTTATCCTTTTCAGCTTGGAAGAATTTATTGCTGTTGCCATAGTAAGCCCTGTTGTAAAGGGATTCTTCTCCTTGGTAACCATATTCAGTCCCAGTATTCGCTTCAAAAACAAGGTATTTACGACCATTGTCTTCAATATAGTGTGGATCTCTCAATGTATGATTATCACTAAAATTTTCATCGCCGAAAGCTTTATCATGTGATTGATAAAACTTGCTGTCTCCGCCTTCATAGATGGATTTGTAATCTTCTACGCCATCCACTTGCAATGTATTGGCACCTGACTCAGATAAGTTTACTTGAGCTGTTGTTAATGTTTGTTTACCGTATTGCTTAGAATCTGGTGAAAACTGTCCGCGATTTGTATAGAATAAGCGAACTTCTCCATCAGACGTGAAGGTTGCAGAACCGGACCACTCTTCTGCTTGATTTTTTAAATAAGGATCATTTGGAACATTTTTATCATTATCATCAAATACTCTGCCAGCATTTTTCCAAGCATCAATGGATGTTTCTCCAACTTTTTTGTAGAACAAGTAAATGAACGTGTCACTACCATTTTCAGGGTCTCCAGCTAATCCAAATACGATATGATAGCCCTTATATTCTGCCACTGTACCATCAGCGTTTTGTAATGGCCAGGTATCCCATACATCCATATCAATTAAATTTCCTGATTTGTCATACTTTTTTGCTGAGGGAATGTTTTTTATTGTTGATTCGTCAAACTTGGGAACTGTAAACTTTTCATCGCCTTGTTGATTAATCATTTTTTGCATGTCGTAACGAGTGATTTGTGAAGTGCCATACTTTTCATTGTGATCTAATGGGTCTTTTGGTGCCGCGAAAGCTTCTGAGCGACTGCCTCCTAATAAGATAACTGTACTAAGTGTTATTACTGTTGCTTGTTTGGCAAGCCTGTTAAGGTTCATATGCCTTCCTCCTAGAATGTTTATTAGTATATAAAAATAAAGTCTAGTGGAACGATTACTTTTTGGGAGTAACAGTCCCGCCTGTTTGAAGTACTAATAAAATTATAGGTTAGTCTTAATTCTATGGATATGTCATATATTGATTAGAATTTAGTCTTATATTGATATCGTAGTTTTCGACGTACAAAAAAATGCCCCAACAAAGGAGGCAAGAAGTGTACTATTTTATTCGCTTGACGCCCTTTCCCATGACCTCTGAAACTCGTGCAGTAATTGACCACGATTAAGCTTGTTTCCTACATATAGTTGCATGGCAGCCCCAAATTCTTCTCTTATTCCTACAGGGAAATCATACCAGTTTGAGTATAATGTTTTTCCTTCTTTATAATACTGAATTGTTTCATCAGCAAGAGGTCCTAAATTGTCAGCTTCAATGTTAGTGAAAGCAGGTATGAATTTAAAGCGTTCTGTCAAAAACATTTTGCCTTGTTCAGAAGAAACCATCCAATTTAAAAATCTCTTCGCTTCTTTCTTCTTTTCTGGTGTGGCTTGTTTGTTTACAACCCAATAATTCGGTACGCCGACCATCAAGGCTTCCTTTTTAGGTTGATCATTTATTGGTATTGGCATAAATCCGATGTTCATATTCGGTGATTGTTGATCGATCATCGGCTGTATCCAGTTTCCTTGTTGAATAATCGCTGCATTTTTTGAAGTGAATAGATTCACTTCCATGTTGTAATCTGTTGTTAGCGGGTTATTGTTTCCATACTTTAATGTTACATCCAACAAATTGATTAGATCATTGAATTTTTGATTATTATATATTGTTTCAGTTCCATCATTTAGGCCTTTTATAAAAGCCGGTGGATCTTCTTGCTCTGTAAAACCGACATTCATTAAGTGGTCACCCAATTTCCACTCTTCATAATATCCAGTTGCAAAAGGAGTAACCCCTGCTTTTTGCAATTTTTCAGCAACTGCTATTAATTCAGTCAGCGTTTTGGGTAATTCATCGATTCCTTCCTTATTAAATATATCCTTATTATAGATGAATCCGTACCCTTCCAGATTAACCGGCATCCCATGAATTTTCCCATCGAATTTCATGGGGGTTAACGCATCTTCATATGCATGTTCAACCCAGGGTTGGTCAGAAAGATCCTCTAAATATTCACTCCACTGTTTGGCATTTTCGTATCCGCTGTTTGTGAAAATATCAGGACCATTGCCAGTGGCCATTTTTGCTTTCAAATCAGCAAGGTTATCCATAGCCCCACCAACCGTGTGAACCTTTATATCTACATTTGGATTTTCTTTTTCATAAGCAATCACCATTTGTTCGAACTGTGTAGAAATTTCAACTTTCGGATTCCTTACATTCAAAGTGATTTTTCGCTCTGAAATTTCCGGTTTTTTTGTTCCGCTCTCGGTCTTTGTTTGACATGCACAAAGTGATAGGCTCAATATTCCGATTAAAAATATGTTTAGTATCTCTTTTTTCATCATGTCACCCCTGAAATTTTCTAATTAAGGTGAATTATTTACTTCTGATCTGCATTCTTTTCACCGTTTCGGTACTCGAATGGTGTCATGCCAACCACTTTTTTGAATAGTTTTGAAAAGTATTTCTCATCCTGATAGCCGAGCATTAAAGAGATGGAGTAAATACTTTTTTCGGTTTCTCTTAACCAGCGTTTTGCTTGGTCAGTTCTTAGTTTAGTGATGTATTTGGACAGGAGCATTCCGGTTTTTTGTTTGAACTTTCTTGAGATATGTTCGCGACTTAAGAAGAATACATTCGATAGCTTTTCTAAACTCAATTCTTCCATGTAATATTTTTCAACATATGAAACTATGTCTTCTATGCGGCGTGCAACATCCAAGTCATCCAAACGGTGGATGGATCTGAAGTTTTGATTTTTCATTGCTTTTTGTAATGACTTAAAAGAATTGTGGATCTCCCCTAATGATTCCAAGGACTCGCCACAAACAAGGCGAACAGGAATATCAAATTGATGACTGATCCATTCTTCAACGGATAACCAATGGTCAGGTATGGTGATCACTAGACAAAGATTATGATCATTCTGAAGCGCAAATGCATTTCCGATTTTCCGCTCAACAAGTTCGTCAGCAAGTAACTGAATGTAGGGGACAGGATGGTGCATTTGATAAAAGGAAATTAATGTAAGGGTGTATCCGTCTGCTTTTGGAACATATGACTCAATATCGTTTTTGTCGAAGTGTTCCCCCATACAAGCGGCAGTAACTAATTGATTACTCCGAAACCTTTTAACATCTTCATATACGCCGGTATCTTCATTAGCACGAACTTCCTCTTCATTCGCCCATGATTTAACGGCTTCTTCCAGTGTTTTGTTAAATGCATCAGCTTCAATCGGTTTCAACAAATAATCGAAGCTGCTAAACTGAATTGCTTTACGCATAAATGAATAGTCGTCAAAACCCGAAATTAAAATCACTTTACCAGGATAAGAAATGGAATCTAGCCACTCGATTAGTTCCATACCGCTCATTCCAGGCATTTTCACGTCCGTAAAGATGATTTCAGGACTTTCCTTCTCTATCATTCTTTTTGCATCATCACCATTACTTGCTTCTAATAGTTGGTTGATACCATATTTTTCCCACTGCCCTAAATGGCGTATTACGTCACGTACATTGAACTCATCATCGACAATTAAAGCTTTCACAGATTTCATCTCCTTATATGAATGAGTAAAAGTGTCCGTTTTTGAATGGCTACGAAGCAATCTATTCATTAGCAAGCGGAAATTCTAGTGGAATCACTATTTTAACGGAAAATCCTTGTCCTTGATACGTATCCACTTCCAGGCCTGCTTTTGATCCATAATTTAGAACTAAACGATCATAAATATTTTTCAGACCGATATGATTATGTGAATATGTGCTTTCATGTAGGGACGCGTATATATTTTCTCTTAATATTCGAAGCTCCGCCTGAGTCAAACTAGGACCCGAATTTTCAACGATGAGGTGTAAAAATTCTCCTTGTATTTCTCCATAAATAGTTAAATGAGCATGATAGAAACCTTCTTCATAACTGTGTTTAAAGAAGTTTTCAACGAGGGGCTGAAGAATCATACTTGGAATCGTCATATCAAGGATCGCCTCGCTTATTTTAATAGAATAGTTCACATTGTTTCCAAAACGCTCCATTTGAAGGTTTAGGTATGCTTCTATATAATTCACTTCATCTCGAACCAACACCCATTGGTTTGCCTTAATGGAGTAGCGCATCATTTTAGATAGTGATGTCAATAATTGGTAGACTTTTGGAGAATTAGATCTTAGGGCAACTGCACCAATAGATTGTAACGAATTAAATAAGAAATGCGGATTAACCTGAGATTTTAATGCTCTGAATTGGTTTTTTCTATTTTCTATTTCGAGTTTATATTCTCTTTCAATGTGTAGATTGATTCGGTTCATCATATCCTTCATATGTTTTTCCAACTCACCAATTTCGTCTTTTCTTCCATCGTCAAAGGGGACATCCATATTTCCACCTTTTATTGTTCTCACTTTCTTGCTAAGAAGTTTAATGGGACGAGTAATTCTGTATGAAATAATACCAATCATTAATAGCCCTAACAAGCCAACTATTAGTCCAACGATTATATTTGTATAGGCAGTCTTCCGGACATCATCGAATAATACATGATTAGGGGTTATCTTAACTAATTTCCAATGATTTAGTGTTCCTGATAATGTTTTGGTTAAAATAATATCTTCACCCGTAATCTGCTTTTTAAAATCAGGAGTAACGGATTTTCCTATAAGGGACCGATCATTTGCATACATGACATTGTTATGCGAATCCAAAAGTAGTACAGATTCTTCATCCTTTTGAACAAGGCTGTTACATATACGGGCATAGGCATCTAAATCTATATCAATTGTAATTATTCCGAGATATTCGTTTGAAGGCACATCGACTATTTTATGGTGAAAAGTCATCACCATTGTGTCGTCCGACTGGGGAATGATCGCTGTGTCATTGTAATTTTGAATTTGATGTGGCGGCTCAATCATGTAATTAGAGTTAGAGCTATAAAATTGTTTTATCGGATCCTCATTTAATAAATCTGGTTGAGGTTTCCGGGCACTGACCGTCGCATTATAAACTGTAAACGATTCTTTATCCTTATCAATATAAAACCGTACTTGACGGATTTCGTTTCGCATCAGATAAAAGGTTTCTATACTTTTTTCCATCGCAATCGGGTTAAAGTATATCGAGTCTTCAAAACCATTTTTAAAAATCCGGAATAAATCGGGATTTCGATATAATAGATAGGGAAGATTAATCATGTCATCAAAGTATTGCTCCAGTTCTTCAGCGTTTTTCTGAAGTTGTTCCTGGCTATTTTCAAGCTCATGTCTCTCCACACTATTTTTTGTATAGCTGTAAATCAGAAACACTGATAGAAAATACGGTAAGATGATAAAAAGAAATAACATTAACAATAAGCGACTTTGAATGGTTTTCACAGAAGGTGCCCCTTTCACTAAAGGCCCATAGTTTATATAAACGTTACAAACAAATAATCCTTAGCTCCATTTATTATGATGCAGTTTTATTACTTTATTTAGTCAGTCTTGAATTACTATTTTAAAACTATATCAAATAAACACGTATCGTCAACAAGGCATAAACACGTGATGCACAATGAGAACATGGAACAAAAAACTATGCGATTTTAAAAAACGAGAAATTCATAATTTTCTCATTTTTCAAAATCAGAAGAAAGGAAGAGTATAAATGATTATGTTTAAGGAGCTTGTCTAGAAGAGTTTTGAATCTGTGTGCTGACAAATCAGGTGAAGTTTCAGATACCTTTATGACAAAGCAAAACGCATGCCCGAATTAAGAGCATGCGTGAACTTTTATTCTTTTAGGATATCCAACTCTTTCAAGGCTTCAAGCGTAATCGCTTTGGCTTTGCTTCCGCTGCCATCCAAGTTAGTGGCGAAGGCCCATTTTCCTTTGTCCGTTTCGATGTAACCCACATACCAGCCCAATCCCATATCAGAAAGGCGTGTCCCGGTTTTTCCATGGAGGACATATGAGTTTGCTTCTTCATTGATCATGATTCTCTTAACGGTTCTCATATGCTGCTTATCGATAGGCAGTTTTTCTTCTACAAGGTTTTCGATGAATTGGACTTGTTCCCGGGCAGAAATCTTTATGCTGCTGTCGAGCCAAAACTGGTCGATCCCCCCGGAGATATCATGATTGCCATAATCTAGAAGGTTCACATATTGCTGCATGTTTTCCGCCCCGATATCACGGGCCATTGCTTGATAATACCAGATCACTGAATGCCTCATGGCTGAAGCCAGCGTATGATCTCTGTTCCAATCCTCAAATTCCCTGATTACCCCATCCCAGCGCTTCACCTCATATTCATCGCTTACCGTTTTTGTCTGTAAACCGATTAATGCATTCGCCACTTTGAATGTCGATTCTGGAGTGTAGCGTACTTTACTTCTCTGTTTATTATAGATAAATACTTTATCATTTTTTAAGTTTTGGAGTACCATCGTGCCTTCCACACCATCGAAAGAATCCCCGATATCCAGTTCTTTCATCTTTTGATCGTTTGCACTTGCATGAATCGTACTCATGGAACCAGTGACTAGCAGGACAAGAATGAAACATAACACTTTGATTTTCATTACACACTCTCCTTCAAGGCTGGATTGATCGATCATCAGATTAATTTCCATAAAATAGGTTGATAGCTAAAGTATACCTATTCCTGATAAAAAACGAAACCTAATTCTTGGATTCTGTTTAGATAGTATCGATCAAGGAGGGATTCAGCAGGTAGCTAATGAATACTAAGAGCAAAAGAAAGAATGGGAGGAATCTATCATGGAGGTTAACCAAAGAAAAATAAATAGTAATGAAAAAGAAATTACATACACACATATTGAAAACGGAAGTCCAGCCGTTTGTTTTATGTTTTCAGGTGCGGGATACACGTATGAGAAGCCGTTATTCTATTATTCGACGATGATTATGCTTCAAAATCAGTTTGATGTCGTACATATTCATTACGCTTATGACCAGGATATTTTCAAGCATCCATTGGTAGATATCACAAAAGTGATCGTTAATGATATCAATCCCGTCATTACGGAAGTACTTCAAAATCATGAATATAAAGGAACAGTATTTCTAGGCAAATCACTTGGCACCATACCCATCATCAACGGAATCATGAAAAGTGAGCGGTTTTTGAATGCCAAAATGATATTGCTTACGCCGCTATTGAAGTTCGATGCGATTTTTGAAGGATTATTAAGCAGCAATCATTCAGCACATATAGTTATAGGAGAAAAGGATCATCATTATATTCCAGGTAAAATTGAAATGATTGAAAGTAAAACGAATATAAGCATGGATAAAATCCCAAATGCCAACCATTCCTTGGATAGTGAACCTTTGAATACTTCAAGGTCGATTATCATGCTTGAAGGTGTAATGAATAGAATGGAAGAGTTTTTAAAGGGATAGGTTAGCGAAATACAAAAGGGATTCAATCCATAGGTTGGTGGGGGAGAATGTTATAATAAGAGTATTGTAGTTTGGATTTAAGAAGGGAGAAAAGATGGAGGGAACCAATACATTCCATTCAATTGATGAATACATTATACAATTTCCCGAAGAAGTTCAGGAGATATTAAAAACGTTAAGAAAAGTCATAAAGGATGCAGCACCGGATGCAGAAGAAAAGATAAGCTATCAAATGCCTACCTTTGTTTTATATGGAAATCTGGTACATTTCGCTGCCTATAAAAAACATATAGGATTCTATCCAGCTCCAAGCGCGATCTCTGCGTTCGAATCTGCTTTATCTGAATATAAATGTTCAAAAGGGGCCGTTCAGTTTCCACTAAACAAGCCAATTCCTTATGAATTAATAACCGAGATGGTTATATTTAGAGTGGAACAGAATAAAAAGAAAGCAGAAGGGAAATTGAAAAAGAAAAAATAACAAAAAATATTATCGGAATTCACCGAATATTTAACGATTAATTGTGAGATTCAAGACTGAAAGAGAAAGGTGGAAATATTATGTTCAAAAAATTATTCAGTAAAAAAGAGATTGTGGAGCAACTGCTTGCTCCTATAAATGGACAAGTAATAAGTATTGAAAATGTTCGAGATCCGGTGTTTTCCGGTAAAATGATGGGGGACGGAATAGCAATTCTTCCTGAGGAAGGGTTGGTCGTATCTCCAATCGATGCAGAAGTGATCCAGGTTTTTCATACTAAACATGCTCTAGGCCTCCGCACGAAGCATGGCATAGAATTGTTGATTCATATTGGATTGGAAACAGTTAACCTTAATGGTGAGGGATTTGAAGTCCATGTTGCAGAAGGGCAAAATGTAAAAGCAGGAGATAAGCTTGTTACATTTGATATCGATTTTCTGAAAGCCAAAGCTCCAAGCATCGTAACTCCGATTGTTATCACGAATGGCGAGCTGGTTGAAAAACTGGAAAAAACAAATAGTACCCAAGCAAAAATTAACGAAACACAGATTATGAGTTTTTATTTGAAATAAAAGAAAAGGTACCATTTAGACTTCGTGCCTTCTAGTACATGAAAAACAGTCCTTGCTGGCGAATGCCGGCAAGGACTGTTTTTCTATATCTAACAAGACTTCAACTTCACTCAGGACAGTGAGCTATTCCAATTGCACATGCCCTAAATCACTATTAAAAGATTTAAGATCATTAATTAACTGGTTAATATTTTGGCTTGGACCGCTATCATATAGAGCATTTCTAAATCTTAAAAACTTGGTTCCCTTTTCTATTAAACTATTCAATAGCACATTTTCAGGGAATCTTAGTGTGGATTTCTTAGGAATATCATTCCATTCTTTGCTTGCAAAACCATGGTGCCATGTAAATAATATAGCAGGATTCTTTTCTATTAACCTGTTCATTTGCCAACCCATAGAGCGTTCAGAAAAGCCGCAGTTGCCAATACCAGTATTTAAACAATCATACATTGCCTGTAAAATTGAAAGCCAAATACCATCAATATCATCCCAATCATAAAAGCCCGAGAGAAATTGATTTTGATAAGATATAATGACTGTGCCGTATAAGGAAGTTCCTTTTGAAGTAAATAGCTGTTGATTTCCCAGTTGCTTAGCGCTTGAGTGATGGATTGGGATAAAATCCCCGTTAGCTAATACATGTTTATCAACTATTGCATCATAACCATTTTTTGATATATATGTTTGAATGGTAACCATCTATGAACCACCTATCCCATAGAGTAATGTTGTTTCCCATCTATTTTTTGAACTTGTGCTGCATTTGCAAAACGAGGATTGCTCTTACTTGCATAATAGGTGGTGCTTCGAGCGTTTGCTTAGCTATCGGAGGATGAAATGATTGGGATGAATCCTGGTAAAACAACTGAAATCAAAACCAAAACCAGTAAAGAAAATTTTCCGGATACTTCATGTTTTAATACTAATTTTCATATGCATACCTCCTTAAAAGTAATTAATTTTAGTAAAACATGGAATTATATATTTTTTATTTCAAAAAAGACAAAATGTGTTTTAGTTTTGAAACCATCCGGTATACGAATTTCAATTTTTATGCGCCATCCAATGTTGAAACAGCAAGGGGAGAGGCATATACTTCTTGAAATTTCTTAAGGTAAACTCCCAGGTTGTTTTAAAATTGAATCAGCCTGTTTAATATTTGAAATACTTTAAGTAGGTGAATTATGAATGTTCCCCGTGACTAAGGTTGTATCTGTTCAATGTGAATGCAATCACTACTGCAAGCAGGATAATCGAAAAATGCAGCGAATAGTAGGTGAGTGAACAAATAAATCAAGCGAGGGTGAATTGGATGGGAGTTCAAGCAGAAAAGATCTTTGTAAACTTGCCTGTTAAAGATTTGGATGCCTCAGTAGAATTTTTCACAAAGGTCGGCTTTGAGTTTAACGAGCAAATGACCAATGAAAATGCGACATGCATGGTTATCAGCGAGTCCATATATGTCATGTTATTGGTGGAAGATTACTTTAAAACGTTTACCAAGAAGGAGATCCCGGATTCTGCAGCGAGTACCGAAGCCATCGTTGCCCTGTCCGTTAAAAGCAAGGAAGAAGTCGATGCAGTCGTGAATAGGGCACTGGATGCTGGCGGAAAGCCTTTTAACGAAGCCATTGATCATGGTTTCATGTATGGTTGGAGTTTTCTGGATATCGACGGACATTCTTGGGAAGTATTTTACATGGACGAAAGCGGATTTAACCAAAATTAAACCAAAAGCAAGGCACAATCCTTCACGAAGGACTGTGTCTTTTTTTGAAGTTCAGTGCCGTATCCGGGTCAACATGATCTTCCAAGTGCTAAAGTATAAAATAACCATTTATACTTATGATACAATATAAGGGATAATGTAAAGGCGGGTACAAAAAGTGACGACAATTTACGATATTGCGAAAAAAGCGAATGTATCAACGATGACTGTATCGAGAGTTATTAATAATAAAGGAAATATAAGTGAAAAGACAAGGGAAAAAGTTGAAGCGGTCATTAAAGAGCTGAACTATATACCGAATTCCGCTGCCCAAAGTTTGAATATTAAAAGAACGAAGCTGCTTTCATTAATCATAACTGATATCACCAACCCTTTTTTCACCCAAGTAGCGAGAGGGGCCGCAGATAAGGCCAATCAAATGGGATATCAGCTCATTTTATGTAATACCGATGAGGATTACGAAAAAGAGAGTGAATATATCGATGCATTGATTTCAAAACGGGTGGATGGCGTCATTATTGCACCAACAGGCGATCAATCGACTAAAAATTTGAAGAAATTAATTAAAAACAGGATTCCATTTACATTGATAGATAGGCAAATTCAAGATGTTTCATGTGATCGGGTGCTTGGTGATAACTATGAAGGAACGAAAAAGCTTCTTCAGCATCTCATCGATTTTGGACACGAACGAATCGCGATGGTTCATGGTCCGCTAACGATTTCCACTTCGAAAGAGCGTTATCAGGCGTATATTGAAACGCTGAAAATAAATGATTTGAACATCGATCAGTCTTTCGTAATAGAGACTCATTACAAACAGGAAAAGCAATGGAACGGTATTGACGGATTAATGAATGTTCCGCCCTCTGAGCGTCCAACAGCAATTTTTGCCGCCAATAATTTCATTGCCATCAAAATTATAAAAAGTTTACGAGAAAAACAGATTAAAGTACCTGAAGACATTGCTGTCGTTTGCTTTGACGACTTAGAATTATTCTCGGACTTCGATCCCTTTTTAACCGTATCTTCACAGCCCGCTTACGACTTCGGATATTTAGGAACACAATTAGTGATCGAGCGAGTGGATGAAGTCGGTCCTGCCGACTATCGGACGATCAATTTAAAGCCTGAATTGGTAATCAGGAAATCATCTGGAGCTCCTATAAAATAATAGGAGCTTTTTTGTTTTGCCAAAGAAAAAGTGGCTAATTAAGTGGCATGTCGCTCATAACAATACTGGGCTAATATCCTTCCACACATAAACCAATAGATTCATTTCAGCACCAGCCATTTTGATTTTTTCGGTTTTAAGCAAGTCAGCACCAAATGCCTCATAGAAGTATCGAGATTTATTGTCTTCAAGCACCTCCACAAAAATAGTCTTAAATCCCAGTGCCTCGAATTTTAAAAATAACTCTTTGATGAGTTTCTTTCCTATCCCCATTTTTTGAAAATTTTCGAGGATATAGATAGCAGTTAAATCACCCGAATTCTCGACTTGGTTTTTTTCCCTTTTCCCGCCATCTATAAATCCAACTATTTTTCCCTCGCTATTTTCTGCGACATAAACATATTTTCCATCGCTAGTTATATTCTTAATCCATAGGTCTTTCCTTTTCTCATAAGAAAGTTTATCTAAAAAATCACTCGGAATTATATTCTTATAAGTAGTTCGCCAGCAATCCACATGGACTATTGCTATCCCTTCCGCATCTGAAACCGTTGCCTCTCTTATTAACATAGTGGTTCCTCCTTTTTTAAGGTTGCTATACTTCCTATTTTTTACTGATATTATCCATTTTGCAAGTTACTGGCTTTTAACAATGAAAGTTTTGTTGTTAATATTTAACTTTATATGATACTCTTGCCTATAGTTTGTTTAATGTAGGAGAAGGTATGAGATGAAGCAGATTTTCCGTAGTAAAACATTTTATTTAATAATCTTCTTTGTTACCTTGGGGATTGTGCTAGTTTTTAATAATGACAATGAACCGACTGAATTAACTGAAGAAGATTTTTTTACAACTTTAGAGGATGGAAAAGTGACATTTTTAGAGTTGAAGCCCCAAAAAAGTGTTTTTGAAATAAGCGGTCGGCTGATAGGGTATGAAAAGGATCAATACTTTATCGCGTCTGTCCCAAATAGTGAAATTTCGCTAGATAGAATCAATAATGCTGCCGAGGAACATGATATAGAAAAAATTGAGGTTACGCCAGAAGACGTAGAGACAAGTGGATGGGTCACTCTTATTACAACGACCATTCCGTTCATGATCATTTTCATCCTGATTTTTGTTAGTTTTCTATTTCTATTTGTCATGAAAAGAATGAAACATTCTAAATGATTAAAAACTCGCCGTTCCAATTGGGAATGGCGAGTTTTCTTATTAACAAGAGTTGAAAATGGTAATTCCATTTTAGATAGTTTAAGAGATTTCGTTTAATTTATTGACAATTTAAAATATTGCTGTTATTTTAATGTTACCGGTAACATATAGATAACAAGAGGGGGTCGGCCTGATGATTGATGCACATCAGCATTTTTGGAGAATTGACCGAGGTGATTACTCTTGGCTTACAAATGATATGGGAGTCCTTTATCGGGATTATCTTCCCGACGATTTATCGCCCTTAATACATAAGAATGATATTTCGGGTACCGTCCTTGTGCAAGCGGCTCCAACCTATGAAGAGACTTTATTTCTATTATCCTTGTATGACCGCCATGACTGGATATATGGTGTGGTGGGCTGGCTTGACTTATCTGCTCCATCATTCCCGGAGCAATTGGATTCTTTAATGACACGACCGGGAATTGTTGGTTTACGCCCTATGTTGCAGGATCTGGAAGACAGTGCTTGGATTTTACAGGAACAAGTGGTGGAGAATTTGAAACAGCTTATTCGATATGATCTTCCACTGGATTTGTTGATTAATCATAAACATTTTTCATCTGTTTTAACATTGATGAAAACGCTTCCTAACCTAAAGGCCGTCATCGACCATATGGCTAAACCGAATATATCAGCAGGGGGATTAAACAAATGGCAAGAAGAAATGAATACTTTGTCACAGTTTCCGAACATTTGGTGCAAACTGTCGGGTTTATTGACCCAAGCTGATCCTGCAATGTGGAAGGTGGAAGACTTTAAGCCATACATACAACATATTGTTCGGGCATTCGGGCCGGACCGTTTACTTTTCGGCAGCGATTGGCCTGTATGTTTATCAGCTGGGGGCTATGAAGACGCAGTGAGGGTCATTAAAGGGAATTTACCGGAAACTTTAACACAAGCTGAAGTGGATGGGATATTTTCTGGAAATGCTGAAGCCTTTTACAAACTAAAAGAAAGGGGAGAGCGAAATGGGCCAGTTAGCTTATGAACAGGACGTTACAAGCATCGTCATGTCTGATCAGGATAATGTAGCTACTTCATTGAAAGATGTAAAAGAAGGGGAAACATTACTCTATGTCATCAATGGTCAAAAAATGGAAGTGGAAGCAAAGCGTTCGATTCCTTTTGGGCATAAAATCGCAATCAAACCGATTCAGCGATCGGCGACGGTCATCAAATATGGAGAAGTAATCGGTGCAGCCACGATGGATATCGAGCCTGGTGAACATGTCCACATACATAATATTGAGGGAATCAGAGGAAGAGGAGATAAGGCGGAAGGGGAGCAAACACAATGAGCATGATAAAAGGGTATCGCCGTTCAAATGGCAAATTTGGAATCCGTAATCATCTATTGATCATCCCTACCGTCATTTGTGCCAATCATGTGGCCAACAGAATCCAGCAAGCTGTACCGGAATCAGTGGCCATTCCGCATCAGCATGGATGCAGCCAGATTGGTGATGACAAAGAACGTACACATAAACTTCTTGGCGGAATGGGGAAAAACCCGAACGTTGGTGCGGTTCTGTTAATTAGCTTGGGCTGTGAGGTGATTGATGCCAAGGTATTGAAACAGGAAATTGAAGAAGAAACGGGAAAGCCTGTGGAGTGGCTTGATATCCAAGATGCAGGTGGGACGATAAACGCGATTAAGAAGGGGACTGAAGTGGCGAAGGGTCTATTTCTGGAACTCGAAAAAGTGCCGCAAGTGGATGCCCCCATTTCAGAATTGATAGTAGGTGTGAAATGCGGCGGTTCAGATGCTACATCCGGTCTGTGCAGCAATCCCGCTTTAGGGAAAACGGCTGATCAGCTCTTGAAACAGGGCGGAACGATCGTAATGGGCGAAACCACGGAAATCATCGGAGCTGAACATATTGTCGCCCAAAAAGCAGTGAGCGAAGAAGTGGCCAAGAAACTATATGCATATGTTGATAGATTCGAAAAAGAAGTGGAACGCATCGGGGCAGATATGCGTGGCGGAAACCCGAGCCCGGGCAATATTGAGGGCGGGCTCTCGACCATCGAGGAAAAATCGCTTGGCTGCATCAGTAAAGCAGGTACGGCCCCATTGAATGATGTCTTATCATTTGCAGAAGAAATCCCGGGTAATGGCTATTACTTCATGGATTCCCCGGGGAATGATATCGAGTGTGTTTCAGGCATGGCGGCCGCCGGTGTGCATATCGTCTGCTTTACGACAGGAAGAGGGACACCAACAGGGAACCCGATTATCCCGGTCATCAAAATAACGGGAAATGAACATACGGCAATCAAGATGATCGATAACATCGATATTGATACAAGTCCTGTCATGAAAGGGAAAGAAACGACGGAGGAAGCGGGAAATCGCATTTTTGAAACGATTGCTAAAACAGCACAAGGTGAATTGACAAAGGCGGAAATTCTGGGACATCAGGAATTCAGCATCAGCCGGATCAGCATCAGCCTTTAGAAACAGATAGGAAAAGGGAGGAGAATTCATATGGGTAAATTGAATAATCGAACAGCACTTGTCACAGGAGGCAGCCGGGGAATCGGTGCAGCGATTGTCATGAGATTGGCTGAAGAAGGTGCCAATGTGGCTATCAATTATACATCGCCAGGTTCATTTGAAAAAGCGAAGGCTTTAAAAGAAAAAGTAGAATCCGAGTTTCATATCCAAGCGATCGTCGTAAAAGCGAACGTTGGGGTGAAGGAAGATGTCGATGCCATGATCGATGAAGTGGAGAAAGAGCTGGGAACGGTGGATATTTTAGTGAATAATGCTGGTATTGCCCCGTTTGAGCCTTTTTTGAGCCTTTCGGAAGAGACATGGGATGATACGTACCGGACCAATGTGAAATCGATCTTTTTGACGACGCAAAGAGCGGCGAAGCGAATGATTGAAAATAAATATGGCAAGATCATCAATATTACATCAACGGCTAGCGTCCTTGTCACGAGTCCTGTCATTCCCCACTATATTTCATCGAAGGCAGCTGCCTCGCATTTAACGAAGGCGTTGGCGATTGAGCTAGGCAAATACAATATCAATGTGAATGCTGTCGGCCCAAGCACCGTTGCGACGGATATGTGTGAGGAATATTTGGAGGATCCGCAAATTCTCGCAAAAGAGATTGAAGCCAATCCGATGAAGAGACTTGGGACCGAAAAGCAAATTGGTGATTCCGTCGTATTTTTGGCATCCGATGAAGCCATGCAAATCAACGGGCATCTGTTAATGGTGGATGGCGGTTTAACGGTGAAAGCGGCGCAGCCTGAAGACCATATGAATCATGAACAGGAGGTAACGTCATGAGACTGCAAAATAAAATCGCTGTCATCACTGGCGGGGGAAGCGGGATAGGTAAGGAATCAGCCCGTTTATTCGCTAAAGAAGGTGCATTTGTCGTCATTACCGATATTCATGCAGTAAATGGGCAGGGCACCGTTTCTGAAATAGAGGAAGCTGGCGGGAAAGCGGCGTTTTATGAGGTGGATGTAACGAATCCGGAAGCGGTTCAATCCGCAATCTCCCAGATAATCGAAACCTATAAGAGAATAGACATATTATTCAACAATGCCGGAATCTCAAACGTAGGCAGGGTGGACGAAGTGGAACCGGATGTGTGGGACCGCATCATGAGCGTGAATGTGAAGGGGGTTTATCTGCCTTCTAAATATACGATTCCTTATATGATGGAACAAAAGAGCGGGGTCGTTATCAATATGTCATCATGTGCAGCGGAAATGGGTCTCGTGAAACGTGCCGCATACTCTGCAACGAAAGGCGCTGTACTGGCTTTAACGAAAGCGATGCAAGTGGATTATGCACCTTATAATATTCGGGTGAACGCTTTATTGCCGGGTACTATCTTGACACCGTTCGTCGAAAATTACTTGAAAACTTCATATGACGATCCTGAGGTTGCCATCGGCACGATCAAGAAAAGACAATTGAGCGGCGATTTGGGCAGACCTGGTGATGTAGCAAAAGCGGCACTGTTCTTAGCTTCGGATGAGTCTGCGTTCATGATGGGATCGCCTCTATATATTGATGGCGGGGTTGTTTTCGGGAAAAATGCATAAAAGGGGGAAGAAACGTTGAAATTGGCTACTTTTATTAAAGATGAACAGCAGAAACTTGCCGTTCAAATTGAGGATCAGTTAATAGATATCGAAGAAACGGCTAATAGGAATGAATGGAACCAAATCGTGTTGGATGTGATGCAAGTGATAAACTTCAGCCAATCCGAACGGGACGAATTTGAAACTAAGGTCCATGAAGCTGTCAGAGAAGGAATGGCTGCCGTAATTGAAGAGAAAGGGCTCACATTCGGTCCCAGTGTAACAAAGCCGCATAAAATCATTTGTGTTGGGTTGAATTACAAAAGACATGCAGATGAAACCAATGCACCTTATCCTGAAGTGCCAATCTTATTTAACAAGTTTGATAATACATTAACGGGTCACGGATGTGAGATTGCCATACCAAGTGTAACGAATGAACTGGACTATGAAGTGGAACTTGGGATCGTGATCGGCAAAAAGACAAAAAACGTCTCCGAAGAAGCAGCACTCTCCCATGTGTTCGGGTATTGTACGGTCAACGATTTGTCGGCAAGAGATCTGCAAATGAGGACGCCGCAATGGCTGCTTGGGAAAACCTGTGATGATTTCAGTCCTGTTGGTCCTTACCTGGTAACAGCGGACGAAGTGGGGAATCCAAACGACCTGCAATTGAAAACGTATGTTAATGAAGAAATAAGACAGAATTCCAATACATCAGATATGATCTTTTCATGTGCGGAAATCATCAGTTATATTTCCAAGCATATGACATTGGAACCGGGCGATCTTATATTGACAGGTACACCTGAAGGAGTCGTATTGGGCTTACCGGCCGAACAGCGTGTTTATATTCAGCCAGGGGATGTGGTCACCGTTGAAATCGAAAAACTGGGATCACTCACGAACACATTCGTGGCTGAAAGCGAAGAGGCTTTGACGAATGCTTAAAGGAATTCCGCCAATACTTTCTCCTGAATTGATGAAGATCATGATGGAGATGGGGCACGGTGATGAAATCGTACTTGCAGACGGGAATTATCCGGCTGCAAGTCATTCAAGCCGGATCATCGACGGTCATGGACATGGCGTGGCCGACTTCCTGCAAGCGATATTGGCATTCTTTCCACTCGATACGTATGTGACACATCCCGTCATATTGATGAATCCTGTGGAAGGCGATGAAAAAAGCCCTGTAATCTGGAAGAGTTATGAAGATATAATGAAAAAAACGAACGATATTCCTATCAAGATCGGAAAACTGGAACGAATGGACTTTTACGAACGAAGTAAAGCGGCCTATGCCATTATCGCAACTAGTGAACGAGCACAGTATGCGAATCTCATATTGAAAAAAGGTGTACTTTAATTTACTAAAAGGAGTGATTGATTTGCAAAAGATTCCGAATATTATGTATGTTTATGCGATTTTTGGCGGGTTGGCCGGTCTATTATATGGTTTCGATTCCGGTGCCATTTCTCCAGCGATTCCATTCATCACCGAAGAGTTTGGACTAAGCCCGTCAGGTCAAGGATTGATAGTAAGTTTCCTGCTATTAGGGGCATTGCCTGCTATAGTCCTTTCCACTTCACTATCTAAGGTGCTTGGAAGGAAATCACTCCTGATTGGAGCGGGCATCACATTCATCGTCGGGTCGATTGGTTGTGCCTTCGCTACAAATGTAAGCGTTTTAATTGCATCACGGTTCATCCTGGGAATCGGCTGCGGAATAGCCAATATGTGTTCACTTATTTATTTGGTGGAATTGGCTCCTCCTAAAATCAGGGGATTGATCGGCGCTTTATATCAACTAAGTGTAAACGTCGGGATTTTGAGTGCTTACATAGTGGGGGCTTCCTTCTCCGCTAGCGGATCTTGGAGAATCATGCTCGGAATCGGGATCATTCCAGCAGCAATCTTCACATTTGGAATGCTTATCTCACCGGAAAGCCCACGGTGGCTCATGGCTGCAGGAAAGGAAGACCGTGCAAGGAAGGTCTTGATGAAACTAAGGGGAACGAAGCAAGAAGTGGAAGCTGAAATAAGTGATATCAATCATTCCCTTAAACAGCAAAGCGTAGGATTCAAACATTTAGTCCACCAATATAAAAAAATATTGAATATGAATTTCATCTTAACATTCTTCCAAGTCTTCACGGGAATCAATGCCGTTGTATACTTTGCCCCGATCATTTTCGACGGGGTTGAAATCAACGGATGGAGCGGTTCCAATATAGCAAACTTCGGAATCGGGACGGCCTTGGTCGTTTCCACTGCCATCTCGTTATTCATCGTTGATAAACTAGGCAGAAAAACGCTGCTAATCTACAGTATTGGCGGTCAGGTCCTGCCACTGATCGGATTGGCACTATTTTCGGATTATACAATCTTCAGTATGGTTTGTGTGTTCTTATATGTCTTCGCATTCGGAATCGGCCTTGGCCCTGTCTTCTGGCTATTCATACCGGAAGTGCTGCCATTGCAGGCAAGAGCGATCGGAATGGGAGTCATCACCTTTTTACAATACACATTGAACTTCCTTTTTTCATACACGTTCCCTCCACTGTTAAGTGTCATTGGCAATAACGTCTTTCTCATCTATGCGGTCTTATCAGTGGTAGCTTGCGTATTCATACACTATAAAACTCCTGAAACAAAAGGGAAATCATTGGAGGAAATTGAAGAATACTGGCGTGAACAAGATTTGGCAAAGGCGATTAAACCTGCTTGAATCCGGCATTCGCAGTCGTGGTGAGTTGTGACTTCTGCAAAAAAAGGGATAAACATATAATTTGATATTGAAGATTGCAGAATAGTTTGATAGAATGAAATAAATGAAAAAGACTATGTGCAACTGGCGAAACACGGATAACCGTGAGGGAACACATAGTGTCGTAGCCGTTCGCCTGGGCAGAGGTAAGGGATTTTATCCCTTGCCTCTTTCTGTATATTAACAGATAGTGAAGGTTTAAAGTCAGTATTTTGAAATTTCAAAACTATCATATTCAAAAGAGGAGCAAACAAAATGAGCACAATTCTTTTAGAAAAAGTGAAAACGATCAAGGCGTTAAATAATATTGCCGAAAGCGGACTGAATGTATTCAACAAAGGGGATTTTACGGTTGATAATGACAGTGAAAACCCTGATGCAATCGTTCTTCGCAGCTTTAACATGCATACTATGGAATTCGGCGATCAGCTAAAGGCAATTGCAAGGGCAGGGGCTGGAGTCAATAATATTCCGGTCGACAAATGTACCGAGCAAGGAATTGTCGTTTTCAATACACCTGGTGCTAACGCAAACGCTGTAAAAGAAATGGTGCTGACGACATTAATGGCTTCATCTCGTAACCTTTTTGCAGGTGTGGCTTGGACAAAGACACTGGAAGGCGAAGGAGAACATATTCCAAAGCTTGTTGAAGCAGGAAAGAAACAATTCGTTGGTAAAGAAATCAAGGGAAAAACTCTTGGCGTAATCGGTTTAGGAGCGATCGGTGCACTTGTAGCGAATGATGCGCTTGATTTGGATATGGATGTCATTGGTTTTGACCCGTTCATCTCTGTTGATACAGCTTGGAATTTGTCACGCAATGTACAGCGCGCCATGACGATTGAAGAATTGTTTGCAGAATCTGATTATATTACAGTACACGTTCCATTAACTGACGACACAAGAGGAATGTTCAACCAAGAAACATTCAGCATCATGAAGCCGGGCGTACATATCTTGAATTTCTCACGCGGCGAGCTAGTGAATGAAAATGATATGCAAGCTGCACTTGAAAGCGGAAAAGTAGGCAAGTTCATTACTGACTTCCCGAATGAAAACGTGTTGAAAATGAAAAATGTCGTTCCAATTCCGCATCTAGGTGCCTCTACGCTAGAGTCAGAGGAAAACTGTGCGATCATGGCAGCTCGTCAGTTGAAGAGCTTTTTAGAAACAGGGAACATCAAGAACTCTGTGAATTTCCCAAACACTTCCCTTCCTTATACAGGAAACCGTCGTGTGGCAACTTTCCACGAAAACGTTCCGAACATGGTTGGGCAAATCACGCTGGCTGTATCAAGCTTTAATCTGAATATCGCTGACATGGTTAACAGAAGCCGTGGGGGATATGCCTATACGATCATCGACATTGACGGTGAAGTAAACGGAGATATCATTCCTGGATTGGAAGAAAAAATCAAACAAATCGAAGGCATCGTTACAACTCGTATTATCTAATTGGAACCGGAAGAAAGATGATTAATAGTGAAAGCCTCAATTCCTTAAGGGAATTGAGGCTTTTTTAGGCATTGTTTATGAAAGTTGTACAAAAAAAGCCACTTATTGTGGTAATCATATTAAACTAAAAATCTGTCAGGGTTTCACCTCCGTTTTTTCTTCATAATGTACAAACAACATCAAGTAGAGTGCGAATAGAAGGTGCAAATAAAGTGGAATATCCTTATCGTTTTGAATGGCAACAAATACGTAAATTCCATATAGCAAAATAGGAATGGTTAAAAGGATTCTGAGCTTAGTCATATGCCATCCTCCCATTTATCCTCAAATATTAATACATCAAGCATTTGAGCCACTTGAAAATCCTTTTCTGCTATTGCATTTATTAAACTTGTACAATTATTTTCCCTAAGAACATCTGCTAATAATTGTAAATCCATTGTCATTATTGCTGGTTTCATTGTTTCATCCTCCTAATTAACCAAATATTCTGTCACTTCTGTTAATACAATAGTATGAAGTACAGAGAAAATCCTGTCAATCTATATTCCATCTGTACTCATTTTAAGTTAATGGATTCATAATTTATCTACCAAAATAACTATCTCATATACATATCTACTTAGTGAGATAGGCAAAACGGTACCCAACAGGGGAAGCATTGCGATTAGCTGAACGCCAGGGAGCAACTTGCTGCGAACCTGAATCAATGGAGTCGCTGGTGTGCCTCCTTGCTTCCGTTCACTTCAGCGCATCTAAGTAAAAGAATCGCCCCTAATCCAGAGACGATTCCCTATCTTTCTTAAACACCCTTTCTACAAAAAAGGATTACCCTATATTGTTCTTCCTCAAAAATTCTGATGCTGATGAAGGATATTCGATGTTAAAAAAGCTCCAACAGGAGGCAATTGCCCGGTATACGCATTACCGCTAACTGGAAATTGATTTTGAGCTATATCAGTAGTGGCAATCCATGATCCAGACTCACCTGCTTGCAGAGAGGGAGGCTTCATAAGAAAACGTCCTTGAAGAATGAAATGTCGAATTCTACTCTGTTGATCATCAATTATGGTCAAGTTGCCAGAGAAAGTGGCATAAGGTGAATCAAATGCGATTTGTTTGGTGCTTTCATTCCAAAATCCATTAATCGGAATGGGTCTGCCACGAAAATTAACCGTACCAACCACCCTATTATCTATAATGGAATTAATGGTAAGTGTGCCCCAAATAATCGTCCTGCCAGCTATTGAAGAGTGGATACCCCATACAGATGGGTATGGAAAGCTAACTGAAGCAGTTCCCTGTGAAGTTACCAATGCTATGCCCTCCCTTAAAGATCATGTACTGAGGATGCTTCCTTGTTTAAAGGAACAATCCAGTATATGCAGCACGAGCGGAATAATTTAATAAACAAAGGTGAAGTACTGTAAATGCATTCTCTCAGATTCATAAAAATATCCATAAAATTATCCGGTCTTCAATTGAAAACCGGACTTTAAATAAATATTTTAATGATGATGTTCATGACTTTCTTCTTGTTTTTGGATTCCTTTTTGCAAGAACTTCAATTCACTTTCAGACAGTTTTCCTACGATAAACTGTTTTTGAGGCATAATGATTGAACCACCGTTACTAGCATGTATTTTTATATAGTATAGGCCATCACTATCAAAGTTTTTACTTAGAGAATAAGTACCGTTTCCCTCTTCCTCAGCCTGTTCCATACTATATTTGAGCGAGCCATCTTGTTTCCATATCTCAAAATGAACAAAATCTGCGTTTTCAACCATTTTACCACCTTGAGTAAGAACAGCCTTTATGGTCTCCTGTGTTTTAGCTGAAAAGGATGCTGGTATAATTATTTCAGCTTCAAGCGGTGTTTCTTTTTTGTATAGATCAGTGACATCCTTTTCAAGTGAACAAGCACTTAGGAATGTGCTGAAAATAAAGATTAATGAAATACATATAGTTTTTTTCACTGCAAAAGCCACCCTTTACATTTCGAATTATGCATTCAAAAACTTTTTGACTGCAGATATTCTGTTAATGATTAACCAGTCAATTAGCCAAACAACAATAAGGGACAAACCAACCAAAGGAAACAAAATTCCTAGACCTATTAACAGAAATAGAAAGGATTTCATGTTCTTTATAGGAGGAGCTTTTGGTGCACCTAATCCTTTTTTCGGCTTTCGCTTCCACCATAAATAAAAACCACTAAATGCAACGAGCATGATTCCTAAACAAATAAAAAGGCTGAATATTTGATTAATCAAATCAAATTGAGTCCCTTTATGCAAGGTAATTCCCCAAGCAACTATTTTTCCTATTAAACCGTAATGATCATAACGATAATCAGCTAGAACTGCACCGGAATATTGGTCAATATGAATGGTCGCTTCTTCTTGTGCTCTTGGTGGAAAAGCTGACAATGTATATACGCCATCTTTTTCTTGTGGAATATTTATGCTATAACTTGGGTGCATCCCCTCACGATTCGCTATCGTAACTACATCATCTATGGACAGTGGGATAAAACCTTGAATATCTGAGAGAGGTACATCTAAATTTTCTGCTGCCCCAGGAACATCTGCAATGTCTTTTGTCTTGATTGAGGATGTTGGAGCATTTCCTGTCCATATGGAAGGAGGGTACCCAGATCCAGAATTGGTAGTTAACGATTGAAAATTACTTCCCCAAAAACCTGACCAAGGCAATCCTGTCATGATTAAAAATAACATGCCCGCAGTTATCCAAAAGGCAGGTACTGCATGTAAATCTCTTCTGAAAGTATTCTTTCCTTTATTTAGTCTTGGAAAAAGAACACCTGAAAGGCTTTGCTTCTTTTTTGGATACCATAAATAAAAACCAGAGACAATTAACACAACTGCCCAACACGCAGCTAACTCTACAATTCTATCTCCTAAGGTGCCAGCCATCAGTTCACCATGAATTTCCTCTATTTTATCCATGATTCTGTCTTCATCATTTAACTCTCCAATAGATTTACCTGTATACGGGTCCATGAAAATCGTAAGAGACTCATTATTAGAAGTGATGCTTACTTCGCTCGAACGAGAGGCACTTTCTCCGGGATGATACTTTGTCACCACTGCATCAGGGTAAAGTTCCTTCACACTCTCAATCTGCTGGGATGCCGGTAATTTATCTCCTTGCGGTGTAACCCCTTGGTAGTCTTGGTAAAGCAAGTGTTCAATCTGCGGCTTAAATAAATAGATTGAGCCAGTAACTGCCAGAATAATAAGTAAGGGTGCAAAAATGATTCCAGCGTAAAAATGCCATCTCCATACTGTTCTATACAGAGAGGTGTTTGGTTGTTTAGTTTCCATTTATACAGGACCTCCGAGTCGTACTATTAAATTCACTATATAGATGATAAAAGAAAATTGTGAGAAAAATATGAAATTCATTTAAAAAAAGGAAGTTTGTATTTGTTAAAGAGTAATTAAGTCATATTGACTAAGAAGAACAACTGTAACTAAGGAGTGAACTTCCTGAGAAAGGGTTAGCAAGAAGTGGAGCAGGAAGGAATGGAGGGAAATGAGGTAGTTGCGGCGAAAGTAGTCTATAGAAATGTGTTGAAGATAGGAAGAGCAGCAAATGTGAACGGATCAGATAAACAGCTAATGAGCATGAAGAACGTGTTAAGAGAAGCGGTTTGAAAAACCAAATGATAATAGATCGTAAAAAAACATGGAGGAGTGACGCATATGCATAAAAAAGGTTGTTCCAAATTGAAGTGTCAGTGTTTCATCGTACCTAACTATATTCTTGAGAATTTGGCACAAAATGAAGTGGAAGAAGCACGGATCAGTTTAGCGAAAAGCCGTCAAATGCGCAGGCGCAGAATATTGAAAGAATACGATATTGACGGTGTTGTCGCACTAACGGATGCAGGATCTGGACGTCAAGGTGAGTCTGCCCGCCATGTTTACGATTGCAAGGGAGGAACGAAACTCCGGGAGAATAAGGCTAGGAAAGAAGGAGACCGATCAAGTGCAGATCCTATTGTTAATGCTGCATATGATTATAGCGGAGTTGTGCGTGATTATTTCAAGGATGTTTTGCACCGTAATTCAATTGATAACCAAGGTCTTGATCTCATTCTGAACGTTCATTATGGCAATAAATTCACGAATGCTTATTGGGACGGAGATGAAATGGTATTTGGTGACGGCGATGGGGTCATCTTTAGCAATTTTGCCAATTCACTCGATGTAATTGGACATGAATTGACACATGGGGTTACGCAGTTCACAAGTGGATTGGAGTATGAAGGTCAGTCCGGGGCATTGAACGAACATCTTTCAGATGTGTTTGGAATTGCCATAAAACAATTTCACTTAAAGCAAACAGCAGGAGATGCCGATTGGCTAATCGGTGCTGATATAATGGGACCGACACTGAAAGGGCAGGCACTCCGTTCGATGAAAGCACCAGGTACGGCATTTGACAATAAGTTAATGGGTAAAGATATTCAGCCTGATCATATGAAGAACTTCTATAAGGGAGAACGCGATAATCATGGTGTCCATATCAATAGCGGCATACCAAACAAAGCCTTTTATCTAGTATCGATGGAAATTGGAACGGACAAAGCGGCCTTGATCTGGTTCAATGCGATGCAGAATTTATTTGCGACGGCGAATTTCAATCAATTTGTGCAAATCGTCATCAAGGCAGCGCAAAAACTTGTTGATAGCGGCGATGTTACGAAAACAGCCATCAAGACAATTGAAAATGCTTTTAAAGCGGTTGGACTGCCTGAGTAGAAATATTCCATGAATAGGAGGCTTCATCTACCATGCATATCAAATTTAGCTGCATAGGGGGATTTGCCAACCTCGACTTGAATTTTCAGATAGATACAGAGAAATTGCCGAAAGAGAAAAATGAGGAATTGCAGAACTTAATGAAGACAGCTGACTTACCTAATGCTAGCCAAAGTAAAATGGCT
Organism: Peribacillus frigoritolerans; assembly: GCF_040250305.1. NCBI lineage: Bacteria > Bacillati > Bacillota > Bacilli > Caryophanales > Bacillaceae > Peribacillus > Peribacillus frigoritolerans. Next base: position 4,544,646 of record NZ_CP158190.1, on the reverse strand, counting down.
GGAGCTAAAGCGCAAGGGTTCGACGCGTTTTCATACCAGCTGGATATAGCCGATGAAAAGAAGAAGCAGTCTTACTCATTTACTGACATAACAGCTCCAGAGGAAGTAAGACCCTTATTGGATTATTTACGGAATTTAGCAATTGAAATAAAAATGGCAGAATAACCAAGAAAAAAGTCTATCATCACGATAGACTTGAGTTTGTAGACAAAAGGGTTTTTATCTAAATTTCAAAACAGAGTTGATTGGAACGGAAGGTGCGAGACTCCTGCGGGAAAAGCGCGTCAAGGGGAGACCCCACAGGCGCAAAAGCTCCGAGGAGGCTCCCGGACCGCCCGCGGAAAGCGAGTGCCTGGAGTGGAAATCGACGTTCCAGGTTTTATAAACCTAAATAAAAATTGAGACTAACTTGTTCTACATTGAGTTTGTCTACAGTCTGAAGTCTATCATCACGATAGACTTTTTTTGTTGTCTTGAAATTTCACAAAAATGTCATTTTATTTCACTTTTATATGAATTTTGACTGTTTGTTCTCTAATTGGACACATATTAACAAGAATATAGCAATTTAGAACAGCAGATTTTAAAAGGAAATTCGAAAGTATAGACCTTTGATGGGATTTTGTAAAGAGTCAGCCAATCAAACAGGAGATGCAGTCAAAAAAGGGAATGAATTTTGAAAGAGGGAAAATTAGATGGATTTTACAAAAAAATCATAAAATAGGATAATAGTCGCATGGAGGTGAATGACATATCAAGAAAGGAAAGTGACGATAGACGGAAATAAAAACCCCTAGGTGAGTACGTCCTGGAAGACATCACCTAAGGGCTTGGGAGCAGGAGTATACCTGCCTCTATATCCAGTATACTCCAAAAAAAATGAATAGGGAAATGGGGAGTGAATGGAAGGATGATACGAAAAAACTATTTATTGAATAAGGAAACGGTGGGATTGTTGGAGTGTTATGATTCCAATGGTGTGGAGATGTCCACGGTAGTGGAGGGAGAAAGCACATTCCATGTTGCCCAACCGCGCCAGGAAATCCTGAATAACACGTTAAACTACTTTGGGTTGGATCTGGATGGCGGACTTGCAGCAGCCAAATCCGTGCTTGGTGGAAAATACAGGCTGCCAGTCTGCATAAACGCCCAGCAGGGAATGGTCTGGTTCTCCTCCCGCTCATTCCGGAAAAGAAGAGGAGTCTGGTTTTCCTACATCCACATTCGTGACTTAGAGGAAATGAACGAAAAAGAAACGCTGGTCCACACAAGCTATGGACATTGCCTTCCTGTATCATTAAGCAAAAATCAGCTCGCCTTCAAAAGGGACCAAGCATCCTATCTGCATACGACCTTCCATGAACGCTCAATGGGCAAAAAGACCTTTTATTACGAACCGGGAAGCGGAATCACCTTTTGCAAAGAACCCGGGGAGATCCATTACAGGGTGAAAGGTAAGGAATAAGTTGAGAGGAAGACCGCCGAAATGGCGGTCTTTTTCTTAGGATTAGATAAAGTGAGAGCGGGTTTTATTATAGTAAACTCTAACTATATAAATATAGTTATTGTAAAAAATGAACTGATACATTATGATTAGTAAATAGTTAATATTTAGGAAAGGGAGTACATATTTTGAAAAGATTATTTGCTATTTTACTATCTTTTGGACTAGTATTGGGTCTCTCGTTTGGCGCGAATGATGTTGCCGGTGCCAAAACAAAGGTGAAGACGTATAAAAACTGTACAGCATTGAATAAAGACTACAAAGGAGGCGTAGCTCGTACATCTTCCGTTAAAAATAAAGGAGGAAAAACGAAATACAAGCCTCACGTTTCAAAGGCGCTATATGATGCCAATAAAAAAAGCGATCGTGACAAAGACTTGATCGCTTGCGAAAAATAAGGATTATTCTGAGACCTTTTTAAAAGAAGGTCTCTTTAGTTTGTAGATAAAAGGTGTTCCGTCTGAATTATTAAACAAAGTTGATTGGAACGGAAGGTGAGAGACTCCTGCGAGTGCCTGGAGAGGAAAGTTCATTTTTGTACAAAACTAAAAAAACGGAAGCTAAAGCCGATACAGGTCTTTAGCTTTTTTCTCGTGGTTTATCTTTCAAACCGTCCAAAATGTGTATTTTCCCGATTTATAAGTGCATCCCCAAGATTGATTCTGCTCATAAGTCTTTCATGGTCCGAAGGAAAACGCTCTTTAACATTTGCAACACCCTCTGTTGTTGGGATATTACCATTAGGCATAGGACGTTCTTCTCTTTGAAACCCGGGGTTCAAACTATCATTATTAGTAGGGTCTCTACGTGCATCAAGGTTCCTGGCATTATTAAATGGATCATTGTTATCTTGTGGCATATATTTCACTCCTTCGCTTATATTATCCGCTGATGGCATTAATCTATTCGCACACTGTACTTATCCCTTATTTATACAGTGAAAATCCTGTTTTCCCCAATTTGTATCAACGCCGATTCTCTTGAATTGTCAACAAGTACGAGAGGTCAAAGGGTTTTTTATGCTTTTAAAAAAACTTCTAAATATTATGATTGACTTACATTTTAATTTGTCTTACAATTTCATTGTAAATAGTCGAAAGATTCAATCAAATGGAAGGAGAACTTTCTTAACGGCTAATTCACTTCAACATGAAGCATGACAACATACTGCGCGTTAACTTTATGTCAATTCCGGAAATGACGTAAAGTTCTGTCATAATTTCAATATCTGAATGTCTAGAGTTATCAAAGTATTATTGCTTTAGAAAAAATGAAAGCGAATACATACTCTTTGGAATGGAGTGAATAACTTGAAAAATCAATCAAATCTTGCTGAATCCACTGTGATTGCTCCGGAGGTCGTAAGTAAGAAAACAAATTTTTTCACGAAATTTAAAACATCCTATGGTCCGGGAATCCTTGCCGTGTTAACGTGGCTTGGAGCCGGTGATCTGGTGACGTCTTCTGTTGCCGGGGCGGATTATGGATATAGTTTAATGTGGATTTTAGCGCTGTCATTAATCCTTCGTTTTCTTATCGTTAATGTTATCGCCCGGTTCCAGCTTTGTAACACAGAGGGTTTAACCATACTGGAAGGCTATGGACGTATCCACCCATTTTTCGGTTACTTCATGTTTGGTTATGCATTAATCATGGGACATCTGTTTAATGCCTATATGATTAAGGGAGCGGGAGAGGTATTATCGACCCTATTCCAAGTCAATCAGCCATTCTTAGCTTCAATGGTAGTTGTAGGATTAGTTTTTATGCTTATTGGCAGGAATATTTATAATAGAATTGAAAGTGTAATGAAAGTGCTTTTGGCATTATTGACGATTGCATTCTTGTTCCTGGCCATTCAAGCTACACCGGATGTGGGGCAAATCATTAAAGGAACAGTTGGTTTTAGCATTCCAAGTGATACTGGCGTTCATGGAGCATTATTGGTGGCGATTTCAATTATCGGTGCAGTTGCAGGATCGATTTCGAACTTTGTTCATCCATATTTCATGAAGGAAAAGGGCTGGACGAAACCGAGTCATCTAAAGGTTCAAAGAAATGATTTACTGTTTGCCATCGGAGTTTGCATTGTAATCAACTTAGCCATTTGGGTGGTTGGCGCAGAAATTTTAAAACCGAATGGAATTCATGTCGAAACGATTGATGACTTGGCAATGGCATTACAAATGTCGTTAGGACAATTTGGCTGGTACATTTTCTATCTTGGTGTATTTGGCGTATTGTTTGCGAGTGTAGTAGGCAAGTCAACTGGTTTTCCTAGATTGATAGTAGATGCCTTTTACGTAATAAATAAGGATCGTCGCGAAAAGTACAATGGTAAATATGAAAAAGATCCAATGTATAAATGGGTTATGATTTTTGTATTGGTCACGCCAATCATTTGGTCCATTCCCGGCATGCCTGGTTTCATCGCATTGACAATTGGCGTAAATGCAATAAACATAATCGGTTTTCCGATTATCGCAATTGGCATGCTGGTGCTATCAAATAAAAAAAGCTTGATGGGAAAATATAAAAACAATTGGTTTGAAAATATTATTCTATCTTTAGCTTCCATTTTAGCGGTTTGGTCCGCAATTCAATTAGCTACAACCTTTTTTTAAATAATGGTAGATTATAGGTAGAGCGCAAAACATAAAGGCTATGTCGACATTTGATCCCGATAGGGTCCTACTTTATTGGAAGTGAGGTATCAATGATGAAACCAAAAGTAATCGTCTATAAGAAAGTGGATCAAAAAGTGTTGGATTATATTCAAGAGACTTGTGATGTCGTTTATTTTGAGGGTCTTGATTCACAAAACTATCCTGAATTTCTTCAGGAGCTGAAGAACGCACAAGGTATATTAGGTTCAGGATTAAAGGTGGATAAAGCTTTACTGGATCAAGCACCGCAATTAAAAATCGTCTGTAATTCATCGGTTGGATACGACAATTTGGATGTAACCGAGCTGACCAATCGCGGAATCATGGCTACGAACACTCCCGAGGTATTGAATGAGACAGTCGCAGATACGATTATGGGCTTGATGCTGTCCACAGCAAGAAGAATGCCAGAGATGGATCAAATGGTAAAGTCAGGGCAATGGACATCGAATATCGGAGAAAAATCGTTTGGGTTGGACGTCCATCATAAAGTATTAGGCATTATCGGAATGGGCGGAATCGGCTCTGCCGTTTCAAAAAGGGCCCGTTTTGGGTTCGATATGAACATCTTATATCACAACAGATCCAGAAATGAAGAAGCAGAACAAAAGTATGGAGCTACATACTGTTCTCTGGAAGATCTGTTAAAGCAATCTGATTTTGTCTGCTTGATGACACCGCTAACTCCTCAAACTGAAAAGAGGATGGGGGAAAAAGAATTCAAGCTCATGAAAGAGTCCGCGATCTTCATCAATTGTTCAAGAGGGAAAACAGTGGATGAAGAAGCCCTGATCGATGCGCTAAAAACCGGTGAAATTCACGCGGCAGGGCTGGATGTCTTTGTACAGGAGCCCGTCCAGGAAGACAACCCGCTGCTTTCCATGAAGAATGTCGTCACTTTGCCTCATATCGGTTCCGCAACATATGAAACCCGCAAGAAAATGGCGATGCTGGCCGCAACCAACCTTGTCGCCGGATTACAGGGAGAAACTCCACCTACCTTGATCAAAGCCGGGGTAAAGGTAAAGTGATCTTTTATAAATTAAGCTGGATAGCCTTATTTGGGGCTATCCAGCTTTTTAGTTTCGGATTATTCAGTATTTTACTCATCCTGCAGAACAAACAAGCCCTCTCTATAATGGAGGGCTTCGGCTGTAGATAATCTCGTTAATATTGATTTCCACTCCAGGCACTCGCTTTCCGCGGGTGGTCCGGGAGTCTCGCGCCTTCCGTTTCAATCACATTTGAATGACAGTTTTTTCGTTTTCTGTAGTTTACTTATTCCATCGCTTTAACTTTGGGATACCTCTAGTAAAAAACTTAGCAATAAATTTAGGCATTTTCATATTTTCCATCAAATGATTTTGGACAAATTTTTGCATTTCTATCGCAGTAATATTTTGAGTGAATTCACCATTTATATAACAATGACTACAATATTTAGTGCTTTTACTACCATCTTTTTCAGTTCCTCCACCTAATTCATCTTTAGAAAGCGGCATTCCACAACTTTGACATGCTTTATATTTTTTCATTATAAATTCTCCTGCAAAAAGTTTTTTTCTAAACATTATCTAACAAACAATATTAAGTCAAGACAATATCACGTGTCATCGTTACAACGAATCAACCGTTAATGTGAGTGTTGCAGCAAAAACAGGACTAGGCTTTCGAGATGAAAATAGTCATAAAAAAATAACCAGTCAAGCTGCTTGCTTAACTGGTTCCTAACTTTAAATTTTAAATTAGAGTATAAAATGACGATTCATTATGGCAACTGTTATGAAATATACGTTGATATCATTCAGAAATTATGATAAATTAGTATAGAAACACATTTTATAATACACAAAAACAGTTTACCCCTTACTATAAGTATAAGGTAAAACTCACCTCTAGTCAACCCCTAATTTCTCATTTTTTAAAGGAGTGTCTGTTATGAACGATGAAATTCGGCAGGAGCAAGAACGTTTGGATGAGGTGATAGAAACAATCACGAAACAAATCAGCAAAATAGAAGGTGAAACTTCAAAGCGTAAAAAAGAAGTTGTTAATATCCGTAAACACTTTTGGGATGACCTCAAGGTTAATATCGATACTTTCGATGATTACCTCGAGACGATCATTGGCTTAAGGCAGCAGGCTCAAGACTTGTCACAAAGCGAAGGCGCACATAGATATGCCTTCAAGAGGCTGTCGACACTGCGCCGCATGCAGGAAGTGCCTTATTTCGGCCGGATTGATATCACTGAAGAAGGGTCTCCCCTTACGGAACAAATTTATATTGGGACTTCCACTCTTACTGATGCAACAGGAGAAAACTTCATTATCTACGATTGGAGGGCCCCGATTTCGAGTGTTTATTATGACTATCCTCCCGGTCCTGTAGAATACTCCACTCCCGGAGGCGTAATTCGGGGGATGCTGGAGAACAAGTGGCAATACACCATCAAGGGAGGCGTTATCGAATCAATGTTCGATACGAGTCTCACCATTGGGGATGAGATCCTGCAGCAGGTGCTTGGCAAGGGAACGGATAAGCATATGCACAGTATTGTGGCCACCATTCAACGGGAGCAAAATAGGATCATCCGGAACGATCGCGGACGTCTGCTCATTGTTCAAGGTGCCGCTGGCAGCGGGAAGACATCAGCTGCCCTCCAACGGATCGCTTACTTGCTCTACAAGAATCGAGAAAGGCTGAAAGCGGATCAAATCATTCTATTCTCTCCTAACTCCATGTTTAATAACTACGTATCCAATGTGTTACCCGAACTTGGCGAAGAGAATATGCAGCAGGTAACATTCCAGGAATACCTGGATCATCGTCTGACTGACTCTTTTCAAGTTGAGGATCCTTATGAGCAATTGGAATTTTTGCTGACTGGAGCGGATGATCCTTCCTATAGCACCAGGACAGCGAGTATCCAATTTAAGGCATCGATTCGCTTCTTTGAGATCATCAAAACATACAGACAATCATTGGAGCAATCCGGAATGATCTTTAGAGGGGTAAAGTTCCGGGGGGAAACGCTCGTCTCGGCCAAACAAATCTCAGAAAGATTTTATAACACAGACACCACATTAAGATTTCACAATAGGATTGAAAAGCTGAAAGAGTGGTTATGTGAGCTACTTGATGAAAGGGAAAAGTTTGAGTTGAAACAACCGTGGGTCCAGGAGGAAATCGAGTATCTTAGCAAAGAAGATTACCAAAAGGTATACACCTATTTAGAGAAAAAACGCGGTCATACTGAAGATTCCTTTGACGATTATGAGATAGAGAATAAAATGCTTGCGCGTATGATTGTTCGAAAGAAATTGAAGACGTTACGCAAACGGATAAAAGCACTTCATTTTATCAATATTAAGGGAATATACAAGCAACTTTTTGACGAACAAATGCGGATCGAACTGTGGAATGAGGGTGAAACACCTGCCGAAAGGGAAATTTGCTTATCAACCCAAAAAATGCTGGATGAAGGTAAACTGTATTACGAAGACGCGACTCCATTTTTGCTGCTGAAGGAGTTAATTCAAGGATTCCAGTCGAATACTTCTATAAAATATGTTCTTGTTGACGAAGCACAGGATTATTCTCCATTTCAATTCGAGTTTTTGAAACGATTGTTTCCTTCTGCTAGGATGACCGTGCTCGGTGACTTTAACCAAGCAATATTTGCACATGCCAGCGAACGGGTGGATTTCCAGACCCTTACCAGTTTATACGGAGTAAGTGAAACCGAGAGCATAACCTTGGATCAAAGCTACAGATCCACAAAGCAGATTATAGAATTCACACGTGAACTAATTCCAGAAGGCCATCGAATTAAGGCATTCAATCGAGAAGGCGAGAAGCCTGTACTCACTCATGTGTCCAGCCGAGATGAATTGCACCGTGAAATTCTGTCTAAAGTCAAATACTTTCAAAGTCGTGAGTATAATACAATCGCAATAATCTGTAAATCTGCTGCGGAAAGTGCCGTTGCATACGATGCCCTTAGTGTCCAAGGTGAAATTAAACTCGTTCAGAATGGCACAAATGAATATGAACAGGGAGTTGTTGTTATTCCGGCTTATTTGGCCAAGGGCATCGAATTTGATGCTGTCATCATTTATGATGCATCTGTGCAAACATATGGTGATGAGAGCCTGCGTAGATTGTTCTACACCGCATGTACCAGGGCTATGCATAACTTACAAATATATACTGTTGGCGAACCAAGTCCTTTCTTGAAAAACGATGGAACGGAGAGCTTACTTCTGACCTCCAATTAACAAAGAATGGAGTAATTATTAGTGCTTCCTTTTTTCTCCTTTAATTTTATTGCTCTTTTATCGAAATACTATAAAAGAAAATCTTTAGGAAAAAGGAGGAGATGGATTGACTAACGAGAAAGAACAGGTGGAAACGGGAGGAAGCCAGGTGACTGGTGAATCAACAACTCAATCAGTTAATGATGGTCATTATCATTATCCAGGGCCCATGGAAGAAGGCTATAGCGGAAATACAGGAAGAGCAGTACAGCCTGCCGGGAAAAAAGATCCTGATGTTCCTCAGAACAAAGACACATTTAATTACACCCGTAATTTAAAGTAGATCCGTCCAACATCATATACTTGGAGGTGAAGGAAATGAGTAAAAAGACAGGAAGAGGTCGCATCGCACCAAGTGTTAACCCGCAGGGACATGGAAAAGATGTGGAATTCTCCACCGAGCCTAAAAGCGATCTTGAAAACAAGGCAAAAAAGTCTAATACAAAATAAGTGTATTGGATAAAAATGTGGTCATACTTTATAAGAAATGCCCTTCTCTTAGTCGAGAGGGGCTTTTATAATCTATAAGAAGGCTTTAAAAAAATTCAATCCTTACTCCTCGTTTTTTGTCGATGAATCATACGTTTTTGAAACAGCGTAATGTGAAAGAATAGAAGGATGGGGTACCGTTAAAAAAAATACCAAATACATATACTGCTGTGCTAATATGAAAGACTGAGCTTAAAAAAATGAGAGGAGTTACAAATGAAAATAAATCGATTAATAGCGAATAATATAAGCCATTTAGATTCATCACTGCCAGACGACCAATCATTAGGAATTGCTGGTTTATCAGGTTCCGGGAAGACGACTTTTTGTCAAACCATTGGCGAAGAATCCAAGAAGCGTCTCGTTTCCTTATTGCCGAAGTCTGAATATCAGTATTTATTCCCTAATATTATGGAAACCAACTTCAGTGCCATCAAGATGGAGGAAATGCCTCTGGTCCTTTTTCTCGGCAAATCATCCATTTCAGCTAATCCCCGTTCGACCATTGGCACACATACTGGTGTGTTTAAAGAGATTCGTGTTTGTCTTGCAGAAAAATTCAATCTTTCTCCGGAAGTTTTTTCATTTAATAATGCCTTAGGCTGGTGCCCCACTTGTAAAGGACGCGGTACGACGAAAAATGTCGAATGTCCAAAGTGTGAGGGGAAGCGCTACAATCAAGAAGTCGAGCAATATACCATTGAATTATTAGATCGCCCGCATACTATATCCGATATCAACAACTTAAGCATCGAAACGATCCTTTCACTCGCAGAGACATTACATATTAGTGAAGCTAAACAGCATATTCTCCAAAATATAATCAATATGAATATTGGTTATTTAGGCTTGAACCGTATTATGGGGACAGTGTCAGGAGGGGAATTAACCCGGCTTTACTTGGCCGAATTCATGGCAACAAGTGAAAATACCGTGATCATCATCGATGAAATCTCCGTCGGTCTTGATCATCAAACCCTTTTGAAAATTTTGGAACAGATTAAGCAATTAGGTTATAAAAATCAAATTTGGCTCATTGATCACTCAGACACGGTGTTGGATAGCACTGATGACCAATTGTTCTTTGGACCCGGCAGCGGAAAATATGGCGGGAAAATCGTTGAGGAATCACCGCGGCCCAAACCAATCAGCTGGAAGCGAAATGAAGCAGCGCCTACTGAATACTATCAATTTCAGGATCTTTACTGCCGTAATATTCAAATGGAAGAAATCCGGATTCCCAAGAATAGACTCGTTACCTTTACGGGGGAATCAGGCTGCGGTAAATCTACACTAGTCAATGAATGCATCTCCAAAGATTTTCAGAAGCGGTATCCAAAGGATAAGCTGGTCATGGTCGGGCAGGACCGAAATAAATCGATCACCAGCCGGTCAACCGTTGCGACGTTTCTTGATATTAAAAAGAAGCTAACCAAATACAGTGATGAAATTGATGATATTTTTCAGCGTTCAATCGAAGATATTATTGAAGAATTGCCAAAAGAAGACATCGCACATAAACGTTTGAGCTTATTGATCAAACTTGGGCTTGGTTATTTGACGTTAGAAAGAAAAACACAAACACTATCGACGGGTGAATTTCAATGTGTCCACTTAGTTTCCGAGCTGTTTGCGAAGACAAGGAACCCGCACACGCTGTTCATTTTTGACGAGCCTTCAAAAGGGTTATCGCAAAATATTTTAAACCAATTCATTGACAGTGTCAGGGTCATTCTGGAGGATGAATCCGTCTCCATCATCATGATTGAACATAATGCCTATATGCTGGAAAGCTCGGATTATATCGTGGATTTTGGCAAAAGACAGCTAACACCTGTCCAGCATCTTGACGTTGTCAGTCATGATGATTATTACCGTCAGAAAGACAGTGACGATCAAGTGGAGCCATTGCATATCTCTTCGACGCTCCGGTCAAAAACTGGTATCAATTATTTACAGGAAAATCATCTGGACTATTTTAAAAACGCAGAGAACGTCTATAAGGGCGGCATTTTAAAAAGCTTATCACCAATCGCTCGTGTGATTTATGGGGAGTACGAGTCAGACACGATTGCACCTGTCATCGCCATCGACCTTGAACGGCACTTGTACAGTCAATATACGTTTCTTTATGAATTGGGCGGAATGATCAACCATATAGTGGCTGCACATCCGACCAATAAGGATACAAGAAGCTTCGATTTCTATTCTGCAGAAAATCATTGTCCAAGCTGTTCGGGACGCCGGGTCATTGAAAAATTCGATTTCGATGTAGTCATACAAGACAAAAACGTGCCATTCTGGGATGGTTTATTGCATCCGGACGTGATGGAAGTATTAAAATATTATCAGCATTCAAAACTGGAATTCCTGTTTGATGAGATCAAGAATGAACTCGGTCACGACATTAGTAAAAGCTATAATGAGATGACAGATGCCGAAAAACATACCTTCTTATATGGGTATTGGGAAAAGTCCTTTTACGATAAAGCAGGCAAGGCATCGCGAATTTGGGAAGGGTTCAATTTCATCATTGGGCGTTATATCTTTGTATCGAAATCTATCATTAAAGAGCAGATGAAAGAAACAAAAGAAATGATCGACTGTCCAGTCTGTCAAGGAACGGTTCTCAAACATCATAAAAAGCTGATGTTTGGTGATACGGACATTCGCGAGATCATCCAACAGCCAATTGATCAAGTCATCAAAATCGTAGGGAAGCTGCCGGAACTGGAGAAACTAAAAGCGATTGTGGGCGGCGATATCGCACTCACTGATGATGTGTCATTCCTTCCACGTGAAACAAAAGCGGCGTTGAAAATGCTTGAGCTCGAACTAGCAAGCTTCGTCGGCTATGAAGTGGTTTTACAAAATACCCAGCCATTCTGGGACAGCATTAAAGGCAATATCGAAGCAATCAGCAGCAAAAATCAGATTACCATCTGTGACTTTGCCAATATTAACGAAACAAGAGAAACCATTATTGATAAATATTTCACCAATGGCAAATACAAAAAACTAACCTATGTCTATGAAGCATTCGGCTACAAAAAAATCGTTACCCAAATCAATAAAATTAAAGCAAGTCATAAATGCCCATTCTGTAATGGCAAGAAAGTCATTTCAGAAGATAACATCCATGACGGTGTGTATAAATTAACGATCCCTTGTGTGAGCTGTCATGCCAGTGGCATCGATGATGAAGGGCGTAAAGAAATCGTCGAAAGCATCGACGTCCAGACCTGGCTGACAGGGAAAGTAAGTGATGTCGTGGCTGAAAGTGAACGTACCGAGGCCGTGGCCGATATCCCCATTTTCACCCGGATTCGGGAATTGAACAAACGAGACATGATGGCGGTTTATCAATGCCTTGACCAGAAAAAATAAAGTAAAAAGTCCGCCGATAATGGCGGACTTTTATTTTGCGGACATAAGGGGTTAAGAGTCCGAATAGTGAGGTGAAGTTCGAAAAAAATTCGCGAGCCGTCGAATATAGTGCCTCAACGGTCGAATACTATGCGGGGTAGGTCGAATAATGTGTGTGAACGGTCGAATACTATGTGGTTTAGGTCGAATACTGTGCGTGAACGGCCGAATATTGTGTGGTTTAGGTCGATAAACTGCGTCAACAGCCCAAGACAGTGCAGCGGGTCGAATAAACTGCTCCGGTCTTTAAGGCTTTTTACTGTAATCCTTATTGGATTGAAGAAATTTGCGACACTTCTGCCGAATAACTGGCTAGCCGAGACCCCACAGACGCTTGCGTCGAGGAGGCTTGGCAGACAGTCCGCGGAAAGGGAGTAGATTTCTGAAATCAACTGGAGCTTCTATTAAATAAAACTGCAGGCAAATTCGCTTTTCTTCGAGTTTGTCTACAGTCTGAAGTCCGCCATTTACGGCGGACTTTTTTATTATTTTACAGAATAATCTTCATGATAAACGGGAAGTGTTACTGAAATCGTTGTTCCCTTATTCAAAAGACTTGTTATATGAAGTGTACCATTCATCGTTTGGATGGTCTTAACAGCCACCATTGATCCCAACCCAGTCCCTTTTTCTTTGGAACTGTAATAAGGCTCGCCAAAACGATTTATTTGCTCTTTGTTCATTCCTACTCCATTGTCACTTATTTCGATAATGATGTCGAAATTATTTACATAGGAAACAATATTAAGTTCCCCGCCGTTTGGCATTGCCTCTATACCATTTTTAATGAGATTTAGGAAGCATTGCTTGAAATGCTGAATATTCCCCCGGGTAATGCCTGGAGTCAACTGATTAGATATAGTAACTAAATTCATGCTAGCCAATGGTTTGATCATTTCAATTACATATCCTATTTCACGGTTAATTGAAATAGGATCCACTTTCTCAAGTGCAGGTTTTGCAAATGCTAAGTATTCACTAATAATGGATTCTGCACTATTAAGCTCCCTGACAATATGCTCTATATATTGTTCTTTTACTTCCTGAGTCAGATCAGGAGTCTTTAGCAGTTGAACAAATCCTTTCACAACCGTTAAAGGATTTCTAACTTCATGTGAAATGCTTGCTGCAAGCTGACTGACTACCTCCATTTTTTCAAGCCTTATCATTTGTGTCCGGATTAAAATGGCATCTTTTAAAATTTCCATTATATATACAGCTAAAGCAATAATGAAAGGAGGGAGGATAATAAAGTAAAATACATACGCCTCCGTTATTCGAAAATAATCAGACATAACGAGTGAAATGAAGCTCGTTAGGATTCCAAGAAACAGAATTAATAGTATCGAGCTATTAATCTTATTTTTTCGATTGAAATTTTTGAATTTGGAAGAAAATAGAGCCGTTATAATAAATATTACGATATATACAATTAACGTAAGTAAATTGAAACCATAAAAAGCAAACCTAAAAGTTAATATGATGACTAACAGGGCAGCCCCTACAGGCCAGCCACCATAAAGGGTCCCTATTATAAAAGGAATTTGCCTGAGATCGTGGACACAATATTGATCGATATAAATAGGAAACTTCATACATAAAATAATAGGGATGCTCATGCATGCAGTAATAAGGGTCTTGCCATACTGACTTAACCTTTTGCCATGATCTAATAAAATGTAATATATCAAAATACTTACTAAGATATAAAAGAGATTATCTAATATGTTTTGATTAATATAAATAAAATTCATAGGATTCTCCTGAAAAAGTAACCGTTTGGTTTATTATACAAGAATAACACCAAAAAAGAGAATCTTAATAAGTAATTTATTTACAGAAAGGCATTTAAATTCAAAAAGAGTCGGTTAAAGTGTATCTAATGTAACTTGAATTATTTACCGATTTATCAGTTAGAAATTTGGTTTTACATAATAAAGGAAATATAATATAGGTAGAGGTGATTTTCATTGAAAAAATGGACAAGAGAAATAGAAATAAACGCCCCAATTGAACAGGTATGGAAGTTTCTTGATGGTTCTGTAGAAAATATGCAAAAAATCATGCCTCAAGTAGTTGAACACAAGCCCGTTAAAATAACGGAAGAAATGGTTGGAAGCGTATATCGTCAAAAATATAGAGAAGGAAAACGAACAGAAGAGTATGATATAGAAACATTAGAGTATTTGAATGAAACTAATGGGAAAAAGCTTAAAGTAGGCTTCATACTTGCAAAAATGTTTGAAATTACAGCTTTTTACGAACTAAATAAAATCAATGACAATAGAACTTCCTTTACATATACAGTCACCAGTCGCCCGTTAAAGTGGTTTTTGAAATTACTTTTATTATTTGCCACCGATAAAGTGGTCGTTGAATTTTTAGACCGTGTCAAAAAGGTAGCTGAAGCGGAAACAAGTGGATCAGAATGAATTAAGTCAATTTTCCGCATGATAGGGGGCATACAACTTGCCCATGTTGGAGGGTGTGCTTTGGTCGTTTCTTTCCACTGCAGGCACTCGCTTTCCGCTGGCGGTCCGCCCTCGGCGCTTTTGCGCCTGCGGGGTCTCCCCCCTGGATGCGTATTCCCGCAGGAGTCTCGTACACCCGCTCCAATCAACTCTGCATGAAAACTGAATCGACACAGCAACACAGATAGAAAATGATCCATCTTTTTTCAAGATGGATTCTTTTTATTTGTCGTAAATAGGGTCTGAGGAGGAGTTTTTGACTGGTGCTTACTCCAAATAGGGAGTTGCTTGAAGTTATTTTTCTAAAGTTACAGTATCGGAGTAGGAGTAAAGGTAGGATTAGAAGAAAATAAGTAATTCTAAAAAACAGTTGTTAAAACAAAATTAAAATTAGGTGGTGAAGTTTGATATTGATGTCTACAAATAAAGAGAATTATAAAAAGGCTTTAAATTTCGGATTATTATTTTATGCGATATTCGTGGGGTTAAGTGGAACAATTTCCTTTGCAGTTCTATTATTTTGGGTTGTCCCAAAAGATCAAATATCAACAATATTAGTACCTTTACTTTTCGTAGCTTTATTTCTCTATGGTACTTGTGCCATATCTATACTTATTCGTTCAAAAATCAATAAAAAATAGGGATGATATAATGATTATTTCAGAATTAAAACTTTTACTCTCGAGAAATGTTGGAAATGCAAACTATATGTATAAATTCATTAATCGTTCAAACCCTTGGCACTTCTAGTGTCAGGGGCTTTTTATTTGTGGGGGAAAGGTATCACATGAGAGGTGTAACGGTTTTCTAACTCTTACTAATTTTCTTGAGTATTCTTATATATTTTGGTTTTTAAGAGTGGATCACAGAAAGAAATATTCCATATGTGAAATTTCTGATTTCAAAATTGGAATCTATAAATTTTAGTTCTTGGTTAATATGTGATTATGGAAATAAAAATTAATAAAGGAGGATAAGAAAATGCAAAAACAGTTAATGATGGTAGGCAGTTTGTGTGTTTTGTTGAGTACGTTTAATTTAAAGCTGTATTGACAGAAATAAATATGAGTAATGATGTAAATGAAAGTATAGAAGTATATGAAAATATGTATGAGTTGTCTCTGAATTTACCGGGGGAACTTGAAGGTATTAACACCTTTTAAGAGGACCATACATGAAGTAGCGTTTGAACCATTTTCGGAGGTAAGGAACTTGGAGGAAAAGTAACAAAATAAAATATGATTTGGAATTTAAACAGGAGACAAATGGTAAGAAAAAAGTGTGGGATGTATAGATCAATTAGACTTAGTTGTTAGCGCCCCAATCCTAAACAAGACTCTCGAAAACGTTTCATTAATGACCAAATATACAAAAAAATATAATATGTGTAACTTTATACATAACATGTATGTTGATATTTAATTAGAATAGTGAGGGTGTATTTTGAGTAAAACAAAAAAAATATTAAAAGGTAGTTTTGTTGTACTTTTGTCTTTGCTTTTTTTCTTTAGTAGTTATTCAGTTAATTTCTTTGCCAAAGCTAATGATAGGAAAGAAAACACGAATGAATCATCGGAAGAAAAGAATATAGTTATTTTTGCTGATGATGAAACAAGTACAGAAGAAACGGTTAATACTGTTGTTGAAGAAAATAGTGATCCGGAGTTTGAAGATATTCGAGATAAAGTTGATAATAATGAATTGAACGTTAGCGTTGTTTCCCCCGATAATAAAAGAGATTTTGAGAAATCTAATTCTATTGCTGCTGATGCGGCTGTTGTTGAAGGTAATAAATTATATAAAGATTTTTTGAAAGCTGAAATAGAAGGTGGTAAAAGAGTATTTCTTTACGGTGATGTTCAAGCAGAGGATTATAAAGAAATCTTAGATTTAGATAAACTTTCAGTTAAAGAGAATAATGGACAGTTAGAATTTGGTTTGAGTGAAGAAGAATTGAATAAAAAAGCAATTGAAAATGGTAAAGAATTTGTTGACGAAAAACCTTCAGACGATGAAGTGAATGAAAAAGGTACTCTTGATGCTGCTGATTCTGAATATACAAGTCATGTAATAGGGTATACAATAGATAAAAGTCAAGAACTTCAGTTTGTAGATGTTTCTATTAATAATTTCGATGAAAATGGTAATTCAATTCCCAACACAAAAGAAATGCTGTTACAAGAGGTTTTAAATACTCAATCAGAGATTATTGATATTGAAAATGAAATTAATCAAGAAAAAAATACAACTGATGCTTCTACTTTTATTACTAATAATAAAGTAAAAGCAGAAAGTGTAAGAGTTAAAAATAAATATGATTTGGTTGAAAAAGGATATCGTCTTGGACTTTTGGTTGCTAGAATGGATACAGATTGGCACTTGTACAAGCAAAATAGCGAAAAGAGTAAAAAATATGATTATTTCACTTTAAAACCTATAACTCAAGTCACAAGTTATAAAGGAATATGGGCTAGATCTATTTATACGAATATAGATATACCAGCAGATACAGATCATTTAGACGATTGGGGTCCTATGGGAGACAAAGGGACGTCTTCTGTTAACTTGTCACTAGGTTATCCGTTTTCATTAGGGATTTCCATGAATTTCGGGGAAAATCTAAAAATTGATGATCGATCTAGTTTGGCATATGATTATGCTAGATGGCAGTTAAATGATGGAGCAACGGATTTAAATAGAAATATAAGTGGAAAAACCTTTAACCCTGCTGCTGGTTGGGCTTCCACAGGAACTTATGCTAGAGCTGGATTAACTGTTATAGGTAAATTTGATAATTATATAACACTAACGACTAAATCGGATGTAAGTTATGATTATAATAAGGCCACTTACTAAAGAGAGGTATAAGTTTTCATGAATAATACAACTTTTAAAATAATCCTTTTAATATTACTGAGTATTTTAATAGTAGTTCAAATATTTATGACAAAAGCAGTATTTGATGTTATTGACCAACTGACAAATATTGCTCAGACATTACCTGGTCTATTGAATCAATAAGGTTATCACGAAAACGACACTGCTATTTTAATTGGTAGTGTTTTTTTGTTTAGAGGGTAGTCATAATAAAAAAAGCGACCGTGATAAAGACTTGATCGCTTGTAAAAGATAAGGGTTATTTAAAAGGCCCTTCCGAAAGAAGGGTCTCTTATTTTAAAGATGAAATGTTACTGCAAGCTAAGGCAAATAAATAGGGTTGTTATTACATTCAGCGATAGCGAAATGTACAAGCTTCTGTTATACCTCAATCTCCATCCCGATGTTCCGTTCTTTCGATTGGCAGTAAACACCTTTTGCCACAGCGAGGTCAAAGTAAGCAGCACCGACTGACTTAAAGAAGGTAATTTCCTCTTCATTTTCCCTGCCTGTTTTGGTCCGCATGACAAGTTCAAAAAGCTCCCCATGAATATCATTAAACGACCAATTTCCCTGATTGGCTGCAGAAATGAGTTCTCCTGCCTCATCCTTCACGCCAGCCAAATCGTCGACGATAATTTTAGCAGCGCGTGATACCGTGGTATTATCCACTTCTTTCATATGCGGCAAGTAAGACCCGACCCCGTTAATGTGTGTGCCCGGCTTTAAATCCAGTCCATTAAATACAGGCTCATTCGAGCGGGTTGCACAGCAAATGATATCTGCTTGACGAACAGCTGCTGAAACATCTTCGCAAACTTCAAAAGGAACGGTTACTCCGAATGCCCGCAGCTTTTCACCGAATTTCTGCGCTTTCTCTGGTGTGCGATTTACTAATAAAATACGCTCAATGTCCCTTACGGCTAACACACCGATTGCTTGTTCAAATCCCATAGCCCCTGTCCCGATGATCGTGAGAACCCTGGCGTCTTTACGAGCAAGAAAGTCTGTGGCAATGCCGCTCAATGCCCCCGTTCTGAGACGTGTTAAATAGGAGGCATTCAACAGTGCTAAATGTTCGCCATTTTCTGCATCTGACAGTAAGATGACTCCTTGTGTTGTTGCCATCCCCCTTGAAGGATTCTTTGGAAAAATGGTAACGACTTTGACCGCCGAAACTTCTTCAGATAAATCAGCGCTTGGCATGTAAAGGGCCGATGCCTCGTGTTGAGGGAAAGCAAGCACTGTGCGATGAGGGTTGTCTATTCTTTGAGCACCATGTGCACGCAATACGGCCTTTATATCCGCTATTGCGTCTTTCATTCCATATGATTGTTGAATTTCCTTCTCACTTATTACCAACATTCAATTGTCCTCCTTGAAGTAAAAGATCCATAGATTACATGGCACTAGTATTATGCGTTTCGTCTAATTTCTGATTGCTGCGATCCTTAACTGCCCAAATCGCTGCTAGTGACAGGACAGATGCAAAAATAATATAAAGGGCGACAGGAACATAGGAGTTATTAAACCTATCAAGTAAAGCCGTTGCAACTAGCGGCGCTGTTCCTCCTGCCAGAGCTGCTCCGATTTGATATCCAAGCGTGATGCCGGTATAACGAATCTTTGCATCGAAAATTTCCGAGAACATCGTTCCAAGAACAGCTGTGATGGGGGCCCAAATAACCCCTAAACCTATCACTGTTGCAACGATTAATAGCAGTACCGATTTTTGCTGCAGCAACCAGAAGTATGGGAATGCAAACAGTGCCATCCCGATCGTTCCCCCTATAAACAGCTTTTTGCGGCCAATCTTATCAGATAAATTCCCCATGATTGGTATTAAAATCGTCGTTATAATTGTAGCAATCATGACTGCAGTTAATGTAGCTGTCCGTGAGAAACCGAGATTTGCAGTAGCATATGATACGACAAACGTGCTAAAAATATAAAATGGAGCTGTCTCTACCACTTTGGCTCCCACGGCGATAAGCACTTCACGCCAATAATTCTTAAGAGTTTCTACAATCGGCAGCTTTGGAACTTCTCCGGATTCCTTCACTTTTTTGAATGAAGGTGTTTCATCAATTCCTTTACGAATCCAAAGGCCAAAGAATACAAGCAGAGCACTAAAAATGAATGGTATACGCCATCCCCAAGTCATGAATGCGTTCTCAGGCAGCAGTGTCATAATGGATAAGGCAACGGTTCCAAGCAGCATTCCTATAGTAACACCCATCTGAGGAATGGACCCGAACAAGCCCCGTTTCTCAGCGGGAGCATATTCAACGGCCAATAAAAGCGCGCCTCCCCATTCACCGCCAATTCCCAGACCTTGTACTAAGCGCAACGTGATTAATAAAATCGGCGCCCAAATCCCAACGGCTTGATATGTAGGAAGAAGCCCCATCCCAAATGTTGCGACACCCATTAAACTAAGTGTTAAAACAAGTGTTTTCTTTCTCCCGATACGATCGCCAATATGGCTGAAAATCACTCCGCCAAAGGGGCGGATGAAGAATGCTAACGCAAAGGATGCATAGGAAAGCAACAGCCCTATTGTCGGATCCTCATTCACGAAGAATAGCTGGTTAAACACAAGAGCTGAAACGGTCCCATATAAAAAATAGTCAAACCACTCAATCGAACTTCCGACTAAACTCGCAATTAAAATTCGCCGCATTTGTTTCTTCTCCATCTTGAGTCACCCCATTATAAATTGAAGTGTCACTTCAATTTATTATTTCCTTTATTGTAAATAATTTTAAATTTTCTGTCAATTATTTTATTAATGACGGAACATTCATCAAAATTTGTACTGTATAATGAAGCTAGATACTATGTAAAAAAAGGGGGCATCTCTATGCCTTTTGATTCAATCGGGGAAAAAATGAAATCATTGAGGAAAGAGCGAAAACTAACATTAAAGAGCCTTGCTGAACAAACAGGCGTTTCGATCAGCTTTTTATCGCAAGTAGAACGGGGTAAATCAAGCGTCACATTAGAGTCATTAAAAAAAATCGCTGATACATTAGATGTCAGCCCAAGTTTCTTTTTTTCTGAGGACCGCTCCCAAGAAAATTCAGATTATAATCAAGAACAATTTCACTATCAAAATTTATCCAGCGGCATTCGTGATGCTGTTTTTTCGCCTATTCTTGTCACCTTAAAGCCAGGTGAAAATAAAGGAAGCGCCTTTTCTCATAGCGGACATGAATTCTTATTCATTATCGAAGGGAAGTTAACAGTGGAAATAGAGGGAGAAAGAATGGAACTCCATGAACAGCAGTCGTTCATGTTCGATGCTAGAAAAGCCCATTACTGGTTTAACTTCTCGGATCAAAATGTCCGGTTTTTGGTGGTGTCGTCGAAATAACGTCACGGTGTATAGCCAGTTAACGAAATAGTTGGTTGTTGTTGCAAATGAGGTCATATGTCGTACAAAAGGATAGATGTTAAACAGCAAGGAATATGAGAACACAATGTCGACTAAGAAAAATATGTTGTCGCCTCTTGTCTGTTTACTGTAAATGAAACAAACAGTAAGCTTCGACGAACGGCTTCGGTAAAATCATGAAATTTTATATAGGATATATTGAGTTCTGGAGGGAGCTGTATTATGCAAAAGGCAATCGTAGTTTATTATCTTACCGAAAAGAAGAATAACTTAAGTGATTTAAATCAACTTTTGCAAGAGGGATGGAAGGTTGTCTCTCAGAGTGCTATGTCAGGTGCAGGTGGTGGTGGAGCAGTTTATTCACTTGTTACATTAGAGAAAGATTAGGAAACAATGCTTCGGGATTCATTGCCACTAACGGGAAACGATAGTTTAATTAACCGCCTTTACAAAGGGCGGTTTTCTTTTGGGGTAAAACAACATTAAGATTTAACATAACCTATCGGAAAGAAAGGGGAGTTTTCCATATGTGAAAATCCTGAACTCAATTTTGGAATCTATCAATCTGGATTTAGGGTTATTATGCCATTATAGGAATGAAAATTAAAATGGGGGGAGAAAAAATGAAAAAACATTTGATGATAATACACCTTTCCTTACTGAATGATAAATAGGATCATACCATTCTATAACCGCAACATTTTAATTGGCAGTGTTTTTGGATAGTCATAATTGTGAATAAAAGTAATTTTAACAGAGTTACAAGGTCAATACTTGGACGGCAAACATGGGAATACATACCTAAATTCTTGGAATTTAGAACCGTGGCGGCCAGTACTCATATTAAGAATTGTAATCCAGTATAGGTTATTTTTAGAAGGAGGTATAAGATGCTAATTGAAAGTATGAGTGATTTTTTTTATGAGCCAGTATACATACCTATTTTAGTGCTGCTGCTTGGATTATTATATGTAGGTATTTTAGTAGATAGTTTTACAAAAGTTAAGTTTAATATCATAGGATATTTTTTAATAGGAATATCTATAACAACATATCTTCTTGTTGGCTTGTATATGACCGGAACAGGATATTATTTAGACGGGCACGCTCCGGAAATGTTAGTTTTTGGAGGTTTTGGGTTTTTAGAGCTTACCTTATTAACTTATCCTTATATATTCCTTACATTGGCGGTAACTCTAGGAAAAAAGGGCATATAATTCAGGCGGCGTAAATCGCAATTATCCGCTTGGTTTTTAGCACCTAGTCTTTTAAAAAAAGAAGTATCAAAGAACAACTATCGTTCTTGATACTTCTTTCTTCCATTTATTTGAAGGTTTGTTTATTTTGCCATGAAAAGATTTTTGTTCTATTGGAGGTACCAAAGGAAGCATACCAATGCGTTTTTAGCTTTCTCTTATGCTGCTTTCTTTTGCTTTTGGTCTAAGCGATAACTTAGGAATGTTAGAAGACTTGCAAAGATTGCAACCAGCCCACCGACCCATGTCACATTCAGCAAATTTCCCTGGTGGTAAACAACTCCGCCCAGTGCGGAACCAAAGGCGATACCGACATTGCTTGCAACTGGCATCAGTGAAGCAGCTAGCCCTGTAGCTTTTGGTTGATAAATACCGGCAAGGTCTATCAAATAAAGCTGGGTAGATGTTGTTAAAAGGATGGCCATTAATGACATCAAGCCAATGTTAATCAATCCAAAGATAAAATGATTTGTCGTCCAATATAAACTGATCAGAACGATTGCCTGCACGAGGAAAACAAACCGGAGGCGTCCGATCGCATTGTAGCTGGCAATTTTACCAGCAAGTATGTTGCTGAAAATGGAAATGAATCCGTAGCCAAACAAGATCAAACTGATTGAACTGCCTGGTGCTTCCATTCCTTTCAGAATCGGAACAAGATACGTATAAACGGCATACGTCGCTCCAAACCCAAGAGATGGAATGAAAAAAGCCATTAAAATTCGCGGGTGTGTTAACAAAGAAAATTGATCACGCATCGAACTGCGAATTGTACTTTGCATAGTAGGCAATACGAAGAAAGATGCCAAAAACGCAATAGCTCCGAGAAAAGTCGTTAACAGGAAGGATGCATTCCAGTCGTACCATTCAGCGATGACAGTGCCTATCGGTACTCCAATCACGTTTGCAAGCGTAAAGCCACCGAAAACGAATGATATAGCAAGTCCGCGTTTAGCGATCGGCATGGTTTCACTTGCAACAACCATGGCAAGGGAAATTAAAACGCCTGTTACAATCGCAGTCAGCATCCGAAGTGCAAGGAGCATGATGTAGCTCGTCGAAATCACGCACAAAGCATTCAGAACGATGAACGAACCTATCAGAAACAACATCCATTTACGCTTTGGAAAATGACTCGTTGCCGACATCACGAGCGGTGTGGCAACGGCAAACGTAAGCGCAAACGCAGAAACGAGTGTGCCTGCTTTGGCATTTGTGATATGGAGACTCGAGGAAATATCGGTTAAGATCCCGACGATAACAAATTCGCTTGTCCCGAGAACAAATGTTAATAAAGTAAGTGTTAAGATGAGTAACCAATGTCGCTTGGTTAATTCTGTGGCGTGCATAAATACCTCTTTTCTTAGATGAATGTAAATGTGTCACAGGGTAGATAAACAATTTAACTATCATACCATAAAACATTTTCACGAGGAAAACCCTTGCTTAGTTATCGTTGATTATTTCTTGCTAAAAAGCTTGTAGCTGAATCATTCACTAATTTTTGAAAAAGCAATATAAAAGAAGAAATAACAGATTAACAAAAACATGTTTGACAGTGGGCCTATCAACTTGCTCGGGACTCTTTTTACTCAAAGCTTTTTCAATCGTAAGTGGCAACAAGTCCTTCCGTTTGGCAGAACGATCATGAGGTTATGCTGCATGCTGATTGCGATCATTGGATTGATCAAAGGCTTTTGATCACTGTTGGAAGTGAGGAAGGGTTTATGGTAGAGGATGCAAAGTTTCTATATTATGCGATGGATAAAAATCATGCTTCTGTAGTGTCACCCATTAAGAGTAGGAACTTCCTATTCGCCAATAGATAAAGACTCTTTTAAAAAGCAGCCCCCAAGACAATCACCCTTCTTGGGGGCTATTGTGATTCCATCGATAAGGATAATTAACGATCCGACGTTTCGTTTTTAGTTTCTATGCCATATAACCAACGTAGTGACTTAATGAAGTAGTTAGAAAAGAATAGGTCATCATGAGTTCCTTCTGGATCTGACGCAAATAATAGATTGGATTCCAAATAGCCTTCCTTGATAAATTCAAGGTGGGCCTTCTTCGTGTAGTCAACCATATGCTTTTGTATCGTTTCTTTATAAATTCCCTCTAATTCCCCGACATATAAATAGAGCTGATGATTTTGACGATTCACAGTTGGTTTGATATGGATATTTCCTTGCCGTTCAATCTTTTCTCCTTGAAGATAGCGAAGAACATCCTCGTACCAAAAGGAAGCAGATAATGAGATATATTGATGGAATACCTCTGGATAATAATAGGAGGCAAAAATCGAAACAAGCCCTCCTAATGAGCAGCCGGAAATAGCTGTATGTGAAGGTTCAGGATTCGTAGCATAATGGGCATCTATATATGGCTTTATTTCGGTTACAACAGTATGTAAATAAATCTGTGCTTGTCCTTCAAAAGTAGGACCAAGAGGTGCAAGTGATGGTGCTTCCCACGGCGTATAGTCATTTTTGCGATCAATTGGTTCAATTCCAATAACGATAAGTGGCTCAATTTGACCTGAAAGAATTAAATGATCGATATAGTTTGCAGCTTGTTTGGCAGTTTCTCCGCCATCATGCATATAGATTGTTCGGTATTTCTTGGTTTGATCGTAATTTGAGGGTAAGATGACACATACCTCATAGTTGGCAATTTTCTCATCAAGGTACTGAATCATGTATTTTCCTCCACGTCCTTTATGAATATTCGTATTTTGAAGGTTAGAAACCAACAATTGATAATGATAACCATTATCAATTATAATGTACTCTCCATTATTTTGAAAGGAATAATCCGATTAATAGAAAAATCTAGTCATAAGGATGATAATAGGGTTAGAAGTCTTTAACTGTTAATTTGTGTCTTTGCATTAGGTCCTCATTAGTTGATAAAATAATATATTAGCTGTGTTTCTTTGATGGAACTATAAGAGCGTTATACTTACCTTTCAACAAATAGAAAGTGGGATTTTATGATTAACCTGCATCAAGTGAGTAAAAAATTTTCACAGTTTCAGGCAATTAAGTCTGTTACTTTAACAATACCTAAAGGTGAAATCCATGGAATAATCGGAGCAAGCGGAGCAGGGAAATCAACGTTGCTGCGGCTAATGAATTTGTTGGAGACCCCAGATGCGGGCAACGTGGAGGTAAACGGCCAAAGATTGACAACATTAAACAATAAAGCACTTCGGGGAGCACGGAAGTCGATTGGCATGATTTTTCAGCATTTTAATCTTGTGGCAAATAAAACGGTTTATGACAATGTGGCAGCCTCTTTAGAACTGGCAAATTATCCAAAGAAGGAACGTCGGAACCGTGTTGTAGAGTGTCTCCAATTTGTCGGATTGGAGGGTGAGATGGAGAGATACCCTGCACAATTAAGCGGGGGACAAAAGCAGCGTGTTGCCATTGCAAGGGCATTGGCAAATAACCCGCAAGTGTTATTATGTGATGAACCGACCTCTTCCCTTGATCCAAATACAACGGCTGAAATATTAGATGTGCTAGAGAACATCAACAAACGCTTCGGTGTGACGATTGTCATTGTTAGTCATGAGCTGGATGTCATTAAAAGTATATGCAATCGTGTATCGATCATGGCAGAGGGAGAGATTTATGACACGGTCTTAATCGAACCAAGCGGGATTCAAAAAAAGGATAATCGTCCAGAATACTTTATCGAACAATTAGCAGAGAATGGTGGGCTGGGTCATGCCTGAGATTTTAATTCAATATGAGGCAGAAATTTGGCAGTCAATTGGAGAAACCATTACGATGGTTGGTGTGTCCATTTTAGCTGCGATTTTGATTGGATTGCCTGTCGGGACCTTGCTATTTCTTTCTAGGAAGGGTCATTTGCTTGATAATCCGTGGGCTTTCTCGATTTTGAATTTACTTGTGAATATTATCCGTTCATTCCCATTTTTGTTATTGGTTGTTTTTTTAATCCCGTTTACAAGGCTCATAATCGGCACAGCCATTGGTACAGCATCTGCTTGCGTACCATTAGCGATCATTGCCATTGCCCATTATTCGCGATTGGTCGAGCAATCTTTATTGGATGTGCCAAAGGGTGTGATCGAGGCAGCCATTTCCATGGGGGCTTCTGTAAAGGATGTCATATTTAAATTTCTTTACGTGGAGGCTCGTTCAGGGCTTGTCCTCGGACTAACAACATCGATTATCAGCTTTATTTCCTATTCAACGATCATGGGAGTGGTCGGAGGCGGCGGTATCGGCGACTTTGCCATCAGGTATGGCTATCAGCAGTTTAAAACAGAGCTAATGATTTATATGATTATCATTATGATTATTCTAGTACAGCTTATCCAATTTATTGGAACAGCTGTAGCCAGAATGATTGATAAAAGATAAATAATGGAGGGAAACATCATGAAAAAAATACTCTTTCTCATGACAGCAATTATGTTGCTTTTAGTAGGATGTGGCAAGGCGGATGAAGGAAAAGAGAAAGAAAATGCGCAGAATCAGGAGAAGGAAGAGGTAACATTGAAAGTGGCCTCACTCATTCCCCCAATGACGGAAATTCTTGAGCTTGTTAAACCAAAGCTGGCAGAGGAGGGCATTAACCTGGAAATGGTTGTATTAGGTGATAATGTGCAGCCTAACACCGCACTAGCGGCAAAAGAAGTGGATGTGAACTTCTTCCAGCACGTTCCTTATATGGAGGAATTCAATCGAAACAAAAATGCCGAGCTTGTACCGGTGAAACCCATTTATTTTGCCAATTATGGTGTGTATTCCAAAGAATACGATTCAATGGATAAATTGCCAGAGGGTGCCGTTATTGCCATTGCAAATGATGTGTCGAATATTGATCGTTCATTGGCATTGCTAGCACAGCATAAAGTTATTACTTTAAAGGAAAAAAAGGGTCCATACTATACAATGTCTGATATTACCGAGAACCCTAAAAACTATCAGTTTAAAGAAGTGGATTTATTAATGCTAGCGAGAACGTATGATGAAGCAGATGCGATCGTGATAACACCGGCTTACGCTGCACCGCTTGGTTTGACACCAAAAAATGACGCTCTTCTCACAGAAGGTGTTGAAAATGACTTTGCGATTACATTAGTGGCACGCAAGGATAACGTGGATTCTGAGCCAGTCCAAAAGTTGGCCAAGGCCATGACAAGCCCGGAGGTACGCAAATTTTTAGAAGAGAAATATAGTGAAACGGCCATACCGGCCTTTTAATTTTGATACAAGGAAAGGGCTATTCCTTCAACAGGAATAGCCCTTATTTACGCATCAGTTTAACTTTGCCAATTTTGTGGCTCCTGGACAGCCCATTTTTGTTCAATATTACAAAGCTTAAAGAAATATTCTATTAGCCTATCCTCTTTATACTAAAAACTATTTCCTTCATTATTAATCCGTTTAGTAAAAAGTCCCCTCATTTCTTGAATAAATATAGAAACTCTTCTAAAATATATTTAGTCCATAATTTTACAGTTGCTAAAAATATTTCATCCAAATGATATTTAGTTATAAGAAAAGAAGTTGAAAGGACTTTCCATTATGTCTATGATTTACGAATCTCAAACACTAGTTTCTGCCATGCAAACGCGTGTCGGACAATATAAAGACCTAAAAGAACAGCTCACGGAATTGAAAAAAGGATTTGAGAGTATCGTTAATTTGGATGATGAGCTGCAGGGGCAAGGCGCCGAGGCCATTAAAGGGTTTTACAAAGCACAGATCGATGTCGTGGATTCTTGGCTGCGCCTGATCAATCGGCATGTTGCCTTTTTAAGTGGAATTCAAGGAGATACAATCGAAGCGAACCTTAGTGAAACCGTGGTCACGGTTCCTTTTTTAGAGGAAGAGCTGGAAAGCGCCAGTCGAAATTCCAAGGAAATGGTCACAGCCCAGAAAAATGATCTGAAAAAAATATTTGCGGGAATTGATGATATCATTCAGTTAGAGCCCTTTTCTGACGATGCGTTCTTTGAAAATATCGAGAAGGCTGAAACGAAACGGACCCAAACGATAGACAAAGTAAACGAGATCGATCATAAGTGGACGACTGAATATGCCAAATCCGAAGAGGACCAAGCGGCAGTGACGGCACTCATGGAGCAACTGAAAATATCCAGTACAAGGGGAGGAGAAGTATCCCCGCTCTATTTTAATGCAGCAGCTTATAAAAATAGTGAAGCCTATAAAAACCTAGAAGTAAGGAAAAAAGAAACCGCGCAATATCTCAAGGTTAAGAAAGAAGAAGCGGAGAATCGCCGGATCAAAGACTTGAAGGCGCAACTCGATCATGTAACAGATCCGGATGAGTTCCTCAAAATCGCCAAGCAAATCGGGTACGAAAACTTAGCGCCCACCCAGCAGCAATATGTCATACAGCTAGAAGCATCCAAGCAAACCGCAGACATTGCAAAAGGAATTGGCGTAGGCCTGTATGATGTAGGTAAAGACTTTGTGACAGGAGTTTGGGACTTTGTCACAGATCCTGGCGAAACGGTTGAAGGCGTAGCAAATTCAATCATGCACCCGATAAAAACCTATAAATATTTTTCAAAAGCAATATCTGATTCATATGAGCGGGATATGGTAAATGGAGATGCCTATTCGCGGTCTCATTGGGTAACTTATGCCCTCGGAACAGTCGTCACATCTTTAGTAGGAACAAAAGGCGCAGGTGCTGTAGCGAAGACTGGGGCGACTACTACAAAAGCCGCTGCAGTAAATGGCGTTACGAAAGCAAAAGAACTTATCTCTATCCCTAACCTATTACCATACAATCCAAAAAACCAACTGTCGTTGGCAGGTGGAGTACCTTATAATGTGGTTAATGGTGCAGGGTTGAAGGATCAGTTGATTTCAATGGCGAGAGTGGAGTATGAAATTAGTGGTAAGGGAACGGTTAAGGATAGTAAGGAAGTTAAAGATTTAGATACTGTACCAAGAATTAGAGAAATTGAGGTAAACTTTAACTATAAAACTAAATTTGATTCAGAGGAATTTGCAAGGCAGTTAAAAGATCAAGAAAAGGGTATGAACGAACTAACTGTATATGAATACCAACAAAATCGAAAGCGATTTATTGATGAAGGTAGAGCAATAGAAAGTAATGCAGCTCAACAAGCTGCTAGGGAAGAAGCTTATGTACAAAAGATAAATGAACTACAAAGAGAAGGACTAACTCTTTCTCAGGCTAAGAAAGAAGCCAAGGGATGGTTAGATACTCAGGCTGCACTGCATAATCCTGACCAGATAGCGGGTGGAAAAGCAGAGGTAATTGGGGGAATGGGAGATAAGAAAATTAATTCTTCTATAGGTAGTCAATGGCGATATAGAATTGATATTGTAGATGAACAAATTAATGGATTAGCAAAGAACATGACACAAGAACAACGGAAAAATACGTATTTAAATGTAAAGTTAACAAATTAGAGGAGGAGTTTGAATGGATAAGTATTTAACGGATTTTAAGTTACATAATAAAGTTCCGAATGAAATTATCGAAAAATATAAACATGTAGTTCCAGAAGAAATGGTGAATTTATGGAAAGACTATGGGTTTGGAACGTTTATGCAAGGGTATTTTAAAAGTGTAAATCCAGAAGAATTTCAAGAAGTTTTAGAAGATAGTAGTGAAAGGTATAAAAATTCAATAGTATTGTTTGCTACTGGCATGGGGGATTTGGTTATTTGGTCAGATGGATATGTTAGATTACTTAATTACAGGTACGGTAAGGTAAAGACTATTATGTTTACATTTGAGTTTTTCTTCCAAAATATTGCTGACTTAGAATTCAGAGATGAAGATTTATCTTGGCAACCTTATCCAGAAGCAATAAAACAATACAATGAGTTGGAGTATGATGAATGTTTTGGTTATACACCGCTATTAGGTCTGGGTGGAGCAGAAAAAGTAGAGAACTTAAAAAAGGTTAAATTAAAAGAACATATCCTCATTATTACTGAATTTATGGGACCAGTTCAATAGTAAAGTAAGGCATGTGCAGATAATTGAAAAGCAAAGCATATGAGAAGGGGACAGAAAAAGAAAAGGTCATTTTGAAGAATTGACTTCATGATGGTTTACCATCATAAGCTCTTGTTTGTACTACCATCTCATGACACAATAAAATAAGACATACGAGTTTAGGCGAGAAATGATGCATTAGTCAATGAAGAGGGTAATGCAAATTTATATCAGTGGATCGACAAAAAGTAGTTGTGAAAATAATAAATGAAAATATTAAAGAATTGATTAAATTATGCAGAAGATATGATCGTGAAATGCCAACAGAAATTAATTGTTTATGATGTACAAGCAAATAAACTAGCGGCGGATTATAAATATGATCATGTACATACAAATGATTCTAATAAAACTGCAAGTTCTATTGCTAGGATATGGTTTGAACAAATCAAGAATGCAAATAATTAATATAAAAAAGATTAAACTAAATAGCTAATGAACCATGATTGAGTGTTCGTCACTCAGTCAAGGTTTTTTTTTTGAACTCTAAAACCGATTCCTTACACATAAGAACGTCCTAAAATCAAAAGTGAGACATTAAAACGCAAACTAAGAACTTACTCCTCATGTATTCGCGAACTCACTAGGTATCCTATGCCCTTGGAATAGTCGTCACATCAGTAGTATGAACAAAAGGCGTGTCGAAGGCAAAAGGATTAGCCTTAATTCCTAATCTATTGCCATACAATCCTAAAAACCAACTGTCGTTGGCAGGGGGAGTACCTTATAATGTGGTTAATGGTGCAGGGTTGAAGGATCAGTTGATTTCAATGGCGAGAGTGGAGTATGAAATTAGTGGTAAGGGTATAGGTAATGGTTATAATTATTGGAATAAAACAACTGAATTTAAAAATGTGAAAGTTTACCAAAGAGATGATATTATAGATCCAAATATGAAAGACGCACGAGGAAGAACTAATCTTGAGAGAATGAAAAAGGGATTGGCTCCACTTGGACCAGATGGAAAGTCTATAAATCTTCATCACACGACACAGAGAAATGAGAGTTCAATAGCAGAGGTTACACAGACGTTTCATAAAGAAAATAGTTCTATAATTCATATCAATCCTAACACTATACCTTCGGGAATAAATAGAGCTGAATTTAATAAATGGAGAAGTGAATACTGGAAAAACAGAACCAAGGATTTTAAATTAGAAAATGGGGGATGAAAATGAGTGTTGAAGCTTATCAAGAAGCAAAACAAATAATATTGAATGATGATGATATTGCTGACTTTATTGGAGGTCGTTCAACTGAATTAATAAATTTGGCTGAAGAAAAGTTAGGATTAAGGTTTACTGGTTTATATTTAGATTATTTACAGACATTTGGTGCAGGTAACTTCGGAGCCCAAGAGATTTACGGAATTATTAGTGTTGATTTTGAGAACTCTTCTGTTCCAGACGCCATATGGTATACTTTAACAGAACGAAAAGAAATTAATCTTCCTAGTAACCTCTTGGTTATTTATGATACTGGAAGTGATGAACTTTTTTGTTTAGACTTTAATCAACTTGATGATAAAGGAGAACCTAAAGTAGTTTCATTTGTACCTGGAGTTGAGTTAGAAAGTCAAATATATGAAATAATTGCTAATGACTTTGGGGATTTTTTATTAGATTTAGTTAAGCAAGAAATATAAATACGCACAAGAACCTTGACTGGCTGCTAGCCTATCAAGGTTTCTTTTTATGTTTGGCTACCCAGTGCCGAATAAACCGCTCTTTATCCAGATAGTAGAGATATCCCTTGTAAGTCCTATATGATGTTAGGCCAATTTATATAGTGCGTACAAATCATTTTAAAATGTATGTACTAATTTACTTCTTATCACCATTTCCATCTTTGAATAGTTTACCTTTGCTTTCCCTTGCCTATTAAAATTTTTCACATCTTTTACGTAAATAGAACGATTACTATGGCGAGAGGCTATTTAACCTCTATTAACATCCGAATGTCGATGTCCAACACTTTGCATACTGTTTTCTAATGTTGATGAGTATCCAGTACAAGGGGAGGAGAAGTATCCCCGCTCTATTTTAATGCAGCAGCTTATAAAAATAGTGAAGCCTATAAAAACCTAGAAGTAAGGAAAAAAGAAACCGCGCAATATCTCAAGGTTAAGAAAGAGGAAGAGGAGAATCGTCGGATCAAAGACTTGATGGCACAACTCAATCATGTAACAGATCCAGATGAGTTCCTCAAAATCGCCAAGCAGATCGGGTATGAAAACTTAGCGACCACCCAGCAGCAATATGTCATGCAGCTAGAAGCGTCCAAGCAAACCGCAGACATTGCAAAAGGAATCGGCGTAGGCCTTTATGATGTAGGAAAAGACTTCGTGACAGGAGTTTGGGATTTTGTAACAGATCCTGGCGAAACGGTTGAAGGCGTAGCAAATTCAATCATGCACCCGATAAAAACCTATAAATATATATCCAAGTCCATCTCCGACTCATATGAAAGAGATATGGTTAATGGCGATGCCTATTCGCGGGCACATTGGGTATCCTATGCCCTCGGAACAGTCGTCACATCAGTAGTGGGGACAAAAGGAGCGGGAGCCGTATCGAAGACTGGGGTAGTCACTACAAAAGCGGCAGCAATAAAAGGCGTTACAAAGGCAAAAGAATTAGCCTCAATTCCCAATCTATTACCTTACAATCCTAAAAACCAACTGTCGTTGGCAGGGGGAGTACCTTATAATGTGGTTATTGGTACGGGGTTGAAGGATCAGTTAATTTCTATGGCGAAAGTGGAGTCGGAAGTTAGTGGTAGGGGTACGGGTATAACTGTTAAAGTAGATTTTGATTTAATATAAAAAATATATTAGAGATATAGAACTACGAACAGGCAAAGAGTTACCTAAAAATCAGAAAGAAAAATTGAAGGAAGCGTTAAGAAATAGAGAATATGTAAAGTTATCACCTGCTGAAACAAGAAAACATCGACGAGTATTTAATAAAGTTAAAGATAAGCTGATTGAGGAGTGGGAAATAAATACTGGACAAAAATGGCCGACTTATACTGAAGATGTTATTTCAGAGAAGACCGGTGAACCAATTCGAAGAAAAGGAGATAAATATGATGCTCATCATATAATTGAGAATATTTTCTAAGGAGAACATGAATGGTGGAATATACATCCTGCAAAATTTCCAAACGAACACCAATCCGGTATCCATGGTATTGGCTCTCCAGCCAATGAATTATTTAAAGGAGGTAAGTAATTAATGAGATTTGATTTTATTAAGAATCAAGATGGTAATCAGTTTTTCCCAGTAAGTGAAAAAGAAATTGAAGAAGTTGAAACAACCTTAGGACTAAAATTCCCTTGTGATTTAAGAGAATTTCTTATAGAAGTTGGTTATGGTTTTCTTAGAAAATCTGAATATAATATCAATCGGATTATGGGACCCGCTTCTATAAGAGATGCTAGATTAAAAGTTAATGATTTTGAATTTGTTCCAGATATAGAATTATATGAAGAACTTGAGGAGGATAAATTAATTTTTTTTGAAGCAAATGAAAGTGCCTTGTTACTTATTGAATTAGGTGACGAAAAACATAATTCTATTTATTACGACGAGATAAAAATAGCTGATTCTTTTGAAGAATTTTTAAGAAAAATTATGGATGACGATAAATATTATATCGATATAGATTAAAAATGGAATATTCGCATGAATTTAAAAGAAACCCATTAGGATATCTAAGAATAATCCTACCACAAGAAATTAACCTTTTCTCAGACTTCATTGAAGATATTGTATTTGAAACAGAAGTGGATGAGTATATTGATATTGTTGAGAAAGTAATGGAAGGTGAATACGATGAATTTGAAATAGGAGGGAATGCTACCAGTGTCTTGATAAAAAAAGATACAACGGTTCTTCATCACTTTTATATCTTCGATAAGCCAAATGAGAATGAAATGGAAACTGAACAATTTAAAGAACTTATGCTAATATGGAGAAACAAAATTCACGAATGATACAAAGAACCTAAGAAATAGGTTTTATAGATCTAGATAAAGTAATGGGGTATCCGAAATAAAAGTTGGTTCTATCTTTTATAATGGAAAAAAAAATAATACAACTTTATGTAATCCCATATCCTCTAAACGAAAAAGCTCAAAAACATTACTCATAAAGCGAAGATTGCGATTGTCCAACTAGTTTAATTCTCTTCTAGCCGAATATATCTCCCTTGAGTCCTCCATGTACCTGGTTATATCATGAGGATGTGGTATTCTAAATATTTTAGACCCTGCTTATCATCTTGGAAAGGGCAGTAATTAAGGGGAGGAGAAAAAAATGAGTAAAAAGTTATCTAAAGAGGAATTAGTTGAATTAGTAAATAAAATATGTAATCCTAAGCTTTCTGATGAAGAAGTGAGTGCATACATAGAAATTTTTGAAAACAATGTTCCTCATCCAGCCCCTAGTGACTTAATTTTTTTGAATGATGAGGATTTATCACCAGTGGACGTAGTAGAGATTGCCTTAGCATATAAAGAAGAAACATAACTGTATTTAAAACATGTATTAGTATAACCTTGAATGGCTATTTACCATTTAAGGTTTCTTTTAGTTGATATGCTTAAGCTACTAGGTGAGAAGTAGCATCAATGAAATAAAGATATTTTAGGAGGATTCTA
The DNA here is from genome assembly GCF_040250305.1 of Peribacillus frigoritolerans. Classification (NCBI taxonomy): domain Bacteria; kingdom Bacillati; phylum Bacillota; class Bacilli; order Caryophanales; family Bacillaceae; genus Peribacillus; species Peribacillus frigoritolerans. Next base: position 4,509,531 of record NZ_CP158190.1, on the reverse strand, counting down.
TGGATAATAAGGAAAAAGCAATAAAAATCTTTGATTTAATTAAGAATGGTGATTTAGAACAAGCGAAAGAGATCATTATTACTGAGAAAAGTTTACTTGATTTTGTAACACCTTTTGGAACGTGGCTACATGTTGCGGCTAGAGCTGGTAAACTGGATATGATAAAATTTCTAGTTGAATCGGGTATGGATATTAACATAAACGAAGGCGTACCAAAGTCGGCGACTATTGCACATGCAGCTAGTGAAGGTGAAATTAGTATTGTAGAGTACTTATTTGATAATGGTGCAATATTAGATGTTAGTGACCCAAATAGAAATCCTCTATTCTCAGCGATTTATGGTGGGCACCTTGATATTGTAAAGTATCTTGTTCAAAATGGTATTGATATTACTGTTAAATATACAGGGGATACTATGAAAGATATGGGAGCTTATGAATTTGCTATTGAAAGAGGGCAAACAGAAATTGCTGAATATTTAAAGCGGAAGATAGATGAAAAAGAATAGAAAAGTGACTTTTTAGTTAATGTAATTGCTATTGGATAGTACAATAAAATGGTTACAATGACTTTATAAGTTATTCTATCAAGAACCGGATGAAAGCACTTGGTTGCCTTTTAGGAAACAGGTGCTTTTTCGCCTTTAATACCAAATGTTTAAAAAAGGAATTTTGAGCTGCGTGTAGCGATGGATGAAAATCACGCTTCTGTAGTGCCGACCCTTATGAGTAGGGCCTTTCGATCGCCAATAAATAAAGACCTTTGAAAAAGCAGCCTCCAAGACTGGAGGGAAATCATCATTCTTGGAGGTTATTGTGATGCGTTCGATTAAGGCAAATTAACGATCCAACGTACAAAAACTCGTATGATACAACGAAAATTACTCCTGAAACTGATGATTATTGGAAACAAGCTAATCGATAGCTACGGTTCCACAATCATTGCATAAAGGCTATAGAGGAATACACAATTTTGAGAAAGAACACAATATTAGGGGGAACGACCCGTTGACTGAAATGGGAGAAGTATTTACGTCTGAAAAGAAACCATAAAGTTATTACAAGCAATCAACTGAAGTAAATTATTAATAAATAGTGGAGGTATAAAATATGATTTCGCCACAGGAGTTTTTGGACAAATGGAATAGTGACACCTATGGTTTGGTTAATTATGATGAATCTAATATTAATTCATTTTCCTTAACTAATGAAACCAAAAGTTTTTTAATTAAAGCAGGGTTACCTGAGTCTGCTCCACCTTTTCTAACATTCGAATCTTCAACCAACGGTGGGGGGATTAGACTAACCGAAAAAAATAATAGTTTAGGAAAAATGTATGATAGGTTTATATATTTAGGGTATACTGGTAGCGGATATCCAGTGTGTATTAATGAATCTAACTCTGAGGTCGTATATATTGATTATGATAATGAAAATAATAGTGTATTAATAAATGCTACAATAGCAAATTTTGCAGAGTCTTTGCTTCTCTATGTAGAATTTATAAAAAAGGTTAAAGCTGTTAATGGAAGAAGAGCCTATCTTGAAAAAAATACAACTAAAGAGTTGTTAGACTGGATTTCCAAGAGCTTTCATCAAATTGACGCTGTTTCTTTAACTCAAGGTGGGTTCTGGGAAGAAGAACTTGTCAGCTTTAGTGAATAAAATATATAGGGTAATATTACATTTAATATTATAGATACAGAAGAATATTTTCAGATGTATGAAAACCTTGATCGGCTAACGCTATTCAAGGCTTCTTTATGGGGGTCTAGTGCCGAACGAACTGCTTTTTGTTTAGAGAACAGAGGTAACCCTTGTAATCGCTATACTATGTTATATGAAATTACAAAGTGTATACAATCTACTTTAAAACGTATGTCCTATTAACCGCTTGTCATATGCAGTTAATACCAAAATATGACCAATTACCACCATGTCTATTCTCCAAAATCCTACTTTCGCTTTCTCCCTGCCATTTATTATTTTTCGCAACTTTTACGTACATACAACGATTACTATTGCAAGATGTAATTGCAGATGGCAAACATCAAGCCATTTTATAACGGTTAAAGATAGAGAATGGATAGGCTTTCGTACCCTTGCGAGTCCCTAGAGACTAACTCTCGACCTAAGGTTGCCGAAATTCTCTGTCTTGCTTTGTCAGTTTAAACTAAAATAAGGGTGAGGTTTTCTGAAGAGAAGAGATACGTATATTTATATAAGACCAGATTTACACAAGTTCCAACATACAGCGGTGATATTGGATTGTTGGTTTGAGAAGCTAGGTGAAATGACCAAAATAAACAATCCATAATCCAAGTTTATTAGAATATTGATCCACCAATAAGAGATATTAGGAAGCCACCAGAAGGTTATACTTGGCATCATCATGGAGATGGAAAAACTATGATGCTAGTAGATGAAGACATTCACAGAGAGTTTAGACACATTGGTGGTCATCAAAAATTAATGGGGAAAATAAGTAAGGATATAGGAGTGAGAGCATGGCAAAAATGATTAGTGAAAATCCAAAGATTTCTTTACAAGATATAAAACAATTTGAACAAGAGTATGATGTTACGCTACCTAAACAATATGTTGATTTTCTACTAGAATACAATGGAGGATATCCTCAAGAATCTAGCTTTAAAATCTCTGATGATGAAGGAGAAAGTTTAGTCAATAAGTTTTATGGGATTAGGGATATGAAAAGTAATTTAGGTAAAGTTTTTGAGGTTTTAGAAGGAGAAATACCAGAAGATTTTATTTCAATTGCTAATGATCCAGGAGGAAATGAGATTCTATTAGGGGTTAGTGGAGAGTATCAGGGAAAGGTATATTTTTGGTTTCATGATATAGAACTAGAGGACGAAATGGGGAATATGTTTATCCTCGCAGATAGTTTTGATGAGTTCTTAAATAACTTATATGTATCTGAATAATGATACTCATAGAGAGCTACATTTAACTGGATTAAGCAATCCTAGATTTTTTATCTTGGCAGAGTAATCCTAAAAGCAAGTCAAACTTAGTCTTGACTGATGAAGGAACCGAAGTCATTGGACGTGGTGTGAAAAGAGGCTATACAACTGTTGAAAATATGACAAATACTAGAATTATCTTGAAAAAGGATGGAGAAGGGAATTATATTCTAACTGGTTATCCAAATTAATACTAAAGGATGAGATGTTATGTTGTCTTCTAACAAACTAGAAGAACCTGCTTTTCAGTTCTTGGCTGGAACTTTTCATCAGGATATTGAATCTCCAGAAGAGGCATTAGAAGAGTTATTAACTGAGGAAAGTAAAGAGTATCTGGAATCCGCTATTGTCTTTTTAACAGATTTTATTGGAAGTGAGTATTCTGATATCGAAAAGAATGAATACGTTCAATCTTGTGCAGATGGTGTGTACTTTCCCGCTCTTGGTTTAGAACCACTTCAGTGGCTAAACCAAGTAATTGAACAAATAAAAGAAGCTGTTAAAACAAAATAGACTTATTATGAGGAAAACTTGATTGGCTAAAAGCCTTTCAAGGTTTCTCTTTTGTTTTGGGCTACCTAGTGCCGAGTAAAGAGCTTTTGTTTTTGGGATTTTGTCACAAACCTTGGGTTAGCGACAACAAAAGCGGCTGCAGTGAAAGGTGCAACTAAGGCAAAAGAACTGGCCACTATCCCTAACCTATTGCCATACAATCCTAAAAACCAACTGTCGTTGGCAGGGGGAGTACCTTATAATGTGGTTAATGGTACTGGATTAAAAGAACAGTTAATTTCGATGGCGAGAGTGGAGTCTGAACTTAATAATAAGGGTACGGGTAATGCTAATAGAGTTGAGATTCCTTATGGAACACAAATTCGTAAGATTGGTAACAAAAAAGTATTACAACCGAATGTAAAGTACAAAACAAAAGAAGGATACAACTATGAAACCAATGAATTTAGTCGTATTGATAGTGTCGAAGCTGAATTAAAACTTGGCACAGGAAAGAGAAATCAATATGCTCAAAGTAATGTGGGTGAATCAGACAGAATCAGAGGCGATTATCCAGAGAGAGATGATGGCGGGCATTTAATCGCCAGTCAATTTAAAGGTTCTGGAGATATTGATAACTTAGTCCCGATGAATTCCCAAATAAATGAAGCTGGGGGTAAATGGCATCAGTTGGAACAAGAATGGGCATCAGCATTAGACAGAAAAGAAAGCGTAAAAGTAAAATTAAAACCTCAATACATTGGTAATTCTGCTAGGCCTGATAGTATTATGGTTGAGTACTCAATCGACGCTGGTAGAGCCAAGAAGGTCACAATACAAAATCAAATTGGGGGTTAGTGAAGTTATGGAGCAACAGATGGATCAGATGTATCCCATGATAGCAGAGCATGTTTTAAGTATGATACCAGATGGTAAATGGTATGAGATTTACTTGTATGCTGAAATATTGGATAGTTCTAGAGAGGTGTACTTTTATTTCAATACTTCTGAGAATGAGGATTTTATTTATTCTCATGATATTCCTGAAAAATATAGGGTGAATGAAAAAACTTACGATGACTTGTTATTGGAATTACAAACAAAGTTTAGTGATTTAAGACAAATATTTATTAAGAATGATCAAGAGGCATGGACAAATTTAACCTTAACATTGCAGTATCCTGGAAAGATAAATATTCATTATAATTATGAAGACGTAATAAACTCAAAAATATCGCCGACTCAACGACAAATGATTTTTGAATATCAACATTTAGGCTTGTTGCCTCAAAGTGAGAAAAATAGACAGTTTGTACAAAACTATGTAAATAATAAAAATGACTAGAGATAAACCAGCTCCAATAACTTTTAATGTGATTAACTATATGACTTACTTACCTGAATCTGAATATGATAAGAGTATTTTAGAAGAATACCTTAAAAAAGAATAATGGAGGACAAGCAAAGCTTGTGTATGACCTTAACGAAAAAAGTTAAGGTCTTTTCATTGTTGAAATTTGAATATGTATCATCTTAAGTCAAATCGGGTTCCTAGGATAATAGTCCGTGAGGTCTAAAAATCATTCTTTAGAAAAAAATATGGATTTACCTCAGGCGAGCTGGCTTAGAATAAAAGGTCCAAGTGGTACAAAGTTCATTCCTTACAGTAAGGAATTTGCGCAAAAGCAGGTTCAGATGGTTCAAGCTACAATAACAGACATAGCGAGATCAGGAAAACCCACGTTAAAAAATATAGGTGAAGAAATAGGTGAAAAAGAAATACCAAAACGGATAATTATGGAACAAGTTTCCCTCGCAGGAGGAACAAGCCTTTGCCAAGTTGTGATGGAAAAGCAGACAACTAAGGAAGCCTATCAGAAATTTGCGGTGAAGGATAGCAAAGTAGAGGATATTTCAGGGGAGAATATTCCTAAGGGTACGGGTAAAGGTAATAGGTTAAAAGTAGAAGATGTCACTAAAGAGAATTTGGAGACTAAACCAATGAACTCTCCTATACCTGAAAAGAGGTATAAAAGGGTGGGAAAATCTCTATTGATAGTAATGGCACTTGGACTTATACTTACAAGCCTGGAATATCAGTAAGTTATCCAAATGGTTATCCTGATTTTACACCCTATGTACATCCAAATGTTGAGCCGGTTAAAATCGAGGTACATTCGCCTAAGAATAATCCGAAAGATTTTGAAAATGCAAATAAAGCAGCAAACCTTAGTAAAGATATTGATTCTCCAATTTCCGACATAAGGAGACCTCCTTTAGGATACACTTGGCATCATCATCAAGATGGAGAATCAATGCTTCTTATAGAAAAAGATATTCATGATGAATTTAAGCACATAGGTGGACCATCAAAAGTTAATGGTAAATAAGGAGTGAGTGAGAGTATGGTAAATATTGAAAAGATCCATGACAATCTATCTATCGGAAACTTAGAGAGCTTTGAGCAAAATCAAAATATAACCCTGCCAAAAGATTATAGAGATTTTTTATTAGAATATAATGGTGGATATCCCAATCCAGGTATTTATAAAATATCTGATGAGTTGGGAGAAAGTATATTAAATATTTTTTATGGAATTGGTAGTATGTATGATAATTTAGAGAAGAAGTTTGATATTTTTAATGAAATATTAGAAATAGGATTTATTCCAATAGCAGATGACCCAAGTGGAAATCAAATATGCATTGGAATAAATAAAGAGTATTTTGAACAAATATTTCATTGGGCTCATGATGAGGAACATGATGAAATGGAAAATATGTACTTTTTATCAAACAACTTTAATGAATTTCTTGACAGTTTATACGAGGAACAATAATTTTTTAGCAAGCAAGAAAATAGTTTTTATTAGTAACTGAAAGGTAACTTTAATAAGTTAAGTCGTGGATTAAAAGGCAACAATTATACTCATACCTTGATTGGCTATGGCCATTCAAGGTTTTTCTTTTGTATGGGGCTACCTGTGCTGAGTAAACAGCTTTTTATACAGAGAATAAGAATAAATCGCTTTAATCCCTATATGATGTTTTACCAATTAATATAGTACCTACAACAACAATAATGATTCTTCTTCTGAATTCTGTAAGAAAAGAGCGTTAACTTTTTTAAGTAAGAGGAGAAGTTCCTAACAAGTTTATAATAATTTCTCCAAAGGAGTGAGGTTATGTTCTTATATTTCCGTAATGAATGTTTGGGTGAAATACAGAATGATAATAAAGAAGGCGTGTGGTTTTATGGATCTATCATAGCCAATGAAAATATAATAAAGTATAAAGATTTTTTAACGGCACTTGTTAATGAGGAGAAAGAATTCAAGGAAGGTAGTTTTAGTGAAGAATGGCTTAACGATGATAATTGGTTTATTGTTGATGAGCATCAAAATAAAAAGGGAATATATTTACCGGCAATACATGAAGATGGGGAGATAAATTGGCGGTATAGATAACTTATAATTTGCCTTGAAAGTGTAGGTCTTTCAAGGCTTTTCTGATAATATTTTAAAGGTAACTAAACAGCTATTAAACATCACATATAAAGCACAGACTCTATAATACTTTTATTAAAAGGCTAACTATGTATATCGAAGGCGGTACTTCATCTTTACCATAAGGTCTTAAATTAGGAGGTTTAATAATGGAAAAACAAGGACTAGTTTCTATATGGTTAGGTAATATCAAAAATGAAAACTCTATAGAAGAATATGTGGATGTAAAATATGATGAAGATGGGGAGTCTGTTCCTTCTAAATTTTTTATGGATTTTAATATTGATATGGATGATACTGACGAGGATTTTATTGAAAAAGAAGTATTAGAAAATAGTAATGATATTTCTATATTGTTAGAAGGCTGTTCATATGAAGAAATTATAATCCCTAAAATTAAAAAACACTTTAATTTAACAAAGTCATATAATGCTGTAATTCTAATTTATAATTTTGAGTATGATAATAAAATTAATTCAATAGGTGAGTTTGATTTTATCACTTCTATTAGTTATGTATAATAGTAATTTTAAAATTATTGAAATTACGGTGAGTTACTGTGGATAAAAAAGTTATTAGTTTCCTTGAACAGTTACTTTATAATACAGATAAACACTATATAATCAGTGAGCTAACGAATACATACAACCCTTTATTACTTCATTATTTTGCTGCAAATTATAATTGGAATAGTGGATTTGATGTACCAAGAGTTATTTTAGAAAACGAAGCTTGTGATTTAGGAACAGGTTTACTAATGTTTCATTATGCGGAAGGCATTCGTATGTTAGAAAATTCAGAGGAAGTTTCAAGTTCTTCGTTAGAGGAATGGAAAGGTTTTTTGAATAAGATTCACAATAAACTTATAAACTTTGAATTTAAATCTCAGAATATTTCCTTTGACCCTGAATTAACTAAAATTCAAAAGTATAAGTTGAAAAAGAATAACCCAAACATTCCTGATATTCTTATTAATAAAGCACCAGGCGAAGTGGTTGACGTTCCTAAAATATAATGTAAATGTTTTAAACCTTGATTGGCTTAAGCTTTTCAAGGTTTTTTATGTCTTATAATTGGTTTAATAAAGTTAAACGAAAAGGGTGATATCTTTGTCTATTAAGAAATCAATGGGCCAATACTTCAGAATGAGACATGAGCTTGCGGATGAAGGAATGGACTTCTTATTTAAGGCTCCAGTGACTGAAGAGCTTAATTCAATAATTTATGAAGGTGAAGTTGACGAAGAAGATTATATTACATGGAAACCTGTAGAAAAAACTACTTCACATGACTTAAAGGAGTTAGAAGAGAACTTAGGGGTGGGATTCCATAAATCAATTATTGAATATTTTAATTCGTATTGGTTCGCTAATTTAGACGGATTTTTAAATGATTTCTATATTAAATTAGATGCGGTTTTGCCAAACTTCGAGTTTGATTCATTCCGAGGGACCTTAGAGGGGTATAAGAGCAATCATAACAATAAACTAGAAAATATCCCTTTAGGTATCGAAGGGAATGGTTTGTTAGTGGTAATTGATAATGAGAACGGTAAAGTAAAGTTAGAGGATTTCGAAAGGAATTCATTTGAGGTTATATCAGAAAGTATTGAAGCATTAATTTCTAAACTAAGAATAATAAGATAGTCGGAAATTCACAGTTGATAAAACTGAGGTAAATTGGTTCTATCAACTTTTTAATTTGAAGAAATACCCCTTAAAGGACGATTCACTCTTAGGTGAAATTATTTAAATACTAGAAGACCTTGGAAATGAAGGAGAAACTAAATGGATAAAACTCAAATTGCGAAAGACATTAGAGGTGCCATAAAAAGTGACCAATTGGATACGTTAAGAGATTTACTTGAAAAAGAACCAGAAATGTTAACAGTGATGACACCCTTTGGTACATGGTTACATATAGCAGCAGCTTATGGGCGTTTAGAAATAATAGAATATCTTATTAATGCCGGGATAGATACTAATGCACAGGGTGGAACTTTTTCTGCAAATGCCCTTGAAAGAGCAGCTACAAAAGGGCATTTAGATATTGCCGAATATCTCATTAACCAGAATGTTGAGATTGATACTAGTGAACCAGATAGAAATCCTCTGTTTGCTGCAATATATGGCGGTCATTTTGAAATTGTTAAATTGGTAGTTGAGAATAATATAGATATATCCATAAAATACTCTGGTGACAACATGAAAGATATGGATGCTTATGCATTTGCTATTGAAAGAGGGCAAACAGAAATTGCTGAATATTTAAAGCGGAAAATCGATCAGATGGGGACTTCAAGTTAGTTTATGATAGCTAAAAGGTTAGTAGTCAAAAACAGGCGAAAAATTGGCTAAGAGAAAAAGGTCTGACATCCCACCATGCAGAAGATATTACTATACAGTTAATCCCTACAAAGTTACTTGAAAATCACCACTGTGCTGCATCAGGTTTAAGAGGAGGGTTTTAATTTTTGGGTAACAAGTATATAGATCAAATAGAAAATAAATTAAACGCCTTAAATATTAAGAAACAAGAATTCACTTCTTTAAGTTCAAGAGAAAATCAGGTTAAGAAGTTAGAAAAGATGTCTGATATTTACATTCCAAAAGATTATAAGGAGTTTCTTCTTAACTATGATGAAACTTTTTTTGACAATGAGGTAACGTATAAACCGATTGAGACATCACCTTGGACATCTAAGGAGGGAACTCAAGTATTTGAAGGTTTTTATGGATTATCTAGTGAAAATAATTTATTCGACAAAATCAAAGATTATTTAAATCGGATGCCAGATTGTATGATTCCAATTGGGGAAAGTCCAGGAGGAAATGTAATATGCATAGGAGTAAGGGGAAGTTATATAGGTAAAGTTTACTTCTGGAACCATGAAAATGAACGTGAAGCTAAAATAATGGCAGGAATAGATGTTGCTTCAGATGACATTAACTCATATTGGGAAAATATACATCTTGTATCGGAAACATTCTTAGGTTTTTTAAGTGACTTAGAATTAATTAATGAAACTGAGAAGCTGGACGTTGATGGCGTAGAGTTGTGGCTAGATGATGAATTATTAGATGATTAAATTGTTTTTATTATTATGTTTACCTTTTTGATGGATAGCACCACCTTATAAATGAAAGGACTAAATACAATATTAGTAGGTGATATTGGTGAAATATTCAGCTGTACAGGAATTCATTAAGCAGTATGGCAAAGATGATGATTTTACAGGTGGAGTAAGTGAAGACAAAGTAAAAGAAACTGAAAATAAATTACAGATCCCACTTCCGGCTAGCTACAAGTGGTTTTTAAGGAACTATGGCGCAGGCGGGATTTTTGGTGTAGATATAATAGGTTATGATTTAGTAGGTCCATCAGTAGTGGATGCCACTCGAGATTATCAGAAATATTATAAGTTAATTGCCGGGATAGTGGTTATAGAAAATGTTGATCAATTTGCCTACTGTCTCGATACAAATAAAATGAAAAATGGAGAATGCCCAGTGATTCTTTGGGATAACCAAGAAGGATATGGTTTTACCGCTGCGGATAATTTCCTGGATTATTTAATCGAAAGTCTTGAAGAGGCAAAAGAGAACTGGGATGAAGATGAAGAAGATTGGTGAAAGCTATTTATCTTGCTTTGTTATAAAGAAGAAGAGAAAATTAATTAGATTTATCGTATTCCCATAGCCAACCGGAAAAAAGGAACAAAATAACTCATAGAGACTTTTTGACAGAAGTTTGGAGTTTTATCTCAAATCCTGAGGTAACTACTACAAAAAGCGGCTGCAGTAAAAGGCGTTACGAAGGCAAAAGTATTAGTGTCAATGCCTACTCTATTGCCTTACAATCCTAAAAACCAACTATTGTTGGCAGGGGGAGTACTAAATGAATAAAGAGGAATTAACAAATTTTATTAATGAACATAAGGAATCAGATGACTTTACAGGTGGAATAGCAGAAAGCCGAATCAATGTTGTCCAAAATGAGCTAGGGGTGGAATTACCAGAGAGTTATAAGTGGTTTTTAACGACCTATGGTTCTGGTGGTGCATTTGGTGTTGATATTTTAGGCGTGGCTAAGTCGTATAGAGCTCCAGCTGTAGTTAACACGAAGAGTTATAGAGATTTAGGATTGGAAAAAGATTTAGTGGTTATTGAAAATGCTGGAGAATATGTTTATTGTTTATATACAAGCAAAATGGAGAATAATGAGTGCCCAGTAATAGCGTGGAATAGACTAGGGGGACTTGATGACTGCAATACAGCAAAGAACTTTTATGAGTTTTTATCACAAAGGTTATTGAATGCAAAAGAAGCATGGGAAGAAGATTTTTAAAATAGATAACTAGAAGCAAAGAAAATATTCAAAAATCAATACAATTGTTAAATGCGACTATTGATAATATCAAAGTAATCCCCAAGAAAGGAAGACTATTGTTTTTTAGAGAAAATGAAATAGAAGCAATGTTGATTAATGTTAATGAAGTATTTAGTCACCTAGATAATATTCTTAAGTTAACGAAGTTTTCAGTAGGATATGGAGATTTTATACTAGTTGCAGAAGATTTAAATTTCGGTTTGTGTATTGAACGAACGGAATATTTTTATGAGTTTAGTGTTTGGGTACTATCATAAAATGAAACATATGAGAACCTTGATTGGCTAAATGCCTTTCAAGGTTTTTTAGTTATTAAAAATAGTTTTTCGGTTAAAAATGTTTCATATTTGAATCAAGTGCCCATGAAGGTTGTACCATCATGGAGTATTGATTTTATAATTGGACTTTGTGAGAAGTACGATAAGTAAGCGAGATGACATTGTACATGGTGGGGATAGTTATGGAATAGCTAACAAACTAACTATAATGACAAAGCTCGTGGCGATAAACAATGGGTAACGTAACTAAGAGACGGTCGTATAATACTCGCTATTCGGTTGCAAAGCGTTACGGTAATCACAATTTATGTAACCGGAGGTTGAAGAATTGAACGTTGTTGGGTATATACGGGTCTCCACTCATGAACAAGCAAGAGTTGGATATAGCTTGAAGTATCAAGAAGATGAGTTTCTTCCCAAAAAAGTGAAACCGTACCGAAGTATTAAAAGCTATTAATGAAACTTACCAATCTAAAGAACAAATTGGTCAAATAAATATAGGGGTATCACTTCATTAGATATTAAGTAGAAATGTACTTGAATAAAGATGAATCAATAGAAACGGCATATCCATTATATATAAATGATCTAAAAGGGGATAAAAGCGTATGAAATATTCATATGAATTTAAAAGAAACCCATTAGGATATCTAAGAATAATCCTACCACAAGAAATTAACCTTTTCTCAGACTTCATTGAAGATATTGTATTTGAAACAGAAGTGGATGAGTATATTGATATTGTTGAGAAAGTAATGGAAGGTGAATACGATGAATTTGAAATAGGAGGGAATGCTACCAGTGTCTTGATAAAAAAAGATACAACGGTTCTTCATCACTTTTATATCTTCGATAAGCCAAATGAGAATGAAATGGAAACTGAACAATTTAAAGAACTTATGCTAATATGGAGAAACAAAATTCCAGAAAGATACAAAGAAACTGAGAATTAAGTTTTATAGATCTAGATAAAGTAATGGGATATCCAATTTATCGTACAATATGAGATAGCGGAAAATATGATGAAAATAATATATTGAATTAGGAGTGGATTTAAGTGGGTAAAGTATTTGAGGATTTTTTTAGTGAATTGCAAGCAGATATGGTTTCTATATGTTTAGAGTATGCTTTTGAAAGAGCTAATAAAATATATATATATTGTTCACATGAAGAAGGCCTTGTCTCTAATGACTTTTTTTATAATATCAATGGTAAGATTGTAGAGAGACATAAACTCAATGATGCATTAGTCAATGAAGAGGATAATGCAAACTTTTCTTATGATATATCAGTAGATCGACAAAAGGCAGTTGTGAAAATAATAAATGAAAATATTAAAGAATTGATTAAATTATGCAGAAAATATGATCGTGAAATGCCAACAGAAATTAAGATTGTTTATGATGTACAAGCAAATAAACTAGCGGCAGATTATAAATATGATCTTGTACATACAAATGATTCTAATAAAACTGCAAGTTCTATTGCTAGGATATGGTTTGAACAAATCAAGAATGAACATAATTAATATAAAAAAGACCAAAACAATTAGCTGAAAAACCTTGATTGAGTGTTCGTCACTCAGTCAAGGTTTTCTTTTTGACCTATATAAACATAAGAACGTCCTAAAATCAAAAGTGAAACATTAAAAAGCAAGCTAAGAATTTACTCCTCATGTTTTCGCGGCCTCACTGGGTATCCTATGCCATCGCAACAGTCGTCACATCAGTAGTAGGAACAAAAGGCGCAGGGGCCGTAACGAAAACTGGTGTAGCGACAACAAAAGCCGCTGCAGTAAAAGGTGCAACAAAGGCAAAAGAACTGGCCACTATCCTTAACCTATTGCCATACAACCCTAAAAACCAACTGTCGGTGGCAGGTGGAGTACCTTATAATGTGGTTAATGGTACTGGGTTAAAAGAACAGTTAATTTCTATGGTGAAAGTGGAGTCTGAAATTAATAGTAGGGGTACGGGTAAATATCAAGTTGGAGCATATAAAGATATTAAAGGAGTAGAAGGACTTGATGCCCATCATGCAGGACAGAAGGCAGCAATGAAGAAATTAGTAGATAATTATGATTTAAATACTGCACCTGCAATTAATGTTACAAAGGTGGGGCACACCATTAAAGGACCTAATGGAATAGTTTCAAGAAGTACAAAAGGAATAGATACTCCTAGACAGTTATTGGCAAGAGGTTTTAGGGAACTTAGAAGAGTCTATGATGAAATACCGAATTCTGCTTTAAAAGAACTTATCATCTAAAAGCCAAGAGGCATTCGAATAGAGAACTTGCCGCAAAAGTTCGCCCGCCGAATGCAATTGATAATGATGGAGTTCTAGATAAACAATTCAACAACTTCAGAAAGAAGTACTGGAAATGGCGTTCTAATAATCTAGAGTGAGGTGATTAATCATGAATAATGAACTATTAGAATTGATAAATGAATATATGAAAAAAGGAGACTTTATTGGAGAAGTTCCTGATGCTAACATAGCATGGGCCGAGAAAATATTGGAAGTGAAGTTCCCACCAGAATATAAAGAATTTGTTAAAAAGTTTGGTTCCGGAGGGATTTGTGGAGTTGACGTATTGGGTGTTGAAGGCGCAGACTACGCATCTGTAGTTGAAAGTACAAAGCGTTATAGAAAGTTAGGTTTATCCAAAAAATATATTGTTATAGAGAATGTTGATGAGTTTGTTTACTGCTTAAGCACAATAGATGATTATAATGTTGTGCGATGGGATGATATAAGCAAAAAAGCATTAAATAGATATACAACATTTAATGTGTATTTACAAGATAGCTTTCAAGAGGCAATTGATAACTGGGATTGATGGTTGTATCATCATGGAGTTGTATAACGAAACTTAGTTATGAAAATAAGAATTGAATACGAAGTATAGTTAGACGGAAAAAAAACTAACGAAGTTAATCAAGCAAGTTGGCTTAAACATAAAAATTTTGTGAATTATATTCTGAAGAACAGGATAGTGTTAGAAATAATCGTTTTGAATGCCCAAGATAAAAAATTTCATTCAGAGTATTGGAAGTGGATAATTTCGGATGTTGAAAGACAAGGATTGTAATTGCATACAAGGAGGGATATAAATTGGAAAAGGAAAAAATTATAGAGATTATCAATGAATATAATGATTCCATATTTTTGACTGGTGGGGTCAGTGTTGAGCAAATAGGAGATATTGAAAACAAGCTCAATGTAATCCTACCAGACAGTTATAAATGGTTTTTAGAGCAATATGGAGAAGGTATACTACTTGGAATTGAAATTTATGGTGCAGGAGCAAAAGAAACAAATCCTTCTTGTGTCAAATTTACGGAGAAATCACGTGAAGATGACAATCTACCGAAAGATTATGTAATGATAGAAGAATTAGGTGAGTTGGCGTACTGTATCGACACGTCAATATTCCGAAATAATGAGTGTCCAATTGTAAGCTGGGATCCAATCAATGAAGAAGTTGGAGAGGAAAAGTTTGATGACTTTTATAAGTATCTCTATTATCGTTTGGATGAAATGATAGATTAGTATTGAATCAGAACGATACATAATATAAATAGAGCGATTAATCTTAGGATTAATCGCTCTATTTATATTAATTTTATATTGAATAAACGGAGAGAAGATAATAAATATACTTGGCATGAACTTAATGATTTGGAAACTATTCAATTGGTACCAAGTAAAATTAATAGTGTCTTTAAACATTTGGGCGGAGTTGGCGAATATAATATAAAAGTTAAGTTAGGAGAGTAATTAAGAATGATAAAGATTAATGATGAGTTATTTGGAGAATTAGAATATCAAAAATACTTTTGGAGAGGTAAAACAACTATTCAAATGTTTGATATGGACATAGAAATACAATTAAGTGTAGATGGAAATGAAGGTGCTGATTTTTCAAATATACAGAGAGAGGCTTTTCGAAATTTTAAAAATGAAATGAAAAATATTATGGATGAAGTGAAAATCCAAATATATGAGTATTATAGTGAGAATTTTGAAGAATATAGAGAGATGTTAGGAAATAAAACAGAAGCAGATAGTGCGGATCTAGTTAAGGAAACAGTTCATCTGCCTGAAGAGTTTTGGAAGTTGTCAGATAAACACCAATTTAAATGGTTAGATGAACAAATTGGTGGAACTCAAAAGGGAATGACTTGGGATCATACCGAAGTGCCTGGTTAGTTGGAATTAGTTCAATTTGGCATTCATAATATCACACCTCATAATGGTGGAAGAACAAAAGGTATGTGGGCAGATGCTCCAAGATAACATAAAATTGAGGAGGTATAAGTATTATGGAAATTAAAGATGGTTCTGTAATTTATCCAGTACCAGACGATACTTTGTTATCTGAGAAAGAAAGGAAATGGAGAATTAAATTACCTAGTGCATATAAAGAATTTATTAAAAAGAATAATGGAGCTGTTCCGATAAAAGATAGTTTCGTCTGTAATAATCATAGTTATGTTATTGATAGGTTTTTGTGTATACTAAAAGTGACTGGCCAAAGTGATGATGAATTTTATGATATTGGTGTTGTTAGAACCCAGTTAGAAGAGAGAATTGTTTCTGATGAAGATTTAGTAGGGGTAGAATTATTGCCAATAGCAGTTTTATTTGCAGGTGATTGTGTATGTTTAGACTACCGAGGGAATAACGAAGATCCTTCTGTTTGTGTTTGGAATCATGAAGAGTCTGCAGATTTAGAACCCGTGACTTATTTTGCGAGTAATAATTTTGAAGAGTTTCTAAAAATTCTAGCTGAATAAAAATGAGAAGCATTAGATGCGGGATTTGATTCTTGCATCTAATGCTTTTTATTTTAGTTTATTAATAAATTTTTAAAGTGTTTATAGAAAATATTGTGTTAGTAGTTGAGGAGCGGGAAAAGAGTGGTAGAAATGGTAAATTCGGTCAATTTGAAGTAGTTGTAGAGGTTAATAGAGCAAGAAAGTAAATACTTAATGAAATAGAAGGAAAAGGGATAGTTGAGAAAACTATTAGAGATCGCGCAAGGGGTTGATTAAAGTGGAAAAAGAAATGAATAAGAAATGAATAAGTTGTATAAAGAAATAGCTGAAATAGTTAACGAAATGATTCCAGAAGAATGGAGAAAGTTTTGTTTTTATGCTCAAATATCAGAAACAGGTGGAGGAACTTACTTTTTCTAAAATACACTCGGGGATGAATTACAACATAGGGTACGGGTAATACAAACCATCCAGTGAGAGTATTATTTTAATGAATTATATAAATTAAATCCTGAGTATTTTAGTGATGCTAACATCAAAAATCTTAATAATGGATGGGCTGTTGTAAATGATGCAGTCTTTAGGAGACATTTCCCTCAGTATGATATTGTGGGATTAAAAGGAAAACCTTTAGTACATCATCATATTGGTGGTGGCGGACAAGCAATGGCTATTCCACAACCGTTGCATCCAGGGAGTGGAGGAATCCATAATATAGAGAAACAAATAGATATATGGGGGAAAGATCAAGAAAACGCTGAACGTCTTCAAGTATTAAGTAATTTTGTTGGAGGTATAACATGGACATAAAAAAAGCATTAGAACATTATTTTAAAGAACTCATAAATGTATGGGATACAAAATATGGTACATATCCTAAAGTACCGTGGGATGAAGAGATTGACCCTCGATTGTATTTAAGTAATCCAGATGAAGAAGAATATGTATATTGGAAACCTATTGAAAAAATTGATTTCGACAATTTTACAGAAATTGAAAAAAAACTGGGTATGAATATTCACTATGCAATGAAAGAATACTTTAATACGTATTGGTTCTTAAGCTTACAAGGCTTTTACGGCTCAAGATTAGTTAATCTTGAACCTATCGAACCAGGTAAATCTATATTAGAATTTTTTGAAGTAATGAAACAATATGAAGAGAACAATGGGAGAGAACTTAGATATATACAAATAGGATTTGTCTCTCCAGAAGATATGGCTATTATCTTTGACAATAAAACAGGACAGATATTGATAGAGAATTTTGAAACTGAAGAAAACGAATTTCTTGCTAATTCACTTGCTGAATTGATAAATAATTTAAAAGTAGAATTGGAAGTTTAAGAGGTATTACTATTATGTAAACTCTATATGGAAATTTGTTTTACTGATTAAATAGTTTAATTTCATTATAGAAGTACACCGATGTATTACGTGCAATGATAGAATAGAAAAAGAAGTACGAGCTTAGGCGAGATGACATTTTACTGGGTGATGAAAATAAACACATGGAATGGACATAAAACTAACGAACTCGTACAAACTCGTAAGCTTTAACGCTAGTAGTTGTCATACTGTTACTACAAAACTTACAAATTTATGCTGCTTAAAAACAGATGAACTTAAAGCACTTGATTGTCAACTAAAGACAACAAGTGCTTTCTTACATTTTATGATAGAAGTGAGTAGGCACATTATATCTTGACAGTTTATACGAGGAACAATAATTTTTCAGCAAGCAAGAAACTAGTTTTTATTAGTAACTGAAAGGCAGAGAGTTACCTAAAAACCAAATAGAGAAGTTGAAGAAAGCCTTAAGAAATAAAGAATAAAAAAAATGTCACCAAAAGAAACAGCTAAGCATAGGGCAGAATTTGATAAAGTAAAAAATAAAGTAATCAAAGAGTGGAAAGAAAATACTGGGCCAAAGTGGCCTATGTATAATGAAATTGTTATTTCAGAAAAAACAGGTAAAATAATTAGGAAAAAAGGGGATAAGTATGATGCTCATCATATAATTGAAAATACTTTTGGAGGAGAACATGAATGGTGGAGTATGCATCCTGCAAAATTCCCAAATGAGCATCAAGCTGGTATTCATGGAACTGGTTCACCAGCAAATACACCATTTAAAGGAGGTAAAAAATAATGGACTATGAATTTACTAAGGCAAACCAAGAAAATAGTTTTAATCCAGTGACTGAAAACGAAATAAAAGTAGTTGAGAAGGAACTCGATTTAAAATTTCCTAAGGAGTTAGTTAATTTTTATATAGAGGTTGGCTACGGGTTTATTAAAGGTTCAGAGTTTAATATTAATCGTATTATGGATCCTTATTCAGTAAGAGATTTTCGATTAAGAGTTAATGATTTTGAGTTTTATCCCGACATAGAAATCTATGATGAATTTGAGAATAACAAACTAATATTTTTTGAAGGAAGTGAATCAGCTTTAATGTCAATCGAATTGAATGAAAATAATAGAAATCCAATTTACTATTATGATATTCAAATTGCGACTTCTCTTGAAGAATTTTTAAGAAAGATAGAAGAAAATGATAAATATTACTTGGAGTTACTAGCTGATTAAAGAACTATAATAAAACTCATACCTTGATTGGTTTTACGCCTTTCAAGGTTTTTTACTTTTAATTATATTAAATCAGCTGAATTGAGTGATACAAAAAGAAAATGATTTCTTTGAATATTGAGAGCTCATGATGGTAGTAACATCAAGGAGTTTTATTTTTATTCACTTTTACCATTGTTTATCGCCACAAGATTGAACGATCTCGTTAGTTTGTTAGCTATTCCATGTCATTAGTACCCATATAAAATGTCACCTCGCCATTGTGAAGAACAAGGCTTTAAAACTTGATACACATTTTTAGAGATCAAGGAACCAGTGGCGCAAAACTAAATGAAGAATCATTAGAAATTGACAGGGTGGGCTTACAGGAGATGTTGGCTCACCTTTCGTCTGTCCAAAAGATTATGTGGTTCCATATCCTACCGGAAAGAATGAAAAGTGACAGGTATTTGGGATTTTGTCACAGATCCTGAGGAAACGGTTGAAGGTGTAGCAAATTCGATCATGAACCCGATAAAACCTATAAAAATATATCTAAGTCCAATCTCCGACTCATATGAAAGAGATATGGTAAATGGCGACGCCTATTCGCGAGCTCACTAAAAGTGCGCATAATGAAGTATTAGAGATAATAGACACAGCCCTTGACTATGATACATTTGTAAGAAGGTTACAGATGTGGTCTCATTATAGATACAAGGGTGGAGTAGAGGGTTTACCAGGTAATCTAAAAAAATAGGAGTGAAATTATGGAATATAGTGGCGTGGTTTCAGTGTGGTTTGGCGTTTCTAAATCGTTTGAAAATCTTGAAGAGTATGTTGATATAGAGTATACGGAAGATGGGGATTCCATAGACTCAAAATTTGGTACAAACTTTGAATTTGGTTATTATGATGAAGATAACATTGAAATTTGTTTCTATGAAGAACCAAAAAATAATATAGACGACATTTTAAATGATTTTTCTTATAGCGAAGTAATTATTCCGAATATAAAAGAGTTAGTAAATGATGATAATTTAGCATACTGGATTAATTCTGTTATTGTACTGTATGATTTTAAATACCATGAAGCAAAAAGTGGAGATGAAACGGAAAATATAGAAATTAAATTTATTGGTACTGTACCATACAAGTAAAGCTAATTAGTAACTTAGTTTAAATAAGCTATAAATACTTAGATATTGAATTAAGAACGATAACCAGGCGTGATGACATTATAAACCTAAGAAGTAGAACAAAACCACAAACTTATGAAATTAATCAAGATTGTTGTTTTAAGGTGAAATTTGTAAGTGAATAACTTCATATAGCTAACCATTAAGCACTTGGTTGCCTTTTAGGCAACTGGTGTTTTTGTTTGTGAGAAACTGTCGTGGGCAGGTGGAGTACCTTATAATGTGGTTAATGGTACTGGGTAAAAAGAACAGTTAATTTCTATGGCGAAAGTGGAGTCGGAAGTTAGTGGTAGGGTACGGGTAATAAGGAAGAAATCTCTACTGTTCCTAAATGGAGTAAAGATGGCAAATGTAATAAGGTTAGAGGATATAGAGGTAGGGACCTCACAAAGTATGATGAAGAGTATTTAGTTGATCCTAGACTTGTAGTTGAAATGAACTTTAAAGGGAAAGCTAACTCAGGAACTAATGCTGACGGATGGGAGAGAAATGCAAAAAAGTTTTCAATATATTACTTAAAAGTAATCCGGAGTTTTGGAGTGGAAAAAATACGGCTTTGATAAAGAGTGGTCGAGTTCCAAGTATTGATGAACAATTTATAAAACATTTTCTTCAATATAAGGAGTATTTTAAAGATCCAATGAGGTATCACCATATAGGAGAAGGGGTCAAGCTGTAGCTTTACCAAAAAGTTTGCATCCAGGATATGGTGATATTCATAATGTAGAAAAGGATTGGGGAATTACTGGAATAGATAATGAAATTGCAACTAGATTAGAAACTTTTATAAAAAATTCAGGAAGGTGAGAAGATGATACTACCAGAGGAATTTAATGATAAATGGGGTGTTAACAAAGATGGCCCGCTAATTAAATTTAATTACCAAGATTTAATGAGTACAGATTTTTCGGATGAAGTGAAGAGATTTTTGTCAATAGGAGGCTTACCTGAAACTCCTGCACCATATTTAGAATTTACTTCGTCACAATCGTTATTAAGACCTATTACGTATGTATTTAATATGCCAGATGAGTTTCAAAAATATTGGTTTTTGGGATCGACTGGTTCCGGGGATCCGATATGTATAATTGAGAAACAAGAAAATGTAGTGTTTCTTCATAATAGTGATGATTATAAAGAGGTATTTATTAATTCTTCTTTAAATCAATTTGCAGAAAGTTTATTAGTATATTCAAAAATGATTGATAAGGCAATAGAGGTGAATGGTGAGGATGCCTTTATTGATAATGATATACCAGAATCTGTGATTAATTGGCTAAAAGAAGAATTTGAAAGAATTGATGCTAAGTGTATGGAAAAGGATTGTTTTTGGTTTACTAAGATTGAGAATTTATATGAATAACTAATAGATAACCAGAAGCAATTTAAAAAGGAATTACGAAAAACAAATACTCGTGATTGCCGTACCATCAAGGATTTGTATAACAATATTTTTTTAGTGAAAATAAGCCCGATAATAAATTCTACGGACCTCGATTGATAAAGACAGCCGAGGTTTTTTTATAACTTATATAGAGTTGTAAAGTTGCCCGAAGTAACGACACAGTTTACATGGGATTGAAGCACTTAGGAATGTTGTTGATAATATTAAAAAAGTAAGAGATGCTGATGGAGCCAGAGATAATATGGTGGAAATGCTTAATAAACTTGGTGATATTGCAAAAAAAGGAGGAAAAAGTTAGGGGATGGATAATAAACAAGTTGCAAAAGAAATTCGTTCGGCTATAAAAAAAGGCAATATTGAAAAAGTAGTTGCATTAATCGGCTCTAATGCTGAACTTTTAAATATGATGACTCCTTTTGGTACGTGGCTTCATGTCGCAGCTTCTAGAGGGGAATTAAATATAGTAAAAAAACTAATAGAACTTGGTTCAAATATTAATGTGCTAGGTGGAGTATACGGTGGTGGAGCTTTGAACGAAGCTGCTTCTGCAGGGCATATTGATATAGTAAGATATTTATTATCTTGTGAAGCTGATATGGACGTAAGCGAACCAGAAAGAAATCCATTGTTAGGAACCATTAGTAATGGGCATGTTGATATTGCAAAACTATTAATTGAAAGTGGTATAGATACGGGTGTTAAATATAGTGGTGCATCTAAGAAAGATATGGACGCATTAACTTTTGCAAGGGAACAAGGGCAAGAGGAAATCGTTAAGTTGTTAGAAAAACAAAAAGGGTGGTCTACTGTAACTGAAACAAACGATAATGATCAAGACCATCATCATGTGATTTTAGAGCATGTGGCTAAATACTTTGGCCCTATCAAAAAGACTATAAGTGAAACTGTTCCTGGTAGTAGAGTGTCGGTCAATATTCACATAATTCCTCCATCAATAAATAAAGATTTCACAACTCTCGTAACTACAGGGATGAGTGATGAACCTATGGACTATTCAGACAAAGAAAGTGTTTTTAAATATGCAGAGTTATTACTAAAATTGCCTTCAAGTTGGATAGTTGAAAATGAAGATATGAAAGATCAAAACCATTATTGGCCCCTTGGGTGGCTAAGGAAAGTGGCTCATATTCCACATATTTATGATGGATGGCTGAAAGAAGGGGTTATTCTTCCGAATGGAGAATCCCCACAGCCATTTGCATCAAATACAAAGTTATCTTGCATAATGGTATGTCGTCCCCAAGAATCCGAGATGGATAACGTTCCTACTAAACAGGGGAACATACACATTTATACACTCGTTCCTATTTATGAAGAAGAAAGAAATCTTGCATTGGAAAAAGGTCATGAGTATCTACTTAAAAGAATGAGTGAGAAACGGATCTCAGATGTATTGGACATACATCGGGTAAATGTCGGTATATAGTAACAGTTGTAAGACAGTGAAATGGACAGGGATTTTTTCTTGATGAGTTACATGACTAAGAATATAAGGAAAAAAGCATGTAGAGTTGAGGCTTTTGTGTTTTAACAGGTTTTCCCACAAAATAAAGGAGAATACATATGAAAAATAAAAGTTTCGATGAATTAGAAAATTTTTTGACTGCTCACTTTCATCAAGATATGGTATCACCAGATGAAGAATTAAAAGAATTTGTTAACTCAATATCAGAAAAAAGAATTTTATTAATTGCCAATGAAGTTAAGTTTTTTTTGGCTGAAAATATTTCAAATGAGGAGAAAGAAAATTTCATAGAAGAGTGCTGTGAACTTTATTTCCCTTCATTAGGAGTAACCCCGATACAGTGGCTAGAAAATATAGCTCGAGAACTGGAAAAAGCCATTCAAAAGGAGAATTAACAGGTTCACAAAAACATGTTTGGCAGTGAGTCTACTAGCTATCCAATTTATAAAAGAGGTTGAGTATGAAATATCCATACGAGTTTTTTAGAGATCATTTAGAAATGCTGAGAATAAAATTACCAGGTGAGATAGAATTATTCGCTGATTTTATTGAAGACATTTCTACTGAGCAAAAAGCAAATGAGTATATTACGATAGTTGAAAGTGTTTTAAATGGTTTATATCAGGATTTTGAGATTCAACTCAATGCCACAAGTGTGTTGATAAAAAAAGATATGACAATTCTTGAACACCTTTTTACATATGAAGAGCCTTATGAAAATGAAATGGAGACAGAACAATTTAAAGAACTCATGTTAATATGGAAAAATAAAATCCCAGAAAGATTCAAGAAAAATGAGAATTGAATTTATGCTTCTAATTTGATTATTTGTTGAGAAAAAGTTAACCACCAGACCTTAAATAAGCATTATGTGTTTAAGTGAAAACGGATGAAAATCGAAGATATCTTCCGTACACAAGTTCACCGATGGGAACAAGAATAAAAAAAATTAATAAATCCGTGCAATACGAAATCCAAGTTTAGTAGGTGATTTTTGATGAAATATTCAGCTTTACAGGAATTCATTAAGCAGTATGGCAAAGATGATGATTTTACAGGTGGAGTAAGTGAAGACAAAGTTAAAGAAACAGAAAATAAATTACAAGTCCCACTTCCGGAGAGCTACAAATGGTTCTTAAAAAACTATGGTTCAGGAGGAAGTTTTGGTATTGATATAATTGGTTATGACTTAGTAGGTGCATCAGTAGCAGCTGCTACCAAAGATCATCAAAAGTATTATGGTTTAATCGATGGACTTGTGGTTATAGAAGATATTGATGAATTTGCTTATTGTCTCGATACTAATAAAATGAAAAATGGAGAATGCCCAGTTATTACGTGGGATAATCAAGAAGGCTATGGTCGAAAGCTTGCTGATAATTTTTCAGACTATTTTATTGAACGCCTTGAATTGGCAAAAGAAGATTGGGACGAAGATGAAGAAGATTGGTGAGTTATAAAAGAAGAAGTGGATAGAGCCTTTCTAAAATCAAAGGAACTATCCATTTTTTGTTTATTTAGATTTATATGTTTCTATATCCTACCAAAAAAAGAACATCATATAGGTAAAGACTTTGTGACGGGAGTTTGGGATATTGTCACAGATTCTGGAGAAACGATTGAAGGTATGGCAAATTAGAATTTTAATGGAAAGGAGAATAATAGATGAGTAAAATGGCAATTAAAATAAGCACTAATGGTCCATTTAATAAATGTTTAGTACCGTTAAGAAAGTACACTGGTTTAGGAATTACAGACATAAAAAATAAAATTGCAAACAAAGAATTTTTTGCCGAAACGGACGCGAATGATATTGATGATATGGAGAATTTAAAAGGATTGGTTGATAATTTGTTGAAGTTAGGTACAAAAGTAAAAATATTTGATAGTGATGAATATGGAGAAGGGATTTTCGATTATCAAGAAATTTCTTATGACGAATTTATTAATAATATTGACCGATTAAAAGAAATTGTGGAAGAATTACAGGATTTAAAATGATGCTTTGTCTGACGAAGTTTAATTTAAAAAGATTAGCTATAGATTGGTCTTAATAATTATTATTCATATGTTAAGAGCTTGTGTTAGTAATGCAACATAAGCGAGTGAACGCACATAAGACAAATGCATCTTTACTTTAAAACAATCAATTCTTTCTTTCCACTTCAAAAATAAATCATTATTACCATCAATGAATAATGATTTTATGCTTTGTATAAAAGTAGAAATGTATTTGAATAAAAATGGATCAATAGCACCGGCATATCCATTATATAAATATATACAGCAGACGATATAGGTGGTCGGAGAGAAGATAATAAAGATACTTGGCATGAACTTAATGATTTGGAATCTATTCAAATGGTACCAAGTAAAATTAATAGTGTCTTTAAACATCTGGGGGGATTTGGCGAATATAACATAAAAGTTAAGTTAGGAGATTAATTAAGAATGATAAAGATTAATGATGAGTTATTTGGAGAATTAGAATATCAAAAAAACTATTGGAGAGGTAAAATAACTATTCAAATGTTTGATATGGACATAGAAATAGTATTAAGTGTAGATGGACATGAAGATGCTGATTTTTCAAATATACAGAGAGAGACCTTTCGTAATTTTAATAATGAAATGAAAAATATAATGGATGAAGTGGAAATGCAAATATATGAGTATTATAGTGAGAATTTTGAAGAATATAGAGTGATGTTAGGAAATAAATCAGAAGCAGATAAAATTGCTCCAAAAATCGATTCTATACTAGCTTTAAAAAGATTAGTGAAGCCTACAGAGTTAATTGTAAGAAGAGCAAGGAAGAATAGAAAAAGAAGCCTAGGTTTACTATGTGATGTCACTTGGGATATTGAAGATAGATTAGGAGTTAAAATTGAAGATGAAGTTGTAGAAGAGGTAGGTTATCAAGATATCGTTCTATAATAATGTTATTTGTACTGAAAGAGTCAAAAAAACCTTGATAGGCTACCTACCTTTCAGAACGGCAAATCCATTTAAAAGGGGATCAAAGCGTATGAAATATTCATATGAGTTTAAGAAAGATCCATTTGGCGATTTAGGATTAATTTTGCCGGAAGAAATTTGTCTTTTCACAGATTTCATTGAAAATATTGCAACAGTAGAACAAGTCGATGAATATATAGAATATATCGAAAAGGTTTTAAACGGGACATATGAGGACTTTGAAATCGAATTAAATGCTACAAGTGTACTCATAAAAAAAGATGTAACAATTGTTGAAAACCTTTTTAGAATTGAAGAACCTCATGAAAATACGATAGAAACAAAGCAATTTATGGAATTACTAGTAGTATGGCGAGATAAAATTCCAGAAATATTTCAAGGGTGAATTTGGGGAATAAACCATTAATGGAAAATAGATAAGAGGAGGATTTAAAAAATGGCAAGAATTGAAAACTCGCATAATAAGCTTTCTCTAGAAGTGATAGAGCAATTTGAAATAGAAAATAATGTGAAATTAACGGAAAAGTATAAGGGATTCTTACTTAAATGGAATGGGGGAACTCCTGAGCGAAGTATTTTTGATATATCTGAAGAGCAGGGAAAAAGTGTTTTGAATGTATTTAATGGGATAGGTGACATGTATGATAACTTGGAAAAGGTCATAGACATATATGAGTATAGACTTCCAGATGGATTTATTCCAATAGCTGATGATCCTGCGGGTAATACGATATGCTTAGGCACTAAAGCTCCTTATATGGATAATATTTATTTTTGGGATCATGAGCAAGAACCTGAAAATCCTGATGATATGAGCAATATGTATTTTCTAGCAAATGATATTAATGAATTTTTAGAAAAATTATCTGAAGACGTTGAAGAATAATTCATGTTATTAATCAAGGACTTCAAAGTATTGGAAGTGGAGAGGAAAGCAATACGGAACTCAAGACTAGAAGGTGAATTAGTTGAAGTATTCTGAGTTACAAGAATTTATTAAGGAAAATCGTCAAGATGCTTATTTTACAGGTGGAGTAAGTGATGAAAAAGTTCAAGAAACAGAAATTAAACTACAAGTCCCGCTTCCGGATAGCTATAAATGGTTTTTAAGGAACTATGGTTATGGTGGTATTTTTGGTGTAGAAATAATCGGATATGGATTAGCTGGTCCAGCAGTAGTAGATGCCACTAAAGATTATCAAAAGCATTATAAATTAATTGACGGGATAGGGTTATAGAAAATGTTGATGAATTTGCTTACTGTCTCGATACTAATAAAATGAAAAATGGAGAATGCCCAGTGATTCTTTGGGATAACCAAGAAGGATATGGTTTTACCGCAGCTGACAATTTTCTAGACTATTTGATTGAAAGTCTTGAAGAGGCAAAAGAAAACTGGGATGAAGACGAAGAGGATTGGTGAAAGCTGGATTTATATGAATTGATAATGCTATAAGGATTTTTTGGAACGGCTGATAGCTCTTTTGAAATTCAAAGGGACTACGATGGAGGTTGAGTATGAAATATTCATACGATTTTTTTAGAGACCATGTTGGGACATTGAGAATAAAATTATCGGATGAAATAAAATTATTCGCTGATTTTATTGAAGACATCCCTACAGAGGAAGAAGCAGATGAGTATATTACGATAGTTGAAAATGTCTTAAATGGTTTCCATGAAAAATTTGAAATTCAACTTAATGCAACAAGTGTGCTAATAAAAAAAGAAATGACAGTGCTTGAACACTTTTATACATATGAAGAGCCTTATGAAAATGAAATGGAGACTGAAGAATTTAAAGAACTCATGATAATATGGAAAAATAAAATCCCAGAAAGATTCAAGAAAAATGAGAATTGAGTTTATGCTTCTAATTTGATTATTCCCTTAGTGTATTCTACATACTTGTCCGTGCGTTAAGTAACTAAGGATTTGAAGGTGATTTTGGTGAAATATTCAGATTTACAGGAATTTATTAAGCAGTATGGCGAAGATGATGATTTTACAGGTGGAATAAGTGAAGACAATGTAAAAGAAACTGAACAAAAACTACAGGTCTCATTACCGGAAAGTTACAAGTGGTTTCTAAGAAATTATGGTTACGGTGGACTTTTTGGAGTGAGAATAATTGGATATGGTTTTACGGGTCCAGCAGTAGTAGATGCTACCAAAGGTCATCAAAAGTATTATGATTTAATAGATGGACTTGTGGTTATAGAAGATATTGATGAATTTGCCTATTGCCTCGATACTAATAAAATGAAAAATGGAGAATGTCCAGTTATTACGTGGGATAATCAGGAGGGTTATGGTGTTAAACTAGCCGATAGTTTTTTAGACTATTTCATTGAACGCCTTGAAATGGCAAAAGAAGATTGGGATGAAGATGAAGAAGATTGGTAATAAAGTAAGAAATGTTTTTATATAAGAAGAAGTGGATAGAGCCTTTCGAAAATCAAAGGGACTATCCATTTTTGGTTTATTTAGATTTATTTGGGCACCCAACATAGTATTGATGCTTTGGGGAATGTAGTGGATCGATTAAGGGCTGTTGAAGCTCTCGAAGAATTAGGTGAATTAGCTAGGAGAAGATAATCGAAAGTAAGGAGGATATGTTTTGGATAAAAAAAGTGTATACAAAGCAATAAGGAATGCAATTAAACTTGGTGATATTAATGAAGTAAAACATTTAATAGGTGATAATCCAGAATCTTTACATTCAATGACACCATTTGGTACGTGGTTACATGTTGCAGCAAAGAAAGGATATTTTGAAATAGTAAAATATCTGATTCATAAAGGAATTGATGTCAATACAAAAGGTGATATATTTGATGCTTCTCCTATAAGAGTGGCTGCAGGAGCGGGGCATTTGAAGATAGTAAAGTATTTAATAGAGGCAGGCGCAGAATTAGATGTGACCTTAGCAAAAAGAAATCCATTATTTGGAGCGATTTATGGTGGACATAAAGAAGTAGTTGAGTTTCTAGTTGAAAAAGGAATAGATATTTCAATTAGATATGCGGGAGAGAGTATTAAGAATATGGATGCATATGAATATGCTAGAGAATTTGGGCAAACAGAAATTGCTGAATATTTAAAGGAGAAAATGTTGAAAAATAATAGGCTGTTAAAAAGTAAAGACTCATGATGGTATAGAGTATTATGTGCAATGATAGAATAGAAAAAGAATTACGAGTTTAGGCGAGATTACATTTTAGAATGGACATTAATTTAACCAACTCGTACAAACTCTTAAGTTTAACCGTATTACTTGTGATCAAGGGATCTTTCTTATCATTTTTCACTGAGTATTATCACGGTTTTCTTTTTTGGAAGCTAAACGATCATAGGACACCACATTTGAACTTACATTCAAGGGTGACGAAATCCTGCGATTAAGCGAGTATTTGTGAGAAAATCGAATTAAACTGAGGGAGTTGAAGGAGAACAGACAAAGAGATAAAAAAATTGATCTTAATTATGCTGCTTTTTATTTGCAAATAAAGTTACAGGAATTAAGTGAATAATTAAAGGAACCCTAAGGCTCCTTTTTATTTTGGTTCTTTATCATCTCCGAAGCTAAGGACTTCATAGTCGTCAGCCGTTTCAACTGTCGCATGGTACAACACATCCTTATTCCCTTTATCATGACCATATACAAAAACGATTGTTGCATTCGTTTCTGTAGAAAATTCTGCTTTTGTAACCTCTAAATCAATAGGTTCCTCTAAGTTTTTATAAAATTCAATTGCTGCTTCTTTTGATTTTTCGATTTTTTCTTCTTTTTCAGCCTTATTCATACCACAACCTCCGAGTACCAATAATGTAGTTAACAGAAGAAAGAGTATTGGATATCTTCTTAACAAATAGTTGCACTTCCTTCCAAGTTAATGGAAAATTACAATATAACGATATTATAGCATTTAAAGTAAGGGGATGGGAGTCTTTGAGTGTAAGTGATAAGTCCTATTATGCTTTAACGAAGGAAGCATATCTAAAAGAAACTCAAAATGTGAAAATAATAATAGACGGGAAAATAGAAGCTTGGGAACAGATTAAAATTGATAAATCCCTTACCAATATAAAAAAGTCTGGTTTTGATGCCAAGGTATATGTGAACCATAAGACAAAAAATATCGTCATAGCCTATAGAGGGACTCAAGGAGATGATCTCACCGGGGAAGGTCTACCAGATGTAGTAACAGATATAGATGATGTAGTCATGAAAGGGTATAAGAAAAATCAGGACAAATTGAAGAGAGTAGAAGAAGTTAAGAAAAGTAATCCGGATCTATATGCATCAACTTCACATACATTTGATATTGAAATGATCAGGTTGAAAGACAAAATAAAAAACAGTCAATTTTATCAAGCAGAGGTTCTTTTAAAGGAAGTTAAAAAATATCAAAAACAAAATTTAAAAAATTATGAAATTTCAACAACAGGTCACTCTCTCGGAGGCGCTTTATCGGAGTATGTCTCAGCTAGCCATAATATAAAGAGTGTATCGTATAGTGCACCTAGTATAGTCAAATTGCTTCCTGATGATATACAGGATGATGTAAAAAAAGGCAAGTTCAATAAAAGTATCATTGCTTATGTTCATCCTAGTGATTCGATAGGTGCAGGGGCATTTGTTTCAGATAATCATGTTGGAAAGACATACTATATTGACGAGCCATTCGAGTCAGCCAATATCGATAAAAGGAACCCACTTCAACGATTCATTGATTCTGTTGGTGCTCCTGGATATCATTATTTACCAAAGTATAAGTTTGATGTGAACGGGAATATATTTAACCTTTTGATTGATCGCGATACGAAAAAAATTGTTTTTCAATCTCCTAATTATCATGATGGGGTGGAGATAGAACTAACTCCTGAGGTAATCCGAAAAATTGGAGTAAAGATCAAGCATTTAGCTATTGAATGTACGGAAGATGTAGATAGCACCATCGCAGCTGTAGGGAATATTGCAGATAATGCTAAATCGAATACACATACAGCCACAGCAAAGAAACTAGCTAACCAACTTTGTGAGGATCTATACGACCATAAAAAGTGGATACTCGAAACTTTTACCGAAGTTGGAGAATTTATTGTAAAGAAAGCGGATGATTTTAAAAAGGCAGATGAAGACATTGCCGCTACTTTGAAAGGAAAATAAGAATGTTTGATAATTCGATTGAAGATAAAGTGACGGTTATGACCACAATTGATAGTATGGAATCAGCCATTCCTAAGATAACAATTTGTAAGAAGAAATTAACTAGTGCATTGCATGAACTTGTTGCAGAATATAATAATTTGGAAGGTTGGAAAGGGATGTCAGGGGATAAAGCTTCAGAGCAATTAACAAATACCATAACACAAATGGTGAACCGGTTGGATGCAGTGGTGGCATCCAAATCTAATTTAGTAACTGAGAAGGAAGATTTAAAAGATACCTTAAAAGTCATGATCAGTTTAATGACTCCAAAGCTCTAAGAAGATTACATAACAGTTATTTATGAAGTCTCTGGTAATGATTGTTGTTGTTTCTTATTGAACTCCCTCAATTTTCTTCTATATCATGGAGCAATCATTAGCTGCGCAATAGTCGCCACCTCATTATTGCAGCAAAAAAACAGCGCGCGCCAAAATCCGGATCGAAGTAGATAACTCATATTATAGGAAAACTGCTTAAGGGAAAAGCCATCGGGAGACAGGTGGCTTTTTTGTATAGTTGGTGGGGATAAGTGAAAATTCACATGAGAGAATGGAAGAATTTCTAGAGGACATAAGTAGCCAAGAGTTCCATGAATTCTTAGCTTATTAAACCAGTTCTCATAGTCTCCAAATTCGAGAGTTAGCTGGGATAAGTTCGCAAATACTTTTTGATTGACGAAAAACTATGGTGCTAGTAGATGAAGACACCACAGAGAGTTTAGACACATTGGTGGTCAATCAAAAATTGATGGGAGAACTAAGTAAGGATATAGGAGTGAGAGTATGGCAAAAATGATTAGTTTTAATATCCAAAGATCTCTTTACAAGATATAAAACAATTTGAACAAGAGTATGATGTTACGCTACCTATATAAAAAATTATCCCTTAAAAAGGTTGTTTAACAATCTTTATAGTTCTAATTTATCATATCACCCTAGCTTACATTTTCCTTATTTTCCAATTTATTGAATTATTTAGAACCACTCCATTCAATGTAAGCATATAACTTAACAAGATCCAGGAGGAAATGAGATTCTATTAGGGGTTAGTGGGTTCATGATATAGAACCAGAAGACGAAATGGGCAAAATGTATATCCTTGCAGATAGTTTTGCTGAGTTCTTTAATAGCCTTTATGAATCTGAATAATGATACTCATAGAAAGTTACATTTATCCTTTTTAAGCAATCCTAATAATATAAGGTATGACAAATACAAACGATATCAGGAGGAGTACATATGCCTCAGTGGAAAGACTTATTGATAGAAGTAGAAAAAATTGAAGGGAAATATGATGGTGTACTTAGGAATCCAGTATCGAATTCAGAAATTATAAAAATGAAACAAACTATTCAGCAGAAACTAGGAAACATTATTATTCCTGAGTCGTATATTGAATTTCTTAAGAATGTAAATGGATTAGACTTTAATGGATTTGTAATCTATGGTGTTGATGAAACGCTACTTGATAACGAAGTAGATGAAGAGGTTCAGGGGTTTATTGAAACAAACGAGCTTTGGTATGAAAATGATTGGCAAAAGCAATACTTATTTTTGGGGGATTCTGATACTGCATGGTTTTGTTATGACCTAAATGAGAGAGTATATGTAGAACTTGATAAACCCTCTGGAACTTTAATTCATTTATTTGATAGTTTCGATTCTATGTTGAGTGATGCACTTAAAGCAAGCCTTCTGTAATTCTATACGCCGAAAGTATTATAATGAAGGATCATATAATGCTGGGATTGGGTGACAAGAACAAAGAAAAGCACTTGATTGTCTAATATAGGCAACAAATGCTTTTTTGCTAATAAACCAAAACACCATTCACAACAAAAAGCATTGGGCTATCAACTAGGTATCATACATCAGTGGATAACAAGGGGACGAGAAGCTTTAGGAGGGAATTAAAAATGAGTATTTTGCCTGAGAAAATAGATCAAGTTCTAGGAGAGGACATTTATAAACGTGAAGATAAAAGTAAAGTAAATGAGACATTAAATAGTTTAGAAGTAGATGTATCAGATACATTCCGTGGATTTTACCATTATTATGCTGGACCTTTTTGGGAAGAATTTGTACCTTTTGAATTACTTGATATCGTAGATGAAGAGAATAATATTGAATCATATACATTTATTTGCCGAAAAGAGCATGGCTTTCCGAAAAAGTATTTGATTTTAAGTGAAATGTCAGCAAATGCTGTATTAGTGCTTGATACGGTAACAGATAAAGTCTATACAGTGAATTTTGAGGGCGGAGATGAGCTACTTTTAAAAGGAGAATTAAAAGAAACGTGGCCCACATTTTATGAATTTTTGAAAGAGTATTTTAACTGCTAGAAACACGTTCATCTTTCGTTAAAAATAAAGGAGGAAAAACTAAATATAAGTCCCGGATTCAAAGGCACTATATGATGCCAATAAAAAAAGCGATCGTGATAAAGACTTGATCGCTTGTGAAACTGTGAAATTTAAAATGATGTTTATCAATCAAAATTTAGTTTGCTTATATATTCCTTATTCATCCTGATCAGAGTTTAATATAAATGACTGCTGAATAAGGTCCATAATAGGTTCTAAATCAGTCTCAGATTTTAAGCTGATTTCAATGTCTCCATTTCCCCGGTGGCCAATATCTGTCACATCTCTTCCAAGATGATCAGGATCATGTAATTCACCGAATTTACAATTTAGCCAAATCTTTATAGTTTGTTTTGCGGGTAATAAATCTACGAAATTTCTATTCCCATACTTAAAGGCGATATAAAATTTCTTTACTTCCTCATGTACGGAACTATCTATGTTTAAGATGCGAGTTTTTAATAAGTCATATAACTTATGGGTTTCAGAACTAAATGCATTGGCATGATGTTCAATTGAATAATCTGTTTTTGATTTTGACTCATTTTCGTTTTTCTTAAATCGTTTTAAAACATCTTCTGAAAGAGTCGGAGACTGCCAGACAGTAATTGCTCGTTCGGCTAAGATATTTGCTCTTTCTTCAATCGATTCTTTTTTCCATGTTGTAAATTTGGAAACACTACGATTTAACCATAATGGGCTATCTTTGAAGCCACCTACAAGAGATAATTTTTCAGAAAAACTTCGATCGCTTAATTCAGAATTATATCCAGTTAAAGTTAAATTGCCTAAAGTATGAAGGTAAGAAAGTTGGATTGCTTCCCACTCTGATCCTAAGGCTGTTTGCCATTCAACTGA
Organism: Peribacillus frigoritolerans; assembly: GCF_040250305.1. Taxonomy (NCBI): domain Bacteria; kingdom Bacillati; phylum Bacillota; class Bacilli; order Caryophanales; family Bacillaceae; genus Peribacillus; species Peribacillus frigoritolerans. The sequence goes on along the minus strand of NZ_CP158190.1, from coordinate 4,475,021 downwards.
AAGGTTTTTGTTTTGTGGCATTATATGTTCAATAGTATAATTTTCAACATTGACAATTTCTTTTCGATTATGATTTTCCAGCTTTCGTAACAGATAATTCCGATTTCTGAAGTTGTATAGATCTTTAATTAATAGGTCCCGACGAAATTCCTCATCAGATGGAAAGCGTCGATAGGATGTCTTAAATATAAATGCAGCTTTTAAGCTATTTAAGTAGTCAGTTTTATCAATCTCTTTTGACAAAGCTGCGAAAGTATTATTTAACGAATTTGTTGGTATACTGCAAATTGCGCGTCTGAAAACGTAACTTTCAACTAATCTAAAAACAGTAATTAGTTCGTCTTTATTAATAATGTTTTGTACATAGTCATTGTAAACTTGCATTAAGAATGGATTTGCGGTATCTACTCTAAGTCCACGTATATCACGAAATACATTTTCAAGTACAGGATCTTTATCATGCAAATTAAGATTTACATAATATTGTCCATATGAGTAAACATCGATAATTATTTCTTCAGTTGTTAGGTGAGCGTGTTCAGTTACATAGGATTTAAATGCCTCGTATACAAAACCAATTTTGGGGATTACTCCTGTTTTAAGCGTAATATAATCCCTAATAAAGCGATCAAAATAGCTTGAATCAGGTAGTTTGTCGAACTTCATTTCAAGCTTGTACCAATATTTGTTGTAAAGGTATTCCTGTTCTTTTGGTTGTAACCCCATCAGGAAATAGTTTCGAATTAAATCAGCTTGTGATAAATCAAGCCCTGTGGAATTGAGGCTCTCAAAGATTAATTGGGGGTTATCTTTATCACGATCTAAAGCTATATCCACAACAATAAGTTTATTAAGAGCTTGATAAATTTCATCCAAAGTTAATTGACTTTTCATTATCTTATCCTTGAAGTATTTCTGATTCTCTACAATTCTTTTTGAATGATCATCCTCGAATTCATTTCTTTCAAGTAAATCAATATAAGTTTGACGATCTTTTTGGGTTAATAATAGCTTGTACTGGGTGTCATCATCTTCTTCAGCATTAAAAAGGAAGTAATTACGAACTTTCTTTGATGTAATTGATTCGCAGGTTTTAATCTGTTCTCCCATTACCTCAGAAAACGCAGATAATATTAGGCTTAAGGTTGTTAATCTTTGCTGACCATCTATTACTAAAAGTTGGGGCACAGAAGTTACATGATATAAACCTTTCTCAACATAAACTATTGAACCTAAGAAATGTGCTGATAGATTCACATCTTCAGAGATTCGTTCAATATCGTCCCATAACTGAGCACATTGTTTTTTCGTCCAACTATATGTCCGTTGATAAATCGGAATAACGAATTGCTTTGGCCCTTTTAGAAATTGTAAAAAGTTTGTCTCGGTGGCTTTCATAAATATACCTCCAATTTTCTTTACATACTACATATTATAACGAAATATGGATACTGGGTATATTTAAACAGGATGATGGTTGAGACATCAAGTTTATATTAAATTTAAAGTTGCCGATATTTATTTATGAGCAGACAAGGTAAATCTTTTGAATGTGATAAGGTGAACCGTATCATAAGTAAATGAGGTTTTTTGGGGTTGAGTAGCAATACAAACTATTATAATAATGTGGAATCATTTATTAAGATTTGACCAATAATTTAAAATATAAAAAGTGAAATTAATGAGTCTTAATAATGAACCCATAGAGAAGTTGAGCCAATTTACTGAGTACATTCGAAATTAAACGGTCATTAAGCAGGAAAGGTTGCCCCTATGATAATGCAGTAGACGAATCTACATTTAAAATTATCAAGACGGAATTTGTAAAAGGTAAATATTTTGAGAGTTTGGAACAGTTAAAGTTGGAATTAGATAATTATGTTCATTGTTTTAATCATAAAAGAATTCATGGGACACTTGGGGTATCTATGCCCAATTGAGTATAAAAAAGAACACCTTAAAAAAATTGTTTAGTTTAAAGTTGACATACCAGATTAAGGTTAAAACCTTGCCGTATGGCAGGGTATTCTAGGGTCTGATAGGTAAGTGAACATTAGAATTCCTTAAAATAAGATAGGATGCTCTGAAAAATAATAATTCCAAGTATGCCTAATATAATAATTACCATTAAAGTCGATAGATTAAAGGTAGATAAAAAAGCTTACCATTTCGGTAAGCTTTTTTATTAGATTGAAGCATTATTCTACAACAAATCTTTAATTTGTTCATAAATATATTCTTTACTTAACCACCAAGCTTGTTTTGTCATATATTCATCGGTAAAATTTTCATTTTCACTCTCTGGTCGAATTATCCATTTTGCTGGGCGAGGTAATTTTCTAGAATTATTCATTAATTTCTTTTTAGGAACCCCTTTAACTACAACGTCTTTATAGTATTTTAATCTGTATTGAGCAACTTGGGCATCGGGGCGAAGATGTAAAATATCTTCAAGAGATGGTTTAATGAAATTATTTTTTACTCTGATTTCATTATTTTCATTTTTGGTAAAAGTTAGTTCAACACCGTTTTTTAGTTTTTCAACTTCCGTTTTCCAAACTTCTTTTACTGGTCCATCTATGTCAGAAGGTGGCATGTTCCAAAATTTAGCACCTATTAAAATGATTTTTTCAGGATTTGTTTCGTACGATTCACTTCCATTTTTCTTATTATTAAAATCATTAAAAACTAGCAGCAGAAATTTTTGTCTATCTAAAAAATCATACACTTTAGATTCTTCCCAAGACTCATCTACCAGTTTTATAAATGAAGGAATTCCCATGAATTTAAAATGCTCTTTTGGTTTCCCCTTTCTTAAAGTAACCGTTTTTAAACTAATTTCTGCTTTTTCGATTTCTTCAGATGTAACTTCATCTGTAGTGGTTGGCAAATTAAGAATTCTACGGATTATCATGTTATTGATATTTTTTTGTGTCTGACTTTTATCTACTTTGATACCAAGTTTATGAATCAATTCACTTTGTTTCATACCGTAATAGGGAGTAAAGCGGGAGACAATAATCTCCTCAAGAGTTTTCTTTTCTAGCTCACTAACATCTTTTACAATACTATTAATTGCTTCGGTATGGTCTTCTCCAATAATATGATTATTTATAAGTTCATTGATGAATTTTGATTTAAATGAATAGGCTCTAGGCTTTGCAGGAACATCTGTATGCTTCTGTTTTGTAAAATCATCACCAGTTGCTGACTTTGTACATGCTCCTAGATAATTTGTAAGCCCTTCTGATAATTGTTCGGCTTTCCCAGAGTTTATATATTCAGATATTTTTCCCCAGTCCTGCTTGATGATTTCTAAATCTTTCTCAGGTATTTCAATTACAGTATCTTTAGGCAAGCCAAAATCTTGTAATTCTGTCATTGAAAGTAGATTTGCATATGATACTCGAAATTTTGTTTTATCTTCAATCATTTCTCCGCTAGAAATTTTTTTCTTATGCGAGACATCCCGTCTATAATATTGAATTAATTCAATTAGTTTATTCTTATGCCAAAATGAACTTTGTTCAAATGTTTTACCATATTCATTTTGGTAATTAATTTTATTTAAAACTAGTCTCTCCCCAGCCATAAATTTTGCATGTTTTGTTTGTTTATCTATGGGGGTAACTTTTAATTCCACTCCAGCTTCTGGAAAATCTGGTTCAGCATAATTGTCTGCTGGATGGTCAAACCAGACTTGCTCAATTACATTGCCTGGATAAGATTTATTTTTCACATTCTTAGTGCTCTTTACATCAATCTCTCCAAGCGTTTTTCCAACCGCTTCTAATGCTCTTTTATGTACTTTCTCCTTTGTATCATAGACACTACTCAAATCATTCCACTCCTCCAATATAACGAACAACAATTGTTAATTATAATATATCAATGACTTTTATAATGTGGTAGCCGAAGCAACATTTAAAATCCTATCAACCCAAATCCAGTGATTGAGAAAGACATGAACCGATTATTTCAGATGAAACATGGGAAAAGGCTCAATCCATTCTAAAAAGCAGAAGCAGGACTCCCAATAAATACACAGTGGTGAGTATCCTCTTACAGACATTCTAAAATGCCCTGCTTGTGGTGCTAGTATGGTTTTGGGAAGAACAACTAATCGCAATAAGGACGGAAGCACCTAAATAGTTCGTGTCACCTTCAGAAATTTCATGGGCCTTGCCGTTTCGGATTTTCTCTACGATCGTTTGCCAGTCCTGTTTAATGATTTCCAAATCTGCAGTCGGATAAGATAATAGGATATTCCTATATATGTAAAAATCCTTAGGTTCATAGTTGGGTAACCATTCATAAAACATAAAACATCAGTAAAATTTTTTCGTTTTTTTCCAAAAACTCGAGGTCTCGAATGTGGTATTAACTTCATCATGGTATTGATTATATTTAATACCAATCGTTCCTTTGCAGAGATGGATTTGTTTTTATTCTGCTTGAAAGGTGTGACTTTCAACTCGATACCCAATTCTTCAAAATCGGGTCTTGCATCGGAATTGATTTTATAGCCAAAGAAACTTTCTTCGATTAGTTGGCCAAGTCCCCCTTTTGATTTAGTGTTCGTGAGTCGACCTTTTAAATCAATTTCCTCAAAGGTTTTACCTATGGCTTATTGTGCCTTGGTCATTAACTCTTCGACAGTTCTATATTCCATAATATAACAAGCTCCTTTCTTGAGTGTTCTGTTAAAATGGAATTTTAAAATCTTTTACAATTCACGCATTACACTTTAAAATGATAGAGTTAGGGTATATAATATTATACCGCTATACTCAAAATTCAGGTATATTAATTAACTTATCTTGGATAAATAAGAATTTATTTTTTATTTTTAATATATAGTTCTTGATCTCACTAGGGATTATTATTATAATAGGTATAAAAGCCGAAAGGATGTTCGGTCATGATAAATGCAATTGAATTATTTGCGGGGGTCGGTGGGTTCCGGCTGGGCCTTGAGGCGGCAAAAGGTTTTGATGTGGTTTGGGGTAACCAATGGGAACCTTCAAAAAAATCACAGGATGCTTTTAACTGTTATGCTAGACAGTTCGATAGAGGAATACACTCCAATGAAGATATTTCTACGGTAGATGAAAAGATATTTGTAAATCAAGGGATTGAACTAATTGTAGGCGGTTTTCCTTGTCAAGATTACTCCGTTGCCCGAAGTCTTTCCGGAGAAAAGGGAATTCAAGGGAAGAAGGGTGTCCTTTTCTGGGAAATCATGAGGCTTGCTGAAGGAATCAGGCCGAAGTATATCTTGCTGGAAAATGTGGACCGTTTATTGAAGTCTCCATCGAAACAGCGCGGAAGGGATTTTTCCATCATGCTGGCAAGCTTCAGGGATTTGAATTACTCAGTCGAATGGAGAGTCGTCAATGCTGCGGAGTATGGACAAGCACAGAGGAGGCGACGCGTCTTCATTTTTGCCATCAGGAACGATACGCCGTATGTCAAAAGTAGGGCCATGGAAGATGATGCGGTAATGTTGCATGAACGAGGTTTCTTCGCTAATGCATTCCCGGTCAAATGGGAAATTTCCAAAAAGCATAAACCACATTCATTCATGATGGAAGAAGGTATTCTGGAAATTTCAGATGAGTTCACGATGACCTACTTGAATTCAGGAATCATGAGAGATGGCGCTGTATATACCGAGGAATTGCTGCCAATTGAGGAGCGGCCACGGCTATTAGGTGAAATCTTGCAATCTGGTGTCGATGAAAAGTATTATCTTAGCAAGGATGCAATCGAGAAATTCCGTTACCTTAAGGGCCCGAAAAAGATTGAGAGGACGGCTGCTAACGGACATAAATATGTATTCTCCGAGGGTGGGATGGCTTTCCCTGAATCGTTGGACAAGCCAGGCCGTACGATGCTGACAAGTGAAGGGACTGTGAATCGGAGCAGCCATGTGGTTGAAGATCCCGAAACGAAAAGGCTTCGCATCCTGACCCCGGTAGAGTGTGAAAGATTGAATGGGTTCCCAGATCATTGGACGGAAGGAATGTCCGAACGGATGAGGTACTTCTGTATGGGGAATGCCTTGGTGGTCGGACTGATTGAAAGAATGGCCAAGCGAATTCTCGAAATCGAGGAAGAAGATGCAGCAGCTATTAAAGTGAATCCACAACAACTTAGTTTATTTTAAATTTAGAATGGTCCCTGGCAAAATTGTCAGGGACCATTTTTATACGTGTGCCACATCTTCCTTGGCATTATTGATGAAAGTGGTGATTTTTTCGATGGTATTATCAAAATCCTTCCTTACCTCATGCTCCCAGATTCGTAAGATATGCCAATTTCCATCTGTATAATATTTTGTGATTTCCAAATCGCGTTCCTGGTTTCTCTCAAGCTTCTTCACCCAGAAATCTATATTGCTCTTCGGCATTTTTCCATGTATCGGACAAAAGTGCCAAAAGCACGAATCAATGAATATGACTACCTTATACTTTTTGATGGCGATGTCTGGTGTTCCCATCATCCCCCTGACATTCCTCCTGAATCGATACCCCCTGTGCCAAAGTTCATGTGAAACGAACGTTTCCAGCTTCGAAACGGCTTTAATTGATGACATGATTTTACTCCGGGTTTCTTTCGTCTCTGGTAATCGTGCTTTATTTGCCATTTAAAGAATCCCCTTTCAGTAAAGAAGTGCTTCCTCTTACTTTATTAGTACCAATCCTTCCGGTTTTCAAACATTCATCTTAGTTCAAAACCTTACATATAATATAAGGATAAGTAATGAAAAAACTGTAAATTTACAGTAGTGCATATATAATGGTAGATATCTACTACTTTGATTTGTTGGGAATAGCATAATTTAAAACTAAACTAATAAAAGGAGAATATAAGACATGATGAAACCAAAGGCTTATGGATCATTTGTTAAACGGGGAGAAAATATTTATCGTACATCAGCTTACATACAGTGGGGGGATTCGGAGGAATCAATCGGAGCATGCCTTCTACAAAATCCAGGATCAGCCACACTTTGTAAAGAATTAACTAATTTACTTAATACAGTAGGTTCTTCCAGTGGTTGGATAAAGGCAGAAGATCCTACCATGAAACAGTTAGTCTCTATTGTTCAGGGAATCTATGGAATGGACAAGCCTATTTCAGGTCGATTACACATCTATAATATTTTCAATCTTCAAAATACTAAGTCGGAAGATGCAATAGAGCATTTTGAAAATCTTGTCCAATCTGGTGAATATGATATTACAAAACCGCTAGTTAATATAAACGAATTTAAATTGCACCCTTGGATTCTTCTTGGCTGGGGGGTTAAACAAGAAAAGAAGTGGAAGAACTTTCAATTGATTAAGGAGAAATGGCTTAAATTAATAAAAGAAACAAAGGTTCCTTCTTTCGGAAAAAAACATGAAAAGAAGAATGAATATTATCACCCATGCCCACTCATTTCATCACACAGACCAATGATGGCTCAAGAGCTGATTAATATATATAAGCAGCAGTTTTGTATTCAACGTTTTCCAAACTATGCAACAAAACCTAATTTAATCGTAGAAATGGAACAAGTAGAAAAATATGATGATGACGACTATGGGTGGTATAGAACGCCTGTAAATCCTGAATACATTGTAAAGGGATTTTCTCACCTAAGCATCCAAAGTGGCTATAAACTAAGGGCGTATCAATTTAGTGATGGCGGCGGTAATGGTAATGGAATAGTATGGGCAATTCCTGAAGAAAAGGAGTTACAGGATTTAGAGGATTGTAAGCGATTAGATGGTTTCTTATCCGCTCCAAAACCAGCTCACGCATTGTCAGATTTTATGCAAGTCATTGAAGGAGATAAAACACCTTTATCTTATTTACAGGCAGCAATCGTATATCATGAATTAAATGAGTTTGGAGCTAATTGGCATGGGACATCTTGGGGAAGAGATGTTATCTTGCCAGTGCAAGAGGAATCAGGAGATGAATCATATGAGAATTTCAGTAATGATCAATGGGAAATGATTGAGAAAAAGCCTGATATAAAAGAGCCTCATTTTTATTACAGTAGGGAAGGATACCCCGTCATTGTATTTCATACCATAAATGATATCGGCACAGTCACATGGAACCGATATGTACATGTATTCAATAAAGATGACTATACATTAAAAGTTGAACAAACATGTATTGCGACAGGTGGGGCTGGAATTATCTTTTAGAATCGATTGAACGGTACTTGGTTCAGGCCGATCACTTCTAATTTAACGGCACCGATCTTTCCTAACTACTTAACTGAAACAGAGTATCGAAAACAAATCTACTTTGCAGACAAATCCTCTAAAAAGCTTTGGGAGTAAGATGAAGTAGGAGTTAGTAAGTTGATTTCGACTAGTATTATTTTCTTTTGAAGAAATATTTTTAAGCTGAACTTTAACGTTACCTCTGATGATCAAAAGATTTTTTAGAATATTACGGATATTTGTATAGATAGGCAGTATTATCACTTTGAGCGGAAGGCTAGATAGTCATTACTATAAGTCCGATTACAAATTTGTAATCGGACTTTGCAGTTATTGGTCTAGAAATATAATATGAGTGACTTCTTTTTACTACCTTAATACAACTATTTCAAGTAACCTTTCATGGATAGATTCCCAGTTGCTATTTAAATCCACTGTGAAAATTTTCATAGGAAAGCCCTTCACTACATAGGAGAGATTCAGTGCCTTACCGGTTTTTGGATACAGTAGGATGCCTATTGTTTCCTTCCCTATAGCTTTTTTATGATTACTTAAATAAGCAAAAAGCTGATAGAGATTTCCGCTAATTAGTTTTTGAGATCCCCAGTTTTGTATAAGCGAGTTTTGATAGTATTTTGTATCCATGATAATTTTCCACTCAATATTTTCAAGTGAAATATCTGTTTGCATGAGGGGGAGATAGGCGGTGTTTTCTCCCTCTGCTTCCCAATAAATGTTTTCTCGGTAAACTTTGAATTCTGGTAACTCTATTTTATAAAAGGAGCGAACGAACTCCTCGAAAAGACGTGCCATCGCTTTTGGTTCTCTTTCAAAATCTGCGAATGTAGTTTCTAGACCCTCCTCATGCATTAACAACGATTCAAATAGAAAACGACAAATATCCAATACAAAACGATAATGTTGGTTACTTCTGTGGAGCTTGATCTTATAAAAAATTTGGGGATCAAGCTTAATAGTACTGATACCTTCAAAATACGGGTATAGTTGACGAACCTCTCCTTTAAGCGTTGGATCTAAGTTTGAACTTTGGATCAATTTAACCAGGGTAGACTTGATAATCTGGTTGTGGAGAATGTCATGGCTCATATCTTCAAATTCACAATGCATTTTTCCTCGTTTAAAGGAAATAGTATTAATAGATTCCTGAAAATGGATTCTTCCTCTTAAGTTTGATAGTTCCTCTTGATAGCTCTTGTATTCTCTATAAAACCCTTTTTTGATTAGGGATCGGAGTTTAACTAGTAGAATCCTTGTCAAAAGGTGCTTCATATCCTTTTCATTTTCACGAGAAATGTTGGCAAAGTCTTTCTCTGCTAAATGTCCCCATGCATAGCAAAGCATATAATAGAGATTTTTAATTGGAATTTTGTTAGAGTCTGGAGAGGAGACCATTTACTTTATCCTCCTGATCAAACCAATACTCTCTAAGCAATGGGGCAATTTCTAAGCGAATAATCCGTTCATACCATTTTTGCTCATCCTCCACCTGCTCGAAGGTAGGGCAGAAATAACTATGTCCAATCTCATATCCTTTGCCCAGGTTGACAGTATCTTTTATGATTTCCTGATTGATTTCACTAATGGTTGTGGTTAATTTATCGATAAATCCTTGACTAATTCCTTTATTGATTAGATATTCTTCAAATTGTTCTGTATGGAAAGCTGGTTCCAAAGTAATAAACGAGAATCTTCTACGAAGGGCATAATCTACCATGGCTAATGAACGGTCAGCAGTGTTCATTGTTCCAATAAGATATAAGTTTTTAGGAATATAAAAAGTATCCTCACCTTCACTATAAGCAAGCTTTACGGAATATTTCTTTCCTCGTTTATCAGCTTCAATCAGCATCATTAGTTCTCCGAAAATCTTCGAAAGGTTTCCTCGATTAATTTCATCAATAATCATATAATAATTGCTTTCCGGATCATTAATCGCTTTTTTACAGAAGGAGTAAAAAATGCCATCCTTTAAAGAAAAGTGCCCTTGTGCACTCGGTTTATAACCTCTAATAAAGTCTTCATAAGAATAAGATTGATGAAACTGAATCATTTCTATTTTCGTATCATCCCTAGTGCCCAAATGTAGATAAGCAAGTCGCTTAGCAATAAAGGTTTTTCCTACTCCTGGCGGCCCTTGGAGAATGAGATTTTTCTTATAATCAAGAGTTTCAAGGATTTCCTCTATCGTTTCTTCATCCATAAAAACTTCTGTGAGAATTTGCTCACTATTATAGAGAGCAGCTTTTTCAATAACAATAGGCATAGTTGTATCATTTTCTAGATAAACAGACTTTTCTCTTCCGACCATATCTAACAATTCTTTTACAAAATCCTCATAGGGACTGATATCTGTTAGGGTTTTGGTGATCAACTGATTATTTTCAATTTCCCATTCCCCAGTTGCTAGCCATTCTACCTTACGCAATGATTGGTAACGTTCACGTGTTGGATCGTATTTGTAATCCGAAACAATTTTTCCATAAGCAATAATCTGTTTGATTCCTTTTTTGATAAAAACATAATCGCCAATTTTCATTTCATGAGCGAACTGATAGTTGGCAAGTGCATCATTATTAGGATTGTGATCAAGCTGGAATGCTTCTTTTAAAGCTTCTGCTATTTCTCTCTTGCTTTTATATTGTTTAAGGTCACTAATTTCTTCCCAGCCAATTGCTATTAGCTCATTTTGGTGGAAATCCTTCCACATCGAGTTGCCTTCCCCAGCTGCTAATAGCCAAAATTGTGGAAGATCATCCTCTTCAGTTTGATATTCTATTTTCCCGTATTTCTCAAATAGAAAACTAAAGAATTGATCAATTTCATAAAAAATGGGCAGGTTAGTTCTCTTTCCGACTATTTCAAGATATGTGTCCACTATTTTATTTTCTTGCATGCAAATCTGGAATTTTAGTAATTTGGTCGCAAAGGAATCTCCTCGTGAATAATTAGGAGTCAGTTCTAGGATATTTTCTGCTGCCACCTTGTCTCTTTGATTGTAAAAACAATATTCTTCTGGAAAAAGATTTCCTATTAATTCACTGATAACACTTGTTCCGAATCCAAAAAGCTTGTATTCCCCATCAGAGAGAACACGATCAATTCGGTCTTTGATGGAATCATTTCCGTAAATAAGGTATTCAAAGCTTTTTCGGTAATGGTCAATAGGAGCATTCATATTTCCGAGGGCTCGCTTCTTAGCAAGCGGCATTCGAAAAGCATTGATATGATTGCCCAACTCCTGAATGTCTTTCCATTCCATCGCTTGTATGTTTTCCTGTTTTTTAAATTGATTGAAAAATTGATAGCTTTCTTGTAAATACTCAATATTCGTCAAAAACCAGTTTTGTGCTTCGTCCTTAAAAAAATGAAGGAATTTTTCTGTTGTAGAAAGGTTTAGTCTATCTTGGATTTCTGAAGGTGAATTCCATAGGTTTTTGAGACGATTGAATTCGTCATCAGTTAATCGGTAGTTTGTCATTTGACTGATTTTGAATATTTGTAAGTTCATTGTATCTGGGATTTCTTTTAATTCATGACGAAATAGCATTTGTTCTTCTGCTGTTAAACGACATTCGAGTACTTTTAAGTCTACCTTGAAATCCCCCTCATTTTCATAAGGTTCTGAAACAATTTCGCATAATGCGATTACACCGCCAGAATTTTTGATTCTGCCATCAGATCTCCAAATAAAGACTTGATCTTTTTGTTGTATCTCATCCAAATACTGCTTTTGTCTGATTGACCAGTTTATGACTTCATTTTCTAAGAAGTATGTATCTAAATCAAAATGTTTTGGGTTTCCTTGAAAAATCCACTTGCCCATTTAAGAATTCCTCCTTTTAAATTAATATATTATTTTATCATAAACCATTTTTGAAATTTTTAAATCAATTTAGGTAACTCAATTCACTATATACAGCCTATATAAATTTATTGATACCATCATGCTCCTTTGCCCTAACCTCTGTTTACCCCAATTATCAACGCCATCCGGGCCGGCGTTTGGGCAACGATATCCATTTTGACCTTCATATCAGCATCTCGACAATCACCACCATTAAAAGCGATATCGCCCCAACGGAAAAGGTATTCATTTGGGCTGCGATGAATATTGTCCCGACATGGCTTGGCGTCATCATCGCTAGCGGGATCATGGCTGCGGCATTATCATCCTGTTCGAGCTTCCTGCAGATTATAGGAAGCAGCATTACACGGGATATCATGGAACAATCACGGAAAAAGGAATACACAGATCAACATCTATTACGGGCCAGCCGCATTTCCATGGTTGTGATCAGCTTGATCATTCTATTGATTGGATTGTTTCAGCCGCCTGCCGTCATGTGGATCGGCTACTTTGCGGCAACATTATTTGCGGCATCATGGGGGCCGATTGCCATATCAAGCATATTTTCAAAGAAGGTAACGAAAGAAGGAGCATTTTGGAGCATCGTATTCGGCTTCTTTGGCGTGATTCTCGGAGAAAGCCTCGGCATGTTCGGAATAAGCCTTCCCGTTTACTTCAATCCTGTCATCATCGGTTTAATCTTAAGCATAGGCGCACTTATCATTGGCTCCAAGTATGGAACGATCACCATCGAAGAAAGTGAGTTTCAGGCAAATATCCTTCAAACCCCCATTGAAATAGACGAGCAAAAAGAAATGAACATCACCCGCAGATACCCGGCCTATTTAATGATCAGCGGCGTCATGATTATCATGGTTACACTAGTGTTTTATTATTGGCCAATAAATATGAATTGATTGAGATGGCAGGGGGAGACCCCTGCCATTTCTTTATACAACAAAAATTATTGACTAATGCAAATATCCTGGTTAGAATAGGGGCAAGATTTGAAAGGAGCGATAAACGTGGCATTTTTACAACTATACTGATATACACACATATTATGGAAAAAACCACTTTGCATAAGGGGTTATTTGCTGTGTGTATAGGATGGATATGTTGTAGAGGTTTTGTTGTTCTACGGATATCTATGCCGATTTTTTCAGTACACAGAGCCCTTCTGTGTACTTTTTGTTTTGGAGGTATTTAACTTGATGATGTTACTTTTCTATTGATGAGAGTTTGGGAGTTAAGCTCATATCGATTACAGGGTATTCAGCGGTGACTACAAAATAGGGGGAATGTAAATTGCAATTCTTATTATTCTTTTGATGCGGGCTTGAAATAGAAGCTCGTATCAATCCAAGCTATCGATACGAAATCACAAATTTCGGAGGTAGCGAATATGGAACAAATATGTTTTGGATTAGAAAATGTCGAAGTGGCATATTTAGATAAAGAGATATTTAAGATTGAACGATTGGCTGTACATCAATTTGACCGCATCGGCATCGTCGGGAAAAATGGTACAGGGAAAAGTACGTTATTGAAGTTACTTGCTGGAGAAATTCAACCGACAAGCGGAAAAGTAAAGTGTTACGTTGATCGTGGCTATTTTGAGCAAGTTGAAGCGCCTGCTGTTGCAGAAGCTGATCCAGCGTTACTGGGAAGATTGGCAGTTCCGCGAAATTCAGGGTCGCTAAGCGGCGGTGAGCAAACAAGGCTAAAGCTTGCCCAATTGTTTACCCACTATAATGAAGCGTTACTTATCGATGAGCCGACAACCCACTTGGACCAAGAAGGCATTTCGTTTTTACTTGATGAATTACGCTATTACTATGGTGCGCTTGTCTTAATTAGTCATGACAGGGCTGTATTGGATGAACTCGTCACAACGATATGGGAAGTGCATGAAGGCGAGGTACATGTATATTCAGGAAATTACAGCGAGTACACTGCACAGAAGAAGTTAAAACGTGAACAACAGAGGCAAGCTCATGAACAATTCATTAAAGAAAAGAGCCGGCTTGAAAAAGCGGCGCAGGAAAAAATGAAAAAGGCTGAAAAAATCGCTCAAGCTGGAAGATTGTCAAAAAAAGAGGCGAATGCAAAACCGAATAAGTCGTTTATGACGAAATCGAAAGGCACAAGCCAAAAATCCGCACAACGTGCAGCGAAGGCAATTGAGCATCGAGTGGAAAAGCTTCAGGAAGTGGAAGCAGTACAAGAGGAAAGGGAAATCGTATTTCGCCAGTCAAAGCAATTGGAATTGCATAATAAGTTCCCGATAATGGCGGACCGACTGACTCTTCAAGTGAAGGAGAAAGTATTATTGGATGAAGTGAGTTTCCAGCTGCCACTCGGTAAAAAAATAGCCATCACAGGCAGCAACGGCAGCGGAAAAAGTACTTTGCTACACCATATTGCGAATAATGGTGCAGGTTTAACTCTTTCTCCAAAAGTAAAAATGGGTTACTTCCGCCAAATGAGCTATAGATTTGCTGAAGATGAAACGGTACTTCAATTCCTGGGGAACCGCTCAGAATATGATGAAGGATTTTTAAGAAGTGTCCTGCATTCGATGCAGTTCGTCGGGACGGATATACTGAAAAGCGTTCAGTCCTTAAGTGGCGGAGAAGCGATTCGCCTCCAGCTTTGTCAGTTGTTTCTAGGCGAATACAACATTCTGTTATTAGATGAACCGACCAATTTTTTAGATATTAATGCCATTCAAGCGTTAGAACGATTTATAGCGGCATATGATGGGACGATACTATTTGTATCCCATGATCAAGCGTTCATAAATCATGCAGCAGATCTTCAATATAAAATTCAGGCAAAAAAATTGGTTCAAGTGTTACTTTTAAGGTAATGCCAAAATAAGCCGATGGGGCAATTCCGTCGGCTTATTTATTTGCTTCTCTATAAGATTTGGGTTCCATTAAACCTCTGTTTCATTTAACATGGTTGACATAAAAAAGTAATATACTTAAAGAGAAGTTAGATCTGAGCCTAAGATTGAGATAATGATAAATATAAAGAATCGGAGTGTGAAATATGAGTGAATCCAAAGCATGGTTACACGTAATTATAGGCGGCCTGCTTGAAGTAATATGGGCAAGCGGCTTTAAATATGAAGCTATACCGCCTATTATTGTCATCATTTCATTACTGACAAGCTTTGATTTAATTATAAAAGCAGCTAAAGTATTACCGATAGGCACTGTATACGCAGTATTTGCGGGAATGGGGATAATTGGAACGACAATTGTTGAAGTCATTTTTTCTGGCGGCATTGTCAGCCCATTAAGAATTGCCTTCATTTTATTACTGTTAGCTTGTATTGTTGGATTGAAATTGACGGCTAAGGGAAGTGAAAATTGATGGATTGGTTGTTTCTTATATTGGCAGGATTATTAGAAGTCGTAGGTGTTATCGGGATAAAGAAGACGGCTGAAAAAAATAACTTGATAAATAATATCATTTTAATAGCCGGTTTCGTTTTAAGCTTTCAGTTACTGGTCAGGGCAATGGAAACGATCCCTTTATCAACAGCCTATGCCGTATGGACAGGTATCGGAACCGTTGGAGCTGCGATTGTCGGGATGGTTTTCTTTAAAGAATCAAAGAGCTGGATAAGGGTTGTCTGCATACTGGGTGTTATTTTTTCAATCGTCGGATTAAAGGTCGTAAATTAAATAGTTGAGTGTTGGCAGCCTAATCCTATTGTGGGATTAGGCTGCTTTTGATTTATATCGAAAAGTTAAAAAAATTGTCCATTAAGGATGAATCGAAACCGGTGTCCCGATAGGAACAGTCCTTGATAATTCCTCCACGTCCCGATTATGCATGCGAATACAGCCTTTGGATACGGCCTTACCGATCGAGCTGGGGTCATTCGTTCCATGAATGCCATAGTGTTCTTTGGATAAACTCATCCACATTGTACCGAAGGGGCCTCCGGGGTTGGGGGCTTTATTAATGATGATGAATTGTCCTACCGGTGTACCGAACAGCATTCTTCCAACAGCAATCGGATATTGTTTTTGCAGTACTCCATCTTTAAGCAGTCTTAGCCTGCGATTGTTAACGGACACATCGATTTGAAATGGAATGGTATCAGCAGGGGGAAAACCAGGGATCATTATGGGCTGACCAGGATTAATGACATTTGGATTTATGGTCGGGTTAGCAGCGATGATGGCCGATAGCGGTTTCCGATAGTCCCTGGATATCTGTGTCAGTGTTTCACCTGGTTTAACTGTATGAATCAGTCTGAACACCTCCATAGGTTATAGTTGCATGTTTCATTCTATGTGATTTTTCAAAAGTGTTTCGTAACTCGTTATTAACTGTTATCTGTTTTTAATGAAACTTATATGTTAAGTAACTAAGCCGAAAAGAAACCGAAATGAACTTTTGATAAAATAAGTTTTTATGGAGATGGATTTTTTGTTAGTTAAAGAGGGGGAATAAGGGTGGAGGAACATGTGAAAAAGGCTTTAATCGAATGGAATGAAGAAATTAGTGATGTATTAAATGGGATAGAAAAAGAGTATGAAGAAGTTAAGCGTGATCTTCAGGTTTATTCCTATAAATTCAATATCACCAAGCAAGTTGTACAATCCACTATAAATGATGAAATTATTCGAAACATCCGCGAGCTCTATCATAAACCTTTTGAACAAAAATTGAACGAATTGAAAGAATCAATAAAAGAGCTGGAAGAAAAGAGAAAGGTTTTTCAAATGTTTGTCGATAAAATTGAAAAGGTTAGTGAAAGAGAAGAAGGAAAACCGCAAATATCAGTCATATAAGGCAGTGAAGAACAGGATACTCATAAGTACTCTACTATTCTATACCCAAAAACTAGGCAGCGAATATAACTGCTTTTTTTTGCTGGAATTGCAAAAAGCGGCCCATTGTTTACCCCAACATCAACCCGGGTACACTATCCTATAAAAAGGAAATGGGGGAATTCTATGTGGAATGCGGTCTTTTGGGGAGGGGTTTCGGGTTCTGCTGTCCTGCTTGGCGCACTTGCCGCCATCTTCATTCCGATCAAGAAAAACATCATTGGCTATATCATGGCTTTTGGTACGGGTGTATTGATTGGTGCCGCGGCATATGAGCTGCTTGCTGATTCGGTGAGTGATGGAGGAATTTGGGCGACGGCAATCGGATTCATCGCAGGGGCCGCCGTATTTACTGCCTTGGATTTACTTATTTCCAAAAAAGGTGCGGATAAAAGGAAACGGTCCAATAATAGCTCCTCGAAGGAAGCGGGCCTAGCCATTTTTATCGGGACGGTTATGGATGCCATACCGGAGTCGATCATGATTGGCGCAAGCTTAATAAGCGGCGGCTCGGTAAGCTGGTTATTGGTCATTGCCATCTTTATCAGTAATATTCCGGAGGGGCTCTCAAGTACAACAGGTCTGCTCAAAAGTGACTATTCCAAAAAGAAAATCATGCTGCTGTGGTTTTCTGTCCTGATCATTTCGGCACTATCCTCGATGTCGGGCTATCTATTTCTCGATCATGCCCCGGACTATGTCCTGGCAGCGATGGCAGCCTTTGCAGGCGGCGGGATCATTGCCATGATTGCCTCAACGATGATGCCTGAAGCATATGAAGACGGAGGGCCGATCACGGGCATATTCACCGCTGCGGGCCTGCTTATATCTTTGGTTTTGGATTCGATGTGAAATTGTCCCCTTGGAAGGAAGGGGGCAATTTTTTTGTATAAAATCTATCATAGAAGGAAATACGCAGGCGAAATAAGGAAATCTATGTCTAAAAAAGAATCGCTGGTGTTAAAATACCATTTCAAATCATACACTCTTCATATATTAGATTTTTTGACATTGAGGAGATGGAGAAATGAACTTCGAGATGCAAATAGCGAATATGTTGGCTGATAATATACATGGTTTCATTACATTTGTCCGGGAAAATCATGAAAATGAAAACAATTGCTTTTGTTTAAATAAAGATAAATTGTATCAATTGAAGCTTCTTGTTGACGAGTTTAAGTTTCAAGTATTGGCCGATGAACTTAAACGAATCAACAGGTTTACCTGGGATGAAAACTACACGCAATTATTAGTTGATAGATTCAGAAAAGGGATGGAGATCATTGAAGAGTACGTAGAAAATAACTACAGCGATTTATTCATATTTACCGCTAGACTTTACACATTGAATAGCCTCAGCTTAACCTTTTGCAAGGGGGAACCTCAATAATCTTCCCAATGAGTGCGGGATAATAGTTTATATATGTTAAAATCTAATAGGATTTAGCCCGGAAAATGAAATTAGTAATGTCATAAAAGAATGCCCTGGCATCTTTTTGAGATAATCCACAAGTAATGCCTCGAATAAGGGAGATGAAGCAATGATAGTAAGTGAAGGAATGGCGAGCTTATACAGGACTTTCGAAAGAAATGGTTATGATAAAGAAAAGGAGACCAGTAAGGCTACAGAATTTAAAAACATCCAAACTGGAGAGGTAATATACTTATTGCCTACTCAAGAGATAGGTGTTGTTTTGGATCCAAAGACAGTAGAAAACCATAAAGATTTTAAAAGTGAAAAGAAGTATCATGGTACTGCATTAAAAAAATTTCCTAAGAGAGTGAATAAAGGCCAAACTCCAATATATTATGGGTATTCTTTTAAATTTAAATCAATAGGTGAGTTAGAGTCCATAAAGAGAGTCAATGAGATTTGATAATGCTAAATTGAAATCGCTCTTTTCTCTTTAAACCGATCCGGATTACGAATCAGTAATCGGGCTTACTCTAACTAGTTTCCTTGCAAAGGGCTGCAAATATTTAGGTGATCGCCCAAAAAAAGATGGCTAAAGCGATGATTGAAGAGATGATACCAAGCACTGCTTTCCACTTTGATGAAGCGTTCAACCAGATAAAGACGCTGCTCACTATCATTCCAATAGAAAAAAGCACGCCGCTAATCACTTTCATCCATGTCGCTTCAAAAATTGGTTCGACCAACAAGAGTACCCAACTGAGTGCCACCAGACCACCCGTAAAGATAAAACGCTTACTCGTAAAATCAGTCTTCACATCATTTCGTTCTTCTTCTGACATCTTTTTATAACCCCGCCACATCATGAAGGCCGGAATCCCTAACATTAAAACTAATTGTACAATTGCATCTATATTCATTGAGTCCTCCAGAAATTGCTGTATACCTTCCATATACGTTTGTTCCTGGAAAAAGTTTCAACATCTTCCTGCATAATGACATCCTACCCCTTCAGATCCGATTGTCTAAGGGGTATTTACATGTCCAAGAGGTAGTTAAAACATGTGCAAGGTTTTGTCAGGGTTTATCATGTACAGTTATCACTACATTTCCCTTTTTATGTCCTAGCTCTACGTATCTATGAGCCTCGGGAATCTGTTCCAGCGGGTAGCGTTTATCAATGACCGATTTTATTTTGCCAGTTTCGATAAGCTCCTTGAGGAGTAGTAAATCTTCCGTAAGTACCTTTGCTATTCCTTGCCCTTCAACGGACACGTATCGCCCGTTCGGGGTTAGTGCCTTCTTGCAATTGGCTTTCGAGCTTTTGCCGACTGCATCAAAGATGATGTCATATCGCTCTTGTCTTTCCGTGAAGTCTTCTTCCGTGTAATCAATTACTTTATCGGATCCCAATGATCTCACCAAATCAAAATTAGCGGCACTGCATACTCCGGTAACTTCTGTTCCAAAGTATTTGGCAAGCTGTACCGCGGAAGTACCTACCGAACCGGATGCACCGTAGATGAGGACTTTTTGTCCGTCCTGGATATTGGCTTTTCTGAAAAAGTGCAGAGCTGTCGTTCCCCCAAAAGAAACGGCGGCGGCTTCCTCGTAGGTCATATTGGCAGGCTTCATTGCGATTGGCCCGTCTTCAGGTAAGCATGTGTATTCAGCATGAGCCCCGAAGTTCATTCCAGTCATGGCAAAAACCTGGTCGCCTTTTTTGAATTTTTTCACATTGCTCCCTGTTTCCTCTATCTCCCCGGCTAGCTCCACTCCCAATATCGATTTTCGCGGTTTTCTAAGCCCCAGGAAGATCCGCATCGGCAGCCATAATAAGAAAGGACTCTTGAAGCTCCGGACTCTTATGTCCCCTGAAGCTACTGTTGCCGCGTGGACCTTTACCAGAATTTCGTTGTCCTTGGGCGTTGGTTTTGCTACCTCTTGGAGTTCCAGTACATCGGGTGAACCGTATTTCGTGCATACCATTGCTTTCATCGCAAGTCTCCTTAGTTTTTGATTCAGTCTTTTAATACTATGATTTAAGCTGAACTATAAAACTACATGTAAACGAAACTGAAGAAACTTCTGAAGAAACACTGAAAAGCAGTGAGATTTCACCTCCGAAATCCACTGCTTTTACATTTTTTTATATTTAATTGGTGTTTGTAATGTCATTTTGCACTAGACCAACACCTTCATTCAGCATCTTCAATAGTTCTTTCAGAGCGAAGGAATGGTAGGCGTCTTTTTTGGTGATGATCCCGAGTTTCCAGTGGAGGTTCGAGTTTTTTAACGGAATGATTTTAACATTTTCGTTGGTTTGCTTATGATAAATCGATCTGGGCAGGAGGGTGATGCCCAGTTTGGATGAGACGAGTTCAATGATCAGGTCCCATTGTGAGCTTTGGTATGAGACGTCAGGGGTGAATCCGTCTTTTTCGCATGCCTGGATAATGTAATCATGTAAAGTGAAGTCTTCTGAGAAAAGGATGAATTTCTCGTCTTTCAATTCAGTTAAGGTGACGGCTGAATGGCGTGCAAGTTTGTGCTCTTCATGAAGAAATAAAACGAATTCGTCTTCAATGAAGTGGTAAATATTGTAATCAGCTTCGCTTGCAGGCAATACGACGATGCCGAGATCGATTTCGCCTTCTTCGACAAGCTTTTCAATCAGCTTTGCGCCCAGTTCGACCAACTCGAGGGAAACTTTCGGATAACGTTCTTGAAAGCTGCGGGCAATTTCCGGGAAAAACAGCGTGCCGATCAACGGAGGGATGCCGATTTTCACAACGCCTGTTGTTATGTCCCTGAGGTCATCCAAGAGTACATTCAATTCGGATAATGCGGCGAAGGCTTTTTGGCCTTGCTGATACACGATTTGTCCGGCATCGGTCAGTCGAAGGTGTCTCGTTGAGCGGTCAAAGAGTTCCACATTCAGCTCTTCTTCGAGTTTTTTGACGGCTTTACTTAAGGAAGGCTGTGTTAAATAAGAATTCGCGGCGGCATTCGTAAAACTTTTATGTAGGGCCACTTCCATGAATGATTTTAAATCTCGTAATTCCATATCTGTCTCCTATTTATTCGTAGAACGAATAGATTGTATTCTCTTTATTCATTTTACTTATAAATAAAGTGGATGTAAACTATATGAGGATTAAAAAGCAAGTATATATAAACCTATTTTAATAAAATATTCTTTACTGTAAAAGTATAAGGAGAAAGGGCTTTAGTATGAGCTGTATTTATGATGTCTTATATTAATGAATATATTTCCATCCAATCAATCAGCTTATTCACCTTTCTCGGAAATGCGGACAAGGTAGGTTTATGAAGTTATTTTAAGATTACAAAAAAAGAGGGTGTTCTCGTATCCACTTTTTTAGGGTTGATGCTGTAAGACAGGGATTATGATGTCTTGAGCATAAGGGATTTACACAATCAAGGGGGAACAATGATGGAAAGCAAAACTATTTACATCACCTTGGAAAGAGGTGATTTCGAGTGTTAAGTATAATTGTAGGCTTAGTATTGCTGATGGCTTTGGCCTATTTGGGATGGTCCATCATTTGGGTGGCGCCGCTTGTGGCTGGAGTTGTAGGATTGATGAGCGGATTGGATGTATTTGATACGTATACCGGAACGTATATGACCGGATTGGTCGGGTTTGTTCAGAAGTGGTTCCCAATCTTCCTGCTGGGAGCGATTTTCGGAAAGCTGATGGAAGAAACGGGTGCAGCGAAATCCGTTGCTAAGAAGGTAACGCAGATCATTGGTAAAAAGAGGGCGATTCTTGGGGTACTGATCGCTTCCGCTTTATTGACATATGGCGGAGTCAGTTTATTTGTGGTCGTGTTTGCAGTTTATCCGATCGCGCTTGCTTTATTTAAAGAAGCAAACGTTACGAGAAGGCTGCTTGTTCCCACATTTGCGCTTGGGGCATTCACTTTCACGATGACGGCCATACCGGGTACACCGCAAATCCAAAACCTGATACCGATGGAGTATTTCCATACGACACCCACTTCAGGCATGATCATCGGGATCGTCACTTCATTGATAATGGCAGTTGGCGGGTATTTTTGGTTATCCTACAGAGAAAGATCTCTTTCTGCTAAAGGAGAAGGATTCATCGAATCGGATGATGCGGTTACCGGTTCTGAGCAAGATGAAAAAGTACCGAATTGGTTATTGTCTTTAGTTCCGCTTCTTATTGTTGTGCTATTGCTTAACGTTGTGAAATTGGAACCCATTTATGCTTTATTATTAGGGGTTCTGAGCATTATGGTCTTCAATATCAAGGATTACAAAAAGTTCATTTTCTCTGTTAATGAGGGAGCGAAAGGGTCAGTGATGGCCATCCTGAATACAAGTGCCGCTGTTGGATTCGGAGCTGTCATTGCGGTTATACCCGCATTTGATAACATCACTTCTTGGCTGCTTAATATCTCGAGCAATCCGCTCGTTGCCGAATCTCTTGCCGTACAAATCATGGCAATCATCACTGGTTCCGCTTCAGGCGGTATGGGTATTGCGCTTAATGCACTTGGCGATACTTTTTACAGCTTGTCACAATCGACGGGAATCAGCCCGGATGTATTCCACAGAATGGCGGCAGTCGCTTCAGGTGCATCCATTTTCCCTAATAATGGTGCTCTATTGACACTATTGGCGGTTACAGGATTGACTCATAAAGAAACATATAAAGATGTTTTCGTGGTTGCGTTCATCATCCCGACCATTGCCATGATCGTCGGCATCATAATGGGAGCCATCGGTATCGTTTAATAAATATCGATACAATAAATTAATCTACTCTAGGAGGAATTCATAATGGTTGAAAATAAAGTCGTTATTATTACAGGTTCTGCTCGCGGTATTGGATTTGAAATTGGTAAGCATTTCGCTGAAAGTGGAGCTAAAGTCGTTCTTTCCGACATTAATGAAGAATCGGTGAAAGATGCTGCGGAATCATTGAAAAAACTTGGTTTCGATTCAATTGGAATCAAAGCCGATGTAACAAAAGAAGAAGATATCGTAAATATGGTGAAGGAAGCTAAAGAAACATACGGTTCGGTTGACATCGTGATTAACAATGCCGGTCTGCAGCATGTATCGCCAATCGAAGATTTCCCGACGGCTAAATACGAATTGATGATAAAAATCATGCTGACAGCGCCGTTCATTCTAACTAAAGCCGTGTTCCCGATCATGAAAGAACAAGGTTTCGGCCGCATCATTAACGTCTCTTCCATTAACGGTGTTATCGGATTCGCAGGTAAAGCGGCTTACAACAGTGCAAAACACGGAGTGATCGGTTTAACGAAAGTTGCTGCTTTGGAAGGTGCAGAACACGGTATTACGGTTAATGCTTTATGCCCTGGATATGTGGATACTCCGCTTGTACGAGGACAAATGGCAGATCTGGCGAAAACACGTAATGTTCCGATTGAAGATGTATTGGCAGAAGTCCTTCTTCCATTGGTGCCTCAAAAACGTTTATTGGATGTTAGTGAAATTGCTGATTATGCATTGTTCCTGGCAAGCGATAAAGCGAAAAGCGTAACAGGTCAAGCAGTTGTCATTGACGGTGGCTATACAGCTCAATAATCAATAATTATAAGAAAAATAAAGGTGAACCTTTCTGACAAATTTTAATTTGGCAGAGAGGTTCACTTTTGGCGTATTTTTGACTAGTTTGGGGAAATTATTCAAACTTGGAATAAATGTTTAGGGGGATCTTCATGGACTTAATGATTATATTGCTGGCGCTGGGGCTATTGATGTTTGCAGCGTACCGCGGCTATTCTGTCATTTTATTTGCACCTATCTTTGCACTTTTACCGGTCTTCTTCATTGACCCGGGTAATGTTTTGCCGTTCTATTCCGGCGTATTCATGGAAAAGATGGTCATTTTCATAAAAAACTATTTTCCCGTCTTTTTATTAGGGGCCATATTCGGGAAGATCATCGAAATGTCGGGAATCGCCGAATCGATTGCGAAGACGATCGTCCGCTTGATCGGTGCCAAACAAGCGATGCTGACGATAGTCCTTTTGGGTGCGATTTTAACCTATAGCGGCGTGAGTTTATTTGTTGCGGTTTTCGCCATTTATCCATTTGCCGTTCAATTGTTCAAGCAAGCCGACATTCCTAAAAGACTTATGCCGGCTACCATCGCACTTGGGGCTTTCACGTTCACGATGGATGCTTTGCCGGGAACTCCCCAAATTCAAAATGTCATTCCTACGTCCTTCTTTGGTACAAACATTTATGCGGCTCCAATCCTTGGAATCATAGGCGCCATCTTTGTCTTATCGGTTGGATTGGCCTACTTGGAAAGCAGAAAGAGAAGAGCCAAAAAAGTAGGGGAAGGGTATTATGGGTTTGCTGCGGAAAATGCCGCTGGTCCTGAACAGGAAAAAGGGGAGACCGCTCCTGATTTACATTCAAACCAAACTGTATTACGGCAGATTTTAGCATTCGTTCCGCTTGGGTTGGTTGCGATCATGAATAATTATCTGTCTAAAGCCATACCGAAATGGTATCCTGATGGATTTGATTTTTCCGCAATGGGGTTAGAAGATTATTCTGTTGATGTAGCGGCCAATGCTGCAATCTGGTCGGTCGAGATTGCACTGATCGTCGGGATCATCACAGCCCTTGCCTATGATTGGAAACGAGTGACGAAAAACATGAAAGAAGGACTGAACAACAGTATTGGCGGCTCACTGCTTGCCGTCATGAACACCGGTTCGGAATATGGCTTCGGCGGAGTCATAGCTGCCCTTCCAGGATTTGCGAAAATCAGTGATGGAATATCAGGTGTATTCTCGAATCCGCTTGTCAACGGCGCTGTTACCACTAGTGCACTGGCAGGCATAACAGGGTCAGCCTCCGGGGGAATGGGTATTGCATTAAGCGCAATGGCCGATAAATACAATCAAGCAATCGCCGCGGCCAATATCTCACCTGAAGTGATGCACCGTGTAGTCGCTATGGCATCAGGCGGCATGGATACACTTCCTCATAACGGAGCCGTCATCACCCTGCTTGCCGTCACAGGATTAACGCATAGACAATCGTATGGAAGCATATTCATGATCACCATCATAAAATCATTGGCTGTCTTTGTCATCATTGCCCTCTATACCTGGTTTGGCATTATATAAAATGGTGAATTCACGAGTAAAAGCTTGAAATTCACGAGTAAATCCCCAAAATTCACGAGTAAAAGCTTGAAATTCACGAGTAAATCTCCAAAACTCACGAGTAAAAGCCTAGAATTCACGAGTAAATCCCCAAAAACTACGAGTAAAACCCTAAATAAGGCTAGTGAGGTATCCATACTGATGTATGGGTACGTTTTTTTATACATTTTGCAATTTATAAATTATAAAATGTAATATATATGTTGCAAAAAGTTAGATAAATCATATAATAAGGGTAAGCGATGGAATTATTGGAGGTCGATCAAAGATGAATCTATTCAAACGAACGAAAAAGATCACGGATGAGCGGGTTGAGAATGTAAGAAATAAGATTTATAAAGAAATGTATTACGTCATTTTGGCCATTTGCCTGGTGAGTGCACTTTTCAAACTATATAAATATGGTGCAGGCAGCGGGGAGTTATATCTGGAATTCGCGATCCTTGTTGGTGCGGGGCTGTATTACTTAGCTCGTTCCATT
This sequence comes from Peribacillus frigoritolerans, assembly GCF_040250305.1. NCBI lineage: Bacteria > Bacillati > Bacillota > Bacilli > Caryophanales > Bacillaceae > Peribacillus > Peribacillus frigoritolerans. The sequence continues at coordinate 4,448,963 of NZ_CP158190.1, read as the reverse complement.
TTCTTAGGTGTATTCTGGGATGAGGTGGAGATGCATGACCGCAACAGCAAAACACCGATGAGCAGGAAGACGGTTCTTGGGACGGTTGCTTTAGCACTTATCATCGCTATATTCATGGGCGTGAATAGTGCTGTATCCTATGCCGATAGCAGTTCCCAGGGTGTATGGTATTTTGTATTGGTATCGTTTGTATCCGTTATGATCTATTTGCCGATTTTACTTCTGTTTTTTGGCGGTATATACTTGCTGGCGAAGAAAATCGGAATGAAAAATAGCGAAGATAATAAGAAATTGTAGGTGCTTTCCCTTGAAAAATATAAAACTGAAGCTTGCGAGAGTAGAAAAGGACTTGTCACAAGATGAACTGGCCAAAATTGTCGGCGTTTCCAGGCAAACGATAGGATTGATTGAATCTGGAAAGTATAATCCCTCATTAAGTTTATGTGTCGGAATTTGTAAAGCATTATCCCGTACATTGGATGATTTATTTTGGGAGGAAGACTGATTAGGGATATCCATTGACTTGGATATCTTTTTTTAGGAATTTATCATTAAAAAATGGGGGAAGGTATAGCATGTAAGCAAAAATTTAACATTCGAGAGGGATGGTTTGATGGATCGTACGATTGGTTACTTACGTGAGATATTGTCTAACTATACGGACCAATATCCTGAAGCGCAGGAAATTTATAATAAAATCAAAAGCGGACATTTTCATTCTGAAGAAGAACTCGTCAATAAACTATCCGGTAAAGAAGCCAGTCTCCTTAACCATATTCTTCCTCAGGAAATTAAACATGCGAAGGAAGCTAGTGATACGGAACGGGTCACGCAATTATCAGAGGTATATGAACTGATTATTATATGATAAAACCTTGTCCATGATGATCATGGACAAGGTTTTGTTGGTTTTATTCCATTTCACTAAGTGAATCCATATGACTGGCTATCATGGCGATGATCGTGCTTGCTTCTTCCTTGCTGAAAATGAAATTCGTTTCATCCTTTATCAGGTCATCATCCGCTGTCCGAATCCGATTGATCCGTTTCAGCACACCATCACCTGTTTCCTGGACGATACCGAATTGATAGGTGACCTCGACTTCATTATCCTGGATATAGGCGGTCACTTCAGGCGTTTCCCAATCTACATCGATTTCGTATATTTCGGAATCGTCGCTTTCTGGATCATGCAAATCATCATTATCATCATCCATATCCATTTCGTATGCATAATCGTAATCATCATCATCATCATCCGCTTCCAAATAGTTATGGAAGCTCTCATGGACAGCATCGACGATATCTTCAATATCCGAGAGGATGACCTTGCTGATCTGCCCTAAATCCGGATCGAATGATTCCATATAAAATTCTTCATTATACGGATCAAAAAACAGCGAGGAAAAATAATCCCTCTCATCGTCTTCCAGCTCTGTATAAAACTCGATGCGTGGATGCTTAGACCCGCGCTCCACGATCATACTGCCATTGCGGTCGTATTTCTCACAAATTGATTTAAGATGATCCTGCAATTCCCCGCTTACTCTGTCAAACCATTCTAATGACATCAACATCCACTTCCTTTCGTGATTATTATTTCCCAGAAAAGGCGAATTTGACGTGCCATTTAAAGCCAACTGCAATTGATCTTCGCACCAAAAATGTCAGTTATAAAAAAATACTTTAAAGAGAAAATAAGATGAAAAGCAAAAGCGATAGTGAAATTCCAGGATTTATGAAACAAGCAACCAGGGCGGGATAAGGCTCAGGATTTCTTCAGCAACAGAGTTAAGAGGTTTTATTTAGTAAAGCAAAAAGTTCAAGGATAAACATTCGGAGAGGTTAGGAACTCTCTTCATTAATTTTTATTAAACTTCCCTATACCTTTCAATAATAAAGTCAATAAAATACCTGCTTGCTATTGGCAATACCCTTTTATCTTTGTATGCCAAAGTAATTGTTCGGATAATAGAAGGAGAGATGCTTTTCGTTACAATATTATAGGGACATTTATTTAAGAGCAGCTTCGGTAAAATCGAAATGCCAAGCTCTTGTTCAATCATCGACATAATCGCATAAGGATCATATACTCGGTATTGTGTATCAGGTTCAAAATTGTACTGTTTAAAAATTATTAATGGTTCATTTATAACTCCCTCATCCAACAGAATATAAGGATCTTTTAGCAATTCCTCCAAGGAGACTACAGTGGATGATGCTAAAGGGTGATTTACTGGCATTACAGCCACCATTTTATCTTTTTGCAAGGGAATCGTAGTTAAATCCGAAACATTTGAATTCACAAAGCCAAAGTCTACGCTGCCTTCTTTAATCCAGTTTGAGATTTCCGTATAATTTCCTTGATGTAATTCGAAATGTACAGTTGGATAAAGTTCCTTAAAATCCTTGATCAATCCTGGTATCCAATGACATGTAACACTGGAAAAGGTGCCAATTCGAATAAGGCCGCTTTGCAGTCCCTCCATCTCTTTATGCTTTTCAGTCAGTTCCTTATGTGAATTACAAATCTTCCTGATATATGGCAAAAATTCCTCGCCATCCGGTGTCAGTGTAATACCCTTTCGAGAACGTAAAATAAGAGTGGTGGAAAGCTCTTCCTCTAATGAATGTACCATTTGGCTAATGGCAGACTGCGTATAGCCTAGTTCTTCAGCCGCTTTTGTAAAACTGCCTGTTTCTATGGTTTTGATAAAAGCATAATACGAATTCAATCTCACAAACCCCTTTGCATTAGCAATTATAATATATCTATTATAAAAATTGGTTTTACTAATGTAAATGGAAGAAATAAAATATAGTTGGGAACAGAACAACAGAAAATTAAAAATATCAAGGAACCTAAAATTATTAAAATAGGAGTTGAAGTAGAAAAATAATGAATATTAACGTTAAATACAGAAAAATTATTTTTGCATTTTTAATGGCATTTAGTATGTCCTTTTTTATTTCATTTATATTAGTCTCAATAAATAGGGGTTATGATCATATATTCCTATCTACATGGTTAAAAACTTGGTCACAGGCTTTTGTCTGTGCTTTCTTTGGAGCTTACTTTTTCCCGAGAGTAATACAACAAATAATGAGAAGAATTAATTTTGTAGAAAAACCGTTAATAATTGAGAAAGATTTTTTGGTGAGAGAAGAAGACAATTGCTGAGTAGATAATTAAAATTCCGGTAATAAAATGTGGATATGGTTTTAAAGTTAAGCTGTTTTCGCATACTTTGTTGCTATTTACTAAGTAGTGCGGTGTGGTTGATTTCCCCTCCAGATGCTCGCTTTCCGCGGGGCGGGCGGTGAGCCTCCTCGGCGTAAACGCCTGTGGGGTCTCACCTGTCCCGCTGCTCCCGCAGGAGTCTCGCACTTCCGCTCCAATCAACCTTAAATAGTTTCGTTTTAAAAACAACAATCTTTACGAAAAGAGCCTAAAGTTAAAAATACTGATATAGAGCTGCCCAAATGATGGGGAGCTTTTTATGCGTTTCCCTGAAAAAGTTTCAAGCCCATGCTACTTTCATCCCTGTAAAAGTTTATATAGAGTGTGAAAGGGGGTGAGTGATATGGCAAATCAAATTCCAGTATCAAGTACATTGCGGATCGATTTTCAGACGGGGTTAAATGAAAAAGGGGCTCTCGTTTTCAAGCGGAGGACATTTTCAAACATCAGGGTCGAGGCGACGGCGGACCAGTTGTTTTCGACAGCAGTTGCAATCGCAAGTGTACAGAATTATCCAATGGGTGAAGTGACCAGGGTGGATACGTATTCTTTGATTGGCTAATCGGTTTTTTGAAAGATGTCGGAAGAGGGGGAGGTGATTAGAAATGGCTAAAGTATTGGAATTGATTTTCGTTACAGCGGAAGGAAAGTCAGCGACGATTTCCGTTGATAATCCGAAGGAGCCGGTCGGAGTAAACACGGTTAAACAGGCAATGGAAAAAATCATTACGGGGAATGTGTTCGTTACATCCTCCGGGAATTTGGTCGATTTGAAGGTAGCGCGCCTTGTCGAGCGGAATGTGGAGGAAGTGGAACTTATTTAACGAACGGGAAGGTCATCTTTGTTGGACACACTTGAAGTGAGGTGAATAAAAAGTGGATCAAATTCTGCCATTTGTCAGTGATATTGGGTTCCCGATCATTGTTACCCTTTATTTGCTTCATAGAATTGAAACGAAATTGGATACTTTGAATGAAACCCTTGTAGAGCTGCCAAATCGCCTGCGAGAAGGGATTCCCAAGTAGGTTAGGAAGCATCATGAGTGATATCATTCATGATGCTTTTCCTTTTGAAATGGAAAAGTTTTAATAGATTCTAGTTTTATATCAAAACTATCGGGTATACATAAAACTGTAGCTAGTTCATAAAAAATCCAAATAATAAGGAGGAGTTTTAATGACTAACAACAATGAAAAAATGAGCAGGGAAGAAGCTGGCCGCAAAGGCGGGGAAGCGACGGCAAAAAATCATGATAAGGAATTTTTCCAAGAGATTGGTCAAAAAGGCGGAGAGGCCACTTCCGAAAATCATGATAAGGATTTCTATCAGGAAATTGGCAAAAAAGGCGGAGAGGCTAGAGCCAATCAACGTGATGGGTCCGATGATTGAACAATGAGCAGGGAAAAGCAGGACGTAATGGCGAGGAAAAAAGTCGCCGCTAAAAAACGACCTGAAGTTTTTAGCTGAATCTAGTTTTATAGCTGTTCAAGCGGGTACATTTCATATGTAGCTAGTACATGAAAAATCCAAATAATAAGGAGGAATTTTTAATGGCTAACAACAATGAGAAAATGAGTCGTGAAGAAGCAGGACGTAAAGGTGGAGAAACAACAGCAAAAAATCATGATAAGGAATTCTATCAAGAGATTGGCCAAAAAGGCGGAGAAGCAACATCCGAAAATCATGATAAGGAATTCTATCAAGAGATTGGCCAAAAGGGCGGAGAAGCAACATCCGAAAATCATGATAAGGAATTCTATCAAGAGATTGGCCAAAAAGGCGGAGAAGCGACATCCGAAAATCATGATAAGGAATTCTATCAGGAGATTGGTAAAAAAGGCGGAGAAGCGACATCCGACAGTCATGGCAAGGAATTCTATCAGGAAATCGGCGAAAAAGGCGGAGAGGCACGAGCCAATCAACGAGATGGCAACGGCAGCTCTGACGGTTCCAATGATGGAAAAATGAGCCGTGAAGAAGCAGGACGCAAGGGCGGGGAAAAAAGCCGCCGTTAAAATATAATCCAGTGAAACTTATAAATGACCGAGGGAGTACCATTCCCTCGGTTTTTTTATGCCAGCAAGTAAGTTGTCCTCCATAGCACATTGCAAAGTGTGCTTGGAGATTAAAGTGGGTAAAGAAATAACACCTAGAAAAGAAAGAGGTGATGAAGAAGTTGATTGCCCATTATCCATTTCCCCGTTTAAAAGTAGGAGGAGTTACATTCACTGCAAGGCATTCATTGCTTGCTCTTGGTCTTGCGGGAATTGCTTATCTCATTTCCAATAAGAGGAAGCATCAAGCGGTATTCAAAACGGCTTCATTGATGTGTAAGATCGAACGGAAAGAAGATTCCATAAAGCTTATTTGGCCTGATGAAGGCGGTTACTATCGGGTATTCAGGGGGCGAGAGCTGATTTACAGCGGCTCGGAGCCGAAGATTGCAGATAGGGGCCTGACTCCAGGAACCATCTATACGTACACGATAGATAGCTTGAATGAAAAAGAACAGGCAGTGAACAGGATGAAAATACAAACATCAACGACCGCCGAGAATAAAAAAGAAGATAATATCCTTTTGGATTTGGTATTCACCACGATTGTCGCAAGAGGCCAAGCCAGCCTGGAATGGGAGCCCATCAAAGGAATAAAAGAGTATACGATTTACCGAAACGGCGTGGATATCGGGAAAGTGGGTGGATGTTCCTTCAGTGATCGGAGTATTAGTGAAGATCAGGAATACACATATACCATTAAAGCAAAGCGGCCCCTTCCGCGTTCAGAGCAGGAGTCCTATGCCGTGAAATCCCTTGTAGCGAGTATTGTCGGAGCCGTAAAAAAAGGTTCATCCCAAGCACAGGCTGCGATCGAGGAAATAACGAATACGAAAAAGATTGGGCCTGTAAAAAAGCTTTTACAGCCAGTTGAAAACGATGTGGACGGTAAAAAGAAAAGAAATTGGCAGCTGCGCTATACCACCTTTTTACCGGAAGAGTGGCTGAAAAACCCCAATCTTGCATCGAAGGTTCCCTTTTTTAAAGGTGACAATCGCGGATTTGATCCTGAATCACCCCGTTTCCGGACTAGAGTCGATGTGTATATTCACGAAAAGGAAAGCAAAGCCGAGATTGAATTTTCCAAAGCGGTCGGGAAAAGTGAAGCCTACAATCATGATGGCGATTTCCTCGAGGAAGGAGTGGCCTCGGATGAAGACATTGAGGTGAAGCGCGTATTATCCAATCATGAAAAAACGACCATCCAGCTGACACACTCTGTAGGCAACCCAATCATCATTTCTCCTGCCGTGGATTATAAAGTGATCGGGACCTTTTACCGAAATGGAGAAATCAATATAGCCGGCTATCATGATCAGGCACCGCATCACGAAGTCTACCTCAAGGAGGCAGATGATCTAGACTGGGAACCCCTGCACCTGGCGGAAAACAAAGGGCTCGAAATGATGGCGCATCCTACGGCTAATCATTTATGGAGATACTCCACATTTACACAATGAAAAGGACGAAAAGCAATGATTGCCGATCGTCCTTTTTTGTTTATTAGCGCCTCTGTTATAGGAAAGTATTGATTTTCATTATAGACCCGTTAAAATACCTGTTCCAAATCTGTGAGAAGATGTGAAACAAGATTAAGTCATTATAAATGAGGCAATCCTTTAGATTGGGTATGACTATCCGCACACTTTTTTGCTTGAAACCTGCTAGACCAATGTGTAGCAGCAATTAAGTTATTTGCTATTATCAATGAAATTTCAGTATTGATCGCTTTTGTTATATCATACAATTTTTCCTACTGTTTTTTGGCTAATTAGTTATTTAGGAAAATTTAATTTAACTAATTATTGACCATCATTTCAAACGATAATTAAAATAAAATGAGTAAAATATACCAAATTATTTAAATTGTGGTAAAATATATCCGGTGTTGCTTTTGATATACAATATTTAAATAAAAAATTTGAACTGGAGATGTGTTAGTTGAAAAAAATCATTTCATTTATTGCGGTTTTTATCTTAATATTTTCATTTTTTTCACAGCCGCGTGTAAGTAAAGCAAAGAATCAAAGCGAAAAGAACTATTTAGTAGAGTTTAATAAAAAATTGGATACTAAATTAATTGAAAAAGAGGGAGGGAAAATCAAAGGGAAATACAAGCATTTTAAGACTGCAAAAGCATCATTAACAGCTGATGAATTATATAAAATAAAGAAAAATCCAAATGTAAAACTGATTGAAGAAGATGTAACGGTACAATCTACTCCTTTAAATGGAGAAACATATCTTGAAAATGGATATAGTTGGGGAACAAAACGAATTAATGCTGATAAAGCTCATGAAAATGGTATAACTGGAAAAGGCATTAAACTTGCAATTTTAGACACCGGGATTTCTAATCAATCTGGGATAGTAATAGAAAAGCAAGCTTCATTTATAGATAGTGAAGAAGATGTTATAGATTTAAACGGTCATGGAACAGCAGTATCTAGTATAATTGCAACTTCATATGAAAATTCTGGATTCCACGGAGTAGCTCCAGATGTTAAATTGTATGTTGGGAAAGTACTTGATCAAAATGGTACAGGACAATATAGTGATATAATTGAAGGAATTGAGTGGGCAATTGAAGAAGATATCAATATTATAAACATGAGCTTCGGTGGTATTAAAGAATCTGAAATATTGAAAAATGTAATTGATAAAGCTTATGATCAAGGAGTCTTAATGATTTCTTCAGTTGGAAATGAGGGGACTGAAAAAGTTACTTATCCGGCTGCCTATGATAATGTAATTGGTGTTGGAGCCTCAGACTTCTATAATCAAATGAGTTCACTGTCTAATTATAGCGATCAATTAGAATTGGTTGCCCCGGGAGTAAATATCCAAACTTTAGATTTAAATGGCGATCATATAACAGCAAGTGGTACTTCTATAGCTGCCTCATATGTTTCAGGAGCTGCAGCCCTTCTTTGGTCACAAAATGCAAACCTTGATAATAAAGAAATGCGCACAAAATTAAAAGACTACGCTACAACACTAGAAAATCAAAAAAAATATAATTTGGTAAATGTTGATCCTTCTATCTCTCAATATGTAGAACCGTACAATCCAGATAACATCCAAACAGATTCGAAACAAGATGAATTAACCGAAGAAGAATTGGCATTTCTAACTGAAGCTGGTTGGTCAGAAGAAGCTATTGATGGAACAACTAATGAAGAATTGAAAGAGTTTATATCTGAAGGAGCAATGAATCCTGACTATTCTGAAACTACTTATACATTTGTGCCGGAAGATGAAATTAGTGGGGATGTACAAGCTCAAAATTTAAAGAATGGTGGAAGTATTACTCTAAAAGTAAGTGCGTCTTATCTTGGAATTAAGAATAGTAATGAAAAACAGTTTAAAATAAATGGTAGTTATAATTGGAATAGCATGCCAAAAAATCGGTACGTGGATCTTTTTGCTCTAGCCTGGACTGATAACGCTTGGTATAAATCTACAAGTAAATTATCTCATACTTATTATGGTGCAATTCCTATTACTGAATCTGTTACTGTTTTTAAACCTTCTTTAAAAGCGGGTATGTCTTGGAAAGTAGATCTACGTGCTGGATCACATGATGATATAGGGAAATTCACTCAATATATTTATCTACCTAAATCTGCTTCAAGTAAAAACAATGGACCTTTACAAGCAACAGTAGAATATTCTCATGCTTTCACAACGATAACTCCATCTATTGGTGGTGGCTCAGGAGGTTTTTCATACGGAATTTCTACAGGAACGGGTAAAGACTACGCGGACAATCCTCCTATAAGCAGTGTGAAAAGTTACTAAATAAATAGTTAGAGTAACAAAAAAGAGAGAATAAAACAAGTAATGTTCAACATTTGGAAGGGGGTATCTTGTGCGAAAGTTCATTATTGGTATTGTGATTGTTTCATTAATAATATTTGCCTATTACTACTACATTGCTCAAATTGATAAAAAGAACAATAAACTCGATCTTAACGTCGAACAATCCCTGGAACATCAATTGACAACAAAAGACTATGAGAGTTTTACTTATAAAATTACCAATAATACAAATAAGAACTTTAATTTGCAATTTGCTACAGGTAATGAAATAGACGTAGAATTCAAAACAATAACGAATAGTACAATTAAAGAGGGGAATATCATTACTGTTGAATCTCAACCGACTAAAAAACATAAAAAAGATTTTAATAAAGGAGACACATGGGAGTATACTATAAGAATTAATTCGAAGTTGCTTTCAAAAGGAGACTATCAATTAACTGCTCAATTTATTCCAAGTAATGCTAGTACTCTTAATAAAGTTGAGCAAATAATAACTCACCCTTAACAATTATATAAACACACTTCATAAATATTGTTCTTTAATGTGTACCAACCACATTCGTTAAAGAGCCTTACCGGAAACTCTATAACGTAAAAAAGGTAATTCAGCTGAATTACCTTTTTTACGTTATAGAATGCCAATAAAGAGATAATCTAAGCCATAACGAAAGCAGAAAATTAAATACCTTTTCCATCTGTGTTTTCATTCCGAGCTTAATATGGCAGTTTGGGGCTTCGATTTAAATTGTTTACTTCCCGATAAAGAGGTATAAAGTGTATCTAAAATTAATTTCCGGGTTTTCATTGGCAACTGCTATTAATATTATCTGCTCCTTTACCCAAACTTCTGAAGATGTTTGATTAGCCTTTTCCTGATTTTCTTCCCCTAAGTGCGAACTATTTCTCCACGGTCATTAATTAAATTAACATTAATGTTTACAAGTCTATTTATAAAAAGCGCTTTCGAACACTTGGCGACGGCAGCATACAGCTTTCTTCTTTCTTTCCGAACCATCTGTAACGGTTCCTGGCAATGAAATCATAAACGATGTTCCGGATGAAGCTTGGAACGATGATGAAGCCGTAAAGCAACTTCCATGCCCCTTTTAAGCGGCGGCAAATCCTCAAGGCTGCAGACGATTTATAGTAGGCCTTATCCCTTTCGATCAGGACCATGCTATCTATATCTGCAGGAACATTATACTTCTTCAGCAACTCTTGTCCCGCCTCACTTTGAAGCGAAGCGTAATGAAAAAGCCCCTGCGGATCCCGCTTTATAATGAACTGGACACTCGAATCGCAAAAATTGCATTCACCATCAAATAAAATGACCGGATTCATGAACATTCCTCCTATAGAGAGACGTTATCATACTCATGCTTATATAATACACTACCCGTTTTGGTAAGGCGAAAACGTATGGAACTGCTTGGGATTTGAATTTGGAAGTGATTGTTCGCTGCGGCAAGTCATTAACGGGTGCGTTAGCGCCATAAGCCAATTGGTGGGTGGAGTTTTTTGTTTAAGTCTCTGTTATCAAACTGTTATTTTCCATTAACTATACTGTAAACAAGCTATGATATGGTAGATACTCCAAAGAAGTTCCTTAAGTAAAAAGCCGGCAATCCTATATTAGAGGAAAGCCGGCTTTTTCAATCAAACCATAATTCAGGATTAGAAGATATAACTAGTAGTTTTTTTATAGGGGGTAAGAATTCATGAAGCGTGATCCATATTTTGATAATGCAAAAGCTGTTTTAATCGTACTAGTTGTTTTGGGACACACATTAGCTAGAATGGTGGAAGAAAACGAATGGATTTTAACTATTTATTTGTTTATTTTTTCATTCCATATGCCAGCTTTTATTTTAGTATCCGGTTATTTTTCAAGAAAGATAAAAAGTAAAAAGGACCTCTGGGGGCTAATTAAGAAAATATTAATTCCCTATGTAATATTCCAGGTGATTTATACCTTCTATTATCAAAAGTTATTTGATGAACCAATTGAATTCACAATTTTGACTCCAAGATGGGCCTTATGGTTCCTAATAAGTTTATTCTGCTGGAATATATTATTGTTTATATTTTCGTCCAGGAAATATGGAATCGTTTTTTCAATAATTGTATCTCTAATAATCGGTTACTTTGGTGAAGTGAATGAATGGTTAAGTTTGTCGAGAACGTTCTTTTTCTTTCCTTTCTTTTTAGTTGGACATTTTTTAGAAAAAAATCATTTTGAATGGGTTAAAAAGAAAAGTAATGCCCTAATAGGCTGGGCTGTACTAGGGTTAATCTTTACCGGTATTTATTTCTATGGGGAAACTACTTGGAGAGAGTGGTTTTATGGCCGTTTAGGTTATGAGGAATTAATGGGAGGCTCCATTGCCCTCGGTTTTATATATAAGTTGATCGTTTATTTAGTTATGGGAGCAGCAACTTATTGTTTTTTCTGTATTGTTCCTAAAAAGCATACATTTTTTACTGAAATAGGGTCCATTACATTAGCTATTTATCTTTTTCATATGTTTTTTCTGGAATATGTTTATAACTCATTTATTTATGATTGGATCAAAGAAAGTGACCAATATTATGTTTTATTAGTCATACCTGTAACCATTATATTTATATTATCAAGAAAACCTATTGTAAAAGTGGAATGTGTGTTAATAGGAATGAAAATGAAAACATAACAGAATTTTCATTCCTATAAAGTAACTAGCCTTTCAGATTGAAGGTGTGAGTTAGGTTTTATCTAAATTTCAAAACAAAGTTGATTGGAACGGAAGGTGCGAGACTCCTGCGGGAAAAGCGCGTCAAGGGGAGACCCCACAGGCGCAAAAGCGCCGAGGAGGCTCCCGGACCGCCCGCGGAAAGCGAGTGCCTGGAGTGGAAATCGACGTTCCAGGTTTTATAACCTAAATAAAAATTGAGACAAACTTGTTCTTCATCGAGTTTGTCTTCAGTCTGAGCCCTTCAGTTTGGAGGGTTTTTTCATGAAAAGATTTAGTGATTTACAAAAAAAAACATTTGAAAGGGGGGTAAATGAAGTCTCCACTAAAAGGGTCACAACCCTTATAAAGTTATTTCAGGAAAGAAAATGAAAATCATTACCCGAAATGTTTCCAAAATTATTAAGGGGTAATTACTTTTGTATTTCACTTTCAATAAATCAACTCTAAACATTCAGATTTATTTTATTATGACTATATAGGATTTAACTATCATCAAAGGAGCGGCATATGAAAAAGTTTTTCATCATCTTCATTTTGGCTTTAATCCCTTTCGCCTCTACGACTGTAAGTGCAGAATCTGACTTACCTCTCAATAGTGACGCCGGGATCATTATTGATGCGAAAAGTGGAAAAGTATTATACGAAAAAAACATGAATAAAAGTATGTATCCAGCCAGTCTAACGAAAGTTGCCACGGCTATATATGCTATAGAACACGGCGATAAGAACGAACTAGTGACTGTTAGCAAGAAAGCAGCTAAGGCAGACGGGTCTTCGGTATTTATTGAACCTGGGGAGGAAATAGAGCTTTCCAAATTAATTGCAGGAATGCTAATCAACTCCGGAAATGATGCAGCCATCGCAATTGCCGAGCATATGTCCGGCAGTGAAAAACTTTTCATGGAAGATTTGAATGAGTTTTTAAGAACAGAAGTAAACGTCACCGATACTCATTTTACGAACCCCCATGGATTGTTTGACAAAGACCATGTAACTACAGCCAGTGACCTTGCGAAAATTACCCAATATGCAATGAAAAATGAAACTTTCCGTGAGTATTTTGGGAAGAAGGATTTACCATGGGAAGTGGAAACATGGGACACAACTCTAATTACCCATCATAAAATGTTAAAAGGCGAACTCCCCTATAAGGGAATAACCGGCGGGAAAACCGGTTTCGTCAGTCAATCCGGCTACACCCTGATTTCTACTGCCACCAGAGGAGAACAGGAATTGATTGCTGTCACTCTAAAAGCTCCTTCAGACAAGGTTGCCTACTCTGATACCAAGCTTTTATTCAACTATGGCTTTGAAAACTTTAAATCAGGCAAAATTGATAAAAAAAGCAAACTTTATTCAGCGGACTACTCTCATTCCTACACGCTGAACGAAGACTTATACTATACTCATTTAATCAGTGATCAACCTAACCTAAAAACGAGTAATGATGGAATTCTCTCAATCATGAACCAAGAGGGGGAAGCAATAGAATCCTTTGACCTTAAAACGGTCGCTGATGTGAGGAGCACAGTATTGCCTGCCCCGATTAAAAAAGAAAAAATCAATGATAATCTAATAAAATTTTCTGTCCCGTCTCTAGGATTGGAAGGATTTTAGAACTCGTTACTAAAGAAACCCACTGACTGGCTAACAGAGGCGTTGCTGTCTATACATACCCAGCTTATAAATAAAATAAACAATAAAAGAGTGCCCTTATCATTCAGACTGATAGGTGTACTCTTTTAATTTATTTACCCTTTAGGTCTTGATGATCCGAGGACGGGAATATTCTAATCGAGTACTGCAAAAAGGTCGTGTTTTTAGATAGGGTAACTTGATTATTTGAAACAAGGTCATATTCCTGAATTCGGTATATTTCCCTAAAATAATCAACTGAATTGGAAATGGAGTATATGACCATAATAGTATTAAAAAACTATTAGGGATGATTTCATGATGTATATTTATAATGATTATGGGGGTACACATACCACGTCTATGGCTGCCGCATATCATTTAAAACAATTACCCCAATCGGAAAGAAAACTAACTAAGGAAGAAATATTAAATGTAAAATATTTTAATAAATTGACGAAAAAAGAATTTGGAAAGCTAATTTTTCGCGGGACCGATGAAGAGGGCAACTCAGTTTATACAATTGGACATAAAAGAGAGAAACTTGTTGTTCCGGCATTAAAAGAATTGACTTTACTACTAGAAGAGAAATTTCACTTTAACGAAAAAATAGTATTCTCCAATACATCACCAACTGTACCTATTGCCATGTCTATAGGGGGATATTTATCAAGAGCATTAAAAATTGATTTTATAGGTGTACCATTATTAGTTATAGGTGCAAAACAATGCTGTGATAATATTTTTCGGTTGGTTGAAAATACGAAACAAATAGGGAAAGCAGCGAATGGGGATAAAGTGATTATATTAGAAAATGAAATATATAAGTAATGCTAATTAATGTAAAGATTGCTTAGCCAATTCGTTTTTTGAACAGGTTGTTAACTTTATTAGAATTCAAGTCAACAATTGATGTTGGCTTTTTTTACTTTTATGGAAGAATATAAGCTGTACAAGATGTGGTGCTTGTTCAATGAACTTAATCGAACAATAAACCACCACCCGAAAGTGGAGGTTTATTAATTGAATCGAGGAAATTACTGTTCCTTTAAGCTGGTTACAGAAACACTTTGTTTTTTGTTTGGATCATCAAGGGGATGGATTGTAGCGGTTCCATTTTGTTCATCGACGTGCTCGATGTAGATACTTTCCTCATTATAGGTTACATTAACCATATTTGGTGAAGAAGCAATTTCTTCTGCTCGTTGTGCTTTCATTTTAGCCACCTCCTTTGATTTTGCAACATGTATAATATTTGTTTCGGATTACTTAGTTATACTTGTTGTATTAAAATTCTTCCAAGAAACCCTTAAACCTTACTTAACTAACTGGTACGTTAGCTGAAGATAGAGTTATATTTAAGGCAGCTTTTAACCATTTCGGCATCAGTGATTTGGTATAATTACAGAAAATTAAAAATGTTAGGGGGATGTAAAATGAGTATTAAGGGTTTTTCGATTTCCGCTAATAAAAAGTATTTAGATGTGGATTTAATACATGATTTTTTGAATCAAGAAGCTTACTGGTCAAAGGGAATACCGAAGGAAACAGTAATAAAGTCAATTGAAAATACGACCTTATGTTTTGGGGTTTATAAAGGTGAAATAGGAAATGAAGATATTGAGCAAGTTGGATTTGCAAGGGTAATAACCGATTTAGCAACCCATGCGTACCTTTGCGATGTGTTTATATTACCTGACTATCGTAAATTAGGATTATCAAAATGGTTAATGGATGTTATCACCAACCATTCCGAACTAAAAGAGGTTCGCAGGTTTATGTTAGCTACTAATGATGCCCATTCATTATATAAAAAATACGGTTTTAATCAGATTGATAATCCAGAGCTATTTATGCAAAAAGTCCGTAAATCCCCATCACAACAATAAGAGCATTTTTTTTAACAGGTGCGAAAGTTCTCTAAAGGGCAGTGACGAATTGCTCTTTTCTTATAGAGCAAAAGGGGCAATAGCTGAAGTGGAAATTCTGACTAATATGCAGGAATACAGTAAATTTACGAAAAGATATGAGAGGAATTAAAATGGAAAAATTTAATTTGATCAAGCAAAAACATAGTGTAGTTCCAAATTATAAAGTAGATGATAAGGAAGTCTCTTTTGAAATATACATTAGTCCCAAACAAGAGGTCTGCATTATTGGGAAATTAGATAATAACTATATATGCTGGTGTTCTATAACTACTATTTCTGACTACGAAAATAATTCTGCTATTTTTCAATATGTATCGAATCTCCAAACCAAAACGATATCAAATGATTATAAAGCTTTAGGAGATCGGTATAAAGAAGTGAAAAATTGGCATAGAATGCAGATTAGTAAGAGACCTTATCAAGATCAGTATCTTTATTATTCTCCAGTAAATTCTTCGTTCTTTACGGAAAGTAAATTTTTCGCAAGAGAAATCGAAACATTTTATAAACAAGAAAGAGCCAAATGTGAATATAGGTTAATTGATGATGCTTATATAACTATTTTAAAAAGATATAAAAGCATTTTAAATAAAGGTAACCAAGAATATAGTTATTATTACGAAATGAACCCACTAATTAGGATAATAAAAGATGAAAGTTACATAAAACTATGTCCTATATCAGAAATCAGACAATTATATTTAGAATGCCTTGAAAAATGTGATGATTTATATAACCGATATATGACAGAGGTTCGTTAAAAAGTATTTTGCGGATTGGTTTTAAAGGTAGTCCTTTATAAAAAATAGAAATAATAAAATGACTTACAGTGTGATAGTTTTCATTACTTTTGTAAAAGGAAGTAATTGCTTTTTTATTGAAAGTCTATAAGAGATCGTGAAGGTTTGTACTTAAACTAATGAAACAGTTTATACCCTACATAATCGTGCACAGAATGTCGGATGATTAGTTTCAACTCCTGCTATTCTGTTGATATAAGGGAGGTCATTGAATGGATTTGCTCAAAAATATGAATGGTGCCATTAAATTCATTGAAGACAATCTTACGAACGAAATTGACTTTAAAGAGGTTGCAAGGCTAGCTTATTGCTCGGAATATCATTTTAAAAGGATGTTTTCCTTCCTTGCAGGTATTTCACTATCCGAGTATGTCCGCCGAAGACGCCTTACACTTGCAGCGTTTGAGCTTAAAGATAACAACATAAAGGTCATTGATATAGCGATAAAGTACGGATACAGCTCACCGGACTCTTTTGCGAGAGCGTTTCAACATTTGCATGGCATCACACCATCTGAAGCGAGAAGTAATGGCCATTCACTTAAAGCCTATCCACCGATGTCCTTCCAATTATCCATTAAAGGAGGAAGTGAAATGAACTATCGAATTGAAGAAAAAGAGGCATTTCATATAATTGGAATTAAAAAAAGAGTTCCAATCATTTTTAACGGGGTTAATCCAGAGATTGCATCCATGTGGAAAGGTTTAGACGAGAAAACGATAAATGAGCTTAAAAACCTTTCGAGTGTCGAGCCATTAGGTCTGCTTAGTGCATCTGCGAATTTTTCCGAGGGCAGGTTTGAAGAAAAAGGGGAGCTTGATCATTATATCGGCGCAGCAACAACGAGGGAATGTCCAGATAACTTAACACAGCTGAAAGTGGATGCATCTACATGGGCTGTATTCGAAGCAGTCGGACCCTTCCCTGAAACACTGCAAAATGTTTGGGGACGTATTTATTCCGAATGGTTTCCATCCTCTAACTATGAACAAAGAGAAGGGCCGGAAATCCTTTGGAACGAAAATAAAGACATAACCTCAACAACATTTAGAAGTGAAATATGGATCCCCGTTATGAAAAAGTAAATATAGGCAAAAGCCGAAGAGCTGTCTTAAGGCAGCTTTTTTCTTATGGGAAAAACAGGCAGGTTACTGGAAAAGAGCTAGGTAATACTTGCTATAACGGGCTAACGACAGCGAAAAACAAAGGAAATTGCTGTTGATGGTGTGACAGAAGGGCTATTAGAGGAGGGAGATACTGTTACTTGGAAAGCCATTCACTTTGGTATTAAACAAAGGCTGAAAGCCAAAGTGAAATTAATGGAAAAACCAAATAAGTTTGTGGATATTATGGTGAAGGGTGCCTTCCATTCCTTCGTACATACACATCAGTTTATAGAAGAGCAGGGCGGGACTATAATTATAGATAAATTTCAAAATAAGTCACCGTTCGGTCCGATTGGAGTTTTAGCTGATAAGGTGTTTTTAGAGAAGTATATGAGAGAATTTATCGTTTCTCGTGCAAAGGCACTGAAAAAGATTGCCGAGAAATATGCACTAGGTTCAATAGTGGCAGGTCAGTTCATCAAGAAAGCTGGTAGAAGCAAGAAATGTTGAATTTGACCAAATTATCACACTTAATAATTATGACATCTATGACATTGAACTACATGAGAAAACACTATTGGTTATAAAAAAGTAGTTATAGAACTAATGGGTGCTTTAGCTGAAGTTCGTAGCTGTTTTTATCACCGGCACCCTGAACGTTAGCAAATGGCTCGGCTCAGCGGTACAACCGTGTTAGGCCCGCGGATACAACCGGCCTTTATTTATAATTACGGATCAAATCGTTTGGCTGCGATTTGATCTTTTTATTTGTTTTTATAAGAATAACACATGTAGAACAAATGTTCCAGTGTAAAAGTGTAAATTTATTACTTTTTTTGAAAAATCAGTTTTAATAAAAAGTATTGTTGATTTTCTTGAAGACTAAAGGGGCAGGTTAGCTAGCTAGCCGTAGTGTTTTCGAACTTTGCAAGAGACCTATGCTTTAATTATCCAAAAAAGGAGAATTTTATTTTACCGCAATAATTATCTCTATATATGTAACTATTACACTTGTATCGCTCTTTACTTTCGCTGGACCTTATTCTCCATTGGTGGGACTTGCAGTTGGATTGCCTATACATATTCTAATATCACTTACGCAAATATATAAAGAACTAAAAGTGATATCTAAAAAACTATACGAATAATTTGTGTCAGATCATATGAAGGTACAGAAAGGAGAAACTTATGACTCAGTACATTTATCTAGCTTCACCAATGAGATTGCCAAAAGGTTCGTTCGGCTCAAACCCCTTGTCTCCAGATCAACCTAATGTCTTTAAAAATGAATTGGAGTTCACAGATTTATATTTTGAACATAATTACGATAGCAAATTGAAACAAAAATTTTCATATAGTCCACACTTTTCGTTCAATCACCAAGTAGCAGCTTATTCCAGTCACATCCCTTTAGGGCCTGAATTTAAAGGAACAGCGGAAGAAGTAAAATGTTTAACAATATTATATTCATATTTAGATGAAGCCCTGAATGCTAGTGGGGTAGTAGAGTATTTTACTTGTTTGAGTGGTAAAGAGGACTCTGCACTTTCTAAGAGACGAAACATTCGCTGGATGGACATCAAAGATCCTTATGACCTAGTTATTGAAGATCGTGAGTTTTGGGAAATTACCTTTTAGAATTTAATCCTTAATGAACTGTGCTTTACTTTAATAATAGAGTTTGGTTGGCGGCCTTTTTCTACTGCAACTAGCGGCGGAGGATAGTTCAAGATGTTTAGTCTATAAGTTATGCAAGTATACAAAAGAAAGGGGTGAAGTGTTTGAGTTACAATATCGGTGATATGGTATATCAACTTATTATGTTTGCTTTGTTGATTGGGATGATTTTTGCTGTTTACTTTTTTGTTCGTTCTCTTCTTACAAGGTCAAAACAAACCAATAAAATAGAACAAAAAATTGATAGAGTAATTGAACTGCTTGAAAAGGATAAAATAGATTAATTTCTTTTTATCCTTTTCTTTTTTTTTTGTTCCTACACAGTTTATGGCCACTCTAGCGGCGCAGGTTAGTCCAATAAGAAGTCGAATATACTTTAGTGATTTCATCTAGTGCAAAAAAGATTATGGAGCAAATAACCGCAAAGATAAAGAAACCTCCTGGGTCAATAAAGTATGTAGCCAATCCAAAACCAATATGTATTGCTCCAGATAACCAGAAACGAATATTGAAAAATTTCATTGAAATAAATTCAACAATTAGTGAGACTGGTAAGCCATAAAAGAAATTTCCCATTAAACTATAAAAAAGCACAATAAGAATAATCTGAAAGAAATCTCCATCTAATTTAAAGGGTGGTTCTTCAAAAACCGAGACTAGAAATAAACCGATTGTAAAGGTCAATGATGAGTAGAATGCCACTTTAATTTTTCTGAAATGGTCTTTAAACAGAAGCTTTCTAATCACAGGAAATAAAAACGCAATCGTTATTAAAGCAAATAAAGTTTTAATTATGATTGGTGTAGTTGAAACAAGTACTATTGTCAACAGAACAGCCATGGAGAAAACAAGAATATAAGAATTTCCTTTTATCATAAATACCACGGACCTTTTTAACTTCATTGTACAAGAAGCTGAAGTTAGTAGGAATTAGATGTCACAAACAATAAAAATTTCAATGAGTAAATAAGGTGTCCGGCAGTCCTGCGCTGTGTCAGGCGAAGCTGCATGAAATCTCCAAACAGTAAAATACGCTGTTAAACTGTTTTATTTCGGATCACTTAAGGATGGTTGAAAAAGTTTTCGATGATTTTTGTGTCATTATCCTAATTAGAACATAAGTTGAATTAACCCATTTAATTTTTTCCTCCTAAAACAAATAAGGAGATGTTTCTATTGTCAAATTGTGGTCATGAATCAAATTGCGGTTGTGGTAACGATGTTGGTGGATTTGGTGGCGGTTTCGCTTTTATAGTCGTTTTGTTTATCCTTTTAATCATCGTTGGAGCTGCTTGCTTCGGCGGCGATAGAGGTAACGATGGCTGTTATCCCGTTCAAGGATATGGCGGTTTCTGCTAACAAATGTATAAAGAAAAGCCGACCTTTATTGGTCGGCTTCCTTTATGCAAACTTATTAATTATCGCGAAGTAAGCTTTATGACTGATTCGATAATCATATCCCAGTCTTTACTATGAATCTCATGCCCTGATCCATCAAGAGTCACTAATTCAGCTTGAGGGATGGCTTTCGCAAGAGCAAGCCCGTGCTCGTATGGCAAGGCTGGATCTTCTGTACCGTGAATGATGAGGACAGGTACGGAAATCTCACCCATTCGATCGTAATATTCGTTTCCCCCAGCAAGCATGGCATGATTGAATCTGCTCGGTAGCTGTTTGGCACGGTCCGCTTCTCTTTTTGCCAGTTTATACATTCTTTCCTGCTCATAAGGTTTGGAGCCGGCTAAAGTTTTCCATCCATCCGCAAGAAAAGCGATGACCGTTTCCCGATTTGACCAATCTATGGAAGCGCTCTTTGCATGATGATCCAATATGCTCTGATCCATTGGAGGAAGTTTTTCCATTACAGTCCCGAACACGCTTGATGCAATTAGCGTAAGCGTATTTACGCGTTCCGGATATCTTAAGGCAAGAATCTGTCCGATCATACCGCCTAGGGACATTCCAACGATAGAAGCACGCTCTATGGAATAAGCGTCCAGGACACCCGCGGCATCGTCAGCCAAATCCGTTATTGTATAGTTGGAGGTACCGGGTTCATAAACGGTAGACCGTCCCAGATCCCGATGATCGTACCGAATGACAAACCTCCCCGAATCAGCGAGGCGGATACAGAAGTCATCATCCCACCAGTCTAATGAAGACATCGCTCCCATGATCAAAAGCACGGCAGGGTCCTTATGGTTTCCAAAACTTTCTGTACATATATCCACTTTATTTATTTTCAGTATCTGTTCACTCATGTTTTTTACCTCCGTATTAAATATTATCCAATAGCCGTTACGATGGCGCAGATCAATATATACTTTCCGGAGCATGATGATTGGCCTGCGCTTTTAATTATCGCAGTCTAACCCACTTAATAATCATGACGAGGCCTCCTTTTAATATTTGTAAAATGGGAGGTATCCCAATATTACTGTAACATGGGGGATTTTTTTGTGCCACCAAATTTTCCCACATTTCCATGAAAGACAGAAAGCCCCGAATACAGAGCACCTTTTTTGGTGTCCTTTATTCGGGGTTTTTAAGATGCATTTTATTGAGCTGTATATCCGCCATCTAACACGACTGCCTGGCCTGTGATGCCCCGTGCTTTGTCGCTTGCGAGGAAAATAGCGTAGTCGGCAATTTCACTTACATCGAGTAAGCGGTTTTGTGGGACAAGTGGATAGATGACCTCTTCCAAAACGCTTTCCAGTGGTACTTGTCTTGTTTTCGCCAGGTCCTCCAATTGACCGCGGACAAGAGGCGTGTCTACGTATCCTGGGCAAAGGGCATTGACGGTTATGCCAAAAGAGGCGCTTTCCAAGGCGGCGACTTTCGTCAATCCGATTACACCGTGTTTGGCACTATTGTACGCTGCTTTGTTGGCGAATCCAATCAGACCGTTAATGGAAGAGATGTTGATGATTCTGCCGAAGCCTTGTTCTTTCATGATTGGCAAAACGTTCTTAATTGAAATGAATGGCGCGGTCAGCATGATTTTGATCATCAGTTCGAATTTTTCAGTTGGAAACTCTTCAATTGGTGCCACATGCTGAAGGCCGGCGTTATTGATGAAAATATCTATTCGTCCATATTTGTCTTTAGCTTGTTTGATTAGTTGGATGATATCCTCTTCACTTGTTACGTCAGCTTTTAAGCCGATAACCTCCAAGCCGTTGTTCCTTAGGTCTAGAGCAGCTTTTTCAACTGTGTTTTGATCAAGGTCGGACAAAACGACCTTTGCGCCATTTTCAGCAAATATCTTTCCGATCTCAAAGCCGATTCCTCTAGCAGATCCGGTAATTATCGCCACTTTATCTTTAACCATATTACATTCCTCCAATAAAAAATGTAATGGTCCAGTTCTGTCATTTTATTCGTAAACAGGGAATATTCCACAGAGTAAACTCCATTGGAAATATAAAGGGAAGGTTATTAAAAATAAGATTTAGGTTAATGAGTAAGAGTCTATCATGATTTTCTTGATAACAAAAGAATTTTATTTCCCCCTATCGTTGGCATGGATATTGCATATATAAAAAGGTGAGTAAATAAAGGTAATTAAAACGGAAAGGGGAAGCTGGATGATTAAAAAAATAGCCATTATCGGTTCAGGTGTAATGGGAAGTGGAATCGCTCAGTCTTTTGCAGTTAGCGGGTATTTCGTCACCATTAACGATATAAAGGAAGAGTTGCTACACCGTGCCCAAAATCGGATTTCTGAGAATCTATCATTGCTCATTGAGGAAGGGGTTTTGACTGATCAGGAAAAGCAAGTCGCTTTAGCCCGTATTACATATAGCGTGGATTTGGAAGGGGCAGTAAGGGATGCTGATTTTATCATAGAGGCCATTCCGGAAGTCATCGAGCTGAAGTTGAATCTATATAAGCAAATGGAGGAAATAATCAAGCCGGATGCCATTGTTGCTTCAAATACATCGACCTTTCCGATTTCTCAATTGATGGAGAAGGCATCGTTTGCGGACCGAATGGTCATCACGCATTTCTTTAATCCTGGCCATTTGGTTCCATTGGTTGAAGTTGTTCAGCATGACGAAACGAAGCCGGAAATCGTCAAGACTACAATGGATTTGATGCGTAATATCGGCAAGTCTCCGATTCTCTTGAAAAAAGAAATAGCAGGATTCATTGCCAACCGTCTCCAGACTGCCTTGATGCGGGAAGCCTTTTATCTATTAAAAGAGGACATCGCCGATGCTGAGGATATCGATACGGCGATAACGGCTGGACCAGGTTTTCGCTGGGCATTTACCGGACCGATCGAGATTGCTGATTTTGGCGGACTTGATACATGGCAGCGTGTTTTCGATAATGTTTCACCGGTATTGGATCAGAGTAAGGAAGCCCCTGATTTGATTCGTGATTTGGTGGCTGAGGGAAAGCTTGGGACCAAGTCGGGAGAAGGCATTTTTACGTATGAAGAATCTACCGTTTCTCAGAAAATCAATGAGAGGGACCGTAATTTTATTAAACTGGGAAAATTAAAAATGGAGAAGGAGGAAATATTATGAGAGAAGTAGTGATTGTAGGGGCAGCAAGAACACCGGTTGGTGCGTTTGGAGGCAGTCTTGCCAATGTTTCGGCGGTTGACTTGGGAGTTGTGGCAGCTAAGGAAGCGATTAAGCGGGCAAATATTTCGGCTGACATGATCGATGAGGTATTGGTTGGGAATATTCTCTCTGCTGGATTAGGGCAAAATGTGGCACGTCAGGTTGCGATTCATGCAGGAATTCCGGAAACAACGCCGGCCATGGCGATTAATAAACTTTGCGGATCTGGCCTCCGTACGGTCATAATGGGAGCGCAATTCATTGCCCTAGGTGATGCTGATGTGATTCTTGCCGGGGGGATTGAAAGCATGAGCAATGCCCCGTATTTACTTCCAAATTATCGTTTTGGACAGAAAATGGGCAATGCCGAAGCAGTCGATTCAATGACTTATGACGCCTTAACGGATGTTTTTAATCAATATCATATGGGCGTGACTGCGGAGAATATCGCCGAACAGTGGGGAATCAGCCGTGAAAAGCAGGATGAATTTGCTTTAGATAGCCAAAGAAAGGCTGAAAAAGCGCAGCTTGAAGGACGATTTGCAGAGGAAATTGCACCTGTAGAATATAAACGCAGAGGAAAGACGATCTTGGTGGACCAAGATGAACATCCGCGTCATGGGCTGACGATAGACCAGCTAACGAAGCTGCGTCCTGCATTTAAGGAAAATGGAACGGTTACGGCAGGAAATGCATCCGGAATCAATGATGGGGGTGCGATGTTAGTCCTGATGTCTAAAGAAAAAGCGGACGAGCTGGGACTGGAAGCGTTAGCGACAATCAAGTCATATGCAAACGCCGCGCTTGATCCGAAAATCATGGGATACGGTCCAGTTCCTGCGACAAGGAAAGCTTTGGCAAAAGCGGGATTGACAATAGATGATATTGATTTGATGGAAGTGAATGAAGCCTTTGCGGCACAGTCACTCGCCGTGCTTAAGGACCTTGAACTGAAGCCGGAGAAGGTGAATGTGAATGGCGGGGCGATTGCCCTGGGTCATCCAGTAGGCGCTTCCGGTGCCCGCATCTTAGTGACTTTATTGTATGAAATGAAGCTTAGGGATGCAAAAACGGGCCTTGCCACCTTATGTATTGGTGGCGGACAGGGAACTGCGCTGATTGTGCAACGGTAATGACTTGGCCTCATTTTCCTATGATATAATGGAGGAAACTTCAGACGGGTTAAGGAGAATAGGAATGGCCAGCGATAATGAAACTATTCAATTGGAATTAGTGAAAGCGATATTGGAAGAATTGCCTTTTGGTGTTTTGGTGACGAAAAACGAAAAAGAAATCGTTCTAAGCAATCGCGTATTATCAGAGGCTTTTGCTGAGAATCAATTTGAGACGCAAATAAATTTGATTTTAGAAAAAAACCTTGTACCAGCTGTAAATACTCCGATCCGTTTGAATGATAATAATGGGATTGTCAGAAAAGCCATCATTCAAATGGGTGGTGAGGAGTATCAGATTTATCTCCTATTGTTTACAAATAATAAAAGTGATTTTCTTAATGTCGATAATCATGAAGAACTTCTGTTTAAGGATATTATCGAGTTTGCCTATGACGGCTTGGTGATGGTTGATACGGAAGGGTATGTCCAAATGCTGAGCCACGCTTATGCGGATTTTCTTGGGGTCGATCAGGAAAGCTCGATAGGGAAACATGTAACGGAGGTCATTGAAAACACCCGTATGCATGTGGTCGCCAAAACTGGCAAGCAAGAGGTCGCTGAATTACAAAAAATTAAAGATAATTATATAATTGCGACCCGCTCCCCGATACGGAAACAAGATAAATTAATAGGAGCGGTCGGAAAGATCCTTTTTAAGAATGTCGGGCAATTTACCGCTCTTTCCAAGCGTATAAATTCCCTTGAAGTAGAGCTAAAAAAGTACAAAGGAGATTTTCGCGAGAGAAATAAGGCCTCATATACGTTTGATCATTTGATGGGAAGAAGTCCTGCTTTCATGGAAGTGAAAGGTCAAGCCAAAATTGCAGCTAAAAGCGACTCGAATGTGTTGATTTTGGGCGAAAGCGGAACAGGTAAGGAGCTGTTTGCCCATGCCATTCATAATGATAGCAGACGGGCCATGGGCGTGTTTGTAAAAGTGAACTGTGCCGCCATCCCGGCAGAGCTGCTGGAGTCAGAGCTTTTTGGTTATGAAGAGGGTTCTTTCACTGGGGCAAAAAAAGGCGGGAAAGCAGGTAAGTTCGAAGCGGCTGAAGGCGGAACGATTTTTCTCGATGAAATCGGTGAGCTGCCACTGCATATGCAGGTGAAGCTGCTCCGTGTTTTACAAGAAAAGGAGATTGAGAGAGTAGGTTCGACGGGAAGTATTCCGATTGATGTACGGGTAATCGCTGCAACGAACCGTAATTTGGAGGAAATGGTCTCGAAAGGGGAATTCCGGCTTGATATGTATTACCGGTTGAAGGTCTTGCAAATCCAGGTTCCTTCCTTAAGGGAGCGACCGGAGGACATTGAAATACTGGGAAATCATTTTGTTGAAAAGTATCAAAACCTCATGAAAAAACGCGTAATGGGAATGAGTGATCAAGCATTACGGCTGCTTCGTCTTTATAAATGGCCGGGGAATATTCGTGAGTTGGAGAATATCATTGAACGCGCAATGAATATTGTTGAAGAAGGGGAAATGATACGTTCCAAGCATCTCCCTAAAGAAATAACGGGTCATAAAGAATCAGTCTCGATCCGCACCTTAGCTGAAGTAATGGATGAAACGGAACGGGCTGCAATCGTTTCATGTTTGGAAATGACCTCAGGTAATAAATCAGAAACGGCAAAGAGACTCGGAGTGAGTCGAACAACACTGTATGAAAAAATGAATAAATATGGTTTATGACTGCAGAAAGTGCCCTTTAGCCCAAGGGCACTTTTTTATACTTTTTAACCTCCTCTTAAGAGAGTGTGTTAGGAAATCCGTACATAAAACGAAAGGAAAATTAAATGTTGTAAGAAAATTCTTACACTTTTTCAAAGCTTATACTTAGGTGTACTGAAAACTTAACAGTTTTAAGGGACTTTAGCTTTTAAAAGGGAAATAAACTGTTGGAAAAGGCTTTAAAAGATGAGATTTTTCATTGTATTAAAGTTGGCACAATAATTGCATAATTACTTTAGTGAATGGCCTATCTGTCATTTTATATTGTTTTTTCACGTAAATTGAAAAGGGATTTCGTAATTCAGCAAATTGTTGAAAGCGTTCTCAAAAATTGGAAGGTCATTCAGCCTGACTTGGGGAAGGCAGGCTTGGATGGTAAAAGCGGAAAGATTAAAAATGTGGAATTTAGGAGCTTAATAGTTCTATTTAAATGCTGCCGAAATAATTTTGGGGCAAGGGGAGAAAAGGGGGAATTGAGTTGGTGATTCAAATTTTAGCCATTGTTGTGGCGCTGGGACTTTTAATCTTTTTAGCCTACCGGGGCTATCCGGTCATTATCATAGCGCCGGTTGTTACTTTACTGGCGGTCATCTTATCCGGTGGACATTTGCTGCCGAGTTATACAGAGACATATATGACGTTTGCGGCTAACTATATAAAAGCGTTTTTTCCGATATTTTTATTAGGGGCCGTATTTGGAAAAGTCATGGAGATGAGCGGTGCAGCTGCATCCATCGCCAAGACCATCGTAAAATCACTAGGCTCAAAGCAGGCCATTCTTGCTGTAGTGCTGGCGTGTTCGGCACTGACATATGGCGGGGTTTCATTGTTTGTAGTGGCATTCGCCGTTTATCCATTCGCAGCGGCAATTTTTAAAGAAGCAGACATTCCAAAAAGATTATTGCCGGGAACGATAGCATTAGGCGCTTTCACTTATACGATGGATGCCCTTCCTGGAACACCTCAGATTCAAAATATCATTCCAACGAATTATTTCGGAACAGATACGTATGCAGCTCCAATAATGGGGATTATTGGCGCGATCATGGTATTTACTGGAGGAATGATCTGGTTAGAGCGTCGTCGTAAACAAGCGTTGGCAAATGGTGAAGGATACGGGGAAGGACATATTAATGAACCAGAAAGTGCAGAACAGCAAAACCTGCCTAACTTTTGGCTGTCCATCGTACCGCTCATCCTTGTTGTAGCATTTAATTTTGCTTTCAGCCGCAGTGCCATTTCGGTTAAGCACTGGTATGATGCGTCAATGTTGAAGGAAACTTTCAACATTGCCGATGTAAGCACAGTCACATCATCCTGGTCTTTGATTGTGGCACTGACAATCGGTATTATTGCAGCGATGCTTCTGAATGTTGGACGTATCAAGGTCAAATTGGCAAGTGGATTAACAGCTGCGGCAATGGGTTCATTGCTTGCGATATTCAATACTGCTTCTGAAGTTGGTTTTGGGAATGTTGTGAAAACGCTACCTGGATTCTCGGTCATTCAAAACTGGGTGTTCAATGCAAGCGGTAATCCGCTCGTATCAGAAGCTATTGCCGTCAATGTGCTGGCAGGGATTACCGGATCTGCATCTGGTGGACTTTCGATTGCGTTAGAAGTAATGGGAGGTCACTATTTGCAGGTAGCCCAAAGTGTCGGAATCACCCCGGAAATGCTTCATCGAATTGCATCCATGGCATCTGGCGGAATGGATACGCTGCCGCATAATGGTGCCGTCATTACCTTACTTGCCATTACTGGACTGACACATCGTCAATCTTACAAAGATATCTTTGCGATTACCATTTTGAAAACAGTGACCGTGTTCATCATAGCTTTTGCAACTTCACTGTTTATTTAATAGAATAGTATATAGAATGGAGATGATGGAAAATGAGTAAAATATTAACATCTTTTGATAGCGCTATTCAACAAATTGAGGATGGAGCAACCATTATCGTTGGCGGGTTCGGATTAAGCGGAATTCCAGAAAAACTAATCATTGCTTTGCGTAACAAAGGTGTAAAGGATTTGACGATTGTCAGCAATAATTGTGGAGTCGACGATTGGGGTCTAGGTCTTTTGCTTGAAAACAAACAAATCAAAAAAATGATCGCTTCTTATGTAGGGGAAAATAAGTTATTTGAACAGCAATTTTTAAGCGGCGAGCTTGAGGTCGAGCTTGTTCCCCAAGGAACGCTGGCCGAGCGTTTAAGAGCGGGCGGAGCGGGAATTCCTGCCTTTTATACAGCTACAGGAGTAGGGACGGAAGTCGCAAAAGGTAAAGAACATAAAGAGTTTGATGGCCTCACATACATTATGGAAAAAGGAATAGTCGGAGATTTTGCCTTTGTAAAAGCCTGGAAAGCAGATCATTTCGGTAATCTTGTATATCGGAAAACGGCAAGGAATTTTAACCCTGTCGTTGCCACAGCAGGGAAAGTCACGCTTGTCGAAGTGGAGGAGCTCGTGGGCACAGGGGAGCTCGATCCGGATGAAATTCATACTTCAGGGGTTTATGTACAAAAAGTGCTTGTAGGAAATGACTATGATAAACGAATTGAAAGACTTACAACTGCTAACGCATAAAAAGGAGGAGTATCGAATGACTAGACAACTAATCTTAGAACGGGCCGTTAAAGAAATCCACGATGGTATGTGTGTAAATTTAGGGATTGGAATGCCAACCTTGATTGCCAACATGATTCCGAATGACTTTAATGTCATGCTTCAATCGGAAAATGGCTTACTGGGAATCGGGCCTTATCCTCAAAAGGATGAAGTCGATCCGGATTTGATCAATGCAGGAAAAGAAACAGTAACGGCAAAAGCGGGAGCATCATTTTTTGATAGCGCTGAATCGTTCGCTATGATTCGCGGCGGCCACATCGATCTAGCCATTTTAGGCGGGATGGAAGTTTCCGAAAATGGGGACTTGGCAAACTGGATGATTCCAGGGAAGATGGTAAAAGGAATGGGAGGAGCGATGGACCTCGTCCAAGGCGCAAAACGTATTGTTGTCATCATGGACCATGTGAACAAGCATGGGGAGTCCAAAGTGAAAAAAAGCTGTACATTGCCATTGACGGGAGAAAAAGTCGTACATTGCCTGATTACCGAACTGGCTGTTTTTCAATTTACAGACGCTGGCATGGAATTGATTGAATTGCAAAATGGCGTAACACTTGATGAAGTGAAAAGTAAAACAGAGGCTGACTTTACGATAAGCCCCTCTATTGAAATTAAAGCGTAAGTTAAAGAGATTAATAAAATAATACATTATTAGACTGCTTTCATTCGCAAACGGGCGAAAGGAAGCAGTCTAATTTTTTTGGGAAATTCCCTATCTATATTGAAGAACGACAGGCTTTTTCACCTCAGTCATCAATACTTGGCAGGCAGTCGGCGGAAAGGGAGCGGATTTCTGAAATCAGCTGGAACTTTTATAAGAAAAAACTGTAGGCTAGTCTCATCCCGAACCATGTTTAAGACAAAGTTATCCTCCATGTTTTTTACTGTAACCTTTAATGGATTTCAGAATTCAACTGGAACGTTTGTTAAATAAATAACATATTACTTCTATTCTCTAATAAATGAGAACAAACTTTTCCAACTCTGCTACTTTTCCGTTAAAAAGGCTTATATACAGTTTGATGGGAACATAAGAGGAGGGATTACAGTGAAAATAGCATTACGGACATTATTGGATCGATCAGTGAAAAAGATGGGCAAAGGGATGAATCCTGTTGTGAAGGCATCAGCATTGGAAATGGTGGAACGTGCTTATAATGAAGGGATCACTGTGCAGATAAGTGAAGGTTATCGCTCTTTGGAAGAACAAGCCGCGCTTTATGGTCAAGGACGAGTTTACAGCTACAATGGAAAAAACTATAGTAATCTAGCTAAACCCATTGTGACGAATGCTAAGCCAGGGCAATCCTATCATAATTATGGACTGGCTATTGATTTCTTCATTGTGAGTGATGATGGCAGGAGAGCAATATGGACAGTTAATTCAAAGTGGCAGCGCGTGGCTGCCATAGGTAAGGATTTAGGATTCAAATGGGGCGGGGATTGGAGCTCGTTCAAAGATTATCCCCATTTGGAGATGACAAGCGGGTTATCTTATACTCAGTTACAAGCAGGAAAGAAACCGCACCTTGCCTTTAAATTAGAAAGAACGGATATACCGAAGACCAGCAAAGGAGATAGTCTTATAATTTCGATCCAAAAAACGTTAAATGGCCGATATGAAACGGCTATTGAGGGTGATGGGTTTTATGGTCCCAAAACTCGATCGGCCCTTATAAAAGGTTTACAAACGGAATTGAATAAGCAATTCAATAAAAAGCTTGTTGTCGATGGGAAGTGGGGACCTAAAACCAAAAATGCGATCGTCACCATAAAAAAAGGCGCTAGCTGCAATATCACATGGATCCTGCAAGCAGCGCTCTATATGAAAGGATATAACCCTGGGCCCCTTGATGGAGAATTCGGAAAAAATACCGAGACGGCACTATTCAAATACCAAAGAGCAAGCAGGATATCTGCTGATAAGCTTGCAGGTAAAGAAACATGGAATGATTTGTTTGCTTGATAGAGAATCCATACTGTTAGCAGAAAGTTAAAGCTGTGGCAAGAGTGCACCAACTACCTTTTTTCATTACTAATACTTTCAAATGTTAATTATGGATTGTAAAGTTCTTAATATTCCTTTAGCGTACGTACCTGTCGCTATTTTAGTATGAGCTTCCTTGGCTTCTTGAGTTGCATTCCCTACAAGGTAACCATGTTTAACACTTTTTAACATGAGCAAATCATTTCCGCTATCCCCGAAAGCAAAGGCATGCTCCCGACTCAGCCCGAATTTGTCTAGCATAAATCGTACAATCTCATTTTTACCAGTACCTAATGGAATAAAGTCTATATCATAACTATCTTCAGGATCGCCGGCAAGGGGATTACAACGATTGATATTTACCCCTATCCCGTACTCTTTGGCCACCTTCTGGATAGTGGATAAGTTCTTCTTGTCGACAGATTCATGTTGTATTTGATAATAATAATTTCTTTTATAGCGTGAACTTCCCATTTGAGTCTGAGGAATCAATGGTATATTGCCCATGAGTAGAACATTATAAATTTCATCGACTTTCCGTTTATTAAATTCTTCGATATTAATCTGTGAATGCCAATCTGGATCCTTTTCCAAAAAGTTATTTTCTGAGAAATAGGTGATTTCGGTACCTAAGTCACTTGCAATAAAATGCGGGAAAAATCTGAATCCACCATGTTCCATTTTATGTAATATTGATTCGATACTACTCCCAGTGACCCAGCCAAAGACAAGTTCTTCATCATTACTTTTTGCTTCTAAGTAATTTTCAAGTTCATATAAATCTTTCTGTCTCTCGTGACTCATGGAGTGAGGATAATAGGTTTCATCAAAATCACAGAATACAATGTATTTTGGGTCTTCAACATTTGGCAATAACTGAAACCCGCCCTTTTTATTCAATAACATAACAATCCCTCCATAAGCTAAAAATTTTAAAAATACAACTCAGAAAAATTTTGTTAATATATTAGGAACGGTTTAATAATAACTTCTGAAATCGATAACATGTCAACCACTTATTACAAGGATGGGATTAAATGACGAGAATTAGCGAGATAGCCAAGATATGTAATGTCTCTAAAACAACGGTATCTAGAGTCTTAAACAATCATCCATATGTATCAAAAGAAAAAAGGGAACAAATCTTAAAGGTCATTGAAGAGCTTGATTATGCACCAAGTTCACTTGCCCGGAATTTTAGGACAAATAAAACCAAAACCATTGCAATATCAGTCCCAAGGTTCGATCATCCATTCTTTGCCCAATTGGTTAAAGGAGTATCTCTAGCAGCATTGGAAAATGATTATAAAGTTCTTATTTTTCAAACCTTTTATGATTCGAAAAATGAATTAGATGTTTTGGAAAAATTAAAGAATAGAGAAGTAGATGGGGTTATTTTAGGAGCGTTAGAAAATGAATGGAATGTAATAAAGCCTTATTTGAAATACGGCCCAATTTTACTGTGTAATGAATACCATGATTCCGCCTCTGTACCAATTATTGGTTATGACGAATTCGAAGCGACATACAAAGCTGTTAATCATTTAATAAAAAAAGGCCATAGGAAGATAGGTTTTTGCTACGATACTTCTTATAGTCAGGCTCAGAATCAAAGAAAAGAGGGGTTTTTCAAAGCTCTAGCAGATAATAATTTACTACATAATGAAGACTGGATATTTGGACATGGATTTAATATTGAAGATGGATTTCGTATTTGTGATGAAATAGTAAAATTAAAAGAAAAACCTACTGCCTTATTTACTGGAAATGATCAAGTCGCAGCAGGAATAATTAAAAAGGCAACTATGTTGGGCTATAAAATACCGGAATACCTAGCTATAGTTGGGTATGATAATCAATCTATTTGCCAAGTCACAACCCCCACCATAACCACAATCGATATACCAATTATGGAATTAGGACAACGCACTGTAATGGAATTGATTAAATATTTAAGTAGTGATTTGAAATTAAAGCGCGACGTTATTAAATTGCCTACCAAACTTAAAATCAGAGAATCAACCTAACATTCATAAAGATATAAAAACTTAAAATTCAGGTTCATTATCCTTTTAGGCAGACACTGAAGAAATTCTAAAAGAAGGGGGTTCAGAAGTATATGAATGTTAGCGGATGGGAGGTAATCCGTCCTAACCGGGGAATAATTCAACTTTCCCGGGAAAATCCGACCTACCTCCGAATAATCCGACCTACCCAGGGAATAATCCGACCTACCCAGGGAATAATCCGACCTACCCAGGGAATAATCCGACCTACTCAGGGAATAATTGGACCCACGCGGAAATAATTCGACATACTTCAAGATAATCCGACCTACCCGGGAATAATTCGACTTTCCCGGGAAATAATTCACCTAAACCCGGCATAATTCGACTTCCACCGGAAAAATCCTCCCTATACACAAATCCGCTTTTCACTTAAAGAATTCATTCAAAGTTCCAGGCACCAATCATTGCATTGCATAAAGCTCCCTGGCGGGTATTCGAATTCACATTCGGAGTTGAGAGTGAATCCGAGCTTGCGGCAGATTGCGTTTGATGCATGATTATTGATCGAAGGGAAAGCGTGAATATATTTGTATTTTCGTTCAGCTTTGATTTTCTCTATCAGTGCCTTCACGGCATGAGATGCGATTCCTTTTCCTTGGAAGGAAGGGAGGACACTCCAACCGATTTCGTACACATTTTGATCGTTCCACACTTTTTGCCAGTAGCCAACGGAACCGGCTGCCTTTGCCTCTGGAAACGGGTTGATGCTAAACATGCATCCCTTATCTCCGATCTGTAGATACCGTTGATGACGCTTCAGGATTTGTTCATTACTTTCTGGTCCGCCAAGGTGTTCCATCATTTCTGGGGCATTTAGTTGAAATAGTAATTCAAGGTCTTTTTCTTCCCACGGTTTAATTTCTAATCTAGTTATCGAAATCCCACTCACCCCTAAATTTTATATTTTCTCTTATAATCTTCTTGGCTTAATGCGAGATTCCTTTATTTGACCTTATTATTCTATTGCCTTTGTGTTGAAGTTTGATTTTAATAAGAATAAAGAGATGAATGTTTCCCATTAAATGCTATAATTTACAGGTGATTCTATCAAATGACAGAGAACGGAGATGAAGAAATGAAATCTTCAGTAAATCAGTTTTCCACTCAATTTGAATGGATATTGAATGTGATCAATGTGGGTGTCCATATTGTGAATAAAGATGGGGATACGGTTTTTTACAATGAAATGATGGCACATATTGACGGGCTTGAGCGTGAACAAGTGCTGGGGGAGAATATTTTTCAGCTTTATCCTTCCTTGACTGATGAATCCAGTACGCTGCATGTAGCATTGGAAAAAGGCAATGTAACGATTGAGTCCATTCAAACATATGTCAACTTAAAGGAGAAAAAGATAACGTCCATCAATAGTACTTATCCTTTGTATGAGGATGGTGAAATTATTGGGGCAGTGGAAATCGCAAAGGATATTACGAAGGTCATGAATATGTATGACCAAATTGTCGATTTGCGTTCCCAGCTGGCCGAGACCCATAGGAAAAATAAGTTCTCTGAAGGGACGGCGACCTATCATTTTAGTGATTTGATCGGTAATAGCCCTGCTTTTCAGCAAGCGATTTCCTTGGCGAAAAAAGCGGCCCGTACACATTCCCCAGTCATGATATATGGACCAACAGGAACAGGGAAGGAACTTGTCGCTCAAAGTATACATAATGTAAGTGCTCAGCGAAATCAGCCATTCATAGCGCAAAACTGTGCCGCTGTTCCCAAGGAATTGATGGAGGGGCTGCTGTTCGGTACGACGAAAGGGGCTTTTACCGGAGCGATGGATCGCATGGGCATTTTTGAACAGGCAAATGGCGGTACCCTTTTCCTTGATGAGCTGAATAGCCTCGACCTCGGCCTGCAGGCCAAATTGCTGCGAGTGCTTCAGGAAGGTGAGGTGCGCCGTGTTGGAGGTTCGAAGGAGCAAAAGATTAATGTGAAGATCATTGCTGCGATGAACATTTCTCCAGAAGAGGCGTTGGAGCGGGGAATCATTCGTTCGGATTTATTCTTTCGCCTCAATGTCGTGACGATC
The DNA here is from genome assembly GCF_040250305.1 of Peribacillus frigoritolerans. Lineage (NCBI taxonomy): Bacteria > Bacillati > Bacillota > Bacilli > Caryophanales > Bacillaceae > Peribacillus > Peribacillus frigoritolerans. The sequence continues at coordinate 4,413,746 of NZ_CP158190.1, read as the reverse complement.
CAGATGCCTTCTCTTTCGGAGCGTAAAACGGATATTCCGGAAATCGTCAATCACTTTATTCAAAAATTCAACAAATCATTTTTTACGGAAGTGCGCGGGATCAGTCATAAGGCGATGCAGCGTCTTCTTCAATATCCATGGCCAGGGAACATTCGTGAACTGGGACATGCCATCGAGTTAACTTTTAACGTCATGGACGCAGGGGAAGATATGATTGATGAACATCATCTTCCTGCCTATCTTTTCCCTTCAGGAAATTACGCAACAGCAAATGCGCAGAGCCATCCTACCCCATTGAAAAACAGGATTGATTTACCTGTTGTTCTTGAAGAAATGGAAAGGGAAATGATCATGAATATGTTTGAGAAATATAACGGGAATATCAGCAAAACGGCAGAAGCCCTCAATATTAAAAGGCAGGGACTGCAATATAAGTTAAACAAGTACGGCATTGAAAAAGTTTATACGGCAGGGTCGAAGGCATCCAAGTGAATTAAGGTTTTTTTGGAAACGCTGTCACTGTCATATCATGATGTAATGTAAAGAAACCTTCAGAATGTAGACAAACCCGATGAAAATTGAGTTTGTCTACATTTTTTTTGCTTGTACAAATTTGGACGTTGATTGGAACGTAGAGCACTCGCTTTCCGCGGGCGGTCCGGGAGCCTCCTCGGCGCACTTGCGCCTGAGGGGTCTCCCTTGGACTCGCTATTCCCGCAGGAGTCTCGCACCTTTCGTTCCAATCAACTATGTTTAAAAATTTGGATAGAACTCCTTTTGTCTACAAACTGGAGGGCTCTTGTGTAAAGAGAGCCTTCTTTTTTATTGCCTGGCGCAAAGAATCTGGCTGCAAAAAATTATGCGTTATGAAAAATATCTTGCGATTTTAAGCTCGGTTTGCCCCCTTTTTCTTATGTTTTCCTTGTAATCAATGTTGGCATCATTCTTGCGAGAGTATATAGATAAGTTCTTATAATAAGGGGGCATTATTAATGAATTTGATGGGAATTGATGTAAAACATAAAGAATACCTAGGTGGACGCAGGCATTATAATGATATCGAATTGTGGAAGGACGTAACGGAAGAGCAGTGGAATGATTGGATTTGGCAGTTGACCAATACGATTAAAACACTGGATGATCTGAAAAAGGTCGTCAACCTGACACCGGATGAAGAAGAAGGAGTCCGGATTTCGACTCAAACGATTCCATTGAACATTACACCTTATTATGCTTCTTTGATGAATCCCGATGATCCTCGCTGTCCGATTCGTTTACAGTCGGTACCGCTTTCGGCAGAAATGAACAAGACCAGATATGATTTGGAGGATCCGCTGCATGAGGATGAGGATTCCCCAGTTCCAGGATTGACGCATCGTTATCCGGATCGCGTTCTGTTCCTTGTAACGAACCAATGCTCCATGTACTGCAGATATTGTACGCGACGCCGTTTTTCAGGTCAGGTTGGCATGGGTGTTCCCAAGAAGCAGCTTGACGGGGCGATTGAATATATCCGGAACACTCCGGAAGTGAGGGACGTGCTGATCTCTGGAGGAGACGGCCTGTTGATCAATGATAAGATCCTTGAATACGTATTGAGTAACTTACGTGCCATCCCGCATGTGGAAATCATTCGGATCGGCACACGTGCACCGGTCGTTTTCCCGCAGAGGATTACAGAAAATTTATGTAATATTCTGAAAAAATACCATCCGGTTTGGTTGAATACGCATTTCAATCATTCACTTGAACTGACGGATGAAGCGAAAAAAGCATGTGATATGCTGTCGATGGCAGGGGTGCCGCTTGGTAATCAGGCAGTCATCCTGGCTGGTATCAACGATAGTGTCCATATTATGAAAAAGCTTATGCATGACTGTGTTAAAGCAAGGGTAAGACCTTATTACATTTATCAATGTGATCTATCTGAAGGGATTGGCCATTTCCGGGCGCCGGTTTCAAAAGGATTGGAAATCATTGAAGCACTGCGCGGCCATACATCAGGATATGCAGTGCCAACCTTTGTGGTGGATGCTCCTGGCGGTGGCGGAAAGATTGCCTTGACTCCGAATTACCTTCTTTCGCAAAGTCCGGATAAAGTCGTTTTACGGAACTTTGAAGGAGTAATCACAAGCTATCCGGAGCCGAAGAATTATGTTGCCGGCAGTGCGGATGCTTACTTTGATGAAGTGTATGGTACTGCGGATAGGAAAGAAGCCGTCGGGATTTCCGCTCTCATGACGGACGAGAAATTCAACTTGGTGCCAGAGGGCCTTCGTCGTCTTGACAAGAGAAAAGCGTATGAAAGCACTGATGAACATGCTTCCTTGAAGGATCGCCGTGATAAACGGGATGAAATGAAGGAAAAATTAAGGTTAGCCCAAGAAAAAAAGAACGCCATGGCCGCCAGTGGCTCGGTGAAATCTGATGGCAAGGAGGAATGAAGATGGACTGCTTATGGTGCAATGCCCCAAACGTAGAAGAAAGTGAAAAGAAGGATTGTTACTGGATCATGCCTGACGGGAAACGCTCAATAAAAGTCCTTCAAGTTCCAGCCTTGAACTGTCCTGAATGTGGAATCTATGTATCTGATTCGATGAATCAAAAGGTGGATGAAGCCTTATCCATATATGATGTGAGTGAATACCCTGATGAGTTTACGTATGATCAGCTTCTTCAGGCACCTGTCAAAAAATTATTCAATTGGAAATAGAATGCCGGGAGAAGCGGATGATATGCATCTCTTCTCCCGAATTCTTTAAATAAGGGGGGGACATGATGCCTGTTCAAAAGCTGCCTTTTTTCACCCAAATGGAGACCGGGGATTGTTATACGATGGAGCTCTATCATGATCATGCCAATCAGCGCTTGCGCATGGATGATTATCGGGGAAATATCAAAAAAGCGATCGATCGGGCCCTTGCCATCGCAAAGGAGCAGGGCTTTACTAAAGTGATACTTAAAGCGAGGAATGAAGATTTATCAGCGGCGTTGGGTAAAGGATTCATGCTGGAAGGAATATTGAGCAAGTATTTCAAAGGGAATGATGCCTATTGCATGGCCTTCTATTTAACGGATGAAAGGCGAACAAGCGACTTTTGGGTCAAGGAAGATAAAGTAATCCAAGATGTAAGTGAGATTTCTAGACTGATTGAATCTCAGCAAATACCTAAGGATTATATCCTCCGGTTTGCTACGGTTGAAGATGCAAAAGAGCTGGCGAATTTATATGGTGCCATCTTTGAAACCTATCCTACACCGATGAATGATGAACGATATATCAAGAAAGTGATGGAGGAAGGTACGATCTTTAGTGTTATCGAATATGAAGGAACCATTGTGAGTGCTGCATCCGCTGAAGTGAATGAGATATATCACAATGCTGAATTAACGGACTGTGCAACAATTCCCCAACATCGGAAGCATGGTTTCATGAAGGTGCTCATCTCCGCCTTGGAACAAGAATTGTTCAGGAAAAACATTTATTGCTCTTATTCATTAGCGCGTTCATTGTCAATGGGCATGAACGCCGTCTTTCATCAGCTGGGATATGAATATGGTGGCAGATTAACGAAGAATTGCAATATTTGGGATAAGTATGAGGACATGAATATTTGGGGTAAAGATTTATCCCTCAAGTAGGAGGATTTTTCTATGGCTAAATACACATGGGTTGATAAAGAAACCTGCATTGCTTGCGGGGCGTGCGGTTCAACAGGTCCTGAGATTTATGACTATGACGATCAAGGGATCGCTTTCGTCATCCTGGACGATAATCAGGGGATTGCCGAAGTTCCTGAAATCCTGCATGATGACATGCAAGATGCCATGGAAGGCTGCCCTACGGAATCCATCCTGATTCAGGATGAGCCTTTTAGTCTTTTAAGAACGTAATAGATTAATAGATAATGTGTACGAACGTTTAAAGGAGAGATGAAATGGAACGAAATCATTTGATTAAGCCTACTTTAGATCACGACTATCCCACTATCTCTCATGGGAATGGAATTTATCTTTATGATACAAATGGAAAACAGTATATAGACGGCTCATCAGGAGCGGTCACGGCAAGTATTGGACATGGCGTATTGGATGTTGTCGAGGCAATGACGGAGCAGGCCCGCAAAGTTTCTTTTGCATATAGGTCCCATTTTACGAGTGGAGCCGCAGAGGCATTGGCCAAAAAGTTAAGTGAGTTGGCTCCAGGGGATTTGAATTGGTCATTTTTTGTGAATAGTGGATCGGAAGCGACTGAAACGGCAATGAAGATCGCAATTCAACATTGGCAAGAAAAAGGGTTTGAGCGAAAAAATCGCATAATCTCCAGGTGGACGAGTTATCACGGGATCACGATGGGCGCTTTATCGATGTCAGGCCATGTACCAAGAAGAAAACGTTTTGTGCCGCTATTGGAGGATTTTCCTAGCATATCTGCTCCCTACTGCTATCGCTGTCCTCATAATAACGAAACTTCAGGATGCAAGCTTAAGTGTGCAGACGAACTGGAGACAGCGATTCAAAGGGTCGGCTCCGAAAATGTCGCAGCCTTCATCGCAGAACCGATAATCGGGGCATCCGCTGGTGCTGTAACACCGCCGGATGGCTACTATCAAAGGATTAAGGAAATCTGCGAAACCTATGACATTCTCTTTATCGCCGATGAGGTAATGACGGGAATCGGCCGGACAGGAAAAATGTTCGCAATGGAACACTGGGGAGTCACCCCGGATATCATCGCATTGGGTAAAGGAATGAGCGCCGGGTATACTCCAATCGCAGCCACGATGATTACTGACCGTGTCATGGAGCCCATTTTAAAAGGCTCAAAATCTATCATGGCTGGACACACATATAGTGCAAACCCTCTATCTGCAGCCGTTTCATTGGAAGTGCTTTCCTACATTGAGCGCAATGACCTGGTTCGCGCAGCGGAAGAGAAAGGCCAATATCTGTTTAAGAAGCTTCAAGGCTTGGCCGAGAAATTCGACATCATCGGTGATGTAAGAGGGAAAGGGCTTCTCCTTGGACTTGAGTTTGTCTCAGATCGGGTATCAAAAACGCCATTCGACTTGCAAATCGGCCTGACTCCAAGGCTTGTCAATAAGGCTTTTGCGAAGGGGTTGATAATCTATCCTGCTGCAGGTGCGATTGAAGGAATCGCTGGTGATGCGGTTATCATATCTCCGCCATTAATCATTACGAATGAAGAAATCGATCGCCTCGTCAAGATACTGGAAGCTTCCCTCGAAGAGTTGCAGCAAGAATTGCACGCGGAAGGTTTGATTGAAGACATGCAGGCTATTTAGGAGGAACGGTATGAAGCAGGTCATTACGAAGAAAAACAAAATTGTGACCATGGAAGAAGCGCTGGAGCATATTTCCGATGGATGCACACTCATGTATGGCGGATTTGGAGGAGTGGGGACTCCTCCGACGCTTGTACAGGGTATCCTTGACAAGGGCGTTAAGGAATTGACCTTGATTGGCAATGATACTGGATTCCCTGATATCGGCATTGGCCGGCTTGTGACTGCTGAAAGGGCAAAGAAAGTGATTGCCTCGCATATCGGATCCAATCCTAATGCCGGCAAGCTCATGACTGAAGGAAAGCTGCAAGTCGAATTTTCACCGCAGGGTACATTAGCCGAACGGATTCGTGCCGGCGGTGTAGGCTTAGGCGGGATTTTTGTCGATGTCGGGATTGGTACGATAGCCGAAGAAGGCAAGGACAAGATTGTGATAGAAGGAAAAGAATATTTGGTGGAAACCGCTTTGACGGCTGAGGTCAGCATCGTCCATGCCAAAAAGGCCGACTCAATTGGGAATTTAGTGTACGACAAGACTGCATGTAATTTCAATCCGCTGGTAGCGATGGCAGGGGCCTTCACGATTGCGGAAGTGGAGGAAATCGTTCCTGCAGGCGAATTGGATCCGGAATGTATTGCCACACCAGGCATTTATGTAGATATGGTGATTCCGACAAAAGGGGTGAATTGGAAATGGGCATGGCAGTAGATGTACGAAATCGCATCGCGAAACGCGCCGCCAAGGAAATCCATGACGGATTGATCGTCAATTTAGGCATCGGCATCCCTACCTTGGTGGCGGACCATATACCTCAAGATATCTCTGTGCTGTTCCATGCGGAAAACGGAGTTCTCGGTACCGGTCCAAGTCCGGATCCGGGAAAGGAAGATCCTGCCCTCTGTAACGCGGGTGGTTTCCCGATCACAACTGTAATGGGAGCCTCATATTTTGATAGTGCAACAGCATTTGGAATGATCAGGAAAGGATACATCGACATCACCATCCTTGGAGCCCTGGAAGTGAGTGAAAAAGGGGATTTGGCGAATTGGATCGTCCCAGGGAAGCGGGTGCCGGGGATGGGCGGGGCAATGGAACTTGCCCAGAAAGCCAAAAAGGTGATCGTCCTGATGAATCACGTGAATAAGCAGGGTGAATCGAAGATATTGAAGACTTGTACGCTACCATTGACGGCCAGGCAGAGTGTGAATTTAATCATTACGGATATGGCTGTCATGGAAGTTACATCAGAGGGATTGGTGCTCAAGGAAGTCATGGCGCCATTTACCGTGGATGATGTGCTAAGGAATACGGAGGCAACGTTGAAAATCCATGCTGCTGTCAACACCATTGAATAGGTAAGAGGAGGAAAAAGCATGAATGAGGTTGTCATCGTAGCTGGAGCGCGAACTGCAGTTGGATCCTTTGGCAAATCACTACGGAATGTTAAAGCTATTGAATTGGGTCGTCAAGTATTGCAAGGTTTAATGGATAATTCTGGGTTAGGTAAAGAAAAGGTAAATGAAGTGATATTCGGACATGGCTATGTCCACGGAGGCGGGCTTAACTCGGCCAGAATTTCGTCGCAGATGGCATGTTTCCCACACAGTGTCCCAGGCCATGTTGTAATCAAAGCATGTGGATCAGGTTTAAAGGCCATTACCAACGCCGCTTTAACTATCGCTGCTGGTCAAGAAGACGTAATCATTGCTGGCGGAGTGGAGAGCATGAGCAATGTGCCTTATATCGTGAAAAATAGATGGGGCGGTAAATTTGGAAACGTAACGATGGAGGATGCTCTGCTGGCAGATGGATTAATATGTTCCTTGGGAAATGAGCATATGGGGATAACTGCCGAGCGCTTGGCTGAAAAATACGGTATCCGCCGTGAAGAACAGGATCAATTTGCTTATCAAAGCCACAAGAAGGCTTGGAAAGCTATAGTAGAAGGTCGCTTTGATAGAGAAATTATTTCGCTTAAAATCAAGGATCGAAAAGGACTTCAAATCTTCAACCATGACGAAGGGGTACGCGAGGACATTCATCTAGATCAACTAGCCAGTCTCCCAGCAGTATTCAAAAATGAAGGAACCATTACGGCAGGAAATGCCTGTCCTATGAATGATGGAGCTGCAGCTGTACTATTAATGTCCAAACAGCAAGCAGAAGAAAAGGGATTAAAACCGCTCTTGAAAATAAAGGCTTTCGCCAGTGCAGGAGTTGAACCTGGAGTTATGGGGATTGGACCCGTACCAGCGACTCGAAAGGCATTGGCAAAAGCAGGTCTATCGTTAGAGGATATCGGACTGATTGAACTTAATGAAGCCTTTGCTGCCCAAGCACTTGCAGTGATCAAGGAGTTAGATTTGAATCAGGATATTGTCAATGTCAATGGAGGGGCTATTGCACTTGGTCACCCTGTAGGAGCAACAGGTGCAAAATTGACAGTCACACTGATGCATGAAATGTTGCGTTCACAAGTTAAGTACGGAATGGTAACGTTGTGTATGGCAGGTGGAATGGGACTTTCAGTAATCTATGAGAATATGTGTATTTAAGGAGGATAAATGTGCCGGATATAAAAAAACGGATAAACCAATGGATAGAGGATCATCGGGAAGAAGGAACAAACCTATTGCAAAAAATGGTACAAGCCCCGAGTACGCAAGGAAATGAAGCAGGGGCACAAGCCATCGTCGCACAAAAGCTGCAGGAAATGGGTTTGCAAATCGATAGTTGGGAACCTGACGGCGGAGAGCTGAAAAAGCATTCATATTTCTATTCTCCACGCAGAGAATTTTCCAACAGCCCCAATGTGGTAGGTATCATGAAAGGGACTGGAGGCGGACGTTCCATCATTTTGAACGGACACATCGATGTGGTCCCGGATGGAGACCGGGATCAGTGGGACGACGACCCATATAGCGGAGCGATTAAGAATGGAAGAATGTTTGGACGCGGAGTAACCGATATGAAGGGTGGAAATGTATCGCTGATCCTTGCGATGCAGGCATTGAAGGAAAATGGCATCCAATTAAAGGGAGATGTCATATTTCAAAGTGTGATTGAAGAAGAAAGCGGCGGAGCCGGAACATTAGCGGCCGTCCTGAGGGGATATAAAGCCGATGCCGCCCTGATACCTGAACCGACGAATATGAGGATCTTTCCGAAACAGCAGGGTTCGATGTGGTTCCGGATCCATGTAAAAGGACGGTCAGCACATGGCGGAACAAGGTATGAAGGCGTTAGTGCGATTGAAAAAAGCATGGCTGTCATCAATCATATCCGTGCCTTGGAAGACAAGCGAAATGCACGTATCAGTGATCCGCTTTATCAGAACACGCCTATTCCGATTCCTATCAATCTAGGTGTCATTGAAGGCGGCAATTGGCCGTCATCCGTCCCCGACCTTGTGAAAATCGAAGGAAGGATGGGCGTTGCGCCGGAGGAAACGATGGAGCAGGCGAAAGACGAAATGGCTGCCTGGTTATTGCAGCTGGGGGAAGTGGACCAATGGTTCAAGGAAAACCCACCAGTATTGGAATGGTTCGGGGCACGCTGGGTTCCGGGAGCAATCGACGTAGAGCATGAATTGATGAATGCGCTTGTTCATCAATATCGGCAAGTGGCCGGACAGGACCCTGTCATTGAAGCATCTCCTTGGGGAACGGATGGGGGATTGCTGACACATGTAGGTGAAACGCCTGCAATCGTGTTCGGGCCAGGAGTAACCGAGGTTGCCCACTATCCAAATGAATACATCCTGCTCGACAACGTGTTCTCCACAGCCGAGATCATTGCCCTTACTTTAATTCAATGGTGTGGAATGGAGACTGAGCAGGATGGTGTCACCCAATCCGGGAATAGGGAGACGATACCAGGCAATGGCAATTAAACTGGATAGTAACCCAGCAAGTAAAGCACAAAGCGGTTGTTAAAAACTCTTATATTTCTTGAACTTTTAACTATAAAAGAAAATGAGGTAGGAACCATATGGATATGAATCTCATTGATAATCAAGAACCGACAGTTAAAAGGCAACTGAAAGCAAGGCATATGACCATGATTGCCATTGGCGGTTCAATAGGAACCGGATTATTCCTGGCAAGCGGGGCAACCATCCAGAGTGCAGGACCTGGTGGTGCCCTGGCTGCATATGCCTGCATTGGAATCATGGTTTATTTCTTGATGACGAGCTTAGGGGAAATGGCGACTTATATGCCTGTGTCGGGATCATTTTCCACCTACGCCACACGCTTTGTTGATCCCGCATTCGGCTTTGCACTTGGCTGGAATTATTGGTTTAACTGGGCAGTCACCCTTGCCGTGGAAATAGCTGCAGCAGCCATCATCATGAAATTTTGGCTCCCTGATGTACCCAGCCTTATATGGAGCGCATTGTTTCTTGGAATCGTCTTCACCCTCAACGCCCTATCCATTAAAAGCTATGGTGAATCTGAATATTGGTTTGCACTAATAAAAGTCATCGCCATCATTTTCTTTATCATTATTGGTCTATTGACCATATTGGGGGTTTTTGGCGGAAAGGTGATCGGATTTGAAAACTTCACCATGGATGAGGCACCATTCAAGGGAGGATTTTTATCGATCATCTCAATCTTTCTAATCGCGGGATTTTCTTTTCAAGGAACTGAACTTGTTGGTATTGCTGCCGGAGAAAGTGAAGAACCCGAAAAAAATGTTCCGAATGCGATCCGCCAAGTATTTTGGCGCATCCTCTTATTTTACATCGGGGCCATCCTGATACTCGGCCTCTTAATACCTTATACGAGTCCAAGTTTGTTGAACGGAGATGTCGAAAACATTTCTGTAAGCCCTTTCACGCTTGTCTTTGAACGGGCAGGACTGGCATTCGCGGCATCCGTCATGAATGCGGTCGTGTTAACCTCCTTACTATCCGCAGGGAACTCGGGGCTATATGCATCAACGCGGATGTTATGGTCGATGGCAAAAGATAAACAAGCTCCCAAATTCCTGGCTAAAGTCAACCGCAGGGGAATCCCGATGAATGCTTTGATCATGACATCCTTAATTGGAGGACTCGCCTTCTTGACCTCCATTTTCGGGGACCATGTATTTACATGGCTATTGAATGCATCCGGGCTGACCGGCTTCATCGCCTGGATTGGAATCGCCATAAGCCATTATCGCTTTAGACGTGCCTATGTTGCACAGGGTGGTGACCTAAACGAACTGAAATATAAAGCAAAATGGTTTCCATTCGGTCCGATTCTTTCATTCACCCTTTGCATGCTCGTCATAGCAGGACAGAACTATGGAGCATTCCTAAGCGGCAGCATCGACTGGTATGGCGTCGCCGTCTCCTATATCGGATTACCGATATTCCTGGTAGTCTGGTTAGGATACAAGATTTATCACAAGACCAAATTAATATCATTAAAAGATTGTCAATTCGATAAATCAGATGTGGCTTGATATCAATGGAAAAAACCTGAGACCCCTTTGGGGACTCAGGTTTTTTTATGGGGATTTGTATCGAAATCCAGTTATATCTGCGAAAATCGGAATATATCTGCGAAAATCGGAATATATCTGCGAAAATCGGAATATATCTGCGAAAATCGGAATATATCTGCGAAAATCCAGTTATATCTGCGAAAATCGGAATATATCTGCGAAAATCGAATTATATCTCCGAAACGGCAATTATCCATCTTAAATCATTTTTTTGCAGCTGAATAATTGGGAAGGGTGCGCAATACTATTATTCTATGTATGATAATACTTTGGATGAAAGGAAACTGATGATGAAAGAGGCGTTTCGCGGTTCTGGAATTGGAGTCATTTTCATGGCGTTCTTCGGTACAATGTGGGCAGGTACCGGTGTAATGGGATTGCAGGGGTGGGGGTTTCCCTACGTGGAACTCGCAGCCATATTGATCGGAATCATAATGGTTATCGGAGGCATATCATTAATTCATGCATCACAAAAAATGTCCAATCAAGTTTCAGAAAATGGGGCTAGGCGGCTGAGGCGTATCGGATTTTTGTTTAATATGGTCTTCATTGCCGAAGGTTTGCTGATTGGGATTGCCATTGCCATCTGTAACTTGATAAATCAGATTGATCTTATACCGGGAATCATCGCCATTATTGTTGGGATTCATTTTTTACCTTTGGCGTCACTTTTCCAAATCAAGATCTACTATGCAACAGGAGTGCTTCTCTGTTTATTGGCGCTGATCACATTGCTTATTGTGCCAGACACCGTCATGTTGAGGGAGCATCAAATCCTTGCACCGATATCATTGCTCGGCTTCGGATGTGCGCTAATTCTCTGGACCACTGCACTTACGCTATGGCTTGGAATAAAGAATTCAAGGCGAACGATAGCCGATGAAGATTGAACTCATCAAAAAACCCGTCATGATGAACGGGTTTCATTTCGATTAATTTTTCATCCAGGTCAAGAGCCTGACAATTTGAAATGGCTCATTCCAAACGAGAATGAAACTTAAAAGAAAGAATGCAGCCACAGCCAAAAACTTAGTCTTTCCTTGTTCATTGATAAACATGGCCCCGAAACTGCAAAACATACCAATAAGTAACGCACCGAATCCTGAAATCATAAGCAGCTCGGAGGCTTTTGGTAAAGCAAGGGAACAGCAAAATGCTAGTGTACCAATCACGGCAAATACGATAGACCAATTGCTTAAACTTTTCATAGAGACTCCTTTTTTACTAATTATACCAATTTAGTGTTTATAATAAAATAAATAAATTTGAGGTTGTCACTTATGGGAATATATTGTAATATATATAACAATATAAAAATCCATTTACATTTTAGAAGCATTGATAAGGATATGAATCATTTTTACGGTCTGCAGAGAGGGAAGGGCAGCTGCGAACTTCCTGGCTTAGGAAACTGATTTACCGCCTTTGAGCTATATCGGTGAACAAGAGTAACTGATATCGTCTAAGCTGCGTTACAAGCTCCAGAGCCATGAGTGTTTTCTTGCTTATGGGAAATTGGGTGGAATCACGGGTAACGCACTCGTCCCTTACTTAGGGATGGGTGCGTTTTTTATTATTATAATATTGCCATGATAAGGACATGAATCATTTTTACGGCCTTCAGACAGGGAAGGATAGCTGCGAACTTCCTGGCTTAGGAAACTGATTTACCGCCTTTGAGCTATATCGGTGAAAGAGAGTAACTGATATCGTCTAAGCTGCGTTACAAGCTCCAGAGCCATGAGTGTTTCTTGCTTATGGGAAATTGGGTGGAACCACGGGTAAACGCACTCGTCCCTTATATAGGGATGGGTGCGTTTTTTTATATATAAAAATATTGCGATGATGAGGACATGAATCATTTTTACGGCCTGCAGAGAGGGAAGGGTAGCTGCGAACTTCCTGGCTTAGGAAACTGATTTACCGCCTTTGAGCTATATCGGTGAACAAAAGTAACTGATATCGTCTAAGCTGCGTTACAAGCTCCAGAGCCATGAGTGTTTTTTGCTTATGGGAAAATGGGTGGAACCACGGGTAAACGCACTCGTCCCTTGCATAGGGATGTGTGCGTTTTTTTATTATTAAAAAAGGAGTGTTTATGTGATGGGTGAAAAAATGATTAAAGTTCAATTTCCGGATGGGCAGAAAAGGGAATATCCGCAAGGGGTGACAGTGGAAAGTGTGGCAGGGTCTATCAGCTCAAGTTTAAGGAAAAAGGCAGTAGCAGGAAAACTGGATAAGCAACTGGTTGATCTAAGTCACAAGCTTAATAAGGATGCCGAACTGTCGATCTTGACTCTGGATTCGGATGAAGGATTACAAGTATTACGACATACATCGGCACATGTTTTGGCGCAGGCTGTGAAAAGGTTATACCAAAACGTGGAATTAGGGATGGGGCCAGTCGTGGAAGATGGTTTTTACTATGATTTTAAGTTAGACCATCCTTTGAGTTCAGAAGATCTACAAGCCATTGAAAAAGAGATGGAGCATATCATAAGTGAAAATCTGGAAATTAAAAGGATCGAAGTGACTTATGAAGAAGCTGTGAAGTTATTCGAGGACAGAGGGGAGTCATTCAAGTTGGATATAGCAAAGAACATCCCTAATGGTGAAAAATTAACGCTCTATCAACAAGGGGAGTTCATCGATCTTTGCAGAGGGCCGCACCTTCCATCCACATCATTTGTAAAATCGTTCAAATTGACTCGTGTATCTGGTGCCTATTGGCGGGGAGACAATCAAAATGAAGTTCTTCAAAGGGTATATGGCGTGGCTTTCCGAAAGAAAAAAGATTTACAGGAGCATTTTGAATTTCTGGAAGAAGCGGCTAAACGCGATCACCGTAAATTAGGGAAGCAGTTGGAGTTATTCATGTTTTCGGAGGAAGCCCCTGGAATGCCGTTTTATTTACCGAAAGGACAAATCGTTAGAAATGAATTGGAGAAGTTCTCGCGGGAGCTTCAGACTGAGGCTGATTACGACGAAGTTCGGACTCCTTTCATGATGAACCAGCGCTTATGGGAACAATCGGGTCACTGGGATCATTACCATGAGAATATGTACTTTACAGAGGTGGATCAAACAAAATTTGCGATGAAGCCAATGAACTGTCCGGGTCATATGCTTATTTTCAAAAACAGTCTTTATTCTTACAGGGATTTACCGATCCGGATGGCCGAATTCGGTCAAGTCCACCGTCATGAATATAGCGGTGCATTGAACGGGATGCTGCGTGTCCGTACATTTTGCCAGGATGATGCCCACATCTATGTTCGGCAGGATCAAATCGAAAGTGAAATTAAACAAGTGTTTCATCTGATTGATAAGGTGTATCGCACTTTTGGATTCGAGTATTCCGTGGAGCTCTCGACTCGTCCAGAGGATTCAATGGGAGATGATTCCCTTTGGGAAGCTTCTGAAACAGCCTTGAAAAATGTACTGGAAAGCATCGGGATACATTATCAAGTTAATGAAGGGGACGGGGCATTTTATGGACCGAAAATTGATTTTCATATTAAAGATGCATTAAAACGAAGCCATCAATGTGCAACAATCCAGCTTGATTTTCAAATGCCCGACAAATTTGATCTGACTTACATCGATGAAAATAATGAAAAAGTACGTCCGGTCGTCATTCATCGTGCCATTTTTGGATCGATCGATCGTTTTTTTGGAATTCTGATAGAACATTTTGCCGGTGCTTTTCCGGTATGGCTCGCCCCGGTGCAAGTACAGATCATCCCTGTCTCACAGGTTCATTTGAATTATTGTTTAAAGGTTCAAAAAGAACTGAAGAATCAAGGCATAAGAGTGAAAATTGATGATCGGAATGAAAAGCTGGGGTATAAAGTCAGGGAAGCACAGATGGGGAAAATCCCATATATGCTGGTTCTTGGAGATAAAGAAGAGGAAGAAAATCAAGTGAATGTCCGGAAATACGGGGAACAAGAATTTGAAAATGTCGCAATAGAAACGTTCATCAAGAAAATGGTTCAGCAAATAAAAGAACGCAGCATCTAATAAAAAAGCAGCTTAATCCGGAATTCACGAGTAAAAACGCAAAACTCACGAGTAAAAGTGCAAAACTCACGAGTAAATTACAAAATTCACGAGTAAAAGCATGAAATTCACGAGTAAATGCCCCTTGGATTATGTTTTTATAAAAAGAGACAGCCGAAATAGCTCGGCTGCCTTTTTTCTATCTACAAATCCATACCCAGCCAACGCCCGGAATGAACTGTTGGAAACAGTTACCGCCCGGTCCGCCTTGACCGCCACCTTGACCGCCACCTTGACCGCCACCTTGACCGCCGCCTTGACCGCCACCCTGGCCGCCACCTTGACCGCCGCCTTGACCGCCGCCTTGACCGCCGCCTTGACCGCCACCTTGACCGCCGCCTTGGCCGCCGCCACCGACAGGGCAGGTTAATCCTAGGTATTGCAATCCGACTATATCTGTACGATGAACCTCATTTGGGATGCCACCTTCTAGTATCTGTACCATACCAGTGGCAGTATTGAGGCCCATCAAAATAAAGGTATGCTGGCTGTTACCCCAAAATGCTCTGAAACAATGACCTTGTCGGCCTGCGTTCAAATGGCTCTGAATAGTGGCTTCTGGAACCAGTGTTTGTACTGGCAGTCTGTTATCATAATAAGGCAAATCGGCATAAGAATTATCGTAATAATATGGATCATTATAATATGGATCATTATAATATGGATCATTATAAGAGTAATAACCGTAATTATTATACATTCAAGAAATCCTCCCTTTTTGTTTACCCTTTCAGGCTATGAACAAAGGGGGATAAGTGTCCGACATGGACAAAGATGGATACTAAAATGGGCAGCCTATTTTTATAATTTAAACGAATTTACGAGTAAACTCTTACATTTCCTAAACTCTTTATGTAAATAAAACCTTGGCTGCTTGGATGGCAAAGTAAATGCCAATCCCTATAAGGGATATTCCTGAAATGATCGAGATGCCCATTAAAATGGGTTTGGATAAAAAGCGTCTAAAGGTGCTGGCGATGATGGCCATAGCGAAATCCCAGGTTAAGAGGCCGACAAGGATACCTGAACTGTATAAAAGTAATTGTTCCATATCATATTTTGAAGCGGAGTTTGCGAGAATGGATCCATAAATCCCAAGCCAAAACAAAATGGATAAAGGATTCGAAAGGGACATGATGAATCCTGTCAGGAATGAAGAAAGAAGGGAATCTTTCGCTTTTCGTGCATTCACTTCAATCTTACCTGCACTTAACAGACTTTCAATTCCGGTATAGGTCAGGACGAAAAATCCAAAAAGCCATAAAAATGTCTTCATGAAAGAGTTGTCCAAAAAGTGGACGACACCGAAAAAGACGAGGGCTATAAATACAAAATCCGCTAAAATGGCACCCCAGCCAAAAACCCAGGCATGCCAAAAACCCTTCTTGATTCCTTTGTCCAATTGAGCAGCATTTATGGGACCGATAGGAGCCGCCAGTGATAAGCCTAATAATACATAGCTGAAAAAAACACCCAATTCATCACCTCATCGTTTGTTACATCTTCACTTATTTGAATGTATTCAGACAATTGGACTTGTACCACATTTTTGACCCTTTTTTTGAGGTGATAATTGTCCGGATTGGTGCTTATGGATGTACCTAGTCGTGACATGGGGGTTTTGTAACAACACAGAAAACTCCTTCATAATGTAATTTAGTCAAATGGAAAGACGCCAATTTTAATGCATGCGCTATTCAAAGCGGAATTGGAGGATAATTATGCCTGAATTATCGATGCCGAATAAATACAAAACAATTCTTGATATCATGCATACGGATATTGCGATAAATGAAATTAAGGGTCATTTTGAAGAAGGAATTTCAAATGCGTTAAACCTGATTAAAGTATCAGCACCTATCATTTTAAATGAAGGTAATGGTATAAATGACAATTTAAATGGTGTGGAGCGGGTTCTTACCTTTGAAGCTCTGGATATTAAGAATAAACAAATAGAAGTGGTTCAATCTTTGGCAAAGTGGAAAAGAATCACTCTTTCTAGGTATGGTTTGGCGTGTGATGAAGGCATTTACACAAATATGAATGCGATAAGACGTGATGAAAAACTGGATCATTTACACTCGTTATTTGTGGATCAATGGGACTGGGAGAAAGTCATAACGAAAGAACAACGTAACGTAGATACATTAAAATCTGAAGTGGAAAAAATATATAGAGCCATTAAATCGACCGAACGTTATATGTTTGAATTCCATCATCTGCTTAAGCCTGTGTTACCTGATGACATTCACTTCATTACGACCCAGGAGTTGGAGGATTTATACCCGAATCTGACTTCGAAGGAAAGAGAGAATGTGGCAGCGAAGAAATATGGTGCAATTTTCATCATGAAAATTGGCGGAGAGTTACAATCGGGGGAAAAGCATGATGGACGTTCACCGGATTATGATGATTGGGACCTAAATGGAGATATCGTTTTATGGAATCCACTCTTGGAATGTGCTTTTGAAGTTTCTTCAATGGGAATTCGAGTAGATGAAAAGTCACTGTTAAAACAATTAAGATTATCCAAAAACGAAAATCGTAAGGTGCTCAATTATCATAAGGCCGTATTGGAAGGAAAGCTTCCGTATTCAATAGGCGGAGGAATAGGGCAATCCAGATTATGCATGTTTTTGCTAAAGAAAGCACATATTGGCGAGGTTCAGGTTTCGGTATGGAATGACCAAATTTTAAACGACTGTAAAAAGAGGAATATTACTCTTTTATAAAGACGAAAGCGGGATAGCCTTTTTTAAACAGAAATGGAGAGTTTATCGAAAGAGGAGGTTTTTTTATATGGATTAAACCCCTCACTAGATTGAAGAAATTTGCAACACTCCTACCGAATAACTGGCTAGCTGAGATACCAAAGCCGCTAGCTTTGATGAGGTTTGGCAAACTGCTCTTCTTTTAATTTGTCTACAGTCTGACCCATTCTTAAAAAGAATGGGTTTTTTATTTTAACGGTCAAAAGGGGTAATTTTGGGTGAAGCGCAACTGAATAAATCTATCTGAGCTATAACATAATAATTGATGACATCTAATATATGATGCAAAACAAATTGGTTTCACAATGTTTACTTTTTATGCAATAAGTTGCTTTTATAATGGATGAGGAGTGTAAGTATGGAAGGTCATGAGAAGCAAAATAAAGATGTAAGCGTGTGGTGCCTGATCAGTATGGCATCGATTCCATTGGTAATGACACTTGGAAATTCAATGCTTATCCCGGTTTTGCCCATTTTCGAGGAAAAGGTGGGGATATCTTCATTTCAATCAAGCATGGTGATAACAAGCTATTCCGTAGCATCCATTTTTTTAATTCCCATTGCTGGTTATTTATCAGATCGATTTGGACGAAAAATGGTAATCCTGCCCAGTCTGATTCTAGCCCTAATCGGCGGATTGATAGCTGGTTATGCATCATGGAAAATGGAAAATCCCTATACATGGATCATCATTGGGAGGGTATTGCAAGGGATTGGGGCGTCTGGGGCCTCGCCCATCATTTTGCCTCTGGTGGGGGATTTATACAAAGATGATGATGAAAAAACGAGTTCTTGTTTGGGAATCATAGAAACCTCGAATACATTTGGGAAAGTACTTAGTCCAATATTAGGTTCCCTGTTTGCTGCATTTATCTGGTTTTTACCATTCTTCTCGATTTCATTCTTCAGTTTAATATCTATTGTTTTAGTCTTTTTCTTTATAAAGGTACCAAAGGAGAAGGATGAGCCGAAGAAATTCAAAGATTTCTGGCATGATACGAAAAAAATATTCAAGAAGGAAGGAAAATGGTTATATACGGTTTTCCTGATTGGTGTCTTTGTCATGTTGGTTTTGTTCGGTGTTCTTTTCTTTTTGTCTGATAATCTGGAAAAAATCCATGATTTGCATGGAATCAAAAAAGGTTTAGTGATAGCGATCCCGCTATTTTTTCTTTGCGTATCTTCTTATGTTGCAGGGAAAAAAATCAAGGGGGAATTACCAATCATGAAAAAGATCATCATGATCAGTTTAGCTGTCCTTTCAATCAGCCTTGTATTTGTCGGTTTTACTAAAAACAGGGTCTTCCTTCTATTGGTAATAACAAGCTTGGTGGGCATAGCAATTGGTGCTTTATTGCCGACACTCGACGCAATCATCACTCAAAATATAGAAAAGGAACAGCGGGGGACGATAACCTCCTTCTACATGTCATCAAGGTTCATCGGCGTTGCGGCAGGCCCTCCGGTCATGTCCCTTGTCATGAAAAATCATATCAATATGACCTATATCATTTCTGGGATCATCGGTATAGGCATCGTATTGATTGTTATGAAATTCATTAGTTCAGACAAAAAAGAAGCTGCTGCCTAATCGGCTTCAATACATCTCAAGAAAGCCGGGCTTTCCCACGGCTTTTTTTTGTGAATTGGGAAATTTTTTTGGCATGTGGTTATAGGGAGAGGGTTGTCACATAAAATGTACAAGTCATGAACTAGCTCGAAGGAGTGATGCTTTTTGAGTGTACATTTACTGCTAAGTTACTTTTTCTTAGGACTTACCCTTGCAGCACCAATCGGTCCGGTGAACTCCGCTCGTATCGATAAAGGAATCAAGAACGGGTTTTGGCATGCCTGGATCGTTGGGGCAGGGTCGATGATCGCAGATGCCTTGTTCATGATTTTAGTGTATGTAGGTATGGTACGGTTTTTAGAAATTCCGGTCGTCCAGATTTTTCTGTGGCTTTTTGGGGGATTCGTGCTTATTTATTCGGGAGTCGAAAGTGTATTACGGGTTAATACGATATTATTAAATGAATACAGGAATAGAGATTCTTTAATTTCCTGTTTTTTGACTGGCTTCATCATGTCTGTGACCAGTCCATTGTCCATTTTATTTTGGTTGGGGATATATGGATCTGTTTTAGCTAAAACAGCTTCAAGTTATGGGACATCACAACTTTTCATTTATAGCGGGATGATCTTTCTTGGTCTTACCTGCTGGGATTTTTTTGTAGCGGCATTAACGAATGGATTTCGCAGGTTCTTAAATGAAAAAAGCTTAATGGGCATTTCGATCATCTCTGGATTATCATTGGTCGGCTTTGGGGTTTATTTTGCTTATCAAGGCATTTCTGCCATCCTATCATAAAGGAGAATGCTTCAGATTAATACATAGGTATTTGAAAACTTCTTCCTTGCATAATTCATTGTGGCATTATCAACACTATGAATGATGGAAGGAGGTAATGTTATGACGACAAAAGCCAATTGCAGTTCAGCGAAAGGAAAGACTGGTCAAGATTCCAATGCATCGGGTGAACAACAGGGCGATATGAAATGGTGGCAGCTCTCATTGGTCGGTGTAGGCTGTACGATCGGGACAGGGTATTTCCTCGGATCGACCATAGGGATTAAAACGACTGGGCCATCCATTGTATTTTCATTTGTATTGGCCGCACTAGGTACCTATATCGTTTATAATCTGCTTGCCAAGATGACGGCTGCCGATCCTCAAGAAGGTTCTTTTTGTTATTATGCTAATAAAGCATTTGGACGATGGGCTGGCTTTAGCTGTGGCTGGAATTATTGGTCCTCCAATATATTGATCATGGGAAGCCAGCTTACTGCGCTTTCGCTATTATCTCAATTTTGGTTCCCGAAAGTGCCGCTTTGGCTATTTGCATCCGGTTTTGCCATTGTTTCAATCGTGGTGGTATTGCTGGGAACAAAAGGGTTCGACAGGGTGGAAAATATCCTTGCTGTAATTAAGACAGCAGCAATCGTAATGTTTATCATTATTGCAATATGTGCCGTTTTCGGCTGGTTTGGTCTTGATGGAGCGAAACCGCCATCCTTTCCGAATACGTTCGATGAATTATTCCCAAAAGGGCTAAAAGGGTTTTGGACATCACTTATCTATGCTTTTTATGCGTTTGGCGGCATTGAGGTCATCGGACTGATGGCGATGCAGCTTAAAAAGAAAGAAGATGCGCCAAAGGCAGGAACAATCATGCTCTTGGTTCTTACCATCATATATGTGGTTTCATTAGGGTTAGCCGTAACCATGATTTCGTTAGGGGCATTCAGTGAAAAAGAAAGTCCATTCGTTTCGGCATTGGACAGTTATCATCTGACATTTTTCCCGCACGTTTTTAATGGTGCGATCATCATTGCCGGTTTCTCGACGATGACCGCTTCACTATTTGGTGTAACCAATCTATTGGTAACGCTCTCCAATGACGGGAACGCACCCTCATTATTCATGCAAAAGATCAAGAAATTCAAGGACCTTCCACTTCCTTCACTGGGTCTTGGAGCCTTAGGACTTTTAGGGTCAATAATAACTGCCTTGCTCCTGCCAGGCAAGATTTATGAATACATTACAACATCTGCTGGTATATTGCTTTTGTATAACTGGGCATTCATCATTCTTTCTTCATTCAAAATCTTGGAAAATAAGATTTGGAGTAAGATTACGGCCGTTTTCGGACTTCTTTTAATTTTAGCGGCGGTCAGTGGCACTCTGCTTGAAAAAGAAATACGTCCAGGTTTTTTCATCAGCCTTTTATTCATCGTGATCATCGGTCTTGCCGCCGTTTTCATGAAATTCAAGGTTTGGAATAAGAACAAGGCGATGGCCGCAAAAGCCAGTAAATCAGAACTTGATTGAAAAAAAGGAACTCGACTATACGAAGTCGAGTCCCTTTTTGTGTGCATTTGATTTGGTGCTAAATTTCAATGATGATCGGAAGGATCATTGGTTTTTTCTTAGTTTGAGTAAAGAGATAGTGCCCCAATTCCTTCTTTATGGTTTGTTTGATGATGTTCCAACGGTATATTTTTTCACTTTGTAAGTCGTTGACCGTTTTCGTGACAAGACGATTCACATGTTTAAGGAGGTCCTCGGAATTTTGAACATATACAAATCCACGGGAAATGGTATCGGGTCCTGATACTATTTTTCGTTCCGTCTTGCTTAGTGTTATGACAATTACGAGCATGCCATCTTCGGAAAGCTGCTTACGGTCACGCAGAACGATTTCTCCCACATCACCAACGCCGACACCGTCAACAAAGGTATTGCCGGCAGCCACCTTTCTCGTTTGACAGGCAACGGAGTTTTCAATATCCACCACATCGCCATTACTGATAATGAAAGTATTGCCCTTCTCTACCCCGACAGACTCAGCTAGTAATCGATGCTGGTGCAACATCCGATATTCACCATGAATGGGAATGAAATACTTAGGTTTCATCAGGGTAAGCATGAGCTTCAACTCTTCCTGATAGGCATGTCCGGATACATGCATGCCTGTTACAGTCCCAGAACCGTAAATGACTTTGGCACCAAGTTGAAACAGGTTGTCGATGATTCGTGAAACATCCCGTTCATTTCCGGGTATTGGAGTGGAGGCAAGAATCACTGTATCATCAGGCAATATACTCATATCCCGATAATTTGAACTGGAAAGGCGGGAAAGGGCAGCAAACGGCTCTCCTTGACTTCCTGTACATAAAACCGCGACCCTTTCAGGAGCATAATTATCGACTTCATGTGGTTGGATAAGCATCCCATCAGGTACCTCGAGGTAGCCTCGTTCAATGGCAACGGATACGACGTTCACCATGCTACGTCCTATTAGGGCAAGTTTCCGGTTTGTCTTCTGTGCAGCGTTCACGACTTGTTGAACGCGATTGACATTTGAAGCGAAGGTCGAAAGAATGACTTTCTGTTTTGCCTGCATGAAGGCCTCTTCGATATGGCTGCCAACGAGATGCTCCGAGGGGCTGGACCCGGGACGTTCAGCGTTCGTGCTTTCCGATAATAAAACCAAAACACCTTCACTCCCGATCTTGGCCATTTTATGAATATCGGGATACTGATCATTCATGGGAGTCAAGTCAAACTTAAAGTCCCCTGTATGAACGACCGTGCCTTCTGGCGTACGCATGGTAACCCCTAGGCAATCGGGTATACTATGATTCGTTTTGAAAAAGTCGAGAACCATCTCCCCGAATTCCAATCTTGAATCAGAGTCGATCTGGATTAACTTCGTATCACCCAAAAGGTTATGTTCTTTTAATTTCAATTCAATCAAACCAAGTGTTAATCGTGTGGCATAAATGGGTACATTCAATTTTTTTAAGAAATAGGGGATACCGCCAATATGATCTTCATGACCATGAGTCACAATCAAAGCGTGGATCTTCTCCTTATTCTCCTGAAGAAAGGAGATATCAGGAATGATCAAATCGACTCCTAATAAACTCTCATCAGGAAACTTGGCACCACAGTCAATAATGACGATATCGTTAGAATATTGAACCACATACATGTTTTTACCGATTTCATTCACTCCGCCGAGAGCCAGTATGGATAAAGCTTTCTCTTTCACACTCAAGTAGATAGACCTCCCTTTATTATGATAAGGATAGTGTTTCCTTAGGTCCCATTTATAAAACCAACTCTTTTATAAAATCAGGGGCAATTCAAGAAGCCATAAAAAAAACACCTGCCATTTTCGGTAGGTGCGTGTGTCTCCATCTTCATCGGCTCAAACAAGAGGTGATGCTTTCTTCAAAAGACTCCATGTATGCTTGGATCTGTGAAGCATATCCAGTTTTCAAAGTGGCCAGTAGACTTTCTATCAAGAATTCTCGCGGTTTGTCTGACTGCATCAGCTCATCTTGGATGAAATCGACCAATTCAATGGCTCTTCTTCGATCTTCATCGCAAGGAATAGCTTTGTTTATCGCTTTTTTCAATTCCGTGGTGGAATGAAGCAAATCATTATGGCAAGCATCAAGCTGGTTTGTGAATTTTGGAAACCACGTATCCATTAATTCCGGATCAATGATCTGTTCGCCGCTTTCAGCCACTTCATTGACTAAATGGACAATACGGTTCATGCAATAGCGGATAATTTGTATGTCCGGTATACCAGCGGGATTAGCACGGTAACTAAAATGGCTCATGTGGGTCATCATCGAATGAAAGATAATGACGCTATCTAAAAGATAGGGTTTTTTACTTTCCCCGAAGATATCGATAAAACGGTTAAACATCCAACGTAAGCTCAACAATAGCGTCTTATTGATGAATTGTTTTAATTCTTCATCGTTGGAAACACGGACTTCTTCGATCAGTATAAGCAATTTGCTTTGCTTGTTCACCATCAATTGCAGTTCGAGCTGCCGGATGAAAATTTCAATATCGGCGGAATCTTGACCAATCAACAGTTTTTCCCGTTCATGGCGAATCTTTGTATAAACGGAACGGAAAATGGCTATAAATAATTCACCCTTCGAAGGGAAATAATTATAAAATGTACCTTTTGATATACCGCTGCCGTCTAGAATGTCCTGTATGGACGTGGCTTGGTAGCCTTTGTCAATAAACAGCTTATGAGCCGTATCGATGACATTCTGCCTTCGATTATTCATCATATCACCTAATTTTCATTATACTGCTTGTATAAATTTAATCGTACTCTATTTTTCATGGCAGCACAAACCCTTATTTAAACCAGTAAATTTTTATTGCAAAAAATGAACTAGGGGTATATTATTGATTTTGTGAGATTGAAATATACCGCTCGTCTAATTAAATGAACCGATAGTTTGAATGGAGGAATAGATAAAAAGTGAGTACTGCACAAATAAATGAGAAAAAGGGTTCGTATGGCATTTTGGCCATACTGATGGTCGGGGCGTTCATATCGATACTGAATTCAACCCTTTTAAATATTGCACTGCCATCAATTCAAATAGACCTGGGAATAGAGACTTCCACAGTTCAATGGCTGACAACTGGCTACATGCTCGTGAACGGAATCATGATTCCGACAACTGCCTTCTTAATAAGAAAATATTCGGTACGTAATCTGTTCCTGACAGCCATGCTCCTATTCTCAATCGGGACAATCGTGGCAGGTGTAGCGCATGTATTCCCGCTATTATTGAGCGCACGTATGGTTCAGGCTGCCGGTTCGGCAATCATGATGCCATTATTAATGAACGTACTTTTAACTTCTTTCCCTGTTGAAAAACGTGGCTCGGCAATGGGACTATTCGGTTTGGTCATGATGTTTGCCCCTGCAATCGGGCCGACGCTTTCAGGCTGGATCATTGAACATTATGATTGGAGAATGCTATTCCATTTCATTACTCCGCTAGCTTTACTAGTGCTTATTTTCGGCTTCTTTAAACTTAAAGACCACAAGGAAAAAGTCGATATCTCAATTGATAAAATATCGGTCATCCTTTCAAGCTTAGGCTTCGGCGGTTTGCTTTACGGATTCAGTTCGGCAGGCAGCAAGGGTTGGGATAGCCTTGAGGTATACGGAACACTGATTGTCGGTGCCATCTCCCTGATCCTTTTCATAACACGCCAGCTTAAAATGGAAACACCAATGCTTGAGTTCAAGATCTTCAAGCACCCGATGTTCGCTTTATCCGCAACGATCTCAATCGTACTGAACATGGCGATGTTCTCGGGGATGATCTTAATTCCGATGTACACACAAACAGTACGTGGCATTTCACCATTCGATTCTGGATTACTGATGCTTCCAGGTGCGTTATTAATGGCCCTCATGTCACCGGTTACCGGTAAGCTTTTCGATAAGTTCGGTGCCCGCATCCTTGCTTCAATCGGTTTGCTTATCACCGTGGTAACTACGTATTTGCTAAGTAAATTATCAATGGAAACTACGTATACAGAAATTGTAATCCTGTTTTCCGTTCGTTCCTTCGGGATGTCAATGTCCATGATGCCGATCATGACAAATGGTTTGAACTCGCTGCCAGCCCGCATGAACCCGCACGGTACAGCCATGAATAACACACTGAACCAAATTTCTGGTGCGATCGGTACGGCATTGCTCGTTACGGTCATGTCTAACCGTGCAGCTTCTACTGCCGAAGATTTAATGACGAAAGCGATGAGCAAATTAACAAGCCAGCCCACAGCTGAGATGATGGGCCAAATGAAAGCCCAAATCGGGATGCAGGCAATGCTCGATGGAATTAACTTCTCCTTCTTTGTATCTACCTTCATTGCCGGTGTGGCGCTGATTCTGGCATTATTCATTAAGCGCGCATGGCCAGCTGAAGAAAAACCAGCTATGAAAAAAGATCAAACCGCTTAAATGAAACAATAAAAAGCCCTATGCCACCTGAATCGTCAGGAAGCATAGGGCTTTTTTTTATAACTTCAGCCATCTAGTTTGATTTACAGCGGAATTAATTTAGGCTATAGCGGAATCATTCGACCTACCACCGATTTAATTCGACCTACCACCGATTTAATTCGACCCACGATGGAGTAATTCGACCCACGATGGAGTAATTCGACCCACGCAAGAATTAATTCGACCCACGAATCAATCAGTATGTTTTACCTGTTGATTTCACTTGTATACAAAAAAGCGCAGTGCCATTTGCACTGCGCTTTTTTTACATCAAGATGTCACTTCCTCTGAAGTTACTTTTGCTTGCTGGATATGACTGGCTATCCAGCAAATGATCGCCGCAGAAACGAGATAGGCAAGTAAAATCCAAATCTGCGCCTGCAAGTTTTCCCAGCCGCCTAAGGAGATGACCTCTTGAAGTTCCTTTAGTGAGTGGGCCATAGGTAAAAATTGACCGATTTTCGTCAATAATGACATGCCCAGTTCGCCTGGGAATGTTCCGCCGCACGTAGCCAATTGGAACACGAGAAGGGTCACGGCTGCGAATTTTCCGACCACTCCGAATACGGTCACCAGCATAAGAATGAACGTCATGAAGGTAAATGAAACGATGATGCTAGATAGAATGAATACAGGGACACTTGCTACATGTAAATGGAATCCAAGCAGGACCACTGCATCCACTAGAAGTGCCTGAATCAAGCCGATTACATATACCAGCATTAATTTATTCGTGAAATGAACGGTTCCGGTTACCTTAAGATTCTGCCTGCGGCCAAGCGGCAAGATATTGGAAGCCATGATGCCGCCTACATAAAAAGCCAATGACAGAAAATAAGGGGCAATTCCGGTTCCATAGTTAGGAACTTCAGATAAATTGGATTGGACCAATTGCACGGGTTCAGAGAACATTGAAGTGGTCGAATCGTCGTACTGAAGACTAGCCGTTTTATCGGCAGCTTCATTAAGCTTGGAGGATAACTTGCTTGAGCCCGCTTCCAGCGAAGCCAGTCCGTCTTGTAGTTCCGTCGATCCACTAGCTAGCTGGCTGCTTCCGCCAGCTAGCGAAACGATTCCAGCATTTAAAGTGGAAAAACCATTTGTCCATTTAGAGAAACCATTCGCGAATTCTTCAGATCCCTCGTTTAATTGCTTAGCACCTGAGGTAGCTTGTGCCATTCTATCACCAAAGGCATTCATCCCGGATTGAAGGGTCTCTTGTCCATCAGCCACTTTTTCAGCACCTTCGCCCAATTGCCTTTGACCGGCATTTAAAGTGGCAGCTGTTTTGGATAAACCTTCTGATAGGGCAATGATTTGCTTAAAGTCTTGATCCTTTACTGCATCAGGATGACTTTTCATATAGGCATCCAATTGTTTCTTAAGGGTATTCACTGTATCGGCAGCCTGTTCTTGCCCTTGCGTCAATTTTTCATTTCCGGCTGACCAGTCCTCAATACCCTGACTTACTTCATTCATCCCATTTTCCAATGAGTGATGTCCATCCGATAGCTGCTTCATGCCGGAATACAAGTTCTGGGAACCTGATGTTAATCCTTTCGCACCATGGGCTAAGGTTTCTTGTCCATCCAAGAGCTTGGCGCTTCCTGTTTGCAGTTTCTGGGCGCCATCATTCAAATCCTGAATGCCATCATCCAATTTCTCACTGCCGCCTTTCGCTTCCGCCGTTCCTTGATGAAGCTCTTCCGCTCCATCCCCGGCATCCGCCAAGCCTTTAGAAACCTCCTGGAATTTTGAAAGGATGCCTTCAGAATAGACTTTTGTAATGCTTGCGTTGATTTTTGCAGTCATCTTTTCAGCAGCAGTTGAGCTGATCTGTGAGGCAACGAAGTTTTTACCTGGATTAACAGTATACAAAAGTTTAGCTCTTTCCGGTTTTTCATCCATTAAAGTCGTGACATTTTCCGAAAAATGCTCCGGGATCGTGACAACCATATAATAGGTACCTTCTTCAAGGCCTGTATTAGCCTCCTTTGCCGTGACAAAGTGAAAGTCCAATTCTTTTTGCTTCTTCAATTGTTTAACGAAATCATCTCCAGCTTGGACTGGTTTATCATCCATTTCCGACCCCTTATCGAGATTGACCACTGCTACAGGGAGCTGATCCAACTTTCCATAAGGATTCCAATATCCAGCCAAGAAGAAACCAGAGTAAATCAATGGAACGACCAAAAGGAAAATCAAGGCGATTCTCCCGTGTTTATGTTTCCACATTGCTTTTATATCTTGAAATACAAGTTGTAAACCATTCATTATTGAGCCTGCCCTTTCTAACTAAGAGATTATTTCATGATAATGGCTTTTTTAGATACTGTATAATACATAATTGATTATGTAATAATAGATTTAAATCTATGTGAAGAGAGTGGGAATATGGAAATATTACAGCTGCAGTACTTTCAAACCGTAGCACGACTGGAACATATGACGAAGGCTGCGGAACAACTTCAAATAGCTCAGCCATCCCTCAGTAAAACCATATCCCGGCTTGAAGAGGATTTGGGTGTCGCACTGTTCGATAGGGAACACCGGAAAATCAAGCTCAATGCAGCCGGCCGAATATTCTTGAAACGGGTCGAACGCGCTTTTGCGGAACTGAATGAAGGAAGGCGCGAAATAGTGGAATTAGCAGATCAAGACCAAAAGAACATCACTTTGGCCGTTACCATTCCCAGGGTCCTGCCTGATTTATTGGGTACATTTTTATCTCAATACCCGGATGTCCGTTTTCAACAATTCCTAAAATCCATATCATCCATGAAGCAGCTTTTAATTGAAGGAGAAATCGATTATTGCATATCATCCGTTCCGATCGAAGGCCCGGACTTAAAGTGGGAACCGCTGATCACCGAAGAAATATACTTGATCGTGCCTCCCAATCATCGGCTGGCAGGCAGGGAAAGCATTACACTCCAAGAAGTGAAAGATGAACCATTCATCAGTATGAATACAGGCTTCGGGTTCCGCAGCCTAACCGACCAATTTTGCCTCGAAGCGGGATTCGTCCAGCACATCGCCTTCGAAGGAGATGAACCAGCTGTCATCTCGGACCTTGTCAGGAAAGGGTTGGGGGTCGCCTTCGTATCCGAATTGACATGGCTTCATCAAACCGGATCATTATCCCATAAAATCCGAATAACAGAACCTGCTTGTCAAAGAACAATAGGGCTCGGCTGGTCAGAAAAACGCTACTTCACCCCAGTAGCCAAGCAATTTCGGTTATTTGTCATTGATTACTTCGCTGCCGCCAACTCTGCTAGGCCAAAGGATGAATGAATGTTGTGAATGCCGAATAAATACGGATGAAGGCAGGAATAAAAGGTGTGAAGGCTGAAATTATTAGATGCAGGACGAATAAATGGGTGAAGGCATAAAAAGTATAATTTAATTATAGTGAACATAGTATTTTAGGAGGTTTTTTTAAAATAGATCGGGTTCAAAATGATGTATCCGATGCTGGGAGTTGAGCGGAGATGGAAATACGGGTTAATCAAATTGAATTGAATGGACTCACGTTTCAATACCGGGAGAGCGGGGATGTTTCTGCACCGCCGCTTGTTGTTCTTCACGCGCTGGGAAAAAGTTCGGATTCATGGGATCGAGCGGCTGCCGCATTAGGAGAAAATTATCGTGTTTTAGCTTTAGATTTACGGGGCCACGGTGGGAGTGCGAGAACTAATACATATACTTTTGAATTGATGTGCGATGATTTGCTTCATTTTGCGGATGCGCTTGATTTGGGAAGGTTTTCGCTAATGGGGCATTCCATGGGGGGGACGGTTTCCTATCTTTTCTCGCAAACTTTTCCTTCGAGGATAGAAAGGTTGATTGTCGAAGACACACCACCTCCTTTCTCGGATAAACCAATGGAGGTTCCTACCAGGCCTTCTGTTCCACTGCCGTTTGATTGGCAGGTAGTGCCTTCGATTCTACAGCAGCTTAATGAACCCGATCCCGAATGGTGGGCACGCCTCACCGATATTATGATGCCGACGCTTGTTATAGGGGGCGGGGCCAGCCATATTCCCCAAAACAAATTGCAGGAGGTTTCCGAGCTTATCCCGAATTGCGAATTGGTGACGATAGAGGATGCCGGACACTTTGTCCATGAAGATGATTTACCTGCTTTCTTGTCTGTCGTAAAAAGGTTTCTTTCCATAGGGCAGGCGCTTTAAGGCGATAGGAGGGTTGCCGGTGCAGCCCTCTTATTTCTGCTTTAAATGGTTTATTTTAAAGACGGCATTTACCGATTTATTATTAAGGATTTCCAGCAGCTGTTCAGCCATATAGTCAGCGCTATATTTAAAGCCAGTGTTGACCCATTCGATGATCATGCCCAATATCGCATATGCTTGGTAACTGGAGGCAAGTTCTTTATTGATCTTAGGGTTCGGCTGGTAATCTTCCAGGTCCTCCACTGGAAGTTTCTTCAACTCATTACAAATCCGTTCCAGTAATGTAGGCCATGCATTCGACTTTAGGATGAGGGTATAAATGTTTGCATGGTTAGCTACATGTTCAAATATTTTGATGACCGAAGCCGTTAGTTCATTGATGGTGAAAGTTTCGACGTTCTTATAAGGTTCCCGGTAAGATATGATCAAATCGGCAATCACATCCTCCATGACCTCTTCAAGCAGTTCCTCTTTGTACTGATAGTGTTTATAAAATGTACCCCGATTAAGGTCGGCGAGTTCTACAATATCAGTAATCGATATCTCCCTGAAATCCTTACTTTGCATTAAAGAAATGAGGGATTCTTTCAAAGCCATTTTGGATTTCCTGATCCTTCTATCAATCCCAGTATTATTATCAGTCATTTTGTTCATCCTTTGTTCGTTATTGTGCTTTTAATAAACATAATGATCACTTTCTGTTCATTATTCAACATTGAGGACAGCATTTGCTGATTGTATAAGCCTACCGAAACTAATTATACTATAAAGGAAGTTAGTTAATGAACATCTGTGCAATAAGTATCACTTCACTAGAATGAATGGGGGAGTTCAAATGAAATTACAAGACAAAGTTGCAGTAGTGACAGGCGCAGCATCAGGCATGGGAAAACAAATTGCTATAGATTACGCTCGAGAAGGAGCTAAAGTCGTCGTATCGGATTTAAATCTTGATGGTGCGAACGAAACGGTAGAAGAAATAAAAGCGAATGGCGGAATGGCCTTTGCCATTAAAACGAACGTAGCGGTGGAGGAAGATATTCAACATATGATCGATACCACGGTCAGTACGTATGGTACGGTGGATATTTTGGTCAATAACGCGGGTATCATGGACGGCATGGAACCAGCTGGAGACGTTGAAGATTCTAGATGGGATCGGATTTTTGCCATTAACACGACAAGCGTCATGCGTTCGACTAGAAAGGTGTTGCCAATCTTTTTAGAAAAACAAAAAGGGATTATCATCAATATTGCTTCAGCTGGCGGTTTATACGGTGCTCGGGCTGGTGCGGCTTACACTGCCTCTAAACACGCAGTCGTTGGGTTCACAAAAAACACGGGCTTCATGTATGCCAATAAAGGGATTCGCTGCAATGCAATAGCACCAGGCGGAGTTGAAACCAATATTGGTTCCAGCATGACGAATATCAATGAGTTTGGCTTCTCTCGCCAACAATTGGGTATGGCGATCAATCCACGCAATGGCAAACCTGAGGAAATCGCTAAAGTGGCTTTGTTCCTAGCTTCAGACGATTCCAGTTTTGTTAATGGTACTGTCATCACGGCAGATGCTGGTTGGAGTGCATATTAAGCCGTAAATTAAATAGAGAATGGTCAAGTACTTGGTGACTGATATATGCATTCCTGCCAGTAAGCAGGGATGCATTTTTTTGAGTGAAGCATTGGCAGGTTCATTGGATGGGGAATTTGGTTAGCCAGACAATTTGCTAGAGGACGTTTCAACTTCATTCGGTAGTCCTGACATTGTCATTTCAATCGAAAGTGGATTAGTGGGGGCTGGATAGTTCCACTACTATCCAGTTTTTCTCAAAAAGAATTATGCTATCAATTGGATTAAAAAGATAAGTTGAACTCTGAAATCTCGGAAGCAAAATAGGTTCCCTGAAAAAATCCACTTTCCCTATGAAATTGGATCATTGAGTGATCCATTAGTTTACTGCGATACCTCGCAAACGATATATTAATTGGCGTGAGAATATTGAAGGACTTTCTGACGGACGTAATCAAGGTGCTTGTACATTTGGCTGAATGCTTCATGTGGATCATGTGCTGCAAGTGCCGCATAGATGGCTTTATGATACTTCACAGTCAGTTCCCGTTCTCTGAATTGAATCAGGCTATTTATTTTATTATGAGTGATCAATAAGGAATCGATCATGCCTTCAATTATGGGATTGTTCGCACTTAAAGCAATGATCTTGTGGAATTCTTTATCGGCCTCTCCATAATCGTTGTCTTCACTATTGGCAATCGTGTCAATCGTAACTTGCAGTTTTTCCAGTTGTTCGTCTGTGATCTTCTCGGCAGCCATTGTTACTAATCCCAACTCCAATGCCATTCGCGCTTCGATGATCGCTGGTAAATTATCCGTAGCCAGCGCCAGCATGACAGAGAATGGATGTGTACCGATTTTATCGTTAAAAAATGTTCCTTCACGCGTTTTCCGTGTAATGACCCCTAGTGTATCAAGTGCACTGAGCGCCTCACGTAAAACAGGCCGGCTTACTTCAAGTTCTTTCATAAGTTCCATTTCAGGAGGCAGTTTGTCGCCCGCTTTCATTTGTCCGCTGACGAGCAGATGCACAATTTGATCCACGACTTGTTGTGAAAGAGTGTTGCGATGTACCGATTGTACGCCTAATTTCTTTGACGATTCTTCCATTGTGTAACCCCTTTTCTGTTAAATCCTATATGTATTCATACTGTAAGACTAATTATATAATATAATACACTTATTTGCATGTAGACCTATGTCCAAAAAAAGTAAAATGCGCCGCTCTTAAGAGAGTGACGCATGCATTCCTTTAAAAAATCATCTAACAAGGCAAGGTGATTTTGGATTGAACTTCCATCCGGAGACCAGGTATTGCATAGCCATTGAATCATCACGGGCACCAAGTCCTTTTTGTTTATAAAGCTGATGTGCCTTCTCGATTTGTTCCATATCCACTTCAATTCCAAGTCCGGGTTTGGAAGGGACATCGACCATTCCGCCGACAATTTTAAAAGGTTCTTTCGTCAAACGCTGCCCATCCTGCCAAATCCAGTGGGTATCGATCGCAGTGATTTTTCCTGGTGCGGCTGCAGCAACGTGTGTAAACATGGCAAGTGAAATGTCAAAGTGATTATTCGAGTGTGATCCCCAAGTCAATCCCCAGTCGTTACACATTTGAGCGACACGGACGGAGCCCTGCATCGTCCAAAAATGCGGATCGGCAAGAGGAATGTCCACGGATTGAAGTTGAATGGAGTGCCCCATTTGCCTCCAGTCCGTTGCAATCATATTCGTAGCGGTTGGAAGGCCCGTTGCGCGCCTGAATTCCGTCATGATTTCCCGGGCGGAAAAGCCATTTTCCGCTCCGCATGGATCTTCCGCATAAGCCAAAACATGATGCTGATCCCGGCAAAGTTTAATCGCATCCTCAAGCAGCCAGCCGCCATTTGGGTCAAGGGTGATCCTGGCTTCAGGGAAGCGTTCCGCAAGTGCCGTCACCGCTTCGATTTCTTCTTCCCCGCGCAAAACCCCGCCTTTCAATTTAAAATCATTGAATCCATAGCGAGAGTGGGCGGCTTCTGCCAAGCGGACAATCGATTCGGGTGTCAGCGCTTCCTCATGACGGAGGCGAAGCCAGTCATCTTCCGCTTCCGGTTCGCTTAAATAACCAAGATCTGTTTTATTTCGGTCACCTACATAAAATAAGTAGCCCAGCATTTCCACTTTATCACGCTGCTGTCCTTCGCCGAGAAGGGCTGCGACTGGAACACCTAAATGTTGGCCAACTAAATCAAGAAGTGCAGCTTCCAATGCTGTTACGGCATGAATGGCAATACGAAGATCGAAAGTCTGAAGGCCGCGCCCTCCAGCATCGCGGTCCGCAAACTGCTTGCGGATGGTATTTAGAATGTTGTTGTATGTCCCAATGGACTGGCCGACAACCAATTGTTTGGCATCTTCGAGTGTTTGGCGGATTTTTTCGCCCCCAGGAACTTCACCTACACCTGTATTACCAGCATTGTCTTTTAGAATGACGATGTTCCGGGTGAAATAAGGAGCATGGGCACCACTCAAGTTCAGCAGCATGCCGTCATGGCCCGCAACTGGAATGACGCTCATTTCAGAAATTACCGGTGTGCCGATTTTTACATTATCCTTAAGTAATTGATTGTTCATGATTTTTCCCCCTACCAGAATATTTAGTTGACTATGACTTTAACTCTACACGTTTAATTTCACCAACCAGGAATAAATAACTTAAAATAGCGACAAGAGCATTGGCACATACGAAGACTAGCGCCCCATTGAACGACCCTGTCGTGGCAATGATATATCCGATGATAATCGGTGTTGTAATGCCTGCAATGTTACCGAATGTGTTGAAAAGCCCGCCGCTGACACCGGACATTTCTTTTGGTGAGGTATCGGCCACTACCGCCCAGCCGAGTGCCCCAAATCCTTTACCGAAAAACGCAAGGGCCATAACGAAAATGACAACCCATTCTGTATCTACATAGTTTGCTGCCACCAAGCTCATCGATAGAATCATCCCAACAACAATTGGAACTTTTCGGGCGACAGTCAATGAGAAGCCCTTCCGTAACAAGAAATCCGAGAATGTCCCTCCGAGAATGCCGCCAAAAAATCCACAAATGGCCGGAAGGGAAGCGACGAATCCAACTTCAAGAATGGTCATGCCCCTTTCTTGTACAAGGTACACAGGAAACCATGTCAGGAAAAAGTACGTTAACGTCGTAATGCAATATTGTCCGAGATAAACACCTAACAGCATGCGGTTTGATAAAAGCTGCTTAATATGATTCCAGTTGACGCCTTTCTTTTCCTCCTTATTTGTACTGGTTTGATCCATATTGATCAAAGCGCCGCCCGCTTCGATATATTCAAGCTCAGCTTTGTTGATGCGAGGATGTTCCTTTGGGCCATAAATCGTTTTCAGCCAGATGAAAGCAACGACGATTCCTAAAGCACCCATAAAGAAGAAGACGTATTCCCAACCGAATTTATACGTAATGTAACCCATGATCGGTGCAAAGAGAACGGTTGCAAAATACTGGGCGGAATTGAAAGTGGCAGCCGCGGTTCCGCGTTCATGGCTTGGGAACCAGGTAGCAACGATGCGGCTGTTGGCCGGAAA
Organism: Peribacillus frigoritolerans; assembly: GCF_040250305.1. Classification (NCBI taxonomy): domain Bacteria; kingdom Bacillati; phylum Bacillota; class Bacilli; order Caryophanales; family Bacillaceae; genus Peribacillus; species Peribacillus frigoritolerans. The sequence goes on along the minus strand of NZ_CP158190.1, from coordinate 4,378,329 downwards.
GGAAGGGGCCTCTGCCAATCCAACTAAAAAACGCAGTCCGAACAATACCATGACAGCCGTTCCCGCAGAACCGAAAAAACCGAGAAACCCTTGTAAAAGCGTAAAGGTAGACCATAACGTGATACTCCAAAAGTAAACTTTTTTCGAGCCAAAACGGTCTAAAAGCCATCCGCCTGGAATTTGTCCAGCTACATAAGACCAAGCGAAAGCGGAGAAAACATATCCCATCATGACTGAATCGAGACCAAGCTGACCAGACATGTCCGTCCCCGCAATGGATAGCGTCGCACGATCCGCATAATTCAGGGCTGTAACCAAAAAGAGCATAAAGACAATGAACCATCGTGTGCGTGTTTTTTTCTGGGCACTTGGCAGTTTAGGAGATGGTTGAAAAACTTTTTCTTCAGCGTTCATATACTCACTTCCTTCATCGTATTTAATTATATTTTTTATTTGATACCGCTTACAATGTTAACTGTTTCCTCCTTCGTGAAAATTCTTAATATTTAGTTTTGTCCAATGGTAAGACAAATAAAATTGTTTGTCAATGGCTTTTTTTCTTAAAAGTTTTTTCATTTTAGCTCCATCATTATCGTGTTTTTTTGTATATATTAGAAGCGAAATTATGGAGGGATGAAGTCCTGCTTCATTTTTCAGAAAATAATAAAAATACGATTGACCAGACGGTGTATTTGTCTTACAATAAAACAATAATACACAAGGGGGAATAAAAAATGAATAAGATTCGCAAGGCACCTAAAGGAATTCTCGGATTTCCCGTGGCACCATTCACAACGAGTAATAAGCTTGATGAACAAGCACTCGCCCAAAATATCCAATTTTTATTAGATGAGGGACTAGAGGCAATTTTCGTGGCATGTGCAGCAGCGGAATATCCATCGTTAAGTAAAGAGGAATATGAAGCGATGGTTGAGGTAGCCGTATCCGTCACCGCTGGAAAAGTACCTGTATATACAGGGGTAGGCGGGAATATTCAAACTTCCCTCGAACTTGCCAGAATATCTGCGGATAAAGGGGCAGATGGTTATTTAATATTACCTCCATATCTCGTTACTGGAGAACAGGCAGGTCTGGCGGCTTATTTCAAAGCCATCGCAGAGAGTACAAACTTAAATTCCATCGTATATCAGCGTGATAATGTAGCATTTTCACTTTCAACTTTGGAAGCGCTTGCTGAGGTCCCGCAGGTGGTCGGCGTCAAAGACGGTCTGGGCAATATGGAGCTGAATGGACTCCTTACACAAACCTTCGGAAAACGTTTCGGCTGGCTGAACGGAATGCCGCTTGCGGAAGTTACCATGTCGGCCTACGTTCCACTTGGCTTTGACTCATATTCATCGGCGATTTCCAATTACATCCCGCATATCTCACGAAAATTCTATAATGGCCTTTTGAGCGGAGATCAAGAAACGGTCAATGAAATATACCAGCAGGTCATCATGCCAATCAACAACATTCGCCGTCAGCGAAAAGGATATGCCGTTTCTCTCATTAAAGCAGGTATGGAGATTATGGGAATGCCGGTTGGGCAAACAGTCAGATTACCAATTCTACCGGTGGAAAAAGAACATTATGCAGAGATGCAAACGATATTAGAGAATGCTTTAAATCGTTTTCCAAAAGAAACACCAATTCAATCAATCTAATAAGGGTGGGGATTATATATGATAACTACAGTTCAAACAAAAACGTATCTTAACTATATTAACGGTGAATGGGTTGCTTCCATTTCAAATGAAGTTGAAAAAAGTTTAAACCCGGCAGATAAACAGGCAATCGTCGGATATGTACAAAAATCTACCAAGGATGACTTGAACCTGGCTGTGGAAGCTGCGAAAAAGGCGAAAGATAAATGGCGTAAACTAGCTGGTTCAGAGCGCGGGGAGTATCTGTATAAGGTAGCGCAAATTCTTGAAAAGCGGATTGATGAAATTGCAGAATGTGCAACAAGGGAAATGGGAAAGACATTTGCTGAAACAAAAGGGGAAACGGCACGCGGTATTGCGATCCTGAAATACTATGCAGGAGAAGGAATGCGTAAGGTGGGGGATGTCATTCCATCCACCGACAGTTCAGCGCTTATGTTCACGACGCGCGTCCCGCTTGGTGTAGTCGGCGTCATCACACCTTGGAATTTCCCGATCGCCATCCCAATCTGGAAGATGGCTCCTGCTCTAGTATATGGGAATACGATTGTGGTCAAGCCAGCCACCGAGACGGCCATCACCTGTGCAAAGATCATGGAGTGTTTTGAAGAAGCCGGTTTACCGGCGGGTGTAATCAATATGGTCACAGGACCGGGCAGTGTCATCGGGCAGGGCATCGCCGATCACGAAGATGTAAACGGCATTACCTTCACCGGCTCAAACGGCGTTGGAAAAAGAATTGGACAAGCGGCGTTAGCACGCGGAGCGAAATACCAGCTTGAAATGGGCGGGAAAAACCCGGTAATCGTTGCAGCGGATGCGGATCTTAATCTGGCTGTAGAAGCCGTCATTACAGGTGCCTTCCGTTCAACGGGGCAAAAATGTACCGCGACAAGCCGTGTCATCGTTGCAGCTGAAGTTTATGAAGAGTTCAAACAGCTGTTGGTGAAAGAAACGAAAGGCATTTCCATCGGAGATGGATTGGACAGTGGGACATGGATGGGACCATGTGCTAGCGAAAATCAATTGAATACGGTTCTTTCCTATATTAAAAAAGGAGTGGAAGAAGGCGCTGAACTTCTGATTGGCGGAAAGCGTGCTGAAGAAGGCTCTCAGGCAAATGGCTTTTATGTAGAGCCTACGATTTTTGATAACTGTACGTCAGATATGACAATTGTACAGGAAGAAATTTTTGGTCCGGTGATTGCTTTATTGAAAGCTGATTCAGTTGAAGAGGCTCTGCAACTTGCGAACAGCGTGGAATACGGCCTTAGTGCTTCGATTTTCACAGCCAATATCAAACATTTGCTTTCATTTGTTAACGATATGGAAGCGGGATTGATCAGGGTTAACGCCGAGAGCGCAGGCGTTGAATTGCAGGCGCCGTTTGGCGGCATGAAAAACTCCAGCTCCCACTCAAGGGAACAAGGAGAAGCAGCAAAAGAGTTTTTCACATCCATTAAAACGGTGTTTGTAAAATAATATAAAGTAAATGCGATCAATAGATAACGCTTTCGAATTAATGATTAAAGAACTTATGAAGTTAATAAATCTGGAAGGAAGTTAAATAATGAAATTGCAGGGATCGCCAATTATTACAGATATGAAGGTTATTCCAGTAGCAGGGTATGATAGTGCCCTGCTCACATTAAGTGGCTGTCATGCTCCTTATTTTACTCGTAATATTGTTATTTTAGAAGATGAAACGGGGAATACAGGTATCGGTGAGATTCATGGCGGCGATGATATTACTAGAATGATAGAAAGTTATCGTCCATTTGTTGTAGGACAAGAGATTGCCGATTATAGAGGTTGTATTACTGCCATACGTAAAGGTGGTTTGAGTATAAAAGGTGACTCTGGTGAAGGGTTGCAAGGATTAAATTTAGCCAATTTAAAATTTGTTGTGCAAGCAGAGGCTGCTGTTGAATGCGCGATGATGGACTTGCTTGGTAAATTTGTTAATAAACCAATTGCAGCATTGCTTGGCGATGGAGGTATTCAACGTACAGAAGTTCCTTTCTTAGGCTATTTATTCTATATCGCAGATATGGAAAAACTCGATCTTAATTATTTACGTGAAACACAATTTAAGGATGATTGGGATCGTGTTAGACGAATTGAAACGTTAACAGCTGAAGGAATTGTAGCTCAAGCAAAAGCAGCTGAAGCTCGTTATGGATTTAAGAGTTTCAAATTAAAAGGTGGAGTACTTCGAGGGGAAGAAGAAATGGAAGCGATTCAAGCTTTACATGAAGCATTCCCTGATTCAAGAATTAATCTTGATCCAAATGGAGCATGGTCATTGGAAGAAGCCATTATGCTTTGCAAAGGTAAAGGAGATATACTTGCATATATTGAAGATCCGTGTGGTCCTGAAGCGGGATTCTCTAGCCGTGAAATAATGGCTGAATTTAAGATTGCAACCGGATTACCTGTTGCTACAAATATGATTGCTACAAATTGGCGTCAATTTCATCATGCAGCAACACTTAGAGCGGTCGATATTGTGTTAGCTGACCCTCATTTCTGGACATTGAATGGTAGTATCCGTATGGCACATGTATTAAACGATTGGGGCTTAACATGGGGGTCGCATTCCAATAATCACTTTGATATTACATTAGCAGCATTTACACAAGTAGCAGCTGCTGCGCCAGGGAATATTTCACCAATCGATACGCACTATATTTGGCAAGATGGCCAAGAATTATGTGATGATCCATTACAAATTATAGATGGAGTAATTAAACTACCTGATAAACCAGGTTTAGGTGTGGAAATAAATATGGATAAAGTTATGAAAGCAAATGAATTGTATAGAAGTCTGCCTTATCATGATCGTGATGATTCAACTTCTATGCAATATCTAATTAAAGAGTGGAAATATAACTCTAAAAAACCATGTATGGTGAGATAAACTTCGGATTAAATGAATGGGTAATTACCATGAGTAAAATTAATATCTCAATCTAGTAAAGATGAAATTATTAATATTCTACTCATGGTAGTTGCCAAAAAAAAAATAATTGTAAGCCCTTACTTTATTAAATTCACAATTCAATAACAAAAAAAGGTATTAAATTGAAACCGTATTTCTCTGAAAAATTAAGAGATAAAGGAGGAAGCTTAATGAACAGTAGCGTTGCTCAACGCATCCGCAATGAGAATGAACATCCTAAAAAAACCAATGTGCGTTTTACCATACTTGCAATGTTATTTATCGTGACCGTTATTAATTATATTGATCGTTCTGCGTTGGGTATAGCTGCTCCAGTAATGAAAGAAGACCTTGCTTTCGATGCAGTGAAATTAGGTGTTGCTTTTTCAGCCTTTAACTGGGCATATACTGCATTTAACATTCCTGGAGGTTGGTTATTAGATAGATTTGGAGCACGTAAAGTTTATGGTGTTGCTTTATTATTATGGTCCACATTTACCTTTTTTCAAGGATTTATTAGTACCTTACTTGGTTTATTCATTTTAAGATTCTTGGTTGGTATTACTGAAGCTCCATCTTTTCCAGGAAATAGCAGATTGACAACGATGTGGTTTCCACAACATGAACGTGGACGAGCAGTATCGATTTATAACTCAGCACAATATTTTGGATTAGCACTTTTCACACCGGTCATGGCATGGATTTTACAAGAGTTTGGCTGGCACGATGTTTTCTTTGTTGCAGGAGGAGCAGGTATCTTTGTAGCAATATTATGGTTTGCATTTGTACGTGAACCATACAACCATCCACGTGTAAATCAAGCAGAAATCGATTATATTAATTCAGGTGGAGGGTTAGCAAATAAAGAAGAAAAAAGAAAAGTGAACTGGTCTGATATCCGGCTTTTGTTGACAAACAGACAAATGGTCGGAATTTATATTGGTCAGTATGCGTTGAATACAATTGTTTGGTTTTTCTTAACTTGGTTCCCTACATATCTCGTAACGGAGAAGGGTTTATCTCTAATTCAAACAGGATTTGCTGCATCGGTACCTTATATAGGAGCATTTTTTGGAGGTATCGTTGGCGGGATCATTTCCGACATATTATTGAAAAAGGGGAAATCGCTCGCTGTTGCACGTAAAACACCGATTATCACTGGGTTTCTTTTATCCAGCAGTATCGTTTTAGCTAACTTCACTTCAAATATTTTTCTTCTTATCCTAATCATGTCCATTGCCTTTTTCGCAAAAGGTTTGGCAGGTCTTACATGGTCTCTTGTCGGTGATATGGCTCCAAAAGAACTTATTGGATTAACTGGGGGTATTTTTAATACCATTGGGAATATCGCGGGTATTGTAACGCCGCTTGTCATTGGCTTTATTTTAGCCAAAACAAATTCCTTTAGCGGTGCCCTGATCTTTGTTGCCAGTGTATTGTTCATAGGTGCTCTATCCTACATTTTCATAGTAAATAAACCTGAAAGAATCGTATTAATAGACAAAAATTAACAGAAGAAAAGAAAATAAAATACGTATGTTTAAAGTTGTAACGAAGTTCCCTAAAAGCATGAGGAATATAATTGAAGCCATTGGAAAAGCAATCTTTATATCAGACAAGCATGCTAGCTTAATTATATTGAAAGGGTTGGTAAAGTGGATACGAAAACGCAACTGTCGGAGGTACCGCTTTATATTAAGGTGAATGGGATCGACAATGTCGCCATCGTGGTTAATACGGGGGGCTTGGATCAAGGAACCGTTTTCCCGTGTGGGCTTGAATTGAAAGAAAGAGTGCCACAAGGCCACAAAGTGGCTTTAATGGATATAGTCCAGAATGAAGCCATCATACGCTATGGGGAAGTTATCGGTTATGCGGCAGAATCAATCAGTAAGGGCTGTTGGATTGACGAATCACTGGTGATACTTCCGTCTTCTCCGGATTTAAAGGAATTGCCGGTAGCAAATGATATTCCGAAAACTTTACCCCCGCTTGAAGGATATACATTTCAAGGATTCCGCAATGGAGATGGCAGTGTTGGAACCAAGAATATATTGGGCATTACAACTAGCGTTCAATGTGTAGTGGGCGTGCTGGATTTCGTCGTGAACCGGATAAAAAAAGAGCTTCTCCCGAAGTATCCCAATGTTGATGATGTTTTCGCCATAAATCACAATTATGGATGCGGAGTCGCTATCAATGCACCAGAAGCGGTCATTCCCATTCGCACGATACAGAACCTCGCGAAACACCCGAATTTCGGCGGGGAAGCCTTGGTAGTTGGACTGGGGTGTGAAAAACTATCTCCAATGAGAATAAATCCAAGCGGGGACGATTCAGATATCATTTCACTTCAGGATCAGCAGGGATTTGCGGGAATGGTCCAATCCATTATGGAAATGGCAGAGGAACGTTTAATCAAGTTGAACCGCCGGCAGCGGGAGACATTTCCGGTTTCCGAATTAGTCATCGGCACGCAGTGCGGTGGAAGTGATGCATTCTCTGGTGTCACAGCTAACCCTGCCGTAGGATATGCTACAGATCTGTTAGTCAGGGCAGGGGCAACCGTTCTATTCTCTGAAGTAACAGAAGTACGGGATGCGATTCATCTATTAACGCCTCGTGCAGTGAATGAAGAAGTGGGGAGAGCTTTAATAAAGGAAATGGATTGGTATGATAACTATCTTGCATTGGGTGATGCCGATCGAAGTGCCAATCCGTCGCCTGGAAACAAAAAGGGCGGATTGGCCAATGTAGTGGAAAAATCATTAGGCTCCATTGCCAAATCCGGAAGCAGCCCCATTTCAGGCGTACTGGCTCCAGGTGAAAAAGCAGCGGAAAAAGGGCTGATTTTTGCCGCTACACCAGCTAGTGACTTTGTTTGCGGAACGCTTCAGCTCGCTTCCGGCATGCACCTTCAAGTTTTTTCAACTGGAAGAGGCACACCTTATAATCTCGCAATGGCTTCCGTCATCAAAGTATCTACACGAAATACACTGACAGAGCAATGGAAAGATCTGATCGATATAAATGCTGGAACCATCGCTACTGGTGAAGCAACCATAGAGGAAGTTGGGTGGGAAATATTTCACCTTATTCTGGAAGTGGCCAGTGGTAAAAAGAAAACCTGGGCAGAGCATTGGGGGCTGCATAATGATTTGGCACTGTTCAATCCTGCGCCAATTACCTAATAATGATTCACTTGACGGACTTCCTTTTATAGGGGTCCTTTTTTTGTTGGTCCAAATTTTATGGGTTGATTGAAAAGTAAAAAGACTTCAAAATCCTTCTATTTTAAGTGAATTTTGAAGTCCCCTAAAATAAGGACATTACCATCTATCACTGTATACCTTTTCCTGTACAGGTCACTGAGGACATCGCTGTTTAGGTTATTTGTATAGGTATAAACATCCCGAGGCTGATAAACGAAGGGTGATACTTCTTTATACGTATATAAAGTGTATCCGTCATATGCCTCGCCAGCAATCTTATACGATTCGAATCGGATTACATAATCACCCTTTCCCCCTTCTCCCTCAATTACATAGTATTCATGACCTAAAAGTAACCGAGGGATAATAGTAAGGACTAATAGCACAAATATAACATTGGTTATAATTGTTGTTACCGTTTTGTTAGTGAAGTATATGTATGAGAAAAACCAAAAGATAAATAGAAAAAGGAAGTCGGGTAGAATTGTACCAAATATAAATTCCTTCCCATCGGATGGAGACACTAAAACAAATCCTATAAATGAAAGGACTATCATAACAAGCCTAAGAAGCGCATAAACTGCTGCCGTTGAAATGAAAAAGATACATATTGTACGTTTCATTCCACTCATTATTATTTTCAACGGTTAATATCACCCCAGTCCAATCCTACTCTACCATAAATATTCTTGGAATTTACAAGAAAAGGATTTTGGTTGAATCACTGTCATTATTTTTCCTCCAGAAAAGAGGACCGCCGGACTATTGGCAGAAGTTATTAATGAACGAATGATTTTCATCAGGGGAATACTGAAGTACATATCAGGAGGGATAGCATGGTCACATTCAGGAATGCGACAGCAGAAGACTTAAGTGAAATCGTACAGATGCTTGCGGATGATGTTTTGGGGAGGGAAAGGGAGCGCTATGAAAATCCGCTTCCAGACAGCTATATAAAAGCATTTGAATCCATTGATGCAGATGAGAATAATGAATTGATCGTTGCATGTCTTGGTGAGGAAATCGTTGGGGTGCAGCAAATCACTTTCACTCCTTATATTACCCATCAAGGCGGTTGGAGAGCTACGATCGAAGGGGTTCGGACGGCATCTACAGAACGAGGGAAAGGTATTGGAAGCAAGTTGATTCAATATGCTATTGACCGTGCAAAAGCGCGGGGCTGCCTTATCATTCAACTGACGACCGATAAAAAGCGGGAAGAAACGCTGCGTTTTTATGAACGTTTAGGATTCAAATCCACTCATGAAGGCATGAAAATGAAACTTTAATTCACGGTCTTTTGTCCCCTTTTTTTGTGCACAACAACTTGTCTGGTATTATATGTTAAAATTATTTGTGAGATATTAATAGATGTATATAGGATTTAAAAACTGATGAAAGGGTGAGCTCGATGGAAAACGAAGCGTGTATTCAGAAGAGATACGGTGTAATTAGTTTTACTTCATTCATCATTGGAATCATTTGCTTTTTTACTGTTTTTATTACACCTATCAATATGGAAAATATCGGGAGTCTGACGGGTGATTATATAACGCTTTTCCTTACGATTACCGGCATCGTCCTATCTGTCATGGGAATTTTGAAGAAAACGGAGAAAAAAGTGATTTCTATCATTTCTTTGGTTTTTTCCTCATCTTTCTTTATATTTTGGGTTATCGTCATCACTTTGCTGTTAACTGGTGAAATAGAAATGCCCCGTAGAACAAATTAGATAAAGGGGTTATATGTAGGTCTAAGCTAATGGGGTCTGACTATAAAGGGGCGGTTCAATGATAAGAGGTTTATATGAAGCACATTTACCGGTTCGTGATTTGAAACGTTCCATCGAATTCTATGAGGGGCTTGGTTTGCAGTTGGATCATAAAGTTGAAGACAACCTGGCTTTTCTATGGATTGAAAAGGATAAAAGTTGGCTGGGGCTTTGGGAATCGGAAAAAGTGAAAGTTGAGTATCATCCCTCCCTACGGCATATCGCTTTTCAAGTATCATTGGAAGATTTAAAGTGCTCAGTCGCATGGCTTGAAGATAGAGGCTATGCGCCAAGAGAGGCTTTTGGATTTGAACCAATTGAACCTTTCGTGATGCCTCACGGGGAATATGCCCACGCTAAAATTCACTTTAATGATCCAGACGGAAACAGTTTGGAGTTAATTAGTAAACTGGATAATCCAAAAAAAATCAAGAATCGTATGTATTTAAGTGAATGGGAACATGAATACAGAAGTGAAAAAAACGAATGATAAATGGGCGGAAATTTTAAGAATAAGAATGGGAGAGTCATAGAATGAATGTCAAAGCGGAATTATATTGGAATGCATTTTGGCAAGGGAAAGAAGAAGAAAAACCCCATTCAGTCAGTGCGTGGCAATTCGGGGCCGATCCCGATCAATTGGCTCAATTAGTGATGGCTGGGATAAAAACCGCTACATGCTCGGGGTATGTTTTTTATGAGGAAGAAACTGAACCATTACCATCCGTGGGTGATTATAGCATTATTTTAAGCGGTGAGGATGAGCCCTTAGCCATCATCCAAACAGTGAAAGTCGAAGTATTGCCCATGAATGAAGTGAGTGAAGAGTTTGCGATTGCAGAAGGGGAAGGCGATCGAACATATACATACTGGTGGGACGCACATGAAAAATTTTTTAAAGAAGAACTGGACAAAATCGGACACACCTTTCAAGTAGATATGCTGCTAGTGTGTGAGCGTTTTGAATTGATACATGTAAAGTGAATGAAGCCGGATTGATCGGAAGATAGCAATAAGTGTTTTCTTTCAGTGATTTGATATAATAGGTCATTGGATTGAAAAACTTATAGAAAGATAGGTATTTGCATGAAAAAGAAACTGATATTCATTGGATTGGGAATCCTGGTTGTTTTCCTGCTATTGTTTGGTACGTATAAATTAATGAATTCAAGAACATATCAGGTATTCGGTGGATTAACGGATAATGTCGAGACGAATGAAAAAGTGGTCGCTTTGACTTTTGATGATGGCCCATCAAAGAATGTAAATCAAATCCTTCCGTTATTGGATAAATACGATGTAAAGGCTACATTCTTCCTGATTGGTAATGAAATCGAAAAGTATCCAGAGGAAGCGGGAAAAATAGCGGAAGCAGGACATCAGATTGGCAATCACACGTATTCCCACAGGCGAATGGTGTTTAAATCGCCTTCTTATATCAAGGCGGAAATCGAGAAAACGGATAAATTAATTCAAAACTCCGGATATAAGGGTGAAATTGATATCCGGCCGCCAAACGGGAAAAAAATCTTAGGTTTGCCTTATTATTTAAATAAAAACGATAGAGACACCATTACTTGGAATTTGGAACCAGATAGCTATTACACTTCAGCTTCTGACAAAGTGAAGTATGTGAAGGAAAATATAAGACCAGGTTCGATCATCCTGATGCATCCGATGTACGATGATACAGGTAAAGAGCTTCAAGCGATTGAAGGGATCTTACAAGAGTTAACGAATGAAGGGTATACGTTTGTAACGGTCAATGAACTTCAGGAAATGTAGTTTCATTTTTCGTCCAGACGATTTTCGAAGAATCGGGTTGCTGCGGCAGCCCTTTTTTATGTGATTTACAGAATAGTACAAAACATGGGCTGCATATTGTTTCTTAATGGAAGGTTGTTGTTAGGGCATGCATTCGCATGAATTTTTCCTTAGTGGAAATAAAGCTATTAAAATGGGGCTGGTTACTTGTATCGGAATAAAAATACCGCTCTGATCATGATTTTGTGTTTCCTGTTATTCCTATTTCTTGTGGTGCTCATTTTTCGCCATATCACGGTATACTTCGTATATAGCTCGGGCATCGGCCCGTTATTGATTATCGGGGTAATGATTTTGGCTATCGTTATGCTTTTTTTCAAAGGATATAAATAGGTTTGTACAATTTGAACGTTGCTTTCCTCTCCAGGCACTCGCTTTCCGCGGGCGGTCCGGGAGCCTCCTCGGCGCCTTTGCGCCTGCGGGGTCTCCCCTGGACACGCTTTTCCCGCTGGAGTCTCGTACCTTACGTTCCAATCAACTTTGTTTTAAAATTTAGAAAGAACTCCTTTTGTCTAAAAACTGGAGGCTGCTACGCAGCCTTTTTTATGTGGAAAAAGCTATCCGAACCAATAGACATAAAAAAATATAAAAATCAATAAAAAATTAACACTCAGGTGTTAGTAATATATGGTAATATTTGAAATGGGATTATTTTCTTATAAATTATATTCAGGGGTGATTATTGCGTGGAGTTTTTTACTAAGTGGGCGTTTAAGAACAAGGCTGCCGTTTCATTGGTAACCATATTTATTTTGTTGATAGGAGTTGTCAGTTATTTTAAGCTGCCGATGGAATTTTTACCATCTGCTGATAATCCACAAGTTACGATTATCACAATGGGGCAGGGCACCGATTCGAAAACGATGGAAGCACAAGTTACAGATCCGATTGAAAGGGCAGTTACGGGAGTTAAAGGAAAGAGTTCAATATACTCCACCACTGGAGATGGTTTTTCTAAAGTAGATCTATTCTTTGAAGCCGGATCGGATATGAAACAAGCGAAACTTGATGTTCAAGAGGCTTTAAGCAGTGTAGCATTGCCGCAAAGCATGGCAAAGCCTACTGTTACACAGTTAAATACATCAATGATTCCCATTTCATTTGTAGCTGTTACTTTTAAGGATGGATTAACAGCTGAAAATATAGACTTTGCCAAGAAAGAATTAGAGCCTTTGTATAAAGATATTAAAGGGGTTTCGGATGTACAGACATTTGGAGTTTCGCAATCCATTCTTTCAGTCAAAGTGGATAATGAAGAATTGGCTAAAAAGAAAGTCTCCATTCAAGATGTCATGAGCGTCCTTAACGGTCAGAATGCAGCTCTGGCCGTAGGCGAAAAAGTGATTGATGGGAAGGCAAGTAACATCAAGGTTATCGGGGATTTAACAAGTATTGAAAAATTAGAAGCGCTAAAGGTCACTCCGAATGTCGCACTTGGAGAGATAGCAAAAGTTGAAGAAGCGAAGGATGGCAACCTCATCAGTCGCTTTAACGGAAAGGAAAGCATTGATTTAAGCATTATCAAGGACAGTCAATCAAATGCTGTCACAATCAGTAAAGAGGTTGAAAAAGTAGCAAAAGAAATTAATGAAAAGTATAGTGACCAGAAATCGACCATTTATTTATCTACAGCTGATATGGTGGAGACTTCCGTTCAGACGATGGTAAAAGAAGTTCTGCTAGGTGCGCTATTCGCTACGATTGTAATCATGGTCTTTTTACGGAATGTACGATCTACATTCATTACAATCGTATCCATACCGCTATCTCTTGGCTTTACGTTATTTTTGCTGTCATTGTCGGGAGTGACGCTGAATATTTTGACGCTGGGCGGTGTCGCTGTAGCGATCGGGCGCTTGGTGGACGATAGTATTGTTGTTATTGAAAATATTTTCCGGAAAATGCAGCAGGAGAAGATTTCAGTCGAATTGGTGATGGATGCAACTAAAGAGGTGGGAGTGGCGATAACCGCTTCAACCCTTACTACTGTAGCTGTTTTCTTGCCGGTTGCTTTATTGAATGGAGGGCTTCAGGAGTTTCTTCTTCCTTTCGCTTTGACTGTCACTTATTCTTTGCTGGCTTCTCTGATTGTGGCATTGACGGTTGTTCCGTTAATGAGCGCAGGGTTGCTGAAAAGGACGGAGCTGCCAAAACATCGACCGGCCAAGCGTTTTACCAAACTGGTTACTTGGTCATTAAACCATAAATGGGTAGTCTTGATTGTTGCTTTGCTGTTGTTTGTCGGTTCCGTTGGTACATATTTTGCCATGCCAAAAGGGGCGATTGATAATTCTTCAGCAGACTATGTCTCCGTGACATTAACTTATCCAAATGATCAGCCTTATGAGAAAGTAAAGGAAAAAGCGGGTGAACTCGAAGAAACGATGCAGGATATGAGTGAAGTGGATAATATTTTCATGCAATTAGGAAACTCAGCCGAGACGGCCCAATATGGTGCAGTCACATCACCTACAGAAGCAACTTTCGGCATCCTCGTAAAGGATAAAGCAAATGTAGATTCAATCCTGGAAAAAATGGAAAAGGAACAAGAAAACTATCCTGATGCGAAGCTTACGGCCCAAGCCTCTTCCTTTATGATGGGGGCATCAAAGACGAACATTACGATAGATGTGATCGGCAGTAATGTTGAAGATTTGGAACGGACGGCCAATAAGGTCAAGGAAAGCATTCAGGATATTAAGGGAATTGAAGATGTTACAACAAACCAAGACGAAAAGAAAACGATTTATTCATTCAAGGTAGATCCGGCTAAAGGCAATACAGAACAAATCGGTCAACAATTAGGTATCATGCTTAATAAAACACCTATCGGCCATATAACCTTGCAGGATAAGCAGACACCTGTCGTCCTTGAACCCATCTTGGATCCTAAAAAACCAGAGGATTTAAAAAGTATTCCGATTATGACAGACGGCGGTCTAGCTCCGGTGTCTAAGGTTGCTTCTTTAAAGAGCGAAGAGAGTGCAACAACGCAGTTCCATAAAGATGGAGAAACGTATCTTCAATTAACGGCAACGGTCGATCCGACTAAGCTTTCCGATATTGCAAGCAAAATAAATCTTGAGATATTTGGAGATAAAGAGGATAAAGGCCTTGATATTCCGAATGATGTAGAAATTTTAGTCGGGGGAGCGAGTGCTCAGCAGACAGATGATTTTTCCGATTTGTTCCTTACGATGTTAATATCGATCGGCATTGTCTTTTTAATCATGGTTATAACATTTAAATCGATCAAAGCACCGATCGCCATTCTATTTTCCTTGCCATTCGCTGCTATTGGAGCGGTATTAGGATTGGTTATCAGTCGAATTCCAGTTGATATTACAGCACTGCTGGGTGCTCTCATGTTAATAGGAATTGTTGTGACAAACGCAATTGTGCTTCTGGATCGAGTGAAACAAAACGAAGAAAAAATGATCATCCGTGATGCAATCGTCGAAGCGACAGCCACAAGATTCCGTCCGATCATAATGACGGCTGTAGCAACGATTTGTGCCATGCTGCCGCTTTTATATAAAAAGGCGGAAACAGGAAGCTTGGTTTCACAAAGTTTAGCGATCGTTGTCATTGGCGGGCTAGCTGTGTCTACACTGCTCACACTTATCGTCATTCCATGTATATACGAATTGTTGTACTACAAAAAATCGAAAAAACAGAGAAAGAAAAAGAGAGAACCCGTTAACGAACAAATAGAGATGTAAGGAAGTTTAAATAAAAAAGTTTGTAGAGAATGCAACATTTTCTTTACAAACTTTTTTTTCTTTAAAATAATGGTTGACTTTCCTTCAACCTGTAACTAAAATGATTACAACAGACTCGATACAATCGCAGAAAGCAATCGACTGTGTAGTTACTCAATGTAATGTTCTTATATTAATTTTTTTTGCTCTGTGTTGTAACTAATTTGGTTACAAGTTTAGCTGATAATGAAAAGTGAGGGAATATATTATGACAGTGAAAATTAAAGCGTATTCTGATTTTATTTGTCCATTTTGTTTTTTAGGTAAAGGGCCTTTGGACGAAATCGTAAAGGAAAAGGATGTAGAAGTTGAATGGATGCCATTTGAATTGCGTCCGAGTCCATATACCAAAATCGATCCATGGAAGGAACCCGATAAGTTGAATTCATGGGATTCATACATTCTTCCTGCTGCGAAAAAGCTAGGGGTTGATATGCGTTTACCCCGTGTCTCCCCGCATCCATATACACATTTGGCGTTCGAAGGTTGCCATTTTGCAAAGGAGCACGGAAAAGGGAATGAATTCCACAACAGAGTATTTACTGCGTTTTTTCAAGAGGAACAAAATATTGAAGATATTGAAGTATTGACAAAATTAGCGGGTGAAGTTGAGCTTCCTGTAGAAGCCTTTAGAGAAGCGTTAGTGTCACGAAAGTATCGGGAAGTGCACCAACAAGCACTCAAACATGCTTATGAAGAAGCAGATATCAGGGCTGTCCCAACGTTTATTATTGGTGATGAAGTAATTCAAGGACTAGCCAGCAAAGAAAGGCTTGCGCAAGTCATTGAGAAGGAAGAAGCAAAAAATAAACGGAATGAATTTGATGGCTTACAATGTGATGGCAAGGGGAATTGTTAATAACTTGTTACTGTCAGGGAAATGCGAATTTACAACAGTAAGGTCATTTCAAGCTACTTAAAATAGGGCTTGATTAGAATACTTACAGAAAAACCCCTTTTATCAAACAATAAAACCTTTTCTTTTACTGTTTAATATAAAAGGGGTATTTTAATGTAATTCTAGTTGAATTGTTGTAACAATATTAGAATCATCAACCCATAAATAAGCATTTTTACATTTATGCGTGAAATATCTAATGGCAATAGTATCTTTTAAATAATCTTTTAAAGTCCAATTGTATAATGAGAGCGAGATTATTGGCCCCTTTGATGTGTTTTTTAAACAATCTAACACCTTATCGAACTCCATATCTTCGTATTTCTCTATAAATTCAGGTATTATCTTGTATGATTTTTGTTGTTTCCATTCATATTGTGATTTGCTAATTGTCCCATATAAATTTTTTATTATTGGATTTATGTGACTCGACCTGATCAAGGAGAGAGATTCTTGATTCGGCTTATTTAACATTATTTCCGATGGTAATTCGTTTTCTAATACAATCTTCGTGTTGTCAAAATGCATAATAATTTCTTCGATTACTTGATGATCAATTCTAGTATCGACAAATAACGAAGTAACACTATTTTCATCTTGGCAACCCAACAGTAAAAAGAATTGAGTTAATAGTGAATATTTTTTTTGGACATTGGAATTGGGGATAAATTCCCTGATCTTGAAATCTGAAAAACTTTCTGTATTGTCTAAGAACTGATTATTAGCTTCAAAAGGTTTCAACCATTCCATTAGTAGCCCACCTAGTGTTTTTTTATTTAACCTCAAAATAACTATAACCATTTGCAATGGCTGAATAAGTGCCATTCTTTACTGTCCTGAATGTTCCACCTAGTTTTGCACGGTATTTTCCAGCAGACAATCGGTCAGATGATTCATTTCTAATTGTGGAAGTTGGTCGGTTTATAGGATAGCTGAAATTGTGAGTTTTATAATTTTTCCAACCGCCATTAAGAAATCCGTGATGTTTTTGTATTGTAACTTTTACATTGCTATAAGCTATTACATCTCCACCAACTTGTATTGTCCAAGGGCAATAGGCAGATTTACTTGTGACATAACAGCCAACCGTTCCGCGTGCGAAAGAAAGTCCGTATGGAGTGATAACTGATTCATTTCCATAAGAAAGGCTATCTGGTGAATAATCAGTGTTTGCAAGATTTGGTAGTGAATCCAAGTCTATTGTTGGCTCTGCCTCTTGTATTATTACTTCTGTTAATTCTTTAGATGGACCTGTTTCTTCTGCTTTTGTTTGATTAGGAAAACTAGCGAACAAAAGTACTGAAAATAAAAATAGAAAAAGCACTTTTCTCATCATAATAACCTCCTAAATAATTATTTTCCATAATAAAATCATATATTTATGGATTTATTACAAAAACTAAAAAGGTAGATATGATCATCGGAAGGTGTTTTTTGTTTTGTTATATATACCTATATAGTTAAATTATTACATAATGTATCATGGTTGTTTGTGAAAATATAGGCTTTTTTACCTAAATATTTTGGTTTTTTCACTTAATTTTTAGGGCATTTATATTATTTTTAAGATGAGGAACGGACTGTTTAATATAATTACCGGAGGTAAATAATTGACAATGAGAATCATTTTCATTTATAGTGAGATGTGTAATGAAATTAATTCTCAATTAGGAAGGTGATATAGATGAAGGTATTCATTGGTTATGTCAGTTTATCCGGTAATACCGAGAAAATGGCTTTAAACATAAAGAAAAGAATGAAGGCTGTCGGCTGTGAAGTATATATGGAAAGATTGGATACTGTTGAAGTTGATGCTTTAAAGGATTTTGATTTGGCCTTTATTGGTTTATATACATGGAATCTAGAAGAGTTACCGTATGAAGCAAACGAGTTTTATGAAGAAATTGATCAAGTGGACTTTGCTGGAGTGAAAGTTGCATTCTTTGGTGCCGGCGACCTGACCCATTCAAAACCCTGCGCCGCGATAGATATCCTTTCCGATAAAATGAAGCAATTTGGATTTGATGTATATGATCGAGTATTGAAAATACACCAAGAAAGCAGTACATACGAACAATTAAGGAAATGCGAAGACTTTGCAGAGCATGCCCTTATATGGGGAAGCAATAGGAAGAAGTGGAGATTCTACATGTGGGATCGGATGCTAAGCAGCCCCAAATACCAAAAGTCTGTATTTTTGTTAAGGAGGGTCCTTGATGATTACCCAATTAAGTACAAAGGGAGAAGCAAAAAAAGAGGAACTTATACAAGAACTACTGAAATTCGGGATTTTTAAAAAATATAATAAACAACTTTACGAGCTTTCGATAGTAGTTTTACAGAAGGAATTCAATCACTTGAGAGGTGAATTAAAAAATGTCTAGGAGAAGGAAATCTTATACTGAACTTCTAAAAGAAAACCGCGAACTTCTGTTGCATGACAAAATTGAAGTGGAACGCATCTATACAAAAATCGATCAAAAAGCCATTAATGAAAAAAAGGGCAGTAAGCAAGTACAATCATGACTGGTTAAAATTTAAACGGTGATTGAAACGTAGGGCCACCTCCCTTTCCGCGGGTGGTCCCGCCCTCGGAGCTTTTTGCACCTGTGGGTCTTTTATGAAACCCCTACTAGATGGAAGAAATATGCGACACTCCTGCCGAAAAACTGGCTAGCCGAGACCCCGGAGACGCTTGCTTTGATGCGGCTTGGCAGACAGTCGGCGGAAAGGGAGGGGATTTCTGAAATCAACTGGAACTTATTTGGGAATTCAGGAAAACTGACTTTTCTTCAAGTTTGCCTGAAGTCTGAACCAAAATCTTTTTGATTTCGGTTTTTTCTTTTGGGTCTGTTATTGAATGCTGTTGGTTTCCATATTCAAAAAATCGTGCAGTTAGTTGAAGAAAATAAAAAGGTATTTTCCGGTTGGTTGCCGAATAAAAATCCTTTAGGTAAAACTTAGGGGGAGTGCAAATTGAAAAATGTAATAGATGGAATCAATCATTGGATAGGTTTTATACCCGAAGAGTTCAACCGGATGACAGAAAAAGAATTAAATCATCGACCAATGCCACACAAATGGTCCAAAAAAGAGATTTTAGGACATCTATGCGATTCTGCATTGAATAATATGAATAGGTTTATCAAGATTCAGTACGAAGAACAGCCATATGTTATACAATCATATAATCAAGACCAATGGGTATTGGTCCAGAATTACCAAGAGCGACCATTGGATGAGATCGTTAACCTTTTTTGTACTTTAAATAAGCAAATCATTCATATAATAACGAATACACCAAATGATAGATTATCTAATCTTTGTGATATAGGAAATAATCAACTAAAATCATTGGAGTGGCTAATAAAAGATTATCTAGAACATATGGAACATCATATTAACAATCAAATCCTAATTAAAAAATAGTGATCGATATCGATCACTATTTTTTAATTCAATTTTTCACTTTTCGTAACAGCTTGTCATGAAGTTTGGACAAGGTGAACAATACAAGGATAGAGCCAATTAATGTTAACGCCATATCCCATTGTGCGTCCCAAATATCACCTTGTGTTCCTAAAAAGTCCTTTGAAGCTTTTCTGCCTTTTGAAATGATGGCAGCTATCCATTCGATGATTTCATATAGTGCTCCAATGGCAAGCGCAAAACTTAATGTAACAGCAAATAACCACGGTCCTTTTGATAGAGGGGTTTTGCATATTACTATTTCTCTAATCACAATCGCAAATAAACCTTTTAGAAAATGTCCAAACCGATCATAGTGGTTCCGGTTTAGGTCGTAATGATCTTTTATCCAATTAAACAGGGGGACTTTTGTGTATGTATAATGGGCACCGATGAACATGGTGATTGAAAGAACGGCAATAATGAAATAGGATAATGTAGTAAGGCGGAATTTATTATATGTAGCCATTACATAAATCAGAAACACAACGGCAGGAAGTACTTCCATTGTCCATATCAAGTATCCTTCAGGCTTAATAACTGACCAAATAAAAACTGCAGTGACTAGCAATAGTAATATTAAATGAATCAGTTTACTTTTATCTCTACCCAATTTTTTCACTCCATAAATTTATGATATGTACATAGTAAAAGATTGAAATTTGCAATCGGAAAAATCAATCAGATTGTGAATGGATAAAATGCTTAATGCTTTCATTTAAATCATTAGCCGCTTTTGTAGGAATCTGATGCTTTACATGATCAATGAATTTTAATTCCGTACATGGCAATTTTTCATGCAATAAATTGGCATAGCGATACAATGGTTTATCTTTTTTACCATAGATCAGTAAAGTTGGAAGGTTGATTTTCTCAAGCTGATGGGTACAGTTATAATGCAAACTATAATGATAATACTGCTCGATATTTCGGGCATCCCCTTTTAGGGCTTCATTAAACATTTTGTTGAACAACTTTATGGTATTTGAATTGCTCCATGAGATGGAAAGCGCAAGAATTGGAACTGCGTCTTTCTTGGCAAGTGATATTCCTAAAGAAATCTTTTGCTTTAAAGATTTATCCCTCACTTCAGACATTCCACCTATTACAATGCCACCTAGAGCCCTATCGGCACAACTCAGCAAATATTCCAATACGATAGAGCCGCCGGTCGAGTATCCGCATATGATTGCTTTATTAATTTTCAAATGATCCAACAGATGTTTGATATCTTCTATAATCAGGGGATAAGTTACTGGCTGTCTTGAATACTGACTTCTTCCATGACCCCTAATATCAAAAGTGATAACTTTGAATTCTTCTGATAATTTCTCCATTTGGTATTCGAAATTCACACTAGTCAGTACAGGAGGATGGATAAAAACAATAGGAACCCCTTTTCCCTTAACAGAATAATACAAGCTGATACCGTCCACATCTAACATTGGCATGAATATTCACCTCATTCGAAGAGTACTTGCATAATATCCCTCCTGAAAGAATTTTCCCTATTTAACATGTTTTTATTACTAATTGTTTTGGTAACAAACATCTTGAATTTTTTGGGTTTTTTTGAACAAGATATTAGAGTTCAGGAAATGAACAAAAATATATAAAATAAGGTGATGTAAATGAGAGCAAACATGGATAAAATTTTACCAGTTGTCGCTTCGGTCGGAGTAGGGATTGCGACTTATCAAATGTTGAGTGGAAATGGCGGGAAAATGAATAATATGGTGCCGCTTGCCACTAACTTGATGGGAATGGGATCTGGAATGCTAGGGCAGAATCAACAACAGCCAGAAAATCAATAAAACAAAATCATCCCTTTAGGGGATGATTTTGTTTTTATTCAAGTGTTTCTTCCTGCCTACGAACAAAAAAGTATTTAAGGTACGCCAACATTTCGAAATCCTGACGTTACCCAATCTGATTTTAACTATGATTCAAATGTACACCCTTATGAATTTCTGGCTATCCTATTTTTCATCTAGTTTAGGCTGGGAGAATGATTCGAACGGTTGTGCCTTTTTGCGGTGAACTTTTTACATTAATGGATCCTCCATGAAGGTGAACCAATTGTTTCGTTATCGCCATCCCAAGACCAGTTCCACGCCCGGAATCACTTGTATTGGTACCACGGTAATAGCGCTGGAAGAGTCTATCTAGAGTTTCATTGTCCATACCTATGCCGTCATCTTCAATCGTAATAATGAGAAGGTGCTGCTCAATAGGCGAAATGGATACTGTGATCGTAGTACCTGAAGGATTATAATGGATAGCATTCGCAATTAGGTTATCAATAATCCGTTGAAACCATTTGGTATCGATAGATGCAATAGCTGTTTCGTTTTTCGGCTGGAAGACGAATTTCATATAGTTGTTAGCCGGATCATTTATGAAATGGATCATGGTTCTGCGTATGAATTCAATGATATCCACTTCTTCTTTTACAATGGGCAGAGCTTGATTTCTTAAACGGTATGTTAATGTTAGGTCTTCAAGTAATTCCATCATATATCCTGACTTTTCGGTAATGATTAAGGCGAATTCCCTTGTCTCTCTTTCTGTCCACGAGTAATTTTCAGATTCAAGCATTTGAGCATAACCTGATATGGAAGCAAGAGGCGTTTTTAAATCATGCGAAAGACCGCTTATCCATTCATCCCTGGTTTGAGTCATTTTCCTTCGTTGGGTTTCGTTTTGATGCAGGGTCTCGGTTAACTGTAAAAGTGTTGTAATCAGATCCTTATATAACCGATATTTCCTTTTTAACTTTCCTTTTTTATTTAACAAGATAGGGCTCTGATGAAGATCGAGTGGCTGTTCATATAAACCACTTCCAAGATTTTGAATCCATTTCATCATCGTAATCAAAGGAACCCCGAATTTACGTGCATACCAGAAAGTACCCGTTAACAACAGAAGAAATAACACTATAAAAATGACTAATACACTTTTACTGATCCTTTTGAACAAGTTTTCTTCAATAGAGGTCGAACCTGAATGGTTTATACCCACAATTATTGTCTGTTCTGTCTCTGCATCAAAGAAAGCATCAACTGAATCATGTTCACTCTCTGATAAGGTTTGAAGGTCCTGATTCGTGTATGAGATCCCTTCCTTTTCGCTGCCATATCCATCCAATACCTTACCGGTCGAATTGATTAATTGAACCCATCCTTCTTCCTCATCTATTTGCTTAAGAGTAGCAGCGGAAAGATTAAGATGATGATTTTTCCAATCGACACTTGTCTTAACCTCGTTTAACAGACTAGTCTCAGAACTTTTTCTACCGAATATAAGCAACTGTGGCTGCGGATACGCTTCATCTAATTTCCAATGGAAGTATTCCACAGGGTCAGAGCTATTTTGCAGCATTAAACCGGCAAGTTCGCTCTCATTAAAATGTGAAGGTGCATTTTCTGAAGTATTGTAATCTCCAATGACATCGCCTTTTGTTGTCAGGACTAGGAGCCAGCCATTCTGATTTTTTGCCAGCTGTTTTAATTCGTCATCGAATGTCACTTTTTTACCTTGTATCGTAATCCTATCAGAAAAGAAAGTGCTATCTGCCTTTGATAAGTCTTGTGTAACCTCATCATTCATGATGGAAAAGCCAATGATCGCCCAAATGGACAATAGAATAAAGAAAAATATGATGAAAACAAGAATTAATTGGATAAAAAACTGTACAATAAAGCGTTTATGAATGTTCATGTTTACTACCATCAGAATTAAATTTATAGCCAAGTCCTCTTACAGTAATAAGATGACGTGGTTTACTTGGATTGTCCTCAATCTTTTCCCGAAGTTTACTAATATGGACCATAACAGTATTATCCTCACCTAAAAATTCTTCGCCCCACACTTTTTCATAAAGCTGGCTTTTACTAAAAAGCTGATTTGGATATTTACAGAAGAATAGCAGTAGCAGGTAAACCTGTGCAGGCAATTCTACTTTCCTGCCATTCACGGTCACTTCTCCAGATAGAGTGTTTACTTGGATTTGTCCGTATTGGTAAAACGTTTGCGAAGTGTGTGAAATCTTTCCTGAATGACGCCGTAAATGTGCTTTTACCCTTGCGACAACCTCAAGTGGATTAAAGGGTTTTGTAATATAATCGTCTGCGCCTAATGCAAATCCAGAAAGTTTATCCAAATCTGTTGAACGTGCCGTAAGAAAGAAAATGGGGGCATCAGTGGTTTCTCTAATGAGCGGACAAATTTCAAAACCGCTACGATCTGGGAGCATAACATCCAAAAGGATTAAGTCATATCGTTTTGTTTGACATAAGGTCAAAGCATCCGCAGCAGTATATGCTGTATCTATATATTTGAATTCTTCTCTTTTTAGAATCGTTGTTAACATATGTAATATTGCTTTTTCATCATCTACAATTAATATTTGTGTCTCTTGCATTTGGATACTCCCATTCTATTATGATATATAAATTATCATATCATTCGTCTGCCAATTATTTAATAATTAAGGAAAAATTAAGGTGAAGTTTCTGGTAGGTTAAGAAAGAACACCTATAATAGTCCTTAAGTGATGAACAGGAAGGAAGAGACTTAGTATGTATATTATTGGAAAAAGAGAATTTATCAGTCTATTTAAAGGAATTAAATCAGTTATTATTGTAATGATGTTATTAGCCACCTCCTATTATTCAGCCAAGTTTTCCGATTTATTAACGACTGGGATTGAACTTACAGCGAGGGAAGCTGAAAATATACACACAGTTGGCCTTTTGATCCTTATATTATTTTTTGGCCAATTATTTGTTATGGGCCTTTCACACGATAGCCTAAACAGAGAAACACACGAACGCACTATCCGATTTTTAGTGACAAGAACGTCAAGAACCTCCATTATACTGGGGAAGTTTTTAGGTATTTGGCTATTTTGGCTTATTTGCCTAACGACCTCCTTCTTGCTTACCAGCATCTTTTCCCAGAAGATTGATGTTTTTATCTTTACTCAGACAATGAGTTTATTAACCTACCAAATAGGCTTAACAATTTTACTTTCCGTTCTCATTCCTAAGCCTGGATATACAATGTTCCTTGGAATCATGGTTGGGGTAGCTTTTCCTATCATTGGATTATGGGTTTCCTTTACGTCGAATGTATGGGTGAGTTGGATGAAATTCATAACCCCCTATTATTATTTAATTAGGGAAGACTATACCTTTTTGGTGATTTTTATATTAGCAGGTATCATGCTCGTTATCGCCAATCTGATTTTCAAAAGGAGGGAATGCTGATGAACGCGATAGAAACAACTCAGTTAAAGAAATCGTATGGAGCGGTACCAATCGTAAAAGGAATTGATCTTAACGTGGAAAAAGGAGAAATCTTTGGTTTTCTAGGCCGTAACGGAGCTGGTAAATCAACCTTCATCAATATGTTAACCGGCATTATTCAACCCAACTCTGGAACATACTCGCTTCTAGGTGTAAAAGGTTCAAATGATCAAGTAAAGAAGAGGATTGGGGTAATGCCTGATTACTCGACATTATATGGCTCGTTAACGGCAGTGGAGCATTTGAAATTTTTATCAGCTCTTTCAGGAAATCCAGCAGGAAAAGATAGGTGTATGGAAGTCCTGCAGTTAGTTGGTCTTGAATCTCATGCTCATAAAAAAGCCGCTAAATTTTCATTCGGTATGAAAAAGAAGCTTGGAATTGCACAAGCCATCATCCATGAACCTGAGCTGATCTTTCTTGATGAACCAACTTCAGGTTTGGATGCTGAATCCGCAATCCATATTCAAAAGCTGATCAAGGATCTGCAAAAAAAAGGCGTGACCATTTTCATGACATCCCACAATCTTTATGAAGTAGAGAAAATATGCACCCGAATAGCGATTATGAAAGAAGGTCAGATTGTTAATATTGGCACAATGGAAGAACTCAGGAAAATATATAGGTCGACGATAACGGTCAAGCTTAAGCATTCTTCGGTGCCGAAATCAGAACAAGTAAAATTACATCAGTGGCTGGAGTCAGTAGGTACAGAACTGGAAATGAAAGAACCTTACATGACTATCAATATTGATGATGAGAAAAAGATTGCTGACATGATCCGAGCTTTCAATCAGTGTAAGGTTGATGTCTTGCGTGTAAAAGTAAAAGAACCATCACTAGAAGAAATCTTCTTGGCCGAATAGGTTAAATGAATATAAGTTTTTTATAAAGCACTTTGAATTAAAAATACAGGCGGTGATTTTATTAATTCTATAATGAGCTTACCTCAAAAAAGATTATCCAAGGATGCTATAAAAGTGTGGATGTTAAGTGAAACGATTACGAATATAATCGCATTCATCATTCTTGGAGTCTTACTTTACCTAGATTATCGTTTTTCTTGGAAAGAGTGGATCGGTTGGATTCTGATTGGGATTACAATTATCTCTGTGCTAGGTGCGGCCTGGTCATTGATCAGTCCTTTTCTTCTTTATAAAAACTGGCGCTTTGATGTAGATGAAGAGTTTTTACAATTGAAATCTGGTGTACTAAATGAAGTGCATGAACTTGTCCCAATGACAAAAATTCAATCGGTTGCAACTAAACAAGGACCGTTACTTAGAAAATACGGACTCTGTTCAGTTTCAATTGAAACGATGGGTTCCTCTCACTCGATACCAGCTCTACCAAAAGAGGTTGCTATCAAGTTAAGGAATCAGATTGCTCAATATGCAAAAATTAAGGAAGTGGAGCAATGACGACAGCAAAACGGTACAATCCACTTCTTATGCTTTTTAATTTCTGTAAATTAGTCAGGAATTCCATTTTCTTTGTCATTTATTTCTTTGTGATCAAAGCTGGTTCTGAATCCACCTTCATCACATATGGCAGGGTTGTTTTTTTTATAGTTTTCGGTTTAACACTTATTTCAATCATTTTAAAATGGTTCACCCATAAATACGAACTTGATTATCGTTCCTTTCATCTATACAAAGGTATTTTCAGTAAATCTGAACGAACCCTTCCTTTTTCTAAAATTCAAAACGTCAACCGTCATACGTCTTTATTCCATCGGATTTTTAAAGTGACTTCCGTTAATTTTGAAACAGGTATAGCAGGTGAGGATGCTGCTGTTAGATTCGAAGTCATTTCTCAAAAGGAAGCAAATCGAATGGAAATGCATATGAAAAGTACTGTTCAGGAAGAATTGGCCACCATTCATGCTAGCGAATATAAAGATATTCTTTCTGTTGAAGGGGAAGTTAATAAAGAGATTTCAAATCGGACCAATCATTATAAGCCGACAAAAAAGGAAATTATAAAAGCTTCCTTTACATCTCTTAGTTTTCTGGTCCTTATTCCTTTTATTAGTTCTTTTTATTTCAAAATCAATGATATCTTTCATGTGGAAAGTAAAGCAGTGGGGATTTTTGAAAAGCTAATAGGCTCTTGGGGGATGATGACGATCATCATCATCGTTTTCGTCATTACTTCTATCACATTCGGAATAGTGAGGACTTTTTTAAAATATGGGAATTATCAAATTTCCTCAGACCATGATCGAATTTACATTACGAAAGGTCTAATCGATGAAACTGCCTTTTCTATAGCCAAAGAAAAAGTGCAGGCAATTGAAATTAAACAGTCCTTCATGAAACGGTTGCTCGGACTTGCCGAAGTGAAACTGACAAGTGCAGGTGGTTTGAGTTCTGACGAAGATATGCTTGAAATCAACTCACTCTATCCCTATCTACCTGTTAAACGGGCATATGAAATAGTCTCGGAAATATTGCCATTTTATGAAATATCACAGAAGATGACTCCCCTTCCGTTAAAATCCTTTTGGGTGCGCATACTGTGGCCAAGCTGGTTCTGGATCATAGCAACAATTCTCTTATTTTATTTCAAGCCAATTGTTCTGGAAGTGGAGGAAGCTTGGTGGATTCTATCTGCTATCCTGTTAATTATTATTGTTGTTTCAAGGTTATTAGATTTCTTCAATACCTTCTACATTTTGAACAATGACTTCATTCAATTCAAAACCGGGAGTCTCACCACAACTTTATTCGTGTCAAAACGAGATAAGATCATTGAAGTGAACGTAACCCGAAATATCATTCAAAAAATGCTCGGCCTTGCCTCCATTGGGACAATCAACCGGGCTAAACCGGTGCATCATGCTGGTATTGACCATGTGTCTTTTGAGATGGCTGATTCGTTTTACAAATGGTATATGGAACGTAAAAATGAAATCAAAGTTGAATGAATGGGTATAACCTAAAGATAGGACCAACATCAGGATAAGTGTTCGATCAAATCATGATTACTGTCAATATATATAAATAAAGCCTGTATGAGGACAGTGCATTGTCAATATTGGGATTCCTTTTCGGTAATATACTTCCTGTGGATAATATTTACCATTTTTTATAATTAAAGTAATAAAACACCAATAATATAACTCCATACGTTATAATGAATGGGCTCCAAGGGAAGTGTCAGAAACCTGCAGGAGTAATCATATGAATGGAGGTTTTATGTGTTGAAGAAAAAATTATTGGTCATGATTCCAACAGTTGCCCTGATGTTGGCCCCTCTAGGAACGGGAACTTCAATTACCCACGCAGCATCAAAGGGCAGTCAAATCCAGAAAATCGAAACGAAGGCGGAAACACGCCCGACCCTTAGGAAAGGCTCACGTTCGAGTTATGTAAGAGACTTACAGCAAAGCCTTAAAGATGTTAAATATAATGTAGGCGTTGATGGGATTTTCGGTACCCAAACACAAAATGTGGTAAGGGAGTTTCAAGTGGATCATAACTTAGCTTCAGATGGTATCGTCGGACCGAAGACATGGGCTGCTTTAGATGAAAATAAGGTGGAAAGAAGACAGTTCACGGAGAAAGACGCAATCGCGTTAGGGAAGAAGAAGCTGGGTAACAACATCGTATTCAGCGGTGATGGCAGATTGCTGAAAGATGGCAAAGGAAAATCATATTACAACTATAAAGCAGCTAATAAAGATTGGATGGATCAAGGGGGCACAGGAACGATTGGCTGGTTCCACATTTATAAAGATTGCCGTGTAGTGGAACAATAAAGGGGTATACATGCAAATGTTCTCACTTATAGTGGGATTTTTTTTATGTAAATCTTGGATATAATAAGAAGACTAAATACATCTATTTTTGGCTATAAATAACAAGTAAATACAGATATAATAGTAAATGGACAGCAATTTGGTATAGTGGGCAGCGGTCACTCCTTTTCAGAAAGGGGGTGTCGCTGGTGATTTCTATTATGGACGGACTGATGCTAATGATTTCATTCGCCTCTTTAATCGTCGCAATAATCGCGGTTACATTAAAAAAGTAACCCCCTCCATACCATCCGGCCAGATGTATGTAGGAAAAGGGTTACTTTCATGATCGAGTAGCAACTGACTTACCACAGAAAGCCGCTGCTCTTTATGCAGTTTGCTGTTCATTGAGACGCTGGTTTAACCAGTGTCTTTTTTTATTTTTTAGTTATCATTATTATATCCTCATTTTGCCGATACATTCAACTAAAAAACATGGGGGGGAGCACTGATTCTTAGATTTTCGTTAAATTCCTGCCGGCTTCCAGCTTAAATGATTTCATTCCTTTATAAGATACAATCGAAGGAATCATACAAAGCAAGGCCATCGGTAAACAATAAAAAAGATAGTAATGTCCTCCGTTGTCCAGTAAGGGAATATAGGCTAAAGCAACAAGAAGTAAAGTGAAAAAAATGATCGTGAAAATCCCGAAAGATTGATGATAGAATGCATGAATTTCCCTTCTTTTTTCATCTTGGTTGGATAAGGTCTTTACTGCTTTGTGCGTTCGAAGGAATAGGTACAAAGAGTACATTAGAAATAAAGCGGAAAATGGTAAAGCGATCGCAAATAATGAAACGTCAAGAATGGAAAGATAAAAGCTGGATAAAAAGAATACTTCTGATACCCCTAATGCAAAACAATAATTGAAGATACTTATTCTATCAGGTTGTTTAAGCATGAAATCCCTCCTTCTATATCATATTATGCAACTGCTTTCATGTTCACCACTTTGTCACATTTAAAAGGAAAATAAATGCTCCAAGTACCACCCGGAATCAAGCAGATGGGTAAATGGCACCGCTCGATAACTAGTCAGCTTTATCAAGCTGCAGATGTTGAATAGAGTCTTTGCATATTACGAATAGTAATAAAATATCGCTCAAAGGGGGGGAGTGCTCAATGACTGTAAAAACGGCAATTAAAGGATTTCTGCTCGTTCTTCTATTATATGTCCTTTATGTAGTGGTGACGGCTGTTGTTCTTTTCCCTAAAGCAGAAAAAGAAGAAAACAGGCCGATTAAACAGGTAAGTGAATATATGGGAGAAAGGGAAGCCACCGTGGATCGTGTTCTGCTTTTCGAGGACGGTTATGAGTCGGGACTCGCCAGAATGCGAATGATCCAGGAAGCCCAGCATTCAGTCGATATCGCCTACTATGCTTTTGGAAAAGGCAAAACAACCGAGCTTTTTCTTGGAGCCTTGATCGATGCGGCTGACCGAGGTGTCAAAGTTCGAGTCCTTCTGGATGGGATATCTCATGGACTCAGAGGTCAATTAAGCAGTGCCCGTTATGCATTGGCTGGGCATGAAAACATTGAATTAAGATATTACGAAACCTTTAAGCCATTTAAGCCGGGGACCTGGCATAATCGCCTTCATGATAAAATCATCACTGTAGATGGAAAGTTAGGCATAATCGGCGGGAGGAATATTGCCGATAAGTACTTAGCAAGCATGCCGCCGAAGAATTTTGTCTATGATAGGGATGTTCTCATTTTCAATGCTAAAGAGGAGAAAGATAGTGTAATCGTTCAAATGAAGGACTATTTGAATGAATTATGGAATCATCCGTATACGAGTGATGTTTTTTCGGACCTCTCGAAAAGGCAAACGGAAAAAGGTAAACGTGAAAGAGATGCATTAGCGAAACAATACAGAAAAGCTTTACGCACTGAAACCGATTTCGTGAACCCAGTCGTCGATTGGAGCAAGGCTACAACACCTACTAAAAAAGTGTCCTTCATTCATAATCCAATCGAACGTTTCAACAAACACCCTATTGTGTGGAGATCTCTATTGGATATAGCTGCGAACGCCAATCAATCGGTATTTATCCAAAGTCCCTATATTGTTCCTGCGGATGCCTTGAAGGAATATGTACCGAAGCAAATGGATACAAAGGCTGATTGGACGATACTTACCAACTCGGCGGCATCAACCCCGAATATGATCGCTTTTTCTGGTTACTTGGCGCTTAGGGATAGTATCGTTGAGACGGGGGCAAGGCTTTATGAGTATTCAAAGCCCTATTCTCTGCATGGTAAATCGGTTGTCTATGATCGACGATTAAGTGCAGTGGGTTCCTATAATTTGGATTCACGATCTGCCTTTTTGAATACGGAATCGATGGTGCTCATTGATAGTGAAGCATTTGCGGCACAGTTGATAGGGGCCATCGAATCGAAAATCTCAAAAAGTACACTCGTTGCCGACAATAAAAAATATATAGAACCGCCAGAAGATCAGAAAAGGGAAGAGTCTTTTTTTAAAGCCACCTTTTTAAATGCCCTCTCGAAAATCACGGTATATTGGAATAGGTTCATTTGAATGATGACGAAAGACAGCAATCACCGTGGTTGTTGTCTTTTTAGCCTTTCGCGGAGATTATCTTATGAATACATGTGTAATTTGCTATACTTGAGCAAGCTAATCACAACTATCATAAGGAGAATAAAAACATGCAAACATTACAACATCTATCGAAACATATTGTCTACCTGCCGCCAGTTCAGGAAACGGATCGCCCGGTACTTGCCGCCGTGACGGGACAGAGGAAAACGCTCATCATCGATGCCGGTAACTCTGTCCGGCATGCCCAGCTCTTTAAGGACGAATTGCTTCGGAATGATATAAGCGGGAATTTCCTCGTTCTTACCCATTCACACTGGGACCATGTATTCGGACTGGAGAATATCGGGATTCCGGTCATTTGTCAGGAAAAAACATACACCGACATTAAAGATATGCAGCAGCTTTCATGGGAAGATCAGGACCTTGATCAACGGGTCGAAGAAGGGACGGAGATTCCCTTTTGCGCTGATGCAATCAAATTGGAACATGGGACGAATAGAGAGATTACCTTTCCCCTGCCCGATATCATCTTTGAAAAAACGATGACGATCGTTCTCGGCAATATAACCTGTGTCATTGAACATGTAGGCGGCGATCATGCCAAAGATTCCTGCATCATCTATGTACAAGAGGAAAAAACACTATTTCTGGGAGACTGCCTTTATGCCAATCTTTATGCTGAAAAATGGAATTATACGGCTGAACAGGCTTCGCTGCTCATTAAGAAAATTGAAGCCTATGATGCCGAAACATACATACTTTCCCATCATGATAAGCCCTGCACAAGACTGGAAATGGAGGCTGAGCTTAAGCTAATGAAAGAATGTGCCAGAGCGGTGGTCGAACACCGGGGAAACCGAGCTTTAATGGAGCAGGAACTGGCTAATGAACTAAAGCGGGATCTAACTGAGGACGAACTTGAAACAATTGGATTTTTCGTGAATGGTTACTTTGAGTGATTGAACACCATAGGGTTGGCTTGGGGGATGAGGTCGGTAATACTGGGCTCATACCCTTTAATTTGGCCTATTTCCGCAACAGTGCTCACAAGCTCATTCATGGTCCCCACACCAAATCGATAATAATCGTTAATAGTACTGAAACAATAAGAATTGATAGGAAACCTGATATAATTTTCCCTGCTTTTGCTCCTCTATTATCGGGATGCATATGACCAATGATAAAGGAAGGGATGAAAAATATAGCCGAATAGAACATTGTATAATGAATACCTGAATCTCCATTTGACCAGGCGCTTAGTCCGATATTATTTAAAATATTATCTCCAATGCAAGGTTTATCGCCAAATTGAATGGTAAACAATATTCCGATTAAACACAGCGCGAAAGAAAGGGAACCTAATCCGATATCCTTTGTTTTCCTAACTTCAATAGTTTTCATTTCTTTACCTCCCTGTATAAAAATAACAAATTATGCTTTTTTATATTGTAACATTTATAGCCTTATTTCTGGACCCGTTCATTATTACTAAAATGAAAAAGCTCCCTTAGGGGAGTTTCATATAGCTTGTACATGTATCGCGAGTGAGGATTCATCATTTCTAAAGGGCTTCTTTTTAAATTCTATAAATATAAGGTCTTTTATAGGCTTTTGCTCTTTGTTTGGAGGTAGTCATAGCCCTTAGTTGTCTTTGTGAGATTGGTGGTACGATTATTGTTCCAGAGGGATACATAATGTTGCTTTTGTCATTTAAATGACGTGCATTGACTAACAAGGCATGTCCGAATTCATGAGCTAAGATATCAATATTTTTTTGTTGGAATGTATCATATGTCATGACGATATTGCCCAGAGTTCCTTTATTATCCCAGCTGACGTTACCAATAGCCTTTCCATCTTTAAGGTCTTGTGCATTAATGTAAAACACAGCAAGTCCAGTTTGACGGCCACAATTACCTTTTCTTAAGGCTCTAAAAACTTTCTCCCGTTGCCTCATCTGCAAAGGTACGAAGATCCTTGCTATGGTGGCATCAGCTTTCAAACCACACTTCCGTGCGCCTTCTCTAGTTCTTAAATCACAAATGTTTGGCCGAAAATAAATTCCCCATATGTCACTGGCGTATTTAAATTGTGTTCTTATATCTTCTTCTCTTACTTCAGCAGCGTTACCTAAAATGAAAACACAAACATCGGTCGTATACCGAGTACTCTGACTGTTATTCTTACTGGATTTTTGCCTCTTATTCTTACTGGTTTTCTTATCTTTATTCTTTGACACAGCATTCATCCTTTTTGTTTATAAAATTCCCACATGATTAATAAATGCATAAATTCCCCAATATGTTTGGACAACCCTAAACAAACAATTGAATGACCAAAGGATTTAAAAAGCTACCTTAAGGGAGTTTTTTTATTTGTCTATTTCATAAGCGGTTAGCAATAAAAATGAAAAAAAATAAATTTTTATAGGCTAGACCCTTAAACCGTTTTAGTTTAATAGAATAAAATCCACCTATATATATAAAGGGGGAATTTATTATGGATTTTGGTCTTATTAATAAACACGTATTTGTTGGAAAGGCAAAGAACAAATGGAATAGTCATCAACCTGGTCGAATTGTTGGTATCGGTAATGATCGGTATTACATAGTAAGATTTGAAGATGGAAGGAAAACGTGGATTAGGAAAAATTGGATTTTGTTAAGGCTCCCTTAGGGGAGTTTATATTTTGTATCTTATATTCAATGCAAATGTTTATTTCAAGCGAAGATTGGAATTCTGGTAAACCGTACATACTGTTGTTCGATGACGAGGGGAAAATAGTGAAGTAAACTTATAAATCTCTTTTGAGGTTCTTTTTTTGTTTCCACGATAAATAGCCAAAAGGGGCTTATCCCTTTCGGCTTAATTCGCATTCCTCGATTTAGGCTGCTTCTCCCAACTTTCGTCTAAGTCTCGGAAATTTGCTAATGACCATTTTGAGGTATCAAAACATGTATTGTGACATAACTCAGCAAGGACCTATATCCCTACATCTGCAGTTCAGATTAATTATGAGCTTTTTCCAGAGCTAGCTTTATCCCGAAACCAATCAAGACCGTCCCGGTTATCCCCTCGAATATCGCTTGGGTTCTAGGCTTTTTCATAAAAGCACTGATTTGGTTCAGCAGATAGATATAAAATACAAACCACAACGCAGTTAAAACGGTATACGTCATGCCCATGATCAGGAACGGTAAAAACGTATCATTCCCCGGATTCACGAACTGAGGCAGAAACGTTAAAAAGAAGACGGCCACTTTAGGGTTCAGCAGATTGGTAAGGAACCCTTGCTTAAAGCATGACTGGTTTTCGTACTTGCTTTTGACCGTAGTTTCCGCCGCTGCGGCCACTTGCTTATTCCTTAATCCCCATAGGGTCTTGAAGCCTAGATATACCAAGTAAACGGCACCGACATATTTGAAGATGGAAAATAATAAAGCGGATTTCACAATGATTGCTGAAAGTCCGAACACGGCAGCTGATGTATGAATAAGCAGGGCACAGCATGTGCCGAACATCGTTTTAAAACCTCCCGAAGTCCCCACGGTAACAGTGTTCCTTGTGGCTATTGCTGTATCTGGACCGGGTAAGATGATGAGAAGGATGCACATGATGATGAACAAATAAAAGTTTTCCATATTCGGACCTCCACTCTTAGTGATGAATTCTGAAAATTATAACATAGATACACTTGGTTTAGGGAGATAAATTTGATAGTTAATGATTACCTCAATAGAAAGGAGGCAATAAAAAAACAAGCCAAATCATTTTTTGATCTGGCTCGTTTTTTTGAAAAATTTTGTTAGGGTAACTTTTTCAACACAGCACGTACCGGACTTCCATCTGCTTCAACTAATGGAAGAGGGAGGGCTGCCAGCTCATAATTACCCGGTCCGATACCGTCTAATACAAGTCCTTCCAAAATGTGAATGCCATGTTCGGCAAGTTCATGGTGGGCAGATAGCTCTTTACTATCCAGTGGATCTACTGATGGTAAATCAAGTCCAATAAGGCGGACGCCGACTTCTGAAAGATATGCCGCTAATTCTGGCTGGATATGAGGTATGGTTTGTGGAAACACACTTCGATCCCTCCATGCATCCGTCCGAATTAACAGACGGGTAACGCCTGTTAGATCAATATTGGATAATTCATTGACTCCGATGCTTGTCTTGTTTGGTAAATGGATAACTCGGGCATTTCCCATATATAAATCGAGATCCAAATCAATCACTCTTTTTCCATCATCATCAAAATGAAAAGGTGCATCAATATGGGTACCGGTATGGATACTCATATTGATTTGACCTACATTGACAGATCCACTTTCTTCTTTACTCCAATTTACTTTATAAGAGAAAGGTGTATCTCCAGGCCAGACTGCAACGTTATCATCCAGACGTTGTGAAATATCAATCCATGTCCCCATGCATTTACCTCCATTTCTTCCGGCTGTTTCTTGAATATCTTATAGCTTCGTTCTTAGACTCCATAGTTCTGGGAAAAAGTGTTGATCCAGTGCTCTTTTTAAATAGGTTACACCTGATGATCCGCCAGTTCCTTGTTTATTACCAATAATCCTTTCTACTGTGGTCATATGATTAAAACGCCATAATTGCTGTTGATGGCCAATGTCCACTAACTTCTCGCCCAGCTCATATAAGTCCCAATATTGCTCAACATCGCGGTAAACTGTCAGCCATGCCTCTTCTACACTGGCATTTGGTTCATATCTTTGTGACCAATCCCTGCTGAGGGCTTCTTGATCAATAGGTAATCCGCGCGCCACAAGTGCATTAATCGCCGCGTCATAAATACTTGGCTCATGAAGGGCCTGTTGCATTTGCTCGTATAAATCCGTTTGATGCTGATAGACTGATAGCGTATGGACATTTTTGTTTCCTAATGCAAATTCAATCAAACGATTCTGATAAGATTGGAATCCGGAAGATTGTCCCAGTTTATCCCTGAACTCCATGTATTCAGCCGGTGTTAAAGTTGAAAGGACATTCCATGACTGGATCAATTGCTGCTGGATCCTCGAAACGCGCGACAGCATTTTAAACGAAGGTTCCAACTTGTTTTGGCGGATGGACTCAGTTGCTGCAGTCAACTCATGTAAAATGAGCTTCATCCATAGCTCACTCGCTTGATGGATAATGATGAATAGCATTTCATCATGATGATCGGAACATCTATGTTGACTGGTTAAAATCTTATCAAGGTGGAGATAATCTCCGTAGGACATCGATTTTTGAAAGTCGGTTTGAATTTCTTTCTCTAGACCCGTTATTGTTTGTTCATTGTTATCCATATTCTTCATTCCGCTATCTCCTCACTTTTCCATATGCAAAAAACTATTTATTCCGTCATTCTATTCTATCTTCTTTTCCAGAGGTTCTTCCATTACATTATGGTTAATATTTTTTCTTTTTGAAACTGAATAAGCAACAGCTAAAAATAGTAACCAAGGTATCCCGAATTGAAGCATGATCTTGAAATCTGTAAACCATGTTGTAATCATTAAGCTGAATAGAAGAAGGGCTCCTAGTATCGTTAAATAGGGAAAACCGATCATCTTTACAGGTAATTTGCGACCGCCGGTTTTCTCCCATTTAACCCTGAAAAACAAGTGGGAAATGAAGATCATGAGCCATGTGAACATAGCACCGAACATGGAAATCCCCATCATGAATGCATAGGATGAACCAGGAAGTAACGCATGAACGCCTGCAGCAATGAAAATCCCCGTTGTAGAGACAGCAAGTGCTTTTCCCGGAACGCCCCTTTTGTTTAACTCTCCTAAAAAGCTAGGTGCATGCTTTCCGCGGGCTAATGAAAACATCATACGTGTTGAAGCATAGAGCTGGGCATTCATGGCAGATAAAGCGGCCGTTAAAATAATGAAGTTCATGATCCCGGATGCACCAGGAATGTTCAAGATTTCCATTACTTTTACGAATGGACTTTCCTCGATCCCAGCCGTTTTCCACGGAACGATCATCAACATGATGCCGATTGTCAACACATAGAAGGTGGACAAACGGAACACGGTCGCTTTTAATGCTTTTGGAACTGCTGCATCGGGATCTTTTGCTTCCCCTGATGTAACCGCTATCATTTCGGTTCCGAGAAAGCTGAATAAAGAAATAAATACGGCCACCCACATTCCCCACCAGCCAAATGGGAAAAAACCGCCTTCATTTACAAAGTTCTCAGGTCCTATATGCGGCTGATCGGATGAACCGAATAGTACATAGGCTCCAAGAAGGATAAAACCAACAATGGCACTTATTTTAATAAAGGAGAACCAATACTCAAATGTAGCGAATGTATTCACACTAGTAGCATTTACATAAATCAGGGCACCTGCAAACAGCAAAATCCATACGATTCCCGGCACGGTCGGAAACCAATATTTCATATACACGCTGACTGCACTTACTTCAACCCCGACAGCCAAAACATTGGCAATCCAATAAGAATAGCGAACAAGATAGCCTGCCATTGGAGACATGTACTTTTCAGCAATGGCCCCAAAAGATCCGGAAGTAGGATGGGCAACCGTCATTTCGGCTAAACAGCCCATCAATAGTAAAACGACGAACGCCCCGAGTGCATAGCTCAGCAATACACTTGGCCCTGCCGCTTGAATGGCAAGCCCGCTGCCAAGGAATAAACCTGTCCCGATGGCACAGCCCATTGCGATCATGGAAAGCTGATTTGTTTCCAGCTCACGTTTTAATCCTTTTTCTGGCTCATCTTTAAAGTTCAATTGAGTATTTTTGTTCTCCATAGTTCATCCCCTTTTTATCAAAAAAGATTTTATCCTGCCCTAATTAACTAACCATTTGAGGGATGAGCCCCATCTGGCGGAATTCCATGTTATGCGACCACTTCACGCTCATTCTTGAATTTTTCATATTGTTTTTCTGACATGATTTTCTTGAGTATTTGTACAACTTCCCAAACTTCTGCGTAGGAAGTATATAGTGCAACCGGAGCGAGACGAATGATGTTAGGTGCTCGGAAATCTGGAATGACACCGTTCTCTTTCAATGCCTTGCATATCCGTGCAGCTTCTTTATGCTCGAGGCTTACATGACCTCCGCGGCGGATGTCTTCTCTAGGAGTTCCAATGAAAAATCCCATGTCTTCCAATTCGAATTCGACTAAATCCATTAAATATTGATTGATTTTCAGGGATTTTTCGCGAATATTCTCAATTCCAGCTTCTATAAAAATGTCCAAAGACCCAATCAAAGGTGCACAACTTAACACATGCGGCGTGCCAATTTGATACGCACCTGCTGATTCAGCTGGTGTTAAGGTATGTTCCATATCGAATTGTTTATCTTTTTTGGAGCCGAACCATCCAGCCAATCCAGGCATCGTTCCGAAATGTTTTCGATTTACATATAAACCGCCAACACCACCAGGGCCGCCATTTAAATGTTTATAATTGCACCAATACGCAAAATCCACATCCCATTCGCTGAATGAATGCGGGATGGCACCGATGGAATGACATCCGTCAAATCCGATTACAATTCCTCTTTTATGAGCTTCATCAGTCAATCGTTTCATATCCAGTATTTGACCGCTGCGATACAGGACCGTTGGCAAGATGATCAAAGCGATGTCATCGGTCATTGCTTCGATAATATCATCCTCTTCAAGAAATCGCCCATCACGGCTTTTCACGCGGATTAGATCGGTTTCCGGATCATATCCATGTGTACGCAGCTGACTTTGAAGAGCATAAATATCAGTCGGAAAGGTTAATTCATCAGCCAAAATTTTTCTGCGCATTCCTTGAGGCTTATAAAAAGTAGCTACAAGCTGATGCAGATTTACAGTTGTGGAGCCGGTTACAATAACTTCCTCGGGAGAAGCTCCGACCAATTGGGACATCTT
The DNA here is from genome assembly GCF_040250305.1 of Peribacillus frigoritolerans. Lineage (NCBI taxonomy): Bacteria > Bacillati > Bacillota > Bacilli > Caryophanales > Bacillaceae > Peribacillus > Peribacillus frigoritolerans. The sequence continues at coordinate 4,339,181 of NZ_CP158190.1, read as the reverse complement.
CTCGCCCAATTTCTCAGCCATGAAAAACCATGGGTGATTCCCTTGCGTCCATCCATCAATCCCATGCTCTTTCCAATCTTCCAAAGACTCCAGAAGAGTGCGTTCAGCCCTTTTCGAAAGAAGCCCCAATGAGTTCCCATCCATATAGATGGAATTCGGCTTTAAATAAAACTCTTCTCGAAAACCTTTAAGCGCATCATTCTCATCCATTTGTTTAGCGTGATCCAATGTATATTCAGAAACCATAATCATCCTCCTATTTTAGTTTTTTAAAATTCTAGGAGAATCGTACCAAAGAATATGACATGATGTCAATAAGTTAATTCAGAAAATTATAAACATTGAATCAATCTTTCCAACAAATGTTTTTTATTTTATGGAAATCCTTTATGCTAGAAGATAAGGGGAGGAATAAGCATGGAGAATGGCAAAGTAGGGGATAAACGGCACTTACGCTCGATCATGACACGACAAAAGTTATTGGAAGCTGCAAAGGAAACATTTCTTGAAGAAGGTTATCAAGCTGCGCTTATTTCCCAAATGATCAAAAGGGCAAACATCGGTTATGGAACGGCCTATGTTCATTTTAAAGGGAAAGAGGATCTGTTAATTGTATTAATGGAGAATGTAATGGAGCAATTCTATGAAATTGCCGAGACCTCTTTCTTTCCAAAATCAAAAGACGAAGCAAAACATATCATAAACAGACAAGCTAATGCATTTTTGAAAATGGCAGAAGCTGAACGCAATATGATGCAGGTTTTCGAACAGGCCATCGGGATATCAACCATTATTTCAGATAAATGGAAAGCGATCCGCATGAAGTTCATTCAGCGAATATCAAAGGACGTCGCCTACGCACAGCAAAATGGGCTGGCAAGAGCTGAACTAAACCATGAGCTTGTGGCAAGAGGGTGGTTTTTCACAAATGAAATGTATCTGTGGGAAATCGTCAGAAACGAACACCAAAGTTCTGTAGAAGAAATTTCTCAAACCATAACCTCAGTTTACGTTGAAGGCTTGTATGTGTAATGATAATGACAATTCACCAATCTTCCGCTTATATACATCGGAAGATTTTTTTATTTCAAAACTCACGAGTAAAACCGCAGAATTCACGAGTAAAGTACCGAAACTCACGAGTAAAACAGCAAAACTCACGAGTAAAGTGCCCAAACTCACGAGTAAAGTGCCCAAACTCACGAGTAAAACAGCAAAATTCACGAGTAAAGCCGCAGAATACACGAGTAAACCGCCCAAACTTACGATTAAACAGCAAAATTCCCGAGTAAACCGCCCAAACACACTAATAAACACCCTCATTAGCATCGGACTTACAGCGTCTACGCCTTAAGTCTTACTAGAAAATATAGCTAAGGCTCATTATACGAACTTGTAAAAGTAGATAAGATATAAACATAGAAAGGAGGACGAAAACAATGAAGAAATTTGGTTTATTTATTGTAGGACTGATCGCACTTTTCCTGTTACTGGCGAACGTTGGTCCACTGATCAGCCTGGCGATTTGCTTGGCGATCCTATACTTTGGATTCAAGCAGTTCATGAAGTCCGAATCGACAGGGGCGAAGATTGCGTGGGGATCAGTCTCCATTATCGTGCTGATCGTTTCTATTTCCCATATCCCGGCAATATTGGGACTGGTGGCAGCTTATGTTCTTTACCTGGTTTATAAAAAATGGAATGAAAATGATGAAAGTGCATCATCGAAAGAAAATGACCCATTCTCAAATTTTGAAAGAGAGTGGAAAGAGTTGAATAAGAACTAATAGAAGGGATGGAATTGGAATGGGTAATTTATTTTCAAGAATGAAACAAACGATTTCGGCTGATTTTCACGACTTGTTGGATAAAAAGGAGCAAAAAAATCCAATTGGGATGTTAAATCAATATTTGCGTCAATGTGAGCAGGAGACAGAAAAGGTCGGTAAGTTGCTTGAACGTCAATATCTTTTGAAAGAAGAATTTACGCGTGAATATAATCAAGCGCAAAATCTGGCTGAAAAACGTAAGCATCAGGCTGAGATCGCCAAGCAGTCGGGAGAAACCGATTTAATGGAATTTGCCGTCAAGGAAAGCCTGCACTATGAAGATCGGGCGCTAAGTTTGAAAGAGGCGCATAAAAGTGCAGAGGTTCAGTTAGCTGAACTGGAGCGGAAATATGAAGAAATGAAACATAAGCTGAAGGATATGCATCTAAAGCGGTTGGAACTGATGGGCAGGGAAAATATTGCCCGGGCAAACAACCGGATCAATCGGGTTTTGGACGGGGGCAGTTCCGAAGCCAAACCGGTAGCGATGTTTGAAGAAATGGAGCATTATATCGATCGCATCGAGCACCAGGTTCATACAGATTATAATCGGCATACGATCGATGCCAGGATTGTCCAGCTTGAAAAAGAATTGGAACAGAAAGAAGCGTAAAGACTTTTTAAGGCATCGCTGTTATCCCCTGGCCTTTTGGAATGGAAGGCGGGGGAAAACAGGCTGTCAGAACGAGATAATTTCATGGTATTCTTAAAAGGCACGGGTTCCTGTGCCTTTTAAGAATATCATGATCATATACAGGGGAGGCGAACCGATGTTGAACAAGATGAAGACGGACTATATGGGATGGATACTTCTCATCGGAGTCGTCCTGCTTTTTTTAGAGATTTCATTTACGGGTGGAGGTCTCCTTTTTTCCATCGCTTTTTCAATAGGATGTATCTATTTAGGCAGGAAATTCACAAAACGGACAATCGGGAAAATCCTATTTTTTATAGGGCTGATTTCCCTTATCATCACAGTCTTGAATATGTTCGTCTTTAGATTTTTCCTAATGGCGATCCTCATTTATCTTTTGCTTTTATATTATCAGTCCAAAAAGAATCCTGATTGGGTCAGTCCCATTTTAACCAATGATGATTCTGACGAAGAACGGATCAATAAGGAACGATTGCTGAAAACCGATTATCTATTTAAAAATAAGTTGTTCGGTCATCAACAAACGGCCGAACATGTATATGAATGGAATTCCGTGAATGTTCAGGGCGGGGTCGGTGATACGGTTATCGATTTAAGCAAAACGATTTTACCGAAAGGCGACGCTGTCATTTCCATCAGGAATATCATTGGCAATATCACTGTGCTTGTACCGTATGGCATCGAAATCAGGGTCCATCATTCTGTCATTGCAGGCAGGGCGCGGATCTTTGAAAATAAGCCTGAATCCAGGGTCTTTAATCAAATTTATTCCTATCAAACGGAAGGGTTCAATGAAACGGATCACAAGGTTCATATCATCACTTCAATCTTAGTTGGGGATTTAGAGGTGAAGCGGATATGAGCATACTGACACGTCAGATATTGACTGCCCTTGGTGTTGCTTTCGTTCTTTCCCTCGCCTTGCCGGCGACGGTTTTCTTCATCTTCCCTTTATCCGACTGGAGTTTATTGTGGGAGAAAGTGGTCATGGGATTACCCTTCGTCATATTCCTGCCAAGCCTTGTCATGACGGTAGGGCTGATTTATGGAGTCGTTTCGGGAATGTTTTGGAAGAGGCAGCTCGAAAGGGTGGATGAAGGGCTGCATTTACTTGAACAGGGTCGCTTACCTTCGCAACAGGAAACGTATCCAGTCCAAGAGATGGCTAAAATGGCGGAACGGATGCAACTGATCCATAAGCAAATCAATGAGCAGACAAAATTATCGCAAAAAATGGCGAATGAAAAGGCCGTTGATCAGGAGAAACAGATCCAGGAAATCGTTTCCCAGGAACGAAACCGTTTGGCGCGGGAGCTGCATGATTCGGTAAGCCAGCAATTGTTTGCCGCTTCGATGTTCATGTCGGCCATCACCGAATCGCAAACCGATATGGAAAAAACGGAAATGAAACAATTCAAGGTAGTGGAAGAAATGATCCATCAATCCCAGCTTGAGATGAGGGCGTTATTGCTTCACTTGAGACCTGTTGCATTAAAGGGAAAATCTTTACATGAAGGAATGAAAGAGCTCCTTTTGGAATTGGCCCAAAAAGTGACGATGGATATAAATTGGAAGATGGAGCCTGTCACTCTGGATAAGGGGATTGAGGACCATCTGTTTCGGATTTTACAAGAATCGATTTCCAATACACTTAGACATGCAAAAGCAAACTCGCTTGAAGTGCTATTGATCGTTCGTGATGGGATGATCATTTTACGAATAACGGATGACGGCATCGGTTTTAACGTCGAGGAGTCGAAAACGGGATCATATGGTCTGCAAAACATGCATGAACGGGCTGTTGAATTAGGCGGAACGATGCAACTTGTAAGCGTTCTGAATAAAGGAACGAAACTTGAAGTGAAAATCCCATTATTAAATGCTGGAGGTGATCATGATGATTAAAGTATTATTTGTCGATGACCATGAAATGGTAAGGATAGGGGTATCGGCGTATTTATCCGCACAGTCGGATATCGAAGTGATAGGGGAAGCGGATAATGGCTTGAAAGCTGTCGAACTGGCAATGGAATTGCGTCCGGATATCATTTTGATGGATTTGGTGATGCCGGAAATGGACGGCATAGAAGCAACGAAACGAATTATAGAAAAATGGCCAGATGCAAAGATCATCATTGTGACAAGCTTCCTGGATGATGAAAAAGTGTACCCGGCATTGGAAGCCGGAGCGACGAGCTATATGTTGAAAACATCAAAGGCCAGCGAGATTGCGAGAGCCGTCCGTTCCACTTTCCAGGGGCAAAGCGTACTTGAACCTGAAGTGACGGGAAAAATGATGGAAAAGCTGCGTCGCCCAAAAGTTACTCAGCTTCATGATCAATTGACAAACCGCGAAATGGAAATCTTGCTGCTGATGACACAAGGAAAAACGAATCAGGAGATTGCGGATGAACTATACATAGCCCTGAAAACAGCCAAAGTACATGTCAGCAATATATTAAGTAAGCTTGCCGTGCAGGACCGCACGCAAGCAGTGATTTACGCATTTAAGCATTCGCTCGTTCAAGAAGAGTAGTAAAGAGCGTCTATTTACCAATAGAGGAAACTTTGTTATATTTAGGGGAATATCCCATCCTGTAAAGTACTTTCAAGGTTGCTGATTGCAGCCTTTTTGGATAACGGGAAAAAGGCAGGTGAAATGATGTTAAGAGTTATCTTAGAATTATTTCGTATAATCCATTATTTTTGTTATAGGAATGATAATTGGGTTCATCATTAATTCAATCTATGCGATTTTTGGTATAACCGTAGAGAATACCACGGGCGGGTGGATTGTTGGTATGGCAATTTTTCCATTACTTTTTGTACTCTATAAAAACCGGCTTCAATTTTCAGGGTTCTATAAAAATGGCAAACAAGTAAAACTCTCAAACAGGACAACTACTATACTGCTTTGCTTTTCTGTGCTAATGTTAACGGTTGCCCCTTTATTTCGCTAACTGAATACAAAAAGAGCATGTTTTGATCAAAACATGCTCTTTTTTATGCCGTTTTTTAATTATACAGCTTCCTCTGCGGTATCGAGCCTCTTTCCGTATATCCGATAAAGAACCAAAGCGAATACCATTCCCATAAAGGAGATGGAGGAAATGAACAAGTAAAGGGTCTTCCCGCCGTAAGCCCCATATATGGCTCCGCCTATATAAGAAGCAATGATTCCCGAAACCCCGAAGAATAGCAGCGCCAGTACGGTCTGGCCTGTGGCACGCCATTCCACCGGAACGATCCGATACAGATATTGGATGGCCGCCGAGTAGAAAATCGGGAAAGTCAATAGCTGCATGACTTGCAAATAAGCTAATAGCTGTGGATCGGTAATCCATGCAGAGACGAAATAACGGATAAAGAAAAACGCTGCTGCAAACGAAATGATGATGATTTCCTTACCCTTGCGAAGCCACCAGAAGCTTAGGGCGAACACAACGATTTCACTTCCCGCCGCTAAGAACCAGGTCAAGCCTACAAGCTTGGCACTTCCTCCAAGTTCCCGGATATACACTCCGAGGAAAGTATCGTTCATCCTTGCTGGAACAGCACAGATAAAGACCAATAACAGAAAGAGTAGCGTCTCTTTATTGCTGAAAAAATGCTTAAGGCTGCTTAAGGTGACAGGTTTTCCTGAAACGGGTGCATCAGGCATCATCCAGCTGACAATGAAACTGATCAAACCTATGCCCGCAAAAAGGAAGGCAAGGCTGTTCGCTCCGAAATATGACATAACATAGCCGGTGATTAGCGATATGACCGCATAACCCAATGCACCATATGTCCGGATGGAGCCGTAGCTGATCCCGGATTTCTCTGCAATCGTAAAATTGAGGCTTTCCGTCAGGGGATCGATCGGCATCAGAAAGAAATATAGCAGCATGGCAAACAGGATGAGCTGAAGATAACTGCTTGAATCATAGAGGAAATAACCGATTACGCTCGAGAAAAAGATGAGTAACAACAGGACTTTTCGTATAGTCCTTGTTTTGTCGCTGATCATTCCCCATAAAGGCTGGGTGATGAGGGTGACAAAACCTCCTGTACCGACGATGAATCCAATTTGGGCTGGACGCAAACCTTGATCAGCCAGATAGACTGGGAGAAACGGAATGAAAATGGCAAGCAGTCCAAAATATAAAAAGTTAAAACTCTTTAATAATCGTAATGCTTTCATAAAAAGTATGATACCTCACGTGTTCTATAGAATGGATTGTTTTCAACCCTGTTATTGTATCATTGATGACAGAATTTGAAAAAATAGTTTTAATTTTATGGATGAAAATAGATTTGGTTTCGAGGTTAAATTTCACTTTTAAAAAATGGATTTAAATGATAGAGTTAACACTTATTGTTAATTGAAGAGGGTGGTATTTCATGAATCAAGACACAAAAGTGATTCAAGAGTTGCAGGAATTGAAGCAAAAAGTCGTTCATCTTGAAGACTTATTAACGGAGCAACAGAATAAAAAGGAAAAAGCAGGACCATTTCGAATCTTCCTGGATGCAGTAGTCTCATTGCTATTTGGATTAATTGTTGTAGGACCGGTTATAGTGATTGTCGTTGGGGTTCTGATGGTGGCTGCATCCTGGTTAGGGATGGAATTTTAATCGTTTAGGAGAGTCTCGGAAAATCGAGAAGCTTATTTGAAAATATTGCTTTGATTAGGTAAAACAGGAGCTGTGTTAATTGTGGATTTTTTCCAGCCGGAATTATTGATGAAAAAGACCTTTAAAAGCCGCCGTCATTCCGATTTATCGGTTCCATTTTGTTAGTTAGGATATTAGAGGGTATTTATTCTATAATTATATAAAAATGAATTTGTTAAAATTGACCCAGAGAAATTTGAGCTAATTAGAACGGTGTCATTAGTTGTTATTGCGGGAAGCTTTTTCGTCATTGCTTATACGTTGGCTACTTATTTCGGTGATCTAGTTCAGATGTTAGCTGCACTCGTAAACAAAGGGAATTAATTTGGGCTAGAGGGCAAAATACGCCCTCTTTTTATTTGCTTTGCTCTAAAGTAAAGATTTCTGTATTACCATCCCATTTGATTGTTACATTTATAGGAATACTTTCATTAGTAACTGAACACCCGCTACATGCAGTCGATATATCAATGGTTGGTCCTTCATGGTTTGTTTCATTCTGCTTAGTTTCACCATCATTAATTGAAATCTCCAAAGTCTTGAAAAATACATCGCTGGCTACATCTTTATATTTAAAAGTATAGGTTCCATTTTCCGAATCTTCGGTAGCGGTTGCAACATACTCTCCTTTCCAATGATCGCTCTCCCCAGAAAGTTTCATGTATTTATCACCGTTACTACACCCAACCAAAACAGATAATAAAAAAATCATAATAATTAACGTTTTTTTCATTATGTCCTCCAAACAGATAGTAAGTTATTCGTTAGATTTATTTCCTATATAAATACTATAACATTGAATATATGGAAAAATATAGAGGAAACCGAGTGCAGGAAGAAGGTCACGTTTTTGCTTTTCCATCTAATTATAGACGGGGAAGGAGGTGACCTCATGATACATTTCTAACAGATAAGCTGCCGTAGCAACCAGTCTTATCGCTTGCGTTTGCCGATAAATGGAAATAGAACCACTCATCCTCACAAGATCGTAATAGCTGGCACACGTTGATTTCCCCTAATTTGTTTCTTTGAAAATATTATCCTAAGAAAGTTATTGACAAATTTACTTTGAGTCCGTATAGTATTGGATATTATTAAAAATATTCAGATATAATTTTTTAAACGCAATGAACAGGAGTAGTAAAAGCTCATTATTCGGTGAAGAGAGCTGCGGGTTGGTGCAACGCAGTCCAATGATACTTTGAACTTGCCTGGGAGTGGTGAAGCGAAAGATAGGAATGATTCCATTCTTTTGTTTTAACGATTGACCTTCGTTACAAGGTTTTTAAAGCAGGGTTCTAAAAAGAGCCAATAAGAGTGGTACCGCGGTAAGCTTAAGGCATATCGTCTCTTTCTTCATTTGATTATGAAGGAAGAGACGATATGCTTTTTTTGATTTTTTGGGAGGTAAGGATATGGAAACGGACAAACGGAATTTACAGAGGACAATGACTTCAAGGCATATTACGATGATGGCATTAGGCGGTGCCATCGGGGCAGGTTTATTTAAAGGAAGCAGTTCAGCCATTGATATGGCAGGCCCTTCCGTAATCATTGCGTACTTGATAGGAGGCATCATCCTATTATTCATCATGCAAGGTTTAGCTGAAATGGCGGTCCGCAATAGCGGTGCACGAACATTCAGGGATTTGGTCCAATCGATCTTAGGAAAGTATCCTGCCTATTTCCTGGATTGGATTTATTGGAAAATGTGGGTATTGAATATCGCGGCCGAATCAGTGGTTGCGGCGATTTTCATTCAATATTGGCTGCCCGGATATCCAATCTGGATACTGGCATTAGCTGTTTCGGTTTTAGTTACTGCGGTTAACTTGCTGTCGGTAAAGGTTTTTGCTGAAACGGAGTACTGGCTTGCTTTAATTAAAATTACGGTCATCATTGTGTTCATCATGGCTGGATTATTGTTGCTGCTCGTTACTTTTGGTGATCATACAGCGGTCGGTTTTTCTAACTTGACCGAACATGGCGGTTTCTTTCCGAATGGATCGACAGGTTTGATCACGGCGATGCTGGTGGTAATCTATTCATATGGCGGTACGGAAATCATCGGGGTCACATTAGCTGAAACGAAAAATCCTGAAAAAGTGGTTCCAAAAGCCGTTCGCAGTACATTGGTCAGGATCATTTCTTTCTATATCATTCCTTTTTTCATCATCGTTAGCTTAATTCCTTGGAACGAAGTAAACGGGGTGAAGGAAAGTCCGTTTGTAATGGTCTTTCAAATGATCGGTATTCCAGGTGCCGACCATATCATGAACGCCGTAGTTCTATTAGCGATCATTTCATCGATGAACTCCGGGTTGTATGGTTCATCCCGCGTTCTGTATACTCAAGCCGTGGATGGTCGCGTTCCGAAAATCTTTTCCCGTTTATCCAAGAAGAAAGTACCTGTTCCCGCAATATTAATGTGTACTTCCGCTTTATATGGCGGTGTATTGATTTCCTTATTTGCTGGAAGCAAGACCTTCGATTTCCTAATGGGTTCGCTGGGATATACCGTATTATTCATCTGGTTGATCATTGCTTTCGCCCATTTGAAATCACGTAAACAACAGTCCGGAAAAACAAGTGCCTATTCGGTAAAATGGTTCCCTTATACGACTTGGGCTGCGATCATCGCTTTAATAACGATCCTGATCGGAATCATTTTCACGACTTCCGTAATCGTTACGGTCATTACACTTTGCATCTACATCTTCATTTCCCTAACGTTTGTATGGAAAAAACGACATAACAAAATCTAGAGATGGCAGAGTTAGCACTTTTGCCTTCTCGCATATAAGTTTCGTATCAAGCCGTGGTATATGCCATGGCTTTCGTTATGCATTCTTGGTCGGATGAAAAGTTAGAGATATCCATTTTACTAGTTCATGGGAATCATTAACTTTAGCAATTAAAGAGTTAATCTAGTGAAAAATGTTGTATAATAATCTTTGGAAAAAAACCAATATATTGAAAGCCGGAGCGAGCTATGAAAAACAATTCCATACTATCCTTTCACCCGTTATATTATTTAATACTTTTGGTGATTACTAGTTCCATCTATTCAATCATCAATCAATCTTCAGGTCATGCTGTCGATGTTACGACTATAATAGATGGGGAGATTCCCTTTATTAAAGAATTTGCCGTTCCTTATTTACTTTGGTATCCGTATATTTATGGATTGCTGATTTACTATTGTTTTGTTGACCGAAAGCACTATTTCGTAGGGTTAGGCAGTTTGATATCGGGGAAGCTTCTCTGTTTTCTTGTATATTGCCTTTGGCAAACGACAGTTCCGCGTCCAGAAGTGGTGGGCAATGATATCTTTGCCCAGTTAATGCGATTCATCTATAGTCATGATCAACCTGTCAACTGCCTTCCCAGCATACATGTACTGACCACATTCATCATGATGATCGTCGCCCATAAGCGGAAAGAACAGCACAAATGGGAGTATGCCAGTGTCACTGCATTCGGAACACTGATCATCCTCTCCACGCTTTTTACGAAACAGCATGCTGTATTGGATGTACTCGCTGGAATACTCCTTGCATGTGGGGTATATGCAGCTGTCCAGTATACGTTCCAAGCGCTATCGGCTTTTCAGGCCAATCATTACACAGCAAGGCAAATTAAAAAGTGACCATATGAAAAAAGCCACCGTAAGAATATTCGCTCCCATGAGCTGATATGTTACAGTGGCTTTTTTTGTTTCAAATAAAAATTGGATATTTATGTTAAAACATATATGGTATTATGTTTTTAACCTAATGTAACAGTGGAGAGGAGGAAAAGAATGCCTCATCATCTTATTCGGATTGCTGAAGACTTGGTTAAAGCGAAGTTGGAAAATTATTGGCCGGGCTTTGAACTTGTTGCATATGCATTATATGATAAGAGCAAGGTTTATCTATTCAATCATCCTAAATTCAGTAACAATCCACAATGTACATATGATACTTTAAGCTGGGATGTACAGTTTACTGGTGACACAATCATTATGTATGAAGAATATCCCACTGCAATTGTTAATATGGATTACTATGAGGAATATGAAGATTTGTATTCAATACTGGTTCATGAATTATTTCACGGCTATCAGTATATAAAGGATGAAAAACGGTTTTCTGATGAAATGATGGGAATCACATACCCGTTGTCAAAAGAAAATGTGGAATTGCGAAATCAGGAAAGAATAAATCTTTATCATGCGTTGTTGGAAAATAACATAATTAAGAAGAAACAATACCTTAATGCTTTCATTGCCCTAAGGGAAAAAAGAGCAGCCAAAATTGAAGAGTACCTAACATATGAAAAATTGATTGAAACCATTGAGGGACCTGCGTGGTATGTCGAATTGAAGGCTTACTCGGAAAAAAGCCCGCTTGATTACGATTCAGTTTTAAAAAAGTATGCACAACAGCTAACAAACAAATATGAATCTACTTCCAGTATTAGAAGAAGTTGTTATAGTTCCGGTTTATTTATGTGTTTGTTACTGGGGGAGCTTTCACCAGGCTGGATGGAAAGTTTTTTTGATAGAGAAGATACATTATATGACCTATTAAAACAGCAGTCCGGTGACTATATGGAGCATTCAATAGCTGATGTGAAAATAAGTCCTGAAACAGAGGAAGTCATTAATTTTGCTATGGAAAAGAGAATGAAAGCATTTGAAGAGTTTAATAAACAAGCAGGCATTCATTTATATATTGAAGGGGAAATAACTGCTAAATCCTTTGACCCAATGAATATGATCCCATTAGAAGATAGACTGTTACATAAGAGCTTTATAATAGTAAGAATGAACAATGAAGATTTTATTATTCAGCAACCGGTTATTGCCCATGTTGATCATGGAATTCAAAACATAAATAAATTACATCTGATAATAGAGAATGAACCCTCTGAAACCAATGATTCGCTAACCATTGATGGCGTTGGAGAAATAAAGGGAAGATATAAGAAACAAGAAAATATCTGGCATGTACTTATTTAAAATGAATTTTATCTTAACTGGGTTTCAATCATCATTCCCTTATTACTTTTTGCACCAAGGATTTTGGCTGAATTGAATGTACAGCCCATGTAAAAAAGCATCGAACCTCCCATGACAGGAAGTCCGATGCTTTTTTCTTTTACATTTCAGCTTCAATTTTCAAAGATGATTCTTCGCTGAACTGTTCTTTATCAAGGTCGCCCGTTATTTTACTAGTCAGAATACCGGAAGTCATGCTTCCGCTGACATTCACAGCCGTTCTTCCCATATCGATCAATGGCTCGACGGAAATCAACAGTCCGGCCAAGGCGATTGGCAAGTTCATTGCAGATAATACGAGGATGGCAGCGAATGTTGCTCCTCCGCCTACACCTGCAACCCCGAAAGAGCTAATGGCCACGATGGCAATCAACATGGCGATAAAGGAAGGATCTAGCGGGTTGATCCCAACCGTTGGAGCGATCATGACCGCTAACATGGCCGGATAGATTCCGGCACATCCGTTTTGACCGATCGACAAGCCGAAGGATCCGGCAAAGTTGGCAATTCCTTCGGACACGCCTAGTTGTTTCTGTGTTTGGATGTTCAATGGCAGAGCTCCTGCACTTGTTCTTGAAGTGAAGGCAAACGATAATACCGGGAAAGCTTTTCTCAAATATACGATTGGATTCAATCCTGCAAGCATCAGCAATAGCAAATGGATGAGGAACATGACAATCAGGGCGACATAAGAGGCACCTACGAATTTCCCCAATTTCAGGATGGCATCCAAATCACTCGTAGCTACAGTCTTCGTCATGATCGCCAAGATCCCATAAGGTGTTAAACGCAGGATCAATGTTACTACGCGCATGATAATGCTGTGCAATGTATCTACTATTTTAGCAAAAAATTCAGCATGTTCAGGCTGTTTCCTTTTGACCCCTAAATAGGCAATCCCAAGAAATGCAGCAAAAATTACAACGGAAATGGTTGATGTCGGACGTGCACCCGTTAAATCAAGGAACGGATTGGACGGAATCAACTCAAGGATTTGCTGCGGCATCGTTTTATCCTGAATCGTACCGTATGTTTCCGATATTTGATCCCCACGGCTTAACTCCGCTTCCCCTTGCTCAATTTGTACGGCTTCCAAATTGAATACAGTTGCCGAGGTGATCCCGACACCTGCTGCAATCGCAGTCGTTCCAAGCAGGATTCCGATGATCAGGACACTGATCTTTCCAATATTGCTAGTCAGTTTCAATCTTGTGAATGCGGATAAGATTGAAATGAAGACAAGCGGCATTACGATCATTTGCAGGAACTTGACATAGCCGGAACCTACAATGTTAAACCAATCGACCGATTTAACGATCGCTTCTGACTGAGGTTCATAGAAATACTGCAAAAGAAGTCCGAATACAATCCCTAAACCAAGTCCAGTAAAGACCCTTTTTGTAAAGGAAATATGCTTCTTATTCATGTAAAATAAAACGCCTAAAAGAACGAGCATTATGGCAAGATTTAAAAACACATAACCAATCATATATATTCCTCCTAATTCCGATTAACCAAATGAGAATAATGAATATCTGAAGACTATGATACATCATCCGTTGATTTTTTACCAGAAGAAAATAATTTATTTTTGACTTTTCAAGTAATTCATGTATGTATCCATATTCATGGACTGAATAAGAAGTCACAAAAAAGAGATATACATGAACCTTTCTCCACTCTGGGATCTAGGGTTCAGTATACCTCTTGTAGGTAAAATTGTTATTTCTTCAAATCAATCACGATATCATCCAATACCAACTCTTTTGGAGCACTACTTGGTTTGGTTGGGAAGGATGACACCTTTTCTTCACCATCTTCCGTTATGGTTGCTTCTCCGTGGTTCTCTGAAGTGAAATTACGTAATGTTACATGTGGTGTCGCAATCAGTTTCGTAGCGTTTGGATCGATTTTTTGAAATGTTTTGCTGAAGTTCAAATTATAAGAATCGATACCGCTTCCTCCGTTACCTTGACCAGCATACACATTTCCTAAGTCATCTCTAATGGACAACTCCACATAGGCTTCATCCCATTTGTTTTTGACTGAGTCGGACACTTCTTGATGATAATCAACCACAAAGGACATTGGCGAGATCGATAGTTTTTCGACGGATACTTTTACACCGTGTTGATTCACACTTTTATTGATGACCTTCTCGTTGCTTTCAGTTGCCTTTAGAGAGAAGGCAAAGTCCCAATTTCCTTTTATCTCTTTATCCGTGTCGGTAATACTAATGCTGTTTATATCCCAGTCTATATTTACCTTATCTACTTTAAGATCTTCTAAGTTACTAACCGTTAATAAGCCTACATATTTTTTATCAGCTACTTTTGAAATTCCATCCGATCCTCCTTGGGCTTTCATTTCTTTTATATTCGGGCTGGGAATAAAGAATGATCCGTCACCCAAATCTTCTTCGCTTTCTATAGTATAAGTGATGGTTACCGTTTTTCCGTCATAAATGGCGTCATTTATCGTGAAAGTAAGGCCATTGCTTTCTTCAGTAAGGCCAATTTCGTTAGAGTAGGCCTTATAATCACTATAAAGACCCTTTCCATTATTCTTGATATCATCGGAGAGACCTGAGTTTTCATTACTAAAATAGCTGAAAATATCTCCTATCAAAGGAATGCTTTTAGCAGAAGCGGTAAACGAGAGTCCAATCGTTGCGGTGGATAACCCGAATATAATAGAAGCAGCCAGAACATTCTTTTGCCAGCGTTTCATTTTTTTCTTCTTGCTTATTGATTTTTTTAGGGTTCTTTTGACTTTAGCTTTTTCTAGTTCGCTGACTTCTATTTCCTTAAATTCAGTTTCGTCTATGTCTATATCATTTAATAATTCATAAATATCCTTCATACGACACTGCCTCCTAACTTAAGATTCGTAGCTTTTTGACTTAGCTTCTTTTTTCCCCTATAAATTCGATTATCTATTGATGCTTTGGTCAACCCGAGTTTTATCGAGATATCCTCATTTTTTAAACCAAGAAAGTACTTCATGATAAAAATATCCCGATCTACAGGTTCTAAAAGGTCAATTAACTGAAGCAGTTCTTTTCTGTCTTCCAGTATAATCAGTTCGTCTTCTGCAGATTTTTCTGGATCTACTTCTGTGTAACCTGATGTAAGCTCCATTTTCTTCATGGCTTTTCGGTAATAATCAATCGCTTTAAACTTAGCGATCGCACAAATCCATTTTCTGAAATCAGTTGTATCCCCATGGAACTTTATTGAATTGTTCCAGATTGAAAGAAAAATATCATTGATGCATTCTTCCATGACACCGTCGTTCCTAAGAGGAGAGAGAACCTTATATGTTACCCCCTTGATTAGTGGCAAATAGGTATCCACTATAAATTCCAATGCGTCTTCTTCTTGGCGTTGCAACCGCTCGATAAAATTTTTATTCGTAGACTTCATGACATGATTCCCCTTGTTTTTTGTAAAAGCTTTTACACTTTATACAACGTATATAAAAATATTTATTCTCAACTTTTTTGGGGTTTTTATAGAAATTAGTAGATACGATGGTTCCATTAAAATTTGGAATGATATGGTATAGAGGGTATCAAATTTTGTCAGTATGCGACAGTGTTATCCATATAAACGGTTTTCAATATATATTTATCAGGGAGGATAAGCCCTTGGTTTTCTTGAATGATATATCAGGCCGCATATGCTTAGCGTTTTTTTGAAAGGATGAAAGAATGATGGATATATACATTGAAAGGCTTAATGAACGGGATGCACAAGCGTTATTTGCATTTGAATGCAATAATAGAAGGTTTTTCGAGCAAACAGTTCCAAGCCGGGGAGATGATTATTATAGCTCTGGAACGTTTGGAATCAGGCATAAGGAATTATTAAAAGAGCAAGAAGATGCTATCTCCTCTTTTTATTTGATTAAGGATGGTTCAGGCATAATCGTCGGCAGGATTAATCTTGTGGATATCGACCCTATTAAGGGGACGGCTCATGTCGGTTATAGAATCGGTGAAGCGTTTACGCAAAAAGGGATTGCGAACGAAGCTTTAAAGCTTTTGGTCAATCTGGCGCCGGAATTAAATGTGACTCAAATACATGCCAAAACGACAAGCGACAATATCGCTTCCCAAAAGGTTTTAGTGAAAAACGGTTTTGAACGGATTTCGATTAATGAGGAAATTAGTGCGGATACTGGTCAAAAGCTAACTTTCTACCATTATAGAAAGAATCTATAAATCCATATTCCTCTATTAATAGACCGCATTCCCATTTTTTTAATTGTGAAAAGATGGGGAGTATACTATACTAACGTTGTATTTAATGTTTGGAAAATTTTGCGAAGTTCATATATTTGCCGCTGGGTGCCTTTGTGTGAACAAAGGGTAACAGGGAATCGGGTGCAAATCCCGAGTGGTCGCGCCACTGTAACCAAGGAGTTTTCTTTCAGGATGTCACTTGACTCAGTCAGGGAAGACGAAAGGAAATGTTGATTTGGAAGCCAGGAGACCTACCCAGTGAGCATCACCAATTTTTCCTTCGCTGAGAGGAGAGGTGTTCGAGAGTAAGAAAAGGCGGACTTAGGTCCTTCCGTATTTTTTGGCCTATACTCGTAACTCCATTCTTTGTTAAAAGGATTGGGGTTTTTTTGTGTGTTTTTTTGAAGGAGGATATCATCATTGGAAGAGTCATTGGTTAGAAGCTCATTGAAAGAGAATGAGGATATGCTTGACCATTTTGAGAGAAATGCCAAGCGCAGGTTTCGTTTCCTGATATTTTTCTTGCTGTGCATTCTTTTATTATCGATTACATTCGCTGTTACCCTTGGGCCAGTTAAGATGTCAGCAATAACGGTTTGGAAGATCGCCTTAGGGCATCTTCCTTTTATCGGTGATTCTCTGGAGGTGAATTGGAGTATCGCACAAGAGCGGATCATTTGGGATATCCGTCTGCCCCGTGTATTGCTCGGTGCGGTGGTAGGTGCGGGATTATCCGTAGTGGGTGTCGTCATCCAGGCCTTGGTGCGCAATTCACTTGCAGATCCGTATATCCTGGGCATTTCATCTGGTTCTTCTGTTGCGGCAACCCTTGTCATTCTTTTTGGGGCGCTGCCTATATTCGGACAATATGCGTTATCATTCGGTGCATTCCTGGGGGCCATGGCTGCGATGCTTTCCGTTTATTTATTGGCTCAAGTGGGAGGGAGAATTCAAACGACAAGGCTGTTATTGGCGGGTGTAGCCATATCGATGATCATGTCTGCCGTCACTAATTTCATTGTCACTCTTGCACCAAAAGATTCCGGCATCCGTGAAGCGATGTTTTGGATGATGGGCAGCTTAGCGGGTGCAAAATGGGAATACATACCGATTCCAGCGGTTGTGGTGCTTGTGGTTTCATTGTTCCTTATCGTACAATCCCGCTCCCTTAATATCTTATTGATGGGCGAAGAAGTCGCCGCGACGCTCGGAGTCAATATGGAAGCCTTCCGTAAAGTTCTGATCATCATTACGTCCCTTGTTACGGGGACAGTTGTGGCTGTAAGCGGTTCGATTGGGTTCATCGGTCTGGTAGTACCACATTTAGCCCGGCTATTGGCCGGGACAGACCATAAACGTGTTCTTTCATGCAGCATATTGATTGGCATGATCCTCGTCATTTGGTCAGATGTATGTGCCCGGCTGGTCCTGGCACCTCAAGAACTTCCGATTGGCGTTGTCACCGCACTTTGCGGAGGGCCATTCTTCATTTGGCTTTTGCGGCGAAGTTCATATTCATTTGGAGGTGGGGGCAAGTGAGATTAGCTATTGAAGAAGTATCCTATTCAATTCTGGACACTCCTATCATTGAGGAAATAACCCTTCATATAAAAACTGGGCAGTTCGTTGGGCTGATCGGCCCGAATGGGAGCGGGAAATCCACACTATTAAAAAATGCTTCCCGGATTTTGGAGCCGCATACGGGATCTGTTCACCTCGACGGCCGTGACCTTTACCGGCTTTCACAGAAACAAACAGCCCGGGAAATGGCGGTTGTCAGTCAGGAAACATCCCTGACCTTTGACTTTAGTGTACAAGAGATGGTTTGGATGGGAAGGCATCCTCATAAGCGGTTATTTCAGGGAGATACGGAGAAAGATAGACGAATCGTCAATCATGCATTAGCTCGCGTCGAAATGAGTGGATTTGAAGACAGGAGTTTCATGAGTTTGTCGGGTGGTGAGAAACAACGTGTCCTCATAGCACGCGCCCTAGCCCAGGAAGCGAACATCATCATCCTGGATGAACCAACGAATCATTTAGACATCCGGCATCAGCTCCAATTGCTGGACCTTGTTAAAAAGCTGGACGTTACCGTCTTGACGGCCCTGCATGATATAAATTTGGCAGCCATGTATTGTGATCATATATATGTCATCCAAAATGGCAAAGTGATCACATCCGGAACACCAGAAGCTGTATTGACGACAAAAATGATAAGGAAGGTGTTCGGGGTGGAAACGGAAATCGGCATACACCCCATCACGCAAAAGACGCATATCACCTTTTTAGCACATATATAAAAAAAACAATAGATATGAGGGGAAAATATATGACTGGTTACCGAAAGATTTTGTTAAGCATCAGTTTTTTTTTGGCAATGATGATATTGGGCGCTTGCAATAACTCCGAGGAAGCTTCAAAGGACGGAGGTAAACAGAGTGAAAAAAGTGGAAAAGAAACGGTGGTCATCAAGAATCTGGATCATGAATTCACCTATGCAGAGGCCCCAAAACGTGCGGTTTCGCTAAATCAGCATGCGACGGAAATCATGCTTGCATTGGGGTTGCAGGATTCAATGGCAGGTACGGCTTATTTGGATGACGAAATTTTGCCAAAGTATAAAGATGCCTATGAAACGGTGCCTGTGCTTTCCAAGGAATACCCTTCAAAAGAAGTTTTCTTTGAAGCAGAGCCGGATTTTGCATATGCTGGCTGGAAAAGCGCCTTTACGGAACAAACATTAGGAACCGTCCAAGAGCTGAAAGAAGCCGGAATCAATACATATATCCAAGAGTCTTCCAATACGTCAACACCGACTATGGAAGATGTGTATAAAGATATTGAGAATATTGGCCGCATCTTTCATGTAGAAAAAAAAGCAGCGGAAGTCATCGGAGAGATGCAACAGGATATAAAAGAAACTACAGCAAAAATCGAAAGTGCAGGCAAGCCCAAAAATGTTTTCGTATATGACAGCGGTGAAGAAGTCCCGAGAACGGCAGCGAAAAATAATTACATGACAGGGATCATTTCCATGGCTGGCGGCCAGAACATTTTTGGCGATACGGAAGGGGGATGGCCTGAGGTCAGTTGGGAAGAAGTCGTCGATCGGAATCCGGATGTCATTGCCATCATTGATTACGGAGATATCCCCATAAAGCAAAAAGAAGCATTCTTATTAAATAAAAGTGAACTGGCGGATGTACCGGCCATTCGAAATAAAGCGATCATTGTGCTTCCTCTTTCAGCGGGCGCGGAAGGGATTCGTGCACCACTAGCCTTACGGACAGTAGCCGAAGGACTCTATCCCGAGAAGTTTTGAACCCGACCAGGCGGATGCTGAACAAATGACCCGAATAATCGACACGAATGAAACGTGTCCTTGTTCGGGTTTTACTATATCCAATTAGAAGGATAATAGGATCGGTTTCTTGAATTATTTGTATGGCAGATCATAGTTCGTAAGAATGAAGATTTCAGGTGAAAGGAGAATGTAATATGATAGAAGGTTTATATGAAGCCCATTTACCAGTCAAGAACCTGGCCATCTCAATGGATTTTTATAAGAAAATAGGCTTAAAACTAGCTTGGAGGGATGAAGATACTGCCTTCTTTTGGATAGAGGAAAACAAAAGCTGGGTCGGCTTATGGGAAGGGAAAGAATATCAAACTCCATACCACCCTTCACTAAGGCATATCGCCTTTCGGGTAACTTATGATAATATGAAAAATTCATTAAATTGGCTAAAATCCCTAAAAATTGAAGTCGTCCCTTTTGGAAAAAGGACAACGATTGAACCTTTTGTGCGTCCGAACCAAGGAAACGCTTCCGTCTATTTCAATGATCCCGATGGCAATAGTCTGGAACTTATGTGTTCGATAAAAGTCCCTGATGCATATAAGCATATGACCGAAAAACTATCACTTGAAGAATGGGAAGAACTAAACTCTTAAATGATAACAAAAAAATCTACCAGTATGAAGGTTTTATAGAAGGAAGTGTAAGTATTGTTTAATCAATTAACGAATAACGATAGTATCCTTAATCAATTACGTGCAGACTGTGAGAATTGTTTTGGTTTGTGCTGTGTAGCTTTGCCTTATGCAAAATCTGCTGATTTTGCATTTGATAAAGATGGAGGTACACCATGTTCAAACCTGCAATCCGATTATCGTTGCGGCATCCATGAAAAACTCAGAGCAAAAGGGTATAAAGGCTGCACGGTATATGAATGTTTCGGTGCCGGTCAAAAGGTATCTCAACTCACCTATAATGGAAACGATTGGAGGAACAACCCAGAGTCAGCAAAGGAAATGTTCGAAGTTTTTCCTATTATGCAACAACTTCATGAAATGCTTTGCTACTTAAATGAAGCACTGAATTTAGAAGATGCGCAACCTCTTTACCGAGAATTGCAGGCGGCTTTTGAAGACACGGAATATCTCACTAAGCAAATTCCAAAGTCTATCATGGACCTGAATGTACCAGCTCATAGAGAGATCGTTAATGATTTACTTCTGCGCACAAGTGAACTGGTTCGTGCAAAGGTTTCATTCAAGAAAAATAAAAAAAAGCAGAACAAAATAGGTAGGGGTAGTGACCTGATTGGTGCAAAGTTGAGAGGTGCTGATCTTAGGGGAGCGAACTTAAGAGGGGCTTTGCTTATTGCATCTGACCTCAGAGAAGCCGACATGAGAGTGACGGACCTTATCGGTGCAGACTTTAGGGACGCTGATTTAAGCGGTGCCGATCTCACCGGAAGCTTCTTTATCACACAAGCACAGATTAACTCGGCTAAAGGCGACACGAAGACAAAATTACCGTTCTCATTAAGTATTCCCGATCATTGGAGGTAGAAGGATAGCCAAGATTGAAGCTAGCTTTCATGAAAGAGCAAACGAATAAGATAATTGTTTAATTCACGAGTAAAGCGTCAAACTCACGAGTAAAAGTGCGAAACTTCATGAGAAAAAGCGTAAAAATTGCTTTAATCCGAAGCTTTTACAAAAAGTGAACTCTACTAATATGCGATTCTTCATTAGGAAGGATCGTCTTTTAAAATTGGGCGGAAAATTTTCATTTTTCCATTTGACTCTGACGTTGCGTAATACCTTAATGTAAATGATATCGAAAGGAGGTAAGAAGCAGTGGCAATGAAAGTGAAGGAGCTAGCCGATTTGGTTGGCATTAGTGTGCGGACACTGCATTATTATGATGAAATCGGGTTATTATCGCCGGAGGAAATAACCGATGCAGGTTATCGCCTTTATTCGAATGATAATCTTGAGATGTTGCAGCAAATCCTGTTTTTCAGGGAACTTGGCATGCCATTAAAGGAAATAAAACAAATGATAAAAAGCTCTTCGTTTGATAAACAAGATGCGTTAATGCAACATCAAAAAATGTTGCTGGAGAAACGCAGTCAGCTCGATAAATTAATTAAGACGGTCGAAAAATCGATTAAGCATATGAAAGGGGAAATTCAGATGACGAATAAAGAAAAATTTGAAGGATTTGACTTTAGTCAGAATCCATATGAAGAGGAAGCTCGCAAGCTTTGGGGGGATAAAGCTGTCGATGAGTCGAAGGCTAAAGTGGAGGGCATGTCCAAAGATGCACAGAAAGTTGTATCGGAGATCTATTTAAAACTTGCGTCAATCCGAAATGGTTCGCCCAAGTCGGAGGAGGCACAGGAGGCCATTAAAGAATGGTATGATTGTTTGAACAATAACTTCGGCACATACTCGCTGGATGCTTTCAAAGGATTAGGTCAAATGTACGTGGACGATCAACGCTTCACCAAAAATATCGACCAATATGGTGAAGGATTGGCAAAATTCATGTGTGATGCGATGAGTCACTTTGCTGATGCTAACAAAAATTGAATCTCAAGATTAGTTGGAAGGTTGCTCCGGCAACCTTCTTATTTTGGAGCAAAAGGGACGGTCAGTTTAAGAAGCTGTATACTATAGTTATAGTAATATTTATAATATTCCAATTTATATAGAATAGGGGGAAACTTATGGAATTTAGGAATGCCTTCTTTAACCTCGGGAAAATCAATGATGTTGATGGAACTAAAGTGGCTGTTTTTAATGGAGATGCCATTTATACAAGCATCGTCACTAAACTTCGGGCCGCAGGTTGTGTTTTCGCCGAGGAAGAGGCCCGGTTGCTCATCATCGCGGCAGGGACAACGGCCGAACTGGCAGAGATGGTGGATAGACGGATAGCGGGTTTGCCACTTGAACACGTCATCGGCTGGGCGGAATTCTGCGGTATCCGGATAGAGGTTGATCTCGGAGTCTTCGTACCGCGCAGACGGACCGAGTTTTTAGTCCGCCAAGCGGCAGCACTCGCTATGCCAGGAGCAGTCGTGGTGGACTTGTGCTGCGGCACGGGCGCGGTTGGCTCCGCTATGGGCGATGTTCTCGAAGATATCGAGTTGTACGCCGTCGACATTGACCCAGCCGCGGTGCGGTGCGCGCGTCGTAACGTCACTTCAGTCAATGGTCAGGTATACGAAGGGGACCTCTATGAACCGCTTCCAGCCAATTTACAGGGACGTGTTGACGTACTGGTCGCAAACGCACCATACGTCCCTACTGAGGGACTCGGTCTTTTACCCCATGAAGCGCGCATGCATGAGGCGAGGGTGGCATTAGATGGCGGGGCGGACGGGCTTGATGTCCAGCGAAGGGTGGCGGCTTCGGCAACACTTTGGCTGGCACCGGGCTCCCATTTATTAGTCGAGACCAGTGAGCGGCAAGCGATGCAGACCGTAGAAATCTTTGCTAGATACGGGGTGATGCCACGGGTGGTAAAGTGTGAAGAACTGGACGCCACTGTCGTAATTGGAACCTGGCCCGCACTCTAAAGAAATGTTTCGGAGACGCTTTTTCTTATAACGATTGGAACAAAGAAGTTATGTCCAGGGAAAAAACCGTGACCTTCAAAAATTAAATTTTTTTTCAACAAAATGGGGAATAAAAAAAATTCAAGTCATCTCGAGGGATGGGTTAAAATGGAACTTTGGAAAATCAGTCAAAAGGTTTCGGAGCTAAGCGATGTGATTCCTTATTATTTTTTTAGTCTAGTTTCTTCCTGTCTGTCGCTTTCCACGGTGTTGGTTGTATTCAGCCTGGGTACCTGGGGGGTGATTGGCATTATCGTGATTTCTTTTTATGTCGTTATCCCTTATTTATTATTTGCTGTTCCGGTACAGGTCCTTTTCAATAAACATCCTAAAAAATTCAGTTTAAACTATTTTTGCCTTTATATTTTTTTCTCTTTGCCGGCCGTATTCATTTATAGTTCGGTGCTTAATTTTGACTTCAGCTTGGATATTTTAACTACAAAGAATTACTATGCAATCAGCCATTTAGCGGCACTGTTTTTTTGGTTTTGGGACTCGGTTTTTTTACAAAGAGCTCTGCATCATAAAAAGGGACCTTCAGACTGTAGACAAATTTGAACGTTGATATCTTCTACAGGCACTCGCTTTCGCGGGCGGTCCGCCCGCTGCGGGGTCTCCCCTGGACGCGCTTTTCCCGCAGGAGTCTCGTACCTTCCGTTTCATCAACTTTGCTTAAAAATTTAGATAGAACCCCTTTTGTCTACAAACAGAAGGGACCAGTTAAATGGTCCCTTCCCGGCATTATTTCTTTAGCAAGTTTACGATTTCTTTAGCTTTTTCTAATGTAACTCCTTCAATGATACTGTTATTTTTTCGAACAGCCGTACCGAAATGATAGTGACCGGTATGCAGTTCGGAATGGATAGAAAGGATATTATCCTTATTCAACCCGCTTCCAACCAGTATTGCTATGTCGGCGCAGACTCTTTTCATTTGTTGAATCGTTTTCATGCGGCTGGGGAAATCCCCATGCCCACCTGAGGTCAATATCGTTGTGATTTCTGGATATTGTGCTAGCATTTCAGTTGAAATGACTGGGTCGTTTGTTTCATCGATGGCTCGGTGGAATGTAATCTCCAAACCTTCACATACTGTCAATAGTTCTTCGAGGTATGGTCGATTGATTTCATTTTTTTCATTTAATGCACCTAATACGACCCCGTTCGCTCCCAGTGATCGAATGATTTGGATATCTTTTTTCATGATTTCCAAATCATTTTGCGTATAACAAAACGACTGGCTATGAGGCCTTACCATCACGTTGACTGGTATCTTTACTGAATTGACGACAGCTTCTATCAGGGCGTGGCTGGGAGTTAATCCCCCCTCGGCTAAAGAACTGACAAGCTCGATTCGGTCTGCGCCCGATTCTTCGATTATAATGGCATCTTCTATCGTTGTGGCAATGAATTCAATGTACATTGGATTTTCCTTTCCTGCATGCAAGTGTTATAAGATTATTAAATCCATTAAGAATCGTAAAGTCAATTCATTAATAGAACATTAACCTCTAATCAAATACTTGCTCTAGTTTTCCTCAAATGGAATATCTTTATTTCACTATTTATGAAACGAAATGAACATTCATACGTATAAAAAAAGAATATATTCAATGGTATATTTGAAAGTGGAATGTTCGGCAGGGTAATTAAATGAAAATCATCATGACGGAGGTTATTTAATTGGATAAAGAAAGTAAGGAAATAAAGAAATCGAGGTTTTACAAAGTAGGGATGGGATTCCTGATCATTTCCCTTCTCACTTGGATCATTCCAGTCGTAGCTCCTTTTACGCCATTTTCGACTGCGGTTAAAGCGGGGGTCATAACAGGTGCGATCGTCTTTGCGGAAGTGATGTTTTGGGCAGGCGCACTTTTGGTCGGGAAAGAAGTGGCTGCTAAATATAAAGGTTATTTAAACCCGAAAAATTGGAGAAAAGAAAAAGGATGAAGCTGTTTTTTATAAAAAAGGGCTAGGAGTGAAGCTCCATTGGAAACTGAATTGTTGAAAGTTTTCGATTCCGATCGCATTCAAACCGGCATGGCTTCGCGTGAGGAAGTACATAGATTGGGACATTGGCCTGCTGGTTCGCAAGTTCGGAAGCGGGTGTGGATTTCCTATATCTTCAGCATCGTTGTGCGATAAAAAAAGATTATCCGAATCTATTGGATATTACGGCTGCCGGCCATTTACTGGCTCATGAAACGGTATATGACGGAGTCAGGGAGATTAAAGAAGAAATAGACATTGACGCTGCATTTGACGAGTTGGTTCCATTAGTGATCATTCAATACTATCAAACGAAAGAGGATTTCATCGACAAAGAACTGCCAAACGTCTTTCTATATGAAACTGCACATAGCTTCGATGATTTCACCCTGCAGCCAGAAGAGGTTTCAAGGTTGTGCTGAATGACTTCGAAGAGCTTTGGACCGAAGCGAAGGACAAAGTGAATATTAAGGAATTTGAAATGAATCACGAAGGCCTTAGGATGAAGATCGATCGATTTGTTGGACGGGATGAGTTCGTTCCGCATGATCTTTCCTATTATGAAAGCACCATTAGATTGATCAGAGAAAACCTCGCTAAATGAAAATAAAGCCCCGACAAAACGATTCGAGTTTTGTTGGGGCTTTTCTTTTTTCTTGAAAAAAACATTAAGTACATCGACCTGTATCCTTACCGATCAACGGCAGCCTATTGGCTCGTTTTGTCTCAGCTCGATACGCATATGTCCTTAGTTGTTACCTTATTTGTCCTGAATTGCTCATAGGGATAATGACTTTGGCTCTGCGCTGATTCAGTTGATAAAGCGTGACATACCAGACTGTAATAGTGATGGCAGGCTGCAAGTTAAAGGCGGGGCTGTAGTTTTTCATGAACTAGGGATTTTATCACTTGTAAGAATATTACAAAATTGTAAGATGAACAGTGTATAAATTTTGTTAAGGGGATGAGTGAAATAATGAAAAAAATGGTTTTATGCATTTCATTTTTTGTAGCTTCTTTAGTCCTTTTTGGCTCCCTTGATTCTTTTGCAAGCAAAGCTTCAGCAGAAACACACACCTATGATGGAAAAAGTCCTTACTATAATAGTTGTGCGAATAGCGCTGTCACGAAGAAGTCCGTGAAAATTTATGCCAATGGCGGTTCTGCCAATTTGGAGTTGAAATTCAGCACTGTTTGTAAAACCGCCTGGGCGAAGATCACTCTAAGCAGGCCGGCTCAAACAGATGGGGAGGCAACGGCATTGGTTGTCCGCAATACTGATAATAAACAATTTAGCTGTGCATCTCCTGGAGGAAATGGTGAAATAAATAAAGGCCAAACATCATGCTATACACCAATGGTATATGATTTAGATCCGCGAAAAGCAAAAGCGGTCGCTTTTTGGCCATATACAGCAGGTGAAACCGATTGGTATTAATAAAAAAGGAAAAACCTTCATCTATATTTTTGCAAAGAAAGGATGAATGAATTGAATAAAAAGCTTAAAATGATAGGTTTATCCATGGTGATGACACTGTCGATGTTTCTTGTCGACTTTGCTTTTGGAAAAAATCAAGCACTGGCCGAAACACACACCTATGATGGAAAAAGTCCATACTATAATAGTTGTGCAAGTTCGGCGGTAACGAAGGATAAAAAATGGATCGATTCCAATTCGTATGTAGAATTGAAATTCAGCACTGTCTGTAAAACAGCCTGGGCAAAAGTGACCGTAACACGCCCCGCGGTATACAACCATGAAGCGGATGCCAGGATCGTCCGAAGTACTGATGGTAAGGCCTATACATGCGCCAGTTCCGGGGGCAATGGTGTTGTGAATATCGGGCAGACCGCGTGCTATACACCAATGGTATATGATTATGACCCGCGCAAAGCACAGGCCCAAGGGATACATGCGATCCCTAATAGTGATGCATATAATAAAGCGGTGACCATTTGGTACTGAAAAACAAAGGCAAAAAAAGCATCCTTATAGTGGGTGCTTTTTTTTGCG
This sequence comes from Peribacillus frigoritolerans, assembly GCF_040250305.1. Taxonomy (NCBI): domain Bacteria; kingdom Bacillati; phylum Bacillota; class Bacilli; order Caryophanales; family Bacillaceae; genus Peribacillus; species Peribacillus frigoritolerans. The sequence continues at coordinate 4,311,829 of NZ_CP158190.1, read as the reverse complement.
GTCAGATTGTACTCACGGTTTCATTTCCGCTTCCAATTGAAGTAGATATCGTTTCATCTCCGTACCTCCCCGGTAACCGGTAATGGCCCCGTTTTTTCCGATGACCCGGTGACATGGCACCGTGATCAGAATAGGATTGGCACCAATGGCCGTACCAACCGCCCGAACAGCTGCAGGTCTTTGGATGATTTGGGCAATATCGGAATAGGAACAGGTTTTTCCGTAGGGTACTTGATTCAGCGCCGCCCAAATTTCTTGTTGAAAGGGCGTGCCTTTTACATCTGCGGGAAGAGAGAAAGTCTGCCTGGTTCCTTCGAAATATTCTTGTAGTTCTTTTAGATAGGGATTTAATGCTTTTTCATTTTCAACAAGGCTCGCCATTGGAAAGCGTTTTTGTATCCAGGACTTCAGTTCTTCATACGTTTGACCGGGAGAGCCTACATAGCAAAGCCCTTTTTCCGTCTTGGCCACATATAATTGCCACTTATCATAATGCAATATGGCCCAGTCAATGGTTTGTTCTTTATCATTCTTCATTTTCTTCACGCTCCAAAGCTTGAGTTTTGAGATATGCATTCCGATATCCTGAAGGGGTATTCCCCATTTTCCTTTTGAATAACGTCATGAAGTAGGGTGTACTAGAGAACCCGACAGCGAAGCCTATTTCAGTTATCGGCAGTTCGGAGTTTTCCAGCAGCCTCGTCGCTTTGTCAAGGCGAAGCCGTTGAATATATTCAGTGGGCGATATCCCCTTCACACGCTTGAATGATCGTTGCAAGTGATATGGGCTGCCGTGGGAAATATCCGCCAATTTGTTCAAAGTGAGGGGTTCGCTGTAATGGGTGTCGATCCATTCGGCTATTTGTTCAACCCATTCTTCCGTCGGTAAATTCAGTCCTTCCGGTTTACATCGTTTACAAGGCCGGAAATCTTCATCCAAAGCCACCATGGCATTTTTGAAAATCTTCACGTTTTCCTTATTCGGCACCCTGGATTTACAGGAGGGCCTGCAAAAGATGCCCGTCGTAATTACTCCGTATAAAAAATGATCATCATATGCTGCATCACAATCTATAATAGCTTTCCAATATTCATTCGGGAAATCTGCTTTTTTCGGATTCACTGCATTCACCTCTCCATTTAGTATACAAGAAAGGGTTTCTATACAAACATTTTGGGAATGTAAAAGCAAGATAACGTAATTGTTCGAGTTAGGGGAGATGACTATTTTTCTGTTAAAATAAGGAAGTTGAATGAAGTGCTATTTGAAGGGAAGAGCAAGAATACTAAAGGAGGAGCAGAATGAAAGAGGCATTATCAAATGATGAAGGCATGATTGAATTGAGAATTCGAGCACCAAAAGAGTTTAGTTTTTCGGAAAATCTTAAATACTTATCAAGATCCTCCAATGAATGTCTGTTCGATATTGTTGATCAAAAAATTTATCGAGCACTTGTTGTCGAAAATGAGACACTTTTAATAGAAATCAGTGCGGTGAATGAAACGGATCTGACCGTTCGGTTTCCAGCACGAACTGCACCGATGGATAATCAGGTAAAGGATGCTGTTTCCCAATACGTTCGTCACTGGTTCGATTTTGAGACAAATCTGCTTCCTTTTTATGAGCTCGCCCAAAATGACCCTATATTGCAAAAGCCGGTAAGCCAATTCTTCGGTTTGAGAAATATGGGCATCCCTGATTTATTTGAAGCGATTGCCTGGGGAATACTTGGTCAGCAGATAAACTTGACCTATGCCTATACCTTGAAACGGAGGCTTGTGGAGGGATTTGGTGAATATGTTGAATTCGAAGGAAAGCAATATTGGCTGTTTCCGGCGCCTGAGGTGATCGCGAAATTGACGGTCGAAGATTTTGCCGATTTGAGGATGACGGTGAAGAAGTGTGAATATTTAATAGGTGTTGCTCAACTGATTGCAGAAGGGGAACTTACTAAAGAAAAGCTGTTGAATGCAAAGAATGTAAAAGAGGCTGAAAAAATGCTGACCAAAATACGGGGAATCGGTCCGTGGACAGCGAACTATGTCTTGATGCGCTGTTTGCGTTTTCCAGCAGCCTTTCCCATCGATGACGTCGGGCTGCATAATTCCATGAAACTGGTCATGCAAACGGAAGCAAAACCAACGAAAACGGAAATCCTGAAACTTTCGGAAGCGTGGGCCGATTGGGAATCCTACGCGACGTTCTATTTATGGAGATTGCTATATTGAATCCTATATTCGGAGATAAAACAGCAAGTATCGTCGATATATCACTAATTTCGGAGATAAACCTGCAAGTATCGTTGATATATCACTAATTTCGGAGATAAAACAGGTTCAGGAATACTTTTATATGGCTAAACAATGGTGCGCGTTTCTGGTATTACCCCATCTTCGTCGGTCCGCGTTCAGTTGCTGGCTTCAGGTGGAATGGCAGGTTCTGGACGTTTTTTGGCATCGATACAAGACAAATCAATTCATTTAGCTGTTTTTGAAAAAATGCTCAAAGGAGATGTTTCCTTTGAGCATTTTATGTTTTAGCTTGTTTTGCTTTCTTCCAAAGATATGGTAGCAGGACAGAAGCAGCACTATCCAAAGAAAAACATCTGTAAGAGAAATGCCTACCGTCGTTTATCCCCCTAAAGCGGTTAACATTCCGACTAGGGAAAGGAGATAAAAGGTGAAAAACAACTGCTCCTTGAACCTCCCACCATGTTCGGCGTGACCATCTTTCTTAAATAGGACACTGAGAATAAACCGATTGTACCTCAGGTGAAACGTTATCCAGAAAGAAAAAAGTCTGGAAAAAAATCGTAAATCAGCAAAAGGGTGATGATAGCATTTGAAAAGGATTCAAGAATATCATTTGGCACTCCCTTTTTTGTTGCTTAAATCCTTTCATTTTTGAATGTGGCGAAATAAACGGCCAACAATGTTCAATATTTAATAGAAATGGTAAAATCATTATGCTCCTATAAAATATAGTGAATGAAAATGAAAATAGAGGATGCTGTTGAATATGAGGAAAGTATCGCTGGAAACAAAGATTCTCGGGTTAGTCTTATCGTTGAGCCTGTTTTTGATTCTATTATTGACGACTACTTTTTCCTATATGGAAGGAAGACAAATAGCTAAGGATAAAGGTCAATTGGCGTTGGAACTTTCAAAGACGATTAGTTTCATGCCTACCGTTACAGAGGCCTTTGAAACGGATGATCCCGCTGGCATAATTCAGCCGATTGTCGAAAAGATCCGCAGGGAAACAGGTGCTGAGTTCATCGTTGTAGGAAATGCAGAGGGAATTCGCTATTCTCATCCGCTGGTTTCCGAAATTGGGAAGCGGATGGAAGGCGGGGATAATAGCAGGGCCATTCGGGAAGGTGAATATTATGTCTCCGAAGCGGCAGGATCACTCGGTCTTTCCATTCGGGGGAAGTCACCGGTATTCAATGAGGATGGAAAAATAATTGGAATCGTCTCCGTCGGTTTTTTAGTGGACGATGTCCGCGCCCAAATTTTCAAGGATTTGTCCAAAGAGATGGTTGTATCGTTAGTGGCCATCATGATATCGATCATTGGCAGTTATATGCTGGCAAGAAGCATCCGTAAAGATACACTGGGGCTGGAACCATTTGAAATCGCCAATTTATATAAAGAAAAAAATGCAGTGCTTCAATCGGTAAAAGAAGGTATTCTGGCCATTGACCAAAATGGGCTGATTACCTCGATGAATCAGCCGGCGAAAAAATTGCTGGATATTAAAGAGTCCGTTCGCCATTTGAACGTGGACGGACTATTTCCTTCGAAATATTTATTCGAAGTGCTAAAGTCCGGTGAACCGCAAATGGATAAGGAGATTTCATGGAAAGACAAATCCATCATTGTTAATTGTACGCCAATCTTCGATAGTGAAGGGGTAAGCGGTGTTGTTGCTTCGTTCCGTGATCGAACGGAAATTGAGGAAATGGTAAACACATTATCTGAAGTGAAGATGCATTCAGAGGATTTAAGGGCACAAACCCATGAATTTACCAATAAACTATACGTCCTTTCAGGATTGATACAATTAGGGGAATACGATGAAGCGATAGAAATGATTCAAAGCGAAACATCCGAATTGCATTCCCTGAACCGTGTCGTGTTCGAACAGATAAAGGATACAAAGGTACAAGCCTTGTTACTAGGCAAGATAGGGAAAGCATCGGAGAAGAAGATCTTTTTTGAAATAGACGCACAAAGTTACCTAGAGAAACTGCCTGATCATATAAAATTGTCCCAACTAACTTTGATTCTAGGCAATATTATCGATAATGCACTTGAAGCGGTTTCAAGCATGGAAGAGCCGCTCGTGAAATTTTTCGCCACAGATATCGGAAATGATATGGTATTTGAAGTGAGTGATAACGGAAAAGGAATACCAGAGGATGCGATCGCCCATATTTTCGATCGGGGTTTCACTTCAAAAAACAGCGGAAGTCCGAGTGGTTATGGACTTTCGAATGCTGATCATGTCGTAAAAGAGCTAGGCGGCATCATCGAAGTCCACAGCGAGGATGGCAATACTATATTCACCGTGTATCTTCCTAAAGAACAGAGAGGAGGGAAAGAATGCTGAAGATAAGAGCAGTCATCGCAGAAGATGATTTTCGTGTAGCGGAAATCCATGAAAAATTCTTGAAAAACTTTGATGAAATAGAAGTGGTCGGAAAAGCCGTCAATGCAAAAAAAACGCTTCGGATCTTGGAACAAAAAAGCCCGGATTTGCTTTTGCTTGATGTTTATATGCCAGATCAGCTTGGTACAGATCTCCTTCCGGACATACGGAAAAAATTCCCGAATGTGGATATCATCATGATTACCGCGGCAACGGATAAAGAACAACTTGAAAAGGCACTTCACTATGGTGTAGAGAATTATCTAATTAAACCAGTGGAAATGAAGCGCTTCAACCAAGTTATCGAAGAGTATCTGAAGAAAGTCCATCTGATGAAATCCAAACAAGAGATAGACCAGGATTTTGTTGACCTCATTTTGAAAAAGGGTTCTTCCGCTTTGGAAACGAATGATGGGCTGTCCTTACCAAAAGGGGTCGACGAAATTACTTTGGCGAAAGTGATCGAGGTACTCGAAGCAAGCGATATCGGTTTGTCAGCTGAGCAAGTGAGTGGACAGATCGGTGCTTCCAGGACAACCGCGAGACGCTATCTGGAATACTTGATATCCGTTAAGAAATGTAAAGCGGAAGTCGTATACGGGGTAGTGGGGAGACCTGAGCGAAGATATTATAAAATTCAATAGAATTAAGTGTGAAACACCTTCAAGATTGGAGGTGTTTTTTTATGCATGCTGGTTTATAAGATTATAAAAAAGCAATATATGTCAAAAAAACGATATTTTTTTCTGTTATCCTTTTTTTAAGGAGGTTCGGAAATGAGATACAGCCCCATCATCCAAAAAACGATTGAATATATAGAGAATAGCTTACAAGATGAATTGTCTTTAGAGAACATCGCACGATTCGCAGGTTTTTCGAAGTTTCATTATCATCGTATTTTTCAAAAGGAGGTTGGCGTGACCGTATCTGAATATATTCGATATCGAAGGATCGCCAATGCAGCTAACATGCTGCTTTATACCGATGAAAAAATAATCGACATTGCTTTATATTACCGCTTTGAAACACAGGAATCCTTTACTCGTTCATTCAAGAAATATTATGACCTGCCGCCAGGGCAATACCGGAAACTCGTAAGTAAACTAACTTTGCAAAAGGAGGAAATGACGATGAAAAACGAACAATTATTAAAAGGATGGAATTTAAGCGGGAGTCATCCATTCAATTATAAAATTGGAATTGACCGGGAGACCTTCCATAAAGGCCAGGCATCAGGTTTCCTGAAATCCGTCACTAAGGAATCCAAGGAGGAATTTGCAACGATGATGCAGCAATTCAAGGCGGAAAATTACCTTGGTAAAAGAATGAAACTGTCGGGTTTTTTAAAATCAAAAGATGTTGATGGGTTTTGTGGTTTATGGATGAGGGTGGATAATGCCCTTCAGGATGTTTTGCAATTCGACAATATGGGCAATCGGCCCATCGTCAACGATACGGAATGGAACCATTATTATATCGTCCTGGATGTACCCGAAAACAGTGCCATCATTTCATTCGGGGTCCTTCTTTCAGGGCGTGGCCAATTATGGATCGATGAACTGGAATTCGAGGAAGTCAGCATCGATACACCAACTACCAATATAGACTACGGCTGTGACCTTTTGGATGGACCGGCAAATTTATCATTTGAAGAATAAATGCGCGGATTGTTTGCTTAAATAATCGCTGATTTCCTTAAAGAACCCGCCATTCAACCCGGGGAGTGGCGTTCGGTTCAGCCTCGAAAAAACGTTTCCGTGAACACAATGAACACAATTAACTAAATAGTTTTAAAACACAATAAATTGAGAACGCTTACAAATGAAGCGGTTTCATATACACTTTATCTTATTAGAAGATAAGGAGTGACAGATATGCTCGCTTTATTAGGATACTTGATGATATTAGTGTTTATGATTTTAATTATGACAGGGCGACTTTCAGCCATGATAGCTTTGATTGCAGTACCAAGTGCATTTGCACTTATTGGCGGGTTTGGCGGTGAAATGGGTGAGATGGCGCTGGAAGGGATCAAAGACGTCGCGCCAACGGGAATCATGATTTTATTTGCGATCCTTTTCTTTGGCATTTTGATTGATGCTGGGGTTTTTGACCCGATCATCAATACGATTCTTAAGCTTGTAAAAGGTGATCCAGTGAAAATTGCCATCGGTACGGCAGTCCTGGCTTTGCTGATTTCCTTGGATGGAGATGGTACGACTACATATATGATAACGATTTCTGCCATGCTTCCGCTATATAAACGGATTGGAATGAGACCGCTTGTATTGGCCGGCATTGCCGTTTCGTCATCTGGAGTCATGAACCTTCTTCCTTGGGGAGGCCCTACAGCAAGGGTGATGACAGCTTTAAAACTTGAAATGTCCGATGTTTTCACCCCTGTCATTCCAGCGATGATTGGCGGAGTCCTATTCGTCCTTTTCATGGCATATTGCCTGGGTAAAAAAGAAAGAAAGAGAATCGGGATCATAGAGGTCGATTATCATGTTGTGGCACAGCAGGCAGCTGCAACGGAAGATGCTTATATTAAACGGCCTAAATTGATAATATTCAATTACGCATTGACTCTTACACTGCTGGTTGCGCTGATTATGGAACTTATGCCTTCAGCGGTTCTGTTCATGGTAGGTTTCGCGATTGCCATTACCGTTAACTATCCGAAAGTCAGTGATCAGAAAGAACGTGTGGCAAACTATGCGGACAATGCTTTATCTGTAATTTCGATGATTTTTGCAGCAGGTGTTTTCACTGGAATCCTAGCCGGTACGGAAATGGTCGATGCCATGGCAAACTCTTTGATTCAGCATATTCCAGATCAAATGGGCGCACATTTTGCTGTCATCACAGCCATCATCTCAGCACCTTTTACGTTCTTCATGTCTAATGACGCATTTTATTATGGTGTGCTCCCATTACTTGCTAAAGCGGGAGCTGCTTATGGAATTGATCCTGCCCTGATCGGCAGAGCTTCACTATTGGGGCTGCCCGTCCATCTATTAAGCCCGCTTGTTCCATCTACCTATTTATTGGTTGGAATGGTAGGGGAAGATTTCGGTGCATTGCAGCGCACTTTCCTGAAATGGGCATGCGGATCGACGCTTGTCATGATAGTGGTTTGTGTCCTATTGGGAATCATCCCACTATAAAGCGCAAAAGAGTCCCGTTCGTCACGATGCGAACGGGACTCTTTTCTGTCTGTATAAAGCGCTGAATAAATCTGGAAAAGTGAGATACATTATGTTTGTCTTCTCTTTCGCGACAAAGTTAGCTTTTTCTTTTATTGAATGAGGAATGTACGTACCTTAAGATTAAAGGAAACTATATTAATATGAAGGGAAGAGAGCAAAATGGCTCACTTTAATATAAAAGTTGCAGTTCAAAAGTTCGGTAACTTTCTAAGTTCAATGGTCATGCCGAATATATCAGCTTTCATAGCATGGGGGCTAATCACTGCCCTATTCATCCCATCTGGTTTCCTGCCAAATGAAAGCCTTGCCAAAATGGTTACACCGATGGTTACGTTTTTATTGCCGCTTTTAATCGGGTATACGGGTGGTAAGCTAATCCATGACCACCGCGGCGGCGTAGTCGGTGCCATTGCGACAATGGGCGTCATCGTCGGATCTGACATCCCGATGTTCCTTGGAGCCATGATAATGGGGCCGTTCGGCGGTTATGTCATCAAGAAATTCGATCAATTGATTGAAGGGAAAATAAAAGCCGGATTTGAAATGCTTGTTAATAATTTCTCGGCGGGGATAATTGGCGGCCTACTGTCCATTCTATCCTTCTTGGCCATCGGGCCTGCAGTAGACATATTTACAGGCTGGCTTGTAGCAGGAGTCGATTGGCTTGTCGGTACAGGTTTACTGCCGTTGACAAGTATCCTGATCGAGCCTGCCAAGGTATTGTTCTTGAACAATGCCATCAATCATGGTGTACTATCACCAATCGGTGTGGAGCAAGTTAAACAAACAGGGGCTTCAATCCTGTTCCTTCTGGAATCGAATCCTGGACCAGGTATCGGCGTACTGCTTGCTTATTGCTTTTTTGGAAAGGGAACGGCGAAGAAATCGGCGCCAGGAGCTGCCATCATTCATTTCTTCGGCGGGATCCATGAAATTTATTTCCCTTATATCCTAATGAAGCCGATGTTATTCTTAGCCGTCATTCTTGGAGGCATGAGTGGAGTCTTCACTTTGGTCCTACTAGGCGGAGGATTGTTCGCTCCTGCTTCTCCAGGCAGCATACTTGCCATTACAGCAGTAACTCCGCATAATGCGGGTGCATATATTGCTAACTTTGCAGGCGTCATCGTAGCGGCCATCGTTTCATTCATCGTCGGTGCATTCATCCTGAAAACAGGAAAGCAATCTGAAGAGAATATTGAAGATGCCGCGAAAAAAATGCAAGAAATGAAAGGCAAGAAAAGCTCTGTTGCCGATGTATTCGCTTCAGACCCGGGTACGATGCCAGCAAACGTCAGCAAAATAATATTTGCCTGCGATGCCGGGATGGGATCAAGTGCGATGGGGGCTTCGCTCCTTCGCAAGAAGGTGAAGGAAGCCGGATTGAGTATTACTGTTACTAATACGGCGATCTCAAACATTCCTGCAGATGCACAAATCGTCATAACACAGGAAGAGTTAACACCAAGAGCACAGAATAAAGTTCCGAATGCTTATCATGTATCCGTCGATAATTTCCTATCGAGCCCTGAATACGATTCATTGCTTGCAAGGCTTCAGGATGACGGTACCGATGTGTTGCATGAAATCGTCGAAGATGCTGAAGAGAAGGTTCCCGGTGTTCGTGAACATTCAATCGAGCCTGGCATCAACGAGGATGAGCAAGATGATAATGAATTGCTTCGCGAAGAAAACGTCTTCCTTAATCAACAATTCGCCAATAAGGAAGAAGCGATCCGCTTTGCGGGGAGAGCTTTGGTCAATGCAGGTTACGTTAAGGAAAGCTATATTGAAGCGATGATTGCTCGTGATGAATTGACTTCAACCTATATGGGGAATGATGTAGCCATTCCGCACGGAACCGAGGAAGCTAAGAAAGATGTCCTTAAATCTGGATTTACCGTTTTACAAATTCCTGATGGTGTCGACTTTGACGGCCAAAAGGCACGATTGATATTCGGTATTGCCGGCAAGGACGGGACACATCTTGAAATTCTATCTGGCATTGCAGTTACCTGCTCTGACATGGAGAATATTGAAAAGATGGTTAAAGCCACATCAGCCAGGGAATTGATGGATATTATAAATGTAGAAAATAATTAAATACTCTTAACCAAGAATAGAAAAGCGTTTTACGCTTTTCTATTCAGTATTTTCTCGTGTTACTCCACCTGAAATGAGTTGGTAGCATGTATATTACTTCAAGGGAAAAATCTATCATAGAATTGATCATAAAAACTTCAGGAAAACATACAGCCTTATCCATTGCGACACAATTGAATGTTAGTGTCCGGACGGTTCAACGCGATCTGAAGTCCATAGAAAAAATCCTGCAATCATTCGAGTTGCATTTAACACGCAATACACATGAGGGACTGTCCATCGACGGGAAGAATGAGCAAGTCTTTCGGCTTGTACAGCACCTGATGGGCAATCATCCGATCGATCAAACGCCGCAAGAAAGAAAGCTGCATCTCCTTTTAGCTTTACTGCAGGAAGAATCATATAAAACTCAAGTTCTTGCGGGGGATCTCGGTATAAGCATTACGACTCTTACAACCTATTTGGACGAACTGACTGAATGGTTAAAGAATTTTAATATCATGATTACGAGAAAAAGGGGAGTCGGAATAGAGCTTGCCGGCAACGAAGAAAATAAACGGAAAGCCCAGGCAGCCTATTTCTTGCACTTCTTTAATGAAGAGCTGATTGAAAGTTTATTTTTGCTGCAAGAAGGAAAATTTCCAGAAGCGAAAATCCTCGACTATTTCGATCCCGAATATCTTCTTGCTATCGATGGGGTGCTGTTTTCCACTTTTAACAGTGTCCATTCTCGTTTGGCGGATAGCGGGTATATAGGGTTAATTGTACATATTTATGTAACCCTGCAAAGGAATGAAAGCCAATATTTTTTGGAGAAGGACTTCAAGAAAATAAGCGAACTTTCCGATGAGAATAATCTCATGAATAAAATAGGCAAGGAACTCAGCACAATGCTGGAAGTCTCTTTTACCATCGATGATATAAGCTACCTTGCAGCCATCCTTAAAGGTTCCAAGCTTCATGCGGCGGATGCCATTCCATATGACAGTGTGTTGCTTGGCCAGCTGATAAGAAACCTGATAAAAGATGTTTCGGCACAACTGCAAATCGATTTGACCAAGGATTTCCCATTGTATCAGGGGCTCCTTGCCCATATGGAACCATCGCTTTTCCGGATCAAACAGGAAATGGGATTGTACAACCCCTTAACTGAAGATATTAAGCGAAAGTATCCGGTTCTCTTTTTGGCAGTGAAGACCAGTCTGGAAAAGGGCTTCATAGAAATAAAAGAATTTCCTGAAGATGAAATAGCCTTCATCGTCCTTCATTTCGGATCTGCATTAGTGCTGCGGGAGGAAGAAATATCAATAAGGGCACTCATCGTTTGCCCGACAGGTATCGGTACGTCGAAGATGCTTGCAAGCCGGATCAAAAAAGAAATCATCGAAATCGAGACTGTAGAAATCAAGACGATCAAAGACATCCAACAGAAGGGCAGCCTGAAAAACTACGATGTGATCATTTCTACCGTCCGGCTTCCATATATCGATAGTGATTATATCCTTGTATCCCCTCTTTTGAGTGAAGAGAATATTTTGAACATCAGGAATTATTTAAGGAAGAATATCGAAAACTTCACGAAGAATAAGCGTTATGGCAGTCATTCAGCCCATAAGGATACCGTGACCAAAAAAGAGGATGGCGAATTGAAAGAAGTGCTGCAGGAATTGAAGGATGCCCAGCAGAGCATCGAGTCGATCATGGATAATTTCCGGTTTTATCGGCTGCCGCATCTGAAAGGACATCCAGAAATCATTGAAGAAATGGTCAGGATGGCAGAAGCGGAAGAACTGCTAATGGGTGCGGATGATGTGGTCGGATCTTTGAAGGAACGGGAAAAAAAAGGTGGTTTAGGCATTCCTGGCACTGGAATGGGCCTTTTCCATACGAGACATAAGAATGTAAAAGAACTGATATTCCAGGTGGCCCACCTGGAGGACTATCGTCTGGTCAAAGGTATGGACGGAAATGACGTCCATATGAAAAATTTACTGCTGATGCTGGCACCTGAAGAATTAAGTGTGAAGCAGCAGGAAATCGTCAGTTTAATAAGTTCAAGCTTAATTGAAAGCAATGAATCCATCATGATTTTTTCATCTTCGGACGAAGAAATGATTAACAGAAGGCTGGAAGCCATATTTTTGGATTATTTATATACTAACTTGATAAAGGGATGATTGTAATGAAACAAGCAGTACATTTCGGTGCAGGAAACATTGGAAGAGGCTTTATCGGAGCGCTCTTTTCACAATCTGGATATCATGTGACATTTGTAGATATAGCTGATCAAATCATCGACCAGTTAAATGATAAAAAGCAATATCAAGTCAAACTGGCCACTGATCAACAAGAATCCGTCACTGTAGAAAATGTTTCGGGTTTAAACAGTTTAAAGCAGGAAGAGGAAATCATAAAAGCAATTTCCGAAGCAAGCTACCTCACCACTGCTATTGGTCCCAATATTTTGCCTCATATCGCTCCTTTAATTGCAAAAGGGTTAGCGTCAAGAGTGAAGGAAACCGATGAAAAACTATATGTGATCGCTTGTGAAAACCAAATATCGGCAACAGACCTTTTAGAAGGCTACATTCTAGAAAAATTGGATCAAGATACAAAAGAAAAACTAGCCGATAAAGTCTACTTCTTTAACTCAGCGGTCGATCGCATCGTTCCTATCCAAAATAACGAAGGATCACTCGATGTTTTGGTGGAACCTTATTATGAATGGGTCGTTGAAACGAAGGAAAGCATTCCCGCCGTTGAAGGGATGACCATTGTAAAAGAACTCGCTCCATTCATTGAGAGAAAACTGTTTACCGTTAATACAGGACACGCCGTCATTGCTTACCTCGGTTATCTCAAAAATAAAAAATCTACGATTGACCAGTCATTGGAGGACGCAGGAATTGTAGAGCAAGTCAAGAAAACCCTAGGGGAAACGGGCGCTTATTTAATAAAGCAATACGGTTTGGACGCAGGTGAGCATCAGCAGTATATCGAAAAAATCATTAATCGTTTTAAAAACTCCTACCTGAATGACTCGGTGAATCGAGTCGGACGTTCACCGCTGCGTAAGCTAGGGCCAAACGACCGTCTCGTCCGCCCTGCCGTAGAAGCAAAGAAAGCCGGACTTTCCTATACTAATCTGGCGAAAGCGATAGCGGCCGCTTTACTCTTTGATTTTAACGAAGATGAAGAAGCCCTTAAACTGCAAACGATGATCAAAGAACACGGTGTAGCTTCAGCACTTAAGGAAGTTAGCGGATTGGATGAAAATAGCGAAATAACTAAAGAAGTTATCAACCACTACAACAACTTGAAGTAAAAGCCGAGAACTCCTGAAATCTTTTTTCAGGAGTTTTTTCTTACTCAAAAAGAAGGAACTGGCATCCGTTAATCTTTAAAACTCAAAAAAAACCTTGTAAACAGTAATCATTACGTTTTATAATGAAAGGCAGTCAAGACAAGAGGGGTTTTTTTGGAATGTAAATCGTAATCGTTTTGATTTGTTTGGTGAAAAGCGCAGAAAATATGAGGAATTGCTTAAAAAAGGAGGATTAGTGCAACAAATCGAGAGCTTGGTGCATTTACTTAAAATTTTGGTGCTATTTCAAGAGATTTAGAGCCGTTACTCACGAATTTAGAGCAAATACTCGTGAGTTTGGAGCAAATACTCGTGAGTTTGAAGCGAATACTCGTGAGTTTGGAGCAAATACTCGTGAGTTTAGAGCAAATACTCGTGAGTTTGGAGCAAATACTCGTAAAATGGTGTTTACTCTCGTTGAGGAGCATTACATAGTTTGATTCCGGATAAGCATTCGGCAATGTGTTACGTGGTTTGTCATGATGGTAAGGCTGGAATCTAAATCGTAATCAATACGATTTTACGGCAGCCATTAAAAATAGTTGAGGTAATGGGGGAAATAAATCGTGTTCAGAAAATGTAGATCGATTTTTATTGTATGTCTAGCATTCTTACTTTTGACTGCTTGTTCCACCGAGTCTGCGAAAGATCAAGTGGGAGGGAAGAAGGAAGTGAACTTGCTTTTTAATTTTGCGACTAGCTCGCTTGATCCGAATGTTGATACTAGTTATGTGTCACTAAGGGCTGGCATCACTGAGACATTAGTGCATCTCAATGATGAGGATTTGACGATCGAACCTTGGCTGGCCAAAAGCTGGGATAGCAAGGATGGTCAATTATGGAATTTTGAGTTAAGGGAGGGTGTGACGTTTCAGAATGGAAAGCCGATGGATGGCAAAGCGGTGAAGGCTTCGTTGGAGAGGGCGATGAATGATAGTCCGGCGATCAAGAATGCCTTGCGCATTGAATCGATTGAAGCGGACGGAAATGCGCTGACGATTAAGACGGAGGTTCCTTTTCCTGAGTTTCCTTCTGAATTGGTTCATCCAAATACATCGATTATTGACGTGAAGGAAAGTGACTATATAAACAAGCCGATAGGAACAGGGCCATTTGCCGTTTCGAAATTCATACCAGGTACGGCTGTTGATTTAATACGTTATGAGTCTTACTGGGATGGAGCCGCAAAGCTTGAGAGCGCCAGGTTTTCGTTTAATGAAGATGCCAATGCACGGTCTCTTGCCCTTGAATCGGGTGACGCCGATATTGTTTTCCGTCCGGAAGTGGAAAGCCTGGAAAATTTTAAGGCGATAGATGGTGTGAAGGTTGAATCGACATCCACTTTCCGTGTTCATCAAATGACGATGAATTTGGAACGTAAAGCATTGCAGGACATACACGTCCGAAAGGCGATAGATGCCTTAATCGACCGATCATCCATTGCGGATACGATTTTACATGGTCATGCAGAAGTGGCAACAGGGCCATTTCCATCCACATTCTCTTTTGCTCCGGACTATCCGAAAAAAGAGAATGGAATGGAAGCTGCTAAGGGGTTTCTTGATCAGGCGGGATATAAGAAAGTGGATGGTGTCATGCAAAAAGACGGCAAACCGTTAACGTTTACACTTCTTACATACAGTTCACGTGCCGACCTGCCGTTAATTGCCCAAGTTTTTCAATCGGATGCCGGCCAGTTGGGGATTGATGTGAAAATCAAGCAAATAGAAATCCCTGAAGAGTATATGGCTGCCAATCGAGATTGGGATTTAACGACCTACAGTAATTTAACGGCTCCGCGCGGGGATGCCGGTTATTATTTAAATGCTACTTATCATCCAAAGGGAGCATTGAACTTCAGTGGGGCCGATGATGATTACCTGACGTCCCTGATTGATGAGCTGAATGTAACGGTCGGACAGGAGAAGCGCTCGGATTTAGCTGAGGAGATTGCGATGTATGTGGATGAACAGGTGTATAATTCATTCATTTTACATCCGAATACACTTGTTGCTTATGATGCCGATAAAGTTGAAAACTGGATCACTTCAAGAAGCGAATACTACATGCTGACGAATGAACTGGATGTGAAGTGAATGTTTCGCATCTTAGTCCGGCGATTCATTGAGGTCGTGATTTTTGTCCTTGTGATTACATTCATCTCTTTCCTTTTTGTTCGGCTTGCTCCAGGGGACCCGGTTCTCTCGATACTTCAAGTGGATGATGTGTCGGTCACAAACGAGCAAGTCAATGAGCTTCGTGAAGAATTGGGGTTCAATGATCCGCTGTTAGTGCAGTATTGCGATTGGTTTGCGGACTTTATCCAATTGGATTTCGGGCATTCCTATCTGACGAATCAGCCTGTGATGGAAATGGTCATGAGCGGGCTGCCTGCAACACTTGAGCTGGCGGTTGGCGCATTGCTTGTCATGCTTGGTATAGCCATTCCATTAGGTTCGCTTGCTGCCTTGTATAGGGGAAGCTGGATTGATCAGGTAAGCCGTGCCGTTTCTTTATTGGGGGCAGCCATTCCTAGCTTTTGGCTGGGGCTGCTCTTGATAGATTTATTTGCCGTACGATGGGGAGCCCTTCCAACGATGGGCAGGGACGGATTTCGTTCTTTGATTTTGCCGTCGGTCACGCTGGGGTTGGCCATCACAAGTGTGTACGTGCGTTTGCTGCGTTCGAGTTTAATAGATTCCCTCAGTCATGATTTCATCAGGGCTGCCCGATCTAGGGGGATATCAGAAATACGAATATTCTTTGCCCACGCATTTCGTTATAGCTTGCCCCCGGTCATTACCGTATTCGGTGTCAGCCTTGGCAGCCTGATCGGCGGTGTAGTGGTGATCGAAGTGATTTTTGCCTATCCAGGCATAGGTAAGATGGTCGTGGACTCGATTCGGTCACGGGATTATCCAGTCATCCAAGGGTACCTGTTGGTCATGGCCATCATTGTATTCATGGTTAATAGTGCCGTGGATTTATCTTATCGCTATTTAAATCCGGAGCTAAGACTGAAGGAAAGGAATCATGGAAAATGGAGTTAGTTATCAAAAAAAAATCCAAAAGGCGCTGGAGAATGACCGTCCTTTTTACGGTGATGGCTACAGTCCTTGCCGTTGCGGCTTACACCTTTCTTATTCTGAAACATGATCCGGCACTGGTCAATTTGGGAGAAAGGCTATGGCCGGCAAGCATGGAACATCCGTTAGGGACGGATCATCTTGGGCGTGATGTATTGACACGTCTTCTGCTTGGCGCACAGCTGACTGTTGGCTATGGTCTCTTATCTCTGTTTGCCGCGGTTATCATCGGCGTCCCGTTCGGGGTGATTGCCGGTTTTAAAGGAGGACTGATCGATCGGATTTTCATGCGCATTGCAGACGCGTTTCTCGCATTCCCTGATACGATCGTTGCCATTGTGCTTAGTGGTTTATTAGGACCAGGAATCGAAAATCTCCTATTGGCGATCGTTTTAGTGAAATGGGTGAATTATGCCCGGCTTGTGCGAAGTACGGTTATCACCGAACGTCAGAAGGATTATGTCACAGTTGCTAAAATCAATGGATTAAGTTCATTTGGGATCATGCGGAAGCATCTATTTCCGCACCTTATCGGGAATGTGCTTGTCCTTTCTAGCCTCGATTTAGGAAAAATCATTTTGCTCATATCTTCCTTATCATATATCGGGCTCGGGGCGCAGCCGCCGGCACCGGAGTGGGGAGCCATGCTGAATGATGCCCGTCCATACTTTCAATCCAATATGTTGCTGATGATATACCCAGGGCTCGCCATCGTATTCGTCGTACTTCTATCCAACATACTCGGTGATTATTTGCGCGATGCATTTGATGTGAAAAAGGAGATGGGATCATGAGCATTTTATCCGTGAGGCATCTGCATATCATGGGGAAGCAAAATCATATCGTCAAGGATCTTTCATTAGATGTGCAGGAGGGTGAGTGGTTCGCACTTGTCGGACAAAGCGGGAGCGGCAAAAGCATGACGGCCATGGCAATATGTCAGCTGCTTGCACCCAATCTCCAAGCGAAGGGGGAAATATGGTACGGGGATAAGAATTTATTGACGCTATCTTCCACAGAAATCAGGAAGATTCGCGGAAAGCGCCTGGCTTATATTTTTCAAGATTACCAGGGTTCATTTACACCGTTCCTTACCATCGGTCAACATTTCGATGAATATCAGCGAACACATTTGAACCTTTCCAAAAACGAGAGGCGCAAGCAAGCGGTCAAGGCGCTCATTTCGGTGGGCCTGAATGAAGATATCTACAGCAGATACCCTTTTCAATTAAGCGGCGGGCAGCTTCAACGCGTATCCATTTCAATAGCCCTGCTGCTTGAGCCGGATATATTGATAGCGGATGAACCGACCACAGCCTTGGACAGTGTATCTTCCTTTAAGGTCTTACAGCTGTTATCAAGGCTCCAAAAAGAAACCGGATGTGCGATCTTGTTCATTACCCATGATTTACGCCATGTCAGGAAGTATGCGGATCGCATTGCGGTCATGAAAGACGGGGCCATCATTGAGACCGGTGATAAAAATCAGGTATTGAATCATCCGCAGCACGCTTATACGAATGAACTGATTCAATCATCGCCATCATTGAGCAGAATTCCATTTAAGCTTGAAGGAGTGTCAGGATGAGTTTATTAGACGTGCGAAATATCCATAAAACCTATGAAAACGGAGTGGAAATACTAAGGAACGTGAATTTCAGCATCGAAAGGAAGGAATGCCTCGGGTTAGTGGGAGAGAGCGGCTGCGGAAAAAGCACATTGGCAAGACTCATCCTTCAGGTTGAATCTTTTGACCAGGGCAGCATCCTATTTGAAGGAACGGCGCTGCAAAACAAAAGCGAACGCAGTTTAAAGCCGTATCGCAAGAACATCCAAGCTGTTTTGCAGAATCCTGCATCGGCTTTGAATCCAAAACTAAGGATAAAAGATTCACTAATGGATCCATATCTTCAATTTGGAAGCCAGGTAAATCTGAAATATTTTACGTATACAAGTGAAGCGAACTTTATCGGACAGCTGCTGGAAACTGTGGAGCTTCCAAGGAGTTTTGCTGAACGTTACCCGCATGAGCTTAGCGGCGGACAAAAGCAGCGGGTGACCATTGCGCGTGCAATCAGCATTGAACCGGCCCTCATTATATTGGATGAACCGGCTTCAAGCCTGGACGTTCTGTCTCAAGCGGCGGTTCTGAAATTGTTAGGCGGGCTGCGGGAGACTTTGGACATTTCTTACCTTTTTATTTCTCATGATCTATCGGCTGTACAGGAGATGAGCCAACGGATCATGGTGATGAAAGGGGGTGAAATTGTAGATTCTTTCGAAAAAGAACAGCTTTTTTGCAGCGATCGCCATTCATACACAAAAGAACTGATTTCGATGTTTGAATAATGAAGTTGTGTTTATTTGAGTTTTAAATCGTGATGATTTCGATTTAGTTTGATACTTAAGGAGGAAGTGTAAGGTGAACCATCGATCATATTTGGCCTTGGCCATTCCTCTGACCATATCGACGATAACGACGCCATTGATCGGTGCGGCGGACACCGCTGTTGTGGGGCAGTTGCCAAACCCTGCTTATTTGGGCGGCGTGGCTATAGGAACGGTTATTTTCAATACCTTGTATTGGCTGTTTGGTTTTTTGCGGGTGAGCACTTCGGGATTTGCTGCGCAAGCACTTGGGGCAAACGACGGGAAGCAAGGCATTTTAGCCTTTTTAAGGCCGTTTATACTGGCGATTGTTGCAGGGGGAGGTTTCATCCTGCTTCAGGGGCCTATTGAACATGTTTCCTTAACATTGATGAATCCCGATGCTGACGTTCGAAGATATGCGGCTGAATACTTCAGCATTCGAATATGGGGAATCCCATTCACTTTGATGAATTACGTCATATTGGGATGGCTGATGGGGATGTCCAAGATCAAGGTTTCGCTAGTTTTACAGGTGTTCATGAACCTGATGAACATTGCCCTGGATTTGTTATTTGTCCATGGATTCCAATGGGGTGTGCCAGGGGTAGCGATAGCGACCCTCCTTTCGGAAGTGACGGCCTTTTTCATTGGAATGATCATTATTGTGAAGGCGTCGCCTCATCGGATGGAAATGCCCCCTTTGAAAGAGATGTTCGATCCGTCATCCATCAAGAAAATGATGTCGGTGAATCGGGATTTATTCATCAGGACGCTTTGCCTATTGGCAGTTTTTAATATCTTCACGGCAAAGGGTGCCGCATATGGGACGGAGATATTGGCGGCGAATGCCGTACTCATCCAAATTCACTATATGATGGCTTACTTCTTTGACGGGCTCGCAAATGCTTCAAGCATTCTTGTTGGAAAGGCGATTGGTGCGAGAGATAAGCGCTTATATAAGAAGACCCTGATCCTGTCGTTGCAGTGGGGTGTTCTATCCTCCCTGATGATTGCTGTCACTTACTATTTATGCGGTGATGCCATCCTATCGCTTTTCACACGGATACCAAGTGTCATTGAACTGGCAAACATTTATGGGATCTGGCTTATTTTGTTTCCTCTATCGGCCAGTGTAGGCATCGTTTTCTACGGTGTTTTTACTGGGGCAACAGAAGCTGCCCCGATTCGTAACTCGATGATCTATTCCTTGATTGCCTTTGTGATAACACTTTATATTTTTGTGCCGGCCTATCAAAACCATGCATTATGGCTGGCCTTTACTGTATTCAGCCTAGGACGTTCGGTATTTTTGGCATTGTATATACCACGGTTAAGCAAAAAATTATTTCCTAATAGGAGTGTGCGCCTTGAAAACGATCAAATGGTCTAGAAACCAGGAAAAAATCATTCATACATATATGGATACTTATAAAATTTTACTAGAAGAAGATGATTTATCACCAAATAACGAAATCATCAATCGCGTTTTAACCGAATTGGTTTCGATGATTTCGAAACCGTTAGACCAGCATGTGGCAGAAGAAATTCTCAACCATGATGAAATCCGATCGATTCGGGATACCATGCTTGATAAGCTGAAGATTGCTGAAACATTGATGGAGGATCATTATGCCAAATTATTTGTTGGCTGTGTGAACTCCCTGGATGACTTCCGTTCTTTCATTTATTGGGATAACTACAAAGAACTGATTCAAACGGAAATCAATGAATTGAAAAAGGTGAAAAATGATATTCAATCATTTGCATTTGTAGGGACGGGTCCTCTCCCATTAAGTCCTTTGCTGCTTCAACGGGAGTTGGGTGCGAAAATGACATGTCTCGATATAGATGAACAAGCCCATTCACTTGGCCGGCGCATCGTCCAAGAACTGGATAACGAAGGGAATTCAGACTATATCTTGAATGATGGCGCTCTTCATGACTACACGGAGTTCGATCTTGTATGGATTGCCAGCCTGGTTCCTAATAAAGAAGAAATTCTGGAACGGATATTTCAGACGAACCCTTACGCAACCGTCGCAATACGGTCGGTGGACGGCATTCATCAATTATTATATGAGCCGGTTGATGCGACAAAATTCAGTAAGGTGGCATGTGAGGAAGTCGGGAGAACGATTGCGGATTCTTTCATCATCAATTCAACCATTTATTACACCCTTAAATAGTGACACCATATAACGAGTTGCTTTCGGCAATTCGTTTTTTTAGGGAAAAAAGAAATTCCAATAAACTTACTTGACAATATAAGCTTATGAAAATATAATTACTAACATAAAGTAACCAACAAAAGGAGAGTTCATACATGAATAAAAATGATGCAGCCCAAGTTTTTTTAAGGGTGATTTTAGGTTTTACTTTTTTCATTCACGGCGTTTCAAAGTTTCAAGGGGGAATAGGAAATACGGCGGGATTTTTCGATAGCCTTGGCATTCCTGGCTTCATGGCGTACATCGTTGCAGTAATCGAATTGATCGGAGGACTTGCGGTTATACTGGGTTTGGGAACACGAATCGTTTCCGTCCTATTTGCGGTCATTATGGCGGGGGCGATTTTCACGGCTAAATTACCTGCTGGTTTTCTTGGGAACGGGCAAGCGGCGGGCTACGAACTGGACTTGGCACTGCTTGCCATGTCTGTTTATCTAGCGTGTGCAAACCGCACGGTTCTTTCTTTGGGTCATGTGATTTTCAATAAAAAAGGGAAGTGACAATATGGATAAAAATTTTCATCAAAAACCAATTACCTTTGTTGGCGAAGTCAGTATAAATGTTTTGGATTTGAATAAGGCCATTCTGTTTTATCAAGAAATCATCGGTCTTAAAGTATTGAAGAAAACCGATCGGCAAGCCGTTTTGACGACAGACGGTAAAACCCCGTTGTTGACACTTGAGCAGCCTGCTGATGTGAATCCGAAAGAAGGACGGACGACGGGCTTATATCACTTTGCCCTTTTACTGCCAAGCCGTGCCGATTTATCGATTTTTTTGCGCCATTTACTTCAAACGAAATATCCATTTGGAGCGGCTGATCATGAAGTGAGTGAAGCTCTGTACATTACCGATCCGGATGGCAATGGCATTGAAGTATACTCTGACCGTCCATCCACTGATTGGAGATGGGCCGGAGGGGAAGTCGCAATGGGCACGGATCCGCTGGATGGGGATGACCTTCTGAAAGAAAGCGATGGTGAGTGGAGCGAACTGCCTGCAGGTACCTTAATGGGACATATACATCTGCATGTAGCAGATTTACGTAAAACGGAGGAGTTTTACATGCAAGGTCTTGGGTTTAGCGTCGTGAATCGATATGGAGGAGCGCTCTTTACTTCAACCGGTGGATATCATCATCACATCGGGTTAAACACTTGGAATGGCGTTGGCGCCCCTGCTCCTAAGGAAAATAGTGTGGGGCTAAACTGGTATACTCTCGTTTTTGCAGACGAAGAAGCGAGAAAAAAAGTAACGGAACAACTGAAAGGAATCGGGGCAGTCCTCACGGAAAAAGAAGGGTTTTTCGCTGTAACAGATCCATCAGGCAATGAGATTCATTTAGTCGTCTAAATTATAAAGCAGAAAGCAATGGTGAGAGGATAATGGGATTCTTAAGTAGATTATTTAGAAATAAAGAAACCGCTGCAGGGGAGAATGGAAAAATGACAAAAGTATTATTCGTAAAAGTGAACGATCGTCCTGCAGAACAGGCAATCAGCTCGAAAATGTATGACACCTTCTTACAAGCATATAAAGAGACACACCGTACAGATGAAGTGACAGAGCTGGATTTATTTAAAGAAGAACTTCCTTACTATGGAAATACGGCAATTGCCGGTTTGTATAAACGCAACCAAGGTCTTGAACTGACAGCTGAAGAGGAAAATGCGGCCAAACTGGTTGACACATATTTAAATCAATTCCTGGCCATGGATAAAGTGGTATTCGCTTTCCCTCTCTGGAACTCAACGGTTCCTGCGCCGCTTATCACATATCTTTCCTATTTGGCACAAGCAGGTAAAATGTTCAATTACACGGCGGAAGGTCCTGTCGGGTATGCTGGTGATAAAAAAGTCATGCTCTTGAATGCCCGCGGTTCTGATTATGCATTAGAAGGAATGGCTTCTGCTGAAATGGCCGTGAATTTAGTGAAAAATATCATTGGCCTATGGGGAATTAACAATCCGGATGTCGTGGTCATTGAAGGCCATAATCAGTATCCGGATCAGACACAAAAAATCATCGCGGATGGCTTGGAAAACGTTGTAAAAGCGGCTGAAGCATTCTGATTGCGAAGTGAAATGAATAGAAGCAAAAAAGGCCCTCATTATCAATGAGGGCCTTCAGACTGTAGACAAATTCGTAGAAAGTGAGTTTGCCTTGATCTACACGGCATTATTCGGCCGTTCACGCATTTATTCGACCTACACGGCACTTAATTCGACCGTTGGTGCATTTATTCGACCTACATGGCACTTAATTCGACCGTTGATGCATTTATTCGACCTACACGGCACTTAATTCGACCGTTGATGCATTTATTCGACCTACACGGCACTTAATTCGACCGTGATCCATTTATTCGACCTTCACCTCACTATTCGGAATTTGGGCAGTTATTTTAGGGTATACGCATTAAACCCGCTCCCTTTCCGCCGATAAACTAAAGGCCCTCCATAATAATGGGGGCCTTTTTTGTGTTATTTGACCTGATACTTTTTCAAGCGGTATTGAAGACTTTGGCGGCTAATATTCAGGGCCTTGGCTGCTTTGGAGATATTCATCCCATGTTCCTTTAAAATCTTCTCCAAGTATTGCTTTTCAGTATGGGCGATATAATCATCAAGAGATAAGGTCGACTCCTGTAAATCTCCATTTTCATGATTTTCTTTTCTATCGGGACGAATGTCTTCCAAATGGGCTTTCTTCCTAAATAGAGCTGGAAGGTGGGTGATGGCAATCTTTGTATCGCCAGGTTCCATTAAATTCATGGCCCCCTCAATGATATGTTCAAGTTCCCTTACGTTCCCGGGCCAGTCGTAATCATAAAAAAGCGAGTAGACCTCTTCGCTGATCCCTTCTATATTCAATTCGAACAGCGCATTGAATTTCTCGATGAAGGATTGCGCCAGCAAAGGAATATCCTCTTTCCGTTCACGAAGAGGCGGGATGAATAACGAAACGACACTTAATCGGTAGTATAAATCCTTGCGTAAATGATCATTTGCAATGGCATCTATCGGATCTTCATTTATCGTTGCAATGACCCTAACATCAATTTTTTTATCCTTTGTATCCCCAACACGGCGAATCGTCCTTTCTTGAAGGGCCCGTAATAATTTCGCTTGCATGTTCGGGTTTAATGAGTTGATTTCATCTAACAGGATGGTACCGCCCTGTGCCTGTTCGAATAATCCAGGCCTTTCAATCGATCCGGTGAAGGCGCCTTTCTTTGTGCCGAAGAGTATTCCCTCAATTAGACTATCCGGCAGGGCAGCACAGTTTTGGCTGATGAAAGGATGTGTCGAACGGCTGCTGCCATTATGGATGCTTTGGGCGAAGAGCTCTTTTCCTGTGCCCGTTTCCCCGACGATGAGGATGGAGGATGCCGTTCTGGTCGAGCGCTTGCTCTTTTCTATGACTTCCAGGAAATTTTCACTCGTTCCGATGATGCTGTCAAACGTATATTTGGTATCGCCCTTATTTAAGATATTATCTTTAATGATTCTTTCCAGATTCGTTATATCCTTTGCAACTTCAATTGCTCCGATGATATTTTGCTTTTGATCCAAAATCGGAAACGTATTATTGATTGTTGTAATTTCCTGACCAAGATTATTGAAGTAGGTCTGCTTCGAGTTCTCGGTTGTCTTACCCGAATGAAGTGCCCTTATTAATGTACTCTCCGTTTCTTCCTTGAATTTAAAGATTTCGTGAATCTTCTTCCCTAACACTTCTTCTGAATCCATTCCTTCAATTTCTGCCATTTTCTTGTTATATACAATGGTCCGTCCTTTTATATCGATTATATGTATCCCTGTATCGATTACATCCACAAGCGAATAGAGGATGGATTGGAAACCATCTATTTTAATGATTTGATCTAAATTCATGAATGCCTCCCATTTTTCTTCTTTTCTTAGAGCTATTGTAGAGGAATTGAAGTAAAGGCGCAAATAAAATTTGCATAGCAAGATTATTTTGCATCGAAGTGCAAAAATATTTTGCGGAAAAAGTGGAAAAACGCTGTTTTTTATGTTTTTTATAGTTGGCATGAATCTTGCATTAATTAAAAGTGTAAGGTTTAAGCGACATAAATAGGGATTAGAGCAAAAAATAATGGCATACTATGTCAATTTTGCCCTTAAAGTGCTGAATTTCATTGCATATTTAATGAAATATCATTATTTTTTCAAGAAAATGAAAAGTTGGCACGGAACTTGCTTGTTAAGTAAGGGTGAAGAAAAAAACATAAAATTTTAGGGAGATGAGCTATAATGGTCCAAACATATAAACACGAACCATTTACTAATTTTAAAATCGAAGAAAACAATAAAGCTTTTCAAGCGGCATTGAATGATGTAGCTAATGATTTAGGGAAGAAATATCCGCTGATCATTAATGGTGAAAAAGTGTTTACTGATGAAGTCATTACCTCTGTAAACCCAGCAAATAAAGAAGAAGTTATTGGAATGGTATCCAAAGCGAATAAGGATCTTGCTGAGCAAGCGATGCAAGCGGCAGATAAGACATTCCAAACTTGGAGAAAAACGAAAGCGGAAGTGCGTGCAAATATTTTATTCAGGGCTGCAGCCATCGTACGGAGAAGAAAACACTATTTCTCGGCTCTATTGGTAAAAGAAGCAGGAAAGCCTTGGAATGAAGCGGATGCAGATACAGCGGAAGCGATCGACTTCATGGAATACTATGCACGTCAAATGCTGAAGCTTAAAGACGGCATACCAGTGGAAAGCCGTCCGATTGAACACAATGCTTTCAATTATATTCCGCTTGGTGTCGGTGTCATCATCTCACCTTGGAACTTCCCGTTTGCGATCATGGCAGGCATGACGACGGCAGCTCTTGTTTCAGGAAATACGGTCTTATTGAAACCGGCCAGTACAACACCGGTCATTGCAGCTAAATTCATCGAAGTGCTGGAAGAAGCGGGCATGCCTGCAGGAGTTGTGAACTTCATTCCAGGAAGCGGTGCCGAGGTTGGCGATTATTTGGTAGATCATCCTCGTACACGTTTCATCAGCTTTACCGGATCTCGTGATGTTGGAATCCGTATTTATGAGCGTGCGGCAAAAGTTCATGAAGGACAAATCTGGTTAAAACGTGTCATCGCTGAAATGGGCGGTAAAGATACGATCGTTGTTGATAAAGAGGCTGATCTGGAATTGGCGGCACAATCAATCGTCGCTTCTGCATTCGGATTCTCCGGTCAAAAATGTTCTGCTTGTTCACGTGCCGTAATAGTGGAAGATGTATATGACCAAGTCTTGAATCGTGCCATTGAATTAACGAAAGAAAAAACAGTCGGGGAACCAACAGACCTAAACAACTTCATGGGTCCGGTTATCGATCAAGCAGCTTACGACAAAGTCATGAGCTACGTTGAAATCGGTAAAGAAGAAGGGAAAATTGTTACAGGGGGAGAAGGAGACAATTCAAAAGGTTTCTTCATCCAGCCAACTATCATTGCCGATGTGGATGAGAATGCACGTGTCATGAAAGAAGAAATTTTCGGACCAGTTGTTGCATTCTGTAAGGCAAAAGATTTCAATCATGCAATCGAGATTGCCAATAACACGGATTATGGATTAACGGGTGCGGTCATCTCTAACAACATTGAACATATCGAACAAGCGCGTGAGGATTTCCACGTAGGTAACTTGTACTTCAATCGCGGCTGTACCGGTGCCATTGTAGGATACCAGCCATTTGGCGGATTCAATATGTCAGGTACAGATTCAAAAGCGGGCGGTCCTGATTATTTAGTTCTTCATCTTCAAGGTAAAACAACATCTGAAACGCTATAAATTTTAGGGGGAATCAACATGACAACATTAACGGAAAAATTAATCGAGCAAACAGAACAATATGGTGCAAACAATTATAATCCACTTCCAATCGTCATTTCGAAGGCAGAAGGAGTTTGGGTGGAAGATCCTGAAGGCAACAAATATATGGATATGCTTAGTGCCTATTCAGCAGTGAACCAAGGCCACAGGCATCCGAAAATCATCGACGAATTAAAAAAACAAGCAGATCGCGTAACATTGACATCCCGTGCATTCCATAGTGATAAATTAGGACCATGGTATGAAATGGTTTCACGCATTACGCAAAAAGACATGGCACTGCCTATGAATACAGGTGCTGAAGCTGTTGAAACTGCAATTAAAGCTGTTAGACGCTGGGGTTATGATGTTAAGGGAATCGCAGAAAACCAAGCTGAAATCATTGCATGTATCGGGAACTTCCATGGCCGGACGATGGCAGCCGTGTCCTTGTCATCCGATGATGAATATAGAAGGGGCTTTGGACCGATGCTGCCAGGGATCAAGCTTATCCCTTACGGCGACCTTGATGCATTGAAAGAAGCGATTACACCGCAAACGGCTGGATTTTTAATCGAACCGATTCAAGGTGAAGCGGGAATCATCATACCGCCACAAGGATTCTTAAAAGAAGCTTACGACTTGTGTAAAGAAAATAATGTCCTATTCGTTTCTGATGAAATTCAGTCAGGACTTGGACGTTCAGGAAAAATGTTCGCCTCTGACTGGGATGGAGTAGTTCCGGATATGTACATTTTAGGTAAAGCGCTGGGCGGCGGGGTTTTCCCAATCTCTTGCGTAGCTGCAAACCGTGAAATCCTTGGCGTATTCAATCCTGGTTCCCATGGTTCTACATTCGGCGGCAATCCATTGGCATGTGCGGTTTCCATCGCTTCATTGGAAGTCCTTGAAGAAGAGAAGCTAGCTGAACGTTCATTGGAGCTTGGACAATACTTTATGGATAGTTTAAAAGAAATCAAGAATCCAATGATTAAAGATATCCGTGGCCGAGGCTTATTCATCGGAGTCGAATTAACGGAAGCAGCAAGACCTTATTGTGAGCAGCTTAAAGAAGAAAAATTGCTATGTAAAGAAACACATGATACAGTTATCCGTTTTGCTCCGCCATTAGTGATTACAAAAGAAGACTTGGATTGGGCAATCGAACGCATTAAAAAAGTTTTATCCTAATATACCTATGAGGTGAATTCCATTGAGTACAACAGTCAAAGAAGAAAAAGAAACTGCCAGCTTGCTTGATTCAACACAGGTCGTAATCAAGGAGGCGCTGGATAAGCTTGGCTATTCTGAAGAAGTGTTCGAGCTTTTGAAGGAACCTCTTCGGATGCTGACCGTCCGCATTCCAATCAAGATGGATGACAATTCGACGAAGATTTTCACTGGATACCGTGCACAGCACAACGATGCTGTCGGTCCGACGAAAGGTGGAATCCGTTTTCATCCTGAAGTCGATGAGGAAGAAGTCAAGGCACTTTCAATGTGGATGAGTTTGAAATGCGGAATCGTGAATCTGCCATATGGCGGAGGAAAAGGCGGCATCATCTGTGATCCGCGCCAAATGTCCATCGGTGAATTGGAAAGGCTTAGCCGTGGATACGTTCGGGCAATCAGCCAAATAGTGGGGCCGACTAAAGATATTCCGGCCCCGGATGTTTATACGAATTCACAAATCATGGCATGGATGATGGACGAATACAGTAGAATAAGAGAACACGATTCGCCTGGTTTCATTACAGGCAAGCCACTGGTACTGGGTGGTTCACACGGTAGGGAAAAGGCGACGGCACAAGGTGTCACCATCTGTATCGAGGAAGCGGCAAAGCGTAAGGGCATAGAATTGAAAGGTGCACGCATCATCGTCCAAGGGTTTGGGAACGCAGGAAGCTTTTTGGCCAAATTCATGCATGATGCTGGTGCGAAAGTGATTGGCATATCGGACGCATATGGTGCCATCTATAAACCGGATGGTCTGGATATCGATTACTTACTTGATAAAAGGGATAGCTTTGGAACGGTAACGACACTATTCGATAATACAATCACCAATCAGGAACTTCTGGAACAAGATTGTGACATTTTAGTGCCTGCTGCCATTTCCAATCAAATCACCAAAGAAAATGCACATCTTATCAAAGCCCAAATTGTCGTGGAGGCAGCGAATGGACCTACCACTTTGGAGGCAACCAAGATCTTGACGGAACGCAATGTGCTTCTCGTACCTGATGTATTGGCAAGTTCAGGCGGTGTGACAGTTTCTTACTTTGAATGGGTTCAAAATAATCAAGGTTATTATTGGGAAGATGCAGAAGTCCAAACCAAATTAAAAGAGTTATTGGTCAATTCATTTAATCAAGTATATGAAATGTCCGAGACAAGAAAAGTGGATATGAGGCTGGCAGCATATATGGTGGGTGTCAGAAAAATGGCGGAAGCCTCGATATTCCGTGGCTGGGTGTAAGCTTTAGTCAAATAATGGAGAGTGGAGGAGTGATTCCGTGTTAAAACCGATTCATACCATCGAGTGTGCTCAGGATGGGACCGTCGAACAAGTTTACGTTCAAAAGAATTCCTATGTTTATGAATGGGAGAGGCTCTTTTTAGTGAAAACGGAGGATGGGAAATTGATTGATGTTTCAATAGGTGCCAGTGGTCACATTACTGAAATTAATGTTTCGGCAGGGGATTCTATAAATAGAAAGCTTCCTTTAGCTTTGCTCCAAGACGATTTTGTTATAACTGGCTCTGATTGATTATAGGAAAAAGGGTGTTCCAAAGGCGGAAGCGATTTCTGCTTTGGGATGCTCTTTTTTTGTTGTGATCATTTATATGGTGATGACAAAGCCAGGAAAAAGTTTGAAAAGAAAAAACGATGGGAGCTGAGATTTTTCAGCGTTCCAACAGAAGGCACCTAGCAATTATTTCTTGATAGGAGCTGGGAATAAGGAAAAGGGAATCACCTATCCCCACCATCATCCGCGTTTTACTTTTGACAAAGATGCCATGGAATACGGTGTTAATATTTTTATCCATGGTGTTCGTAAGATTTTAGGATAGAATCCAAGGGGCAAATCACTGGAGACATTAGAAATCCTTGCCGGGAAGGAAAAAAGAACTAGAGAGTACATTACCCAAGATATTTGAAAGCACCTTCGCTGACCGTACGCTAAAGGGTATGTTACGCGAAGGTTTTTTCAAATGAAAGGAATTAAATGGTTTGTGGCACTGAGAATGATTGATGGCATATTGTCATATTCGCTTTCATAAACTGTTACAAGCCAATAACCAAGGCCAGAAAGGAGTTGAACATGGTTGCTCGAAAACGATTTATCGTTTGTGCTTTCTAGGAAATTAAGCCCACGGCAAGAAATATTATGTTAAAATACAATATGAGAATTAAACATCAAAAAAATAGTGGTTTTTCTTAATTCAACCAGATTTTACAATAAAATGGTGAATATTCAGAATTCCGCTGTTTAAAAAAGGGGAGTTAAATAGGAGTATGAGAATCTCAGAATTAAAAAGGAAAGCCCTTCAGTCGTTGGGAGGTAAATGGGGAGTAACTGTATCGCTGATGTTGCTTCTGTTCTTGATCAACATCATTTTGCCTTTAATTGTCGAAGTGATCGGAAGCGGTGGGTTTTCACAATGGCTCATGCAGGAAGAAACACCGATATGGTCTGATATCTTCGGCCTCGTCTTAACCATCGCCTTAATCCCGCTTACCATTTCAACCACTTGGTTCTACCTGAATTTGGTTAGGGAAGGAAACCCTGATATTCCAGAAGTATTTGCTATCTATAAAGAAGGAAAAACCTCTTTCAAGCTAATTGGTGCATCCATCTTACAAGGTATTTTCATTTTTTTATGGTCATTATTATTAATCATTCCGGGTATCATTAAAGGCATCGCCTATTCGCAGCTGTTTTTCTTATTGAAGGATCATCCTGAATACACGGTGCTTGAAGGCATTACAGAAAGCAGAAAAAGGATGAAGGGTTTGAAATGGAAGTATTTCCTCATGCACCTAAGCTTCATCGGATGGGGCATCCTTTGCATGTTCACGCTGGGAATTGGTTTACTATGGTTGATTCCTTATGCAGGAACAACAATGGCTGCATTTTATAATGAATTAATCGTGCCTCAAGATGACGATCAACAATTAGAAGTATAAAAGATCAACCGATAGCAACTGGCTATCGGTTTTTTTATTCCCGATTCCCCTTAAAAAGGTTAAATTGTTCATTTTGCCTGGTGTATAATAGAATATTGAGAATGCCATTTAGGGGGATTACATAGTGAGTGGGTATAATATTGCGGATCTGGTATACCAATTGTTTTGCCTTGTATTTCTAATCCTAATCATCGTTGGGACCGTATCCCTTTTCCGTTCCATCAAGGACCGTAAAACCAGACTGGATATCATGGAAAAGAAAATGGATGATTTGCATGAACTGATTAAAAGGGGCAAAAATTGACGGCTACAGTGCAGCCGTTCAGACTGTAGACAAACTCGAAGAAAAGCGAGTTGCCTGCAGTTTTTTTATTTAAACGTTCCAGCTTGATTTCCGCTCCCTTTCCGCCGACTGTCTGCCAAGCCTCCTCACCGCAAGCTGCTGTGGGGTCTTGGCTAGCCAGTTACTCGGCAGGAGTGTCGCAAATTTCTTCAATCCAGTAAGAATATCATTCCATATGAAAGAGTAAAAAAATCATGGAGTATAACCAACCGTATGTTGCCTGCAGTTATTTAATTTGAAAACGTTCCAGTTGATTGGAACGGAAGGTACGAAACTCCTGCGGGAAAAGCGTGGCCAAGGGAGACCCCGCAGGCGCAAAGAGCGCCGAGGAGGCTCCCGGACCGCCCGCGGAAAGCGAGTGCCTGGAGTGGAAAATTACGTAAAATAATTTATACTGAAATAACTTAGTGAAAAGGACTTTCACCAAATTTGAAAATGAGGATTGGATTTTAAGCTTCAATTGAGAGACATAAAAAAATAGAAAAAGAAAGGGAATTGTAAAAAATAAGCAGTTTTACATAGGGTTGTTGGGATTGTGGGGCAAATTTCGTGTAGGGCTGCTGGTATGGAAGATGCATGGTTTGTTGCGGGATTTTACCCTATAATGGAATAGATGTGTATTTAAGGATTTGGTGAAAAAGTCTATCAGGAATGCTCGACCCTTTAACAAATCGACTGAGATGGTAATGCTGAACATTCGATCCTTTTGTTAGGTAACTTTTAAGAAGTGGGAGGAGTCGGTATCATGAAAGAAGTTATTGCAGTAAAAGAAATTACTAGGTTTAAAACACGGACGGAGGAATTTAGTCCGTACGCTTGGTGTAAACGGATGTTAGAAAATGACCCGGTGAGTTATCACGAAGGAACGGATACGTGGAATGTTTTTAAATATGAAGATGTGAAGCGGGTTCTCAGTGATTATAAACATTTTTCAAGTGTACGGAAACGGACTACCATATCGGTAGGAACGGATAGTGATGAAGGCTCTGTGCCTGATAAAATCAAAATCACTGAAGCGGATCCACCTGAGCATAGAAAACGCCGTTCACTGCTGGCCGCAGCATTCACACCTAGAAGTCTTCAAAACTGGGAACCTCGCATTCAGGAAATTACGGATGAGTTGATTGGACAAATGGATGAGGAAACGGAAATCGATATTGTGCAATCATTGGCGAGTCCGCTTCCGATCATTGTCATGTCGGATTTAATGGGCGTTCCCTCGAAAGATCGTTTATTGTTTAAGAAATGGGTGGATATCTTATTTCTTCCTTTTGATAGAGAAAAACAAGAAGAAGTAAATGAATTAAAGCAAGTGGCAGCAAAAGAATACTATCAGTATTTGTATCCGATTGTTGTGCAAAAACGATTAAACCCGGCAGATGATATCATTTCAGATCTATTGAAGTCAGAAGTGGATGGGGAAATGTTTACGGATGATGAGGTTGTCCGGACGACCATGCTGATTTTAGGAGCGGGGGTCGAGACAACAAGTCATTTACTGGCCAATAGCTTTTATTCCCTGCTATATGATGACAAAGATGTTTATCAAGAGTTACATGAAAACCTGGATTTAGTTCCGCAGGCGGTCGAAGAAATGCTTCGTTTCCGATTCAATCTTATTAAATTGGATCGCACCGTAAAGGAAGATAACGATATATTGGGAGTGGAATTGAAAGAAGGGGATAACGTGGTTGTTTGGATGAGTGCAGCTAATTTGGACGAAGAGATGTTTGAAGACGCCTTCACCCTTAATATCCACCGCCCTAACAATAAGAAACATCTAACCTTCGGAAATGGCCCCCATTTCTGCCTGGGAGCGCCGCTAGCCAGGCTGGAAGCGAAGATTGCGCTTACTGCCTTCCTGAAGAAATTCAAGCATATTGAAGCGGTGCCATCGTTCCAGTTAGAAGAGAATCTTACCGATTCAGCGACCGGGCAAACTTTGACATCACTACCGCTTAAGGCAAGCCGCATTTAATAAAAGAAAAACCTTGTGCACTAACCTGCATAAGGTTTTTTTCTTTTTAGTAGGGACGCATGGCATACATGTTGAATGGCACCCGTTAAATCGAATTGATGTTCCTGAAGTCGTCAGGAAATCTTATAGTAACCTGAAGTTGAGGTGACAATGAAGAATGGAGTAGTATGATAAAGTAGGAAATTTTGTGCCCAGGCAAATTCCTGAATTCGGTTGGCGGGCGATTACACTCACCATGCAATGAAGAAGATATGATAAAATAGAAATTTCCATATGAATCGGTTTTAAATAAGTGAAAGGATGTTATTATGAAATTAAAGCAGCAATTAACCATTGCCTTTATAGTAAGTGTACTTTCTTTAATCGGGTTCAGTTTCATGGCATTTACCATAAGTGCAAATGAATACCTGAAATTTGATGAAGATGTGATTTCCTTGGTGCAGGGATGGGAGTCGCCTCTTCTGACTGACATCATGAAGTTCTTTACCTACATAGGTTCAACCGTTTCCCTGATCATCCTATCCTTGATTATTTTGTTTTTCTTATATAGGGTTTTGAAGCATCGTTTGGAACTGGTCTTATTCACTGCAGTCATGGTTGGTTCACCTCTTCTCAATTTGATGGTTAAGCTATTGTTTCAACGCGCCCGGCCCGATTTACATCGACTCATCGAAATAGGGGGGTACAGTTTCCCTAGTGGACATGCCATGAATGCATTTTCTTTATACGGTATTCTTACATTTTTGCTTTGGCGTCACATTACGGCTAGATGGGCAAGGATTCTATTGATTCTGATCAGCATGATGATGATTCTCTCGATAGGTATTAGCCGTATATACTTGGGGGTCCATTATCCTAGTGATATCATTGCCGGATATTTGGCGGGTGGTTGTTGGATCGCGATTGCCATTTGGTTTTTTCAAAGGTATCAAGACCGCCGGAAGAACAAAGATCGTTAATAAAGAAAGTAAGATTATTGCAAGATAAGCAGCCGGCGGGTAACAAGTCAGCTGTTGATTCAAGAAAGTTAGGAGCGTATTAAATGGAAAACTGGATTACGGAATTCATGAATGATTTTGGGTATATAGGAATCTTTCTATTAATAGCATTGGAAAATATTTTCCCGCCGATCCCGTCTGAGGTCATTCTTACTTTTGGCGGTTTCATGACGACAACAGCGGATATGACGATTATCGGTGTAGTGATCGCTGCGACTATTGGGTCAGTGGCAGGGGCAGTCGTCCTTTATGGAATTGGTTTACTTCTTGATGTGAAGGTCATTGAAAGGTTCGTGGAAAGATGGGGCCATATTTTTCGGTTAACGGTGTCGGACGTCCATAAGGCGAATTCTTGGTTTGATAAGTACGGGTCATGGACCGTGTTTTTCTGCAGACTGGTTCCGCTGATCAGAAGCTTGATCTCGATTCCTGCAGGGATGTCCCATATGAGCTTTTGGCTCTTCCTGCTTTACACAACATCCGGAACATTAATTTGGAACATCATCTTGGTGAATATCGGGGCAGCTGTTGGATCTTCGTGGGAAGATATTGTAGGGTACATGGACATTTATTCAAACATCGTATATGCAATATTGGCCTTGCTATTGATTGCTTTCGTTGTTTTGATTTTTAGAAGGAATAAAGGCAAAGTATAATTTCAGTTTAGTTGATTGGGCCGTTATCATCGGCACTTCATTCCCAAACCGAATATGACCACAAAAGGCTGTCATTGCGACAGCCTTTTTCTTATGGAAGGAAGAAGGATGAACCCGGAATAAAGGGGGAGTGCTTTGGACAAAATGAGTGAAACGAAAAAGGAATGAGGTTCGGTGCTATGGCTTCTTTTTTCAAACAAAAGAGACAAGCGAAGCAACGTGAAAAGAAAAAGGAAGATGAAAGTCAATCCAAAAGTAAAACGCCTGATTATATTGAAAGTTCCATATCGGCTAATCTGGAAAAAGTGAAGAAAAAAACGGGAAACAGTCCCGACATCATTATCCGAACGCTGAAAATCGGTCAAAATCCAGAGATTAAAACGACTATTTTGTATGTGCAGGGTCTGATTGATAATCCAAGCGTTACGGACTTTTTAATTGAATCAATCATGAAAAATCCTCATCTATCAGAAAAAATACTTCCACAAGAAGCGTTGGATGTAATCTCTGAGGACGTGGTTTCCCTCGGTGGTGTAGAAACGGTCACGGACTGGGAAAAACTATTTTTATCCTTATTATCAGGGGACAGCATCATTTTTGTTGATGGTATCAACATAGCCCTGGTTGCCAGTACAAAAGGGGGAGAGCGGCGCTCGATTCAGGAACCAAGCACGCATTTGACTGTCCGGGGATCAAGAGAAGGGTTTACGGAATCGATTGGAACGAACATTGCCATGTTACGCCGGATCATCAATACCCCGGATTTATGGATAGAGTCGATGAAAATAGGCACGGTGACAAAAACGGACGTTTCCATCATGTATATAAATGGAATCGTTAAAGAAGGGATCGTCGAGGAGGTCAAGAAGCGCTTAAATCGAATTAACATCGATAGCATTCTTGAATCAGGATATATTGAACAATTGATAGAAGACCAGGTCATGACCCCATTCCCAACCCTTAACCATACAGAAAGACCGGATATGGTCGCAGGAAACCTTCTGGAAGGAAGAGTGGCGATATTCGTTAATGGAACGCCTTTCGTCTTGGTGGCCCCGGCAATATTCGTACAGTTTTTTCAATCTGTCGAAGACTACTATAATCGCTTTGACATTGCTTCAGCGACACGTTTTTTACGAATCATCGTTTTCATCATCTCGATAGTCGGGCCGGCTGTCTATGTTGCAGCCACGACTTTTCATCAGGAAATGATTCCAACTAAGCTGCTGGTCATTGTAGCGGCTCAAAGGGAAACGGTTCCTTTGCCTGCCGTCGTTGAAGCGCTTCTTATGGAAATGACCTTTGAAATATTACGGGAAGCAAGTCTTCGGATGCCAAAGGCCGTTGGTTCGACGATGTCCATTGTCGGAGCATTGGTCATCGGGCAGGCGGCTGTCCAGGCTGGTATCGTATCGCCGGCAATGGTCATCATCGTCTCGATCACGGCGATTGCCAGTTTTGCAACTCCTTCTTATTCCATAGCCATATCTGCCCGCATTGTGCGGTTCGGATTCATCATTTGTGCCGGCACTTTAGGTTTTTATGGGATGATTTTAGCCTTTATCGTCCTTATTGTCCATTTATGCAGCTTGCGTTCACTTGGAGTTCCTTATATGACACCGCTCGCCCCTCTGCATCCGGAAGGGTTGGGCGACACATTCTTCAGAAGACCTATGTGGGCCTTTAAGGAAAGGCCAAAATTTTTAACCAACGAAAATAATCTGATAAGGGAAGGCGAAAATCAAAGACCCCTGCCTCCTGAATCGCGTGGAATGAAAACTGCTGACGAGAAAAAAGGTGAAGGCAATGAATCGTAAAAAGCTAATTCTTTTCTTGATATTGATCTGTTCCATATTCACCACCGGCTGTTGGGATAAAACAGAGTTAAACGAAATGGCCATTGTCTCGGCAGTTGGACTCGATAGAAATAAAGAAGGAAAGTTAGTGGGAACGTTCCAAATCATTAATCCAAGCAATGTAGCGGGAGCTCTTCAGGGCGGCGGCGGAACAAATCCACCGATATCCATTTATAGGGCCACCGCAAATAATGTGCTTGAACTTGATAGTATCGCTTCAACGAAAATCTCCCGAGATATGTATTTTGCCCATGCCAACCTGATTGTCATCGGTGAAGAACTAGCAAAAGAAGAGGGCCTCAACGATATTTTCGATGCATTTGAGCGCTCACCGGAATTCAGGGCAACTACGAGGATTGTGATTGCCCGGGGTGTGAAAGCAAGGGATATTGTCGAAACGTTAACTGCAATCGATAAGGTATCTGCTGAAAAAGTCATTAGGACGATTGAAATCACTGAAAAAATCCAGGGGAAAAGTATTAGCATCAATCTCCAAGAGGTGATCAAGAATCTGCTTAGTACCGGAAAAGAACCAATAATAAGCGGTTTTACCGTGAAAGGCAACACAGGTAAAGAGGATAAAATGGAGAATACCATGTCTTCGGATATTGAGGCAAACCCTAATGCAGCGGGAATTGGTGTTTTTAAAGATGGAAAATTGATTGACTGGCTGGATGGTGATAAGGCAATAGGATCAATGTGGGTATTGGATAGGATCGAAAATACCCATTTAAACCTTGATTGGGAGGGTAAAAAAGACGCAATCACCTATTCAGTTATTCGGCAAAAAACCAACGTCGGGGTAAAATTGGTAAACGGCAAACCGAAAATATCGATAAAGGTCCGTGCAGAGGGAGATATCCGGGAGGTGAATGTTCCTTTGAATCTAACCGATATGCATGTTCTGATAGATATTGAAAATAAGTTAGCGAAAGAATTGAAGAAGGAGATGGAAGATGCGATCGTTCGGGCACAAAAAAATAAATCCGATATTTTTGGCTTTGGGGAGCTCATGCACGAATCCCATCCGAAAGAATGGAAGAAACTAGAGAAAAACTGGGACGACGATACTTTTCCTAAACTGGAAGTTGATGTGCAGGTAGAAACTTTCATTCGCCGTACCGGATTACGTAATAAGCCATTTCTTTCAAATTTAAAAAAGAAAGATCAATAATGGAAAGGAAGTGGCATCCTCATGGAAAAGGCAAAAATCAGCGGTTACCAGCTGTTCGTCCTTATTTTCCTGTTTGAAATGGGCAGTGCACTTTTGGTTCCGCTTGCAGGTGAAGCCAAGCAGGCTGCTTGGCTAGTCATCCTTATTGCGATGATAGGCGGATTTTTATTATTTTTCATTTATTATGGCCTTTTTCAATACTACCCTGAGCAGCTGTTAACAGAGTTTGTAAAACATATATTAGGGAATTTTCTAGGCAGGATCGTAGCTTTTCTATACATCCTTTATTTCATCTATCTTTCTGCAAGGGTGCTGAGGGATTTCGGAGATACGCTGCTTACTTTTGCCTATCCTCATATTCCGTTATTTGTTGCGAACGCTGCATTCATTTTAGTCGTGGTGTATACGGTCCGTAAAGGGATAGAAGTATTGACGAGGACGGGGGAACTATTCTTTGTCTTAGAGAATTTACTTTTAATGACCTTCATGCTTCTGATTATTGCTTCCGGCATGATCCATTTAAACAACTTAAAACCCATTTTTGAAATGGGCGGGACAGAGATGGTGAAAATGGGTTTCACTAAAACCGTATTTTTTCCATTTGGCGAGATCATAGTGTTTTTAATGATTTTTCCTTATTTGAATGAACCTCAGCGACTGAAAAAAATTGGGATAGGGAGCTTGGCGACAAGCGGTATTTTTCTCGCGATAATAATGGCTGTGAATATTGCTGTACTTGGTGTGGACCTTACGACACGTTCGCAATACCCTCTTCTTACCCTTATTCAGTCAATAGAGGTCGCTGGCTTTCTTGAACGTCTCGATGTGTACTTCTTGTTTTTGTTGATGATTGGCGGGTTCATCAAGATATGTGTATTTACTTATGTAGCGGTAACGGGTACGGCGAATGTTTTCAATGTTAAACAGCCCTCCAGACTTGCATACCCTGTTGGCATCGTCATTTTATTGATTTCAATTATTATGTCAAGCAGCTATACGGAACATATCCATGAAGGGCTAGATGCCGTACCAAATTACATCCATCTGCCATTTCAGGTGATCATTCCGTTGCTTCTCTTGGTCATTGCCTTTTTTAAGAATCGAAAAAAAAGGAAGACAAGCACCAAAAAAAGTTCCTGAAAGGCGGAGTTGATCAAAAATGAAATTCTTCGGTATTACGCTTTTGCTTCTGATCCCTTTAGTGACCTTTTCTTTAGGTATGGATATTCTATTGGGATTTGATTTGGATAATTCAATCAAGCATGCCTTTAACCCATTTTTGGTGAAGGACCCCGCTGAACTTATCCTTTTTTTCATTCTTCTTGCATTCCTTGTATTCAGCTTCTTTTATCGAAAAAAAAAGAAAGGCAACACCAAAGGACAACAATGATGGTGCAAATTCCCGTTGCTGAAAAATTGAGATGAACTCCGAATAGGGGAGTTTGTCTTTTTGCTTTTTTCCACCCTGTAAACCCATTTCATAGTATGATGATAAAATGAGATATTTTCAGCGGAATGTAAAATCACTCAACAAAAAACCCCCGGGAGGAGGACGGCAATTTGGATATCAAATTAAATCGAAAAATCATAAAAGACATGTGCGGAACCGTCTCCTTCAAAAGAGGGGAAGCTTTTCAGCGTGCCAATAAAGTGAAATTTGAAAGCTATCGTCATGATAGTTGTGAAGCAACGGTTAAAGGAAAGGAAGACTTCCATGTCACGATTGATGCGGATGCTGTCGGCGGTTTTCAGACAAAATGCAGCTGTCCTACGCTAGCTTCCTTCCATCGGGATTGCCAGCATATTGCAGCCGTCCTGCTGTCGGTTTACGACCATCAGCAAGATGGAACGATACCTGATGGCCTGCAAGCAACCGGTGTTGCTTCAGCCAATAAGAAGTTGTCAGAGGGCTTGCTGACCCTTTTCAATAATCAGCCTGTCCGCAAAAGCGGTCATCAGCGCCACTTTGAAAAAAGAAAGATGCTTGAAGCAGAGTTTACGTGTAAACCAGTATGGATGGGAACGGAACTATATATGTTAGGACTGGAAATGAAAATCGGTTCTTTCAATGTGTCGAATATTCGGGATTTCCTGAAGCGCGTTAAAGACGGAAAGCCTGCCGAAGTATCCCTTTCATTTATATATGACCCGGTGCTGCATTGTTTTCAGAATGAAAATGATTCCGTGCTTCAGGAGCTCATTACAGTGATATCGGATGAAAAAGTCTATGTGGATGCCATAGCGGACAAAACTGAAAATACATTGAACAATCACTTATTACTTTTGCCGCCATCTTCTTTTCAAAAGCTTGTCCCCATCCTTGAAGTAGCGCCATTGGTGAAGCTTTCCCATGGGGACCATACATTCAATGGTTTTCGTTTATCAAACGGACCTCTTCCTTTACAGTTTGACTTTACCGAAAGCGAGGGCAAAGGGTTTCAACTGAAAATTAATGGATTGCATGAGATGATTGTCATGAATGCATACAAACTGGTTCTATTTAAAGGGAAATTGGTTCAGCTCGAAAATGAGGATTGCCAGCGCCTTTCTGAGTTAAAGCAAATGATGGAGAATTCGGGAATGAATCAAATTCCAATCCATCATGACCAGCTGGAATTATTCCTGGACAAAGTGGTACCAGGTTTGAAAAAACTCGGTGAAGTCCATATAGCAAGATCCATCACCGAATTATTTTTGAAGACACCGCTTGTTGCAAAGCTATACTTGGATCGAGTAAAAAACAGGCTGCTAGCGGGGCTGGAGTTCCATTATGAAAATATCGTGATCAACCCTTTGGAAAAGCAGGAATCCAAGGTTATAAGGGATGTTGAGAAGGAGGCGGAGATACTAAAGCTGATGGAGGATAGCCAGTTTGCCAAAACGGACGGCGGCTATTTCTTGCATAATGAAGAGTTGGAGTATGAGTTTTTGTACCACATCGTTCCGAAACTCCAAAAGCTGGTACAAATCTATGCCACTACGGCAGTAAGAAACCGGATTTCCCGTGGAAATGCTGCACCGCGTATTAGGGTGAATATCAAAAAAGAACGTACTAATTGGCTCGAATTCAAATTTGAAATGGATGATATCCCAGATAAACAAATTCGCGAGGTCTTAGCAGCGCTTGAAGAAAAGAGGAAGTACTATCGTTTAAGGAATGGATCTCTGCTTTCCCTTGAAACAAGGGAATACGAGGAAATCAATCGTTTTCTGAATGCATTGCCCGTACAGGATGAAGACCTGGAGAGCACGCTGAACATGCCAATCGTAAAAGGGCTTCAGCTCCTTGATTCCGTGAATGACAGCCAGACATTCACAATGGAGGAGTCATTCCGTCAGTTTTTGGATAACATCGGGAATCCGGGCTCCTTGGAGTTCGTGGTGCCAAATAGTCTAGTCCCGATCTTGCGCGAGTATCAAAAAAACGGCTATAAATGGATGAAAATACTTGCCCAATACGGTTTT
This sequence comes from Peribacillus frigoritolerans, assembly GCF_040250305.1. Lineage (NCBI taxonomy): Bacteria > Bacillati > Bacillota > Bacilli > Caryophanales > Bacillaceae > Peribacillus > Peribacillus frigoritolerans. The sequence goes on along the minus strand of NZ_CP158190.1, from coordinate 4,270,304 downwards.
GGCGGAATTCTTGCTGATGATATGGGACTGGGAAAAACACTGCAAAGCATCGCGTACATTTTATCCGAGCTGCCTGACATCCGTGAGAAAAGGGTGCCGGTGCTTATTGTCTGCCCATCATCATTGACCTACAATTGGCTGAGCGAATTCACTAAATTCGCTCCTGATATACAAGCCGTCGTCGTTGATGGCGACAAGACGGAAAGGACGAAGCTGCTTAAGGAAGCGAAGGATGTGGATGTAGTGATCACCTCTTATCCATTGCTCCGGAAAGACATCGCTTCGTTTGAAAAGCAGGACTTCCATACGGTGTTTTTCGATGAGGCACAGGCCTTTAAAAACCCAGTGACGCAAACGGCACGAGCGGCCAAGAAGATAAAAGCGGCACATCGCTTCGCGTTGACTGGTACGCCTATCGAGAATTCACTAGAAGAGCTCTGGTCCCTTTTCCACGTCGTATTCCCTGAATTATTCATGGGGTTAAAGGAGTATAGCAATCTCTCAAGGAAGCAGATTTCCCGCAGGATCCGCCCATTTTTGCTGCGGAGAATGAAAGAGGACGTGCTAGGTGAACTTCCGGAAAAAATCGAGTCGCTGGAATCGGTGGAACTGCTTCCTGATCAGAAGAAACTGTACGGTGCCTATCTGGCGAAGCTGCGGCATGATACGCTGAAGCACCTGGATAAGGACACCCTCCGGAAAAATCGGATCAGGATCCTCGCTGGCTTGACCCGGCTTCGGCAAATATGCTGTCACCCCGCCTTGTTTGTGGACGGATATAAAGGCAGTTCAGCTAAATATGAGCAGCTGATGCAAATTGTCGAGGAATCGAAGCATTCTGGAAGAAGGGTTCTGGTTTTCTCGCAATTTACAAAAATGCTTCAAATTATCGGCAGGGATTTGGCCATTAAGGGACAACCTTTTTTCTACCTGGATGGACAAACCCCATCAAAGGAACGTGTGGAAATCTGCAATCGATTTAATGCAGGAGAGCGGGATATATTCCTCATTTCATTGAAAGCGGGCGGTACGGGTCTCAACCTGACGGGTGCCGATACAGTCATTCTATATGACCTTTGGTGGAATCCGGCAGTTGAAGAACAAGCTGCGGACCGTGCCCATCGAATGGGACAGAAGAATGCGGTTCAAGTCATCAAACTTATTGCCCGTGGCACAATCGAAGAAAAAATGAATGAACTTCAAGAGAAAAAGAGACATCTTATTGAAGAAATCATCGACCCTGGAGACAAGTCGTCGTCTGCGCTTACAGAAGAGGATATCAGGGAAATCCTGATGATATAAGGGTTTCATCTGAAGGTAATCTTAGTAATGAAATGAATAGTTCAGTTATGGAGCATTCCTTTTTAATGAGGAATGCTTCTTTTATTTTTAAAAAGAAAAGGATATTTAGGTAACAATAATAATATAATAAAAAACAACAATGTTTTATTGTAAAACGATAAAATATGTGTTAAATTCAAATTGATAAAAAATAAATGAGGTGCTTTTTATGAAACAAGTGTCAACGATCTTTTTGAAGATAGCCGTTATTCTTATTGGAATGCCGGTTCTTGCTATGTGCATCTTTGTGGTGCCTGAGATTGCGAATTTTGCAGCAGAATTATATCCGGATATGACTTATTTGAAATATCTCGTTTTAATCGATTTGTATGCATCGGCAATACCTTTTTACTTTGCTCTATATCAAGCCTTTAAACTTTTAAGCTATATTGACAAGAACAAAGCTTTCTCGGAATTATCTGTAAGAGCTTTAAAGACTATAAAAAATTGTGCAATCACAATCAGTAGCTTTTATGTGGTAGGAATGCCGCTCTTTTATCTCATGGCGGAGATGGACGACGCCCCAGGCATCATAGTAATCGGATTGGTCGTCATTTTTGCTTCAATGGTGATTGCAGTCTTTGCTGCTGTTCTTCAAAGGCTTTTGCAAGAGGCCATCGATATAAAATCAGAAAATGACTTAATAGTCTGAGGTGAATAACATGGCAATTATAATCAATATTGATGTGATGCTGGCTAAAAGGAAAATGAGTGTTACAGAACTTTCTGAGAGGGTTGGAATAACGATGGCTAATCTTTCCATATTGAAAAACGGCAAGGCAAAAGCGATTCGATTATCAACTTTAGAGGCGATTTGCAAGGCGTTAGAATGTCAGCCCGGAGATATTTTAGAATACCGGAATGATGATGACACCCAAGATTAAAAAAGTGAAAGAAAAAGAAAGATTTCATCAAAGGGGAGTTACTCATGAATTTAACGATAAAAAAATGGAGACACCAATCATGCGAGCACTAAAACAACTCGTTCGGTTTGGTTGGGAGCAGGCCCTATCCTGCTTGTTTCCTGCCGTTATTTTTGCCTCTTTGGCTATTACAAAATTCATTCCGCTTCCCTTTCTGCCGCGGTATGACTGGCTCCTCATCATCTGCCTTCTGATGCAGTGGTGGATGGTGCGTTCCGGGCTTGAAACACGGGATGAACTAAAGGTCATCACCTTGTTCCACCTTATTGGTCTTGCTCTTGAACTTTTCAAGGTACATATGGGCTCCTGGACTTATCCAGAGGAAGGATATTTTAAGATTTTTGGAGTGCCTCTGTATAGCGGATTCATGTACGCAAGTGTAGCGAGTTATCTTTGCCAGGCGTGGAGGAGGTTAAAGGTTGAACTGGTCAAGTGGCCGCCGTTTTTGGTCGTTGTATCTCTTGCAGCTGCGATTTATTTGAATTTTTTCACCCACCATTATTGGATTGATGTTCGTTGGTGGTTATCTGGACTAGTCATCATCGTCTTTTGGCGGTCATGGGTCACATATGAGGTTGGTGGAACTCGGTATCGTATGCCAATCGCACTTTCTTTTGTGCTCATCGGATTTTTTATTTGGATAGCCGAAAATATCGCAACGTTTTTTGGAGCATGGGAATATCCAAATCAAACCGATGCATGGAGTCTCGTTCATCTAGGAAAGGTAAGCTCATGGCTCTTATTAGTGATCGTCAGCTTTCTTATAGTGGCGACGCTAAAGCTGGTTAAGGGGAAAGATTCCGCTGTGATGGATGCGGGTTCAATTTTTATAAAATGACTTCACACAAGAAAATAAATAAGTAAAGACGACACATTAATGGCTATATCTAAATTGTGTCGTCTTTGTTTTTCTATGCTTAAATATTATTCCTATGAAACAAGTTTTAATCCCACTGCCGCGCCAAGGACCATGGCTATAAAAACGACCCTTCGCCAATCTTTGGATTCCCCATATAATAGCATCCCGATTATCGCTCCGCCTGAAGCGCCGATTCCTGTCCAGATAGCGTAAGCCGTCCCCATCGGCAAGGTTTTCATGGCATAAGCAAGAAATAGGAAACTTGCTCCAAATCCGATGAATAACAGCAGCAAGGATTGCCAATTACGGTCCCTGTGCAATTTATTTATCATCGCAACCCCAAACATTTCAAATAGCCCCGCTAAGATTAAAGAGACCCAAGCCATTATGATTCATCCCCTTTCTCAGCCTTATCATCAGTCACTAGCTTCAAGCCGATCACCCCTGATAATAAGAGGAGGATCAATAGCGTTTTGCTCAGCTTGAAGGATTCTCCAAAGAAAATGATTTCGGAAAAAACGGTACCGGCTGTCCCCATACCGACAAAAACGGCATATACCGTTCCGACAGGAAGCTTCCTGCCAGCCATTATCATCAAGTAAAAACTGATGATGATCGAAATGACCGTTCCAGACCAAGTCCAAAAGTCATCTGCATGTTTTAAGCCAATCACCCAAAATACTTCAAAAAAAGCTGCAATGAATACTTTAATCCAGTTTGTGCTCATGAAATATCGCACCTCCAACTTTATTCTTTACCAAAAAAACAAAAAAAGCCCAAGAGATAACCGTTAAACAGTTTCTCCCAGGCTTTTATCCTTCCGTGACACAGCATGCTGTGAGTTTTCTCTCGGACCAGACCAGCAATAAGATGCACTGCGGAACCCTAGAAAACCTTTGACATATGCAATTACCTTTCATTATACATAATTTTTGAACTTACTCAAGGTAAAAGTTTTGGCAAGACCATGCCCATTTTAGCCTAATATCCGCATATGTCCCGTAACGTTTACAGCAGAGATGACTTAATATATCCCAAGGTTTTTAGTTTAATTGAACATTGGGAAAAGAGGGCAAATCATGACTGCTGAATATAACATCAGAAAAAATGCACTTCATCTTTCTGAAAAGGAAAAAAGGAAATATATCAATGCTGTTTTGGTCTTAAAGGAAAAAGGGATATATGATCGGTACGTAGCGTGGCATGCTGCTGCAGGGAGATTTCAAACCCCTCCCGTTAAGCGCCCGAAAGCAGGGAACGCTCCATCAGCATCGACCCGCAGTCATAATGATCAAGGGGAGCGGACCGGGGCTGACAATGACAATATCCATGGAAGCCATGGTGATCAGCGAAATGCAGCCCATAGAGGGCCGGCTTTCTTGCCTTGGCATCGCTATTTCCTTTGGCTGTTCGAACGCGATCTTCAATCCGTTGACCCCAGTGTGACCATTCCCTACTGGGATTGGGCAGCAGATTCAGAATTGGAGGATCCAGCTTCATCCCCAATCTGGGGTAGCGATTTCATGGGCGGAAACGGGAATAAAAGGAAAAACAACCTTGTCGATTCAGGACCTTTTGCTGCTGGGCGCTGGGAAGTTCTTGATGAGGAGGGGAAACCTTCAGGGGGATTGAAAAGGAACTTCAGATCAAGTGAACAAGTTGCAAACCTGCCGACGAAACAAGACGTTCAAAACGTATTGAAAGTCACTCCTTACGATGCACCACCGTGGAATTCCGCAAGCAATCAAAGTTTCCGAAATCAGCTTGAAGGATTTGTCGATGGACCGGCCCTTCATAATCTAGTGCATGGGTGGGTCGGGGGACATATGGGTTCTGTACCTGTTTCACCTAACGATCCAGTCTTCTTTTTACACCATGCCAATGTCGATCGGATATGGGCAATGTGGAAAATCCTGCACCGGGAGGAGAAATATCTACCAAGAAGAGGGGGACCCTTCAGCCATAACTTGAATGATCCGATGTTTCCGTGGGATATAACCCCCAAGGAGATGATCAATCATAGGAAATTGGGCTATATATACGATATGGAAAGGAAGATGGTGAAGGGAGAACACCATTGAATGAAGGTCAACAAGGCGCAGTGTGAAGCACTGCGTCAATTTGTCGATAAAATGGAGTTCCTCGGTTTAAACCTAACTAGCTTAAAGAAATATGCGTCACTCCTGCCAAAAAACTGGCTAGCCGAGTCGGCGGAAAGCGAGTGCTCTAAGTTCCGATCATTTAACTGGACTGTTTTTTTAAAACAAGCGAATCCAGTTTATGTTTTGTCAGGTAACAAACATCGATATAATGAAAGGGACCTTAACAAAGAATGCTAGTATAAGAAATGGATTGCAGTGGAAAAGAGGGTGGCTCTTATGGAGAAACAGGTACATATTTTAATTGTTGAAGATGATAATGATATTAGTGGGTTGCTTTGTAATATGATGAAAAAAAGTGGCTATATCCCTCAGCCGGCTTTTTCAGGGACGGAAGCAATATTATATATAGAAAAAAAGAAATGGGATATGGTGTTGTTGGATTTAATGCTTCCAGGAATGGACGGGGAGGAAGTTCTTCGGAATATTAGAGAGAATCATCATGTCCCTGTTTTGATTATTTCTGCAAAAGGAGAACAGCAAACGAAGATAAATAGTTTGCGTGCGGGGGCAGATGATTTTATTACGAAGCCATTTGATATTGAAGAAGTTTTGGCAAGAATTGATGCTCATTTAAGAAGATCTTCAACCATGAAAAGAATGGAGGGAAAGAACCAGCTTACATATAAAGACATTGCAGTGGATACTGATACGAAAATAGTTATCGTAAATGGCATGAAGGTAATACTAACGGCAAGAGAGTACGCCATTTTAGAATTACTTATTTCCTATCCTCAAAAAATATTTTCAAAAGCCAATGTGTTTGAAGCGGTTTGGGGAGATGATTATTTAAGGGATGAGAACACTGTAAACGTCCATATGAGTAATCTGAGAAGTAAATTGGCTAAAGCGAACCCGAATGAAGAGTATATTGAAACCATTTGGGGTATGGGATATCGCTTAAAATAACTTAAGGTTTTCTTAAGGTTTTCTTTATGATCCCTTATGATTTTCATTTTATGATGAATCACAGATAAGGGAGGGAAAAAATGAGTGAATATATATTAAGGACATCCGGTTTATCAAAAAAATATAAACATACAACTGCATTAAATAACGTGAATCTTTCTATCAAAAAAGGTGCCATTTATGGCTTCATTGGTCAAAATGGAGCAGGGAAGTCAACCTTTATCAAACTTGTGGCAGGATTAGCCTTTGCAAGTGAGGGAAGCATCGAACTGTTTGGGGAAATCGATCCAAAAAAATTGATTGAGGCAAGAAAAAGAGTCGGAACTATTATTGAAGGGCCAGCTTTATTTCCGCATATGACTGCTAAGCAAAACCTTGAAGTCCATCGAGTGCAAAGAGGCATTCCCGGAAAAGAATGCATTGAAAAGACGTTAGCACTTGTAGGACTGCAACATACAGGAAAGAAAAAAACGAGAAATTTTTCATTAGGTATGAAACAAAGATTAGGACTGGCGATGGCGTTGTTGTCAGAGCCTGAATTTCTTATTTTGGATGAACCAATAAACGGATTGGATCCAATGGGAGTAATCGAAATCCGTGAGTTGCTTTTAAAGTTAAACCGTGAGAAAGGAATTACCATTCTTATTTCCAGTCATATCTTAAGCGAATTAAATTTATTGGCAACTCATTATGGGATCATTCACGATGGGAAATTATTAGAGGAGTTAACAGCGAAAGATTTACATGAAAAATGTCAGCATTATTTACACATAAAAGTAGACAAGCCACATCAGGGAGTTGCAGTGCTGGAAGAAGAATTAGGTACGAAAGAATTTGAAGTAATGCCTGATGGAATCATCAAATTATATAAGTTTGTAGGTGAACCAGGCCTTGTTTCTACAACATTAGCAGCGAATGGGGCAGTGATTGAGCAGTTTATGCCAATGGGTGAAGATTTAGAAGAATACTTTACAAAGCTTATTGGGGGCGGCAACCATGAATAATCTTATAAAAGCGGAATTGTATAAGCTAAAACATGATCGCTCCTTCTGGGCTATTGCATTAACCATTATATTAATAGGAATTCTTGCTCCCAGTGAGATGCTAATTAGGGGAACTAGTGGAGAGATGAAAGGAATAGACGTTGTGATAGCGTTTGTTAATCAGAATGAACTTGTAATAAAATATGCCCCGTGTATTTTGGCTGGATTTTTTATTTCAAGTGATTATTCAACAGGTGTGATGAAAAATTTGATATCCGGTGGAAATAAACGAATCGAAATCGTTCTTGCAAAACTGTCAGTCTTCACGATCGGTGCAATCATCATTTCTATCTTATTCCCACTTGTCCTATGGATAGTGTCCACTGTATTTTTTGGATCAGGGTCGCATTTATTCCCTAATATGTCCGTAGTGGAAAGTATTGTTCCAATGTTAGGGTTACTTGCTTTGTATGGGGCGGCATTTGCTTCTTTTATGACACTCATAGGACTCATCTTTACAGATAGTGGAAAGACCATTTCGTTTTTATTTGTGTTCACTTTCGGATTGGAGGTTGCATTTTCTATATTTTCGAAAAACTCCCCCATAATTCAAACGATATATGATCATAGCATCATTAAATTAATAAAAGATATTCCTGCGGCCATACTTGAACAAACAGAGTTATTTACGATGATTATTGTTCCAATTTTAACTTTTGCCGTATGTGCAATAGGATGCTGCATTGTATTTTCCCGCAAAGAAATCAAGTAAGAAAAAAGGGGGAGGCAAATGATTCATTTAACAGTACTATGTATGTTCATAGCGATCGTTTTTCTCTTCCGATTTTTTTTCATGAAGCGAGAAATGAAAAGAATGACGAAACAGCTCCAAGCTTATCGTTATCGATATACAGAAAAGAAATTGGATATTAAATATTTTGATCGGGATATCGAAAAACTGGCAGTCGAAATCAATGGCTATTTTGATTCCATGATGGAGATGAAGGTGGAACAAAAGCGAACGGAAGAGACATTGAAGCAGGCAATTGCCAATATGTCGCATGATCTGCGAACGCCACTAACTTCCATTTTAGGTTATATCCAGCTGTTGGAAGATAAGCACTTAACTTTAGAAGAACGAGCAGAGTATATTGGAATTGTCAAAAGGCGAACGAAAAGATTACAAGATTTGCTCAATGAATTTTTTGAATTATCTATTGTGGAATCCATGGACTATGAGCTGCAGTTTCAAACATTCCAGCTCAATCAGAGTATTTGGGAAGTGCTCATGAACTATTATGATGCATTTCATGAGCTACGGTTACATGTGGATATCGACATGCCAGATGAAGAGATCATGTTATATGGAGATCCATCGGCAGTAAAAAGAGTTGTTGAAAATTTAGTGAGTAATGTTCTTAAGCATGCAAGTGGTGCGGTAGAGTTATCATTAAAGGAAGAATCATCCTCCATTGTCTTTACTATTCGTAATAAAACAGATGTAATGACAGAACAAGATGTTGAGAGAATCTTTGATAGGTTTTATACAGGAGATACAGCAAGAAATAAAAAAGGAACGGGACTAGGGTTATCCATTGCGCAAAGTTTAATGATAAAAATGGATGGTGAGCTTTTTGCCACTTTAAAAAATCATCAATTTATCATGACCTGTCAATGGAAAAAAAGAACGTAGTCAGTTTCTGTTTTCAGGTCGAAAAAGCCCCGAAATATTTATCCGGGGCTTTTTTGACTTGCTATTTAGGCACTCACTGTCCGTTTCCGGGATGAACCTTCTTTTTTATGTGATACATAGCTATGCAGGATCATTCCCATGATGACGATAAAGATACCGAACCACGATAACGGAGAAGGGATAGGTAAAGATAGGAATAGCAATTCGCCAGCTAGGGCAAAAAGGACCTCCATCGATTGTGTAGCTTCGACTGAAGCTAATTTCTGCATATTTCCACTTACCAAATCGGTCGCTTTGAAAAAAAGGACCGTGGCAATGACACCTGAAAATAGTGCGACCAAAAGGGATTGGAAACTCTGCATCTTCGTCGGCGCCCCTACTGTAAAGAAACCGTACAATGAAAGCAGGAACCAGAATGGCAGACTCGCCAAAGTCATTCCCAATACACGCTGGTAAGCATCCAAACGTCCTTCGGATACTTCCATCATTTTGCGATTTCCCAATGGATATGCAAACGAGGCGATGACGATTGGTATCACTCCCAACCAAAGATCGGCCATTGAAATGTGCTTGGTATGTTCCAGCTGCATCAGGATGATTCCTAGCAGGATGATCATGGACATGAGGAGACCTTTCACAGAAATCTTTCCTCTTTGCCTTTCGAGCCCATCTTTCGTTTGGACATTTTCAAAAAACAGCGGCGCAAGCAGCGCACCCGAAATGATCGTGATTTGCCAAGTGCCGGCGATTAGCCATCCAGGTGAGTAGGCGGATGCAAAGCATAAAGGAGCATAAAATAACCCAAAACCGACAAAACTCCAAAGCAGCCAAGGACCTGGTTTTTCTCTCATCACTCGTAAAAGGGGACGCAGATTTTTTCTGCTTAATACGATACAAAACAGAAAAGGCACCATAAAGAAATAACGCAGCGAAGCACTCCATATCCAACTGCCGCCAGACAACTCCATGGCCTGATTCAAAACAAACGTAAATGCAAAAAAGAAAGCAGAACAAATACCTAATATAATCGGACGCAATTGACTCACCTCAATCTGTTTTATGAGTCAGTAAGACTCTGGAAGGATGGCAATCGTTTCGGCTTTCTGGAAGATTTATCAGAAATATCTACTGTGTCAATTTTCGCAATATTATAAGCGATCAATTTAAATTGTCCTTCAAAAGCAAAAGAAAATCAACAGGATTCTTTTAGGCTAGCGAAATTCATTCTCTTATGATTCGACATGGAATGAAAGAATGCTTGTTGGAATTAAATGAAGATGTTTCCATTTTAATGTTTTAATTAACAAAATGTACCAACTTTGCAAGCGAAAAACGTTGTTATGACGCTTGTTTTGAAGGGATTACTAATAATTTATATAAAAATCATATAGATGCAGATAATATACGAAGATACGAGAATTGACGAATATGGTAGGTAGTGGTATCTTTATAGAAGTGCAAATAATGTCGAATGGTGACGAAATATATAGATGCAACATTCGCAAGAAAGTTAGTGGGGTAAATTAAATGAAATCTACAGGTATTGTACGTAAAGTTGACGAATTAGGACGGGTAGTCATTCCAATTGAACTACGTCGAACATTAGGAATTAATGAGAAAGACGCTCTGGAGATTTATGTAGAACAAGAGCGCATCATCCTTCAAAAATATAAACCAAATATGACTTGTCAGGTTACAGGTGAAGTTTCCGATGACAATATGAAACTTGTTGACGGTAAATTAATACTTAGCCCTGAAGGTGCCGAACTTCTAATTAAAGAAATTCAAGCCAGCATGGAAACTGCTAAATAATTAATATGCTAGATAAATAGCATCCAAGTGTAGGGAGGTTTTCCCTACACTTTTTTATATTAAATGGTGAAATAATAAAAATGATTCGATTCACGGACGAAACCAATTTTTTCATAAAGCTTCTGTGCTTTAACATTATCCTTACCTGTCTCCAGTGAAACCCCTTTGGCACCTGTTTCCCGTGCAAAAGTGATGGCCGCGTTCAATAACTCCTCGCCAAATCCCTTTTTGCGGGCGGACTCCCTCACGAATAAATCATTCAATACCCATGACCGCATCATACTGACAGATGAAAAAGAAGGATATAATTGTACAAAACCAATTGGATTTCCTTCATCAAAGGCCATAAAAACCACAGACTCCCCTTTTGTCAGCCTTTCTCTTAAAAACTCGCTTGCACGACCAGGATCAGAGGTTTGCTCATAAAACACTCTGTATAAATCAAAAAGTTCCGTCAGTGATTCCAGCTCATGTAATGTAGCCTTTTGTATGCTCATAAATGGACCTCCAATTTTAGAATACTCTAAATTTACCATTTAATTATGCTTTTCGACAAATTCTGGAACTCATTTTCCGGCCGAAAATCAGGATGGAGCTCAAAAAGCCACCATCCTGATTTTTTTCATCATGTAGAGGGCTTTTAAACCCAAGTTGATCAGTTAAACTCACGAGATATAAGCGTTACTCGTGAGTTTAGAGCAAATACTCGTAAGTTTGGGCAAAATACTCGTGAGTTTAGAGCAAATACTCGTGAGTTTGGGCAAAATACTCGTGAGTTTAGAGCAAATACTCGTGAGTTTGGGCAAATTACTCGTGAGTTTAGCCGATTTACTCGTGAATGATGCATTACAGGAATTGGCCCTTAAAATCACAAGCCAAACCTTCATTACCGCAGTGGTTTAGCTTCTAATCCGCCTGTGTTAAGGATATGTACCTTTACGTTTATATCATGTATTGAATCCTTATCTAAATAATCCTTAGGCTCTTTTATATGATTCTTTTGCCAGTATTTTGTTTCTTTGATATAAAGGATTTTGCCAAAGTTTAAAGGGTCTGCGTTCTTTTGGAGCCCTGTATTAAACGTTGTTTGGATTTCTTTTTTTATTTGGCTTTCGAATTTGCGTTTTATTTTCTCGATATCGATTTGGGTATCAAGCCCCAGTATTTTGCCGGATACGTCAATTTCAATATCGAATTTGTACTTTCCATCCTTGAGAACAGGTTTTACTTTATGATCCGGATGGGAGAATGAGGCATAGATGTCTTGCTTATTCATTGTAATGTTCACTGGAGTTTTGTTGGTCCTTTTAGTGAGCCAGCGTACACCGCTCAGTTCCTTTTCAGAGAACCAGGGCTGGGTCACTTTATAGTAAATGACAAATGCACCATCCATATAGAGGCTTTTTCGATTTTTATCTTTTTCCTTCCAAACTTTATCGTTCCAGGAAATGGAGGGTAAAATGGTTGTATATGCTTTTTCCCGCTGGATAGAATAATACCTTTGGACCGTAATGGGTTGGATGAATGATCTAATCCGGTATACATCATCCGGAAAATATAAAGTCGTGTATAAAGGTGACAAATTAAAAAAACCGTTAATGGAGAAAAGCTGTTCCATGGAACTTTTTGTGGCAAAGATATTGGCTGAGTATCTGAGTAATTGGTTTCTGTATATATAATCCACTATTTCTGCGCTTTGCCGATTCAAAACATTTTCACTGATTACAAATGTGGATACATGTCCTATATAGAGAGACTGTTGAGTATTGCGCATTAGTTTATTAATGGCGATCGAAATGGACCGTCCTTTTTGTTTCCCTACGTATACTGGAGGTGCTTGCGTCGGCTTTGCCTCCGTTTTAGCTACCGCAGCGAAGTCTACAAGTTGCGTATAAACAATGTATTCCCCATCTTTGAAGTCTATCCCGATGGCCGTTATATAATGAAAGTCCTGGATCGTTTTTTCATCCCAACAGCCTGAAAGTAATAGGATTAAATGTAGGGTCAACCAAATTTTACAGATGCGGAACATGCCTTACTGCCCCTTTCTCGTCTTATCATCAGCTGCCAAAGATCGCTTACTAATGGAATTCCATGGCCTCTTTATGAATGAATCCAGTATTTTTGTGAACCTAAGCGGGTTCATTCCGCCAATATATGAAACCCCGAATGAATCAAGCCTGGATAGTAAAGTGATAATGGAAAGGAAACCGATTATCAAGCCGTAGATTCCATAAATACAGCTTAGTAACAGCACAAACATTCGCAGAACGGTAACGGCACCTGTTAAAGACTGGTTTACAAGTGTATAAGATGCAACAGAGGTTACGGCAGTGACCACAAGCATGGTTTGTGAGGTCAGTCCTGCCCTTATCGCCGCATCACCGACAATTAGTCCTCCTACAACGGCAACTGTCTGCCCAACCGCTTTAGGTAACCTGACTCCGGATTCACGGAATAATTCAAATAAAATGAGCATGAGTATGAATTCCATCGTGGCAGATAAGGGAAGTCCCAGCCTTGAAAGGGTAATCGTGGCTAGTAACGGGAACGGCACCTGTTCAATATTGAAAGCGGAAATGGATATCCAAAACCCCGGCAATAAAACGGTAATGCCAAGCCCCATAAAGCGAAGAAGTCGCTCAAGGCTTACAAATAGAAAAGGAAGATTCGAATCTTCTGCGGTTTTTATTTGCAATAGTAAGGTAGAAGGGGCCACGATTATCGTTGGCATGCCGTCCACGATTAGAATGAATCTTCCTTGATTGAGTGCTTCGACTACAAAATCAGGGCGACTCGTATAATGAGTGAGTGGAAATATACTATATTTACTGTTAGTGATCAATTCCTCCAATTGTTGGCTGCTCACCAAAATATCAATATCAAGGGAGTTGATTTTCGACCTTACATTTTTAACAAGTTCTTTATTGATGATGTCATCCATGTACATTAGTGCGACTTTCGTTTGACTGCGCCTGCCAACGATAAAGTCTTCATAGGCAAGCGATTTGGTTTTTAGCCGCTTTCTGATTAAAGCTGTATTCATGGATAAATCTTCGACAAATCCATCTCTTGGCCCCCTTACCGAGACCTCAAAGGAAGACTCCTCAGGCTGCCGGTTCGGAACATTGGACAAATTTATTGAAAATAAAGCTTGGGTTGATGGTATGAATAATAAGGCATACCCAGAGAAAATCAGCTGTTGGACGTTATTGAATTCGCTATCAATGGTTACTTTCGTCAGATCTATCAAGGGTTTTAGCTTGTTGATTGCTTCTTCTTCATCGATTCTCTCGTCCAATTCCATCATCTTGTTTAACTTTTCCAAAATTCCCTCGTTCAATAAGCTGATATCGGCCATACCCGAGCAATAAAAAATAAGGACAGGAATGGGTCTTTCGGTTTCTCCGATATAAATCGTGTCAAACTTGATATCTGAACTTGAACTAAATAACTCGCGAAATGTCTCCTCCCTTAATTCAGGCAGGGGTGGCTCATTTTTGGATCGTTTCATTCTCATGTTTTTTCCCCTCCTTCGAACTAATGAAAGTGCCGATAAACAAAAAGGCGGACAAAAGTAATAGGAAATAAAAAGCACCAGGGTAATAAAAAGTTTGGGTTACATGCAAAAACTTGAAATTACTGAATGGTACGATGGAGATGACGACCATAAGAAAGCCTACAGCAAAAAGAATTCCGACCTTCATTTTGTCCGTTTTCCTATTAAAGACTTCCGTTATTAAGAATAATGCCAGCGAAACACGGATATAGGCACCAGCAAGCCACTGATAAATCGAAAAGAAATCTGTATGTTCAATATATTTTCCAATAGTCAGCAATCGCCACTGTTCATAGGCAGGGTACCTCATGGCTTCGGCTAAGGTCGGTCCGAATTCAGCGAGTGCAGCTGTTAATGGGCCGAGAAGTAAAAACACTAAACCGAGACATATGAAAACCAATACTTTCCGACTGATTTTATCAGAAAGCTTTTCCTGGAAAAAGGCGATTAAAATCAGTTCTGCAAGACCATAACCAGAATATTGCAGGGTCTTAACGCCATGAAAATAGCCATTCTCGAAAAGGGGAAGGAGGTGGCTGTAGTCTTTTGTCGGTATATTTCCGGTCGCAACGAATATGCCAAGAATGATGACTATTGGCAATAATACAGAAGAGCAAATTGCGATGGAGCGCATACCAGAATGGGCAAGGAAGATACATAGCAGTGTAAACGGAATGATAATCGCTAAACTTGGGGTTTCAAAAAGAAAGCTTGTCGTGATCCAATCAATCGTTTCCTTTGTAGTGGCCAAAACAAGGCTGATCAGGTAAATCACTATAAAGAATAAGGCGATATTTTTAATATGTTTTCCAAATCTATTTTCAAGCCAATCCGTCAGGGATTGATTATTCATATTCTTGATTATCCTCGATAATATGTAGACCCAAATCGGGATCAACCCAATCATAATGATAGAAAAAATCCAAGCATCCCTTCCGCCGGTGGATAGGAGGAAAGGGATCAAAATAACGTGATTAAGAAGGCCGATTGATAAAAAGAAGATGCTAAGGGTTTGTATCGAACTAATTTTCTTCAAAATGATCCTATCCCCATTTCCATTGTTTAAAGATTGGATTGATGCACATGCCATTCATTTGTTTATGGTTGCTAAATCTGGAAATAGTATACGTGCTAATGATGTGGATTAAATTTCCTTCTGGTTAATGATGAGCAGGAGAACAAAGCAAAGTATGCCGGCAAAAAGGATTTGTCTTAATCGAAGAAGAATATATATAGATGCTATTTTTATTGAACATCTAGGGGGAATGAAGATGGATTTAAGATACCCAATAGGAAAGTTTCAGTTTGACGGGGAGATTACTAGTGGTGTAGCCGAGGGGTGGCTCAACGAGATTAATGCTTTGCCTCGGATGCTGCAGGATGCAGTAGGTAACATGGATGATGAACAGCTTGATACGGCTTATCGTCCTGGAGGATGGACGGTAAGCCAAGTGGTGCATCATGTTGCTGATAGTCATATGAATGCGTATATTCGCTTCAAATTGGCCCTTACGGAAGAAAGTCCGGTCATTAAACCATACGAAGAGGGGCAATGGGCAGAGCTGCCTGATTATGATTTGCCGATTGAAATTTCTCTATCACTAATCGAAGCTGTACATATCCGCATGGGCAAACTTTTATCGGGTCTTCATGCAGACGACATGAGCCGAACATTCATCCATCCCGATTCAGGAGAGGTAACTGTCGGTGAAAATATAGGCATTTATGCATGGCACGGACGCCATCATCTGGCTCATATTACTTCTTTATCAAAGCGCCAGGGATGGTGAATATGACTGAGAAAGGTGTGATTACTGTGAACGCCGATGTGAAAATCGAAGAAATAACATCAATCGAATACCATCTTAATGAACTTTCCGACCTTTTGGTGCAGGTTGTGGATGATGGCGCATCCATAGGTTTTTTACCTCCCATGAAACGGTCTGAGGCGATTGATTATTGGAGTAGTGCCATAAATCCTGATGTGATTCTGTTTGTCGCTAAGTTACAGGGTAAGATAGTCGGGAGTGTACAGTTGCATTTATGTTCAAAGCGGAACGGCGGCCATCGAGCGGAAATCGCAAAATTAATGACGCATACTGGTTATAGACGAAATGGAATAGGACGTTCACTCATGTTAGAGGCTGAGAAAAGGGTCAAGCAAGAGGGACGGACATTATTGTTCCTGGATACAAGGGAAGGAGATCCTTCTAACTCCCTGTATACATCATTGGGATATATTCAGGCAGGCAGGATTCCTGATTATGCGAAATCTGCAAATGGTGAATTACATCCGACCATTTTTTATTATAAAAATAAGATTGGGTAACGAATTAAAAGGGGTGAATCCAAGTGCAAGCTGTCATCGAAAAAGAAGGTAATGGGATTATCGCAAGATTCGATCGCCTGCTCAATCATTCGGTTGAAAAGGTATGGGGTGCTTTAACGGAGAATGATAAGGTTGAAAAGTGGATGTCCAACCTGGAGATGAAGGACCTTCGAAAAGACGGGACCATAAAATTCAATTTCAATGATGGGTCAGGGAAATCTTTTGATATGAAGATCAGGGACTTCCAAGAATCTGCCGTTTTAGATTTTGAATGGGGGGACGGCTGGGTTCGTTTCCAGGTATCCCCTGAAAAGGATGGATGTTCATTAGTATTGAAAGAATCCATCACGCCAGTTAATGATCATACATCAAAGGATTTGGCAGGCTGGCATATATGCCTTGATATGTTTAGTGATTTACTTGATGGTAATCATCAGGACTTCCCGATGGATGAATGGGAAAAAAGGCATAAGGAATATATGGCCGCCGTCAAACGAATTGAAGGATGAATGGAATGTGTGACATGCAGGTGGATACATAAGGAAGCGGAAAAGTGAATTTCGGCCAAAACCGAAGTGACGCTTCTGCCATGAAGGATGTTTTTTATTGATATTCCAGTTGGCTCCATGTTAAGATGACTTTAACTTTTAAGAAATGGAGGTTTTCCTTGTGACATTTATCAGACTGCGTTTCCAATCTTTGAACCGTTAATTGAATACGTTCAAGGGCTCTGCATGTCCGCAGGGTAAATGGGAATGGTCTGTCTATTTTTAAGGAAACCTTCATTTTACGCTTTTGTGAAAAAAGAGACGATTTCAACCTCTTTTTTTGTGTCCAGCTGAAGCCGCGTTAACCTTTGTGATCAAAGGGTTACGCTTTTCCAGTTGACTTTAAAATAGAAGAATTATTAACGGGAGAAATACTTTACCTATCCAAGGAGGTCATAGTGTAAAGTGGTGGATTCCCCATTGTATTGACCAAACCGAAGGCCAGCGGGAAGATTATTTTTTATCGTGAAAATAATCATCCTATCAGGTTTCTTTAGATAGGTTCTGATCCATTTACTCTAAACACAGGCAGATAGCCTGTGTTTTTTTTAGGGCATTAAGAAAAAAATATTGAAAATAGAATGAGGTGTTTAAGAGATGAAATCATTAAATGAACAAGTAAAGGACAATTGGAAAAAGAATATCACTCTTTTTCTAGGCAGTCAGACCATATCCCTCTTTGGTTCGTCCTTGGTTCAGTATGCCATTATGTGGTATATCACGTTGAATACACAGTCGGGTGTCATGATGACGATATCCATCGTTTGTGGTTTCGTGCCTACCTTTATACTGTCCCCAATCGCGGGGGTATGGGCAGACCGCTATAATCGGAAGATGCTGATCATTCTTTCGGATTCATTGATTGCCATTTCAACGCTGATATTGGCCATCTTGTTTTTAATCGGCTACGATGAGCTTTGGCTGCTTTTCGTCATGTCCGCTGTCAGGGCGATAGGAACTGGAATCCAGACTCCTGCAGTCGGGGCCATTCTTCCCCAGCTTGTGCCAGAGGATAAGCTTACGAAGGTGAATGGGACAAATGGAAGCATTCAAGCGCTGGTGATGCTCGTTTCCCCCATGGTGAGCGGCGCGCTGCTTACGATGGCTTCAATCGAAACCATTTTCTTCATTGATGTGATTACAGCTGCAATTGCCATCTTCACTTTGCTGGCATTTTTGAAAATTCCAGCACATGCGAAGGCATTACAAAAGCAAACAACCAGCTATTTCACCGATTTGAAAGAAGGATTCAGTTATATCAGGAATCACGACTTTCTTAAGAAGTTCTTTATATTTTTCGCATTTTTCTTCGTGCTTGCCGCACCTGTTGCATTTCTTACACCGCTTCAGGTCACACGCTCTTTCGGGAATGATGTTTGGCGGTTGACTGCGATAGAAATCACTTTTGCCATCGGAATGATGCTAGGCGGGCTTTTCATGGCTTCGTGGGGAGGCTTTAAAAACAAGATCCATACGATGACACTTGCGAGCCTAATAATTGGGGCCTGTACTTTCGCTCTTGGAATCATCCCCGTTTTTTGGATTTACTTGATCATCATGGGAGTAGTCGGATTGGCGATGCCCATCTTTAATACGCCGTCCATGGTCTTGTTACAGGAGAAAATCGAGGGTGATCTTCTTGGGAGGGTATTTGGTGTTTTAGGGATGATTTCGACTTCGATGATGCCCCTGGGAATGCTAGTATTCGGACCGATATCCGACATCATTAAAATTGAATGGCTACTTATAGGAACTGGTTTATTGCTGTTCATTCAAGGTTTTTTCCTGCTGGGCAGCAAAGTGTTGATCGAAGCCGGAAAACCAATCTCGAAAGATGCCCCCGAGTAATGGTACACGGAATGCCATGTGAGATGAAAATCTGGAGCCAGAAGGGTATGGGATATTAGGCAGCACTCCAGTTATTTATCCTGTAACTCCATGAAAGTCATCATTAGATTGGCTAAGGAGGAAAAGATGGATTTTTTGGGAAAAGTATTTAATTGGATGGTAGTTATCGGAATGATTCTACTTATAGGACGACTGCTTACGATGGCGTTTTTATTTCTGGAAATTCCATTTACGACCTTTTTTAAGGACTACAGTCTCATTTCGATCATCATTTTAATAATAGGTGCAATTGGTCAGCAATTCACCAAGCCGGGTAAAAAGTAAAATGAGTTCACCTTTCCTTTTCATGAAAAGAATCAGCTTCGAATTCACTAGACCGAGATTCTAATGTCGGTCTAGTTTTTTATTTAAAAAATGTTCCAGTTGATTTCAGAAATCCGCTCCCTTTCCGCCGACTGTCTGCCAAGCCTCCTCGACGCAAGCGTCTGCGGTGTCTCGTCTAGCCAGTAATTCGGCAGGAGTGTCGCAAATTTCTTCCATCCATTAAGGGTTTCAGTAAAAAAACATGAAGAATAAACTAGTTTACTTTTAAAATCTTGGTTCGGGCGAGAGCAATTCGAAACTTCCTTTTGCCGAAAAATTGATGGAACCGCCGGACTGTAGACGAATTGGAGAAGAAGAGCCAGTTTCCCTACAATGTTTCTTAAAAAAGAAGTTCCAGTTGATTGGAACGTAAGGTACGAGACTCCTGCGGGAAAAGCGTGGCCAAGGGAGACCCCGCAGGCGAGCGCCGAGGAGGCTCTCGGACCGCCCGCGGAAAGCGAGTGCCTGGAGGCAACGTTCACATTTTACAATGGGCTTTGTTTTTCGGGTCACGAATGCATTATTTATTCACATCATTTTCACTGACGTGCATTTCTTGTTTAATTTCATTCATCCTGTTTTTCCCCCACTCATACATCATTTCAACGATTGGCAGCAAGGTCATTCCAAGGTCAGTCATGGAATATTCGACTTTTGGAGGGATCTCGGGATATACCTCCCGATGGACGACGCCGTCTTCCATAAGTTCACGTAATTGATTCGTTAAGATCTTATGGGATATTTTTGGGAAAAGCCTTTGGAGATCACTGAATCGGTGTGGGCCTTCTACACCTAAATGCCATAGAATGACGATTTTCCATTTGCCGCTGAATATGGATAACGTAAGTTCTTTTTCGCAGTTATAATAGCCGTTTAAGATCTTTTCTTTGATTTCATCTCTTAATGTTTCTGACATGGACATTAGCTCCTTTTTAATTTTACCAGTAACCTTTAGGTAACCTCCGCACAAAAAAGTGCATTCTTCACAGCGCTGATTTCCAGCGTTACAATTTGAGTAGTCATCAGACAATTCAATTCAGGAGGCAAAATATATGAGTAAAAAAGCATTACTAATTATACCACCGGAACGTTTTAATGAAGATGAATTATTTCAGCCGAAAGAAGTTTTGGAAAATACAGGAGTGGCAGTGACGGTAGCAAGTACGAAAACAGGTGAAATAACTGGAGACTATCTAGGCAAGGCGTTGGCAGAGGTGATCTTTTCTGATGTATCAGCAAGTGATTATGATGCAGTTGCTGTAATTGGGGGATCGGGCACGAATGATCACCTATGGGGCAATCAAGAATTGCAAAGCTTTTTGAAACAAGCACATGAACAAAAAGTTCTTGTATCGGGAATTTGTGCAGGTTCTGTAACTGTAGCGAAAACGGGTTTACTTTCTGGCCGCAAAGCTGCTTGTTACCCAGTTGATGTTCAAATTGACGAATTGAAAGCCAATTCCGTTGAATATGCAAAACAGCATGTCGTTGCGCATGATGATATCATTACAGGTGATGGTCCGGATGGTGCAAAAGAATTCGGAGAAAGCTTAGCCGCAGCATTACGCTAAATCTCTTTTTACTGCTGACCTAATTTTCCCATGTGAAACCCTTGGATTATATGTAATCCAAGGGTTTTTTGAATTTGAAAATGCGATAAGTTCTTTATGCCTACGTATTTATCCTTAATTGGCAATTGACAAGGTTTAATTAGGTATATAGTATGTTTATGTGGAAAAATAAAGTAAGTGATCGTAAATAAGGAAGGATCCATTTTGAGCATAAATTGAATCTTTGTTTTCACACAGGTAAGCGAGAGCATTTGCAGGTCAAATAAAAAGGGGAAATTATTAATGAGAAGTTCATCGATTGAAAAGAAAGAAAAAGTGAAGAGGAGGATATCACTCCGGATAAAATGGTTATTATTTATATGTACATCCGTTTTTCTCGCTATAGTCGTATCCGTTTCGATAATGGGGGTAAAAGTGACCTCCATTTTTAAAGAAGATAGTATATCCATCAACAAAAGCTCGGCCCAAAATGCGGCAGCCCAAATCAATTTGAGCATGTCCACGTATGAAAATTCGCTAGAGCAATTATCACAGCTGGTTTCCAATCAAATCAAGAATGGTGATTCAATCAAGGATATCCAAAAAACGTTAGAGGCTTTTCAAAAGAACAATGAGGATTTAATTTCCGTTTATTATATGGATGGATCGGATGGTTCCTTGTATGCTTCGCCCCAAATGGATTTCAATCAGGATGCTAGGGAGACTAAGACTTATACGCAGCTGACTGAAAGACCAGAAACGAAATGGATGGATGTGTATAGAGATGGAGTTTCAGGGATGATCATGACTTCCGTTGTCACGCCCGTTTTATCGGACGGGAAAATGGCAGGAGCCCTTGGTTATGACATCGACCTTTCGACAATCGGGAAAATGAGGACAACCATCGAAAAAGAGTCTACTAGCAATCTGGTTATATTGGATTCACAAGGTTTTATCGTGAGTTCATTCATGCAGGGTATGGACGGGAAGAATATGAATCCTGAAAAAAGCGGCATGGAAGAAGGTGTGGAGGATTTCATGGCGGATTCTGACCGATTCAATTCAGAGTTCAAGTGGGTGGCCGACATGTATAACGGGGACGTCAAGGCGAATCAGGCCTTGACGTTGGATGGTGAAGATTATACAGGTGAATTGAGTACAGTCCCTGAAGTGAACTGGAAGGTTTTGGCGCTCACTCCAGAAAAAATACTACAATCAAAGCTGGATGACATTAATAGAATCGTAGTGATATCAGGTGTTTTAGGTCTTCTATTCGGGACGGCATGTGCTCTTTATCTAGCAGGAAAGTTAACGAAGATCATGGCCGACTTCCAAAAAATCATAGAAAAGACAGCTAGTGGGGATTTAGTGTCCGAATTTGCCATTAAATCCAATGATGAGATTGGGGACTTAAGCAAAAGCTATAACTCGATGCTGGGGAAATTAAGAGGATTGGTTGAGAAGGTAAACGGAAATGCGGAATCGGTGACAAAGGCCAATGCCGGCTTAAGCCAAATAGCTGCTGAGAATAGTGCGGCCATTACTGATGTTTCACGCGCGATAGAAGAGATTGCAGCGGGAGCATCGAATCAATCTGAACAAGTGGAGCATGGTGCGGGCACGATCCAGGTTCTTAGTGGAGAAATCGATGGGTTATCAAAAAAATCGAGGGAGACCCAAACCGTATTGGAGCTTGCATCTGAAAAAATAGAGTCAGGGAAACAACAGGTAAGTGGTTTGGAAACGTCGTACAATAAGCTAGAAATGGCTTTTGCTGCAGTCACAAGCATGAGCTTAAGACTTGTGGAAAAATCAAAAACCATTTCCGATGTCACGAATGCCATCTCGAAAATATCGGAACAAACCAATTTGTTATCTTTGAATGCATCCATAGAAGCGGCAAGGGCAGGTGAGTCCGGCAAAGGATTTGCTGTCGTGGCGAATGAAGTAAGGAGCTTGGCTGATGATTCAAAAGAAGCTACAAAAAACATTCAAGCCATCATCCAAAGCATTCTGTCAGATACAGAGGAATTGCTGAGGACGACCAATGAAACGAATCAAATCAGCAAGGATCAGAAAAATGCCGTGATCACGGTAAGTGAAGCCATGAAAGAGCTGGAGGATTCCGTCGGAAAAATATCCAATTCGATCCAGGAAGAAACACGATCAATTGAAAGCATCAATCAACAGAAAGAAACGGTTATTAAAGTAATAGAAGAAATCACCGCCGTATCTCAGCAAACGACTGCTTCATCAGAAGAAATTGCATCATCGATGGAGGAACAAGCAGCTTCATCCAATGAACTAGCTCAATATACACAGCAGCTAACACAGTTAATAAATGATTTGGAGCATACGCTTGGGGAATTCCAGATAAAGAATTAGAGGAACGGAAAACATAAGCGTTGCGAAAAGGGGAGGCCACTAAGTGGTTTCCCCTTTTTTGTTGTATTGCATTGACCCTGATTTCTGTGAACTGGGCATCTCTCTTTAGTGGACAAAATCACTAGAAGTACAAAAGTACAATTTAGAGGGGCTGGTCAAGTATCCATGCTTTTTTTACAAAGGGGAATAATATATAGGAATCGGACAAGTAGGGTCCAATGGCTCAAGGCCCAAAAAGGGGAGAACAACATGCATTTCGAAATAGGAATGACTATTTTTGTGTTCGTCATGACAATGATAGTTATATTGTGGAGGCCAGGAGGTATCAATGAAGCATGGCCAGCTTCAATCGGTGCAGTGATAATTTTACTGAATGGCACAGTATCCCAAGGCGATATTTTGGATATCATCAATAAAATCGGGGGCGCATCGATCACCATCATGGCAACGATTGTCATGGCAGTCATCTTGGAAAGTTTCGGCTTTTTTCACTGGGCGGCTGCGAGACTTGCGATCCTTGCCCGAGGATCGGGGTATCGTCTGTATTGGTATATTCAATTATTGTGCTTTTTAATGACCTTGTTATTCAATAACGACGGCAGCATCATGATTACGACCCCCATCTTGATCTTGCTTTTGAAAAATCTCAGATTAAAACCGCATGAAGCCATCCCGTATCTTTTGAGTGGAGCATTGATTGCAACAGCTTCAAGTGCGCCAATTGGTGTGAGTAATATTGTTAATTTAATCGCTTTGAAAATTGTGCACATGACGCTTTATATGCATACTGCCATGATGTTTGTACCTGCAACTTTGGGGTTGGTCTTCATGTCATGGTTGATGTTCGTAGTGGTCAAGAAAAAATTGCCCAAGAAACTGCCGAATATTTCTTATGACATAGAGGAAAGTTTCTTCACTAAGAATTTCCACCCCTTAAAGGGGAAAATGACGGTTGAAACAAAAAGGCAACGCACAAAATTCATGTTGAAAGTATTGCTCTATGTGTTCGTGGTGCGCTGTTTACTCTTTGTAGCTTCTTATTTTTCCATTCCAATCGAGTGGGTTGCTGTACTTGGCTCTTTATCTTTACTGATCTGGAGGTGGTACCATTTACGGACAAACCCTGTCGATATTTTAAAAAAGACCCCATGGCACATCCTGATATTCGCATTCTCCATGTATGTGATCATTTATGGTCTACATAATGTAGGCCTTACAGCCATGCTCGTACAGATATGCGAACCGATTGTAAATCAAGGGTTACTGAGTGCGAGCTTTGTCATGGGAGGATTGGTTTCGATGCTATCAAACATCTTCAATAATCATCCAGCATTAATGATAGGTACCATTACCTTAACCGAAATGGGACTGGATCCGATCACATTAAAAACTATCTATCTAGCTAATATAATCGGTAGTGACATGGGATCATTATTATTGCCCATCGGTACTCTTGCCTCACTTATCTGGATGCATATCCTGAAACAAAACAAAGTGAAAATTAAGTGGAAAGATTATTTAAGTGTATCCCTGATAGTCATACCAATAGCGACAGTGGTGACACTGCTCTTATTATTTTATTGGGTGCAAATGATTTTTAGCTGAATAACCCCCTAGGAGGAGATAGTAATGAGTGATGCTTTTGCATTACTGGGTAAACAGATTGATGTCCAAATCTCAGGAAAAAAAACTTTCAAAGGAATTCTAACTGATCTGAGCACGGATATTCTAGTGTTGTTCAATGGACAGCAGTTTTTGTATTTTCCTATGCTGCACGTCCATAGATTCAATCTGAGTACAGAGGTAGATAACGAGATTAAAACTCCCATGGAGTCCCCCATGATGGAAGACATGGCGTCGATTTCCTATCGTAAAACACTAATTAACGCAAAAGGGGTTTTTTCAGAAGTCCATGTAGCTGGACACATTCCTTTACACGGCTATATCACCAATGTTTTCAATGATTACTTTGCATTCTTCTCGCCTGTATATAAAATGATGTATGTCTCGCTGCATCACCTTAAATGGCTTACTCCGTACAATCAAAATGCCACACCCTATACACTCAGTAAAGAGAGTTTTCCCGTTAACCCTTCAGATGTGCCGATGCTGCGTTCTTTGGAAGACCAATTAAAGAAAAATGCAGGAAAGCTAGTAGTATTTGATGGGGGAGAGGACCCGATGAAAATCGGTATGCTTAAAAAAGCGGAAAACAACTTGGTTGAATTAACGACAGCCAATGGGGATCATGTGTTTTTGAAGCTTTCACATATTAAAACGGTGTACATGCCATAGATTCATAGAAACGAGGGGAAGGCGCTTTAAGCTTTCCCCTTATTTTCTTCTGCTAGATGATGGATGATACCAATGGATTCGGGTTCCTGTTCAAAAATCCATCGCCTTCATAATAAATTTTCGTTTGATCTGTAATATAGGAGTCCGATGGGGCCATCAATATTTTTAATCATGTAAAAAACGAGCTCTTTTTTTAGAGATTGCTAAGCTTAATGTGTAGTTCATCCTGTTACAGCAACGTCTGTTTATGCCAAACCTCAAATACGTTGTCCCTCCTAAACTATGTTGAACATCTTCACTCCTATATCGTTAGTACGACTTTATCATCACTGGCCTAATCTAACTTTACCCATTCTGTACAAAAAAATAATAAAATCCTCTAGTAATTCTTCGATTCCAACCATGAACATTTATTTTTCCATGACCTGGGTAGCTCCAGGGAAAGTCACACTGTGACGGTAAAAGAACATAATATAGGAATAATGGTTTATTTTGAAAGTGATTTATTGGATCGGATTGATGATCATTTGTAAAAAATAGGCTAAATGTTTTATAAGGTTCGCCGATAATATTGTTGGGATGAGAGTTAAGGCTCATCTGATTGGGTGGATGGTAGGATAAAAGATTCATATGTTGAAGTTTACTTGAACATCGTATATTTAAAAATATTTCAGCGTATAAAGGAAGGGTTAAAATGTTTAATGGAAAATTAAGCGGTATGATACTTACATTGGTATTCATGGTCAATTTCACTTTTTTACCTGGCTTAAAGGCCGAGGCAGCAGATCCTGTGCATACTGTAACCTCTGGCGAAACGGTTGAATCGATTGCCAAGACATATGAGATATCGGCTGAGCAATTAATGAAAACGAATGGTTTACCGGATGATAAGTTATTTGCGGGCCAAAGGTTGACAATCATTCAAACGGCGTATACTCCTTCCATCTATCAATGGTCGGAGAGAGGAAAAAAAATTGCAAATTATGCGAAATCCTTTATAGGGTTTAAAAAGACAGCTGGAGAGGAGACGCCTGAAAAAGGATTTGATTCGAGCGGATTGATTCATTGGGTGCTTTCCCGGCAAAATGTGCCGGTCGACCGTTTGACAGTAGATGGTTTTTATAAGCAAGGGATGGATACAGCCACTCCGAAAATGGGGGATATTATATTCTTTCTGGAAAAAGACAGCTTAAAAGTCGTGACTGCGGGTATTTATGTCGGCAAAAACCAATTTGTCAATTCTGGATACGGTGCAGAAACGGTTCAGGTGAGATCCACTACAGAAGATTACTTTGCAAAATTCCAAGTGGCTTACAAAACATATACGCCTAAAGGAGAGCATATCGTCCAAACGGGAGAAACGCTTAAAAGTATATCGGAGAATTACAGCATTTCCATGAGTACGATCAAGAGTCGTAACGCTTTAACTACGGATGAGTTGATGCAAGGGCAGTATCTTCAACTATACAGCAACCCGTTATATCCGTTTTATGTAAACCAGGAGGCTGCATATGATAAAGCATATGATGTCATCAAGTATGCATACACTCTACGCGGATTCAACTATGTTTTCGGTGGAGAAGATCCGATGATCGGAATGGATTGCAGCGGATTCATTTATTGGGTCATGAAGGAACAGGGCCTTTCAGTAAAACGGGGTTCTGCAGCAGATTACTTCTCATTGCTGCCCAAAATCGAAAATCCAAAGGCAGGGGATTTAGTGTTTTTTAGGGACACAGGAACAAGGCTGGGTGTGACCCACGTAGGTATTTATCTAGGTGATGGCCGTTTTCTCCATACAACGGAAAACACGGGCGTTCATATCTCCAATCTTTCGTCAGATTATTTTGCCGAGAAATTCGAAAGCTTCGGTCAAGTTGAAAGCCTTATGGACTAAGAAGGCCATTCTATCTGTTTATATTCAAGAGTCGCTTTTTCAATGGCAGTAACGAACCGTTTAAAAAGATCACAGTGATTTACCCTGTTTTTACTGGTAAAGTCATCACCTTTGAAAAAGCTTTTTCTAAGCTTAGTGGAAAGTTCCAATTGCACGCCTGCACCCGTTTTGGATTTGTTGGTGATGTTGTTTACTTTCATCCCTGAAAGGTGCTGCGGTGCATGATCAGTTTGAAATCCAGCTTGGTTGAGGCATTGCTGAAGAAGGTTCTTATATGGTTCGTTCCTTCCGCCAATGTAAACCAGCGCATTATGTACGTCGTAGTGGCCATGAATGGAAAGGGTGGTTTGTGCGTTCGCTGCCATTGAAACGCCGACCGGTTCATTGAACAAGTGGGATGTTATATGGAGGACCTGGTTGCCTCTTGGTTTAAGACCTTCGAATAGATAGGTGCTTGCACAAAGTCTCTCTCCAAGTGCGGCTGCAATATCGCTAGTTCCTGGTTCGATGTTCCCGCCATGTATGGCTAGAACTGCAATATCAGGATTCCTGTGATGAACGATGATGCGGTAATCGAGGTCTTCTTGTTCATTTTGCTCTAGTTCAATAAAATCAGTATAGTTATTTTTCTTCATGGTTAGCCTCCGTATCTGTACTGGTTTTAATCTTTCGCCCTTTGACGGCAAAAATAAAAAAAGCGGGGATGCCCCGGCTTTTTTCATTTTTCGACAGTCGTATATTGTTCTATCTTTTTTTGCTCGTCGGGTGTTAACGTTTCTGTCCGTTTAAACGTATTCATTGTCACAAGCAGGGCAGCTATTATAAAAACGGGTATGACCCAGCTTGTTATTTTTTTTACGATATTCATATTCTAAGTCCCCTTATACATCGCTAAAATTCATGTGATATTTAGAAAAGGAGGAGCTGGATTGCTCGTTTATTGCTGAGCTTTCCAGCTTCCATTTCTTCGTTTATCCCCAGCTCCGGATATTTGTCCATTTTTCTCGTTTTTAACGAGTGCTTGAACCCCGCCATAATACATGGGGGAAATTTTCTGAATGACTTCATATCCTGAATCTTCCAAGTCGGATATTGTTTCATCCGAAAGCTTGGCTTCTGTATAAATCTTCTTTCCATCAAAGACGAACCGATTACGGTCGACGATATCCTGAAATGTTCCTTCATTTTCTGTATAAGAATAAAGAACCTGCATCAATACTTGCGGAATCCTATCACCGCCTGGTGAGCCGATCCCAATCGATTCCCGCCCAGGTTTCTTGAGAATGGTCGGAGCGGTGAAAGTTCTTGACCGTTTATATGCCTCTTGAGAGTTCAAGCCGGACCTGAAATTTTTCAATTGATCATTAAGGAAAAATCCATTCGTATAATCCCCAGATCCGAAAAAGTTACTGAGCGTATTTGTTGTGGAAACGACAGTGCCATTCTTGTCCATTATCACAAAGTGTGTCGTACTTTCATGTTCTTCGGAACCATTCGATTCTTTATCTTCCCATTTTTCACTTTTGATCTTATTTTTAAGATTATCCAAGTGAATGGGGGAGAGCAATTTTTCCGCCTTGGAGTGACTTATTCCATCTCCAACATGGGCGGACCGATCTTGATAAGCAGTATCCGTGATGCCCCCCAAGACTTTCATATAAGCTGATTTACTTGAAGAATCACCTAGGTTCATTTCCTCGGCTAGCTTTAACATTTCAAGAACTGTAATTCCTGAAAAGGGCGGAGGGGCGGTAAAAACATCATAACCGGCAAATGCTCCTTGGACCGGCTTCCGTTCTTTCACCTCATAGCGCTTTAAATCCATCAAGTCGATATCTGATTCTCTTTTAATATCCCGCGCAATTTCCCCTTTATAAAAACCATCAGGACCTTCCTGCTGGATCTTCTTCAATGTTTCGGCAAGTCTTTCTTGGACGAGGGTTTTGCCTGGTTTAATGGCATCACCATCAGGATAAAAAAGTGAAGTCGCATCGGAAGATATCCTTGGCTGAGCCGCTTCTAATCGTGATGATAACGATTCGTCGACTTCAAATCCGTCTTCAGCCAAATCTATCGCCGGCTGAAGAAGATCTGCCATTGGAACGCTCCCATACTTATCACTTATAACCTGCATGCCGGCCACTAAGCCAGGAATCCCTGTATCGTGTCTTGAACTTGGGTCTTCCGGAGAGGATTCACGATAATCGATAAATTCGGGATCGCCGGATTCCGGGGCAATCAGCATACCGCCGCCGCCACCCACGCCAGATCCATAAGGTTCAACTACACCTAATACATACGATACCGCAATGGCGGCATCAGCCGCCGTTCCGCCGTTTTCCAATATATCCATACCGACATCTATTGCGATTGGGTTTGAAGAACTGACCCCATATGATTGTTCCGTTTTACTCTTTATCGGATCATTCGTGTCAGAAATAGGGGGTGTCTTCGAACATCCAGCAATATATATGAGCAAGCTTAGGGATATGAGCACTTTTCCCGTCATACGGTTAATCATCGGTTGTTCCCCCTTTTCGTTGAGCTTCTAAGTTGTGTGTCTTCATTCTTCAAATAGTAGTGACAAAGCGTTCCTTATTGAATGGGTTGCATTTCCTGTTGTTTAGCTTGTACGGCCTTTTTCTCTTGTGCTGCTTTTTTCTCCAGTGCAGCTTTCTTTTCCATTGCTGCCTTTTCCTCTTGTTCACGTTGTGCCTTATGGTCGATTACCTTCTTGTGATCCAAGGTAATCTCGATGCGATCCTCTTTTTTCGACCACTGGACTTTTTCACTCGTTTCCTTCGTCAACTGTCGGTAAACACGTGATTTGTCAATTGAAGAGGTAGCTGGCCTTGGTGTTGCTTCTTCAATTTGCAGTGGTACGACATCGATTGTAGCTTTTCCGTCTACCGCTAAATGGTATTGAACCATAGCTGAATCCTTTGTGCGTGTCCAGCCTTGATCGAATATGAAATTTCCTAAGCTATAGAAAATGATTCCATCTTTATAAACATCAAACGATTGAAGCACATGGGGGTGATGGCCGATGATGATGTCAGCCCCCGCATCGATGATAGCCTTAGCCAAGTCTTTTTGACGAGCGGTTGTTGATGTTGAATACTCTTGTCCCCAGTGCATATTCACCACAACCAAGTCAGCGTTGCCTTGCTTGGCATTCCTTGCTTTGCCGATCATTTCAAATAATATATCAGGGTTGGAGTTCAATAGTCCGGCTTTATCATTTTTTGACACGGCATCCTTACCGTAAATATCTGTGAAGCCAAGTGTTGCGACACGTAAGCCATTAACATCCGCATAGTCGATGCTGTTTTTTGCTTCGGCAGTGTTTGATCCAACACCGACATAGTGCATATCCGCACTTTTGAATTCATCAATCGTGTCAAGAAGTCCTTGTTCTTCATAGTCCATCATATGGTTATTGGCTAAAGACACCACAGAGAAGCCAGCATCTTTAACGGCTTCCACACCACTAGTATTCGAGTTTAATCGGATGGGCGTATCTGCTTCCTTGTAGTTAGATACCTCTTCTTTTAAAGCGGTATGTTCATAATTTCCACTGACATAATCTGAATTGGCGAAATATGGCTTCATATACCGGAAGAGGTATTCATACCCGTGCCTTTCCGTAACTTCTTCAACATAACGTCCCATCATCACATCACCGACCATTGTCATTGTCAATGGTTGATCGGATTTTGGAGCGGTTGTTTTCACTTCCTCAGCCCGTCCCATCCAAGTGGTAATGACTAATGCGATTAGTAATATAGGTAGTATGATTCCAGTGTATTTAAGATTCTTTTTCTTCGTGCGTTTAATAAAGATAAGTGTTTTTTCTTTTGCATTTAAAGTCCGTTTCATTTTTTGCACCTCAGAATAGGTAGTACACGTTCATTAAACCGAAAGTTAAGCCGGATAATAAAAGCGTGCTGCCAAGTGTCAATGGCATTCCTTGTCTTTGTATGGTATTCGCTATCAATCCAGGTACGATTATACCGATTCCCCGAAACTCGAATATTTCAAATGGCATGACGGGGTAGACTAAGTCCAATAGTAGTTTCAAGCAAATCCCGGTCACCATCATGGCGGCGAATTTTCTTCTTCCATATAAAATCACCCATCTTGAAAGGCCGTGAGTGACGATTAAATAAGTTACCACACTAATGATCAAAATGGTCAGCATGATTTCCCATTGATCAAATACTAATGCCAAATAACCTGGCACGATAAGTCCTGCGGGTACGACACCCGTCTTTTCTGAAAATATAAGGCTAAGCGTTACTCCAAGTACTAGGGCTACATATAAATCCGATCCAAACATTAAGGTTCCTCCTACTTAACTTGCTTTTTGCTTTGTTTTAGATTTCATGAATGCTTCAATTAATGGTTCCGCTGCACCGTGAATATTCCCGACACCGTAGACGATGCGATTTTTCATCAATGGGCGGAGACGGGCCACGATTTCTTCAGTTGACCAGTTTTCTAAATCCCAATATTCTTTAGTATCCAATTTCCCTTGCTCGAATACCCTTGTAATCGGTGATGTGGTTTCACCAATGGCAATGACGATTTCAGATTTTATGTAAGGTAATACATCTCTAGCAAACTGCTCAGTACGGTCCACACGATCGGCACGGCAATTCATGATGACGATAGGAGGTTCTGTGCTGTATCCGAACGTATTGACACGTTCCCATATGTTCAGCGTAGATGACGCGTCATTTGCAGCAAAGCCATTGACAAAGAAAGTTGGCTGGATGGGATCTCCGAATTTGGTGATCCGCATGGCACCTGGATCGGGATGCGCATTCAACATGCCGCGAAAAGCCGTTTTTTCATCAATGCCCAAAGCTTCAGCAACGGCCAAGGCCAGTGATGCATTATCAGGAAATACCATATAATCGAATTCACGCAGGAATTCTTCCGAAATTCTGGAATTGTCTGCAACGATCACTTTTGTGTTGCGTTCTTTGGCAATTTGCTTGAAAAAGTCCAAATATTCACTTTCGATGGTTATTAAGTGACCATTATGGGGAATGGTAGCAGTGAAGGCTTCAGCAACCTCATCCAAAGTCGGTCCCATGACATCCATATGGTCCTCCAATACATTCACGATGACCCCAATGTTTGCCTGTATCATTTTGTTTTGGAAGATTAGTTGATAGTCAGGCTGTACGGCCATGCACTCACAAACCAGTGCTTCTGTGCCTAAGTCGGCAACTTCTTTAACTACACGCCGTTGTTCTCCTATATTGGGTCCTTCCGGGCGGCGTACAATCGGTTTTTCCTTGTCGGTAAACCAATAGATCATTCTTGCTGACGTTCCGGTTGTTTTACCTACTGTTTTGTATTTAGCTTCCTGGATCACTCCTGTAATTAGACGCGTTACAGTGGATTTCCCTCGAATCCCATTCACATTCACACGTACCGGGATGGAGTCGAGACGCTTCTGATGGCGTTTTTGTTCAAAAATGCCATAACCAAGCAAAAAGATCGCACAAATAAATATTGGTGCCATTTTTTAACCTCTCTTTTTTTCAAATATTTGAATTACTGAATACACACTACATGATTTTAAACTTAATAGGCAAGAGCCAATTATTCTATCGTAATATAGTTATTATCAGCTTTTTCAAATAAATGTATATTGGAGTGTAATAGTATCTAATGGGATAAATTGTTTTATGAGTACAAAGATATGGCTGGAAATCAAGAGAATCCTCGGTTTATTTACACTAAATTATGGGAAGTTTAATAAAAACCCATTTTGGTCAGAATCAAAATAGATTCATGAGCATTTGAACCTAATTCATAATGGCTATATTTGAATAATAATTATTTTTGAAAAGTGAGGTTTATTACAGTTTGTTAATTGTTTATACCCATTGTTTGACATAAACGTAATAATTTTTATGCATTTGTCATTCAATGTGAAATATTGCATCTAACGACTCAATTAGTTGAACTCTTTTGAATATGGATAAAGATGAGTAAAAGCACACATCTCTTTTTTTTAATGTTTTTCGGTTTTCTCTTCGGAAATACCCATGGGCCTATAATTGAACTTTTACCTAAAACATGAAATAAACTAAAGTTAACCCATTTTTTAAAAAAAATACCTAGTTTCTTCTATAGATATAGTGTTTATAGAAGAATGAAAAATAAAAAAAGCTCAGAAGTATTTCTGAGCTTTCGGCTTATATATTGTAAATGAATGGAATGGTCACGGATCTCCGTTCATCCTGGAGATTTAACGTTTGTGGGTCTTGAGCTACAGCATGCGTAGCTTATTATGGAAGGAATCAGATTAACTGGATTTCTTTCTGTCAGAAATCTCAAGGTTGGAGCCCTTTTTACCGCCATCAATCACATAAAGTCTAGGAGCTAATCTCCTTCTTTTTCCTTGATTGTCAGGATTCATCTTCATATAATTTTCGTATTCTTTGCGAAAGAACTCTTCGGTTTCCCGTTCCAGTGCTTTTCTTTCGTTAAAATCTGCGATGAATTTGAAAAAACGTTTCATATGAATTCCTCCTTATGGGGTTAAAAGGTCTTGGTTTAATAGTAACATATCATTAGTTGATTTTAACCTTTTTTTACAAATTTGGAATGGAAATCGTGTTTTTTTGAGAATAAAGTTGTGAATGGTTTGATTCAAGAGAAAGCATGCAATGGATCCTTACTGAGTATAAGTGCCCGTGCATGGTGTTGAAAGGAAATTTCGGGATTTGCAGTAGCAGGTATTGGAAGCAATGATTATTTAAGTTAAAATATTCCTTTAATCAATTATACACTAAATATTCTGAAAACAAAGGGAAATATCCACTTCCAGCCGCTTCTGATAGATTTGTTTTTTAATGGTTTATTATTGTGTATAGTTATTATTCCCCGAATAAACGAAAATGAAACAACATTAGAATGGAAGGGAAAAAGCAATTTCCCGCATTCGGGAAATTGCTAGTGTCATAATTGGAACTTCTTAACCTGTTCAGTGAGCAGTTCTGCCGAGGATGCAATTTCACTGGCATGATTCGTGATTTCATCCATCGAAGAGCTGGATTGCTGAGCGGAGGCGGAGACTTGTTCGATTCCTGCCGCGGACTCTTCAGAAACGGCTGCGATATCTTCGATAGCCTGATTGATTTTTTGGCTATTTGTGGAGATATAGTTCAATTCGTCTGTTATATGCTGTATTTTCATTTCCATATTCCCGACAGAATGATTAATTGTTTCAAAGGTTCGGCCTGTGAGCGTAATTTGTTTTGTGCCTTCATCCACTTGTGTGTAACCATCTTCCAGGGAGTGGACGACCGTTTTTGAACCTGTTTGAATGGCGGAGACAATATTGGTGATATCCCCAACGGAGTGTGTGACCTCTTCAGCGAGTTTCCGCACTTCATCGGCGACGATGGCAAAGCCCCTGCCATGTTCACCAGCACGAGCAGCTTCTATGGCTGCATTCAGCGCCAATAGATTGGTTTGATTGGATATATCCTTGATGACCTGCACAAGCTGCGAAATTTGCTGTGATTGAGAATCGAGCCCTTTCACTTGCTCTACGGCATTTTTGACAATCCCATCAATACTTTGCATCTGTTGGACCGAACTGCGCATTAAAGTGGTGCCCTCCTTGGTCAAGGAAAGGATTTCGGTTGAACTGTTAGCTACATCCACCCCTTCTAGGTGGGCAAGCTTAATCCTGCCGGTGAAATCATCCATGATGCGAACCATTTCAGATGCCCGGTTGGCTTGTGACTCCGAACCTTCCGAAAGTTCATACATCGTAGTCGCTATCTGTTTGCTGCCCTGCTGCACTTCATTTGCTGATTGAGTCAGATCTTCACTTTTGTTGGAAACGGATTGCGAAACACTGAGCATTTTTTCGATAGTATCACGAAGGTCTTTCTGCATTTGATTGGCGGATACCGTTAGTTCGCCCATTTCATCATTTGACTTTTGCTCCAGGGGCTCATGATTCAGCTCTCCTGCAGCCACCATTTTCATCCTATCCCTGATTTTAAGGAGGGGGGTGGTAATGAGGTTGGCTGTAACAACCGCAAGGACAAGGCCAATAAGGACTGCCGCAATGGATATGATGATACTTGTCGTCTTAACCGATTTCCCGCTGGCGATGACGGTTTCACCAGAAGCGACAATCAATTCCTCGCGTTCCGAAGCAAGCTCCTTGAAACCCTCCATTACTTCATTGCTGATTGGCGCCACTTCATTTTTGAGTATCTCTTTAGCGCGTTCTTCATTTCCTTTTTCATATTGTGTAAATACCCGATCTACAATCATCGTCCTCCAATCCACGCTTTTCTCGATCAATTCCTTCGCTTTATCAGAATCGCTTAAGGCTAGGAGTTCCTCCTGGATGACCTGGCTTTCTTCAGTATATTGTAAGAACCCTTCTTTATAACTCTCGTCACCATAAAGAATATAGGCCCGGGCGTATGCGGTTCTTTGTGCTAGATTGTATAGGAGCTTTTCGTCTTGGATAAGAAGCGGAAGTTCCTTTTCGATGATATCCTGGGAATAAACCAGTGACTTGTTGCTGCTATAAATGTTGAATGCTCCTAAGATGACACATAAAGATATGATGAGTGAAAATGCCACCAATACCTTTGCTTTAATGCTTTTCAAATTATTGGACCCCTTTATCGATATTTTATTCACACTGTTTTATCGGATAAATAAAAGGATATTTAAGCAATGAAAAGTTAACCAAATTTTCCATCAGGTCTAATGTTCTCTTAATATAAACATCTTGATTTCTTATCGTTTTCAAGTTACTATTGACTTGGAAAAATATAATATTCCGCGTTAAGGCGGAAGAGGTTCTAGCTACCCTCTCAAAAAAACTAAGGAGAAACAGTGCTCTATTCTTAGGGTGCTGTTTTTTTCCGTAAAAAGGAGTTTTATAGAAATGAAGAAGAAAGAAAAGGCAGTGGTTGTGTTTAGTGGAGGTCAGGACAGTACGACGTGCCTGTTCTGGGCGATGGAGAGATTTGAGGAAGTGGAAGCGGTGACGTTCGATTATAATCAGCGGCATAGCTTGGAAATCGAATGTGCTCAAAACATTGCCAAGGAATTGGGCGTGAACCATCATATCCTTGACATGTCGCTGCTGAACCAACTGGCACCAAATGCGCTGACGAGAAGTGATATTGCGGTGACGGACGGAGAAGAAGGGGAATTGCCGTCGACGTTCGTACCAGGGAGGAATTTGCTGTTCCTTTCGTTTGCCGGAGTGCTGGCGAGTCAGATTGGCGCTAAACATATTGTCACCGGTGTCTGTGAAACGGATTTCAGCGGATATCCGGACTGCCGCGATGTATTCATTAAATCATTGAATGTGACCTTGAACTTGTCGATGGACCAGTCATTCGTGATTGATACGCCGCTAATGTGGCTTAATAAAGAGGAAACATGGGAGCTAGCGGATCAGCTAGGCGCGTTCGACTTTGTCCGCGAAAAGACCCTGACTTGCTATAACGGAATCATCTCCGACGGCTGTGGAGATTGTCCGGCATGTAATCTGCGGAAAAAAGGACTGGATGACTATGTAAGCAGACGGAAGGTGCTTTCATGATGTACGGTTTTACGATAGTGGATAAACTCCAAAAAATAGATGAAGATATTCAGCGCAGCCAATTGAAGTATACAAACAAGAGGGTTCTCGTGAGTAAGGAATTCACCTTTGATGCGGCACACCATCTGCATGATTATGAAGGGAAATGCAAGAACCTGCATGGCCACACGTATAAGGTCATTTTCGGATTAAGCGGGTATACAGATTCACGAGGGTTGATGATAGATTTTGGGGACATCAAGGATATATGGAAAAATGAAATTGAAAT
The DNA here is from genome assembly GCF_040250305.1 of Peribacillus frigoritolerans. Lineage (NCBI taxonomy): Bacteria > Bacillati > Bacillota > Bacilli > Caryophanales > Bacillaceae > Peribacillus > Peribacillus frigoritolerans. The sequence continues at coordinate 4,232,973 of NZ_CP158190.1, read as the reverse complement.
CCACCTGGATCACCGTTATTTGAATGAAACCCTGCCGCTCATGAATACAACAGCTGAAAATATGGTTGTCTGGATTTATGAAAAAATGGCCGAATCCCTTTCATTAAAAGAATATGAGGGTGCTAGAGTCGAATTTGTTCGACTGTACGAAACGCCGACAAGCTATGCCGAAGCCAGAAGGGAGTGGATGGAAAGTGAGTAAACTCCCTGTTATGGAAATCTTCGGGCCGACCATCCAAGGAGAGGGAATGGTCATTGGCCAAAAAACCATGTTCGTTCGGACGGCCGGCTGCGATTATTCGTGTGCCTGGTGTGATTCCGCATTTACTTGGGATGGCACCGGTAAGGAAGATACCGTCCAGATGACTGCTAGAGAAATATGGGATGAGCTGAAGCGTATTGGGGGTTCTGGTTTTTCCTTCGTGACGATATCAGGAGGAAACCCGGCTCTGCTGAAAAACCTAAACGGCTTGATAGCGATCTTACATGAAAATAAAATGAAAATAGGTGTCGAAACCCAAGGGAGCAGATGGCAGGATTGGTTTCTCGATATTGATGAACTGACTATTTCACCTAAGCCGCCGAGCTCTGGAATGAACACGGACTTTACGGTGCTCGACCAAATCATCTCGAACCTTGCCAATCGAAATCCTGAAAACCATGTCTCATTGAAGATCGTCGTCTTTAACGAGGAAGATTATCAATATGCCAAACATGTACATGGGCGTTACCCGGATATTCCTTTTTATCTGCAGGTCGGCAATGACGACAGCCGGACGGCGGATGATCGTCAATTGATCAGCGGCCTATTGAAGAAGTACGAAGAGTTAATTGATAAAGTGATAGTAGATGATGAATTGAATGATGTGAAAGTCCTGCCCCAGCTGCATACCTATATATGGGGAAACAAGCGGGGCGTGTAAAGTAAAGGCAGTGTGATGTTTAATCACACTGCCTTTTAAGCTTATTACAACCTTTGCATATGTGTAGCTTTGAAGGATGATGTGTATTTAAGGCCATATCCAAATAAGCGATCCATTCCTATATGCGCTGTCCAAATTAAACCAATCAGCATCAATGCATCCGACTTTAGGAAAATGGATAGCAAAATCGTGAAGATGGACAGGATATAAGTATGAAATAAGTTATAAACCCTTGCTCCAATCCGATCATTGATCAGATAGGCCAGCATGGAAACATCAGGCGATAAAATCAATAGAAGGAAAATCCACCAGCTGAATTCATATAACGAATAGATGTAAATCACCGCTAAAAAGACCATGAGCCCTTCAATATGAAGGTATTTCTTTACCATATTAAAACCTCCAAAGTTTATTTGACCAATGGTCAATAATATTCAAAAAAATTATATGATGTTCCTGATGATATTTTTTACATGAAAATAAGCTAAACCTTTTACATCTTGATATGATAGTTCAGAATTAATATAAAAAGTTATGAATCCGTGAAGAGAAAGAAAAATCGACCAAATGGATGCAGGATTTAGCTTGTTGTCCGTTAGGTCCGTCAGGGACTGGATTAGCTTTTCGTATGTTTTATTAGAATCAAATTGGAGTAACTGCTGAATTTCTTTTTCCTTCGATAAAAACATGACGGAATAATGATTCTGTTGGGTTAAACCGAACTCCAAGAAGCACAATAAAATCTTTTCCATTTTTATAGAAGGGTCATTTTCCGACATGATGATATCATCGATTAAATTATTTAAAACGGAAAAATCCGTTTTTACCAAACTGTAAAATATTTCCGCCTTATTTTTAAAATGATAATAAATGGCTCCATGGCTGCAATCCAATGATTTAGCCAATTGCCTCATTGAGACATTCGAATACCCTAACGTTGCGAAAAGGTTTCTAGCTTCATTCAACACCATTTCCCTGGATAATTCTTTACCTGCCGATTTCCTTGGCGACATCTTGACACCTCCTATTTATTGACCACTGGTTAATTAGGATGATAGCTCACTGATTTCCAAATGTCAAATATTAGATCGAATGATAAATTCCTAAACTTTACCATTTTGTGAAGCGGAATTCCATCAGTGTTGCAAAGGGGAGGATTGAGGACATTGCAGCGTTTGACTTATTTTGTACCGTTAATACCCTCATATGGTATTATAAGGGTATTATTAGAGCGTTGAGGGGATGAATAAATGAAAAAGAAATTCGGTATTTTTGCTTCAATTACCATAGTCCTGACCGGCTATTTTTTATTCACTAAACCGTATAAAGATAAAAAGAAACCTGTAGAAGACTTTTTTAAAGTGTATCCACGAGATCAGGTAATAATAAATGAAATGATGATCATAGAGGGAGTTGATGAGGACAATCCGGGTGATATCGATTTGAATGATGAAGAGGAATTGGAAAAATTGGTAAAAAAGCAATATGAGCAAAATCAAAAGGGGGAAATAATTTTTACAGAAAAAAATCAGTGAAATCACCTACCTGTAATGAGTAACTAATGGGGGAGGCGGCAGTTATTGATAGTTTTGGATAGTATCTATGGGGAACACATTGTAGAGGGAGTTCTGGAAGAGCTGATAGTAAGCAAACCGGTCCAAAGATTGAAGGGGATACATCAAGGCGGGGCAAGTTATTTAGTTAATGAGAAGTGGGATGTCACACGATTTGACCATTCAATTGGTGTGATGCTTTTAATAAAAGAGCTTGGTGGGTCATTGGAAGAACAAATCGCGGGCTTGCTGCATGACGTATCCCACACTGCATTCTCACATGTAATTGATTTCGTTCTGGATTGTAAGGATGAAGATTATCATGAAAAAATATATGAACAAGTCATTATGGAATCCGAAATCCCCTTAATACTGAAGAGGTATGGATATGAATGTGAAGATGTTTTTCAATCAAAATGGGAATTGCTTGAACAGCCAGCACCTGAGTTATGTGCCGATCGGGTAGATTATACTCTCCGGGATATGTATCAATATGGACATATCACACTGGAATCCGTTCATGACTTTCTAAACCATGTAATCATAATAAATGGAAGGATGTATCTGGATAATATTGAATCGGCTGAATGGTTTGTGAAAACGTATTATAGCGAAGTTATTGATTTTTTCATGGAACCGCTTAATATATATGGCTATGGAATTTTGGCAAAGACCTTAAAATTGGCTTTGGCTAAAAAACTAATCAGCCTTGATGACTTACTTGGTACAGATGAGGAAGTCATGTCCTTGTTAAGCTTGACTGAAGACCATGAAGTGCAAAATCTGTTAAAACGGATCCATGGTAACGTAAAGGTGAAAAAAAATCAAGTGGACTACGATTTTTATCTGAAAAATAAAGTGCGGCTCATTGATCCTTCCGTTATTCAAGGAACCCAATTAATAAGAGCATCCAGTTTATCAGACAAAGTCAAGAAAATGGGAATTGAAGCCTACAAAAAAGCTTCAAAGGGCATGTATCTAAAAGTGATTTCCGATTGAATTTCGTGTCAAACCATACGGAAAGTCAAAAACTCAAGGGTGTTATTCATCCTTGAGTTTTTTTCCGGAAACATCTAAGTCTCCTCCCGTTTAAAAATTAGTTGATTTAGACAATCGACATCCAGTAAGGAGCTTGATTAACGGATGCCTTATACATCTGAACCAGCATCCTTTAATAATTAAAAAACTAATGATGCTCTCAAAGTATTAACGCCATTTTCCAAATAACCCTTTAAACAGGTTAATGTATAAACCCAACCTTCCTTTTGTCCGATCATTTTGTTTATTATTTCAGGGTCGTCTTCACTCAAACCTGATTCGTTTACTTCAATAATTGTACTCGTATTATCCAACTCTTTTAGTGTAATGGTAACAACCGTTTCTTGATCATTTCCGCCCCCGCAAACACGATTTTCCTATTTTCCTCGACTTCCATTACATTAATAACCACTTCAGCATCGTATTCGTTGTATCTCAATGCAGGCGTCCGGCCTTGTTCCCATCTTTCCGAACTCGATGAGAACCAGAAATTCCCGATTTTTTCAGGATTCACTATGGCTTCAAACACTTCATTAGCTGGCTTGATTATCTTAAATTTCGTAATTATTTGGGTATCCATACTAAATCAACTCTCTTTCGATTTGTTTTTATTGTATTCCACTATCCCAATCTACTGATATTGGCGGCAGGGTCCTTCCAGTTTCAAGCAAGCTCTTCAGGTTACTCAGAATGGCTGGCCAACCATTATTCAAGCCTTCAAAGGTATTGTCATCATATACGAAATCTGTCTCCAATAGCTCCTCATGCCTAAGCGTTAACTTTAAAGTCGAATCATCCATTTTCTGTAATTCAAAAGTGACCCGTGTAGGCTGCTTGCGAGGTGTTTCGTCTCCTGCCATGTTCCATGTATACGAGAGCAGGTGCAACGGCTCACACTTAAGTACATTCCCATGATCAGTAATCCGCCCATCTTCCAGCATATATTTGACGCTTGAACCTTCTTGCCAGTCAGACTGTACTTGCAATCCAAAGTGGTATTTCTTCGTGACTTCACCACTCGTCAGGGCTTCCCAAAGCTTCTCTGGTGTGGTTGCGATATAAATAGGATAGACAAACGTAGTTTTTTTCATAATTCTTTTTCCTCCTCGCCAAATAAGATATCAAGATCGTAACCTAACTCTATCATTGATTGTCGGCTTTCATATACAGCCGGTCAAGCAGTTTTTTGCGACAGAAATCGGCAAAGTCATTGCATTGAAGAAGATTTGAAGTGCATTGCTAAAACCGGATTCTCCGTGACATAAAAGGGCCGTATGGAAACTTCTTGATTTCCAATCGCTTTCAAGCTACGATGAATAAGGAAAATGATAATCCGCCCGGGCGGAAGAGGTTCTAGCTACCCTCTCAAAAAAACTAAGGAGAACAGGGCTCTTTCTTAGGGTGCTGTTTTTTCTGTATAAGGAGAATTAAGAAATGTTAAGAATTTTATTGTATTTAGTATCCATCATCACGGCGAATGTGGTTACAGCAGCTTTTGAGCCATTACATTTTGGCATGTTCATCATCCCGATGGGAACATTGCTCATCGGGGGAACCTTCATCTTCCGAGATCTGGTCCAGAATAAATTCGGCCGCGCGAAGACCTATATATGCATCGTCACTGCACTTATTTTATCTGCATGTGTATCATTTTTATTAGGAGATACGTTACTGATTGTTTTTGCTTCCGCATTATCCTTCGTGGTCGCAGAAACAGCGGATACGGAAATTTATACCCGTTTAAAGCTCCCGATGAGTTGGAGGGTGTTTTACAGCGGGATCGTTGGAGGATTTTTCGATTCGGTGATATTTGTCGTGATTGGCCTAAGTCCATTGGGTGCCAATATATTGCCATGGGAAGCAGTACCCGCTGCGGTCATCGGCCAAATCATCGTTAAAACTATCATTCAGTCCATTGGTGCCGTATTGTTGGGACGAATCAACGTAGAACTGGAGAAACGTGTAGTCTCCAGTTAAATGCCAGGAGGGATGCACTACATGGATGGAACCAAAAAAGAAAAAGATAAATGCTATTGCCTCGAGGCCTTTCGTGAAAAATATGGGGCGCATGTTCAAGGGGAATGTATGAAGCTCTCCTGCGCCAATTATCGCAAGCATAAAGGAATTGACAAAAAAGGACCAAATTAGGTCCTTTTTTTTGCGTGAACGGAGTAACTCACGAGTAAAACGTGCGGAATTCACGATTAAACGGCACTAAATCATGAGAATAGCGCGGAAAGCGTGATTAAACAGCGCAAAATCATGAGTGCAGTGCAAATACACGAATAAAGAGCGCAACGCCATGAGTGCAGAACGAATTCACGAGTATATGGCCGAAATTCACGAGTAAAAGTGCAAAACTCACGAGTAAATGGCCGAAACTCACGAGTAAAAGTGCAAAATTCACGAGTAAACAGAGCGAAATCATGAGTGCAGCATGAATTTCACGAATAAAAGTGCAAAATTCACGGTAAATGGCACGAAATCATGAGAATAGCGCGAAATCCTGAGTAAACAGCGAGAATTTCACGAATAAACAGTGCAAAATAAAGAGAGCAGCACGAATTTCACGAATAAACAGTGCGAAATTATGAGTGCAGGACAAATTCAAGAGTAATTAGCCCAAACTCACGAGTAAAAATCAAAAAAAGCTTCCTGCACCGTTCCATTAATGGGGCTAGGAAGCTTTGTATATTGTTTAAAATTGCTCTGTGCTTTTCCGAACTAATTTTTCGAGGAAGAAAAAGCATTCTCGCTTCCGCTCAAGTTCGGTTTGTCCATTTTCGGTGACATGATAATATTTCCTGCGGCCTGACTCGGACTCTTGCCAATGGCCTTTTATGAATTCTTTTTTTTCTAACCGTTTAAGGGCGGGGTAGAGGGTGCCTTCACTTATTTGATATTTGCCCATGCTCATTTCCTTCAAGATCTTCGTGATTTCATAGCCGTATAGCTTTTTTTGTGAAAGAAGTGAAAGCAAAAGGAGGTCAATGCTTCCCTTCATTAATTCTTTATCCAAATAAATTCTCCTCCTTTTCATTTTTAAAGTGTAATACGTTGTACATCGTATCACAAGGTGCATTTTACTTTTCTTAAAAAAAATGGTTAAATGACGATTGCTAAATAAATTTAATCATAGTAAAATGTGCTTCGGAACGGATGAGTTGTGAAGAGTGTGGTAAGGATACTATATACATGATTTAATTGTTTTAATGAAAATACGGAATAGGATAGAAGAATCCCTACTCAAGGGGTATTAATTGATTTTTTTTCGAAAATCATTTAGATTCTATTTATCAACAAGAGCAAAGAAAGAAGGTCCTAGATAGATGAAAGTGAAAGCACCAGAGCCATTCACATATATTGGTGGAAAGAGAGCTGTTCTTTTACTTCACGGGTTTACCGGAAGTACAGGAGATATGAAGAAATTAGGGAAATACTTGAATGATCTCGACTATACTTGCCACGGACCTCTTTATAGAGGGCATGGAGTGTCTGGTGAGGAGCTCGTTAAGACTGGTCCAAAGGAATGGTGGGAAGATGTAGTTAATGGCTATAAATTCCTTAAAGAAGAAGGATATGAAGAAATTGCTGTTGTAGGAATTTCTTTAGGAGGAGTGTTCTCATTAAAAGTGGGAATTGAATTGCCTGTAAAAGGCGTAGTTTCAATGTGCGCTCCGACGCAAGGGAAAAGTATCGATCGACAAAAGAACCGCTTGCTCAATTATGCACAGGCTTATAAGAAATTTGAGGGCAAAGATGCAGACCAAATTGCTGCAGAAGTGAAGCTGCTGGAAGAAGAGCCTATGCCTCAACTAAAAGATGTGCTGAATATTATTAATGAGACAGGTGAAAATTTAGATTTAATCACATCACCAACTCTTGTTCTGCAAGGGCGCTTGGATGATCCCGACTATACTGAGAGTGCTACAGCGATTTTCAATGAAGTCGATACGCAGCATAAACACTTGATATGGTATGAAAAATCAGGTCATATTATCACATTGGGCAAAGAACGTGAACAGGTGTATGAAGATGTGTATAAGTTCTTGAATACACTGAATTGGTCGGAGTAATAAGCGAGTTTATAAATCCCCTTTAAGTTGAACGTGTGTAAAGCCTGCATTCATATGTAGGCTTTAACACAATGCTTGAGGGGATTTTATTTTGGCTGAAAATCTATTTGTAGAAAAAGACCTTTAAGTTATCGTTATTATCAAGAGTTGCCAATAAAATATCGTTCACATCGGCATTATATGTTATCTTGATTCTGTTTTTAAGCCATGCTTCGTCTTTGCCGCCCCGATTCAATTCTTTAGAATCGATCTTCCCTTCTTTAATAATCGTTTTAGGAAAAGCGAAGGCATTTGTTTCTAGGTGCATATCTGCTGGGGTTACTGCTTCATATTGAGAGTATAAAAACAATGAAATGGTACCACCCGGTTCCCATAGTGCGAGGGACACTTTTTGAATATCTTCGACTTTTTCTTTTCTTAATTCCGATAATAAAAAATCGATGGAGATTCGGGCTTTTGCTAAGCTTTTGTAAATGATTTGTCCATTTTCGATAAGTGGAAAGGGGGCGGAGTCAAAAAACCTTCGGATTTTGCCCCACTTAAGACCCGTAAACACACTAATTATATATAAAATCACTAAAACAAAGGTCGTAATCATTGAGCCCTTCAAACCTAACTGTTCATCTGACAAAGGGTGGGCAAGAATGTTTCCAATAATTAATGCCATTATGAAATCAAGTAATCTTAACTGGGAAATGGACCGTTGCCCCATTAATTTAACCGAAAAAAGTAAGAAGAAGAAGGATATAATGGCTCTTAAAGTCCACTGGATTGCAGTAAGAGTTTCCTGGCTATTAAAAAAGTCCACAAAAAATTCACGTCCTTATTTCCTGCAAAGGAGATGTAATGGTCAGTAGGATGAATTGAAACAAATGGGAAGCTTATTTAAAGACCTCTTTAGATGGGCCGTTTATAATTTAAGCCAGCTCCTTCTTAAGTATTACCCAACATCGGTCCTTCTAAGACTTTCTTGATTGTTTTCAAAAAATTTATATTAATATAACAACTTTATAACGTATTGTAATTAAAATTAAACTGATTTAAAATGATATCTTTCCTAAGAAATTTATTTAAAAAATATCCTTGTATAATATCAGTGACGATGGTCTGATAGTTTCTACCTGGCAGCCGTAATGCCGGACTACAAGGAAGTATGAAATAGAAGAGATGGACAGGTTTATGTTGGTTCGCTTGTGATCCAAATAACATGTTTGAATGAAGGCTCTTACTTTTTCACACTTTCTTCCTGCGGCTGAAGGTGTAAAAAGGTGAGGGCTTTTTATATAAAAAAAACGAATGGGAAATGATATAGCCAAAGGGGATGAAAGCATGTATTTCTTATTGAATATACTAGGTGTTTTAGTTGTAATGGGCATCGTTTACCTTTGTTCACCTAATAAAAGGAACGTTAAGTGGAAAGCGATTCTTACCTTGCTGGTTCTTGAATTGCTTATCACATGGTTCATGTTATCGACAAAAATAGGGGCGTGGGTCATCAATCTGATCGCTTCATTCTTCACCTGGTTGATTGAATGTGCGAATGAAGGGATTTCTTTTGTCTTTCCTTCGCTTATGGCAAATGAACAAGTGGATTTCTTTTTCAGCGCATTGATGCCAATTATCTTCATTATCACGTTTTTTGATGTTTTATCGTATTTCGGTATACTTACCTGGATCATTGATAAAGTGGGATGGCTCATCTCAAAAGTATCCGGCTTGCCAAAACTTGAGAGTTTCTTTTCGATTCAGATGATGTTCCTAGGAAATACTGAGGCACTTGCCGTACTCCGCCTTCAACTCAGTGCGATTAAGGATCAGCGTCTTTTGACATTTGGAATCATGAGCATGAGCAGCATTAGCGGTTCAATCATTGGAGCCTACCTGTCCATGGTACCGGCAACCTATGTTTTTGTAGCGATACCTTTGAACTGCTTAAATGCCTTGCTGATAGCTAACATGCTGAATCCCGTCGATGTCAGTAAAGAAGAAGACGTCGTTTATGTACCTTCTAAAGAGGAACGTAAAGATTTCTTTTCCACCATTTCCAACAGTATGCTGGTTGGTGCAAAAATGGTCTTCGTCATCATGGCAATGGTTATCGGCTATGTGGCGTTAACGGCCAGCGTAAACGGCATTTTCGGTTTCTTCGTGGATGGATTGACCATTCAAAAGATATTCTCTGTCATTTTTAGTCCATTTGCATTCTTGCTTGGATTATCTGGACATGATGCCATGTATGTCGCTCAATTGATGGGAATCAAGCTTGCCACAAATGAGTTCGTAGCATTGCTCGATTTAAAAGATAAAGTCAGTACACTGCCTCCGCATACAGTCGCTGTGGCTGTCACTTATCTGACGTCATTTGCGAACTTCAGTACAGTGGGCATGATCTATGGAACATTCAATTCCATCCTCAATGATGAGAAGTCGAACATTATCGGAAGGAATGTTTGGAAGCTGTTGGTTAGCGGGATGGCTGTTTCCTTGCTAAGTGCCATGGTCGTTGGATTATTCGTTTGGTGATTTAAAACATGGGCATCCATTTTTATAAATGGATGCCCTCACTTGTATGAAAAAAGCTGTGCAGGATTTTCCCATGCACAGCTTTTTCGTTTATTTCGTCAAATAGTTCTCCGTATAATATGGTTTATCTTCCTCATCGAAGGCAACTCCGACACCGAGCGATTCAAAATCCTTCTGTAATTTGTTTTCCCTGTGTCCAATGGAATTCATTAGGCCTTCATGGGCATAGATACTGCTATTCTGACCGGCAGCCAGGTTTTCCCCAGCCATTCGAAAATTGATTTTGTCATCTTCCATCCGGTCGAAAGGGGATTCGCCTTCAAGGTTTGTATGGTTGAAGTATTGATTCACGGCCATATCTGAACTATGATCCTGTGCAGTGACCTTCACTTGTTTATCCCATGATAGCACGGAGAGATCATGATTGACCCGTGAGGCATTGGTCAAATCGAATAATTGATATTCAAAGCCCTTCTTTAATCCGGGACCGGCTTCTGCAAAATAGCCGCTCTTTTGCTTTTCGAGTTTTGCGTCGATGATTTGGATTGCCGTGACTGTATTTTTCTCATGTTTGTCATAAAAAATGGTCACATAGCTATTATCCATTTCAAACATATCGTATTCGCCGCTGTCACTTCGAATCTGGTAATAGACGTTTCCTTTAAGCAGTTTTGTTACAGGCTCCCCCATTTTCCCAGTCACGGTTTCTTTGGGAGTTCCGCGTTTAATGCCTTCCTTTGAGGAAATCAAATCTTGGTTCGTATATAAACCAACAACTTTATTGTTGTTATCATAGGCAACCATGAAGAAGTTTTGATAATTTTCGTGATAGGCAAACCAGTCTACGCCATATTCATTTCGCGTATTCCGTTTAGCTTTACCAGCCAATTTTTCTACATCATCCTTCGTGTCGCCAATTTCGATATTACGGACTGAGAAGGATGCATCAGCAGGTGCTTCCAGAGCTGGTTTTTTCACTTTTTCCGTTTCTTTAGATTCTTTTTCAGAAGCGGTATCCAATGTTTCCGTCAGCGAGCCAATCAGGCTGCTGACTCCAGTACTCAGTTTTTCCAAGGCTGTCGTAACCTCGGGCCCGTTTATAACTGAACGAACATCTGATGCAAAGGCACTAACCCCCGCTTTGAATCCAGACTCCTGAATATCTTTACCATATCCATACCATAATCCAGAGAGTAGGAGTATGAGGACCACAATATTAAACAATTTCCGCAAATCGTTCACTCCTGCTCTATCCAGGATATAAAATCCCGTTTAATGAAAGATCATTGGCACCAAACTTAAGACAGGTGGGGCACATAACAAAAATAGTGAACACAGAATGAGTATTTGTGAGGCCGTTTTTGGAAGCTTTTCCTTCCCTTTTCCGAGTACCAGCCACTGAACTGAAGTTTATTTCTATACCAGACGAATAATAAAATCAGTATCGCAATCGATCCTAGCCAGCCATACTGATTCACACCTATGTTTATATATATGCCGTTTACAATGCTCGAAATGATTGTTCCGGCTATCCCGACACTCCTTGGTTACACCATTATACTTCTTCGATTAAAAAATAAACACTTTAAATGATGTAATATTACATATTATACCAAAAAGAAAGAAGGATAAAACAGGTGCCTTACGAAGGTGAAATTTATGGGATTTTGGGGCTAGCTTTCATTATTAGTTAAATCAGGAGAATTCTTTATAAACAAAAAAAGATTAGCCATTGCGCTAATCTTTTTCATTTAGGATTACTTTAATTGATCATTCAAGACACTTTCCTCGAGAACGGAAAACTTATCACCATACACCCTTGTTATGTGGTTTTCCCCCCATGTACATAGTGCGGATAGGATACTTTCGAGGCTTTGTCCATACTCACTTAGTTCATATTCCACTTTTGGGGGGACTTGGTTATAAACGATCCGATTGATGACACCGTCCTGTTCCAACTCCCGCAATTGTTGAGTCAACATTTTTTGGGTGATGTTTGGCATTAGGCGCTTCAATTCACTAGTCCGCTTTTTTCCGTGGGTCAGATGGCAGAGGATTACGCATTTCCACTTCCCGCCCAGTACTTCCAGTGTTGCTTCAACGGATATATTGTACTTCTTTTTTTGCATGATTTGCATACTCTCCTTATTTTATAGGAACTTTAAGGTACCTATATTACTTTAAAGTACGTACTGTTTTTTATTTGTAATATATCTCATAATAACATTTGCACACCGAATTCCACTGTACCATTTATAAAAAAAGTTGCTTAGGCAATTTCAATGATAGTACAAAACAACAAGAAGGAGAAGAGGATATGATTTCAAATAAAAATAGAAGTACATGGGCATTGCTCGCTTTAGCGATCAGCGCCTTTGCAATTGGAACAACTGAGTTCATCAGCGTGGGATTATTACCACTCATTTCTAAAGATTTACACATTACAGTCACGACGGCGGGATTGACGGTATCTCTATACGCCTTGGGGGTCATGTTCGGGGCACCTATCCTGACATCCCTCACATCGAATATGTCGCGAAAGACTTTATTGCTTTGGATAATGGTCGTGTTCATTATCGGAAATGCATTGGCGGCTTCTGCGACCACGGTCGGTGTATTATTGATCGCACGTGTCATTTCAGCGCTTGCACATGGTATCTTCATGTCGATCGGCGCTACGATTGCGGCTGATTTGGTCCCTGAAAACCGCAGGGCGAGTGCCATCGCCATCATGTTCACAGGTCTAACGGTGGCAACGGTGACCGGAGTTCCGTTTGGAACCTTCATCGGGCAGCAATTCGGCTGGAGATTCGCTTTCATCATCATTGTGGCAATCGGCCTGATCGCTTTCATCGGAAATGGCATCCTTGTCCCATCCGATTTAAGAAAAGCTGCACGGACCACGTTCCGTGACCAAATCAAATTGGTGACGAATGGACGTTTGCTGTTAGTATTCATCATTACAGCGTTAGGATACGGAGGTACATTCGTTGTCTTCACGTACCTGTCGCCATTACTTCAGGAAGTAACAGGGTTTAAAGAAGGAACTGTGGCCTTGATTTTGCTAGTATATGGAGTAGCCATAGCGATAGGGAATACTCTCGGCGGGAAATTGGCCAATCGCAATCCTATTAATGCCCTATTCTATATGTTTCTTATACAAGCCATTGTACTGGTGGTCTTGACCTTCACGGCACCGTTTAAGATAGCTGGTTTAATTACGATCATTTTAATGGGATTGTTTGCATTCATGAATGTTCCAGGGCTTCAAGTGTATGTCGTCATGTTAGCGGAGCGTTTCGTGCCGAGTGCAGTGGACGTGGCGTCAGCCATCAATATTGCCGCCTTCAATGCGGGAATCGCCATTGGTGCCTACTTAGGAGGGGTGATTACCGATTCGATCGGATTGATCCATACAGCGTGGATTGGTGGAGTCATGGTGTTTGCAGCAGTGATTTTAACAGGCTGGAGCCGGGCCTTGGAAAGTAAAGACCGGACCAAGGGAACGGACAAGATAGCATAGGATTAAAAAAGTGATGCATGTTAGAAAAAGCATGCATGCGTATAGAGTATCGATAACATAAGTATCATTGCATCCCTTCAGCGAATGATGGAAGGTTCCTTGAAGGGATGTAATGATACTGATACTAAAAGCGCATTACAATCTATAAAAACAATCATTTGGAGGTAGAGTATTATGGTGAAAAACTTACAAGATACAACTACATTGCATAACGGCGTCAAAATGCCTTGGTTCGGATTGGGCGTATTTAAGGTGGAAGAAGGACCGGAGCTGGTAAATGCAGTTAAAGTGGCCATTAAACATGGTTATCGCAGCATCGATACGGCTGCCATCTATGAAAATGAAGAAGGGGTTGGACAAGGGATTCGTGAGGGCTTAAAAGAAGCTGGAATCTCAAGGGAAGACTTATTCGTAACATCCAAAGTCTGGAATGCCGATTTAGGCTATGAATCGACAATTGCAGCTTACGAAAAAAGCTTACAGAAACTTGGCTTGGAGTACCTGGATTTATATCTTATCCATTGGCCAGTGGAAGGAAAATATAAAGAAGCTTGGAGAGCGTTGGAAACTCTATATAAAGAAGGAAAAGTGAAAGCGATCGGTGTGAGCAATTTCCAGATTCACCACCTAAAAGATTTAATGGAAGATGCAGAAGTGAAGCCGATGGTCAATCAAGTGGAATGCCATCCGCGTTTAACTCAAAAAGAAGTTCAGGCATTCTGTAAGGAACAAGGAATACAACTTGAAGCATGGTCTCCTTTGATGCAAGGTGAACTTCTTGATAATGAGGTTTTACAAGCTATTGCAACCAAGCATGGCAAATCTGTTGCACAAGTCATTTTACGCTGGGATTTACAAAATGGGATTGTAACGATTCCGAAATCAACTAAAGAACATCGTATTGTCGAAAACTCAACTGTATTCGATTTCGAATTGACCGAAGAGGAAATGAACCAAATTGATGGATTGAATCAGAATCACCGTGTTGGTCCAGATCCTGATAATTTTGACTTTTAATTAAGTATGAAGGAGAGGGACGGATATCCGTCCTTCCTTTTTTAATTGGATTACCGCATCGGCATTTACAATGACAGCTTCGGGAATCTGATTAGTTGACACGGTATTACTGAGGTGATATAAATGCATGTGCATACATTTTATAAAAAAGGAGATAAAAAATTATGAATGATTTATTTTCACCTTATCGAATAAAAGAACTTGAACTTAAAAATAGAATCGTCATGCCGCCGATGTGCCAATACTCCGTCGAAGCGGAAGATGGTATACCAACAAACTGGCATCAGCAGCATTATGTAAGCAGGGCAGTTGGCGGCACGGGGTTAATTATAGTTGAAATGACCGATGTGGAGCCTGATGGGCGCATTTCGAATCGGGATCTTGGATTATGGTCCGATGACCAAATTGGAGCTTTCTCCAACATCGTTAAGGAAGTACATCAATACGGTGCAAAAATCGGGATACAAATTGCCCATGCAGGCCGTAAAGCGGAGGATGCCGAAACTCCGGTGGCACCATCAGCCATTTCGTTTGACGAAACGTACAAAACACCAAGAGCTTTAGAAACGGAAGAAGTGAAGGAAATGGTCGATAAATTCCGGGCATCGGCCAGAAGGGCTGTTACAGCAGGATTTGACGTAATTGAATTACATGGTGCTCACGGGTATTTAATCCACCAATTCACATCACCGCTTACGAATAAACGCGATGACGAATATGGAAAAGACCTGACAAAATTCGGAGTGGAAGTCATTAAAGCAGTGAAAAGTGAAATGCCTGCCGACATGCCTTTAATCATGCGCATTTCTGCAAAAGAATACGTTGAAGGCGGATATGGTATTGAAGAAAGTATTGCATTTTCACAAGTCTTTAAAGAAGCAGGCGTCGATATGTTCCATGTAAGCTCTGGAGGAGAAGGCCCGATTGGAGCAGACGGAAGACCTGGTACCCATGCTAGCTATCAAACTCCGTTGGCCAGGGAAATCAAAAATGCCTTGGATATTCCGGTTATTGCTGTAGGTCGATTAGATGATCCGATTCTTGCAAATTCAATCATTGGCAATGAAGAAGCAGATTTGGTTGCCGTCGGCAGAGGAATGCTGCGAAACCCTTATTGGGCATTGGAAGCATCTAAGACTTTGAATAAAAAAACGGAGATACCTGAACAATATCAACTGGGATTCAAGCATTAATACGAATTCATGCTTTAAAACGCTGGCGAATATTATATTCGCCGGCGTTTTTACAGTCAGGCATGAGGGAATTTTCATCAGGAAATCCATTACGTGATGTTTAACTGGAAATTTTGCTATAATGAAAAAGATAAATCAAACGATAATTCGAGGTGCTAATTATGGAAGAAATCAAAATCATTACAACTGAAGAAGTGGAAGCTAAGCTTGAGGCAGGAGAAGCGATGGAACTTATCGATGTTCGTGAAGACGAAGAAGTGCAAGAGGGAATGATCGAAGGCGCGAAACATATTCGCATGAATGATATCCCGGCAAACCTTGACTATTTTGATAAAGAAAAAGAATATATTTTTATCTGCCGTTCAGGACGCCGCAGTGAAAATGTATGCCATTATCTTCAGGAACAAGGATATAAAGTGGCAAACATGGTTGGCGGAATGCTTGAATGGGACGGCGAAGTCATCGTTAAGTGAGGTTCCTCAAAAAGACCTGTTACTTTTGTAAGCGTAAATCCAGGAATGTGACGGTTTATTTGAATGAAGAAAGAAAAAAGATCATGGTTTTGTTCACAATGCCGTGAATATGCGGAAGACGCGCATATTTGAAGGCGTGAAAAAAAGAGTCCTTTCATCTGAAAGGGCTCTTTTTTCTGTATGAACCTCTCCTTACGGGGACGCAAAAGTTATATGTTAAAATTAGGGTGCTGAAGTCAGAAAATATAGAAAAAGGAGAGTTGGATAATGAATGTTCATAAAATAGCGGTCATTGCGGGTGACGGGATTGGCCCTGAGGTGATTGATGAGGGTGTAAAGGTCCTTAAAGAAGTGGCTTCAATTGCCGGAGATTTTTCTTTCCAGTTCACCTATTTTCCATGGGGCTGTGAATATTATCTTGAGCACGGCAAAATGCTGCCCGACGACGGACTTGAACAACTGATGAAGTTTGACGCTGTGTATCTTGGGGCAGTCGGTTATCCTGGTGTCCCGGACCATATTTCTTTACGTGAACTTCTGCTGAAAATCAGAAAGGGATTTGACCAATATGTGAATGTTCGACCCGTTAAATTGCTTCAAGGTGCACCCTGTCCATTAAAAGACGTGACTCGTGACCAAATCGATATGGTTGTCATACGTGAAAACAGTGAAGGGGAATATTCCGGTGCCGGTGATTGGCTTTTTAAAGGCAAGCCGGAAGAAGTCGTCCTGCAGACGGGGGTCTTTTCAAGAAAAGGGACGGAAAGGATCATCCGTTATGCGTATGAACTTGCACGTAAGACGGGCAGGACGCTAACGAGTATAAGCAAGGCGAACGCATTGAATTATTCAATGGTTTTTTGGGATCAGGTTTTTGAAGAAATTGGACAGGAGTTTCCGGATGTAGAAACGAATTCCTATCTGGTCGATGCGGCGAGCATGTATTTTGTCAAGCAGCCCGAACGGTTTCAAATCGTTGTCACCTCCAATTTGTTTGGTGACATCATCACCGATTTAGGTGCTGCGATTGCAGGGGGGATGGGACTGGCGGCCGGTGCCAATTTAAACCCGGAACGGATTTATCCTTCGATGTTCGAACCGATCCATGGTTCAGCCCCGGATATAGCACATCAAGGCATCGCCAATCCACTTGCGGCCATATGGTCCGCCAGTCAGATTCTCGATTTCTTTGGGCATGAGGTTTGGGGTGCTAAAGTGTTGGACGTGATCGAACAGGTGATGGTCGATAAAAAGGCGCTAACCCCTGATATGGGCGGGACAGCTTCTACAGAAGAAGTCGGGGATGAAGTGGTTGCATTAATATCCGCTTTACAAACAAATCAAGTATAAGATTTTTGAAAAATGGGCATCCTGCACAATAACTATCATTATAGTAAAAGGGCGGGGAGAGCCGATGATACAAGTCAAATTATTTGATTATGAGCATGAAAAGGATCTTGAGGATGAAATGAACTTTTTCCTTGAAGATATTCGTGATAATCAAATCGTCGATATCAAATACAATGTCGCCACTACAGGTGAAGAGGAAGAGGAACAGATCTACTGTTTTAGTGCGATGATCATCTATAAAAAAAAATAAAGGCCGGCTGGCCCTATAATCAATATTAGACTACCTATTGCTTGCTTGCGGGCAATCAAAGGTAGTCTTTTTTCCGTCTTGACTTCCTGGGAAGGGGGCATATACGATGTGGAAATTAGGACGATGTCGCTTCCCCGCCGTTGACATGAAGTGTTTGTCCTGTCACAAAACGGGAATCATCAGAAGCGAGATAGACAAAGGTGGGAGCCAGTTCAAATGGCTGGCCTTGACGCTCCATCGGGTTATCGACTTGTGTCACTTCGTCTGCCGAGAAACTTGCCGGGATGAGGGGGGTCCAAAACCTTCCGGGCGCAACGGCGTTCACCCGGATGCCTTGATCGACAAGACTGTTTGCCAAGGCACGGGTAAAACCAATGTTGGCCCCTTTAGTCGCCGTGTAATCAATTAATTGCTTATTCCCGTTAAACGTCACGACAGAAGATGTATTAATGATGGAGGCCCCGGCTTTTAAATGGGGAAGGGCAGCACGGGTCGTATAGAAGTGGGAATAGATATTCACTTTAAATGTATCATCGAATTGCTCATCCGTAATATCGAGCAAGCTTAATTGCTGAAATTGAATACCCACGTGGTTACAAAGAATATTGAGCTTTCCAAATGTTTCGATGGTGTCTTCCACGATTTTGATACATTGCTGTTTATCCCTTAAGTCACCAGGCAGCAGTAAGCAACGTTGTCCAAGCTCTTCAATTCTCGTTTTAGTCCGATTGGCATCCTCATGTTCATCCAGATAAGCGATAGAAACATCTGCGCCTTCTTTAGCAAAAGCGATGGCAGCTGCAGCGCCAATTCCACTGTCTCCGCCAGTTATCAATGCGACTTTACCTGTTAATTTCCCACTGCCCTTATAATTGGGATTTTCGATGATGGGCCGGGGCACCATTAATTTTTCTACACCAGGCTGGCGAAATTGCCGTTGCTCCGGAACCGTGATGGGTACGTCTTGATAACGGGTGATCTTTCCAAAATTCGGATGCATGGGATAGCTTTTACCGGATGATTTCTTTTTCTTATCTTCTGCCATGAGGGGTCCTCCTAAAAAAGAATTTAGTCGGATTACTCTATGACGATCAGGTATATGCCGTGCATGAAGAACATGTATGGGTACGGGCTCGTTGCCGTACAGCTAGAATATGCTGGAGTGTAGAAAAATAGTTTTTGGAGGCCTCTATATGCCATATTATTATAGCGAAGAAGTGAAATTGTTATTGGTCGATCAATCTGATGAAAAGGTGGAGTTGTTATATGATTCCAACCCAAATACCTTTGAATTGCCGCTTATAGGACCGAGACCGCCATATTATTATAACCCGCGCTATGTGCCGTATTATCCCGTAATTTAAGGGTGAACATACTAAGGGAAAATGCATAGAACGGAGTTTGCTGAAATGGGCTGCCTTGGTCTTTCAATGAGTGGACTAAAAGCAGCCTCAATTCGATTCAACTAAATTCCCGATCATAACAGATGTCATTAAGAAAAACTGATTATATTTTTCTGTGAATTTTACAAATACGGAGATAATGGGTAAAGTTATACATAATACATAGAGCGGACTGGTGTATTTAAAGGAGAGATCCATTTTGGATTACAATATGAAACAACTAATAGAAAATCTACAGCAATCGGATGGTGGACATATCTTATACTGTTTTAATGAATTGGAGTCATACATTGAAAATGAGGCAACATTCATCATTGCCGGTGTTGAACAGGGAGACCATATTCTGGTCGTCGAAAATGACCGTATTTTTCCTTTCGTGTACAAGAAATTGCAGCTTCATTTAAATGAGGAGCAATTGGAGCAAGTGCATCTTATGAATAATTTTGATTTTTATTGCTTTCATGGAGACTTCCATCCTTCGACGATGGTTAATTATTTCTTGGAAAATATCGATTCATACACTGAACGCAATCAGCACGTGCGGACTTGGGGTCATGTTGAATGGGGCCATGACGATCAAGCCTGCTTTGCGATAGGCGAATATGAAAAAGGAATCGACAAACTGATCAAGGAACGAGGATTGATTTCGGTTTGTGCGTACGATGACTGCAGAGTGCCTGCCGAGCTTAGGACAAACTTGATCAAGCATCATGGGGTCCTGATAACCGATGAAAAAATCACGATTTTAGCAAACGGATAGAATGGAAGGGGCAAGTTATTTGGAAAGTTTTACTGAACGGGTAATTAATATCATACGACAAATCCCTTCCGGTAAAGTGATGACATATGGTCAAATTGGACAGCTCGCCGGAAGTCCGCGCGGTGCAAGGCAGGTCGTAAGGATCCTTCATTCAAGCAGCAAAAATCATGACCTTCCTTGGCACCGGGTAATCAATGCCAAAGGAGAAATCGGCATAAAAGCGGAGGGCGCCGCAGAACACCAGAAGGCGATGCTCGAGAGTGAAGGCGTCACATTCACGGAACGGAATACCATTGATCTCGAAGCTTTTCGCCATCATCCAGAAATGTTTTAAACGGAAAGCCGGATAAAATAGGCGGCGGCCGAAATAATTGAGAGAGTGGCCGAATTAAGTTCCATGTAGGTCGAAAAAATGCGCCAACGGTCGAATTAAGTATGAGAACGGTCGAATAAAAAGTGTGGACGGTCGAATAAACTGTACCAACGGCTGAAAAGCCGGCGCCAACACCTGAATTATTGCCTAACAAACACCGAATGGATGTGAAGGCTTACGAAATCGCATTAAAGAGGCTGATCCAAGCGGATCAGCCTCTTTTACGAATTATGAACGGGCATACATGGCAGCATTCATTCCGGCGAGTCTGCCGGTTACTAATGCCGATGTGATATTATAGCCGCCTGTGTATCCGTGTATATCCAGAATTTCACCGCAGAAATACAGTCCGTCCATTAGTTTGGATGCCATTTCCTTTGGATGTATTTCTTTGACGGATACGCCGCCGCCCGTGACGAAGGCTTTTTCCAGCGGCTGGGTGCCGTGCACTCCGAATTGGAAGTCCTTGCATAATTCTGCAAAACGGCGGATTTTTTCATTTGATATCGTCGCTCCTTGTTCTTGAAGGTCGATGCCGCTTCGCTCAAGCAGGAAGTGAAGGTATCGTTCAGGAACTAAGCCTTTTAAGGTGTTTTTAATGGCTTTTTTCGGTTCGGCTTTGATTTCCTTCATGATATCTTGAAAAACCTCTTCCTTGTTTCGGTCCGGCAGGGCATCGAGTTTCATGGTCACTTCCGACAGGTTCCATTTTTTCATCGCTTTCACGACGAATTGGCTGCATCTTAGAACAGCTGGACCGGAGACGCCAAAATGGGTGAAGAGCATATCCATTCGGTGTGTGATCAGGGCCTTGCCCTTTGGGTTAAGGACACTCAATGAAACATCGCGAAGTGCAAGACCTTGAAGTGTTCGATCTTTAATGAATGTTTCATGGCTAAGTACGGGAACTTCAGTTGGGAACAGCTCGGTAATCGTATGTCCCGCCTTTTTAGCCCATGCGTAGCCGTCTCCCGTTGAACCGGTGTGGGGAACTGATTTCCCGCCGACTGCAATAACAACTGCATCCGTGTCAAAGGTCTGGCCATCTTTTAACCGGACACCGCTGGTTTTTCCATGTTCATAGAGAACTTCCGCAACTGGAGAGTTCTTATAGATCGTTACTTTTAAATTCGATAGGCGCGTCAGCAGGGCATCCACGACACTTTGCGCTTTATCGTTGACAGGGAACATCCGTCCATGGTCCTCTTCTTTTAGAGCCACGCCCAATTTTTCAAAGAATTGAATAATGTCCTCATTATTGAACTCTGAGAAAGCACTGTATAGAAATCGCCCGTTTCCAGGGATATGCTGAATGATTTCATCGATTGAGAGCCTGTTCGTCACGTTGCAGCGTCCACCGCCCGAGATTGCAAGTTTCCTGCCAAGCTTCTCGCCTTTATCCACTAACAAGACATGGGCACCTTTTTCACCGGCTGCAATTGCTGCCATCAATCCGGAAGGGCCGCCGCCAATTACCACTACATCATATTTCAAATTGATCACCACTTTATCATTTTCAGTCCCTTCATTATATAGCAAGAGCCCGTCAGATTGCGAATGTAGAAGAAAAGGAATTATTTGTTTGTGTATTATCATCGAAAACGATAAACTTGAGTGTAGTTTTCTATAGAAAAAATACTTTAATATGATAAGATAAAGAGCGTGTGAAACGTAACTGACAGAGGCAGGAAGGGATTAGATGTCATCTAAGTTTTTAAAAGGGGCTTTTATATTAACGCTGGGAGCGATCATATCCAAGATACTTGGTTTATTTTACGTCATCCCATTTGAACATATGGTTGGGAATAAAGGGGCTACCCTCTATCAATATGGGTACGTTCCATATACCATTTTCATTAGCTTTGCAACTGCAGGCATGCCGCTTGCTGTTTCTAAATTCATTTCGAAGTATAATGCGCTCGAGGAATACGCCGTTGGTGAGAAGTTATTTAAATCGAGCCTGAAATTAATGGTTGTCACCGGTTTTCTCGCTTTTTTGATTCTCTATACGATGGCCCCGCTGTTTACTGGAGTCTTTGGGGTCAAGAAGGAAGATGTCAGTGATGTCACGGAGATCATACGGGCAGTCAGCTTCGCCTTGATTTTTGTACCGTTCATGAGCATCATCCGCGGCTTCTTTCAAGGTCATGAAGCGATGGAACCAACGGCCATATCTCAGGTTATCGAACAAATTGTCCGCATCGTGTTCCTTTTGGCTGGTGTGTATGTTGTTTTAAATGTCATGGATGGAGAGTTAGTAAGAGCCATCCAAGTAGCTACTTTCGCGGCGACGGTCGGGGCTGTCGGCGGTTTAGTGGTGTTATTTTGGTATTGGAAAAAACAAAAACCCCATTTGGACAGCTTGATGAAGAAAGACCGGGGGACGATGGAAATTTCCCTGAAGGAGATCTATAAAGAAATATTTCTTTCGTCGATTCCTTTCATATTTGTCGGAATCGCGATGCCATTGTTTCAGTTTGCGGACTTGCTATCTTTCAATAAGGCGATGTCTTCAATCGGTTTGCAGCATGTTGCTGAGGATGCACTTGGGGTGTTGAATGTATATGCCCAGAAGCTTGTCTTGATTCCGATGACGCTTGCAACCGGATTTTCAATGGCGCTTCTGCCCTCGGTGACGAAGGCATATGTAAGTGAGGATTCGGAAGAGTTAAACCGCCAGCTGAACCAAGCCTTCCAAATTTTGTTGTTCATTACGATTCCAGCTGTCGTTGGCATGTCGGTGCTAGCCGATCCAATCTATAGTGCCTTTTACAGCCATGATCCACTTGGAATCAGTGTCCTGAAGGCATATGCGCCCGTTTCCATCTTATTTGCGCTTTTTTCCGTTTCGGCGGCCATTTTACAAGGCATCAATCAGCAAAAATATACGGTGCTCAGCCTGCTTGTGGGCTTTTTAATCAAATTGAGCTTGAATATTCCGATGATCAAGTTGTTTGAAACGGAAGGATCCGTTTATGCCACGGCATTCGGCTACTTGGCTGCTGTGCTGCTGAATTTGTATGTCATCACCTACTTTACTGGATATCGTTACAGCCTTACCATCAGAAGATCTGTTTTGATCACTGTTTTTTCAATTATCATGGGACTGGCTGCATGGGGCATGAACAGTTTATTATCGCTGTGGCTTACAACGGAAGGGCGATTCCAGGCGATTTTGATCGTGGCCGTTTGTGCAATTTTTGGAGCGCTCATTTATGCGGCGCTTTCCTTGAAAAGCAAACTTGCCCATCGTTTGTTCGGTACCCGGATCGATCGGTTAAAAGCTAAATTAGGATTATAAGCTGGAAGTTTGATGTGTAAAATAAAGGGTATTGAATGGTGAATCCCCAGATTAAAATATATTGGCCTTGCCTGTCATTAAAGTGGGCAAGGCTTTTTACTGAAAAAGGCTTTAGGAGGAAACGATGAGAATAGATAAGATTTTATCCAATATTGGTTATGGCAGCAGGAAAGAAGTGAAAAAACTCCTGAAATCCGGCGCCGTCAAGGTCAATGACAGACTGCTTAAGGACCCGAAGGAACAAGTGGACCCTGATACGGAAATCGTTACGGTTCATGGTGAACGGGTTGAATACAGGGAATTCATATATTTAATGATGAATAAACCGCCAGGCGTATTGTCGGCAACGGAAGACAACTATCAAGAAACGGTCATCGACATCTTGGAGCCCGAAGATTCGGTATTCGAGCCATTTCCTGTAGGCCGTCTTGATAAGGACACGGAAGGTTTATTGCTGATCACGAATGACGGAAAGCTTGCCCACCAACTGCTTTCTCCAAAGAAACATGTCCCTAAAACATATTTTGCGGTCATTGATGGCGAAGTGACTGAACGGGATATCGAGGCATTCCGCAACGGCGTGACCTTGGATGATGGATACGAAACAAAACCAGGTGAATTGAACATTTTAAAATCAGGTCTGACATCGGATATCGAGCTAACGATCATGGAAGGAAAGTTCCATCAGGTGAAGCGGATGTTTGAGGCCGTTGGCAAACGTGTCGTCTACCTAAAGCGTCTTTCCATGGGGAGTTTACAGCTTGATGAGGAACTTGAGCTTGGTGAATACCGTGAGTTGACGGCGGAGGAGCTTGAACAGTTAAAGGCAGGCCAACCGACTGAATGATAGCAGGATACAAAAAATGAGGCGGACAATATTGTCCTCCTCAAAGTATTTTACATATCGATCTTGTTCGGGTGGTCGTTCTTTTTACGATGACATCTTCACCTTTTTACTTGTTGTCGTCCAAAGGCCTCGGCTTGGGCTTTGAACAAGGTCATTGTATGCTAAGACATTTAAATCGCGCTGCACAGTTCGAGGAGTGATGCCAAATTCTTCTACAAGCTCTTGAGTAGAAACCGTACCGTTATTACTAATGAACATATAAACGGATTTAATACGGGTTAACATGCGATTTGTTGAAGGTTTCAAAAAATCACTCCTTATTCTTTTCATTGTTATTTTGAACAAATGAAAACAACCGATATGTCGGACAGCATTTCAGCTGTCACTATGTACTTGCTATACCCACCCTATAACTCCTCGGAAACATTTAGAAAAAATAAGATGTCATTAGATTCATTCTACCCCTTTGCAAAAGCAAATTCTAGGAAAAGATACTAATTGACTAAATATTACATTTATTATATCAAATTTTAACAAAATTATTCTCTTTACCTATACAAAATTAATAAAGAGCTTTTCCATTTGTTCATGCTCATATTTTGCCAATACAGGATGCTTACTATGCACACAACACGAACGTTGACTTTTAAAGCATATACATGTTATTTTACTTAAAACGGATCGTAAATCGTAACAATTACGCTTTGTGTATTGATACAGGAATTGCTTGATGGCTTGCGGTTACGATGTCATAATGAGGTATCGGGCAGTACAGACTTTTCATACATATCTAAAAGGATTTAAATATAAACCAATTCGAGGTAGAGCCATATGAACGAAAGATTAATGGAGTTTTTATTGCGCGACGAAGTAACCAGACTTTCTGGCGTCAAAAAACAAGTGTATGAATTCATCGTGAACGAAGAAGATTATCTTGCATCGAAGGCGGACACGGTCGATCAATTCATGAGATTGCTGGTAAAGCATTCTCCGCCCAGGCTCGCAGCCCGTCATTTCAATATGCCTTATGGGGAAATCATTCGTTTCATGAATGAAATAGAAGATGAACTGAATGAGAGATTAGAGGAAAGATGCAAGAAAGTGAAGTGGATGGACTACACGGAAAAGGACCAGCAGGCATTTGAGGAATATCATAGGAAGTTATATCTATTTGTAAATTAATAAATTGATCATCAAAATGCCCTGGTATGAATGGGCATTTTTTTTATTTGTCTGGAACCGTTAAACGGGAATCCAGCACAATCATTGTTTGAATGGACCATAAGAGCAAGAATGAGGACGATTTGGAGCTGGGGTGATTGTTAAAATGAGGATAAATAAATTTTAGGAGCAACTATAATGACTAACATTAAGGAATTCAATGAATTACACTTTTCGAAGGACCTGTTGATATTGGGGAACGCCTGGGATCTATTATCGGCCTTGATTCTCGAGAAATCAGGATTCAAGGCGATTGGAACGACAAGCTGGGGAATTGCCAACTCCCTTGGTTATTCCGATGGCGAATTGATTGATTTTGAAAGACATTTAGGTATCATTAAACTAATTACGGATAATGTGAAAATTCCCGTCACTGCGGACATTGAATCAGGCTATGGTGAAACCGAAGAAAAGATTGTCGATAATGTGTTAAGGACGGCAGACGTCGGTGTAGCCGGGATCAATATTGAGGATTCGCTCAAAAAACAAAAAGGTCTAAGAGATATATCTCAACACTGCAGCCTACTATTAAAAATAAGAGTAGCGTTGGATTATAATGGGTATGAAGGTTTTTACATCAATGCTAGAACAGATACTTATTTTCAAAAAGAAAATCCTTTCCCGGAAACAGTAGAGCGGGCAAAAGCGTATGTGGAGAGTGGTGCCAGCGGAATATTCATCCCTGGATTAACGAAGCATGATGAAATAAAGGAAATCACTTTGAATATAGATGCTCCCCTTAATGTATTATCTTTGCCTAGATTAACGAATGGTAAGGAGCTTGAAGGATTAGGAGTGAAACGATTCAGTTTCGGAAATGCCCTATCTGATAAAATCATTGCTTTATTAGAACAAGATACAGCACGAATAGTAGAGCTAAATGACACCTCACATTTATATGGGAACTAAAACGTGAAAGGATGCGGGAGTATAATGGCTGTTGCTATAAATCTTTCTTTTGAAGAAATGTGGGAGAAGATCATTGACTGCGACCCAAAATATGACGGATTATTCTTTACGGCAGTAAAGACAACTAAAATATACTGCCGCCCTTCATGCAGGTCAAGGAAGCCGAAAAAAATAAATGTGAAATTCTATCATGACATCGATGAAGTCGAAAAGGCTGGTTTCCGTGCTTGCAAAAGATGCCAACCGGAAGTTGATGATTCCCCGAAGATGGGACTTGTCAGAGATGTCATCGCTTTCTTGGTAAATCAGTATAATCAAAAAGTGGAATTAAAGGATATTGCCAATCATGTCGGTGTAAGTTCCTATTATCTGGAGCGGCTATTCAAAAAGGAAACGTTAGAAACTCCCCGTTCCTATTTGGAAAAAATCAGAGTGGATAAAGCGGCATACCTTCTAACAAGCACAAGTCGAACGAATCTTGAGATTTGCCTTGAAGTGGGTTTCCAAAGCCCTTCAAACTTTTATAAGGTATTTCGCCGATTGAAAAATTGTTCTCCGAGTGAATATCGCAACATGAATCTTAAGAATCGAGTGTAATCCACATATACAGAAATGGAGGTCCTTATATGACTGAATTATATAAATTAGATTATGAATCGCCGATTGGAGTTATCGAGATATCAGGAACGAATGAGGCCATCTGTTCCATAATGTTTGCTGTAAGGGATACAGAGATAAATATTATGCAAGATCAAACGCCCAAGGTTTTGGTGGAGTGCTTTAGTCAGCTTGATGAGTATTTCAAAGGTGAACGCAGGGAATTTACATTTCCTTATATACTTGAAGGGACCATCTTCCAAAAAAACGTGTGGAACGCTTTAACAGGAATCCTGTACGCTAACACGGGTTCCTATAAAGACATCGCCGTTTCAATCGGTAATGAAAAAGCCATTAGGGCAGTAGGGAGCGCTAATGGCAGAAATAAGTTAAGCATCGTGATTCCTTGTCATCGAATAATAGGTTCAAATGGGAAATTAACTGGTTACGCGGGTGGCTTATGGAGAAAGGAATGGCTCCTTCAGCATGAAAGGAATTTTAATTGAGGTACTAGGCTCAACTTTATGGGAATCGCCGGACCCGGTCAGAGTCAAAACCAGAAATTAGCCTGAGTTTCACTCTCCATTGATGGAGGACACAGTTTTTTTATTTCAAGTTGCAGTTGATTTCAGAAATCCGCTCCCTTTCCGCCGACTGTCTGCCAAGCCTCCTCGACGCAAGCGTCTGTGGGGTCTCGGCTAGCCAGTTATTCGGCAGGAGTGTCGCAAATTTCTTTCATCCATTAAGGAGTACAGGAATAAAACATGAAAGATAAACTAGTCTTAAACATAATTCGGAATAAGACCAGCCTGCAGTTTTTTCTTTTAAAACACGTTCCAGTTGATTGGAACGGAAGGCGCGAGACTCCTGCGGGAAAAGCGAGTCCAGGGGAGACCCCACAGGCGCAAAAGCGCCGAGGAGGCTCCCGGATCGCCCGCGGAAAGCGAGTGCCTGGAGTAGAAATCAACGTTGTGATGAAGGTGACGCTTTGGGCTAATTGGTTCCTGAACATCATTTAGTCCGGCAGTTATTGATTTCCCGAAGGTGATCGCTAAAATTAGACTGGTTAAACGTCCTTTATTCCGAATACACTTGGCATTCGCCGAATCTGAAAAACGGGAATTATACTATTGTATAGTTCCCGTTTCTTTCTTGTATTTAAGAAAGAATCAAATGTGTTGCGGTCTCTTTAAACGAAGAGATGAAATCTTTATGCAGATGATCGTCCGTTATGATGTAATCGATTTTATCCAGTGATGATATCCCGATGGTCACGTCTTTCCCGAACTTTGTGCTGTCAGCGGCTACATAGACTTCTTGGGATAGATCGATGATTTTTTTTCGTGTGTTCGCTTCTTCTAAATTATAGTCGGATATGCCTTTTTCAACGGTTATGCCACTCGCACAAATGAATGCTTTTGAAATATTCAATTCACTAAAGTTGAATAAGTAGTCAAATGCAACAATGGATTGTTCATTTCGCCTGACTTTCCCGCCAATGATCAATATCTCGATATCGCTATGAATGAGCTCATTTACAACGGGAATCGAACTGGTTATCACGGTCAGTTTCTTTTTCTGTTTTATATATTTAGCGATTTGATAGGTTGTCGAACCACTATCGATATAAATGCAATCACCATCGTCGATATACTCACTGCATTTTTGGGCGATGGATTCCTTTTCTTCTAATTGACTGAACATCCGTTCATCTATCGTCGATTCTCCAAACTTCGATTGAACCAGCTTAACGCCGCCATAGATCTTTTCAATTTTTCCTTGCCTTGTAAGAAGGTTAATATCCCTTCTGATGGTTTCGATGGAAACTTGCATTTCTTCAGTAAGCTCGGCAATCTTCATAACTTTTCTAATCGTTAATAACTCGATGATCTTCTTTTGCCTTTCAAGAGGAAGCATAAGTTACACCCGCCTATTCTTCATATCTATCTTCCTGATATTCAGTTTAAGTGTACTGTTTACCGCGAACATATTCAACATATAGATGATAAAAATATCAATAGTTAGTCAAAAGTTAGTATTAAGTTGGTAATAAAGTGTTCAATATTTACAGAGTATTTACAAAAATCTCAAATTCGTTTTACAAAGGGCTTTTATACTAAGGGTGTATTAAAGGAGGTGAACGGTTTGCTAAAATTACAAAATATTAGCAAGCAATTCGATGGAAAATCAGTTTTGGATAATATAAATCTTGAAATTAAAGCGGGGGAGATCGTTTCACTATTAGGACCAAGTGGAAGCGGCAAAACTACTTTATTGCATATAATTTTGGGCTTGACGGGTATCAATCATGGAAAAATCATTTTCAATGATACCGATTTGAGTAACGTGCCCATGAAAGACCGGGGATTTAATATCGTTTTCCAGGATTATGCTCTTTTCCCGCATTTGAATGCCTATGAAAATATCGTTTATGGATTGAGGAACAGGAAGGGATCCGTTTCCAAGGAAGAGCTTC
Organism: Peribacillus frigoritolerans; assembly: GCF_040250305.1. Lineage (NCBI taxonomy): Bacteria > Bacillati > Bacillota > Bacilli > Caryophanales > Bacillaceae > Peribacillus > Peribacillus frigoritolerans. The sequence goes on along the minus strand of NZ_CP158190.1, from coordinate 4,203,167 downwards.
AGGAATACATTGATTTCCTGGAATTAACGCCGCATTTGAAAAAAAGGATCAGCGAATTATCCGGGGGTCAGAAACAAAGGGTTTCGATCGCAAGGACTCTTGTAATGAAACCGAAGATCCTATTACTTGATGAGCCGCTGAGTGCTTTGGATGGTGTGATCAAGGAATCGATAAAGGAACGCATCAAATCCATCGCCCGAGAATTTAAGCTGACGACAATCATAGTGACACATGACCCGGAAGAGGCTTTGACGATGTCCGATAAGATTTTGATCATTAATCAAGGGAGTATTTCTCAATTTGGATCGCCTCAAGAAATCATCAATCAGCCAGCCAATGATTTTGTGAAGGAATTCATTCTTAAACAACTGGAGATCAAGAGAGAAAATATTTACAAGTTATTCGGTGAAAAGTATGCCTGATGTAAAACCGGCAATGAGAGTCATTTATATACCTATCTTACTGCTATTTGCCGCTTTTCTTTTCTTGCCGCTTGGGATATTGTTCGTCCGTTCTTTTGAAACGGCTGATGGAATCGATCTCTCGAATTATCTAACGGTCCTTTCAAATGCAGAGCTGATGATGTCATTTGGAAACAGCGTGAAAATCTCAGGGCTCACAGCCGTCATTACGACCGTTTTAGCCTTTTTCCTGGCCTATTCCATCCATTGCACCCGATTATATAGGCCATTAAAAAGTGTAATTAAAACCGGGATCCTTATTCCGATGCTGCTTCCGACGATCACGTTCGGGTTTGCGATTATCTACTCTTTCGGCAATCAAGGAATCATAACGAAGATTTTTGGAAGGAATTTATTCGATATATACGGATTTAATGGATTATTGATAGGTTATGTGATCTATACATTGCCATCAGCTTTTCTTCTCATTAATAATTCCTTCAAGTACATGGATAAAAAGTTCATCATCGTTTCAAAATTAATGGGTGACGGAACGATAAGAAGTTTCATGAATACGATCATACGGCCATTGTCGGGAACTTTGGGTGGAGCTTTTGTACTTTCCTTCATCTTGAGTTTCACCGACTTTGGGATACCGGCTTCAGTAGGCGGGACCTACTCCGTCGTTGCGACGCAGCTTTATCAAGTCATGCTAGGTTCAATCCCTGATTTCAATAATGGTGCAGTGATTGCCATTCTCATGCTCATTCCGGTAGTATTCAGTGTTTTTCTATTAAACTATCTGGAAAAACTTAATTTTCATTATGACAAGTTCAGCGATATCGAATTGACGAAGCACATAGGAAGGGATATATGTTTTGGGGGAATCTCGCTGCTGGTCTTGATAGGGATGTTTTCTGTATTTGCGGTCATGTTCATTGCACCATTTTTAACTAGTTTCCCTTACGATCTCTCGTTCACCTTAAAGCACTTTATCGACACATTCCAATCAGGCGATTTAACGTCAGTTTATAAAAACTCCTTATTCGTTGCCTTGATGACGGCTGTAATGGGAACGTTCATCGCCTTTAGCTCTGCGGTTTTGAATGTCCGGACGCCCCTTAAGGGGAAATCGTCAATGGATGTCATTTCGATGCTGACGAATACAGTACCGGGAATGGTGTTGGGCTTATCGTATTTGCTGCTGTTCAACGGCAGCAGCTGGAAGGGGACCTTTGCCATTATCATTCTATGTAACATTGTCCACTTCTTTACAACACCCTATTTAATGGCGAAGAACTCTTTATCCAAAATGAACCCTGGTTGGGAAACCACCGGGAATCTATTGGGGGATAGCTGGATCAGGACAATCTATCGTGTCATTCTGCCAAATTCGGCATCTACGGTGATCGAGATGTTCAGCTACTATTTCATCAATAGTATGGTGACGATCAGCGGAATCATCTTTTTGGTCACGGCCCAAACTACATTAGTGGCCAGTAAAATTAAAGAGCTTCAGCATTTTGCCAAATTCAATGAAATATTCATCCTGTCTTTGCTTATCTTTTTTACAAATCTAGTCGTGAAGCTGCTTTGTGATCATTATCAAAAAAGACAATTCAAACATTAATGAGGGGGATATTATGTCTAAAACGTTGAAGATAGCCTTACTTTCTTTAGTTGCTCTAAGTTTGGTATTTGTATTGGTGGGCCGTAACAGCGGCAAAGCGGATGAGGAAAAGGTGGTCATTTATACGAATGGCGATGAAGAAGCCACTGCAGCAATGGAGACTTCCCTGAAAGATGCCGGATACGAAGGGAAATATGTCCTTCAATCATTAGGCACATCAGAATTAGGAGGGAAACTGCTCGCAGAAGGCGCTGAAATCGAGGCAGATGTCGTGACGATGAGTTCTTATTTCATCGAAAGTGCCCAAGATCAGCACGCCATGTTCAAGGACCTATCGTTCAGTACAAAAGCATTGGAAAAAAATCCAGCATATTATACGCCGATTTTGGCAAATACCGGTTCCATTTTTGTCAATACGGAAGTGCTTAAACAAAAAGGCCTGCCGATGCCTACTTCGATTAAGGATTTAACAAAGCCGGAATATAAAGGGTTCGTTTCAATTCCTAATATCCTGGACTCTTCAACAGGGTGGCTGTTAGTTCAAGCAATAATCAGTCAATACGGTGACGCAGAGGGGAAAAAGGTTCTCCATGACTTAATAGCAAATAGCGGTCCGCATCTTGAGAGCTCAGGTTCAGGCCCAATCAATAAAGTTCAAGCAGGGGAAGTGGCTGCCGGTTTTGGTTTACGCTACCAAGCCGTGATGGCTAAAGAGTCGGGCTTACCGATCAAGTTCGTCGATCCGATTGAGGGGAATTTCTCCTACACGGAATCCGTTGCTGTCGTGAATAAAGGTAATGAAGCTAAAACAAGTTTAGCAATGAAAATGGCAGAAACAATCAGTAAAGATGCTAGAGAAGAATTGCTGAAACATTACCCGGTCGCACTTTATGAAGGTGAAAAGGTAACGGAAAAGAACAAACCGGCTCACCCTAAGAAATACAAGCAGCCCCTAACGGTTGAATTATTAAAACAGCATCAAGAGTTCTTTAAATCAGCACAATGATAAATATAGTGAGGAGTGAAGTTAAATGAATACCTATAAACTATTAACGCCTGGACCGCTGACCACTACAAGTACGGTGAAACAGGAAATGCTTGTTGACCGCTGTACGTGGGAAAATGATTATAAAGAAATCACACAAAAAATCAGATCCCAGCTTCTTGAATTGGCATATGCTGCAAACGGAGAATATACGGCTGTACTTATGCAGGGAAGCGGCTCGTTTGTTGTAGAATCTGTGCTGACGACAGCACTTTCAAAATCCGATAAAGTGCTGATCATTACGAATGGCGCATATGGAAAGCGGATTGTGAAAATGGCGGAGTGCATCGGTCTGAATCATGTTGAATATGGCGTTGAGTACAATGAATATCCAAAGGAAGCTGAAATCCGGAACATTTTACTGGATGATCGTGACATCACACATATAGCGATGGTTCATTGTGAAACGACGACAGGGATTTTAAATCCGATAGAGATGGTTTCGAAGATATCAAACGAACAAGGGAAATCCTTGATTATTGATGCGATGAGCAGCTTTGGCGGAGTGGAGATGAATGTGCCTGAACTCGGAATTGATTATTTGATCAGCAGTGCGAATAAATGCATTCAAGGAATCCCCGGTTTTGGTTTCGTCATTGCAAAGCTTGAGAAATTATTGGCTTCTGAAGGCAATGCCCGCAGTTTGTCCCTGGATTTATATGATCAGTGGAAAGAGATGGACAAGGATGGGAAATGGCGCTTCACATCTCCAACACATGTAGTGGCCGCCTTTGCTAAAGCGCTGGAAGAATTAACGGAAGAAGGGGGCATCCCAGCGAGATTCACCCGTTATAAAAATAATAATGATAGGCTGAGGGAGCTGATGGGGAAATTGGGCATTCATGCATACATCTCACCTGATAAACAATCGCCTATCATTACAACATTCCTTTTTCCATCTGAAACCTTTGATTTTGAGGACTTCTACAATTTCATCAAAGAGAGGGGCTACGTAATTTACCCCGGAAAGCTGACTGACATAGATACATTCCGGATCGGCAATATTGGCGAAATCCATGAAGAAGATATCGAGGAACTTGGCAGGATCGTAGAAAAATATATGAAAGTGGTGACAGTATGAATAAGGTAGAGGGAATCATTTTGGATTGGGCTGGAACAGCAGTGGATTTTGGATGTTTTGCACCAGTGAATGTTTTTGTTGATATTTTTAAGAATGCTGGACTGGACGTGACGATGGAGGAAGCCAGAGCTCCGATGGGCATGCTGAAAATCGACCATATTCGTGCGATGCTGAACATGCCAAGGATATCTTCGTTATGGGAGGAACAATACGGAAGGCCATTCAATGAGGAAGACGTTGAAAAACTATATGCTGAATTCGAACCGGCATTGATGATGTCATTGGCGGATTATACAGATCCCATTCCAGGGGTTATTGAGACGGTGGAAGCACTAAGGAATCGCGGCCTGAAGATTGGATCGACAACGGGATATACGGATACAATGATGGAGGTCGTCGTAGCAAATGCTTTGAAAAAAGGGTATGGGCCGGATTTCCATGTAACCCCGGATACAACCCATTCAATTGGCAGGCCTTATCCTTACATGATCTATCGGAATATGGAAAAATTGAAATTAACGGCATCATGGAAGGTAGTGAAGGTAGGCGATACCATTTCCGACATGCAAGAGGCAGTGAATGCTGGAGTATGGTCGGTCGGAATCATTGTCGGAAGCTCCGAGATGGGATTGAGTTTGGATGAGTATACAAGTTTGCCAGAACGAGATAAACAAAACCTCATCTCTAAAACGGCAGATATCTTTATGCAAAACGGCGCAGACTTCACCATCAAAACGATGGAGGAACTACCTGAACTCATAGATCGCATCAACCTTCTTATAGCAGACGGGAAAAGACCTCGTTCAAGCTAACTTTCATCCGAAGAAAGTGCAGAATCTTTCATCCTTGAGTAGGGATGAAGGATTGCTGCACTTTTTCACTGAGTTCTATCCCGATTCTCTTTATTTCTTTTTAGAATTTTGAGGATTGATTTACGACATCAATTTCGTTAGATAACCATTCGATAGATTAATTCAGTAATGACCTGTAGGTCTCATACCGACAATAGTTTGTGTCTAAATCCGTTTTTCATCTTTTTTATAAACATCGTGACTTTATTTTAAATCTACACTATAATTTTCTTCGATTTTCAATACTGGCGGCTGTTTTTTAAGTCCTTTTGTCAATACAAGTAAATAAATGAAACCTATTATTAACCAACTTACTCCAAGTACTTTTGAGTGCACATCAAGATTCACAAGTAGTAAAATATCAAGAGCAGCTCCAATAATAGGAACAAATAAATATAAGACAGTTCCTTTTACCGAACGTTCTCTATTTCTAATATAATAATGAGCAATTACGGCAATATTAACACAAGTATACGCAAGAAACGCCCCGAAATTAATAAATGATGCTACAAGATCTAAACTTAAAAATAAAGCAAGCAAAGAGACAAAACTAATGATCAGTATATTATTTACGGGTGTTTTATATCTCGGATGCAGGGTGCCAAAGAACTTTTTAGGAAACTGTCCATCTCGCCCCATCGTATAGAGGACTCGTGACGCACTTGCCTGGGACGACATGGCACTACCCAATACAGCTAATGCGTAAAGCGCAAGATATATTGAGTACATCACCTTTCCACCAACAAGTTTAATAATTTCGTAGGCAGCCGAATCAGGATTATTAAATGTGTTATACTCTGGCCATACTAGATACGAGAAATATGAAACACTTGTAAAGATTAAACCACCACCAAGAGTAATTAAAATAACTGCTCGGGGAATTGTTTTCTTAGGGTTGACTGTTTCTTCCGCAAACGCTGTAACTGATTCAAACCCAAGGAAACAAAAGCATAATAATGCTGCTCCAGCTATTGTATAAGAAAAGGGTTCTTTCGAATTATAGAATGGCTCAAGAGATAAAAGAGTTGCTGTGCTTTCGCCCATAAAAATTTCCTTAATAGAAAAACCTATAAAGATAAGGATAAAAAGTAAAGCGAAAATCGTTATGAATGCGTTTACATTTGTGGCAAACTTCAATCCTTTAATATTAATAAAAGTGACGAGCACCAGCATACCTGAAATCCAGATGTAACTTGGAATTGTTGGAAAGGCTGCTGAGAAAAAAATACCAAATACTAAATAATTCACCATTGGCATAAATAAATAATCCATTAAGATCACCCATCCGACAAGAAATCCAACAGAGGGATTGATCGATTTTTGCGTATAAACATAAGCAGAACCGGAAGATGGAAACGCAATTGCCATTTTCCCATAACTGTAAGCAGTAAACATCATTACCACTAGAGCAACTATCATTGCTCCCGGAACCATACCGTGAGAAATATTAGCCGCAATACCATATGTAGTAAAAGCTGTGGTTAACCCCATAAATGAAAAACCAAACAACACAACTGGAATGAGTGTCAGTGTTCTATCTGTTTTCATTAGCTTTGACATGTAAAATACTCTCCTCTTTTACCTGATTTAACCTTTCACAAGAAATGGGATCTGAATTTTTACTTCCATAGCTATTTTTAATACGTGTTTTTCTAGAAATCATAAAAAAGTCAGTAAGATGCGGAGCCTGCTTTGAATTATCCATGAATTTGTTGTCTTGTTTCCCCATTCCTCGTAAGGAATTCCGTCTGCAGAATAACAAAGATAATTCCTGCAAAAATCTTCTCGCCGGCATCTTTACTGACTCCTGGAATTTCTTTAATAGCGACCTGTTCAATAACGTGTACACCAATTTCTAATCAATCGAAATGAAACGTAGAATATGAGATGACTCTAAGGACGCTTTATTATTTTGACAATAGTAACTCCGTTTTTATATCTGTATAAGGCATGTTATGATTGATCCCAACTTCGTGATGAACAATTTCACCGTTCAAAGTGCTGATACAATTTCTTACTATTACATCATTTTCTACAACCTCTTTCAAACCATTATTCGCAATGTTCATAATATATGGGCCGGTTGTCATCAGCATCATGTTTGTCGAGGTTTGTGGACATAGAGCCGGCATATTCGGGACACAGTAATGTAGGACTTCTTGTTCGTAGTAAACTGGATCCTCTAAAGTCGTATAACGTGAGGTTTCAATTATACCCGTTCCTGCAATATCAATAATAATAGAATTAGGTTTCATCTTACTGACCATCTCTCGTGTAATGAGAGGCTCGGTTACCCCTGGCATCGGATAAATTGTATTAATTAAAACATCACTTTGAATAAGTTCTTCGAACATCATATCTTTATCCCAACCCAAAATGTCCACCTGTGGCAACTGATTGTTCAAATAATCAATGCGTTTCATTGATGCTTCCATGATGGTTACATTCAATCCAAGACCCACAGCAACTTGCGCAGTATTGAGTCCAGCATTGCCACCACCAAGTATGAGTACATTGCTCGAAGGTAAACCGGCCAGTTTCCGGAGAAGTATTCCTTTTCCGCCATAACCATATTGAGCATATTTGACTGCTTCAAGCATTGCTAATGTTCCTGCAATTTCACTCATTGGTTTAATCGTAGGTCTTGTCCCGTCAGGTAAAACGATTAATTCCATTGATAATGAAATTGCTTTTTTATCTAGTAATGCCTGTGTCATTTCATGATTTACATCTTCCGCCAAATGAAACCATGCCATTATCATTTGATCTTCTTTAAGAAGGCCGTATTCATAGGGTTGAAGTTCCTTCACTTTAACAACAAATTCTGCCTTCTCATAAATTTCGTCAATCGTGTTTACTATTTTTGCTCCAGCCAAAACATATTTCTCGTCACAAAAACCACTAGCTTCACCTGCCATGCTTTGTATTAGTACTTCATGACCGTAAGCTGTTAATTTTTTTACCCATGTTGGATTTAATCCCACTCTAGTCTCTGCAGTTTTTAATTCTTTAGGAACTCCTACTATCATTGTTCATTCTCCTTTTTAATTGCATTTAATTTATTGAACATTCTAAAATCTTACAGGGGAATGATAGCCCTTTCATTAGACACGGGGTTAAATTTATATTAGTTTTTTTTTAACCTAGCACTTTTGGTCTTCTTGAACTTTTAGGAATATAGCATTGGGGAAAAATAATAATTTTTCCATTGTTTTCTATTGGTCATTTTAAGTTTCAGTACTGCACACATATAACTGATGAAATATAGTGTGAATTATGAAAGATTATCAGGTTGATTAAGGTCTTTCATCAAAGCACGTAAAGGGGTTAAACAGAGATAGGGTTCCATATTTTATGGGCTTAGACTTTCTAGTATAGTTATAATAAGATGATACAGCTAACTATTATAAAATGAGGAGGTACATATGCTTACAGTACAAGATGTTCTTAAGCGCCCACTCTTTTCAAAGACGGAGGTAGTTGCGGGGGCAAACGGGTTGCACCGTCAAGTCAAATGGACACATGTCCTTGAAATTCCGTTTTTTGATGATACCATCTTTCAGGGAGGGGAACTGATACTCTCCACCGGATTTGGGTTTGAATGGAGAGACTCCTCTAATACTTCATTTTTGTTAAATCTTATTGAACGTAACGCTTCATGTTTATGTATAGAACTTGGACACCACTTCGAAAAGGTGCCTAAAGAAATGATCGAGATGGCAAATGAGTATAACTTTCCGATTATTATTTTCAAAGAATTCATAAATTTCGTCGAAATAGCACAGGATCTACATTCGTATATCATTAATGCTCATCATGAGAAGTTGGTTACATTAGATTCTATTTCAAGAAAGTTCCATTCATTGTCACTCACAACTCATGGGTTATCCAATATTTTAAAGTTGTTGCAACAGAAGACAGAAGCACCAATTATCTATCTTCCTATAGATGGAACACCTTTTTCGATTCCAGGATTGAAAAATGAATTCATGGAAAAGCTACTTCAAACCATTTATGAAGATAAAGAACACTGGCATGACCGAATTACAAATGATTCGCCCGTTGAATGGAAGGCATTAAACCATACTATTCTTCTCCAACCGATCGGAGCAATGGATCAAATCTGGGCGTACCTTGTTATGGTTTTAGATCGTGAATCGGATGAATTTGATTACCTAATCCTTGATCGTGCTTCTCTAGCGATCTCACAAGACTTATTGCGCAAACATTATTTGGATGAAAAACGATTACGGTTAGAATCTACATGGCTAAATGATTTACTTTATAGACGCATCAATAATGAGGAACAAGCAAGGGGATTTATTTCGTTAAAATCTAAGCACGCTTCTATACGTTATCGAATTGCAATCGTTGATATCGAAGATGTTTTTCATCCGTCTACATTAAGTTTATCGGATGAAGAAAATGAATCCGCTATTTATCATTATTCTTTAAAAATTCGATCTGGGTTCGCAAAACATTCTTTTACACCCTATATCACATCAGTGAGAAACCAGATCATTGTATTAGCTATTGATCTTGGAACTGCCGATTCCTCTAAGGCCCGCTTCTTGAAAGTGATCAATGCCTTGCTATATGTTAAAGAAGGTGAATCTAGCCAAATCCGTATAGGCGTTGGGCGACAATACCAGTTACTTTTGGATGCTCATACTGGTTATCGAGAAGCGCAGTTAGCTTTAAATTATCGTACGTTTTCAACAAGTGCCTTTTACGAAGACCTTGGCATCTTTCGGCTGATACAATTAATTCAGCATGATCAAGATACAGTCCATTTTATTGAAGACTATCTCTCTCCTTTAATATCCTATGATAAGGAATATGGAACGGAATTGCTTCTGACTTTAGCAAAATACTTTGAGCTTGATCGCTCAAAGAAGCTTACTGCTCAAAGATTGCATGTTGTAAGACAAACACTCTATCATCGGCTGGAAAAAATAAAAAAGATTCTTGATCTTGATTTTGATATGCCGGAGAACAGATTAAACGTTGAAATGGCTTTGAAAGCATATCAACTCATACAGCAAGGGGAAGTAGTTATCAACCGCCAACCACCATTACACCTACAGTAATAAATCTAATACGTTATTTTGAGATAACAGCTGATGTGATACGTTTAAAGGCATAATGATACTACAAGCAGGAGTATTTCGTAGCAGCCATCACTTGCAAGTTTTATTTCCCTTATTAATACTATCAATAATTAGGTTAAGACAGAGGATAAAAGTAATTTAGGAATAATATTCATCAATGTCCATACCCGTACTCCAATATTCCGTTTACCATTCATACGCACTTAATGAATGGTAAGTTATAGTGATTGGAAATAAAAAACTCTGTTGATTTTTAAAATGAACAGAGTTTTTTAATAAATCCATATTGTAAAAAGTGAGAAAAGGGTGTACGATTAAATGAGAATGATAATCAATCACACTTGATTACCGGGGAGTGGACGGAAATGGAACAGCAAGATTTATTTGATGTAACGGTTATTGGAGGAGGGCCAGCAGGCCTTTACTCCACTTTTTATAGCGGACTTAGAGAAATGAAAGTTAAACTGATTGAATACCAGCCACGGCTAGGCGGGAAAATTCATGTCTATCCGGAGAAAATGATTTGGGATGTTGGAGGGCTGACACCCACTACTGGGGAAAAATTAATTGAGCAGCTAGTGGAGCAAGGTTTAACATTCAATCCAACAGTTGTCTTGAATGAAAAAGTGGAATCAATCACACGTAATGAAGAGGGGATCTTCGTTTTACATACGGCTTCAGGTCAAACGCACTATTCCAAGACGATCATTGTCGCGGTTGGCGGGGGAATCCTGAATCCGCAAAAGTTGGAAATAGACGGAGCAGAAAGGTTTGAAGTCTCCAATTTAAACTATACTGTTAAGTCCTTCAATCGTTTCAAGGATAAGACGGTGATCATTTCAGGCGGCGGGAATTCTGCAATAGACTGGGCAAATGAATTGGAGCCCATCGCCAAAAAGGTGTATCTGACATACAGGAAAGATAGTTTAGCAGGACATGAATCACAAGCAAAGCAATTGATGGAAAGCTCTGCTGTTTGTTTCTTGAATACGACGATTACAAAATTGATCGCCTGCGATGATCATGAATCAATTGAACATGTTGAACTGACGAATCAAGCAACGGGAGAGGTTTCTTACTTACCGATCGATGAGGTCATCATCAATCATGGTTATGAGCGTGATACATCGCTGCTTCGAAATAGTAAAGTGGACATTGCCATTGCCGACAATTATTATATTGAAGGTACTTCTGCAAGTCAATCCTCGATGGATGGAATATACGCTGCCGGTGATATCTTAAAGCATGAAGGTAAATTGAACCTGATAGCAGGCACTTTTCAAGATGCAGCAAATGCCGTAAACAAGGCAAAACAATATATCCAGCCTGACGCTCACGGAGTAGGAATGGTTTCTTCCCATAATGAAATCTTTAAAAAGCGCAATAGGGAATTGATCAAGGAAATGATGAAACCGGCTGGGGTACTTTAAAGGGAAACGGAAAAAAACTCCAGGGCCTCATTGGCCCTGGAGCTTTTAGTATCTTCGAAATTATAGAGATTCTTTAATGACCTTCTTGTAATGAAATACGGATAGGATCCCGAAGATCGAATACAATGCCGTGTATAATGCCATGACGATGATCATCGGTGTCCAAACTTCGGTCCCGAAAAAGAACCATCCTGATTGGACTGCGAAATAACTGTGAAGCAGCCCGACGACTAAAGGAATGCCGAAATTGAAAACTTGTTTTGCTTGGATTCCTCTTAGTAAGTCACCACGCGTGAATCCCAGTTTTCTTAAAATCGTATAATTGGATTTTTCCCCTTCACTTTCATCCATTTGCTTGAAATAAAGGATGCATCCGGATGTGATGAGGAAAGTTAATCCCAAGAAGCCGACGATGAACATCATAAGACCCATATTCTTCTTCTGGTTGGTGAAATTTTCTAATTGGGAATCATTTACATGTTCTTCTTTAAAATTCATTTTACTGAATAGATCATTCGCTTTTTCAAGTTCAGCTTCATCCTTCACATCAATGCCGATATTAACGGATGATACTTTTTGGATTTTCGGGTCGACATCCTTTTTCAAACGGTCGAATATCGTTTGGTCTACAATGGCAACGGGCAATCCGCCACTCGTGAAGTAATAGGACAGGAAGGTATCATCATTCAAACCCATATATGTTTGTGGAATCACTTCATTTTTGCCCTTCAGTTCAATCTTTCCGGAATCCTTTAAGGATATGACCTTCTCCATCATACTACTGTATCCGCTGAAAAGGGTCTCATCTTCAGCAAGGTTGATTCCTTTAACGGATTCATCACTGATGACGGGAACGGTCATGATGTCCGAATCGAAGTTCACTCCTTCGAGGCTCGTTTCCATTATTTCCTTTACATTGACATCCACTTGAATGACGTCAATCACCTTTGCGTCATAATCAATTTTACTGTCTGATAAAGCTTCTTTGAATGCATCTGCATCTCCCTTATCCGTCATCGAAAAATCGGTAGGGATACTGCTTTGTGCCATTTTCTCCGCTGAGTAGTAGGAGATATAGCTTAATGATAATAAACCGATTGCCAAAGCGGAAACGGTCGTGATGATCGTCAATAATATCGCATTCGATTTCATCCGGAACATGATGGATGAAAGGGACAATACTTCATTGATGTTCAAATAGCCATTTTTCTTTTTACGGATGATATTAAAGATGAAGCTTACAGATCCTTTATAGAATAGGTAGGTACCGATGATGACGGTTGCCAGAATGACGATCATGGCCATGAAAAGCTCGGTCATCTGTGTAAATGCTCCATCGAATAATTTGGATGAAACGACATAGCCAGCAATGATCAGGATGATCCCGAATATCCCGATGATCATTTCGAACATCGAAACCTTTTTCACTTTTCCTTCCGTCATTGAAGTCACTCTAAATAATGATAGAATGGTTTGCCTTTTAATGAAGGCATAATTCATCAACATGATTAAAAGATAGATGGCGCTAAAAACGAGCACGGTTTGCACTAGCGGCTGAAAAGAAAATGTAAGAGTCGCGATTGCCTCGACAACCATTATTTTAAATAGGATCATGATGATCAATTTTGAAGCGGCAAACCCTACAAAGATTCCCAGGAATACGGAACAGAAATACAGGATCAGGTTTTCCACACTCAGAATACGGAATATCCTGTTCTTCGTCATGCCTATCAATTGGAATAGGCCAATTTCTTTACTGCGTCTTTTAATGAAAATGCTATTGGCATATAAAAGAAATATGGAAACAATCGCAACAAGCAGGATTGATGCAGCCTTGATGGAGGCGGCACCTTTTACCGTCCCCTCCGCTTCATCCAGCGCTGGGTCATATTGCAAGGTGACGAAAGCAAAGTAAAGGGAAGCGCTGAAGATCAGGGCAAACACATACAGATAATAGTTCTTCAGATTCTTTTTCAGATTTCGCAAGATGAGTTGATTAATGCTCATTTTGAACCCCTCCCAATACACCTTGTGTTTTCATGATGTCCTTGAAGAAGGTTTGTCTTGATTCTTCACCTTTATTCAATTGTGTATATATTTGTCCGTCTTTAATGAAAATGACTCGGCTGCAATAACTGGCGGCCACGGGATCATGGGTTACCATGATGATGGTCGCTTTGTGCTTTTTATTCATTTCGCTCAGTTTGTTCAGTAAATCGGAAGCTGATTTGGAGTCAAGCGCCCCAGTCGGTTCATCCGCAAAAATGATGCTTGGATCATGGATGAAAGCCCGCGCTGCAGACGTACGCTGTTTTTGACCACCGGAAATTTCATTTGGGTATTTATCCTTCACTTCATATATGCCCAGTTCCTTCGCCACGCTATCAAACTTTTGTGCCGCTTCATTATTGGGCGTTTTAGTAATGGATAAGGGCAAAAGGATATTTTCTTTGACAGTCAATGTGTCCAATAGGTTATATTCCTGGAAAATGAAGCCCAAGTGGTTCTTACGGAATTCGGCCAAATTCTTTTCTTTCATTCCTGAAATCTCTTTACCATCGATCGTAATGGTGCCGTTGCTGATTTTATCGATCGAGGAAAGGACATTCAGCAAAGTCGTTTTTCCTGAACCGGAAGCACCCATGATACTTACGAATTCACCTTCTTGTATGCTTATATCGAGACCCTTTAATACTTCTTGTTTATTGAATTTATTACCATAGCTTTTATGGATTTTTTTCGCTTCTAATATATTCATTTGGATACACTCCTTTTTTTCTATATCCTCATTATAAAAGGCCATGTATTTCTTTTCCTTCGTTTGGACGAACAAAGAATAAAAGCATGTGACACTTTTGTCACATGCTTGTGATATTCACGAAATCATTTCTTTTTGGGAAGGTCAAGGTAACGGTCGTCCCGGTTCCAAGCTCTGATTTCACATCAATGGTGATGAATAGGGACTCGGCCGCATTCTTGGTTAAATATAACCCCATGCCGGTTGCCGCATTGTCACGATGGTTTGTCGTGGATGTAAATCCTTTATCAAATATGCGGGATAAATCCTTTGGGTCAATGCCCCGTCCGGAATCCTTCACTTCAAGAACCGTTTGTCCGGCTCGCTCATGGCTATAAATCGTGATATCTGAGTTCTCACTGTATTTAATGGAGTTGGTCAAGAGCTGCCTCATGATGAAGGCCAGCCATTTGGCATCACTAAGCACTTCGGTTACGTCCAATTGTATGTCGAAGCCGATTCCTTTTTGAATGCACCATGATCGCAGCGTTTTAATCTCATCAAAGATTATTGTTTCCAAATCGGTTTTCTCTATATACAAATCATTTTCGATAAAAGGCATGCGCCTTTGATGGAGCTGCTGATCAAGAAGAAGATGAATGCGCAGCCACTCATAAGTCAAGTGTGATTTCAGCAATTCATCATCCAAGCGGTCAATCATTAAATGCATCGCCGTCAATGGTGTCTTCACTTCATGAATCCAAGATAATAATTCATCCTTCTCCTGCTCTAAAGTCATTCGGCCGATTGCTGCGGATTGCTTCAATATTTCGGTTTGGTTAATGATGCTGTTTTCTATGATTTTTTCGAAAGGGCTTTCTGGTTCGGCTATATTCGTAATATCCAGGTTGTCTTCCCGCGCTTCTAAACTTTTATAAAAAAATGTTTCTTTTTTATAGCGGAATATCAGAAACATACTGAATATGAGCAACGATAAAAAAACAATATACAGTATTGGCCTTAACGGAATGGCTGAATCAAGATAGGCGACAAAGATAATGAATAGATGAAGAAGTATGTAGAATGTGATCCAGCTGAACCTTTCCACGAGATATTTTCTGATCATGCATTTGCCTCTTCCACGGCGATATAGCCCTGTCCGACCTTCGTTTCGATAAAATGCCCTAAGCCCAGTTCATCCAACCTCTTTCGTAAACGGTTCACATTCACTGTAAGGGTGTTATCGCTTATGAAACGTTTGTCATCCCATAAGCTGTTGATTAATTCTTCGCGGCTTACGATCTTGTTTTTCTGTTCAATGAGCTTTTTCAAAATGAAAATTTCATTTTTCGTCAATTCGATTGTGCCCGTCTCGGCCGATACCGTGTTCTTCTCATAATCCACAGTTGCGCCGCACCAGGTTTTCAACTCGATCTTTTCGGTATTGTAATTATAGACACGGCGAAGTGTGGCCTGTATCTTCGCGATGAGTACATCGAAATGAAAAGGCTTCTGGATAAAATCATCGGCTCCAAGCTGCATGGACATCACCATGTCGGTTGGATGATCGCGTGATGATAAAAAGATGATGGGAACATTGGAATGGGCCCGGATCATTCTGCACCAATGAAATCCATCAAACTTCGGCAACTGTATGTCAATGATGACCAAATCAGGTTTTATGTCCGTGAATTCCTGAACCACTTTACTAAAATCGCCGATTCCGTAAATATCATAAGACCATTGCGCCAATCTATCTTTAATTTCATTGAATAACGTCGTATCATCTTCTATCAAAAGAAGTTTAAACAATGGGTTCACCGCACTTTCCAGCTTTTTCTTAAAAGTATATAGTAAAACCTTTATAGGTTCTAGAGGAGGGGAGGTAATAGACTACTGGTTGTGTGTAAACCATTATTATATTAAAATTGGCATAATGAATGGAGGAAGTGAATTTATGCCTGATTTTCCTAATTGCCCTGCATGTGATTCAGAATATACATACGAAGACGGAAGTCTTTTTGTTTGCCCGGAATGCGCCCATGAGTGGACGATGGAAGCGGAAAACGAAAATGGTGATCAAAAGAAGGTTATCAAAGATGCTAATGGAAATACCTTGAATGATGGTGATACCGTTACGGTAATCAAGGACCTTAAAGTGAAAGGGAGCTCATCCGTCTTAAAAATGGGCACTAAAGTCAAAAGCATCCGTCTAGTTGATGGAGATCATGATATTGATTGCAAGATTGATGGTTTTGGTGCAATGAAATTAAAATCCCAATTTGTTAAAAAGGTATAATGATAAAAAACGGCCTAATCCATTGATTAGGCCGTTCTTTATTACGTTCCTTCTTAATAAACTTTGTCACCGTTAAAGATTGAATTCTTTACGACCACATAATCCACGTTCCTGATGGCTTCCAACTTGGTTCCGCCTGCATATGAAATGGAAGACTGAAGATCTTGTTCCATTTCCTTCAACGTATCTTCCAAAGATCCTTTGTGCTCGACAAACATCTTTTTGCCTTCAACGTTTTTCTTTTCACCTTTTTGGAATTCAGAAGCTGAACCAAAGTATTCTTTAAAGGCTTTTCCATCTTTCTCGATCGTTTGACCTGGAGATTCTTCATGTCCGGCAAATAGTGATCCGATCATGACCATCGAAGCTCCAAACCTAACTGATTTGGCAATATCACCGTTTGTGCGAATGCCGCCGTCAGCAATGATTGGCTTGCTTGCCGCTTTTGCACACCAGCGAAGTGCAGCTAATTGCCAGCCGCCTGTTCCAAATCCAGTCTTGATTTTAGTGATGCATACTTTCCCTGGTCCAATGCCCACCTTTGTAGCATCTGCACCGGCATGTTCCAATTCACGTACCGCTTCAGGAGTTCCCACATTTCCTGCAATGACAAAACTTTCAGGTAAATGTTTTTTAATATGCTGTATCATCTTTATCACGGCATTGGAATGTCCGTGTGCAATATCTATCGTAATGTATTCAGGCACAATGTTGTCATTCGATAATTGTTCGATGAATCCGTATTCTTCTTCTTTAACGCCGACACTGATTGAAGCGATCAATTCTCTTGAATGCATGTCTTTAATGAAAGTCAGTCGTTTTTCTGGCTCAAAACGATGCATTACATAAAAGTAACCGTTTTCAGCCAAGTAAATGGCAATCTTTTCATCAATGATCGTTTGCATATTGGCAGGTACTACAGGTAACTTGAATGTATGTTTACCTAGAGTAACGGATGTATCACACTCAGAACGGCTATTTACTACACATTTTGCAGGAATTAATTGAATATCTTCATAATCAAACACGTTTTCCATGTTATGCACCTCTATATACGAATATTTTTGTCTTTTTTAATAAAAATTGTTCGCCCATTAGGTAATGTACATCATTTTTGACAGTAAGTCAAAATTTTTATTGGTTTTATTTTGATTTTATTTCAGCTAGATGGAAAATCCGTAACAGGATAGGAAGCGAAATAGACAACGAAAATGATTTCCACTCCGGCACTCGCTTTCCGCGGGCGGGAGTCTCCTCGGCGCGCCTGCTGGGTCTCTCATGCCACGCTTTTCCCGCAGGAGTCTCGTGCCTACCGTTCCAATCATCTTTGTGTTAAAAGATAGGTCTTCTTTATCTACAAACTGGATAATATTTGTTTGCCAACATTTTTTTGTGGGTTTGTAAAATGGGAACGTTGATTTCCACTTCAGGCACTCGCTTTTCCCGCAGGAGTCTCGTACCTTCCGTTCCAATTAACTTTGTTTTATTTAGAACCCTTTTGTCTACAAACTAGATAATATTTGTTTGCCAACATTTTTTTGTGGGTTTGTAAAATGGGAACGTTGATTTCCACTTCAGGCACTCGCCTTCCGCGGGCGGGCGGGAGCCTCCTCGGCGCGCCTGCGGGGTCTCCCATGCCACGCTTTTCCCGCAGGAGTCTCGCGCCTTCCGTTCCAATCAACTTTGTGTTTTAAAAGAAAAAACTGCAGGCCGGGCTCATCTAAACCATGTTTAAGACTAGTTTATCTTTCATGTTTTTTTCCTGTACTCCTTAATGGATGGAAGAAATTTGCGACACTCCTGCCGAATAACTGGCTAGCCGAGACCCCACAGACGCTTGCGTCGAGGAGGCTTGGCAGACAGTCGGCGGAAAGGGAGCGGATTTCTGAAATCAACTGGAATTTTTAAAAGAAAAAACTGCAGGCCGGGCTCATCTAAACCATGTTTAAGACTAGTTTATCCTTCATGTTTTTTTCCTGTACTCCTTAATGGATGGAAGAAATTTGCGACACTCCTGCCGAATAACTGGCTAGCCGAGACCCCACAGACGCTTGCGTCGAGGAGGCTTGGCAGACAGTCGGCGGAAAGGGAGCGGATTTCTGAAATCAACTGGAATTTTTAAAAGAAAAAACTGCAGGCCGGGCTCATCTAAACCATGTTTAAGACTAGTTTATCTTTCATGTTTTTTTCCTGTACTCCTTAATGGATGGAAGAAATTCGCGACACTCCTGCCGAATAACTGGCTAGCCGAGACCCCGGAGACGTTTACTTTGATGCGGCTTGGCAGACAGTCGGCGGTAAGGGAGCGGATTTCTGAAATCAACTGGATTTTTTTGTCTACAGCCTGAAATACTTAAGTATTTTCACCAATTTGTATGACGTTTACACCTTTACGTTTTTTTACATCTTCTTAACGAGACCGACATGGCACTAAGTTAAAATGATAATAGGCAACAAAAAAGAATGGGGGGATTGGCATGAAGGTTGAATTGCATTGTCATACGAACATTTCAGATGGTTCCAGTTCTTTTGAAGAACTATTGGAGGTGGCAAAAAGGGAGAGCATTGGTCATTTAGCAATTACAAATCATGATACAACGATAAGATTGCAAGAGATGGTGGAACGGGGAAAGGAAATAGGAATTGAAATCATCCCTGGTATAGAAGTTTCTGGTTATGACTTTGCAAGAGGCAGGCGTGTACATATTTTGGGCTATTTTGTTGAGCCTGGTCATAAGGCACTTGAGGAGCTTTGTAATCCATTGATTGAAAAAAGGAATGCAGCTTCTGAAAAAATGGTGGAACGACTAATCAATGCAGGCTATCGAATAACTTGGGATCAGGTTACTAAATTCAGGGGAGGAACCGGTGTTTATAAACAGCATATTATGCTAGCGCTGCGGGAATCGGGGTATACGGATTCCATCTATGGAGATTTGTATAAGAAGATCTTCAGTCGCGGCCAAAATGGAGAAGAGCCAGGCATTGCCTTCATTCCTATGGAGTATGTGGATGCCATTCTTGCTGTAAAGGCGATTCGTGCTGCCGGAGGCGTGCCGGTCCTTGCTCACCCTGGTCAATACGGGAGCTTCGAAATTATTCCAGAGCTTGTAGAAGCAGGGCTTGAAGGGATTGAAGTTCTTCACCCTCATCATGGGCATGCAGAAGAGGAAAGAGCGATTTCATATGCAGATCAATATAATCTCATTAAGACAGGAGGTTCGGATTTTCATGGAGATTATGGGGAGAAGCCGATTCGTCTTGGCAGTATGAGCCCAGGAAAGGAATGTGTGGATGCTTTGAAATTAAGGAAAAAAAGCATGGCCATTAAATGATGTTCATTAAACCAGGAATCTTGCTGTGAAAGCGGCCTGCTAAATATGCTGGATAAGCCATTTGAAAGACTGAACAATGCAGGAGGATGTATTGAAAAGATTCATATGATAAGTATTTCTTTTGTTCTGGTAATTGACCAGGACTTTTTTTTTTACAAGAAAATCATGGTAGCTTCATATTTGCTCATTACACTGACATTAACAAGGAAAAATGGGTATTATGCAGATCGAATATGTAAAGGGGGATTTCTGTTGGCGGAAAAAAACTTTTTAGTGGATCATTTGATATCTGAAATTAAGAGTGGGACCTTTCAATTGGATAAAAAGTTACCTTCAGAGCATATACTCGCCGATCAATTTAATGTACCAAGAATGGTTGTCAGGAAGGCATATGAGCAGCTTCAAGATTTAGGCTTTATCTATTCAAAGCAAGGTAAGGGAAGTTATGTCCAGGAAACAAAAAAACAAATTCCGTTAATTCTATCCGGAGATGTTAGTTTCACCGAGAAAATGAAAGAATTTCAGTTTTCCTTTCAAACGAGTACTATTTTTTGCGAAGAAATTTTTTATGATCAGAAGATCTTTCAAAGCCTTGGGGTGGAAAGTGATGACAAGGTCTTTAAAATTGGCAGGCTTAGGTTAATGGACGATTTCCCGATTGCTCTTCATACATCTTTTGTAGCAAAATCAACATTTCCTGAAATAGAAAAGGACGGTCCGGATATAACCTCCATGTTTCAATATTATCGGCAGCGTGGCTTTGTAGAATTCGGATCCAGCAGGAGCACGCTGAATGTGATTTTTCCCACTCTATTCGAACGGGATATTTTGCAGTGTTCAAGTTTAATTCCACTTTTGCAAGTAGAATCATTATGCCGGGATAAGCGGAGCAATCAAGTCCTTGAGCACACGAACATAATCTATCGGAGCGATTGTTTCACATATGTTATATAAAAACTTCCATTCTAGATATCGGTCGAATTCACTAGTAAATGCCCTGAATTCACGAGTAAAAGTACGAAACTCACGAGTAAATGTCCCGAATTCACGAGTAAAAGTACGGAACTCACGAGTAAATGCTCCGAATTCACGAGTGAAGCACGAAATTTGAATAGTGCAGGCCCGGCTTTAACAAATTTCATACAAAGATTTACTCTTTCTTAACGTACGTTCACTTGGCAACAAGATACAGTGAAGATGTTAGCTTGAAACTAAAACATTTGGAGGCCATTGGAATGAGAAGAAGGGAAAGAACCGAGATTTTGATTCAAGGCTCTGAGGACATTGCGAAGGAATTTGCCAAGGAAATAGCAATGAAATATAAAGTTACCGTCATTCAAAAGCCAGAGAGTGCCCTCGTGTTGCTAAAGACAAGGGAAACGGCAAAAAAGAGCTTGTTTTATCTAGGGGAAATGCTGGTGACTGAATGCACGGTACAAATCCAGGATTCAATCGGGATTGGTATCGTTAAGGGACATCGGGAAGAACTGGCGCATAGTTTAGCGATCATTGATGCCGCTTATGAGGCTGACCTTGGCGAAACAAGATTATGGTCACATGTTTTAGAAAATGAGAAGAAAAATATACAGAAAAATCTTCAAGAGCTGAATCGATCAATCTTAAGAACCAAGGTTAATTTTGAAACAATGGATGTTCAATAAGAGGGGGGAAAGCAATGAATTTGGATGTAGTTCATGATATACAAACTGTTTATAGAAAGCTTGTAACGGCGACTTCAAGACCTGGAACTTTAATGGTTTTGGATAGGGAAGCCAAGACATTGGATGTTCAAATGGAATGCTTATCTTCTACTATCCTGCTTGCACTTACTGTACTTGACCCTGAAGTGACTTTTAAGGTCATTGCAAAGGAGGAGGAGGCGGTGTCAAGAATGATTAATCAGCTTACTTATTCAAAGCCTGTCGATTTGCCGGAAGCGGATTTTATCTTTATTTTACATGATGCCTCCGACGAGCAAATGAAGGAAGCACTGAATAAAGCAAAGGTAGGAAATCTATTGAACCCTCATGAATCGGCGATGATCATTCTAGAAGTACCGGATGTGACGAAAGGGGACTCAATGATCCTTTCTGGACCGGGAATTCAAGAGGAATCTTTCATAAGCCTCCCGAATGTCTCCGCCTGGCTTGGTGCAAGGAACGAAAAAAACATAGAATTCCCGTTAGGAATCGATATGTATTTTGTTGATCAACAAGATCGTTTAATAGCTTTACCGAGAACGACTCAAATCAAAGAAAATGGGGGTGAGATTATATGGGATATGTTGCAGTGAAGGGCGGAACAAAGGCGATTGAGGAATCCATCAAACGCTTAAAGTATGAACGGGTCAAAAAAGGGACGGCTATAGAGCTGCATAAGATAGAAGCCGGGATGAGAGGATTGATTGATCAGGTTATGTCAGAAAGCAGTTTGTATGATCAATCACTGGCTGCACTTGCCATTAAACAGGCTGAAGGCAATCCGGAAGAAGCTGTTTTCCTCTTGAGAGCCTATCGATCCACTTTGCCGCGAAAACATGTTTCACGGGTGATCAGTTCTGAAAATATGAAAGTGGAACGGCGGATTTCAGCGAGTTTTAAGGATGTACCTGGCGGACAGATTTTAGGTGCCACGACCGATTATACGCATCGGTTACTAGATTCGGAGCTGGAAAATGAATCGGATATAAGCATTCAAGATTGGTTACGGGCTTTTCAAGAGGAAGATCATTCAACAGAATATCAGAACGATATGGCTGATTTAAACTCCCTGCCTAAAGTTTTGGACTACTTAAGAAGTGAAGGCTTATTAGCAAGCTGTGAAAACAATGATTTGCAGCCTGGGGATGTGACAAGGAAAAGTCTGGAGTTTCCTTCAATGCGGAGTGAACGCCTGCAAATTTTAACAAGAGGCCAAACCGGTGCAGTGACATCACTTGCTTATGCAGTCATCCGTGGATATGGTGCACTGCACCCGACAGTAGGGGAGCTGCGCGTAGGACAGCTGCCCATCCATCTCGATCACCCGCTGCTGGACGAAGGGCAAGAGGAAGATAGCTATTATATTGGGGACTTCACAGCAACCGAGGTAGAGATGCTCATTCCGCTTACGGTAGAGAAAGAACAAGGCAAAAAAGAAATAGAGTTTGAAGTTGGCTATGGCATGTGCATGGGACAAAATGAAACGAAAGCAATCGCAATGGGCATCTTGGATAATTGTCTGGAAAAACCAAACAAGGAGTTTCCAAGTCACAACGAGGAATTCGTTCTTTATCATATAGATTCAGTGGAATCAACGGGTTTCATTTCCCATTTGAAGATGCCTCATTACGTTACGTTCCAATCCAAGCTTGATAGCATTCGGAAGTCAAAAGATAAGACCACAGAGCAGGAGGTTGGATTGCATGAATAAGACTTATAATTTTGCATTCTTTGATGAAGGGTCGAAACGGGAAATAAGAAGGGCAACACTGAAGGCGATTGCCATTCCCGGTTATCAAGTCCCATTCGCTTCAAGGGAAATGCCGATAGGAAGAGGTTGGGGCACGGGCGGCTTGCAGTTGACATTGTCATTGATCGGAAAGGATGACGTCCTTAAGGTGATCGACCAAGGATCGGATGAATCCGTTAATGCCGTTAACATAAAAAAACTCGTATCTGATACCACTGGGGTAAGGACAACGGATCGCACAAAAGAAGCCTCTTTAATCCAGTCAAGACATAGGGTGCCGGAAGTGCCGCTGCAACGAGACCAGATTTTAATTCTTCAAGTTCCGTTACCGGAACCTTTAAGGAATTTTGAGCCGAGCGAACATGAAACGAAAAAGCTGCATGCTGAGAGAGAGTATAGCGGAGCATGGCTTATGTTATTTGAACAAATTATGAAGTACGGAATAATGGCGACGGATGCAGACCATCCGGTGATGGTTCACGACAGGTATGTCATGGCACCAAGTCCAATACCAAGATTCGATAATGCCAAGCTGGACGGTAATGAAGCTCTCATTTTGTTAGGTGCAGGCAGGGAGAAAAAGGTATATGCAGTACCCCCATATACAAATGTATCATCTTTGGCATTTGATGATTATGAATTTGAAATCGAGTCCTTTGCAAATCATGCTTGCATTCTCTGCGGGTCCAATGATGTGTTTTTGGATGAACTTGTTGATGAGGAATCAGGTGAAACGTATTTCCAATGCAATGATACAAGCAATTGCCTTGAAATGGTCAATCAAAAACAATCATTGGGAGTGAATTAAATGTCTGTGCTTGAGGTTCCCGTATTATCGGTTAAACAAATGAACAAACAGTATGGTGACGGATGTTCGGCATGCAAGCAAATGAAATCAGGAAAAGTGACGAAAAACTATTGCCACGAATGCGGGACGATATATGCCTGCAGAGATGTGACGTTCGATTTGTATCACGGTGAAGTTCTCGGAATTGTAGGGGAAAGCGGCAGCGGTAAATCCACTTTAATGAAAAGTTTGTATTTTGACGAAGAAGTAACAGATGGAGAACTGTTTGTGGCTGGCTTTGAGGATGGAAAAAAGAATTTATTCCTCGAGTCTGCCCAGAAAAAAAGATTCGTTCGAAACCACTTGATGGGGAAGGTTTATCAAAACCCGATTCTAGGGTTGAAAATGGATTTCTCCTCGATAGGCAATATTGCCGAGAAGTTGATTTCAGCTGGGAACAGACATGTTGGCAGCATGGAAACAAGAGGCGCCGAGCTCCTTGAGGCAGTCAATATTCCCATTCATCGAATGAAAGAAGACCCGAGGAATTTCTCAGGGGGAATGCAGCAACGGGTCCAGATAGCCAAAGCATTGTCCAACAATCCTCCCATACTGCTTTTGGATGAGGTCACCACGGGTTTAGATTTATCAGTTCAAGCAAGTGTATTGGATTTAATTAAAGGTCTTCAAAGAGATTTGAATATTAGCATTGTATTGGTATCCCATGATTTGGGCGTAATCCGAATGCTTGCAGACCGTACGCTCGTTATGCTGGAGGGTAAAATAATCGAGCGAGGTTTAACAGATCAAATACTCGAAGATCCACAGCATCCTTATACCCAGCAATTGGTACACTCGCTGCTGTAAAAGAAACTAAACCGAAAATGGGGGAAGAGACATTGTTGCTGATTAAAAATGGAAAAATAATAACGGAAGACTCGATCCTGATGGACCATGATCTCTTAATTAAGGATGATAGAATTTGCCGGATTGCACCTGTGGGAGAAATTGAAAGAAGTCCTGAGATGGAAGTGCTGGATGCTATGGGCGGATATGTTTCACCTGGTTTCATTGATCTCCATTCTGATTATATTGAACATATGACTGCGCCGCGCCCGACTTCTTTAATGAATTTTAATTTGAGCTTAAGAGAAACGGAAAAGGAACTGATTACGCACGGAATCACGACCATGTTCCACTCTCTATCGCTCTATAAATCCACTGAATACGCATATAAGCCAATTCGGGAGCCGGAGAATGTTAGGAAGCTTATTGACTTGATTGATCAAACACATAAGATGAAGCACCTAGTACGTCATCGGTTTCATGCCCGTTATGAAATCGATAATTTGGAGGATATTGATAGTCTAAGAGAATATGTTTCGGAAAAGAAAGTGCATCTGGTCTCATTCATGGACCACACTCCAGGACAAGGGCAGTATCGGCATCTAGAGATTTATCGAAACACTTTACGAGGGTATAACGATTATAGTGATGAAGCCATTGATGTCATGATCCGGACTCATCAAGTGAAAGAAAAGCTGACGATTGAAAGAATGAAGGAAATCGCACTGCTGGCAAGGGAAAACAATATTGCTGTTGCCTCACATGATGATGATTCAATAGAGAAGCTTGAATTGGTTAACAGCTTTGGAACGAGTATTAGTGAATTTCCAATCACACTTGAGATTGCCCGTAAGGCCCATGATATGGGGATGTATACTATAGCCGGTGCACCAAATGTGCTTTTAGGAGGTTCTCACAGTGGGAACTTAAGTGCCTCTGAAGCCATTCAGGATGGAAGCATTGACATATTATGCAGTGATTATTACCCTGCGGCCCTTCTGCATTCAATGTTTGAATTAGTCGAAAACCATGGGATGGATCTTGTCGATATGTTCAAGCTAGTTACGATTAATCCCGCAAAGGCAGTTAAGATGGAGGACGAAATTGGATCGATTCGTGAAGGGAAAAAGGCTGACATACTTATTATTGAAAAAATTTCTGGTGATTTCCCTGTAATAACAACTGTTATTGTAGATGGAAAATTGATTCAAAAAACGAATTACAGGATATAAATTTTAGAAAGCGGGTGGCAAAGTGGAGAACATATTGGAGATCAATGATTTATCCAAGTCTTTTATTTTACATAATCAACGCAAGAATATCCATGCGGTCAGCAATATTACGATCACAGTGAAAAAAGGCGAATTTATTGGCATTACAGGCAAGAGCGGCAGCGGAAAATCAACGATCCTAAAATCGATTTATGGTACCTATCGGGTTCAAGAAGGAGACATCTGGTATGATTCTTCCCACTATGGTGCGATTAATCTAGCGAGAGCTACAGAAAGGGAAATGATTTACCTGCGTAAGCATGAGATAGGCTATGTATCCCAATTTTTAAATGTCATGCCAAGAACTACAGCAAGGCAGCTCGTTACCGGGGCCATCCTTGAAATGGGACAAACCAGGCAAATGGCCAATATTGAAACAGAAAAAATCCTCGATCACTTTGAAATAGGAAAAGGGCTATGGGACAGTTACCCTGCTACTTTTTCAGGAGGAGAGAAGCTAAGGTTAAATATTGCAAGAGCAATGGTGAAAAGGCCGCGGCTCCTTCTGTTGGATGAACCGACTGCAAGTTTGGACCACGATTCTAAAGTGAAGGTGAAAACCCTGCTTGAACAGCTAATGAACGAAGGAACGACAATGCTGGGCATTTTTCATGACTTGGAGTTCATGAATCGGTTAGTAACAAAGGAATATAGCATGCAGAATGGATGTTTTACTCAAGCTATTCAAAAAATTTAATGATGAATTCACACAAATTTTACTGAATATTCAGCCCCCTTAACGGCAGGTTAGTATTGTACCGGTATTGTTATATGTGAAGTGACTGAAGTGAGAAAAGATTTAAATTGGAGGGGAGATTTAACGTGAAAAAATCGATGATGTCCATATTGATGTTAGTTATTTTACTGGTGTTTACAGGCTGTTCTTCTAGTAGTTCAACAGGTGCACATGAAGATGATACATTGACCGTAGCATGGCTGCCAAATGAATCAGGGGAAGATTTAGGGGAAGCCCGCGATGAAATAGGGAAGATCTTAGAAGATGCCACAGGAAAGAAAGTCGAACATAAGACCACTACGGATTATAACATTGCAATCGAGGCCATTGCTAATGGAAACGCAGATTTAGCATTCCTGGGAGCACAAGGATATATTGAAGCAAACAACAAAAACGATAGTGTTCAACCTCTGGTTGTTCCAAGCGGTGAATCAGGTACGTTGGATGATGCAGTCTATAATAGCTGGCTGGCTGTTCAAAATGCGGATGACTATAAAAATAACGGCGAATATAAGATAGACGGTATCCAAGGGAAAAAGTTCTCTTTCGTATCAAATAGCTCTACATCAGGCTTCAAAGTTCCTTCCACAGGAATCGTTGATTATTTCTCGCAGCAAGATAAGTTTAAGGAATTAAAAGCCGAGGATTTATTGGAAGGTGGGAAAGATAAATTCTTCAGTGAAGTGCTTTACGGCGGTTCACACCAAGGTTCGGCTGTAAATCTTTTGACAGGGAAAGCGGAAGTGGCTGCTTTTTGTGACACATGTGTCAATAATTATGTGGAGCTGGCCGATGGGGAAGAGAATAAAGCAGGTGCCGTGTATAAGGTAAAGAAGGATGCAGCTGAACCCTTCAACACAGTTGTAGATAAGACATTCTCACTCATTTCAGTGACTCCAGTCTTGAATGCACCTTTCGTTGTTAACACCGAATTAGTCAGTGAAGAAACACGTGAAAAAATTCTTGAAACGTTGATGTCTGATGAAATAGCAAATAACGATAAAGTTTTTGTACCGGAAGATTCTAAGTTATCAGGGCTATTTAAACGGGTGAGCGGAAAAGAAAGATTGGTAGAAGTCGAGGATGACTGGTTCAATCCAATTCGTGAATTATCTAAATAACGGCAGTAATATGTAGGAGGATCATACATGAAAACATTATTGGAAGTGAAAAATGTCTCAAAACATTTTGGAAATGGTACAAAGGCGTTATCCAATATTGACTTCACTGTGAAAGAAGGAGAGTTCGTTTCGATCATAGGGCCATCCGGAGCAGGGAAATCAACTCTTCTTCGATGCATCAACAGGATGATCGATGCTTCTAGCGGAGAAATCATTTTTGATAATGATCATGTATACAAGGTGAATAAAAGGGAGTTAAAGAAAGTACGCAGGAAAATAGGGATGGTTTTTCAACATTATAATCTTGTAAATAGATTAAGTGTGATTGAAAATACCCTCCATGGACGATTAGGCTATAAATCTACACTGGCTGGAATCCTTGGGCTTTATAGTGAAGAGGAGAAACTTCAGGCTGCTAAAGTGCTCCAAATTCTAGGTCTGGAAGATCTAATCTATAAAAGGTCCGATCAGTTGAGCGGAGGACAGAAGCAACGGGTTGGCATTGCGCGGGCACTTATCCAAAATCCTAAATTGCTATTATGCGATGAACCGATTGCCTCTCTTGACCCGAATTCTTCCAAGGTGATCATGGATCATTTAAGGAATATCTGCACTTCCATGGGAATCACAGTTGTTGTCAACCTGCATCAAGTCGATGTGGCCCTGAAATATTCGGATCGAATCATCGGTGTGAATGGTGGCAAGGTTGTTTTCAATGGAACAACTCAAAATATAACCTCAAATGATATCCATCAGATTTATGGATCGGATGAAGGAAAGTTGATTTTTGATTTGGGAGGTTCCCATGTCGGCTGATGTTTTTGCAAGAAAAAGAAGAAATTCACTACTATTGTTTTTGCTTATTGGGGCTGCGACGGCTGTTTCCATCATCATTACAGAATTCAGCATCGCAAAAGGGGTTACTTCGGTTCCTAAGGCCATACAATGGTCGTTATCGAATTTTTATCCAACAAAGGATTCCCTTACCAAACTGCCAGACATTTTGATAAAGCTGAAAGAAACACTTTTAATATCCGTTGCAGCCACCACACTCGCGGGAATATTGGCCTTTGCATTTGCGATATTGGGTTCCAATACGACAAGGGTGAATGCCTTTTTCGGAGGTTTTAGCCGAGGGATAGCCGTTTTATTTAGAAATATTGATGTCTCAATATGGGCGTTAGTACTGTTATTTTCATTTGGACAAAGTTCCTTGACCGGTTATTTTGCCTTGTTTTTCGGATCTTTCGGTTTTTTAACAAGAGCTTTTATTGAAACGATCGATGAAGTGAGTTCAAGTTCCGTAGAAGCTTTGCAGACAACCGGGGCAAGTTATCTAACCGTCATTTCGCAGTCTGTGATTCCTTCAACAATTCCGCAAATGATCAGCTGGGTACTTTTTATGATTGAAACGAATATCAGGAATGCAACATTGGTCGGGCTGCTTACAGGATCGGGCATTGGTTTTACGTTTAATCTGTACTATAAAAACTTGAGTTATGACATTGCCAGTCTTGTCGTCATTACGATCATCATTTCGATATTATCTATTGAATTGATCTCAAATTATGTGAGGAGGGTGATTTTATAATGCAGGCAGAGGGTCCAATCAAATCATTTCCTTCTCCTACTGGACAGGATTTGGATAAAATGCTACTTGAACGACTATCGAAAAAGCCCTTCTCGAAATCTTCAATCGCGATTAGGTTGAGTATGCTGGTACTGGCGGTTGTGACCATATACGCTTTTGCCAGTTTTGATTATAAGGATGTTAAACTGTGGGACGCGCTATCATTGACCGTCGACAATTTGAAGACCATGTTTTTTGAGCCCCATCTGAAGCACTTTACCTTTACTCAAGCGCTTTATCAGGTGTCGATTACATTAGGTTTAGCTTTCTTGACAACAATATTTGGTGCGATCATTGCCCTGATGTTGGGGCTTTTAGCGGCAGGAAATATCTCGTCCAAGCCATTATCGATTATCATAAAGGGATCGGTTGCCCTGATTAGAGCCGTTCCTACCGTGTTATGGGTCCTCATTTTTGCAGTCGCAGCAGGATTGGGCAGTGTAGCGGCCGTTATAGGGATGACGTTTCACTCCATAAGTTACCTTGTAAAGGCCTACTCGGAATCCTTCGAGGAAATTGATAAAGGAGCTATAGAAGCCCTGCAAGCAAGCGGAGCGAATTGGTGGCAGATCGTATTCCAAGTCATCATTCCATCTTCGATCACTTATATCATTTCGTGGACCTTCATGCGCTTTGAAATCAATTTTGCAGTGGCGGTCGCAATGGGCGCAGCCGCAGGCGCAGGAGGAATCGGCTTCGATATGTTCATGGCAAGTGGATTTTACTTTGACTTGAGTGAAATTGGAGCAATCACTTATTTTATCCTGATAATTGCAATCTGTCTTGAAATCTTCGCAACACAAATCAAAAGGAAACTAAAAGTATCATCTTGAATTTAGAATGCTGGCAAGGGAAATATGAGCTCTGCCAATCTATCAACTTGGTGCAGCCCTCGACAGTCACGTTCGTTTCAGAGCATGCATGAAAGAAGACCACAAAATGACGTGGTCTCTTTATTTGTTTGAAATTCGTTGTCTCCGGCTTATTCTCTAATGGTCATTGTCATGAAAGGCTTATATAAGGGAGGACTTTATTTCTTGTATCTGTTTGATATGCCTTTGTTCATGTAAGGATAATAACTCAATCCATTGATCCAATGAGAGGTCCCCGAAAAGGGGATGCTTGGCTTTCTTTCTATTTAACAAGATATCTGAATCCATATCATAAAGAACCTGTAATAATCGGTCCCTTGATTCTGCCAGCAAATCCATAAGGCTCGATAATTGAAATGGGGTTGAAGAGGGTGAAATGACCTCAGGGGATGAGAATTTCCTTGTTCTATCAGTAACGAAGTAAATGTTTTTTTGAATGATATTATTAAAATCCCTTTCCCGAATGCCATTTGTTATAACTTCTGTAAAAACCTGTTCCGTAAGATATAAATGATGGCAAATTTGGGCGATGTTCCATACTTCAGGCACAGGCCTATGGTGGAGCATTTTTTCATCCAACTCCGTAATTTCCTCTATTAACTGTTTTCTTGATTCAAATAGCAAATCATACTCGATAAAATTCATGAGAACTCCCCTTTTGTGACACCCCCATATGAAAGCATCACTGAATTTTTTGATATAGGAAAAAACAAAGGGATATCTGATTGCATAAAGAATGCATAAAAACTACGGAAAAAACACCTGAATTAAAGTGGATTCATGATGATTGGAATATGATTTCGGAAAGACCATGGTCTAAGATCGGCTTTTAAACGTTTTCTAGGGACTGCATTGTTGTTTTTGAAGCTTTGATACCCTAATGCCTATGCACAATAGTTAAGTTTATGCCTGCACTCAGTATGTTAGGCTTCAAAAACAAGAATGCGACGTCTAGGGCTTCATCTTTTGCACCGGAAAATGAAGAATTAGCCCATTCCGGAATTTCAAAATTGTTCACATTGCATTTATCATTACATTAGGACTGCTTTGTTGCAATAAAAAATACAGTGAAATCTATGCATCTGCTGTAATTGGGTTAACAGTTGCTCGGGAATCGTCGCTCTACCGGGATATGGGTATTTATCTTAGCTATACATCCGTACTCTATGAGATTGCTATCATGTTAAAGGGGAAAAACTCTAAGAAGTGGGCATTGAAATTGATGATATCTGAATTATAGCATAGTTAATATTTTCCTAGAAATGGTTATATGAAAAAAGATGGAAGGTTTCCGCATCGTCTGTTTGCTTATAATAGTGGATAGACTACCAAGAGAAAAGTTGATAACGCAATGGGCAGCTTATAAACTGAAGATAGACAAAATGAACTAGGATGGTGAATGCCAATGGCTAAAACAATAGTCGAAAAACTGAATTTACATAAATATGAACGGGTGGCAGTCTTGAATCTGCCAGCCGGGGCGGATTATTTAGCAGAGTTGCCGGATTACGATGCGGAACTTAATCAAAGAGCCTATGATCTTATATTTGCTTTTGTATTGGATATGGATTCTTTAAAAGGAATCGTGGATAAGGTAATCG
This sequence comes from Peribacillus frigoritolerans, assembly GCF_040250305.1. Classification (NCBI taxonomy): domain Bacteria; kingdom Bacillati; phylum Bacillota; class Bacilli; order Caryophanales; family Bacillaceae; genus Peribacillus; species Peribacillus frigoritolerans. The sequence goes on along the minus strand of NZ_CP158190.1, from coordinate 4,170,933 downwards.
AGAAGAATCATTTGAGTAAAAACGGCTATATTTTTTTGGCGTACCCCAAGAAGGGGAATAAAGAATATGCTACATTTATTCATCGTGATGATCTGATGCAAGGCCTTGGTGCGGATGATGAAGGGTATGTTGGCTCGAGCGACCTGAAGTTTGCACGCATGGTTGGGTTGGATGATGTCTTTACGGTAGTCGGACTGAAAGAAGATTCGAAAAATAGAAACCGTCCATCTACCAAAGCAAGCCAATCAGTAGATGATTATATCGGAAAGATTTCTGAAATTGAGAAAGATTTGCAGGATTCTCCTGATTTGCTTGCGTTCTATCAATCACTTACTCCAGGGTATCGCAAGGATTGGGCCCGTTACGTGTATAGTGCAAAACAAGAGGCGACCCAAGTGAAACGGCGCCAGGAAATGAAAATGATTTTAGGAGAGGGTTACAAGAGCAGGGATCTATATCGAAGAAATAAATGAGGGTGGGGAATGTCTTCCATTCTCTTTTTTCTTGTTCTGTTCATCCTATCAAAAGCATATACTAGACCGAATCCAAACTTAAATCGTAATAATTATGATTTGCGAGGTGGTTAAATATGCTTTTGAAACGCTACACGGGAAATTTGCTGTTATTGATTCTGCTGTTTTTGCTGCTGGCATTCTTTTTTCTAGGCGATGTAATCATTCCCAAAGCGATTGATTTCTCGGGCTACCCGATGCTTCACTCTGTATTGGTCGTGTTTTTGGGATTGTTTTTAGAGTCGATTCCTTTCCTGTTCCTCGGGGCCATTGCTTCATCGTTCATCCAGTTGTTCATCAGTGAAGAAATCATTCAGCGAATGATACCAAAAAGACCACTGACAGCCATTTTTGCTGCGATAGTGGCGGCGCTGATCATTCCGGTTTGTGAATGTGCAATCATCCCGGTCGTCCGGAGATTGATTCAAAAGGGTGTCCCGGTCCATGCGGGTGTGGTCTTGCTCGTAACTGCCCCAATATTGAATGTCATCGTGTTCGGCTCAACTTATTATGCGTTCCAAAATAATCCCGCCATTCTATATGGAAGAATCATTGTTTGTGTCCTGACGGCCATAATCGCAGGTTTATTCATTCATATATTCAGCACAAAAGATGTGGTGAAAGAGGACAAGGTGGAACTGGTACAAGGGCATAAACATGATATTCAGTCCAGTAAATGGACAAGCTTTATTGATCATACTTCGCAGGAGTTTTTTATGGTCGGCAGATACTTTATCATCGGGGCCTTGTTTGCCAGTGTATTTCAGGTGTTCATGGATCGGTCCGTAATGGCCGATATTGGTCAGGCGCCAATAAAAGGCACGGCGTTGATGATGGGAATTGCGTTTGTGCTTTCACTCTGTTCATCAGCTGATGCATTCGTAGCGGCCTCCTTTTCCCATAGTTTTCTGCCAGGCTCCATACTGGGATTCCTTGTATTTGGTCCCATGCTGGATCTGAAAAATGTTTTGATCATGATGTCCTGTTTTAAACGGAGCTTCGTCGTCACGTATGTCCTGCTTATTTTCGCAGTCGTCTTCAGCCTCTGCCTGATTGCAGGCGGATTGATCAGTAAGGGGGGCTTCTGATGAAACGTTTTTTTATCCAAAGACTTGAAGGATTGCTGCTGCTGGGATTGGGCCTCATGATCTTCAAATTGTATGTTTCAGGATATTTAACGAAATTGATTGTACCCAAGATGGTTCCATATGCATTGGCGGCACTTTTTGCTTTTTTAGTAATCAGCCTTCTCCGAATGAAAAAACAAAAACAGGGTGAACAACATTGTGATTGCGGATCGAATGGGGAGTCTTCCTCCTCCGCACTGGTCCTGAAATATAGTTTGTTCTTCATTCCGATTCTTCTGGGCTTCATCCTGACCGATTTTACCTTAAGCGGGGAAGTGCTGGCGAAAAGGGGGATGGCGAAGCAGCAGGCACAGATGGTAAGTTCATATGATTCAGGGAAACATGCGAATGGGGAGAAAATCTCCGTAACCGATGATAATTATTTTGAAGTACTGGATGATTTACTGAACAACCTCGATACGATCGAGGGGAAGGAAATAGAGATTTCGGGGTTCATATACCGTGAGGATACATTTACGAAAAAACAAATGGCGATCTCCCGCCTCTCCATGTCCTGCTGTGTGGTCGATGCGACGTTATACGGATATATGGTCAACGGAAACGTGGAAGGAATGAAGACGAATGATTGGTATACGATTACAGGGACCTTAAAAAAAGGAAGCTATAAAGGGGAACCCGTACCGGTGATCGATTTAAAAGAGTCGAAGAAAATAAAGGCACCGGAAGAAGCTTATTTATATGAAAATGTACAAATCATTCAGTAGAAGTGGAAACCCGGCAAAAGGATGTTTGCCGGGTTTTGGTGCCGAAAGGGGGATATTATTTTGCGGAACCCGGAAACGGACATAAAATCGTGCGCTACGGTCGGAAAATCGAGAAACGGCGCCATTTGTTCGGGAGCACGTAACATAGTATAATGGCCTTACCATGGATAAGAGTGTAAGGGGGGATAATCTTGTCTTCAAGTAATCGAAACAATCAAATTGGACCGCCGCGGTTTGCCATTGCCATTCACTCTTTGGTTTGGCTCGCACAAAGCGAAAAGCTCCTGACAAGTTCGGCAATCGCCTTAAAGGTGAAGTCACACGCCACTTTTTTAAGAAGGGTGATGGCACAGCTTGCAGCTGAGGGGATCGTCGAAACAAAGGAAGGACGGGAAGGCGGATATAGTTTGAAGGTGCCTGCCTCTCAGCTGACTTTGGCGGATGTGTATCAAGCGGTACGGCCGGAATGTCTTGTTTGTATGGAAACGAGCGAATGCGGTGAGGTCGGGAAGCAGCTGGATACGGCTTTGGAGGAAATCATGAACGAAGCCGAAAAGGAAACATTGCGCCTGCTAAAGGGCTATACATTGGAAGAATTCATGAAAAAAGTCGACTTCACCAATTTTGAAAATGAGTGTCTGGGGTAATATCCTTGCAAGAGGATACCCAGGATTATATAATGTGCTTAATGCGATTGCATTTAAAATAAGGAGGTATATACATGAAGGTGGAAATTTGGTCGGATTATCAATGTCCGTTCTGTTATATAGGCAAGCGTCGGTTCGAAGAGGCGTTAAAGCAGTTTGAAAATAAAGATCAGGTAGAAGTCTCATTTCGCAGTTTTGAGTTGAACCCAGAGGCTGAGCGGGATATCAATATGACTCAAAATGAAATGCTGGCCAAGAAATACGGCATGTCTCAAGCGCAGGTGGAAGCGAACAGCCAAAACCTGACTCAACAGGCTAAAGAATTGGGACTCGATTATCATTTGGACAAAGTGGTCTTAACGAATTCGTTCGATGCCCACCGCTTGATGCACTTTGCTGAATCAAAAGGTAAAGAGAAAGAAATGAATGAACGACTATTTAAAGCTTACTTTACGGAAGGCAAACATATTGGCGATCACGCTACATTGGCTAGTTTGGCTGAAGAGGTTGGCCTTGAAAAGTCCGAGACGGAGTCCATGCTGGCAGGAACGGCATTCACGGCTGAGGTCAGAGGAAATGAGCAAGAAGGAAGCCTGCTTGGTATTACAGGCGTGCCATTCTTCGTCATTAACCGCAAGTATGGAATCTCTGGTGCCCAGCCAACAGAAGCGTTCCTGGATACGCTAAAAAAAGTATGGGCTGAGGAAAATCCACTAACAATCGTGAATGATCCAGCAACAGGCGACGCTTGTACGGACGGTTCTTGTAACGTAAAGGAAAAATAGAAGATGAAGAAGGAGACCCCAAACTGGGGTCTCCTTTTTTTACTTAAAAAGGAAATGTTATATATGGCAAAGAATATAGTGTACAGGAAGGCATTTTACAAAAGTCCGAAATGAAAGGGGGCTAAAAGGTGTATATAATAATTGAAATACTAGCCTTCGTGATTGCATGTGCAGTAATTGCCAAACTAATTTCCTATAAATATTGGACATGTATTTATACAGCATTCGGGAATGAAAATTATTATAAGGCGGTTGCGAAATTGGAAAGGGAAGGGATAAAATTCAAAACAAAAACGCCTATGAATTTAGGCTCCGAAAACTTTCAGAATCGCCATGAAACCACTCAATATGATGTCTTTGTAAAAAAAGAACAGGAGCACATTGCCCAAAGGGTGATAAATAAGAATTAACAAAAAGTTAAATCGTGAAAATCGCTGTCCTGATGGCAGCTTTTTTGTATTGACTGGAAAAGATAAGATGAGGGAATGGAAGTTTCATAGGGAAAAAAACAAGTGCATAAAATTTCGGAAAGAGTAACACTTGTCGAATTTTATTCGGATAAAAAGATTTAAGAGAATTTAGTGTTGCAAAGAACATTTATAGTGGCTTTAAGGACAATTCCTTTGGGCTTTATTAAATAGTTTACCTACGCTATAAAATAAGCATTTTCGTCATTGGAAAAATTCTTACGGTTCCATATACTATTGTATTTTCAAAAGACTCGTTGTTTTGCCTTCCTTTCCCAACTAGCTATTTGTGCATCACTTTAATACCAAATGGTCACGAAAGAAACAATATGTTCAGCCTTCGATCAAGTTCAAGCAAGCACTCGCTTTAATCTCTCTGTATAGTTTTGAAAGGCTTTCCCCTTTTTGGTCATAGAAAAAACCCAGCTAGGTAAATTGTTAGAACATTATATTATGTTCTAAGATTGGTGAGAAAAATCTTCTTTCATTTTATTATAGGTATTATTACTCACATTACTTCGGTTCTATTTTACTATTTTATTATTATTGGTATAAGTAGAGTAGTTGTTAAATAATACAAATGGAGGAATATTATGATTAAAATAAAATTTTTGATTTTGGGTTTATTTTTTTACTGTATCACCTCTACTGTAAGTTATGCTTTTGACTTCATACTCTACTGCAATTATGTCGGGCTTAGTGAGTAGGATTCTAGAAGAATATCCAATGTTCACTCAATTGAATGTGTATATTAAATTAATTGAAATGACAAATAATCAAGCTGAATTTAATAAATTTAAAGGATATGGTACTCCTACATTTAGTGAATCCTAGGAGGGAGGTGATAATATTTTATATTTAGGAGCTATTGTTATTTTATGTTTTGGTTATTTTTTATTAAAATCTTTACCATTAAAATTTACTATTGTAATAATTGTATCTATTGTAGTTATATTATTACCTTTTTACTTGATACAAAGAAGTAATTTCTTTGTAAAGAGCACTAATCTTAAGAGTGAAGCACTTAATGAGATACATCTTGGCGATGAAATTACCCCATTAAAACTAAAGGAATTAAAAAATAACTATGGGGAATTAGTTAATGATCCTGGTATGGCAATATTATTATCTAGTGAAAATAATGATTCTTTTAAGTTTGAAAAATTATATCTTGGCTTAATGGATAATGAAGTTAATAGTATTGTCTCTGAAAACCCTAATATAAAGACTAGTAAAGGTGTTAGTATCGGAGACAACTTGACTACTGTTAAAGAATTATACGGTCCTAATTTTACTTCATCCTTAGATGAAATAGGGGAAACTATTACATATATTGATAAGGATAGGAATTTTCTACTTCAATTTGTGATATATAAAGAAGACGTATTTCAAATTATTTTTACTACCAACTCATGAAAAATACCAAATACTAATAAAAGGAAGGGGAGGACATGGGGATTTCAATCTTAATTATCATTTCATTCATTATATCTTTACTTTTTTTCATTATAGGATTGTTGAAAAGGAAAAAAAACATAATTATATTTTCTAGTATTTTTGTGATTTTATCATTAGGTTTAGGAGCTTTTATATTCGAACTTATTGGAAATATGTAACGAAGTTTATTATATACAGCAGAGCATTATTTTTTCAGTATGCCAAAAGACCTTCTATTATTATACAATTTGAAGTTTTTTTTATTTTAGATACGACCTAACAATGCTAGTTCTTGGTTGATATGTTTGATTTCATATAAGATAAAAGAAAGAAAAAGCGTTGTTTTTGATACGGAATCCGTTTTTTATAGTTTCAAAGACTGAAAATTTGTATAATGGGTGAGATGGATTTAATTGAATGTACATATAGGAGGGGCATGGATGAGTAAGCTTAATGGCAGGACCGTTGCTTTATTGGGAGCAAGGAAGACGGAAGAACTTAGTAAAATCGTTCAAAATCTTGGGGGAGTCCCGCTCGTTCGCCCGGCACAGGGGACGGTATTCCTTGATGATTCCCATTTGGAAGAGGATGTCACCCGGTTGATGGAAGGGGAGTTCGATTGGATTATCCTCACGACGGGAGTAGGGACGGAATTATTATATAAAACGGCCGTGAAGATGGAAGCGGGAGATCGTTTCGTAGAAGCCTTGAAGTCTATGAAAATTGCAGCTAGGGGTTATAAAACGGTGAATATGCTGAAAAAGCTTGGCCTGCAGCCATTAATCCGTGATGATGATGGCAGTACGGCAGGTCTTGTTCGCAATCTGGAAGGTCATCTGCCAGGAGGTGTAAAGGTCGCTTTGCAGCTTCACGGCGATCCGGCGCCACTTTTGATGAACTGGTTGGATGAACAAAAAGTGGAGCATAAAGAAATTCTGCCATATGAACATATACCGCCCGAAAAAGAAACGATGCAGCAGCTGATCCAAGAACTCCTTGAAGGCAAAATCGATTCGGTTGTGTTCACGAGTGCACCCCAGCCGCGAAATTTAATGAGATTTGTCCGTGAACAAGGCGTGGAGGATAAGATAGCCGACCTGTTTGCATCAGATGTAATTGCTCTTGCGGTCGGAAAGGTAACGGCGCAGGTGGTAATCGATGAAGGAATCGAGCGGGTCATTTATCCTGAAGATCAACGGATGGGCAGTGCAATGGTGGAGCTGGTGAAATATTATCAGGGAATGGCAAGCAGATAGGGGTGAGTGCGGCATGACCAAGGGCAAGGTTTATTTTGTTGGTGCAGGTCCGGGTGATGTGGGCCTGATTACCGTAAAAGGCCAAAAAGCGATTGAAAAAGCGGACGTCATTTTATATGATAGATTGCTAAATCCCAAACTGTTGGAGGCTGCCACCCTCGATTGTGAATTGATATATTGTGGAAAGACACCTTATACTACTGGCATCAGCCAAGGGGAAATCAATGAGCTGCTTGTTTCCAAAGCACTGGCAGGGCAGCGGGTCGTCCGTTTGAAAGGCGGTGACCCTGCCGTTTTTGGAAGAGTCGGGGAGGAAGCGGAATCGTTGAAAGATGAGGGAATCCCATTCGAAGTCATTCCGGGGGTTACGTCCAGCATTGCCGCATCCATGTATTCAGGAGTCCCCGTCACGCATCGGGATTACGGACACTCCTTTGCGATGGTGACGGGCCATGACCGAACGAAGAAGGATATAGATTGGAACGGGCTTGTGAAAAGTATAGATACGGTCGCTTTTTATATGGGTGTGGCCAATCTTCCTTATATCCGTGAAAATTTGATCAATCATGGAAAGCCGGGGAACACACCGGCACTCGTCATTCAATGGGGCACATATGGAAGACAGGAAAGTGTCGAGGGGACCTTGGATGATATCGTCGAAAGGGTAAGTGAAAGATCGCTTGGCAATCCTGCGATCACCTTGGTCGGGGATATCATTTCACTAAGGGGAAAACTGCAATGGTTCGAAAAGAAGCCACTATATGGACAGCGGTTTTTAGTGGCCCGGACCGGAACGGCAAAGAGTTCCTTGGCAGAGGCCCTGCATGAACTTGGCGGCGAAGTCATCGAGTTTCCTAAATGGAATGCGGCAAAAGTGAAAATAGAAGAAAGTCAGCTGCTCTCTTTTCTTTCGTATGATCGAATACTCTTCACTTCGCCCGAAAGTGTCCATGGATTCTTGGATTCACTCACAGAACATGCAATTGATTTCCGCCAGATTTCTTCGAAACTTTATGTGTTATCAAGAAAATCGAAAAAGGCTTTACAGCAACGGGGACTGATGGCAGAGCTCAAATACGAGATGGCGGAAGCCGGAACACTGTTGGTTGTTGGAGATCGAAACAGAGATCAAAGAGATCCGGCTCATGGGGACGGAGACTATTTTCAATCAATCGATAAATTTGTCGATGAAAGATTCCTTGAAATCCTTCCGAGAATGCTGGAGGGGAAAGCTGTTGGGACGGTACTTTTTTCGAATCGGCATTCAGTTGATATGCTGATGCAATATGGGAACAAGGCAGACGTGGATGTTGAAGGGCTTCTAAATCAAGCCTCCATCGGGGTAATCGGGGAAAGTACCGGCAATAGACTTAAAGACTATGGATTTACATTGGATATGATGCCCAATGAACCGTCTGTCGAACAATTGGTGGAGTTGATCGTGAATAGGAATGTTTTTTAGGCTCTGATAATAACAGAGTCTATTTCCTTTGGAGGTGCTTCCTTATTCATTCCTATAGAAAGGTTGTTTGCATTCAGTGTAATGGCCAATCGTGTTATCATTTAATTACGGAACATCACGGAGTACGAAAAGCCCTTACTTACTGCTTTTATTGGCCGGAATTCATTCAAAGACAGGCGGTGACTTAATGTTTAATATTGTTGATATTTTATGGCAATTATTCTACCTTGCCCTACTAGTTCTGCTATTCGTAATGGTTGTGAAGTCGATCCGTTTCTTAATAAAACATATGACAAAAATGAATAATCTTGAAAATAAAAAAGATGAATTAAATGAACGATTGAAAAAGAAGGATGAGTGACGGCCATATCTCCGGGGCGGTTTCCTGTTTGCGAGTTATGGCAGGGATAGATTGGATTAGCCTTGCCAAATGGACGCTCGTAAGATTTTGAGGAGTAAAGAATAAAAGTCTTTTATTTCTTCCCAGATTGGGTATTATATATAAGTGACTTTTCCAGGGAGGCGAAGCAAATGAAACGGACATGGGAATACGTATTAAGTATCATAGGCGTGAGCATCGCTGCAATTTTTTTAATCGTGACGATCATAACGGCCGTTTATCTCAACAGTATCGATTTGAAAGAAATGGTGGACTACTCATTAATGTCAGATTCTCAGGAGTTTTCTTCATCTGAGATAGATATGTCAGTCAAATTTTTCATGGGCTTATTATGGGCTGGGATCATATCGCTGTTCATTGCCTTGTCAGGCGGTTTGATCGCTATCTTTCTATTAAAAGGCGGCAAAGTGAAGGGAGCCGGAATCTTATTGATCATTACGGGCATTGTGACGATCTTTCATGTTTGGCCGCTTATCTTCTTCATCGTACCGGGTATCATGTGCCTTGTAAGGAAGCCGAGGGAAACGGTGGAAGTGATTGAATGATCCGGCATCATACATAGTTTTGTGATTTGAAAACAAAGGAGCTTTCCCGATAATGCGGGTAAGCTCCTTTTATGCTGTAAGGATATTTTAGGAGTAAATACCTTATTATACCTGCAATCACCAGTCTATCATGTTACTATTATTATAGATTTAAATATAAATAGACTGGAGTTCGATCGATGAAGATACCTTTAATGAAGATTGGAGCACTGACCTGTTTAACACTTGGTTTGTTCAATGGACAGGCTTTAGCGGAGTCTGGAATAACCAATGCGTGTTCATCATTCGGTGAGATTCAATCCAATGAAAATCCTTCCCATAAGCAGATCAACTGCTTACTGACGAATGCGGCAATAGAGGCCGAAATCCCCCCTGAAGTGGTAAAAGCGGTGGCTACGCAGGAAAACGGGGATTGGAGGCAATTTAATGAGGACGGTAAACCGATTAAATCCGACGATGGCGGCATCGGTCTAATGCAGCTTACCAATAAAACTGGATATGACCAGAAAAAGCTGGAAAATGATATAGTCTACAATATCGAGGCAGGCGTCGAGGTCCTGAATGGCATGTATTCAAGAAGGGATTTGCCTAAGATCAAAGGTGCAGGACGCAGGGTCATCGAAAATTGGTATTTCCCTGTCATGGCTTACAATGGGACAAAACCGGAGAACAGTCCTCTTTACCAGGAAAACGGGGAAAGAAATGCAAATGCCTACCAAGAGGAAGTTTTTGCTGAGATAGAAAAACAAAGTTATTTAACTGATACAAAACTGGCAAAATATCCATTCAAAACTTCGGACTTTCAATATGATCGGACTAGCACTGAAAATATCATCTTTAAAAATCTTGAATACACGCTGACAGATCAAACGCATGACTCTGTTTATTGGTTCAAGGCAGGTGACAAAGTGGTGACATCATCAAGCGCGAATATCAGGAAAGAAATAAGCAATACGGAAGGCGCATTACGTGTGCCACCCAATACAAGCTTGATCATTACAGGGAATTTTGAATATCACGAATCTAAGGGAAATAAATTTGTCTTTTACCCCGTACAAACGGAAGACAAAAGTATTAAGGGGTATGTTTCATCGGCTTACATCTCCAATAGGCCATCGATTGTCAAGGATACAAATAAGCCTGTGATTTCAGGGGCTGCCGGTAAATCGATTCCATTCAACTCAACCTTCAATCCTAAAACCGGCATAAAGGCGAAGGATGATAAAGATGGTGACTTAACGAGTGCCATACGTGTTGAAGGTAAGGTGGATACCAAGAAAGTGGGCGCCTATAATTTGACTTATACGGTAGCTGACAAGGCTGGGAATGTTGCCAAGGTCACAAGGAAAATAACCGTTTATGATCAAGTCAAGCCAGTGATTTCAGGTGCCGGGAATAAAACCATCAAACTTAATTCTTCATTCAATCCAAAAACGAACGTGAGTGCCAAGGATAATGCCGATGGCAACTTGACTAGTAAAATCAAAGTGACGGGTACAGTCAATACGAAGAAAAAGGGGACCTATACATTGAAGTATACGGTCACCGATTCATCGAAAAATGCAGCGACAGTCACAAGGAAGATCACGATAGATGGCACCAAGCCAGTCATCTCGGGAGCCAATAGTAAAACCGTTGGCTATTATTCGACTTTTAACCCTAAATCAGGTGTTTCTGCAAAAGATAACCTGGATGGCAACATGACAAGTAAAATCAAAGTGACAGGTACGGTGAATACGAAGAAAAAGGGAACGTATACATTAAAGTATACAATCACTGATTCATCGAAAAATACTGCGACAGTCACAAGAAAAATTACGGTAGACGGCACCAAGCCGGTCATTTCCGGTGCCAAAAGCAAAACCATTGCCTATAACTCGACATTCAATCCTAAATCAGGTGTATCTGCGAAAGATAATCTTGATGGAAGTTTAACAAGTAAGATCAAAATAACAGGTACGGTGAATACGAAGAAAAAAGGTACCTATACATTGACTTACACAGTTACGGATAAATCGAAGAACAAGGCAGAAGTAAAAAGGAAAATCACAGTTAAATAGAAGGCAAAAAGGATTCCCGCAATAGGGGAATCCTTGAGTTTGTAGGCAAGGTTTTATCTAAATTTTAAAACAAAGTTGATTGGAGCGGGTGTGCGAGACTCCTGCGGGAAAAGCGAGTCGAGGGTAGACCCCACAGGCGCAAAAACGCCGAGGAGGCTACCGGACCGCCCGCGGAAAGCGAGTGCCCTACGTTTCAATCGACGTCCAAGATTTTACAAATCCTCATAAAAACTGTAGATAAACTTGATTTTCATCGAGTTTGTCTACAATCTGTAGGATTCCCGTCATAGGGAATTCTTTTTTTGATGTCTGAATGTGATTGATGAAAGATATGCATATATAATAGTAGAAAGTGTCCTTCAGGGTGGAGTGGATATTGATAAAAATGTTATAATTGTAAATAGATGTAACAGAAAGTGATCTGAAGGGGGATTGTTTATGGGCAAAGAACACGGGCATGTAAACTGGATGGATCAGATTTTTAAGGAATATGAACGTGACGGCGGGTTGAAGAATAATCCTGGCTTTGGAAAACCGCTTCCGGAGTCGGCGTTATCGGGAAATATATATGACAATTTCTTGACAAAGGCCAAGGATGCCGGCTACCTTCCGCTTTGGATAAAATGGCAAAAAGAAATTCGGGAAGAGCTATCCGGATTGGTTCGATTGAAAAAAATGAATGGACCTGAATCTGAAATAATGAAACGAATTGATGAAATAAATGAGAAAGTCCGTACATATAATGCGATTTGTCCAGCCAAAATGCAGCGCAGGGAAATAGAGTTGGAAAGCATCGATATCCAATATGAAAAATGGAAGTAATTGATAATGTGTAAAATGTGGGTATTTGTATGACGTGATCATTAAAGGATTATGATATAATGGCATGAATAAAAAACAGAGAGAGGGACTTCGATTGGAAAATAGAAAAGAAGTTTTTTCATGGATAAAAGCGATATTGATTGCAGTCATTCTAGCTTTTTTAATTCGAACGTATATTTTTGCACCGATTGTCGTGGACGGTGAGTCAATGATGCCGACTCTGCAAGACCACGAGAGAATTGTTCTTACCAAGTTTGGAACGAATATCGATAATATCGACCGGTTTGATATTGTCGTTTTTCATGCGACGGTAGATAAAGATTATATAAAAAGGGTTATCGGTCTGCCAGGTGACCATATTGAATATAAAGATGATACGCTTTATATTAATGGGAAAGCTTATGAAGAACCATACTTGGACAAATATAAGAATCAGATGGCAGGGGTGCCGCTGACTGAATCCTTCAAGCTCGAAGATATTACAGGCAGCATGACTGTGCCGGAAGATCAGCTGTTCCTTATGGGGGACAATCGCCAAAATAGTTTGGATAGCCGTGAAATCGGCACGATATCCGTCGATGAAATTGTAGGCAAGGCGAATCTAGTGTATTGGCCGATCAATGAAATAAAGATTGTGAAATAAGAAGAAGCGGACTCAGGTTTAGAGTCCGCTTTATTGTTGCGTTTTTCATTTCATTGTCATACAGGTTTTTCAACAAAAAACGTGTCAATTCTACTTTTTTTTATCTTTTTTTATGAAAATCAACTCATTTGGGTTAAATTAGGTTATCCTATTAAAAAGAAGTAATCACGTTACCCAGGCCCGCATTAGAAATTGGATTACTTTAAAAAAGGGTGCTGAGATGGAGTACTATAGATGGATATGGTAAAGGATTTAATATCAAACTATGGTTATTTCGCGATATATGGGCTGTTGGCCATTGGGATTATTGGCTTGCCGGTTCCTGATGAGTTCATGATGACTTTTGTCGGCTATTTGTCATCCATTTCCGTTTTGAATGTCCAGGGAGCATTCCTTGTCAGTTTCCTTGGATCGATAACCGGGATGCTTTTCAGTTATTTCATCGGGAAAAAGGTAGGGAAGCCTTTTTTGAGGAAGTATGGTAAGTGGATCAAAATGACCCCTGCAAGGTTGGAAAAATTGGAGAAATGGTTCAATAAATACGGTCCTTGGACCATTATCATAGCCTATTTCATCCCAGGAGTCCGTCACTTCGCCAGTTACATTTCCGGTATGAATGGAATGGGGAAACGAAAGTACTTTATCTTTGCCGGAGCAGGGGCTTTCAGCTGGTGTTTGGTATTTACGACTTTTGGCTATTTCATTGGAGTGTTAACTTAAATCATTTCAACTTCAAAATTTCTTTATTGAATCAGAAAAACCCGTTTCTGGATTCCAGAAACGGGTTTTTCCATTTCTGCCTATATTTATTGAGCTGAGTATCCACCGTCGATGACAAGCTCGGCACCAGTTACGTATGAAGCGTCATCGGATGCTAGATAAAGCACGGCATTTGCAATATCCGCCGGCTGACCCAAGCGTTGTAATGGAGTTGCCTTGATCATTTGGTTCACTAACTCTTTTGACTCTTCTAATTTTTGAGTCATCGGTGTTTCGATGATACCAGGGAATACGGCATTGACACGGACACCCATGCGGCCATATTGCGTTGCGGCAGCCTTGGAAATAGCACGAACGGCACCTTTTGAAGCAGAATAAGAGTTTAAGCCCATTCCGATTTGAGCAGTAAAGGAAGAAATGTTCACGACTGCGCCTTTACCTTCTTTAGCCATGTAAGGAACAACGTGTTTCATTCCAAGGAATGGTCCAAATCCATTGATGCTTAACATTAGCTGCCAATCGGCCAATGACGTATCGTTAATGCCTTTTTCCGTTGATATACCGGCATTGTTAATCAAAATGTCGATCTTGCCAAATTTAGCGATAACTTCATCGGTCATTTTTTTCCAGCTTTCGTCTGAAGATACATCAAGTACAGCTCCATGGACGTTATCCAATTCATTCACAACAGCTACAGCTTTTTCATTGATATCAGCAGCAATGACTTGTGCTCCTTCTTTTGTGAATAGGTCAACCATTTCCCTTCCCATACCAGATGCTCCGCCTGTGATAATGGCTACTTTATCAGTCAATCTTCCCATCATGATCACTCCTAATTGTTGTTGTAACGATGAATGTATGTTCAAGCATAGTTCAAAAGTTATATTATCAACGAGCAATACTATAACTCCTTCAAGAATCCGTCAAGCATTTTATTTTTCTGCTTGCGAATTTACTTTTTCTTGCTGGATAAAAAATATTTGTGGAAAACGTTGAGAGCGTTATCAATCTTTTAATCTACAAATTTGATACCGTATATCATCAATATCTAAAATAGCTTAATCCGTTCTATTTGAACCGATTCACAAGTAATCTTGTAGAGGCATCGTATGATCTTGGGGAGCACCATATGTTCAATTCTAGTGATTAAAATGAAATACTGCAATCTTTTTGTACTTTGAATACAAATTTTTATAACGTCATTCCAAATTTGATTTTTTAGAACTTTTATGTACATTGGAGGTCATCATATATGAATAACAGAATGTATCTTTCCTTGGCCATCCCGCTTACGATTTCCACGATGAGTACGCCCTTGCTCGGTGCGGTCGATACGGCTGTGGTTGGAAAGTTGAGCGATCCCGCCTATATTGGCGGGGTGGCTGTTGGAACCATTATTTTTAATACGATGTATTGGCTTTTTGGTTTTCTTCGGGTCAGTACATCTGCCTTCGCTGCACAAGCGGAGGGGGCAAGGGATGAAAAGCAAAGCCTGATGGCCTTGGTTCGGCCTTTTTTGATAGCAGCGATCATCGGTCTTCTTTTTATCGTGATCCAAAAGCCCATTTTGAATGTTTCGTTAGGTGCAATCGGTCCTGAATCGGACGTTTCCGCCTTTGCCGCAGACTATTTCGGCATCCGGATATGGGGTGCACCTTTTGCATTATTGAACTATGTCATCTTAGGCTGGTTAATCGGGAAATCCAGGATAAAAACATCTTTGTTCATCCAAGTTTTCATGAACGTGATCAATATAGTCTTATGCCTCGTTTTTGTAAATGGCTTTTCATGGTCTGTATCAGGGGTTGCTGCCGCTTCATTGATATCAGAGATTGCCGCGTTTTTCCTGGGCTTGTGGGTGATCCGGAAAGCGGTCAACGTACCGGATTCATTTTCATTCCGGGAGGGGTTCGATCGGGCTTCCCTGAAAAAAATGATGGTGGTCAACAGGGATTTATTCATCAGGACCATTTGCCTGATCACGGTTTTCAATCTTTTTACAGCCAAGGGAGCCACTTTCGGGACAGAGACACTGGCGGCAAATGCCGTACTTATTCAAATCCATTACCTGATGGCCTATTGCTTTGATGGCTTCGCGAATGCATCAAGTCTTCTGGTCGGGAAGGCGATTGGTTCGAGAGATATAAACCTTTATAAAAAAACACTCTCACTATCGGCGCGGTGGGGCTTATATGCTTCGGTCATACTTGCCGCATCTTACTATCTATTCAGCGATGAGGTCATTCTCCTTTTCACGGATATTCCCGGTGTCATCGAACTGGCCCATGAATATGGACTTTGGATAGTGTTATTCCCATTCAGTGCCTTTATCGGACTCATTTTTTATGGAGTGTTCACCGGTGCGACTGAAGCCGTTCCAGTAAGGAACTCGATGCTTCTTGCACTATTGGCTTTTTTGATTGTCCAATTCTCAGCGGTCAGCAATCATGGCAATCATGGATTATGGCTAGCATTCCTGGCTTTCAGTTTAGGACGTTCCGTGTTTTTAGCATTATACATCCCGAGGCTAAACCGAAAAGTAACAAAGCTTATGGATGCCGATAGTTTAATGAAATCATCCTCTTTTTAATAAAAGAGGGTGTTTTTTTGTAGACAAAAGGGAGTCTATCTAAATTTTAGTTGATGGAATGAAAGGTGCGAGAATCCCGAGGAAAGCGAGTGCCTGGGGAGGAAATCAACGGGGTGCTTTTTATTTATGTAAGGGTTTTATCGTTAGTTTGACGGTAGCGATAATACGGGAATACGAAGAATAGGTAGCAACGCTTGGCGAATCAGGTAGTAAAAGTGATAAAATGAAAAATATATATAAAAGAGGAGTTGTCGTATTTTGAGTGAATTGAATTGGCGAGAAGAAGTTGAAAAACGGAAAATGGACTTATTACTGGATACTCAAAACTTATTGAAAATAAAAAGTGTACTGGATGAGGAACATCCTACAGAGGAGGCCCCATTCGGTAAAGGGGTGAAGGAAGCACTGGAATTCATGCTTCAATTAGGAGAAAAAGACGGTTTTACTGTGAAAAATGTCGATAATGTCGCTGGTCATATTGAAATGGGTGAAGGCGAGGAGTTAATTGGGATATTATGCCATGTGGACGTGGTACCTGAGGGAGATGGCTGGAGTTCGGATCCGTTCGGCGCTGAAATCCGCAATGGCCGCATATATGCTCGCGGGGCAATCGATGATAAAGGGCCGACGATGGCTGCTTATCATGCGATGAAGCTGGTCCGGGAGCTAGGAGAACCTTTGAACAAACGTGTGAGGATGATCATTGGAACCGATGAAGAATCGAACTGGCGCTGCGTTGACCGGTACTTTGAAGTGGAGGAAATGCCCTCGATCGGCTTCGCACCAGATGCTGATTTCCCGATCATCAGTGCGGAAAAAGGAATCTGGGATTTCTCGGTTATACACCCTGCCGATGCAGGAAATGGCACGAACTCAGACGTGAATGTCATCGAATTTTCTTCAGGTCGAAGGACGAATATGGTACCGGATTTTGCTACGGCCATTGTGGAAGCGGCCAACCCTGCTGAAGTGGCGGCAAACTATCAGGATTATTTGCAAAAATACTCATTGAGAGGCCAAGCCGTTCCGCAAAAAAATCAAGTGCTGCTTGAAATGAATGGTGTTTCGGCACACGCAATGGAACCGAAAAATGGAAGAAATGCAGGTCTCTATTTAGCAGCATTTTTAGCTGATCTTACTCTTGATCCGCATGCGAAAGCCTACTTCACTTTCATTAAGGGTCGTTTGTTTGAAGATTCCCGCGGAAATAATTTAGGTGTGGCTTATTCGGATGAACAAACAGGTGAACTGACGCTCAATGCTGGCGTTTTCAATTATTCAAAACAAGGGGACAGCTCGATCGGTTTCAGTATGCGATATCCAGTGACGTTTGAGTGGGAACAGCAAAAGGCGGCATTGGAAGAAAGACTTGCGGCATATAATTTGAAAGTGAAGACCAATTCGCATTCGACTCCACATTTTGTGGACAGTGAAAGCTTCTTGATTAAGACCTTGCAGGAAGTTTATGAAGCGGAGACAGGTGACAAAGCAGAACTCCTTTCGATTGGGGGCGGCACCTACGCCCGTTCATTGAAAGAAGGCGTAGCATTCGGCCCGCTTTTCCCTGGAAGCGAAGACATTGCGCATCAGAAAGATGAATATATTGATATTGAAGATATGCTTAAGGCAACGTCCATTTATGCACGTGCCATTCATGAATTGGCTAAATAAGAGGCAAAGAGGGAGAAAGACATGGGAAAAATCATTTTTAAAGGCGACCTTAAAAGCAGGTCCGAAGTAAAGGTAGATATTGAAGACCGGGGATACCAATTCGGTGACGGCGTCTATGAAGTCATTCGGGTTTATAATGGCGAGTTATTTGCGGGGGATATGCATCTGAACCGGCTGATGGACAGTGCGAAGTTGATTCAGATGAAAGTTCCTTTTACAGCAGCGGAAATCAAAACCCGCATGAAAGACCTGATCGCTGAAGATCATCTGAGGGACGGTATCGTCTATATGCAGCTGACAAGGGGAGTATCTCCGCGTACACACTCTTTTCCAACTGCAGAGGTGGAACCGGTCTTTGTTGCCTATACCAAGGAAATGCCTTATACAGGAAAAATGAAGCCAGGGGTCAAGGCTGTTACCACTGACGATATACGCTGGCTGCGCTGTAATATCAAGAGTTTAAATCTACTTGGTAATATAATGGCTAAACAGCAAGCGGCCGAAGCCGGCTGTGATGAAGCGATCCAGCATCGTGAAGGTACGGTGACGGAGGGTAGTTCGTCAAATGTCTCAATCGTGGTGGATGGGCAACTTAAAACGCATCCGGCCACAAACTTGATCCTGAATGGAATTACCCGTCAGGTGATGCTGAAACTTTGCGCGGATCATGGGATTCCCTATGTCGAAGAAGCCTTCACGGTCGAGGACATGATGGCAGCCGACGAAGTCCTTTATACAAGCACTAGCGTCGAAGTGACACCAATTATTAATATCGATGGCCAATCGATAGCAGCCGGGGAACCCGGTCCGATAACTCAAAGACTGCAGAAGCTGTTTTCCGAGGAAATCGAGAAGCAATGCGGTTCCATTAAATAGATAGATGCCCCTTTGCCACTTTTGGCAAGGGGGTTTTTTATCTGTGTAGTCGGAAGCGAGAAGGCCTTCCCCGAATCCCCAATCACGTTAATCAATCCATATGCAAGCCTCCTTTTTTGACATTTTCAAAAACCAGGAATATACTTGCTAATAACCTAAAAAGTTTACCTGTTGCAACAATTTGAGTTGCGTTTAAAAAGGAGTAGAAATAGATATGTCCGATGTGTTGCATCAATCTCCTTCGAGAGGAATAAAAAAACTGCTTCCCTATCTAGGGCCTGCCTTTATAGCAGCTGTTGCCTATATTGATCCAGGGAATTATGCGACCAATATTACAGCCGGATCTAAATATGGCTATACGTTATTATGGGTTATCTTCGCATCCAATTTAATGGCTGTGCTAATCCAATCACTATCAGCTAAATTGGGGATAGCCACTGGAAAGAACCTTCCAGAGTTATGCAGGGAAAAATTTTCGAAAAAAACATCTTTCTTCTTATGGATTCAGGCCGAAGCCGTTATTATGGCAACCGACCTAGCTGAATTCATAGGAGCGGCACTAGGGATTTATTTACTATTTGACTTACCGCTAATCACTTCGGCAATAATTGCAGCGATTGGTTCCTTTGCCATTCTGGAAATCCAGCGCAGAGGATATCGAACATTCGAAGCCCTGATTACGGTCATGATATTTGTCGTTGTGATAGCTTTTGGCGCTCAAGTTTTTTATGCAAAACCTGACACTTCAGCCGTTGTTTTAGGACTCTTCACTCCAAAATTCGAGGGTGTGGACAGTATTTTACTATCGGCCGGCATGCTCGGAGCCACCGTTATGCCACATGCGATATACCTTCATTCCTCTTTGACGCAAAGAAGAATAGTCGGAATAAACGATATGGAGAGAAAAAGGATTTATCGTTTTGAGCTCATTGACATTGTCATCGCCATGTTGATTGCAGGTGCGATCAATGCCGCCATGGTCATAGTTTCAGCTGCCCTAT
Organism: Peribacillus frigoritolerans; assembly: GCF_040250305.1. Classification (NCBI taxonomy): domain Bacteria; kingdom Bacillati; phylum Bacillota; class Bacilli; order Caryophanales; family Bacillaceae; genus Peribacillus; species Peribacillus frigoritolerans. The sequence goes on along the minus strand of NZ_CP158190.1, from coordinate 4,151,187 downwards.
TTCATAATAATGGAGCACTGGTGGAGGACTTGGATGTTGCCTACCAACAATTCGGGGCCATGCTTGGACCATCAGTCGCGATGTTCTTCGGAATAGGATTATTATTTGCCGGTTTATCCAGCTCATCCGTTGGTGTAATGACAGGTGATGTTGTCATGCAAGGATTCATTAAAAGACATATACCGATTTATTTAAGAAGGGTCATTACCACCGTCCCGCCCCTGCTCATAATATTATGGGGAGTGAATCCATCCAAAGCACTTGTGATGAGCCAAGTTGTACTCTCGTTTGGCATCGCGTTTGCCTTAGTGCCCTTGATCATGTTTACAAGCAATAAAAAAATCATGGGCAGCCTGGTCAACCATAAAATCACCTCGAGCGTCGCTTGGCTTATAGCTGTACTTATCATTGGACTGAACTTGTTCCTGCTTTACGAAACACTTTTCAGTTAAAAGAAGCAGGGAAGGACCAATCTTTGGTCCTTTTTTGTTTGGATTTTTGCTGTGTGTTTCGTTAATCCGACCCAGTTCAGTGAAAATTCGACCTAGCGCGGAGATAATCCGACCCAGTTCGTGTATAATCCGACCCAGCCCGAAAAAATCCCTCCTGGACCGCGTTCATAGTAAGTTAGATTTGAATATTCCTGATGGAGGGAATATTTATTAGGAAGCCCAAGAAAAGGTATATGCAATCGGAATTATGGTAAAATTAAAGGGAAAATAGGAAGGAATGAAAGTGACCATGAATACTCATTTTTTCTTTGCTTTAGTATTGCCTGATGATATTAAGGCTTATTTAAATGCTGTTACGGAACAGCTTAAGCCAGAATTTCCATTTAAGAAATGGCTGCATCCAGCCGATTATCATATTACGATGGCATTTTTGGGCAATGCTCCCGATACATTGAAAGAGGGAGCCATGGGGCGTGTGGAAAGCGAGCTTTCCAATGAGGCTTCATTCGGCTTGGAACTCGGCGATATCGGCGGTTTTGGCAAGAGTGACAGTCCAAGGATTCTTTGGGCAGGCGTCAAACAGCAAGATAGGCTTTTTGCCATCCAAAGGAAAGTCTATAATTCTTGTATCGAAGCGGGTTTTGAACTTGATAAAAAGCCGTTTAAGCCTCATATAACGCTGGCAAGAAAATTCGAGGGGAATAGTCCCTTTTCGTTGGAGAGCGTCCGCCAGCTAGCGAATTTGCAGGATAAGCATTTTGAAGCAGATCAGGTTGCGTTATATCAAACACATCTTGGAGCTTCCCCTTCTTACGAGAAGATTTTTACGATAAACCTTTAAAAATAGAGAGATGGGTGGTGGTCGAATGGCACAGCTCATAAAGATGCAGGATTATATTTCCCGGTATGAGCAGGATATTTATCGTTATCCAACACAATTTGCACGGTTGAAAAAACAGCAATGGGATAAATTGAAGGCTGCTTATAATGCGGGCGAGCTAGATCGGTTGTATAGCGAACATACTGAAACACAAGTCAAATTCGATCCGCCTCAGGAAGAGTCAAAGGGCCTTTTAAAAAAGGTTAAAGGCATCTTCCACCGGACAGGTAAACAGGAGGCAGAAGCAGAAGAACTGCCAATGCCGAGCCAGATTGAAGACACTAATGTTTTTTCATTAAGATTTCCGTTCCGTCCGGCCAGTCTGGATGAATTAAAGCAAAATTATTTAAATCAATTGCTCCGCTTTCAAATGAAATGGGGCAGTTCGACGCTTCGTGAAAAGTCATTTGTGGACCAATCATTCTTTTTGGATGAGAGGCTCCGCTTTTTTCTGCAGCGTTTTCCGGATACGTTTCTCGTATTATATAAACCTATCTTTCTATTAAAAAATGCGCCTGTTGAAGTCGAAGTCATTTTATTGACCCCTGTTGAGGCTTGGTGCATCACTTTTCTGGAAGCGGAAGAAGACGCTGCATTCATCGGTTCGAGTGATCGGTTCTGGGTCCGCAGGCATCATAAGCATCCTGATAAAAAAGTGCTCAATCCTTTGTTGGGCGCAAATCGGATGACGAACATCGTCACCCAGTTATTTGAGCTATATGAAGTGAACATGCCGATTAAAAAGGTGATTTTATCCCGGAATGGATATGTCGATTATCCCGAAGCCCCTTATGATATTACGATATTGGATAAACGGACCTTCCCGGAATGGTTTGAAAGGATGCGGGCAATATCGTCTCCTCTTAAGGCACAGCAGTTAAAAGGGGCGCAGGCATTGCTTGAATATTGCCAAACTACATCCAGCCTGCGACCTGAATGGGAAGCCGAATATAACCAAACAGAAGGAAATGAGCATGCCGCCCCTTAATGAAACGGTGTATTTCATTGTCAATCCAGTGGCTGGAAATGAAGAGAGTTTGAAGATTTGGAAAAAAGCCGAGGAAATACTGAAATCAAAAGCTGTTCCCCATGAGGTGTTTTTTACACGGGAAAAGGGGCATGCGCTAAGATTGACGAAGGAAATTCTATCAGGGACGAATCAGGATACCCGGGTGATTGCTGTCGGGGGAGATGGCACGATTAATGAAATGATAAATGGCGCCATTGGTTTCCCTCACGCAATCATCGGCTCCCTTGCGGCTGGGTCCGGCAATGATTATGTAAGGGGCATTCAAAAAACTGAGAGTATGGAAGAAGCCCTTTCTTTATTTCAGGATAATGCCTTTAATGCCATTGATATTGGACAGTTTGAGACGAATGGCAAGGTGGGTTATTTCGTGAACAGCCTGGGAATGGGCATTGATGCTGAAATTTCCGATGAAGCAAACCGTTCCCCTCTGAAAAAATGGTTTAATTTTGTCAGAGCGGGTAAATTAATTTATCTGTTCATTTTTATAAAAAAGTTATTTTCTTACAAGCCCAGCTGCATGGAATTGATCATTGATGGAAATCGGCATCTTTTGAAAAAGGTATGGTTCATCGTCATTGCGAACCAGCCCTACTTTGGAGGTGGAATGAAAATTTCACCGATGTCGAAGGTGGATGATGGAAGGTTGAACGTGATTGCGGTCCATGATATTACTTTGTTGAAATTATTGACCGTCTTCATCACCGTTTTATGGGGCGGTCACCTCAACATTAAAAATGTTGATTCTTTTTCTGGTAAAATGATAAAAATGAAGAATCAAGGGTCAGTAAAAATCCAGTCTGATGGAGAAATTGTTGGTAGGGACGAAGTTGCTGCAGTGGTTCTGAAAGAGAAAATGCGCGTCATGTTCAAGGGTGATATCCCATACAAAAATATGAAATGATTTATTTGTTTTTGTTTTATGCGTATAATCGTTTTATAGTACTTGACGAAGAAACCGTTTTTCAACTAAAATTTAATTTATGGCTATTGTTTAATTGCTCAATAGCTATTTTTTTATTTCTCTAAAATGAGGATGTTTTTAATTGCGGGTATCATCCCGATGCAAGTATATATGCAGCTTCGCCAGCAGGCGGATTTTTTATAAAACATGGACTCAAAGTAGTGGTAATACATACACTAGGTGAACGTACCCACATTTGTATGATTAAGCGAGGAAATCGAAGGTGAACCAGTTGGAACATTTATTAGGTCAGGAGTGGGATATATCCCCTGCTGGAGGAGCTACGGGAGAAGCCTTTATTGCCGAGAAAGAGGGGCAGAAGCTCTTCCTTAAACGAAATTCATCGCCATTTTTAGCTGTTCTTTCAGCTGAGGGCATTGTTCCAAAGTTAATGTGGACAAAACGCCTGGAAAATGGGGATGTAATTACGGCCCAGCATTGGATGGAAGGCAGGGAGCTATCTCAGCAGGAAATGAACAATATAAGAGTCGCAAAGCTGCTTCAAAAAATTCATCAATCCGATCCTTTGTTAAGCATGCTCAAAAGGCTTGGGAAATCCCCTTTACGACCTGAAAGTATACTTACAGACATAGAAACCGGGTTATCTTCGGATGTTACGGACATTCCGATTATCAAGCAGGCCATCCATTTTTTACAGAACAATCTCCTGTTGATTGAATGCGACGAAAAAGTCGTCTGTCATTGTGATGTGAACCACAATAATTGGCTCATGACCGAAACGGACGGATTGTTCCTGATTGATTGGGACGGAGCGGTCATAGGCGATCCGGCCATTGACCTCGGCATACTCCTGTATTCATATGTCCCAAGGGAAGAATGGAATCAATGGCTTGCCCGTTACGGCAAGAAGCTTGATGCAGGCCTGGAGATGAGGATGAAATGGCACACGGTTTCACAACTTGTGCTTTCCATCCAATGGCATCATCGCAGAAAGCGGTACGAGGAAAGAAATGAATTACTGCAAAAACTGGAAGCATTATTGATGGTTGGCTGATCAGAATTGATCTATATCATCCACCCACTGGGACAAGTCGTTCTGGTGGGTTGAAATATGTGCATCTAAATCGGCGGTACCGATGCCTGTCTGGCTGTATTCGTAAATCTCCGTCAGTATCGATTTCACATTGCTGTCAATATCCATATTGATCATTAAGGATTTGACGAGCCTTTCAACCTGTTCACATTCAGAAACGGATCCGCAGCAGTCTGATTGATGATTGGTCAATATATCTTTCAATAGTGACATTTGATGTTCATGGGAAAGCGGCATATAATACCTCTCCTTTCTTAAATATGGATTCAAGGGATTCTCAGGTGGTTCTTGCCTGCCCTTCACTTATTTATGGTGTGTTTTGCTGAAAGTTTTATACATGAAAACTACAGAGACTGTCGCCTGGATGGCCGGCAGTTTTTTTATTTGATCAGTGGGTGTTTCCTGAAAAAATCAACTTGCAGGAATCCATCCACTCGTGGTATGGTTTGAACGATTATATTATAAATAGGGGTGTCATCATGCGTTTAAGAAATAAACCTTGGGCTGAAGACCGTTTGAATGATTTTCCACAATATGTAATTCAGCAGCCAGTGAGCCATAAAGGTAAATGGCATGAAGTTTTCGGAAACGATAATCCGTTATATATTGAAGTGGGTACGGGCAAAGGCCGATTCATCACAGAAATGGCAAAAGCCCATCCTGATGTGAATTTCATTGGAATTGAAGTATATGGAAGTGTCATTGTAGCTGCATTGGACTTGCTGATTGAAGCGGATGTTCCAAATTTAAAGCTGTTGAATGTTGACGCAGCGAACTTGGGGGACTATTTTGCAAAAGGTGACGTGGATCGGGTCTACTTGAACTTTTCTGATCCGTGGCCGAAATCACGTCATGCAAAACGTCGGTTAACCTATAGGACCTTCCTCGAAGTATATGAAGGCATCCTGCCAGACAAAGGCGAGATCCACTTCAAGACGGATAACCAAGGGTTATTCGAATCTTCCTTGAAGAGTATTTCCGAATACGGCATGCTCTTGAAATATGTAAGCCTTGATCTGCATAACAGTAATTTTGAAGGCAATATCATGACTGAATATGAAGAAAAGTTCTCGAGTAAAGGAAACCGGATATACAGATTGGAAGCAATGTTCCAATAATCATAATCACCGATCAGAAACCAGGTGCACAGCATCTGGTTTTTTTACTGTTTAAAGCGGGTGTATTTCTATCACGAGGACGACTTGATCGTTATCAATTTCAATATATGGAAGTGGGTGTTAAACTATAGGAAGAGGAGGGGTATAATGGAAAAGATGCAAATAGGGGAAATTAAATTAACATGGTTGAATGGCGGTGTGACTCACTTGGATGGCGGTGCGATGTTCGGTGTTGTACCGAAACCGCTTTGGTCCAAGAAGTATCCTGTTAACGAAAATAACCAAATCGAACTACGAACGGATCCGATTTTGGTGCAGGCTAATGGATTGAACATGCTTATAGATTCCGGTATTGGCAATGGAAAGCTGAATGACAAGCAGAAACGGAATTTTGGGGTGACGGAGGAATCCAATCTTGTCGAAGATCTTGGCAGACTTGGGCTTCAGCCAAATGATATCGATTACATTTTAATGACCCATCTACATTTCGACCATGCCTGCGGTTTGACGAAACGTGAAGGCGAAACTTGGGTGCCTGTTTTCGAGCGTGCAGAAATCATTACGACCCAAACTGAATGGGATGAAATGAAAAACCCGAATATTCGTTCAAAAAGTACATATTGGGCAGAAAACTGGGAGGCTGTCGCTTCTCTTGTACGTCCTTTTGAAGGTGAGCTGGAAATTACGGACGGTATTAAAATGATCCATACTGGGGGACATAGTGATGGACATGCGATCATCATCATTGAGGATGGCGGGGATAGATTGATTCACATGGCAGATATCATGCCGACGCACGCCCATGCGAATGTCCTCTGGGTCCTCGCATATGATGATTATCCCATGACTTCTATCGAAGCGAAGGAAAAGTGGATGAAATCCGGACTGGAAAATGGGTCTTGGTACAGCTTTTACCATGATGCCCAATACTGTGCCATCAAATGGGATGTAACGGGTAAGGAGATAATGGACGAATTGAAACGGAAGCGTTAAGAAGGAAAGCAAAAGGAGGACGTCATTTTGACGCCCCTCCTTTTATGTTTCAATCATTTTGCGCATTAAGCTCCAATATCGTTCCTGTTGAGGCATCTGCAACAAATTCGAATTGCTCGCGTTTACCCTCTGTGTTTCTGGTGACCCCGCCTTTGTACACTTCATAGTCCAAATCATTTTTTGTATAGTTTTCCGGCTTCATCAAGATCCATGAGCCATATATATTTCCATCTTTTTTGACTGTTTCCTTTACTTGGGCCAAGACTTTATCGGGAGAAGGTTTACTTGATTGATCCAATAGTTGTTTTGTCGCATAGCCCGCAGCAAACCCTGCTGCAGTACCCAGTAAAAACGTTTTCCAATTCATTGATTTCTCCTCCATTGCATTTTTTAAAATCACTTCTTCCAGTATACAGAAGAACGCTTTATTTGACTAATAATTTGAAATTTTACCCATTAACTGATAAATTAGAACTTTCTAGTGTAACACGATGCTAAGTTCTGTAAAATAGTAAGAAACAATACATAGGTTAGGGGTAGAAAAATGAATCATGAGACTTTGGAGCTTTTTAAAACATTGACGGAATTACCGGGAGCCTCGGGAAATGAACATGCAGTTCGGAGTTTCATGAAAAGTGAGCTGGAAAAGTATTCGGATGAAATTGTCCAAGATCGCCTTGGCGGAATATTTGGCGTAAAAAGAGGCAATGAGGATGGTCCGACTGTATTAGTTGCCGGGCACATGGATGAAGTGGGATTCATGGTCACCTCCGTAACGGAAAATGGAATGATTCGCTTTCAGACCCTAGGAGGCTGGTGGAGTCAAGTGCTTTTGGCCCAAAGAGTGGAAATCATAACTGATAACGGTCCGGTCATTGGTGTCATCGGTTCGATTCCGCCTCATTTGCTTGATGAGTCGCAACGCTCAAAACCAATGGATATCAAAAATATGCTGATTGATATCGGGGCGGATGATAAGGAAGATGTTAAGAGAATCGGTATTAAACCAGGTCAGCAGATTGTACCGATTTGTCCATTCACGCCGATGGCCAATGAGAAGAAAATCCTCGCAAAAGCGTGGGATAATCGTTACGGCTGCGGACTTGCGATTGAATTGTTAAAAGATTTAAAAGGTGAAACGTTACCAAATGTCTTATATTCCGGGGCGACTGTCCAGGAGGAAGTGGGATTACGGGGCGCTCAAACTGCAGCTCATATGATTAAACCAGATCTTTTCTTCGCTTTGGATGCAAGTCCGGCGAACGATATGTCCGGCAGTAAAAGTGAATTTGGCCAGCTTGGAAAAGGGGCTCTGCTCCGCATTTTCGATCGTTCGATGGTTACGCATCGCGGCATGAGGGAATTCATCCTTGATACGGCCGAGTCGAATGAGATTCCGTATCAATATTTCGTTTCCCAAGGCGGCACGGATGCAGGGCAAGTCCATATTGCAAACGAAGGCATTCCAAGCGGGGTGATTGGCATTTGTTCCCGCTATATTCATACACATGCATCCATGATTCATATTGATGATTATGCCGCTGCACGTGAACTGATTGGGAAATTGGTTCGTTCCTGTGATAAAACGACATTCGAGACCTTGATAAAAAACGGTTGATGGAGGAAGCTGAAATGGAAAGGGATGCTTCATGTATCCTTTTCCATCAGCTTTTTTTTACATAGAAGGAAGGTAATTATATTGAAAATAGCAGTGGGCAGTAAGAATCCGGCGAAAGTAAGTGCCGTGCTTGGTGTATATGAAGATGCTGAAATCATTTCGCTTCAAGTGGAGAGCGGGGTTCCGGAACAGCCTTTTTCAGACGAGGAAACGATGGAGGGGGCAATGACGCGTGCCCGGAATTGCTTGATTCACAGTGATGCCGAAATGGGTATCGGACTTGAAGGCGGTGTCGTGAAAATGGGACAAGCCCTGTTTCTGTGTAATTGGGGCGCAATGGCCACGAGGGACGGTGAGGTCTTAGTAGCTGCCGGAGCGAGAATCCCGGTTCCGGGAATCGTTGCCGGGAAGCTGCTGGACGGTGAAGAGTTGGGCCCGGTGATGGACGCCTTCACAAGGCAAGAGAATATTAGCAAAAAGGAAGGAGCGATCGGCGTATTTACAAATGAGCGAATCACCAGGGGGGAAATGTTCCTTCATATCATGAGGATGCTAGCCGGTCAACACGAATATAAGCTGAAAATGAAAAAGCAGGATTTTTGAATCACTGGCATGGAAAGGGTGGGCTTCGAATGATGGAAACGAACACTGCCAAAACAGAGCAGAATAAGACAGGATTTTATAGAGCGGCCTTGCTAGTATAGTGACAAGGGGTGAGCGGATATGGGGTGGGTTGAATCAATCCAAAAGGCCATCGACTATATCGAAGAGCACTTATTGGAGGACCTGACGATCGAGAGCATTTCCAGGCAGGCGAATGCTTCAGCTTTTCATTTTCAACGGACATTCACCATTTTAACGGATATTTCCATTGGTGAATATATCCGGCGTCGAAGACTGACCTTGGCGGCCCAGGAGATTTCATCCACAAATGGCAAGGTCATTGATTTAGCCTACAAGTACGGCTATGACAACCCCGAGGCATTCTCAAAAGCTTTTCGAAGGCAGCATGGGGTTTCTCCAAGCGAAGCCCGAAAGTACATGGGGAAGCTGAAATTCTATGAACGCCTGATGATACAGGTCATTCTGAAAGGGGCAAAACCGATGAAATACAATATCCTTGAAAGGGATTCCTTTCAATTGATTGGAATCAAGCAAGAGTTTTCCTTGGTTAATGAAGAGAATTTGATCGGGATTCCAAAGTTGTGGGAGAAAGTCAATTCGGATGGAACAGGAGATAAGTTAGCGAAATTGAACAATGGCCAAATAGATGGCTTGCTTGGTGTATGTGTCGATAAGCGGGCTGTTGAAAAAAATGAAACGATGGATTATTGGATAGGTGCAGAGTATGCCGGAAAAGCGCCTGAAGAGTTTTCGACCCTTACGATACCGGCTTCCAAGTGGGTTGTATTCGAAGTTCACGGACCTATGCCTGATAGCATGCAACAAGCTTGGAAGCGAATTTTTTCCGAATGGTTCCCTACCAGCGGTCATGAACATGCCGGCACTCCTGAATTGGAAGTATACGCGAACGACGACGCTTCAAACCCTGACTATTACTCCGAAATTTGGATTCCCATTAAAAAGGGATAAGGTAAAGTTTTTCGCTTGCAGGGGAGGTCCTGCAAGCTTTTTATTCGTTTCTTTAAAATGATCAGTCTTTCATACATTGAGCTGGAAGGTTAAGGGACAGGGAGATTTACAGCCCTTCTTCAAAAATATAAGAAAGCACCTTCATGGCTTGGTTCACGGATTCGACCGTGACACTCGCCTTTTCCGACAATTCCTTTAAGGCATGATGATGGGATTCCGGACGAATCAAAATAAGCGGTTTACCCAGGGAAACGGCGGTGCTTGCGTCCATGGCAGTATTCCACTGTTTATATTTCTCGCCAAACAGAGCGACAACAAGATCGGCTTTTTTCATCAAAAGACCTGTCCGCAAATTATTGATTTGGGAAGCGGCTGCATCCTTCAGGATGGGATTCGGCTGTTCTCCGAGGATATCTTCACCGATATTATCGGAGCGTTCATGATTTTCCATCGGGCCGACGAATTCTAAAGGAAGCTTCAGTGCAGCGGCCTTATCTCTCAACTCGCTTCTCCAATTTGAATGGATTTCCCCAGCAAGATACACGATTAACTTCATTGTTTTCCTCCTCGGTATTAAAATTGCTTTCATTGTACCATGTTTTTTAGTAAATGGATGAATTCCGTAAATAAGGATAATATTATCCATAAGGTAGTAAAAGAGACAGCTGGAGGAATGACGATGGCTTTATCGAATAAGAATTTTTTTGTTTTCCTGTTGATAAGCAGTTTGATCGTGGGCTGCTCAGGTATCGAAAGACAAACCGAAAGGGCAATGAAGGCTGCTGAAGTGGCTTTTCGTGACGATGAAAAACAGCCCAATCAAGAGGCAGGGCTAATTCAGGTCCATCTGCCAAACGATTTTAAAGTAGTGGAAGAACATGATAATAATTTGATTTTACAAAAAGGTGATAAGATTTATATATTATTTGTCAATCCGAATGAAAAAGAAGACAGCTCCGTGTTATATTTGGCGATAAAGGAACAAGAGGATCAATTTGAAGTGCTGCATTCTTTTCAAACCGATGATAAATTCGGCTTTATTTCGATTAAAGAGATACCGAAAGAAAAGTATGAGCTTGCAGTGGGGATCGGCGGGGTGAAGCTGACAACCGAAACGGATAAAGACCAATTAAAAACCGATGCAAAACAAATGATGGAAATCGTCTCATCCGTGCCCCAGAAATAAGAGGACCGCTGCCTTTCAACCGATCCGTATTAATGGTTGATTCGCAAAGACTCTGGTATGATGGGATTATAAAAACTAAGGTTTCATTTAGAGCAGGAGGAATATACAAATGGAAAAATTACAAACCGTTGAGCAATATGCTGCTTTGAAAAATGAAGGCAAACATATCTTTCTTTTTTCAGCAACATGGTGTGGAGATTGCCGTGTAATCGAACCGATCATGCCGGAGATTGAAACGAAATTTCCTGACTTTACATTCATTTATGTGGACCGTGATGAATTCATCGATGTGTGTGCGGCTAATGATGTATTCGGTATACCAAGTTTCATCGCATATGAGAATGGCAAAGAGCTAGGCAGATTCGTGAGCAAGGATCGCAAAACGCAAGAACAAATTGAGGAATTCATTCAATCATTATAATCAATTTCCCCTTCTCGCTGGGGATTTTTCAATGAAGAGGAGGGTCAGACATGAAAATGGACAGCACGAAGCTGAAAAATATCTTGAAGGAACGTTTAAAAGATGAGAATCGCACATTCAAATTCGATAGCAAGCAAGATACGTTACGGGTGGAAAATGTGAAGACCGGGAAGGGGATCACCATCGAGTTGCCTCCTGTGCTTGCTAACTATGAAAACGTACAGGAAAAGGCCATCGATGAAATTACCTATTACGTAGAAGAGGCCCTGAATGTGATGGGGGAAGAACACAGTATGGAAGGCAAGGAGAAATTCATTTTCCCAGTCATTCGCTCGACCTCCTTTCCAATGGAATCGGAAGAAGGAAATCCATTTTTATTCGATGAGCATACGGCTGAAACCCGGGTTTTTTATGCCCTTGATTTAGGAAAAACCTACCGTCTTATAGATGAAAAGATGATTCAACGGGAAAATTGGCAGGGTGACAGAATCCGTGAAATTGCCCTTTTTAATGCCCGTTCCCTCTCCACTGAAATGAAGTCGGATATCGTTGCAGGTAATGCATTTTATTTTTTGAACACGAATGATGGATATGATGCCAGCAGGATTCTAAATGAATCATGGCTTCGGGAAATGAAGGACAGGATCGAGGGAACCATGGCTGTGGCCATTCCCCATCAGGATGTCATCATCATTGCAGATGTGAAGAATGATACGGGCTATGATATTCTTGCGCAAATGGCGATGAGCTTCTTTGCCAGCGGTCATGTTCCGATAACGGCTCTATCATTCCTTTACGAAGAAAATGAGTTGGAGCCCATCTTCATTATGGGTAAAAACAAAAAACGTGAACAATAATATATTGAATCACAAAAGGACCGTGTCAGCATCTGGCAGCGGTCCTTTTAAAGTTTAATAGAGTGTATAACTCAGAGTTGATATTTATTTTTTAATCGGTGATAATATAATTGGAATATTTTGAAAATATATAAAGATAGAACAAGCGGAAGAACGTTGTGGGAGAGTGCAAGCATTGAGCCACCGAAGGAGCAAGTTCCAAAAATATCCTTTGGAGCTAAACTCTTTGTCTTTTTTATCGTCCAATATAATATAGGGGCCGTTGCAATTTTTTTAATTGAGCAGTAGCGGCTTTTGCTTAGTTCCGGCATTATAAAAATATTTTCATTGGTTTTCCGGAGGTAGTTATGCCGATTATAAGAAATATTGAATTATTATTTCCAGAGGATAGACAGGCAAATTTAATCTTTTATAGGGAAACAAGATGTATCGCTTCTTTATACAGTCGTTTGCTTCCAGAATTCAAAACGGATGAATATAAGGGAATACTGATTAATTGTGTATCAGGCTTGGGCATAATAAATAAATTAGACGCTGATTCGTTTATTATGTTTAATTATAAATCTGTTTTTGCTGAGATTAATATGAAAGAGTTTTTCTCATTGCCTACGGACCAAAGGAAAAAAGAATATACACTTGAAGTTATGCAAAAACCTTTAGAACAAGTAGCAAAGGAACTTAATTTTGATATTAGCCTTTTTAAGGATATCCATCAAAAAATAATAAACCTAGACTTTGAGAACAAGTGGATTTATGCGAAGAAAAGCAGCCCTAACAGAAAATATTCTTGCTGTATTGTCTTTGAACAAGAAGTTTCTTATATAGATGTGTTTCTCGAAATCAAAAAGAGAAATGGTGAAGTCATAGGAAGAGAACGGATTATGAGAGAAACTGATACCGATGAACAGCATCTTTTCAGCAAATTAGGAAAAATAGGTTGGACATACAATCATAAAGTTTCATTTTCAGATCCAGATTATAAAACTAAATTTATAGTCACCTTCTTAGAAAAGAATAGCTCCGAGAGCTTATATTGGAAATATGAACAGCAAATATTCCAATAGAATCTTTTTTAGTAATATCCAGAATATCCGGTGCGTTAGTTAAGCAACTAAGTAAGGACCTACAAGCATGGTCCTTTTCTATTACGCTGTTTATCCACAATGACAATTAACAGAGCATGATGTATAAATGCTATACATGGGCCACGAAAGGCATACCTGACCAACAAATAAGGGGGAGAATAGTTGTGAACGTGAAAAGCAAATTAATGAACATGCTGGAAGCCCGTAAAGGGGAAATGGTTCAAATCCGCCGTCATTTACACGAGAATCCGGAACTATCCTTCAAAGAAGAGAGAACGGCACAATATATCATTGATTTTTATAAGGGAAAGGATGTGTCGATTCAAACGAATGTAGGAAATGGATTAGGGATCATCGTAACGATCGAAGGCGGAAAACCTGGGAAAACGATAGGTCTCCGTGCAGATTTCGATGCATTGCCGATTACAGAAGAAGCGGATGTCCCGTTCCGTTCAAAAAATGAAGGTGTTATGCATGCCTGCGGACATGATGGGCATACCGCTTATTTATTGGTTCTGGCAGACTGCATCAATGAGCTTAAAGATTCCCTATCCGGTACGATAAAAATAATCCATCAACATGCAGAAGAAACACCCCCAGGTGGAGCAAAAAGCATGATGGAATCAGGGTTTTTGGATGAACTGGATGCCGTTTTTGGAATCCACTTATTTCCGTCCCATCCAGCAGGAGTTGTCGGGTATCACGGCGGCTATTCGATGGCTGGACGGACCTATTTCAAGTTGGCGATAAAGGGTGTAGGCGGCCATGGTTCGTCCCCGCATATGGCTAATGATGCCATTGTGGCAGGCGCCCATTTCGTGACAGCCGTACAAACTGTAATCAGCCGCCGCTTGAACCCTTTTGATATGGGCGTGGTCACAATCGGCTCCTTCGATGGAAAAGGAAGCTTTAATGTCATTAAAGATCGTATAGAAATTGAAGGGGATGTCCGTTATATGACAGCAGAAACCCAAAAGCTGATCGATAAGGAAATCCACCGGATCGTCAAAGGGATAGAAACGGAATTTGATGTTCAGTGCGAGCTAACATATGTGCCTGATTATCCTCCGTTATTTAATGACCCTGAACTGACTGTATTCGTGAAAAATAGTCTGGAAAGCATGAAAGACAAAGATATTAAGAAGGTTTTGGAATTTCCGGTTTTCTCAGGTTCAGAGGATTTTTCGTATTATGCAGAAAAGATTCCTGGCTGCTTCTTTTACATTGGCTGTAAACCGAAAGGGGTGGAGAAGGCATATTTCAATCACCATCCTAAATTCGACATTGATGAAGATGCCCTTTTGATCGCATCCAAATCAGTGGCCCAAGTTGTATGCAATTTTTATGAATGGGAATAGTCCCATTGGTATATTTGTTTGTAAAAAAATGCAGAAACCCACAAAACACCGTTCGGTATTAACGAACGGTGTTTTATGGGTTTCAGGATGCCACCGGAGGTTTCGTGAAGGATGCTTCAATGAATTGACCAGTTTGCTTCTTGCTCCGCATGAAAACTTAATCTCTTTGTAAACGCGATTTAACAGCGGTGTTTTATTTAAATAGTAGACTAGGGGCTAATGTTATTTCGCGATGGGTAGGTTTAAACTCATTCCAGAAGGGGTTTAATAGGGTAGGAGTTCTGCGAAATACGTTTAGTTAGTAAGAGTGCGGCAAAAAAATAGATACTAATCCCAATTTAGCTTAAATTTTCTCGATATTTTTAAAATAACTGGTAGAATTAGTTACATAACTACAGATGTAGAAAGAGTGATAGTTTTGAAATGGCTAAATAAGATGAAAAAATGGTTCCAAGCAGAGGAAATTATCGAAATCGAAGAAATTATTATAGATGAACCGCTTGATGAAGAGACATTAAGGAAAATGGATTTTTCAAAGCTTTCGAAGTCAAAGGAAGAAGAAATAAAGGTTTACAATCAAAAAGTGGAAAAAATGTCGCAGACGCCAGACCCTGATACGAAAATCCTGTTTCAATATCCAAAAGGGCAGTTCAAGTTTCCGCTCATTCCAGACCGTGAACAGAACAAAAGAAAGCCTAGGGAAAGAAACAGGGAAGATCATGAACCCAAACAGGGGAACGCGGCCAAAGAAACGAGAAGGCCTGTGAGGGATCCTGAACCAAAACGGAGAAACTTCGAACGGGAGGAAGTCTCAAAAATAGTCCCTTCAAATACTCCATTCCGGCCGACGGAAATCCCTTCACCCATTTATGGGTTCCGTCGTCCGGAAAAAAAAATAGTCGCTTCTGAAGAAATTGTCGAATATGAACTGGAAAGCAAAATGCCTATCCTTAAAAAAGAAGAACCCGATATCGGGATTCCAGTATCGATTCCTGAAATCCCAAAAGAAGTGTCACATGAGGAATTGACGACAGAACCATCCGTTCTTATACCGGAACAAGCGGAAGAAAAACGGGAAGATTCGGAGATACCCGCTTTCTTTCGCAGGAATTCCATTGAGACACTTCCAGAACAAGCAGTAATCGAGCCTAACATAATTGAGCCTGCGGTGGAAAAAGAGGCTATTGACCAGGACGAAGTCGATTTTGGACGCGAAGTCGCTGTATCCATCATGGAACAGACGGACGACACACCGCCTGAAGCGATATCGGTTCCTGGGGAGATTGCTGTACAATCCAATCAACCATCCGTTAGTCAAGGGATAATGCCTGAAGACCCATCTGAGGCAATACCTGAAGTGCAGCACAAACGTCCGAAAAAACATATCCCATTTAATGTGATGATGCTTAAGCAAGATCGGGAAAAAAATGTTTTCATGAATAAAATGATGCCGGAAAAAAAAAGCCTTAATTCGGAAAGGGCAGTAGTTTCATCTGATAAGCGGCCAATGGATGATGCTGCCCAAATGGAGGCAGGACAAGCGAAACCATCCACCATTCCTGAATGGAAACCGGAGGAAGGCAGAGTTATGCCGAAAGAGCAGACTCCGGACATTTCACCTACCTTTTCGGACACTAAGATTGGTTCCGAAACCGTCGCCGTGCCTGAAAATACAGTCGAATCCAACATCGGTTCCAACCCTAAGCCGCTCTTGGAACAGGAATCCCCCATTTCTGGAACCGGGTATCAAGAAGCAGTTTATACAGAGGCAGCGGCAGAAAGCAGTAAGGGCGAAATCCCGGCAGTTTTTGGCTCCGTGGAAGCGGATGAAAATGAAAATCCATACTATGTGTTTCCGAATATCGAATTGCTGACACCTCCCACTTATGCTGTGCATGATGATGTGTGGCTCGAGGAACAGACTTTATTACTTGATGAGACATTGAAGAATTTCAATGTCCGTGCAAAGGTAGTCAATGTCACTCAAGGACCGGCAGTAACTCGTTTCGAGGTGCATCCGGAACCGGGAGTGAAGGTGAATAAAGTGACGAACCTGATGGATGACATCAAATTAAGCCTAGCTGCTCAGGATATGCGGATGGAAGCGCCTATTCCGGGTAAACATACAATTGGCATCGAGATTCCGAATAGGAAAAGCAAACCGGTATTTTTGCGGGAGGTTTTGGAAAGTACTGAGTTTCAAGAGCATGAATCACCGCTTGCTGTGGCTTTAGGACTCGATATATCCGGTCAGCCGATCATCACGGATTTGAGAAAGATGCCGCATGGCTTGATAGCCGGGCAAACGGGATCGGGGAAAAGTGTCTGTATCAACACCATGCTGGTAAGCTTGCTTTATAAAGCGACGCCGCAGGAGTTGAAATTGCTATTGATCGATCCGAAAATGGTTGAGCTCGCCCCATATAACCGGATCCCGCATTTGGTCAGTCCAGTCATAACCGATGTAAAAGCCGCTACGGCTGCGTTGAAGTGGGCTGTAGAGGAGATGGAACGGCGTTATGAATTGTTTGTACATGCCGGTGTCCGTGATATCACCCGCTTTAATGACCAAGCGGAAAAAGCCGGTCAATATTCAAGCAAGCTGCCTTATATCCTGGTGATCATCGATGAGCTTGCGGATCTAATGATGATGTCCCCGGCTGATGTAGAGGAAGCGATTTGCCGGATTGCCCAAAAGGCCCGTGCCTGCGGCATCCATTTGATTGTAGCCACTCAAAGACCTTCAGTCGATGTCATAACTGGATTGATCAAGGCAAATATCCCGACAAGGATCGCTTTTTCGGTTTCTTCACAAGTCGACTCCCGTACGATCATCGATAGCGGCGGTGCAGAAAAATTATTGGGAAGAGGAGATATGTTATTCGCTGAAAACGGCTCTTCAAAAACGGTGCGCCTGCAAGGGACTTTTGTGAGTGATGAAGAAATCGACCAAGTCGTCAACCATGTTAAACTGGAGCAGCAGCCAAAATACCTGTTCGAGCAGGAAGACTTGCTGAACAGGGCCCAGGTCACGGAAGAAGCGGATGAACTGTTTTTCGAGGCATGTGAATTTGTCGTGAGCCAGCAGGCTGCATCTGCATCTAGTGTCCAAAGGCGCTTCCGTGTCGGTTACAACCGTGCAGCGCGCCTAATAGAAATGATGGAGCAACATGGAGTAGTTTCCGAATCCAGGGGCTCAAGGCCCAGGGATGTATTGATTACGGAAGAAGAACTGGAATTTTTACATGTTAATTAAGAGAACCTAATAAAAGGAAATTGTATATAATGTGAAAGGGTGAAAACCCTTTTTTATCACCTTAATTAAGGTAAAAGCCAATGATTTGATAAATTGGCATCTGCCTGACATGGATGAATGAATAAAAAAGTGATATAATAGTTTTTTGTTGATGAATGATTGAAAATATAAGCTTGAAAAACCTATGAAGAAATTGCGTTACTAACAAGTCTCGTAATGAAAAAACAAATAAAAGATGACGTCATATACTGTCATACAGGTAGACGATTGGTGGAGGTTCGCTTTATGACTGCTTACCATTTTGTGGGAATTAAAGGATCGGGTATGAGTGCTCTTGCACAAATACTGCATGATATGAATATTGAAGTGCAGGGTTCCGATTACGAAAAAGAATTTTTTACACAATTGGCATTAGAAAAAGCCGGGATTAAAATCCTTCCTTTCAACGAGGAAAATATTCAACCTGGAATGACCATCATTGCAGGAAATGCGTTTCCGGATAGTCATCCGGAAATCGTGAAGGCAAAAGAACTTGATTTGCCGATCATCCGTTATCACCGTTTCCTAGGTGATTTCATGAAAAACTTCATCAGCGTGGCGGTTACGGGAGCGCATGGTAAAACATCGACGACCGGCTTACTTGCCCATGTGATGGGGGGCGCTAAACCGACATCCTTCTTGATTGGGGATGGAACGGGTAAAGGAATCGCGAATTCTGATTACTTCGTATTCGAAGCATGTGAATATCGCCGTCATTTCCTTTCCTACTATCCGGATTATGCAATCATGACGAATATCGATTTCGATCATCCTGATTATTTCGCCAATGTCGAAGACGTGTTCGAGGCTTTCCAAACGATGGCCCTTCAAGTCAACAAAGGCATCATTGCGTGCGGGGATGATGAACATTTACCACATATTCAGGCGAAAGTACCGGTTATTTTTTACGGATTTGCAGAAGGAAATGATTTTCAAGCGAAAAATGTTTCCGTCACTCCGGATGGCACGACTTTTGATGTGCATGTAAGGAACAATTACTATGATACATTCATTATTCCTACTTTTGGAAAGCATAATGTGTTGAATGCACTCGGTGTCATTGCACTTTGTAAATATGAAAACTTGGATACGGAAGCTGTGAAAGCCCAATTGCGGACTTTTGGCGGAGTTAAACGCCGGTTCTCCGAAAAGGAAATCGGAAGTCAGATCATCATTGATGATTATGCACATCATCCGACCGAGATCTTTGCAACTGTCGACTCGGCTCGTCAGAAATATCCAGAGCGTGAAGTTGTTGCGGTATTCCAGCCGCATACTTTCTCGAGAACTCAGGCATTCCTTGATGAATTCGCCGACAGCTTGAATTTGGCCGACAAAGTATACTTATGTGAAATTTTTGGATCTGCTCGTGAACATCAAGGGAAGTTATCGATTGAAGATCTTCAAGATAAGATTCCCGGTGCTGAGCTGATTACGGAGAATACAACATCAATATTGCAAAATCATGAAAACAGTGTCGTGTTATTCATGGGTGCAGGGGACATTCAAAAGTTCCAAGCAGCCTATGAGCATTCACTGCAGGTAAAATGAAAAAACGACCGACCCGCTGTAGAGGGTCGGTCGTTTTTTTATTGGTTTTTACGTTATTTTAAATTTTCTGGATTTAAATTTTCCAGTTCCGGTAAAACGAAGCGTCCGTCCTTACGTATCAAGACGTCATCAAAATGGATTTCCCCGCCGCCATATTCAGGTCGCTGAATATTGACCAGGTCCCAGTGAATGTCTGAATGGTTTCCGTTAAAGGCATCATCGTAGCATTGTCCGGGAGTGAAATGAAAACTTCCATCAATTTTTTCATCAAAGAGGATATCTTGCATCGGGTGTAGAATATAAGGATTTACACCAATTGCAAATTCACCGACATATCGTGCGCCTTCATCAGTATCAAAAATTTTGTTGATGCGTTTTGTATCATTCGCAACCGCTTCAACGATTTTTCCATCCTTGAATGTTAACTTCACGTTTTCAAAAGTAAAACCCTGATAAGGGGACGGAGTATTATACGAAATCACTCCATTGATGGAATCCTTAACCGGAGCCGTATATACTTCACCGTCAGGAATGTTCAGCTCACCCGCACATTTGATCGCTTTAATGTCTTTGATGGAGAAGGTTAGGTCCGTACCGGGCCCAGTCAAGCGGACCTTATCCGTTTTATCCATCAATTCAACAAGGTTGTCCATTGCTGCGCTCATTTTGCCATAGTCGAGGTTGCAGACTTCGAAATAAAAGTCTTCGAATGCTTCTGTGCTCATTTTGGCTAATTGGGCCATGGAATTTGTCGGGTAGCGAAGTACGACCCATTTTGTTTTTGGCACGCGGATATTTCTATGTACTTTACCGACTGTCTGTCCATGAATCGCCATCTTCTCTGAAGGGACATCGGATTGTTCATTGATATTATCCCCGGCACGAAGCCCGATATAAGCATCCATCTGGTTCATTACGTTTGCTTCAAACTCACCCATCAGCTTGTACTGTTCTTCTTTGGCACCCATCAGCAAGGCACGATCCACTTGGTGATCCTTTAAAAGGACGAATGGGTAACCACCTGCTGCATAGGCTTCATTCACAAGTGCGTTAACAAGTTCACGCTGCAATCCAAAGTTTTCGATCAAGATTTTTTCACCTTTTTGAAGCTTCACGGAATAATTGATTAAGTTTTTGGCCAATGTACCAATTCTGGGATCTTTCATAAAAAATACCTCCATTGTTTAAATTCGACTTATCTTTTCTATCATACCCGATTTCCTGCCATAAGTGTGACCCATGAATTTACGGAGGAACTGGATGCAGACAACAATATTTCCAGATTAGGGTTTGATAGGGTATATTGAAAAAATAAATACGTTTATAATATTAGGGAAGGGGTAATTAATATCTAACAGCTATTAAATAAGTCGATTTTTTTCGGAGGTGTTCCAATGGAGATTATTTTATACGTAAGTGCTGCTGTTGCAGCGATAGCTTTTTTGGTACTTGTTATTTTCCTAACAAAGGTACTGACATCACTTCAAACTACCCTGGACAGTGTGGCCCGGACGCTGACAGGACTAGAGAGCCAAATGCAGGGCATAACGCTCGAAACTACTCAGTTATTACATAAAACGAATACGTTGGCTGAAGATTTGCAGCACAAGTCAGAAAACCTGAACACGGTGGTGGATGCGGTGAAGGATGTAGGAACATCCATCTCTAGCTTCAATTCTTCCATCCAAAAGGTTTCCCATAAAGTGCAGGCTGAGATTGATAATAATCAAGACCGAATCTCACAAATTGTACAATGGAGCAATGTTGCCATGGAGATCAGAGACAAGTGGAAGGCGAGAAGCAAACAGGCTGCCCCGACTCCAACCGAAAGGGCGGAGTTAGAAAGGGAAGCACTGGAAACAGATAACCTGCCTAAAAAAAGGTTTTTACGTTCTAGATCTTAAAATCAAGGTAAAAAAATGAACTTAAAATTGAAAGGGGAATGTATTATGACTCAAAAAGAATTTGCGGCAAAGGACTATCAGAAATCTTATGAGGACGAACGCGACTCGATCAATTCGAAGGACTTTATGATTGGCGCCTTGATCGGCGGGATGATCGGAGCGGCTACAGCTTTGTTCATGGCTCCGAAAACAGGCAAGGAATTAAGGAATGACTTCAATGAACAGGCTAGAAACATTTCAGAGAAAACGGAAAGATTAAGACAAACGGCGATGGAAAAAGGTACAGTACTTGCTGATACAGCAAAAGAGAAAACGAGCTCTGTCACGGAAATCGTTTCCAATAAATCTTCAAATATCGTCAATAAAGTGAAAAGCCTAAAAACGGGTAAAGAAAACGGCGACGCAGCTGATGATACGACGAATTCGAGCAATAAGGATATAGATGTAACCGGAACTTCCGATTCTCCTATCGTATCCGTCGAAACGAACTTTGCTAACGGCAATGATTCGGCAAATAATCCTGCCGATCCTACAAGCGGAAACAAGAATGCGGCAAAATTAAAACTAGATGAAGCGAAAAAGGCATTTGATGAAACAGAGAATAATCTAAAGAAATAATATTCCTTGAATTCCTTTAATGGGGATGAAGAGGCATAAAGGGACGAAGAATAAGGCGGTGAAGTGCTTCAATGGCTTCATCGCCTTTTTGATGGTAAAATTTATATGTACAAGGAAGGAGAATGTATTATGGTCATGAGCAAAATCGAAACAGAAGAACAATTCAATCAGCTGCTAAAAGAGGATACATTCCTGCTTTTCAAGCATAGCGTAACATGCCCGGTCAGCGCTGAAGCATTTGAACAATATGAGAGGTACATCTTAGAGAACGCACAAATTAAAACGGCCTATTTAGCCGTTCAGGAAGCTCGTCCACTATCCAATTATGTGGCAGAAACATTTGATGTCAAACATCAATCACCTCAGGCCATCCTTTTTAAAAGTGGAAAACCGACCTGGAATGAGTCCCATTGGCGTATTACATATGATTCATTGAGCAAGGCCATCTCTGAATGATTCATGAAGGCCGGATCCCTTTGGCAAGGGGTCCGGCCTTTTATTATTGGATTTGGTGGTCATGGGAATTTTAAACGATCTCCAGGGGAAACCTTTTCTTTAAAGGCCCTTCCTGTTCAAGTGGCAGACGATTTGATCATGGTCCAATGCTCTTTGAGATAAAATATCAATTAAATTATAGCTTTCTTGTTCTATTTCCAATATAATTCCTACAACGGATTGTTCCAATATTCAGTCTAAATCGTTTTTCCTGCATGTGTAACACCTGATTTTATGCATTTATAACTTTAATGCTTAAAAGCGTTTAATTATTAAAGAAAAATATAGTGACATTTATGGGCACTTCATTTATAATTGATTTAATCATACATGAAATATTCTAAATTTTTCATTGATAAAACAATCGGGGTGGATCCATATGGGATTTTATAAGTTTGAGTCTGCTGAACCGATTTATATTTTAAAAAACGAAGGGATGGATTTGTAATGAGCAACAAAGAGCTTGATGGACTTCGTAATCAACTGGATGATGTGAACCTTCAGTTATTACATCTTATTAATCAACGTGCTGAACTTGTACAGGAAATTGGTCGCGTTAAAGAAAAACAAGGTGTAAACCGTTACGATCCGGTCCGTGAAAGAACAATGCTGGATCTTATCGAAGCCAATAATCAAGGACCGCTTGATCTTGGTTCGATTAAACATATTTTCAAAGAAATCTTTAAATTGGGCTTGGAGCTACAAAAAGATGATCAGAAGAAAACGCTTCTTGTGTCGAGAAAACAAAAGGCTGAAGACACTATCATCGACATTAAGGGTGAATTGGTCGGTAACGGGATCCCTAGCTTCGTTTTCGGACCATGTGCCGTTGAATCTTATGAACAGACAGCTGCGGTGGCGGAAGTCATTAAAGCTAAAGGCTTGAAATTGATGCGCGGCGGTGCATTTAAGCCACGTACATCTCCATATGACTTCCAAGGGCTTGGTTTGGAAGGGTTACAAATACTTAAACGTGTTGCTGATGAATACGGTTTGGCTGTAATCAGTGAAATCGTGAGTGCCAACGATATCGAAGCGGCGATCGATCATATCGATGTCATCCAAATCGGGGCGCGCAACATGCAAAACTTCGACTTGCTAAAAGCGGCAGGTGCTGTAAATAAACCAGTTCTTTTAAAACGTGGACTGGCTGCAACGATTGAAGAGTTCATTCATGCAGCGGAATACATCATGTCGCAGGGCAATGGCAACATCATCCTTTGTGAGCGCGGTATCCGTACTTACGAAAAAGCAACAAGAAATACACTTGATATCTCTGCTGTACCGATTTTAAAACAAGAAACTCATTTACCGGTCATGGTTGATGTAACGCATTCAACTGGACGTCGCGATCTTCTGCTTCCTACGGCTAAGGCGGCTCTTGCAATCGGTGCTGACGGTGTTATGGCTGAAGTGCATCCAGATCCTTCCGTTGCTTTATCGGATTCTGCACAGCAAATGGACTTCAAACAATTTGATGAATTCTACGAAGAAATTAAACGTTTGAACTGGGTAACTGTATAAGCTAAGAAAGTCTTTAAATGATCTATTTACGGCCCTTACCAACTTGGCAAGGGCTTTTTTTAATGGTAAAATACTTGTTTTTGCAGAAAAAGCTTCGAAATGAGCACTATTGGATTGCAGGAAAGATTCGACTATCGTATGATAAATAACAAGAATGAGAACTGTTCGGAAGATTGAGTCATACATAAAGTGATATCTATGTGAATTTTATACTTGAATAGGGTATTGAATATTTGACTGAGAAGAGAGTAGGACTGCATTTTTTGTTAGGCAGATCGTTCCTAAAATAATCTTCCTTATAGAGAAAAACGCATAAAAGATTATTTTCCGAAATAATTCGGGTCTTTTATGGGGAAAATGAAAGAAATGGAGGAATGGATGAATGAATAATATAACCATTTATGATGTGGCGCGTGAGGCGAATGTTTCCATGGCCACCGTTTCCCGCGTAGTTAACGGGAATCCAAATGTAAAGCCTGCAACAAGGAAGAAAGTTTCAGATGTAATTGAGAAGTTAGGGTACCGTCCCAATGCAGTGGCAAGGGGACTTGCCTCAAAGAAAACGACTACAGTCGGGGTCATCATCCCGGATATCTCAAGCATCTTTTTTGCAGAATTGGCACGGGGCATAGAAGATATAGCCACCATGTATAAATACAATATCATTCTAAGCAGTTCTGATGAGAATATAGATAAGGAATTCCATTTGCTGAATACGATGCTTGGAAAACAAGTGGATGGTATCGTATTCATGGGCGGCAACATTTCTGATGAGCATGTCAAAGAGTTTAAGAATTCACCTGTTCCAATCGTTCTGGCAGGTTCGGTGGATGAAAGCGGACAAGTTCCATCGGTCAATATTGATTATGAGGCGGCGGCATTCGACGCAGTGACCTTCTTCGCTAAAAAAGGCCACAAGAATATCGCTTTTGTAAGCGGAAACCCTTCCGCGCTGATTAATGAAATGAAATTGACTGGTTATAAACGAGGATTGAAAGAAGCTGGGCTTTCATTTGATGAAAGTTATGTCGTTGAAGGTGATTATACATATGATTCAGGAATTGAATCTTTTGAAAAGTACCTGGAAGCTGAAGACAGACCGACAGCATTCATCGCCGGTGCTGATGAAATGGCGCTTGGAATTGTCCATGCCGCTCAGGACAAAGGGTATAATGTACCGGAAGACTTTGAAGTGATCAGCTTCGATAACACGAGATTGACATTGATGGTGCGTCCGCAAATCACGACGATCGTTCAACCTTTATATGATATTGGTGCGGTTGCGATGAGGCTTCTTACAAAGTTGATGAATAAAGAACAAGTGGAGGAAGGTCTTGAAAAAGTGATCCTGCCACATCGGATTGAAAACCGTCAATCAACGAAATAAACTGGTTTGGAGAGTGTCCCGAGGGCACTCTCTTTTTGTTTCTCTAATGTTTGCCCGAACAAAAAAGATCGTTTTTCAACGATCTTTTGGTTAACTTTGTTCATTGCTTTTCGTTGTTTGCCTGTTAGACCTGATGGGATAAAGGACCTTTTCAAGCGTCAGGGCATTCTTCTCGGTAATTTCAGGCTTCCTCGGAATGGGTTCGTATATATCCTCCATGTCATCCCATTCATTCGGCAGGGGAACAGGGGACTCAGGCTGCCAGCAATCGAGCCATTCCTTTGAAAGGGGACCTGATATATCATTATTCGTCATTTCAAGCCAGACCCTCGCCCAAGCCCTCGGGACGACGCGCCATATATCATATCCGCCGCCGCCCACTGCAATCCACCGTCCTTCGCAATACTTATGGGCCATTTCGTGGGCCAGCTTTGGTATTTCCCTATAAATCTTCATGGTGGCTGATAAATGGGTGAGCGGATCGTAATAATGGGAGTCGGCTCCGTTTTGCGTTAATATGACATCCGGTTTGAAGAATTCAATGACCTCTTTAAAGGAAGCCCTGTAGCATTCGAGCCAGGATTCATCTTCAGTGAACGCATCGACCGGGATGTTGAATGAATAGCCGTAGCCTTTGCCCTGGCCCCGCTCGTTAATATTGCCGGTGCCGGGAAATAAGTAGCGACCCGTTTCATGGATGGATAGTGTACATACATCCGGATCATCATAAAATGACCATTGGACTCCATCACCATGATGTGCATCGGTATCGACATACAAGACACGCGCCCCATATTTTTTTTGCAGGTATTTAATCGCGACCGAACTATCGTTGTAAATGCAAAAGCCCGAGGCTTTCCCGCGGAAACCGTGATGCAGGCCACCGCCAAGATTAAGTGCGTGCAGGGACTGACCGGTCATGACTGCATCCACAGCCGTCAAGGTACCGCCTACAAGCAAGGCACTTGCTTCGTGCATTTTGGGGAAGATAGGGGTATCCTCCGTTCCTAGCCCATAATTTACAGCCTTTTCAGGGGGGAGCTTTCCCTGGCCTGCCAATCTGACAGCGTTTACATAATGGTGATCATGAATCAGTTCCAATTCTGCATCGGTTGCCATTCTGGGCTTGATAATTTGATCATCATTGATGGCATGGTGTTTTTTTAATAAATCAAGCGTGAGTTTAAGCCGTTTTTGATTGAATGGATGCTCATCGTTGAATTTGTAGGTAAGGAGTTCATCCGAATAAACGAAAAGGGATGTATCATTCATGTGAAATCCCCGGTAGACTAGGCCATAAAACGGTATAGCCTTCTTTCTTCAAATCCTCCACCACCATAAATGGATTCATCGTCTGTACACGAATTACAAGAATTTTATAGTCGGTTCCATTTTTTTCAGGATAAACAAGGGTGCTCAGGATATTCGTATTGCGCCTTTTGAAAATATGGGCAATATCATGAAGGGAACCTGCCTTATCGGGGATTCTGATTTCGATTTGGGAACCGGGCTGATTGACTCCAGTCAACTCAACGTATGAATGAAGTAAATCAGAACCGGTTATGATGCCCACTAACTTCCTTCCCTTTACGATTGGAAGGCAGCTGATATTGTTATCACAGAAAACAGCCCCGATTTCTTCCACGAAATCCAGTGGGTGCCCTGTGATTATTTCCGTTTTCATGATGCTTGACAGTGGTTTTTGTAAATCATTTTTGTATTCTTCGGTACGGAATATAGAAGGGGCAGCATCCCGAATATCACGGTCGCTGACTAATCCCACAAGTTGAAAGCTGTCATCGACAATGGGGATATGGCGAATTCGCTTCTCCTTGATGATCAAAACAGCGCTATGGATTGTATCCGTTGGAGTGAGGGTGATAATATCCTCATTCATTATTGTTTCAACAATCATTTTCCTTCCTCCTCTTACTCGCCTCTTTAATACATAAACCGATTCATAAAACGCAATTGGTCGAATTTCTGGATGGATTCCGGCGGGACCCTTTTGCCAATACGGGCCATCAGGCAGTTGGCCGGATGGGAACTGATTTCAGGATCATCTGTTGCAAAGTAAACCAAACCACCGGCACTCATCATTTTTTCCATGACCTTGCGATAGTCCCAAATATTCAGACCTGTCCCTTTCAAATCCCAATGCCAATAGTATTCAGTGGTGATGATGATGAAGTCTTCAACCGAATCGTCTTCCATGGAAAGGCGGATTAGGTTCTTCCCGACGGAGGCACCCCGGTATTTAGGGATGACCTCGATTGCACCAAGCTCAATCAGGTCCTCCATCTTGATTTCAGACCAGCGCTCCAAGGGATCGGGGTATAAGTAAGTTACATAACCCACGATTGTTTCATTTTCGCGGGCGATAAAGATCCTGCCCTCAGGCAAGTCTGCAATCTCTATTAACGCTTTATGCTGCAAAGCAGGCGGGCGAAAGGCGACCAAGTCTTCGTGAAACTCATAAGCTGACATTTTTTCGCCGCTTAACGGCCCCTCGATGATGAGCGTTCCGCTTAATGTCTGCAGTTCCTTAGTGTAAAAGGTCTTACTATATTCCATTCTTTCACCACCTTTGTTATATAGTAATCTTACACTCTCGCATTCCGGAGTATAAGAAGCATTGCTTTTAAAAACTGACCGAATGGAAAGCTTACATAAATTATACATGAAAACGGGGGGCATAATTCAGAAAGTTCAAGGCGCTTTTGTTACAGTGCCTCTTCTTTCAATTAACCATAACATATACCAGTAACTTTCAAAATTCACCAAGAAGGGATTTCCCTAATATGGAAGTATTCAATATTTTAAAAATTGAGATAATTCGATTCTTATACTATAATAAAAATATAGAGCCGAATGAAGGGGGAGTTTGTCGTATGAATGTGAAAGCGTTGCCAGTAGTGGAAGGTAATTTTAATTTAAAGAATTATGATGAAAAATACAATAAGTTTGACTGGTCTGAGACCGAAAAGGAATTCTCCTGGTCTGAAACCGGTAAAGTGAATCTTGCGTATGAAGCCATTGACCGCCATGTCGAAACATACAAAAAGAATAAAGTGGCCCTTTATTACAAAGACGATAAAAGAAATGAAAAGTATACATTCAAGGAAATGAAAGATTATACGAATCAAGCGGCAAATGTGTTCAAGAACATTGCCAATGTGGAAAAAGGAGATCGTGTTTTCATCTTCATGCCTCGCTCCCCGGAGCTTTATTTTGCATTGTTGGGTGCGATTAAAACGGGAGCGGTCGTAGGGCCGTTGTTCGAAGCCTTCATGGAAGGCGCCATAAGGGATCGTCTTGAAGATAGTGAGGCAAGTGTGATAGTGACGACACCTGAACTTTTGCCGCGTGTCCCGGTGGATGAATTACCCCATTTAAAGCATATTTTCTTGGTGGGGGAAAATATAAAGGAAGAAGGAAATTACCATAACTTCAATCAAAAACTAAAAGAAGCCGACAAAAAATTCGAAATTGAATGGGTCGATCGGAATGACGGTCTGATTCTTCACTACACCTCAGGTTCCACAGGCAAACCTAAAGGAGTGCTACACGTTCATAATGCGATGATCCAGCATTATCAAACGGCAAGATGGGTCCTTGATTTGCAGGATGAGGACGTGTATTGGTGCACAGCGGACCCTGGATGGGTGACAGGGACGTCTTACGGGATATTTGGACCTTGGCTGACAGGAACCTCGAATGTCATTGTAGGCGGGCGGTTCAAGCCTGAATCCTGGTACAAGACCTTGGAGGACTTTGGTGTCACAGTTTGGTATAGTGCCCCGACTGCCTTCAGGATGCTGATGGGCGCAGGTGACGAAATCGTTAAGCGGTTCGATTTGAGTTCTCTCCGCCATATTTTAAGTGTCGGTGAACCGTTGAACCCGGAAGTGGTGCGCTGGGGAATGAAGGTATTCAATCACCGTATCCATGATACATGGTGGATGACGGAGACCGGGGCACAGGTCATCTGCAATTATCCTTGCCTGGAAATCAAACCGGGTTCGATGGGCAAACCGATTCCAGGTGTGAAGGCGGCAATAGTGGATGATCAAGGCAACGAGCTTCCGCCGCATAGAATGGGGAACCTTGCCATCAAGAAAGGCTGGCCTTCGATGATGAAGACCGTCTGGAAGAATGAAGCTAAATATGAATCTTACTTTATGCCAGGTGATTGGTATGTTTCAGGAGATTCCGCATATATGGATGAAGATGGTTATTTCTGGTTCCAAGGCCGTGTTGATGATGTCATCATGACGGCAGGGGAGCGGGTCGGACCTTTCGAAGTGGAAAGCAAATTGGTCGAGCATCCAGCCGTAGCCGAAGCTGGGGTCATCGGTAAGCCGGATCCGGTTCGGGGGGAAATTATCAAAGCGTTCATCGCCCTTCGTGACGGATACGAGGCAAACGATGAATTGATTGAGGAAATTCGTACATTTGTAAAGCATGGTCTAGCGGCACATGCGGCACCTCGTGAAATTGAATTCAGGGATAAACTTCCTAAAACAAGAAGCGGTAAAATCATGCGCCGTGTCTTGAAAGCTTGGGAACTTGATCTGCCAACTGGTGATTTATCATCGATGGAGGATTGAGAAGCTTAGTCTTACTGAGTATTGAAAAGGAAAAAGGCATCCATGGTCACTTCCATGGATGCCTTTTTGGGAGATTATAAGGAAACAGGCTGTCGGGGAACCGACAGCCTGTTTAAGTTCAAGAAAGAGTGTCATTCTTCCTCTTCTTCAGCTTTATCCGTGTCTTGCT
Organism: Peribacillus frigoritolerans; assembly: GCF_040250305.1. Taxonomy (NCBI): domain Bacteria; kingdom Bacillati; phylum Bacillota; class Bacilli; order Caryophanales; family Bacillaceae; genus Peribacillus; species Peribacillus frigoritolerans. The sequence goes on along the minus strand of NZ_CP158190.1, from coordinate 4,121,028 downwards.
CTTTATCATTGACTGTGTCTTGCTCTTTGTCGGTCTCTTGATTTTCTTGATCTGTATTCTCTTTGTTTTGCTGCTCTTTGTCTTGAGCTGGCTCTTTATCTTTATCCGTTTGCGTTTCTTTTTCTGGTTCTTTTTCTTTATCTGAACCGTTCTCTTCTTTTGAGTCTGGTTTTTTATCTTCGTTAGCTATTTTATCTTTTCCGCGATCATCTTTAGTTTTTGTGGAATCTTCTTTTGAACCTGTCTTTTTAGCGCCGCTTTCAACACGTTGAGAAGGGGCCGATTCTTTACCGACTATGTCTACGGCCGTTACGTAATAGGAACCGCCAGAGCCGACTTTGTAAACAAGATTCTCCCCAGCATTGATGCTCGCCACTTTTTTGCCGTCTTTATAGACACGATAACCGACGACATCTCCTTCGCCATGCAAGCCCCATGTAATCTTATCGTTACTGATCGTTATGGATAGGGGATCTGGTGCTTTGCCATTATCATTCAATTTCGCTGTCGCCCCGACGACATTTCCTGATTTTTCGGCTCCAGGAATTACGGATCCCGGGTCATTGACATATTTCAATCCGATATCTGCAAAGGAATCGGGATTCAACATGAACCCGCCGCTTGTGAATTCGCCAGGCGTTTGCGGAAGGGCTGCGTAGCGTTTACTGCCGACTGATACATATTGTCCATCTATGAAACTATCATCCGCCTTGGATGGAGCATATTTGGCAATGAATAAATCCGATTTGACAAGCCCGGCCTTTTGGCATGAACTTGAAGGCAGCAGTCCTGAAACGCCACAGAAGGAACGGCTGACAATTCCGCCCGGCATTTCAAATCGCTTATCGGGGTCGATGAGTTTAGGGTCGACTTTATATGCGGCATTGATCAGATCTGCCCAATAATACATATTACGTTTATTGTATTCCAGCCCATTATAGGTGCCTTGCAAGGATTTTGGCTTGTCATAACCGAGCCATGTCCCGAACGATACATTCGGGTTGCTGGCTACAAACCAGGCATCCCAATAGTTTTGTGAAGTACCGGTTTTACCTGCCCAATCGCTTGAGAAAGCAAGGCGGTTCCTGACTGAGGCCGCCGTCCCGCTGTTTACGACATCACGCATCATATCAAGCGTCAGGTAAGCGGCTTGTGGAGAGAAAACATCCACTGGTTTCACTTTATGCTGATAGATGACTTTGCCATCTTTCGAAACGATTTTATCGATCATATAAGCATCGATGAATTCTCCTGAATTGGCAAAAGTGCCATATGCATTGACGTTTTCTTCAACGGTTACACCTTTTTCCATCGCACCTAATGACAAGGCAAGATTGGAGTAATCCCCTTTCGTCACGGTGGAGAAGCCCATATTTTCCAAATACGAAGCGGGGCTCAGGTTGATTATTTTCTTGTAAAAGAGCGCTGCCGGGATATTGTAGGAATTCTTCAGGGCCTCGCGGGCAGTCGATACTCCCGTATAGCTGCCGCCGCCATAGTTTCCTGGACTCCACGGTTTGCCGCCTGTTGGAATGGAGATCGGCACGTTGGCCGATACGCTGCCAGGCGAGATCTTGCCTAGCTCGATGCCTGGACCATATATCACCAGCGGCTTCATCGTTGATCCGTTTGAGCGCAATGATGCGGTTGCGTGGTTCGTCTGTTCCCGCTTGAAATCGCGGCCGCCTACGAAACTGATGATTTTCCCTGTTTTATTCTCGATAAGAATCGCTCCGGCCTCTACGGGCTGGCTCACGGTCTTCATTTCCTTCGTATCCGGGTCGGGGACTTGCGCCAGTTTATCGTACCCGAAATTCGGATAGTTTTTCGTTACTTCCTGCATCTTGTCATAAATCTTTTTGTTGACGGTCGTATAAATCTTATAGCCATTTTGTCGAAGCTTACGGTCGGCAAGTGCTAGATATTGAGCTTTTAAATCATCATTCTTTAAATCTTTCTCTTCATATCCATCTTCTTTTGCCAGACTGACGGATAGGATTTCGATTGAGCGTTTTTCGATCTCATAGGTGAGCCATGGATATTTCTCGGATGGCATCTCCGTTTTGCCGATAAAGTCTTTTGTTATGTCGTATGTGTTTGCTTTATCATATTCTTCTTTTGTTATGTATCCGTTACTATACATCCGCTTTAAAACGGTTTTCATCCGGTTGATGCCGGGCTCTTGATTTTCTTTCAGTTTTCCTTTCTGGGTATATGGTGTATATCCGAAAGGGCTTTGCGGCAATCCAGCGATAAACGCAGATTGGGGCAGTGTCAGATCTTTGGCCTCCACGCCAAAAATGCCTTCAGCGGCGGACTCGACACCAGCGATGTTACGTCCTGAAGAATTTCGTCCCAAAGTGGAAACGTTTAAGTAGGTTTCCAAAATCTCTTCTTTTTCAAAGAATTTTTCGACCCGGAGCGCAAGCAGGATTTCTTTTGCTTTCCGTTCAAACGATACTTCGTTGGTCAGGACCTGGTTTTTAATGAGCTGCTGTGTTAATGTACTTCCTCCCGATTGGACGGTTGCATTCGAAAATTCCTGGTAAATCGCACGCAGGATAGCTTTCGGAACAACCCCGTCATGGTCATAAAAATACTCATCTTCTGTAGCGATGACTGCATTTTTTAGATGCTCGGAAACTTTATCGATGGACACTTCTTCACGTTCAAGGTCACTCTTAAGCTTGCCCAAGTATACTTCGTCAGCAAAGTATACTTCAGAGGTCTCTTCATAATTGTAAATGTCTTTTTTCAAATCTTCTTTTGAGCGTACCGGCTCATCATTGACGAGGGCAGCGAAATAGCCGGCTCCGACACCGCCGGCGAATGAGAATCCTAAAATCCCGACAATAATGAGGATCAGCGTTAAATTCCAAATGACTTGGTATGTAACCCGCGCGTTCCTATGTGTTTTTTCATTTTGAAAAAAACTGGTCAGCTGCTTCCAGACTGTTAGAAATCTATCTTTTTGATTATTATTCATCGTATCATACCCCCTGAAATCACATATATTATAGCATACAACAGGTAGGGGAAAGGGCATCTTTCTTATTTTTCTATAATCTGTAAGGGTAGGTTGACAAGGGTTCTTATGTATGATAAAAGTTTATTAACAACAATAAAATGATTAAATGATCGCGATGATAGGACCCAGTAGTCAGACTATCCCTGTTTCAGAGAGCCGGTGGTTAGTGGAAATCGGTACAAATGGTATGATGAATTACTTCCTGGAGCATTTGCTGTGAAATGATTAGTAGCAGGAAACGGTTGACGACCGTTATTCGTCTTGAGCGGAGGGCATATTATGTCCTCAAGTTGGGTGGTACCGCGAATTCATTCGTCCCTTCATATTTATGAAGGGGCGTTTTTGTGTGCTTTTTGCGGATTTTTTCTAAGATGGAGGAGGAATATTCAATGGAATTGCTTAAAGACCTCGAATGGAGAGGGATTATTTATCAACAAACGGATGAAGAGGGTTTTAAGAACCTTTTGGAAAAAGAGAAAATTTCTTTATACTGTGGTGTCGATCCAACAGCGGATAGTATGCATATCGGACATCTATTGCCATTCTTGACATTGCGCCGTTTCCAGCAGCACGGCCATCGTCCCATTGTATTAGTGGGTGGTGCAACTGGACTTATCGGTGATCCAAGCGGTAAAAAAGAGGAACGCCAGCTGCAAACGCTGGAAAAAGTGCTCTATAATGCCGACTGCATAAAAGGGCAGCTATCCCACATCTTTGAATTCGAAGGTGAAAATGGTGCGGTCATGGTCAATAACTATGACTGGATAGGAAAAATCGATATGGTCACGTTCTTGCGTGATTACGGGAAATACATCGGCATTAACTACATGCTGGCAAAAGATACGGTTGCTTCCCGTTTGGATTCGGGAATTTCATTTACTGAATTTGCGTACACGATCTTACAAGGAATTGATTTCGGCCATTTATACAGCAATTACAACTGTAAATTGCAAATTGGCGGCAGTGATCAATGGGGCAATATTACGACTGGGCTGGAAATGATCCGGAAATCCAATGATGAGGATGCAAAAGCATTCGGTATGACGATCCCGCTCGTAACGAAAGCGGATGGAACGAAATTCGGTAAAACGGAAGGCGGAGCAATTTGGCTTGATCCTGAAAAGACGACTCCGTATGAATTTTACCAATTCTGGATCAATACAGCCGATGCTGATGTCGTGAAATACCTGAAATTCTTCACATTCCTATCTCGTGAGGTGATTGAAGAGTTAGAGCAATCTGTACAAAACGAACCGCATTTGCGTAAAGCGCAAAAAGCTTTAGGGGAAGAAATGACCCGTTTGATTCATGGTCAGGAAGCTCTTGACCAGGCTATCAAAATCTCTGCCGCCCTATTCAGCGGAGAGGTGAAGAATTTAAGTGCGGCGGAAATCAAATTGGGCTTCAAAGATGTCCCTAGCTTCGAACGTGAAAGCAAGGAAGATATCGGTTTGGTCGATTTAATCGTTGAAGCGAAAATTTCGCCATCAAAGCGTCAAGCTCGGGAAGATATTCAGAATGGGGCAATCTCCATAAATGGGGAGAAAGTGACTGATCTGCAATATGTAGTGACGGAAGCTTCTAAGATTGAAGGGGAGTTCATCCTAGTTCGTCGCGGCAAAAAGAAATATACATTAGTGAAATGATTGTTCAAGGCCCGGCTGAATCACAGCCGGGCTTTCTCGTGCAGGGGTGTTTAGGTGCAAAAAAAACCCCATCCAAGGATGGGGTTTTTTGAAGTTATTAACGAGAGTAGAACTCAACGATAAGAGCTTCGTTAATTTCAGCAGGCAATTCAGAACGTTCTGGTAAACGAGTGAAAGTACCTTCTAATTTCTCAGCATCGAAAGTAAGGAAATCAGGAACGAAGTTAGTTGCTTCAACTGATTCTTTAATGATTGAGAAGTTACGTGATTTTTCACGAACTGCGATTGTTTGTCCAAGGGACACTTTGTAAGATGGAATGTCTACGCGGCTTCCGTCTACAGTGATGTGACCGTGGTTAACAAGTTGACGTGCTTGACGACGTGTACGAGCTAAACCAAGACGGTAAACTAGGTTGTCAAGACGTGATTCAAGAAGAATCATGAAGTTTTCACCATGAACACCTTTAAGTTTGCCAGCGCGGTCGAACATTGAACGGAATTGACGTTCAGTGATTCCGTACATGTGACGAAGTTTTTGTTTCTCTTGTAGTTGCATTCCGTATTCAGAAATTTTTCTACGTTGGTTAGGACCATGTTGTCCTGGAGCATAAGGGCGTTTTTCTAATTCTTTACCAGTACCTGTTAGGGAAATTCCTAAACGACGGGATAGTTTCCAGCTTGGGCCAGTATAACGAGCCATAGGATGACTCCTCCTTTAAATGTTTTTATTTTGGTAAAATAAAAACCGTGTGAATGTACGATCATGACCATTTTGTTTTCATGTACCTTCGCCCTAGCAGCAGAGAGTTACGAGATACACCTCTGTATTGAGGAACAAAATGAGAACATAAAGGCTGTCACATAGGCTGCAATATTTTACACAAGGAGTATTGTATAATATTTGGCTCAATGAGTCAAGGGCAGTTGTAATTAATTAAGGAATAGATAAAGAGAATCGCAGCAGGTAAATTTAAAAAAGGTTTTTTCATTGTAAGCGTTATGATGAGATAATGAATACAAAAATTATGGAGAAAAATATCAAATGGGCCGATGAAGCGTTATATATTGCGAAGAATTCAGGAAGGACCGGGTACATGTACATAGGGCCTGTAATGGAAAAGGGAGCAGGCAAGGATTGCCGCTCCCTTTAACTTTATAGATGCCTGGTAAGGATTTCAGCGAACTTCTCCAGTCCCTGCTGATCCATTTCGTCAAAACGGCCCGTGACCGGGCTGTCGATATCGAGGACACCGATCAACTTGCCATCCTTCATGAGCGGTATGACAATTTCAGATCTTGATGCCGCATCACAGGCGATATGTCCAGGGAATTGGTGGACATCATCTATGCGCAGGGTTTTTTCAGTCGCCGCTGAAGTCCCGCAAACGCCCCTGCCCATTGGAATGCGGACACAGGCTGGAAGACCCTGGAAGGGTCCTAAAATTAATTGGCCTTCTTCGTATAAATAGAAGCCGACCCAGTTAATCTCATCAAGAAACTGATTAAGTAAAGCTGCCGCATTGCTTAAATTGGCTATCCGGTTCGTTTCATCTTCAATTAAGGCAAGAAGTTGCTTTTGGACCAGTTCATAGTTATTTTCTTTTTTTCCTTGATACATTTCGACATTAAACAAAAGCGTTCACCTGTCTTCCGCATATTTTTACAGCACTTTCTAATCATGTTGCTTTATTGTTGGGAAATTGTCGAGAACTTACTAAAGGATTCAGGCTCTTCCGTGAAGAAATAGTCCACAAGACTTGTCTCAAAGAAAGCGAGGGATTGCCTGAATGAATCGCCAGACGCCAACGAAACAAGCCATTGTGGAAGCTGCATTGCATTTATTTCATTTAAAAGGCTATCATGCTACATCCATACGGGATATTGCGAATAAAGCCAAAGTGAACGCTGCAAATATTGCCTACTATTTCAAGAATAAGCAGGGGTTGCTGGAATTCTGTTTCACTTCCTATTTAGAAGAGTATATCCTGGTCCTTGAGACGAACATGACATTGCTGGAACTTAAAGGCCCGCAGCATTGCTTGATGAATCTTGTAAAGGATATTCTCGCTTTCCAGAGGGAAAACTTCCTTGCTGCACGGTTCATATATGGGGAATCTTCACTCGATTCCAATTTAAATCGTGAAATTCATTCGACTTATTTTACAAAGGAAAAGTCTTATTTTCAATATATTTTGGAACAGGGGATCAAGAGCAGGAGTTTCCAGCAGGTCTCGGTTCCCATGTATATGCTGCAGTTGAAGGGTTTATTGACGGCCCCTGTCCTGCATACCCATTATGCGATGGATGTGCTTCATGTGTTCCCGCAGGAAGCCTATTACACGAATATTTATGCCAATGAAGTCGGACGTTTTTTGCAGGATACCCTTTTCATAGACCTACAGCCACTGTTAGCGGGCCGGAGCTGAAGTGTATACATGAGTTACCGATTGAACCCTTCAATCAGTGCCTGATGGCCCTGACCCAAATCCTTAGCTTGATGTGCATCGGATCCGTAAATAAGCGGAATGCCGAGATCGAAAGCACGCTTTGCAAACCGTTCAGGAGGGTAGGGTTCACCGCATAGCGGCTTTACATGCCCGGCTCCATTATAATCTAGTTCATACCTTTGTTCTTTGATCATGTCGAGCACTTTGTAAACCTGCTCGTCAAAACTAGATGCAGGCGGATATCGATGCTGGAATTTATGGACAAGCGTAATATGCCCGATCCGTTTTGGTTTATAAATGCCTAAATCAGTTGTTATTGATTTTTCCAGAGTATCGTAATATTTGGCATACACCGATTCCACTGAACCTAGTTCATTGGCAATCTCACCAAACCCATTTTCGCTGAAATCGATGCAGTGCCAACTGCTTTGATGCTTGATGAAGTGGACGGAGAGTATACTATCATCAAGGAATTCTCCGATTTCGTCGAGGAATTCTTTTGTTTCTTTTTCATAACCCTCTATAAAGTCAACCTCCAGACCTGTTTTGATCAGGATTTTGTCTTTATGGCGTTCTTTCAGTACGCGGAGCTCTTGAAAGTAATCCAGGAGCAGGGCAGCGTCCATGCCGCTGTCTTTTTCAGGCGTAGGATCTTGAAAATTTCGTGGCAATGGAGCATGTTCCGTAAATGTGATTTCCTTTAATCCTAGCTCGATTCCCCGCGTAATATATTCATCGAATTTATCCGTAGAGCCGTGAGGGCAAAACGGAGTGTGCACATGACCGTCAGCTTTCATGGTCCTTCCCTCCCAAAAAACAGGTATTTGTAGCAAATTTCTACAAAAAAAACATTTTTCTCGTCAAAAATTATTGCTAACATGGTATCATAAAAGCATTAAATTTAACATTTTTAAAATTGATATATAAACGAGCAAGACTGTAAGGACTAGAACAGGGGGCTTACCATGGATTACATAATTGGGGTAATTGTATTAATTTTGATTTTCATCATTTGGGGTTATTTTTTCAAAAAGAGATATTTTAAAGAAATCGATCGACTGGAATCCTGGAAAATAAGCATCATGCACCGCCCCGTGCTGGAAGAGCTTTCTAAAGTCAAACAATTGAACATGACAGGTGAAACAGAGGAAATGTTCGAGAACTGGCGCATTGAATGGGACGCCATCATTACAGATCATATGCCCGAAGTCGAAGAGCTTTTATTCGATGCCGAGGAATTCGTCGATAAATACCGTTTCAGCCGTTCAAAAGAAGTACAGCGCAAAATTACAGTCAAGCTGAATGAAATCGAGGAAATGATCAAAAAGATCTTATACGAACTGAATGAACTCGTAGGCAGTGAGGAAAAAAACCGATTGGAAATTGAGGATATCAAGGAATCCTACCGTCAATTGAAGAAATCCCTGCTTGCACACAGGCATAATTACGGGAAAGCGGCTGATAAGCTGGAAAATACCTTGGATGAGGTATTGCAGATCCTTCAAAAGTATGACGAAGAGACTGTGAACGGCAATTATTTGAATGCCAGGGAGCTTGTTCTATCCATTAAGGAAAAATTGGCGGTTCTGTCAGTTAAAATGGAAATGCTCCCGAAATTATTGGTGGATAGCCAATCCGAGCTGCATTCCCAGCTTCAAGAATTGAAGGATGGTTATGAGGAGATGTCAGGACAGGGGTATCTGTTGAGCCATATCCAATTCGAGCAGGAAATATCCCGGCTTGAGGAAGAACTGGAACTATATAAAACACAATTGGAAAATGCCGAAACGGAAGCCGTGGATAAAGGCATTAAAGATATGCGCGAAAGCATTGAGGTGCTTTATGACCTTTTGGAAAAAGAAGTACTTTCAAAACAGTATATCTTGAAAAATGATGAAGTTCTCAGGAAAACGATTAGTGACCTTGAATATGAAAACGATAAACTTAAAGTTGAAACGATACATGTTCAACACACATATCATCTGACGGAAAATGAGCTCGATGCACAACGGAAAATGGAAAAGCAGATTGCCCAGATTTCGAAACGCCATCAATTGCTTGTCTTGAAAATGGAGGATAATGTGATGGCAAGCTCCCTTATCAGCGAAGAGATGCAGGGGCTGGCTGAACAGTTGAAGGAATTACAGGAAAATCAGAAAGACTTCACCATTAAATTACAGGCTTTACGGAAAGATGAAATGGATGCCAGGGATTCACTGGCTGAATTGAAACGTAAAATGGTCGATACTGGACGTTTAATTGCAAAAAGCAATATTCCAGGCCTTCCAGAAGAGTATAAAGTGGTGCTATCTGATGCCAAAGAAAGTATGGATGACGTTCAGGGGAAACTTGAAGAAAAGCCGCTTGACATGGCCGCTGTTTATATTTATTTGGAAAAAGCGGTTCAACAGGTGAATAGGGTCCACGAAAAAGCCCATGAATTGATCGAACATATGTATTTGGCCGAAAAGGTGATCCAATTCGGAAATCGCTATCGAAGCAGTCACGATATGGTAGCCGAGAGCCTAAGGGATGCCGAAGCGAAATTCCGAAGCTATGAATATCAAGCCGCATTGGAAACGGCTGCCACTGCCATAGAAAAGGTCGACCCAGGCAGTTTACGAAAAATTGGTGCGAACATAGAAGAAGTCCTTTCCTGAAAACCCGCCATGGCGGGTTTTTTTCTTTTTATAGATTAGGTGGAAAGTTAAATCATTCTCGGGAATAAAAAGAAGCAGGTATCCTATCATTCATGGACCAGTGTTTTACATTCTCTTTCAAATTCAATTATGTTAATATTAGATGTTGCAACAGCAACATTGAAACTTATATTTAGTAGAGTGACCATCATAGATACAAAAACATGGAAGGTGAGCCCATGATTTATTTTGATAATAGTGCAACAACAAAACCATATCCCGAAGTAATCGAATCATTCATGAAGGTTACTTCGGACTATTTCGGGAACCCCTCTTCGCTTCATGGACTTGGGGTGCAATCCGAAAAACTGCTTTCCGCTGCAAGAAAGCAGATCGCTGATTTATTAAAGGTGAAGAGTTCGGAAATATATTTCACTTCCGGGGGGACGGAAGGAAATAATCTTGCCATTAAAGGGGCCGCACACTCTCAGGGAAATCGCGGCAAACACATAATCACGACAGCGATTGAACATCCTTCTGTAGAAGATGCATGCCAATCATTGACGAAAATGGGTTATGAGATCACAAATCTTCCCGTTAACGAATTTGGGCAAATTGATGTAACGGACCTTAAGGATGCATTGAGGGAGGATACCATTTTGGTTTCCGTCATGCATGTTAATAATGAAGTTGGCTCGATACAGCCGATTGCTGAAATCGGCAAATTGATAAAACAATACCCAAACGTGCTCTTTCATGTCGATAATGTGCAGGGAGCAGGCAAAGTTTCTTTATCATTGCGTGATGCCAATGTGGATTTATGTACAATTTCCGGCCACAAGGTCCACGGCTTGAAGGGGACGGGCATTCTTTATGTTCGTGAAGGCGTTCGGGTCGATCCGCTTTTCCATGGCGGCAATCAAGAAACGAAAATCAGGAGCGGCACCGAAAATGTTGCGGGAATCGTCGCCCTATCGAAGGCTTTGCGTATTAGTATGAACAATCAATTGCTGTATCATGATAAGCTGCAGCAAATCAAAACTTATTTATATAAAGGTTTGAAGGAAATGGACGGGGTGTTGGTTAACACTCCTGAAGAAGGGGCACCCCATATTGTGAATTTTTCCGTTCCCGGACTTAAATCCGAGGTATTGCTGCATGCACTTGAATCGGAAGGAATATATGTTTCGACAACTAGTGCCTGTTCTTCGAAAAAAAGAACGATAAGCAAAACGGTGGATGCAATGTTCCATAATTCGGCTCGTTCCGAAAGCGTCATCCGAATCAGTACTACCTATGGCAATGAAATGGAAGAAGCAAAGCAAGTTCTGGCGGCGATACAGAAAATAGTCGCTAATTTAGAAAAAATAATGAGGGTTGCAAAATGAAATTTGATCATATAATTATCCGTTATGGAGAAATCTCCACGAAAAAAAGAAACCGTAAAGGCTTTGTAGACAAAATGAAGGCACATATCCGCTGGAGTTTAAAAGATATTGAAGGTGTAGTGCTTACAGCCAACCGGGAGCGGATGTACGTTCTCCTGAACGGTGCGGACCATAAGCCTGTCATTGACCGATTGAAAGGCATTTTTGGAATTCAGTCATTAAGCCCTGCGATAAAAATAGAGCGTGATCTGGAAGTGATGAAAACGGCAGCATTGTATTACCTGAATCATACTCTTGAAGAGGTAAACACGTTCAAAATCACGACAAAACGCGCCGATAAGGATTTTCCATATAATACCGATGAAATTAATAGGGCAATCGGCGGGCATTTGCTCCGAAATACAGAGGATTTAAAAGTGGATGTAAAGAACCCTGATTTGAACCTGCTAGTGGAAGTGAGACGCGAAGCCGTGTATTTGACAGGTGAAATCATCCAGGGGGCTGGCGGTCTTCCATTCGGGTCAAGCGGAAAGGCGATGCTGATGCTTTCAGGCGGGATTGATAGCCCTGTTGCGGGATTCCTTTCGATGAAACGGGGATTGGATGTGGAAGCGATCCATTTCTACAGCCCACCGTTCACGAGCGAACGTTCACGTCAAAAGGTCATTGATTTGGCGGGCAAGCTTGCCGAAATAAATGGAAGCATGAAAGTGCATATCGTTCCATTTACGGAAATCCAATTATTGATTCAAAAACAAATCCCGGAAAACTACTCAATGACTACTACCCGTCGTTTAATGATGCGGGTCGCCGATCGAATCCGTGAAAAGGAAGAAGCCATGGCACTGATTACCGGTGAAAGCCTTGGACAGGTTGCGAGCCAGACGATGAGCAGCATGTTTGCCATCAATGAGGTGACGAATACACCGATCCTGCGCCCGCTGATTACCATGGATAAAACGGAAATCATCAAAATTGCAAGAGAGCTTGATACATTTGAAATATCCAATCTTCCGTACGAAGATTGCTGTACTGTCTTTACGCCGGCAAGCCCAAAAACGAAACCGAAACGTGAAAAGGTCAATTACTATGAAAGCTTCGTCGACTTTGAATCCTTGATCGAAAAAGCGGTCTCCGAAACAGAAATATTGACGGTTAAACCTGGTCAGACTTTCGATAAGGAAGAAACGATGGAAGATTTATTTTAATATCCTGTAATTACCAATAAAATTGTGCGAATGAAGCCATGTGTTTTAACACACTCTATAATCACAAGGAGGTGAAAAACACATGGCAAACAACAACAGCTCAAACGAATTATTGGTACCTGGAGTGGAACAAGCTCTACAACAAATGAAATATGAAATCGCTACAGAATTCGGCGTACAACTTGGTGCCGACACAACATCTCGCGCTAACGGTTCAGTTGGTGGAGAAATCACAAAACGCCTTGTTCAAATGGCTGAACAACAATTAGGCGGAGGTTTCAACAGATAATTTAATAAATATGGCTACAGAGAGCGGGTTTTAACACCCGCTCTCTTTACGTTTGTCGACTTCGTTACACTGCATTATTTTTTCTGTAATTCTAATTGGATTGAAGAAATTTGTGACACTCCTGCCGAATAACGCAGACAATCGGCGAAAAGGGATCGGATTTCTAAAATCAACTGAAACGTTTATCAATAAAAAACTGCAGGCAAATTCGCTTTTCTTCGAGTTTGTCTACGTCTGCAGAGAGCGGGTTCAACACCCGCTCTCTTTATTTATTTATAAAAATAAATAGAAATATTAGAGAAGTATCTTGTATAATGAGTAGGTACTAAGAGTTCATAATTGGAGGGGAAGAATATGAAGCGTGAAGACTTATTGGCTCCGGAACATTACAACTTAGTGAGTGAAATGGAACGTTATGCAAAAGATCCAGAAAAAGTTGCCGTACTCTGGGAGAACGAAACCGGAGATAAAAAACAACTTACATATGAGAATTTATTAAAAAGTGCAAATAAAATTGGAAATGCCTTAAAGAATAAAGGACTGGGTAAAGGTGATACGGTCCTTATCATAATTCCTCGTTTGGTGGAAGCATATCAAGTGTATTTAGCCGCATTAAAAATTGGCATGATTGTCATACCTTGTTCGGAAATGCTTCGTGCGAAGGACTTGCAGTATCGAGTCAACCATGGTGATGTCAAAGGAATCATCAGTTATCATGAATATACTCATGAAGTGAATGAAATAGAAGGAGCGGAAAGCCTCCTTAAATTTTCAATCGGAAAACGAATTGAAAATTGGCTGGATTTGAATGAGCTTGCAGCTGAGGAGTCCGATCAGCTGACAATGGCCGACACGAAGAGTGGGGATATGGCGTTCTTATCGTATACTTCCGGAACGACAGGAAATCCAAAAGGGGTCGTCCATACACATGGATGGGCTTATGCCCATTTGAAAACGTCTGCTGCAAACTGGCTCGGCATCAGCGAAACGGATGTCGTTTGGGCAACAGCAGGCCCAGGGTGGCAAAAGTGGATCTGGAGTCCTTTCCTGGCGGTTCTGGGAACGGGAGCGACAGGCCTTGCTTATCATGGAAAGTTCGAGGCGAAAAAATATCTTCAGCTGCTTCAGGACTACAAAGTGAATGCATTATGCTGCACACCAACCGAGTATCGATTGATTGCAAAGGTGGATAACCTTGATGACTATGATTTATCCCATCTTCATAGTGCTGTATCAGCGGGAGAGCCTTTAAATCAAAAAGTGTTCGAGGTCTTTAAAAACCATTTCCAGATTGAAGTGCGTGATGGTTATGGACAGACTGAAAATACCCTGTTGGTAGGTGTAACGAAAGGCATGGGAATTAAATTGGGCTCCATGGGCAAACCGACTCCGGGCAACCATGTGGAAATCGTTGATGATTCCGGTAAGCCCTGTTCTCCTGGCGTAGTGGGTGATATTGCCGTACATGTCGATACACCTGCTCTCTTTAAAGAATATTTTAAAGATCCGGAGCGGACATCACAGCAATTCCGCGGGGACTATTATATCACTGGTGATCAAGCGAAAAAGGATGAGGATGGTTATTTCTGGTTTGAGGGTCGTTCTGATGATATCATCATCAGCTCGGGATATACGATCGGACCGTTTGAAGTGGAAGATGCACTCGTTAAGCATCCATATGTTAAAGAGTGTGCCGTTATAGCAAGTCCTGATGAAATAAGGGGAAATGTGGTCAAGGCGTATGTCGTCTTGATGGATGATATCGATCCGAACAGCCAGGACTTGATCAAGACGCTTCAATCGCACGTGAAAGAATTGACTGCTCCATATAAATATCCAAGGAAAATCGAATTTTTAGAAGAGCTGCCCAAAACGACATCAGGTAAAATCAAACGGGTGGATTTACGGAAGAGGGAAGAAGCACTCCTTAACAATTGATCGAAATGCATTACCGTCAGCCCCCATGGCTGGCGTTTTTTTTATTACATAGGGGATTGATTAAAAGCATAAATATGGGAATTCATGATATGAGATGGTACACTTACTGCATATCTGCACAGTAACAATCATTTAATAAGGAGTGTAAAGCCGGAATGGGAACGTTATGGTTCAATGGGTCGATTTATACGATGGTTAAAGAAAATGATCAAGTGGAGGCAGTCTTCACTGAAAAGGGGGTAATTGTTGATACCGGCAGCCTGGACCATTTGAAAAATGAATATGCCGGCAATATTTCCAGGGAAATCGACTTAAAAGGACAAACGATGCTGCCGGGGTTAGTGGATAGTCACCTTCATTTGGTCGGGCATGGAGAAAGGCTGCTTCGTTTAGACCTCTCTTTGATGGATAGCAGGGAGTCCATCATGAAATCCTTGAAGGAAAAGTGCTCAAAGACCCCGGTTGGAAAGTGGATCGTTGCCGAAGGGTGGAATGAAAATGAATGGCCGAGACCTGAATTGATATTACGGGATGAACTTGACGCGATTTCGGCAGATCATCCCATCGTATTGAAAAGGATCTGCCGGCATGCCCTGATCGTCAACTCCCGTGCCCTTTTGGAAGCGGATATTAAAGAAGATATTAAAGAACCTTCAGGCGGGGTGATCTGCCGTTATCCTGACGGACGTTTAAATGGTTTATTTAAAGAAAGTCAGGCGCAGAACCTTATTTTAGACAGTCTTCCCGGCATTGATCAAGAATATATCGAAAACGCGCTCACAGAGGCCATAGAAGACGCATATAAGCTGGGTTTGACTGGCGGACATACTGAGGACCTCCATTACTATAATGGCTTCATGCCGACATATCAGGCGTTTAAATCGGTAATCGAGGACCGGGAAATGGCCTTTCGCGCCAACTTGCTCGTCCATCACGAAGCGTTTGAAGAAATGCTGGCAGCAGGCGGCGGCTATCAGGAAGGTACGCGATATATCAAATTCGACAGCATGAAGATCTTTACCGACGGCTCCTTAGGCGGACGCACAGCCCTGTTGAGCGAACCTTATGTAGATCAAAAGAATACGAATGGAGTCGCGATATTCACTGAAAACGAGCTTCAGGAATGGGTGAAAAAAGCAAGGGCTGCCGGAATGCCGATTGCTGTCCATGCGATTGGCGATCTTGCTTTTGAATACGTCTTGAATGCTATTGAAGCCCTCCCCCCGGAAAAGGGACAGAGGGACCGGCTCATCCATGCGCAGATTGTGCGGCCGGAGCTTTTGGAGCGGGCGGCAAAGCTGCCGGTAATTTTTGATATCCAACCGGGTTTCGTCCCGTCCGATTTTCCGTGGGTGGAAGAAAAGGTACCAGCCGATCTATTGGAATCCTCCTATGCCTGGAAAACCTATTTGAATTTGGGCATCATTTGTGCGGGAGGGTCGGATGCACCCATTGAACCATTAAATCCGATTTTGGGCATTCATGCAGCTGTCACAAGGATGAAAATCAACAGTGAGGACCGTACCGTGTATGGTTTGTCTGAAAGGCTTTCCGTATACGAGGCTTTCGCACTGTATACCAAAGGGAGTGCTGCAGCAATCGGCCAGGAAAAACGCCGTGGTATGATCAATAAAGGGTACGATGCCGATTTTACCGTGTTTAATCTGGATGTCTTTGCTGTTGCACCGGATGATCTCCTGAAAGCCGAGGCGGTCATGACGGTCATCGATGACAAAATCATGTATGATAAAAATTAACAGTTGCAAAAAAAGAAATGGAAATACAAAATTGTTAGTTGGAGTTAGATAAAGGATGTAAATGGAAAGAAGGCTTGTTATGAAAGTGGATGAACAAAAAGAAGGGGCGATTTATGCAGCCCTTTCTTACATGATGTGGGGAGTTGTGCCGATTTACTGGAAGTTCCTTCAGGGAGTCGGTGCAATAGAAATTTTAGCTCAGAGGGTATTATGGTCTTTCGTGTTCATGCTGGTTTTATTGATGTTCATGAAAAAATGGCAAGCGTTTCTTGATTATGTCAAAAACATAATGGGAAATCCGAAACTCTTTACGGCATTACTAACGGCGTCACTGCTTGTTACAGCTAATTGGGGAGTGTTCATCTGGGCCGTTAACTCAGGACGGATCCTCGACACGAGCCTTGGATATTATATCAATCCGCTTGTCAGTGTACTATTGGGCGTGATAGTCCTAAAAGAAAAATTGAGCGGGGCCCAAATCATTTCATTCCTGCTTGCAGGAATCGGAGTCTTGATCCTTGGCATTCATTTCGGCACGATCCCGTGGATCTCTCTTGTTTTGGCCATGACCTTTGGATTATACGGTCTGGCAAAAAAAATGATCAAGGCCGAATCGGCGATCGGGCTGACGCTCGAAACGATGATGGTAACGCCTCTGGCCCTTGGTTACCTGATCTACTTGATGAACCGATCAGAAATGCAGTTCTTTACAGATGGAAGCACAAGCTTGCTGTTGGTGGGCGGCGGGATTGCCACGGCATTGCCTCTTTTATATTTTGCAAAAGGGGCGGAGAAGATCCCGTTATCGATGCTTGGCATTTTTCAGTATATCGCTCCGACCTTATCTTTATTGATCGGGGTATTCGTCTATCATGAAAGTTTCACGAAAGCACATCTTTTAGCCTTTTTGTTCATATGGTCAGCCTTGGCTGTTTATACACTATCCATAACGAAATGGGGTCAGGCAAGTGCCCGCAGGTTCAAAGGCAAAGGGAATATTGGTGCGTGAAAAGAAAAAATGCTTGGGAGATCTCTCCCCAAGCATTTTTTTATGCATATAAAACAAAAAGGTCATGAAAGGTATATCTTCGAACCTATTTCAGAAACAATACAATTGGAAAGGCTGACAGGACAGTGATCGGGCTTTGCTCGGGGGATATTTAGTTGAAATTGTCTATAGAAGGAACTATCCAGGAAAATGATATGTGTTGTCAAGAATGCTGATATGGTGGCGTACGGCTTTCTATTGCTATTTAATTCATTGATGATTCCCTGTGCAGTGGTAATCCCGATCCCGTGGCCATAAAAGAGGTTTCTCCCTAATAATATGGCATTTTCACCTTGCCATTCAGGAGTTGTCTCGTCATGATCAGGGTTTATGAAGTAAACGCAATCCCCTGGTAAATAATCCCGTCCTTGGTGAATGATAAGAGCCATATTCCTTGGAGGGCGAAAGTCATATAAAAATAGGTCTGAAAAAAGATAGTCGAAATTCCTGGGGCCGATTAAATCCAAAATCGCCTTTAAAAAAGTGACGACTATTGCTGTCCCGCATTCGAAGGCATAAAGCCTTCCATTCATGAAAATGTCAACAAGCGCAGCATGAGGGAGAATCCCTGGCTGAAGGGTAAAGGTGCCATCCTTTGAAAGGTGCCAATATTTTTGATTGGATTGAGATTCCTCAAGTGTGGAAAATTCCGGACCACTTTTATCCAACGCAATAGCTGCCTCTATGACTCGGTTCCTCAGCTGTATCTCGAAATTAAAATCCCCAAAGTTCCGGTATTCAAAAACGTTAGAATCTTCCGCCAAGCATTGAAGAGTTTCAAGTGATTTGGCAGATGCTGTACCTGGTTGGATTTGACTGACATCTAACCATTTGTGATTAATCTTTATCATGATCATATCCACCTTTTGCTTATGAAATTAAGGGTTTAATAAAACCGGTAAACAAAAATGTCTACAGGTAATGCTCATTATATGAATGCTTGCAAAGAAATGACTATTTGATAAGTGTCCGCCACCGTTGCAGCCAAGAATGATTAGAAAGGAAAGAGGCAGAATTATTTTGCTTTCAATGATTTTCGTTCCAAAAGATGTTTTGCAAGAAATCCTAAAGTGCCAGGAATACCTTTCCAATTAGTGAGAAGAAGCAAATTAGTATTCCTTTTTCCCTATGAATTGATATAATGAGAGAGAAAAGTTCATATGTGCGAGAAATGTAGGGGGGCCAGTACTGCTGGCTGAGATTGCATCCTTTAGATGCTGACTCTTTGAACCTGATCTGGATGATGCCAGCGGAGGGAACATATTATTACTGATTTTCTGTTTTGTATGTTAACGTCCGAATTCATCTTCGGGCGTTTTTTGCTTTTTTATCCAGTATTTGAATAGAACCTGGAGCCCCATTATGGTTCCGGCATATGGATCTTATAAGATGTGTAGGAGGATAATGACTTGAATAAATTCTTACCACTGTTAACTTCGTTGTTCCTTTTGGCTGGATGCGGTGCAGGCGGAACTAATGAAAAAGAAGAAGCATCTAAAAATGAAGAATTAAAAAAGGTATCGGTCGTGCTCGATTGGACACCGAATACAAACCATACAGGATTGTATGTAGCCAAGGAAAAAGGTTATTTTAAAGACCAAGGTCTTGATGTGGAAATTATCATGCCAGGTGAAGCTGGAGCGGATAAGCTTGTCGCTTCAGGAAAATCTGAATTTGGCGTGAGCTACCAGGAGGGCATAACGCAGGCCCGCGTGCAGGGCGTGCCGATTGTTTCGGTTGCTGCCGTCATCCAGCATAATACCTCTGGATTCGCTTCCCCTGAGGCAAAGAACATTAAAACTCCCAAGGATTTTGAAGGGAAAACGTATGGTGGCTGGGGGTCTCCGGTTGAAAAGGCCATTATTGATTCACTAATGAAAAAAGAAAATGCGGATGTAAATGAAGTGGATATAGTCAATACAGGAGACATGGATTTTTTCACTTCGGTTAAAAGGGATATAGATTTTGCCTGGATTTATTATGGATGGACAGGCATTGAGGCTGAGTTGCGAAATGAAAAGCTTAATATGGTTTACTTAACCGAATACTCAGATAAGCTTGATTACTATACGCCTGTTTTGACTACAAATGAAAAGATGATAAAAGAAGATCCCGAAACTGTTAAAGCATTCGTTCATGCAGCATCGAAAGGGTACCAGTTTGCGATTAAGAATCCTGCTGATGCAGCAGACATGTTAATTAAGTCTGCGCCGGATCTTGATGCAAAACTAGTTAAGAAAAGCCAGGAGTGGCTTGCAGCCAAGTATCAGGATGATGCTCCGCGTTGGGGTGAACAAAAACTGGAAATCTGGAAGAATTACAGTGATTGGATGACTGAAAACAAGCTTCTTGAAGGTGATTTCGATCCTGAAAAGGCATTTACCAATGAATTTTTACCAAAATAGGAGGAAATACAATGGCCAATTCATTAATTAGTATACAAATTATCCCTAAAGGGGAAAATGTCATCCCTATGGTCGATGAAGCAATCAAGATCATTGAAGAATCAGGTGTCAAGTATGAGGTTCACCCGCTTGAAACGACAATGGAGGGCGAGCTTTCCGAACTTTTTGCCGTGATAGAAAAAATGAATGTAAGAATGATTGAAATAGGATCGCCGAATGTCATTTCGCAAGTGAAAATATTATATCAGCCAAGCGGGATTACGATGGATACGTTAACGGAGAAATATCGGGCATGATCGGAAGGGGAATTTGGAAGAAGGGGGCTCCCTTCTTTCTTTTATTATTGTTGCTGATAGTTTGGGAGTCAGTGACAGTCTTATTGAAGGTTGAAGAATGGCTGCTTCCCGCTCCATCGGCCATTTTCATAGAAGGAATTGAGTCGTCGCGCAATCTTTACGGACACCTTATATCCACAACCGAGCTTGCGTTGTCGGGCTTTTTTATTGGAAGCTGCATCGGCTTATTGGTTGCTGCAACCTTACACCTATTTCCAGGTGTGAAGGACGCGGTTTATCCTCTGCTCATACTATCACAAAATATACCTATCATAGTTTTGGCCCCGCTTTTGGTGATCTGGTTTGGCTTTGGCATGCTGCCTAAGTTAATCGTGATTTCGCTTGTATGTTTTTTTCCGGTTGCGGTTGCATCATTGGACGGTTTTCGCCAGACACCATACGAACTTAAGCATTATTTCAAGATGATGGGAGCGGGAAAGAACCAGTTATTTTGGAAGCTGGAATTTCCCCACTCAATCCCGTTCATTTTCTCCGGCCTGAAAATTTCGGCCACCTATAGTGTAATGGGTGCGGTTATTTCAGAGTGGCTCGGGGCAAAATCGGGGATTGGTGTTTATATGACGCTCGCGTCTTCTGCGTTCAGGACAGACCGGGTGTTTGTTGCCATTTTCATCATCATGGGAATGAGCCTGATCTTTTTTGGAATCATCACCTTCCTGGAGAAATACTTAGTTTCTTGGAAGAGAAAGGAGGGCGGCAAGGATGAAGCTGGAAATTAAAGATGTCTCCTATTCTTTCGATGGTAAACAGAATATATTGGAGAATATGAATTTTCATGTGGGTGATGGGGAATTTGTCACGATCCTTGGGCCATCGGGCAGTGGTAAAAGTACATTGTTCCACTTGATCGGCGGTATTTTGAAGCCGGATCATGGCATCATTTCACTGGATGGTAAAAAGATAAATGGTTTAAAGGGCCATATCAGCTATATGCCGCAGCAGCCTTCCCTTTTACCTTGGAGAACGGTATTGGAAAATGTTTTGCTTGGAAGTGAACTTGCTGGGATCAAAGATAAAGAAAAGGCAAAAGCCCTTTTGAGGAAAGCTGGATTAGAAGAGTATGAGAAAGCATATCCGCATGAATTATCAGGAGGCATGAAGCAAAGGGCCGCATTCATCCGGAGTATCTTAAGTCCACAGGACTTGATGTGCCTGGACGAACCCTTTTCTGCCTTGGATGAACTGACAAGATTGAAAATGCAAAAATGGCTGTTGTCGGTTTGGGAAGAAAATCGGAGGTCGGTGCTTTTTGTTACGCATAGCATAGATGAAGCGGTTTTCCTATCCGATAGAATTTATGTGTTATCAGCAAAACCGGCTGCTGTCATCAAAGAAGTGAATGTTCCATTTCCAAGGCCAAGAAGTGAAGAACAGCTTCTTAGTGATGAATTTTTTCATTTGAAAAGAGAGTTATATGCAGCATTAATGCCAACTCTTTCTACTTAAGTAAGGAGGCTATTAAATTTTGAGAATCATTGACAGCCATATCCATTTGGATAAATATGATGTTGTTAAGCGGAAGCAGATTTTGACTGACATGGAAAAGGTTCATTTGCAATCCTTGCTGACTGTTTCCATGAATTTGGCTTCTTCGATTAACAATCATCAGCTTTCACTGAAAGATTCCCGAATTAAGCCTGCCTTTGGCTTTCATCCAGAGCAGCCCCTCCCGAGTGATGAAGAAGTGAACGAATTATTGAACTGGATGCGGGAACATCGTCAAGATATGGTTGCCATAGGTGAGGTTGGACTGCCCTATTACTTAAGGCAGGAAAATCCTGATATTGATAACTCAGCGTATATAGTGATACTGGAGAAGTTCCTGGCTTTTGCTAAAGAGGTGGAAAAGCCGGTTATCCTTCATGCCGTCCACGAAGATGCACCTATCGTTTGCGACCTTTTGGATAAGCATCAAATCACAAAGGCGCACTTTCATTGGTTTAAAGGCGATATCCGGACAGTCGAAAGAATGGCCGAAAAGGGCTACCGCATTTCGATTACACCTGATGTTTGTTATGAGAGGGAAATACAGGATCTAGTTTCGGCATACCCACTTAATCTGATGATGATTGAAACGGATGGCCCATGGCCGTTTGAAGGGGTTTTCGAAGGGAAATGGACCCATCCCGGCATGATGCATGACAGTGTGCGTCAAATTGCTTCGATTAAAGGGTTGCCGATTGAAAATGTTTATGAAACCCTTTATCAAAATACGAAAGATTTTTATCATATATAAAGGTACCGGCTATCATCTCCGGTACCTTTTTAGTTCGTTCAAAGGAAGGTCCTTTTAACCTTTTCCCAAAAGGAATTGTCTTTTAGCTTAACGGTCTTGATGACTTTACCGCTTAACCGGACCTTTACCTGTTCGACATGATTGATGCTTAAGGCTTCATTGTCCATTCCGATGATCGGATAGCTTGGTCCGTTTTGTTCAAGGTGGATGGTCAACGTCCTATCACCGCTTAGAATGAATGAGGAACCTAAGGTCCGATAGGTATTATTATTGATGGAAGCAAGCTCGCTCACTTGAAAGCAAGGGAGAAGGGGATCGACAACGGCCCCATTGACCGATTTATTATAGGCGGTGCTTCCTGTCGGAGTCGCAATAATGATTCCGTCCCCGCGAAAAGTTTCAAAATGGAGTCGATCAATGAAAATATCCATGATGAACGTTTTGGTGATGGAAGACCGGATACTGAGTTCATTAAGGGCATAAAAGGAGGGCTGATCATCCAATTGGATATCGATGGTTGGATATTTACGCACCTCAATTTGCTCTCTGGTCATGGCATCGATCATTTTATCCGTATCTTCCAAGTGGAAATCGCAATACATATTCAAATTACCTGTGGTGGAAATGCCCGCATATAAACAGTCATCCCTGAACCCGGTTTTACGGGCTGCCTGCAGGAATGTGCCGTCATCACCGATGCTTACGATGATGTTTGCTTTTGTGAAATCCTGGATGACTTCATACGAATGTTGCTTCGCCAAGTCTGACAGGTATTCAACCTTGCTAAGCATCTCTGCATTCGGTGCATGGAAAAAATAAATATTCCTTCGAGTGTTCATCATGATCCCTCCTAGTATGTATGTTTATGAAAGGGCTTTCTTTTCTTTTGAAAAAGGAAAACCGCAGTACAAAATGCAGCTGCACATTTCGTACATTTTTATATGACATAGTTTATCATGGAATGAAGCATTTTTGTTATTCGTTTGAGGAAGCAGTATTAACTCGATAGCGAAGCAGTTCCTTTTAGGAAGTGAAAAGCGAATAATGGTATAATGAATTCTCAGTAAGGGCTCTTTAAATCCCTGCCATACAAAGGGTATATGACCAATTGGTGAATAGGGTTCGGATATAAAAGAAAGTAGGTTATGTGTATGAAAGTACATATCATTGCACCGTATGAATCAATGATTCCAATTATAAAAGCGTGTGTGCCTCTTTATCCAGACATAGAAATAGGGTATTCCATAGGCGACTTGGAAAATGGTGTTGAACTTGCAAAATTGGAAGCGGAAAACGGAGCGGATGCCATAATCAGCAGGGGAGGGACGGCCAAGTTAATTAAGAAATCGATCAATATTCCAGTGATTGACATGCACCTTTCCGGTTATGATATGATCCGTTCCCTGACATTGGCCAGTGAGCTTAAAGATAAAACGGCCATCGTAGGATTTTCAAATATAACATCAGGCGCCCAATCGATTATTGACTTATTGGACCTTCCTTTACAGGTTTATACGGTCCGTGAATCAAAAGAAGTAGCTCCTCTCATTTTGACTTTGAAAAACGAGGGTTATAAACAGATTGTTGGTGATGTGATTACAATAAATACAACCATCTCTTATGGCATGAAAGGATTCCTCATTCAATCGGGAAGGGAATCAATCATAAGGGCTATCAATGATGCTAGGGAAATGATTGCCTATCTTCATTACAAAAGCGACATCAATAGGATGTTTGAAAGGCTTTTAGTCAAAGAAGTCCACAATATCGTCATTTTAAATAGTGATAACCAAATCGTCTATGAGCATTTAACGGATTTTGACTTCAATCCATTGACCGATGATCAATATAGAACCATGAATGGAGAAGTGAACGTAAGTAAGCAGCTTCATACCAGTTTTTCACAGGATGGCAGCAGTATAGAGGTAGACGGCTTTTGGCATGATGGTTTGTACTCTTCATATGGTGTTTATGTATTAGATGCCAGTTCGATGAAACGATTCGAACAAAAAGGGGTGCAGATTAAGGAAGCTTCCATCTCAGAACCGATTGCCATGGATACAGTTCTCATAAATAATGTAACATCGCTATATAAGAACCATGAAATCATTCACTTAAAAGGAAATCGAGGGACGGGTAAGGAGTTTCTTGTAAATTATATACATAATGAACAAACTAAAAATGGAAAGCTTCTTATAATTGATTTCAAAGAATTCAAGGAAGCTGATCTTAACAAGCTCCCTCTTGAGCATATCCGCACCATAACTCTGAAAAATATCGATTGTCTAGATGATTATGAACCATTAAGAGAATTTCTAAGCATTTGCTGCAGAAAAAGTCTATCGATATTCATTGTATCAAATGTTCAAATCAACGAAGCCATTGCTGGACATTTTGCAATAAACACGATTCATATGCAGGATTTATCGCAACGAAAGAGCGATATAGGAAACTTATCGAAATTCTTTTTATCCTATTATCATCAAACGTATGGAACAACCGCAATGAATATAAAAAGTGATGCTCTTGCTCTTCTGGAAGAGTATTCGTATCCTAACAACATTGACGATTTAAAACAGTTAATTAAGCAAATTGCTTTAAATGAAAAAGAGTATGTGATACGAAAGGAAACCATTCAGAAAATAATAGAAGATAATAACATTCCGACTGATATCTTCGTTTCACAAAAAGCGACGCTAAAAGAAATGGAAAAGTATATCATTCAGCGAGTTCTTAAAGAGGAAAATTATAATCAAACGAAAACTGCCGAACGATTGGGTATCAACCGGGCAACATTATGGCGCAAACTTAAAGAATGACTTTAAGTTTGTTTTTTTTTTTTGATTAGAGTGTTGCGTTTTTAAACTATTTTAACAAAAAGTAGTTTTATATTTTTATAAGTGTTGCTTTTAATAACATCGTATTTTAATATGAATATTGTAAGCGCTTTAATAATAAAACAAAGGGGTTTTTATTATGAGAATTAAAGCAACGCTTGATCGTATCCCAGGGGGGATGATGGTTGTTCCGCTATTGCTGGCAGCCACTATCAATACATTATTTCCTAGTCTATTAAGGATTGGCGGTTTTACGGAAGCACTCTTCGTGAACAGTTCAAGTGCTTTGATAGCATTATTCCTCTTAATTGCCGGAACGCAAATCAATCTTCGTACAGCAGGCACTTCGGTGAAAAAGGGCGTTATACTTTTAACATATAAGTGGGTGTTAGGAGCACTGGTCGGCCTACTTGGGTTCTGGCTGGCAGATAGTAACGGATTGTTTTTAGGGATGGCACCATTGGCAATTATTGCAGCCATGACAAATTCCAATGGCGGGCTTTATATTGCATTAGCCGGTCAGTATGGGAAAGAAGAAGACAAGGCTGCCTATCCATTTCTCGCTTTAAGTGACGGTCCATTCTTAACAATGGTAGCGCTTGCTATTTTCGGGACAATGGGCTTCGCTGATGGCATGTTCTCTCCAACTTCGTTCATAGCCGTATTGCTTCCACTGCTAGTCGGGGTGGTATTAGGGAATTTGGATTCCGAGATGAAAGATTTCCTTTCTAAAGGAAGCGATAAGCTTGTTCCATTCTTTGCTTTTTCATTAGGTATGGGGATTAATTTCACAGCGATAATCCAAGGTGGATTAAGTGGAGTATTACTTGGCGTGATTACAGTTCTCCTAACTGGTGGAGGAGGGTATCTGATCTTTAAATGGATAGGATGGAACCCGATTGTCGGTGCTTCTGAAGGCTCCACTGCGGGTAACGCCGTCGGGACTCCGGTGGCTATCGTGGCAGCGAATGCTTCATTCGGGATCCATGCGGAGCTTGCTACTGTACAAATTGCAGCAAGTGTTGTAACAACAGCTATCCTTCTCCCGATATTCATCGGCTTCCTATCCAAGCATTTGGATAAGAAGGGTGGAGTGGCTAAATACAATAATTAGGCTAGTCCATGTTTTGGAGGGATTTAAATGAAATTAGCGATTATTGCGGATGATTTAACAGGCGCCAATGATAGCGGAGTCCAATTGGCTCGACATGGTCTTAAAACGACCGTACTATTTGGATTGGATGAAGAAAATGTACGGGATTATGATGCCGTCGTATTTGATACAGACAGCCGCTCACTTGAGAGGCAAGATGCTTACGATAAAGTCAAGGCAGCGGCAGGTTTTTTAAAGCGGGCTGGCTTCTCAACGATATTCAAAAAGCTGGATTCGACAATGCGCGGTAATATCGGTGCTGAAATCGATGCCATCTATGATGCTATAAGGCCGGATTTAGTCATGATCGCTCCGGGTTATCCTAAAAATGGAAGGTCAATTCTGGATTCTACCCACTATTTAAATGGTATTCCTCTTGGAGAAACAGAGATTTCCAAGGACCCAAAAACGCCTGTGACCCAATCGTATCTGCCAGAGTTGATTGGCGCCCAGACATCACATAAAATTGGTACAATTACAGTGGGAGATTTGGACAAAGGCAAAAACCATGTGAACAGTAAGTTATTAGGGTTTGCTAAGGATTCGATAACGTATATCATCATCGATGCAACCGAAGAGCAGCATTTGAACGACATATTGAATTATACAAAGGAAATGAATCTTGAAGTGGCCTGGGCGGGATCGGCAGGGATCGCCAATTACCTGCCTGACCATTATTCCATTCCACACAAGGAAAATCGATTGAAGATCCCTAATTCAAGCTCGCCGGTCCTTACAGTGATCGGAAGTGTAAATAAGAATTCACGGAAACAGTTGAAAAAAATGCTGGAACAGACCCAGGTACATGCCATATCATTCGAGTCCCATAAAGCTGTAGGGGACGACCGGGAAAGAACTGAGGAAATCAGGAGAGTCTATCATGAGGCCATCCAAATGGCAGCACAAGGGCAGGATGTCGTCATTTATTCCACTGCAGAAAAAGCGGATATTGAAATGGCTTGGAAAACAGGCGAATCTAAAGGCCTTACTCATACACAGGTCAGTAACGAGATTGTGAAAGCGATTGGAACAGTATGTTCTGTCCTGTTAGAGAAACAATATTTTAAAGGTGTGACAATGACCGGCGGCGATACGGCCAAGCAAATATGCAATCTATGGGATGTAAAAGGTTTCGAATTGCTGGATGAACTGGAAATAGGAGTCCCAATCTCCAAATTCCTAGGTAATGACGCTATTTATGTCGTCACGAAAGCTGGAGGATTTGGTTCAGAGGACGTATTTATTCATGCGATGAATAAGTTGAAGGGGGAGAATGATTGATGAGACCCATTATCGGAATTACGATGGGAGATGCGGCGGGAATTGGCCCGGAAATTATCGTAAAAGCACTGGCTCACGTTGAGGTGTATCAACAGTGCAGGCCGCTAATTATCGGAGATGCGAAAATAATAGAAAAGGTTAAGCCTATAGTAGGCTTTGAGGGAGCGGTTCATGCCATAAAAGATCCTACAGAGGCGAAATATGAGTTCGGTTCGATAGATGTTCTGGATCTGGACATCCTGCCTTTGGACCTTCCATTTGGAGAAGTTTCTGCTTTAGCGGGAGACGGCGCCTTTCAATACTTGGCAAAGGCCATCGACCTGGCAAAGGAGAAGAAGATTCATTCAATCTGTACAGCCCCTCTGAATAAAGAAGCGCTCCACAAAGGCGGTCATATGTATCCGGGTCATACAGAGATTCTTGCTGACCTTACTGATACAAATGACTTTTCGATGATGCTGACCACTCCCAATTTAAAGGTCATCCATTTGACGACTCATATGGGGCTGATTGAAGCTATCGAAAGCATTAATCCTGAGCGGACGTACAAAGTAATTAAACTTGCACATGAAACGCTGACAAAGGCGGGCTTCCAAAACCCAAGCATTGCCGTTTGTGGAATAAACCCACATGCAGGGGAAAATGGCTTATTTGGAAATGGTGAAGAAGAAGAGAAGTTAATGCCTGGAATAGAAAGGGCACAGGCTGAAGGAATCAATGTAAGCGGGCCGCTTCCTGCAGATACATTGTTCTACCGGGCTGGGCGTGGAGATTTTGATATTGTCATTGCCTGTTATCATGATCAGGGACATGCCCCAATCAAGGTTATGGGGATTGAGGCTGGGGTCAATATTACCGTAGGGCTCAAGGGCGGAATTGTCCGAACTTCCGTAGATCATGGCACAGCCTTTGATATCGCTGGAAAGAACATCGCTGATGAAAAAAGCATGCTTGCGGCCATTCAGTCAGCAATTGAATTAGCTCCAAAGCAATAAATAGAGAAGCTGTCGGGATGATCCCGGCAGCTTTTTAGTTGAGCTGATTTTCCGTTTACGGCATTTACTGCTCCGCTCAAAAATTGAAACTTGGTAAAACTAATATATTAATGAAGATTGAAAAATAAATGGAGATTGTGCAAAATGCACCAATATATTTCCAATTGGAGGATTATTTGCTACAATTTTATATGTCTTGGTTTATCATGGAATGAAACATTTTCGTCTTTAGTTCGTATGGTAAGAAGGATACATATATTTAAGGGGGAAAACAGATGAATGGAAAGCGTTGGGCGGCACTTGGAATTGCAGCCGTTTTATTTTTTGTTTCTATTGTTGTAGGCACGGCTACGACTATATTTACAGCGGATACGGAAAATATCATTGATGATTTATTTGCTTCTGAAAGTGCATTTTACGAGGAAGTCATAGAAGGCGATGATTTCTCTAATGTAATTGCCGTATTCGATGTAGAGGGCACGATTCAAGATACAGGAGAAGCCTCATTACTTAGTTCGGCAACATATAATCACCGTGCCTTCATGGATAAGCTGAAGATGGCTGAGGAAAATGATGATATCAAAGGAATCATCCTTCGGGTGAATTCTCCAGGCGGCGGTGTCGTCGAAAGTGCAGAGATATATGAAAAGATCCTTGATATCAAGAAAGTGAAAAAACCTGTTTATGTATCAATGGGGTCTATGGCGGCTTCAGGAGGATATTATATTTCTGCACCAGCCGATAAGATTTATGCTAGTCCGGAAACGATGACGGGTTCACTTGGTGTCATCATGCAGGGGTATAATTACGAGAAGTTGGCCAAGAAGTATGGTGTTGAGTTCCAAACCATCAAAAGCGGACCACACAAAGATATTATGAGTCCGACCCGGGAAATGACTGGTGAAGAACGTGAAATACTCCAAGACATGATCGATAATTCTTATGACCAATTTGTAAAAATCATTGCAGACGGACGCGGTATGTCAGAGAAGGAAGTAAGGGAAATCGCCGATGGCCGCATTTATGATGGACGTCAGGCTAAAGAAAACCATCTAATCGATGATTTCGGCCATTTGGATGATGTAATTGCCGCGATGAAAACGGATATCGGTGAAAAGGATGCTCAAGTTATCCGTTATACAGATGAGGCAGGATTCGGTTCATTATTCAGTATGGGTGCGCAAAAAATGTTGGGAAATGATGTGGAAACGGCAGTCTTGACAAAAATCCTTTCCTCTTCAAATTCTCCACGCTTAATGTATTTGTATGCGGAATAGGGGGGCTGAAGGATGACGGAAAGAAATGAAAATAATGAACAAATCGCTTCAACCAATCTAATGGCAGATCAAGAGATTCCCGTTCAGCAGGGATTTTCAACAGCCAGTAAGGCCGTGGATGATGATGGTGTCAAGAAAGTTCATTTTGCCGGTTTTTGGATGAGGTTTTGGGCCTATTTAGCCGATCTATTGGTTATCGGAAGTTTGAACCGGATTTTGATTCATCCCATCTTCAAGTTTTATGAAGGGACAGATGATCTCTGGTTTTCCGCAGAGGGCTTTTTAACGGGGGTCGTATTCTTCTTATACTTTGTTTTGATGACCAAATTCTTGAACCAAACTCTTGGTAAAATGATTTTTGGACTGAAAGTCGTTGCATTGAAGGAAGAGAAAAAAAACATTTCATGGGGAACGATTTTGTTCAGGGAGCTGATTGGCCGCTATATTTCAAAGGTCACTTGGATTGGCTATCTCTTGGCAGGCCTATTACCGAAGAAACAGGCTTTGCATGATGTCTTTGCAGACACGGGCGTAGTGTTGATCAGAAGATGATTTTTTCCATTCATAAATCTGTAAGAGCGTGATTTTCGCTTTTGCAGGTTTATTTTTTTTGCATATGCCGATAATGATAGGCTGAAGGGGTGTGGGTGCATGAAGTGGCTTTTGTTGATAATAGGTATCCTCATTTTGGTGCTGCTTATTGTTGTTTTCACTAAAGTAAAAGTGTCCATCGACTACAAACGTGTCCAAACGAATGACCTAATACATATTAAATTATCAGCTTGGTACGGGCTTTTTCACTATACACTCAAGGTTCCGGTCATCAAACTGGAAGATGACTCGGCAACTGTAGTAGTAAACGAAGAAAAAGAAATGAACGGAAAAACAAAAAAGGAAGAAAAGAAAAAATTCACAGCCGAAGATTTGCGTGACGGATTTGCAGACATTCTGGAGATGCTTCAGCATATCATCGGATTCCATAAGATCGTCCGTCACTTCGCTGGGAAAGTCCAAGTCAAAAAATTCTCCTGGCATAGTAAGGTCGGTACTAAAAACGCTGCACACACCGGTGTCTTAACTGGAGCATGCTGGGCACTCAAAGGTTCCATCATCGGGTTGCTGACAAGCTATTTCAACTTCCGTATCATGCCCTCCTATTCCATTACACCCGACTTTCAGAGATGGCAGGCAAACACGTCGATTTCCTGCATATTACAATTTAGAATCGGGCAGGCTATGGTGACTGGAATAAAACTGCTTCGTTATTGGAAAGGCGGGAAGCCGCATTTCAAGTCGAGGAAATTAGCGAAGCTATCAGGTGATTCCAATAAACAATCGTTCTAGAGTGGAGGGAATTTAAATGTCAGATCATCCGATCCAAGGTTTAATGAAAGAAGCTATGGAAAATCTGAAAGAAATGGTCGATGTGAACACGATCATCGGAGATCCGGTTGAAACTCCGGATGGAAGTGTCATTTTAACCGTATCCAAAGTGGGATTTGGTTTTGCAGCCGGTGGCAGCGAATTTGTGATGGATGGAAACCAGCAAGGACAGCAAGGTGGTTCCAAGCAGCCCTTTGGCGGCGGTAGCGGCGGCGGGGTTTCCATAACACCAATTGCCTTTTTGATTGTCGGTTCCCATGGGGTGAAAATGATCCATCTGGATGAAGGGACGCATCTTCTCGAAAAAATGATGGATTTAGCTCCTCAAGTCGTCGATAAGATCCAGTCCATGCTATCCAAGAAAGACAATAATCAAAAGCAGGGCAGTAATCAAAACCAAGGCGGCAGTCAACAAGCTGCAAAAAGGTACCAAGAACCTAAAATGGATATTGATTTCTAACTGCGACTCGGCATCCGCCGAGTTTTTATTTTTGCTGCAGTATGTCATTACAGATTCAAAAGCTTGGATGTCATGTACAAGCACCAATCACATTTCCCAATTCAATTAATTGCAAAATTCCGGCAAAACAAATATTATTATGCTTGTACATATAGCAGAAAAAGGAGGAATTTTTAATGGCTTCAGTTACATTTAAAAACAACCCGATCACTTTAGTGGGACCAGAACTAAAAGTTGGGGACAAAGCACCTGATTTTACAGTATTGGCTAATGACTTATCTCCGGTTACTTTAAACGACTCCAAAGGTTCTGTCCGCATTATCAGCGTGGTTCCATCCGTGGATACAGGTGTTTGTGACGCACAGACACGTAAATTTAATGAAGAAGCGGCAAAATTGGATAATGTAAAAGTACTTACGATCAGTAACGATCTTCCTTTCGCGCAAAAACGCTGGTGTGCTGCCAGCGGCTTGGATAATGTTCAAGTTCTTTCCGATCACCGTGACCTTTCATTCGGTGAAGCATATGGTGTAGTCATGCAAGAACTTCGTCTATTGGCTCGCTCTGTATTCGTAGTGAACAGCTCTGATGAAATCACATATGTAGAATATGTAAGTGAAGGCACCAGCCATCCTAATTACGAAGGTGCAATCGAAGCGGCTAAAGCGGCAAAATAAGATGCGAATTCAAAAAAACCGGGCGCAATGTGCCCGGTTTTTTGTTTTAATGTTGATTTTCTTGTTGATAAACACCTTGTCGTTGAAGTGGACAGGTCCTTTTTAGGCTCTAATATTCATTTAAGTTGTGGTTATTATTAATTTCTGAGGTCGATCGATACAGTTCGGTTCTTTTGACTAGATTCATTTATTATATGCTGGATCAGTTAAGGCTCGAAAGTCGGACCATTTTGTGGTAAAACAACCTTGCCAGACCACTCTTGCCCATTAGGTGTTCCAACTCTTATGTCAATTTCATTAGGCCACGACGGCAATTGTCTCGGTCCTGGGAAAAACCCCTGTTGTTGCCCTGCTCGAAATCCTTCTCGATATCCTTGTCGATACCCTTGTCGAAATCCTTGTCGAAACCCTTGTTGAAACCCCTGTTGTTGCCTGTTTAATTCATCTGCTGACTGAATATCATGTTGCTGATTTATCGGATTAACCTGCCCATGATAGTTTTGATATTGATTATCCATATATAATCACCACCTCATGCATGGTATTCTGTTTGGGCATTCATTGAGCCTATCCAAATAAAAAAAAAATACAGGGCAATAACACTACCCGTATTTGAGTTTTTAGACAAAAGGTTTTCCATCTAATTTCAAAACAAAGTTGATTGGAACATAAGGTACGAGACTCCTGCGGGAAAAGCGTGTCTAGGGGAGACCCCGCAGGCGCAAGCCGAGGGCAGACCGCCCGCGGAAAGCGAGTGCCTGAAGTGGAAATCAACGTCCAAATTTTACACCTTGTATTTAATTTACCTTTTACTTACTCATGGTTAAAATTTTGCGCGAGAGATTCCTTATATGCGGAATTTCAAAACGGAAAACGGTACGTTAAATAATCGAAGAATGATAAGCAGGACGTACGGCTTGTATCTCTTTCTTCTTACCTTTAAAATAGGGACAGAAGCAAACAGGAGGAATTAATAAGTGAAGTCTACCCCAGTTGAACAATTATTTTATGAATTTGATGAAACAGCCCAAATATTGCAAAGTGAACTATCATGTACGTATCTGGATGCCTTAGGTGAAACGGGCGAGAATTTCTTCGAAGGGAAAGTCCTGCAGGAGGAAATCAGTGAAGTATCGAAAAAAAGGTTAGTGAAGCATTATGCAGATTTTTCACCAGAGAAATATGAAAAAGAAGCAATCCGAAAAGCGTACCAGCTTGCCATTTTAAAAGGCATGCAGCAGAGCGTTCAGCCGAATCATCATATGACTCCTGATGCAGTCGGCATGTTCGTCAGTTATTTAGTCGGTAAATTCACAAAGGATCAAAAAGAGATAGTCATGCTCGATCCAGCCATCGGAACGGGGAACTTACTATTTGCGATCTTGAATCAACTTACTGATAAAAACATCGCTTCATATGGTGTCGAGATTGACGAAACCTTGATCAGGCTTGCTTATGCAGGTGCCAACCTGCAAGAACACCCGCTGCAATTTTTTAACCAGGACAGCCTGGAGCCGCTTTTCATCGATCCTTCCGATGTTGTGGTCAGTGATTTGCCGATTGGTTATTATCCGAATGATGTACGTGCAGCTGAATATGAATTGAAGGCCGATAAGGGACATTCGTATGCACACCATTTGTTTATTGAACAAGGTGTTAAACATGCGAAGGATGGCGGACATCTATTCTTCATTGTCCCGAATAACCTGTTCGTCTCGGAGGAAGCGCCGAAACTCAATGATTTTCTGAAGAAGCATACACATATCCAAGGGATGGTGCAATTGCCGCTTTCCATGTTTAAAAGTGAAGCGGCTGCGAAAAGCATCCTGATCCTTCAAAAGAAAAAAGAGGGTATCGAAGCACCGAAGAAGGCATTGCTCGTACAGCTTCCGAAGTTGTCGGATTTCGAAGCGACCAGGTCTGTCATGCAACAGATGGACGATTGGTTTAAAGAGGAAAAATAGACAATGAAAGCTGATGCCCCGGGCATTGGCTTTCATTTTTTTATTTGAGAGTGATTATTTGCAATTATTCATTAATATTTGGTTGAATTCGCTTGTCATGATAAGATTGTACAATATACTGCACGTTTCGTTGAGATAACATTGGAAGAACTAGCTTAGAGAAAAGGAGCAGGATGGATGTCAAAAATCATGGCTATTAATGCGGGCAGCTCTTCATTGAAGTTTCAGCTTTTTGAGATGCCTAGTGAAAAAGTAATTACAAAAGGTCTTGTTGAGAGAATCGGCTTGAAAGATTCCGCATTTACTTTAAGCTTCGAAGGCGAAAAGGTATCTGAAACGATGGATATACCAAATCATGAAGTGGCTGTAGGGCTTTTATTGGAAAAGCTGATTGACCATCGCATCATTGACTCCTTTGAAGAGATAGAAAGCGTAGGGCATCGGGTGGTGCATGGCGGTGAGGTATTCAGCGAATCGGTCTTGATTACGGAGGATGTAATAGAGGAAATCGAAAAGCTTTCCGAGTTGGCGCCCCTTCATAATCCCGCCAATATCACCGGGATCAAAGCCTTCAGGCAAGCACTGGGTGATGTGCCAGCGGTTGCGGTATTCGACACTGCCTTCCATCAAACGATGGCAGCAGGTTCCTATTTGTACAGCTTGCCTCTTGAATATTATGAAAAATACGGAATAAGGAAGTATGGGTTTCATGGTACTTCACATAAATATGTATCACAGCGGGCAGCCGTAATGATTGGCCGCCCAATTGAACAGCTTCGATTGATATCGTGCCATTTAGGGAATGGTGCAAGCATCACGGCCATAAAGGGCGGCAAATCAATTGATACATCAATGGGATTTACACCATTGGCCGGTGTTACTATGGGAACTCGTTCAGGGAACATCGACCCTGCATTGATTCCTTATATCATGGAGAAGACGGGTAAAACAGCAGATGAAGTTCTGGATGTCCTGAATAAGAAAAGCGGCATCCTGGCCCTTTCCGGTTTTTCCAGCGACCTGCGCGATATTCAAGTTGAAGCGGATAAAGGCAATGAGCGGGCTGAACTCGCACTTAAAGTATTCGCAGACCGAATTCACAAGTACATTGGCTCCTATTCAGCTAAAATGGGAGGTGTGGATGGCATCATTTTTACAGCGGGCATCGGTGAAAACAGTCAAACCATTAGGGGGCGAATCTTGGAGGGACTTGAATTCATGGGGGTATATTGGGATAAGGATCTCAATCGCACCTCGGGCAAGGAAGCGTTCATCAATGCACCCTATTCCCCTGTAAAAGTCATGGTCATCCCCACTAATGAAGAAATCATGATTGTCAGGGATACCATGAAAATAGCTTTGAGCGAGACTAGGAAAACATGACTTCCTGTTTTTTTATAATGATCCCCTTATCCCTCTGGTAAGGGGTCTTTCCCATAAAATTTCCTCCTTGAAATCCGACTCCTCATGGAGTTTATGCCCATGCAGCCAATCCCCATTAATACTGAATTCCCATCATCCGTTCTCTGAAAAGCTGTCCTCTATGGTATACTTAAGGGAGAATCCACCAATTCTGTACATAGGAGGCTTGATGCATGGAATTCACGAACCGGGAAATGAAAATTTGGAATGAAATTAGTGAATGGCAGGAAAAGCTTTATCAATATGAGCCCACGGACCTTGCTGCTTTGTATGATAAATGGTTGGAGCAGGGGTTTGCCCTGCTTCCTGAAAACGTCCAACAACAGTTTTTTGAAAAGCTGGATACCTGGCTTTTTCATTTACATGCCATGGTTCAGAGCTCACAAGTTCAAATAGATGCAAGAGAGCGGATTTTAGCATCTGCGCGCGTGTTTAATGAAGATATCGAAACGCTGAGTGATTTGAATCACTTATCGATCGATCAGTTGAATTACATAGCCAATCAGCATATCGCTAAGCATCGCTTATATTCATTTGCACAGGGCGGGATGAGCGGATCAGGAGGCCTGCTTCTGCTAGGGAGCGATATTCCGGCCATGACGGTCATCAATGTCAGGATCGTACAGCTTATTGCGATGTCTTATGGTGTCGAGGTGAATACGCCGTTTGAAATGATGCTGGCCCTTAAGGTATTCAATGCAGGAGCGATGCCAAAGAGGCTCCAAGGAATAGCGTGGGAAGAATTGATCCGCGAGGTCCAGACCGCAGAAGATGACTATTTTTATTTAGGAATCGAAGAACTGACAAACCCTACCTGGATGGAACAGCCTCTGAAGCAGCTGTTGAAAGCATTATCCATTACTGTTTTTCGAAAAAAACTGGTTCGGGGCATACCGTTCATCAGCATGGCCATCGGGGCTGGATCCAATTATCAAATGACCCGGAGTGTCAGTGAATTTGCCCAGAAGTTCTATCAATATCGTTATTTACTGGAGAAGAAGGCTGATGAAGAATGAGTGTCAAGAATCATAAAAAAGCCGTCACGGAGGCAGTTCGCTGCATGGTGATAACCGTCAGCGATACACGTAATGAAGAAACGGATAAAAGTGGAGCACTGATGATGGAATTGCTGAAATCGAATGGTCATGAAGTGAATGAATATGTAATCGTTAAAGATGAGCGGAAAGCGATTCAGGATGCGGTCACTTCTGGCAGCCAAATCAGCAAGGTCGATGTCATATTAACAAATGGTGGCACTGGCATCGCCAATAGGGATGTAACGATCGAGGCGGTCAAAGAGTTGATGACCAAGGAAATTCCCGGTTTTGGCGAGATTTTTCGAATGCTCAGTTATCAAGAGGATATCGGGTCTGCCGCCATTCTATCCAGGGCGATTGCCGGAGTCGTGAACAATAAAGCCGTTTTTTCCACCCCAGGCTCATCAGGGGCGGTTCGGCTTGCGATGAATAAATTGATTCTTCCGGAATTGGGACATGTCGTTGGTGAACTTCGCAAGGATTTATAAGAGGGATGCAAAAAAAGCCACAGTTTTAAACTGTGGCTTTTTTTGCATGGAATAGGCCTTAATTATGCATCTTTTCCGTCACGGCTTGATTGGCACGATACCAAAGCCATAAATCATTGATGATGGAAGCAAGTTCCGCAATTTCGGAATTGAGCTGGCATGATTTGGCGAAATTACTTTCATCCGAGAGCCGAAACTGCTTTCGGTTAATGGTGGATTCCAGTTCCTTGATGCGGTCCGGGATGCTTCCCCGGATATTCTCCCAGTGTACGAGTATTTGCTGTTGCTCGCCTTTTGTATATTCATCCCACTCCAGATTCAAATCGGGAATTGAGATGCCAAGCCGTTCATCAAAGGTAAATAGTTCTTTCATATGCCCTCCACTTTTCGATTTATCATACTCCTAGTTTACTATATTCCCGCGGAAGCATCCAATGTGTAAATTCACTAAATTATTAGCGGATTATTTAGCAAAATCTTTAAAATACCCCTTGTATTCCTTTAATAAAGATGATAAAGTACTAATCATAGATTGAATAAAAATAACAAACGATGAATTTTTATTCACACGAAAGGACGATGGAAATGGAAAATCAAAAAGTTGTTTTAGCATATTCCGGAGGTTTGGATACTTCCGTTGCAATTAAATGGTTACAAGATCAAGGGTACGAAGTTGTGGCATGCTGCTTGGATGTCGGAGAAGGGAAAGATTTGGACTTCATTAAAGAAAAAGCGATCACTGTTGGTGCGGTAAGTTCCTATGTCATTGATGCGAAGGACGAATTCGCTGATGAATTCGCATTGACGGCTCTTCAGGCACATACTTTGTATGAAGGGAAATATCCATTGGTATCGGCTTTATCACGTCCGCTGATCGCGAAGAAATTAGTGGAAGTGGCTGAAGCGGAAAACGCGGTAGCCGTTGCACACGGTTGTACGGGAAAAGGAAATGACCAAGTGCGTTTCGAAGTATCCATCTCCGCATTGAACCCTAATTTGCAAGTTCTTGCACCTGTTCGTGACTGGAAATGGTCTCGTGAAGAGGAGATTGAATATGCAGCGAAAAATGGCATTCCCGTTCCGATTGGCATGGCGAGCCCATTCTCGATTGACCAAAACCTTTGGGGAAGAAGTAACGAATGCGGAATCCTGGAAGATCCTTGGGCAGCTCCGCCGGAAGAGGCCTATGATTTGACTACAAGCCTTGAATGTACGCCAGATACTGCCGATATCATTGAAATTGGTTTTGAACAAGGTGTGCCGGTTACATTGAATGATAAAAACTATAAATTGGCTGACCTGATCGTCGAGTTGAATCAAATTGCCGGCAAACACGGAGTAGGGCGTATCGATCACGTTGAAAATAGATTAGTAGGAATCAAATCACGTGAAGTCTATGAAGCACCTGGTGCGATGACATTGATAGCTGCACACAAAGAACTTGAAGATATCACGCTTGTAAAAGAATTGGCTCACTTCAAACCGGTGATCGAGAAGAAAATGACTGAATTGATTTATGAAGGACTTTGGTTCTCACCGCTTCAAAAAGCTTTGGCTGCATTCCTGAAAGAAACACAAGTGAATGTAACGGGTACGGTCCGTGTCAAACTATTCAAAGGTCATGCGATTGTTGAAGGAAGAAAATCCGAATACTCCCTATATGACGAAAAATTGGCTACCTATACAAAAGCAGACGAATTCGATCATGATGCAGCAGTTGGATTCATTAAATTATGGGGACTTCCAACGAAAGTGAACAGCATGGTCAATAACAAGAAGGTGACAGTGTGAGCAGCAAGCTTTGGGGAGGAAGATTCACGAAATCCGCCGAAGAATGGGTAGATGAGTTTGGAGCTTCCATTTCCTTTGACCAGGAACTTGTCCTTGAAGATATTCAAGGCAGTTTAGCTCATGTAACCATGTTAAAGCAATGCAGCATTTTACCTGAAGAAGATGCGGATCAGATCATTGCAGGTCTGAAAAGTTTACAGGAAAAGGCTGAGAAGGGTGAATTGACTTTTAAGGTTGAGATGGAAGATATCCATCTTAACCTGGAAAGTATGCTAATAAGCGAAATCGGTCCAGTTGGCGGAAAGCTTCATACAGGAAGAAGCCGTAATGACCAAGTTGCGACCGACCTTCATCTGTATATGCGGAACCAAACGAAAGTGATTCTGGAACTCATCAATGATTTGCAAATATCGATTTTGGGACAATCCAAGAAAAATGTGGAAACACTAATTCCAGGTTATACACATTTGCAGCGTGCACAGCCCATTTCATTTGCCCACCACTTAATGGCTTACTTTTGGATGCTTGAGCGTGATAAGCAGCGCTTCACCGAGAGTTTCAAAAGGATCAACATTTCTCCATTGGGTGCTGGGGCATTAGCTGGGACGACTTTCCCGATTGACCGTGCCCTCAGTGCGGAGCTATTGGGGTTTGAGGGAATTTACGAAAACAGTCTTGATGCTGTAAGTGATCGTGATTTTGCCATTGAATTCATGAGCAACAGTGCGACAATGATGATGCATTTATCCCGTTTCAGCGAAGAAATCATTCTCTGGTCAAGCCAGGAATTCCAATTCATTGAATTGGATGATGCCTTTTCCACGGGAAGCAGCATTATGCCGCAAAAGAAAAATCCTGATATGGCGGAATTGATCCGTGGTAAAACAGGACGGGTTTATGGGAACCTAACGGGGTTATTGACTGTTTTGAAAGGACTGCCGCTTGCTTATAACAAAGATATGCAAGAAGATAAAGAAGGCGTTTTTGATACGGTTAAGACCATTGTTGGTTCACTTAAAATATTTGCCGGCATGATTTCAACGATGAAAGTGAAAACGGACATAATGGAAAAAGCAACAAAAAATGACTTCTCGAATGCGACTGAATTAGCTGATTACCTGGCTTCAAAGGGGATGCCTTTCCGTGAGGCGCACGAAGTAGTCGGGAAGCTTGTATTGTTCTGTGTCCAGAATGGCTGCTATTTAGTCGACCTGAGCATTGAACAATTCAAGGAAGCTTCCGATTTGTTTGATCATGATATTTATGATGCATTAAATCCTTATGAGGCAGTTAAACGCCGTAACAGTGCGGGCGGTACAGGTTTTGCCCAAGTCCTGCTGGCGATTGAAAAAGCGGAAAAACTGGTAAGTGAATAACAGGAAAAAGCTCGTTCACCAATTTGGCGAACGAGCTTTTTATATCATTTTCTTTTATCAATTCGTACGCACGACCATTACATCACAGTTAGAATGGCGAACTATGCCTTCCGACACGCTGCCGATAAGGAAACGTTCGACTGCGTTAAGGCCCGTTGCACCGCATACAATTAAATCAATCGAATGCTTTTTCGCTAAATCCCTTGGAATTTGAACTTTAGGAGAACCATAGGCAACTTCTGTTTGGACCTTTGCAATCCCGGATGCAATGGCTTCCGTTTTATACTTGTCCAATAGCTCATTGGCAAAGGTTTCAGAGTGATCACGGATAGTCATATCATAAGCTTCGACAGTAGGGAAATTCC
Organism: Peribacillus frigoritolerans; assembly: GCF_040250305.1. Lineage (NCBI taxonomy): Bacteria > Bacillati > Bacillota > Bacilli > Caryophanales > Bacillaceae > Peribacillus > Peribacillus frigoritolerans. The sequence goes on along the minus strand of NZ_CP158190.1, from coordinate 4,080,137 downwards.
TTGTATCCACGATATGTGTGAGCACAAGGGTAGCGTCACTGAGTTTTGCTAAATAGATTGCCTTTTTTAGGGCCCACTCTGCTTCTTCCGAACCATCCACTGCTACAAGAATATTTTTATAATCTATACTATTCAAGTGAATCTCCTCCTTCTATTTCATACCTATTATACTATGATTTACCTAATGGATCTGATTTCAATTGTAACAAATTAGCGAATGTTTTTGCCAATGATCTGGAAATTACCAAATGAAAAAAATGAATATAGCCTTATTATGATGAAAAGATAAGCACCAATCATTGCATAAGCGAAACGCTCACCTTATTTACCTTATTTATTCATTTATGGTAAATTTAATGTGAGAGGGGAGTTTTTTTCTTTGAGTGTTTCAAGAATAGTAAACTATGCATTATCTTTATACGTGCTTTTGTATGCTTTGATCTATTTCATTTATATTTTTTACATCAATTTTGTACATGTTTCAATCAGTTTAATGAGTATATCAGCACTGCTGCTTCCATTTGTTCTTTTACTATTTTTTCAATGGATTTCATGGAAATATACCGATCAGCATAATAAAAGGAAAATCAAAATTAGATTTATAGTCATATCAGGCCTTGGCTTTTCTCTTCTATTTTATTGTGTTTTTAGGTTAGGGGTAAATGAATATGAATCAAGGTTCACCACCGAAAGATGGTTAAATGATGATGAAGGAAGAGTGTACCTGGTAGATGACTTAATCAAAGATCATGAATTGATAGGCAAGACAAAAGAAGAAGTGTTCACGCTTTTAGGGTCTCCAACAGAAACGGAATATTTTAAAGAGAAAGATAATGTTGTTTATTATCTCGGTGCCGAGAGGGGAATCATAAGAATAGATAGTGAATGGCTGGTCATTTCGTTTGACGGCAGTGATAAAGCAATGAAGTATGATCTGCGGACCGATTAGTTGAAATGTTGAATAAATACCCCCGTCTTAAATGAAGGCGGGGGTATCCGGGTTTCGTTATATTAAATGGTTATTTCATTATCACTTTATGATTTGCAGGCTCTTCGGGAATTTGGTCAAAACCTCACAGCCTGCATCCGTGATCAATAGATCATCTTCAATCCTTACGCCTGCAACATTCGGAACATATATGCCAGGTTCGATCGTATAAACCATTCCGGATTGAAGTTTTAGAGAATTCGTTTCAGTCAAGGATGGATACTCATGGACGCTGATCCCAAGTCCGTGACCGAGCCTGTGCGGGAAGAATTCACCGTATCCCTTATTGCTGATGATGTTTCTGGCCGTCAAGTCTATCTCGGAACAGGATACACCAGGTTTACTGGCTGCAACGGCAGCTTCTTGTGCTTTAAGTACAGTTTCATATATTTCTGCCTGTTTATCATTGATATCTCCGTATGCGACCGTTCTAGTGATGTCAGAGCAGTACCCTTCATGAACGACGCCAAGGTCAAAGAGGACGAGGTCGCCGCGTTGAACCTTCGTATTCCCAGGTGTGCCATGTGGGGAAGCGCCATTTTTGCCAGTCAGGACCATGGTGGAAAAAGACATTTGGCTGACTCCTGCCTTTTTCAATTCGAATTCTATCGCTGCAAGGATTTCCATTTCCGTTTTACCTTCATGAATTTCGTTGACACCCACTTCAATCGCAAAGTCGGCAAGGCGGCATGCTTCACGGATTTTGACCATTTCATCTTCCGACTTGATCATTCGCATCCTTTGAAGTTTTTCTTCTGCGGAAACGAGCTTTGGAGCGCTGAAGTGTTGTTGGACCTTTTCATAACGCTCTACATTCATATGCTCTTTTTCAATGGCCATTTTATGAATGGATACCCCGCGATTCTCCACTGCTTGCTTAACTTTTCCCCAAGGATCTTCGATGTCGGTGTATCCAATGATATCTCCATCCCATCCAGCCTGTTTAGCATCCGGAACTTCCATCTGCGGGCAGACAAGGAATGGTTCGGCATTTGCAAAAATGGCAAGTGCCAGCAGTCTTTCATGAGGATCACTAAAAAACCCGCTTAAATAGAAGATGCTCTCTGTAGATGTAAGTAAAGCGGCTTCAGCCTCATTCGCCTGTAGCCAATTTTGTAGTTCTGTCAAACGTTCATTCATGACGATACCTCCATTAATAAGATATAATTACCATAGCAATATTTAAAAGTATAGTAAATGGGAAAGGCCTAAGAAAGCTACCTAAAAAAATTAGTGGGTATGGGAAGGGAGCAGCAAAAATGAAAGTATCTTTTCATGGACATGCAGTTGTAAAAGTTGAAACGAATGGTAAAACGATTTTAATCGATCCATTCATTACTGGAAACGAATTGACCGATTTGAATGTAGAAGATGTGAAACCGGATGTGATCATCTTAACACATGGCCATAATGACCATGTCGGTGATACGGTTGAATTGGCCAAAAGGGATGATGCACTTGTCATCGGCATTGCAGAGATTGCCGACTACCTGGGTGCTCAAGGAGTCAGGACCCACGGGATGAGCATCGGAGGAGCTTTCGAGTTCGACTTTGGAAAAGTGAAACTGACGCCAGCATTCCATGGAACGGGATTCAATAACGGAGATGGGCAAATCATTTATTTAGGAATGCCTGCTGGCGTATTGCTTACGATAGAAGGGAAAACGATCTATCATGCAGGGGATACAGCGGTATTTTCCGATATGAAATTGATCGGTGAGCGACATCCGATTGACTTGGCATTCTTGCCAATCGGCGACAATTACACCATGGGCCCGGAAGATGCAGCACTTGCAGCGAAATTCCTACAAGCCAAACAAGTCGTGCCGATTCATTACAATACTTTCCCTGTCATCAAACAGGATCCTGAAAAATTCATGGACTTGCTTGAAGAGGGAAATGGACTGATCATGGAAGCCGGGGATGAAATAGACTTTTAAAAGAAGCGGGAGCCTTTAGAGCTTCCGTTTTTTATGTGTATCGTGTGGGTTGACCGGCTGAAATGACGGGTCTTCCCAGCAGCATTTCCTTTCACGCAGGTTATTACAGCAATCGGAAAGTAAAGTCTCGTTTTGCAGCCAAGTCTTTTTTCCTTTCAAAGGCATAAAATGAATAGATGAAAAAAAGGGGGGATTGGATGAAACAGAGGTTATTACTGTGTTTGCTTCTATGCGGTGTGATGCTGTATTATGCCGTACCGCGTTTGTCGTTGGAAAGTGGCGGTCTGGAGGCGCTGTTTGCTGGATCCTGGCTGTTGTTTGCATTGTTGGCGGTAGCTGGAAACTTGACGGGCATACTATATTCTCCTAAGAAACAAAAGGTAAAACGACAGCCGGAATACAAAAGGTTGCGCCAATACTAGTAGTTGTTTGATAAACTAGGCTCTTTGACCTTATAATGGAGAATAGGAATACCGTGAAAAGGGTGAAGCGCTTGGCTACAAAGCATGAACAAATATTGAAACATATCGATGGGCTCCCTGTCGGCGAAAAGATTTCCGTCCGTCAAATAGCGAAAGCATTGAATGTTAGTGAAGGTACGGCATACCGGGCAATTAAAGAGGCGGAGAACCAGGGCTACGTGAGCTCTATTGAGCGGGTAGGCACGATCCGCATTGAGAAAAAGAAAAAAGAGAATATTGAAAAGCTCACTTTCGCAGAGGTAGTCAATATTGTTGACGGACAAGTTCTGGGCGGGAAAACGGGACTTCATAAGACATTAAATAAATTCGTCATCGGGGCGATGAAGCTGGATGCCATGATGAGATATACGGGTGCAGGAAACCTGCTGATCGTCGGGAACCGTACACAGGCCCACGAGCACGCGTTAAAAGCGGGTGCAGCAGTGCTGATCACCGGGGGATTCGATACGGAAGAGCCCGTTAAAAGGTTAGCCGATGAATTGGAGATGCCAGTCATCTCAACAAGTTACGATACGTTTACCGTCGCAACGATGATCAATCGGGCAATCTATGACCAATTGATCAAAAAGGAAATCTTGCTGGTGGAGGATATTTTGACACCCGTACAGGAAACGACCTTTTTAACGGTGGGTGACCGGGTTCAGACTTGGCATGAACTGAATCAGGAATCCGGGCATAGCCGTTTCCCTGTTGTCGATGACAATATGAAGGTTCAAGGAATGGTCACATCAAAAGATATCATCGGACAGGAAGAGTTGACGCTCATTGATAAGGTGATGACGAAAAACCCGATGACCGTAGGCGATAAAATGAGTGTGGCATCTTCTGCACATATGATGGTTTGGGAAGGGATTGAGTTAATCCCGGTCGTGAATGACAGTCATATCCTCAAGGGTATCGTGAGCAGGCAGGATGTCCTGAAGGCACTGCAAATGAGCCAAAGGCAGCCTCAGGTCGGCGAAACGATCGACGATACAATCACAAGCCAGCTTGTGATGACTTCGAATCGGGGCAAGGGCGAGGAAGTGTATAACTATGGAGTCACCCCGCAGATGACCAATTACCTTGGGACCATTTCAAGCGGTGTGTTCACGACATTGGTCACCGACTCAGCAAATCGTGCACTTCGAAGCTATAAGCGCGGTGACTTGGTCGTGGAAAACATGACGATCTATTTCATCAAGCCAGTCCAGATCGACAGTACGCTTGAAATCCATCCGCGTGTCCTCGATGTAGGACGTAAATTCGGAAAAGTGGATGTTGAAGTGTTTAACCAAGGCAAACTAGTCGGCAAGGCGATGTTGACTTGCCAATTGCTCGACCGATCATAAAAATAAAAAGGATAATCGAATTTCGATTATCCTTTTTGATTCGCAGCTTCTTCGATTGCATGCGGCAAATAAAATTTATACATTTTATAGCCGCCCCAAATACTGAATAGGCCAACGAAGATGAAAACGGCAGCAATGATATAAGTGATGGTCGTGTGGAATAGAAAAAGCTGATTGATTCCGAATAGTGCGACAAACGCACCGAGGGCAATGGAAGACTTCCCTGAAATCCACTTTTTCTCCATCGGCATTCTGGTTCGGACCGATTTGATTTTATAAAACAGATAGACCCCTAATGAAAGAACGATCAAGGTGACAAGAATAGGCATCGTTTGAAATTCCCCCAATTTAACATATGTACCTTTTTATTGTAGCGGGAAATGAAAGAGAATGCCACAGTAAACAAGATGAGTCTTCCTATTTCCGCAATTTTTTGATTAAATGAAATATATCATCTTTATTAGGCTCGATAATACATATGTTAAGGGGAGATCTATATGAAAGCTGAAATATTAGCAGATATAAAGCGTTATGATACTATCATTCTCCATCGTCATGTCCGTCCAGATCCGGACGCTTATGGTTCACAGGGAGGATTGGCGGAAATCCTGAAAGCATCTTTCCCCGAAAAGCGAATTTTTACGGTCGGGAAAGAAGAACCGTCATTGAATTACTTAAGAAGGTTAGATGTGATTTCGGATGAAACATATGAAGGTGCTCTCGTCATCGTTTGTGATACCGCAAATACGGACCGGATTTGTGATGTACGGTACACAAGGGGGGATAAACTGATTAAGATCGATCATCATCCCAATGAAGATCCATATGGCGATATGCGCTGGGTCGATACATCGGCAAGTTCGACAAGTGAAATGATTTATGAGTTTTACCAGTTCGGGAAAGAGGAAGGCTTGAAGATGAGTGATGAAGCGGCACGCCTTCTATATGCAGGCATTGTTGGCGATACAGGTCGTTTCCTATTCCAAAGTACGACTGAAAAGACATTTGCCTATGCCAGTGAGTTGATTCACTACTCGTTCTCCCGCCCCCAGTTATATCAGGAGATGTATGACGTCGAGGAAAGCATAGTCCGGTTGAATGGCTATGTGCTGCAGCATTTTGAAATCCTTCCATATGGAACGGGGAAAATGATCATCACAAAAGATATACTTGAAAAATTCCATGCTTCTACATCTGAGGCATCTCAGCTCGTTTCCTCACTCGGTTCGATTAAAAATGTTAAGTCTTGGGTCTTCTTCATTGAAGAGGATAAAGAAATCAGAGTCCGTTTCCGTTCTAAAGGACCAATCATCAATACGATTGCCCGTAAATATAACGGCGGAGGCCACCCGCTTGCAGCAGGGGCGTCGATTCATTCCTGGGATGAAGTGGATAATATCCTTGCCGACATGGAAGAGTTGAATAAAGCGGAATGAAAAAACTTAAAGACCAAATCGCATATGATTTGGTCTTTAAATTTGGTAGAAATCAATTAAGCCAACATCTAAGAAGTAGTCCTTTTTAGTTTGATTTCAATATTCATTTTCGTATAAAACATGATCTCGACGACTTCAAGTCGATAGCGCTTTTTATTGATGGTCACGATCTTATTTTCTATCGATTTTTTCAAAAGCACCTTTCCGTCATAGACACTGGCGACATCTTTGGCGAGAAGAGAGGAAAGGTCGTCCTCAATCACATCCTCCGCTTCTGCAATGCTCAGCCGATCCAGACTGTATTTTTCATTCGTGATGGTTACTTCCACTTCCTGAATCGTCAGGATTTCCTCGTTTTTCTCGTTCAATTTTTTATAATCCTGCTCCCAAATTGCGATTTCCCCGTTTAAATCCTTGATCTCTTCTCTTTGTTCGTGAAGGGTCCGGATCTGCTTTTCCTGCTGGACACCATGCATATAAAAGAAAATCACCCAGCTGATCAATCCGCCAAGTGCGGCTCCGGCAAAAAAACGCTGCCAGGTGGGAGACCTGTGATAGGGAGGAATTCTCATGGTGAAATATGCTCTTGCGTGAACCAGTTTATGATCAGTGCTCCTGTCTGTGCCCCTCCAAGTGCAGATAGAATCAATAGGACCTGCTTGACTATATCCTTCGTTTCTCCGTGGAAAATACCGCGTTCGAAATTATAGACCATATCAAAAGTACCCCCGATCGCAGCGACAATGGCCCAAATACGAAGGCTGTCCGACAGCCGGAATACAGTCGTCATCGGGGCTTGTCCAGTAAAAAAAGCCGCAAGGCCCCCGATTATCGAGCCGCCAAGCAATACGCCAAGCGATATGAAAAAGCTGTTGAGAAAGGCTGGAACAAAGGCTTCATTCATATATCATCATCCTTTTTTGCTTGATATTCTTCTATTCCATATATATGGGAAGTTCAGAGGTAATATGATAGTCGCCGGAAATCAGGAAGTTAAATTGCATTGGTAATGAGAACATATTTTCTTTTTTTGAAATAAACACTATAATGAAAAGAAACATGCCTTACAAAGGTGGGAGAAAAAACGTGTATACTCATCTCCATATTCAGAGCGGATACAGCCTGCTGACAAGTACGGTGAAGATCACTGAACTTGTGGCCAAAGCGAAAGCGGATGGCTGTACAAGTCTTGCCTTAACCGATCGAAATGTTATGTACGGTTCGGTCTATTTTTATAAAGAATGCAAGAGACAGGGTATAAAGCCGATCATCGGCATACTTGCGGATGTCCTTGATGAACGGGAATCGTCACATGGACTTCTTTTATTGGCAAAAAGTCTGCAAGGATATCAAAACCTGCTTAAAATAAGCAGTGCCATAAAAACGAAATCCCCGTCAGGCATTCCGATGAATTGGCTAAAAGCCTATTCCAGGGGTTTGATTGCAATCACACCGGGTGCGGAGGGGCAAATAGAAACGCTATTGAGAGAAGAAAAACCTGAAGAAGCCAAACAGGCAGCAGGGCGATTTATGGAAATTTTTGGTCATGATGATTTTTATGTATCCATACAGAGACTTTCGATTGCGGATGAGGAAAGAGGTAACGAAGCTATAAGTCAGCTGGCGAGAGATTTAGAGATAAAGATTGTCGCGACGAATCCGGTCTATTATTTGAATGAAAGCGATGCACTCGCACAAGAAGTCCTGTTGGCAATTGGAAATGGCGACAAGCTGGCGGATGAGACGCATACGGTTCTTGAATCAGATCAATTTTATTTGAAAAGCCGGGCTCAGATGGCAGAACTATTCCATGACAGACCGGATGCACTCGAAAATACACTACATATTGCCGCGCAATGCAATCTGGAAATTCCATTTCATCGTTCACTGCTGCCTAAGTACCCTACTGAAGATGGAGTCACAGCCGAGGAAATGCTCGAAGCCATCTGTTTCCAGGGATTGAAGAAAAGATTGCCGGAGCCATCCATTCAATATGAAGAGCGCCTACGATATGAATTGGATGTCATCACCAAGATGAAATTTAGCGATTACTTTTTAATCGTTTGGGATTTCATGAAATTCGCTAAGGACCATCAAATCCTGACTGGTCCTGGAAGGGGCTCTGCCGCCGGATCGATGGTTGCTTATGTCCTGTCGATCACGGATGTCGATCCAATCGAACATTCCTTGCTGTTCGAGCGTTTCCTGAATCCGGAACGTGTCTCGATGCCGGATATCGACATTGACTTTCCGGATAACCGCCGCGAAGAAGTGATTGCCTATGTCGCGAAGAAGTACGGGGAACTTCATGTAGCACAAATCATTACATTCGGAACATTGGCTGCCAAGGCTGCGTTAAGGGACACAGGACGTGTTTTCGGCTTGAATTCAAAGGAACAGGAAGCGGTATCGAAAATGATTCCAGGCCGTATGGGCATCACGCTTCCCGAGGCTTTCAAGGAATCGAAAAGGCTCAGGGAATTCGTTAATGAGAGTGACCTGAATCAAAAACTTTTTCAAACCGCGTTATTGCTTGAAGGTCTGCCTCGCCATGCTTCGACTCATGCTGCCGGCGTCGTCATCAGCGACCAAGCACTGACCGAGCATATTCCGATTCAGGGAGGGCATGACGGAATCCATTTGACTCAATATCCAATGGACCTTCTCGAAGAACTGGGACTTCTTAAAATGGATTTTCTTGGACTTCGCAATTTAACGCTCATCGATAATATTCTAAATAACATTAAAAAGGGAACGGGGAAAAAGCTCGACTTGTCCCATATCCCGATGGATGACCCCGAGACGCTAGCCCTTTTAGGGAGAGGGGAAACAACCGGGGTGTTTCAATTCGAATCGGATGGCATCCGAAAGGTTTTGATCAAGCTTAAACCGAACCGATTCGAGGATATCGTCGCGGTCAATGCCCTATATCGTCCAGGTCCGATGGAAAATATACCGCTGTTCATCGAGAGAAAACATGGACTGGCTCCGATTGATTACCTTCACGAGGATTTGAAGGATATCCTCGAGCCTACATACGGGGTCATCGTATATCAAGAACAAATCATGCAAATTGCCTCCCGTTTAGCCGGGTTTTCACTAGGGGAGGCTGACCTGCTCCGCCGTGCCGTTTCCAAGAAGAAGAAGGATGTACTGGATCAAGAGCGGCAGCATTTCGTGAGCGGCTCATTGAAACAAGGATATTCCGAAAAAACGGCAGATGAGATTTATTCCTTGATTGTCCGCTTCGCTAACTACGGATTCAACCGAAGCCATGCGGTGGCGTATAGTTTCATCGCTTATCAGCTTGGTTACTTGAAAACCCACCATCCGGAATATTTCATGGCAGCACTCTTGACATCGGTCGTCGGGAATGATGAAAAGATTTCGCAATATATCCGTGAAGCAAAAAAGAAAGGGATATCGGTTCTGCCTCCCTCGATTAACCGGAGCGGATACCCGTTTTTATCGGAAAAGGAAGGGATCCGTTATAGCCTTGGAGCCATAAAAGGGATAGGCGGTACGGTCCTGAAAGAAATATTTGCTGCGAGGAGGCAGAAGAAGTTCGCTGATTTATTCGATTTCTGTTTGCGCGTTTCAGGGAAAATCGTAAATAGGAAAGTGTTGGAGGCGCTTGTGCATTCAGGTGCATTTGATGAATTCGGTGAAGACCGGGCAACATTGTTGGCGAGCTTGGACGTAGCGATCAATCATACGGAATTGGTTAATCCGGATGATGACCTATTCGATATGTTTTCGGATGGCGAGTTTTCACTCAAACCGAAATACAACCGGGTCGATCCCATCCCTATCGAGCACAAACTCTCATTGGAAAAAAGCGCATTGGGGCTTTATCTGTCGAATCATCCGGTGACAAGCTACAGAGAACTTTTTCAGCACTTCGGATGCTTGACCATAGATGAAGCTACCGATAAAAAGGAATCAAAAGTCTTACTTGGCGCATACATTACGTCGGTTAAAACAATAAGGACAAAAAAGGGCGATGTGATGGCTTTCTTGAGTGTTAGTGATGAAGAGGGGGATATTGAAGCGGTCGTTTTTCCAAATGTTTATAAAAACCACTCTGCCGACTTGAATCATGGACAACTCGTTATGCTGCAAGGAACATTGGAAGAGCGGGATGGAAAAACACAGCTCCTGATCAGGAACGTATACCCGCTTGAAAAAGTGAAGCAGATGAAAGAGGAACAGAACGGAACGATATTCCTGAAAATTGAGGCCGGCAAGCAAACGAAGGATACACTGCAAAAAATAAAAAAAATTTTAACGCAGCATAGCGGTGAAACCAAGGTCATGCTTTTTTACGAGAGGGAAAACCGCTATGTACAGCTATCTTATTGGGATTGGGTCAATCCTTCAGATAGTCTGATGCAGGCATTATTTGACTTGGTCGGAAAAGGGAATGTGGTTTACAAGAAAGAATAACTGTTTTACAACTTTAATAGTTATGTTATATTGAAAACAGGCCGCTGTGGTCTGACCACTAGATTTCAGCATATAAGATATGGGTTATCCAATTTGTTTTAGGAGTGAAACTATGACATTAAGAGAAGAAGCATTGCATATGCACCGCTTGAATCAAGGAAAATTAGAAACAGTTTCGAAAGTACCGGTACGGAATGCAGTAGATTTAAGCCTGGCTTACTCTCCTGGTGTCGCAGAACCGTGTAAAGATATTTACGATAAGCCGGAAACCGTCTATGACTATACAATGAAGGGGAATACTGTTGCCGTTATTTCTGATGGAACGGCTGTGTTGGGACTTGGAAACATCGGTCCGGAAGCTGCTATGCCGGTTATGGAAGGAAAAGCCGTATTATTTAAAAGTTTCGCTGGAGTGGACGCTTTCCCAATCTGTTTAAAAACGACGGATGTGGACAAAATTGTAGAGACCGTTAAATTACTCGAACCGACTTTCGGCGGAGTGAACTTAGAGGACATAGCCGCACCAAATTGTTTTGAAATTGAGGAACGACTCAAGAAAGAAATGAATATTCCTGTTTTTCATGATGATCAGCACGGTACAGCCATTGTTACTGTTGCCGGTCTAGTGAACGCGTTACGACTTGTGAATAAATCAATGTCGGAAATAAAAGTGGTGGCGAATGGAGCAGGCGCTGCGGGCATTGCCATCATTAAATTGCTTTATAGCTATGGAGTTCGTGACATCATCATGTGTGATACGAAGGGTGCCATTTATGAGGGCCGTTCGACAGGTATGAATGATACAAAAGAACAAGTGGCGAAAGTCACCAATCGAAATAAGATTTCAGGACCTTTGGAAACTGTCATTCAAAACGCTGATGTATTTATCGGTGTTTCTGCCGCAGGTGCATTGACAAAAGAAATGGTTTCTTCGATGAATCGGGATGCGATCATTTTCGCGATGGCTAATCCAGATCCGGAAATCATGCCGGAAGATGCGAAAGCAGCGGGTGCCAAGGTTGTAGGAACAGGCCGTTCGGATTTCCCGAATCAGGTCAATAACGTCCTTGCTTTCCCAGGGATTTTCCGTGGTGCCTTGGATGTACGTGCAACACATATCAATGAAAAAATGAAGGTTGCTGCAGTACAAGCCATTGCCGGTTTAATACAGGAACATGAGTTAAACGAAGACTACGTTATCCCTGCTCCATTTGATGAGAGGGTAGCACCTGCCGTTGCGGCTGCTGTTGCCAAGGCAGCGATGGAAACGGGAGTGGCTAGAATTAATGTGAATCCCGAGGAAATTAAAGAAAAAACAAGGAAATTAGCGATCATTGGAAAAAGTGAGGAATAATTAATTTGGCAGGTCGTACATCTTCATCCAAAATTTATCTCGATGTAGTTGAGAGCCTACGTAGCATGATTGAAGCGGACAGCCTCCTGCCGGGAGATAAAATCCCATCAGAACGGGAGTTATCGGATCGTTTTAATGTAGGCCGTTCCTCTGTCCGTGAAGCATTGCGTGCCTTAGAGCTATTAGGATTAATAGAAACAAGGCGTGGTGAAGGGACGTTTATCAGGGATTTCCAGGAGCATAAGCTAGTCGAGCTTCTGGGAACCTTTTTTTTGCAAGATAAAAAAGTACAAGAAGATTTGTCTGAGACGAAAAGGCTGATTGAAATTGACTGTTTGCGGATCGTCGCCTTTTTCGCTACGGCTGAGGACATCAAAAGATTAATGGTCTGGGTCAAAGCGGATGAGTTTCATGATGATGATTTCTTTTTAAGGATTGCCATTTTGAATCGCAATCGATTGCTGGAAAGAATTTGGCGCATTGTCAACAGCTATGCTAGAACATCAGAGATGGTACAGGGTAATGTGAAAAAAGAAGATTATCTGTCACTTCTTACATATTTGCTCGAACGTGATGAAGAAAAAGCCATCGAAACGTATCTTATTAGAATTAGAAATATGTCGAAGGTCGAGTGACACCTTTTTACACGATACTAATTTTATTTCTGATATAGTTTGTACCAAGTATCATAAAATAGATAATTGGTGGTAAAGGGAGGATTAAGCTTGCTTAAAGAGCTATTTGCGAAGTCTAAGAAGAAATATGCAACGGTTCCTTTAGATCGGGAGAAACAAGATGTACCAGAAGGGATCATGACAAAGTGCACCGGCTGTAAAAAAATCATGTATACAAAAGAATTGGTGAAAAACAAGAAAGTTTGTTTACATTGCGGGCATCACCATCCGATGTCTTCCCATGAGCGCATCGAATTTTTATTCGACGCCGGCAGTTTTAATGAATTTGATAAAGAAATGATTTCCGTTAACCCGCTTGAATTTCCGGATTACTTAGAAAAATTGGAAAAAGATAGAAAGAAAGCCAAGATTAATGAGGCGGTTGTCACAGGAGTTGGAAGCATCAATGGGTACCAAGTTTCAACAGCCATAATGGATTCGAATTTCCGGATGGGGAGCATGGGCTCCGTTGTTGGGGAAAAAATTACCCGTGCCATCGAACGTGCAGGTGAATTGAAGATTCCGTTCATCATATTTACGGCATCAGGCGGCGCTCGGATGCAGGAGGGTGTTTTAAGCTTGATGCAAATGGCAAAGACAAGTGCAGCACTTAAGATATTCAGCAATGAAGGCGGGCTGATCATATCAATGATGACCCATCCTACCACAGGTGGGGTTTCGGCAAGTTTCGCATCACTTGGCGATATTAACCTAGCCGAACCTGGAGCCCTTATTGGTTTTGCGGGAAGACGGATCATTGAACAGACGATCCATGAAGAGCTTCCTGAAGATTTCCAAACGGCTGAATTCTTGATGAAACACGGCCAATTGGATGCGGTCGTCAAACGGACGGAAATGAAGGAAACCTTGACGACGATCCTTAAAATCCATGCCCCGGGCGGTGAGTGGTTATGATTTACGAATTGGAGTTCGAGCGTCCCATTACGGACCTCAGAAATAAGATTAAAGAGCTAAAGTCTATTTCGAAGGATGCTGATGTAGACCTTACCGCTGAAATCGAAACATTGGAAAAGCGTTTAGAGAAGCTGGAAGTGGATATTTATAACCATCTTAAACCGTGGGATCGCGTTCAGATTGCCCGGCATCCAGCACGTCCGACGACGCTTGATTACATTCCGCTATTATTCAATGACTTCATCGAGTTTCATGGTGATCGTTATTATGGGGATGATGAAGCGATTGTCGCTGGAATCGCGCAATTTGATGGACTTGCCGTGACGGTCATCGGCCATCAACGAGGTAAGGATACGAAGGAAAACATCCGTCGTAACTTTGGCATGCCCCATCCTGAAGGCTATCGAAAAGCATTGCGTCTGATGAAACAGGCTGAAAAATTCAACCGGCCGATCATTTGTTTCATTGATACGAAGGGAGCTTTCCCTGGTAAAGCTGCTGAAGAGCGCGGGCAAAGTGAAGCCATTGCGAAAAACCTTTTCGAAATGGCAGGGCTGAAGGTACCGGTCATCAGTATAGTCATCGGTGAAGGCGGAAGCGGAGGTGCATTGGCACTTGGCGTCGGAGACCGAATTTTCATGCTTGAGAACTCAACATATTCGGTAATTTCCCCTGAAGGGGCTGCAGCCTTGCTGTGGAAGGATGCCTCCCAGGCTAAGAGGGCTGCGGAATCGATGAAAATCACGGCTCCCGACTTAAACCGCTTAGGAGTCATCGATGAGATCATTCCTGAAGTGAGGGGCGGCGCCCATCGGGATTCGAATTTACAGGCTGAAGCCATCAAGGATATCCTGAAACGTTCATTCAATGAACTTCTGCCATTGAATAGTGATGATCTTATCAACCAGCGTTATATGAAATTCAAGAAAATCGGTGAATATGAATTTGCAAAACAACCTGAGGGCGAACCTAAGGAAGTGGAACAGCATTCATAAACACATATTGTAAATGGAAAAACGTGCTGCCTGGGGCAACACGTTTTTTCATCCTTTCATGGGCGCATATGTATTCATTACCGAAACGAGTAAAGAATATGGTTTGTGTGTAGAATGTAAACTTTTACGCCATTTTACTTCAATTTCTGAAGAGAATCGGTTAGGCTTATAACATCAAGTGAGCATAAGTGAAACAAGTTACTGCTTATTGAAGCTTGAAAAAGGGTACAATGATATAATAAAGCTTGAAATTGATTAGTGCTGTAGAGAGGTGACATTTATGAAAAGAATAGGTGTATTGACAAGTGGAGGAGATTCTCCAGGCATGAATGCGGCAGTCCGAGCGGTTGTCCGGAAAGCAATTTTTCATGAAATTGAGGTCTTCGGGATTTATCATGGTTATCAGGGTTTAATAAATGGAAATATAAAGAAGCTTGAACTTGGGTCGGTCGGGGATATCATTCATCGAGGCGGCACGATGTTACATACGGCTCGCTGTCCGGAATTTAAGACAGAGGAAGGCCAGCTGAAAGCGATTGAACAATTGAATAAACTTGGTATCGAGGGCATTGTCATAATTGGTGGCGATGGTTCATACCGCGGAGCAAAAGCTTTAACGGAAAGGGGCTTTCCTTGTATCGGAGTTCCTGGAACAATTGATAATGACATACCGGGTACGGACTTTACGATTGGTTTCGATACGGCCCTGAATACAGTCATCGATGCTATCGATAAAATTCGGGATACGGCTACTTCTCATGAAAGGACTTATGTGGTTGAAGTGATGGGAAGAGATGCCGGCGATATTGCGCTTTGGGCTGGATTGGCTGGCGGAGCTGAAACGATTCTTTGTCCTGAATATGAATATGATATAGATGATTTGATTGGGAAGCTGAACCGCGGACATGACCGAGGGAAAAAGCACAGTATCATCATTGTAGCTGAAGGCGTTGGAAGTGCCGTTGATATCTCCAGGAGTATTGAGGCGAAAGCAGGAATTGAAACCCGTGTAACTGTCCTGGGCCATGTTCAGCGCGGAGGATCTCCTTCGGCTAATGACCGGGTATTGGCAAGCCGCCTTGGAGCAAAAGCGGTTGAATTGCTTCTTGAAGGAAAAGGAGGCAGGGCTGTAGGGATAGAACAAAATCAACTTGTTGATTATGATATCATCGAAGCTCTTGCTAAACCGCATACAATTGACAAGAAGATGTATGATTTATCTGCAGAGCTATCGATTTAATCATTATTGATAGGAATTGGTTTTAAAGAATTGGGTATTTAAATAGAAGACATAAAACACTGCGCCCCTGTCTTCAAAAGGTGGACAGGCGGCGAGTTTTCCTTAAAGGAGGATGACACATGCGTAAAACCAAGATTGTTTGTACGATTGGACCCGCTAGTGAAAGTATAGAAAAGCTGGTTCAATTAATAGAAGCAGGGATGAATGTGGCACGTCTTAACTTTTCTCATGGAAATCATGAAGAACATGCCGCTAGAATCCGCAATATCAGGGAAGCGAGCGAAAAAGCGGGTAAACAGGTTGCCATCCTATTGGATACAAAAGGACCTGAAATAAGGACAAATAATATGGAAAATGATTCTATGGAGCTTGTAGCCGGCAATGAAGTCATTATTTCCATGAATGAAGTCCTGGGAACACCTGAAAAATTCTCCATTACCTATGGAGGGCTTATGCATGATGTCCACCCAGGATCTAAAATCCTTTTGGATGATGGATTGATCGGTCTTGAGGTGTTGAAGGTAGATGAGGTAAGAAAAGAAATCCATACCAAGATCTTGAATAGCGGTACACTTAAGAACAAAAAAGGCGTGAATGTTCCTGGGGTTTCGGTTAACCTGCCGGGCATAACGGAGAAAGATGAACAGGATATCCTTTTTGGAATCGAACAGGGTATCGACTTCATTGCTGCCTCATTTGTTCGCAGGGCTTCCGACGTGCTTGAAATAAGTGAATTATTGCAGCAAAATGGAGCGGAACATATTCAAATCATCCCTAAAATCGAAAATCAAGAGGGCGTAGACCGTCTTGATGAAATTTTGGAAGTTTCCGATGGCTTGATGGTAGCACGTGGAGACTTGGGAGTGGAAATTCCTGCAGAAGAAGTTCCATTAGTCCAAAAACAAATGATCAAAAAATGTAATAATGCCGGAAAACCAGTCATAACGGCTACACAAATGCTCGATTCGATGCAGCGTAACCCAAGGCCGACCCGAGCAGAAGCAAGTGACGTGGCCAATGCCATATTTGATGGAACGGATGCAATCATGCTTTCTGGCGAAACAGCTGCTGGAACTTATCCTGTCGAAGCGGTGCAAACGATGCATAACATAGCTTCACGTGCTGAAACTGCCCTTGATTATCGGGATATATTATCAGTCAGAAGCAAAGTGAACCGTCATAATGTCACTGATGCTATTGGTCAATCCGTTGCCCATACCGCGCTTAATCTTAATGCCGGGGCAATCATCACCCCTACGGAAAGCGGCCATACGGCAAGGATGATTTCCAAATACCGCCCTAAAGCACCGATCATTGCGGTTACTTCCAATGATCATGTTTCAAGACGGCTTGCATTGGCTTGGGGAGTCTATCCGCAGATTGGTCCAAAAGCGACGACTACCGATGAAATGCTTCAAACCGCAATAGATGAAAGCTTGCATTCTGGCTTAGTTTCCCATGGGGATTTAGTCGTTATTACAGCCGGTGTTCCTGTAGGTGAAACAGGTACGACTAACTTGATGAAAATTCATGTGTTAGGAGAGGTTCTTTTGAAGGCTCAAGGAATCGGCAGGAAATCAGCTAAAGGTGAAGTGGTTATAGCCAAGAATGCCAAGGAAGCTTTGGAAAAAGTGACGGAAGGCTCTGTATTGGTTACGATCGGTTCGGACCGCGAAATGATGCCGGCGATTGAAAAGTGTGCGGCATTGATTACGGAAGAAGGCGGTTTGACAAGCCATGCAGCTGTTGTAGGAGTCACATTGGGCATACCGGTCATCGTTGGGGCTGAGGACGCGACCAAGGTTTTCACGGATGGTCAAAGAATAACAGTCGATGCAGGTCGTGGAGTCATTTATGATGGACATGCCAACGTTTTGTAAAACGAAATTTTGGCTGATTCCGTGCCAATGAGGTAAGATGGATGTACCGCACCAGAAATGGGCTGTGCAGGAGGAATGTAGGATGAAATATTTTTTAATGTTTATCATTGCGATGCCGGTCGTTGAAATTATTGTCCTTTTGCTGTCAGGCAATCTCATTGGTTTTTGGCCAACGCTGTTCCTGATTGTAGCCACAGGCTTGATCGGAGCCTATTTGGCCAAACGGCAAGGGATGGAAACATGGAAAAAGGCACAGGAACAGATTCGTTACGGAATGATGCCAGGAAATGAAATCATTGATGGAATCTGTATCTTTATCGGAGCTGCACTGTTGCTGTCCCCTGGGCTCATCTCGGATATCATGGGATTGATCCTTGTGTTTCCGCCAACCCGGAATCTCCTCAAACCGATTGTTATCCGGTTTATCATGAACAGGATGAATAAAGGGAAAGTTACCATCATTCGGCATAAATAATATAAGGCTGTCTAAAGGCTCAAGCTTTTAGGCAGCCTTTTTGGTCTGGAAAAAAGGTCAATAAAAGCATCCAAATTTTTATAGGGTGCTTTTTTGCTTTTCATTAAAATGGGAGTTTCAATGTAAATGGATTTTCTCTGTTTCACCAATAAATGATAATTTCCATGAGAATGAAAGGTGTATAATAACAGGATTTAAAAATTATTAACCCCTTGGAAACATTGGTAAATCAGGCTTTTACATGCTGAAAAATCTTTTTTTAGATTTTTTAGAAAAAACTGGTGACAAATTTATACAACGTGTTATATAATACAAACAGGAAATAAAACAACTGTATTATAACATAGGAGAGTTGGAAAGGATGTGGAGAGGCAACATGATTACGGAAGCAAAAGGCTTACAAATTACAGGCAGCATTAAGCCAGGATATGAACAAATACTTACAACGGATGCTCTTCAATTCATCGAAAGAATTGAACGGCATTTCAGTGGAAGAAGGGCAGAACTTCTGGAACGTCGGAAAAGCGTTCAGGAAGAACTGAATCAAGGCAAGCTTCCTGATTTCCTTGAAGAAACGATGCATATTCGTGAAAGTGATTGGACAATTGCGCCCCTCCCGAATGATTTGCAGGACCGCAGGGTTGAAATCACTGGACCTGTCGATCGTAAAATGATCATTAATGCCATGAACTCAGGTGCCAATGTATTCATGGCGGACTTTGAAGATGCCAATTCGCCCACTTGGGAGAATTGCATTGATGGTCAATTGAATCTGCGCGATGCAATCCGCGGAACCATTTCATTTAAAAATCCAAATGGCAAAGTGTATGAATTAAATGAAAGAACAGCTGTCCTAAAGGTAAGGCCGCGCGGCTGGCATTTAGAGGAAAAACATGTCCTTTTGGATGGACAGCCTATATCAGCCAGCATTTTTGACTTTGGACTGTACTTTTACCACAACGCAAAAGCATTGATTGAAAAACAAAGCGGTCCATACTTTTACTTACCAAAATTGGAAAGCCATCTCGAAGCAAGATTATGGAATGAAATATTCGTATATGCACAGAACGATTTGAGAATTCCGCAAGGAACCATCAAGGCAACGGTCTTGATAGAAACGATTCTTGCTGCATTCGAAATGGATGAAATTCTGTACGAGCTGAAAGAACATTCGGCAGGCCTGAACTGTGGCCGCTGGGATTATATCTTTAGTTTCCTGAAAAAATTCCGTCACTCGGATGATGTTATCTTCCCAGATCGGCAGCAGGTCACGATGACCGTCCCGAATATGAGGGCGTATTCCCTGCTGGCAATCAAAACATGTCACACTCGTAATGCTCCTGCAATTGGCGGGATGGCCGCGCAAATTCCTGTTAAAAATGATCCGGTTAAGAACGATGAGGCTTTTGCGAAAGTAAGGGCAGATAAAGAACGCGAAGCAAGAGACGGTCATGATGGAACATGGGTTGCCCACCCAGGTATGGTAAGCACGGCAAAAGAGGTTTTTGACCTGCTCGTCCCAAAACCCAATCAAATTTTCCGAAAACGGGAAGATGTCCATGTAACAGCTCAAGAGCTGCTTGCTGTACCGGAAGGAACGATCACAGAGGCAGGATTAAGGACGAATATTAACGTAGGCATCCAATATATCGCTTCTTGGCTAAGCGGCAGGGGTGCGGCACCCATCAATAACTTAATGGAAGATGCTGCAACCGCTGAAATTTCAAGGGCTCAAGTCTGGCAATGGATCCGTCATCCAAAAGGCATTCTCGAAGATGGCAGGAAAATAACCGAGGAATTATTCCATCAAATCAAAGAAGAAGAATTGGCGGTCATTAAATCGGAAGTAGGGGAAGAAACTTTCATATCAGGAAAGTTTGAAGAGTCTACTAAACTATTTGAACAATTGATTGAAGCGGATGACTTTGCAGATTTCTTAACAAACGCGGCATACGAAAAATTATCTTAATATTCAAAAAAATACGATATAAATTAGGAGGAAATAATGATGAAGAATGAGAGAGCGCAAAAATTACAACTAAGCTGGGAAAATGACTCACGGTGGACTGGAATCAAGCGTCCTTATACGGCCGAAGAAGTTATTAAACTAAGGGGTTCCATCGATATTGAACAAACATTGGCACGTCGTGGTTCTGAAAAACTATGGAATCTATTAAATACAGAGGATTTCATCAATGCATTAGGAGCATTGACTGGTAACCAGGCCATGCAGCAGGTGAAAGCTGGTTTAAAAGCAATCTACTTAAGCGGCTGGCAAGTGGCGGCAGATGCTAACATCGCAGGGCAAATGTACCCTGACCAAAGTTTATATCCAGCCAACTCCGTACCGCAAGTGGTTAAACGCATTAATCAAACACTTCAGCGTGCAGACCAAATCAGCTTTGCTGAAGGAAAAGATGATATCGATTGGTTCGCTCCAATCGTGGCAGATGCTGAAGCTGGCTTTGGCGGTTCCCTTAACGTCTTCGAATTAATGAAAGGCATGATTGAAGCTGGAGCGGCAGGCGTTCACTTTGAAGACCAGCTTTCTTCCGAGAAAAAATGTGGTCACCTAGGCGGTAAAGTCCTTCTTCCAACCCAAACGGCAGTACGGAATTTAGTTTCCGCCCGATTGGCAGCCGACGTAATGGGTACACCGACTATCTTGATTGCCCGTACGGATGCTGATGCTGCAGATTTGATCACCGATGATATTGATCCGGTCGATGCACCATTCATCACGGGTGAAAGGACTCCAGAAGGATTCTACCGCACGAACGCAGGTCTTGACCAAGCAATTGCAAGAGGTCTTGCTTATGCTCCATATGCCGACCTTATCTGGTGTGAGACTTCTGAACCTAATCTAGCGGATGCTCGCCGCTTTGCCGAAGCGATCCATGCAGAGTTCCCGGGCAAACTGCTTGCTTACAATTGTTCCCCATCATTTAACTGGAAAGCGAAATTAAGTGATGAAGAGATTGCCAATTATCAAGTGGAATTGGGTAAATTAGGTTATAAATTCCAATTCGTTACACTTGCAGGCTTCCACTCATTGAATCATAGCATGTTCAACCTTGCTCTTGGTTATAAAGAACGCGGCATGGCTGCATACTCAGAACTTCAACAAGCGGAGTTCGCTAGTGAGCCCGACGGCTATACAGCAACACGTCATCAGCGTGAAGTGGGAACTGGTTACTTTGATGAAGTGGCACAAGTCGTTTCTGGTGGAACATCATCCACAACAGCACTTGCAGGTTCCACTGAAACAGAACAATTCGAGACGTCAAAATAATTTTAGCTTAAAACCAAAGATCCGCCTTGTACCCAAGGCGGATTTTAAAATGGAAATCGGTGAATGCTAAGGATATTCTTGATCAACTTAAGTGGTTTTCTTTGTATCCCCGATGATGAAAGTCCATATGGCCTTGAAGACATTTGCACGCTGAAGTGTATTGAATATGACAAGCACTACAGGTCCTGCAATCAGACCTAGGAAACCGATCAATTTGAAGCCGATGAATAAGGCGATGAGAGTGGCAAGCGGATCCAAACCAATACTGGAAGAAAGTACTTTTGGTTCTATTAGCTGACGTTGGACAACGACGATTATGTAAAGGACGGACAAACCGATTGCGAGACTTGTATTGCCGGCGATGAATTCAAAGATGATCCATGGAATGAAAATCGTACCTGTCCCTAAATAGGGGATGATATCGACCAGCCCGCATATCAGGGCAATGGTAATTGAATAATTCACCCCTAAAATGAGAAATCCGATTAAAATCGTGACAGTCGTCAATGAAACAAGAGTGAATTGTGCCCGGATAAATCCGAACAAAGCCCTTTTTAAATCCTTGAATAAACGCTTTGCATCCGCAAAAATCTTATCAGGCAACACTTTTCCGGTCATTCGGCCAAAGGTATCCCAATCTTTGCTGATGAAGAAAGTGCCCAGCAGTGTAAAAAGGAGTGCTGTTGCTGTAGTTGGAAACCATCCGATGATTGTGGGGATGTTCTTCAAGAAAGCTTGAATGAAGCCGCTTACTCCGGTAGTGATGGACTCACCGATATTTTGGATATTCTTGAGGACTGTATCTTGCTGTTCGATATCCAAATTATTGAACATGGCAGCTATTTGATTATATAAAGGGATGACGGTGGTCGCGATGTATGTTTCTATATAATCCACGATGGTTTCAATGTGTTTCGGGATGACTCCGGCAAGGTAATTGGTTCCTGAAATGATCTCGGCAACCAGTAAGGTGATAAGACCTGCAAATAAAAGGAAAATGAGTAACAGGGAAACGAATACAGCCAACCCTCGGGGCAGCCTCCCTTTCCTTTCGAAAAAAGTGACCAGGGGATTCATCAAGAAAGCGATTATCATGGCAATGATGAATGGATATGTATATTTAGATAAATAAAACACGGCAATCCCGCCTAAAATTACCCCTCCAACGACCAGTAAAGAGCGAATGAAACGATACATATATACCGGATTCAAGTCATATCCTCCTTCAATCATAAAGTTTGTATTATAATTGTAACGATGATGGAAAAGAAAGGAAAGATTCTTTCATCTTTCGGCTTAACTTTTTTCGCCGATGCATCGTTCCATAAATCATTTTTCTCCTAGGAAACAAGGGAGTTTGTTATGTTAAAATAACAAAAAAGAAAGGAAGAAGGTGAAGGGATAATGATCAACGGTCCTGTCGTATTTTTAATTCTGCTTGCTGCAATCGGTTGGTTTGGGAAAAATACCTCACTGATCATGGCTGCGGGTTTTCTTTTAATCATGAAACTGATTGGCCTTGATGCCAAAGTGTTTCCATACCTGGAAGCGAAAGGAATAAACCTGGGCGTTACGATCATCACGATTTCCGTACTCATACCAATAGCAAACGGGGCGATAGGTTTCAAGGAACTAGGAGATGCGATAAAATCTCCTTATGCCTGGATTGCGCTTGCATCTGGAATAGCCGTTGCGCTCATAGCAAAGAATGGGATTACGCTCCTGTCACATGATCCGCACATTACCACGGCTCTTGTTTTTGGGACGATTCTTGCGGTCGCATTATTCAAAGGTGTGGCTGTCGGTCCGTTAATCGGGGCGGGAATTGCTTATTTATGCATGCAGGTCTTCAATTTCTTTAAATGAAGCGAGTGGCTAAGGGTAGAAAAGTCAGTCAGTCCTGGGAATATAGATTTTCTATTTAATGTTTCGTTTATTCTGCTTTGGGGCGAATTTTCAAAAAACCGTTATGAATCGCATTAAAATAAGCAAGAGAATATGTAGCTAATTTTTCTAATAAAATAATAATTTTTTCACATTTTAAGTGCTTTTCATTCCCAAAAAAGTGTTTATTGTTTATAATAATCATGTAACTGCTCTGATTTATTAAAATTGGGATTCCGAATATCATTGATATTTTTGAGGAATCTTAAAAAAAAGATGTAGTTATTGAGCAAGCGCTCACTAGGAATAGCTACAAGCATTATTTTTAGAATTTCGTATTAAAGATTATCGTACATTTTATATTGTTGGAGTCATATTCTGTGAACGCTTCCAATACAAGATGTATGTCTTCTGCTAAAAAATAGATGGTTGTTTACAAAAGCTAATTTCTTGGAAGCGCTACATTTATACGCTAATAGCAAGGGCATAGGGGAATATCTAGGAAAAGGAGAGATTTAGTATGACAGCAACAAAAGGTCTTGAAGGTGTGGTAGCAACAACTTCATCAGTAAGCTCCATTATCGATGACACATTAACGTATGTAGGTTATGACATCGATGATTTGGCTTCAAACGCAACATTCGAGGAAGTAATCTATCTTTTATGGCACGGAGCTCTTCCGAACAAAAGCCAACTAGAAGAATTAACTAAACAACTTGCTGAAAATGCTGAAATTCCAGCTGAAGTGGTAAATCACTTTAAAACATACCCAATTGATAAAGTACATCCAATGGGAGCTCTTCGCACTGCAGTATCTCTTCTTGGTCTTTATGATGAAGAAGCAGATGTAATGAGTGAAGAAGCTAACTATCGTAAAGCAATCCGCATCCAAGCAAAAATCCCTACATTGGTAACAACTTTCGCTCGCGTCCGTCAAGGGAAAGAAGCTGTTGCTCCACGTACAGATTTAAGCTTTGCTGCTAACTTCTTATATATGTTAAGCGGTAACGAACCAACGGCAATCGAAGAAGAAGCATTCAACAAAGCATTGGTTCTTCATGCTGACCATGAATTAAACGCTTCTACATTCACTGCACGCGTTTGTGTGGCAACATTAGCTGATATCTATTCTGGTGTAACTGCTGCCATCGGCGCTTTAAAAGGCCCACTTCACGGCGGAGCTAACGAACAAGTCATGAAAATGCTTACAGAAATAGGTTCAGTTGATAACGTTGAGCCATATATCAACGAAAAATTAGCCAATAAAGAAAAAATCATGGGCTTTGGCCACCGTGTATACCGTAAAGGTGATCCTCGTGCTAAACACCTTAAAGAAATGTCACAAAAACTGACTGAACTTACTGGACAACCGCAATATTATGATATGTCCATCAAAATTCATGAAATCGTAACCGGTCAAAAAAATCTTCCGCCGAACGTGGATTTCTATTCTGCTTCCGTATACCATAGTTTAGGTATCGAGCATGACCTATTTACACCAATCTTTGCTGTAAGCCGTGCTTCAGGCTGGATCGCTCATATCCTTGAGCAATATTCAAACAACCGCCTTATCCGCCCGCGTGCAGAGTATGTTGGACCAGGTATGCAAAAATATGTACCGATTGAAAACCGCTAATTAAAAGTTTTTTCGAAAAATCATTTTTTATTTCATCGAATTTGTAGTAAATTAATAGATGTGAGTAAAAAAGGTTAGTGGTTCTGCCTCATTTAATGGCAGGCCATCTAACCTTTGAATTTGAATCGGAGGTAAGAGACATGACACAAAGCCAAAAAATCACAGTTACTAACGGTGCTCTTAACGTACCAAACAACCCAATCGTTCCTTATATTGAGGGAGACGGAATCGGTCCTGATATCTGGGCTGCAGCATCCCGCGTTTTAGACGCAGCAGTTGAAAAAGCTTACAATGGCGAAAAGAAAATCGAATGGAAAGAAGTTTTAGCTGGACAAAAAGCATTTGACCAAACGGGCGAATGGCTTCCACAAGAAACTCTTGATGTCATTAACGAATACCTAATCGCTATTAAAGGACCTCTTACAACTCCAATCGGCGGCGGTATCCGCTCATTGAACGTTGCATTGCGTCAAGTTTTGGACTTATTCGTATGTCTTCGTCCAGTACGTTACTTTGATGGTGTACCTTCACCTGTTAAACGTCCAGAAGACACTGACATGGTCATCTTCCGTGAAAACACTGAAGACATCTATGCTGGTATTGAATATGCAAAAGGTTCTGACGAAGCTAAGAAATTAATCGACTTCCTGCAAAATGAATTCGGCGTTACAAACATCCGTTTCCCTGAAACTTCAGGTATCGGTATCAAACCGATTTCAGAAGAAGGAACAAAACGTCTTGTTCGCTCTGCACTTAACTATGCGATCAAAGAAGGCCGTAAGTCATTAACGCTTGTTCATAAAGGTAACATCATGAAATTCACTGAAGGTGCATTCAAAACTTGGGGTTATGAAGTTGCAGAACAAGAATTCGCCGATAAAGTGTTCACATGGAACCAATATGACAAAATTAAAGATGCTGAAGGCACAGAAGCTGCTAACAAAGCTCAATCTGCTGCTGAAGCTGAAGGCAAAATCATCGTTAAGGATTCCATTGCTGATATCTTCTTACAACAGATCCTGACTCGTCCTAAAGAGTTTGATGTTGTTGCAACAATGAACTTGAACGGAGATTACATTTCTGATGCATTAGCTGCACAAGTTGGCGGAATCGGTATCGCTCCAGGAGCAAACATCAACTACGAAACTGGACATGCCATCTTCGAAGCAACTCACGGAACGGCTCCTAAATATGCTGGTCTTGATAAAGTTAACCCATCTTCAGTTCTTCTTTCAGGCGTTCTTTTACTTGAGCACCTTGGCTGGAACGAAGCTGCAAACAGCATCACAAAATCAGTGGAACAAACAATCGCTTCTAAAGTTGTTACATACGACTTTGCCCGCCTAATGGAAGGTGCAACAGAAGTTAAATGTTCTGAGTTCGCAGACGAGCTTATCAAAAACCTTAAATAATTCATTATATGCTTTCTGGAAAAGTGCCTGAACGGGCTGCTTTTCCAGGAGGCTTATATATATTTTCAAGAGAATGTTAAAAGTATTCCAAAAGTATTTATATATTTTAAGGAGGAAATAACATGTCTAAACGTAAAAAAATCACAGTGGTAGGTGCTGGATTCACTGGCGCTACAGCTGCATTCCTTGCAGCTCAAAAAGAACTTGGTGATATCGTTTTGGTTGATATTCCGCAAGCTGAAAACCCTACAAAAGGTAAAGCCCTTGATATGGCGGAAGCGGGACCTGTTCTAGGTTTCGATGCTAATATCATCGGTACATCCGACTATGCAGAAACTGCTGATTCCGACGTAGTGATCATCACTGCCGGAATTGCCCGTAAGCCCGGCATGAGCCGTGACGACTTAGTTCAAACTAACCAAAAAGTCATGAAATCAGTAACTAAAGAAGTAGTTAAATATTCCCCTAATACAACAATCATCGTTTTGACTAACCCTGTAGATGCAATGACTTACACTGTATACAAAGAATCTGGTTTCCCTAAAGAACGTGTTATCGGACAATCAGGTGTACTAGATACAGCTCGTTTCCGCACTTTCGTAGCTCAAGAATTAAACTTATCCGTTAAAGATGTAACTGGTTTCGTACTTGGCGGACATGGAGACGATATGGTCCCTCTAGTGCGTTACTCTTATGCAGGCGGAATTCCTTTGGAAACATTGATCCCTCAAGATCGTTTAGAAGCAATAGTAGCTCGTACCCGCACTGGCGGAGGAGAAATCGTAAACCTTCTTGGAAACGGAAGCGCATATTATGCACCAGCTGCATCTCTAGTGGAAATGGCTGAAGCGATCCTTAAAGATCAACGTCGCGTTCTTCCATCCATCGCTTATCTTGAAGGTGAATACGGCTTTGAAGGTATTTACCTTGGAGTGCCGACTGTACTTGGTGCAAACGGTATTGAACAAATCATCGAACTTGATTTAACTGAAGATGAAAAGGCTGCACTTTCAAAATCAGTCGAATCAGTTAAAGCTGTTATGCAAGTCCTTCAATAAGAGATCATGTACAGACTGCCCGGATATTGGAAGAAAAGGCCAAGGCCTTTTTCCGACTCCGGGCAGTTTTTTAATCCGCTTCAAAAGAACCCTGGAACTTATAATCTCCCTGCTGAAGATAGGAATTACTTTATTTCCGTTTTTTTTATGTGTAATTTTCATATAATATTCTTTATAATGGAATTGGATGAGTAGACCAAGGAATTGGTCTTTTGGGTAATACATAATTCAGGAGGATCTAATGTCAAAGAAAATTCTCGTAGTGGATGATGAGCAATCAATAGTTACCTTACTTCAGTACAATTTAGAACAATCAGGCTATACGGTTATCACAGCTTTGGATGGAGAACAAGGGCTGGAGGCTGCCGTGGATATACGCCCCGATTTAGTGGTATTGGATTTGATGCTGCCTAAAATGGACGGGCTTGAAGTATGCAAGCAGCTTCGCCAGCAAAAAATCAATATACCGATCTTGATGCTGACAGCTAAGGACGATGAATTTGACAAGGTGCTGGGACTGGAACTAGGGGCGGATGATTACTTGACCAAGCCATTTAGCCCCAGGGAGGTAGTGGCACGGATTAAAGCCATTTTAAGAAGATCGCAGTTGCAATCGAACGGAAGTGAGTCAAGTCAGGATCAGGAAGATGGTCTCTTGAAATTAGGGGAAT
Source organism: Peribacillus frigoritolerans (assembly GCF_040250305.1). Taxonomy (NCBI): domain Bacteria; kingdom Bacillati; phylum Bacillota; class Bacilli; order Caryophanales; family Bacillaceae; genus Peribacillus; species Peribacillus frigoritolerans. The sequence continues at coordinate 4,052,028 of NZ_CP158190.1, read as the reverse complement.
TGAAAGTGTTCCCGGAACGATACGAAGCATTCTTTGATGAACAGCAATTAGAATTGACTCCAAAGGAATTTGAATTACTTTTATACTTGGCGAAGAATAAAGGAAGAGTGCTGACCAGAGATCAACTGCTCAGTGCGGTATGGAATTATGATTTCGCGGGAGACTCACGGATCGTCGATGTCCATATTAGCCATCTTCGTGAAAAAATAGAGAAAGATACAAAAAAACCTCTCTATATTAAAACGATAAGGGGCTTGGGGTATAAGCTTGAGGAGCCTAAAAAAGAATGACGACCTATCGTAAAAAGCTCTTATATACCCTCATCACATTGGTGATGGTCGTCCTGATGGCCGTGGGCTTTTTATTAGGACACTTGTTCAAAAGTTATTATATTAAAACGTTCAATGAGCGTATACAGAACGAAACATTTTTCATTTCTACATATATTCAGGAGCATGGGGGAATCGAGTCCTTTTTGGAAAAAGGGAAAACGGCAAAATTGACACCCCTTTTAGATTCGAATTTAACCATTCTCTCTACGAGTGGGGAAATATTATACGATTCGACATCATCCAATGAAATACTTAAAAGCCATGCCAATGTCCTTCGCAAAATAACTTTGGAAAAAGGGCTTAAGCATGGGGAAGGGTATGAAGTGGTCGAAGGGGAATCGGACCTCCATTATTATTGGAAGACGGTTGAAAAGGACGGCGAGATTGAAGGCTTTGTCGTCCATAGCAATGAAATAGAGGCCATCCATCAAGTGAATAAACAAATGTGGCAAATATTGATCATTTGTTTAGGGGTTGCCTTGATCATCATTCTCATGCTTGCGAGTAAAATCACTTCATATTATACCCGTCCGATCGAAGAGGCGACGATGGCAGCCATCGAACTGGCAAAAGGGAATTATGGAACCCGGACATTCGGGCGGCATTCCGATGAAACGGGAATGCTGACAACTTCCTTGAACATATTGGCGAGGAACCTTCAGGAAACAGAGGTAGCAAGGGAAATGAATCAGGATCGTTTGGAAGCACTTGTTGAAAATATCGGTAGCGGGGTCTTGCTGATAGACAGTAAAGGATATACGACCTTAATCAACCGGGAATTCAAGAAAAGCTTCCATGTGAACGCCGCTACGTTTTTGTTTCAGGAATATTATTCGGTCATTAAAGATCAGGAAGTGATAGCCATCATCGAAGAGATCTTTCGAACGGAAAAAACGATAAAACGACAGGTGAAGATACCGCTTGCCATAGAACGAAAGCATTTTGAGATTTACGGGGCGCCCATTATCGGGAATCATGATGAATGGAAGGGGATCCTCCTCATTTTCCATGATATCACCGAATTGAAAAGGCTCGAGCAGATGCGGAAGGATTTCGTGGCTAATGTGTCCCATGAATTGAGGACTCCGATCACCTCCATTAAAGGCTTTTCTGAAACATTGTTAGATGGCGCCTTAAAAGACGAAAAGACCCTAAAGCACTTTTTATCGATTATCCTGAAAGAAAGTGACCGGCTGCAAGAACTCATTCAGGAGCTTCTGAATTTATCCAAAATGGAGCAACAGGAATTCGTTTTAAACGCAGGGGTCGTGGATATTACGAAAGTACTTGGCGAAATACAAGAGATGCTTATAGGCAAGCTGAAGGAAAAAGAAGTATCCCTTGAAATTAAAACATCACCGGAACCAGTATTCATTGAAGGGGAATCTGACAGGATCAAACAGGTTTTCATCAATTTGATTACGAACGCATTGACCTATACACCAAATGGCGGCAGGGTCACCGTTGACATCATTGAAAATGAACAGACCGTCGATATTACAGTTCAAGACAGCGGGATCGGCATCGAAGAAAAAGAACTGCCAAGGATCTTTGAACGGTTTTACCGGATCGATAAGGCGAGGAGCCGAGATTCAGGAGGAACGGGCATTGGACTGGCAATAGTCAAGCATATAATAGAAGTCCATAAAGGTAAAATCAACGTGGAAAGCACACCTGGAACCGGGACGACTTTTACAGTCACCTTAAATAAAAGCTTAAAAGGGAAAATGTAGCGGGTATCTTATTTACATGTCCTTTACAATTCCTTAAAACGGACTTCATAATGCAGGGGTACAATGGTTGTACAACCCCTCATCCAAGGAGTTAAACATTGACAGAGACATAGTCTCTGTTTGATTTTGTAGTAGTTCAATCTAAATTTTAAAGCAAAGATGATTGGAACAGGTGAGCGAAACTCCTGTAGGAATAGCCCGTCCAAGGAGAACCTACAGGTACAAAGGACGGAACGCGAGTGCCCTACGTTGCAATCAACATTCAAATTGTACAAAACCCTAAAAAACTGTAGGCAGAGACATAGTCTCTGTCTTTTAATTTTGGCTATATTCCCCGGGAACCATTCCTCTATCCTATTTTCCTGGGAAAATATTTGATTTTTATGAAACTTTAGGCCCTTTCTTGCGTAAATAAGATATAACTGCAAAGAAGGGGTGATACATATCGTTAGCTTAAAAAGGATATATACAATCACAGGACTTGTCTTTCTTATTTTAATTTTAGGTGTAGTTGCGATATCGACCTGGTACACGGTTGATGAATCTGATCAAGCTGTCATAATGACGTTTGGTAAAGTGGAGGAGACGATAACGGAACCAGGACTTCACTTTAAACTGCCTTGGCCCATTCAATCGGTCGAGAAATTATCCAAAGAAACATTCAGTCTTAAATTTGGATATAAGGAAGAGGATGGAGAGGTGACGGATTACCCGAGTGAGACCAAAATGATTACGGGTGATGAAAATATTGTGCTGGCCGACCTAGTGGTTCAGTGGAAAATCACCGACCCTCCAAAATATCTATACAATGCAGAAGATCCAGAAAAAATATTATACGATACGACTTCAGCTGCATTACGGAGCATAATCGGCAGCACGAAAATCGATGATGCCCTTACATCTGGTAAAGCGCAAATCGAAGCGGATGTACGCGATTTATTGTCACAGCTAATGGAGAAATATGATGTCGGAATTTCCATATCTGCGGTTAAACTCCAGGACGTGGAGTTACCTAATGAAGAAGTGCGGAAAGCATTTACCAATGTAACGGATGCCCGGGAAACGGCGAATACGAAAATCAACGAAGCGGATAAATATGAAAATAAGCGTATGAATGAAGCGGAAGGGGAAAAAGATGCCCTCATTTCACAGGCTAATGGAGATAAAGCTGCCCGTACGGAAGCTGCCCGCGGGGATGTAGCGGTCTTTGAAAAATTACTCAGTGAGTATAAGGGCAATAAGGGGATTACGAAGGACCGCCTTATTATTGAGACCCTTGAGGAAGTATTGCCGAATGCAGAGATTTATATTATGAATGATGACGGAAACACAATGAAGTACTTGCCGCTTCGCTCACTTGAAAAGGAGGAAACGAAAAAAACTCCTGCCCCTGATGAAGCCGCTATACCTGAAGAAGAAACGAAAAAAGGGAATGCATCGGAAGAAAAAGCGACAGGGGAAGGGGGCTCTAAACAATGAGTGGAAAAATAATAGATTTCTCTGAACTCAAAAAAGGGAATTTTCATTGGAGGGGCTATGTGAGATTCGGCATTTTCCTGATTATTATCATCGCGCTACTGCTAATCATCTTCACCAATGTCTATATCGTCAAAGAGGGAGAATACAAGGTCGTCCGCCAATTCGGTGAGGTGGTAAGGATCGATAAGACCCCGGGATTGAAGGCGAAGGTGCCATTCATTCAGAGTGTCGTGACCTTGCCGAAGTATCAAATGACTTCCGATGTTTCAGAAGCGGAAATCAATACGAAAGATAAAAAGCGGATGCTGATCGACAACTATGCCGTTTGGAGAATAGAAGATCCGAAGAAATTGATTACAAATGCAAGGACACTTGAGAATGCCGAAACGAAAATGGAAGAGTTCATCTATTCGGCAGTTCGTTCAGAGCTGGGCCAGCTGAATTATGATGAGATCATCAATGATGAGAAGTCATCCAGGGGAAGTTTAAACGACCGCATAACCGAAAAAGTCAACGATCTGCTGCAAAAGGACAGTTATGGCATCAGCCTGACGGATGTCCGGATTAAGCGTACTGACCTGCCTGCCGAAAACGAAGCATCCGTCTTCAAGAGGATGATTTCCGAGCGGGAATCGAAAGCGCAAGAATACCTATCAAAAGGTGATGCGAAGAAAAATCGTATCATCGCGGATACCGATCGGAAAGTGAAAGAATTGCTCTCTACTGCAGAGGCTGATGCAGAAGTGATCAGGGCTGAAGGAGAAGGGGAAGCAGCGAAAATCTATAATAAGTCGTTTTCCAAAGACCCCGAATTTTATAAACTATACCGGACTCTTGAATCCTACAAAAAAACGATCGGAGATCAAACGGTCATCGTTCTTCCTTCGGATTCCCCTTATGCCAGCTTGTTAATGGGAAATACTAAATAACCTTGATGCCGTCATTTTTCTTTCCGCTTCTACTCATGGTAGAATAGAGAAGGAAAATGAACGGCTTTTTGCGTTTTATATAGAAGCTATAACTACATAAATCTGTATGACTGGAGGAAGACGGATTTGGATAAAAAGCTAGTACTCATAGATGGAAACAGCATTGCATACCGTGCGTTTTTTGCGCTTCCGCTCTTGAATAATGATAAGGGTGTCCATACGAATTCCGTGTACGGATTCACCATGATGCTCAACCGCATTCTTGAAGAAGAAAAGCCAACGCACATACTTGTGGCATTCGATGCGGGTAAAACGACATTCAGACATGCATCATTTAAAGAATATAAGGGGGGGCGCCAAAAAACGCCGCCAGAATTATCGGAGCAATTCCCTTTCATTCGCGAGCTGCTTGATTGTTTTCAAATAAAAAGGTATGAACTGGAGAACTACGAAGCCGATGATATTATCGGTACGCTGTCTTTACAAGCGGAAAAAGATGGTTTTGAAGTGAAGGTCATTTCCGGTGATAAGGATTTAACACAATTATCCTCCCCTAGTACGACGGTTTCCATCACGAAAAAGGGGATTACTGAAATTGAGGAATACACTCCAAAGCATATACATGAAAAATATGGTCTATCCCCTTTGCAAATCATAGATTTAAAAGGGCTGATGGGAGATGCCTCCGATAATATCCCCGGTATTCCGGGTGTTGGTGAAAAGACTGCCCTTAAATTATTGCATCAATTTGAAACGGTTGAAAACCTTCTGCAGTCGATTGAAGAGGTTAGCGGACAGAAATTGAAAGAGAAAATAGAAGAACATAAAGACCTAGCCTTATTAAGCAAAGAGCTGGCTACAATAACGAGGGAAGCGCCGCTTGAAGTTTCCGTAAACGAGACCGAGTATACTGGCATGGATCAGGATCGAGTCATCTCATTCTATAAGGAGCTTGGCTTTTCGACTTTGCTCGATAAATTGGATGTAACGGAAAGTGCGCCGCTTGAACAGGAAAAGATTGAGGTTCACTCGGCTGAAATGACAGAAGGGATGTTTGCCGATGAAAGTGCTTTGTATGTTGAAATTTTAGAAGATAATTATCATCGTGCCGATATAATAGGGATCGCCATCAGTAATGAACAAGGTCATTTTTACTTCCATGGAGATGATGCTCTGAGTTCCGGTGCCTTTAAATCCTGGGCAGAGGATGAAACAAAAAAGAAAACGGTTTTCGATGCGAAGCGTACGGTTGTGGCACTTCGCCATCGAGGAGTCGAAATAAAAGGCATCGATTTTGATGTATTTTTGGCATCCTATATCCTGGATCCGGCAGAGTCAGTGGACGAAGTGGCAGAAATCACGAAAACTCAAGGTGCTATCCGCCTTGAAACGGATGACGTTTTTTATGGAAAAGGTGCAAAACGCAAAATACCTGAGGAAGCGGAATTGAGGGAGCATATCGCCAGAAAAGCGAAGGCGATTCTGTCCCTGAAAGAACCGATGATTGATAAGCTGCAAGAGTTCGAGCAATTTCACCTATTTACGGAACTGGAGCTACCACTATCGATCATCCTGGCCAATATGGAATGGCAGGGAATCAAGGTGGATATAGGTCGACTGAAAAACATGGGACAGGAAATAGCCATTCGCTTAAGAAACATCGAGGCACGAATTTTTGATTTGGCTGGAGAGGCGTTCAATATCAATTCACCTAAACAGCTTGGGGCCATCCTGTTTGAAAAGTTGGAGCTTCCTGTCATGAAGAAAACTAAAACAGGTTATTCGACGTCAGCCGATGTGTTGGAAAAACTGGAGAGCAAGCATGATATCGTTAAGGAGATACTATTGTATCGCCAGCTTGGTAAGTTGCAATCCACTTATATTGAAGGGTTGCTTAAGGTGGTCAATGGTAAAACGGACAAGGTGCACACCCGGTTCAACCAAGCATTGACCCAGACCGGCCGTTTAAGCTCAACAGATCCCAATCTGCAGAATATCCCGATCAGACTGGAAGAAGGAAGGAAAATCAGGCAGGCCTTCATTCCTTCCGAAAAGAATTGGATCATTTTTGCTGCCGACTACTCCCAGATCGAGCTGCGCGTTCTGGCGCATATCGCCAATGACAGCGGATTGGTGGAAGCATTCCAGGCCGGGATGGACATCCATACAAAGACAGCCATGGATGTGTTCCATGTATCGGCAGAGGAAGTCACTTCGAACATGAGGCGCCATGCCAAAGCGGTCAACTTCGGAATCGTTTATGGTATAAGTGATTACGGACTATCGCAAAGTCTTGGCATTACGAGAAAAGAAGCTGGAGAGTTCATCGAGAAGTATTTAAGAAGCTTTCCTGGTGTTCAGGAATATATGGAAGAAAGCATACATGAGGCCCGTCAAAAAGGGTATAGCACGACTCTGATGCAAAGGAGGCGCTATATACCTGAGATAACAAGCAGGAATTTCAACATAAGGAGCTTTGCCGAACGGACAGCAATGAACACGCCGATTCAGGGCAGCGCCGCGGATATCATCAAGCTTGCCATGATAAACATGAATAAGCGCCTGAAAAGTGAAGGGCTTAAAACGAGAATGCTTCTTCAGGTGCATGATGAATTGATTTTTGAAACCCCTCCTGAGGAACTGGAAATCCTTAAAGTGATCGTTCCGGAGGAAATGGAAAATGCCATTGAATTGAACGTGCCCCTTAAAGTGGATTATGCTTTCGGGCCAACATGGTTTGATGCCAAATAATATAAGATAGGTGATTGCAATGCCAGAACTTCCAGAAGTGGAAACAGTCAGAAGAACGTTAGAGCAGCTCATACTCGGAAAAGAGATCAAGGAAGTGTCCGTCTTCTGGCCAAAGATCATTAAAGCACCTGAACCTGTCGAACAGTTTCAGGATGCTTTAAGGGGACAGACGATAAGGGGAATAGGCCGTCGGGGCAAGTTCCTCATTTTCACCTTGGATGATTATTCGATGGTTTCGCATTTAAGAATGGAGGGGAAATACGGCGTGCATCCAAAAGAAGAGCCGTATGATAAGCATACCCATGTGATCTTCACTTTCACTGATGGCAGTGAACTTCGGTACAGGGATGTCCGGAAATTCGGAACGATGCATCTATTTGCCAAAGGGGAAGAACTTGATCGGCTGCCCCTGTTGCATTTAGGGCCGGAACCGTTGTCTGAAGATTTTACTGTCGAGGGGCTAAGTAGGAAGCTGGCAAGAACCAACAGGAAAATCAAGCCCGTTCTCCTTGATCAAACGGTTGTCGTAGGGATTGGGAATATATATGTGGACGAGTCGTTATTCCGCTCCCGTATCCATCCGGAGAGAATCGCTTCTTCACTCTCATTGCAGGAAATCAAGACGTTGCATGCTGAAATCATTGCGACTTTAGGGGAAGCTGTGGAAAAAGGCGGAAGTACGATTCGTTCATACATTAATTCCCAAGGGCAAATCGGCATGTTTCAGTTGGAACTGAATGTTTATGGACGAAAAGGCGAGAACTGCAAAGCATGCGGCACGCCCCTTGAGAAACTGGTTGTTGCAGGACGGGGTACACATATTTGCCCGTTATGCCAGCCGCTTAAATAGGTAATGTTTTTAAAAACACATCGGATGGGCTCCTTCCATATACTAGGGTAGCAACGTGTAGGGAAGGAGTAATATTCCGATGTGGCTACAAATTATTTTTCTCGCTTTTGCAGTTAGTATTGACGGATTTGGCGTAGGTTTGACATTCGGTATGCGGAAGATGAAAATCCCCTTAAGGTCAATAGCGGTCATCTCATTTTGTTCTGCATTGAGTTTAGGTATAGCGATGGTCATCGGACAATTCATCAGTCAGCTCATATCTATCGGGGCGGCTGAAAAAACAGGCGGCATCATCCTCATTTTTCTTGGTGCCTGGATGGTATACCAGTATTTTAAGCCTGAAAAAGATTTGAAAGATGATAGATATCATGAAAAGATCATCTTTAATTTTGAAATTAAATCACTTGGGGTAGTGATTAATATTTTACAAAAACCATTGAATGCCGATTTTGATAAATCAGGTACGATTACAGGTGTTGAAGCGCTTGTTCTGGGGTTTGCACTTTCGCTGGATGCGTTCGGGGCCGGAGTAGGAGCGGCTATGATCGGGATTTCACCCATCATCCTCGCAGGGTGCATCGCTGTTATGAGTTCGATTTTCATTTGGAGCGGAATTCAAAGCGGGAAATTGCTCTCAAATAATAAAGTTGTCCAGCATTTGACCTTTCTTCCAGGTGTACTATTGATTATCATCGGTTTATTCAAGTTATGATAAGTTTAAAAGGGGGAGCTTATGGGACAAATCATCGGAATCACCGGAGGTATTGCCAGTGGGAAAAGCACCGTCAGCCTCTATTTACAGGAACTCGGATTCACGATTGTCGATGCTGATCTGGCTTCCCGTGCTGTCGTTGAGCCAGGTGAAGAAGCCTATCACCAAGTTGTGAAGGCATTTGGTGAAGATATCTTATTGACGGATGGGAATATAGATCGCGTAAAGCTCGGGTCGATTATATTTAATGATCAAGAAAAGAGATTGCTATTGAATGGCATCGTTCATCCTGCCGTCAGGAATTGGATGCGGCTGAAAACGGAAGCGGCACTATCATCAGGAGAAGAAACGGTGTTCATGGATATTCCGCTCCTATTCGAAAGCAAGCTGACATTCATGGTGGATAAGACGCTTTTGATCTATGTGGATGAGCAAGTTCAATTGCAGCGATTAATGAACAGGAATGGTCTTTCGGAGACGGAGGCACTTGCCAGGATCAATTCGCAAATGCCCTTGGCTGATAAAAAGGCTTTAGCGGATGCCGTCATCGATAATAATGGGGACATTAATGAAACGAAGCGGCAAGTGAAGTCCATACTTAGCGAATGGTATGTCATATAATCATGATAAAAAGAAGAAACCGCCCGGTTTCTTCTTTTTATGTTGAAAAAATAAGAACAATCCGCATTTTTATTAGCACAATTCCCTTGAATTATGTTATACTAATTACATGCGAAAGGTAATAAGTATAACACTAATATTTTCTGGAGGGTCCGAACAATGAATTCAAGAATAGCGATTAACGGATTTGGGAGAATTGGAAGAATGGTTTTCCGAAAAGCCATATTAGATGAGAGTTTGGACATTGTTGCCATTAATGCAAGCTATCCAGCTGAAACTTTAGCACACTTACTAAAATATGATACGATACATGGTAAATTCGACGGTATCATTATAGCTGAAGATGATTCACTAGTAGTGAATGGCCGCCGAGTAAAACTAATAAATAACCGCGATCCAAAGCTATTGCCTTGGAAAGAGATGAACATAGATATTGTAATTGAAGCCACTGGTAAATTCAATGATCGTTCTAAAGCGGCTCTTCATTTAGACGCAGGAGCAAAAAGAGTTATTTTATCAGCCCCGGGTAAAAATGAAGACGTTACCATTGTAATGGGAGTAAATCAGGAAGTGCTGGAAATTGACAAGCATTTCGTCATATCCAATGCATCTTGTACAACGAACTGCCTTGGACCGGTTGCAAAAGTGCTTGATGAAAAATTTGGCATAAACAACGGTTTAATGACAACGATACATTCTTATACAAATGATCAAAATAATATCGATAACCCGCACAAAGACTTGAGACGTGCCCGTGCCGCTGCGGAAAGCATGATTCCTACGACTACAGGAGCTGCAAAAGCCATCTCACTAGTTTTGCCGCAATTAAAAGGCAAGCTTCATGGAATGGCGATACGCGTACCGACACCTAACGTATCTTTAGTCGATCTTGTTGTGGATTTAAACTGTGATGTCACGATTGATGAAGTGAACCAAGCCTTCATCGATGCTTCAGAAAATGAACTCAAAGGAATCATGGAATTCACGATGGAACCTTTAGTTTCCAGTGATTTCAAAACGAATCCACACTCTGCAATCATCGATGGGTTGACGACGATGATGATCGGGGACAGGAAAGTGAAAGTCCTTGCATGGTATGATAATGAGTGGGGTTACTCCAACCGGGTAGTGGACCTAGTGAAATTGGTTGGCTCAGAGTTGAAAAAAACTTCAGAAGTCGAATTATCAGTAAAATAAAAAGAAAAAGCCGAGCCTGCTAAAATTTTTTAGCGGGCTATTTTTAATACAGTGATCAATCAATTCCTTGCTGCTTTAAGGCGCTGAATAAACCAGAATACAGAATTTGCTCCAATCGCAATATCCCTATTACATATAAAGTTTATCTTTCCAAAAATTCAATTTGGAGTTGCAAAAAAAATTCAAACCATATATACTATGAATCGTGAACTTCTTCAATAGCGGTTTGCATGATGGCTACTTAAAGGGTTAGGACCTCTTTGGACTAACTTTCCCCCGTGGTAGTTATCAGAACTTATTTTTAAATCATGGTAAGGGGGAAGCTTAATATGGAAACAGCTTACACTATGGAAACTATGGGTAGACACGTCATTTCTGAACTTTGGGGTTGTGACTTTGAAAAACTGAACAATATCGATTTAATTGAAAAGATTTTTGTTGATGCTGCTTTAAAATCAGGTGCAGAGGTACGAGAAGTTGCCTTTCACAAATTTGCTCCACAAGGAGTCAGCGGGGTTGTCATCATTTCTGAATCACACTTAACGATTCACAGTTTTCCAGAACACGGCTATGCGAGCATTGATGTCTATACATGCGGTAACTTGGATCCGAATATTGCGGCAGATTATATTGCAGAAGCTTTGAATGCGCAAACACGTGAAAACATAGAATTACCACGTGGATTAGGTCCTGTACAAATGAAAAAAGCCAATATAAGTGCCCTATAAAAAACACGTATACACAGAGATGCCATGGGTGCATCTCTTTTTTAATGCAATCAATCGGCAGTCTGCTCCCCTTATAGGGGAGGATGCCCTTGCAGCATAAAGACTTTGACAACGGTGCTTCAACGGCAGAACAAAAAGTGCCTGCTGCCGGAAGTTACACTTTTTACTTGTACTGGCCGTTCCATTTAATATAAGATTAAGATAGAGAAGTAATTCCTTGGGGAACATTTAGATAGGGGAGTCCTACATAAAATACGGAGCTGATAATGATGAAATGCCCATCATGTCAATATAACGGAACAAGAGTGCTCGATTCCAGGCCAGTCGATGAAAGTAAATCGATTCGACGACGCCGTGAATGTGAGGCATGTGGTTTTCGATTCACGACATTTGAAAAGGTGGAGGAAACACCGCTTATTGTAGTGAAAAAGGGCGGGACGCGGGAAGAGTTCAGTCGTGATAAAATCCTGCGTGGCTTAATCAGGGCTTGCGAAAAACGTCCGGTTCCCTTGAAAGAACTAGAGCAAATTACCAGTTATGTAGAAAAAGAACTACGCAACCAGGGCATATCGGAAGTGAAAAGCGACAGTGTCGGCGAGATGGTGATGGACAAGCTGGCAGAAGTCGATGAGGTTGCCTATGTAAGGTTCGCATCCGTCTATCGACAATTTAAAGACATCAATGTCTTTATCGATGAATTGAAAGATTTGATAAATAAAGAAAGAAAGTAGAGCTGAAGATTCACTTTGGCTCTTTTTTCACTACATCTTTTGAAAGGTTTGAATGGAGATGTCAAAGCATTGGCAAGAATTGCTCCCAGCTGATTCATATTTGGTCTCATCTGCGGGGCTGCTTCATGACTATGATCGGAAAATACTTACCCGACTATATCAACCTCTTATTGGACCTATATGCATTAGCCTATATATGACGTTATGGAGTGAGTTGGAGGAGAACAGGTTATGGTCGGAAACCTCCTCACATTATCAATTAATGAATACCATCGGCCTTAAGTTAGCTGATATTTACGAAGCCCGGCTTTTACTTGAGGGAATCGGTTTGTTGAATGTATATAAGAAATCGAAAAATGAAACGAAGGAATTCATCTATGAGTTAAACCCGCCGCTTTCCCCCCAGCAGTTTTTCACGGATGGAATGCTGAATATTTACTTATACAAAAAAATCGGTAAAGCGCAATTCAACCGGTTAAAGAGATTCTTTTGTGATGACCATATCTTAACCGATCAATATGAAGGTGTGACTAAATCTTTTGCGGAAGTGTTCTCATCAGATCATTTGGATTCTTTATATGTAACGGATGAAGCGAAAAATGAATGGCAACCGATGCCTGAACAGCAATACATCGATCGGACTGAAGGCGTCGAGCCATCGGGGTTTGATGACTTATTTGATTTTGACCTTTTATTTGCCGGGATGAAATCCTCGATCGTACCGAAAAAGGCCTTTACTCCGAAAATAAAAAATACGATTGCCAAACTTGCTTTTTTATATGGCATCGATCCGCTTGAAATGCAAAAACTAGTAATGGATGCCGTTTCATTGGATGATGAGATCGATGAGGAAGTGCTCAGAAAGGCGGCAAGGGACTGGTATCAGATTGAACGACAGGCCGATATGCCTTCCCTTGTCAATCGGGTGCAGCCGATTCGTGAACGGACACAAAAAGAGGAACCGAAAACACAGGAACAAGAGTTAATCCGTCATTTGGAGACGATTTCCCCAAGGGAGCGGCTGATGCAATTGTCTGGCGGTGCAGAGCCATCAAGCGGTGATTTGAAAGTCGTTGAGGGCGTGATGATCAATCAAAAGCTGAATCCGGGTGTCGTCAATGTCTTGATTGAATATGTCATGCTCAAAACGGATATGAAGTTCACGAAGGGCTATGTCGAAAAGCTGGCAGGCCATTGGGCACGACTGAAGGTCTCCACGGTGGTCGAGGCGATGGAGCTGGCTAAAAATGAACATAGGAAATATCAGGACTGGGCTCAGGGAAGCAGGAATGCTGCGAAGGGCAGCCGGAAAAAGGCGATACGGGAAGAAGTGGTTCCGGAGTGGCTTGAGAAAAAAGAAGAAGCACAGCAGGAGCAGAATGCAGATCAGCCTGAATTGGATGCCCAGAAACGCGAGCTTCTGGAGAAATGGAAGCAGTGGAAAGCAGGAGGTGAAATGAACGATGGAAAAGATTAATAGGTCCCTTAATAAATTGGCCAATACAAATCAATTTCAACAGCGTTATGAAAAGCTGAAACAGGAGATTTTTGAAAACGAACAAGTGCGGTTATTTATGAATGCCAACAGCTCGACGGTCACGAAGGAAATGATTGATAAAAACTTGGGGAAGCTTTATGAGTTCACTTCACAAAGCAATAAGTGTGATAAATGTCCGAGCTTGGATGGCTGCATCAATATGATGCAAGGGTATTATCCTAAATTGGTGGTTCAAGGGAAAGCCCTGAACCTGCATTATGAAGTCTGCCCGCGGAAATTGGCAGAGGATGAAAAGCGGAAACGGGAAAAGTTGATCCGCAGCCTGTATGTACCGAAGGATATTTTAAAGGCGAGCATTGAAGACTTTACCCAAACGGATAATGAAAACAAACGCTTGTCTGTTTTAAGTAAAGCGATGTCGTTCATTATGGAATATGAGCCAGGTAAAAGGCAAAAAGGCTTATATATATATGGGAAATTCGGTGTTGGGAAAACGTACTTATTAGGTGCGATCGCCAATGAACTTGCAAAAAGGCAAATTTCCTCCCTTATTGTCTATGTACCTGATTACTTGAGGGAACTTAAGGGATCGATAGGTGATAATACGGTCAATGAAAAAATTGAAATGGTGAAAACGGCACCTGTCCTCATGCTTGATGATATTGGAGCGGAGTCCATGACGAGCTGGGGACGCGATGAGGTTTTTGGTCCGATTTTGCAATTTAGGATGCTGGAAAACCTGCCGACGTTTTTCACTTCGAATTTTGACTTGAATGGCCTGGAGAACCACCTGACCTTTTCACAGCGTGGTGAGAAGGAAGAAGTGAAGGCGGCCAGGGTACTGGAAAGAATTCAATATTTAGCTGAGCCGGTCAAGCTTGATGGCGTGAATCGGAGAAGATGAAGAAAAGTGGTCTCTTAATGGAGGTCACTTTTTTCTTCTTACAAGGCCCATCCTACTTCTAAACACGTCCCCATCCCCATATACATGAAAAAAGAAGCAAGGGGGAAGGGGGGATGTCGTAGTGCAAATTTCTTTTCAAAACGATTCAGAGGCATTGAAATTACTGAATTTCGTTTCTGTCCATCCACTGGGGGCAGAATTTCAAGCATATATTCGATTTCTTCCGCAACAAGGCATGTATGTGGATATGACGGAGTCTTCAGGTGATAAATGGCTAATTCTGCTTCGTGATGCATTTCATTCTTTTTTATTGGAAGAAAAGACGCTTCCTGTTCTGGAGCAAATAATAGTCGGTAAATTTTTTTATAGGGAACGGGAAGAAATTGAAGCCATCATTGAAATTGCATCATCAATCATCGAGGTGGAAAGAGCCAGGAGTCAAGATGAAGCATTCAGTACGGAGAAACGATTGATTGAGGAAGGACTTCAAAGCATCTTGGCTGGAAAGGTATCTTTTTCATTCGATTCTTTTACGACCTTCCGTTTGAAATCATTTCAGCACACGTTGGAAAAGTATGTCGTCAAGGCGATTGATGAATATAAGCTGGAACAGGACTATCAAAATTTCATTGCTACGCTCCGTGATTGCCTTCATGGGCAGGAGTCGAAATTAAGAAAGCTTCACCTGGTCAATCGGGATGGTTTTCATTTCTATGATCAGAAGTTCAGCAAGCTCGACCGTCCAAAAATCAATAGTATGATCGACAGGAGGCTTCTTGCCAAAAGTTCACTATTTCTCGATACGGTGATACTTGCCCCGCTTTTATCGATTGCTCCTGAAAACTTGTGTATCTATACCGATGACAAGGAAGAGGGGCTGATCCAGACCATTTCAAGGATTTTCGAAGAACGGGCCACTATCCTGCCACTTTCGTCATTTGCTATGCATTTGAATGATCTTTCGTGGAAAAAAGAAAATTAACCTTGATTTTCACCGTATAACAAATTATAATTTCCTACATACTATTAAAAAACTAAAAGTTATGATGAGGACAAGGGTATTCTAGTCGCCGATTATCAGAGAGGGGAGCCAACAGGCTGTAAGCTTCCTATTCGCATGGAACACTTACCACCTTTAAACTTCGGCTCGGAAAGCAGGCATTCTGCGAATATGAGCTGACGGGAAGCTGCCGTTACCAAGTTACAAGTGCCATTTTGCCGTGAAAAGCAAGCTGGAACGAGGGTGGAACCGCGGGTTAATGATATTTATTACTAAGCTCGTCCCTGTTTTATACAGGGACGGGCTTTTTTGTGTTGTAATGGAATCAAATACCTGTAATTTGTTCGAACAATAAGAAGGAGTGAAACTCAATGTCAGAATTACTGAAAATATCTTTTCCTGACGGAGCGGTTAAGGAGTTTGCTAAAGGCACAACAACTGAAGACATCGCTGCATCCATCAGCCCTGGTTTAAGGAAAAAATCCATTGCTGGAAAATTCAATGGTGAATTATATGATTTGAAACGCCCGATTGAACAAGATGGTTCAATCGAAATCGTCACTCAGGACACAGCGGATGCTCTTGAAGTATTGCGTCACAGTACAGCGCACTTGATGGCACAAGCGATCAAACGTTTGTACAAAAACGCTAAATTCGGCGTAGGGCCAGTCATCGAGGGCGGCTTTTACTATGATATGGATATGGAGGAATCATTGACTCCCGAAGACCTTCCATTGATTGAAAAAGAAATGAAGAAAATCGTCAACGAGAACTTGGAAATTTCCCGCATCGAAGTAAGTCGTGATGAAGCGATTTCCCGTTTTAAAGAAATCGGCGACGAGTATAAATTGGAGTTGATCGATGCAATTCCTGCCGATCAGCAGGTAACACTTTATAAGCAAGGGGAATTCTTTGACCTTTGCCGTGGAATCCATGTTCCATCAACTGGGAAAATCAAAGAATTCAAGCTATTGAGCATCGCTGGAGCATACTGGAGAGGCGATAGCAAAAACAAAATGCTGCAACGCATTTACGGTACGGCTTTCTATAAAAAAGAAGATTTGGCCGAACACCTGCGTTTCCTTGAAGAAGCCAAGGAGCGTGACCATCGTAAAATCGGTAAAGAATTGAACTTGTTCATGAGCTCACAGAAAGTGGGACAAGGGCTGCCGATGTGGTTGCCAAAAGGAGCGACCATCCGCCGGACAATCGAAAGGTATATCGTGGACAAGGAAGAACGTTTGGGTTATGACCATGTCTACACACCTGTGATGGGTAGCGTGGACCTTTATAAAACTTCTGGACACTGGGATCATTACCAGGATGGCATGTTCCCAGTCATGGAGATGGAAAACGAACAGCTTGTCCTGCGTCCGATGAACTGCCCGCATCACATGATGGTCTATAAAAACAGCATCCACAGCTACCGGGAACTGCCAATCCGGATTGCCGAGCTAGGATTGATGCACCGCTATGAAATGTCAGGTGCCCTTTCCGGCCTTCAGCGTGTACGTGGGATGACATTGAATGATGCGCACATTTTCGTCCGCCCCGACCAAATCAAAGAAGAGTTCAAGCGCGTTGTGAACCTGGTTCTGGAAGTATATAAAGATTTCGATATCAAGGATTATTCATTCCGCCTGTCTTATCGCGATCCGCAGGATACAGAAAAATACTTCGATGATGATGACATGTGGGAAAAAGCGCAAAGCATGTTAAAAGGCGCCATGGATGAACTTGGTCTGGATTACTTTGAAGCGGAAGGTGAAGCGGCATTCTACGGTCCTAAGCTCGATGTTCAGGTACGTACTGCTTTAGGAAAAGATGAAACGCTTTCCACTGTTCAGCTTGATTTCTTGCTTCCTGAACGTTTTGATCTTAATTACGTCGGTGAGGACGGCAAGCAGCACCGTCCGGTTGTTATCCACCGCGGCGTCGTTTCCACAATGGAACGTTTTGTCGCTTACTTGATCGAAGAATACAAGGGGGCATTCCCGACTTGGCTTGCACCTATCCAAGCACAAGTGATTCCGGTCTCACCTGAAGTGCACTTGGATTATGCGAAAGAAGTACAGGAAAAACTTAAAGCGCAAGGCATTCGTGTCGACCTGGATACACGTGACGAGAAAATCGGTTACAAAATCCGTGAAGCGCAAATGCAAAAAATCCCGTACATGCTGGTCGTTGGAGACAATGAAGCCAAAGAAGGCAGCGTGAATGTACGTAAATACGGTGAACAAAAATCCGAAACGATCGCTTTTGAAGATTTCGTTTCAGCGATTAAGGCGGAAGTGAGCCGTTAACAGCAAAAAGAGGGGCACATATAGTTGTGTCCCTCTTTTTAATTATGGCATGATAAAATGAAACCATCATGTGAAAATATGTACAGCAATGAAAAGGAGGGGCAGCATGAAAAAGAAATTTACTTATCTATTCGGACCGACATTCCTTGTCATCATCATCTTATTGTTATTGGATGGTTATCGACAATACGCCATCGTCCCGGTCCTGTTTTTTTGGATAGCCCTATTTTCTTGGGACGCCATTGAGAAAAAGAAAAAGGCGAAAGAAGACTCTTAACATTTGATGGCTTCGGTCATTATGGACTGTAACTAAAGGGGGAGTGGGATAAATGGAGATTAGAAGAGCTTCAAGTAAAGACGCGGGTAACTTGGCTGCTCTGTTCAATCATGTTGAAGATTCCGGGTATATGCTGTTCAACCCTGGGGAAAGAAAAGCGACAGCGAAACAAATGGAGAAGCAAATGGAACAAATCGAAAAAAATCCCCCTTCCGTTTTCCTCGTTGCTGCTAGCGGCCATGAACTGAATGGTTACCTGATCTTATTGGGCAATCAAATGGGCCGAACGAGGCATTCAGCCAAAATCGTCATCGGCATCAATGAACAGGACAGGGGAAAAGGCATCGGTACGAAGCTATTTCAGAAAATGGAGGAGCATGCACGGACAAACGAAATCCGGCGCCTGGAATTGTCCGTGATTGCAAACAACGCCCCTGCGCTTTCCTTATATCGAAAGATGGGTTTTGAAAAGGAAGGAATAAAGCGGGAATCACTGTTTTTTGATGGGAAGTATCATGATGAATATTTTTTGTCCAAATTACTTTAAAAAACGTATTGTCAAATAACTGAATGTCTGATAATATTAATTTTGTTGTGAAAAACGAATAAATTAGCATTTGACAAGTCATCAGTGTTTATGATATATTTCTAAAGTGAATTGAATACGTGTTTGATGAAAAGAAGAAGCACCCGCTTCTCACCTGGTTGACGCAAACAATGCAGTTAACAGGTCATGATTTGATTATTTGGATCTTTCTGAATGAGTCTATCAGTGTGGGTGCAGCATGCATCCACACTTTTTTATTATGATTATATCCTGTAAGCGAGTTGTGAGCGTGACCGAATTTATTCAAATATTCGTATTCGCCAATATCTTTGGAGGTGGCTAACTATTAGTAAAGACGCGATGGTAAACGAGGGCATCCGAGCCCGTGAAGTTCGTCTTATTGACCAAAACGGAGAACAACTTGGAATTAAAACGAAATTCGAAGCATTGGAAATTGCCGCTCGTGTAAATCTTGATCTAGTTTTAGTTGCTGCAAATGCAAAGCCTCCGGTAGCCCGGATCATGGACTACGGAAAACACCGCTTCGAGCAGCAAAAGAAAGACAAGGAAGCACGTAAAAATCAAAAAGTCATCAGTCTGAAAGAGGTTCGTTTGAGCCCGACGATTGAAGAACACGATTTCAATACGAAGCTTCGCAACGGTATTAAATTCCTTGAAAAAGGCGATAAAGTAAAAGCTTCTATCCGATTCAAAGGACGTGCCATTACGCATAAGGAAATTGGTCAACGTGTACTCGTTCGTTTTTCTGAAGCATGTAAAGAAGTGGCTACAATCGAGCAACACCCAAAAATGGACGGGCGCAGCATGTTCATTATCTTAGCACCGAAAAACGAAAAGTAATTGTAAAGTAATTTGTAATGAGGAGGAATACCTTATGCCTAAAATGAAAACTCACCGCGGATCTGCTAAACGTTTCAAAAAGACTGGATCCGGCAAACTTAAGCGTTCTAACGCTTACACAAGCCATTTATTTGCTAACAAATCTACTAAGCAAAAGCGTAAGCTTCGCAAAGCTAGCCTTGTAAGCAAAGGTGACTTCAAACGTATTCGTCATATGCTAGACAACATTAAATAAGTTCGATTTATCGAGTTAAATAGGAGGGAAATAACATGCCACGTGTAAAAGGCGGTACTGTTACTCGCAAACGTCGTAAAAAGGTAATAAAATTAGCTAAAGGTTACTATGGCGCGAAACATATTCTTTTCAAAGTAGCTAACCAACAAGTAATGAAGTCAGGAAACTATGCTTTCCGTGACCGTCGTCAAAAGAAACGTGATTTCCGTAAACTTTGGATCACTCGTATCAACGCTGCAGCACGCATCAACGGTCTTTCTTACAGCCGTTTAATGCATGGTCTAAAGCTTGCTGGTATCGAAGTGAACCGCAAAATGCTTGCTGATCTTGCTGTTGCTGACGAACAAGCTTTTGCTCAATTAGCAACTGCTGCTAAACAACAATTAGACAAATAAGTCTGACTGATACAGCCACTCTCTTTTCAAGAGGGTGGCTTTTTACATATTTAAAGGAGGGAATGAGGATGCAAGGAGTATGGTTCATTGCTGCTTATATAATCATCACAAACATCATCGGGTTTGCCTTAATGGGAATCGACAAAAGGAAAGCGCGTAATGGGGAGTACCGGATCAGTGAAAAGACACTTTGGTTTTGGGCGGTCATAGGCGGAGGGACTGGGTCCTTTTTGGGGATGAAGCAATTCCGCCATAAGACGAAGCATGCCGCTTTTAAGTGGGGCCTGCCTATATTGATGATTCTTCAGATAGGCTTATTGATTAAGATATTCATTCAATTGTAATATGTAGCCCGTATAATGTATATGCTTGTAGAAGCAGCAAAGAGTAGCTGGAGGGAGAGCATGAATGATAAACTGACACTTGTGATGAGCTACGTTCAATCAGGAAGCGTGTTTGCACCGTTGATTTTTATCACTTTTCATTTATTAAGGCAATTTTTATTCATTCCCGTCATTGTGGTTTGCATGTCTGGCGGAGTATTATTCGGGGCAGCTTTTGGAACCATCTATTCGGTAATCGGTTTGACGTTGTCCAGTATGGCCTTTTATTTCGTGATAGGCAAATTTCCGAAGACAAAGGATAGGCTGCTGCGGCTTAAGAATAAGCTGTTTGGAAACCGAAAGCTAAACAGCCGGCAAATTGCAGTACTGAGGCTAATACCATTCATTCACTTTTACTTGCTGTCGCTTTGCTTATTGGAATCCAATAAAGGGCTGAAAAATTATTTTTATCTATCCTTCATGACCAATCTCCCTGTAGCATTCGTATATACCGTTTTTGGCCACTATATTGCAGATTTCAGTCCAACCCTGATCGTCATCATTTTATTATCCTTAACCTTATTGCTCTATTTATTGAGAGAGAAGCAGACGGTCGTTCCCTGGAAGGAATTTTTTCGTTCAGATGATTAATATAGAGCCTTGAGTACATTTTTCTCAAGGCTCTTCATTACGCGTGATTTTTTTTCATTTTTGTAAAAATTCCTTAACAGGGCTCTTCCAATCAATAACGGCATCCGGATATTGTTTTTTAATGGCTTCCTCGATTTTTAAGAAGTCATTTCGCTTCAAGCCTTTTAGGCCGGCCACTTTCTTGGGCCATATGAAGATGGAGATGACCTCAAAGGAGCGTTCCGTCGTCCCTAGATACTTTTCCCCTTCAAACATCACCCCGTTGTACGTCAATAAAAAATTCTTTCGTATATTGGCTGTATCGTCGAGCAGAAAGAACTTTTTCTGTTCATGTGCCAGCTCTAATTTTCTTTTCGGATTAAATAGGTATTTGATGACTGTATATATTAAGAAAATGATGAGAGCCAAAAGAATGAACCGCATGATCAATACCATGGAGCTACCTCCTTAAACAGAGTGATTCCTTTCATTTACGTATGGGTTTTTAATAAGTTTCATTTATTTGATATAATTTAGGGGAAGACAAGGAAAGAAGTGATGAAAATGAACATAGGTAAATTAATGGAAATGCAGGCAGCTTTGGATGAGCATATACAATCAAAGCATGAATTGGGTGCTGAAGACTTGGTGGAACGGAAGATACTTGCTCTTTTAGTGGAGCTTGGAGAGCTTGCCAATGAAACGAGATGTTTTAAATTCTGGAGTCTTAAAGGACCCTCTGATAAAGAAACGATTTTGGCTGAATACGTGGATGGCATTCATTTCATTTTGTCACTCGGGATCGAACGGGGATTTGTACCGGAAGTTCCATCTGCCCCCAACATGCATCAGGAGGATTTGACTATTCAATTTACTGCTATTTACGGCTACATCAGTGAATTTCGCACACAGTTGACAGAGTCATCTTTCCAAAAAGTTTTTGCTGCGTATTTACATTTAGGAGAGTTGCTTGGATTTTCGGCAGCGGATGTGGAAAAAGCATATGTAAGCAAAAATGAAGTGAATTACGAAAGGCAAAAGCAAGGCTACTGATTGTTTATGTAATCGATTGTCTGTATAATTATTCTTGTAATGTAAGTTATAGGGAGGTAAAAGAATGGCTCAATTGGATGAAACGTTAAGGATGCTGCGGGACTTAACGGATGCTAAAGGCATTGCAGGAAATGAAAGTGAAGTAAGAAAAGTGATGACCGAATACATAACACCATTTGCGGATGAAATATCGACAGATGGCCTGGGAAGTTTGATTGCCAAGAAAACGGGTGATGAAAACGGACCGAAAATCGTCGTTACCGGGCATATGGACGAAGTCGGTTTCATGATCACCCAAATTGATGATAAAGGATTTTTGCGTTTTCAGCCGGTAGGGGGCTGGTGGTCACAGGTAATGCTGGCCCAGCGCGTGACGATCGTTACAGGTAAAGGTGATATAACTGGCATTATCGGTTCCAAGCCGCCACATATCCTGTCAGCGGAGGCGCGGAAGAAGCCGATTGATATTAAGGATATGTTTATTGATATTGGTGCATCCAGTAAAGAAGAGGTTAAGGAATGGGGCGTCAAGCCAGGGGATATGGTTGTGCCATATTTTGAATTCACGGTCATGAATAATGAAAAGATGCTGCTTGCCAAAGCCTGGGACAATCGAATTGGCTGTGCAATCGCCATTGATGTGCTTAAACAGCTGAAAGACAGCGACCATCCTAATGTAGTATATGGAATTGGCGCAGTGCAAGAAGAGGTCGGCCTGCGTGGCTCCAAAACATCCACATTCAAAATTCAGCCGGATATCGGGTTTGCCGTCGATGTCGGCATTGCTGGTGATACACCGGGGGTTTCCGAAAAAGAAGCGATGAGTAAGATGGGGGAAGGCCCGCAAATCGTCATCTATGATTCATCGATGGTGGCACATAAGGGATTACGCGATTTCGTCACAGACACGGCTGATGAAATGAATATTCCTTATCAATATGAATCGATTCCAGGCGGCGGGACGGATGCCGGCTCCATCCATTTAACGGCAAATGGCGTGCCCGCACTGGCGATCACGATTGCCACACGCTACATTCATTCACACGCAGCAATGCTTCACAGGGATGATTATGAGAATGCAGTTAAGCTCATTGTCGAAGTGATTAAACGCCTCGATCGCGAAGCGGTTGATCGGATCATTTACGAATAATATAGTGTAAGTTAAAAATGGAGAGGCCTAATTTAGGTCCTCTCCATTTTCTTTTTTTTATTTCTACTTGTCTTCGACGATTATATAGACCGCTTTGATGGGTCCATGGACGCCGACGACAAGGTCCATTTCGATATCAGCCGAATTGCTCGGCCCTGTTATGAAATTGATGCAGGAAGGAACGACTTCGCCCCGGGTAACTTTTGAACGGATGACCGCAGCAGCCTGGGTCATTCGCGGAACGATGGTGCTTTTTGGAATGATGGAAACATGGCAGGAAGGAAGGAAGCTGATGGAACGGCCGTGGTCCTTGTCGCTGAACAAGACGACGGTCGCTGATTCTGCTAGTGTCATCTCACTGAATGTGATTCCGATGTTAGCACTTTCTGCTTTTTCGATATTTTCATTCCCGGCTTGGTGATTCCATATATGGACATCTTTTTCCTTTAAGATACCCTCTAACCCATAGTCGGAAAATCGATCGTCCTTAGGGATGATCAAGGGTCCGTTTCCAAGTTCCTCAATCACCTGTTTTAAACAATGCATCACTTGTTTGGAGTCGGTAACGTGAAATTGAGTATGCACCCGTTTACATTGCTCCTTCAATTCCGCGACAAGATCATTTGGTGTCGCATGTTTCAAAACTTCTTTTTGGGGGGCGTGCTTCCATTCCGGAACGGAGATGCCTTCCGTAATAGGAGCCCTTCCCAGGTTGTTGGCTATATTGTTTAAAAATGTCCCTTCATTATGGATGGTTCCATTCATGATGGTTTCCCTCCTTTTTCCCGATTTTTGAACCAGTCCCGAAAGCTCTCCTTTCCTGGAGCAGGGAACTCGCGGCTCTCTGTCCAAGTTTTGAGTGGTCCCGGTCCTTTCGAGATGATATCCCCCGTTTTAAAAGGTGACATCGCTGATGGGGCGATTTTGGAACCGAACTTATAAAGCATAGGCGATGCCGCACCAATTCCGAAGGCCTTCATGGCCATCTTTTCTGAAAACGGCGCCATTTTTTCCTTTTCAACGATGACTTCCCGATGCTTCCTCAGTAAATCATGGAGAGGAATCTTTACTGGACAGGCATCTGTACAGGCTGCACATAGAGTGGAGGCATACGGCAGCTCCTTGAAATCATCATACCCTCCGAGTAAGGGTGAAAGCACAGCACCGATTGGTCCCGGATATATTGAACCATATGAATGACCGCCAACCTGGCGATAAACCGGGCAGACGTTTATACAGGCAGCACAGCGAATGCATTGAAGAACGGATTGAAACTCAGTTCCTAAAATGGAGGAGCGTCCATTATCCACGATCACAAGGTGAAATTCCTCGGGGCCGTCTACATCGCCTTCATCACGCGGACCGGTAAGTGCGGTGATGTAACTGGTCAATCTTTGGCCGACAGCGCTTCTTGTCAACAAGCTGACAAGGACCTCGAATTCATCGAATGTAGGTACAAGCCTTTCCATTCCCATCACGGTGATTTGCGTTTTTGGGAGGGCAGTGACCAAATCGGCATTTCCTTCATTCGTAACCAAACCGATCGAGCCCGTTTCCGCAATCGCAAAATTACAGCCGGTAATGCCTACATCGGCGCTTAAGAAATCTTTCCGCAGAATGCCCCGCACATGGGCGGTAAGCTCTTCCGGTTTTTCAGTTTGCGTATATGCAAGCTTTTCTTTAAAAACATCCCTAATCTGCTCCTTATTTTTATGGAGAGCAGGTGCGACGATATGGGAAGGGGGATCATGATCATCCACTTGTAAAATATATTCACCAAGGTCCGTTTCAACGACATCGAGCCCAACTGCTTCAAGAGTGGCATTCAAATTGATCTCTTCCGTGACCATCGATTTGGATTTCACGACCTTTTTGGCATTCTTTTTTACAATAACATCCTTGATGTATCCGCTTGCTTCTTCAGCCGTTTGAGCGAAGAAGACATGACCGCCTCTTTTCGAAACATTTTCTGCAAGCTGATGCAAATAGAAATCAAGGTTACTAAGCACATGCTGCCGGATTTCTTCCCCAAGGGAACGCCAATCCTCCCAGCTTCCCAATTCATCAACGGCAGTCAGCCGCCGTCCGTGTAATCGTTCTTGGGCACTCGATACGGCCAATCGCATAAAATCATTATGTATTCCTTCATCCACCCGGTCTTTAAACTTGGCAGAGCTGGTTTTCATAGCCATAAAATTTTCCCCTCCTCGCTTTCTTTAAATACTATTCAGGACTTCCGCAATATGAAGCACTTTCACCGGTTGCCCCTTCCTTTGGATCCGTCCGCCGATATTCATCAAACATCCTGCATCCCCTCCGATTAAAAAATCGGCCCCGGTATCTTCAATATTGCAAACTTTCTCCTCGACCATTTGCCCGGAAATGTCCCCCATCTTGACCGAAAAGGTTCCCCCGAACCCGCAGCAGTTTTGGGCATCCGGAAGTGGTGTCATTTCCAGCCCCCTGACATGGCTTAATAAAATGGCAGGTGCTTCCTTGACCTTAAGCAGCCGTGTCATATGGCATGAAGTATGATAAGTGGCCTTTCCCTTAAGGGTCGCCCCGACGTCGATCACTTTTAAGACATCCACGATGAATTGGGTCAATTCATATGTTTTAGCCGCTAATGATGCAGCTTTCTTTTCCCATTCGGCATCGCCTTTGAAAAGGGCCGGATATTCCTTGAACATCGCTGCACAGGAACCGGAAGGGGTTACGATGTATTCAGCATCCGCGAACGTTTTAATCATCTTTTTCATGGCTTCCTTCGATTCCTTCGTATACCCGCTATTATATGCCGGCTGTCCGCAGCATATCTGGGACTCCGGGAAATCGATCTCACAGCCTAATCTCTCGAGTAGCTCCACTGTCGCTTTGCCGACATTGGATTGAAACAAATCTACTAAACATGTTGCAAAGAGAGTAACTTTCAATCTGAACTCCTCCTTTTTCAAATAGGTTAACAGGTCATCTGATGACTAGAAAATGGAAAAAGGAAATGGCTGAGAAAAGATACCAATTCCAAGATTTTTTAAATGAAGTAATCGTTTTCAAAATAATATATCAATTTAATCCTTTTTTGTATAGGGTATTTTTGAAATTTAAAGGAATGTCAATGATTCTTTTGCTGATTTTTTTGGATGACCCGGTCCAGCGATTCCTCGACGCTTTGAAGGTGAAACAGCATGGCACTGCGGGCTCCGTCTTCATCCTGTGCCAAGATTGCATCATAAATCCTGACATGCTGCTGGTAAAGCTGCTTGAGTGTCATCTCTTCGGAATAAAGCGCAACCCGACGGATATCACGCATCTTTTCCGTCATTAATTCTGAAACATGGTTCATCAATGTAATCAGCAGCTCATTTTGTGATGCGTTTGCCACGGCAACATGGAAGGCGATGTCCGCTTTATCACTTAGTTCTTCATCATCTGATACCTTTTCCATATCAAAAAGCCTGTCCTTGAGTTCGATAAGGTTTTCTTCCGTTCTCTTCTTCGCTGCCACTTCTGCCGTACCGGACTCAAGTATTTTCCGAACTTCCAGTAAATGCTTGATATTGTCTTGATCCATCAAAAGGGCGGCAGACAAGGGGTGGTTCATGATGGCGGGGTCGAAGGTTTTAACGAATGTTCCTTCACCTTGTTTTATTTCAATAAGACCCATTGAACTTAATGCACTTAATGCTTCACGGATGGCCGGGCGCCCGACTTGGAAATTTTCCGCAAGCTGCTGAATGGAATCCAATTGTTCACCTGGTTTCAGGCTGCCTGACCGAATCATTTCATAAAGTTCATCGCTGACTTCTTCATAAATTTTTTTCGGCTTTATTTTTTTATATACCAAGTAGTAGCACCTCTATTTTCTATGAGTTTCTCTGGTTAATATTATATAACACAAATGATCTTTGACACTTCCAGAAGAGTTAAAAAATCAACAAAAAATAAAAAAAATCTTGATTTTATATTTTCAATCATTTAATTTTAATGAGTACTCATCAAGTCATCTGATGACTTTGAATATTTCGATATGTAAGGGGTTTCAATTAACGGTTGATTTCTGAATTTTTAAAAAAACTATAGAAAATGGAGTCGAAATGAATGACATGGACACAAAACTTTACGCCGATCACCGATAATTTAGTTTTATCATCTCTTGCCGCACTCATTCCAATTCTTTACTTTTTCTGGGCACTTACCATCAAACGTATGAAAGGTTACATTGCAGGTATAACCACGTTGATTGTAGCTATTGCAGTGGCTATATTGATATATGGAATGCCTGCAGGAAAAGCAGTGATGTCTGCTTCACAGGGAGCTGTATATGGACTGCTCCCAATCGGATGGATAATCATCACCTCCGTATTTTTGTACAAAATGACCGTTAAAAGCGGACAATTCAATATCATTCGTTCTTCGGTGCTTTCGCTTACGGAAGACCGCCGTCTTCAGGCATTATTGGTGGCATTTTCTTTCGGTGCTTTTTTAGAAGGTGCCGCGGGATTTGGAGCACCGGTCGCCATTTCAGCCGCGCTTTTGGTCGGTCTCGGATTTAACCCGCTATATGCAGCCGGGATTTGTTTGATCGCGAATACCGCTCCGGTAGCATTCGGGGCGGTTGGAATACCGATCATCGCCATGGAAGGCCCTACTGGCATAGCCGCCATGGAGATTTCAAAAATGGTCGGCCGCCAATTGCCATTCCTTTCGGCTTTCATTCCGCTTTATCTCATTTTGATAATGACTGGGTGGAAAAGGTCGCTTGAAGTCCTGCCGGCAATTCTGGTTTCCGGAATTTCCTTTGCCGTCACACAGTACTTAAGTTCAAATTTTCTTGGGCCCGAATTACCGGACATCCTTTCGGCGTTAGTGTCACTGTTTGCATTGGCGATCTTCCTTAAATTCTGGAAACCTAAAACGATTTTTCGCTTTGCATCCGAGGAAACGGCAGCCACTGTCGAACCTTTATATACAGCCGAAGCGGAAGCAAAATATACGAAATGGCAGATATTCCATGCTTGGTCACCATTCCTTCTGTTAACGCTTTTCATAACAATTTGGGGGATGAACCCAATAAAGCCGGCACTCTCCGGACATTATGAAGGCAACAATGTGCTGCTTGGCGCAATCAATGAAATCGGGAAGCTATTAACCTTCCAAATCGAAGTCCCAGGTCTGCATAATGAAATAATCGGAAGCAATGGATTGCCGATTGCGGCTTTCTATAAAATAGAACTGCTCGGAGCAGCCGGGACGGCCATTTTACTGGCTGCCATCGTAACGAAGTTCATCGCACACATGTCAGCAAAAGACTTCTTTGGCACCTTTGTTGAAGCGATGAAAGAGTTGGCAAAACCGATCTTGATGATTTCTACCGTGGTGGCCTTTGCCTATGTAACGAATTCTTCAGGCATGTCGACAACATTAGGGATGACCCTTGCAAAATCGGGTGATTTATTTCCGTTCTTCGCACCGGTTCTCGGCTGGCTGGGTGTATTCATTACCGGATCGGATACATCAGCCAACCTCTTATTTGGCAGTCTGCAGAAAGTGACCGCTCTTAAGGTGGGGATGGAACCGGTCCTGGCACTGGCGGCGAACTCTTCCGGAGGGGTCACTGGAAAGATGATTTCACCACAATCGATAGCGATTGCATGTGCTGCCGTGGGATTGGCGGGCAGGGAATCGGAATTATTGAGATTCACGCTCAAACATAGTCTTTTCTTATTGCTGCTTGTTTGTGTAATTACCTTCTTGCAAAATGGCGTCCTTTCCTGGATGATTCCATAAGTAGAATGAGGCTCTCCTTTCATAGGGGAGCCTCGAAATATTTATCAAGCCCATACAAAAAAGGAGGAAATATCATGCAATTGGCAGCTGTGGCAGGAAAATTGGTTCATGAGGTTCGGAAACTGATTGAAGAGGAAATCATCATTATTGATCATGCTGGCACAATTATCGCCAGCACCGACAGAAGCCGTATTGGATCTTATCATGAAGGAGCCATCCACGCTTTCAACAATCGTGAGAAATTGATCATCAACAAACAGGATGAACGAAGTTGGAAGGGAGTGAAGGCAGGTATAAACCTGCCTATTTTCTTCAACCAGGAAGCTTTTTGTGTCATTGGAATTACAGGTGACCCCAAACATGTTTCCCCTTATGCGGAACTATTAAAAAAGATGACGGAGATGTTCATTCAGGAAAGCTATCATATCGAACAAGCAGAATCCCAATCACGTCTGATGGAATTCTTCGTATTTGAATGGCATCAGCTGCAGACGTTCAATGAACACTTCCTTCAGAAGGCCAAGTTGCTTGGGGTCGATGTTCATGCAGACCGGATCATCACATATGGTGAATTCAAGACTGAGGAAATCATTGAACCTCATGTATGGAGAACGCTTCAGATATACATAAGACAGCAGCATCTCAATGACATCGCAGTCCGTTGGGGGAGGAACCAATTCGTCATTCTTTCAATAGCAGATTTCATCGGTTCAAAAAACCAGCAATATAAGAAACTTAGTAAACTGCAAAAAAAGCTGGAGGAGAGTTCGGGTTATAAAGTGTGTGCAGGAGTTAGTTCGCGTGCATCAGGATCCGCTTTCAGGTCAGCGTTTTTTAAAGCGGAACGTTCCTTGAAAATCGCGTTTCCTTCATCGGGAATCATATTTGACGAGGACTTGAAGCTTGAGGTACTGCTTGATGAAGTTACCGCTGAAACAAGACAGGAGTATTTATCCAGGACGATTCAGGAGCTGCTTCCTAATGAGGAGCTGCTTAAAACCCTTTCCATGTATTTTGCATGTGATCTATCTTTGAAGGAAACAGCCGCAGCCCTGCATATCCATATCAATACCCTTCATTACAGGCTTAAGCGCATAGAGGATTTGACCCGACTGAACCCTAGGAAGCTAGCCGATTTAGTCACTATGTATCTAGCAGTAAGAGTATTGGATAAACATACAAAATAATTCTCTGGAAAGCACTAAATTCTATATGTTCTTACATAGAAGGTTGAGTGTTTTTTTCTTATACTTACATCATATAAAAAATCTCGAATTTCCTATGTTTATGAGGAGGATGTACATGTTAACAAAGCAGGTTAAGCAGCTACTTCTTACCATCGTCGGTCAGGAGAATTACGATGACTCAAAAGTGGAATGTCTAGTCTATTCATATGATGCAACGCCAGGCTTTCAAGCGATGCCGGATGCTGTCATTAAACCGGGCAGCACAGCTGAAGTCGCAGCCATCGTCAAAGTTTGTAACGAATATAATGTTCCAATCGTTCCACGCGGGTCTGGGACGAACTTGAGCGGAGGCACCTGCCCTACAGAGGGAGGGCTTGTCCTTTTATTCAATCGAATGAATTCATTACTTGAAATAGATGAGGAGAACTTAACGGCGACCGTACAGCCTGGGCTCATCACATTGGACTTGATTTCAGCAGTTGAAGAAAAGGGATTGTTTTATCCGCCAGATCCAAGTTCAATGAAAATCTCCACGATTGGCGGCAACATTAATGAGAACTCCGGTGGACTGCGAGGATTAAAGTACGGAGTCACCCGTGATTATGTCATCGGGCTTGAAGTTGTCCTGCCGAATGGGGACATCATTCGAACAGGGGGCAAACTTGCCAAAGACGTAGCCGGATATGATTTAACGAAACTATTTGTCGGATCGGAAGGGACCTTGGGAATCGTTACGGAAGCGATCTTAAAGCTGATCCCCATGCCGGAAACGACAAAGACGATGCTTGCCTTATATCAAGATCTGGATGCTGCAGCCCAGTCAGTGGCCAAGATCATTTCAAATAAAATCATTCCTGTTACATTGGAATTTCTGGATCGGCCGACTTTGATCGTTGTTGAGGACTTCGCGAAAATCGGTTTGCCCACCAATGTGGAAGCCGTCCTGCTGATTGAACAGGATGGTCCGCCTGAAGTGGTGGAACGTGATATGAAAAGGATGGCCGATATCTGTCTAGAGGAAAAGGCGGTTTCAGTGGAAATTGCCGAAACGGAATCTGACGCTGTCGCCTTGAAAACAGCAAGACGGACAGCCCTTTCCGCACTGGCACGCCTCAAGCCGACGACCATTTTGGAAGATGCCACAGTTCCCCGCTCGGAAATTGCCAAAATGGTTAAAGCAATTAATGAAATTGCAGACAAGCATAACGTGGACATTTGCACTTTTGGTCATGCTGGGGATGGGAATCTGCATCCAACGTGCATTACCGACGCTCGTGATCATGAGGAAATGGAGAGGGTGGAGCTCGCTTTTGCCGACATTTTTGCCGCGGCTATCGACCTTGGCGGGACGATTACCGGTGAACATGGTGTGGGAGCCATGAAGGCCCCGTATCTTGAATGGAAGCTGAAGAAAGAAGGGATTGAGGCCATGAGGGCGATTAAACAAGCTTTCGATCCCAATAACATCATGAATCCCGGTAAAGTATTTGCCAAGGAAACCAGGAAAAGGGTGGTGGTTACTTCATGACGACAGTTCAGGAAAGGGAAACCATTGCCATTCAATTCGCGGAAAAAATGAATGAAGATGAATTGTTGAATTGTATGCGCTGCGGCTTTTGCTTACCCCATTGCCCGACATACATAGAATCGGGGCTGAAGGAATCCTATTCACCAAGGGGCCGGATCGCACTTATGAAAGCGGTGGCGGATGGTGTGATTGAGCCTGATGAGGATGTAGAACGTTCGTTGAGTCTTTGCCTCGGCTGCAGGGCTTGTGAGCCTGTGTGTCCTTCAGGTGTCAAATATGGACATCTTCTTGAAGAAGCAAGGGATATCATCCATCAGAATAAAAAACACAGTTACCCTGTTAAAACGATCCGCAAGGCCGTTTTTAGTGGGTTATTCCCACACCAGGAGCGAATGCAGGCCATGACGAGTTTGCTTGGCTTCTATCAGAGATCAGGACTGCAATACATGGCCCGTAAAACGGGAGTCCTCAACCTGCTTCCGAATAATTTGGCAACCATGGAAAAAGTGCTGCCGAAAGTCCCGAAAAAATCAGAAATGAATAATAGGCCAACCGAGCTGCCTGCAATCGGAACGCCGCTCAAAAAGGTTGCTTTCTTTTCCGGCTGCTTGATGGATACGATGTTTTTGGAAACGAACAAGGCCACACTAAAGCTTCTTCAGTTGGCCGGATGTGAAATCGTGATTCCGAAATCCCAGGCATGTTGCGGGGCGCTGCATGGGCACAGTGGTGAAAAAGAAGGTGCAAAGCAACTGGCCAAGCGTAATATAGAAGCTTTTGAAGCGGAGGAAGTTGATTATATTATTACGAATGCCGGCGGCTGTGGAGCTTTTCTCATAGATTATGACCATCTGCTTCAGGCTGAACCGGAATGGCACGACCGTGCAATCGCCTTTAAAAATAAGTTGAAAGATATCAGCGAGATTCTTGTTGATTTGCGTTTTCAGGAAAAAGTTCCCCTGAAGCTGCCAGCTCAATCCGTAACTTTTCAGGATTCCTGTCACTTACGGAATGTGATGAACATCTCCTTGGCTCCGCGAATTCTCCTTCAATCGATAGAAGGAATCAATTTCAGGGAAATGAAAGATGCCGATCGATGCTGCGGCTCTGCTGGGATTTATAATATTGTTGAATCAGAGATGTCCATGAATATTCTTGACTCTAAAATGGAGCACACGAAATCGACACAGGCCGATATTGTTGTCACGGCAAACCCTGGCTGTCTGTTACAAATGCAATTGGGGATCGAGAGGGAAAACTTGGGGGAATGTACGAAAGCGGTGCATATTGCAGACCTGCTAATAAAGGCTGTGGCTTTATAATAGAAGAAAAAGAATGTAAGTAGAAAATAAATGGGATTATTTGGTTAAACATTACATTTTAATAAATGAGGAAACCTTTGTAAAGCCTGGATTTTAGATGATAAGGCGTTCTGTGCTGAGAACAAATTGTAAATGTTATAACAAAAAAGAAATATTGATTCCTCGTTTACTTAGGACCATGGCGGGTAGTGTTTATATATAGCATCCACTAAACGAAACAACAAAACCTAAGGAGGAATGTAAAATGAATAAAACAGTATATGGAGTATATGAATCAAACGCAGAAGTGATCCAAGCAATTAATGCACTTAAGGCAAA
The DNA here is from genome assembly GCF_040250305.1 of Peribacillus frigoritolerans. Classification (NCBI taxonomy): domain Bacteria; kingdom Bacillati; phylum Bacillota; class Bacilli; order Caryophanales; family Bacillaceae; genus Peribacillus; species Peribacillus frigoritolerans. The sequence goes on along the minus strand of NZ_CP158190.1, from coordinate 4,018,647 downwards.
GGGTTTTGAAGGGGACGATATTACTGTCGTCGCGGATAAGGAAGAAACATTGGATTTCACGAACCACAAACGCGAAACGGATGTTCATACAATGACGAATGTTCCTAACGACGAATCGTTTATGGACAAGGTGGCACGTTTCTTCATGCCGGAAGATACGGCAGACCTTTCAACAAGATTGGCGAATGCAGGCCTTTCGAATAGTGAGGCGGCTGAACATGTCTTTGATGTAGAAAATGGAAAAGTCCTGGTTCTGGTTGAAGAAGGTGAAGGCCATCTTGGAACGGCAAGAGATAAATTCACGACCGGAACAATGGACACTGCCGGTACAAGGCTTGATACTAACTCCACCAACCCACTATATAATGGCACGGAAAAAACCGATGCTTTAAATAAAGAAGATGTTTATGGAGTCAACGGACAAGGCCGTGAATTGCCAGAAGATGAAAGGACACTTACACTTCGGGAAGAACAGCTGAACATTGACAAAGAAAGAGTTCAGACAGGAGAAGTCGTCATTAATAAAGAAGTCAATGAACAGCATAAAACGATCAATGTCCCTGTTGAACACGAAGAAGTGACAGTTGAGCATAGATCGGTTTCAGGACGTGAAGCGAATCGGGAAACCGGAACCATTGAAGATGGGGAAACATTACGAATCCCGGTTGTTGAAGAAAAACTGGAAGTTTCGAAAAAACCGGTTGTCACCGATGAAATTGTCATCAAGAAACATGCTGTACAAGAAACGGAACAAGTTCAGGATACTCTTAAAAAGGAAGATATCCAGCTTGATAGTACAGATGAATCGATCGTGAATGAGAAAAAGGCAACTGAACGTAGAACCGACCGCTTCTAAGCGTGAAGGAAATGGCCTGCAGTTTTAAAAACTGCAGGTTTCCTTTTGGTTTTTAAAGGCTGATTAAAGGTTCGAGCTTAGGGAAGGCAAACCTTTTTGTTTAATTGGCACCCATCAGGGTATAAATACACATAAGAAGAAATATCGGAAAAATGAGGAGGAATATGCATGGGAAAAACGTTATATGGTGTTTTTAATACGGAAAGAGAAATGATCCAGGCTATACAATCCCTCAAGGAAAAGGGGGTTCATGAAGGGGAAATAACGGTAATGGCTGATAAGAAAGAAGATTTGGATTTCGTTAATGAAAAGCATGATCCGGATGTCGAAGTCGTTACTAACTCTAACGAGGAATCCTTCATTGATAAAATGAAACACTTTTTCCTGAACGAGGGTTCTGAAGATATAAGGAACCGTCTAGGTGAGTTAGGGCTTGCCGATAGTGAAGCAACCGCTTATATAAATGAAGTGGAGGCCGGAAAATTCCTCATTCTTATAGATGAATCGGAAACCGTAACAGCACGAGAGAACATAACTTCCAATCGCATCGAGGATACGGGCGCACCTGCAGAGAATCCGCTTAAAACAGGGGTGGTGAACAATCCGGACCCGAACCTTTTTCCGGAAACAACCGCGAATGCCTATCAAACAAGGGAAATGGAAGCACAGCCAGGAAGAAGCGAAGAGCTTCACGGAAATTCCGCCAATATCTATGAAAATGAAGAGCTGGATATGAAGCGAGCTCAAGAAAGGGAAATCTGGGGGAATTCCACAGAAAAATTCAAGAAGCAAAAACCAGGGATTCAGGAAGGGACACTGGCTAGCGACCCTCATGCAGACCCGTTTTCTGCCGATACTGACAAAGCCCTTGATGCTCAAGGATCACTGGATCGGACCCTGAGCCCGACAGCCAGCGGACAGCAAGAGGAAGGCTTACAAGATGAATACATCAAAAATCGAATCAATACCGACAATCTGTAATACGCAACAAGAACAGCCTGCATAAGGCTGTTTTTGTTTGTTTTTTTACTGTAGTCGTTATTGGATTGAAGAAATGTGCGACCCTCCTGACGAATTACTGGCTAGCCGAGCCACCGCAGCCGCTTGCTTTGATGTGGCTTGGCAGACAGTCGGCGGAAAGGGGGCGGATTCTGAAATCAACTGCAGCGTTTTTTAATAAAACTGCAGGCAAACTCGATTTTCTTAGAGTTAGCTACAGGCTGTTATTTTTATAAAAACCCTTTAGGCAGAGGGTTCCCTTGTTCGTCTCCATAGACTATTTGCTTGTTTATTGATAAAGCTGCAAGGTATAATGACAAAGGAATTTTATTTTAAGTAAAGTAACAAGGAGGGGGAGAAACATGGAAAAAAACGTATATGGTGTTTTTGACTCTAATCCGGAACTACTTGCTGCAATTTCAGACTTAAAAGCAAAAGGCGTATCTGGCACCCAAATGACAGTGGCAGCTGATATAAAAAATCATGTGCAGCTTGGAAATGAACATACGGATATATTGATCATCGCCAATCAGGATAAGGAGGACACTCTTTTTTTAAAAATCTTCCACTACTTCACAGATGAAGGATCTGGAGATTTACGCAGCTTTTTCACGAAATATGGCTACTCTTATGATGAGACAAAAGCGATGCTTGAAGAAGTGGGCTCTAAAAAATTCATCTTGCTGCTTGATGAAGAAGTCTCCATCGAAGAACTTAAGGCTGGCGAAGCGAAATTAAAAAAATAACAGCCTCTGAAGGCTGTTATTTTTTTAATCCTGATTCAAGGGCAGTAATCATTTCCTGTTTTTCCTGCTCGGATGAATTTTGCCAGATGACCTCGAATAATACTCCCAATCCAGGAAGCATTTTTTCTTCGCCATTTTGTATGGCATCGACAATCGTGTCTTCCAGCTGCTCTTGCGAATTTCCAGATACATTTTGGATGATCGCATTACGTAAGTTTAAATTCATAATTATTCCTCCTCTAACACATAATGACTGACATTAATAGCATTTCACAAACTCGCATGCAATATGTATGTGAATTGCGTTATAATAGGAAAATCAGTGTGAAGTTAAAGGAGCGTTTACCCTTGAAATATATAGAATCCGTAAAAAACCCGCAAGTTAAGCAATGGAAAAAACTTTTGACCAAAAAAGAACGCGATAAAACAGGTAAATATTTAATCGAGGGTTTTCACCTAGTTGAAGAAGCCTTAAAAGAAGAAATCGTCTTGGAAGTGATCATAAATGAAGAAACTGAAATGCCTGCCCATTTTAAGGTGGAAGGCACAGAACTCATTTATGTGAAAAATGATATTATGAAGGCGATATGCGATACCGAAGCCCCGCAGGGAATTGCTGCGGTTTGTGAGCAGAAATCAACGAGCATGGCGTCCATCAATCCGGATAAGCTATTGTTGATCGATGCCGTTCAAGATCCGGGTAATATTGGAACGATGATCAGGACAGCGGATGCAGCTGGAATCGATGCGGTGATACTTGGCGAAGGGTGTGCTGATTTGTATAATCCTAAAGTGGTCCGTTCGACGCAAGGAAGCCTCTTTCATATGCCTGTCATTAAAGGGAACCTTTCCGAAATCATCGATGAGCTGAAGCAAAGCGGCACACCGGTTTATGGCACGGCATTAGAAGGCGCATCGCCATTTGAGGAAGTGGAAAAGTCTTCCCGGTTTGCCCTGCTGGTCGGTAATGAAGGCCAAGGAGTATCGAAGGAATTACTGGAGAAAACGACTAAAAACCTCTATATTCCCATCTACGGAAAAAGCGAATCATTGAATGTGGGTATCGCTGCCGGGATTTTAATGTACCATTTACGAAAATCGATTTGAAACGGCCGAAGAATTATAATATAATAAAACAGAATTTTATAATGAAAACAACGATGACAAAGAGTAGTAGCTTTAGTTAACCATATCCAGGGAGAAAATGCCTTGACTGAAAGCATTTTTATGGCATTGCTTAAGTGAATTCACCTTTCGAGTTGGCATTGGGAAGACAGATTGTCCGAAAAATGTTCCGGTGAAGAGCCGTTATTTTTAATGAAGTGAGTGCAGAAGCTTTTTTGTTTGTGCACTAATAAGGGTGGTACCGCGATACATAAACCTCGTCCCTTTAGGGATCGGGGTTTTTTTGTGTTCATTTTTACAAAAGGAAAATAAAGGAGGAAGACATGATGCAGGAACGTTTACTAGAACTGCAGGAAGAAGCGTTGCAAAAAGTTGCCGCCGCTTCCGAATTAAAAGAACTGAATGAAGTCCGTGTTGCTTATTTAGGGAAAAAAGGGCCAATCACTGAGGTATTGCGCGGCATGGGTAAATTATCTGCCGAAGAACGCCCGAAAATCGGGGCACTAGCCAATGATGTACGGGAAGCAATCGCAACAAAGATCGAGGAGAAACAAAAAGCGCTTGAAACTGCGGCAGTCAATGCCAAGCTAGCAACTGAAACGATTGACGTCACACTTCCAGGACGTCCGGTAAACAAGGGGAATCTACACCCATTAACACGTGTCGTGGAAGAAATCGAAGACTTATTCATCGGGATGGGTTATACCGTTGCGGAAGGTCCTGAAGTCGAAAGCGACTACTACAACTTCGAGGCACTTAACTTGCCAAAAAGCCATCCGGCACGTGATATGCAGGATTCCTTCTACATCACGGATGAAATCCTTATGCGTACGCACACTTCACCTGTTCAAGCCAGAACGATGGAAAAACATAAAGGTCAAGGTCCTGTTAAAATCATTTGCCCAGGAAAAGTTTATCGCCGTGATAACGATGATGCGACACACTCCCACCAATTCCAGCAAATTGAAGGCTTGGTCATCGATGAGAACATCAGCATGAGCGACCTGAAAGGAACGCTAGACGTATTTGCGAAAAAAGTATTCGGGCAAGACCGTGAAATCCGTCTTCGTCCAAGTTTCTTCCCATTTACGGAGCCTTCCGTCGAAGTGGATATTTCTTGTAAAATCTGCGGCGGTAAAGGCTGCAGCGTATGTAAACAAACAGGCTGGATCGAAGTGCTTGGCGGCGGGATCGTTCATCCGAACGTCCTTGAAATGGCTGGCTTCGATTCCAAGAAATACTCTGGATTCGCATTTGGAATCGGCGTGGAACGGATTGCCATGTTGAAGTACGGTGTGGACGATATCCGTCATTTCTATACGAATGATGTTCGATTCTTAAAACAATTCAACCATCACGAAGCATAAATTTTTATTTTAAAAAGGAGGACCTACCATGTTTGTTTCATATAAATGGTTACAAGATTATGTTGACCTTTCAGGCATCAATGCGACGGAGCTAGCTGACAAAATCACGAAAAGCGGCATTGAAGTTGAAGGGGTGGAAAAGAAAAGTGAAGGGCTAAAAGGGGTCGTCATCGGGCATGTCATAGAACGTGAACAACATCCAAATGCGGATAAATTGAATAAATGCCAAGTTGATATCGGGGCCGAAAATCCCGTTCAGATCATTTGTGGAGCACCGAATGTAGATAAAGGCCAAAAAGTCGCAGTCGCTACTGTTGGCGCAGTCCTTCCAGGTAATTTCAAAATCAAGAAAGCGAAACTTCGCGGAGAGGAATCGCACGGGATGATTTGCTCGCTTCAAGAATTGGGCTTCGAATCCAAGCTTGTTTCCAAGGATTATGCGACAGGTATCTTCGTCTTCCCTAATGATGTGGAAGTAGGGAAAGATGCATTGGAGGAACTTGGTTTAAGTGATGAAGTGCTGGAACTTGGGCTGACTCCAAACCGCTCCGACGCATTGAGTATGCTTGGTGTTGCATACGAAGTGGGAGCCATTCTAGGCCGGGAAGTGAAATGGCCGGTAGTCGAGAAAGAAGAGGCTGCTGAAAAAGCAACTGATTATATCAGTGTCAAAGTGGAAGCGAAAGAAGATAACCCGATATACATTGCTAAAATCATCAAAGATGTTAAGATTGGACCCTCACCGCTTTGGATGCAAACTAGGTTGATGTCTGCAGGTATCCGACCTCATAATAATGTGGTGGATATCACGAACTACATTTTACTTGAATACGGCCAACCTCTCCATGCCTTTGATTATGACCGCTTTGGTTCAAAGGAAATCGTCATCCGCAGAGCGAAGGATGCTGAAAAAATCGTAACATTGGATGAAGCGGAACGCACTTTGACACCTGACCATTTAGTGATCACAAATGGCAGCGAGCCTGTTGCGATTGCTGGTGTGATGGGCGGAGCGGATTCCGAAGTGAAAAATGATACGACGAACATCATTATTGAAAGTGCATATTTTGCAGGTACAGTAGTTCGCAAAGCTTCAAAGGACCATGGATTACGTAGTGAAGCCAGTGCCCGCTTTGAAAAAGGCGTCGACCCGGCCCGTGTTCGTGAAGCTGGAGAACGTGCAGCACAATTGATTGCACAATATGCAGGCGGAACAGTCTTACAAGGAGCAGCAGAAGTTGACGAATTGACAATGGAACCTGCGGTCATTAACATCACTCTTGAAAAAATCAACACCCTTCTTGGCACAAGCATGACCGTATCAGTTGTGGAGTCAATCTTCAAACGTCTGCAATTCGGAGTGGAACTTGACAATGAAACATTCACGATCACAGTGCCGACGCGCCGTGGCGATATTACGATTGAAGCTGATTTAGTCGAAGAGGCTGCACGTTTATATGGATATGATAACATTCCCGCTACACTGCCAATCGGTTCTGCTACCCCAGGCCAATTGACTGACTATCAAATTAAACGGCGGAAGGCACGCCGTACACTTGAAGGCGCAGGCCTTTATCAAGCGGTGACCTATTCACTGACAAGCCAGGAAAAAGCGTCACAATTCGCATTGGAAGCAAGAGAATCCATACGATTAGCAATGCCAATGAGTGAAGAACGGAGCCAGCTGCGTTTAAGCATCGTGCCTCAATTGCTGGAAGTCGTGAAATATAACAATGCTCGCCAAATTGATTCACTGGCACTGTATGAAATCGGTTCGGTATTCTTTAAGCGTGACGAACAAGAACTGCCTGAAGAAAAAGAACATATTGCTGGAGCAATCACAGGCCTATGGGAGTCACATTTATGGCAAGGTGAAAAGAAACCAGTGGATTTCTTTGTAGCCAAAGGCGTGATCGAAGCATTATTCGACACACTTGGATTAGCTGATCAAATCAGTTATCGCCAAGCGGAAATCAACGACATGCATCCAGGACGGACAGCGGAAATACTATTGAATGGTGAAGTGATTGGCTTTATCGGCCAAGTGCACCCAACTGTCCAAAAAGACTTGGATATTAAAGAAACATACATTTTCGAACTTTCCTTAAAAGCATTGGCAGAAGCCGAAGTCGCGCCGATTTCGTACCAAACCATTCCGCGCTATCCATCAACCACACGCGATATAGCGCTTGTTGTGGATCAAGCTACGAAAGCCGGGGACATTCAAGATATTATTGAAGAAGCTGGTGGCAAGCTGCTGAAAGAAGTAAGCATCTTTGACTTATACGAAGGTGAAAGAATGGAGGAAGGCAAGAAATCCATTGCCTACTCACTGAAATACTTCGACCCGGAACGTACACTGACGGACGAGGACATTACAAAAGCACATGATAAAGTGCTTGAAGCCGTTAAAGAAAAAGCCGGCGCAGAGCTAAGAGGATAAAACCAAAAAGACAGCTCCCTGAATCTTGGGGAGCTGTCTTTTTGGATTTCACGAGAAAACGGTGCAAACTCACGAGTAAATAGCGTGAATTCACGAGTAAATGGTGCAAACTCACGAGTAAATGGTGCAAACTCACGACTAAATAGCAAATTCACGAGAAAACCGCAAGAATTCACGAGTAAATAGCGTGAATTCACGAGTAAATGGTGCAAACTCACGAGTAAACGGTACAAACTCACGAGTAAATGGCGTAAACTCACGAGTAAATAGCAAATTCACGAGTAAAACGCGAGAATTCACGAGTAAATAGCGTGAATTCACGAGTAAATGGTGCAAACTCACGAGTAAATGGCGTAAACTCACGAGTAAATGGTGCAAACTCACGAGTAAATGGTGCATTCACGAGTAAATGGTGCAAACTCACGAGTAAATGGTGCAAACTCACGAGTAAATAGCGTGAACTCACGAGTAAATGGCGTAAACTCACGAGTAAATGTCACGAATTCACGAGTAAACCGCGCAACCTCACGAGAAAAAGGCGGCTTTTCCAAAAGATCAGCCGCTTTCTTCTATTTATGATATTTCTGTTGATATAATCGCTTCGCTTTTTCTGTGTTGGCAAAATGGGTTTTCGTGAATTCGTGTAATGAATCGATTCCTTTTTCGTGAATCAATCTTGCGGCCGCTTCATCGACTGCAAATCCGGCTCCTTTAGGGATTTTGAATCCGGCTTTTTCACTCAGCAAGTCAAAGCGTTTGACGAATGCATATCGGGCCAGGATGGATGCGGCTGCTACTCCAAGGTGTATGCCTTCCGCTTTTGTGCATAGATAGGTGGCATTAGCTTGAAATAGTTCTTGCCCTTTAAGGTAATTGAAAAATACCTCTGGTTGAGCAAATTGATCAATAAGGACCGCTTCCGCTTGTTCCGGGTGGATTTTTTGCATGAGATTCTTGATTGCTTGGTTATGGAGGAGTGCCTTCATTTTTCCTTGTGACATTCCCTTTGCCTGGAGCGCATTATATTTCGGGTTGTCGCATGTGAGCAGGCTGAATGGCACTACATCCTTAATCTGTTTGGCAATTTCGATGATCTGTGGATCTTTGAGATTTTTAGAATCCTGGACACCAAGCTCCTTTAATAGGGCTAGTTGCTCCTTTTTTGCATATACGGCTACGACGGTGATCGGGCCGAAATAGTCTCCTGTTCCGACCTCATCGGATCCAATCACAGACATGGTCCCGATATTTGCAGGCGGCGAATATCGATGGACATTGACTGATGCAGGGGATGCCGTTTTTTTCTTTGGAGCAGCAGCAGTGGTGCTATTTTGCCATTTTACCGCTTCTAGTTCGGCATTTTTCCCCTGAAAAAGCACCTTTCCAGATTTATAGGCTGTCACCGTACATAGCGGCGGTTTGGCGGAAAAGATGCTCCCGGGCGGCAGCTTGGCGGCCAAGGATGAAGAATAGTGGGACTTCATCGCCTTTATTTGTTCAGGACTGATAAGTAAAACAACATGGGACATAATGGGTAAGCTCCTAACTTCATTTTGTTTATTAGGTAATCCTCTTCCTAAAATTCGTTTTCGTTTGACAAATTATTGAAATTTTTATGCGAGAAATGACGATGTACTCTCTTTCATGACGAAAAACTTCGTGATATGATAGAATTAGGATTGTTTAGATTGGGGGCATCATTTTGTCAGACGATAAACGAAATAAAACAACAGTTGATATATACGGACAACCATATACAATCGTCGGCACAGAAAGCGCAAGTCATATGCGCCTGGTCGCTTCGATGGTTGACGAAAAAATGAGAGAGATCAGGATGAAAAATCCATACTTGGATACAAGTAAGCTAGCGGTGCTAACGGCCGTGAATACCATCCACGAATATATTAAATTAAAAGATGAACTAGACCAGCTTCAACTGGAATTAAAGAGAGAGAAGGACTGAGTACATGCTTGATTTAGCAATTCTGGCCATTCTTTTAATCGGTTTATTAATCGGTTTAAAGCGTGGCTTCATTTTACAAACGGTTCATATGACAGGGTTCATAGTAGCCTTCATCGTCGCCTATGTATTTTACGGAGATCTTGCTCCCAATTTGAAATTGTGGATTCCGTTTCCAACGATGGGTGATTCCTCAACCCTTAATATGTTTTTCGATACAGTCGGGCTTGATACGGCATATTACAATGCAATTGCCTTTGCAATCATTTTCTTTGCTGCCAAGATTCTTTGGCAAATGATAGGATCGATGCTCAACTTCATTACCCATCTTCCGATATTAAAGCAGCTGAATCGCTGGGGTGGAGGGATATTGGGCTTTCTCGAAGTCTATCTTATCATGTTTATTATATTATATATAGCTGCCATGCTGCCAATGGATTCCATCCAGAAACCATTAACGGGCTCATTTCTGGCAGAATCGATCGTGAAACATACGCCGTTCCTTTCCGAGCAAGTGAAGGAACTTTGGTTTCATGATCTAAAACAATCTTAATGTCAGTATAAGTGGGCCTGCCTCCCTTTCTCAAAGTTCTGGATTCCTATACTTTGAAAGGGGGAGGCCCCTTTTTATGTAGCAGCATGTAACTTCCCCCTATTTGATTAGGAAGTTAAGAATCGGACTGCTTGTACTTTACCTCCAAGAAAGGTATCTTTAAGAAAGTGAATATGGGACACCCTACTAATTTTTTCGGCGGTGAATTAAATGACAATTAATAAAAAAGATATCATTAAACTATTAGAAAAAATTGCAATATATATGGAACTAAAAGGAGAGAACCCGTTCAAGGTTTCAGCTTTCCGAAAGGCAGCAGGCGCCTTGGAAACGGATGACCGGAGCCTGTCGGAGATCGAAGATTTTACCGCTTTGAATGGGATCGGGAAAGGAACGGCATCGGTCATCGAAGAGTATATAAATGAGGGGAAATCGACTGTACTTGAAGAGCTTCAGGAGCAGGTGCCAAAAGGATTGATTCCGCTTCTGCAGCTTCAAGGTTTGGGCGGGAAGAAAATTGCCAAGCTTCATAAAGAGCTGCATGTCAATGATGTGAATGATCTTAAAATCGCCTGTGAAGAAGGCAGGGTCGCGGCGCTTGCCGGTTTCGGCAAAAAAACGGAAGAGAAAATCCTGTCTGCAATTGCCGAGGCGGGTTCAAGGCCCGATCGACTGCCCCTAGCCTTCATGAGGCCGATTGCGGCTGATATTGAAACGGCCCTTGCTAACATGGATTACATCATCCGATCTTCCAGGGCCGGAAGCATCAGGCGTATGAGGGAAACGATCAAGGACCTCGATTTCATCATTTCGACAGATCATCCCGAAGAGGTTAAGAATCAATTGCTTGCAATAAAAGGGATAAAACAGGTGATTGCGGCCGGTGATACAAAAGTATCGGTAGTGCTTGATTATGAATATGACATTTCTGTCGATTTCCGAATCGTTAAGGATAAGGAATTCATCACGACACTCCATCATTTTACAGGTTCGAAGGATCACAATGTGCGGATGCGCCAGCTTGCTAAAGATCGTGGAGAGAAAATCAGCGAATATGGGGTGGAAGTGACTGAAACCGGTGATGTATTGACGTTTGAGACGGAAGAACAATTTTATAATCATTTTGGCCTTCCTTTCATTCCGCCAGAAATACGTGAAGACGGAACGGAAGTGGAGCATTATGATGCTAATGAACCTCTCATATCTTTAGAGGCCATTAAAGGTGATCTGCATATGCATACCACATGGAGTGATGGGGCTCATACAATTGAAGAAATGATTGAAGCATGCCGTGCAAAAGGGTATCGATATATGGCCATCACCGATCATTCGCAATATCTGAAAGTGGCGAACGGCTTGACCGCTGAACGTTTACGTGAACAAAAACGGATCATCCATGAACTTAATGAAAAATACACTGACTTTACCGTTCTTTCCGGGATAGAGATGGATATACTTCCTGATGGGACACTTGATTATGACGATGAGCTGCTTGCAGAGGTGGATTTGGTGATCGCATCGATTCACTCAAGCTTTTCACAGCCTCGGGAAACGATCATGGAGCGCTTAAAAACGGCTCTGAATAATCCGCATGTAGATATCATCGCCCACCCAACGGGAAGGATCATCGGCAGACGCACCGGATATGATGTGGATATAGAAATGCTGATCGAACTGGCCCGTGAAACGAATACTGCCTTGGAATTGAATGCGAATCCGAACCGATTGGATTTGGCACCTCCGCATCTGCGCAAGGCTCAGGAAGCAGGCGTTCCGATCGTTATCAATACGGATGCCCACAGCATCGACATGCTTGAACATATGCCTGTTGGGGTCGCATCAGCCAAAAAGGGCTGGATTAAAGAATCCACGGTTCTTAATGCAAGGGATACGGATGGCTTATTGGCGTTTTTAAAGAGAAATGATTAACTATTTGCCCATAAATAAGGAGGAGCTTTAACTCCATGCATAATAAAGCTTTAAAGACATTGGAATTTCATAAAATAAAAGAACAATTAATCTCACACGCATCCTCATCCATAGGAAAGGAAAAGGCAGAGCAATTGATGCCTTCCACGGATTTTGAAGAAGTTTCGAGGTGGCAGGAAGAAACAGATGAGGCTGCCAAAATCGTAAGGTTGAAAGGTAACTTGCCATTGGGCGGGATTTTCGATATCCGTCCACATGCAAAAAGGGCACAGATTGGCGGTATGCTCTCACCGATGGAACTGATGGAACTTGCGAGTACGATTCGTGCCGGCAGGATCCTAAGCCGTTTCTTCGAAGAACTCGCAGAGCAGGAAATTGATGTTCCGCTTTTAGCCGAATATATCGATTCCCTTCATCCATTGATTGATTTGCAGCAGGAAATTACGTATGCAGTAAGCGAACATGGCGAAGTGATGGATTCTGCCAGCGACAAGCTTCGTACCCTAAGAAACCAAATTCGGACGAACGAAAGCCGTGTCAGGGAAAAACTGGAAAGTATGATCCGTTCTTCCAATGCATCAACAATGTTATCCGATGCCATCATCACCATCCGGAATGACCGATTCGTCATCCCGGTAAAACAGGAATACCGCAGTGTGTATGGCGGGATCATTCATGATCAATCATCATCTGGGCAGACGTTGTTCATTGAACCGCAAGCAATTGTTCAGCTGAATAATGTCCTGCAGGAAACCCGAGTGAAGGAAACGCAGGAAATAGAACGGATATTGGTCGAACTATCGGAAAAAGTCGGTGCGTTCACCCCTGAATTGCTTCATAATGTCAAAGTACTAGCACAAATCGATTTCCTTGTCGCCAAGGCAAAGTATGCAAAAGCGATAAAAGGATCCAAGCCGATTCTGAATAATGAGGGGCGCGTAAAGTTATTCAAAGCGAAACACCCGCTCATTCCGAATGATGTTGTCGTGGCCAATGATATTTTTCTTGGTGATGAATTTACGACAATCGTCATCACCGGTCCGAATACAGGTGGTAAGACGGTTACCCTGAAAACGATTGGTCTCTGTACGTTAATGGCCCAGTCCGGTCTGCAGATCCCTGCGCTGGATGGTTCCGAAACGGCTGTGTTTTCCTCTGTTTATGCCGATATTGGCGATGAACAGTCGATTGAACAAAGCTTAAGTACTTTCTCTTCGCATATGGTCAATATTGTCGATATCCTTAAGCATGTCGATTATGACAGCCTTGTTTTATTCGATGAGCTTGGAGCGGGAACTGACCCACAGGAAGGCGCAGCTTTGGCCATTTCCATTTTGGATGAAGTGTATAAGCGCGGAGCACGTGTGATTGCAACGACACATTACCCGGAATTAAAAGCGTATGGATATGATCGGGAAGGCGTCATTAATGCAAGCGTCGAATTTAATGTGGAAACCTTGAGTCCCACCTATAAACTTTTGATCGGTGTACCAGGGCGGAGTAATGCGTTTGAAATTTCCAAGCGCCTTGGTTTGGAAGAAAACGTGATAAGCAATGCCCGCAGCCATATTGGTGAGGATACGAATAAAGTTGAAAATATGATAGCGTCCCTTGAAGACAGCCGCAAGAAGGCCGAAGAAGAGGAACTGGAAGCCAAGAATCACCTGAAACAGGCGGAAATTCTTCATAAAGACCTTCAAAAGCAAATTGATGAGTACCATCAAGAACGGGATGCGATGGTTGAAAAGGCAGCCAAAGAGGCAGCGGCAATCGTTGAAAATGCACAAAGGGAAGCGGAAGCAATCATTGCCGACTTACGTAAACTGCGACTTGAAAAGCATGCCGATGTTAAAGAGCATGAACTGATCGATGCCAAAAAACGCCTTGAAGAAGCAGCGCCTAAAGTGAAAAAAACAACAAATAAAGCTGCGAGGCCGCTGGATAAAAGCTTGAAACCTGGAGATGAAGTTAAGGTAGTAAGCTTTGGTCAAAAAGGTCACTTGATTGAGAAGGTCTCAAATAATGAATGGCAGGTTCAGATCGGCATCATGAAGATGAAGGTGAAGGAGTCTGACCTGGAATTCATCAAGAGCACAAAAGTAAAAGAAACAAAGCCGCTTACCACGATCAAAGGCCGCGATTATCATGTTAGCGTGGAACTTGACCTCCGTGGAGAACGCTATGAAAATGCAATTTCAAGAGTGGAAAAGTACATTGATGATGCTCTTTTGGCCGGTTATTCGAGTGTTTCCATCATTCATGGTAAAGGAACGGGCGCTCTTCGATCCGGGGTCCAGGAATACTTGAAAAATCACCGCTCTGTCAAAAGGATTCGTTTCGGCGAAGCCGGTGAAGGCGGAACAGGTGTTACGGTGGTGGAATTTAAATAAAGGAAAGCGGTCACTCCGGCTATTCAGCCAAGCCGGGTGGCTAGTTACCATTCGGGAGTTGGACCATGGAGAACATGTGGGAAAATGAATATGTATATATAGCTGCTCGTTACAGTGTCGTTATTTTGTGCATGATTGTTTTTTTAGCCATTTTTGAACTTGTCACAAAGTACAAGAACTGGGAAGAAATCAAACAGGGAAACCTTTCTGTCGCATTGGCAACAGGTGGTAAAATATTTGGGATTGCCTATGTATTCCAACAGTCCATTCTCCATCAGAATTCGCTTCTTACCATGATTGGCTGGGGCGTATACGGATTTGTCCTGCTGTTGATCGGGTATTTCATTTTTGAATTTATGACTCCTGGATTTAAAATAGATGAAGAAATACAAAAAGATAATCGGGCAGTTGGATTCCTATCGATGATCATATCAATCGCATTATCTTTTGTCATCGGCGCCGGAATTTCTTAATGCCCTTCATGAGAGGGAGTAAGCTGTGGAGAAACTTGCAAAAGTATTAATTGTTTGTTGCGGTATCTTTTTTCTGTTTGGAATCATTTATATGACATTCTTCAACTGAAGCGGCCATTGTGCCGCTTCTTTTATTTGAACTCTTACAAAAGATAGAATAACATTGGTCGAATAGACTTGACGGCAGAGGAGGAGGAATATGGTTCACTCCAAATTGATACAAAAGATTGAAGAAATTTGCGACACTCCTGCCGAAAACTGGCTAGCCGGGACCCCTCAGACGCTTGCTTTGATGATGCTTGGCAGACAGTCGGCGGAAAGGGAGCGGATTTCTGAAATCAACTGGAACCTTTTTCTTGAGGGTTTGTAAAATTTGAGCGTTGATTTCCACTCCAGGCACTCGCTTTCCGCGGGCGGTCCGGGAGCCTCCTCGGCGCTCTTTGCGCCTGTGGGGTCTCCCCTGGACGCGCTTTTCCCGCAGGAGTCTCGTACCTTCCGTTCCAATCAACTGGACTGTCTTTTTAAAGACAGTAGGCAAACCTGGCTTTTCTTCAAATTTGTCTACAGTTTGGCATTTCAATCAATATGTCGACAATTAGGAATGGTCTCATTCCGAATCCCTTTCACGATTTTACTGAAGGAATGATTACCATAATTTATAAAACAAGACTTAGTTATACTCCATGATTTTTTTATTCTTTATATGAGATGAAACCTTTACTAGAATTGAAGGTAAACTGGTTCTACTCTAATTTGTCTACAGTCTGTATGGAGTGGAACCACTCCTTTTTTTTGTTTCCCTTTTTAAGTGTTTCATCCAATATTCCCTGTGGTTGGCATAGGACATATATACTGGCCTGCTTCTCATCATAAGGTTTTTATACTCTGAAATTCGGCAATTGTAAGAAAATCCCGATTGTATTATAATGATAAAGAGTATTGAGAATATTCAGAAGGAGGGGGCAAATGAGCAATAAGCCATGGCAAGCTATTTATCCGGAACAGATACCCGCTGTTTTGTCGTACGAAGATAAACCTCTTTATTCTTTTTTGAAGGAATCAGCCGAAGAATTCCCTGATAAAGTATCGATTCATTTCCAGGGAAAAGAACTAACTTTCCGGGAAGTGCATGAATCTGCTTTAAAGTTTGCAGCCTATTTAAAAAGTATCGGACTTCAAAAAGGTGAACGCGTTGCCGTCATGCTTCCTAACTGCCCTCAGGGTGTCATAAGCTTTTTTGGGATATTGATGGCCGGAGGAGTCGTCGTTCAAACGAACCCAACCTATACGGAACGTGAATTAGAATATCAAATGAAAGATTCCGGAGCGAAGATAATTTTAGCGATGGATATTTTATTTCCCCGTGTTTCTGCAGTGGCATCAAGAACGGATTTAGAACATATAATTGTAACCGCTATCAAGGAATATTTGCCATTCCCGAAAAATCTAATCTATCCTTTTATTCAAAAAAAGCAATACGGCATTGTCATCAATGTTGAGCATGAAGGGAATCATCATTTATTTTCCGAAATCATGAAACGAAAGATCATCACTGAAGAAGTCGTCACTGTGCCGATCGATGTGGATAATGACCTTGCCCTTTTGCAATATACAGGCGGGACAACTGGCTTTCCCAAAGGGGTAATGCTTACCCATAAGAACTTGCTGGCAAATACGAAAATGTGCAATGCTTGGCTTTATAAAAATAAGCGCGGTGAGGAAAGGATCCTTGCGATTCTGCCTTTCTTCCATGTGTACGGCATGACTACAGTCTTGGTACTTTCCGTCATGGAAGGGAACACCATGATCATCATGCCAAAGTTTGATGTCGAAGCGACGCTTAAAACCATCCAAAAACAGAAACCGACCATGTTTCCAGGTGCGCCAACGATGTATATCGGTCTCTTGAACCATCCGGATATCGCTAAATATGATCTTTCTTCCATCAATGCCTGTATAAGCGGTTCTGCATCATTGCCCTTAGAGGTCCAGGAGCAGTTTGAGAAAATTACCGGCGGGAAGCTTGTTGAAGGCTATGGACTTTCAGAAACCTCACCGGTGACACATGCTAATTTCATTTGGGATCAGCCGCGTGTAAAAGGAAGCGTTGGACTGCCGTGGCCGGACACTGACTCGGCGATTCTGTCCCTGGAATCCTATGAAGAGCTTCCTCCGAATGAAATAGGCGAGATTGCCATAAAAGGACCACAGGTAATGAAAGGTTATTGGAACCGTCCGGATGAAACGGAAAAAACCTTTAAAAATGGCTGGCTGCTTACAGGCGATCTGGGTTACATGGATGAGCAGGGGTTCTTTTATGTCGTCGAGAGGAAAAAGGATACAATCATTGCGGGAGGTTTCAATATATATCCACGTGAGGTGGAAGAGGTGCTATACGAGCATGAGGCCATACAGGAAGTAGTTGTGGCAGGCATCCCTGACCCTTATCGCGGGGAGACCGTCAAGGCCTATGTCGTCCTGAAAAAAAATGCCAGGGTCACTGAAGAGGAATTGAATGAATTTGCCAGAAAGAACCTGGCTTCCTATAAGGTGCCGCGCAGCTATGAATTCAGGGATGAACTTCCTAAAACGACGATAGGAAAAATCCTGAGAAGAGTCCTTATCGAGGAAGAAAAGAAAAAAATATCCGAGGAAAGAAAAGAAGCTTAAACAGGCACCCCCTTTTAACGGAGCAGCGGAAGAGGGCTCCGTTTCGCAGAACAACTGGACAACCTATGGATGGGGACTGTACAATGAACAGAGTGGAATGTCAGGACCCTTAGAAGTTTTGCTTGACAGTAAAGGGTCGTCATTTTATGATAGAAATATGAATGATGGTTCATTCATTTTCTGAAAGGGGACATCCAGTGAAAAGCAACAGACCAAAGTATAATCAAATTATTGATGCGGCCGTTATTGTAATTGCCCAAAACGGTTACTATCAAGCCCAAGTATCCAAAATCGCCAAGCAGGCAGGAGTAGCGGATGGCACCATCTATCTTTATTTTAAAAATAAAGAAGATATCTTAATATCATTATTCCATGAAAAGATGGGCTATTTTGTGGAACAGATTGAAGAAGAGATAAAAGGAAAGACCTCTGCATCGGAAAAACTACATGTGCTCATCCAAAAACATTTTCAAAACCTTTCAGAAGACGTGAATTTAGCAATTGTCACTCAGTTGGAATTAAGACAGTCGAATAAAGAATTGCGCCTTAGAATTAATGATGTGTTAAGAGGGTATTTAAATTTAATCGATCAGATCATTATAGAAGGAAAAGAGAACGGCGAATTCCTGCCTGATTTAAATAATTTACTTGCCAGGCAGATGATTTTTGGAACGATTGATGAAACTGTGACGACTTGGGTCATGAATGAGCAAAAGTATTCGCTTCCTGACCTTGCACCAGACGTTCACCGCTTGCTGATTGGCGGCTGCGGCCTGAAAAGTTAACGATTCTTTCGAGGATGGCTAGCCATCCTCGAAAGAAACGGTTAATTCTGCTTCTAGCTTTAACTGGAAGTGATACATATGGAATTTTCAAAAAAGTTTGACTAGCATGCCTGGAGGGATTGATATGGAATATCTTAAGCTTTCTGTCGAAAATCATGTGGCTTTTATAACGATTGATCATGCACCAGCAAATGCACTTTCTTCGGCTATCATCGGAGAGCTTTCACAGGCCTTCGATCAAATTGAGAAAGACGAAGCCGTACGGGTTGTCTTTCTTCATGGTGAAGGAAGATTCTTCTCTGCAGGAGCAGACATTAAAGAGTTTACGGAAGTGAAAGACGGGAAAGCTTTCGAGAAGCTGACCAAGAATGGTCAATCTGTATTTGAGAAAATCGAATCTTTTCCAAAACCGGTCATTGCAGCCATCCATGGAGCGGCGCTTGGCGGAGGATTGGAGCTGGCTATGGCCTGCCACATCCGCTTAGTCACCGAAAGGGCTAAACTTGGTTTGCCTGAGCTGCAGTTGGGCTTAATCCCAGGGTTTGCTGGGACCCAACGTCTTCCTCGTTACGTAGGCATGGCAAAGGCAGCTGAAATGCTGTTTACAAGTGAACCGATTTCAGGCACCCAAGCTGTGCAATGCGGATTGGCGAATCATGCCTTCACGGATGAAGAACTGATTCCAAAGGCTAAGGATCTAGCCAATAAAATTGCCAAGAAAAGCCCACTGGCATTAAAGTCGGCCATTGAGTTATTGAATTATTCCAAGCATGATTCCTACCATAAAGGTGTGGAAAGGGAAGCCGCCCTCTTTGGCCAGGCTTTCGATACTGCTGATGCACAAGAAGGAATCGCCGCTTTCATTGAAAAAAGGGAAGCAGTATTCAAAGGGAAATGATGTTTCGGTATAAATAACTATTTTTATATATCATGCAGGATTTTGGTGAAATCTGTAGAACATTACTATATATCAATAAAATTCATAATCTTCAAAACTCAAATCATTCGGGAGGTATTATCGTGAACATTTATGTACTGCTGAAAAGAACATTTGATACAGAAGAAAAAATTACGCTATCCAACGGGAAAATCAATGAGGATGGAGCAGAATTCATCATTAATCCATACGATGAGTATGCAGTTGAAGAAGCAATCCAGGTGCGTGATGCACAAGGCGGCGAAGTAACGGTTATTTCCGTCGGAACAGAAGAGGCTGAAAAGCAATTACGTACGGCGCTGGCAATGGGTGCTGACAAAGCCGTATTGATAAATATAGAAGACGACATAGAAAATGGCGACCAATTCACGACTGCCAAAATTATTGGCGAATACTTAAAAGATAAAAATGCCGATCTAATCATTGCAGGGAACGTTGCAATCGATGGCGGCTCTGGTCAAGTGGGACCACGCGTTGCCGAAATTTTGGAGATTCCTTATATTACAACCATTACTAAATTGGACATAGCAAATGGAAATGTAAGCGTTATCCGTGATGTCGAAGGGGACTCTGAAACGATCGAAGCATCTCTTCCATTATTGGTGACAGCGCAACAAGGGCTAAATGAGCCACGTTATCCTTCATTGCCAGGAATCATGAAGGCGAAGAAAAAACCGCTTGAAGAATTGGAATTGGATGACCTGGATTTGGAAGAAGACGATGTTGAGGCCAAAACAAAAACGATTGAAATTTACCTTCCTGCTAAAAAAGAAGCTGGAAAAGTTTTGGACGGAGAAATCAGTGCTCAAGTTAGCGAGCTAGTTCAATTATTACGCAGTGAAGCAAAAGTGATTTAATCGAAACGGTACTTTTCAAAACAACAACACACGACAAAAAGAAAAATAGAGCACAGGAGGTTTTTATAAATGGCTAGAAAGTTTCTTGTATTGGGCGAAGTTCGTGATGGTTCACTAAGAAATGTATCATTTGAAGCTATCGGTGCGGCTAAGCTTGCTGCGGATGGCGGGGAAATCGTTGGTGTTTTAGTTGGTGACAGTGTTCAAAATTTCGGTAATGAATTGATCCAGTATGGTGCAGACCGGGTTATTGCAGTCGAAAATGATCAATTGAAACAATATACTTCAGATGGATATGCGCAAAGCTTGCTTGCCGTCATCGAGCAGGAAAAGCCAGAAGGGATTTTCTTTGGACATACGGCCTTAGGAAAAGACCTTGCACCTAAATTGGCTGGAAAACTTGAATCAGGATTGATTTCCGACGTTACATCCATTGAAGAAGAAGGCGGAAATATCGTTTTCACCCGCCCGATCTATTCTGGTAAAGCATTTGAAAAGAAAATTGTTACAGATGGCGTGATTTTCGCGACAATCCGTCCGAACAATATCGAACCATTAGCGAAAGATGAGTCCCGCTCTGGTGATGTTTCTACATTAAGTGTGGATATTAAGGACTTACGGACAATCATTAAGGATGTTGTTAGAAAAGCCAGTGAAGGGGTCGACCTTTCAGAAGCGAAAGTAATCATCGCGGGTGGCCGTGGCGTGAAAAGTGAAGATGGTTTTGAACCATTAAAGGAACTGGCACAGGTTCTTGGCGGAGCGGTAGGAGCTTCCCGCGGAGCATGTGATGCAGACTATTGCGATTACTCATTACAAATCGGGCAAACGGGTAAAGTCGTAACACCTGACCTTTATATCGCCTGCGGAATTTCCGGTGCGATCCAGCATTTAGCAGGAATGTCCAACTCCAAGGTTATCGTTGCCATCAATAAAGACCCGGAAGCTAACATATTCAATGTGGCTGATTATGGAATTGTCGGAGATCTTTTCGAGGTCGTTCCATTACTTACGGAAGAATTCAAAAAACTTAAAGTTAACGCGTAATAGAAATAATACTGATGAGGGGCAAGACATTCGGCATAAGCCGATACATGTCTTGCCCCTTTATTTACGCTAATGGGGAGGGGGTTTGGCCTGCATAATTACTCTTTTTTTGGACATCCTACCACTGAAGCAAAATATTAGCATCGATTTGAGCAACAGTGGTATACTGTTTTTAGTTATTTGAGTAAATTTGAGGAGGAAATATATATGGCTATTGTAAATGCAACTGACCAGACTTTCACAACAGATACTAGCGAAGGTGTCGTTCTTGTAGATTTTTGGGCTCCATGGTGCGGACCTTGTAAAATGATCGCTCCTGTTCTTCAAGAGCTTGATACTGAAATTGGCGATACAGCAAAAATCGTAAAAGTGGATGTAGATGAAAACCAAGAAACAGCTGGAAAATTCGGTGTGATGAGCATCCCGACATTAATCGTGCTTAAAGACGGTGAAGTGGTCGATAAGGTTGTTGGTTTCCAACCTAAAGAAGCACTTGCTGAACTTATTGCAAAACACGCGTAATAGTAAGATAGCTAAAAAAAGCTTCAAGTCTGCGGACTTGAAGCTTTTTTCGCTATCTTGATATATAATGATTGTAAAAAAGGGAGAACAGGAGGCTGAATGCATGAATCAACAAATAAAGAATAAACTTGCCCTTCTTCCCGATCAACCTGGTTGTTATTTAATGAAAGATCGTCAGGGAACGATCATCTATGTAGGCAAAGCGAAAGTGTTGAAAAATCGTGTCCGTTCTTATTTTACGGGATCTCATGATGGGAAAACATTTCGACTCGTGAATGAGATTGAGGATTTCGAATACATCGTCACCTCTTCCAACATCGAGGCTCTTATTTTAGAGTTGAACTTAATCAAAAAACATGACCCAAAATATAATGTCATGCTAAAGGATGATAAGACGTATCCTTTCATCAAGCTGACTGCGGAACGCCACCCGCGTCTAATCATTACGCGAAAAGTCAAAAAAGACAAAGGGAAATATTTCGGCCCTTATCCGAATGCATTTGCAGCTAACGAAACGAAAAAATTGCTCGACCGCATCTATCCCCTAAGAAAATGTAATACGTTACCGGATCGCGTTTGTCTCTACTATCACCTTGGCCAGTGCCTGGCCCCATGTGTATATGATGTAGAGGAACAGGAATATAAAAAAATGGTCGATGATATCAACCGGTTCTTGAACGGCGGGCATACTGAAATAAAAAAAGAACTGACTGAAAAAATGCTGGAGGCATCGGAAGAGCTCGATTTCGAGAGGGCCAAGGAGTTCCGTGACAAGATTGCCCACATCGATATTACGATGGAGAAGCAGAAAATGATGACGACCGATTTCATCGACAGGGATGTATTTGGCTTTGCCTATGATAAAGGCTGGATGTGCGTTCAGGTATTTTTTGTCAGGCAGGGTAAATTGATAGAAAGGGATGTTTCGCTTTTTCCGGTCTACGATGAACCCGAACAGGAACTTCTTACATTCCTCGGTCAGTTTTACGAGATTACGAACCACTTTAAACCAAAGGAAATCTTGCTGCCTGAATCAGTGGATGCCGAAATGGCCGAAGGGCTGCTTGGTGTCAAAACGATTCACCCGAAACGGGGAGCGAAAAAAGACATGCTTAAATTGGCGAATAAGAATGCCTCCATCGCGCTTCAGGAAAAATTCTCTTTGATAGAAAGGGATGAAGAAAGAACGATCAATGCGGTGGAAAACCTCGGGAAGCAACTGGGTATCTACACACCGCATCGAATTGAAGCTTTCGATAACTCCAACATCCAGGGAAGTGACCCAGTTTCCGCTTTAGTCGTGTTCATTGATGGAAAGCCGGAAAAAAGGGAGTACCGCAAATATAAGATCAAGACGGTCCAAGGGCCTGATGATTATGAATCGATGCGTGAAGTGGTCAGAAGAAGATATTCACGAGTATTGAAAGAAGGGCTGCCGCTTCCGGACTTGATCATCATTGATGGCGGAAAGGGACATGTCGAAGCCGTTCGGGATATTCTGGAAAATGAATTGGGCCTTGATATTCCACTTTCAGGCCTCATTAAGGATGAAAAGCATAGGACCTCGCAATTGATGATCGGAAATCCGCTTGAAATCGTACCTCTTGATTCCCGGAGCCAGGAATTTTACCTATTGCAAAGAATTCAGGATGAAGTGCATCGGTTCGCGATTACGTTTCATCGCCAGCTACGCGGGAAAAATGCAGTTCACTCCCAGCTTGATGATATTCCAGGAGTCGGGGAAAAGCGAAGGAAGCAATTATTAAGGCATTTTGGATCATTGAAGAAAATCAAAGAGGCGACGGCCGAGGAAATCATGGAAGCTGGCATGCCAAAAGGGGTAGCCGAGGGAATCGTTAGAAAATTACAAGAATAATCTTGCTACCGATAAATCTCTATGCTATGATTAAAAAGAATTTTTAACTAGACAACTTAAAAGTGCTGATAGAGGTGCGGAATTCAAGAGTAAAAACCTGGAGAAGTATGAGCTTCCATGAAAGGTTTTGAAAGGGGATGACGCCGAAGGAATACAAGACTCATACCTTGTTTTCCTGGTCCGACATTTAATAAATGGCGGATTGTCAGGGTTTATACCCTGGAGAGCTATCTCACTGTGTTTACAGTATTTAGATATGTGATCACAGCAATGAGATATTTCTCATTGCTTTTTTTATTGCCTAAAAAGGTAGAGAGGGTGCATGAGGATGGCATTAATCGTTCAAAAATTTGGCGGAACATCCGTCGGAAGCGTAGAAAAAATCAAAAATGTTGCCGATCGGGTAATCGAGGAAGCGCAGAATGGAAATGAGGTAGTCGTCGTTGTTTCAGCCATGGGGAAAACCACGGATCAATTGGTGTCCATGGCCCGGGATATTTCCGGAACCCCGAGCAAGAGGGAAATGGATATGCTTTTGACTACGGGGGAACAGGTAACGATTTCCCTGTTAACGATGGCATTGATTGAAAAAGGACATGAAGCCATTTCGTATACTGGCTGGCAGGCTGGCATGCAAACGGAATCCGTTCATGGGAATGCCCGGATTTTAAACATCGATGCCACGAGGATCCAAGCTAAGCTACAGGAGAAGAAAATAGTGGTCGTGGCCGGTTTCCAGGGTAACGATGCAAATGGGGAAATCACTACCTTAGGGCGAGGCGGTTCCGATACGACGGCGGTTGCCATCGCTGCAGCGCTGAATGCGGATAGATGCGATATTTATACGGATGTAACGGGCGTTTTCACAACGGACCCTCGCTACATAAAAGGCGCACGAAAACTCCAATCCATTTCTTATGATGAAATGCTGGAACTTGCCAACCTGGGGGCGGGCGTCCTTCATCCGAGGGCTGTCGAATATGCAAAAAATTATCAAATTCCGCTTGAAGTCCGTTCAAGCATGGAGAGAGAATCAGGAACGATCATTGAGGAGGAAGCAACTATGGAAGAAAACTTAATTGTACGCGGGATTGCTTTTGAAGACAGTATTACGAGGGTCACAATATATGGTTTGCCCCAATCACTTGGTGCATTATCCACAATCTTCACAACACTTGCGAAAAACCGGATCAATGTGGACATCATCATTCAAAGCATGACTGCCGAGGATACGACCAATCTATCTTTTTCCACAAAAAGTGAAGATACGGAAGCGGCCTTGATCGTGCTGGAAAATAATAAAGAACAATTGGGATTCGACCGAGTCGAAACGGAGAGCGGATTGGCCAAAGTGTCCATCGTCGGTTCTGGTATGGTATCCAATCCGGGAGTGGCTGCCGAGATGTTTGAAGTGATGGCCAATACAGGCATCCAGGTGAAAATGGTCAGCACATCGGAAATTAAAGTTTCGACTGTCGTCAATGAAAAGGAAATGGTGAAGGCGGTTGAATCTCTTCATGAAGCATTTAAACTAGGTCAACATGCAAATGTGCTAGCTTAAGTGTCAGGAGTCCAATAAAAAACAGACTTCCGGTAAAAAGGGTAAGTCTGTTTTAAGGGCTCATTAGATTGGATCTCTGGGATCCCATTGGATGGTGAATATCACTTTTTTTGCGCGGCGTTTGATTTCTTCCGTTGATTCGCTGAGGAATTTTTTTTGCAGTGTAAACTGCTCGGCAAGGAAACCGGCTTCAAGTTGGAAGTGACAATCAGGGTGTAAATCCAGGCGGCGGCTGATTATTTCACCCGTCAGGGATAACTCCATCTCGTGTTTCGTATACTTCAAGATTTCCAGATTGCCCCATCCAGCGCTTTGGAAAAATTCAATCACTTCCTGATCGCCATTCAATGGGAATTTTCTTGCTAATTGTTTACCTGCCCAATAGAGGATTTGATTAGAGTCTTTTCCGAGAATATCGTTCAATAGAACTTCTCTGATTAATTCGTATCCGAAAGCTGGAACCAGGAATTCTTCAGTTTGAATTTCTTCAGTTTGAATCTCTTCTTCTATCGCAGCAGCAATATTTTTTTTCATAATTTATCGCCTCTTTCTGTAAATCTATTATAAACGTATTTCTTTTGCAAATTATACTGTTTTTTATTTATTTAAATAACAATTGGAAAAAAATGAGAAATTATACCGAGATATTAATAGTTAAATTAGAAATTTATTCAAAATATCATCTTGACATGCAAAAAATATCCAATTTAATCCAATAAAATCTATTCTGAAAAAGAGATTTCTTGTATCCGTTTTCTTGACGCACATAGAAGTCAGGAGTAAAATGGACATGTCACATAATTGTAAAGGAAGTATAGAGGAGTTTTTTTGACTCTATACTGTATTTTCACGCGGAGATAAAAGGTAGCCACCAGTTTATCTTTGCATGATTTTTCACAAATTAAGGGGGGGCACTTAGTGGCAAAAAATCGTGAGTTTGGGAATCGCAGGCTTCATTCACTTCTAGGAGTAATTCCAATTGGTCTATTCCTAATTTTTCATTTATCGGTAAACTTTATGGCAACAAAAGGAGAAGAAACTTTTAATGGGGCAGTTCATTTAATTGAGTATACGCCCGTGAAGATTCTGGTAGAATGGGTCGTCATCTATCTACCGCTCATTTTCCATGCTGTGTACGGAATTTATATTGCCTTTACAGCAAAAAACAATTTAGGCAGATTTAGTTTCTTCCGTAACTGGATGTTCATGCTACAACGTCTAACTGGAATCATAACGTTGATTTTCCTTGTTTGGCATATATGGGCAACTAGAATTCAAGCAGCTATGGGTGCTGAAGTTAACTTTGACATGATGGCTGAAATTTTCTCTAGTCCATTTATGATTGTGTTCTATATTGTTGGTATTATCTCGGCAATCTTCCACTTTGCTAATGGATTATGGTCATTTGCAGTGAGCTGGGGTCTTACAGTTTCACCAAGATCGCAAAGAATCATGACTTACTTTACATTGATCGTTTTCGTTCTTCTTTCTTATATCGGAATCAGCGCAATTTTCGCTTTCGTATAAGAAGATAGAGTTCATTTATAAGAATTAGGAAAAACATAGCTTGGCTAATGGAAATAAGGGAGTGACAGAATTGGGTAAAGGTAAAATAGTTATCGTTGGTGGAGGTCTAGCTGGATTAATGGCTACGATCAAAGCAGCAGAGCTGGGACAACAGGTTGATTTATTTTCTTTAGTGCCTGTTAAACGCTCTCACTCAGTTTGTGCCCAAGGCGGAATCAACGGGGCAGTTAATACAAAAGGTGAAGGGGATTCTCCATATATCCACTTCGACGATACAGTTTATGGCGGAGATTTCTTGGCTAACCAACCGCCGGTTAAAGCGATGTGCGAAGCAGCACCATCGATCATTCATATGTTTGACCGTATGGGTGTTATGTTCAACCGTACTCCGGAAGGTCTTCTTGATTTCCGTCGTTTCGGTGGTACTCAACATAGCCGTACAGCATTCGCTGGTGCAACAACTGGTCAGCAATTACTTTACGCATTGGACGAGCAGGTTCGCCGTTATGAAGTTGAAGGCCTTGTAACGAAATATGAAGGCTGGGAATTCCTTGGAGCTGTTATCGATGATGAGCAAACAGCACGCGGTATCGTAGCTCAAAACCTGACTTCAATGGAAATCAAATCATTCCCTGGAGACGCTGTAATCATGGCGAGCGGCGGCCCTGGAATCATTTTCGGTAAATCAACTAACTCAATGATCAATACAGGTTCAGCTGCTTCCATCGTTTATCAACAAGGTGTAAATTATGCTAATGGTGAGTTCATTCAAATTCACCCGACAGCAATCCCTGGAGATGACAAACTTCGTCTAATGAGTGAATCCGCTCGTGGTGAAGGTGGACGTATCTGGACATATAAAGACGGAAAACCTTGGTATTTCCTTGAAGAAAAATACCCTGCTTATGGTAATCTAGTACCTCGTGATATCGCGACTCGTGAAATCTTCGACGTCTGCATGAACATGAAGCTTGGCATTAATGGTGAAAACATGGTTTACCTGGATCTATCACATAAAGATCCGAAATTACTTGATATTAAACTTGGCGGAATCATTGAAATCTACGAGAAATTCATGGGTGAAGATCCTCGTAAAGTTCCAATGAAGATTTTCCCTGCCGTTCACTATTCTATGGGCGGACTTTGGGTTGATTATGACCAAATGACTAACATCAAAGGTTTATTCGCTGCAGGTGAGTGTGATTACTCACAACATGGCGGTAACCGTCTTGGTGCCAACTCACTTCTTTCTGCAATCTATGGTGGTTCAGTCGCTGGACCGAACGCCGTTAAATATATTGAAGGCCTTGCTAAAACTTCAGAATCCATTCCTTCTTCATTGTATGAAGGGTACGAAAAACAAGAACAAGAGAAATGGAATGAAGTCATGTCTCTTGATGGTAATGAAAATGCGTACGTCCTTCACAAAGAACTTGGTGAGTGGATGACACAGCATGTTACTGTAGTTCGTTACAATGACAAGCTGAAAGAAACGGATAACAAGATTCTTGAGCTGATGGAACGTTACAAGAAAATTAACATCAATGACACGGCTAAATGGAGTAACCAAGGAGCTGCATTCACTAGACAGCTGCAAAACATGATGCAATTGGCTCGTGTAATCACAATTGGTGCGTTAAACCGTGACGAAAGCCGCGGAGCGCATTACAAACCTGATTTCCCAGAACGTAATGATGAGGAATTCATGAAAACTACTATGGCAACATTCAAAGGCTTGGATCAAGCACCTGAATTCCATTATGAAGACATAGATGTATCACTGATCGCACCGCGTAAACGTGACTACACTACGAAACACTAAAGAGGGGGAGCAAAAAAATGGTTGAAACTAAATCTGAGACTAAAACAGTCCGTTTTATAATCACTCGTCAAGATACACCGGATTCAGCTCCTTATGATGAGGAATTCGAATTAGCGTACCGTCCGAATATGAACGTAATTTCCGCCCTAATGGAAATTCGTCGTAATCCAGTAACGGTACAAGGCAAGCACACTACAGCAATCGCATGGGACATGAACTGTCTTGAAGAGGTATGTGGTGCTTGTTCAATGGTTATCAATGGTAAACCAAGACAATCATGTACAGCTCTTATCGATCAATTGGAGCAGCCGGTTCGTCTAGCACCAATGCGTACATTCCCTGTTGTTCGTGACCTGCAAGTCGATCGCAGCCGTATGTTCGACTCATTGAAAAAGGTAAAAGCATGGATTCCAATCGATGGAACGTACAACCTTGGACCAGGACCGCGTATGCCAGAAAAGAAACGTCAATGGGCTTACGAGTTATCTAAATGTATGACTTGCGGTGTATGTTTGGAAGCTTGTCCGAACGTAAACAGCAATTCAGACTTCATGGGGCCACAACCATTATCACAAGTTCGTTTATTCAACGCACATCCAACTGGTGCAATGAACAAAGCTGAACGTTTAAATACGATCATGGGTGATGGAGGACTTGCAAACTGCGGTAACTCACAAAACTGTGTGCAGTCTTGCCCTAAAGGCATTCCATTAACGACTTCGATTGCAGCGTTGAACCGTGATACTACGATCCAACAATTCCGTAACTTCTTCGGCAGCGATGAAGTTTAATAATGAAAATGAAAGAACCTGTATCTTATGATATGGGTTCTTTTTTTTGGATTGATAGCTGGGATTGATGTGTAAAATGATTTGCGGCACCCGGCAAATGCATAATGTTCGATTAATGAAGTTAGAATGATCAAATTAAACAGCTTCCAATATAAAATACTTTTCATTATGGCTGTTTTCTTATAAAATGAGTGAATAGTCATTCATTTCAGAAAGGGTGTGCACAAGTTGGGCAGAATATCATATATCGATAATATAGCGGAGTGGATCAATGATTTTTCCTTTAAACATGAGATTAAGGTCCGTTTTTCAGAAACTGATATGTTTGGGCACCTGAATAACACGATTCCTTTTACTTATTTTGAGGAAGCACGGATTGAGTATTTCAATAGCATGGGATTCATGAAGGATTGGACCTCTGCTGAATGCGGTGAGATGCCGGTTGTTGCTAACTTACAGTGTGATTACCTGAAGCAGGTGTTTTTCAATGATTTATTGACGATTCATGTGAAAGCTGACCATATCGGAAATTCTTCAGTGGACATACATTATATGGGGATCAAACAAGATGGATCAATTTGTCTAACGGGCAGGGGGACGATTGTGCAAGTCTCCAAGGCCACCGGAAAGCCGATACCTTGGACGGAAGAGATGAAGCAGTCGATGTGGCATACTGTGCTGGAACATTCCTAAAAATATTTCCATTTAGACAAGTAAAAGAGTCACTCCATTGCCCCAGCCGACATACTATATCTTGACTAAATAGACACCCACTCCGGGTTTTATGCTGGTGAAGGCAAGGAGGGTAACATTACTTGAAGGAGAACGAATTCACTCATAAGCCACTACTCACCAAAAGAGAAAAAGAAGTATTTGAGTTACTAGTACAAGACAAAACAACAAAAGAAATCGCAGGTGAATTGTTTATTAGCGAAAAAACAGTTCGAAACCATATTTCGAATGCGATGCAGAAGCTTGGAGTTAAAGGACGTTCGCAGGCAGTCATAGAACTCC
Organism: Peribacillus frigoritolerans; assembly: GCF_040250305.1. Taxonomy (NCBI): domain Bacteria; kingdom Bacillati; phylum Bacillota; class Bacilli; order Caryophanales; family Bacillaceae; genus Peribacillus; species Peribacillus frigoritolerans. The sequence goes on along the minus strand of NZ_CP158190.1, from coordinate 3,988,397 downwards.
TTCGTATGGGAGAACTTAAGCTTTAATGTGTTAACTCTTAATACGTAAGCCTTATAAATATTTTCTCTCCCGTTCATTGGCAGCATATAAGGAAGGGCAAAACAATTTGGTTGTTTTGACTTCTTTGGATGCTGCTTATTTTTATGGAGAGCGTTTCATTAAGATTCCAGGTAATCAATCTTGAAAATCATTTCACTTTCATCCAAAATGGTAGTATGATAAGTTTCATGAAGTGGGGAGCTGTGTGTATGGATGAAGGGAAGCAGGCGGCATATGTAGCCGATATCGAGAGGGAATTGCGCTATGTATCGTCATGGCTTAAGCAAAGGGGAAGAGAAATTCTCCATGATTATAAAATTACCATTCCTCAATTCGTGGCTTTGCAATGGCTTTTTGAATCAGGAGACATGACGATTGGCGAATTGTCCACGAAGATGTTTCTCGCCTTCAGCACAACGACGGATCTGATTGACCGCATGGAGAAACATCAGCTTGTCCAGCGTGTCAGGGATGAAAATGACCGGCGTGTGGTTCGAATTCACCTTCTTGAAGAAGGTGAACGGATAATCGAAGAAGTGATTAATAAACGGCAGCAGTACTTGAGTGGCGTATTAGTCAATTTTAACGAATCTGACATCATGTCCCTCAAAGGGATTCTAGTAAAACTACATCAAGAAATGAAAGAAAAATGAGGCGAGTTTTTTGAAACAACCGATAGGCATCATTGATTCAGGGGTAGGCGGTTTGACAGTAGCTAAAGAAGTCATGCGTCAGCTTCCAAATGAAAATATAATTTACTTAGGTGATACAGCAAGATGCCCTTATGGGCCGAGGACCAAAAAAGATGTCCAAACCTTTACATGGCAAATGACGAGGTTTTTGATGAAGAAGGAAATAAAAATGCTGATCATCGCCTGCAATACAGCGACTGCAGCTGTACTGGATGAAATCAGGGCAACACTTCCGATTCCGGTGTTGGGTGTCATCCATCCAGGGGCAAGGGCGGCATTGAAAGTTTCTGATTCCTTGCATATTGGCGTTATTGGTACGGAAGGCACGGTGAAAAGCAAAGCATATGACGACGCGCTTGCCTCCATCAATTCCGATGTGAAAGTAGATAGTTTAGCATGCCCGAAATTTGTCCCAATCGTAGAAAGCGGGGAGTTTGAAGGGGGTATCGTCAATAGGGTCGTGGCACAAACCTTGAACCCGTTGAAGAAAACGAAGATCGATACATTGATCCTTGGATGTACCCATTATCCACTGCTGGGGCCTGTAATCTCTTCCTATATGGGGGATGAAGTACAAGTCATTTCCTCTGGGGAAGAAACGGCCCGTGAGGCAAGTGTCATTTTGGATTACTATAAATTAATCAATAAAAGCAAGCTCCGCCCCGTTCATCGCTTTTATACAACCGGTTCCAGAGATATGTTTGGTTCCATCGCGTCGAGCTGGCTCGGTATTCATGTCAATACCATCGAAACAATTAAAATCGATCACTTATAAGACTTCCATTTGGAAGTCTTTTTTTCTTGTCTTGAACAGACGGTGTTAGTATAGATACGGTGATTATGAGACATATATCAGATTCATATTTTGGAACAAGAATTCACTATCAACATAAAGCCTGCTATGTCTTTTCAAGAAGTGCGAAAGGGATAGAAGGATATGCCGAGTTTATGAACGAAGTTGTAGGTGATTTCATCGGAAGACAGAAAGAAGGTTCAAGGATCTGTCTTGTTGGCGGTGCAGAAATAGGACTTCATGAGGGAAACGCAGGTGGATGAAATGATCCTGTCCATCATTCCGATTATACTTGGGGATGGGAATCGATTGCTCAATCAGAAGCTGACAAAGATGCAGCAGTACGGGCAAATTGCCCAGCTCCACTATCAGAGGGAAAAATAATTGGTCTATTTTCCCCTAGGGCTCGTATAAATAGGAGTACAAACTGTCCTAGGAGTGATTTTATGTCCAATAAATCAAAAGTAACAATGGCTGTGACCATTCTGGCATCTTCTTTTTGGCTTTCAGGCTGCGGATTATTTGGCGGTGAAGAGAAAAAGGAAATAGATCCGCCAAAGGATGTTTCATTAGTCGAGGATGAATCTTCATTAAAAGAAAAAGAAACAGAAACGAATGGTGAGGAAAAGCCCGCGACTGATGGAGAAGAGGGCGCAGTTGAATCGAAAACAGTGAAGACGGAGTTATATTTAATTGATAAAAGCGGGTATGTGGTTCCACAGACGTTGGAACTTCCTAAATCGGAAGCTGTCGCCAAACAGGCTCTTGATTACCTTGTCACTAACGGACCTGTCACGGATAAACTTCCGAATGGATTCAGGGCCGTCATTCCTGCCGATACCCAAATAAGCGTGAACATTAAAGACGGAGTGGCTGTGGCGGACTTTTCGCCGGAGTTCAAAAATTATCAGAAAGAGGATGAACTTAAAATCCTTCAAGCCATTACATGGACACTGACACAATTCGACTCGGTCGAGAAAATCCAAATGAGAATTAATGGGGAAGATATATCCGAAATGCCTGTCAATGGCACACCGATAGATGAGAATATCTCAAGGTCGTCAGGAATCAATATCGATACGAGTGACGTAGTCGACATTTCCAATACCAAATCACTGACCGTTTATTATGTAGGCGGTGACGAGGAGTACACCTATTATGTTCCTGTGACACGCAGGATCAGCGAAACGGTGTCTGATAATGTAACAGCGGTCATTCAGGAATTAACGAAGAGTCCTTCGGGTTCAAGCCTGCAAACAGGGTTCATGAGCGATGTAGCTTTACTTGACGAGCCTAAGGTGGCAGAAGGTAAGGTCAGCCTCAATTTTAACGAAAATATCCTTGGAAGCTTTAAAGAGAAAAAGGTATCACAAGAAGTCCTTGATGCCTTGGTCCTTTCCTTAACGGAACAGAAAGGAATTGAAAGCGTTGAAGTGCAAGTGCAGGGCAGCGCAGATGTTCTTAATGAAGAAGGCAAGAAATTATCCGAACCAGTGGTCCGTCCAGAGAAAGTCAACACAGGTAGTTTTTAAAGCGCGATTTATATCTAGAAAACACAAAGAGGCAGCCAGCAGCTGCCTCTTTTTTTTATTCCACCATTGCCCCTGTTATATACATTTTAATTGTTGTTTTAGTTGAAAACTAATACCTCAGCTAAGCAATTTCTCGTATCAAGAGAAAGTTTTTACATAAATAAATTTTTAAAAGGGGAAATTACTTTTAATCATGTAATTAATGGGGGGATATTATTTTGGATCAAAAGGTCATTCAGGCTTTACACATCTATGTTTTGATCATTATGAATACAGGATTCATGGTACATGTCCTGCTCCTTCCCAATATATTGACCGCATCTCAACGCGACGCATGGATAAGTGTCATAATAAGTGTTGTTCCATGTTTTGTTTGGACACTATTTATTTTTTATATTTATAAAAAACTAGATAAAGAAGATATAATCTCTTTTCTGAAAAAATGGTCTACACCTTTTGTTACATATATCTTCACTATAGCATTTGGGTTGTACTTTATAATTAACGCCTTCATTACCGTCAAATTTACAGTGATTTGGGCAAAAGCTAATTATACTCATGACATACCAAACATCGTAGTTGTCAGCCTATTCACCTTTATATGTATTTTTGCAAGTTATAAAGGAATACGCACCATAAGTACTTTGGCTCTCCTATTTCTTCCGGTCGTCACTTTTTTCGGGATATTTGTGGGGCTGGGGAATACGAGTAATAAGAATTACGAATTATTGTTCCCGATATTTGAAAGCGGATATAGCAATACTTTAAATGGAATTCTGTATACGAGTGCAGGATATTTAGAAATCATCGTTTTTTTATTTTTAACTCCTTACCTGAAAAATAAGCTAAAAGCCAAGTGGCTTTTACTGGTTGGTATTATCTTAATCATGCTGACGTTAGGACCCCTCATGGGAGCGATTGCAGAATTTGGTTCTGTGGAAGCAGTGAAAATGAGGAATCCAGCTTACGAACAGTGGAAGTTGCTAAGGTTTGGCTATTATATTACTCGACTTGATTTCCTTTCCATTTTCCAATGGCTTTCAGGTGCCATGATTCGAATAAGTTTATGTTTATTTATAGGCTATAAATTAATCTCAAATTCAAAACATCAGAAGTGGATACTGCTTTCGCTATATTTGTTAATTGTTATTGGCACGCTAATCCATTGGGATGCTACTTCATTTTTTAATCTTATCTACAAGTATTTCTTTCCAATCAGCAGTCTGTTTCTTTTAAGTGCTGCAATTATACTGTTAATTCTTATTTTTATAAAGGGAAAAGGAAAAGGTGAAACATTATGAAGAAGGGAAAATTGAATGGAACTCCTTCTTACATTGACCAAATCCAAAAATGGTTCGAACATTCTTCCGATGTTGTTTTAAGAACAAAAACTTTTGATAATGAAGGTCGTTATTTGTTGGGTTTTTTATATGCGCCGAACTTAGTGGATATGCCATTTATCAATGAAGTGATACTGCCTACAATATCAAAAGCGGTTCAAGAAAATGGGGAATTAACAATTGATCAATTAAGCAATATTATGGAAATCAGTATGCTTGAAAAGGGCTCCGGTTTAAAAGAGGAAGTGGAAAGCATTCTTTTTTCTGGAGACCTGATCATTATTAATGAATCTTCTAATGAAATTTACTATACCCCATTAGCTAATTCCCCTAAGCGCAGTCCGGAAGAATCCAATATAGAATCTTCCATTCGTGGACCTAGAGATGGATTTGTTGAGAATATATCGGATAACATGTCTTTAATTCGCCAAAGGTTAAAAACGGCATCACTTAAATGTATAGAATATACAATCGGGAAAAGAAGTAAAACAAAAATATTGCTGCTTTATATTGATGACATTATTAATCCCTCGATTCTTTTGGATATTAAAGAACGATTGGATTCATTAAAGGTTGATATCATAGTCAGCAGTTACCAAGTTGAAGAACTCTTATATGATAATCAACTTTCCATCTTCCCCTTAATGGATTATATCGGTCGACCGGACTATGTTGTTGAATCATTGAATCAAGGGCGCTTTGCCATCCTGGTGGACGGGAATCCCACATGCTTGATCGGACCAACAAGTATTAATCAGTTGCTTTATTCTGCTGATGACGCACATGCAAGCTTTTTTTACATTAGTTTTATACGCATCATTCGTGTAGTCGCCTTATTTGTAACCGTTACGTTACCGGGTTTTTTTATAGCGTTAGTTACCTATCAATTCGATCAAATTCCCTTTTCGCTACTTGCGACGATTTCAATCACGAGACAGGGATTACCCATACCTGCTTCTTTGGAGGCATTCTTGATGATCATATTGTTTGAACTATTTAAAGAAGCCGGTCTTCGCCTGCCAAAAGCTGTAGGTCCGACGGTTTCTGTGTTGGGTGGACTAATTATAGGTGATGCAGCGATTCGGGCAGGACTGACCTCACCCTCCATGCTCGTAATAATAGCTGTAACAGTTCTCTCGAGCTATACCTTGATCAATCAGAATATTGCTGGGAATATCGTTCTTATAAGGTTATTCATATTTGCATGTTCAGCGTTTTTAGGCTTGTTTGGATTCTTCATGGGAATATTCCTCATCTTGATTGTTGTGGTTTCCTTGGAAAGTTTCGGACAGCCTTTTGTGAATCCATTTTCCAAACCAAATAAATCGGATATGTTAAAAGTCTTATTCAAGCTTCCGTATGGGATGTTAAGACAGCGGAATCAAGCTCTACAGTCCAGTGATAATGAACCGCAAAAGGAGTCGAACAAATGAGAAAGCTAATTGCAGTCATGGTAATTGGCTGTCAACTTTTATTGACGACAGGCTGTTGGGGAATGAAGGAAATTCAAGCTCAAACATATGGATCCGCTCTAGGCGTCGATTATAAAGAGGGTGAATTCATCTTATACTTTCAAGCATTGAATTTTGCGGATATAGCAAAACAAGAGGGGGCCACAGCATTACAAGAAAAATCTTCTGTTGTCATTGGGGAAGGTAAAGGGGAAAGTATCGAAGAAGCATTTACTGAATTAGAACAAAATGCAGCATTGCCACTGTATATCGGGCATATTAACTCCTTCATTTTAAGTGAGAATGTAATCAATAAGAAAATGAAGGATTTCATTGAATATGTGGGGAAAGAGCCCTTATTGCGATACAATTCATGGCTGTTTGTTACAAAAGAAGATATTAAAAAGGTGTTTGACAGTGATAGTTTCTTTAATCTTCCTAACCTATTCACGATCATTCAAAGGCCAGAGACCGTTATTAATGAGAATTATTTCATATCCCCGTTAAAATTCAATGAGCTGGTTTCGAAATTTTATCAACCGGTTGGTTCCATTTTAATTCCCTCTATGGTAATAAATGAGCGTCATTACTCAGAGAAGGGGAAAGAAAAAAAGATACCAACGTTGAATGGCGGCTATGTTTTATCAAAACAACAGTATAAAGGGTTCGTAAGTAAACAAGATTTGATAGGTATGAAATGGGTTGGAAATAAGGCGACTGTAATGTTTTTTTCCCTGAACAAACAAAAGGTAAGTGTTGAAATCATGGACCCCAAAACAAACATCATAGTATTGGAACAACAAAAGAAACCCTTATATGATTTAGAAGTTAGAGCAAATGGAATATTGAAACAAAATATAGACAACTTGGATATGGAAAAAATCGAAAAAAAGGTAGAAATAAAAATTAAGCAAGATATTTTGAAGACGTTGGAGACTGGGGAAAAAATCAATACAGATCTTTTTAACATAAGTGAAAAGGCATACAGATACCATGCCAATAAGTGGGATAATAAAATTATTAATTCCTTTGATAAGTCTTCAATAAATAACATAAAAGTTAATATCCATATTGAACATAGTGAAAATTACAAACGTTAGTTTTATAAGTATTGCAGATAAGGGAGTTGTGTTAGACTTAACTTATCTGGAAAGTTCAGCGGCTGTTGTTGATCATGAAAGGCAGCGCTGAATCCGTCCGTTTGGCACTGGAAGAAGCGGCTTTTACATATGACGAATTACAGCAAATTCTTTCTTAGTCCGAAAAGAGCTCTCATGCCGATAAAATGAAAAAGGGTGAAATGAAAAATGAAGACAGTAATCATTGCAACGAAAAATAAAGGGAAAGCCAAGGAGTTCGAAAGCTTATTCTCTGCTAAAGGATATGAAGTCAAAACACTTCTCGATGTACCGGATGCTCCGGATGTTGAGGAAACAGGCACGACCTTTGAAGAAAATGCGATCCTGAAGGCAGAGGCCATTGCCCATCAGCTAGGCCACTTTGTCATTGCTGATGATTCCGGATTGATTGTAGATGCATTGGAGGGCCGTCCAGGCGTATATTCTGCGCGCTATGCTGGAGAGGACAAGAGCGATGAAGCAAACACGGAAAAAGTCCTCCGCGAACTGGAAGGCGTGCCAAAAGAGGCTAGGACTGCGAGATTTTATTGCGCCTTGGCACTAGCGTCACCCAACCAGGAAACAGTTACGGTATCGGGAACGATGGAAGGCTTGATTACGGAACAGCCTTCAGGAACGAATGGATTTGGTTATGATCCCATCTTTTTTGTTGAGGAACAGGGCAAAACAAACGCCGAATTGACAAAAGAGGAAAAAAACAAAATCAGCCACCGTGCCAACGCATTGAGGGCTCTAGATGAAAAACTTGATCTATTTCTAAAAAGGGAAGAAGGAATGTGACGATGAAAGTGCTAATAATGAGTGACAGTCATGGCTTAACTCATGAAATCAGCATGATTACCGACCGTCATAAACAAGAGGTTGCTGCCATGATCCATTGCGGTGATTCAGAGTTGGAAAGAAATGACCCTCACATGTCGGGGTTCTTAGCCGTTCGCGGGAATTGTGACTATGATTCGGCATATCCGAATGATATTGTGGAGAATATCGCAGGCAAGCGTTTCTTCCTTACGCATGGACACCTCTATAACATAAATATGACCTTGATGAACCTATCTTATAAAAGTGAAGAGACAGGGGCGGATATTATTTGCTTTGGTCACTCCCACGCTGCAGGCTCCGAATTGATTGACGGCAAGCTCTTCATCAACCCGGGAAGCATACGTCAGCCGCGTGGACGAAAAGAGAAAACCTATGCCATTTTGGAAATCGGAAATGACCAACTTGAAATCATCTATTTTGACCTTGAAGGAAAAATCGTTGAAGAACTAAGAAATGCTTATCAAATGGAATGACTTCATGTATAATGAACAGGAAGCGTTTTTCCCCGCTTCCTGGTTCATAAAAAAAGAAAAAAACTTTTTATGAAAAACCGTTGACTTTCTTTTGATATCCTACTATAATAAGAAGTGTCCTAAGGGAACAGTTAAGGTAATACATAAGTTTTACCGCAACTTATATCATAAACGTCTCAGTAGCTCAGCTGGATAGAGCAACGCCCTTCTAAGGCGTCGGTCGGGAGTTCGAATCTCTCCTGGGACACTAACTAGAAAAAGCCAAAACCTTCTAAGGTTTTGGCTTTTTTACTTTTGGCTTAAGTCAACGAGGATGTTTTCAATTTGTTATCCTTTTAACTGCTAAAGTTCGTATGACGACAAGAAGTTTTTTATTTATATTTATCGCAGGTGGATGAACTTTTATGTCGAACTTGTTATAAATAAGGAGATGTTTAAATGAATAAAGATAGATTATTCAAGTTCATTCAAACTTCCACTCGGGGCAATTTCTTCTCAGTCGAAATAACCGAAGATGGAACTGAAGTGGTCCAATTAGCTAAGGAGTTAGAAAAAGAAGGAAGAATCAAGTTGAGGGAATGCAAACGAAAAGAACAAGGTGTTTATCTGGAAGGAATACTTAAGTTTGTGCCTAGCTAATACTTAATGAGCTCTAACGAAGGACTTATATTAGGAATTTCATATGCTCCACAGAAAAAAGGCATCCATGATCGGATGCCTTTTTTCTATATCAAATTCTATTTAATGTTTGGAGATTTTTTTTAATGATTTCACGGTTTTTGATTATTGCCGTATTCAATTCTTCGACGGGTGAACTTTTATGATCTTCTACACTAAGCTGCATCCCACTTGATTGGTTTTGTATAAGTAAATCAATCGTATCGCGTAATTCTGGCAGTGGTACCTTGAATTGTTCCGATAAATGGTGTATTGCCTTGTGTAAATCGGTGTTATGGATTGATGGAACAATTGCATCGTTTTCATCTTTCAATAATATATCCTCCTCTAAAGCTTATTCACGCTTATATAGCATATTATTGGGGAAAATACGCTTATTATTCAATATACTATATCGGCATAGTGTCCTGGGAATGGATGGTGTATTCGCCTGCCAGCTGTATGTTATGAAGCCCCTCTGACTATCAAGGTCTTCTTTGGATACTTTGCTGGAGTTAAATCAGAAAAAACATTGACATAATGCAAACGAATTAATATTATGTTTATTATATTATAAACTTTATAGGGAAGTGTTTGTTTTATGAAGGACGCTGAAATGTTTTGGAACGCATCTCAGGATGAGCTTAAACAAGGATATATAGAAGGTGAGAATCAATATGTTTGTTTGCTGTGCGGAAATGCAGTTGAAAAGGGGATAGTGTACCCGGAAGATGGGGTTCTTTATGAAGCAAAGAGGTATATGCGAATTCATATTGAACATGCACACAGCTCCGTTTTTGAATACTTGATTGATCTCGATAAAAAACTTACAGGTCTCACGGACCATCAAAACCGCCTTCTTCGCCTATTTTACCAAGGGAAGAATGATGCTGAGGTTCAGGAGGAAATGGGAATTGGCAGTCCGTCCACCATTCGGAACCATCGTTTTGTGTTGAAAGAGAAAGAGCGTCAGGCTAAGTTGTTTTTAGCCCTGATGGAACTTTTGAAAGATAAAGATGAACATGCGCCGGCATTTATCCCGCTTCATCAAAAAGCAAGGATGGTCGATGATCGTTATAACGTTACAGAGGAAGAAAAGGTGACTGTATTGAAAAAATACTTCCCTAAAGGCAGTCAGGATACATTAAAGTCTTTCCCGCCAAAGGAAAAACAAAGGCTGATCATTCTCCAAGAAATTATGAACCGTTTTGAAAATGAGCGGAAATATGAAGAAAAAGAAATCAATCAAATATTGGGTGCCGTTTATCATGATCATGTTCTTTTGAGAAGATATTTAATAGAATATGGATTCTTGGATAGAAAGACTGATGGGAGCCAATATTGGCTGAAGAAATGATGACTGGAGGCAAGAAAGATGGATCGTAAAAAAGAATTGAAGCAATTATATAAAGAAACGAAAGTTGAAGCAGGTGTATACCAAATCAGAAATACGGTAAATAATAAAGTTTTTATCGGAAGCACCAGGAATTTAAAGACGTTGAAGGGGAAACAATTTGAATTGGAAGTCGGAACAAACACCAATAAAGTTCTGCAAGGTGAGTGGAACCAATATGGGAAAGATGCTTTTTCTTTTGAGGTACTGGAAGTATTGAAGCCGAAAGATACAGGATTTTTTGATGTTAAACGGGAATTGAAAAAACTTGAAGAAATGTGGATGGACAAAATACAGCCATACGAAGAACGGGGATACAATAGAATGAAATCCACTGACTTGTAAGTGGCCTTTAGAGATTCTCCTTGATTCCCAGCTCCCGATTTACCTTTGATGCATTTCATTCTTATTTCTTTATGAAAAATAAGGTATTATGGAAGCAGATGGTAATATACTTTAGTGTTTATGATTAGGAGGTGCTGGGATGGAAAATGGAGATGGATATCTACGGGCGAAAAAAAGGGTTGAAAACCTTAAGGCATTCTACATTCATCTAATGGTGTATGTATTGGTGAATGTCATGTTGATTGCGATTAACCTATTGACGGATTCCGGTTATTGGTGGTTCCTTTATCCCCTTGGAGGGTGGGGGATTGGTGTTCTGATACATGGAATTACCATTCTTGCACAAGGAAACTTCGGGTCTGAGTGGGAAGAAAGAAAAATAAAAGAGTATATGGAAAAGGATAAAAAGAACGGCTGAATTTGGGCGTGTTCAAAACAGGGAGTCATTTGTGGCTCTTTTTTTGCGGGAAAATAATCGGTGGATCTCACTTGTTGTCAGTTTTTAAATGGTTTAAGCTAGTAATGAGGGACCTATCTATGAAAAAGGGGGAAACCGGTGGAGGACCTTCACTAAATAATTAATTTTAGGAGTTGCGAATGAAAAAAATAGGATGGACCATAACGGGGATAGGAGCAATCATAGCGCTAGGGGCATTACTTTATCCTTTGAATGTTATTGATAAAACTCTATGTATATATTTATTGCTCGGCGGTGCAGGGCTAATGTTTGTCGGGTCTATGTTCAGGGCCTTTTCGCTGCTGAAAAGATGACTGATTTTTAAGGTTGATCAAAAACGTTCGATTAAGGTGATGCATGGAGAAAAACCAATTGAAATATGCCCAGCAGCATCTGGCTAATGAACGCACCTTTTTAGCGTGGGTAAGAACGGTGATTGCGATAGTGGGGGTTGGTTTTCTTGCGACAAGCCTGCATTTTACGATTGGTGTGCATCGGGATCCCCGTATTGACCTGATCAGTATCGTGCTGGGGATGTTTGCATGTGCATTGGGCCTTGTGATTACAGTGCTGGCGACAATCGGTTATCTTCAGAAGAAGCGGCAAATCAATGAAGGTACATTCCGGCCCACGAGTGCGCACGTTATTCTAATCGCTGTTTTTATGGTCATATTGTTATCGATGATCATTTTATATTTTGTTTTCATAAAAGTGTAAAACTGTCCTAACATTTAAAGGGCAGTTTTTTCAGTATCTAATATTAAATACTTATTCTTACATCGTTACGGAAAGATTTCTTCCATTATATAAATTCAATCAAAAAATGAAAGCTTGAAAAACTATGTATTTCATTTTGGTTATGGAGAGAAATTAAAACCTTTTAAAAATATTTCATTCAGTATTGTGCACGTCAGCCATGGTAAAGCTTAGATATTACCGGAAGTGTATATCCGAGGCTAGGAAAGGTCGGTCAAGTTTTGCCTTTTGCCTTCCTTTAAAAATTTTATATTAGCCACCATCAGTTTGTGAATAAACTTAACATGGACAATGCTAGCTTTAAAACTCTTGAAAGTGCTTTACTTTATTCAATTTCATTCAAGTTTTAAATATTTGTTTAATTTCCATTTTGTGAGATATGATAAAAAGGAACTAAAAGGAGGTCATTAACATGGTTGATATCAGAAAAGGTGAAAGTTCTTTTTTTGTCGAAGAATCTGGTGAGAAATTAGCGGAAATTACATTCTTTAAATCAGGTGATGATGAAATCACGGTCGATCATACCGTTGTTTCTGACAAGCTTCGCGGGCAAAAGGTAGGAAATGCCCTTGTTGAAAAGGTAATAGGATTCGCAAGGGAGGAAAAACTGAAAATTGTTCCGGTATGTTCGTTCGTTCAAAAACAATTTGAAAAAAATGCAGAATACGAGGATGTATTGGCTAAATGAACCGGAGGGCTGGACCAGGGGATGATTCATATCACCTGTGTTCAGCCCCTTTGTCTTTTTTTGGAAATTTTTACCCCTTCAATTATCGAAGGAAAAAATATTAAACGCCTTTCCGCCTACAGTGTTGTTCGCATTTAATATAGGGGAGGTGCTAGGATGGCCATCAAATTACAAACCCTATTGAATCGTGCAAAGGAAAATATGGGAAGCGGTATGAACCCAGTCGTGAACGAGACGATACTTGAAGTGGTTAAATTAGCTTATGAAGCGGGGATATTTGTTCAAATAACGGCTGGTTACCGAAGTTTCCCAGAACAAAATGAATTGTATGAACGGGGCAGAACGAATAAATCAAAGCCAATCGTGACTTATGCCAGAGGGGGCCAGTCCTTGCATAACTATGGCCTTGCTGTAGATTTTGTCATTGTTAGTGATGACGGCAAGCGGACATTATGGACAGAGGGCGAAAAGTGGACAAGGGTGGCGGCCATAGCAAAATCCCTGGGATTTGTTTGGGGAGGGGATTTTGAATTGTTCCGTGATTTTCCGCATCTTGGAATGGCAGGCGGTTTATCCACGAGAGATCTTCAAAAGGGATTGAGGCCGAATCTTGTATCAAGAGTGGCGTCAGCGAACAGTGAAAGGGAAAATGGATGGTCCGCTATTTGTGAACACTAATACTAGTGACTGGCATCATGTGGGTAGTGCGGGGATATTTCAGTGGAGAAGTTTGTTATCACTCATTTTAATAATTTTAATGGGGTATGTGACGTTTTTAAAAATTAAATATTGAAAAAACTTTTTTTGTAGAATGTGGTCATGATAGGTATGTAAGCGGATACAACAAATCTTTCAATTTAGAATTATCAAAAAATTTCAAAAAACCTGTTGACTACTACCTGAAATACACGTAAGATAATCACAAATACAAGACATCAAACATAAGCGTTTCGAAAAATATGAATAATGCGAAAAGCATTGAAGAGGATAAGTAGTCTTTTAAAAAGGCAGTCACAGAGAGCCGGGTAGCTGAGAGCCGGTATTGTCCCGAAAGATGAACTCACCTTGGAGTTTCAGCTTGAACGTCAGACTAGTAGGGCTGAACGGGTGCGTACCAGTACCCGTTACCAAAACAGAGAATAGTGTAGGCTATTCAAAGTGCGCATGGAGTTTCATGCGAAAAAGGGTGGTACCGTGGAGTGGCTCATCAAGCCTTTTCACCCCTTTAACTTGCCGAGTGCAAGTACATTTGGGGTGAAAAGGCTTTTTTGTATGCATAAAAAGCTGAAAATTCTGAATGTTATGAAATATTTAATAGAAAAGTGAAGGAGGTTTTTTACGAAATGACACAAAAGTCAGTTGTTGCTGATCGGAAAAGTGGAAAGACACATTATAGTGGTGCTGAATTTCTGCTGAATGCATTGAAAAAGGAAAATGTTGAAGTCATCTTTGGTTATCCGGGAGGTTCTGTATTGCCGATTTATGACAAGCTTTATAGTTCAGAACTTTTTCATATTTTGACAAGGCACGAACAAGGTGCGATTCATGCAGCGGAAGGATACGCCAGGATTACCGGCAAGCCGGGGGTGGTCATAGTTACATCCGGTCCAGGGGCAACGAACATTGTCACCGGTTTGGCCGATGCAATGATTGACTCTTTACCGCTTGTGGTAATTTCGGGTCAGGTAGCTACCAGTGTAATTGGCTCGGATGCTTTCCAGGAGGCTGATGTACTGGGGATTACTACCCCGATCACAAAACATAACTATCAGGTAAGGAGGCCGGAAGACCTTCCGCGCATTATAAAAGAAGCTTTTTATATCGCTTCAAGCGGCCGGCCCGGTCCAGTATTAATCGATATACCTAAGGACATGGCCATTATAGAAGGTGTATCGACTGAAGAGGAGCCAGAAATGAATCTCCCGGGCTATCAGCCGACGACCAAGCCGAATTACTTACAGATCAGAAAGCTTGTTGAAGCAGTAAGCGGGGCGAAAAGACCGGTCATTCTTGCAGGGGCAGGTGTCCTGCATGCAAAGGCCTCCCATCTATTAAAGGAATATGTCGAGCAGCAAGGCATTCCCGTCGTCCACACTTTATTGGGTCTTGGGGGCTTTCCGGCGGAACATCCTCTCTTTATCGGAATGGGTGGTATGCATGGCTGCTATGCAGCAAACATGGCATTAGCGAAATGTGATCTATTAATCAATATCGGTGCCAGGTTCGATGATCGATTGACTGGGAACCTAGCGAAATTCGCACAGCATGCAACGGTGGCCCATATCGATATTGATCCAGCGGAAATCGGTAAAAATGTGCCGACAAAAATTCCGGTCGTCGGAAGTGCCAAGGAAGCGCTGGCGGAGTTGATTACGCAAAATGGCAAGAAACCGGAAATTGATGAATGGACAACACAGCTGACTGCATGGAATGAAGAGTTCCCATTGCGTTATACCCATGAAGAAGGCGTATTGAAACCTCAGCGGGTCATCCAGATGCTTCATGAAAAAACGAATGGGGAAGCCATTGTTACGACGGATGTTGGACAGCATCAAATGTGGGCAGCGCAATACTATCCATTTAACAAACCGGATTCATGGGTCACTTCCGGTGGATTGGGGACGATGGGCTTTGGCTTACCATCGGCTCTCGGAGCGCAACTGGCGAATCCGAAAGCGACGGTGCTTTCCATATCGGGGGATGGTGGATTCCAGATGTGCCTGCAGGAACTTTCAGTCATTGCCGAAATGAATCTGCCAATCAAAATCATCATCGTCAACAACGGGGCACTAGGGATGGTAAGACAGTGGCAGGAACTCTTTCATGATAAACGTTTCTCACACAGTATTTTTCAATCGCATCCGGATTTCGTGAAATTGGCCGATGCTTATGGAATTCCGGGATACAAAGTGACGACGGAGGAAGAAGCAAGCAACTGCCTGGATGTAGCGTTAAAGACTGATGGTCCAGTGTTGATTGATTTCCGGGTAAAACAAAACGAAAATGTCTTTCCGATGGTAGCACAAGGAAAAGGGCTTGATGAAATGGAAGGAGTTTAATCAATGAAGGGAATTCTTAGCCTCACCGTGAACAACAGGCCAGGCGTCCTGAATCGGATTACGAACCTGTTCACGAAAAGAAATTATAACATTGAAGGCATGACTGTCGGACCTTCCGAACAGGATGGCATTTCAAGGATGACCTTCGTGGTCGATGTTGATGACGAAGCTGTCATTGAACAGATCACCAAGCAATTGAATAAGCAGATCGATGTTTTGAAAGTATATGATATTACGAATCAATCGATTGTGGCGAGGGAACTTGCACTCATTAAAATATTGGTGACTACACAAACCCGAGCCGAGATTTATTCAGTCATCGAACCCTTCCGAGCTTCAGTTATTGATGTCAGTAAAGATAGCCTGACAGTTCAAATCACAGGGGAATCGGATAAAATCGAAGCCTTCATTGAACTGATCAAGCCATATGGCATCAAGGAATTGGCAAGGACAGGGACGGCCGCCATCCCGCGTGGAATGCAAATTGCACACGCTAAGAGTGCGACAATCGTATAAAACAAAAACCAAACCAAAACAAAAAACAAAACAAAAAACAATGATGAAAAGGGAGATGTAATTATTATGGCAAAAGTATATTATAACGCAGAAGCAAACGAGAATTTCTTCAACAATAAAAAGGTAGCGGTCATCGGATATGGTTCACAAGGACACGCACACGCACAAAACCTACGTGACAGCGGTGTAGATGTAATCATCGGAATCAGGAAAGGTAAATCCTTCGATAAAGCGGTGGAAGACGGCTTTAATGTTTACACGGTGAAAGAGGCAGCTGAACAGGCAGACGTGATCATGAACCTATTACCGGATGAAACCCAGCCGAAAGTATACCAAGAAGAAATCAAACCGGTACTGCGTGCAGGTCAAGCTTTAATGTTCGCACACGGATTCAACGTCCATTTCAACCAAATCGTTCCTCCGGCAGACGTAGATGTATTATTAGTCGCTCCAAAGGGTCCGGGACATCTTGTTCGCCGTACATATGAACAAGGTGCAGGGGTGCCGGCATTATTCGCCATCTATCAAAATGTTACGGGTGAAGCAAAAGATTTGGCCCTTGCTTACGCTTGGGGAATCGGCTCTTTAAGAGCTGGCGGTTTGGAAACTACATTCCAGGAAGAAACGGAAACGGATCTATTTGGAGAGCAGGCCGTACTTTGCGGCGGATTGACTGCCCTTGTGAAAGCTGGATTCGAAACCTTGACAGAAGCTGGATACCAACCGGAAGTAGCATATTTCGAGTGTTTACATGAACTTAAATTAATCATCGACCTTATGTATGAAGGCGGTATGGAAAACATGCGCTATTCCATTTCTGACACAGCTCAATGGGGAGATTTCGTTTCTGGACCACGCGTTGTGACGGAAACTACGAAAGAGGCAATGAAAGCGATCTTGAAAGACATCCAAGACGGTGAGTTCGCAAAAGGATGGATCTTGGAAAACCAAGCGAATCGTCCAGTCTTCAATGCTATCAATAATCGTGAAAACCAACATCAAATCGAAGTGGTTGGCCGTGAATTAAGAAAAATGATGCCATTCGTAAAACCTCAACAAAAAGAGAAAGAAGTGGTAGCCGTTGCGAAAAATTAATATATTTGAAACTACACTTCGAGATGGGGAGCAATCAGCCGGTGTAAATTTGAATTTTACCGAAAAACTTGAAATTGCTTATCAGCTTGAAAGATTGGGTGTTGATATTATCGAAGCCGGTTTTCCGGCAGCATCCAAAGGGGATTTCAACTCCGTACAGGAAATCGCGCGCAAAATCAAAAACAGCTCTGTCACAGGGCTGGCGCGTGCTGTAAAAGGAGATATCGATGCAGCTTGGGATTCATTAAGGGGCGGGGAAGAACCAAGGTTGCATACGTTCATCGCCACTTCGCCCATTCATCGTGAATATAAGTTGAAAATGTCGAAGCAGCAAGTGATTGAAAAGGCAGTTGAGATGGTCAAGTATGGGGCAGCTCGTTTTCCTATCGTACAATGGTCTGCAGAAGATGCAAGCCGTACAGAACTTGACTATTTGGCTGAAATCGTCGAAGCGGTCATTCAAGCTGGTGCTAAGGTCATTAACATCCCGGATACTGTAGGGTATGCAGCTCCAATCGAGTACGGAAACATTTTCAGATACCTTCGTGAACATGTTCCTTCTATTGATAAAGTTAGTTTATCCGCACACTGCCATGACGATCTTGGAATGGCGACGGCCAATTCATTGGCTGCCATCGAAGGCGGGGCTACGCAAGTCGAAGGCACAATCAACGGAATTGGTGAACGTGCCGGAAACGTGGCGCTTGAAGAAGTGGCCATGGCACTCTACATCCGTAAAGATTTCTATCAAGCGGAAACGGGTCTTGTATTGAATGAAATAAAAAGGACCAGTGATTTGGTCAGCCGCCTTACGGGAATGCAAGTTCCGGCTAATAAAGCCATTATTGGTGCCAATGCATACGCACATGAATCTGGCATTCACCAGGATGGCGTTTTAAAAGAAAAAACGACATATGAAATCATTTCACCTGAACTTGTCGGGGTTTCGTCCAATTCACTAGTTTTAGGAAAGCATTCAGGACGCCATGCTTTCAAAGAAAGATTACAAGAGTTGAATTTTACGGTAACGGATGAGGAAATGAACTCATTATTCATTCAGTTCAAGGAATTGGCCGATAATAAAAAGAACATGACGGATGAAGATATCGTTGCGCTGGTGCTTGAAGAGAAAGCGACGGATATCAGTTTTTATGACATGATTTCCTTACAGATTTCCCATGGTACCCATCAGACGGCGACAGCGACGGTCACACTGAAAAAAGGCGATAATGAAGAGATTCAGGAAGCGGCTACAGGTGCAGGAAGTGTAGAAGCCTTATATAACACGCTTGAAAGATGTTTGGGCAGCGAGATCAACTTGCTGGACTATCGAATTCAATCGGTGGGCGGCGGAATGGATGCCCTTGCTCAGGTTTTTGTAAAAATTGATTATAACGGTGTGGAAACAAGCGGCAGGGGTCTTGATCAGGACGTCTTGGAAGCATCCGCCAAAGCGTATTTGAATGCTGTGAACCGTGTGATCATCATGAAGGAACTGGAAGAAAAAGCAGTATTACAATAGGAAGGGGAGATTTCGATGAAAAGGAATATTGCGGTGCTTCAAGGAGATGGCATCGGGAAAGAAGTAACAAGAGGCGCTGTAGAAATCCTCGAAGCCGTTGCCCAAAGATATGGACACGATTTTGAATTTCAATATGGTGAGATTGGCGGCGGGGCCATCGATAACACAGGTTCACCCCTGCCGGATGAAACAGTGGAGATTTGTAAAAACAGCGATGCGGTATTATTAGGGGCCGTTGGAGGACCTAAGTGGGATGACCAGCCTGCGCACCTAAGACCGGAACGAGGTTTGTTGAAAATCCGAAAAGATTTGAATCTTTATGCCAACATCCGTCCAATCAGCTATTATTCCAGCTTGTCGGAATCTTCTCCTCTTAAAAAGGAATTCATTGAAGATGTGGATTTCGTGATTGTCAGGGAACTAACTGGCGGCCTTTATTTCGGAAAGCCAAGTGAGCGCGTTGAAAAAGAAGGGAAAGAGGCGGTCGTCGATACACTTTTCTATCAGAAAAGCGAAATGAAGCGCATCATTGAACTTGCTTTTGCATTAGCATCGGAGCGCAAGAAAAAAGTAACATCCGTGGATAAAGCGAATGTTCTTGAATCCAGCCGGATGTGGCGTGAGACGGCAGAAGAAATTGCCAAGGACTATCCGGATGTAATCCTTGAACATATGCTTGTTGATAATGCAGCCATGCAATTGATCAAAAATCCGAAACAATTTGATATTATCGTGACGGAGAATATGTTCGGTGATATTTTAAGCGATGAAGCGTCGGTATTGACTGGCTCGCTTGGAATGCTACCTTCTGCCTCCATATCAACAAGTGGGCCTAATCTATATGAACCGATTCATGGTTCCGCCCCGGATATCGCAGGCAAAAACCTGGCTAATCCGATTGGGACGATTTTATCAGCGGCGTCCATGCTGCGTCTATCCTTTGGTTTGGAAGATGAGGCAAAAGCCGTTGAGCAGGCGGTGGAAACGGTCCTTGAATATGGCTTAAGAACAGGCGATATCGCAAATGGCCAGCCAAGTATTACGTCCACTACAGAGATGATTGCAGAAATAAAAGCAAATCTTTTAGACCAGGAAGCCATTTCCAACATCATGGGAGCTTACGCATAAACTTCTTTCACGGCCTAACATTAGGCCGTGTTTTTTAAAAAAATATAAGATTGATCGAGGTGGGATAGTGATGGGAAAGTCGATAATAGAGAAAATATGGGATCGCCATATTGTAAATGAAGAGGAGAATAAACCGGATTTAATTTATATAGACCTTCAATATATTCATGAAGTGACCTCTCCGCAAGCATTTGAAGGATTGAGATTAAAAGGACGCACAGTCAGGAGACCCGACCGTACTTTCGCGACAATGGATCATAATGTGCCAACCGTTAATCGCTATTTCATCGAGGATGATATTGCAAGGAAACAACTAGAGGCGCTTGATCAAAACTGTAAGGAGTTCGGTATCCGCCTTGCTGATTTAGACAGCCCTGATCAAGGTATCGTTCACGTTATCGGGCCGGAATTAGGGCTTACACAACCAGGGATGACGATTGTCTGCGGAGACAGTCATACTTCCACACATGGTGCGTTTGGTTCGATTGCGTTTGGAATCGGTACGAGTGAGGTCGAGCATGTTTTGGCCACACAAACCTTATGGCAAACTAAACCGAAAACATTAAAGCTTGAGGTTAATGGCAAGCTTGGTCATGGTGTGATGGCGAAAGATGTCATTTTATATGTGATTTCTAAATTCGGTGTCAATTTCGGTACTGGACATATCATTGAGTATTGCGGGGAAGTTTTCCGGGATATGTCGATGGAAGAGAGAATGACGGTTTGCAATATGTCGATCGAAGGCGGGGCAAGAGCGGGGCTGGTAGCTCCGGATGAAACAACGTTCTCTTATTTGAAAGGTCGTAAATATTTGCCGAAAGGAGAAGAGTTCGAGCGATGTGTTCAGGACTGGAAGTCACTTTCCAGTGAGGAGGATGCTGTTTATGACCAAGAAATCATTCTTGATGGCAGTTTGATTCCACCAATGGTGAGCTGGGGGACGAACCCTGGAATGGCTAGTGGCGTTGACGGTAAAGTGCCTACCTTCGCCGAAGATATCATGGATCCCAAGGAACTGAATCGAGCCATTGAGTATATGGGTCTTAAGGAAGGCATGCCGATCACGGAAATTCCCGTACAACATGTTTTCATAGGATCATGTACCAATTCACGCATTGAGGACTTACGGCAAGCTGCAGAAATGATTGAAGGCCAAACTGTTCAAAAAGGAGTTCGGGCGATGGTCGTTCCCGGTTCACAAAGCGTCAAAAGGCAAGCGGAAGATGAAGGGTTGGATGAAATTTTCAAATCTGCGGGCTTCGAATGGCGTGAATCGGGCTGCAGCATGTGCCTGAGCATGAATCCTGACGTGGTTCCGGCCGGTGAGCATTGTGCCTCCACAAGTAATCGGAACTTCGAAGGCAGGCAAGGCGCTGGAGCAAGAACGCACCTGGTCAGTCCGGCTATGGCTGCCGCGGCCGCCATTCATGGGAAATTTGTCGATATTAGGAATTTGAAAAGAACTGAACAAGTCCATTAAGAATACGAATTAACCGGAGGTGCATAGAATGGAACCAATTACTATATATAAAGGAAGAGCGGCGGCACTTGACCGTAAAAACGTGGATACGGACCAAATCATTCCAAAGCAATTTTTAAAACGGATTGAGCGAAGCGGATTTGGCGAATTTTTATTCTATAACTGGCGTTTTGATGAAAATGGAAAGAAGCGTCCTGATTTTGAATTGAATCAGCCTCATAATCAAAACACGTCCATTTTAATAGCAGGAGAAAATTTTGGCTGCGGTTCTTCGCGTGAGCATGCCCCTTGGTCATTGAAAGACTACGGATTCGATATCATCATCGCTCCGTCTTATGCTGATATCTTTAAAAGTAATTGCATGAAAAATGGCATGGTCCCCATCGCTTTAACCCAGGCTGAAGTAAACTATTTAATGGAGAGAGTGTCCGCACCTGACTATGAGTTGACGATCGACCTTCCCAATCAGACATTGAATGATGGTCAAGGGTTTGAAACAAGCTTTGAAATACATCCATATTGGAAGGAAATGCTCATCAAAGGCTGGGATGAAATTTCGATAACGCTTCAATATGATAAAGAGATTTCTGCCTATGAATCTCAAAAAAAGGCGGTTTCGAGTATTTAATAGAAGAAGGCATATCCCGTTCTCCTTTCTTAATTTGAAAGGATGCGGGATTTTTTTATCTGGGAAAGAAAGGTGTTCATCCGCCCATATAAATTTTGTGTTTCCTGCTATTACATGCTAAACTGTTTTTCAAAAAGCGAACGGTGAGGCGGAAAATAGGATGGATAATGAGAATAACCAAAAGAAGGCCGGAGAAACCAAGATTATCGCCTTTCCAAATCTCGGTGAAAGGCTGATTGCAAAGGGATTGGATGAGCTTGGGAACAGAAACTTTAAAGCGGCTGCACAGCTTTTCAGCCAAGCCAGGGAGTATGAGCCCGAGAATGATGAAGTTTGCATGGGGCTAGTGGTCTCACTAGTCGAACTTGAGCATTACAAGGAGTCAAAAGAGTTGTGTATAGAGATGCTGAATAAAGGCATCGGTGACTATTTTCAACTGATCAATATTTATTTGATGGTACTTCTGCAATTAGGCGAGCATCAGGAAATGGTCACGACGATCGAACTGCTATTTGAAGAAAGCCAAATTCCCTTTGATAAAGAGGAACATTTCGAAAAGATGCTTCAGTTCAGTAAAAGGGCCCTTGAGGATAAAAAAGAGGAGAAGGAAAGGCAAAATCAGCAGCTTTCAGAGGAATTGCAGGAGGATGAACTTTTTGAAGGGAAAACGGATAATGAAATGCTAATGGTCATTTCAAAACTCACGAATATCAATATTCGACCATTTATCCCTCAAATCGAAAAATTTCTACAAAAAGATGAAGGACACCCTTTCTTTAAAACGATGCTCCTTAACATCCTTATCGACCAGGAATATAACGAGGAAGTGACGTTGAGGAAATTCAATCAATCGAAGTCGGTCATACCAAGGGAATTGAAAAGTTTGAAGGAGACGGACTTCTATAAGAAGGTAACCGGACTGACCGAAGCGGAAATCAGTCAGGATAATCCGAGCTTATTTGAAATGGTCCATAGTTTGATTGAACGTCATTCTTTTTTATTGTTTCCTCTTGAACCCGGACCTGAAAGCTTGCCTGCATGGGCAGCTGCCTATCATGCCTTGGCGGAAGAATACATGACCGGGGAAGTTTTCGGTAGGGACTTAGCGGACCTGTACCAAGCTGATGAGGAAAGCATTACGGATATTCTTTCCTATATAAAAGAAATTGAAGAAATTTCTTATCCCATTATTTAAGCTATTGCTGTTGTAACAGATTAATCCTGTGGTATAATGTAGTGGTTGTAATGTATATTCGTCTAATTTTGACGATTTCCCCAATATTTTTTGGGTATATTTGAAGGATGACTTGTTAACACTTGCAAAGCATATTCATCCAATGCTTATTATTGAAGTATATAGATTTTTTGGAGGGAAACACATGTCTGTAAAATGGGAAAAACAAGAAGGTAATCAAGGCGTACTAACAATTGAAGTTGACGCTGCAAAAGTAAACGAAGGTTTAGACGCAGCTTTCAAAAAAGTAGTGAAACAAGTAAATGTACCTGGCTTCCGTAAAGGTAAAATGCCACGTCAAATGTTCGAAAAAAAATTCGGCGTAGAATCACTTTACCAAGATGCGCTTGATATCATTCTTCCAGATGCTTATGCAAATGCTGTCGAAGAAGCTGGAATTCAGCCTGTAGATCGTCCTGAAATCGACATCGAGAAAATGGAAAAAGGCGAAAACCTGATCTTCACTGCAACTGTAACAGTTAAGCCTGAAGTTAAATTGGGAGATTACAAAGGTGTTGAAGTTGAAAAATTCAATACTGAAGTAACTGACGAAGATGTTGAAAACGAATTGAAAACTTTACAAGAGCGTCAAGCTGAGCTTGTCGTTAAAGAAGAAGGACAAGTTGCTGAAGGCGATACAGTTGTTCTTGACTTTGAAGGATTCGTTGATGGTGAAGCATTCGAAGGTGGAGCTTCAGAAAACCATTCATTGGAAATCGGTTCAAACTCTTTCATTCCAGGATTTGAAGAGCAACTTGTCGGTCTTGAAACTGGCGCTGAAAAAGATATCGAAGTTACATTCCCTGAAGAATACCATGCTGCTGAACTTGCAGGTAAACCAGCAGTATTCAAAGTGAAAATTCATGAAATCAAAACAAAACAACTTCCTGAGTTGGATGATGAGTTCGCGAAAGATGTCGACGACGAAGTGGAAACTTTGGCTGAACTTAAAGAAAAAACAAAACATAAATTAGAGCATGACAAAAAACACGAAGAAGAAAACTTCATTCAAAACACTGTAATTGGTAAAGCTGTTGAAGGCGCAGAAATGGACGTTCCTGAAGCGATGATTTCAAATGAAGTTGACCGCATGATGAATGAGTTCTCTCAACGCATTCAATCTCAAGGTCTGAATTTGGAACTTTACTACCAATTCTCAGGTCAAGACGAAGAAGCTTTAAAAGCGCAAATGAAAGAAGAAGCTGAAGGACAAGTTCGTACGAGCCTAACTCTTGAAGCAATCGCTGAAGTTGAAAAACTTGAAGCGACTGACGAAGATGTAGAAGCTGAACTTGCACAAATGGCTACTATGTACAATATGGAAGTTGATGCGATCAAACAAGCTCTTGGAAACTTAGAAGGAATCAAAGGCGATCTTAAAATTAAGAAAGCAATTGACTTCTTGGTAGAAAACAGCAAAACAGTTGACGCAAAATAATTTTTATAAATAAGTAGATTTAAATATTTCCTTTAAAAAAACAAGGCGCGAGTAATCGTGCCTTGTTTTATACATATTGAGAATTAGTGTAAATTTCAAATATCGGTAATTTCCTGATTGATTTTTTTTGGATTTCAGTGTAGATTAGTTCTAATACCGCATATACATATTTATACAGCAAATCCTGCTTTTAAAAATCCAAAGTTTTGGGCATACTGGTAAAGGGCAAATACATATTGATTGATTATTGTACTTATTTAACAACTCGGACGCGTGAGCATTTTTGTTACTAAACTTCCAAGAACATGATAAAATGCAAAACATACTAGGGATTTTGGAATGCTTAAGTAGATGTGTGCCTAGTTTTTTCAATACGATTGGGTACCGCTATGTAATAGAGTTGGAAGAGTATTTAAAGGGGTGAACGTACATGTTTAAATTTAATGATGAAAAAGGACAGTTAAAATGTTCTTTTTGCGGTAAAACACAAGAACAAGTCCGTAAACTGGTTGCTGGTCCAGGTGTCTATATTTGTGACGAGTGTATAGAACTTTGTACGGAGATCGTCGAAGAAGAGCTGGGCACTGATGAAGAAGTAGAATTCAGGGATGTTCCTAAACCTATGGAAATCCGTGAAATTCTTGACGAATATGTGATTGGACAAGAACAGGCAAAGAAATCTTTGGCTGTCGCTGTTTACAACCATTATAAACGTATCAATTCCAATAGCAAAGTCGACGATGTGGAGCTTTCTAAAAGTAACATCGCCCTGATCGGACCGACGGGAAGCGGGAAAACCCTTCTTGCGCAAACATTGGCGCGATTACTGAATGTTCCTTTTGCGATTGCTGATGCCACTTCATTGACGGAAGCTGGATATGTTGGGGAAGATGTCGAAAACATCCTTCTAAAGCTGATCCAAGCCGCTGATTATGATGTGGAAAAAGCGGAAAAAGGCATCATTTATATTGATGAAATCGATAAAGTTGCCCGTAAATCGGAAAATCCTTCTATTACACGTGACGTGTCAGGTGAAGGTGTGCAACAAGCATTATTGAAAATCCTTGAAGGAACGGTTGCAAGCGTTCCGCCTCAAGGTGGACGTAAACATCCACATCAGGAATTCATCCAAATCGATACGACCAATATTTTGTTCATCTGCGGCGGTGCCTTTGATGGCATCGAACCGATCATCAAACGCCGTCTTGGTCAAAAAGTCATTGGTTTTGGCTCTGACGTGAAGAAGGATGATGTTGCAGAAAAAGAATTGCTTTCCAAAGTCCTTCCTGAAGACTTGCTTCGTTTCGGTTTAATTCCGGAATTCATCGGACGTCTTCCGGTAATTGCGACTCTTGAGCAATTGGATGAAGCTGCTTTGATCGAAATCCTGACAAAACCGAAAAATGCCCTTGTTAAACAATATCAAAAGTTGCTTGAGCTTGACGATGTTGAATTGGAATTCGAACAGGAAGCGCTAAGTGAAATTGCTAAAAAGGCAATTGAACGTAAAACTGGTGCACGTGGTCTGCGATCCATCATCGAAGGCATCATTCTTGAAGTGATGTTTGACCTGCCTTCACGTGATGATGTTGCAAAATGTGTAATCACAGGCAGCACGATTTCGAAAAACGAATCTCCAAAGCTCGTCCTTAAAGACGGTACAACCATCAAAGGACAAGAAAAGAAAACATCTGCTTGATTTATAAGGAATAGAAAGACTGCCAGTTCATCTGGCAGTCTTTTTTTATAGACCAAAGTTGATTGTAACGGAAGGTACGAGACTCCTGCGGGAATACGCGTCCAAGGGAGCCTCCGCAGGCGCAGAGCGCCGAGGAGGCTCCCGGACCGCCCGCGGAAAGCGAGTGCCCTACGTTCCAATCAACGTTAAAACCTCAAAACTGTAGGGTAAAACCAGTTAATTTCGAGTTGTTTACAGTCTGAGACTGCCAGTTCATCCCGGCAGTCTTTTTCTTTGTCTTTTTTTCAAATTGTTGTTATTTAGGATAAAAACGCCAAATTTTCAACACGAATTTCTTGGATAATTTCGCCCTTCCAAAGGAGATACTAACAGAAATGACAAACTAGGAGAGAGCAGGAGGGAATACGATGAATTGGACAGGATTGGCGTTGTTTATCCAGCTGTTTTTTGGGATTATTATTGGATTGTATTTTTTGAACTTATTGAAAGGCCAGCGGACACAAAAAGTTTCCATTGACCGAGATTCACGTAAGGAGATGGACCAATTACGGAAGATGAGATCGATTTCGTTAACAGAGCCATTGGCAGAGAAAGTCAGACCAAGCACATTTAATGAAATCATCGGTCAAGAAGATGGGATTAAATCTTTAAAAGCTGCTTTATGCGGGCCGAATCCCCAGCATGTGATAATTTACGGTCCTCCAGGGGTAGGGAAAACGGCAGCTGCCAGACTTGTTTTGGAAGAGGCGAAGAAAAATGGCAAGTCCCCTTTTAAGAATTCAGCCGTTTTCGTTGAATTGGACGCCACCACAGCCAGGTTCGATGAACGGGGGATTGCCGATCCGCTTATTGGTTCTGTGCACGATCCAATCTATCAAGGAGCCGGGGCAATGGGACAGGCAGGCATTCCGCAGCCAAAGCAGGGTGCAGTCAGCAATGCTCATGGAGGCGTACTTTTCATAGATGAAATAGGGGAGCTTCATCCAATACAGATGAATAAACTGTTAAAGGTATTGGAGGATCGTAAGGTCTTTCTGGAAAGTGCTTATTATCAAGAGGAAAATCAAAATATTCCCACTCACATCCATGATATTTTTAAAAATGGACTGCCGGCTGACTTTCGATTGATTGGAGCCACAACTAGAACACCAAATGAAATCGCGCCTGCGATACGTTCAAGATGCATAGAAGTGTTTTTCCGTGAACTTGATCGGGAAGAAATAATCACCGTGGCTAAGAATGCTTCAGATAAAGTGGGGATCACCATCAGTGAAAAAGGCTTGCAGTCGATCTCGGATTATGCCCGGAATGGCAGGGAAGCTGTCAACATGATTCAGACTCTTTCTGGAATATCAATTAATGAAAACAGGACTTTTATCAGAGAAGAAGATATAGATTGGATGGCCCATAGCAGCCAGCTGACCCAAAGAATGGACAGGAAAATAGAAGCGAATTCTAAAATAGGTCTTGTCAACGGTCTTGCAGTTTATGGTCCCAACAGCGGGGCGTTGCTGGAAATCGAGGTTACGGTCATGGCCGCTACTGATGAAAAAGGATCGATAAACATTACTGGCATCGTTGAAGAAGAAAGTATCGGCGGCGGAAGCGGCAAATCGATTCGCCGCAAGAGCATGGCAAAAGGTTCAATTGAAAATGTCATTACGGTTTTGCGGTCGATGGGAGTGCCTGCCGATCAATTCGATATCCATGTGAACTTTCCGGGCGGAAGTCCAGTAGATGGCCCTTCTGCAGGAATTGCAATGGCCACAGGCATATACTCGGCCATATATAAAATCCCTGTTGATCACACAGTGGCGATGACTGGAGAAATAAGCATTCATGGCGGCGTTAAACCGATCGGCGGTGTCATTCCGAAAATCAAGGCAGCAAAACTGGCCGGGGCAAAGAAAGTAATCGTCCCAGCCGAAAACATGCAGCCACTTCTATCTGAAATCAAGGATATAGAAATCATTCCCGTTTCGAATGTGAAAGAAGTGCTGGATCAGGCACTGAAAAAAGAATTGATGTCGGAACAAATCCTCACAACCTTGGACCTATCAAAAAAAGAAAGTGTATAAAGGAAATGCCCCGGCTAAAAACAAGAACCGGGGCATTTTAAGGACCATATTAGCGTTCCGGACAAACCTGAAGTAAAAATAAACACGCATTCAGACGTGCTTTTTTATCTAATATTGGAGATAATAATAGCAGTCGAAACGTGTTAAGGTAAACGAATAGACACTTCTATATAAATAGGATAGAATTGTTAAAAGGTTGAGAACATGGGTAAATAGTTTACAACGACGATACTAATTAGATGGAGGTGTCAGGAAATGACTGATAAAGAAATCATCGTCCCCCTCCTGCCGCTTAGAGGACTGCTTGTATATCCAACGATGGTACTTCATTTAGATGTAGGCCGAGATAAATCGGTACAAGCCCTTGAGAAAGCAATGGTGGAAGACCATCTTATATTTTTGACGACACAACAAGATGTTTCGTTGGACGAACCAGGTGAAGAAGATTTATTTACAATGGGAACTTTAACAAAGGTAAAACAGATGCTGAAGCTTCCAAATGGTACAATCCGGGTGTTGGTGGAAGGGTTGAACCGCGCAGAAGTCATTGAATTTTACGATTATGAGACACATTATGGTGCCAAGATTAAAATATATGAAGACAGTGATGAAAAGGATGCTGAACATCAGGCATTAATGCGCACTCTACTGGATTATTTTGAACAATACATAAAAATGTCCAAGAAAATAACCGGTGAAACGTTTTCTTCTACTTCGGATATTGAAGAGCCTGGCCGATTAGCGGATATAATCGCTTCCCATTTGCCTTTGAAATTGAAGGAGAAGCAAGAAGTGCTTGAGACCATTGATATGAAGGAGCGTTTAAGCCGAGTAATCGAGATCATCAATAACGAGAAAGAAGTTCTTTTTCTC
Source organism: Peribacillus frigoritolerans (assembly GCF_040250305.1). NCBI lineage: Bacteria > Bacillati > Bacillota > Bacilli > Caryophanales > Bacillaceae > Peribacillus > Peribacillus frigoritolerans. Next base: position 3,959,070 of record NZ_CP158190.1, on the reverse strand, counting down.
GAGAAAAAAATCGGCCAGCGTGTTAAGCGTTCGATGGAACGGACTCAAAAGGAATATTACTTACGAGAACAAATGAAAGCGATCCAAAAGGAATTGGGAGATAAAGAAGGAAAAACAGGGGAAATTGAGGTTCTCAACGAAAAGATAGAAGAAGCGGAAATGCCTGAGCACATCAAAGAAACGGCACTAAAGGAATTGGACCGTTATGAAAAGGTTCCTTCCAGCTCGGCCGAAAGTTCTGTCATCCGCAATTATATCGAATGGTTGATCTCGCTTCCTTGGACCAAAGCGACCAAAGATGACTTGAATATTCATAAAGCCGAAAAAATTCTGAACCGGGACCATCATGGTTTGGAAAAGGTGAAGGAGCGGGTGCTTGAGTATCTGGCCGTCCAGCAATTGACCAATTCATTGAAGGGACCGATCCTTTGCTTGGTGGGACCGCCAGGGGTCGGGAAAACCAGCTTGGCCAAATCGATCGCTTCATCGCTGAATAGGAATTTCGTCCGTATATCTTTAGGTGGGGTGCGCGATGAATCAGAAATCCGCGGACATCGCCGTACATATGTAGGGGCGATGCCAGGAAGGATCATTCAAGGCATGAAAAAAGCTGGAACGATCAATCCAGTCTTTTTATTGGACGAAGTGGATAAGATGTCCAATGACTTTAGGGGAGATCCATCTGCAGCGATGCTGGAGGTGCTCGATCCAGAGCAAAATCATAATTTCAGTGATCATTATATTGAAGAAACTTACGATCTTTCCAAAGTCATGTTCGTGGCGACGGCGAATAATTTGGGATCGATTCCTGGCCCGCTTCGTGATCGTATGGAAATCATTTCGATTGCAGGTTATACTGAGATAGAGAAACTTCATATAGCCAAGGATCACTTGCTGCCTAGACAGCTGGAAAACCATGGTTTATTGAAGACACAACTGCAAATCCGTGAGGAAGCTCTTACAAAAATCATCCGTTATTACACTCGGGAGGCCGGTGTTCGTAGTTTGGAGCGACAGCTTGCAGGCATCTGTCGGAAGACTGCAAAAATCATCGTGTCCGGAGATAAAAAGCGGGTCGTCATATCAGAAAAGAATGTCGAGGAGTTTTTAGGGAAAACCATGTTCCATTATGGACAGGCGGAGGTCGAGAACCAAGTTGGTGTAGCTAATGGATTGGCATACACATCGGTAGGCGGCGATACGCTGCAAATCGAGGTTTCCTTATCACCAGGTAAAGGCAAGTTGATCCTGACAGGAAAGCTTGGCGATGTAATGAAAGAGTCGGCCCAGGCTGCTTTCAGTTATGTCCGTTCAAAAACCGAGAAACTTCAGATTGATGCGAACTTCCATGAAAAATATGATATTCATATTCATGTCCCTGAAGGTGCGGTCCCAAAAGATGGCCCTTCTGCAGGCATCACGATTGCAACAGCGTTAATATCGGCCCTTACAAATAGGCCGATCAGAAAAGAGGTAGGCATGACAGGCGAAATTACATTACGCGGACGGGTTCTTCCGATCGGCGGGCTTAAAGAAAAATCTTTAGCGGCCCATCGCGCAGGACTTACGAAAATCATCATTCCGCAAAATAACGAAAAGGATATTGATGATATCCCGGAAAGTGTCCGTAAAGCATTAACATTTGTTCCAGTTTCACACGTCGATGAAGTCCTTGAGCATGCATTGGTAGGTGTGAACGAATGAAAGTGACGAGTTCAGATATTGTCATCAGTGCTGTGAAGCCTGAACAATATCCCAATACTCCAATACCGGAATTTGCCTTGGCAGGCCGTTCCAACGTTGGAAAATCCAGTTTCATCAACAAAATGATCAATCGAAAAAACTTGGCGCGCACATCCTCTAAACCGGGTAAGACGCAGACCTTGAATTTTTATATCATAAATGAAGCACTCCATTTTGTGGATGTACCGGGTTATGGTTATGCGAAAGTATCCAAGACTGAACGTGATGCTTGGGGAAAAATGATCGAAACGTACTTCACTTCCAGAGACCAGCTCCGCGCTGCGCTTCTGATTGTGGATTTGCGTCATCCGCCTACAAAGGATGATATCGCGATGTATGAATTCCTGAAGCATTATGATCTGCCCCGGATCGTCATTGCAACCAAAGCGGATAAGATTCCAAAAGGCAAATGGCAGAAACACTTGAAAATCACGCGCCAAACGTTAAATATGGAAAAAGAAGATGAATTGCTTCTATTCTCTGGTGAAACAGGCGAAGGCAAGGAACAAGCCTGGGGCGTCCTTAAGAAATATATGTAAAAGAAAAGGGTATTCCGCATCTGGAATACCCTTTTTCATCATGGAATTTGCAAACATTGCGAATCGGCAATTCTCACTTTTTTCGAACCAAAAAATAAATGCCGATTGCCATCAACGCAAATGGCCAAAACCTTTCGATGTTCGCAGTACTTGTTTCAACAAGCCCAAAAGACGATGTGATTTGATCATAGAATAAGAAAGTGATCGAGATGAGAAGTATTACCATCCCGTGAAACATTCCAGAATTTGTTTTACGTGCCCGGAGAATAAATCCCAGCGAGATGATTAAAATAAAGATACCTATATTATCCGGCCAAATATCCAGATTCTCGACGATATGGAAGTGAGCCCCGAACCCCAGTAAGATGACGCCTGGCAGGATGGACTCATATTCATTACCGCTATATGCCTGAATCAGGAAGGCTGCACCGACTATACATAATAAAGTGGGCCAGCTGAAAAAGCCTGGAAAGATTTCGATTTGGGAATGTTCAAGAAAAAAATAGAGCCCGAAACCGATTAATACGATTCCTGGGAAAATGCGCTGCGTTTTCATTTTATCCTCCTATGCAATTCGATTACTTGAAGTTTTTTGCCATTTTTGATATGGTACTTTTGTACACATTGTCGAAATATGTATGTAACTTACCAATCCCGCTTAGACACCTTTTGTAGCATTTCGGGCGTTTCGGCTGTCTTTTCATGGTAGCATACGTTATTCATAAACTGTTCATATTATTTGCGTAAAACCATTTTAGTACATGGTATAATAAATTTACATGAAAAATTTTGGGGGTGCAAAACAAAAGGATGCATATTCTAGCGGTTGGTATAAATTACAAAACTGCCCCTGTAGAAATTCGGGAAAAACTATCGTTTAACGAAGCCGAACTTGCCGAGGCAATGAAAGCTCTTAAAAATAAAAAAAGCATCTTGGAAAATATTATTATTTCAACGTGTAACAGGACGGAAATTTATGCGGTCGGTGATCAGCTTCATACAAGCAGGTATTATATAAAGGAATTTCTTTCGGAATGGTTTAATATCGATAAAGAAGAATTTTCTAAATATCTGTTCATTTATGAAGGCGATGGGGCTGTCGAGCATTTATTTTCAGTTACCTGCGGCTTGAATTCCATGATACTGGGAGAAACTCAGATTTTGGGACAAGTACGTTCGAGCTATCTGTTAGGGCAGAAGGAAGATACGATCGGTACCGTTTTTAACCATCTCTTCAAGCAAGCCCTTACATTGGCTAAAAAAGCTCATTCGGAAACCGAAATCAATACAAATGCCGTTTCCGTCAGCTATGCGGCAGTCGAGCTTGCCAAGAAAATCTTTGGAGGCCTGAACGGCAAGAATGTCTTGATTCTTGGGGCCGGTAAGATGGGTGAGCTGGCCATTCAAAATCTGCATAGCAATGGTGCCGACAGCATTACAGTCATTAACCGCACCTTTCAGAAAGCGGTCGACCTGGCGGAGAGATTCAATGGTACGGCGAAACAGCTTCAAGAGCTGCAATGCGCTTTAGTGGAAGCTGATATCCTGATTACTTCCACTGGATCAAAAGATCTCCTTGTAACAAAAGAAATGATGTCATTCATCAATAAGCTTCGTAAAGGCCGTCCTATTTTCATGGTCGATATCGCAGTGCCGCGTGACCTCGATCCAACATTGGCTGAGCTGGAAAATGTCTTCTTGTATGATATTGACGATCTTGAAGGGATCGTGCAAGCCAATATCGAAGAACGTAAAATAGCTGCCGAGAAAATAGAATTGATGATCGAATCAGAAATCGTTGATTTCAATCAATGGATCAATTTACTTGGTGTGGTTCCCGTCATTTCTTCTTTAAGGGAAAAATCCCTATCAATACAAAAGGAAACGATGGAAAGCATCGAAAGAAAGCTTCCACATTTGAGCGAACGTGACAAAAAAGTTCTGAACAAGCATACGAAAAGCATCATCAACCAAATGCTGAAAGATCCGATTCTTTATGCAAAAGAGCTGGCAGATGAGCCGAATGCAAAAGAGCAATTAAATAATTTCGTGAAAATCTTCCATTTAGAGGAATTGATTGAAGACCAGCTGGTTGCGGATGAAAAAGAACGGAACAGCTCCAAGTCATCCCTATTGAATCCAGTTCCTGTCCAGTAATGAGGTAGATATGGAATTACTAATGACAAGATTGCATGAAGCCACTGTATTGTTGTATGCCATCAGTATGCTTTTATATTTTATCGATTTCCTCAATAATAACCAGAAGGCGAACAGGGTCGCCTTCTGGTTGCTTTCTATTGTTTGGGTACTGCAAACAATTTTTTTATTTCTGTATGTGTTGAAAACGGGAAGGTTCCCGGTATTGACGATTTTTGAAGGATTATATTTTTATGCATGGGTCCTCATATCGTTATCTTTAATCATTAACCGATTGCTAAGAGTCGATTTTATTGTCTTTTTTACGAATGTATTAGGTTTCATGGTTATGGCCATCCATACCTTTGCACCTGTTCAGATAGAATCTCAAGTGCTTGCACAGCGCCTGGTTTCAGAGCTACTGCTCATACATATCACTTTTGCCATCCTATCATATGGGGCATTCACGCTTTCTTTCGTTTTTTCACTTTTATACTTAATCCAATATGATTTATTGAAACGGAAGAAATGGGGAAAACGCCTGCTTCGACTCGGCGATCTAACAAAGCTCGAGCAAATGTCTTATGTCCTCGCAGTAATAGGTGTTCCATTATTAGTGGTTTCCCTTATCCTGGGGATTCAATGGGCATATATAAAAGTTCCTGGGGTATCCTGGCTGGACATGAAGATCATCGGCTCATTTATTTTGCTTATCGCTTACAGTGTGTTTTTATACTTGAAAATTCGGAAACAAATGTATGGAAGGACGCTAGCCTTTCTGAATATTGGATCTTTCATGATTGTGTTAATTAACTTTTTCCTTTTCGGAAGCCTTTCAACATTCCACTTTTGGAATACATAGGAGGAAACTATGAGAAAAATAATTGTCGGTTCTAGACGTAGTAAATTAGCGATCACCCAAACGAACTGGGTTATCGATCAACTTAAAGAGCTTGGGGTCCCATACGAGTTCGAGGTGAAGGAAATTGTCACAAAGGGTGACCAAATCCTTGATGTAACACTTTCAAAGGTAGGCGGAAAAGGCTTATTCGTTAAAGAAATCGAACAAGCGATGCTGGATAAAGAAATTGATATGGCAGTACATAGTATGAAAGATATGCCTGCAGTGCTGCCTCCGGGCTTGACAATTGGCTGTATACCACCGAGGGAGGACCATCGGGATGCCTTGATTTCAAAAAATCATGAAACCCTTTCCGAACTGAAGCCGGGTTCCATCATAGGTACAAGCAGCTTGCGGCGTGGCGCGCAAATATTGGCTAGAAGGCCGGACCTTGAAATTAAATGGATTCGCGGTAATATCGATACCCGTCTGAATAAGCTGAAAACGGAAGATTATGATGCTATCATTTTAGCTGCTGCCGGACTATCAAGAATGGGATGGGAGAAGGACATCGTAACGGAATTTTTAGATGAAGATATTTGCATTCCGGCAGTTGGACAAGGAGCACTTTCCATTGAGTGCCGCGAAGACGACAAAGAGCTGCTGGCGGAACTTGCGAAATTGACCTGTGAAAAAACGAAAAGAACGGTTGAAGCGGAACGTGCCTTTTTGGATAAAATGGAAGGCGGATGCCAGGTGCCGATTGCCGGATTTGCGGTGGCAAAAGATAATGGATCCGTTTCCTTGACGGCTTTGGTCGCTGCCCCGGATGGCAAGGTTATTTATAAAGAAATGGTTGAGGGAACCGATCCCGAGGCGGTTGGGCATGCTGCTGCCAAACAGATTAGCGAAATGGGCGGTAAAGAATTGATCGATCGAGTAAAAGAAGAGCTTGATCAGTAATGAATCCCTTTCAACCTCTTAAGGATTATCAGGTATTAATCACCAGAGGGAAAGGACAGGCAGATGGTTTAAAAGAGTCGATCGAAAAAAATGGCGGAACGCCGCTTCTTGTGCCATTGCTTGAGTTCACTCTTCCTGATCATTTGGAAGATGTACAACAGCGGTTAGATGAGTTGCTTACATATGACTGGATCATTCTGACAAGTCAAAATGGGGTGGATTTCTTCTTTAAGCTTCTTGGTAACCAGCCTTTAAAGCTTCCGAAAATAGCCGTAATCGGCTCCAAAACAGAAGCGGCACTGAAACGTCATGGATATAAGGCGGATTTCGTTCCAACTCAGTTTGTTGCCGAAGGGTTCGTGGCGGAGTTCAATGCTCTGCTTGATAAAGGGTCCCGCGTGTTGCTGGCAAAAGGAAATCTCGCAAGGGCGGTTATTGCGGAGGCAATCAATGAAGCTGGTGCATCCTGTGATGAATTGATTATTTATCATACCGTGCTTCCTCAAAGCAGTGAAAAAAAACTGGTGCAGCTTATTAAGAACGATGATATCGACATCATAACCTTTACGAGTTCATCGACGGTCAATCATTTTTTACAGATCATGAAACGCCATGAATTGGATACATACATAGACCGGATCATCATCGCCTGCATCGGGCCGATTGCCGCTAAAACGGCTGAAAAACATGGGCTATCCGTCAATGTCTGTCCAGATATTTATACAACGGATGCCATGGTTGCGGAGTTAATACGCTTCATTTTGAAAAGAAGTAAAAAGGAGGAACTTTAAAATGAAAAACATTCCATTCAATCGCCACCGTCGCTTGCGTGCAAGTGCTGGCATGAGGGCTTTAGTCCGTGAAACACAATTGCATAAAGAGGATTTGATCTATCCGATCTTCGTCATCGACGGAGAAAATGTGAAAAATGAGATCAACTCCATGCCAGGTATCCATCAGCTATCCATGGATAATCTGGGGGCCGAAATGGATGAAGTCGTGAGTCTGGGCATTAAATCAGTCATTTTATTCGGTGTCCCTTTCGATCATGATAAAGACGAACAGGGCACAGGGGCATTTCACCATAACGGACTTGTGCAAGAGGCAACCCGTTTTATTAAAAAACAATATCCTGATGTTATTGTCATAGCGGATACCTGCCTATGTGAGTATACAAGCCATGGCCATTGCGGGGTCGTGGAAGGGGAAAAAATCCTCAATGACGCTTCACTTGACCTTCTTGCCAAAACGGCAATCAGCCAGGCAGAGGCCGGCGCCGATATCATTGCACCTTCCAACATGATGGACGGTTTCGTTGCGGCCATCCGTGCAGGTCTGGATGAAGCGGGTTATGAAGATATTCCGATCATGTCCTATGCGGTGAAATATGCTTCGGCTTTTTACGGCCCATTCCGTGATGCCGCAAATGGTGCGCCACAATTCGGCGACAGGAAAACTTACCAAATGGATCCCGCCAATCGCCTTGAAGCATTCCGTGAAGCTGAATCCGATGTTGTTGAAGGTGCGGACTTCCTAATTGTGAAACCGGCCCTTTCCTACATGGACATCATCAGGGACGTTAAGAATAACTTTAATCTTCCTATTGTTTCCTATAATGTCAGCGGTGAATATTCAATGGTTAAGGCAGCTGCCCAAAATGGCTGGATTGATGAAAAAGCGATAGTGATGGAAATGCTGACAGGCTTGAAACGCGCAGGTTCCGACTTGATCATTACGTATTTTTCAAAAGAGGTAGCACGCTGGATAAACGAAGATAATCAAAGATAATCAATGATATAAAAAATATAACCTGTAATGGAAAAAGGGGATTGAATCATGCGGTCATATGAAAAATCGAAAAAAGCGTTTGCCGAAGCAAAAAATTTGATGCCAGGCGGCGTGAACAGCCCGGTGCGCGCCTTCAAATCTGTGGACATGGACCCCATATTCATGGAGCGTGGAAAAGGCTCAAAAATGTATGATATCGATGGAAATGAATATATCGACTATGTTCTTTCATGGGGACCGCTTATCCTGGGTCACACGAATGACCGTGTCGTGGAATCATTGAAAAAGGTAGCGGAGTCAGGTACAAGCTTTGGAGCCTCGACGCTGATTGAGAATGAACTGGCCAAGTTGGTTATTGAACGAGTGCCTTCGATTGAAATGATCCGTATGGTATCTTCAGGTACCGAAGCGACGATGAGTGCACTAAGGCTGGCACGAGGCATTACAGGCCGTGATAAAATCCTGAAATTCGAAGGCTCCTATCATGGCCATGGCGATTCCTTGCTGATCAAGGCGGGTTCCGGCGTTGCGACATTAGGTTTACCGGATAGCCCGGGAGTACCGGAAGGCATCGCAAAAAATACGATTACCGTAGCATATAATGATCTAGCTGCGACCAAATACGCATTTGAACAATTTGGCGAAGACATTGCCTGTATCATCGTAGAACCTGTTGCAGGGAACATGGGTGTGGTTCCGCCACAACCTGGTTTCCTCGAAGGCTTACGTGAAGTGACGACCCAATACGGGGCTCTATTGATCTTTGACGAAGTTATGACAGGGTTCCGTGTCGGCTATAATTGTGCACAAGGCTATTTTGACATCGTACCTGACCTGACTTGCCTTGGGAAAGTTATTGGCGGCGGCTTGCCTGTAGGAGCATTCGGAGGCAAGCGAGAATTCATGGAACAAATTGCCCCGAGTGGGACAATCTATCAAGCGGGAACATTGTCGGGTAACCCTCTTGCCATGACGGCCGGCCTTGAAACGCTGAGCCAATTGACTCCAGAATCTTATGATGAGTTCACCCGAAAAGGGGACATGCTCGAAAAAGGTATTGGGGAAGCAGCGGAAAAGTACGGAGTTCCCCATACATTCAACCGTGCCGGTTCCATGATTGGACTTTTCTTTACGAATGAAGAAGTCGTAAACTATGATACAGCAAAAACATCCGATTTAGAGTTCTTTGCTTCTTACTATAGGGAAATGGCGAATCAAGGCATCTACTTGCCGCCGTCACAGTTTGAAGGTTTATTTCTTTCCACTGCACATAGTGATGAAGATATCGAAAAGACCATTACAGCGGCAGAACAGGCTTTTGCAAAATTAAAAAAATGATGCAAGGCTTCATGAACTACCGATATATTGAATAATGATAAATTTGAACTGGCTACCATTTTCCAAAAACTTTTGGAGAAAGGCAGCCAGTTTTTTTGAATTCAATCAGTACGTGGAAGGTCGAATTAAATGTTGAAGGTCGAATTAATATGGTGCTAGGTCGAAATAAATGGCGAAAGGTCGAATTAAAATGGAGATAGGTCGAAATAAATGGCGAAAGGTCGAATTAATATGGAGATAGGTTGAAACTATTGAGTGGTAGGACGAATTAAAATAGAGATAGGCCGAAATAAAATGGTTTCAGGCCGATTGATACAATTTAGCCTGAAAAATTTGAATCCCTTCTTTTTAAAAGGTTCAGGAAATATAAGGTCTCGAGTGTGGCATATGAAATTAAGGAATAATCATCTTCCTTCCTTCATAGATTGATATTGGTATAGGTACCGTTTCCTGAAGCTGAAAGGAGGAGTTGTTTTTGTCGCAAGAAAATGAATCGTATTTACGATTTTCTTTAGAGGAATCCGTTTGGTTCCAGAAGGGACAGGAAGTGGCTGAGCTATATTCCATTTCGCTTGATCCAAATGTGACGATTCAAGAAAGTGATCAATATGTTTTTATACGAGGCTCGTTGGATTTAAGCGGTGAATATAAAGACTCGCAAAATGGTGAAGAAGAGGAGTTTTCGCAGACCTTTTTGCCAAAAGCGGTTCAAAAGGTCGAGAGGCATCTCAATGGACTAAATGAGTTCACACACCGTTTTCCGGTTGACATAACGATTCCGAATAATCGGATTGCCTCATTGGATGAGGTCGATGTCTCGATTCAAAGCTTTGATTATGCCCTGCCAGAGCATAACTGTTTGAAATTGCAGGCGGATCTTTTGATAACCGGAATCTATAATGATTCATATGTCGAAGAACGGTTCGATACGGAGCAGGAAGTTGGGGAAACAGAGGAACAAGAAGAAACGGATGGGGAAAATGAGTCGTATATTCCTTATGCGGCAGCAGTGCCGCCGATCCCGGACTTTCAGCCTGTTTTCCGTGATGAGGAGGAAGAAGAGTTATACGCGCCCTTTTCTGCAGAGTCAAAACGAGTTTCTGAAGTAAATGAAGAAGAAGAAGAGGAACCGATTTATTTAAGCGATCAGCATAGTGCCCCAGTTTTTGAAATTCCCGTTTCACCATATCCTGAAGAGGAGGAGTGGGAAACGGAAGTGCATAGACAGGAAGAAGCTGAAGCTGTAGAGGAAGAAGTTATTGGAGATCCGTCTGACCCAACGGATAAGGTACCTTCCATGGAAGAGGGGAAACTGGAGGAAGAACCAAGCAGGCAGGATCCAGTGGAGAAGATAGAGATTCCTAGAGTGACATTGAAAGAAGAAGTAGAAGAAGAAGTAGAAGAAGTAGTAGAAGAGCCAAGTCAAGCAGCCAATCATCAAAATAGCCCTGTTTCCAAAGAAACCGAGGATGTCATACGGCAGGAGGAAGATGGCGTTGCAGCGGGTCCTATTCTAAATGAACATGTAAAGGTGGAGCAGGAAGAGGAATCCAATTCGTCCTTAAGCGATCTATTCAAAAAGAGGGAAAGACCCGCGCCTCCGGCTAAGGAGGTTAAGAATTTCAAAGGCAGGAAACAAGCCGCGGAACGTGATGATAAAGAAACGGCCGATCATGGTGAGAAGCAGCCTTCCATCATGGATTTATTCGGACGGAAACAGGAAGAAGAACTGGTAAGGATGAAAGTTTGCATTGTTCAGCAAGGGGAAACGCTTGATGATTTGGCTCAACGATATGATGTTACGGTTCAATCGATACTTTTCAGCAATGAATTGGAGTCGAATCAAAACGTTCATGAAGGGCAAGTCATCTATATACCGAAGGCGGTTGCATATAAGAATTGATCGGGACAGAGAGCAGAGCATATGGTCTGCTCCTGTTTTTTAGGTGCTGGAGAATCTTTAGTTTTTTAGAGAAAGTGAGTGAGTCTCGTGAGGGAAAACGAGAATCAGCAGCCTGCCAATCGGAATCGGGACACGGAAACCGTATTGAAGGAATATGCCATGTATGTACAATATATCGAGGACTTCGGGCGTGTGAAAAAAGTATACAGTGATCGCGGTACATTTGCCTTGAAATCGATGTTACCCCAGAACGGCATTGATTTTATCAAAAATGTTCAAAAACTATACCATCGCGGCTATAATCGGATCGTTCCGATTTATCAAACGATGGATCAGCGTTACGCCGTTCTGCATAATGGCCGTTTGTATTACCTGATGCCCTGGCTCAATAATGAGGGGGACGGGGAGCGCGATGAAAAACATAAGCAAATGTTCAGGGAGCTTGCTCGGATGCATACACTTTCCGTTAAGGAAATACAAGTGGATATTGAGGAAAGGGAAGCCCATTATGAGCGGACGCTTGATGTCTGGAATAACGAGAAGGACTTTATGGATGAGTATATTGTCAGCTGTGAAAAGAAGTGGTATATGTCTCCATTCGAAATGACGGTTTGTTCTTTCTACACTGATATTTCACAGGCGCTGAAGTATTCGATCAAGAAGTTTGAAACCTGGTATGAAAAAACGAAGGAAAGTGAAAAGGTTCGAACCGTGGTCACGCACGGAAAGGTTTCTTTGAAGCATTTCGTTTATGATGAGCGAGGGTATGGCTACTTCATCAATTTTGAGAATTCGAATACGGCTCCGCCGCATTTCGATTTACTGCCATTTCTCGTTAAATCGGCCAGGACCTATCCTGTCCAATGCGATGACTGCGTTGACTGGCTATATAACTATTTTCGTTATTTTCCGTTGAAGGAAGAAGAATTGCTGCTCATGCAAAGTTATCTGGCATTCCCTGGATCAGCTTTGGAATTAGTGAAGAGTTATTCCGATGGCAGGGTCCATCGTTCAGAGCTTGATAATGTTACTCAACTGCAGCGGCAATTTTGGCTTCTGAAAAATATTGAATATATGGTGATGAAAATCGAAGAGATCGAACAGCAGAAAAAAGCTGCTGCAGAGGCTGCCAAAGAAGAACAATCACCTCCAAGCTAAATATACATGATTGGATCATCTCCAGTCATGTATATTTTTTTTGCTGTAAGGGAATAATTAAATCCATTCGAAATATAAAGACATGGCCAGGAAAATAAATGCGATTAGCAGGAGCATATCGAAGAAAGTCGGAAAAATCAGTGTGCGTAATCCTTGGAATACGATAAAGGGGACGATGAACTGCTGGCAGACACCGCGGAATTTCTTCATCCAAGGCGGTAAAGTATAGGGAGTATATCTTCGCTTCATATTATTACCTTCCTTTTTAGGACTTCTTATATAATATGGGTGGGCAGTGGAAAAGGTGATAAACCATCACATTTACTGTTCCTGGAGGATAAAATAAAGAAAACGACCTTGAATGTATCAAATGGGATGATTCCTGGGAAAGTAAGCGAAAAGATGATTGACTGGAGCCCCATATTTTTTGTACTATATACTATATGCATTCAATGAATTTACATATGAATATAAATCAATGCAAAGACCGGAAATAGTAAGATGATATGCACTTTTCAGAGAGGAAACCAAATTGGTGCGAGGTTTCCAGGCAGCAGCATCCGAAGTCGTCCGTGAGCAGTCTTCGTGAACCTCTTAGTAGCGAATGCCGGTGAAGAGCCGTTATCCGATTTGAGAGCCGAAAAAGTTTTTTCTTTTTCGGAAAAAAGGTGGCACCGCGAACAACTTCCTTCGTCCTTTTATGATGATGGAAGTTTTTTTTATGCCTAAAAAGGAGGAAATGATATGGAAGAAAATCAAATTTCTATGCCGACTAAATATGATCCGCAGACGATAGAGAAAGGCCGCTACAAATGGTGGCTTGATGGAAAGTTTTTCGAAACGACGGGTGATGATAAAAAAGAACCATATACGATTGTCATCCCGCCGCCTAACGTGACAGGTAAGCTTCATCTTGGCCACGCTTGGGATACGACACTTCAAGATATTTTGACACGCATGAAAAGAATGCAGGGCTATGATGTTTTATGGTTGCCGGGCATGGACCATGCCGGTATCGCCACTCAAGCGAAAGTAGAACAGAAACTTCGTGCGGAAGGCGTGAGCCGTTATGACCTAGGACGTGAAAAATTCGTAGAAGAGACATGGAAATGGAAAGAGGAATATGCGAGCCATATCCGTGAACAATGGTCAAAGCTGGGTCTTGGACTTGATTATACACGTGAACGCTTCACTCTTGATGAGGGGCTTTCAAAAGCTGTGCGCGAAGTGTTCGTTTCGCTTTATAACAAGGGCTTGATTTATCGCGGCGAATACATCATCAACTGGGATCCATCGACGAAAACGGCGTTATCCGATATCGAGGTTATTTACAAAGATGTGCAGGGCGCATTTTACCATATGAAATATCCGTTGGTTGACGGATCAGGTGAAATTGAAATTGCCACTACCCGTCCAGAAACGATGCTTGGTGATACTGCTGTTGCTGTACATCCTGAAGATGACCGTTATAAACACTTGATCGGCAAAATGGTCCGCTTGCCAATTACAGGCCGGGAAATCCCGATTGTCGGTGATGATTATGTCGATATGGAATTCGGTTCAGGCGCGGTCAAAATTACTCCGGCTCATGACCCGAATGATTTCGAAATCGGGAACCGTCACGATTTGGAGCGCATCCTTGTCATGCATGAAGATGGCTCGATGAATGAAAAGGCTGGTAAATATGAAGGCATGGACCGGTTTGAATGCCGTAAACAAATCGTCAAAGACCTTCAGGAAGAAGGAGTACTCTTCAAAATCGAAGATCACCTTCACTCAGTCGGCCATTCAGAGAGAAGCGGTGCTGTTGTTGAACCATATCTTTCGACGCAATGGTTCGTTAAAATGCAGCCGCTGGCTGATGCATCCGTTGAGCTTCAAAAAGGATCCGATGAGGAAAAAGTTCATTTCGTACCGGATCGTTTCGAAAAAACGTACCTGCATTGGATGGAAAATATCCGCGACTGGTGCATTTCCCGTCAGCTTTGGTGGGGTCACCGCATTCCAGCCTGGTACCATAAAGAAACAGGTGAAGTGTATGTAGGTCACGAAGAGCCTGCGGACGCTGAAAACTGGGAACAAGATACGGATGTTCTGGATACATGGTTCAGCTCGGCATTATGGCCGTTCTCGACTATGGGCTGGCCTGATAAGGACAGTGTCGATTTCCAACGTTACTATCCAACAGGGGCACTTGTGACAGGCTATGATATCATTTTCTTCTGGGTATCGCGGATGATTTTCCAAGCTCTTGAGTTCACGGGTGAACGACCATTTGAAGATGTGCTGATCCACGGTCTCGTTCGTGACGAACAGGGGCGCAAGATGAGTAAATCGCTTGGCAATGGTGTCGATCCGATGGATGTAATCGATCAATACGGTGCCGATTCACTGCGTTACTTCTTGTCTACTGGCAGCTCGCCAGGACAGGATCTTCGTTACAGCACGGAAAAAGTGGAAGCGGTCTGGAACTTCTCCAATAAGATTTGGAACGCATCCCGTTTTGCTTTGATGAACATGAATGGCATGGCTTATGACGAAATCGATTTAAGCGGTGAGAAGTCTGTAGCCGATAAATGGATCTTGACGCGCTTGAATGAAACGATTTCCAACGTAACCAGACTTGCGGACCGTTATGAGTTTGGTGAAGTGGGCCGTGTACTATACAACTTCATTTGGGATGACTTCTGTGACTGGTATATTGAAATGGCGAAGCTTCCGTTATATGGCGAAGACGAAGCAGCGAAGAAAACGACGCGCTCGATCTTGGCTTATGTACTGGATAACACGATGAGATTGTTACACCCGTTCATGCCTTTCATTACCGAAGAAATCTGGCAGAACCTTCCGCATCAAGGTGAGTCCATCACTGTTGCCGCTTGGCCGGAAGTGAATGAAGGATTGACAGATACAGCTGCAGCCGAGGAAATGAAGCTGCTTGTTGAAATCATCCGCTCCGTCCGTAATATCCGTGCTGAGGTGAACACACCGCTAAGCAAAAAAATCAATTTGATTTTAAAAGCGAAAGATGAGTCAATCTTAGAGACGTTACAGAAAAACAGCAGCTATATCGAGCGTTTCTGTAATCCTGAACAATTGACGATCGGAATCGAAGTCGAGGAACCTGCTCAAGCGATGACAGCTGTCGTAACTGGCGTAGAACTGATCCTTCCGCTTACAGGACTGATCAATATCGACGAAGAAGTGAAACGTCTTGAAAAAGAACTCGACAAACTTAATAAAGAAGTTGAGCGCGTACAGAAAAAATTAGGCAACGAGGGCTTCGTCAAAAAGGCGCCGGCAAGCGTCATCGAAGAAGAACGTGCCAAGGAAAAAGACTATAGCGAAAAACGCGACTCTGTAATCCACAGGATTAGCGAACTGAAACAACTGTAAAACAAAAGGATGAACCAGCTTATGCCGGTTCATCCTTTTTTGTATTTCGTTAGGAGGATATTCTTTCTTTTATGAATGTAAGGTACTCCGATACGATATTCATATCACTTAGTGCACTCAATGTCCGGCTGCCGACGACATCCTCGATTTCGTTAAGCATGAGGCTGCCATCTTCGGCAAATATGAAATCGATACCGACCAGGCCGAAATCAAACGACCTCATTACTCTTTCAACAAGGGCTAATTCAGCTGCAGATAGCTCATATAGTGAAGCCGTTCCGCCCAGCGTATAATTTGCCTTGAAACTTGAAGCGGATTCCCTAAGTACAGCAGCCTTCACTTTTTTTCCAATTACAAATACTCGGATATCTTTACCGAATAAGCCAGGTTTTTGGACTATCCAATTTCCATCATTCAGTTCGGCAAGATCATCGGCATGTTGTATTAGATATACTTGTTTCCCGCCGCGTCCACTTGTTTCTTTAGCAATGAAAGGGAACTCCATGTCATCGGCACTCGGCCTTCCGTTACAATATACGGTATCGGCCATTGGAATCCCAAGCGAGGACAAATATTGATGCGTCTTTGCTTTGTCATTCGCGATTTCCGATACGAAGGAGGAGTTAAAGCAAGCAATCCCCAGTTGCTCAAGTTGCTTTGTAAAAAAAGGATCGATGGTCCGGACGATAGCGAAGTCTGGCAATGAAATTGGCTGCGTCTCATGTTCCACGTACAACTCGTTGAAACGATGACCGATCCTAAGGTCTTCCCGAAAGTGAAAGTGTAAATCAAGATCAAGCTTACTGGCTTCGTCAAGCATCCAATCTATGTATCCTTTGTTTTTTAAGGCATCCTCACGGTTATAAATCAACCAGCCTGCTTGTTTTTTCATCAGATGCACTTCCTTTTCCTAATTCTTTCAAGATATAATCGAACATGCTATCAGCGATGTTGATGCCTGTACATTCATAAATATTCAGCAAATGCGAATTCGAATTCACTTCGCACAAAAGCGGACCTTCTTCACCGAACAACAAATCGACGCCAGCGAAGTCGGCACCCAGAATTTGCGCACATCGGATGGCAAGTTGTGCTTCTTCACTGGTGGGTATATATGGAGCAGCCTGCCCTCCGGCAGTCATATTAGCTCGGAAGTCTTGCTCCGAATGGCGTTGCATCGCTGCTATGATTTGATTGCCCACGACATTCACACGAATATCCCGACCTTTACTGTGCTCGATGAATTCCTGGAGTATAAATGGTTTGTGGCCAAGATTACGGATTGTCTTTAGTAACTCATCCTCTGTTTGGATCAAATATACTTGTTCCCCAAAAGAACCGTATGCTTCCTTAACGATAAGTGGATACCCAAGTTCATTGCCGATTTGTATAAAAGCATCCATATTGACCCTTTCAATCCCTTCGTACGTAAAAGGGGGAAATAAGGTTTTCGGCATCGGTATGCCATGCCCGGTCAATGCTTGATGTGTTTTTGCTTTGCTGTCGCAAATATCGATCGCTTTACTACTGTTATAAACGGGGATGCCGAGCAATTCCAAATGGCGTGCCAAATGAATGTCTTTATCCATGAACAGAACAAAATCAGGAAGCTTATCAAAAGCTCCTTTAAGCAGTGGCACTCCTTTTTCGATTATGGGAATGAGATCTGAATTACGGATAAGGGTTGCCGTGATATCTTTCCTTTCAGCCGCCTCTTTAATGAACAAAGCTAAACTGGAAAACTTATCATGCTGTAAATAGCCGTTAACGACAATCCAACAGTGGAAATCTGAAGGTTTCATGGTAAAACACTACCTTTCATCTAGGTTAATCGATCATATATTGATAAAATAATCTTAACGCATTAGAGCGGTATAAAGAAAGAGGAGGCACAACGATAATGGTAACAACCATGAAAGAAATCAATCATTTTTTTGAACGGCGCCAAGTTCAATTGGGCATGAATTTTGGCCTATCACGGATGGAAGCATTGTTAACTGAATTAGGTGACCCGCACAAGGGGCTAAAGTATATTCACATTGCAGGATCTAACGGGAAAGGATCAACACTGCAATATATTAAAGAAATCCTGCTTGCCCAAGGGATTCGGGTCGCTTCCTTCACATCACCTTATTTAATACGGATGAATGAACAGCTCAAGATTAATGAAGATGAAATCAGTGATAAGGATTTTATCGCTGTCTTCCGGGAGCTTTGGCCGATTATCCAAGAGATGGACAGTAAAGGGGACGGTCCTACTCAGTTCGAAATTTTGACTGCGGTGGCATTTTCTTATTTTAGCAAAAAGGAAGTGGATTTGGTTTTGATGGAAACCGGTTTGGGAGGCAGGCTCGATACAACGAATGTCATCCAGCCGTTTCTTTCGATCATTACCTCGATTTCTCTGGAACATACGAACATCCTGGGTAACACACTTGGGGAAATTGCTTTTGAGAAGGCGGGCATCATTAAAAGCGGGGCGCCGATCATCAGCGGAGTCATAGCTGGGGAGCCAGCAAAAGTAATTGAAGAAAAAGCGTCATCATTAGGCGTACCTTATTACAAATTAGGTAAAGACTTTCATATAGGGAATATAAAGCAAAGTGAACGAGGGCAAAGTTTCTCATTTTCGCTTGCCGACAGGTCCATCGATAATGTGGAAATGCGGATGTTAGGGCGTCATCAAATGGAGAATGCGGCATTGGCCATTGCTGCTGTCACATTAGGAATGGAAAATATCGATGAAAAAAGCATCCTTAAAGGAATAGGCGAAGCGAAATGGGATGGCCGCTTTGAAAAAATATCGGATGAGCCGTTGGTGATCATCGATGGTGCACATAATCCTGCCGGCATCGACGTGCTGAAGAAAACGCTAAAAGTGCATTACCCCGACTATAAGTACCGATTCGTATTCAGTTCATTTAAAGATAAAAATTATTCCGAGATGCTTCATGGACTGGAAACGGAAGCGATGGAAATCATCATTACCGAATTCGACCATGAACGGGCGGCGGATGCGAAAACGCTTTATGAAAAATGCAGTCATCCAAATAAACGTATAAACAAGGATTGGCAGGCGGCGATAACGGAAGGCAGAAGGAAAACAGGGGAAAAAGAGATTCTTGTCATCACAGGGTCGCTTCATTTCCTTTCACTTGTGAGGGAGTTCCTAATCAGGGGAAATGCCTAAAGTGATGTGCATTACCGTAATGAGGCACTTTATAATGGAAACCACAGCCTAAGAACCAACGGTAAGCCATATTTGTTTCAACTTCTTCAATTGCTTTATGCATTGAACGAATACCGAGGGTAAATTGAATGAAAGTCAGTTTGGTCAATATAACTGGATCAATACTTGGGCTTCCTATCTCTGAATATATATCTTTCACCAAATCATAAATGAAAGTGAAGTCAATGGCAGCCTCAATTTTACGAACCAAATGATTCGCGGGCACCAGTTGATCTAAAGTAATCATTTCAAGTTGGTCTCGCTGAATAGAATTATGTTTCGAAAGCATCCTCATCACCTCAAGTTTTAATAGTTCTATTTTAAAACAAAAAAGTCTATAGGCAAAAGGAGTTCCATCTAAAATTTTAAACATAGTTGATTGGAACGGAAGGGGCGAGACTCCTGCGGGAATAGCGAGTCCAAGGGAGACCCCACAGGCGCAAGTGCGCCGAGGAGGCTCCCGGACCGCCCGCGGAAAGCGAGTGCCCTACGTTCCAATCAACGTCCAAATTTGTACAAGCCAAAAAAAACTGTAGACAAAATCGATTTTCATCGAGTTTGTCTACAGTCTGAAAGGACCTTTTCGAAGGTCCTTTTCTCTTGTTAAAGAGCCTCTTGAAAAGAAAAAACTCCAATAGAGTGATTGATAACAAATCACCAAGTATATTTGTTAAAATATGTTTATATATTGATTCTACATGATTGATGAATAGTAGGATCTACTTAATGAAATGACGGGAGGAATGAATAATCATGAAGAACCCCAGTGATGATTACATAGCGGAAGGGACTTTTATATCAGGGTTTCAAAGAAAGGCAATCGAATCCTCATGCACTTTGTATAAATGATGGCTATCCATATCTATCTCTTCGTATTGGGCTTAATTTTAGGCTCATTCTTTAACGTTGTCGGTTTAAGTGTTCCAGCAGGTCATTCATTTGCGAATCGTCGCTCCGCCTGCCCTTCTTGCGGGCGTACATTGACATTCTTCGAGTTGATACCGGTTATTTCTTATATGTTGCAAGTCGGTAAATGCCGGGGCTGTAAAGCAAGGATTTCCCCCCTTTATCCGGCCGTGGAAATGCTGACCGGTGTTTTGTTTACCTCTGCTCCGATATTCCTTGGCTGGTCGAGCGAACTCTTGGTTGGCTTGACATTGATTTCATTATTTATGATCATCTTCGTGACTGATGTCGCCTATATGCTCATACCCGATAAAATACTGCTTTTCTTTACGGTGATTTTTATCGTTTTAAGAGTCTCATTTCCGCTGTCGCCCTGGTGGGGGTCAATTGTCGGGGCCGTGGTTGGCTTTAGCCTGCTGTTATTAATCGCAGTAGTGAGTCAGGGTGGCATGGGTGGCGGTGATATCAAGCTGTTTGCAGTGATTGGCTTTGTACTGGGAATGAAGATGGTGCTGTTATCGTTTCTTTTTGCGTGCTTTTATGGGGCATTGCTTGGCATCATCGGATTGCTGACCGGAATCCTTAAAAAGAAAACACTTATTCCTTTCGGACCGTATATCGTTTTTGGGACATTGACTGCTTATTTTTGGGGCGATTCCCTTTTACATTGGTATGTAACTTTTTTAAGATGAGCTTATAGAACCATCCTAATTCAAGAGGAATTTGTCAAAAATCACCTGAACAATAGCTCAGTAGGGAACTATCCCCAATTGGCTGCAAGTGAAGCTGACACGAAAGAGTGATATATGTAATTGGTGAGAGGTGATATTGAATGGTTCATGAACCAGAAGTACCAGTACCTGTAAGTCTATTTTCGTTACCCATTTATGAATAGGGAAATTTGACGAAACCTATTAATGACAAGACGACAAAAGTCTTGTTATTTTTTTTTACCTCTATGTTAGGATGAAAAAAATGATCTGGAGGGGAGGAAAAAAATTGGGCAAGCCGGAACAAAGCAAGGGTGTAACGATTAAAATAAATGGGGAAGAAAAAGTATTTGCCGATAAAAAGATTGAAAGTCAAGAGGCGGCGAGTAAGGAGCAGGAACAGGAACACACAGATGAGAGTTTCGAATGGATACTCCCTGAGGATTCAAATGAAAACAAAATCGTATTGGTTCCCACACCGCCAAAGAAGAAAATGCCGAAGCTCATCGGTTTTGGTACCAGTTCGCTGAAAAGTTCTGATAAAAGACCGATCAAGACATTCATGATCGCTGTCATTTGTGCTGTTTTTTTTGGGTCGATTCTTGGCTTGATCGCCGTTAAAACGATTACAAAGGAAAAAGCCGAAGTATCTTCGGTCGAGCCCCCGGTTCCAACGGAAGCCACTGTTGAAGATAAAAAAGCGGCAGTGACTGAACCAGGAAACCAGCTGAAGACATTCCTTGTACAGGGTGGAGTATTCAGCAGCGAGGATGCGGCAAGGCAAATACAAAAGAAAATCATTGAAAAGCAGGTTCCTGCTGAAATCTTCAAATTGGAAGACAGCTATTATCTATTCTTGGGATCGGCAGAGAGTCTAGCTGCAAGTAAAGAGCTGGCCTTGTACTTAAAGTCATATGATGTGGACGTATATTGGAAGGAAATCAATTTTGAAGCGGCCGGGACAAGCCAAGAAGAAGAGAAAACTCTCGACAAGATGAAGGCAGTATATGCTTCTTTGGCAGAAACATCCGCAACAAAGCTTCGTGGAAAGGCAGGGACGGTAAACGAAGAAACCCTGAAAAAAAACATGGATGAACTGAAGGCGGGGAAATTATCGCCAGCGTTTTCAAAGATGAACGATGACCTGACTGCTGCGGCAAAGTCGATTGATGAATATGAGACTTCCAAAAATGAAGAAAAGCTATTCCAGGCTCAAGAAAGTCTTCTGAATTTTTTATTGAATTACCAAAACATATCGAGTTAAGTAAAGAAAAAAGGGGGGCTGCCTAATGGGACAAGCTCCCCAATATGAAACCATCTGTGACACCTTTTTTATTTTCCGGGAAATACTTACAGGCATTTGTCGATTCCTAGTAAACAATAATTGTGGATTGCACCATTATTTGATAGGATAGATATGTATCTCCCTATGTAAAGAAAGGTGACTTTTATATTATGCAGCCATTGATTTTAGCTTCTTCATCACCACGTCGTAAAGAACTTCTACAATTTCTTCAAATCCCCTTTGAAAGCATGAATTCCAATGTCGATGAAAGTATTGATGAAAACATGTGTCCTGATGGAGCGGTGAAAGAACTGGCTTCCCGTAAAGCGGAAGCCATCGCGGCAAAATTTCAGGAAAGCTGGGTAATCGGCTCGGATACCGTTGTTGTCCTTGATGGTGAGATATTGGGTAAGCCGACAAGCCGTGCGGATGGAAAAAGAATGCTGGAAATGTTATCGGGACGGACACATGAAGTATACACAGGTGTCGCCATTCTATTCGGCAAGCATCGCAGAGTATTCGCAGAAAAAACGGAAGTTACATTTTGGGAGCTGCCAGAGGCTGAAATCGAACGTTATCTGGATAGCGGGGAACCTTTTGACAAAGCTGGCGGCTACGGGATTCAAGGATACGGATCTCTTCTTGTCGAACGAATCAAAGGGGACTATTTCTCAGTTGTCGGGCTTCCTGTCTCGAGACTGGCCCGGGAACTTAAAGCGATGCAGGAAGAGTTAGACTGATCGATTTCCTCTGGCATCTTTCCTTTTCTAAGGAAGGGTTGATCTTTTGAGCGAAAAAATGTTAATACGGGATTACCCGAAAGAGGAGAGACCGCGCGAAAGGTTTCTGCAGGACGGACCGCAGAGTCTCTCCAATCAGGAATTGCTCGCTCTGCTATTGAGGACGGGATCAAGGGAAGAATCCGTCCTGCAATTATCCGGCAGGCTCATCAATTCCTTCAAGGGCCTGCGCCTGCTAAAAGAAGCCTCAGTGGAAGAACTGACCGTGATTAAAGGGATTGGTGAAGCAAAAGCGATTCAAATCCTGGCCTCTGTCGAACTTGGCAGGAGAATTAACAATTTAAATGATCAAGACCGTTATGTAATTAGATCTCCTGAAGATGGAGCCAATTATTGCATGGAAGAAATGCGCTTTTTATCACAGGAACATTTCGTCTGTCTCTATTTAAATACGAAAAATCAAGTGCTTCAAAAAACTACGGTATTCATCGGCAGCCTCAATGCCTCGATCGTGCATCCGCGCGAGGTCTTCAAAGAGGCTTTCAAAAGGTCCGCTGCCTCTATCATCTGTCTTCATAACCACCCCTCCGGAGACCCCTCTCCCAGCAGAGAAGATATTGAAGTGACGAAAAGGTTAGTCGAATGTGGTAAAATAATCGGGATTGAAGTATTGGACCATATCATCATCGGGGAACATAAATATGTTAGTTTGAAGGAAAAAGGTTATTTATGACACTATCAAAATTTTTGACGATACGATATAATATTGTTTATGATTTTTAAAAGAGGAAACTTTTTCAAAACTCTTATTGTCAAAAAACGACAAATTATTTATTGAACTTATAAAAAGGCATTTTTGTTTACGAAAGGGAGATACCATAATGTTTGGAATTGGCGCTAGAGATATAGGGATTGACTTAGGAACGGCGAATACGCTTGTCTATGTGAAAGGAAAAGGTATCGCAGTACGTGAACCATCGGTTGTAGCTGTGCAAACAGATACAAAGCAAATCGTTGCAGTCGGAAACGATGCGAAAAACATGATCGGCCGTACACCTGGTAACGTGGTTGCCCTCCGCCCGATGAAGGATGGAGTAATTGCCGATTATGAAACGACGGCTACCATGATGAAGTACTATATGAAGGAAGCTCAAAAGAAGGGCGTATTCGGCAACAAGCCATATGTCATGATTTGTGTGCCTTCTGGAATTACGGCAGTTGAGCAGCGTGCAGTCATCGATGCAGCTAGACAAGCTGGAGCCCGTGACGCATATCCAATCGAAGAACCGTTTGCAGCAGCGATCGGTGCGGACCTTCCTGTTTGGGAGCCTACAGGGAGCATGGTCGTTGATATCGGCGGAGGAACGACGGAAGTGGCAATCATTTCCCTTGGCGGAATCGTTACAAGCCAATCGATCCGTATCGCCGGTGACGAAATGGATGATGCCATTATCGTTTACATCCGTAAGAACTACAATTTGATGATCGGTGAGCGTACTGCTGAAGCGATCAAAATGGAAATTGGTTCTGCTGGGGATACGGAAGGCGTAGAAAACATGGAAATTCGCGGTCGTGACTTATTGACTGGATTACCGAAAACGATCGAAATTACAGCTGAGGAAATATCCAAAGCATTAAGCGACACAGTTTCTGCAATTGTGGATTCCGTGAAAAACACTTTAGAGAAAACACCACCTGAATTAGCGGCTGACATCATGGACAGAGGCATTGTGCTGACAGGCGGGGGCGCTTTGCTGCGCAATTTGGATAAAGTCATCAGTGAAGAAACGCAAATGCCGGTGATCATCGCTGAAAATCCGCTGGATTGTGTTGCAATCGGAACGGGAAAAGCGCTGGACCACATTCATTTATTCAAGACTAAATCAAGAGATTCGCGATAAGCATTACTTCTCAAATAGGGCCGGCTCAACAAAAGGTGCAATTTTGAGCCGGTTTTTCTTATGTTTTGCTGTTTAATTAAATCCATAGTGTATTTTTAAGAAATTTTAGATAGAGGTGTAATCACCATGCCACAGTTTTTTAATAAAAAGCTCCTTCTCTTGCTCGTTAGTATTATCGTTCTCGTGGCATTGATCGGTTTTTCATTAAGGGAGAGAGAAGAGTTGACTTGGCCGGAGCAATTCCTGAAAGATACGACAGGCTGGGTCGGAAATGTGTTTAATAAGCCAGTATCGGGTATAACAGGTTTTGTAGGGGGCTTAAAAGACCTTCAACATACATACGATGAAAACAAAAAATTGAAAGCCCGCTTGGATGAATATGTATTATTGAAAACCCAAGTCCAAGATTTAAAGGAAGAAAATGAAGAACTTCGCGATAACCTCAAAAAAGAAGATGACCTGCGCAAGTATTCGCCCACTCAGGCGACGGTCATTGGACGTAATCCCGACCGCTGGCATGAAATGCTGACGATTAATAAAGGGAAGCGTAATGGGGTAGAAAAAAATATGGCTGTCATCACGTCCAATGGGTTAGTCGGTAAGGTGAAATCAGCGACGGATTTCACGGCCTCGGTTCAACTTTTAAGCTCGATCGATAAAGCCAATCGTGTCTCAGCGATTGTCCAAGGTGATGATAAAGCATATGGCTTGATTGAAGGATTCGATGATAAGAAGAACCTTTTGCTGATGAAACGGATCCCATATGATAAAAAGATCAAGAAAAATTCATTGGTCATCACATCCGGTTATGGAGGGATCTTTCCGAAAGGTCTGCTGATCGGGAAAGTTGTCGATGTCAAAGTGGATCAATATGGATTGAACCAGACCGCATATATTGAACCTTCCACGGATTTTTATGATATTAATAATGTCATGGTCGTTCAGCGCGAAGTGGACGGTGTACCGAAAGAAAGTGAAGGGGAGGATGAAGCTGAGTGAGATATTTCATCCTTTCTTTTATAGCCTTGGTTTTTTTTGTTTTTGAAAGCATCTTCGCCCAGATGTTCGCTGGAAATGCATTCGGGGCCGATAAAATCCTCGTGCCCCATTTCATGATGGCTTTCGTTTTTTTCCTGACCATGTTCGGTTCAAGGAAAATGGGTATGCTTTATGGTGCGATTCTTGGGTTGACCTATGATGTCGTATATACGGAAATCCTTGGGACTTACATGTTCCTGCTGCCTTTTCTTGCCTATCTGATATCGAAATGCATGAAAATCCTGCAAAATAATATATTGATTGCCTGTCTTACTGCGCTTTTATTCACGGCAGTTTTAGAGGTTGTCATCTATCAAATGAATATCATACTATCTTTTGCTGATATGGGATTTGGTGAATTTGCGGAACGGAGATTGATTCCGACATTATTATTGAATCTCGCATTCATTATTATCAGCTGCTACCCTTTAAAGAGAATGATTGAAAAACTTGATTTGCAAGGAGAAACGGAATAACGTTCCTGTGTCTTAAGAAGCAGGTGGGAAATGTATTTTCTCTTTTCCGTGTACGTAGAAAAAGGAAATTTGTTTTCCTATGTCGAATTATATTTCATTGAGGTGAAACAAACGTCATGAATAAAAGAATTCAGCAAAATGTCATGATTAAGGGAACAAAAGACGGGTTTATGCTTCATCTCGATGATTCTTGCTCATTTTCCGAATTATTGAAAGAGTTAGAAGTGAAGCTTTCGGCAAACTATCAGTTTCAAGAAAATGACCCGTCCATTTCCGTAAAAGTACATACAGGGAACCGCTATCTTGATGAACAACAAGAAGAAAAGATTAAAGAGGTCATCCATAAAAAGAAGAAGCTTTTCGTAGATGAGATGATTTCGAATGTCCTTACGAAGGATGAAGCGAAACGATGGAAAGATGAAAACCAAGTGACGACCGTGACCAAGGTGATAAGGTCGGGACAGGTTTTTGAAGTTCCCGGGGACTTACTGCTGATAGGGGATGTCAATCCCGACGGAACGGTTCGTGCGGGTGGCAACATATATATCATGGGACAGCTAAAGGGAATAGCCCATGCCGGATATAAAGGGAATAAAGAGGCCATTATAGCTGCCTCTGTCATGAAGCCTGCCCAGCTGCGCATTGCCGGAAAAGTGAATTTATCTCCTGACCAATATGCGAAATGGGGACATGACTTGGAATGTGCCTTCATGGATGAAGAACAAAATATCATAATAGAAAAATTGCAAGTCTTAAAGAAATATAGACCTAATTTAAATAGATTAGAAGGGGGTCTCTAATCGTGGGAGAGGCAATAGTTATAACATCCGGTAAGGGTGGTGTCGGGAAAACGACCACCTCCGCCAATTTAGGAACATCTTTAGCTCTTCTAGGCAAAAAGGTTTGCTTGATTGATACGGATATTGGTCTTCGGAATTTGGATGTGATCATGGGATTGGAGAATCGCATCATCTATGATTTGGTCGATGTGGTCGAAGGGCGCTGTAAGATACACCAGGCGCTTATAAAAGATAAACATTTCGAGGATTTGCTTTATCTGCTTCCCGCTCCGCAAAATAGTGACAAAACAGTGGTGAATGAAGAGCAGATGAGGAAACTCATCAGCGATATGAAGCCTGACTATGATTATGTCATCATTGATTGCCCTGCAGGCATTGAACAGGGCTTCAGGAATGCCATAGCTGGGGCAGACAAGGCAATCATCGTTACGACTGCAGAGAGACCGGCTGTCAGGGATGCTGACCGTATTATTGGCCTGCTTGAAAAAGAAGAGCATATTGAACCGCCTCAATTGATCATCAACCGGATCCGCGGCCATTTGCTTCATGAGGATGAAGAAATGGATATCGATGGAGTTGCCGATTTTCTTAAGATTGATTTGATCGGCGTCATTCCTGATGATGACCAGGTCATTGTGGCAGCGAATAAAAAGGAACCCATTGCCTATAATCCGGACAATAGAGTTTCACTTGCCTATCGGAACATCGCCAGAAGGATCCTTGGTGAATCTGTGCCCTTGACTCCAATTGGCAGCGAACCAAAGGGCTTCATGTCCAAATTGAAAAAATTCTTCAGCGTGCGGTAAATCTATATTCTTTTGTCAAGAAGCGGGGAGCATTTGATGCCCTCGCTTTTTTTATGCTTCTTGTGAAATAAAAAAGGCAAGCCGTATACTGGCTTGCCTGATCTATATGCTAAAAATGCAGCGGGTTATCCGCGTCTTCCGCCTCTGCCGCCGCGTTTTGATTCGGTGCTGCGTTTAAGAGTCGATAAATTTTCTTCACTAGTCTTTAAAAAGCGCACCATTTTATCTTCGAAATTTTCCTTTGGTTGGAAATTACCTTTTGAACGAAAATCTTTAGAACGGCTATCCCCTTGGCGTGGTGGGCGTTTGGTATAAGAAGAGGTTTGCCCTTCGGGTCTATCTATAGCCTTTTTGATGGACAAGGCAGTTTTTCCGTCTTTCTCACTAATCACTTTTACTTCAATTTGGTCGCCTACTTTAAGATGGTCATTTACGTCTTTTACATAGCTATCTGCTACCTCACTGATATGCACAAGACCTGTTGAGCCTCCTGGTAATTCTACGAATGCTCCAAAATTAGTGATACCTGTTACTTTACCTTGTACTTTGCTGCCTATTTCGATTGACATAAAAAAATGTTCCCCCTCAATAATGTTAAAACCACTTTATTATAACAAATTCCGGGGAACAATATCAATCTCAATTATTCGATTTTCTGAATCGATGCCCGAACCACCTTGGGAATTCATAAGTTTCGGTGAATTTTTCATCGAAAAAAAATTTTCAGGGAAGTGCAGAATAGTCTGGACAAGTTGCTCATACGTTGTAATATAGCGCTTTGACATGAGCAGGGGGGGAAGTCTGGAATGGATGATCGCAGGAAAGATATCCGCAATCGTATCGCCAAGAGACGCAAGTTTAATGATAAACCTGCAGGAAGCAGTAGCTGGACGGAGATCAACAATGAGGAACCATATGGGATTGATTCATATAACGGGTATTCCGAAAAAGACCATCCGCTCTTCAAGAAAGAATATTTTTTCTTTAAAATCCTTGCCAGTGTATGCCTGTTCCTGATTGTCGCTGTGATGTTCAAACACCCTTCTGTGCGGCTTGACCCTGCCAGGAGTTTTGTCACGGAGAACATGAACAAGGAATTTCAGTTCGCTTCAATCTCCAATTGGTACGAAAGTGCGTTTGGTAAACCGATCGCTTTTTTACCGAATGAAGCCAATACGGAAACTGTTGATTCAAATGAAGAATATGCAATGCCAGCTTCTGCGAAGATTACCCAAAACTTCGAGACGAACGGTGAGGGAATCATATTGGAAACGAGCAAAGGCTCAAAGGTCGAGGCCGTTAATGAAGGGGTAGTCATTTTTGCCGGTGAAAAGGAGGGGATCGGAAAGACGGTCGTCATTCAGCATGCCAATAAAAGTGAATCTTGGTATGGGCAGCTGAAAGAAATTGATGTGAAATTGTATGAGTTCGTTAAAAAGGGCAATGAAGTCGGACAGGTTACACTAAGTGAAGATGGATCCATGGGCAGGTTTTATTTAGCGATAAAAGAAAATGATGCTTTCGTCGATCCTAAAAAGGTGATTTCCTTTGAGTGAATATGGGAAGTTACTGTTTAAAATCAGGGTGCATCCGACATTGTGGTTTGTCATTGGCATCGCCATCCTCACAGCCCATTTCGTTGAAGTGATGATGCTGTTGCTCATCGTCTTCATACATGAGATGGGGCATGCCGTCTGTGCCCAGCACTTCAAATGGCGGATAAAGTCAATCCAGCTGCTTCCTTTTGGCGGGGCTGTCGAGACTGAGGAATATGGAAACAAGAGTTTGAAGGAGGATTTGGCGGTGGTGCTTGCCGGTCCGCTTCAACATGTTTGGCTCATTGGCGCAGCTTTTTTGCTCTATTTCTTTACCATTATCCCATATGAGCTGTACCAGCCATTTTTGTATATGAATCTTATGCTGCTGATTTTTAATCTGCTGCCAATTTGGCCCCTGGACGGGGGACGGCTGCTATTCATCGGTGTTTCCCTATACTGCACCTTTCTGGAAGCGCAGAAACATACACTTCACTTTTCTGCAGTATTCGCTTTCCTTGCTTTTTTGACCTGGCTCATTCTGGATCCGCTCAATTTGAACATCTGGCTCATCATCTTTTTCATAAGTCTCTCACTCGTCATGGAATGGCGGCAGAGGTATTATGCGTTCATCCGCTTTCTTTTGCAGCGCCATTACGGGCATACGAATGATTTGGCGAAACTGAAGCCGATCTCGGTGGATTCACAAGAACCGATTTATAAAGTGCTGGAAATGTTTCAACGCGGTTGTAAACACCCCGTGATCATCATGAAAAACGGGAAAGAGAGCGGCTCGTTGGATGAAACGGAAATCCTTCATGCCTATTTTTCCGAGAAAATGACAAACGGGAAAATCGGCGACCTATTATATTCTTATTAAATATGTTATCCTTTCTTCAAATTGAGGAGAGGATTTTTTTTGATGAAAAAAATGATCGCGAACCTAGCTTCACGCGAAAAAAGAGTGGCTGTACTTGAGAATGGTGTTTTACGTAAATTTGAAATCATGCCGCCTCAAAAGCGCAGTACGGTCGGTAACATTTATCTTGGGAAGGTGACGAAGGTGTTACCGGGCATGGATGCCGTCTTCATTGATTATGGTGCAGAGAAAAATGGTTTTTTACACCGTGACGAGATTCCCTCTTTCCAGCTGACAAAAAAAAGTGATGGGAAAGCATCGATCGGTCAATTTGTCCGTCAAGGAGAAAAGCTGCTAGTTCAGGTGACGCGGGATGAAACGGGCACCAAAGGAGCTAAATT
The DNA here is from genome assembly GCF_040250305.1 of Peribacillus frigoritolerans. NCBI lineage: Bacteria > Bacillati > Bacillota > Bacilli > Caryophanales > Bacillaceae > Peribacillus > Peribacillus frigoritolerans. Next base: position 3,928,579 of record NZ_CP158190.1, on the reverse strand, counting down.
GACTGGGCTGATCGAGTTTTCGACAGATTCCCTCGTATACATACATGGAATAGATTATGTTGGTGTTTCAAAGAAATTCAAAAACAATGATCTTCAGAAGCAATGGCGCGAAACTGCCTTGCAGCATAAAAATCCTGATGAGGGATTGATTGTCCGCACCTCGATGGAGAACGAAAGTGAATCGGTCTTCCTTGACAGGTTAAATGGATTGCGGGAGCTCTTTAAAGGGCTTGAACTTAAGGCTGCGTCCCTCAAGGCCCCGTCCCTTCTCTATAAGAGGGACGAATACCTTGATATGATCATTTCCGAAATGTCGGGAACGGCGACCGGGGAACTTGCCATCGATGACTTCGAGGCCTATCGCGAGTTGAAAAAGTGGATACAGGAAAACCGTAAGGAGTGGGAAATATCCCATGCATCGGGTACAAAGAACATTTTTTCCGAATGGAATGTGGAAGCGCAAGTTGAGAAAATGGCCAAGAAAATAGTTTGGCTTGAGAATGGCGGATATTTAATTTTTGAAGAAACGGAAGCTTTCACCGTAATCGATGTCAATTCAGGTAAGTTCACCGGCAAGGTGGCGAAGGAAGCAACATTGTTTGCGGTTAATCAGGCTGCGGCGAAAGAGGTCGCCCGTCAGCTGAGATTGAGGAATATCAGCGGAATCATCCTGATAGATTTCATCAATATGGACCAGTCCAGGCATGAACAGGAAATCATCGAAATCGTTAAAAAGGAAGCGGTGAGGGATGAGAAGCGAATCCAGGTCATCGGTTTTACGGAACTGGGCATTTTACAAATGACGAGAAAGCGAACCTCCCCGTCTTTAAGTGAAATGACGACGGTGCCTTGCCCTGTTTGCAGTGGAAGCGGTAAAATCGAGAGCCCTGAAACGGTGGCCTTCCGGTTGGAGCGTGAACTGCTGGAACACAGGAAGACGGATGATGAAGCGGTCTGGGTGGAGGTCAGTAAAGCGGTGGCTGACGTGCTGCTTGGTGAAAAGGAATCATATCGGCCGACATTGGAGGAATTGATCGGTAAAAAGATATTCCTGTCTTTTATCCCAGGTTCGAGGAATGCTTACTCCATCAAGCGCTTCGGGAGCATTCAGGAAATCGGGCGGGCTTTCGAGTGAAGGGCGGGAATTGTTATAAATATATTGACAGCCTTTCCTGTTTCATGTTAGGATTTTAATGTTATGTTTGTAGCACCCGTGCTACAACCGCTCAACATCAGGTTTTAAGCTTTTGCCTTTCTGGTAAAACGCCTGTGATTGGCGAGTCTGAGACATTTAAGGAGGTGCAAGTATGTACGCAATTATCGAAACTGGCGGTAAACAAATTAAAGTAGCAGCTGGCGAAGCGGTTTACATTGAAAAATTAAACGCAGAAGCAGGCGAAACTGTTACATTTGACAAAGTTTTATTCGTAGGTGGCGAAGACGTGAAAGTCGGTGCTCCACTAGTTGAAGGCGCTACTGTAACAGGTACTGTCGAAAAACAAGGTAAGCAAAAGAAAATCACTGTTTTCAAATACAAAGCGAAGAAAAACAATCGTAAAAAACAAGGTCATCGTCAACCATACACTAAAGTTGTTATCGAAGCAATCAACGCGTGAGGGCTGATTCTAGATGATCAAAGTTGTATTTGATGCTCCGCAGGAACGGATTGCTTCGTTCACCTTAAGCGGACATGCTAATTTTGCTAAAAAAGGTTCTGATATCGTTTGTGCAGGTGTATCGGCTGTTTCCTTCGGGGCAGTCAATGCAATCATGTCCTTAACGGACGTAGAGCCTGAGATTGAGCAAGGGAGAGAAGGCGGCTATCTTCGCTGCGTCATTCCGGGGAATCTTTCGCCGGAATCGGAAGAGAAGGTTCAGCTGCTTTTGAACGGCATGCTCATATCGCTGCAAACCATCGAACGTGATTATGGTAAATACATGAAAATTATCCTCAACCAATAGGAGGTGGAACAAATGTTAAGATTAAATCTTCAGTTCTTCGCTTCGAAAAAAGGAGTAGGTTCTACAAAGAACGGACGTGACTCAATCTCCAAGCGTCTTGGCGCTAAACGTGCAGATGGTCAATTCGTATCTGGTGGTTCTATCCTTTACCGTCAACGCGGAACAAAAATCTATCCTGGTGAGAACGTAGGCCGTGGTGGAGACGATACTCTATACGCTAAAGTAGACGGTGTTGTTAAATTCGAACGTTTCGGACGTGACCGTAAAAAAGTAAGCGTATATCCAGTTGCACAAGAAGCATAATTGGCATCTTTGAACAGAGGCTGACTCAAAAGGGTCTGATTCCTTCTACAAGACACTATATACCGCGTCATTTTTAATAATGGTATGCTATATAGTGATGAAGGGGTCCGGCCCTTTATTTATACTATATAGGAAATGAACCAGCATTTTGCAGGAGACTTTAGTCATTAGTATAAGGAAAACAACCTCTGACTTACAAAAGGCTCGCCAATCGGCGGGCTTTCTTAAACTTTCAGAGGGGAAATCCAAGATTACTCATCCATCCGATTTGGTTTAAGCCAAATAGACACTCCAATTCAACTATAATATCTCCAATTGGTGCATAAAAGGCCCATTCTCTTTTTTAGTTCAAATGGCTCTACCATCGTCCAAAGAACTCAGGGTGTGCGGCTGTATTTTTTGGACGGGGGCTTTCATGTGAAGGCATGTGAATCGAGCTTCATTTCCTGTTTGTTATTTTTTTGATATACTGTACAAATGGAAGTATTCAACATGATAGAGCTGAAAAAAAGTTTCTTTATCATAATTGAAGGTGTTAATAATGGATAAAAATTGGACGACTATTGAAACTCTGCGTCAAACCAGGCATGACTGGCTGAATAAAATTCAAATCATCAAAGGGAATCTGGAGTTGAACAGAATTGATCGTGTCAAGGGCATCATTGATGAAATCATTGTTGAAACCCAGAATGAAGCACGCCTCTCCAGTTTGAATTTACCTAAGTTCACCGAAATGTTGTTGACGTCGAATTGGAATAATGGATCATTTTATTGCGAATATGAAATCATTGATGTTTTTGAAGGTTCAACTGAGATGGACTGTCTGATGTATCGCTGGACAAACGATTTCTTTAAAATTCTCGATAAGAATCTCGATCCGTTTTTTGAAAATATACTGGCTGTTTCCATGTGTAAAAAAGAAGTGAGCGATATGCACTGTTCATTTCATTTGCAAGGCAGGTTCATTGATCAATCCCCAGTGATCGAGTTTTTGGAAGGTTCATTAACGGCCGAGCAAGCAATTGAAATTCTTGAATGTAATGAGGATGAAATATTTTTTAAGATGGATATTAACTTTTAGAGAAGTATACAGCAAGAAATGACTTGCAGAAAACAAGGAAGTGATAGCATGTTTGTCGATCAAACGAAAGTCTATGTAAAAGGCGGAGACGGTGGTAACGGGATAGTTGCTTATCGTCGTGAGAAATTCATACCTAAAGGCGGACCTGCCGGCGGAGATGGCGGTAATGGAGCCAATGTCGTTTTTGAAGTGGAAGAGGGCTTGCGTACATTAATGGATTTCCGTTATCAACGTCACTTTAAGGCACCTCGCGGAGAACATGGCATGTCCAAAAACATGCATGGTGCGGCTGCAAAGGATATGGTCATCAAGGTTCCACCTGGCACCGTTGTCATTGATGACAAAACGAAGGAAGTCATTGCTGATTTAGTTGAGCACGGACAACGCGCCGTCATTGCCAAAGGTGGCCGCGGAGGCCGGGGAAATTCCCGTTTTGCCACACCAGCCAACCCTGCACCTGAAATCGCTGAGAACGGCGAACCGGGCCAAGAACGTGATATAGTCATGGAATTGAAACTGTTGGCTGATGTCGGTTTGGTTGGTTTCCCAAGTGTAGGGAAATCCACTTTGCTATCTGTCGTATCCGCAGCAAGGCCCAAAATTGCCGAATACCATTTTACGACGATCGTACCGAACCTCGGAATGGTGGAAACGGAAGATCACCGCAGCTTCGTCATGGCCGATTTACCTGGTCTGATCGAAGGCGCTTCAGAAGGTGTGGGCCTTGGACATCAATTCCTGCGCCATATTGAAAGAACGAGGGTAATCGTTCATGTAATCGATATGTCGGGTCTTGAAGGCCGGGATCCATATGAAGACTACCAAACAATCAATAAAGAGTTGGAAGAGTATAACCTGCGCTTGACTGAACGTCCGCAAATCATTGTAGCAAGTAAAATGGATATGCCGGACTCAGAGGATAACTTAGCGGCTTTCAAAGAAAAGCTGGAAGAAGACTATCCTGTCTTCCCGATTTCTGCCGTGACGCGTGAAGGGATCCGTGAGCTTCTTTATGCTATTGCTGATAAAATCGAAGAGACACCTGAGTTCCCTCTTGAACATGAAGAAGAGAATACTGGAATCCACCGGGTTCTATATAAACATACATCACAGTCGGATGAATTTAACATTGAACGCGAACCCGATGGCAGCTTTGCCGTATCAGGATTCAAGATCGAGCGTTTATTCAAAATGACTGACTTCACCCGTGAAGAGTCCATACGTCGTTTCGCCAGACAGCTTCGTTCATTCGGAGTCGACGAAGGCCTTCGCCAAAAAGGTGCGACAAATGGCGATATCGTCCGTATCCTTGAATATGAATTTGAATTTGTTGATTGATTGGAGATCATGATGGCAGGCAAAAGGAGGCGTGCGGAGTTTGAATAAGTCCGATCAGAAATTTTTCCTCGTTCGAGAGGATGTCCTTCCCGAAGCGATGAAAAAAACGCTGGATGCAAAAGAAATGATTGAACGGGGAAAAGCGGAATCAGTTTGGGAAGCGGTACAGCGAGTGGACCTAAGCAGGAGTGCTTTTTACAAATACCGTGACACGGTTTTTCCGTTTCATACAGTTGTTAAGGAAAAGCTGATTACACTGTTCTTCTATCTTGAAGATCGTTCTGGTACTCTATCGGAGCTTTTACGGCTCGTCGCCTCATCCGGTTGCAACATCATGACCATCCACCAAACGATTCCTTTGCAGGGACGTGCAAATGTCACCCTATCCCTGAATACGGGTGGGATGACGATGGATATTAATGAACTGCTTACTAAACTGCGTAAAATGGAGTTCGTCGAAAAAGTCGAAATCATTGGTAACGGCGCATGAAAACAGCCTGTACATTTCACATGTACAGGCTGTCAGTTTGTAGACAAAAGGTTTCGAATTGGTCTGATTCTGAAACCTTTTCCAACTGATCCTGAGAGTGGCTACTATGTGAAAGGTGAAGAAACAAAACAGTATGCCTATTCGTTTCCTGCGGCGCAGACTGTAATGGATTTGTGTTGGGGACGATAGTAGCACCGCAAAAGAGTGCTCATAATTTTTGCCGAACGTAGAGAAGTGAGGCATTTATCATGGAAACCGTAACCTAAAGACCAACGGGCTCTAGTAATCATTTCAAGTTGATCTCGCTGAATAGACAAAGTTGATTGGAACGTAAGGTACGAGACTCCTGCGGGAAAAGCAGTCCAAGGGAGACCCCGCAGGCGCAAATGCGCCGAGGAGGCTCCCGGACCGCCCGCGGAAAGAGTGCCTGGAGCGGAAATCAACGGTCAAAGTTTAAAAACCTAAAACAGCCTGAAGACAAACTCATTTATTATCGGGTTTGTCTACAGGCTGTTTTCATTTGTAAGAGGAAATTAACGATTAAGTATTGTAAAAAATCAGAAAATGGCATAACATAAACAGTAGATTTTCCGTGAGAAGGAGTTTATAATATGACATCAAAAATTGCATTTCTTGGACCAAAAGCAACGTTCACGGATTTAGCTGTATCGCGACTATTTCCTAATGATATAAAAATACCGATGAACACGATTCCGGACTGCCTTGATGCTGTTCGGGACGGGGAAGTGAATCACGCGCTCGTACCGATCGAGAATGCTTTGGAGGGTTCGGTAAATATAACGATGGATTACTTAGTCCATGAAGTCACATTGCCGATGAAAGGCGAAGTGACGATTCCAATCCAACAGCATTATATGGTGCATCCGGACCATGCATATCCTGGTTTCAAACCTGACATGGTATATTCGCATTCCCATGCCATCGCTCAATGCCGCAAATTTCTACATAATGAGCTAAGGGGCATTCCGTATGAGTATGTCACATCCACAGCAGCCGCTGCGAAGATGGTGATGGAGAATCCCGATATCAATATTGCTGCAATTGCAAATGATATGGCAGCAGAGGAATACGGTTTGACGATTGCAAAACAAAATATTCACGATTACGAACATAATCACACCAAGTTTGTCGTCGTATCCAACAGTGAAGTCGACTTTGAAGGGCATTTGACCGTTGAAGGGGACAAGAAAACGACCTTGATGATTCAGCTGCCTGCCGACCACTCAGGGCAGCTGCACCAAGTCCTTTCCGCTTTTTCCTGGAGGAAGCTTAACCTTTCCAAGATTGAATCAAGACCCATGAAAACAGGATTGGGCAATTACTTTTTCATCATCGACATCGAAATGCCCCTTGACGATGTCCTAATCCCAGGAGCGATTTCCGAGCTTGAGGCCTTAGGATGTACGGTATCGATCATGGGAAGCTATTCATGCTTTAAAGTCCAAACAGGTGTACCGCAGCGCTGATTTTTCTATTGTGAAATTTTTTTCTGAAATGATAAATGGTACAGCCTCAGTTGAGTTATATACAAGAATAAAAAGGGTGCCCCGGGAGTATTTCCGGGGCATTTTTTTGTGAAGGCTGTCGTAAAGGTTTGTATTCCCTTTGCGTACAAGTTCCTAAAATGGTTGGCTGTCATTTTATGAAATATATAGAAATAGGCAGAATGATTCTGGATGAAAAACAAACACCGATTGTGATGAAAGCAAATACAATAGGTAAATCTCGATATGGCACATGTGGAAATAGGAACGGTAATACATAAGTTGATGACTAATTCAGTGGATACACCTTTTTAATCAAAAAAGCAGAGAGAGGGTGGTGGTCAGCAGAGATGGATAGTCAATTCAAAGAAACTTTCGGTTCTTGGACTCAAGCGATAGGAACCGTCATTTCCGCTGTTGCTGGTACACCATCCAATGTCTTGGACGAAGAATTTCGTAAGAACTTGGATTTGATTGGAAATGAACTTCAAGCAACAGGAAATGCCTTATTGGCGGACGCAGAAGAAACCTGGTCTCTGGATAAATTCGGTAATATAATACAGGCGATCGGGAATTCGACCGTTATCTTAGGCCTAGTCATTGATTTTGATGAAATAACGAAACAGGAATTAATCATCAAAGGTAATCTGATTCAAGCGTTGGGCGGAGGCACCGCTTTGGCGGGGGCATACGAAAATCCGGATGAACCGGAGCAGGCCTTCAATGCAACGGGGAATTTGTTACAGGCGATTGGCAATTCGATGCAAGCGATAGGTGGAATTGCCGAACTTAAAAATAGCATTCTAGAAAAAGACCAAGATAAGGATCAAGAGCAAGAAGAACAAGATAAGGAGCAGGAACTGCAAAAATATCAATATCCTTATTTGGAAGAGAAGCCATCTGATGCTGAATCAATCCAAGTGATGGGAGGGTGGGTACAGGCGGTCGGTTCCGTCATTAGTCTTATCGGGCAGTTGAGAAGTAACGAAGATGAAAACTCCGGGGATGGCAGCTCAAATGAAAGCAATTCCAATGATGAGTGAACATAAGGCCAATAAAAAAAACCTCAAAAGATATGGCTTTTGAGGTTTTTTCGTTCATTCAATCGACTAAAATGCCGGCATCCCTCAAAGCACACTCCGCTTCGTCGAGCAGTTCTTCAGATGATGCGCTCAGTGTATGGAGATGGATGCCGCTCGTTAGTTCCGATAAAAACGATGCATTCGTTGCCGTTACCCTTGAAAGGAATTGCTGGACTTCCTTTCGGCTGCTGACCATGATGGAAGCTGTTAGGTCGCCGTATACGGGATGCTCGATTTTGACATCTTTCACCGTGATGCCGATATCCACGAGTAAATATAGCTCTTCTTGGGTCCGGGAAGGATCGTGTTGGCAAGCAATGATCCGTTCAGGCTTTTGCGTGCTCCCCGTTTGTAAGTACAGATAGCCTTGGCTCGTCGCAATGATAGGCTCATTCCGCGCTTTCAGGAGGGTTATGTCACCAACGATAACCTGCCGGCTTACATTCGTTATCTGCGAAAGCTCGCTGCCTGTTACAGGCCCCGCGCTTGTTTGCAATAAATGTAAGAGTTTCGTCCGTCTTTCTTCCCCGAGTAATTTCTTTCTTTCCATAAACATTCACCTCTTTAATTACAAACATTCTAACACAGATTGTAGGGTTTTATCGAATGGCAGCTATTCCTTCGATGCAGTCCGCCAACTTGTGAATGTCGTCGGCCGACGTGTTTTTGCCAAAGGAAAAGCGGACGAATTGATGGGCTTCATCTTCGCTTTTCCCAATGGCCATCATCGTTTTTGAAGGATCCTGTTTACCGATTTGACAGGCGCTTCCCGTCGAAACGGCGAATCCTTTCTGGTTTAATTCCAGCATGATGTACTGTCCTTGCAATCCAGCGAAGGTCAGCGCCAGGATGTGAGGCAATTGCTCGTTTTTTGCTTCGATGATTTCAAAATCGATTTTCCTTTCCGTTAGCTGTTGGATCAATTGCATCCTAAGTGTGGAAATCCGTTTTCGTTCATCTTCCATGACATCCCCCAATTTCTTAGCAGCGGTTACGAAGGAGGCTATTCCGGGGACGTCCACTGTTCCTGGTCGGAAACCATACTCATGTGTGATATTCGGTACCGAAGCCTTCAACTGGTGGATGGCCGGGAAAATGACGGCCCCAGTCCCTTTTGGACCATAAACTTTATGGCTGGAAACGGATAGTCCATCACATGAGGCAGCTATCTTGCCAAGCGGTAATTTGGCAAATGATTGGACGCAATCCACATGAAAAAAAGCCTGGTGTTTACCAACGATTTCACTTATTTGCTCAATGGGTTGAATGACCCCGATTTCCGAATTCACATGCTGAACAATGACCAAACATGTTTTCTCCGACATACATTCCTGGAGATGTTCAATATCAACACGGCCATCTTCCAAATGCCGTAAATAAGTAACCTCGAAGCCATCTTGTTCAAGCTTTGCCACGAAATTGGCAAGAGATGCATGTTCAGTTCGGCTTACGATCAAGTGGTTCTGCCAGGATGGTTTCGAAGCGATGAATGTATCTAGGGCAAGCATGTTGCTTTCTGATCCGCCGCTCGTAAAGATGATTCCTTCCTTTTTTATGTTCAGCATTTCTGCGAGTTGCTGTCGTGACATATCCAATAAACGTGCCGCCTCAGAGCCAATATCATGCAAACTGCTCGCATTCCCGAAAAACTTCCGGGATGCTTGGCTGAATACGTCGAGAGCCTCCTCATCAATCGGAGTTGTAGCGGCATAATCCAAATAAATCAAGAAATCACTTCCATCCTTTAATCTTAAAAAACTCTTGATAATAGTTTAATAATATGTAAATATAGTTGTCAAGACACCTGTCATAAACAGGAGGAATGAAATAATGGTAAAAGCGGAAATCATCGTGATAGGCAGCGGGATTGCTGCTTTGAAAACGGCATTGGAAGCAAGTGAACATAAGCATGTGATACTCATCACAAAATCAAATATCCGTCATGGCAATTCATATTTAGCTCAGGGCGGGATTGCTGCTGCAATATCTGATCGTGACAGAGTATCCTTACATAAAAAAGATACGCTGGCGGCTGGTCAGAGATATAACAAAGTGAAGGCAGTGGAAAAACTCGTCGCAGAGGCACCTTCGGTTATAGCTGAGTTAATAGAATCGGGTATGCGATTTGACCATGATCATGACGGAACTCTATTGCTTGGCATGGAGGGTGCCCACAGTGAACGAAGAATCCTCCATAGTCACGGAGATGCTACAGGAAAGTACATCATGGAACATCTTATAGGGTGCTTGAAAAAATCATCGATTACTGTAATGGAGAATGTTGCAGCAGTGGAGTTGATCATCGGGAAAGATGATTCCTGCATAGGGGTCAAAACACTTGATAAGGCAGGGGATCTTGTTACCTATCATGCTGAACAGACGGTTTTGGCAACAGGCGGCTGTGGTTCACTATACCATTTCACTTCAAATTCACAAACGGTTTCAGGTGATGGAATCGCACTTGCATTCAAGGCCGGTGCAAAAGTTCGTGACATGGAATTCATACAGTTCCATCCGACCCTGCTTTTTGTAAATGGCAAAGCGCAAGGGCTGGTTTCAGAAGCGGTCCGGGGCGATGGTGCGAGATTAGTGACGGAAATGGGAAGGCCGATCATGGAGGATGTCCATAGCTTGAAAGATCTAGCTCCAAGGCATATTGTGGCACAAACGATTTTTTCTTATTTGCAGCGCGGTGAAAAGGTATTTTTGGATATTTCGATGATTAAGGATTTTAAGAATCGTTTTCCGACAGTGAGCTCATTATGTGAAAAAAGCGGGCTGGACCTTCAATCAGGGAAAATCCCCGTTGCACCTGGAAACCATTTTCTAATGGGGGGAATTGAAGTGGATGAATTCGGGCAGACCTCAGTTCCTTCTTTGTTTGCTGTAGGTGAAGTAGCGTGCACGGGTGTACATGGTGCAAACCGATTGGCAAGCAACTCCCTTCTCGAAGGGCTGGTTTTTGGAAATGCACTTGGCCGTTTCCTTGCTAAAGTGCCGGCAAGGGCGATACCGGAAGAAAAAGAGCAGTCCAAGAGTTCCAGTCCAGTTTCCTTTTTACCTGATCTCAAGACATTGCAGGAAAAATTAATGAACGAAGCGGGAATCGTTCGAAATGAAGCGGGATTAACTCGACTGAAGGATTATCTTGAGACATTTAATATCGAAAAATTGCTGCATTTGGAAGTAACGGAATTATCGATAGAAGAAATAACGAAAACCAATGCCATGATAGTGGCGTGGCTGATTGCCGAATCCGCATTGACCAGGACGGAAAGCAGGGGCGGTCATTTCCGTAGTGACTATCCAAACGAAGATGACGCCCAATGGCTTGAAAATTCGGTTATCCTTGCTTGCACGGATGTGAAAAACCGATTGAAAGGGAGACGACTATATGAATATATTGAAGCTTAAGCAGATGCTGCAACAATTTTTAATGGAAGATATAGGGGAATGCGATGTAACGAGTGATACGATTTTTGATCAAGGTGAACAAGGAACTTTGACATTCATCGCAAAAGAAGGCGGGGTCTTTAGTGGAGGGGACGTCATCAAGACGGGATTTGCATTGTTGGATGAGCAAATCGAGGTTTTCGTTTTTGTTCAAGATGGCGAAGTCTTTGAAGAAGGGCAGCAGCTTGCAAGAATGACCGGCGATATGGCCTCTCTTTTAAAAGGGGAACGGGTCGTTTTGAATTTAGTGCAGCGTATGTCCGGCATTGCGACACAGGCTCATAAAGCTGCCATGATTTTAGCGGGGACGAAGACGAGAGCTTGTGATACGAGGAAAACAACACCAGGCCTGCGGATGCTTGAAAAATATGCGGTCCGTTCCGGCGGGGCATACAATCACAGAAATGGTCTGTATGATGCAGTCATGATAAAGGACAACCATATTTCTTTCGCTGGGTCCATAACGAAAGCGGTTCAAACGGTAAAATCCAAACTGGGACATACCACTAAAGTGGAAGTGGAAACGGAATCACCACAACAGGTGCTTGAGGCAGTGGCAGCCGGTGCAGATATCATCATGTTCGATAACCGGAGCCCCGAAGAAATCAAGCAACTGATAAAATTGGTTCCCGCCCACATCATAACTGAAGCCTCTGGAGGGATCCATTTAGACAATCTAGCTTCATATCGGGAAACTGGGGTAGATTATATTTCGTTGGGCAGCTTGACGCACAGTGTCAGGTCACTTGATATTAGCGCAAAGGTCAAAGAACGTGAGGGGATATTGAAATGAACATATTGGAGATGGCTAAAACAGCAGGAAATACATTGCCTGAAAAGTATAAAACGATGACAAAGGAAGAGATGGAGAATCGGGTCCATGACATCAAGAAACGACTGGGGAACCGTCTATATATCCCAGGCCATCATTATCAACGGGAGGAAGTCATTCAATTTTCGGATTCAACGGGGGATTCACTTCAATTGGCTCAGCTTTCCGCGCAAAATCGCGAAGCGGATTATATCGTGTTTTGCGGTGTGCATTTCATGGCTGAAACAGCCGATATTTTGACGGAAGAAGGGCAGACGGTTATCCTTCCTGACATGCGTGCAGGCTGTTCTATGGCGGATATGGCGGATATTGAACAAACGGAACGGGCGTGGACAAAGCTTCAGGATTTATTTGGCGATACGATCCTTCCGCTAACTTATGTTAATTCCACCGCGGCCATCAAAGCTTTTGTTGGGAAAAATGGCGGGGCGACGGTGACTTCTTCCAATGCACAGGGGATGGTCTCCTGGGCCCTCTCGCAAAAAGAAAGGATCCTTTTTCTTCCCGATCAGCATCTTGGAAGGAATACAGCCTTTGACCTTGGAATCCCATTGAATGAAATGGCTGTCTGGGATCCGCATAAGGATGAATTGATTTATGAAGGGGAACTCGAAGACCTGAAAGTACTTCTATGGAAAGGCCATTGTTCAGTCCATGAAAATTTCACCATTGCGAATATTGAAACGCTTAGAGCGGAGCAGCCTGAAATGAATATCATCGTTCATCCCGAATGCCGCCGTGAGGTAGTCGCACTGTCAGATTATGCGGGTTCGACATCGTACATCATCAATATGATCGAAAGAGCCGAACCAGGTAGTTCCTGGGCAATCGGAACGGAAATGAACCTTGTCAAGCGACTTATCGCCAATAATCCTGACAAGAACATCATCTCGTTAAATCCGAATATGTGTCCATGTCTTACGATGAATCGAATTGATCTGCCTCACCTGCTGTGGGCGCTTGAATCAATTGAAGAAGGTATAATCATCAATCCGATCAAAGTGGAGAAGAACATTGCGGATAATGCCATCCTAGCTTTAAACAGAATGCTGGAACGCGTTTGAGTTGTGCATTTTAAAAAGACTTTGGATCATAAGGAAATAGGGGCAATACCCCTTTGAGTTTGTCCACCTAATGGGGATTGGAATGGTCTTATCCCGAATCCCTATTACGATTTTATCAAGGGATTATTGCCATGATTTTAAAACAATACCGAGTTATCCTCATGTATTTTTACTGTTTTTAGCTGAAACTCACAGGGTTGAAGAAATTTGCGACACTCCTGCCGAATAGCTGGCTAGCCTAGACCCCACAGACGCTTGCGTCGAGGAGGCTTGCGTCGAGGAGGCTTGGCAGACAGTCGGCGGAAAGGGAGCGGATTTCTGAAATCAACTGCAATTTTTAGTAGACAAACTCGTTTTTCTTCGAATTGGTCTACAATCTGAAGGGGGATAAGACCCCCTTTTCTCTTATTGTAATCAAAACAGGTAAGAACTTTTAAAGGTTACTCGCTTTAAAAGTATTGCCTTCATTCATATCACCGGATTTAAATCCTTTATTGAACCACCGTTTTCTCTGTTCGGATGTACCGTGCGTGAAGCTGTCCGGAACCACGTAACCCTGTGCCTTTTCTTGGATACGGTCATCCCCCACACCACTTGCTGCATTCAAGGCCTCCTCAAGATCGCCTTTTTCAAGTAAATTCTCTCCTTGGACATGATGTGCCCAAACTCCAGCCAAATAATCGGCCTGAAGTTCAAGACGGACAGAATACCTATTATATTCGGTCTCGCTGACCTGTGAACGATCGGGCATTTCCTTTTCCGTTATCCCTAAAATTGTCTGAACGTGATGTCCGACTTCGTGGGCAATAACATAGGCCATGGCGAAATCACCGGGTGCCTGGAACTCTTGCTTCAACTCTTGATAAAAGCTGAGATCAATATATAGTTTCTTGTCACCCGGACAATAAAATGGCCCTACCGAAGAAGCTGCCATTCCGCATGCCGATTCGACACTGCCTGAATACAGGACAAGGTTTGGTTCTTTATATTCCAGTCCATTTTTTCGGAATTCTTCTGTCCAGACCTGCTCCGTTTCTGCAAGGACGACAGATACGAACTGCGCAAGTTCCTTCTCTTCATCAGTCTCGACATAAGTGCTGCCATTGTTCGATTCAGTAGAATTCAAACTGCCTAGCAATTCGCTAGGATTACCGCCAAGGAGCGTCACGATCAAGACAATTACCAATCCGACCCCTCCGCCGATTCCGGCCATGCCTTTTCCGCTCATGCCTCTTCTGTCCTCGACGTTCGAGCTGCCCTGTCTACCTTTCCATTTCATTATTATTCCCCCCAGGGATGTAAGATAAGTACCTGAAGACAAAGCCTTAGGTCATTTACTTTCTTATACCCGGATTTCCCTGAGTTTAGACAGAAGCTTGAAAGAAGTGTTTCATAACAGGATAGCTTCAAACTTAAAAACCATTGCTTCCTTTTTTTAGAATGAAGGCAATGGTCGCAATTAAATACTTTTTAAGAATGGCATTCCTTTTAGAAGATGTCATATCATTTATTTCCTCTCCAAAAAAGTACCTTCCATTTTCCTAAATCATTGATCCAATCATAAATGTCATTTTTCACGCATAAGTTTTCATGATAAAAATAATAGCAATTCACCCACTGCTTCATAGAATATATGGACATATGCACAGGAGGGGTTAACAGCGTGAAAATTCATATAGTCCAAAAAGGCGATACACTTTGGAAACTCGCCAAAAAATACGGCGTCAGTTTTGAAGAACTTAAAAAAGTTAACGCACAATTGAGCAACCCGGACATGATGATGCCCGGAATGAAAATTAAAATACCAGGGACATCCGGAGCTGTAATAAAAGAAACGGCTAAATCAAACGTGAATATTCAACCGGGAATTAAAGAATCCCAAATTCAACCGTACCAGGCTCAGCCAGCGCCTATAAAAGAGCAGCAAATTATGCAAAAACCGGCTGTAAAAGAACAGCCGATGTTTCAACAGCCGGTAAAAGAACAGCCGAAATTTCAGCAGCCGGTAAAAGAACAGCCGATGTTTCAACAGCCGGTAAAAGAACAGCCGAAATTTCAGCAGCCGGTAAAAGAACAGCCGATGTTTCAACAGCCGGTAAAAGAACAGCCGAAATTTCAGCAGCCGGTAAAAGAACAGCCGAAATTTCAGCAGCCGATAAAAGAGCAGCCGATGTTTCAACAGCCGGTTAAAGAGCAGCCGAAATATCAACAGCCGATAAAAGAGCAACCAATCGTTCAACAACCAGTGAAGGAACAACCAGTCAAGAAAGAGCAGCAGATCATTCAGCCAAAGCCGATCATTAAAGAAAAGCAAAAAATCGTTCCAAAAGAAGTTCCGGTGCCAATGCCGGTGATTCCGGAAATCGATATCAATAATTATTATATGGTCAACATGACCAATATGAGTGTGCAAAAGCCTCCTGCACCACCACCTTTACCAAAGAAAAAAGAAGAGCCGGCAGTCACTAAAAAGAAGAAGAAAAAGCCAGCTGTACAGCCAGCTCAGGAATACAGTGAGCCGGTGGATGATTGTATTCCAGTAACACCAATTTTGCCCGGAAGCGGTTATTGCATTCAGCCGCCACCGTGGGCGCAGATGCATATGCAAGCCCCATATCAAGGAGTTCCAGGATATCAGGCGGCTCCGGAAGTACATGGTTATCAAATGATGGAAGAGAGCTCTGATGTTTGGGGAGAATCTTCTGACATGTACATGATGGATCAAGGATTCGTCCAAGGGGCGAGCATGAATATACCAAGCCAGCAACAATATCCATATCAAGCCTCCGCACCGGTTCCGCACCATTACTATGGAGGGATGAATCAACAAGCTCAAGTAGCAGGTTCATATATGCAGCAAGATTATGAGTCACCAGGCGAATCGCCATCTTCATACAACAACAATAACTATAACTTTCCTCAGCAGTATAACCAGGCTGCCGGTGAGGAAGAGGAAGATTGCGGCTGTAATAAGGGGTTACTTGGAACTTATGGGCCGGAAGTGAAGGGGCAGTATCAAGGAAACCAAAAAATGGATGCCGATGCACATCACCATCCAGATTATCACCAATATCAATCCGTTCAGTCACAGCAGCACCAGCACCAGCAACAGCATCAGGCCCCATACCAAGGGATGTCACCTAATGCATCTCAAATGGAGAAAGAGATGCAACAATATGAAGAAGAGTCAGTAGAATCGGCTCACCAATATGAAGGATTCATGACGATGGGCGGTCAAAACGGAGGCCAACCGGGCATGATGATGGGCGGTCAAAACGGAGGCCAGCCAGACATGATGATGGGCGGTCAAAACGGAGGCCAGCCAGACATGATGATGGGCGGTCAAAACGGAGGCCAGCCAGACATGATGATAGGCGGTCAAAACGGAGGCCAGCCAGACATGATGATAGGCGGTCAAAACGGAGGCCAGCCAGACATGATGGGCGGTCAAAACGGAGGCCAGCCAGACATGATGATGGGCGGCCAAAACGGAGGCCAGCCGGACATGATGATGGGCGGCCAAAACGGAGGCCAGCCAGACATGATGATGGGCGGTCAAAACGGAGGCCAGCCGGACATGATGATGGGCGGCCAAAACGGAGGCCAGCCGGACATGATGATGGGCGGCCAAAATGGAGGCCAGCCGTGGATGATGGGCGGTCAAAACGGAGGTCAGCCGTGGATGATGGGCGGCCAAAACGGAGGTCAGCCAGGCATGATGATGGGCGGTCAAAACGGAGGCCAGCCAGGCATGATGATGGGTGGTCAAAACGGAGGCCAGCCAGGCATGATGATGGGCGGTCAAAACGGAGGCCAGCCGGGCATGATGATGGGCGGTCAAAACGGAGGCCTACCAGGTATGATGATGGGCGGTCAAAACGGAGGCCTACCAGGTATGATGATGGGCGGTCAAAACGGAGGCCTACCAGGTATGATGATGGGCGGCCAAAATGGAGGCCAGCCAGGTATGATGGGCGGTCAAAACGGAGGTCTGCCGTGGATGGGCCGTCAAAATGGAGGCCAGCCGGGAATGATGCCTAGACAATTTGGTGGTCAGCCGGAAATGATGCTCGGTCAGCTAGGGGGGCAACCTGAAGCTATGTTACCTGGACAAATGGGTGGCCAGCCAGGCCAATTCGGGGGCGTTCGTGCGCCTGAAACATTTGGGATACCGACATATGTAGATGAAAGCGATGACTACTAATTATCAAGGAGACAGTGTATTTAACACTCGTCTCCTCTCTTATTTAAATCGTAAGCCAAGGAATGTCCACCATATTCAAAGCAGTGTCTATTTAATAACTTTTGAAAAGGGTCATTCAATGATCCTTAAAGGATTCGACAGCTTTGAAAAGTGGGATCGGCAAAGAGAATTGACTTCTTTGTTAAAACAAAAGGGTTTTCATCAAACGTATTATATTCATCAGAATTTAATGCCCTTTGAATTTAAAGGGAAATGGTATGGGAGTATGGACTATTTTCCGCCGAGTAAGAAAAAATTCAGATATTCCAATCATAAGGACCGTTTAGAGGGAATTAAGTTACTGGAAAGCTTCCATGATGTGTCGGAACATCTCTCCATTAACGCGCCTGTGTTCAATCAATCAAAAAAGTGGAAAGAACGTTTATCACTTTTTAAAAAGAACTTTTCTTATGTTCGCCAATATGTTTCCGAAGATATTATCAAGGAATGGATTAGATGGGGTGAGTGGGCGCTAGAGGGGTTTGATAAAAATCAGTCTTTATGGAATAAGGAAAAGAAAGTAATCATTCATGGTGATTGTGCCCACCATAATTTCTTGCGCAGAGCGGACGGCACTTTGACTTTAATCGATTTTGACTTAATGGCAAATGCCCCGAGGTGCATTGATTATTTACAATATGCAAATCGAATATCGCATCATTTGGAAGATGCGGCCACCGAGCTGTGGGATGTGCCGCAATTGCAAAGGTATCAGTCAGACCTGGCCTTTTTATATGCTTTAACTTATCCTACCGATATTTTCCGAGAATGGAATCGTCTTAATAAAAGTTCTTCCCAGCTTCATTCGGTCTGGAAAATGACCGTGGAAGGTTTTTCGGAGCGGATGGCGATGAATGAAAAATTGGCAAAAAGGATTTCTTCCCTTAATAGGAATTAAAACGGGTTTTTGGCCGTATCTTACAGAGTACATTTCCCGTTCGACACCCATGCTAATTATGAGCGGAATATAGCTCATTCAATTGCAATGGGAGGGTTATTGGTGCAGAAAATAAAATGGGCACAGCCGCTTTGTACGGTATTGGCCGCCGTCAGTTTGGTTGGATGTGCTAATAATGATACTGCGGAAGATGAAAATATCACGAATGATACAGGATACCATGAAAAAGATGCATTGGTACGCAACATCAATTATGAGAATATGGTGCAAGGTTTATACAATAAAGATGATGCATACAGTAAGAGTGACCGTAACTACCATGGACATGAGAGTAAACCGCTAAAGGCGCGATCATCTTATTATAATTCTTATGAAGGCGCTTTAGCCGACAAAGTCAATGGTGTCGCCAATAAAGTGGAGCCGGTCATCGATGCCAGGACGATCATCATGAAAGACGAAATGCTGGTAGCCTTGCTGCTTGATGACTACAGCCAAGCAAAAGATGTTAAAGAAAGAATCAAGAAGGAAATCGGACCGCTTACCAATGGCCGTACCCTATATGTCACCACCGATGAAGGTGTCTATTTCAGAACGATGACACTTGATAACAATCTTCGGGATGGAGACACGAGGGAAATGATCACTTTGGATGCCAATGACATGTTCGATAATCTTAACATTCACGAAAATCACTTGAAATAATTAGTGGGCTGACCCGATATGGAGTCAGCTCTTTTTTGATTTTTTTCTGGTTAATAATCCTTATTTGGGTCAAACTACATAAAAAGTAAACGCCTTAAGAGGTGAGTATATTGATTAATCAACTCAGAATCCAATTTTTCATGACGCTTATCATATTGCCATTTTGCTTAACCGTTTTTGCCGAAGAAACCGTTCAAAAGGAAAATGATCCAATTGAGAGGAAGGTCATTCTTCAGCGTATGTATCTGGATGGCGAGTTAAGTGAAGAGAAATTGACAGAAACCATTTGGTCGATGGAGGACTTTTGGTCAAAATATGAAGGATGGAAAGTAGTCGATCAAAATGAAGAGCAGATTGTCATGAAGAAAATTGAAAATGACATATCTCCGCTTTTAAAAGCGAATGGTTACCTTGGGATGAGGGAAGATGGTACGTTATCCATTTTTATCGGAAGGCCTGAGCACGCCAAGATCATTCATACTTTCTACCAAATAGACGTTGGTAAACTTGAAGCATACAAGCAGGAGGAACTGCAAAAAGGGATTCCGATCATGAATAAAGACCAATATAAACAGCTCATTAAAGAATATGAGCCATATTCGGTAAACTAGGGTGGGATTACACCCCATCTTTCAGACTGTAGACAAACTCGATAGGATGGAGTTTGTCTACAGTTTTTTTAGTATTTTACATTGGCCGTTGACTTCCACTGCAGGCACTCGCTTTCCGCGGGCGGTCCGCCCACGGCGCCTTTGCGGTCTCCTTGGACGCGTATTTCCCGCAGGAGTCTCGCACACCCGTTCCAATCAACTTTGTTTTAAGCATAGTTGTAACACCCGAAAATCCTTGTGAAAAGACTTTGCCGATTATGAAATAACTTTTAATGAACAACACCCCCTTTTTATGATAAAATGAGAGGTACAGCAAAATCAGGGAGAGAATTAATTTGTATGATTATATAAAAGGCAAGGTCGATTATATTGGACCTGAATACATAGTTGTGGAAAATGGGGGGATCGGATATCAAGTGATGACGCCGAATCCTTTTATTTTTTCCGCTCAATACCAGAAAGAAATTCAAGTTTTCTTGTATCATTATGTTCGTGAGGATATGGCCGCATTATACGGATTCCAGACTCGTCAAGAAAAGGCGTTATTCACAAAATTATTGAATGTAACCGGAATCGGGCCGAAGGGTGCTCTAGCCATATTGGCATCTGGCCAGGTTGATCAGGTGGTGCAGGCGATCGAAAATGAAGATGAATCGTTTTTGGTGAAATTCCCGGGAGTCGGAAAGAAAACGGCACGGCAAATGATCCTCGATTTAAAAGGGAAACTTGAAAATATTATTCCGGATGCGTTTCCAAGCTTGTTTAACGAAGGCGTCACGGCTGCACTCAGTCCAAATGGTTATACAGAGGAGTTGGATGAAGCCGTTCTTGCATTGAAGGCTCTTGGTTATTCTGAAAAGGAAGTCCAAAAGGTTGCCAAGAAATTGCAGTCTGAAGATATGACGACCGAGCAATATATTAAGAAAGCATTGCAAATGATGTTAAGATAAGGAGTGGCGCAATGGAGGAGAGAATATTCAATCAGGAAGCCGATTTGAACGAACTGTCCTTTGAACAAAGCTTGCGGCCGCAAAACTTAAAGCAATATATCGGACAGGATAAAGTGAAAGCGAATTTAGGTGTATACATCGAAGCGGCAAGGATGCGTGAAGAAACGCTCGATCATGTACTTTTATATGGACCGCCTGGCCTTGGAAAGACGACGCTTGCCGTCATCATCGCCAATGAAATGGGTGTGAATATCCGCACGACTTCCGGTCCCGCCATTGAGCGGCCGGGAGATCTGGCGGCCATTTTGAGTGCACTTGAACCGGGTGATGTATTGTTCATTGATGAGATTCACCGTCTTCCCCGTGTCGTTGAAGAAGTTCTATACCCGGCTATGGAGGACTTCTGTCTGGATATTGTAGTCGGCAAGGGACCGGAAGCCCGTTCGATCAGGATCGACTTGCCGCCGTTTACCCTCGTAGGGGCCACAACACGTGCAGGCTCACTGTCTGCACCGCTCAGGGACCGTTTTGGCGTTTTGAGCCGTCTTGAATATTATACGGAAAACCATTTGACTGATATCATCATCCGTACGGCAAGAATCATTGATACGGAAATGGATGATCAAGCAGCGGCAGAGCTTGCAAGAAGATCAAGGGGCACACCGAGGATTGCCAATCGGCTTTTACGAAGGGTCAGGGATTTCGCCCAGGTACGCGGTGATGGTACGATAACGGCCGAACTTGCCGATTATGCGCTTGAATTAATGCAGGTCGACCGTTTAGGACTCGATCATATTGACCATAAATTACTTAAAGGGATCATTGAAAAATTCCGTGGCGGGCCCGTGGGTCTGGAAACGATTGCGGCAACGATTGGCGAAGAGGCACATACGATCGAAGATGTGTATGAACCATATCTGTTACAAGTCGGTTTTCTTCAGCGTACCCCAAGAGGCCGGATGGCAACACAGCTTGTTTATGAGCATTTCGGAATGGAGATGCCTGAATGATGAATATACCAAAGATGGTCATGATTTTGGGTGTGATTATATTCGTGATTGGTTTTGCGATGAAATATATCCATCTCGGCAGGCTGCCGGGAGATATTTTTCTAAAAAAGGGGAATACGACGTTTTACTTTCCCATCGTTACATCAATCATCGTCAGTGTTGTATTGTCCGCGATTTTTTATTTGATCGGCCGTTTTAAATAATGATTACAGCTTGATAGACACGTAAGGAAGTGGAACAGATGAAATTGGATATGTTTGATTTTCATTTACCGGAGGAACTGATTGCCCAAGTTCCTTTGGAGGATAGAGAAGCAAGTAGATTGATGGTGCTAGACAAAGAAACCGGCAAGCTTGAGCATGATGTATTCAGCCATATTACGGAATATATCAAACCGGGAGATTGCCTTGTGTTGAATGATACGAAGGTGCTTCCAGCCCGGCTATACGGCAGTAAAGAAGGAACGGGTGCAAAAATCGAAGTCTTGCTGCTTAAGCAAGAGCATGATGATGTATGGGAAACGCTTGTGAAGCCGGCCAAACGGATTAAAGAAGGCTCGACGATCGTTTTCGGCGATGGTAAGCTGAGTGCCGTTTGTACAGGTGTACTTGAGCATGGCGGCCGAATCCTTGAATTTAAATATGAAGGCATATTTTATGAAATACTGGAGAAGCTTGGCGAAATGCCGTTACCTCCATACATCAAGGAACAACTCGACGACCAGGACCGCTATCAAACGGTTTATGCGCGGGAACGGGGATCTGCAGCCGCACCTACCGCTGGCCTGCATTTTACGGAGGATTTGCTCGGGAAACTTAAAGGGATGGGTGTCCACATCGCCTTCATCACGCTGCATGTTGGGCTTGGTACATTCCGTCCGGTAAGTGTCGACGATATAGATAGCCACGAAATGCATTCGGAATTTTATCAAATGACGGAAGGCACTGCCAGATTACTGAATGATGTGAAAGAAAAAGGCGGGAAAATCATTACGGTCGGCACTACGTCCACAAGGACATTGGAAACGATTGCGTCCCGCAATGATGGGGTTTTCAAGGAAGAGAATGGCTGGACGAGCATCTTCATTTATCCTGGATATGAGTTCAAAGGGATCGATGCGATGATAACGAACTTCCATTTGCCCAAATCGACTTTAATCATGCTTATTTCTGCACTTGCAGGCAGGGAGCATGTCCTTCATGCCTATGAAACGGCTGTGGAAGAAAAATACAGGTTCTTTAGTTTTGGAGATGCAATGTTAATTAAGTAATATAAGAGTGAGAAGCTCTTGAAGGGAGTTATTGCGTTGACTGCAATACGATATGAGTTAATCAAAACATGTAAACAGACAGGGGCACGGCTAGGCCGGGTCCATACACCGCATGGTTCTTTTGAAACGCCGGCATTTATGCCGGTTGGAACGATGGCTACTGTCAAAACGATGTCCCCGGAAGATTTGAAACAAATGGGGGCAGGCATCATCCTGAGCAATACGTACCACCTATGGCTGCGTCCGGGGCATGAAATCATCAAGGAAGCTGGCGGATTGCATAAGTTCATGAACTGGGATCGGGCGATTTTGACCGACTCAGGCGGCTTTCAAGTCTTCAGTTTAAGCGAGTTCCGCAAAATTGAAGAAGAGGGTGTGCATTTCAGGAACCATCTGAATGGGGATAAATTATTTTTATCTCCGGAAAAAGCTATGGAAATACAAAATGCGCTTGGCTCCGATATTATGATGGCATTTGATGAATGTCCGCCATTTCCGGCGACTGAAGAGTATATGAAGAAGTCGGTTGAACGGACATCGCGCTGGGCTGAACGCTGTTTGAATGCACATGAGCGTCCAAATGACCAAGGGCTGTTCGGAATCGTTCAAGGCGGGGAGTTTGAAAATCTTCGCAAACAAAGTGCAAAAGACCTTGTCTCCCTTGACTTCCCGGGTTATGCTATTGGAGGGTTATCCGTAGGGGAACCGAAGGATATCATGAACCGCGTCCTTGAGTTTACAACTCCGCTGCTGCCATCTGACAAACCGCGTTACCTTATGGGGGTCGGTTCACCGGACTCATTGATCGATGGTGCACTCCGCGGTGTTGATATGTTTGACTGTGTACTGCCGACGCGAATCGCGCGTAATGGCACGCTCATGACGAGCAATGGGCGGCTGGTTGTGAAAAATGCGAAGTATGCACGCGATTTCGGTCCAATCGATGAAAATTGCGATTGCCATGTTTGCAAGAATTATAGCCGGGCATATATCCGCCATTTGATTAAATGTGAAGAAACCTTTGGTATTCGCCTTACGACTTACCATAATCTTCATTTTCTGTTAAACTTGATGGAACAGGTCAGACAAGCTATTCGAGAAGATCGTCTTGGAGACTTTAGGGAAGAGTTTTTTGAGCAGTATGGTTTCAATGAACCAAATGCGAGAAACTTCTAATTCCATAAATATTTTAATGAACGAAAGGAGTGAATATACTTAAATGGGTTCTTTAGCACAAATACTTCCGTTGATTTTAATGTTCGTATTGTTCTATTTCTTATTGATCCGCCCGCAGCAAAAACGCCAAAAGGCTACGCAAAACATGCAAAGCAGTTTGAAAAAAGGTGATAAGGTTGCTACTATCGGCGGCATGCACGGAACAATCGATGCAATCGATGAACTGCAAATCGTCATTAAATCACCAGACGGTACAAAACTGACTTTTGACCGTGCAGCAATCCGTGAAATTACGGAAAGCGCACCGAATAAAGAAACATCCCTATAAAACAAACGAAAACCGGGCCATGTGCCCGGTTTTTTGCTGTCTTTTTTTAATCGGAGCGTGAGTCTGAACTCATGTTGACCCCAAGAACGCCACCCATCATGGCCGTAATCACAAAACAGCCATAGTATATCCATTGCTTGATGGTGAAAAGTGCATCGTGACCTAAATATTGAAAAAGGAACACGACCAACAGATAAAGCAGCCCAGTGCTTCCGCCCAAGAATAGTCCTTGCTTTTTCCCTTTGCCTCCTGAAATGAATCCACCAATGAACAGCGATAAAAAGGACACGATCATGACCACGTATGTCAGGGATGATTCCGTCAGTGAAGTAAAACGAAGAAGGATGGAAACGATTAAACTAGCAATCATCGCTATGGCAAAGATGGAGCCTACGCCATAAATTACGGCGACACTCATTTTTTTAGTTTCGATGGGTATTCCTCCTTTTTAAAAGGCTGATACGTATAGCCTGTTTATGTGTTTGTACAAGCATATTCCCGATATCGAACCTTTAGACCAGGTTTAAGAAGCTTCCCGTAAAATTAGAAAATATTATGGAGTAATTTTTCAATTCCCAAGCCATGCTATGGATGAAGGAAGTGTTGTTAAAGTGGATATCTATCTAGGGATCATTTTTCGAACGGCGGTAATCTATCTGGTCATCTGGTTCCTTTTTCGAATGATGGGGAAGCGGGAAGTTGGGGAACTGAGCGTTCTCGATTTAGTGGTATCCATCATGATAGGGGACATTGCTGTGCTATCCTTTGAAGATTTGGAAAAACCGTTTATCCGACAGACTATCCCAATGTTTGTCCTCGCGATCCTCCAAATTACATTGGCATTTGCCTCATTGAAAAGTGTCAAATTACGCAATTTCATGGACGGCAAGCCGCAGATCATCATTAATCAGGGGAAAATAGATGAAAAAGCGATGCGCAGACAAAGATATAATTTTGATGACTTATTGACCCAACTTCGTGAACAAGGAATTATTGATATAAACGAAGTTCAATTTGCCATCCTTGAAACTTCAGGAAGGCTCTCGGTGATTAAAAAAAGCGACGAAGAAGGGTCAGAAAGTCAGGTACCATTCCCGCTAATTGTTGACGGAGAGATACAGGAAGAAAATCTTGATAAAATTGGGAAAAACCATTTTTGGCTTCTGAATCAGTTAAAAAAACATGGAGAAACGAAGGTTAAAGAGATTTCGATTTGCGGATACATAGATGGCCAATTTTACATCGATAAAAATGAAACGAAGAAATGAACCGAAGCCCTTGGATGCTTCGGTTCATTTTATTTCCAAGCGAATTTTGATAAAAAGCCGCCCACTACGGGAATCCTGATCAGATCGGCCTTTTTTATGCTGCCGGTCATGAACAGGAAAAATGTGAACAGCAGGATAACGACCGTCACGGAAAGCAAAAGCCGTATGCCAAGTGGCTGTGAGGAGAGCGGGAATTGATAAAGATAATAACCGCCCCATCCGGAAATTAAAGCAAGGACCAAAGCTGACATATAGCTGCGGAAATGAAGCGTGAAAGGGACGACCTTCAGCACAGTTGAAAAATGCAGGAAGGTAACGAGCATCGTACCGACGGCTATCCCGATTGCGGCTCCCATGATTCCGAAACTTTCCTTTGACGCCAGCAGCCAGATCACACCGATTTTAAGGATGTTACCAGCCAGGCTGTTGAACATTGCGGCCTTTGCAAGATCCAGTGCTTGCAGCATGGATTGCAGCGGATATTGAAAGTAATATAGGATGAAAAAGGGTGCCAGGAATTTAATGAAAACGGCAGCATGCGAAGAGCCGTACATGACTTGTAAAATCGGTTCGGCAAAGATGAATAAAATGACGATAGCTAAACAGCCTGTGATAAAGGTGATCTTCAGTGCCTGCTGAAGCCTGTGTTCAACGAGTAAAAAGTTTCCGGTCGTACGGGCTTCACTCACTGCCGGGACAAGTGCCGTCGCTAATGATGACGTAACGAAGGAAGGAAGCATGAGTAAAGGCAGGGCGTACCCTGTAAGCTCCCCATATTGACTGGTCGCTGCGGCCGCGGTGACTCCGGCAAGTGCCAAACTCTGGGCGACCACTATCGGTTCGAAAAACCACGAAACCGATCCAATCATCCTGCTCCCGGTGGAAGGAAGGGCAATCCCCATCAATTCGGTGAATGTTCCTTTTCCGGATTTGACATTCTTGAAGAAACCCTTTCTGAACTTAAAATGTTTCTTTAATTTAAAGCTGGTCAATAAGTAGATGAGAGATACAAGCTCACCGATAATCGATGCGAACATCGCCCCGGCTGCAGCATATTCGATTCCATATGGCAAAAAGGCCTTCGTCAGGACGGCTATGAAAGTGATTCGGGCCACCTGTTCGATAACTTGTGAGAAAGCGAAGGGCTTCATATTTTGCTTGCCTTGGAAATAACCGCGCAGTACGGAAGATATGGCGATGATAGGTACGATAGGGGCAATCGCCATGAGCGGCCATAACGTCCGTTTGTCAGTGAATAGGTATTCTGAGAGAGCCGGCGCGAAAAGCAGCATCGCAGGAGTGAAAATCATCGATAGAGTAAAGGTGCAGGCCAAAGAAACGACAAGGATTTTCTTGATTTTCCGTTCATCACCTCTGGCATTTGCCTCAGCCACGTATTTCGAAATGGCGATTGGCAGGCCTAACTGGGTTATGTTCACGACGAGAAAGAGGGTCGGTAAAGCCATCATATATAAACCAACGCCTTCTTCGCCGATGAAGCGGGCGATGACAATGCGGTTAATGAAACCAAGAACCCTTGTAATCAGGCTTGCGATTAATAATATCAGCGTCCCTTTTAAAAATTTGGACATTGAACTCCCTCCCTGCCTTCTCAAAAAAGCGGTTATGCTATACAATTATCTATATGCTTGTACTTGGACAAAGCATGACAAAAGTGTTTGTTTGCGTTCTAACAAATGATTAGAAACCCTTCTAAGAAAATGCGCATTCATTTGAGAATCATTTTTACTGGAGGCAAAGTGATGGCAAAAAAGAATCATCCCTATCAAAGGTATTATCTAAAGGTGCGTCCATTCTTGAAGAGCAAGCGTGAGGAATTCCAAATGGTCGGATTGAATGCCGTAACGGAGGAAGACATATGGGGAACCTTAACCAAAAATAAATGGAAGCGTCCGCAGGAAAACATTCACATACATGAACTTGTCGCAGATATCGTGACATTTTCGAGCAACCAGTTCATGACTTTCCAAATGGTCGAAGCTTATAAATCACCAAACCTATTTGAGCCGCTTTCTGAAGAGGAACTGAAGGAACTTTTGAAAGAATGACGCAAAGATATACTTAAATTGACAGCTGTTTGTATTTGACTCATAATAGATATGGTTATGCTTTTTTTGGAAAAGCATGGAAAGCTGTGTCTTTTTTCTTAAACAGCAAAGGGAATGCAGTTATCATTTAAACAAAAAATGACAGTTTTTTTAACTTCAGGAACAGGCGTATTATAGAAAGGGGCCTACTACATAATGGTAAAAAGAAGCAGGATCGTTGCGTTTTTTCTAATCGCACTTTTGATTTTCGCAGCGATGGGGACGACTTCAAAAGGAATCCTAAAGGATATCAAGCTGGGTCTTGATCTTCAAGGCGGTTTTGAAGTGTTATATGAAGTAAAACCGCTGAATGGGGAAAAGATCACCCCCGATGTTTTACGGGCTACAGTAAGCTCACTTGAGCGGCGTGTCAATGTTTTGGGTGTTAGCGAGCCTAACATTCAAATCGAAGGGAAAGACCGGATTCGCGTTCAATTGGCTGGGGTCAAAGACCAAAACAACGCTCGGGAAATCCTCTCGACACAAGCTAAATTATCCTTCCGTGACTACAACGATAAGGAAATGATGACCGGTGCCGATCTGAAAGAAGGCGGCGCGAAACAAACGTTCCAAGATAATCAACCGGTTGTTGAAGTCACATTGAAAGATGTGGATAAATTTAAGGATATCACTCAAAAAATATCCACGATGGAAAGTCCTACTAATGTACTTGCAATCTGGCTGGATTTTGAGGAAGGAAAAGATTCCATCAAAGATACCTCTTCACAGGACAATATGATTTCAGCTCCAGCTGTCAGTGAAGTTTTTAATACGAAGAAGGTGTATATTACCGGTCAATTCACGGTGGAAGAAGCGAAAGAGCTTGCAGCCCTTCTGGATGCAGGTGCCCTGCCTGTTGATTTGAAAGAAAAGTACTCCACTTCAGTAGGTGCCCAATTCGGTGCAGGTGCCCTGAATGATACTATTTTTGCAGGAATCATCGGAATTGCACTTGTTTTTATCTTCATGCTTGTGTATTACCGCTTCCCGGGATTCATTGCAGTCGTCACTTTAAGCATATACCTTTTCTTGACGCTATTAGTGTTTGATTGGATGAATGCGGTGCTCACTCTGCCTGGTATTGCGGCATTGGTTCTCGGTGTCGGGATGGCTGTCGACGCCAATATCATAACCTATGAGCGAATCAGGGATGAATTGAAACTTGGCAGATCCGTTAAGGCAGCTTATAAAGAAGGTACCAAGAATTCACTTGCTACAATCACGGATGCCAACTTAACGACCTTGTTGGCTGCGGCCGTACTGTTCTATTATGGAACAAGCTCGGTTAAAGGGTTTGCCACCACTTTGATCATTTCGATCTTAATGAGTTTCATTACAGCCGTTTATGGTACACGCCTCTTCATGAGCCTGTGGGTGAATAGCGGGTTCCTCGACAAACGTACTACATGGTTTGGCGTGAAGAAGAAGCACATTCACGATTTATCCGAGAAAATGGATTTAATGTCATTGCCAACACGCTTTGATAAAATCGATTTCGTCAAACATCGGAAAGTTTTTTATGGCATTTCAATCGGTGTCACCATTATCGGGATCATCTTCCTGCTCGTCTTCAGATTGAATCTTGGGATTGATTTCACGAGCGGTACCCGCATCGAGATTGCGTCCAACGATGTTTTAACGAAGCAGCAAGTCGTAACCGAAATGGAAAAGGTTGGTATTGACGAGAAGGATATCAAGGATGTCAGGCTCGCTGGACAAGACAATAAAAATGCTGTCGTTCGGACAGTCGGTGTCCTCGATAAACAAGAGATTGCTGAATTGAAGGACCATTTCAAAAAGGATTACGGAGCAGAACCGAATGTCAGCACCGTATCACCGACTGTAGGGAAAGAGCTTGCGAAAAATGCCATGAAATCGTTAGCGATTGCATCAATCGGTATCATTTTGTATGTATCGATACGATTTGAATGGCGAATGGCCGTACCTGCTGTGGTTGCGCTTATACATGATGCATTCTTCATCATCACGATTTTTAGCTTACTCCGGCTCGAAGTGGATATCACCTTCATTGCTGCGGTTCTGACGATTGTTGGTTATTCGATCAATGATACGATTGTAACCTTTGACCGTATTCGTGAAAACCTGCGCTTCAGCCGTAAAATCAAAACCGCCGAAGAGCTTGAGAACATTGTGAACATCAGTATCAGGCAAACTTTGACGAGATCCATTAACACGGTTCTGACCGTTCTAATTACAGTTATCGGGTTGATGATCTTCGGTAGTGAAGCTATCCGTAACTTCTCCATTGCGCTGTTTATCGGTTTAATATGCGGCGTGTATTCATCGCTATTGATCGCTTCCCAATTCTGGCTTGATTTGAAAATCAGGGAATTGAAGAAGAAAGGTCCGCTGAATACCGCAAAAGAAAAGAAACAAAGTCTTGAAGGACAAGTTTAATAAGTGAGAGGGGGCTGGCATGATGCCAGCCTTCTTTTTGTTAAACTAAGTTTATAGGATAGGGAATTACAGCCATTTATGAGTTTAAAATAAAATTGAAACTGGTATATTCGTTTTGTATAATGAGTAAGTTGAGGGGTGAATAAATGTTAAAGCCAAAAACCCGGTGGAACTTGCGTACTGCCGATGAAAACAAAGTTGCTGTACTAGCTGAAGAGCTTCATATCACACCTTTGGTTGCAGCCCTGCTTGTGAATCGAGGCCTGGATACGATTGAAAGTGCCCGATCATTTTTATTTGTAAAAAATCAAACTTTTCATGATCCATTTTTATTGAAGGATATGGATAAAGCGGTATATAGAATAAGAGAAGCCATTCAAAATGGAGAAAAAATACGTATATTCGGTGATTATGATGCGGATGGCGTGACATCGACCACAGTGATGATGACGGCATTGATGAAATTGGGGGCCAATGTTGATTTTTATATCCCGAATCGTTTTACAGAGGGATATGGTCCGAATCCGATGGCGTTCCGCCTTGCAGCTGAGCAAGGGGTGAACGTATTAATAACCGTCGATACAGGAATTTCTGCAATCGATGAAGCGAAACTTGCCGGCGAGCTTGGCATGGATTATATATTGACTGACCACCACGAACCGGGGCCGGAACTGCCTGAGGCATTGGCAATCATCCATCCTAAACTTGAGGACAGTTCCTATCCATTTAAAGACCTTGCCGGAGTAGGGGTCGCATTTAAGCTTGCACACGCCCTGCTTGGGGAATTGCCTGAGGATCTGCTTGAAATAGCGGCAATCGGCACGATAGCGGATTTAGTGCCTTTGCAAGGGGAAAACCGCCTCATTGCTGCGAAAGGCATCGAGCAGTTACGTTTGACTCGCCGCCCGGGACTTGTTGCGTTAATGAAAGTGGCGAATGTTCAGCAGGAAGCATTGAATGAAGAATCGATCGGCTTTGCGATGGCACCGAGGATCAATGCTGTCGGGCGCCTTGGAGATGCCGATCCCGCTGTCGATTTATTGATGTCCGCAAGCCTGGAAGAAGCGGTGGAACTTGCGAATGAAATCAATGATATCAATAAAGAGCGGCAGGAAATGGTTGCAGCAATGGCGGCGGAAGCGATAGCTGAGGTCGAGGAAAACTTCCCGCCGGAGTCCAATGGCGTGCTCATCATCGGAAGGGAAGGCTGGAACGCAGGAGTCGTGGGGATTGTGGCCTCAAAACTTGTTGAACGCTTTTACCGGCCCACGATTGTATTGAGCTATGACCGGGAAAAGGGATACGCGAAAGGTTCTGCTCGGAGCATCGCCGGTTTTGATCTTTTTCAAAGTCTTTCCGCATGCCGTGAACTGCTGCCTCATTTCGGTGGGCATCCGATGGCTGCTGGAATGACATTGAAAATTGAAGATGTCCAGGAGCTCAGGGACCGCATGAACTTGATTGCGAAGGAACAACTGAACGAAGAGGACTTCACACCGATTACAAACTTGGACGGTGCTACGACTTTAGCTGACGTTTCCATTCAAACGATTCAGGAAATGAGCTTGCTGGCGCCATTTGGGGTAACGAATCCCAAGCCGAAAATATTGATAGATTCCGTACAGCTTTCAAGTGTCCGCAAAATAGGTGCCAACCAAAATCACTTGAAGGTCTCGCTTGAAGATGGTGAAAATCACAAACTTGACGGTGTGGGCTTCGGTCTTGGTCATTTTGTCGATGAAATAGCTCCGCATGCTGAGGTCTCGGTTATTGGTGAGCTTTCCATCAATGAGTGGAATAATATGAAAAAGCCCCAGATCTTTGTCCAGGATGTCTCGGTAAACCATTGGCAGTTATTCGATTACCGCGGCAAGGGACAGGCAGAGAAGTGGCTTGCCGACATTCCTGCACAAAACCGGAAGATCGTCATTTTCTCGGAAGATATTTATAGCAGATATCCATTTTTACAAAACCATCCGGATCTCGTTATTATAAAGAATGAACTGGATGCAGAGCAGCTCGATTGCTTCGAAGGTCATTTGGTATTCATGGACATGCCGCAGTCAAGGGAATATTTGAAACGGGTGATTGCCGATAAACACCCTTCGCGTATCTACGCTCACTTTTCCCATGAACAGGACCATTTTCTAAGTACGATGCCAACAAGAGATCATTTTAAATGGTTTTATGCCTTCCTTGCCAAAAAGGGGCCGCTCGATGTGAAAAGATATGGTGATGACCTAGCCAAATATCGCGGCTGGTCAAGAGATACGGTGGATTTCATTTCTAAGGTGTTTTTTGAGCTTGATTTTGTTACAATAGAGAATGGGTTAATTATGCTCACAACCAATGCGAAAAAACGCGATCTCAGTGAATCTGAATCGTATACAAGAAAGAAAGAGCAATTTGAGCTTGAACAAGAGCTTGTTTATTCTTCCTATCAGCAATTATTCGATTGGTTCAATCATTATTTAGTTCATGAGGCAACAGACCTTGAGGAGGAAACAAAGCAATGGATTTAAAGCAATATGTAACAATTGTGCAAGACTGGCCAAAACCGGGTATTGTCTTCAAAGATATTACAACATTAATGGATAACGGTGCAGCTTATAAATACGCAACAGACCAGATCGTCGAGTACGCTCGCGATAAGAATATCGACTTGGTGGTCGGGCCGGAAGCGCGCGGATTCATTATCGGATGTCCAGTCGCATACTCATTGGAAGTGGGCTTTGCGCCAGTGAGAAAAGAAGGAAAACTTCCACGTGAAACGATAAAAGTCGAATATGGATTAGAATATGGCAAGGATGTATTGACAATCCATAAAGATGCCATTAAACCGGGACAGCGTGTACTGATTACGGACGATTTACTTGCTACCGGGGGAACAATCGAAGCGACGATCAAATTGGTTGAACAGCTTGGCGGGATTGTAGCCGGGATTGCATTCCTTATTGAATTGACTGACTTGGATGGTAAAGATAAATTAGACGGCTATGATGTCTTGACATTAATGAGCTTTTAATAAAGAAGAGCACTCTGACCAGGGTGCTCTTTCTGTTTTTACCCGTTTTTTCTGGATTTTGTCGAATTTCCAGTGAAAAAATGCAGTATTCTTTATAAAATACACGTTTAACTCTTTACATCCTTGCCTTTTTTTTCGATAATAGTAATAATAAAGAGTTTTTCTGCTAATAAGTTTATTTGCACTTTTATCCGTTTAAGCGGATTTATTTTTTTTCGCAAAAATTGTCACGTTTTGCAGAATAATAAAGGGAAGTGCTACCAATCATACTCAATCCGGATCATATCCGGTGGCAGTTAAAGTGGGGTTAAGGTGATTAAATGGCTAATGATCAAATATTGACTGCCGAGCAGGTTGTAGAACGGGCCAGCTTATATCTTCAGCCGGAAGAAGCTGAATTTATTCATAGAGCGTTTAAGTATGCAGAGTATGCTCACCGAGAACAATTCCGTAAATCGGGAGAGCCGTATATTATTCATCCGATTCAAGTGGCGGGCATTCTGGCTGAACTTGAAATGGACCCTGCAACCATTGCGGCAGGTTTTTTACATGATGTTGTTGAAGACACGGAGATCACTCTGAAGGATATTGAAGAAAATTTCAGTCCTGAAGTCGCCATGCTTGTGGATGGCGTGACAAAGTTAGGGAAAATCAAGTATAAATCACAGCAGGAGCAACAGGCGGAAAACCATCGGAAAATGTTCGTGGCTATGGCCCAGGATATACGGGTCATCTTGATCAAGCTTGCGGACAGACTTCATAATATGCGGACTTTGAAGCATCTGCCCCAGGAAAAGCAGAGAAGGATATCGAACGAGACGTTGGAAATTTTCGCACCGCTTGCTCATCGTCTTGGTATCAGTACAATTAAATGGGAACTTGAAGATACTGCACTAAGGTATTTGAATCCTCAGCAGTATTACCGAATCGTCAACCTGATGAAGAAAAAGCGTGCAGAACGTGAAAAGTATCTGGAAGAAGTCATTGATGAAGTGCGTAAAAACGTTGAGGAAGTCAATATTAAGGCTGACCTTTCCGGGAGACCGAAACATATATACAGCATTTATCGTAAAATGGCTTTGCAGAATAAGCAGTTCAGCGAAATTTATGATTTGCTTGCAGTTCGGATCGTCGTCAATAGCATAAAGGATTGCTATGCCGTTTTAGGGATCATCCATACATGCTGGAAGCCGATGCCTGGCCGATTCAAAGATTATATTGCGATGCCGAAGCCGAATATGTATCAATCGCTCCATACGACGGTGATCGGACCGAAAGGCGACCCGCTGGAAGTGCAGATCCGTACTTCCGATATGCATCGCATTGCCGAGTTCGGGGTTGCCGCGCACTGGGCTTATAAAGAAGGAAAAGATGTCGGTGAACAGCCTTCACTGGAAGAAAAATTGACATGGTTCCGGGAAATTCTTGAATTCCAGGATGATGCGACTAATGCAGAGGAATTCATGGAATCCCTTAAAATAGATCTTTTTTCTGATATGGTATTCATTTTCACACCAAAAGGCGATGTCATCGAACTGCCATCAGGATCCAACCCGATAGATTTCGCATACCGGATTCATTCGGAAATCGGAAACAAAACGATTGGTGCCAAAGTGAATGGGAAAATGGTACCGCTGGATTATAAACTGAAAACTGGCGACATCATAGAAATCTTAACTTCCAAGCATTCATATGGTCCAAGTCAGGATTGGCTTAAACTAACGCAAACATCTCAGGCGAAAAACAAGATCCGCCAATTTTTCAAGAAGCAGCGCCGGGAAGAAAATATCGAAAAAGGCAAAGAACTTGTTGAAAAGGAAATCAAGGATATGGAGTTCGACCTGAAGGAAATCCTGACGGCCGAGAATATCAGGCGTGTTGCAGATAAATTCAACTTCCTGAATGAAGAAGATATGTATGCAGCAGTCGGATATAACGGAATCACTGCCCTTCAGGTAGCTAACCGCCTTACCGAAAAATGGCGTAAGCAGAAAATGGTCGAGCAAGAAGCGGATATTTCTGAAGCGGTAGCCGATCTGAAAACCTTCTCCAATACAGCTAAAAAACGTGACTCAGGTGTACAGGTACCGGGTATTGATAACCTGCTTATCCGTTTATCACGCTGTTGCAACCCAGTGCCAGGGGACGAAATCGTTGGTTATATAACCAAAGGCCGTGGAGTTTCAGTTCACAGACAGGACTGCCCAAATCTGGATAGCGGGGATGCCGACCATCGCCTTGTGCCGGTTGAATGGGAAAGTACGATTAATGAACGCAAGGAATACATCGTTGAAATTGAAATCAGCGGCTATGACCGTCGCGGCTTATTAAACGAAGTGCTGCAAGCCGTCAATGAAACCAAGACCAACATTTCGGCGGTCTCGGGTAAATCCGACAGGAATAAGGTGGCGACCATTCACATGTCGATCTATATCCATAACATTGCCCATTTACAAAAGGTCGTCGACCGTATCAAACAAATTTCAGATGTTTATTCCGTTAGAAGGATCATGAACTAAGGAGTTTTTATTGCCATGCGTGTTGTTTTACAACGTTCCAAAGCGGCAAAAGTCGTTGTCGCAGACCAAATAATCGGGCAAATCGACAGCGGGCTCGTCCTGTTGGTTGGTGTCACCCATGGGGATACCATCGATGACGCCGCCTATTTGGCAGATAAGATTGTAAATCTCAGAATATTTGAAGATGAAAATGAAAAGATGAACCATTCACTCTTGGATGTGGGAGGTTCGATTTTATCAGTTTCACAATTCACCTTATACGGCGATAGCCGCAAAGGCCGTCGACCGAACTTCATGGACGCCGCCCGTCCTGAAGAGGCGAATGAAATATATGAGGCATTTAACGAGGAACTCCGCAAGAAAGGCGTCCATACGGAAACCGGTCAATTTGGTGCCATGATGGATGTTCAGCTTACTAATGACGGTCCCGTTACACTAATACTTGAAAGCAAAAAATAACCTGCTGCGGCAGGTTTTTTTTGTAGAAAAGCCAGCTTCGATGCGAAGCTGGCTTTTTTCTAATTCTTATTTAAAATACCGCGCCAATCCATTATAGATGGCAGATGTGATTTTTTCTTGATACTCATTCGATGTTAACGTCAATTCTTCCACGGGATTGCTTAAATAACCTAGTTCAATAAGTGTAGCTACCCGTTTATTTTCGCGGGTAACATGAAAATTCCCGTAACGTGATCCACGATTGGGCACCTGCATGGTTGTACCGAGTGAATTGGCCAGTGTAGCCGCCAATGCACGCTGGTAGTCATGATAGTAGTATGTGGTTATCCCGCTGGTGATCTGGTCCTTGGTGCTATCATAATGGAGGCTGATGAAAGCATCCGCGTTATGTATATGAGAAGTGCTGACCCGGGAAGGGAGTGGAACATAGGTATTTCCGCTTCTGGTCAGGATCACTTTAGCTCCTGCCGCCTGAAGTTTGTCCCGCAGCAGCTCTGCCGTACGAATCGTCAGGTTTTTCTCGAATGTTCCACCGACGCCTATTGTACCGCTATCCCTGCCGCCATGGCCCGGATCGATCACAATGGTTTTATCCTTTAAGTATTTTTCAACGCCAGGTCGTTGGATCTGCTCGGAATTCCCTTCGATCGTCACGATCCATCCGGCCACATAAGCCGTTTGTCCGCTCTTCAGTTTAATGGAATACCAGTCGCCTTCCATACCTGATGCGGAGAACGTTTCACCTGCATTGGCCTGTTCGACAATCTTCGAGTTGCCATCAGGCTCGCTTCTAAGGATCGTACCATCATGAATGATGGTAATCTTGTTACCTTTTACATCAACCTTTTTTTCCTTCACCGTTTGTTCAACATTCTCTTTTTCCAGATACCAACTCACGACCCAGCCCTTTTTCGAACCGGAGAGCTTGATCTGTGTCATATTTCCCTTTGTTTGCAGCACGGCGTACGTCTCATCCTTGTTCACCGAACCGATGACCTTGCTTGAGAGAGAGGCTTCTTTCCTGACATTTAAACCCGTAGCGGTCACCCTTGCAGTGGCGCCTGCCGGATCATTTTTCATGTCTTCTTTACCTTCGCTTACTTGTATGTAGGGTTCAGCTACCCAACCGCGGACTCCTTGGAAATCAATTTCAGCCCATTCATTTTCAACCCGGTAAACGGTCACTGCCGTATTTTTATTCAGCTTTCCGAGTGTGGCACTGCTTTTCGACGGTTCCGAACGGACATTGAGCCGATCCACCAAAGTTACTCCGGTTTTTACGGATTGATTCGTTTCTTTTTTCTTAGTTGAATCTTTTTTCGCTGCATTTCCTGATGCGGCGGGGAGATTAAGGTAGTCAGAAGAGACCCACCCTTCGATATCCGCCGTTTTGATCTTTATCCAATTTTCATTTTTTTCGATGATGTCAACAGCTGTACCTTTACTCAAGGACCCAACCGTTTGAAATGTAGTGCCTGGACCTGTACGGACGCGGACCGAGCTGCCTGATATCACACCTTGTCCGGATTCCTTTTTGACCAGATCTGTATCAGACCCCGTTTGTCTCTCCACTAGCCAATTGGCAACCCAACCCGTTTTGCCGGCGCCAATCCGGATTTCGATCCAGTCGCCATCTTCATTCAGGATGGGATACGATTCCCCTTTTGCCAGTTTTTTTACGATAGGGAAACTGAGACCTGCACCTTCACGGACATTGACCAATTGGGTCGTCACGATATTTTTCCCTTCATCTTTTCCAAAAGCGTGATTGACGGGGAAAATCGCTGAGAATATCAGCATAAGTGTCAGGCCGAATAAACCCGATTTCTTCTTCATAAGTTGTCTCTCCCTTTTAATGTCTATATGTATGTATTCTCGTTCAATGAAAATTTCCCTCTTTCCCTGTGCAAAAAACATTTTTTTTAGGAAAGAATAGAGCTTATATAACTCTAGGAGGGAACCACATGAAATTCAGCGAAAAAGATCAAACGAGCTTAAGCGGAGGCAATCAAGTACTTGGTGTCGATTTTCACGATTTCATCCAAAAGGAACAAAGCGCAAACCTTGTTGAATTGGCATCTGAATTCGGAGTCAATGTCCGGACGATCAAAAATCTGAAAAAACGTTTGAACCAATAAAATGAGACAAAATCCTCAGTCTGCCTTGACATTTGATGTTAACGTCCGTATGATTATAAAATATCAGACTTATTACTGCAATAACCAATGATGGAGAAGAGTAATTAAGAAACACATGAAAAGAGAGGAAATGCCGAGGCTGAAAGCATTCCACATGATGACTTAATGAAAGAACCCTCCGTAGGCTTCACTCCGAACGGATTTACTTAATAGGAGATGAACGTAAAACAGGCGTTAACTGTTTTTTGAGCGGAGGCACTTTTTTTTGTGTTTCAACTAGGGTGGCACCACGGGATATCCAAACTCTCGTCCCTTGTAACATATAAGTTACAAGGGGCGGGAGTTTTTTGTTTGGAAAAAATCAGTATAGCGCCGTATCAGAAAGGGCGTCTTGCTTTAAAGGAGGAAACACAAATGTCTATTCAGATTCCTAGAGGTACCCAGGATTTATTGCCGGGCCAAACGGAAATTTGGCAGTATATCGAAAACACGGCGCGTGAGATCTGTCACCGTTATCAATATAAAGAAATCCGCACTCCAATTTTTGAGCACACGGAATTATTTTTACGTGGTGTAGGGGATACAACCGATATCGTCCAAAAAGAGATGTATTCATTTCAAGATCGCGGTGAAAGGAACTTAACCCTTCGTCCGGAAGGCACCGCATCTGTTGTACGGTCTTATATCGAGAACAAAATGTTCGGGTTGGCCAATCAACCGGTCAAGCTTTATTATATCGGGCCGATGTTCCGGTACGAACGTCCGCAAGCAGGCCGATTCCGCCAGTTCGTTCAATTCGGCATCGAAGCTTTAGGAAGTAAGGATCCCGGAATTGATGCAGAGGTTCTGTCACTTGCAATGAACCTGTATAAGGAACTTGGTTTGAAAAAGCTGAAACTTGTGATCAACAGCCTTGGTGATAAGGAAAGCCGGACAGCGCATCGCAATGCGTTAATCAAACATTTCGAACCCCGCATCGGTGAGTTTTGCGGCGATTGTCAAAACCGTCTGGAAAAGAATCCTTTGCGTATCCTGGATTGCAAAAAGGATCACGGTCACGAATTGATGAACACGGCTCCATCCATCATTGAATATTTAAATGATGAATCCCGTATTTATTTCGAAAAGGTGAAACAGCATTTAACCGATTTGGAAATCGATTTCGTCGAAGATCCGACTCTAGTGCGCGGCTTGGATTACTATAATCATACCGCCTTTGAAATCATGAGTGATGCAGAAGGCTTTGGCGCCATCACTACACTTTGCGGAGGCGGCCGTTTTAACGGGCTTGCTGAAGAACTTGGCGGACCGGAAACACCCGGAATCGGCTTTGCACTTAGCATTGAACGCCTGATTGCAGCCCTCCAAGCAGAAAACATCGAGCTTCCGATCAAAAAGGGAATTGACTGCTATCTTGTTTCATTAGGTGAAACAGCCAAGGATTATACCGTCAAACTTGCCCATCAATTGCGGAATGCCGGTTTTACCGTCGAAA
This sequence comes from Peribacillus frigoritolerans, assembly GCF_040250305.1. Classification (NCBI taxonomy): domain Bacteria; kingdom Bacillati; phylum Bacillota; class Bacilli; order Caryophanales; family Bacillaceae; genus Peribacillus; species Peribacillus frigoritolerans. The sequence goes on along the minus strand of NZ_CP158190.1, from coordinate 3,888,851 downwards.
AAGACTATCAAGACCGTAAAGTGAAAGCACAATTCAAATCAGCCGACCGCCTCGAAGCAAGATATGTGGCGACACTCGGAGATGATGAATTGGCAAATAATAAAATCAATGTGAAGTTCATGGAAACCGGTGAACAAGTCCAGATGGATCTTGCTACATTCGTTGAACAATTCAAAAAGCTACAGGCTTAAGGGGGAAATACCATGTTTGGCAGAACATACTTCAATGGTGAAGTGACAGAAGCAGCTATTGGTGAAAAAGTAACATTAAAAGGATGGGTACAAAAACGCCGGGATTTGGGCGGTGTCATCTTTATCGACCTACGTGACAGAAGCGGAGTCGTCCAAGTCGTTTTCAATCCGGACATTTCGGCAGAAGCGCTGGCAACAGCCGAAAAAATCCGTAATGAATACGTCCTTGATATCCAAGGGACAGTCATCAAACGTGATGAAGCCAACTTCAACCCGAACGTAACAACAGGGACCGTTGAAGTTCAAGCCGAAAACGTTACAATTTTAAACGAAGCAAAGACCCCACCATTCATCATTGATGAAAGAACGGATGTATCAGAAGACATCCGCTTGAAATATCGTTATTTGGACCTCCGTCGTCCAGCGATGTTCGAAACGCTGAAAATGCGTAACCAAACAACAAAAGCCATCCGTGATTACTTGGACGGTGAAGGCTTCCTTGATATCGAAACACCTATCTTAACAAAAAGTACACCTGAAGGAGCACGTGACTATTTAGTGCCTAGCCGTGTGCACGAAGGGGAGTTCTATGCACTTCCGCAGTCACCGCAAATCTTCAAGCAGCTATTGATGGTATCAGGTTTCGAACGTTATTATCAAATTGCCCGCTGTTTCCGTGATGAAGACTTACGTGCTGACAGACAGCCTGAATTCACGCAAATCGATATCGAAACAAGCTTCATGAGCCAAGAAGATATCATCAAGACCGCAGAAAATATGATGGCTAAAGTGATGAAAGATGTTAAAGGACTGGACGTAACACTGCCATTCCCTAGAATGACCTACAATGAAGCGATGAGCCGTTACGGATCCGACAAACCGGATACACGCTTCGGAATGGAACTTAAAGATGTTTCCGAAATCGTCAAAGACAGTGATTTTAAAGTGTTCACCGGCGCTGTTGCAAACGGCGGACAAGTAAAGGCAATCGTCGTTAAGGACGGAAATGCGGATTATTCCCGTAAAGACATTGATGGATTGGCTGAATTTGCAGCGATTTACGGTGCAAAAGGCCTTGCATGGCTGAAAGTTGAAGAAGACGGCGTAAAAGGGCCGATCGCCAAATTCTTCGCTGAAGATCAAGAGCAATTAGTATCTGTATTGGAAGCCGAAGTGGGCGATTTAATCTTATTCGTGGCGGATAAGAAAGGCATAGTAGCTGATGCGCTTGGAGCACTACGCATCAAGCTTGGTAAAGAAAGAGGCTTGATCGATCAAAGCAAATTCAACTTCCTATGGGTGACGGACTGGCCATTATTTGAATATGACGAAGAAGAAGGACGCTACTATGCAGCACACCATCCATTCACAATGCCATTCCGTGAAGACATGGACAAATTGGAGTCAGACCCAGCAAGCGTCCGTGCCCAAGCATATGACCTTGTACTGAACGGCTACGAACTTGGCGGTGGATCACTGCGGATATTCGAACGCGACGTTCAGGAAAAAATGTTCAAAGTACTTGGATTCTCCGAAGAAGAAGCAAACGCACAATTCGGCTTCCTAATGGATGCATTCGAATACGGAACGCCTCCACACGGCGGAATCGCCCTTGGACTGGATCGCATGGTCATGCTGCTCGCAGGCCGCACGAACCTTCGCGACACCATCGCGTTCCCGAAAACAGCAAGTGCAAGCGACCTGCTCGTTGACGCACCGAGTACTGTAAGTGACAAGCAATTGGCCGAACTTAACCTAAGACTTGCAGCACTTAAAAAATAATTCATTTGGGAAAAATATGAAAAAATACCTAGGTGTTTTTTCTTGAAACAGAGTTAAGCATTATGATATGATATTTCCAATAAGTAAGAGTCCTGATGTGTTCGTTCTTTAACCTATAAGTTTTGACCGAACACTTATAGTTACCGGGAGCACTAGTTTCCTGGCCGCGTAAAAGCCTCCCTCGAAGAGGACTTACAAACGCGAGGAACCGAGCACCCACCTGCGGAGAGCGGGTTCAAAACAAAGGCGTAAACGGCACAATTGGGACTCTTACACCTTACAAAGCAACCCATGTTACATAACATGGGTTTTTTTGTGCGTGAAAATAGTGAACTTACGAGAAAATGCGTGTATTCACGAGTAAATGGTGCGAATTCACGAGTAAATAGTGAGAATTCACGAGTAAAACGTAAATTCACGAGTAAATGGCGGGAACTCACGAGTAAAACGTGCAAATTCACGAGTAAATGCCGCGAACTCACGAGTAAAGCGGAAACTGACGAGTAAACGGCGGAACTCTCAAGTCATTCGTGCAAATTCACGAGTAAATGGCGCAAATTCAAGAGTAAATGACGAGAACTCATAAGTAAGCTACAAATCACAAGAATTAAACCGAGCAAACTCACAATAATACGCCTGATTTCAGTGTTTTAGCAGGAAAAAAGGGCATTAACAAAGAAGCTAAAGTAGAAGGAGTTGATGTATGGATGCTAAAACCGTGTGAAAGGCCTATGAAAATGCTCAAACTGGAGGCATTAAGCAGGAGGCTATCAGCAAATCATCCAAAACAGGAAAGAATAAGGAACGATTTCCGGAAAATCCGTACAGGATTTAACGGGGAGCGGAGTATCGGAAAAGAACTGAAGAATCTTCCGAAAGAATATCGAGTATTTCATGATTTGAGGTTAGGCTACGACGGGAGCCGTTATTTTCAAATGGATTTCCTAATAATCACCCGGAATTACGGCATCATCATCGAAGTAAAAAACTTTGCGGGAACGCTCTATTTTGACCGTACCTATCCCCAATTGATTCGGACAAAAGATGGACAGGAACAAGCTTATCTAGATCCGCTAATCCAGGTTGACGTGCAAAAATCCCGATTTAATGATTGGCTTACTTTTCACAAATTCCCCTCGCTGCCGATTGAAACGCTCATTGCCAATGCAAACTCGAATACCATCATCCGGACTACCCCAGGTTTTACCCCCATTTTCAAAAAAATCACGGGAAAAGAAACCCTGATCTCCAAAATTCATACCCTCGATGAAAAATATTCTTCTAAGCAATTAACCCAAAGGCAGAGCAATAGACTTTCGAATACGATTCTGCAAAAAAACACTCCGCATAATCCTGATATCCTCGAATTGTATCAAATCGATGAGCAAGATCTGCTCAAAAGCGTTCAATGTCCAGAATGCTCTGCTCTCCATATGCAATATCACTGGGGCAAATGGTCCTGTAGTCATTGTTCTTACACTTCAAAGGATGCCCACATTCAAGCTCTTCGCGATTTTGCTCTCCTTATAAAACCCAATATAACAAATAAACAAGCACGGCTCTTTTTACAAATAGATTCAATTGATATCATGCAGCGGATACTGTCTGCACTGGAGTTGCCTTATTCGGGGCAATTTAAAAATAGAGCGTATAGACTTGATGGACTAATTCACGAGTAAATGGCGCAAACTCACGAGTAAACGGCCCAAATTCACGAGTAAATGGCGCAAACTCACGAGTAAATGGCCCAAATTCACGAGTAAACACCCCAATCTAACGAAAAAAACCCAAAAACCTCGAATAAACTTCAAATCTTCCCATTTAAGTAACATTCGGCAATATAGATTCGTAAATTATAGTAAGGTTGAGCAATATTCAGCCAAGGATAGAAAGTAGTGAGGGCTTTGAAAGACTTATTGTATGCAAAGAGGAAGGAAATGCTTCAATTAGTGGAGCGGCTAGTGAATATAGATAGTGGTTCTCATACGAAAAAGGGTATTGATGAAATTGGTTCGATATTAAAAGCGAAATTTGAAAGTCTGGATTTTATTGTGAATACCGTTGAGCAACAGAATTATGGCAATCAGCTGGTCATCCAGCATCGTGAGGCGAATCAACCGCATATTTTGATCGTTGCCCATATGGATACGGTTTTTCCGGAGGGGACAGCGCAAAAACGTCCATTTAAGGTGAAAGGAAATCGGGCATACGGTCCTGGTGTGGCGGATATGAAGTCTAGTTTGGTTGAGCTATTTTATGCGATCCATTGCTTGAAACAGACGGGGCAGACAGGCTATAAGCATATCCAAATCATTCTTAATAGTGATGAAGAGATCGGGTCACCGACGTCCGCATCCCTCATATCGGAAAAAGCGGCAAATAAGAAGTTCGCATTAATTCTTGAACCGGCAAGGACGGACGGTTCGCTTGTCACGGCAAGAAGGGGCTGCGGTCAGTTTAAAGTCGATATTATGGGGGTGGCTGCCCATTCGGGGATCGAACCGGAAAAGGGACGAAGTGCAATTGAAGAATTGGCCCATAAGATCATCGCCTTACACCGATTGAATGATCAAAAGAAAGGGATCAGCGTTAATGTCGGCAAAATTGAAGGAGGCTCCGCTGTCAATATGATCGCTTCCCATGCGGCTGCCTTCGTCGATGTGCGGATTTCGGAAAAAAAGCAGGAAGGCATCGTTCTCAAGCAGTTGAAAAAAATCTGTGCCGAGACCTATATTCCCGGAACGAAAACGACACTAAGCGGAAAAATGGATCGGTCTCCCATGGAAAAGAATGAGAAATCAAACTTGCTTTTAGAGACGATCCGTCAGGCTGGGAAGGAAATCGGCATCGAAATCACGGATACGGCCACGGGTGGAGGCTCGGATGCTTCCATCACTTCTGAATTGGGAATCGCGACAGTGGATGGACTCGGGCCCGTTGGAGGAAATGCACATAGTGAAGAGGAGTATTTGGAAATTCCGAGCCTGACGGAAAGGACTCTCCTTTTGGCTACCGTCCTTCAAAAATTATCAAAAATGACCTAGTGCACTAATTCCGATTAGACTGCTCATATTTCGCTTGTCATAAATGATGTTTATGATATATTGTTAATTGGGAAGCTAAATAAGAACAGAATTTATTGGAGTTGAATATATATGCTGCATCAGTTTTCACGAAATGAATTGGCAATTGGCAAGGAAGGAATCGATATTCTGAAAAACACGACGGTTGCGGTCCTGGGTGTAGGAGGCGTTGGTTCATTTTCAGCCGAAGCATTGGCACGTACGGGGGTAGGCCGTATTATTCTTGTGGATAAAGACGATGTCGACATCACGAATGTAAACAGGCAGATCCATGCTCTATTATCAACAGTCGGTCAACCGAAAGCGGAATTGATGAAAAATCGCATTCAAGACATCAATCCCGACTGCGAAGTGATCGCTCTTAAAATGTTTTATACAGAAGAAACGTTTGAGGAATTCTTCAGTTATGGCCTGGACTATGTCATTGATGCATCGGATACGGTCATTTATAAGATGCATGTGATGAAGGAATGCCTGAAACGGAATATCAAGGTGATTTCAAGCATGGGGGCCGCTAATAAGATGGACCCGACGCGTTTTCAAATTGCCGATATCTCCAAAACGCATACCGATCCGCTTGCCAAGGTCATTCGTACTAGATTGCGTAAAGAGGGCATAACAAAGGGAATCCCGGTTGTCTTCTCCGATGAGAGCCCTATTGTCATTCGTGAGGATGTCCGAAAAGAAGTCGGCAATGATGAGGCAAAAATTCGTAAAGCGCAAATGCCGCCATCTTCGAATGCTTTCGTACCATCCGTAGCAGGCTTAATTGCAGCTAGCTGGGTGATCAATGATATATTAAAAAACATTGAAGTTCGCCGTGTAAACGATTGATAAGAAGTTAACTGACTCTATAAAGGGTCAGTTTTTTTTGTGTCGAATAGTAGATATTCCCTTTTAATAACTTTTTTATCCATATCATATAGACGGGGTCGAAAGAATGAGATAAACTATTTTCAGAATATTATTTTTATTCAGATATTCTTTTTGGTTAAAAGAACATACAAAACAAGGGGGTTTCAAATGAAGAAGAAAAAGCTAGCAGGAGTGTTTCTATCACTTTCATTGGTTGCAGGGGCGCTGGCAGGTTGTAGTGGCGGCGACTCGAAAACTAGCAGTTCAGGCGGGGGTTCATCAAACTCGGGTGACACAATCAAAATTGGGGCCAACCTTGAATTGTCCGGAGGTACGGCATCATTCGGCCAATCGGCTGCCGATGGATTGCAACTGGCCATCGATGAGATTAATAAAGAGGGCATCGACGGTAAAAAATTGGAAATAGTTAAGGTAGATAATAAATCAGATGCTGCAGAAGCTACAAGCGGTTCGATCAAGCTGGTCAGCCAGGACAAGGTTGTGGCTGTAGTCGGATCTGCGACAAGCACTAATACATTGGCACAGGTTCAGGTCGCACAGGATAATCAAGTTCCTCTACTCACACCAACTGCAACAAATCCCGACATCACCAACAAAGCTGGAAAATTAAATGATTATGTGTTCAGGACTTGCTTTATCGATCCATTCCAAGGTACGGTGGCAGCCAATTTCGCAACTGACGAAATAGGGGCAAAGACGGCTGCGATCTATGTGGATAGCGCAAGTGATTATTCCAAAGGATTGGCCGCAGCTTTTAAAGAAGCGTTCACTGCCAAGGGCGGTAAAATCGTGGCGGAAGAAGCTTATGTAACTAAAGATACTGATTTCCGCTCTACATTGACACGTATCAAATCCGCAAAACCAGAGTTCGTTTTCCTTCCTGGTTATTATGAGGAAGTCGGATTGATCTTAAAACAGGCACGTGAAGACGGCATAGACCTTCCATTCATGGGCGGAGACGGCTGGGATTCCCCGAAGGTCGTTGAAATTGCCGGAGCGGATGCTTTGAAAAATACTTATATCACGAATCACTATTCTCCGGAAGATGAAGATGCAAAAATCCAGGATTTCGTTGCAGCCTTCAAAAAGGAATACAATAAAACACCGGATGCCTTTGCCGCACTTGGCTATGACACTGGCTACTACCTGGCTGATGCCATCAAGAGATCTGGTGATGCTTCTCCCGAAAAAATCAGACAAGCGTTGGAAGATGTCAAAGATCTTCAATTAGTTTCCGGAACGCTGAACCTCGATGAAAACCATGATCCGATCAAATCGGCGACCATCTTGGAATATGTGGATGGCAAACAAACATTCAAAACAAAAATCAATCCATAATACCTTACGTGGATAGGGGGCAAGTCCCCCCTATTCTATATTCACTTAAAAAACACCTTAACGGGGAGAGTGCAATATGGAACTGATTCAGCAATTGGTAAATGGCATTTCACTCGGAAGCATTTATGCTTTGATCGCGCTTGGTTATACGATGGTATATGGAATCGTCAAGCTCATAAACTTCGCCCATGGAGACGTATTCATGGTCGGTTCATTTGTAGGGTTTTACGCCATTACCGTAATGGACTTATCCTTCATCCCAGCTTTACTGATTTCGATGGTCTCATGTGCCATCTTTGGCGTTTTAATTGAACGGATTGCTTATAAACCCCTTCGTAATGCAACACGGATTGCGGCCTTGATAACGGCCATCGGTGTTTCCCTTCTGATAGAAAACGGGCTGATTTACATCCGGGGCGCCCAGCCGGAAGCCTATCCAAATAATGTCCTTCCGATGGATAAACTCGATATATTGGGAGTTTCCATCAGCAGTCAATCGATATTGATCTTATCTGTATCCATCATATTAATGATCATCCTACAATTCGTTGTCCATAAAACCAAAATCGGCAAAGCGATGCGTGCCGTTTCATTCGATTCCGAAGCGGCTAAGCTGATGGGAATCAATGTGAATAATACGATTTCAGCTACGTTCGCCATAGGTTCGGCCCTAGCAGGGGCAGCGGGTGTCATTTTTGGAATCTACTATATTAAAATCGAGCCGTTGATGGGTGTCCTTCCTGGCCTTAAAGCATTTGTTGCAGCAGTCTTGGGCGGCATCGGCATCATTCCGGGCGCGATGGTCGGCGGTCTACTGCTTGGAGTGATCGAGGCTTTGGTCAGTGCTGCCGGTTATTCATTATGGCGCGATGGTGTGGCTTTCGTCGTACTTATCTTGATTTTGATTTTCTTGCCGCAGGGTCTTTTCGGTAAAAATAAAAGAGAAAAAGTATAGGGGAGACATGGCGATGACTACTTTAAAGAATTCAAAGGGTTTTTGGCTCTCGATCGTGCTCGCACTTATTTTTTTCGGAATCATGCAGTACACCATTTCAAACGGAATGCTCAACCCATTTTATATCAACACGCTCATGTTCATCGGCATCAATATCATGCTGGCGACGAGCCTGCATTTAATCATTGGAATAACCGGGCAGTTCTCGATTGGTCATGCAGGTTTTTTAGCGGTAGGGGCCTATGCTTCGGCAGTCATGACAATGAAGCTTGAACTTCCTTTCATCATAGCTGTATTGGCTGGGGGCGTAATAGCCGCTGTTGCGGGCATGGTGATCGGGGTGCCGAGCTTGCGTCTGAAGGGGGATTACCTGGCGATAGCTACGCTTGGATTTGGCGAAATTGTCCGGATCGTCCTTTTGAATATTGATTATGTAGGCGGGGCAAGCGGGATGCAGGTATCCCACCTGACTACTTGGCCATGGGTTTTTGCCTGTGTGATGATCACCGTCTTAGTCATCCGGAATTTCACCAATTCGACTCACGGACGGGCATGCATATCCGTAAGGGAAGATGAAACGGCCGCTGATGCGATGGGAATCAATACGACCTATTATAAAGTGGCGGCTTTCGTCATCGGAGCTTTTTTTGCCGGAATCGCCGGATCGCTTTATGCCCATAATTTCTATATTATCCAGCCATCGAATTTCGGTTTCCTAAAATCCTTCGATATTCTGATTTTCGTCGTACTTGGCGGTCTTGGAAGTCTTTCAGGTTCGGTTTTGGCCGCAATTTTACTGACGATCGTGACGACGTTCCTTCAGGATTATCCGGAAACGAGGATGATCATCTACAGCCTTGTCCTGATCCTGATGATGATTTTCCGCCCGCAGGGTTTAATGGGAACAAGAGAAATCACGGCATTGTTCACAAATAAAAAAACGAAAGGGGGCCCAAAGGATGGAAGCCACAATACCGTTGCTTAAAGTAGATTCGGTGGGTATCCGTTTTGGCGGGTTGAAAGCTGTGTCCGATGTGAACGTGGAATTATTTCCAGGGGAACTTGTAGGCCTGATCGGGCCGAATGGAGCTGGGAAAACGACTTTCTTCAATTTATTGACGGGTGTGTATGTCCCTACAGAAGGAACGATTGCTTTGAATGGGGAAAATCTAAATAAGCAGCCGCCATATAAAATTACCCGAAAAGGGATCTCGAGGACCTTTCAAAACATTCGCCTCTTCAGTGAGTTATCAGTGATCGATAACGTGAAGGTTGCTTACCACTCGCTTGCCAAGCATGGAATTCCAAGCTCCATATTCCGGCTGCCGGGACATTTTTCCGGTGAAAAGGAAATGGATGAAAAGGCGCTCGAATTCTTGAGGATTTTTAATCTTGACCATTTTAAGGATGAAAAAGCGAAGAATCTTCCATACGGACAGCAAAGGCGGCTGGAAATTGCGCGTGCTCTAGCCGCCAATCCGAAACTTCTTTTACTGGACGAACCCGCAGCCGGGATGAACCCGCACGAAACGAAAGAATTAATGAACCTCATTGCTTTTATCCGGAAGGAATTCAACCTTACCGTGTTGCTCATCGAGCATGATATGTCACTTGTAATGGGGGTATGCGAACGGATTTACGTTCTTGATCATGGACAGCTTATCGCTCACGGAAAGCCGGAACAAATCCGCAATGATCCTAAGGTTATCGAGGCATATCTAGGGGAGGAGGTTTCCTGATGCTGAAAATAGAGGACATCAATGTTTATTATGGCAATATCCAAGCGTTAAAAGGGGTTTCCATGGAGATTAACGAGGGCGAGATCGTGACCCTGATCGGGGCGAACGGAGCGGGAAAAAGCACGTTGCTCAAAACGATATCCGGTCTGTTAAAACCAAAGCAAGGAAAGGTTCTGTTCGAAGGCGAGCCGATTGGAGGAAAAGCTGCACAGTCCATCGTGAAAATGGGCATATCCCATGTACCTGAAGGGCGACGTGTCTTTGCCAACATGACGGTTGCCGAAAACCTGGAGCTTGGGGCTTATTTACGGAAAGACAAAGATGGCATCAATAATGATATGGAAAAGGTGTATGAGCTATTTCCGAGGCTGCTGGAGAGAATCAAACAGCAGGCCGGCACGCTTTCAGGCGGTGAACAGCAGATGCTTGCAATGGGCCGGGCCTTAATGGCAAAACCACGGTTATTACTGCTCGATGAACCTTCGATGGGCCTTGCACCGCTTTTGGTGAAGCAAATCTTCAACATCATCCAGGAAATCAGTGAGACCGGAACAACGATCCTTTTGGTCGAGCAAAACGCCAACCTTGCATTATCGATTGCAGATCGGGCTTATGTAGTTGAAACGGGCCGAATCGTCCTGTCGGGCAATGCCGAGGAACTCACTTCAAGTGAAGAAATAAAAATGGCCTATTTAGGAGGCCACTGAACCGCCGTTTGGCGGTTTTTTTGTTTGATGATCGGGTTATGCAATATATGCAGGAAGATAAAAAAGTACAATATTTTCATGCATGATTTTATACATCCAATATAGTATTATTCAATTTTGATATAGGAATTAAGACTAAAAAAGAACTAAAAAACTGGGTTTAATTCCCTATCAATATACTTCTATTTTGGTAAAAATGTAATTAAAAGGATTAAAAAAATAAGGGAATGAATAAAATTTTTTGAGCAATAAATAAGGAATTTACAATATCGAAATAATTAAATTATCAGTTTTTTCTGATTATAACGCCTATTTTCGCAATATTTAAAATATATAAAGATAAAAATGATATAGCACTTCCTGTGAAAAATATCCTATTTGGCGAAATCTTCTCACAATTATTGTATAGACGGAATGAAAATTATGCGGTAAACTATTTTTCGAAATATTAATTTAATTTCAAAAATTTCATCTAATCAACTTTTTCTGAGGCATCTTGAATAAATATTCATGCATCAGAGCGATGATTACTAAACGGGGGGATTATTTATGAAAAAGAAAAAACTAGCAGGTGCATTCCTTTCTCTAACACTTGCTGCAGGAGTGCTAGCCGGTTGTTCCAGCTCTGGTTCATCAGAAAAATCAAGCGGAGATGGAGATACGATAAAAATCGGTGTCAACCTTGAATTATCAGGCGGTGTTGCTTCATATGGACAATCGATTGCAGAAGGTCTGGAGCTTGCGACTGCAGAAATAAATAAAGAAGGCATTGACGGTAAAAAAATCAAACTTATAAAAGTCGATAATAAATCAGAAGCGTCAGAAGCGACAAGCGGAGCGATCAAGCTGACATCACAAGATCAGGTTGCAGCAATCGTAGGTGCAGCGACAAGCACGAACTCGATTGCACAAGTACAGATTGCACAAGATAATAAAGTGCCGGTCATCTCACCTTCCGGTACAAGCCCGGAAATCACTTTCAGCAAGGATAAATTGAACGATTACGTTTTCAGGACAAGCTTCATCGATCCGTTCCAAGGAACGGTAGCTGCGAACTTTGCCACTAAAGAAATCAAAGCGAAAAGTGCAGCCATCTATATTGACAGCGCAAGTGATTATTCAAAAGGATTAGCGGCAGCCTTTAAAGAACAATTTGAAAAAAATGGTGGAAAAATCGTTGCTGAGGAAGCTTACATCGCGAAGGATACTGATTTCCGTTCCACATTGACTCGTTTGAAATCGGCAAAACCTGATTTCATTTTCCTTCCTGGTTACTATGAGGAAGCTGGTCTGATCGTGAAGCAGGCACGTGAAACTGGACTTGACGTTCCATTCATGGGCGGCGACGGCTGGGATTCTCCTAAGCTAGTAGAAATTGCCGGTGCAAAAGCTCTAAATAATACGTTCATCACGAACCATTATTCTTCAGGTGACCCTGATGAGAAAATTCAGAATTTTGTGTCTGCATTTAAAGCGAAGTACAAAGATAAATCCCCGGATGCATTTAACGCTCTAGGATATGACACAGGATACTTCCTTGCAGACGCGATTAAACGTGCTGGATCAGCGGATTCAGAAAAAATCAAAGAAGCGCTGGAAAAAACGGCTGACCTTGAGCTTGTAACGGGTACATTCACATTGGATGAAAAACATAATCCAATCAAATCTGCTACCATCCTTGAGTTTAAAGAGGGAGAGCAAGTTTTCAACACAAAAATCAATCCTTAATTTCGGAGTACAACTCCAATCCTTTCGCCGGCCCTTCGTCAATAAGAAGGTGCTGGCGAATTCTCATTTTTCAAGCATGCCAGGATGCTGAACATCCCCTTAGCGGAATGAAAGAGACTGGACTAATCACTCATAAAATTAGATTTTCAAGGAGAGTCGAACATGGAATTGATACAACAGTTAATAAACGGGGTTTCACTAGGAAGTATTTATGCCCTTATCGCTCTCGGATATACGATGGTTTACGGGATTGTTAAATTGATAAACTTTGCACATGGTGATGTATTCATGGTCGGCTCATTCGTTGGGTTTTACTCAATAACGGTCCTGGATCTGTCATTCGTGCCTGCCCTATTAATCTCGATGACGGTCTGTGCGCTGTTTGGAGTATTGATCGAACGTATCGCGTACAAGCCATTACGTAACGCAACACGTATCGCGGCACTTATCACTGCCATCGGTGTTTCCCTTTTGATTGAATACGGATTCATCTACGTCCGCGGTGCACAGCCGGAAGCTTATCCGAATGATGTATTGCCGACAGACAAGTTCAATATTTTTGGAGTTTCCATCAATAGTCAATCGGTTTTGATTTTTGGAGTGGCTGTAGTCTTGATGATCATCCTTCAAATCATCGTTCATAAATCAAAAATAGGAAAAGCGATGCGTGCCGTTTCCTACGATGCGGATGCAGCTAAGCTAATGGGGATAAATGTCGATAACACGATTTCTGCCACCTTTGCAATCGGTTCCGCATTGGCTGGGGCAGCGGGCGTCATTTTCGGTATTTACTATATTAAGATCGAGCCGCTTATGGGTGTGCTTCCGGGATTGAAGGCATTCGTTGCCGCCGTACTTGGAGGGATCGGGATTATACCGGGCGCGATGGTCGGTGGCCTATTGCTAGGTGTCATCGAAGCTTTGGTCAGTGCCGCCGGTTACTCATTATGGCGTGATGCTGTAGCCTTCGTCGTACTGATTCTTATCTTGATTTTCATGCCACAAGGCTTATTCGGTAAAAACAAAAAAGAAAAAGTATAGGGGAGACAAAGCAATGACTACAATTAAGCGAGCAAAAGGTTTTTGGCTCTCGATTTCACTATCATTGATCTTTTTCGCCGCAGTTCAAGTGTTAATCGGCGGCGGATCGCTAAATCCTTTTTATCAAAATACGCTCATGTTCATCGGGATCAATATCATTCTGGCAGCGAGCCTGCATTTGATCATCGGGATAACCGGGCAGTTCTCCATCGGACATGCCGGATTCCTGGCAGTCGGTGCCTATGCTTCAGCCGTCATGACGATGAAGCTGGAAATGCCATTTTATGCGGCATTGATAGTCGGCGGTTTGGCGTCAGCGCTGGCAGGCTTGATCATCGGAATTCCAAGCTTACGCTTAAAAGGTGACTATCTGGCGATTGCGACCCTGGGTTTTGGTGAAATCGTCCGGATCATGCTTTTGAATATCGATTATGTCGGCGGGGCGAGCGGCATGCAGGTTTCCCATTTGACCACTTGGCCTTGGGTATTCGCTTCCGTTATCGTAACAATCATCGTCATCCGAAACTTTACTAGCTCGACCCACGGCAGGGCCTGCATATCGATCCGCGAGGACGAAACGGCTGCCGATTCGATGGGAATCAACACGACGTACTATAAAGTTGTGGCATTTGCGATCGGTGCTTTTTTTGCCGGTATTGCCGGAGGGCTTTACGCTCATAACTTCTATATCATCCAGCCATCGAACTTCGGATTCTTGAAATCATTTGATATTTTGATCCTAGTCGTGCTTGGCGGTCTTGGAAGTCTTTCCGGTGCCGTATTGGCCGCGATATTATTGACTGTCGTAACGACTTTCCTGCAGGATTATCCGGAAACACGAATGATCATCTACAGTCTTGTGCTAATCGTGATGATGCTCTATCGCCCACAAGGCTTAATGGGGACAAAAGAAATAACATCCATGTTCAAACGTAAAGGAGGAAGCAGCCATGAAAAAAATAAAAACACCGCTGCTTAAAGTCGATTCAGTCGGCATCCAGTTCGGGGGTCTTAAAGCCGTTTCTGATGTTAACGTCGAGTTATATCCAGGAGAACTGATTGGCTTGATCGGGCCGAACGGCGCTGGAAAAACGACTTTCTTTAACTTACTGACAGGAGTTTACGTCCCGACGGAGGGCACGATTTCTTTGGAAGGTGAGAACTTAAGAAAACTGCCTCCATATAAAATCACGCAAAAAGGAATCAGCCGGACATTCCAGAACATTCGCTTGTTCAGTGAACTATCCGTGATCGATAATGTAAAAGTGGCCTATCATTCGCTTTCGAAGCATAATATCTTAAGTTCGATCTTCCGCATGCCGATCCATTTTAAAGGCGAAAAGGAAATGGATGAAAAGGCGATTGAGTTCCTGAAGATTTTCAACCTTGATCAATATAAGGATGAAAAGGCGAAGAACCTGCCATATGGTAAACAAAGACGTTTGGAAATCGCCCGTGCACTTGCAGCCAACCCAAAACTGCTTTTGCTGGATGAACCGGCTGCAGGGATGAACCCCCAGGAAACGCACGAACTCATGAACCTGATTGCCCTCATCCGTGAGAAATTCGATTTGACCGTATTATTGATTGAACATGATATGCCGCTCGTCATGGGTGTTTGCGAACGCATATATGTACTCGATCACGGACAACTGATCGCTCAAGGAAAGCCAGAGGAAATCCGTAACAATCCAAAAGTCATCGAGGCCTATCTGGGCGAGGAGGTTTCATAATGTTAAAAATCGAGGACATCAACGTCTATTACGGAAACATTCAAGCCCTGAAAGGAATCTCGCTTTCTATTAACGAAGGCGAAATCGTAACCCTGATCGGGGCGAACGGAGCCGGGAAAAGCACGTTGCTGAAAAGCATTTCCGGCCTATTAAAACCAAAACAAGGGAAGATTCTATACGAAGGGGATTCCATCGGCGGAAAGGCAGCACAATCGATCGTGAAAATGGGCATTTCCCATGTCCCAGAAGGCCGGCGGGTCTTTGCCAACATGACCGTTGAAGAAAACCTTCAGCTTGGTGCTTATTTACGTAAGGATAAGGCAGGCATTAAGCAGGATATGGAGAAAGTCTATGAATTATTCCCGCGTTTGCTAGAGCGCCTGAAACAGCAATCCGGAACACTTTCCGGCGGGGAACAGCAAATGCTCGCAATGGGCAGGGCACTCATGGCCAAGCCCCGGCTTCTGTTATTGGACGAGCCATCGATGGGACTTGCGCCATTATTGGTGAAGCAAATCTTTAATATCATCGA
Source organism: Peribacillus frigoritolerans (assembly GCF_040250305.1). Classification (NCBI taxonomy): domain Bacteria; kingdom Bacillati; phylum Bacillota; class Bacilli; order Caryophanales; family Bacillaceae; genus Peribacillus; species Peribacillus frigoritolerans. The sequence continues at coordinate 3,873,146 of NZ_CP158190.1, read as the reverse complement.
AGAAATCAACAAAACGGGTACAACGATTCTGCTAGTCGAACAAAATGCCAACTTAGCACTATCCATCGCGGACAGAGCCTATGTTGTCGAAACCGGCCGAATCGTCCTATCAGGCAAATCAGAGGAACTGACCGCAAGCGAAGAAATCAAGAATGCCTATTTAGGCGGACATTAAACCACTTTATAGCGGTTGACTGTAGACAAACTCGAAGGAAAGCGAATTTGTCTACAGTTTTTTTATTTTAAAAAGTTCCAGTTGTTTGCAGAAATCCGCTCCTTTTCCGCCGACTGTCTGCCATGCTTCATCAAAGTAACTGGCTGTGGTCTCGGCTAGCCAGTAATTCGGCAGGAGTGTCGCAAATTTCTTCAATCTAGTGTTTGATCCATATAAAAAGTAAAAAACATGAAGAATATACAAGTCTTCTTTTAAAAAATGGATTCGGGGTGAGATACTTAGAACCCTTTTTTAGACAAAAGTGTTCTACCTGAATAAGTTGATTGGAACGGAAGGTACGAGACTCCTGCGGGAAAAGCGAGTCCAAGGGAGACCCCACAGGCGCGAAGCGTCGAGGAGGCTCCCGGACCGCCCGCGGAAAGCGAGTGCCTGGAGAGGAAATCAAAGTACAAATGTTACAGTCAAATTATTATCTACAGTCAACCGCTTTGTGTAGATCCCATTTTGTCGACAAACTAAAACCACTTTATAGTGGTTTTTTTGTTGTGCAAATAAGTTAATTTAACTAGATAAAAAGGTTAGTAAATCCAAATCAGACGGTATACAATCTAGTTAGGAATAATAGTAGAAATGGTTCATGATCAAACCTCATCGTTAGCTATTCTTAATCATATTTTTTGGAGTGATTGTATGCACAAACTTATTCAGGCCATATTGCCGGTAGTATTACTGTTTATGATTCTGCCAATCTACCAGCCAGATTCTGCTTCTGCAGAAGAAACGCCGCAATCTGATGGTGTCATCGTCAAGTATAAAGAGGAAAACGATGAACCGATCAACGAGTTGATAGAAAAGGTGGAGGTTCCTAAAGGGGAAACAACCGACGCCCTGATTGAGGAACTTGAAGAACAGAAGAATGTGGAATATGCAGAACCAAACTATCTTTTCAAGAAGATGGATAGTCCGAACGACCCAGCCTACATAGACCAGTGGCACCATAAAAAGCTTGGTACGAATGCAGCGTGGACAAAATCGATGGGCTCGAAGGAATTGATCGTGGCCATCATTGACGACGGAATCGATCGCAACCACGAAGATTTAAAAGGGAGGATCGTCAATGCCTATGATACGATACGCAATCGGAAGCATATCGTCCCAAAAGGGGAGCATGGAACGCATATCGCAGGCATCATTGCCGGTTCTGCGAACAACGGCATAGGCGGAACGGGTGTTGCCCCGAACGTTAAACTAATGCCGATCAATGTCTTTGATGGGGAGTATGCCGATACGGCCGACATTATTGAAGCGATACATTATGCCGTTCAGCAAAAGGCAAACATCATCAATATGAGTTTAGGAGACACCAGTTATTCGGAGGCCTTGAACAAGGCTGTCCAGGAAGCCTATAAAAAAGGCGTCCTGATCGTGGCGGCTGCCGGGAATGAAGGGGATATGGGAAAAAATGTACAGCGTGTGTACCCAGCCGCCTTCAGCCATGTTATTTCCGTTGCTGCCACTGACTCAAGGGACAAGCGTCCCAGTTATTCCAACTACCATTCAACAGTCGATATTGCGGCCCCTGGAGATGATATCCTTTCGACCCTGCCTTATGGTAAATACGGCTGGATGAGCGGAACATCGATGGCCACACCGATGGTGGCGGGTGTAGCTGCACTGATTTGGTCCCATGAGCCCAAACTCAACACAACGGAGGTCGAATACCGCCTCTATGATTCAGCCTTGGACCTAGGTGCAAAAGGGAAAGACATCTACTATGGAAACGGGCGGGTCAATGCAAAAAAAGCACTGGAAATGAAGACGCTGACCAAACCGGCCGTGACCGCAATATCCGATAAGGACACCAAAATCAATGGGAAAATCCCGGTTGATTTTAAAACGGGGACCGTCTCCATTTATACCGATAAAAAACAACTGGCCACAATGAAGATCAACGGCGAAAAAACGTTTACAGCGACCATCGCAAAACAAACAGCCGGTACGACCATTTCTACTAGGCTTATCGATAAATCGGGAAATAAAAGTATACCCGTTTCATTTAAAGTGGCAGATAAAACGGCTCCTGCAAGACCGTCGGTAAATACGGTAGGTGACAATACCGTAAAAGTAACCGGCAAAGCGGAAGCAAGCTCCTCCGTCACTGTCAAAACTGGCAGAACGGTTTTAGGCAAAGCAAATTCGAACAGCTCAGGGAATTTCACCGTAACGATGTCAAAAAAACAAAAAGCCGGAAAAGTCCTATCCGTTACAGCAACCGATAAAGCAGGAAATATAAGCTCGATCAAAACCGTGACCGTCGCAGACAAAACAGCACCAAGTAAACCGACGGTCAACCCAGTCAACATAAAAACCACAATAGTAGCAGGGAAAGCAGAGGCTAACTCCACAGTATACATCAAAGCATCAAAAAAAGTGATCGGCTCTGCCACAGCAACGACCAAAGGTACCTTCACGGTTAGAATTCCTAAGCAAAAAGCCGGGAAGAACCTATATATCTATGCCAAAGATAAAGCGAAAAACGTAAGCGAATCAAGAAAAGTAACGGTTAAAAAGTGATAGAAAAACAAGAGCAGCCCCCAATAATAAATTGGGGGCTGCTTCTGTCTCAATCTTTATTTCCATACATCAATTCCGTGCTTCGGCTGTAAAGCTCAATGATATTGCCGAAAGGATCTTCACAATAGATTAAATAATAGGGCTTGTTCTCCCAGGTATTCCATATATCGCTTCGCCTTTTACCGCCAGAAGCAGCAATATCATCAGCCAGCTTTTCGATATCATCCGATACTAAGCAAATATGAAAAAAGCCCTCATAACCGCGACTCTCACCTTTAGGCATTCTCGGTTCCTCAAACTCAAAAAGCTCAATCCCCACTCCATTATCCGCCATCATATGAGCATTACGCATCTTTTTAACTTCATCACCAAGAAGATCATTCGTCATATTAGGTTCATTCTCCTCACTCGCATCAAACGAATAGGGACCCGCCAATAATTTGAATCCCAACACCTGCTCATACCACTTAATCGCCGCATCTAAATCAGGTACAGCCAATCCAACATGAGTAATTGCTGTCATATGTATCCCCCCTGATCATTAAAATACCCTTTTAAGGGGAGGGACAAACGGTTCATTTGCGGGAGAGGCTTTTCGTTTTTATATTTTAGTATTTATATAATAGTAAGAAAATAAATCAAAAAAACGGGATAGTGAAATTACCATTTTTTACGTATAATGGAATTAACGCGATGGAGAATAGAATATTGAACCTAAAGAAAAAAAAATTGGAGTGTTCATTATATGCATCATGCACTTTTTTTGAGGAACAAATTTGTTTATATTAAAAAAATTGCTTTAGGATTTCTTGTTATGGTAAGTCTTGCTGCGTGTGACAACATCAAAACCGAAAAGGTGGAAGTACAAGAGGAAAAAGAGATTCAAAATCCTATAAGACCCAATAATGTGCCATCTTATGATGCTCCAAAGTATCATCTTTACGGTGGTTGGATAGAGGATGAGTCGTATATACTTATCCAAAGTGATGGTGATGGCAATTACATAATGGATAAAATCTCAAAAAAAGGCAAAGAGAAAATGGTGAGTTATTTCAAAGTAACAGAGCCAGTGGAAAACAAAATCACTGCTGTCATATTTAATGAAGAAGAGCCAAACAGGACTTCATTTCTTACCTTAGAATTAAACGAAGAAAAAACTGAATTAACTATAAAAAAGCCCAATGAAAAACCTGTTATCTACAAACAAGCAGAGATCGACCCAGAAGAGTTCAATCCCAATTTTGTGTGGAATTAAAATCTTTTAACTAACGGTGGAATATGAGTTAGAAAAATGGATTTAAAACTGTTTTGTGAATTAGTCCCAGCGCAGTTTCATTCTGCTTTAGCGTAACAATTTAAATCCTCTTTAAGATGATGATATTTAACTTTTTGTTTATGGAATCATTAAATCTCACCCTCTTCAAGCCTCCTATTATACTCAACTTTACTTATTAACCCTTTTGCATTACAGGTAAGACAATCCGTATAAATATCGTAAGCACCTGTACCTGCACAAACATGGCATTTAACATGAGTTTCCGGTATATCCTTATGCATGAATGAAAAAACTTTTCCAATATACTGCAGAATAATCATTCCCAAAACTCCTTTTTTTTCTATCATACAACGAAAAAGAGAGAGGGAAACTGGAAATACAATAACATTACTTAAAACAAATATAACCATAACATAGTTTACATGGGGTTAAAAATGTGCTGATGCAAATGCAATAAACTGTTCTACAAAATCATTCTGTTTTAAGAAAAAAAGAACATCCACAAAGATGTCCCTTAATTTAAATTACTTCATTTTTCTTAAAATCCATAGGTAAGCCAATATTGAAATCCCCAGAGACTGCTGCCATTATGTAAATGCCATTATACCCAAACAGATAGCCGATTTGTCCGAAGAGGATGGCACCGAAAACGATTCCAAGATCAAAGAAGGAATAGAAAGTGGCATTGGCCATGCCTTTTAGATTTCGGGCAGCGTGTTCAAGAGACCACGCTTGAAGAGCCGGTTGGACAGCACCGAATCCAATGCCATAAAAAATAGCTGCCATATACAGAATCATGTTACTTGGCATCCAGGCTATTATAGCGGATTATTATCAAATTGCCATTAAATCATGTTCCTGTCTATACAGAACCCTTCTGTAGAGTGGAATTAACTTTGCGTGAAACAACCGTGCAGATACAATGGTGATTAATTAATATTATGGGTAATTACAGTAAAAATATCAGATGCTTGGGAGAGTTGTTAAGGAATCGTGTCATTATTATGAAATTTTAATTAAGGACCTTTTATTTACCATTTATAAGGTATATTATTTGGGGAAAGAGAGATTAAAGGAGATAATTATGGGTAGATTTACAGAGACTGTAATGGAGAGGGTAGAAGATTCTCTACATAATAGGAAGAAACCTATGGTCGTTAAACTAAATTCCGAACAACTCGAGGATTTTTATACAAAAATTTCCGGAAGACGGAGAGTTTTTTGGTTTAAGCTATCACATTCATGACGATAAGACGGTCACTTTCAACTATAATTCTGATGGTAGACTTCTAGAAGTATTGAATTTGGTTAAGTGATTGGTACTTTGGAGTATCCAGCAGAATTGCTGGATTTTTGAATTTAAATAATTTTAATTAGATCTAGTACGTCGAATGATATAGAAGATAATACAGCCTCTGTGAAACCGACAGTAAATGGAGGCGGTACAAAACGACAAAAGTAAATGGCAAAGCGGAATAATCGCGGCTTTTATTCCAGAAACTCAAAAAGCTCAATCTCCACTCCATTATCCGCCATCAAATGAGCATTTAGCATCTTTTTAACAGTATTACCAAGAGGATCATTAGTCATATTAAGTTTATTCTCCATACTTGTATCAAACGAATAGGGACCCGCCAATAACCTGAAACCCAATACCTGCTCATACCATTTAATCGCAGAATCTAAATCAGGTACAGCCAATCCAATGTGAGTAATAGCTGTTATATGTATCCCCCTGATAATTAAAATACCCTTCTTTTGAGATGAGGGGCAAACGGCACTTTTTTTGGACAAAAAAAAGAAGCAATAGCCAATACTGCTTCTTTGATTACATATATCGACCTCACGAAATTCCTTAAATTTCACCCTCTTCAAGCCTCCTATTATACTCAAATTTACTTATTAATCCCTTTGCATTACAAGTAAGACAATCTGTATAAATATCATAGGCACCTGTACCTGCACAAACATGGCATTTAACATGAGTTTCCGGTATATCCTTATGCATGAATGAAAAAACTTTTCCAATATACTGCAGAATAATCATTCCCAAAACTCCTTTTTTTTCTATCATACAACGAAAAAGTGAGAAGGAAACTGGAAATACAATAACATTACTTAAAACAAATAAAACCATAACATAGTTTACATAGGGTTAAAAAATGTGCCGATGGGGAATCATGTCTAGCATCAGGGGTAGAGTTTCATGATGAGTCCTAGAGGATTGTTTTAATCTCTTCAGTTAACCGACTGATTCAACTTGCCGGCACCTCTTAAGGATCAAAATTGTAAAGTAATTACTACAAATGCCTCATATACAAAGAAAGCGCTTTCAATTATAATTATCACAAGAAAACCAAGCCGAGAGGTGTGTTCAATATGGTAGGTAAAAATGAAGGGAATTTCTTAAAAGGACTTTTGTTTGGTACATCTTTGAGCATACCGTTATGGATTTCTTTTATTGGATGGATAAAATTAATTGTTAATAGTTTATTTTAGAGCCCTAGGGCTCTTTTTATTTTATTGTTGTCGAGACAAAGCCTGAATCCATAACCAGCCGATAACTTCACAACAGCTTCTTTACCACTTAATCGCAGCATCAAATCAGGTACAGCTAATACAATGTGAGTAATTGCCCCTTGGTAATAAACCAAATGGGAGATCATGTCCTCGGGTTTATATCGTTAAAATTTAATGAAAAGCATTTTTATATTTCCAGATGAAAACATAAAAAGACTATAGGACAAATCTATTGAAATAAATTTCTAGTTTTGGTTATTTAAAAAAAGTCATGCCTTCTTTCCTATTGTTCATAATAGAGAACGGAGGTAAGATTTATAGTAATATTCAGGATAATTCAATAGTTCAAGGATTTTAATGATTAAAAATATCCGTTTAAGGATTTCTGGAGTTTAATAGTAATTACCAATTATATTTATTTGTATAAAATTCATTAAAATGTTAGATTTATGTGTAAATAATTACGAAGTTTGTCCGACAGAGCGGAAAGAGGTTTTATAGATGATTGATATACACTCTCATATATTATCAGGCGTTGATGACGGGGCTAAGCACATTACAGAGAGTATAGCCATGGCTAAGCTTGCTGTATCGGAGGGTATACGGACCATCATTGCCACTCCTCATCATAAAAATGGTTCTTTTGAAAATGAGAAATTTGATATTATAGAAAAAGTGGCAGAACTAAACGATGCATTGAAAGCTGAATCAATTGATTTGGACGTGTTGGCAGGACAGGAAACACGAATCTATGGAGATCTTTTAGCGGATTATCAGGCCGAAAGAATTTTAACTTTGAACGATGGCGGAAGATATGTGTTCATCGAATTGCCGGCAGACCATGTTCCTGCATATACAGAGCCCTTATTATATGAGTTGCAAATGAAAGGGCTAGTTCCCATCATTGTTCATCCAGAAAGGAATCTGGAGTTTATGGAATCTCCAAATCACCTTTACAAGCTGGTTAAACATGGAGCTTTGACTCAGATAACAGCAAAAAGTATCGTTGGTGGATTTGGTAAGAAAACTAAAAAGTTTGCCTTTCAACTCATCGAGAAAAACCTGACTCACTATATAGCATCTGATGCCCATAATACGAAAAGCCGTGCTTTCCATATGACCGAGGCTTTTACTGAAATAGAAAATAAGTTTGGTGTCGATATGAGGTATTTATTCATGGACAATGCCGAGCTTTTGATTCAAGGTAAATTGGCATACAAAGAAATGCCGCAGAAAATTGAATCAAGAAAATTCTTAGGTATATTTTAAATCCCAAAAAAGCCGCATCCCCAGTATAGGGTGATGCGGCTTTTTGTTTTAAAACTGCTTAATAAAGAATTCTTCCAGATACAAACTCCATATTTTATAGCCCTTTTCATTAGGTATTTCCCGTCCTTCGTTCAAAACGTCTATCATTTTATCTGATGCTTGATCAGGCCAATTACTCCAATGATTGAGATAAGGAATATCCTTATCCTTTGCATACTTTTCCAATTCCTTCACTTGGTTAGGATAGTAGGTTGCATTATATAAAGGGTTAGGGGGCTGCAGAATGAATTGTGTTTCTTTGTTTGCTGCAGTGACATCCTCAATAATCGTCGTTATATTTCCAAGAGAATCTTCAATGGCGACATTCCCATTATCCTTTAGTGTGAAAGGTTCGAACAAAATTAAATCGGCCTTGGCCTCTATTAAATCATTTTGTTTGTTTTGAAGAACAAACTGTGAAGACATCAAATCGTAAAGTAAACCGTCCACATGAACGGTGTCTCCATAAACATCTTTAAGCTGGTCAGCTAAATCATCAGGCAAGTTATACCCCTCATTGCCAAGGGAATTCGATCCAACCAGCAAAATTTTAAAAGGTTTCCCTTCTGCCAATCTTTTTTTATATAAGTCTTTGCTTGCCTTCGGCCAATTCCCTATGTATTTTACGAGTTCTCCATTATCGGGACTTGAATTACTAGTTTCCCCCTTCGTACTTTTTTGCTCAGTCTGACTGACACTAGCATCAGAGATTTTACCATTCCAATGAATATTACCTATAACTAGAGATACGACGCATGCTAAAATAATAAAAGTAGGTAAGAAGACCTTCATATGATTCCTCCATAATATGCCGTATTTAGACACTGTTTTTTTGTAATTTATACCAATTTTCAAATAACCATACCAATATATAGGGAAATAAGATTTAATATAAATATCAAATTACCTAAAATTATGACAAAAAAAACAATGAATGGCAAGGTTTTGTGTTATAATACCAATGCTGTTATTTAAAAGTTGGAGGGAATCATGGAAGAAACAATAAGTATAAAAGACCTATTTTTAACTTTACGAAAACGTTTAAACCTAATTATCATCATTACGGCACTTGCTGTTTTAGTAAGTGGAATAATCAGCTATTTTCTATTAACGCCAATCTATCAGGCGTCCACTCAATTACTTGTCAATCAATCCAAGAATGAAGAAGCACTTTATAATAACAATGAAGTTCAAACGAATCTGCAATTAATTAATACATATAATGTCATCATTAAAAGTTCGGCGATATTGGAATTAGTTAAAGAAGACCTTAATCTTGATATGACAACAGTGGAGTTAAATGAAAGGATATCAGTTGCAAGTGAACAGGATTCACAAGTTGTCAACATCATTGCTGAGGATGAAAATCCACAAACAGCTGTGGATATTGCGAATAAAACAGCAGAAGTGTTTCAAAAACAAATAGTCGAGATCATGAATGTAGATAATGTGACATTATTGGTAAAAGCAGAAATTGCAGAAAACCCATCACCTATCAAGCCACGACCGTTACTTAACATTGCGATTGCTTTGGTGGTTGGTTTAATGGCAGGTGTAGGTGTTGCTTTCCTTTTGGAATATTTGGATAACACGATAAAGACAGAGCAAGATATCGAGAAGCAACTAGGGTTGCCTATCCTTGGTGTCATTGGGACAATTGATGGCCAAGGAGATAATAGCTTACGTTCGGAAAGACCAGCAACACGTGGAAGAGGTGAAAAAATTGGCTAAAAAGAAAAATTTGGATACTAAAAGAAAATTAATTGCCAAATTCAATCCAAAATCCCCGATATCGGAACAATTCCGTACCATTCGGACGAATATTCAATTTTCTGCCGTTGATGAAGAGATGCGTTCGATCATGGTCACTTCTACAGGACCAGGAGAAGGGAAATCCACCACAGCAGCCAATCTTGCGGTCGTATTTGCACAGCAAGGAAAAAAGGTTTTGCTTGTGGATGCGGACTTAAGAAAACCAACAGTTCATTATACCTTCAATTTACCTAATACCTTTGGAATGACGAATGTATTAACGAAACGCATGGATTTGAAAGATGCTGTCGTTGAAACGGATGAAAAAAATCTATATGTGTTATCCAGCGGCCCAGTTCCCCCTAATCCGGCTGAATTGCTAGGCTCTAACTCGATGAATGAATTATTCGAACGTTTCTACGAAGAATTTGACGTCATTATCATGGATACACCACCAGTCTTGGCGGTTACGGATGCACAAATTCTATCGAACAAATGTGACGGAACGATTCTTGTAATCTCGAGCGGGAAAACAGGAACTGAACAAGCGATAAAGGCAAAAGAACTATTGAATGCAGCTTCATGTAACCTTTTGGGGGTTGTGTTAAATAATAAAAAAATGCAAAAAAATAGCCAGTATTACTATTATTATGGAAATAAGTAAAAGTAATACTTGTTTCCCAGTTTTTGTATTATATTGTTAAGGAATGATTGTGATTTTAATAGGTTAAAAGAATTAAAGGAAGGAGGTGGAGGTATGATAGACATCCATTCCCACATATTACCTGGGATAGATGATGGAGCTCAATCGATTGAGGATAGTTTAGAGATGGCGAGAATAGCGGTTTTAGAAGGTATACATAAGATCATTGCAACGCCGCATCATATGAATGGGAAATACGAAAATCGGAAACAAGATATCATCCACAGAGTGGCAGAGCTCAATGAAGTATTAACAGCGGAAGCGATTCCGTTGGAAATACTGCCAGGGCAAGAAACAAGGATATATGGAGAGATTTTGAAAGACTATGAACTGGAAGAAATCATCACACTGAATGATGGAGAAAAGTATCTTTTTATTGAACTGCCATCTGCACATGTCCCGCGCTATACGGAACAATTGCTCTCAGATATACAATTCGAGCGCTTGACTCCGATAATCGTCCATCCAGAACGAAACCAAGAATTAATCGAAAATCCGGATCTTTTATACAAGTTTGTGAACAACGGAACACTTACCCAGGTAACTGCTTCCAGCGTTTCGGGTGCCTTCGGAAAGAACATTCAAAAGTTTGCGATGCAATTAATTGAATCTAATCTAACACATTTCATTTCATCAGATGCTCATAATATCACAAGTCGAAGCTTCAAAATGAATGAAGCTTTTGATGTGATTGAAAAGAAATTCAGTGTCGACTATGTTGACCTTTTTCTAGATAATGCGGAATTGCTTGTAGCAGGTAAAACGGTTTATAAAGAAGTCCCTGATAAGATTAAAAAGAAAAAATATTGGGGATTTTTTAATGTCCGAGGCTAATTTTGGGTGAATTCTTATGGGTAGATTTGTTTTGTTTTTATGTGAGTTACTAATTTTCAATGAAGAAAAAATATTATGGCATTTTATATATCGGACTAATACTCTAAGTTTTTAATCTTTTTTTTCGATAATTAGGAAAATACATAGAATTTTATCAGCATCCAGATATTTTAAATAAATGAACATGAATAACAAGAGGGGGAGAATAAATGAAAAAAGTAAAAAAAGCAATAATTCCAGCAGCAGGGTTGGGGACAAGGTTCTTGCCAGCCACTAAGGCGATGCCCAAGGAAATGCTACCTATCGTGGATAAACCAACCATTCAATATATCATCGAAGAAGCGGTCGCTTCAGGTATTGAAGATATCATTATTGTAACCGGAAAAGGTAAACGTGCAATTGAGGATCATTTCGACAATGCATTTGAACTTGAAAATAATTTAATGGAAAAAAATAAATTCGAATTACTTGAAAAGGTCCAAGCTCCTTCCAAAGTTGATATTCATTACATTAGACAAAAGGAACCAAAAGGTTTAGGACACGCAGTTTGGTGTGCAAGGAAATTTATCGGAAATGAACCATTCGCCGTTTTATTAGGTGATGATATCGTCCAAGCGGAAACACCTTGCTTAAAACAGTTAATGAATGAATATGATAAAACCCTATCCTCAGTCATTGGTGTACAAACCGTTCCTAAAGAAGAAACCCATCGTTATGGGATTGTAGATCCAAGTAACCAAAACGGCCGACGCTATGAAGTAAATAACTTTGTCGAAAAGCCAGCAAAAGGAACAGCTCCATCCGACTTGGCAATCATGGGCCGTTACATTTTCACTCCTGAAATATTTATGTTCTTGGAAAAGCATGAACTGGGAGCAGGTGGGGAGATTCAGTTGACAGATGCCATCCAAAAGTTAAACGAAATTCAACGAGTTTTTGCATATGATTTTGAAGGAAAGAGATTCGACGTAGGCGAGAAATTAGGGTTTATTCAAACGACCATTGAGTTTGCGTTGAACAATGAAGACTTAAAAGATTCATTGTTGGACTTCTTAGGAGAAGTTTTAAAAAAAGAAAGTGTAAAAGTGAATAAGTATGAGTGATACAGCTTCTGAAAATAAACCATTAACTAATTTAGAAGGATCTGATTTAAGTGATTCTCAAATTGTTGTTCAAAAACAACGTTTTCCTTATCTTGCAACTAAAAGACTAATTGATATTATAGGAGCTCTTGCAGGGTTAATGCTAACTTTTCCGGTGTTTGTTCTTATCAGTTTCCTGTATTTGTTTGGCGAGAATAAAGGTCCTGTCATTTTTGGACAAAAACGAGTGGGGCAAAATGGAAAGATGTTTGTAGTGTATAAGTTTCGTTCAATGATTGTAAATGCTGAACAAGTTTTAAAAAATGATAAATCACTCTATAAAAAGTACCTACAGAACAATTATAAATTGGAATCAGAAGAAGATCCACGCATCACAAATATAGGACGTTTTTTAAGGAAAACTAGCTTAGATGAACTTCCTCAATTAATAAATGTACTAAAGGGTGATATGAGTTTAGTTGGTCCAAGACCCGTTATCCAAGAAGAACTGAAAGAGTATAATAATCGTTTATCCGAGTTTCTGGCTGTTAAACCTGGTGTTACCGGCTATTGGCAAATCTGTGGTCGAAGTGATGTGGGTTACCCTGAACGTGCGGATTTAGAGTTTTATTATATTGATCATCAAGGGTTTAAGCTAGATATTAAGATTCTTTTAAATACAATTTTACTAGTAGCGACTAGAAAAGGAGCATATTAAGCCACTTTAACAAATGTGTGACATAATACTTTTTATCTTTAGAGCTAATGTATAACTAATATAACTACTTTAGTCTTATCCCTAATTCCTTTGCAAATAATTATTGATTTTTTTTGACATGCCATTTCTATATTTTCATTGGAGTACCACTATAAAAAAAGGAGCATACAAGTCTTAGCTTAGGGTTAGGTTAAAACTTGTGCCCTGAGCTTAGTTTTCGACCTCCTTTCAATGAATATAAAAAAAAACGAAAAAAGGGGTTTCTCAAGAGAGACTTGTTAGTATTTTGTATTAGCTTTGTAGTCAATGAATGTTAAAAGTGACCTAAAAACGTTATCAAAACATATAGGCACAATTTATTCTAATAAGACACACAAGTATAGTTTATTTATTATTACACTTTAAAGAAGGAAGAGAATTTGATGAACATTTGTATTGTAAACGTGGGTTTTAATTTAGGCGGTGTCGAAAAGGTAGCAGTCGAATTGGCAAATTCTTTGCATAGAAGAGGGGATAATATTGCTTTAATCGATTTTTCAGGAGAAAATACTTTTTTTTATGATATAGATAAAGGTATTAACACACCCAACGCTATAAAAGCTAGAAAAATCAGAAGAAAAATAATAAAAAGAGGTTTATATTTTAAGCATAAAATAAACAAAAAATCGCTTAATATATTAGATTTATATAAAGAACAGGCAGAGGATTTAATTAAATATTTAAAACAAAGTAAACACGAAATAGTCATATTGTGTCAAGATTCACTAACAGCTCTCGTCCCTTCACTAAAAGAAGAATTTCCTAATATAAAAATTGTTGCTTGGCAACATAATAATTACGATGTGTATACTAAGCAATATAGTAAAGAGTTTATCGATGATTATTTTTCAGGAATCAGACAAGCTGATTTGGTTGTATGCTTAACATCCGCAGACCTAGAAAAATACAAAAAATTAAATGTGAACTCATGCTACATCTATAATCCGTTAACCATTTCTGAAACAAAAATTAGTAACTTAAATAATAATATTATTGTTTTTGTTGGACGTTTGAAAATCGAACAAAAAGGTCTAGACTATCTAATAAACATTGCTAGAGAATTAGAACCGGGGTGGAAAATTCTTGTAGCTGGAGATGGTGCAGACAAAAGGGAATTTAAGAATTTAATTATTACCAATAAATTAGAAGATAAAATTATATTAAAAGGTTCTCTGAGGGGTAATGAATTAATTGATTTTTATTCTTTAGGCTCCATCTTTATTTCGACCTCAAGATGGGAAGGATTTGGTCTTGTAATCACAGAAGCCATGGCAAGTGGATTACCTGTAATAAGTTTTAATAATCTAGGGCCGAAAGAGATTTTAAAAGACGGCGAATATGGAATCTTGGTTGAAAAATATAACATTGATGATTTTATACTTCAATTGAAAGAATTAATACTTGATAGAGAAAAGCGAGAGTTTTTTCAAAGGAAAAGTATTGAAAGATCAAAAGACTTTAGTACACAAGTTATTTTAAAAGAATGGGCTATTAAACTAAAATCACTGTAACTAGTTTAATAATCTCTAATAATCTAATAATCTAATAATCGAGGTGACTAATAGAATATATTCTATTGGTATAATGAATAACTTTATAAAGAAGCTCATCGGTTTTTCAATAGGCCCTGTAGCAGGTGCTTTTATTACATTTCTTACGATTCCATTAACAACCTACTTTATAGATCCAAATGAATACGGGAAGGCCAGTATGTTTTCGTTATTCCAAATGATTTTTGGAACATTTTTGTTCCTTGGCATTGATCAAGCATATACAAGAGAATATCATTCGTCAAAAAATAAATTGAACTTATTCCAAAATGCTATTTTTATTCCTTTGATTATGGCTTTTTTTATATTACTAATTACATTTTTACTACCATCTCAGATATCAATATTGTTGTTTGGTAGCTCAAATCTAATTATTCCTGCTATTTTATTCGGGATAATGATAGTAGCTATGGTTATTGAAAGATTTATTTTACTTTCTCTAAGAATGGAAGAAAAAGCACTGGAGTATTCATTAGTTACTATATTTACTAAGCTAGCTATTTTCTTCTTTACTTTGGTATTTGTAATTTTTATAAGACGTGATTTTCTAGCAGTTGTCTACTCTGCAGTATTTGGACAAATTATAGCTGACATATACCTAATAATTAGATACAGGTTACTTTTTGTATATAAAAACTTTTCATTGAATAAAGAATTACTGAAAAAAATGCTTTTATTTGGATTGCCAATTTTAATAGCGACATCTTTATCGAGCCTGTTGAATTCACTTGATAGATTATCTTTACGAGCATGGAGTGATTTCTATCAGGTAGGAATTTTTACAGCAACATTAAAAATTGCTGGAGCTTTAAGTATTATCCAAGTAAGTTTCACAAGTTTTTGGGTTCCCACGGCTTATCGTTGGTATGAGGAAGGTAAAAATATAGAGTATTTTAAGATAGTCAGTGATTCGATATTATTGTTAATGTCCATACTATTCATCGCAATCTTAATGTTAAAAGATCTAATTATCTATGTATTATCACCTGGATATGCGGATGCAACGTATATTGTTGCTTTCTTATGTTTACAACCAATTATATATACTGTGAGTGAAACAACATGTTTAGGTATAGTGTTTTCGAAAAAAACTTATTTGAGTATCTGGGTAGGTTTGATAGCGTTAGTTCCAAATATCATTATTAATATCATTTTAGTCCCTAAATTCGGTGCAATTGGAGCAGCAATTGCAACTTCAGTATCATATGTTTTCTTTTTTGTGGCTAGAACTCATTTTTCAAATGAAAATGGAATGAGGTTCCCTGTTATAAAGCACTATGGAATAATATTATTGTTATTATCTGGTGCATTTTTGAATTTGCTTTCAATAAAATGGATGTTTATGTTTATGATAAATATATCCTTGCTTTTCTTAATTTTAAGTTTACAATTCACAACCATAAAAAAAATGTGGACTATATATAGAAAAAAGGATACAAAAGAATCTGGTTTTTTCGCGAAATAAATCTTTCAAGATTTTTAATAAATTCTATTAAGAGATAGATTATAAAAAAGTAAGACATAGGATGGATAGAATATGAGAATAGCTATTTTGTGTAATGAAATGAAGCCAGTGCCAGCAGTAGATGGGGGAGCTGTAGAGACATTAGTAGACTTGTTAATTGAAAATAATGAAAAGGAACAAAAGCTCAGGATTGATGTGTTTTCAAAAGACAGTGAGAGAGCTTTGAGTAAAAGTAAAACAATAAAAAACACAAATTTTTATTTTATACATTATAGCCAAAACCTAGAGAAAATAGTTAATTTATTAAATAAATTTTTAGGGAGATTACGTCTTAGAAAAATTTTTCATCCGTATATATTTAATGCTGTTAAAGAACTTAAAAAGCAGGAATATGATTGGATTATTATAGAAAATAGACCGTTATATGTAGGTTTTGTAAAAAAAAATAAAAAGGAAGCTAAAATCGCGCTTCATTTGCATAATGATACTATTAATATAGATAGATCTGATTCTAAGAATATCGTTAAACTGTGTGATAAAGTACTTTCTGTTAGTGAATATATAAATAATAGGGTTAAAGAAGTTTGTTCTACAGATAAAGAATTGGAGAAAGCGATTGTTTTAGAAAACAGAATCAATGTTAATAAATTTAAAACTAAAAAAATGAATTCTCAATTCTTGAGAGTGAAATATAACATCCCCTCAGAAGAAAATATTTTAATATATCATGGAAGAGTAATAGAAGAAAAAGGTGTTTTAGAGTTAATTAAGGCTTTCGGCAAAGCTATAGTTAAAAATCCGTCGCTACATCTGTTTATAATTGGAGAATTAAATGATAAATCATATGAAGAAAAATTGAGGATTGCTATCAATAGATTGCCATTAAACAAAGTGTTGATGATTGGTTATGTTAATCATGCTGAATTGCCTAAATATCTTGATTCTGCAAATATCATTGTTCTTCCATCACTAGGGGACGAAGCTTTTGGTCTAACAATTGTTGAATCGATGGCGATGAAAAAGCCGGTTATATCTACGAATGTTGGAGCAATCCCAGAGATACTATCTGATAATTGTGGGGTTTTAGTAGAAAATGATGAACACCTTGTTCCTAATTTAGCAAAAGAAATATTGAGCTTAGTCAGTAATAGTGATAAGCAACAAGTATTATCAAACAATGGTAGAGAAAAAGCAGTTTTGGCATATAATTCTGAGAACTATTTATCTGATTTAATAAATAAACTAAAATTATAGTTGTGAAATTTCACACTGGTAAACACATTATTGATATATGGGAAATGACACAGGATTATGACCAAGTACAATATTGTAATAATAGAGTTTTTAAACTAATTTTATGAATTGAGGGAAACGATGAAAAATATATTATTTCTATCTCATACATTTATGGGGGGATCATTTGTTGTAGGGTCGCACCATCTCTCAAAAGAACTAGTTAAACGTGGTAATAAAGTTCTTCATGTTAGTGCACCGTATTCTTGGTTTCATATAATAAGCAAAAATGATGAAAATAAACTTAGAAAAGAGTTAAGAGGAAAGTTTTATAGCGAAGGTGGAGTGGAAAATCTAATACCTAATACTTTCCTTCCAAAAGAAATGTTTCATATTAATAAAGTTTCTAAGTTTGAAATTAGAAAAATAGTAAAGAAGATTTCTAATTTCTTTAATAATGAAACTATAGATATAGTATTAATTGATTCTCCTTATTTCTACCCAATAATTAAACATTTGAACTGTTTACATAAAGTATACCGTCCTACTGATGTTTATTCTCATATGGAAGGTAGTAGAGTAATTAAGTTTGAAAGTGAAGCAACATCGTTATGTAAAAAAATTATAGCTACGTCTACACCAGTCAAAGAACATTTAATTGACATGTATTCTATTAGTTCTGAGAATATCAAGGTGATTAGTAACGGTGTAGATGAAACCTATTTTTTAAACCGAACAAACAAAAAAAATGATAGAGAAACTTTCATTTATGCTGGTGCATTTGATAGTCGTTTTGATTTTGATATGCTGGAATTTCTAGTGAAAGAAAACCCAACAAGTTTATTTCAATTAATTGGTCCGGGAAATAATAAAATAATGGACCTTTCAAAAAAGTATGACAATATTTCTTATCTTGGAAAGCAAAAGTATGAAAAAGTTATTGAGTATTTAATGGCTGCAGATTATGGTTTATTGTTAACCAGTGACAATCCCGCCAATAAAGGTAGAAGTCCAATGAAATTATATGAATATGGATTAGCTGGATTAAAGGTTTTAGCAAGAAAAACACCAGAATTGCAAAATAGAAATGAAGAATTTGTATTTTTGTATGATGATGATTCAAATATTTCTCAGGTGCTAGAATCTTGTAAAAATTATTCCATGACTTCAAAAGAAATTAAGAAACAGTCATTAAAAGAGTCATGGAAAGGGAAAGTTGATAATTTATTAACATTCATTTATTCATAATGGTTGAAATTTAACATTATTAATGATGCAGAAAAAGAGTAATAAAACTTAAATTTATAAAGGAACATAATAAATAGTATTGAAAAACTTTTTATTAATAAAGGAGAGAGCTGATATGAGCAAAATCGCTGTAGTTGGTACAGGATATGTTGGTTTGGTTACTGGTGTTGCTTTGTCTGAAGTTGGACATTGTGTAACGTGCGTGGACATAGATAAAAATAAAGTAGAAAAGATGAATATGGGAATTACCCCCATCTATGAGCCTGGTCTAGGTGAAATGATGAAAACTAATATTGAGAAGGATAATCTTACGTTTACTACGGATTATCAACAGGCTTTTCAAGGAGCTGTCGCTATTTATATTGCGGTGGGTACTCCAGAAAATGCAGATGGATCGGCAAACCTGAAATATATTGAACAGGCAACTAAAACCATTGCAAAGTATGCACCTACCAACACTATTGTCGTTGTTAAGAGCACAGTTCCCGTGGGAACAAATCATAAAGTCCAAGCCATTATTGATGAAGTAGTAGGTGAAGAAAAACAGGTCAAAGTAGTATCTAATCCTGAGTTTTTGAGAGAGGGTTCTGCACTTCATGATGCATTTCATGGAGATCGAATTGTCATCGGGGCTGATGATTCAGCTGCTGCTGACGTTCTAGAAAAGATAAATCAACCATTTGGTATTCCTATACTTAAAACAGACATTAGAAGTGCAGAAATGATAAAGTATGCATCAAACGCCTTCTTAGCAACTAAAATAAGTTTTATCAACGAAATTGCAAACATTTGTGAAAAGGTTGATGCAGATATCGAAGAAGTAGGAAAAGGTATGGGGCTTGATCAGCGTATAGGTACTATGTTTCTAAATGCAGGAATTGGTTATGGGGGATCATGTTTTCCGAAAGATACAAAAGCTTTGTCTAAAATTGCTTCTTATGTTGAACTTGATTTTCATTTGTTGAAGTCGGTAATTGAGGTGAATGCCAAGCAGCAGAGAAAACTTATTTCCCTAGCAAATGAACGCTTTGGTTCATTAAAAGGAAAAAAGGTCGCTATATTAGGTTTAAGTTTCAAACCAAACACTGATGATATGAGGGAAGCTCCCTCTATTGTGATAGCAAGAGAACTAGTAGAATTAGGAGCACTTGTAAAAGCATATGATCCGATAGCTATAAATAATGCAAAAGAATGGTTACCAAATTGTATAGAATATGTTCAAACCAAAGAAGAGGCTTTGGCAGAAGCGGATTGTGTTTTTATATTAACAGAATGGGATGAATTTAAAGATATGTCTTTAAGCTTGTTCAGTGAAAAGATGAAGCAACCGATTGTTTTTGATGGACGTAATTGCTTTCCGCTTGAAAGGGTAGAGGATTATTCCATGGAATATTACTCTATTGGACGAAGAAAAGTATTATGTTTAAAAGCTGACTCAAACAGATAAATTGTGACTGGGAGGAGAGACTCTCACATATTTTTGCTTCGTGTATTCGTTGTGAAAAATATAAATATTAAGATGAAAAGATTCTGTCTATATTGTTTTTATTTCTAATGTAAATATAAAGAATCAATCAAGATTCCATTCTTAATTAAATTGCACCGAAGTGTTGCTTCTTAAACCGGATATTAAGTTTACTAGCAATCGAAAGTAGGATGTTTTTTGCTATTAGTTTTTCGGAGATTTGGTGTGAAGTATTTCTCTTCTACTTAAGCAAGAATTTATTATCAATATCACTAATCTTAATTTGCTCAGTATTAACGACAATTTTTAATCATAAAAGTTATTTGATTATCTTAAAGACAAAGAAAAGGGGTTCTTATGTTCAAGATATTAGTTGATGCGAGGATGATTAGGTCTTCAGGGATAGGTGTTTATATAAATAATTTACTTCAAATTATTCTAGGGGATAACAGAAACTATCAATTCTCTTTATTAGGAGCAAAAGAAGACTTAAATCATTTTTCAAATTTTCGTAATGTATCGATTATAGATTGTAATGTTTCCATTTATTCTATTAAAGAGCAGATTGAGTTAATAAAAGTAATATCAACAGGATATGACTTAGTATGGTCACCTCATTACAATATTCCAATTTTTACGTCTGCAAACACAAAGTTATTAGTAACAATACACGATATTTTTCATTTAAAGCATGACATTAATCAGAATAGTATTTCCAAGAAACTTTATGCTAATTTTATGTTTCGCTCTTTAAGTAAAAAAGCAGATAAAATAATTTGTGTTTCTAAGTTTACTAAGAATGAATTAATGAAAAAAGTTAATGTGAAAAGCACCTCTAAAATTGAAGTAATATATAATGGGGTAGATTCAGAGTGGTTTAAACAATCCAGAAAAAAAAGAGAGCCTTATATTATTTACGTGGGAAATGTGAAACCACATAAAAACTTAACAAACTTAATATCCGCCTTTAAATTAGTTTATAACGATATTCCTCATAATCTAATAATAATAGGGAAAAAAGAAGGGTTTATTACCTCAGATAATTTTGTTATTGAATCAGCTGCAGAGTTAGGAAATAGAGTGGTCTTTACTGGTTACTTAGAAGATAACGAAATGAGACAAATGGTTTCAGATGCAGACTTTATGGTATATCCTTCGATTTATGAAGGCTTTGGACTGCCACCTTTGGAAGCAATGGCATGTGGTTGTCCAGTTATCGCATCAGAAATAGCATCAATACCAGAGGTATGTGGTGACAATGTCGAATATATAAATCCATTTGACATTAAAGACATAGCTAATAAATTAGTTTTCTTGGCAAATAATTCTCAAAGAAAACTAGAGCTATCTAATAAAGGGCTTGCACATTCAAGAGGATTTAATTGGAAGCAATCATCTGAAGATACTCTTAAAGTCATAAGAGAGGTGTTGGAACAATGAGAGTAGCGATAATACAGGATTGGCTCGTTACTTATGCAGGAGCAGAAAAAGTTTTAGAAGAGATTTTGAAAATTTATCCTAATGCGGATCTCTTTAGTCTCGTTGATTATATACCAAGTGATCAAAGAGACTTTATTTTAAATAAAAAGGTAAATACATCCTTCATACAGAAACTCCCTATGGCCAAAAAAAAATATAGAAGTTATTTACCCTTAATGCCTCTAGCTATTGAGCAATTAGATGTCTCCAAGTATGATGTAGTCATCTCTAGTTCACATGCTGTAGCTAAAGGAGTTATTACTGGTCCAGATCAACTGCATATTTCATATGTTCATTCACCAATTCGATATGCATGGGATTTACAGCATCAATATCTTAAAGAAGCTGGTTTAAATAAAGGGTTAAAAGGTATGTTAGCAAAATATATTTTACATAAAATTCGAAATTGGGATTATCGTACATCAAACGGAGTGGATTACTTTTTGTCTAATTCGGATTTTATTGGTGATCGTATTTGGAAAGTTTATAGACGGAAAGCACAAACTATTTATCCACCTGTTGATGTTTTAGCCTTCAATTTAGGAGGGGAAAAAGAAGACTTTTATTTAACAGCTTCCAGGATGGTTCCATATAAAAAGATTAATATCATTGTTGAGGCATTTAGTAAAATGCCAGATAAAAAATTAGTTGTGATTGGTGATGGACCAGACTATGAAAAGATTAAAGCTAAAGCAACTTCTAATGTAGAATTGCTTGGTTACCAGTCTTTAGAAGTGCTTAAAGATTTTATGCAACGAGCTAAAGCCTTTGTATTTGCAGCAGAAGAAGATTTTGGGATTACACCAGTTGAAGCACAAGCATGTGGGACGCCTGTTATTGCTTACGGAAAAGGTGGGGCTTTAGAAACCGTAAATGGACTTGGTCGAAGTGAACATCCAACGGGGTTATTCTTTTTAGAGCAAACCCCTTCTGCTATAGTAAAAGCAGTTGAAGAATATGAAGAAGTTGGTCATTTAATCTCTTCTAATGTTTGTCGTGAAAATTCATTGCGATTTTCTCCAGAACGTTTTAGAAAAGAATTTCGTGATTTTGTAGAAGAAAAAATAACTGAGAAACAAAAATCTGACTTAGAAAAAGTTGAGGCGAAATAAAATGAAGTTAGTATTATTATCTGGTGGATCAGGAAAGCGATTGTGGCCACTTTCAAATGATTCTCGTTCAAAACAATTTTTGAAAGTGTTAGAAGATAAAGAACAAAATTTACAATCTATGGTACAGCGTGTTTGGAACCAAATTAGTAAAGTTGGTCTAGCAGACTCAACTGTTATTGCAACGGGAAAATCGCAAGTAGATGCGATTAAAAGCCAGCTTAATAATCAAGCTGGCTTAATTATTGAACCTTGTCGAAGAGATACTTTTCCTGCAATTGCATTAGCTGCATCTTACATTTATAGTTTTCAAGGTGCTAACCTAAGTGAAGTAGTAGCTATTTTACCTGTGGATCCTTATGTAGATAATGAATTCTTCGATAGAATAAAAGATTTAGAACAAGTTGTACAAGATAGCTATGCTCAAATTGCTTTAATAGGTGTAAATCCTACATATCCATCATCTAAATATGGATACATTGTACCTACTAATGAAGAAAATAGTAATGAATATAGTAAAGTAAGTCGTTTCACAGAGAAACCATCTGAAGATAAAGCAGTAACCCTAATTGAAGAAGGTGCATTGTGGAATTGTGGTGTTTTTGCATTTAAATTAGGCTACGTTATTTCAATTCTAGAAGAAAAAGGGCTACCAACTGAATATGATGAGTTATTAAAACAATATGAGAAACTTCCGAATATTAGTTTTGACTATGAGGTTGTTGAAAAGACAGAAAACATTGTAGTTCTTCCTTATGATGGCTATTGGAAAGACTTAGGGACATGGAATACTCTAACCGAAGAAATGGCAACAAGCCAAATTGGTAAAGGTGTTATTAGTCAAGATAGTGAAAATGTTCACTTAATTAATGAATTAGATGTTCCAATCACGGTACTAGGTGTTTCTAATTTAATTGTTGCAGCTAGTCCAGACGGAATTTTAGTTTCTGATAAAGAAGCTAGCCCACGTATTAAAGAGATGATTGGCGAATTTGATAATCGCCCTATGTATGAAGAACGCCGTTGGGGCTGGTATAGAGTATTAGATTATACGAAGTTTGAAAAAGGTAAAGAAGTTTTGACAAAACGCATTGGCGTAAATGCAGGTAAAAACTTAAGCTATCAATTACACGATTATCGCGATGAAGTATGGACAATAATTAAAGGTGATGGAGAATTTATTTTAAATGATGAGCTTCGTAAAGTGAAACCTGGTGATGTACTTTTGATCCAATCTGGAGATAAACATGCTATTAAAGCGACAACTGATTTAGAAATCATTGAAGTTCAAACAGGATCACAATTAATTGAAGAGGATATTGTTCGTATATTTATGACTTGGGAAGAAATCGTAGAGCATGTGTTAAGTGTAAAAAAAGCATAATTATATTAAGAAAGAGCATAGAAGGCTAACCCAATATTTGAGATAATAAAACACCTTCGGAAATAGTGTGAATTAATAAAAGCACTTAAATCGGAGGTGGTTTTAGTATTGGAAAAACGTATATTCAAGGGAAACAATGGCCAGTCGTGAAAGAAAAATGAGCGTGAAAAAAGGACAAAAGAGGTAAAGGAAAAAACGGGATTTAGCATAAATTGAAATTGAGGTCTGTATGAGATAGTTAGTGCTAACAATACTCACGGTTTAGTTTAATTCAACAGAATACTTACCAATACAATATTCTTAGAATTCAAAGTGAATCTAAGCTCAAAATTTCATTTGAAAATGAAGAATGAATTTTGGTAAAGTTCATGGAATTGCAAGTGGTGGAGAAAATCCGATGAAAATATACCTAAAAGCCATATTACCTCTCTTGTAGCATGATTGAACTGTTTCGCAGGTTAACAAAAGCTGTTAAAGAAGTACGGTCGCACAGAAGAGGTCATTATTCTTCTTTGAAAGAAAACAAAAATCCGCTATGTACATCGTAAAATCAATGAAGTGATGTAGTAAGAATACGTCATGTACTTGAATCAGAACCATTTGGTATGAATGGGACAATAAGTACACGTTGGAAATCTATAAGGTATATATTGGAAAATTTAAGGGTGTTAATATCTTTTATAGTCTCATCACATTAGAAGATCATATATAATTGAAATATTCGAATGAATGGTCTTTTGAAGTTGCTGAAAAAATTGATTTAATCCAAAAAACGAAAATAATGAATAAACAAAAGGATGAGGTGAAAAAATGCAAAAAAGCAATTATTTTAAGTTCAACAAAAGAAATGTGTTTATAATAATTACATTGCTACTTTTAGTTAATCTTTTATGCTTTAAAATTGTAGAACAGAAAAAAGATAAAGATAAAGATAAGAATAAAAATAAATTTTCTCGCACAATTCCTAATGGCTTTGGTGTTAATACTCACCTTACAGGAAATTCAATAGATATAAATTTAATAAAAGATGCTGGTTTTAAAGTAGTAAGGCAAGATATTACATGGGAGAGTATAGAAAAAGAGCCAGGAGTATTTGATTTTGAGGATAGAGGATACGATGAATTAACTAATGCATTAGTTAGCAATAACATACGGCCATACTATATTTTGAATTACAGCAATCGATTATATGAGGAAAACAAATCAATTGTAACAAAGAAAGGACAAGATGCCTTTGTTAGGTATGTAAGCGAAGTAACATCAAGATACAAGGATAAAGAAATAATTTGGGAAATCTGGAATGAACCTAATGGGAGTTTTTGGGAGCCTAAACCTAACATTAAAGAATATTCTTCTCTATTGAAAAGAGTTTCAAAGACTATAAAAGAGAATGATCCAAGTGGAGTTGTAGTGGCTCCAGCCTTGGCAAGATTAGAGGGTGAGTCTCTACTATGGTTAGAAGAAATATTTAAAAAAGGAATACTAGATTATATCGATGCTTTGTCTGTTCATCCCTACAGAACACAAAATCCAGAAACCGTTGCTAATGATTATAAAAATCTGAGAAATATGATGAGTATATATACCGATAGAGATATACCTATATTTTCAGGTGAATGGGGATACCCAACAGTTGAGTGGTTGGATGGACTTAATTTAAATGAAGATTCTCAAGCAAATTATTTGGTTAGGATGTTTCTAATTAATCTACTATCCGATATTCCTATAAGCATTTGGTATGACTGGAAAAATGATGGTACTGATCCTCGTAATGGAGAACATCATTTTGGATTAAGACAAAATGATTCCAAAGTTCCTAAAAAATCATATATGGCTATTAATACTATGAATTATATTTTAAATGGCTTTAATTTAAATAAAAGAATTGAAATAGGTAATCCAAATGATTACATTCTAATTTTTACAAATAAAAAGAATGAAAAAACAATTGTCTTTTGGACTTCAGAAAATACACACCGTGTAGATACTCCGTTCAATTTTAATAAAGGCCGAATATTTTCATTATACGGTGAGGAAATTGGAAAAGTACAGGGTGGGGCTTCAATAAATTTAGAGTTAACTAATAGCCCAAAGTATATAATTATAAGATGATTTTCAAAAACATACTACTCTTATATAAAGGGATTATAAGTATAAAAAAACTGTCCTCGATGATTAGAGTAATAAAATGCAAGTCAATGAAAATTTCTAATAGATACAATGATGATAATGCTATACTTTTAGGTACAAGATGTTCTTTATGGGAGAAATTAAGTGGAAGAAATGTAGTTAAAAGAGAAAGTTTACTCGAATTAACAATCTATAAAAAATAGTTGAAATAAGATATTTCTAGAATTGAAATGGTAGCCCTTTGAATCTCTTTATTTGTGCCAAAATATATAAAAAAAACGGTTTGAAATTCTTCACTTTATAAAGTTGGAGTGGTTAATGCATTGCAATTTTTTTCGATTAGAGTTCTTACTATAAGGAGGTCAAAAAACTCAGGATTTGATTGTAAAATATAATAAATACATAAATAAAGAACAAGTAAATCTCTTTACATCAATGCTTAAGTCTATTCGGAAACAATTCAGATAAGTAAATCTCTCATGTAATATAACACAGTTTTATCTTTTACTTTGAACAAAAGATTAGATCAACGACGCCCTTGTTAACTCTTTTTTAGGAGAACAAATATATTACGTGAAAATTTTTGGCATAGTAATTGCTTGGTTTTCAGATGTAATGAGTTTTAGATTGAAAAAAATATGATTAATTTACCGCTAGAGACTAATTAACCGTGAGACTATTAGATATAAGATAGCTAATCGCAGAATATAAGTTTATTTAAATGATTATGTTTTACAAAGTTTGAAGCTACTAATATTCCTGATTTAATTTTATGGTAGAATAGAACTATATAAACTTGAAAGGTGTAAAAATTTCATGGTCAATAAGATAGGTTTAAGCAACTATAGAGAAATAATACTATGCATAATTGGCTTATTGTACGCAATAGGAGCATCTGTGTATCATCCAATTATTTTAGTGTCATTGGTCTTTCTAGTTTATTTTTTTGTGAATCAAAAACTATTGTATTTATATACTATTCCATTTTTTTGTTTGTATTTAATTTTCATCCCGTTTGGTAGTGCTAACTTTAATGTATGCTATGCCCTTTTGGTCTTTTTGGGTTGTCTTTCTTTTATTTTTTCTTTTAAAACTCATATAAAACAAAAGGCAACATGGATTTTCATTTTATATTTTTTAGGTATAAGTGCTGGGTTACTATACGCTCCTGATATACGGTTAGGAATACATCTAACTCTTTTGAATTTCATTGCATTTATGACTATACTTGTAGGGCAGCAAATAGCGAACAATTACTCGGTGGAAATAATATTAAAAAATATCATCCTATTAGGTTTGCCTATTGGTGTTCTAAATGTAATTTTTTTGCTTCTTCCAGACTTAGAAATTAGTTTCTTGCAAAGCTCTTTAGCTAGTTTATTTATAGATTCTGGTGCTTTATCGGTTTTGTTTGGAGAAGGTTATAACAACATATTAGACCCAAGGAAAGCAGGTACCTTTTTTGTGAATACAAATGTAGCCGCAGTATTTTTTGGGATGTTATTTTGGACTTCAATATCTTTAAGGCTTAAGAGTACAAGAAGGTATTATAATGTTATAATCATTATTTACTTTTTGGCTTTAATCAGTACAAATTCACGAGCTGGAATAGGTGCTATCGCTTTCACTATTTTAATATTAATACTAATAAACATTAAAAAGAAGAAAACTTGGGTTAGAATTATATTGCTAAGTTTTCCTGTTTTACTATTAGGCATTATTTTTGCTAACACCGGTCTTTTTAGTAATGTTGTCGATAGATTAAGCATAAATGCAATACAATCTGACCCTAGAATGGAGATATGGAGATTTGCATTATCACACATTCATCCAATTTTTGGATTGGGTTATGGTGGGTGGGAACAAATATCATTTCAAATGGGCGAAAGTTTGAGTAAACTACCTCCACATAATAATTTTCTAATAGTTTGGTCTTGGAGTGGGATTTTGGGTGTTTTTTCACTAGCGTTACTCATGTTTGGAGTGTTATTCATATCTGTGAAAAGGTATGTTAATACAAAAAATCCAATCTATATAGCTTTAATTGGTTCCTATGCTACTGTGTTATTTCAGGGGATGTTTGATAACTATTTTCTTCATAATTATAGAATTTCCACACTACTTTTTATGATTACAGGGTTAATCCTTTTTACAAAAAACAAGGAAAAGAAGCCTTGAATTGTGGTGTTTTAATTGTTTATGGTTCACGCAATAAGTCACTGAAATGAAGTAGCAAAAACTGTTGGTGAGTACTGAATTCTAGTGCATTAATTTGAGGTAATGCATTCAATATCTATCCTTTCATCTGTATTAACTCTTTAGGTTTAGTTATAATTTCCCTTACGAGGTAAGAGAAAAATATATAAGCAGTTTTTATACTAATCAACGTCTTAGCAAAGAAAACAGAAAGTAAAGTGTGGTAAAGCTAATAAAAAGCAATCCTGTTAAGCCAATTTTTATGATTGTGGTTCCAGAAAATGTTGAAGGAGACGAATATTTTCGTAACTTTTCTGCTTAGCGACAATGGATGACTGCTTTTTAGACAGACTGGTAGCCATCAGTCTTCCTTTTTCGAATTACCCAGATTTTAACAGAATAGGAGAAGTGAAACCATGTCGATTTTAAAACTTAAACCGATCTTTCAAGAAAGAATTTGGGGAGGCCGTAAGTTGGAGACAGACTTTTTCTATCAAATCCCTGATGGACTAATAGGTGAATGTTGGGGAATATCTGCACATCAACACGGAGATAGCATCATAGAAGAGGGGGAATTTACCGGTAAACATCTATCTGAACTATGGCGTGATCATCGGGACAGGCTATTTGGAAACTACGAAATGGATGCATTTCCACTGCTTGTTAAGATACTCGATGCTAACGATGATTTATCCGTTCAAGTTCATCCAAATGATCAACAAGCATTTGACCTGGAAGGTGAGTCTTACGGAAAAACTGAATGTTGGTATGTACTTGATGCAGAGCCAAATGCAGAAATAATTCTTGGCCACAAAGCTCAAACAAAAGAAGAAATGAAAAGCCTGACTTCAGAAGGGAAATGGGACGAGCTCCTCCAAAGACAACCCGTAAAGCGAGGCGATTTCATTTTCGTGAAAAGTGGTAAAGTACATGCAATCGGGAAGGGCATAGTGATTTTAGAAACCCAACAATCATCGGACACAACTTATCGTGTATACGACTATGACAGAGTCGACTCTATAGGGAAAAAGCGAGAACTTCATCTTGAAAAGGCACTTCAGGTAACAACTGTTCCTGATTCGCCAGATCCCATTAACACGGTAAAAGAAATAGTAATCAGTGGTGAAAAAACGCTACTTATTGAAGTCCCTGATTTCACCGTGATTCATCATAAAATTTCAGGATCTAATTATCAAGTAGTAATACGTGATTCCTTTCAACTACTAAGTATAATTGAAGGGAGCGGAAGGATCCTTACCGATAGTGATATGTTTGAGGTGAAAAAAGGTGATCACTTTATTATTACACGTGAAGTGAAGGAACTAGTCGCATCAGGTAAAATGGAATTGATAACAAGTTATGTCTAAAAAACGCCACTTGAGGTCTAGTACTTCATACTTTCTTGGCAAACAATAAAAGTTATTTTAACCAACATACCCACAATAATCCTTTTAGGAATCATTTAGCCAGAAAGGTTTCTATATGATAATTGCCTATATAGAAGCCCTTTAGACGATATTAATGAAAGAGGAAGTACTTTGGCCATACTTTTTACTCTTAAATCAATCGGCCTGAAAGAACCGATACCGATGACTGATAAATTCTTGTTGTCGGAATCGACACTCTCTTTAATTATTTGCACTTGTTCTTTCCAATCACATAATGGCGCTCAATTTTATTGGAGTGGAAATTTAAAATGGACTTTTTGATATAATAAAAGGCACTTTTACAATAGGGGAGTCTAATCAGGATCTTATTGTAAGTGAAATTATGGAACAATATAAAAAGAACTAAGAGGTAAAAGGGAAGGGTTTATCAAAATATGAAAAGTAAATACATATTCCCCATCCTTCTCATTTCATGGGCGATGCTGATCTTCTTTTTTTCCTCGCAGACGTATGAGGAGCAAAGCGTTACCCCTTTTTTGGCGCAGTTCAATACGCCGTATTGGTATGATAAGCTAAGTGGCATATCATTCATGTATGGAGGGGTTGAGGTTAGTGCCCATACTGCTGGAGTGAGTGGTTTTGTGGAGTTTTTCATTCGGAAGGGTGCCCATCTTTTTATCTTTTTTGTGTTTGGTTTATTGACTTTGGGTGTTTGGCGAAGTTTTGTAAGGAATCCTATTCTTTCGTTTTCAGGGGCTCTGATATGTGTCCTTTTTTATGCGAGTGCAGATGAATTGCATCAGAAAATAACCGGTGGCCGTACCCCTTTATGGCAGGATGTCATGCTGGACACGTTTGGCGGTTTGCTTGGAATCTTCTGTTTTCTTTTCATTTATCGAAGGAGAAGGCGTAATCGGATCTGAAGTACTTATTTTCAATACATTTAATTAAGGAGCATGTCTGCATCATGCTTCTTTTTTGTCGTTTATGAATGCTACGCTATGTGGGTGGCTTGTATGATTTTTCATTTACCGAGCGATTTTACAATATGGAAGTATAGGCCTTTCAGTATGATTTGTAGGCCGATACTAAGAAAGTGAAGAACTGGATTCTGGATAGGGTTGGAGGGCAGCATAAAGCGGCCTATGAAATTCCAGTTACACAGGTCTTCAATTCTCGCATTGGGGTGTTTATATGGAACAAGATAGCTATATTATCAAAGAAAAAGGCGAATGCTGTTTGTAATGGGATTATCGGTTTAAATAGATTCCTCTCCTTTTTCAGGCTCGAGTTCGTTTTATTGAAAAGGGAGAGGCGTTGCTCTCATGTATTGCCGAAAAGAGCCACTTCTCATGAAACATATTTCATTCTTGATCGATCACTGATGGCTTTCAGAATAAACATTTTGTCCTGTTTGCTTAGCATAGCCCAGCTGCCTGCTTTGATTTTCATATAAATCCACTCCTTTTGTTTAGGATTATTTATTATAGTTGATGAATGACGGTTGATGGAATTCTGGGTCCAGTGAATGATAGTGTCAAGTGATTATAGGGGCAAGGGGAAGATGGAATTGTCAGCTCATATTAGATTATACCGTCTTTTAGTGCCTAATAAACAACAAAAATTCCAACAAATCTCTACAATTGGAGTTCGTTTTTTGTCAGAATATTGGACGGGGAAAATGAAAAAGCTGTCGGGATGCGGGTCCGGACAGCTCTTTCATTTTTTCTTATTTGATGGATAATTGTTCTTTTAATTCGGATTGGACCTTTTCTTTTTCTTCATCCGACACGATATTATAGTAGACTCCGTCGATTTTCGTTCCATTTCCTGGAATGGTTGCTTGTGTTATGCTTTTGCTAGCATCTCTGTAGTTCTTTTGGATGTCCATCATGTCATCAAACGTTAAATTCGTCTGGATATTTTTACTTAATGCATCGAAGACATCATCGTATTTCGTCAGTGATGAAAGGCTAGCGCCTTCCTTGATGACAGCCTCGATGATGGAACGTTGTCTGGATTGACGGCCATAATCACCATTCGGATCATCATATCTCATTCGTGAATATTTAAGCGCATCTTCTCCATTTAGATTAATGCTTCCCTTTGCAAAATGGACGCCTTCATAAGTGAAGTCCAAATCGTTTTGCACGGTCACGCCGCCGACTGCGTCCACGATATCCTTAAAGCCTTCCATATTGATCTTCATATAATAGTCGATTGGGATATCAAGAAAGTTTTCAACGGTATCCATGGACATTTTTGCGCCGCCGAAGGCAAATGCATGGTTGATTTTATCCTGTGTACCATGACCGACGATTTCGGTCCGTGTATCACGCGGAATGCTTAGCATTTTGACCGATTTCTTTTGTGGATTGACTGTCAAGACGATCATAGTATCTGAACGGCCTTTGTCGCCATCACGTTCATCGACACCGAGCATGAGCATCGAGAATGGCTCCTGATCTGATAGTGCGAGGTCCTTAGTTCGTTTATCTGTAGTACGGTCTATTGGTGTATGCATCGTATCAACAGTTTTAGTCAGTGAATTCCATACCGAGTAGGCAAAAGCTCCCCCTGCTAATATAAAAAGTAGGACAATTATCCCGACTACCTTCAGCCATGTCCGTTTCTTTTTCTTCTTCTTTTCATGTCTCATATTTTACTTCCTTCCTCTTTTTGTAACCACTTAATCTATTATATTTAATTTCTTAATAAAATAATAGTATATTTTGCTATTTTATAATACCTTTGACATATTTTGGTGTAACTGTGTACTATGTAACTAGAACAATTCTTAAGGGGTTGGAAAAATTGAATTCATTTAAAGGTTTAGTGCTAAAGGAGTGGTTGATTGGGAAATCCACACTTTTGTGGTTGTTGGTTGCGCAAGTTGGATTTGTGTTTATTTCTTTTTTAGTATCCAGGTATTGGGAAGTTGCAGGTATTTTTTATATGTCTACCTGGGTAATTATGATCTTGCAACCATTTATTATGTTCTCTTTGATTTTTGGATGTTTGAATTATGAAGGGAAGACGCAATTGTGGATTTACAATCCCCAGTCTGCAGCGATGTTGCTTGGAAGTAAATTATTGTCATGTGTACTATTTCAGGTGATTTCCATTTTATTTGCCTGCTGTTTAGTTTTTGTGGCTTTTAGGGTACCAACTAGTTATTTCCAGCAAGACTTTCAGCTGGAAAATATGGAGTTGATAGGCCTGTTACAGGTATGCGGGGTTATGACGGCGGTTAGTATTGTCATAGCTGTGCTTATGATGTTTTTATGGGTAGTGTATCATGCACTCGCAAGGATTCAACTTATTAAAAATATTCGTTGGCTGTTAGTGTTTCTTCTGTTTATAGGAACGGTTTTATTGAAAAATTGGGTTGGCCAGACAATGCTATATCAGAAACTGGATGATATATGGGCTGTACCAGCTTTTAGCGGTTCGTCGTTTAGCTTGTCTCAATCCAAATTGGAGTTTTATTTAGAAGGCGGGGGAAATATTTCGCTTTTGACAAGCGGGTTGGATGTTATTGGATTAGTGATAATGTTCCTTGCTTCATGTTGGCTGCTGGATCGAAAGATTGAGGTGTAAAGGATGCCAGAGGATTTTCATGCTTCAAAACCGATTTATTTACAGGTTGCCGATCGAATTTGTTATTCAATTGTACGGGGTGAGATAAAGAGTGGGGATAAGTTGCCATCGGTCCGCGAAATGGCTGTCGAAATGGGTGTCAATCCGAATACGATACAGCGTACTTATACCGAAATTGAGAGGGATGGAATTGTGGAGACGAGAAGGGGGCAAGGTACATTCGTGAAAAATGATCCGGCGCTGATTGCTTCACTGCGTACCCGGATCCGAACGGAAGTTATTGAGGCATTCGTTGAGAACATGAAAGAAATTGGCTTGTCGAGAGAAGAAATGCTGACAGCGGTACAGCAGTTTTTGAAGAAGCAGGGGGATGCGGAATGACGGTTGAACTGCATGATGTATCGAAAAAGTATGGAAGCGTTGCTGCCCTTGATGGTGTATCACTCACATTTGAAGTGGGGAAGATTTATGGGGTGTTAGGAGCCAATGGAAGCGGTAAGTCAACATTGCTCAAACTGATTGCGGGTCTCGCGAAACCGGATCATGGTGAGGTGACGGTCGCTGGGATGCCGGTATGCAGGAGGACAGCTTCTGTTGTTTCTTATCTGACAGAGCTTGATTTTTTCTATCCCAATTTTACGGCAGGTCAGTATATTGATTTTCATGCTTCGCAGTTTGGTGATTTTAATCGGGATAAGGCAATTGAAATGCTGGAAACCATGAAATTGGATGTCCGGAAGAAGGTCCGTACGATGTCGAAAGGTAATCGGGGAAGGCTTAAATTAGTGCTAGCCCTTTCTCGGGAGGCACCGGTCGTATTATTGGATGAACCATTCTCAGGGTTGGACGTTATGGTCAGGGATTCGATTGTCCGGAGCTTGCTATCTTCTATCGATTTTGAAAGGCAAATGGTTATCATGGCGACTCATGAAATTGAGGAAGTCGAAAACATCCTCGATGAGGTAATCGTAATCAAGGATGGAAAGGCCATTGGAAAGGAAGAAGCCGAAGATCTCCGCGAAAAAGGTGGGAAATCGGTAATCGGGTGGCTAAAGGAAAAACATAGGTAAATGTCATGCTCCAAATTTCATTTGGAGTTTTTTTCAGTTAAGGAGGGTGGTGCTTAGTGAAAGTTGAGAATGAAGGAATTGTCCATCCTAACTTGAAAAACGCAGGCAAGCTGCATATGACCGTGACAAAATCCGGGCAAAGGAAAGCCATTTCATTCTATATAGAGATTTGTTGATGTAACTCCGGAAAAAATTCCGGGGTTTTTTTATTAAAAAGTAAGGCCCTTTTTTAAAAGTTGAATAGAATGGAAAAAGTGATTTTTCAAAAGGGGATTTCTAGGCGTACGACGATTTCCTACAAAATGGGTGATAAGCAGAGTCCGTATTAGAAAGCAGGCGCATATATATGCAGTACGGATATCATTAAAGTATAAATAACTATTGGAGGCTAAAGGAAAAATGGCAGAGACTGTTGGTTTACCGTACCTTGATGCTTTAACAGGAAAATCGGTGAGGGTGTTTAAAGGCGGGCCTGATTCTAGAGAAGGCAGGCTTATAGGAGTATTAAGCGATTATATCGTTTTACAAACAGGGAAAGATGAACAAACTCAACTTGTGTATTACGTAAGGGATCATTTGAAAATCGTTGTCGCGAATGCGAAAAAGTCACAAGTCGATTTATTGGCCGAGGAAGAAGAAATAGTATTTCCGACCAGTTTTTTAGGATTGCTGGCAACTCTTCAAACTAGCTGCATTCAAGTGAATGGCGGCGGTCCGGCATCTAAAGTTGGCCGGGTTGTAGATGTGAAAGATGAATTTTTAGTTTTATCCACGGAGAAAGATGGGCTTGTTTTATACCCGATTTCCCATATTAAAAGTGTAACAGTGATAGAACAATCAGACGAACAATTATTGCCTGAATTTGTTTATAACGGAACTGATACACTAAATGGAATTCTGACTCGCTTAGTCCACAACTGGGTATCCGTTTTCGCTGGTGGACCTGAGAGGGTTGAGGGCATCCTGATGGAAGTGGCTGATACGTACCTTATCGTTGTGCATAATCAAGAATTATTTTATGTGACAACTGATCATGTCCAATTCGTTGCCTTAACTGTGCAGGTAGAGGAAGAAGCTGAAGAGGAGACAGATGAAAAATCCGAAGATGGAGGTTCGTCAGACGGAGGTGCATCAAACGCAAATTCAGCAAATGGAAATTCAGCAAACGGAAGTAGAAAAGATGAAAGCAGTTCATCAGAAGAGAGCAGTTCTTCATATGAAAGCTCTTCAAGCTCAAGCTCATATGAAAGCTCTTCAAGCTCAAGCTCAGATGAAAGCTCTTCAAGCTCAAGCTCAGAAGAAATATCAGCAAGACGCAGAAGTCCTCGTGCAAATGCATTCAAGCAAATTTGGATTGAGAACCTAATCAAAGCTTCAAATCAAAATATCCGGTAAAGAAATACCAAACAGGTACAGCAACCAAGATCGAGTTGTTGTGCCTTCTTATGAAAGGTGGACATGCCGTTGTTGCCCAAGATGGATTCATTGGGATTCGTTACACCATTTTGATTTATTTTTTCATTTTCAAAAGTTTATGTTCAAATGCTTTTAAAATGGCCAAGCAACCATTTTGTTTGGTTGATTTTAATATAAAGGGGGAAGAGTCGCTTGTTAGCAAAGCATATAGGCCAGTATATGGAACTGGAGCTCTCAGGGAATATAAATGAAGCGGGGATTTTAATTGAAGTAAGTTCTGACATCATCGTTTTGTATACTGGAAAAGCCTACCGTTACATTCCATTCCGGCACATTAAGAATTTTTCCTTTCCTATAATCGATGAGGAGATTGGTTCGGGAGGAGAGCCGGAGATTGACGAGACATCGTTCCGAAAATTACTGATGAATGCGAAGGGGATGTTTGTTGAAATCCTGCTCACAAAAAAAAACTCGGTTCATGGTTATATCGTGGGCATCATGAATAACTATTTCGTCTTTTATTCGCCAGTATTTAAAACGATGTTCATTTCGATGGATCATTTAAAGTGGCTTTCGGTTTGCGATGATGCAAAGGGTCCATACGGTTTGAATAAAGGGGAACAATTGGCACAGGTTTCATCTTTAAGCTGGGCCCGGACATTGGAGGAGCAGGTGAAAAAGTTAACCAATAAACTGGTAGTGCTCGACTTGGGGATGCATCCGCAGAATATCGGGATGATCAGTGCAGTGAAAGATGGCATTATTGAGATGGTGAATGCTCAAGGGGAGGCGATTTTTGTCAACATGAGGCATGTTAAAAGTTTTCATTTCCCACAATAAAGAAACTCCGGGTCTGAAGTGATCCGGAGTTATTTCTTTTTCTCGATATTTTCATAGACCGAGGCAAGGGCTTGTTCAAATTTCCCGCTCTTTTTCGGTTTGTAGTATTTTTTTCTGCGCAGTTTGTCCGGTAAGTATTGCTGCTTCACCCAACCATTCTCGTAGTCATGCGGATAAAGGTAGCTGATGCCACGTCCGAGTTCAGTGGCCCCTTTGTAATGGGCATCCTTAAGATGATCTGGTACATCTCCACTATGGCCGCTGCGAATGTCGGAAAGAGCCGCATCAATTGCGGTAATAGCCGTATTCGATTTAGGTGATAGGCATAACTCAATCACGGAGTTGGCAAGTGGAATCCGGGCTTCAGGAAACCCGAGCCGTTCAGCGGCTTCGACTGCAGCGAGGGCCCTGGGACCAGCCTGCGGATTGGCAAGACCTATGTCTTCGTAAGCGATGACCACCATGCGACGGGCAATGCTGACAAGATCGCCGGCTTCGACCAATCGCCCCAAATAATGAAGGGCTGCATTCACATCACTGCCGCGAATTGATTTTTGGAAAGCCGACAGAACATCGTAATGGGCATCTCCATCCTTGTCATGTGAGAAGCTTTTTTTCTGCATGCATTCCTCGGCAATTTGCAGATCTATATGAATCGTTCCGGACTCATCAGGTTCGGTGGAAATGACGGCGAGCTCAAGAGCGTTAAGCGCACTGCGGACATCTCCGTTCGAAGCCGTTGCGAAATGGGTAAGGGCATCAAGGCTGACATCCGTTATATACGCACCAAGCCCGCGCTCTTCATCATGAAGTGCCCGTTCCAGAGCTTTGGTTATATCAAAGGTTTCCAATGATTTGAGCTCGAAAATCTGGCACCTGCTTCGGATGGCCGGATTGATTGCATGATAGGGATTGCTGGTCGTTGCACCGATCAAGGTGATCATCCCGTTTTCAAGATAAGGCAATAGGAAATCCTGCTTCGCCTTATCGAGACGATGAACCTCATCAAGCAGCAGAATCACTTTCCCCGACATCTTAGCCTCGGCAGCCACGATTTCCATATCCTTTTTATTATTGGTCACCGCGTTCAGTGTCCTAAAAGCAAACTTCGTGCTTCCGGCAATCGCACTTGCAATCGAAGTCTTGCCGATTCCCGGCGGACCATACAGGATCATGGAAGAAAGCTGCTTGGCTTTCACCATCCTTGCGATAATTTTCCCTTCACCGACCAGATGCTCCTGCCCGATGATCTCATCAATCGACCGAGGCCGCATCCGGAAAGCAAGCGGTTTAATATTCATTGCGCACCTCTCCTTTTTATATAAGGTATCACAACTGATGGGGGAAATGCGCTGATTATGCTATAAAAGAGGGGGAATTCCTATTATAGTAGTCCGTGTGGGGATTTAATTTTTGCTGTGAGCTCGATAATTCAATCTATCAGCGGAATATTTCATCCTACAGGGGATTAATCCGACCTACCAGCGGAGAAATCCGACCTACCAGCGGACTAATTCGACTTATCAGCGGAGAAATCCTACCTCTGCTTCTATGAGAGAAT
The DNA here is from genome assembly GCF_040250305.1 of Peribacillus frigoritolerans. NCBI lineage: Bacteria > Bacillati > Bacillota > Bacilli > Caryophanales > Bacillaceae > Peribacillus > Peribacillus frigoritolerans. The sequence goes on along the minus strand of NZ_CP158190.1, from coordinate 3,835,031 downwards.
TTAATAGATAAAATCTGCCTCTAGTATGTCCGGAATGATTCAATTTTAGTGAAAGTAATAGTTTCTTTGCACTGGATGGGGATTGGAGTTGTAGGAAGTTTCGAAATTCCTTATTGGTAATGGTAGGTTTGACGAGGTATAGATAATCATAAAGTGCCGGAATGTGAGCATCGAGGGAAAAATCCAAACAGGTACGGCAAATCCACTTTCTTGATTTCCGCTCCATCGAAAATGCATGACACTTATCGCAGAATACTCCGGTTTGGAGGGCGGTAATCGGAATTCTATAATTCTCTAGCGGTTTAGGAATATAAGGGATGTGACCATCAAGCAATAAATTCGATAATCGTTTCATTGCTCTAGTAGAAAGGACCGCTTCGTTATACTTGTTTTTTAATTCCTCAATTTTAAGTAGAATCCGATCCTTACGTATCACTTTTCTATTAATATCCGTATTCCCGGCCCGAATGATCGTTGAAGAATTGGCACTGACAACGAGGGTTTCAACTGGAAGGTTGTTCATTCTTTTTGTTTTTAACCAGTCTAATAACTGCTGTCGCTGCCGGCTCACTTGCAATATGGGATCATCAAAAGCTTCGGTTTTTCCATCTGGATTTGTACGGATAAGTTGATTGAATGCATTATCGAAAAAGATTTCACCAGCCATGTTTTTGACTTCAAGGATTAAAAGGAAAGAGGATGTGAGAATGAGGATGTCCATTTGGAAGGGGAAAGATGATCCAATTAGTCGGAGGTCATGAAAGAGTAGATACTCTTTTTCAGGAAGGGATTTAAGAGATTGGAAGACTCTGTTTTCACCGTTGTATCCGGCCTTGATTTTTTTGATATCTTCAATAATTGCCGGTTGCTTCGCATGTCCATGAGGTAAGCGTCTCATCAGAGCTTCGAGCATGTCTATTTTTAAAGGCATCTTGCAGTTTTTAATGATCATGATAACCACTCCTTATAGATTTAAGTGAAGTATTCTCGGTTAATAAAGTGATTTCCTGTATTTTAGTGAAATTAAATGTGGCATGTAACGTACTTTCTTATTAATTCAACCTATCCCCGCAATAATCCGGCCGTCCGATCGAAAGATTCGACCTATCCCTGCAATAATCCGACCGTCCGATCGAAAAATCCGACCTAGCGTAAATAATCCAGCTTCCAAGCGAAAAATCCGCTCTAGCACCCAATAAACCGACCGTCCAAGCGAAAGATTCGACCTGTCCCTGCAATAAACCGACCGTCCAAGCGAAAGATTCGCCCTATCCCTGCAATAATCCGACCGTCCGATCGAAAAATCCGACCTAGCGTAAATAATCCAGCTTCCAAGCGAAAAATCCGCTCTAGCACCCAATAATCCGACCGTCCAAGCGAAAGATTCGACCTATCCCTGCAATAATCCGACCGTCCGATCGAAAGATTCGCCCTAGCGTAAATAATCCAGCTTCCAAGCGAAAAATCCGTTCTAGCACCCAATAATCCGACCGTCCAAGCCAAAGATTCAACCTATCCCCGCAATAAACCGACCGTCCAAGCGAAAGATTCGCCCTATCGCCACAATAATCCGGCCGTCTAAGCAAATAATTCGACCTATCCCCGCAATAATCCGGCCGTCCGAGCAAAAAAATCAGTCCTAACCCAAAATGCTGTATAAAATTCGTCATCCTATCGTTCACATTTCATTCTTTTCTTTCCTTTTTCCTACCTCTCCAATTAGGATAATTTGACAAATGAAGGGCGGGTGAATGCATTTCCGGCGGGAATATGCTATAATTTCAAAAGAATTTAGAAACGGATAAATAATTTGAGGTGTATATGTATGAAGATATCTACTAAAGGCCGTTATGGTTTGACAATTATGATTGAGCTTGCTAAACATTATGGAGAAGGCCCGAAGAGTTTGAAATCGATTGCCCAGACGCATAATCTGTCGGAGCATTATTTGGAGCAGCTGATTGCGCCGCTTCGTAATGCGGGATTGGTGAAGAGTGTGCGCGGTGCGTATGGCGGGTATGTCCTGTCTAAAGATCCTCAGGAGATTACTTCTGGTGATGTCATTCGTGTATTGGAAGGGCCGATTACTCCTGTTGAAGGAATTGAGGATGAGGAGCCGGTGAAGCGCCAGCTTTGGATCCGGATTCGCGATGCTGTGAAGGACGTATTGGATAATACGACGCTTATGGATTTGGCGAGCTACAAGGATACGGGTGAAATCGATTCTTATATGTACTATATTTAAGTGATTAGCAATGCGCCTATTATGTAGGCGCTTGCGTTTTTTAATGGAGGCGACAAAAAAGTGGACAGAATATATTTAGATCATGCTGCGACTTCACCGATGCATCCGAATGTGATCGATAGGATGATGACGGTCATGAGCCATGACTTCGGGAATCCGTCGAGCATTCATGCTTTCGGTCGGGAGGCACGCCATGTTTTGGATGAGGCGCGTTCGAGTATTGCGGCGAGCATCGGTGCGGGGCGGAATGAAATCATTTTCACGAGCGGCGGAACCGAGGCGGATAATACGGCGATCATTGGTGTTGCGAATGCTTATAAAGATAAAGGGAAGCACATCATTACGACGGAGATTGAGCATCATGCGGTTTTGCATACATGCCAATTCCTTGAGAAGTCTGGCTTTGAGGTCACATATTTACCTGTGAATGAAGCGGGGCTTATTTCAATTGCCGATCTAAAGGCCGCATTGCGGGATGACACGATTTTGGTTTCGGTCATGTTCGGCAATAATGAGGTTGGAACGGTCCAGCCGATTGCTGAAATTGGAGAGCTGCTCAAGGGGCATCAAGCCATTTTCCATACGGATGCGGTTCAGGCATATGGTTTGATCTCTATCGACGTTCGAGAGTTGGGTGTGGATTTGCTTAGTGTAACCGCGCATAAAATCAACGGTCCAAAAGGAATCGGCTTTCTTTATATGCGTGAAGGCTTGAAGCTGAATCCGCAATTATATGGCGGGGAACAAGAACGCAAGCGCCGTGCTGGTACGGAAAGCGTGCCTGCAATTGCCGGTTTTGCAGAAGCCGTTTCAATTGCACAAAGCATGATGAAAGAGAAAAAGGAGCAATACAAGCGATTTAAAGACGTATTGCTTGCCGTCTTTGATGAGGCGGATGTACAATATGAAATTAACGGATCTATGGAACAGTCGCTGCCGCATGTGCTGAATGTTAGTTTTCCTGGTACGAATGTGGAATCGATGCTCGTTAATATGGACTTGGCAGGTGTTGCTGTATCGAGCGGATCCGCTTGTACAGCTGGGTCAATCGATCCGTCGCATGTGCTTGTGGCGATGTTCGGGAAAGATTCGGAGCGGACGAAGAATTCGATTCGTTTCAGCTTCGGTCTGAACAACACGGAAGAGGAAGTAAGGCAGGCGGCTGAAACCACCGTTAAAATCGTTAATAGATTAGTGAGAAGATAATTCTTACTTTAAATAAATGAGGTGACAGAATGAGAAAAGCACCACAGGACACCCGCGTCGTCGTGGGTATGTCAGGAGGCGTGGATTCTTCTGTGTCAGCCCTGCTATTGAAGAATCAAGGCTATGATGTTGTCGGGATTTTCATGAAGAACTGGGATGATACAGATGAAAACGGAGTCTGTACGGCAACGGAAGATTACAATGATGTAATTGCCGTATGTAATCAAATCGGCATCCCTTATTATGCGGTCAATTTCGAGAAGCAGTATTGGGATAAAGTTTTCACTTATTTCTTGGATGAGTATAAAGCGGGCCGTACCCCGAATCCGGATGTAATGTGCAATAAGGAAATCAAGTTCAAGGCATTTCTTGAACATGCAGTAAGCCTTGGTGCCGATTATGTGGCTACAGGTCATTACGCACAGGTTGAATACCGGGATGGCGAATACAAAATGCTTCGCGGTGTCGATAATAATAAAGATCAAACGTACTTCTTGAACCAGCTTACTCAAGAACAGTTGGAAAAAGTCATGTTTCCGCTTGGACACATTGATAAGAAGGAAGTCCGTGAAATTGCGAAAGAAGCGGGTCTTGCCACGGCAACGAAAAAAGATTCTACAGGCATCTGTTTTATCGGTGAACGCAATTTCAAAGAGTTTTTAAGCAATTACCTACCAGCTCAGCCTGGTGATATGGTCACGATGGATGGCAAGGTCATGGGCAAGCATGACGGATTGATGTATTACACCATCGGTCAGCGTCACGGTCTAGGGATTGGCGGCAGCGGCGAACCTTGGTTTGTTGCGGGAAAAGACTTGAAGCGCAATGTTTTATATGTGTGTCAAGGCTTTGATAATGATGTGCTGTATTCCAATTCCCTTCGTGCAGTGAATGTCAGCTGGGTAGCGGAACATATACCTGCGGGTGAATTTACATGTACGGCAAAGTTCAGGTATCGTCAAGAGGATAGCGGTGTTAAGGTGAAGGTCTTGGACAATGGTGACGTCGAAGTCATCTTTGACGAGCCAGTCCGCGCGATCACACCTGGACAAGCAGTCGTATTCTATGAAGGTGAAGTGTGCCTTGGCGGCGGTACGATTGATGAAGTATTTAAAAAAGGTGAAAAACTGACTTACGTAGGGTAAAATAAGCATGTCCCCAGCTGTGTTTGCGGTTGGGGACTTCTTTTGGATTGCGGGTGTACCGCCTGAATTCGACCACTGGCTTATGCTATACTTTTTAATATAAAAATGGAGTGTGAATGGATATGGATAAGAATCAACAAGGAATTGAATTTATGCAGCAAGGGAAATACGAAGAAGCGGCGAAAGTTTTTAATGAGGCGATCGAGGAAAATCCGAATGAGCCTGTTGCCTACATAAACTTTGGGAATGTATTGACTGCCGTTGGTGAAACGGATAAAGCGGTCAAGTTTTACAAAAAGGCGATCGAGCTGGATGAAAATGCAGCAGCGGCTTACTATTCTTTAGGAAACTTATATTATGAATCAGATTCTAAACTAGTCGAAGCGAAGGATATGTTCGAAAAGGCAATCCGTTTAGGGCTGGATAACAGCGATGCTTACTTCATGCTTGGATTGACATTGATGGCATTAGATCAGCCGAAATTGGCGATGCCTTATTTACAGAGAACGGTGGAGCTGAGCCCTGAGGACGTTGATGCAAGATTCCAATATGCGTTATGTCTTGCTAATGCGGAATTATATGATGAATTGATCAATCAACTGAATTTAGTTGTGGAACAGGATCCGAATCATGCGGATGCTTATTATAATTTAGGTGTTGCGTTTGCAGGGTATCGTGAGGATGCGCAAGCAGCGATGGCTTATTTTGATAAGGCTTTGGAAGCACAGCCTGACCATATGCTTGCTGCGCACGGTAAGAAACTGTTGGAAGAAATGAATGCTGAGTAAATAAAAAGCATATGCATGGAAAGGTGGGGAGAAGCGTTGAGCCAGCAAGATTCGTTGGATTTGTTTTCAGAAGAGAAAATGTTCATGAAAGGAAGTCATTTAGTGACGATCTTTCATAATGAAGAAAATATGTACTCGGTTGTAAGAATTCGTGTGCATGAAACGAATCTGAATTATGAAGAGAAGGAAGCGGTCGTAACTGGTTATTTTCCAAGGATGCATGAGGATGAGATCTATATTTTTTATGGGGCCATGAAGGAACATCCGCGTTTTGGCCTTCAATTTCATGTAGAGCATTTTCGCAAGGATCTGCCTCAATCCAAGGAAGGCATCGTCAGTTATTTATCAGGTGACCTTTTCAAGGGCATTGGGAAGAAAACAGCAGAAAGCATTGTTGAGACACTGGGTGAAAAGGCAATTTCAAAAATTCTGGCTCAGCCCTCGCTACTTGATGATATCCCGAAGCTATCCGGGGAAAAGGCAAAGGGCCTCTATGATACATTGGTCGAGCATCAAGGTCTGGAGCAGGTGATGATCGCCCTGAATCAATATGGCTTCGGTCCGCAGCTGTCGATGAAGATTTATCAAATGTATAAACAGGATACGATCACGATGGTTCAGGGAAATCCGTATAAGCTCGTAGAGGATATTGAAGGGATTGGTTTTGGACGGGCGGATGAGCTTGGACATCAGCTGGGCATTTCCGGCAGCCATCCCGACCGAATCAAGGCTGCGTGCTTGTATACGCTTGAATCTCAATGCCTGCAGGACGGAAATATCTACATAGAAGCTGAGCAGCTATTGGAAGCGGTCAAACGGCTGCTTGAGGAAAATAAGCGGGACCGCATTGAGTTCACGAACATTTCCTCGGAAATAATCGAATTGACGCAAGAGGGGAAAATAGTTGTCGAGGATCAACGAATTTATCCGCCTTCGCTTTTCTATTCGGAAAAGGGAATCGTGATGAACATCAAGCGGCTGCTTGCTCAAACCGAGTATGAGGACCAGTTCCCCGAATCAGAGTTCTTGCTGGCACTTGGGGAGCTGGAAGAGCGGCTGGATGTTTCCTATGCCCCGGCCCAAAAGGAAGCGATCCAAACGGCCCTGCAATCACCCATGTTAATCTTGACGGGCGGACCGGGTACGGGTAAGACGACAGTCATCAAAGGAATCGTTGAGCTATATGCAGAGCTGCATGGCGTTTCCATGGACATTAACGATTATAAAAAAGAAGGAAGCGATCCATTTCCATTCGTACTTGCGGCTCCTACTGGCCGTGCAGCGAAACGCATGGCCGAATCGACTGGGCTTCCCGCTGTTACGATCCATCGTTTGCTCGGGTGGAACGGGAGTGAAGGCTTTTCCCATGATGAGGATAATCAGCTGGATGGCCGTATCGTAATCATCGATGAGGTTTCAATGGTGGATACGTGGCTGGCCCATCAATTGTTTAAAGCTCTGCCGGAAAATGTCCAAGTGATATTGGTTGGTGATGAAGATCAGCTGCCATCTGTTGGACCTGGGCAGGTTTTAAAGGATTTGCTTGCATCGAATTGTGTCCCGACTGTCAGTCTTGAACATATTTATCGTCAAGCCGATGGCTCGTCGATCATTGAATTGGCACATGAAATCAAAAAAGGAAGGCTTCCGGATGATGTCACGAAACAGCAAGAAGATCGATCGTTCATTCGCTGCCAAACCGGTCAAATCGCCCAAGTTATCGAGAAAGTGGTTGCCAATGCCAGGACGAAAGGCTTCACGGCCAAGGATATACAGGTGCTGGCTCCCATGTATAGAGGACCTGCCGGCATTGATGCATTGAATAAAATGCTTCAGGAAGTGTTCAATAGCAATGCGGATGAAAAGCGGCGGGAAATAAAATTCGGAGACGTAATATACAGAACGGGAGATAAGGTGCTTCAACTGGTGAACCAGCCAGAGGAGGGCGTCTTTAATGGCGATATGGGAGAAATCGTGTCGATATTGTTCGCTAAAGAAAATACCGATTCTGTCGATAAAGTAATCATATCGTTCGAAGGCATCGAAGTGACATACACGAAGCAGGACTTGAACCAGATCACACATGCCTATTGCTGCTCCATCCATAAGTCGCAGGGAAGTGAATTCCCCATTGTCATTTTACCTGTAGTGAAAAGCTATTATCGGATGCTCCGACGTAATTTATTGTATACGGCGATTACGCGCAGTAAAAATTTCTTGATCCTTTGTGGTGAAGAAGATGCATTCCGTTTAGGGATCGAGCGTAATGATGAGATGAGCCGCAAAACGACTTTGCGTGAAAAGCTGCAGGGGATTTTGAGTGAAGAAGAAATGCCGGCGGAAAAGGGAGAGGTATCTCAACAATCAAGTTATCTTGATATTCTCATGCATGCTGACCCGATGATCGGGATGGAGAATGTCACGCCTTATGATTTTATGTAGCGGGTTCTTTTGGATGAATTTTGTTTAAAATTCATAGTTTTGGTGGAACTATAACTAATATGTGAAAGAGTAGGGGGTATTTGATGAAAAAAGGTTGGATAATAGGAATAGTCGTTGTCGTTTTACTTGTCATTTATGGGGCATCTTCATATAACGGCCTTGTAAGTGCAAGTGAAGACGTCGACAATAAATGGTCGCAGGTGGATAATCAATTAAAACGAAGAGCGGATTTGATTCCAAATCTTGTCGAAACGGTGAAGGGTTATGCTTCGCATGAAACGGAAGCCATTAAAGCGGTGAGTGATGCACGCTCGAAGCTGGCCGGTGCCAATTCGACTGAAGAAGCGATTGATGCCGATCAAGAATTGAGTGGGGCCTTGAGCCGACTTTTGGTGGTTGTCGAAAACTATCCGGATTTAAAGGCCAATGAGAACTTTAAGGGTCTCATGGATAGTTTGGAAGGAACGGAAAATCGGCTGACGGTAGCACGAAAAGACTATAATGATGAAGTTACCAACTATAATAAAATGATTAAACGCTTTCCGAAGAATATGATGGCAGGAGCGTTCGGGTTCGATGCCAAACCATATTTTGAAGTGACCGATCAAGAAAAAGAAACGCCAAAGGTTGATTTCGGGAGCGATAAATAATGAAAAGACTCGCTGTGTTTGCGCTATTCTTCATTCTCACGTTCGGTTTAGCAAACGTAGCCGCAGCACAACCTAACATCCCTGAACCAGTTGGGGATATATATGTTCAGGACTTTGCTGGAGTCCTGGATGATCAGGAAAAATCCGAACTCATCGAACTTGGGAAACGATTGGATGATGCCACAAAAGCACAAATTTCCGTTTTGACGGTTGATTCGATGGAAGAATCCGAAATCGAGGAGTACTCGGTCGAGGCATTTAGATCATTCAAGCTTGGTGATGCCGAGTTGAACAATGGAGTCCTCATTGTGCTTGCCATGGAAGAACAGAAAATCCACATTGAAGTGGGGTACGGTTTGGAAGGGGCCATTACCGATATAAGATCTGGACAGATTTTGGATGATGTGGCTATCCCTGCGGTGAAAGAGGGTAAATATGATGTTGCCCTGACGGAGACCTATAAGGCTGTATATAACGACGTCACGAAAGAATACGACCTAGGTGACGAGTTTTATCAAGATCTCACCGTTCAGCCCGAGTCAGAAACCTTTCAGCCATCAGGTTTACAGATTTTCCTCATTATCATCGTAGTCATCATCGTATTCATCCTCGATGCCAAGTTCTTTAAAGGATTTTTCCTTCAAACGCTAATCAATATCCTTTTGATATTCATTAGTCGCGGAGGTGGTGGTGGCGGCCGTGGAGGCGGAAGCGGCGGTCCACGGGGCGGCGGCGGAGGAAGTTCCGGTGGCGGAGGTGCCAGCAGAGGATGGTAAGGTAAGTGTATTAGACCGGGAAACCGGTCTTTTTTTTGTGGCCTGGATTCTGTATTGACGGAAGAGGGACCAACAATGGAAAACCTTTCAGCACATCTATTTACATTAGTAAAGAGATAATAAAAATGTTCGGAAAGGCGGGATGACCTTGCGGACGTTTTCTTTATTGAAAGGGATGCCGGTTTTTACAATCAAAGGAGAAAGAATCGGCACGGTCCACGATTTATCAATTTCTGAAATGGGTAAGGTAACAGGCTTGGTCGTTCATCAACAAGCATTGTTCAAAAGGGCTTTTCATTTAAAACTCGACGATATTTCTTCATTCGGTCCAGATGGGATCGTCATCATGCAACAGGATTCAACCTTCAGGAAGGTGCCTGCGGATTCCATTTGCCTTTCGAAGGACGAATTATTGGGACGCATGCTTTTTTCAGAAATGGGCGAAGAGCTTGGTTTACTGCAGGATGTATATTTCAAGGAGAAAATGGGCACGATTATAGCGTATGAAACAACGGATGGGTTTTTCTCGGAGTCGACAGTGATAGAATCAAAACAGCCGCCTGCATTAGGGAAGGATACCATCATTGTTTCAGTTTATGAACAGTGAGGTGTCCATTTTGGAAATTAAATGTCCGAATTGCCGCAGTAAAGATGTTGGGAAGATTGGCGTAAATCAATATTATTGTTGGAATTGCTTTATTGAAATGACTCTATCCGAAGGGCTCATAAATACGCACCAAGTCGAGGAAGATGGAAGTTTAAGCTCATTGGACGATTTGTTTGAGGAAAATGACCGCCGCTTCGGTATGTAAATAACGGAAGAGGTGTTTGCAATGGCTAGACGTTCACGCAATACTCTAATGAACTTGGGTTCGGACTTGATGAACTCGAAGATGATTAAACGGAACATGAAGAAAATACGCAAAAGATTAAAGTCATTATTATAGCGGCAATGGGTGTCCTGGTAATGAGGGCACTCTTTTTTCATGTATGAAAACCTTCCGCTTTTCGAAGAATAAATGAGCGGGAGGTGTTTATTGTGAGTATTCGTCTAAAGTGGTTTTATCGCCTGGGTTTTTTATTGCTCTTATTTTTTGTTATCTATATCTTTATGAAACTTAAGCCCATGTGGGGACCTTTCGTTACTGTATGTGTGACGGTACTGCTGCCTTTTTTGATTGGTGCGTTCATCAGTTACTTGTTGCACCCTGTAGTGGAATATTTAAATGAGAAAGGGATGCGTCGCTGGCTTTCGATTACGATTATCTATTTATTGTTTTTTGGAGGGATTGGCTTTGCTGTTTATAAAGGCATTCCAGTGATCGTGAGCCAGGTTCGCGAGCTGTCGGAAAGCGTGCCGGAACTGGTTGAACAGTACCGGGGCAGCATTGATAAACTCAATCATCAAACGGCGGCCTGGCCGTTCGGAATTCATGAAAGATTCGAAGAAGGTGTCACCCTTTTCGAAGATTGGCTGAAGCGTATACCTGAAAAGGCGATGGAGTATGCAATGAAGATGATTGATTTCATCGTCCTGATTGCGTTGATTCCATTCATCGCATTTTATATCCTGAAAGATTTCACCGTTTTAAAAAAAATGGCATGGTATATGACGCCGAAAAAATGGCGCAAGCAGGGACGGGCATTCATTCGTGATGTGGATGCGTCGCTTGGCGGCTATATCCGCGGACAAATCATCGTCTGTGTCGTGATCGGTTTGATTTCCTCGCTGCTCTTCTGGATAGTCGGAATGCAATATCCGCTTCTATTGGGGGCGATAATCGGGATAACGAATGTCATTCCGTATTTCGGACCGATTATTGGGGCGATTCCTGCACTGGTCATTGCCGCGACAATGTCAGTTAAAATGGTGTTGATCATCGCGGTCATCGTGCTTGTACTTCAATTTCTTGAGGGAAATATCCTTTCGCCGCTTATAGTCGGTAAAAGCCTCCATATGCATCCGCTGTTCATCATGCTCGCATTATTGGCCGGGGGTGAAATAGGAGGTATCATGGGCATGGTCCTTTCGATTCCCATCTTGGCTGTATTGAAAGTTTTTGTACTTCATGCCCGCGTTCACTTTAGAAAGAAGCCGCCCCTTATTGACAAATAAAAGTCTTGTGAATATAATCCATAACATAAGATAATTCGTTGAAGGATGAAGTATGCTGAAGTCCATCTAAAAGAGAGTGGTCCCCCAGGCTGAAAGGGGCTGCAAGGTGAAGAGCAGCAGAAAGCTAGTCCTGAGAGCAGCTAATACCTGCCGTCATGCCGCGTTAAGGCTTTTATGAAGGTGATGGGCCTGGGATGAATTCCTGCGTCCATAATCAGGGTGGTACCGCGAGTCAACTCTCGTCCCTGTTTTTGGGATGGGGGTTTTTTGTGTGCTCAAAATTACATAATTTTTAAAGGAGGATATATATATGAAGTATTTAACTGGTGCTCAAATCCGCCAAATGTATTTAGATTTTTTTAGTGAAAAAGGCCATACCATCGAACCAAGTGCGTCATTGGTTCCACATGAAGATCCATCATTGCTTTGGATCAATTCCGGGGTGGCGACGTTAAAGAAATATTTTGATGGACGGGTGATTCCTGAAAATCCAAGGATCACAAATGCTCAAAAGGCCATCCGTACAAACGATATTGAAAACGTGGGGAAAACGGCACGTCATCATACGTTCTTCGAAATGCTCGGAAACTTCTCCATTGGCGAATATTTCAAAGAAGAAGCCATCACATGGGCATGGGAATTTTTGACGGATGAAAAATGGATTGGGTTCGACAAAGAGAAATTGGCTGTGACGATCCATCCTGAAGATGATGAAGCATTCGAACTCTGGAATAAGAAAATCGGTGTTCCTGCTGAAAGGATCATTCGCCTGGAAGAGAACTTCTGGGATATCGGTGAAGGTCCAAGCGGCCCGAATACAGAGATTTTCTATGACCGCGGACCAGCATATGGCGATGATCCGAATGATCCGGAACTATATCCAGGCGGGGAAAATGAACGGCATCTAGAAGTCTGGAATCTTGTGTTTTCCCAATTCAACCATAATCCGGACGGTTCTTACACACCGCTTCCAAAGAAAAATATCGATACAGGGATGGGCCTTGAACGTATGGCTTCCGTCGTTCAAGATGTGGCGACGAACTATGATACAGATTTATTCATGCCAATCATCCGGGCAGTCGAAGAGATTTCCGATGTGAAATATGGTGTTGATTCAGAAAAAGATGTTGCCTTCAAGGTCATTGCCGACCATATTCGTACGGTAGCCTTTGCAGTAGGTGACGGGGCTCTTCCATCCAACGAAGGCCGCGGTTATGTATTGCGCCGTTTACTCCGGAGAGCGGTCCGGTATGCTAAGCAAATCAACATCAATCGACCATTCATGTTCGAGCTTGTGACGGTCGTCGGCGAAATCATGAAAGACTTCTACCCTGAAGTCCTTAAGAATAAAGAGTTCATTGCAAAAGTAATCAAGAATGAAGAGGAACGCTTCCATGAAACTCTAAATGATGGACTCGCCATCCTTTCTGAAGTCATTAAAAAGGAAAAGGAAAAAGGCGGTACAACCATTCCTGGCAGTGATGCATTCCGTTTATATGACACATATGGCTTCCCGATTGAGTTAACGGAAGAATATGCAGAAGAAGAAGGCATGACGGTCGATCAGGCTGGATTCGAGAAGGAAATGGATGCACAGCGTGAACGTGCCCGTTCAGCGCGTCAAGATGTGGATTCCATGCAAATCCAAGGCGGGGTATTGGGAGATATTAAAGTTGAAAGTGAATTTGTCGGCTATGATCAAGTCGCTGTCGAAGCCAAAGTTGCTGCCATAGTAAAAAATGGCGAGCTTGTAACGGAGGCACAAGAAGGTGAAGAAGTTCAAGTGATACTGAACAAGACTCCTTTCTATGCTGAAAGCGGCGGACAAATAGCCGATATAGGAACGATGGCCAGTGAATCCGTGAAGGTTGATGTCCATGATGTCCAAAAGGCCCCTAATGGCCAAAATCTGCACCGTGTAACGGTTACTGCCGGCACTTTAACAGCAGATTCCAATATCGTAGCTACGGTAAATCAAGAAAATCGGATCCATATCACGAAAAACCATACAGCGACGCATCTTCTGCATCAGGCGTTGAAAGATGTGCTTGGAACACATGTCAATCAAGCAGGGTCACTCGTACAGGCTGAACGCCTTCGCTTCGATTTCTCTCATTTTGGCCAGATAACGGCGGAAGAGATTGAACAAATCGAAACGATTGTAAATGAAAAGATTTGGCAAAGCTTACAAGTGAATACGGACTATAAAAACATCGAGGAAGCAAAGGCTATGGGCGCAATGGCGTTGTTCGGCGAAAAATACGGCAAGATTGTCCGTGTCGTTCAAATCGGCGATTACAGCCTTGAGCTTTGCGGGGGTGTCCACGTTCCGAATACAGCCGTAATCGGCTTGTTCAAAATCGTATCCGAAAGCGGCATCGGCGCAGGTACTCGCCGTATTGAAGCGGTAACGGGTGCAGGGGCATACAAATTGATGACTGATCAAATCGGTGTCTTGAAAGACGCGGCTGCCAAATTGAAAACGAACTTGAAAGATGTACCTTCAAGAATTGAAACGGTACTGGCTGAAGTGAAGGATCTTCATCGTGAGAATGAAAGCCTTACTGCAAAATTAAGTAATATTGAAGCAAGCAGCCTTGTTTCTAACGTAAAAGACGTAAATGGCGTTCAAGTATTGGTGGCCAAGGTTCAAGCTACCGACATGAATAATCTGCGTGCAATGGCAGATGATTTGAAACAAAAGCTCGATTCTGTCATTATCGTATTAGGTTCGGCCCAAGGTGAAAAAGTCAATTTGATTGCCGGAGTGACTAAGGATTACATCGACCGCGGCTTCCATGCTGGTAAATTGGTCAAAGAAGTTGCTTCCCGTTGCGGCGGCGGCGGTGGCGGACGTCCGGATATGGCCCAAGCCGGCGGAAAAGACCCAGAAAAATTGGATGCAGCGCTTAATTTTGTTGAAGAATGGGTCTTATCGATTTCATAATCAATGGAAAGTGTTGTACAATGTAGGTAATAGTGGATTCTGGACGCTGAGGAGAGGTGCATGTTTATGAGTTCCTTTGATAAAACGATGAAATTTAATTTTCCCGAAGAACCATTCGAAAGAGATGTACAAGAAGTATTGTCTCAAGTTTATGTTGCACTTCAGGAAAAAGGTTATAACCCGATAAACCAGATTGTCGGTTATCTATTATCTGGTGACCCGGCCTACATCCCGCGCCATATGGATGCTCGAAACATTATTCGTAAGCTTGAACGCGATGAAATCATCGAAGAATTGGTTAAGTCGTATCTTAAGAACCATCGAGAGGAATACTAATGCGCACAATGGGACTTGATTTAGGTTCAAAAACCATCGGCGTCGCCCTGAGTGACGCGATGGGTTGGACTGCACAAGGATTGGAAACGATCAAAATTAACGAAGCTGGAAATGACTTCGGCTTTAAACGCCTCAATGAAATTATAAAAGAGCATGATGTTTCTAAAATTGTCCTCGGTTTACCTAAAAACATGAATGGGACCGTTGGACCGCGAGGCGAGATCAGCCAAGATTTCGCTAAACGATTAGAAAACAAATTCAAGCTGCCGGTGTTTCTCTGGGATGAACGGTTGACAACTATGGCGGCTGAACGTGTCCTTCTTGAGGCGGACGTGAGCCGAAGCAAACGCAAGAAAGTCATTGATAAAATGGCAGCTGTCATGATTCTGCAAGGATTCTTGGACAGACAAACAAATTCAATATGAGGTGAATACAAATGGAACACGGCGAAAACAACATTACAGTAGTAGATGAAAACGGAAACGAGCAACTTTGCGAAATCCTTTTCACATTCGACTCAGATAAATTCAACAAATCTTATGTACTTTACTATCCGATGTCAGCGGAAGATGATGAGGAAGAAATCGAAATCCACGCTTCATCATTCGTACCGAGCGAAGATAATAAAGATGGTGAACTTACACCGATCGAAACAGAAGAAGAGTGGGATCTAGTCGAAGAAATGTTAAATACATTCCTTGACCAAGAAGAAGCAGAAGAAGAATAAGATTAGAAAAAAACCGGCCCCTAAAGGTCGGTTTTTTTTTTGAAAAGAGGCTCAATCTAAAATTTAAAAACAAAGTTGATTGGAAGGTGCGAGACTCCTGCGGGAAAAGCGTGTCAAGGGGAGACACCAAAGGCGCAAAGGCGCCGAGGGCGGACCGCCCGCGGAAAGCGAGTGCCTGGAAAGGAAATCAACGTTCAAATTGTACAAACCCTTAAAAAGGTCGGTTTTTTCATTTATGTACCAGTAACACCTTATCTTTTCTCTGCGAATAAAAGCATAAAAGTGGCGAGCGGACCCAAAAATAAAGATAGCAAGAACCAATTCAACGCCGTTCTATTTTTACCTTGAGCAAGTCCGGCGTTTATGAGTGCCAATGTCCCCCAACCTACAAAATAAGAATTATCCAACTCCTTCACACCTTTCTTTATCTTAAATCAATAATACCATTCCTACATGAATATTCCTGTCATTTCTAGAAAATGCCTAATACATGCAGGGAACAAATTTTTAAGCTGAGTAAATAATTAAAACAAAGTTGATTGGAGAGTAAGGTGCGAGACTCCTGCGGGAAAAGCGCGTCTAGGGGAGACCCCGCAGGCGTAGCCGAGGAGGCTCCCGGACCGCCCGCGGAAAGCGAGTGCCTGGAGCGGAAATCAATATACCCTCAAAAAAACTTAGACAAATATATCACTATTTTCCTATTAAATAATACCTGTATATTGACAAAACTAGTGCATTTTTGCCATAAATAGAGTATTGATGAATGTAGTTTTGCAAAAAACATGTAATTATTTGTTGATTTTAGTATAATGTTCGAAGCAAAGATTAATTAGAGAAAGCATCATCTAGAAACCATTCTGTAGTTGGTGTGAGTTTGCAGGGGGAATGAAAATGGATGAAAAAGATAAAAATTTATCTAAAAAGGAACATATCCGAATGAAATTGTTAGAACAGCAAGGAGAAGCCAAGCTGGTTCGTAAAATCATCATGATTACGATAGCTTCGCTTATTGTACTAATTGGGATAGTTGGTCTTGTGGGCTTTTTATATATCAACTCAGCCATGAAACCAGTCGATCCCGAAGATGACACCATCAAGAAAGTGAAAATCCCAATCGGTTCTTCCGTTAACGGAATTTCGACACTGCTTGAAGAGCAGGGGATAATCAAGGACGCACGCGTATTCAAATATTATATTAAATTCCGCAATGAATCCGGTTTTCAGGCAGGTGAGTATAAATTATCACCTTCCATGCCAATTGAAGATATCGTCACAAGCATCAAAACCGGAAAACTCATGAAGGAAGCTGCAATGAAGATTACGATTCCTGAAGGAAAGCAGCTTGTCCAAATTGCCGATATCATCGCAGTCAAGACGGGTGAAGATCCGAAAAAGGTATTTAAGGAATTGAATGATAAGAAATTCGTTAATGCCATGCAAGAGAAATTTCCGCAGCTCTTGACCTCGGAAATTGAAAATGAAAAGGTTTTATATCCGCTTGAAGGATACCTTTTCCCAGCTACTTATGACTTTTATGAGGAAAAGCCGACACTGGAATCGATCGTCATCGAGATGCTGAAGAAAACCGAAGAGACATTGCAGGCATACGAGACCCAGATGGACAAAAACGATTATTCCGTACATGAGATGCTGACCTTCGCTTCGCTTGTTGAAGAAGAGGCGACGGCACAGGTCGATCGCGGAAAAATAGCTTCCGTCTTTTACAATCGTATTGAGGAAGAGATGCCGCTTCAAACGGATCCGACCGTTTTGTATGCGAAAGGTTCACATAAGAGCAGGGTGTATTATAAAGACCTTGAGGTGAAATCACCTTATAATACGTATAAGAATAAGGGGCTGCCTCCAGGGCCGATTGCAAATGCCGGAACGACATCAATCGATGCGGTACTGAAACCTGAGAAAACGGATTACCTATACTTTTTGGCAACACCTGAAGGGGAAGTCCTTTACTCGAAGACCTTGGATGACCACAATATCAAAAAGGCAGAGCATATTTCCAATAAATAAATAAAAAAATGCAATGAGACTGAGGGGGGAGAGATATTACTTTCCCCTTGTTTTTATGATAGAATAGTACAAGTGAATTTTAGATCCGATTCCTATCGGTGACGTAACTCGGCGAATGCCGGGTTTTATTTTGAAAGATAAGGAAATGTAGATCGTCAAGCATACTTGTTTCAGCTGCTCCTTGTGAAGAAATTGACCTATCAATTTCTTCATGTTACTGACCAAGCGCTTTTGTTTTCCTTATAATTGGAGGAAACGTTTTGAACGGAAAAATAGAACAATATCTTCATTCCTTAATTCCGGAGCGTACGGGTTTGCTTAAGGAGTTGGAAGATTTTGCGTTGGAAAATAATGTGCCGATCATGGAGCCCGAAGGCATTGAGGTACTGCTACAGATATTAAGGCTTCATCAGCCAAAGGCGATATTGGAAGTAGGTTCGGCGATTGGCTATTCGGCTATAAGGATGGCTGAGACCCTTCCGGATGCTCGTATCGTCACACTTGAACGGAATGAAGCCCGTATTGAGCAGGCAAGAGCTAACTTCAAGAAGGCGGGACTGTCGGAAAGGATCACCCTCATTGAAGGGGATGCCCTTGAAGCTGGGCCGAAAGTCATGGAACATGGTCCGTTTGATATCATCTTCGTTGATGCAGCTAAAGGGCAGTACAAGCGATTCTTTGAACTGTTTGAACCATTCCTTGCTAGTGCTGGCATCATCATTACTGATAATGTTTTATTCAAAGGCCTGGTTGCCGAAAACATTGAAGAAATGGAAATGACGAGAAGAAAGCGAGCTCTCATCAAAAAAATCAGAGATTTTAACATCTGGTTACATGACCATCCCAATTTCGATACCGTAATTTTGCCGATTGGTGATGGTGTGGCCATAAGTAAACATAGAGGTGACAAAAATGAAAAAGCCTGAATTACTCGTGACTCCGACAAGTGTCGAACATATAACAGAACTCATCGATGCCGGCGCTGATGCCTTCGTCATTGGCGAACAACGTTATGCACTAAGGCTGGCAGGAGAGTTCAAACGTGAAGCTGTCGAGAAGGCGATTGAGCTTGCACATGCTGCGGGCAAGAAAGTGTATGTATCCATGAACGCCATATTTCATAATGAAAAAGTGGACGAGCTTGAAGGGTATGTCACCTTCCTTAAAGAAGCTGGTGCCGATCGGATCATATTCGGTGATCCCGCAGTCTTAATGGCTGTCCGTGCCGTGGCACCTGATATGCCCCTGCATTGGAATACAGAGATGACGGTAACGAACTGGTATACATGTAATTACTGGGGGAAACGCGGTGCTGTCCGTGCCGTGGCTGCCCGTGAGATAAGTCTGGACGAGATAGTGGAAATGAAGGAAAATGCCGAAGTGGAGATGGAAGTGCAAGTGCACGGCATGACATGCATGTTCCAATCGAAGCGTACGCTTCTAGGTAATTACTTTGAATACCAAGGCAAGGCAATGGAAGTGGAAAATCGGAAGGAAAATAGAAGTATGTTCTTGCATGATAAGGAACGTGAAAATAAATACCCGATTTATGAGGATGAAAATGGCACACATATCATGAGTCCGAATGATATGTGCATGATTGATGAACTTCAGGAATTGATTGAAGCGGAAATCGATTCACTGAAAATCGAAGGGCTATTGCAAACACCGGAATATATCATTGAAATGACAAAGCTATATCGGGAAGCGATTGACGTATGTGCTGAAGACCCTGACCGCTATGATGATATTAAATCTGAGCTCTTTGAAAAAGTCAAAGCGGTTCAGCCGGATAATCGCGAGTTGGATACCGGGTTCTTCTTTAAAGAATCGGTTTATTAAAGAAAAGGGTAAGAGAAAGAGGAGGAATAGCCTTGAATGCTATTGCTGATAAAATTTCCAAGATCGTTGATGGAAAGAGAGTCATTGTAAAAAAACCGGAATTGCTGGCTCCGGCCGGCAACCTTGAAAAATTAAAAATTGCCGTCCATTACGGCGCGGATGCCGTGTTCATTGGCGGTCAGGAATATGGTCTTCGTTCCAATGCCGGCAACTTCACGTTTGAGGAAATGAAGGAAGGCGTCGAATTCGCTAAAAAGTATGGCGCTAAAGTATATGTAACGACAAATATCTTCGCTCATAATGAAAATATAGATGGTTTGGATGAATACCTGGAAGGACTTCAGGAGGCTGGGGTTCATGGTATCATCGTAGCCGATCCATTAATCATCGAAACCTGTAAACGGGTCGCTCCGAACGTCGAGATCCATTTAAGCACACAGCAATCCCTATCGAACTGGAAGGCTGTTCAGTATTGGAAAGAGGAAGGTTTGGAGCGGGTTGTTTTGGCACGTGAGACGAGTGCTGATGAAATCCGTGAAATGAAGGAGAAGGTCGATATCGAGATCGAGGCTTTCGTTCATGGAGCCATGTGCATTGCCTATTCTGGACGCTGCACCCTTTCGAACCATATGACGGCGCGTGATTCGAATCGCGGCGGCTGCTGTCAGTCTTGCCGTTGGGATTATGATTTATATGAGTTGGATCAAGACGGGGAAAAGGCTTTATTCGATAAAGAAGATGCACCATTCGCAATGAGTCCAAAAGACTTGAAGCTGATTGAATCACTGCCAGGCATGATTGAAATTGGCATAGACAGCTTAAAAGTCGAAGGAAGAATGAAGTCCATTCATTATATTGCAACAGTTGTCAGCGTCTATCGTAAAGTGATTGATGCGTATTGTGCCGATCCGGACAATTTCAAGATTAAACAAGAATGGCTGGAAGAGCTTGATAAGTGTGCGAATCGTGAGACGGCATCATCGTTCATGGAAGGTGAAATTCCTGGGTATAAACAGCAAATGTTCGGGAATCATACCGTAAAGACTCGCTTCGACTTCGCAGGGTTGGTGCTTGATTACGACGAGGAAACTAAAATCGTTACCATGCAGCAACGTAACTTCTTCAAGCCTGGAGATGAAGTGGAGTTTTTTGGACCGGAAATCGAAAACTTCACTCAAAAAATCGGTACGATCTGGGATGAGTCAGGTAAGGAGCTGGAGGCAGCCCGCCATCCGCTTCAAATTGTCCGCATTCAAGTAGATAATAGAGTTTATGTGAACAATATGATGCGGAAGGAGAATTGACATGACAAGAAAGAAACCAGTGGTCATCGGAGTTACCGGAGGGTCTGGATCAGGTAAAACAAGTGTTACCCGTTCCATTTTTGAATTCTTTCAAGGACATTCCATCTTGATGATCGAACAAGATTATTACTATAAAGATCAAAGTCATCTGCCTTTTGAAGAGCGCTTGAAAACGAACTATGATCATCCGCTTGCATTTGATAATGATTTGCTAATCGATCACATTAACGCATTGCTGCGCTATGAAACGATAGAAAAACCGGTTTATGATTATTCGATCCATACGCGTTCGGAAGAAGTCATCACAGTTGAACCCCAGGATGTCATCATCCTTGAAGGGATTCTTGTGCTGGAGGACGAGCGCCTCCGAGACTTGATGGATATGAAGCTATATGTTGATACGGACGCAGACTTGCGGATCCTTCGTCGGATGACCCGTGATATTAAAGAACGCGGCCGTTCCATAGATTCCGTCATCGAACAATACATCAGTGTCGTTCGCCCGATGCATAATCAGTTCATAGAACCGACGAAGCGTTATGCCGACATCATCATTCCGGAAGGCGGTCAAAACCATGTGGCAATTGACCTCATGGTGACAAAAATTCAAACAATCCTTGAACAAAAGTCTTTTTTGTAATAACATAGCATAAATAATGATAGGTGCCATTTTCCTCCGTTTATTTAAATAATCCCAACTATTTATTGGGAAAGACTGGACAAATGTTGGAAAACGCAATACTCTATTCTTGATACAGAACGAACCGGCTGCACACCGCAGTCGGTTTATATACTAAGGAACGGATGTTTCTTAGTATCGAAGCGCGTACTTTTTAAGTCGCGCAATTATATATTCTGACTCGATTTCAGGGTTAAGCACTATATAGTACATAAACTTGTGACAGCGAATGCTTGCTGTAAAGAATTTGAAGGAGTGAAGGGTTTTGGCAATTGAAAAAGAATATCCAATGACTATTGAAGGTAAGTTAAAGCTTGAACAGGAACTGGAACAGTTAAAAACGGTTAAACGTAAAGAAGTGGTGGAAAGAATCAAAATCGCCCGCAGTTTTGGGGACCTTTCCGAGAACTCAGAGTACGATTCCGCAAAAGAAGAGCAGGCTTTCGTTGAAGGACGGATTACAACAATCGAAAACATGATCCGTAATGCAAAAATCATTGAAGGCAATGATTCGAATACAGATACAGTTTCACTTGGAAAGTCGGTAACATTCGTTGAGCTTCCAAATGGTGACGAAGAAACATATTCCATCGTAGGAAGCGTTGAAGCGGATCCATTCGAAGGGAAAATCTCCAATGATTCCCCAATCGCGAAAAGCCTGATAGGAAAAAGGGTCGGCGACAAGGTTTCTATCATGACTCCTGGCGGCGAAATGAGCGTCAAGATTGTTTCCATCGACTAATTAAATGCAAAAGGGGATGTCCATGGGGCATCCTCTTTTTTATCGGAAAAATGCCGCGTTAAATTTGTTCATAATTGTTTAAAAATTCGCACCTCGTCAACAATGGTTACGAGGTGTATTTTATGAAAAAGAAACGAATGAGGTTGCTGGCTCTTTTTTTGACCGCTTTCATGCTGATGCTCATAGGCAGGCTTGCCTACATCCAACTTGTATCGACAGAATCTT
Source organism: Peribacillus frigoritolerans (assembly GCF_040250305.1). NCBI lineage: Bacteria > Bacillati > Bacillota > Bacilli > Caryophanales > Bacillaceae > Peribacillus > Peribacillus frigoritolerans. The sequence goes on along the minus strand of NZ_CP158190.1, from coordinate 3,812,833 downwards.
TTTCAAAGCATGATGTGAACCTATTAGAAGCAAGCGTGAATCAGCGTTCACAGATATTAAAGATTGATGATGGACGCGGAAAGTTTTATGACAGAAATGGAGAACCGCTTGCACATGAAGAAATCCCAACGCTCGTCCTATTTCCATTTTTGAAAAAAATGACATGGCCTATAGATGAAGTGGCCTCGATAATAGGCAAATCGGAAGCGGAGTTAAAACGGGCGATAGAACTGGCAGAGGAACCATTCGTATTTGGCGGGGATGAACCGATAGAGTTGACATCGAGCCAATCGAAGGCAATCAATGAACTGAAGATTCCCGGGGTCTTTGCCGTGAACGAGAAATTATATCATGATCAAACCCCTGCAGCGCAATTGATCGGCACGACGAATATATCAGATGCAGAAAAGAAAAAACGTTATCCTGACATGAATTTATCCCCTGAAACGAAAATAGGCAATACGGGGCTGCAAAGGACCTTCGATGAGTTCTTGCTTTCCGCTGGGGAATCGAAGCTCGTTTTTCACGTGGACGCCAGCGGAGGACCAATGTTCGGTGTCGATGTTAAATATGTGGAACCTGCAAATCCGCTTTACCCGGTGAAGGTCGTGACGACGATCGATAAAGAAATTCAGGAAAAAGCGGAGAAGCTCGTCGATGACCGCGGGATAAAAAAAGGCGGTCTTGTACTGATCGATATTGAAAAAAGTGAAATCGTCGCAATGGTATCACGTCCGGCGCTTAATATAAAAGATCCGAATGGCGAAGGGGCCGTCAATATGATGCTGACTCAAAAAACACCGGGCTCCGTCTTTAAAACGGTCACGGCAGCAGCTGCCATCGATTATGAAGCCGCTAGTCACACCCGGACATTTAATTGTAATTTGACGATAGACGGGAAAACGGATAAACAGAGGGAACTGGGCATGCTTAATTTTGAAAATAGCTTTGCCCAAAGCTGCAACAGGACGTTTGCCGAATTGTCACAGGAAATAGCTGAGAAGGATCCGGAATTTTTGGATAAATATGCTGAAATGTTAGGTCTGGTTGGTGAAACGGGCTGGCAAGGGGATGTGTATCACACCGAAGTCACTCAGTTGCATCATGAACAAGCCGGTAAGGTCTGGCATGATGACGATTTAAAAAAAGATCCGAAAATGATTGCCAAAACGGCAATTGGCCAGCAGGATGTCCAAACGACACCGCTCGCTATAGCGAATATGATGGCTACGATTGCCCGCGGCGGCAAGAAGGAACAGGTCAAAGCCGTTTCAAAGGTCGAATTTAACAACAGTACGACCGTAGTCGATTTTCCCAATCAAAGTATTGGCGGCGAGACACTGTCTCCATATACGGCGATGAAGATGCAGCATCTTCTTAGGAAGGTCGTGACGGAAGAGAAAGGGACGGGCGCTGCCTTGAGAGATTTGCCTGTTGAGGTTGCCGGCAAGTCTGGAACAGCTCAGACCAATATCGAAAAAGGGGAGCTCAATAAATGGTTTGCGGGCTACTTTCCATATAAAGATCCCAAATATGCTCTTGTTACCGTAAGTTTTGAAACAAAGGAAAACAGTTCCAGCATGACGCCTCTTTTTTCAGATATTGTAAAAGTCCTGTACTCCAAGGACCAGGACAATAGCGAGAATTGACGAAAAGTGTAGGAAACCCTTCCCTTCTATCTCTAGCTAAATCATGTTAAAATGAGGCAGTAAGAAAAGGTAAGGGAGGAATGGACCTTGGGCTCACGTTTTAATCAGAGAGATCAAAAAAGAAAAGTAAATAAAATATATAATATTGCTATCACCATTGTTTCCATTTTAATCGTCATTGTCGCAGTCACGATTTTCTTAAGTGACGATGGCACCGAAACAAAAAAAGCCACGACAGAACCAAAGCAAATCGCCGATACAGATTCAGGGAAGGTAGCGGACAAGCCTGCTGGCAAAAAGGAAGAAACGGATTCAGAGAAGGAAGACGCAGTAGGAGATAGTGAAGCAAAAGAGGAAGATTCAGAAGAAGATAGTAAAGCAACAGAGGAAGATTCAGAAGAGAAGGCAGAAGATGGTGCAGATCCAGAAAAAGCAGGGGATGCCGAACTTGTGGAAGTGGAAGGCAGCGGCGATGGCAATGTTGCGGCCACATATACGAGTGAGGGCTGGGAACCAGTAGGAACTGAGCAATCCGGGGAACACACTACAAGCTTCGAAAAGGACTCGGTCGATTGGAATGAAATGAGTAAAGCCATAGCAACTGGGGCTGGAATCGATGAAGGCAGCATGAGAATATGGTGGCTGCAAAACGGCGGTTCGCCCAATACGGCAATCGGAACCGTTTCTGAAGGAGATAGTCCTAAAACCTTCCGTGTTTATATTGAATGGGTGGACGGATCAGGTTGGAAGCCTGTAAAAGTCGAAGAGCTGAAGACAAACGATAAAAGGTAATGTTCAAAATCATAAACTTAAAACCCCCGAAAGGTATTCCGCTTTTCGGGGGTTTTTCATCGTGATCACTTTTTTGCTTTAAAGTGGACGACTGCACTATAAAAACGTCTGCCTTCCTCACTTACATACATTTGGTGTGATACGGATTCCACCTGGAGCATGATCGCTTTATTGATTTCAATTTGTGATTGGATTTTTTCTTCAAGATTCTTGATGCTTTCTGCCTCGAAAAATTCTATTTTATCTTCGAATAAGTTTAAGTCAAGTTGAAAACTCATGACTGTTCCCCTCCAACATTTTAGATACTGTTAGTTTAACACCATTTTCGCCGAATCTGAACCGAATGATGGATTTGCCTAAAAAACAAGAACTGTTTCTGCGTTTATTTCATATTATGCTTATAGGTTTTATTATCTTATCATAAAAAGGTGATTAAAAATGGGCAGAGAATTTATCGATTTATTTGAAGAATGGTCGAAATCGTATGATGATACGGTTAGTGGACACGATATTGAGTATCAAGAGGTTTTTAAACATTATGATAGGATATTGGATAGCGTCACGGACCGGGCTCATGGTCATGTGCTGGAGTTCGGCGTAGGTACCGGGAATTTGACGGAAAGGCTTTTGATGAAAGGCCTAAAGGTATCGGGAATTGAACCCTCACCTGCGATGAGGGAAATAGCGGTAAGCAAGCTGCGTGGGAAAACAGAAATTGCAGATGGGGATTTTATCGATTTTCCGAAGCCGGAACAGGTTGATTCGATCGTGAGCACGTATGCGTTTCATCATTTAACCGATGAAGAAAAAGAAAAAGCGATAGCCAACTATGGAAAGTTACTGAATACTGGTGGTAAAATAGTGTTTGCGGATACGATGTATCAATCAAGGGAAGCTCATGAACGAGCGATTCAAGATGCAAGGCAGGCAGGCTTTCATAATTTGGCGAACGATTTGCAAACGGAATATTATACTACGATTCCTTTTTTGGAAAAAGCACTTGAAGCAAATGGATATAAAGTGAACTTCGAGCGCTGCAATCAATTTGTCTGGATTATGGAGGCGGAAAAATTATAGGAAGAGGTTTTTACTAATGAAGGTAGCCATAATCGGAGCAATGGAAGAAGAAGTTACGATTTTACGTGATAAATTGGAAGGTTTGGAGCGGGTGACCATTGCCGGTTCCGAGTTTAATACAGGAACACTGAATGGTGTCGAGGTCATTTTGCTTAAATCGGGAATCGGTAAAGTGAATGCGGCAATGTCCACAACAATTCTGTTAGAAAAATTCAAACCGGATGCAGTCATCAATACTGGCTCTGCCGGCGGATATCATCCAGCACTTAATGTAGGGGATGTGGTCATATCCACGGAAGTTCGCCACCATGATGTCGATGTGACGATTTTTGGATATGAGTACGGTCAAGTCCCTCAGCTTCCGGCAGCTTTCATCCCGGATGAAAAGCTTCTCGCAATCGCAGAAGAAGCAGCAAAAGAAATCGAGGATATTCAAGTGGCGAAAGGGTTGATCGTTACGGGGGATTCTTTCATGAATGATCCTGTCAGGGTTGAATTCGTCAGAGGGAAATTCTCTGATTTATATGCGGTGGAAATGGAAGCGGCAGCCATTGCACAGGTAGCCTTCCAATTCAAAACACCGTTTGTCATCATTCGTTCCCTTTCGGATATCGCAGGTAAGGAGTCCAATATTTCCTTTGATAAATTCCTGGAAACTGCGGCTCTTCATTCAGCGGCACTGATTTTGAAAATGGTCGAAAAAATGAAATGAATGGTAAGTGATCAGCGGAAGCCTTTCCGCTGATCATTCTTTATTGCATAATTCTTATTAAGTTGGTAGGATAACTATGAAAGGATGTCCAAATATGAAAGTCTTTCAAAACATTCATGAGTTGATAGGGGAAACACCGATGATGGAAATCACCCAGTTCCCGCTTCCGGATGAAGTCCGCATCTTTGCCAAACTGGAATACTTTAATCCGGGAGGCAGTGTGAAGGATCGGCTTGGTCAAGAATTGTTAGCCCAAGCGTTACAGACAGGGAAGGTGAAAAAGGGCGGGACGATCATCGAACCGACTGCCGGAAATACTGGAATTGGCTTGGCGTTGGCTGCGATAAACAGTGGCGTGGACGTGATTTTTTGCGTTCCGGAGAAATTCAGTGCAGAGAAACAGGAATTGATGCGTGCTCTTGGAGCGAATGTGATCCAGACCCCGACAGAGGAAGGAATGACAGGAGCGATTGCCAAGGCTAAGGCGCTGCTGGCTGAAATTCCGGGATCTTATTGTCCTCAGCAATTCGCCAACCCATCCAATCCTGAAGCATATTATAAAACGCTGGGACCTGAAATATGGGAACAGATGGAAGGCGATGTAGATGTGTTTGTTGCCGGTGCCGGGACGGGCGGGACATTCATGGGAACATCGCGATATATAAAAGAAAAGAACGCTGCTGTCAAAACGGTCATTGTCGAACCAGAAGGATCGATTTTAAACGGCGGCAAAGCAGGACCCCATAAAACAGAGGGCATCGGGATGGAATTTTTGCCAACCTATATGGATGAAACGTATTTTGATCAAATCCATACGATAAGCGATCATGATGCTTTCCATATGGTAAAGGAATTGGCGCTTAAAGAAGGCCTCCTTGTCGGCAGTTCTTCGGGCGCGGCATTTGCAGCGGCCATAAAAGAAGCAGCGAAGGCTTCCCGTGGGTCGAATATCGTCGTCATATTTCCGGATTCCAGTGAACGATACTTAAGCAAAAAAATTTATCAAGGAGGTATTTGAAATGAGAAAAAAAACACAATTGATTCATGGCGGCATTGTTGGTGATGAAAAAACAGGAGCGGTTTCGGTGCCGATTTATCAAGTGAGCACATATAAACAAGATGGACCGGGAGATCACCGGGGATATGAATATTCCCGTACAGGCAACCCAACCCGCCATGCCCTCGAAGAGTTGATCAAGGATCTAGAAGAAGGAAAAAGAGGCTTTGCCTTCGGATCAGGAATGGCAGCGATGACCGCGGTTATGATGCTGTTCAATCAAGGTGATCATGTATTGATGACCGATGACGTTTATGGAGGGTCTTTCCGGGTCATCACTAAAGTGCTTAACCGCTTCGGGGTGGAGGCTACGTTCATCAATACGAGTGACATGCACTCGATCGAAAAAGAGATAAAAGACAATACGAAGGCATTGTTCATAGAAACCCCGACGAATCCATTATTGAAAATCACCGATCTGGAGGAAGTATCAAAAATAGCTAAAGAAAACGGCATCCTGACCATTGTTGATAATACCTTCAGTACGCCATACTGGCAAAATCCACTTACACTTGGAGCCGACGTTGTGCTTCATAGCGCTACGAAGTACCTGGGGGGACACAGCGATGTTGTAGCGGGTCTTGTCGTGGTGAATGATGAAAAACTTGGCAATGACCTTCATTTCATCCAAAACTCTACAGGAGGCGTGCTAGGGCCCCAGGATTCATGGCTGCTGATGCGAGGCATTAAAACGCTGGGTATCCGGATGGAAGAACATGAAAAAAACACATCCGAAATCGTCCGTTTCCTATCCGGGCATAAAGACGTTTCGAAAATCTATTACCCTGGTCTTGAAAACCACCCAAATCATGATATTGCCAAAAAACAATCGCGTGGATTCGGCGGTATGGTTTCATTTGATGTCGGCAGTGCCGAAAAAGCCGCATCCGTTTTGAATAAAGTGAGATTCTTTACACTTGCGGAAAGTCTGGGAGCAGTGGAGAGCTTAATTTCGATTCCAGCCTTGATGACACATGCCTCCATTCCGGCTGAGCGCCGTGCAGAGCTTGGAATAACCGATGGGTTGATTCGCATTTCAGTTGGCCTGGAAGATGTTGAAGACCTGTTGGAAGACTTGGAACAAGCGCTACAAGGATAATCGGAGAGGGAACGCTTCCAAGCTTACTGCCATTATTTACACCCTGGAATTTGGAATAAATATGGTAGAATGAGATATCGATATCTTATTAGCTTGAAAGAAGGTGGAATGGCATGAAAAACCGCAAAATGCAAACGGCGGCAATGCTGCGTTCGAAAATGGTCGATTTTAAACAATTTGCGATCACTTTGTTATGTGTAGGTTCGTTCTTCTATTTAGGAACCATCCTTCCCTCTGGCGACAAAGCGATCATTGACACATATGTCTATATGGGAGCGACAATAACATTCCTGGGCATATCCATAGTATTTTTCTCATTATCCAAAAAATATAAAAAGATCTTGGCCGAAATGGATGACCAGGACTCTTTAAAACAATAAAAGCAAACCTGATTCTTTAATGGAATCAGGTTTTTTTATTTTTCTGTTGGTGTTGCCCATTAAGGGGCAGATTATCATACCACTTACCTCCTTTAGGTAATAATAGCTCTTGAAAATGGGTAAAAAGATCGAAATTTTCAAATAAATAGGCAAAAGCCGTTTACAAATATCGGATTTGTGGATATACTTACCAAGTAATAAAAAATATTCCAAAGGAGGTCGAAGAAAATGACATTGTATCTACATGGAGTCGTCACTATTAGCCGGTCCGTTTCAAATGACAATCAAATAACATTCGACCTGTGCCAAGCGGAATATTTCTAAAGCAATTTGGCTTTATTAATCATTCAAACATAGCGGCCGCAGGGAGAAGTGTTTTATCCTGCGGCCTTTTTATATTTTCAAAAAGAAGCCGCAGGAGAACTTAACTTTCTGCGGCCTTTTTATGCCTTTTTGATGGGCCGCCCCTTTAAAGGAGGTGATATTATGACACTGAATATGCTTTTTTTCACAATCACGATTAAAATGAAAAAAATGACTGCCGAGGAATGTTTGCAGCAGGAGAGAATTCACAAGATTCGAGAAGAACATCTAGATAAAGCGATGAAGCACCGTCCATTTTTCTAAAAACATACGAGGTTGGTATCCCGTTCATTAAAATAAAATTTAAAGAAAGGTGGAGGTTAAAATGTTGAATTTGTTTTATGTAAAAGGAGAGAAGCGTTGCTATTGGCAGGAGAAGGATACCGGCTAACGGATCTGCCGGTGTATTGCCAGCGTTTGTATGTATATATGTACAGCGGAAGAGGCTATTGGAAACATGATAAAATTGAAGGTATGTTGTTATGACGCTAACTCAGAACTGCAACGGTAGAGATGAATATGTAAAGGGGGAAACTCGGCACTCGGGCCGAGTTTTTTTCTTTGCCTGAATCAGCAGCACGGACCTGATCCTCCATAACCAAATCCACATCCCGGCAACCACCAAAACCCGAAAATGAGCAATAAAATCAAGAGGACAATAAACAGGCCATAACCAAAGCCGTAACCGGACCCTGCATAGCAAGGCGCAGGAACAGGAGCCGGATAACCATAGCTGCATCCGTATGGTCCATAGTTATATCCCATCGTAAAAACCCCCTTCCCTAAAAAATTCCCTATCATGAACATTTGCCTTCCTTCGTTTGGGAATTCCTCCAGGCTGGTTTGAACATTTAACACTTTCCTGATTTCTTTTAGTGGGACAGACACGAACAAGCCCACTGCTGCATAGGTATGAATAGGGAAACCAAAGAAACGGGGGATGAAACCAATGCCCGGAATACTTACAGTTGTCGGTTATATTATCAAAGAATTTTACTTATTCGTTTCCTATGTGAAAAACAACGCTTTTCCCCAGCCTCTGTCATCTCAGGATGAAAAGAAATATCTGAAGCTTATGAGTGAGGGTGATGGTGATGCCCGTAACATCCTGATCGAGCATAATCTCAGGCTTGTTGCCCATATCGTCAAGAAATTCGAGAATACGGGCGAAGATACAGAGGATTTGATTTCGATTGGGACAATTGGTTTGATCAAGGCCATTGAGAGTTATTCGGATGGGAAGGGTACGAAGCTGGCCACATATGCGGCACGATGCATTGAGAATGAGATCCTGATGCATTTACGAGCGACAAAGAAAACGAAGAAAGATATTTCCCTGCATGATCCGATCGGTCAGGATAAAGAAGGAAATGAAATCAGTTTAATCGATGTACTGAAATCGGAATCGGAAGATGTCATCGATACGATTCAGCTCAATATGGAAATAGAAAAAGTGAAAAAGTATATTGATATTTTGGATGAACGCGAAAAGGAAGTCATTGTAGGCAGGTTCGGACTGGATTTGAAAAAGGAAAAAACCCAGAGGGAAATCGCTAAGGAGCTTGGCATATCCCGCAGTTATGTATCAAGGATCGAAAAACGTGCATTGATGAAGATGTTCCACGAATTTTACAGAGCAGAAAAAGAAAAGGAAAAGAAAGCTAAAGGATAGGAATGTTAAAGTCAAAGAGAGTGCGGGGAATTTCCCCGCACTCTTCTTTTTAATATTTATTTCGGATCAAATCCGTAAATGCATGATAAATCTCGATTCCCTGAAAAAGGAACAGACGTGAAGCGGTTAAAGAAAATACCCCTATCATAATTAGTCGGAACCACATATGAATCACTCCTCCATTTTATTGTTTTTATAAAATGTCAGAGCGTAAGGCTACGTAATTCGCCTGAAAAAAAACCGGACTGAGATATCGCAGGCGTAGATTTGAGTGAAAATAAAGATAACTCAAAATGGAAAATTCGAAAATGAGAACAATGATAAGTGACTGCCAGGAATTGAAGGAAGGCACGAAAGGCTGCTTCTTGTCGGCCTTATCCCAATGGTGAACATCGGTATGTTCTTCAATGGTCAGCTGCTGTGCATGATGATGGAACTGTATGGGCAGCGTCCAAAGGAGCAGGATGATGGCAGACATGTGAATAAAGAATTTCATATGAATCAACCACCCCTCTCCCAAGAATATATTCATCATAACATGCTTTTAATCTGGGATATAGAAAAATGTTCTGGCAAAAATACTGAAAATTCCTTTTAATTAGAAAAATATTGAATTTACCTCTATAATGGGATTAGTGATAAAAAGGGGGCAAAGCAGGATGGGATATTCTTTGACGTGGGATTTGGATATCTTTTTTAAAGGAGGAAGCTCTTCTAAGGAGTTCCTGATTTTTTTAGATGAAATTAACGAAGAGGTAAAAGAATTAGACCGGGTTGTAAGCAATATCAATCCAGAAGGAAATGATGAAAGCAGTTTAATCCAGGCATTTGATCTTTATAAAAATACAAATATGAAATCCACGCAGGCCAGTGCATTCATTGGATGCCTGGAAGCTCAAAATGCGCACGATAAAAAGGCTGGTCAGCTGCGGATCAAACAAATGAAGATAGTCGCTTCACTAAAAATGGTGGTAAGCAAGCTGGATGAAAAGTTGATACAGCTTGATGATGCGTTTTTTAAAGAAATCCTCGAAAAAGAACCATTGAATGAATTGAAATTTGTATTGGATGAACGTCGGGAAAAGGCAAAGGAAAAGCTTTCCGTAAAGGAAGAATCATTAATCACCCAATTGGCCATGGATGGTTTCGAAGGATGGAGCCAAATGTATGATACAATCGTCGGTTCAATGACGATCCCTTATAAGGGTGAAAAGCTTTCTGTAGGCCAAGCGGCGAATAAATTTTCTGATCCTGATGAAGGGGCCCGGAAAGAGTTATTTACCGGGTGGGAACAGGCTTGGGAGGAAAAGAGTGACCTTTTTGCCCGGACGCTGAACCACTTGGCTGGATTCCGTCTCAGTGTGAATGAAAAAAGGGGCTGGGATGATATTTTGAAAGAGCCTCTTGAAATAGGGAGGATGAAAAAAGAAACCCTCGAAAGCATGTGGAATGTCATTGCCGATCATAAGGAGCCGCTTGTGAGGTTTTTAAAAAGGAAAGCGGAGTTATTGGATTTGGATAAATTAAGTTGGGCGGATTTGGATGCACCGCTTGCTGTTACGGCACAGTCCAAAGTAATGGATTATCAAGAAGGTGCAGACTTCATCATACAGCAATTCTCTAAGTTCGGTTCTCAATTAGCAAGCTTCACCCAAAAAGCTTTTGAAGACAGCTGGATTGAAGCGGAGGACAGACCAGGTAAGAGACCAGGCGGTTTTTGCACCGGCTTCCCATTAAATAAGCAGTCAAGGATTTTCATGACGTATTCGGGCACCCCATCCAATGTATCGACATTGGCTCATGAATTGGGACATGCATTCCATTCTTATGCAATGAGGGATATCCATCCATTGAATCGGTCATATGCCATGAATGTGGCTGAAACCGCCTCAACCTTTGCTGAAATGGTCGTAGCGGATGCGGCTGTGAAGGAAGCGGCCAGTGAGGAAGAAAAGCTTGTGCTTTTAGAAGATAAAATACAGCGTTCGGTTGCATTACTCATGAATATCCATGCCCGCTACTTATTCGAGACAAGGTTTTATGATGAGAGGAAACAAGGGTATGTCAGTGCCGAACGGTTGAATGAACTGATGGTCGATGCACAAAAAGAAGCTTATGGCGATGCTTTAAGTGATTATAATCCAACGTTCTGGGCTTCAAAGCTCCATTTCTATATTACAGGTGTACCATTTTATAATTTTCCGTACACATTCGGTTACTTATTCTCATTAGGCATTTACGCGAATGCCCTGAAAGAACCTGCAGGATTCGAAGAAAAATATATCGCTCTATTAAAGGATACCGGTTCCATGAAGGTCGAGGATCTGGCGGAGAAACATTTAGGCGTCGATTTGAAGACCCGGGATTTTTGGGAAGAAGCGGTCAATGCCTGTATGGAGGATGTTGAAGAATTCATGCGTTTGACCGACCCCTTAGTCCGAAAAGCATAAAAGGGGTTTAGGCTGAATATGAACGAAAAAAAGCGGATGTCCATAGGACATCCGCTTTCTTATTTAAACTTTCTTCAGTTTAAATGGACTGACCATAAGCAATGATAATATAATCATGAGGGATAAGAAAAAGACCGGATGGAAATACGGGATGGCGAGATAACTTAATGTAGCGATGCAGCCCGCAACCGTAATTGGCACTCCCATAAAATATCCATTGCTTTCACTTATATTGAAGCGGGCGAGACGAAATGCGCCACAGCCAATATAGAAAACGGTGAAGAGTGTGCCAGGTGCTCCGAATTCTATCAATATTCCTTGGTATAATAATAGAGCTGGTGCGACGCCGAAAGATATGATGTCACACATGGAATCAAGCTGCTTACCCAATTCCGATTCAATGTTGAACTTCCGTGCAACCATACCGTCAAAGCGATCTGCAAGGGCAGCCAGGAAGATTAAAAGCAGGCTTAAATTCAATTGGCCGTGCATCACGGCAATTATTGCAAATCCACCAAGGGATAAATTCATTAAAGTAAGTATATTTGCTGTTTGTGCTTTCACTTTTTTAATGGTTTGATCGAGGGCGTGTAATAAAAACATCTTTTCACTCCTTTCAAATGAAACAAATTAAAACAATATATAGTAAACATAAGTATTTATTATATAATAATATTTTACTTAACACAATTTATGCAAGGGAATTTTAGAATAATTTTACAATTTGGAGTGGTTTTATTTGTTTCAGTCTTTATATCGCATTCTTATTGAACTGACGAATGGTCAGTATTCATCAGGATTATTAAAGCATTTTAGCCAATCTCGTTGGAGCAGGCCCTTAATTTTACTGTATGTAAAAACATTCAACCTTAATCAACAAGAATTTGGTAAAGAGTTAAAAGCTTATACCAATCTGCACGAGCTATTTACAAGGCAGTTAAAGGCGGACGCCAGGCCAATTACGGCAGATCCTTCTGCGGTAGCTTGTCCTGTGGACGGTGTTCTCGAGGATTCAGGGGAGATACAGGCTGATAAAAAGATCGTCGTTAAGGGAAAGATATATTCAATGGAGGAAATGCTCGGGGATGAGCTTTTTTTGGAAAAGTACTTAGGGGGCAAATATCTCGTGTTATACTTAAGCCCGAGTCATTACCATAGGATCCATTCACCAATCAAGGGTTCCGTAGTCAAACGCTGGACCCTTGGAAGGAAATCGTACCCCGTCAATAAATGGGGGATGAAATATGGAAAAGAGCCTTTATCAAAAAATTATCGGACAGTAACTGAATTGCAAAATGAAGCGGGAAGTCTGGCTATGGTGAAAGTCGGGGCCATGTTCATAAATTCGATCGTCATTACTGATGAATCTCATGAATTGGAAAAAGGGCAGGAATTTTCTTATTTCAGCTTTGGGTCAACAGTGGTGCTTCTTTTTGAAAAAGGCAGTTTTGAACTTGAAGGAAACATATCCATTCCCGCAGATGTCCGTGTAGGTGAAACGATCGGTTTCATGAGGGCCGTCTAACTTCAATTGAAAATAAGAGGCTGACATTTGATGTCAGCCTATGTATTCCATATTAAAATATTGATCGGATTTTATGCGTTAGGGATCTTCGATGAATTTCCGTTTCTATGAGGCGGATGAAATCGGTACTCAACTTTAAATTCTGTGCTTTAAAATAGGATTCAAGCAACAGGTCATCAGATAGTTTTTGCATCAGAACGCCATATACGGCTGCTCACCTCCAGTAGGGATTGCGAGGAATAATTTGGTGTTTACTTGCATATATTGATAAGTCTTCCTTGATGTACCCCTACTGTATCAGAAATAAACGTGGAGAACAATCGTTCTGTTATCCACAGTTGAAAGTGGATAACCTGTGGTTAAGTTGTTTACAAGGTGAACGAAATGGTGCACATCAGTATGGAAAATGTTAGTAAAGTTATCCACAGGTTGAACAAATGAAATTTTTGTCGAAATCTTTTATGAATAATTAGTTCTTTGGTTCTGGTCTGCCTGCAAATTTCCCATTATTTAATAAAAAATGCCTTTCCATATCTTAAAACATCCATTATGATGTTTCTTTACCGTCAGCCCTTCTTTCCTAATTTTTTTTGAAAGTGAGCTAAAAATTCGATATGATGGAAACGGTAAATTTTAATGAAAATATAGAGGTGTCAATATGCTTAAATTATTTTTGCCGAGTGAACATGTTAAAAGCATTTTTAATATAGATCCTCAAGAATTGAAAAAAAGAGGGATCAAGGGAGTCATTACCGATTTGGATAATACTCTCGTTGAATGGGACAGGCCAACTGCCACCCCCGATTTAATCAAATGGTTCGACAATTTGCGGGATCATGGGATTTTAGTGACGATCGTGTCCAATAATAATGAAAATCGGGTTCGGGCTTTTTCCGATCCGCTTCACATTCCGTTTATCTTCCAGGCCAGAAAACCGATGGTAAGAGCTTTCAATAAAGCCCGTAAGTCAATGGGATTGAAATTGGAAGAAACGGTGGTAATCGGCGATCAGTTATTGACGGATGTATTGGGAGGGAACAGAGGCGGGTTTCATACGATCTTAGTGCTCCCTGTAGCACAAACCGACGAATTCAGAACAAGGATCAATCGTTATTTTGAAAGAAAGATCATGGCGTTCTTTAAACGAAAAGGAATGATAGAATGGGAGGATCACAATTGAACAATCATCAAGAATTAGTGTGCATCGGCTGCGGTGTGAAGGTCCAGACTGAAGATCCGAAGGAGTTGGGCTATGCCCCTAAATCAGCCCTGGAAAAAGAGACGATCGTTTGTCAGCGCTGCTTTAAATTGAAACATTATAACGAAGTTCAGGATGTATCCTTAACAGACGATGACTTCTTGAAAATCTTGAATAAAGTAGGCGAAACCGACTCTTTAATCGTCAAAGTCGTCGATATTTTTGATTTCAATGGAAGCTGGCTGCCTGGCCTTCATCGATTTGTAGGAAGAAATGATGTTCTTTTGATCGGAAATAAGGTCGATTTATTGCCTAAATCCGTAAAAACGAACAAGTTGATCAATTGGATGAAGCAATCGTCCAAGGAATTGGGTCTAAACCCGGTTGATGTCCTGCTTGTCAGTGCGGAAAAGGGAAAGCACATACTGGAAGCGGCTGATGCGATTGAGCGGTACCGCAAAGGTAAAGATGTCTACGTGGTGGGCTGTACGAATGTAGGTAAATCCACTTTCATTAACCGTCTTATAAAAGAATTGAGCGGTGAAGACGATATCATCACGACTTCCCACTTCCCTGGGACTACCTTGGATATGATCGAAATTCCTTTGGATGATGAACAGGCATTGATCGATACACCAGGAATCATTAATCATCATCAAATGGCTCACTATGTGGACAAACGGGACTTCAAGGTGATTATGCCGAAAAAGGAAATCAAGCCGAGAGTTTACCAACTGAATGAAGGACAGACGCTATTTTTCGGAGGGTTGGCCCGGCTGGACTATGTCTCAGGCGGAAGGCGTTCACTGACTTGCTACCTTTCGAATGAATTGAATATTCACCGTACGAAACTGGAAAATGCCGATGAATTGTATAAAAACCATGCCGGGGAATTATTGACGCCCCCACGGCCTGAACAAATCGAGGAGTTTCCGAAGCTGATTCCACATGAATTCTCCTTGAAAGATGGTAAAATGGATATTGTGTTTTCTGGTCTTGGCTGGGTGACGGTCAATGAGCCAGGAGCGAAAGTCGTTGCACATGTTCCAAAGGGCGTCAATGTGATCGTTCGCAAATCATTAATCTAAATATAGGGGTCGTCTAGTCTATGAAAAAGATATATGGGGTAATGGGAGATCCAATTGCGCATTCGATGTCACCGGACATTCATAATGATGCTTTTGAAAAAGAAAATATAGAAGCGGTTTATCATCATTTTCATGTGACACCTGAGCGATTGAACGATGCCGTAAAAGGCATGAAAGCCCTTGGTATTGAAGGGTTTAACATCACGATTCCTCATAAGACTTCAATCATCCCTTTCCTTGATGAAGTGGATGAACTGGCCCTTGCAATCGGGGCTGTAAATACGGTTGTTAACAAAAATGGTCGGTTTATAGGGTATAATACAGACGGAAAAGGATTTTTCAAATCTTTATGCGATGAAATATCAGGTGACATCAAGGCTAAAAAAACGTTAGTGATCGGAGCGGGCGGTGCTGCGCGTGCGATTTATTTTACCCTCGTGAAAGAAGGGGTAAAGCAAGTTGATATTGCAAACCGGACAAAGGAAAGAGCGGCCCAGCTTGTTTCTGATTGCCCATATGATAAAGTATCGAAGGCACTCTCGATTATCGAAGCGGAAGAAAGCTTATCACAATATGATTTAATCATCCAAACGACTTCTTCTGGAATGAGTCCTGAATTGGATCATTCACCGTTAAAGGTCGACCAGCTTAAAACCGGTGCCATTGTCAGTGATATCATTTATAACCCTCTGCAAACCAAGCTGCTGCGTGAAGCGGGGGAAAAAGGGGCGGAAACGCAAAATGGGCTGGGGATGTTCATCAACCAGGCTGCGCTCGCTTTTGAGATATGGACAGGCATTATGCCGGATACAGCAAGAATGACAGATATTGTCTTGAACAAACTAGGAGGTAACACATGTTAACAGGAAAACAAAAAAGATTTTTACGATCAAAGGCCCACCACCTCAATCCAATTTTTCAAGTTGGTAAAGGCGGCGTCAATGATAATCTCATCAAGCAAATTGGTGAGGCGCTTGAAGTACGTGAATTAATCAAGGTCAGCATCCTGCAAAACTGTGAAGAGGACCGCGATGATGTGGGACTTTCTTTATCAAAGGGTGCACGGGCGGAATTGGTTCAGATTATCGGCAACACAATTGTGCTGTATAAAGAATCAAAAGAAAACAAACAACTTAAATTACCTTAAGGAACCTATCTATGAAAAAAATTGGAATTCTTGGCGGTACATTCAATCCTCCGCATATCGGGCATTTGATTATAGCGAATGAAGTGCTTGATGCCCTTGAGCTAGATGAAATCAGGTTCATGCCAAATCACGTTCCTCCACATAAGGAAAAATCGGAGGAAGTAACGGACATGGACAGGCTGGCTATGTTGGAAAACGCGATAGCCGGAAACCCATCTTTTTATATTGAGGGTATTGAAATAGAAAGAAAAGGCACATCTTATACGTATGACACGATAAAATTGCTTAAAGAGCTTGAGCCAACCAATGAGTTCTATTTCATAATTGGCGCAGACATGATTGAGTACTTACCGAATTGGCACCGTATCGACGAGCTGGTGCATATGGTAAATTTCGTCGGGGTGAAGCGCCCTGGATATAATGAAAAGACCGTATACCCAATCACGATGGTGAAAGTCCCTCAAATGTTCATTTCTTCTTCCATGATACGAAGGAAGTTAAGAACGGGGAAAACCGTGAAATATTTAATAGCAGATCCAGTGGTGAAGTATATTAAAGGGAATGGTTTATATGAATCGTGAGGAAGCATTGGCACTGGTCAAAGAACAAATCACTGAGCACAGGTACATTCATACCTTGGGTGTGGTCGAGTCAGCGATTGAACTTGCTGAACGGTATGGTGCCGACGTCCAAAAAGCGGAACTGGCAGCCATTTTCCATGATTATGCAAAATTCCGTCCAAAAGAGGAAATGGAGCAAATTATAATCGCTGAAAAAATGGACCAGGCGTTACTTGAATACAATATGGAGCTGTGGCACGCTCCTGTCGGGGCTTATCTGGTGAAAAAGGAAGCTGGCATTCAGGACGCTGAAGTCTTGGATGCGATTGCCTATCACACGTCTGGCAGGGTTGGCATGAGCCTTTTGGATAAAGTCGTATACCTTGCCGACTATATTGAGCCGGGACGTTCTTTTCCCGGTGTCGAAGAAGTCAGGCAGACGGCAAAGCAAAACTTGGATCATGCTGTCATCCAGGCTTTAAGGAATACTGTTGTTTTTTTAATGAAAAGAAATCAGGCAATTTACCCTGACACATTTAAGACATATAATGATTTGATCATGAATTTGAAGGAGAAGATGTAATGACTGAACGTGAACTTCTTGTAATTGCAGCAAAAGCGGCGGATGATAAAAGAGCGGAGGATATCGTGGCATTGAACATGCAAGGTATTTCCCTTGTAGCGGATTACTTTTTGATCTGCCACGGTAATTCTGAAAAACAAGTACAAGCAATAGCTCGTGAAATGAAGAGCAAAGCTGATGAATCAGGAATCAATGTAAAACGTCTTGAAGGCTTTGACGAGGCGAAATGGGTGCTTGTGGATCTTGGAGATGTAGTGGCCCATATTTTCCATAAAGATGAAAGAAACTACTATAATCTTGAACGTTTATGGGGAGATGCACCTTTTGAAGATCTAGAGAGTGAACTGACTACATGACTTATGAACGCTTTGCCT
This sequence comes from Peribacillus frigoritolerans, assembly GCF_040250305.1. NCBI lineage: Bacteria > Bacillati > Bacillota > Bacilli > Caryophanales > Bacillaceae > Peribacillus > Peribacillus frigoritolerans. The sequence goes on along the minus strand of NZ_CP158190.1, from coordinate 3,795,107 downwards.
ATGTATACGATGAATTGATGAAGGACGCACCTTATGAAAAATGGCTGATGATCCTTACGGCGAAGCTGGAACAGTATGGAATTGGTGGAAGGAAAGTCCTGGATTTAGCGTGTGGAACCGGGGAAATGACCGTTGAATTGGCGCAGCACGGATTCGAAGTCACCGGCGTGGATTTATCTGATGAAATGCTTCTTGTTGCCAATGAAAAGGCGGTTAAGCTTGGATTATCAATTCCGCTTTTTCAGCAGAATATGGCAGAACTCGAGGGACTTGGCCAATTTGATTGTGTCACGATTTTTTGTGATTCGCTGAACTACCTTCGCGATGAGGAGGATATAGTCAAGACGTTCAGCCGGGTTCATGAGCATTTGAAGGATGGCGGATTATTCTTGTTTGATATCCATTCCATTTATAAAATGGAAGAAATCTTTCGCGATAATACGTTTGCTGTCAACGGTGAAGAAGTATCCTATATATGGGACTGCTTCCCGGGTGAAGAACTTTACAGTGTTGAGCATGATTTAAGTTTTTTCGTAAGGGACGATGAAAGCGGACTGTATGACCGTTTTGATGAGTTGCATTATCAACGGACCTATCCGGTTGAACAATATAAAAAGTGGTTGGAGCAAGCAGGTTTTACGGTTTCTGAAATTCTGGCGGATCTTGAAGAAGCACCGCTCGTAACGGAAACCGAAAGAATCTTGTTTGTAGCCAGTAAATAATAAAGAGGTCAAGAATCCCCGTTCGTACATCATCCTGTACGAGTGGAGGTCTGACCTCTTCTTTTTTTATTTTAAGAAGGAATTGAGATATAAATTACGAATATTAATAAGGATGGCCGAACTGCTTTTCAACTTCGTATAGGTCCTCTGCAAACTTTTCGTGTGTCGCTTGAAAAAGATGATGGAACATTTCCCCTGTTTCAGCTTCTAAAACCTTGATCCCCTCACCCGTTATTCCACCCTTTACACAAACCTTTTCCTGCAAGGTCGGCAATGTATAAACCCCTTTACCAAGCAGTTCCCCTAAGCCAACCAGCATATTCTCAGTCAAAGTCGTAGCCGTTTCTTTATCTATCTTCGTCGTTTGGCAGGCCGCGTCAATAAAAGCTTGTGCTAAATAGCTGAAGAAGGCAGGACCGCAGCTGACGATATCGGAAGCTACCCGGGTTATATCATTTTCAATGATGACCGGTGCCGATATGGCGGAGGCCAAATCATATAAAGCTGACACTTTCTCTTTACTGCAGCTCTTGCTGAAACTCAGTAACGATACCCCTGAACCGACACGGTTCGTTATGCTCGGTATAAAACGGGCACAGGGGGCATTCACTGCCGATTCAAGCTGGGAGACTGAAAGCGGGCTTGTGATGGAAATGACCAGCTGATCCCTTTTTATATGATGTTTGATGCCTTGTAATAGGCTGTTAATTTGTAATGGTTTTACACATAGAAAGATAAAGTCGGCTTGTTGGACGGTTTCGGCTGCGCTTTCCGCAACCTTGATGCCAGGGTGTTTTTCTTTCAGCACCAATGCTTTGGAAAGTGTGCGATTTGTAATGACTAGATCTGCCGGATTCAATATTTTTGCCTCCAGCCATGCCTCGATTAAAATGGTACCCATATTTCCGGTTCCGATAACACCGATTTTCTTCAATTCCTTTCAACTCCTCTCACTTAAAGCGATTGATTCTCCTAAAAACACTATGTATTTTTAATCTGTCCTATGACTATGTATCGTGCGAAATCCAACAAGGAGGCAAAGAAATGGATGAAATTTTAAAAAGGAAAATGCCGAAGATTACCGTTGCGGTGGCATTTGTTGCAGCTGGTATTTACTTTTTTTTGCAACAAGGGGAGGATCCGGCGGATACGGAAGATATATTTTCCATTTCTGAAAAAGAAGCTGAAATCGAACAAAGTGAAAATGAAACAGCTGCCGAACCTGTCATCATTAAAGTGGACGTTAAAGGAGCGGTCAAGTCCCCTGGGATTTTTACTGCACAGGCAGGTGACCGGGTGATTGATTTAATTTCGGCTGCAGGCAGTTTTACGGACAAGGCCGATAAAAATAAAGTGAATTTTGCCCAAATCGTCGAAGACCAAATGGTCATTTATGTTCCGGAAATAGGTGAAGAAGTCACGGGGAGCTTGGAGAATATACCAGTCGGGTCGTATGGTGATGCCGCCACTATGGGGGCGTCAGGAGGACTGGTGAACTTGAATACAGCTACACAGGAAGATTTGGAAACCTTGACGGGGATTGGACCATCCAAAGCGAATGCGATCCTGGAATACAGGGAAACGGTAGGGAAATTCAAGGAGGTCGATGAATTGAAGAAGGTAACGGGAATCGGCGATAAAACGTTTGAAAGGTTACGGGATTCCATTTCGGTGAAATGAATGATTTAATATGCTACACAAATGGACAGGAAGAGGGTAAAATTGAAGAAAATCATTCTAGTGGTAAGGGGATACAACATGAACAGAATTAGTTGGGATCAATATTTCATGGCGCAAAGCCATTTATTAGCCTTAAGAAGCACATGTACTCGCCTCACTGTAGGGGCGACCATCGTCAGGGACAACAGAATCATTGCGGGGGGATATAATGGGTCCATTGCGGGTGGGACGCATTGTATTGATGACGGCTGTTATGTAATTGATAATCATTGTGTCAGAACGATACATGCAGAAATGAATGCACTTTTACAATGTGCGAAATTTGGGGTGCCTACTGATGGGGCGGAAATATATGTGACGCATTTTCCGTGTCTTCAGTGCTGTAAATCACTCATCCAAGCTGGTATCAAGGCTGTTTATTATGCGGAAGATTACAAAAATCATCCATATGCCCTGGAATTATTTAAACAGGCTGGCGTCAAGACCGAGAAGGTTGAAGCAAAAGGGGCCATCGATGTTAATGGAAAACAAAAAAAGGACTTTGTATTCTCATTGTTAGCTCAACTTGAACGAACAGGCCTGGGAAAAGAAGCTGTATTGGAGCTGGAAAAGCAGGCCAATCAGATTTTTGAAAATTAAATAGGACAGGGGGGCAGGCATGGCTCGACACCTTATCTTATTAGCCGTTTCGGCCTCATTTGGTGTTACGGCCCATTCTTTTATAAATGTAAGGCTGCTGATCATCATCCTTATTTTTCTCTGTTTACTTTACTTTTCGGTGGGATTAAGTGTGAAGGCCCTTAGTTTTCATTTGGTGATCATGGGGGTGTTTTTAGGGTCCGCCTCCTTCACCGATCACCGCAACAAAACTGCCTATCATGGAACGGAAAGCCAATTTATCATTACATTTACCGATCAACCGAATATAGATGGAAATTCTTTAAAAGGATTCGTTGCCAGTGAGAAAGGCGAACGGTTAGTGCTGCGTTATAAAATCACCACAGAACTGGAACAGGAAAAGCTGGGTCGGTTTCTGCGAATCGGTTTATCATGTCCGGCCGAAGGGACATTGCAAATTCCCGACAAAAACAGAAATGAAAACAGTTTCGATTATCAGCGTTATCTTTTGCGTCAAGGCACCCATTGGATTTTCAAAGCGGATTCAATTTCATTTCAAGATTGTAAAGTGGTTGGAAACCCGATTCTTGTTTCGATTCGTAATTTGCGCCTGAAGGGGATTACGTATATTAGAGAACACTTTCCGGAAGAATCCAGCGGTTTTGTCACAGCCCTCATATTCGGCGACCAGACATATATAGATGAAGGCGACCTTACTAATTATCAGCGGCTCGGACTGGTTCATTTACTGGCTATTTCCGGTCTTCATGTCAGTTTTTTAACGGGGCTGTTATTTTACTTCGGCATCAGGGTCGGGATTACACGGGAAAGAATGATGATGGCCATCTTATTCTTCCTTCCGGTTTACATGTTACTTTCAGGTGCCAGTCCATCAGTGGTGAGATCCTGTTTAATGGCTATGCTTTTCTTTCTACTGCTGCTTCTCAAGAAGCGAATCTCGGCGGGTATCGCAATCGGATCGGCTTATATGGCACTTTTGTTTTTTCGGCCTAATATGCTCTTTGATATAGGTTTTCAGCTTTCATTCGCGGTCACTTTCTCCATTATCATGTCTTCAAGCATTTTCTTGCAATACCCGAAGAAAACAACGCAGCTATTCATCGTCAGCTCCATCTGCCAATTGGCATCCCTTCCGATTCTGCTTTTTCACTTTTTTGAAGCATCCTTTCTTGGGGTGTTTCTGAACGTATTGTATGTTCCGCTTTATTCCATCGTATTGCTGCCATTTTCACTGATTTCCCTCTTCATTCATATATTACTGCCTTCCTTGGGGCAACCCCTCATCTCATTATTGAATTATACCTTCATACTCTGCAATAAAGCTGCGGATGCTGCATCGGATTTGCCGCTGGCCTCCATTCCGTTTGGAAAACCGCCTTTCATCATGATGGGATTACTTGTTATTTCGCTTTTAGGGTTATACCTGACATGGGAAGTATCCTTTGAAAAAAGTAAAATCTGGTGCGGAATAATAATTGTCCTTTTACTTTTGCAATATAACTTACAAAGGTTCTCGCCTTTTGGTGAAGTGCAGATCATCGACGTTGGGCAAGGTGACTCCATTTTAATTATCCTGCCTTTCAATCGCGGTAACTATTTGATTGATACGGGTGGACAAATTACATTTCCAATCGACACGTGGGCAAAAAAGCGAAAGAAGTTCAACACCGCGGATGATATCATTGTTCCATTATTGAAAAGTAAGGGAATCCACCAATTGGACAAACTGATTTTAACCCATCCGGACGCAGATCATATGGGAAGTGCAAAAGAATTAATAGAAAATTTTAAAGTTGGGGAGATCATCATTGGAGGCTGGAGTGAAGAGCAATACAGGGATATGGATTTTGTGACTGTGGCAAGAGATAAAAAAATGAAAATGACTGTCCTGAAAAGGGGGGACCATTGGGTGGCGGGCGGAGCGCCGTTTGCTGTGCTAAGTCCATATGAGAAAGAAGAAAATAAGAATGATTCATCCATAGTTCTATTCACGGAGCTTGGGGGATTGTCATGGTTATTGACCGGCGATATGGGAGAAGAAGGGGAAAGTGAACTTTTGAGAACATTTCCGCAGTTGCAGGCGGATATCTTGAAGGTCGGTCACCATGGCAGCAAAACTTCTTCTTCCACGCCCTTCCTTGAACAGCTGCAGCCGAAAGCGGCGCTTATTTCAGTTGGAAAAGATAATGGCTACGGTCACCCTCATCGAGACGTAATTGGGAATCTGGAGAGAAATGGCATAAAGGTGTTCAGGACGGACGAGGATGGTTCTATTATTTACAAGTATTACAAAAGCAGTGGAACCTTTCGGAAGACTCTCCCATAGTATGTAGAAAATCAAAAAGAAAGAGACTGCAGCGGCAGCCTCCATCAGGAAAAATAAGTGCATGTAGTAAATGAAATCAGGATCCGACAGCTTTAATGACGACAGCTATGGTGAACATGGCAGCGAAAAATACAAAAGAACCGATGAATCCTATAGCGGAATCAGCGACGTCATCTGTCTTTGATTGAACATTCTTTTCGAATTCGTTCATTGTTTACCCCTCCTATTTCTGCTAATAGTATAAAACATTACCAAAAAAAAATCTACAGGCTTCATTCCTTCATTTCCTTTACTGACAAGAGTTGTCACAAATAGTTTGGGATTTTGAGGTCAAAATAACAGTACAAACAAAGCAAGCGAAAAAGAAAAGCTCGATTTTTGTTCTACATGAATACTCTACCCGCTTTCAAGGGAGATTACCCGGGCCTTTCTTGAAAGTGTTCATATAGATCCGGAATTAGCCCTTTTAAAGGGCTAGTTCCCTTTATAGCTTGTCAAATGGTCCATCCACCTATACCATTAGAGAAGAATACATAGTAAAGAGGCGGATTCTATTGGTATTAGATGTTTGGAAAAGTATAAAAAAAGGGCAATTTGCGCCGGTATACTTGTTATATGGGTCGGAAGCCTATCTAATTAATGAAACGAAGCAGCTATTGATCGAGAATGTCCTTCACGAGGATGAGATGGATTTTAACTTTTCTCAATTTGATTTAGAAGAGACGCCTGTTGAAACTGCACTTGAAGATGTCGAAACCCTCCCGTTTATCGGGGAAAGGCGCCTTGTTTTCATGCAAAACCCATTTTTTTTGACAGCTGAAAAAACGAAATCAAGAGTTGAACATAATGTGAAAAGACTCGAAGCGTATTTGGCTGACCCGGTTCCTTATTCAATTGTCGTATTGACCGCACCTTATGAGAAACTGGATGAACGGAAAAAAATCACCAAGGAACTTAAGCGTAAGGCGGTTCTCGTTGAAGCGAAAAAGCTTGGTGATCATGAGTTAAAAGGGTGGGTGAAGGAGAGGGTCGAAGCTTCTTCAGTCCAAATAGATGAGCAGGCTACAGAGCTTTTACTTGAACTTGCAGGAACGAATCTGATGATGCTTACGAATGAACTGGATAAAATGGTGCTTTATGTAGAAGCTGATAAACACATTACGGTCGAGGTAGTGGAAAAGCTGGTTGCTAAATCCCTTGAACAGAATATCTTCACGCTTGTTGATCATGTGTTACAGCGAAAAATGGAGAGTGCGATGACGATACTGCACGATCTTCTCAGGCAGAATGAAGAGCCGATCAAAATCTTGAGTGTCATGGCGGGTCAGGTCAGGCTCATGTATCAAGTGAAGGAGCTTTCCCGTCAGGGCTATAGCCAGCAAAAAATTGCAGGTCAACTGAAGGTGCACCCATACAGGGTAAAGCTGGCACTTGAAAAGACGGGGAAATTCCAGGAACGCGAGCTATTGAGCATCATCAACGACTTAGCGGAAGCGGATTATAAAATGAAGACGGGCCAAGCCGATAAGGCAATCACGCTTGAGCTGCTGCTTTTAAAAATTAGATGATAAAAAAAGGCGGCAGATATCCTGCTGCCTTTTTTATGCAAAAAACGGCACAAAAAAAACGATCCGGTTGGATCGTTTAATTTTTTGTCATTATGCGTTAAGAGCGTTAAGTCTTTTCGCTAAACGAGATTTTTTACGGGCTGCCGCATTTTTATGGATTAATCCTTTAGATGCAGCTTTGTCTAATTTCACAGCAGCTGTTAAAAGAGCTTCTTTAGCAGCTTCAACGTTTTCACCAGCTAATGCAACTTCAGCGTTTTTCACTGTAGTACGCATAGTTGATCTAACAGTAATGTTATGAACGCGTTTTTTGTCGTTGATTTTTACACGTTTAATAGCAGATTTAATGTTTGGCATTCCGTTCACCTCCTACAAAGAAATCGAGATTATATGAACTCGACTTTTCAAATCCATATCAAATAGCACAAGTGATATTCTATCAGACTGCCCATAAATATGCAATACTTCAGATTGAGAATCGAAAAGTAATTATAATTTCGGGAATAAATTCATCTCGTCATCACTCATTGTACCAAAAAAATGAATAATAAAAAAGCAAAAACGACAGAATGTTTAAGAGAGACTATTGAAAATACTAGATTAGATTCAATTCAAACATCAGGAGGCCGTTATGGAAAATAATTTGGACCTTAGTGAATACGGAATTCGTACAGATTTGGCGATTGAAGCAAAGGAAATTGCCCTTGAACATAAAGGTGTTGTAGAGGAAGTGGATGTATCCCGTATCGAAGGGGTCATTATTAAGGAAAAAGAAGTGGATGATCTGAAGGTATCCTTAGTCGAGGTCACGGCTGAGGGTGAAAAAGAAATCGGGAAGAAGCAGGGCAGCTATTTGACCATCGAAGTGCAGGGGATCCGCCAGCAGGATACGGATACGCAGCAACGGGTGGAAAAGGTGTTCGCCAACGAACTGGCTTCCTTTTTGAAACGGAATAAAATCACCAAAGAAAGCAGTTGTTTGGTTGTCGGTCTTGGTAATTGGAATGTTACTCCCGATGCTCTTGGACCTGCAGTCGTTGAGAACCTTGTGGTCACAAGACATTTGTTCGAATTGCAGCCGGAGTCCGTCAAGGAAGGCTATCGGCCGGTCAGTGCGATTTCCCCCGGGGTGATGGGGATTACGGGAATCGAGACGAGTGACATCATAAAAGGAGTCATCGAAAAAAGTAAGCCGGATTTCCTGATCGTCGTTGACGCATTGGCTGCCCGTTCGATCGAACGAGTGAATTCGACGATTCAAATAACGGATACAGGCATCCATCCTGGGTCTGGTGTTGGGAATAAACGAAAAGAATTGAGCCAGTCTACACTGGGAGTTCCTGTTATAGCGATTGGTATACCTACCGTCGTGGATGCCGTATCAATTGCCAGCGATACGATAGATTATATCTTGAAGCACTTTGGCAAGGAACTGAATGAAGGGGACAGACCATCACGTTCGTTGGCGCCCGCTGGATTCAGTTTTGGAAAGCGCACAAAGCTGACCGAAGAGGATATGCCAGGTGAAAAGGAGCGCCAAACCTTCTTGGGAATGATAGGTGTCCTCCCTGATGAAGAGAAACGGAAATTGATTTATGAGGTACTGTCACCGCTTGGTCAAAATTTAATGGTTACACCGAAAGAAGTCGATGTTTTCATTGAGGATATGGCCAATTTAATAGCCAATGGGTTAAATGCAGCCTTGCATCATTCAATAAATCAAGATAATACCGGCTATTACACCCGTTAAATCATTTTTAGTGCCCAAAAATGGTGTTCTACCCTTTCTAGCAAAGTCATAGGTATTAATAGACAAGCTATAGAGAGGGTGGAAGGATGAAAAGAAGAAATTCCCCAGGAATCATAACAGCCGTTCACGGATCAACAATAATAAAAACTTTTCTAGGTATTCTCGCCTTGCTTCTTTTTGTTTTTTCAGTCAGTGGGGTCATGACTTCCCTAAGACCGGAGTATCGGATATCTTCTAATTCCGTACATACTGTAGCCAACCAATTCTCGGGAAAAATGCTGTTCTCGATGCTGGCCAACGAAAATCATTATCTTTTTAATGCCCTGCCGGAAGGTAAGCAGGAATCGATGATCACGAATCAATTGATAAAAGCTTCGACCAACATTTCGCTGGAGGACCCGCGAAGCTTACTTGGCAGGGAACTTCCTGGCTTTTCGATTTTTGATAATGAGATCCTCGTTGCCGGGGAAGGAACGAATTATACGAATATGCCATACGAATCCTCGCCGCCAGTGGACGTCCTGAATGAAGAAAGGGATGCGTCCCTGCAAAACCTGGATGAGATTGAAGAACCGGAAAAAGGAGTCGCCGATCAGCCGAAACAAACGACGAATGGACGGAAAGTGGTCGAGATATACCATAGCCATAACCGGGAGTCATATCTTCCATATTTAAAAGGAGTGACCAACCCGGATCTAGCCTATCATTCGAAAATCAATATTACGAAACTCGGGGAACGGATGGTTGAAGATATGGCTGATAAGGGGATTGGCTCCTCGCTCGATAAAACGGATATCATGGGGAATCTGAATAATAAAGGATTGAATTATGCCAAATCCTATCAAGAATCACGAAAATCCGTCCAGACGGCATTGGCCAATAACAAAGATTTAGAATATATCATTGATATCCATCGTGATTCTAAACGAAAAAAACATACGACCATTAACATTAAAGGTAAAGATTATGCCAAGATTGCCTTCGTGGTTGGGGGCAATAACCCGAACTTCGAAAAAAATGCAGCGCTTGCCAATAAGCTTCATAAAGCTTTGGAGAAAAAATACCCTGGCATTTCACGAGGGGTTATGAAACAAGGCGGAGCGGGACATAATGGAGTATACAATCAGGATTTGTCAGGCAATGCCATGCTCTTGGAAATTGGCGGTGTTGATAATACTTTCGAGGAAATGTACTTGACCGTTGATGCCTTTACCGAGGTTTTCAGTGAATTTTACTGGGATGCCAAAGCAGTGGATAACCCGACCGGGGATTCGGAAGCGCAGTAATTTGAAAGGAGTTCTCTTATCATGGTTCGATTTTGGTTGAAATGTACAGGGATTGTGCTCGTATTATTTTTAGGTGTTCTAATCGGGATGCAGCAAGCGAACGACGGGATGAAAAAAATGAAGGGGTATGAAGATCCCTCTTTGAATAGTGCATTCATTATTAACCAATCGGACCAAGGCGAGATGGAAGCGGATATCCTTGGCGAAAAAGTAACGAGTCATGATTTGGAGACGAAAAAAGAAAAGCTTGAAGAAATGAAGGCCTTCAACTTTTTCTCATCGATCGGCAAAACGCTTGGAGAGACCATATCAGGTGCCTTTCAAGCACTTATTGATATGATTTAGGTATGAAATAAGTTGAGTGTGCCCTGCCAAAAGGCTGCATCCGAATCCGGAATGCAGCCTTTTTTTATCCGTTGCCCTGTAATGATGCTTCTTTTGTAACTATTCTGTTGAATCTTGCATTTTCTATTGATATAATAAAAAATAGTGTATTGTGTCGACAAGTGGGAGTGAACGTCATGAATAGAGAAGAAAAATTAAAAAGACAATCAAAAATTCGTAACTTTTCCATCATCGCTCATATTGATCATGGTAAATCTACATTGGCGGATCGGATCATTGAAAAAACGAACGCCATGACTCAGCGTGAAATGAAGAGTCAGTTGTTGGATTCCATGGATTTAGAGCGTGAGCGTGGAATTACGATTAAATTGAATGCGATTCAATTGAAATATAATGCGAAAGATGGAGAAGAATATATCTTCCATCTTATTGATACACCGGGACATGTCGATTTTACGTATGAAGTGTCACGAAGCCTTGCAGCTTGTGAAGGAGCTGTCCTTGTTGTCGATGCGGCACAGGGTATTGAGGCCCAAACGCTTGCAAACGTTTATTTAGCATTGGACAACAACCTGGAAATCATTCCGGTCATCAATAAAATCGATTTGCCGAGTGCAGATCCGGAACGGGTGCGTGGAGAGATCGAGGAAGTGATCGGGTTGGATGCTTCCGATGCAGTCTTGGCTTCGGCTAAAGCGGGAATCGGAATCGAGGAGATTCTGGAACAGGTCGTTGAATTGGTTCCAGCTCCACAAGGTGATCCAGATGCTCCTTTCAAGGCTCTTATTTTCGATTCACTGTTTGATGCGTACCGCGGTGTAGTTGCCTATATCCGTGTTGTTGAGGGTTCCATTAAAGTGGGCGACAAAATCAAAATGATGTCCACTGGCAAGGAATTCGATGTTACCGAATTGGGTGTCTTCAACCCTAAAACCCAGCTGTTGGATGAACTGAACGTAGGTGATGTAGGTTTCCTTACGGCATCCATTAAAAACGTTGGTGATACGACTGTTGGTGATACGATTACCAGTGCCGTGAATAGTGCGACAGAACCATTGCCGGGTTACCGGAAGATGAATCCGATGGTATATTGCGGTCTATACCCAATTGACGCATCGAAATTCAATGATTTACGGGATGCGTTGGAGAAATTGGAATTGAACGATTCAGCGCTGCAGTTCGAGGCGGAATCATCGCAAGCATTGGGCTTCGGTTTCCGTTGCGGATTCCTTGGACTCCTTCATATGGAAATTATCCAGGAACGGATTGAACGTGAATTCAAAATCGATCTGATCACCACTGCACCGAGTGTTATTTATGATGTGGTCCAAACGGACGGAACGGTCCTGAAAGTGGATAACCCGTCTAATATGCCTGATGCTCAAAAAATCGAACGGGTCGAGGAGCCATATGTCAAAGCAACGATGATGGCACCGACGGAGTTTGTCGGGGCGATCATGGAAATCTGTCAAAATAAACGCGGTAACTTCATTGATATGGCATATATCGATGAGACCCGTGTAAGTATTCATTACGAAATACCATTATCGGAAATCGTGTATGATTTCTTCGATCAATTGAAATCCAATACAAGAGGCTATGCTTCATTCGATTATGAGCTGATCGGCTATAAACCGTCCAAGCTTGTGAAAATGGATATCTTGCTGAATGCTGAAACTGTCGATGCTTTAAGTTTCATCGTTCATAAGGACTTTGCTTATGAACGCGGTAAAGTCATCGTTGAAAAATTGAAGAAATTGATTCCAAGACAACAATTTGAAGTGCCGATCCAAGCAGCAATCGGGCAAAAAATCATCGCCCGTTCTTCAATTAGTGCAATGCGCAAAAACGTATTGGCTAAATGTTACGGCGGCGATATTTCCCGTAAACGTAAGTTGCTCGAAAAACAGAAAGAAGGTAAAAAGCGGATGAAACAGGTAGGTTCCGTTGAAGTTCCGCAAGAAGCTTTCATGGCTGTTTTGAAAATGGATGATACGACACCAAAGAAATAAATAAAATAAACGATAGATAGAAAAAAGAGGGTAGAGGAAATCTAGCCTCTTTTTCTATCGACTCATTCGATTAAAAGGTTGTGAACACAATGATCAAAAGCGCCTACCTCCATATACCATTTTGTGAACATATTTGTCACTATTGTGATTTCAATAAAGTATTTTTGCAGGGACAGCCGGTGGACGAATATTTACAGATGATGAAAAGGGAAATGGAGATGCAGCTTTCCAAATACCCGACTGCCGGTTTGGATACGGTTTTCGTCGGTGGAGGGACACCGACCTCTCTGGATGAAAAGCAGCTTGCATTCTTATGTGAAGCGATCAATGAAACCCTGCCCTTTGATCCTAAAAAGGCTGAATATACATTCGAAGCCAATCCAGGGGATCTTTCGAGGAAAAAACTCGAGATACTTTATGATTCAGGAGTCAATAGACTTAGCTTTGGAGTGCAAAGCTTCAATGATGAATTGTTAAAACGAATTGGCCGGACTCACCGGGCTATAGAAGTTTATGAAACGATTCATTTGGCTCAAGAGGTTGGCTTTACGAATATCAGCATCGACTTGATATATGGATTGCCAGGCCAAACGATGGAAGATTTCAAGGATACGCTGGATAAAGCGATTGCCCTTCAATTGCCGCACTATTCCAGCTACTCATTGATCGTTGAGCCGAAGACGGTTTTTTATAACCAGATGAGAAGGGGTAAATTGAACCTGCCGCCGCAGGAGCTCGAGGCTTCGATGTATGAGAGGCTAATGGAAGAGATGGAGAAGCATGGTCTGCATCAATATGAAATCAGTAATTTTGCCCGAGCTGGGTTTGAAAGCAGGCACAACCTGACATATTGGGATAATGTGGAGTATTATGGGATTGGTGCCGGTGCACATGGCTATACTGGAGGAAAAAGGGTGGCCAATCATGGTCCTGTGAAGAAATATATTACGCCATTGCTGGAGAACGAGCTGCCAGTATTGGAAGAACACCCAGTACCGCTTCATGAACGGATGGAAGAGGAGATGTTTTTGGGGCTCCGGAAAACGGAAGGTGTATCATTGGAAATCTTCAAGAATAAATTTTTTGTTGAAATGACGGAGATTTTCAGGAAACCGCTCGAAGAAGGATCGGCAAAGGGTCTGCTTAAGGTGGAAGGCGGGTTCGTGCGCTTGACTGAGCAGGGCAAACTGCTTGGAAATGAAGTGTTCCAATCATTTTTGGGCGTTATTGATTCCGACTGAAGGAAACTCAAGTTATTTTAACGGTGAATTAGCGGTTTTCATTGTTGACATCATAAGCTTCATTTGATAATTTATTAGTATATTAGCACTCGATGAGACAGAGTGCTAACAGAGGTGATCATACATGCTAACTGATCGTCAATTATTGATTCTACAAGTGATAATCGAGGATTTCATCCATTCTGCCCAGCCAGTCGGGTCACGAAGCTTGTCGAAGAAAGATGAAATTACGTTCAGCTCTGCCACAATTCGCAACGAAATGTCCGATCTTGAAGAAATGGGATTTTTAGAAAAAACCCATACCTCTTCCGGTAGGATCCCTTCTGAAAAAGGGTATAGATATTATGTGGATCATTTACTTTCTCCTCAAGCTCCGAAAAAGAATGAAGTGAAGATATTAAAATCCGTTTTCGTAGAACGAATTTATGAATTGGAAAAGATCGTTCAGAAGTCAGCGAAAATACTTTCGGAACTGACGAATTATACGGCGATTGTACTGGGGCCAAAAGTGAATGAGCATAAGCTGAAAAAAATCCAGATCATTCCTTTAAGTCCTGAAACGGCAATAGCCATCATCATTACCGATACAGGTCATGTGGAAAATCGAATGATTTCCTTACCGCCTTCTTTTGATATAAACGAAATTGAAAAGATGGTGAACATATTGAATTCCCGTTTGGTCGATGTTCCGTTAGTTGATCTGAAGGATAAGATTTATAAGGAAGTGGCAGTTCTGTTGAGCCGCCATATCCATAACTATGGATCGATGGTCTCGGTCCTTGCGGAGACCCTGACGGACACAAAGCCCGAAAAAATATTTTTCGGCGGGAAAACTAATATGCTGAGGCAGCCGGAGTTTCATGATATTGCTAAAGTAAGCACGCTTTTATCGATGATTGAGCAGGAACAGGGATTTTATGAGCTGATTACTCAAAATCCATCGGGCATCCACGTCAAGATTGGCCGTGAAAATCAAAATACAGTGCTCGATGACTGCAGTTTGATAACGGCGACCTACTCAATCGGGCAGGAGCAAGTGGGCACATTGGCTATATTGGGTCCAACGAGAATGGAATATTCGAGAGTGATCAGTTTGCTTTCGTTTTTCTCGAAAGATTTAACGGCCCTAATGACAAAACTGTATCAAAAATAGTAGCAAAGGTAATATTGTTAAGGTGGCGGGGGAGCATATTCCGCGGCCTGGCATATTACTTTAGCATAAATTGTATAAACCCTTTTAGGGAGGTGAGATTGTGACAGAAAATAAAAACGAAGAACAAACATTGGAAAATGAAACAATCGAGGAAAGTGCTGCAGAAGCAGTTTTCGCTGAAGAAGAAATTCCAGCGGAAGAAAACCAAGGTCCGGTTGAAAAAGATGAACTTCAATTGGCTCATGAAAAGATTGCTGAACTTGAGGCGAAAATCGAGGAAATGGATAACCGTTATCTTCGTCTGCAGGCCGATTTTGATAATTCAAGACGCCGTGCCAAGCTTGATATGGAGGCGGCTCAAAAATATAGAGTTCAAAGCATTGCTAGTGATTTAGTGGAGGCTCTTGATAATTTTGAAAGAGCTACAAAAATCGAAGCGGAAAATGAACAGACGAAATCCTTGCTATCCGGCATGGAAATGGTCTATAAAGCGATTACTGATGCATTGTCTAAAGAAGGCATCGAACCGATCAGTTCGGTTGGCCAAGAGTTCGATCCGCGTTTGCATCAAGCGGTCATGCAAGTTCAAGATGAAAACTTCGGTTCGAACATCGTCGTCGAGGAATTCCAAAAAGGATACCTTCTTAAAGACCGTGTGATTCGACCTGCAATGGTAAAAGTGAACGAATAGGATTTTTACATATAAATAATTGGGAGGTAGTGAAACTATGAGCAAGATTATTGGTATTGACTTAGGTACAACAAACTCTTGTGTATCTGTACTTGAAGGCGGGGAACCAAAAGTAATCCCGAATCCGGAAGGAAACCGTACAACACCATCCGTAGTGGCATTCAAAAATGGAGAAAGGCAAGTAGGGGAAGTGGCAAAACGCCAAGCGATTACAAACCCTAACACGATCATTTCCATTAAACGCCATATGGGTACCAACCATAAAGAAGTAATTGAAGGAAAAGAATACTCACCTCAAGAAGTTTCTGCAATCATCCTTCAATACTTGAAATCATACGCTGAAGAGTATCTTGGCGAAAAAGTCACTAAAGCGGTTATCACTGTACCTGCTTACTTCAATGATGCAGAACGCCAAGCAACTAAGGATGCTGGTCAAATTGCCGGCCTTGAAGTGGAACGTATCATCAACGAACCGACAGCTGCAGCACTTGCATACGGTTTGGATAAAACGGAAGAAGATCAAACGATCCTTGTATTCGACCTTGGCGGCGGTACATTTGACGTATCGATCATGGAACTTGGAGATGGCGTTTTCGAAGTTAAGTCCACTGCTGGTGACAACCGTCTAGGTGGGGATGATTTCGACCAAGTCATCATCGATTACCTGGTTGAAGCATTCAAGAAAGAAAACGGAATCGACCTTTCAAAAGACAAAATGGCGGTTCAACGTTTGAAAGATGCAGCTGAAAAAGCGAAAAAAGATCTTTCCGGCGTAACGTCAACTCAAATTTCATTACCATTCATCACAGCTGGAGAAGCTGGCCCGCTTCACTTGGATGTAACGATGACTAGAGCTAAATTCGATGAGCTTTCTGCAGGTCTTGTGGAACGCACTATGGGACCAACTCGTCAAGCATTGAAAGATGCTGGTCTTTCAGCATCTGAAATCGACAAAGTAATCCTTGTTGGTGGATCTACACGTATTCCTGCGGTTGTTGAAGCGATCAAAAAGGAAATCGGTCAAGAACCAAGCAAAGGTGTAAACCCTGATGAAGTGGTTGCAATGGGTGCAGCAATTCAAGGTGGCGTATTAACAGGGGATGTTAAAGACGTTGTCCTTCTTGATGTAACTCCACTTTCACTTGGAATTGAAACGATGGGCGGAGTATTCACGAAACTGATTGACCGTAATACTACGATTCCGACAAGTAAATCACAAGTATTCTCGACAGCGGCTGATAATCAAACGGCAGTTGATATCCATGTCCTTCAAGGTGAGCGTCCAATGTCAGCGGATAACAAAACTCTTGGTCGTTTCCAATTGAGTGACATTCCGCCGGCACCGCGTGGAGTTCCACAAGTTGAAGTGACATTCGATATCGATAAAAACGGTATCGTGAACGTTCGTGCGAAAGATCTTGGTACGAACAAAGAACAAGCGATCACCATCAAATCATCTTCAGGACTTTCTGATGAAGAGATCGAACGCATGGTACGTGAAGCAGAAGAAAATGCCGATAGCGATAAACAACGTAAAGAAGAAGTTGAACTTCGTAACGAAGCTGATCAATTAGTTTTCCAAACGGAAAAAACGCTTAAAGATCTAGAAGGTAAAGTGGACGAAGCGGAAGTAACAAAAGCGAATGAAGCGAAGGATGAACTGAAAGCTGCAATCGAGAAAAATGAGCTTGAAGAAATCCGCGTGAAAAAAGATGCGCTTAACGAAATCGTTCAAGCTTTGACAATGAAACTTTATGAAGAAGCGGCAAAAGCTCAGCAAGCTGGAGAAGCCGGTGCTGGCGAATCAGCTCAAGACGATAATGTGGTTGATGCTGAATATACTGAAGTTAACGAAGAAGAGAAAAAATAAAAAGTGGCCCAATCGGGGCACTGAAATATTGGGCAGTTAGTTTCTGCCTGCCATTGTAAAAAAGTCAAAGTCAGGTTATCTTGACTTTGGCTTTTTTTACAATGGGTAAAATCATTGTCAGGAAGTGTTGCAATCGCTGGTGGGGAATCATGGGATTTTAGAGAAAAAGATGTGCAAATCGGGGCTGGCAGTACCAATTACAAAAATGTGTCAAAGCCGATTGTACTTTTCTAGTTGATTATTATCTTCGTTCAGTGATAATATTACCTTTATGTGAATCGAATCGGGAGTGGATTTTAGATATGAGTAAACGCGATTATTATGAGGTGTTAGGCCTTTCGAAAAGTGCTTCGAAGGATGAAATCAAAAAAGCGTATCGAAAGCTCTCCAAACAATATCACCCTGATATTAATAAAGCGGACGATGCTGCGGATAAATTCAAGGAAATCAAGGAAGCTTACGAAGTATTGAGTGACGAACAGAAAAAGGCCCATTATGACCAATTCGGACATACAGATCCCAATCAGGGCTTTGGCGGTCAGGACTTTGGCGGTTTCGGCGGTTTTGAAGATATTTTCAGTAGCTTCTTCGGTGGCGGCGGTCGCAGGAGAGATCCTAATGCACCGCGTCAAGGGGCGGATTTACAGTATACGATGACGCTTTCTTTTGAAGAGGCTGCATTCGGAAAAGAAACTGAGATTGAAATTCCGCGTGAAGAGAATTGTGATACATGTAAAGGATCCGGTGCCAAACCTGGTACAAAAGTGGAAAACTGTTCACATTGTCATGGAACCGGTCAATTGAATGTTGAACAAAACACAGCGTTCGGAAGGATTGTGAACCGGAGAGCATGTCACCATTGTCAAGGTACAGGAAAAATCATTCCTAATAAATGTTCAACATGCGGCGGCGACGGAAAAGTCCAAAAACGTAAAAAGATCCAAGTTAAGGTGCCGGCAGGAATTGATGATGGCCAGCAGTTGCGTGTAACCGGCCAAGGAGAGCCAGGAATCAATGGCGGTCCGGCAGGAGACCTGTATGTAGTCTTCCATGTACGCAGCCATGAATTCTTTGAGCGGGATGGCGATGATATTTATTGTGAAATGCCGGTTACGTTTGCCCAGGCAGCATTGGGCGATGAAATAGAAGTTCCGACGCTGCATGGAAAAGTGAAGCTGAAGATTCCTGCAGGTACACAAACAAGCACTCGTTTCCGTTTAAAAGGCAAAGGTGTTCCGAATGTAAGAGGGTATGGCCAAGGAGATCAGCATGTGGTCGTATTAGTGGTCACCCCTAAGAAATTAACGGAAAAACAAAAGGACTTGCTTCGTGAGTTCAGTGATATCAGCGGACAAGGCGTAGATGAACAAGAAGATGGCTTTTTCTCAAAAGTAAAGCGTGCTTTTAAAGATAGGTGAATAAAAGTAAAAGAACAAATTGGGAGTTGGTAGATTATGAAGTGGTCTGAATTTGCAATCCAAACAACGAATGAAGCGGTTGAACCTGTTTCGAATATTCTTCATGAGGCAGGTGCGAGCGGTGTTGTCATTGAGGATCCTCTAGAATTAGTCAAGGAACGTGAAAATGTTTTTGGCGAAATCTACCACTTGAACCCAGATGATTATCCGGATGAAGGTGTAGTCATCAAGGCTTATCTGCCCGTTAACAGCTTCCTTAACGATACCGTTGATGCTATTAAGGAATCAATCAATAATCTCCTTCTTTTTGATATAGACCTTGGGAAAAATGTTGTTTCAATTAGTGAAGTGAATGAGGAAGAGTGGGCGACGGCTTGGAAAAAATATTATAACCCCGTCAAGATATCCGAACGTTTTACCATCGTGCCAACATGGGAAGACTACACTCCAGTAAGCAGTGACGAATTGATCATTGAACTTGATCCAGGCATGGCTTTCGGAACGGGTACACACCCGACGACGGTCATGTGCATCCAAGCGCTGGAGCGTACAGTACGGCCTGGGGATTTAGTCGTTGATGTAGGAACGGGTTCTGGTGTTCTAAGCATTGCAGCTGCATTATTGGACGCAAAACGAATCCAGTCCCTTGATTTGGATGAAGTGGCAGTACAGTCAGCCATCCAAAACGTTGAAATAAATAACGTGCAGGATAAAGTGTCCGTTTCACAAGGCAATTTGCTGGATGGTGTGAATGAACAAGCGGATATCGTCGTGGCTAATATTCTTGCCGAGGTGATCATGCGTTTTACGGATGATGTAGCGAAAGTCGTTAAACCTGGCGGACATTTCATCGCTTCCGGAATCATTCAAACTAAGAAACAAGATGTGAAGGATGCGATTATAGCATCTGGTTTCACCGTTGAGGAAACGATCTTGATGGAAGATTGGGTGGCAATAATAGCGAAAAGAAATGATTAATTGAAAAAGTTACTCTGATTATCGGGTATTTTGATAGTCAGAGTACCTTTTTTTAGCTTGAATCTTTGCATGGCTTGCATTCTGGATTCCTGACTGTTAGCCTGTGTTTTTTTTAGACTAGACGAAGTGGGTGGCAGTGTGCAACGGTATTTTCTTAACGATGTAGACATCAATGGAAACACGGTGACGATATCAGGCGATGATTTTCACCATATCGCAAGGGTGATGAGAATGGGACCAGGGGAGCGGATCATTACGGTAAAAGGTAATGGTATGACAGCTGTCGCGGAAATTTCGGAAATTACTGATGATGCTGTTATAGGGACAGTTTCCGAATGGAAGAATGAAGAAAAGGAACTTCCTGTAAGGGTTGTGATAGCGAGCGGTCTGCCTAAAGGGGATAAGTTGGAATATATCGTTCAAAAGGGCACTGAACTGGGTGCTGTTGAATTTATCCCTTTTATTGCTGCTCGTTCGGTGGTAAAATGGGACCACAAAAAGGTAGGTAAGAAATTGGAGAGGCTCCAGAAGATTTCAAAAGAGGCGGCTGAGCAATCTCACCGCACGGTTATCCCTGCCATCAAGGAACCGATGACGGCAGATCAGCTAGCTGATTATGCAACTGGTTTCGATCATAAATTAATCGCTTTTGAAGAAGTGGCAAAACGGGGGGAAACTTCTGTACTCGCTTCTGTCTTGAAAGATATTACCGCTGGGCAATCCATCCTATTCGTTTTTGGGCCTGAAGGTGGTTTAGCAGATAAGGAAATTGAAAAACTGACTGATGCCGGTTTTATGGCTTGCGGTCTTGGACCAAGAATATTAAGAACTGAAACAGCACCTTTATATGCACTTTCCGCTGTTTCTTATCATGTAGAACTTTTGAGGTGATGAAAAATGGCAACGGTCGCTTTCCATACATTAGGCTGTAAAGTGAATCATTATGAAACAGAGGCTATATGGCAATTATTCAAAACTGGAGGATATGATCGTGTTGAGTTTGAAAATACATCCGATGTATATGTCATCAACACATGCACGGTGACAAACACTGGCGATAAGAAGAGCCGTCAGGTCATCCGTCGGGCCATTCGTAAAAATCCGAATGCCGTCATAGCGGTAACGGGATGTTACGCACAGACATCACCGGCAGAAATCATGGCCATACCAGGTGTGGATATTGTTGTAGGAACACAGGACAGGGTTAAACTCCTTGATTACATCGAGCAATTCAAGGTTGAGCGTGAGCCAATCAATGCCGTAGGGAATATCATGAAAAACCGTGTCTACGAAGAGTTGGATGTACCTGCTTTTACAGACCGTACACGAGCTTCACTTAAGATTCAGGAAGGTTGCAATAATTTCTGCACTTTCTGCATCATCCCTTGGGCCCGTGGCTTGATGCGTTCCCGCGATCCAAAGGAAGTCGTTAACCAAGCTGAACAGCTTGTCGAGGCAGGCTATAAAGAGCTAGTCCTCACCGGAATTCATACTGGCGGCTACGGAGACGATTTGAAAGACTATAATTTGGCGATGCTGCTGCGTGACTTGGAAAAAGTCGATGGATTGAAGCGTATCCGTATTTCATCCATCGAAGCCAGCCAGATTACAGATGAGATCATTGAAGTGCTGACGAACTCGAAAAAAGTGGTACGTCATTTGCATATACCAATCCAATCCGGTTCCGATACAGTTCTAAAACGGATGAGACGTAAATATACGATGGATTTCTTCGGGGATCGGATCGAGAAGTTGAAAATTGCGCTTCCGGGTCTTGCTGTTACCTCTGATGTCATCGTAGGTTTCCCAGGTGAAACAGAAGAAGAATTCATGGAGACATATAACTTTATAGAAAAATATAAATTCTCCGAACTTCATGTTTTCCCTTATTCAAAACGGACAGGGACGCCGGCTGCCCGTATGGAAGATCAAGTGGATGAAGATGTCAAAAATGAACGCGTACATCGCCTTATCACGTTGTCGGATCAGCTGGCAAAAGAGTATGCCTCACGATTCGAGGGGGAAGTTCTTGAAGTCATTCCTGAAACGAAGTTGGAAAATGGCCTTTATGAGGGCTATTCCGATAATTACATGAAAGTCGTCTTCCCGGCTTCGGAAGAAATGGTCGGTGAAATCGTCAAAGTGAAGATTTCAAAGTCTGGCTATCCATTTAGTGAAGGTCAGTTCGTGACGGTCGTGAAGGATTTTCCGTTGCAACAAGCATCCAATATCTAATCTAAGACAGCGGTAAATCGCTGTCTTTTTTTTATCCTATTTTAAATGTGTTATCTTGGCACTTTAGGGTAAAGACTATATATATCGTCAAAGTGGATAAACTATGGTATTATGAGAGGTACGTACAACTAGGTATAGATTGTTTTTGAGGAGGATTTATTAATGTCACAAAATGTAGCAGGTTTAATTGACCACACGTTATTAAAAGCAGATGCAACCAAAGAGCAAATAAAGGTATTATGCGAAGAAGCGAGAGAGTATAACTTTGCTTCCGTATGCGTGAACCCAACTTGGGTGAAATATGCAAGCGAACTTTTGGAAGGTTCAGAAGTGAAAGTTTGTACCGTTATCGGCTTCCCTCTAGGTGCAACCACACCGGAAACCAAAGCTTTTGAAACGAAAGACGCCATCTCCAATGGCGCTCATGAAGTCGATATGGTGATCAATATCGGCGCATTGAAGGACAAGGATGATGAGTTGGTAGAGCGGGATATTCGTGCTGTTGTAGCGGCATCAACTGGTAAGGCTCTGTCAAAAGTGATCATTGAAACTTCTTTATTGACTGATGAAGAAAAAGTCCGTGCATGTGAATTGGCCTTAAAAGCCGGAGCGGATTATGTGAAAACATCAACTGGTTTTTCGACCGGCGGAGCGACTGTTGAAGATATCACGCTTATGAGAAAAACAGTTGGCCCGGATATCGGTGTCAAAGCTTCAGGCGGAGTCCGCAACACGAGCGATGCCCAGAAAGTGATTGAAGCTGGTGCAACAAGAATTGGTGCGAGTGCAGGTGTCTCAATCGTAAAGGGCTTAACGGCTGATTCCGATTATTGATTTTGTAAGGGACCCGTATAATAAGTCCTTAAAAATAAAACAGGCGGAGAAAAATGAATTATTTTTCTCCGCCTGTTTTTTATTACTTCCATAAAACGGAGTATAAGTCGAGTGCCCATGCCTTTGTGGAGTGCATTGCGCTTATTTCCTTGAAAAAGAGGAAACGTATCAATTTTGGACTTTTACTTGTCATTTTTGGAACCAATACATTCAAAAA
This sequence comes from Peribacillus frigoritolerans, assembly GCF_040250305.1. Classification (NCBI taxonomy): domain Bacteria; kingdom Bacillati; phylum Bacillota; class Bacilli; order Caryophanales; family Bacillaceae; genus Peribacillus; species Peribacillus frigoritolerans. The sequence continues at coordinate 3,772,142 of NZ_CP158190.1, read as the reverse complement.
AAAGTTTATTGTGGATTCAATGGATATTAGGGGTATCAAACAGGGAGTAAACATACTTATATTAAATGCATAAACAGGGGGAGAAAAATGAAAAAACGGGTATTTAACTTTCTTTTATCATTAACACTACTTACAAAGAGTGACGAAATGCATGATGAAATTTTGGGTATATAACACATTAATAACCGTTTTATATATAATGGCAGTAATCGTTTTTTATCTAACATCTTTCTCTAATAAAGGTTTGTGGATTTTGATATTAGCTGCTGTTATATTGAGTGGTTTGAGCTTATTAAACTATAAAGTTAATTATAAAAAGATTAGCTAAAAAACCTCCCGGTAATCATTTATCCTTTTATATCTGTTACAGCTATATATTATGTCCATCTTCCCCTGAAGCTGCCCATAAGAAAGTCTCTAATAATTTTTGGACAGCTCCTTATTTCTTTAAGTGTTGCCGATGCACCAAAAGAATGAGGTTGGAGAATTGCCGTGCGCATGGCAAGACGGCCAAAGAAGTCAAGATATTGAAAATGACACTGGCATGGGCGAGCTGTGTCCCTTTGTTTTCGGTGAAAAAGGCAGCAGCGCTTTCCAGAATATCCACAAAAGGCAGGAAAGCGGCAACCCCGATGACGTTTAGCCAAATATGTGCATAAGCTGTGAAGGCAGCTTGTCTGCCAGAACCGATGCTGGCCATGTATCCGGTGATGCAAGTGCCAATATTCGATCCGAGCATGATGATGATTGCGGAGGAGACGGATAACTCCCCGTTCATCAAAAAGCTCATGGCTATCCCGATGGTTGCCGAACTGGAGTGAATGAGTGCGGTTAATAATATCCCGGCTAATAGGGCATAAATCATATGGCCCTCTATGTAATGGATGAGCGTTTGTATCGAAGAATAGGCTGCAATCGGTGTCGAAAGCATTTTAAAACCGCTCATCGCCGCGAAGATGGCCGAGATTCCAATCAGGGACATCCCTATGCTTCTCGGTAATGCTTTTGGCATGAAGCAAAGGAAAGCGCCGCTTACGACACCGGGAATGATCCAACGATCCAAGGAAAAGGTCATGAACTCTGCTGTAAAGGTGGATCCGATATTCGTTCCAAGAATAATCCCGATTGTTTGCGGGAACGTTAAGCTTCCTGCGGAAACGAGGCCGACCGTCATGACCATGACCGCCGAGCTGCTCTGCAGGATCCCCGTAAAGATGGTTCCGGCCATGAAGCCTTTCCATGGCTTATCCGTAACTTTCGAGAGAAAATTTTTTAATGCTGCACCGGACATATTGAACAGTCCGATTCGTAAAACTGACATACCGGCCAAAAATATCGCAATGAATAATAGGAATAAAAATAGCTCATGCATGACTGTCACCTCTTAGTAAGCTTATGGCCCATTAACGGGAGACATGCTATAAATTGGATTTTCATGCAAGTTGAATGATTGTTTAGTGAAAAATTATGATAATAACATGATGATATTCAAAATAAGTTTGATTTTATTGGTTGACCTGCTAAAGATGATATATTATAATTGTTTAGTACATGTATAACATGTTGACAACTTGAGTTAGTGTGTTGTTTTCGGAGGGAGGGAAAGAGATGTCTAAAACCGTCGTTCGTAAAAACGAATCGCTTGAAGATGCTCTTCGTCGTTTCAAACGTACTGTATCTAAAGCAGGATCGCTTCAGGAAGCTAGGAAGCGTGAATTTTATGAAAAACCAAGCGTAAAACGTAAGAAAAAGTCTGAAGCTGCAAGAAAACGTAAATTCTAAGAGAGGGTGGAAAGATGAGTCTTCTCGAGCGTTTAAATAATGATATGAAACAAGCGATGAAGAACAAGGAAAAGGACAAACTATCTGTTATTCGGATGCTGAAGGCTTCCATTCAAAACGAAGCCTTGAAGCAGAGGCAAGATTTAACAGATGATGAAGAATTGACAGTGCTCTCTCGCGAATTAAAACAACGCAAAGACTCCCTCCAGGAGTTTGAAAACGCAGGTCGTTCAGATCTCGTGGATAAAGTCCGCACCGAACTAGTATACGTAGAGGCTTATATGCCTGAGCAACTTTCAGAAGAAGACATTTCTAATATCGTTAAACAAACGATTGAAGAAGTCAATGCAACATCCAAAGCAGATATGGGGCGAGTTATGGGAGCTTTAATGCCTAAAGTTAAAGGTAAAGCGGATGGTTCTCTAGTAAACAAATTAGTACAACAACATCTATCTTAAACTCTAAACTTAAAACTCGAAACCTAACCGCAGGCAAATTGCCTGTGGTTTTTGTGTATTTCATGAATTTTATGCGTATATTATTGAAACGAAGCCCAAGATAATAGGGCACTTTTAATTTTATTTGCTTTTTTTGAAACCTTTTTCATATACATACGTAATAACTAAAGAACAGAGTAAAGGGTTGCTCATTTGCTCCTTATTCGAATTTAGTTGAGTGCTGAATTTACTGGTAGGTTTTCCTCCTGATATTGGAGGCACTTACCGCGTTTAATACGGGAAAGGGGGCGTTCCGTTGAAAATTTGGCGTTATTTATCTGTACTCTTATTTGGATTGCTGTTCACCATGTCTTCTTTTGGGGGATCGACGGTATCTGCAAACGAGAAGATCGTTTACCATGTACCAATAGAAGAAACGGTGGAAAAGGGACTTTCGGCCTTTTTGGAACGCGCGCTTACCACTGCTGAAGCAGCTGATGCAGATCTTGTCGTTTTCGAGGTGAATACCCCTGGAGGCGCTGTTGATGCAGCAGGGGAAATTGCAAAGTTACTGTCCGATTCACCAATCAAGACAGTTGCCTATGTCAATAACAGGGCCTTATCTGCAGGGGCATACATTTCTCTAAGTGCAGATGAGATCTATATGGTTCCGAGTGCAACCATGGGATCTGCCGCTGTAATTGATTCAACAGGGAATGCTGCAGGTAAAAAAGCGCAATCTTATTGGCTAGCAGCCATGAAGACTGCTGCAGAACAAAATGGACGTGATCCCATATACGCCCAGGCGATGGCTGATGTAGACATCGATTTACCCGAATATGGAGCGGAAAAAGGAAAGTTGCTGACATTTACAGCCGAGCAGGCAAAAAAGGCTGGATATAGCGAAGGCACCGTCTCTGGGAAAGCGGAGCTGTATAGTATACTTGGCGTTGAGGATGCTGATATTCGGTCAATCGAAGAAAGCTTTCCTGAGAAACTTGCCCGCTTTTTGACCAACCCGATCGTCGTTCCCATTTTATTAACGATAGCGGGAATCGGAATTGTGATGGAATTGTTTTCACCCGGTTTTGGAATTCCGGGGGTCATTGGAATCACCAGTCTTGTTTTATTCTTCTATGGTCATCTTGTCGCCGGTATCACCGGATACGAATCGTTAGCGATGTTCATCATTGGGGTCATTCTCGTACTGATTGAATTTTTTATCCCTGGGGGGATTATCGGGCTGCTCGGATTTACAGCGATAGTGGGGAGTCTGTTCCTCGCGACAGGAGATCCGGTCCATATGACGATATCCTTGCTAATTGCGGTCACCGTATCCATTTTGGTATTCATCCTACTTGTAAAGGTGTTTGGAAAACAGATGAAATTTTTCAGGAAAATGATATTAACCGATGCAACAAAAACGGAACAAGGGTATGTCAGCAATCCGAATCGTTTGGATTTATTAGGTGTTGAAGGGAAGGCCCTTACAGATTTGAGGCCTTCAGGAACAGCTTTGGTCAAAGAAGAAAGAGTGGATGTCGTGACCGAAGGAAGCTTTATTTCCAAAGGTTCGTCAATCGTTATCGTGAAAGTTGAAGGATCAAGGGTAGTCGTCCGGGAAATTCCGGATTCAAATTAAAATTAAAAGATACAGGAAGGATGAATCATTAAGTGATAACTTCAGGAACGATATTTATTGTACTGGCAGTGATTGCTGCTATCATCGTATTGGCAGTATTTTTCACATTCGTACCAGTAATGCTATGGATTTCCGCTTTAGCGGCAGGAGTCAAAATCAGTATATTTACGTTAGTTGGGATGAGGCTTCGCCGTGTTATACCAAGCAGGGTCGTCAACCCGCTTATCAAGGCCCATAAGGCTGGAATCAATGTTTCAACGAATCAATTGGAGAGCCATTACCTAGCAGGCGGTAATGTCGATCGAGTGGTGAATGCATTAATTGCTGCAGAACGAGCCAATATCACGTTACCTTTCGAACGGGGTGCAGCTATTGACCTTGCCGGCCGTGATGTACTGGAAGCCGTTCAAATGAGCGTTAACCCGAAAGTGATTGAAACGCCGTTCATCTCTGGTGTGGCGATGAATGGTATTGAAGTGAAAGCGAAGGCAAGGATTACGGTCCGAGCCAATATTGAACGCTTGGTCGGTGGTGCCGGTGAAGAGACGATCATTGCCCGTGTAGGGGAAGGGATCGTATCGACGATCGGTGCTTCGAAAATGCATACGGATGTACTGGAACATCCCGATTTGATTTCAAGAACGGTTTTATCAAAAGGGTTGGATTCAGGAACGGCATTCGAAATACTTTCCATTGATATCGCTGAAGTGGATATCGGTAAAAATATCGGGGCCATATTACAGACTGACCAAGCCGAAGCCGATAAGAAGATAGCCCAGGCAAAGGCCGAAGAACGCCGTGCGATGGCTGTTGCACTTGAACAGGAAATGGTTGCCCGTGTTCAGGAGATGAGAGCGAAGGTTGTTCAATCCGAAGCCGAAGTTCCGTTGGCCATGGCTGATGCACTGAAAAGCGGAAACCTTGGAGTGATGGATTATATGAATATCCAAAATATCACGGCTGATACGGATATGCGCGATTCCATCAGTAAAATATCCGAAAATCCAAAAGATAACAACAATAACCAAAATAATAATTAGGTCAGGGAAGGAAGGTCTTTAAATGGGAGATTTTATTGATTTCTTTCTCGAGAACCCATTCCTTATCATTGTCTTGATCGGTGTTTTAACGTCCATGTTAGGAAAGAAAAAGCAGACTCAAGATCCTAACACCCCTCCGAAAAAGAAATGGCAGGAGGTCATGCGGGAGCTTCAAGGTGAAATGCCGCAAGGGAATCAGCAGCAAAAGCATGCACCTCCTCCCGTAAGGAAAGTCGAACACCAGGCAGCACAGGCTGTTGAAGTGATCGATGAGACGAAGAACGAAGCGAACAAAAGGATTACGGAGCTTAGACGGCTTCAGCAGAGGTACGATCAAGAGCGTTTATATCAAAAAGCGAAAGCGGATCAACTTACATCAACGATTTCTGATAATAACAGTCCGGTCTATCGCAAAGGACCGTCTTTTGGCAAAAAACAGCTGATTGATGGCATCATCATGTCAGAAGTGCTGGGACCGCCAAGGGCGAAGAGAAGTCTTCACAGATCCAGAAGGTGATTCGGAGCCTGGGCTTTTTTAAGCCCGTCATTAAAAGCCTGAAAAAATAGACTTTCATTCCCTTATAATTTTGTGCTAGAACCCTCTTTCATTTCATACATTTGAAATTATTTAGAGGTGGTTATAAATAAACAAAAAGAAAGGTTGGGGAAGTTTTAATCCTCAGCCTTTTTTTCTTTCATATCTAAGTAGGCTAATCTAATAATACGTTCAGCCGTTTGACTAGTGTTTAAATCAACGGATACTTCTTTACTGTAGAATACCCTAAGTTCCTCTAACATTCCCTTAACCTCTTCAGCAACCTTCAATGAAACACTTGATTTAGCCATTTTTGCAACCTCCTTTAGAATGAATATGTAAGGAGGGGATTTCTCCCCAATGCCTTTAAATAACTTTATCAAGCTTATTATAAAGCTTTACTAAGTTCATTGTTTCTATAACATGATTTCTATACTCTATAAACATTTCACGTTCAGCTTCTGTTTTAGCACTATGCACAAGCTTATTAGCATTACTTCTTGAAGCTAATAAAGAACCTTGTATAAGGTGTCTCTCTTACAAGACTTAGAATACAACAGATTATATTAGATTACATTAGGTTATTACTGGTAAGTATTTTAGACAAAAAAACCCCTAATCCAATTAAGGGAAAGGGGTTTTGTTATTCATTCCAGTTAATATCTAAGTCAACACTAATCCAATCTTCTGCAACATCTACACCGTATGGCTTAACATTAACGGTTGCTGTCCATAGGTCTGTATCTTGCCAAGTATTATCTTTAAAGGCTTCAGTTACTATTTCAACATCAATGCTAGTTACAACAAAGTATTCACCTTTAATTCTAAGTAGCTTTCCTTCTGGATACCGTTTAGAAAGTTCTTTCCATGATGGAACAGTAGGTAAGCTTATCCTTGAATCAGAACCTAGTTTAACCTTCCCTTGAAGCTTGTTAGTATTGAAATACCATTCAGCTATAGAAGTTATACTGATACCGTTAAAATCACCAATAACCATATTATCATCTATTTCTTCATCTTCGGTAGGGTTGTAATGATGTAAGTCAATTTCATGAATCAGATTACCTTCATCATCTTTATACTTGCTTATGAAATATCCTTCACTGTTCAATTTAAATCACCCGTATCAATTTCTTCAAACTCTGCATCAATAGGAGGTGCAATCTTCTTAGTAGCCATATCTATTGTTGTAAGGTCATTTACATTAGGTTTAGGTCTATCATAGTCTGATGTAATATCAATACGCTGTACAAGCTGTCCAGTAGCTTTTAGATACAGTTCAACGGCTTGCTTCTTAGAAATAGTATTGGGGATTGTCTTTTCAATCTTACCTGATTTAAAGTTTATTACTTCTTCTGTAATAGTTCCCCTAGCTATACCCGTTAGAATCTGCATTGCTTCATCAAAGGTTAGAATAGATTCTGCAATACCTGCTTCACCTAACACATTTAAATATTCTTGAATATGCGGTTTCTTCAACCATTTATTTAAAGTAGGTCTGCTAATATTAATCTGTCTAGCCGTTTCTGATGTGTTTCTCATATTTGCTACATAAGCATGACAAAACTTCATTTCTATTTCAGATAGTTTTAAATCTACCCTGTTGTGTTCTACCTTCATGATTTATTCATTCCTTTTCTGTTTATAAATAAAAAAAAGAGGGCAACCAATTAAGGCTACCCAAGTTGTGCATAAAACTCTTCTAGGCGTTTTTCCATCTTCTCTTCTGTCTTCTTTAGTTTAACTGTTAAAAGTATTGTTTTAACGATATTGTAAATAGCTAATAGATAAACTACTGCAACAACTATTTCTAGTTTATCCATTTCAATTATTCCCCGTTTAATTCTTTAGTGATAGTTTCAATCTTATTTTCTGCTTCTCTCAAATCGTTATTCATAACACCCGTTTCATAGGATGTCTTAGTTGCTTGATATGTTGTTAAACGGGCTGTATGGGCTTCTGTAGCTTTACTATACTCACTTAGCACCTTAGAGGAATCTTCCGTGCTTAAACCCTCTAGGCTAGGCTTCTGTGGTGTATCAGCTAGAATAGACCATTCATCAAACTTAATACCATCACTGACCATTACATCAACATGAAAGTCATTCATTTCAGGTTTATATACCTCGTGTTTTAAGCGTGTATATAACTTCTTATTTTCTGTCATTAGTTGGGAACGTTCCCCGTAATCCAATTCACCAAAACTTTTGATAGGTTCAACCTTTACCACATTAGCCATATTATCAGTGGCAACTCTCATAGGTACACCATTAACAACTTTTAGTATACTTACTTCTCGGTGCTGTGGATTACCTAACATCATTTTTGTAATGTTTTCTTGTAAGAATTGTTTATGTGCTTGTGCCGTTTCCTTCTCGGCTACCTTGCTATCGAACCACCGTTCCGCTTCAGCTTCAATCCGTTTATGAATTGCAGAATGTTTATATGCATTGTTCGCCTGAAGTTGTTTAGATAATTGTTGCACCTGCTGTTGTAATTTAATCATTTCATTTGCTTTTGTCATTTTAATTTATCCTCTTTTCTATATTGTTTATATTCTATTAAATATTTCTACACCCTCCGAAGAAGGTGCAGTATAGCCAATAGAATTAAATCTATCGGGTAAGGTTAAGTACTAGACTTACGTGTCTATGGTTTCCGTCTAGTACATTTTTAAATTGAATGTCCCCACAACAATCAATTAATCAAGGTTGTTGTATAAAGCTTTTAACCTCTTCAAAACAATTGGAGGGTTCTTTGTATCAAACAGAAATCAATTACAGCTAACACATAAGAAAATGTTTCACGCCATTCTCTATAACCATAAAGACCTTTTAACGAGGATATCCATCTCGTATTCAAAACTACTTTAGAAAGTACCTAATTGTTCGCTTTAGAAGAATTCAATGATTCCCCTCAATTAGGTACTTTTAAAATAGTTTGGGGTGACTAGTCCCGTTTAGGAATAAATTAATGGATGCCTTACATGTTGAAGATGTTTCTGCCTTAGAATGCAAAATAAACAACTACTAAATTAAAGGAGGTGTACCTCTTTTCCTCTCTCTTGTCGGCTTATTGCCGGATATTTTAGGAAAGTATTTCTACCTTCATTGAAACCACTACAGGAAAATAGGAGTAAACCTGTAATGATTTCTAGAAAGAGAAAGGGAGGGTATAAAAATGACTTAGGACTAAGCACTTGCTAATGCTAGAAGCTTTTATACCGTCATCTTCAGGACGGGGTTACCTAGCTACCGTATCTAAGTAAACCTGTTTCATACTTGAATAAATCATATGACCTAACATTTTTATCAATTTCTTCAATATGCTTTGCATTGTGTAAACGGTTAGACATTTGAACCATAAGTTTATTGTAACTACTCATGCATCCAACATTGTTCATCGCTGCTTTGTCAAACCAAGGCATATCTTTTTCAAAGAGGATATTGTATGAAGAGGGATGCATATTAGGAGAACGGGGATTATCAGGGGCAGTATTTTCTTTTAACACTTTTTCAGCATATAACGGGAATGATTCATGTAATTCCAATTCAATCTTTACCTTTCCATAGGATACGACTCTCATTATTTTCAACTCCTTAGTTTAATGTTTTATTTTATTTGTTCTCTTACTATATAAATAAAGTCTGTTTGTAGGTTTGGGACAACAATCTAAAACTTTTTTAAATTATTTTTTAAAAAATATGTTTTACCTCTAATACTTCAATATCTTTTAAATACATGTCCTGTTCAAACTCCCATAAAGTTAGGAAAATGGGACATATCGTATAATGTTTTATCTAGTAACGGCTATATCTATTTAATAGTTATATTTAGAAGGTCAAAAGACTGGCGAAGCCAATGTTTTAATCTCTTAATCTCTTTTATTAATCAACCGTTTGTTAACATCTATATGTATTACTAAACGGTGAATTCTTTAAGTTAGAAGAGACAAATATCCTACTAGTAAATTGACATCCACGAAGTAAAAGTAATATAGTCAATTCCTCAATTACTAACTGTTCTTCAACAGCCTTCTCCAATATTTATTTGTGAGTTAATTCTCAACAGGGTAAATATTAAAATCCCCAACATGGACAAATTGCCCATCTAGTAAACTTTATGCATCGGGCTTACTAGTACCCTTGTAGTTATTTGATAAAGGAGTTAACTTTCAGCTTCAAAGTTCTCCGTAATATTAAGTTGTAATTTATTTGTTCTCTTACTATATAAATAAAGTCTGATTGTCAGGGATGGGACAATTAAGCAGCATGTAATTATTGGTAATTAAATTTAAGTATTTATTAAGGGTCTTTTTAATCCCTATACTAATTAAACAAGTGTGACCGTAAGCTATGGGACATTGAATCGTAAAATAATTTAAAAATAAAAAATCCCCACCGTTATTGGCAGGGCAGGGCAGTTATTACTTATTCTTTCTTTCTAAAGGCTTTACCGTTTTCTCTTCTATTTCATATATCTATCACTTATAACGGGTATTCCTTTATAGATTCATAATCAATCAATAATCAATTAAAAGCTTTAGCTTTTCATCTCTAATATATTAAGTCTTTTTATATTAAGTATTATTAATTAAGTCTTATTCGGGTATGAAAATCGTACCTCAGCATAAAAAAAGAAGGTTATCCTCAAGAACTGGACAACCAACTTCTAATCAATCTCTAATCTTAGCCTTTTTGGAAATAAAAAAGAGGACTTTAGTAATGTCCTCGTTAGTTATCTATTAAATAAAGTTTTTAACCTATGTTGAAGTAATTTATCATCTTGAACTACGTCTAAACCGTTAATGTAATTTTTAAAATCATCATAATAATTTTTTAATTCCCATCGTCTGTCAAAATCTTTTATAAGTTTATTAATTTGGTGACACCATGTCCAAAGGTCTTCGGAAATTCTCCCAGAAGGTATAGGGAAAAAGAATTGATTGTCACTTAAATTTTTTATAAAGCTATCTCTAAACTTTTCATCAACAATTGAATTAATTACAACATTGAGTTGTCTTAAGTAAGAAACGTTGTAAGAACCATCAACATAACTATTTTTGATTTGTATTATCAACTGTTCATAATACTCAAATTTTAATGCTTTATTTAAAGAATTGATAATATTTCTTGCTTCACCGCTTTCTACACCTATAGAATCTAATTCATTATGAAAAAGACCTGTATCTAAGTCGATACTATTTGAAATATTTTTGTTTGCCAAAGATATGATTTCATCTCCACTTAATCCAAAATCAATGGACAATACCTCACACCATGCAAATGCGGTAGAAATATTTCTTACAATTTCATCTATTTTTTCAGTTCCGTTTAGATTTCTTAAGTACTCTTTTGTATTGTCAATTACGTTAAGAATCTCCTGTTCTGAAGAATAGAAGTTTTTTGGTTTCTCCTCATAATTGTTAATTGAAGAAATTAAATTAAATAAGGTTTCTTTTGGGAAAGTGCCTGTGTCATACCACTTTATAATATGATGAAATACAGTTTTACTTTGAGTATTATCTAAAGAATTTTTTAAAATATGGTTACATAAATACTCAATAACTCCAGCATCGCTACTTTTATAATAAGTATTTTTGAAGTCACTTGCATCTCCTTCAGTATCTAATAATTTCATCTCACTTTTATGTTCAACTTTAAAGAAAATAGTAGCAAAACACATTCGGCATACATCATCTTTAGTAAATTTTTCGGTAAATTTATCTTCTCCAATAACTTTAATTACTTCTTTAATAAATAGGTCAGTTTTTTTAAATGTCCTCAAATTTTTAAATTTAAAGTCATCAGAATACTTACCTATTACATTCCACACCTGTTCACCCAGGATTTTTACAGGTGCTTCATCTGCGTATTCATCTATTGTAAATGACTTATCGATAGCTTTCTCTTTATAATCTTTAAATGTTCTTTCATCTTCCCCTTTTAGTTGGTCTGTAGCAGCAATAAGTACAGTTTTTATCTTTTCTATTTTAGCAAGTCCATCAATTAAACCTAATACTTCTTTGATATTAAGTGATTCATGCTTTCTTTCTAAATCATCTAAGATAATAATGTATGTGTTTTTCTTATTTAATTCTTTGTACAAGGTTTTATGTAAGTTTTCTATTAGTGGAACGGAGATAGAAAAGCCGTAAAAACGAACGTTGATATTATTAAGTTTTTCTCTCCACACACTAAAGTGTTTTTTTAACTTCCCTTTTGGTACGCTATCAACAATTTGAAAATATATTTCTTGAATTATACTCTCAATATCTTTTTTTCCAAACAGTGATACATAACAAGCATCTATATATGCATCTTTAAAATCTTCAACATATTTAGTCTTTCCAATTCCCCAAGTACCGTCTATCAACCCCTTTTGATAACTGGAATCTTTAAACTGATTTAGTACGGTAACAATTTCATTTGCTTTCATTAAGTAACCTCACAATCCCAACTTAAACTGATGAATTATTAACATATACATTTGATATAGGTAACATGCTTGGTTCTCCATTATATCCCAAATATAAAAGCTGTTTAAATTTCATCCCCAACAAATTTTCATATTTAATTTCTATGATACTGTGAAATGGAGAAGCATTATTTTCAAATGATAATAACAAATTAAGCCTATTTACATCTTCGTTTACTCCTAACGAAAAGTCTGTGAAAATCCCCCAAGGTTCATTTTTAGTGATACCGTTATCAATATATGTAAAATTAGAATACTTAACTTTTTCATAAAAATCATCGATATTTCTTTTTGAGATTTCATCTAATTTTGAGATTCCATCAACACTGTCAAGTTGATACCAAAATAATTGAACATTTACCGCAGGTCCCAAACCGATATTTAAAAAACTTAATTTTGCAGAAGGGAAATACGTTTGGCTTTCTGACCATCCATGATTTATTAAAATACCAGTGTTGTCTCTTTCAACTGTCCTATAATAGGTTCTTAATTTCTCTCTTTCATTATTTTCATCAACAGAAGGGCTTACAGTAATAATTGGCTTATATTGATGTTGAATTAAATCGTTATTAATTTTATTAAGTCTATTATTTTGAATGTAAGCTACACCCCCTAATGCAAGAGTTCCGAGAAATGCCATAAATGTTACAGAGTAATCAATTAATTCACCTGCTGTCCACTTTGTTATAAACACCGTGGAAATTGTAGGTAGTTTATATAATATATGAACGATTAAAAGCGGTAAAAGATAAAAAGTTAATAATAGTATTAAGACTGATTTTATTTTATTATTTTGTACCCATTCGTTAATCCCTTTCAATACCTTACCTCCTGATAATTTTGTCATCACTGTAAAGTATAACAAATAAGGTATTTTCTGTAACGTGATAAATTGGAACAAGTTATCGCCAAGTTTATTTTTAAAGATGAAAAAAATTGACCTGCCAGTTTAGTTTGATATTTATTATAAGGATTAACACCCAAACCAGAATTCGTCCAAATTTTAGAACACCCCTACTGGTCAACTTTAATTGATATTATTTAAACATCAGTGACGGTTGATTCACATTAATGATTTAATTACAAGTGTTAGGATATTACATTAAGTGTAATGATTAGTGTTAATGGTTATTGATACAGCTATCTATAAATCATTACATATCTATGATGTTAAAACTAATCATTTAGTATAAGGCGATAGTAGTAGGTACTAATAATATAACTGTTCCTATTGTTCCTAATCATATAGCCGTACAATGTAGTGGTAGCAATAGGTTGGGCAAATGTTAGGGGTAATTTAGTGCGTAGTGTTTGGGTGGGAATAAGGGTGGTATAAATAGGTGGGGGAAATGGTAGGGGAAAGTTGTGCCTATTTCTGTGGGGAAATTGCCTAAAAAGGGTGTGGAAAAGGTGTACTAATAATGGTAGGGAAAAGGGGTGGTATAAAAGGGTAGGGTAATTGCTGTAGAAAAAGGTGGGGGTAATTGCTGTAAAAAGTCAAGGGTAATTTATGGTGGGGAAAACGGTATACTTAATTATAATGATTACAATGTAGCTTAGATTGACAACTAAAATCAATCAATTTCTGTTACTCTACTTCATACAAAGGTTGAGATAACAGGCTTTCTATAACGCTTACCGTTAATTCTTTCATTTTACAAACTTATCTAATTGTAAGGATTTTTTACACCTAGCTTTACAAATCGGTAAACATAGAAAAACACCTAATTTTATTTAGGTGCAATTGTTACTTCTATTATATTGTAGTCAACTTCTGGATTACCCATTGCATCAGAACCTATAATCTTTTCATCATGTTTCTGGTAGTAAATCTTATCAATCAGAACTTTAAGCATTCGGTTAGCTTCTATTGTATTAGCACGTGTTGTTACTTCATCCGTTAAACTAGGGTTATCTTTAACCATTTCCTTAACCTTATGGATTAACTTCAGCTTCTCTGCATAGCCTTCGGCAACATCTTTAGTATCTAGGTTAACCAATTGCCTTTCTAAATCGCTTGTAGACCTCTTCAGCAACATCAGTTCTTCTTCAGTAGCCGTTTTATCAGCTAAATATTCTTCTTTTGTAAAAACTTCATCAAGGTAAGCGGAACGTATCTTAGTTAGTTTCCTGTTTAGTTTGTCCTGTTGTTCCTGTAGTTGCTTCAATTGCTTTTGTAGTACTTCCTTAGAATCTTCCATAGGTGTTGCTAAAGCCTTTTCCCATTGTTCCGTAAAGTATCTTTCTGTGAATTCAAACTGATTATAGAACTCTTCTAATAGTCGGGATTCTGTTGCACCTTTATTACCACATGGGCAAGCTTTTAGATATACAACATCCTGCTGTTTAGAATCTTTCCTGAATCCCATCTTGCTACCACATCTATTGCAATACACTAAATCCTTCAATATAGATAGGCATTCACCTCTACTACGGTTACGCTTAACCAAACCTTCAGCACCACCCGATAAACGTCCAGCTACTGCTTCCTGTGCCTTCTCGAAGGTATCTGTATCAATTATTGCTTCATGTGCATTAACTGTAGAAATAACATCTACAACATTCTTCCGTTTATCCTTAATTTGCATCTGAACTTCACCTACATAAACCCTATTCTTCAGAATCGTATTGACCATACTAATACTAAAAGGTTTGCCTGTATGATATTTTCCCTTACTGGTTGTGTAACTTCTTGTAGTGTAGCCCGCTAACTTATCTATAATCGTAGGAATACCATTTCCTGCAATTGCATAAGTAAATATCATCCGTACTACATCAGCTTCAGTAGGGTTAATTTCAAGGTGTTTATAGTTAGGGCTAGTATTATCTTCATTTCTTTTATAACCAAAGGGGGCTACACCTTGTGCCCACTGACCTCTAGCTATATGTTCCCGTTTACCAGACCTTTGACGTTTAGTGATTAGCCTTAATTCTTGGCTAGATACAACGTTCTGAATATCAAATAACAACCTATCGTCACTATTTAAATCATACGTCTTTTCAGGCGTTATAACAGGTATATCAGCATCAGCAATAACTTTAGCTACCATTTGTGCATATAGTGTATCCCTACTGATACGGTCAATACTTACGACAAACACTGCATCTAATTTATCAGCTTCAACATCTGCTAACATTTCTAATAAGGCGGTACGGTTAGCAATATTAGAAGCACCTGATTTAACTTCTTCATATATTTGATAGGTATAGCCATGTTCCTTCATATACCGTTCGGCTATGGTTCTATGTGAAAGCAATGTATCAGCGTTTTCTGTACTCTCTCGACTAATCCTCAATAAGATTCCTACGTGCTTTATCATAATGTTCCCCCTTGAAGAATATTATTACCTAAAGGCTGTGTTATCACACTTTCATCAAGCTATCTATAAAATAATACATACATTGAGATGAAAGGGGGTTCTTTTTTATGGCACGCAATTGGGGAAAAAAAGTGAAACAGCTTATGACCAAAACAATGGACCTTCCGCAAGATGTCATGATGGACCTGCCGCGAATTACAATGATTGGACAATTACATATTTATATTGAAAACCATCGTGGCTTATTGGCTTTTACAGACAGCGAAGTGCGATTGATGCTGAAAAATGGGCAGTTGCTGATAAAGGGAAATGCCTTTGTCATAAAGACGATTTTGCCGGAAGAAAT
The DNA here is from genome assembly GCF_040250305.1 of Peribacillus frigoritolerans. Taxonomy (NCBI): domain Bacteria; kingdom Bacillati; phylum Bacillota; class Bacilli; order Caryophanales; family Bacillaceae; genus Peribacillus; species Peribacillus frigoritolerans. Next base: position 3,756,563 of record NZ_CP158190.1, on the reverse strand, counting down.
CATGCTCGAAGGCAAAATTGATAAGGTTTATTTTATCAATGAATGATCCCGGGAGGTCTCCATGAAAAACCAATGGACAAACTATTATACAGGCTATGTAAAGGTGAAGGCTTATGGCAAAGGTGCAGAACGGCTGATCAATATGCTGACGAGAAGGGGGCTTCATATCTGGGAAGTGAAGCGTGTCGGAAGTGAATCCCTGATTTTCCATATGGATATCAGGGATATCCCAAAACTCCGTCAGGTCATGCGTAAGAGCGATTGTAAAGTAAAGTTCATGCAGGGAAAGGGTTTCCCTTTCCTATTGAAGAGAGTCATGAAAAACAGCGGGTTTTTAGCGGGGATGATCGCTTTCCTGCTTTGCATATTCGTACTTTCCAATATGGTATGGGGCATCGAGGTTCAAGATGCCAAACCGGCAACCGAGCATGCCATCCGGAAAGAATTGGACAAGATGGGCGTGAAAATCGGTAAAGTGCAATTCTTTGTTGATGATGTGGATACGATTCAGCGTAAGCTGTCGGACCGGATTGGTGCATTGACATGGGTAGGGGTAGAGCTGAAGGGAACGACTTACCATTTTCGGGTTGTAGAAAAACGGCAGCCTAAAGAGGTCGAGAAGACATCTCCACAGAATTTGGTAGCTTCTAAAAAAGCGATCATCACTGATATGTTCGTTGAAAAAGGACAATCTATTGTTAATGTGAATGATTATGTAGGAAAGGGACAGCTTCTTGTTTCAGGATTGATTGGAAAAGAGGATAAACAGGAAATTGTATCCGCACAGGGAGTAATAAAAGGGAAAACGTGGTATAAAGCGAAAGTGGAAGTTCCGTTAAAAACCAAGTTTTCTGTTTTTAACGGAGATGAAACGAGCAGGCACTTTTTAAAAATGGGGGGCTTTTCCCTTCCGGTATGGGGTTTCAAGGATCCGGGATATGAAAAACAGGAAAAAGAAACGACAATGAGGCCGTTTCACTTTCTTCAATGGGAACTGCCCATTTCCTATAAACAAGTGACGTTAAGGAGCAAGGAAGATATTGTACGAAGTTATACGGAGAAAGAAGCGGTGGAGGAAGGCAGGAAAATGGCTAAAGCTGAATTGAAAAAGCATTTAGACGAGGAAGATGAAATCGTCGAAGAAAAAATTTTGCACGAAAGCATGGAGAATGGTAAAGTTAAATTATCTATACATTACCAAGTTATTGAAGATATAGCGATTGGACAACCAATCATTCAAGGAGACTAACGAATGGCAGATGATGTGAAAGTAATTAAGCTGGAAATAGAATCACCTAATGAAGCGATCGCTTTATTGGGCAATGGAGATTCAAATGTAAAAGTGCTCGAAGAGGAGCTAGGCATTTCCGTCATAACCCGAGGTGAAGCGGTGAGTGTTGCCGGTGATATCGAGCGGGTAACGATGGGGGAGGAAATCCTCAAGGCATTATTGACAGTGGTCAGAAAAGGAATTGCAATCAGTTCCAGAGATGTGCTTTATGCAATTGAATTGGCAAGAAAAGGCACATTGGAGTATTTCGGTGAATTATATGATGAGGAAATCGCAAAAACGGCTAAGGGGAAATCCATTAAAGTCAAAACAATCGGGCAGAGATACTATATCCAGGCAATAAAGAAACAGGACCTTGTATTTGGAATTGGGCCTGCCGGAACCGGGAAGACCTATCTTGCTGTAGTGATGGCCATCAATGCGTTGAAAAATGGACATGTTAAACGGATTATCCTGACACGGCCTGCGGTCGAAGCAGGGGAAAGCCTTGGTTTTCTGCCTGGTGATTTGAAGGAAAAGGTAGATCCATATCTACGTCCGCTGTATGACGCTCTCCATGACCTTCTAGGGATGGAACAGACACAAAGGATGATAGAACGTGGAACGATCGAAATAGCTCCTCTGGCTTATATGAGGGGCCGTACGCTTGAAGATGCCTTTGTCATATTGGATGAAGCCCAGAATACGACGGAAGCGCAAATGAAGATGTTCTTGACCAGGCTTGGTTTCGGATCGAAAATGGTCATTACGGGAGATCGGACCCAAATTGACCTTCCAAAAGGCATGAAGTCAGGTCTTGTCAGGGTAGAAGAGATCTTGAAGAATGTTAAAGGTCTATCCTTTGTTTATTTTGAACAAAGTGATGTTGTAAGACATCCGCTTGTCGCCAAAATCATTACTGCTTACGAGCAGGCGAAGTCATAAGAAGAAATCCGCCATTTCAATCGGCGGATTTTTCGTGATGTGTCTAAATGACAAACTTTATCGTGAAAAAGTGGATATGGAATGAAAGAAGCTTTACATTTATTAATACGAAGGTGAAAATTCACATAAAAACTGTTATGATTTTACATATCTAGAATAATAAACATCATTTTTATTAGGAGGACCTTCCTTGAATCGTATCCAGAAATTTTTCACTCAAATAAAAGGGCTGTTGGTCCATCGTTTTTTTCAAGTGTTATTGTTCATCATACTTGGTTTGTTTGCTTATGTGTTAATGTTCTCCAATGTTAAACCTGAAAGGGTCCAGGTAGAGCTGTTTAAGCCTGCAGAACAAACGATCCGTTCAACCAAGACTGTGGAAGATACCTATAAGACGGAACAGGAAAAAGAAGAGATTTCAAAACAGGTGGCGGATGTATATTCTTTAAAAAAAGAATATGCCAAAAATAAAGTCGATCTGATTTCATCCATTTTCGATTCAGCGATAGAGGTGAATCAAGAAACGGACCCCGATGAAAATCATAAAGAAGATGAGGAAAAGGAGGATAAAAAAGAGACCGTAAAGACGGATGCTCAAAAAGTTTCCATATTAAAAGAAAAATTGACCGATGAAGTGAATAAAAATATCGAGGAATCCGTTTTCCTTGCATTAGTGCAGGCTGATGAAGATGAGTTGAAAATAGCGAAGGATTCAACCATTACAGCAGTGAATAATGTGATGAGCTCCCGAATCGCTGCAAGTGACGTCGAAAATGCCAAGAAAAAGGTTGTAGAGGAATTGGGTTATATGAGCATTAGCGGCGATATGAAAAAAGCCTCCACTTCCCTTGCGCGTACGGCAATCATTCAGAATGTATTTTTCGATAAGGACAAAACCGAGGAACAGCGTAGGAAAGCGGTTGAAAGCGTGGAGCCGATCAGGATCCTTCAAGGTCAGATCATCGTTGAAGAAAATCAATTAGTGGACAGGGATGTATATAGGCAGCTTGAACTGGCGGGCTTCTTAAATACGGAGTCTACCATTTACCCGTATATCGGCCTGCTGTTATTCATATTCCTGACTTTTGCCGCTTTTTATTACTTTTTCTACTATTCCATTTCCAAAAAGGATAACAAGTACAATCAGTTATTGATTTTCAGTCTTGTCTTCATCCTTTCAATGGCTACCATGAAAACAGTCAGCATTCTCGCAGACCTGAAAAACTCGAACTTGGAATACATTTTCCCGGGTGCCATGGCGGCGATGCTCATCAAGATTTTATTGAATGATAAGCTAGCGGTAGCAATGATCATATTGTTAGGTTCGTATGGTACGATTATATTCAATGGTGATACACCTGGAAATCTGGATTTCTCGATGGGGCTTTATATCATATTTGGGGGATTGACGGCAATCATCATTCTATCGAGGCCCAATTTCAAATCAAAGGTGCTGGTAGCGGGGCTGCTATTGGCTTTAATCAATATGGCATTTGTTTTTTCGCTCATCTTTATTATGGACAGCCATTATACTAGAATGGAGTACTTGTATTATGCTGCTGCTGCGATGGGTTCTGGAGTGGGTGCAGCCGTTTTGACTATGGGCCTGTTGCCGTTTTTCGAGGCTGGTTTCGGGATCTTATCATCAATTAAGCTTATCGAGCTCGCGAATCCCAATCATCCTTTACTTCGGAGGATCTTGATTGAGGCTCCGGGGACATATCATCATAGCGTGATGGTGGCCAATTTGGCGGAATCGGCTTGTGAAGCCATCGGCTCGAATGGATTGCTGGCAAGGGTCGGCAGTTATTATCATGATATCGGTAAAACGAAGCGGCCGCATTTCTTCATCGAAAATCAGATGAATGAAGAGAATCCGCATGATCGGCTGCAGCCGGAAACGAGCAGGGATATCATCATTGCCCACGCCGTAGACGGCGGGGAGATGCTTCGCAGTAACAAATTTCCGAAAGAGATTGTGGATATTGCAGAGCAGCATCATGGGACCACTTTATTGAAATTTTTCTACCACAAGGCAAAAAAACTAGATGAGTCCACACTCGAAGCGGACTACCGTTATCCCGGGCCGAGGGCAGTAATGAAGGAAGTAGCCGTCATCGGCATAGCCGATAGTGTGGAAGCTGCAGTGAGATCGATGAAGCACCCAACTCCGGAGAAGATTGAAGAACTGGTAAGTTTCATCATTCAGGACAGGATCTCTGATGGTCAATTTGATGAATGTGACATTACTATGAGAGAATTGAGTATCGTGAAGCATTCTTTATGTGAATCGCTTAATGGTATCTTCCACTCCAGGATTGAATATCCGGAGTCGGATAAATTAGGACAGAAGGTGAAAGAATGATTTTAGCTATCGATTTAATGGATGAAACGAATGAAGTAACGGAGGAAGCTCAGCACCTTGTTGAAAGCATTCTGCAATTTGCGGCAAGAAAAGAAAACATTGAAAAAGACACCGAGCTGTCTGTTACATTTGTTGACAATGATAGGATTCGGGAAATCAATAAAGAATATCGTCACAAAGATTCAGCTACAGATGTCATTTCTTTTGCGCTTGAAGAAATGGGAGAAGATGAAGTGAAAATTATCGGGGCCGAAATGCCCCGCATGCTAGGGGATATCATCATTTCCATTGAACGCACAAAAGAACAGGCTGAAGAATATGGTCATTCATTTGACCGGGAACTTGGATTTTTGGCACTGCATGGATTTCTTCATTTATTAGGATTTGACCACATGAATGAAGAAGATGAAAAAGTGATGTTCACAAAACAAAAGGAGATCTTGGAAGAATATGGACTTTCAAGAGAAGGGTAAAAAAAGGTATCCTTTATTAAAAAGTTTCTCTTTTGCCTGTCAGGGAATTTTGGAGGCTGTTCGGACTGAACGCAATATCAAGATTCACTTCGCGTTAACGGCAATCGTCGTATTCTTTGGTTGGTACTTCTCATTGAATGGGATGGAGTGGCTTTTCATTTTGGCGGCCATAGCCGGTACGATTACGTTGGAGCTCGTTAATTCAGCGATTGAAAGGGTAGTGGACCTGGTAACGGATCAAATCCATCCGCTTGCCAAGCAGGCAAAAGATATTGCAGCCGGAGCTGTATTCATATATGCTATATTTTCTATAATAGTTGGATTGATTATCTTTTTGCCCAAGTTTGGCCTGTAGATTGCCGAAATGGTACTCAATTTGAAAGGAAGATGTGAATTGAATACAAAAGAATTGATTGAGGAAGCTAAAAAAGCAAGGGATAAAGCTTATGTGCCTTACTCCAAATTTAAGGTGGGGGCAGCCCTTTTAACCGCTGATGGAAAGGTCTATCATGGTTGTAATATAGAAAATGCTGCATACAGCATGTGTAATTGCGCAGAAAGGACAGCTTTATTCAGCGCTTATGCCCATGACGATAAAAAATTCGCTAAACTTGCAGTTGTTGCAGATACCGATGGTCCCGTTGCTCCATGCGGGGCATGCAGGCAGGTTATTTCAGAGCTGTGCGAAAAGGATATGCCGGTTGTTTTGACCAACTTAAATGGGGATATAAAAGAACTAACAGTACAGGAATTGCTTCCAGGAGCTTTTTCACCGGAGGATTTGAATGGATAAATTATTTAATGATACACAAGTAAAAGACTACAAATCAGGTTTCATTTCGATTATTGGACGACCTAATGTTGGGAAGAGTACATTTCTGAATCGGGTCATCGGTCAAAAAATCGCCATTATGAGCGATAAACCGCAAACTACAAGAAATAAGGTCCAAGGTGTACTTACGCAAAACGATTCACAAATGATTTTCATCGATACACCCGGCATTCATAAACCAAAGCATAAGCTTGGTGATTTTATGATGAAAGTGGCCACGAATACATTGAAGGAAGTCGATTTGATTCTCTTCATGATCAATGCGACTGAAGGATACGGACGCGGTGACGAGTTTATCATTGAAAAACTTCAATCCGTAAAAACGCCTGTTTTTCTGGTTGTAAACAAAATCGATGCGATGCATCCGGATGATTTACTTCCGATCATTGAAAAATACCAACAGCTTTACCCATTTGCGGCAGTTGTTCCGATTTCTGCGCTTGAAGGAAATAACGTTGATACATTGCTTGAGCAAATCAAGGAACATCTGCCTGAAGGTCCCCAGTTTTATCCTGCTGACCAAGTGACCGACCACCCGGAACGTTTTATCATTTCCGAATTGGTCCGCGAGAAGGTGCTGCACCTGACACGGGAAGAAATTCCGCATTCGGTGGCTGTTGTCATCGATTCAATCAAAAAAATGGATAACAGCGACACCATTAATGTCATGGCGACGATCGTTGTCGAACGTGATTCACAAAAAGGCATTGTCATCGGAAAGCAAGGGAAGATGCTTAAAGAAGTCGGCAGCCGTGCCAGAGTGGATATCGAAAACTTATTGGGCTCGAAAGTTTTCCTGGAACTGTGGGTAAAGGTGCAGAAGGATTGGCGTAACAAAGCAAGCCAGCTTCGCGATTATGGCTTCAATGAAAGCGAGTATTAATTAACAAAATTTACGCGTCATGAAAGTTTGGAAAACGGTCAAGCTAATCATATGGTCGGATATTCATATTGCTAGTTAAAAATGAAAGGTGGGCTTTATATGTTGGATTTTACCTGGGAATTATTCACTGAAACAGGTAATGTGGACACCTATTTGCTGTTTAAGGAGATAGAAGTCGAAAGACAGGAAAGACACTTGGGATTAAATGATGAGCTAGCAGAAATTGATTTTCCTGTTTCATAGGTTAGCCTTGGCGAGCATGGGTGGTGTCTTGGTATGCTCCAAAAATGTGAGGGCATTGTCATAAGGCGAACTGCATATGGAGAAAATAACAAAATCATTACTATATATACCCGTGAGCTAGGAAAAATTGGCGTTATGGCTAGAGGAGCCAGTAAACCTAACAGCAGGCTTTCTGCCGTCACACAGCTTTTTTGCTCCGGGTATTTTCTTGTAACTACATCAACCGGACTCGGAAGTCTTCAGCAAGGAGAAATGGTCGATTCACTCCGTTTCATAAGGGAGGATCTTTTTGCCACTGCTTATGCTTCTTATATTGTTGAATTGCTTGATAAAAGCGTCGAGGATAAGAAACCGAATCCATATTTGTATGAGTTGCTTTCGCAAACCTTGCATTACATAAACGAAGAATATGACGCAGAGGTATTGAAATTCATTTTTGAAATGAAGATGCTGCCCGTCAATGGGATTAACCCAGTGCTGAATCAATGTGCTGTATGTGGTGAAACGGAAGGGGAATTCTCCTTCTCGCTTCGGGAAGCGGGGTTTATCTGTCACCGCTGCCTGGGGAAGGACCCTTATCATTATAAAATTTCACCTGCAGCCGTCAAATTGCTGCGGATCTTTTATTATTTCGATTTATCAAGGCTCGGAAACATTTCCGTCAAGCCTGAAACGAAAAAAGAACTGCGGAAGATCATCGATGCTTATTATGAGGAATATTCTGGTCTGAACTTGAAATCAAAAAAGTTCCTGAAACAGATTGATACGATGAAAGATATGTTTTAAGATCTGACCTATTGACATTCCATGCTAGTTTGTATAAAATTCTAATCATCAAAATAAGAAGATTGCGTTGATGGAAAAGAGTATCTGTCATTCTCCATAAAAAGCGAACCCGGGACGGTGGAAGCCGGGATATGGATTTACAGGGAAGGGCGTTTCCGGAGCATGTTGCTTTGAAAAGAGGCCGTTTTATAAACGGCAATTAGGGTGGAACCGCGGGTATACTCTCGTCCCTATGCATTTCGCATAGGGACGGGAGTTTTTTGTTTGCCAAAATGTGATGGGTTCCGACCTGATTTTAAAAAGAGCCGTTTTAAATAACTTGGAGGTGTACGATGAATATTCAAAATATGATTTTAACGTTACAAAAGCATTGGTCTGAACAAGGCTGCATATTAATGAATGCTTATGATGTCGAGAAAGGGGCAGGAACGATGAGCCCATACACGTTCCTGAGAGCCATTGGACCGGAGCCTTGGAGCGTTGCTTACGTGGAGCCTTCACGCCGTCCTGCTGACGGTCGTTATGGTGAGAACCCTAACCGTCTGTATCAGCACCATCAGTTCCAAGTGATCATGAAGCCGTCGCCTGACAATATCCAAGAGTTATATTTGGATTCTTTACGCGCTTTAGGGATAAATCCGCTTGAGCATGATATTCGTTTTGTGGAGGACAACTGGGAAAATCCATCACTAGGGTGTGCTGGTCTCGGTTGGGAAGTGTGGCTTGATGGAATGGAAATCACGCAATTTACATATTTCCAACAAGTGGGCGGCCTTGAGTGCAAGCCGGTTTCCGTGGAAATTACATACGGGATCGAACGTCTCGCCTCATACATTCAAGATAAGGAAAACGTATTTGACCTGGAATGGACAGATGGATTCACAGTTCGGGATATTTTTGGACAGCCGGAATACGAACATTCGAAATATACGTTCGAAACCTCCGACCTTGATATGCTGTTTCAGCTTTTCACGATGTATGAAAAGGAAGCGCATCGGCAAATGGAAGAAGGACTTGTACATCCCGCATATGATTATGTTTTGAAATGTTCACATACATTTAACCTTTTGGATGCCAAAGGTGCCATCTCGGTGACGGAAAGAACGGGTTATATTGCCCGGTGCCGTAACCTAGCGCGCAAGGTTGCCAAAACCTTCTATGAAGAGCGGGAAAAATTAGGCTTCCCGATTCTGAAAGTGAAAGGGGAGAATACAAATGAGCAAGCGTGATTTGTTATTGGAGATTGGATTGGAAGAGCTGCCTGCCCGTTTTGTGACAGCATCAATGAAGCAGTTGTCAGATAAGGTGCAGCAATGGCTAAAGGAAAAAGCGATAGAATTCGGAACGGTTGAAGCTTTTTCCACACCAAGACGTTTGGCTGTACTGGTGAAAGACGTGGAAGAATCCCAAAAGGATATCGAAGAAGAAGCAAAAGGCCCGGCTAAGAAAATCGCTTTGGACAGTGAAGGCAACTGGTCTAAAGCCGCATTGGGCTTCGTCAGGGGTCAAGGCATGACTTCAGAGGACATTTATTTTAAAGAACTCAAGGGTGTGGAATATGTCCATGTGAATAAATTCATAAAAGGACAGCAGACCGTTCAGCTTTTATCTGAGCTTGCTGAAATCATCAGCGGCATGACGTTCCCGAAAAATATGCGTTGGGCCAATCAGGAGCTCCGCTTCGTTCGTCCGATTAAATGGCTGATTGCCTTATTCGGCAATGACATTGTGCCATTCAGCATTGCTGATGTGGAAACGGGCCGTGAAACAAAAGGACACCGTTTCTTGGGAGATAGCGCTAGCATCGAACTGCCGGAACTGTACGAAGATACGTTAAAAGAACAATTTGTTATGGCGGATCCAGATAAACGCCGGCAAGTTATATTGGATCAGATTAAAGAGCTTGAGCAGGAGAAAGGCTGGATCATCCCAGTCGATGAAGATCTGCTTGAAGAAGTCAATAATTTGGTAGAGTATCCAACGGTGTTATTTGGTGATTTTGAAGAAGAATTCCTTGGGCTTCCAGCTGAGGTGCTTATCACATCGATGAAGGAACATCAGCGTTATTTCCCTGTTAAAGATCAGGACGGGAAACTGCTTGCTCACTTTGTAACCGTGCGTAACGGCGATGACCGCCATTTGGATAAGGTTTCTAAAGGTAATGAAAAAGTATTGCGTGCCCGCCTATCTGATGCCGCATTCTTCTATAAAGAAGATCAGAAAAAAGAGATTTCGGATGCTTTGAAAAAGCTCGATAGCATCGTTTATCATGAAGAAATCGGTACCTTAGCCGAGAAAACTGCCCGGGTAACCGCAGTGACGGGTGCCCTTGCGGATGCTTTGAATTTAAAGGCGGAAAAAGAAATGGCGCTTCGGACAGCGGCAATTGCCAAGTTCGATTTGGTGAGTCAAATGGTTTATGAATTCCCTGAATTGCAAGGGTATATGGGTGAAAAATATGCGATCTTAAAAGGTGAAGCAAAAGAAGTGGCCGCGGCTATCAATGAACATTATATGCCAAGACATGCGGATGACAATGTACCGCCTTCAGTCATTGGTGCGGTTGTTAGTTTAGCTGAAAAAATTGATACTTTGTCTTCATTCTTCGCTATTGGCGTCATTCCGACAGGTTCCCAGGATCCCTACGCATTAAGAAGGCAGGCGAGCGGTGTCGTCCAAATCCTAGCGGAGAAGAAATGGAATATTTCTCTAGAGGAGCTTATTGTTTTAGGCCTTAAAGGACTGGAATCAAAAGGCATATTAAAACGTGATCTTGAAGAAGTTAAAGCGGATATGTTCACATTCTTTAAAGCACGTGTCAAACACCTGCTTCAAGAACAGCAAATCCGTTACGATTTGATTGATGCAGTTCTGTTCAATGAGATCGGTTATATCCACTCTATCGTGGAACGTGCACATGTCTTGGATGCTAAAAAGGACGAAGCAGGGTTTAAAGAAAGCCTGGAAGCATTAAGTCGGGTCATGAACATTGCCGTAAAATGTGACAATAAGGTGACAGTTGATCCTTCTGTCTTTGAAAATGATCAAGAAAATGCGTTATATGTAAAATATCAACAAGTGGCAATCCGTTATATGGAATCTAAAGATGAGAATGAGCGGTTTGAACAGCTTGTTTCGCTTCAATCGGAAATAGAGTCATATTTCGAGAATACAATGGTCATGGCAGATGATGAAGCAATCCGTAATAACCGTTTATCCTTAATGAAAGAGATCAGTGATTTGGTTGCAGGGTTTGCTGCCATGAATAAAATCATCCTTACATGATCGAAAGGATGCTTGGAAATCGGAAACACTTTACATAGGGTTTCCGATTTCTTAAAAAGATAATGGTCAATAAATAGGACAAAAATGCCCTTATTAAATAATTTAGTATATAATTATTAAATGAATAAATTTTGTTACTTTACTCTGCGAAAGCAGTGGGGTGGTGATTATAATCCAATTGAATAAGCGTCAGGAGCAAATTTTACAAATTGTAAAAGAAAACGGACCGATTACTGGAGAACATATTGCGGATAGATTGAACCTTACCAGGGCGACACTTCGTCCAGATCTAGCCATTTTAACGATGGCAGGTTTTCTTGATGCCAGGCCGCGAGTGGGGTATTTTTATACAGGCAGGTCAGGGACACAGCTTTTGACCGACAGCCTTAACCATCTTTATGTACGAGACTACCAATCGATACCTGTCGTTGTTGACGAGGGCATTTCCGTATATGATGCAATCGTCATGATGTTTTTAGAAGATGTCGGAACAATGTTCGTGGTCGACAAGCATGCATTGCTTGTTGGTGTCTTATCAAGGAAAGACTTGTTGCGTGCGAGTATTGGGAAACAAGAGCTTAACTCCATTCCAGTCAATATCATCATGACTAGGATGCCCAATATTACAATGTGTTCAAAAGAAGACCTTTTGATTGATGTGGCCAAAAAATTGATTGATAAACAAATCGACTCATTACCGGTCGTCAAAGACACAGAAAAAGGCTATGAAGTAATTGGAAGGATTACAAAAACCAATATTACGAAAGCATTCGTAGCTTTGGCTGATGAAGGCTATTAGGGGGCTTGCAAAAGGAATGACGGAGAATATGAACGGTTCTATTATATATGTTGTATCGGATTCGGTAGGGGAAACAGCGGAATTGGTTACAAAAGCCGCTGCAAGCCAGTTCTCGGGATCTGCATTTTCCATAAAGAGAATTCCGTATATTGAAGATGAACAAAACGTGGATGAAGTGATATCGCTGGCTAAGTTGGATGGGGCAATCATTGCATATACTCTTGTGAAGCCAGCTATTAGAGCGTATATGAAAGCACAGGTCGAGAAAGAAAACCTGTCTGCTTATGACATTTTAGGGCCGCTCATGGATATCCTTGAGGAAAGGGCGCCAAAAGGGCCGCTTAATGAACCTGGTCTTGTAAGAAAGCTGGATGATGACTATTTCAAGCGTGTGGAAGCCATTGAATTTGCTGTAAAATATGATGATGGACGTGACCCTCGGGGCATATTACGTGCAGATATCGTCCTTGTCGGTGTTTCACGCACTTCAAAAACGCCGTTATCACAGTATTTAGCCCACAAACGCTATAAGGTGGCCAATGTACCTTTAGTGCCTGAAGTGGAACCTCCAGAAGAGCTGTTCCTGGTACCTCCTGAAAAATGCATTGGTTTAAAGATCAGTCCGGAAAAGCTGAACCATATTCGTAAAGAACGATTAAAGTCGCTTGGGCTTAATGATCATGCGATTTATGCAAATGTGGAGCGCATAAAAGAAGAATTGACATACTTTGATACAATCATATCAAGGTTGAACTGTCCTATCATTGATGTAACCAATAAAGCTGTTGAAGAGACAGCCAATTTGATAATCAATATTCTTCAAAACAAAAACCGTTGATCCTTATAAATTAAGGCAAATCAAAATGTGAGCTAGGCACTTTATGTGTCAGCTCACATTTTAATGCCAAGGTTTAAAAGGAAATAAAAAGAATAAGTTCAAAATAATTACATAAAATTCCTCTTTGTTTCCAACTGTAAATCCTTTGATTTGAATGAAAACAAATTCGGAATTTAAATGTTGGCATCTTCTAATCAAATAGACTATAATAAAAAATTGTGAGAAAAAAGTAATCTTAAGGTTTAGACTTAATTAATAAGGAATAAACTAAAGGTTAATGAGATGTCAAGGTTTTTATCATAAAAATAATTCGACATGTTCCGTATAATTCAGGAGGGGCTGGTCTTTTTCAAAGCAAAAGATGCGCTTTCACATAAATGATCAGGTATGCCCTGAAGAATAATGTGTGCTCTTTTAGAGGAAACCCTCTGGATAATGCTGAAAATTCACCATATCTTCATAAAGTTTAGGGGAGAAAAAGGATTATGCAGAAAGATGTAGAATTAGAAGGTATGAATAATAAACCTACGATACACGTCGATGCCGATGCATGCCCGGTGAAAGACGAAATCCTTCATTGTGCAAGTTTGCACGATGTTGAAGTCTGTTTTGTTGCATCATATAAAAATATGATGAATAACCCTGAAGGTAAATGGGTATATGTCGATGCAGACAAAGAAGCGGCAGATCTTTATATAGTAAACTCAGTAAAAAAGGGTGATATTGTCGTTACTGCAGATATTGGTTTGGCTGGGACCCTGCTTCCTAAAAACGTTTATGTCCTTTCGCCAAGGGGAAAAGAATACACTGACGAGAATATTTTCATGCTCTTGGATATGCGCTATCAGTCGGCGAAACTCCGCAGGCAGGGTAAGCATACAAAAGGGCCGAAAGCATTCACGAAGGAAGATCGTGCATGTTTTACAAATAAACTTTTGAAAACATTGTCGAACTTTGCAGGGAATTAAGAAACAGTATCGAATTAAAAACTATCACCAATATTGCAAGGTGGAAAAATGATAAATGGCCGTATAGAAGATGAGAAAATTAATCAAATTCGTGAAGCTGTTGACATTGTTGATTTAATTGGGGAGTATGTCCAGTTGAAGAAGCAGGGGCGCAATTACTTTGGCCTATGTCCTTTTCATGGTGAAAACTCGCCCTCGTTTTCCGTTTCAACGGAAAAACAAATCTTTCACTGTTTTGGTTGCGGGGCAGGGGGGAATATTTTTACCTTCTTAATGGATATAGAAGGCTACAGCTTTGTGGAATCAGCAAAAGTTTTAGCTGAAAAAGGAAATGTTCCTTTGGATGTTGATATCAATAAGGATTCCAAGCGTTCTAACATGCCGGCAGGCTCGCAGCAAATGGTTGAGGCACATGACCTGCTGAGGAAGTTTTATCATCATCTCCTCGTTAATACGAAAGAGGGGCAGGATGCTCTCGAATATTTACTTAAACGCGGGTTTACTGAAGAAACGATAGAAAAGTTCCAAATTGGCTACTCTTTGGATTCATGGGATTTCGTGTCCAAGTTTCTTTTAAAACGCGGGTTTCCAGCGGAATACATGGAGCAGGCAGGGCTTATTATTTACAGGGAAAAAGACGAGTCATATTTTGACCGTTTCAGAAATAGAGTCATGTTTCCAATTATGGATCATCAAGGAAATACGATTGCGTTTTCAGGAAGAGCAATGGGGGACGACGAGCCCAAATATTTGAATAGTCCTGAAACGCCAATCTTTAATAAAAGTAAAACTTTATATAATTTCCATCATGCAAGACCACACATACGAAAGAAAGAACAAGCAGTCATTTTTGAAGGCTTTGCCGATTGCATTTCAGCTGTTGGCGCAGGTGTGGAGAATGCGGTCGCTACAATGGGTACTGCCCTGACGGACCAGCATATCCAGCTTTTAAAAAGAAATACTGACCAGATACTTATATGCTACGATTCGGACTCAGCAGGATTGAACGCTGCCAATCGTGCAGTTAATATGCTACAGGACCATGAATTTACCGTGAAAGTTGCTCTCATGCCTGATAACTTGGACCCCGATGACTACATAAAGGAATTCGGTGAAAAAAGCTTTGTTTCTGAAGTAATAGGGGCCAGTTTAACCTACATGGCATTCAAAATGCATTATTTGCGTCGAGGGAAAAATGTAAATAATGAAGGAGATCGAATTCAATATATCGAAGAAGTCCTTAAAGAAATTTCACGATTGCCAAATGCAGTGGAGAGGGATCATTATCTTCGGCAGCTATCCTCTGAATTTTCCCTATCATTGGATGCTCTGGAACAGCAGCAGCGTCAGGTGTTCTTTACGGAACGCAAGAAGGGGACACTGCCGCAGCCGGCAGCCCAAAAGCAAATGTCCCTGCAATATGAGCATAAATTAAAGCCTGCTCACCATAATGCTGAAATGAAGTTGATCGCCCATATGCTAAAAAGCAGGGATACGACTTTCAAAATTCAGCAATTGCTTGGACAAACGGTCTTTCATGTAGATGAACATCAGGCAATCATCACCTATTTATATGCGTTCTATGAAGATGGACACGAACCGGATACAAGCTTTTTCCTTACTTATTTACCGGATCCAAACTTGAGAAGGATCGTTTCGGAAATAGAAATGATGTCAGTTAATGAGGAAGTTACCGATAAAGAACTGACCGATTGTATAAATCAAGTGTTGAAATATGAAAAGTTGTTAAAGATAAAAGAAAAACAAGTTGAAGAAAAAGATGCAGTTAGGCGAAGTGATTATGTCACAGCTGCACAAATTGCCATGGAAATCATTAAATTGCGTAAAATGTTGTAGTCGTTTAGGTGTAAGTCCTGGAAGGAGGGGAACTAATGGCTGAAAAACCAGCACGTTCCAAACAAGTTGATAATGAATTTAGCCTTGAACAGGTGAAAGAAAAATTACTAGAGCTAGGTAAAAAACGAGGCTCTTTGACTTTAGAAAAAATCGCTGAAATGATTGGCGGTTTTGAATTGGATTCCGATCAAATGGATGAGTTCTATGAGGTGTTAGCAGAAAACGGCGTCGAAATACTCACTGATGGTGAGGAAGACGAGGATGAAGATGATCCGGATGAGAAGAAGCTTGCAAAAGAAGAAGAGTTTGACTTAAATGATTTAAGTGTTCCTCCTGGAGTTAAAATCAATGACCCAGTACGCATGTACCTAAAGGAAATTGGTCGGGTCGACCTTTTATCGGCAGAAGAGGAAATCTCTCTGGCGACGAGAATCGAGGATGGAGATGAAGAAGCGAAACGCCGTTTGGCAGAAGCTAATCTTCGTCTTGTTGTCAGTATCGCCAAGCGCTATGTCGGACGCGGAATGCTTTTCCTTGATTTGATTCAGGAAGGTAATATGGGACTTATCAAAGCAGTCGAAAAATTTGATTACCGCAAGGGATTCAAATTCAGTACGTATGCAACATGGTGGATTCGCCAAGCGATAACCCGTGCGATTGCCGACCAAGCAAGAACGATCCGGATACCGGTGCATATGGTGGAAACCATCAATAAATTGATCCGTGTCCAAAGACAGCTTCTTCAGGATTTAGGACGTGAACCTTCTCCGGAAGAAATTGCGGAGGATATGGACTTAACACCTGAAAAAGTTCGTGAAATCTTGAAAATAGCTCAGGAACCTGTTTCATTGGAAACGCCAATAGGTGAAGAAGACGATTCACATTTAGGTGATTTCATTGAAGATCAGGATGCAACTTCGCCATCGGAGCATGCAGCATATGAACTATTGAAAGAACAGCTTGAAGATGTATTGGATACTCTTACTGACCGTGAAGAGAACGTCTTGAGACTCCGCTTTGGACTTGATGATGGCCGCACCCGTACTCTTGAAGAGGTAGGGAAAGTATTTGGGGTCACCCGCGAGCGTATCCGTCAAATCGAAGCGAAAGCGCTGCGTAAACTGAGACATCCAAGCCGCAGCAAACGCCTGAAAGATTTCCTGGAATAGAATATATGCCCTTCACAGAGCCCTCTTTGAATGCCCAGCGTTCGGGAGCGGCTCTTTTTTTCAGTTTCGATGTAAAAATATCCTGCAAGAACAATAATTACCAATTGAATGTAAAAAATTTCAAAAGCTAAGTCGTTAAAAGAAATGATCATCATGAGGATGTGAGATTCATGGATGAGATGAGAAAGAAAATCATCATTCAAGAAATAAACTCCTGGAAGGAAAGTCGTATGCTTCCGGAGCAATATTGTAATTATCTGCTGGCATTATACTGTCAAGGCGAACTGCCGCCATCCAATTCGGCTAAAACCGGGAGCGTAAAAAACGACATCTTTTCCGGGTTGTTGATTGGGGCCCTTTTTGCATTTATTGTATTTTTGAATTATTTTACTGAAATACCCATAAGAATGCAAATGCTTATGACAACAATTTCAATTCTTGTCTTTGGGCTGGCGGTCCGCCGCTTTACCGGCAGGAAAATCATTTTTCAAATGGCCTTGATGGGAATGACGCTATCTTTGCTTTTATTAACTGTCAGTTTTGCCGAATTCATGGCACCCGGCCAAGTGAGTATCCTTTATATTTTCTTGTTCATTAATTGCGGACTCTGGATTTTAATGGGCAAAAAACTGAAGCTGCTCCATTTTTCCATAGCGGGAGGCCTGGGAGCAATGATCACTCTTTACTTTTTTTTTAAGACATTCTAGCGGTTTTAATCAGTGGTTTTAGGGTATTATGAAATATATGTAAGAAAAAGTAAAACTGTTTGGAAATATACATAAGTTTTTGACAATTTTAAGAAATTATATAATATCTTCTATTTTTGGGCTTTTACTTGAAACTCTTTTCAAGTAAAATAATATATAGCTGTTTGTATATAATATTAAATATGGTAAGTTTAGGTTCTACATAGGGGAGGAAATACTATGAATCGCAATCCAGTAATGCCTTTTATTATTATCATGGTTTTTGGTATTGGACTTATGTTTTTACTTTCGTTTAAAGGTTTGGGTGATGCCAAAGATCTTGCTAAGGAAAAAGAGGGCGGCGAAAAGACAGAAGAAACAGAAAGTGCCTCAGCATCACCTGAGGACATCTATAAGCAAAACTGTATCTCTTGTCATGGTGATGCCTATCAAGGCGGCGTCGGACCTGCCCTAAAAGGAGTTGGCGATCGTCTGTCGGTGGACGAGGTCAAAGACGTGATCACTAATGGACGAGGTGGAATGCCACCAGGTTTAGTCGAAGAACAGAACATTGACGCCATGGCCGAATATATTCATGGACTGAAATAATTCATGAAACTGACTCAAGAAATCGTTGGAAAGCGAACTTTTTGAGTCAGTTTTTCATTTATTCAGAAAAGGAAGATTCCAGATGGAAAGTTTCTTCTGCCCACTGATAGAAAGAGTCCTTTTTCTCCTTTCTGTAATTTTTCGATTGAACTTGGTATAATCGAATGGGAAGCTAATATAGTAAGAAATTATTTGAATTAAGAGAGTTGATAAATATGAATCATGAAAAACTATCGATGAGATTAGAACGTGTTGCCATACATATACCAAAAGGAAGCATCCTTGCAGATATAGGTTCCGACCATGCTTATTTGCCGTGCTATGCTGTGACTAACGGCTTGTGTGACAGCGCAATAGCAGGTGAGGTTGTAGAAGGGCCATATCAGTCAGCACGCAAGCAAGTGGCAATGACGGGTCTTGGGGACAAGATAGAGGTCCGTAAAGGAGACGGGCTTGAAGTATTGAAGCCCGATGAAGCGACTTGCATTACGATTGCAGGCATGGGAGGGACTTTAATATCAAGTATATTGGAAAGCGGAAAAGGGAAACTCGGCAAGGCAGAAAGGCTTATCCTTCAGCCTAATGTCGGTGCAGCGAATGTTCGCAGCTGGCTAATCGAAAACGGCTGGGAACTTAGTGGAGAGGAAATCCTTGAGGAAGATGGGAAAATCTATGAAATCTTAATTGCCGAAAAAGGGGACCCGCTCCGCCCTTATCGGGTAAACAAGCAAGCAGGCCTCACGTTCGGTCCATACTTAAAAGAGCAATTCAGTGACATTTTCATAAAAAAATGGCAGCTAGAGAAAAAACATTTGGAGAGAATCATCGAACAATTGGATGAAAGCGGAAGAAGCGGACTGGAAACGAAGCGCAATGAATTAAAATCCCAAATTTCCGTAATTGAGGAGGTGCTTAAAGGTGAAGACAGTTAATGGTCACAAAATCATTGAAACGTTTGAACAATTCTCCCCAAAGCATTATGCAATGGAGGGAGATCCGATCGGGCTGCATGTCGGTCAGCTCAATAAGCCGGTGACTAAAGTGCTGATTGCCCTTGATGTGCTGGAAGAGGTTGTAGACGAAGCGATAGAACATGGCGCGGAATTGATCATCGCCCATCATCCGCTTATTTACCGACCATTGAAAAGGATCGATACAAACACTGCTGGAGGCCGCATCATCGAAAAGCTGATCAAACATGATATCGCTGTTTATGCTGCGCATACCAATTTGGATGTCGCTAAGGGCGGAGTGAATGATTTACTTGCCGAAGCGCTGCAATTGCAGGACACAGAAGTATTGATTCCAACTACCGAGACAGCTCTAAAGAAATTGGTCGTATATGTTCCAAAGACCGACGCACAAAAGGTGAGGGAAGCCCTAGGTAAGGCAGGGGCCGGAGCGATCGGGAATTACAGCAATTGTTCGTTTTCCGGGGAAGGTACCGGACGCTTCTTGCCAGGTGATGGCAGTGAGCCGGTAATTGGCTCCCAAGGAAAGCTTGAAGAAGTAGCTGAAATGCGGGTCGAAACGATATTCCCGGAAAATATCGAGAAGAAAGTGCTATCTGCGATGATCAAAGCCCATCCATATGAGGAAGTTGCCCACGATATATATAAACTGGAGAATAAAGGGGAGTCTCTTGGCTTAGGGAAGATCGGTGTACTTCCTGAAGAAATGACACTTGAACAATTTTCCGAACATGTGAAGCGGACACTTGATGTTGAAATGGTGCGTGTCGTTGGAGATTTGCAAAGCCCAATCAAAAAAGTGGCCGTGTTGGGCGGAGACGGCAATAAATACTTTACGACAGCGAAGTTCAAGGGAGCTGATGTATACGTTACAGGTGACATGTATTACCATACAGCCCATGACGCGATGATGCTTGGATTGAATATCGTGGATCCAGGCCACAATGTTGAAAAGGTGATGAAAAAAGGGGTGGCACGAATCCTTGAAAAAGTGTGCCGCGAAAAGAACTACGATGTGGAATTCATTCCATCCCGGCTGAATACAGACCCTTTCCGTTTCATTTAAATAACACGAAAAAGGCAGCCATTAGTGGCTGCCTTTCTTTTTTGTGAAATCATTTTTTCACTTTAATTTTAGGTAAAATTTTATGCAATGGCGTTTTCTTTTCGGTATTCCAAGTCGATTCATCATTTGCTTCATATTGCTCCAAAAATGCGATAACTTCCTTCGTGATCGGAGTTGGTGTTGAAGCCCCTGAAGTGACGGCAACCGTTTCTGCATCTTTTAGCCATTCAAGGTTCAGCTCGGAAATGTCAGCGATCCGATAAGCTCTCGTGCCGGCAATCTCTTGGGAAACTTGTGCAAGGCGGTTTGAATTATTACTCTTGGGGTCTCCAACAACGATTAAAACATCAGCTTCGCCAGCTTGCTCGGCAACTGCTTCTTGGCGAACCTGTGTCGCTAAACAAATTTCCTTATGGACTTCGGCATGTGGAAACTTTTCCTTGACCTTATCCATGATATCCAATACATCCCATTGGCTCATCGTTGTTTGATTGGTGACAATGATCTTATCGCTATTCAAAGTCAAGGCTTCCACATCTTCATCCTTTTGAACCAGGTGAACGACATCAGGAGCAACTCCGACAGCACCCTCTGGTTCCGGATGGCCTTTTTTGCCAATATAAATGATTTGATAGCCTTCCGCTTGTTTTTCCCGAATTAAGTCATGTGTTGCGGTAACATCGGGACATGTAGCATCGAGCGTGACAAGACCTTTTTTCTCGGCGATCTTCCTGATCTCAGGTGAAACGCCGTGAGCAGTAAAGATGACGGTTCCGCTGTCCACCTGTTCGATGATATCGTTGCGGTTGCTGCCGTCCAACGTGATGATGCCTTCTTCTTCAAACGCATCCGTCACATGTTTGTTATGCACAATCATTCCTAAAATGTAAATGGGACGTGGCAATGTTTTATCTAAAGCCGCATTACGGGCGATGACCATGGCATCGACAACGCCATAACAATAGCCGCGCGGTGAAATTTTAATCACTTTCATCTATGTGTCCTCCTTCAAGGCAAGAAACTCTCACTTTTTATACCTTTCTATTATATAAGACCATAGATGATATTACAAAACATCATATTTACATAAAATCAGTTATTGGTAAATTTTTTGCAGCCTTTAAATATAAAGCTTCGGACCGGATGACCTTTCCCTTTTGGTTTCGGTACGGACTTGGGCGATGGGGTTAGCTTCTTTAGCTTTTTCTTTTTTCTTCGAATCCGTTTTTACCTCAATGTTTTTTTGTACCTCAACATTTGTCTCGCTTTCAACGGAAGCTTCCTGATCCTCGTTATCACCGGCTGATGAAATGCTCCGGAAAACTTTCCACATGGAAGGCAGGTTTTTAATCACTGGTCCGTATTGTTCCACCATGGGTGTGAATTGTTCCGCTGCTTGCAATACTTTTTGCGTGTTGGAAAGCATGTTATTAAGGGAATCGGGGTTTTTTAATGTTTCTAAGATACCGCCTCCGCTGCTTCTTGAAGAACTTTGGTTTGAGGACCCGGCTGGCGCAAACAAATTTGGCGATGCTGCTTTTTGTTTCGACTTACCTAGTATTTTTGCCAATAACCCTTCTTTCTTTGCTGGCGGCATCTCCTGCCGCTGCGGTTGGTTGAAAGGGCCGCGGAAACCTTGAGGGCCCTGAGGCACCTGCCGTCTGTTTTGTGCCATCGGCCGCTGCATCTGCTGATAAGGGGGGATTTGCGGTGACTGTCTGAATGGAGCAGGGTGCTGCTGCATCCTTCGGCCGTTGGGTGGCTGAAAACCGGGTCCGGGTTGACGATTTCTATTTGGGAACATAGGTTTCACCTCCTCAGATATTATATGCTGGTGTATTCTTCTATATAAATTATGCAACTCGACAAAAAAGGTTTGAGGAAAGAGTGACTGGGCAGTTGTGAAGTAACCGGAAAGAAGGTAAGATGGTAACGGTAGTCTTTTAGCTCCATGTCTGCGGGGGATACGCTATGACCAGGACAGGGGCTTTTCGTTTGCAAGAGTCCATTTTAAGAGAACTAACCTCAGCGCAAGCGCTATTGTTAAGTAAATGGGTCACAATGAAAAAAATGATGGCCTGCCCCATTATGGGTCAATCCCTATTTTCTTCACGAGCAACCCAGGCGCTTGCGCTTTTTGTATAATCCAGCTTCAGCGCCTAGCTCGTTGTGAAAAAGATGATCGCCCTCATAAGGCAAAAAGCGCCTTATGGGTCAATCCCTATTTTCTTCACGAGCAACCCAGGCGCTTGCGCTTTTTGTGTAATCCAGCTTCAGCGCCTAGCTCGTTGTGAAAAAGATGATCGCCCTCATAAGGCAAAAAGCGCCTTATGGGTCAATCCCTATTTTCTTCACGAGCAACCCAGGCGCTTGCGCTTTTTGTGTAAAATTTATTATAATAACAGGACATGTCTAATGACTGACAGGATAAAGGAGTTTTTTGATGAAACAAAATCAATTTGAACGATTTAATTTGAAAAGCTACATTCTAGATGCGGTTCGTACTTTAGGGTTCGATAAGCCGACGGAAATTCAAGAGCGCGTGCTTCCGTCGCTTTTAAAGGGAAGTAGCTTAATTGGACAGTCGCAGACAGGAACAGGGAAGACACATTCCTATTTGCTGCCGATCATGAACAGGCTTGATGCCGGTAAGAATGAGGTTCAAGCGATTATTTCCGCACCAACCCGTGAGTTAGCGAACCAAATCTACAAAGAAGCTTTGAAAATTGCTGACCATTTCCCTGAGGATGAGCAGATTCAAGTCCGTTGTTTCATCGGTGGTACCGATAAACAGCGAATGATAGATAAATTGAAGACACAGCCGCAATTGGTAATCGGTACGCCGGGCCGAATCAAGGACTTGGTTGAAGCTCAGGCATTACAGGTGTATACAGCAAAAATGCTTGTAGTCGATGAAGCGGACCTTATGCTAGACATGGGATTCCTTGAAGATGTCGATTTATTTGCATCACGTATGGCTGAAAAAATTCAAATGCTTGTCTTTTCGGCAACCATCCCAGAAAAATTGAAGCCGTTTTTGAATAAATATATGGAGAATCCAAAGTATGTTCAAGTGAATCCCAAGCAGGCGACCGCTTCGAAAATTGAACATGTTCTCGTGCCGCTTCGCCACCGTAACAGAGAGCAGTTACTTCATGATATCATCGTTCGTTATAATCCATATTTGGCGATTGTTTTCACGAACACAAAGAAAATGGCGGACCATGTGGCTAATTCCTTGATCGAAAAAGGGTTGAACGTCGGCCGTATACATGGGGATTTAACGCCTCGTGAGCGTAAAAAAATGATGAAGCAAATCAATGATTTGGAGTATCAATTCATCGTAGCGACAGATCTGGCTTCCCGTGGAATCGATATTGAAGGTGTAAGTCATATCATTAACTATGAATTGCCTTCAGATTTGGATTTTTATATCCATAGGACGGGAAGGACGGCTCGTGCAGGATATTCAGGCATTGCCGCTACCATTTACGATACTTCCGATGAAGATTCATTGAACCGGCTTGAAAAAATGGGCATTGAGTTCCATGATGCCGATATCCAAAACGGTGATTGGGTTGATATCGACGAACGTAATAAACGGAAAAACCGTAAAAAACAAAAATCTGAAATCGATGTTAAAGCGAGCAGGCACGTCAAGAAGCCAACTAAAGTCAAGCCAGGATACAAGAAGAAAATTCAACGAGATGTGGAAAACTTTAAAAAACGCGAACGTCGTATACAGAGAAAGAAATAGGGGAGAAATCAGATGCTGAAGATTGGATCGCATGTTTCAATGAGCGGGAAAGGTATGCTTCTTGCTGCGAGTCAAGAAGCGGCTTCGTATGGCTCCAACACATTCATGATCTATACAGGGGCCCCTCAAAACACAAGACGTAAAAAAATCGAGGATTTAAATATCGAAGCCGGAAGACTGCATATGGAGGAGAATGGAATCAGCGATATCGTAGTCCATGCCCCGTATATCATTAATATAGGAAATACAACGAATCCAGCCACATACGAGCTTGGAGTCAACTTCTTACGCAGCGAAATCGATCGGACCGAAGCCATTGGCGCAAGGCAGATCGTACTCCATCCAGGTGCGCATGTTGGTGCAGGCAGTGAACTGGGAATCAAGAGAATCATCGAAGGTTTGAATGAGGTGCTGACTGCCGACGATAAAGTTCAGATTGCCCTTGAAACGATGGCTGGTAAAGGTTCTGAATGTGGCAGGTCTTTCGAAGAGCTGGCGATGATCATTGATGGTGTGACCCATAATGAAAAACTATCGGTTTGCTTCGATACTTGTCATACTCACGATGCCGGATATAATATCATCGAGGATTTTGATGGCGTACTGAATGAATTTGATAAATTGGTCGGTGTTGACCGCATCAAGGTCCTTCACATAAACGATAGCAAAAACGAACGCGGCACCCGCAAGGACCGCCATGAAAACATTGGATTTGGTCATATTGGTTTTAAGGCGTTGAATGCTATTGTTCACCATCCGCAATTAAGCAGTGTTCCGAAAATCCTGGAAACACCTTATGTAGGGGAAGACAAAAAAGACAAAAAGGCACCATATAAATTTGAAATTGATATGTTCAAGAATAATCAATTTGATGAAGATCTATTGGATAAGATCAGATTTCAACAATAATCATAATAGGGACGATTCATCGAAAAAGATGAATCGTCCTTTCATTTGCATTTGGATTAAGTATGCTCAAATAAAGCTCAGCTGGCTTAAGATCTTTAAAAAGTGGAAGTAAGGTTGTTGAAGAGGGATTCTATTTCCCTGGCTGTGCTTGCTCCGGCAACTTTTGTAATTTGACCAAGCACGTTCTGTCTTTGACGTATATCAAAAATGTTAATATTTTTACCTGCTAGAAGTGCGGTGATATCCTGTGCTTGTTTTTGAGTGAGTGCAACCTTATGCTGTTTAGCAAGGGAAAGCAGTTCATCAGGGCGTATACTGTTGATTTTATGATTGACCATCATTTCAAATAATTTCAAACGATCTCCTCCTTTGTTAAAACATATGAAGGAGGAAGACGTATGTGAACATGAAACTTTGTTTGATTACGGTAAGATTGGTTCAGCTCACATTTTTTTATGGTTCAGGGCGTACCGGAACTTGTTCAGAGGACCGGTTTCTTTACATCTTGGCTTCTTTGATTTATACTAACGATTGTTAATCGTAATGATTCTTAAAAAAAATAGGTGATCTCTTTGGATAATGTAGTAAACCCCATAGTTAAATTTGAAGATATATCTTACAAATATACAAAAGATCTAGTGCTAGAACATGTTTCGCTTGAAATCCCTAGAGGGGCCTTCTTAGCAATCGTTGGGCCGAATGGGTCCGGTAAGTCAACGCTTTTGAAGTTGCTGCTTGGTCTGTTCAAGCTCCAAAAGGGAAAAATTGAAATATTCGGGGAAGACATACGACGCTTTAAAGATTGGCAAAAGGTCGGTTTCGTTTCCCAAAAGGCGAACTCCTTCAACTCTGGGTTTCCTGCCACAGTTTTTGAAGTCGTTCAGAGCGGGTTGACCAAAAAAATCGGCTTGTTTAAGTTTGCAGGCAAAGAGGATAAGCAAAAGGTGAAGAAGGCTCTGGAATCCGTGGATATGCTTGAATATCAGAACCGAAATATCGGGGAATTGTCAGGAGGCCAGCAGCAGAGGGTGTTCATTGCCCGTTCACTGGTCAGCGAACCGGAATTGATGATATTGGATGAGCCAACGGTTGGCGTTGATTCAAAAAACGTCCACCAATTTTATGAAATGCTTGAGATGTTGAATAAAAAATTAGGAATAACCCTGATTTTAGTAACTCATGATGTTGGTACTGTGACCGATAAAGTCACACATGTCGCCTGTTTAAATAAAAAGCTTCATTTTCACGGGGATGCCTGTGAATATAATGAGTTGGATGAAGGTGAGCTCTCGTCCATTTATGGACATGGGGTCCAATTTTTAAATCATGATCATTAATATGTTTTGGAGGATAGCCCAATGATATCGGGGATATTGCAATTTGAATTTTTGCAGAACGCATTCTTGACAGGAATCATCATCGGAGCGATTGCGCCATTAGTGGGCGTTTTTGTCGTGGTAAGGCGGATGTCGATGATTTCCGATGCGCTAAGTCATGTAGCGCTAGCTGGGATAGCGTTTAGTTTATTACTGCAGAAGAGCTTTCTATCTTTAGCAGGATTGAATCCACTTTATATAGGAATGGCGTTTTCTGTAGGTGGTTCATTATTCATTGAAAAATTAAGAGGGGTGTACAAGCATTATCAAGAGCTTGCAATCCCGATCATAATGTCAGGCGGCATGGGTCTTAGTGTCATTTTCATATCCATTGCAGATGGTTTCAATACGGATTTATACGGTTATTTATTCGGCAGTGTCAGCGCCGTCAGCCGGGCTGACTTATATGTCATTTTGGCAGTGGGGATAGTCGTAGCCTTGATGCTCACCCTATTGTATAAAGAATTATTTCTGTTATCTTTTGATGAAGAGCATGCGAAAGCGTCTGGGATACCTTATAAAGCGATTCATTTTATTTTTATTGTAATGGTCGCACTGGTCATTGCCGCTTCCATGAAAATCATTGGCATATTACTTGTTTCTTCCCTCATGACGCTCCCGGTAGCTGCTAGTCTCCGCTTTGCAAAGGGTTTTAAGCAGATGATTGGATATTCGGTCTTATTCGGTGAAGTATCCGTCATAGGCGGATTATTCTTATCATACAGCCTTGACCTCGCTCCTGGCGGGACCATTGTAATAATAGCTGTATTAATTCTCATCTTGTCAATTTTGTTTGATAAGTGGAAAAATCGATAGATGGGGTGATGTATTATGAACGTAACTACTGCCATGCAACTATTAAAAGATAAAGGTTTTAAGCATACAGGAAAGAGGGAAGAAATGCTTCAGCTTTTCTCTTCCAGCGATAAATATTTAACGGCCAAAGATGTATTGGAGAATATGAAGCAGGATTATCCAGGTTTAAGCTTCGATACGATTTACAGAAATCTTTCCTTATTTGTAGAACTGGGCATCTTTGAAGCGACCGAGTTGGAAGGGGAAAAGCGTTTTCGTTTTACTTGCGGTCATTCTTCCCACCATCACCACTTCATCTGTTTGAATTGTGGAAAAACGAAAGAAATCGAATTGTGCCCGATGCAGGAACTTCAGGAAAGCTTGAAGGACTACGATGTTTCGGGACATAAATTTGAAATTTACGGACGCTGTCCCGCATGTAGCGTATCTTTGGATGCATAAAAACCATTGACCTCCAGTCAATGGTTTTTTTCTTGTCTCATTTTATAGTTGCCGGTTGCCCTGACATCCAATTATTCACCCAGGCAGAGGCTTCTTGCCAATTGTTGACCCGAATCACTCTTTCAGGCACGGGATCTTGGTTGTAAGGAGTATTAAATAAAATCACGGGTATTTTACACTCTTCTGAAATCGCCACTGCATTATCGTGCTTGTCCTCTAAAAAGAGATCGACTTCGAATTTTTTGGCTGCAGCCACTTTATCGTGTGAGCCTACAAGCTCAATATGATCATATAGGACTTCATTCGACGTGAACCAATTTTTTGTTACATCCAATAAACGGTTGCTTCTGGCACTGATGAAATAAAGATTAGCTTGTTCTGTCCATTTTTCCAATACATCTTTCGCACCTTCAGCCAATAATGATTCGGAATAGATAAGTGGCTCGCTCTCAATGAACCATTTAGTGAAATCCTCTTTTGGAACATTCACGAAGGGGAATAAGTCATATTCGGTAATATCTTCATAAGCTAAATTCAGCTGAAAAGCTTTATTTAAAAAGGGGACCATGGAATCAGGTCTTGTAACAGTCCCGTCTATATCGATGCCAAAACGTTTTTTCATGATGAATCTCTCCTCGTTTTCAGGTACTTGTAATAGTGTAACATATCCCATCATAGCTTTGGTAAAAACGCGTATTTATTTCCAAGACATGAAACCATTTTCACGATGGGTTCCGCGATTTTTACATACACTATAAATGCTTCACAAATGAAAGTGAGGGATGCACGAATGGAAAAAGATCAATACTCCAGTATTGACGATGAAATGCAATTGGCGAAAGAGGGCAGTGAACCAACCGTTGTGGATGATCAGCATCATGAGCGGTATTATAATGAAGATACACCTGAAGATGACAGACGATATGAAAGTCGTGGGACCATAACCAATATGGATAACCGGTATCAGGAAGAAACGTCTGCCGAAATTTCAACACCGCCTCAGCGAATCAGGTCATATAAAAATGATGAGCCTGCAGAGGATAATGGTTTTGGGGATGTGGCATCAAGAGGGAAAGCGATTGGTGTCATAGCTTTGATCATCTCCATTTTATCTTTATTCATGATGCCTTTCATTTTAGGCATTGTGGGTATCATTGTAGGGATAGTGGCCAGAAGCCGGGGATCGAACTTGGGTACTTGGGCGATCGTCATTGGTGCAATCTCCATCATCGTTGGCATATTCATCCTGCCGTTCTTTTAACATCAGTAAACCCTTTGATGTCATTTTCAAAAATGCATCAAAGGGTTTTTCAAATGGTATAAAACAAAAAATCCCGATAATGAAAATTCGGGATTCTTTGTTTTATTTATTTAGTAAAGCTGCAGCAGCAGCTTCGGCTCTTTGTTTTTCATAGTACTCTTCAGCGATTTTGTCAATTTCCTTTTTAAGTTCCTCGACCATCGTCTCTTCAGGCACTTTACGAACAATTTGACCTTTTCTAAACAGTAAACCTTCACCACGGGCTCCGGCAATGCCGATATCAGCCTCACGGGCTTCTCCAGGGCCGTTTACCGCACAACCAAGCACTGATACCTTGATTGGCGCTTTAACCGTCTGGATGTACTCTTCAACTTCATTGGCGATGGAAATCAAATCAATCTCGATTCGACCGCAAGTAGGGCAGGAAATTAAAGTGGCCATGTTGGAAGCAAGGCCAAATACTTTTAGAAGCTCCCTTGCCACCTTCACCTCTTCGACAGGATCGGCACTTAAGGAAACACGCATCGTGCTTCCGATGCCCTGACTTAGGATGGCACCTAGTCCGGCAGCGCTTTTTACGGTTCCTGAAAACAGTGTACCTGATTCCGTGATCCCAAGATGTAGGGGATAATCGAATGCTTTTGAAGCTTTTTCATATGCCTCGATGGCTAAATTCACATCGGAAGCCTTCATGGAAACGATAATGTCATGAAAATCCAAATCTTCCAGGATCTTGATATGGTGTAAAGCACTTTCTACCATTCCATCAGCAGTCGGGAAGCCATATTTCTCGATGATTTTCTTCTCTAGAGAACCAGCATTGACCCCGATGCGAATTGGTATTCCTTTAGCCTTCGCAGCTTTCACTACTGCTTCAACCTTTTCACGGCGACCGATGTTACCAGGATTAATCCTGATTTTATCAGCTCCGCCCTCGATTGCCTTCAGAGCAAGTTTATAATCGAAATGAATATCGACTACAAGAGGGATGTTTATCCGTTTTTTTATCTCAGAGATTGCATCAGCTGCCCTTTCATCCGGACAGGCGACACGTACGATTTGGCATCCAGCTTCTTCAAGGCGAAGAATCTCTGCAACCGTTGCTTCAACATCATGTGTTTTTGTCGTTGTCATGCTTTGTACAATAACTTCATTATTGCCGCCAATCGTTAAGTTTCCGACTTTAATTGGCCGCGTCTTGGTGCGATGTATGATTTCACTCAAGTGGAATTCTCTCCTTTAGGAAAAAATCAGTTTTGATTTTTATTTGTTTCTCTGAAATATTGTATCAATGTACATACCGCTTGACAAGGAAATAGGACGCATAATGTTTTTTTATGATGAGAAATCTCCTAATTTATGGATACAACCGGTGCCGGGAAATCCCCTAAAAGGTTCTTGTGAAGGGGCAGATTCCTATTTTGGGGGTTATTTGTAAACGGGAATCTTATATGTTTTGCCAATCTGCATATCCTCGGGCTTCAATCCTTCATTCAAACTTTGAAAGTCAGTGATGATCGTTTCGATTGGCTGATTGGATCCGCCTTTTTCCGTTTCGACGATGGAAAGTAAGGTATCACCCGGTTTCATGGTAATTTCTTTATAAGCGGCAGATGGTGCGGATGCAGGCTGGCTGGCCGGGACGGCCGGTTCGCCTGTTGAGGCCGGTGGATGGGAAGCCGGCAGGGTACCCGTAGTCAAATCAAAATAAATAATAAATAAAGTGAAACAGAATGAGATAAAAAGCAGTAGCCGTTTCAATTTTCCATCCTCCCAAGCTTGTCTTTAATTCATCTATACTTGGAGGGGGCAAAAAATATGCCTAAAAATGGGCGATTTTTCAAATGGAATGTGAGAGTGACCATTCAAATTTTTCTATTTCAGTTGAGTAACATCCTTATTATTTGAATGAGTGTTAAGAAAGGAGCGAATTTCCTTTGGGGTCAGACCACTCTTTTTTGCCTCCGTTATGAGTAACAACCACTGTACATCAATATGACTCTCCTTCACGTCTATCACCTCTTAAATACTATTTCAACAATAAGTATAGGAATAACTTAGTGAGTATTTTGTCGAATTAAGTAGATATAAAAAAATGATGACTGTAGTCATATACTGCAAAGGCATGATTACCCGATTTTATGCTTAAGCAAAAAGAGCCGGACCAGGTGGTCGAATCTCAGTTTGCAGACAAGTGGGGTTCTATCTGAATTTTAAACAAGTTGATTGGAACGGGTGTGCGAGATCCCTGTGGGAAAAACGTGTCTTAGGGAGACCCCGCAGGCGCAAAGACCGCCCTGGTCAATCACGAATTTTACAAAGCCTTAAAAGACTGTAGGCAAACTCGATTCTCATCGAGTTTGCCTACAGTCTGAGTCCATTCTTGTAAATTTTCAATTTCCGATCTTATTGGCTGATGTTTCTTTAATGGATAAATATAACATCATCAATGTCACAAACCAGCTAATGATGGAAGCGAACGGTACCATTGCTTGAAAAGCATCCATGATGGTGAAGAATACGGTGGCAAGCGTTATGCTGTAAGCACCGATTCTCCATAGATGCCTATAGGAAAGAGGACGGCCAAGAGCATTTTTGAAAAAAAGACCGAAAGCGGCAAGGATTGTCACTTTAATGAAGATTCCGGTAGCAGTAAACAGGTATAATATAAGTAGAAGCAATGGAAGGATGATAGGCAGAACAGATTCAACTGAATCAAGCCAAGTGGATATTTCCTGATTATCTCCCTCCAGAACTGAATATGGAGAGGATTGCACGTTGCCTCCGGATACGAAAACCAGATCAGACTTTAAAAGTGCGACAGCTTCATCAGCTTTTGCGGCTACTTCTTCCGGGGTCAAGGCTCCCGTGCCATCTACGAAAATTTGATATCCGTTTTTATTAAGGCTAAATGGCTTATCTTGTTCAGTTGTCAACGTGCCATTTTTGATTTCAAATGCCGGTAAGTCTTCGGATACTGTTTCGTGCATGGCATCTATCCCGTCAACTATCATTGTCCCAAAATAAAAAGCTGAAGGGAGAAAGGCGATGAGACTGATAAAGAAAACGAATAAAATCGTTTTCCCGATACCTTGGTTTTGAAAGGAAGCGATATCTTTAGGAGAATACAAGCTTACCCATAGTTGTTTGAATATGTTCAATGTTTTCAGCACCTAACTATATAAGATTCCTAACCAATTTTAACTATACGGGAAAAATAAAACAACCTGTATTCTGCTTCATTGGTTTTAACCATCAGTAATGAGGTAATTATGAAGAGATAAAGTCAAATTATATATCAAATGAGAAAGGGGAGTTTTAGTAAATGGATACACTATTTTGGATAATAATTACCCTCATGTTCATAATGGGGTTTGTCGGTCTGATTTTTCCAATCATCCCAAGTGTTTTATTCATTTTCGGCGGAATATTGCTCTATGGACTATTTTATTCTTTTGAACCATTTGGCTGGTTTTTCTGGACGGTCCAAATTTTATTCGTCATCCTTTTATTCGCAGCTGATTATATTGCGAACATGGTCGGGGTCAAAAAGTATGGAGGCACGAAAGCGGGAATTTGGGGCAGTACGATTGGGCTTCTGGTCGGGCCATTCGTGATCCCGTTCCTCGGAATACTAATAGGACCATTCATCGGGGCATTCCTGGCAGAAATCATAGTACATAAAAAAGACCCGGTTACTGCTTCGAAAATCGGCCTTGGTTCCGTTGTAGGCTTTATAAGCAGCGTCATTACAAAAGGCATCATCCAACTTCTGATGATTGGATATTTTCTATTCGTGGTATTCTCATAGGAAATATAATCGAAAAATGAAAAATTGAGGCATAAGGTTTGAAACGGTTACAAAAATTTGATACTCTATTTCTAGCGAGCTTTAGGTATCTTTCGAGAACTGAAGCCCTCAAAAAAAAAAGCTTACATAGGGAGGAATTTTATTATGGCTTTTGAACTTCCACAATTACCGTATGCATATGATGCATTAGAACCACACATCGACAAAGAAACAATGAACATTCACCACACTAAACATCACAACACATATGTGACAAACCTGAACAATGCCCTAGAAGGTAACCAAGAACTTCTAAGCAAAAGCGTTGAAGAAATCGTCGCTAACCTTGACGCAGTACCTGAATCTGTTCGTACTGCTGTACGCAACAATGGTGGCGGACATGCTAACCACACTTTATTCTGGGAAATCCTTTCACCTAACGGCGGCGGACAACCGACTGGTGAATTAGCGGATGCTATCACTTCAAAATTCGGAAGCTTTGACAGCTTTAAAGAAGAGTTCGCTAAAGCGGCTACTACTCGTTTTGGATCTGGCTGGGCTTGGCTTGCAGTCAACAATGGCGAGTTGGAAGTAACAAGTACACCAAACCAAGACAATCCATTATCAGAAGGTAAAACACCGCTTCTTGGATTGGACGTTTGGGAACATGCATACTACCTAAACTACCAAAACCGTCGTCCTGAATACATCAATTCTTTCTGGAATGTTGTAAACTGGGATGAGGTTGCAAAACGTTACAGCGCTGCAAAATAATTTGTAATTAAAAAGACAGGATTCCTTTGGTGAAAAGGAATCCTGTCTTTTTTTGTTTCTTTTATCCGAACGGGAACATTAAAGAAAACAATATAAAGGCAACTCGTATTGCTGTTTCGCCAAAAGAAGTGAAAGAAATTCACGAGTAAAAACTGCGAATTCCAAGTAAAAGCTACTAATTTACGAGAAACGCACAAATTCACAAGTAAACTCTTCAAATTCACGAGTAAAAGCTCAAAACTCACGAGTAAAAGCATCAAATTCACGAGTAAAAGTTCAAAACTCACGAGTAAAGGCCCAAATTCACAAGTAAACACTCCAATTCCTGAGTGAAATCTCGAAACTCACGAGTAAAATCCTAAAACTTACGAGTAAAAGCATCGAATTCACGAGTAAAATCCTAAAACTTACGAGTAAAAGCCCAAATTCACGAGTAAACACTCCAAATTCAAACATCCCCTTCTTCTCCGCCAATCGAAGAGTTTTCTTTCCACTGTTTCTGTTCAAGTTCAAAAGGAAAACAGTGTAAGGGCAACTACTTCTCTGTCATCGCCATCCTGTCTCGCCAATCGAAGAGTTTTCTTTATACTGTTCTTGAATTAACAGGGAAGAGCTTTTAAGGAAAACAGTATAAGTGCAACTACTTCTCTGTCATCGCCATCCTGTCTCGCCAATCGAAGAGTTTTCTTTACACTGTTCTTGATTTAAGGGGAAAAGATTTTAAGGAAAACAGTATAAGTGCAACTACTTCTCTGTCTTCGCCAATCAAAGAGTTTTCTTTATACTGTTCTTTTTCAAATTCAAAAGGAAAACAGTATAAGGGCAACTACTTCTCTGTCTTCGCCAATCGAAGAGTTTTCTTTATACTGTTCTTGAATTAACAGGGAAGAGCTTTTAAGGAAAACAGTATAAGGGCAACTACTTCTCTGACTTCGCCATCCTGTCTTCGCCAATCGAAGAGTTTTCTTTATACTGTTCTTGAATTAACAGGGAAGAGCTTTTAAGGAAAACAGTATAAGGGCAACTACTTCTCTGACTTCGCCATCCTGTCTCGCCAATCGAAGAGTTTTCTTTATACTGTTCTTGATTTAAGGGGAAAAGATTTTAAGGAAAACAGTATAAGTGCAACTACTTCTCTGTCTTCGCCAATCGAAGAGTTTTCTTTATACTGTTCTTGAATTAACAGGGAAGAGCTTTTAAGGAAAACAGTATAAGGGCAACTACTTCTCTGTCTTCGCCAATCGAAGAGTTTTCTTTACCTTTTTTTACATAAATTCTTTTGTTTTTTCAAACACTAGAGTGGAATTTAAAGGAGAGTTAAAACAATGGGTATTTTAGAGAGATGGTTGGGTGAAGCGGGGGGAAAGAAGGATCTGCACCTCCTTTTGTTTATTGGCGGGCTGTACAGCCTAAGTATTGCTTTATCCAATACATTCGTTAATGTGTACTTGTGGAAACAATCCGGTCAAATTGTTGATATTGCCGTATATAATCTAACCGTGGTGCTTTTTCAACCGCTTACCTTCGTCTTTGCTGGCAGACTGGCGAAAAAAGTGGATCGAATCATCGTTTTGCGTCTGGGTGTTATCTTTTTGGCCCTATTTTATTTATCAGTCCTATTGGTCGGCACACGGGCAACGGATTTCCTTTGGTTGCTTGGTGGACTGTTAGGAATCGGTTATGGGTTTTATTGGCTTGCCTATAATGTCTTGACTTTTGAGATAACTGAACCGGAAACAAGGGATTTCTTCAATGGTTTTTTAGGGATTTTATCATCCCTTGGGGGAATGGTCGGTCCGATTCTTTCAGGGTTCATCATTTCGAGGCTTGAAAAATTCACGGGATATTCCATTGTATTCGGATTGTCTTTGCTGTTGTTTTCCGTTGCGGTGTTTCTTAGCTTTTCGATAAAAAGACGTCCAGCACATGGCAGATACTGTTTCCTTCGGATATTGCAGGAACGGAAAAATAATCGGAATTGGCTATTGATCACACGTGCTCACTTTTTTCAAGGGATACGAGAGGGCACCTTCATGTTCATCATTTCGATTAACGTTTTCATTCAGACGGATAGTGAACTTGCCTTAGGGAGCTATGGTCTGTTAAATTCGGCCATTTCATTCGTTGCGTATTTTTTTGCTTCACGATATATAAAACAGCCGATGCGAAAAAAGGCCATTCTTATTGGAGGAATCCTGTTGTATGCAGGGGTCTTATTGATTGCATTTGATATCACATTCGGGAAGCTTCTTATTTATGGGGCAATTGTCGCTACCGCTTATCCTATTCTTTTGGTCCCTTATATATCGTTGACGTATGACATTATAGGCCGTGCTTGGAAGGCAGCGGAAATGAGGATTGAATATATCGTTGTCCGGGAACTGTTCGTTCATCTTGGAAGGATCGTATCGATATCAGGATTCATACTTTCCGTTATGTTATTCGACCTAAAGGAAGTACTGCCGATCTATCTGTTAATCGTCGGGGCAGGGCATACCGTGATATATTGGTTTATACGGAAAATCGATATCATTGACCAAGATTGAAAAAGAGGCCTTAGAGGCCTCTTTTCCAATATCAGGACTTACGGTTTTAGGATCTATGAGCCGTAAGTCACTTTTTATGTAAAGTTCGTTAGATGTTTAATATTTCTAGAACACTAAGGTAGAAAAAAATATAAATGTTCTATAGAATGGTATAGGACCTATTATGACTATGTAAAAAGGATGTGTGGCTTAGTGTGAATAAAAAGAAAAAGAAAAAGACGCATGTGCCTTTCAGATTGAATATTCTTTTCTTTTTAGTGTTTGTTTTGTTTTCCGCTTTAATTTTACGCTTGGGTGTTGTACAGATTGTTTATGGTGATGATTACCGCCGTGAGATTGAAAGAACAGAGGAAGTGACCGTGAATAATTCGGTGCCCCGTGGGAAAATGTATGACCGGAATTTGAAACTGATGGTCGATAACCAACCACTGGATGCAATTACATATACACGAAAACAAGGTACGAAACAAACAGAAATGGTGGAAACGGCTGAGAAACTCGCGAAGTTGATCGAAAAGGAAACAGACAAAGTGACTGAACGCGATAAAAAGGATTTTTGGATTTTGAAGAATCCAAAGCTGGCCGAGAAAAAGATTACCGATAAAGAGAGGAAAAAAGTGGAAGAAGGCGAGATGGAAGAAAGTGATTTGTATAAGCTTCAGCTTGATCGGATTACTGAAGAAGAAACAGAGCTTTCGGAAAAAGATCTTGAAGTTCTTGCCATCTATAGGGAATTTGCAAGCGGATATGCCCTTACCCCGCAAATTGTGAAAAACAAGAAAGTAACAAAAGAAGAATTCGCCAAGGTGAGTGAAAACCTTGATTCGCTCCCAGGGGTCGATATATCTACAGATTGGGATCGTTTTTATACATATAATAAAACACTTAAATCTGTTTTGGGTAAAGTTTCCTCATCTGAAGAAGGCCTGCCTAGTGAAAGTCTGGACTATTATTTAGCACGCGATTATAGCCGGAATGACCGTGTAGGTAAGAGTTATATTGAGGCGCAATATGAAGATGTCCTCCAAGGTCAGAAAGCGAAAGTAAGGAATGTGACCGATAAATCAGGAAATGTCGTCGATTCCGAAGTGATTACTGAAGGTTCGCGAGGAAAAGATCTTATATTGACAGTTGATATGGATTTACAGCTTGCAACAGAGGAAATCATTGAAAAGGAATTGATTGCCAAGAAAAAAATGGGTAACACCAAATTCTTGGATAGGGCTTTTGTCGTCATGATGGATCCTAATACAGGGGAAATTTTAACGATGGCGGGTAAGAAATATGAGAAGGATTCAAAAACAGGGAAATCTTCCATAGAGGACTTTGCATTAGGGAATATCACGACTTCCTATACAATGGGCTCTTCAGTAAAAGGCGCAACTGTTTTGACCGGTTATCAGCAAGGCGCAATCCAGCCGGGGACATACTTTTATGATACAAAGCTGAAGATTAAGGGGACAAAGGAAAAAGGCTCATATAAAAACTTTGGGAACATTAATGATTTAACGGCTTTAAAAGTATCTTCCAATGTTTATATGTTCAGAACGGCGATTAATATTGCAGGTGCGCATTATGTGCCGAATGAACCTTTAAATATTAGCTCAAGCGCCTTCTCAACCATCCGGAATTCATTCGCCCAGTTTGGCTTGGGTGTTCGTACGGGAATCGATCTCCCGAATGAGATGAGTGGATTCAAAGGTTCAGAAACGTTAGCGGGTAAGTTGCTTGACCTTTCAATCGGACAGTATGATACGTACACACCGATGCAGCTTGTGCAATACGTTTCCACGATAGCGAATGGCGGAAACCGCATGAAGCCGCATATGGTTAAGGAAATCCGTGATCCGGTTGATAATAATGAGGAATTGGGTCCTGTTGCCGAAGACGTTGCACCGACTGTCCTTAATCGTCTTGATATGAAGGAAGAATGGGTAGAACGTGTGCAGAGCGGTTTCGAGAAAGTTGCGATGGAACAAGGCGGAACGGCTTATACCTATTTTGGGAAAAAATCGTATACAGTGGCAGCTAAAACCGGGACGGCGGAAGCATTCTATGACGGCCCGAACCGGATGGATTATAGCGAGCCCCAAGCAACGATGAATATCACGTTGGTCGGCTATGCCCCTGCTAAAAATCCAGAAGTTGCTTTTTCTGTTGTTGTCCCGTGGGCGTATCAGGGCCATTCGGGTCATGATATGAGTAAAAAAATTGGTGAAGAGATTATGGATAAGTATTTCGAACTGAAAAAAGAACGGGCTAAAAAGGAAAATACCGAAACCTCGACTGATTTGAAAGTGGAAAATGGTAAAGACGTTCAAAAGGACCAGGCTGAAGTTAGAAAAAGCCAGGAAAATGAATAACAAAAGGTTAAAAACACGTTTTTGGGTAAAACCGGAAACGTGTTTTTTTTTGCATTTTAAGAACGGGATCAGTACAGTTCTTTCGTCTTTACAATTAACACACAATTATTTACTGAATATTTACATTTGCTTCAAACGGAGTTTACAGTCTAAAAGTATGATGTGAGAGTAGGACAAAATATTCATATAAAATTCTTAGGGGGATTTACAAATGAGACGTTTCAAAGGTATGGCAATGACTGTAATGATGGGTGGAGTAATTGCAGTAGCGGCGGGTTGTGGATCCGATGACACTAAGACAAGCAGCGGTGAAGGAAAAGGATCTGGCCAAC
This sequence comes from Peribacillus frigoritolerans, assembly GCF_040250305.1. Lineage (NCBI taxonomy): Bacteria > Bacillati > Bacillota > Bacilli > Caryophanales > Bacillaceae > Peribacillus > Peribacillus frigoritolerans. The sequence continues at coordinate 3,718,153 of NZ_CP158190.1, read as the reverse complement.
TGCAGGGAGAAGTAATTACGGATGGTTCTTCAACGGTCTTTCCGATCATGGAGGCAGTTGCCGAAGAATATATGGCTACACAGCCTGATGTGAAGGTTTCAGTGGGATCGTCAGGAACAGGTGGGGGATTTAAGAAATTCATCGCTGGTGATACGGACCTAGCCAATGCATCCCGCCCGGTCAAAGAAGAAGAAACTGCCTTACTTGATGAAAAGGGAGTTAAATATACAGAGTTGAAACTGGCATTTGACGGTATTTCAATCGTCGCCAATAAAGATAATGAATTCATCGATTCACTAACAGTTGAAGAACTTCAAAAACTGTGGATTGATAATGGAAAGGTGAAGAAATGGTCTGATATACGTCCTGAATGGCCGAAGGAAGAAATTAAATTCTACTCTCCGGGAACAGATTCAGGCACATATGATTATTTCAATGAAGTAATCCTTGAAGAAAAACCGATGGTGGAAAATGCTACGCTTTCAGAAGATGACAATGTCCTTGTACAAGGTGTAGAAGGTGATAAAAATGCGATTGGTTTCTTCGGTTATGCTTACTACTCTGAAAATAAAGATAAGTTAAAGATCATTTCCATCGACAACGGCAAAGGTGCTGTAGAGCCAACACATGAAACGATTAAAAGTGGGGAGTATGCACCATTGTCACGTCCACTTTACACATATGTAGCTAATAAGTCGGTAGCTGAAAAAGAACAAGTTGCTGATTATACTCAATTCGTCATTGAAAATGCAGGAGAGCTTGCTGAAGAAGTGGGTTATATCAGCCTGCCGGAAGAAGAGTACCAGAAAGATCTTGATAAATTAAAAGAACTGGAAAAATAAACGATATTACAGGCTACTGAAATCCCGCCTTGACTCGATTAAGGCGGGGGTAACAGCTTGTAAATCCAAATATTGTGTGTCTGAAATGGAGGATGCAAGTTGGAACTTAGAAAAACAGAAACCTATTCTGTACAGCAAATGATTCTGGAAAAGAAAAGTAAGAAAAAAATGAATATGGAAAAAGTCATCCCTAAGCTTTTGTTCCTTACGGCGGCAATTTCCGTTTTTACTACAATCGGGATCATCCTGACGCTTATATTTGAAACATTTATCTTTTTTGACAGAGTATCTATCGTCGAATTTTTTACAGAAGCTAAATGGCTGCCATTTGCATCTACACCGTCCTATGGGATTATGCCGCTTATCGTGGGAACGTTGAAGATAACAGTCATAGCAGCGGTGGTTGCAGTTCCAGTAGGGCTTGCAACAGCCATTTTCTTGAGTGAATATGCATCAGAGAAAACACGCAGAATCATCAAGCCGATTTTAGAAGTTTTAGCTGGAATTCCTACTATCGTTTACGGCTTCTTTGCCTTAACTTTTGTAACACCGGTTTTACGGGATTTATTTCCTTCCCTTGATATGTTCAATGCTCTTAGTCCTGGAATCGTTGTAGGAATCATGATCATGCCGATGATAGCCTCTTTGTCGGAAGATGCCCTTGTATCAGTACCGAAGTCGATTCGCGAAGGTGCGTATGCCTTAGGAGCAACGAAACTCGAAACGACAATTAAAGTGGTATTGCCAGCAGCCCTTTCAGGAATTGTGGCATCCATCGTTCTTGCTCTATCCAGAGCGATCGGGGAAACCATGATTGTGAGTGTTGCCGGTGGCTCGACCCCAAATATGAGCATGGATGTAACTTCATCGATTCAAACGATGACCGCTTATATTGTACAGGTAAGTTCGGGAGATGCAGGATATGGGACAACGATTTACTACAGCATTTATGCGGTTGGAATGACACTGTTCGTCTTTACGCTTATCATGAATTTACTGGCGCAGTTCATCTCTCGCAAGTTCAGGGAGGAATATTAAGACATGAAACTGATAAACAAAAGTCATGTTGCAAAAAAAATGCCTGCTAGGCTGGCTGTTAACACGATTTGTAAAGGATTATTCTTCTTGGCAACATTGGTTGGCCTCCTCGTATTGGCCATCTTATTTTATCGGATATTCACTCAAGGAATTGGCAGTCTGAATGGGGATTTCCTTCAGAATTTCGCTTCCAGGAAACCTGAAGAGGCTGGTATAAAGGCAGCGTTGATCGGTTCAATTTGGTTGATGGTAGTGGTGGCCCCGGTTTCCCTGCTGCTTGGTGTTGGAACGGCCATTTATTTAGAGGAATATGCCCGGAAGAATTGGATCACCACTTTTATCAAAGTGAATATTTCCAATCTGGCGGGTGTGCCGTCAATAGTATTTGGGCTTTTGGGTTTAACGGTTTTCGTTCGTGCTCTAGCTTTGGACCGGTCCATATTGGCAGCAGGCTTGACGATGAGCCTACTTGTTCTTCCTGTCATCATAGTAGCTGCCCAAGAGGCCATACGTGCCGTACCTCGTGATTTAAGGGAAGCTTCATTTGGAATGGGTGCAACAAAGTGGCAAACGATATTGAAAGTGGTCCTGCCTGCTGCGATACCTGGCATTTTAACTGGGGGGATACTTGCTTTATCACGTGCAATCGGTGAAACGGCTCCATTGGTGGTGGTTGGCATACCAATGTTCATCGCCTTTTTACCTCAAACGGTCATGGATACATTCACAGTGCTGCCAATGCAAATCTATAATTGGACATCCCGTCCACAGGAGGAATTCCAGCAGGTTGCTGCCGCGGGAATCATCGTTTTACTCATCCTGTTAATATTCATGAATTCAATAGCGGTTATAATTCGAAATAAATTCCAGAAAAGATACTGATAGGAGGAAGGAAGCATGAATATGACCTTAACGAGAGAAAAAGAGTCACCGGCAATCGGAATCGAAAATGTCGGATCAGCTGCCTTGACGGAAAAGGTGTATGAAACATCCAATCTCAATTTATGGTATGGAGAAAACCATGCTTTGAAAAATATTAATCTGGATATGCACCAAAATGAAGTGACCGCCATCATTGGTCCTTCAGGATGTGGGAAATCCACCTACATCAAAACATTGAACCGAATGATAGAGCTAGTCCCGGATGTGAAAACGACAGGTCAGATTAAATATAGAAACAGGAATATCCTCGATCAGTCCTATAAGGTGGAAGATTTAAGGACACAGGTGGGAATGGTTTTCCAAAAGCCTAATCCCTTTCCTAAATCAATTTATGAAAATGTTGTATACGGACCAAAAATCCATGGAATTAAAAATAAAAAAATTCTTGATGAGATCGTCGAAAAGAGTTTAAAAGGGGCAGCCATTTGGGATGAAGTGAAAGACCGACTGCATGAAAATGCATATGGACTTTCAGGTGGACAGCAACAGCGTCTTTGTATTGCCAGATGTTTGGCAATCGAACCTGATGTCATATTAATGGATGAACCGACTTCTGCCCTTGACCCGATATCCACTTTGAAAATAGAAGAATTGGTCCAAGAAATGAAAAAGGATTTCAGCATCATCATCGTTACCCATAACATGCAGCAGGCAGCACGTATCTCTGATAGAACAGCCTTCTTCTTAAATGGGGAAGTCATCGAATATTCTGATACAAACACCATCTTCTCTAATCCGAATGATAAAAGAACAGAAGATTACATTACCGGACGCTTCGGTTAAAGAGAAAGGGAGATGCGATAATGATCGTTCGTGAAAATTTCGAGCTTCAATTGAAAGAGTTACAGGAGAAAATCGTGAAGTTGGCTAATTTAGCATCAAGTGCCATATCAAAATCATATGCCGCACTGGAAAACAATAATGTGGATGATGCTCTTGAAGTTATTGATGATGATACAATCGCTGATTTACTAGAAGAGGAAATTAATGACTTTGCGATTTTGCTGATTGCTAAGCAGCAGCCGGTTGCGATTGATTTAAGGCGTATCATTGCTGCCATAAAAATCGCCTCTGATATTGAAAGGATGGCGGACTTTGGAGTGAATATTGCTAAATCAGCCATCCGAATCGGTGACCAGCCATTTATTCTGCCTTTAACGCCATTAAAGCAGATGCATGATATTACATTAAAGATGATTCAACTTTCAATAGAAGCATTTGAGAAGGAAGATGTTGTTCTTTCAAGAGAAATCATTGAAATGGATGACGAGGTTGATCGCTTTTATGGAGATATGATTCGGAGTCTCCTTCGCCTTTCAGATGAAAAAAACCTTCAGCAGGTTACACAGCTTTCCTTAATTGCTCGATATTTGGAAAGGACAGCGGACCATACAACGAATATTGCAGAGAATATTTACTTCCTGGTAAGAGGGAGATATATCAGCAGGAATGAATGAACCCATCCTGATTGAAAAAAAGAGAGGCTTTTTCTCGGACATCGTCCATTTAAAAGTCTCTCTTATTCATTAATGGGTCAAAGTATTGGCCAATTGTCTATATGTCATATTATTCGTAACAACAAACTCACCGATTTGTATTTTTTTTGAGAAATCATTGTCATTCATGTACGCTTCAAATTCAGCAGCATCATCGATGATTTTTTCAGTGGCAAGGCTATCGGCAATTTCGGTTGTGGTCATATTCGTTTTCACTTTAATTGTATAGGTGACGATGGAGGGATCTTTTTTTGAAGCCCCTTTCTCCATTGAATCCTTATCCGGATCCTTATCCGGATCCTTATCCGGATCCTTTGGTTGGACGGTCTTTTTAGTTTCCTCCATAGGGAGTGTAACGACGTATCCTTTCTTCACGAGCAATTCCTTAGCTTCCTCCGCAGTCGGAGTGGTGCCTTCGAATAATCCGGTGCCATAATAAAAGCCAGCAAAGATTGTTGTTGTAAAAATGATACCGGCGGAAAGACCTTGCAGTCTTGCTTTGTTCATTCTCATTCACCCCGCAATCTTTGCTGCTCGATCACTGCAATGGTTTGTTCCTTCGTTAACGAGGATTGTCTGGCGATCTGGTCCAAAGAAAGGCCTTGACTATATAAAGATAGAACCTGGCTTTTTAGAATTTCATGAATGGGTTCGCTATCATTGGAATTGACAGTTGATTTAACCTTTTCAGGGGGAACGGGTTCGTCCGGGATAACGAATTCCTCTTCAAGAATCTTCACCTTCTTCTTTAATTGGTAGATATCCTGCATATACGTTAGTGTCATCTGCTCCAAATCTTCCTCTAATTTGGCAACTTTATCTTTACCGAAAAAGGAAATGATGAGAAGGACGATCGCTAATGAAAAAAGAAGGACGATAAGTGTTTCCATGTTTTCACCTCAGAAGATAATTTTCGACAATATACTTATATTTTACACATATTTAAAAAAAATTGGAGATTTTCATATTTTTATATTTTCGGAAGTGGGCCTTCAACTTCATTTATTGTCTGTTTTGTTTCAGATATTGTCGAAAATCCTTAAGACAGTCGATGAAGAAAAAAAATTAGGCATCAAAATGGGAAAAAAACCTTTAAGAGATAACATACATAAAATTCGACAAAATGTGTTTATTGTCCATCAGCCAATTCAGTGCTAACATAAAGATAGAATAAATCGAAAAAACAAAATATTTTGAATAGTTAAAAATCGTTTACCTATAAGAAAATGGTGTGCAGTTTCTAAAGTGGATAGTCTCACTGTCAGCGCCTAACGATAAGCTATATATAAGGATAAAGAAGGGGAAGGGATGATTATATGAATTCGCTATTCGCGTATATGCCGCAGGATAACCAGGATATATTTCGTAAGGGATTAAAAGCTGGGTTATGGATGGATGAGAGTTTTGATTGGTATCCTGAAGAAGATATGATGAGTCATCCTAATGGAGAGATCCGGACACTTTCACAAACATATACCCAAGGGCAGGTGACCTTTTCGAAGTTCACGATTAGAAATACCTCATTCGAGACGAAGCGCCCAAAAGTGTTTTTTCACTATGAAAACGCTTTCGAAAGGCAGGCGGTGGCTTTTTACAGCCCGAATGAACGGGCGATTTTACATGTAGCCCCCCAATCGATTGCCTTATTGGGTGGATTGGTGAAAGGAAAAAGCATCTCTCAATATTGCATCCAAGGTAAGGGAAGCCTTTATCAAGAGGGGTGCTTCAAATCATTGAAGGAGGGGCTCCTGGCTTATTCACCGCTCGCCAAAGGGGAAGTTACCAGCGTGTTTACGCTAGAGACTGAAATTTTGCCGAAGGAATGTGTGGAAGCTGTGGCCTGGGTCATTCATGCTGAAACGAAAGAAGAAGCGAAAGTCATAAATAATCAGCTCCTCCTGACGATGCAAAACGTAAACAATTAAGAATTCAAAAAAGTTAATGTTGGATTTCCCAAAAAACATACTAGCAATTCGCATTGAATAATGCTATTATAGAAAAGTCCTATGTGAAAAAGTCAATATGTTTGGAGGGAAATACACAATGCGCGTAAATATTACATTAGCTTGCACTGAATGTGGAGACCGTAACTATATTTCTAAAAAAAATAAACGTAACAATCCAGACCGTCTTGAGCTTAAAAAATACTGCTCAAGAGAAAAACGCAGCACGACTCACCGTGAAACAAAGTAAGCAACAGGATTTTTCCTGTTGTTTTTTTTATACATTTTTTTAATCCATTCTTCCTCTCTTTCCTTTAGTGGATATTTTCAGATGAATTAATGGTTCGGCGATTTCCGACACCGTATTTTTCGTATATGAACAAATATTATGAGATAATGATAGAAGCAGACTAAAGGAGTCAGAAGAGATGAGAGAAAACAAAAATAAGCTCCGCCAAGAAGTTAGGTCCCGTTTAATGGAGCTAACTAAAGAGGAACATGAAGAACTTTCGAATAGAATTGCTGAAAACTTATTTTCACTGGAGGAATGGAAAAAAGCAAAAACCATAGGCATCACCATCTCCATACCGCCCGAAGTTCCAACTGTACGGATCATCGAACAAGCATGGAGTGAAGGAAAAGAAGTGGCAGTACCAAAATGTGATCCTGAAAAAAAGACAATGGAATTCAAGAAAATCTCGTCCTTCAATCAGCTGGAGTCTGTTTATTACGGGTTGCTTGAACCAGTGGCTGAAACAGCCAAGGCTCGGAAAGAGGAATTGGATGCATTGATCGTACCCGGTCTTGCTTTTACCAAGGAAGGGTATCGCCTAGGCTTTGGAGGCGGCTATTATGACCGTTTCCTATCTTATTACCGAGGAGATACATTGGCACTTACATACGAGCTTCAATTAATGGATGAACTCCCGATAGAAGTCCATGATATAGCGGTAGGCAAACTCATTACCCCATCCAGGGTAATACGTACGTACGCCCATTAGAAGAAGTTTATTAATTATCACTTTTAGCTCATAAAAATCCTGTCCTGTATCACACTATTGATAGGAGGGATTGTTATGCTTCGATTAATTATTCAAATCTTCTTGGTTGGTTTAGCTGTTTATGCAGGTTACAAAAACCGGTACCGCCTGATAAATGTTGCGCTGTCCAACGGCATTTTAAGAAGATTTCTAGTGACTAAATCCTTGGATATGCCAATGTTCAGGGATAAAATGATGCAAAGCATGTTCAGTCAGACCAAATGAGAATGCCGGCATCTTAAAAAGGAACCTGATCAGGGGTTCCTTTTTTATTTTTAAGGACCGGGAAAGCAGTCTCCTTTTTTACTTTTTTCATGATTTCGTCTATAGTTTTAATTAAGAAACAGGAATTTTAGAAGCTTAAGTTTCATTGGAAAGTGGGGAAGGCATTGGGATTTAAAGAGGATTATTTGTTTTGGGAAACCATAAGGGAGTTGTCAGCCCATTATGATTATCGAATGATCACTGTCACGGAAAACCATCAGGAGATTTGGCTTGAAAGCGATAAGAATAAAGAATTTCCTGTCATAAGACTCATTCGACATGATTTGGATTGGGCTAATTGGCTGAAACGCGATATCGACCGAACTTTACAGAATGGGGAAAGGATCAGAAGGAAATTGTATAAAAAGCCCATTAACATATTAAGTATCTATGTTAGTAAATTCGCCCCGGTGGATGATCATGACTTTAGCTCACGCGTGGCTTCCTTTAAAAAAACGAATGTTAACACGTTTCTTTTAACTTGTGAAAACTTTCATGACTCTTTGCAAAACCTTGAACATGTTTTGAAAAAACCACTTTCAATTCAAGTTCTTGAAGATAATGAAATAGATGAGGAAAAGATTCTCGCAGTAAAGAAAGACGCCATCTCGGAGTCAGTCAAAAAGGCTAAGGCTGAGCAGAAGGTATTTCAAAATGCCAATAAGCCATTCTTTACATATATATTCATGGCGTTACAAATAGCTGTGTTCATCTTGATGGTGTTTAATGGGGGCAGCACCAATTCCAAAACTTTGATTGAGTTTGGCGCTAAATTTTCCCCTTATATCATACAAGGGGAATGGTGGCGGTTCTTTACACCGATGATCGTCCATATTGGGTTCATTCATTTATTGATGAATACATTTTCATTGTATTTAATCGGAGCTGAAGTTGAAAGGATTTACGGTAATGCCAGGTTCCTTTTCATCTATATATTCGCTGGTTTCGCTGGAACTCTAGGCAGCTTCATCATGACCCCGAATCTTTCCGCAGGGGCGAGCGGAGCCATTTTTGGCTGCTTTGGGGCACTTCTGTACTTTGGCATCGTCTATCCGAAATTATTCATGCGCTCGATGGGCTCATCGGTGATTGTGTTGATCATCATTAACTTAATATATGGTTTCACCGTTTCGGGAATTGATAATGCAGGGCATATCGGAGGTTTGATCGGAGGGTTCTTGGCTGCTGGAGTGGTGCATCTGCCAAAATCCAGGAATGTCTTTCGGCAGCTGGCTTTTCTGATCGGGTCGGCAATACTGACCTATGCCTTGCTTCACTTTGGTTTCAATCATCAGGAAAGTGCAGCTATAGATGATAATACGATGGCCATGCTGGCCCAAAAGTATATTGATGATGATGAAGAGGATAAAGCTTTAGAGATGCTAAACAATTATGTTGATGCAAATCCTGATGCACCGCTATCGCTTTTTATGCTGGGAAATTTATCTTTTGATAATAAGGACATATATAAAGCCAGGGATTATTATGAAAAAGCGATTGAAAGCAATCCGGATTTGCATGAAGCCCATTACAATCTTGCCCTAGTCTACATGAATCTCGAATCATTCGATCAAGCTAAGGAGCAAGCTGTTCAGGCTATTGAGCTTGCCCCGGATAATAAATCATATACTAAACTGCTGGCAGAAATTGAAAAGCGACTATAACTTTTGACGCAGCATGATTGGGGAACCGTCTTTCAGGGTAAACAAGACAAGTATTTCACTTTGATTCTTCGCCATGAGCAATAGGGGGATGGTGCTGCCTTGTGGACTCACAGTGGATCCATCCTCCTTTTTTATTCCCAACACGTAATTTTTGTAAAGTCCTTCCCACAGTTTTCCCACAATTTCTTCCCGTTTGAATTGGGGGAAGTCAGCAAGCCATTGATTTTTCTTTGACGGCAGATCTGTTAAAGAGATGATTTTGTACTGATCCAGATTAACCTGAAATGCTTGACCGGCTTTTTCCAAACCATTTCGAACCGTTTGATCTGTCAAGCCGTCCAGCGTTTTTTTCCACTGAACCTGTTCTTCTGAAAGGGGACGGTGGAAATATTGAAAAACCGGTGTCGTTACTGTATAGAGTTTATCTTTACTGAGCTGCTGGGCACTGGTGAAAATTGTATCACTTGGATGAACCTCGGCATAATGAAATGTTACCGCTTCATAACGACCACTCTCGGTTTCTTTAGTTTTCGCTTTTTGAGAGAGTTCTTGTTTATTTTGGCGCCAATTTTTTAAAGCTCCTGCCAATTTTCCATTTTTGTATAAAAGCGATACGTCCTGACGCAAGTAAGCTGTCTGGTCCAATGAAGAATCCACCCTCCAAGTGATGGTATAGGTTGAATCCCCGGTACCCTCCGGTGTCAGGTGGGTGGAAGCATGTTCAAAATGGAGCGAGGAATCGATGGGAAAAAAAATGATGGTTTCCTCTGCCCTTTTATGATTTGATAAATATAGGATGACAAAAATGGTGGTCAAGACCAAAAAGACGGTATACTTCAATTGTACTTTCATTTTTCCCCTCCGTTTTCGCGCGTGATGAGTGGTTAAAAACATTAAGCTGTTGAATCAAATCGAAAGAGTCCACATTCTTGATATTTCATCATATGAATACAGTTGGACATGTATGAGGGGATGGGGGAAATTATCAAAAGGGGAATTGGTCGCTTGTTACAAAAAGGCTGATTCGATATACTTTCCTAAAGAAAAGAGTAAAGAGGTTTACTATGAAAACATATTATGATCTTCAACAATACTTGAAAAGATTCGGTACATTTATCTATATTGGTGATCGCTTAGCCGAGCTTGAAATGATGGAAGCCGAAATAAGGGAAATCCACCGTATGCAGATGATGGATACGAAAGATTATCAAATGGCGATCCTTTTAATTAGACAGCAATTGTCTCTTGAAAGGGAAAAACAGAAAAAAAATTGATAAAAAAGGTGAGAATGATGGAAAAGTGGCTGATGGGTGTGGATTTAGGCGGTACAACTACCAAACTGGCTCTGATCAATTTATACGGAGAGATTATACATAAATGGGAGATCAGCACGGACATCTCCGAAAAGGGAAAATTCATTACGATTAATATAGCCAAAGCAATTGATGCGAAGCTCGTGGAACTTAATGAACCGAAGAGTAAGATAGTAGGGATAGGAATGGGTGCTCCAGGCCCTGTGAAATTTGTTAACGGTTCCATATATGAAGCCGTCAATTTAGGCTGGAAGGACTATCCTTTAAAAGATTTACTGGAAGTGGAGACATCTCTTCCAGCTGTGATCGATAATGATGCCAATATGGCAGCTTTGGGAGAAATGTGGAAAGGCGCCGGTAATGGTGCCAAAGACCTCGTTTGTGTCACTCTGGGAACTGGTGTAGGCGGCGGGATCATCCATAATGGGCAAATCGTCCATGGTACCAGTGGGGCTGCTGGAGAAATAGGGCATATAACGGTCGTAACGGACGGAGGGGCACCATGCAATTGCGGCAAGACTGGTTGTCTGGAAACGGTTGCTTCGGCAACGGGAATCGTCCGTATGGCTTTAGAAGCCTTGAATACCGCTGATGAAAAGTCATTGCTTCAGCAGAAAGTCGACGAGGGAAATGCGGTTACTTCCAAACTGTTATTCCAATGCGCTGCATCAGGTGATCCTTTGTCCAAAGCTGTGGTGGATAAGGTCGGCAATTACTTGGGGCTGGCACTATCACATGTTGGGAATGTCATGAATCCAGATAAAATCGTCATTGGCGGGGGAGTTTCACAAGCTGGGGACATTTTGCTTGATCCTGTCCGTACTGCCTTCGGAAAGTATGCATTCAAACGGGTTAGTAAATCAACGAAAATCAGCTTGGCCACACTAGGCAATGATGCAGGAGTGATAGGTGGAGCCTGGCTCATTAAAAGCCAACTGAATACGTGATACCTTGCTGCCCTGTGTAACAGGGTTATAAGAAAAAAATGGAATCTTGAAAAAAGTTCCCCGTTTTGAGGGGTGGGGGCAATCGTTCCTGCATTTATATAGAGGGGAGAACCAGGACCCATGATTGAGGCGCTCCGGACCATGGCTCCAGCGCTTCTTCGATGAGGAGGGACCAGGATTGAAAAGGGTCTTCAAAAAACAGGGGTATTCATTGTTTTGGGCCGTATTCATTTCACTTTGGCTTAAAACATATATTGCTTATAAAACAAGTTTTGAGATAGATATTGATAATTGGCTCCAGGAATTCATACTATTCATCAATCCTGTCAGTTTCCTATTGCTTACTCTTGGCGTGCATATATTTTTAAAAGAAAATAGAAGGACAGCATATTTATTGATCATGAGTTTTTCCATCACCTTCATCCTCTTTGCCAATCTTGTTTTTTTTCGCTTTTTCAATGACTTTTTAACCATTCCCGTTCTTTTTCAAACGAGCAATATGAACGACCTTGGAAGCAGTGTACATGAATTGATCAATCCGAGTGACCTATTGTATTTTGCCGATATTCTTTTCTTGATGCTGCTGCTGAAATACAAACCAAAAACATTCCATGAATGTAGATACAATCCAAAGGATCGTAAATTCTTTATGTTAATCGCTTTAGGAGTAACATTTTTTAACTTAGCTTTAGCTGAAGCGGCGCGTCCTGAACTATTGACAAGAACGTTTGACCGCGAAATCCTCGTTAAGAATATCGGTACGTACCATTATCACCTCTATGATGCAATATTACAGACGAAATCATCAGCTCAACGTGCCCTTGCGGACGGCAGTGAATTGTCGGAAATTGAAAATTATGTCCGTGCCAATCAAAAAGAGGTTAATGATGATCTCTATGGTCTGGCAAAAGGCAAAAATGTGATACTTGTATCATTGGAATCCACTCAAAGCTTTGTCATCAATAAAACTGTCAACGGTGAAGAAATCACTCCTTTTCTGAACGAATTCATTAAAGAAAGCTATTATTTCAATAACTTTTATCACCAAACTGGCCAGGGGAAAACATCCGATTCAGAATTCATTATTGAGAATTCCCTCTATCCTTTAGGTAGAGGTGCAGTATTTTTCACTCATGCCCAAAATGAATACAAAGCCACCCCCGAAATCTTAACGGAAAAAGGTTACTATACGGCTTCCTTGCATGCCAATAATAAAAGCTTTTGGAATCGTGACATAATGTATGATTCTCTTGGATACCAGCGGTTTTATGACAGTGATGAATACAATGTCTCTGAAGGGAATTCCATCAATTGGGGTTTGAATGATAAATCTTTCTTCAAACAATCAATCTCTCACTTGAAGAGGATGCCTGAGCCTTTTTATGCCAAGTTCATAACGTTAACCAATCATTTCCCATTCACTTTGAATGAGGAAGACCGGACATTGGAGCCATACGATTCCAATTCCAAAACATTGAATCAATATTTTCCGACCGTACGTTATACGGACGAAGCCTTGGAACGATTTGTCGGCGATTTGAAACGTGATGGATTATATGATGATTCCATAATTGTGCTATATGGGGACCATTATGGAATTTCGGAAAATCACAACTCTGCCATGAGCCAGTTCCTTGGGAAGGAAATCACGCCTTTCGAATCCATCCAACTTCAGCGTGTCCCGCTCATCATACATATCCCCGGTCAGAAGGGAAAAACGATTTCCACCGTTTCCGGCCAAATTGATGTAAGGCCGACACTCCTTCATTTATTGGGGATTGATAATGATGATTATATCGAATTCGGCAAAGATCTATTTTCTGAAGAGAAATTAGAATTCACCGTTCTTCGCGATAGCAGTTTCATCACGAAGGATTATCTCTATACGATGGATACCTGCTATGATAAAAAGACTGGAGCGGCGACTGAAAAAGTTTCATGTGAGAAGTATTTGGAAAAGGCGAAACAAGAGCTTGATTACTCCGACAAAATCATTTACGGGGATTTGCTCCGATTTTATGAGCAACGTTGAAAAAAGAAACCTGGCGCAATCCAGGTTTCAGTTTGTAGACAAAAAGGTATCGAGGTGGTATCTGGTGTTACGATTGTACTGGCTAAAAATAACGTTTTAAATGGATCAATTATCTAAAGTAATCATTTCAAGCCGATATCGCTGAATACAATCATGTTTTGAAAGAATCTTTAGTCACCTCAAGTTTTAATACTAAACAAAAAAGACTGTGGACAAAAGTGTTCTATCTAAAAGGTAAAACAAAGTTGATTGGAACGTAATACGAGACTCCTGCTTAGAAAAGCGAGTCTAGGGGAGACCCCGCAGGCGCAAAGGCGCCGAGGAGGCTCCCGGACCGCCCGCGGAAAGCGAGTGCCTGAAGAGGAAATCGACGTTCAAATTGCACAAAACCTAAAAAAACGGTAGGAGATTTTCATCGAGTTTGTCTACTGATACCTGGCGCAATCCAGGTTTTTTCGTTTTTTCAGGAGAATCAGTACCCATTACAATTATGAAACAAGAGACTTCCTGAACATCTTTCTGTTTTTCCCTTCATAAAGATAAAACAATGAAAGGGGCGGAGGCTGAATGAAAGTCGTGAGCAGAAGCGGGGATGATTTGGCATATTACAGTCAATTGTTCCAAATTCCCCGGGTTTTGATAGAGGATGCCAATCCCGCCATTACTGGCGGGGTTTTGCCAAATGGCATGGAAGTACAGATACCTGGATACATTGTTCAGGAAGAGTCCCGGTTAGATATCGATTTAGCCGAAATCGCTTTACAATATCACCTGCCCATCGATGGGGTATCATTGTTGAATCAAGGTGGACAAAAACCTTTTTCCGTACCCGTCCGGGTCATGAATCCCATGATTGTCACCGACAAGCCCTATGATTATCAATCACTTCTTGACGATCTTGATACTCTATCTTTTCATTACCCCTTTATTAAGGTTGAATCGATTGGGAGGAGTGTGTTGGGAAAAGAACTCCTTGAGGTAAGGATCGGTCAAGGCGATAAGATCATACATTATAACGGTTCATTCCATGCTAATGAATGGATCACTTCGGCGGTTTTGATGAAATGGCTGAATGATTTTCTGCTGGCAGTAACGAATGATCGTACACTTTGCGGAATGGATTGTATGCCCTTCTATCGGGATATGACCATTTCGATGGTTCCAATGGTGAATCCGGATGGAGTCGAGCTTGTCCTAAAGGGGGAGGAGGCGGCAGAGGGGAAGGTCGATGTTTTAAAAATAAACAATGGCAATCCTGCCTTTTATGCTTGGAAAGCCAATATACGCGGTATAGATCTGAATAATCAATATCCTGCCAATTGGGAGATTGAAAAGCGTAGAAAGATTCCAAAAGCCCCTGCCCCAAGAGATTTCCCAGGAGAGACCGCGTTATCAGAACCAGAAGCATTGGCCATGAAGGAGCTGGCAATGAAGCGGAATTTTGAAAGAGTGCTTGCACTTCACACCCAGGGAAAAGAATTCTATTGGGGATATGAGGGACATGAACCTGAAGAGGCAGCGAATGTTGCAAGGGAGTTTGAGGAACGCAGCGGATATCGGGCAGTACAATACGTTGACAGCCATGCCGGGTATAAAGATTGGTTCATTCAGGAATTCAAACGCGGCGGTTTCACAATCGAATTGGGAAAGGGCATCAATCCGCTTCCGCTTTCCCATTTGCCTGGTATATATGAAGATACCGTCAAGATATTGGTGGCAGGCCTTTATATGTGATACATTTCCCCCTAAGGGATATACTTCCAAAAAAATATAAGATCATTATTCGCCACATTTTCTCTTTTTTACTTTATAATGAAAGTCGTAAGGATTCGATTGGTTAATCCTTACTCTCTTTCTAATGTCTCGCTCACATATGCCAGGCGTTTTAGTTTTGAAGTGGGAGGTGTGTGGAGATTAAAGTATCCAAAGCAGCACTTTGTATGCGGCTTTCCATTTGTAAGATGTTGTGTTTCATCCCATTATTTATCTCCACTATCCTTCTTATCTCGGCTTGTGAGCCTTCCAAGGACCTTAGTAAACCCGTAAATGATACGGAAAAAGAACACTCCCAATCAAACCTGGAAACTTCAGTAAGCAATCTAAAGGTCCCGACTGCAGAAACGGATAAAATCGAAGCCATTGTTGGATGGCTGGATTCTAAAACCATTTTATATTCTGTGAAGCGGGATGGTAATGAATTATCCCAGTTGATGGCATGGAATTTGGAAACGAATGATACTTCCGTTTTCTATCAGCCGGCTTTTGAGTTTTCTGAAGTATCGATCAGTCCGTCTGGAACGCATATTTTGTTATCGTCCTTCACCTCTTCGAGTAAAGCATCAATCACAATACTCGATAAAACGGGAGATCCACTGTATTCCGTGGCGATCCCAGCCTATGAATTAGCTTATGAGTGGAATTCATTTAAAGATGGCCAGTTGTTTTTATCGAGTTTTTATGAAGATTGGACATACAACAGTTATGTGTTGAATCCAGATGAACAAACAATGGAAACTCTGGACTTTCCACAGCCCTTTGCTCAATGGGCAAGTGAAAAAGATTTGATGTTTCTCGATTGGGACAGGGAAGAACCTGCTTTGACGGCACCCCTAGAAAGAAAAGCGCTTAATGGGGATGGAACGGACAGCCTTATGCTCGATGTCATTCACTTTAAAAAAATGAAACAAGCGCTAATGACGATTCAAGTGGAGACAGAAAAACAAGATCGGGGTACATATGCATTTTATGATCCAACAAACAAGCCGATCCACTCTTTTTCCGTACCACTATTGAAAAGCTTTTCAGATTGGATGATTCCCTCCTATGATTTCATTGAAAAAGACAAGGAATTAATAACATTTATTCCTAATGAATCAAAAGATGCGGACCAATATGAGGGAAGGTTTACCTTAACTAAATTAAATTGGGAAAAAGGCACACAAGAAGAATTGATGAAGGACATGGAAAATGAACCATTAAGCTGTTCGCTTGATGGCAACTTCTGCTTATATGGATATCAATTTGAGAAAATCATTGATATGAAAACCCATCAAATACAAAGATTGTTCAAACAAACATGATGACCTAAAACAAAAGCTCGCCGGATGGCGAGCTTTCAGACTGTAGGAAACTCGATGAAAATCGTTTGCCTACAGTTTTTTTATGGCTTGTACAATTGGACGTTGATTTCCGTTCCAGGCACTCTTAAAGACAGCAGCTTATAGAAAGTTAAAGTGCAGAATGCGTATTCGTCGATTCTACACCCCTTTTGTCTACAAACTGAAAGCTCGCCGGATTGGCGAGCTTTTTTCTTCAATGGGCAACTGGAAAACCGCTGTTGATGACAGTCATGACAGTGAACCAGCCAAACACGACTGCACTGCCGGCAGCAAAAATGAATCCTAAGAAGTTTCTCTTTTTTAATGAGGTAAACACAGCTACTACTCCTAATATAGCCACAAGTCCGAAAACTACCATTAATATCATGTCAAAACCCCCTTTTTCGTAATGAATAACTTAATCCTTAATAATATACCCAGAGAATAAAGCAACTACCAAAAATATGTAGAAAAGATTGCATTTGTTAATATCTTAATATTTTTTCAATTATTTGTCGAGGTTTAATAGGTGACACTTCTATGACTTGAGTAAACTGGATTAACATTAGCAGCTTAATTAGTGTAAGATGAAGATAGAAAATCATATTGGAGTTGATGGAAATGAAATGGACACAAATACCTCTAGGCCCGCTGCAAACGAATTGTTATGTAGTTTCTGATGGACAGGATTGCATCATTTTCGATCCGGGTGAAGAGCCGCAGAAAATCATACAGTACATACAAACAAAAAATTTAAAGCCTTTGGCGATTTTATTGACACATGCACATTTTGACCATATCGGTGCTCTTGATGCTATTCGGGATCATTATGGGATACCTGCATATATTCATGAAAAAGAGGCCAAGTGGCTACTTGATCCCGCATTGAATGGTTCTCAAAACTGGTTCCCGGAAAATCCAATGCGCATGAAGCCTGCCGATCACTTCCTGGCAAATGAGCAACAACTTACTATTGGGGGATTCACTTTCGAAGTATTCGAAACCCCCGGACACTCACCAGGGAGCGTTTCGTATTATGTAAAGGACGAACGGCTCCTCTTTTCAGGGGATGTCTTGTTCCAAGGAAGCGTAGGCAGAACCGATTTAATAGGCGGAAGCGAGGCAGTGCTGTTAAATAGCATTGAAACGAAGCTGCTGACACTTTCTGATGATACGATCGTTTTTCCTGGTCATGGGCCTGTCACGACCATTCTGGATGAAAAGAATACTAATCCCTTTTTGAGATAATGACTTTTGCAGGTGCCGATTGGCACCTGTTTTATTTTAAGTTCTTAATTATGTAAAAATATTGAAATGGGTCATTTACCAAACTATACTGAATATAGAAACCGGAACCTTGCCTTGTGTGCAGACTTTAATTCAGCTCTGAACTAAGATTTGGAAAACATTCATTTTGTAATCATGGCACGCTTATGACTGCGAGATGAAAAAATTGAACATTTTGTGAACTTTAAATTTTGTTTTGAGTATGATTGTCGATAAAAACTTATTTATGTGTTTTGTAAAGAAAGGACATTTAATTTTCATTTAATGGAAGCATGGAGACGGAGGCATTGTGTTGAAAAATCACTTAAAGGAATTGATTGCAGGAAGCCCCCAAAAAAGAATTTCCTATCATGACTATATGGAAGCTGTTTTATATGCGCCAAATATAGGCTACTATGTACGCGCAAAAAAGAAGATTGGCTCCAGAGGGGATTTTTATACGTCTGGCAATGTTGGGGATGCATTTGGGAGATCTCTGGCCAGATGGTTCGTTTATTTAATAAAAAACTGCGGAGTTTCACCAAAAATCATCGAGGTCGGCGCAGGGGACGGTAAGCTCGCTTATGATATCCTCGTTTCCATGAAGGAAATGGAACCGCAGATATGGGACTCTTTGACTTATATCCTTGTGGATGAAAGTCCATTTCATAGAAGGCTTCAGCAAGAACGTATAGGGATGTTCAAACAGGCAGTTTCTGCTGCCAGTTTGGAAAAATGGACGAAGGTAAATGGTATCCTCTTTTCAAATGAACTTTTCGACGCGTTGCCTATACATGTGATTGAAAAGTATAAGGGAGCCCTCGTAGAGGTATTCGTCACTGAAAAGGAAGGCGAGTTGGTAGAGGTGAGGGAACCTTTGGACAACCCTGACATTCTATCTTACCTTACAGAACGAACTGTCACCTTAAATGAAAAACAACGATATGAAGTTCCGTTAAAAATGGTCCGTGAATATGAGAAGATCGTTTCCTGTATCGAATCGGGTATACTCCTTACAATTGATTATGGCTATACCGAAAAGGAATGGAAGGAGCCAGCTCATCTTCAAGGGAGCTTGAGGGGCTATTATGAGCACCAAATGATTAAAGATCCACTTATGTATCCTGGTGATATGGATCTGACGACACATATCCATTTTGACACATTAATCGAGATTGGAAAAAGAAAGGGTCTTTCCAATCAGGGGCTTTTTCTTCAAAATGAATTCTTGCTTAAAGCAGGGATATTAGAGGAACTGAGGGACCATCAAGGAACTGATCCATTCTCGAAAACGGCGAAGCGTAATCGTGCAATTCGCGGACTTATCGTTCCAGGGGGAGTTAGTGAACATTTCAAAGTGTTGCTTCAATTGAAGAATTTAGCAAATGATGTAAGGATCTTTCCTGAATGGTGACAAGTAAAAACCCATGAATCAAAATTCATGGGTTATGTAATATTGCTTGTTCTTAATGCGCAGTACCAGGAGTCATCATAAATACGCTCCAGTAGGAAAATCCTGCAAAGAAAACGGTAAGATAGGCGCCGAAAACATAAATATACATGCGCTCAGATAATTTCAAATAACTTAAAAGTACAAAAAAGATCGTTTGTGCAAAGAAAAGCAAAGACGTTTGATGCATATGGCCAAGATAAAAGAAAATTGCCATAATTCCTGTCCAAAATCCACATACTCTGAACATGCGTTCCATCCGAATCCCTCCTTATGTCTAGTCGTGTACATTCTAAATAATTATAAATGAAATTGTAAGGTAATGTAAAGGATGCCTTTTGTTTCTATGTGAGAACCGAAGCTTGGTATGAGCATGCTGCACAATTGGACATCATATTTTCTAATTCCACAATATTGACATTATCAAACAAGGCTTCGAACATACCTTCTAAAAATGAATTGTGCATGGAGCAGATTGTCCCTGGATCCACTTCAGTAACTTCCTTAAACGGGCAATTGAAGATACGGAAGGATATTTTATTTTCTTCTTCGCTTGCTTGTATTTCAGGAGATAACCCTGCGATGGTAGCCGCATTTTTAAGCATGCTGACTTTTTCTGCAAAAGCAATTCGATCGATTGACTTCGAGTTCAGGGCTAGTTGCTGCTTGATCAGTTCCTCCCCGAAAGCTTTTCCCGTTTCATAAAAAGCCTGTTTTCCTTGTTCCCCTAATGTCATCATCGTCTGGATTGCAATTCTGGAAAGCAGCTGATAGTTCCTGTATGGAAAATGAAGCTGAATGACTTTATCAGATAATCGATAAAGCCGGCTCGGTCGACCGCCTTTACCGGTCTTTCGGGCATCCGAGGTCAACATATCGATATCTTCAAGTTTTGACAAATGTAGACGGGCAACATTTGGATGGATGTTAAAAGAATCGGCAATTTGCTGTACCGATACAGCGCCATGGTTGTTCACAATATGCTGATATATATAATACCTGGTGGGATCTGCTAACACGTTTGTTATTTTTAACGTTTGTTCCATTACACCCCTCCTGTATTCCATAGTTTACCTATGTCCATTATAATGCAGGCAGAAAAAAATGGAATAATAGAAAGCGCTAACTCCCTTTAGTTTAAAAAAAGTTCACAAATTAAACTGTTTTATAATGCAAAAAAATATACATTAATTGTACAAATGTTATACAATCATTATATAAAATATAATTGTATACAAAATGTGAACGGGGAGTGATTAGTATGGCACAGTTAACTTTCTTTTCGTACCCAAGTTGTACATCTTGCCGTAAAACAAAAAAATGGTTAAGGGCCAATCATGTTTCCTTCGATGAACGACATTTATTCAGAGAAACTCCAACTGCAGCAGAGTTAAAAAGAATCCTTGAATTGACAACGGAAGGACTTGATGAAGTATTAGCTACAAGAAGTGAAGCTTACAAAGACTTACAAGTTAATATTGACGAAATGATGCTTTCTGATGTCATCCAATTATTAACAAAAGAACCGAAGTTATTAAGAAGGCCCATCCTCATAGACGGGGAAAAACTGGTGATAGGTCATAATGTAGACGCTTTAAGAAATTTGGTTTCCCAAAGGCTTGAATTGAAAGTTAGCATGTAAATGATTCTCGAAGTTCTTTTCGGGAATTTTTTTTATTCTGGAGCAGGAATTTGTCGTGGATTGTCGAATCCTTACAACAAGAAATATAGGAGGTGATGAATGAATTGATATCGATTGAAAAGACCGCAGAAAAAATATTAACCCGTGCCATTCAGGAATCTGCATCGGATATCCACATTTTTTTTCGGAGGGAGGGACCTCTCATCCAATTCAGGATAGACAATAAGCTTGTACCCCAGGAAACATTATCATTCTTTGAAGCTGAGAGGCTGATCGCTCATTTGAAGTTCCTTGCCTCGATGGATATAGGGGAGAAAAGGAGGCCCCAGAGTGGTGCCCTCACCATTAAATTGGCTAACCAGGTTGTCGGACTCCGCCTTTCCACTTTACCCACTGCCCATCTCGAAAGTTTGGTCATCCGTTTAATACCCCAACAGAATATCCTCCCTCTCGAACAGTTATCCTTATTTCCAAACACCGTCCAAAAATTGATTGCACTCCTGAAGCATTCCCATGGCATGCTTATTTTTACCGGCCCGACCGGCAGTGGAAAAACCACGACATTATATTCCCTGCTTCACCATGCCCACGAAATGATCAATCGAAATATCATTACACTTGAAGATCCCATTGAAAATGTATCCGAAAAGGTACTGCAAGTCCAAATCAATGAAAAGGCGGGCATTACGTATTCTGTAGGTCTAAAAGCTGTCCTGAGACATGACCCCGACGTGATTATGGTTGGGGAAGTCAGGGATGCAGAAACTGCCAAAATTGCAGTGCGTGCCGCATTAACCGGTCATTTGATACTTACAACCATGCATACAAGGGATGCCAAGGGAGCCATCTCCAGGTTACTGGAATTTGGTGTCAGCTTGCTTGAGGTTGAACAGAGTTTGATTGGCGTGACAGCACAGCGGCTGGTTGAATTGCGATGTCTTCCATGTAAAGGGGACTGTGCTTTTGCTTGCAAAATGACTGCCAGGAATAAAAGGGCCAGTGTATATGAATTGCTCTATGGAAAAAGCCTGGCTGAGGTTCTCAGGATAATGGGAGATGAAAAAGGAATGGCAACGGTAGGCTACCGCCAATTGAAGGATGAAATCGGAAAAGCGGTTGCGATGGGCTATGTGGATTCAGAGGAATATGAACGGCTGGTATACCATGAAACCAAAAAGTAAATGGAGGGTAAAAGAGCAGGCGGTCTTTATTTCGAAGCTAGGTGAATTATTGAAGCATGGTTATCCCTTGGCGGAGGCTTTACATTTTCTTGAATTTCAGGAATCAAAGAAGAAAGCGGAAGACTTCACTCAGGCTAAAGCCGATTTAAGGAACGGTTTCCCGCTGCACTTGGTGCTGTCCCATCTGAATTTTCATCCGCAGCTTGTAAGTTATATATTTTATGGAGAACAATACGGCGACCTGGAACGGGCGTTGAAAGAAGGCGGGCGATATTGGAAGAAAAGAACCGAGGATATGGATAAAGTAAAAAAGTTAATGGTGTATCCTGTATTCTTAGTCTTTTTTGTAGGTATCGTTTTTTATATTCTTCAGAGTGTTCTCCTTCCTAAATTCCAGACAATCTATATCACGATGGATGTCGATCAGCATACACTCTTGAGATTAATGTCAGCTTTCACATTCATTCTTCCAGCACTCCCCTTCTTTTTACTCGGATTGCTCCTATTCTTGTATGTACTCAAACGATTTTGGTTTAACGGATTGTGCCCATTAAGGCAGCGGAGGATTTTGATGGGAATTCCGATATTCGGGACCTTCATCAAATTATACGAAACTTATTTTTTTGCAAGCCAATTAAGTGGCTTACTCTCCGGAGGGCTATCGATTAACGATAGCATTAAATTATTCTCGATAAATCAACAGCAGCCTTTTTACCAAAAACTATGCAATATCATTAAGGATGATCTGATCGAGGGCAGATCACTTGAATTGGTTTTTCGGGAGCTTCCATATTTTGATGGTAATTTGCCGGTGGTCGCTGCAAATGGTCAAAAATACGGCAGACTTGATGCGGAGCTACTTCATTACAGTCGTTTTATACTGGAGAAAATTGAAGAGAGAATGAATGTAATCTTAAAAATCATTCAGCCTCTCATGTTTTCACTGATAGGTCTGTTGATCGTGTCCATTTATTTGGCGGTTTTGCTGCCGATGTTCTCACTGCTCGAAAGTATATAGAATTTTATTATTGTATTCCGGAGGTGAAAATGCTCGAAGGCCATCTGGTATTCAGGTGGTTTCAGGAGCATGATGGATATGTTGAAGAAAGTGATGAATGAACGTGGTTTTACACTAATTGAAATGCTTATTGTTTTACTGGTAATTTCCATCCTTTTGATTATAACAATCCCCAATATCACAAAGAACCAATCTACGATTCAGTCCAAAGGATGTGAAGCATTCGTGAAGATGGCCCAAGCACAGGTACAGGCTTATGAGATTGATAATGCTAAACTGCCCGGAAGTATCGGGGAATTGGAAAGTCAAGGCTATCTCAAACAGACATCCTGTCCTAATGGGGATGATATTAGTTTGGATAGTAAAGGAAAGATAACGGTCGTTGAGTAGGAGAGAAGGGAATATACGGCATTCCGATGGGGGGTATACACTATCTGAAACCCTTATTGTCCTCGTTATTGTTGTACTCCTGATTTCCATCGGTCCTAATCTATATCCTAGCTTCACTAAAGGCATGGAAAATAGGCTATTTCTTTCTCAATTCCATGAAGATCTCTTCTATGCACAACAGTATGCCATCAGTCATGAGAGCTTCATTTACCTCCATATAGATAATGCCAAAAAGGTTTATACCGTTTCGTCTTATACGGAGGGGATCGTTCTAGAGAGAAGCATACCAAAGGATATTCAGTTTTTAAGTGACACTTTGGGGTTCAGCTTCCATTTTAATCAGTATGGAAATGCTTCAAAAGCCGGGACGATTATGATTGATACATCAAAAGGAATGTACAAATTAGTCCTCAATATCGGTAAAGGGAGGTTCAGGATTGAGAAATTGTAAAGGTTACGTTTACCTTGAGCTGATGGCCGCATTTTCCATTTGTATTTTCCTGGTCCTTGCCATTTTACCGATTCTTGAAGAGTTAATGACGCATCGGAAAGATATTGCCGTAAGGACAGAAGCCCACCATTTATTATATGAAAGATTGACGGCGTTCATGGATGGGGAGATAAAAGCAATTGGTCAGGAAATCTTCTACAAAAAAAAATCCTATGAATTGGTTTGGAAGGACCATGGGGATTTCCCGGGGATGATTGAAGGGTGTGTACGTTATGAAGATGAATCGGGTAATCTTGAATCCATTTGTGATGCTGCGAAAAAATGATGGCTTTACGATGATTGAAATGTTTTTTTCATTAATGATATTAATGACGACGTCCCTTTTTGTTCTACAGCTTTTTTCAATCATTCACAACCAGATGGGGTCCGTTGATGAATTACATTCTAAAGAGTGGGAGGTCTTTACCATGCAAATGAAGCAGGAGGTCCGGAGTTCCAAAGCTCAGGATGTAATGGGAAATAAATTATATTTGCTGCATTCAGATGAACAATTATCATCGTTTGAACAATATGAAGATAAGGTCCGAAGACGAGTGAATGGTATGGGGCATGAGGTCATCTTACAGAACATTTCGAAATTCGGGGTTGAGAAGGATGGCAGTGTCATTGTTATAAATATAACGGATAAAGCAGGGACTACTTTCAGTCGAAGATTTCATCCTTTCTTTAGGAATGTCACGAAAGTCGATGAATAATCAAAAAGGAGTCGTTTTCCCGATGGTCATGATTGTAGCGAGTGTTTTCATCATGTTCACGATACTAATGATCGATCAGTTTATCATCGATAAAAAGTTTTATAAAGAAGTGGAAGAATCGCTTGTGGCCGACCATCTTGTCCATTTAGCGATCAAGGATGTGACGGCAGAGTGGGGCGAAGAGATCCCCAAAATCATCCAGGGGGAAATTTCATACCCTAATGGTGTGGTGCGGTATTCCTTAATGAAAGAAGAAGGGCCTTACGTCTATATCGAGTTTTCTTCCACGACTAAAAATGACCGCGAGGGAAGGGTCATCATTCAATATGATAAAGAAGCGGGGGAAGTGAAAGAATGGTTGGAAAAGCAGGCTGTGTAATACGCAAAATCAACATTAAACGGAAAGCGACAGGTACACGTGTTCAGGGAACAAGCGAAAGAATAAAAGAAGCGTAAACGGGGCATACTTTGCATAGGGTGATGATTTTATATGTCTACAAACGCTTATATTAAATATCTGACTCAGCAGCTTGTCGAGTATTTTAATCTGACGAAAAAAGAACGAAAAGAAAAGCGCCGACACAGAAAAGAGGATAAAAATCATGGTATGTCCCATTGGTTTGGCATTGTCCCTTTTGCTTTGTCGATGTTCGTAAGGAAAAATATCAAAAAATAAAACAGATGTCCTGAACTTAGGGCATCTGTTTTTTTATTGTTCTTACTTATCCCAATGCCCTATCTGAAAGGTAAAATAACCCTCCGTTGATGATGGATATTCGGATGTTGGGTTCATATTGAGCTTTTAAGGCATCTTTTTCGGTAAAATAGCTCTCACTTTTTTCGTCCATATCCTTGTAAAAATGCTCCAATAAATTCAAGTCATTCTGCCAGCGAAGCATTGCTTCCTCTGCCCAGGAATGGTCATCATCCTCGAAACTGGTCCTGATGTATGTATCGAGTCTTGCCAATCCGCTCTTGGGCATGATGAGCGGTGAAAGCGTAAAGGAGTAATCCGGTATTTTTGGGGTGACCTTTATCGGTAAAACCCGATGGTGAAATCTTTCCATGATCTCACCTGAGATTAAATTCAGTCCGATCGACATGAAGGTATCCTTTTTACGGTCGCATTGATAGGATATTTTCACATTCAGGGTCAGCCAAGGAAACAAAGGATTATTTCCCCCTTTTGTTGGAGGGGTATCCTCAAAAAGTCTAGTATACCCTGCCAGCTTTTTGGTAGATTGAATAATCTGGTGAAGGCGAGGGGAGCCAAAATGAATCATTTCTCCCTTTAAATCGGATGGAGCTTGTTCTGGATCGGTAATGAAAGTCATCTGTGCTGGGTTCGGAACGCCACCTGTTTTTTCTAGATAATGCCAATAAAAGGGTCTGTTCATTAATTCTTTATCCATATCAATCGTCAATTGGACTGTAAGGTGGGTTGGTGCATTATCCAGTATTTCACAATCGTTGGCTTTAAAGTAAGTTAATAAAAAATCATGAATTTCCCGTTGCTGCATGAACCTCACCTTCCTTCATTGATTGAGCGAATTGGATTAACGATGAAAAATTATCCATCTTAATTTTCATTTCACCCTCTGTTTTGGATTCGCCGACCACATCAATCAAATATTCTTCAATGTTGTTAATATCCAGTTTGGTTAGAATATCATCCAATTCGCCGATTACTTTCTCGAATAAATTTATTTTTTCATATAGTAACTTCAGAATATGTTCTTCTACTGTATTTTTCGTGGCAAAGTTATAAATCATCACATCTTCTTCCTGACCAAGGCGGTGTATCCGTCCAATTCTCTGTTCGAGCCTCATCGGGTTCCATGGCAGGTCAAAATTAATCAAGTGATGGCAAAACTGAAGGTTTATCCCTTCCCCGCCAGCTTCTGTTGCAATTAATACCTGTATATTCTTTTGGAATAATTCTCGCATCCAGTCTTTCTTTCCGCGCTTAAAACCGCCTCGGAAAGGAACTGAAGAAATTCCATTCTGCTGTAGGTACCATTGTAGATATAGCTGAGTCGCCCGGTATTCGGTAAAGATAATGACTTTATCATCAATTTTCTTGATCAGTTCCAAAGCTTTTTCAGCCTTGGAGTTCTGAACCGTTTCATTCACTTTAGAAAATAAATCATCAAGCTTTGCCAAAAAGTCAGGGGAAGGCTGATCATATTTAGCTTTCATATTCTTTAATGTATAAAAGACCGCCTCTCTGCTGCTGCATGCTTCCCTTTGGAGAGTGAGAGCCGAAAATGCGCTTCCTTTAGAACCATCCGAAATAGGTTTGAATTTGGAAACGGCATCGTACAATGCTTGTTCCGTTGGAGAAAATTCAATGGTGATGGTCTCCACATGCCGTTTTGTCCATTCAATGCCAGTATCGGCCCGCCGGTTTCGAATCATGACAGTATTGACAAGTTCCTTTAGGTGTTCATCTTCAATTATGTTCCGGCCTTTACCTTTATACTTTTCCGAAAAAAGTGAGGCATTTCCCAAGTGGCCCGGTTTCAATAACGAAACGAGGTGGAAAATTTCCTCGACTTTATTTTGAATCGGAGTGGCTGTCAGGAGTAAACAAAATTTCTTTTTCAGATTTTGGACGAATTCATAGTTCTTTGTCTTATTATTTTTAAGTTTATGAGCTTCATCAATAATGATGAAGTCGTATTCCTGCTTGAAAATGATATCTCGATGTGGAGCGCGTTTGGCTGTATCAATGGATGAAATGACCACATCACAGGAGTCCCAAACATAACTTTTTCTCTGAACGACTGCCGGTATATGAAACTTGGTATTCAATTCAAAAGCCCATTGTGTGACAAGGGAAGCCGGAACAAGGATCAAAACTTTTTTTACAAGGCCCCTAATCATATACTCTTTTAGTATCAATCCAGCTTCAATTGTTTTTCCGAGCCCTACCTCATCAGCTAAAATGGCCTTTCCATTCATCTTTTCCACCACTTGCTTGGCTGCTTCCAATTGATGCGGAAGCGGGGTTAACTGCGGAAGGTGCTTGGGCGCCTGTAAACCTTCAAAATCAGGGATGATAAGATTTTCCTCCATTTGAACCGCCAGCTTATAAAGCTCCCAATTCCCCCATGGACCGTCATTTTCCATCTTTTGCAGAAACTCGTCAGTCCATTCAGAATTAAAGGATATATTGATTTTCATAGAAATAACTCCCTCTTAAATCATAATTTCCTTAATAAAAGGTCAAAACCCGAACATTTCATATGTGAAGTAAGAAAAATATTTCTCTTCAAAAGATATTGCAGAGATAAGTTTCTTAGGGTAGGATATAAGTATATTTAGAAAATTCCAATTTCCAAACGCTACAAAGAATCTTTGTACATCGATTTTGCAGTTCGCGTTTTCTTAGTATGGGCTATAGGCTCCTAATTTATCCAAGATTACTGAAGGAGACCAATCAAACGGTTTCTGAAGTTTCAGGAGAATTGGCAGAGAATGCATTCCACGATGCTCAGGGGTTTTACCGATGCTTGGTGGCTTATTCGCTTCCTTTCATTGGTAGACCATTTATATGCGGGTGAAGATAAGGGGAGAGACTACGGATGTAGCGCCGAAGGAGCAAACTTAGCAGTGAATCTCTCAGGCAAAAGAACTCTTATTGGACGCAACTCTGGAGAGCGCCGCCCATTTTGGGACGGCCACCAAAGGGGAAAACCTATTACATAGGTAAACTTTCAGGTTTCAGGACAGAGAAAAAGCTCAAACGGGCTTTCTCTGTCCTTTTTTGTGCTTTTTTCACATCATGAATCAGGAAATATCTGATGCGTAATGACAAGAAGCTTTTGATAATGAAGCCAATTAATTAAAAAAAATCTGAAGGGGGTCATTTTTTGACCAATTTAAAAAGAACACCACTATTTGAGGTTTATCGTGAATACGGAGGTAAAACGATTGATTTTGGCGGCTGGGAACTTCCTGTCCAATTTTCGGGTATAAAGGACGAACATGAAGCCGTACGAACAAAAGCGGGGTTATTCGATGTTTCCCATATGGGTGAAGTCGATGTTAAGGGTCCCGGAAGCCTTTCCTTTTTACAGAAGATGCTGACCAATGATATATCAAAGCTGCAACAGGGCGGTGCCCAATATACCGCCATGTGTTATGAAAACGGAGGCACGGTCGATGATCTTATCGTGTATAAAAGGGCTGAGGACGACTATCTGCTCGTGGTCAATGCAGCGAATACAGAAAAAGATTTCAATTGGCTGCAAGCTAATTTAACGGAAGATGTCCAAATTACGAATGTATCGAGTGACTATACACAGCTGGCACTTCAAGGACCAGCTGCAGAGAAGATATTACAAAAACTATCGGGAAATACTGCCTTAAGTGAAATAGGATTTTTCAAGTTCAAGGAAAATGTCATGATTAACGGCATCTCCACGCTGGTATCCCGTACTGGGTACACTGGTGAGGATGGCTTTGAGATATATAGTGACAGTGAAAATGGTCCTGCCCTTTGGAAGGCGATTATGGATGCCGGAAACGAAGAGGGGGTTCAGCCGATTGGTTTAGGTGCTCGTGATACCCTGCGTTTTGAAGCGAAACTGCCGCTGTATGGGCAGGAGCTTTCAGCGGACATCACCCCGATAGAAGCCGGGATTGGTTTTGCAGTAAAAGTGGATAAGGAAGTTGATTTTTTCGGGAAAGCCGTTCTTGCTGAGCAAAAGGAGAAAGGAGCTTCCCGCAAGCTTGTGGGAATTGAAATGATTGACCGTGGCATTCCACGTCATGGGTATAAGGTCTACAGCGGTGATAAAGTCATTGGCGAGGTCACGACCGGTACCCAATCACCAACGTTGAAGAAAAACGTGGGTTTGGTACTTATCGATAAGGAATTTTCGGTGCTGGATGCGGAAGTCGAAGTGGAAATCCGTTCCAAACGTTTGAAAGCCGTTATAATACAAACACCTTTTTATAAAAAACCACGTAAATAGAGGGGAATGGTCATTAGATGAAACATCGTTATTTACCCATGACAGAGCAAGATAAACAAGAAATGCTGAAAGCGATAGGGGTATCCACTGCTGAAGAACTTTTCAGTGATATCCCTGAAAGCGTTCGTTTTCAAGGAGAATACGATATCAAGCCTGCTAAATCTGAACCTGCATTAATGAAAGAATTATCAAGGCTTGCTGCCAAGAATGCGGACCTTAAAAACTATGCTTCCTTCCTTGGTGCGGGTGTCTATGACCATTACGCGCCGGTCATCGTCGATCATGTTCTATCCCGTTCTGAATTTTACACGGCTTATACACCCTATCAGCCTGAAATTTCACAGGGGGAGCTTCAGGCCATCTTTGAATATCAAACGATGATATGTGAATTGACGGGCATGGATGTGGCTAACTCCTCCATGTATGACGGCGGTACAGCGCTGGCTGAAGCAGCCATGCTTGCTTCAGGCCAGACACGACGCAAAAAGATTCTCATTTCAGGAGCCGTTCATCCTGAATCAAGAGAAGTCGTTAAGACATATGCGAAAGGGCAACGCGTGGAAGTGATCGAAATTCCTTTTAAAGACGGTGTGACGGACTTAGCTGCTTTAAGGGAATTGGCGAATGAGGACATTGCAGGAGTGATCGTGCAATATCCGAACTTTTTTGGCCGCATCGAGCCATTGAAAGAAATGGAGGAAATCATTCATGGCGTCAAGTCGATGTTTATCGTTTCCAGTAATCCGCTTGCATTGGGAGCATTGACATCCCCTGGTGCACTTGGTGCAGATATCGTAACGGGGGATGCTCAGCCATTCGGCATTCCAGCGGCATTCGGTGGACCTCATTGTGGATATTTTGCCGTTACTAATAAACTTGTTCGGAAAGTTCCGGGCCGACTCGTCGGTCAAACAGTGGATGAAAATGGTAAACGGGGATTTGTACTGACGCTTCAAGCTCGTGAACAGCACATTCGCCGTGACAAAGCCACATCCAACATTTGTTCCAATCAAGCTTTGAATGCGTTGGCAGCTTCTGTTGCAATGACCGCGCTTGGGAAAAAGGGTGTCAAAGAAATGGCCGTGCAAAATATTCAAAAAGCTCATTATGCGAAAAAAGCAATTATGGCAAAAGGGGTGGAAGTGATATTCGATGGTCCTTCGTTCAATGAATTTGTCATTAAACTGCCTGCTTCGTTTTCAGAAATCAATAAAAACCTTTTTGAAAAAGGGATGATCGGTGGCTTTGATTTAGGGACGGTTTATCCTGAGCTGAAAGACCATATGCTGGTTGCGGTAACTGAACTTAGAACAAAAGAAGAAATTGATGCACTTGCGCAGGAATTGGGGGATCAACATGAATAATCAAGATCAATCACTCATTTTTGAAATCAGTACTTCCGG
The DNA here is from genome assembly GCF_040250305.1 of Peribacillus frigoritolerans. Classification (NCBI taxonomy): domain Bacteria; kingdom Bacillati; phylum Bacillota; class Bacilli; order Caryophanales; family Bacillaceae; genus Peribacillus; species Peribacillus frigoritolerans. The sequence goes on along the minus strand of NZ_CP158190.1, from coordinate 3,686,996 downwards.
TCGAATCGGGTACAGTCTGCCAGAAATGGATGTTGCAACTATTCCGCTCGAAGAAATTCTTCCTGCCGACTACATCCGTGAAGAAGAGGCAGAACTGCCTGAGGTGTCCGAACTGGATATCATGCGTCACTATACAGCACTCTCCAAACGGAATCATGGGGTGGATTCGGGTTTTTATCCGCTGGGTTCATGCACGATGAAATATAATCCGAAAATAAATGAAAACGTGGCACGCTTCAACGGCTTTGCCCATATCCATCCATATCAAGATCCGGCTACCGTTCAGGGAGCATTAGGACTCTTATTTGATTTGCAGGAACACTTAACGGAAATCACCGGGATGGACCAAGTGACATTACAGCCTGCAGCAGGTGCACATGGTGAGTGGACAGGGTTAATGATGATTCGCGCTTTTCACGAAGCGAATGGCGATACAGAACGGACGAAAGTGATTGTACCTGATTCTGCACACGGTACGAATCCTGCCTCTGCCACTGTTGCCGGACTTGAAACGATTACAGTGAAATCCGATGAAAATGGATTAGTCGACCTTGAAGATTTAAAGCGTGTTGTCGGACCTGATACGGCGGCCTTGATGCTGACGAACCCTAATACATTGGGATTGTTTGAAGAAAACATTTTGGAAATGGCACAACTTGTCCATGATGCAGGTGGGAAGCTTTATTATGACGGAGCCAATCTGAATGCAGTCCTATCAAAAGCACGCCCGGGTGACATGGGCTTTGATGTGGTTCACTTAAATCTCCATAAAACATTCACAGGCCCGCATGGCGGCGGCGGTCCGGGTTCTGGTCCTGTAGGTGTGAAGTCCGACTTGATTCCTTACTTGCCTAAACCTCTTATAGTCAAGCAAGGTGAGCAATTCGTCCTTGATTATGATCGTCCGCAATCGATTGGTAGGGTAAAACCTTATTATGGTAATTTCGGGATAAACGTGAGGGCATATACGTACATTCGTTCAATGGGGCCTGATGGCCTTAAAGCCGTCACCGAGAATGCTGTCATCAATGCCAATTATATGATGCGCAGGTTGGAACCTTATTTTGACCTGCCATATAATCGTCATTGCAAGCACGAATTCGTATTAAGCGGACGCCGGCAAAAGAAATTGGGGGTAAGGACTCTCGATATAGCTAAAAGATTGCTGGATTTCGGGTATCATCCTCCAACCATTTACTTCCCGTTGAACGTGGAAGAAGGAATGATGATAGAACCGACTGAAACCGAGTCAAAAGAAACGCTGGATGCGTTCATCGATGCGATGATCCAGATTGCCAAGGAAGCGGAAGAAACTCCTGAAATCGTCCAGGAAGCTCCGCATACAACCGTTATAAAGCGGCTTGATGAAACTCTTGCTGCAAGAAAACCCGTTCTGCGTTATCAAGCCTAGATTGATAGCTTATACGAAAAAAATCCCTGCCTGCCGGCGGGGATTTTTCATGTTTATGTAAGATTTCATTAAAGTCCAACAGTTAACTTTCTTTTCCTTGAGCTATTAAATTAAAAAGAGCCCATGCGGAGATGGGGTCTTATTTCTTTGCTTTGATTTTCCCGGTCCACATTTTGAAACCGCCCTTTAGGTGAAAAAGTTCCCTGTAGCCCTTTTTGTATAGCATGGCTGCAGCTCTGCCGCTGATGATTTCGCTTTGAGCGTACAAATATACAGGCTTGTCCGGCCTAATTTCGACCAAGCGTGTTTTCATTTGAGTCATAGGGATGTTTCTTGCGCCTAAGATATGACCATTATCGAAATCATTCGGTTCCCGCACATCGATTAGCTGCACTTTTCTGTAGTTAGCGATAAATTCGTCCTGTGTTAGTGTTTTAACGATTTTACGCTGGCGGTACCAATTAAAAAGTGAATACGCAATAACCACTCCTAAGATGATGAGCAGTGTATATAATATTTCCAAACATAAAAACTCCCTTCTACCTTAACGAATACAGACAATCTTTATTATATAATTGCTTTACCCAATAATCAAAAAGAATTTTCATCAAATTCTTCATCGACTTGATAGCACTTTCTTTTTTAGAGTGTTAAAGTCTGTTAAACTACTACATGTGAGTTTTTGTGGGGTATTGAAAAACAGTTTATCGAAACGAGGGGTAAGGATGGCTAAAGAAAAATGGGGTTTTATAGATTCGGGGTATTGTTCACCGGCTTTTAATATGGCGCTGGACGAAGCGCTGTTAAACTGGCAAAGCAAAGGGGAAATTCCGCCAATCATACGCTTTTACGGCTGGGATCCAGCGACATTGTCGATCGGTTATTTTCAAAAGGCAGAAAAGGAAATTGATATGGAAGAGGTCAAAAGGCAGGGCCTTGGTTTTGTTCGCAGACCGACAGGAGGACGAGCTGTACTGCACGAGCATGAATTGACTTATAGCGTAATCGTTCCAGAATCCTATCCAGGAATGCCAACTACCGTTACTGAAGCATATCGTGTCATTTCTGAAGGAATATTAATGGGGTTCAGGAATCTTGGATTGGATGCTTATTTTGCCGTGCCTAGAACCGATCAGGAAAAAGCGGCTTTAAAAACGCCCAGGTCTTCCGTCTGCTTTGATGCTCCAAGCTGGTATGAACTGGTCGTTGAGGGCAGGAAGGTCGCTGGCAGCGCTCAAACCAGGCAAAAAGGCGTCATCCTTCAGCACGGTTCCATTTTGCTTGAACTTGATGATGATAAGCTCTTTAGCGTATTTAAATTCTCAAATGACAGGGTTAAAGAGAGAATGCAAAAAAACCTAAAAAATAAAGCTGTGGCCATAAATGACATTGCCGGGAGAAAGATTACCATCCCTGAAGCGAAAGAAGCTTTTGAAAAAGGTTTTGCCGAAGGACTTTCGATCGATTTAGAGCCATATGTCCTCACTGAACAGCAATTGCTGGAAGTGAAGGCCATTGCAGAAAGCAAATATGAAAGCGATGAATGGAATTTCATGAGATAGAGGAAGCATAATCAGAGTGGATAATAAAAAAGTTTTTTCAGATTTGTTTGACCAAATAACACATCCCTTGCAGGGATAAGCCCTAAAAGGGATGGGGAAAAAGCAAGGTCCAAATTAATTGAAATCTGATGAAAATTTATTGTAAATCGACATTTTCCTCCCTTTTGCTAACTATATTAATTGATTTATCGTTTGACAAAATAAAAAGTTATTCAAAACAAACACAATATATAGTGGTTGAAATATTTAATGCGACACTATATGTTGATTTTTGAGTTTCGCTATGATAAATTTAGGGTACTTGTTAAGCGAAACGGACATGTAAGGTTACATAAGGATTTTTGCGGCAGCAAGAACGGATCTTGAAACATATAAAGGAGAGGGAATTATGTCGGTTGTAATAAAAGAAGCTTTAAAGGTTGATCTAGAAAGGTTGAATAAGGATATTTCTTTATTTCCCCAGGTTCACCCTGTAACTGCTGATATGAAAATGGCGCATAAGGGAGTGTCCCGTCTAGTCATGCTTGACCGCTATTCTTTTAAGGATACTGAAAAAATCACACTCTCGGCAGGCGATTTCGTCGTGTTGACGATTAAGGAAGATCCGAAATTCCCGGCAAGGGGTCTCGGCTACATCGTTGAAATTGATTGGGAAACCAAAAAAGCCAAGGTATTGGTGGATGAAGAATTCCGTGGCGTATTGGATAATCCAGAAGAAGTGGAGACGGGAATTGTAAACCGTCCGTTGGATATAATCGAAAAGCCGCTTGAAATATACTATGAACAAATTGCGAAACGTAATGCAACGGGATTAGCATCAGTGGAAACCACGGAAGAAAAGAGAACGGAATGGTTCAATAAATTCTATGAAGAATTAAAGAACCTTAATTTTGTCCCGGCAGGCCGAGTATTATACGGTGCGGGTTCCAATACGGATGTTACTTATTTCAACTGCTATGTAATGCCATTCGTACCGGATTCACGTGAAGGGATTTCAGAACATAGGAAACAAGTGATGGAAATCATGAGCCGCGGCGGCGGAGTGGGAACGAACGGGTCGACACTGCGTCCAAGAAACACTCTGGCAAAAGGGGTAAATGGAAAATCCTCCGGTTCAGTCTCATGGCTTGACGATATTGCCAAACTGACGCATCTTGTTGAACAGGGCGGTAGCAGACGGGGCGCGCAAATGATCATGCTTGCTGATTGGCATCCTGATATTGCAGAGTTCATCATTTCTAAAATGCAAAACCCAAGGATTCTACGTTACCTAGTGGAAAATACTAAAGATGAAGCCATCAAGAAATATGCGACGGATAAATTGAAATTCACGCCGCACACGGAACAGGAAACGGCTATGTATCAAGGGATCATCAACTATAAGGAGATTCCTGGCCAAGGAGGATTTAGCGAGAAAATCATTAGGGATGCAGAAGAAAAGCTCCGCACAGGGGGAACTTACAGTGTCCATAATTCTGATTTTCTGACTGGAGCCAACATCTCGATTTGCCTGACTAAGGAATTCATGGAAGCGGCGGAACAAGATGCGGAATACGAATTGCGTTTTCCTGATGTTGAAAGCTATAATGCCGAAGAAATGGCCATTTACAATGAAGAATGGCATAATGTCGGTGATGTTCGCGAATGGGAGAAAATGGGTCACAAAGTCCGTGTTTACCGTAAAATTCGAGCTAAAGAGCTTTGGAATTTAATAAACATTTGTGCAACATATTCTGCTGAACCAGGTATTTTCTTTATCGATAATGCTAATGAAATGACGAATGCCAAAGCATACGGTCAACAGGTCGTAGCGACGAACCCTTGTGGAGAACAGCCATTGGCCCCATATTCAGTATGTAACCTTGCGGCAGTCAATCTGGCTGAAATGGCTGATAAAGAAAGCAAAACGGTTAATTTCGAGAAACTTAAGCAGACTGTCGAAGTCGGTGTGCGTATGCAGGACAATGTCATTGACGCAACTCCTTATTTCTTGGATGAAAACAAAAAACAGGCACTGGGCGAGCGACGGGTTGGACTTGGTGTGATGGGTCTGCATGACCTTTTGATCTACTGTGAGACGGAATATGGCTCTGAAGAAGGAAATATCCTGGTTGACAAGGTGTTTGAAACGATTGCGACGACAGCTTACAGGGCTTCTGTGGAGCTTGCTAAAGAAAAAGGCAGTTTCCCGTTCCTGATCGGGTCAACGGACAAAGAAACCGATGAGCTTAGAACACGTTTCACACAAACCGGATTTATGGAAAAAATGCCTGAAGATATCAGGGAAAGTGTTGCTGCACATGGCATCCGCAACTCTCATTTATTGACAGTGGCTCCTACAGGAAGCACAGGAACGATGGTTGGGGTATCAACAGGTCTTGAACCATATTTCTCCTTCACGTATTTCCGCAGCGGCCGTCTTGGTAAATTCATTGAAGTTAAGGCAGACATTGTACAGGAATACTTGGACCGTCATCCAGAAGCCGATACAGAAAAGCTTCCAAAATGGTTTATTTCCGCTATGGAATTAGCTCCAGAAGCACATGCTGATGTTCAATGCATCATTCAACGCTGGATTGACAGCTCGATCAGTAAAACGGTAAATGCTCCAAAAGGATATACTGTCGAACAAGTTGAAAAAGTATATGAACGTCTATACAAAGGCGGAGCAAAAGGCGGTACTGTATATGTGGATGGCAGCCGTGACAGTCAGGTTCTTACGCTCAAAGCGGAAGAAAACCAAATGGACGAGCAGCTTGAAATGGATGAATTGACAGATGTGGAAGTAAAGAAAAAAGTCGTATTGGTCGATACGATAAATGAACTGCGTTCGACTAACGTTACGATTGGGTCGGAAGTGGGCAACACTTGCCCGGTGTGCCGTAAAGGCGAAGTCCAGGAAATGGGCGGATGCAATACTTGCACGAATTGCGGAGCACAATTAAAATGTGGGCTATAAGCTGATGTAAGGGAAGTCGTTAAGTATGCTGCAAAGCTATCTTAACGGCTTTTTTAGTGTCTAAAAAGTTGTTATTGACAGTCTGTTCAATTACATGCCAATAGAGAAGACCGAATCATCGTAAATTCGGTCTTCTTTTTGCGTTCAATCAACCATTTTCATTTTGCTGCCCTATTTCCTTTTCGGCTAGATATTGGTTGCCATCTTTCAATACCGAAAATTCATCGACCGAGTCTCCAGGTATATTCCTTGGATTTGGAAATTTATTATCTGTTTGGACGGTGATCGTTTGTTTTCCCATTCCATTTGTCAAGAAGTCTCGTTTATTAGCCATATCGCATCTCCTTCATTTTGAATTTCCAAGTAAAAACAATCATGAGGATAAAAGAATAAAGAAAAACTATCCTTATGAATTAGATTGTGTAGTTCGATTGAAAGTATGAACAAATCGAAAAAAGAATGGAGATCGAAATGAAACCATTTATGCCACAGTTAGTATATATCGAGCCCAGGGCACTGGAATACCCGCTTGGCCGGGAATTGAAAAAGAAATTCGAAGATTTGAACATTGAAATCCGTGAGACCACATCGCATAACCAAATTAGGGATCTTCCTGGGGAAAATGATCTGCAAAAATATCGTGTCGCCAAATCGACGCTTGTGGTAGGAATAAGAAAAACATTGAAATTCGATTCTTCAAAGCCATCTGCTGAATATGCCATCCCTCTTGCTACAGGGTGTATGGGGCATTGTCACTATTGCTATTTACAGACGACACTCGGATCGAAACCATATATTAGGACATATGTGAATCTTGACGAGATTTTCGAGGCAGCCGAAAAATATATAAATGAGAGAAAGCCGGAAATTACCCGTTTTGAGGCAGCCTGTACATCGGATATTGTCGGAATTGACCATTTGACACATTCTTTAAAAAGGGCCATAGAATATTTTGGAAAAAGTGAATATGGGGTTTTAAGGTTCGTAACTAAATTTCATCATGTCGACCATCTGTTGGATGCTGAACATAATGGAAAAACGAGATTTCGGTTCAGTATAAATTCGCGTTTTGTGATAAAGAATTTCGAGCCAGGCACTTCGAGCTTCGAGGAAAGGATGGAAGCGGCACGCAAAGTGGCAGGTGCCGGATATCCCCTGGGTTTTATCGTAGCTCCAATATATCGTCATGAAGCATGGAAGGAGGGCTATCACGAATTATTCGAACGATTGAGTGAGGCGTTAAAAGGGGTGGATATACCGGATTTGACTTTTGAATTAATCCAGCATCGGTTCACTGGTCCAGCAAAAAAAGTGATTCAAAAAAACTACCCGAAAACAAAATTGGAACTGGACGAAACGAAGCGTAAATATAAATGGGGCCGATATGGCATTGGTAAATATGTTTATCAAACCGAAGAAGCCGCAGAACTGGAAACGACCATTCGTGGGTATATCGCGGAATTTTTCCCGAAAGCGGAAATTCAGTATTTTACCTGATTAAGGCAATTTTCTATCTAAAACTGTCATAAATTCCTCTAATCCTGCTTAGAAATGTAAAGACCGGATTAGGGGAGGGCAGCTATGATTATTGACGGCGTTTTTTCCGGAGGCGGGATTAAAGGCTATGGTTTAGTGGGAGCCCTGCAGGAATTAGAAGAACGGGGATTTGTATTCCATCGGACAGCCGGTACAAGTGCAGGATCCATAATTGCAGCTTTCGTGGCAGCTGGGTACACCGGAAAAGAAATGGAAAAGCTATTTATTGATATAGATTTAAGCGGCCTGCTGGATAAAAGGCGTGGTCTTTTGCCTATCCCGCTTGCCAAATGGCTTCTTGTATACTGGAGACTTGGCCTTTATAAAGGCGATGCATTGGAAGGTTGGGTTGCCAGTAAACTTGCCGAAAGGAATGTAGTCACCTTTAAGGATGTTCGACCGAAATCCCTTCGTATCATAACCTCTGACATCACAAATGGGAAATTGGTGGTTCTGCCTGATGATCTACCGAACTATGGCATTGATCCGATCACTTTTCCAGTTGCAAAGGCAGTAAGAATGAGTTGTAGCATTCCTTATTTCTTTGAGCCAGTCAAACTCGATGTCGGAAAAAGCAAGTTACTTTTTGTTGATGGAGGTGTTTTAAGCAATTTTCCTATGTGGTTATTCAATTCAGATCATGTAAGGAAGGAACGGCCGGTCATAGGCTTGCGGCTGAGTGTCGATGAGATATGGAAACCGCATGAGGTGGATAATGCGGTTGAATTATTTTCCGCACTATTCAAAACGATGAAAGATTCCCATGATGCACGATATATCTCCAAGAAACACGTCCATAATATTGTATTTATCCCGATGAAGGGAATTTCTGCAATGGATTTCAATCTGAATGATGAACAAAAGGGTGAATTGATGAAACGGGGCAGACAGTGCACGAAAGAATTCCTTAAAAATTGGACTTATTGATGATGAATAAAAAAATCGGGCTCTTAAAAAGAAGCCCGATTTTTCTTTTTATTCTTTTTCCCTTCGATGACGGTTAAGTGACTATCCGTTTTCTTTCTCCATTTTATTTTCTTAGATGATTTTGCTGCAGAGAAGCTAGCCACATTATCTTTTTTCGAAGTTCGATTTTTTAGCCTTTTTTTCGATTGGCGGGCAGCCTTTCGAAATGCTTGCTGCTCTTTCTTAACTGGTTTTCCCTTTGTTAATCCGGTATAAATCATATAAATAATCCCTGCGACAATGGCTATTATGAGAATGTTTCTAAAAAAGCCAATCGGGTCATTAAATAGTCGGCTCAATAGTCCGAGGACTCCGAGGGCGATGATTCCGTATATCATGAAAGATATGAAACGTTTCAACAAAGACACCTCCTTAAGAGCATCATAAGCATTTTTAGCTTATTTTAAACATTCTTCATGTAAAATATTTGAAAAAAATGAAGGTCATTCCCTTAGTTTAGTATATGATTTTTCATAATCAAAATGTGTATAGATGTTTTACACAATTACATCCGATTCCAAACCTTTTTTGGTCTCTTTTTCCATCCTTAACAGTTCTTGGAATGAGGCTAATGCGACTTCGACTTGATCATCTGTCGGGGCTTTGGTTGTCAATAATTGAAGCCAAAGACCGGGATAGCCAAGGTAGCGCAGGATGGGAATATCCCTTACTTTGTTAGTCAACTGCAAGACTTCGAATGCTATGCCGAGCACGACGGGGATAAGCAAAACGCGATCCACGACACGGAGCCATAATGGATCGGTCGGAACCAACATATAGACGAACATGCCTACAATGACTGTAAATAAAATAAAGCTGCTGCCACAGCGATAATGAAGGCGTGAACTTGCCTGCACATTTGCTACGGTCAATTCTTTTCCGCTTTCAAAGCAATTGATCACTTTATGCTCTGCTCCGTGATACTGAAAGACCCGCTTGATCAATGGCGTCATGGATACTACGTAAATGTATACCAGCAATAATATCAATTTGAACAAGCTTTCCATTAAAACCTGGGCCATATGGCCGCTGAAGATGGGTCTTGTCAATTCAGCAAGAAAGACTGGAATCAAAGTGAAAAGCAGCTTCCCGAATAGGAAGGAAAGAACGCCGATTACGGCAACTCCAAGCCATACACTCATTTTAGAAGATTCTTTCGTTTCATTTTTCTTTTCTTCCTGCTTTTCCCCGTCTTCTTCTTCATACTGTTCAGTTGAAAAGTTCAGATGTTTCGAGCCGGTGGCACTTGACTGAACAAGTGATACGATACCCCGTAGAAACGGTACTCTTTTTAAGCTGTTGACGACAGGTTTCGATTCACGAGGCAGATGATAATATACAATCGTCGAATCTTTGCGGCGTACCGCAGTGACTGTGTGATGTTTGCCGCCGAACATGACGCCTTCCACAACAGCCTGCCCTCCGTAAACGGGTTTTTGAACCTCAGACATTTCTACACCAACCTAATAGTTATTCACGTAGCTCTCTCAAGGGTGCTAACATGTTTATTAACAAGCATCACATGGGTAAAGGCGCCCCTCCAAAATTGAATGGAAGCTTTAACCCTGCAAGTACTTTATGAATGTTGAATCACAGGAAGGTAGTATCCTGTGTACATTATAAACTTCAACAGAGGATGGGTATTTTCCTCTGAAAAAAGCAGATTATTTATGATTTAATCATACAGAATAAATCACAAAACCTCTAGTGATTCTCCTTCCTAAGAATAAAAAAAAATAGTTCTATTTAACAAAGGGCATACTACGTAGCGGAGGTGATTGATATGTCTTCTAATGAAAAAGGACAAATTCAACAGGAATATCAAAGCATGTTAATCTACAATGTACTTGCTGTCGGTTTTGTTGGGGGGGCTTTAGCCAGTTTTATCGGAATCATAGCCCATTATATTAACTTTATGGATTTTAGCCCAAAATTCATACTTACCTCGTGGTCCAATATGACCTGGATCGATCATTGGCTCGGTACGGTAATGACCATAATTTTGTTCGGAATTCTATCCGTGGGGATCGCTTTTATCTACTATAGTCTTTTTAAAAGGATGAAGGGTATTTTTCCGGGTATTATTTTGGGGGTGGTTTGCTGGGCTTTGCTGGTATTTGTCCTGAAACCGATGTTCATCGATTTGCCAACCTTTTATAAAATGTCAGCAAATACGGTTATAACAAGTGTATGCATTTTTATTATATACGGTCTTTTTGTAGGGTTTTCTATTTCATACGATCATCAGGAATATATACGTCAAAAAAACAAAGCCGAGAAGCATACGGAAAGCTGATTGCTTCTTGGTTGTAAAAAAGTAGTAAGACAATTTGGAATTATGATAGAATGTCATGGAAAGCATTCTTTTAACATGAGCAGGTGTTTGATGATGACAAAAATCTTACTAATCAATGGTCCGAATTTAAATCGCTTGGGGAAACGGGAACCTGCGCATTATGGATCCTCGACGCTTGCGGATGTCGAAGCGCAATTAATGCAGCAAGCTCAAGGGTTAGATGTGGAATTGACTTCTTTTCAAACTAACCATGAAGGAGCGATTATCGACAAGCTCCATTGGTCAGAGGATCATGGGATCGACGGGATTATCATTAATCCTGGGGCTTTTACTCATTATAGCTATGCGATTCGTGATGCAATAGCCGGAATTGATGTTCCAGTGGTGGAAGTGCATATTTCGAACATACATGCCCGTGAAAGCTTTCGGCATGAATCAGTGACCGCACCGGTAACGGCGGGACAGATTGTCGGCTTGGGGATACACGGATATGAGTTGGCGTTGCAGGCGATCACAAAGATTGCAAAGGGGAGAAATTAAATGAATAAACTAATGCGCTTAAGAGCCTCAATGGAAAAGGCGGGCATTGATGGTTTTTTGATTACCAGTACATATAATCGCCGATTTATGACCAACTTTACGGGAAGTGCAGGCGTTGTACTTATTTCCCAAAAAGAAGCTAAATTCATCACTGATTTCAGATACGTGGAACAAGCGAGCAAGCAGGCACCGGACTATGAGGTCGTTCAACACAAAGGAACCATCATCGAAGAAGTCGGCAAGCAGGCTAAAGCGATGAATATCGGCAAGCTGGGCTTTGAGCAAGAGCACCTGACTTATGCTACATATAAGGCATACGAAGCGGTCATTGATGGTCAGCTTTTGCCGGTGTCGGGGGTTATTGAGAATTTACGCTTGATAAAGACTTCATCAGAGATTAAGATATTAAAGGAAGCGGCTGCTATTGCTGATGCTGCGTTTACACATATTCTGGATTTCCTGCGTCCAGGGATCTCGGAACTGGATGTATCCAATGAACTTGAGTTCTTTATGAGGAAACAAGGGGCAACTTCTTCTTCCTTCGATATTATTGTGGCATCCGGCTTAAGGTCCGCACTTCCGCATGGAGTTGCTACGGATAAAATCATTGAAAAAGGCGATTTCGTCACATTGGATTACGGGGCATATTATAATGGGTATGTGTCTGACATCACTCGGACATTAGCGGTTGGCAAGCCAAGTGAAGAACTTATTAATATTTATGACATTGTTTTGGAAGCTCAACTGCGAGGAATGGCTGGGATCAAACCCGGTATGACTGGCAGGGAAGCGGATGCACTAACTCGAAATCTAATTGAAGAAAAGGGATATGGGCAGTATTTTGGACATTCGACTGGACATGGTATCGGTCTTGAAGTTCATGAAGGTCCAGCATTATCCGTTAGGTCTGATATCATTTTAGAACCAGGTATGGCCGTAACCGTTGAACCGGGCATTTACTTACCTGGGGTAGGCGGAGTGCGGATTGAAGATGATACAATCGTTACACTTGATGGTAACGAAGCACTTACTCATTCAACCAAAGAGTTAATCATTCTGTAAACATGTACATGTAGGAGGACAAATTTATGATTTCTGTAAACGATTTTCGCACGGGTGTTACGATTGAAGTAGATAACGGAATTTGGCAGGTTATCGAGTTCCAACACGTTAAACCTGGTAAAGGTGCAGCTTTTGTACGTTCTAAACTTCGTAACCTTCGTACGGGTTCAATCCAGGAGAAAACATTCCGTGCTGGTGAAAAAGTTGCTAAAGCACATATCGAAAACCGCAAGATGCAGTACCTTTATGCAAGTGGAGACAGCCATGTATTCATGGATAACGAAACGTATGACCAAATCGAGCTGCCTGCATCAAGCATTGAGCGTGAACTTAAGTTCCTTAAGGAAAATATGGAAGTACATATCATGACTTTCCAAGCGGAAACACTTGGGGTCGAGCTTCCTAACACAGTGGAACTAGAAGTGGCGGAGACTGAGCCGGGAATTAAAGGCGATACATCTTCAGGCGGCACGAAATCAGCCGTACTTGAGACGGGCCTTTCGGTTCAAGTCCCATTCTTCATCAACCAAGGTGACAAACTATTGATCAATACAAATGAAGGTTCTTACGTATCACGTGCATAAATGAAAGAAGACCGATGTGAAGACCTCGGTTTCAGTTTGTAGACAAAAAGGTTTCGGAATGGACTCATTCCGAAACCTTTTTGATTTTTTAGTGGATTTGACTTGATGACGCAGATGATTCCATATATTCTTGCCGAATATGGCGTGTCACCACTATCTGATGGTCTTTACTTTAGACCTTTTTATTTGTTGTTGTGTACTTTAAATCTCCATTTTACAAGTTGGCACCAGTTGGCCTAACATTTCAAGCTGATCTCGCTGAATAGAATCATGTTTAGAAAGAATCCTCATCACCTCAAGTTTTAATAATTCTATTAGGCAAAAGGGTTCTATCTAAAAGTTAAAACAAAGTTGATTGGAGCGAGTGCCCTACGTTCCAATCAACGTCCAAATTGTACAAGCCATCCTGTAGGCAAACTCGCTTTGTTCGAATTTTTTTTACAGCCTGAGACCGAGATTAATTTCTCGGCCTTTTTTTGTGTGTTTTTTAGATCCTCGAAGTCATAAAAAAATCAATAAATGGTCTGTTTCTTTAATAGCCTGTCATCATTGGAGGCTGGACGGCATATATTTTATTGAAAGTGGTGTATACAGGAGGATTGTCAAAATGGAAACGATTCTTTCTTTTTTACCGAAAAAATTATACGAGCAACTCCGGGGTATGACACCGATGATGATCGATAAGATGGAAGAGCTGCGAATTCGGGTTGGAAGGCCGCTTGAGGTCATTGTAGGAGGGGAGCCATACTTCTTTTCATATGAAGTGACCCATTCGGATGCGGATCAATTATTGAATCAAATAGGTCAATTTTCGTTATATACACTTGAGGAAGAATTAAAGCGAGGATATATAACCATAGCGGGCGGACATCGGGTGGGGCTTGCTGGCAAGGTGATTCTGGAAAATGGGTCGGTCAAGGCGATCAGGGATATTTCCTCCTTCAATATTCGGGTTGCACGTGAAAAAATAGGTGCAGCTGAACCGCTCACTTCTTACTTATATGACGGGGAATGGCAGCATACAATGTTGATTGGTGCTCCGCAAACGGGAAAAACGACCATATTACGTGATATTGCAAGACTGATATCCAGCGGTAATGAAAAACACGGCATTGCCCCTCAAAAGGTGGGGATAGTGGACGAGCGCTCGGAAATTGCCGGATGTGTCCATGGAGTACCGCAGCTCCAATTTGGAACAAGGGTTGATGTGCTCGATGGATGTCCTAAAGCGGAAGGGATGATGATGATGATCCGTTCGATGTCCCCAGATGTATTGATCGTGGATGAAATAGGCCGCGCAGCGGATACGCAGGCTGTGCTGGAAGCCGTGAACGCAGGTATTAAACTCATGATAACTACACATGGCCATACACTGGATGAAATTAAGAAGCGACCTTTTATCGCCGAAATATTAAAGCAAAACATCTTTGAACGGTTTATAGAATTACAGAGAAGTAAATCCGGCAAGAGGAGCTACAATGTCCTTGATGCTGCGGGAGTTCCCATTTTCTTGGGGGGAAGTGTGAACCCGCATGTTTAAGTTAATAGGAGCAGCGATAATTATTATTGCAACGACATGGGCAGGTTTTGAAGCTGCGAAAAAATTAAGTATGAGGCCTCGTCAACTGAGACAGCTGAAAGTCGCCATGCAATCGCTTGAAGCTGAAATCATGTTTGGTCATACACCTTTGAAAGAAGCGGCAAGGAAACTTTCTAAACAGATGGCCAAACCTTTATCCATCTTTTTCGATACATTTGCAAACCGACTCGAGTCCGGAGAGACCACCGTCAAGGAAGCATGGGATGATAGTTTGAAGAAAATATGGCAATCCCTTGCTTTAAAACAGGGAGAATTCGAGATTCTTTCACAGTTTGGGGAGACGCTTGGAAAAAGCGATAAATATCATCAGCAAAAGCAAATCATGCTAACGATGGCACACTTGGAACGGGAAGAGAGCGATGCACTCGACCGACAGGGGAAATATGAAAAGATGATGAAAAGTCTTGGTTTTTTATCAGGGTTATTATTGATCATCTTGCTGATGTAGGAATATGTGGGGGGAATGAAAATGGGCATTGATGTGGACATCATATTTAAAATAGCGGGTGTGGGGCTAGTAGTGGCATTTCTTCACACGATACTCGATCAGGTTGGGAAGAAGGAATATGCCCAGTGGGTGACACTTTTCGGATTCATCTATATTTTATTCATGGTAGCTTCTGTAGTAGAGGATTTATTTCAAAAAATTAAATCTGTATTTCTATTTCAGTAAGGGAGGGATTCGCGATTGAAATCATAAAAATCGTGGCCATTGCCCTAGTTGCCACCTTTTTGGCACTGATCGTCAAAGAGCAAAAACCAAATTTCGCCTTCCTGCTTGTCGTTTTTGTAGGATGCTCCATTTTTCTTTTTTTGGCTGACAAAATATACGAAATTATTTTAATGTTAGAAAAAATCGCGGTTAATGCGAATGTAAATACCGTGTATCTAGAGACCATCTTAAAAATAATCGGAATTGCCTATATTGCAGAATTCGCTTCTCAAATTACAAAAGATGCAGGGCAAGGTTCCCTCGCTTCCAAAATAGAATTAAGCGGAAAAATCTTGATTCTTGCCATGGCGATTCCGATTTTAACTGTCATTATCGAAACGATTTTACAGATGCTCCCAAGTTAACGGATTACTCCTACTAGTCAATGAGGTGAATGTATGAAGCAGCGGATGCCTTACTTATCCATTCTATTCGTTTTACTCTTTTTTTTGCATGCATCTATTGGACAAGCTGCCGAAAATCCTGAAAATGGTGAAATCGAACAAGAGCCGATCATGCAGTCCGAGCTGGTACAAGGCCAAATAGAAAGGCTGGGTGTTGATGAGCTCAAAGAATATTGGGATGACATCGTTACGGAATATGGAGGATTTCTACCGGAAAGCCAGAAAGGGAGCTTTATGGACTTCGTAAGCGGCGATAAGAAATTTTCCTTTGACGAATGGATAAAGGGAATGACAAAATTCATTTTTCATGAACTGCTCGTGAATGGAAAGCTGCTGGGATCACTCATTTTATTAACCGTTTTCAGCATGTTCCTTCAGTCTTTGCAGAATGCGTTCGAGCAAAGCTCCGTGAGTAAGGTTGCTTATGCAATCGTTTATATGGTGCTGATCATTTTGGCACTTAACAGTTTTCATGTGGCGATTGAATATACAAAAGATACGATAGATTTGATGATTTCCTTTTTAATGGCGCTCATCCCTTTACTCTTGGCATTGATAGCAGCTTCAGGGGGACTTGTATCAGCAGCTTTCTTTCACCCGGTATTAATGTTTTTGATGAATACAAGCGGCATTTTGATCCAGTTTGTCGTCCTTCCGTTATTATTCTTTGCAGCGATTTTAAGCATCGTCAGCACGCTGACCGAACATTATAAAGTGACACAGCTGGCACAGCTTCTCCGTAATTTTGCCATTGGTATCCTTGGGGCTTTCATGACCATATTTCTTGGTGTGATATCCGTTCAGGGGGCATCATCTGCTGTAGCTGACGGAGTGACGATCAGGACGGCCAAATTCGTGACAGGTAACTTTATACCGGTAATAGGGCGCATGTTTACCGATGCAACGGATACGGTCATAAGTGCCTCCGTACTTTTGAAGAATACAGTCGGCTTGTCTGGCGTCATCATACTCTTGCTCATTACCACGTTTCCCGCCATAAAAATCCTGATGATTTCTTTTGTCTATAAATTGGCAGCCAGTCTTTTGCAGCCGCTTGGCGGAGGACCTGTAATAAAATGCCTTGACATTATTAGTAAAAGCATGATTTATATTTTCGCTGCATTGGCCATTGTCTCACTCATGTTTTTTTTAAGTATCACGGTAATTATCGCCTCTGGAAACATTACTTTGATGGTTCGTTAGAAAGGAGGAGGGCTTGGTGAGTTTTTTAGCTGGCTGGGTATCCAACATCATCATATTTGTATTGCTGGCTACTGTGATCGATATGCTTCTTCCGAATTCAGCTTTACAGAAGTATGCCAAAATGGTTATCGGGCTTTTATTGATTGCGATCATCATCACTCCTATATTGGGATTATTCAATAAGGATTTCGATGATATTCTCACTGCGGCTACTAGTGAATTTGAAGATCAGAAAAAAAAAGATTTAGGAAATTTGACAGAAATGAAGAAAAAAGAAATACAAGCAGCACAGGGTGCATATATTTTAGAACAAATGGCTGTCCAATTACAGACAGAAGTGGAAGAGGAGCTGATGGTGGATTATAACATGAAGATTAGTTCAATTGATGTAGGGGTCAAGAATGAGGAAGAACCTGGTGTTGATGATCTGCAGAACATAACCATCTCATTGGAAAAGGCAGAAGGGAAAGAAAACTCGGAGATAGAGGCAGTAGCGAAGGTTGATATCAATGCAGAAAGCCCATCCACTTCAAATGATGCCAATCTGGATGCTGTCAAAAGGTTTCTGGCAACAAGTTGGTCTGTTGATGAAGAGATCATTGAAATCGCCGGGGAAAGGAAGTGACTGAGTATTGAACAAAGACAAAGGTCCATTATCCTGGCTGCAAAAACTATTAAATAAAGACCCTGACCAAAAAGAGCCTAAGGAAAAAAAACCTTCCCTGTATGTCTATGCTCTAATAGTTGTCCTTTTGGGATCGGGAATCATGATGGCCGGGAATTTGTTAACCACCAACCAGACGGGACAAACATCTGAAGTGACGACTGTATTCAATAATGATAAACAGCAAAATGATGAAGAGGATGTTGAAACATTCGGTCAGAAGAAATCAGAATTCAAGACTACAAAAGACTATGAAATATATCTACAGAATGAAATGAAGGAAGCGCTTGAATCCATCGCAGGCGTCCAGGATGTAAAAGTCGTAATCTACGTCGATGCATCCGAGAAGAAAGTATATGAACGAAACAAAGTCACCCAAAAACAAGTCACTGAAGAAACCGACCAGGAAGGCGGCAAAAGGACGGTCGAAGACACATCGGTTGATGAACAGCTCGTTTTGGTCAAGAGCGGTGAGAAAGAAGGACCGATCATTTCGGAAACGAAAAAACCTAGTGTACGAGGAGTCCTGGTAGTTGCAAAAGGGGCCGAAAACATTCAAATAAAGAAGTGGATCATCGAGGCTGTCACACGCTCACTTGATGTACCGAGTCACAGGGTTTCTGTCATGCCTAAAAAATAAGGGGGAAAATCTACATGTTATTAAAAAAACAAACCGTTTGGTTATTGACTATGCTAAGTTTGGTCGTTGTGCTTTCAGTCTATTATTTAACCGCTCCTGAAGAAAATGCCGCCGATATGACGTCAACAGAGCAAATGGAACAGGAAGAAAATAAAACTGAAAGCAAAACAGAGAACAAAGCGGATACAAAAGGGGAAACTAAAAGTGAAAAAGAAACGTCCAAGAATACAGAAGGTTCCTCTGTAACCATTGCATCTGGAGATGAGTTCGAATCCTTAAGGATGCAGATTGAAGATGAACGGGCGAAGCTGAATGAAGAATTGACTGCAAAGATGGGCAATACAGAATTATCAGCTGAAGAACGAGACGAGGCTTATGCAAAAATCGAACAATTAAGTGAAACGAAAGTAAAAGAAAATATCATCGAAAACTTAATTGTTGCCATGGATTACAATGCCGCACTGGTCCGGGTGGACGGAACGGATGTAAAGGTGAGTGTCAAGGCCGATAAACAAACGAAAACAGAGGCTAATAACATTATCCGCCTCGTAAGGAAAGAAGTGAGCGATGCGCAAAATGTAGTGGTCGACTTCCAACCGGAAAAGTAATCACATACAGAACGCTGATACAGAACAGTGCAACATCCTAAAAATTTGAAAGCCTTCCTTAATAAAAAAAAGGGAGGCTTTTTATTATGATTTTTTTAACTATCTCAAACCGGGAAACTTTAGAGGAAAAGTTTTTTTATGTCAATTGATATCAGGAACGCAAATAGAATCGGTGATAATGATCCTCCGTAATATTCTAGAAAAGTAATTATAGTGGATATTATTGCTGATTTTCTACGAGTGAAATGCAAAATTCAAGAGAAAGCGTTAAGGTGCCCCAGTTGAAAAATATTCACAATATTATAATAAAGGTGTAATATAAAAGTATGGATAACAAGTTACAACTAATCTATCATTGAATTTGTATAAGCTAATATTGTATGATGTTAGAAGCTGGTCATAAACTTTTCAATTCTCTAAGGGAAACAATATTTTGAGAAAGTGAAATATCTGTTATAATACAGATGAGGTTTGTATTCAGTTTATTCGCATTCGCATAAAGAAAGCGGCTACTTTGTGCAGTATTGGACAAAGTAGGATAAGCTAAGGGTAAGGTTACATAAAATATTATTGCCTCACAAACTCATATTAAATTAGACAAGGGGTGCCACAAAATGAAAGTGCAAGAAATTCGTGAAATTATTAAGCTAGTCGATCAATCAAATATCAATGAATTCGTTTTTGAAAATGAAGGAACGAAAATTAAATTGAAAAAAACTGAAACGGGTACAGTATTACACCAAGCAGCAGCTCCAGCAGTTGTTCAAACCAATGCAGCTGTAGAGGTCAAGCCCGCAGCGGCTCCTGCCCCTGAAGTACCGAAAGCTGTTGAACCTGCAAAACCGGCTGCAGCAGACACTGAAAATTTACATAAAATCACTTCTCCGATGGTCGGGACATTCTACCAATCTCCTGCACCGGATTCACCTGCATACGTAAAAACAGGCGATAAAGTAACAGGGGATTCCATCGTCTGCATCGTGGAAGCCATGAAGCTTTTCAATGAAATCGAAGCCGAAGTAAGCGGTGAAATCGTTGAAGTCCTTGTAAAAGAAGGCCAGCTTGTAGAATATGGTCAACCATTATTTTTAGTAAAGCCGGAATGAGGAGCTGTTTCTAAATGATTAAAAAGGTATTAATTGCCAATCGCGGGGAAATTGCTGTCCGAATCATCCGGGCATGCAAGGAATTAGGAATCGAGACTGTTGCGGTCTATTCAGAAGCAGATAAAGAAGCATTACATGTTCAACTTGCGGATGAAGCATATTGCATCGGTCCTAAATTATCAAAAGACAGTTATTTAAATACAACGAACATTATCAGCACAGCCAAGAAAACGGGATCCGATGCGATTCACCCGGGATATGGCTTCCTTGCTGAAAATGCTGACTTTGCTGAGCTATGCCGTGAATGCAATATCATTTTCATCGGTCCTAGCCCAGAAGCAATCAATAAAATGGGAACAAAGGACGTAGCAAGGGAAACCATGCGCAAAGCTGGTGTACCGATCGTTCCAGGTTCTAAAGGCATAATTAAGGATACGGATGAGGGTGTGGCTTTAGCTAATGAAATGGGCTATCCAGTCATCATCAAAGCTACTGCCGGCGGGGGCGGTAAAGGTATCCGCGTCGCAAGGACGGAAGAAGAGCTCATTAAAGGCATTAACATCACACAACAGGAAGCCGCGACGGCATTTGGGAATCCAGGCGTGTATATTGAAAAGTTCATCGAGGACTTCCGACACGTTGAAATACAGGTCATGGCAGATAATCATGGCAATGCCATCCATTTAGGTGAGCGTGATTGTACGGTCCAGCGACGTTTGCAAAAACTTGTTGAAGAAACCCCTTCACCGGCATTGGATGGTGAAACACGTGCGGAAATGGGGCAGGCTGCAGTTACGGCAGCACTTGCCGTTAATTATTCAGGTGCCGGAACAGTAGAATTTATTTATGACTATGTGAATAGAAAATACTACTTTATGGAAATGAATACACGTATCCAGGTTGAACACCCAGTTACAGAAATGGTAACGGGCGTGGATTTGATTAAAGAACAGATCAAAGTTGCTTCAGGCAGCAAACTATCGCTTTCGCAAGAGGATGTCACTTATAACGGTTGGTCTATCGAATGCCGGATCAATGCTGAAAATCCAGAAAAGAATTTCATGCCTTCCGCAGGTAAGATTCAAATGTATTTACCGCCAGGCGGCTACGGAGTTCGTGTTGATTCCGCGGCATACCCTGGGTACTCGATACCGCCGTATTACGATTCCATGATCGCTAAATTGATTGTCCATGCACCTACTAGGGAAGAGGCAATCGAGAAGATGAAACGCGCCTTAGGTGAGTTTGTCATTGAAGGGATCAGTACCACAATTCCTTTCCATATTAAGTTACTTCAGCATGAACAATTTGTTTCCGGAGAATTTAATACCAAATTCCTTGAAATATATGATGTAATGAACTCATAATGTAAAGGAAGACAGGAGGTGCTTTTGAATGAGTGAAATGGAAGGCCAATTACTCGAAATGAATGATTATAATAGTGGGCTGGGCAAAGTGGAGATCGCACCTGAGGTAATAGAGGTGATTGCGGGTATCGCTGCATCGGAAGTTGAAGGTGTTGCACATATGCGCGGGAATTTCGCCACGGGTGTTGTTGAAAAGCTTGGGAAAAAGAACCACGGTAAAGGTGTTAAAGTGGACTTAACGGGAGAATCCATCAAAGTCGAACTTTATTGTGTCATGAAGTTTGGTGTTTCAATTCCGAAAGTTGCTCAGGAAGTGCAAGATAACATTCGTGAAGCTTTGTTGAATATGACCGCTATCGACGCGGGCGAAGTCAACATTCATGTAGTGGGCATTGCGTTTGAAAACGCTAAACAAGAAGCGGATTACGAACAAGAAGTGTAAGTGGCTTCATTCGATTCGCACCTGCAAAAACCCTGCAAAAACCCGGCAAAAAGCCGGGTTTTTGTTTTTTTGAATGATAACTCCAGATACCCCGTTTTTGAGGCCTGCTTATAATATTAAATTTAAATGAACATAATAAGGACGTGTCTGGAAGTTTCCCTTTAATTCAAGGGTGATTTCTGTTAGAGTGTAAAAGGTGAAATATGAGCATGAAAGCTAGGCATGAGCTTTTTGACACTTTCAAAAAGTATGGGACTGTGTTGGCCGTTTAATTCCGAATGTAATCTTGAATTGTTATCCTGAATCAAGATATTTGAGTCTATTGGCCTTAATTTTAGTGAGATTTAGCTTGTTTTTTAAATAATATAGCGAAAATCTTAATATTTTTGAAAAAATGTTATTTAATGTTCGTTTGTTCTAGCATTTTCATATATAATAGTAGATGTTAAAGGAGTAAGATTATGAAAAGAAGAGAAGCCCGTGAAAAATCCCTTCAAGCACTATATCAAATAGATATTGCCAACTCGAATGCAGAAGAAGCAATGGAAAGCGTACTGGATGGTGCTCCTACTGATGAATACTTCAAGAAATTAGTAATGGGGATAACGGAAAATCGTGAACAAATTGATGGAATGATCAGGGACAATTTAGAGAATTGGACGTTGGAAAGACTGGCGAACATTGATCGGAATTTACTGCGGATCGCGGTTTATGAAATGATTCACAGTGAAGATGTTCCTGTAAGTGTTGCAATGAATGAAGCTATTGAAATTGCTAAGAAATTCGGTGATGATCAATCGAGCAGCTTTGTAAATGCCGTTTTATCCAAAGTGAAGGTGAAAAGCGGCAGCTAAAGCTGCAGCCTTGAACAAGGATTCTCTCAGCAATTTCTTTAGCAAAATTAACTTGGGAGGAATAAACACATGTCAGCTCAAATCATTAATGGTAAAGAAATTGCAGAGTCAGTTAGGCAGGAAATCAGTAAGGAAGTTCAACAGTTACGTGAAAAAAATATCGTTCCGGGTTTGGCTGTAATCCTGGTCGGTGACAATCAAGCATCACAAACCTATGTGCGCAATAAGCAAAAGGCCTGTGAGGACTTGGGCATGCATTCCGTATTAATTAAAAAGCCTGCGGAACTCTCTCAGGAGGAATTAATTCAGAGCATTGCTGAATTAAACCAGGATGACAGCATTCATGGTATATTGGTGCAGCTGCCATTGCCTGGACATATTCAGGAAAAAGCGATCATTGAAGCGATTTCCCCTGAAAAGGATGTAGATGGATTCCACCCTATTAATATTGGGCGGATGATGACGGGACAGGATGCATTTTTACCTTGTACTCCATACGGCGTCATGGTGATGCTTGAGTATATCGACTATGACCTTGAAGGTAAGCATGTTGTTATCGTAGGGAGAAGTAATATCGTCGGAAAACCAGCCGGACAATTGTTTTTGAATGCAAATGCAACCGTTACATACTGTCATTCAAGGACAAAGGATCTTGCATATTATACCAAGCAAGCCGATGTCGTTGTGGCAGCTGTCGGAAAGAGGGACACGATCACGAGTGACCATATTAAAGAAGGCGCAGTCGTCATTGACGTCGGAATGAACAGGAATGATGAAGGGAAGCTTTGCGGTGATGTGGCGTTTGATGAAGTGAAAAATAAGGCTTCATACATTACACCTGTTCCTAAAGGCGTTGGTCCGATGACGATTACGATGCTTATGAAGAATACGGTCAAATCTGCTCAAAAAGCACTTGAACTGAACAAGCAAGCATTAAAAAGCTGAAAAAAACGTTAAATTATTTTAAAGAAGCGGACCTCTTGTTTTATAATAACGGGAGACCGCTTTTTTTTTCCATTCATGGATCAATAGGTGAGTTTTCTTTATATCCGATTTCCATCGGAAGGAGACATTATATGAGCAACCAACAATATTTGAGTGTGTCGGCTTTAACGAAGTACATCAAAAGGAAATTCGATGCCGACCCCCATTTGCAAAATGTATACATAAAAGGTGAAATTTCGAATTTTAAACAACATACAAGCGGACATATGTATTTTACTTTAAAGGATGAGAAGGCCCGACTTCTTTCCGTTATGTTTGCCGCCAATAATAAAGGGATGAAATTCCTGCCTGAAAATGGTATGAAGGTACTTGTTAAGGGCGATATATCATTATATGAAGCTGGGGGACAGTATCAGCTTTATGTGAAAAGCATGGCCCCTGATGGTGTGGGGGATTTGTATCTTGCTTATGAACAGCTGAAGAAAAAGCTGGAGGCGGCAGGTTTGTTTTTGGCGGAACATAAGAAGCCGATCCCGCAGTACCCTAAGTCTGTAGGAGTCATAACATCCCCGACCGGAGCTGCATTAAGAGATATCCTGATAACCATCAAGCGAAGATATCCAATCGCCAGAATCATTGTTTATCCAGCACTTGTACAAGGGAATAATGCCGCTAAATCGATTGCCAAGGCAATTTCAATGGCTAACGCAAGGGCGGAAAGCGATGTTCTCATTGTCGGAAGGGGTGGCGGGTCGATCGAGGAGCTATGGGCCTTTAATGAGGAGATAGTGGCTGAATCGATTTATGATTCCGATATACCGGTAATTTCTGCTGTCGGTCACGAAACTGATTTTACCATTGCTGATTTTGTCGCCGATATGCGTGCTCCAACACCAACTGGTGCAGCAGAGTTAGCGGTTCCTCACTTGAATGAAATACTCGAACGCCTGATGAACCGCAAAAATCGGTTGACCCGCTCCATTCAAGAAGCGGTTAATTTTGAACGAACCCGTTTGACCAGGATGGAGAGGTCTTATGCTTTCCGTTATCCGCATAAAATGTATGAACAGAAGCTGGAACAGCTAGACAAGACGATGGACAGGCTAGGGAGGACCAGCACGCGATATTTCATGAAAAAGAGAGATGAGCTGAATCAGCTGAACGATATTCTGAAAAAGCAGCATCCTGAACAAGCGGTGAAAAATGCGAAAGATGAATTGCGGCAGCATGCAAAGGTTTTACGTAGGGCCATGGAAGCCATCTATCGGCAAAAATCACAGCAATTCGTTCATATTACAGCCACTTTGTCTGCCCTCAGTCCATTAAAAATTATGGAACGGGGCTATGGATTGGTTTTTACTGAGGATGAGACATTAGTGAAAAGTACACAGCAAGTATCCAAAGGGGATAAGATAGCGGTTTCGATAAAAGATGGAACCCTTGAATGTGAAATTAAAGGAATAAAGGAGCGGATTGAACCATGACAAAAAAACAGGAAGCTACATTTGAAGAAGCGATGGAGAATCTCGAAAAAATTGTAGAACAGTTGGAAGAAGGCGATGTGCCCTTGGAAGAAGCCATCTCCATATATAAACAAGGAATGGACTTATCAAGGCTTTGCCATTCAAAGCTTAAGGCTGTTGAAGATCAGCTGACTCAAATTTTACGCGAAGATGGGGAACTTGAAAACTTCGCTGTACAGGAGGAAGAATGACATGGGTACGGCGTCCTTTGAAATGTTTTCTAAAGAATATAAAACGGTTATAGAACGGGAAATCGTGGAATATGTCAATAAACTTAAAGCACCGGCAGTGGTCAAAGAAGCCATGATCTATTCACTGGAGGCAGGGGGGAAACGGATTCGCCCGTTATTGGTCTTTGCGGTTCTGGAGGCCTTTGGGAAAAGCTTGAGGATCGGGATTCCTGCAGCGGCTGCCATTGAAATGATCCATACATATTCTTTGATTCATGACGATCTTCCGGCGATGGATGATGATGATCTCCGCCGCGGAAAACCGACGAACCATAAAGTGTTCGGTGAAGCGGTGGCAATACTGGCAGGTGATGCGCTTCTTACATATAGCTTTCAATTGGTGACGGATATGATCGATCCCGAGGTGACGGCTGAAATGAAGCTGAGTCTTGTAAGTGAAATTGCGAAGTCTGCCGGAGCCGAAGGAATGGTTGGAGGTCAAGTTGCCGATATGGAAGGTGAAAATAAACAGCTGACCCTTCAGGAATTGGAGTATATCCATGAACATAAAACAGGGAAGTTATTGACTGCAAGCATCCTTTCCGGTGCTATATTAGCCGGAGCGAATGAAGAACAGCAACTCCATTTACGTGACTTTGCATACCACCTAGGGCTTGCTTTTCAAATTCGGGATGATATTCTGGATATTGAAGGGTCCGTCGAGTTGATCGGTAAGCCGGTTGGCAGTGATGTGGGTAATCATAAAAGCACATATCCTTCTTTACTTACGCTTCAAGGGGCAAAGGAAAAGTTGGAACATCATATAGAACTTGCCCATGCCGCTTTAGGAAAAACAACCTTACAAACGGGTTTGTTGGATGAACTAACCGATTTAATAGCGAACCGTAACCATTGATTGAGCTAAATTTGTTATCAATTGAGGTTTTATGGTATACTCATTGTGCAAAAATATGTGAAAATCAAAATGAATTTTTTATTTGAGATACGTGATAAAATAGGTATATTAAGCCGCCGAAATCACCTGGGTGTTGGCGGCTATTTTTTAACTTAAAACCAATTTTTCGGTCAAGTCCCCCATAGCCCTCTTTTATGAGGCTTTGTTTATAAACTTACAACCGAAAATGACAGAAAGTGAGTGGTCCTGTTTGGATCTTCTATCTATAAAAGACCCTTCTTTTTTGAAGAAGATGAATAATGAAGAACTTGTCGAGTTAAGTGTGGAAGTACGTAAATTCCTTGTGGAAAAATTATCGGTGACAGGTGGGCATATTGGTCCCAATTTAGGTGTCGTCGAGTTGACTATAGCCTTGCATAAAGAATTCGACAGTCCGAATGATAAAATTTTATGGGATGTCGGACATCAATCCTATGTCCATAAGATCCTGACTGGCAGAGCAGGTGAGTTCGACACCTTAAAGAAATACAAAGGTCTTTGCGGTTTTCCCAAAATGATTGAAAGCCCCCATGATGTTTGGGAAACCGGTCACAGTTCGACTTCCCTTTCAGCTGCAATGGGAATGGCGGCTGCCCGTGATATCAAAGGTGAAAATAGTTTTATTTTGCCAGTGATCGGGGACGGTGCCCTAACAGGCGGAATGGCGCTTGAAGCGTTGAATCATATCGGTGATGAAAAAAAGGACATGATCGTTATCCTGAATGATAATGAAATGTCCATAGCCCCTAACGTAGGTGCCCTGCACACGATATTGGGAAGATTGCGTACAGCCGGCAAATATAACTGGGCAAAAGATGAATTGGAGCTGCTTTTGAAAAAAATCCCTGCAGTCGGTGGTAAACTTGCAGCTACAGCTGAACGCCTGAAGGATAGCATGAAGTACTTATTGGTTTCAGGAATCTTTTTCGAGGAGCTCGGTTTCACATACCTTGGACCAGTGGATGGTCATAATTATGAAGAATTGCTGGAGAATTTAAGATATGCCAAGAAAACGAAGGGACCTGTACTGTTGCATGTCATCACGAAAAAAGGCAAGGGCTATTCACCTGCCGAGCTGGATACAACAGGAAACTGGCATGGGACAGGCCCATACAAAATCGAGACAGGCGATTTCGTGAAATCCCCTAGTAAAGGTCCTGCTTGGAGCGCTCTTGTAAGCGATACTGTCAGCAGGCTAGCCCGTGACGATGAGCGGATTGTCGCGATTACACCTGCAATGCCCGTAGGTTCGAAATTGGTGGGCTTTTCTCAAGAGTTTCCTGAGCGTTTCTATGATGTAGGGATTGCCGAGCAGCATGCTGCAACTTTTGCAGCCGGATTGGCAACGCAAAAAATGAAACCTTTCCTGGCTATATATTCAACTTTCCTGCAAAGGGCTTATGACCAGGTGGTGCATGATATCTGCCGTCAGAATTTGAACGTATTCATTGGGATCGACCGTGCCGGATTAGTTGGTTCCGATGGTGAAACGCATCAAGGCGTTTTCGACATTGCTTTCTTACGCCATGTACCGAATATGGTGTTGATGATGCCGAAAGATGAAAACGAGGGTCAGCATATGGTCAATACGGCCTTAAACTATAATGATGGTCCGATTGCTATGCGTTTCCCTCGTGGGAATGGTTGGGGAGTTGTGATGGATACTGAATTACAGCAGATTCCAATCGGTTCGTGGGAAGTTCTTAAAGAAGGAACGGATGCTGCCATCTTAACGTTCGGTACAACGATTCCCATGGCTCTTGAAGCGGCAGAACTGCTCGAGAAAGAGGATTATTCTGTTAAGGTGATCAATGCCCGGTTCATTAAGCCTTTGGATGAGAACATGCTAAGCAGTCTCCTTGGTGAAAAAATGCCTATTTTGACAATAGAAGAAGCGGTTCTTCAAGGTGGTTTCGGCAGTTCTGTACTTGAATATGCCCATGATCAAGGATTTTATGGGGCAATTATAGATCGAATGGGGATACCTGATTATTTCATTGAACATGGAAGTGTCGATGAACTGCTTGAAGAAATCGGTTTAACGACTGAGACAGCCATCAAAAAAATTAAAATGATAACACCCAAAAAAGAAAAAAGGGCCTGACAATATGAAAGTGATGAAAGAAAGAGTAGATGTATTACTTGTAGAACAAGGCTTGGCCGATACACGTGAAAAAGCGAAGCGTATGGTTATGGCAGGTCTTGTCTACGCGAATGAAGAGAGGTACGAAAAACCGGGGGAAAAAGTGCCGGTCGATCTCGAATTTACGATCAAAGGAAAAGTCATGCCTTACGTTTCAAGAGGCGGTCTTAAACTTGAGAAGGCATTAAGGGAATTCGATTTACAAGTGAATGGAAAAATACTGCTTGATATCGGTTCATCAACGGGTGGGTTCACGGATTGTGCATTGCAAAATGGCGCTCTAATGTCTTATGCGCTTGATGTGGGTTATAATCAACTTGCCTGGAAGCTTAGGCAGGATGAGCGGGTTAAAGTAATGGAACGAACCAATTTCCGTTATGTTACACCCGCCGATCTCGATGGGGAGATGCCAAATTTTGCAAGCATTGATGTTTCTTTCATCTCGCTTACGTTAATTTTACCGGTGCTAAAGACCTTGCTCGTCCCGAATAGTGATGTCGTTGCCTTGGTTAAACCGCAATTCGAAGCTGGGAAGGATCAAGTGGGTAAAAAGGGGATTGTTCGCGATTCCAAAATCCATAAACAAGTATTGGATAAGATCATTTCTTTTTCTATAAAGGAAGGCTATGATATTAAGGATGCCTCCTTCTCACCGATTACCGGCGGTGATGGAAATATTGAATTCTTACTTCATTTACACTGGCAAGGGTCCAAGGATGAAGGAGCGATATTGCTTTCGAAAACGGTTGACGACATCGTTGGAGAGGCCCATGCCCAATTTAAAAAAGAATAGTTAGAACTTTGTATGGGCTCCTTTGGCTGAATGGTTGGCTAAAGGAGCTTTTTAACTATACATTGTGGTCATGCACTGAATCATTTAAGGGTGGATACATAAAATAGGTACGTAAAAAATACACTTGTATTCATTTTTAGAGAAAAAGTTGTACAATTGCATAAAAATCCGATAACATTAATATTAGCCACTTTCTAAAGCGGCCTATTTGCACGTATTGAAGATAACGAAGCAATCCCATATTGGGGCAGCTTGCTTAAGTAAGAAATGAAAGTGAGACCATTACCATTAAATGAGCAACAGTTGAGAAGAGGTGCTTCTACTTATGAATAAAGGACAACGACATATAAAAATAAGGGACATCATAACGAATAATGATATCGAAACCCAGGATGAGTTAGTTGAAGAATTGAAATTAGCTGGATACAATGTAACTCAAGCCACTGTTTCAAGGGATATTAAAGAGCTTCACCTTGTAAAGGTTCCTTTGACGGATGGAAGGTATAAATACAGTCTGCCGGCCGACCAACGCTTCAATCCACTTCAAAAATTAAAGAGAATCCTTGTCGATGCATTTGTACGCATTGACTCAGCCAACAATTTACTGGTTATGAAGATGCTCCCAGGTAATGCCCAGGCAATCTGCGCATTGATTGATAATTTAAATTGGCAAGAAATACTCGGGACGATCGGCGGCGACGATACTTGTTTGATTATCTGCCGTTCTGAGGAAGATGCAAAGATCATTTCCGGCAAATTCTTGGACATGCTCTAATAATGTTGTGAGGTGACCTAGTTTGTTAACAGAACTATCGATTAGGAATTTTGCGATCATAGACAGCCTGTCCGTTTCATTTGAGAAAGGCTTGACGGTCTTGACAGGAGAAACAGGGGCAGGGAAGTCGATCATAATAGATGCCGTTCATCTTTTGGTTGGGGGACGTGGTTCTGCAGAGTTCATTCGGCATGGTGAGTCTAAGGCCGAAATAGAAGGATTATTCCAAATTGAAGATGAAAAACACCCGGTCTTTGCCAAAGCGGAAGAGTTTGGCCTGGATATGAATGATGGGATGGCGATACTTCGAAGGGACATCTCACAAAGTGGCAAAAGCGTTTGCAGGGTAAATGGGAAGCTTGTAACGATTTCCACTTTACGCGAGATAGGCCGGACATTGATAGATATCCATGGTCAGCATGAACATCAGGAATTAATGGATGAACGACTCCATCTTCCACTGCTCGATCAATTCGGCGGTGAAAAAATCGCATCTGCACTCACTGAATACCAAAAGCTATATAAACGTTATGAAACCGCTTCTAAACAATTGAATGCCTTGAGCCAAAATGAACAGCAAATGGTCCACCGCCTTGATTTGATCCAATTTCAATTCGATGAAATCC
This sequence comes from Peribacillus frigoritolerans, assembly GCF_040250305.1. Taxonomy (NCBI): domain Bacteria; kingdom Bacillati; phylum Bacillota; class Bacilli; order Caryophanales; family Bacillaceae; genus Peribacillus; species Peribacillus frigoritolerans. The sequence goes on along the minus strand of NZ_CP158190.1, from coordinate 3,656,550 downwards.
AAAAAGCTGATTTGAAGTTACGCGAAGATGAAGAATTGATGGAAGAGCGGAAGAAAATTAATAATTTCGAAAAAATTCATGAAGCGCTGCAAACCAGTTATAATGCTTTAAATGGTGAGCAGCATGCAATTGATTGGCTTTCCGTAGCCATGAATAATTTGGAGGAAGCGGCAGGGCTTGATGAGGGTTTAAAGAATAGCTCTGAAACCGTTTCAAATAGCTACTTCCTGCTTGAAGAGGCCGTGTCAAACATCCGAGACCAATTAGATTCTTTGGATTATGATACAGAGCGTGTGGAATTCATTGAAAGCCGCCTTAATGAAATAAATCAATTAAAGCGAAAATACGGGCGGACCATCGAGGAAATCCTGGAATATGGAGCCGCTATAGAAGAAGAAGTCGAAAAACTGCAAAATAGGGAAACCCATATAGCGAAGCTTGAAAAGGAAATGAAATCCATTAAGGCAGATTTAATTGTCGAAGCAAAGAATCTTTCTGAACTTCGCCAGAACTTCGCTCAGCAGTTAACCAAAAAGATCCATAAGGAATTAAAAGATTTATACATGGAAAAGACAATTTTCGAACCACACTTCCTTCAAACTGCTTATACTTTCGATGAATTGTCAGATAGGGGCATTAATCAATCAGGCCTGGATTCAATGGAATTTTATATTTCCACCAATCCAGGTGAACCGTTAAAACCTCTTTCCAAAATCGCATCTGGCGGAGAACTGTCGAGGATCATGCTGGCTTTGAAAAGCATTTTCTCCAAACATCAAGGCATAACATCCATTATATTTGATGAAGTGGACACAGGTGTGAGCGGAAGGGTTGCACAATCCATTGCCGAAAAGATCTATAAAGTGGCAACTGGATCACAAGTATTGTGCATATCCCATTTGCCACAGGTGGCCGCTATGGCGGATACCCACCTTTTCATAGCAAAAAATGTAAGGGCCGGACGCACGAATACCTCGGTCAAGCCGTTAATTGAAACGGAAAAAGTAAAAGAAATCGGCAGGATGATTTCAGGAGTCGAGATTACGGATTTGACGAAGCAGCATGCCAATGAATTAATCCAGCTGGCCAAAAGGCTGAAGATTACATCATGAAGGGCCGGTTAGAAGATTATTTAAAATTTATCATAAGCATTCATTGTAAAGCTATCCAAAAACGGATAGCTTTTATTTTTTGCACCTGTTATAAATGACTGTCATGAGGGCTAAATTAAAGGTGTAGCCATAAAGTTTCAGAGAGCGAGGAGAGTGAATGGATTGAAATTTATATGGATAAACAGGATCATCGGTGGAATTCTCCTTGTTTCGCTATTAACATTAGGGTTATACCAGCCATCTCGTGAATATTTTTTAATTCCAAATCATCTTGTACTATTTGAAGGAAGTCAATATAGTATTTCCAAATCATTGCCTGTTTCTGCAAAAACTTCGGGATCCAGTGATGGAATTTCGCTTCATGATGAACAAGCCTCGATTACGCTTGGTGCTGAAAAACCTGGTACGAATGAAGTGTTACTCGATGTAGCAGGATTACCTGCCAAAAAGGTCGACATCAGGGTGTTAAAAGACTTTAAAGTCATGCCTGGAGGCCAATCCATTGGAGTAAAGCTTAATACTCTTGGGGTACTCGTAGTAGGTCATCATCTAATTGATACTGCGCAGGGGAAAAAATCACCGGGAGAAAAAGCAAAAATTGAAATCGGTGATATTATTACAGAAATCAATGGTCAGACGATAAAGAAGATGGGGGATGTAACCCCTTTTGTTCAGCAGGCAGGCGAAAAGGGTGAGGCGTTGAATCTTGTCATTAACCGTGATAATGAAGTGCTTCATAGTACCCTATTACCTCTAAAAGATAAGAATGAAGGAACTTACAAATTGGGTTTGTATATCCGTGATTCGGCAGCTGGCATCGGAACGATGACGTTTTACCACCCGGATTCGAAAAAATACGGGGCGTTGGGACATGTCATATCCGATATGGATACAAAAAAGCCGATTGTTGTCAAGGACGGACAGATTGTTCAATCGACGGTCACATCCATCGAAAAGGGAAGCAATGGTGATCCGGGAGAAAAATTGGCACGCTTTTCTTCCAATAAAGAAAAAATAGGAAATATCAATCGCAATAGTCCCTTTGGAATTTTTGGGAAATTAAATCAAGATTTTAAAAATGGAATTAACGATAAGCCACTCCCCATCACCCTTTCCCATGAGGTAAAGGAAGGACCAGCAAAAATCCTTACAGTGGTGGATGGTTCTGAAGTGGAGGAATTCGATGTTGAAATCGTCAGTTCCATACCACAGAAGTTCCCCGCAATTAAGGGAATGGTCTTAAAAGTGACGGATAAGGAATTGCTTCAAAAAACGGGTGGGATCGTTCAAGGTATGAGCGGCAGTCCTATCATACAAAATGGGAAATTAATCGGTGCAGTCACCCATGTATTCGTTAATGATCCTACAAGTGGGTATGGAGTCCATATCGAATGGATGTTAAACGAAGCCGGTATAAATATATACGACAAAGATAATTATGAAAAGGCAAGCTAAGAATCCGGGTATCCTTTTGGATGCCCCTTTTTAATGGAAAGTTATGATTAGCATATATTTTGGGTAGGAATTAAATTGATTTCTTCAAAAAGTAGAGGTTTTTTTGAAACGATGTGATAAAATGATAACGATATGAAGATTTTTCGACAATCGCTTTATTCGAATAGCAAACGAAGTCGAAAACAAGAGATATCCGGAGAATAATATTGAATTCCTTATATTTTTTCAAAAATAAAAGGAATTTAGTTTCCATTGTCGAAAAGTTCAATTACAATAGAATTTAGTCATATAGAAAAAAAGACCAATTGTAGTTGAGGAGGAAATCAAGCGTGAAAAAAATTAAGGTGTGCGTTGTAGATGATAATAGAGAACTTGTTGGCCTTCTGGAAGAATACATTTCTGCACAGGATGACATGGAAGTAATTGGGGTGGCACATAACGGTCAAGATTGCCTGGGTATGCTTGAAAGCGTTGACCCGGATATATTGATCCTCGATATTATCATGCCTCATTTAGATGGATTAGGTGTGCTTGAAAAACTTCGTGAAGTAAAACGGGGTGCCATGCCTAATGTGATTATGCTTACTGCCTTTGGTCAAGAAGATGTAACGAAAAAAGCTGTTGATTTGGGTGCCTCATACTTTATCCTAAAGCCCTTCGATATGGAAAATCTGGCCAATCACATACGTCAGGTAAGCAGTAAAGGGCAAGCAGTTTTAAAAAATCATAGTCAGTTTAGTTATCGTCCCCAAAATGAATCCAAGCCGAAGAACCTCGATGCCAGCATCACAAGCATCATTCACGAGATTGGAGTCCCTGCACATATAAAGGGCTATTTGTATTTAAGGGAAGCCATATCCATGGTATATAATGATATTGAACTATTGGGTTCCATCACCAAAGTTTTATATCCGGATATCGCAAAAAAATACAATACAACGGCGAGCCGTGTTGAACGTGCCATCAGGCATGCGATTGAAGTGGCCTGGAGCCGTGGCAATATAGAATCCATTTCATCACTTTTCGGATATACCGTAAGCATGACTAAGGCAAAACCTACAAATTCCGAATTCATTGCCATGGTTGCCGATAAGCTGCGCCTCGAACATAAAGCTTCTTGACAAGGGTAGGGGGAACACCGATTGTTAAGAGCCAGGGGTAACAATTGACCATATAAAGGCTAGAGCCGCTAAATATAAATAAGAACTCTCCGTCTGGCTGTAAAGGACAGGAAGAAGTTGCTTCGTGATTTTTTCTAATCGGCAACTTTAAATTTTTTACGCTGCCGGTTAAAAAAATTAAACGCCTTTTATTTATTGGATTTTTCAGGAAATCCCATAAATAAAAGGCGTTTTTGTTTGGTTGAAAAGCGGCACGAATTATTTTAGACGATGTTCGGGCTATATAGCTCCTTTTCATAGTTTTTAGATTATAATTATAGGTATATTTAATCATGAGAAAAGGAGGGGAGTAAATGATTTGTGTAAAAAATGAGCATTTTGTATTGGAAGCGGATAGGAACATGGTTTTTATCACCGTTATTCAAAAGGGCTTTTCCATTTTTCAATTGAATCCTATTCTGTTGGATTTTCCACAAATCATGCTGGAGAACGTCAAAGACTTGAAGGATGCACTGACAGAGGCGAGCGGGGAAAGGATTCAAGTGGGAAGACAGAAACCAATCGCGGAGTTGGACATAGCGACTGATAAAATGTCCGCAAGTGTAAAACTCAATTGTTCAGAAAACTACCTGAATGAGAACTATTCAGTAATTATGGGGAGTATTTTAGAGAGTCTTCAATGTGAAGGTATTTCCGAAGGGATTTTAATGCATGTATTGCAAAATGAGCTGAGCATCAAAAATCAAACAATCATTGCTAAAGGGATGGAACCAGTACACGCCAAAGACGCAGTGGTTACCTATTTCAAAAGATCGGACAGAAAACCAGCGGTCCGTGAAAATGGAAAAGCTGATTATTATGATATGCATTTTCTTGATGAAGTGAAAAGGGGAGATTGGCTGGGGGAAAGGATACCGCCATCATCTGGTGAGATGGGAAGGCGAATTACGGGGGAAATAGCCTTGCCCAGGAAAGGAAAGGATAAGAAACTTTTATACGATCAAAAAACGGTTGCTGCTGTCGAGGAAGACGGAAAGATCATTCTAAGGGCATTGATCGATGGTGTGGTGGAATTTAGGGAAGGGAAGATTGCGGTAGGTGATCACCTATTGATTGACGGTGATATAGGCAATAAAACAGGGAATATTGAATTTGATGGAAGTGTGACCATTAAAGGTACGGTTATCGATCATTTTTCCGTGACGGCTACGAAGGATATTTCGATTTTAAGTGAGCTTGGTGTAAGTAATGTGAAGGAAATCAACTCAAGGGAGGGGGATGTATTCATTAAAGGGGGGATATTTGGTAAAGGTGTGTCCAAAATATATGCAGCAAGGAACATTTTTGTGAAACATGCCAACGAATGCCACTTAACAGCGGGGGGAAATATACATATAGGATCATATTCGCTGGGGAGTTTCCTGAAAGCCAAGAATATCTTCACGGATGAAAAGAAGGGAAAATTAATCGGCGGTGTAATTGAAGCGCATGGAAAAGTGAGGGCGGCTGTAATCGGGAATCGAATGGAACGGAAAACATTAATAAATGTGAAGGGATTTGACCGTGAACTCTTAAAAGAACAATTGAATGAGACTTTGCTTTTATATAAATCAATAATAATGAAACTTGAATCAATAAAGGAAAAGCTTGAAGTGTATGAAACGCCTCTTGGAGAATTGACTGGTGAGCAAAATTTTCAATATGAACAAACAACAAATCAATACGAGAGGTTGATGGTTCAAATATATCAATTGGACGAAAAACGGAAGTCAATCATGGATATGCTTGAATCAAAAGGGGAAGGGGAAATTACGATTGGTCAAATGGCTTTTCCGGATACTTGCTTGCAAATCAAAAGCATGCAAAAAAAATTGAATGATTTGACGAAAGGAACCTTCTATGCAGAAAATAATCAGCTGCATTTTATTAGAGTATTGAGCTAGATGAAAATAATTTGCTGTTTCTGTTCATAACATTCGGATATAACCATTATTGAGAGAGGCGGCGTTTCTTCATGACCCTAATCTTTGCACATCGAGGCTCAGCAGGGACACATCCGGAAAATACGATGTCGGCGTTCAAAGAAGCTGCCCGTGTCGGGGCGGACGGTATTGAAACGGATGTCCAGCTCTCGAAAGATGGGGAAGTGGTCATCATTCACGATGAAAAGCTCGATCGGACCACGAATGCCTCGGGATATGTAAAAGACAGGACCTTGATGGAGTTGAAAACCCTTAATGCGTCTTCAAACTATAAGGGTAGATTGGGGAAAGAAAAGATTCCGACACTTGAAGAACTATTTATTTGGCTTGATGAAAATCAGCTTTTTTGCAACATTGAATTGAAAAATACGCTTTTTCTGTATCCAGGTTTAGAAGAGAAAGTCATCCGACTCATCCGTACTTACGAAATGGAGGAAAGGATTATTCTTTCTTCTTTCAATCATTACAGCTTGGTCAATTGCCATCAATTGGCACCTGAACTGGAAACCGCACCTCTTTATAGGGATGGACTATACATGCCTTGGATATATGCCAAGGCAATTGGCGGAAGTGCAATCCATCCAAATATCCGGGCTGCCCCTGATGCACTCATTCAAACATCGGTGAGTATGGGTGTTCCTGTACGGCCATATACCATTAATAAAGAAGCCGAGATGAAGCGATTATTCAATTTGGGATGCAGTGGCATCATAACCGATTTTCCCGAGGCAGCCGTACGGGTCAGGGAAGGATTGAAATCAAGATAAACAAAGAAGGTGCCATATGATACATGGCACCTTCAGTTTGTAGACAAAAGGGGTTCGGTTACCTCAAGTTTTAATAGATCTATTTTAAAACAAAAAAGACTGTAGGCAAAAGGAGTTCTAACTAAAAACATAGTTGATTGGAACGTAAGGTGCGAGACTCCTGCGGGAATAGCGAGTCCAAGGGAGACCCCACAGGCGCAAGTGCGCCGAGGAGGCTCCCGGACCGCCCGCGGAAAGCGAGTGCCTGAAATGGAAATCAACGTCCAAATTTGTACACGCAAAAAGAAGGTGCCATACGAAACATGGCACCTTTTTTTGCGTTTAAAATTTATTGAACCTGCTTTGGACTTTATTTTGCTTTCGATCTCGATGAAGGACGAAGCCTGCGATAAAGGCTATTCCGCCAATCGTGATGAGAAGGCCTATTAAAAATTGCAGCCAAAGGATTGGATAGGGAGGCTGCAGGATACCGAACACCATGTCCCTCATTATTTTTATGCCATAGGCAGCAAAGGCACCGGGTATAAAAAGAATCAAAAAAGCGATTAAACGTTTCATGCGGTCAAATCCCTTCCGAAAATTCCGTCTTTAAAAAATGATAAAGGATATAAATTATTTGTCAAGTTTCGGGAATCTAGATAATGACTGGGAGTTGGCGGCTGTTTTTTTAAAGGGATCCGATATGGTAAAATAGAGTGGAGTATGAAAAAAATTGCAGGGAATGATCTTTTAAAAGGGGTAATTATATCTTAAGGGGGATGGCTGATGCAAAAGGTCATGATAGTAGGGGGAGGAGTGGGAGGGACAACCGTGTTGAAACTCCTATCAGAAAGTGAAGTATTCTCCATTGTTTGTATGGCTGATACGAATGAATCCGCTGAAGGGATGCTTGCTGCAAAGGAATTAAGGATTCCTACAGTGACTAATTGGAGCATGGGATTGGAGCGGGATTTGGACATCATTTTTGATACGACCGGTGACCCGTCTGTCTATAAAAAGATAAAAAGGGACATGGGCGAACAAACGATTCTCATTCCTGGTAGTGTCGCCCTCATTATGACTAAGTTGTTTGAAGAGAAAAATCGTTTAATAAGTAAATTGGAGAATGCCTCGGCAAAAATGGACTTGATCCTCAATACGACCAGTGAAGGGATGGTGGTGATTGATCATGAAGGATTCATCATCATGTTCAATGATAGTGCGGAACGTGCAACTGACACAAAGCGCGAGGATGTGATAGGCAGACATATCAAAGATTTCATCCCTTCAACTGGATTGCTGCGAGTGATGCAAACGAACCAAAAAGAAGTGAATCAGGAAATCACCCTTAGCAATGGAATGGAACTCATAACGACAAGGATACCTCTTGTGAATGCCGATAAGGAAATCATAGGGGCTTTTTCCGTGTTTAGGAATAAAACGGAAGCTGTCCAATTGGCGGAGCAAATTACTGATTTAAAAGAAATACAGACGATGCTCCAGGCGATCATTCAATCCAGTGATGAAGCCATATCGGTTGTGGATGATCAAGGCAGGGGACTTTTGATCAATCCGGCATATACAAGAATCACCGGGTTAACAAAGACCCAAGTGATCGGTAAGCCGGCTTCCATCGATATTTACGAAGGTGAAAGTATGCATATGAAAGTGCTTCAGACAAAAAAGCCTGTTCGGGGTGTCAATATGCGTGTCGGCCCAAAACATAAGGAAGTGATCGTGAATGTTGCTCCAATCATTGTGGACGGGTGCCTGAAAGGGAGTGTTGGCGTCATTCATGATGTATCGGAAATTCAAGCCTTGACCCACGAACTGAATCGGGCAAGACAGATCATCCGTACTTTGCAGGCTAAATATTCCTTTGATGATATAATTGGGGCTTCCGAAGAGATGAAGCTTCCCATTGAACAGGCGAAATTATCGGCAAGAACACCTGCTACTGTCTTATTAAGAGGGGAATCAGGGACTGGCAAAGAGTTATTTGCACATGCCATCCATAATGCGAGCGATAGGAAATTCAATAAATTCGTTCGTGTAAATTGTGCGGCCATCTCGGAATCATTACTTGAAAGTGAACTGTTCGGTTATGATGAAGGAGCCTTTACAGGGGCAAGCAGGGGCGGAAAGGTCGGGTTTTTTGAAGAGGCAAATCAAGGGAGTATCTTTTTGGACGAAATTGGTGAATTACCAGCCAACATTCAAGCTAAATTGCTTCGGGTTTTACAAGAAAAGGAAATCATCAGAGTGGGGGGGACGAAGCCGATTCCCATCAATGTCCGTGTCATAGCCGCTACGAATATCAATCTTGAAGAGGCCATCGCAAACGGATCATTCAGGGAAGACTTATATTTCAGGCTGAACCGCATGCCTATATTCATTGCTCCATTAAGAAAGAGAAAAGAAGATTTGAGAGAATTGGCGGAGCATTTGATTAATAAAATCAATCAGGAGTATGGACGGAGCATAGAGGGAATTACAGCAGCAGCTATACATAAGATGCAAATCTACAACTGGCCAGGTAATGTGAGGGAACTGGAAAATATCTTAGGACGGGCAATCATTTTCATGAAATTGAACGAGACGATCATTGATATACATCATATTCCGGATTTTATCGAAGAGATTCCATTAAAACAAGAGAAATTATTAATGAAGCCTTCTGGCTACGTATCGGGGAAACCGCTCTCGGAGATAATAGACCAGTATGAAGCCGATATCATTCAGCAAGCGTTCCATACCCACAAGGGAAATAAAACACTTACGGCAAAAGCTCTTGGGATTTCTGTCAGAAATCTATATTACAAAATGGAAAAATTAAAACTGTGAAAATTTTTGCACGCAAGTAATTGCGCACTATGAAAAAAACTGCACGGAATTTTCTGATTTATTTTAATTTAAGCGAGACTCCACTTCTAACATGAAATTTTTTTCAATTTGTTATAGGCTATAGTTGCCCAACATAATAACCAGCATCTCCTTTTTTTGGATAAAAACGCTCTCATTATGTATTTTATTGGCATGTTATTTGCATATTTAAAGGTGCATGGGTTTTTCAAGGGAACCATTCCCCATAGGGAAAATATCATGTGAGTAGCGGATTTTATTTAAAATGAACGTAGGAACAAGTAAGAATGAGGAGAAATTCAGTTTTCTCATCTCTGACATGTATTAAAACATCTAGGGAGGATTCCTTTATGGAAATTTTTAAATATCTTGAGAAGTATGATTACGAGCAACTGCTATTCTGTCAGGACAAACAATCGGGTTTGAAAGCGATTATTGCCATTCATGATACAACATTAGGACCTGCGCTTGGAGGCACAAGGATGTGGACGTATGCATCTGAAGAAGATGCTATTGAAGATGCCTTAAGGCTTTCGAGAGGAATGACATATAAGAACGCCGCTGCCGGCTTGAATTTAGGCGGGGGGAAGACTGTCATCATCGGCGATCCGCGTAAGGATAAAAATGAAGAGATGTTCCGTGCATTCGGAAGGTATATCCAAGGGCTGAATGGCCGTTATATAACAGCTGAAGATGTAGGTACAACGGTTGAGGATATGGATCTCATTCATGAGGAGACGGATTTTGTCACTGGGATTTCCCCTGCATTCGGTTCTTCGGGTAATCCTTCCCCTGTTACTGCATATGGGGTATACCGAGGTATGAAGGCTGCTGCAAAAGAGGCATTCGGAACTGACTCTTTAGAAGGCAAGGTAATTGCAGTCCAAGGCGTCGGGAATGTTTCTTATAACTTATGCCGTCACCTTCATGAGGAAGGCGCCAAGCTAATCGTTACGGATATCAATAAAGAAAGCGTGGCCCGTGCGGTTGAATCCTTTGGGGCGACCGCAGTGAATCCTGATGAAATTTATGGAGTCGACTGTGATATCTATGCACCTTGTGCATTAGGGGCTGTCATAAATGATCATACAATCAATCAAATCAAGGCGAAGGTCATTGCAGGTGCTGCAAATAATCAATTAAAGGAACCTGTTCATGGCGATCAAATTCATGAAAAGGGTATTATATACGCTCCTGATTATGTAATTAATGCAGGTGGAGTCATAAACGTGGCCGATGAGCTTTTAGGGTATAATCGGGAAAGAGCCCTTAAGAAAGTGGAAACGGTTTATGATACAATTGAAAGAGTCATCGAGATTGCAAAACGTGATCAAATCCCAACTTATAAAGCGGCGGATAGGATGGCAGAGGAGAGAATTGCTCGCATGAGAAATTCAAGAAGCCAATTCTTGCAAAATGAAAAACATATCTTGAATGGAAGAAAATGAATGTAATTGTACAAGATCTAGATTCCTGTGTTTTTTTAAATAAACACAGGAATTTTCAACATGGATAACGTAATAAACATAGGGCAAGTAAAAATGATGACAATAGTATGTATTTGTGAGGAGGAGCGGTTTTGGCTGAAGAATTTGACCTCGTTATCCTCGGCGGAGGAACAGGCGGGTATGTGGCAGCGATAAGGGCTGCTCAATTAGGATTGAAAACGGCTGTCGTGGAGAAAGGCAAGCTCGGCGGAACGTGTCTACATAAAGGCTGTATCCCTTCAAAAGCACTTTTAAGGAGTGCGGAAGTTTATCAGACTGCAGTGAAAAGTGAGGAATTCGGTGTTGTTACCGGGGATGTAAAGGTAGATTTCCTTAAGGTGCAAGAAAGAAAGAATAAAGTGGTCGATCAACTCTATAAAGGTGTCCAGCACTTGATGAAACAAGGAAAGATAACGGTTTATGAAGGGTTAGGACGTATACTTGGTCCTTCTATATTTTCACCGATGCCTGGGACAATTTCCGTGGAAATGAATGATGGCAGTGAAAATGAAATGCTCATTCCTCAGAATGTCATCATTGCCACCGGTTCGCGTCCGAGGACACTGCCCGGTTTGGCGATTGATGGGGAATTTGTGCTTACATCGGATGAAGCTCTAAAGCTTGAGAGCCTGCCAAAATCAATGATTATTGTAGGCGGTGGAGTTATCGGCATTGAATGGGCTTCGATGCTCAATGATTTTGGTGTGGAAGTGACAGTACTTGAATATGCAGATAGAATCATCCCGACTGAAGACCAGGATATTTCAAGTGAAATGCTTCGTCTCCTAACGAAAAAAGGCGTCAAGTTCGTTACAGGTGCCAAGGTATTGCCTGAAACCCTGAAAACGGATGCTTTAGTATCCATTTCTGCTGAAGTCAAAGGTTCGGTAGAGGAATTCACTGCTGAAAAAATGCTTGTTTCCGTAGGCAGATCAGCAAATGTTGAAGGGATCGGCCTTGAAAATACGGAAATTGTGAAAGAAAAAGGTTTTATTGAAACCAATGACTTCTTCCAAACGAAGGAATCACATATCTATGCAATCGGTGACTGTATCGGCGGTCTGCAATTGGCTCACGTTGCCTCCCATGAAGGTATTATGGCCGTTGAACATATCGCAGGCCAAAAACCGGAACGGCTGGATTATTCGCTCATTTCAAAATGTGTGTATTCAAGCCCTGAAGCTGCAAGTGTCGGCTTGACTGAAGAACAGGCAAACAAGGAAGGCTATGACCTTAAAATTGGGAAATTCCCATTCCGTGCAGTTGGCAAGGCCCTTGTTTTCGGGGAAGCGGATGGTTTTGTCAAAATCATCGCTGATAAGAAAACGGATGATATACTGGGCGTTCATATGATCGGACCACATGTTACGGATATGATTTCAGAAGCGGGACTTGCAAAAGTGCTTGATGCAACACCTTGGGAGATAGGCAAGACAATTCATCCGCACCCAAGTCTTTCTGAAGCAATCGGAGAGGCGGCGCTTGCTGTCGATGGACGTGCCATTCATTCATAAAGAATAAGGTCAGGAGGTTTTATGATGGTAGAAAAACGTCATGAACAATTAGGCTTAAATGAGGAAACGGTTTTAGATATGTACCGGACAATGCTTTTGTCCCGCAGAATTGATGAGCGCATGTGGCTTTTAAACCGATCCGGGAAAATTCCCTTCGTGATTTCCTGCCAGGGGCAAGAAGCGGCACAGGTTGGGGCAGCGTTTGCGCTTGATCGGCAAAAGGATTATGTACTGCCTTATTATCGGGATGTCGGTGTGGTACTAACATTCGGAATGACCGCAAAAGACTTGATGCTTTCCGGTTTCGCAAAAGAGGAAGATCCCAATTCCGGCGGGCGCCAAATGCCTGGTCATTTCGGTCAAAAGAAAAATAGGATTGTCACTGGATCATCGCCTGTAACGACACAGGTCCCGCATGCTGTTGGAATTGCCCTTGCAGGGAAGATGGAAGGTAAGGATTTGGTAACATTCGTAACGTTTGGGGAAGGTTCATCCAATCAGGGCGATTTTCATGAAGGGGCCAACTTTGCAGGTGTGCACAAGCTACCGGTCATTTTCATGTGTGAAAATAATAAATATGCGATTTCAGTTCCTATTGAGAAACAGCTATCATGTGAAAATGTTTCCGACAGGGCGATTGGCTATGGGATGCCTGGAATAACGGTGGATGGCAATGATCCATTGGAAGTGTATGCAGCGGTGAAAGAAGCGGCTGACCGTGCACGAAGGGGAGAAGGCCCTACACTGGTGGAAACCGTTTCATACAGGCTCACGCCTCATTCAAGTGATGATGATGACCGAAGCTACCGGACTGCGGACGAAGTGGCCGAAGCCAAAACGAAGGACTCGATAATGACATTTGGAGCGTATTTAAAAGAAGTGGGAATCTTGGATGATGACCTTGAGAAACAAATGAATGATGAAGTCATGAAGATAGTCAACGAAGCAACCGATTATGCTGAAAATGCTCCATATCCGAAGGCTGAAAGTGCTATGAATCATGTGTATGCACAAAAGTAAGGGGGTAATAGAATGCCAGTGATTTCATATATAGATGCCGTGACAATGGCAATGAGGGAAGAGATGGAACGCGATTCCCGTGTATTCGTATTGGGTGAGGACGTAGGAAAAAAAGGTGGGGTCTTTAAAGCCACTAATGGTTTATACGACCAATTCGGTGAAGCCAGGGTCATCGATACCCCGCTCGCTGAATCTGCAATTGCAGGAGTGGGAATTGGAGCCGCCATGTATGGGCTTCGGCCGATTGCTGAGATGCAATTCGCTGATTTCATCATGCCTGCCATTAACCAAATCGTTTCAGAGGCAGCTAAAATTAGATACCGTTCCAATAATGACTGGAGCTGTCCTATGGTAATCCGTGCACCATATGGCGGAGGGATTCATGGAGCTCTTTATCATTCACAATCGGTTGAAGCAATCTTTGCCAATCAGCCGGGCTTGAAAATTGTGATGCCTTCCACTCCGTATGATGTAAAGGGTTTGCTTAAAGCTGCCATTCGCGATGAAGACCCAGTGCTTTTCTTTGAACATAAACGGGCGTACCGCTTGATCAAGGGTGAGGTACCTACTGAAGATTATGTACTTCCCATCGGTAAGGCGGATGTGAAAAGGGAAGGGGAAGACATTACTGTCATCTCCTATGGCCTTTGTGTGCATTTTGCCCTTCAGGCAGCAGAAAAATTAGCTGCAGATGGAATTTCTGCACATGTTCTTGACTTGCGTACAGTCTATCCTTTGGATAAGGATGCTATCATAGAAGCAGCATCTAAAACGGGGAAAGTACTACTGGTTACGGAAGATAATAAAGAAGGAAGCATCATGAGTGAGGTCGCAGCCATCATTGCCGAGCATTGCCTTTTTGATTTGGATGCCCCTGTAAAACGATTGGCCGGACCTGATGTACCTGCCATGCCATATGCGCCTACGATGGAAAAACATTTTATGGTGAATCCTGATAAAGTGGAAAGAGCAATGAGGGAATTGGCCGAGTATTAATGACTGTTAAGAAGGAGGAACGAATAATGGCTATGGAATTAATGAAGATGCCTCAACTAGGCGAAAGTGTCACAGAGGGAACCATCAGTAAATGGCTAGTGAAGCCTGGGGATCATGTCACGAAATACGACCCGCTAGCTGAAGTGATGACGGATAAAGTAAATGCTGAGGTTCCTTCTTCCTTCACCGGCATCATCAAGGAATTGAAAGCGGATGAAAATCAAACATTGGCAGTCGGGGAAGTTATTTGCTCGATTGAAGTTGAAACGGCAAAGACGGATAACGAAAATGCTGGGCAAGCTGTTTCACATAGTGAGGAAAATGTTGATGCACCTGTTACAAGTGAAGTGCAGCAAGCTGCCGAACCATCAAGGAAAGCTCGCTATTCGCCTGCCGTGTTAAAACTTTCTCAGGAGCATGGAATCGATCTTTCAAAAGTTAAAGGAACGGGGAATGAGGGACGGATCACTCGCAAGGATTTACTGAAACTTGTTGAATCAGGAAATCTTCCTAAGGCGGATGAGCCTTCCGTGATATCCGATTCGGCTCCAAAAGAGACCGCACCTCAAGTTAGTCGTCAAACGAGTCCAGTAACAAACGTGCCGACTGCTGCTGGTGACAAGGAAATACCTGTTACCGGAATCCGTAAGGCAATTGCGTCCAATATGTTGAAAAGTAAGCACGAAATCCCGCATGCTTGGACGATGGTGGAAGTTGACGCAAGCAATATGGTGAAGTTGCGTGATAATCTAAAATCCGACTTTAAACAAAAAGAAGGCTATAATTTAACGTACTTTGCCTTTTTCGTAAAAGCGGTTGCTCAAGCCCTTACGGAATTTCCAGAGCTCAATTCGATGTGGGCTGGCGAAAAAATCATACAAAAGAAAGAAATCAATATATCGATAGCCGTTGCAACTGAAGATGCCCTATTTGTACCGGTCATTAAAAATGCAGATGAAAAATCAATCAAAGGTATAGCAAGGGAGATACAGGAACTCGCATCCAAAGTGAAGTCGGGTAAGTTAAAAGCAGAGGATATGCAAGGTGGTACGTTCACTGTTAATAACACTGGCTCATTCGGCTCTGTCCAGTCCATGGGAATCATCAATTATCCACAGGCGGCCATTTTACAAGTTGAAACGATTGTAAAACGCCCAGTGGTCATAAATGACATGATTGCAGTACGAGATATGGTGAATCTCTGTTTATCACTTGATCATCGTGTTTTGGATGGACTGGTATGTGGACGATTCCTCGCGAGGGTTAAAGAAATCATCGAAAAGATTTCCAAAGATAACACTCCCATATACTAAAGTGAAGAAAAGGAAGGCCGGAAGGTCCTTCCTTTTTTTTGTACTTCACTTTTCCGTAGAAAAACATCGACAAAAAATTTATTTTTGCTATTATTTTATTAAGAGCTGTTCTAATACAGATCAGGGGCTGTACTTGATTTATAAAGAGGCGAAATAGGCTAGTGTTTTCCCTTATAACAGATTTGCTAATTTCTATTGTCTTAAATTTCAAGAAAAATATGGTAGAATGTTAGTATAATCCAGATTAAATTGACGGGAGGGTGGTTTTCTTATCCAAAACTGACTGAGCGTTCGTTCTCCCAATGAAGGGACAGGGCGTATGAGGCGGCAAAAGATAAGAAAGCGATTACAGATGGAACTGAAAGATGTAAAAAACATAACCTTTCCTAAGCCTTCTTTTGAAGAGTGGAAAGAAGCTGCAGAAGCAAGTTTAAAAGGGAAAAGTGTAGAAAAGCTAAAAACGAATACATATGAGGGCATCACTTTATATCCGCTCTATACAGAAAAGGCGGAATCAACGGAAAAAGTAGCTGAATTGCCAGGATTCTTCCCTTTCACCCGAGGAACGTCCCCAACGGGCTATCATGAAAAACCTTGGCTTGTCGTTCAACCTGTAAGCGGTATCACGGCTGAAGAAGCAAATGAAAAGATGAAGGCTTCATTCAAGCGCGGTCAAAATGTCGTGGCATACCCTGCACGATTGCTTGCCGAGGGAGCAAGGGCTGAAAAATTGTTTAAGGATATCCCATTAAAGGAAATCCCGGTTTTCATTGACCTTAAGGGGAAACAAAAAGGATTATTCCCTCAATTCAAAGCGGTTGCCGAAGCACAAAATACCCAATTGACAGGCGTTATTGCTGAAGATCCCATTGCAGAATGGCTCATTTGCGGTCAGCTGCCAGAAGATACGGATATCTATTTTGCAGACTGGCTGAAGACGATCCAAGATTATCAGAAGGTAGGAAGGGATTTAAAAACAGTTTTGATTAATACGGCAGTCTACCATAATGGAGGAGCCAATGCCGTACAAGAAATAGCTTGCGGATTAGCGGCAGCCGTCCAATATCTATTGGAAGGGCAAAAGCAAGGGCTTTCTATTGCTTCGGTTTCCGAAAAAATAGTATTCTCTTTTGCTGTGGATTCAAATTACTTCATGTCCATCGCTAAGCTACGGGCTGCAAGAAGACTTTGGGCAGGTCTTGCAGAAGCTTTCGATACAGCATCGGACCATTTTAGAATGGCGATACATGCCGTTACTTCCGAGTTGACAGAAACGCTATATGATCAGCACGTCAATATTCTTCGGACAACAAACCAAGCTTTCGCTGCCGCTATTGGAGGCATTCAATATCTTCAAATTCATCCATTCACACACGCAACTGGTGAAACCGATGATTTCTCAGAAAGAATTGCCCGTAATACTCACTTGATTTTAAAAGAAGAAACAAATATCACAACAGTGGTCGATCCTGCTGGCGGTTCATGGTATGTTGAGCAACTAACGGATGAATTGGCTGAAAAGGCTTGGGCGAAATTCCTTGAAATCGATGCAGCTGGAGGGATTCTTGAGCTAATTAAACAAGGCACCCTTCAGAAGGAAATAGCTGAAGTTTACCAAGAAAAAGTTCAAAATGCGGCTTTCAGAAAAGAAAGTATCATCGGAACTAATGTATATCCGAATCCGGCTGATAAGATTAAAACCACGACACAGGATATCCATGTGTCTTATATGAAAGTTGAGAAGCCGGTTGGCATTGCCCCACTTGACTTGGATCGGGTATCCATTCAATTCGAACAGTTAAGACTACGCAGTGAAAAGTATAAAGAAATAAGTGGTACGGCTCCAACTATTGGTTTAATTAATTTGAAAAATCTTAAATCCTATAAACCTCGTGCAGATTTCGTTACAAGCCTTGCTGCAGCAGGTGGTATTGAAACAACCGGAAGCAAGGGGTGTCAAACCGTCGAGGAAGCAGTCGATTATGTAGCTGCGACCAAGCTCCCTATCTATTGTGTTTGCGGCAGTGACGGTGACTATTCGGAATTAGCGCCAATCACCATAAAAGAAATTAAAAAGCAATTCCCTGAAATCACTATTTATAGTGCAGGCAAGCAGCAAGAAGAATTTGAGATTACACTAAGTGAAGCCGGAGTCAAAGATTTTATCCATGTCAAAACGAATGCAATAGCCATTTTATCGGAATTATTGCAGAAGCTGGGGGTGAACTGAAATGAAAAAACCGAATTTTTCTGCTATAAATCCTGCTAAGTCTGAGATTAAAGGTACGGTGGAAGCATGGAAAAAGGAAGCCGAAAAAGCCGTTGGGAAAAACATTGAGGATCTTTTGTTTGAAACCAATGAACAAATAAAAATCAAACCGCTTTATATTGAGGAAGATAATCGTGACTTGGAGCATATGGAAAGTGTGCCAGGCATCGCTCCTTTTACAAGAGGGCCCTATCCTTCGATGTATGTCAATCGTCCTTGGACGGTACGTCAATATGCAGGTTTTTCGACTGCTGAGGAATCCAATGCGTTTTACAGACGTAACCTGGCGATGGGGCAAAAAGGGCTCTCAGTTGCCTTTGATTTAGCTACACACCGCGGTTATGACTCCGATCATCCACGCGTTGTCGGTGATGTGGGGAAGGCGGGAGTTGCCATTGATTCCATTCTTGACATGAAAATCCTATTCGACGGCATTCCGCTTGATCAAATGTCCGTGTCAATGACGATGAACGGCGCAGTATTACCCATCCTTGCATTTTATATCGTGACAGCTGAAGAACAAGGCGTAACACAGGATAAGCTTTCAGGAACGATTCAGAATGACATCTTAAAGGAATACATGGTTCGGAATACGTATATCTACCCACCTGAAATGTCCATGAAAATCATAGCTGATATATTTGAGTATACATCCAAATATATGCCCAAGTTCAATTCCATTTCCATCTCCGGTTATCATCTGCAAGAAGCGGGGGCGCCGGCTGATATCGAACTTGCCTATACGTTGGCGGATGGGCTTGAGTATGCACGTACCGGAATGAAAGCAGGTATTGATATCGATAAATTCGCACCGCGCTTGTCATTCTTCTGGGCTGTAGGAATGAACTATTTCATGGAAGTGTCGAAAATGCGGGCGGCTCGTTTCATTTGGTCAAAACTGATGAAACAATTCGAGCCGAAAAATAATAAAGCGATGGCATTGAGAACCCATTCCCAAACCTCCGGCTGGAGCCTCTCCGAGCAGGATCCGTTTAACAATGTCGCAAGGACCCTTATTGAAGCGCATGCCGCTGCACTTGGACATACACAATCCCTGCATACGAACGCATTGGATGAGGCCATTGCCCTGCCAACGGATTTCTCGGCACGCATTGCACGTAACACACAGCTATATCTGCAGGAGGAAACGGGGATCACAAAAGTAATCGATCCATGGGCTGGTTCATACTATGTAGAATCACTCACAAATGAATTAATCGAACGGGCTTGGGCTCACATAGAAGAAATCGAAGGCCTTGGCGGAATGGCGAAGGCTATTGAAACCGGCCTTCCAAAAATGAGGATCGAGGAAGCCGCTGCAAAGCGTCAGGCTAAAATCGATTCTCAAGATGAAACGATCGTAGGCGTAAATAAGTATCGTTTGAAAAAAGAAGATCCGATTGAAATACTGGAGATTGATAATACAGCAGTTCGCGAAAGTCAGCTTAAGCGTTTGAGCGAATTAAAAGCGAAACGTGATCAGGAAAAGGTGGATGAAGCTCTTCAAGCGCTATCCATGGCTGCCAGAACTGGCGAAGGTAACCTTCTTGAACTGGCTGTGCAAGCTGCAAGAGTACGGGCTTCATTAGGTGAAATCTCCGATGCAATCGAAGAGGTTGCTGGACGTCACAAAGCAACAATTCGTTCTATCAGCGGTGTATACAGCTCGGCATACTCAAAAGAAGCGGAAATTGAGGAAGTCGTCCGCATGACGGAAGAGTTCCTTGAAAATGAAGGAAGAAGACCGCGGTTGTTAATGGCTAAAATGGGCCAGGACGGTCATGATCGCGGAGCTAAAGTAGTCGGAACGGGGTTTGCGGATTTGGGCTATGATGTCGATATCGGTCCATTATTCCAAACGCCGAAAGAAACCGCCATCCAGGCCGTGGAAAATGATGTGCATGTAGTCGGAATGAGTTCGCTTGCTGCCGGCCATAAAACATTGTTGCCGCAGCTTATGACGGAACTGAAGAACTTGGGCCGAGATGACATCATAGTGATCGTAGGCGGCGTCATCCCTGCGCAGGATTATGATTACCTAATGGAAAATGGCGCTACAGCCATTTTTGGACCTGGTACGGTCATTCCGCAGGCAGCAAAGAAAGTGCTTCAGGAAATATACAATCGCCTCGGATATGAGGAAGTGGCTCAATAATGACTGAAGACAAGAAGCCCGAATGGGTCGATCATAACAATCAGGAAGGTTTTGCTACTTCTTTAAAGCCAGGTGTGGAATTAGCAGCAAGCCAAAACAAACCTTCAAAAAGCAAATTCGTCAAAAAACATAATGTAAACATACCGGTCCATGAACTTAAAGAGGGAATCATAAAAGGGGACAGGGCCAAGCTAGGTAAAGGGATTACATTGGTTGAAAGCAATGCATCCCACCATTTGGATCATGCACAGGAATTATTGCATAGCATCCTTCCTCATACAGGGAACTCGATGCGCATCGGGATTTCCGGAGTGCCCGGTGCCGGGAAAAGTACCTTCATCGAGACGTTCGGAACCTACTTATGTGACAGGGGCCATAAGGTTGCCGTTCTAGCCGTCGATCCAAGCTCTTCGATCAATGGCGGAAGTATACTAGGCGATAAGACAAGGATGGAGGAGCTGGCAAGAAACCCTCATGCCTTCATAAGACCCTCTCCATCCGAAGGCACTCTAGGAGGAGTTCACCGCAAAACGAGGGAAACGATGTTGCTTTGTGAAGCAGCAGGATTTGATGTGATACTGATTGAAACTGTCGGTGTCGGTCAGAGTGAAGCTATAGTTCGAAGTATGGTCGACTTCTTCATGCTCCTTGTCCTTACAGGTGCCGGAGATGAGTTACAAGGGATGAAAAAAGGGATTCTGGAACTTGTGGACGGAATTGTGGTCAATAAAGCCGACGGAGAGAACATTCCGCTGGCAATTAGGACGAAGTCAGAATATAGCAGAATCTTGCACTTCCTTCAGCCAGCAACAAAGGGATGGGCAGGAAAGGCATATACTTGTTCAGCCATAACCGGTAAAGGAATTCCTGAGCTTTGGGGTGTAATGAATGAATTTACCGATTTGACCAAGGAATCGGGTGTTTTTCAAGAACGGAGAAGAATGCAATCCAAGGAATGGCTTTATTCATTGATGGATCACCAACTTAAAACGATGTTTTATAAAAATGAAACCGTCAAAAGTCTTCTCCCAATCCTCGAGAATCAAGTGATGTCAGGGAATAAAACGGTCACTGCTGCTGTTAAGCAGGCCTTTCAATCTTTTACCGATACATTTAAGTCAAATTAAAAAGAAATGGGATGGGGCAGGCGTGGATTGTCTCCCACGCCTGCCCCATCCTTTTGTAAGTCTTGTTGTTACACACATGATTCCCGCTTACCTTTCGTTTTAAACGTGTTCGGAAATGGTTTATGCAGTTTTGACAGGTAAATATATTGAATCACGAAGTGGCAATTGTTATGATAGAATTGAAGAGAAAACTTGGAAGGAGCACATGCCATGAATATGGATTTTAATTTTTTAATGAACGACGTAGTCAAACAGGCTCGCGATGAGATAAAGACTGCTGGATATACAGAATTGACTACTCCCGAGGAAGTAGAGGAAGTATTTGCACAAAAAGGAACGACACTTGTTATGGTCAACTCCGTTTGTGGCTGCGCCGGGGGAATAGCTAGACCTGCAGCGGCACATGCAATCCATAATGATAAACGCCCAGATCAGCTTGTAACCGTTTTTGCTGGGCAAGATAAAGAAGCGACGGAGAAAGCCCGTGATTATTTCGAAGGATATCCGCCGTCATCCCCATCATTTGCATTGCTGAAGGATGGAAAAATCATCACGATGATAGAGCGCCATGAAATTGAAGGACACCACCCGATGTCTGTAGTAGAAAAATTACAAGACTACTTCGATCAATATTGCGAAGAAGTGTAAACCATAGCGATAACCTAAAAACCCGCCCAATCGGCGGGTTTTAGTTTGTCGACAAAAAGAGGTTCGGAATGGTCTCATCCTGAACATGATCTTAAAACAAGGCTAGAATATCATAGGTGGTTATTACTTTAATCCATATTGGATTGCAGAGATTACGACACTCCTCCCGGATAATTGGCTTTTAAGCCCCTGTAGGTGCTTGCTTTAATGGGGCTTTGGCAGACAGTCGGCGGAAAGGGAGCAGGATCTCTGAAATCAACTGGAATGTAATTTTAAGAAAAAAACTGTAGGCGGACATCCCGAACCAAATTTAAGAACAGGTGATCCTTGATTGTTTTTTTACAGTAATCCTTAATGGATTGAAGAAATTTGCGACACTCCTGCCGAGTAACTGGCTAGCCGAGACCCCACAGGCGCTTGCGCTGAGGAGGCTTGGCAGACAGTCGGCGGAAAGGGAGCGGATTTCTGGAATCAACAGAAATCCTTTTTTAGAAAAAAACTATATGAAAACTGGCTTTTGTTCGAATTTGTCTACAGTCTTAACCCGCCCAATCAGCGGCTTTTCATTCATGAAATTGCATAAGTCAGGAACTTTTGGGAAAGAAGATAGATATGGAAGCAGATATATTACCTTTGGTGAGAAAGCGCCAAGCCTAGATGTGAAATTATAATAATATTCTGAAAAATGAATCTATTGTTTACGTTATTGAATAATTATTAGAGTGTGTTAAAATACACATTAGTGTATGAATATTAGTTATTCGAAATTTAACTAACCTAATTTAATAACAAGAGAATTGAAAATATCATTTTGGAGGAATAATAATGAAGTTGAAAAAGCAGTTAGCATTGTTGCTTACTTCTGTTTTATTAGTAGGTATTTTAGCGGCATGCGGAACATCAGAGAAAGAAGATAAGAACACAGCTGACAAAGAAGACAAAAAGGTCCTGGTAATGGGAACATCTGCGGATTACCCGCCATTTGAATTTGTTGAAACATCTAAAAGTGATGAAATCCAAGGATTTGACATTGATATCGCTAAAGCAATCGGAAAAAAATTAGGTTATGAGGTCCAAGTGAAGGACATTGACTTTAATAGTCTTGTGCCTGCTCTGGAAAATAAATCGGTCGATTTCGTTATCTCTGGAATGACTCCAACAGAAAAACGTGAGCAATCAGTCGATTTCAGTGATATTTACTATACAGCTAAAAACATGATCATCACGACAAAGGACAGTAAAATTAAAACTGTTGAAGATTTAAAAGGGAAAACGGTAGGCGTACAGCTTGCATCCATTCAGGAGACATTGGCAAATGACTTGAATAAATCCCAAGATATCGGGATGAAAGTTGAAAAAAGGAATCGTATTCCTGAGGTTGTTCAAGAAATGTCAACAGGACGTTTTGACGCCGTGATCATGGAAGATACTGTGGCAAAAGGCTACTTGAAAGATAATAAAGAATTGGTGGGGCATTTGATCGAGTCCGGTGAACAAGATGCCGGTTCGGCAATCGCTTTCCAAAAAGGAAGCAAGTTAACTGAAGAATTCAATGCCGAGTTGAAAAAAATGTTAGAGAATGGTGAAATGGAAAAATTAATATTAAAATGGTTCGGTGGCAGTGAAACTGAATAAAACAGAGAGATGAAAAGCGTTCAGAATGCCTTCTGAACGTTTTTCCGCGCTTTATTGTTAATAAAATGAAGCAGGAGGAAGGCCCTAAGATAACGGGCCTTCATAAGAGAGGATGAATGGAGTGAATCTGGAATTTGAAAGGATTATGCCTTCCCTTCCATATATCCTGGAGGGAATACCGACTACATTAAAGGTTGTAGCGGTAGCGGCAGTAATCGGATTTGTTTTGGGAATATTATTATCTATACTTAAAATCAGCAGAATCAAGCCATTGAATTGGATTGCTGACTTTTATACATCCATTTTTCGCGGTACCCCTTTGGTGCTGCAATTAATGCTGATTTATTTTGGTTCACCACAAATATTAGGGATTCAAATCGAAGCGTTCCAAGCAGCATTTTTAGCATTCGGGCTAAATTCAGCGGCCTATATCTCTGAAATTATCAGGGGAGGCATTTTAGCGGTCGATAAAGGCCAACGAGAGGCTGCACTTGCACTTGGGGTTCCCTATTCAGGGATGATGCTTAATATTATCCTTCCGCAGGCCATCAAGAATATCCTGCCATCCCTTGTAAACGAATTGATTTCCTTAACGAAGGAATCAGCCGTTGTCACAATTATTGGATTAGGGGATATCATGCGCCGTGCTTATATTGTCGGCGGTGAGACATATAAATTCTTCGAGCCGATTTTATTTGCCGGTCTCATTTATTATGTGATGGTCATGATTCTCACCATCTTAGGCAAAGTGATTGAAAGGAGAATGAGACGCAGTGATTAAAATTGATGGACTCAAAAAAAATTATGGTAAGCTCGAGGTTTTAAAAGGAATCAGCACCGAGATAGGACAGGGTGAAGTGTTAGCGATCATCGGTCCATCCGGTTCGGGAAAATCAACTTTCTTGCGCTGCATCAATATGCTGGAAACTCCAACTGATGGTCAAATCAGGTTCAAAGATCAAATCATCACTGAAAAAAAGACCAATATCATGAAAGTGCGTGAAAATGTCGGAATGGTATTTCAACATTTTCATTTATTTCCACATAAAACCGTACTGGAGAATCTGATATATGCACCTATGAAGGTGAAAAAATTATCAAAGGCCGAGGCTGTAAAACAAGCTCGTGAGCTCTTGACTAAAGTCGGTTTGGCCGATAAAGAATCGACTTATCCGAATCGTCTGTCAGGCGGACAAAAACAAAGGGTCGCGATTGCACGGGCATTGGCAATGAACCCGGAAGTAATGCTTTTCGATGAGCCGACTTCAGCGCTTGATCCCGAGATGGTAAAAGAAGTGCTCGAGGTTATGAAGTCACTGGCACATACGGGGATGACCATGCTGATCGTAACGCATGAAATGGGATTCGCCAAAGAAGTGGCCGATCGAGTACTATTCCTGGACGGGGGTCTGCTCGTTGAGGAAAGTGCTCCGGAAGAATTCTTTTCCAATCCGAAAAGCCAGCGTGCAAAAGACTTCTTGGAAAAAGTTTTATAAGCTAAAGCAAATAGTATATAATTGTGAAAAAAGGTAACGTTTAGTTACCTTTTTTATTTTTTTCCTATAATGTATTTTTGTGTGCATGTATTTAGAAAAATTGGAAAATTAACGCACAAAGGACTGTAAAAATATCTGATTTCCTGATAGTATTATAATAGATAGAGAAAGAGCCAGGTGATACATAACAATGTTTAAAATCGGATACAGGACGATTAAAACTGCTTTGGGGGCCACCCTGGCAATTATTATTGCACAAATGCTTAATCTCGAATATTTCTCTGCCGCGGGAATCATTGCGATCTTATGCATCCAAGTTACAAAAAAGAAGTCGGTGTATGCCTCCTGGCACCGGTTTTTAGCTTGTTTGATCGCAATGGCCTATGCATCCCTATTATTTCAGTTCATCGCATTTCATCCGCTGATAATAGGTTTGATCCTCTTGATTTTCATTCCAACGACAGTTGCCTTGAAGATTAATGAGGGGATCGTGACGAGCAGCGTCATCATCATGCACCTATACGGGTCGGGTGACATCACTTTTTCCCTGCTGATCAATGAAACGATATTAATTGCAGTTGGAGTTGGAGTGGCACTTGTCATGAATCTGTACATGCCCAGTGTCGATGACAAACTGCTGGCCTATCAGGAAAGTATCGAAACGAACTTCAGTGCGATCTTGATGGGAATTGTCCGCTATTTGAGGGATAATGATCACACATGGGATGGTAAGGAAATCACCGAAACAGCCAATCTTCTTAATCAAGCCAAGAGCCTTGCCTTCAGGGACGTGGAAAATCATTTTTTAAGGGAAGAAGACCTGTATTACCATTATTTCAAAATGCGTGAAAAGCAATTTGAAATAATTGAACGAATTCTTCCCCTGGTCACGAATATTCCTTTGGTCGTCAAGCAAAGCGGGATAGTGGCTGATTTTATAGAAGATTTGGCAGAAAACGTCCACCCACAAAATACGGCCATCCTTTATCTGAAGAAGCTTGAGGAAATGGAGATTCATTTTAGGGGAATGGCACTGCCGCAGACACGTGAAGAGTTCGAATCCAGGGCTGCATTACTGCAGCTCATGAAGGAAATGGAGCGCTATTTATTGTTGAAGCATTCCTTCAAGGGATTACCCAAGCTGACCGGCAACCGAATGAAAAAGAGGCACTTGGCTTAAACTAAGCAAAAAAGTAAAGGGATGATACAAATGAAATGGATCCTTTCTTTGTTGCTTATGCTATCTTTGTGGCCGTTACAGGTACAGGCCCAGCCTCAATCGGTCAAACCTGGCGATCCGTTTATCATCATCAATAAAGCCAACAATAAATTGGCTTTCATAGATGATAACGAGGTCAAGGAAATTCTGCCGGTCGGTACGGGAAAGAGTCAGGAACTGACACCTGAAGGGATATTCACGGTCAAAGTAAAAGCGGTCAATCCATATTACCGGAAAAAGAATATTCCTGGCGGCGATCCCAGGAACCCTTTGGGGTCGCGGTGGATTGGATTCGATGCGCGAAATACCGATGGGAGGATATACGGCATACATGGTACGAATCAGCCATCATCGATTGGTAAATATATTTCAAATGGCTGTGTCCGGATGCTTAAATCCGATGTGGAGCGTTTGTACGAAAAAGTCCCCATCGGCACTAAGGTGTTGATCACCCTATCGAACGAGGATTTCAAAACGCTGGCAAAGAAAAACGGAGCGATAAAATAAAGAGAGGGAAGCTTTTTGCTCCCCTCCCCGATACGGTGTCTATTACAAAAGAAATGCGATACCTGATAATAAGCTCGTTAATAACATTGAGATAAGCATCAAATACACGACGATCTTTCTGATTTTCTTGTTTCCCATATGCTCTCTCCCTTAATACAGTTTGATTGATTTTATTTTAACTTGAACATTTAGTAGAAACAAGTAAAAGTATAATGTTCATATTATTCCGAATCTTAAAAGGCTTTAATGCAAGATTAGTAGTATTTTAATGGAGTCATCCAATAATACATAGCATGGGGGTTTTTATGATGATTAAAAATATCGATCATATCGGTATTGCCGTCAAGTCACTTGATGAAGCCTTGCCGCTTTATACGGAAACGCTGAAATTGAAACTTGAAGGAATCGAGACAGTGGAGAGCCAAGGAGTGAAAGTGGCCTTCATCCTGGCAGGCAATACCCGTTTGGAATTGTTGGAAGCGTTGTCACCTGCAAGCCCAATCGCCAAATTCATCGAAAAACGCGGTGAAGGGATTCATCATGTGGCACTTGGCGTCGATGACATCGAAGATAGAATAAAAGAAATCAAAGAAGCTGGATTGCGCATGATTGATGATTCATCAAGAAAGGGAGCGCACAATGCGGATGTTGCTTTCGTTCATCCGAAGTCTACCGCGGGAGTATTATATGAGCTATGTGAACAAGCATTATCAAAGGAGGAGCAGAAATGACAGACATTTATGATACGATCAATGACCTATATGACAGACGCCGCAAAGTGGAAATGGGCGGCGGTGAAGAAAGAATCGATAAGCAGCATGAAAAGGGCAAACTTACTGCAAGGGAAAGAATTGAACTTCTAGTTGATCCAGGTACTTTCATCGAGCTTAATCCTTTCATCAAACACCGTAATACCAATTTCGGCATGGAAAAGGAAGAAGGGCCGGGAGAAGGGGTTGTCACCGGTTACGGAAAGGTCAACGGCCGCGACATTTATCTGTTTTCACAGGATTTTACTGTTTTTGGCGGTGCACTCGGTGAAATGCATGCTCTGAAAATTGCCAATGTTATGGATTTGGCAGCGGAAAATGGAGCCCCTTTCATAGGTTTGAACGATTCTGGCGGGGCGCGTATTCAAGAAGGCGTAGTTTCGCTTGACGGATATGGCCAAATATTTTACCGGAATTCCATTTATTCAGGGGTCATTCCACAGATTTCGGTTATTATGGGACCTTGTGCTGGCGGAGCCGTATATTCCCCAGCCATAACCGACTTTGTCTTCATGGTTGAAAAAACGAGCCAAATGTTCATAACAGGTCCTAAAGTCATTGAAACGGTTACAGGTGAAAAGATTTCATCCGAAGGATTGGGCGGAGCGACTGTACATAATACCATAAGCGGTAATGCTCATTTCAAAGGAGCATCTGAGGAGCAAGTTTTGGCGGACGTTAGACGTCTCCTGAGCTATCTTCCACAAAATAATGAAGAGAAGCCGCCAGTTTTGGAAGCGGATGATGGAGATGACTACCGGCCGGACTTAACGGATGTAGTCCCTTATGAAGGGATCCGTCCATATGATGTTCGGAAAGTGTTGGAGCAGGTTGTCGATGAGGATTCCTTTATGGAAGTTCAAGAGGGCTTTGCGAAAAACATAGTGGTCGGCTTGGCGCGGATCAAAGGGAAATCAGTGGGGCTTGTCTGTAACCAGCCAAAGGTGTTGGCAGGGGGACTTGATATAGATTCATCAGATAAGGCTGCCCGTTTTATTCGTTTCTGTGACTCGTTTAACATTCCGCTGATTACGTTTGAAGACGTTTCAGGGTTTTTCCCGGGCGTTAAACAAGAACATGGTGGGATCATTCGCCACGGTGCAAAGCTGCTATATGCTTATTCGGAAGCAACAGTACCAAAATTGACGATCATTCTGCGTAAAGCTTACGGAGGAGCTTACGTTGCTCTTAATAGTAAATCCATCGGTGCGGATCTTACGTTTGCATGGCCGAATGCTGAAATCGCGGTAATGGGTTCTGCTGGAGCGGCAAATATCATTTTTGCCCGTGAAATACAAAATAGCGAAGATCCGGAGGCGACACGTGCAGCTAAAATTGAAGAATACCGTGAGAAGTTCGCCAATCCTTATGTTGCCGCAAGTCTTGGAATGGTGGATGATGTTATTGATCCCCGTGAAACCAGGATTAAGATCATTCAATCATTAGAAATGCTACGCAACAAAAAAGAAACTCGACCATGGAAAAAACACGGAAATATCCCGTTGTGATCAACATTGGAAGGAGCCCAAACTATTTGTTTTGGGCTCTTTTCCATACTGGCAAGATATCATTTTAAAGAAAACCATAATAAGTCATTATTCACCTTTTTAACAAGGCCTTCTGGCAGGGAAATGACCAGCATGCTTTTTCAGGCTGGGTTCTTCCTTTCACATTATTTGCCGGGGCGCGGCTTTTAGAAGTATAATTGAAGAGGAAAACTTTTTTGGAGGTTTTATTTTATGATTAATGAAGAACGTTTAGTTAATGAATTTATGGAATTGGTGCAGATTGATTCCGAAACAAAAAATGAAGCAGCCATCGCCAAAGTGCTGAAAGAAAAATTCGGGGCACTGGGTGTAGAAGTTTTTGAAGATGATACAACAGCAGTTACCGGTCATGGTGCAGGGAATTTAGTATGTACTTTAAAAGGAATGAAAGAAGGCGTAGATACCATTTATTTCACCTCCCATATGGATACGGTTGTTCCAGGGAACGGAATCAAGCCTTCCATCAAAGATGGATACATAGTGTCAGACGGAACGACCATTTTAGGGGCGGATGACAAAGCTGGATTAGCGGTCATGTTAGAAACGCTTAAAGTGTTGAAAGAACAGAATATCGAACATGGAACAATCGAATTCATCATAACAGTCGGTGAAGAATCTGGCTTGGTTGGTGCAAAGGCATTGGATCGCTCCCTTGTAACGGCTAAATTCGGTTTTGCACTTGATAGTGATGGAAAAGTAGGCAACGTGGTTGTTGCAGCACCTACTCAGGCGAAAGTGTCTGCAACCATTTTAGGCAAGACTGCTCACGCTGGTGTCGCGCCTGAGAAAGGCGTTTCAGCCATTACGATTGCTGCCAAAGCAATCTCTAGAATGCCATTAGGCAGAATCGACGAGGAAACGACAGCCAATATCGGACGTTTCCAGGGGGGACAGCAAACCAATATTGTTTGTGACCATGTGGAAATCCTTGCAGAAGCAAGATCCTTGATTCCTGAAAAAATGGAAATACAGGTAGCGAAAATGAAAGAGGCATTCGAGACTGCAGCCATTGAAATGGGCGGACGTGCTGAAGTTGAAGTTAACGTCATGTATCCTGGTTTTAAATATGGTGCTGGTGATCATGTAGTCGAAATCGCAAGAAAGGCAGCAGAGAAAATCGGCCGTCCATGCGAGCTGGTTAAAAGCGGCGGAGGAAGCGATGCGAATGTCATTGCAGGCTTTGGCATCCCTACTGTCAATCTAGCAGTGGGCTATGAAGATATCCATACTACGAATGAAAGAATTCCAGTTGAGGAATTAACGAAGCTAGCTGAAATGGTCGTCGCTATCATCAAAGAAGTATCAGGGGAATAACCACCTGTAATATGACGGGGTAATGTAGGAGTTTTCTGAGTATCGATAAAGGTGGTCGCATTTCTTGCGAAGGATAAGGAAGATGCCTTGTCGATTGAACCCGTGAAATCCTTGAGTTATACCCTTTGAACGGTGCCTTATTAAGCAATCGGTGTTGCCGTTTGATTACGACATTGATCAGCAAGAACTCGTATATATTTGGAAGGCGTTCAAAGTATTGAAGGAATACAGTCATCAATGACATGATGGCTGTTTTTCTTGGAGTGGAGCATCTTTCACCGAGGTTACCAAAGATAAATAGGGGTACCTTAATAGAAATGGTTTTTTATTGCCCCTATTATCCGGTGTTTTTTATTTTTACAAGGATGTGACGGTCAAACATGAAGGACATGTATCCCAAAAATGGCAGGGT
Organism: Peribacillus frigoritolerans; assembly: GCF_040250305.1. NCBI lineage: Bacteria > Bacillati > Bacillota > Bacilli > Caryophanales > Bacillaceae > Peribacillus > Peribacillus frigoritolerans. Next base: position 3,625,843 of record NZ_CP158190.1, on the reverse strand, counting down.
CATTCTCCATGTAGACATGAATAGTTTTTATGCCTCAGTGGAAATGTCATATGATGTTTCATTGAAAGGCAAACCGCTGGCCATTGCGGGCAATGTTGAAGAGAGAAGGGGGATAATCGTCACCTGCAGCTATGAGGCGAGGAAGTTCGGGGTTAAAACGACCATGCCGATTTGGCAGGCAAAAAAACTATGTCCTCAATTAGTCATTCAGAAACCGAATTTCGAGCGCTATCGAAAGGCATCACTGGCTATTTTCGATGTATTGAGGCAATATACAGAGATGGTTGAACCGGTTTCGATAGATGAGGGGTATCTGGATATTAGTGAATGCGCCGAATTGGGTTCGCCTTTAGATATAGCCAATAGCATTCAGGAAAGAATTTTTAATACGATGGATCTCCCTTGCAGCATCGGGATTGCCCCTAATAAATTTTTGGCCAAAACTGCTTCTGATATGAAGAAGCCAATGGGAATCACCGTGTTAAGGAAACGGGACATTCCGGAAAAGCTCTGGCCTTTACAAGTTGGCGAAATGCACGGCATCGGGGATAAGACCTCGGAAAAGCTTCAAACTATCGGGATAAAGACGATCAGGGACCTTGCACACGCCAATGATAGTCAACTTAAACAGCTACTTGGGATCAATGGCATCCGTTTGAAGGATAGGGCTAATGGAATCGACCCAAGGGTAGTGGATCCTGAAGCGATTTTTGAGCATAAGAGCATTGGGAACTCGACAACTCTTCCGCATGACTCTGCCAATCAAAAAGAACTGATTGGTGTATTGGAAAAGCTTTCGGGTAAGGTAGCCGTCCGTTTGAGAAATAAACGCCTGCTTGGTCAAAAAATAGGTGTGACGATCCGTTACAAAGACCGCCGCACTATAACGAGAAGCAGAACGGTTCCTAATCCAGTTTTTGAAAAAAAGGATATTTTGGATGGAGCTATCGATCTATTCATGAAAAATTGGAATGGGGAAGGAATCAGGCTTCTTGGTGTCACTGCCTATGATGTCATCGAAAAAGAGTCGGCCTTCAAGCAACTGGATATTTTCTCCTTTCAAGAGGATGCAGAAAAAGAACCTCTGTATGAAGCGATGGAACACTTGCAAAATAAGTACGGAGAAAATATTATTAAAAAGGGATTACCCTTGAAAAATCGTTCAATTGGAACAGACACTAGCTTCAGTAAAGATTTCTTTGAGCCATCCAGGAGGAATGATCCTTCTTTTGACAAAGATTAGCGTACAAGCTGTGTAAAGATATAGAGAAGGGAAAGATGAATTATGACAAAACAGCAGATTGGCGTTATCGGACTAGCAGTAATGGGCAAGAACCTTGCATTTAATATTGAAAGCAGGGGATATTCAATTTCCGTGTATAATCGCTCAGGATCAAAAACGGACGAAATGATGAAGGAAGCGGAAGGCAAAAACGTAACCGCCGCTTATACGCTTGAAGAATTCGTCAATTCATTGGAAACCCCCCGCAAAATTTTATTGATGGTTAAAGCCGGAGCGGCAACGGATGCAACAATCGAGCAATTAAAACCGTTACTTGAAAAAGGTGATATCGTTATTGATGGAGGGAATACCTTCTTCAAGGACACTCAGCGCCGCAATGAGGAGTTAAGCAAGCTTGGCATCCATTTCATCGGTACAGGCGTGTCAGGAGGGGAAGAAGGAGCTCTGACAGGTCCATCCATCATGCCTGGAGGTCAAAAAGAAGCATATGAACTGGTTGCACCGATCTTGAAGGACATTTCAGCTAAGGTCGACGGGGATGCTTGCTGCACGTATATCGGACCGGATGGCGCAGGTCATTATGTTAAAATGGTACATAATGGTATTGAATACGGAGACATGCAATTGATTTCCGAATCTTATTTCCTTCTAAAAAATCTTCTTGGATTATCTGCAGAAGAATTCCATGAAGTCTTCTCTGAATGGAATGAAGGGGAACTTGATAGCTATTTAATTGAAATTACTGCTGATATTTTCAAAAAATATGATGAAGAAACCGGCAAGCCTATGGTCGATGTCATTTTAGATAAAGCTGGCCAAAAAGGTACTGGGAAGTGGACAAGTCAAAGTGCGCTTGATCTTGGTGTTCCGCTTCCAATCATTACGGAATCCGTATTCGCGCGGTTTATTTCAGCAATCAAGGACGAGCGTGTTGAAGCGAGTAAAATCCTTCGTGGGCCAAAAGCCGAATCATTTACAGGCGACAAAAAAGCTTTGATCGAAAGTATCCGTAAAGCACTTTATATGAGCAAAATCTGTTCTTATGCACAAGGATTTGCACAAATGAAAGCAGCATCAGAAGAAAATGACTGGAACTTGCAATATGGGGAAATCGCGATGATTTTCCGTGGCGGCTGTATCATTCGTGCACAATTCCTCCAAAAAATCAAGGAAGCGTACGATCGTGAAGCGAACTTGAACAACCTTCTTCTTGATCCTTACTTCCAAGGAATCGTCGAAAGCTATCAAGGAGCTTTGCGTGAGGTGGTATCAACGGCAGTGATGAATGGAATCCCGGTTCCTTGCTTGTCATCGGCACTTGCCTATTTCGACAGCTATCGTACAGAAACGCTGCCAGCTAACCTGATTCAAGCTCAACGTGACTATTTTGGAGCTCATACTTACCAACGCATTGATAAAGAAGGAACGTTCCATACCGAATGGATGGAAAAATAAAAAGTTCAAGCCGGTTTAAAAGGGGATTCCCTTTTAAACCGGCTTTTTTGTTTCATCATGTAAAAAAGAGGGCGCTTGGCGCCCCTTTTTTTTACTATCTCCGATGCTCTACAAGGTCAATGACCCCTAATACAACATGTGCCAAACCGAAACCAAAAACCGTATTAGCTACCATTTTGTTTGAGCCCCGGGTCTGCTTCATTGCATAACCCGCAGCTGTCACGGCTGTGCCCAACGCAGTTGGAATTAATCCTTCACGAATGTCCATCGTTTAATCCCTCCACATCGAAGTTAGTGGTGCCGTCACTGGCGCCTTTTCTAGTGTAACCTTAGCAAGGACTTACCATTCTATTTCTACAAAGAGGTTGGAAGGGTAAAAATGGTAATGATGAACTAGTTGTAAATAGTTCCAATTAATTTACCTTTTTTAGGGAAAACATAGTATGATGTATGTCATTCATCCTTGCTTTTTAGGTTTAAACACCTGCGGAAAAAGGAATATAAACATTGAAAGAGATGGACGGACCGTAGGATACAGTAGGCAGATAGAAGAGAGAAGGAGCGGGTGACTTTATGTTCATCATCTGGTGGGCTGTAGCCATATTTTTATTTTTCATCGCCTTAGAATTCGGTGTTTCATTTTGGCTCAATTCGGAAGTAAAGGAAGAAATGTCTAAGCCCAAGGAAATGTATCATATTATCCGTGATAAATTGCTGAGGAAGAGTGTTTCATGAATGAAAAAAGGGATGCAGATTCAAAACTGCGTCCCTTCTTCATTTCAATCATTATTATTTTTCGTTTTTCTTGACTTGCCACCAAATATGTCCATCTTCTTCCAGGAGTTCATCGGATGCAAGTGGACCTGTGGATCCAGCTTCATAGTTAGGGAAAGACTCGTCTTTATTGTTTTCCCATGCATTGGAAATGGTATCGACGAACTTCCATGAGAGGGCAACCTCGTCCCAGTGCGTAAAGTTTGTAGCATCCCCGCGCATGCTGTCAAACAATAGCTTTTCATATGCCTCGGGAGAATTGATGTGTTCGATCCCTTTGTTCGAGACGGTCAGCTTCATTGGCTTTGTATTGGATGTCGTCCCGGATTTCTTCACATTTAGGTACAATGTGATACCTTCGTCAGGCTGGATATTGATAACGAGAAGATTCGGGTTCAGTGTTTCTTCCGTTTTATAATACAGGTTCATTGGGATATCTTTGAATTGAACAACGATATTCGTTGATTTGACATCCATTCTCTTACCGGTGCGGATATAAAAAGGAACACCGGCCCATCGGAAGTTATCAATCATCAATTTACCCGCAACATAGGTCTCTGTGTTGGATTCCGGATTTACGTTATGTTCATTGCGGTAGGCCGGAAGTGTTTGACCGTCTATCGTTCCTTCACCATACTGGCCACGGACGAAGTATTGATTGACTTCGTCCACTTTCATTGGTCGAAGTGAACGCAATGCCCGCACTTTTTCGCTTCGAATCTCTTCTGTCGTCAAAGCGATCGGGGGTTCCATGGCAAGCAAGGCCACCATTTGCAGCAGGTGGTTTTGGACCATATCCCTTAGGGCACCGCTGGTTTCATAATAACGCCCGCGTTCTTCAACGCCAAGTGTTTCGCTTGAAGTAACCTGAATGTTGGATATATATCTGTTATTCCAAAGCGGCTCGAATAGGGCATTGGAAAAACGGATGACCTCAATATTTTGTACCATTTCCTTACCTAAATAATGATCGATACGGTAGATTTCATCTTCAGCGAATGCAGTTCGAATCTGCTCATTCAATTTTTGTGCTGTTTCGAAACTGTGTCCAAATGGCTTTTCTATGACCAGACGCTTATATCCATCCGTGTCACTCAGGCCTTGTGCTTTAATCTGTTCGGCAATCGTTCCGAAAAACTCAGGCGCCATCGCCAAATAGAAGATCCGGTTTCCTTCTAATTGATATTGTCCGTTTAATTGTTCGGCAATGTCTTTTAACTGCAGGTATGATTCCGAGCTGGAAACGTCGTGGGAGTGATAATGGAAATGGGAAATGAATTCGTCGACCTTTTCTTCCGCATGTCCGAACGTAAGTATCGAGTCCTTGACACTTGTTTGAAACTCCTCGTTCGTCAATGGTCTCCTTGCCACTCCAACAACGGCGAACTTATTGATTTTCTCTTTTTGAAATAGTCGATATATGGAAGGGAACAATTTTCTTTTCGCTAAATCTCCGGTAGCACCAAAAATCATGATCAATGCTGTGGGTTTATTGTTTTCTGTCATGTTTAAAACCTCAACTTTCCGTTAAATCTGTCTATAAAGTTGGAATTCCCGTATGTGTACCAATTTCTAATTTTACGTTTAGCTTTCCCTCAAAGCAATCAATTTGCGCATTTTTTCTCTATATTTCATTAAAAGTTTAATTTGGTTTCGGTTTTAATGGGTCATAAATGAAAGAGCACCTTGGTTATGCTATAGTTAAGTCATAAAGTATTTGCAACGGAGGTAGTATGAGTGGATTTCGTTTTATTGGGTACAGGCGCTGGCGTTCCGGCTAAAGCGCGTAATGTGACATCAATCGCCCTTCAATTATTGGAAGAACGTGGGACGGTTTGGTTATTCGATTGTGGGGAAGCAACACAGCATCAAATATTAAAAACGGCGGTCAAACCGCGAAAGGTTGAAAAGATCTTCATCACCCATTTACATGGTGACCACATCTTCGGACTACCTGGATTTTTAAGCAGCAGATCTTTTCAGGGCGGAGTGGATAAATTGACCGTATATGGTCCACAAGGCATAGATGCATTTATTATGACGAGCTTACAGGTGAGTGGAACTCATTTAAAATATCCCTTGGAAATCATCGAAATAGAAGAAGGCGAAGTGTTTGAGGACGAACAATTCACAGTGACGGCAATGTCGCTTGATCATGGCATTTACAGCATCGGTTACCGGATTGTGGAAAAAGATCGTCCGGGAAGCTTACTGGTCGACCGGCTGCGGTCTGAAGGTGTGAAGCCGGGGCCTCTTTTTAAAGCATTGAAAAATGGACAAACGGTCTGTCTCGATGATGGCCGTGTCTTAAATGGGAAGGACTATATCAGTGCTCCGCAAAAAGGCCGGATCATCACGATTCTTGGTGATACAAGAATGTGCAGCAATGCGCTCATTCTTGCTGAATCGGCGGATTACCTTGTTCATGAAGCTACATTTTCAGCGGAAGAAGCGGAAATGGCATCAGCCTATTATCATTCGACCACCGTTCAGGCTGCAGAAACGGCTTTGAAAGCGGGAGCTAAGCATCTAATCCTTACGCATATCAGCTCACGGTATACTCCGGAGGATGCTGAGAGGCTAAAAGAGGAAAGCAAAGCGATCTTTGCAAACACGATTATGGGTGAAGATCTTATGGCCATTAAAATTCCTTTGTATTCAGAGGAATCGGGCAGCTGAAATCAAAACCAATGTTTGATATAATTAATCAATTGTTCATTGGATATTTAAAGGAGTGTAAATATGACTGACAAAAGTGCCCTACATACTAAAGCAATGGATTTTCTCCTAAAAACAAGCCGGACTTTTTTCATTCCGATCAGCTATCTTCCAAAGGGATTACAAGAGGCCATTGGAGCTGCATACCTTTGCATGCGCGCCATCGATGAGATCGAGGACCACCCAGGTCTTCCAGCAGATAGTAAGGTTTCCCTGTTACAGGCTCTTAGTGAGCTTGATGCGGATTTCAGGGAAGAAGATCTTCAATCATTATTTGAACCATATAAGGATGATCTGCCCGAGGTGACCCTGTTTCTTTCGGACTGGATTGAATTTTGTCCTCCCGGTGCAAAATCCAAAGTCTTGGAGTCGACAAAGGAAATGGCCGAAGGCATGGCAAAATGGGTTACTAAGGACTGGCAAATCCATAATGAAGAGGAACTCGATGATTACACATATTATGTTGCAGGTTTAGTGGGGGTCATGCTGTCCGATATGTGGAACTGGTACGATGGAACCAAAACCGACCGTGAACTTGCCATCGCATTTGGCCGTGGACTCCAAACGGTCAATATCCTGCGTAACCGTGAGGAAGATGCCGAACGTGGTGTGAACTTTTATCCGGATGGCTGGGGTTTCGACGAGATGCTTGCGCATACGGAGCGTAATCTTGCATTAGCCGATGCGTACATCGGAGAGATTGAAACGAAAGAGATCATCCAATTCTGTAAAATACCCTTGGAATTGGCAAAAGCCACATTGAAAGCCCTAAAAGAAGGCAAAGAAAAAATTGATCGTGCTACAGTTACCGAAATTGTCAGCCAGGTCGTCGAACACTGATTTTTCATAAAGCTGCTGTGAAAGTTACCATACCTTTCACAGCAGCTTTTTTCATGTTTTATATTTAGAACTCAAAAAATTCTAAAAAGTTAAAAAATATATTGGAATAATTGGGACTAAACGATTATAATTTAGGACATAAAAGCGAAAAAAGCTGGCGTCGTTAGAAAAACATTAATTTAAATAAGGAAAAAGCGGGGGGAAAATATGAAAAAGAAATTATATTCAACTGCAGCCATGACATTGGTCGCAGGTTTATTATTGGCTGGGTGTGGAAATGACAAGGAAAAAGATACGGCAAAGGATGAAAGCGGAAAGGATACCTTCAACATTGGGGTAACGCAAATCGTTCAGCATGATTCCCTGGATCAAGCATATGAAGGATTCCAGGCGGCACTGAAGGACAGTGACATCAATGCCAAATATGATCTTCAAATTGCACAGGGTGACCAAAACAACAGTCAGACGATTGCCAATAACTTCGTTGGGGATAAAGTGGATCTGATATTTGCGAATTCTACTCCTAGTGCTCTAAGTGCTTTAAATGCGACCAAGGATATCCCGATCGTCTTTACATCGGTTACCGATCCTGTAGCGGGGGAGCTTGTTACTTCTTTGGAAAAACCAGGCGGAAATGTGACGGGTACGACGGACTCCCATCCTGAAGCGATTGCAAAGTCAATGAAATTCCTAGCGGAAGAGCTTGGGGCGAAGACAATTGGAACTGTCTATAATACAGGGGAGCAAAATTCAGTCGTCCAAATAAAGAATGTGAAAGCGGAAGCGAAAAAAGCTGGTTTGAAAGTCGTGGAAGCCTCCGTCTCGACTTCAGCGGATGTTAAACAGGCAACGGAATCTTTAATCGGAAAAGCGGATGCTTTCTATATCATTACTGATAATACAGTTGTCTCGGCACTGGAATCGGTCATTTCCGTGGCAAATGATCAAGATATCCCCTTGTTTGTCGGCGAGCTTGATTCCGTGAATGCTGGCGGTTTTGCAGCATATGGCTTCAGTTACTATGATATTGGTTATGAAGCGGGGCAGAAAGCGGTTGAAATCCTCAAGGATGGTAAAAAACCAGGAGATATCCCGGTTCAATATCCACAAAAACTGAAATTGGTCATCAATGAAAAAGCAGCAAAAGATATGGGTGTTGAAATAAAAGAAGAATGGAAAGCAGATGCTGAGTTTGTAAAATAAACTCTGCTTTTGTTCGGGGAAGGAAGAAAAAAATGTTCTCAGCCTTATTCAACTCTTTTGAGTCGGGAATGATTTATGCAATCATGGCACTTGGTGTCTATTTAACATTCAGGATTCTCGACTTCCCGGATATGACTGTGGAAGGCAGTTTTGTGACAGGGGCCTCTGTTGCCGCGATTATGATCGTTAACGGTTACTCGCCGATCGTTGCCACGTTGAGTGCCATGGTGGCAGGGTTCATCGCTGGGACGATAACGGGGTTCCTGCATACGAAAGGGAAAATCAATCCTCTCTTGGCAGGTATCTTAATGATGATTGCGCTTTACTCGATCAATTTGCGGATCATGGGTGCATCCAACATTCCGTTGCTTTCCCAAACAACCATTATCACGAATATCCAGGATGCCTGGGCTGGCACCGGGCTGGACAATTTGTTGAATGGTCTTTTATCATTCGTGGGTCTCGGTGACAGTCTGCCAAAAACGTGGGCCATATTAATCGTTATGCTGATTGTGGCTGTAGTCATCCAGGCGGCAATGTCAGCTTTTTTAAAAACGGAAATTGGTCTTGCCTTACGGGCGACTGGTGATAATGAAGCCATGGTCAAGAGTTTTTCCGCCCATACCGGCAACATGAAGATCCTTGGACTTGCAATCGGAAATGCATTTGTGGCTTTTTCGGGCTCCTTGGTTGCCCAATATAACGGTTTTAGCGATATAGGCATGGGGATTGGAATCATTGTCATCGGATTGGCATCCGTCATAATCGGTGAGGCTCTATTTGGTGCAAAAACGATTGCACGTGCTACGCTGGCGGTCATTGGAGGGGCGATCATTTACCGAATCGTCGTAACCTTGGCACTTCGCGTTGAATTCCTTGAAACCGGAGATGTTAAATTAATTACGGCACTTATTGTGGTCGGGGCACTTGTCATTCCAAAAATTTCCGATAAACAAAAGGAAAAAACCCGGAAGAAAAGGCGGCTTAAAGAAATACAGATGCGTCATGATGGCACTTTACCGAAAGGGAGGGAAGAATATGCTTCGGTTAAATCAGATTTATAAAGTGTTCAATGAGGGAACACCAGATGAAAAGCTAGCCCTTGGAAATCTGGAACTGCAGATGACAAAAGGTGAATTTGTAACAGTCATCGGAAGTAATGGAGCAGGTAAATCGACTTTGATGAATATGATTTCCGGTAAGATTCTCCCTGATGCCGGTGAAGTCATCATTGATGGTGAAAACGTATCGGCCATTGAAGAACATGCCCGTGCAAAAATGATTGGCCGCGTTTTTCAGGATCCCATGCTGGGTACGGCACCGCATATGACGATTGAAGAAAATATGGCAATTGCCTATGGCAGAACCAATAAAAGAGGTTTAGGTTTTGGGGTGACAAAAAAACGGAAAGAACTTTTTAAAGAATGTTTGGGCACCCTACATTTGGGCTTGGAAAACCGGATGACTGCAAAAGTGGGATTATTGTCAGGAGGGGAGCGTCAGGCACTATCATTGCTGATGGCGACCTTCACCGATCCTAAAATCCTGCTTCTTGATGAACATACAGCAGCACTTGATCCTTCACGGGCAGAGCTCGTTACAAACCTTACGAAGGAAATCGTCGAAAAGAACCAGTTAACGACGTTGATGGTGACTCATAATATGCAGCAGGCAATCGATCTTGGAAATTCCTTGATTATGATGGATAAGGGACAAATCATTTTTGAAGCCAGAGGCGCTGAAAAGCAGAAGCTAACCGTCGAAAAACTGCTTAACGAATTCCAGCGCATCAAAGGCGAAAAAATGCTCAATGACCGTGCAGTATTGATTTAAGATGATGAAAAGGCCCGACCCAGGTAGATTAATCTTGGGTCAGGGCCTTTTTATTTTGGGGTAATTAATAAGGTCAGGTCCTATTACTGAAGAAATGTTTTGCTTAAGAAAAATGGCTATCGTGGGTGCTCATGAGCATCTTGAAAATCGATGTCAATCGCTGTCGGCTGTGCTCCATGATGAACTATCGTTCTTTCTGTTTCCAAAAATCATTTTTATGAATGGCCTTTTCTTCGTCTTTTTAGTGGCAGCAGCTTCTTCAGCCGCGAGGAAATAATCAAAGTTTTGACCTATTGGTTTTTCTAACGCTTCGATACGGGCTTCGAGCCTCTTAACGAGTTTATGCATTTCTTCCATTTCACTTCTGTGCTGTAAAAGCTGATAGGATACAACATCGTCCGCTTTTGTTTTCAGTCCATTTTCAAGCCGGATGATGCGTTCTAGCAGTTGATCATGTTCTTTATTCGGTTCGGAGTGTTTCTGGATGGTTGCTTTTCTAAGCTTCTTCTCTGAGATGCTGACCTTTTGGAGAATGATGCCCTCGTTCAGCTGATCTTGGATTTTTCTCAATAATGCAATGTCTTCATCCGAAAACTGGTAGTGGCCAAGCTGATTCCGTTCTACTTCCATGTTCAATTGGGTGACCCAGCGTTGAATCGTACTATGGGAAACATTCAGTAACCGGGCAACTGCACTTGTATTCATCGAGATTCCCCCTTTTGGTTGTTGAATTCGATAAGTATGGGGAAATTCCTTTACTGTTGACAAAACATGTATTCATTCGGCAAAGAAAGTGGAATTCCTACGTAATTTGCATGAGGGGCAATCCAAGGTGGAATTAATTCCCCGTGGACAGCTTTTTGCAAATGGTAGCGTTGTTAGGAACTTTTAGAAGCACTTGTGATGGTGTGGCTGATGGTAATCAAGCTAAAAAGGGAAAAGTGATGCAGATGTCGAATTTATCTTTAAAACATGGAAAAAGGAGGACTAGTATGAACAGGATCAACATTATAACTTTAGGTGTCAGGGATATTGCTGAATCATTAAGGTTTTACCGGGACGGGTTGGGATTTCATACAACGGTTAAAGAGGACGAACCCGCAATCGTTTTTTTTAATAATGCCGGAACGAAGCTTGCTTTGTATCCTATAGAGGAGCTAGCAAAAGACATCAATGAGAAAGAACCGCCTAAGAAAAATGGTTTCCCGGGTCTTACGCTTGCTTATAATGCTAAATCAATTGAAGAAGTGGATGATATGATCAACAAAGCTGAAAAGGCAGGGGGAACAATCGAGAAATCACCTCAGGATGTTTTTTGGGGAGGGTACAGCGGATATTTTTCAGACCCCGATGGTTACTATTGGGAGGTTGCCTATTCGAAGGATTGGAGTTTTGATGAAAATGATATGCTGATTATAAAGTAACTTCGGAAGGACTACCCCTTAGAAAAAAAGGGCTGTTGCCTGGCAACAGCCGATCATCATCATGCACCTTACTGCGAAACTACATATTTGGCTAGTTCTTTACTTATTTGATTGCCCATTCGCTTCGATTGCTCAGTCGCTTCTTGTACACAGGCAATGAATGCTTCTTCCACTTGATGAGCCTGAAGTGCTTTCAGACCTGCTTCTGTCGTTCCGCCTGGTGAAGTTACTTCCTTTCTTAGTACAGCAGGCGTTTTAGGTGATTTCTGTAACATATCGGCTGCACCCATCAGTGTCTGGAGAATCAATTGCTTAGCGGTTTCGGAATCGAGACCTATTTTTTCTGCTGATTTTTCCAATGCCTCGACCAAGTAATAAATATAAGCCGGACCGCTGCCTGATAAGCCTGTTACCGCATCTAGCTGGGTTTCGTCGACAACTGCCACTGTACCTACCGTTTCAAAAAGGGTAATCGCCGTTTGTAATTGTGCTTCTTTCGTATGACAGTTAGCCGCAAGGGCCGTTGCTGATTTTCCTACAGCTGCCGATGTATTAGGCATTGCACGGACGATCGAGAACCGCTTGTTGGCGATACCTTCCAAGCTTGTTGTATGAACCCCGGCAACAACGGAAATGAACAGCATTTCTTCACGAATATATTCTTTTATTGATTGCATCGTTTCTAAAATATCTTTCGGTTTCACCGCCAGTACGACAAGGTTTGCATCCTGTACTAATAGCTGCAGCGATCTTGTGGCAGTTACACCATATTGGTTCTTTAAATAATCGAACCGATCATCATTTGATTTATTTGTTACAAAAATATTTGCTGGCTCAATTACCTGTTGGGTCACCAGCCCCGAAATGATTGCTTCTGCCATCGATCCAGCTCCGATAAACGCGATTTTTTTCATATTTCCCGCTCCTTTTTCTTTTGAAGTTTTCGGCCTGTATTTGAAAAACAAAAAGACCCCTCATCCAATAAAGGACGAAAGGTCTAGCTTCCGTGGTACCACCTTTGTTCAACCTTCCCATAATAAATAAACAGAAAAGCTGCACTTGAATCCTCTAACGCGGGAATTACGTCAGGTTTTCCTGAAGGCTCATAAGGTAGGTTCAATAATGAGGGGGCGATGAAGCCTTTCAGCACATTCCGAGCTTCACTCTCTTTACGCCATCAATAATTTACTTGGCCTTAATCAAAGCCATGCCGTCTTTAATTACTTGTGATTATGAAGGATATATTGGCACTCTGTCAATGATAATATATGCATGGACGATAAAAAATAGACATGAATTATGTGAAAATAATGACAGTAATTAAAAATACATGTAAAATGGTAATTATACATGATAAGTATACTAAGAATCCTGTTTAGCGTATAAAAAGATTTATATAAATATAATTTTCTAAGGTGGAAAAGATTATGGCGAATTGGAATGGAGATATTGCAAAAATTTCTTTGCCCACGCCGTTTGCAGTGGGTGATGTGAATGTTTATGTAGTTAAAGGGGATGCTTTAACGCTAATCGATACTGGAGTGAAAACAAAACGATCAAAGGAAGCCCTGACTAATGGGCTTGGGGATTTGGGTCTGAAACTGACTGATATCGAACAAATCATTTTAACCCATCATCATCCTGATCATGCTGGTGCACTCGATTTCTTTGAAAAAGAGATCCCGGTTTATGGACACAAAAACAATCAGCGCTGGCTGACTATCAGTGATGAATTCCTTGAAACCCATAATCGTTTTTTCCTTGATTATGCCACTAAGTTCGGAGTGGCAGAAGAGCTGAAAAATAAACTGATCCATAACCGTGACGAAATCAGTTTCCTTAGTGAACGGAAGCTGCATGGATATTTGGCTGAGGGAGATGAGCTCCCTGGTCTTCCAGGCTGGAAAGTGATCGAGACTCCAGGGCATGCGCAAAGCCATTTATCCTTTTACCGGGAAAGTGACGGGGTCATGATCGTTGGCGATCATTTGCTTGCCAAGATTTCACCTAATCCATTAATGGAACCACCTTTACTTCCCGGAGGCATGAGGCCTCGTCCGTTACTGCAGTATAATGCATCACTTCAAAAATTATTGGATTTTTCCATATCCACCGTTTACTCCGGACATGGATCTGAAGTGGATGGAGATGCGGTTGCCGACTTGATTCACTATAGATTTGAGCGGCAGCATAACCGTGCCATGCAGGTGAAAAGCATGCTTCAAGATAAGCCTTTATCGGTCTTTGAAGTATGTCAGCAGCTGTTTCCGAAAGTATACCTTCAGGAAGTGGGCCTGACCCTTTCGGAAACGGTCGGTCAGCTGGACTATTTAGAAGACTTGGGTGAAGTCGAAACAGAAATCCAATCTGGGGTCATTCTGTATTCAATCGCTTAATGTTCGCAAGGAGGCTCACTTTTTTGAATAAGTTGCAAGGCAAAGTTATTGTTATTACCGGAGCTTCCGGAGGGATTGGCAAGGAAGTTGCCATTCAAAGTGCAAAGCAGGGGGGCCGTCTCGTCCTCTTGGCCAGAAGCATGGATAAATTACTACAGCTAAGGAATGAACTGATCACCCAATATGGGATTGATGTATATGCCTATAAGCTTGATGTGGCAGACACTGATCAGGTGACAAATGTTTTTAATGACATCCATGCGCAAATAGGTGAAGTGGATGTGTTGGTCAACAATGCCGGTTTCGGCACGTTTAAAGAAGCGCAGGATACGGAATTAAATGAAACGAAAGCAATGTTTGCTGTCAACGTCATTGGATTGATGGCCTGCACAAAGCTGGTTCTTCCGTATATGAAGCAGAGAAAATCGGGACATATCATCAATATCGCTTCACAGGCCGGTAAAATCGCCACTCCTAAATCAACATTGTACTCTTCGACCAAGTTCGCGGTTCTTGGCTATTCAAACGCACTTCGGCTCGAGCTGATGGAAGATCATGTTTTTGTGACCACCGTCAATCCTGGCCCCATAGAAACGAATTTCTTTAACATTGCGGATGAATCAGGTACATACTTAAAGAATGTTGAAAAATTCATGCTTAAGCCTGAAGATGTCGCTGCTAAAATCGTAGCGGCGATGCTGACCAATAAGAGGGAAATCAATCTTCCTGGCTGGATGAATTTAGCTGGGAAATGGTATAACATGTTTCCAAAGATCACCGAAACATTAGGAAAAAAAGCATTTTTTAAAAAGTAAGCTAGACTTTCGCTGCCGGACAAGGCGAAAGATGGTCTAAAGGGGAATGTCGATGACATTCCCCCTTTTTTGAAAAATAACGAAGTTTTCATATGAATTGGTAACTATTTCATGGGGAATCCGTCTATTTCAAGTAGGAGGGATTTGTATGAAGAGGATTGTAAATCTTTATATATCCATTTTCGTTGCCTTTATTCTGGGTAGCTGTCAATCCCCTGATTGGAACATGGATGAAGCCATCGATAAGGGGGAAGAAGGTTTCATTACGGATCTTGACGATAAAAGGATTTTGATTAAAGAGACGTATTATAAGGTGACCACTGATACATCCATTCAAGATCAACATGGTAACGCTCTCGATTATTCCGACCTGGAAATCGGGATGAAAGTGAAACCATGGCACCGGGGCGGGGTGAAGAAATCATTTCCTGGGAAAGCGGAAGCGGAACTGATTCTTGTTTTGACGGATGAAAAAAGCTTGGCCGAACAAAGGGCGGTCACTGCTGCCCTCGATCATGTCAGCAAAGCGGAAAGTCAGCGATTCATGGTTCTCGAAGTCGTCCATTTACCCTCAGAGCATGTTTATAATATCGAAATGATGAACCGTTCCAACTTGGACTCTTCATTCATGGTGACAGTAGAGGATTTAACGGATGAAATATTATATATAAAATAAAACAACCGGACTGAATCACTATGAATTCTGTCCGGTTGTTTTATGGGATTTTATAAAGTTTTCGCACCTAAATATTTTGGTTTCCAATAAGAATTATCCATATCCGTGATGGTTATTCCTTTAGAAGACGTAGCACTGATGAATTGACCATTTCCGATATAAATCCCAACATGGGATACTCCTGTTCTTCCAGAAGAAGTATCAAAGAATACAAGATCACCTTTAGCTGGTGAAGATACTTTTAAACCCGTATTGGAATATAGCAAGGATGTTGTACGTGGTAAGGTAATTCCTTGTGATTTTTGGAATACGTAATAGACGAAGCCTGAGCAGTCGAATCCAGTCGGTGTTGTTCCGCCCCATTTGTAGGGTTTGCCTATTAAGGTTTTTGCATAGCTGATCAAGCTTGTATTATTGACATTATAAACACCAAGCGCATTAAATGTGCCACGGCCGGCAATACCATCGGCAGTTAACCCTTTGGCTTTTTGGAATTTTTTCACTGCTGATACAGAATAGGTGCCGTAATATGTAGTCAGTGAACCTGAATATGTGAAATAACCTTTGGTTTTTAAAAGTTGTTGTAGTTGTTTGACATCGCTATGTGTCATTCCGGGTCTGAGGGTTTGGTCTCCAATATTTGCAAAGGCTTGCAGTGGGGTTAGCATCATGGCAGATGCAACAGCAGCTGAAGCGATCCATTTCTTCATAATTTTCATTTCCTCTCTATCTATCTCTCTAGTATTGTTAACAATATTATCCTACAATACCATTATGACAATTAGACATAATTTTGGTTACATTTACATTACAAAAAATGAGTAATAAGACTTAAGTTTAAATAGACTAAAGTCTGTTGATGAGGGTGAAAAAATTAAAAAATCTAAGCATAAGGATCTATTAAAAATTATTCAAGCTACTAAATAATTCTTTTTAAAAAAACTATTTGGATATGCAGTTTAAATTTGTCATTTTACCCATTTTTAGTATCTATTATATTTTTCGAGGAAATTACAATAAAAAGTAGAAATTTGTATGAAAACTTCCATTGAATAAGAACGTATATTCGGTTAAAGTTATGAATATAATAAAAGCGAACGTATATTCTTGTTAGGGTGAAGAAACGATGGATTATGGGACGATGCCGAAACAATCAATTATGTGTATCGATATGAAAAGTTTTTATGCAAGTTGTTCAGCGGTCATGCTTGGTCTGGACCCGCTTGATTGTTATCTGGCGGTGGTTGGTGATTTGAAGAGGACAGGGAGCATTGTGCTTGCGGCTTCTCCAAAGATGAAGAAGGAATTTGGCATCAAGACAGGTTCGCGGATGTTTGAGATCCCGAATGATCCAAGGATTGTGGTCGTTGAACCTAAAATGGCGACCTATTTAAGGGTCTCGACGGAAATAACCCGCTTGTTCAACCGTTATGTGCCCAAAGAAGCGATTCACGTATATAGTGTGGACGAAAGTTTTGTGAAAGTCGATGGTGCCGCTTCTTTATGGGGAGATGCCCGGATGATAGCTGAAAAGATAAAAGATGAAATCGAACGGGAATTACAGCTCCCCTGTGCCATTGGAATTGGACCGAACATGCTTATGGCAAAACTTTGCCTTGATTTGGAAGCCAAACATAAAGGGATTGCAGAATGGAAGTATGAGGATGTGCCAAGCAAACTTTGGCCGATTTCACCGCTTCGTGAAATGTGGGGGATCGGCAGGCGCGTAGAAAAAACCCTTCATGGAATGGGGATATTTACGGTTGGGCAGCTTGCCAATTATGATCTTGAATTACTTGAAGCAAAGTTTGGAATTATGGGCAATCAGCTTTACCACCATGCGTGGGGAATAGATTTATCTGATATGGGGGCAGCGATCATCGAAGGGCAGGTCAGCTTCGGCAAAAGTCAAATCCTGCTGCGGGATTATAAGGAGGAGCATGAGGTAAAGCAGGTCATGCTGGAAATTTGCGAA
The DNA here is from genome assembly GCF_040250305.1 of Peribacillus frigoritolerans. Lineage (NCBI taxonomy): Bacteria > Bacillati > Bacillota > Bacilli > Caryophanales > Bacillaceae > Peribacillus > Peribacillus frigoritolerans. Next base: position 3,608,491 of record NZ_CP158190.1, on the reverse strand, counting down.
GAAGTTGGAAGAAGGGCACGCACCCATCGCAAGGCAGGAAGGACGGTGAGCCTCAGCATTGGTTACAGCAAGGATGAGTTCGGCGGAGGTTTCCATCGTTCGCGTTCGATTAGCGAACCGACCAACATTACGATGGAGTTATATAAAGTTTGCCTGGAGCTTTTTCATGAGAACTATAAGCAAAAAACGGTTCGGAGCATAGAGGTCAGGCTCTCGAATATTGTGGATGACAACGAAATGCAGCTAACTTTATTTGATGCTTCGCGCTGGAAGAAGCGGGAATTGAGTTACACGGTTGATCGAATCCGCCATAAATATGGAGCCAAATCGTTATTGCGTGCCGTTTCGTATACAGAAGCGGGTACAGCCGTTTACCGAAGCAAGCTGCTTGGTGGGCATAAGGCGTAAGGTTGGCTTTGAAGGGAGGGAAAAGAATGATACGTGATCGCGGCCGTATCAAATGGACATCGATGATGTTGCCGGAGCATGTGAAGATGCTTCGGGATTGGGTGGTGGAGGATGGCTATGAAACGAAGCGCATCCTGGATGAGCAGCAACTGGAAGAAATGAATGCGGTAATGGGGGAAGCGATGGAGGAAAGAAAGGATGTCACGATTGCTCATTATGAAGGAAACCGGTATCAGCTGTTAATCGGCAGGATCCATTATTATAATGAGCTGACCCAAAAGCTTCATATCGTCGATCGGTTTCAGCAGGCTCACTATATCAGGCTTTCCGATATAGCGGATGTAAGAATAATGGAATGATGAGCGGAAGGGCTGTTCCCAAGGGACAGCCTTTCAAAACGGCATCGTGATGAAAGGGATCACGGGAGCGTAAGAGAATCGGCATTTGTTAGCACGGTCAATGAAGAAAGTGACTTTCGTGTCGGCTGACGCTTGCAAAGGAAGGCAGTTTCTTTAACAGAAGCGTTTTTATCGTTTATAATGGGGGAAAGGAAAGACATCGGGAGGCGTGCAATCATGTATATTGAATGGACGGAAACAGCGGCTGAGAAAATGGCCGATAAGGTACAGGGACAAGAAGGATATTTACAGTTGAAATATGATACTGATGGCTGTGGCTGCGTGGTAAGCGGTGTGACCGCGCTATGGTGGGTCAACGAACCTGAAGAAGGTACCGAAAAAGTGGAAACAAACGGGATTCCGCTATATGTGGAGAAATCAAAAATGATTTTTCTTGATGAAGTCATGAAAATAGACTTTGTTCCGGAAGCGAACAGCTTTCAATTAAAAAGTCCGAATCAAATCTTGAATCCGAGGATGAGCTTTTTTAATAAAATCTGATTAAAAGCAAAGAGGGGATCTTGGATACCCTCTTTTTTCTTCTCAGACAAGTTTTAGAAACTGATCGATTTGATCTTCATATTCTTTTGGATTTTCATTATAAGATTGAGCGTGGGCCCCTTTTTTAGCGATGTAAAGCTGCTTTGGGCCCTCTTTTGCTGCATATAATTCCGCTGTCATGGAAGCGGGAATGAAACTGTCATTTTCACTATGGATGAAGAGTACCGGGTTTCGGATATTTTTTATATAATCGATTGGGGACACTTCATTGGTCCAATATCCGTCACGGAGTTTGATGAACGTACGCCCAAGCGGAAACACGGTCCAGGAAGGAAATGGGACTTCATGCTTGAGCTGGTGTTTGATTTGATCCTCGAAATTTGAAAATGGACAGTCGGCAATGTAAAAATCAGCACCATCTTCAAGCATTCCGGCATATAAAAGCAGGGTTACGGCTCCCATGGATTCACCATGAATGCCAATATGAAGGTCGGGACCTTTACGTCTTTTCAATTCATCGATTACGGCCTTCAGGTCGAATTTTTCATAATGTCCGTAACTGCTCGTCTTGCCACCGGAATCCCCATGCCGGCGGTGGTCATAAATGATCGCATTGAAGCCCCGCTTAAGAAAAATATTCATGTACTTGATCGAATTGACTTTGTTTTCCGTCACACCATGAGAAATGATCACCCACTTATTGGTGTCATGCGGTTCGATAAACAAGCATTTCAAGGAATATCCGGATGGTGACGATACCCAAATTTCCGTTTTAGGCAGATTATCAAAATCCTCCGTGATCAGGCGTTTAGCCATGATTTCACGATTCTGGATAAAATCATCTTCCTTCTTTTTCATGTACATGATCCGATTGGAAAAATAAATGCCGACGCCGATGATATACGATAGGATTCCGGCGAGTGTAAACCACCATTTTTTCATGAAAGGTCCTCCTCGATTAATTTTCTTTATTTTACCATGTGGGAAATGGGAAAACACTGTTTGAAAACCATGACGAGGAAAACGGCAGTCGTGATATAATAATTTCATAAATGGCCAGGAGGTTTTAAGGATGAAAAAGAAACAGCCGCGACATCAAAATCAAAGCAAAAACCAAGATAAAGATTCATCTTCATTGAAACTTGGTGATATAATCAATCAAGATATCATGTCCCAGCTTCGTCAAAAGCAAAAGGAACTTAATGAGGCTGAACAAGAAAAAAGGGCAGCGGAAGAAGAAAAGAAACGCGAAGAAAGAAAGCGGCGGGAGAAGAATAAATCATTTGAAGAACTATTGGGTGAAAGCAATCTGAACTGGAAGAACTATAAATGAAGGACAGGGAGCAGTTTAAGTTTTAAGTGGGCTGGCTCCCTTTTTCTGTTCAGGAAAACCATTCCTTGATGATACTTCTTTATTTTATAAAGTATAACGATTATATTAAAGATAAGTTCGATATGATTTCATATCGGATGGACTACTATTAGCTGGTGATATGATGCAAAGTAAAATAGAAAAAGTGCTGGAAGACCAATTATGTTTCCTGCTTTATGCAAGTTCAAGGGAAATGACGAAGAAATATAAACCGCTGCTTGATAAACTCGAAGTGACATATCCTCAATATCTGGTCCTTCTTCTATTATGGGAACAGGATACACTTACAGTAAAAAAACTAGGGGAGCTCCTTGCCCTCGACTCAGGAACGCTTACCCCCATGTTGAAACGAATGGAGCAGAATGGCTTGATTGTCCGTGAACGTTCGACTGAAGATGAACGGTCTGTCATGATTAAGTTGACGGAAAAGGGACTTGGTTTACAGGAAGAGGCCTGCTTCATTCCTGATCGCATTTCGGCTATGTCGGGTGATGATAAGAAGGTGGTTGAGGATTTAAAAGTTTCCCTGATCCAACTACTGAAAACTTTACAGCAATTTTAGCAAAGAAAAGACGCTTGGGGTTCCCCAAGCGTCTTTTTGTCGGATTTAATCTACATCTATTTCAAAGGCGACGTCCACATTGCCGTTGATTGCTTTTGAATAAGGACACATTTGATGTGCTTTATGAACAAGGGTTTTGAATGTCTCCTTATCGACCCCGGATCCCTTCACAGCCAAAGTTACAGCCAAGCTGTACTGATGCATCTCACCCATCAATAGGCTGACGCTTGCGGTGACTTTGGAATCGAAGGAAACGCGCTCAATTTTACCAACTGATTGCAAAGCACTATCAAAACATGCAGCATATCCAGCTGCAAAAAGCTGTTCCGGATTAGATGCTTCAGGCATCTGTTTAGCCCTTGGTGTTCCAGGCATCGCAATATCAACCGTGAAGTTGCCGTCAGCAGAAATAGCCGTTCCTTCTCTTCCGCCATCAACTGTTACAGACGTTGTAAATAATGTTTTTGTCATCATTTTTTCTCCCTTACCTTCTTATTTTAGTTGTGCACAATTGAATTGTATAACACTTAGTTTGCATTGTCCAATGAAAAATTTCAATTGGTATGAAGAACTTGGTTTGGAAAGGGATTAAAATGATGGGAAACTTGAAGGCGGTACAGAAGCAGTATGGCGAAAAAAACGTTGGAACGGAAAAAGGCTGCCTATCCCGTTGGTTAAACGGAAATAGTGCAGCTAATTTATTTGAAACATTTAGTTTAGTTCTATTCTTTTTAATCCCGGTGACTTTCATATTTGTTCGCTTTGGTCAACTGCTTTAAGATATCCAACTCGGTTTTGGACAGTGAAGGACTGTTAGCGGCCTGGCAGTTCTCACGGAGCTGCTGTACTGAGCTTGCTCCTGGTATAACGGTAGCGACGCTTGGATGGGACAATACATATTGAAGTGCCGTTTCATTCAACTTCCTATCGGAAAGTTTGTCCTTTATTTGCGGAAGCAAATCTTTAAGTTCGTGATAGCTATAGTCAAGGTATCCATCCTCATTTGCCTTTTCAAGCATTTTTTCACTGAGCAGCCCTTTGGCAAGCGGGCCACGGGCAATAATGCTGATCTGTTTGTTGGCCAAAAGGGACATCCACTCTTCTGGGCGGCGGTCGAGTAGATTAAACTGCATCATCACGGAATCAAGCTCAGACTTTTCAGTGAATTCCTTGATCACATTCGGACGAATCGAGGAAATTCCATAATATCGGATATAGCCTTCTTTTTTCAAATCTTCAAATGCTTCTACCGTTTCTCCGATATTGTCTGAAATGGTGCCGCCATGTAACTGATAAAGATCAATATAGTCAGTTCCCAATCTCTTTAAGCTATCTTTTACTGCCGTTTTAATATATTCGCCAGATGGATCCCAGCTCCAGGAATCTTTGTTTTCATTCCAGCGGTTTCCGACCTTGGTGGCTATGTATACCTTATCGCGGACCGATTTTAAATTCTTTCCGACGATTTCTTCATTCATGCCAAAATCATATAAGTCAGCAGTATCAAAATAATTGATTCCTTCATCTAAAGCGGCCTGTATGATTTCGGATGCCTGATTTTCAACAGTCCCCAATGACATGCACCCGAGCCCGATTTCAGAAACTAGCAAGTCTGAATTTCCTAGTCTGCGTTTTTTCATGTTATCCACTCCCTTTACATTCATTGTAAAGGAGAAATCCATTTCACTCAAAGAATTCACTTGATCCGTTTTAAAGGAGTGGACGGCACCTGATCGTGTATGTCGGCTATCCAATCATTGATATAGACATATTGATTTTGCAATTGTTTTAGTTTTTGAAGGATTTCCCAACTCTTTCCGGATAAAGTAACGCTTTTTTCCAGTACGTAAACTTTCATTAAATCGCCCTCCATCTCTATTATGGTAAAATGTATGAGAAATCATGCTGCAATTAGAACAGAGGAGTGGTCAGGATGAAAAAATTTGAAGAAAAAACGCTGTCTTCGGAAAAAATCTTCACAGGAAAGGTAATCAGCCTGCAAGTGGATGATGTAGAGCTTCCAGATGGGAAAACGGGTAAACGTGAAATAATCAAGCATCCGGGAGCGGTTGCCATCATAGCTCTCACGGCAGAAAATAAAATCATCATGGTTGAACAGTACCGTAAAGCGCTGGAGAGAAGCTTGGTGGAAATTCCTGCAGGAAAGCTGGAAAAAGGCGAAGAACCGGTTCTTTCGGCTAAACGGGAGCTGGAAGAGGAGACAGGTTATGAATGTGAAAAAATGGAGCACATCATATCCTTCTATACATCCCCAGGTTTCGCCGATGAATTGGTCCACCTGTATGTGGCCCACAATTTGAAAAAGAAAGAAAATGCGGCCCCGCTGGATGAAGATGAATTCGTCGAGATGATTGAACTCACGCTGGAGGAAGCTCAAACTTATATGGATGAAGGGAAGATCAAAGATGCCAAAACGGCATATGCAGTTCAGTATCTGCAGTTGAAAAAGGCGATGAAATCGTAAATGAAAGAGTTTTACGCTGACCTGCATATCCATATAGGCAGAACGAGAAGCGGAAGGGCCGTGAAAATAACAGGTGCTAAAACGTTAACCTTCAGCAATGTGCTGCAAGTGGCAAGTGAAAGGAAGGGCCTTGATCTAATCGGGATTATCGATTGCCATTCTCCTGAAATTATCGAAGAAATCGAAGCGGGGATGCTGGATGGCGAAATCACGGAGAAGATTGAAGGCGGACTTCAATACAAGAATACAACCATCATTCCAGGCTCCGAGATTGAAATTTATGATCAGAATTGTAATGGACCGATCCATGTCCTCGCTTATTTTCCCACTATAAAAGCGATGAAGGAATTCTCCTCATGGATGAGCGGACATGTTAAAAATATTACCTTGAGCTCCCAAAGGATTTATTGTGATGGAAGAACGCTGCAAAAGATCGTGAAATCACTGGGCGGCCTGTTTATCCCGGCACATGTTTTCACCCCATTTAAAAGCTTATATGGAAAAGGGGTGCGATCCAGTCTGACAGAAGTATTCGATCCGAAGCTAATTGATGCCATCGAACTTGGTTTAAGTTCTGATACAGATATGGTCAAGGATATCGAGGAGTTGGACTCCTATGTATTCGTAACAAATTCCGATGCGCATTCGGTTGGGAAAATCGCTCGTGAATATCAAAAAGTCCTGCTTAAAGAACCAAGTTTCAATGAGCTGGCAAAAGCCCTTAAAGAAAAAGGGAATCGTAAGGTGACCGTTAATTATGGATTGAACCCCTTATTGGGAAAGTATCACCAAACTGTATGTTCGGGGTGTTTACACCAGGTATTAAGGGATAGTGAACAATGTCCCGAATGCGGTAATAAATCCATTATAAAAGGGGTATCGTCCAGGATTGAAGAGCTCTCCATTTCCGGGATGGACGGAAGAAATGGTAGGGAAAGGCCGCCGTATATCCATCAAGTCCCACTTGATTTCATCCCGGGACTCGGTCCTAAATCCATGGAAAAACTGCTGGTGGCATTTGGAACAGAGATGAATATCCTACATGAAGTTACGCTTGACCAGCTCAGGGAAATCGTCCCTGAAAAATTGGCGGGCTACATCGATTCTGCCAGAAAAGGAACGCTATCTTTTGAAGTGGGGGGCGGAGGAAAGTACGGAAAGGTCAAAAAGGAATTAACCTGAAAAAAACCCTGACAGATGGAGATCTGTCAGGGTTTTTTAGTTTGTTGTTTTTGCATAAATGGAGGTGTCCCGCGCTTCCTTGCCATCTGCACTAAGGCAGTCATTACGCAAAATTCCTTCAAGGGTATACCCCAGCTTTTCGGGAATTCGTTTGCTGGCGATATTATTAGGATCACAGCGGATCTCGACCCGCTTTGCGCCATAATGGTAAAAGGCGAATTTGGTTAACTTTTCTACCGCCTCCGTTATGTAGCCTTGTTTACTGTATCTCGTATCAATCCAATAGCCAATTTCGAATTTAGGGATATCCCAGTTAATTCGGTGCAGACCGGTGGAGCCGATGAATTGATCGTCTTCTTTCCTATAAACATGGAGTCTGATATCCTCTTTTAAAATGAAATCCGAAAAGGACTTAAGGACATTCTGTTCAGTAGTTTCCAAAGAAACATCTTGACGGGCAAACGGCAGCCATTGTTTCAATTCAGGTTTGGAATGGACAATGGCCTCGTGAACGTCCAGGCCATCGCCAGGCTGACAGGGCCTTAGATATAATCGTGGGGTTTCAATTTTTTCGGGAAAATCCATTAATATAGCTTTCATATCCTGCCTCCATATCGTTAATATGGAAAATTATAACACGGATTGAGCTCATGGTGTTCGGTGATGGAGAAAGTTTTCTTAGCATAAATGAGAGAGTGTAAACATAGATTCTAGTAAGCGGAGTTGGGAGGATGAAAGATGAAAAAAAAATCTGTCGTACAAAATGCCGTAATGAAACATATTAACGAACATTCCTCATTATATGTCTTTATCACTGTGCTTTTTTTGATGGGTGTCATTTTCGGGGCAATATTGGTGAATAGTTTGAGCTTTACCCAAAAGGAAGACTTGTTCTATTATTTATCGCAATTTTTCGGACAAGTATCCAAAGGTGAATTTGCCTCTTCGCATGATATGTTCAGCCAAAGTATTATGCATAATATAAAATATATCGGGGTCATCTGGATTCTCGGAATATCGGTCATCGGTTTGCCAGTCATCCTGGTTTTGTTATTTATAAAAGGGATGGTTGTTGGATTCACAGTCGGCTTTTTAGTCAATCAAATGGGATGGAGCGGTTTTTTATTATCGTTTGTCGCTATTTTGCCCCAAAATATATTCATCGTCCCGATATTCATCGTGATAACCGTTCTTGCCGTCTCGCTATCAATGAAGATGATCAGCCGGATTTTCCTAAAGCAGGTTCGTGAACCGCTGAAGCCGATAATTTCACGGTATATTTTCTCATTGATTTTGTCGGGATTATTTTTGATTACAGCTGCTGCCTTTGAAGCGTACCTATCCCCTTCTTTAATGAAAAATGTCGTAAGTTTATTGGGTCATTGATTGAAATTTGCCGTTCCCGCAAATTTTTTTATCATTAACAAGAAATCTATTTTGACAGTTTTCCCTCTTTTGATATAATGGATAGGATAGCGGCGCGGGAGGGAATATTAGGTATGGAAATAGAAAACAGAATTGATAGGATAAAAAAGCAGTTACACTCGTCCAGCTACAAATTAACGCCTCAGCGAGAAGCGACCGTCCGCGTTTTACTTGAGCATGAAGAGGATCATTTAAGCGCAGAAGACGTTTACCTCCTTGTCAAAGAAAAGTCGCCGGAAATTGGATTGGCAACAGTTTACCGTACGCTAGAGTTGCTGACTGAATTGAAGATAGTAGATAAAATTAACTTTGGAGACGGGGTTTCCCGTTATGATTTAAGACAAGAAGGAGCTGCGCATTTCCATCATCATCTTGTTTGTGTGGAATGTGGTGCGGTAGATGAGATTCAGGAAGACCTACTTGAAGACGTAGAAGACATTGTGGAACGCGACTGGAACTTCAAGATAAAAGACCATAGATTAACCTTTCATGGCATTTGTCATCGATGTCATGACAAAGAAGAAAATAAAGGTGAATGAAGTCGGACCTTTTCCATTTATTGGAGAAGGTTTTCTGCATTTTTAAAAGCCTATTTTCTCAGTTTTTGTTTTTTCTCCATTCCGAAACACGTATAAAACTTGTCCTGTTGGGCATAGATTGATACAAAGGATCGAATGGGAGGGGAAAGATGATGAAAACATCATTATCGCTTGTTTTGCATACGGCTAAAGTGATGATTCTCTTTGTTAGCTTCACTGTTCTTTTTTATATAGGAATGGTATGGTTAAATCAGGAATATCAAGATTATCATCGTTATGATGAACCGAAAGGCATGGCTGTAAAAGTATCGAAGGCAGTGGATACGGGTGATGATGCATGGCTTGAACGCTTAATGTTGTTTTATTTAAACGGGGAGTAATGAATATGGAGAATCAAATTAGGGATTTCATTCATTTTTTAACCATTGAAAAAGGGCTTGCCAAGAATACGCTCGTTTCCTATGAGCGTGACTTAAGATCATATTGGAGCTTTCTGAAAGAGGCTGAAGCCATCGAAGATTGGAATGATTCACGGCGGGTCAACATCCTGCATTTTCTCGTGCATTTGAAGGATCAAGGGAAATCATCGAAGACGGTGGCGCGTCATATAGCCTCCATTCGGTCTTTTCATCAATTTCTTCTAAGGGAAAAAGTAACCGATCAGGATCCGTCCATACATATAGAAACGCCAAAACCGGAACGAAGTCTTCCAAAGGTATTAAGCATGGAAGAGGTTGAAGCACTATTGGAAGCCCCAAAGAAAATGGATGAATTCGGTTTACGCGATAAGGCGATGCTAGAACTGATGTATGCGACGGGTATGCGTGTCAGTGAGTTGATATCCATGGATGTAAGTGATGTCCATGCATCGATGGGCTTTGTCCGTTGTGTAGGGAAAGGAAATAAAGAGAGGATCATTCCGATTGGCCAAACTGCATTGGGTGCGATTGAGCATTATATGGAAAGTTCCCGGGGGAAAATGGCCAGCCCCAAGCACAGGACAGATTCACTTTTTCTGAATCATCATGGAAACAGGCTGACAAGGCAGGGATTTTGGAAGATTCTAAAAAAACTTGTAAAATCGGCACAAATTGAAAAAGAAATTACACCGCATACACTAAGACATTCTTTCGCGACACATCTATTGATGAACGGGGCTGATTTACGTGCCGTCCAAGAAATGCTTGGTCATGCGGATATTTCGACAACTCAAATTTATACACATATTACGAACGTACGGATCAAGGATGTATATTCAAAATTCCATCCGCGAGCTTAAAAGAATAGTAGAATGATAGAAAGGTTGTGAATTTAACTGCGAAGCGGTTGAAGGAGCAGCCTTTTTATTTCAGTGTGGACTTGACTGGTAAAGGGCTGCTGATGATTCTAAAACACGCTCTAGTGGAACTTTGTTTTATTCCGAAATATATTATTTGTCTCCATCATGGTAATCGTTTACAATGTAGAGAGGTCAGACTTCTGACGTTCTCGCGGTTTCATTTAAAATGAAGAGTAACTGAGCAGAATAAGGGTATTATAGAGAGTATAAAAAGTGATTTACTATTTTAGGAGGAATGACTCATGAAAGGGAATTCAGCATTTAATCGAATATTTGTAATAGTTATGGATTCAGTTGGAATTGGCGAAGCACCTGATGCAGATTTATTCGGTGATAAAGGGGCGGATACACTCGGCCATATCGCAGAAAGAATGAATGGATTGAACATGCCGACTCTCGCAAAATTGGGTTTAGGCAATATCCGTGAAATCAAGGGGATTGAAAAAGCTCAGCAACCTCTCGCATACTATACGAAAATGAAGGAAGCCTCTACAGGAAAAGATACGATGACTGGACATTGGGAAATAATGGGGTTGAATATATCGACTCCATTCCGTGTATTTCCAGATGGTTTCCCGGAATTATTAGTCAATGAACTCGAGGCGAAGATGGGTCGGGGAATTATTGGGAACGTCCCGGCAAGCGGCACGGAAATCATTGAGAGGCTTGGCGAGGAACATATGAAAACGGGTGCCCTGATTGTATATACATCGGCTGATTCCGTATTACAGATTGCTGCACATGAAGATATCGTCCCGATAGACGAATTGTACAAGATTTGTGAAATTGCCCGTGAAGTGACAATGGCTGATGAGTTCAAGGTTGGACGCGTTATTGCCAGACCGTTCACAGGTGAACCGGGCAACTTCAAAAGAACGCCTAACCGTCATGATTATGCGTTGAAGCCGTTTGACCGGACAGTAATGGATGAATTGAAAGATTCTGGATATGATGTTCTTGCAATCGGGAAGATCTCGGATATCTTTGATGGGGAAGGTGTCACTGAATCATTAAGGACCGTATCCAATATGGATGGAATGGATAAATTAATCCAAACGGTAGAACAGGATTTCAAAGGGTTAAGTTTCCTTAATCTAGTCGACTTCGATGCTTTATACGGTCACCGCCGCGATCCAGAGGGATACGGAAAGGCATTGGAAGAATTCGATGCTCGGATGCCTGAAGTCCTTGATAAACTGAAAGAGGATGATTTATTGATCATCACTGCCGATCACGGGAATGATCCGGTCCATGAAGGAACCGATCACACACGTGAATATGTACCATTATTAGTCTATTCCAAACGATTTACAGAAGGTGCCGAACTCCCGATAAGAGATACATTTGCTGATATTGGGGCGACGGTCGCTGCTAATTTTGATGTGAAAATGCCTGCCTTCGGAAAAAATATATTGGGCGATCTAAATTTAGGGGAGAATAAATAGATGTTTAATAAAATAGAGACTGCTGCGTCATTCATAAAAAGTAAAATTGAAGGCACTCCGGAAATAGGACTGATTCTTGGTTCCGGACTTGGAGTATTGGCGGATGAAATTGAAAATCCGATAACGATTCCTTACCACGAAATCCCGGAATTCCCGGTATCGACTGTTGAAGGACACGCTGGACAGCTTGTCATAGGACATTTAAGTGGCAAAAAAGTTGTAGCGATGCAAGGACGTTTCCACTTTTATGAGGGTTACTCCATGGAGAAGGTCACTTTTCCTGTACGTGTAATGAAACTTCTTGGTGTTGAGCAGTTAATCGTAACGAATGCTGCCGGAAGCGTTAATGAAAGCTATGAACCAGGTGACTTGATGCTCATTACGGATCATATTAATTTAATGGGGGCAAACCCATTGATTGGTCCTAATGAAGAGCGTTTCGGCCCTAGATTCCCTGATATGTCGGAAGCTTATAATAAAGACCTTCGGACACAAGCGAAAAAAATAGCAGCTTCACTAGGATTGGATATTAAAGAAGGTGTCTATATCGGGAATACAGGACCGACCTATGAGACACCGGCAGAAGTGAAAATGGCAAGGATCCTTGGCGGGGATGCAGTTGGTATGTCGACAGTTCCGGAAGTTATCGTAGCAAGGCATAGCGGAATGAGGGTGCTCGGAATCTCATGCCTTACCAATATGGCCGCGGGCATTCTGGATCAGCCTTTGTCGCATGAAGAGGTAATCGAAACGACTGAAAAAGTGAAAAGCAGTTTTCTTGAATTTGTTAAGCAAATTGTTAAAGACATATAAAACGGACCAAAAAAATACAAGTACACCTAAAGAGAAGCGGTGTCCTTGAAAAAGTGGGGATTCTAATATGAGAATGGTAGATTTAATCGAGAAAAAGCGCGATGGAAAGGCTCTTACTACAGAAGAAATACAGTTCATCATCAAAGGGTTTACCGATGGATCGATTCCGGATTACCAAATGAGCGCTTGGTCAATGGCTGTTTATTTTAAAGGCATGAATGAGCAGGAACGTGCTGATCTAACCATGGCAATGGTCGAATCAGGAGATCAAATTGATTTATCGATGATTGAAGGAATTAAGGTCGATAAACATTCAACAGGCGGTGTTGGTGATACCACAACTCTAGTGCTTGGACCATTGGTTGCTGCTGTAGGTGTTCCAGTGGCAAAGATGTCAGGACGGGGTCTTGGCCATACAGGCGGAACGATCGATAAGTTGGAGTCTGTAAAAGGATTTCATGTCGAAATAGAAAATGACGAGTTCATCCGACTTGTCAATAAAAATAAGATAGCTGTCATTGGGCAAAGTGGTAACCTGACTCCCGCCGACAAAAAGCTATATGCATTGCGCGATGTTACGGGTACCGTTAACAGTATCGGTTTGATTGCTGGATCGATCATGAGTAAGAAAATCGCCGCTGGTGCTGATGCAATCGTACTTGATGTTAAAACGGGAGCGGGCGCTTTCATGAAAACGCTCGAAGATTCCGAAGAGTTGGCGCATGCAATGGTTAGCATTGGAAACAATGTGGGACGAAACACGATGGCTGTCATTTCCGATATGAGCCAACCGTTGGGTTACGCAATCGGAAATGCTCTAGAAGTGAAGGAAGCCATCGATACGCTTAAAGGAGAGGGACCGGAAGATTTAACGGAACTTTCTTTAACACTAGGAAGCCATATGGTATACCTTGCCAAAAAGGCAAGTTCGCTGGAAGAAGCAAGAACCTTGCTGGAAAATGCGATAAAGGATGGTTCTGCACTTAACTCATTCAAGATTTTCTTGGAAGCGCAGGGAGGCGACGGTTCGGTTGTAGATCAGCCGGAAAAACTGCCGCAGGCTGCTCATACTTTCGAGCTGGAAGCGAAAGAGGACGGATATGTATCGGAAATCATCGCTGATGAAGTAGGAACGGCAGCCATGCTGTTAGGTGCCGGGCGGGCGACTAAGGAATCAGAGATTGATTTGGCAGTCGGACTGGTACTTCGTAAAAAAATCGGGGAAACCGTGGCAAAAGGTGAATCCCTTGTGACGATTTACAGCAACTTCGAAGATGTTTCAAAGGTAAAAGAAAAATTGTATGAAAGCATTGCGATTTCAAAAGAGAAAATAGAAAAACCTACTTTGATCTATAAAGAGATCATGGAATAAATATTTTCCAAAAAGGGCCGCGCTTTTGAGCGGCCTTTTTACGTTTATTTCATTGAATGTTTAAAAGAGGATGCCCATGCGCATCCTCTTTTAATTTGGTTCACTTTGTTACCCTATATCCAGTATATGTTCAAAATTCATCTTTATTTGTATAAAAATGGGTTTAATGGAAAAAATAAATTCTATAAAGATTGGAGGGTATGGAGATGAAGCGGATTCTTTCTCTATTTTTAACCGTATTGGTAGCAATGGGTTTTAGCATCCCACATACAAAAGCAGCTGAGGAAAAAGGAGTCGAATTGGCGGCAAATGCTAAATCGGCTATTTTGATTGAACGGGATACAGGTACTGTTCTCTATGATAAAAATGCAGACGTTCGTCTTTCGCCGGCAAGCATGACGAAAATCATGACAATGCTGCTGATCATGGAAGCGATTGATAAAGGCGAACTTAGCATGAAGGAGAAAATAAGGACTAGTGAGTATGCAGCATCGATGGGCGGTTCCCAGATCTTCCTCGAGCCAGGTGAAGAAATGACCACAGAACAAATGCTCAAGGGCATCTCGATTGGTTCGGCGAATGATGCATCGGTGGCGATGGCTGAACGTCTAGCTGGATCGGAAGAAGAGTTTGTCAGGAAAATGAACAAAAGGGCGAAAGATCTCGGGTTGAAAAATACAAAGTTCCAAAACGCAACAGGCCTTCCTGTTAAAGATCATTACAGTTCGGCAAATGATATGTCGATCATGGCGAAGGAATTATTGAAATACGATACGATTACAAGGTTCACGGGTACATATGAAGATTATCTCCGTGAAAATACCGAAAAGAAATTCTGGCTTGTCAACACGAACAGATTGGTGAAATTTTACCCTGGGGTCGATGGACTGAAGACAGGATTCACAAATGAAGCGAAGTATTGTTTGACAGCGACCGCCAAAAAAGGGAATATGCGTGTCATTGCCGTCGTTTTCGGAGCCGTTTCCCCTAAGGAACGAAACGCTCAGGTCACCAAGATGTTAGATTATGCATTTTCACAATATATCACATACCCGATTTATAAACGAGGCGAGGTGTTAGGTGAAGCAAAGGTAAGTAAAGGAGACAAGAAATCGGTGGTGGGTGTGACAAGTGAACCTATTTCAGTTTTGACAGCCAAAAACGGAACGGCAAAGGACTTTACAAAAAAAATCACGCTTGATAAAGATTTGGATGCCCCGATTAAAAAAGGTGATGAAATTGGTACTCTTGAATTGAAGAAAAACGGCAAGGTGTATGTCGAATCTCCGATTGTTGCGAAGGAAACTGTTGAAAATGCCAGCTGGTGGCAATTGTATAAACGGGCTTTCGGCATGTTTACCCAAGCGAAATAGAATAAATTGTCGCAATGCCTGTTAATCGTACTAATTTAGGCGAATCTCCACTAGTTTTGCTAGTAAGGAGGAATCGGCAGGTGAAAAAGAGAATTTGACTCTTTATAAGACAGTGAAGGAGGCTGTATATAATGAGTCTTACGATTAATATGGAGGCGAAAAATCGTGTATTGTGCATTCGTCTCAAAGGTGATTTAGATCATCATACAGCAGAAAAATTGAAAAACCAGGCAGAGGCAGCCATTCAAAAGCATAATATCAAACATATCATCCTCAACATGGAAGAATTGGATTTTATGGACAGTTCAGGGCTCGGAGTTATTTTAGGGCGCTATAAGCAGGTGAATAAAAAGCAAGGTGAAATGGTGGTCTGTGCAATTTCTCCAGCAGTAAAGCGGTTATTTGAGATGTCAGGGTTGTTTAAAATTGTTAAAATGGAACTATCCGAAAAAAACGCTTTGCAAAGACTGGGGGTTGCCTAAAATGAAAAATAAAATGGAAACGAAATTTTCTGCACTTAGCCAAAATGAATCTTTTGCCAGGGTAACTGTTGCGGCTTTCATTGCCCAATTGGACCCGACGATGGATGAATTGACAGAGATCAAGACTGTCGTGTCAGAAGCCGTTACGAATTCGATTATCCATGGGTATGAGAGTGACCCGGAAGGTTGGGTATACATTTCAGTGATCATCGAAGGCGATACTGTGGAATTGACCATCCGGGATGAAGGACTGGGCATTGAAGACGTCGAGGAGGCTAAACAGCCGTTATTTACGACAAAACCCGAACTTGAACGTTCCGGTATGGGATTCACCATCATGGAAAACTTCATGGATGAAATCAATATTATTTCCCATAAGGGCGAAGGCACGATCATTCGATTAAAAAAGCACTTAACTACAAGCAGAGCTTTGTGCAATTAAGGGAGACTTGCATATGGATGTGGAGGTTAAAAACGAGAAGAGCAAGAAAGGCCAGCCCCATTTAAAAGATGAGGAATTGCGGAATTTAATCCAACGCAGCCAGAGCGGTGACCAAGATGCGAGAAATCTGATTGTCAACAGCAATCTGAGGCTTGTATGGTCAGTAGTGCAAAGATTCCTCAATCGAGGTTACGAACCGGATGACCTTTATCAAATAGGCTGTATTGGTCTGTTAAAGTCCGTGGATAAATTTGACTTATCGTTTGAAGTGAAATTCTCAACGTATGCTGTGCCTATGATCATTGGTGAAATCCAACGTTTTATCCGTGATGACGGAACGGTTAAAGTAAGCCGGTCATTAAAGGAAATGGCGAATAAAATTCGCCGGGCCAAAGAGGAGCTTTCAAAGACGTACGGCCGTGTTCCGACTGTCAATGAATTGGCGGAACATCTAGAGCTGTCGCCAGAGGAAATCATCATGGCCCAAGAAGCTAGCAGGAGCCCTTCATCCATCCATGAAACGGTTTACGAAAATGATGGAGATCCGATTACTCTTCTTGACCAGATTGCCGACAATAATGAAACCTCCTGGTTCGATCAAATCGCTTTGAAAGAAGCCATACAAGAATTGAATGAACGTGAAAGGCTGATTGTTTTCCTGAGGTATTATAAAGATCAGACGCAATCGGAAGTGGCGGCAAGGCTTGGTATCTCCCAAGTCCAGGTGTCAAGGCTGGAAAAGAAGATTCTTCAGCAAATGAAAAACCACATGAATCAATGATTCATGTGGTTTTTCATTGAGCTTGAAAATAAATGATTGATTTTAGGAAAAAGTAAAAGAGGTTCTTATCAAGTAGAATGAAAATATGAGCGGGGTCGAATTTTTTAGTTGAATTTAGGATTAAAAACGAATATTATAGTAAAGGTCGCGTTTTTCATTCGTTTTTTTAGCTTTCTTTTAATCAATAATGATTAGGGAAAACGTTGATGCAGTACAATATTAGGACACCTTGTCTTTTCGTGCAAACGGTTGTCGGTGTTTCCTTTAGATCTGGAGGTCTAAAATATGTTTATGGAAAAGTTTTTCTCCCTGAAAGAAAATGGGACGGATGTCCGTACAGAAGTCATGGCGGGTGTTACGACATTTTTGACTATGGTTTATATCCTAATCGTGAATCCGGCTTTATTGTCTTCAATCGGAATACCATTTGAACAAGTTTTCATGGCAACGGTCATATCAGCGGTGATTGGTACCCTTATCATGGGACTCGTTGCAAAATACCCGATTGCGATAGCACCAGGGATGGGTTTGAATGCGTATTTTGCCAGCGTAGTGGGGGCACAGGGCCTTTCATACCAGACCGTATTCGGTACGGTTTTCATTGCTGGTTTGCTATTTCTGCTAATTAGCGTGACAAGCTTGCGTAAAATGATAATTGATGCGATTCCTAACTCATTAAAGTATGGCATTACATCAGGAATTGGTTTATTCATTGCGTTTATCGGATTAAAAAATGCTGGAATCGTAGTTCCTAATGAATCAACGATGGTGACACTTGGCGATTTGCATCAGCCTGGAACCGTTTTAGCATTAGCAGGCTTATTCATTACCTTAATTTTTATGGCCCGTAATATTAAAGGGGCAATTTTCATTGGTATGATCGTTACGGCAATCATTGGCTACTTTATCGGTTTGCTCAACTTCGATGGGGTCTTATCTGTACCTCCAACACCGGTATTTTTCGATATCGATATTGCCGGGGTCTTCACGAATTCTTTATATTCAATTGTTTTCGCCTTTTTACTTGTGACGATTTTTGATACGACAGGAACCTTGATTGGCGTGACGGAACAGGCAGGACTAACGAAGGATGGGAAAATCCCCCGTGCCAAGAAAGCCTTTTTAGGTGATGCGATTGCGACGACAGTCGGCTCGATGTTTGGTACAAGCCCTTCGACTGCCTATGTTGAATCTAGTACGGGAGTGGCCGCTGGCGGACGTACGGGATTAACCGCTACAGTCGTGGCAATCTTGTTTGCTGCATCGATTTTCTTTTCTCCATTGATATCGGCAATTTCTTCAGTTCAAGCAATCACAGCTCCTGTTTTGATCATCGTGGGATGTTTCATGATGGAAGGACTGGCTAAAGTCAATTGGAAAATTTTCGATGAGGCATTTCCGGCATTTGCCATCATTTTAACGATGCCGCTTACTTCAAGTATATCTACAGGGATTGCAATCGGGTTCATTACGTATCCCCTTATGAAGGTATTCAGTGGAAAAGGAAAATCCGTACATCCGCTCATTTATATTTTTGGATTGATATTTTTGGTTCAGCTGATTTTCTTCCCCACTCATTAAAGTATGAATCTAAATCAAAAAGACATGCTGTCATTGCAGCGTGTCTTTTTTTGTTTTCAAATTAGTAATATTTGGACATGGTTCACTTCCTGCATTTTCAAACTGTTTCCAATCCATACTACTAGCATAAGGAAATAAAAGGTCGGGATGTGATGATAGTGGCAGTTGTATATATCAGGATGAGGAACCGTGTACAAGTAAAGGGAAATCAAACGGTGAGGATAAAAGATATTGCAAGGATAATCGGACCTGAAGAAGTGATTGCCTTAATTGAAGAAATCATATTATTAACGGTCAAGAAGGAAGATAGGAATATTATTGTCATTGATTTGGCTCAAGTTATCATGGCCATCCGCAAGGTGGATCCGACTATTGAAGTGGAGACATTCGGGCCCTCCCAAACGATCATCGAAATCATCCTCTCGAAAAAGAAAATGTCATACCTGACATTCGCCTTAGTTTGGTTTTTGTTATTTGTCGGCGGCGGAATGACGATCATGAATTTTCATGTGGATGTCAGCATGGGGGAAGTGCATCAAAAAATCTTTACTATAATAACGGGAAAAGTGGAAGATAAGCCGTTATTGATCCAAATCCCATATAGCTTCGGCCTTGGTATGGGCATGATTTTATTTTTTAATCACTTCTTTAAAAAACGCTTCAATGAGGAACCTAGTCCGCTCGAGGTTGAAATGTTCAACTATCAGCAGGATTTGGACCGTTATGTAATCATGAATGAAAATAAGGAGAACGTGCGCCACCTTGATGACCGGTAAAATCATCTTCGGAATCTTTGTCGGTTTAGCCGGGGGTTTTGCGACAGGTGCCGGTTTTGTAGCGTTTTTAACTGTACTTGGGGTGATTCCGAGGCTGACTCAGCTGACAAAAACAATGAAAATGATACATTACTACGAAGGAGCCATCATAGCCGGGGTTGTCGCAGGAACATGGTTAGGATTACAGGAAACGGAACTTTCCCTCCCGCATTTTTTATTAATTCCGATCGGTTTGGCTGACGGGATATTTAATGGGATGCTCGCTGCTGCCTTAACTGAAGTCCTGAATGTATTTCCGGTTCTTTCAAAACGAATCGGAATTCAAGAGAAGATCATTTATCTGTTGATGGCACTCGTATTGGGAAAAATAGCCGGATCATTATTCCAATGGATTTATTTTGTTGATTTATAAGTTTATGGTAACTATTCCTGATGATGAAAGGTAGGCCCAAGATGGTGACCAAACGAAAAGTGATATTGATTACGGATGGAGATGAGTATGCGAAACGGGCTGTCGAGCATGTAGCCAAGGAAATTGGGGGAAGATGTATCTCCATGTCCCAAGGTAATCCATCACGATATACGGGCTTGGAGTTAGTTGAATTAATAAAAAAGGCGAAGTATGATCCTGTATTGGTCATGTTTGATGATAGCGGTTTTATAGGAGAAGGATCAGGCGAACAGGCAATGAAGGTAGTTGCCGGACACCCTGATATTAATGTCCTTGGCGTAATAGCGGTCGCTTCAAGGACTAGAAGGGAAGAATGGACCAAGGTGGATATCTGTATTGACCGTGATGGTAATTTGACACCGAACGGGGTTGATAAATACGGCGCCGAGGAATTTGAACTGGGCAAGATAACAGGAGATACGGTGTATTGCATCGATCAATTACATGTTCCCATCGTAGTGGGGATAGGAGATATAGGGAAAATGTCCCATCAGGACGATTTTAAAAGAGGAGCACCGATAACGAAGCTAGCGGTGGAAATCATATTGGAAAGGAGTGGTCATAATGACTTCAGAAAAACCTCAAAACATGATGCCGATTCCGAGTAGGGTAGCGGAAGTTGACGCGTACATGGAAGAGAAAGTAGGTCTAGGCGTCAGCTTCGACTTAGGAGTAAGAAAGATAAAGGTCTATAGAAAAGATGTGCATATTTACTATATAAACGGGCTGACGGATACAGAGTACATCATCGATATCCTCGATTCTCTTATTCATAACAAAAATGCCGATATCGTGTCTACTAAAGTTTTTGATGTAGTCAAAGACTTGCTCGTACACCAATCCGTTCAGGAAATAAAGACGATGGATGAGCTTGTTGATCAGGTATTATCCGGTTTAATAGTCGTTGTTGTTGATGGTAAACCAATAGGATTGGTTGTGGATGTCAGGAGTTATCCCGGGAGACAGCCAGTAGAACCCGATACGGAAAAAGTCGTCCGTGGATCAAGGGATGGTTTTGTCGAGAATATCATCATTAACACAGCGATAACCAGACGGAGAATCCGGGATGAAAGATTACGTTTCGAAATGCTGCATGTAGGGGAACGATCGAAATCGGATATATCCATCGGCTACATTAAAGATATTGCCGATCCCGATTTAATAGAAATCGTTCGTAAGGAATTGAATAGTATTGAGGTTGATGGCATAACGATGTCTGATAAAACGATCGAAGAGTTCATCGTCAATCAAAAGTATAATCCATACCCGCTTGTCAGATACACGGAACGGGCTGATGTGGCGGCAACGCATTTGCTTGAGGGGCATGTCCTTATTTATGTGGATACTTCACCGAGTGTCATCATTACCCCGTCCACTCTTTTCCATCACATGCAACACGCTGAGGAGTATCGACAGGCACCTGCCGTGGGAACCTTGGTGCGCTGGGTCCGGTTTCTCGGGATTTTCGTTTCGTTATTCTTGCTGCCGATTTGGTTATTGTTTTGTTTAGAGCCTTCCCTCCTGCCGGAAAAGTTCGAGTATATCGGACCGAATGAAAAAACGCATATACCCATTGTAGTCCAAATCTTCATATCCGATATTGGGATAGAATTTCTAAGGATGGCAGCCGTTCATACTCCGACCCCGCTTTCTACGGCGATGGGCTTGGTTGCGGCAGTTTTGATAGGGCAGATAGCGATAGATGTTGGCCTCTTTGTTCCTGAAGTAGTTCTCTACGCTTCAGTGGCTACAATCGGTACATTTGTCACTCCAAGTTTAGAACTAGGGGTTGCGAATAAAATTTCCCGTTTGGCCCTGCTAGTTTTGGTCGCTTTATTTAAAGTGCCTGGCCTAGTCATAGGCATCACGCTATACATTATCATGCTTACTAGCATAAAAACGTTAAATACACCTTATTTATGGCCGCTTCTACCGTTTCAGCCGAAAGCCTTGTCACATATAATATTTAGAAGACCTTATCCAGGTTCTATAGAACGTCCGAGTATTGTACATCCCCAGGATTTATATAGGCAGCCGAGAAAATCTAAAGGTTGATGTTGTCGAAAAGTTGTGGTAATTTAATTTTATTCGGATAAAGCGGTAAAGTTAAGCTTCACAAAGAGATAAAGCTACTATGACTCTTTGGAGTTTAAACCAATCTGTCTTTCCCTTCGAACTACTAAGCAGTCATAGAGAACAATATTTACATGGGATAATCGATTCGGATGAGGCTTGTTCATATAGAGAACCTTTTACAGCAGGGTTTCTTTATTTGAGGCTGCCTCATTTCTTATTAATCTTTAGTTTTAAGTCAGGAAGGTGAGGCTATCATGCATTTGTACGGAACCGGTGGTGTCAATGAACGTGGACATCTGGAGATTGGCGGAGTGGACACGATTGAATTGATCGAACAATTTGGCACACCATTATATGTTTATGATGTAGAGCTAATTCGCGAACGGGCAAGAGGGTTTAAGAGAACTTTTGAGGAATTGGGAATTTCAGCTCAAGTTGCTTACGCAAGTAAGGCTTTTTCTTCGATTGCCATGATCCAGTTGGCTGAGCAAGAAGGACTTTCTCTCGATGTTGTCTCAGCGGGGGAATTGTATACGGCAATTAAGGCAAATTTCCCAACGGAACGGATTCACTTTCATGGAAATAACAAAAGTGAAGAAGAGCTACATATGGCTTTGGATTATGACATTGGCTGTATAGTAGTCGATAATTTTTCAGAGTTGACACTGTTGGAAGAAATTTGTACAAACCGTGAACAAAAGGTGAAAATCCTTCTTCGTGTAACGCCAGGTATTGAAGCCCATACGCATGATTATATTTTGACAGGGCAAGAAGATTCGAAATTTGGTTTTGATCTTATTAACGGCCAGGCCGAAGCAGCCCTTAGGCAAGCGTTGAAAAGTGGATTCCTGGAAGTTCTGGGGCTGCACTGCCATATAGGTTCGCAGATCTTTCAAACGACAGGTTTCCTTCTCGCGGCCCAAAAAATTATTGGCAAGCTGAATGATTGGCACGATTCTGTAGGGTTTCAACCAAAGGTATTGAATCTCGGAGGGGGATTCGGGATTCGATATACACAAGAGGACGACCCGCTACCGGCGTCTCAATACGTTGAGGAAATCGTTAGGGAAGTGCAGGACCTGATTGCTGATTCCGATTTAGTGATGCCTGAAATCTGGATCGAACCTGGCCGTTCTTTAGTCGGAGACGCCGGTGTGACGTTATACAAGGTCGGTTCTGAAAAGGAAGTTCCTAATGTCCGTAAATATATTGCCGTTGATGGGGGCATGAGTGATAATATACGTCCAGCTCTTTATGAGGCGAAGTATGATGCAATTCTGGCAAACCGGCCGCTTGACCCTGTAGAAGAGACAGTGTCCATTGCCGGGAAATGCTGTGAAAGCGGAGATATGCTGATTTGGGATTTACCATTGCCAAAAGCCGGCCGCGGTGATGTTTTGGCGGTATTTTGTACAGGGGCATATGGATATTCCATGTCGAATAATTACAATCGGATTCCGAGACCGGCAGTCGTCTTTGCCGAAAATGGAGAAGCCCGGTTGGTCATCAAACGCGAGACGTACGAAGATCTTATCCATTTGGATTTGGCCCTTCATGAAGCGGCAGTCGTCAATAAAGAATAGAAAAAAGGATGGCATTGGCCATCCTTTCAGTTTGTAAATAAAAGGGCTTGGAAAACGTAACTTTGCTAAATGTTGTTCCCGAACCAAATAAGCCAAAGCAATACCTTCAAGACCTCAGGAATTGTTTCTATCTAAATTTTATATCAAAGTTGATTGGAACGGAAGGGACGAGACTCCTGCGGGGAAAGCGCGTCAAAGGGAGACCCCGCAGGCGCAATAGCGCCGAGGAGGCTCCCGGACCGCCCGCGGAAAGCGAGTGCCTGTAGTGGAAATCAACGGTCAAATTGTACTGTTATAAAAAAACTGTGGGCAAACTCGATTTTCATCGAGTTTACCTACATTCTGAAAGGGATGGCATTGGCCATCCCTTTTTATTGGATTCAGCTGAAAAGTGACTTGATCGCGTCTATTAAACTACTGAAGACTTCTTTCAATTTATCCAGAAATGATTGACCCTCTTCGGATTCAAGAAAATTGGAAAGCTTATCTTTAGCTGCAGTAAGCTGATCACCGACAGCGTTCCAATCAATATCCAATTCTTTTAGCTTATTGAATAAATCAATTAAACTTTGGACTTGAGCATCATTTAAGGTGATTCCAAGGTCTTTTGCTGAAGACTCGACCACCTCGCGGACCTCCTCAGTATTGGCTGGTGGATTTGCAGCCATTTCCTCTTTGATTTTCGTAACGAGTGCAGAGGCTTCTTCTGTACCGATTTCGTCACCCAATTTTGCTGTTTTCACCATTTCTTCATTCGCTGCCTGTTTCACATCTTCAGGAATCTTCTTGTCGGCAGAAATTTCATAGGCTTTAATGACGCCTGTCAAAGCCGCTGTACCGGAGACTGGTATTGGCGCGGTGACATAAACTGTAGCATCCTTTACTCCAGCAGTTGCCAGTGCATTGATATACATTTCATCGGAAACCCAATTAATGTTTTTCGACTCCAATTTAAGTCCGGTCCCTTTTTCCTCCAAAGTAATCGCAGAAGATGAAATCGCTTTTGTACCGATCAGACGGCTAGCAATATAGTCACCTAAGTATTCATGTTCCTCCGCATTTGTAACCGTCAGCACCTCAACATCATTAGGTGCTTTCATTTCTGATAAAATCATATTTTTTTGTTCATTCGTCAAATTCTCACCAAGTGTGACGATCATTTCACCAACAGCTGCATCTGCAAAAGCCTTATATGGCAATAATAGGCATAATAAAATGGTTACAATGACCCATTTATTCATTTTTTTCATGATAATCCTCCTTAACTTTTCCTGCTGAATTGGGAATCTTTCAATAAAAGGGCGGCACTTTAAATCAGATTCATAGTATTTGACGAAACAAAGGATAAAAAAGATACATATTTTCCTGAAAAAAATTTATATAGCCTAAGATAGCTACGTTTTTTAAACGAAAAAGTTTGGTGTATCTTTGTCTTTTATACCTAAGAGGGCATTCTATGAACCTAGATCACTTTACCAATGTAGTAAAATCGAAGCAAGATTGCAAGGATATTTGTCAGATTGTGTTAAGTTATAGTAGAATGAATTCGTTATTTAAATATTTGGACCATTCATAAAGGGAGTATGGGATGAGGAAAAGTAATAAGACTCTTTTACTTATGATGCTTATTATCGCTTTGATGTGGGGAATCGTATACTGGCTGTTTATCGCTTAGCACATAGCACATCGATAAATCAAGTGCTGAAAGTGATGTTGAAACGAACGAGGTTTTTATGTATGATGTAAATGTTATATGTGAGGATTATTATTCAAAGCAAATTAATTGGAAACAGGAAGATAATAAAAACGTTATTTAGTAACGAGGGATATTATGTTGATTAAGTATAAGAAAAGTTATGAGAAGTTTGCCATGGGATTATTATCTTTCATGCCAAATGAAAAAGAGATAAAAACGCTTCGGAATACGATGAAGAATTATGAAACGGATGAAAATCTACAGCTGTTCTTATGGAAAGATGAAGAGATTACGGGCTTGATCGGGATAGAAGTCTCTCCAAACCACATTGAGATACAACATATATCTGTAAATCCATCCTTCCGGAAGCAAGGTATCGGTAAAACGATGGTCAGGGCCATCAAGGAGCAATATCCTGACAAAGAATTAAAAGCAAATGAGTTTACCGAAAGCTTTCTTGACAGATGTGAAGAATTCTGAATATGAAAGCTGGAAAGGAGGACCACCTTTAAGGGCGGTCCTCCTTTCTTGTTTTTCGAAGGGATAGTTGCCGAGCCCTTTCAGAAATGACATCCGAACGGTCACGCATTAGATGCTTATCGACTATGGAAGAATTAGCCATGTCGCTGTCTGCACCCCATTTGTACCCTTCTTGCAAACACATCGTCTGGCATATTTCGATCAAGCCTTGATCCGCAATCGGCAGATTAATGCTTTCATATGGCTTTTGAGATAACATTCGCTCATGGGTGTCCTCGAGCAATTTGAACAGTCGTTCTGGATCGAGTCCCAACTCCAGGAGCTCGGCCTTTTTATGGTGGAGATTTGACAGGGCTTTAGACAGGGTCCTTGCAGCCCCTTTTTTGTTTCCCCTGCGATCATGATACAGGGCAACCGCAATTTGAATGAGCCCGACCCAATGAGAGTCACGCTCTTTTGGTGCGGTTTCTTTCCAATATTCTTCAAGAATTTCATGACATTCGAAGTAATCCCTAGTCCCATGGAAATGGACAAGGAAAGAAAGGTAGTCTTCCGCGTAATTCAATAGGAGCACCCCTTTTGTTTTATGGAATATCTAAGGTAAGGCAAAAAACATTTTCTTATAGCCTAACACCCGCTATGTATACTCACCAAGTTTAGCATAGAATTTTTTCTTGGAAAATAAAGAAAGCCGATTGCAAGGCAATCAGCTTGATTCGTCAGTCTTCAATTAACACCAAGAAGCACCGACGATAACTAATAAAATGAACAATACTACAATAAACGCGAATCCGCCGCCGTTTCCAAAACCACCTGAACCCATAATGAGTACCTCCTTTGTTCTGCTATTCTTACATTTCTAGGTTATGTTGGATTTCGTAATGTGATTGGGCAACGACCCATTTGTCGGAAATCCCTAATAAAAACTTTTCTAGGGACAGTAAATTATTATTTGGATAAAGGGCGGCAATCCACTATACTTGATTAGTAAAAGAAATAGGCCTTTTTTGGCCAATTAGATTTAAATGAGGTAATTTAATGGGTTATAATATAAAAATTGACGCTTTCGAAGGTCCGATGGATTTACTCCTGCATTTGATTAATCGCCTGGAAATAGACATCTACGATATTCCGATGGCTGATATTACAGATCAATACCTAGGGTACATCCATACAATGCAGCATCTGGAATTGGATGTGGCCAGCGAATATCTGGTGATGGCTGCAACACTGCTTGCCATCAAGAGTAAAATGTTGCTTCCAAAGCATGAAGATGAACAATTGATTGATGAAGATGGGGAAATATTTGAGGAAGATCCACGGGACGAGCTTGTGGAAAAACTATTAGAATATAAAAAGTATAAATATGCAGCCGAAGAATTTAAAGGGATGGAAGAAGAACGCAGCTTGCTGTTCACTAAACCCCCAAGTGATTTATCTGTTTATGTTAAAGAAGCGGAAAGTGATAAACAAGAGTTGAATATAAGTCTATATGATATGTTGGGTGCTCTGCAAAAACTGCTGCGAAGGCAAAAAATTCAAAAGCCGCTATACACGAAAGTAACGAAACAAGAGATATCGATAGAGAAACGAATGGATGAAATCATGATTGAGTTACAATCAATAAAAGGGAAGAAAAGTTTTTTTGAACTGTTTTCGCTCCCGGTTAAGGAGCATATCGTCATCACTTTCATGGCGGTGCTGGAACTGATGAAACTAAATGAAATCATCGTTGAACAGGAAGATAATTTTTCGGAAATCATGATTGCTGCTAAGGAAGGTGTAGAACCAGTTGGAAGTTATTAATTGGAAAGGGATTCTTGAGGCATTATTGTTTGCTGCCGGAGATGAAGGGCTCTCCGTCAAACAAATTGCCTCTGTCCTGGAAATTACGGAATATCAAGCAACTGACATCGTTGAAAGTTTGAAGGAAGAATATATATCGGATGTACGTGGGATTCAGGTTATCGAAATAGCGGGTGTTTATCAAATGACGACAAAGAAAGAGCACTCGGATTACTTGAAAAGGCTAGTGGAAACATCAAGCACTCAAGGCTTGTCCCAGGCGGCCTTGGAAACACTCGCAATCATTGCCTATAAGCAGCCGATTACCAGAGCGGAAATTGATGAAATTCGCGGAGTGAAAACGGAACGCCCCATTCATACACTTGTCACTAAAGTCTTAATAAAAGAGGTCGGACGTGCTGAAGGCTCCGGCCGGGCTTATTTATATGGGACAACAAAAGAGTTTTTGGATTACTTCGGCCTGAATTCCATAGATGAATTACCGCCTCTCGCCGATAATTCGGATGATAGCTTTGAAAATGGTGAAGCCGATCTGTTTTTTGAAAAATTTCAGCAAACAATCGAATAACATTTTTCTTTAAATTGTGATAATATAGAAAAAAATGAATGCGGGGGGATTGCGGGTGCAAATTGTAGCATGCAATGGATTTGGGCTTGAAAAGTCAAAGTCAAATTCACCTGAGGACTTCTTTAATCGATCCGTTATACAATACATAAAGGATGGAGAAGAAAAGACGCTGAATGTACTGTATCTTCGCTATTTTGATGAGATGGTCACTCGTTGGACCCCATATCCCGCCAATCCCATATTCAAAAGCCCTAACAGGGATATTTATATGGCTGATATCATTGCCATGGTCTGTCTACTCAAGGACCCGAGCCTGGTTAACCGAAAACGTATATATATAAATGCAGAAAAAGAGCTGGCTGGTTATTTCGAAAATATAGATTTTGAAAAATTGGAGAAAGTGTTTATATCTATTGACCAAGCTAAACCATATGATATAGAATCACATGTTGACTATTATTTTCAATCTTAATCATTTTGAGGAGGGTTCACGGTTGGGGAATACATTGGTAAAATCTCAGCTTGAGGATGTAAAAGGCTTTTTAGAAACGACAGTGGCTCAGCTAGAGGAATTTATAAATGAGACGACCTATTCTAAGCTGCAAGAAGAAAAAAGCGGGGATGAAACCTATTATAAAGGGATCCTTTCCAGTTTAAGAAGAATGCTTGTAAGTTGTGAAGAGGGCTTGGAGGCTTGCCAAATCGTTCTGAAAAATGATGTTTTCAATAAAGCCGCAGCTGAAAAGACGCTTTATAGAATTTATCATCAATGTATCGAAGAATACTTTTCCCCAAAATCAGATCGGTGGTTTGAGGACAGCAGATCTGCCTATACAGGGAAAAACTCGATTAAATTTCACCAAAGTGTACCTGACAGCATAATATCCATTCTGAAGGCCGTGGAAAGTGGATTCCAGACCATGCGTGAAGAATTGGAGTTTTATGAAACGGATTACCGGACGAAAATGTTACAGTCAAGATAATGAAACAGCTAGGCTTAATAGGCCTTGCTGTTTTTTTTATCTATAAATGGAATCTCCGCTTATTCGAAACATAAAATACTTTGATGATTTATGTGCATAAAGGCTAAGAGGAGGTTGCAAGATGTCTGATGAAAGAGATTATGCTAAAGAGGTAAGTGATTGGGTTGATGGAGTGATGGAATACCTTGAGAAGATCGATATCACCGATTCGCCAGTGCTGTCAAATATTGAACGGCTTTCCGAGATGACAAAAGATATGGATGAGGAAGAAATGGATTATGAGGATATGGTCCTGATTGAAGAAGAGATGGCTCGGGTCTACGAGGAAATTGAAGAGCTCGCTAGGGAATTCAATATACAGGAAAGGCAATCGGTACCGATTGGGAAGCATACGCTACCGCCGTTACCTTATGCCTATGATGCGTTGGAGCCGACGATTTCGAGGGAAATCATGTATCTGCACCATGATAAGCATCATCAAGCATATGTCGATGGTCTGAATAAAGCGGAATTGATGATGAAAAAAGCGAGGGAAACGAAAGATTTTTCCTTGTTGAAACATTGGGAAAAGGAAGCAGCTTTTCATGGGTCAGGCCATTATCTCCATACGCTGTTCTGGGAAGAGATGATTCCGGGAGGGGGCGGACAGCCAAGGGGGGATTTACTTAACCAGATTGAGAAGGATTTTGGAAGCTTTGCCGCTTTTAAAAGTCATTTTAGTGAAGCTGCCAAACAAGTAGAAGGTGTTGGCTGGGCAATTTTAGTCTGGGTTCCGCGTGCGCGGCGACTAGAAATACTTCAATCGGAATTGCATATGGTTTTGACCCAGTGGGATACAATCCCAATCCTTGTTCTTGATGTATGGGAACATGCTTATTACCTGCAATATAAAAATAATCGGGCAGCCTATGTGGACAAATGGTGGGACGTTGTAAACTGGCCGAAAACAGCCGTAAGGTTCACCGAAGCGAAAAAGCTTATTTGGAAAAAGCAATAACAGATAAAATATAGTAAAGTTTTTGGAGAAACAAATACAAATACATGAGCTGTAAAGGTACGTTCCAGACTGTAGACAAACTCGATGAATACTCAGTTTGCCTGCAGTTTTTTATTTGAAAAGTTCAGTAGATTTCAGAAATCAGCTCCCTTTCCGCCGACTGTCTGCCAAGCCAAATCAAAGTAAGCACCTTTGTTGTCTCGGGTAGCCGGATTTTCGGCAGTAGTGTCGCAAGTTTCTCAATTCAATGAAGGTTACAGTAAAAAAAGCTCTTTTCGTAAAGATCGTTGTTTTTAAAACGAAACTATTTAAGGTTGATTGGAGCGGAAGTGCGAGACTCCTGCGGGAGCAGCGGGACAGGTGAGACCCCACAGGCGTTTACGCCGAGGAGGCTCACCGCCCGCCCCGCGGAAAGCGAGCATCTGGAGGGGAAATCAACCACACCGCACTACTTAGTAAATAGCAACAAAGTATGCGAAAACAGCTTAAAAAAAACATAAAGACCAGAGCGCTTTATTCGACCCGCAGCACTGTCTTGGGATGTTAACGCAGTTTATCGACCTAAACCACACTTTATTCAACCTACCCAGCACAGTATTCGACCGTTGAGGCACTATATTCGACCGTTCACAAATTTTTTTCGACCTTCACCTTACTATTCGGAATCCGAACAACATTTTGCCGTCAAACTGACACGAGCCGTAAAGGTTCGTTTTTTTTTGCCTGAAATTTTGTATCAAGAATTTTTTAGGGAAATTATGGCAAGGATATGAAGGAGAACCTGCTAATTTAATTTTAAAGCGACTTATGATTCTCATTTGGAAAATATAATTAGATTGAAAGGGAGATGATATCATCTCACGAAATAATGAGCATATGTCTTATTTAAATCCTTGAAATAACATTGGAAATGTGTTAATAATGCTAATTTGAAGTACTATGGGTTTTTAAAAATAATTAATTTATATCAATATAAAAACTGTGACCAATTTGTGAACTTAAAAATTATTAAGGTATATTTATTGACTAGTTTCTATTTAATAATTATTATAAATAGGAGCAGATAAAAAAATAGCTATTGGAGGAATTTATTATGTCATTGATCAATAAACAAGTTGAAGATTTTAAAGTACAAGCTTACCATGCAGGAGAGTTCAAAGAAGTAACACTTGAAGATGTTAAAGGAAAATGGGCAGTATTCTTTTTCTACCCAGCTGACTTCTCTTTCGTATGTCCAACTGAATTAGCTGATCTTCAAGATAACTATGAAACATTCAAGGAAATCGGTTGTGAAGTTTACTCAGTTTCAACAGATACTCATTTCAGCCACAAAGGATGGGCTGATGCTACTGATACAATCGGTAAAATCCAATATCCAATGCTAGCTGACCCAGCAAACGTTTTATCCCGTCAATTCGGTGTATTGATTGAAGAAGATGGTTTGGCTCTTCGTGGAACTTTCATCGTAAATCCAGAAGGACAAATTAAAGCATACGAAGTCAATGATTTAGGAATTGGCCGTAATGCAGAAGAACTTGTAAGAAAAGTACAAGCTGCACAATTCGTAGCGGAACATGGAGATAAAGTTTGCCCTGCAAAATGGACTCCAGGTGAAGATACTCTTGAACCAAGCCTAGACCTTGTAGGTAAACTTTAATTTTTAATATGGGAGGGTCCATTTCTACAGGTAATGGACATACCCAGCATTGATTACGATTACTGGACAAATCGTCCGACATGATCTAATGACAAAAGGCACTTACCTAAAATAAGTGCCTTTTGTTTTTCAAAATAATCAGTTTAGCACGTTATAATCATTCAGCAAGGAGCACAAAAGATGAAAAAAATATATGATTTATTAATTATTGGTGGCGGTCCTGCAGGCCTCTCAGCCGGTGTTTATGCAGGAAGAGCTAAGTTAAAAACAATAATCCTAGAAAAAGGAACTGGCGGCGGACAAGCTGCAACTACGTCGGAAATAGCCAATTATCCTGGTATCCGTCATATATCGGGCCCTAGGTTAGTTGAAGAAATGAAGCTTCAAAACGAAGATTTTGGCGTTGAGTTCGCAAAAGCCGATGTAACGGGCGTGGATTTCTCCGGTGAGGTGAAAGTCGTAAAAACACTTGGCGGGGACTACCATGCACGCGCCGTCATCATTGCAACGGGTGCTTCTCCAAGGACACTAGGATTTCCAGGTGAAGAGGAATTTACCGGCCGCGGTGTAGCTTATTGTTCAACATGTGATGGTGAATTCTTTGAAGGATTGGAAGTTTTCGTTATCGGGGCAGGATATGCAGCTGCTGAAGAAGCTATTTTCCTGACACGCTTTGCAACAAAAGTTACAATCATCGCCCGGGAATCAAGCTTCTCGTGTGCCCCTTCCATTGTTGATAAAGTAATGGCAAATGATAAGATTGAAGTGAAATTCAATACGGAAATCCTTGGGGTATATGGAGACGGGATGATTCAAAGTGCCCGTTTCATCAATAATGCGACTAAAGAAGAATTTGAATATAAGGCGAAGGAAGAAGACAGTACGTTTGGCGTATTCGTTTTCATAGGTTACGAGCCGAAAACAGAGATTTTCAATGGCCATATCGAAATGGATGATGCTGGTTACATTTTAACCGATGATGATATGAAGACTAATGTGAAGGGTGTTTATGCCGCGGGCGACCTAAGGCCAAAATCCTTGCGCCAGATTATCACAGCTGTATCCGACGGAGCGATTGCAGCAACGGATGCCGGTAAATATATTGCAGAAGAAAAAGATCGCCTGGGAATCAAAGATGAACCTGAAGTTGAGAAACCGGCGAAAAAAGAACAGGCAGCAGTCCCGGCAGGCAAAAGCGCTTTATTGAGTGATGCGTTACGTGGCCAATTAAAGGGAATCTTCGGCAAGATGGAGAGTGACGTTACATTAGTGTCCATCGTCGATGAAAGTTTGCCAAAATCAGTTGAATTGCGAGACTTCTTGTTGGATGTTGCGGAATTAGGAGATAAGCTTCATCTTGAGTTATACAACAAAGGTGAAAATGTGGAAATTGAAGAAAAAATCAATGCAGATAAGTTTCCTGTCGTTTCCCTCTTAAATTCGAATGGTGAATACAGTGGCGTCAAATACCACGGTGTACCTGGCGGCCATGAGTTGAATTCCTTCATTTTGGCTATCTATAACCTGGCCGGACCTGGTCAAGCATTGGATTCAACCGTATTGAATTCAATCAAGGGTATCAGTAAAAAAGCGAACATTAAGGTTATGGTTTCATTGGCATGTCACTACTGTCCTGACGTTGTAGTGGGCGCTCAGCGCATAGCGATTGAAAACCCTAACGTTGAAGCTGAAATGGTCGATATAAGCAATTTCCAGGAAATCAAGAAGAAATATAAAGTCATGAGCGTGCCGGCCATGATTATCAATGATGAAGAAGTGGTATTCGGAGCTAAGAAAATTGATGAAATCGCTGCATTATTAGTATGATAGAACACTAAATCGATAGGGGCCCCCTATCGATTTTTTTTATGGGAAATCACTGAGAAAATCGGTAGATAACATGAAGGGTTACATTCTTTTATTCATAACCCTTGTCCCTTTGCATAAACTTGTACAAAAACAAGTAAAGAGACGAGGGGGCACTCATGCGTTTTCCATATAAAGGGTTATCAAGTTTGTGTATCGTCATTCTCCTGTTGTCTTTTATGGCTCCTGTACAAAGCGCCAAAGCAAATGTATCCGTAAGTGCCCATAGTGCGATTTTAATGGATGAGGATAGCGGAAGGGTCATTTATGAAGTGAATGCCCATGAAAAGAACCGTATTGCAAGCATTACGAAAATAATGACGGCTATCTTGGCTATTGAATCGGGACAAATGGATGAAACGGTGAAGGTAAGCAGCAATGCCTTCGGGACGGAGGGCTCTTCACTTTATTTAAAAGTAGGAGAAAAAATTAAGCTCGAAGATTTGGTTTATGGTTTGATGCTTCGTTCAGGTAATGATGCAGCAGTCGCAATCAGCGAAAAGGTTGGCGGAAGCCTGGATGGATTCGTCTGGATGATGAATCAAAAAGCTGAAGAAATCGGTATGAAAAATACCCATTTTTCAAACCCACATGGTTTGGATAATACGAAGAACCATTATTCAACCGCATATGATATGGCCATACTCACTCGTTATGCCATGCAAAATAAAACGTATGCAAAGATTGCCGGCACAAAGGAACACAGAGCACCTAATTCCACTGAACAATGGGATTATGTATGGAAGAACAAAAACCGTTTGCTTACACAACTATATGAGTATTGCACAGGAGGGAAAACAGGGTATACCAAACTAGCAAAACGTACTTTGGTCACGACGGCAACAAAAAACGAACATGACCTGATTGCTGTGACATTGAATGGTCCGGATGATTGGAATGATCATATTCAAATGTACGAATCCGCCTTTAAGGATTATAAGCCGACAGAAATTTTACCCGAAGGCATGGTAAAAAATATGGAAAATGAAATATATAAAGGGCATGTCTACATTAAAAATGATTTTTCGTACCCACTGACAAAAGAAGAGAGAGAATTGGTCAATGTGAAAATGAAATTGCTGAAGCCCCAGAAGGCTTGGAAAGATAAAAGGAAAATCCCGGAAGTGGTCGGCAGAGCATCCATCTATCTCGATGGAAAGAAAATAGGCACTCGTTCGATTTTTTATGGGGAAGCAAAAGAAAGCTTCAAGCAACAATCATTCCAATCTTCTTGGGCTGAGGTATTTGAAGCGGTATTGGG
The DNA here is from genome assembly GCF_040250305.1 of Peribacillus frigoritolerans. NCBI lineage: Bacteria > Bacillati > Bacillota > Bacilli > Caryophanales > Bacillaceae > Peribacillus > Peribacillus frigoritolerans. Next base: position 3,573,791 of record NZ_CP158190.1, on the reverse strand, counting down.
AATCGGACGAAATGGTTAATTACATTTGGTTCGGGATGTTTGTGATCGGTATTGTCTTTGGCATGGTTAATGGGACGATGGAACAGGTGAATGAAGCTCTTTTTGTCAGCGCGAAGGAGGCTGTCACCCTTTGTCTGGGATTGATGAGCATACTTGTTTTTTGGCTCGGTCTGATGAAAATAGCGGAGGAATCGGGGCTGTTAGATAAACTATCCAACTTGTTCAAGCCATTCATGAGATGGCTGTTCCCTGAAGTTCCTCCTAATCATCCCGCTATGGGGTATATACTTTCCAATATGATGGCAAACACATTCGGATTGGGGAATGCAGCTACGCCTCTTGGTATAAAAGCCATGGAACAGCTAAAGAAACTAAATGGAGGAAAAGCAACGGTCAGCCGCTCGATGGTCACTTTTTTAGCAATCAATACCTCAAGCGTAACGTTGATTCCAACTACTGTCATTGCGATCCGCATGAATTACGATGCCCACTCCCCGACGGACATCGTTTTTCCGACCATAATAGCAACGGCCATTTCTGCCGTTGGAGGAATCGCGATAGATCGATATTTTTATTACAGGAGAAAGAGGAACGGGAGGGAATAAGATGTTGCACTGGATGACCACCATTTCAATTTGGATGATACCGATTTTGATTCTCTGTATATTACTCTACGGCACATTGAAAAGAGTTCCCACCTATGAGACCTTCGTTGAGGGGGGGAAAGAAGGAATCAGCATGTCCTTTTCCCTCATCCCTTTCCTGGTAGGGATGCTTGTGGCGATTTCAGTATTTAGGGCATCAGGGGCGTTGGATTTCATTGTACAATCACTGCACCCCTTGCTTTCCTTTCTTCATTTTCCGTCTGAGGTTTTACCCCTTGCGATTATTAGACCAATATCCGGAACAGCCGCTTTAGGAATCACCAGCGACCTGATATCGGTTTATGGACCGGATTCCTTTGTTGGACGTTTGGCTGCCACGATTCAGGGAAGTACAGATACCACCTTCTATGTATTGACCGTTTATTTTGGAGCCGTCGGAATCAAAAAAATGGGTGATGCCCTTAAGGTCGGCCTTTTGGCAGACTTGATCGGAATCATAGCTGCCGTTATTGTCGTCACATTGGTTTTCGGTATGAATTAAAGGAAGGGAAATGGGCGATTCCATTTCTTTTTTTTTGTCTTTTTCTTAAAATTAGCCCTCCATTAATAAGGTGCATTCAAACCTTCATCAAAAGAAACATTTTTTTGTATGGAAAAATAAGCTATGTTACACTCATTATGGAAACCAGCCCATTTAACCGTCCCATTATTGGTGTAATAATAAAAGAAAAGCTCTTAATCGCGAAAAACCTTTTGTTTTTGCCTCTCAATATGTAATAATTGTATGATTGTGTATGTATAGACAATAACAAACGAATGATTATATTATGGGGTGAAGATAGATGGAACGATTACAAAAGGTGATAGCACATGCTGGACTGGCTTCCCGCCGTAAAGCAGAAGAGTTGATTTTAGAAGGTAAGGTAAAAGTGAACGGCAAAGTAGTGAAGGAATTAGGTGTGAAGGTGGGGCCTAATGATAAGGTTGAGGTTAATGAAGTCCCGCTTGAAAAAGAAGCCCCGGTTTATTTCCTATTCTATAAACCGCGCGGCGTCATTTCGGCAGTTTCTGATGATAAGAACAGAAAAGTCGTAACGGACTTTTTCCCTTACATCAATGAACGGATTTATCCAGTTGGCCGCTTGGATTACGATACTTCGGGCTTATTGATTTTAACGAATGACGGAGAATTTGCAAACACGTTAATGCATCCGAAGCATGAAGTGGATAAAGTGTATGTGGCAAAAGTGAAAGGAATGCCTTTGCGTGAAAGCTTGAAAAAGCTGGATAAAGGTATCAAGTTAGAGGATGGCAAGACTGCTCCAGCCAAGACAAGGGTATTGTCTACCGACAAGAAAAAGGAAACAGCCATCGTTGAAATCACAATACATGAAGGCAGGAACAGGCAAGTCCGCCGGATGTTCGAAGCAATTGGCCATCCCGTCATTAAATTGAAGAGGGAACAATATGGTTTCTTGACCTTGGACGGTTTAACAGCAGGGGATTCCCGGGAGCTGACTCCACATGAAGTTAAATTAATGCGGACATTAGCAACGACCGAGCCTAAACAGCGGAGAATGTAGATAAGAACTTTTCCTGTATTGATAGGTTGAAACCACTACCCCATTCCCCTCCTTGAAGAATGGGTGGTGGAAAACAACCTGTAAATACCTTTTCCTTCATGAATCGGGAAAGAATGTCACAAAACCTTCAGAAATGTAAATAAAAAGGACATGTCGTTAAATGGTATAATGGTATGGTTAAATTTAGTGTGGCCTTAGGAGGATCTCTATGGATAAAAAGAAGCGACGCCTAATTAGCAGAACCATCATTCTCCTGCTTTTAGGTGCAGCTTTAGTGTTTGCCCTTTATACGAACTTCACTAAAGATAAGAATGAGAGTCTGAGAAAAGGATCCGATGCACCCAATTTCGTCTTGACTGATATGGAAGGCAAAGAGCATAAACTTTCCGATTACAAGGGAAAAGGCGTCTTCCTGAACTTTTGGGGTACATATTGCAAGCCGTGTGAATATGAAATGCCTTATATGGAAAATCAATATAAAAACTTTAAAGACCAGGGCGTTGAGATATTGGCGGTTAATGTCGGGGAATCTGACTATGCTGTCAATAATTTCATTACAAAGCATGATCTTACCTTTCCTGTCATGATCGATAAAGGTAGGGAAGTGGAAAATGCTTATCGCGTGGATATATTGCCTGTCACCTTTTTGGTTGATAAAGAGGGGAAAGTGATAGATATCATCACCGGAGCTTTGACAGAAGAGAGCATCCAAAAGCATATGGAGAGAATTAAACCATAATATTGGGGAGTTTTTGACATGAAAGAAGTAAAGTGCGATTGTGGTCATGTAAATGCGTTTGGCACAAACATTTGTGGGAAATGCGGTATGGTGCTTGATAACGAAAAAGAAAACAAGCTTATTGATATGAGATATGAAGGAAGTGCCAGGCGTTCACAAACATATAAAAAAACGATCATCGATAAAATATGGAACTTCTTTTCTTCCGTTAAGGTCGGGGTGACGCTCATTGTCATTGCCTTGATCGCTTCAGCTATCGGGACGATTTTACCCCAGGAAATGTACATCCCTTCAACAGCTACGCCTGCAGAGCATTATGAACTGGAATACGGTTGGTTCGGAATGGTGTATTATGAACTCGGGTTTCATAACTTGTATAGTTCATGGTGGTATTTGATTATCATAGGCATGCTGGGCATATCACTATTGATTGCCAGTATCGACCGGTTCTTTCCGTTATATCGATCGTTAAAAAAACAAGGGGTCACACGCCATGACGGGTTCATGAAACGTCAGCGGATTTACGGGGTGACAAAGCTGGAAGACCAAGATATAAACCTTGAAGAAGTAAAGGATAGACTAAAAAGGCAGCGTTATCATATACGTGAGGAAAACGGTCATATACTTGCCGAAAAGGGTCGTTTTTCACGTTGGGGACCCTATGTAAATCATATTGGACTTATCATTTTTTTAATTGGAGCATTATTGCGTTCCGTCCCTGGGATGTATATCGACAAAGTACTTTGGCTGCGTGAAGGCGAGAGAAAAGAAATCCCGGGTACAAATGGTGAATACTACCTCCAGAATAATGAATTTACCTTAGAGGTGTATGACAAAGAGAATGAAGAAGATGAGCAGTACAGTGCTGCAATTGATAAAACCGGTACGATCGCAAAAACCTATCAATCCGATGTTACGCTCTATGAGCGCAAGGGAGAAACCTTACCAGGGGAAAAAGTGGACCTTGAAAAGCTTAAAGATTATAAAATCAAAGTCAACGAACCTTTGAAACATGATCATTATGCTCTCTACCAAGTAGACTATAAACTGGACGAGCTCAGCACGATGGCTTTTAATTTGATAAATAAAAAAACTGAAGAGAAATATGGCAGCTTAAAGGTTGATTTGAACAACCCTCAAAAGAAATACGAGTTGAAAGAAGGATATTCCGTTGACTTGATCAGTTACTTCCCCGATTTCGAGTTCGATGAAAAAGGCGAGCCTAGAACGATATCGAAGATTCCGAATAATCCAGCATTTATCTTTAAAATGCATACTCCGGATAAGCCAGAGGGTGAAGTCAGTTTCGTGGCGATTAAGGAGACTGTGGAGCCTTTAGGGGAAAACACTTATAAAATGGCTTTTAATGGTGTGGAAACCCAAGATGTCACGGCTTTGACCGTCAGGAAGGATTTAACGCTTTGGATCCTATTCACGGGTGGAATCATCTTCATGATCGGCGTTATCCAAGGATCTTATTGGAATCACCGGCGTATATGGATTAAGAGGAAAGATGATGAGATACTTTTGGCCGGCCATACAAACAAAAACTGGCACGGCATTAAAAGAGATATAAAACAAGCGATAGAATCAACATCACTTTCCGAACCAATGGATCAACTTGAAGAGGAGAAATCTTCTAGTAAGGGGGAAGTTTTAAATGGCTGAACTAAGCAGTAACCTTTTATATGCGGCTTTCATTTTATATCTGATCGCTACCTTTTTATTTGGGGGATCGATCAAGGATAAACGCGGAGCGGAGGAAAAGAAACAAAACAAATGGGCTAAGCTGGGCATTTTCATCACCATTATCGGATTTGCAGCGCAAATCGGGTATTTCATCACAAGATGGATTGCTGCCGGCCATGCCCCGGTAAGTAACCTGTTTGAATTTACGACCTTTTTCGGAATGATGCTGGTCGGTGCTTTCATACTAATTTATTTTCTTTATAAAACACCTGCCCTTGGGCTATTCGCTTTGCCGATTGCGTTATTGATAATCGCATATGCAAGTATGTTCCCTACAGAGATTTCGCCACTCATCCCTGCCCTGCAGAGTGATTGGCTTCATATTCATGTAACGACTGCAGCGGCAGGACAGTCAATCCTTGCCATAAGTTTCATTACTGCCATCATTTATTTAATCAAATTCGTCGATCAGACACAATCAAGCAAAAGAACGTTCTGGCTTGAAGCCATCATGTTTACATTAGTCTGCACCCTCGGTTTCGTCATCATCACTTCTTCTTTTGCTGCCATGGATTATAAGGCGAATTTTGATTGGGTCGATAAACATGGTGCCGAGGTCAAACAGGAATTCAACCTGCCGGCATTGGTAGGTCCAAATGAAGGGAAACTTATCGAAACGGATCGGTTTGAACCACTGGTGGACATGCCTGCACTGATCAATGCCAAGAAACTGAATACTGTAATTTGGTCAATCGGTGCGGGACTCGTCCTGTATGGTTTAATAAGGTTGATTGCTCGCAAAAGAGTGGCAGCATTGATTAAACCGATCGTTAAAAATGTGAATTTGAATTTATTGGACGAGATTAGTTATCGTTCGGTTCTTATCGGTTTTCCGATCTTTACACTCGGTGCCCTCATTTTTGCAATGATCTGGGCTCAAGTGGCCTGGACACGATTCTGGGGCTGGGATCCGAAAGAGGTCTGGGCACTGGTTACTTGGTTGTTTTATGCGGCTTTCTTGCATCTGCGCATGTCAAAGGGGTGGCAAGGGGAAAAATCAGCTTGGCTTGCCGTAATCGGTTTTGCCATCATAATGTTTAACCTGATATTCGTAAATCTAGTTATTGCTGGTTTGCATTCATATGCTTGATTCTGTATTGTAATATTTAGAGAAGGGGGTCTTTTGATAGAAACGTCGATGAGTTGGTTTATCGATTTTTCTGGAAAATGATCCCTTTTTTCGTCACTCCCTTTAATAAAACAATATTTCGTTGAAATAGCATTTATGAACTCTTAGTAGCGGTCGAAGTCTTTTTTTGTGACAAAATGGTGAAAGGTTCATGGAACCCATGCGAAATACGCTTTTTATCGTACTTTGTGAGGAAAAAGTATTAGTCATGGAAGTTTTCATTTTGTAGAATATATGAATAGGAGGCTGATACATAATGTATAATGCTATTAAAATTCTCGTGGTGGATGATGAGGAAAGAATCCGCCGGCTGCTAAAGATGTATTTGGAAAGAGAAGAATACATGATCGATGAAGCTGAAAATGGAGATGTTGCTTTAACAAAAGCCCTTGAAAATGATTATGATTTAATTTTATTGGATATTATGATGCCTGGTAAAGATGGAATCGAAGTTTGCCGTGAGTTAAGGGAAAAGAAAACGACACCGATTATCATGCTGACTGCTAAAGGTGAAGAAGTGAACCGCGTTCAAGGGTTCGAAGTGGGGACCGATGATTATATCGTAAAGCCTTTCAGTCCCCGTGAAGTCGTGTTAAGGGTTAAGGCTTTATTACGTCGCTCATCAAGCACAAGTTACATGCAGACGGAAACGACGGCAAAAGATGTGATCGTCTTCCCGCATCTAACCATTGATAATGATGCCCACCGTGTACTTGCGGATAACAAAGAGGTTTCATTAACACCAAAAGAATATGAATTATTATATTTCTTGGCGAAATCCCCAGATAAGGTTTTCGATCGGGAGCAATTGTTAAAAGAAGTGTGGCACTATGAATTCTTTGGAGATCTTCGAACTGTAGACACGCATGTTAAACGCTTACGTGAAAAATTAAACCGCATATCCGAAAACGCAGCCAAGATGATTGTCACCGTTTGGGGTGTAGGTTACAAGTTCGAAGTCGTTAATGACTGATGCTATGGGGCAGTGTTGTAGGGAAGCTATGGGCAACGATCCTATTGCTCGTTTCGTTTGTATTAATCGTTTTAACCGTTCTGCTGGTCGAATTCTTTGAGAATTTCCAAATTGAAAATATTGAAAATGATTTAACCAAAACCGCTGAACAAATCATTAAGGTTACCAATGAACATCAGGGATCCAGCAATGAGGTTTTACAAATAGCTTCGGAACTAATAGGCAACGAAGCGAAAATGATCATTCTAAATGATGACAAAATGATATTCTCATCCACCGGAGGAGATAATGAGTTCGAAATCACACCGGAACTCATAAAAAAAGATTCTGAATTACTGAAGGTTTTTACGGAAAGAAAGACTGTGAAAAAGGAGATGGCGCTTTCCGATGATGCGGGTAACGAGGGATTGTCAGCAATCGTAGTAGGCATTCCACTTGAATTGAATGGGGAACAGGATGAAGTGTTCCTATTTCAATCGTTGGAGTCCATGGAAGAAACCACAAAATCCACTACACAGTTCATTTTATTGGCAGCGGGCATCGCCATTATTTTGACAACGATTTTTGCTTTCTTTTTATCCACAAGAATCAATGCCCCATTGGTGAAGATGAGGGAAGCCGCCCTAGCGATTGCCCGAGGGAAATTTGATACAAAGGTTCCAATTCTGACTCAAGATGAAATCGGTGAGCTGGCCATAGCGTTTAATCAGATGAGGAAGCAGCTGAAATTCAATATGAATGCACTTAGTCAGGAAAAGGAACATCTTTCAAGCATTCTTAGCAGTATGGCAGATGGGGTCATTACCTTCAATAAAGATGGCACAATTCTTGAAACGAATCCGCCCGCGGAAAGGTTTCTGCAATCCTGGTACTTTGAAAAGGGTTATAATCGGGAAGATAATGTGAATGTCCCTTTGGTTTTAATGAATCTTTTTGATGAATCAGAATCCTTCGATAAGGAGAAGGTCGGTGAAATCACCTTGCAGGGCCGTGATTGGGGATTGATCGTCAGTCCGCTATATACAAATGCCGACAATATTCGGGGAGCGGTGGCCATCATACGGGATATGAGTGATGAAAGACGTATGGACAAACTTAGGACTGATTTCATAGCGAATGTCTCCCATGAGTTAAGAACGCCGATTTCAATGTTGCAGGGGTATAGTGAAGCGATTGTAGATGACATTGCGAGCAGTGAAGAGGAAAAGGTGGAAATGGCCCGCATCATCTATGATGAGTCTTTGAGAATGGGACGTTTAGTCAATGATCTGCTCGATCTTGCTAAATTGGAATCGGGTAAAATGAACCTTAGCTATGAATGTGTACCTATTTCTCCTTATTTAAAGAGGATTACAAGTAAGTTTTCCGGGCTGGCTAAAGAAAAAGGGATCACAATATCAGCCAGTCTTGAAGATGATCAAATTCAATGGCATTTCGATCCGGACCGTATTGAACAGGTTTTGACCAATTTAATTGATAATGCGATTCGTCATACTCCTCCAGGAGGTAACATTGATGTCATTCAGAGGACAAGTGATCGAAGGGGTCTGATCATTGATGTGAGGGACTCTGGATCTGGAATTCCCGAAGAAGATCTGCCTTTTGTTTTCGAGAGGTTTTATAAAGCGGATAAAGCAAGGACCCGCGGGCGTTCGGGCACCGGATTGGGTTTGGCAATCGTAAAAAATATAATCAATGCCCATGATGGCTTCATATCGGTAAACAGTTTACCTAATAAAGGTACAACGTTCAGTTTTATCCTGCCTCGAATTATGGAGAATGCTGAATGAATGACGGGTGGCTTGCCAAAAAATCTTGTTTCATAAGGAACTGAGAAGACAAAGGCAATTGGATTTCTTTCCAACTTGTCTTTGTTTTTTTAAGGAAACAGATAAGTCCCGAATCTGTGGAAATTAACGGAATTTTATAATAAGATAAAAGCCGAAGTATGTAACTTTTGTTTAGGTTTGACGACTATATTTATGAACGGATGTGGGGAAATGATGGATTCCGTTTTCCACGATCTTTATGAGAAATATCATCAGGAAATTTATCAATTCATTTTTTATATGACAAAGAATCGAGAAACGGCTGAGGACCTTGTTCAGGAGGTCTATATCCGGGTGATGAAGGCGTATGAACGCTTCGAAGGAAAGAGCAGTGAAAAAACGTGGATGTATTCGATTGCTAGAAATGTGACGATTGATTACTTTCGGAAACAAAAAGGGTGGAAAGACAAAATCTTTCCTAACTTTGATTGGGATAGGCAATTGATAAAAGACAAAGAACCCATTCCCGAAGAAGTGGCTATCATGAACGATGAAATCCAAGATATTTATCAATGCTTAAACCGGTGTACCACGAATCAAAGATCCGTCATCATTTTACGATATATTCAGGGATTGTCCATTACGGAAACTGCTGAAGTATTGAATTGGAGCGAAAGTAAGGTAAAAACAACCCAGCACCGTGCTTTGAAGGCTATTAAAAAGTTGATGGAGGATTTATCAGGAAAGGAGGGCCACCGCATTGAGAAGATCCCGTTGGAAAGAAAGCGAAATTGAAGACTTGCTCCGAGAGCTTCCGAAATTTAAAGATGACCGAACCAAGTCAGAGGTGTTTGCGAGAATACATGATAAAAAGAGAAAGAAACACTGGATACCTCTAATTGCGGGTGTTGCCTCCTTATGCTTAATGGTTGTTTTGGCATCATCGTTAATTATTGAAAAAAAAGGAACGACAAGTCAAGAAGGCAGCGGCAGTAGTGGGAAATTATCTCTATCTGAAAATAAGGAAACGGCAGATCATGAACGGCAGGATGCAAGCAACAAAGAAAATCCTCCAGAAGATAAACAGGATTATCAAGAGTTTTCGAGTAAGCAAGCAAAAATCGAATCCAAAGACGAGGTTTCAGAAATGGAACCCGGAAAAGGGAAAAAGGAAAAAAACTTTGCACAAGCGATCTATCAAGATGACCTAAACAATGCATCGATAATTACGATGGGTATCCCAGATGATCAAATGAATTTCATCGTTCCCGTTTCAATGAAACTCAAACATTATAATCAAAATGATACATTGAAACAGTTAGTTAATCAAATGTCCGATATTAATGAAGAGCGATATGGGCTATCTGACTATTTTCCACTTGATATAAAGATAAGCCAAGGAAACGATACGGCAACTGCTCATATTGATTTTCAAGAAAAAAGCCAACTATTGGATGAAGATACACTTTTTCTCCATTCGATGGAGGTAACGCTTTCCTATAATAATATAGAGAAAATGACATTTTCTACAGATGGTAAGCAAGGTGCGATGTTTGCGCATGCGGGATATTTAAAGGAGGTGGATATACCTCATCAAAAAAATCGCACATACCTGCTTTACCAAAAGGATGAGTCCTCCCCAAGGTTTCTTGTTCCAAGCAATATGGGATATCAGGACTTTGAGGAGGCGCTGCAAGCTGGAAAAGGGGAGGCAGACATCGAGGGAATTTCACCTGCAATCCCGCCTGACCTGAAATGGGAAAGGATAAGCTCTAAAGGAAATCTTGTGATCATTCAATTATCAGATCAAGCTGCTATTGAAAATAGTGAGGAATCCCTTCAAGCTTTAGAAGCCATACTCTTCATAGCTAAGGATTTTGGCTTTGAAAAAGTGAAATTTGAAAATGCTCCTATTGAAGAGGTGGGCCAGCTGAATTTAACTGAAGACATATTGGTGCCCGAAGCACCGAACCAGGTGAATTGATGCAGGAAGCCAAGACTAAATGATGGTACGTTATCAACACCCTGACTATTTGGCAAAAGCCCCTTGCATTAAGAAAAAAGTGCCCGCGCTGACGGGCACTTTTTTTCTTATAATGAAATACGGGCCATAAACGTAATTTCTTCTGTTTCCATTAAAAATTGTTTCATGTTATCTTCCAATGGTAAATCAAAGCTCAAAACCATGATGGCTTCCCCGCCAGCTTCTTTTCGGCCAACCTGCATGGTGGCGATATTCACTCCGTGATCACCCAGGACCTTACCTACGTTACCGATTACACCAGGTTTATCGGTATGCTGGATATAAAGTAAATTCGGTTCTGGATGAAAGTCGATTTTGAAACCATTCAAACTTACAATTCGAGAACCGTAATTTTCGATATAGGTCCCACTGATTGTTAATTCACGGTGGTCACCTTTTACTTTAAGGCTGATCAAATTCGAGTAACCTAAAGAGTCTGTAGAGATTTTTTCACCAACGGTTATGCCACGCTCTTTAGCGATCAACAAGGCATTCACTTCATTGACTGATGCATCGACTCTTGATCTGAAAAATCCAGAGATTAGACTTTTTGTAAGAATCGCTGTATCGAAATCCAATGATTCACCTGCATACGTAACGGAGATCTCCTGAATTCCTTCATTCATGCACTGAGAAGCAATGGATCCCATTTGCTGAACAAGTTGATAGAATGGCTGTACCTTTTCAAACACTTCTTTAGATATGGCTGGAAGGTTGATCGAACTTGAGACTGGATTTCCTTCGAAAAAGGTCAATACTTCTTGGGCAACCTGTACGGCAACATTTAATTGGGCTTCTTTAGTGGAAGCACCCAGATGCGGTGTAGCAATGACGCTATCCAATTCAAGCAGTTTATGGCCAAGTGGAGGTTCTTCGACGAAAACGTCCAGTGCAGCCCCTGCAACATGTCCTTGAACTAACATTTCATATAAATCATCTTCGTCCAGAATACCGCCCCGGGCGCAGTTCAGTACATAAACCCCTTTTTTACAGGTAAGCAGTTTTTCTTTATTGATTAATCCTCTTGTTTCATTCGTAAGTGGTGTATGAACAGTAATGATGTCTGCTTTAGGAAGCAATTCATCTAACGGCAGGGCCGTTACGGACATTTTCTTTGCACGATCGACAGTAAGGAACGGATCATAGACAATGACATCCATGCCGAATACCTTAGCGCGTTTGGCAATTTCCCCTCCGATACGTCCAAAGCCAACTATTCCTAATGTTTTACCACGCAGTTCAGTACCCGTATATGAAGAACGTTTCCACTCCCCATTCTTCAGTGAAGCATGAGCTTGCGGAATGTGGCGCATTAATGAAGCCATCATGGCGAATGTATGTTCAGCTGTTGAAATGGTGTTGCCGTCAGGTGCATTAACCACGACAATCCCGCGTTTTGTCGCCGAGGGGATATCTATGTTATCAACACCGACACCAGCGCGTGCTATAATTTTTAGCTGCGGCATACGGTTCATTAAATCCTCCGAAACCTTCGTAGCACTTCTTACAAGAATTGCATCAATCTGATCAAGTTCGTTTGCAGCTTCCTCTACGGTCTTTTGAATGAGATGAATATTGGATGCCTCAGATAGCGGTCCGAGTCCTTCTGGTTTAATGGCGTCTGCTACTAAAATCCGATACACGTCTAAACACCTTCCTAGGAAAAAATTATCTTAAATTTCAGTTAATTTTACAATTGAAATGCTGAATATGTCAATTTGGCTTAAATGGATGTAAGCGCTTAATAGGATGGTTATCTTCTGATCATCTGTTTAATGTCGCGATATAAATGGCTTCATCAAGGATTGAATAATATAAAAAATAATTTTCAATATTATGAATTTTAATTTTGTGCCTCCACTATTTGTTTTAAGCCATTCACTGTGACGATCGATATTCATCCTGAATGAATCAACTGAGAAAAAAAGTGCTATCAAAAAACAGGTAATTCAGATATAATGGGGAGTATAAAAAATTTTATAGATCTATCTTCGGGGCGGGGCGAAATTCCCCACCGGCGGTGATGAAGGAAATTCCTCTTCTAAGCCCGCGAGCCTTACAAGGCAGGATTTGGTGCGATTCCAAAGCCGACAGTATAGTCTGGATGGGAGAAGATGGAGGTTCCTGATTGCGTTTCAACAGTTATTTGCTGAACGTTTGTTTGATGTAACCTTTAATTTATCCCTTTAATTCTATTGGAATTAAAGGTTTTTTATTGAGCATCAACATATTTTGGAACCCTAACCTCTTTTTCAGGTAGATCGGAAAAGAAGGAGAGAGACCTATGAAAAAGAACAAAGTGAAAAAAACGGTCACACTTGCCATGATGGGAAGCATTTCTTATTTATTGATGCTTTTAAATTTCCCGTTTCCGGGATTCCCGCCTTTTCTCAATGTTGATTTTAGCGACATACCAGCACTGATGGCGGCATTAATTTTCGGACCGATGGCTGGAATTCTAGTCGAGTTCATTAAGAACCTATTGGATTTAGTCATGACAGGGACCTTGACTGCTGTACCTGTGGGGCATATCGCTAACTTTATAGCCGGAATACTGTTTGTCTTGCCGACTTATTATGTATTTCAGAAAATCAATTCAAAAAAAGGGATGACATTCGCTTTACTTGCGGGGACAGTTTCCATGGCAGTATTCATGAGTGTTTTAAACTATTATGTCTTTTTACCGGCTTATACTTTCTTTATGGGATGGGATGCAATGTCGGCACCCGAGTCAAGAAAGCTCGTTACGACGGCAATCTTGCCTTTCAATGTGATAAAAGGCGTACTCATCACATCTGTATTCATGTTGCTGTTCATTAAATTACAGACATGGATCAATAAGCAAACATTATATAAAAATGCTTAATAGCATTGACGATATAAAAAACAACCGATTCGTATTCGGTTGTTTTTTTATGCCTGTTTAATTTTGGTATGGGGAGATGGCAAAAGAAAAGCCATTTTCGATTGAAAATGGCTTGTACGTTATTCGAATTTAAGTGCATCTCCGTCAAATGCCTCATCAGCAACTTTAATAGAATCCGTTGGGCATCCTTCAAATGCATCCATCATGTCATCTATAAGTACATCAGGAATTTCAACGATTCCCTCGTTATCGTCAAGGGTAACAAATGCAATCCCTTCGTCATCGTAATCATATATATCTGGTGCCGCTGCTCCGCAAGCCCCACAAGCTATGCATGTTTCTTTATCCACAATAGTAAATTTAGCCATGAATATAACCCCTCCTAAGTTGATTGACAACTGATAATCTTTTTATTTCAGATTATTATCTCTTTCTTATTGTAAGACCCAATGCCAAACTTTTCAATAGAAATTGTATTGATAATAACTATCATGTAGCACAATGTCAACGGAAAACATCGAAATAATTAACTTGGTTCTTTCCATGATTCGTCATTTAGTCACATAATTTCCCTTGTATTCATTAATAATAACGGCGATTTTTGCAGTTATTTGTTACAATGGGTTTATTGGTTAAATGAAACAAGGATGTGAGTCCCATGAATAATTATCTACAGGCCATCATTCTATATGCGATAAAAAAATTTCAAGGCGAACGCTCCATTTATGCTATATACCATATGCTGCAGGGGAAGAAATCGTCACAAACAATCCAGGATGCCCATTTATTCGGGCTAACGGATATTTTTGGGACAATACCTCGATTTACCCGTCAGCAATTAAATCAAAACATTGAACATTTACTTAAACATGACTTGATTAATTTAACGGATAAACCAGATGCATATGAAATTAGTATGCAAGGAGAGGGAATATTAGTCGATTACTTTAAAAATAATCCTTTTCCGGCGTATATAAATGGTTGGAAGTATCACAATATCACCCCGGTTTTCTGGGGAAGGTTAAACTTACTCATTCAAACCATATCCCATATTGTCCACAATGAAAGACGTTTTTATCCGATACAAAGAAATCCTAAAATCCAATTCTTCGTAAAGGAATTTTTACATGCCAATCGTCAGGATCGAGCGTTGATTGCCCAACACCTATATGATGAATTGATATCCCTTTTAGAAAGTCAAAGTGATATGAAACGAGACATTTTCATTTTGAAAATAACCGGGATTAACAGGATTGGACTTACCTTTGAACAGATTGCAAAAAGGAAAGACGTAGAAGAAGAGTATGTTCGCTTTACTTTCCTTGACTCATTGCATCAAATGCTTGCTGAAATGGAAACGGGAAAGGATTACCCTCTCTTGTCCACATTAACAAATGATTGGAAAAGTAGTGGAAATCCTCATTTGACACAATCTACAAAGACTACTTTACGATACATCCAGGAAGGGAAAAGTCTGGGTGAAATAGCTGAAATCCGCAGATTGAAAGTCAACACCATCGAAGATCACCTCGTAGAAATTGTCTTATCGGACAAGAGTTTTCCGATTTCAGATTATGTGACTATCGAGGATGAGCGGAAAATTGCTGAAGCAATTAAGGAACTTGGAACGAAAAAGCTTAAAGCAATCAAGCAGATGGTCGATAATAAACAGATAAGCTTTTTCCAAATAAGACTTGTACTTGCGAAAATAGGTGAGTGATGATGAATATAGAACGAGTCCTCAAAGAAAAATTCGGTTTTGATGAATTCCGTCCTGGACAAAAGGAAGTGGTTGAATCATTGATGTCCGGCAATCATACCTTAGCGATGCTACCGACCGGATCAGGTAAATCATTATGTTACCAGCTGCCGGCTTATCTTTTTAATAAGACTGTCCTAATTGTCTCCCCGTTATTATCATTAATGCAGGATCAGGCAGATCAACTGAAGATGAGTGGCGAAAAAAGTGTATTGACCCTCAACTCTTTTTTGACATTAAATCAAAAAAGGAAAGCTTTCGACCGGTTGCATAGTTATCGTTTTATCTTTTTATCTCCTGAAATGCTAAGCTTGGATGGTGTGATAAAATCCTTGAAATCCATAGATATAGGCTTGTTCGTCATAGATGAAGCACACTGCATCTCACAATGGGGGTATGATTTCCGTCCGGATTATTTGAATTTAGGAGAAGTGAGGCGTGAATTGAGCAATCCGTTGACTCTTGCCCTGACAGCAACTGCAACCGATGAGGTCCGGAGGGACATCGTTGGTAAACTCAATATTGAGCCGGTCAATGAAACGGTCTCTTCTGTTGATCGGGAAAATATTGCAATTATTGTCGAGCGAATGTTCAGCTACGATGAGAAGCTAGCACGTGTGCTGGAGCTTGTCAGGAAATTTACCGGAAGCGGGATTATTTATTTTTCCTCTAAAAAAGTGGCAGAATATGTCACAGGGTTTTTACAGGAAAACGGGATCGATAGTGTCAATTATTATCACGGTGGAATGGAACAGGAACAAAGGTTGCTCATTCAGCAGCAATTCATTTCCGGCCAGTTAAAGATTATATGTGCAACAAGTGCTTTTGGAATGGGTGTGAATAAATCCGATGTCAGATATGTTATCCATTTTCATATCCCATCGACGATGGAATCATATCTTCAAGAGATAGGCAGGGCGGGACGGGATCGGAAGCAAAGTGTGGCTGTCTTATTATATAGCGAAGGGGATGAAGGGCTTCCGCTGCATTTGATGGAGCAACAGTTGCCTTCGGATTCGCAAATCGATGGTGTATGTTCTTTCCTTAATGCATCACAAAAGATGCCGGGGAATTTGACCCTCTCAGAAAAAGAACAGCTATCTCAATCCTTTTCGTTAAACGAAGTCCAGCTGCGTTTTTTTACCCAGTTTATTACGGGCAATAACCAGAATCAAGTGGCTGAGATGAAAGAGTATTGTCAAAAGAGGAAATCCAGGAATCAAGAAAAACTGCATAAATTCCTGCACTGGATCTATGCACCGGAATGTCGACGTTTAGGAATACTGGACTACTTTGGAGAAGAGCATCGGGAAGTGAATCCCATCTGCTGTGATATTTGCGGGATGGATACCGAAAAAATGGTTGATGTATGGCCGGAAGTCAAGGTGGATCCGGTTAATTCCTTTTCCTCGTGGAAAAAGGAATTGGCTTATATCTTATTAAAGAAGGAAAATGGCAATGAAAAATAAGCAAGCTGAAATGATTAAACAACTTACAGATAAACAGTTGCTATATAATTTGTTTCTTACACAAATTATTCTCTTAACGTTAGCCATCTTTTTAGGTATTATTTTATTTAAAGACCGTTCTGCCTTTTTCGACTTATTTATCTATGATGACCTGAACATTTTGCTGATTGGAATTCCCGCAGGAGTCATTGTCGTGCTATTAGACTTATTGCTTATGAAAGTGACACCCTCTTCCTATCAGGATGATGGTGGTATTAACGAACGCATTTTCAGTAATTTGTCATACCCGATGATTTTTGTCGTAGCTTTAGTGGTAGCGATAAGCGAAGAATTATTATTCCGTGGAGTGCTGCAAACACATTTTGGTTTGCTTCTTACGAGCCTCATTTTTGCAGCCGTTCATTATCGTTACCTTTTTAATTGGTTTTTATTTTTAAATGTTTTGGTTTTGAGCTTCTTTATCGGTTTTCTATTTGAAATGACTAATAATATCATCGTGACGATTACGGCCCACTTTTTGATTGACTTTATCCTTGGTATTTTAATCAGGAACAAAAAGCAAAGAGGGTTGAGCAAGAAAGGGGGTGACTTGAATGAGCCGGGTACAAAAGAATGAAAAAGAAAATGATCAGGCTGGTGAACTTCGTTCGCGAATTGAACGTCAGAAGGCTAAATCATCATTGCCCAAGCGCAGCAAAGTCCACCAGAATAAAAAGAAAAAAAGTAAAGCGAAGATTAAGTTCCCAATGATACAATTATTAGCGTTATTTTTTATTTTGCTTCCAATTGGATTTTATACCCTTTATACATATCTGCAGGATAGGCCTGTACCTGTTACGAAAAATGACCAAGTCGTCTTAAAAGAGGAAGATAAAGAATCGATTCCTACTACAGCAACGGCAGAAGATTTAAAGGGAAAAGAGTCGGCAAAGGCTGACGAGGAGAAGGAAAAAGAAGAAGCAGAGACTAAAGCCAAAGCGAAGCAAGAAGCTGAAGAAAAGGCCAAAGCGAAGCAAGAAGCTGAAGAAAAGGCCAAAGCGGAGCAAGAAGCTGAGGAAAAAGCAAGAGCAAAGCAAGAAGCTGAGGAAAAGGCCAAAGCGGAGCAAGAGGCTGAAGAAAAAGCCAAAGCACAGCAAATAGCTGACGAAAAAGCAAAAAAGGCAGCAGCAGATAAGAAAAAATCTGCCGAAAATGTTCAAGCCGCGAAAACGGATAAAGAGGGATACAAAGTTGTCTTACATACTGTTCAAGGTCAAGAAACATTATTTCGCATTTCCATGAACTACTACAAATCCCAGGAAGGGATTGCTCTGATCAAGGAGTGGAATGGGCTGAATGGCAATGAAATTTCCAAAGGTCAAGTATTGAAAATTCCGATCAAGAAATAACGATGGCACTCTGTCTTTATAGGCAGGGTGTTTTTAAAATTGCTTGACATGGCCCGGTATGAAGCCAAACGTGACAGGTACTTAATCATTTTTTCCTCTATTCTTTCATATCATGATTTGAAAGAGTAGAGGGGGAAATGCGATGGAATCGACAATCATTTTATTGGATGAGAAAACGGATCAAGCAACAAAACAAATGCTGCAGAATGTCGTGGATCGAAAGAAAAAATTCGAGGCACTTAAAAAGAAGCACCTGCAAAGCTTATGGGCAACCATGATTGTTGCTGCCCTTTTTATGATTTATCTTTATTTATATATCGTTGTACCTTATTCCTATTCCTTTTTCAGTATGTTTAGTGTTTTCGTCGATCATTTTAGCCATTTCCTTTTTTTGGCGGCAGCAATTGGCCTATACGGATATATGGTTTTAATTAAAAAAAAGCTTGATAAAGCTGAGAAGGAGTTTCAACTGCTACGCTGTGAAATCATTAATAAAAGTAAGCAATTATGGGAAAAAGAGGAAGAATGGAAAAATCGCCACAAGGTTTTTGAAATGATGAAGAAGAATTATGATATTAACTTATATCATGAAAATAAATGATGGGCGCGTTAAATCATATTTAATTGCGGGTAATTTGGTTTTATGGTTATATGAAAGTACGTTTGGGATAAGGATGGAAAGAAGGTTTAACTAAGATGTATTGGTTATCTGGATTATTTTTAGTCATCATTCTGCTGTCATTTGCCACGGTCATTTACATGTGGCGTACGGCTATGCAAGATAGGGTGATTTTTCAAGACTTATATTTCAAAGACTTTCCAGAAGGCTTTGGCGATGTTCGGATTTTTTTCATTTCCGATCTTCATCGACGGATTGTTGCGGATAAATTAATTGAGGAAGTTCGTGACAAGGCAGACTTGGTGATAATCGGCGGTGACATTAGGGAAAGCGGGGTTCCCTTAGAACGTGTGGAAAAAAATATATTGAAACTAAAAGAACTTGGCCCCCTTTATTTTGTTTGGGGAAATAATGATTATGAAGGAGACTTCCATGAACTGGATGCGACTCTTCTGAAACATGGTGTGAAAATCCTTGATAATACAGCTGTTTCCTTTGAGTCTCAAAATGGCAGTAAAATAGCTCTTTTGGGCATTGATGATATATCGGAAGAACGTGATAGGCTTGACCTTGCACTGTCGGATTGCGGGAATGAAGGTTTTCGGATTTTGGTGAGCCATAATCCATTGGTCAAAAATCAGTTGACTCCGGAACACCATATTCGTTTTGTCCTGTCAGGTCACACCCATGGCGGGCAGATTCGCATATTCGGATTCGGGCCCTATCAGATCGGCAGCATTAAAAAAGAGGGGGATTGCTTATATATGACGAGTAATGGCTATGGGACAAGCGCAGTGCCTTTAAGGCTTGAGGCTAAGCCGGAAACGCACCTGTTCACCCTGAAAAGGGGGACGGACACTGAAATAGGCGAAGCGGTGGAAAAAACCTATTAGGCTGCTTTTAGACGAGCATATCGGGATTTTACAGACTTTGAAAAATCCACTATAATTTCAACAAATGATCGTACAGTTATTGGAGGCCTTGTAAAACCATGCAAGAAGGTAAATATAATATAAAGGCAGTTTCAAAACTGCTGGACATTCAGCCGGGAACCCTAAGGGCA
Source organism: Peribacillus frigoritolerans (assembly GCF_040250305.1). Taxonomy (NCBI): domain Bacteria; kingdom Bacillati; phylum Bacillota; class Bacilli; order Caryophanales; family Bacillaceae; genus Peribacillus; species Peribacillus frigoritolerans. Next base: position 3,554,057 of record NZ_CP158190.1, on the reverse strand, counting down.
TGGGAAAGGCGCTATAAATTTATCGAGCCTGTCAGGAATGAATCAGGGCACCGGCTTTATACAGAAAAACATCTGCAAATCCTTAAGTGGCTCATCAATAAAACAGAGCAAGGTTTTACAATAAGCCAAGCCGTTTCACTTCTCGAAAGTACTGGCACTAAAGCGATTGGAGTTCCTGAAACGAACCGTAAGGATGAACAAACGGTTAAGTTATCGGATGAATTGATCGAAGCTCTATTAAATTTCAATGAAAATAAAGCCCATATGCTGATAAGCCAAGCATTCAGTATGTATACAATCGAACAAACCATAGTTGAAATACTCGGTTCAATATTGGTTCAGATAGGGGATAAGTGGGAAAGGGGAGAAATTACTTCCGCTCATGAACACTTTGCGTCGAACATCCTAAAATCCAGGATCAGTTCAGTCATGCATGCGATTCCGACTAATGGTTTCCTTCCGAAAGCCCTTACCGTTTGTGCTCCCGGTGAAAAACATGAATTTGGACTGTTGGTCTTCACCATTTTTTTGAAGCGGAAAGGGTATGAAACCATTTATTTAGGTGAATCCATTGCTGATAAGGACCTTTTCACCGTTTTAAACATCATAAAGCCCTCATACCTATTCATGTCATGTTCACTGAAAGAGAATCTTGATGGAACATTCATGCTGGTTGAAGCGTTAATAAAGGATTTCCCGGAGTTGAAGGTGGGTCTTGGCGGCGCGGCGCTGAGCCTTATTTCCGAAGAAAACCGTACGGCCTTCAGCGAAGTTTTAATGGGGGACACGCAATCTAAATGGGAGGAATGGCTGGTGAAATAATGGATATGCACCCTGCGACCAAGGCTTCATATGATGTATGAAGATGGTAACCAGGGGGCATTTTTTTATGAAGCTGGAGCGATTAACTAATAATAAAATCAAGATTTTTTTGACCCTTGATGATTTAATTGATAGAGGCATTACCAAAGAAGATATTTTAGGGAATTCCTTAAAGGTCCACAAGCTATTTCAGGATATGGTCGAAGAAGCATGCGAAGAACTCAGCTTTAAAATGAGTGGCTCCATTGCAATTGAAATTTTCTCCTTGCCTGCTCAAGGATTGATAATCATTGTGACAAAGGACGAAGAGGAATTATTGACAGATGAAGAGGAGTACTTGGATTTACAAGTGAAAATTGATGACTTCCCCCATATTCTGTATGTTTTCAATGACTTTGAAGATATCGTCCAATTATCTCATAGATTATCTTTTCAAGGTTTGCTTAAAAGTACTCTTTATCATTTTGAGGGAAGATACTATTTACTTATCGAAAATGTTAAAGACACCACCTATGACACGGTCATATCTTTAGCGGCTGAGTATGGCCATGCATCTACATTGACACTCTGCCGCATCAATGAATACGGAACATGTATAATCGAAAATGAAGCGATACATGTTTTGCTCACACACTTCAGTTGATGTAAAACGAATGAGACAAGGCGGCCACATTAGGAAAAAACAATGCGGTTTGCCTTATTTGTCTCAACTCTCGGCCGAAGAAGATATACGGTTAAAGTGTATGAAAACAGTTGATATGATAACGTTTTCATTTTTAGAATATTTCTAACTTTTAAATTCCCATTTTTACTCTTGCATATCTGTAACGAAGGTGTATACTAGCACATGAAGAGGACTATTTGTACATTATAGATTTTATATATGGATGAGATTTTCTAGGAGGTACTTTAATGGAATCGGCAAAAGGCAATAGCCATGTAAATGAAGAAGAAAAACACGACGTACTGAGGTCTACCCAAACTGTAATACATAAAGCTTTGGATAAGCTGGGTTACCCGGAAGAAGTTTTTGAGCTGTTGAAGGAACCATTGCGCTTATTAACGGTGAAGATACCAGTCCGCATGGATGATGGCTCGGTTAAGATTTTCACGGGTTACCGTGCACAGCATAACGATGCTGTTGGGCCTACAAAAGGTGGTATCCGTTTTCACCCTAATGTAACGGAACGTGAAGTGAAGGCATTATCCATTTGGATGAGTTTGAAATGCGGCATCGTTGATTTGCCATACGGCGGGGGTAAAGGCGGTATCGTATGTGATCCTCGTAATATGTCATTCCGTGAGCTTGAAAGGCTGAGCCGGGGCTATGTTCGCGCAATTAGCCAAATCGTTGGGCCGACTAAAGATATCCCGGCACCTGATGTGTTCACAAACTCTCAAATCATGGCTTGGATGATGGACGAATACAGCCGTATGGATGAATTCAACTCGCCAGGATTCATTACGGGTAAACCGCTAGTGCTTGGTGGTTCCCATGGTCGTGAATCAGCCACTGCCAAGGGTGTAACGATTTGTATCAATGAAGCTGCCAAGAAACGCGGCATCGATATTAAAGGGGCACGGGTCGTCATTCAAGGTTTTGGTAACGCCGGTAGTTTCTTAGCTAAATTCATGCATGATGCAGGTGCTAAAGTTATTGGGATTTCGGATGCATATGGTGCTCTTCATGATCCTGAAGGCTTGGATATCGATTATCTTCTCGATCGGAGAGATAGTTTCGGAACCGTAACGAAATTGTTTAAAAGCACAATTTCAAATAAAGAACTGCTTGAATTGGAATGTGATATTCTAGTTCCGGCCGCAATTGAAAACCAAATCACTGAAGAAAATGCTGCTGATATCAAAGCTTCGATTGTTGTCGAGGCAGCTAACGGACCAACAACAATAGAAGCGACACAAATCCTGACGGATCGCGGAATCCTTCTTGTTCCTGATGTCCTTGCTTCTGCTGGTGGTGTAACGGTTTCTTACTTCGAATGGGTACAAAATAACCAAGGATATTACTGGTCTGAAGAAGAAGTGGACGAAAAGCTGGAAAAAATCCTTGTGAAATCCTTTAATAACATTTATGAACTTGCACAATCAAGACGTGTAGATATGCGCCTTGCTGCCTATATGATTGGCGTAAGAAAAATGGCTGAAGCTTCTCGCTTCCGTGGTTGGATCTAAAAGATTCAATTCATGTATTAATTTATAGTTAAAATCATGTTCATTGCTTTATCATTGAAATGATTTGTAAAAACTCCTATCATGTATTGATAGGAGTTTTTATTATTTAGACGAACGAATTACATAGTGCATGGAAAGGCAGTGGAATAAAGATGAATGTTGAAGAAGTCATTATCATAGGTGGGGGCCCTTGTGGATTGGCTGCTGCAATCGCTCTTAAAGAAGTGGGAATACAGTCCCTGATCATTGAAAAAGGCAATGTGGTAGATTCCATATACCGTTATCCGACACATCAAACATTTTTCAGTTCGAGTGAAAAACTGGAGATTGGTGATATCGCTTTTATAATCGAAAACCGTAAACCGGTCCGCAACCAGGCGCTAGCCTATTATAGGGAGGTAGTCAGAAGGAAAGAATTGCGGGTTAATAAATTCGAAAAAGTGGAAAAAGTGGAAAAGCGTGAAGATGGGAAGTTTTTAGTCAAGACATCGAAGAGTGACTATACAGCTCTGCATGTCATCGTATCGACCGGATACTATGATCATCCGAACTATATGTGCATACCGGGTGAACAGCTTCCTAAAGTGTTTCATTACTTCAAGGAGGGCCACCCCTACTTTAATTGTGATGTAGCCGTCATCGGTGGCAAAAACTCAAGTGTGGATGCAGCTCTGGAATTGGTCAAATCAGGAGCAAGGGTTTCAGTCCTTTATAGAGGATCGGATTACTCTTCAAGTATCAAACCTTGGATCCTTCCCGAATTCGAATCATTGGTCCGCAATGGAACGATCAAGATGGAGTTTAATGCGAATGTTGACAGTATAACGGAAGACAGCGTCATCTATCATGTAGGTGATGAGGAAAAAGTCATTAAAAATGATTTTGTATTTGCTATGACTGGATACCATCCTGACCACTCATTTTTAGCTTCAATGGGCATTACTATTGATAAGGAAACTGGAAGGCCCGCATATAACGAAGAAACGATGGAGACGAACGTTAAAGGTCTTTATATTGCAGGAGTTCTGGCAGCCGGAAATAATGCGAACGAAATCTTCATCGAGAACGGCAGGTTCCATGGTGGATTGATTGCTTATCACTTGGCTGTTAAAGAAAAGTGAATTATATAAATAAGGAGCTGGGACCGTATGGAAAAAATATCATTAATAACGACTGGTGGGACTATTGCCAGTAAAGCAACTGCAAATGGTATGTTGGCCTCTGGTGCATTGACTGGCCATGAGTTGGCATCACTTTGCGAATTGCCCAACGATATCGAGGTTAAAGTAGTTGATCTTTTCCAGATTTCAAGCATGTCCATGTCCTTCGAGAAAATGCAGCAGCTTAAATCAGCCATTCAAAAGGAATTGGAGGATCCTGATGTTACGGGAATCGTCGTGACCCACGGTACGGATACACTTGAGGAAACGGCTTATTTCCTTGATGTCACGACTAAGGATCAACGTCCAATCGTAATAACCGGCTCACAACGTTCTCCTCAAGAGGTGGGCACCGATGTGTATTCCAATCTAAGGAATTCGATATTATGCGCTGCGAGTGATCTTATAAGGGACGTCGGCGTAGTAGTCGTTTTTAATGAGCGGATCTATTCAGCCAAGTATGTCAAAAAAGTTCATGCTTCCAATTTGCAGGGTTTCGTATCTTTTGGCTATGGATATTTGGGGATAATTGATAATGATGTCGTCAGCATCTATCAAAAACCATTACATAGGGAGTGTTATGATATTCGGGATCGCATTCCAAGGGTGGATATCATCAAGTGCCATACAGGCTCTGATGGCCTCTTTATTGATGCTGCGGTTGCAAAAGGTGCGAAAGGCATCGTGCTCGAGGGTGTAGGAAGGGGACAGGTTACCCCTGTAATGGTAACTTCCATACAGGCTGCAATCGATAAAGGCATAACGATCATCATGACTACAAGTGCGGAAGAAGGAAAAGTTTACCCAGCTTATGATTATGAAGGCAGCGCATTTGATCTAAAACAACGCGGTGTGATATTAGGCGCTGACTATGACAGCAAGAAGGCCCGGATTAAGTTAGCTGTCATGCTGGCAAGCGAAAACACTATAGATGAGACCTTCTTTAAGTACTGAAGGATTAAATAAAATTTGGAAGACTTGATTCTTGGATTCAGTTTTTCTTCATTCCATGGTACGATTAAGGAAACGAAGATGAAAAGAGGGTCAGCTAATGCTGGTCATGTTGTCAGCGGCCATTGCGCCAGGATTGGCGCTACTGAGCTATTTCTATTTGAAAGATCAATATGAAACCGAACCGATATCGGTTGTGGTCAAAACATTTTTATTCGGTGTCTTTCTTGTATTGCCGATTATGTTCATACAGTATGTGCTCGAAACGGAACATATCTTGAATACCGATTTAGCAAATGCTTTTTTATGGGCTGCACTGCTTGAGGAATTCTTCAAGTGGTTCATACTCATTTATGTCATTTATCAGCATGTAGCATTCGATGAGCCGTATGATGGGATAGTTTACGGAGCTGCAGTCTCCCTTGGATTCGCAACAATGGAGAATATTTTGTACTTGTTGGCCAACGGGGTGGAACATGCTTTTCTCAGGGCCGTTCTCCCTGTATCCAGTCACGCTTTGTTCGGTGTGATCATGGGATATTATTTGGGCAAGGCTAAATTTTCAGCATCGAATAATAGGGTCTATTTATCATTGGCATTGATCATACCAATTTCGTTACATGGGGTTTACGATTATATTTTAGTTTCCCAAAAATTTTGGGTGTACTTTATCATGCCATTCATGATTTATTTATGGTGGCTAGGCATGAAAAAAGTAAAAAAAGCACGTTTGTTGTCTGACTTTCATGCAGAAAAACTTTCTCAAAATCAATACCTTAGTAAATGAAGAATACTATCAAAAACGGAGTGCTGGCATATTTTGCCCGCTCCGTTTTTTTGATGTTTGGAATAAAAAAGCCAGTAAAGAAGAAAATAGAATTACATTAATTCAAGAAAAAGAGGAGTGTTTTTGATGAAAGGAATTTCGTCAAAATGGAAATGGCTTTTGCTGTTTTCGTGTATTACTATTTGTTTCGGAATTTACCCGGAAACAAGAACAAATGCCTTTTCGAGCCAAATCATTCAAAAAGGTGCGGTTGGAGACGATGTAATTGAACTGCAGGCACGCCTACAAAACATCGGTTACTATAATGGAAAGATTGATGGAGCCTATGGATGGGGCACTTATTGGGCACTTCGAAATTTTCAACAAGATTTCGGGCTTCCAATAGATGGTTTGGCAGGGACTACAACAAAACAGAAGTTGACGAATGCGTCTAATTTCAATAAAGCATGGGTTCATGAGCAGATCAATAAAGGGAACGAGTTCACCTATTATGGAGGAGTCCCCATTGAAAAACAGGTAAAAGCGAAAGGAAATGGCACTACGTCTGGAGGGGCCGCTTCCGGAAAAGCTCCTTCCAAACCAACGACATCAGCCAATCTTCCAGGAGGATATTCTCAAAACGATATACAGCTGATGGCCAATGCCGTTTATGGAGAAGCACGAGGGGAGCCATATACAGGTCAGGTTGCCGTTGCGGCAGTAATACTGAATAGAGTGGAAAGTGCTGCTTTTCCTAATACCATTTCAGGAGTGATTTTTGAACCTGGGGCCTTTACGGCTGTTGCGGATGGACAGATTTGGCTGACACCGAACGAAAGGGCGAAAGAAGCCGTGGTGGATGCTATCAATGGATGGGATCCAAGCGGTAATGCAGAATATTATTTTAACCCCGATACGGCAACAAGCAAATGGATCTGGTCAAGGGAACAAATTAAAAGAATCGGAAAACATATCTTTTGTAAGTAAAGAGGTGAAGGAAAATGATCAGGAATATAGTGATTGCCCTGCTTGTTGTAGTTGTTGCGGGAACTGCATTCTGGGGCTATCAAGAACATAAGGAAAAAAATGCTGTATTAATCAACGCGGAAAATACGTATCAGCGAGCCTTTCATGATTTAAGCTATCAAGTGGATTTATTGCATGATAAGGTCGGCAGTACTTTGGCCATGAATTCACGTTATTCATTAAGTCCGGCTTTAACGGATGTTTGGCGTATCACTTCCGAAGCCCAAAGTGATGTCGGGCAGTTGCCATTGACCTTGCTTCCTTTTAATAAGACAGAAGAATTTTTATCGAAAATTGCAGACTTCAGTTATAAAACAGCGGTACGTGACCTTGAAAAAGAACCATTGAATGATAAGGAATATGCGACTCTACAATCCTTGTACACACAGGCTGGGGACATCCAGGGCGAGTTAAGAAAAGTGCAGTATCTAGTCCTGAAAAACAATTTAAGATGGATGGATGTCGAAATGGCTCTTGCATCAGGGAAAGAAAATTCGGATAACACGATCATCGACGGATTAAAGACGGTGGAGAAAAAAGTATCTGGGTACGGCGAAACGAATGAGATGAATCCGACTTTTACATCTGCACAACAGAGGGATGAAAACTTTAAAAATTTGCAAGGTGAAACCATAACAAAAAAAGAAGCCATTGCGACAGCAAAAAACTATGCACACTCAAAAAGCAAAAATTTGCAGGTGAATGTGGAGGAAAACGGAAAAGGTTCCGATTTTGGATTTTATAGTGTGAGCATTCTCGATAAAGATTCCAATACCGAATTGAATATGGATTTGACAAAAAAAGGCGGTTACCCTATTTGGTATATCAATAATAGGGACGTGAACAAAACAAATATTGATTTGAATCAAGCCTATACAAAAGCCGAAGAATTTTTAAAGGAACATGATTTCAGTTCACTTGAATTATTTGAAAGTGCTCAGTACGATAATATCGCATTATTGAATTTCGTGACATCAGAAAATGGCGTCAAGATTTATCCGGATTCAGTCAAGGTTAAAGTCGCATTGGATGATGGATCCATTATAGGATTTTCAGCCGACGAGTATTTAAAATCACATAAAACCAGGGAATTAGCGGATCCGAACATATCCGAGAAAGAAGCTAAGGACAAAATCAACAGTAATGTAAAAATAATGGAAGAAGGAAAGGCGTTAATCACCAATGATATTGGTGAAGAAGTTCTATGTTATGAATTTCTCGGTACGATTAAAGATGATACCTACCGTATTTTCATTAATGCAGATACCGGTCAAGAAGAAAAGGTGGAAAAATTAAAGAATTCCGAACCGATATACGAGAATTTAATTTAATGTTAACTGTTATCGTGAATCATTAGTTGTAGGGAAATGTGCTTAGTCACTTTCCCTTTTTCTTATTTCATGACATAATAACGTAAATGATTATTGGATAATATGGGGAAATTAATGGGTAATATTATGTAGTTTCCTTTCTGTCAAAAGGACGTGGATAACGATGTTTAAAATTGGTGATATATTAATGCTCGAACCGAAATACTCATCACAGAAGGAAAAGTTCAATTGTATGGTTGTCGAAATGGGACAGGGTTGTGTCTATACCGACTTTCCCATCAATTTAGAGACTGGTAAAACTGCATTCCTTATGGATGGGACACAGTTGAACGTCACATTTTCCAATGAAGAGCAGGCTGTTTATGTATTTGATTCTGAAGTGCTTGGAAAAGTGAAAGGCAGGATACCAATGATGCAAATATTGCTGCCCGAAGCAGAAACGTTTGTGAAAATCCAACGGAGGCAATACGTGCGCCTGGATGTAACCCTGGATACAGCCGTTCATCCAGAACATTCCGAGTTTCCCCCTTTTCGCGCATTAACAGAGGATATAAGTGCAGGCGGAGCTTCCATAAGGCTTTTAAAAGGTACTGATATACAATCGGTTTCCCACTTATACCTCTGGATGGCGCTCACGCTTAAATCAGGTGAGATTCATTATTTAAGGTTAAAAAGCAAAGTCATTCGCGTAACGGAAAAAGAGCATGGAAATATGCTGCTGCACGTTCAATTTCTTGAACCTACAAAAAATGATGTACAGACATTATTGAGATTTATATTTGAAAAGCAGGTCGAATTAAAGAAAAAAGGTTTGCATGTTTAACATGATTGAATGAAAAACAGCGATTCCATCCATACTGCTAATATAAACAGATGGAGGGTGCGGCTTATGAAAACATTTGAAAGACTATTAATTAAAGTGATCATCATTCAATTGGCCTGCTTATTTTTTTTCCAGTTCCTTTTGAGCAGGGAGGATCAAATCTTTGATTTGACCAAGCTCTCGAGGTATGAAGGTGTCACCAGCAATAATTATACGAAAATCATTGAAACATTCAATGGGACCGATAAGTAAAAGCGGTGATTAATTTCATTTTGTCGACAAAATGAAATTAGGAATGCTCCTCCGAACCGTGATTTAAATGTAAAATATATTTTCCTTTTTATATGGAAAAAACCCTACCTAGATTGAAGAATTTAATGAAAATACTGCAGGCAAACTCGTTTTTCTATGAATTGTCTACAGTCTGAAGCGGTGATCCGCTTTTTTGTATGAAGATTTTCAAAAAGGGATAACTATTGATAGCTATAATGATAAAAAAGAACAAAGGTGATTTTGAACCTCACATCCCTTTTATTAATGATTTTCCCGCTAGTTGTGATAAAATGAAAGGGTACTAAATAATCAGCATGATTGTATGATTCTTGGGAGGATTTATGGAAAAAAAATTATCAGTCGCAATCGATGGACCAGCTGCTGCTGGAAAAAGCACGGTTGCTAAAATTGTTGCAGAAAAGTTCAATTACATATATGTGGATACAGGTGCAATGTATAGGGCCCTTACCTATAAGGCCCTTAACCAAAAGATTCTTCTTGATGATGAACCAGCATTATCAGAAGTTCTCATCAATACGGAAATCGAATTAAGACCAAGTGAAAATGGACAGTTGGTGTTCTTGGATAATGAGGACGTGACAGCCCAAATCAGGAATAATGAAGTGACTGGTTCCGTTTCGGAAGTGGCAAAGCACCGAAGCATCCGGGAAGAATTGGTTCGCAGGCAGCAAATCTTTGCTGAAAATGGCGGTGTCGTCATGGATGGCAGGGATATTGGTACGCATGTTTTACCCAACGCCGAAGTAAAGGTATTTCTTATCGCATCTGTGGATGAAAGGGCACAGCGGAGGCATCAGGAAAATATATTGAAAGGTTTTCCTTCAGATATCGAAAAGTTAAGGGAGGAAATTGCAACAAGGGACAAGCTGGACTCGGAACGCGAGGTATCGCCACTGAAAAAGGCTGCGGATGCTATCGAAATCGATACGACTTCATTATCGATTCAGGAAGTTGCAGAAAGTATCATGTCTTTAATAGAAGAGAGGAAAAGATGACATTGGATTTTTACACATTTGCCAAGAACATCGTAAAAGGCGTTTTAACGCCTTCGTTTAGGGTTAAAGCGCTCGGAAAGGAACATATCCCTAAAGAGGGCGGAGTATTGATCTGTGCCAATCACATTGATAATTTGGATCCGCCCATAGTTGGAATGACATCTCCAAGGGATATTCATTTCATGGCGAAAGAAGAGTTGTTTCAAGCACCTGTTTTAAAGGGTATATTACCCAGAGTAAATGCATTTCCCGTGAAGCGGGGCAATAGCGATCGGGAATCCCTGAGAAAAGGTTTAAAGCTTTTGAAGGAGGGCAAGGCGATCGGTCTGTTTCCCGAAGGAACCAGAAGCAAGACTGGTGAATTGGGAGAAGGTTTGGCGGGTGCTGGATTTTTCGCTTTGCGGTCTGATGCCGTTATCATACCGTGTGCAATCATCGGCCCATATAAATTTTTGCGCCCGTTGAAGGTCGTTTACGGTCCTCCAATAAATTTTACTCAATATCGCGAACAGAAAATATCAGCCGATGAGGCTACCAAAATCATCATGGACCAAATTGGGAAATTGATTTCCGAGCATAAATAGTCCTTCATACTTGACAATTTTCTGATTTTGTTAGAATTTATAAAATAAGGGTATTATTCCTTATTGCCGATAAAAAGGAATATAACCCTATTACTCTAAAAAAACTGTTTTTATCTTTATTGGGAAAGTGTTTTTATTGAACCACTTTAAATAAAATATGTGGCCGATGAAGAGGAAATTTGCTGATCAGTCATGGGTTAAGGAGGAGTTAGTAATGACAGAAGATATGAACCAGGTAGAAGTGAACAATTACAAAGTTGGGGATCAAGTTAAAGCAACCGTTTCAAAGGTAGAAGAAAAACAGGTCATTGTCGATGTGGAAAACAGCAAGACTGATGGAATCATACCAATAAGTGAGCTTTCAAGCCTTCATGTCGAAAAGGCGTCAGATGCCGTTTCGGAAGGTGATGCATTGGAGCTGGAAGTCATTAAGGTCGAAGAAGAAGCTCTCATTCTATCAAAACGTAAAATTGACGCTCTTAAAGCATGGGATGACCTGGAATTGAAATTTGAAAATGGAGACGTGTTTGAGGCTGAAGTTAAAGATGTCGTCAAAGGCGGGCTTGTTGTAGATCTAGGCGTACGTGGTTTTGTTCCGGCTTCTCTAGTAGAAGACTATTTCGTTGAAGATTTTTCTGATTACAAAAACAAAACTTTAACATTCAAGATCGTTGAGCTTGAGAAAGACAAGAATCGCTTAATCCTCTCACATCGGGCAGTCGTCCAAGAACAAAAGGAAAAGCAAAAAGCAAACGTTTTGGATAAGATTGAAAGCGGGCAAGTGCTTGAGGGCGTGGTCCAAAGGATTACCGATTTTGGTGCATTCGTGGATATTGGGGGCGTAGACGGTCTTGTCCACATTTCCCAGCTTTCCCATCAGCATGTCGAAAAGGCATCCGATGTCGTTTCCGAAGGGGATAAAGTGCAAGTTAAAGTACTATCCATCGATCGTGATAATGAAAGGATCTCTCTTTCCATTAAAGATACCCTTCCGGGACCGTGGGCAGGCATTGCAGAAAAAGCGGCCAAAGGCTCTACACTGGAAGGTATCGTCAAACGACTTGTTTCTTTCGGTGCATTTGTGGAGATTTTTCCAGGGGTGGAAGGGCTTGTTCATATTTCCCAGATTTCCCACAAGCATATTGCCACACCGCAAGAAGTGCTTAAAGAAGGTCAGTCTGTCGAAGTGAAGGTGCTGGAAGTCAATGAAACGGATCAACGTCTATCATTGAGCATTAAGGAACTTGAAGAACCTCAAGCCAATTACAATACATCGGATTATGAGATCCCTGAAGAATCGAAGGGCTTTCAGCTAGGTGAAATGATCGGTGATCAATTGAAAAAACTAAAATAAGATAATAATGGTGATGGCCTTGGAGAGAAAACAACGAAAATTAGATCATATAGAATTTGCGCTAAAGACAGGGCAGCAGCATAAAACCGGACTAGAAGATATTTCGTTTATTCACCAAAGCTTACCAGGTATTTCCTTGAATAATGTGAACCTCACAGCAGAAGTTGGCGGACTTGAATTAAGTTCGCCAATTTTCATAAATGCCATGACCGGAGGCGGAGGCCCTGAAACCGAAAAATTGAATGGTGACCTAGCCATTGCTGCTCGGGAAACAGGAATCGCCATGGCGGTCGGATCTCAAATGGCAGCCATCAAGGATTCTAGCCAGCAGGCTTCTTTTAAAGTTGTAAGGCAGGAAAATCCTAATGGTGTGTTGATTGGTAATCTCGGTGGCGAAGCAACAGTCGAACAGGCTAAGCGGGCCAGCGATATGATCGGGGCAAATGCCCTTCAGATTCATATCAATGTAATTCAAGAATTGACGATGCCTGAAGGGGACAAGGATTTTGCCGGTACCCTTTCGAGAATTGAAAAAATCAATAGAACGATCGGAATCCCTATCATCGTAAAAGAGGTTGGATTTGGGATGAGTATGGAAACGGTGCAGCAATTACATTCTATTGGTATTTCGATCATTGATGTAGGCGGGTTTGGCGGAACGAATTTTGCTAAAATCGAGAATGAGAGACGCGCAAAAATACTCGGTTATTTCAACGAATGGGGCATACCGACAGCCGCTTCGATTGTCGAGGCAGTTAATGTTTCACCACAGCTATCAGTCATTGGATCAGGCGGCATTCAAAGTCCTCTGGAAATTTCAAAAAGCCTGGCATTAGGAGCGAAAGGTGTCGGATTGGCCGGACATTTCCTCAAGCTCTATAAAGAGTTGGGCTTGGAACAACTGATTAAAGAAATAAATTACATACATGAAGATTTAAAGATCATCATGACTGCACTAGGGTGCGGTAATATCTCAGAGCTAAGGAAATCGAAATTAGTCATCAAGGGCAATACCTATCATTGGTTATCTCAAAGAGGCATTGATTGTTCGGCATATGCTAAATGAATGACCAGTAAAAGAAGCATCTCAATTGAAACGGATTGAGATGCTTCTTTTTGTTCAGGGATAGACTTAACTATTCCTTTTTCGGGCCTCTTCAGGGCTTTCCATTCTAGTTGCCCCTTTATGCTCCAGTGATTGGTCCCTGTCGGACTCCACCCGTTTACTTTCTTTCAATTTCTTCTCTTGCCGATCTTTTCCCATGTTTACACCTCCTTTTCTAATGATAGGAGGAAGGTTTCCTCATTAAATGCCGTGCTATACGTTTATACTTTGAATAAACAAGCCATAATGTTCCTAAAAGGGGGGGCGCTGCATGGATGGAATAATATTTTATTGGATTTCATGGATAGTTTGGGTCATTGTCATGTATTTTATTCCGAAAACGGTTCCCTTTCGTTTTGATTTTTTATTTCATCTATTGGCCGTTATGGTTTTAGCTGGTTATAAACTGGATGCTCCCTTGGTTTCCGTGCATTTGAGCGGGCCGTATCTTTTCTTTATACTGTGTGTGTATATTAGGAAGAAATCCATCATCAAGATGATGGAACTGATCAGCGGAAGTCTTATTATCACTCTCGGTTATGCCAGTTTTCAACTTTTTTCTTTGCTTGATCCGATATGGCTCATCATGAAACCGACTTATCTTTTGTGTATTTTCCTGAATTATCTTATCCTATTACTTTTTAAAAATTGGAAACATCGATTGTTCGTCCTTTTAATTGGGATGATGATGGGAGATATCATATATTCTGGATTGCTTGCTTACCACTCTTTACCTTATGTGGCCCTTGCTTACGCATGGCATGATAATGCAGTGCTGGTTTTGGGCGCAAACATACTGTGGAGAATGTTGGAACTGGCTGGCCAATACATTTATTCAATATCTCAATCGAGATTTTTATCAAAACAAGGAAAAGAGAATTTTAATCAATGAAGAGTATGGTGAAAAAGATATCAAAATGGTGCAAACTGGAATTAGAAGGCTTTTATTCATACAATCATTGTTGATTGGCGAGAAATTTGTTACTATAGGATAGTTAGGGGTCTGTAGATAATCGTAAAATGCTCTAAACAATTAAAAAGGAAGCCGTATGCCGAAGCTTTCTTCATTTTTTTGGGCTGTTTATAATCAAGTTTGAGCATGCAGAGGGGTCAGCTTCACGTCACCTCAGGAACTGGGGCGTCAAGTGGACAAACTGTCCGTGAATACTTGATACATTTAACTGAACATCAGTTGCGAGTTCTCTTACTGATGAAAGATTCCTTTAAATGATGATGGATACAGCTCTTTCCTTTAAAAGGAAATAATGAAAATCAATAATGCAAAGCAACCGTATAAATGCATTCATGAATTTCGTGACTTTGACAGAGATATAGTAGCAGAAAGGGTGAATAGCAATGCCAAAACCGGTAATTGCGATAGTCGGTCGTCCGAACGTGGGAAAATCGACAATTTTTAATAGAATAGTTGGAGAACGGGTTTCGATTGTCGAAGACGTTCCTGGAGTGACCCGGGACAGGATTTATAGTTCTGGTGAATGGTTGACACATGATTTTAACATTATTGATACAGGTGGAATTGATATCGGTGACGAGCCGTTCCTGGAACAAATTCGCCAGCAGGCTGAAATTGCCATCGACGAAGCCGATGTGATAATTTTTATGACGAATGGTCGTGAAGGGGTAACGGCTGCTGATGAAGAAGTCGCTAAGATTCTCTATAAATCGAGAAAGCCGGTTGTCCTTGCAGTAAATAAAGTTGATAACCCAGAAATGAAGGATCAAATTTATGATTTCTATGCGTTAGGTTTTGGCGATCCATTCCCGATCTCCGGTTCTCATGGGCTTGGTCTTGGTGACCTTCTGGATGAAGCGGCCAAACATTTCCCTAAATTCACTGGACAGGATTATGATGATGATGTCATTAAATTCAGTTTGATTGGAAGACCGAACGTAGGTAAATCATCTCTGGTCAATGCATTGTTAGGTGAAGAACGTGTCATTGTAAGCGATATTGAAGGTACGACTCGCGACGCGATTGACTCTCCGTATAAGTACAATGGCAAAGAATATGTCATTATTGATACTGCAGGGATGAGGAAAAAAGGTAAAGTGTATGAAAGCACGGAAAAATATAGCGTACTTCGTGCATTAAGGGCAATCGAACGTTCAGACGTTGTTCTTGTGGTCCTGAACGCTGAAGAAGGTATTCGTGAGCAGGATAAAAAAATTGCCGGATATGCCCATGAAGCGGGTAGGGCGGTCATCATCGTCGTCAATAAGTGGGATGCCATCGAAAAAGATGAAAAAACGATGAAGGATTTTGAAGAAAAAATCCGTGCCCATTTCCTATTCTTGGATTATGCGCCAATCATTTATCTTTCTGCCTTAACGAAAAAACGTACACATACCTTAATACCGGTCATTGATCAGGCTAGTGAGAATCATGCTATCCGGGTTCAGACAAATGTATTGAATGAAGTGGTCATGGACGCCGTGGCGATGAATCCGACACCGACACATAATGGCAACCGTTTGAAAATTTATTATACGACTCAGGTAGCGATCAAGCCGCCAACTTTCGTTGTATTCGTTAACGATCCGGAGTTATTGCATTTCTCATATGAGAGATTTTTAGAAAATAGAATTAGGGATGCCTTTGGTTTTGAAGGTACACCAATACGAATTTTTGGACGCCAGAGAAAATAGTAAAGGTGGTTATACCATGGTGAAAGATAAAGAAAGTATCGCAGTTATCGGAGCAGGGAGCTGGGGAACTGCTTTAGCGCTCGTGATCGCTGATAACCAGCATGAAGTGAGATTGTGGGGACATAATCAGAATCAAATCAATGAAATAAATCAAAATCATACGAATGAAAAATACTTGCCTGGGATTGAATTGCCTTTGGGGATTAAAGGTTATTCTTCGATTAAGGAAGCATTGGCCGGGATTGAAATAATAATTTTGGCTGTGCCGACCAAAGCTTACCGGGAAGTGCTTGGTCAGATTAAAGAGGCTCATGATAAGCCATTGACAATCGTTCATGTGAGTAAGGGGATTGAACCTGATTCCCTGCTTCGTATATCGGAAATGATTGAGGAAGTCTCTTCGGCGGATTGGCTTAAAGATATAGTGGTTCTTTCAGGACCGAGTCATGCTGAAGAAGTCAGTCTACGTCACCCGACAACAGTTGCCGTTTCTTCAAAGAATATGAAGGCTGCCGAAAGGGTTCAGGACATCTTCATCAATAATAATTTCCGTGTGTATACAAATCCGGACTTGATTGGTGTTGAAATCGGAGGGGCATTAAAGAACATCATTGCATTGGCTGCCGGAATTACGGATGGTTTAGGCTATGGGGATAATGCCAAGGCTGCATTAATGACACGAGGATTGGCTGAAATATCCCGTCTAGGGGTGGCCATGGGGGCTAACCCGCTTACGTTTTCAGGTTTAGCTGGGATTGGCGACTTGATCGTCACTTGTACAAGCGTACATTCCCGTAATTGGAGAGCTGGAAATATGCTTGGAAAAGGGCAAAAGCTTGAAGAAGTTTTGGAAAACATGGGTATGGTCGTTGAAGGTGTCAGAACCACTAAAGCCGCCTATCAACTAGCTCAAAAGTACGAAGTGAACATGCCGATCACTGAAGCCCTGTACGATGTTTTATTCAATGGGGAAGAAGTGAAAAAGGCAGTTGACCTCTTGATGAATCGTTCAAAAACGAATGAGATGGAAGAACTTTATAACATTTTGGATAGCAGACAGCAGGATTGAAATCCGAATCTGAGGATTTTCATAAAAGAATTTCATTAAATTAGGCATTTGATGATGCGCCTTGCCGTGTATCAGCATACAATGCAACGAAAGTAAACTAGTAATTTGACCTCGGCACGGGGGATTTAGTCAAATGAGCAGAAGATATTTAATATCTTCTGCTTTTTTTTATGGGCAAAAAATTACCTGTTCTCTTATGAATAATTGAATAAGTTATTCAAATTTGCATAAAGCATTCTACATATTTCCTTGTTTTTTGTTATAAATCGACTATTTTTTTTGGTATGAAAATTGCGAGGTGTAATATGACCAAAGAATTATAAGGGAGGCCAGAAAAGTTGGTTAACTTTTCTCGCTAAAAAAGGAAGGGGAATGATACATGCAAACAGGTAATCTGAAAAGGTCTTTAAACTTGTGGCATATCGTATTGCTTGGTGTTGGATATATGACGCCGATGGTTGTTTTTGATACATTTGGGATAGTTTCCGAAAAAACGGGGGGACATGTGCCAACCGCTTATGTCATTGCTCTTTTAGCGATGTTGTTTACTGCCGCCAGTTATGGGAAAATGGTAAAAATTTATCCGCAGGCAGGTTCATCCTATACTTACACACAAAAAACGATCAATCCACATTTAGGCTTCCTTGTCGGGTGGTCTTCGTTACTTGATTATTTATTTTTACCGATGGTGAATGGCATATTAACAAAAATATACTTAACAGCTCTTTTTCCGGAGGTGTACCCGTGGATATGGGTGGTGGCATTTGTCCTTTTAATGACAGGCATTAACTTATTCAATGTTAATTTTGCCGCCAACTTTAATAGCTTCCTTGTTTTTTTTCAAATGTTGGTGATTGTTATATTTGTGGCGCTTGTCGTTAAAGGGGTCATGGGTGGAGCAGGGACTGGAGAGGTCTTATCGGTTCAGCCATTCTTCGGGCATCATATGGAAATGTCGACGCTCATAACTGGTGCTACAATCCTTTGTTTTTCTTTCTTGGGGTTTGACGCTGTCACTACTTTATCGGAAGAAACACCGAATCCAGCTAAAACGGTTCCCCGGGCCATCTTTTTGACCGCCCTTATCGGAGGGGTTTTATTTGTGACGGCATCATTCTTTACACAGTTATTTTTCCCGGATGTTTCCCGTTTTAGCGATCCAGAAGCAGCTTCTCCGGAAATTGCCCTTTTTGTTGGCGGGAAGTTATTTCAAGCCTTCTTTCTTGCAGGAACTTTATGTGGTACACTTGCCTCCGGGCTTGCATCCCATGCTAGTGTTTCTAGGTTGCTATATGTCATGGGACGTGACCAAATGATCCCGAAAAAACTATTTGGGTTTGTCCACCCAAAATACAACACGCCATTTTTTAATGTCATATTTGTTGGGTCCATATCATTGGTTGCCTTATTCCTTGATTTGGTTACCGCCACTTCCCTCATAAACTTTGGAGCATTAATTGCTTTTACTTTCGTGAATATTTGTGTAATCGTCCATTCAATAAGAAACAAAAGCTTCAGAACGATTAAAGGATTTCTTTCAACTATTCTGTCCCCGGTTTTAGGTGCTGCATCGGTCTTCATCCTTTGGCTTAATCTCGAGACGAGTTCATTGATCCTAGGAATTGTATGGGCGGTAATTGGGATTGGTTATCTTCTGTATCGGACAAAATGGTTTACGGAATCCCCCCCGCTATTCCGTTTTGAAGAGGCACAGTGAATTTACTCACTTCATGAACGAAGGAGTCTGTTATATGGCTGATGAGAAAATGAAAAGGTCTTTAACGCTCTTTCTATTCGGTTTTTTGTCATGGAATTAGCAACAGTGATTTAGCGCTTATGGAATTGCTGCAGAGATGTCACGTGGAATGGTTCCGGAGGCCTGCTTGTTCGCTTTAATGATGATGCTTTTCACAGCATATATTATGGACAGATGGCAAAGGTCATTCCTTCGGCAGGTTAGGTATATGCGTACGCGCAAAGTTCTATCAATACATATGCCGGTTTTCTTAGATCGATTTTTTATCCATTTAAATGGTCAATTTCTTGTTTTCGGCATTTTTTCTTCTCAGCAGCTTTTCCTTTTGTACCGGCTTTTGCATGGGTGCTGAATTTACTGATTATTGTGACGGTTATCGATATCATGGGGATGAAACCGGCTGCCTTCTGTACTATGGCTGCTTTTTCATAGCCATATTCATCGTTTTATCAATCCTGATCAGGAATAATAAGAAAAGGTGAACGGTCCTTTATAAAATAAGTCTAAGGTGCATAGCAGGTTTTTAGGTCAAAAGGGTCCGTTAAAGGACCCTTTTGTTGTGGAATGGATAAAGGTAAATGCTGGATATGAGTAATCGTACATGTAATTTTTTATCTAGCAATTCAGAATTGTGATAAAATATAGGTTAGGTTACAAAAGGAGAGTGAAACTGTGTTATCTATTCCGGATGATAAAATAAGACCATTCATAACTATAACAATTGATCAGCCTACATTATCAGACCAAAAAATTCATGAGATACAGGAACCTTTCTTCTTTCTTATGAAGGAAAATCAAGTGTTTGCGTATATCCGCATGGATGACCTCCCGTTAAATGAAAAAATAACGACAGTCGATCAGCTTTTACAGTATGCTTTTTCGATTGATAATGTCTGTAAATTAACCCCTAACATATCCTTGCCGCTTCTGTTTCAAATTATCGGTGAACCTATCGTGCTGATAAAAACGGATGATGGCCTGCTTACCGGTTATGTAAAAAGGGAAGATGTGTTAGCAGAATTATTCAAGCAGGACAGCAAACAAAATTTAGACCTGCTAAATGTTATTTTAACCTCCATTCCTATGGGGATTTTTGTAGCTGATAAAGAAAAAAATATCGTGAACTTCAATGAATCAGGCTTGAAGATGATAAAAAAGCCTTCTGAACAAGTTCTAAATGAACCTGCTGCGGACATCTTCAATAAGCAGCATATACATAGCGTGTTTGCCAGCGGGAGCAGTATTCTGAATCAGTTGGAGATTACTGATGTCATGAGTGTGCTTGTCGACTATAGCCCGATTCTGAACCATGAAAAAGAAGTCGAAGGCCTGATCATCATCGTTCAGGATTTACCGATGGTTGAGGAAATGGCCATGGAAATAGAATTGATTAAAAGCTCGAATAAAGACTTGAATGCCATTTTAGCGAATATCTATGATGAAATACTTGTAGTCAATCAAAAAGGAGAGCTGCTGCGTTATAGTGACAGCATCATCTCAGGATTCTGGGGGAAGAATTTAAAAGATTATATCGGGAAGAATCTTTTGCAATTAGAAGATGAAGGGATTTTTAATCCTTCGGTCACCCGGTTAGTCCTTGAACAAAAAAAGAAAGTATCGATTGTCCAAGATACTAAAATGAATAAAAAAGTCCTTTCCGTCGGCACCCCTGTATTCAATGAAAAAGGGGATATAGATCGAATCGTCATTGCATCAAGGGATATAACGGAAACGACACAATTGAAATCGGAATTAAATGAAATGAGGAAAGAACTGGATTCATTCAAAAAACAGGATCAATTTTATAAAGAGTTGGTTTTTGCAAGTCCTAAAATGGAGCAGATCATCAGCCAAGTCAAGAAAATCGCTCATTTCTCATCAACTGTATTGATCAACGGGGAGTCGGGAGTAGGTAAAGAAGTGATAGCCGAAGCCATTCATAAAATGGGCAGGCGGTCCAAGCAGCCTTTCCTTAAGATAAATTGCGGGGCGATTCCGGAAAACCTCCTCGAAAGTGAATTGTTTGGTTATACGAAGGGTTCCTTTACAGGAGCGGATAAAAATGGGAAGGTAGGATACTTTCAGCAGGCCAATAAGGGTGTTTTATTCCTTGATGAAGTGGGTGACATGCCCATACACCTGCAAGTTAAGCTGCTGCGGGTCCTCCAGGAACAGGAAGTGATTCCGATTGGCAGCACTACACCCATTTCCATTGATGTTCAAATTGTTGCGGCCACGAATAAGAGTCTGGAAAAAATGGTTGAGATGGGGACGTTCAGAGAAGATTTATTCTATAGATTAAACGTCATACCCATACATGTGCCCCCTTTAAGGGAAAGGCCGGAGGATATACCGCCGCTAGCCTTTCATTTCCTGCAAAAACTGAATGAAAGGTATCAGCGGAATTACCACTTTTCCCCCGATGCATTAAATATACTGGAAGTCTATACATGGCCGGGGAACATCCGTGAATTGCAGAACATGATTGAAAGATTGGTTGTTTCTGCAGATGAAGAGATGATCGATGCTGATTTCATTCAAAGGTTCATACCTGTGGGCAGTGACTTTAAACAATCGAAACCCATCATTACGAGAATCCTTCCGCTGCAGGAAGCAATGGATCATGTCGAAGAGCAATTGATCATGCTTGCCATGAAACAGTATAAAACCACGACCAAAGCGGCAAAAGCGCTCGGGATAAGTCAATCGTCAGTGAGCAGGAAGTATCAAAAAGTGTTAGCTGAACAGAGTAAGAAAATCGAAAAAAATGCATATTGAATAAAAGCCGTTGCCGAGTGATGAAAAATCACTCGTCAACGGCTTTTATTTTATAAGAGCATTTGGGAAGTTTTTTTTTATGATTTACAAGGATGATTATGCAAATTGAAATATCGATATGCAAATTTGCATAATTTTAGCGTAATTTATCAAAAAGAATGCGGTTTTATTGGGTAATTAACTTGGCATGGTTCTTGCTTGATTAGTAAGTATAAGAAAAAAGGGAGGTAAGCATCAAAGTTTTATAAAATAAGCAATCTCAGTTAACCATCCACTAAAGTTATAAAAAAAAGGAGCTTATAAAATGTCAATTAACGTAGAAAGTAAAAACACTCAAGCTAACCAATCAGCAACCCAAGATTATATTAAAAAAGTGCTTCAATTAATCGAGCAAAAAGAAATTTCAAAAGAAGATGCGCAGTGGGTAACAAAAGAAACGGTCGAGAATTTCCGTAACCATGTAAACCCTGGATTTTTGGAATATCGGAAGACGGTCACTAAAGACACACAATTCGCTTCGGTGGAGTGGTCTGATCAAGATTCCTGTTTTACGGATGTAAATGGAAAAAAATATATTGATTGTTTAGGCGGGTTTGGTATTTATAATGTTGGCCATCGTAACCCTAAAGTAGTAAAGGCAGTAACCGATCAGTTACAAAGACAAGCCCTTCATAGCCAGGACTTACTTGACCCATTACGTGCAATGCTTGCCAAGATCCTTGCCGAAATCACGCCGGGAGATCTAAAATACTCGTTCTTTACGAACAGCGGTACCGAGAGCGTGGAGGCTGCACTTAAGCTGGCTAAAATGTACAGTGACAAATACACGATCATTTCCACGACAAAATCATTTCATGGGAAAAGCCTTGGTTCCCTATCGGCAACGGCAAAGGGCATGTTCAGAAAACCGTTCATCCCGTTGGTACCAGGTGTGCGTCATGTACCATTCGGTGATGTGGATATGATGAGAAAAACGTTTGAAAGTTGTGCATTGGTCGGTGAAGATGTTGCTGCTGTGCTGTTAGAGCCTATTCAAGGTGAAGGAGGGGTCATTCTTCCTCCGCAAGATTATTTAAAGCAGGTTCGGGCATTGTGTGACGAATATGATGCGTTATTGATCTTGGATGAAGTGCAAACAGGAATGGGACGGACAGGTAAAATGTTCGCTTCTGAGCTATATGATGTTGTTCCGGACATTATTTGTTTAGCGAAAGCATTTGGCGGCGGAGTAATGCCTGCAGGAGCTGTCGTAGCCAATGAGAAAGTATTTAAAAGCTGGTTCGACAATCCATTCATGCACACTACGACATTTGGTGGAAATCCACTAGCTTGTGCTGCGGCCATTGCTACGATCGACGTACTTTTGGAAGAAAACTTACCGCAGCGTGCTGCAGAAGTTGGTGAATACTTCTTAAATGGGTTAAGGGAAGTGGCTGCTGAACACAAAGATAAGGTCTTGGAAATCCGCGGCCAAGGATTGATGATTGGCATTGAGTTCCATAAAGATGAAGTGGGTTATGAATTCTCAAAAGCCCTCTTTGATAAAGGCATCTTGGTGGCAGGTACGCTTATCAATTCCAAAACAATCAGGATTGAGCCGTCATTGACTATTCAGTTGGATGAAGTCGATACAGTCATTAAAGCGTTTAAAGAGGTCTTACCGACGCTTCAATCTTAATTTAAAAAAGCAGTAAAACAGCCTTTGGGCTTGATAAAAAGGTTTCGGAATGGTCTCATTCCGAAACCTTTTTGATTTTTTTTGATTTGTAGCAGTTTTAGAGAATAGTGAACTCTCCAAGGTCATTATTTAGACCATTTCTACCCTTCGTCAAGTCCAGTTGGCCATCTTCTTTACATTAATGGCAGCCTCCATTTTACTAACCAAATGGTTCGTTGCACCAGGTGGTCTAAAGTAAACATTTCAAGCTGATCAAAGGTATCCTCATCACCTCAAGTTTTCATCCTTCTAATTAAGGAGCTTATCTTACTGTTAAAACAAAGTTGATTGGAGCGGGTGTACGAGACTCCTGCGGGGAAAGCGGGTCCAAGGGAGACCCCGCAGGCGCTAATAGCGCCGAGGAGGCTCCCGGACCGCCCGCGGAAAGCGAGTGCCCTACGTTCCAATCAACGGTCATATTTTAAACACCTTAAAAAACTGTCGACAAACTCAATTATTATCGAGTTTGTTTATAAACTGAAACAACCTTTGGGCTGTTTTTTTGTTGCTTGGAGATAGGAGGTATGTTAATAACTTACAATACTTAATTCTCGTTTTATATTTTTTCATGAAAATGAGTCATGAAAACGGGAATTATACAGATTGGACAAGGATTTAATTCCTTTAACGTAATTTGGTATGTTATAATAATTTCTGGAAAAAGGAGTGATGAAGATATGACACCAGCTCTGCAAAAAATGTGGATATCCTTTATAGCAATGGGCTTTATGATTATCTCTATATTTCTAATCTACTTAAGCCGCTATAAATTAAAAGGCTTTTGGAGAGTCTTGACAGCAATTATCGCATACATACTTATGATTCTGGCCGGCTTGATCATCCTTATCGTTGTTCTTAGCGGGCCAACCACTTGATAGGTGAGGAGAAATGATGAGAAATTTTTTCAAAATATTATGTTTATTTTGCATCTCTGTATCATTATCTGGCTGCTTATATCCGGAGAAGCAAAAAATGCAAAACCAATTGCCTTATAAAGAGCAAATACAATCCGTCCAAAGTGCAGTGGATCAATTTCAGAAAGATGAAGGGGGCATACTGCCCATCGTTACAAAAGATGCAGGTACACCGATTTATCAAAAATATGTCATAAAATTTTCAAAGATTTCACCGAGGTATATGGCTGAACCTCCGGACAATGCATTTGAATCCGGAGGCGTCTTTCAATACATCCTCGTTAATGTTGAAAATGATCCGACCGTAAAGCTGTTGGATGTCAGGATGGCGCAGAAGATTCAGGATGTTTCCTTGAGATTGACTGCGTATCAGCAAAGCAACGGATACCCGCCATTTAAGGAAAGGTTATCCGATAATGTCTTCACGCTTGATTATGAAAAAATGGGCCTGAAGGAAGCTCCGACGGTCACGAGTCCATTTTCACAAAAAGACTTATATCTCGTAGTTGATGGTCAAGGCAGTATTTTTGTTGATTATACCCCGGATTTAATTGAGGCATTGAAGAAGCATGAGGGGGAAATGAAGCCAGGTGAAGATATCCGGGAACTGCTGGTGCAGAGTTCGGAGTTCGTCCCTGCCTATTCCTTGCCATATACAATTGATGAAAAAACAAAAAAACCAATATTCCTTACAAAATAGGCATAACCCTTCTTCTGCAAAATATATTGTAGGGGAAGGGTTATTTCTTTTATCTTTATTTCATCTTACTTTTAAAATAACAACCCTTATATAAAATTTCTGGTGGAGGAAGGGATTGAACCAGGGAAATAATTGGAATAAATTTTTAGGACAACATCATAGATATATAATGTCCTAAATAAATGCAAATGGATAAACGAAATCCCAAAACTCTAATTCGGGAGGGGATACCTTGGAAAAGGTAGATATTTTTAAAGATATAGCTGAACGGACCGGTGGCGACATATATTTGGGGGTGGTCGGTGCCGTCAGGACGGGGAAATCCACATTTATTAAAAAATTCATGGAGCTAGTCGTCATTCCGAATATTCCGTCAGAGGCGGACCGCGCAAGGGCACAGGATGAATTGCCTCAAAGTGCTGCTGGAAAGACGATCATGACGACGGAACCCAAATTCGTACCGAACCAGGCAGCATCGATTCAAGTGGCTGAAGGTCTCGACGTGAATATTCGTTTAGTTGATTGTGTCGGTTATACAATACCTGGGGCTAAAGGGTATGAAGATGAAAATGGTCCCCGCATGATTCACACGCCTTGGTATGAAGAGCCGATTCCGTTCAATGAAGCGGCTGAGATCGGTACTCGCAAAGTAATTCAGGATCATTCCACATTAGGCGTGGTCGTTACGACGGATGGGTCGATAGGAGAAATTCCGCGAAGTGATTATTTAGAGGCCGAGGAAAGGGTTGTCGAAGAATTGAAGGAGGTTGGCAAGCCATTTATCATGATTGTCAATTCCGTTCAGCCTCACCACCCGAATACGATAGCCCTGAAGGAATCCCTGCAGGAAAAGTATGATATCCCTGTATTGGCGATGAGTGTCGAAGGAATGCGGGAATCGGATGTTTACAGCGTACTCCGCGAGGCCCTGTACGAATTCCCAGTTCTCGAGGTCAATGTAAATCTTCCGAGCTGGGTAATGGTTCTGCGCGAGGATCATTGGTTAAGGGAAAGTTACCAGGAAGCGGTTAAAGAGACCGTCAAGGACATTAAACGCCTGAGGGATGTAGATCGTGTAGTCGGTCATTTCAATGAATTCGAGTTCATTGACCGTGCAGCGCTTGCAGGCATTGAGATGGGGCAGGGTGTTGCAGAGATCGACCTATACGCCCCTGATGAACTCTATGATGATATTCTGAAGGAAATTGTCGGTGTGGAGATTCGGGGCAAGGATCATCTATTATCTTTAATGCAGGACTTTGCGTATGCCAAAGCAGAGTATGATCAGGTGGCCGATGCATTGAGAATGGTCAAACAAACAGGATATGGTGTCGCAGCCCCTTCCCTTAACGATATGAGTCTTGATGAACCGGAAATCATCCGTCAGGGAGCCAGGTTCGGTGTCAGGCTGAAAGCCGTAGCTCCTTCCATCCATATGATCAAGGTCGATGTCGAATCAGAATTCTCGCCAATCATCGGTACTGAAAAACAAAGTGAAGAATTAGTCCGGTATCTGATGCAGGATTTCGAAGACAATCCACTTTCCATTTGGAACTCAGATATTTTTGGCAGAAGCCTAAGTTCCTATGTAAGGGAAGGCATACAGGTGAAATTAGCGATGATGCCTGACAATGCCCGCTACAAATTGAAAGAAACACTGGAAAGGATTATTAATGAGGGCAGTGGGGGATTGATTGCCATCATCTTATAAAAACGTTTAAAAGCTGGACCAACTCCATTTATGGATTGGTCTTTTTGCATGCGAAATACTCAGGATCACAATAAAATTTTCATTTTGAACGCTAAAATTTGAAATAATCTGCTGTTTTTTAGTATAATCTTGAAAAAACCCTGTGGTTAAGCGATTTTCAGCAATATAATAAGTTTAATTTCTATAAAAAAGGGAAATGATGAATAGCGAAAGACAAAATTTATAATATATACAATTATTAATGAAAAGATTCCCATTATTTTTTGAATTCCCTTGCTAAGCTAATAGGATTTGTGATAATCTACATACAGAAAACGCGTTATAACAGCGATTTCAACCTATTTATAAATTTCCGGATGAATTATTTGGAAATTAATTCGGCTTGGTAATCCTTGATTGCCAGGGAATGAAAATTTTTGGACCAAAGCTAATATCAAATCACTATTATAGTGTTGTAATAATGATTTTTTATAAAGATTCCTTTTTGGGAGGAGGTGAATGGCATGAACAAAACAGAATTAATTAATGAAGTTGTTACAGCAACTGAAATTTCTAAGAAAGACGCTACAAAAGCTGTTGATGCTGTTTTTGATACAATCTTAGAAGCTCTAAAAAACGGTGATAAAGTCCAATTGATTGGTTTTGGTAACTTTGAAGTTCGTGAACGTGCGGCTCGTAAAGGCCGTAACCCACAAACTGGTGACGAAATCGAAATTGCAGCTAGCAAAGTGCCAGCTTTCAAACCCGGTAAAGCGCTGAAAGATGCAGTGAAGTAATTCTACCATTACATACGGGTGCTTAACCGAAAAGGGCCGCGTGAAAACGCGGCCCTTTTTTTGCTTCTTAATTTCCATCTGTGATAATATAAAAGACAGTGAATATTTTAGAAACGCTGCAGATGGTTAATCCGTCACAGGGAAATGCCCATCCAAAAACAGCTTCCGGCGAAACTGCCGTTCAAGGGCTCAATGTATGGGTCTTCTTTAATAATTGCAATTATGGATATCCGGGTGCAACGCGCTTTGGATTTTTTATCTGAATACATAATATTATTGATTTTTTAGGAGGTACAAAAATGGCTAATGTTGATCATGCCAAATTGGAAGAAGCGGTTAAAATGCTTCTTGAGGCTGTAGGGGAAGACCCAACGAGGGAAGGACTGCTGGATACTCCTGGCCGTGTAGCCAGAATGTATGAAGAAATTTTCTCTGGACTTAATCAGGATCCAAAGGAATATTTCGATACTGTTTTTGGAGAGGACCATGAAGAACTCGTACTTGTAAAGGATATTCCATTTTACTCAGTATGTGAACATCATTTAGTCCCTTTTTATGGGAAAGCCCATGTAGCATATATTCCGAAAAACGGAAAAGTGACTGGCTTAAGTAAATTGGCACGGGCAGTAGAGGCTGTATCGAAGCGTCCGCAACTTCAAGAGCGCATCACTTCCACAGTTGCTGACTCGATAATGGAAAAGCTCGAGCCTCATGGTGTAATGGTTGTAGTAGAGGCTGAACATATGTGCATGACCATGCGAGGTGTAAAAAAACCTGGATCTAAAACAGTGACTTCAGCTGTAAGGGGAACGTTTGCGAAGGATCATCGTACTAGAGCTGAAGTGCTGGCATTCATTAAAGACTAAGGACATGGGGGCAGGAAAAAATGAATGAAAAAAAGATCTTGAATGATTTTGTCGTAATCAAAGCCATTGAGGATAGTGTGAACGTCATCGGGTTGACAAGGGGAACGGACACCAAGTTTCATCACTCCGAAAAACTAGACTCAGGAGAGGTGATGATCGCACAATTCACGGAACATACCTCGGCAATTAAAATCAGGGGCCATGCAAAAGTCTATACTCCATTCGGAGAGATAGAAAGTGATTCCAAAAAGAATTCACCTGAGAAATGATAGCTTCTCAATACTTGGTTAATTAGTAAATCAATCATCTGATATCACGTTTAACAAGCTGTAAATTTCCCGCATCCATTTTTTGAAGAGCAAAAGTCGATGGTTTCCTTACCTTTGGAAGTTTCATTTTATAAACGTTGACCATTTCATCTGATTGTTTTTATGGTATAATAATGTGTATTTTACACAGACAGAAACCAATATGTATGAAAAAAATTATCTTTCGGGGATGCAAGGGTGATCTCAATTGTTAAACATAACGGACGACATAAGGCAATTAAAGCGATTAATAGAAACGAAAGCTCAACATCCATATTTATTGAAGTATATACAAAAGCCAAGCTTGGACGAAGATAAACTGATATTGCTTTGGGGATTGTTTAACGATTTGGACGTTTTAAGCGAAAAACGAAATCAATACATCATTTCAACCATGTTAGTGCAAATAGCTCTGGATACCCATGAAATCGTCTCGAATTCAGGAGAAGGAACCGAGTTGCCCGAGGTATTGAAAAATCGTCAATTACAAGTGCTTGCCGGTGATTACTATAGTGGCTTATATTATCAAGTGCTTGCCAGTGTAGGTAATGTTGATATGATCCGTATACTTTCGAGCGCGATAAAAAAAATAAATGACAATAAAATCATTCTTTACCAACAAGGGTCCATTAATGATGTCCCAACGCTTTTAATGACGATCAAAGCGATCGAGGCTTCGCTGATTCATAAACTGGCGGATTACTATAATGAGCCTGCCTGGATAGAAATAGCGGAAGATCTGCTGCTTTTAAAACGGTTGCATGCCGAGAAGAACAGTTATATGGAGTCGGGGCAATCGATAGTTTTTGATGTCCTAAGGGAAATGCCTCTCGATGACTCGATTGGCGGGGAAGTTACCATTTCGGAAAAAGAAGAACAGGTACGCACCCAATTCGACAAGTGCCTGAGGGATACCAGGCAATCCGTACAGTGCTCGATGCGGAAGCTGGCAAAGTTGGATGATGAACTTCTGGAAAGAGTGAAGGCCATCTTGGAACAAACAGAGAGTATAGCAAATTCATATGTGAAAGAAGGGTGAATCATGGAGCAGTCTAAAGAGCAAAAAGTTCATCATGTCTTTGAAAAGATCTACGGAAATTATGACAAGATGAATTCCCTCATCAGCTTTAAACAGCATCTTAAATGGCGGAAGGCTACAATGGCCATCATGAATGTCCCAAAAGGCGCCCATGCACTGGATGTATGCTGTGGAACAGCGGACTGGACCATTGCCCTTGCTAATGAAGTAGGACCAGAAGGAAAGGTTGTTGGTCTGGATTTTAGTAAGAACATGCTGAAAATCGGCGAACAAAAGGTAAATGAACTCAATCTGGAGCAAGTGTCCCTGATGCATGGGAATGCAATGGAGCTTCCTTTTGAGGACGATAGCTTTGACTATGTCACGATCGGTTTCGGGCTGCGGAATGTCCCCGATTACATGAAAGTGCTTAAAGAGTTAAACCGGGTAGCCAAGCCGGGTGGAATGATCGTTTGCCTGGATACTTCACAGCCTACGATGCTTGGCTTTAAACAGGGCTATTATTTTTATTTCCGTTTCATCATGCCCATGTTTGGCAAATTATTCGCAAAAAGCTATAGCGAATACTCATGGCTGCAGGAATCGGCTCGGGATTTCCCTGGCATGAAAAAGCTTGAAAACATGTTCAAGCAGGCGGGAATGGAAAATGTCAGTTATAAGGCCCATTTCGGTGGGGTAGCAGCAACACATTTCGGGTACAAGCCTTCAAAATAAGCATAATAGCAATGGACAAAGCTGGGTGGAATGTATGAAATTTAAAATGATGTATTCATTTTTGAATGCAGATTTGCAATTAATAGAAAAAGAACTGGAAGCCGCAATCGAAGCGGATTCCACGGTTTTAAGGGAAGCTTCCCTGCATTTGCTGCAATCCGGTGGAAAACGGATCCGTCCGGTATTCGTCCTATTGGGTGCGAAGTTTGGCAACTATGATATTCATGTCGTAAAGCATGTCGCAGCGACTTTGGAACTGATTCATACAGCTTCCCTTGTGCATGATGATGTTGTGGATGATGCGGATTTACGCAGGGGATCTGCTACCATTAAATCAAAATGGGATAATCGTGTCGCCATGTACACAGGCGACTTCATTTTTGCTCGTGCACTGGAAATGATGGCGGTTATCGAGTCTCCGCTGGCGCATCAAATTCTCGCTGATACTATGGTTGAACTATGTCTTGGGGAGATTGAACAAATAAAAGATAAATACAATTTCGAACAGAATTGGCGGATATACTTTAGAAGGATCAAACGGAAAACGGCACTGCTCATTGCATCCAGCTGCCAGTTGGGAGCCATTTCAGCGGGTGTTGAAGAGAGAATTCACCAAAAGCTATTTAAATTCGGATATTATGTCGGTATGTCTTATCAAATCACTGATGATATATTGGATTTTACTGCTTCGGAAGAAGAGCTTGGGAAACCGGCCGGCAGTGATTTGATTCAAGGTAATATCACTTTACCCGTATTGATTGCTATGGAAGATCCAAAGTTAAAAAAGCTTATCGAAACAGTTCGGGAAGATACGCCAAAAGAGGAAATGTCCCATATAATTCATGCGATAAAAACTTCCGGTGCCATTGAAAAGGCAGCGAGGATCAGTGATATGTATTTAGAAAAGGCATTTACCGAGTTGAAAGGTCTTCCTGCCATTAAAGCTAGAAAAACTTTATCGGATATCGCGAAAAATATCGGAAAAAGAAAGTTTTGATAATGGGAGTTGCGAAACTCATCAAACAATGGTAATATTCTAAAAGTATTGCCTTATATAGGCAAATAACAATGATACATATTAGGAGTGACATTCATGGAAAGAACATTTTTAATGGTTAAGCCTGACGGCGTTCAACGCAATTTAATCGGTGAAATCGTTTCCCGTTTTGAAAAGAAAGGCTTCCTTCTTGCAGGAGCAAAATTAATGGTCATTTCTCAAGAATTGGCTGAGCAGCATTATGGCGAGCACAAAGAACGTCCTTTCTTTGGCGAACTAGTGGACTTCATTACTTCAGGTCCTGTCTTCGCAATGGTTTGGGAAGGTGAAAACGTAATCGCTACTGCACGTCAAATGATGGGTGCCACTAACCCTAAAGATGCAGCAGCAGCAACAATTCGTGGCGATTTTGCCGTAACTGTCGGCAAAAACATCATTCACGGATCTGATTCGGCTGAAAGCGCTGTACGCGAAATCGGTTTATTCTTCAAAGAAGAAGAACTTGTTGAGTACTCTAAACTTGTTAACGAGTGGGTTTATTAATTAATACGATCTCTTTAAAAAAAAGCGGGTTCCATCGTCATTATGCGATGGAACCCGCTTTTTTTAATTGCTTTTTTAGTTTCAAGCAGCAACGTAAGGGATTATTTTAGTTTAAAGAAAATATGGCACTCTCCGATATATATAAAGGGAAGAACCGCTTAAAATAATTATGTGCAGGGGAGTCGTGGGAATGCCTCAAGAATATGAAGAGTTTATTCGTAATATCAAAATGCTGACAGGCATTGATTTGGCATTATATAAGGAAGGGCAAATGAAAAGGCGACTAACATCTCTATATGAAAAAAGAGGATATCATTCATTTCGTGAATACTACAAAGACATTCAAACCAATCCCGGTGTTTTAAATGAGTTTTTGGATAGAATGACAATCAACGTTTCCGAATTTTATAGAAATGCGAAAAGATGGGAAGTGTTGGAACGGAAAATCCTGCCTGGGTTATTAGAAAGCAAAAAAAAGTTGAAAATTTGGAGTGCTGCCTGCTCAACTGGCGAGGAACCATATACGATTGCCATGATATTATCCAATCTGGTCCCACTCAGCCAAATAGAGATATTGGCGACGGATCTCGATGAAAATGTATTGGCGCGAGCGAGATTGGGGATGTATCCTGAACGTTCCTTAAATGAAGTGCCTGAGGAAATTAAAAGGAAATACTTTGAAAAAAAAGCGGATTTTTATCGTGTCGATGATGAAATCAAGAGAAGGGTGACATTTAAAAAGCAAAACCTTCTTGCTGACCGATTCGACCAAGGGTTCGATTTAATCGTTTGCCGCAATGTTTTAATTTATTTCACTGAAGAAGCCAAGAATTTATTATATGAAAAATTCAGTGCATCGCTAAAAAGCGACGGGGTATTTTTTGTAGGGAGTACAGAACAAATATTCACCCCAGGGAAATATCAATTTGAAACGATCGACACATTTTTTTATAAGAAAAAGTAAATACTTTAGAAAAAAGGGACTGATCCTGCACGTGCGCATTCAGTCCCTTTTCGTTTGCCGTGTAATAGCAATTCCAGTAGAACTCTAATTTGAAAGAATAAACTATATCGAAAATGTTTAAGTACTTGTAAAATAGAAAGAAAAGTGATTAAATTCAAACAATATGGTTTTTACGTTTTACATATACCCACATTTCATAAAATTGTGGTATATTGATACATATACACTTTAAAGTGCTAAAAGGGGGCTGGAAGATGAGATATTTAACAGCGGGAGAATCACATGGTCCGCAACTGACTACTATCATTGAAGGATTACCGGCAGGAATGCCGATTTCGAAAGAGGATATCAATCAAGAATTAGGGCGCCGGCAAAAAGGGCATGGACGTGGAAGAAGGATGCAGATCGAGAAAGATCAGGCTTTTATTTCTTCTGGAATCAGACATGGCTACACACTCGGTTCACCGGTTGCTTTGGTGGTTGAGAACGATGACTGGAAGCATTGGACAAAGATTATGGGAAGCGAAGGGCTTTCAGAAGAGGAAGCTGAAGAAATTAAACGTAAAATCACCCGGCCACGTCCTGGTCATGCCGACTTGAACGGCGGGATTAAATATGGGCACCGCGATTTGAGAAATGTTCTGGAACGCTCTTCAGCCCGTGAAACGACAGTAAGGGTGGCAGCAGGAGCTGTCGCTAAAAAGCTATTGTCTTTATTGGGGATAGAAGTGGCATCTCATGTTTTGGAAATTGGCGGAGTGAAGGCAGAACCGCCAAAATACGAAAGTATTCAGCAATTGCAACAAGTAACAGAAGAATCTTCTGTTAGATGTTTTGACAAAAACGTAGAACAGCAGATGAAGGATGCAATTGATGAAGCGAAACAAAAAGGAGATTCCATCGGCGGCATCGTTGAAGTCATTGTAGAAGGAATGCCGGTGGGTGTAGGAAGTTATGTGCATTATGACCGTAAGCTTGATGCAAAACTAGCCGCAGCGATAATGAGCATCAATGCATTTAAAGGGGTGGAAATAGGTCTTGGTTTTGAAGCTGCCCATCTATTTGGCAGTGATGTCCATGATGAAATCGCATGGGACGAAGAACAGGGCTATTACCGGAAAACCAATCGCCTTGGCGGTTTTGAAGGCGGTATGACAACTGGAATGCCGATAGTTGTACGCGGTGTGATGAAGCCGATCCCCACTTTATATAAACCTTTGAAAAGCGTTGATATTGATACGAAGGAAGTGTTTGAAGCAAGTGTCGAACGTTCCGATAGTTGTGCGGTTCCTGCTGCAGCAGTGGTTGCTGAGGCGGTAGTAGCATGGGAACTGGCGGCTGCCATCGTTGATCAATTCCCTTCAGATCGTTATGAGCAATTAGCGGAATACGTAAGATCATATCGGGAAGAAGTAAAGGGGTTTTAAATCATGGAATCCATCCAAATAAAAACGGCTTCCAAGCAATATCCGGTTTTAATTGGCAAGAAGGCAATAAATGAATTGCCCGAATTAATATCACATGAATTAAATCATCTAAACAAGATTCTGATCATAACTGATGAGAAAGTGGCGGCACTTCATTTGCAGACCGTGAAAAACGCCCTGATCAAGACGGGGAAACCTGTCCTGCATCATGTAGTGCCAGAAGGGGAGCATGCTAAAACATTCGATGTGTTTTATGAATGCCAAAGCTTCTGCTTAACTCAACAGATTAATCGCAAATCATTGATTATCGCCCTTGGCGGTGGTGCAGTAGGTGATTTGGCTGGATTCGTTGCGGCTACTTTTATGAGAGGGATTCCATTTATACAGGTTCCGACGACTTTACTCGCCCACGATAGTGCAGTGGGCGGCAAAGTTGCCATCAATCACCCGCTAGGGAAAAATATGATTGGGGCCTTTCATCAGCCTGAAGCGGTCATTTATGATCTTGAATTTTTAAAAACTCTGCCTCTTAAAGAATTAAGGTCAGGTTTTGCAGAAGTCATTAAACATTCATTGATAGCCGATAATGAGTTTTATCTATGGTTAAAGTCGAATATTGTTGATTTGAATGATATAACGGATGAGCAATTCCTGACAATGATTACAAAAGGGATTGGAATTAAAGCTAAAATTGTCGAAGAGGATGAGAAGGAAAACGGCATTCGTGCCTTTTTGAATTTTGGTCATACGCTCGGACATGCAGTGGAAGGTTCAATGGGGTACGGAAACTTTACGCATGGGGAATCCATTTTAATCGGGATGGTTTATGCCCTTAAATTAAGCAGAAAGAAAGTGGATCTTGATTTTAAACTGGATGAGTTTATTAGCTGGGTATCTTCTTTAGGTTATCAAATAACGATTCCAACCAGGCTTGAACATGCAATGCTGCTTGAATTAATGAAAACAGACAAAAAATCGGTCAATGATTCAGCTACTTTTGTCCTGCTAAACGAAGTGGGGTCACCGCTATTAATGGATATAGCCGACTCTGAGCTGATGGAGGAAATGGCGGATATGATATAGAGTTCAGGAGAAGGGGGGACTATGTGTGATAAGAGGAATAAGGGGTGCCACTACTGTAGAAAGAGACACGGAAATGGAAGTGATTTCCGCTGCCGAAAAGTTGATGGCAGAGATCATTCAGGTCAACGAGATTGATCCCGAAATGGTAGCTTCTGTGTTTTTTTCTGCTACGGAAGAGATTCGTTCTGTCTTCCCTGCCAAAGCCTTGAGGAAATTCGAAGGCTGGACTTATGTACCGGTTACATGCATGAAAGAAATACCGGTCAGCAATTCCTTGCCATTTTGCATTCGGGTCATGATCCATGTAAATACGACGAAATCTCAAAAAGAGATACAGCATGTATACCAGGCAGGGGCTACGGTATTACGGCCAGATTTGACAAAGCAGATATAAGATGATTTTAAATCTATGAATATGATATACTATTCTCACACTTTCTTACTTTAAAGTGATAAAAAATATAGAGGTGATTGACATGAAATGGAATGAAGCGGTCCTTTCCTTGAAGTCTTATCAACCGGGAAAATCCACTGATGAAGTGAAAAAATTATACGGGTTGGAAAAAATCACGAAATTAGCTTCAAATGAAAATCCTTTCGGCTGTTCGGAAAAAGTAAAGGAGTCCGTTAGGAATTCAACCCATTCGTTTGCCATCTACCCAGATGGGTATGCAACGATGCTAAGGGAAGCTGTTGCAAAACATACAGGTGTGAAAGAAAATCAGCTTATTTTTGGAAATGGATCTGATGAGAACATTCAAATCATCTCCCGAAGCCTATTGGGAGCTGGAAAGAATACGGTCATGGCAACAGGCACTTTTTCACAGTATCGCCATAATGCCACGCTAGAAGGTGCGGAAATCAGGGAAGTTCCTCATATTGATGGTGCTCATGATCTAGAAGGAATGCTTAAAGTTATAGATGAAAAAACAGCAGTTGTCTGGCTTTGTACACCAAATAATCCAACAGGTAAATACATTTCGGAACAGGACTTATTATCATTCATTGAAAGAGTGCCGGAAGATGTACTTATCGTTTTGGATGAAGCGTACTGTGAATATGCAACGGCTGAGGATTACCCGAGAACGAATCAATGGGTCAATAAATATAAAAATTTGATCATACTCCGGACATTCTCAAAAATCTATGGACTTGCCAGTTTTAGGGTAGGGTACGGATTGGCGGATGAGGATATCATCCAGAAACTAGATCCATCCCGGGAACCATTCAATGTCAACACATTCGCACAGAATATTGCTATCGTCGCTTTGGAAGATCAAGCCTTCATTGAAAAATGCAAGGATGAAAATCAAAAAGGGCTCAAGCAGTACTATGAATTTTGCAATAAGGAAAATTTAGCTTATTACCCGTCACAAGGTAATTTCATCTTTATCCATTTTAAACAGGATGCCGATGTGGTGTTTCAATATTTGCTTGAGCGCGGATACATTGCAAGGTCGGGGAAATCTTTCGGTTTTCCTAACAGCCTAAGGGTCACGGTTGGTTCTACGGAAGAAAATGAAGGAATGATTAACGCTATTAAAGCTTTTTTGAATGAAGTTGAGGCACCTTCTGATTCGCTGCTTTAACGTTTCATCAAACCTAGAGGAGCATAAAAGATGCGGGGGAGAGAAGAGTGAAGGGTAAGGTTTTTGTAATAGGTCTAGGTCTAATTGGCGGATCATTGGCCATGGCTGTGCGCCATGCACATCCTGAAGCCGTGATTGTTGGTACGGACCTAAGTGAAAAGAATATTCAACTATCGATGCTATTGGGGATCATTGATGATTCTGTATCATCATTGGAAGCGGGAGCATGTGATGCTGATTTGATTCTACTTGCTGTGCCTGTCAATGAAACCGTGAAGATTTTAGCTCAATTAGCTGAAATGGATTTAAAAAGTGATGTCCTCATATCGGATGCAGGAAGTACGAAGGATACAGTCGTTAAGGCAGCAAAACCATTGATAGATAAAGGGGTGGCCTTCATCGGGGGGCACCCTATGGCTGGTTCCCATAAAAGCGGTGCTGCGGCAGCCAAATTGCATTTATTCGAACATGCATTTTATTTGCTTACTCCTGGAGATTCCATCGAAGAAGAAAAAGTCGAGCAGCTGAAAGGGTGGCTGCAAGGAACAAGAGCGAACTTTCTGGTTGTGAGTCCTGCCACACATGATAAGCTGACTGGGGTCATTAGTCATTTCCCGCATATTGTCGCATCGGGGCTCGTTAAGCAGGCAGAAAATTACAGTAAGGAAAATAAATTGATCTCAAGGCTTGCAGCAGGTGGATTTCGAGATATTACAAGAATTGCTTCAAGCAGTCCGGAAATGTGGCGTGACATTTTGTTACATAACCGGGATGTGTTACTTGAATTAATGAATGATTGGCTGAATGAAATGGAGCATATAAAAGGCTTGGTTGCGAATGAAGATAGTGAAGAAATCCTTCGATTCTTTACCGATGCCAAGATTTTCAGGGATGATTTGCCAACGCATGCGAAAGGCGCCATACCAGCGTTTTATGATTTATATATCGATATACCGGATTATGCCGGAATAATTTCAGAGATTACCGGATATTTGGCACAAGAAGGTATCAGCATTACAAACATAAGGATCATTGAAACCAGGGAAGAGATATACGGTGTGCTGGTCATCAGCTTCCAAACGGATGTTGACCGCATAAAAGCTGCAGCGTGTATTTCAAGACATACAGATTATGAAACGATCCTGGCATAACATTTATAGGGAAGGATGGTTTTATGAATACAAAAAAATTACAAACGAACATCCAATCATTACGTGGTTCGATTGCAATACCTGGAGATAAGTCGATCTCACATCGTTCGATAATGTTCGGAGCCCTTGCCGAGGGGGAAACGACAGTCACTAATTTTCTTCCAGGAGCCGATTGTTTAAGTACGATTTCCTGTTTTAAGCAGCTTGGAGTTCATATTGAACAAGATGGCCAGCACGTCAAAATTGCAGGCAAAGGTTTTAATGGATTAAAGGAACCGGAATCAGTACTGGATGTCGGAAACTCTGGTACCACGATCAGGTTAATGATGGGCATTTTGGCAGGACAGGAATTTTCGGCCGTTTTGGCAGGTGACGAATCGATAGCTAAACGTCCAATGACCCGGGTAGTCAACCCTCTTCGTCAAATGGGAGCGGTCATTGATGGTCGAAAAGGAGCCGAATACACCCCCCTCTTCATAAGAGGAGGAAAGTTACAAGGGTTTCGCTATGAATTGCCTGTGGCAAGTGCGCAGGTGAAATCAGCGATAATCTTGGCCGGTTTACAGGCAGAAGGTGAAACGATCATTATCGAGCCGGAAGAGACCCGGGATCATACAGAACGAATGATCCAAGAGTTTGGCGGAAAAATCGAAAAAGACGGTCAAACGATTAAAGTAAGCGGAAACCAAGTCTTCAAAGGGACTACCATCCATGTGCCGGGTGATATTTCTTCAGCAGCTTTCTTCATGGTGGCTGCAGCGATTACGGAAAATAGTGAAGTGGTATTAAAGAATGTCGGCCTTAATTCGACAAGGACTGGAATTATCGAAGTCATGAAATCGATGGGGGCGGATATTACGATAGAGAAGAAGACGAGCGAGGGTGAACCTGCAGGAGACATCACTGTCAGAAGCTCCCGGCTAAAGGGAACGACCATCAGCGGTGATTTAATTCCCCGTCTCATCGATGAAATACCGGTAATTGCACTTTTGGCGACACAGGCTGAAGGGATAACGACAATCAAGGATGCAGCAGAACTTAAAGTGAAAGAGACGAATCGAATTGATACCGTTGCAAATGAGCTTTCCGTCCTGGGCGCAGATATAACCCCGACAGCAGACGGATTGATCATCAAAGGGCGTAAAGCCTTGAATGGTGGTAAGGTTACAAGCCATGGGGACCATCGTATCGGGATGATGCTTGCTGTAGCGGCTTTGATTACGGATGGGGAAGTGGAACTTGCTGACCCTGATGCCATAGATGTATCATATCCACAATTTTTTGGGCATTTGACGCAATTGATAAAGTGAATATAAAAAAAGTTTACAGACCTTATTTGGTCTGTAAACTTTTTTTAAATGCTGAAAAGCGTTGAAAGCGCTAACATCCGGGCTTTTTCTATCTGTATTGATCATGAAAATAATGAAAATGGGGTTAATGATCAAAAAGGAGATTTACCATAGTGTGGAGAATTAACTAGTAACCTTTTTTTAATGAGAATGGGAGGGGACTTCATCAATGGAATACAGGGCTACAGTATGGTAAACTAATGAATACTGTTTACTATGCATCTCGCGATTATATGGCATTTTGTTCTTAATGGCAGAATATGTTACATTATGGCGTGAGTGTGTATGACTAGGGACCAAGTCTATCATGCAAAAGGAAGGATTCAACAATGAACACAGTGGAACAAGTTATACAGCATTTAAAAAAAGGGGAATTAACAGAAGCTCTTAAACATATAAATCGAATTAAATCATCAGAGTCAGCAGAGGACATATTGTTGCTGGCCGAAGAAATGCTCCAGCTTGGTTTTGCGGAGGAGGCAAAGGATCTTTTTGAACATCTGCTGCAACTCTATCCCAATGAAGGAGAATTAATTGTTTCGTTGGCGGAAATCCTGATTGACATGGACCAGGAAGATGAAGCGATGCTGATGCTTGAAAAAGTAAGTGCAGATGATGAAGTATATCCAAGTGCTTTGCTTTTGGAAGCGGACCTCTATCAATTACAGGGGATGGACGAGGTCAGCGAAAGGAAATTACTGCAGGCTAAGGAAATGCTTCCAGATGAGATCATCATTGATTTTGCACTAGCTGAACTGTTCTTTCATCAAGGAAGGGATCAGGAAGCCATTGCAAATTACATAAAGGTTTTGGAACAGGAACAAGAAATCGCTGGTGTTAATGTCAATCAGAGGCTTGCTGAAGCATTGAGCAGTTCGGGGAAGTTCGAGGAGGCCCTTCCGCACTTTGAAAAGGCCTTAAAGGATGGACTTGAAATCAACACCCTATTTGAATATGCATTTACAGCTTTTCAGGCAGGTCTTTATGACACAGCCGTACGTAAGTTCATTGAACTGAAAGAATTAGATCATGAATACCACTCTTTATATTTGTACTTGGCAAAGAGTTATGAACATCTTGAAGATCTGGAAAATGCCTTGAAAACAGTCAAAGAAGGAATCAAGGCTGATGAATTCAATAAGGAACTTTACTTCTTCGGTGGAAAAATTGCCTTGAAAAGCGGGCTTGATGAAGAGGCGGAAAATCTATTTAAAGAAGCACTAGCCATTGATCCGGGATACCTGGAAGCTGCACTCACCCTCTTGAAATTGTATATGCACCACGAAAGGTATGAAGATGTATTGGAGTGTATTGGTGAAGTAAGGCGATATGGAGAGGATGATCCGCAGTTTGAATGGATAGCTGCTGTATCATATCAGCATACTGAACAATTTAAAGAGTCATTAACCAGCTATCATAATGCATATAATTCATTCAAGAACAATCAAGATTTCCTTGAAGATTATGGTTTCTTTTTAATTGAAGAAGGAGACAGAGCCACATCTAGAGAAGTATTTAATAAGCTCCT
The DNA here is from genome assembly GCF_040250305.1 of Peribacillus frigoritolerans. NCBI lineage: Bacteria > Bacillati > Bacillota > Bacilli > Caryophanales > Bacillaceae > Peribacillus > Peribacillus frigoritolerans. The sequence continues at coordinate 3,513,010 of NZ_CP158190.1, read as the reverse complement.
AGAGATGAACCCGGCGAATGATGAGTATGCGATGATTTTGGAGCGGCTAGGTGAAAGCACAGATGAAATGTAGATAAGTGAAACGAAACTAAATCTAGACAGAGGAGGGAATTCATGGTGGCTGCCCCTGTTTCTGTGAATGAGAAGAAGGATTTTATTCGGTGGTTTTTAAATCATTATCAACTGAAACGAAGAGAATGTGTGTGGATATTGAATTACTTAATGAGTCATGATCAACTAATGAAAAAGGTTCATTTTGTAGAAAATGCACAATATTGCCCACGTGGACTGATTATGTCGACACATTGTGTGGATGAGGTCCCTTTCAGGTTCTATAAGTCCAATATCATGACGACCGATGCAGAGAAATCTTTTCATGATATCCGTTTAAATCGGGATGAAGACATTTATATTCAGCTTAATTTTAAATCTTCTTATTCTTCCTATCAATATGCAGCGGTACTCGAGAACAACCCCTTCATGCCGAAAACAACGGCATCGAATGAAAAAGACCAGCTGCTGGCTGAACAATTTTTGGAAAGAAGCATGTTGTATTTTCAAAGGGACCGTTTGCTTAAGGAAATCGATGAAGCCCTCGATAAGCATGATGAACAAGCATTTAAGAACTTAACCGAACAATTGAATCAATTAAAAGTACTTGGATGAAATAAATTGACCTTTCCGTAATCAGGAAAGGTTTTTATTTTTTATAAAACATTGATAAAATCCACATTTTTGTAAAGACTATGGGTATATGGTAAAGATGTTATAAAAATAATGGTAAAATGATAAGGAGTTGATTTAAAAAATCGGGAGTGAAGTAAAAACATGAAGTGGACAGCAAAAGATCTTGACATGTATATGCAGTCAAAAGAGTATGTGGATACCGTATTGATTCCTTTGGTTCCCCTATCTTTTAAAGGGCAAATGAAGCAAACGGGCTCAATGAATGAATTTCTTACCATCTTAAGCTTGGAAATTGAAAAGCAGATGAAAGGAAGGATTCTTTTATTGCCAACATTTCATTATTTAAGTGGTGAATTGGATAAGGTTGAGCGGTTAAAGCGTTGGGCAAATGAAGTGAAAGAAAATAATTTCGAGCATGTTTTTTTTCTTACATCGGATTTTGAGTGGAAAAAGGAAGAGCGGGAATTAGAAAATAATTTAGTATGGATTCCTGCCATCCCCCTGGAAGGGCTTGAAATTGAACAAGCAAGGGAAATGATTAACCAGCAAGTTCTCCAAATCCTTGATATTTTCTCTTATAATTGGAAAAATGAAAAAAAGTAGGATTTTTCGCATTATTTGACACATAGTTGCCACCTTTTGGGTTTTACAAATATTGACCTTGGTAAATTATTGAGATATCATGGAAATGTCCTAGTTTTATAGTGTCGCTATTTATTGGTCCTTTGGGCTCTCAGTATAGTAATAGAGGGGGGGAAAACGCATGAGCAAGCATAATGTTTCACGACGTCAATTCCTTAATTACACACTTACTGGCGTTGGTGGATTTATGGCGGCCGGTATGTTGATGCCTATGGTTAGGTTTGCAATTGATCCTGTATTATCAGCAGATAAAGGCGGGGATTACGTTGCAACTAAGCAGAAGGTAGGTGAACTGACTACCGAACCAACCCGTGTCGACTTTAGTTTTAAACAGGTCGATGGGTGGTATGAATCTGAAGAAACAAATACGGCTTGGGTTTACAAAACGGATGATGGTAAGATCGTTGCTTTATCTCCAATCTGTAAACATTTAGGCTGTACGGTAGGCTGGAATACGGATAAGACTAATCCGAATCAATTTTTCTGTCCTTGCCATTATGGCAGGTATACGAAAGATGGAGTGAATGTGAAAGGGACACCGCCGGTTTCACCATTGGATGTCTTTGACACGAAAGAAAAAGATGGAATACTTTATTTGGGTCAACTAAAACCGCATGGGGAGGCGTAAACATTGCTAACAAAGTTATATGACTGGGTGGACGAGCGTTTAGATATTACGCCGTTATGGCGGGATATTGCTGACCATGAGGTTCCTGAACATGTTAACCCCGCACATCATTTTTCTGCATTCGTATATTGTTTTGGTGGGTTAACTTTCTTTATTACGGTCATCCAAATCTTGTCAGGCATGTTCTTGACGATGTACTATGTCCCAGACATTAAAAACGCTTGGGAATCTGTTTATTATTTACAAAATGAAGTTGCCTTCGGTCAAATTGTCCGTGGTATGCATCACTGGGGAGCAAGTCTAGTTATAGTTATGATGTTTTTACATACTCTTCGTGTCTTCTTCCAGGGAGCTTACAAAAAACCGCGTGAATTGAACTGGATGGTCGGCGTATTGATTTTCTTCATCATGCTGGCATTAGGCTTGACTGGTTATTTATTGCCATGGGATATGAAAGCGCTATTCGCAACGAAAGTTACTTTGACAATTGTCGAATCGGTACCGTTAATGGGACCGGCACTCAAGACATTGATAGCAGGAGATCCAACGATCGTTGGAGCACAGACATTGACACGATTCTTTGCAATTCATGTATTCTTCCTGCCTGCAGCATTATTTGCTTTACTAGCGGCTCATTTCCTGATGATCCGAAAACAAGGTATTTCAGGTCCACTTTAAAAGAATGGTGAACCAAGAACCAAATAAACCTTTTCATAAAGGAGGGGAATTGTTCAATGCATCGTGGGAAAGGTATGAAATTCGTAGGTGACTCGCGTATCTCCGCGGACCGTAAACCGAATATTCCGAAAGATTATTCAGAATATCCTGGGAAAACTGAAGCATTTTGGCCTAATTTCCTTTTAAAAGAATGGATGGTAGGAGCTGTATTTCTTGTAGGTTATCTATGCCTGACAATCGCACATCCATCACCATTGGAAAGGATAGCAGATCCTACAGATACAGCGTATATTCCGCTGCCAGACTGGTATTTCCTATTCCTTTACCAATTACTTAAGTATACCTATGCTTCAGGCCCTTATAATGCAATCGGGGCTTTAGTAATACCTGGTTTGGCTTTTGGAGCTTTGCTCTTGGCGCCTTTTTTAGATCGTGGTCCAGAGCGGAGCCCGGCAAAACGTCCTTTTGCTGTAGGTTTCATGCTCTTGGCAATTGCTGGCGTTTTCTATTTAACATGGGAGTCAGCAGCCCACCACGATTGGGAAGCTTCCAAGAAACAAGGAGCGATCGTGGAAGGTGCAGACATTGATAAAGAGAGTGATGGGTACAAACTGATGGATTCCAGTGGCTGTATTAGCTGTCACGGAGCAGAGTTAACTGGTGGAGCAGGAGCGCCAAGCTTAATTGACACTGGCTTGAGCCCAGAAGAAATCTCTAAAATCGCAGTCAAAGGCCAGGGCGCAATGCCAGCTGGCATGTTCAAAGGTACAGATGAAGAATTGGCAACATTAGCTGAATTTGTATCTGGTTTATCGGCAAAATAAAATAGCCATCCACAGCATTTTCTTTCATATGCTGCAAATGAAGCTGACGACTACGGTTGTCGGCTTTTTTATTGGTAAATTGAAGCGTAAATGAGAAGAAATTGAAATGAATGCTTGGTTTTCTGGTTGATGGCCTGTAAAATGAGTATACATGAGAATGTAAGTGAGGGTAAAAGAATGAATGTTATCTACAGTTGGCTTGCAAATCGGCAAATGCTCGTTTTGTTATTAATGATAAATATATTCGGAACTGCCTATGGATATTATTGGTATGGAAGTCAATTGGAAAACACTCCTACTATTTTTTTGGCATTTGTACCGGACAGCCCGACAGCTAGCCTGTTTTTTGTTTTTGTTTTATTGGGGTTCCTTTTAAGAAGGAATTTCGGACTTATGGAAGCGTTGGCGATAATGACACTATTCAAATATGGCATATGGGCAGTTGTAATGAATTTGATGACCTTCGTGACTACAGGCTCACTGCCTTGGGAAGGTTATATGTTAATGGCTTCTCATTTGGGGATGGCGATTCAAGGAATATTATATGCACCATTTTATCGAATAAAACCTTGGCACTTGATAGCGGCAGGGATTTGGACCATACATAATGACATAATCGACTATGTTTTTGAAATGATGCCAATATACCGTGATTTATTGGTGTATATGGACTCGATAGGTTATTTCACTTTTTGGCTCAGCATACTTTCCATTTTTGTCGGCTGGTACTTTGGATATAGAAAAAAGCGGTTCACTCTGTCCTTCATTTCTTAAAAAGTTAACTCTAAATACAGCTTTGTAAAAGCATGGTTAACTTTTTTATGTTGAACGAGGTCTACTCATGTTTTTTCTTTCATATCGTTTTAGTAGAGATATGAGGAGGGACGAGTAGCATGTTGAAAAAATTCATATTAACCATTGCTGTTTTATTTGTCGTCTTACATTTCCCTGTCTATGCAGAATCCTCTTCAAGTTTGGAGCAATTAGATGACATTTCCGATAGAGCCTTGGAAATGACCAAGTTGAAGCGATATGGAGATTCGGAAAAGATGCTGACGTTTTTTTCTGACCGGTTTTTAAAAGATACAGCGAAAGAGCAGATCCTTGACATGGACGAACTTCGAATTATCACTGTAGCTCATAATGAAGCGTTAATGACAATAAAGGATATGAACAAGGGAGATTCCGAAAAGGTTAATTCTGTTACAAAGTTCCGGCTTGTTGTTGATGCGGTCAAGTCTACTCATCAGCCACTTTGGACAGAGATGGAGGATCAAATGATGAATTCTTTCCAGCAGACAAAGAATGCCGCCATCAAACAAGACACCATTACATTCAATAGCCAATTGAACTTATTCCTATCACAATATGAAATGATATATCCAAGCTTGAAAGTCGACCTTTCCAAAGAAACGATGCAGCAACTGGACACGAGGATTCAATACATCAACCAATACCGCCCGGAGGTAATCAGTGATGGAGATAATCAAGAGGAACTGGATGCGTTGCAAAACGAACTAACCTCGATTTTTGATGATATGGGTGAAGATGATGCAGATCCTTCCCTTTGGTGGGTCATCATTTCGACAGGCTCAATCATAATCATGACGCTTTCTTATGTAGGCTGGAGAAAATATAAAGGTGATAGGGAAAAACCAAGGAAAGAGCATAATGATTAAAAAGACACGGGTAGAGAACACTATATTTGACAGGGGTGCCTTCAATCCATAGAATTAAGGGTAATAAGAGTTATAGGAGGATACCATGTATTTCATTTATTTGGCGATTATTATTATAATCCCGATTTTTGCACAAATGAAAGTGAAAAGCACGTATAAAAAATATTCAAAGGTATCGGCCTCTTCCGGAATGAATGGTGCTGAGACGGCTCGTGCCATTTTGGATCAAAATGGACTGTTCAATGTCAGGGTCGAAGAGACACCTGGAATGCTTTCGGACCATTATGACCCAAGGGATAAAACGGTGCGTTTATCAACGGATAACTATCACGGCCATTCAGTTGCCGGCGTAGCTGTTGCAGCCCATGAAGTTGGACATGCGATTCAAGATAAAGAAGCATATGCATTCTTGCGTTTCCGCCATGCATTAGTACCGGTAGCTAATTTTGGCTCTAACATATCTTGGATTTTGATTTTAATCGGGATGCTAGCTTCACTTCCTAATTTGCTTTTGGCGGGTATCGTATTTATGGCAGCCGCTGTATTGTTCCAAGTGATAACACTGCCGGTTGAATTCAATGCTTCTTCTAGGGCTATGGATCAACTCATTTCCGCTGGGGTCATCCGGAATGATGAAGAACGGGAAACGAAAAAAGTATTAAGTGCTGCTGCAATGACTTATGTTGCTGCCGCTCTTGTAGCCGTACTGGAATTAGTTCGTCTTCTGCTTATGTATACAGGAATGAGGGAAGAAGATTAATTTGAAAAAAGGACTCCATCTTGGGATGGGGTCCTTTTCATTTGAGTTTTTGCTGCACATTGCTAATAAAATGCAGTTAGACGGGGCAACATTAATCAATGGATTACCTTTCAATGGGATTCTTGTTCTCATCAAGGGTAAAGCCCTCACCCAATACATCATGAACTTCACTTACTGATACAAATGCATGAGGGTCCACCGATGTTATGGCATTTTTTAAGCGGACTAACTCATTTTTCCCAACAACACAATAGAGTACTTCCCGGTCATTGCGTGTAAAGGATCCATATCCCCTTAATACAGTTACTCCCCGCTCCATATCATTCATGATTTTTTCTGCAATTTCCATGTTTTTATCACTAATGATCATTGCACCTCTAGCAGCATAGGCTCCTTCTTGCATAAAGTCGATTACTCTGGCACCTATAAATACGGCAACGAGGGTATACATCGCTTCACGGTAATCCAGGTAGGTAAGGATGGACAGGCCAATGACGACGGCATCAAAGATGAACATCGTCCGTCCCATGCCCACTCCTAAGTAACGATGGGCAAAACGGGCAATGATATCCACTCCACCTGTTGTCCCGCCGTAACGAAAGATGATGCCCAGCCCGACACCAACAGAGACCCCGGCAAACAATGCCACAAGCATCAAATCGTTTCCGAGATCGATTTCGATTTCGTATCTCTCGAAAACCCATAGCCAAACGGAGAGGCCAACCGTTCCGATAATCGTATATAAGAAAGATGTTCGCCCTAAATATTTCCACCCTATTAAAAATAAGGGAATATTCAAAATCAAATTAGAATAAGAAGGATTTAACCCGATAAGTTGATATATAATCAAGGTGAGACCGGTGAATCCGCCTTCGGCCAAGTTGTTCTGCATGTTAAAATGCACGAGGCCAAAGGCGAATATTCCAGCCCCAAAAAGGATGAATATGATATTTTTCAATTTTAAGCCCAAAAGCATGTCCCATACCTCCAAAGGTTTGCATAGCATTAATTTACTTATTATAACTAATTAACCAACTATGGGCAATTTTGATTCGCAAACGTATCTGTTGTCATCTGTTTCACTTTTAGCTAACATGGAGAAGGTATGATGTTTAAAACGAAATCAAGAATGGGTGACTATATGGAAAAGCATAAGACGATCCAACAAATGCAAGCGGAAGTCGACCAATACATAGGACAATTTAAAGAAGGATATTTCAGCCCTCTGGCCATGCTGGCCCGTATGTCTGAAGAACTTGGGGAGTTGGCTAGGGAAGTCAATCATTACCATGGTGAAAAACCAAAGAAGGCAACAGAAGAAGAGAATACGATTGAAGCGGAATTGGGTGACATGCTTTTTGTGTTGATTTGTTTTGCCAATTCTTTAGGGATTGACCTTCAAAACTCGCATGATTTGGTCATGGAAAAGTTCACAACCCGTGATAAAGATAGATGGACAAGAATAGAAGAAAAAATGGAGGAGGAAGGTAAAGATGAGTAAAGTCAAAGTGATTGTAGCAGGTCCACGAGGCAGAATGGGAAATGAAGCGGTGAAGCTTGTACATAGGACAGAAGGGTTTGAATTGGCAGCTGTCATAGATCGCAAGCATAACGGGGAAAGCCTTTCCGCAATAGAAGGTTTTCATGGGATTGAAGCACCGGTTTTTTCTGATATAAATGAATGCTTTTCTTCTGTAGAGGCTGACGTATTGATCGATTTGACCACACCGGAAGTGGGCATGCTTCATACCGAAACGGCACTTAATCATGGCATCCGCCCTGTAGTGGGAACGACTGGTTTTACTAAGGAAGATTTAGCAAAGCTGGATTCATTAACAAAAGAAAAGGGCATTGGTTGCATCATCGCGCCAAACTTTGCAATTGGAGCCATTTTGATGATGAAGTTTTCCCAAATGGCCGCAAAGTACTTCCCGGATGTGGAAATCATAGAAATGCACCATGATCAAAAACTGGATGCACCTTCTGGAACTGCTTCCAAAACGGCAGACATGATTGCAGCAGTCCGTGAAACGAAACAACAGGGGCACCCTAATGAAAAAGAAACCATCCAGGGGGCAAGAGGCGCAAATGTAGATGGCATGCATATCCACAGTGTCCGGCTGCCTGGATTGGTTGCCCATCAACAGGTGCTTTTCGGAAGTGATGGAGAGTTATTGACGGTTCGGCATGATTCCTTTAATCGAGCTTCCTTCATGTCAGGAGTCAAACTTGCTGTCGATACCGTCATGAAATTGGATGTTCTTGTATACGGCCTGGAAAATATTATTGAATAGGGATCAGGAGGATTTACGATGAAAATTGCCTTAATTGCCCATGATATGAAAAAAGAAGATATCATTCAATTTGTAACAGCCTATAAAGATGTATTTGAGCAGCATGAATTATATGCTACAGGAACGACCGGGAAAAGAATCATGGAAGAAGTATCGCTGCCTGTCCATCGTTTTCATTCAGGACCTCTTGGCGGGGATCAGGAAATAGGTGCAATGATCGCGCGCGGAGAAATGGACATGGTCCTATTTTTCCGCGATCCATTGACATCACAGCCACATGAACCTGATGTATCGGCGCTTATACGACTATCAGATGTTTATGAAATTCCCTTGGCGACAAATATGGGCACGGCAGAAGTGCTGATACAAGGTTTGAAGCATGGGTATATGGACTGGCTAAAACTACGGCAAAAACAAGGTGAGATTAATGATAAACAAAAGTAACATAGATATTCTGGCTTTCGGTGCACATGCGGATGATGTTGAAATCGGTATGGGTGGCACGATCGCCAAATATGCGCAACAAGGCATGGAAATTGTCATTTGTGATTTGACAAAAGCTGAAATGTCTTCCAATGGAACCGTTCCATTGCGGCAAGAGGAAGCGCATAAGGCTGCTGAAATCCTTGGGGTGAAGAGGATTTCCCTTGATTTACCCGATCGGGGCCTATACATGAAAGCGGAATACATAAATCAAATCATTACGGTCATTCGCCAATATAAGCCTGCACTTGTATTTGCACCATTTTTGGAAGATCGCCATCCCGATCATGGTAACTGTGCAAAATTAGTGGAGGAAGCAGTTTTTTCGGCAGGAGTAAGAAAGTATATGGAAGAAGCAGGCATGGATTATCATCGTGTCCAAAATATGTACTATTATATGATCAATGGGTTTCACAAACCGGACTTCGTCGTGGACATCAGTTCCACAATATCGAAAAAGCTGGATAGCCTTAGGGCATATCGCAGCCAATTCGAAGAAAGTCAAGTATCTGTAGAAACACCGCTGGTTAATGGCTATATCGAGACTGTCGAGGCACGGGAGCGGATGTTCGGTAAAGAAGTGGGTGTCGCCTATGCGGAGGGATTCATGACTAAAAAACCGTTACTGATCGATGCCGACTTGTTAGGAGAAAAATAATCTTATGAAATTAAAAATTGGAATTACCTGTTACCCTACAGTTGGGGGTTCTGGTGTCGTAGCAACTGAATTAGGAAAGATGCTTGCAGAAAAAGGACATGAAATACATTTCATTTCTTCAAGCCTCCCTTTTCGCTTGAATAAGATGTACTGTAATATTTTTTATCACCAAGTTGAAGTGAACTCGTATTCAGTCTTTCAATATCCACCATATGACCTGGCGCTTGCGAGCAAGATAGCGGATGTCGTAAAACGGGAGAAATTAGATATTCTCCACGTTCATTATGCAATTCCCCATGCTGTATGTGCAATCCTTGCAAAACAGATGTCAGGTAATGAAGTAAAGATCGTTACTACACTGCATGGTACGGACATAACCGTATTAGGCCATGATCCCTCATTGACCAATTTGATAAAATTCGGGATAGAGCAATCGGATGTCGTTACAGGAGTATCTAATTCCCTTGTTCAACAGACGCATGAATTAATCGCACCGGATAAGGAAATCAAAACCGTTTATAATTTCATTGATGAAAGAGATTACCATAAATCCAATTCCGATTACCTTAAGGATGAATACGGAATCAGTGAAGATGAAAAAGTGATCATACATGTTTCGAATTTCCGTTCGGTCAAGCGAGTGAAAGACGTCATCCAAGCGTTTTATCTAACTCAAAAGAAAATGCCTGCAAAGCTTCTCCTCGTAGGGGACGGGCCGGAAGTGACAACCGTTTTGAAATTGGCTAATGATCTTGGAATCGATGATTCGGTCTTGTTTCTTGGTAAGCAGGATAACCTTGCCGAATTATATTCAATCAGTGATTTGATATTCCTGTTATCGGAAAAAGAGAGTTTCGGACTTGTGCTGCTCGAGGCGATGGCATGTGGAGTTCCTTGTATAGGGACAAATATCGGGGGAATTCCTGAAGTCATCGTTGACGGGGAGACTGGTTATATTTGTGAATTGGGAGATGTCAAAATGGTTGCTGAAAAAGCGATTGGACTTTTAAGCGACCCGGTTTTACATAAACGTTTTTCTGAAGCTGCGCTGGAAAGGGCCAATACTGAATTTCACAGTGATACGATTATGGCTGAGTATGAAGCAATCTACATTCAAGCACTTGAAGGTAAATCCATGGAATAGGGAGGGTATGCTGATGGATCGGTTATTCTTAAAATCAATACCCATTCTGGAATTGATTGAAGAAGCAGGATACGAGGCTTATTTCGTTGGCGGCTCTGTAAGGGATTATATCCTTGGCAGGCCCATTAACGATGTGGACATCGCCACTTCCGCAACACCCCAGGAAATCAAAAGGATTTTCCCTAATACGGCTGATATCGGGATTGACCACGGAACAGTGCTCGTCATTACGGATACGGGAACATACGAAATTACGACGTTTAGAACGGAAAGCGGGTATTCGGACTTTCGCAGACCCGATGCTGTACAATTTGTCCGTTCTTTGACTGAAGATTTGCAAAGAAGAGATTTTACGATGAATGCAATGGCAATGGATAAGAGCGGTAAGATCATCGATCCATTTAATGGTAAGCGCGATTTGGCACAAAAAAGGATTATCACGGTTGGTAACCCGCATGAAAGATTTCATGAGGATGCATTGAGAATGATGCGTGCTTTAAGGTTCGTCAGTCAACTTGATTTTGAACTGGATCAGAAAACCTTTGATTCCCTTAAAGAGAACGCCCAGATCATCAGTGAAATTGCTGTCGAAAGAATCCTGGTTGAATTTGAGAAGCTATTGGCAGGCCCCAATAAGATAAGGGCTTTTTCACTCTTGCTGGAAAGCGGTTTATATCAATACCTGCCTCTATTCTCAAGTAAAAAAGATCATCTAATTGACTTACTGAACCTGCCGCTTCATCAACTGAATGCGGCAGAAATATGGTCTATCATCATGATTCACACAAAGGATCAAGAAATGGAAGAGGCTTTGAGGGAATGGAAGCTGCCATTGAAAAACATAAGAAACGTTCAACGTACGATACAGCTAGTGAAGAAAGAAGATCCATCAGCCATCGATGTATTTCAGGCAGGTCATGGCGTAACTGTACAAGCTGCAAAAGTCAGGGCGGCGATGACTGGCGGTAATGTAGCGGATGCGGAGGAGAATGCGCATCAAAGCTATAATGGACTTATTATTAAACAAATGTCGGATCTTGCCGTCACGGGGACGGATTTATTGATTTGGCATCAAGAAAAGCCAGGTCCATGGGTCAAGGAATACTTGGAAAAAATATTGAAAGCTGTCTTGAATGAAGAATTAAAAAATGATAAAGAAGAAATAAAGAGGTGGCTGGTGAAATGCAATCTGAGTTAAGAACAAAGCTGATGGAAGCCCTCTCAAAAGCGGATGGTGCGTTTATATCCGGTCAGGAAATTGCTGAATACATTGGCTGTTCGCGCACAGCTGTCTGGAAGCATATAGAAGACCTGCGCAGTGAAGGGTATAATGTTGAAGCCGTAAGGAAAAAAGGCTACAGGATCATATCAGCGCCGGAAAAAGTGTCCGAGAGTGAAATACAGCTTGGCTTGGAAACAAAAACGATCGGCAAGATGATCCACTATCAGGAAACTGTAGAATCCACGCAAAAAATTGCGCATCAACTCGCAAATGAAGGCGTTCAGGAGGGGACCCTCGTCGTTGCCGAGGAGCAGATATCCGGAAAAGGAAGGCTAATGAGATCTTGGCATTCCCCAAAATTCAGCGGCATATGGATGAGTCTCATCCTAAGGCCGAAAATCCCGATTCATGAGGCTCCACAACTTACATTATTGGCCGCGGTCGCTGTAGCTCAGGCTATAGAGGATACCACTGATTTGAAGCCGCAAATAAAGTGGCCGAATGATATTTTGGTGAATCGAAAGAAAGTGGTGGGCATCCTGACGGAGATGCAGGCGGAATCAGATAGGATCCATTCTGTCATTATCGGAATTGGAATGAATATCAATCAGCAATTGGAGGATTTTCCTGAAGAACTGCAGGAAAAAGCGTCTTCCCTTCTCATAGAAAGTGGAGGGACGGTTTCAAGGTCCAAGGTCATTCAACGAGCATTATTTCGTCTGGAAAATTTGTACGAACTCTATTTAAATCAAGGGTTCATGCCAATAAAGGATTTATGGGAGAGTTATGCGATCAGTCTTGGACAGGTAATCAAAGCCAGTACCGTTAATGACACGATTGTCGGAAAAGCATTGGGCATAACGGATTCAGGCGTCTTACTTCTTGAAGACGGCAACGGAACCGTACATTCGATATATTCTGCAGATATTGAAATTCAGTAGATTTTTGTCAAATTCGTGAAAATTAAATAGAAATATTCAATTTGGCTTGATATAATGCAAGTGGGCAGTATCTCATGTGAACTGCACCCCCATAAATACCAAATTATTTGAAAATCTGCCTTGATCCAGAGAACTGGACTGGGACGGAGGGATGAAACTTCTGATGAAACAAAGGGATTGACTAAAAAGCTAAGTGCTGTTTATTGATCGAATTGTGGCTTTTCATGCCATTTTTCGTAGCAAAACAGATACTTTTTTAGTCAGTCCTTTTTTTGCGCATGAATGTATAGACACCAGTTTTCGCTGATGTTTTCATCTCCTCCATTAAAAGGAGGAAACGTAATGAAATTGTCCGGAGATTTTTTGAAAATGAAACAAAATCAAGAGAAAATTGTCATGCTGACGGCTTATGATTACCCGTCAGCAAAGTTAGCCGAACAATCAGGTGTAGACATGATTTTAGTCGGAGATTCTTTAGGAATGGTCGTATTGGGATATGAGTCAACGATTCCAGTTACGGTGAATGACATGATCCATCATACAAAGGCAGTAAAACGCGGGGCACCAAATACATTTGTCGTGACGGATATGCCATTTATGAGCTATCACCTTTCTATGGATGAAACACTCAAGAATGCAGCCCGGATCATGCAGGAAGGTCATGCGGATGCCGTGAAGCTTGAGGGAGCGGATGATGTTGTTGAAAAAATATCAGCATTGACCAAGGCGGGCATCCCGGTTGTAGCCCATCTTGGCTTGACTCCTCAATCAGTCGGCGTTCTGGGCGGATATAAAGTGCAAGGAAAAGATGCCGAAAGTGCAGCACAGCTCTTGGAAGATGCGAAAAAGTGTGAAGCTGCGGGGGCGATGCTAGTAGTCTTAGAATGTGTTCCATATCAAGTGGGAGAACTCGTCACACGGAACCTTGACATTCCAACCATTGGAATTGGGGCAGGTGCTGAAACGGATGGTCAAGTCCTCGTTTACCATGATGTCATCAAGTATGGCGTAGACCGGCTGGCGAAATTCGTAAAAGTTTATGGAGATGCAAATGAACTGATTGGCCAATCGATTACAAGCTTCGTGAATGAAGTGAAATCTAAAGTTTTTCCGTCGGAGAAACATACATTCACGATGAAGGAAGAGCAGCTTTCTGAACTTTACGGAGGGAAAAGATGAAAACATTTACATCAGCAGCTGAATTGCAATTGGCACTTAGAGAGGAAAAAAACAATAACAAAAGCATTGGCTATGTAGCGACAATGGGGTTTTTACATGAGGGGCATGCAACCCTTTTAGAAAAGGCGCGCAAAGAAAATGACATTGTGGTATTGAGTATTTTTGTCAATCCGACGCAATTTGGACCCAATGAGGATTTTGAAACATATCCGCGGGATTTGGAACGGGATGAAAAAGTCGCAGCCAATGGCGGAGTTGATTATCTCTTCTATCCAACAGTCCACGAAATGTACGGTGAAGAACCATCTGTAAAAGTTGCTGTCCAAAGCAGGACGGATGTTTTATGCGGCAGACAAAGGCCTGGACACTTTGATGGTGTTGCGACAGTCTTAACGAAATTCTTCAATATCATTCTTCCTGATAGAGCTTACTTTGGTAAGAAGGATGCCCAGCAAGTCGCCGTGATAGATGGACTGATCAAAGACTTTAATTTCCCTATCCAGCTTATCGCTGTAGATACCGTACGTGAAGAAGATGGGTTAGCGAAGAGCTCGCGAAATGTGAACCTATCAGATCAGGAGCGCTTGGAGGCTAAAGAGCTGTACCAAAGTTTATTGAAGGCCAAAAAGGCGGTTGAATCAGGTGAAAGAAATGCAGCAACCGTCACGGCTCTAGTAAGTGAACATATTGGAGCCCACACAAGTGGAGTGATCGACTATATTGAAGTCTATCAATACCCGGAACTTAAACCGCTTGAATCGCTGGCTGGAAACATCATCATTGCAATGGCTGTAAAGTTCAAGCATGCAAGACTAATTGATAATATCACTTTATATGTAGAATAATTCATGAAGATCAGGGGGAATTGAGATGTTTCGAACGATGATGAATGGAAAAATCCACCGTGCAAGGGTAACTGAGGCTAATTTGAACTATGTAGGCAGCATTACGATTGATGAAGACATAATTGATGCGGTTGGTATTCTGCCTAATGAAAAAGTCGCCATCGTGAATAATAATAATGGTGCACGACTTGAAACGTATGTGATTGCGGGTGAACGGGGCAGCGGTGTCGTGTGTTTGAACGGAGCGGCAGCAAGACTGGTGCAGCCGGATGATATCGTGATAATCATTTCTTATGTGATGGTTTCAGAGGAAAAACTGGGGGATCATAAACCAAAAGTTGCGATCATGGATGAAAATAACAAAATCATTGATCTGATTTCAAACGAACCTGCAGCTACAATCATGTAAGCGGAGGGCCGGCACAATATGCATGGATCATGCATACAGGTGCCGGCCCTTTTCGTCCGTCGATGAACCGCTTGTTTCCTTTATTACGATTATTATGGTATAAAAAAGATAAGAGAATTCCATCAGGAAGTGGAGAAAGTGAAGTTTGAGGTGTACAATTCATGATGCAACGATATGTAGTGGTCGATTTGGAAACAACAGGGAATTCTCCGAAAAAAGGGGATAGGATTATTCAATTTGCTGGCGTGGTCATCGAAAATGACCAAATTGTGGATGAATACTCGACATATATCCACCCTGGACAGGAAATTTCCTTGTTTATTGAAGAATTGACCGGAATAAGCAACGAGACGGTAAAAAATGCACCTGACTTTGAAGATGTTGCAGAAAATATTGCCCGGCTTATAGAGGGGGCTTGTTTTGTTGCCCATAATGTTTTATTTGATTTATCTTTTCTACAGGAAGAACTAGTACGATGCGGGTTTGAGCCGTTTTATGGTTCCACCCTTGATACAGTGGAATTAGCGAAAATATTAAAACCAACATCCGATGGATATAAGCTGCACCAGCTGGCTAAAGAAGAAAACCTGGATCATTCCAGGCCCCATCAAGCGGATAGTGATGCATATGCGACCGCTTTATTATTGTTGGAATTGAAAAAAAAGCTGATGAATCTTCCAGTGATGACACTTAAACAGTTATATCGATTATCATATTCCTTACAAAGTGAGATTTCCGAATTGATAGATGCTTGCATTGCAAGCAAACTTGCTAAAACAGAAGTCCATTCCCCTGATCTTATCACTTATAGGGGCCTTGCATTTAAAAAGGCCGAAGACGAAAGTGATCAAAAAGATATGGGGGCGGAATTTCCGCTCGATGATGAGAAAAAAATAGCCATGCTTCAAAGTGCATATCCTGCCTTTGAAGCAAGAAGCGGACAACTTGATATGATGAACATGATTCACCACTCCTTCGAATCGAGCCAGGATGCAATCATTGAAGCTGGGACTGGGATTGGGAAATCCATAGGCTATCTGCTTCCGGCCGTCTATTTTTCAAAGAAACATCATAAACCTGTCGTCGTTTCGACATACACGCTTCAGCTACAGGATCAACTACTTCAAAACGAGGTTCCCAAGCTTAAAAAAATACTTCCCTTTACCTTTCAAGCTGTTTTGCTAAAGGGGAGAAGTAATTATTTGAGTTTGGCAAAGTTCGAAAGGGCATTGCGTGAGAAGGAAGATAATTATGAAACGGCATTAACGAAAATGCAGATATTGGTATGGCTTACTGAAACCGTAACAGGCGATAAAGATGAATTGAATCTTACAAGCGGCGGTCAGCTATTTTGGAATAGGCTTCAAAGTGATGGTCTTACATACGCCGGATTAAAACAGCCCTGGCTTGAATTGGATTTTTTTGAACGGGCAAAAAGAACAGCTGCCAAGGCGGATATCATCATTACTAACCATTCATTTTTAATGACGGATTTGCTTACAGAAGATGCCTTGATTCCAAAAAAAGGGTATTTGATACTCGATGAAGCACATCATTTGGAACAGGCAGCATCCAAACAGCTTGGGAGCAGGCTTAATTACATTTCGGTGAAGACGATTTTGAACAGACTAGGGACATCAGATCAAAAGCAATTATTATATAAATTGGACAGGATGCTCTTAAATAACCGACTGACGGATGGAAAGTCTTCACATGAATTAGATCAAAAGCTTAGTGATTTTTCCTATGAATTCGAACAGCTTTTTTATTACATTTCCAATCAGGCGGAAAAACTTTCACGTTCCATGAGTCCGAAACGGCTTTCATTCAAAATAGATGATGGAAGATGGGGTAAAGCGATTCTGGTCGCTGAGCGATTGGTGGATTTATTAGGATACATCATCACGGAGTTAGAGAAAAGATTGGCTCTTTTATTGAATAATGAGTCCCCTTTAGGAAAAAATTCATTATTTCATTTGAATGATATCGAGGTGCTGCTTGGACATTTACAAGATACCAGGGACTCCTTGCATGAATTCTTCATCAAGCCGCATGAAGAAAATATTTATTGGCTTGATTATACGAATGCAGCACCCCAGCATGGGGTGACATTGACGGTTCAGCCGATTGCAGGAAGCAAACGGCTATGGGATTCCTATTTCGGGCGCCAAAAAAGTGTGGTCATGACATCGGCAACCCTCGTGGTGAAGGATTCTTTCAAGTATTTTAAAGAACAACTCGGTTTGGAGAATGAGCCAATGCAGACAGCAAGTTTTCCTTCACCCTTTCCTTATAAGGAACTCGTAAAGGTACTGGTTCCAAATGATCTACCAGATATCAATTGCTTATCGGTGGAGGAATTCTCCGAAACCGCGGCAAACCATATTATTGCTGCCGCTCAAGCAGCGAAAGGGAGGATGATGGTATTATTCACCTCGCATGAAATGCTGCGGGCGACCTATCATTCCATCAAAGATAGTGGGGTCCTGGATGAGTTCACCCTGTTTGCACAAGGGATTTCTGGCGGAAGCCGGATGAGGCTGCTCAGGAATTTCCAAAACTTCGAGAAAGCGGTCCTGTTTGGGACAACCAGCCTATGGGAGGGCGTCGATATCCCTGGCGAGGATTTATCTTGTTTAATCATTGTCAGGTTGCCTTTTTCGCCGCCGGATGAACCAGTGACAGCTGCAAAATGCCAACTTCTCGAGAAGCAGGGGCGCAATCCATTCTCTGCGTATTCTTTACCTGAAGCCCTATTAAGGTTCCGACAAGGTTTCGGCAGGCTTATACGCACTCCAGAAGATAAAGGGATTTTGGTTATTCTTGATCGCCGCATAATCACTGCCAAATACGGCCCTGAATTTCAAAAGGCCATTCCGGAAGTGGACTGGCACCAAGCCTCAATAACAGAAATGGCTGAAATGATAGAGAAGTGGATTTAAAGGATCTTGATAATTCATTAATCCAGGAATTTTTATGAATTTATAAAGAAAAATAACCTTTGAACTGGTATAATGTGATAGGTGGTAAAGCCTTCAAATCCTATTCATACCAGTGGTTGTTGACAATTTATTAAAATGGAGGGGCATTTTCATGGAAAGTAAAATCGAAGTAATTTCAACAGTCAGGTTGCAACATTCTCCTGATCTGTATAAAATTGTGGATTCCTTGAACCGAACATTGAAAAAAGATGACTTGATGTTCGGTCTCGCATTGGATTCCGAAGATCAAGAAAAAGCGATATTTACAATTTATCGTACATAGAAAGAGGGAAAAGCAGCTTTGAAAAAATGGTTGATTATTGCTTCTATCCTAGTCCTTTGTTTTATCGGATTTGTCAGCGGGGCATATATTAAAGCGTTACAGCCTAAAAAAGAGGCTGGTAATGAGGCTTTTAAAAAGGCAAAGGAAGAGGGCGGCCTTGTGACCATGGAAGAATTCTACCTTTATAATGGGCAGGATTCATACTCCGTCATCATTGGTGAAGGTGAAAAGGGGACTAAGAAAATAGTCTGGCTTCCTGAGGACAAGAAGAAAGAAATAGTAGTGGAAAACTATAAAGATGGTAAATCAAAAAAAGAGATTATGAACATTGTCAAAGAAAAGCTTAATCCCCAAAAAATCATTTCGGTTAAGCTAGGCATGGAAAAGAACGTTCCGCTTTGGGAAGTAACGTATCTTGATGAATCCGAGCGTTTTAACTATGACTATTATGATTTTAAAACTGGGGAATGGCTAAAGTATTATCGAAGCATTTAGAATGGAGGATTAATTTAAAATGAAATTAGCGAACCGCGTTCAGTCATTAACGCCATCAACTACATTGGCCATTACGGCAAAAGCAAAGGAGCTTAAGGCACAAGGTCTGGATATAATTGGTTTGGGTGCTGGTGAACCAGACTATAATACACCCCAACATATCATAGATGCAGCACTTCTATCCATGAATGAAGGTCAAACTAAATACACGCCATCCGCTGGTCTGCCGAAGCTAAAAGAAGCAATTGCGGCTAAATTGAAGCGTGATCAAGGCTTGGAATACAAACCGTCTGAAATTGTAGTTGGCTCAGGTGCAAAGCACGCGCTTTATACATTGTTTCAAGCTATCCTGGATGAAGAAGATGAAGTCATTGTTCCGATACCATATTGGGTAAGTTATCCTGAGCAAATCAAACTTGCTGACGGAAAGCCAGTTTATGTAGTCGGTACGGAAGAAAATCAATATAAAATCACTAAAGAACAGTTAGAACAAGCAATTACCGAAAAAACGAAAGCGGTTATCATAAACTCGCCAAGCAATCCAACGGGCATGCTTTATTCCAGGGAAGAATTGGCTGCTATCGGGGAAGTTTGCCTGGCTCATGATATCTTGATCGTTTCCGACGAAATTTACGAAAAATTGGTTTATGGAAATGCTAAACATACATCCATTGCAGAGATTTCACCTGAATTGAAAAAGCAAACGATCATCATCAATGGTGTATCTAAATCGCATTCGATGACTGGCTGGAGAATTGGTTATGCAGTCGGTGAAGAGTCCATCATTAAAGCAATGACGAACCTTGCCAGCCATAGCACATCAAATCCTACCACAACTGCTCAATATGGTGCGATTGCCGCTTATGAAGGTACACAAGAACCTGTTGAAGAAATGCGTCAGGCATTTGAAGGCCGTTTGAATAAGATATATGATAAATTGGTTGAAATTCCAGGCATTAGCTGCATTAAACCACAAGGGGCATTTTATTTATTCCCGAACGTTAAACGTGCAGTTGAATTAACAGGGTACAGCAATGTCGAAGATTTTACGACTGCGTTGCTGGAAGAAGCTCAAGTGGCTGTTATTCCAGGTTCAGGGTTCGGTGCACCTGATAACATCAGACTCTCTTATGCAACTTCACTGGAGCTGTTGGAAGCAGCAGTTGAAAGAATACATTCATTCGTTAAATCAAAAATGGCATAATTTTTTAATAACCTGCAGACTACCTGGCTACAACAGGGTCTGCAGGTTATTTTAGTTGAATTTTATTTTGATATGATACATTCGGGAAGTAGACATGATAAGCATTTGGCTCACTTCTCTATGGCATAGGAAAAGGTGGATTACTGATCTCCCTTTTTAACAATGGAGTTTTTTGTCCCATTAAGTCCTGCAGAGAAACAGTATATAAAGAAATAAGAAAATCATATATGATTTTTAATTAAAACCGATTGCAATCATATATGATTTCATATATGATGAAAATATGGAAGAGAAAAACAAAACACCCAGCAAAAAACAAATAGCATATGAGCACCTTCGTAAATTAATTTTGGATGGAACATATGGTTCTGGACAGCGGATCATTATCGATCAAACGGCAAAAGAACTTAGTCTAAGTCCGATTCCTGTCAGGGAAGCGATCAGACAACTGGAATCCGACGGCCTTATTCAATATAAGCCTTATAGTGGAGCAGTGGTTACAAGCATTAATGAGAGCGAATACATTGAAACTCTTTCTGTTCTATCTTTGCTTGAAGGATATGCAGCTGCCCTTAGTTCTTTGACGATGAAAGATGATGATTTTGAAAATCTGATTAATTTAAACAAAGAAATGGAAAAAGCCCTCCATAACTTTGAATTAGAGCTGTTTGGTAAGTTAAACGAATGTTTCCATGAGGAAATTTATGAAAAGTGCGGAAATTCCTTTTTAAAGGAGGAAATTAAACAGGCGCAACAAAGAATGAATAGAGTCAGAAAGTCCATGTTCACCATGGTACCGCAACGCGCAGTCCAATCGATTCGCGAACATGAAAGCATCATAAAGCTTTTAAAGGAAAAAGCATCTTTTGAAGAAATTGAATCTCTGGTGAGAAAGCATAAACTGAATGCCATCAGTACATTCAAGCAGAGGGCGGAAACTAATCACGATCAGGCACTTTGATGACCCAGGCTTTATTTTATAATAGTCGAACGATTATTCATAAAATCAAAGCCGATTTTTTCACTTGAATTATTCGGAATATTCAAATAATGAAAAGGTGGTAGAAATAATGTACGAGGAAATCAAAAGTCGTTTAAGAGGATCCATCGCTCCCATTATCACTCCGTTTGATGACAAGATGGAAGTGGATGTAAAGGCAATTGAAAATCTAGTAAACTGGCATATTGAAAGCGGTTCCCATGGTGTCTCGGTATGCGGGACTACCGGCGAGCCGAGTTCACTAACGATTGAGGAACGGGAATTAGTGATGGAGACGGCGATTAAAGCAGCAAAAGCCCGTGTTCCGGTTGCACCAGGTACTGGATCTGCCAATCAGAAAGAAACGTTGCATTTGACAAAAAGGGCACAGGAAATGGGCGCGGATGCTGCATTAGTCATCGTTCCTTATTACAATAAACCGAATCAACAGGCACTTTACAATCATTTTAAGACGGTGGCCGATTCCGTTGATATCCCGCTTATCGTTTATAACATTCCCGGAAGAACGGCGACGAATTTGGAAGTGAAGACATTGGCACGTCTTGCTGAAGACTGTGAAAATATTATTGGTGTGAAGGAATCAAATAAGGATTTTGAACATGTGAACCGTGTCTTATTGAATTGTGGAAGGGATTTTCTCTTATATTCGGGCATCGAATTATTATGCTATCCGATGTTGACTATTGGAGGGGCAGGACATATAAGTGCTACAGCCAATATCACTCCTAAAGAAGTGGCGGAAATTTATAACCATTGGGTGGAGGGTGATGTGGATAAGGCACTTGACCTCCATTACAAATTAATGCCATTGAATGATGTTTTGTTTAAAGAAACCAATCCAGGACCATTAAAAGCTGCGATGGGGATGATGGGGAAAATCAATCCTGCATTACGGCCGCCAATGGGGCCGCCTTCGGAGCCGTTGGAAAAAGAACTGCGTGAAACCCTTCAATCATACGGGTTGATTGACCAAAAAATCCAGTCATAATTGCTAAATTGGGAAGATTGCACAAATCCAAACGATTATTGTCATCTTCCCGAATTAATTTTTAAAGGAGGATTTATCATGCAAACTTTTCCCGTGCAAGATGTGAAGCATTACATCAATGGTCAATTTGTCGATGGTATCTCAGGAAAAACATTTGAAAATCTAAGCCCTTTTAATAATCAAGCAATCAATAATGTGGCAGAAGGGTTTAAAGAGGATATTGATCAAGCGGTCGCTGCCGCAAGAGATGCATTCAGTAATGGTCCATGGAGAACGATGAAAGTGGAAGAAAGATTGAAGTACATTAATAGGATTGCTGATTTAATTGAAGAGAATGCCGAAGAAATTTCCTTTTTGGAATCCCTTGATACAGGGTTGCCGATTAGCCAGACAAAAAAACAAGCGGCAAGGGGAGCGGAGAATTTCCGTTTTTATTCTGAAATGGTGAAAAGCAGGCTAATAGGAGAGTCATATCAAGTGGATGACACTTTCATCAATTATACGATTCATAAACCGATAGGAGTGGCAGGATTAATCACTCCTTGGAATGCGCCTTTCATGTTAGAAACCTGGAAGATCGCCCCGGCCCTGGCTACAGGTAATACATGTGTCCTTAAACCGGCGGAGTGGTCTCCATTGACTGCCAATAAATTAGCACAAATCATTGATCAATCAGGTCTGCCAAAAGGCGTATTCAATATCGTTCACGGTTTTGGGGAGACAGCGGGGGCGTCCTTGGTTGCCCATCCTGAAGTCCAATTGATATCCTTTACCGGAGAAACGACAACCGGTGCTGAAATCATTAAAAATGGTGCGGATACGATGAAACGTTTTTCCATGGAACTTGGAGGTAAATCACCAGCAGTCATTTTTGAAGATGCCGATCTAGAGAAGGCCCTGGATTCAGTGGTATGGGGAATCTATTCATTCAATGGGGAGCGCTGCACAGCTAATTCCAGATTATTTGTCCATGAATCGATAATAGACCAGTTCGTTGCAGAATTGAAGGAACGTGTTCATAATATCAAAATTGGAAACCCAATGGATCCAGACACGGAAATCGGACCGCTGATCCATCGTAGCCATTTTAATAATGTCTCCCGTTATCTGGATATAGCAAAAGATGAAGGGGCGGAAATTGTAAGCGGTGCCATACCTAGTGCGTTCAAGGAAGGGAATTATATTGCCCCGACGCTTCTTTTGAACTGTACAAATGATATGACGGTGGCACAAGAAGAGATTTTTGGACCAGTCATGGCAGTCATTCCTTTCAAGACTGAAGAGGAAGTACTGAGAATGGCTAATGATGTAAAGTATGGGCTTGCTGCTTATGTATGGACAAATGATATGAAACGGGGACATAGGTTTGCTCAAGCTGTCGATAGTGGGATGGTATGGGTGAATTCCCAAAACGTAAGGGATTTGCGGATACCGTTTGGAGGATCGAAATATAGTGGGGTAGGACGTGAAGGTGGCCATTATAGCTTTGAATTCTATACGGAAACACAAGTTATCCACGTAGCAATTGGAGAACATCACATTCCGAAATTTGGGGACGTAAAACAAAATGCCGTTTCTTCTGCTGAAAAATAATCCGGGTGTCAAAAGAAGGGGAGAATACTATGAATTTTTCTATTATTCGTGTTGCGAGAACGATACTTAATGTAACAGATTTAGATAAATCAAGAGCCTTTTATGTGGATGCTTTAGGTTTTATTGAAACGGAAAGAACGAATGATCACATATATTTACGTGGTTTAGAGGAAGCGCATCATCACTCGCTTGTCTTGCAAAAGGCAGAAAAGCCAAGTGTTGAAGCGATAGGATACAAGGTTGAAAAAGAGGAAGACCTTGAAGAATTGGAATCTTTCTTGCTGTCCAAGGGAATGAAAATGAAGTGGATGAAGGAAGGAACACAGCATGCACTAGGCAAATCGCTCCGAGTTCAGGATATTTCCGGATTGCCAATCGAATTTTTCAGCAAAATGGATAAAGCAGAGAGATTGCTGCAACGATTCGATATGCATAGGGGTTCAAGGGTCCAAAGGATCGATCATGTGAATTGTAATGTAACAAATGTGCAAAAAGCCTATGATTTTTATGTGAAGGAATTGGGTTTTGCCTGCTCGGAAGATACAGTGGATGAGTCGGGCCAATTATGGGCAACGTGGCTACATAGAAAGCAAACGGTCCATGACCAGGCATTCATGAACGGAATCGGCCCAAGACTTCATCATGTAGGCTTCTTTCTGCCTGACCCCCTTGCAATTATCCATGCCTGTGATGTACTGGCATCACTTGGATATGCACAGTCCATCGAACGCGGACCTGGAAGGCATGGTCTATCCAATGCATTCTTCCTATATTTAAGAGATCCGGACGGTCACAGAATCGAATTATACAATGGGGATTACTTAACATCTGACCCGGATATCGAACCGATTCATTGGGATTTGAATGATCCAAGACGCCAGACATTCTGGGGAGCCAAAGCCCCGGATTCATGGTTTGATGAGGCATCTTCTGTACTTGATATAATATCAGGAGAAGAAGTTCCTCTTAAAGAACCGATCCTGGCAAAAAGCAAGCCTGAATTCATCATCTGAAAAAAGCGGGATTCAGGATGAATGATCGAGTGTTTCGGCAAAACATACATTGACTCTCTTGGTCTTTTCGAAAGGGTGCTAGTGCAATTGGTGAATAGTTGATGGAAAACTGGTAGATGGATATGGATATCATTTGAAACGTGAAAGTATAAATAAGCCGAAACGGATGAGGGATATGCGAGCCAAGTCTATTGCGAAAGTGCAAGCCTTCTAAAAGATATGGTCTGGGACAGGGCAGCAGTGGGAACTAACTGCTGCCCTGTCTGTAAGTGTCACCGGGTAGATAAAATGCGTACGGAAAGCTTAGGGATGGGCTTAGACCTTCTTGTGCAGATGAGTTATTTGGATTTTTTGGGGATTTCTGACAATGGAGAGGCTCAATACTACCGTCCTTTGAAAAATAAATATCAGTAGAGGTGTGAAGAGATGGTTCGGTTGGAAAAAAACCTTCAAGATTCGGAACAAACTAATCTAGTGGATTATGAAAGGATTGTTGCTTCCAAAGAGTTTCAGAATATGCTTTCCGATAAAAAGAAATTCGTCATCCCTTATACGATATTCTTTATGGGATATTCCCTGCTTTTGCCCTTCTTAGTTTTTTACACTGATATCCTGGATCACCCTTTCATTGGAGACATAACATGGGCGTGGGTGTACGGTGTTTCCATCACGGTTATGTCTGTATGGGTTTGCAGCGTATATGTAAGGAAATCCGAAAGAATCGATGAACAAATAAAAGAAATCATCGAGAAAGAAGGGCTTTGATTCATGAATTGGACAGTTATTATTCTCTTTGCACTAATGTCGATAGGTACGCTTTTCATCACGTATTTCGCTTCCAAAAAAACTAAAACGGCAGGCTCTTTTTATACGGCTGGGGGCGGTTTGACCGCTAGGCAAAATGGACTTGCATTGGCTGGGGATTTTATGTCGGCTTCCACATTTTTAGGATTGATTGGAGCATTTTCCTTAACGGGGTATGATGGATTTTTCCTGATGTACGGAGCACTTGTTTCATTCCTTGTCGTGTTATTCCTGGTGGCTGAACCTTTAAGGAACTTAGGGAAATACACATTGGCTGATATGGTGACTACAAGGTTTAAATATAAACAGGTCCGGGGAGTGACCGCTTTTAATACCTTGGTGATATCAGTCATGTACATGCTGGGTCAACTTGTTGCGGCAGGTGCTTTGTTTAAATTGCTTTTAGACATCCCGTATAATACCTCTGTCATCATCGTAGGTATTGTAATGTTGGTATTTGTACTATTTGGGGGGATGACGGCGACGAGCTGGGTGCAGATCATTAAAGCCATCCTGCTGATTGGCGGCGTGTTTATATTATTCATGATCGTCATGTGGAAGTTGAATTTTAGTTTCATTGGAATTTTCACGGAAATGAAAACAGCGACACCCATGGGTGCAGATTACCTGAAGGCAGGTATTAAATATGCCAGTGGGTGGGATGCAGCTTCCTTGTCCCTGGGCTTAATTCTGGGAACGGCAGGTCTACCGCACATTTTAATACGTTTTTTGACTGTCCCGAATGCACAAGTGGCAAGGAAGTCTGTTGTTTGGGTGATGTGGATTATGGGTGCTTTTCATATCATGGTCATTTTTCTCGGATTCGGTGCTGCGAAGTTGGTCGGAACATCGAATATCATGAACGCTAATCCAGCGGGTAACATGGCTGCACCTTTATTGGCCCAACTTGTGGGCGGGGACATCTTATTCGCCTTTATTGCAGCCGTTTCCTTTGCTACGATACTCGCAGTTGTTGCGGGAATCGTTTTAACAGGTGCTACGGCATTTTCACATGATTTTTATAATGAAATATTAAAAGATGGAAAAGCGACGGAAAAACAGCAAATGACGATGGCTAGATGGGCTTCCATTGGTGTGACTGCACTTGCGATTGTTTTATCATTAGGTCTGCAGGAATTCAATGTAGCGTTTCTGGCATCGATTGCCTTTACATTGGCCGCCAGTTCGAATTTGCCAGTAATCCTTCTTACTATCTATTGGAAAAAATTCAATAAAACCGGAGCAATAGTCGGTATGATGACAGGTCTTTTTGGTACACTTTTGCTCGTGGCCCTCAGTCCAAATGTCTGGAACCCGGTCCCCGGAGCAACCATTATGACAGGTGACCCGATTTTCCCTTTGAATTCACCAGGAATCGTTTCCATTCCGCTTGGATTCCTCGCATGCTATTTAGGTGCCCTGATCGGTAATCGCAGGACTGGTTTTAAAACGGTTACAAAAGACAATTATAATGAAATCCTCGTAAAGTCCAATACCGGTCATGATGTTAAGGGTGTTTTGCGACATTGAATGATATGCCTATAAATAAAGGGCAGGTCATCGAACTTGTGAATCGATTTTAAAAAGCAGCCATCCAGGTTGTTTTTTATCTTTTCATTGAAATAGAAATTCAAACCAACACCATAGATTATTAGAAAAGGTGCAAATGAAATGAAGATTTAAGGATAACTGGCCATTCATTCAGAAAAAGTTTCTAGAAATTTGACGGCGCCTTTGGAAAGATAGCGTTCTTCTAGCCAAATAAGGGCGGCTTCCGATTGTACTTCACAATCTATCAATTCGACTATTTTTATCCCTTGGGTTGAAAACGATTTGGATGTGGTACGTGGCATGATGGTAGCGCCTATTCCTTCCTTCACTAAAGATAATATCATTGCAGCATCAGGACATTCACATACAATCGTAGGATCAAATCCATGTCTGAAGCATTCATTCACTATAAGTTCGTAAGTACCTTGACCGCTTACCCTATGCAGCAATAAGAGGGGATATTCTTTGATTTGTTTGAATTCGATGGAGTCTGGGATATCCCAATCTTTTGGGGTGACAAGCACAAAATCTTCCGGCGGAAGGTTAATTGATGAGAATTGCTTACCGTTAATAGGAAGCCGTACAATGGCCAACTCGATTTCCCTGTTTATTAACCCTTCTGTCAAACGGAACGTATCACCTTCCATTAACTTGAAACGTATGTCAGGGTATTTAACTCTAAAGGTTCTCATCCTTTGCGGAATGTAAGAAAAGCAAGTTTTTACAGAGCCTATGGAAAGAGTGCCCTTTACCCCTTTACTGACTTCCTTCACTTCCAGAAGTGTTTCTTCAAACTGATTCAATAGAGCTTCAGCTTTTTTATAAAGGACCTTGCCAGTTTCTGTGAGTTCAAGTTTCTTTCCATTCCGATCGAAAAGTTTTTCACCGATTTCCATTTCCATTAATTTAAGTTGCTGGCTAAGAGGCGGTTGAGCCATATGTAATTTTTTTGCGGCTTTGGTTACTTGTTCTTCCTGAACGATTGTCACAAAATATTTTAACTGCCGGATGTCCATTATATACACCTCATACATATGATTTACATATACATTTTGAATTTTTAAAGTATTTTATATATATCATAACACATGGTATATTTTGTTATAGGAATTAATTAAATATTTGGAATTTATTTAATTGTAAGCGCTTCATTTATATCGATTTTTAAGGGGGATGCAAGCATGCCGGCTAAAACAGGTAAAGAATATATCGATAGGGTAGACAAAGCAAAGGCGAATGTATGGATCAATGGAGAGCAAGTAAAAGATAAGATCAGTCAACACCCAGCTTTTAAAGGGGTCATGAAAACACAGGCTGAATTATATGATTTGCAGCATGATACCGCGAAAAATGACATCATGACTTATATTTCACCAACTTCAAACGAAAGAGTAGGGACCTCATTCATGCAGCCGCGGACTAAGGAAGACCTTGAAAAAAGGAGGATGATGATTCAAGAATGGGCAAGACATAATAATGGAATGATGGGACGTTCCCCTGATTATATCAACAGTGGGATGATGGCGTACGGTACTGCAGCGGATATGTTCGGCACTCAGGATTCGGCATTTGCAAAAAATATGAAGGATTATTATGAGCTCTGCCGGGAAAAGGATTTGTCGTTGACACATACCTTGATTCAACCACAGGTTAATAGGGGAGTTAGTGCCGCAAAGCTTCCGGACCCTTACATCGCTGCACGGATTGCTGGCAAGAATTCAGAAGGGCTTATTATAAAGGGAGCCAGATTATTAGCTACACAAGGAGGAATAACGGATGAAATCATGGTTTTCCCTTCGACATTGCTAAAACAATCAGAAGAAGAAAACCCTTATGCATTCGCATTCTCCATACCAAATAATACACCGGGGTTGAAATTCATCTGTCGTGAATCATTCGACTATGGCAAATCACATTTTGATCATCCACTTGGTTCACGATTTGAGGAGATGGATACGATTATCGTTTTTGATGATGTAGTCGTTCCTTGGAATCGGGTATTTGCATATGGGGATGTCGGAATTTGTAACCAGGCTTATAATGAAAGCAATGCAGTTGTTCATATGACCCATCAGGTGGTATCGAAGAATATCGCCAAAACCGAGTTCATTCTGGGGATTTTACAACTTATGGCGGAAACCATCAATATCGGGCAATACCAGCATGTTCAGGAGAAAATCTCGGAAGTCATCATGGCGCTTGAAACGCTAAAGGCTTTCATAACAGCTTCGGAGGCAAACGCGAAATTGGATAAATGGGGAATGATGACACCTGATTTTACACCATTAAACATTGCCCGTAATTATTATCCGAAGATTTACCCTAGATTCAGTGAAATAATGCAGCTTCTTGGAGCTAGCGGCTTAATGGCGATTCCAAATGAAGCCGATTTCAATTCGGAGCTTCGACCGGATTTGGATAAATATCTTCAAGCTGCGAATGGTGGAGCATATGACAGGGTCAAATTGTATCGTCTCGCATGGGATGTATGCATGAGTTCATTTGGATCCAGGCAAACGCTGTACGAAAGATTCTTTTTTGGAGATCCGGTCCGTATGGCGAGTGCTTTATATAACGGCTATGATAAACAGGAATATGTGGATCGTGTCAAGGAGTTCTTGAACCGTACTGAAAACCTTGCAGAAATCAACTGAGCGCGGCAGCAGTGGCAAAACATTATAATTTAAAGGCCTCCCCAATGATGTGGAAGGCCTTTAAATATGGAATCTTGTTCATTTATTGTATCGATCATGGATATTATTCTTTTTATATGTGCCAAAATCACTGAATTCCGTAAGTTCCATGGAGAGTGCAAGATATCTTTTTGAAAAGAGGGATGCCAAATGGGATTCCATCGTTTTGAATAGTTGGTCACATACTTTGGTTTTATCACTGTCCTGGCGTCCAGCACCAATTTTTAGGATGGCATGAACAAAGGCATCATCCTCTGTACCATCGGCAACACGATAATGCTTCAATTCAATGGCCCGGGATCGAATGCCGCCAATTGGAAAGATGGAAGGATAAGATATCAGTACATCATTCACCTTCCTTAATAAGCCATCAATCTGGATTTCATCTTTGATATTATCCGTATATTCAATAATAATATGAGGCATGTGATTAGTCCCTTCTGTTAATTATGGATTTTTAGATGCGGCCGATCCCCGCCTTCAGTAAATGCATCGTCACCGACTATTGTGCTGACGAGTTTCCCGATTCCTTCAATTTCAGTGATGATTTCATCGCCTACAGCAGTATCCGCCAATCCTTCAGGTGTGCCTGTCAAAATGATATCGCCTGGACTCAATGTCATGAAGCTGCTGAAATATTCAATTAAATCAGCAATGCCGAAAATCATGTCTTTCGTGTTGCCTTGCTGAGTCAATTTTCCGTTGACGTAAGTTTTGATGGCAAGATTCGAAGGATCTGGAATATCTTCGGCATCGACTAGCCAAGGTCCAATGGGGGTGCAGGTATCGCGATTTTTGACCTTTAAGTTTGGCCGGTAGTAATTCTCCAGATAATCCCGTATTGCATAATCATTTGCAACCGTATATCCACTTACATACATAAAGGCTTCTTCCTTTTTTATGTTCTTCGCCTTTTTCCCGATGACGACTGCCAGTTCACATTCATAATGCATAAAAGCTGCATCAGCAGGCCGCTTTGTCTGTCCCCGGTGGCCGATAAAGGTATTGGGGCCTTTTAAGAACGCAAGGGGTTCTTCCGGGGCTTTAAAAGCAAGCTCCTTCGCATGGTCTGCATAATTCAAGCCAAGCGCGAAGACAGTTCGTGGTTCCACTGGGGGAAGCCAGACAACATCCTGCTCATTGACAATCCGGCCATCCGCCAATTGGAGCTGGCCATGATATTCAAATGCTGGATGTATGGCACCTGCATAGGCTACACGTGCTCTCTTCATAAAATCCCCTCCAGTGATAGTTTTTCCTCGGAAATGATTGTATTTTCCAAATATCCGATTTCATCAATTTCTATTCTGACATGATCATTGGCTTTTGCCAGCGGTGCATTCTCTGGAACTCCAACTAGAAGGACGTCACCTGTACTCAAAGTCATGAAGTCTGTTACATCCTCAATAAGGCGGGATATGGAGCGAATTAAATTTGAAGTTGAATTTTCTTGCTTTAGCTCTCCATTTATATATACACGGATTCCTAAAGAATCGGGGTTGGATATCGATTCCTTGGATACGACCCAGGGACCGATCGGGCAAAATCCATCACGCGCTTTATGGCGGATCGCAGGGCGGAAAAAGCTTTCATGAGGAATGCTGATATCATTGGCAATCGTAAATCCTTCTATATAATCCAATGCATGTTCTTTCTTGACTCTTGTGGCCGTTTTACCAATTACAATTCCAAGTGCTGCCCCGATTTCCAATTCAGGTATGCTGTTTGGAAGGGGAACTGGATTTGAAAAAGAAGAAAATGTGTTTCTAGGTTTAATATAAAGGATCGGCCCTTTAGGAGGTTCATTATAGGGAGGATGGTCGAGCTTTCCCTTCAATGCTTCCAATGATCCTTTATAGTTTAATAATGTTCCATATACCGTTCCTGAAATAGGGTTATCCAACTTGATTTGTGATACCTCATACTTATCACCATTCATTAATATGTAGCGGTTCGACAGTATTTCGATTTCTTCTGAATAATCTGACTCAATGAGCTTCACTCTTGCTTTTGTCATGGACACTCACCCCTTGATTTTTTATTAATCATATATGATATCGTATATGATTTTTTGCTTAAGTTCAACATATTTAGATTATTCAGTATAATTAGACAAAAAATGTTAGAAAAAAGAGGTGTTTCAATAGAAAAATGCCTTGAACATATAGTTAGTATGAAGCTAGGATTTCATGATTACCATTCGTTAATTTGTTTAGGAAATGGAAAAGTCAATCGATATCATATACGATGATTTTACTGTAAGAGCATGGGCGTTCGTGAATAGTAAACCACCATGTAATCTAGCGAATACACTAAAAAACATAATAAGAATGATATAAAAGGCATGGAACCTCCGCTTCAATTGATTTATTTGCTTGTAAGCAGGGCTATAGGTATAATAAGTAGAGTAAATTCATTAGTAAGTTAAGTTATTTTTGGAGGTAAATTCCGTGAAAATTACAATAAAAGATGCTAGCAAATTCGTCGATCAAGAAGTAACCATTGGAGGCTGGCTTGCCAGTAAACGTTCCAGTGGGAAAATTGCTTTCCTTCAAATCCGTGATGGCTCTGGTTTCATTCAAGGTGTGGTCGTGAAAGCTGATGTGGGTGAAGAAATTTTCGCTCGTGCGAAATCGGTTTCGCAAGAGTCATCCTTGTATGTAACAGGTGTCATTCAAAAGGATGAACGCTCGCCGTTCGGTTTTGAGCTACAGGTGAAAGATATTGAAATCATTCATGAATCATTGGATTATCCCATTACACCAAAAGCGCATGGTCCTGAATTCTTAATGGATAACCGCCATTTGTGGCTGCGTTCAAAACGGCAGCATGCAGTCATGAAGATCCGGAATGAAATAATCCGAGCTACATATGAATTCTTTAATGAAGAAGGTTTCGTTAAAGTGGATCCCCCGATTTTAACTGGAAGCGCGCCAGAGGGAACGAGTGAATTGTTCGCGACCAAGTACTTTGATGAGGATGCATACCTTTCACAAAGTGGTCAGCTCTATATGGAAGCGGCTGCCATGGCACTTGGTAAGGTATTTTCATTTGGCCCTACCTTCAGGGCAGAAAAATCCAAAACAAGACGACATTTAATCGAGTTCTGGATGATTGAACCAGAAATGGCTTTTATCGAATTTAAAGAAAACCTGGAGGTTCAGGAGCAATTCGTTTCTTCGATCGTCCAATCCGTATTGAAAAACTGTCAGCTTGAGTTGAATACACTGGGCCGTGACATAGCGAAGCTTGAACAAATTCAAGCTCCTTTCCCGCGTATTACATATGATGAAGCCATTAAGTTCCTTCATGAACAAGGATTTGATGATATCCAATGGGGTGATGATTTTGGGGCTCCGCACGAAACTGCGATAGCGGAAAGTTATGATAAGCCCGTTTTCATAACCCATTACCCAACCAAAATCAAACCTTTTTATATGCAGCCAGACCCTGACAGGGAAGAAGTCGTTCTTTGTGCCGATTTGATCGCTCCAGAAGGATATGGAGAAATAATTGGCGGTTCAGAGCGGATTCATGATCAGGAATTGCTTGAGCAGAGGATCAATGAGCATGGCTTGAGCGAGGATGCTTACAAATGGTATATGGAATTAAGAAAATATGGCTCTGTACCGCATTCAGGCTTCGGTTTGGGATTAGAACGCACCGTTGCATGGATCAGTGGAGTCGAGCATGTCCGTGAAACCATCCCGTTCCCACGCCTATTAAATCGATTATATCCTTGATTCCGTAATGAAGCGGTTATCTTGCCAAATTTGGCAGATAACCGTTTTTTGTTAAAATTATAAACTTATTCGGGGAGCCGTATTCATGTTATACTTAACCAGAGGTGTCCAAAAACATGAATAAAGAACATTTATATGCGTGGTTTAAGGAAGGAACGATAACGATTCCATCCTTTTTGTTGACTAACTATAGAACAATGGGACTAAATGAACAAGAAATGGTCCTTTTATTACAATTGCAAAGCTTCATAGATAAAGGTAACCATTTCCCTGCACCATCCCAACTTTCTGACCGAATGACATTGCAGGAAACGGAATGTCTATTCTTGATCCAGCGTTTGGTCCAAAGGGGATTTATTGAAATGATGGTTGAGGAGAGCCAAGAAATCGGACAGGAAAAATACTCGTTGTCTCCACTTTATGAAAAAATGATGGACTGTTTCTTGAAAACTTTGAAACAGACAGAGTCTGCTGAAATCCAAAAAGCGGGGGAGAGCCTTTATACGATTTTTGAACAGGAGTTCGGCCGCCCTTTATCTCCATATGAATGTGAGACATTGGCAATGTGGATGGAGGATGACCATCAACCCGAAATCATTAAGTCAGCTCTGAGGGAGTCTGTCATTTCCGGAAAATTGAATTTCCGATATATTGATCGAATTTTATTCGAGTGGAAAAAGAATGGAATTAAAACCTTGGAACAGGCAAGGGAGCAAGGACAAAAATTTAGAGTTCACCAAAAGAGGGACCGAAAGACGGAAAATGCACGACCATTGAAAGATGTGCCTTTCTATAACTGGCTCGAGCAGTAATGTAAATTGAAGGAGAACCAATATGTTGAATAAAGCTCAGATTCGATATTGTCTGGATACGATGGGTGAAATGTTTCCGGATGCCCATTGTGAGCTGAATCACTCCAATCCATTTGAATTGGTGATTGCTGTTGCCCTGTCAGCTCAGTGTACGGATGTATTAGTCAATAAAGTAACGAAGGATTTATTTCAAAAATATAAAACGCCTGAGGATTACATAAGCGTTCCGATAGAAGAGCTGGAAAATGATATTCGCTCAATCGGTTTGTTTCGTAACAAGGCTAAGAATATACAAAAGTTGTCGCGCATGCTGATCGAAGAATTCGGTAAGGAAGTTCCCAGAGATCGTGATGAGCTTGTTAAATTGCCTGGCGTTGGCAGAAAGACGGCGAATGTAGTCGTTTCCGTTGCTTTTGATGTGCCTGCAATTGCTGTGGATACCCATGTAGAGCGTGTTTCCAAGCGACTGGGATTATGCCGTTGGAAGGATAGTGTCCTCGATGTTGAGAAAACGTTGATGGCTAAGATACCAGAGGATGAATGGTCCGTTACGCATCACCGCCTGATATTCTTTGGACGCTATCATTGCAAGGCCCAGTCACCAAGATGTGAAACCTGCCCGCTTCTTGAATTATGCCGTGAAGGAAAAAAAAGAATGAAAAGGAAAGAAGCCAATTGACGCAGTCCATATCATTGAAAGTCCCTGAAGAATTGGACCACCCTTTGTTTTTTCCTGAAAAGGAAACCATCTTGGAAAAAGAGCGTTTTGCAGGTTGGAGTGGAACGATCCCATTCGAAGCTTTCCCGTATGAGTTACTTTATTACAATAACGTTGAGACGTATGCTCCTTGGACTAAGGGGGCATTGCATATAAAGGAACTTCTGGAAAAATGGAAGGGAATTGATTCAGAATGCAGTTTGCTATTTTCCGAGCGAAAAGTGGTACAGACTTTGGGACTCATGAAGCAGGGGATCGGTTTATTTTTAACCGCAGTCTTCTGGATGCATGGAAAGCCAGTGGTATTGAGAGATTTCCGGGCAAAAATAGAATCCTTTCCCAATATTCCGGTGAACCTTGCTGAAAGGCTTTCTTTCATCCTTGCTAGACCCGCTTTTTTTCATTCATATAGACAGCTTAGTGAGTTGTTCCGAGAATTTGAAAAGCAATATGTGAAGTTCATGATCAAAAATAAGAACAGCCCAAAAAACGTCTAAGCTTTTAGCTTAGACGTTTTTTAAGTCAATCTTTATATATATTTATTCCGTATCTTTGTTTGGATCTGGGTCAGGGTTAGGGTCAGGGGTCTCGACTGGTTTTTCCTCTTCTCCCGTTCCAGGGTCAGTGGCATCATCCCCGCCTTCGACGTCCTCATCACCACCATTATTGCCATCATCAGTGTTGTTGCCATTGCCATTACCATTATTACCATTGTTGCCATTACCATTATTACCGTTATTGCCGTTATTTTCGCCATTGCCATTATTGCCGTTTTCGCCATTGTTATTTTTGTCTTCATCTTGCTTATCTTCTTCGCCTTCTACAGGCTTTTCTTGTTCCGGATCTTCACCTTCGGCCGGATCTTCAATCTCCTCGTCCTCAGTATCCTCAGGAGCTTCCGCTTCAGCAGGTATTTTGACTGATGTACTCGCAGGATCACTTTGTTGGTTATCCACTAAAGCTACCACTGAGAAAGTATATTTACTACCAGGGGTAGGATTCGGGATCGTTAAACTAGTATCCTTCGATTTTTTCAATACGCTCTTTGCTCCGCCATCAACGGACATCTTAACCTCGAATTGGGTATCCCCATTTCCTTTAGGATATGACCAGGATAGATTGATTTCATTGCTTTCCTGATTGTAAGAAGCGTTAATGCCAGGTGAGTCGATTTTTTCATATTCTGTCGTCACTTGTGTTGGTTCGTGACCTTTAACATAATATTCATAAGTGATTTTACTGCTTGGTGTGTATTCATTGGCTTTAACAGCTGGATTCGAACCTTTGATGACTCCAACCTTCACAACACTGTCAGGTTGATCAAAGTCTTTCGTTTCTTTTGATTGAGCCATATGTTCCATTAAATTCTTAAAGATGTATTTAGGGATCCTTTGAGATGATTCACCCAGATATTCCATTTTCTCACCAGATGCATTATCATAACCAGCCCAAACCGCGACTGTATAATTGGTTGTATAACCTGCCATCCAGCTATCTTTTACACCGGAAGATGGGATGTTGTTCGCTGCTCGCTGTTCAGGCGTGAAATTGGTTGAACCCGTTTTACCGGCTACAGGGAGACTAGGTATATTGGCTAACCTTCCTGTTCCATAAGGTTCTTTCATGACGCTTTTCAACATATCCGTCACGATGAAAGCTGTGGAATCTTTCATGACCGGTTTTGATTCCGTCTTGTTTTTAATGGTTGTTTTATCACGTAATACAATCTTTTTCACACTATGCGGTTCATTATAAATACCGTTGTTTCCGAATGAGCTGTAGGCTCCGGCAAGTTCGAGTGTGGAAACATCCTGACCACTCCCAAGTGAAGCAGATTCATTTATCTTCTCTTTAAAAGGTATGCCAAGGTCAACGGCAAAATCACGTGCCCGCTCCAAGCCGACTGCTTGTAGTGTTTTTAAGGCAGGGATATTTAATGACCGAGCAAGTGCTTCACGAGTGGTTACAGTACCATAATGTCGTCCGGAAGCATTTTTAAGCGGTGTTCCATCACTGTAAGTGTATTCCTCATCCTTGATTTGATGGTAGGTGGACCAATTTAAATATTCTACGGCCGGACCATAATCCAGAATAGGCTTAATGGTCGAACCAGGTGATCGCTTGGCATCCGTTGCATAATTCCAGCCGCGTTTAACCGTCGTGTTCCTGCCGCCGCCCACTGCTTTGATTTCACCAGTTTCTGTATCGAGTAATGTGACTCCTGCTTGGAGATCTTTACTTGGATAATTAATGATTTCATCACTATTCAACATGTTATAGACATATTCTTGGGCATCTTTATCAATTGTCGTTTGGATTTCCAAACCATCGGTAAAGACGTTATAGTCACCCATATCCCCGACTTCCTCAATTACCAAATCGATGAAGGCATCGTATGCCGTCGTATCGATTTGACTCTTATCGATTTCTTGAAGCCCCTCTGTTATATCTATGCTTTGCGCATTTTTCATTTCCGTTTCGGTGATATATCCATGTTTATTCATTAAGTGCAGGACAATATCACGGCGTTCTTTCGCACGTTCAGGGTATTTATACGGGTCATACCTGCTTGGACTTTGCGGTAATCCTACAAGCATGGCCGCTTCGTTCAATTTTAATTCGTTTAGATCTTTTCCATAATAAGTTTGCGATGCAGTTAAGATCCCGTTTGCACGGTTTGCAAAGAAAATCTTATTCACATACATTTCAAAAATTTCTTCTTTTGTATATTTCCTTTCAAGCTGTATGGATAGCCACATTTCCTGGACTTTCCTTTTGATGGTCTTATCAGGTGTTAAATAAGAACGCTTGATAACCTGCTGGGTCAATGTACTTGCACCCTCTGAGCCGAATCCGTTTTTGAAGTTGGCTATGACGGCACTGCCCAGACGTAAGAAATCGACACCGTGGTGTTCATAAAATCGTGAATCTTCCGTTGCCAGGAAAGCCTCTTCGACAAGGTCGGGTATGTCTTCATAATTTACATAATCCCGGTTTTCCTTTCCGATTTCAGCTAGCAATTTACCATTTTCATCGAGAATCTTGGATGTGACCGGATCTTTCAAAAGCTTTTGGTCAAGCTTTGGAGCGTCGCTGATAAAGTAAGCCATTGCAGCTCCTCCGGCAACAAGGCCTATTATTCCGATTGTAACAAGTATAAGGAAAATTCGCTTAAGCATATTTGTTGGCTTTTTAGGACCTGTTTTCTGTCCCTTTTTTTGAGTCTGCCCCTGCTTTCGGCGTTCTTCTCTAGTATTATATTTTTCAGCCATTACAGCTAACCTGCCTTTCTAAAAAAACTAAAAATTTTCTGCGATGAGCGAATCTACTACTTTAATATAGTCAATTCTCGGTTGAAAGCCAAGAGTAATCTTTCGTGAACTGCTTTCAACCTCTTGAAGAGTTATAGATTTGCGCCCGCCTTCTTTCATTCTCTTCCAATAAAAACTCAGTTGTTCAGAACTCATTACATATATATCATCCATTGCGGAAAACCGAATGATCACAAATGCAATTCCGTCATGCTGAACGATTTGTTTCATATGTTCAATTTGATGGTCATGAAAATTCTTCAGAGGGAACGAACTGCTGCTTTTCGTTTCCTTCGCCTCAAAATCAATGTACTTTCCTTTATAAACACCATTGTAATCGGTGGTCGATGCTTGTTTAAAATAAGCTTCTTTAATGACTGCAGCACTTCTTTTCGGATAGTGGACATCGACAATTTGAATGGGTGTCGGTTTTTTATGGATGACGGCAATGCCGTGTGCTAAATAATACTGATTGGTTTCGTTCAAATCGTCTTCCAATGTTTTTCCCCGGTTGCTGTAACTGATTTTTTTAAGTGGGCTTTTCTTTTCTTCCATAGCCTGCGGTACAAATCTTCGTCCGTTGGGATAATGAAATGCCACTTTTACCCCTCCTTTTTTTCACTTATCTATATTAGCAAAAAAAGAATCCAAAATGTGAATAAAAAGAATTGTTTCTTAGAACGATAGGATTTATGTACAACTATATGTCACAATTCATCGCTATAGAAAGGCGGACACATAGATGCGATTATTAAAGACGGAAAAGCAATTGCTACATTCCATAAAAGCCCAAACCGCTAAAGGGAATAGAGATAATATATCAAGGACAAAGGCATATGAACGATTTTTCAAAATGCATCCCGAAATACAATGGTCTTTTTTAGCGGGGATGGTTTCCAGAAATGCAGGCTGGAATATGTGTGATCTTGAAGGGATTTGGTTTTCCCGTTTGCTTGGCCAAAAATACAGGCATCTCTTATTCCTGACGTATGAAGAAGCCAACTGGAGAATATTCCAAGATGCTTATCCGCAATTACTTCTCTATCATTATTCGACGAAGTTTGGACGTCCTTTGTTTCACTTATGTCATTATTTTTTTATTACCAAATTCATGACGAACGAATGGTATTCCTTTTGGAAACATGGAAATCGGGAAAAATTAGTCACTGCGCTTATCATAAATGAACAAAACATCATAGAAGAACCAGTTATTAAAAAACAATCTTTCGTATTTCATTCTCTATTATTTTTCCTGCAGGACTGGATGCATTTTAGCACCGTTTTATTTCCTACTTGCAATGGAGAACTGTACGGCTCGTCCGTTTCTCATTTTAGAAATATCGATAAAAGGATTGAATTGGGGAAAAGGTTGGCCGGCCTTTTATTTTCTGAAGATTTGTTTCCGCTATTCTATGAATTTTCCTGCAGGACAGAACCAACGGGGGCCAGATATGATTATGAACAATATCGAAAAAATCCTAGGTACCATGAAACCCCGATGCTGAGGGGAGTATATCCATTGATTCATCATCAAGCAAGGATGACAGAGCAATGGGATATGAAAAAAAAGGTTAAAAAAAAATGGTTCATTGAATCCAAATGGGAAGAAGACCCGCATTTGACTGATTGGTATGACCATAAACAAAAGCAGCTGCATACAGCAGCAATGCTCAAAAATTGGATATTATAAAAGCAAACAGGGAAGGCGTCGTGTAAGCCTTCCCTGTTTTATCGGTCAGTATTTATGTCTTACGTAGAGGGGCGGTTTTCTCCGCTAAGCTTCGGGTTTCCCGTTCCTGCCTTTTTAGTGGGCGGCTTTTGTCGTTTTTCGTTTTTTTGCTGTCTGCTTTCATTCGACTGCATAAAATCACCTCCTGTCTGTATTCTTGTTTAAAACTTCATTCTTCATTCTGCCATTGTTGTCGAAGGGCATAATAAATTAAGTGAATTGCACTTTCTTTGCCGATTCCCTTCTAGTTTTGTCAGTCATGAAGGGCTTTCTGATAAAAAAAAGAATAGTACAGGTAAAGAATGGGAGGGATCAGCATGGTCAATAAAAGTGTCGCAACAGAGGAGATATTAAGGATGATAGCTGAGATCAGTACCAGCCTGGATCGTTTGGAAATTTCATATGGGGAAACTGTAAATACAGTGCGGTGTAAACTATGGGCGGAGCAATATACATTAGTTAACGAAGCCCAGGAAGCCATTGAGAAAGCCGAGGATTATTGGGTAAATGCTGAAGGTGTAAACCATTCCTTTTCCATTGTCCCGAAAAAATCAATAATAAAGAACAATGTTCTCACTGAATTGCACGTATAAGCCAGAAGAATATCATTTTATAATGAACTGGATTATAATAAGGGAAACAATTGTGCGGAGGAATATATTGTGCAAAAAGAAAAACTGCAGCTATTAACAGAACAATTAATAAAATTCACGGACCAAGCGGATGATATCTATGAGGGTGTACGGAAGGAAGGAAAGGAAAAGGATTTTTTTTCGGATGTCAAGCCGTTTGCAGACCAGGTAAGGACCGCATGCATCGAATGGGAAACCGGAATGAAGGAGTGGATGAAAGAATCCGAATTTAGGCATCTTTTCCCCGAGCAAATCGAACAAACCGCCCATAACCTTTCTGATGTGGCCGTACAGGCATTTTTCCCTAAAACAAGTTATAAGCGATTTAAAAGCCATGTTCAATCGGTGGAATTCATCCTTAATAATGTAAGAACGGAAATCAATCGGATTTTATCATAAAAATACCTACACTATATTACCCCTTTTTTCATATATTATCAGAACCATGTAATGAAAAAAGAGGAGGGCTCATTGACATGATGAGATCCGGTTTTAACCAAATCTCCCCAAATCAAGGACAGTTTCCTCAATCAATGACGGAATATTGGGGAGGGTACCAGCAGCCAATGCCGTATCCTCCGCCCAATAATCATAATCATGAACAACCATTTATGTATCCATATCATCTCCAGGATACAGGGGGCTATATGACACCATATCATGATCCTTATCAGCAAGCGGCCTATCATCCATTCCAATCAGTCCAGCAGCAGGCGATGCCTGTGGGAGCTTATCCGGGCAGCAGTGTAATGCAGCCAATGGCACAAATGCAGCCAATGGCACAAATGCAGCCAATGGCACAAATGCAGCCAATGGCACAAATGCAGCCAATCCAGTCCAATCAGCAGCCGCAAGCTTTTAGCCCGTTCGCAAATCCGTTACAGCCAGCTAAAAGACCTCCGCAAGGTCAGCAGCAGGCTCATAATCCATATCCTAAGCAGCAGTTCATGCAAAAACCCCAGCCATCGGGTTTCAAATCGGTCATGAATCAATTCAAAACACAAGATGGCTCGATGGATATAACGAAGATGATGAATACAGCTGGACAAATGATGAATACAGTTTCTCAAGTATCTTCAATGGTCAAAGGAGTTGGGGGCTTCTTCAAAGCTTAGATGGTGAATAAAGGAAAAGCAGACTTACAAGTGACCCAGCCACTTTTTTAAGTCTG
Organism: Peribacillus frigoritolerans; assembly: GCF_040250305.1. Classification (NCBI taxonomy): domain Bacteria; kingdom Bacillati; phylum Bacillota; class Bacilli; order Caryophanales; family Bacillaceae; genus Peribacillus; species Peribacillus frigoritolerans. Next base: position 3,471,216 of record NZ_CP158190.1, on the reverse strand, counting down.
CTTTTATTCATGTCTAATGGATTTCAATCCGATTCCCCCTGATTTTGGGTAGATGAAGCGTGAGGATGCCATCGCGATGTCGAGCGGTGACTTTTGCTTCATCAATGGGTTTTGGAAAGGAAATGGTTCTTGAAAGAGTACCTGCTGAAACTTCTTTTTGAAACATTCCTTGATTTTTATGTCTTCTATCTACTTGCTTTGCAGTTATGGTTACGGCATGGGCCAGTACATCAATTGATATTTGGCTGCGTGCAATTCCAGGCAAAGTGGCGGTAAGGGTATAATCTGAATGCGTTTCGTGAACATCAACCGGAAAGCTGCGTTCTTTCGCCGAACCGAAGAAATCGTCAAGAGATTGCAGCATGCCTTTAGGAGGCCTTTCGGAAAACAGCCGATCCATTTTGTTAATGAAATGGGTAAAGGGTTCTATTCTCCGATTATTATTTTTTTCAGAAGAGGTCATCGCGGTGCTCCTTTCTAAAAAATTCCTTTGCCTATAGGCTATGTGAGGAATTAAGAAATGTGAATGCACTGTTGGGTTTCAGATAAAGGACTATAGGGAATACCGTTACTGAATGATTAGAAAAGGAAATGAGGGATTTATATGACAGATAATGGCAAGCTTTCCTACATAGATACCGGGAAAGGAAATGAAACATTGTTGTTTATTCATGGATTTTGCGGAAGCCATGAATATTGGAGTGACATCATTGCTGAATTAAAGGATGAATACCGGGTTATTGCCGTTGATTTACGGGGGCATGGTGCAAGTGAGGTAATAGGGGAATCGTTCTCGATTGAAGATATGGCTGCTGATATTGCTTCATTACTGGACGAACTGGAAATCGGAAAGGTATATATGTTTGGTCATTCGCTTGGGGGATATATCACCTTGGCGTTCGCAGAAAGGTTTCCTGGGAAATTGTCTGGTTTTTCATTGGTACATTCTACGGCTTTGCCGGACGATGAAACTGGAAAGGCTGGGCGCTTAAAATCTGTCGAGAAAATCAAAAGTGATGGAATTCCAGCTTTCATTGACGGACTTATACCAAAGCTTTTCGCTAATCCCGAAGATTCCAATATTGAACAAACTAAGGAAATCGGATATAAAACCAGTGAAAGCGGTGCGATAGGGTCTTTACATGCCATGAGGAACAGAATAGACAGAAATCATGTACTCAAAGATACAAAGTTGCCTGTTTTATTGGTTGCAGGTGAAGAGGATAAGCTAATTCCCGTTGAAAAAACCTTTTCTGTAAAAGGGAGCCATATCCATGAAGTTATACTTAAGGGCAGCGGCCATATGGGAATGCTGGAAGCTCCAAGCAGACTACTCGAAGAAATCATTCGCTTTGTTGAAGAGAATTAATTAAATGATAAAAGACCGAGCTGGAGACGGGATGTTGCCGTTTCCAGCTTTTTTTTTTGAATAGGAAATAGTTTCCCTTTTGCATAGAACGTTCATTCGGTAGAATAGGAGTATGAGGTGGTTATATGAAACTGCGAAAAAATTTACAGGAAGTTATTAAGGATTTAAAAACAAATGAGGATTTTAAAGATAACATCGTACATTGGCAAGTAATTGAAGCGAAAGAGGCGAAACATGTCCCTTTTCCCGCTGCAATGAATGATAAGATCAAGCATGCTCTTGAAATACGGGGGATAAATGGGTTGTACACCCATCAGGCAACTGCATTTGATACTGCTGTCAGTGGCAATAGCCTTGTGGCGGTCACACCAACAGCTTCTGGTAAAACATTATGCTATAATTTGCCGGTCCTTCAAAAAATACTGGAAAATGAAAAAACCAGGGCGCTTTATATATTTCCGACAAAAGCGCTGAGCTATGATCAAAAAAGCGAATTGAATGAAATGATTGATGAAATGGATGCTAAGATAAATAGTTATACATACGACGGGGACACACCTTCAAACATCAGGCAAAAAATCCGCCAGGCCGGGCATATCGTGATCACAAATCCTGATATGCTCCATTCCGGAATCCTGCCCCATCACACGAAATGGGTCTCTTTGTTTGAAAACTTGAAGTATGTGGTCATCGATGAACTTCATATTTACCGCGGCGTTTTCGGAAGTCATACAGCCAACGTCATAAGAAGGTTAAAAAGGATCTGCAAGTTTTATGGAAGCGACCCTGTATTCATCTGTACTTCCGCTACGATTAATAACCCAAAAGAGTTAGCAGAAGAGCTTACGGAAAAACAAATGGTCCTTATCGATAATAACGGAGCACCCAGTGGGAAAAAGCATTTTGTATTTTATAATCCCCCAATAGTCAATAAACCGCTCAACATACGAAGGAGTGCGGTTTTGGAAGTTAGGAAGCTGGCAAATGAATTTTTGAAAAATAAAATACAAACGATCGTTTTTGCGCGAAGCAGGGTTCGAGTGGAAATTCTATTGACTTATTTACAGGAACTTGTGTCAAAGCAATTGGGGCCAAAATCGATCAGGGGCTATCGCGGCGGATATCTGCCAACACAGCGTAGGGAAATTGAACAAGGCCTTAGGGATGGTTCCATATATGGGGTAGTTTCCACAAATGCACTTGAGTTGGGTGTCGATATCGGCCAGCTCCAGGTTTGCATAATGACCGGTTACCCTGGATCCATATCGAGTGCCTGGCAACAGGCTGGGCGAGCAGGAAGAAGGCATGGTGAAGCTTTGATCATCATGGTCGGCAGTTCCAGTGCCCTTGATCAATATATCGTACAGCATCCCGATTATTTCTTTACCAGAAATCCAGAAACTGCAAGAATCAATCCGGATAATCTTTTGATCTTGGTTGATCATGTAAAATGTGCAGCATATGAGCTGCCTTTTAAAAAAGGCGATACTTTTGGGAAAACAGAGATAATGGACGTTCTTGAATTCCTTACGGAAGAAAGGGTCTTACACCTGAATGGGGACAAATGGCATTGGATGAATGATGCTTTTCCCGCAAGCAATATCAGCCTGCGCTCAGCGGCACAGGAAAATGTCGTGATCATCGACCAAACGAATGCACCGGTTAATCGGGTCATAGGGGAAATGGATACGTTCAGTGCAATGACCCTTCTTCACGATGAAGCCATTTATTTACACCAGGGAATTCAATTTCAGGTGGAAGAACTTGATTGGGATGAAAAGAAGGCTTATGTACGTGAAGTCAATGTGGACTATTATACGGATGCTAACCTTGCTGTCCAATTGTCTGTATTGGAAGTCGATAAACAGCGAACTTTCGCTTCCACAACAGCTGCTTTTGGTGATGTCGCAATCAGGGCGATGCCCACGATCTTCAAAAAAATCAAATTCGAAACTCATGAAAATATTGGTTCAGGTCCAATCAGTCTCCCTGAGATGGAACTGCACACTAGTTCGGCCATGCTTTCCATGGATCCTGATATATTCAAGTGGGACGAAAATCGAATAGAACAAGGAATGATAGGTGCGTCGCATGCGCTGAATTACATGATTCCGCTATACGTTATGTGCGATCCGCATGATATTCATGTTTATCCGCAGGTTAAGGCAGCACATAATGAAAAACCGACCATTTTTATCTATGATAGTTATCCGGGAGGCATAGGGTTAAGTGATAAAGTATATGAAAACTCTGAAGTCATTCTGCTGGAAACAATATCAATGATCGAAAATTGCACTTGTGAAAGCGGCTGTCCTTCCTGTATCGGTACGGAATCCGCAACGAAAACAGCCAAGAGTGATGCCAAACAATTATTAGGTCAATTTTGTAAGCAAAAACATTAATAGATTGCAGTGATATGTGAAAAGAGGTGTAATTTCATGTCTTTAAAAAATAAATTGAACCGTATGAAAACGCATATGAACCTAGGAAAACATCCTTCTCCAGTAGAAGAAGACCAGACATTGAATGAAGAAATTCCTTACTTTGAAAAGTGGCTGGAGAACGATACCGTTTCCTTTCATTTCGACGATGACTATTGTTTCATTAGGGAAGTCCGTTACCCTATAAATCACAAACACGGGTTATATGAATTTTCCGAGCTGAAAAAGGTCGTAAAAGAGTGGAATCAAACTTCATTGGAGCATCCACTTTCCGCCAGGGGCGTTAAAAGTGAAGATCTGTTTTTCTTCGATACGGAAACGACAGGGCTAGGAGGCGGAGCCGGCAATACCATTTTTTTACTAGGGTATGCCTATTTAGAAGGTGAAGAAGTAGTCGTGAAGCAACATATCCTTCCGCAGCCTGGAAGTGAAATACCGCTTTATCAAAGCTTTCTGGAAAACATCAATTACGAAACGCTTGTCACATATAATGGTAAATCCTTTGATTGGCCCCAGCTAAAAACGAGACATACCTTGGTAAAGGAACATGTACCGAAACTACCGGAATTCGGACATTTCGATTTGTATCATGCTTCAAGACGCCTATGGAGAAACAAATTGGAACGAGTGAAATTATCAGCTGTCGAAACAGATATTCTAGGTGTACATAGGGAGGATGATATTCCTGGATATTTGGCACCGATGATTTATTTTGATTTTGTTGAGAGGAAGAATCCAGAAATACTGTTTGGAATCATGAAGCATAATGAATTGGATATCTTATCATTGATCACTTTGTATATTCATTTGTCCCGAAAAATCCTCCAAATCGATGGATATACGGAAGAGTCAATGGAAATTGCACGATGGCTTGCTTATTTGGGGAAAAAAGAGGAGTCAGTTGAGACATATCAAAAAATATTGGAATCGGGTAATGAGGAAGATCGGATATTAGCTGGCCATGCATTGGCCTTCCAGAAAAAGAAGCAAAAACAATTCGCTGAAGCTTTGGAAATTTGGAAGGAAGTCGCCTTAAAAGGGAATGTGCAAATAAGGATACAGGCACAGATTGAATGTGCAAAATTATACGAACATCAATTTAAGGACGTCGGTCATGCTCTAAAATGTTCAATAATCGCACATCAAGAGATGGTTAGGGAAGGGACCGCCCTGGGGAAAAAACAGTTGGAATTGGAAAAGAGGATCCGGCGGCTCGAAAAGAAAGAGGAATCAAAGGATATTTCTGTATAAGATAAGGACCGAGAATCTTCTTTTAGTGCAAAAGGCCGAAAATAAAAAATATGTATACAATTATTGTAGCCTTCAACTATTGTGTGTAAAATGGAAAGAGTTGAGGGTGAAATTCCGAAGCGTTCATTTCATGCCTTTACATCATATAAAATTAAGGTGAAAGCGGAGCGGAGAAATGTATAAAACGACTTTATTTCTATTTTTTGTAGTCCTTTGTTTAACGATAGTTTTGTTTACTTCATTAAAAGACAGTCTCTATTCCTTTTTATAGAATATTCCTCATTTCATTTGAAGGTTAGCCAGATATAATAATGATAGTGTACTTATTGACAGCCATACATCGTTTTATACTTATTCTGTATAAATAGGTCATTTCATCAGTACACGTATCCCCTTTTTTTCATAGTCTGTAATGGTAAGACTAAACTTATCATGATGAAAGGGGACGTATTATAAATGTATTTTCGTAATTGTGGAGGAAATAACCCCAATGTAATGGGAGCATCCAACAATGTAATGGGTGCATCTAACAATGTAATGGGCGCATCCAACAATGTAATGGGCGCATCCAACAACGTAATGGGAGCATCCAACAACGTAATGGGAGCATCCAATGTAATGGGAGCATACGGGAACGCACCTGGAGTAATGGGCGCATCAACCGGTAAACACTCCAACGTAATGGGAGCGTCAGCTGGTAAAAACTCTAACGTAATGGGAGCCTATAGTCCATCTGCTGTATCTCCAGCGCAATATGGTCCAACACAAACATCTCCATCTCAAGTTGCCCCAGCGCAAGTCTCTCCAACACAGCAATATGTCAATACGAATGTATCGAACACAGTGATCCCTGTCGTTCATCCATCACATACTACAAATGTCAATAAACATGTGAACACGTTTAAGCATTATTTCCCGCATACTCAATCCGTGGTGAACGAGTGCTATAATCAACACTTGATTTGTGGAAGGCCGCCGCAAAACCCATGCTGTCCACCTAAGCATTTCGGATACTAAAAAATAAGGGCTTATTAAGCCCTTGTTTTCATACATAATCATGTTAAAAGGAGATTAGTCTAGCGATGAAGGTTTTGTATATGACGGGCTACAAAGCTTTTGAATTCGGGATATTCAAAAATGACCATGAAGCCGTAAAATATATAAAGAAAGCGATGAAGGAGCGTCTCCTGCCATTGGTGGAAGACGGGCTGGAATGGGTGATCATCTCAGGGCAGTTGGGTACGGAACTATGGGGTGCCGAAGTGGTGTTCGAATTACAGGAAGAATATCATCAGCTTAAATTAGGGGTGCTTACTCCTTTCCTGAAACAGGAAGAGTCATGGAACGAGACGAATCAAGATTACTACCGATCCATATTGGCCCGTGCCGATTTTGTTGAGTCCATTTTCAACAAACCATATGAAGGGCCACAACAGTTGAAAACCAAAAATAGGTATATGGTCCATAAAAGCGATGCCATGCTCATCATTTTCGAAGCTGAAAAAGAAGGATCAGCCCGATATCCTTATTTCGAAGCAATGAAAAAGGCGGAAACACAGCCATACCCCATCTTTCAGATAAACTTTGATGATCTGCAACTGGCTGCGGAAGAAGCCAGCTGGTCCGAAGAATGATGGAGTGAAAATAATTATGGATTAAAAGTTGTTTCTAAAGCATAATCATATTATGATGAAATTTAGATACAGATTTAATGGGATTACATATCGTTCTCTGAAACAGTAAGCTTACAAAATGGTGTTTCGTTGACAAACCCAAGCAGATTTGAAAAAATAATAAAAAGTCGATTGTATTGGCGAAAGTATTGAGGTGAAGTCTTATGCTATCCGATAAGATAAAATTAACGGCTAAAGATATTCTTGAAAAAGATTTTAAAACAGCCATGCGCGGTTATAAACCTGAAGATGTGGATCAATTCCTGGATCTGATCATTAAAGATTATGAAGTGTTCCATCAGGAAATTGAAGATCTAAAACAAGAAAATCTTAAATTGAAAAAACAAGCCGAAGAGAGTACAAAACGTCCAAATCAACCTGCTCCAAGTGCCACTCCGGGAACCACTAACTTTGATATCCTTAAACGGTTATCCAACTTGGAAAAGCACGTTTTTGGTAACAAGCTTTTTGACTGAGATTTTGCATTGAAAAAGTGAAAATGATTTTGGTATTGTGTTTTCGTGAATAATGGAGTATAATCAATTATGTTATGTTAACGTTTGGGTAATTGCTGCTGCATTTATGCAGTAGAGGAAAGTCCATGCTCGCACGGACTGCGATGTCCGTAGTGTTCGTGCCTGGCGAAAAAATAAGCTTGGGCAGCAATCTTGGATTGCTGACGGCTGGGAAAATGCCTAAGTCCTTTTGGATATGGCATGAATACCTATAAAAGTGCCACAGTGACGGAGCCTTTACAGAAATGTAAAGGGTGGAACGAGGTAAACCCCACGAGCGAGAAACCCAAATTAATGGTAGGGGCGCTTTCTTCCTTGGAATTGAACGAGGAGAAGGACAGAAGCACTTGCTTCTGTAGATAGATGATTACCGCCGAAGTACGAGACGCGAGTCGCTTGCAGTACTGAGGAACAAAACATGGCTTACAGAACGTTATCATATAACACCAAAAGCACAACTCTCCTTTTAAAAGGGGAGTTTTTGTTTATGGAGAATGCACTATTATAAAAAGATTGGGCATTTCCATTTATTTTTCGTTTTCTGAAACACGGCTGTGTTAAACTTAAAACTTGGCAAGTTTTTCATTGCGTTCGAATGATTAGGGAAATGGCTTAAATGAAGTCTGTCGGTAACGTTTTTAAAAATAGTGTTGGAATGTTAAGCATTTCTTTGATTCTGGGTATCCTATTTATAAAGGTTCCTTAACTCTTCTGTTAGCCCTAATATGAAGGTATCAAGATAGAACTTCAAAATTCAGGACAATGGATGGGAAGCATACATAATTGGTTGGATGGCAGCGTGTATCCTAAGGTATTGAGTAAAGCTTTACTTCACGGTTATTAATACGCTACATGATCATGATATAAGCTAGGCAAACATTGGCTTACTGAAATATAAAAACGCGGTGGACCATAAGGTTTACATGTAAAAAATCAATGCCTGTTTCTAAATACATAAATGAAAGAAATTCGGGAAAAGGTGCCATTGATTTGGATTAATGGAAAGAAGGTGCAGGATTAATGAAACAATTCGATATAATTGCAACATCAGCAATGGGATTGGAATCAATTGTTGCCAAGGAGGTACGGGATCTTGGTTACGATTGTCAAGTCGAAAATGGTAAAATCACCTATAAAGGGGATCAATCCGCCATTGCCCGCTCTAATTTATGGCTGCGCAGTGCCGATAGGGTGAAAATTAAAGTCGCAGAATTCAAAGCATATTCATTTGATGAGTTGTTTGAAAAAACAAAGGCCTTGAATTGGGAAGATTTCTTATCAGCCGATGTCGAGTTCCCCGTGAGTGGAAAATCCGTTAAGTCAAAGCTATACAGTGTCCCTGATTGTCAGGCTATTGTAAAAAAGGCGATTGTTGATAGATTGAAAAGTAAATATAAGCAAGTATCTTGGTTTGCAGAGACAGGTCCTTTGTTTAAAATTGAAGTGTCTATTTTAAAAGATGTAGTGACACTTACCATAGACACTTCAGGTGCTGGTTTGCATAAACGGGGTTATCGTACAGGGCAGGGAGAGGCGCCCCTAAAAGAAACATTGGCGGCTGCGTTAATCATGCTGACCAATTGGAAACCGGATAAACCTTTCATAGATCCATTTTGTGGATCTGGAACGATTCCCATCGAGGCGGCCTTAATTGGGCAGAATATAGCACCTGGGTTTAACAGGGAATTCGTTTCTGAAACCTGGTCATGGATGGACAGCAAGGTTTGGGATGAAGCGCGGATTGAGGCTGAAGATTTAGCCGACTATGATCAATACTTGGACATAACCGGTTGTGATATTGACCATCGAATGGTCGATATAGCTAAAGCGAATAGTTTTGAAGCCGGTCTGGGTGATTTGATTGAATTCAAACAAATGCAGGTAAGGGATATCTCGACCAGGAAAGAGTATGGTGTCATTGTCGGGAACCCGCCTTATGGAGAACGTCTAGGTGAGAAAAAAGCGGTAGAGCAGATGTATAGGGAAATGGGCCAAGCCTTCAAGAAGCTTGATACATGGTCGGTATACATGATTACCTCCAATCCTGACTTCGAACAGCATTACGGTAAGCCTGCAACGAAAAAAAGGAAATTGTTCAATGGTTTCATCCGTGCTGACCTTTATCAATATTGGGGGAAAAGGCCGCCAAGGCAGCCTCAAGGTGAATGAGTAGGTAGAATATAATGGAGGATTTTTGCTAGTCAGGACGATTTATTCATAATAGGTTCCAGTCTTGCTTATCATTTCCTTTTCTGTTATTCTAATAATGAATTATTTTTGTTCAGATTTAAGGAATACCTTAATATTCTTTTGAGCAAGGATAGTAATATAATGTGTGGAGAACACACTAGGAGGCAACAAAAATGGAACAAGGTAAAGTAAAATGGTTTAACGCAGAAAAAGGTTTTGGATTCATCGAACGTGAAGGTGGAGACGATGTATTCGTACATTTCTCAGCTATCCAAGGCGAAGGTTTCAAAACACTTGAAGAAGGCCAAGACGTTACATTTGATGTAGAACAAGGTCAACGTGGACCACAAGCATCAAACGTAAACAAAGCTTAATTCAACCCTATATTACTTACAGACAGGCTCTCTTGGAGCCTGTCTTTTATTTTACGAATCGGGCAACCAGACAGCATGCATACATACATATTACCTTTCATTCTGATAATAGGTAAAAATCTTGACTACTAATGTGAAATAAAGGATAATATACTTTTGCCTAAGATAATAATGATTCGGATTCTATATAATGATGATAGATAAAAGGGGAGACCATGATGCTTAAAACACTGCCTTTTTCGGTAACAAAGGAAGATTCTTTTTACGATAAGCTTTCAGAATGGATCGGTGATGTTTTTTACGATATTCTTCCCGAAAAAGGATTTGAGCTGCGTGACGAACAAATCTTCATGGCTTTTCAGTTAGAAAAAGCTTTTAAAGAAAAAAATGTAAGTTTTGCTGAAGCAGGGGTAGGGACCGGTAAGACTTTGGTCTATTTACTATATGCGATTTGTTATGCGAGATATACGAATAAACCGGCAATTATTTCATGTGCAGATGAAACGTTGATTGAACAGCTTGTCAAAGAGGAAGGCGACATCCAGAAAATCAAGAATGCTTTAGGTATTGAAGTGGATGTTCGGCTTGCCAAATATCACGATCAATATGTATGTCTTAAGAAATTGGATTATGCTGTGAATCATGAGGATTCAGAAGGGATAGATCAGCTCTATGATGAACTTCCCAAGTTTGTTCATGATAACTCATCCATGAACGCCTATACAGCATATGGAGACCGTAAACAGTATCCATATTTAAATGATGAAGACTGGTCTAAAGTTGGCTGGGATCAGCTTCAAAACTGTTTTACTTGTGATAAACGCCATCGTTGTGGGCAAACCCTATCACGGGACCACTATCGAAAATCAAGTGATTTGATCATTTGTTCACATGACTTCTTCATGGAACATGTATGGACTAAGGAAAAGCGTAAGCGTGAAGGACAGTTACCATTACTGCCTGATCATAGCTGCGTTGTCTTTGATGAAGGTCATCTTTTGGAATTTGCTGCTCAAAAGGCTTTAACTTATAAAGTTGGGGAACAAACCCTTGCTTCGGTTCTGGAATTGCTTACAGCCAATCAGGTTCGTGAAGAAACCTTATACATCATCGAGGACTTAATCGATATCAATGAAGAATTTTTTGATTTGTTGGATGAAAAAGCGATACATGTCAGCGGATCTAATCGTTATGAAATCCCGATGTCAAAAGAAATAACAAACTTTGCTCAAAAGCTTCATAAAAAGGTTGAAGAGTTAGAGGAGAACCTTGTTTTTGAAGCGGAAATGTACACGATCAATGATTATGATTTAAAAGTGACGGAAGAGTATTTAGAGCAGCTGGGCTACTCACTTTCTCTATTTGTGAAGGATGAACAGGCTGTTTCCTGGTTTGAAGAAAATGAAATGACCAAAACATTGGTCATCATGCCAAGGCTTGTGCAGGATATCTTGTCTGAACAGGTATTCTCGAAAAAAATCCCTTACATTTTTTCATCGGCAACATTATCGGACAATAAATCCTTCCAATATATTGCAGATAGTTTAGGGATAGAAAAGTATGACAGCTTTTCCGTTGAATCACCATTTGATTACGATGAAGTCATGAAAATGAACATGCCGGTCTTCGAAAATGGAGATCAATTGGCAAAACTTCAATATACAATGAAGACAATTGAGGAAAATGAAGGTCGAACACTAGTGTTATTCCATTCAAAAGAAGAATTGCAATGGTTCAAGGAAAACTGCCCAATATCATCTTATCCATTTTATTTTGAAGGGGAAGCGGAAATCAGCGAGCTTGTTAAGAAGTTCCAAGAGGATGAGCAATCTGTCCTTTTCTCCTATCATTTATGGGAAGGTCTTGATGTACCAGGACCTTCATTACAAAATGTAGTGATACACTCGCTTCCATTCCCGCCTCGCGATCCGGTTTTCGAAGCCAAACGTAACTCGGTTACCGATGCATTCGAAGAAGTGGATCTTCCATACATGCTCCTTCGATTGCGCCAGGGAATAGGGCGTTTGATCAGGACGAGCAATGATTCGGGAACCGTTCAGATTTTGATTGAAAAGGATCTTTCGGAACATGTGAAAGAGAAGATTGTATCCATTCTTCCTGTAACGATTTAAATAAAACCCAATTCATAATGAGAGCCAAGGGAATCCCTTGGCTCTTTTTATTTGAATTTATTAATCGGAGTGGTTCTAATATGAAAGTCTTTTGTATAATATGGTAAAGTGTAGTTGGAAGGAGCAGTGAATATGAAAAAAAAGGGTATAGAACTGATAGAAAAAGAGTTTAAAGAATATGTAAAGAAAATCTCGGCTTATAATGAAGCTCTCGCGTTAATTTTTTGGGATTTGCGTACAGGTGCACCTAAAAAGGGAGTTGAGCAGCGTTCCGAAGTTATCGGTATGCTTTCATCCGAAGTGTTTAATATGAGCACAAGTAAGGAAATGGAATCCTTCATTGCAGAACTTTCGATGGATGAAGCCATTCTTAGTGAATCGATGAATAAGATGGTACAAGAGTGTAAAAAAGAGTTTGAAAGGAATAAGAAAATTCCTGCGAACGAATATAAGGAATTCGTCATTTTACAATCGCGTTCTGAAAGTGCATGGGAAGAGGCAAGGGAAAAAGCTGATTTTTCTTTATTTCAACCTTATCTGGAGCAAATTGTAGCATATACCCGCAGGTTCGTAGAGTACTGGGGATATGAAGGGACGAAATATAATACCCTTTTAGACATATATGAACCAGGCATGACTGTAGATATACTTGATGGCGTATTCAGTGAGCTTCGGTCGAGGATCGTACCTTTGGTAAAACAGATAGCAAAAAGCGAACATAGACCGGAAACAGCGTTCCTATATAAAGAATTTCCAAAAGAAAAACAGCATCAACTCAACTTGGAAATTTTAAAACAGCTAGGATACGATTTCAAGGCTGGCAGGCTTGATGAAACAGTTCACCCTTTTGAAATTAGAATAAATAGGGGCGATGTCCGGGTGACGACCCGATACGATGAAAATGATTTTAGGGGGGCAATCTTTGGTACCATTCATGAATGTGGACATGCCATTTATGAGCAGAATATCGCCGAAGAGTTAACCGGAACACTTCTCGATAGCGGGACATCAATGGGGATCCATGAATCACAATCTTTGTTTTTCGAAAACTTCATTGGACGGAACCATAGCTTTTGGAAAAATAAATTTTCCTTATTAAAAGAATATGCTCCCGAACAATTCCAAGATGTGACGCTGGATGAATTTTACCGGGGCATTAACGAATCAAAACCATCGTTCATCCGTATTGACGCAGATGAACTGACGTATCCTCTACATATTATGATTCGGTATGAACTGGAAAAGGCCCTCTTTAATGGGGAACTTGAAGTGAAGGATTTACCGGAAGTCTGGAATGAAAAATACAAGGATTATTTGGGAATTGTGCCTGAAAATGATGCAATGGGCGTGTTGCAAGATGTACACTGGGCAGATGGCAGCTTTGGTTATTTTCCTTCTTATGCATTGGGATATATGTATGCAGCCCAAATCAAGCAATCGATGCTTATAGATTTGCCTGATTTTGATGAACTGTTGGAAGCGGGTGATATTGAACCAATCAGGAAATGGCTTAATGAAAAAATACATAAATACGGAAAAACAAAAAAGCCTCTGGAGATTTTGAAAGAAACGACAGGGGAAGGCTTGAATGTTCAGTATTTGATAAAGTATCTTGAAAATAAATATAAAGAAGTTTATAAAATCAAATGAATCAAAGAAGAAGGACTTGGATTAATCTCAAGCCCTTCTTCTTTTTTATGGGTTGCTACAAAAACGCATGGTATAATACCAGTAAAATGGAATATGATGTTTTTTTGATAGGAAATCCAAGTTATTTAGGTTTGGTGATTTCGCAATTTTCTAATAATACGAATAATGATTTATTTTTCTAATTTAAAGTTCGGTTTTTTATTAAAAATTACTTTTCAAATAGGGTCAGCGTTGGTATAATTCATATATTAATAAAATATAATGTTTCACTCGTATAATAGCAGGGATATGGCCTGCAAGTTTCTACCGGATTACCGTAAATAATTCGACTATGGGTGAGTAATAGATCTTGTTGCGTAAATGAAGGCTTTTGCTGATTCATTTTTCATTCGTGCCCAAGAAGTATTGCTTCACTCCAAAAAAGTGCCGCAATGTTTCTTGGGCTTTTTTATATGCCGGGAAATAATTGTATGGTTTTTGGGTCAATAAACATCCGAGATTGGGAGGAACCTTCATGCAACTTTTAAAGGAAAAAATCTTGTCCGAGGGTCAAGCTTTATCAGAAGATATTTTAAAAGTAGATTCATTCTTAAATCATCAAATGGATCCTTTGCTAATGAAAGAAATTGGTAAAGAATTCGTTAAACGTTTCGAACACAAGGAAATCACGAAAGTGCTGACAATTGAATCATCAGGCATTGGTCCTGGTTTGATGGCTGCTTTGGAATTGGAAGTTCCGCTCATTTTTGCCCGTAAACGTAAATCACTTACTTTAACAAATGATTTAGTGACGGCATCCGTTCATTCCTTTACAAAAAAAGAAACCAATACCATTACGGTTTCCAATAAATATATTGAAGCTGGAGATAAGGTCTTGATCATCGATGACTTCCTTGCGGTCGGACAGGCAGCCAGGGGCTTGGTGGAAATCTGTAAGCAGGTTGGAGCAGAAGTGGCCGGAATCGGCATCGTGATTGAAAAAGCATTTCAAAGTGGTGGTAAGGATCTTAGGGAACAAGGTTTCCAAGTGGAATCACTTGCACGAATTGCTGAGTTGAAATTCGGTGAGATAACGTTCGCTGAGGAAAAGGAAGGAGCAGCCGTCAATGTCTAATCAATCACCATTAAAAGTTGCTTCCTTAGGATTACAACATGTTCTCGCCATGTATGCCGGTGCAGTCGTCATTCCATTGATTGTCGGTGGGGCGCTGGGATTGACTGCAGCGCAGTTAACTTATTTAGTTTCGATAGACATTTTGATGTGCGGGATAGCAACTTTATTGCAAGTGTGGAAAAATAAATTCTTTGGAATAGGGCTTCCGGTCGTCCTAGGCTGCACATTTACAGCAGTTAGCCCGATGATTGCAATTGGTACGCAATATGGAATCAACTCCATTTATGGATCTATTTTGGCGTCGGGATTGATTGTCATTATCATTAGTAAGTTCTTCGGAAAACTGGCAAGGTTCTTCCCGCCCATTGTCACTGGATCGGTCGTTTTGATTATTGGCATTACGCTCATTCCTGTTGCCATCAACAACCTTGGTGGAGGCCAGGGAGCTGCTGATTTCGGAGACTTGAACAATGTAGCTCTTGGTTTTGGAACTTTGTTATTCATCATATTCATGTATAAATTCTCGACGGGATTCCTACGCTCCATTTCTATTTTATTGGGGCTGTTAGTCGGAACCTTTGCGGCCTTCTTCCTTGGAAAAGTGGATTTTAGCTCAGTGGTCAGTGCCAATTGGCTGCATATGCCACATTTTTTCTACTTTGGAACTCCGACATTTAACGTCACGGCAATCATTACAATGACATTGGTGGCGATCGTAAGCTTGGTGGAATCGACTGGTGTTTATTATGCCCTTGGTGAAATCACGGACAAAGAGATTTCAGAAGACGACCTAGCTCGCGGATATCGTTCTGAAGGACTTGCCATCATGATTGGCGGTTTGTTCAATGCGTTTCCGTATACAGCTTTTTCACAAAATGTCGGCTTGATTCAATTGTCAGGCATTAAAACAAGGAATGTCATATACACAACAGCCGGCATTCTCATTTTCATAGGTTTTGTTCCGAAAATTGGTGCATTCACGACAATTATCCCTTCATCCGTGCTTGGCGGTGCAATGGTTGCGATGTTCGGGATGGTAATTGCCGCTGGAATTAAGATGTTGAGCAAAGTGGATTTTGCTTCTCAAGAAAATTTATTGATCATCGCTTGTTCAGTAGGTATGGGACTTGGAGTGACGGTCGTTCCTGAGCTATTTGCGCAAATTCCGGAAAGCTTTCAAATCTTAACGGAAAACGGTATTGTAGCCGGAAGTTTGACAGCCATTTTCTTGAATATTGTCTTTAACATCGTCCCTACAAAAGGTAAAATGAAGGAAACGCGTATTGAAGGGCAAAATGTAGCCTGATTAAAAATAGTTTCGGTATACTTGATAGATTCACCCATTAAATGCCCAAATTTCTCAGGTGATGAGGATTTTGGGCATTTTTTCATTTAGGATATCTTTGATAATGAAATTGGCGTTTTGTCAGATAAAAGGAAACTCTCTTCACTTTTTGAATATATTGATAGTATATGTTCAGGAAAGTAGTGATAGGGATGGAGAAAAAATATTGTATTCATTGTCGGACCATTCTAAGCCAGGAATATAGGTGCAGTGTGTGTGGAAAAGAGGAGTTTCAAAATATCATTATACAAGTGCAAAATCAATCTTCAGTAAAGAAGGAAGAATGAAAGTGCCCCCTTACCGATTATAGGTAAGGGGGTTTTATTGTTTCGTGATTACATTTCGATCATAAAGATGATCTGAAGAGTACCAACGCCTTCCAATGAAATGGGTAAATGGATTGCTTCATGAAACCCATACATTTTGGTATTGCCCACAATGACGGTGGGCGGTGTAATATCAATCAATGCATTCTCTCCTGCTAAGGAGGTGGCAATATTACCGGCAAGCATGTTACCGAACTCTGCTGCAAAAGATTCAAGCATTTCACCTTCTAACGGCATGCCAAACATACTTTCACCTATTTTACTCATGCATCCGTTAGTCCCCTCAATCATTATTCTCCCACGGATATCTCCTGTCATGCCAATAAGGACGCTAATGGATTCCTGTTCGAAAGGCTGTCTTATGAGGTAAGGCTTTTGAATGTCCAAAGTGAAAGGAATAACGGACTTAACGGCCTGGATGGTTCCATTTAACAATTTTGTGATTATAGTGTTGATTTCCAATTTCGTTCCTCCGCTTGTATGGGTATGTTCTCTATTTTATCAAATTTATAGTCTTTTTTACCTATTGATTAAGAAAAAAAGAAAAAATATTTTAAAATCCCAATAAATATAACCATATAGCTATAAAGCATAAATGACAGTTTGTAATGGTTTTCACGATCTTGATTTATTTCATCTTGAAGACGTCCTTGATACGCTCGTGTTTCTTTGTGAACGATTTTCTTTTCAAATTTCCACTTATTCGCACTGGCTTTCACATGTGTGGAATCGACCAATACATGCTCTGCACTTATTAACTTTCTATCAGCAGCTTGTCATTAAGGTACGATAGCAAATTTGTTCATTCAAACAGGTCTGTATCTTTAAAGCGTCGTTCAAAAATTTTCCCGAACGTTGAGAAATGAGGGACTTTTATCATGGAAACCATAGCCTAAGAACCAACGGTAGCCATATTTGTTTCAGCTTCTTCAATTGTTTTACGCATGGAACGACTTCCGTAGGTATATTGAATAAAAGTCAGTTTAACTAATATAACTCTGGCACCAGTTGATCTAAAGTAATCATTTCAAGTTGATCTTGCTGAATAAAATCATGTTTAGAAAGCATCCTCATCACCTCAAGTTTTAATCATTCTATTTTAAAACAAAAAAGACTGTAGGCAAAAAGAGTTCTATCTAAATTTTTTAAACATAGTTGATTGGAGCGGGTGTGCGAGACTCCTGCGGGAAAAGCGCGTCCAAGGGAGGACCCCACAGGCGCAAGGGATCCGAGGAGGCTCCCGGACCGCCCGCGGAAAGCGAGTGCCTGGAGTGGAAATCAACAAATTTGTACAAGCCATAAAAAAACTGTAGACAAACTCGATTTTGATCGAGTTTGTCTACAGTCTGCCATATAGCTATAAAGCATAATTGATATCCTGGTGGGTATATTAACCATATCATGAATAATCAGGGGTGGAATCATGCCATATTTATTATCTGCATCACATATAAAGCTGCCACATTTACTCTCACAGGAAAAGATCATGGAATTTTCGAGAGAAATATTTGGGGCATCATTTAAAAATATAGAACGGTTACTAAAAGCTTTTAAGAATGGGCAAGTGGAAAATCGGTATTTTTCAAATGATCTTGATTGGTTTAAAGAGGATCATTCTTTTGCCGAGCGGAATGATTTATATATTGAGCAGGCAGTCAAGTTTGGGAAAGAAGCTATAGAAAAATGCTTAGCCAACAGAGAATTTTTAAAAGAAGAACTGCAGGCAAACGAGCTAGATGCTTTCTTCTTTATCTCAAGCACGGGGATTGCTACCCCGACCATTGATGCCAGGATAATGAATGAACTTCCATTTAACCCGCATACTAAAAGGATTCCGATTTGGGGGCTTGGCTGTGCAGGGGGAGCGAGTGGCCTATCACGTGCTTTTGAATATTGCCAAGCATACCCGACGGCAAAGGTCATTGTTTTAAGCGTGGAGTTATGCAGTCTGACATTTCAAAGGAACGATATCTCCAAAAGTAATTTAATTGGAACTTCCTTATTTTCTGATGGAGTAAGCTGTATTTTGGTTTGCGGTGATGAAGTGCCGAATGAACAGTTTTCAAAAAAAGTAAGACATTTGCAATTTTTGGATTCTCAATCTACGCTTATGCCGAATTCATTGGATGTAATGGGGTGGGATGTTAAAGATCAAGGATTATACGTGATTTTTTCGAAAGATATCCCTACAATCATCAAGGATTGGCTTAAACCGAATGTTCAAGAGTTCTTAATGGAGAATGGATTCGATCTAAGTGACATAAAAGATTTCATCGCTCATCCTGGAGGCAAAAAAGTAATCGATGCTTATCACGAAGCCCTCGGATTCGATGAAAGCATGACGGCAGAGTCAATGAGCGTATTGAGGGAATTTGGAAATATGTCCTCGGCAACTATTTTGTACGTCCTTGAGAGGTTCATGCAGCGGGGCGGGAATAAAGGTGAGGTGGGCTTGGCTGCTGCATTAGGGCCTGGGTTTTCATCTGAACTTGTGTTAATGAGGTGGAAGTGATGATCTTTGCCATTTTCATTATCTTGATCGCAATACAACGCCTGGTTGAATTATATATCGCCAAACAAAACGAAAAACAGCTGAAAGCTGCAGGAGCATTGGAATACGGTGAGTCCCATTACAGATGGATGGTTCTAATGCATATTAGTTTTTTTATTGTTCTCATTATTGAAGTAGTCGCGCTTGAAAGGGATATGTCTGGACTTTGGCCAATTTGGCTGACCCTTTTTCTAATTGCGCAGTCAGGCAGGATTTGGGCAATCCGTTCATTGGGAAAACATTGGAATACAAAAATCATAGTGGTTCCCGATGCCGATGTAGTCATTAAAGGTCCTTATAAATATTTCAAACATCCGAACTATATCATAGTCGCAACTGAGATTTTAGTTATTTCCTTATTATTCAATGCATATTATACTGCTATCATCTTTAGTTTATTGAATGTTTGGATGATGACGGTAAGAATCCCGCTGGAAGAAAAGGCTTTAAAGGAACATACGGAATATTCTACGGTTTTTAAGGGAAAATAATAAAAAAATTTAATTTCTTATTGAAAATGATTATCGTTCGTGATAAGATTCTAAATGAAGATGAAAATTATTCTCATTCGGATCTCGATAATTTTATTTAAATAACTAATAACTAATAACTAAAAGCTAAACAATATATAAGAGGATGGTGTTGGTAATGGTTTGGGTATTCATTTTATTGACAATCGCTACATATGGTTTTGTGATGAAACATGTATTGAATAATATTCAAAAACCGGCAAAGGCAGTAAAACCTTATATTGAGTCACCAATTGAAAACCGAGCTGCTTTTAACCCCACCCCTACAACCAGGTAAACATCCTGTTTTTTTTTTGCATTCCAAGTCAATATGAATCAAACAGCATGAATCCACCAATCGGTGGATTTTTTTTTTTGAACATGGACTGTAATGAATCATATAGTAAAAATAAAGCTGATGGTATGAATAACAAACGAAATCGTTTACAATAAGAATATCAAAATGACGATAGATTAAGGGGTATGGATTCATGATTCAAGAAACATTAAAGCAACAGTCCAAATTGGGGATTTTGACTGCCATGTATGAGAAATTTCAATCGGCAGGTGATACAGGCAATGCCGATAAACTGAAACAGTTAATCATGAAAGTGAATAATGAGGAGTTCATCATTGCTTTTTGCGGGCATTTTTCAGCGGGGAAATCCAGTATGATCAATTTTTTCCTTGGTGATCAAGTACTGCCTTCAAGTCCGATTCCAACGAGTGCAAATACGGTAAAAGTCCAAAAAGGGGAAGACTATGCCAAGGTCTTTTACCATCATCAGCCACCAGTATTATTTCCTGCACCTTATGATTTTAAAGAGGTCAAGAAATTTGCCAAGGATGGAGACTCAGTATCGGCAATAACGATAAGCTCCAATGATTTTTCACTGCCGGATTCATGTGCGATCATGGATACGCCAGGGATTGATTCAACCGATGATGCACATAGAGTTTCTACGGAATCTGCCTTGCATCTAGCTGATGTTGTCTTCTATGTCATGGACTACAATCACGTCCAATCAGAGGTGAACTTCCTATTCACGAAAGAATTGTTAGAGGCTGAAAAACCGACATACTTAATTATCAATATGATTGATAAGCATGATGAGAACGAGCTTAGCTTTCAAGACTTCAAGCTTTCCGTTTCTGAAGCATTTGCGAACTGGAATGTATATCCTGATGGGGTTTTTTATACTTCCGTAAGAGACTTGAACAATAGTGAAAATGAAATAGAAGTGGTCAAGCAATTCATATATGAAATGGCTGGAAAAGGTCTAAATGATGGCAAAGATGCCATCATGCAATCGGCTAATGCCCTTGTCGAAAGGCATCTTAATTGGCTGAAGGAGCAGTATGAAGAGGAACATGCCGATGATTTTGAAGTATTGTCAGAACTTCCTCATGAAGAACGAGTACACCTGACGAATCAAGTGGACAGCCTATTGAAAGAAAAAAAATCATTAACGGGACGCATAGAGGACATCAAGGTCCAATATGCTGATGCATTAGAAACGATTTTGAAAGGTGCGTACATCATGCCCGCGGCAACACGGGACCTAGGTAAATCTTTCTTGGAATCCGCTCAGCCCGACTTTAAAATGGGATTATTATTTGCCAAGAAAAAAACGGATGCCGAACGTGAGGCGCGTATCAAGGCGTTCTTGAACGATCTACAAGAAAAGGTGAAAACCCAGCTTGAATGGCATCTTAAAGAATTAGCCGTTAAAATGCTTAATCAGGCGGAGATCCATGATTCAACACTTGAAGGTAAGGCTCAGGCACTTCAGATCGAGGTAACGGAATCTTACATAAAAAACTCTTTGAGGCCTCAAGTCGATATTACGGGTGAATACGTTTTAAACTATACGAATGATTTGGCATCAGCCATCAAAAAGAAAGCACGTGATGTATCTGAAGGATTTTTGAATGAAATGGTTACCGTTATGGAAGGAATAGTGGAACAGCAGTCTATATCCATCGATAAGGAGCTTGAAGGTTATTCTGAATTTGCGGAAGCACTTAAAGTTACTGCTGCGATGAACGCGGAAATCGTTTACCAAACGGAGCGTTTAGAGGCCATTGCAAATCAAACTGAATCATTAGTCGATGAACGCGATATTGATATGCTTTTAACTCAATGGAATGAAGAGGAAAAAAATATTACGGTCAAAATCATGAAAACCGATAAAGGAAGTAATTCAAGGTCTGTCAACGAACAACCTGAAAGTGATCATGATAAAGAAAACAAGGAAGCTGTACCTTCCGTGACAGTTTCTTCATCTGATGCTGCTGATTTACGCGGAAAAGAAAAGCTGATGGAGACTGCAGCGAGTTTGAATCAGGCGGCCAAGCTGATACAACCTTTGAGAGGATTTCAATCACTTTATAAGGAATTGAAAGAGAAGGCAAATCGCTTGGAACAGCAGACGTTCACGGTTGCCCTCTTCGGTGCATTCAGTGCGGGCAAATCTTCCTTCGCCAATGCGTTGATGGGAGAAAGCGTCCTTCCTGTTTCACCAAATCCGACAACTGCGGCAATCAACAAAATCATGTCTTCGGACGCTGAGCATCCACATGGAACGGCAACCGTCAAATTAAAGACCGAAGCGATGCTGTTGGAAGATGTAAGCCTGGCCTTGGCAGCTTTTGATAAATCGGCAAAGACTCTAGATGAAGCCCTCCAACTAGCAGGGCAAATCATTGCGAAGGCTGGGGAAGTTGATAAGGGGAAGACTCATTTATCCTTTCTAAGGGCGTTTCATCAAGGACTGCCTGAGTACCAAAATGATTTAGGAAATGTGGTTACGGTAGATCTTGAAGGATTTAAACGTTTTGCTGCAGAAGAGTCCAAGTCATGTCTTGTTGATCTGATTGAATTGCGTTATGACTGTGAAATGACTAAGCAGGGGATGGTCCTTGTTGACACGCCTGGGGCGGATTCGATAAATGCACGACATACAGGAGCAGCTTTCGAATATATTAAGAATTCGGATGCCATCCTTTTTGTGACCTATTATAATCACCCATTCTCACGGGCAGACAGGGAGTTCTTGATACAACTTGGACGTGTGAAAGATTCATTCGCTATGGATAAGATGTTTTTCATTGTCAATGCCGTCGATCTGGCACAAACCACTGACGAATTGGACGAAGTGATGGATTATGTCACAGATCAATTGAATGGATTCGGAATCCGTTTTCCAAAACTGTTCCCGCTTACGAGTAAGGGAGCGTTGATGGAAAAACAAACGCCTGGTTCATTTAAGCATTCGTTCCTTCCTAATAGCGGAATCTCGGAATTCCAAGGCCAATTCGATTCTTTCATAGAAAACGATTTAACTGGACTTGCAATTGAATCGGCTCAAGCGGCAGTAAAAAGAACGGAAGAACTGCTACGAGATGTAATTACAGCTTCCAGGCAAGATGAGAAAGCGAAACAAAAAGCCCTTGAGACCCTTTCTCAAGAGGCACAGTCCATTTCGGAACTCCTCTCAGTCATTAAAGGGGATGCAGAAAAGCAACGTTTGAAAAAAGAAGTCGACGAATTGACTTTCTATAGTAAACAACGAGTCTTCTTCCGGTTTAATGATTTCTTTAAAGAATCGTTCAATCCGGCTGTTTTAAAAGATGATGGAGGCGATCTGAAAATTGTCCTAAAGCAATCGATGAAGAACTTAATGGATGCGTTAGGCTTTGACCTTGCCCAGGAAATGCGGGCAACGGCATTAAGGACGGAAATGTTCGTAAATAAATTACTGAATGAGAAACAGGGAAGTTTGCTTCAGCAAATGCAAAAAGTAAGAAGAACCCTTTCATTGCAGCCATATGAACCTAATGAGAGGGAGTCCATTGAATTTACAGGAGCTTTTGCCCAATTGGATACGGGGGAATTCAAAAAGGAATTGGCATTATTTAAAAATCCAAAATCTTTCTTTGAAAAAAATGAGAAAGCGAAAATGAGCGAAGGACTTCAGAAGCGTTTGGATGAACCTGCCCTTATTTATGTTAAAGAACAGGGTGAGCGGATTTTCGAAATGTATAATGAAGTCCTCGATCAAGAGTTACTCGCGATTCAAAAAGAGTTTAAGACGGAAATATCGGATATCTTTGCAGGCTTACGTGCAGCATTGGAGGAAACGGTCGATTTACCGTATTATGAAAATGCTGTTGCTGAATTGGCAAAAATGCATTCGAAATAGAAACGAGGTTCATTCATGAAAGAAAACCTTATTTCAGAATTGAGATACCTGGAAAAGAATGAGGATATGACCATTTTGATGGCTGCTGTTACTGGCAGCCATTCTTTTGGTTTATCATCAGGCCAATCTGATTATGATGTTCGATTTATATATGTTCATAATGATAAGCGAGCATACCTCAGCTTAAGTCAGCCAGTTGAAGTCATTCAATTGAAAGAAGGCCAATTTGACATGGAAGGCTGGGATCTATTTAAATCATCACGTCTTACCTTAAAGAGTAATCCTGCTTTATTTGAATTATTTCAGTCGCAAATCAAGTTGATTATGCATCCCGATTATTATAGGAAGATGAATGGTTTGATAGCGGATTGCTATTCCAAAAAGGCACTGGGGCATCATTATTATCGGATGATGAGCGACAATCTTCAACAATTGACAAAAACAAGGGAATCCAAAAGAAAAGAACTAAAAATATGGGTACAAGTATTCCGTTCATATTTAATCTTGGAATATATCATCCAACGGGGTTCGCTGCCACCTTTATCGGTGTGGGAATTACTAGATTTGGTTTCAATTGATCAAGAATTGAAAACCGGGATGACCCGGATATTCAAGGCAAAACAAATGGAAGAATGTATAAGCGACAATGAAAGTGAAAAGAATCTTTCGCTATTAGAAGGGAAATCAATTTCCTTAAAGAATGAGATAACTAAGCTACATCAAGGGAAGAGCATGGAAACGGAGCTTAATGATTTAATTTGGGCCATTTTGAAGTAAGGGGTTATACAGATGAGTTTATTAATCGAAAAAGAAGAGCTGTTGCCGTTGTTGAATTCCAATGATATTAGAATTTGTGACTGCCGCTTTCAGCTAGGCACTCCTGATGCAGGGTATAAGGCATACAAAAAAGACCATATTTCCGGCGCTGTTTATTTCGATCTAGAAAAGGACTTATCGGGTCAGGTTAAAGAACATGGCGGTAGACATCCTCTTCCTGACCTGGAAACCATTAAAGGTAAACTGGAATCAAATGGAATCACCAACGATACGGTACTTATTGCTTATGATGGCGGCGAAGGTTCTTTTGCTTCCAGGTTTGCTTGGCTGCTGAGCTACCTTGGGCATCGGAAAGTTTTTGTTCTTAACGGGGGATATCGCGCCTGGAGTGATGCAGGCTATCCCATTGACTCGAATCAAACGAATTATGTGCCAGCAGAATATCATATCGATTTAAATGAGTCCGTTTTTGCTTCTTTTCAAACAGTAAAGAATTACACAATAAATAGGCCAGACGATGTCATTTTAATCGATTCAAGGGAATCTAAACGCTACGAGGGAATTGAAGAGCCGATAGATAAAAAAGCCGGCCGTATACCTGGTGCCGTAAATAAGGTGTGGACGAACGTTCTGGAAAATGGCTATTTTAAAAAGAAGGAAGATCTTCAGTCAAATTTCACAGGCATCGGTAATGATAAGGAAATCATTGTGTACTGCGGTTCAGGTGTAACGGCATCACCAAATTATATCGCTCTGAAAGAAGCGGGCTTTAAAGATGTGAAGATTTATATTGGCAGTTTCAGTGACTGGATCTCCTACGATGATAATCCAATTGAATAATATTTTTTCCAATTAAACGATCCTTAAAAAAGGGGACGGTTATGTTAAAATGGAAGTACATCATGATAGAGGTGATAATGTGTTAATGAAAGAAAACGAGCAGCATACTTCCTTTATGCTTGTCGATGGGATGGCGCTTTTATTTAGAGCTTTTTATGCAACGGCTGTTACTGGTCAATTCATGATTAACTCGAAAGGCATACCAACCAATGCCGTTCAAGGTTTTTTGAAGCATATGCTGACGGCGGTGAATCACTTTTCACCCAGTCATGTAGCGGTGTGCTGGGATATGGGCAGCAAGACCTTCAGAAATGAATTATTTGATGGATACAAGGCTAATCGATCAGAAGCTCCAGTCGAAATGATACCTCAATTCGACCTGGCGAAAAAAGCGGTTGAAGCATTTGATATCCCTAACATAGGGCTCTCTGGATATGAGGCGGATGACTGTATCGGGACAATTGCCAAGGCATCTGCCCAACATAGCCGGGTGGGTATATTGACTGGCGATCAAGATATGCTTCAGTTAATAGATGAAAACATTTCCGTACTTTTGTTAAAAAAAGGGTATGGTAACTATGAGGTGCATAATCCCGATAGCTTTTTTGAATGGAAAGGGATCACACCAAGACAAATGATCGATTTAAAAGCTTTAATGGGTGATACAGCTGATAACTATCCCGGAGTTAAAGGAATTGGGGAAAAGACAGCGTTGAAATTATTGATCCAGTATCAAAGTATCGAAGGGATTCTTGAAAATGTTGCTTCATTGACGAATGGGCAGAGGGCTAAAATTGAATCCGCCGTCGATATGCTTCATTTATCCAGAAAGCTAGCAGAAATAAAATGTGATGTACCAATTTCATGTTCTTTGGACGATGCGGTCTATCAGTATGATCGCGAGAAGGTCAAAAATCTGGCTAGGGATCATGAATTCAGGGCTTTACTGCGAATGATCTAAACAAACAAGCGGAGCTTCCCAATGGGAGCTCCTTTATTTTGTACGGTGATTTTTTTGTCGAAAAATGGATAGTCAAAATCTTTGATATACGGTAAGATGAAAATAAGGCATGAAGTATGGAGTGGATGCAGAAGTGGCGAAATCAACTGAAGAGTATGTTAGTTTTTTAGAAGGTAAGGGTTTCACTTTTGGTAATGACGCTATTGGTTTTATTTATTTTGGTAAGCGCTACACGGATGCAAGTGATATTTTAGTCAATGCAGCAATAGAATTGACATTGAAGGTACAAAAGAATTTTGATGGCAGCTTCTATATTTCCTTTTTGGAAAACTTAAAACAAAATGGCATTGAAACGCGTAGTGCAGCGGTATCGTTTGCAAAAGAACAGGGGCTGCTAAAATAAATCGGACTTCATAACTTAGAAGTCCGATTTGTTTTATTGGGCTATTTTAAGAAAGCTCCTGTGTCACCTGTTTCTTTTTCTTAACAGGCAGTTCAGCGAATATCATTCCCAAGAAAATGAATGCGCAGCCGATGATGGAGGCGGTAGTCAATTTTTCCCCTATCAATATGTATGAGGATAACGCAGCAAAAACCGGTTCCATTGAAAAGATCAGCGCCACTCTTGTAGGTGTCGTATAGGCTTGGAAGAAGGTTTGAGCGAAAAAGGCGAACGCCGTGGCAAGGGCTGCAGTAACCAATAAAGCAGTCCATACATCCTTCTTTAACATGACCTCTGGGCTGAAGATGACGGAATGATTCTCGTTGAAAATGAAGGCTGAAACAAATGATAATAAAGATACGGTCGAAACCTGAATCAGCGTCAACGGTAAGGCGGGTAGGGTCTTGGCATATCTAGCGGTAGTAATGATCTGCATGGCAAAACTGATTGCGCATAAAAATACCAGTAAATCACCGATATTCAAATTGGAGCGGTCAGCGAAAGTCATTAGATAAAGCCCAATGGTTGCCGCTGCGACACCGATCATTGTATTGCGGGAAAGCCGATGTTTTAAAAGCAGCAAGGAAAAAACAGGTACCATGACGACACTTAATCCTGTAATGAAGCCTGTCTTGGCAGGAGTCGTATAATTCAATCCGATCGTTTGAAGCCCATATCCCAGAAAAAGCCAAACCCCAATATGAAACCCGGCTATGATGAGGCCCTTATTCCAAGTTTTCCCCTTTTTGTGTAAAGTCGATATGTAAGGAATGAGCAAGAAAACGAAGGCCATGAAGAAACGGACGGCATTAAACGTGAATGGGTCAAGAAATGATAGGGCATTTTGAACCATGACAAAAGTGACACCCCAGATGAATACAACGAATAATAACGAAAAATCAGCTGTCTTGTTCATGAATTTCCTCAGCCTTATTCATGCGAATGGCCCGTCTCGCCAATTCATCCGCGGACTTGTTTTCGAGGTTTGGAATCCATTTAATGAAAAATAATTCAAGCTCGTCGGAAAGCTTTAGCGCCCGTTCCAGCAATATCGCATACTTATTTTTTGCAAATCTTTTTTCAATGGCCTGGTTGATGGCTTGGGAGTCAGTACGGAAAGAAACGATTTGATACTTATTGGCTACACAAATTTCCAATGCTTTGATTAAAGCATGGTACTCCGCTTCATGGTTTTCCATATTTCCAAGCGGAAATGAATGCCTCTCGACCACACCGTTATTATTTATGAAAACACCTGCGCCGCTCGGCCCGGGATTGCCCGCACTGGCACCATCAATATACACTTCGATCAATATATGCTCCTCCTCGAGTTTAACTGTCAATATGCCTTAATAAAAAACGTTTCATATAAAATAAGATTGAAACATGAGAATTTCAGGCTGATATGGGAACTATAATTAAAAAGAGTGATTCAAATGCTTACAATATATTATAAAGGGTATGACGAAAAAAAGGTATGAAAATTGTAAGCTGTTCTTCATGAATGGTGAATGGATAAGGAGCTGGAAATCTTTGAAGGTAATTATGCAATGGACATATCATGCTTCAAAAAAACCATCTGCCGATTTCGTTTCGGATTGGCTTGATGCCGGGACTGCACTGGTCATTACGGAAGACCTTGAAAAGGCAGGAAGGCTGAAAGAAGTGGAATTCAAGGATGAATTCGATACAACATGGACGAAGAAAGAGCTAAAGAAACTCCTGACGGAAGTTGAGGAAGAGCCGCAGGATGTGACGGTTTTTTTTGATGGCGGTTTTCAAAAAGGTGAAAAGGTGGCAGGACTCGGTGTAGCGATTTATTTTCGTCAAGGTAAGAAGTTCTGGCGGTTACGCACCAACGTGAAATTGGACCAATTCGAATCCAATAATGAAGCTGAATATGCGGCCTTTCATGAAGCGGTCAAACAGATGGAAGAACTTGGGGTCCACCATCAAAGCTGTGTCTTTAAAGGGGATTCTCTAGTTGTCTTAAATCAACTTTCCGGTGAATGGCCCTGTATGGAAGAAAACTTAAATAAATGGCTGGACCGCATTGAAGCGAAACTGGATAAATTAAAGATCATTCCGGTCTGCAAGCCAATTTCTCGGAAGGAAAATCAGGAAGCTGATCGCCTGGCAACACTTGCACTGCAGGGAAAAGCCATTTTCAGCAAAATAGAGATTGCTGAGCCAAAGGAGCCATAACAACAATGAACAGGAAAAAAATATATGAAGAAGTGGAAGATGTTCTCGCTTCATTTTGTCAGGATTGTTTTTTACGAAAGCATTTTCGAAAAGAGAAGGGGCGTACATATGCCCATCAGTTTTGTATTTCAGAATGTACGGTTGGTGAAAAATTAAAACGGCTGGGCAATGAACTTAGTGACCGAACTTAAGTGCCAAAAATTGTTTACATTAAGACACAATGTCATGAAGGATATGGTATTATAGGTAAAAAATAGAGAAAAGTGTGAGAGCAATGAAAAATAGAAGAGGGAAGCTGATTAATAAAGCGAATCCGCCTCTTACCATA
Organism: Peribacillus frigoritolerans; assembly: GCF_040250305.1. Classification (NCBI taxonomy): domain Bacteria; kingdom Bacillati; phylum Bacillota; class Bacilli; order Caryophanales; family Bacillaceae; genus Peribacillus; species Peribacillus frigoritolerans. Next base: position 3,442,018 of record NZ_CP158190.1, on the reverse strand, counting down.
CCTGAAATTGATTTCATGATGGAAGAATTGAAAAAAGGTGAATCTACTTTAACTGATGATCATGTACAACCTATAGTAAAGATTCATGAAAGAATCAACAAAGCTTCTATTCAAATCAAAAACATCTTTCAAGATATACGTAAAGAAGGAAAAATACAGCTTGAAAAGGTTGAAGTGATTAAAGCTGAGGTAGCACCTGTCATTGCACAAGCTGCAAAGAACCCTGATGTTTATTACCTTTTCAAAGAGATGCAAGCAAACAACGACTATACGTATAAGCACAATATCGGTGTCGGAATCATTGCCACTTATCTAGGGATGAAGCTTGGATTATCGAAAGAAAACCTTTCAGCACTGACACTGGCAGCCACGCTGCATGACGTTGGTAAAACTAGGATTCCGGATAGTATATTGGAAAAGCCGGGTAGACTGACTGCGGCAGAATATGAAGAAATGAAACGACATGCCATCTATGGTTATGAATTACTTAAAAATATCCCTGGAATCCCATCATCAATTGCATTAACAGCCCTTCAGCACCATGAACGGGAAGATGGGAAAGGCTATCCACTTGGTCTGATGGGGAATGATATCCATCATCATTCGAAAATCGTCGCAATAGCCGATGTATTCCATGCGATGTCTTCAAATCGTGTATATCATCAGGCCATGCCGTTTTATAAGGTGATTGAGCAAATGAACAGCGATATGTTCGGTAAATTCAATCCAGAAATACTGCTGGAGTTTGTAAACCGATTAATGTCCACTTTAGTCGGAAAAGAAGTCGCGCTTACCAATGGACGCATCGGGACGATCATCATGATCAATCCATACGATCCCCTTAAAGTCCTATTGAAAACCAGTTCAGGGATCATGGATTTGCGAATGGAAAAAGAATGGCAGATTGAACGAATCATCGGATAAAAAAGAGCCCGATTATAAAAAATCGGGCTTTTCGTCATTCTGCTTTACTGAATCGAAATAAGTTTTGAGCATCACTTTATTTTCGCTGAAGTCTGCAATCGTATATTGATCAAGGACCTTTAAAAAAGCATCCAAGGCATTATTAAGGACAAATTTCAATGAACAAACGGGAGAAATCACACAGTTATCGTGATCTTTAAAACATTCCACTAAATAAAAATCTTCTTCGGTTCTCCGTACCAGTTCCCCTACATTTATTTCGGCGGGTGATTTTGCAAGCCGGAAACCGCCATTTCTTCCACGTATCGTCTCAATATAGCCTAATTTACCTAGATTATGAACAATCTTCATCAAGTGATTTTTAGACAGTTGATAAACTTCAGATATCTCTTTAATATTTGACAATTTGCTTTGGTCGTGGGAAGCCAGGTAAATCAACACTCTAAGTGAGTAATCGGAATAACTCGTCAACCTCATGTTTATCGCCTCACATTCTATCCCCATTAGACTATATCATAAATGTGAACATTTTATAAACATGAAAACTTATTATTTAAAAAGATGTATAAAAAATATTGCTTTTAATGCATTTAAGTTCTAATATAAACATGTATTTAAAATACTTGTTTATGAAGAGGGGTTTACCTATGCTATCCCAGAAAACTATCGATGTTATCAAATCAACCGTACCCGTATTAGAAGTGCATGGTGCAACTATCACAACTGTATTCTATAAAAATCTTTTTGAAGCACATCCTGAATTGTTAAATGTCTTTAATCACGCCAATCAAAAAAAGGGGCGCCAGCAAACTGCACTTGCCAACACGGTTTTGGCAGCGGCTAAACATATAGATCAACTTGAAACGATCTTACCTGCCGTGAAGCAAATAGCACAAAAACACAGAAGTCTTGCAGTTAAAGCTGAACATTATCCCATTGTTGGAGAATATCTATTAGGTGCAATCAAGGAAGTGTTACAAGATTCGGCTACAGAAGAGATCCTCCAAGCTTGGGGAGAGGCCTATGGAGTCATTGCCGATGTCTTCATTAGCATCGAAAAGGAAATGTACGACGAAGCTTCCAATCAGGTCGGCGGATGGTCTGATTTCAAACGATTCACAGTGGTGGAAAAAGTACGGGAAAGTGACGTAATCACTTCCTTTTATTTAAAGCCAGCAAATGGAGACAAGGTTCCTGCATTTCTTCCAGGACAATATATTACGGTTCGCATCGAGATACCGGGTGAACGTTATTTATTCAACCGTCAGTATAGTTTGTCTGATGTTCCGGGAAAAGATTACTTCCGGATTTCCGTTAAAAAAGAAAAGCCTGGAACCTCTCCTGATGGAAGGGTCTCTAACTACTTGCATGAATCCATTCAGATGGGTGACAGTATTGACGTAACGGCTCCTGCAGGTGATTTCACCATTGATTTGGGAAAACGGACTCCGGCAGTATTCTTGAGCGGAGGCGTTGGCATAACGCCTTTCATGAGTATGGTTCATGCAGTAGCTGAACAAACACCTGAGCGTGATGTCCAATTCATTCACGCATCCGATAAAGGCACTTTACAGCCGTTCAGAACGGAACTGACAGATCTAACGCACAAGCTTGCCAGTTATCATTTATCCTTTGTCTTTAAAAATCCGAGTGAGGATGATAAGAACCTGCCGAATTTTGCAAAGGAAGGGTATGTTGATAAGGAATTATTGAGCAGTATTGTTAAACCTGAAGCTGATTATTATGTGTGCGGCCCTGTGCCTTTCATGAAGTCCATCATCACTTACCTTAAAGAGCTTGGGGTAGAAATGGATAAAATTCACTATGAGTTCTTCGGCCCAGCCATGGCGATATAAGGTTCATTCATAAAAGGAATGTTATTGACATCAAGAAGATAATTTTGCATACTATATTAAAACAATGAACGTTGAGAGAAGATTAGTATGCGAGAATCACTGTGACAGAGAGCGGCGTCAATTGCTGGAAGACCCGCGACAGGAAAGCGCAGAACCTGCTTCTTGAGTCCTATGCAAAACATAGGCGCAAATCCTGGCGTTATCAGGCAAAGTGGAATGCATGAACTTGCATTCAATGAAGGTGGTACCACGGAGAGCAGCCCTTTTCGTCCTTATTTCGAGGATGAAAAGGGCTTTTTTTCATGTCTTAGATATTTATTGGAGGAAGTAATCGATGGAAAAGAAACGCATCGTTGTAAAGATAGGAAGTAGTTCTTTGACCAACACACAAGGTGAAATCGACCAGAATAAATTTTCCGATCATATCCAGGCAGTGGCAGCATTAAGGAAAGCCGGACATGAAGTTGTCCTTGTTTCATCAGGTGCTGTAGCGACAGGTTTTCGCAAGCTTGGCTATCCGACGAGACCTGTCACTCTCAAAGGAAAACAAGCTGCTGCAGCTGTAGGTCAAAGCCTATTGATTCAATCGTATATGGAACAATTAGGGCATTTTGGAATCGTTCCGGCACAGATTTTATTAACAAGGAAAGATTTCTCGAAAAAAGATAGATATAAAAATGCATATGCCACATTGATGGAATTGCTTGAACGCGGCATCCTTCCGATTATAAATGAAAATGATACAGTATCGGTCGAGGAGTTGACTTTTGGTGATAATGATATGCTATCCGCCTTAGTAAGCGGGCTTGTCCACGCGACCAACTTGATCATATTAACGGACATTAATGGGCTTTATGATTCCAATCCACAGACAAATCCAGGGGCTAAACGATTTGAAAAGCTATCCGAAATAACGGAGGATTTATTGCAAATGGCAGAAGGTGCAGGATCCAATGTCGGAACCGGTGGGATGAAATCGAAGCTGATTGCAGCGCAAACTGCATTGTCTCTAGGGGTGAAAGTATTCATCGGTTCTGGTTTGGGAAGTGATAAACTTCTAAAAATCCTTGAAGGCAATGGTGATGGCACGTATATTGGGAATGATGTCTTGACGACGGTAACGAAAAACAAACAATGGATATCCCTTCATTCACAAGTATCCGGGAAAATTTTCGTTGATGAAGGTGCCGAAAGGGCCTTGGTTTCAAATGGCAGCAGTCTGCTGCCAGCTGGAATTTATGAAATTAAAGGAGTCTTCAATAAGGGTGATGTTGTCGAAGTCTTTGGTGCAAATGGGTTATTAGGGCGGGGTGAGGTCCTTTATTCCGACGAAGAATTAAAACAGGCGATGGGAAAGAGGACATCCGAGCTTATAATCACTTCCATAGAAGTTATCCATCGCGATAAATGGGTGAAAGCATAAAAACTCAATTTCAAGAAAAAAGGGGGAATTTAGAAATGAGTGAAGTGACGGCGAAAGGAAAGGCAGCCAAAAAAGCCAGCTATCAGCTAATCGGTTTGAGTACGGAAAAGAAGAATGAGGCACTTGGAAAAATTGCTAAACAACTGATTATTGATAAAGAGTTTTTGATAAAGGAAAACCAAAAGGATCTGGAAGATGGCAGGAAAAAAGGCTTAAGCGAGTCTATACTAGATCGAATTATGCTGAATGTTAACCGTATTGAGGACATGGCAGCGGCCATTATGCTTTTAATCGGTTTAAATGATCCGATTGGGGAACAATTGGAGACGATCGAAAAAGAGAATGGTTTATTGATTAAAAAGCAACGGGTGCCAATCGGGGTAATCGGGATGATTTATGAGGCAAGGCCTAACGTGACCATCGATGCAGCTACATTATCCTTGAAAACGGGGAATGCTGTCCTATTAAGAGGCAGCTCGTCAGCCAAATACTCCAACATGGCACTAGTTTCTTCCATTCATAAAGCATTAGAGAATACGGAAATCCCTGTAGAAGCTGTTCAGTTGATCGAGGATACGAGTCGAGAAACCGCTAAGGAACTTTTTCATCTTAATGAGTATTTAGATGTTTTGATTCCGCGCGGCGGAAAGAATTTAATTGAAACGGTCATTAAGGAGTCAACTGTTCCCGTCCTTGAAACAGGAGCAGGCAATTGCCATATCTTCATCGATCAGACCGCAGATATCACGATGGTCGAGAAAATTGTCTTAAACGGTAAAACTCAGCGTCCATCCGTATGCAATGCTATTGAGGGGCTTCTAATCCATGAAGAATGGTTTAAAGAAAATGGAGTGCGTATTCTGGAACTCCTGGATGAAAAGGGTATTGAATTATATGGAGATGAAGCGGTTTGCAGCGCCTTTCCGAGAGCGAAAACGGCTAAAGAGGAAGATTGGTCAACTGAGTACCTGGCTTTAAAACTCAGCGTGAAAACTGTAAAAGGTGTATCCGATGCCATTGATCACATAAACCAATATGGTTCCAAGCATTCTGAAGCAATCCTAACAAGGGATGAACAAAACGCTTACGCATTTTTGAATAAAGTAGATGCCGCAGCAGTTTATCACAATGCTTCCACCCGTTTTACCGACGGCTTTGAATTCGGTTATGGCGCAGAAATCGGCATTTCCACGCAAAAGCTGCATGCACGTGGACCAATGGGGTTACCGGCCTTAACATCAAGCAAGTACTTCATATACGGCCAGGGGCAAATCCGGGAATGAAATTCATTTCTTTCATGGAAGGTTATTAAAGCTCAATTAAGGGTATTGTACAATACATTACTTTTAAAGGAGCAGATACCATGGACAAGAGGTTTATAGCAATATATGAAAATGAAAATGAAGCGACTTCAGCAGTCAAAAATTTAAAGCAACAAGGATATACATCCGATCAAATATCAGTAGTGGCAAAAAACATCGATAAATTACCAACTGAAGCAGAGGAAGTCAGCCCGGCAAAAACTGATGGATTAGTAGCTGGGGCAGCAGCCGGCGGAGCTGTCGGATTGACAGGCCTGCTTATTGGAATGAGTGCATTGGCCGTACCAGGAATTGGTCCGATATTGGCAGCAGGACCGATTTTCACCACTTTTGGCGGGGCCGCAGCCGGGGCCGCATCGGGTGCAGGCGGATTGAGGAAGCCATTATTGGATCTTGGACTGGAGGAAGCCGAAGTCGATCAATATATGGAGGATATTAAAGCAGGGAAAATCCTTGTCATAGCCGATCCTTTTTAAGTTCGCAAGTAAAACCACCTAGAATGAACAGACTTACGATGTTTGATTTCAACTAAACTCAATAAAAACTCAAAATTAAACAGGTCTTATTTATTGAAAAACCCCGTTCAGGATTTCTTGGACGGGGTAATCTGTTTGTAGGCTAATTTTATTGTCACTCACGATAAAAACAAAAGGAATTCCACATTGGTATGAAGAATTAAAGGAATATAGTCCTATTAGCGTGAAAGGAGGGGAATTATGGTATAAAAGTAGAAGCCGATGCCACTTTAAGAAATTATAGATGATTTTATTCATGATGATTTTCCCCTTGAGAATCATTATACTGATGATAATGTTAAAAAGCGTTTTCCAGTGATGAAAAGCAAGTTTTATTGAGAAGATTTGAATGACCATTTCTGTTGTGATATTTAATACCAATCGAAATCCTTGTGATGAAAAAACCCACGATAACAGGGTTTTTTATTTTTCAAAGTGAAAGATGGAATATCTTAATAAAACGGGGAATTAATCTCAAGCGTACTTAAGGCATTTACTTTTCATATTCCTGCTTTGAATGAAATACTTTGGGGCATTCTTAGCTAACTCGAACTTATCAAGACCTTGTATAACCAGGGCCTTGAGCTTATATCCAATAAACTGAAATGATTCTTGCTGGAGGTGGGTGTTTTGATAAAAATAAAACTCGTTGTTCCTCGAAAAGGGTATATTACGGACGCTTTTGAAAGATTTGAGGAATTCAACAAGTTGGAAGCATCGGAAAACAATGATAACGGTTCGGTTAAGTTTGTATTAGAGGAGGTAGTTGAGGATGCCGATAAGATAGGGAAGCTGAAGCTTGATGCTGATGTAATCATCTCAAGGGGATTAATTACGAAACTTTTAAAAGAAAGCAATGAATTCATTCCAATCGTTGATATACCAGTACAGGGTATTGATCTCATTCGTTCCCTGTATGATTGCAAGGCTCGTTTTGGCAATAAAAAAGTGGCCGTCATAGGTGCGTTAAATATGATTTATGGCGTGGAAAACCTTTCGGATATCGTTGATTTGCCAATTCAGTCCTATATATTAAATGATATCGAGTCCTCAGTCAGTTTAGTGGATTTAGCAGCCAGAGATGGCTGTGAGGTTGTGTTAAGTGGTTTAAGTACCTGTAAATATGCCGAAGAAATAGGGTTGGGAGCCATTCTGGTTGATACTGGAAAGGAATCATTTCGGCAGGCGTTGATTGAGGCGAAACGAGTAGCTCTTGTCAGCAGAAGGGAACAGGAGAAGACCAAGCGTTACCAAACGATTCTTAATTATGCCTATGAAGGGGTTATTGCTATAGATTTAAAGGGACAAATATCCGTATTTAATACGGCGGCTCAGGAGATTTTGTCCATTGCCAAGGGGAGCTTAATTGGAAATTCTATATACGATATAATAAAGCCCGGGAAATTTCGTAATATGCTTTTAAGCAAGGATGAATACGAAAAAGATACGGTTGCTTACCAATCCATTCAATTATCGGTAAAAAAAGTTGGGATATTTTTAAAAGGTAAAAAAGTGGGGGATATGGTCGCCTTTCAAGATGTTACACGCATTCAGGAGATGGAAGGGAAGTTCTTTAGAAAGCTTCATTCACGTGGACATGTGGCGAAGTACACATTTGATGATATATTGTATCGGAGTTCGGAAATCAAGAGGACGATTGAAACGGCTCAACGTTATAGTGAAGTAGATTCAAACATTCTTATAATTGGAGAAACTGGAACGGGCAAGGAAATATTCGCCCAAAGCATACATAATCATAGCAACCGTAAAAATAACCCGTTTGTAGCCATTAATTGCGCAGCCCTTCCGGAAAATTTATTGGAAAGTGAGCTTTTCGGATATGCAGAGGGAGCTTTCACGGGAGCCATGAAAGGCGGAAAGCAAGGATTTTTTGAACTGGCCCATAGAGGTACGATTTTTTTAGATGAAATAGGAGAAATCTCCCCAAAAATGCAAAGCCGGCTGCTACGTGTCCTGCAGGAGCGGGAAATCATGCGCATCGGTGATGATAAAGTAATTCCGGTCGATGTGAGAATTGTGTCGGCAACGAACAAAAACCTCATGCAAATGGTAAAAAGTAATGACTTTCGGGAGGATCTGTATTATCGCTTGAGTGTGCTGGACCTTGTATTGCCTCCGCTTCGGGAACGCAGAGAAGATATTCCGTTATTGGTGAATGCTTTTATTCGGAAAGGTCATTCAGATCAAAAACAAATCAAGATTACGGATAGTGCCATGAAAAAGCTGAGTGAAGGGAATTGGGAAGGGAATATTCGCCAATTGCAAAATTTTTGCGAGCGATTATGTGCTCTTTATAAGAACAAATTAATTGATGTGTACGATATCGAAATGTATTTTCCGAATAGAAGTAAAAAGAAAATACCGCTGTCGCAACAAGACGGAGAGAGCGATATGTCACCTGGAATACATTTATCCGAGCGTGAAAGAATTGTTCAAACGTTAATAAAGGTGAATTTTAATAAAGGAAAAGCTGCCTTTGAGTTAGGCATGAGTCGCACGACATTATGGAGAAAGATAAAAAACTTGAATATTGAAACAAATTGAAACGTAGTGAAACACATTAATTCATTATGAAACAATTTGTTTACTTTATTTATGTCTTAATATGAGAACTAATTGGCTTCTTTCTTGAATAAACGGATGTTTTTTATGTTGGCACAATAATTGTATATAAACAATGGAGTAGGAAAGATTTTTCCTTCAAGGTTAACATGAAAGGTTGGTGGGAATGTGAGTCATTTAGTGTATATTCCTCAAGATATTGAGAAAGAGGGGAAAAGTTATTTAGTAGAAAAAGGCTTTAAGATTAAAGTAGGGTCTGATCTGTCGCAAGAAATTCTTATGGAAGAAATCAAGGGATGTGATGCAGTATTAACGAGATCAACGGCTGTAATAAATAGAGAAGTTATTACAGCAGCTGAAAACCTCAAAGTAATAGCTAAGTATGGAGTGGGCTTGGACAATATCGATATCGAAGCCGCTACAGAGCGTGGCATTTATGTAACAAATACCCCAGAGGCGAATGCGAATTCTGTAGCTGAACATGTAATGGCATTAATTTTATCATTGTCCAAAAACTTAAACTTGGCTGATAAAGAGCTGCGCAGCGGGAATTTTGCTATCCGTAATCAACTTTTTGGCATGGACTTGGAAGGCAAGACTTTGGGGATTATTGGACTGGGTAGAATCGGTAGAATACTGGCAAAAAAGGCTTCCGAAGGCTTCGATATGAAAGTGATTGGCTACGACCCCTATGTTACAGCCAACCCGAATTCTGAGTTGGAGATAGCAACAGATTTAGAAAGGGTATTCAGGTATTCTGATGTTATTAGTCTACATCTGCCGTTAACGAAAACAACAAAAGGAATAATAGGAAGCCGTGAGTTTTCCTGGATGAAACCTTCCTCCTTTTTTGTAAACGCTTCCAGGGGCGGTGTGGTGAAGGAAAGTGATTTAGTAAACGCTTTGCAAGCGGGTGAGATTGCCGGCGCTGGAATAGATGTTTTTGAAGTTGAACCTCCTGATAAATGGAATCCCCTTTTTAAATTGGATAATGTGATTGTCAGCCCTCATAATGCGGCATTGACGAAGGAAGGTTCGATACGCATGGCTATACATGCAGCAACGCAAGTGGAACAAGTTCTTACTGGCGTGAAACCGAACTGGGCTGTAAATGAGCCCTTAACTAAAGGGGTGTCAATGTAATAATACAGCAATAATTATCTGTTTTTTCTGAAAAATGAGGTTTGAAAAATTCGAGTTTGGCATTTGTTGATAAGGATGGTGAACAAATGAAGAAAATAATCTATGTGATAAGTGCAATACCGGCACTTGGCTCGCTTGTGGTTATCAATCGAATTGAACCTTATGTGTTAGGGATGCCATTTGTTCTTTTTTGGGCCATATTATGGGTCTGTCTTACATCGGTTTTTTTGATAATTGCTAATAAACTTGATCCTGCAACCGAGGAGGAAGAAGACTGATGAATGAAGCCCTGCTTGTTATCCTTTTCTTTCTGGTTCTGTGTATTTGGTTAGGGCTTCAAGCTCGAAAAGGTAAAAATATGAGTTTGGAACAATGGGCTATAGGCGGAAGAGGCTTCGGCAGCTTTTTGCTCTTCTTCTTGATAGCAGGTGAAATGTTTACGACCTATACGTTTTTGGGCGCGAGCGGAGGAGCTTATAGATCGGGTATGCCTCCTGCCTTATATGCTTTCAATTGCTTCTATTTTGTAATCGCATATTGGCTGTTGCCGCCTATTTGGAGGTATGCCAAAAAAAATAATGTCATTTCTCAATCTGATTTTTATGACAAAAAGTACAACAGCCCGGCTTTAGGTGTTCTTGTGGCGGTAATTAGCGTCATTTCAATTATTCCATATCTGATCATGCAGTTGAAAGGGTTAGGTATTATCGTATCGGAAACCTCCTATGGGTCCATCTCTCCAAATGTGGCTATAGTTGTTGGTGTAATTGCGATCACAATTTATGTAACTGCCTCTGGGATGCATGGAGTAGCGTGGACCGCGGTCATTAAAGATATCATGATTCTGGCAGTTGTCGTCTTTATGGGGATTTATTTTCCACTTCATTATTACGGTGGTTTACAGCCGATGTTTGAAGCAATCAATACAGCAAAACAAGGTTTATTGATATTCCCGGAACAAGGTTTGAGTATCTCTTGGTTTATTTCAGCTACGATCATGACAGCACTGGCATTCTATATGTTTCCTCATATGTTAGCGGGTGTGTTCTCTGCAAAAAGTCCCAAATCACTCCGTTGGAATGCTGGGATTATGCCAATTTATCAAGTAATCATCATTTTTTCGTTATTTATTGGTTTTTCTGCGATTCTCCAAGTTCCGAATTTACAGGGAGCAGAAGCAGACTTAGCTTTATTTAAAATGGCGAAGATGTCATTTGATCCCTGGTTTGTCGGAGTTATTGGAGCATCAGGGGCGATGGCAGCCCTTATACCCAGTTCACTAGTGTTGACAGCTACGGCCACGATCCTTTCAAAAAATGTATATAAGGTGTGGAAGCCGAATACATCAGATGAACAGCTTCAAAGATTGAGCAGGATGTTAGTACCTGTCATTTCTATAGTGACTCTATATTTTACGTTCAATGGCGGGGAGTCGATTTTCACGTTATATCTTATGGCATATAGCTTCATGGCACAGTTGTTTCCAGCACTATTTTTCAGTCTGTGGAAAAAGAATCCTGTTACCGTTCAAGGAGCTTTTGCCGGAATGATCGTTGGAATCCTAATTGTCATATACTCGACTACTTCAGGTACGACGCTTGCTACTTTATTTCCATCTCTACCGCAAGGAATACAAGATCTTGATGTGGGGTTAGCTGTATTATTCATCAATATTGCAGTAACTTTGGGAGTGAGTGCCGTTACTAGAAAAACTTCAATTCGGATGGAAGAGAAAAAACAAGTTTCCGGAATGGAAAAACTTATTAAATGATAGTGGGAATGAGTTCAATATTAATATAATCATAAATTACGAGAACAAAAACACGTACTTGAAAGCGGGAGGCTTGATTATGAAAGTCAGTGGAGGAAAAGCAGTCGTAGAAGTAATGGCTAAAGAAGGGGTAAAAAAAGCTTTTTGTGTACCAGGTGAAAGTTATCTTAGTGTAATGGATGCGCTATATCAACATCCTGAAATAGAACTTATTTCCGCCAGGCATGAAGGAGGTGCCTCTTTTATGGCGGAAGGGTATGCCAAGGCTTCAGGGGAGGTAGGAGTTTGTATGGCAACCCGTGGAGTGGGGGCTACAAACTTAGCTATCGGCATTCATACTGCTGCTCAGGATTCAACCCCTTTGGTTGCGCTTATTGGCCAAGTCGAACGCCCTTTTAAAGAGAAGGAAGCCTTTCAGGAAGTGAATTTGACGGGTTTTTTCAGTCATTTATGTAAATGGACGGTAGAGATCGATCGTGTGGAAAGAATCCCGGAATTATTGCAACGGGCTTTCCATATTGCGCGATCGGGTCGTCCGGGCCCTGTATTAGTGGCTTTGCCGCATGACATGTTAGAAGATGAGGCAGAGTTGAACATTAATCCTTCTTATCGCCCGCTTCCTCCTCAACCACATATGGAAGATGTGAAGCAGGCGATGGATACAATACGAAACGCGGAGCGCCCCGTATTGATTGCAGGAGGAGGTGTGATTCATGCTAAGGCCAACAGGCTGCTTGTACAATTTGTGGAGACAATGAAACTTCCTGTCGTTACAGCTTTCCGTCGATTTGACGCGTTTCCGAACTCACACCCTAGCTATGCAGGATGGCTTGGGTTTGGGACACCTCAATATTTACTTGATGCAATCCGTGATGCAGATGTAGTTTTGGCATTAGGGACACGATTCTCTCAAGTAGGAACCCAAGATTACACCTTGCTTTCTAAAAATACAAAACTGATCCATGTGGATATTTGTCCAGAAATTTTTGGTAAAGTGTATGCTCCTTCCCTTGCCATTGAAGCAGATGCCAAGAGCTTCTTGGAACAAGCACTACAAGCACCAGAATCAGGATCTTTTATTTCATGCGAGGATCATTTGAAGGGATTGCACGATAAATATATGGAATTTTCTGAACCAAAGGCCGACTATACAGAAGATTTCGTGGATATGGACGGATTGATGCATGATCTGGCCGTCGGTCTGCCGAAGGATACCATCATTACAAATGATGCAGGAAACTTTTTTGGGTGGCTATCCAGATATTATCGTTTTGAACAAGAAAACACATACGTGGGGCCAACGTCGGGTGCGATGGGATATGGACTGCCTGCTGCTATTGGGGCAAAGCTGGCGCAGCCTCACAAACATGTTGTTTCTATTTCAGGAGACGGCGGCTTTATGATGACTCTCCAAGAGATTGAAACCGCTGTACGGTATAAAATTCCGACTATATCAATTGTTGTGAACAACAATATTTACGGAACAATTCGTGTACATCAAGAAAGGCATTTTCCAAATCGGGTCGTTGGAACTGACTTGTCTAATCCTGATTTTGCCGAATTGGCGCGCTTATTTGGAGCACATGGTGAAAAGGTTGAAAAAAATAGTGATTTTGCGCCAGCGCTGCAAAGGGCGATTGCTTCAGGGCTGCCTGCTGTAATCGAAGTTGCAGTAAATCCAAAGATTCTATCTGTAGGCCAAGACAAGAAGGAAGTCCACGAAAAGCTAGTGTCGAACAATTAACATTGGAAGTTAGCAGGAACCAATAAAAAGAAAGTATTTAAGGGAGGTTTCATAGTTGTTAAAACCATATTTAGTTGTGGAATGGAATGATACGGAAACAGATGCTAAAGGCTGGCTGGTCGTCCATAACTTTGTCAAAGGTTACACAGGCGGCGGTACTAGAATGCACCCAACGGTTACAAGAGAAGAGGTCGAGAGGTTGGCCGAAGCTATGGCTTATAAGTATGTAGCCTGTGAGTCTGGGACTACTGGCGGTTGTAAAGCGGGCATTGCCTATGATTATAAAGCGCCAGACGCATATGCAGTGTTAAGAAGATTTTTGATTGCGATGATGCCTTATATAGATATAGGGGTATCGTTAGGCAGTGATTTAGGTACCAAATATGAAGATGTGCTCAAAATATTTAATGAATTTGGCATTGATATCCCCCTAACGAAATCAATGAAGCAGAATCCGAATGTTCTGCAAGGGATAAAAGACTTCGATGAACTGTTGACGACAAAAATCGACGGGTTGTTTTTAAACGATGTCGTAACAGGCTATGGTGTGGCTTTTTCCGCAGATGAGGCATGGAAATTTAAAAGCGGAAAAGGTGGAGCGAAAGTTGTCATTCAAGGATTCGGCTGTGTAGGGGCAAGCTGCGCATTGAAAATGTCCCAGTTAGGTTATAAAGTTGTGGGAATTTCCGATGCAGCCCTTTTGGTTACATGTGAAGAAGGATTGGATGTCCAAAAGCTTATTGATCATAAGAATATGTACGGGGAAATGGATAAAGCCTTTTTTGAACCGCATTATGATGTAAGGCCAAACACGGAATGGCTCGACATAGATTGCGACATTTTAATTCCGTCCGCATTGGAGGATGTCATCCACATATCCAATGCCAAAAGCGTAAAAGCGAGCTTGATCGTTGAGGCGGCGAACATTCCCCTTTCTCCCGAGGGAGACGAAATCATAAAACAGAGAGGAATAGATGTTGTCAATGATTTCGTTGCCAACCTTGGGGCGATAAGATTTTATGATGTGGTTATTTTCGGATTAGTTAAACCAAATCCACAAGCTGTCGTTGATGATATAGAAAAACTATGCAGGAAAAATACGTTTCATTTGTTTACACAAGCAAAAAAACAAAAAAAATATCAAAGAGAAGTAGCTTATGAAATATTTAAACCGACAATCAGCGACCTTCCAGAATATACAGTGCCTTCCGAAGCGTTATCGTGAAACTCTCGTTAACTTGTGTTAATCGTAAAAGTGTTCAGGCAGTTTATCGATCAGGAACGGGGGGAATTCATGCAAACGGAACATGAAAATCAGCCAAAAGAATTACAGCGTTCAATGAAGAGTAGACATTTATTCATGCTCTCCTTAGGTGGGGTAATTGGAACAGGTCTTTTCCTGGGCTCAGGATATGCAATCGGTGAAGCTGGACCCTTAGGAGCGATCGTTGCCTATTTGGTCGGTGGTTTATTAATGTACTTGGCGATGATTTGTCTCGGTGAATTATCGGTAGTGATGCCGGTATCCGGATCCTTTCAGGTCCATGCAACGAAATTTATCGGTCCCGCCACTGGATTTGTCATTGGCTGGATTTACTGGCTGAGCTGGGCACTTTACGTAGGCCTGGAATTTGTAGCGGCCGGTTTGCTCATGACTAGATGGTTTCCCGATATACCAGTATGGATATGGTGTGTGATATTTACAATACTTTTATTCACTATAAATGCATTAACGACGAGAAGTTTCGCTGAGACAGAGTATTGGTTCTCCGGGATTAAAGTACTTGCCGTCATTCTATTCATAATTATCGGTGCTGCAGCGATGTTTGGATTGATTCATATGGAGGATGCACAACCTGCCCCATTCTTTTCCAATTTTATAGGAGATGGACTATTCCCTACAGGATTCACGGGTGTGTTTATATCGATGATGACAGTCGTATATGCTTTCCAGGGATCGGAAATCATGGGTGTTGCAGCAGGAGAGACGGAAAACCCGCAAAAAAGCATTCCGAGAGCGATTCGAAATATCGTAATACGTGTGCTGCTTTTCTATGTACTGGCAATCTTTGTTCTGTCGGCCATCGTCCCGTGGCAAGAAGTTGGGGTATTGGAAAGCCCATTTGTTACCGTGTTTGAAATGGTAGGCATTCCTTATGCAGCTGACATTATGAATTTCGTAATTTTGACGGCGGTCCTCTCTGTAGGAAACACGGGTCTGTTTGCTTGTACAAGGATCCTTTTCTCCCTTTCTCAAAACGGTATGGCGCATTCTGCATTTGGAAAGCTCAATCGGCGCGGTGTACCTATGAACGCCTTACTCGTCACCATGGTCTTTGCCTTGCTGTCTTTACTTACTAGTGTAGTAGCGGAAGAAACGTTATTCGTTGTGCTACTTTCCATAAGCGGGGTTGGAGGGGTGCTTACTTGGATGGCGATTGCGTTCGCACAGTACAGATTCCGTAAGCAGTATATCAGAGCAGGCGGAAAGGTTGAAAATCTGAAGTTTAGAGTACCTTTTTTCCCGTTTGCCCCGATTCTCTGCATCATTATGTGTCTTGGTATTTTCGTGTTCACCGCTTATGATCCGACACAGCGCACTTCGTTGTATTGGGGGTTAGGTTTCGTCGTTGCTTGCTATATATTTTACTATTTCAGATATGCGAGAAGGAAAGTGGAGGTGCCAGCCTTAACAAATGATCAGCCCAATGATTTTGTTCAATAGTGATTATTCTTAATGTGCCCGACAAAAGAAAACGTTTGGGTATGCAGGAATCGCTGAAGTATCCATTTAGAAGTTTCCGGTATAAGCAAACCTATTATTTAAAATTAGAAAAATAGAATACGGAGGAAATCGTATGCGTTACTTAAATTATATTAATGGAAAATGGAAAGAACCCACTACAGGGGAGTATAAGGAAAATCTTAGTCCCCATAATGGAGAAAATTTAGGAGAATTTCCATCAAGTGCTGTGGTTGATTTACATGATGCAGTGGCAGCCGCAAAAAATTCATTTCCTGACTGGAAAAAGCTGTCGTTTCAGCAACGGGCTTCATACTTGCAGAAAGCAGCTGATATTTTAAAAAAGAATATTCAGGAAGTAGGTCAAGATTTGATAAAGGAAGAAGGGAAAACATTCTTGGAAGGGATGGGGGAAGCCAATCGTGCCGCCAGCATACTTGAATATTATGCTGCTGAAGCCCGGCAGCCAATCGGGGAAGTAATTCCTTCAGCAAATGCCAATACATTTTTATACACTATCCGCACCCCGCTAGGTCCGGTGGGGTTGATTACACCATGGAACTTTCCTATCGCCATCCCTGTATGGAAATTGGCGCCGGCCCTGATTTACGGGAATACAGTCGTGATTAAGCCGGCTGATTTTACACCTAAGTCGGTCTATCATGTGATGAAAGCATTTGATGAGGCGGGTCTTCCGCCTGGTGTCATCAATTGTGTATTCGGAAGGGGTTCCGTCATTGGTGCTGCATTAGTGGAACATCCGGATGTGAAGGCCATATCTTTTACAGGCTCGAATCAAGTAGGTCAACAAATTCAAAAACAAGCCATTGAACATGGAAAGAAAGTGCAAGCGGAAATGGGAGGGAAAAACCCGCTCGTCGTC
The DNA here is from genome assembly GCF_040250305.1 of Peribacillus frigoritolerans. Taxonomy (NCBI): domain Bacteria; kingdom Bacillati; phylum Bacillota; class Bacilli; order Caryophanales; family Bacillaceae; genus Peribacillus; species Peribacillus frigoritolerans. Next base: position 3,425,111 of record NZ_CP158190.1, on the reverse strand, counting down.
CTCGCCGATGCTGATCTTGAAAAAGCAGTGGAAATAGCTATAGGCGGAGCTTTTAAATCCACAGGGCAAAAATGCACAGCCACTAGCAGGGTGATTGTCGAAGAAGGAATTTATGAAGTATTCCGGGAACGGCTTGTCGCGCGTACGAAAGAATTAAAAGTGGGCGACCCGCTCAAAGAAGAATCATATATCGGTCCCGCTGTTTCTAGATCACAACGCGATGGCGTGCTTGAAATGATCGATGTTGGGAAATCAGAAGCTACGCTGTTGTGTGGAGGGGAGATTCCGGCAGAAGAGGAATTGGCGAACGGTTTTTATGTCCGGCCGGCTATCTTTGAAAATGTTCCACAACATGCCCGCATTGCACGTGAAGAAATCTTCGGACCAGTCATCGCCCTTTTTAAGGCCGGAAATTATGAGGAAGCAGTTAAGATGGCAAATGATACAGAGTATGGATTGAGCGCATCAATTTGTACAAACAATTTAACGTTGGCTCAACGGTTTATTGAAGATGTGGAGGTGGGTCTTGTTCATGTCAATTCGGAAACAGCAGGAACCGAACCGCAAATGCCATTTGGCGGATGTAAAAATTCAAGTGCAGGCAGCCGTGAACAAGGGAAGAGTGCCGTTGAATTCTATACTGAGGTCAAGACAGTCTATATGGATCGGGTATAACTAAAATGGTACCAAGCATTTTTTGAACTTTTAAATTAGATGATAATCAGGAGGGATTTTCAATATGTCTATTAAAGAAAATGTACAGTTCAGCCCTACACTCCCTTATTCACGGTATGTCGAACCAGAGGTATTCAATGAAGAAAGAAAAAAAATCTTTAGAAAGAGTTGGATATTAGCTGGGCATGCAAGCCAAGTTGAAAAAGTAGGCGATTTCATGACAATAGACATCGCCGGAGAGCCTATTATCGTTTCTCACGGTACTGATGGTGAACTTCGTGCTTTCTACAATATTTGCCCTCATCGCGGAATGAAAGTAGAAAACTCCGATAAAGGAAATAAGAAAATTTTACAATGCGGATACCATGGATGGACGTTCAAATTAGATGGAAGTGTGCATAGAGCTCCTAATTTTAAAACGAATGAACTGGGAATACACAGCTGTATGAAATCCATTCGCTTAGAAGTTCAGAATGCTATGATTTTTGTCAATCTAGATAAAAATGCACCTTCTATGGCAGAAGCATATCAGGAATTTTTAGAGGAAATGAAAGAGTATCCCTTCTTTGATTCACTGAAACTAGTTAGGGAAACCAGGCGTGTAGTAAAAGCTAATTGGAAAGCCGTTGTTGACAATTACCTTGAATGTGATCATTGTTCCATTGCTCATCCTGGCTTTGCAAAATCCTTTGATTTATCAAACTTTTGCACAACGACACACGACAAATTCACCTATCAATATATGACAGCAAGTAAGAATGGCGAAGGTGATCAAGCGCGTTTTTATTGGGTTTGGCCAAATATGATGATTAACGTTTATCCTGGAGACGGGAATGTGAATACTATTCAAGTAATTCCTGTTGATGCCGTGACGTCTTTAGGTATTTATCGTGATTACTCCCTCGATGAAAAAACAACCATAGAAAAAGAAGAATATTTTAAATTTGTTGACCAAGTACGGCAGGAAGATTTTGAACTGGTGGAAAAACTGCAAAAAGGATTAAGTTCCGAGGCATTTACAAATGGTATCTTTTCTCCAACTGAACATGCTGCAGTCTATTTTCATGAACTTATTCATAAAAAGCTCCAGAACTAACAACTGAGCTGCCAATTGGAATGCACTTAAAAGAAACGTGATACAGAGAATTTTTGAATTTAATAGCTAAGCAACCAACCAGTGTGATTCGGCAGTTTACTGGATCACACTGGTTGAGTTGTTTTTTAGTGCTGAGTTTTTTGCTTATTTCAACGACTGAAATTAATCAGGGTGAGAGGATTTGTTCTTCCATTGTTGTTCTTCAGCAAGAAACTCAAAAAAAACATTCATGGCAGTAAGCGGATGCTCATTTACTCTTTTAAAGTAATTACTTTTTCTGGCATCTGTTATATAGCTGCTTTTTTTAATTCTATCCAACATATATTGTTGACTCATTTTCACTATTTCTTTTTGGTTGTGTTTGTTTTCTTTTAATAAAGCAAATCCAACAGCTCCCACCAATGCATAGATTCCAAGTGCAATTTTCGAGATGGGTAAAGATTCGTTCTTAAATAAAAGGAAAAAAAGATTAATGACGGAAAAGCCTATCATCACAGTCGAAAAAAAACCGTATTTCATATTTTTCTTCAACAAGGGGGACAATTTTGATTGAAGTTGTTCGATTTCGGCTTGCATGAAACTAGGTATATTATTTATTTTAATATTCATTGTATCCTCCTTAATATTGTTCGAAAATGGCACTGGGAAATCGTACCTATTCACTGAAACAGGAAAAGAAACCTAATAATATATATCTTATCGTTTGGAAACGTGTTTGTCATTTAATATAACCCTTGGATTTTTAAAGGGAGAAGTACAAGCGGTGATGTGAATAAGAATGCCATTTATACGTTTGATAACCCAGTTAGACAGCTTTCTTGCAGTATGTTGCCTTAATATACTAACAATGGTATTAATGATGAATGGATTATGGTAAAATGGTCCTCAAATGGAAGCTGTTTTTTTCGTTTTTTGATTATTAATAGTTATGGATGGCCTTGCCGCGCCTTTTTTTGTCATAAATACGTGACTATTGTGGTATTTTGTTCTTTTAAATCGAGTTTTGGAACAAATCAATATATAATTAGAAAGCGAGATAATAGATTCAAAGATTAAGGAGGGACATAGAATGATGGAATGGGCTCTGATCATTTTGTTTGCTGCAGCAGTATTACTGTTCATTTTATCGTTTATTAAAAAGGATTCTGTAAAAGTGGACAGTCAATTGGAACAGGTTGCAATCACTTTTGGAGATGAAATGAATGTATTACAGGAAAAAATCAGAAACATCGAGATAGATGCTGAAATTACGGTGCAAGAGGCAGGCATTCTAGCAATGTCTTCCGAAAAGCGGGTCTTGTTGCGTGAAGTACTCGACCTACATAAGCGAGGCTATTCATTTGAAAGCATCGCACTGAAGACAAAACAGCCGGAAGATGAAATAGAACGCATGCTTACTCCTTACATAATAACGAAGAATGAAAGGAGAAATGTGGCCAATGACATCTAAATCAATGCGCAGCTTTGCCGGAGGCATTGTTGTTGCAGCAGGCTTATGCGGTGCAGTGTACTTCTTTGGTCCAGGTGAAGCGACCGGCACATCGGAGAAACTATCAGAAGATGAAATGAAAGAGTCTCTGGCTTCAGAAGGGTATGTCATACATTCCGAAAAAGAATGGGAAGAACAGATTGCTGAAGCACAGTCGGTTAAAGATAAAGCGGAAGCGGAAAAAGAAACGGTAAAAGAACCAACAGAAAAAATCATATACCGTACAGTTCTTTCTGTGTCTAAAGGCTCGACAAGCATCGATGTGGGGAAAACCCTGCAAAAGGCAAAAGTCATTAAAAATGCAAATGAGTTTTCCGACGCGGTTGAAAAGAAAGGCAAGGCCAACGGATTACGACCTGGAACATATGTGGTGGATAGTGCGATGACGACGGAAAAAATAATTTCCATCATATTTAAATGAACTAAAAACGACCATCGATAAGAGGGTCGTTTCAGACTGTAGACAAACTCGATTAAAGTCGAGTTTGTCTACAGTTTTTTTATGGTTTGTACAATGAACGCTGCCTCCAGGCACTCGCTTTTCCCGCAGGAGTCTCGAACACCCGCTCCAATCACTTTGTTTTAAAATTTAGATAGAACCCCTCATGTCGGTAAAGGTTCGAAATGCTTTCACTCCGAAAAAATTGGTTATCTATACGGATGAAATCCTCTTTAAATTGAGAATTTGCGACATACCTGCCGAATAACTGGCTAGCCGAGACCCCGGAGACGTTTGTGTTGAGGAGGCTCGGCAGACAGTCGGCGGAAAAGGAGTGGACTTCTGAAATCAACTGGAACGTTTTTTTAATGCAGTCAACCCTCAAAATATCATATGGTTTGCTGTTATTTTACAATAAGATAAAAGAAAAGGGTTTTTTCATGTTTTCTTTAACTTAATCTTTGTCCGCACTCCGGCCCACACTGCAATGATAAGACCTCCAACAGTATCCGCAATTAAATCTATCATTGTATCCTTATTTCCCCCGCCTTGAAGTGTCATTCCGAATAATTGATCAGAACTAAATTCGTAAATCTCCCATATGACACCACCAAGTGCTGAGAAGGAGAGAGTAAACAAAAAGACAAACCAAGGGGATATTTCTTTGCCTGCATTTCTGTATATCAATCGTTCATATAAAGCGATTCCCGTAAAAGCGAGAAGGGAACCGCTTAGTAAATGTAAGAATGTGTCCCACCATCCCAGTCCATACCAACCTAAAATAGATCCTAAATATTGTGAACCGAATAAGAAGATTAAATAGGAAATGATTATTGGCAGATTGAATTGAAGCTTGGTAAATAGGGCCAATAAAAGGGGAATTGCTCCACATACCACACCGCCTATCGAAACGAGTGATTTAAAAGTTTCATCGGATGTATAGTAAAAAATAGATAAAGCTGCCATGAAAAGTACATACACTGAACTTAATGAAATAACTAGCTTCCGATTCATATGAATACCTCTATAAATTATAATTTTGATTTTTGTACAATAGAATAAATGGAGATAAGCAGGCCGCCCGTAAGACCGTAAATTATATCGTACATGGTGTCTTTATTACCGCCTCGCTGCATGGTATGAGTAAAAGTGATATCTCCTACGAACTCATATATTTCCCAAAGAACAGTGGCAATGACTGAAAGTGAGAGAACAAATAGAAAGATGACCCACCTTGAAACATCTTTTCTCGCTTTTGGAGGAATGAATTGTTTATAAAGAGCAATTCCAACAAAAGCCACGAAAATACCTTTGTAGAAGTGAAGGCCAGAGTCCCACCATTTAAAATCCACATAAAAATTTGCGATAGACCCTAAAAATGTCGTACAGAAAATAAAAACATAGTAACCGATTATGATTGGAATGTTAAAAGGATTATTTTTTACAAACAGTAATAAAATGGGCAAGGCACTTACCAATATTCCCCCAAGGGCTACCATCCATCGGGAAGAATCATCTTTTATGAGGTAAAAGATGAGTAAGCCAGTCATGAATGCTATAAAAACCAGACTGAAAATGATGATTATTTTATGTTTCAATATACTCACCTCATTCGTAAATATTCATTAACCCCGACAATTTCGGACTTCTGGAATTTTTATGATGTTCTTTTAATCGTTTTGGTCATTATCATTGTTGGCTGCCATGGTGCTTATTAATGGCGTTATTAAATTTAGCCGTGATAATCAATAATAAAGGCATGACCAGACCATAAGTCCATGCATAGAATAACCATATATTTCTATTAAATTCCCCGGATGATGGTACCATCGGAAAAACAATCAAAACCATTATCATCCCTAAAGCCGTAGTAAATGGACGATAATCTTTTATATTGAATATGTTTGAAAAAACAACAACCGATACATAAAAATACATCACCGATAGGTTGTAAAAATCCAAATCGTGCCCGCATTAGGAATTCCCTATATTTATTTTTTTGCCATCGTATAACTTGGAGCGATATTTCTTGCTGTGGTATCGAGTCCAAGAACCAAAATATCCAGCATGATAAACAGAATTAAAATGATTCCTCCGATCAATGTGCCGATAAAAAAAGCTTTACCCCCTTTTTTACTTTCATTGACTTTTGAAGGGAAAATCATTAAAAACATAACAGGAGATAGCGTGAACACGCTGATGAAAAAAAGTGTCGCACGTATGACAGGTTTGGCTCCATTTTCAAATACTGGCTGAATGTTTTGGATATTGGCTTGAGGAATGATGGATACCAAAAAAATAGTCAGTAATATTAATACGGGTATGAAGAATATTTCCAACGTACGTGTAAAAGTTTCAATACCAAGGCGAACTGTAAAGATCACAACTGCAGCTAACATTATATTTAATGCTGCAAGTGGAGTATCCGGCATCCAAAAAGTTTCAATGAAATTCCCCATATAATAAATTGTCTCGGCAGCAGTTGAAAAAGACCAGATAAAAAATGTGAAATTGATCATCATTCCGACTAACTTACCGAAAACCTTTTCATTTATTTGATCTAAAGGGAGTTCAGGATATAAATTTCCAACCCTGATGTGGAACCATACAAAAATTAATGCGATTCCTGTTCTAAATAATGCAGCAAGCCACGCATCCTGCTTTGCAAAACCAGCTAAAGGAGAAGGAGTATGTAAAATAACCGTTCCTACCGAGTACAAAAGAATAAAAAATCATCATTTGATGTGAAGAAATTTTGAAACTACCAGGCATTTTTTTCTCCTTTATGTTTGTTCCTTCCTTCTTTACTCCATAGTTTTGGCTATTCATATTCAAGTTATTCACACGGAAATTAATTTGAATCGTCTTGGCTTTTCTTCGAAAGTCGATTCCCATTTCATTATTCGGGCTCGATTTTGCTGCTTTTTATATTATTCTTATTTCTTATTTCGGAAATCACACGCCATGTTTTGTCGTGCGAATTTACCCATCACTCGTTTATAAATTATCTTCCTATGTGTTTGACAATTGAATATTTTGTCTCGGATTTGAGAAACGGCCATACATACTTTAGATAATAGAAGAATAATTTTACTTGTCCCACTTCCATTATGTAGCTTCTCCTAATGGTCCAAGAGAAAGTATTTAAATTCCCCCACATCATAATGTTTTAGGAACTGAATATTTGATTTAACTGATTTTTCATCAAATTTCATTTGGTGAGATTTTCTGATTAACCTGCTTCGTTACGTCAATTAAGGTAAAGATGCAACAATATTTTTATTTGTAATAGATTTGAGTTGGCGCGATTCTTGCATATTATTTATGTGTATATCTATGTGTGTATATCTAATAAATATGGAGAAAGGAGAAGAATGGGAAACTGTTAGACACACAATTATTGAAAACATTTATTTGATGTTTAATTTGCCCTTGGTTATATGTCAGAAATTTAATCCGGATTCATAAAGGGAAGGCGAAGCCATAAAACTTAAAAAAGGTAGGGGAATATTAGAATGAAAATACCAGTGGAAAATATAGTAGAGTTAACTGTAGAACATCAATTCTTACAGGCTTATCCAATATTAAGTCAGTTGCGTACTGATTTGACTTTTAAGGAATATCTAGAATTATTAAATGAAATGCGTAAGGAGGGTAAAAAGTTATTTGCTTTATATCATGATACGAGCATCGTAGCGTTAGCAGGTATTAGCTGGCGTGAAGATTCATACAATGAACGCTATGTTTATGTGCAAGATTTGGTTACTGATGAAAATCATCGTCCTAGTGGCCTTGGTTATAATCTGCTAAGTTATATACATAATTGGGCAAAAGACCAGGGAGCTGAATATATTACATTGGAATCTTGAATTCGGTGCCTTGTTACCATATATTTTTCGTCGTTTCATGTACAATTTTTTTAGCTGTTGATAGTACCTTTTTTCACTTCTAGAGTGAGGAAAAAGTGGGTAAAAAACATTATTAATGAAGAAGTTAAGGTGGGAAAAACCAGGTTATAAACCTGGGATTAAACAAACGAAAAAAACGATTCGCATATTCAAAGGCAAGGTGCCCTGCACCAAAAAATTAGTTGAAAGCTTATAGAAACTCTGTGGAGAGAAATCTCTGCAGGGTTTTTCTTCATTTATCTTTTTTCGTGCCCTTAAACCGACCAACTTCATTCCACTTTATCAAACAAGAAAACATTAAAGTCGTTGCTCTCGAAAATGATAATAGATTATGCGAATATTGGCAATCTATGCAGTTACTCATAGGATACTTTTAAACATAACTTCCAATAAATTTGATTAGTTGTGCTTCAGGTGCCTAGTAAATCCATTTTTAATATTATACCTATTGAACTGACTCCAAAAGAGAGGTTGCTTCCGAGTTTACAGTGATGGAAGGAAGTGGTTAATTGCAATTCAATTATGTGGAAAAAACAGGTCCAAAAATGTTAATATCCGAGCCATCTTCAGCAACTTTTAATTGAATTTTGCTCTTGAAAATTAATTGCAATTTATTTTACTTAGATGGATATAATTGCAGCCAAGGTGAAAACATAATTTTAACGGGCTATTGGTTATGAGGGGGTTAGCATTGAAATCTCGAGTTCCTATTCCATTGAGGAAGTTAATTGAAGATAAACAATCAGTGAAAAGTAAAAAACAAGAAGTAGACCTAAAGCAAAGCGAACATCCAAACTCCAGCAAAACTAAAAATCAAAACCAAAATCCGGTTCAAGCCCAAAACCGAAGTAAAGACTCAAAGAATCATCAAACAAAACTTATATCCTCTGATCTTCAATATAATTTAGACCATATTAAGAAAACGTTAGGAAATAGTTCAGACATAGTTATAAGGGATTTTCAAGCAGGTAAAAATGGGGAAATTAAGTTAGGTATCGTTTACACAGATGGATTAACGGATTCAGCTTCCATCCAAGATTTAATCCTCGACACTTTGATGGTTGAAATTCGGAACGCTGACTTGGACGTAGCAGTCCCTGATTGTTTTGAAATAATAAAATCAAATACTCTTCCTGTAGGGGGAATAGTGGAAATAACTGATTTTCAAAAGCTTTTTAACCATGTTTTATCGGGAGACACGATGTTATTGATGGACGGCTCCCCAAAAGGAATGGCACTCGGCTCAAGAGATTGGGCCGATCGCGGAGTTCAAGAACCTTCCTCCCAAACAGTAGTAAGAGGACCAAAGGATGGGTTTACTGAAACGCTGCGAACAAATACTGCTTTAATACGACGGAGAATAAAAGATCCAAACCTTTGGCTTGAAACAAAGCAGATTGGAGAAAAAACGCAAACAGACGTTGCGATTATGTATTTAAAAGGTGTTGCCAATGATAAAACGGTTTCAGAATTGCAAAGCCGGTTAAATCGAATCAATATAGATGCGATTCTTGAGAGTGGTTACATTGAAGAGCTTATTCAGGATGAAGTATACACTCCTTTTCCAACCGTTTATAATACGGAACGTCCTGATGCTGTAGCCGCTGCCATTTTAGAAGGAAGGATTGCGATACTAATTGACGGAACTCCGTTTGTCCTTATCGTTCCAGCATTGATGGTGCATTTTTTCCAGTCCAGTGAAGACTATTATCAACGGGCAGACATTGCAACATTAATTCGAGTATTACGGTATTTATCCTTTTTCCTTGCTTTGCTTACACCATCACTTTATATCGCTGTCTCAACCTTTCATCAAGAAATGCTTCCTACTCCTTTACTCATAAGTCTAGCCTCACAGCGAGAGGGTGTTCCTTTTCCAGCTTTTGTAGAGGCGATGCTGATGGAGGTAGTATTTGAAATCTTGCGTGAGGCAGGTGTGAGGATGCCTAGGGCAATCGGTTCATCCATTTCCATCGTGGGTGCATTAGTTATTGGACAGGCTGCTGTCGAAGCAGGGTTCGTTTCAGCAACAATGGTTATCATCGTGTCCTTAACAGCCATCTGCAGCTTTGTGTTCCCAGCCAATAGTATGGCCATGGCTTTTCGGATGCTTCGATTCTTGTTTATGATCCTTGCCGCTACATTTGGGTTATACGGGATCATTTTGGGGCTAATCGTGATGGTCCTGCATTTAAATAGCATACGATCTTTTGGTTTACCATATTTAGCTCCAAATGCACCATTCATTTTACAAGATCAAAAAGACAACATCATTCGTATGCCGCATTGGTCATTATTAAAGCGGCCTCGTTTGATCAGTAAAAATGATACAGACAGAGGAGATGTAAGTTCTCCTAAACCACCTAGATAAAATGATGAGATTATGAGGGTTCACTATGAAAAAAATGCTAAAGGTATTTTTAATGTTACCTATAATTTGTTTATCCGGCTGTTGGAGCAGCATTGAGTTGAACGAACTTGCCATCGTTACTGCCATGGGAATTGATAAAAAAGAAGATGGGTATCTTGTAACCGTCCAAGTTCTAAATTCGAGTGAGCTGGCAGGTGATGCCCGTTCTGGCCGCACGGAAGTTGTAACCTTCAGGAAAAGCGGTGCAACCATTGCTGAAGCAATTAGAAGCCTATCAACTGATGTACCAAGGAGGTTATATGTCGCACATCTTCGTGAAATCGTCTTTGGTGAGGAAATGGCCAGGGCAGGAATTGCAAAACCTCTGGATGTCCTTTCCCGGCAAAAGGAGTTGCGTTCGGATTTCTATATGACCGTTGCAAAGGGGGCAACTGCTTATGAAACGCTTAATGTGCAAACGGCCCTTGAAAAAATACCGGCTAATAAAGTTTTTGATGCCTTGGAAAATTCAGAGAGAAGGTGGGCACCGACAAGGACGGTCACTTTGGATGAGCTGGTCAGCAGTATCGTCAGCAAAGGGAGACAGGCCATGCTAACGGGGATTCTCGTTTATGGTGATCCCGAATCAGGAAGCAATGTTACGAATGCACAAAATATCTCCCCGAAATCCGGCTTGCGTTTGGATTATCTTGGAGTATTCAAGAAGGATAAACTTGTCGGCTGGTTAAACAGGAACGACAGTAAAGGTGTTAGTTACATTACAGATCATGTTAAGTCCACTGCGGTAAATATTCCATGTGAAGGTGAGCAAATTACGGTCAACACGACTAGTTCAAAAACGAAAATCAAGGGGAAAATGGAAAAAGGAAATCCGAGAATAGATATAAATGTCACCTCAGAAGGGAGTATAGGTGAAGTAGAATGCACAATCGATTTAACTAAACCTGAAAAAATCGAAGAATTGAATAAAAGATACGCAAAAGACATTAAGGATAAAATAGAAGGATCGATAAAAACGCTTCAAGAGAAGTATCAAAGTGACATTTTCGGTTTTGGTGAAGAAATTCATAGAACCGATCCTAAAGCATGGAAACGTTTAGAAGGAAATTGGGATCAGGAATTCGCAAATTTGGACGTGAATGTAACCATTAAAGCAAAGATTCGCAATTTAGGCACCATATCAGAATCCTTTCAAAAAGAAATCGAGGAGTAAAGGTCAATGTGGGCAATTATTGGAACAGTGTGTACTGGAGCTATTATTTCATTTTTCGAAATACCACCCCTTATTAAAAAGAAATGCTGGAAGGAAATTGTCATTTTCATTTTATTGCTTTTAGTTGGCATGACGTTGAGTATTTTAATTATCAAGGATATTACCATTCCCACTCCTATAGACTGGATAACGAAAATATATAGTCCACTGGCTCATTTCATGGATCGTATTTTATCCTAGGGAGGTATTAAATATGCTCGAAAAAGGAAAAATCAGCTCTGGTGAATTTCTTATAATGGTTATCATATTCACCATAGGAGGAGCGATACTTACTTTACCTTCCGTACTTGTCTCTTTAGCAAAGCAGGATGGCTGGATTGCCTATATCTTAGCTACTCTCATCGGTTTATGTTTCGTTTTCCTATTTACCCGGCTCGCATCACTTTACCCATCCATGACTTATATAGAAGTTAATGAAAAAATATTTGGAAAATGGATCGGGAAGATCTCGGCACTGCTATTCTTATTTTATTTATATTACCTTTCTTCAGCGTTACTTAGTGAAATTGGGAATTTTTTTTCATCACAGGTTCTGGTTGAGACACCTATGGAAATGATTATGATCTTGTTTATAATAACAAGCTTATTTGGTGCACGGCTAGGATTGGAAGTTATCTGCCGGACTGCATTAATCTTTTTTCCTTGGCTTGTTCTGCTGCTTTTCATATTATTCGTATTTCTTATCCCGGATATCAAAATCGAAAATTTGCAACCTATATTTGAAGAAGGCATGAAACCGATAATGAGGGGATCATATCACTCTTTAGCTCTGCCTTATGTTCAGCTCGTTTTCTTTTTGATGATCACTCCATATGTAAACGAAAAGGCTAAAGTGAAGAAAAACTTTTATTTAGGGACTCTGTTAGGTGGCGGCGCTCTTTTCTTGGTGATCCTTTTCAGTATCCTCGTATTGGGTGCTGATAATACAGCGAGATTGACCTATCCTTCTTATAAATTGGGGATGAGGATAAGCATCGGTAATTTTTTTGAAAGGGTCGAGGTCATTGTGGCCTTCATTTGGGTTTTTACAGAGTATTTTAAGTTGACCATATGCTTTTATGGACTCGCTTTAGGGATAGCTCAATTGCTAGGATTAAAAAATTACAAAATTCTTCTATTCCCATTAGCTTTTCTAATTCTCACTTTTACCATCTTTTCGCATCCCGATATCGTGCATTATCAAAACTTTATGGCTACAGCTTGGACACCATTATCCTTAACGATTTGTTTTATTCTGCCATTGTTATTATTACTGGTTGGGAAAATCAGAAAAAAATAAGAAGTGTATCACATTAGATGTTCAAGTGGACGTTTATTACGTCTGTAAATCATGAAAATTTAGAAGGGAAAAAGATCTGAGATATAGTACCTAACTGATTCAAGGGAAATAAATAAGTGAAATATTCTGACAAATGTATTGACTAAAGAAAGCTCATGTTTTAATATAACAATATATAACATTACATAATGTTGTATATCAAATATTAAAGGAGTGGGAAAATGAGTAAATCGGTTATTAATGTAAAAAGTGATGTAAAAACAGTATTGGATCAATTAAAGGGTAGGAAAATTAACAATATTTATTTGGTAGCATGCGGGGGATCTTCTGCCATCATGTATTCAGCTAAATATATACTGGATCGTGAAGCTGAAAATATAACTTCCGATCTATATAGTTCAAATGAGTTTATACATCGTAATCCACAACAACTAGGGAAGGAATCCTTAGTAATTTTATGCTCTATGTCCGGAACAACTCCCGAAACGGCAGAAGCGGCTAAGTTTGCAAAAAGTAAAGGTGCGTTTACTGTGGCATTAACGAACGAACCAGGATCACCATTAGCCCAAAATGCGGACCTTTTCATTAAATATGAATGGGGTAACGGTGTAAACGCCTTTGATACAAACCTGAGTGTTTTATATCAACTAGTTTTTGGTGTACTTCATATAGCGGAAAACAATGAGAAGTTTGGAAAACTTGTATCAAGTTTAGAGAATTTACAGCCAGTGTATGAAAAAGCCCTGGAGAAAGAAGCTTCTAATGCAAGAGTATTCGCCCAATCTCATGCAAAAGAACCTGTTATCTATACAATGGCAAGTGGTTCCAACTATGGGACAGCCTATTCTTTTAGTATTTGTATCTTAATGGAAATGCAATGGATACACTCACATGCCATTCATGCTGGCGAGTACTTCCATGGACCATTCGAAATTATTGACGAAAATGTACCGTTTATCATTCTATTGGGATTGGATGAAACAAGACCATTAGAAGAAAGAGCGTTATCTTTTTCTCAGCGTTATGGCAAAAAACTAACGGTGCTAGATGCAAAACAGTATGATTTTGATGGTATCGATGAAGAAGTAAAAGGATATATTGCACCGCTTATCTTAAATCGTGTATTGCGTCAATATGCAGAAGAATTAGCGGAAGCGCGTAATCATCCTTTAAGCAAAAGGCGTTATATGTGGAAAGTAGAATACTAATAGTTAGAGAAAACTTAATATTCTGTATATTTTTTACGAATTATACTATAATGTTTTATAACATTATAGTATAATTTCCTGATGATAAAAGCATTTATAATAAGGAGGGTATTCATGAGAAAAACAAAACTTATATTCGCATCATTTTTAAGTTTATCTTTAATGCTTGGGGGATGTTCTGGTGAAAAAACATCTTCAGAATCAGATGTTGGAAAAACAACCATAACATTTTTCCATAGGTGGCCAAAGGAACCGGAAAAAACGTACTTTAATGAAGTTGTAAAAGACTTTGAAAAACAAAACCCCAATATCAATATTAAAACCGAAGCAGTGCTAAACGATTCGTATAAAGACAAAATTAAAGTAATGACAGGTACAAATAATCCGCCGGATGTTTATTTCTCATGGAGTGATGAATTTGCCAGTCAGTTTGTGCGAGGCAATAAAGCTTTGGATTTAACTTCTTATTATGAAAACGATCCGGAATGGTCTTCTCAACTCGTTCCATCCCAAGTCAAACCGTATACATTTAATAATAAGGTGTATGGTGTCCCCGTAACAATGGATGGGAAAATGTTTTTCTATAACAAGGATGTCTTCGAAAAATTGAACATAAACCCGCCTAAAACCTGGAATGAATTAATCGACGTGTTAAAAGTGTTAAAAAAGAATAACTACACAGCCCTTCAATTCGGCAGTCAAGACACTTGGACAATTTCACATTATTTGGGCACATTGAATCAACGCCTTGTTAGACCGGAAGTGCTGACGATGGATTATAATCGAAAAACCGGAAAATTCAAGGATGACGACTACATAAAAGCGCTTGAAAAATTCCAAGAGTTGTTACCTTATTTTAATGAGAATACGAATTCAATAGATCACGAATATGCTAGGCAGCAATTTTCAAATGGTAAGGCACCTATGATTTATGCAGAAACGGCAGAAATCAAGCTATTTGGACCCACTAAGTTTGAACTTGGAATGTTTAACTTTCCCGAAGTAGAAGGCGGAAAAGGCAATCAAACAAATCTAACGGGTTCGCCTGAGGGCTTTATGATTTCTTCCAAGACAAAGCATCCTAAAGAGGCGATGGAGTTTTTAAAGTTTTTAACCACTAAACAGATGGGAGAGAAACTAGTCACTGATGTGGGCAAGTATAGTGCAGTTGAAGGTACAGTGAATGAAAATAATTCTTCCCCGGAACAGCTGGAAGCGGTTCAAAGCATATTAAACGCCAAGGAAATGGCCCCATGGTTTGACATGAGCATTGATGCGCGTATTGCAGATGCCTATTTAACAGGAGCACAAATGATGTTAAATGGAGATAAAACACCTAAACAAATCATGCGTGATGTTCAAAAAGCTGCCGATACTGTTAGAATCGAAGCGGGGAAATAAGGGGAATCATTTTTCCGTTTTATTAAGGGAGTGATCTTTTAATGATAAAACTCGATAAATTTGTACCTTATCTATATCTTCTTCCAGCCTTAGTTTTTTTACTGCTAGTTTATATCCCCATTTTCCAGAATATTGGCGACAGTCTGTATAATTGGAGTACTTTTTCACCAAATAAAGCATTTGTAGGGTTGGACAACTACTTTACTTTGTTTAATGATCCCGTATTTTATGAAGCTTTAAAAAATAATATTCTTTATGCAGTCATTTCAATTGTTTTCCAGGTATTTGGAGGGTTAATTGTTGCAGCTGTTTTAGAAGATAAATTAATCCGTAAATTTTCACCCATCTTTCGTACAGTCTATTTTTTACCAGTCGTCGTTTCAATGACAGTCATAGCATTGCTGTTTTCATTTTTTTACAACCCGGAAGTGGGGTTGTTAAATCAGTTTCTTAAAATGATTGGATTGAATAATTTAGCACTGCCATGGTTGGGCGATAGTGATACGGCAATCTATGCGGTCATTGCTGTCTCACAGTGGCAATCGATTGGTTATATTGCCATGTTATATATCGTATCCATTCAAAAAATTTCACCTGAGCTATATGAAGCAGCTGAAATGGATGGTGCGAATAAAATAAAAACGTTTTTTCACATTACGGTTCCAGAAACGAAGGAAATGACATTCGTAGCCGTAATCTTAACACTGACAGGTGCTTTTACAGTGTTTAATGAGCCATATATCTTAACCGGAGGGGGGCCGGGGACTTCTTCGGAAGTCCTAAGTACCTATTTATATAAAACGGCTTTTTCAAAAGATATGATGGGATATGCTTCAGCCATCGCAACGGTTATCTTAATTATTACGTTACTTATTTCTCTTGTTCAAATGAAAATATTTAAAACAGGAAAGGAGGACTAATAATGGAGATGCCTAAATCAACGATCAGAGTACCGGAATTAATTGTGAAAAATCTAAAATATGCAAGGAAAAGAAAAGACTATAATATGAGAGTAGCACTAGTCTATGCAGGTTTGATCGCATACTTTCTTGTTGTTGCCTATCCCTTATTATGGATGGTCATCAGTTCTTTTAAAAGCACAGAGGAAATTTTTAACCATAGTTGGTCCCTCCCTCATACATGGTTGTTTGAAAATTATGTAACAGCCTGGAATAGTGGGATTTCTTCCTACTTTTTAAATAGTGTCATGGTTACTGGTTTGACCTGTATTCTAACGGTATTAGTAAGTGCGTTAGGTGCTTACGGATTATCTCGCTTTGATTTTCGTGGAAAGGCTTTCATTTTGGTCATATGCTTAGGGGGGTTGATGCTATCTCCCCAAGTAAGCCTGATCCCTTTGTATAATATAATTCAGAAGCTAGGTATATATAACACCCATTGGGCGTTAATTTTACCTTATGTAGCATACAGAATTCCGCTAACCATCTTGTTGATTCGGGCCTACTTCCTGTCCATTCCGAAAGAACTGGAAGAGGCTGCCCGGTTGGATGGATGCACAAACCTTGGAATCCTTTTTAGAATTTTCATTCCCATGAGTAAGCCTATTTTATTAACGACGACAATTTTAACAGCTTACTATACATGGAATGAATTCATGTTCGCGATCATCTTTATAGACGATGATAGTTTACGTACGATACCTGCCGGTTTAATGCAATTTCGAGATGCACTGCAAACCGATTGGGGAGTGTTACTTTCTGGATTAACGATTTCAGCGGCACCTATCGTCATTTTATTTTTATTCATGCAGAAGTACTTTATCCGTGGAATTGCTAGTGGAAGTGTAAAATGATAACAGGGGGAACAGGCATGAAATTAATTGGAATTGGAGATAACGTAGTAGATTTTTATAAAGATCAAGGAAAGATATATCCTGGCGGCAATTCATTAAACGTGGCAGTATTGTGCAATCGTTTAAATGATGAGCAATCTTCATATATTGGCATTGTAGGAAATGACGGGGCAGCAGACCATGTTTTAGAGGTATTGCAAAAGGAAAAGATAGAGATTAGTAGAGTAAGACAAGCAGTAGGAGAGAATGGTATGGCAGTCGTCGCGTTGGATAAGGGCGGTGACCGAATTTTTATTGGTTCCAATAAAGGGGGAATCCAATCCAGGTTGGGGATTGTACTGAATGACAATGATTTGGATTATATTCGGCAACATGACCTTCTTCATACAAGTGTATATAGCCGTATAGAGCATAACCTTCCAATATTAAGCCAATTCATTGACATTTCTTTTGATTTTTCGACAAATCAAGAGGATCACTATTTACAAAAGGTTTGTCCATTTGTGAATTATGCATTTTTTTCCGGAAGCAATTTAAACGAGGCAGAGTGCAATGCACTGATTCAAAAGGTTCATTCGTTCGGCACAAAGGTGATATGTGTTACTCGTGGGGAAAAGGGATCACTTTTATCAACTGAAAATCAAATATATGAACAAGCTATTATCCAAACTAAAGTTGTAGATACGTTGGGGGCGGGAGATTCCTTTATTGCTGGTTTTCTCTCATCGTACGTCCAAGGACAAGATGTATATAAAGCTTTACAAAAAGGAGCATTAGTCGCCTCCCAAACCTGTCAGGATTATGGTGCTTTTGGGTATGGCAAAGTATATGATCCTGATCATATGATGGTTTAAAATGATGCATGGATGAATAAAGGTAACGAGATCCCGGATTAAGAGGGGGATTCGTTACCTTTTTCTTGCGATATTGAACTATCAATCGTAAAGGTCACGCGATTGGCAGGATAATATAGGAAGGATGAATGGATAGGCTGCTTCTTAGCGTCATATGCCACTTTCTCCACTTTGAAAAGGGGATCTCCCACTTCGCATTCTAAATATTTTGCTTCATCTGCATTTGCCAATACCATATTTAAAAGTTTCGTGTTATGAACAGGTGTTATATTATATTTATGCTTTATGATGTCATACATGGAAACAGAGTTTTGGACATGTTGATTTAAATTTGGCAGAATCTTTAAGGAATAATGAGAAATTTCTAAGGTGAGAGGTTGATTATCATAGTATAAGATTCGTTGTAATTCAAGAACATCACTTTCAGGAGTAATCTCCAAGGATTTGGAAATATTAGCCGGTGCAGGCAGTATCCCAAATGAAAGGATTTTAGTTTGAGGTATCTTCCCTAATTCCGACATATATTCAGCATGACCATTAACAGCAAATAATTCTCTTTTTACTTTAGGATATTGGACAAATGTTCCCTTTCCCTGTTGGCGTATTAGCAGCCCGTCTTCCACCAAGTCCAAAACCGCTTTTCTAACAGTAATGCGACTTACTCCATATATGTCACATAATTCTGTTTCGGTTGGTAATCTTTCGCCAGAAGAGTAAATACCTTTGTTTATATCTTCGATGATAGATTGCTTTAATTGCATGTATAATGGCGTAGAACTATTAGTGTTGAGTTTCATATTTTCCCCTTTCTCGTATTTTTCCTCTAATTATAACGTAATGTGATGTTATAGTACAAATCATCAATTCGACAGACCGCGAACAACAATCCTCGATAAAAATGTCACGTTTTTTTTTTGCGTGAACTTAAAGCAGATGCCCAAATCATAAAATAGCCATAATACGACATCAAATTCCAACATATTTCTACTTTTCCATTTTGTATAATGAGATAGAAAAATATTTTAAGGGAGTGATTGTTGTATTATGAAAAACAGGAAAATTATTTCAACTCTAGGAGTTGCCGTTTTATCGGCGAGCATTGCTGCACCAACATTTGCAGCTAATGAAACATCACCGGGAACACCCATTCAACAAACTTATTCGGTTTCAGGTTTTACAGATCATGCTGAACTAGGGAAAAAGCTAGAACAAATTGCGAGTGATAGCCAAGGTAAAGTAAAAGTGGATGTAGCCGGATATTCAAATAGAAATAGAGAAATCTATAAAGCAACCGTGGGAACAGGCGACAAAGTCGTTTTCATTCAAAGTGAGATCCATGGAAATGAGAAAACCGGTACGGATGCCATCTTGAATATCTTGAAGTTTTTGGGGACCAACTCTCCTGAAGCGGAGAAAATTCGTAAAGAAATTACCCTTGTCGCTTTGCCTAAAATGAATCCGGATGCTGCTGAATTGAACCGTCGGGGAAATGATATGACCTGGGCAGAGGTCGTGAAACAGTTTCCACAGTTAGGAGGAGCGAGTCCATCTTGGAACTATTATACATACAAAAATGAATCATTCGATTATGAGTCCAAACCTGGTTTCGATGTGAATCGTGACTTTAATCCTGATTTAAATTATATTCCCCAAGCTAAAGACTTCCCTGGAAAATCATCCACCCCTGGCTGGTTCATAACACCCGAATCACAAACAACACGTGATGTTTACAAGTCTCTATTGAAGCAATACGGAAAGGTGGAGATTTTTGTGGACTTGCATCACCAAGCTCCCTATTATGAAGTTGATGGAACGGATGATTTAGTCACATACTCGCTTTCCGCTCAATTTGTTCCAGATCCAAGCTCGCCTTCAGGACAAGATTATGCCAAATATGCAAAAAACTATAATTATGATTTTTCCAGACAATTGAATGTAGCGGTATATAATGCAATGAAAGAACAAGGTAATTCTCCATATGGAAATATATCCTTATATCCGCAAAACCAAAACCTTCCTGGAACGGCTTTAGGAGCCTTTGCTTTGAACGGAAGCGGGACAGTGCTCTTTGAAGTTAGAGGTCAAACACAGTCCTTTGGCCAAAAGAAAAAAGGCATGCTCATTAAAGCAGTTGAAAGAGGATTATATGGAATAATTGATGGAGTTACTGATGGCTCTGTATATAAAATCAATCCGGAACAATACGAGTCAATTCCATTGACGGAGGGCAGGCAATAATAAATATTTGGTGAGTGTATCAACTTCCTGCCTAGATTGAAGTAACCAGACGGGTGTCCGCCTGGTTTTTCTTCATCTGGAACATTTGAATATCGCCTTTGTAGAAGTAATTCCTTTCAAGTTATATTGTGTAGAAGAAAACTATTTGGAAACATAGTTATTTTTCACTATTAACATAAAGTAGTAAAAATGTCAGAATATTATTAATAGTTATTTTTCTGATTATTATATTTGATAAGGAGGGTTTTTATTGAATTTTAAAAAGAAAGTTCTATCAGTTTCATTATCTAGTTTAATGACCTTAAGCGCAGTAACAGCTGTTGCGCTACCAGTCGGAGCGGTTGGAAATGGCCCCAGTGCTGGAAATGGACAAGTGACAACTTCAAATCTTCATACATATGAAAGCCTGGTAAGCTATCTTGAAACGCAGGATGCAAAACAAGAAAGGCTGGCATTGGAAGTAATCGGGGAAACGGTAAAAGGGAGGGATATTTACCTAGCGAAGTACATGTCAAATCCTAAGAATCCTACTATACTATTTTTAACTCAACAGCATGGAAATGAACAACTGACTACTGAGGGTGCACTCGAATTCATTAAACATCTAGGCACGAACAAGACTAAAGGTATTTTGGAAAATGTTAATATACTGATCATTCCCATGTTAAACGCAGATGGGGCCATGGGAGATGTTAATTTCCCTCTTGATGACTATTTAGCAAAAGGTGATCGGCATCTAACACGGGCAAATGCAAATGGGATCGACTTAAACCGTGAGCATGATAAAAAAACTGATTCCATGCAAGTAGAGGTAAAGGCTTTACATGAAAATGTATTTGCGAAATACGATATAGACTACATGATAGATTTACATCATCAAGGGACGCTAAGCGAAACGGACGGTGAACTTGTTTCAGGTTCAATTCTTTATCCTACAAACGCAAACGTAAAGCCTGAGGTGTTAGAAGCGTCAAAAAAACTGGGTGCTGTTGTATATAACTCCATTGAACCAACTGGTTGGGGGCATATTGGTAGGTATGATGGCGGTTCTGGAGAAAATATAGGCCGTAATGGTGCAGCCGTTCGTTATGATATTGCTACACTGCTCTTTGAGATGCGAGGTATGTCGGACCACAATGTCGAGTCAGTAGCGCTTGGACAAAAAAGTAATGGCTATCTAATAAAGCAAACGGTAACCACTTTGGATGCAGCTGTCAGAGCCATTGCCGATGATTCAATTGAAACTGCTGATGCAAGCTTTTGGGACACCCTGCCAACACAATCCAATCGTCCCGGGATAGAATCGGACGAATAAAATGAAGACACATTCCATTCTTTCAGATGGGATGTGTTTTTTTGATTCCTTATGCCATCGGAAACAGGATGAGGAGACAATTTTTCCAACCCGATATGACATTATTTACAGTGAAAATAGCAGTACTATAGTAAAAGATGACATAGGAAAAAAACATCTGCTTTCACCTAAGAAGATGCTCAGTTTGTCGACAAAAGTGGGTTCGGGATGCAGACAGTCGGCGGAAAGGGAGCGGATTTTTGAAATCAGCTGAAACATTTTTTGAAGAAAAAAACTGTAGGCAGAGGGGGGCGGAATGATTTCACATCGAACCATGATTTTAAAGGAAGATTAGATGACCTTAATGTTTTTTTCTGTTTTATGAAACCCTCAATGTATTGAAGAAATTTGCGACACTCCTGCCGAATAGCTGGCTAGCCGAGACCCCACAGACGCTTGCGTCGAGGAGGCTTGGCAGACAGTCGGCGGAAAGGGAGCGGATTTCTGAAATCAGCTGGAACATTTTTAAAGAAAAAAACTGTAGGCAAATTCGCTTTCTTCGAATTTGTCTACAGTCTGAGCATCTGTTTTCATAAACAGGTGCTTTTTGAATTTCAGGACTTTTTTATTTTGTACTTAGACATTTATATCTTTAGCTTGGATCTTTCTGACCGCCTAACAGTATCGGCCTGTATGGCCAGTGTTTGTCCTATAAGCTTTTTTCGGTTGAGTCCTCCTTTTTTTGTTCTTCTTTTAGTTGTAAGGCTACTAAACTGGCAAAGTCATGAATGATGGTGGCTGCCAATAGTGATGTAATTTGTGTTGGATCATACGGCGGGAGGACTTCCACCAGGTCGAACCCAATAAAGTTGAATCCTTGCAGAGAGCGTATCATCTCTAGGGTTTCAAAGCTATTTAGACCGCCGACCTCCAATGTGCCAGTTCCAGGAGCGCAGGATGGATCAACAAAATCAATATCAAAGGTCAAGAAACATGGTGTATCCCCAATGGTTTTCTTGACTTCCTTCACGACATCTTCGATTCCTCTCTTCTTCAGCTCGGGCGTTGTTATCACATTGTAGCCTAGATCTGTACTGGAATCTAAATCTCCTGGATGATTGAGCGTACCTCTGATGCCAATCTGGAAAACTTTATCCGTTTGGAGCAAACCTTCCTCATATGCACGGATAAACGGCGAACCATGCCAGTATTTTTCTTCATAATAAGTATCCCAGGTATCTGTATGTGAATCAAAATGAAGAAGTGCAACAGGACCGTGTATTTTTGCGGCTGCTCTTAGATTGGCCAATGTTACTGAATGATCTCCTCCGATGCCTATTGGAATGATCCCGTTTTTCATCAAGTCTGACATAGCCTTTTCAATTAACTCATAGCTTCGATGTATATTATGGGGAATCACCGAAACATCCCCAATATCAATTGCATTACATTCGTCAAACGGAAATACCTTGTGAATGGGATGATAGGGAAACAACGTCATGGATGCTTGGCGGACTGCCTGTGGAGCAAACCGGGCTCCTACCCTGAATGAAGCAGCTGTATCAAAAGGCATACCTACCACTGCCAATTTGGCATTTTCTCTTGTAGAAGGTAAGCGCATAAACGATCCTGTGGTACAAAACTCTGGTTTAACATCAGGTGATAAAGGATATTTCATTTTTCTATTCCTCCATTTTCTTATAACTATAATAGTTGTGAAACTCATTTTGAAACTCATATAAATGAATTCCTATATTTAATTAATCTTGCAATTATCATGCCAAGTCACGGTAAGTGATTTAATGAGGGGTTTTACCAGATAACTTTGGCTTTGTGTATGCAAAGGCGAATAATTTATGGGAAATTGAATCGCCGATGGAAGAGATGCTGAAAGATTCATTTCTATAAATCAATCATTTGCCGGTAAGAATACAGGAATTAAGTAGCATTTTTGGCGTTTTTCGTTTGTCAAAGTAAACCGAAATCATGTGGCACATAAATTGCATTAAGGTATACAGGTAAAACTTTTATAAAAGAGGGAGGCATGAGATTAATCTAGTAAAGAAATTGAACCAACAAGTTTGAAAGCGGTTTCAAGGAGGAATGATAGGTGGAAAATGAGGTTACATTGAAAAGATCACTGAAATTATGGCAAATCGTTATGATGGGGTTAGCATATATGACCCCCATGGTCGTATTTGATACATTCGGCATTGTATCTGGGATTACGGGAGGCCATGTGCCGACTGCCTATATCGTTGCATTGGTGGGGATGCTTTTTACAGCTGCCAGCTATGGAAAACTTGTAAAGGTTTTTCCTGCTGCAGGTTCTGCCTACACTTATACGCAAAAGGCCATAAACCCGCATTTAGGATTCCTGGTAGGATGGTCTTCGTTGTTAGACTATTTGTTTTTACCTATGGTCAATGCATTGTTAACCAAAATTTATCTGACAGCATTATTTCCAGGAGTTCCTACATGGATTTGGGTAGTTGTGTTCGTGGCAATCGTCACCATTCTCAATCTCAGGAGCGTCAATGTACTTGCTAACTTTAATGCGCTTTTTGTTTTAATTCAGATTGCCATCATGGCAGTGTTCATCATTCTTGTTGTCAAAGGTTTGAATAATGGAGAAGGTACAGGAGAAGTGTTTACATTAATGCCTTTCGTAAAAGAAGGAATGGACTTTTCGGCAATAATAACCGGGGCTACGATCCTTTGTTTTTCCTTTTTGGGATTTGATGCGGTAACGACACTATCTGAGGAAACGCCGGATCCGAAAAAAACAATACCAAAAGCGATATTTTTAACTGCACTTTGGGGTGGAATCATCTTCATTACCGCATCATTCTTTATTCAGCTCTTTTTTCCGGATATATCCCGTTTTAAGGAACCGGATGCTGCATTACCGGAAATCGCCCTTTATGTAGGCGGGAAGCTATTTCAATCCATTTTTCTTTGTACGACTTTCGTAAATACGCTAGCCTCGGGACTAGCATCGCATGCCAGCGTTTCCCGTCTTTTGTATGTTATGGGCCGCGATAAAGTGTTTCCGGAAAAATGGATTGGATTTATTCACCCTAAGTGGAAAACACCAGCCATTAATGTACTCATAGTCGGAGTCATTTCATTGTCGGCTTTATTCTTTGATTTAGTGACAGCAACGTCACTGATCAACTTTGGTGCATTAATGGCATTTACCTTTGTAAATCTGTCAGTGATCAGCCATTTTATCATTCGGGAAAAGAAGCATCGAACGATAAAGGGGTGTATTAAATACTTAATTATGCCTTTAATTGGAGCTATCGCAATTGGAATTCTTTGGGTCAACCTTGAGACAAGTTCCCTAATAATGGGGACAAGCTGGTTCATTATTGGTTTTTGTTATCTATTATATATCACAAAGGCATTCAGGAAGGCACCGCCCCAATACCAAGTTGAAGAAATTCAGCTATGAGTTTTTACTTGTACAAATTTGGACGTTGATTGGAACGTAGGGCACTCGCTTTCCGCGGGCGGTCCGGGAGCCTCCTCGGCGCATTTGCGCCTGTGGGGTCTCCCTTGGACTCGCTATTCCCGCAGGAGTCTCGCACACCCGCTCCAATCAAATATGTTTAAAAATTTGGATAGAACTCCTTTTGTTACAAACTAATAGCAAATGGATTTTTACCGCATTTTTAAAACAAAATCATTGGTTATCCTTTATGTATTTTTACTGTTTTATATGATGAAAACTCGCTGGATTGAATAAATTTGCGAGACTCCTGCCAAATTACTAGCTAGCCGAGACCCCGGAGACACTTGTTTTGATGCGGATTGGCAGACAGTCGGCAAAGGAGGTTACTCTCACCCCGGACAACGAGGGACTTAAAATATTGTTGAATGTGCGATGAACTTAGTGCAACCCCTTAAATGACTGTAGACAAACTCTATTTTCATCTAGTTTGTCACCGACTGACGCATCCGATTAGGATGCGTTTTTTTATGTATTTAATCATCACTGTTATATATGCAAATCTGAATTGCTTATGAATTAATACATATTTCCTGATGATTGCATGATGATGTTGATGATTGGGAAATGGCGGTATATTGCCATCCACATAATATCCTCAAAGCTGGCACGAAAGTTGCTTAATAAGTTATAAGAATATAAGTGAGGTGCTAAAATGCCAGAGAAAATTAAGGTAATAGAAAAACGTCAATTGGATAATCCACTGCAAGAATTCCAGGATATCTTAAAAGAAGCGATTCATGTTTTGAACTATCCTGATCAGGTTTTTGATTTTCTAAAAGCGCCAATGCGTTTTCTGGAAGTCTGTATTCCTATTCAAATGGATAATGGGGAGACAAGGATGTTTCAAGGGTATCGGGCTCAACATAATGATGCAGCCGGTCCAACTAAAGGGGGGATTCGGTTTCACCCGGATGTCACTCCCGAAGAAGTTAAGGCATTGGCCGGATGGATGAGCTTGAAATGCGGAATAACCGATCTTCCATATGGAGGGGCGAAAGGCGGCATTGTGTGTGATCCCAGACAGATGAGTTCATCTGAGCTTGAACGATTAAGCCGAGGGTATGTCAGGGCAGTAAGTCAAATAGTGGGACCTACAAAAGATATCCCTGCACCTGATATGTATACGAATTCACAAATCATGGCCTGGATGCTGGATGAATACGATCACATCAGGGAATTCGATTCACCCGGCTTCATTACAGGAAAGCCTCTGAGGTTAGGGGGATCGAAGGGCAGGGAAAAGGCCACTTCCAAAGGAGTATTGTACACACTTCAAATGATATGTGATTTAAAGGGGATTCCTATTGAAGGCATGCGTGTGATCATTCAGGGATTCGGGAATGTTGGCAGTCATTTGGCCATGTATTTACATGAAATGGGGGCTAAGGTTGTCGGAATAGCGGATGAGCTTGGAGGTTTATATGATCCGAATGGCTTGGACATTCCTTACCTTTTGGAGAACAGGGACTCGTTTGGGGTCGTTTCGAACTTATACAAAGATTCGTTATCCAATCAAGAAATATTGGAAAAAGAGTGTGATGTGCTGATTCCCGCGGCCATCAGCGGAGTGGTGAATAAAGATAATGCAACACGATTAAAATGTGAAATCCTGATTGAAGCAGCAAATGGTCCGACCACAAAGGAAGCAATCAAGATTCTTGATGATAAAGGTATAGTGCTAGTCCCGGATATTTTGGCGAATTCAGGAGGGGTGATAGTCTCGTATTTTGAATGGTGCCAGAACAACCAAGGCTATTACTGGACGGAAGAGCTTGTAGATGAACGATTGAAGGAAAAGATAACGGCCAGCTTTTTGAATGTCTACCATACTTCACAAAAATATTCCGTGAACATGAAAGTGGCGGCTTATATTGAAGGGATTCGCAAAATAGCTGAAGCATCCCAGCTTCGAGGTTGGGTCAGGTTCTGAACGAATTAGGGCTTACTAGAAAGGAGGCAATCCGTTGAATTTTGATATTCTTTCCGAAAATAAAGAAAACCAGGCTATTCATCATTATTGCTTATTGTCACAAGATTATAGATATGATGTGACCATTGTATATTCGGGCCAGTTTTTCGGTAAAGCAATGGTGACTTCCATGCAAAGCGGAAGAATGATCCTGCTTTGTGCCAATGATATTAATTTAGATCAATACTGGGCTCCGACCCTGGGCATTGAACAAGAGGATATACATGAGTTTCAAAACTTTCTCAAGCTAGTGTTACAATCCCCATTTCATTTTGAAGAATACTGAAGGAAGGAATGATGTAAATGTACGTAGATGTGATTCTAAGCCCTTGTGATGGCAGGATTGAAAAAATTTCAATATCCAAAAATTCCAGATTTTACGAATGGGAACAATTATTTCAGATTAAGAAGGCAGATGGATGTGTGGAAATCATTGATATTGGTGTCAGCGGAAAGATAGAATCATTGGAGGTATTGGAGGGCGAACCTGTGGTGGCCGGCGAGGTCCTCGCCTATTTCAGGGAAGATTTATTCGTGACCGGCAGCGATTAATATAAAAACGAAAAGAAGATGAAATGATTCATCTTCTTTTTCGGCTTATCCGATAATCCACCACTGCTCGCTTATTCATGATCCCCTATACCCTAATTTTGCAGAAACCCGATTGCCAGTTTCCATCACATTCTTAATGAGGAAATCAAGTCTTTCTTCTGTCAGGTTAAAGCTGACAAAACCTATGCTCACCGCACCGTGAACTTCCCCAAAATGGTTCAATATCGGCACGGCAACAGAACATGTTCCTTCTGTTCGTTCACTGTGACTGATTCCATGTCCCTTCATTTTAGTCTCTTGCAATATATCCCAAAAAGCTGCTCTTTCTTGAGTTGGCAGAAGAGCATCTACAATTTTTTTCGCTTGTTTATATGGCATATAGGCTAGCATCGCTTTATTGGCGGCCCCAATATGCATAGGAACTCGTGAGCCAAGCTGGTCATAAACCCGGATTTGGCTTTTTTCACTGTCGATTCGTTCGATAACGAGTGATTCCATTCCGATTGGCTGGCTAAGGTAGACGCTTTCCTCCACTTTGTTCATCAGTCTTTCCAGTTCAGGCCTTATTTGGCTGATGTAATCCATTTTGTCATACATACGTAAACCGTATTCGAGCCAAATATTCCCCAAACCATATTGTTTGGATTGCCCGTCCTGTTGGATTAATCCATGCGAGGACATCGCTTTTAACAAACGATGCATGGAGCTGACAGGAAGATCACACTCTTGAGAAAGTTCCGTAATTGACAGCCAGTTTTCCGATGAATTGGAAACGAGCACCTTTATAACGTTCATGGCACGGTCGATCGATTGCATAAACAAACCACCTATCTTTCATTCCAAGTTGTATATAACGCTGATTTATTTGAATATTTAAAACATATTGACATTATACCAAAACTAATTTTATAATAAAAGAAAAATTCCTATTGGCGGAAACATTTTCCGCTATGCGGAAAAGGAGGGGGAGGCAGTGACATATTGTTCGTCCATGTACAAACCATTGGAACGTGTCATTGTAAAACATCCGAAAGAAGCTTTTATTAGTCAAGAGCATTTAAGCCAAGCATGGCGGAACTTCAACTTTGCGGAAGAGCCAGATTTCAACGAAGCGCTAACAGAGTATGGTGACTTTATTACCATTTTAGAGAAATATGTTCCAAACATCGATTATTTGCCAGCATCTTCGGTAGTCGGGATTGACTCCTTATATGCGCATGACCCGGTCAAATTCACAAGCCAAGGGGCCATTATTTTAAAGTCAGGGAAAGAATTGAGGCAGCCTGAAGCTAATGTATACAAGGAATTTTGTAAGGAAAAGAACATCCCGATTATAGGGTATTTAACGGGTGATGCGGTCGCGGATGGCGGTGATATCATTTGGCTTGATGATAAAACCCTGGTTGTCGGACATGGTTATCGTACAAACGCAGAAGCCATTCGGCAATTAAAGGAAATGACCGCACATCTTGTGGATGATTTCATCGTAGTTCAGCTGCCGCATGATCAAGGAGAGGCGGAGTGTCTCCATCTTATGTCTTTCATCAGCCTAGTCGACCATGATTTAGCCGTAGTTCATTCCCGCCTTATGCCTGTCTTTTTCAGAAAACTGCTTATTGAACGAGGCATTCAGCTTATCGAAGTGCCGGTTGATGAGTACTTGAACTTGGGCTGTAATGTGCTTGCCATCGCTCCGCGGGTTTGCGTTATATCTTCTGGTAACGCTTACACGAAGCAACAGCTTCTTGATGCCGGGGCAACGGTTTATGAATACAAAGGAACTGAAATCAGTTACAAAGGCACTGGCGGTCCAACTTGTTTAACCTGCCCGGTGGTGCGTACAAAGGGGGATTGATAATTGTAAAAACACCAGGAAAAAGCTATGTAAATGGATTAACGGCATCCGACCTTTGCACGCCTGATTATGGAAAAGTAATGAAATAGATGCGTCTACGTGAAAGCTTTGGAAATATGACTTTGTGATTGTTCCGAAGGGATATGAAGAGACGGCCCGGCCCGTCAATTGAATGAAGCTGGATAAAAAAACGATTGAGCTGAAAATGCCGTATTTACAAAATCAGGACGGTGGATTGAGCTGTTTGTCACTGCGGTTTTATATATCGGGAATTTCCGTTAAGTGTTCCTTCCTGTTATTACTCTAATATTTGATGAAAATCGGAAAGGGGATTTCAATGAGTCAATTACTATGGGGTACTCCAGAAACGCTCCGTGCTTTGTTATGTGAACTTGTTAGCTGGGAAAGCCGTACTCTTACATTGGGGGAACGCACGTTTCCTTATAAGGTTCAAGAGAAATTGAGGGAGCTTGAATATTTTAAAAGGAATCCGGCGTACTTATCGCTTCACGAGGCTGATTTAGGGAGGAATTTTGTCAATGCCTTTTATAAACATCCCGATAGCAAGGAGACCGTTGTATTAATCAGCCATTTTGATACGGTTCATACTGAAGAATACGGTGATCTTGAGACTCTTGCATTTCAGCCGGAGGAGCTCACAAAAAAACTTCATGACCGGAAAGATGATCTGCCGGAGGAAGCGCGCATTGATCTTGAATCAGGAAAGTACTTGTTTGGTAGAGGAACAATGGATATGAAAATGGGGCTTGCCCTTCATATGGCTATCATCGAAAAGGCAAGCATTGAAAAATGGCCGATCAATCTCCTGCTGTTAACCGTTCCTGATGAGGAAGTGAATTCTGCGGGAATGAGGGCTGCAGTTAAAGAACTTGTGTCTTTACGTGATAAATATGACCTTTCCTATAAAATGTTTTTTAATAGTGAACCTTCCTTTTCACAGAAGCCGGGCGATAATAGCCATTATATTTATTCCGGAACCTTGGGGAAAATCATGCCCGCTGCCCTTTTTTATGGGAAAGAAACTCATGTGGGTGAGCCATTAAAGGGCATAACGGCTAACTATATAGCCTCATTCCTCACGCAGCTCATGGAGTGGAACACTCTTTTTCAGGAAAGTGATCTTGGCGAGGAAACACCTTTACCAGTATCGCTACAGCAAAAAGATCTGAAACTACAATATTCAACACAGACACCTTATCGTGCAGCAGCGCTTTATAATGTGTTCATTATGAAAAGGACAGCTGCAGAAATAATGGATTTATTCGAGCAGGTTGCAAACGAAGCAGCGATGAAATGCAATGAATCTTATAAAGCTCTTTGTCTGCGTGAACATATTGAAGGTGTAGGTGACGTACAAGTATTGCGCTACGAAAAGTTACTTTCATATGCGGAGGGCAAATTTGGCGGCAGTTTTGTTGAGCAAATAAAGAGTGAAGTTAAAGGAAACATGGATTTGGATGAGCGGGAAAAATCATTTAGGATTGCTGAAAAATTGATGATACAATGTCAGGAGCTTTCACCCGCCATTGTATTGCTGTTCGCACCGCCATATTATCCAGCCGTCAATACGTCCGATGATCCGCTTATCATCGAATCTGTGAAATTAATGAAGGAAACTGCCAACATGCTTGATGAAGAAGTCAGCCAAATTCATTATTTTAATGGCCTTTGCGATTTAAGCTATGTTCAATATACTGATGAATCTGATGGCTGGACGGCTTTTGAAAAAAATACACCGGTCTGGGGCGATACTTACAGCATTCCTTTTGCTGATATGCAAAAACTTCAGGCACCCGTGCTTAATGTGGGTCCATTCGGCAAGGATGCCCACCAGCGTACTGAGCGCCTTCACATCGATAGTGCCTTCGTCCATACGCCCGTTATGCTGGAGAAGTTAGTAAAGAGTATGTTTAAGTGTTTGGTTGAGAAGTGATGGTCCGACAGGGAAACTGGATTAATATAAAACTTTAACTGGGGGTATTTATATGAATGACCTGCCTAATGGTCAAATCACTTCCGAGCCGCTTAATCAGAATAATAAGCCACTTAACCAACTAACGGAGTTACCGGAAAAAGGGATTAATCCTTTTGTCTTAATGTTTATCGTAATTGTAATAGTGACGGTTTTAACCTATATCTTACCTGCAGGACAATATGAAAGAATTGAAAAGGATGGCCGAAGTGTAGTCGATCCAACTTCCTTTGAATTCGTTGAATCAACACCAGTGGGATTATTGGAAATGTTCAGCAGTATTCACGCAGGGATGATTGAAGGAGCATCAATTATCTTGTTCGTCTTTTTGTTTGGCGGAGCATTGGGAATCATGCAGGCAACAGGAGCACTGGATGCTTTCATTAAGTTTGTGGCTGTCCGATTCGGAACAAAAGAGAAATTGCTTATTCCGTTGATGGTATTGATCTTCGCTTCATTAGGGACACTGATCGGATCTGCTGAAGATGCATTAGTTTATATCGCAATCATTGTTCCGATGACGATTGCATTAGGCTTTGATGCACTTACGGGTTTTGCGATCGTCATGCTTGGGACATTGGCGACTGGATTCATTTCGGGCATTACGAACCCTTTTAATGTAGGAGTTGCCCAAAGCATTGCAGAACTGCCCATGTATTCGGGAATGGGGTTGCGAATCGCTCTTCTTGCAGTGTTTTATGTCGTTACAGTATTGTACATCTATTTCCATGCAATGAAGGTTAAAAGAAACCCTGAACTGGGGGAGTATGGGAAATTCAGGCGTGAAGATCATGCACATTTTGATAAAAACTTTAGGATAAGTAAAAGACATAGCGCCGCTTTAATTATTTTATTGGTGAATTTCATCCTATTAGTATATGGAGTTATTAAATTAGGATGGTATATAAGTGAAATTGGCGGCTTGTTTTTATTAAGCGGGATCATTATGGGCATAATTGGAGGCTTAACTCCATCCAAGATGGCTAATGGTTTTATTTCAGGAGCAGGCGATATGGTTTCCGGGGCATTGATAATAGGAGTTGCGCAGACAATCCTAGTCATCATTACAAGTGGCGGATTGCTGGATACTATTTTATATTATGCTGCAGGATTGGTTGAACAACTTCCTCCCGCCATAAATGCAATCGGAATGTTCATTGTCCAATTATTTCTTAACTTCATTGTACCATCCGGAAGTGGGCAAGCTGCATTGACGATGCCGATCATGGCTCCATTAGCGGATTTAATGGGTGTGACAAGACAAACAGCAGTATTAGCTTTCCAATTAGGGGATGGGATATCGAATATGATATTTCCGACTTCTGGAGTGCTATTGGCTGGATTGGCAGTAGCAGGCATATCATTTACGAAATGGGTAAAATGGGTGTTTCCATATCTTCTGATTCAGTTTGCGATAGCGATTATCTTTTTGATCATTGCTCAAAGCATACAGTATGGCCCTTTTTAAGGATCTGAAAAATCTGAATATTGGCACTACAGGGAGGCGTTTATGATGAAGACAATACAGGAGACGGTTGTGGATGAAGTGATTTCATGGAGACGTCATTTTCACGAAAATCCGGAGCTTTCATATCAGGAGCACCAGACTTCTGAATTTATCTACAGGAAATTAAAAACCTTTTCAGGATTGGAAGTGACGAGACCAACCGAAACGAGTGTTTTAGCGGTTCTTAAAGGAACAAAAAAATCTGCCCGAAAATCGAATACCATATCTTTTCGTGCAGATATTGATGCTCTCCCGATTGAAGAGGAAGCAGAAATTGAATTCAAATCAAAAAATCCTGGGGTTATGCATGCATGCGGACATGATGCACATGCTGCGATGTTATTAGGTGCTGCTAGAGTCCTCTCCGGGAAAAAAGATGCAATTGATGGAGAAATCAGGTTTATTTTCCAACACGCAGAAGAGGTACTTCCTGGGGGAGCTCAGGAATTGGTGAAAAAAGGGGTCATGGAAGGAGTGGATTATGCATTTGCACTGCATGTTACTCCTTATGAACGAACAGGAACAATATGTGTAAGGGAAGGGGTATTCTGTGCTGCCGCCGATGATTTTGAAATTAAAATTATTGGTCAGGGCGGTCATGCGTCGACTCCTGAATTAACGGTAGATCCGCTGATCATTGGTGCAGAAATTACGACGAATATTCAACATATCGTTTCCAGAAAAATTTCAGCACTTAGGACACCAGTCATTTCAGTCACTCAGTTCCATTCCGGAAGTGCGCTCAATGTCATACCAGAATATGCGGAAATCGGTGGTACCATTCGTTCCTTGGACTCTGATAGCCGAGTGAAAGCAAGGGAGCATCTTGAGCAAATCGTTAAGGGAATTTCGGAAGCGCATGGGGCAAAATGTGAAATTACTTGGTATTTAGGGTATCCAGCAGTGGTAAATGATAAAGCTGCTGTTGATATTTCAATAACGGTCATGGAAGGCATTTTTGAAGAGAATAACATCATCAAGGTTGATGATCCCATGTTTGGAACAGAAGATTTTTCGGCTTTTTCCGAAATCGTTCCCTCTTCCATGCAATTTCTAGGCGTCCATAATAATGAGTTTGGAAAAGCTTATCCTTTACACCATCCTAAATTTAAAATCGATGAGAGGGCTTTAGGGTATGGAGTAAGATATTTTGTAGGAATAGCGGATAAATTGTGCAGTCATTCAAATAATTGAGAAAGCATGGGCTAAGAAGAGGCACCCGTTATAGTTTAAGAGAGGAATTCGGTTGTCTCTTCTCTCTATCATGTCTATATATCTATAATT
The DNA here is from genome assembly GCF_040250305.1 of Peribacillus frigoritolerans. Classification (NCBI taxonomy): domain Bacteria; kingdom Bacillati; phylum Bacillota; class Bacilli; order Caryophanales; family Bacillaceae; genus Peribacillus; species Peribacillus frigoritolerans. Next base: position 3,391,096 of record NZ_CP158190.1, on the reverse strand, counting down.
TCCGCTTCTGGAATACAAGAAACTTCATTTAAAGTACGGCAGGAGCAAAAAAGTTAATTTTCCACATTTTAAAAAGATAAACTACCTATTTAGGAGGAATATATATGTTTAATCACGCGATTGTAAGAAAGATTGGAAAAAGTTTTGTAAATGGCTTAACAACATCGGATTTAGGAAACCCGGATTATGAAAAAGCGCTTGTACAACACGAAGCTTATGTAGAAGCATTAAAACGCTGCGGTGTGAAAGTGACCGTTCTCGAATCGGATGAAAGATACCCTGATTCTACGTTTGTAGAAGATACTGCAGTGTTGACCCCAAAATGTGCACTTGTAACCAATCCTGGTGCAGATAGCCGTAATGGTGAAATTATTGAAATGAAAGAAGTTTTAAAGGACTTTTATGAAACAATCGAATATATTCAATCACCGGGTATGTTGGATGGCGGAGATGTAATGCAAGTTGAAAATCACTTCTATGTTGGCCTTTCAACCAGAACGAATGAAGCAGGTGCTCTGCAGTTCAAAGATATCATGGGTAAGTATGGTTATGATACGACCATCATTCCCCTTAAGAAATTCTTTCATTTAAAAACGGGTGTCAATTACCTGGGAGACAATAATTTATTAGTGGCCGGGGAATTCATTAATCACGAAGCTTTTTCTAGCTTTAATCAAATCACCGTAAAAGAGGAAGAAGAATATTCGGGTAACTGCGTCAGAATGAACGACTGCGTTATTGTCCCAAAAGGGTTTGATGGTACAAAGAAAAAAATTGAAGATTTGGGATACACAGTAATTGAAGTGGAAATGTCGGAATTTCAAAAACAAGATGGCGGCCTTAGTTGTCTCTCATTGAGGTTCTAAGATGGTTTGGGAGAAGGCATAGGCTAATAGATAAAATAAGGACGTGATTATATGGGGTATGGACTGGAGAATAATGATCAGCTGCAACGCTCGATGAAAAGACGCCATTTATTTATGCTTTCACTTGGCGGCGTAATTGGTACAGGCCTTTTTTTAAATGCAGGCTATACAATTAACCAAGCGGGGGCAGGAGGAGCCCTGATCGGTTATCTAGCCGGCGGTCTTATTTTGTATATGGTCATGGTCTGCCTTGGCGAGCTAGCCGTTCATATGCCGGTTACTGGATCATTCCAAAAATATGCTGCCGAATATATTGGGCCTTCCGCTGGTTTCTCTCTAGGATGGATGTATTTCGTAGGTTCAGCCGCAACTGCAGGAGTTGAGTTTACGGCAGCAGGAATATTGATGAAACAATGGTTCCCCCATAGTCCTACCTGGATTTGGTGTGCTGTGTTCATAGTGCTTTTATTTACATTGAATGCATTAACGACAAGAGGTTTTGCAGAGGCGGAATATTGGTTTGCTGGAATAAAAATCGTTGCAGTGATTTTGTTTATATTGATTGGAATCGCTGGCATCTTTGGTTTTGTCTCTTTATCTGATCGTCCAACCCCATTCTTTGAGAATTTGGCTCCTTCTGGTCTTTTTCCAGCAGGCGGGATTACAATTATCTTTGTGACAATGATGAATGTAATATTTTCTTACCAAGGCTCAGAACTAATAGGAATTGCGGCAGGGGAAAGTGAAAAACCTGAAGAGAACATCCCTAAAGCCATTCGAAACGTACTATTTAGAATCATTGTTTTTTACATTTCGTCCATTATCATCCTTTCCGCCATATTCCCTGCTTCGGAATTAGGCTTATTGGAAAGTCCTTTTGTAACTTTAATGAAGATAGCGGGGATACCTTATGCAGCAAGTATCATGAATTTCATTATTTTGACAGCCATTCTTTCTGTAGGGAATTCATGTCTGTATGCTTCCACGCGTTTGCTTTGGTCGATGGCCCATGATGGAATGGCACCTAAGGTGTTTGGTCTATTGTCCAAAAGGAAAGTGCCATTGAATGCCCTTCTTTTTACGATATGCTTTTCGCTTCTATCGTTATTGACGAGCTTCATTGCGGCGGATACTGTGTTCGTGATACTTATGTCCATAGCGGGAATTTCCGTCACGATCTCTTGGATGGGAATTGCTTTATCGCAATATATGTTTAGAAGGAAGTTTATAAAAGCGGGTGGTAAAACGGAAGATTTACAATACATAGTACCATTTTACCCATTTGTCCCGTTATTCTGTTTAGGCTTTTGTTTGCTGATTCTAGTATTCCTTGCCTTTGACCCTACTCAACGAGTTGGACTGTTTTATGGAATAGGATTTTTGGTAGCCTGTATATTATTCTATAAATTTAAATTGGCGAAGAAAGTAGAGTCAAACACTAGCTTTGAAAATGAAAAAATATTGTAATTGAGTTGCACCGAAGGCTAGCCAGTTTTTACTGGTTGGCCTTTTTAAATCTTGTAATTGCGGTAACTTGGATGATTATTTACTGAATCGGAAAGATGATACTGTCATTTTCACTAAAAAGAAGGAATACCTTACAAAATAGGGAGGGAGAAATAACAAGTCCGATTACAAAGTGACTAACAACATCACAACGAGCCTGTGGAAAATTAACTTTTTTACCGAGAGAAAACAATAATACCAAAATTGGGGGAAGTAATGAAGATCAATCACATAAATTTAACTGTTAATGATGTTACAGCCTCACGTGAGTTTTTAGAAACATACTTTGGTTTATCATGTGCAGGAAGTCGAGGAGATGGGTTCGCCGCAATGAAAGATGATGATGGTTCCATATTGACACTAATGAAAGGAAGCGATGTACATTACCCCAAGACTTTTCATGTTGGATTCATACAAGAAAATGAAGAACAAGTTAACAGGATCAATCAGAAGTTGAAGGATGATGGTTTCATGGTAAAACCTCCAAAACATTTACACAGATATACTTTCTACGTAGAAGCGCCCGGAGGATTTAATGTTGAAGTACTGTGTTAAATTGGAGTGAAAAACGCAGTTCAGTGAGGTACGGTGAACCGTATCACAAGTTAAGCATTTAACAACTGATATATTTCCAAGTTTTTCAGTATCAGGCGCTTTATAAGAAGCCCAATTTCTCATTTATTTGGTGGGAAATTGGGCTTTTTAAATTGGGCTTTTTCTTAACGGCCCTGAAGCTATCCCTAATAGTATTTAGATATAGACCTCGCTAGAATATTTTAATTCAATTATACTCAAAGTGGTGGAATTTAAATATGTACGGAGTGCTAAGTCTAGACAACAGAAGAGTTAAGACAAAACATCTGGTAAAATTCTATGTCCATTTATGCGTGAATGAGTATTGGGTCAGCGGATTGTTACTGGTAAGATTGTCTTCATTATCTGTATTGTAATCTCTGCTTGTTTTTCCTCAGATGTCACCTCAATCTCTTTTTCCCGTTTTACCGGGGGGGAGACGTAAAGGAGGTAAATCGGACTTTGTTTTCGCAAACTAAATCCATTCATGATAAGATATATCAATCAATCAAATACTAGTAAGGCGGGGTGGAGTCAGTCAATTCTGGCTCCTCCCTGCCTTTTTTGCCCACCCGATATTTGGAGGTTTTATTTTGAATTTTATCGTAAATAAATTTAAAAAAATGGGTTACAAGCATGTTTCTTTGTACGCCGTCATAGCACTTTGTTTTTTCGCTTCTGTTTTCTTTGTTCATCACAATTATTCATTCTATGAACTTCCAATAGCCAAAGTCATTAAAACAAATCTTGAAAATACAACTGAATTGGATGATATGTATCAAAATGAAGATCGACTATTTACCCAGAGTATAATAGCCGAATTACAGAATGGAGAAGAAAAAGGAAAACTTATTCATTTAAAGAATGAATATTCCTCATCCGGAGCTTTTGATCAAGAATATCGAGTTGGAAATGATTTATTTGTTTCGATTGATACGAAGACAGAAGGAAATTCAGAGTTGACTGGAACCATAAAAGACGTAAAACGGGATAAATTTGTGTTGATTGTAGCATGGGTTTTTATCTTGACATTACTTATCGTTGGAAAAAAGCAAGGCCTGTTTTCAATTATAAGTTTGGCAGTCAATGCCATATTATTGTCATATGCATTAGATTTTTATTTGAATACATCAGACATTGGTTTGGTATTGATATGCAGTATAAGTATCATACTATTTACGGTCCTTTCCCTTTTACTCGTTAACGGTTTTAATGAAAAAACCTATGCAGCGGTCATTGCGACACTGTTAGGGACTTTTTTATCGCTGTTCATTACTTATCTTATTATGTGGTTGACTTCCGAAAATGGCCTTCGATATGAAGAGATGCAATTTATCACTCGTCCTTATAAAATGGTGTTTATGGCAGGTTTATTTATCGGTTCTTTAGGAGCCGTAATGGATATAGCCATTACCATGTCTTCTTCGATTTTTGGGTTGTATGAAAAGAATAACCAAATATCAGTAAAAGCACTTAAAACTTCAGGATTAGAGATTGGAAAAGACATAATGGGAACCATGACAAATATTTTGTTTTTTGCCTATATAAGTGGCTCCATACCTATGATTATTTTGTATTTGAATAATGATTCTGCATTGGGATTTACCCTTTCCATGAACCTCACATTGGAATTGGCCCGTGCCCTAGCTGGTGGTATTGGAATCGTGTTAACTATTCCAATAGGTCTATATGTCTCCATTTTTTTCATTAATCGAAAGAGGGAAAGATAATGAATGTATTAGTGTTGCTAGCGTTTATACTATTAATATTGATGATCTTGATTGGCGGAAAAAAAGGGGCACGTTCATTTTTTGCTTTATTCCTAAACTTTGGGGTGTTACTTTTCACCATCATTTTTATGACAAATCCAAATAATGATCCGTATATCGTAACATTGATTGCATGTACGGTGATTAGTTATATTAATTTATTTTTTATTAACGAGGTGAACAGTACAACAAAAACAGCATTCATTTCTACTATTATCACGATTGTTATTGTACTCTTTTTTATTGTCATTGTGACGGAAAATGCGATGATACAAGGTTTCGGTGAAGAAGAAATAGAAGAGCTTAGCGTCTTTTCCCTATATATTGGAGTAGATTTTGTTAAAATTGGAGCTTCAGTGATTATTATGAGTACTATTGGCGCGATTATCGATACAGCCATGGCCATTTCATCTCCCATGCGAGAAATGTTTCTTCACCATCCATCCATTAGCAAGAAAGATTTATTCACATTTGGATTAAGTATTGGGAGGGATATCTTGGGAACATCTACGAATACATTATTTTTTGCCTTCTTTGGAGGCTATTTGGCATTGCTTATATGGTTTAAGGATTTATCCTATTCTGTTGGAGAAATTGTAAACTCAAAAATATTTAGTGCTGAAATGATCACTATATTTTGTGCTGGAACAGGAGTAGCCCTGATAATTCCAATTACAGCCTTGATTACTGCTTATTTTTTGGTGAAAAAAAGAGAAAATAAAGAGAAAGTTATATAGGTTTCATGGCAAAAAGGCTTATGTGCACTCATTTGTATAATAGGAATGTGTCTTCGGGTTGTTACCTAAAATCATTGCAACGAGTATCCATATGGTCTGCTAAATCCTCTTAAACATTTTCATATTTGAGGCAGGTTAGTGGAGGAACAAGATATAATATTGCCTATATAAGTGTGGTCATATGAAAAAATAGTTAGATCAAAAAATGGTGGCGTTAATGCCATTTTAATTTCTTCATAACGTTCATGATGTATATGGTAAAGGTAATAACGAAAAAGCTGACTGCAAAAGACCGTTCAAGACGGCTCTTGTAATCAGCTTTTCTTTTTCTACTCTAGTATTCAGTCGGTTTAATAGACTCACTGCATGACTGCATTTCGAAATCAAACATGTATATTGAGTTGCTTACGGAGACGTTGCATTTCCGAATTGAAATAGGCTTTGCTGTAATCACATCCGACAATAGCAACGATATTGCCGTCATCATCAATGATTGGCGCAAAACTTGTTTTCCACTCACCGTACCTGTCTTCGTATATGGGAGTAACACCCGCTTTACCATTAAACGCCTGGTAAGCGACATTAACCATTTCCGGGGGGCCCATATATTCTTCCCCCGGTTCAATTACAAAGCCCTTGTCTGCAACGAGGTGAATCAGGCGTCCATCATCCGTCATGATAAATATAAAGACCCATTCAATTACGCCTTCCTTTTCTTGAATCATGGTAAGTTTTTGTTTTAATTTCTGGGAATAGGAAGTTTGCCGGTTCATATTTTTTTGTAGACTGATAACCTCTTCAGCTGGAATGATAGCTGCGGTTACAACGGCAATGGATCGTAGCCGTTGGTTTATTTGTTCTTCTAAAATGGCCCGTTTATCCACTGGTGAAAAGCTTGCCTCTTCAAATTTATTTCGTAATTTTTTATATTTCCTGCTCATCGTCGGCTGGCTGACTTCCAATACCTTTGCCGCTAGTTTTAATGATTTGTATTGTTCCATCGCCATGTTGATCAGCTGTTCCTCCACAAGGTCGACTGCTTCCTGCAAAGGCATTAGGAAATCGATGACAGGTAGTGAAGGGGGTTTGTTGGGCCCTTTAAAAGGAAGCACCTCTCTAACCAATGCAACACCCACTTCCGGTATTCCGCTAGTAATCACAAGCCTTTCAACTGTGTTTTCAAGTTCGCGCACGTTACCGGGCCATTGATAGATACAAAGCAAGTCGATTGCATCCGGTGTGAAAGCGACCTTTCGATTGTATAGTGTATTGTACTTTTGTAAAAAAAACTGAACCAGGTAGGGGATCTCATCTACACGATTCCTAAGCGGCGGAAGATGGATAGGCACGACATGAAGACGATAATATAAGTCTTCTCGGAATTCACCTTTTTTCACCATTTTCTCGAGCGATTTATTTGTTGCGGCAATCACTTGAATATCAACAGGGTGTGAGGCCGTGCTGCCAATTGGTGTGACAATGCGCTCTTGAAGGACGCGAAGCAGTTTTACCTGAACGTTAAGCGGTAACTCGCCCACTTCATCCAAGAATAAGATTCCTTTATGGGCCAGTGTGAATTTTCCCTTGGCGCCATCTTTCCGTGCGCTGGTAAAAGCCCCTTCTACATAGCCAAATAGTTCGCTTTCAATCAGGTTTTCCGGGATGGCGCCGCAATTGACAGGTATAAATGGACCGTCGCTTCTATTACCCATATTATGTATGGCCCTGGCGGCTATTTCCTTTCCTACCCCGGATTCCCCCAATAACAGGACGGTTGCACTGACATCACAAACCATTTGCATTTTATGCAGAACATCAAGCATCGGTTTACTGCGGATCACAAATGGAAAAGATGGCTTCTTCGATTCCAATAAAGGCCCCGATTGCCCCCTTGATGTATCTGGATAAGAGTCTTTAATTTCTTTGTAAGCCCAGACCCATGCCCCGGATTCAATCGGGTATGCCGTCACCAGCAGCTCATGCCCTTGCCATGAGGACTGCATGAAAGATCTTTTCTCATTTTTGCCCATTATCTCTTCTGCCAAGCTTGTAGAAAATAAATCTTGTTCAACATCCTTGATGGAACCACCGACATTGGCGGATTTGACTGTATGGAATAAGGAATTCCCTGTTCCGGTCGAATTCAGGATGGTGCCATTTTTATCTGTCACAATAAGCTGATCGTAAATAGACAAGAGTGCAGAGGTGAAGTGATCCATTTATGTCTACCTGCCTTTCATTTAACTTCCTAGTTTTCATATTACAGAAATTTCACAATTGTTCAATAGTTTCAAAAATGAATATTCTTCCTATTGAAAACCCTTTTAGCATAGTGTTTTCTGATTGGCATGGTTTTTGCAATAAGTAAAGAGAAGGGACTAGAAAGCATGATTGCAAAGGAGGGAGAAGTGATTTTGAATAAAGAGAATCAGTTTCAACAGAATATCAATTCAGAAGACCCCTTTATTAAAAATCTATATTCAGATTTGAATGAGCGGATTAATGCGTATGAGCAGGAAGAAGCCGTGAAAATCGACAAAATGAAATGGAGTGATGCGACAGGTTCTATTCTTTTCATGATTTTAATCATCGCCTACCTAATCTATTCACTTGTCTAATTTAGTTGTTTCGATCACCCAGAACTATATCAGCCTTATACCAAGCAATACAATCATTATTCTATAGTTGGGAGAGAAGCGTGTGAGCAAAGAGAATTCCTCCATTTCAAAGGATGTGGCCTTTGGGTTTTTACCGGCAAGTAAAAATGACCGGATTTTTAACCTTCGGGATTTAATTTTAGTTCAAGTTGTTATTGGCCTCTCATCTTTTGGGCTGTTAACTGGTGGATACACAGGTACAATGCTTGACGCGAAGCAGTCACTTGCAGCGATTTTATTCGGTAACGCCTTCCCGATGCTGTTGATAGTTCCCATTACCCTTTATTTTGCGCGTTATGGCATAGACACCTTTGTAGGGTTTCGAAGTTCACTTGGGTATTTAGGATCGAATATCTTTTTCTTTGTTTTTCTTATTTTAACTCTCGGCTATATTTCCATTGCGCTATTTATGTCCGGCCAGGCGTTAGCAGAGGCGGCTAATTGGATGGGGATGCCCGCGATTTTCTCAAGCCAAGCAACGGGAGCGCCGTTTTTCTCGATTTTGCTCTTCATCTGTGCATTTCTTGTAACGGTGAGGGGACCGGTAGCGATTCAAAAATATACCGCAGTAGCCGTTCCGGTTTTTATGGTTCTCATGTTTGGCCTGCTCGCAATAGTCTTGTTTGGACAGGGGTTCAAGGAAGTTGCTCATATACTTCCTTCTGAGCCATTTGAAACGAGTTCTCGTTCATTCGCGACAGCCCTGGAGTTAAACATCGGTCTCGGCTTTTCATGGCTTCCGTACCTTGGCCAATACAGCCGTTTATCTAAAACAGAAGGAGGAGCATTTAAAGCAGGCTTCTACAGCTATGGAATCATCGTCTGTATCGCCGCGTTAGTTGGGGCCCTTGCTGCATTAGTAACTGGATCTCTTAATCCTTCTGACTGGATGTTTTCCATCGCAGGAAGTTGGGGCGGCTTCATTGGCTTGATTTTACTTTCGGTAGGGAATGTCGGTGCAGCCATATTCCTTATGTACTCACAAGCTGTCAGCTTTAAAACTGTATTCCCGAAAAAGTCATGGATGATTGCGATGGGAACAACCGTACCGACTATATTCTTACTTCTAAGCTCAACGTTCTACGATGCCTTTGGTTCATTCATTGCTGTCATTTCTTTTATTATGGCTGTTCTTGGCGGGATTGTCGTTGCAGATTACTTTTTTGTAAAGCGCCAACGCATTTCAATAAGGGATTTGTATGACACACAAGGCTCTTATACCTATTGGAAAGGCATTAACCCGTCGGCCGTTCTCACGGTGGTTATCGGAACGATCGTTTACTGGGCACTCTATAATCCATTGACTTTTGAAGCAAGTGACTTTTTCCTTTATACAGCTGCCGGAATTCCAACATACTTTGTCGCTTTAGTCACCTACTATGTTTCATCTAAATACATTTTCCGTTTTGAAGTTGACAAGGAGCGTCCATCCGTTGAATTAAAGGAAGCTAAATAGAAGAAAACTCACTTTAAAGAATCTAGGGAACGAGAGGAGATTGTTCAATGTTTACACAAAGTTTAGATTTCAAAACAACAGATTTAGATACATTCCCATTTCCATTCACTTCAGGTAACTATCGTTATTCAAACGACTTGAAAAAACTCTCAAACGTTAACTGTATTGAAGTTACACCAGAATACAAACTCCAAGTGGAAACGAAGCGTCGTCTCCTTCAAGAACAGCCGCATATAAGGTTTCAATCTTTTTCACACACAATGGAAATGCAATGGGAAGTGTTGGAAATGCTCATCGACATGGCAGCTGATCGCTATCCGGAGCATTTCGAGGTCATTAAAGAGGGTGACAACTGGACTTTCAAGAACCACATTTTCGGGGAATCCGATTCATTCGTGTATGGCGATGCCAGCACGCTTCCAAATGAGCCGCTTGATTATATAGGCCGCCATTTCCATAATGATTTTGTTTTAATGGTTCATCGCGATAGTAATTTCTATTTGGAAGTGGGGCAAGTTTCATACGCCGCACTCTTCTCGGCTAACTGGAATAAAGGCATGTCCTTTGATGAGATCCATGCTCCTGTTCCATTTGTATCACGGAAAGGTGATGAACTGGCAGATCGCGTTCGTAAGTTTTTATTATCCATCGAGCCAGGAAAGCCATGGACACGCATTAACTGGAACCTGATGGCGGACCGTTGGGATGTCAACTATGAAACGATGGATGTATGGGGACCGCAGCGTTCTGAAATAACACCGGAAAATGCAGGTAAACTTGTTCGTTTACGTGTTGAAGAACAAAAATTTTATCGCATGCCACGAAGCAACGCCATTCTATTCGTATTGAATACTCAGTTCCTGCCGCTGGAGGATTTGGCATTGCGCCAGGAGTGGTTTGATCTGACATATAGCGTACTGCAGGATATTCCGGAACCTATGGCTGAATACAAAGGAATTGCCCCATTTCTTCCGCAATCGGTCGAATATTTGAGGAGTATTGATGAAAAACAAAAAAGCGAAGATAAACAATAAGTAGGAGGATAGGGCCTTGTACAATAGTCCAGTATTGTTTGATAAATCCATTACGATCGTAAATAAATTTACTCCTCGGAATGAACGAAGAAAGTTCGTCGTCATTTCTGATCTAGCCGGATATGAAAAGGCGAAAAGTTTCACTTCTGAAATCGCAGGAACAGTGCCTGTTGAATGTCTTTCCATTAATGGAATGGAAGATAAAGAGGAGATTAAGAGAGTCATCTTGTCACAAAAGATGGGCACCCAATTTTATATTGCGGCTGCTTGGAACAATGCCGTAATGATCTTCTCGCTCGGGGTGGAAGCCGGTCTATCTGAAGCTGAGATCCAGACGGTGATTATCGGCCCTAAACGGCGGTACGTATATTGCATGAAATGTTTCGAAGTGTCGGAAATCGCAGAAGAAGCAGAGATTGCAGAATGTGACCATTGCAGGGCCAGTCTTGAAATAGGACCTTTTTATTCAATCGTACGGGAAGGTTATATTGGTTACCCATTCATCCCAATCGGAAAAGAAGAAGTAGGGAGCTGATCATCATGCGGGTAGTAGGAAATATTCAAATGAAAGTAAACAAGATCATTCAAGAAACTCCATTCGTAAAACAGTTCGAATTGATTCCAGTTGATGGAAAACCATTGCCTGCTTTTACTGGCGGTTCGCATTTGACCACTTTCATGCCGGCCGGGGATACGATAATCGAGAGAGAATACTCCCTTATCAGCAACCCAAGGGACCGTAAAAAATATGCAATTTCCATTCGGCGTGATGAGGCGTCACGCGGAGGTTCCGCTTTCTGGCATGATCATGTAACGATAGATTCCAGATTGGAAGTCAGCTTCCCTAAAAACAACTTCCCTCTCAGCTTTCGAGCTAAGCATCATGCATTTTATGCAGCTGGAATCGGCATCACCCCATTTCTGGCAATGATGGAAGACATGGCTGCCGAAGGCCAAACCTTCGAAATCCATTATGCAGCACGAACACCGGAATTATGTGCTTTTTATGATCTGCTGAAAGCCAAATACCCTGATCAATGCACCTTTTATTTTTCGCAGGCAGAAGACAAACGCAGAATGGTGCCTGAGACGATGATGGATCATCGCATAGGCACTCATGTATATTTTTGCGGACCAATCGATATGGTGCAAGAGTATCGAAAAGCTGCCAGTTCCTATGGTTATCCGGAACATTCGATCCACTTTGAATTATTTGCGACAAAACATGACGGGCCGCAAGAACCTTTCATTGTCGACCTATCAGACAGCGATCGGTCCATCCACGTTCATGAAGGTGAAACACTACTTGATGCGCTTTTAAGGGAAGGAATCGATGCGCCTTATTCTTGTAAAGTTGGCGGGTGCGGAAGTTGTGAGGTGGATGTTGCAGAAGGTGAAGTGGATCACCGGGATTTCTTCCTTAGCGAAGAAAACCGTCAAACACGCAACTCAATCCTGACATGCTGCTCACGTGCGAAGGACGACAGACTTGTAATAAAACTTTAACGATTTCGTAAGGTGAAATTTTAAAAATAATGAAAACCGGAGGAATGAAACATGACAATTTTAGAAACGGCAGTTTTGGAACTTAAAAATTACATCGACGGTAAGTGGCAGACCGCATCTTCAAATGAAGTAATCCCTGTAATCAATCCTGCAACACAGGAAATCATTGCAAGAGCTCCGCGTGCCACCAAGGAAGATACAGAAAGGGCAATCTCAGTTGCGAAGGCAGCTTTTGAAAGTGGAATCTGGTCAGGCCTAACAGCACAGGAGCGCGCTTCGTATCTATATAAAATCGCTGATAAAATTGATGAACGTGCCGAAGAGTTAACGATTCTTGAAACAATGGACAACGGGAAACTTAAAGCAGAGGCAGGTTTCGATATTGCTGATGCCGCCGCGTGTTTCCGTTACTACGCTGGTTTGATCCTTCATCCAGAAGGGGAAACTTATCAAGTTCCCGCTCCCGTGCAAGCGATGGTTGTTCGTGAGCCAGTAGGTGTAGCCGGTTTGATTGTACCTTGGAATTTCCCTCTTCTAATGAGTGTCTGGAAAATCGCACCTGCGCTTGCGGCAGGTAACACCATTGTATATAAACCGGCTGAAGTGACACCTGTAACAGCAATGAAATTATTTGAAATCCTGGAGGAAGTAGGCATCCCTAAAGGTGTGGCTAACATGGTGATGGGCCGCGGCACTGTTGTCGGTCAAACCATTGCGGAAAGCAACGATGTTGACATTGTTTCATTTACAGGAAGTACGGATGTTGGCCGAACAATCATGAAGGCGGCCGCGGGCAACTTAAAGAAAATTTCCCTTGAGCTTGGCGGTAAATCACCTAACATCGTTTTTGCAGATGCAGATTTAGAGACGGCCGTGGATTACGGATTATTCGGCATCTTTTTCGGTGCCGGCCAAGTATGTTCATCAGGCAGCCGCATCCTGGTTGAGGAAAGTATTTATGATGAATATGTAAAACGCTATGTGGACCGCGCAAATAAAATCAAAGTAGGACCTGGCCTTGCGGAAGACAGCAACATGGGGGCAATTGTCAGCGAAGCGCAAATGAATAGCATTTTGAACTATATTGAAATCGGCAAACAGGAAGGTGCGACACTTGCAGCAGGCGGTTACCGTCTTGTTGATGACGGTCTTGACAAAGGATACTTCATTGCACCGACTGTCTTCACCGATGTAACACCTGACATGCGCATCGTACAGGAGGAGATCTTCGGTCCAGTCGTTGTCATTCAAAAGTTCAAAGATGAAGAAGAAGCTATTAAACTTGCAAATGATACAGACTACGGGCTTGCAGGCGGCGTCTTCACTAACGATGGGGCAAAAGGATTGCGAGTGATCAAGAAGGTACGGGCAGGCATTACATGGGTAAATGATTATCATCCAACATATGTCGAAGCGCCATGGGGCGGTTACAAACAAAGCGGGATTGGACGCAGTTTAGGAAAATACGGCTTGGATGAATACCAGGAAATTAAACAAATCAACATTAATCTCGATGTAAAACCGGTCGGCTGGTTTCCAAAATAATCATATGATTAGAGAGGAGACAAACTACTTACCATAATTAAACCAAAGGGGTGCGGAAGTGAAAAATTTCGCACCCTTATGAAATTTCCTTTGAAATTTTGTCCAAGGTTAATCAATGGCAGGTTCGCTGGCTAAAGTAATCATTTCAAGTTGCTCGGAATAGAATCATGTTTAAAAAGCATACTCATCACCTTAAGCTTTAATCCTACTAAAAGAGTTCTATCAAAGTTGTTTGGAGAGGAAATGTACGAGTCTCCTGCGGGAAAAGCGTGTCCAAGCGAGACAATGCAGGCGCAAAGAGCGCCGAAGAGGCTCCCGGACCGCCCGCGGAAAGCGAGTGCCTGGAGAGGAAAACAGATCAGATTTTATAAACCCTCAAAAAAGTTCCAGATGATTTCAGAAATCCAGTAAGGTTTCATTACTTATAAAAAAATAAAAAATCATGTAGTATAACCAAATTTTCTTTTAAAACCATGGGTCAGAGTGAGAGCATTCGGCCCCGCCAGACAATAAACTAATTCGAAGAAAAGTCAGTTCACTTAGATTTTTTCTAAAAAAAATTCCAGTTGATTGGAACGGAAGGTACGAGACCCCTGCGGGAAAAGCGCGTCCAAGGGAGACCCCGCAGGCGCAAAGGCGTCGAGGAGGCTCCCGGACCGCCCGCGGAAAGCGAGTGCCTGGAGAGGAAATCAACGTTCAATTTGTCTACAGTCTGAAACCTAATCCAAATACGGATTAGGTTTTTTCAAACTGACGAGAAACTTTTTAAAGCACTTAACAAATTGTTCTTAAGCTTAAAGTAACTGAGAATTAAACAATCTTAAGGAATGAGCCATTTCGCAGGCATTTTTATTATGCAACAAAAGGACAAGTTTTCCTGTGATGAGTGAAAATGGATTTGAGCATAAAAAACACCATTGATATGATAAAAGTAACATACCAATGCTATTTATCGTTTTAATCAGAAATAGGATATTGAGATTGAATCGTTTTTACCGGTGCAGCATTTATTCTTGGTGTCGTTGATTGTCGTACATAGTATCATTAAAAAGGAAAAAACATTACATAATGCTCACAAAATAAGTTAATAAGAATGATGTTCATTGTCTTTCTTTAATATGAAAAGGAGAGGAAGTAGACTTGACTATCAAAGAGTACTTCAATCAAGGAAGAAGTTTTCTATCAATGTTAAGACCAGTCAGGGAACACGTTAGGAGTGAAGATTGATGACTAAGTTTTATTCGGATATGACAGTGGAGGAAGCGATATCATGTTTCCCGATAGGAAGCACTGAAGTGGAAGTTTTGGATGATTCAGAGGATTTCATCGGATTTTTGACTATAGAGGCGTTATCTGCGGCAGTGCAGCAGAGTGATTTGACGAAGCCAATTTCTCATTTCATTACTGTGAATGCACCGCTGCAAAATTTACGGAATTACTCAATACCATATGAACAATTTCAAGCATTCTTTGAGGGTGATTTATGCAGGGTAGTATTTAATGCCCTGTATGATGGCGTGTATATCACGGATGGTGATGGAACGACATTATTTATCAATCAAGCTTATCAGCGTATTACTGGAATAAGAGAAGAGGAAATCATCGGAAAACCGATGAGTTATTTAATTGAGCAAGGCATGATATCCGTTTCAGCTTCATTGGATTCCATTCGAACGAAGAATCAAGTTACCCTGACACAGAGAATTCGAAATGGAAGAAAGATTATCGTATCGGCCACACC
Organism: Peribacillus frigoritolerans; assembly: GCF_040250305.1. Classification (NCBI taxonomy): domain Bacteria; kingdom Bacillati; phylum Bacillota; class Bacilli; order Caryophanales; family Bacillaceae; genus Peribacillus; species Peribacillus frigoritolerans. The sequence goes on along the minus strand of NZ_CP158190.1, from coordinate 3,375,706 downwards.
TATTCTATCGCCACAGAATGAAGTCATATTTGTCATTAATAGTGTTAGGGATATTACTGAATTAATCCGGATGAAGTATACGATTGACAGCCAAAAGTTATCTTTCCAACCTATTTCTCAATTATTGCCTGGCTCGGAACAGGTGAATTTACAGGAAATAATCATTGGTCCCTCTACAACTCCTTTATTCAAACTGGCTGATAAAGTAGCTAAAACGGATGCGAAGATCTTGTTACAGGGGGAAACGGGAGTAGGGAAGAGTTTAATTGCCAAGTACATACATGCCAAAAGCTCCAGGAAGGAAAAAATTTTCCTGGAATTAAATTGTGGAGCCATCCCGGCGAACTTGGTGGAATCTGAACTTTTTGGATATGAACCAGGGGCATTTACCGGATCCCTTAAGAATGGGAAAATGGGGATTTTTGAGAAAGTGAATGGTGGCACGTTATTTTTGGACGAAATTGGGGATTTACCTTTAGAGTTACAGGTAAAACTTTTGAAGGTGGTAGAAGAAAACAAGTTTATGAGAGTAGGTTCTACCGAAATGAAAGAAGTGGATGTCAGGTTAATTACAGCCACCCATCGCGATCTGGCTTCCCTCGTGCAAGAAGGATCTTTCCGCGAAGATCTTTATTACCGGCTTAATATCGTTTCCTTTGAAGTCCCGCCTTTACGCCAGCGAAAGGAAGAAACGATCCCGCTTTTAGAAATGTATTTGAAAAAATTCAATGAAAAATATAATGAAAAGAAAAAGATGACACCGGAATGCTTTGAATGGCTGACGAACTATTCGTGGCCTGGCAATATACGTGAGCTTGCGAGTCTTGCGGAGCGACTGGTCGTCACGACTTATGATGATACGATCGATTTGCCTAATTTACCATCTTTCATCCAGCCGGTCTTATCCAAAAAAACGACAACACATTCTTTGAAGGAAGCCGTTTCCGAGCTGGAGCGTTCCCTGATCCTGAATGCGATGAAAAAATATGGGACTACAAGGGCCGCTGCCATCTCTTTGGATATCAGTCAAAGCGCTCTGGTGCAAAAAATGAAAAAATTTCACATGCGATTAGAAAACGAATCGAATTAGTTTTTTTGATTTGATTTCTACTCATTATTTATACTGTTACCCATGAAAAAAAGGTTATCCCCCTTATGAATTAAGCGTTTTCACACTTTGGCATGATTCCTGCATTAGTAAATACATGAAAGGGGAGATAACCATGAATATTTCTATTTTTTCTATGGCTAACAAATTGGTGACAGGAGCAGATTCTTTACAGCAGCTGACTGATGAGGTTACGCGATTAGGGATGAAGAATCCGTTGATAGTTACAGATAAAGTTTTAGTGGGTGCTGGGGTTGTGCAAATGGTTGAGGATTTACTTTCATCAGCATACGGTATTTTTTCGGATGTGAATCCAGAGCCGGAAATTGAAATCGTTGAGCAATGTGTACGGTCAATCAATGATGGAAAACATGATGGACTGATTGCGGTAGGCGGAGGAAGTGCGATGGATATTGCGAAAGCCTCTTCCGTCATGGCTACGAATTCGGGCAGCATCGAGACCTATTTCGGTACGAACTTGATTGAAGTTCCTGGTCTACCTTTAATAGCCATACCGACGACGGCAGGGACCGGGTCAGAAGTGACGAATATTTCGATTTTATCGGACAAAAAAGAACAGGTTAAGAAGGGAATTGTAAGTCCGTATCTTTTACCGGATGTAGCGATAGTATCGCCCGTCATGACGCTGACTTGCCCGCCAAGTGTGACTGCTGCGAGTGGAGTGGATGCACTTGTTCATGCGGTCGAGGCTTATATTTCCAAATTTGCTTCGCCAGTTACGGATGCTTTGGCAATTGGGGCCATGAAGTTAATCGCAAAAAATTTACCAAAGGCTTATGCTGCGCCAGATAATCTGGAAGCACGGGAAGCGATGATCACTGGAAGCCTAATGGCAGGGTTAGCCTTTGGCAATGCTGGTGTTGGAGCTGTTCATGCCTTAGCTTATCCTCTTGGAGGCCGCTTCCATTTATCACATGGAGTCAGCAATTCATTATTACTGCCATTTGTAATGAAGTGGAATAAAATTGCATGTTTGGAAAGGTTCCGCGAGATTGCTGAAGCACTTGGAGAGAAAGTCAATCATTTAAATGATGATGCGGCAGCGGAAAAGGCTATAGAAGCGATGACCAGAATATGCCGTTATGTTGATATACCACAGTCACTAAGTGAATTTGACATTCCTGAATCGGCTATAAGTGAAATGGCTGCCGAGGCCATCAAACAAGTCCGTTTACTTCGCAATAATCCCCGTGCATTAAGCGTCCGGGATATCGAAAAAATTTACCGTTCAGCCTATGGCTTTTAAGTGGAGGAAACAATATGAAATGGAAAAACCGTCGCTATGGAGAAGAGACATCGTATATACCTGCGGGACCTTTTAAAATTAGACTGCCATTTGTCCATTATCATTTTGAGTGGCCTGACTATGTTCAAGGCTTATTGATGTGTGCAGTTGATCTTGGAGCGATTACACTGCTTGCAGACCATCTCGGTATGCCTTTTGATGTGGCTCTAGCCGTCGTTATCTTGAATGGATTATTATACTTGGCACATCATTTACTCGGGGACCCGGTTATACCAGGTTGGATTACACCTGCGGTTCCATTGCTTGTATTGTTCGTAGGGCAATTTCCCGAAGGACCTGATCGGGTCTATGCACTCGTTGCATTTCAACTAACATTAGGTATTTTATCGATATTGCTTGGAATGACCGGACTTGCCAGTAAGGTCGTGCGATTAGTGCCGAACGCAATCAAATCAGGCATTATTTTAGGGGCGGGTATTGGTGCTGTCGTTTCCATTTTTGAAGTGGGTGGAAAGTTTGATTTATTTCCTTATACAATAAGCATTTGTATCGGCTTTGCCTTTTATCTGCTTTTTTCGAAAAGTTTCGGAAAATTGAAAATGCGAAATAAAGTTTGGATATTCATAGGCAATTTAGGGATATTGCCAGCAATCTTGCTTGCGGTCTTTGTAGCCCCAATTTTTGGAGAAGCAAAATGGCCTGATATCCAATGGGGATTCAGCAGTCCGGATTTTGCTACGCTTTGGTCAGACTATACTGTTTTCGGTTTAGGTTTTCCTGCCTTGACCTTCTTTTTAAGTGCGATCCCAGCTGTTTTTGCTACTTATTTAGTCGTATTCGGGGATGTGCTCAAAACGAAAGCGCTGCTTTCTGAATCCGATGAGGTCAGGGAAGATGAAAAAGTGGACTATAATCCAAACAGAGCTCATTTAATTTTTGGTGGCCGAAATGTGATCATGAGTTTTATCGGACCCGATATAACAATGTGCGGTCCGTTGTGGGCAGCCATGCAGGTCGTGGTTGTGGAACGGTTCAAGAATGGCAAGAAAGCCATGGATTCTTTCTTCGGCGGTGCCGGCTCGTTCCGTTGGGGTACGAATACAGGATTATTCTTATTGCCGGTAGTCAGCCTGGTGGAACCAATTCTCGGTGTCGCCTTGGCCTTGACGCTTTTGGTTCAAGGATATGTCAGCGTACGCGTAGGCGTGATGCAGGCGAAGAGCCAACGCGACCTGGGAATTGCAGGGGTCGTGGCTGCCATCCTTGTTATAAAAGGTGCTGGAATGGCGTTTGCAGCAGGAATTTTATTATGTGCCCTTTTATATGGCAAGGACTTTTTCAAAGGAGAGAATGATAAGACATTTACAGATCATGAAGAAGAAGAGGAGATTAAAGCAGGATGAAAAAAGTAGTGGAAAAATGGCCAATTTATATAAACGGCGCACCTATTCATACAGAAAGTCATTTTGTAGTGGAAAATCCAGCAACATTGGAGCCTGTGGGCTATGTTCCGGACGCTAACGAAAAAGAGGCAAAGGCTGCAGTGGATGCAGCTCAAGCTGCTTTTCTGACTTGGTCGAAAACAAGTGCATACCAGAGGGCGGAATTACTTGAGAAGTGGTACACGATCATTGAGGACAGGCTGGATGAAATCGCAACGATCATGACACTGGAACAAGGAAAGCCATTGGCAGAGGCAAAAGGTGAAATGAAATATGCTTCAAGTTTCGTGAAATGGTACGCTGAAGAAGCAAAGCGCAACTACGGGGAAATCATACCAGCCTCCGTTGCATCAAAGCGTATTTTAGTGCAAAAGCAGGCAGTCGGTGTCGTTGCTGCCATTACCCCGTGGAATTTTCCTGCTGCCATGATCACGAGGAAAGTGGCGCCAGCCCTTGCCGCAGGATGTACCGTGGTCATCAAACCCGCGGAACAAACGCCTTTGACCGCTTTGCTATTGGTTGAAAGTGCCCATGAAGCAGGCATTCCGGCAGGTGTGATAAATATTGTAACTACACAGAAACCGGGAGATGTATCCGACGTGTGGATGAATGATTCACGTGTTAAAAAGATCACATTTACCGGCTCCACTCCTGTAGGGAAACATCTAATGAAAAAAGCCGCAGAAACAGTAAAAAAAGTCTCGCTTGAACTCGGTGGATTGGCTCCGTTCATCATTGCTGAGGATGCGAATATCGAAGAAGCTGTAAATGGTTTAATTCAATCGAAATTCAGGAATGCTGGACAAACATGTATTTGTGCGAATCGAATATTCGTCCATGAGACAATCGAACAGCCATTTTTACAAGCATTTGAAGAAGCCGTTTTAACTTTGAAGGTTGGAAATGGAATGGAAGGAAATGATCTTGGTCCATTGATAGATGGAGCCGCAGTTAAAAAGGTTCAGCTTCAATTGGAGGATGCTGCAAGTAAAGGGGCCATCATCCATAACACCTCAAAAGTCGATGGAAAACAAGGCCATTTTATCGCACCAGCCATACTTTCCAATGTAACGGATGATATGCTGTGCATGCAGGAAGAAACGTTTGGGCCAATTGCGCCAGTCAGTACATTCAAAACCGATCAAGAAGCGATAGATCGAGCCAATAACACGAATTTTGGCTTGGCAGCTTATGTGTATACCGAGTCACTAAATAAGGCAGTTGCCTATTCGGATGCTCTTGAATATGGGATTGTCGGTATTAATGACAGTGCCCCATCCACTGCCCAAGCACCATTTGGAGGCATGAAGGAAAGTGGTTTAGGCAGGGAAGGGGGACACTATGGCATGGATGAATATTTAGAAGTGAAGTATGTATCCATGCAGCTTGGCCAGTAAAATAAAACAGAAGAGTCCGCGATGATTCTTCAGGTTCAAAAAAGAGTGGAAGGCACATCAAATATCGATGTGCCTTCCACTTTTTTAAATGGTTAAAAAGTATTTTTATGCTCCTTCAGATATGAAGAAGGGAAGGTCATGCTTCCTAGGATGACATCGAAGTCAGCACCGGTAGCCTTGGGGACGTTACTCGTATTACCATGGAAAGTCTCATTTGCAAGTAATGCAAAGGCCACTGCTTCCTTCGCTTCAGAAGAGTACCCCAACTCTTCTTGAGTCAAAACTTGAATAGAATTTCCAAGCAGTGATTGCATCATATTTAATAACGTTTTGTTATAGCTGCCTCCGCCGCCAATTATCACTTCTTCAATATTGGTTTTTGGAAAGATGAATTTTCGATAGTTCTCCACAATCGACTTTGCTGTAAACATCGTTACTGTAGCTAAAATATCATGACTGGGAAGTGATTCAAACATCTTTAATAGTTTTACTACATATTGCTTGCCAAATAATTCCCTGCCAGTTGATTTTGGCGGAGGGCTCATAATATAAGGATGGCTGATACAATAAGATAAAAGTTCGTCATTAATTTGTCCTTGTTTAGCTATGTTACCACCTTCGTCATAGCTAATATTGAACAATTGGCGGCATACTTCATCAATGATCATATTCCCAGGCCCTGTATCAAAGGCATACATGTCATTCAGAGATGCCTGCTTGGGTAAGACGGTTACATTTCCAATGCCCCCTATGTTTTGAAGTAATCTTCCCTTCGTTTCACTTCTATAAAGAATGTATTCGGTAAAAGGAACAAGAGGAGCTCCTTGTCCACCAGCAGCCATGTCCATCGTACGAAAATCAGAGATTACAAGTGTGTTTGTATCGTGAGCAATTACTGCAGCTTCCCCAATTTGCAAAGTGGAGGGTATATAATTTTGTTCTTTTAAAGGCTGGTGGTAAATGGTTTGTCCATGGGATCCAATAAGATCCAGTTTATTTATGGGAAATCCAGCTTTATGACAAACTTCCTTTACTGCATTGGCAAATAATTTTCCTAATTTAAAATTCAAACTGCATATTAACTGCACATTGGATGTTTCTGCAGATAAAGACTGCATAATTTCTTTTTCAATATCTTTTGGAAAAGGGCATGTCATGAACTCAATCATTTCCATTTCAGTCTCGAGTCCACTATTATTCACCCGAACAAGTGCAGCATCAATTCCATCCAGTGATGTTCCGGACATTAATCCAACTATGTACATCGTCATTCCACCTACTTCAATTCTTTTATAATCCTGACTTAGCATCATATGCAGCAGTGTATGCTGCCATTGTTCACTGAGATATAACACTTAAGCTATAAAGCTATTTCTTGAAGATCATTTTACTTTTATATAAATCTGCCTAGTTTGTTTACTTTCATTGTGGGTACGGTCCAATGCTGTCACAACATATGTGTAAGTCTTGCCTTTTTCTACACTGCCATCATTAAACAATTGACTTGTATTTTCTTTATGCACTGTGGCAAGTAAGTTCGTTGAATCTTCAATGTTTCCTTTTTTCTTCCCATCAAAACGATAAATGGCATAATAAGATGCATCTGATTTCTTTTGATCGTGAATTTCAAATTGTATCCCATCTCCTGATTGTGTGGCCTTGATCACCTTTGGGGCCTTTGGTGCTTGATCATCAATCCAAGGCATGGCTGGGACCAATGCGGGATGCTTATAAATATCCTCGCTTAACCGATCTGCTATCCCAAGGGGGTTTTTCCGTAAATCTTTGGCACTGAAATGCATGCTTCCATCAAATTCCTTATATGTTCGATTCAGTTTTAACTGGTTTGGCATTTCTTCAGGATTGAACCAGTTTTGCACACCGTTGGACTCTGTATTAATTTTATAGTCTCCTTGTCCAATATAGAGTTGAACATTTTTACCTTCGACTTCTTTTGTCCACCAATCTAGAAGTTTGGCATAGTCAGCTACTGGCAATCCTATATTCCAATATAATTGAGGGGCAATATAATCAATATATCCATTATTGATCCACGTTCGGGTATCTGCATATAAATCATCATAATTCGTTTGTCCTGCGGCAGTGTCAGATCCTGTGGGATCAACTGCTTTGTTGCGCCAAACTCCAAATGGACTTATACCAAACTTCACATATGATTTTTCTGCCTTGATTTCTTCATTTATATTCTTAACAAGGTTATTTACATTATCCCTGCGCCAATCTTCAACATTTGTAAATCTATCTGCTCCATATTTTTGATAGGAAATTTCATCTGGGAAAGGTACTCCTGCAATCTTGTAAGGATAGAAATAATCGTCCATATGGACTGCATCGATATCATAATTCTTAACAACTTCCATTATTCCATCAATCACAAACCGTTGTACGCCAGGAATGCCTGGATCAAAGTACAATTGTTGTCCATATGGTATGACCCAATCCGGGTGCTTTCTGGCAGGGTGAGATTCTGGAAGATTATCAATATCCGATATTTCAGCGGTTTTACCTAAAGGCATAGTAATGCGGTAAGGATTAAACCACGCATGAAATTCCATATTACGTTCATGTGCTGCTTCTACCATGAATGCAAGAGGGTCATACCCGGGATCTTTTCCTTGGACTCCTGTTAAATATTTTGACCAAAGACCGTATTCAGAAGGATAAAAAGCATCCGCAGTGGGTTTAATTTGCATAACGACAGCATTCATTCCCATCGCTTTTTGTTCATCCAAATATTTTATGAATTCTTCTTTCTGTGCTGATATGGATAAACCAGGTTTGGACGGCCAGTCAATATTTAACACACTTGCAATCCAAGTTGCGCGAAGTTCCTGTTTTACATAAGTCGTTGTTTGAGGAATTGTCCCAGATTCTGCATTTGCTTTCAAATCAGCTGGAAGGAGAAGTGATCCCCCCACCAAAGCGGCTAGAGCCAATGAACCCAATTTTTTCTTAGTAATTCTTTCATTCATCAATAGTACAACCTCATTTCATTACTAATATTTATATTTAATTATTTGTAAGCGTTAACAAATAATGAATATATGAATTTGTCATCTATGAATAGTTAGATAAGATCTAACAATAAAAAGAATCGTAGGTTTGGTTCACTAAATGGCTACTCGGTTTACATTTTCTATTTTTAGTAGAAAGCTAACATTCAATCAATCAATCAATCAATTTAGGTATCTTACTTTTATTTTAAAATTAAATTTTAAAAATGTATATACAATATTGAAATTAATTTTTAATAGTGATATATTCTCTATAGCAAATAAAGTTTCACCACTTTCACCACTGAAATAAAAAAGGATGATATGTATGCTTGAGCATTTAACGACAGAGCGTCGTAATGAAAAGACCATGAGTTTAGATGAAATGGGAACACTGGAATTTTTAGAGGTGATGAACGAAGAAGACATTAAAGTTGCCCATTGTGTAAAAAAAGAACTTCCGCAAATTTCTAAAGCCGTGGAGATGATCGTTGAAGCCATGAATAAAAACGGCAGATTAATTTACATGGGTGCAGGAACAAGCGGGCGCATAGGTTTATTGGATGCAGTAGAATGTCCCCCAACATTCAATACCGATCCGAGTGAAGTAGTGGGTCTTATAGCTGGTGGGGAAAAGGCTTTCATTAAGGCGGTTGAAGGTGCTGAAGACAGTTTTGAATTAGGTCCTGAGGATTTGAAGAAAATCGAATTAACAAACAGGGACGTCGTAGTGGGCATTGCAGCTAGTGGACGCACTCCATATGTTATTGCTGGATTGGAATATGCCAATCATGTTGGTGCAGGAACTGTGTCGATAAGCTGTAACAAAGGTTCTGAGATAGGTAAGATTGCAAAAGTTGCGATTGAAGTTGTAAACGGGCCTGAAGTCCTGACTGGTTCTACACGTTTAAAAGCTGGAACATCGCAAAAGTTAGTATGCAACATGCTTTCCACCGCCTCAATGGTTGGAGTTGGAAAAGTTTATGGTAATTTAATGGTAGATTTACAGTTAACTAATGAAAAGCTGGTTGAACGTGCAAAACGTATTATCATGGATGCTACTGACTGTAGCTATGAAATTGCAGATGAATACTTAGAAAAGGCACATGCCCAGCCTAAAATTGCAATTGTCATGATTTTAACGAATGTATCATATGAAGAAGCCTCAAATCGTTTAGTGAAAGCACAAGGATTCATAAGAAAAACGATTTAACGCTTTTAATAAAAAAAATAAAAAAATTGGAGGAACAAAGAATGAAAGTATTATTCGTATGCTCAGGTGGAATGTCTAGTGCAATCGTTGTAAGCGCTTTAAAAAAGGAAGGGGAAAAACAGGGTGTAACCATAGAAGTATTGGCAGTCGGCACTCAAGAATTTGATGCAGAAGTACGAAATGGCTGGGATGTTGCAATGGTAGCTCCGCAAGTCAAACATCGTTTCGATGGCTTTAAGGCATCGGCAGATGAAGCGGGCGTCCCATGTGAAGCCATTCCAGCCCAAGCTTACAGCCCTCTTGGCGGACCTAAACTATTAAAACTGGTAACGGAACTAGCAAAATAATAAACTAATTACTATTTCTTTTCACTAAACGTAAAAGGGGAAAACACGAATGGACAAGTTTGTAGCTTTTTTAGAAAATAATCTTTCAACACCTATGGCTAAATTGTCTGAGCAAAAACATTTACGCGCGATTCGGGATGGTGTGGTTTCTGCGTTACCTTTCATCATCTTTGGAAGTTTATTCTTGATCATTGCATTTCCGCCCGTTGCAGCAGATACTGCATTAGGTGAATGGTCTGCAAAACATATCGCTGAAATTTTAATACCATATCGATTAACGATGTTTATCATGACGCTATATATTACTTTTGGTATAGGCTACAGTTTATCTCAAAGCTATAAACTTGACCCGCTATCTGGAGGTTTACTATCATTAGCAGCCTTCTTGTTCACAATTGGTGTAAAGATGATGGATGATGTGGGGTTTGTTTTGCCAATGACAAATCTCGGAGGCCATGGTCTTTTTGTAGGAATGCTTGTATCCATTTTTGCTGTCGAAATTTTACGGCTTTGTAAGACAAAAAATATCACAATTAAAATGCCGGATTCTGTTCCAACCTCAGTAGCCCGTTCATTTGAAGCATTAATACCAGTTTCAATTGTACTGCTTGTTATGACTTTAATTACAGTCGTTTTTGCTGTTGATTTACATTCACTTGTTGATAAAGCGGTTGCACCACTCATCAGTGCAGGCGATACTTTGCCAGGTGTATTAATTCCAGTATTTTTGATTACATTCTTTTGGTCATTTGGTATTCATGGCGTATCAGTAGTAGGTGCCGTAGCTCGTCCGGTATGGGAAGTATATTTGGGGAATAACTCGGCAGCGGTTGCAGCTGGAAAGGCAATTCCCCACATAGCTCCTGAAACATTCTTCCAATGGTTTATTTGGATTGGTGGGTCTGGTGCAACATTGGGTTTAGTAATAGCCATGCTCTTAACGGCAAAATCTACCTATAGTAAAGCAATGGGGAAAGCAACAATTGTGCCAAGCATTTTTAACATCAATGAACCTGTTATCTTCGGGATGCCAATTGTACTAAACCCGGTACTTATTATTCCATTTATCATTACACCGCTAATTGGTGCAACACTTGCATATATAGCAACGTCCATTGGACTTGTGAACCCGACATATGTAATGGTTCCCTGGACATTGCCCGCTCCAATAGGTGCCTACCTTTCAACAGGCGGTGATTGGAGAGCCGTTGTTCTCGTGATGGTGAATTTAACAATTTCGGTCCTTATTTATCTGCCATTCTTTAAGATGTACGATAAAAAGCTTTTAGCGCAGGAAAACGTGGTAGAAACAACGGATAATAAAAATATCGCTTTATAAGGAATACCTAAAAGGGAGTTTGGGACTAAATGCTCCAAACTCCTTTTATAAATTGAGAGGGGGAAAGGATATGAATTCAACATCCAGAATTCACTTTTTTAGTTACAAAAGTGCCTTTCTATTTTTTAGCTTCATTCTTGTTTTTAATTTTATCTTTAACGGATTAATGGATGCCTTTGAGATTAATAAACAATTATCACTGTACTTGGGAAATACCTTTGCCATAAGCGCAGGATTGACGATGGTTGTTTGTTTTGTTGAAGGTAAGTTTAAAAACAAGAAACATGCATCACTATTATTCTTGTCTTTATTAGCGGTGAGCGCACTGGTTTGCTATGCAATAATATATAAATAAAAATTCAGATTAGCTAACAATGAGGTGTTTGGGGAATGGAAATGAAAAAAGGGTTGAAGATTGCCACAATTGGTGGAGGCTCTAGTTATACACCAGAATTAATAGAAGGTTTTATTAAACGATATGATGAGTTGCCAATTAGGGAACTGTGGTTAGTGGATATTGAGGCAGGAAAAGAAAAACTGGAAATTGTAGGAACCTTAGCAAAACGGATGGTTGAAAAAGCAGGACTTCCAATGGAAATACATCTAACGTTAGACCGCCGGCAAGCCTTGCAAAATGCTGATTTTGTCACGACGCAAATGAGAGTGGGATTACTTGATGCACGAATCAAGGACGAGCGCATCCCGTTGGAATTAGGATTTATTGGTCAAGAAACAAACGGTGCAGGAGGATTGTCCAAAGCATTACGAACTATACCCATTATTCTGGAAATTGCAGAAGAAATGCAGGAGCTCTGCCCTGATGCTTGGTTAATTAACTTCACAAACCCAGCGGGGATGGTAACGGAAGCCCTTCTCCGCTACAGTAAGCATAAAAAAGTCATTGGGGTATGCAATGTTCCATTTAATATGCATATGTCTATTTCTAGCATGCTTGGTGTGGATATGAAGAGAGTGCACATAGATTTCGCCGGGTTAAACCACATGGTATTCGGGATGCAAGTGTTCGTTGATGATCAAGAAGTAACAGATAAAGTGCTTGAAATGCTTGGCAATCCTGAGATTCAGCTGACGATGAAGAATATTGCCCCATTGGCCTGGAACAGAAGATTTTTGAAATCCTTAGGAGTGGTGCCTTGCCCGTACCATCGTTATTATTACAAAACGAAAACGATTTTAGAAGAAGAATTGGAAGCATTCAAATCAGGGGAAACTCGAGCTGAAATTGTGAAAAGATTAGAAGAAGGTTTGTTTGACCTATACAAGGATGAAACCCTTGACATCAAGCCTCCACAATTAGAACAGCGCGGTGGAGCTTACTATAGCGATGCAGCGTGTAACGTCATTTCTTCTATTTATAATGATAAAAAAGACATTCAAGTGCTAAATGTACAAAACAAAGGATCGCTTACTGATATTGATTATGATTCAGCAGTAGAAGTAAGCTGTATCGTCACGAAGAATGGACCAATTCCTTTGGCGATGGGTAAATTACCCATACAAGTGCATGGCTTAATCCAACAAATTAAATCATTTGAAAGAATTGGTGCAGAGGCAGCCGTTACAGGTTCTTATGATAAAGCATTATTGGCTTTAACGATTAACCCGCTTATTCCAAGTGATGACCTGGCGGAAATTGTTTTACAAAAACTTTTAAAAGCGCATAAAGAATACTTACCGCGATTCTTCAGTGAAAGTGCCGTACAGAACATCAAGTGAATGGTGTATTAATTTGGATTACAGTAAACCAATGAACCTTCATAATCTAACTTAAAATAGGAGTGTAATGATATGTCAACTGAAATGAACAATAATGAAATGGAGATTTTTGAAATAATATCACATAGCGGAAATGCAAGGGGATTAGCATTCGAAGCACTGAAAGAAGCGGAAGAATTTAATTTTGAGAGTGCAGAGGAACTAATTAAACAGGGCCAAGAAGAATTGAACTTGGCACATAAGACACAAACCAAGCTAATTCAAGCAGAATTGAATGGAGTTCCAAGTGAGAAAACTTTATTGATGATTCATGCTCAGGATCACTTGATGACGGCAATGAGCGAACAAAAACTAATTGAACATATGATCCGCATTGTAAAAAAGCTAGCCCCACAACAGTAAAGAGGTGATTAAATAATGGGTAAACTTGGTATATCTATCTATCCAGAGCATTCAACCGTTGAAAAAGACATGGAATACATTGCACTTGCACACAAATATGGATTCAAAAAGATCTTTACTTGCTTGCTTTCTGTCGAAGGTGACAAAGAGAAGATATTAAAAGAATTTAAAGAAACGATAGTTTATGCCAATCAATTGAATATGGAAGTGATGGTCGATATTGCTCCCCGAGTATTCGGTTCGCTAGGCATTTCTTATAATGACTTATCGTTTTTTGCAGAATTAGGTGCATATGGAATCAGGCTGGACATGGGTTTTACAGGTAACGAAGAGTCGATTATGACACATAATTCATATGATCTAAAAATTGAAATAAACATGAGCAATGCAACAAAATATTTAGATAATATTATGGATTACAAACCAAATAAAGAGAATTTAGTTGGATCGCATAACTTCTATCCGCATCGCTATGCAGGATTGAGCTATCCTCATTTTATAAAATGCTGTGAGTCATTCAAAAAGCATAATATCCGCACGGCAGCTTTCATCAGCTCACATGCAGCAACTTACGGTCCTTGGCCTGTAACGGAAGGATTATGTACTTTAGAAATGCACCGGGAATTGCCCATTACAACACAAGCGAAACATTTGTATGCTACAGGGTTGATTGATGATGTAATAATTGCAAATGCTTACGCATCTGAAGATGAATTGAAGCAGCTTAGCCTGTTAAACAGCGGTCTGTTAACATTTAATGTTAACCTTCACGAAACCATTACAGCATTAGAGAAAAAAATAGTATTGGAAGAATTCCATTTTTACCGTGGAGATGTTTCCGATTATTTAATTCGCTCGACTCAATCACGCGTGAAATATAAGAGCGAAGAATTTAAACCAACATATACGCCTGATATTCGGCGCGGTGATATTTTAATTGAAAATGAGCTCTATGGACAATATAAAGGGGAATTGCAGATTGCATTAAAGGAAATGAAGAATTCGGGGAAAACGAATGTAGTTGGCCGAATAACAGAAGAGGAAATTTTTCTTCTCGATTATTTGGAACCATGGGGGAAATTCCAATTCAATATTAATTGATCAGGGAAGGAAGGTGATATTCCTTCCTTTTTTACTGAATAGGAGAATAATATGAATTATATTATCGGAGTTGACGGCGGAGGCACTAAAACTGAAGCAGTGGCTTATGATTTAGATGGAAATAAAATTAGTGATGGCATAGCGGGGTTTGGAAACCTGCTTATTAATGAAAAAAAAGCCATCGCTAACATTATTCAGGCAATTGAAGAATGCGTAATGCCCATTAACAATGGAAGCTGCCATTACATTTGCTTAGGCTTAGCCGGGTATGGAGGAGTTGAAAATCCGCAGGGCATAAAAAGTGCATTAAGCAGGGCATTTAAGGCCCCGTTCACCATTGTAAATGATGCAATTATCGCTCATGCTGCTTTGCTTAAAGGAAATGATGGCATTTTGACCATATCCGGAACTGGATCTGTAAGTATCGGCATCCATAAAGGAATCGAGAAATCGGCAGGTGGCTGGGGACACATCCTTGGGGATGAAGGAAGTGGCTATTGGATCGCCATGCAGGCTTTTATAAAAATGACGAAAGAAGAGGATGAGGGGTATATCTATAGCCAGCTATCACAGTCAATACTTCAAAAACTTGGCTACAACAGTGTTATGGAACTGAAGAAATTCATTTATTCTGCCACGAAATCCGAGATTGCCTCATTTGTTCCCCTGATTGTTCAACATGCGGTTAAGGGCGATGGTTTCTCGCAAAATATTCTAAATCAGGCTGGGTACCACCTTTCAAAACAAACGCTTGAGGTTATCAAGAAGTTAAAGTTAAGTAAGAATGTTACAATTGCAATAAAAGGTAGCATCTTGACAAATATACCATTGGTGCAAAGCTCTTTCATCAATCATATTAAACTTGAAAACCCAAATGTGAAATTTGTTTTAGAAGACGTATCAGCTACCTTGGGTTGTTATTACATAGCAATGAAGCATTTATAGTAAGTATAGATCAAGGAGAGTAAATCATATGCACGTCGAAAATATTATATTGAGAATTGAAAGCTTATTGAACCAGTTGCCTAAATCAGAACGGAAAATTGCACAATATATTTTAGAAAATCCAAACGACATTATAAGAATGACGATACATGAATTAGCTGATCATGCCAATGCCAGCAGTTCGGCCGTAACGAGGTTCTGTCATTCTATAAAAGTTAACAGCTTTTCAGAACTGAAGGTATCCCTATCATCCCTGATTTCCCAACCTGAGAAAAAAGGGTTCCATGACATTGAGCCTAACGAAACAATAGCGTCCATTAAAAATAAAATAGTGTCCAACTCTGTCCAAGCTATACAAGAAACTGCACATTATTTGGATGAGGCCGTTCTTGACAATATCATTGAAACCATGAGGAGTGCAGATGTAATTTATGTCTATGGTTTAGGGGCATCATGGCTGGTTGCTGAAGATATTACACAGAAATGGTTACGGTTAGGAAAGATTGTAAGTGCCAATCAAGACCCGCATATTACGGCAACTGCACTGGCTGCATCATCAAAGAATACCGTTTTTTTCTGTATTTCCAATAGTGGCGAAACTGAAGAAGTCCTGGAACTCGTTGATATTGCTAAAGCATATGGCATAAAAACAATAGGCTTATCGCGATTGGGGAACAATGGCCTAACTAAAAAAGTTGATATGTCCCTAAATCATGTACGTGCACCGGAGGCTAAATTCCGAAGTGCTGCAACAAGTTCGCTTTTTGCACAATTTCTAACGGTCAGCATCATTTTCTATGCATATGTTTCTAAATTCTATAATGAAAATAAAAATGAAATTGAACGTTCAAGGGAATCGGTGTTGAAATTCACAAAAAGGAATTTGGATACTTAGAAAGGCGAGTTATATCTTATCGTGTTCATATGCATGGATAAGATTGATGAACGGTATGTTTCCAATCAGGATGCCTTGTGAAATTTCATCACGATGAAAGGAAGATGTACGCTGAATGATCCAAAAGAATTCTCCCAGTCCCATTTATCATCAACTTGAAGAGGAGATTAAAGGAGCGATACAAAATCTTGAATTGGTGCCAGGAGAGGTGATTCCTTCAGAAAAAGAATACACTGAAAAATATGGAATAAGCAGGATGACGGTGAGACAGGCCATTTCTAACCTAGTGAATGGCGGTTATTTATATAGGCAGCGCGGAAAAGGAACATTCGTTGCCCAACAAAAATTGGAGCGACCCATGCTAGGCTTAACAAGCTTTTCGAAGGATATGATTTCAAGAGGACTTGAACCAAGTACACGAGTTATCAGTTTTACGGAGGTCAAGGCAAATAATGATCTTGCTGCAAAGCTTGAGGTTGAAGCAGGTGCTCCTATTTTCGAGCTTAAACGTGTTAGGCTTGCTGATCGATTGCCGATGGCATATGAAAGGCTATTTATCTCAAAAGATCTTGCCCTGGATCTAACGGAAGAAATAGCCGTAACTTCCATTCATGACTATGTAGAAAAAACGTTTGGCTTAAAAATTCAGCATGACCAGGTAATTGAAGCCGCCATCGCTCAAAAAAAAGAGGCGGAAATGCTCGAGGTAGTCGAAGGTGCCCCTGTATTGCTGATTGAACGAAGAAGTACCCTGGATTCCAATCAACCACTTGGGCTTGTCACATCCGTCTACCGGGCAGATCGATATACATTCAAAATCAATTTGGAGCGGTTATCATGAGCAAAAATAAAATGTATTAATAAACCCGTCCTCAAAAGATTAAAAAACCCCCTTGCCCAATATGGACAAGGGGGTTTTTTAGTAGAATATCATTTTCAAGTTTGGGAGTTTTTCAGCTCGAAAAGGAAAGATACAAATAACAATCCGGGACTTTAATTATTTCGCTAAGCTTTCTGTCAATCGATTTTCTTTCCAAATGACTGTAATGCCAAGGCCAATGACGATAATGACAGCCGCGAAAAGATAAGGGTAGTGGATGTTTACGTCAAAAAGCAATCCTCCTATAGATGGTCCGGCGATATTCCCTAAGCTCGTATAGGTGGAGTTCATTCCAGCAACGAATCCTTGTTCTTTCCCGGCAGCTTTTGATAAAAATGTCGTCAATGCCGGACGAAGCAGGTCAAATGCAAGGAATATGAAGCAAGTTACCACTAGTACTGCCAAAAAGCTAGAAATCATAGTGGATGCTACCGCAAAAATGGCACCAACGATTAAACATAATTGGATAAGCTTCTTTTCGCCGAGAATATCTACCAGCTTTCCAAACATAAATACCTGCACAACAACTCCGAAAATGGAGCTTATTGTAATGATAATGGCAATATCCTTCGGCGTGAAGCCGAATTTATGATCAGAAAATAGGCTAAAAACCGTTTCATATGCTGATAAGCCAAAAGCGAGTACAAATACAATGATGAACGCAATAAAGTAAAGCGGATTTAGTGATTTTTTTAAATCGCCCATAAAGTTTGTTTGCTTTGTATTAGCAGAAACTTTTGCAAGCTGTTCCTTTGTCATCGGTTCTTTTAAAATGAATATTGATGAAAGGCAAGCTATAAAAGCAATGCCCGCCGCAAGGAAGAAGGGCAAGCGTATGCCATATTCTGCAACAAAGCCACCGATTCCAGGTCCTATTATAAAGCCCAAGCTAATGGCGGCTGAAATATAGCCCATTGCTTTTGGCCTTTCCTGAACGGATGTAATATCTGCAACATATGCAGTAACACCTGGCATGATAAAGGCGGCACTGATTCCGCCTAGGATCCTTGATAAATAAAACACCGACACGTTTGTCCCTACACCGAAGATTAGTTCCGAAACACCAAAAAGGAATAAGCCGATGATGATGATTTTCTTTCTGCCGTAACGGTCAACCCAACGACCTGCGAATGGAGACATAACAAGCTGTGAAACAGCAAATACGGCAACCAGATAGCCCATCGTACTTCCTGATAAATGCATGATATTCATAAATGACGGCATAACGGGGATGATGAGTCCAATTCCCAGAAAAGCAATGAATATATTGCTTAGAAGAATAATTAATACCGCCTTTTGATCTTTAATTGGTTTATTCATGTTTTAACACCACTTTCTTTGTGAATCATTCTTGTGAAATACCTCTCCAAAACACTTTCCAAGAGGCTGCTAATTTATCCTTCAGCCGTTTCTCATCATTTCCGTATACAAGCTCAAGCAAAATGGAATCCACGACTCCCAAGAATGCATAGGTCGGCGTTATGGCTTCATCTTCGACGATTAATTTGGCATTGATCCAATCATGGAATTTACATTCCAGGATCGCCTGCACTTTTTCCTCAATATCTATCACTTCCTGCCCGATTTCTTTTTCAAGATGCGCTGGCGGAAAAAAGGACATACGTAGCCAAAACTTTATATGCTCATTTTCTTGGAAAAGATCGATGACCAATTGTAGGAATCCAAATAAATCTTTTTCAGGGTTTTTTGAATCAACTTTACTGAAATATTGGAGTTTCGAAGATAGCTCCGTCTCTTTCGCATCACGTAAAACTTGCAGAAAAAGATCATCCTTGCCTTTAAAATGTGCGTAAATGGATTGCTTTTTCATGCCGACTTCATCAGCTATTTGAGAAAGCGACGCTCCTTCATAACCATGAATCGTGAAATATTTTAGAGCGGCGTCCTTAATTTCATTACTTTTCAATAATATCACCTCATAATTTAACGAACGTTCGTCAGTTATAATAGCAAATTACATAAATATATGCAAGCGAATATGTTCATAAAAAGGTATTATTCCCGAAATCATTGATAATTATGGCGCTATATTTGAAAAGGACATAGATATGCACTCAAGGCTATTCACAAAATTCCCGCATATAATTCTATATGGATAATAAAGAGGCAGGTGGGATGAAGTTGGAACCATATGACATCAGAAATGCGATTCATTACTATTACACAAAAATACAAGAAACGAATCATCCTTATTATTGGTACTGTTTGGCTGAGACCCAAAGTAGGGCCGGATTAACAAATGAAGCACTGCAAACGATAGATAACGCCTTGTCGTTTCAGAATCCTTATCCTTCCAAACAGGAACTGCTGGACATACAATTGAACCTCCAAACCGTTCTTTCAAGACAAATGAACTCCAACAGAACAGTCATAGTGACCTCAAAACAGGGAGATATTGATGGGGACGGGATAAAGGACAATGTTTTTCTAACCGCAAACAAAACCCCTGATAGTCCCTTTTGGAGGAATATAACTTTGGTTATCCAAAATGGGAGGACTAATCAATATCAACAAGTTCCGATGAAGAATAACGCAGGATATAATCCGACCCTTTTTCTTGGTGATTTTACAGGTAATAAGGGGGATGACATTTTAGTGGTCATTGATACAGGAGGAAGCGGGGGTTCCATCTATGCGTATGTTTTTTCCTACCTTAACGGTCAACTCATGACCATTTTTAATTCAGATTCATTCAATGAATCCTTTCAATACGATGTTCATTATGAAAACCAATATAAAGTAAAGGTGAACAGTACTTACCTAAAAGAAAGGTACATTCTTGACCTGACTTATAAGGATCAGGAATATTTATCTGAAATTTATAACAAGGATGGTATATTGAAGGCGTCGATTGAAGGATGGGTCAATCCTTTATCTGGTTTATATCCGGTTGATTTCAATAGGGATGGCATATATGAGCTCGAAGCGTATCAGAGGATCGCAGGGAGGTACAATGCCGACTCACTGGGATTTGTACAGACCGTATTGAAATGGAACGGGAAAGCATTTGCTCCTGACCGGCAGAATGTGGCTATTTTTGGCGAGGAAATATAGCATAATGGAATAGAAGGTCCATGAACAAGGTACGGGCGAAATCTTCGCCCTAGATTAAACAAATTTTTTCAAAGGGGAATTAGAATTATTAGTAGGCAATGCCTACCCGTGATTTTAAATAATCGCTACTTTTTATTTGGCTAAATGCAAATTCTGCTGTATCCGGAACGGATATTTCAACCCCATCCTCCGGCAAAAAGTCGCCTTCTATACGATATATACCAACTCTCTTTCCATCGGGCAAATACGTAGGACAGACAATTGTCCATTGAAGTGTTGATTGTTTAAGCAAATCGAAAACTTCATGATGTTCTTTCGCTGCACGAGTAGACTTCTGCTTTGATTCACTTGTCTGATAACGCAAAGAATTTGGGGTTGTTCTACTTTGGAGGATACCTGCCGTTCCAATGGTAATAATTCGTTGTATATCTTCGTTTTCCATAGCTTCGATAATTAGTGGCATACTTGCTGATAAAGTCGTTGTCCCATCAGTATTCAGTGCACTAATAACTACATCAATTCCATGCATGGCACGTACAATATCATCTTTATTTAAAACATTACCTTGAATGATGGTTAAATTGGCATTGTTTATTCCAATCTTCTCTGGAGTGCGAACTAAAACAGTAACATGATGATTGTCTTGCAGACCATAAATAACTAATTGACCCCCAACTCGTCCAGTTGCACCCAAAATTAAAATATTCATGGAAACGACCTCCTTTTTTCGAATACAATCATTCCACTAACATTGTATCGTTATTTTCGACTAATGGGGAGTTTTGTGCATTAAATCATTATAATCCAGCGTTATGCTTGCATGGAAACTGTATGTATTAAGATATAAAACGCGCCGCTCAAAAGCTTCATGAGGGGCCCATTTAAAGTAGAGAAAATATAAAAAACGCTTTAAAACAAGACAATAGCGACCACAATTCCGCCCCTAATATTCCTGTCCTTCTTTCGATTTTAGAAAAGCATCAACGGATTCATCCAATAATTTTTCCCGATTAGGATCTTCATTGACATCTGTATCCACTTCCATCACGTCGTTTAATCGACTAACCTGACTTTTTAGCTGAGCTGGATTATTTTTTTCTTTTGGCATATAAACTCCTTCTTGAACAGTTATTTTTTATTTAGTATGAACGATTAATCCAATATTCACTAAGATAATTTCCGCTTCTTTCCCAAATTGAGTCCTGTTGTTTGGATGGAAACTTGAAACAACATACATGTTTTATTTTGGTTATCGTTGACTGAATATTAAAAATATTGTAATATTTAGCTCGCGTTAATGTTTTTTTGAAACGTAGTTTTATATTCGAAACAAGTAGTTTTTTCTTGTGTAAAGTCAATAATCTGACAGGAGGTTTTTGTTATGAAGAAAAGAATAAGGTATACTTCTTTTGGTTTTTGGTTGGTGGTATCAATAATTCTATCATTATCATTATTACTTCCTTCTTTTGGCCAAACTGCTGTAAAGCAAACCGACTTTAAAGTAACCCTATTAGGAACAGGTTCTCCACTTTTAAGTACATCCCGCTCCGGTCCAGCAACTCTTGTTGAAGTTGGTAATGAAAAACTCCTCTTTGATGCTGGACGTGGAACTGCTTTACAATTATATAAAGCGAATATGTTACCAGGCAGTGTAGATAAGTTATTTCTAACTCATTTGCATTCGGATCATACTATCGGCATACCGGACGTATGGCTTACAGGTTCTTTACCAACAGGAGGGAAAAGGGAGCAAGCATTTAACATTTGGGGACCTAAGGGAACCGAGAAAATGATGTTACATATGCATAAAGCATTTAAAGCCGATTTGGATGCAAGGGATGACTCAGGAAATGGAAACATTGAAGGAGCAAGTATTATGGCAAATGATATCAAGGAGGGCGTTGTCTATAACAAAAAGGGGATTGAAGTAATAGCCTTCAAGGTAGACCATAAATCAATTGAGCCTGCTTTTGGTTATCGGGTTAATTACAAAGGGCATTCAGTAGTTATCTCAGGTGACACCCGCTATAATGAAAATCTAATTACATTTGCTAAAGGTGCTGACGTAGTTATTCATGAGGTTGCAGCGGCAAAACCTGATAATGAATCAGAATCAATCGCC
The DNA here is from genome assembly GCF_040250305.1 of Peribacillus frigoritolerans. Taxonomy (NCBI): domain Bacteria; kingdom Bacillati; phylum Bacillota; class Bacilli; order Caryophanales; family Bacillaceae; genus Peribacillus; species Peribacillus frigoritolerans. The sequence continues at coordinate 3,353,422 of NZ_CP158190.1, read as the reverse complement.
AATATACTTGATCTTCACACTACACCGGAGGAAGCAGGTAAAGTCTTTAGACAATTACAACCAAAACTTGCTGTGTACTCACATATAGTATTATTGGGTGGATTAACAGAAGAAAAAGCTAATTTGCTCGAAAGAACTAAAAAAACATATGGAGGAACTGTTTTAGTAGGTGAGGATTTGTTGTCCATTGAAATAGGGGACAAGGTACAAGTACAGCAGCGGAGCAATGAGGCGAACTCGGGGAACTAAACAGACAGGGCTGCAGCGAGCAAATGCGTTACTCCTATTAATTAATGTGATGAGAGTTTGAAACCTTCCTTTGAAGGTGTATTCGTTGAAGAACATGCAGCAATGCCTGATAAAGCACAAGAGATAAAAGAAAAGGCTATAGCACATCAAAAGATTTAGCTTCTACTTTTTAAAACAAAGAGTCAACAAGTTGTTGGCTCCTTTTTTATCATATAGCAATAATTCCTAACCTAACTGTACTTGTTGGGTTGACACTATAAGTGATATAATTTGTTAAAAGAATGTAAGTAAGGATGGAAGGTAGGCTTATTATAATGAAACCACTGCAGCACGAAAGTGTAATTCCACTTTATCACCAATTGATGGAGAGGCTGAAGGGTTCTATTGAAAAGGGGAATTGGACACATGGTGACAAAATCCCATCTGAAAATCAATTGATGGACCAATTCGGTGTGAGCCGGAACACAGCTAAAAAAGCAATTGAGGAGCTAGTACAGGAAGGCATCCTTTACCGAATTCAAGGAAAAGGTACCTTCGTGGCAAAACCAAAATTGCAACAGTCATTGATGGGTTTTTACAGCTTTAGCAAAGTATTGAAAGAAAAAGGAATGAACCCTAAAGATATCATTCTAAAAATAGAGGAAGTTAAATCAACGGCAAAAATCAGGGATGCGCTGCAGCTTGGAGAAGATGAGAATGTCATTGAAATGAAACGCCTTCGTTGTGCCGACGATGAACCGTATATTCTGGAATCTTCTTTCATCCCGAAGAACGTGGTTTCAGATACGGAGCAACTTGAAAAAGTTGGCGAAATTTCATTATATGATTTATTTTCACAACAATTTAATATCGTAGTAACCAGAGCAAAAGAGGCATTTGAACCCGTCCTCATTCGTGCTGAAGAAAGTGAGTACCTTCAAACGGAAGAAGGCCTTCCGGCACTGTTGCTTGAACGGACAGCCTATGATATTAATGGAATGCCTGTTGAGTTTTGTATATCCATTGTACGAGGAGATCGCTGCCGCTTTTACACCGAACTAACATGAAGGTTGAATCACTCATAGCATTATGTCTATGAGTTTTTTAAGTTCCAAAAACCCGCTAACATGAAATGTAAGAGATAATTACATTTCAATATAAAGGAATCAGTTTTTTTATTTATTTAGGTTGTTGGGTTGACAGGTTAACGGATGGGGTATATATTTAATTTAGTCATAATTTTCAGTCAACTACAGGGTTATGTCGACAAAACAGTTTATTGGAACTTTTTTTTAATACAACTTGTACCAACAACCCATTAAGTGTTAAGCGGAAATGTGAACGAAATAAAACTACTCTTAAAAACATTATAAACATTCAAAATGTTTTCCTTATAAAGGATAAAAATATTTGTTATCCTTTATAAGAAAGCGCTTAAGTACATAATTAAGAGGTGTTTTATTAGTGATAAGATTAAAGGATATTGCTGAACGTGTAGGTGTTTCCATTTCTACTGTTTCTAGAGTAATTCAAAATGATCAGACACGAAATGTTAACCAGGAAACAAAAGCGAAAATTTGGGAGGCTGTTAAGGAGTTAGGGTATATACCAAATCAAAATGCTCGAAATTTAGTTGCAAACAAGCAAGGAAAGAATAAGATAAGAACAATGAAAATTGGATGGGTAGCCAATCCAAAACAGGCGGAAATTAACCCTTACTTTGCAAATATTTATACAGGTATTCGTGATGTATTAACAGATCATGATTACAACTTGATTAGTATTACCAGGGATGAACTTGAGAACGAGACGCTACTTCTTAAGACTATACATGATTCGGGGATTGAAGGACTGCTTCTTATCGATAAGATTAATGACAGCATTATTGAATATATTCAACAAAATATACCTCTAGTAGGATTGGACTTTTTTTATACAGATAAAAATATAGCAATCGTAGACTACGATCGCGAGGAATCTATTAAAATGGTGGTTCAGTATTTAGTTAAGCAAGGGCACCGGGACATAGGTTTTATTGGTGGAGGTGCTAATGAAACTTTTGAAAATTTGTATGCTGAACATCGTTTTAAAGGTTTTCAATATGCCATGGAAGAAGCCGGGCTAGCCATCCAATCTGAATGGGTAATGAATACACAGTGGAAAATGGAAAACAGCTATGAGAAAATGAAAACTTTAATTAAAAGTGATCCATTGCATATGCCAACAGCAATGGTTTGTGCTAGTGACTTGATGGCCATCCCTGCCATGAGAGCTGTCAGAGAAAATAAACTTAGAATTCCAGAGGATATCGCTTTCTTTGGGGTTGATAATATTGAAATGGGGAAATATTCGTCTCCACAGCTTTCGACGGTAGACATCCCTAAATATGAAATGGGAAGAATTGCAGCTAAAACTATTATGGAAATGGTAGAAGGGAAGATTAAACTTCCGATAAAAATCATATTGCCATTTGAATTAGTCCTTCGGGAATCATCTAATATAAAACGAACCTAAGCGGTTCTTTTTTTGAAATTTGTTGGAAAACGTTTGGAGTAAATCAGGAAAACTATCGGAAAAATGGAAGATAGGAGAGTAAACCATGAAACAAATGACAGCAATAATAATCGGGGCAGGTGACAGAGGGGTAAGAGCTTATGCACCTTATGCCTTAGAATACCCTAATGAATTAAAGATCACAGGTGTGGCTGAGCCGAATAAAGAAAGAAGAACTAAATTTCAACAAGAACATAATATTTCCAACGAAAATAGTTATGAAGCTTGGGAAGATGCATTCAATTCAGGAAGAAAAATTGCTGATGTAGCTATTATTTGTACACTTGATCGCAATCACTTTAAACCGACCATGAAAGCATTGGAACTGGGTTATCATGTTTTGTTGGAAAAGCCTATGTCCCCAGATCCAATGGAATGCATAGCGATGGAACAAGCAGCCCAAAAGTATAATCGACATCTTACAATATGCCATGTATTGAGGTATACAGAATTTTGGGCAACAATTAAAAAGATCATTTCATCAGGAGAAATTGGTGAGGTAGTTTCGCTTCAATTAAATGAAAATGTAGAAGTGATGCATATGTCGCATAGCTTTGTACGTGGCAATTGGAATAATAAAGAACGAACAAGTCCGATGATTCTGCAAAAATCATGTCATGATATGGATATTATTTCTTTCGTGATAGACAAGGAGTGTAAACGCATTAGTTCATATGGTTCGCTTATGCATTTTAAGGAAGAAAATGCACCAATTGGAGCACCGAAAAGATGTTTAGATGGCTGTCCTGTTGAACATGAATGCCCATTTCATGCTGGAAGGTATTATCTAGGGGAAGGAAAAGGATGGGCAAGGAAATTTACAGAGGACTATACAAATGAAGGAATAATAAAAGCATTAAATGAAACACCATTTGGAAAATGCGTATATCGCTCAGATAATAATGTGGTGGATCATCAAGTTGTAAATATGGAATTCGAGGGTGGAGCAACAGCGACGTTTAGTATGTGCGGGTTCACAAGGGAGCAAACACGTATTGTTCAAATAATGGGAACAAAAGGAGAAATACGTGGGAATATGGAGGAAAATAGTATTTCGATTTTTAATTTTCTCACCAAGCATGAAACGATAATAAGATTTGACAATCCCATTGGTGGACATGGTGGTGGAGATAACAGCATCATTAGGACTTTCTTGAGAGAAATTCAATATGGAAATAAACAAGATAGCGTTTCTTCCGTACTTGCTTCAGTAAGAAGTCACCTAATGGCATTTGCTGCTGAAGAGTCAAGGCTAAAACAGGGTCAATCCATTAATATTGACGATTATTATAATAGTTTAAAAGAAAAACCAAGAGGTAAGTAATTTCCGTATATTAAGAGAAAGGTACCATCTACCATTTTCTTTGGAGTGTATATTCAACAAAGAAGATTTGTTCACATCCTGGTTTTATTTTCCGAGCCTATTTTATTTTGTGGAGGTGGTAAGCCCAATACAAATCGCACTCGTACGTATTTCTAATTTATGCTGTAGTAAAAGTTTTCATGGAATAAATAAATGTAAGGGTTATCATGGTGAAAATTGTCACAAAACCATTCGTGTTCAAGAAGTATTTTGTTAGAAATCTACAAAACTTTATTTGAAAGAAGGTAACATGATGAAAAAATGGCTAATAATGCTTTTAACCACAATTTTAGGATTAATAGGATTAGCTGGATGTAGTAATGATGACACTGCATCAGGGGACGGAAAGGTTGAAATTACTTATGGATTTTGGGATAAGAAGCAAGTCACTGCCATTGATGAAGTCATCAAATTATTTAACGAAAAATATCCGGACATTAAAGTAAAAACGGAGATGACTCCTTATGGCCAGTATTTTCAAAAACTTGAAACTGCTGCAACTGGGGCGGCGTTGCCAGATGTTATGTGGATGAATGGTGCCCATGTTGAGAAATATGCAGAAGGAAAGGTAATCCTCCCACTTACTGACCTTGCAAAAAAAGAAAACTATGACTTAGATAATTATCCGAAATCTTTAATTGACCTTTATACCGTAAAAGGAGAAATATTCGGTATTCCAAAAGACTTTGATACAACGGGCTTATGGTATAACAAAAAAATCTTTGATGAAGCAGGTGTACCATATCCAGATGACACTTGGGATTGGAGTAAGTTAAAGGAAGTCGCTAAAAAACTGACAGATAAAGACAAAGGTATTTGGGGCTATGCTGCATTAATGGGCAACCAAGGTGGCTATTATGATTTTATCTGGCAAAATGGCGGTTATATTATTTCTGACGATGGTAAGTCTGTAGGTTTTGATCAGCCGGAGGCCATTGATGCGCTTAATTATAATATTAGTTTCATTAAGGAGGGATTATCTCCAACACAGGCTCAAATGACAGAAACAGCCGCTTCTGAATTATTCTCTTCAGGAAAAGTAGCGATGATGTTTGATGGTCCTTGGATGGTACAAGAGTATAAGAATAATCCTGATATAAATGTTGCTGTAGTACCAAAAGGAAAACAGCGCGCGGTTGCCATTCATGGGCTAGCCAATGTTATTGCGGCTAACACAAAGCATAAAGACGCTTCATGGAAGTTTGTCCAGTTCCTAGGATCTAAAGAAGCCGCAGATATATTTGCGAAAACAGGGACGGTTATTCCAGCTTATAATGATACACAGGATGCTTGGATACAAGCCGTTCCAAATATAAATCTTCAGGCCTTTATTGATGGTGTCGATTATTCTGTTCCACTGCCTAGTGTTATAAGGACAGGAGAAATTTGGCAGTATGAAACGGACGTTCTTAAAAAGGCTTGGAGTGAAGAAGAAAGTGTGGACGACGCTGTAAGAGAGTTAACAGAAAAGGCAAATGAGGCGCTATCCAAGTAGTAAAAAAAATGAAGAAGAGAAGATGATTCTTCTCTTCGTTCCTTAAAAGGAGTGAATACAGTGAAGGAACATCCTCTACAGGTTGAAGTGAATACGAAAGCAAAACTTAAGGTTTCCAACTTAACGAAGACAAGGAAAAGTTCAGACTTCTTTTGGGCTTATCTCATGATTGCCCCTACCATGCTCGGTTTGTTCATTTTTTACCTGTGGCCTATCTTTCAGACCTTATATTTTAGTTTCACCGAATGGGGAGCATTTGGTCAATATGAGTGGACGGGGTTAGATAACTATAAGCGGATGCTTGAGGATACTAACCTTTTGAAATCATTTAAGAATACTGGGATTTATATTATTATCACTGTGCCAATCGGGATTTTCTTCTCTATTATAATAGCGGTACTCCTAAACCAGAAAATTAAAGGGAAATCCGTTTATCGCACATTATATTTCTTACCCGTAATTACAATGCCTGCAGCCATCGCAATGGTTTGGAAATGGCTTTATAATTCTGATTACGGACTGCTAAACTATCTTTTGTCTTTATTTGGGATCAAGGGTCCACAGTGGGTAAGTGATCCGAAAATTGCCTTATATTCGATTATTGTGGTAGCAATCTGGAGTGGAATTGGTTATAATATGGTCATTTTCCTTTCCGGACTTCAAGGAATTCCAAAGTCCTATTATGAAGCGGCGGAAATGGATGGAGCAGGGCCGATCAGTGTGTTCTTTAAAATTACACTGCCACTGCTCTCTCCTGTTATTTTCTTTGTAAGCATCACTTCTCTAATTGGTGCTTTTCAGGTGTTTGATTTAATTTTCATGATGATTGGAAAAAGTAGTACAGCCTTGGAAAGCACTCAATCGGTTGTTTATTTATTCTATCAGCACGCTTTCGTTTTAAACGATAAGGGATATGCAGCAGCAATCGCTGTTCTACTATTAATAGTTATCCTAATTATCACTGCAATCCAAATGGTCTTACAAAAAAAATGGGTTCATTATGACTAAAGGAGGGAGAACCATTGGAAAGAACGAGACAGTTTGTAACAAGTAAGACATTCCTTATCCATTTCGTCCTTATTATAGGATCCGTGGCAATGGTCATGCCTTTTTTATGGATGATCTTAACATCATTAAAAACCTATGCTGAATCTATTCATGTTCCGCCTGTTATAATTCCTAAGGATTTCCAATGGGGGAACTATATAGAGGTTTTTGGACTTCTGCCTTTTTTCAAATTTATGTTTAATACCTTTATAATTACGATCGTCCGGACAGCAGGCCAGCTATTTTTGTGTTCGTTAGCCGCCTATGCATTCGCTCGAATTGAATTTCCAGGCAGGAACATTCTGTTCATGTTAGCTTTATCGGTATTAATGGTACCAGGGCAAGTGTTTTTACTCCCGCAATATATGATTATGGTGGATCTTGGCTGGTTAAATACATTACAGGCGGTAATAGTACCAGGTCTGTTTAGTGCATTCGGTACGTTCCTGTTAAGGCAATTCTTTATGGGACTTCCAAAAGAACTAGAAGAGGCAGCCAGACTTGATGGCTGTAACCATTTTCAAATTTACTGGAAAGTAATGCTTCCCCTCGCGAAACCTGGGTTGATTGCTTTGGGCATTTTCACTACTCTTTGGAGCTGGAATGAATTGATGTGGCCAATGATCGTAAATAGTTCTCCTGAAGCAATGACACTTTCTGTCGGATTGTCATCGCTTCAAGGTCAATATTTAACAAACTATCCTATACTTATGGCAGGCTCCTTTTTAGCGATACTGCCAATGCTGATTTTATTTATCTTCTTGCAAAAACAATTTATTGAAGGAATTGCAGTAACAGGCGGAAAATAAATAGAAAAATGTACACGATTCAATAGGGGACTTAAACCTAAAATTAATTCTAGGACATCACAACTTGTTGGGTTGACCCAACAAGTTGTGATGGTGTAAAATAAATAAGTATAGATTGTAAGTATGGTTTTTGGAAGGCAGGCTTATTTAGACACTCTAATCCTGAACTTACGTTTTAAAAAAGCTCATAGTATTTTGGCTATGAGTTTTTATTAAAATAAACTTGTACCAACAACCCAACTATATAAAGGTGGTATAAAAATTCTGAATTAGTTGACTATTTTTGGGAGTGGGGAAAGACTATGAAGTGTTCGGAATCGTTTGTTCAAAAAGTAAACGATGGAGAGGAATAAGAGGTGCAGGAAAATGAAAAATGCAATCGGCATTGACATTGGAGGGACAAAAATTGCAGCGGGTATCATTACGGAATCGGGAGAATTGCTGAAGCGCGTGGATGTAAAAAGTGATCCTTCAGATCGGGAAAAAATGTTTGCCAGAGTTTTAGAAGCAGTGGAACAAGTTCTTGAAAAATCATCTTATTCCCTAGATGACATAGAGGGCATCGGTGTGGGTGTACCAGGTAAAGTTGATTGTGAAAATGGCGTAGCTATTTTTCAAAATAATTTACCTTGGAAACAGTTCCCCATCACTGCCCGTTTACGGGAGCAATTCGGACTCGAACAAATTAGTATTGACAATGATGTTTATATGGCGGCATTTGCCGAGTGGAAGGCAGCTCAGGTAAAGCGGAACGAGACATTTGTCTATGTGACTATTAGTACCGGAATCTCCTGTTCCATCATTCAAAATGGTTCATTTTTCAGGGGGGCAGGATTCGCCGGGGAACTTGGGTTGATACCGGTACTTTCGAAGGCAGACAATAAGGGAATTAAGCGATTGGAAAAAGTGGCTGCTGGGCCTGCCATCGAAAAGTTGGCGGAAAAGGAATTGCAAGTTGAAAATATTTCCACTAAAGAAGTTTTTGCAGGCTATGCAAATGGGACATGTGAATATCGCATCATTGAAGATGTGACTGACAACTTAGCTCAAGGACTTTATTCGATTTCCTGTTTATTGGATCCACATAAAATGGTTTTCGGAGGCAGTGTCATCGTAAATAATCCTTTTCTGCTTAAGTTAATGAAAGAAAAGCTAAAAAGCTACCAATTACCTGAACAACAACATATTTTAGGGCAAATGAGCATCAGCACATTGAAGCAAGATAACGGCGTTGTTGGTGCAGGTTTACGAGTTTTCGAGAGATTATAAAAAAGGAGAAGTGTTGGAGATGTTTACACTTGATAAAGAAAAATTAGTATCGTTAGGTGCATCGATTACAACAGAGGAAATCAAGCAACAACCTGTTTTATGGGATGAAACCTATTCATTATATAGAAAGAAACACGTAGAGATTCAAGCATTTTTGCAAAAACTGGCTGAGCAACATGAACGAATACGTGTCATTTTTACAGGTGCCGGAACTTCTGCCTATGTCGGTGATACTGTCACACCTTATTTAAAAGGAAAAGTGGATGAAAAAAAATGGGAATTGCTGAGTGTTCCGACTACCAATTTGGTGTCAAACCCCTATGAATTTTTAAAAGCAGATTTCCCAACCTTGTTGGTATCATTTGCTCGAAGCGGCAATAGTCCCGAAAGTGTAGCAGCCGTTGAATTAGCAGAACAAATCGTAACGAACTTCTACCAGTTAACGATTACTTGTGCTAATGATGGCGAGTTAGCGAAAAGGGCCAAAGGTGATGAACACAATCTTTTGTTATTGATGCCCGAAAAAGCCAATGATCAAGGCTTTGCCATGACCGGCAGCTACTCATGCATGACACTAACAACATTACTCATTTTTGATCCGCTGCCACTGGAGGAAAAAGGGTTAATTGTCCAGAAGATTCGCCAAATGGGTGAAAGTGTTATTCCTAGAGAAGAGGATATCCAAAAAATCATCGACCGTGATTTTGACCGGATCATTTATCTGGGCTCAGGAAGTTTTGAAGGCTTAGCGAGAGAATCGCAGTTAAAGGTATTAGAGCTAACGGCGGGAAAAATTGTTACAGCATTTGATTCGCCATTGGGATTCCGACACGGGCCTAAATCATTTGTCAATGAAAAAACGTTGGTTTTTGTTTTTGTTTCCAATCACCCTTATACACGTCAATATGATTTGGATATGTTAAATGAATTGCAGCGAGATAACATTGCCAACTATATTTGTGCCATTGAAGTCGATGGCAAATCCAGATTTGTTGGGAACACGTTTTTATTTGGCAGTGATGCTCAATCCGTACCGGATGTTTACCTGGCATTACCCTTTGTCATGGTTGGGCAAACTGTCTCACTGCTAGCTTCCGTAAAAGTCGGTAATACACCTGATTCACCTTCACCGACAGGAACGGTTAACCGTGTGGTGAAGGGAGTAACCCTATACGAATATAAGTAAAAGAAGGTATTTGAACGCTTTGTAATGAAGGGGAAACAAGCATATCAATATGTATTTTGCAGATTTGGTTTTTTCTTGAGGATAAGGTGGTAGCTCCTGTTTTGAGCCGATATTTATTAAGAGAAAAGACCCGATGTCGGCAATGAGGTAATGCCACTGCGGCAAAACCATTTATATGGCATGTAATGCACTTGCTAGGAGTGTTCAGTTCGAAAACAATTGTGGAAAATTGCTTAGGCTGCTGACTTTATCGAGTTAGTCCTGAGCTTGATTTAATCATGGCTTACATGGATGGTCAAGCCTAAACAACAACCAGAAAGAGTGATTACGATGATTTTAGCCGTAACAATGAATCCATCTGTCGATATTTCTTATCCGGTTGATGCATTCAAGTTTGATGATGTCAACCGGGTGGAAACGGTACGAAAAACGGCTGGTGGAAAAGGCTTGAATGTTGCCCGAGTGATTTCACAAATGGAAGGCGAGGTCTTGGCGACAGGTGTGTTAGGCGGAACGATTGGTGATTACATTGTTCAGGAATTAAATGATAGTAATATTCCCAATGACTTTTTGAGAATCGAAAAAGAATCAAGAAATTGTATCGCCATTCTTCATGAGGGAATGCAAACAGAGATTTTAGAATCTGGACCGACGTTATCCAAAGAAGAAGGGACAGCTTTTTTAGAGAAATTCGAATGCCTGCTCACAACCGCTTCCCTGGTTACGATTTCAGGAAGTTTACCGAAAGGGTTACCAACCCACTTTTATCGTAAAATGGTTGAAATCAGTTGTAATAAGGGAAAGCCCGTAATTGTTGATTCGTCAGGGGAAGAGTTAAAACAAGTCTTGAAACATGAGAAAAAACCTTTTGCCATCAAGCCGAATACTGCGGAATTGTCTCAGCTGTTGGACTTCGAAACTGAAACTGGAAACATCGATTTGAAACAAACGTTAAACCATGAGATTTTTAAGGGGATTGAGTGGATTGTCGTGTCCGAGGGTGATAAAGGTGCCTTTGTCAGGCATGGGGATGATTATTATCAGGTTACGATTCCAAAAATAGATGTGGTTAATCCTGTAGGATCCGGAGATGCGACCGTTGCTGGGTTAGCTGTGGCACTGAACCGAAATCAAACGGTGGAGTCTGTACTGAAAACGGCTATGACCACAGGAATGTTGAATGCAATGGAAGCCGTAACTGGTTTTGTAAATATAAGAAAATTTAAAAAGTACTATGATTGCGTAAAAGTTAAAAAAATAGATTGATAGGAGAATGCCAATGTTAGATCTCACCAAAAATAAATTAGAAGCTCTTAAACGCTTATCGGATGAAAATGGCGTGATTGGAGCATTAGCCATCGATCAACGTGGCTCTTTGAAAAAAATGATTGCGTCTGGCGATGCAAATCTAGTGGGAGATGATGGTATCATCCGTTTCAAAGAATTGGTTTCTGAGGAATTAACACCATTTGCAACCGCTATACTTTTGGACCCAGAATATGGTCTGCCGGCAGCAAAGGTCCGCGATAAGAACGCAGGTTTATTAGTGGCCTATGAAAAAACCGGTTACGATGCCTCAGAAGTGGGCCGGTTGCCTGATTTATTACCGGAATGTTCAGTAAAACGTTTGAAGGAAGCCGGTGCTGATGCTATCAAATTCTTACTTTATTATGATGTAGATGAAGAAGAGAAAATTAATAACTATAAGCATGTCTATATGGAACGTGTTGGATCCGAGTGTGCGGCTGAGGATCTTCCATTTTTCTTGGAAATTGTCACTTATGATGCGGAAAATAATGATGTAAAAAGTAAAGAGTACGCAAAAGTGAAACCGAATAAAGTGATCAGGGCCATGAAGGAGTTCTCCAAACCTCAATATCAAGTTGATGTGTTGAAAGTTGAAGTTCCGATAGATATGAACTTTGTGGAAGGTTATGCAGAAGGCGAAACTGTTTATAGTAAAGAAGAAGCTGCCTTTCTTTTCAAAGAACAGAGTGAAGCAACAGAACTGCCGTTTATTTTCTTGAGTGCAGGTGTAAGTGCAAAACTATTCCAAGAAACATTGAAATTTGCCAGAGAATCCGGTTCTACCTTTAACGGTGTGTTATGTGGCCGGGCAACATGGAAAGATGGTGTGGCATCATTTGCTATTAGTGGAGAACAAGCAGGCCGTGCCTGGTTACAAGATACAGGTAAAAGAAATATTGAAGAACTGAATGTAGTATTGAAAGAGACAGCCAGTTCCTGGTTCGAGAAAGTAAAATAAGGATTCAATATAAGCTCCGTGTTTTTTAATGAAAACAGGAACTAGAGGTAAAAAAGTGATTCATCAACTGGGTCAATAAATAATGAATCAAGCGGTTGTCACTCAATTAATTGAAGGAAAGTTTCAATGCCTTCAATCAAATCCTGTCGCTCCTGCTTTAGTTTAACGAAGTTGAAGCTGCCGAGGGGGCTTACCGTGAAATCCCTGAGTTACTCGAGGAAAAATGATTGAACATGCGTGTGCTCAGGGATCATGAAAGATAATTTTGATGTGAAGAAATTTATTAATGTATATGGCCACTCGTCCTTTTATTAAATATATCTACAGAATCCGGGGTCTGCAACCCAGTATTTCCATGAGTTCATTGACTGCTTTTTTTCATTTGCATTGCAAACGCTTTCAATTGTTAAGGGATATTATTGGTAATGATGAGCGTTTAGTAGATTCTATAACAGGAAGTATTGAGGCAATTTTCTTCTTTAACTCTTAGAATTCGTACTTTGAAGCCAATTGGAATTCAAATCTTAAAATGTCGTAAAATCTCATTTATGAAAGGAAGAAATTTTATGTCAGCTCCAAATATTTTATTAACCAGAATCGATAATCGTTTAATACATGGTCAAGTGGGGGTTACATGGGTCAACCATCTGGGGGCAAACTTAATTGTCGTTGCAAATGACAAGGTATCCACAGATGAAATTCAACAAAATTTAATGGATATGGTATTGCCTGATGTTATTCAATCACGCTATTTTTCATTACAAAAAACGATTGACGTCATTCATAAAGCGTCTTCTCGTCAAAAAATATTCTTAGTTGTAAAAGATGTGCATGATGCATTGGCGCTAAAGGAAGGCGGAGTGCAAATTGAGCAGTTGAATATTGGAAATATGCATTATGAAGAAGGGAAAAAACAGATTTCCTCTACTGTATCTGTTGATGAAAAAGATATCGCTGCATTTAAACGTTTGGGAGAACTAGGCGTGAAGTTAGATTTAAGAAGAGTACCAAGCGAAAAGGGACTAAATATATTAGATTTATTTTAAAAGAATAGCGGATTAAAGTAAATTTTAGGGGGGGATAACTTATGTTAGTCGAAGCATTATTAATTGCTTTATGGGCTGGGATTATCGGTGTCGATCTATTTAATGGATTAACCCATATTCACCGTCCGGTAGTTACGGGACTTGTAGTTGGTCTAATTTTAGGGGACGTTCAGACTGGTTTAATAGTTGGAGGAACTTTGGAGTTAATATGGATGGGTATGGTGCCGCTTGCTGGTGCACAGCCACCGAACGTTGTTATTGGGGGAGTGATTGGAACAGCATTTGGTATTATTGCTGGTCAGGACCCAAAAGTTGCAGTTGGGGTGGCAATACCGTTTGCTGTAGCAGTACAAGGGTTAATTACCTTGTTTTTCACATTATTTGCACCAATGATGCACAAAGCCGATCAATATGCACTAGAAGCAAATTATAAAGGGATTGAACGAATAAATTATTTAGGCTTGTTCATTCTGTTTACATTTTATGCAGTTATAGCGTTTTTACCCATTTTCTTTGGAGCGGAAAAAGCATCAGGATTTGTTGAAACAGTACCACAATGGATTATTGGCGGATTGTCCATAGCCGGAGGGATTATGCCAGCCATTGGATTTGCGATGTTATTGAAAATTATGATGAAAGTCGAATATATCATGTTCTTTATTATAGGATTTGTCGCAGCAGCTTATTTAGAAATGCCAATTTTGGCAATCGCATTAATTGGTTTGGCAATCGCCTTGTATGATTTTTACCAAAACAAAGAAAAACAAGGTCCAGATAAATATCAGCCTAGTGAGGAGGAAATCACCGATGGCATCTAATCACTATGAAGATGAAACTGAAGCTCCGGATTTACAACAGAAGCAATTACGAATCCTAGTATGGCGTTCTTTACTATTACAAGCATCTTTTAACTATGAACGTATGCAATCGGCCGGATGGCTTTACTCCATTTTACCAGGTCTAAGGCATATCCATAAAAATAAAAAAGATTTAAGTAAATCAATGAAAGACCATATGGAATTCTTTAATACGCATCCGTTTTTAGTAACATTTATTATGGGTGTGATTTTAGCAATGGAACAAAAGAAAGAAGATAGAGAGGCTATTCGTGGTATTCGTGTTGCTATGATGGGTCCACTTGGTGGTATAGGGGATGCATTGTTTTATCTTACTTTATTACCGATTACAGCGGGAATAGGTGCTTCATTAGCGGTAGAAGGGAACCCCCTTGGACCGATTGTATTTCTAATCTCATTTAATATTATTCACTTTGGTGTCCGGTTCGGATTAATGAACTATGGATATAAAACAGGTGTTAAAGCAATTGTGAAATTAAAAGATGGTACAAAATTCGTTTCCCGCGCTGCATCAATTGTAGGTTTGACAGTAGTTGGCGGATTAATTGCCACTTATGTTGCATTTAACGTTAAATATGTTTGGAAATCCGGAGACGCAAAATTAAATATCCAATCAGATGTATTAGATATGATCATGCCAGCGATGCTGCCGTTATTATATACGTTACTAATGTACTGGTTACTTAAAAAGGGGCGTTCTCCTTTAATGCTGATTGGCCTAACTGTTGTAGTCGGTTTAATAGGATCTTACTTTAATATCTTATAATTTTAATATTTTACACAAAAAATACTGATAAGAGAGGATGAAATGAATGATTGGAATTGTGCTAACAGGACATGGTTCTTTTCCAACTGGAATGCTTGAGTCGGTCCAGTTAATTGCTGGAGAAATAAAGCAAGTAGAGGTTATTCCATTTGAAGAAGATGTAACAATTTTAGAGCAAGTTTTATTTAAAGCTATTGACAATGTAGAAACAGGAGCAGGAGTGGTATGTTTTACAGACTTAGCGGGTGGAACTCCATTTAATGTGTGTTCTAGGATTGCTTCAGATAAAGATAATATTCGGGTAGTAGCTGGAACAAACTTACCTATGTTGTTGAGCGGATTTTTTCACCGAGAACTCAGTCTCGATGCATTTATCGATAAAATCTTAAAAGATGGTAAAGAGAATATAAAGGAATTTAAAAAAATACAGCAACAAACAGAAGAAGATGTAGCTGGAATATAAGCGTAAAAAAGGAAGCGGATTCAAGGTGAAATATTATATTAAAGCAGAGCGATATTTAATGGAGAATGAAGAAAAACAAGGTGGATATTTGCTAGTGTGTAATGGATTATTTGGTGGATTTTCAGAGACGGTTCCCTTAGGTTCCGATGTTATCGATTGGAGTGGACATATAATTGCCCCGGGTTTATTTGACACCCATATTCATGGGATTAAGGGGTATGACATAATGGACGGAACTGCGGAAGCAGTTAATGAAATTTCGAAAGCGATTTTACAACTTGGTGTTACGCGTTTTTTGCCAACAACATTGACATCGTCTAAAACAGATTTGAATCAAGCTATTTTAGCGATTACAGAAGCGGTCAGACAAGGACTGGCTGGCGCACAATCAGAAGGAATTTTTCTGGAAGGCCCCTACTTTTCTGAACAACATAAAGGAGCCCAAAATTCTATTTACTTTCGAGATCCAGATTATGAGGAATTTCAAGAAATAAAGAGACTTTCAGAAGGAACCATTGTAAAAATTGCCCTGGCACCTGAACGAGAAAACACGTTGGAGTTTATTAATAATGTAAGTAAAGATGGTGTATTTGTATGCATAGCACATACGGACGCAAGTCATGCTTGCTGTAAGAGGGCCATTAATGCGGGTGCCCAAAACTTTGTCCATTTATTTAACGGGATGTCAGGGTTACATCATCGTGACCCAGGTGTGGTAGGTGCGGCATTAACGAATCCTAACACTTTTGCTGAATTAATTTGTGATGGTTTTCATGTACATCCAGACATTGCAACATTGGCGTTACGTGTTAAAGGGGACAAGCTGGTACTAATTACGGACTGTATGCGCGCAGGGTTAATGCCTGATGGAGAATATCAACTAGGTGAATTCACTGTTGTAATGAAAGATGGCATGGCTCGAACAGAAACAGGATCATTAGCTGGCAGCACTTTGAAACTAATAGATGGAGTGAAAAATTTAAAAAGTTGGAGCAGTGAGCCGCTATATAAAATATGGCACAGTGCTTCATTATCACCAGCAGCAAGCATAGGAAAAGATATGGAATTCGGTAGCCTATCAAGTGGGAAAATAGCTGATTACGTAGTCCTGAATGAGAAGTTAGATGTTCTAGCCACAGCTGTTGATGGTGTAGTCAAGTATAGAAGAGGTTGAAATGAAGAAGACAAAAAAATAAGAGAATCATTAATTTGTAAGGGAGGCATATTTTGTTGAAAAGAAAAATGAAGATTGCTAATCTTGAAAAATTTGCAAGCTTGTTTTTATTAGTCATCTTATGTTTAATAATAGTTCCTTTAACTGGTAAAGCCTCGGACGATAAAATCTTAAATAATTCGGCTGTTGCTAATGAAACGTATAAGAAAATTGGCCTGGTAACGAAAATCCTAAAAGACGGAAATGATGTTTATCTTGATTTTTCAACAGGTGAAAAAATAAAAATTAGTTTCCTTAAGGACAACCTATTTAGATTGCACTTGGACCCAGCAGGAGATTTTCCAGAATATCCGACTCCAAATAAACCTGATCACGTCACAAAAATAATTGAAAAAAGTGTGCGCGATTACAATAAAGAATACGGAAAAATAAATGTGAAGGTTAATAAAAGCAATGCCAATTTTTATAAGATTTCTACAAAATCTGTAGAGTTAAGAATTGAAATTGCTACTTCAAAGATGAGCTTATATGATAAAACAAAATCCCAAGTTCTTTGGAGTGAAAAAGAGCCGCTTAAATATAATGATGAAAAAACATTGCAAACTCTTGATACAAAAGAGAATGAATATTTTTATGGTGGCGGACAACAAAATGGATACTATTCCCATAAAAATACTTCAATAAATATTGCGATTGGTGGCGGTTGGGATGCAGGTGCTGCTTCCAGTCCAGTTCCATTTTATTTAAGTACTGAAGGATATGGTGTAATGCGTAATACGTTTAAGCCAGGAGTTTATAATTTTTCAAAGACAGCCACCTTTTCTCATGATGAAAAAAGATTTGATGCTTATTATTTTGTCGAAGATTCAATTCCAGAGATCATTGGTGAATATACGGAGCTAACCGGTAAAGCTGCTCTTATGCCGAAATATGGGTTTTATTTAGGAAAGGCGGATTGCTTTAATGGAACTCATAATGGTCATAAGGACCAAAGAACACTATTAAAAAATGGACTAAATAATTTAAATGAATATGGCAGTAATGATATGCCTTTAGGTTGGTTTTTACCAAATGATGGGTATGGTTGCGGTTATGGCGGATTAGATAATTTAAAGAGTTTTGTCAAAGAAGCTAATGCGAAAGATGTTGAGGTAGGTTTATGGACACAAAGTAATCTATATCCAGATCCCGGATTACCAGAGGATAGCCCTTTACGCAGAGATCTTGACGGTGAAGTTCAAGCTGGTGTAAGAGCAATAAAGACTGATGTTGCATGGGTTGGACAAGGTTATTCAATGGCTTTAAATGCAACTCGTCAAGCAGCAGAAGGAATACAAAAAGCAGAAAACTCCCAAGGGGCACGTCCTTTCGTCATTTCTCTTGATGGATGGGCAGGTACGCAACGTTATGCATCATTATGGTCTGGTGACCAATATGGAGGAGATTGGGAATATATTAAGATGCATATCCCAACTTACATTGGAGCAGGCTTATCAGGTAATCCGAATGTCGGTTCAGATATGGATGGTATATTTGGCGGAGATAAAGTCATCCAGACACGAGATTACCAATGGAAGGCATTCACTCCTATTCAAATAGATATGGATGGATGGGCATCGTCAGGTGACGATTATAGTAAATCGAAAAATCCTTGGAATTATGGAGAACCATATGCATCCATTAATAGAATGTATCTAAAATTGAAAGCTCAAATGATGCCGTATATTTATACGATTGCAGAAGAATCAACATCAAAATCAATGCCCATGATTAGAGGGATGATGTTAGAATACCCTGATGATCCAAATACGTATGGTACAGAAACACAATATCAATATATGTGGGGACCTAATTTATTAGTGGCACCAGTATATAATGAAAATGATCATAGAGCTGGTGTAAGAAACGGAATTTACCTTCCAGATGAAAATCAAATTTGGATCGATTATTTTACAGGTGATCAGTATAAGGGTGGGTCAGTCATCAATAATTTTAGTGCTCCATTATGGAAGACCCCTGTATTTGTTAAGGCTGGTGCTATTATTCCAATGTCACCTGAAAACAATTCCATTAATCAATTGGATGGCTCTGATAATAGAATATTTGACGTGTACCCATCGGGTAAATCAAAATTCACATTATATGAGGATGATGGGGAAACCAATGAATATAAAAAGGATAAAAACACTAGAACCAATATCACTTCAGATGTTAAAGGTGAAAGAGTTGTTATAACTGTTGGGAAGGCAAAAGGAAAAGGATATACTGGCATAGTCAGGAATAAAGGTACAGAATTCATTGTAAATACACGTAAAAATCCAAAGAAAATATCTGTTAAAGTTGGAGGTAAAGATGTTGTATTAAGAAAAGTCACAACTGAAGAAGAATACAAAAGTTCTGATAATGTATATTTCTTTAATGAAAATCCATCCTTTAATAAATTTTCTACAAAGGGTTCAGAATTTGAAAAAACGAAGATTACTACATCACCTAAACTCTATGTTAAGGTTGGGAAAACTAATGTTTCAGCAAATACCATTAAATTAATAGTAGATGGTTTCAATAATACCGAAGTTAAGGATGTAGTGGATGAAGCAGTACCAAATGTTCCAACAGGCCTGGGAGCAAAAGATGAAAATATTACGGATAAAAGTATCAAATTAAATTGGGATGAAGTTGATGGTAACAATACTTATGATTTATTGATTAATGGTGTAATCTATACAAATGTATTTAAGGCAACCGATGGTGAACAAGTACCTTTCTATGTTCATTCAGGTTTAACAGCTGATACAGAATATTCTTACAGAGTTAGAGCAGCAAATTCAAAGGGAGTATCAAATTGGAGTGATGAAGTTAAAGCTAGAACAAAGCTTGATCGATATCGAAACGTACCTAAGAATATGACAGCAAAAGTAAGTAGTGAACAACCGGGCAGTGAAGGGTCTAAAGCTGTGGATGGTGACGATAATACTTTATGGCATACTGAATGGTCTGATGGAAATGTATTGCCTCATACCTATGAAATTGATATGAAGTTAGCTTACCAATTAGATAAGCTAGAGTATCTTCCAAGACCTGATGCTGGAAATGGAACCATCTTAAAATATAATTTAGATGTCAGTTTAGATGGTAAAACGTACAAAAATATTATCACTAATGGAACGTTCGAAAGAAATAAAGATGTTAAAACCATTTCCTTTAACGATAATGTGACAGCTAGATACATCAAGTTGACAATTAATGATGCTGTAGGGAAATTTGGTTCTGCACAAGAATTTAGACCATATAAAAAAGATAAAACAGTTGGAACGGTTGTGGGTGAAAATATACCAAATGGTGCAATTGATGATGAAGATCTACTATTCTTTGCTAGCTACATGGGTGTTGATACAACAGATACAGCATGGAATCAGGTATCGAAGGTTGATATTAATTACAATGGGGTAATTGATGCTTATGATTTAATGTATGTAGCAGGACAGCTAGGAAAAACACCACTTATACCAACTGGTAGGTCAATTGCTGGTTTACTGGATATTAGACCTAATAAACAACAGTTAAAGGCAGGAGAAGAATTTTTAGTGGAAATAATTGGAGCGGAATTGAAGGATATCAATGCCTTTAATTTAGAGTTGAAGCTAGATCCCACTAAGTATGAATTGGTTAAAGAATGTCAACCAGAAGGTACATGTGATTCAAGTATTGTTCAACCAACCAATGTAACTAAGGGTATGTTAAATTACTCTATACTTGCAGGTATAGGAAATACAGAGCAGCGGATTATGGCGGCATTTTCCCATAAAGGATCTCAACAAACATTAGAGGGTAGAAATACATTAGCCACCATAAGGCTTAAGGCTAAAAAAGATATTGATTTTGATATGTCAATAACAAGGTCCTTACTGGTTAATACAGCTTTTGACTCAATTGATAAAATTGGAGAAGTGTTAATTCCAGAAGAACCTGGTGAGATAGACTAACCTGAAGAGCCAAAGGAATATCATTAACGAAAAGGGCGCTTGAATTTAATAAAAGGAAAGCACATATTAGACGTGACTAATATGTGCTCTTCTTTTTAGGAATTTATAATGTTTTAGGTCTTGAAATCTAATGCATTAAACCATGTTCTGAAGGTATATTGAATAAGGAAGTATAAATTAAAGATACCCATTTAATACTGTGCCAAAAAGATCGAATTCAGGATCTTTTGACGGAGTTATTGGAGGGGCTTCGGATCGCCCTATTGAAGAGTTGAAAACAGGCTTACCTTCATCTGACTCTACAGAGTTTTCGTCATTCTTTTTATACAATGGGTTATCGATCATACCCAAATCAACTCCTTTTAATAAGATTAACGAATGGTAAGTTATTAATTCCCTAAAGATATTGATTTTATGCTAAAAAATATTGCGATGACTGGGATTCGTTGAAATGAACGGGTAAAACTTGTAACCAATCGTTTATTAGGATGCATAATGATTATTTTATGTTCAAAAAAAAGATTGGTACCGATTCTTTAAGTGTAATGAAATTCCAAGCAGGATCATTATTGAAATCTGTACATTATTTTTTAGTGCATCGCCCTTCTTAGTAGCAAAAGGGTTGAAAAACATCATTCCTTCCCTCCGATACACATTGTTACAGGACTCTCAAGCTATTGGAAAAGTTCTATTCCTTTTGACAAAGAAGATCAAAGTGGAGTGAGAATCCTTTGCTTGTTAACAAAGTAAGCCCACTCAGAAAAGCCGATTTCCTTTAGTCTTTTTTTTACTAGTTCAAATTCATCACAAATACGTTCAGGTGTATGCGAATCTGATCCAAATGTTACCTTCACATTATAGAAAAGAGCTCGTTCTAAAATGTCATCTGCTGGATACCATCCACCACAATCTTTTGTTTTACCAGAGGTATTGATCTCAATGGCGATATCTTCTTGACTAATGATTTTTAACGTTCTTTCAATACTGTCTGTCTCAATGGAAGAAAAGGATGGGTAAAACCCTTTCATTGCATCAATATGGCCTAAGATTTGAAACACTCCGCTTTTTGCAGATTTCTGTATTAATTCATAGTATTCATCCTTTATTCTTGACTGTTCTTTAGAGGTCAAACCATTCCAACGCCCTCTTTTAAAAATGCTAATATCTTGAACATAATGAACAGATCCAATTATGTAGTCAAAAGGGTGTAAAAGATATTGATTACGGTAGACCTCAATGTGATCAGGGAAGAAATCACTTTCCATTCCTAATAACACGTGAATTTTGCCTTCATATTTTTCTTTTAAGCGAAGTACTTCTTCAATATAAGGGACAAGTTCACTTTTTGCCATTGCAATCGTCGGATAGAGATGATCGTCCTCGCTGTGAAAATATGGAGAATGATCGGAAATCCCAATATATTGCAAGCCGTATTCAATGGCTTTCTTTACATAATCCTCAATTGTACCGATAGCATGTCCACAGCGTTGATGGTGAGTGTGCAGATCAAATTTTATTGAATTCGTCATTTCCTTAAGCCTCCTAAAATGAACCAGATTGTTTTGTTTTATCATATCCAAAAATCACACTCTTTCCCACGAATTGAATTTCAATTGCCTAGGAAATATGAAAAAAGTTTTGTAAGTCCCCTCCAAACAAATTTCTTTTTAACAATTTAATCTTATACATACCAATTAAAGATATTTTAGTTCGAGTGATTGTATAAATGTTGAATATCCTAGGCAAACTTAAATGATCAAATATGTAAAAGGAAAGGAAGGATACAAAATGACAAAGGTATTGTACATCACGGCTCATCCTCATGATGACAAGCAATCTTACAGTATGGCCGTCGGAAAAGCATTTATTGACACTTATAAAGAAGTAAATCCTAACCATGAAATTGTGAATATTGACCTTTATAAAGAAAATATTCCTGAAATTGATGTAGATGTTTTCAGTGGTTGGGGGAAACTTCAATCTGGCAAGGGTTTTGAAGAACTCTCGTCGGAAGAGAAAGCGAAAGTAAGTCGGCTCTCAGAGTTATGTGAGCAATTCATAGCTGCCGATAAATATATATTTGTAACGCCTTTATGGAATTTTTCATTCCCGCCAGTATTGAAAGCATATATTGATTCCGTAGCTGTTGCAGGTAAATCATTTAAATACACCGAACAAGGTCCAGTTGGACTTTTAACGGATAAAAAAGCCTTGCATATTCAAGCTCGTGGTGGTATTTATTCAGAAGGACCGGCAGCTGAAATGGAAATGGGTCACCGATATCTAAATATCATAATGCAATTCTTCGGAGTGCCTTCCTTTGAAGGTGTATTCGTTGAAGGACATGCAGCAATGCCTGATAAAGCACAAGAAATTAAAGAAAATGCTATAGCACGTTCAAAAGATTTAGCTTCTACTTTTTAAATCAAAGAGTCAACAATTTGTTGGCTCTTTTTTTGTCATAATTAAATATAATTATGTGGATTTATTCTACTTCACCAATCATGGCGCATTTCTCTAAAAAAGGAGTATCTTGCATTAACTATCCAAAAAGTCGAATCACGATGAAAGAATTGGGGGAGAAAGTCCATTTGACTGGTCTGGCAGTGCATCTGGAGTTGCCAAATTAGAGGATAATGCAGTGATTGAGGGGTATACCATTTCAATTTGGATTTCTTTATAATAAGTATAACGGTTGTATAAAAAATCAGAAAAATATAAAATGT
The DNA here is from genome assembly GCF_040250305.1 of Peribacillus frigoritolerans. Taxonomy (NCBI): domain Bacteria; kingdom Bacillati; phylum Bacillota; class Bacilli; order Caryophanales; family Bacillaceae; genus Peribacillus; species Peribacillus frigoritolerans. Next base: position 3,330,191 of record NZ_CP158190.1, on the reverse strand, counting down.
ATTTAAATAAGAGTTTTTTTTCATTTACTGAAACAATCATAAAATTGTAATTTTGGAGACTATAAAACAACTACATTTCGAATCATTAAATTATTAAGAAAAGAGTGAGTTTTATGATGAAAGACATTAAAAATATCTATTGTGTAGGTCGAAACTATGCCTTGCATGCAAAAGAATTGAATAATGAAATACCAACTTCCCCTTTTTTATTTTCAAAACCGACTCATTCGCTCGTAGAAGCAAACGGTCAGTCAATTACGTTGCCGGGTAATCAGGGTTCCGTTCACTTTGAAACTGAACTTGTCATACATATCGCAAAACAGTTCGACTCAGGAATGAAAGTAGATGAAATAGTAGATTCCATGGCCATTGGGTTGGATTTAACACTTAGAGATGTTCAATCACAGTTAAAACAAAAACAGCATCCTTGGCTTTTGGCTAAAGGATTCAAAAATTCGGCAGTTGTTAGTGATTTTATTCCGTTTCCAGGTGTCGAAGCTTGTGAACAATCCGACTTTTCCCTTTTAAAAAATGGAGAGCGTGTACAAGTCGGAAATATTAAAGACTTACTTTTTGATTTGCAAACCATCATAGAATTTACAGCAGAGCATTTTGGGCTCGGGAAGGGAGATATAATTTTTACCGGTACTCCAAGTGGCGTCGGTCCTCTTTCAGATCAAGACAAGCTTTCACTTAACTGGGGTGGAAATGAAATAGGATCCTGTTTAGTTACAATGCGTTAATGAAAAAAAGCAGTCATTTTGACTGCTTTTTTTTATGGAATAACTCAATCTTAGACAAAAAGAAGAAACTCGTCTAAAATGAGAAGAACCATATAACATAGATGGAAACGGCCAATATGGCACGCACTTTTTCAAATAAGTTTGACCATTAAATTCTGGCTTTGGAGTATTTTAGAACTATTTATATGCCTTATGAAAATCAATTAAAGTGCCATATTTTAATTATATAGGATAGAACAGGGTGGAATGTGCATGAAAAACAACCAAGAAAAGAAGTATTTAGATAATTGGCTATCTCTTTCTAGTATTCAAATGAGCATTACGAATGAGCTGGAAAGTGCTTTGCAAAAAAAGCATAACCTGTCGTTAAAAGAGTTTTACGTTCTTTACTTTTTATCGAAAACAAGCGATAAACAATTGAGGCTACAACAATTACAGGAGATGGTAGGATTAAGTCAAAGTGCTATATCCAGGCTGGTAGTCAGGCTAGAAGCAAAAAGCTGCGGCGTATTACAAAGGCAAATATGCGAAGATGATCGACGAGGCATCTACACACGTTTAACCACATTAGGTGAAGAAAAACTACAAATTTCCTTAAATACTGTTCATGAAATTCTACACTCTGCTCTTTCAAAAGGAAATCTTCAAGATGAATTACAATCCTTAATCCAGAAATTATAATATGGTTCTTATAATTTTAAGTGATAAGTGAAGGCGGTTATTTCTATATAGCTTAGATAGGAATATACCTTTAGCCCAGTAAGGTAAATAAGATCTGATCGGTTGAGAAGTTGTTTAAGCTTATTTAAATGCACTCGCATGCATTTTGGTGGTTAAATGTAAGCGCATGCATATAAAGAGTGAATTTGTTTAAGAGTTAGGACATTTAAGAGTAGAGAGTGAATTTGTTTAAGAGTTAGGACATTTAAGAGTAGTTAAACAGTTGCTATGTATATGTATCCCATTTGTACATGAAAGCATGATAGAGGAAAGGTACTGCAGCATAATAGCCAGCTAGAAACAGTCACAATCTGTTCCTCTAGCTGGCACTTGCTGTTGTTTTTTAAAAATGCGTCATTCCTTTAAACTTTCTTTCCGGTATTGCTTGCATCACTAAGTGTAAGGGATTTAGTTTCGGGAGCCCAAGCTATTGATACAACTGCTCCAATAATAAGTACAGCTGTGAGACAAAACATTGTAAATTGGATTCCGAAATTTGCTATCCCCATTGGCAGTAGGAATGTACCGATTGCTGATCCTAATCTACTTATTGATGTTGCAAGTCCAACACCAGTAGATCTGATTTCTGTTGGGAAGCTCTCGGCTGGAAATACCCCAACCAAGTTGCTGACAGCAGACATAATCAAGGTAAAGACGGCAAAAGAAATTATCATCAGTACTGTTGCACTGCTAGGTAAAACACTTAATAGAGAAAGAGTGACGATCAAAACAATAAAAGAGGAAATTAAGAATCCTCTACGGGAAAATTTAACCGTTAACCAAATACCTAAAATTGCACCTACTATAAGTAGACCATTTAATAGGAAATCTGTGCCATAGCCTTCACTCAGTCCGATTGCATCGAGAATACTTGGTAAAAATGTGTAAATGGCGAAGTATGGGATAACGAGACAAACGAAAAATATACAATTGAAAGCAGTGCGTTTTCTTATATCTTTTCGGAATAAAGTTGCAATACTGCTATTCGTTTGTACTGGTCTTTCATCATCAAGTACAATATTGGGGCCGACATGCTTCTTGACAATTTCTCGGGCTTCATCAATCCGTCCTTTACTAATCAGCCACCTTGGTGACTCAGGCGTACCCATTCGCAAAATCAAAATGATTACAGCTGGAATCGCAGACGAAGCAAGCATCCATCGCCAAGCATCTGGTGCGGAGTCTACAGCGAGTATGCCAATCAAGTTTGCCGCTACGTATCCAAATGTCCAGACTACACTAAAAGATCCTAATAACACACCTCGATGTTTACGCGGTGAAAATTCAGCTAACATCGTGTGTCCTACGCTATAATCGCCTCCAAGTCCGATTCCAAGCAAAATTCTATAAAATACAAGTTCCATCGGGCTGTCTGCGAAAAACTGTAAAATGGATGCAGCGGTAATGACGATAAAACTAAAAACAAATATTTTCTGTCTTCCTACATAATCAGATATCCATCCTAAAACCAAACTTCCTAGAAAAAGCCCTATTAAAGCAGAACTTCCGATTAACCCGATCCAAAATGGCGTTAAATTCATTTGAGGTGTCAGCAAAGATAGAGCAAATGCAATAATCCCTAAAATATATCCATCAGTGAAATGAGCCCCGAACGTAAGACCTGCAATTTTAATATGAAATTTGTTTAATGGTGCATCATCTAATTTAATTACACCGACATTATCATTGAGTGCTGCATTATTGTTTCCCATTGAATCTCCTCCTGATTAAAAATTGTGCTAGACCGTGACGGTTACTTGAGAATTAAAAGTGGTATATGAAGCGGCTTATAGAGGGAAGCGTTTTCATTATAGGGGATTGTGGTTTGTTCATAATATGAACTTTAGGTGCGTTATATGAATATAACTGAATTATAATTGTATATTTAAGTTTTTGTCAAACTCTTTTAAAATATTTAAAATTTTCCGTTTAAATAAGGTGGTTGTAGAGAACCCACACACAAAAAGACGATGCCATCATTTACAATCCGTAAAATGACAGCATCGTTTTTTTATTTCAAATGCGGTTTTATAAGATATTATAGCTCATTCTAACTGGTCTTCGATTTTTTTAGCAGCGTCTAGCATCCGGTCCTTTAATTGTAATAAAGCTTCCTCTGTTAAGCGAAAACTCGGTCCACCTAGTGTGATGAAAGCAACTAGATTCTTTTTTTTGTCAAAGATAGGAGCTGAAATTGCATTTTCATTTTCATCAAATTCTCCAATTGATGTTCCAACTTTTTGAATATGAATTTTTTCAAGTTCTTTTCGCAGTTCTTCTGGATCCGTAATTGTATATTTGGAAAATGGTTTAAGAGTCTGCTCTAATAAAATGTTCAACTCCTCTTTAGGTAGCAAACTTAATAAAATCTTTCCGTTGGATGTGCAGTGTAAAGGTGATGTGGTATTTGAATAGTCAACCAGCCTAACACTATGATCGGTATCAATTTGATCAATAGTTAGAGTTCCATCATGCTTAGGAACACTAAGTAGTACAGTTTCACCGACTTCTTCTTTTAATTCTACTAGCGTTCTTCGAGCTCTTCGTATGAGAGCTCCATATTGATCATGTTGAGAAGTTAATTGATAAAGGGCATATCCGAGCTGATAGCCTTTTGAAACAGGATCCTTTTCCACAAAGCCTTGATATTCAAGTGTTCCGATCAAACGCCAGGCCGTGGTACGGTTCAGCTCTGCCTTTTTGGCCAAATCACCGACTGAAATGGGTGATGGACTTTCTCCGATAAACTTCAAAAGCAATAGAGCGCGTTCAACGGCCTGTACAGAAGAACTTTCTTTATTACTGGTTTGTTTTGTTGTGTTCTGATTATTATTTTCCATTTATTTATTATAGCGCAACGGAATAATGGAATGTCAATCATTTCTGGTTGTTGTAATAAAAAAATCAGTGATTTCACCATAATCAAATAAATCTAAAAATTCACTAATTATCATTGACTGATAATGTACTTGGTTCTATAATAGCGATATGTTCTTTATGTGAACTTAATGTTCGTTATGTGAACAAATATGCATCCGTCTTTGTAGAATAGAGGCTACATGGATAAAAGCTATTAAAATAGTAGGAGGGATTTCAATAAGTCAGAATGATAAGTTTGACAAACGTATAGAAAGAGATTGCTTTGGCAAGTTAGATATCCCCAAAAATGCTTTATACGGTATCCAAACATTGAGAACAGTAAAAAATCTATCTTTCTCGGGTCAATTATTAAAGAATTTTCCGGAATATATCGTGTCATTAGCCATGGTCAAGAAAGCGGCTGCATCAGCTAATCTGGAGGCTGGTATTTTAGCCCCTTCTATTGGGACTGCAATAGTAAATGCTTGTGATCAATTAATTCAAGGGGACTATCAAGACCACTTTATTGTAGATATTTTGCATGGAGGCGGTGGGATAGGTACGAATATGAATGTAAATGAGGTGTTAGCCAATTTAGCAAATGAATCTTTAGAAGTAGCTTTAGGTTCTTATACGCCTGTTCATCCCATTGAACATGTAAACGCTTCACAGTCCACATCGGATGTATGTCATACATCTATTCGTCTGGCAATCGTACGCTGTTTTGAAAGATTGGATCATGAATTAACAAAGATGCACGATACGATGGAAAAAAAATCACAAGAGTTTATTGAAATCACGACAATCTCACGAACTTGTTTACAGGATGCAATGCGCGTTCAACTAGGTGAGGTTTTCAGTGGTTATGCATCGGTACTCAAAAGACGTCACCATTCTTTAAAAGTATCCATCAAGTCATTGCTTACTGTTAATCTTGGAGCAACTGTCATTGGAAATGGCGTGGGTGCACCGGAAAAATATAAAAAAGTGGTCATTGGGAAATTACGTGAAGTAACCAATATGAATGTAGAATTACGTGATAATTTATTTGATGCAGCTCAAAACATCGATGACTTGGCCAATATGTCAAAGCAATTAAGTTTATTAGCAACATCTCTAATTAAAGTTGCTAAAGATTTAAGATTACTTTCATCTGGTCCAGAAGCAGGGTTTTCAGAAATAAACCTGCCATCTGTTCAGGCCGGCTCTTCCTTTTTTCCAGGAAAAGTGAATCCAGTCGTTCCTGAAACGATGATTCAAAGTTGTTTTCAAGTCCTAGGTTGTGACCGGGTTGTTCAAGCTGCATTGGAACATGGTGAACTAGACTTAAATGTTTTTGAAGGAATGGCTGGCGCCAATATATTGAATGGGCTAACTATGCTAACAAACTCTGCTCATTCTTTTACGGAGCGATGTCTAAAGGACATTACATCCAATGAAGAAAGATGTAGAGAACTTTCAAATACCTTTATTCCAGTGATCACGGAACTGAAGGAACGATTGGGTTATTCGGCAGTTTCCAAATTAATGATTGAACATGATCGGGAATCTATAAAAAAATTACTAGAATAATGGAGGTATAGACTCATGTCACTAGAAAACAAACCGTTTGAAGGAATTGAACAGCCAAAGCTGGAGTGGGCCCATGAATGGCTTAAAACAACGAAAAAACTATATATAAATGGAAAATGGGTAGATAGCACAGGCAATAAAGTGATCGAATCAATCAACCCAGCTAATGGAGAGATTTTAGGTGACTTTCAACAAGCAGAAGTGCAGGACGTCGATACAGCGATACAAGCAGCCAAAACTGCTTTAAAACAGGGATCATGGAAAGAAATGAGCCGAAAGGAAAGAGGAAAGGCATTACGGAAAATCAGCGAACTTATTCAGGATCATCATGCAGAGCTTGCAACATTGGAAGCGCTTGATAACGGAAAATTATATACAGAAGCCTATAACGATGATGTACAGGAAGCAGCAGATTTATTTGAATATTACGCTGGGTGGACAGATAAATATTATGGTGAAAACAATCCGGTTGAAGGTAATTTCTTAAGTGTCACCACAAGAGATCCAATCGGTGTATGCGGACAAATTGTACCTTTCAACTTTCCGATTCAAATGGCTGTTTTAAAACTGTCACCTGCCTTATCGATGGGAAACACGGTTATTTTAAAACCAGCGGATAAAACCTCATATTCTGCTATTCGGTTGTTTGAAATTATTGATGAAGCAGGAGTGTTGCCGAAGGGTGTAATTAATTTAGTTCTCGGAGATGGTGAGGTTGGTTCTTATATTAGTCGTCACATGGATATAGATAAATTATCGTTCACAGGCAGTACGAATATCGGAAAAAAATTAATCCACGACTCAGCTGATAGCAATTTAAAACCTGTAACGTTAGAACTTGGCGGTAAGTCACCTAACATCATCTTTAGTGATTTCCCGGATTTGGATGCAGCAATCGAACGTTCATTTTATGGGTTATTTACACATAAAGGTGAGAAATGTTCTGCACCAACCCGTTTATTTGCCCAACGTGAAATTTATGATGAAGTTGTCACGAAAATTGCCGAGTACGCTAAAAATTATAAATGTGGTGACCCATTCGATCCTAGGAGCGATCAAGGTGCACAAGTGTCCAAGGAGCATATGGAGTCTATCTTAAATTACATTGAGAGTGGTAAAAATCAAGGCGCCCGAATCGTAGCTGGAGGGGAACGAGATACAACGGGAACAAATGGGAAAGGCTATTTTGTTCAACCGACTATTTTTGCTGATGTTGATAATAAAATGAAAATTGCACAGGAAGAGATTTTCGGACCCGTACTCTGCATCATCCCATTCGAAACTGAAGAAGAAGTTGTCATGAAGGCAAACGATACTATTTATGGACTTGGGGCAGGACTTTGGACAGGTGATGCATCCCGTGCTCATCGCGTAGCAAACCAGCTCGAGGCGGGTATGGTTTTCGTTAATAAATATGGTTGCTATGACTTTGCTAGCCCATTTGGAGGTCTGAAGCAAAGCGGATGGGGCAAAGAATATGCCATTCATTCATTACAGGCTTTCACAAAAACAAAAGCTATTTGGTTCGCGTATTGAAAATTCACATAAAAGAGGGAATCGTACAATGAAAATAAATGCAGCTATAATGACTGAAGTAGGTAAACCATTATCCATTCAACAAGTAAATCTTAGTGAACCAAAATCGAATGAAGTACTTGTGAAAATCAAAGCAACAGGTGTATGTCATAGCGATTTAAATGCTTTGAATGATAAATCGACGCCAACACCTACTATTCTTGGTCATGAAGGATCAGGAATTGTCGAGGCAGTAGGTTCTAATGTTACAAGTGTCAAAGCTGGTGATAGAGTAGCTTTAAGCTGGGTTCCATATTGCGGGAAATGTGAATTTTGTGTAACAGGAGATGTGCATTTATGTGAGGCTGCATTTGGACCAATGTTTGATGGAACACTGCTTGATGGCACTACAAGGCTTAGTCAAGATGGTAAGCAAGTTTACCACAACTCTTTATTATCCACTTTTGCAGAATTTGCGGTTGTTCCCGAAATGGCATGTGTAAAGTTGCCAGATGAAATGCCTTTTGCACAAGCTTCGTTAATCGGATGCGGAGTGGCAACTGGTTTTGGAGCCGCAGTGAATGCAGCAGGTGTTACACCTGGTTCCACTGTTGCAATATTTGGTATTGGTGGCGTGGGTGTAAATGCAATTCAAGGAGCGCATATAGCAGGTGCATCTAAAATTATTGCCTGTGATGTGAAATCTGCTAATTTGGAAATTGCCAAACAGTTTGGTGCAACCCATACGATTAATTCAGCTGAAGTGGATGTCGAAGCTGCGCTGAAAGAACTGACAAGAGGTTTAGGTGTTCATTTTGCTATAGATTGCTCGGGTCATACTGTTGCGACCGAAAGTGCATGGAAGAGCACTAGAAAAGGTGGAACCGTGGTTGTCGTTGGCGCATTTAATCCAGAAAAAACATTGAACCTTCCAGCTGGAGGATTCCACAGAGTCGGTAAGGTATTAAAAGGAAGTTTTTATGGAGATACCCAGCCATTCCGCGATTTCCCAATGATTGCGCAAATGTATTTAGATGGAAAATTTAAATTAGATGAGCTAGTGTTAGATCGAATTGAATTAGAAAATATTAACCAAGCGTTTAACTCTTTCCAAGACTGCAATTGTGTCAACGTGGGAAGAGCAGTGATTGAGTTTAACGATTAATTTTCATACTTAATTCCATATAAGTGAAAGGTGTTTAAATTGCTATTATTAATCTATTTAAACACCTTTCTTTTTGTTCTGACAGTTAATGAAGGGAGTATTATAAAATGCGAGTTGAAAAAGATTTAATCGGAGTATTGGAAATTGATGAAGACGTTTATTATGGAATACAAACGGCGCGGGCCTGTCAGAACTTCTCAATTTCCGGATTGACGATAGAATTATACCCCCACTTAATAAAAAGCATGGCCTATATAAAAAAAGCAGCTGCATTGTCTAACCATAGTGTAGGAGCTCTTGATCCTGAGAAGAAAGATGTAATATGCCAAGCGATAGACGAAATAGTGAATGGAGAAATGGAAAATCAATTTCCTGTTGACATTTATCACGCTGGCGGAGGAATTTCAATAAATATGAACGTAAACGAAGTAATAGCCAACCGGGCAAATGAATTACTCACTGGTTATAAAGGATATGATTGTATACATCCAAATGAACATGTTAACATGTCTCAATCTACGAATGACGTGCTTGCAAGTGCAATGAAGATGGCTTGCTTTTTCTATATAGATGATTTATTAATCAGTTTAAATAAAATCGAACGAACATTGGCGAATAAAACGGATGAATTTTCAGGTGTTGTAAAAATAGCAAGAACTTGTCTCCAAGATGCCGTACCAATTACTCTAGGACAGCAATTTAGCGGGTATCATTCTTTTATCAAGAGACAAATAATAGAAATGAAAAAACGGCAAAAAGATTGTTTGTCTATTGTAATAGGTGCAACTGCAGTGGGGACAGGTATCGGAGTAGCGCCTGGCTATACTGAAAAGATGTACGAGTATTTACCAGAGATATCACAGGTAGCTGTTATCAAAATGGATAATTTTTTCGATGGACTGCAAAATGCAGACATTTATATAAAGATATCTTCTTGTTTAAAAGGATTATCGAGTGGATTATCAAAAATGGCTAGCGATTTAAGGTTACTTTCATCAGGACCAAGGGCGGGATTCGCTGAAATCATATTGCCGGCGGTACAGCCCGGTTCTTCCATTATGCCTGGGAAAATCAATCCATGTATACCTGAAATGATGATGCAAGTTTGTTTTGATGTCTATGGAAATGATCAAGCAATTACCTTCGCTGTAGATCGTGGCGAACTGGATTTGAACATCTGGGAACCGATTATTTTAAAAAATATATTTGATTCATTTTCTATTTTGACCAAATGCATTACCCTGTTTACTGAAAAGTGCCTAAATGGTATTGAAGCAAATAAAATGGTTTGTTTGAATAATGCGGAAAGTTCGTTATCTTTGTCCGTGGTTATTTCTTCTCTTTTCGGGTATCAAGCAGCAAACGAAGTAGCTTTAGCAGCATACGAAAGAAAACTAACAGTAAGAGAAGTAGCAGTTGAAAAAGGACTTTTAAGTGAAGCGGAAGCGGCTGAGTTACTAAATCCTGCAAACTTAATTGATTCTGTAAAGATGCAACATTTGTTAAACTCCAGATTACATAAATAGCTGAAACTAGGGGTAAAAAACGACGCCTTTTAAGTATTATTATCTGAATAATGAAGAAGTGTGAGGGAGAGAAAATAAGAATGCTCAACTATACCTACTTAACTCCCTTATAGATAACCACAAAGTTAATGATGGTATCGACTTTTTGATTTATGAATTGGTTTAGCGTGAAAAAAATGAATAAACAATCATATAAAGCCAATTCTATATACAAGAATGATAAAAAGGAGAGTACATCGTGAAGCCATATGAAATAAAAAATATGATTATTGATGACGAGTTTGATGGTGAAGAATCGGTTACAGCTGATTTTACTCACAAATATAAAGATTATAGCATTACTTTTAAAAAAGAAGATCTTGAAGTAATTAATACATGGGTTTTTGAGGATAATTCATCTCTTCCAGCAAATTTATCAGGTACTATCATTGAATCAATAAGGGAAGAAATTAAAAAGAGAATCTAGTCATTTGTACTAGATCTTTTTTTTTGTCATTTTCTTAATCGAAGAAAAATTTAGCCTTGTTTATATTAATAAAAGATAATGAAGTGGGAAAAAATGATTGCAAAAACAAAACAAAGAATATCTTAATGGCTCCTAGTAATTACTTTATCGCTTATCTAGATAGTTGTTGTGTAGGAGTAAACATGTAGTTTCTAAGTAAGATAGTTGCCAAACTTAGAATCAATGATAGGATTCCCACTAATACGACGTATTGTGTACCCAGTCCTGATATAAATAACCCCCATTTCGGTATTTATGATGCCGAAAACTCCTATGGTCAATATGAAAATCAGCAAGTTATTTCATTTAGTCATAAAATGGATCTCCTTCTTTCAGTACAGTGTCATTTTGTAGTTTCGTAAAAGGGGAGTTATTTAAGGCCTTTACCTATCATTTAGATAACTTTTTCAATAAGTGATTACAGTTTTCATTTGGCTGTTTTCTCCATTAATATCCAGACCTTTTAAACGATATCAGTTTTTTTGAACTCCTCTTTGTTCCTGCCTCTGAATAAATTTCAAAGTATAAAGCTTAGGCTGTCGAGGTCTACTCGACAGCCTAAGCTTTAGAAAATGAATAGCTCTTAGTTTTATCTCATCTTGTAATTTTTACCAAGGTTGACTTGTTGGTCCAATTGTAAACTCATTAATGTTAGTATCTTCTGGCTGATCAATCGCGAATGCCACAATATTTGCAACTCGATCAGGTGCGATACCATATTTTTCGTACAAATCAGTCATACCTTCTGAAATATTCTTATCAGTAATCGTATCCAACAATTCCGTGTTGATCGCTGCTGGATAAATAGTAGCTGTGCGGATGTTAGTACCTTCTTGGGCAGATTCCATACGCAAAACTTCCATTAAATCACGAACAGCCCACTTTGTTGCGCCATAAACCGCACCGCCTGGGTAAGCTTTAAGCCCAGCTACTGATGAAGTAGTGATGATATGTCCAGACTTTTGCGATGTAAATGTTGGCAATACTGCGGCGATACCATTCAATACACCTTTAATATTAACGTCAACCATACTGTTCCATTCGTTGGTTTTTAATTCGGAAAGTGGTGAATTAGGCATTATTCCAGCGTTCAAGAAGATTACATCGGCACCACCAAAAGTCTCTTTAGCTTGTTGAACAGGCTGCTGACTATCATCAGGATTAACAACATCTGTGACGCGATAGGCAGCTTGTCCACCAGCTTTTTGAATTTCCTCAGTCAATGCTTTTAATTTGTCTTCGCGACGAGCGCCCAAAACAACTTTAGCACCTTTACTGGCCAATAATTTTGCAGTTGCTTCACCAATTCCAGATGAGGCTCCAGTGATTATAATTACTTTGTTTTCAATTGTCATTTCGAGTTTTCATCCTTTCAAATTAAAATAAAACTACAATTGATGTTTTCTCGACATCTGTCTATAATTTAAAATATAAATATAAACAAAACAAGGCATATAAATCGTTAATTTAATCAGTTTTGATGTTTAAACAACAAATCAATAAAAATTGTCGACTATCTCAGGGAAAGTATGGTGTTAATAACATGGCAAAAGTGGATAGAAGAATTGTTAGAACTCAAAATGCAATTAAAAATGCATTTCTTGAATTGATGTCAGAAAAAAATTTCGATAGCATTACCATTCAGGATATATCTGACAGGGCAAATATTAACCGTGCAACTGTTTATCTTCATTACTTGGATAAATTTGATCTGTTGGATAAGATCATAGAAGAACATATCAATAACATGGTTAACCTTTGTGAGTCGGAAGCTGAAATGGATTGGATTGAATCGACTGTACACTGCATGGAATATCTTGAAAGCAATTATTTATTTTTTTCGACGATGTTGGTGAGTGAAGGAGCTCCGTACTTTCGCAGCCGGTTTGTTCAGCATAATATCGAAGAGTTCAAAAAAGACGTGGATATAACAAAAGGCAAAAATTTTGGTCAAAACGAAGATGTAGTTGTCGAATTTGTTGCAAATGCTTACGTAGGTGTAGTGGAATGGTGGCTGAAAAATGGTATGCCTTATCCACCAGAGGAAATGGCAAAAAAAGTGGGGGATTTATTAGAGAGGATTTTATAGATTTTATCGCATGAAAAATCTATCTTATTTATTAAGGAGGGAGGAGGGTGATGTGTCCTTCTCTCTTCAATAAGAATGTTGTATGTGAGGGTTTCACTTAAAATAACGGGTGCGTTAGCTGAAGATTGGAGCTGTCTTTAAGGCAGCTTTTTCTTATGGAACTAAAGGGGCAGTTTAGTTTTATAAGCCTATTAATAATAAAGGGACAGTACCTATTTTTCATGGTATTGTCCCTTTTTTGTGTGATTTATTTTTTCAAACCAGCTGCAAAGAAGGGACCATTAGTTCTGAAAACACTATATATCTGATAAAGAATTCGAAAATTTCTCCTGAATTTCTTTTAAAAAGATATCAGAAGCAGCGGAAAAAACATGATGCTTTTTCCAAACAATATTTAAGCCAGATTCAAGTCTTGGCGCTAGCGGTCTAAAACAAAGGTTACTATGAATAGACGTATTCACTATTTTATCTAGGACTACTGCATAACCAATGCCCTCATCAACCATAATGGCAGCATTATATGCAAGATTGTATGTAGTCACAACATTTAATTTATCAAAATCTTCACCAAACCAATCCGCAAATTCATTTTTAGAAAATGTCTGTTTCATAACCTGTCGCGAACAAATTACCGGAACATTTAATAAATCCACTGCTTGAACTGTATCTTTGAAAGCAAGAGGACTGTCTTTCCTCATAACAACGCCCCAAACATCCTTGACTGGGATATCGATATAATTGTATTTTGATAAATCAGCTGGTTGAATTAAAATACCAAAGTCAAGAAATCCTTTGTCAAGCCGTTCAGTCACATCGTCTTCGTTTCCGCTGTGGAGGTGATACCGAATATTTGGATAACTTATCTGTAAATCCTTTACTACTCGTGCAATCTCTCTCATAGCGTCTGTTTCCCCACCACCTATATAAACATCACCAGTTATTGTTTCTTCCATTGAACTAAATTCTGCCTCTAATTTATCGACCATATCAATGATTTCTTCTGCTCTCTTCCGCAGGAGCATTCCTTCATCTGTGAGGATGATACTGTGACTGCTGCGATTAAATAATTTTTTCCCCAACTCTCGTTCAAGGTCTTTTAATTGTCTTGACAAGGTTGGCTGTGTAACATGCAAAAAATCAGCAGCACCCGTAATGCTTCCTTCTCTTGCAACCGTAAGAAAATATCGCAAAACTCTAAATTCCATATAGCACTCCTCCTTTATAATGTTATAGTATAACCGTTTGAGAAATGCTTATAAAGCATATCTTGATATGAGATATGAGTATTTGATATATGAAAAAAGGACGCTAGAATAAATAACAAGGGAGGTAATTTAAAATGAAAAAAAAATCTATTAGCACGCGTGTACTCACAGTGATAACACTGGGCTTGCTTTTATCCGCGACCATCGTTGCATCCACGACAGGCGTTGGCGCTGCATACACGCCGGACATGTCCAATGGAGCAGACAACTTTTACAAGAGCAACAAGGTAACCATAAAGAAGGTTGAGTTTAAAAATCAATACAACATGAATGTTGTAGGGAATCTTTTTATTCCCAAAGGTTTGAAGAAGAACACCAAAAATCCCGCGATCATTGTCGGGCATCCTATGGGCGCAGTAAAAGAACAAAGTGCGAATCTGTATGCCACCAAAATGGCTGAACGGGGATTCGTTACTTTGTCCTTGGATTTGTCTTTCTGGGGAGAGAGTGAGGGTCAGCCTCGCAACGTGGTTTCCCCGGATATCTATGCGGAGGATTTCAGTGCTGCGATGGATTTCCTAGGCACCCGGTCGTTTGTTGACAGGGATCGGATTGGTGTTCTCGGGATTTGTGGAAGCGGGAGCTTTGCCATCAGCGCAGCCAAGATCGACCCGCGCATGAAAGCCATTGCGACTGTCAGTATGTACGATATGGGTGCCGCCAACCGTAACGGGCTTAAACACTCGCAGACTCTCGAGCAGAGAAAGAAGATTCTCGAAGAGGCAGCGGAGCAACGCTATGTGGAGTTCACAGGCGGTAAAACCAAATACACAAGTGGGACAGTACATGAACTAAATGAAAACTCTACTGCCATTGAACGTGAGTTTTATGACTTCTACCGCACTCCAAGAGGTGAATTCACTCCAAAGGACTCGTCACCTGAACTCACGACACACCCAACGCTGACCAGTAACGTCAAGTTCATGAATTTTTACCCGTTCGAAGACATAGAGACGATTTCTCCTCGTCCTATGCTTTTCATCACGGGTGAAAACGCTCATTCCAGAGAGTTTAGCCAAGACGCCTTCAAGCTGGCGGGTGAACCGAAGGAACTCTACATTGTTCCGGGCGCAGGTCATGTGGATCTGTACGACCGTGTGAATTTGATCCCCTTTGACAAGCTCGGGTCCTTCTTCAAAGAAAATCTGAAAAAAAAATAAGGCTTGTGTTGGAAGATCGTAGGTAGCTTTGCATGCTAATGGTACTTTGAGTGAAATCCACTGCGTGAATCCCGCTACTCTTGTCGGGATTCACACTTGGATTTTCAGTTCAATAAAAGCCTTTTTAGTGTGGCTTCTTGGCTTTTGGGTATTCTTCTATCTTTTTTCTACATATTTAGGTCACCTAACTTCCCTAAAGATAATCAACATTTTTAATTGGTTTGCTCAATAATCAAAAAATTGCATTCATTTAACCGTTTTGAGAAATGCTGGAGTCATGCCAACTGCTCCACTTTCAGAAAAACGCTTTGATGAAATTTTAAAATGCCTCAAATCAAAGAGCCGTTTTTTAACAAAGGAACTAATTTGTATACGGAACTTTTTTATAAGTAAACTGGGGGAATTTAATGAATAAAACCGTCCAACAGATACTGTTATCACTCACAGTATCTTCAATGTTTTTAACAGCTTGCAATAGCAGGACCAATGAAGGAAATACAAGTAGCGAAGAAAGTTTGGCTATCCATCAAAGCAGTAAACAAGGAGTGACAGCTGATGAATCAAACAGCGGGGATAGCCAGGATTCTACACTTGATAATGAAGGGGCAGATGCTATGGGAGATATACGAATAAAATTAACATTTAACAACGAAGAAGTCATTGTCAACATGGATGATAATCAAACAAGTAAGGATTTTTTATCATTACTCCCACTTACATTAACATTTGAAGATTATGCAGGTACGGAAAAAATTAGTTATCCATCAAATAAATTATCAACTGAAGGGGCACCATCAGGAATTGACCCTACAGCTGGAGACTTCACTTATTATGCTCCATGGGGAAATTTAGCTATATATTATAATGATTTTAGATATTCAGATGGGCTTATTAAACTAGGGAAGATCGAATCTGGAGTAGAGAAATTTCAAGATATCAACAGTGATTTTACAGTTACAATTGAAAAAGTTGACTAACTGATTAAGGCAAGATAGCTCCCTAAATAACTCACCTTTACGCAACTAGAAGATAACACTTCAAGAAAGAAAGAAGGAAATCTATTTTATGTCTAAACGAAATAATTTACTTATATTCACATTGACCATAGGGGCCTTCGGCATCATAAATACTGAAATGGGGGTTATAGGGATATTACCCTATATTGCTGATCACTTTCATGTCAGTGTATCAAAAGCAGGGTTGCTGGTGAGTCTTTTTGCCCTTGTTGTTGCTGTATCTGGTCCAACTATGCCGCTATTATTTTCGGGGATAAATCGAAAGAAGGCAATGTTACTAGTACTTGGTATTTTCGTTACAGGTAACATTGTTTCTATATTTACATCTAACTTTGCCATTGCAATAATTGCGCGTGTGATTCCAGCCATATTTCATCCAATCTATTTTTCAGCAGCTTTTACAATGGCTGCTAACTCAGTTAGCAAGGAAGAAGCTCCAAAAGCTGTTTCAAAAGTTTTTATTGGAGTATCTGCGGGAATGGTACTCGGTGTACCAATCGCAAGTTTTCTTGCTAGTACAGTTTCGTTTCAAATATCAATGGCATTTTTCGCCATCGTGAACGCTATAGTATTTATTGCTACATTAGTATTATTCCCTTCTATGCCTGTTAAAGAAAGACTTTCTTACGGAGCTCAATTATCGGTATTAAAAAACCCAATTATATGGCTTTCCATTGTTGCTGTCATTTTACTGAATTCAGCAGTATTTGGGGTGTATAGTTATCTTGCTGAGTATCTTAAAACTGTTACGAATATTTCTGGGAAATCAATTAGTTTAATGTTGGTCATATTCGGAGGGGCAAATATTATTGGGAACATTATGGCGGGGAATTTACTTACAAAAGATGCCATCAAATCTGTAGTATCTTTTCCTTTTGCATTGGGAGCCGTTTACATCATATTATTCTTATTAGGACAGTTTACTTTACCTATGGGTATCATTACTTTAGTTTGGGGAATTTTGGCTGGTATAGGAACTAATATTAATCAATATTGGATTACGTCTGCAGCCCCAGAAGCTCCCGATTTCGCTAATGGATTATTTTTATCATCCGTTAACTTAGGAACAACAATCGGTACAGCTGTAGGTGGATTATTTATATCAGAAATGGGTACACAATACGTCATACTAGTGGGGTTATTATCGTTATTATTGAGTGTAGTATTTATTTTACTAAGAAACTACATGTACAGTCCTATAAAACAACTTTCTAGATAAGGTATTCATTCAACAATGTATAACAATTTTTCGATCATTATTGAATTATCATGCCTGTCCAATTGGATTTCCAGGTGTTACTTTAATTAAAAAGCAAATCTAAAACTTAACCTAGCCTATAGCCAAGGTTATTATTAGGCGAGAAACGGAGGAGTTAAATGTCACACGATAAACAAGTTGCACTTGTCACCGGCGGGAATCGGGGAATTGGATATGAGCTGGTCAAGCAATTGGCGTTGAAGGGTTTTAAGGTCATTTTGGCAAGTCGGGATCCAATGAAAGGTTATGAAGCTACGCAAAAACTTAAGGAGTTAGATCTGGATGTTTCGTGTGTAGAGATGGATGTCACCAATCAAGAAAGCATCCATCAAGCTTCGGTTGCAATAAATGAGAAGTATGGAAGATTAGACGTATTGATAAATAATGGTGGCGTTTATTTGGGTGAAAATGAAAAGTTATTGAATATGGAACCTTCAATTCTAGAGGGGACGATGGCAACTAATTTCTTTGGGGTTTACCATGTGATTCATTCCTTTATTCCACTCATGGAAAAGCAAGGTTATGGGAGAATTATTAATGTTTCTTCAGAATATGGATCGATGAGTGAAATGTCATATCAAGGAGTAGGCGCATATAAGTTGTCTAAACTTGCCATAAATGGATTGACGCGATTGGTAGCGGCAGAAATCAAAGATGATATCAAAATAAACGCGGTCGATCCGGGATGGGTAAGCTCAGATATGGGTGGACCATCGGCTCCAAGAACGCCAAAGCAAGCGGCGGAGTCTATCCTTTGGCTAGCGACGATCGGACCTGAAGGACCTTCCGGAGGGTTCTTTAGAGATGGAAAACAAATTCCTTGGTAACATTAGTGTTGATTAAGAAATTCCTTTCAGTAAGAACTCGAAATGTAACATATTCCTTGAGTACAAAGGTGTTTCTGTTAACTTAAAAAATTCACTTAAGTCTATAGTCGCGTGCTTATGTCGAAAATAAGCGAAGCTAATATTCTGAAATCTCAATTCCCCAATGACTTGATACCTCATAAACGTAAGGAGCAGTAAACTGATATTTCAATGGTAAGATACTTGTCCTTATCTTCCTTCTGTACACATTGGCGTAAATCCAGGCAGAACAAAACGAAGAATTTGTCCATAGTATTAGAAGTGAATTAGAGGACTTTTTGGCGGATTATAATACCATAAGCTTGTCTTCATTTTACTCTTTGGTCATTACCCACGGTCAACCTCATTTTCATAGTAAATTAGAAGTAATGTCACAAAAGTTTTAAATAGGTTAACATTTTTTATTTCACCACCTGTGTTTAAAAAAGGCCATCATTTGGTGGCCTTTTGAATGTGAAAAACTATCCTTAATTAACTAACGGGCAGGTTAGTTGAATAAGGAAAAAAGTGATTTAATGTTGGTTTATACATATATGATCCTTTAACACAGAAAAGTTTTATTCTCGTTTATGATATAATTTCGATTGAAGAATATCGAATTATACTATGACTATTAGATTGGTTGTTGAAGATGAAAAAGAAGAAAAAGAAGAAAAACGAATCAAATATAATTAAAATGACATTTGGAAAGAATTCTTATGTTAAGGACGATGAAACAGATTTTATATTTGCCTGGTTACATCCTATTATTTCGTGTAGGTTATGTATCAAGTATTTTATAAAATGGATAACGTCTGTGGATTCTTCTTTAGCACCTAATGTTCAGCGTTACTACATTTTATTCTTTACATTGATATTGAGATCATTTTTGTGGATTTATATTGGAATGGGG
Source organism: Peribacillus frigoritolerans (assembly GCF_040250305.1). Lineage (NCBI taxonomy): Bacteria > Bacillati > Bacillota > Bacilli > Caryophanales > Bacillaceae > Peribacillus > Peribacillus frigoritolerans. The sequence continues at coordinate 3,311,040 of NZ_CP158190.1, read as the reverse complement.
ATCGGGGTAATCTCAAATGATGAGTCAGATGGTATGAGGTTAGTGACAGAGATTCCAATGACTATCGGGATGTCATTTTTATGTATATTTGGACTGTTGTTGGTTATACGGATTGTAATTTCTTTCTTTGAACTGATCAGACTAGTTAAAAAAGATAACTTAGTTTTGTATGGTTTGGGAGTTACAGTTGTATATGGATTTATTGGCATGGTTATGTTGGGAAGTGCAATGAGGTAGTTTTATACAATGTATTTCTTCAGGTAACGGGTTCGTTAGCTGAAGAACGGAGCTGTCTTTAAGGCAGCCTTTTTCTTATGGAACTATCGGGGCAGGATAGTGGAAAAAGAAAGCATGGTAAAAATTCATAAAAAGATCGAGGTGATTGTATGAAATATACTTGTCCTTGCTGTGGATATAAAACATTAGATGAAGAACCTACCGATACATATGCAATTTGCAAAATATGCTTTTGGGAAGATGATGGTGTTCAATTTCGAGACCCTGATTACGAAGGCGGGGCTAATGAAGTTTCATTAAGGCAAGCACAAAAAAACTTCGTTAAGTTTGGGGCATGCGAAGAAGGCTGTATTGGGTTTGTAAGAAAGCCAAATGGGAAAGATATAATAGACCCTGATTGGAATCCGTTTATTTAGAGAAAGTTTTTTAGCTAACGGGTGCGTTAGCTGAAGATCGGAGCTGTCTTTAAGGCAGCTTTTTCTTATGCAACTAACGGGGCAGGATAGTTCCATAACACAAATTGGAAAATGTTTTTTTACTTGGACTAGAAATTGTAATTAAGATAAAACAAAAAAATCCCAACAATTAAGTTGGGAATGAATTTTAACTGGTGAGTTGTGTTAATTAGAATATGGCTTCACGCATTTTATGTGTTTCTGTTTTTTATATTTCGGGCATATAGTTTCTTTGTTGAGCAAAGAAGCGTTTTTTTATGGATATATTTTTTCCAATTACTGTTCGTGTTGCAGTTTCTGATCAAGAATCTTTCCTTGTACTTTTAATATTACATCTTATTTAGAAGCATAAGCTACTTCTTTATATTTTCTAATGCTCTATAAGCATTTGCTTCTCCTGAACCAAATAAAGCATCTTGTCCATTCTTTCCATAATCAATAGCTGTTTGCTTAATACGTGCTGTTACTTGGGCAGGTTTATACTCCGGATGAGCTGCCTTAATAACTCCTGCAATTCCAGCTACTTGAGGAGTGGCCATAGAAGTGCCAGCATTAAACTCATATGGAGTACCTAAATAGGTAGGCCAAGTACTTAGGATTAAGTTACTAGGATCAGCCGTCGCAGGATCATTGGTTTCTGCATATTTAGGCCCGTAATCTCCTCCAGGAGCTGCCACGTCAATAGCACTGTTTCCATAATTAGAGTAGAAAGCAAGCTGTTGAGTGGACCATTTTGTGGAGGCAGACACATTAATAACTCCTGGCATTTGTGCTGGTACCACAGTTGCAGGCCCTTTCACGCTCATTCCATATGGTTCATACATTTTATTTAAAAATTCGTTTACTTCCTTCTTGTCATCTAAATTTAAACTTTCATTACCACTACCGGCTACTACAGTTACTCCATTCTTTACTGCATATTGAATTGCTCTCTTCCAAAGTAACGTTTCAGCGACTGATTTATAACTTTCTCCCTCAATTGTCATTTTGGTATTATTATAGAAACGAAGAGACATATTAATAACATCTACCTTGTCATTTGTTGCTGCAATAATTCCATCTATAATCCAAGTGGGTAATCCAAGGGCTTGCTCTGAGTATAATACGCGATAGGATCGGATTCCTAAATCTGGTCCTACACCGCTTACTTTACCATTTGCTCCAATGATCCCGGCAACGTGGGTACCGTGCCCATTGCGATCTTTTATATCAGTGGGATCACCTGTTTCAGATTCATCCATTCCAGCAGGAACAAGATTACGTCCACCTATTATATTATTCTTTAAGTCAGGATGAGACTCATCAATTCCAGTATCAATCACTCCCACCACTGCTTTATGAGTAATACTGCCATCTTTATTTTTATATCCGCCTGTTTCTAAATCATATGATTTCCCGTCGTTGGTCACCCTTTGAATATCCCATTGGGAGTCCCAATAACTCTCTGATTTTTGCTGGCTGATGATACTAGACTCATAGTTATAAGGGCTGACTGCTGTTTTGTTTAACGTTAGGGGAATTTCTCTGTTAGCAGCCTCAATTGAAGAATTACTTTTTAGGTTTTTAAGAAAAGAAGGCTCGTCAGATTGAGCTTCTATTCCTCCAACTTCGGGAAGAACTTTGGTTACTTTACCACCAGCTTTCCGTATTACCTCTTGATAATTCTCTGGTAATCCACTTTTAAAAGCTATTGCGTATGTGTCATTCATCTCCTGATTTTGACTCTTAGCTTGGGCGGGAACACCACCAACGGATAGTATCCCTGCTCCTACTGCAATCGAAAGTACCGTATGTAGAATTTTCTTTTTCATATGTCTCCTCCTATTTATGGAAATTATTCATCATATACTATCTTAATATACAACAACTTAAATTCCAAGTTTTCCTAATTAATCTCATATTCTTGAAATTGGCTGCTCTTTTTCTTATGAAATATCGGGTCAGGATAGCTGAATAAGGTTTTTGAAGAAAAATCAAGAAGTTTTATGTAAAAGAATTTGAAGGGATGGTACGTATTAAATGAATGATGTAATCGATTTGATTGACACAAGAAAACCTGGTGTTACGGATGTAGATATAAAATCAGCAGAAGAACAATTAAGAGTTGTATTTCCCAAACAATTCAAAGAACTTTTTAAACTATCTAACAATGCTCAGATTGATGTATGGACTCTGTTTCCTATTAAAGACTCCAAAAACTTAAAGAGAACCTGGGATGATATTGTAAGACAAAATCAAGATGTGAGAGATGAAAGAATGGCTGATGACCTAATATCTATTGGTGAAGATGGTACAGGGGACATATTATGTTTTCGGATTGTTGATACGGTAATGGATGGTAAAATTTATATTTGGTATCACGAAACCGAAGAATTAGAAGAATTAGCTTCTAGCTTAAAAGAATTTATTGTATCGAATTCTGAATTTGAAGATGAGATTGATGAGGGTGAATAAATAATAAGCTAATCTTGTTGAACTAATAGGTGCTTTACTTGAATAAGGGAGTTGCTTTTGCATATGGAATTATCGGGTCAGGATAGTTCCATAAGATTATTGATAAAACGAATTTACAATAGAATTATTGATTTACTTGAAAATGATAAGAAAAATTAATTTTTTTCTCTTTTGGCATTAATCCTTACTGCACTATTTATTTCAACTCTACAATAAATCTTAATGAACTAACGGGTGCGTTAGCTGAAGATGGAGCTGTCTTTAAGGCAGCTTTTTCTTATGGAACTTAAGCGGCAGGATAGTTCAACACGCAAATTGTATTCGAACTGTGCAATAAATACTGAACAATGAGAATAGAAAAATGATATTTAAATCTAATTATTGGATTTTTATGGTAAAATAGGTTTTTAAACTGTTGTTATGAACGAGGTGATTTAATGGATATTTTATTCTCTCCTTATGCAAGCTACGGGATTACCTTTATACTTCTAGTTACTTTTGTAATAGCTCTTAGAAAGAACAAAAAAGGAATAGCAATTGTTTGTCCACTTATTTTCATCTTTTTAGGCATTATTAGTATCGTATCTGGCCCTTTAGTTGTAGGAGGTTTTGAAGGAATGGCTGTTTCCATATCAGGTTTTGTTTATTTAGGGTTAGGAGCCATTACACAACTTATAAACAGTCTAATTATTTACAGGACAAAAAATAATTCCTAAATCCTAAAATAGCTACAGGTAATTAAACCAAAAAAATCTTATACAATTCATTAGACGGTAAATCCGTTTTTTTTATGTAGTTTGTGTCATATCTACAATAAGCGATTTTGTAGAATAAAGTGTAAACTCACAACACCTTTGAGTCGCAGAATACACTCAACAAATTCAAAAGCTATCAAAAAAAAGCAACAGTTTAAAAAAGCAGAAATCGCAAAGCGGTTTCTGTTTATTTTTTTTAACTTAGGTTTTTATTTGCATGTTATGCTTTTTCTTAAAATACTTTAACTTTTTGAAACTTTTTTGAGTATAGATTCCACTAATTATTAGTAAAGGGGGTCAAATAAGATGGAAATAGAAAGCCACCGGCTAGTTAAAAAAGCAATCAAAGGTAATAAAAGCGCCTTTGAAAAGTTAGTTCAACAACATTATGAAAGAATCTACCGTACTGCCTATCTTTATGTACATAACGAAGAAGATGCGTTGGATGTTGTCCAAGAAGCAACTTATCAGGCCTTTACATCTATCCATTCGTTAAAAAATCCGGAGTATTTTATGACCTGGCTCACCAGGATTGTCATACGATGTTCGGGGCATGTCCTAAAGAGAAAAAGCAATGTTGTTCCTTTGAGTGATGAGATATTGTCAAACCTGCCGGGTCAGGTAAATCCAAACATTGAAGAATCATTATTGCTGATTGATGCAATTCAACAGCTGAGAGAGAATTTAAAAATGGGGTAACTGTAAAACTGACCAGCGCTTACTTTGATGGCAATGTAATATCAATTACAGGATTTGTAGATGAAGATGTTGAAGAGGTGTATAACGAAAAAGGAGAAGTAAGCTTTGATGTAAACTTTGAACACAATAAAGGAGATCATGACCCCTTGGCTAAATGGAAAGTCAAATGACATTAAGAAAGTGGAAAATGGATATAACTTTCAATGGAAAATGGTATATCCTTATAAATCATTTAAGGAGAATTCTACTCTTCCCATAACGATTCATAATATCAACGGGATAAAAGGTGAATGGAATTTTGATATTCCAATTCAACAAGAAAAAATATTAAATCTTTCACCTTAAAAAGCACACGGTTCAATTTAGGCCTGCAGGCAAATGATGTTACTCAAAAAGGTGGGAAATTGGTAATAGATTATCAACTTACAGGGCTTCCGAAAAATTTGAGTAAAGGTAAACTTGAAATAATTAACCAAAATTTGAAATACCTTTTCTGGTTGGTTGATAAGGAATATTTAACTAAGATCGACCCGGAAAATCCATGGCCTCCTAAAAACCACGGTATTCCCTTTAATAAAGTAAAAATGATTGATAAGGCAACAGTACACTACCAATCTACTTTTGACTTAAACGGAGAAGAAAGGAATGAGAATTTTAAGCTGGAAAATACAATGTTGCTATTTGATTTTTCAAGCTTGGTCCCAGCTAAGGAATTAAAACCATTTACTGTTGTACTTCCAGTGGGGAATGAATAAACAATTAAAGTAGCTTATTTCAAGGAAAGTCACCATTGATGATCAATGGGAGATAGAATCAAATATGGGAGAAATCATAATAGAATTATGCTTTTGAGGCACAATAAATTGTAAAGATATAAAAAGGATGCAAAGCGAGGAATTTTATGAAAAAGGTTGTAATGTTTTTCCTATGTCTTCTTATCTTAATTCTTCCATCACAAGTTTTTGCTCAACGAAAAGTACCTATTTTAATTTATCATTCGATTGACGAGTTTACTGGGCAGGGTTCTAAGGAGCTATATGTAACTCCTGATAATTTCCAGAAACAAATGATTTATTTAAAAGACCATGGCTACACATTATTAACTTTTGATCGTTGGCAAGATATTGATAAAGAAAATAAACCCATTTTCATTACTTTTGATGACGGATACAAAAACAATCTGAATGCATTTGCTATCTTTCAAAAACTTGAAAACGAACGTTTTAAACCAAGTGGTACCATTTTTGTTATTTCTGACTTTATCGGTCGTTCAAACCGATTATCGAAATCGGATTTAAAAATGATGGCTGATTCGGGTATAATCTCAATCCAGTCTCATACTGCTACACATCCTGATTTGACGGAAATAAAAAATTATGAATATGAACTGAAAGGGTCCAAAGATAAAATTCAAAAAATAACAGGCAAACCAGTAAATGCTCTTGCGTATCCATACGGAAATTTCAATGGCAAGGTCGTAGAAGAAACGAAGAAATATTATTTGTTTGGACTTACGACAACTCCTGAACTATTTTCTGAGAAGGGCATTAAAGACGAACTTTATCTTTTACCACGAATTTATATCAAGTATTCAACTACTCTTGATGACTTTGCAAAGATAGTTGAAGGCGGTTCCTAGAGCTTTTTCTTTTGAACCAAGGGAAAAGTACTTAATATTGTTTATAAGCAAAGGGTAATTTAACTGCAAAAAGTATGCGAAGTTTTGTACTTAAACTAACGGGTGCTTTACTTCAATAAGGGAGGTTGCTGAAGCAACCTTTTTGCTATGCAACTAAAGGGGAAAGGGTAGTTTAAGTAGCGTAGTTTATTCGAATTATGAGGCAAATTGAATTATCCATTATGTTACAATTAAATAAAGGGTGTTTTAATGAAAAAAATAATTGGGGGATTATATGGTTAGAATTATCTTAGCAATAGTTGTTATTGTTCTATCAAGTTATAGACTAATAACTGAATCTAAAACCGATTTAATGCCGTATTGTATGTTTTTCTTAGGGACACTTATATTGGTAATAGGTTTAGCAGAACTTCAAAAAGACAGAAAAGGCTTTGTGGATATATGAGCATTGTTAGCTCTTTAATTGTTTTATTTGTTTCCATACAGGATTTCTTAATGCACTTAAAGGGCAGGTTTGTTACAATTGTGATGTATTCGTACTGTATAGCTACATCGAATAACAATACTTTTAATCATTAGTATGTTATAGTTAATTAGAGTTAAAATTAGAATTATATGGGGCACCTCCAGACTTCTCTTAGTCATCTTCCCTCTGTAATAGAAGGGAGACTAAGACGATATGTCCTTAGACCACATTAAAACAATGTTAGAAACCTTAAACCAGTATAATAACTGTGAAATAACATTAACTTTCAAAAACAAAAATGGTATACCGTTAATGTCTGTATGCTATGACAATAATTGTTATGAATTAACACATTTGGATACAAAAATTATCGAAACCTGTGACGATATAGAATCTGCTATCTCAGCTATTGATAAAGTTATGCAAGATAGTTCTAAAAAAACCTCTAATTAATAGAGGCTTTTTTTGTTTCACGGTTTGTTTTGTCAGCTCCTATCTTCAACTAACGGGTGCGTTAGCTGAAGATAGGAGCTGTCTTTAAGGCAGCTTTTTTTAATGGGGGTACCGCCAAAAAGGTCGGGCAACTACTGCCCGACCTTTCGACTATACCCCACTACATAGTTAATGGGATATTTATAATTCGAAACTATAAAAATATCATTCCTCAATATGTATGATATTAGTTTTACTTTGCAAATAAGTGGTTGCCTATTCTAATGACTGTTTCCCTAGTGAAAATCCATTCATCTGTTGCCGAGAACGGATTATAATAATAAACAGAACCATGAGTAGGATCCCAACCTTGTAATGCATCAATAACAGCTCGATAAGAATAGCTATTTGGGGTCAAATAATATTGCCCATCATGTACAGCTGTAAAAGCATTTGTCTGGAAAATAACATCGTAAGTATTTTTAGGAAAACCTGGCGTTGACATTCGGTTCAAAATTACTGCAGCGACAGCTACTTTTCCTTTATAAGTTTCTCCTCGAGCTTCTCCATGAACAACCCTGGCCATCATTTCAATACTATTTAATTTTTGTTGTGTTTGGAATCCAAAAACTCCATCTGGTAATAGTCCAGAATCTAGTTGAAGTTGTTTCACTGCATGATCAGTAATTGAACCATAATACCCTGTTGGTTGACTGTTAAAGTAACCCATTTTCTTTAAATTTTCTTGTAAGTCATAAACTGCTTGTCCTTGACTTCCATTGTGTAAAATTTCTTGAGCAAAGATTGAATTGGGTATAAAAAACATGAAACAAATAAAAACAACAAACGACATTTTTTTTACATTTAACATAAAATAATACCACATCCTTCGATTCATTTTCCTACTATTCTACTTTATCATACAAGAAAAATAGATTTATCTTACATTATTCCTATTTTAAACCAAAAATCGAAGAAGTTTTCAGATAAATTTGTCTGTTTATTTGGGTACCGCCTATCGCCATCAAGCTAAGAAAAAGGATTATACCCAAAACGAAAAAATAAGCTATTCTTTCTGTAAATGCTGCTGAAGATAGCTTTTTTCGTTTTGGGTTATAAAGAAATTTTAACTTGATGGGCATGTGGTAAGACCCCTTATGGAACTAACGGGGCGGTTTAGTTTAAGATGAACTTCAATCTCTTCAGACAACGAAAAGTTTTAAATGATATGATTAAATATGAATTAATATAGAATTTTAATGGGAAAGAGAAAAATCGTTCGATTCAAAGAGAGCGGGTGTCAGACACCGATTGATAGTTGGAATTTAAAGACTAATGACTCATTTACAAACTATTCAGTTAAATACATAATTAGGAATATTATGAATAAGGAGGGAATATATGTATAGAAAATCACTAACAGTACTATTAGCTGCGGGTATGGTTCTATCAACTGGTACAGTATTTGCACAAACAAACGGGGCAACAAATGCCCAGTCTGACACAGCTTTTGATAACAAAGTTATCAAAAAAATTAGTGCGGACAAAATGTATAATACGATTGCCTATCTATCAGAGCAACCGAGGGCTGCTGGTACAGAAGGGGAGCTCCGTGCAGTCAAATACATAGAAAGTCAGTTTAAGAGTCTTGGTTTTGAAACAAAGATTCAGCCTTTTCCCATCTATGATACGGTGCAAAATGTAAAAGTGAAAATTGGTGACAGTGATTTAGGGGGAACACCGCGTGCCATTAGCGGCAGTATCAGCGGGAAGGTAACGGCCGAACTTGTTAATGTTGGAAAAGCAAAGCCAGAGGAAGTTGGAGAAAATGTATCTGGGAAAATTGCACTAGTTGAACGTGGGGACATTACCTTTGTTGAAAAGGTTCAGAATGTCCTAAATAAAGGAGCGGTTGGCGTTTTAATGTACAACAACTCACCATCAGGAAATAATTTCGGACAAGTATCAGCGGGGCAAAATATACCTGCTGTAGCCATTACCCAAGCCCAAGGGTTAGAGTTGGTCGAACAGCTTAAAACTAAACAAATCACGTCCACTCTGGAAGTGGGAAAAGCTGAAAGAATCGAAAAGACATCCTACAATGTCATCGCTTCCCTAAAACCAAAAGCCAATAAGGATAATGGTCAAATCGTGACTGTTGGAGCCCATCATGACTCTGTCCCGGGCGGCCCTGGTGCAAACGATGATGCTTCGGGTGTATCAGCTGTCCTGGAACTGGCAAGGATCCTGGCCAAAACGCCAATTGACACTGAAATTCGCTTCCTCACGTTCGGATCTGAGGAAAGAGGGCTCGTTGGATCATCCTTCTATGCAGATTCCCTTCCCAAAGAGGATGTAGACCGCATGGTGGCTCACTTCCAAATGGATATGATAGGCGGACGTGATGCTGGCGAGGATAATCCTGCAGGTGGTTTGATTATGTATACCATTGATGGAATGAAAAACCTTGTGACGGACCTGGGTTCCTCAGCAGGGGCCAGAACGATGGATGTTGCGATTCCTTATGGACAGCTGGGCAGGAGTGACCACCAACCATTCCATGAGCTTGGCATTCCATCCGCCTTGTTTATCCATTCCCCTGTAGAGCCTTGGTATCACCAGCCTACAGATACACTGGATAAGATATCGAAAGAAAAATTGCAGCAAGCAGCTGAAATTGTCGGTGCCAGTGTGTATCAAATTGCCCGTCCGGAAACTCCGGCATTAACAAATGCACGTGTAGCTCCTGGCCCGGTAGACTATGATTTTGATGACCGTCCGGTAGATTAAATATTTCATTGTACAGAATTACGAGATTAATAATGGATCTTGGAGAAAATCAGGAGGGCAGCTGTGTAGTTTACAGATGCTCTCTTCTTTTTATCGGCCAGCGCCTCGTGCTTAATTTTTTCACTATTTCTAAGCTCTAAGTCTAGTGAAAATCCTATATGAAATATGTAATAAAACATACATGCTTATCCAACTCCAATACCATTCCCATTCCCACTATAAATACTCAATATTATCAGTGTACCTCTCCAATACTACTTCACAGAAATAATTTCAACAATCAATAGATAGAAATCCAAAAACAGCTCAAACTTTAAAGGATGAGCTGTTTTTTGAAATTTTAGGTTACAAACTAAATTCATATCGCTTTCTAAGTCGCAAGTAATAGAGAAGTGGAGAAAGCTTTCTTAGTGCATAAAAAAATAATTAAAGAACTTCTGGCAGAAGCTGATATCCAGCACATAAGAAGTACAGCTATACCTAATTGCCTTACAAAGGGTGATTTAGATATACAAGTGCGTGTAATTCCTGAACACTTCTCTAAAGCCGTACAAGCACTTTCACAATTATATGAACTTAATGATGGCAGTGTAAAAACTTCATTCTTCAGTTCATTTAAAGACGATACAAAAATTCCTCCTTTAGGAGTACAATTAAGTGTCATTGATTCTGAATATGATTATATTTGGAAGTTCAGAGATGTTTTATTACGAAGTGATGCTTACAGGATGGAATATGATGAGCTAAAGAGGAAGTATGAAGGCAAAAAGATGGATGAATACAGGGAAGCCAAAAACGAATTTTTCCAAAGATTAATGAAGTCTCCTGAATTTAATAATCTGTGATAAATTGCTTTTTTCATCTTCAACTACCATGAAAATAGACTTCTGGAATTTAGGGGAAAAGGCAATACTTAAGAAGACGCAGCTCATTGTTTTTTTAAAAAGGGGAGAGCGCCTAATTTACTGATTTATTGTAGGTAAGTGGACTGAATTTAAGATGCTTCAGGTTCTTGTAACGTAACTGTGTATCCTAAACTTTCAAGTCTTCTTAGTGAGTGCCGAAAAATTGATTGTTGTCTCTGCTTATCAAAGTAGTCTTCGCCTAAGTCTACATACATTTCTTTTCGAGTTAAGAGATAATAGGAGATACGTAACATGGCATGAGCGACTACTATTCCTGCTCGTTTCTTACCTTTTCGTGATGCTGTACGCCTATACAGTGCTCCGAGATAGTTTTTAGATCCTCTTACAGAATGAGCTGCTTCTGTTAATGCTGATCTCAAATACTTGTTTCCTTTTTTTGTTTTAGCCGATTTTCTTTTTCCCGCACTTTCGTTATGCCCAGGAACTAGTCCTGCCCAAGAACACATATGAGCTGCACTTGGAAACTGTTTCTTAATATCAGTCCCAATTTCAGATAAAATTTGCTCAGCCATTCTTGTAGCTATGCCAGGAATAGAGTCTAATCGTTCCACATCTTCTTGATAGGAGCTTACTCTTTCCTCGACCTCTTGGTCGAGCATCTCGATTTGCTCTGTTAAAAAATCAATATGCTTTAAAATGGTTTTTAACATGAGGCGTTGATGCGAATTGATATAACCTTTAAGGGCGAGTTCTAGTTCATCTTTCTTCTTTTTCATTGTGCGTCGAGCAAAGTTTGCTAGTTTTTCAGGGTCTTCTTCACCTTCGGCAATTGCGTTAAGCATGTCACGAGCCGAAACACCCATAACGTCTGAAACCACTGAGCCTAGCTTAATATTTGCGCCCTCTAACACTTTTTGGATGCGATTATGTTGTCTAGCACGTTCTTCAATGATACTTCTACGGTACCGAACTAGTTCACGTAGTTCCCGTTGATTTCGATCTGGAATGTAACTAGCTTTTAGAAGTCCATGACGAAGAAGTTTGGCAATCCATTCTGCATCTTTAACATCTGTTTTACGCCCTGGCACTGCTTTCATATGTTGAGCATTCACAACTAAAAACTCAATCTCTTCAGCTTCTAATAAATTAACAATAGGTTTCCAATATACACTGGTACTCTCCATGGCAACATGAGTACAGTTATTCTGTTTAATCCAATCCACTAACTGAATTAGAAAAACAGTTTTTGTTGAAAACGTTTGAATCTCCTTTCCTTCTGGTGTCATAATACATGCAGTAATATTGTCCTTATGGACATCCATACCACATGCTCTTTCAATGACTACTTCCATTGAAAACATCCTTTCTACGGCTCTCAATATAATTGGAGGCTGGTGCAAAAACCAGAATAGGATTAATCTACCATGTGTGCTTCCCGTAAGGGAGCGACAGTCAGTGGTGCACCTTGGTCGTTGGAGTCAGACTAACGGATGGGCTCTAACGCACCATAGTTCATCGACCTTCCTCTCCCAGCCGTAGAATCAGTATTGACCGTTCTGAACCATTTTCATTCTCTGTGGTGAAGCGCTGATTTTTGCGCTTCATGGATGGCTAACGGGTGCGTTAGCTGAAGATCGGAGCTGTCTTTAAGGCAGCTTTTTCTTATGGAACGAACGGGGCCGTTTAATTGAAGACGACCCGTTTGCTTAATGGTATAGTTTATTAAATTCAGTTTGTAATTTATGGGGGAAATTTAGTGTCAAATAAGTTGAAATATGTAATGGGATTGTTTTTTGAAAAAAGAGAAAGTACTAAACCATTTATACTGATTAGATATTTAATGATAATAGCAATGGGCTTAATTTTAATATTATGTATAATTAATGATTTTAATTTCATAAAAAATATATATCTTTTATTAGGAATTGGTTCAATAATAGATGGATTTGAAAGATTTTTAAAAAAGGAAAATAAGAGGCAGATGTTATTAAATTTTGGTATTGCGTTTATGTGGTTCATAGTATTTTTGATATAGCATTTATATGGTGGTTCGGAACATTTTTTAAGGAACGAACGGGTGCGTTAGCTGTAGAACGGGGTTGTCTTTAAGGCAGCTTTTTTTTATGGGACTAACGGGTCATGATAGTTGAATACGGATAAAATTTTCGATATTTCCTCAAACTAAAGTGAATAATACTTTAAGGGTGAAATAGAATGATTAAAAAAGAATTGCAGGAATGCTCTGAAGAAAATATTAACAATATAAAGAATACATTTCATCATACATCTGACCTTATCGTTAGAAAAATAAAAACGGGCTTTAAAAGTTCTTTCGAAGTCAACATTGTCTATTTGGATGGAATTATTGATACAGACCGCATACAAGAATATGTTGTCAAACCATTATTAGAGCCGTTCAAGACTGTAAAGTTTAATGAATCATTTATTGATCAAATTATCGAAAGAATGATTGAAGCAGCAGATGTGAAAATCACGACTCAGTACAAAGACTTAATAGAAGCTATCGTACAAGGAAATACCATTATATTGATTAATGGGTATAGAAAAGGAATTATCATACCATCAGCCAATTGGAAGGAAAGAAGCCTTGAAGAATCTTTAGGAGAACGGTCACAAAAGGGTCCAGTTATTGGGCTAACAGAACAAATGAAAACAAATATTAATTTGTTAAGAAGTACAATAAAAACTCCCGATCTCTGTGTAGAAGCAATGGAATTTGGGACAATCTCAAAAACAGCAGTTTCAATATTATTTATAGAAGGCATTGTTGATAAAGGAATTTTAAAAGAAGTACGAAAGAGGCTAAAAAGTCTAAAAATAAAGTATGTACTAAATTCAAAAGTGGTGGAAGATGTATTGGAAGGAAAACCAAGAACAATTTTCAATTTAGCAAGACCTTCAGGACGAATTGATGGAGTTGTATCCTCATTATATGAAGGAAGAGTAGCAATAATAGTAGATGGTTTCCCTAGTGCTATCATTGCACCCACACTTTTTATGGATTTATTACAGGCACCAGATGAATATCACGTAAAAATGGGTCGGTTTTCAAATCGAATAATAAGAATGATTTGCTTTTTCTTAGCTGTATACTTACCTGGTATTTATATTGCGATAGCAAATTTTCATAAAGAAGATTTAACTAACAAAATTTCAAAGACACTTATATCTAAAAGTGAGTTATTACCAACCTTTTGGGAAATTGCTATTCTTTTATTTATCATAAGAATATTATTAGATGCTTCATATCGTATTCCGAAAACTTCAGTGATTTTGCTTTCCTTAATCGGAACAATCGTAATAGGCGAAACAGCTGTTACTGCAAAACTAATTCATCCACTTAGTCTCATAATAGTAGGTATAACAACTATTTCTAGTTTTCTACTCGCTAACAGAGGACTGCTTGCTGCTGAAAATACATTAAGACCTCTTTTTTTGATTATTGCTTATTTTTTTGGATTTAACGGATTAATCATCGCTGCAACAATTCAAATAATTTATATGGTAAGCCTTAAATCTTTAGGTGTTCCCTATCTTTCGCCTTTGATTCCGTTTAGGATACAGGAATTGAAAGATACAATATATAGGGGAGATTTACAGACACTAATTAATAGCAAACATACTTATACTGAGGATGATGATTAATTTTTTGTTCCAATTTCGAAAATAAATGCAGGTGCGAAAACATATGTTGGTTGGTCCCTTGTTGAACGAACGGGTACGTTAGCTGAAGATCGGAGCTGTCTTTAAGGCAGCTTTTTCTTATGGAACTAAAGGGGCAGGATAGTTGTATAAAGGGGTTCAAAAACATTTAGGGTTACCACCAGCAAAACGCGGATTTACAACGTTAAGGATATTCCAGCATTAAAAATCCCAATCTCTCAGTGATATAAATGAGAAATTGGGATTCAATTATTCAACAATTGCGCCCTTTTGCGGAATAAACACCAATCCTTATTTGTCATTCGTATGATGTATTGAGCTCTCGTTCTTCGTTAGCTTAACGAAGAGGCCTTGATTTTTTCTTGTTTGAGATTATTATTTGCTTTTCATTTTTAGACAAAATCCAGTCTGTAACCAATCGCTGCTGCTTTTTTCAACCCGTCTTGTCCTCTCTTCATATCAGTCTATGAACGGGGCGGGAAGGCTGCCATAAAGAAAGAACGGAAGCCGCGTTTTCCGCGCAGCTTCCGTCCCGATCTTCCGGACAACTAACTCAAATACCGATTTCGGATGACCCCCATGTGATGAATCTCGTGTCCTGCGATGCCGTACGCGAGGGCACGCGCCGTAATGCTTGCGTTGTTGGCTGTGCCTTTGCGGGACCACGCCTCCGCCGGTAACCCGCGCAGCAGTGTGATCGTCGATTGCCGTACGGCCCGGTAGTCTTCGGCCAATTGCGCGGTTGTCCAGCTTCCGAAAGGAGGCATGAACAATTCCTGGTCGAAACCGGACAGAGGCGTCTGGTCCCCTCTTGCGAACCGGAGCAGGCGGTAGGTCATGACGCGTTCTCCGTCTGCGATGTGGCCCACGACTTCTTTCAGCGTCCATTTTCCTTCCGCATACCGATACGCGCCATGGCTTTCGGTCAACGATGCCAACAGCTCAGTCATTTGCTTTTCCTGGGCGAGCAGAATGTCGATGATGTTGCCATCCGGCACCAACCGGATATACTCTCCGAAGTCCCCAGCATATTCTTCTTCTGACGGTCTTTGATTCATGCGTAATCACCTCTCTATGGAGTTATAGAAAATTAAAATGCTCTTTCCAATGCTCTACCGCGATTTTTTTGCGAATTTCGTAATTTCGGCATGTATAATGAATTCGCGAAAGGATAAAACTTTCCTTCCAATGCTCTACCGCGATTTTTTTGCGAATTTCGTAATTTCGGCATGTATAATGAATTCGCGAAAGGATAAAACTTTCCTTCCAATAATTGAGTGTAAGTAACCACTTAGTTGGTCGGTGGCCACGCTAAACTGCCCTTTAACTTAATAATAATCATCTCAATTTTTCATAATTTCCACAATAAGTTATTCAATATAATGGCCCTTTAATGGAATAACATGACTAACGTTTTTAAACAAATGTAAGGTTTTTTTCATGTTGTAGCTACTGTCAAAAAGCATACTTTATGACACGTAGAAAGATAGCTCTAATCTGTATGTCAAAAGGTGAATTAACTCATTTTGACATATGTCATTTCTTTAAAAGGACTTTTTGAAATAACTTTTCTGATTGAACTTAATCCTTAGCGTGGTTTTTTCGCGTTTGGCTGGTGTTACCCCATTTAGATAATCTTCACCTAAATGTTTTTTTGTTTGTTTTTTTGTACGACTGTACTAAAATAAGAACATGAGTAAAAAAAATAATCCAACTAACCAAAAACAAATGTCATTCATCGAAAAAGCTCGTAGAGCTCAAATTGTGGAATGTGCGATTGAAACAATCGCAGAAGTAGGTTACGCTCAAGCCTCTTTAGGACAAATTGCAAAACGTGCAAAAATCAGTAAGGGGGTTATTTCTTATCACTTTGCAAATAAAGAGGAATTATTGGAGCAAATACCTATTGAATACTATATGGCTTGGCAATCATATATTGCTCCACGAATAGAAGCTCAAAAATCTCCTAAAGAAATGCTTCGGGTGTATATTGAATCCAATCTTACATTCGTAGATGAAAATCGGAAGCATGTTTTCGCTGTTATAGAAACGGTTTCTAATCAGAGAACTGCTGATGGTAAACTTCGGTTTGCAGCAGACCATGATGAAACTATTTTACTTCCAATTGAAAATATTCTCACCCTAGGGATGCAAGAAGGAATTTTCCGAGAATTTACAAGATCATCGGCAAGGGTGATGGCGTTAACAATAAGAAATGCCATTGACGGGTTCACCATTGAATTAATGAGAAAGCCACATTTAGATGTTCAGGAGTATACTAGAGAACTGGTTACAATCTTCGGTAAATCAACTAAAAAGTAATGTGTCACATAGGAGTGATAACAATAATTTACTACGAGGTACTTTGTTATAGTTGTAAAAAAATATTCAGAGTATACGAAGGTTCACTAAAATATAAACAATTTAAGGAAAGAAAGAGTAGGACTTTTTGTTGCGATGATTGTGGTCATAAAATACGCATTGAAGCAATCAAAAATTTCTTTAGATAGTTTTTTGGGGAGTCCTACTAATAGATTGTGAAGGATTGTACTTAAACTAACGGGTGCGTCAGCTGAAGATCAGAGCTGTCTATAAGGCTCTTTTTCTTATGGAACTAAAGGGGGGCAGGTTAGTTGAAGAACAGGTAATAAAATTTCTATGTCGAATTAGTAACAAATGGGGTGATTAATTTTGATACAAGTAAAAAGTTTGGAACAAAGTGAGCATGATTTAGATTTTTTAACGGATATGATGTATGAAGCTATTCATATTCCTGAAAATAAGCCATCTAAAGAAGAACTGTTAAATTTACCACATATAAAAAAATATAGTGAGGGGTGGGGACGAAAAGGTGATAGAGCAATAATTGCTTTTGAGGATAATTTTCCTGTTGGTGCTGCATGGTATCGCCTATTTGCAGAAAATCAAAAAGGTTATGGATATGTTGATGATAAGACTCCCTGAACTGGGTATAGCTGTAATTAATAAAGTAAGAGGTAAGGGAATAGGTAACCTGCTTATGGAAAAGTTATTTGAAACAGCTTCTAGAGATGGTTACACATCACTATCTTTTAGCGTTGACCCTAAAAACACTCAGGCTGTACAACTTTATAAGAAACTTGGATTTGAACAATGTGATTCATCAGGAACATCTTGGACATGATATATAACATCTCTTCCAGTTAGAAATTTTCAACTAACGAGTGCTTTAGCTGAAGATCGGAGCTGTCTTTAAGGCAGCTTTTTCTTATGGAACTAAAGGGGCAGGTTAGTGGATTTGCATACTAATAGTGTAACTATTTAAACAAGAATTTGTTCTAAACCATATTGACACGTTATGTGTATTATGGGTATAGTACATCTATAAGGTGTATGAACTACTTAGTACATACATCGGATGTCAGAGGAACAATAGGAGTTGTTTGGATGAATAGGGAGGTGCTTTTTTGAAGGAGAACCAAGAATATATAGTGCATTGGAAGTTTGTTACCTTTACATTTATCATTGGTTTAATTGTTGCAATTTTTTCAGTTATTTCTGATAATTTATCATTTTTAGTTGACGGTGTAACAGTTCTTGAATTCGTCATTGCGTATTTAGCGGTAATGATTAATTCTTTACCAATGTGGTTTATTGTAGCAATGCTTGTTGGCTATATATTTGCGAGGAACATTAAGAAGGCTGCGTTACTTGGGGCCATTTATACAATCACTGCAATTACGTTTTATTTCGTGATTGGACATTTTTATACGGATATACCAGTAACAGTAACGATATCATTTAAAGAACTGGCGATGACATATGTGAACTGGTATGGGGCGTCAACCATTGGTGGTATCCTGGGTGGGGTTGTTGGATACTTAGTAAAAAAAACACCATTTGCATTACTGAGTTTACTTGTAGGATTAATCTTGCAGTTGTTTGTAAACGGTACAAGTAGCTGGGGTGACATTATTGGTATTGCACAAAATGTTACCTTTTGTCTAATGATTGTATGCATTCTTATTTATTTAGTGATTGTGAAGAGAAATGATAGAAGTGAATCTTTTGGAATGTGAAGAGATGTACTTAAACTAACGGGTGCGTTAGCTTTAGATCAGAGCTGTCTTTAAGGCAGCTCTTTTTCTTATGGCACTAACGGGGCAGATTAGTTTAATAAGAAACATCAAATTGGTAAAACTACCTATGTAAAAACCAATTAGGAAGAGGTAGTAAATTGAAATTACTTTTTATACGTTTATTAGTTGTATTTATTTTAATTCAAAACATTCCACTAATAGTTCAAGCTAAAGAAATCAAATATAATCACGACAGTATAACTCTTTCTGAAATCAAAAGGAAAGTTGATTTTAAAGTAGTTGTTCCTCAAAATATTCCTAATGATTGGACGTTGGAAATAAAAACATACCCCTGGGATGAAAAGGACAAAATAACTAATTTTAGATTGCACTATATGGATAGCGACGATAAATATTTGCTAATTGGTATTGAGCAAAGTAAGGAATCTTCTAATAAAGGGGTACCGCCAACATTTCGGAATTGACTTCCCACTTATCAGGTGGAGAGAACCATTTTAAATCCTTATCTAATTCTGGATTGTTAAACTTCTCCATCAATACTACGTTTCCATTCAAAATTATTACCACCTTTTTAATGATTATTCTTACTGTTCGTCTACTATTAAAAGAAGAGAATCAATTAGATTGTCTAAATCATTCCCTTGTCTTTAAATCTCACTAAAACCAATTAAAGTAGCCTATTCCTACTTATCTTAAACTAAGTTGAACATACTTTTAACGAAATAAGCCCAAACTATCGATTGAAACTAATTTTAAACATTTTCCTTTTTTTAGTAATACTTTACTGAACGTTCTAGTTATGTTAAATTGAAGTTAGGAGGTAAACTAGATGGCTAGAAGTAAAGAGTTTGAAGTGAGCGAAGTACTAGATAAAGCAATGAATCTTTTCTGGGAACTAGGCTATGAGAAGACATCAATGAGTGACCTTGTTGAGAAGATGGGCATTCACCGTAGAAGTATATATGATACATTTGGTGATAAACGTTCACTTTTTATACAGGCTATGGATCGTTATTGTAACAAAGTTGAAACAGCCCTTTCAAAAAAAATTATTACAAATACTGCAAGGGAAGCTATTGAGATTATTCTCCATTTTATGATTGTCGATGAGGAAGGAAAGCCTTCGGGCTGTTTAATAGTTAATTCATCGACAGAATTAGCTGCTCATGATTTAGACGTAGATACTAAATCTGTAGAATCTTTTATCACGACTGAGGAACTTTTTCAGAAGATTATTATTTGGGGACAGCAAAATGAAGAGTTTTCTAGTGATTTAGATGCAAAAGAAATGGCTGAATATCTGAACGCTCTTTCAATTGGTGTAAGAGTCATGGCAAGAACATCGATTTCAAAAGAAAAGTTAAATAACTTGGTGAATACTTCAATAAGACTGCTGAAAGGATACTAATTTTTTAACAAATTAGTATCAAATTGCATTTTTTTATTAATTTTAGAATGAGCGTTCTTGATAATGCTCTCATTCTTTGCACTCCTACTTCAACGTTATTTCAGTTGTGAAACTCAAATTATATATTAGATCGTAACAATCCGGGTCCGAACGAGAACATTCTTGTAAATCAAGTTAACGATATGATGTCTGGTAAGTAATTTACTTGTGTGGTAAAGCACTCAGATGTAAAAAATGACTGCGTGCGCAAAAATTCAAGAACGATAATTCTAAAATAAGGGAGAAATAAAAATGAATATTTCAAAACAAGTTGCTATTGTCAGTGGTTCAAATCGTGGTTTAGGTAAACAATTGGCTCTTGAGCTTCTAGCAAGAGGAGCCAAAGTATACGCTGGAGCAAGAAACCCAGCATCAATCGACCTACCAGGTGCTATACCGCTGCAGCTCGATATTACTGATTCGAAATCCATCATGGCAGCGGCTGAGGTAGCTGGGGATGCAACCCTCCTGATTAACAATGCTGGTACCGCAACAGGTGCATCCCTTTTCGCAGGAGAACTGGAAGATATTCATGTTGAATTCAACACCAATGTTTTCGGTACAATTTCAATGGTTCGTGCTTTTGCACCAGTTATTGAAAAAAATGGAGGAGGCTCGATCCTAAATATTCTATCTGCATTATCTTGGTTCAATACCGGTGATTCAGGCGCGTATTCAGCAGCAAAATCTGCTCAGTGGGGAGTAACAAATGCATTACGATTGGAGTTGGCCCCTAAAAACATTAAGGTTGCCGGATTGCATGTAGCGTTCATGGACACGGATTTGACAGCTGGTATCGAAGCACCTAAGGCTAGTCCAAAGGAAATCGCCAAGATCGCGATTGATGGAATCGAAACTGGCCTCTACGAAATTATTGCTGATGATACAAGCCGGAATCTACAACAAGGCCTTGCAGGGGGAGTCCCTTCCCTGTACCCACAATTGTTTCAATAAAATTTTCGATTAATTATGTTTAGGAGGGATTAAACTGCGTTTTCTCGGTCATATTAAAATTGATCCATCAGCAACTGAGGAAGAAATTGCTGAATTGTTACCTGCGGAACAAACACGATTTGCTGAATTAGTGGAACAGGGTTTGATCAACACTTTTTACCTTTCCCACACTAGAGATGAGCATTGGTCTCTTTGTATTGCTGACAGCGATGACGAATTAAAAACGGCTTTGGAATCATTGCCGTTATATAAATACATGAAAATAGAATACACCCAACTAGTCGACGATGCGAACCAGGCATAAACAAAAGTAGTACCGAAACAGGTCTTTTAAAGTGTTAATTACAAATAAAGTTGTATCGGTTACAAAAAAGATGTACCGTTTACAATAAAGTTATACCGGTTGCAAAAAAGTTGCACCGTTTTAGTAAGGTAATTCTAAAAAAATATTGTTGTAGCAAGGCTTATGGAAACTTTTGATCAATCTTTTTTATAAAAACTAAATCTATCTCAAAACCAACCCCATCCATTTTGATCAAACTTTATTCCAAAGCTACAATTAACGAATAAAGAGAAATTAGATAAACAATTTTGATTATCGAAATTTAATAATGAGGTGTTTTATAATGAGAGCATTTGCAATAAAAGGATATAATGAATCCCCTACCTTTATTGAACGACCTATACCACAAGTTGGAAACAGCGAAGTTCTAGTTGAAGTTCATGCAGCAAGCATTAATCCACTTGATACAAAGGTGCGGAAGGGAGAACTAAAATTATTGTTAAAATACAATATGCCTTTGACGTTGGGAAATGATTTCAGTGGGATAATAACCAAAGTAGGAAAAGATGTAAATAAGTTTAAGGTAGGGGATGAAGTGTACGGTCGTCCTCGTGCGGAGAACATGGGGACATTTACGGAGTACTTTTCTGTTCATGAAGAAGATATTGCCTTGAAACCTAAAAATCTTACATTTGAAGAAGCTGCTTCAATTCCACTAGTTGGACTAACATCCTACCAAGCTCTTCATGACATATTGAGTATAAAAAAAGGGCAAAAAATCCTCATTCACGCTGGTTCTGGTGGAGTAGGAACATTTGCGATCCAATTAGCAAAAGAAATGGGAGCGTATGTTGCAACAACTTCTAGCGAAGGAATTGAATTAACCAAATCACTTGGAGCAGATAAAATTATTAACTATAAATCTGTGAATTTCGAAGACGTCATAAAAGATTATGACGCAGTAATTGATAGTGTTGGAGGTGAAACATTAGAGAAGTCATTTTTGACAGTAAAAAAAGGGGGTAAAATTGTTTCTATCGCTGGAACTCCGAATGGTCGTTTCGCAAAAGAAATGGGACTTGGTCTAATTAAGAAAACAATTCTCTCATTAGTCAGTTCAAAAATAACGAAATTAGAAAAGAAACATGATATAGAATACACATTTCTTTTTATGCAACATAGTGGAAAGCAATTAAAGATTCTATCTGAACTACTTGAAACCGAGAAAATTAAACCGATTATAGATCGTGTTTTCGCTTTTGACAAAGCGAACGAAGCATTGGTATATTCAGAGAATGGAAAAGCTAAAGGGAAAATAATTCTCAAGCTAAAGTAAACTAAAAGGGGACGTTAGCTGTACAAGCTAAATTAAAAAGTCGATTCCTTAGCATTAGAGGAATACGACTTTTTTTTGCTCAGTTAGCGTACAAAATTTCCGAAATGTTGGCGGTACCCCTTATGGAACTATCGGGGCAGGTTAGTTGAAGATTGAATACGTTACAAAAAGGGATTAATACTGTTAAGGCGAATAGTTAATAATTGGATTTATTTTGAAATGGAGAGATTTTAAGAGTTAAGAAAAGACCTAAATAGAAAGGTTGTTTTATTTGAACAAATTTGACAGCGTTTCAGAAACAGAAAGATTAGTAATAAGACCATTAAAGGAAAATGATTTTAAAAATTGGCTTAGCGAATTTAAAAATAGACTTCCATCTCAACACAGGTATGATCAAGGGAAGATTGATATGAGTGAATGTTCAGAGGAATGGTTTACCAACTTAGTGGGAAAACATCAAGAATTAGCAGTGGATGATATAGCATATGTTTTTGGTGTCTTTAGGAAAGAAGACGGTACACATCTTGGAACGATAGATTTTTCCACCTTAGAGAGAAGTGACTTTCAATGGGGTAGGATAGGTTACAATATCCATAATCAATATTGGAGAAATGGTTATTGTAAAGAGGCAGTAAAAGAAGCCCTTAATATCGCCTTTAAAGACTTGAATTTCCACCGAATTGAGGCTCATATAAACGTTGATAACACACCTTCTTATAAGTTAGCAGAGAATGTAGGAATGGAGTTTGAATGCATAAGAAAAGGATTTATTTTTGAATTTGGTGAATGGACTGATAATCTGGTTTATTACATAAATTCCAAATAGAAAATTCTACAACTACAAGGTTCGGTAGTTGAGATCAGGGGCTACCATTCGGTGGCTTTTGAACTAAAGGGGCAGTTTAGTTGAAGAAGAAATCACCCATTTTTTAGCAATTCACTTAAATTCGAATGTTATAATTAGGTAAATAATTTTCGGTTTGGGGGATGAAGATGCTAAAGAGAAAATATGGAAACCGTTCAGAATGGAAACGTGTCTTGGATAGAAAATATGCACAAGCGTTTCTTGATACTAAAGAATTTAAGGGTTATATAACTTTATTACATACAATTAAAGTTGCTAAACCATTATCCGTTTGGTATGAGGATAAGAATATATGTATTGTTGATAATGGTTACATGTGGCTTCAACAATTTCCCGTAAAAAAAAAGCATTCAGTAACAACAATGTTTGATAATAATGGGAATATAGTGCAATGGTATATTGATGTTTGCCTAGGCAATGGAGTAGATAATGATATTCCCTATTTGGATGATTTGTATTTAGATATTATTTTGTTACCTTCTGGAGAAGTAATTCAAAAAGATGCTGATGAGCTTGAAGAGGCTTTTCTTAATGGAATTATTGATAAATCTCTTTATGATTCAGCTTGGGATGAAGTAAACATCCTTACTAAGTTAATAAATAATCGAAGCTTTGAATTGCTTGATTTATCCCATTTTCATAAGGAATTCTTAGTCAATGAATTAAAATAACTTTATTAAGCAACAGATGCGTTAGCTGAAGATTAGAGCTGTCTTTATGGTAGCTTTTTCTTTATGAAACTATCGGGGCAGGATACTTCAAGAGAGATACGTTATAATTATGGTCAATTTTATTGGGGACTTTTGGAGATGGAATAGGGGTGACATTTTGAATAAATGGGCTAAATTATCATTAGCGTGGGTGCCTTTTGCCTTTTTAACCGCATTGAATGAAGCTACGTTAGAAATAGGCGGCTCGGCTAATCCTATTTGGATGATTGGGCAAATCGGGCCTTTTGCAGGGTTTATAATTGCGTTTGGTGCAAGTAACAATAAGCAACGTTTTATGCTTGCATTGTTTAATATAAGTTATTACGTACTGTTTATAGCTTATGCAATACTCGATGAACGTTCCAAATACGGAAGTATTTACTAATTAACATAGTATCAAGGTTCTTAATGAACTAACGGGTGCGTTCGTATTAAAAGGTCGACCAGTAAAAATTACTGGTTGACCTTTTTTTAATAGAATCTATTATATCAGTAGCCAGGGTAGGACGTACGGGTGCGTGGGACTTGATCCCGTGAACTAAACTGTCCGCCCCCTACTTGTAGAAACATGTTTGAGGCTGGTTGGGACGCAGATCTCGAATAACAAGCGAAGCTATGACACTACATGGAGGACTAGGGGTACTGGTTAATAAGTAGAGGAGGTAAAGATAATGAATCCAGTTGTTGGTCTGGATGTGGCAAAAGGAGAGAGCCAAGTTCAGGCATTCTTAGATCAATCTAAACCGTATGGGAAGAGCTTTTCAATGAAGCATATCAAAGAGGAGTTAGATCATTTTTTAGAATTTCTAAAAGAAATTGAAGAGGTGACAGGGCAGATGCCTATGGTCATTTTAGAATCTACAGGGCATTACCATTCTCCCGTTATTCAATACCTGGAGGATCAAGGGATTCTATATATCTTACTAAATCCGATTATTTCTTATCAGGCAAAGAAGTCCAGTTTACGGAAGGTAAAAACAGACGCTATCGATGCGTACCAGTTGTGTGTGCTGTATTACAAAGAGGATTTAGAACCTCATAAAATTAGAGGAATTCAGCTATTAGACCTTCGGAATTTTTCCAGACAACAGGAAATCGTAACGAATATGTATGTGGAAGCTAAACTTCAGTTTCACACCATTTTAGATCAAGTGTTTCCTGAATACCGGAAGGTTTTTGGGGATCTATATTCGAAGGTTTCTTTATTGATGTTAAAGGAATATCCCACTTCAGAGGCGGTATTAACAGCCGGAGAAAGTAGACTAGCAGAGAGTGTTATAGAGTTCTGTTCAAGCCGATCGGGTGAATGGGCAAGGGAAAAAGCAAAAAAAATAATGGATTCCGCATCTCGAAATCCATTTCAAAAAAGCGTGTATGAAAGTCACGTAATCAATCTTCGTATGTATATTGAGTTGCTTTTTCAATACCAGGGACACCTTTCTGATTTGGAAGATCGTATAGTGGCCCTGGCAAATGAACTGGAAGAATATAAGATCATCCAATCGATTCCCGGTATCGGAGAAAAAATCGCAGCCACGATTATCTCTGAAATTGGTGAAATCGATCGGTTTAATTACCCGAAAAAACTGGTTGCCTTCGCTGGAGTAGATCCAAGTGTTCACTCATCGGGTAAGTTTACGGCAACCATTAATCGTATGACAAAAAGAGGTTCGAGCAGACTACGTCATTCTCTGTATCTTGCTGTACTATGCGGCATAAGGAGTTCAAGGAACAAAAAGCTTAAAGCTTTCTTTGATAAGAAAAAATCGGAAGGAAAGCCAGCCAAAGTGGCGATCGTTGCCTGTATGAATAAACTTCTTCATTGGGTTTACGCTTTATTAAAGAGAAAAGAAGCATTCCTAGATTTATCCTGATTAACGGTTTTATGAAACAGAGAAAAATCCTCCAAAAGGGTTTTGGAGGGTTATTTGGCATGGCCAAAAATAGTATATCATAATGGAAATGAAAATTTTAGAGAAAGATATTGACATCCTATTAGCTGGTTTAGCTGAAGATCGGAGCTGTCTTTAAGGCAGCTTTTTCTTTATGCACCTAAAGAGGCAGTTTATTTGTATAAAAAATTTCTATAAGTCCTAAATTATCTATTTTTCCTGTTTATTTTGGCAAGTCATTCACTTCATATGCAACCCGTATTCCAGATTCAATCGCCCCTTGCATCCAAGCGTGGGTAAGCGAAGTATGTTCACCGGCAAAGTGCACTCTTCCTTCAGGTATAGGGATATAAGGATGCAAATCTGTTTCCTGACCTGGTTCAAAAGCAGTGAAAGCACCAGAAGAATATTCATTATCGACCCAACTAAAGGAAGTTCCTGACACAAACTCAGAATAGACTTGGTCTCCGTAAATTTCAGCTAAGTTCTTTAAAGCATATTGAATGCGATTTTCGTTGGATAGACCGTTCCATGTTAAAGCCTCATCCGCCCATGTATAGCTTGCCAAAACCACAGCAGGTCCTTTTGTACCAATCCCCTGACTTGGATAATAAGTGAATCGAATCGGAAGGTCAGTTATGGATTTACCACCATATTGATGGTGTCTTTCCCAAAACCTGCTTTTAAACTCGATTCCGATTTTTGTTGCGCTCATATAGTTCAGTTCACGAATCGCTCTCCGTTTATAATAGGAAAAAGAATGGTATGGTACAACTTTCACAAATCGTAACACTGAAAAGGGGATGGTTATGATGGCAAGATCACCAGTTATGGTTGAATCCTCTAAGGTGTGCTGATGGGTGGAATGGATGGTTACTCTGTTGTTATGTTGGACAATTTTCGTCATCCTTTGATTGAACATAATAACATCTTTTATTTGCGGGAGAAATGCCTTTGGCAGCAGATCCATACCACCGGTTATCTCATAAAAACGATTTGCTCTGAAGGACGCTTCTTCTCGCAAAACTTCAATAAATGACATCCCCATATATGCTTCTAAGTCAAGGAGTACACCGATCATATCAACCGCGCCATCTGAAAAAGTCGTTCCATATTGATAATGGTAAGAGTTTAAGAAAGTACCTAGTGAGTAGTTTTTAAATTCTTTTTCTACGAGATGCCAATTTCTCGTTGGGTCTTGTTTAATAAAATCGAGAATTGGCTGTGTAGCTAATTTCACCAGCTTCTCTGCGCTTTTACCTCTTTCATTTGGGGCAACGGGATAGTTTAGAATACCAGGAGAACGTTCAAAAATGTTAAGACGTGTTTTGATTCCATTGAGATAAAGAATATCCATTGGAGTTCGGTTAATAAACAGGTTTAGGGTTAGCCCGAATTTTTTAATATACTCTAAGGTCAAAAAATGAACATCAGGAATACGCATTGGGCCTAGGTTAAAATAAAGCCCATTACTAAAGGGGGAGCGTATGGTATAGGCACGTCCGCCTACCCTGTTGTTTGCTTCAAGGATTGTGACGTTGTGCCCGGCCTCCTGCAAAAGAGAAGCCGCAACCAGTCCTGCTAGTCCTGCGCCAACAATAGTAATATGTTTGGGAACTTGCGACTTTTTAAGACCATTTCTAATAATGCTAATCATTTGTTGAGTCGTTAATTGATAATTTATGTTATTAGGCAAACCTTCTCCCCCATTGAATAGATTTTTACATCTTATTCACTTGTAAAGATGAATATGTGTTCCTTCTATTTACGGATAAATAAAGTAAAGATAAATTCAACTTTTGTAGCTGGGGCACAAATAAAATTATTAAAATAAAGCAAAGGAGACCCCACTGAGGGAGTTGAAGATGAATGTTACAATAAAAGAAAAATGA
Source organism: Peribacillus frigoritolerans (assembly GCF_040250305.1). NCBI lineage: Bacteria > Bacillati > Bacillota > Bacilli > Caryophanales > Bacillaceae > Peribacillus > Peribacillus frigoritolerans. The sequence continues at coordinate 3,283,105 of NZ_CP158190.1, read as the reverse complement.
AGCAAGGTGATATTATGGTTGTAACGTTTTTTAATTTTTTTGTTATCTTTTTATCATTGCAAGACATGTTAGCCATAAAATTAGAGGAATTCAGCTATTAGACCTTCGGAATTTGTCCAGACAACAGGAAATCGTCCTGAATACCGGAAGGTTTTTGGGGATCTATATTCGAAGGTTTCTTTGAAGGTTTCTTTATTGATGTTAAAGGAATATCCCACTTCAGAGGCGGTATTAACAGCCGGAGAAAGTAGACTAGCAGAGAGTGTTATAGAGTTCTGTTCAAGCCGATCGGGTGAATGGGCAAGGTAAAAAGCAAAAAAAATAATGGATTCCGCATCTCGAAATCCATTTCAAAAAAGCGTGTATGAAAGTCACGTAATCAATCTTCGTATGTATATTGAGTTGCTTTTTCAATACCAGGGACACCTTTCTGATTTGGAAGATCGTATAGTGGCCCTGGCAAATGAACTGGAAGAATATAAGATCATCCAATCGATTCCCGGTATCGGAGAAAAAATCGCAGCCACGATTATCTCTGAAATTGGTGAAATCGATCGGTTTAATTACCCGAAAAAACTGGTTGCCTTCGTTGGAGTTGATCCAAGTGTTCACTCATCGGGTAAGTTTACGGCAACCATTAATCGTATGACTAAAAGAGGTTCGAGCAGACTACGTCATTCTCTGTATCTTGCCGTACTATGTGGCATAAGAAGTTCAAGGAGCAAAAAGCTTAAAGCTTTCTTTGGATAAGAAAAAATCGGAAGGAAAGCCAGCCAAAGTGGCGATCGTTGCCTGTATGAATAAACTTTGATCAGTCTTTTTTTCAAAGCTACAGTTGATTCTTTTTTTAACAGATGTTTTAGCACAATACATACATAAACTGAGCTGGAAAGTTCCCTCCAAAGAGATTATTCGGCCATTTTAATATTTGAAAATGGGGAATTCAAGAATTATTTTTCTACAGATGCAATGATATCTTTTAGCTAACAGTTTAGAACCACTAGCACCTTTTAGATATTTCAATGTTCCTTCACTAGACCAATCAAATATCTTTATACTGCTCATTCCTTTATTTACTTCTTTAATGTTTAACTGGTTAGAAACAAAATTATAATTTGAAGGAATAATTTTATTGCCGGCTATAGCAAAGCATTTAAACAAACTATATGGTTGGTCTATATTGCTTATAATCACTCCATTCAACAGGTAACAACTCCTTTATACAATTAAAATAAGTAAGAATTTATTAAGTATTTTTTCCTTAGGTAATTCGGCAATCTTTGTATTTTTAATTAATAACAAAAGAAAGTTATATACATTTTGTAAAGTAATATGCTTTTCTTTAGTTCTTTTGCCAATTAACGTTCCTTTATTATACAAGGGGCTGTTTGGGGCAATAATTAGCTGTGTTGCAATCGAACTAATTTCTTCATCTAAACAGTGAAAAGTAATGTACACACATTTAATATTGCACTATTTGTATATACTCCGATTCACCCAAATCCGAAGTTTTTGCCTATTAACCTCCTAATTTTTGGGCGGATTTTTTCATCTCCCTGAAATCTCTACTAGTTCACCGAAGATAATCAATCATTTCATGCTTTCTACTATCAGTTCAGTAAAAACGAAGTCATATCTAGCCGATTGTGATAATTAAGGTATAATGATAGGGGAAAGATATTTTGTAACGGATTAGGTGAAGATGATCATGAAGCTAATCATTGCGGAGAAACCAGATCAAGGTTCAACGCTAGCGGCTCAATTTAAAACGAAGAAACAGCAAGGCTATATAGAAATCATGCCGAATGAACTTTTTCCTGATGGAGCTTATGTAACATGGGCTGTCGGGCATTTATGTCAACTTGTTTCACCGGAAACCTATCATTCAAAATGGAAAAAATGGTCGATGGAAACGTTGCCGATGATTCCTGAGAAATTTCAATATGAAGTGACCCGACAAAAGGCAAAGCAATTCAATGTTGTGAAGACCTTGCTTAGGAAACCGGAAGTCGATGAAATCATTCATGCAGGTGATGCCGGGCGTGAAGGAGAATTGATTGTACGCAATATCGTCAAACTATGCAATGTCAATAAACCGATGAAACGTTTATGGATTTCCTCTTTGACCCCAAAAGCGATTTATGAGGGATTCCAAAATTTGAAGAGCGAGGAAAAAACCAGGCCGCTCTATTATGAAGCGTATACGAGAGCTTGTGCGGACTGGGTTGTGGGAATGAATGCGTCGAGAGCGTATAGCATTTTATTGAAACAAAGGGGCGTTTCGGATGTGTTTTCAGCTGGTAGGGTTCAGACACCGACTCTTGCTTTGATAGTGAAGCGGGAAATAGAAATTGAGCAATTCAAGTCTGAACCGTTCTGGGAAGTGTTCGCTGACTTCAAGATGGATGGAAAGAAATATCAGGGGAAATGGCAGCAGAACAATGATCCGAGAATAAAGACAAAAGAAATGGCTGATAAAATTGCCGCCTTTTGCAAGGGTAAGGAAGCTGAAATAGTTGAAATGGATACTGAAAGGAAAGAATTTCAGCCGCCTTTGTTATTTAATCTATCGTCATTGCAAGCGACAGTAAACAAGATTTATAAATATTCACCGAAACAGACGCTTGATATAGTACAAAGTTTATATCAAAAAGGGATCGTTTCTTATCCACGTTCAGACTCCAATTATGTGACGGAGGGGGAAGCCGAAACATTTCCTGATATTTTGCAAAAACTAAGCGGATTTTCAGAATATGAATCCCTGTTTCCTTTGCCACAACCGAACATCATGAATAATAAACGGTTTGTAAATGAAAAAAAAGTGACTGATCACTATGCAATTATCCCGACGGAGCAGGTAACCGACCCGAAGCGGCTTTCCGCCGAAGAACGGAATATTTATGACTTGGTGGTGCGCCGGTTGATTGCGGCCCATTATGAGAAAGCCATTTTCGATTACACCACCATTAAAACGCTTGTCGATAAGCGTGCCGAATTCATTTCTAAAGGCAAGCAGCAGATCCAAGAGGGATGGCGCAAAGTGATATTCCAAGATGACAAGGATGATGATATCATTTTGCCGTCCGTTTCCAAAGGGGATACTGGAAAGGTCGCCAATATAAAGGTGAAAGAAGGAAAAACCCAACCTCCTAAGCGCTATACAGAAGGTCAGCTGATCACTTTGATGAAAACAGCCGGAAAGCATCTGGATAATGAAGAGTTAGAAAAAGTGCTGATGAAAACCGAGGGTCTCGGAACCGAAGCAACTCGAGCTGGCATCATTACCATGCTCAAAGACCGTAAATACATCAATGTCAAAAAAAATCAGGTTTTTGCGACAGATAAAGGGAAAGTGCTGATTACTGCCATCGGGGAGAAAATCCTGGCTTCACCTGAAATGACAGCCAAATGGGAACAGCGTTTGAGGGAGATCGGTGAAGGAAAGGCTTCAGCTGGCGGCTTTATGGAAGCTGTTAAAAAGATGTCAGCAAAAATCATCAGTGATGCCGTGGAATCATCGGAAAACTGGGATTTTCAAGGGCTGGACACCGAGTCGATTCAACGGAGCGGCCCTAAAAAAAGAAGCTCGGCATCTGTGGGCAGCTGTAAACTATGCGGTTCTAAGATTGTCGATAAAGGGGAATTCTATGGATGTGTAAGTTATCAAAAAACAAAGTGTAACTTCACTATCTCCAAAAAAATCCTTAATAAGAAAATCAGTCAAGCTAATATAAAAAAGCTGTTGGCGAGCGGTGAAACGGATTTGATAAGCGGTTTTAAAAAAGGGGAAAAAACCTTTGATGCCATTTTATCGTGGTCCGATTCTGAAAAGAAGATCAGTTTTACATTCCCAACAGAACAAAACGTCAAGCAATCTTGAAGAAACATCATTAAAGGCGCCCTGAGACTTATATCTTCTTGTTTCGGGGCGGTTTATATAGTAAAATTTTTAGATATGCGTTTGAATGGGAGGATTCCGAATGCCTACACCGAGCATGGAGGATTACATAGAACAAATTTATTTACTTATTGAAGAAAAAGGATATGCAAGAGTTTCCGATATTGCCGAAAATCTTTCCGTCCACCCATCTTCTGTTACAAAAATGGTACAAAAACTGGATCAGGAAAAATATTTGATATATGAAAAGTACCGGGGTCTCGTTTTAACCGCAAATGGGAAAAAAGTTGGTAAAAGGCTCGTTTACCGTCATGAACTTTTAGAACAGATGCTAAGGTTGATTGGGGTCAAGGAAGAAAATATTTATCATGATGTAGAGGGGATTGAACACCACCTTAGTTGGAATGCCATCGATAGGATTGGAGACCTGGTTGAATTCTTTGAAGAATCTCCTGACCGTGTCGAGGATTTACGAAAGATACAAAAAAGAAATGAAGAAAATTCAAAATAAGCTGCCGCTGGCAGTTTTTTTTTTATGTATTTGAAAATCACTAGGGGGTGACGTTTTAAAAGAGGATTTTTGAATTAAGAGCAGAATAGCTATAGGGAAGCCCCGGTATTTTGATTCGGGAAAATTTTTTTCAGGAACTTATTTAGTTAGAGGTTAAATGGGAGGATGAATGTTGAGATGAATTTACATACATGGCATGAAGAGTCGAAAAAGGAATGGGATGTTTTTGCACCTATGTGGGTGAAGAATTCGCAAGAAATGTGGGAATCGGGGAGCCGGAAAAACATTATTCCTTTCTTTTCTGAATTTGTACCTTCGGGAGTGAAGGTGGCTGACATAGGCTGTGGAGATGGAGTTGGTTCCTTAAAATTGGCCGAAGCGGGATATGAAGTAACCGGAGTTGATTTATCCAATGTGATGATTGAATATGCAAAGGGAAAAACCGCTCAACAAACAGGACTTTCTTTCCTGCAAGGAGATTTTTATAACCTTCCATTCAAAGATGTAGAAATGGATGCGGCAATGGTCATTAATTCTTTGGAATATACGGGTGAACCATTAACGGTGATGAAGGAAATCCAACGGGTATTAAAGCCTGGAGGTTATGTCTGTTTTGGAATACTTGGTCCAACAGCTGAACCACGAAAAAAATTCAGTTTTCAACGGTTATTAGGAGACCAAGTCATCATGAATACAATGCAGCCTTGGGAATTTGAAAAAATGGCTTTAGAAACGGGGTGGAAGGCAGTAGCTGATACCGGGGTTGCAAAGAGAGGGGTGGACTTTACAAAGCTGGGACATTTTTCAAAGGAATTAAAGCAAGCTGTATCGTTCATGTGGCTGTTCCTCCTGCAAAAAGAGGTGGGGCAGTGATGGAGAAGTATCAAATCGATCAATTCGTTGAAAAGACGAAGCAGCAGGATAAAGGGCAAGGATTATTCGAACTTGAAACGGAACGAATCCTGGAGATTAATTTGGAAAAGCAGATCTGGGCAAAAATGGGGACGATGGTTTCTTATCGCGGCCATATTAAATTCGAGCGGGAAGGCATCTTGGAGCATGGTCTTGGTAAACTCTTTAAAAAAGCCTTAACTGGTGAGGGTGCATCATTGATGAAAGCGACCGGAAGCGGCAAGCTATACGTCGCGGATCAAGGGAAGAAGATTTCTATTTTACAGTTAAATGGTGAATCGATCTGTGTTAACGGAAATGACTTACTTGCATTTGAGCCGGGGATTTCATGGGATATAAAAATGATGCGGCGCATTGCCGGGTTATTGGCAGGGGGATTGTTCAACGTAAGGCTCGAGGGGAGAGGCATGGTCGCATTCACTTCTCATTATGAGCCGCTTACTTTAATGGTGGAACCTGGGAATCCGGTCTATACGGACCCGAATGCCACAGTAGCTTGGTCAGGGGAATTGCAGCCTGAATTCGTAACGGATGTCTCATTGAAGTCGTTCTTTGGAAGGGGAAGCGGCGAATCCGTTCAAATGAAATTCGAAGGTCAAGGATTTGTGGTCGTCCAACCTTTTGAAGAGGTGTACTTCGGTAATAAAGAATCATGAAACAAACAACCTGAGTCAGTAACTCAGGTTGTTTCCCATGATAATCCGAAGTGGCTTCTCAAGAAAACGATTCACTTAAGAGTGAACGCTTCTTTTTTCTTACCCTTTCAATCCCACTCATAAGGGGTTGATTGGTAGACATAATAGTTCAGCCAATTCGAGAACATCAAGCTGCAATGGCTCTTCCAGCGGTGAAGAGGCACCTTGGTCGGATCGTTATCAGGAAAGTAATTTTCAGGGAGCTGCGTATTGATTCCACGCTCCCTATCGCGCTTGTATTCTTCACCGAGGGTATCGGCATCATACTCAAAATGGCCGGTTACCATAATTCTTTTTCCATCTACTGAAGCAGCGATCAATACACCAGCTTGATCGGACTGTGCGAGAACCTTCAGTTCGGGATGGTTAACTAGCTTTTGATAGTCAATATCCGTATGGCGAGAATGAGGGGCCATAAAATAATCATCGAATCCGCGGACTAGATTTTCATTCGGTTCAAGGACCTCATGGGTGTATATCCCGAAGCATTTCTCTGGAAGTTCATATTTGCCTATTCCATAATGATGGTACAGGGCAGCTTGTGCCCCCCAACAGATATGTAGGGTGGATGTGACATTTTCGCTTGACCAGTTCATGATATTCTGCAGCTCTTCCCAATAATTGACGTCTGAAAATTCCAGCTTTTCTACTGGAGCGCCTGTAATGATCAAGCCGTCATATTTCTTCGTGCGAATTTCATTAAATGATTTGTAAAATTGATCTAAATGAAATTTACTTGTGTTTTTTGATTCATGTGTGCTCAAGCGCAGGAATGATATATTTACTTGAATGGGAGTATTGCCAAGAAAGCGCAGTAACTGGGCCTCCGTTTTTTCTTTCTCTGGCATTAGGTTTAAAATTAATATATTCAATGGACGGATTTCCTGATTGGTAGCTCTTTCCTCATCCATAACGAAGATATTTTCCTGTTCTAAAATTTCCCTTGCTGGCAGTTGTTCCGGAATTCTGATTGGCATGATTAGCCTCCTTCTTCAAAAATCATAATATTTTAATTATATAGAAAATTATTGAATAGAAAAGCTATTTTAATAATTTCTTGTAAATCCCGAAGGAAATGGCCCGGGAATGGTAAAATGGGAAGATCATGAATACATAAACTTATAAGTTGGAGAGGTGTTTGGAGATTGTTTGATCCTACAGCATTTGAGAACATGAAGGTGGTATTGGAAGGAGCGGTTTACGATCGTGACTTCATTGGAGATATATTGGTCATAAACCGTGATGATATAGTGAATCTCTCAACCATGTCCAGATCATATAAGATTGAGATGGAATTGAAAAAAACAATCGCGCCTATTTCGATTAGCGGTGCCATCGAGTTACACGCTTCACTCAAGAACCTAAGTTCGGAATTACTGGATGCCGATATTGATGATGCGCATACGGGCTGCACGGTCAATATTTACATTTCTTTTCCAAAAAAGCTTGATGGAGTGAATGCAGAACAATTGTTGAACGACCTGGAAAAAATTTGGGGAGATCAAAGAATCATTACCGTGACGACCAACGATACGGTCAGTAAAAAAATGCAGCCAGTTACTTCATCTATATGTAAAGTATCATTTGGAAGGCTTGTAAAAGAAGAGCAAATGGATGATTTGGAAGACATGGTAGAGTATTTGATTCAATCCATCCAAGCAGTGAAGATTCCTGGATGATAGGCAAAGGATAAAAGTTGGTAAACGTACCTTTAAATACGGTAAAATGAATCATCATACTAAAGGGAGAGATCATATATGTCCATTTACGAATTTGAAGTCAATAAAATTAATGGCGAAACCATCTCGCTTGAGGAATATAGAGGGAAAGTGATGATCATAGTGAATACCGCAAGCAAATGCGGTTTTTCGCCACAGTATGATGATTTGCAAAGCCTGTATGTGCAATATAAAGAGGATGGGGTTGTCGTACTTGGTTTTCCGTGTAATCAGTTTTTGAATCAGGAGCCTGGTGATGATCTGGAAATCGATTCATACTGCAAATTGAATCATGGAGTAACATTCCCGATGTTTGCCAAAGTGAATGTTAATGGAAAGGAAGCCCATCCCTTATTCAGCTATTTGACTGAAAATGCTCCTGGAGTGATGGGGTCCAAATCAATAAAATGGAATTTTACAAAGTTCTTGATTGACCGAGATGGAAATATCGTCAGCCGGTATGCGCCTAAAACAAAACCTCTGGAAATGGAAGAGGATATAAAAAAATTATTATGAGCAATGATATCGAGTCCAACGGAAGCTTCTGTTGGGCTCTTTTTTAAGGTAAGAAATTTATTGCATGCATCCGTTTTTTTGATGGGACAGAAGGTTGGGATGTTGAATATAATAAAAGACACAAATGAGGGGGGAAAACATGGAACGAATTGCATGGGTAACAGACAGTACGGGAACTTTAGACGAAGAATTATCATTGAATGAACATGTATACGTCGTTCCGATGGTCGTCATCATCGATGGGAAGGAATACGAAGATGGCATCGACCTATTACCTGAGGAATTATACCGGCGGATGAGTGAGGAAAAAATCACCGCCACTACGTCACAGCCGTCGGTCGGCAAATTCCAAGAGTTATATAAGGAGCTTGAAAAACGCTATGATCGAATCATAGCCGTACACCTTTCAAGCGAATTGAGCGGCACCGTTTCCGCGAGCAGGCAAGCGGCACAAATGGTTACGATTCCCGTTGACGTTTTTGATACTTTACTTATTTCCTTTCCGATGCTATTAATCTTGAAACGGCTCATGCATCATATGGATAATGGCGATTCCGTCAATGAGGCTTTCGTCAAAACGAGAATGTATGCGGATAACCATGAAACCTATGTATTAATAGGTTCTTTAGATCAGCTGCACCGCAGCGGCAGATTAACAAACGCCCAGTATATTCTAGGTAGCCTATTGAGCTTTAAACCTATCATTTCAATCGAAAACGGTTTGCTTCATACTAAATCCAAACCCCGGAACCTTAAAAAAGCGGAAAAACAGATCTTCACTGATTTTCGCAGATCAGTCGAAGCGGGCAAAGTAAAAGAATGCACCATATTATATGGTGCAGTGTCGGAGCAGACACATAGATGGAAAAAGATGATTTCCGAAGAATTTCCTCATGTGTTGACCCATGTATCCCCACTGGGCAGTGCCATCGGGGTGCATACCGGCGAACAGACGATTGGACTCAGTTGGTTCAATGAAGATTAAAGCACACCATTATTGAGAACCATGGTAAAATAGAAAGGACATGGAGTGGTGAAATGAAACAAACGATGATTGAATTAACGGAGAAGTATGTATATGACCAATTGAATTCTGATGCCAGCGGCCATGATTGGTTTCATATCGATCGGGTTCGTAAGCTGGCTTTACATATTGCAAAAGAAGAAAGAAAAGGAAATGTGTTCATCATTGAAATGGCAGCTCTGCTTCATGATATCCCGGATGATAAACTAAACCAGGAAGCCGATGGAGGCTGGAAAAAGCTTGATGCTTGGTTTGATGAAATAAAGTTGGATATTGATAGTGTGGATGCCATCAAACAGATCATCAATACAATTTCATATAGTGCAGGGCAGTTGAAGCTTCCCTCGATCGAGGCTGAAATTGTTCAGGATGCGGACCGCTTGGATGCAATTGGTGCCATTGGTATAGCCAGGACATTTGCATTTGGCGGAAAAAAGGGACAACTTATGTATGATCCTTCATTGCCGATAAGGGAAAACATGACCAAGAAGGAATACAGGGATGGCAAAAGCTCTTCCATTCATCACTTTCATGAAAAGTTATTGCGTTTGCAAGATATGCTCAATACTTGTACAGCCAAGAAGATTGCAAGTGAAAGGCATGAATATATGATTGGATTTTTAGAGGAATTTAATAAGGAATGGGATGTACGATTATGAAAGTTTTTAGCATGGAACATGTAATGAAAACCCAAGGGGAAAAGCTGCTTTTTAAAGATGTCTCTTTTTCCATTACCGAAGGGGAGAAAATCGGGATCGTTGGAATAAACGGCACCGGTAAATCGACATTATTGAATATTATCGCAGGGTTGGAAGACAGTGATTTAGGAACGAAGGATCACCCGAATGATTACACGATTTCCTATCTATCCCAAGACCCGCATTTTGATGAGAAATTGACCATCATGGAATATATGTATGAAAGTTCAACTCCTGTATTTTCGTTGATTAAAGAATATGAAAAGACGCTCGTTCAACTCCAGGTAGATCCGCAGAATGGCGCAGTACAGGACCGTTTGTTAAAACAACAGCAGGATATGGACACGCTTGGCGCCTGGGATACAAGTGCCAATGCCAGAACGATTTTGACCAAGCTTGGTCTTCCTGATCACTCAAGGAAATTGGGGGAACTGTCAGGCGGCCAAAAAAAACGTGCGGCCCTGGCAAAAACCTTGATTGAGACCCCTGATTTACTGATTTTGGATGAGCCTACAAACCATCTCGATTTCGAAAGCATCACTTGGCTTGAAGAATATTTGGGGAAATATCAAAAGTCCGTTTTATTTGTAACCCATGATCGATATTTCCTTGATCGTGTGTCCAATAAGATTTGGGAAATTGCCCAAACTCAGCTTTTCGAATACAAAGGAAACTATGCGGATTATTTAGAATCAAAGGCCATTCGTGAAGAGAACGAGTCAGCTGAAAGAACGAAAAAGGAAAGTCTATTCAAAAAAGAACTGGCTTGGATCCGTAAAGGAGCCAAGGCCCGTACAACGAAACAAAAGGCCAGGATCCAACGCTTCGAAACATTGGAATCAGGTGTAAAGGATAAGCAGAAAACCGAGAACCTGGAAATGGAATTAAGCGGTGCCCGTCTTGGGAAAAAGGTGCTTGAGATGCAGGATGTTTCTAAATCCTTCGGTGATCGAACCATCATCAACCATTTCTCCTTCCTCTTCAAACCTGGTGATCGGATTGGGATCGTCGGTAATAATGGCAGTGGAAAGTCAACCTTGTTAAATATCCTGGCCGGACGGGAATCCATAGATGAAGGTAACCTGGAAAAAGGTCAAACCGTGAAAATAGGCTACTATACGCAAGAAAGCGTCGATATGGATGAGAATTTGCGCATGATAGAGTATATTCGTGAAACGGCGGATTCCATCGCCCTTAAAGATGGCAGTTTCATATCGGCTGCGCAGATGCTTGAAAGGTTCTTGTTTCCTATGGGATCGCATGGAACGCCAATCCGCAAGCTGTCCGGTGGGGAGAAAAGGCGATTATATCTCCTTAACATATTGATGTCGGCACCTAATGTCCTGCTTTTGGATGAACCGACGAATGATTTGGACACGCAAACCTTGACCGTTCTGGAGGATTATTTAGAAACGTTTTCAGGTGTGGTCATTACCGTATCACATGATAGGTATTTCCTGGATAAGACGTGCCATCAGCTTCTTGTTTTCAAGAATAAAGGTGAAATTGATTTCTATTACGGCAATTATTCAGAGTTCTTGGAAGAAAAGACGGAAGAGGCCGTGCCGGTAAAAGCACCGGAACCTCAGATGAACCGGACCGAAAAGAAAAAGAAAAAACTGACCTATGCGGAAAGTAAGGAATGGGAAGGAATCGAAGGGAACATGGAAAGGGCCGAGCTGCGCCTGAAAGACATAACATCAGAAATGTCAGCGGCGGGAAGCGATTTTGAAAAAGTCCGCCTGCTGCTCGAAGAAGAAAAGGAACTAACGGATAAATTAGAGCATTTGATGGAAAGATGGACGTATTTAGCGGAAAAATTGGAAGAGGAATGAGTGTGGAGACTGGTCCAAGGGAGCAAACTTGGATCGGTCTTTTTTTTGCCAATCTCAATTGCATGAGAATCTGTTGCCGATGTGATAATATCTAGTACATGGAAACGTCTTGTAAAAGGAGAGAAATGCATTGAAAATTAAGTCGATAGAACCTACACCAAGTCCGAATACAATGAAAATCAATTTAACTGAAGAGCTATTAGCTGGTAAAAGCAATAATTATAAGAAAGATCAAGCTGATCAGGCACCCCAGCTGATCAAAGATTTATTTACGATCGAGGGAGTGAAAGGGGTATATCATGTTGCGGATTTCTTAGCCGTTGAGCGGAATGCGAAATATGATTGGAAAGATATCTTGGTCCAAATCCGTCAGGTTTTCGGGGAAAAAACCGAAGAACAAAATCAACAAACAACATTAAATGAACATTACGGAGAAGTAACTGTTGCCATTCAACAATTCAAGGGCATTCCGATGCAAATTAAAGCTAGTGATAGCTTACACGAAAAACGTTTTGCCTTACCGGAATATTTCATAAAGGGCATTGCAGCTGCCCAAAAAGAAGATGACAATGTAGTCCTGCTTCGAAAATGGAAGGATTATGGCGTAAGATATGGTGATATGGAAGATATCGTGAAGGAAGTATCGGACGAGCTGATTGCAGCTTATCCGGAAGAACGAATTAATCGGCTAGTAGCCGCTGCAAATGAAATGGTGGATACGAAGGAAGCATTTCTGAAACGGCCAAAAATTAAACTTACTGCAGAAATGCTGAATGACGAAAGCTGGGAAAAGCGTTATCAGGCTTTAGAACAAATGGAAGATCCAACGGTTGATGATATACCCGTATTGGACATGGCACTCTCCGACAGTAAGGTCTCCATTCGAAGGCTCGCGGTCGTATACTTGGGTATGATCGAGGATAGAAAAGTGCTCCCGAGCTTGTATAAAGCAATGAAAGATAAAAGTGCGGCCGTAAGACGAACGGCTGGTGATTGTTTATCAGATCTTGGCTTTGAAGAAGCGATGGGAGAAATGGCTCAATCACTTTCGGATAAAAATAAATTGGTTAGATGGAGGGCGGCGATGTTTTTATACGAAGTGGGAAATGAAACGACCCTCCCTTATCTTAAACAAGCGGAACAGGATCCTGAATTCGAAGTGGCCCTTCAGGTCAAGATGGCCATTGACCGTATAGAAAATGGGGAAGAAGCTAAAGGTTCGGTTTGGAAGCAAATGACAGAATCAAGGCAAGCGAATGACAAGTGATTTGGAATAACCCAGGCAAAAGGCATGCGGATGATTTAATCCGCATGCCTTTTTATTTTTGCGGGACATTTCCAGTCGTTTGACATAAGTTCCCCTCAGGGCGAATCCCAAAATATTAGTTTCTAAGATATAAAATTGATCTCTATTATTTTAGTAAAATGATTTTTGTAGATATTTAGTGTTGAATGGTTGCATTTGTATATAAATATGTTAGAATTTTTAGAGTATACTAAAAATTATATTATTCTGAATCATTAAACATTTAGTGGGAATTGGGGGTACAACAAATGTCTACATCAAATATGAGAAGTGACATGATTACAAAAGGGGTCGATCGAGCTCCACATAGAAGTCTGCTGCGGGCAGCAGGGGTTAAAGAAGAAGATTTCGGTAAACCGTTCATAGCGGTTTGTAATTCATACATCGATATCGTTCCAGGTCATGTCCACCTTCAGGAATTCGGAAAAATAGTGAAGGAAGCGATTCGCGAAGCGGGCGGTGTTCCTTTCGAATTTAATACGATCGGGGTAGACGATGGAATTGCAATGGGTCATATTGGTATGCGCTATTCCTTACCAAGCCGTGAAATCATCGCAGATTCCGTGGAAACTGTTGTATCGGCACATTGGTTTGACGGTATGGTGTGCATTCCAAACTGTGACAAGATAACGCCGGGAATGATGATGGGAGCACTTCGTGTCAATATTCCTACAATATTCGTAAGCGGCGGACCCATGAAAGCAGGTAAAGATAAAAATGGTAAATCTCTTTCATTAACATCCGTTTTTGAAGGGGTGGGTGCTTATCAAGCAGGTAATATCAATGAAGAGGATTTGCAGGAAATCGAGCAGGTTGCATGCCCTACTTGCGGTTCTTGTTCAGGAATGTTCACTGCAAACTCCATGAACTGCCTGGCTGAAGGATTGGGACTTGCGCTTCCGGGAAATGGAACGATTCTGGCGGTAGCCGAAGAACGTAAGGAATTCGTTAAGAAATCCGCTAAACAGTTGATGGAGATAATCAAACAGGATATCAAGCCTCGTGATATCGTAACGATTGATGCAATTGATAACGCATTTGCATTGGATATGGCGATGGGCGGTTCGACCAACACCGTTCTTCATACACTTGCATTGGCACATGAAGCAGGTTTTGAATATCCGATGGAACGTATAAATGAAATAGCTAACCGCGTACCGCATCTAGCGAAAATCGCACCAGCATCCGATTATCATATTGAAGATGTACATAATGCCGGTGGTGTAAGTGCCGTCATTAATGAGTTACTCAAAAAACCAGGTGCCTTTAATGGAGATTGCCTTTCTGTATCAGGTAAAACGCTCCGCGAAAATGTTGCAGGTTGTGAAATATTGGACAAGGATGTAATCCATCCATTGGATAATCCGCATTCTGAGCGTGGCGGGCTTGCGGTATTGTTCGGTAACCTTGCTCCTCAAGGCTCCATCGTAAAAGTGGGCGCCGTTGACGCATCAGTTGGTGGCTACCACAGGGGTCCTGCCATTTGTTTCGATTCCCAGGAAGATGCACTTTCCGGGATCATTACCGGAAAGGTTAAGGAAGGGGATGTAGTGGTTATTCGTTACGAAGGGCCTAAAGGTGGGCCGGGTATGCCGGAAATGTTGGCACCAACTTCCCAAATCGTCGGGAGGGGACTTGGAGCGAAAGTCGGTTTGATCACTGATGGCCGCTTTTCAGGCGCATCTCGAGGCATCAGCATTGGTCATATATCCCCTGAAGCAGCTGAGGGAGGCCCGATTGCCTTTGTTGAAGATGGTGATATCATCGAATTGGATTTGAATAATCGCAAAATCCAATTGGAAATTTCCGATGAAGAATTCGAAAAACGCAAAGCGAATTGGAAGGGCTTCGAGTCAAAAGTCAGGACAGGCTATTTAGCACGTTATTCCAAACTTGTAACGAATGCCAGCTCAGGCGGAGTGATGAAAGTTTAAGTTAAAAGGAAGACTAAAACATGGTGGCAGAATGAAAGTGGATTCTGTCACCATGTCTCTTTGTGAGGAACAATGAATTTCACAACTCTTTAAGCGTCATTTTTGCATATGCACTTAACAATATAGTATGATTACTCTAATTGAAGAAATGTAACCAAGGGGGTTTTTTTTATGTCGATGGCATATGATGAATATATGAAACAAATGGTGAAACCAATGCGTGCGGAACTGGTGCAAGCAGGTTTTGATGAGTTGGAATCCGCTGAAGCGGTTGAAAGTTTTATGGAATCGGTAGAAGGTACGACACTAGTGGTCGTGAATTCCGTTTGCGGCTGTGCTGCCGGGTTAGCCCGTCCAGCTGCTACTCAAGCCGTACTGCAAGCAGACAATAAGCCAGATCATTTAGTAACTGTATTTGCCGGCCAAGATAAGGAAGCGACTGCTAAAATGCGGGAATACTTCGATGGAATAGAACCTTCTTCACCATCAATGGCTCTTTTAAAGGGCAACGAGGTCGTACATTTCATTCCACGCCATGATATAGAAGGACAGCCAATGGAAGCTATCATGGAAAATTTATTGGCAGCGTTCAATCAAGTAAAATAAGTGATAAAGCGGAATGTCCTGGAAACAGGGCATTCTTTTCAAATTTAAGAGAGTATGAAGGGGTAGGATTCATGTTTGTCACAACAGTAGGAAGAGCCGATAAAGAAACGATGATATTAGCAAAAGGGTTAGCTGAAGAATTACATATCCCCTTTATAGCCCGAAGAAAACGATCGGTGAGAGATATCCAAGCGGAACAGGGTGAAGATGATTGTCTTGTTTTTGGTAAAAAGCGGATGGAGTTATATCGATACCAGGAAAAAGAACCATTCTTTTTCCACCCGAACCTAGCGATGATCCGTATAAAAAGAATAATGCGCGGAGAGAGTGATCCATTTCTCATTGCCGGAGATATAAATGAAGGGAACTCTGTGCTTGATTGTACCTTGGGTTTGGGCTCTGATGCGATTGTCGCAAGTTTCAAAGTGGGTGAACATGGACAGGTTGTCGCACTGGAAGGAAATCAATATTTGGCCTTGCTCGTGGAACATGGGATGAAGACATGGGAGGATGCAGAAGAAACGATGATTTCTGCGATGAGAAGAATAGAGGTCATGCAAGGTGATCATTACGAAATTTTGAAAACATTGCCTGATAATCATTTTGATGTCGTATATTTCGATCCCATGTTTGAAGAAACGATTCAAGAATCGAATGGGATCAGGGGACTGACTCATTTTGCGGAAGGTAAGGATTTATCTGTGGAAATAATGAAAGAAGCCAAGCGGGTTGCGCGAAAGAGAGTCGTGTTGAAAGACCATTTTCGCAGCTCCCGCTTTGAGGAATTTGGATTTGACGTAATAAAGAGAAAAACATCCAAATTTCATTTTGGCTTCATTTCCATTCAGTGATCAGGATTTATAATCTGTTTCGTCCAGGCCCATGGCACAGCCTTCTCGGCTTGAATCGGCAGCACCATAGTTAGAGCCATCAGGGTTGATTTGAATCGCTTGGACATTCCCTATGGAGTGGGGAACTTCATTAAAGGCGAAGCCCATTGATTCCAAGTGGCCTTTGCTGGTCATATCAATTCCTGGTTCCCATTCAATATGAGGGCCCATTGGAGTGAAAATTCTAGGTTCTTCGATGGCTGCTTTCAAATCCATTTTCATATCGAGTACATTGATGATCGTTTGCACGACTGAACTGATGATGGTTGGTCCTCCAGGTGAACCCAGCGTCAAGATCGGCTCGCCGTCTTTAAAGATGATGGTCGGGCTTTTACAGCTGACTGGGCGTTTATTGGGCTGCACTTCATTCATGCCGCCTGGAATGGAATCAAAATCAGTCAGTTCGTTATTCAGCATGAAACCATAGTCGGAAACCATGATGCCTGAACCGAATGGATGTTCCACTGTAGACGTGCATGCTGCGATATTCCCCCATCTGTCACGGACGGTGAAGTGTGTGGTTTCACTGATATCCTCTTCATTAGGCTGTGGAATGACTTCCCTTTGCTTCACTGAATCATAAATCCAAGGGTTTCCGAAGTCAATGGCATTATTTCTTGTTTTGAAATTAATGAATGAACGGCGTTTAGCTATATACTCATCATGCATGAGACCCGTCAATGGCAATTCGGCAAATTCGGGATCAGCGAGAAATGCCTTTTTGTCTGTAAATGCCAGACGCATCGCTTCTGCTATTAAATAATATTTTTCCCAAGAACGGACGTCATATTGTTCTATATGGAAGCTCTCCAATATTTTCAGGATTTGGATGACCGTGAATCCGCCAGCACTTGGGGCATTTGATGACGCAATTAGATAATCCTTATAAGTCCCATACATTGGTACATCGATTGTAGCTTTATAGTCCTTTAAATCAGAAAGCTCCATGAACCCTCCAAGCTCCTGAATACAGGAAATGATGCCTTCTCCGATTTCACCTTCATAAAAAGCGGAAATTCCTTCACGTTGTAAGATCCGATAGGTATTCGCCAGTTTTTCTTTTATTAGCAAATCGCCATCCTGATAGGGTTTTCCGTTTGGCATGAAGAACTTACGAGCTTCATCGCCCAATCGATATTCAAAATTTTTAAGAGCGTCGCAAAGAACCCAATTGACGGGAACTCCTTTTTCTGCAAATTCAATGGATGGTTCGATGAGGTCCGCTAATGGCTTACTGCCATTTTCAGCGAGTGCTTCATCCATAGCTTTCAGTATTCCGGGTATGCCTACCGCTGTGGCTTTGATTGATCTTTCTTTAAATGGGATGACTTCCCCTTTTTCATCAAGAAACATGTCTCGATGTGCGGCTTTAGGTGCTCTTACATGGCCATCGTATATTTTCGTTTCTTTATCTTTAGCGTTATATACCATTAGGAAACCACTTCCGCCGATACCGGTCATCATGGGCTCCACAATATTCAGGGCAAATTGGATGGCGACCGCCGCATCGACAGCATTTCCACCTTCACGTAATATTTTTTCCCCTATGGAGGTGGCTACCGGATGAGCTGTAACGACCATTCCGGCGTCCCCTTTAGCTGTTTCCCTTTTGTAATCCTTATCTTTAATGATCTCATTGTTGTTTTCCAAAATAATTCCTCCATTATTCAGTCCTTTTATCTGCCAAAAGGTAAGGCTTATGTTTGAATGAAAAGAAAACCTTGTCATTGTAGAAGAATGACAAGGAGATTTTTCGTAGGTATTCATTTATTCTTAATCAGCAAATGATAAATATACGAAAAATGCTAATGTTACAAGACATAAAGCCACCATGGCAGTCGAAGCCATATAAGACCCCTCCTTAAAAAGACTTGAATCTAATTAAGTTCTCCAAAAATCGTCAAAACCCTTCATTTGAATGTAAATTTATTGATATTTAATAAAAAAGTACGGGTTCATTTCGAGTTCATAAACTTTATATAGGTATTTATCCTTTTTTTTGATTTTTAAAACATGGGTAACTATATATTCGTAATTACCAAAAAATAAAAGTATACTAAATATAAAGACAATACAAAAAAGGAGGGGGAGTGTGATTTGAAAGCGGCGGTTTGGTTCAGGAAAAGTCTCGTCATTTTAGTATCCGTTTTGACGTTTGGTCTTGTCACTCCTTCAGATCTGGCGTGGCTTGCGGAAGCCGATTCGTTAAAGGATACTAAAAAAGGGTTAGTGGAAGAAGAGGGATTATCCTATCTTCCTTCGCAAAATTCAACTGAACTGGAAGAGGAATTCAACCGGGAAGAATTTTTATCGGGCATAATGAATAAGGCAGAGGAAAACGCATTTGTGAAATTTGGCGATAAGATCAATCCTAAAATTGGTGATGAGTTCAAAATTGCCATATTACCAAAAATCGAAGAAGCCATTACCGAAATGGCTGCCCAATTTCCAGATGGAAAATTACAGCAATTAACCATCACTGAGCAGCCGAGTGCGGGCAGGGCCGAAAAAATCTTTCATATTTATGATTCAAACAGCGGCAAGGATATCATCAGATTCCATGTCAGGCAGGAAAACCCTCCACTGGAAGGGTATTGGTTCGATTTTCATTATCATACCCATCATGATTCATTTGCCACCCATTATAATATAGGGAAAATATATTGGGATAAAAATACGCCGCCAGAGTGGACGAGTAAACAAAGGATCTCATAGCGGTTGGTTTCGTTGATTTTATGTAAGTGTAAGAGTATGATGAAAATGAAATGAATTTCTAATAGCATCGAAATGATACGTTGTCATGCAACGTATTTATTTTGTGTTGAAATATAAGTAGAGTTTTTATAATAACGGGGAACAATGTTATTTTAAAAGGTTTTCTAATTTTGCTGTTATAGTAGCAGAGGAGTCTTTATCATGTCAGAGTTGTTAAATAATATCATGCAAACGTATGCGCAGTTTTTTGACTGGCATATGTGGGTGGAGGTTTTATCCGACCCGGTGAGCTGGGGGTTGATTGGAACGCTCGTATTAATGGAAGGGTTGCTATCAGCGGACAACGCTTTGGTATTAGCTGTAATGGTCAGGCACCTTCCGGAAAAACAACGGAAAAAAGCACTTTTTTACGGTTTATTAGGTGCTTACGCTTTTAGATTTATAGCGATTGGAATCGGTGTTTTCCTCATTAAGCTTTGGTGGGTGAAGGTGATTGGAGCCGCCTATCTTGGTTGGCTCTCATTTAAATACTTTAGGGATAAAAGAAAAAAACAAGCTGATGAAGATATTCAGGGAATGAGTAAAAACAGCATACTGATCCGTATGTTTGGTACCTTATGGGGAACGGTTGCGGCAGTGGAATTGATGGATATAGCATTTTCCGTCGATAGTGTCTTGGCCGCATTCGGGGTGAGTGAAAAAGTCTGGGTGCTTTTGACAGGCGGAATGATCGGGGTCTTGATGATGCGGGGAGTGGCGGGATTATTTCTAAAATTGATAGATAAGGTTCCTGAATTGGAAACTGCCGCATATGTCCTTATCGGATTCATTGCTATAAAAATGTTATTGGCCGTTGCAAGGATAGAAATTCCGCCGGCGATCTTTTTTGCCTTTATTTTGCTGATTTTCGGCACCACGATCATATTCCATTTGAAGAAAGGGAAAAAGCTCAAGGAACATGGTTGAGCACTAAATAAAAAAGCTGTCATCTAAAATGATGGCAGCTTTTTGTCGCAAAAGTTTCAGATGGTATCATCCCGAAGCTCTTTTAAGATTTTTTGTTCTTAATTAGACTTCCCCAATTACGAATATTACCATTTCTTGATCTTTCCATAAAAAAGCTCATATTTAAAACAAAGTTGATTGGTGCGGGTGTGCGAGAATCCTGTGGGGAAAGCGAGTCCAGGGGAGACCCCGCATGCGCAAAGGCGCCGAGGAGGCTCCCGGACCGCCCGCGGAAAGCGAGTGCCTGGAGCGGAAATCAACGTCTAAATTGTACACCTATAAAAAAACTGTAGGTAGACTCGATTTTCATCGAGGTTGCCTACCCGTTTGAAGCTGACATCAAATACGATGTCAGCTTTTATTTTGATAAATATCAAGTATTTGAAGAAGGGCTGTAAATGTTGTGAAAAAAAGAAATGGCAATAAAAAGTTAAGCCAAAGTGAAGACAGTAGCGGATGCAGCAGTATGCCAAATAAGATGGAGAACAAAAAAAGGTCGAGAATGATGAACACTCTTAAACTGTAAATATCAAGCACTTCTTCAGCAAGTTCACGGTGCTCATTCAAGATGGCTTTTTTATTATTGGTTTCCATGCAATCACCTTAAACCTTTTACGATTATATACTGTTGATATATGAAAAGTGCGGATCAATGGTTCTTCTAATGATGAATGTGCAACCCAAATTACCAAAAAAACATAGAGTTTTTACATTAGGGCAATATGTTATACTAATATAATAGTATCAAAGGATTAGAGAATTTAAATAACATATATTTACTTAACATAAATGAGGAATGGATGAAGAAGGGGGAGAGGCGTGTGAAAAGGAAGAAATGGTTATCCATACTTGCATTATTTGTCTTTTCATTCTCAATGCTCTCCTATTCATTAGCGAAGGATGAAGGGGTGAAATGGCGGAATTTACCCAAAGATAATCTTTTAAGACAAGCTGAACTTTTTAAAGGCAATAAAGAATTGCAACGAATATTTTTATTTCCAGAAGAGGAGTACGATGAAAGGGAAGCACTTAAAATTGCTGGTACCATAAATAAACTGCCTCATTCCCTTTTGGTGAAAACTGCTGAAAGTGGTGTGAGGATCAAACTATTCGATGGTGATTTAACAGAAAATCAATCCGCGGCAAAATTAAAGGGGAAAAGCCCGCGTGGTTATTTGAATAAAGAAACAACTTGGGATGATGTGCCTGGTATGGGCGGATCACATACGGTACTGGTTAAAATCGGGGCAAGTGACAAGGGCAACGGGCATGGCTCCGTTAATTTGGAACTGCATGAGCTGGGGCATTCAATTGATAATATAGTGTTTGATGGAATCCGTGAAGACATGGATTATTTGAAGATTTGGGGTAAGGAAGTGGATGGGCTGTTTCCAGGGATTACGTATTTTTCCAATTACCCTGAGGAATACTTTGCAGAAACGTTTGCCATGTTTTATGTGAACGATGAACAAAATCAATTGCTTAGACAAAAAGCACCCAAGACTTATAATTTTATTAAACAATTAGATTAAACATTGGGCAATAATACGTTAAAATAAGGAGAATGAAAGTAGAAAAGGTGGTTTATCATGAAGCAATATTTAGATTTATGTAAGCATGTACTCGAAAATGGAACGCAAAAGGGTGATCGTACGGGAACAGGAACGATCAGTACCTTTGGATATCAAATGAGATTCAATTTAAAAGATGGATTCCCTGTACTAACAACGAAAAAGGTTAGTTTAAAAGCGATTATCCATGAACTATTGTGGTTTTTGAAGGGTGATACGAACGTTGGCTACCTTCAGGAAAATAGCGTGCGCATCTGGAATGAATGGGCTGATGAAAAGGGAGAATTAGGTCCGATTTATGGTCATCAATGGCGTTCTTGGGGAACGGCAGATGGAAGGCAAATCGATCAAATCAGTGAATTGATTGAACAAATCAAAACGAATCCAAATTCAAGAAGGCTGATAGTCAGTGCTTGGAATGTTGGTGAACTGGACGAAATGGCCTTGCCGCCTTGCCATGCTTTCTTTCAATTCTATGTCGCTGATGGCAAGCTTTCATGCCAGCTATACCAACGTTCAGCGGACGTCTTTTTAGGTGTTCCTTTTAATATAGCTTCATATGCGCTTTTAACGATGATGATCGCCCAAGTGTGTGATTTGGAAGTTGGCGAATTTGTACATACTTTCGGGGATGTCCACATCTACTCTAACCACCTTGAACAAGTGGAACTGCAGTTGACTCGTGATCCCAAACCATTGCCAATCATGAAAATCAATCCGGATGTGAAAAATATCTTTGATTTTAGCTTCGACGACTTCGTTTTGGAAAATTACGAAGCCCATCCCCATATAAAAGGTGAGGTTAGCATATGATATCATTGATAGTGGCTATGGATCAAAATCGTGTGATAGGTAATAACAATAAACTGCCGTGGCATTTACCGGCAGATTTGCAGTATTTTAAAAAAGTGACGATGGGCCATCCGATCGTCATGGGCCGAAAAACATTTGAATCAATTGGCAGGGTCCTGCCTGGCCGCGAAAATGTCATCGTTACCCGCAATCAGGATTTTAAAGCGGAAGGCTGCGTAGTTTTACATGATATAGCAGAAATCAAAATGTTTGCAGATAACCGAGATGAGGAAGTCTTCGTGATTGGCGGAGCTGAAATCTTCAAGGAAATCCTTCCTTTTACCGACCGCTTGTATATAACGGAAATCCATGAAACCTTTGAAGGTGATACTTTCTTTCCCGTGATTGATGAAAATGAATGGGATAAAATCTCTTCAAACCCAGGCAGCATCGATGAAAAAAATCGATATGCCCATGATTTTATTATTCTGCAAAAAAAATAAAGTGCTAATCCGATTATGGGGAAATGACCATAATCGGGTTTTTTTTGGTATGAAACAAACAAAAGAAAGAATTTTTAGAAAAATCAATTACATTAATAACAGTAAAGTGCTATAATGATTGAATTCATTAGGAAGGAATGAGGGATTGTTATGAATCAGACTGCATCTAAGAATAGGGGGATTCAATTGGAAGATATTCTAATTGCCTATAGAGAACTGAAAGAAATCGTTTTGCATACTCCTTTACAAAAAAATCAGAGACTCTCTGAAAAATATGATTGTAATGTTTATTTAAAACGTGAGGACTTACAACACGTACGTTCCTTTAAATTAAGAGGGGCTTACTATAAAATGAAAAGCCTGACCGCTGAAGAGACGAAGAATGGAGTGGTTTGTGCCAGTGCAGGAAACCATGCACAGGGAGTGGCGTTTTCCTGCAGCCAATTGGGTATCCACGGGAAAATTTATATGCCTGCTACAACTCCAAGGCAAAAAGTCGATCAAGTTCAGCTATTCGGCAGGGATAATGTGGAAATCATCCTTGTCGGGGATACATTCGATGATGCATTTGCCATGGCGATGGAATGCTGTGAAAAAGAAGGCCGTTCCTTTATCCATCCATTTGACGATGAAAAGGTAATTGCCGGGCAGGGTACAACGGCTGTAGAAATCCTGAATGATTGTGAAGATGGAATCGACTATGTATTTGCCGCTATGGGCGGAGGCGGATTAATGGCCGGAGTATCAAGTTATTTCAAATCGGTTTCCCCAAAAACGAAATGCATTGGAGTGGAGCCGCAAGGTGCTGCTTCGATGGAATACTCCTTCAAGGAAGGAAAAGTTTCTGAACTTGAAAACATAGATACATTCGTTGACGGAGCAGCTGTCAAGTGTGTGGGACAGTTGACATATCAGCTTTGTAAGGAAAACCTGGAAGATATCATTGTCGTCCCTCCAGGCCAAATCTGTACGACGATTCTCGATTTATATAATCAGCATGCTATCGTAGCTGAACCGGCAGGAGCTATATCTGTAGCCGCGTTGGATTTATATAAAGAACAAATCAAAGGCAAAACGGTTGTTTGCATGGTCAGCGGAGGAAATAACGACATTGGGCGTATGCAGGAAATTAAGGAGAAATCCTTATTATATGAAGGGCTGCTTTATTACTTCATCGTGAATTTTCCGCAACGTGCTGGAGCTTTAAGGGAATTCCTTGATGAGGTGTTAGGACCGAATGACGATATAAGCCGTTTTGAATATACGAAGAAAAATAATAAAGAAAGCGGGCCGGCACTGGTTGGTATTGAGCTAAAAGATAAAAATGATTATGAAGGGCTCATTCAAAGGATGAACAAGAAAGGATTCTCTTTTGTAGAGGTCAATAAAGACAGTAATTTATTTCACTTATTGATTTAATCATGGACAAAATGTTAAATTAGGATAGAATAATACCTATGTTTTTACATTTTATTCTGCCGGCCCAGTCGTATATGGGCATACTGTCGATAATTGTTACCATTCTATGACGAATTGCCAGTTCCCTTTCAATTGGTTGGAAATGGTATTATAATCGGAGTAGGTCTAATTACAACACCAAAGGGGATGTATCCATGTCGAACATTGGAGTACCTGGTCTAATTCTCATCTTAATATTGGCATTAATTATCTTTGGTCCTAAGAAACTTCCAGAAATTGGCCGTGCTTTTGGACAAACGCTTCGTGAGTTTAAAAAATCCACGAGTGATTTAACAAAAGGTGATTATGAAGAAGATAAGAAGCTGCAACAAAAAAATCATGAATGATTGAATGCTGGGCGTAAGATGGAATCGTCTTGCGCCTTTATGCTGGAACAAGATACGGATTTTCAGATGAAGGCGTGATCAACTTTGGAAGATAAAGAATTAAATATCATCGATCATCTCGATGAATTGAGAAAACGGCTCATCATTACAGCTGTTGCTTTTGTCATCTTTTTTATCGCCAGTTTTATTTATGTTGAGGAGATTTATAATTGGTTCGTGAAGGATCTCGATTTTGAACTGATGGTATTGGGACCGAGCGATATAATCTGGATTTACTTTATGCTTGCAGGTGTCGTAGCCATTGCGGCAACGATACCGGTAATTGCCCTGCAAATCTGGTTATTCGTTAAACCCGCTTTGATGCCAAATGAAGTAAGGGCGACCCTTGCCTATATTCCGGCACTTTTCCTGCTTTTTATCGGAGGGCTTGCTTTCGGTTATTTTGTCATCTTCCCGACCATTCTTCAATTTTTGATTGAATTGGGCGATGGGATGTTCATAACCAGTTTTACAGCGGATAAGTACTTTTCATTCGTATTTAATATGACGATACCTTTTGCTGTTTTATTCGAGCTTCCCGTCGTTACCATGTTTTTGACCTCCCTTGGCATAATTAATCCTTATGTGCTTCAAAAGTTAAGGAAGTATGCATACTTTGTACTGGTTGTCATAGCGATATCGATTACGCCGCCTGACTTTATGTCAGACTTTATGGTGATGGTTCCGCTGTTGTTATTATATGAAATCAGTATTTCTTTATCTAAAGTCGTCTATAAACGAAGGGTGAAACGTGAAAGCTTGCGGGAAGGCACCTACGAGGAAGGTTTATAAAAAGAGGTCCATAAAGGCATTTTGCCCTTTATGGGTCTTTTTTTTTGTGAAAGTCAATCTGATTTGTCTGTTTTTTTACACATTTGAATATTTATACTTTTGGATTTATTGTGTATAATGTAAGCAATCGGTGAAAAATGAGGATTGATATTTTGATGTTCAAATGCTTGGAATTCAAAGATTGTTTTGGACATAAGGTCACAATTTCAGAAATACCTGTCTTACTGCCTAGTGATCCGAATTTTTTTATGTTGACCGTGCGTTTGGAAGTATTTGTAAAGAAGGTTTTTGCCAATAAAGATCATAAAGAAAATTACTCATTTAAGCATTATTTAGCATCCGTACTCAAATGGCCCGTTTATAACAAGCTTTTTTTTGGAAGTTTACTAAATAATGCTTAATGCGGATTGTTCCATAGCTAACTTCTCCGTTAAAAGAGATGACACGAATGCCATGTAATATCGAATAAATCGGCATGTGTTCAAGTTAGCTCATGGGACGGTCTTTTTTTTTGCGATCATTTCAAAAGACTAGTATCACTTCACTTGAAAAAAAAGAAAACCTTTGGTTTGAATGCGTACCTTGAATAGGTATAATACAATAGATATGTTAATTTAGGGATGTGTAATGATGAATAAAGTAAAGATAGTAACAGACTCGACAGTAGATATGACACCTGAGGAACTGGAATTTTATGATATTACAATGGTCCCTTTATCGATTTTTATAGATGGGGAGACTTTTTTGGATAAGGTTGAAATCGAACAAGAAGAATTCCTGAAAAGAATGAACCAGTCAAAAGAACTGCCAAAAAGCTCACAACCAGCCGTAGGTACCTTTGTGGAGGTATATGATGAACTAGGAAAAGACGGCAGCGAGATTATATCCATACATATGACAGGTGGCATGAGCGGCACAGTTCGCTCAGCGGAAAGCGCAGCAACCATGTCCGAAACGAAGGTTACCGTTCTTGATTCGAAATTCATTTCAAAAGCGATGTCATTCCAGGTGATCGAGGCAGCGAAGATGGCGAAGGAAGGGAAATCCGTAGCTGAAATAATTGATCGACTGGAACATATTAAAAAGCAGTCAAGTTTAATCATTGTCATAGAAACACTTGATAACCTCGTTAAGGGTGGAAGGATTGGCAAAGTTTCTGCTTTTATCGGTTCATTGCTGCACATAAAGCCGATTGCACTTCTTGATGATGGTGTACTGAATCCTGTATCCAAAGCTAGGAGCCAGTCACAGGTCGTGAAGTTCATCATCAAGAAATTCAAAGAAGATACTCAGGGCAAAAAGATTAGAGGCATTGGTTTTGTACATGCGAATGGCCTTGAAATAGCGGATAAAGTCCGCCACGCCATTGCAGACTTAACAGGATATCAAGACATAAAGATAGAAGCAACGACTGCCGTTGTCAGTACCCATACAGGTGAAGGCGCCATGGCGATCATGTATTATTGGGACTGATAAGGATATACCATATGAAACTGCGGTTTTGTCACTTTTACAATTGCCTTTAATTCGTAGAAATAGTTGCTGTTCTCATTTCGAATGGTCTGTTAGAATAAATGAAGTAACAGAATATTTTATACATAAAGGACGGGGTAGAGATGAGAAAGCTGCAATTGCTTATGGCAGCTATGGGAGCATCGATTTTATTGCTGTTGACAGCATGCGGTTCCACTGGAGTACCTGATGCCAAAAATTGGGACCTTGAAGATTTCAGTTATATCGATCAGGAGGGGAAACCTTTCTCAAAAAGCGATCTAAAAGGAAAGGTTTGGGTAGCTGATTTTATATTCACAAGCTGTGAGACGGTCTGTCTCCCAATGACTTCGAATATGACGAAGCTGCAGCAGCAATTGAAAGATGAAGGTATTAAAGATGTAGAGTTCGTTTCATTTTCAGTGGACCCGGAAATTGACAAACCTGATGTTTTAAAAAAGTTTGGTGACCAATTTAATGTGGATTACGGCAACTGGCACTTTCTGACCGGTTATGGACAGGAAGAAATCGAGCAGTTTGCATTGGATAACTTTAAAACAATTGTCAAAAAACCAGAAGCAGAAGATCAGGTGATTCATGGGACCAGTTTTTTTCTGATTGATCAAGAGGGAAAGATCATCATGGATTATACAGGTCTGCAGGATATTCCGTTTGATGAAATCATTAAGCATATTAAAATTTTACAGAATTATTGAACAGGTTAAATGACCTGTTCTTTCTGTTTTCATCCATCCTTTATTATAGAGCTTTAACGTTAATGAAAATGAGCAATAAGTTTTTGAAGAAACAGCGGTAGTAAAGAATGATTTTACATGCTCAGTACATGCTAATTTTTATAGGACTAGCTTTAATTCACTGCATTTTTCATATTGTATAGTAAGGAATGCTCAATTCCGGAAGTACAATGAAGGTATATTGTTTGCAATCTTTCGTTTTCTGCATGATATAATATATGGGTAGGAAGGTGAGGGTCATGAGGTACAAAATCACCTGTCTTTTCATATGCCTAGTTTGGATTTCAGGCTGCAGCCAAAGTGAAACAGCCTCAAATCAGCCATCTGTTCAGCAGAAAAGCATAGTTGAGCTGAGTAAAAAGGAAACCATTCCTGCCAGCTTTTTTCCGGACCCAGTGAAAATCGTATCGATTGGCGACTCCTTGACTCAAGGTGTCGGTGATAGTAAAGATAATGGCGGGTATCTGCCTTATTTACAAAATAAGCTGGAAAAAGAACCATCGATTACTTCAGTTGAGATGATTAATCATGGCATACGTGGAAATAGGACCGACCAACTATTGAAAAGACTGGATAAGACTAGGATTAAAGAAGACATAAAGCAAGCTGACTCGATTGTCGTCACAATCGGTGGAAATGATATCATGAAGGTCTTTAAACAGAATTTCTCCAACTTGGAGCTGAATCAGTTTGAATCGGCAAAAATAGGGTATGAAAAAAGATTAAGGCAGATACTTGATAAGGTTCGTTCCGAAAATGATTCTGCGCAAATTTACCTTGTAGGCGTCTATAATCCATTTTCCAAATGGTTCGGAGATTTTTATGAACTTGATATGATCATGAATGATTGGAATGAAAGTGGAAAAGAGATCATTGAAGAATATGATTCAGCCTATTTTATTGAAATAGCAGACATTTTCGAGAATTCCGAAGAAGATTTGCTGTATGCCGAGGATTATTTTCACCCAAATGACCGCGGATATGAATTAATCGCGACAAGAATCTATAATGATATGGATATTACCACTATCGGAAAGGACACATTGGAAGCGAGTGCCAAAGGAGATGATGACCAAGAATGACAAATGTCAAATGGAAGACTTTGTTTATTTCCCTATTAGCCCTAAACATCCTGGTCATCTTGTTTGTAACGATTTTAGTTAATCTGCCGACTAAAGATAAAGATCTGATACCCAAAGTAAGCCATGAAGAAGATATCCAATTTCAAATTCACACGAATCGGGAAGATTTGACAAGATTAATCAACCAGTATCTGGATAAAGAGGGGTTGACGGGATCCATTCACTACGAAGTGTATTTAACGGATGAGGTGGAGCTATACGGAACAATGCCATTTTTCAACCGTGAAGTGGAAATGAAATTGACTTTTGAACCAATTGCCCAAAAGAATGGGGATTTGATTCTTAAGCAAAAATCAATTGAAGTCGGTAAAATGAACCTTCCTGTTTCATATGTAATGAATTTAATTAATGAGCGTTATAATATGCCGGATTGGGTTAGCATCAGTCCCAATGACGAAAGTATTTATGTGTCATTACAGGATATGGAACTGAAAAGCGATATTAGGGTTAAGGCGAATGAATTCGATCTAAAAAATGATGATATTTCATTTTTATTGACCATCCCATCATCATTACAGTGATAGTGAATAGATGGATAAAAAACCAGGATCGATGCATCCTGGTTTTTTATCCATTTATGGAGATAGCGTTAAGGTTTCTAGTGAGGATGACTGCCGATTCGAACCAATTAAATAAATGGTTGTGGGAGTATTTACTTGGAAGGCTTTGTTTGGCAAAGGGAGTGCGATCTCTTTTGTCCCAGCTATCCGCACTTCGAAGTCTACTATCATGGGATGTATATTAAGATATTCGCTTGCTTTCCTGAAATGGAGTTGATCAAAAACGACATCTCCATTTTTGACGGCAATATCCACCGAGAGTAAATCATGTGAAAGCTGGATGAATCGTACCTTTGCTTCATTTGGAGGAACAAATGGATCATCTTCGAAAGATAACATGTTCAATGATTCATTAGCCAGGGCAGATGCAAGAGCAATGGTATAGAAAGTCCCGCTTTCGAGTGTCACTTTACAGCTTAAAAGGGGTAAGGCGCTTTGTCCGCTGCAGTATATTTCCAATGGGTACTTGCCAGGGGGGAGTGGTAAATAACCATTGTTCTCTTTATATGAGAAATTTTTAAGAATACGCATTTCATTTACATAAACATCAAATGAGGGAGCTGTTGGAGCAGCATGTAAAAAGCGTACTTGTGCAGGCAGCAGGGCATTCATTTGTTCATATTCCAATTGTTGTGTTGATTTTTCGAGACTTTTCAAATGTTTATGGTAATAATAATCATGCAATTGCGGATCGCTGTTTTTGTAATAAGACGATAGTAAATCATATCTTAGAGATTTTTGTGAATATGATTGTTTATCGCTCATTTCCGACACCTCTCATTTTTCCAGTATGTTATTATTATATGTTGTCATGCTTGGGCGTGTGTCTCCCGTTTAAAAAGAGGAGAGACGATTTTTCTTAAAAAGGGTCGATCGGCATATTATTTTACAGGGTCATATAAAAGCGTTAAAATTCATTCAATGGATTGTTTGTAAAAAAGGAGGATTTTCATTTGACAAAGCAGTTAGAGAAGGCAACATTCGCAGGCGGATGTTTCTGGTGCATGGTGAAACCGTTCGATGAACAGCCTGGCATCGAATCCGTTATCTCCGGCTATACGGGCGGGACTACGGAAAACCCTACGTACAAAGAAGTTTGCTCTGAAACCACTGGCCATTATGAAGCAGTTCAAATAACCTTTGATCCAAGCGTATATCCATATGAGGAGATAATCGAGTTATTCTGGCAGCAAATTGACCCGACAGATGCTGGCGGGCAATTTTATGACCGGGGAAGTTCTTATCAAACGGCCATTTTTTATCATGACGAAAACCAACGTGAAATTGCAGAAGCATCCAAAGCTAAGCTGCAGGCAAGCGGGAAATTTTCAAGACCGATCGTAACGCCGATTATACCGGCCAAAACGTTTTATCCAGCCGAGACATACCACCAGCATTATTATAAAAAGCAACCTGAGCATTATGAAAGATATTCGATTGGTTCAGGAAGGAAAGCATTTATACAACATCACTGGGGGGAAAAAAATGAAAAGTAAAGAAGAATTAAAACAGAAACTCACTCCGATTCAATATGAAGTCACACAAAATAATGGAACGGAACCAGCCTTTAACAATGAATATTGGAACTTGAAGGAGGAAGGATTATATGTGGATATCGTTTCAGGAAATCCTCTTTTCACTTCAAAGGAAAAGTTCGATTCAGGCTGCGGTTGGCCAAGCTTCACTAAACCGCTTAAAGAAGAGGAAGTAGTGGAAAACCTCGATACGAGTTATGGTATGAGAAGGATAGAGGTTCGCTCAAAAACTGCCGATTCTCATCTGGGTCATGTTTTCAATGATGGGCCGGGACCGTCGGGATTACGCTATTGCATCAATTCTGCATCATTAAGGTTCATCCCGCTCCAAGATCTTGAAAAAGAAGGATACGGAGAATACAAAAAGCTGTTTGATTGAATGCAAAACCCCCTATCAGCTAATGATAGGGGGTTATTTATTGGGTAATATTCAATCTGTGATGATGGACGCGATCCGGACATATGGAATGGTGGTAAGTTCCATTGCTTTAGTCCTGCCAGTCACCTCAAAACGGACAGTATGTGAACCGGGACGGAGCCCATTTGTGATAAATAAATATCTTTCACGGGCAAATGGCCACCACGTATTTAAAGTCGTGATTTCATTTCCGTCAATCCATACATTCACTTCCCCGCCATCAGGACTTCTAAGCAGTTTCACACCAAGCATACTTCCTTTGAAGCTATATTCAATCACACTGCCCTTTTCACTGCTAGTGAAATAGCCACCCCTTGGACGGAAACCGCTCATTTTTCCATAGTGGTCAATTTCAGATAATTCAAATCCAGAACGGGCATGCAGCTTAGATGGAAGGCCTGCTACAGTCTTTTCCCGTTTGATGTTATCCAGGAACCGTTCATAAATTGCATCAGCATATAATTTATAACCCAGCCCATTTGGATGAATCAAATCTCTTGTCAGCTGTTTTTCCGTATATCCTGAATCCTTGAATATAGGTCGCATATCCACATTGGTTGCACCGTAATGTTTGGATAAAAGTCCGATGGCTGACGCAAATTCATCATATTTCAAGGAACTCTCTGTTATTGTGAATAATTCAGCATTAGGGTGGAGCCGTTTCGCCTTTCTCATTAATGCTTCATATGTCATGGTAAAATCATCGACATTCATATATTTGCGATCATTCTCACCAAAAACGAAGAAAATCAGATCTTTGTGATCATGCTCCCTTTTTTGGGAAAGCTTGAATAGGCCTTCAAAAGCAGTGGCTCCGCTTTGGACCACGTAGTCACCGTGTAAAGAAATATCATTGGCTTCATTCATCTTATTTTCTAACTGGTTGAACCATGTTAGATCAGGCTTTTCAGCTCCCGACCCTCTTCCGATACTGTCACCAATGACGAGATATTGAATGGGCTGGCCTGATTGGAATTTTTGATAAACATTTATAGAATCATCTGATCCATATGTTTTAGGGACTTTTTGAAGGATATAGCTGATTAGAAGGATCGTGGCGATTGCAGCGAAAGGGATGAAGGATTTTGCGTTCGTTTTCAATTATGTTCCCCCGTATTGCCTTTTATGTATCCATGTAGGTATGAGATAGCTTAAAGAGGCTAAGAATTGTTTTTCCTTATTATATCCCAATTTTAACGTAACACAATAAATATGAAACGTTTTTTTTGACATTTTTCATGGTTACTTGCGGTATTACAGCCATTGAATGAATAACGGTGAAGATGGTGTTGCTTGAAGTTTTTTCTTAAATTCAGAAAAATAGGCAAATGCACAGACCAAGGCGGGCGTATTGACATATGGTAAGGTGTAAAGAGAAATAAGAATTCTAAAAGGAGTGAAACTTAATGTACGGATATGGTGGAAATGTTGCAGGACCAGGATTCGGTTATGGTGGCGGTGGATACGGCGGCGGCGGCGGTTGCTGCGGATTTGGATCAGGCTTCGCATTAATCGTTGTCTTGTTCATTCTTTTGATTATCATCGGCGCTTCATTCTGCTGCTAATACAATAACCTAAAGACCAGCTGATAAAGCTGGTTTTTTCTTTATGTAAGGAATGTGGGTGGACCTTTTTAAATTCCATGGTTGTCGACTGAAAAGGCAGGTTAAATCCAAGTTGGACAGGCGATACATAACCAATCTTATTTCCAATCCTGATACCGGCATGGCCAATTTGCAAGAAAATAACTTGTGTGAAGGACATACCATAAAGGTTCTGGGTTTTTCTTTGTTCACCATTTCTGCTAAAATAACGACAGAATGTAATTAATTTAGGGGGATAAAGATATGAAACCTTCCCGTTTACAAGCAGGGGATGAAATTCGCGTAATTGCTCCTTCAAGAAGCTTGGCGATTGTCAAAGGGGAACAACGCAGATTGGCAGAAGAAAGGTTGACTGACCTTGGTTTTAAAGTGACATATGGTGAAACGGCTTTGTTCCATGATGACTTTTTCTCGAATTCGATCGAAGACCGGATCGAGGATTTGCATGAGGCGTTCAGGGATCCAAATGTGAAGGGGATTTTTACAGCCATCGGGGGGTATAACGCTAACCAATTGTTACGGTATATCGACTATGATTTGATTAAGGAAAATCCAAAAGTGTTGATGGGTTATAGTGATATAACCGCAATTTTATTGGCCATTTATAATAAAACAGGTTTAACTACATATTCAGGTCCTCATTTCTCGACGTTCGGGATGAAGGCTGGTCTGGAATATACGATGGAATATTTTAAAAAGGCTGTAATTGAAAGTGCAGGCTTTTATCTTGAGCCAAGTGAAACGTGGAGTGATGATTCCTGGCATTTAGAACAGGATGACCGAACTTTCCACCCGAATGGTGGATATATGGTCATTCAGGAAGGTGAAGCGGCTGGGACAATCATTGGAGGTAATCTTTGTACACTCAATCTATTACAAGGGACAGAGTTCATGCCATCTTTAAAGGACAGTATCCTTTTCATAGAAGATGACGAAGAAAGCCACCCATTCAGTTTTGACCGGGATTTACAATCCTTGCTCCATCAGCCAGGTGCAAGTGGGATTAAAGGAATCGTCATCGGCCGTTTCCAAAAGGATTCAGGAATGACTGAATATGCCTTGCAGGAAATCATCACCTCCAAAAAGGAGATAAATGGCATACCTGTGATCGCAAATGCCAACTTCGGTCATGTCCATCCATTTGTAACGGTGCCGGTTGGTTCAAAAGCAGTAATGAAGGTGAAGAACGGAAAAGCGACGATCCAGATCCTTTCATGACATATTATGAAGACGCCGTTCAAAAAGTGGACGGTGTCTTAATCTGTTCGGATATGTATGAATATATTTTGCATTCTGGTGTATTTTAGGAATCTTTCCTCTTGTAAGCCCTGGAAATTGTCCTATTTTACAAGCATTATTAGGGAATATGAGTCTAATAGTTCAAATTCTTTATTTTTCTGATATAATACTAAGAGATTTAAAATAGAAAAGGTGATTATGTGTTATTAACAATTCCAGCATCCATTCGTTTAGAAGGGGCTTTGGCCGAGTATAATAAAAAAGGCCGAGTGAGCCATACATGTTTCGTATGTAACGAAGACACTTCTAATGGGGATGCAAGTAACTTGAACTACTATAAGTTAGGAACTAAAAAAGTTTGTCATTCCTGCATGAAAAATGTTTTGCGTCATCCGTCTTTAAAAGAGTATGAATATGTACATACTTCAGTTATCGATAAAACTGCTTTTTATAAAAATGTGCTGGCTGTTTTAAAGGATGAAAGTTTTTTGGAGTCAATTCGTGAAGAAAAACTAAATAGCGTATTGTAAGAAAAAAGTGTATCTCTTGCGGATACACTTTTTTTGTCGC
Source organism: Peribacillus frigoritolerans (assembly GCF_040250305.1). Classification (NCBI taxonomy): domain Bacteria; kingdom Bacillati; phylum Bacillota; class Bacilli; order Caryophanales; family Bacillaceae; genus Peribacillus; species Peribacillus frigoritolerans. The sequence continues at coordinate 3,248,026 of NZ_CP158190.1, read as the reverse complement.
CATTTTTTTGACAATCTCTCATGAAACCAAGAAACTTATCCGATTACATGCCTAGGCCAATTTCCTTAGCAAGATTGCCTTCACCTGGACATACACTTTATTATATTGCTTTGTTTTTAAAGAGAAGGAGTGTGCAGGCTTATGGAGCAGTCTTCATTGATCAAACCGGTCCTGGGAGGAGCCTACCCGACTATCAGTCATGGTCAGGGAGTTTTTTTGTACGATAAAGATGGAAAGGATTACCTAGATGCTTCTTCCGGTGCTGTTACAGCCAATATTGGCCATGGAGTCCAGGAAGTCATTGAGGCGATGGTCAAACAGGCTAAACAGGTTTCATTCGTGTATCGTTCCCAATTTACCAGCGATGCTGCAGAGAAACTTGCCGGAAAAATTGCAGAATTGACCAAAGGGGAACTGACCTACAGCTTTTTTGTAAACAGCGGCTCCGAAGCGACTGAAACGGCATTGAAAATTGCCATTCAGCATTGGCAGGAAAAAGGGAAGCCAAAGAAACAGAAAATCATATCGAGATGGATGAGCTACCATGGCATCACGATGGGAGCACTTTCAATGTCCGGACATCCGATTCGTCGGGAACGATTTACTCCTATGCTTGAATCATATCCTTCTGTATCTCCTCCATATTGTTACCGATGTCCACTTCAACTTGATTCACATTCGTGCGGAATGGCCTGTGCTTCGGAATTGGAAGCATCAATTCGTCGTATTGGCAGTGAAAATATAGCTGCATTCATTGCTGAACCTGTTATCGGCGCTGCAGGAGGGGCCATCGTTCCTCCTGATGGTTATTTTCGAAAACTCAAGAAAATATGCGAAGAGAATGATATTTTATTCATTGCGGATGAAGTAATGACCGGATTTGGACGTACCGGAAAGATGCTTGCTTCCGAATATTGGGATGTGGAACCTGATATTGTAACATTTGGTAAAGGCATGAGTGGAGGGTATACCCCGATAGCAGCCGCAGTAATGACCAAAAACGTGATGGAGCCCATAATGAAAGGCTCGAAATCAATTATAGGAGGTCATACGCTTAGTGCTAATCCGTTATCGTGTGCGGTATCTTTGGCCGTTTTGGAATATGTCGAAAGGAATGAACTTGTCGAAAAATCAGCCGACAGAGGGAATTACCTGATTAGGGGCCTGAAAAATTTGGCAGGGAAGTATTCCTTTATCGGTGATATACGCGGGAAAGGTTTATTGATTGGCATCGAGTTTGTCCAAGATAAAGCAACATCGGCCCCATTTCCGAAGGAGGCAGACGTGACCAATGAAATCATTGAATTGGGAATGAGAAATGGAATACTTCTTTATCCCGCAGCCGCAGGCCTTGACGGTGTAACCGGGGCAGCCATCATCATCTCCCCGCCGTTAACGATATCGGAAGAGGAGTGTGCTGAATTGTTAATGAGGGTCGATATAACTTTTAGGCAATTCAATGAATCGATAGGTAAACGTTCATCACAACAAGGAAGTGAGTCATAGTGGTGGAAAATACATTCCGGAAGATTTGTCGTTTGGAGGATGTGCGCCATCACTTTAAAGATCATCAGTCCATCATGTATGGGGGATTCGGTGGCATAGGGACGCCACCGGGATTGATCAATCTGATTTTGGAATCAGGCATTAAGGATTTAACCTTGATTGGGAACGATACAGGTTTCCCCGATATCGGAATCGGAAAACTGGTCACGCAACGCCGGGCGAAAAAGATCATCGTATCCCATATCGGTTCCAATCCTAATGCAGGACTATTAATGAACAATGGAGAACTCGAAGTGGAGTTCTCTCCGCAAGGGACACTTGTCGAACGCATCCGGGCCGGAGGAATGGGGCTAGGCGGTATATTGACTGATATTGGAATTGAGGCCGATATCGTCCGGGACGGCAAGCAAACCGTAAAACTAGGGAAGAAAAATTATCTGGTGGAACCGGCTTTAACTGCAGATATCGCCATTGTTTACGCAGAAATGGCAGATCCTTATGGAAATCTTATATTTGATAAAAGCGCCCGGAACACGAATCCAATCGTTGCTGCCGCTGGACAAATCACTATAGTCGAAGCCATGCAAATCGTTCCGCTTGGCTCTTTGGATCCAGAGGACATCATTGTTCCGGGTGCCTTTGTGGATTATATCATTCCATCAAAAGGAGTCGATTGGAAATGGGTTTGGGAACAGAAGATAGAAATAGAATAGCGAAACGCGCAGCAGCAGAAATAAGCGATGGGATGCTGGTCAATTTGGGAATTGGCATTCCATCACTTGTTCCAAATCATCTTTTGAATGACCATAAAGTTATGTTTCATGCGGAAAATGGCCTTGTGGGAATTGGCAATACTCCTGAAACGGGGAAGGAAGATGCGCATCTTTGCAATGCAGGCGGACTGCCGATCACCATTAGAGCCGGGGCCTCCTACTGCGACAGTACTGTTGCATTTGGGATGATACGGCGTGGCAGGGTGGATATCACGATTCTGGGAGCCCTTCAAGTAAGTCAAGCGGGGGATCTCGCTAATTGGATTGTCCCGGGAAAGCGGGTGCCAGGCATGGGCGGTGCCATGGAGCTGGCGGCAAAGGCAAAAAAGGTCATTGTCTTGATGGAACATAATGATAAAGCGGGCATGTCTAAATTAGTCAAAAAATGTACGTTACCGTTAACTGCCAAGAAATGCGTACATATGATCATCACTGAATTAGGCGTGTTTTCCGTAACTTCGGAGGGCCTCCTATTAACTGATGTATTTGATACGTCCAGCATTCAGGAAATCAGGAATCGGACCGAAGCCTCGTTTACCGTCTCTGAAAATATCCATATTTTAAAAGAATGAGAGAGGAGAATGGATATGTATGAGGAAAAAATAAAAACATGGTTGAATGAACATCGGATGAATGGGGTTCAGCTTTTGCAAAAACTGGTTCAGGAACCGAGCAAAAGGGGGCAAGAAGGAAGTGCACAAGCCATAGTGGTCGAGAAGTGCAGACAACTTGGTCTAGAAATAGATCTTTGGGAAATCGGGGATGAACAATTAAGAAAACATCCCCATTTTTATTGCAACCGCCGGGATTTTAAAGGAAATCCGAATCTTGTGGCTATTAAAAGAGGAACGGGCCAGGGGAAATCCCTTATTTTAAACGGACATATTGATGTAGTTCCTGAAGGAGATCTTGCAGCATGGCACGATGAACCGTATAGCGGCAAGTTAATGGACGGGAAAGTTTTCGGGCGGGGAACGACGGACATGAAGGGCGGCAATGTATCTTTATTACTGGCCATTGAAGCGATCGTCGAATCCGGAATCAAATTGAAGGGGGATGTGATATTCCAGAGTGTGATTGAAGAGGAAAGCGGTGGTGCCGGCACACTTGCGGCAGTCATACGGGGGTACAAAGCTGATGGTGCAATCATTCCGGAGCCTACAAATATGAAACTATTCCCTTTACAGCAAGGTTCGATGTGGTTTCGACTGAAAATAAAAGGCAAGTCTGCACATGGGGGCACGAGGTATGAAGGGATCAGTGCAATAGATAAAGCGGTTAGTGTAATGAAAGAAATCAAGTTGCTCGAACAAGAACGGAATGAGTCACTCCGTCATTCACTCTATAAAAATGTCCCTATCCCCATTCCAATCAACATAGGTAGCATTCAAAGCGGGAATTGGCCTTCCTCCGTGCCGGATACAGCCGTTCTGGAAGGTAGATTCGGCATCGCCCCGACAGAAACCATGGAAGAAGCACAAAAATCGCTGATGGAGCGAATAGATGCTTTAAATGAGAGTGATGCATGGTTTAAAGAAAAACCGATTGAATTAGAATGGTTTGGGGCCAGATGGCTGCCTGGCAATCTCGAAATAGATCATCCGCTCATGAAGACAATTGGCACATATTATGAAAAAGTGGTAGGGGAGGAACCGCTTGTCGAAGCGTCACCTTGGGCGACGGACGGAGGGTATCTTTCATCGGTGGGCTCTACCCCCGTAGTTGTGTTTGGACCAGGGGAAACGAAGATGGCCCATGATTCGAACGAATATATAGAGGTGGATAAAATGATGGAGGTTGCGGAAATCATTGCATTGACCATGATAGAATGGTGTGGGGTGGACCAGGAATAATCATTTTTCCGGAGGTCTGATTCCAGGAAGGGTCAGGCCTTTCGCAACAATTTCGAAGTTTTGAAGGGAGCGGGACAAATGGAGGCTGGAATCATTGGAAAAAGGATTCAAAAGCCAAGGTGCACCATACATATTACGATTGACCATTTTAATAAGCGAATCAGGATTGATGATTATTTAGGCCATTTTCAAGAATGCGTGGAGGAATCTTTAAAGGTGGCTAAAGACATTTCAGCAGAAAAAATCATCTTCAAGTCACGCAAGGAAAACGTTCTGGCATTGCTTGCTCAGGGTTTTCTATATGAAGGAAGCATCGATAAATTCTTTTTGGGAAGCGATTGTTTCTTCCTTGTTAAATATAACCGGAATGCAAGGCGCAACAGTGCAGAATGGGAAAAGGAAGATCAAATCCTTACCGATGTACAGAGGCTGCCGATAAAATCCGGATTAGATAATCCGCCTTCAGCCTATCAAGGCCGTAAAGCGGAAGTTACCGATGCACCTCAGCTGGCCCAATTGTATGGGGAGGTTTTCGAAGTGTATCCCACACCGATGAATGATCCGGTATATGTGAAAAAGTGCATGGAAAAGGGAACGGTTTTTTATATTTATGTCCATGAAGACAGGATTGTCAGTGCTGCTTCAGCAGAAATTGATTCCTTTTACCATAACGCAGAAATCACCGATTGTGCGACATTGCCGGAACATCGGCAGTACGGCTTGATGAAACACTTGATTTCCGCGCTTGAAGAATATCTTATTTCACATGGAATTTATTGTATTTATTCGATTGCCAGGTCGCTCTCATTCGGCATGAATGCTGCATTGCATCAGCATGGATACTCGTACCGCGGACGTTTGGCCAATAACTGTTACATTTACGATAAACTGGAAGACATGAACCTTTGGGTGAAAAATTTCACTTGAATGCTCAATTTTAGGCGGTACATGACAAGTTTTTGGCATTTCCTCATATACATCTAGCAAGAAGGTCTTGAGGAGGGATATCTTGCCAAGTGAATTTTTTAATACAAGTGAAGTATTGGAAGCAATATTACAAACCATTGATGAAGGCATTCATGTGATAGATCCAAAAGGACAGACCATCTTTTATAACGAAGTGGCGGCCAATCATGATGGGATGAAAAGAAGTGAGGTGCTTGGGAAACCGTTGCTTGAAGCCTTCCCTTCTTTGAATCACAAATCATCGACATTGCTGCGGGTCATTAAATCTGAAAAACCAATCTACAACTATAGCCAATCGTATGTAAATGCACATGGGCGAATCATTGAGACGTTAAACACGACGCTCCCCATATATGTAGATGGGTTTATGATAGGCGCTATAGAGATTGCCAAGGATTATTCAAGCTTGAAGCAATTATCTGAAAGGTTAGCTGACCTGGAAAGCTCGCTCAAGACGATCAAAAGTCCTGAAAGGAAAACGCCCGGAACCGATGGATTATATTCTTTCATTGAAATCCTGACTATTGATGCTGGATTTAAAGGTCTGATCTCACAAGGGAAAAAGGCTGCCCGCTCCTCCTCATCGGTGTTGGTTTATGGGGAAAGCGGTGTAGGAAAAGAGCTTTTTGTTCAAAGCATACACCAGGGTTCGAGCCGCAGTAAAGAACCATTCATCGCGCAAAATTGTGCGGCCTTACCGGAAAATTTATTGGAATCGCTTCTCTTCGGTACGGCTAAAGGAAGCTACACTGGTGCTGTGGAACGCCAGGGACTGTTTGAATTGGCCAATGGTGGAACCTTGTTTTTGGATGAATTGCAATCGATGCCGATTGACTTGCAGGCAAAGCTTCTGCGTGTGCTCGAAGATGGGTTCATAAGGAGGATAGGAGGTACAAAGAGTGTACAGGTGGATGTGAGGATCATGGCAGCGATGAATATAGATCCGGAAAAGGCGGTATCGGATAACAGGCTAAGGCCCGATTTATTTTACCGATTGAACGTATTGAGCTACGAGCTGCCTCCGCTAAGGGAGCGGATTGATGATATAGAGCTTCTTACTGAACATTTCATATCAATATTTAACAGTAAATTAGGATTGTCCATTAAAGGCATGGATGAGCAGACAAAGGTTTTTTTTCGGGAATATCATTGGCCTGGAAATGTAAGGGAGCTTAAACATACAGTAGAATTCATGATGAACCATACGGAGAATGATGTTTTGAACCTTGCAGATTTGCCCCAGTCTTTAAAAAAGCGCACCCCATCTGAAAAAATACTTCCGCTTCGTGAGGCCATGATTGAAATGGAAACAAAATTGATTACCGAGGCCCTTCTTCAAACGAACGGTAACGTTTTCCAGGCATCGAAGCTATTGCAGATTCCAAGGCAGACCTTGCAATATAAAATTAAAAAGCATATTTGAATGGAAAAAATCCGGATGCAGCCTGCAGTCCGGTTTTTTTTATGGGCCTTCGAATTATTGGGTCATTTTGGCACCCTTCTTGCATTTAATACTACTATCATAACTCAGGAGGTATAACCATGTTATTTGACTTATATAAGCCAGATCGCAATTGGAAAGATATAGAGCTATGGAAAGATGTAACCGAAGAACAATGGAACAACTGGCTGTGGCAGCTTACGAATACGATCCGAACTGTCGATGATTTGAAGAAAGTGATAAACCTGACTCCGGATGAAGAGGAAGGTGTGAGGATTTCCACAAAAACCATTCCATTGAATATCACCCCATACTATGCTTCGTTAATGAATAAAGATGACCCAAGGTGTCCAATCAGAATGCAATCGGTCCCAATCTCGGAAGAAATGCATAAAACCAAATATGACATGGAAGACCCTCTTCATGAGGATGAGGACTCCCCAGTGCCGGGACTAACCCATAGATATCCGGATCGCGTTCTTTTTTTGGTGACGAATCAGTGCTCCATGTACTGCCGTTATTGTACGAGAAGACGCTTTTCAGGACAAATTGGCATGGGCGTGCCCAAAAAACAATTGGACGCTGCAATCGGTTATATACGTGACACACCGGCAGTTCGGGATGTCCTTATTTCAGGCGGGGACGGATTATTGATCAATGATACGATCCTTGAATATATCCTCAAGAACTTAAGGGAAATTCCTCATGTTGAGATAATCAGGATAGGAACGCGGGCTCCGGTTGTTTTTCCTCAAAGAATCACTGAAAATTTATGCACCATTTTAAAAAAATATCATCCGGTTTGGCTGAATACTCATTTCAATACCTCGATAGAAATTACAGAGGAATCAAAGAAAGCATGTGAGATGCTTGCCGATGCAGGTGTACCTGTGGGCAACCAGGCAGTTATTTTAGCAGGGATCAATGACAGTGTCGCAATCATGAAAAAGCTGATGCATGACCTTGTTAAGATTCGTGTCCGCCCTTACTATATTTATCAGTGCGATCTGTCGGAAGGCATCGGTCACTTCAGGGCTCCCATTTCAAAAGGCATTGAAATCATTGAGGGGCTCCGAGGCCATACATCCGGGTATGCTGTACCTACCTTCGTCGTCGATGCTCCTGGAGGGGGAGGGAAAATCACGCTGCAGCCGAATTATATCCTTTCACAATCTCCAACAAAAACGGTGCTGCGCAATTTTGAAGGTGTGATAACCACATATCCGGAACCTGAGCAATATACACCAGGACTTGCAGATGATTACTTCAAAGGGGTATATCCTGATATGGAAGAAAGACAATCAGATATAGGTGTATCTGGTTTAATGAACGACAAGCAATTCAATTTAGTGCCTGAAGGACTGAAGCGAATGAATCGACGGGAAAATTACGTGACCAACCCAGAGCATGCTTCATTGAAAAACCAACGTGAAAAGCGGGATTTGTTAAAAGAAAAGAAATTCCAGGCACAGCAAAAAAAGAGCACACCTAAGGGAGATGAATAGCATGGAGACGTGTCCTTGGTGTGAGAAAGGGAAGCTTGCTTCAGTAAATGGGACTGTGTATTGGGAACTGCCGGATGGTACGAGGGCAGTTGAAATTACGGAGACCCCTTCATCTCGATGTGAGAGCTGCGATGCTCTTTTTCAAAGTGATGAAATAGTGAAGGAAATCGAAAATCAACTGTTTTTAATTGATACGAAACAGCTTGAAAAACAAACGACGTACAGTGAGCTAATGAACATGAAAAGGCTGTTGAAACGTAATTACTTTGACTTTTAGCGGCATGATGCATTTACATTTCCATATATGAATGAATAAATCCCCCCATTTGGACAGAATTAGTGCAAACCACTATTTCCATCTTAGATGAAGGGGATTTTCCTTTTCAGATAATGAAAATAATAAGGTTTTTGAAGTGCATTTGATTGAAAGATTGGGCTAAGCAAGAATGAAGCACTTCATTCCTTTATCGATTCATGAACCAAGTCGTATAAATAAAAAAGTTTTTCCGTCTTAAAAGGATGGGAGTACGATATTTAAGTGTAATTCCGTAAGAAAATGAATGCATTTTTTGATGAAAAATCGTGGAAATCTATAAAGTGAGGAAGAATAGACCAAATTCATCTTTAAAAAAGTGGACGGAAGCGAAAGTTTCCGATATATTAAAGCAGAAATCATAGTTATTTTAGGGGGGGCTCAACATCATGAGACCATTTTATTTATATTTAATGAAATTTCGACAACCAAAGGAAATTGATGCAATCACTAAATTTGCCAATCATGCCTATGAGGATCATGGCTTCCCAAAACAATCGACTGATTATAATGAACTGAGCAGTTATTTGGAATTGAATGCATACTATCTCGATAGTATGTCACTATTCGATCAAGCATGGGAGCAGTATGTCCAAATAGAAGAAGGGCTCTTATTAGGAGATCAGGAATAGGGAGGATCGGAAGGATGCTTAAAAGCCTTCAAACCCGAATTTTGCTTTATTCATTACTTATTGCAAGTGTTCCTCTTCTGATATTGGGGATCATATCCTATGGATCACAACGGTCCCTGCTTGAGAAGGAAGCAAAAAATGCCCTGAATGCAGGTTCACTGAATATTGTAAATGAAACATATAGCTATTTGAACGAACGGATCAGTGATGTGAGGTTAATGAGTGCAAATTCGGTAATCATCAATCCTGGCCATTCAAAAGAAGAGAAGTCAGAGGAACTAAAAAAGTTTATCGATGCAAAAGGATATTATTACGGTGTCTTGCATTTGGATATGGAAGGCAATGTCATTGCAGATACATCCAATAAAATGATCGGGGACAACCTCGCGCAGAGAATATGGTTCAAAGAGGCCATAGAAGGTCGTGAATTCCTTTCTGACGTTTATAAAACCCGTGCTTTCCCAGAACCCATAATTGCTCTGAGTGCGCCGGTTTATGATAATGCAGGGAAAATGATCGGTGTCGTATCTCCAGCTTTCCGATTGGAAGGACTTTGGGAGCTGATGGAGAAAAAGGCTAATGAAATTAGCGATAAATACCCAGTGAACTTTTTCATGATCAATCAAGAAGGCATCATGATTTCGAAAAAAGACCCGCATGGAGTCATGCAGGATTCTGCATTGAAAGAAATGGGATTAACGAAAGGTAAGCTGATGGAAGCTTCGTTATCGGATGAATTGTACAGCGCAGAGAACGGGGAAAAAATATATTCCATCCAGCCTGTTCATACGATTGCAAAAACGGAGAATAAATGGTTTGTTGTTGTGGGTGCAGATAAGAAACAAGTCTTTCAGCCTTTGAATGACCTTTTAACACGGTATTTGACAATCTACAGCATCGTTTTTGTTTCTATCATTCTGGCTGTCTATTTACTAACAAAGACCCTTGTGCGGCCAGTTCAAGAACTTGTCGAAGCGACAGAGGATTTCATTGGAGGAAAGGAATTCATCATTTCCGATAAAAGAAGCTTCGAGGAAATGGAAAAATTGAACCTAGCCTTTCTAAGAATGATGGAAACGATAGAAGATCGTGAGAAGGAAATCGTCCGTACGGAAAAATTGAAATATGTCGGCCAGCTTGCTGCCGGTGTCGCACATGAAATCAGGAACCCGCTGACGACAATAAAGGGCTTTTTCCAATTATTGAAGAGCCAGGATCATGATAAAACATTAATAGAAAAATATAGTGATGTCATGCTTCATGAAGTGGATCGGGTTAATGTATTCGTGACACAACTTCTTGATTTGGCAAAACCGCATCAACTGGAATGGGAGAAAATCGATTTAATGGATTTCCTTGAAGAAATAATAGATACCTATATCCCTTCAATTCCGAGTTCTCATGTAAGACTAATAAATGAAGTGACACACTCTGTCGTTGTTTATTCAGACAGGAACCGGTTAAGGCAGGTTCTCTTGAATGTCTTGAATAATTCTTGTGAAGCCATCGAAGCAAGGGGGCAGATTGAATTGCATCATACTTCCGAGTCCCATTATGTAAGATTAGTGATCAGCGATGATGGGAAAGGCATCAGTCCCGAGAATTTAAAAAATATCGGCATGCCCTTTTATACCACCAAACCGGATGGAAACGGATTAGGTGTGGCGACGTGCATTCAGATAATGGAGGAATTAAAAGGGAAATTTCAAATTGAAAGCGTCCGCGACGAAGGAACGAAAGTGACGCTCATCATTCCCACTACGAACCGTCTCATTAAATGAGGCGGTTTTTGGTTGTAGTGCCGTTTAATAAATGGGCCGGTTACTTAGCTAAATGAGCAAAATGCCCTCTCTTTTCCATTAACCTCCATGTTTGTTTGTGCATATAATTTACTAATCAAACGATAAGGACCATATTGGGGGATGTCTCTTATGGGCAAAAAAAAACAGCCGAAATTTAAATTAGGCGATACAGTCGTAATAACAATGTATGGGACAGTCGGGAATATAACCGATGTAAAATTTCTCGATGGTGCTTATGTGTATGAAGTGAACTATAGTGAAGGTCTTTATATCGAAAAAACATTGCAATCGATAAATGAATATGAAGGTGAAATCCTTTATCAAAAAGAACAAATCGATATTGAATATAAATATTTATTAGGTGACTTGGTCCAGGTGGATGGGTATGAACAGGATTATTTCAAGATTATCGGCTATCGAACGGAAATTTGGCGCTATAAGGAAAATGCCTGGGAGGATGTAATCTATGAGTTATCCAGAATCTCTGATGGTGAATGGCTTGAAGCGCATGAGGAAGAACTAACTTTGATAGCCGATGCTAAACGTGCAGATGGAATCATTAAAAAGTTGGGTCTGCTACTTCCTAAAAAGAAAAATGAGCTTGCTATCATTGCTAAACAAAACAACCCTGGTAAAGGTGAGCGAGAAATGACAATGACAAAAAATGAAAAAAAGGAAATGATTGATGGACTGTTGGATTTATATAATGATTATTGTAAGCTCTACGAACATTTTGGCGATGATGAATATCGTCACATCATGAAGATCGCCCTTGCTAAAATTGAAAAGGCGGCAGAGGAAATTTATCCAGATCATAAAAAGAAGCAAACGAAGTGAAAGGTATCCTGAATTTTTAAAGGGCAATTTCAAAATTCCCTATAGAAGCTTCCATTCAAATTGAACACGGATGGATCATGATAAATATAAGCCCTTCAAATGATTTTCCATAATGGGATGCCTTACTGGTATATTTGTCTCTACACATTCATAGACCTTTAAATAAGGGGGCGATGATTTGCGAGAAATTGAGGTTTTTATTGATACAGAAGAGATAGCGGAATTCTTTTTTCAAGAATTGATAAGACGGGGCTATCTTCCAACAGAAGCTGAAGTTGAAGATCTTGCTGACATCACATTCGAATATCTTCTTGAAAAGTGCATAATTGATGAAGAAGTCGATGAGTAACCTGTCATAAGACGGTTAACAGCTTCCTATCCCTTAATTTTATTAACCTTAAAAAAAGACGGCGGACCTCCGCCGTTTTGTTGCGGTTTAAAGGAAGGGTGTCAAAGTCTTTTCATGACTTCCAGTTTCCTTATCTTTTTCAAGTTCTAGGATAAGGTTCGATTTTCCTAACTTGTGGTTGATATGGTATAGTAGTTTTTGAATATCATTTCAATCACAAGTTAAGGAGGACATAGTCGTATGAGCGTACATATTGGTGCAAAAGAAAATGAAATTGCGGAAACGGTCTTACTTCCTGGGGACCCGTTGCGTGCAAAATATATTGCTGAAACATTTTTAGAGGATGCTAAACTTTATAATGAAGTTCGTAACATGTTTGGATATACAGGGACATATAAAGGGAAACGAATTTCTGTACAAGGTACAGGCATGGGTGTCCCATCCATTTCGATTTACGTGAATGAATTGATGAATAGCTATAATGTCCAGAAGCTGATTCGTGTGGGAACTGCAGGAGCGATTCAGAAGGATGTAAAAGTCAGGGATGTGATCCTTGCAATGAGTGCTTCCACCGATTCCCAAATGAACCGCATGACTTTCGGCGGGGTGGACTTTGCCCCAACGGCGGATTTCGAATTACTAAGAAAAGCTTATGACGCCGGCACAGCTAAGGGCTTGCAATTGAAGGTCGGTAATGTTTTTACGGCCGATCAGTTTTATAACGATAATAGTGATTTGGAAAAATGGGCAAAATACCAAATCCTTGCAATAGAAATGGAATCAGCAGCGCTTTATACGCTTGCTGCTAAATTTGGCCGCCAAGCATTATCTGTATTAACCATTTCCGATCACATTTTAACCGGTGAGGAAACGTCGGCGGATGAGCGCCAGTCAACCTTTAACGAAATGGTTGAAGTGGCATTGGAAGCAGCTATCCAGGACTGATAATTGGATGTAAATGACAGGCGGGTGACCAGGAATAAGTGAAGCTGTATAATGACAGTTGGATACAGGCTCAGTTATTCCTTGGTAGCCCCATTTTTGTAATGTCAATAGATGCCTGTAGTCCAGGGAGTTTTCTCTATGTTTTAACGTTTGCGAGGCGTAAAAAAATACATATGGTCATAAGTTGTTATTTTTGATAACAATTATTTTTCGATTGTCATGAAAGCTGTTAAAATAGAAAGAAATCGTTTATATCGTCATGAAGAATGAAAGTGGTGAGGCTTCAGTGGAAGAAGAAAATCAAGAACAGCCAAAAGAGGCAGGGAAATTCATTAAAATAAAGAAGTTTACGTTCATTATGGGGATTTTCTTAGTCATATTTCTAACTGCAGGGATTACTACAATAGCCTTGACCTTTGGAGATGAAAAAGTAGAGTCATTAGCACCGGATAAGCATGCGGAATTTGAAAAGCTGTATACTACATACGATAAGATAAAAGATAACTATTATGAAGAGGTTGATGAAGAAAAGCTGGTTGACGGCGCAATTAATGGAATGATCAAATCATTGGATGATCCCTACTCTGCTTACATGGATAAAAAGGAAGCATCGAGTTTCCATGAAAGCATCTCTTCATCTTTTGAAGGAATCGGTGCCGAGATTCAGGAGCAGGATGGACAAATCATGGTCGTCTCACCGATAAAAGGGTCCCCAGCAGAAAAAGCGGGGGTAAAGCCGAATGATATCATTTTAAGTGTGGACGGTAAAAGCGTTGAAGGGCTAAGCTCTTCTGAAGCTGTCCTGAAAATCAGGGGCGAGAAGGGTACGAAAGTGGATCTATCCATCTCAAGAGCTGGTGAGTCGGAACCGATTGAGCTCACCATTAAACGGGACACAATTCCGATTGAGACGGTTTATGCGGAAATGCTTGATGATGGAGTTGCCAAGATTCAAGTGACCAGTTTTTCCGAACATACAGTCCAAGAGCTGAAAACGGCGCTTGAAGAAATGTCGAAGAAGGATATGAAGGGTCTCGTATTGGATTTGCGGGGAAACCCGGGGGGACTGCTTGATCAAGCAATAGAAATGGCAAGCCTGTTCATACCTAATGGGGAAGTGGTTCTTCAAGTTGAGGAGCGCAGCGGGAAAAAACAAGTCTATAAATCGGAGAATGATGGAGAACTGAAAATCCCGGTAGTCGTGTTGATTGATGACGGAAGTGCCAGTGCTTCTGAAATCGTTGCAGCGGCTGTCAGTGAATCTGCGGACATTCCATTGATTGGTGTCAAGTCATTTGGGAAAGGGACAGTGCAGACTGCCGAAGACTTTGAAGATGGATCTAACTTCAAATATACGGCAGCTAAATGGTTGACTCCTGAAGGCAATTGGATTCATAAAAAAGGGATCAAGCCGGATATTACTGTGAAGCTTCCTGGTTATGCCAGCCTTCCGTACATTTCGCCCGATAAGGAATTGAAAGCATCTGATTCTTCGAGTGAAGTGAAAGCTGCTGAAGAGATGCTGAAGGAAGCGGGACATGATCCGGGTAAGGTAGATGGATTCTTTGATGAAGCAACAACGAATGCGGTCACAGCATTCCAAAGGGAACAAAAAATTAAAGAAACTGGCACCATTAAAGATGATACTACCGTGAAATTGATGCAGGTCATCCAGGAGAAAATCCTTAAGAATGACACACAAGTGAAAAAGGCGGTAGAAGTATTAAAGAAAGAAATCAATAAATGATTTTGCCCGAATAGCCTGTCAGCGATTATCGTTGGCAGGCTTTTTTTGTCGTTTAATGCATAGGATTCCAATATTAGGCAGAGAATAGGGGTAATTTTCCGATGAGGTGAGGTAATGAAAGAAAAGGTATTGTTCATATATCTATTGATCTTGATTCTGGCAGGCTGCACTTATGCCCCTTTACCCAAACAAAATGGAAATGCAGGTACGGAAAAAAAACTAACCAAAGAAGAGAACCAGGAAAGTGTGAAAACATTTCTGTTAATTGGTGTTGATACAAGGGGAGAGGAAAAATCTCGATCAGATGCGATTATACTGGCAAAATACTTTCCTGAGCAGGAAAAACTGAAGCTGGCTTCGATTATGCGTGATAGTTATGTGAAAATCCCCGGGAATAAATCAGGATATAACAAAATAAATGCAGCTTATTATTATGGTGGAAGGGAACTTCTCAAGAAAACCATACAGGAAAACTTTGGTGTCAAGGTCGATCATGTAGCGGTAATTGACTTTCAGGGATTCGTGAAGATGGTCGATTTACTTGCACCTGAGGGGCTAGCGGTGAATGTGGACCAGGAAATCATTGATGATATGAGCATTCAAGCAAGCGTCGGTAAAAATGTTTTACATGGGGAGGAAATATTGAAATATGTCCGTTTTAGACATGACGATGAAAGTGATTTTGGAAGGGTTGAGCGTCAACAAGAAGTAATGGTTCAATTAAAAACAGCGTTTATAAATCAAATCTCATCCTTCGAAGGGATGGCAGCCCTTCCTAGTATAATCGAACAAGGACTCTCGTACTTGGATACAGATATTGGACTGAAAACAATAATGGAAATGGGTCCAAAAGCCGTCTTCCATTCACCGGACACCGTCGAAACCTTAAGGGTTCCAGTGGAAGGAAGCTTTAATGATGAAATATATCCCCAGTCCGGAGCCGTTTTGGAAATAGACTACACTAAAAATAAGAAGGCACTTCAGGAGTTCTTTTCCAAAAAATAAAAATTGTATTGTGGACCTCGCAAGAATAATCACAAAAACGAGAGAGATACGAAATCCTTCTCGTTTTTTATCATCAATAAAGCAACCTGGATCATTTAACAAAAAGCGGGATGTTTTTAATGAAATCCGGTGTTATGATGCCATTTTCGGTAATGATGCTGGTAATTAGATGATTCGGTGTAACGTCAAAGGCTGGATTGAAAGTCTTCACGTTTTCAGGAGCAATCCTAACACCTTGAATAAAGGTGATTTCCGCTTCATTCCGTTCTTCGATCGGGATGGAAGTACCGGACTCGAGAGTAAGGTCGAATGTAGTTGATGGTGCGGCCACGTAAAAAGGGATACCAAAGTGCTTGGCTAATATGGCCAATCCCAATGTCCCGATTTTATTGGCTGTATCTCCATTAGCCGCAATTCTGTCGGCACCGACGATGATTCCATTTATTCCTTTCTGGTGAATCGTATGGGCAGCCATATTATCAGAAATTAATGTGACATCCACCCCCGCTTGCATCAATTCCCAAGCAGTCAAACGCGCCCCTTGCAGGACAGGCCTTGTTTCACATGCATACACTTTTAGCGGAAAGTCCTTTTCTTTAGCCAGGTGGAAGGGAGCCAAGGCTGTGCCATACCGAGCCGTGGCAATTCCCCCAGCGTTGCAATGCGTTAGAATGGAATCTCCTCTAGTGAATAAGGATAAACCATGTTCCCCGATTTTCCTGCACATTTCTTCATCTTCAGCAAAGATGGCTTTAGCCTCCGATACAAGTGCTTCCTTGGCAGTTGAAATGCTTTGCGCAGCTTGCAGGGTATTTTCCATCCTCCTTAACGCCCAAAAAAGGTTGACAGCAGTTGGCCGTGAAGAGGCGAGTTTTTCAATATGCCTCGCTACATTTTTCTTGAATTCCGCTAATTCAGCGGTTGTTTCCTGTTTGGCACCAAGTGCAACACCAAATGCTGCCGTCAGTCCAATTGCTGGGGCACCGCGAACTTTTAATGTCAAAATGCTGTCATATACATCATCAACAGAATGAAGTTCAATAAATTCAGTTATGGAAGGCAGGGCTTGTTGATTTAATAATGTAATATGGGAATCAGCCCATTGTACCGAATAAGGTAATGGTGCTAGCTTTGTCATGTGCAGGTCTCCTTTTAAATGGTTGAATAAGATGGCAGTGTACGATGCTTCAACGCTTCAATGACAGCTGGAACATCCAATTCTTCTCGTTTTTTAATTAATAAAGCACCAATTTCCAATGTAGCCGTTTTGGCAGCGATCCTTGTTTCTTTATCTTCAATGACATTCAAATCGGCAACATGGGAAAGTCCGATGGTTCGCCGAATCATTTCACAGCCGGCAAAGCCGAATGCATCTTTTTTGAATTTTGTCAGTAAATAAGGCAGATAACCTTTCACATGGCGAAATGGGCTTTTATTTTGGCCTTCCCATAATTCGGAATAAGTTTCTTCAAAGGCATTCCAAAATTCATTAAGGTGTGTGAAAATCTCTTCCTTTCCAGCGCTATTACGTGTGACTGCCTGAAAGAGAAGGTTGGCGGTGTATTGACCAAGGTCAAAACCAACTGGACCATAAAAAGCGAATTCCGGATCGATAACCTTTGTTTCAGTTTCACTTGCAAATATACTTCCAGTATGTAAATCACCATGAAGCAAGGCTTCCTGCTCGGTTTCAAAGCTTTGTTTCAGCTTAGCGACCTCAAGGATCACTTCTTTATCATTCCATATATTTTTGGCGGCATCTGTCAATTCCACCTCGAAATCTCCCGGGAGTTCCTCAAAAAATGGATCCGTGAAAATAAAGACCTCAGTGATTTTGCAGAGTTCGGGATTCGTGAAATGTCGGGCCACTTCCTTTTTCGCAGAGGGTTCTAAATGATAATCGGATGTATAAAATGCCGTTTTCGCAACATATTCACCAATATGCTGAGAAAGCAATGGATATGAATCTCCTTCGATCAATCCTGTTCTAACGATTTTCAAGTGCGATAAATCCTCCATGACCGTGATGGCAAGCTGTTCATCAGAATAATAGACTTGCGGTACGAATTCTGGGCAATAACTTCTGAAATGAATCAACGCATTCGCCTCAATCGCAGCTCTTTTCAATGTCAGCGGCCAGCTTTCGCCAAGTACCTTGGCATAAGGGACCGCTTGTTTAATTATAATTCCTTTATTTGTGACTGTGTCTGTAATATGAAAAACATAATTTAAGTTTCCATCGCCGATTTCTTTACATGTTAAACTTGCATCCGCATTGACCAACCCAAGTTTTTTTGCAAGGGTTATAGCTGTTTCGTTTGTCAATCTCTTAAAATTTGAATGGTTTTGAGTCATTCTTTTCCCCTCCGGATTCAAAATAAGAATAAAAAAGCCTCTTTCATATAGAAAGAGGCAGAAGTTTTGGCTTCGGACCTCTTATCTTCCAGAATATGAATTCTGGTGGAATTAGCACCGTGCTCTGTGGATTTTATAATCCGGCGGTGAATCCGCCCCATTTCACAATGGTATTACAGTCGGTTGCTGGGCTTCATAGGGCCTTTATCCCTCAGCCTGCTCTTGATAAGAGTAAATGTTTTCTGAAATTTTAATCTTCGGGAAAATAATATCAACTTTTTAAATAGTTTGTCAATGGGTAAATTAATAAAAATCAGGACGGCGATCTTCGAATACAGGTATTTTGTTACGTGCATCCGAAACTCTATTGAAGTCCAAGGTGCCTGTCAGGAGTTCGTTTCCTTCTCCGGCTTCACTTATGATATTTCCCCAAGGATCAATTATCAAGGAATGACCGGCAAATATATTATTGACATCAGAGCCTGAGCGATTAACGGCTACAACATAGGCTTGGTTCTCGATGGCACGGCTAATCAATAAGGCTCTCCAGTGATCGAGTCTCGGCTTTGGCCATTCAGCCGTAACGAATAGAACTTCGGCGCCTTTAGCGGTATGGGCTCGCTGCCATTCAGGGAAACGGATGTCATAACAAATGAAACCAGCACATATTTTTTCATCAAGAGTAAATAAACCATCCTTTTCTCCTGGCTTCAGGAAATGATGTTCATCCATTAACTGAAATAAGTGAAGCTTATCATATTCTTTTATGAGATTTCCCTGTTTATCGATGATGATCATGGTGTTATAGATTCCCTTGCTCGTTTTTTTCGCAATGGAACCGCCTACGATGTGAATCTCGTGTTTCCTTGCCTGTGTTTTAAGAAATTCAATCGTTTTTTCGGCCTCTTGATCAGCAATCTCATTTAACCTGCTTAAGTCGTATCCGGTTGTCCAAAGCTCTGGTAAAATGACGATATCGGGTTCCGACCGTGCTGCTTTTTCCAACCATTGTTTGGCAACCTGAAAATTGATATCCGGTTGCCCGAATGCTATATCCATTTGAATACAAGCTATTTTCCACTTCATCGTTTAAAACCCCCATATGTAAAAAATGCTTTACAAGACTATGATAAACATATATCATTTGTGACTAGAATTTCAAGAAATTTCAGAGAAGGTGTATAAATGGTGCAATTCGAAAAATCCAGACAGCTTCAGGACCTGCCTAAGCAGTTTTTTGCCTCACTAGTCGCAAAAGTCAATGCCATCACGGAGCAAGGACATGATGTCATTAATTTAGGTCAGGGAAACCCTGATCAGCCAACACCAGACCATATCGTAAAAAGCTTGCAGTCTGCCGCTGAAAAAACGATTAATCATAAATATTCGCCATTCCGGGGGCATCAATATTTAAAAGATGCTGCTGCCGTCTTTTATGAACGTGAATACGGTGTCAAGCTGGATCCGAAAAGTGAAGTGGCGATTCTCTTCGGGGGAAAGGCAGGTCTTGTCGAACTGCCGCAGTGTTTATTGAATCCGGGTGATACGATCCTTGTTCCGGATCCCGGCTATCCGGATTATCTTTCCGGTGTTGTTTTAGCCCAGGCAAAGACCGAGTTCATGCCCTTGACAGAAGAAAATGTTTTCCTTCCAAAATACAGTGACATACATAAAGAAGTACTTGATAAAGCGAAAATGATGTTCTTGAACTATCCGAACAATCCCACAGGTGCTTCTGCAACTGAAAGTTTCTTTGATGAGACCGTCTCTTTTGCAAAAGAGCATTCAATTTGTGTGGTCCACGACTTCGCTTATGGAGCGATAGGATTCGACGGTAAAAAACCGGTAAGCTTTCTCCAGTCAGAGGGAGCGAAGGAAATAGGAATAGAAATATACACACTATCGAAAACATACAATATGGCAGGGTGGAGAGTCGGCTTCGCAGTGGGGAATAAGAGTGTCATAGAAGCTCTTGAACTATTACAAGACCATCTTTATGTGAGTCTCTTCCCTGCGATACAAGAAGCTGCGGCAAGCGCTTTGCTTGACTCGCAGAGCTGTGTAGAGCAGTTAGTGCAGATGTACGAGGGGCGAAGGAATGTTTTCATTGAGGGATTGAGGGCAATCGGCTGGGATGTCAAAGCTCCTGCGGCATCATTTTTTGCCTGGCTCAAAGTACCTAAAGGTTTTACGTCCGAGCGTTTTGCAGACTATTTATTAACGCATGCCCACGTTGCTGTTGCTGCAGGAAATGGATTCGGTGAATTTGGCGAAGGATACGTCAGGGTAGGGCTGCTGACTTCGGAAGATCGGCTGAAAGAGGCTGTGGAACGGATAAGTAGATTAAAATTATTTTAACCACAATGATATATCCGATTAATTCACCCTTAAATAGTTAAAACTTATTGACAAAGTAGGGATTACCTGTCAGAATACAAAATAAATTCTTAATCTTTCGATACTTGGATGCAAATTTATATATCAGCGTTTTCTTATTTTGAGCAGGTGGAGGGACTAGCCCTATGAAGCCCAGCAACCGACCGTAATTCCATTGTAAAATGGGGCGGAATTCTTCGCCGGATTTTTCTTGAAATCCACAAGGCACGGTGCTAATTCTTGCAGCCAATGGCTGGGAGATAAGAAGATGGCTTTTTAAGCCTCTTCTTTATGAAGGGGCTTTTGCCATTTTGAGACCAGTTCAGGTTAATGACATCGAGAGTTTACTAACGTGATATAGGAGTGATCAAATGAGCGAGATAGTCGCTACTTATTTAATTCATGATTCTAAGGGAAATCATGAGAAAAAAGCAGAGAGCATTGCCTTGGGATTGACTGTCGGAACATGGACGGACCTGCCCCATTTGGTCCAGAAACAACTGGAAAAACATAAGGGACGCGTCGTATCGGTGACACCACTTTCTGAAGAAGAGAGGGCAAACAGCTACTTTAATCGTAAAGCATACCGTTCGCTTATTAAAATTGCCTATCCGGCAAGGAATTTCTCCAATGATTTACCTGCAATCCTCACGACGGTCTTCGGCAAACTTTCATTGGATGGAGAAATAAAACTTATCGACTTGGATTTTGTCGGTGATATTCAAAAAGCCTTTCCAGGGCCGCAATTTGGCATTGAAGGCATTAGGGAAAAGGTTGGCGTATATAACCGGCCCCTGGTGATGAGCATCTTTAAAGGTGTATTAGGAAGAGACCTAACATTCCATAATGAGCAACTGAGGCAACAAGCATTAGGAGGTGTCGACCTAGTTAAAGATGATGAGATCCTCTTCGACCAGGACCTGACTCCATTTTTCGATAGAATAAAAACGGGAAAAAGAATATTGAATGAAGTCTATGAAACCACTGGCCACCGAACTTTATATGCTGTCAATCTATCAGGGAAAACATTTGAATTATTGGATAAAGCAGAGCAAGCGGCTGATGCAGGGGCAGATGCCTTGTTGTTCAACGTTCATACATATGGTTTGGATGTATTGCAGGCCTTGAGTGAACATGATCGTATCAAGCTGCCGATCATGGCGCACCCCGCATATAGCGGGGCATTGGCAGCTTCATCATTTTATGGGGTCGGCTATCCATTATTGCTTGGTAAATTAGTAAGGTTATCAGGTGCGGATTTATCCTTGTTCCCATCCCCTTATGGAAGTGTCGCACTTGAAAAAAAGGAAACCTTGGCGATTGCTGAAGCTCTGACAAAAGATGAACTTTCATGGAAAAAAGCCTTCCCTGTTCCTTCTGCTGGCATTCATCCGGGCATGGTTCCGGACCTAATCAAGGATTTTGGAATCGATAGTGTGATTAATGCCGGAGGTGGAATTCATGGGCATCCTGATGGAGCAGAGGGCGGGGCAAAGGCTTTCCGTTCTGCTGTAGAAGCCGTACTGGCAGGAAAGGACCTATCTGAAGCGGCGCTCGAGAATGAAACACTAAAAAAAGCTCTTGTGTTATGGGGAGGCCTATAAGAAATAATGAAACCGATCATCTTTTGTGATTTTGACGGAACGATCACCAACACGGATAATATCATTTCCATCATGAAGAAATTTGCGCCTCCGGAATGGGAAGCGTTGAAAGACGGTGTCCTTCAGCAAAAAATCAGTATATCTTCAGGAGTAGGGGATATGTTTTCCCTGCTTGATAGCGGCTTGAAGGATGACATCATCCAATATGTAAGAAAGACGGCCGGCATTCGTCCAGGGTTTTATGAATTCGTTGAGTATACGAAACAAGCCAACATCCCTTTATATATTGTAAGCGGGGGCATGGATTTTTTCATTGCACCGCTTTTAAATGATATCTTGCCAACAGAGTCCGTTTATTGCAACCATGCATTTTTTGATAAGGAAAAGATTTATATTGAGTGGCCACATACTTGTGATGATCAATGTAATAATGATTGCGGTTGCTGCAAGCCATCCATTATGAGGGAAATTACGGGTGCGGAAGATTTTAAATTCGTTATTGGAGATTCGGTAACGGATTTTGAAGCTGCAAAACAGGCCGATTTTGTCATAGCCCGTGACATACTGCTTGAAAAATGCGATAGGGAAGGGATTCCACATCAAGGATTTGAAACGTTTTTTGATGTAATTGATATTTTAAAGCAGCAGAAGGTGGTTAAAGCGTGAACAATCATTCTAAAGAATGGCAGGAGCTGGCAGACATTAAAGCTGAACTGGCCGAAAGGGATTGGTTTATGGGAACTAGCGGGAACTTGTCCATTCGGGAGCCCAAAAGCCCTTTCTTTTATATTACGGCAAGCGGTAAGGATAAAAGGAAGCAATCGGATTCGGACTTTTTACTGGTGGATTTAAAAGGAAAGCCAGTTGAAGAAACGAACCTAAGACCATCGGCCGAAACTTTACTTCATACAGTCATTTACCGGAAAACGAATGCGAACTGTGTACTCCATGTCCATACAGTTGAAAATAATGTGATATCCGAATTGTACGGAGATGAAGGCCAAGTTTCTTTTCGTAATCATGAAATCATTAAAGCAACCGGTCGGTGGGATGAAGATTCGGAACTTCGGATTCCAATCATATATAATCATGCTGACATTCCGCTGTTATCCGATAAGTTCGAGCCACATGTCGAAGAAGACTCTGGCGCCGTGCTGATCCGCAATCATGGTATTACGGTTTGGGGTAAAAGCGGACTCGAAGCAAAGAGAATACTTGAAGCTTGCGAATTTTTATTTCAATATCAACTGTTGCTTAATCAACAAAAGGCGTTTGCGGGTTCTTTAAGATAAACACTCATAGAGGAGGAATGAATGATGGCGACGATCAGATTCCATGAAACAAACGAGGTTATTGAAAACGGTGAACAGGTAAAAGGATTTTTAGAAACACAAGGGGTTATTTATGAGCAGTGGGACATTTCTAAATTACCGGCCCATCTCGTGGAAAAATACGATCTAACAGATGCTGACAAGGAGGAAATCCTAGTAGCATTCCAATCAGAGATAGCGGAAATCTCCGAAAGAAGAGGCTATAAAGCGCATGATATCATCACATTATCCGATGCGAATCCGAACTTGGATCAAATGCTTGAAAACTTTAAGCAGGAACATCACCATGAAGATGATGAAGTGCGTTTCATAGCAGGCGGAACGAGTATCTTTGCCATCGAAGGCAAGGATAAACAGTGGTTTGATGTGCGCCTTAATCCAGGTGATCTTATTAGTGTACCAGAATCAACAAGACATTATTTTACGCTTGCAGAAGATAGGAAAACTGTTGCTGTCCGCATTTTCGTTACAGCGGCAGGATGGGTGCCGATTTACGAAAAAGACGAAGTTCAAGCATGAATCAGTGTTGAAAAACCAGTTTACGGGCTTGGTTCAATTTGTCGACAAAAGGGAAGTCGGAATGGTCTCATCCCTAACCAGGATTTTAAAAAACAAGACCAGATTATCCTTAATGGTTTTTTCCTGTAATCCTTATTGGATTGAAGAAATTTGCGACACTCCTGCCGAATAACTGGCTAGCCGAGACACCACAGGCGCTTGCGCCGAAGAGGCTTGGCAGACAGTCGGCGGAAAGGGAGCGGATTTCTGAAATCGACTGGACATTATTAAATAAAAAACTGCAGTCGAACTCGCTTTTCTTCGAGTTTATCTTCATTCTGAAACAAGCCATCCGGCTTGTTTCATTTTGCAGTCAAAAGCGTTCGGAATGGTCTCATCTCGAACCATGATTTTAAAACAAGACCAGATTATCCTTAATGGTTTTTTCCTCTAATCTTCATTGGATTGAAGAAATTTGCGACACTCCTGCCGAATAACTGGCTAGCCGAGACACCATAGGAGCTTGCGCCGATGAGGCGTGTCAGACAGTCGGCGGAAAGAGAGCAGATTTCTGAAATCAACTGAACTTTTTAAATAAAACACTGTAGGCAAACTGAGTTTTCATAGAGTTTGCCTACAGTCTGTAACCACGAAGATGGACTCCGTGATTTCAGTTTGGCAACAAAATGGTGTTCGGAGTCCGAATAGTGAGATGAAGGTCAAAAAATCTCGCGAACGCTCGAATATAGTACTCCGGTCTTAATAGTTTTATACTCTAATCCTCATTGGATTGAAGAAATTTGCGACACTCCTGCCGAATAACTGGCTAGCCGAGACCCCACAGACGCTTTCGTCGAGGAGGCTCGGCAGACAGTCGGCGGAAAGGGAGCGGATTTCTGAAATCGACTGGACGTTTTTAAATAAAAAACCTCAGTCGAACTCGCTTTTCTTCGACTTTGTCTATGTCTGAAACCAGCTTACGGGCTGTTTTTTTTGTGAATCCGGCAAGTGCTTTAGTAAGATAAGTATGATAAAATTTAACCGAATCGAATTTAACCGGATCATAGGAGCAGATAAGAATGAAAACAACCGAAGTGTACATATTGGGCGGCTTTCTCGGCAGCGGGAAAACGACGCTTCTTCGAAATATATTAAAGCAGGAAAGTGACGCGGGCAGAAAAGTGGCCGTGCTTTTAAATGAGCTCGGCAGTGTATCGGTTGACAGCGGACTCATTGGTGATGGGGTGCCTCTGAAGGAGTTGTTTGACGGGTGCATCTGCTGCACAATTCAAGATAAACTGGAGGTTCAGCTTCATGAATTGCTAACCGAAAATGACCTGGATGCGGTTTATATTGAAACGACGGGCGCTGCTCATCCAGTTGAAGTATTGGACGGCATCATGTCACCGATTTTCGCCAAAAGGCTGGAGTATAAAGGGATTATCACGGTGGTCGATTTATTAAGGTGGCGCGATCGCGAGGAACTGTCTCCGCAGCTTCGACAGTTGCTTGCCGAGCAAATCCACCATGCCGATTTCATACTATTGAATAAAGCGGATTTAGTAAGTGAGATGGAGGCCGCACAGCTGATATATACGATACAGGCGCTGAATACGGATGCTGTATGTTTATTGACGGAGTATGCGGACGTTTCCTTGAAATCATTGCAAGGGATGCAAAGAAATCGGCAAAATGGCCATCAAAAGCTTGATGTACATGACCATTTGCATTTAACTGCAGTCGTTCATACATTTGAAGGTGCCGTGGCACAAACCGACTTTGAAGAGTGGCTTAGGTCCCTGCCGGAAACGGTATATAGAATGAAAGGATACATTTCCTTTACACATTCACAATACCCCCATTTATTTCAATACTCCTACGGAATGCCGATGTATATGAATGAAATGATGAAAATGCCATTGAATATCGTCATAATCGGGGAAAAGTTGGATAAGGAAATGTTGATCGGTCAGTTGCAAGCTTTGGAAGCGAGAGCGGCCCGATAAACGTTTACCGCCCATAAAAGAAGGGAAACATATAAGAAGACTTTCTTATCAAGGAGGCGGTATTAATGCCATGGAATAAGAACGATTACCCAAATTCGATGAAGAATCTAGATAAAGATGTCAGGGAAAAGGCTATAGAAATCGCGAATGCATTATTGGATGAAGGATATGAGGATGGAAAAGCCATTCCAATTGCCATAGACCGGGCTAAGATGTCGGTGGGAAAAGATTGAAAAAATGGTCAGACCCATTTGTGGGTCTGACCATTTTTATTCTTGCATTCCAAAGGCGGCAAATGTCTTTTCGTCTTCTATTAATCCGCACGCAGCACATTGCACCCGAACTTCAGGACCATTATATGCTAGATGGAACGGCTGAAGGGAATCGTTCGAATATTGTTCAACAATCTCACCGGATTGCGGATCCTTTTTAACGGGGGTTGCTACTTGCTGAATGAGATTGAAGCGAGATTTATTTGTCCGGCAATTCGGACAGCGGTATACTTGAGACACTGTACTCACTCCTTTTTTTGAATTTTAAAAAGCGTGATCGTATTATTAAGATAGTCTTTACGAACTTGATCAATAATATGTATGAATTAGTAATGGATGGAAGGGATACTATGAAAGAAAATATCAGGCAAGAAGAATTACTGGTGGCTTATTTAAGCATATGGAACAATCGTAAGGTGACCGATGGAGGTGGAAGGGAAGTTTTGTCGGAACTCATCCGCCGTGAGCTTTTGGATGAAAATGCCCATCCCCGTGCCCGAAAACCAGTATTGGAGAAATTTTACCTCTGCATTAAACGCGTGATGGAATCTACGCTTTCAGAAGAAATGAAAAATGCGATCGTCATGCTCTATATCACTGAATTGGAAAGATTATGATTTCCGAGTGTGATACGGATGCTTGTAAGCAAATATTCTTATCCGCTTCATACTTTTTTCACAAATCATTGTTAAAATTTTTAAAAAATAGATATTTAATGAATAAGGAGCTTAAAATATGAAGTGGGGCATTGGGCTTTTTCTTGCCATCGTACTGCTTACTGGGTGTAATAGCGGTAATGCATTTACTAAAATCAATAAAAGTGAACCTTTCCTGGCAACTGTCAATATCAAGGATACTTCTCTGACTTTTATAGATGAAAACTATCATCCATTTGCAAAATGGGATATTTCAGAACCATTTACCGGAGCCCTGCTCCTGGCAGACAAAGATACTATCCTGCTTTATGGAAAAGAGATGAAAAAAGTCCAAGTTTACTCATTATCAGCA
Organism: Peribacillus frigoritolerans; assembly: GCF_040250305.1. Taxonomy (NCBI): domain Bacteria; kingdom Bacillati; phylum Bacillota; class Bacilli; order Caryophanales; family Bacillaceae; genus Peribacillus; species Peribacillus frigoritolerans. The sequence goes on along the minus strand of NZ_CP158190.1, from coordinate 3,220,902 downwards.
GGAAAACTGATAAACAGTTGGGAAATTGGGAAAGGAATCGTCAATATGCAGTTGTTACGTGATGGAAAAAGCATCGTGGCGGTCAATCAAGCGAATCATTCCATTTATTTTTTAAATGCTGATGGGGAGGAACAGGATATTGTCAAGGTTGGTAAAAGCCCCTTGACCGTTCTTCAAGGAGAGCAAGCGAATCGTTTGTATGTTATTAATTTTGGTGATACCAAATGTTCAGTGATAAATCTTGAAACGAAAAAGGTCGATTTCGAATTTCCCGTACATAGTTCCAGCACTGGCACATTATTAAGGGAAGAAAAGGATGAAATATGGATCGGAGGACACGGTGATGGGGACCAAGTGGAAGAAGATCTATATATTTATTCGGCAAAAACAGGAGAGTTGAAGAAGAAGCTGAAGGCCCCCACCATGCCGATAAAGTTCCTGGAGAATGCTGAAGGCATATTTGTCCTTAGTCATGGTACAAGCTCCTTATATAAATTGAATGATCAATATGAGGAAGTGAAAAGCAAAGTGGTCGGCGTCAACCCCTTTGAAATGGCGAACTTCAATGAAGATGTGGTCGTGGCGGGATATGATAGTGATGAAGTGTATGTAATGGATGCTGAAACAGTCGATGTTAAAAAAACGATAAAAGTCGGCGAAGGTCCGTTCCAATTGATGTTGAGGGAGTAGATGACATGCATGCTTACACCATTTTAGTCGTGGATGATGAAGAAGATATGCGAAATCTAGTTGAAATGTATTTGCTGAACTCAGGTTATCGATGCCTTCAAGCTGCGAATGGAAGAGAAGCTATAAGGATGGTTGAAACAGAGGAAGTGGATTTAATCCTATTGGATATCATGATGCCAGGTATGGACGGTTTCTCCGTTTGTGAAGAAATTCGTGAAAATTGGGAGATCCCTGTGATCTTTGTCAGTGCGAAAGGTGAAGAATGGGATAAGGTGAAAGGGCTGAAGCTTGGCGGCGACGATTATATCGTCAAGCCGTTCAATCCAGGAGAATTGGTCGCAAGAGTGGAAGCTGTATTGCGAAGGACAGGGAAATTATCATTGAATGAAGAGAATCAAAACCATGTCCGATTCGGTAAAATTAGCTTGAACTTACAATCCAGAACGGTTTTGGTTGAAGGGAAGGCAATCAATTTAACCTTGAAAGAATTCGAATTGCTGTTATTTCTCATGCGGCATAAAAGCCAGGCACTCAGCCGTGAACAACTGCTTGAAAATGTATGGAGCGGGGAATATGGAGGATCTTTACGTACCGTGGATACCCATATCAAAACGTTACGAATGAAATTAAGAGCGGCCGATTACATTCAAACCGTCTGGGGAATCGGTTATAAGATAGAGGAAAAGAAATGATCAATAAATGGCGAACCCTCTCATTTAAATTATGGCTCACCATCATCACCGCCATCATCCTTTCCGTACTGTTCGCTTACTCACTTTCTCAATATTATTATAAAAATCTATATGTGGAGAAGCTAAAAACAGATTTAGTCAATGAAGCGTCATTGCTAGGGGCGGATTATACCGGCGGTGAAATCAGTGATGACTTTAAGGAAAAAGTTGAATGGTTTAACAGTAAGAATGACAGCGAGGTCTTTGTCGTCAACAATCCCAGGGAATTGAGTGCCTGTCTGCCTTTTGAAATCAATTATGATACCCTTATTTCTGAAGAAGAACGGCAAATGCTTTTAGATGGGAAAGCCGTTGAAAAAGAGGGATATGAGAAAAGGTTTGAAAAGAACATTGTAGCGGCGATCATACCCCTGATTGACGAAGATCGCCTCGAAGGTATCATCTATACATATATTCCAGTAGATTCCATTACGGTCTTACTTAAGGAATTTGCTGCAAAATGGTTGGCAGCGGTCCTATTATTCTTGATAGTCGCGATATTTTTTACTACAAAATGGTTGAAAAGGCTAATCAGTCCGATTAAGGAAATAGAGACTGCAGCCCATCGTGTTTCAGAGGGGAATTATGACATACAGGTCCATGTAAGGAGCCATGATGAAATAGGTAAATTGGCAATAGCCTTTAATGATATGGCCAATTCCATCCATTTGGAAGAAGAAAGAAAAAAAGAATTTCTAGAAAATGTAGCACACGAGCTCAGAACCCCGCTTAGTTACGTAAAGGGATACACACAGGCCATATTGGATGGTGTCGTGAAAAATGATGAAGAACAACGGAAATACCTTCATCTCATTTCAAGGGAGGCACTTAGGCTGCAGCGGCTTGTGGGAGATCTGATGGACTTAACAAAAATGGATAGTGATCCATTCTTGTTAAATAAAATCCCGATTGCCTATGCCCAATTCATTGAAGACGTACTTGTGAAATATGAACCGATAATAAAAGAAAAGCAATTGGACTTGCAGCTGGATCTGGATCCAGATCCGATTATTTTTGGGGATGAAGGAAGGATGGAACAGATCCTGCATAACATTTTTGATAATGCCATTCAGTACACGGATCCTGGAGGGTCGATCCATATTACCCTAATTCAGCATAAAGATGATTGCGAACTGCTGATTACTGACACGGGTAACGGGATCCCGGAAGCGGATCTGCCACATATCATGAATCGTTTTTACCGAGTGAACAAAGCACGAAGCCGTTTTGATGGCGGTTCAGGGCTTGGACTGTCCATTGTCAAAAAATTGGTGGAATTGCAAAATGGTAAAATCGAAATAGAAAGCAAGGAAAAAAGGGGAACAAAAGTCAGGGTCATCCTACCGGTTATAAAAGAAGAATGGAATTCATAAAAAGGGGATACGTTCAAAAATGAAAAAAATCGTGTTATTTTGCATGACGTTAATTTTTTTGGCCGGATGCGGCAAGGAAGAGGAAATTCCGAAAATGTTAAATGTCGATTTAGCTGTCGATCCAATTCAGGGTAAAGTGAATGAGCCTGTGAAATTTCAGGCAAAAGTGACTTATGGGGACGAAGTTGTGACAGATGCAGATGATGTCAGTTTTGAAATTTGGCTTGCGAATAGCGATGACCATGACAAAATTGCAGTAAAACATAAAAGAAACGGCATATATGAATTGGAAAAGACTTTTGATGAAGAAGGAACCTATTATGTATACGCCCATGTAACGGCAAGGGATATGCACAACATGCCAAAGAAAGAATTCGTCATAGGGAAACCAAGCACTCCTGAACAAAATGGTGGGAAAAAGGAAATGGACGAAATGGATGATGAAGAAATGAAATGATGAATGACTATCAAAACCAAAACAATTCGGGAGTGAATCCGGATTGTTTTTTTATTTGAAAAATGGTCAAGGCAATAGGGTAGAAATAATCAGGACAAAAGACGGCGTGTTGAAGTTGAATCGAAAAATTTGTAACATAAAAGTAAAGAAAGTCATATTATGTTGGTTAAATACGATATGTCAACAAAAAGTTATTAGTATTCAATGGAAATGGTTCTATGTAACTACCATTGACAAGTAAGGGCTGGAAAAATATGAGTATATATACCACTAAAAGAAACATAGATAGGTAAAGGATTCTTGCAAGCTTTCTCTGAAACTAGGATAATAATATTTTCTCTTTCGTATCCTGTTAAATTCGATGGAAATTGATGGTGCATTTATTACAAAAAGTGCATGTTATGATAATTCCAGAAGCAAAGCACAACACAAAACGAACATCACAGGAGGAAATACGAATGAAAAAGAAAATGTTTATGTCAGCAGCAGCGGCTGCAGCTATTATATTCACAGGAGTAGGAGCTAACCAAGCTGAAGCAGCCAACTGTGATACTGTTAAACAAGTAACTTACAAATCTATGAATAAAGAGGATATGCAAAAAGTCCTTGACCAATACCTAGCTAAATACAATATCACTTTACCTGCAGCGCAGGCACAACAAAAACCAGTTCAAAAACCAGTTCAAACACCAGGTCAAGAAGCTGGAGCAGCGAACCAAGCAAAACCTGAAGCAAAACCTGAAGCTGAAGCAAAACCTGAAGCACCGGAAGTGACACCTGATAAATCAACTGATGAAAAACAAGAGACAAGCTCTGAATTAAGTGCTTTTGAACAAGAAGTTGTTAAATTAACTAATGCAGAACGTGAAAAACAAGGTTTGTCAGCTCTTAAAATCGACACTGAGTTGAGCAAAGTTGCACGTATCAAGTCTCAGGACATGAAAGATAAAAACTACTTTGATCACAATAGCCCAACTTACGGCTCACCATTCGATATGATGAAACAATTCGGAATCAGCTATAAAACAGCTGGCGAAAACATCGCACAAGGTCAACAAACACCTGAAGAAGTGGTACAAGCTTGGATGAATAGCCAAGGACACCGTGAAAACATCATGAATTCTAGCTTTACTCATATTGGAGTAGGTTACGTAGAATCTGGTAACTACTGGACTCAACAATTCATCGGAAAATAATAGATTAATAGAAAAGTGCATCCCATTTACATGGGGTGCGCTTTTTTTTGCGAGAATAGATCATTCCATTCCATGGAAAAAATCAATGGTGACATCGATTGGTTCTCTATAATGTACCCAAATCTAAAAAGAATTGAACCAAGAAATAAATGGAACCGCACCTTAACATCAGTGAGGTCCCGGTGAAGCCGCTTAAATCTCGGATACATCGATTTCTGAATACTGTGTATTGAAACTTTTTTGAAGACGTATTTCCAATGTTGATTCTTTATATTGGGCCGATGCCCCTTTTTTCTTTACAGGTGCGGGGAGTGTTATGACATGCCGATCTGACTCTTCAGGAATCCCCTCGATGATGGATTGGTTAGATGTATGGTAAAGTTTCATTTTCTTTAGCCAAGATTCATCGTCTATTGGAATTCTTACGAAGACATATAAGTGGGTTTCAAATACTTCGGCATGTAAAGGATGTTCAGATCTGGCATTTACTTTTTGTGAGCCGCCATCATTTTGGTTCATCATACCTTGCATATTGTCAGGGATCACTTGTGAAAATACCTTTTCAATGAACGATTGAACGTCACTTTGCTGCATATTTTTCATGAATTCCTTTTGGTTCGGGTTATTCTTAAAAGAAAAAAGTGAATTCCAGGGAAACATATTGAATTCCTCTCTCCTGCTTTTGGTCTGACAGGTTTATTTGTTATATTTTATGCAGCTAAAGCCCAGAGGTTCTTTTTTATAATTACTAAATTATAGAAAATGGAATAAACTTATGTATAATTAAGTAAAATCCATTAGATAAAGAGGGTAAGCCTGTGGATGAAAAAGTAGCTTTTATTACTGGTGGAGCAACGGGTATCGGCAAAAGGATGGCATTTTCACTCGCGGATAATGGAATGTCCATTATCATTACTTATCGAAAAAGTAAAAAGGCAGCTTTAGCATTAGTGGATGAATTACAGGAAATGTATCATGTTAAGGCACTTGCGATTCAAGGTGACTCGTCAAGTGAGGAAGATTGCCGGAATATTTTGCAAAAGATTTTGGAGGCATTTGGCCATGTTGATATATTCATTCATAACGCAGGGCCATATATGCATGATCGTAAACCCATGACTGAATATGGCAGCGATGAATGGAAGTACATCATGGACGGGAATTTAAATGGTTTTTTCTTTTTTGCGAAGGAACTTATTCCACAAATGCGCAGTAGAAACTGGGGTAGAGTCATTACATTAGGGTTTGAACGGTGTGAAACTGCACCAGGTTGGATCTATCGTTCTGCTTTTGCCGCTGCAAAGAGCGGCTTGACTTCCTTGACAAGAACTTTAGCTGCGGAAGAAGCTACACATGGAATCACCGTGAATATGGTTTGTCCTGGTGATATCATAGGGGATTGGAAAGAGGAGGAAATTAGGGTCGCGAGAGCAGAAAAGGATGATACGGTTCCAGTTGGCAGACCGGGTACGGGGGAAGATATAGCGAGGGTCATCACGTTCCTTTGTGATGAAAAATCAGATTTCATTACCGGGAGCATCATACCGGTAACAGGCGGTAAGGATGTTCTTGGGAAAATATATAAAGCCTAGTGGTTTAGAATTTGAATTCAGAATGAAAAAAAGTGAGGCCGGTGTAATCCAGCCCCACTTTTTTTACGCCATTTTTTTATATTTCACTTGCTGTATGAACCGTAAGCGAGCCGCCAAGCCTATAGCTCCGAGAGCCAAGCCGGTTATTAAGCCGATCCAATACCCAAAGGCTCCCATATCGGTATACTTTGCAAAAAAATAGCCAATGGGAAGCCCGAGAATCCAGTAGGAGACCAGTGACATCGCAAATGTGACATTAACATCTTTATATCCACGCAATATACCCTGAATGGGTGCCTGGAGGGCATCCGATATCTGAAAGAAAATGGCATATATTAAAAAATGTGAAGTCAGCATCATTACCTCATGATCTTTAGTGTATAAAGAAGCCACAGGTTCACGGAAGAGGAATAGGATGGTCGACAAAACGAGCGACATCGTCAAGGCCATCGATATGCCAATCCAGCTATACACTTTTGCATCTTTATAACGGGTTGCCCCAATTTCAAATCCAATGACGATCGTCAAAGCCATGGATATACTTAGCGGTATCATATAAAGCAGGGACGCAAAATTCATGGCAATCTGATGCGATGCAATTGTCACGGTATCATACTTACTCATCAAAAGGGTGACGGCCGAGAAAATGCTTGTCTCAAAAAAGATAGCCAGCCCGATGGGTACCCCAATCAATAATAAAGCCCGCCATTCTTTCCAGGAAACCCGGAAAAATTCATTGAAAACCTTATATGTCGAAAACGGGTTGATTTTTATTACAACAAGGATGGCCACCAGGGCAATTAACCAATAAGTAATGGCAGTTGCGTACCCGGAACCGACACCGCCAAGTTCGGGGAATCCAAACTTCCCGTAGATTAACAGGTAATTAAAAAGGACATTTACCGGAAGTGCACATAAGGTGATGATCATGGAGATTCTGGTCTGCCCCAGAGCATCAATGAAGGCCCTTAACGCATTATAAACGAATAAAGGAATGATACCGAGTGAAAGTGCAATCAAATAATCATGAGCAACCATGTGGACACTATCTTCAAGGTCCATGGCATTCAATACGGGGTTCAAAGAAAACGCCCCAATGATTAATATGAACAAGGCTAAAGTGATAGCTAAATAAATGGCCTGCATCACGGAATAGGAAACGGATTTAGACTGCCTGGAACCGACCAGCTGTGAAACCACCGGCGTTAAGGCAATCAATATCCCGCTCAGCCCCGTGTACACGGGTGTCCATAGCGAACTGCCGATGGAGACGCCAGCAACGTCCTGGGTGCTGTATTGTCCCGACATCATCACATCAAAAAAGGTCATGGCATACATGCTGATTTGGGTTATCAGGATAGGTATCAATATATAAAATAACAGGCGGATCTTTTGTGATTTAGTATAAGTCTGATTCATTAAAGTACCTCAATATCAATATTTGGAATTTTCAACACAATGAAAGAATTATATCACATAAGCATGTGATGTTTTAAGAGTTTTTATTTAAAGCTAAAAAAGACTTGCCGTTTAGGGCAAGTCTCAGTTTGTAGACAAAAGGGGTACGGAATTAAAAAATCTCGAACCCCTTTTGAAATTCCCTTTGAATTTTCGCTTATTTAAGTTAATAAGTGCAGAGCAAGTATACGTGGATTCCACACATGTGAAAGTCAGTGCGATATGGTTTCCATGATAAAGTGCCTCATATCTCAATGTTCGGGGAAAATTAAACGACGCTTTAAAGATACAGACTTGTTTGAACAGATTTCTATCTATCTTAATGACAGCTGCTTTGCCAAAGAACTAACTGTAAGCCGTATTTGTTTCAACCTTCTTTCAATTCAATTGTTTTACGCTTGAACGAATACTGAAGGTATATTGAATGAAGGTCAGTTTAACTTATTTAGCTGGATCAATACTTGGGCGTCCTACCTCTGAATACTATCTTTCACCAAATCTTAATGAAAGAGAAGTCAATGGCAGCTTCCATTTTACGAACCAAATGGTTTGCTGGCACCAGTTGATCTAAAGTAATCATTTCAAGTTGATCTCGCTGAATAGAATCATGTTTAGAAAGCATCCTCATCACCTCAAGTTTTAATACTTCTATTTTAAAACAAAAATGACTCTAGGCAAAAGTGTTCGATCTAAAAGGTAAGACAAAGTTGATTGGAACGGAAGGTACGAGACTCCTGCGGGAAAAGCGCGTCTAGGGGAGACCCCGCAGGCGAAAGCCGAGGAGGCTCCCCGACCGCCCGCGGAAAGCGAGTGCCTGAAGTGGAAATCAACGTCCAAATTGTACAAGCCATAAAAATAGACAACCTCGATTTTCATCGAAGTTGTCTACAGTCTGAGACTTGCCGTTTTGGGCAAGTCCTTTTGTCAGTCGCGCATGGATTCAAAATCATTCATGGCTTCCATATTTGAGTCTTTTTGAAGAATGAAGGCTTGGGACGGAATGGCAATTTGTACATCTTCCTGTTCCAATATCTCCATTATTTTAAAGTTCACATCTTCTTTGATTGATAAATATCCTCCAAAGTCCGTCGCTTTCGTGAAGAAATAAAGGTAAAGATTGAAACCGGAATGACTGAACTCATCAAATTTAACCAAAATTGTTTCCGGATGGACTTCAGGATGATCAATCAGCATTCTTTCTATGTCTTTAATGACATTTTCCAATTTTTCTTTTGGTGTCGTGACATTCACACCTAGATGGAAGGCAATCTGTCTTTTTCCCATCTTGGACCAGTTGATGATCGGTTCATTCGAAAGGGTCGCATTTGGGACTGTAACTAAAGCTTGGGCAAAAGTCCGAACTTTGGTGCTTCTGAATGTGATGTCTTCAATGGTTCCCTCCACGCTTGGAGTTTTGATCCAATCTCCTATGGTAAAAGGTTTTTCGGTAACGATGACGATTCCTCCAAAGAAATTGCTGACTGTATCTTTAGCGGCAAGAGCGAAAGCCAACCCACCCAAACCAAGCCCTGCAACGAATCCATCGACATTAAATCCCCATTCTTCCGCAATGATGGAGGCACCAAAAGCAATGATGATTATGTTTATGATTTTCGTAAAGAACGGCATGACGATTTGATCGACTTCAAGCCCGAATTTACCTACTAATTTCGGAAATAAAATGGTTAAGATTGAACTGATATTGAAAATCGTCCAAAAGAATAAGAAGACAAAAAACGATCTGTATATTTTCGATCTTAATTCAACCAAAGGTGAGTCGATCGGAAAATAGTGCAGTGAAATGATAACACCAATTAAAACGATAAGCCATCTTACCGGCTGTTCTATTGCGAGCATTAAGTTGGCTGCAAATTCTACTTTGCGTTTTTCTGCAATTCGTAGAAAGAACTTGAATATATATGTAGTAAATACTTTCCGAAGCAAAAGGAAGATTAGAAAAATGCCAATGGAAATTCCTAATTTGGTCCAGGCTTCGATCCCATCAAATTGATTGAGTGATTCAGAAACTTCTTGCAATGTATTACTCCTCCAATGTATCTTGTAGTATTGTAGAATACTAAGATTATAATATATTCATGCTGAAAAAGGAAAAATAATCGATGATTACTTTCCTCACGGGGATTTTGCGGTTCACTGAATACTTTTTCAAGTTATTAATGGCAAGGATATATGGTAATATGGATGCAAAGTGATTTTTTAAGTTTGGAAGGTGGAAATATTGACTAAGAAAATAGTATTTACCGGAGGCGGTTCTGCCGGTCATGTATCTGTTAATGCAGCAATCATCCCGGAATTTTTAAAGCATGATTGGGATGTTACTTATATTGGTTCAAAAAAAGGCATTGAAAAAAATATCATCGAAACGGAATTTCCCGAGGTCCGTTATGAAACGATTTCCGTTGGTAAATTCCGACGTTATCTATCTGTTGAAAATATGAAAGACCCTTTCCGGGTCATAAAAGGGATTTTTGATGCACGAAAAATATTAAAAAAGACCAAGCCGGATTTCATTTTTTCTAAAGGTGGATTCGTTTCGGTTCCAGTCGTTTTGGCAGGAAGGATGCTAAGAATACCAATTGCAATACATGAATCGGATTATACGCCTGGTCTGGCTAATAAGATTGCCATGCCACTTGCATCGAAAATTTTCACTACTTTCCAGGAAACAGAAAAAGACCTTCCGAAAGAAAAGGCCATGTATCTAGGCGCTGTATTGCGCGATGGGATTTTTAAGGGAAACGCTTCTGCTGGTAAGGCATTCTGTGGATTCACGAATAACAAACCGGTGTTACTCGTTATGGGCGGGAGCCTTGGGGCCGTTAAAATCAATAATATGATTACAGATAACCTTGATGCTTTATTAAAGGAATACCAGATTATACACATTTGCGGGAAGGGAAATGTGAAACTGGAATTGAAACAAAGGGGATATGCTCCTTTTGAATTCGTACATGAAGAATTATTCGATCTTTTGGCGGCTGCTGATGTCGTTGTGTCAAGGGCAGGTTCAAATTCAATCTTTGAATTCCTTGGTTTGCAAAAGCCGATGCTGCTTATCCCTCTAAGTGCCAATGCATCTCGCGGAGATCAAATCCTGAATGCGTCAAGCTTTGAAAAACAGGGCTTTTGTAAAGTCATTCAGGAAGAAGAGTTAAATGACCGGATTTTTAATGCTACATTAGCGGATTTATTGGAACAATCGAATGAATATCAGGAAAAAATGCGTCAAAAACGCCCATTTAAAACGGCAGCTGAAATGTATGAATTATTACTTCAAGTAATGGCTGCAAAAAAATAAGTATCAATCCCCTCTATGCAGCATATCTTTTTCGAACAGAGGAGGGGGTAGAATGGCTTATGAATATTCCAAAGGATGGTTCATTCAGCAGCTAAAAGCTGCAGGGATAAGCTATCATCCAATTGAGAAAAAAAAGTTGGAGCTGTATAAAACCTATATTCTTAGGCGTTTATACGACGATCTGCAAAAAAGATAAATCATAAAAAAGAAACCGCAACGTCGTTGACGTTGCGGTTCTTTTTATAGGAAATTACTTATAAAAGGAAAAAAACAGGAAATTAGGATACCTGCGATAGCCATTGCCGCACCTGCGACAGCCCCGGTGAACTCACTTTCCTGGGCAGCTTGAGCAGTTCCGAGACCATGAGCGATCGTACCATAAGCGATACCGCGAGCGAAGGGCATCGTGATGTTTAGTTTATCCATCATTTTTGGAGCGATCATCGTACCCAGCACCCCAGTCAAAATGACGAAGGCTGCTGATATATTGGAATTTCCGCCATAAAGTTCCGTGATTTCAACAGCGATGGGCACTGTAATGGATTTAACCGCCAATCCTTGGAGTATGAATTGCGGAAGAGAAAATGCTTTAGCGATGGCGAAGGCAATGATCAATGTAACCATAAGACCAAATATCATGCCGCTAATTGCCGGCATTGCATATTTAACGATTATCTTTCTATTTTTATAAAGTGGTACGGCCAAGGCAACGGTAGCCGGTCCCAGGAAATAGGTGATTATGTCTTTTCCCGGTGAATAATCTTCGAAGTCCAAACCGCTGATCAGCAGTACGAGAATTATTGTAACCGTACTGAAAAATACGGGCGTCGTAAAAGGTGATGGATGTTTAGCATATATTTTCCTTCCAATGAAATAGGCAAGGATGGTTATCAAGATGCTATATGTTGTGATGAGCGCTGTCATGCTGCTTAACCTCTCCTCTATGGGATAGCTTCTGAACGGTCCAAGCTGAAACTATGAATCCAAATATCAGGCTGACTCCCAATGTAAGTGCCAATGGCAAACCGAATTTAATGAAAAGCCATCCCATTGTCATTAAACTGATTGAAATGGGGATGAAGAAAAAGGCTAGGTGCTTTACCAAAAATCCTGAAGTAAGTTCAATCCATTCGACTTTTATGACCTTCGTCTGTAATAAACCGAATAACAGGATCATGCCGATGACGTTGCCTGGTATGGGTAATTGAAGTAAATTGGCTAAATAATAGCCGAGCTTGCAAATGATGAGCAGGAAGATAAGCTGCACGATAAAAGCAAATGTTTTTTTCATGATTAAGTCCTTTCAATGACGCTTTGAATATATTGATGAATTGGTCAATTATATTCATTATAAAAAAATATCCCTAAAAAGAATAGGGATTTGCAGCAATCTATCTTAAACATCCTATGTAAATGGAAAAAAGAGCTTTCCAGGTTTGGAAGCTCCGGCCATTATATGAAAAGATAAACAAAGCCATGTTGAAATGTTCTTCGCTTTATGCTTCAAGTAACTGCTGTTCGTCATCATCATGCTGTCTAAGGATATGAAAGGTGTATAAATCTTTAGGAATTTCATACAAATCGTAGATATCTCCTTCATGATTGATCTGATCATAAAGGGATTTTCTTGTTTCGTTGGCATTGACGGCATAAGGAAGCTTTTCTGCGGCTTTTATAGAGCGGATATTTTTTTTGCGAATACGCATGAAGACCGTTTCCAAACCGAGCTCGAAAAAAAGCTCTTTGAAGAAAGCGTCTTTTGCAATGGCATTATACCCTTTTCCATGATAAGGCTTGCCAAGCCATGTGCCTAAGAAACCTGCACCATTTTCAATATCATATAAAGAAATACAACCGATGGGATTTTCCCATTCATCCAAGATTGTTCGTGAAATGAGTTGCCCAGCATCTTCGGCTTCGATCGTTTGCTTAGTGATGAAAACATATTCTTCATATGAATCTACCTTATGGCGCACGAAAGGGAAGACATCTGGATGCGTCATTTGTTCATAAAGAGAAAAACAATCTGTGAAATCTCTCTTTTTTAACATTTCCGTCCCTCCGTTTGAGGGCAGTTCTTATGCGTAGTCGCTGCCCACCCTCGAAATTTTTTAAGTCGTTCATCAAAAAATTTCGGGGTGGGAATCGAACCCACTAGAACCGGAAACCGGTGGCGCACCATTTGCCTTCCCTATTTTTATTGTCAGAAAATATGCAAATCTAAAGAACCTTACGAAGGTATAATACTAAAAAAAAAACGGTTTGGGAATAGGTTTTTTGCCTTTTTTTTTCGTCAAATTTCAACTTTTTTTCGAAGGGTGAAATCGTAATGCAAACGCCTGCATTTTTCCTTGAAAAACTGGTTTTTCCGCCCGCTTTTTTCTTTAAAATTCACCTGTGAATTGCATGAATAAAATGATTGCGCCGAGGGCCCACACATAAATGGAGAATATTTTCAGTGAACGCTTTTTTAAGAAATCGATCATCCATACTACGGCTATATAACCAAAGATTGCTGCGGCCAGGGTTCCGACGAAAAGCGCAGTGAGTGGAAGCCGTTCAACATCTCCAGTAAAAATCGGTTTCATCTGAAATACGATCCCCCCCGTAATGGCAGGAATTGAAAGCAAAAAGGAAAAATAGGCTGCAGTGGCCCTATCCAATCTGCAGAAGAGGCCGGCGGCTATCGTTAAGCCGGAGCGCGAAAGAGCAGGCATGATGGCAGCAGCTTGGAAGGTACCGATAATCAGGGCATCTTTAATGGAAATTTCATTAAGGGATTTGGCCCCTTTTTTCACTCCGTCCGCTACCCATAAAATCAGTCCGGTCGCTAAAAATTCCCAGCCTATGGTGACACCTGTTTTTGAAAGGCCATCAAACCAATCTCCGAGTAAAATGCCGGCAATCACTGCAGGAATCGTCCCAGCAATGAGAAGCAGAGTCATTTTGGAGAAAGGATTTTTCAAAATGGCGATGATGTCATTCTTATAGACGACCAATAACGCCAGCAATGTTCCGATGTGGAGCATGGTATCCAGAAAAATGCCGGCCTCGTCAAGATGGAAAATATGCCGTCCTAAATATAAATGTCCAGTACTTGAAATAGGTAAAAACTCAGTCAAGCCTTGAATGATCCCAAGGATGAAGGCTTGAAATTCATTCAGCAAAAAAACATCACTCCATTCTAGAAGGTATAGGACAATCCATTTTTTAAACTGTATGCACAAGACGGATGAACATGTCCGGATTTTATTGTCTTTATCAAGAAAAAGCAGTCCAATTTTACCTGGTTTCGAATAAAATGAAAGGAAAAATGAAACTATTTTTCATTTGATTCGTAATTATTCATATGAGAAAGGAGGAGAAGACACTATGCCTACTAAAGATGAAAGAGTGTTTGCTGCCCTTATTTATGTGATCAGCTTTTTTACAGCATTTATCGGTCCTTTGGTGATTTGGTTATTGAAGAAGGACTCGTCACAATTTGTGGATTATCACGGAAGGGAATACTTGAATTTTTTCATTTCCTACACCGTATATTCAATAGTCGCAGGGATACTCACTATAGTATTGGTTGGATTCTTGCTATTGCCGGTTATCGGGATAGCTTTAGTCGTATTCACCATCATTGCTGCTGTTAGGGCTTATGAAGGAACGGATTACAGGTTCCCGTTGATCTTCAGGATATTATAGAATGATGTAAAAGGATTCCGTTCAATTCGGAGTCCTTTGAGACTGTAGACAAACTCGAAGAAAAGCGAGTTTGACTGCAGTTTTTTTATTTAGAAAACGTATTTTAGAAATCCGCTCCCTTTCCACCGACTGCCTGCCAAGCCTCCTCGCCTTGCGGCTGCGGTGTCTCGGCTAGCCAGTAATTCGGCAGGAGTGTCGCAAATTTCTTCAATCCAATAAGGAATACAGTGAAAAACATTAAGAATAATCTAGTCTTGTTCTAAAATTGGGTAGGAACCCATTTTGTCTACAATAAGATTCCGTTCAATTCGGAGTCCTTTTTTATTTGGACCGTGTTGGGAATTGCCTTTCATTAAAAAGGGAATAGATCACATTAAAGCGAATAAAGTATTATGATAACTACTTCCATGCACTTTTAGGAAGCGGATGCCGGGCGGATTGTGGTACTGCTAATCAATGGCCGCCCTTAAGGCGGTAATCTTTCTTGTAAGGAGTGAGGAGCAGAGCGGGATATGAATATACGTGAATATTATCAGAAAACGAGCAATTCAAATTTTAATGCATCTTGGATATCTCTTCTTTTGGCCGTCGTCTTTTTCATTTGCCATATTTTTGCAATGATACCGGGCAATATATTATTGATAACGTCTCCTTTTATTTTCTTTAGCATTGCCCAATTTGTCAGTCATCGTATATATGAAAATAGAATGAAGGAATTGCCTGATGAACACATCGGGACGAATGCCGGGTTATTAAAAAATGAACATGTTTTATTGACTTTTATGCCAGCACCGACATTGCGCCTGCTTCTCTTTGCGCCGGATGGGTCACAAATGGGCGAGATACGGGATTTGAATATGAAGTGGTTCATGTGGATGATTCCCAATTTCTTGTCGATGCTCATGACCAAGCGATATGAACTGGTGGACCATGAGGGGCGTTTGCTGGCTAAGTACCATATCAAAAGGGGCCTTTTCAATAAAATGACGATCATGGATGATCAGGGCGGCATTATTGGATCGTATCAAGAAAATCGGTCATTCGTGAAGATCAATGGAATGATCTATAAGGAAGACGGTACGGAATGGATGCCAATTGAAACGCCGGGAAGTGTGAAATCTTTCGAGATTGCCACAAAAGACGGGGAAAAGATCGCTTCATACCAAGAAGGCTGGATGCCTTTGGAGTGGGGTAAACGATTCAAGACAAATACACCCATACTTTCTTTTTCATCAAATGTTGCTGAAATTCCTAAAATCATTGTCTTTGGGTTCTGTGCAGCCACACTGAATCATCGTTCAAATTGACTATGGTTAACCTTTAGCAAATCTTTTAAATATTTGATATAATAATAGGGAATACATAGATTAAATACATAATAAAAAGGTGGTAAATTATGAGTTTACTTAATGAGATTCTGGATTATAATGAACAGTTTGTAGAAAAAGGTGAATATGTTAAGTATAGAACGGATAAGTTTCCTGAGAAACGTATGGTCATCATAAGCTGTATGGACACTCGGCTCGTTGAACTATTGCCAAAATCCTTGAATGTCAAAAATGGCGATGTCAAAATCCTGAAGACTGCCGGGGCAATCGTCTCCCACCCATTCGGAAGTGTCATGCGGAGTATCCTTGTTGCTATTTATGAGCTAAAGGCAGATGAAGTATTGGTCATACCTCACCATGACTGCGGGATGGCATCAGTCGATGCCGAGTCTGTAATGGACAAGATGATCGAACGTGATATACCAAAGAGCACCATCGATACACTGGGAGCTGCAGGAATCGATATCCGCAGTTGGCTTCGCGGATTTGATGATGTTTATGAAAGTTGTAAGAACAGCGTCGAAGTGATTAAAGGACATCCTTTGATCCCTAAAAATATTCCTGTACATGGTCTAATCATTTCGCCTGATACAGGGAAGCTGGAATTGGTAGTCGATGGGTATTCACAAGAACAAAAATAATATATTCATCGAGGCTGTCGGGATCATTTCCGACAGTTTTTTTCAAATTTTTATCATTACTATTTATTTTTATCCTTTTTTTTGTTAAAATCGCCAAGTGTAGTTTGTCACTAATACAAACGGGTGGGCGAGGGATAAATTTAATAAGGATACAACATGAAGAAATTAAACTTGGAAACGTTTTTTCATTTTTCCGATTATGGAACGAATGGAAAACGTGAAATCCTTGCTGGAGTGGTCGGCTATTTTACGATAGTCTATATTCTCATCGTGAATTCCCTGATATTATCGGAAGCGGGCATACCGATTAATGGTGCAGTGATTGCCACGATTCTTTTATCTGCTTTAAGCTGTGTCATGATTGGACTTTGGGCGAATGTCCCAATCCTCCTCGTTCCAGGAATGGGCGTAAATGCCCTATTTGCTTATACCATGGTTCAAGGAATGGGTCTATCTTGGCAATCGGCTCTTGGTGCTGTGTTTATCTCAGGGGTAATTTTTGTAATCATCGCTTTTACAAAATACTCTAAGTTAATCAGTGATTCGATTCCAAGTTCGATAAAAGAAGCCATATCTGTCGGTCTTGGCTTATTCTTGATGCTAATCGGTCTTGAAAAGGGCGGGATAATCACAGGAGGTTCATCATCAATCGTCGCACTCGGAGATTTAAGCGATCCAGCGGTGTGTGCAACGGTGTTGACCTTTTTACTGGCAATCACGCTGTTCATCAAGAATGTCCCCGGTAATTTCATGATTACCATCCTGGCAGGCAGCCTCATTGCCTATTGGTTTGGGACGGTTCAACTATCGGATATCCATTTTTCAGGCATAGACACAGCTTCCTACGGCGATCTTTTCTTTTCATTATCGTTCCTGGAAGCAAACCGGATTGAATTCTGGATAAGTGTATTTGCGATGACGATGGTTCTTGTTTTTGAGAATATTGGTCTTGTACACGGGCATGTAGACAGTATCAACCGCCAGGATGCCTATAAAAAGTCGCTCCAGGCGACAAGTGTGTCCGTTCTATTATCAGGCTTATTCGGTTCGAGTCCTACCGTTGCTACAGTAGAAACGGCAGCTGGAATCGCATCAGGAGGCAGGACTGGTTTTACTTCAGTGGTGACAGGCGTGCTATTCATTTTATCACTGTTATTTATACCGGTGATTAAAGTAATCCCTGATAGCGCCATTGCCCCCATCTTGATTATCATTGGCATTTTGATGCTCGGAAATATAAAAAAGCTGGATTTCAGCGATTTAACCGAGAGCATACCTGCAATCATGATCATCACGATCATTCCTTTCACTTACAGTATTGCCGATGGAATGGCATTCGGTTTCATCCTGTACCCGTTCTTGAAGCTTGTAACCGGAAAAGCGAGAGAAGTGTCAGCCCCGATGTATGTGAGTGCCGGAATGTTTATCGTCTATTTCATCATCGGTATGATCGGTTAATAATTCAAAAGAGCGGTTGGAGTATGAGTTAATTCTTATTCCAACCGCTTTTCTTATTGGGTTTTTCGTCGAAAAAAGGATTTATTGTGATTTACGCGATGACACATCCATCTTTAAAATGCTATGATATAGAATATTAAAAAAATGATAAATGACAAGCAGCATATTAGAGGATGTGACAGGATGATTATTGAAGGTTTAAAAAGCCATGGTTCAGGAAATGATTTCTTGATCATTGATGAATTGACTACAACCCTGACGTTTACTGAAGAACAGCGGAAAAATTTCGCGAAGGCCCTATGCAATAGGGAGAAGCTTGGAGCGGATGGTATTTTGTTTGTAATGAAAAGTGAACATGCTGATTGCCGGATGCGTGTCTTTAATGCGGATGGTTCGGAAGCCTCGATGTGCGGCAATGGACTTCGTTGTGTTGCACGTTACGCGAACGACGTTTTAGGGCTAGATAAAATGATCGTGGAAACCATGAAGGCGGATCTACTCGTGGAAAAAACGGAAGATATTTATGAGGGCATTCCGACTTTCAAGGTGGAAATTTCACCAGTAAGTTTTAATGTGAAGGATCTACCTCTTGTATTGGCTAAAGAACAGCTGCAAAACGAACCAATGCCGGAACTTCATGATACCCTGATATTTTCGGCATTGGCGGTTCCTAATCCACATTTGATCACTCTCGTTGATAGTGACGTTTTACAAAGTGATTTGCAGGAAGAACTTTCAACAAAGGTCAATCAACCGAATGAACTTTTCCCTGATGGTGTCAATGTCAGCTTTGTGAAAGAGCTGGAACCAGGGAGCATTTATGTGCGGACATTCGAACGGGGAGTAGGCTTCACGAATGCATGTGGAACGGCGATGTCTGCTTCAAGCCTTGTAACATGCTCTGTTGGTTTAAACGCATTGGAAAGTGAAATATCTGTCTACAATAACGGCGGAAAAGTTAAATGCGTTGTCCATCATGATGAAGAAAGCCAAAAGTATTCAATTGATTTAATCGGGAATGCAACCTATGAATTCAAGGTATCGATTGAAATAGACTTAGATCAGCCTGAAAAATTTGAAATGCTTGAAAAAGAGGATTTTGAATTCGAAACAAGCTTATATGCCAAGCTTCAGGATGAAGTGCAAAGTTATTTGAATACAAAATTATAATGAAATTTTTAAACTGCAGGCGAACTCGAAAAAAAGCGAGTTTGCCTGCAGTTTTCTTATTAAATAAGTTGCAGTTGATTTCAGCCGGAGCACTTTTTTCGTCCTTCGCCGTACCTTTCCGGAGCTTTTTCTCGATAATCCACCCAGTTATTTTTACCTTCACCGCAAATTATCAGGCCGTTGACGATTTTATCCGACCTTCGCCGCAAATTATCAGGCCGTTGACGTTTTTATTCAACCTTCACCGCAAATTATCAGGCCGTTGACGATTTTATTC
Source organism: Peribacillus frigoritolerans (assembly GCF_040250305.1). Classification (NCBI taxonomy): domain Bacteria; kingdom Bacillati; phylum Bacillota; class Bacilli; order Caryophanales; family Bacillaceae; genus Peribacillus; species Peribacillus frigoritolerans. The sequence continues at coordinate 3,201,519 of NZ_CP158190.1, read as the reverse complement.
GACCTTCACCGCAAATTATCAGGCTGATGACGATTTTATTCGACCTTCACCGCAAATTATCAGGCCGTTGACGATTTTATTCGACCTTCACTGCAAATTATCAGGCCGTTGACGATTTTATTCGACCTTCACCGCAAATTATCAGGCCGATAACGATTTTATTCGACCTTCACCGCCATTTATCAGGCCGTTGACGATTTTATCCGACCTTCACCGCAAATTATCAGGCCGATGACGATTTTATTCGACCTTCACCGCAAATTATCAGGCCGATGACGATTTTATCCGACCTTCACCGCAAATTATCAGGACCTTCACTGCACTTTATCAGGCCGTTGACGATTTTATTCGACCTTCACCGCAAATTATCAGGCCGTTGACGATTTTATTCGACCTTCAATGCAATTTATTCGACGTTCACAAATTTTTTCGATTTTCGCCTCACTATTCGCATTCCGGAGCATTCATTTAAGGTACACGTTGAATTCGATCCTTTCCGCCGTCTGGACAAGCCTCATCAAAGCAAGCATCTAGAAGGATCTCCGCTAGCCAGTTATTCGGCAGTAGTGTCTCTGATTCATCCTATATAAAAAAAGAAAAAAGAGTGTAACAAGTCCCGTATTAAAAAAAATATCCCCTCGGTACGGATCGTCCTCGGAAAGCGAGTGCCCTACGTTCCAATCAACGCCATATAACACTCCCTCAAGGTTGCCTAATAAAATAAAGCGACTTCTAACGCTTTGGGTTTACTTCAGTTGTTGGTCTTTTTTTGTTTTAGGAACGACAAAACTTCCAAAAAGGCTGGTCCATTATCGACAAGTCTATAATCCATAAAAGCACATCCATCCCTTTTTATTCTGTTTGGGATGGTTTCAATCGTATAGTTCTTTAACTGGAGATTTTCGTCGACTTCCTCCCAAAACAAAGGTGTAGCCACACCCGCGAAAGAATTTCCCCGTGGGGAATAAGGCTGGATGATGGTTTTTCCTTCACTATGCTGCACAAAGTCCAAGTAAAGTCGATTGTGCCGATTTATTTTCATTCTTTCCGTTGTAAAATCATTTGGGTTGGAACTTGTTAAGTAGTCACCAAGAAAGTCGGTGAATATGCGTGTCTCCTGATAAGTAAATCTGTCTTCAGGCAATGGAATGTGAATTTGCAGTCCTTTGTTACCTGAAGTTTTTACAAAAGCTTTAATCCTTAATGATTCCATCACTTTTTTAATTTCCTGTGCGGCCTTTATCGCAAAGGAGAAAAATTCGATGGAAGGGGGATCTAAGTCCAGGACGATTTCGTCGGGTCTTGTTTTACCCGCTTTCTGAAAGGGGGCATGGAATTCCAATGCAAGCTGATTACCAAACCAAAGAAGCGTTTCAATATCGTTACACAGCATGTATTCGATATCCTCATCCATGAACGTTTTAATAAAGGCCGGCGCATAATCAGGTTTGTTTTTCTGGAAAAATCTTTCTTTATCCAAAGTGCCATGTGGATAGCGGATCGTCGTAAGCAGTTTATCCTTCAAGAATGGTAAGAAGAAAGCTGAAACCTCCCGTAAATAATGAAGGTATTCAACTTTCACCACCTGTTTACCTTCTGTTATCCAAAGCGGTTTATCTCTGGAAGTTATTTGTACCGTATCTGGAAATGTGTATTGGCCTAGCACAAATTTCTCCCAGGTACATTCATCGGGAGTCGTTTGCAAGAGCCATTGCGAAAACTGAGGTTCACGCAATTCATTTTCCTCATATACGTGTAAGAATTGAACTTCGATGCAAATGGATGGATGGATATAAAAAAATTGTGCATCTTCATCTGATGCATTTTGCTTGATCAATTGATGCAATATACTTTTATCTCGAGCACTCAGTCCATTTTTGACACTTCCGATTTTCGTTACGGCACCTTCTTTGAAAACTGCGAGGGAAACGTAACCATTTTCTTTGTGCAATGCTGTAATGAAACAAGAAACGGTCTTCCAATTTTTCACCTTAATCCAAGCTGTTGTACGTCTTCCTTCTTGCCAAGCACCCCGAATTTCCTTGGCGACAACCCCTTCGCCATCTAACAGGGTGACCTTATTCAAGGCATTATCCAAAACGTCAAAACTCTCTATTAATTGTATCAAAGCCTTATCGTTGGGATTAGGAGGCATGGGAAGACCGAGTTTTTCCCCCATATTCAACATCAATTCCCTTCGTTCCACCATAGGTTTAGCTGCTACGTCTTTTCCGCTGATGCGAAGCAGGTCAAACGCTATAAACCGACATGGGGAAAAGCGGGCATTTTCTGAAATTAAGGATTGTTTCCCAAGGCGTCCTCGCCACTGTATTTGAAAAAAGTCTGCTTTCGCCTGATTGGTGAGCCAGACCAATTCTCCATCTAACTGAAGCGGGAGATAATCTTCCAGGCCCAGGTCTTTGATGTAAGCAATGATTTCTGGGAATTGTGGTGATAATTCCTTCTCATTCCGACTCGAAATGCTTATGGTATCGGAGTCTATCGTTAATATAGCCCTAAAGCCGTCATATTTGACTTCATAACGCCAATCCTTGGAGTTGGGGGCTTCAGGGTAATAGGTAGGCAGCATCGGTTTCATTTTTGTATTTACCTCCGCAAATAATTGATAACATTATTTTGCCAAAAAAACGAAGTGTTAGAGTTGGCAATTGTTTTTTCGGTTTTTTTTGAACAAAGGGGAATAATAAAATTGTTCTTCTCATTAAAAATAAGTTATGAGGTGACGAATATGCATACGATGTGGAAGGGGAGCATATCATTCGGTTTGGTGAACATTCCGATTAAACTTCATGCTGCAACGGAGGATAAGGATATATCTTTAAGGACGTTGCATAAGGAATGTCATTCACCGATTAAATACGAAAAGGTTTGTCCGGTATGCGAGAAAGAAGTGGGGAAGGATGATATAGTCCGCGCTTTTGAGTATACAAAGGGAAAGTTTGTTGTATTGGAAGACAATGAACTGGAGCAACTGAAAAAACAAAACGAAGAAAAAGCCGTGGAAATCGTGGATTTCGTTAAAATTGAAGAAATAGATCCCATTTATTTTAACCGGAGTTATTACATGTCCCCTAATGACGGGGGGATAAAAGCTTATTCCCTTTTGAGGCAGGCCCTCAAGGAATCGAATAAGGTGGGGTTGGCAAAAATCATCATTCGCTCTAAAGAACAAATGGCGGTTATCCGAGTCGTTGATAATACCTTGGTGATGGAAACGATTCATTATCCGGATGAAGTCCGCTCCACAGCGGATGTTCCGAATATCCCTGCCAATGATACCATTGTAAAAAAAGAAATCGATACTGCCGTATTATTGATAGATCAATTAACGACTACTTTCGATCCGACAAAATACACCGATGACTATCGAACCGCGTTACTAGAATTGATTGAATCAAAGAAAACGGGACAGACGACGATTACAGCGAAAACAAAAGAACCAGTTTCCAACAATGTAACCGATTTAATGGAGGCATTACAGGCATCCATAGACCGTACAAAACATGATGAACCGGAAAAGAAAAAGACGACCCGAAAGAAAGCGGCACCGAAAAAAAAGAAACAAGCGTAAACAGGAAGCTGAGCGGAAGACGCATGATGTCGCTCGGCTTTCTGCTTGTTTTTGCAAGGAATCAGGCTTCTAATAAGGAAATGAAAGGGACTTGATAAGGAGGGAAGAAAGTACAAATAGGTAAGTCGATCACGATGCAAGAAACTGAATGGAATTACAGGGAATTAGTGGATATTAATGAAAGCAAAAAAAATTCGCTCCCTAAAGAGCGACAATGAGGAATTCAATCGTGAAAATCAACATATAGGCGAACGGTTGTAGTTTTCGACTATATATTGTGTTCATATTCTACCATATTTAATTCTGAAATAGCAACAAAATTACTGAAACTATCCTATGAATTTTTCTGGAAATCAATGATATTTCGCCCATTTAACGGCTCATGTGGCTTTTTCACTTCATATACTTATAAAAAGCTACAGAATAAATGGATTTTTAGTATAATTTATACATATAGGATGATATAAATTAAATATGAATGGAAGATGCAAAATGAAAAATGGAAAAATCAAATCACTTCATGCCGGAAAGCCGAAACAGGAAATTTTTTCGAATGTCGATATCTTTTCTGCCATGGATAAACAAGCACATGATAATGTGACAGTGACTAAATCAGGCATAATTGGTGATGGGGTAGGTAATGTAAAGTTCCATGGAGGTCCTGATAGGGCTTTGTGCTTTTACCCCTTTGAGCATTATTCATTATGGAATGAAAAATTCTCTAAAAAGATGGATATCCCAGCATTCGGTGAAAATTTAACTGTAGCGGGGATGAGGGAAGAAGCCACGTATATCGGCGATATTTATCAAATAGGCGAAGTGATTGTTCAAATTAACCAGGGAAGGATACCTTGTTCGACCATTTCCCACTTCAATCAAGAACCTAAGTTTTTGGAACTCGTGCTGAAAACGAGTTTCACTGGATATTTTGCAAGAGTACTTCAAGAAGGAACGATAAATAAGCAAAACGAAATCGTGCTGATAGATCGTTTGCAAGAAAAAATTTCAGTTCATTATGCAGCAGAGGTAATCCTTCATAAACGAGATGGCCTGGAAGGCGCTAAGGCTTTACTTACTCTAGACTCGTTAGCGGAAGACTGGAAACAAAGAATATTGAAGAGGGTTAAAGCCGCAAAAGATTGAATCATTTTTGCAAAAGTGAAAAAAATGTCGATCAGGTATTGAAATTGACAGATTATTAATGTAAATTAAATATAATCTAATTTTGAAATCTTGTGAAAATTATATAAATGGATCTTATCGAGAGAGGTGGAGGGACTGGCCCGAAGAAACCTCAGCAACCAGCTTAGGCAAAGGTGCTAAATCCAGCAAGCAGAGCTTGATAGATGAGGAGAATGTTTCAAAAAACCTTCTTCTTTGAGAAGGTTTTTTTCCTTTTCTCTCATACTCATAAAATACGACAAAAACAGGACTGTTTTTGAGAGAGGGTGTAATGATGAATTTTCGTAAAGAAGTGAAAGAAAGAATGTTGGTTGGGGAAGGGGCAATGGGGACCTTATTGTACTCAAATGGCATCGATCAATGTTATGAGGAATTAAACTGCACGAATCCAAATCAAATAGAGTCCATCCACCGTGCCTATCTCGAAGCTGGTGCAGATATCCTTCAATCAAATACATACGGAGCCAATTTCAACAAATTGAAACGGTATGGACTTGAAGATGAAGTTAGCAGAATCAACCGCCAGGGAGTCATTCTTGCTAAAAAAGCGGCAAAAGGAAATGCGTATGTCTTCGGTACCATAGGGGCACAGCGGAGTATCAGGAAATCGGATTTAAGCATGGAAGAGATTAAACGGGGGTTTCGTGAACAGCTATACAGTCTGTTGATGGAAAACCCTGATGGGATTCTCTTGGAAACATTTTATGACCTGGAAGAGCTGGAAACCGTCCTGCAAATCGTAAAAAATGAAACCGGATTGCCGATCATCGCAAATGTTTCGATGCATGAACTGGGTAATCTTCAAAATGGAATCCATTTAAATGAAGCCTTTCAAAAACTCGAGCAATTGGGTGCCGATGTTGTTGGGGTGAATTGCCGTCTCGGTCCACATCATATGATCCGGGCCTTGGAAGAAGTGAGCTTGCCGAAGGATGCATCGATTGCCATATACCCTAATGCCAGCCTCCCGGATTATGTGGATGGAAGGCTCGTCTATAAAGCTGTGCCGGAATATTTCGGTTCAAGTGCCCTGGAACTTCGTGAGCAAGGTGCCGCTATCATAGGTGGGTGCTGTGGAACGACTCCACTGCATATTCAAGCTGTAAAGAATGCAATTGGAAGTTTTGCTCCTGTAAAAGAGAAAATTACGAAACCCCGTGAAATAGAAATAATTGAAGTGAACGAAAGAGAATTGGAACTTCCACTGTACGAAAAGGCCAAGACGGAAAGGACGATCCTAGTTGAACTTGATCCACCGAAAAAGCTGGGAATAGAGAGCTTCATGACCGGTGCTGAGGTTTTGAAAAAAGCAGGGGTCGATTCCATTACATTAGCGGATAATTCACTTGCCTCACCAAGGATATCGAATGATGCACTGGCTAACTTACTAAAGAACCAATTGAATATTAATCCGATGGTGCATATAACATGCCGTGATCGAAATTTGATTGGCCTGCAGTCACATTTAATGGGTCTGCAGACGGTGGGGCTGAATGAATTATTGATCATCACCGGAGATCCTTCAAAAATAGGGGACTTCCCTGGTGCCACTTCGGTTTATGATTTATCTTCCTTTGACCTTATAAGCATGGTCAAACAATTTAATGAAGGTCTTTCCTATTCCGGTCAAAGTTTGGGTCAACGGGCGAATTTTAAAATTGCGGCAGCGTTTAATCCCAATGTGAAATATCTGGATAAAGCCGTACTGAGAATGGAAAAGAAGATTTCCTGCGGTGCTCAATCCTTTTTGACACAGCCAATTTATTCGGTGGAGCAAATCGAAGAAGTACATGAAGCTACAAAACATTTAGAAACCCCGATTTTCATCGGTATCATGCCTTTGACAAGCACCCGGAACGCAGAATTCATCCATAATGAGATCCCAGGCATTAAATTGCCCGATAACGTAAGAAGGGCCATGGCTTTAGCGGGGGATGACCCTGTAAAGTCTAGGATGGAAGGGGTTAATATCGCGCGGGAACTGGTGGACGCGGCAAGGGAAAAATTCAAGGGCATATATTTAATCACTCCGTTCCTTCGCTATGAAATGACGGCGGAACTTACGAAATATATTAGAAAAGTCGATAGTAAACAGACATCAGAGGTGGCAGTACATGAATAAAAAAGCGATTCAAGATCAGTTAAATTCTAAGATTCTCCTACTTGATGGGGCGATGGGAACCATGCTTCAAGCGGAGAATTTGACAGCAGACGATTTTGGCGGGGAACAATTCGAGGGCTGCAATGAATATTTATCACTGACGCAACCGGAAATCATCCAAACCATTCATGAAAAATATTTAGCAGCGGGCGCAGATATCATTGAAACAAATACCTTTGGAGCGACCAGCATCGTTCTTGAGGAATACCAAATAAGCACGATTGCCTACAAGCTAAATAAAATTTCAGCTGAGCTTGCCGTTAAAGCTTGTGAAAAGTATTCCAATGAGGAGTGGCCAAGGTATGTAGCTGGCTCGATGGGCCCCACTACAAAAACGCTATCCGTAACGGGCGGAACGACTTTTGACATTTTAACCGATTCTTATGAAGAACAGGCACTGGGTCTCTTGGATGGCGGTGTAGACTTGCTGTTGGTGGAAACCTGTCAGGATATGCTTAATGTCAAGGCTGCCTTTTCTGGAATCAAAGCAGCATTCGCAAAAACGGGAAAAGATGTGCCTGTCATCATATCAGGAACAATCGAACCGATGGGCACGACACTTGCCGGCCAGTCCATAGAAGCTTTTTATTTATCTGTTGAACATATGAAGCCCGTAGCTGTCGGCCTTAATTGTGCAACAGGACCGGAATTCATGATAGACCATATCAGGACACTTGCAGATATATCGAATAGTGCCATCAGTTGTTATCCGAATGCCGGGCTCCCTGATGAAGAAGGCCACTATCATGAGTCACCTACTTCCCTGGCAGAGAAAATGAAGCAATTTGCCGAAAAGGGATGGATCAATATCATTGGCGGATGTTGTGGTACGACACCAGAGCATATTAAAGAACTTTCCAGGGTCCTCGAAGGCATGAAGCCCCGTACAATTACGGAAACTGCCCATGGTCATGCCGTATCAGGCATAGAACCGCTCATTTATGATGATTCAATGCGTCCTTTATTCGTAGGTGAAAGGACGAATGTTATCGGTTCCCGAAAATTCAAGGAGCTGATACGCGGCAAGCATTACGAGCCAGCAGCCGAAATTGCACGTAACCAGGTGAAAAAAGGCGCCCATGTCATTGATATTTGTCTTGCTGATCCTGATGGGGATGAGCTTGGCGATATGAAGGAATTCGTAGAAGAGGTCGTCAAAAAAGTGAAGGTCCCATTGGTCATCGATACTACAGATGAAGTTGTACTTGAACAAGCATTAAAACATTCACAAGGAAAATCGATCATTAATTCCATAAACCTTGAAGATGGTGAAGAGCGCTTTGAAAAAATAGTACCCTTAGTCCATCAATATGGTGCTGCCGTTGTCGTAGGAACCATTGATGAAATCGGGATGGCCGTCGATGCTGAACGGAAATTGGAAGTGGCAACACGGTCTGTGGATCTGCTTGTCAATAAATACGGTCTAAACAAAAGTGACATCATCTTTGATCCGCTTGTATTTCCTGTAGGCACAGGTGATGAACAATATATCGGATCTGCTTTAGAGACGGTGAATGGAATAAAGGCTATTAAAGAAAAGTTTCCAGAATGCCTGACGATACTTGGCATTTCTAACGTTTCTTTCGGTCTGCCAGCGAGGGGAAGGGAAATATTAAATGCAGTTTTCCTTTACCATTGTACAAAAGCGGGACTCGATTATGCCATCGTGAATACAGAAAAACTTGAACGTTTCGCTCTGATTCCGGAAGAGGAAGTGAAACTGGCTGAGGCACTCCTGTTTGAGACTTCAACTGAAACTTTAGCGATTTTTACCGAATTTTATCGTGGAAAAAAAGCGGAGAAGAAGGATAATGGTGTGATCCTGCCATTGGACGAACGTCTAGGTAACTATATTATCGAAGGAACGAAAGAAGGATTGGTTGATGATTTAAATGAAGCGATTGAGCGCGGTGATACCCCATTGGAAATCATCAATGGACCGTTGATGGATGGCATGAGTGAGGTGGGTCGGTTGTTTAATGACAATCAACTTATTGTCGCAGAGGTGCTTCAGAGTGCTGAAGCGATGAAGGCGGCTGTATCTCACCTTGAACCACTTATGGAAAACTCTGAAGATAGCGCTAAAAAAGGGAAAATCCTGTTGGCGACTGTCAAGGGAGATGTGCATGATATCGGGAAAAACCTAGTGGATATCATCCTATCCAATAATGGCTATGAAGTCATTGATTTAGGGATCAAGGTTGCACCGCAACAAATCATTGAAGAGGTTCGAAAACATGAGCCAACCATCATTGGCCTATCTGGGTTACTTGTCAAATCTGCACAGCAAATGGTTTTAACCGCACAGGATTTAAGGCAAGCGGGAATAAATACCCCAATATTAGTGGGAGGGGCAGCATTATCGCGTAAATTCACCGATTTTAAAATATCACCTGAATATGAAGGACCGGTTTTATATTCCAAAGATGCGATGGATGGTTTGGCTGTAACGAATATTTTACATGACTCTGACAAAAAAGTGGTGTACTTGGAAGAGTTAGTCGAGAAACGAGAAAGGTCGAAAGCGAATGCCGCCATTGCCGCCACGCTGGAAAAACCTGTACGTAAGCAGTCCACAGCTGCCCCTTTAAGCGATGTTCCCGTTCAAATGCCACGTGACATCAAGCGTCACGTCCTGAAGAACTATCCATTGGATGTCGTCCAGCCATATATAAATAGGCAAATGCTGATTGGTCATCATTTGGGGTTAAAAGGGAAAGTTTCCGAATTGCTTAAGCAAGGGAATGAAAAAGCAGTGCAGCTCAATGATCTCGTTGATGAATTGATCGAATTCCTAAAGACGGAACCGGATTATGGCTTGCATGCAGTTTATCAATTTTTCCCTGCTCAGAGCGAAGGAGATAAGCTATTGGTGTACAACCCGGACAATCATCAAGAGGTTTTGGAAACTTTCGAATTCCCAAGGCAAGATACGAATCCGCATCTTTGTTTAGCGGACTTCGCGAAAACGGTCTCCTCCGGGCAAATGGATTATGTAGGATTCTTCCTGGTCACTGCCGGAAAAGGAATCAGAAAATGGGCAGAAAAACTTAAGCTTGAAGGTGATTTCTTGAAAAATCACGCCCTTCAATCACTTGCTCTCGAAACAGCTGAAGGGTTCGCGGAAAGAATTCATCAATTAATGCGTGATGATTTAGGTATAAGCGATCCGATTGAAATGTCCATGAAAGAGCGATTTGCCGCTAAGTACACCGGACAAAGGTTTTCTTTTGGTTATCCTGCCTGTCCTAATTTGGAAGACCAGGAGAAGCTATTCCGCCTGTTACAACCTCAAGATATTGGCGTGGAATTGACTGAAGGATGCATGATGGAACCAGAGGCTTCCGTTTCGGCCATTGTTTTTGCACATCCTGAAGCTCGTTACTTTAATGTCGATCGATAATTCATATTATAAGGCAGCGGTATTTTTTACCGCTGCCTTATTGCGCATGAAACCGCTATATTGGTACATCTTAATGGTCAAAAGGAAGGGGATGCAACATCTATGAAGAATAAGCTTAAATTATTTCTTTCCATGGCGGGTTCTTTCATTATTATTTTGTTTCTTGTGGCTGTGCAAAACATTCAAGCTCATGCAATGGTTCCTGAAGAGATGACACCGCTCCTAAAAAGTAAGGAAAATCAGAAAATTGCCTATTTGACATTCGATGACGGTCCATCTTTGAATACCATGGATATATTGGATATTTTGGACCGCTATCATGTTAAAGCCACATTTTTCGTTAAAGGCAACGAAGAGCCATACGCAAAGGAATGCTATCAGCAAATGATTTCCCGCGGTCATTCGATTGCCCTTCATTCATATACACATGATTATTCCATCGTTTATCGATCGACTGAGAGTTTCTTTCAAGATTTGAATAGGCTTGAAACCATGCTGCAAGAGGAGTATGGGATAAAAAGCCGTATTGTGCGCCTTCCTGGCGGCTCGAATAATCGTCTGCGGCATCAGGCGTCAACGAAACCAATTATCAATGGAATCCTTCAACAACTAAAGGAAAAAGGGTATATTTATTTTGATTGGTCCATTGACTCGACAGATGGCTTCAGTCCGTCAATAAGTGAACGACAAATCATTTCTGCTGTACAAAAAGGGACGAAAAATCAAAAGCATGTTAATATCTTATTGCATGATATCAATAGTATGAAAAATACAGTGAAAGCATTGCCTGATATAATTGAATTCCTAAAAAAAGAGGGGTATACCTTTGATACTATTGATGAGACAACCCCCAAAATGCAATTTAATTGATGAACACATTGTTTATCTATAGTAAATTAAGGTATAGGTATAGAGATTACATTGTGAAAGGATTTATCGTTTCTATGATGCCATCATTGTTTTTATCACATGGAACACCGCTATTAGCTTTGGAAAAGAATAGTTACACTTCTTTTTTGAAGGATTATATGCAAGCTATGAAGAAACCTGCTGCCATAGTTATTTTGTCAGCACATTGGGAAAATGAAGATCAAATGATTTCTGCAGTAGGGAAGCATGAAGTCATTTATGATTTTGTAGGATATCCTGAAGAAATATTTGAGATAACTTATCCTGCAAGGGGTTGCCTTGAGCTGTCAGATCGAATTTTAACCTTATTGTCCAGGATAGGTGTATTGGGGGAACTTGATGAAAGGCGCCCCCTTGATCATGGAGCATGGGGGCTTTTGCATATCATGTATCCCGAAGCTGACATCCCGACCGTATCCATGTCCATCAGTCCTGCGCTGCCATTGGACAAGCAGTATGAAATTGGGAAGGCATTGAGGAAATTAAAGGAAAGTAATGTCCTGATCATAGGAAGCGGTGGAATTGTCCATAATTTCACCCAAATTCAGAAAGATATGCATGTTGCAGAAGGATGGGCAATCGAGTTTGAGAATTGGGTCGAAGAGAAAATCATGAAATGGGATTTGCAATCTTTGTTCAATTATGAAAAAATCGCCCCTTATAGTACAGAGGCTGTGCCATCCAAAGAGCATTTCATTCCATTGGTCATCGCAATGGGCACAGGGGATGACAATAAAAAAGCGGCTCTCCTGCACAGAAGCTTTCAATATGGCAATCTGAGTTTAACAGCTTGGAAGTTTGATTGAGGTGAAAGGGTTTTCAAACTAGTTAAATTTACCTGAAAAATAATCATTATACAAAAATACAAAAATCTTTTTTTAGCGAAAAAAAGACTTAAATGAGCAAAAAAGACAGTTAAAAGCGATTTTTGACGAATTAAGCAGAAATATAGTTGAAAAAAGGTTGTATAAAGTGGTTTAACCTTTGGATATTTCGACAAAAACATGTTAATATAACATCTGAAAACGTTTTATCCTTTAAAATTTTATTATTCAATAACCAAAGTTATTTATTATATATCTTATATATATCATATATTTGGGGAAAATTTAGAAGAAAGAAATTTGGGGATGGATAAAACGTAATGAAAAAAATTATGAGAAAAATTTGGGGGTTTACAAAATGACCATCAATGATTCTAAGGTATTAGACCACTGGAAAGCTTTTTCGGGTCCAAACCTTGGGTATGTCATGGAGCAATACGATTTATTTCTAGCCAACCCGGAAGAAGTGGATCCGGAACTGAAAAACTTTTTTGAAGTAGCAGGTCCTCCTTCATTCGATGTATCGGCAGAAACAACGACTGTAAGTGCATCAACTGTACAAACTGGAGAAGTTCTTCCAATGAAGAAAATTATGTCTGCAGTGAAGTTAGCTGAAAATATCCGTGCATACGGGCATCTTGCTGCAAATATTTATCCTTTAAAAGAAGAAGCTCTGGACACTGAACAAATTCACTTTGAAAAATATGGCTTGACTGCAGATGATTTAAGGAAAATACCGGCTGACTTTATTTGTCCGGAATCACCTGAAGACGTGAAAGACGGATACGAAGCCGTACAATACCTAAAACAACTCTATACAAAAACGATAGCCTTTGAATTTCATCATGTTAATGACTTGGATGAAAAGCAATGGCTTACTGATATGGTCGAATCTGGAAACATGTTCCCGGAAGTGGGAAAAGAGAAAAGAGAACTATTACTTAAACGATTGAATGAAGTAGAAGGTTTCGAGAAATTCCTTCACCGCACATATGTAGGGCAAAAACGTTTCTCAATTGAAGGACTGGATGCTATGGTTCCGATTTTAGATGAAATGATTTCACAAACTGTCCAAAACGGAACGGGTAATGTGAATATTGCCATGGCTCACCGTGGACGTTTGAATGTGCTTGCACATGTATTAGGAAAGCCTTATGAGGTCATTTTCTCTGAATTCCAACATTCACCGAATAAAGATTTGGTTCCTTCCGAAGGTTCGACAGGCATTAACAATGGATGGACGGGTGATGTTAAATATCATTTAGGTCTGGACAAACAGATTACTAAAGCTAATATACAAAAAGCAAGGATTACACTTGCCAATAACCCAAGTCACTTGGAAGTAGTCGGTCCAATCGTGGAAGGGTATTCTCGTGCGGCTCAAGAAGACCGTACAGAAAAAGGATTTCCTGTTCAGGACATTTCCAAATCCCTTGCAATCCTCATTCATGGTGATGCTGCATTCCCAGGTGAAGGAATTGTACCTGAAACGTTTAACTTAAGCCGTTTACGCGGTTATCAAGTTGGCGGCGCAATCCATATCATCGCCAATAACATGATCGGTTTTACAACGGAAAGTGAAGATTCACGTTCAACCTTATATGCTAGTGATTTGGCAAAAGGCTTTGAAGTGCCGATCGTGCATGTAAATGCAGATGATCCAGAAGCATGTATGGCTGCTGTGAACCTTGCAAACCTATATCGTGAAAAATACAACAAGGATTTCTTGATCGACCTGATCGGTTACAGACGTTTCGGCCATAACGAAATGGATGAGCCATTGGTGACTCAACCTGAAATGTATGCATTAATCCATAAGCATCCAACCGTAAAAGAGCTTTATGGGAAACAACTTATTGAATCCGGCGAGTTCACTGAAGCTGAAGTTAAAGCGATTGCTGAGCAAGTGGATACAAGGCTTGCAGATGCATATGCGAAAATTTCCGGAAATAAACCGGAAGCTTCCAAAGAGTGTAATCCTCCTGGGATTATTGAAAAAGGACTTCCAGCCATTGAAACGGCAGTTCCGAAACAAGAACTTGTTACAATTAACGAAGAGCTTGTTAAGTGGCCGGAAGGATTCACCCCTAATAAAAAATTAGGAAAGATTTTATCACGTCGTTTGGATTCCTTTGGTCCTGACGGAAAAATCGATTGGGCACATGCCGAGACATTGGCTTTTGCATCGATTTTAAGTGACGGCACGCCAATCCGTTTAACAGGACAAGATTCAGAGCGTGGAACATTCGCACAACGTAATATCATGTTACATGATAGTGTTAATGGAAAAACATATTCACCACTTCACACACTTGAAACTGCCAAAGCTTCATTCGCTGTTCATAACAGCCCGCTTACGGAAACGGCAGTTCTGGCTTATGAATATGGTTATAATGTTTTTGCACCTGAGACACTTGTATTATGGGAAGGCCAATTCGGTGACTTCGCTAATACAGCACAAGTGATCTTTGACCAATTCATCGCGGCTGGCCGTGCAAAATGGGGTCAAAAATCAGGTCTTGTCATGCTGCTTCCACACGGTTATGAAGGGCAAGGGCCAGAGCACTCAAGTGCACGACTGGAACGCTTCCTTCAATTAGCAGCTGAAAACAACTGGACAGTTGCTAACTTAAGTTCGGCAGCTCAATACTTCCATATCCTTAGAAGACAAGCTAAGATTTTGGATCAAGAACAAGTACGTCCGCTTGTCATCATGACACCGAAGAGTATGCTTCGTAATCAAGTGATGGCTTCTACAACAGAAGAATTCAGTGAAGGCGCATTTGAATCATTCGTAGAAACCAAAGCTTTGGGCAAAAAACCTAAATCGGTTGAACGCATTGTTTTTGCAACAGGTAAATTGGCGGTTGAACTTCGGGAAAAAGCGGCAACTGAAAAAAATACGGATTGGTTGCAAATCATCAGTATCGAAGAAATTTATCCATTCCCATTCACTGGAGTTCAGGAAGCCCTTAAAAAATATACAAATCTTAAAGAAATCTTCTGGGCTCAAGAAGAACCTAAAAACATGGGTGCTTGGACATTTGTTGAACCTCGCTTAAATGCAGCGGCTCCTGGCAATCTTTCAGTAACATATATAGGAAGGAAGCGCAGATCAAGCCCGGCTGAGGGAGATCCACTTGTCCATAAAAATGAACAACAACGGATTATGACTCAAGCAATTACACGCAATAATGAGGGGGAGAAATAAAATGGCTGAAGTAAAAGTACCTGAATTAGCAGAATCAATTTCTGAAGGATCTATTGCGCAATGGTTAAAACAACCCGGTGATCACGTTGAAAAAGGAGAATATGTCCTTGAACTTGAAACGGATAAAGTGAACGTGGAAATCATTTCAGATTATACTGGTACACTTTCGGAACATTTAGCAGAAGAAGGCGATACTGTCCAAGTTGGACAGGCTATCGCCATCGTTGATGAAAATGGATCAGCTGCAGCAGCTCCAAAAGCGGAAGCTCCTAAGGTTGAAGAAGCTAAAGCAGAACCAGTTAAGGCTGAACAAGCGGCTCCTGCTAAAGAGGCTCCTAAAGCAGAAGCGAAAGAAGCATCATCCACTCAACAAGTTATTGCTTCACCAGCTGCAAGGAAATTGGCTCGTGAAAAAGGAATTGACTTGACTCAAGTGTCTGTAGCAGATCCACTAGGTCGTGTACGTGTACAAGACGTAGAAGCAGCAAGTAATGCTCCTGCAGCACCTGCAGCACCTGCGGCAGCTCCAAAGCAAGCTCCTGCAGCTAAACAAGCAGCCGCTCCTGTTGAAGTGAATGATGACCGCATTGAAGTGGTTAAGATGACACGCCGTCGTCAAACCATTGCCAAACGTCTAGTTCAAGTACAATCAGAAGCAGCCATGCTTACTACTTTTAACGAAGTCGATCTTTCTGCAGTCATGGAATTGCGTAACCGCCATAAGGATTCTTTCGTGAAAATAAATGACGTTAAACTTGGTTTCATGTCATTCTTCACTAAAGCGGTCATTGGCGCATTGAAAAAATATCCGTTATTGAATGCTGAAATCCAAGGCGACCATATCCTGAAAAAGAACTTTTATGATATCGGTGTAGCTGTATCCACTGATGAAGGTCTTGTTGTTCCGGTAGTAAGGGATGCTGACCGCAAAAGCTTTGCTGAAATCGAGAAGAACATTTCGGATTTAGCTGTTAAAGCGCGTAACAACAAATTGGGACTTTCAGATTTATCAGGTGGTACTTTTACCATCACAAATGGAGGGACTTTCGGTTCCCTATTATCAACACCAATCTTGAATGCCCCTCAAGTTGGGATCTTGGGCATGCATACAATCAAGACTCGTCCAATCGCTGTTGGAGATCAAATCGAAAACAGACCAATGATGTACCTGGCATTATCTTATGATCACCGTATCGTAGACGGAAAAGAAGCTGTTGGTTTCTTAGTGGCTATCAAAGATATGCTGGAAGACCCAGAACAACTTTTACTTCAAGGCTAATAAAATAATAACAACCCCCCTGTCATCATGACATGGGGGTTTTTTGTGTGAAGAACTGAAAGGATATTTTCATAGAAAAAGAGATAATGGAGTTCAAGAAAGGTTATCTCAATTAAAATTGAATGTTTTTGAAGGTATTTTTGAATGAATTTGAGTATTTTTAAACGTTTGTGATTGATTATTCCTTCATTTTCATATATGATGATGATATTAAAGTGAGGTGGGCGAATTGTTGACAACTGAAAGGCACCAGTTCATTTTATCGATCCTTAAAGAACAAGGTACGGTAAAGCTGCAGGAGCTTGTAGATCAGCTACAAGCCTCGGAGTCGACCATTCGGAGAGATTTAGTGCAACTCGAAGAAATGAAGCTCTTGAAACGCGTGCATGGAGGGGCCTCTTTACTTCAAAGAAAAGGCCTTGAACCAACAACTATGGAAAAGCAAAACAAAGCAAGAGCTGAAAAGCAACTTATAGCAAAGCTGGCGGCTTCATTCATAGAGAAAAATGATTGTATATATCTTGATGCAGGCACGACAACTGCGGAAATGATTCCTTATTTAAAGGATAAAAATATAACGGTGCTGACAAATGGTCTTATGCATATTCCAAAACTCATCGAATTGGAAATTAAAACAGTGTTAGTTGGCGGAACGATTAAATTTTCGACAAATGCGGTTATAGGAAGTAATGCTGTACAGTTTTTGAATGAATACCGTTTTGATAAATGTTTTTTGGGAATGAACGGCATCCATCAAGATCTGGGTTTCACAACACCGGACCCGGAAGAAGCTCTACTGAAGAAGATGGCATTACGCCTCTCTAACGAAACTTATGTGCTTGCTGACAGTTCAAAACTGAATGAAGCTACTTTCGCTAAGGTAGCAGATGTAAGCGATGCCATAATTATTACTGACAGCAATGATGAAGAGGCTGTTGCGCAACTCGATAAAAATCCAAAGGTAAAGGTCGTGACCATTTAATGATTTATACAGTGACACTCAACCCATCCATCGATTACCTTGTCGAGGTGGAAAGTTTTCAAATGGGCAAGGTGAATCGAACCAGTTATGATGCAAAATTCCCTGGAGGGAAAGGGATCAATGTTTCCCGAGTGCTTAAAAGGCTGGGAAATAATACGACAGCTTTAGGATTCATCGGTGGACAAACAGGTGAATTTGTAAAAAGGTTTTTAAGGCAGGAAGAGATTTTCACGGACTTTACAGAGATAGCTGGAGATACAAGAATAAACATCAAATTGAAGACAGGGCTGGAGACCGAAATTAATAGCCAAGGGCCAGTCATTTCAAAAGGGAATTATCAACAATTATTTAGTCAGATTGAACAGTTGAATAATAATGATATCCTCATTTTGTCAGGAAGCATCTCTCCAAGCGTTCCATCGGATGTATACGAAGCCATGGCAAGGTCATGTTCCGATAACGGCATTAAAGTGGTGGTGGATACGAGTGGCAAGGGATTACTGAATGTTCTTCCACACCGGCCATTTTTAATAAAGCCCAATCACCATGAACTGGGTGAGCTTTTTTCCACCGAAATAAGAACGGTTGATGATGCTAGAGAATATGGCACTAAATTGGTAGAAGCAGGAGCACAAAACGTTATTGTTTCAATGGCTGGACAGGGGGCCGTGCTTTGCACCAGTGGAAATTCATATTCCGCAAATGTTCCAAAAGGGAACGTCATCAACTCAGTGGGTGCCGGTGATTCCATGGTCGCAGGTTTCATCGGGACATATGAAAGGACAGGGGATATTTTATCCGCTTTCCGCTTCAGTCTTGCCGCAGGAAGTGCTACAGCCTTTTCATCCGATCTCGGTACACTGGATAAAATTGAAGAGTTATTACCGCAAATTGCCATCAATCAACTAACAGGAGGCTGACTCTATGAAAATTACAGACTTGTTAAAATTGGATACAATCATAATAGATTTGCAAAGCGTTACAAAGCAAGCAGTCATTGATGAACTATCAGGAAAGTTAGCCGAGGCAGACAGGTTAAACGATGTGGAGGGTTTCAAAGCAGCCATCTTAAAACGAGAAGAGCAAAGCACAACAGGGATTGGTGAAGGGATAGCCATACCGCACGCAAAAACAAATGCTGTAAGGATACCAGCCATCTGCTTCGGCAAATCGGTCAGTGGTGTGGATTATGAATCGCTTGATGGGCAGCCAGCTCATTTGTTCTTTATGATTGCAGCAAGTGAAGGAGCGAATGCAGATCACTTGGAAACTCTCTCCCGGCTTTCTTCGTTACTGATGGATGATAAATTCAGAGCCCGTTTGATTTCTGCTTCTTCTGGTGAGGAAGTGTTGGAGATAATCAATCAAAAAGAAATGGAGGCTTATGAAGAAGAAAGTGAAGAGGAGCAATCAAGTAATGGTGCCAGTGGTAACAATAAAGGAGGTAAAATCCTTGCCGTTACAGCTTGTCCAACGGGAATTGCCCATACTTATATGGCTGCCGATGCGTTAAAGGCCAAAGCGAAGGAAATGGGAATCGATTTCAAAGTGGAAACAAATGGCTCCACAGGAATCAAAAATGGTTTAACCGCCGGAGAGATTGATGACGCGGATGCAATAATCGTCGCAGCGGATAAGCAGGTGGAAATGGACCGTTTTAATGGAAAACATGTCATTATTGTCCCTGTTGCCCATGGGATCCGGAAGACCGAGGAGCTGTTAACCAGAGCAGTGAATCAGGATGCACCTGTTTACAAAGGAACTGGAAATGATAAAAGTGATGAAGGTGATTCAGCTAAAGGAGGATTGGGGATTTACAAGCACTTAATGAATGGCGTAAGTAATATGCTTCCATTTGTCGTCGGGGGCGGAATCCTGATTGCGCTTTCTTTCTTTTTCGGGATCGAGGCAGCAGATCCGGCAAATCCGGAGTATAATCCCATTGCCAAAGCATTAAGTGATATTGGCGGGGAAAATGGTGCCTTCTTCTTACTTATCCCTGTCCTGGCTGGATTCATTGCTTCAAGTATTGCCGACCGTCCAGGTTTTGCTCCTGGTATGGTAGGGGGATTATTGGCAGCACAGGCTAATGCCGGTTTTCTTGGCGGACTGATCGCCGGTTTCCTTGCAGGTTATGTAGTCTTACTGTTAAGAAAATTGTTTTCCAAGTTACCGCAAACACTCGATGGCATTAAACCGGTTTTACTCTATCCTGTATTCGGAATGTTAATTACAGGGTTTATCATGATATTTCTTATAAATGAACCAGTAACAGCAATTAACACGGGATTGACCAATTGGCTGCAGGGCTTATCCGGAACGAACGCAATATTCCTAGGCTTGATTCTTGGGGGTATGATGGCTGTGGATATGGGCGGACCTTTAAATAAAGCAGCATTCACTTTTGGGATTGCAGCCATTGAGGCATCAAGTTTCGGACCGCATGCTGCAGTAATGGCTGGCGGAATGGTTCCCCCCCTGGGAATCGCATTTGCAACTACATTCTTTAAAAGTAAATTCAGTGAAATGGAAAGGAAGTCCGGATTCACTAATTACTTCATGGGTGCTTCATTCATCACAGAGGGTGCCATTCCTTTTGCGGCTGCCGATCCATTGCGCGTTATCGTCAGCAGTGTTGTTGGTGCAGCGACGGCAGGAGCCCTGTCAATGGCTTTTAGTGTAACTTTGCCAGCGCCACATGGGGGAATATTTGTCATCCCTCTAGTCAACCATCCTTTCCGCTATTTGCTGGCGATTTTAATAGGAGCCCTCATTACCGCTTTAATATTGGGATTCTGGAAAAAGAAACAAAAATAAATTTACTACAAAAGCGGGTCCGAGATAAATGGACCCGCTTTTTATTATATCCATTCCAAAATTTCGATCCGGTTGCCGAAGGGATCGGCTAAATATATGCGGTTCGCCTCGGGCAACCTCTCGTCTACTGTAAAAGAAATATGCTTAGTAATTAGATGTTGTTTAAAGTCATTAAGATTTTCAACTTCAAGTGCTGGATGGGCTTTTCTCGCGGGGATGAAATTATCCTCCGTTCCGATATGAATTTTGATCGATCCCGATTCAAACCATAACCCGCCATTGGACCTTAATGATCGAGGCTTAGTCACTTCCTTGAACATTAATATCTCAGTGAAAAACTTCCTTGATTGGTCCTCGGTATTTTTGGGAGATGCTAATTGGTAATGGTCGATTGACTTAAAAATGAAACTCATCTTACCACTCCTCCTAATTCCTTATATATCCAATTTTAAAATAAAAAGAGCAATAAGAATAGGTTATTTTTTTAATTGCTATTGATAAGATTTTCTTATGTTTTAATTTTGAATTGTTTAAAAAGCAAAGCATGAATGTAATGTTTATGGGTAAAGGAGTATTAAAATGACAAAGGAGTGAACTTACATGCTGAAGAAAAACACCTTAAAAACGACGAAAAGGGATGATATGATTGATGTTACGACAGAAGTGCAGACCTTCATTAATGAAAATGGGATTCAAGAGGGGATAGCTCTTATATATTGTCCACATACGACTGCAGGAATCACGATTAATGAAAATGCTGATCCCGATGTCAAAAAGGATATGCTAAGAAGACTGGATGAGCAATACCCATGGAACCATACATTGGATTTACATATGGAAGGAAACACGGCAGCCCATTTGAAATCTAGTACGGTTGGTTCTTCACAACAGGTGATCATCCATAAAGGGAGCTTAATCCTTGGTACATGGCAGGGTATATATTTTTGTGAATTCGATGGTCCCAGAGAAAGGCAATATTTTATAAAATTATGTGTCGACCGGTAAAATGGAAGGTAAAGCAAGGATGAAGTGGGAGGAAGCGGATTGGACGATGTTTGGATTGAAGGAAGCAAAGTAATATTGAGGAACGTTAAACAAGCCGATTTAAAACGTTTATGGAGCCTGAAATATGGAGAAGCCGATCCAGAATGGAAAAAATGGGATGCACCTTATTATCCTCTAGAACTCATTGATTTCCATACGTATATCGATAAAGAACTGAAGCATAAAACCTATGATGAGAAAATGGGGGCTTACTCCGAGTTATTAATGGAAAAAAACGATCAAATAATAGGCTCTGTTGTATATTACTGGGAACATGAACCTTCACGCTGGCTTGAAATCGGAATTACGATCTTTGAGCCCAAGTATTGGAACGGCGGTTACGGAACAGAAGCGTTAATGTTGTTCATTGGCTATTTATTCGAAAAAATGGAGATTGAGCGCGTTGGGCTGACGACATGGTCAGGTAATGAACGTATGATCGCAGTTGGAGAAAAGGTAGGCATGCAAGTGGAGGGAAGGATAAGAAAATGCCGTTATCATGAAGGTTATTATTATGATTCAATCAGAATGGGAATGCTACGGGAAGAATGGGAATCATTAAAATTTCGAAGTTAATAGACCCGTGAAAAATTTTCCTTCATTTCCTTGGAAAAAATTTAGCACTGTTTTCTCCCATATGGTCTGTTATCCTAGGAAGATGCTTAACGAGGAGGTTACAAGATGAAATTATCAGTTATAATAACCGTGATAATGACTCTAAGTGTCATCATACTTGGGATAGCTTTTCCTAAGGGAACGACCAGTAAAGCTTCGGATGGAGCAACCAAACATGTCATTAAACAAGGTGAATCGATATGGGATATTGCGAAGCAGCACGGTGTTCCAATCGGTAAGTTGAAAGAAGTCAATCATAATGTAAATAATGTTGCCGAGCCTGGTAAAACATTGATTATTCCACATGCAATGAATGAAAAAGATAAAGAATTATTAGCAAGGCTTGTGCATGCAGAAGCTAAAGGGGAGCCATACAGAGGAAAGGTCGAGGTGGCAGGAGTTGTTTTGAATCGCCTTGATAGCGATGAATTTCCTGATACAGTACGGGAAGTCATCTATCAAAAAAACCAATTCTCGCCTGTTGGTGATGGCAGTATAAATAAACCAGCAGGAGATGATGCCAAGAAAGCTGTCAATGAAGCATTGGCGATTCATGGCTACACAAATGATGCATTGTATTTTTGGAATCCTAGCATTTCGGATAGCGAATGGATGAAACAATTAGAGGTAATCAAAATCATCGGCGGTCACCATTTTGCCATATAAACTGCATCTCAAGAACCGGCTTTCCAAATGGGAGGCCGGTTTTTTATTTTTAGAATCCTTCCGTTAAACGATGTCAGCCCACATCTCGCGGGGATTCAGTTCATAAATGCTGTTTTCACGGTACATGATGCTTCCGATAATGAGTTCACGCCTTATCGTTGCATAATCATCATGGAATGACTGGATGAATTCATTCAGTTCTTTTTCTGGATATTTACGTCCCTTTTCCAGAAGGCTGCCAATATGATGAAGGATGATCATTTTCTTTTTCCTTTGTGCTGGTATTGTTTTTAGTCGGCCATCTGGCGTATAGAAGTTTTCAAGGATCTTTTTGTGTTCTAAATTCAGCTTTTGATTATCCATTTTATTAGAGTCCCCCTTAGTTGAAACCATTTTAGGTAATGCTGACGAATAATGCTTCAGTACATCTTCATTCAAAAAATAATATACCGTATTTTTTTCCCTGCGATCCTTCACTAAATTAATGTCCTTCAATTTCGTTAAATGGTGTGAAATGGTCGGGGCCGTCAATTTTAATATTCCCGCAAGTGCCTGTCCGTGTTTTGGGCCATTTGCCAGGATGGATATAATCCTAATCCTGGTTACATCACCAATTGTTTTGTGGAAAGCGACCAATTTTTCTAATTGCACTTTTATCCCCCTTTTTAATTAGATTATCATCTAATTAGATGATAATCTAATTAGTGGGTATTAATCAAGTTAATATTCACTTTTCTATATTGCTTGGAAGATCTGGTGTATACTTTAGGTAAATACAAAAAAAATTAAGCCGGAATTAAGGAGCTGTAACATGGCTAATACACATGTTTATACAAAAAAAGAAGAAGTGGTCAATGCGATAACCCACGGTATCGGCGTTTTGTTAAGTATTGCCGCCCTTGTGTTTTTAATCATATTCTCAGCCCAAACAGGATCGCCTTGGCATGTAGTCATTTCAGTCATTTATGGTGTTTCCATGCTTCTTTTATATGTTTCTTCCACTTTAGTGCATAGTTTTCCAGAGGGAAAAACGAAGGATATATTTGAAATCTTTGATCATTCAGCCATATATATATTCATTGCTGGGACATACACGCCCATCATGCTTCTTGTGATCCAAGGATCACTCGGCTGGACACTGCTAGGGATAATTTGGGGAGTTGCAATCATTGGCGTCGTCTTCAAAGCTTTCTATGTGAAAAGATTCCTCTTCCTTTCGACGATTCTCTATATTGCAATGGGGTGGATGATCGTTATCGTTTGGGGACCGCTTACAGCAACGATGCCTTCAGCTGGTATCCAGTTATTGATTGCAGGGGGATTGCTTTATACGTTTGGAGCCATCTTTTATGTATGGCGCGGTTTTCCGTTTCATCACGCGGTTTGGCATGTATTCGTGCTTGGGGGGTCTGTCACACACTTTTTTGCGGTATTGTTTTATATCCTTCCACTATGATCACTTGGTTGATTTGATATATCTGAGAGATTCTTGAGGTTTTAAATGTTCCCTATTAGGAAATAAATAACGTATACAAACTAAAGGAGGAAAAAACTAATGAGAAGATCAATCAAAATATTATCGGTCCCGTTTGCGGCTATGCTTGTTTTGGCTGGATGCGGCGAAGAAAACGATGAAGTGAAAAACCCGCCGGTTCAGGAAAATGAAAATCAAGCGGAAAATAATCCTGAAACAGGAACGGATAATAATGAAAAACTGCCTTTCACTTATAAGGATTTTCAATTAGAAGTGGATTATACAGGCAATGATAACGAATACGAAGCTGAATATGATACCATGGGAGCTCAAACAGAAGCTTCGATCGAGGACAAACTTAACAAACATGAAGTTCACGGTGATGAGGCAATGAAAGAATTGACCCCGATTTTAGAAAAATTGACATTCACCAAAGATTCATCAGATGAGGAAGTCATTCAAGAAGTGACAAAAGCTTTTAATTTGAAAGATGACTATCAAGAATTCGATCTAGAGGTCGTTTTCGATGATGGTACGAAAAAAGAATATCAAGTGAATAATAAGTAACAAAATCCGTTACTATATTCTTCCTTATGTAATAAAATGGTAGCAAGTTCATTGTGTCCTCAATAGTTGTCAAATTACTGTTACTATAGTAAAATGATTACGGTTAGCAAAGGGGATAATATACATTTGCTATTCATATTCGGACTTATGGGGATAGGACCGCAATAAATACTTGTAAAAAAGATTCTTTTTAAGAGTCTTTTTTTTTATGCAGTGTTCCGGAATTTGAATATATATGAAAGAGAGGGTACCACAAGCGGTACCCTCTCTTTCATATAGCCATCATTGGGAAAGTGGTGCATTTTTTTTTGGCAGCATATTAGCCGACGCTAACCTTGAACGGATTGTAATGCCAAGCCAAGATGCAAGGAATGCTTTTAAAACGCCTACGATTATAAATGGAGCAAAACCGCTGGCAAATGCCACTGGCCAAGATAATGAACTCATATATTTTAACCAAACCGTACCGATGACCAAAGTGACTATCATCCCGATTGTATTTGCAAGGAAAGCCATCGCAACTGAGAAACGCGTTTTTTCCAATATCAAACCCGTTATATAGACTGTCGGGATATAGGATAATAAATAACCGCCAGTCGGACCGAATATCTTAGCTAGCCCTCCTGACATTTCAGCGAATACTGGTACTCCTGCTGCTCCTATGAACAAGTATAATAAAACGGAAGAGGTTCCATAACGTGAACCCAGTATCGTAGCTGCCAATCCAACAGCTAGAGTCTGTCCTGTAATCGGTACTATCGGCAGTGGAATTGTAATTTGGGCAAGTATTCCTATAAGTGCTGCAAATAAAGCTGTAACCATCATCATTCTTAACTTCTCATGACGTTCCTTCATCGTGCTTCCCCCTAATGTAAACCTAGTTATGTAACGAGTTAACATATAAAGAATTTTAATATGTTAAGTAAACACTGTCAATGATATTATGAATTTTATTTCAATAATGTACTTTTAGAAGACAGGGTTTGTCCGAGGAGAAAATTTAAAACTTGGAAAATAAATGAAACTTTTTGAATGCTTCATTCGTATGAATGGTAAGCAAAGTAAATGGAGGGGATTATAACCATAGATTATCAATGTTGGAGAAACGCTTATCCCAGGTCCTTAAAGTAGTATGCGGCTTGGAAAAATCGAATTTAAAGGATGAAAGAGATGGAGTTATTTGGGGTTCCGTTAGAAACAGTCTATTTATATGGATTAATTATATTCGGGGGGCTAACATTCTTATTTATCTTGTTTAATGATATATTTTCCGGCCTTGAATTACCGGATATATTTAATCCAACTCTCATTTTTAGCTTTTTTACCGTGTTTTTTGCGAGTGGGTTTTTGCTTGAATCGCTATCAGGACTTAATTCTGGATTGAGTGCCGGCATTTCCCTGATCATTTCATTTATTATCGTCACTTTACTGAATGTATTTGTTTTGATTCCCATCTCATCAGCGGAAGAAAGTTTGACATTTCATGATAATGACCTGAGAGGGAGGGTCGGCAGGGTTCTGACATCAATCCCGGTTGACGGGTTTGGGGAAGTCCTGATTGAAAGCATCAGCGGAAGCATCGCGAAAACTGCGACAGGTTATAAGAATGAAGGTATTGTTTCGGATACAAAGGTCTTGATCATCGAAGTTAAAAATGGGGTTGTCTATGTTATACCCCACCAGGATTAAAAAAAAGGGTAGGAGGTAAGTTATGTTTGATTTGATTTGGATTGTTGTCGCCATTGTTGCATTTTTACTTATCGCACTTATTGCTGTCTTTATTACGAAATACCGCACGGCTGGTCCTGATGAGGCATTGATCGTGACCGGAAGCTACTTAGGAAGCAAAAATGTTCACATCGACGAATCAGGAAATAAAATTAAAATCGTCCGCGGCGGTGGTGCATTCGTTCTCCCGGTGTTCCAGCAAGCGGAACCGCTAAGCTTGTTATCAAGCAAGCTTGAGGTCTCAACTCCTGAAGTATATACGTTATCTATATTTTATTGAACATAAAAATATTGTACATAATCATATTATCTTTAACCAACCAAAAACCTCATAATCATAAGGTTTTTTTATTTTGTCCAAAAGAATATAGTAAAAATACTATGTACATAAACCTGAATATAAAAATTTATAATATCCGTTAACTTTCGTTAAAATCAAATTGGACATAATTGGAATGTGTGATATACTTATAATGGAATATATGTTAATAAATAGATAATGAGAGATGGACATACAGCTATTACTATAGTAAGGGGACATAACCCATAGCGGGAGGCGTATCCGCAGAACGTAGTTCGAGGACCTTAAAAAACTATGATTAACCACTAATAATATGTAAGAAAGAAAAAATTCAATGGAAGTGATAGATATGGAAGAAAATAAGGTATTAGAATTCAATCCATACGAGAATATAAGATTTGAAGTCAGAAACACTAAGATAGAAAAAGATAAGGGTAGGATGGGAATTGAAGTAAATGAATATGCAACTATTGTTTTAGTGAACAAAGAGAACAAGAGAGAAGTCCCTCATCCCTTAACTTCCTTTATATATGATAAGTGGAGGTTTTCACGATATAACAACCAATTAGCAAGAGCAAAGCATTTAACAACATTTCTTAACCACACATTAATAGAGTTTTACACTTTATTCAAGGTAAGAAGTATATCTGACCTTGATATTGTACACGGGGTACATTTCTTGGAGCATAAAAAGGAACAGGGCTGTTCAAGAAAAACCTTAAGGACATATGACAAAACCATAATATACTTTTATGAATATTTAGCTAATAAGGGGCAATTGAAGAATTTAAAGAAAGAAGATTTTGAATGGACTATTAATTATCGTACCAAGAAGAAAACCCTCAAATCCTTATTCATTCCTAAAATGCAATCGCTGCCTGCAGTTAAGGTAGATGACACCAAGGCAAGAACATTGGAAGAACACCATGTTATCGCATTTATTAGAACTGCAATGACAGTTGCAAATGATATCGCATTAGGTGTGTATCTAGCGATATTTGGGGGATTAAGAGGTTCCGAGGTAATGGCAGTAAAACGAAGTGAAATTAAGAAATTAGGTGTATATGGAGAAAATGGCTTAATCGTTAGATTAAAAACAGATTCAAGAGTTGCAAAAGGAAGTGGCAATAGGGTTAAATCCCCAGGTGTCCAACCAATTGATGCAGTAAAAGGTTTACTTCAAGAACTTTACCGAACTCATTTAGATAGATACCCTGCCCCCAAAGATGGTTCCGATAGCCTCTTTGTTAATTCAAGGGGAGCATCAATGCAATATCAAACATTCAATCAAAAATTTAAAAAGGTAAAGAAAGCGTTTATTGAGAAGTTGAAGGAATCAGATAACCCTGATGATAAATTATATGCTCTTAATTATCAATCTCTTAAATGGAGTACCCATATTGGAAGGGGAACATACTCCAACAATATAGCAGAAGAATGTCAACACTTGATAGAACTTATGAGGGCAAGAAGGGATAGTTCTCCTGAATCGGCATTGCCTTATTTAGTGAATACGAAAAATTCCATTAATCAAATGAATCAAGGATTAGAAGAAATGTATGAGGATGTCGATAGATAGTGAGTAAATTAAGCATTAAGGAATTTGAAGAGAGTAAAAAACAATTAATGCCATTAAAAGATGCTGCTGAAGAATTGGGATTAAAAACACCAACGCTTTACTCATACCTTACAAGAAGCCTCTGTGGATTTCAATTTTATTTAGGACCTAATACATCTGAAAAAAACAAGGTGTTTTACTTGATAAAGGAATCGGTTAAGCAATTTAAAGCATTACAAAAAGAATTAAAAGAGAACTACTACACGGCAAAGGAATTATCAGAGTTATATACCTTTTCAAAAAATTTTTGGAGCAAAGCACTTGTACGACATCAACCGATAGGAGTTTTTTCAACAAGGTTTGATAAAACCGTTCGTATTCCTAAGAAGTTTGCCGAAGCTTATATTAATCAGAGAAGTGTCCCAGAAGGTTTTATTTGCACTAATGAAATCATTGAGATATTAGATGGTATCCATACTATGGTAATAACAAATCTTAGGAAAGATGGGGTATTAGGTGAAACCTATTCAGGATTAACTCCAAAGGGTGATAGCATTGTTGCTAATCATATCGACAAGGTTTTAGAACTGAAACGAAACATCGATGAAGAGGTTTCGTTTATAAAAGAGAATGACTATCTTTCATCGAACGAAATCAGAGAGCTGTTCCCTTACGATGTGACCATTGATACCGTTAGGAAGTTACTCTCAACCAAAACGTTTGACGATATATATATTAGACAATACTCCTTCAAAAAAGAACCTGTTAATTATGCCAAACGTGAAAGCGTCTTACGGTATATTGATGGGTTAAATGATTTTCGATTTTCAACGGCTGAAACACCTCTGGAAATCTTTAATGAGGGTGTCCAAAAATTAAACATTCCTAACTATTTTGCAAAAACGGCAGAGGTGTATATTGATTATTGTCAGAATAACATTGCCAGTAGTGAAGCTAGTTTTAAAACATTAAACTCCAAAGCTAGAATTTTTGTAATTAGACTAAGAAGCTATATTCAATATTTCATCAAAGAATTAGCAGACCATACAGATAAAGAAATAGAGTTGGCATTTGCAAGTGATAAATTGATACAGAGCGACAAAGAGCTATTGGTTGGTTTTCTAAATCATTTATCATTTGTTCAAGACACTAAATACGAGAAGACATACACATTGGAATTAGACGAAAGCAATGATATTGAAGATGAAGTGGAAAAGGTGTATGAGTTTGAACAATTTCTTAACTATTACTACTTTGTTAAGGTTTATGATAATCATATTGCTAAAGCCATTGAAAGCCGAGATTATGCAATTACGTGGTTGTATGTGGCAGTTCATTTAACTAATGCTTGGCGGCATGGGGATGTCGTTCGTCTGCCAAAAATCAATCTTAAAGAAATGGGCATAACAAGCTTAGATTATTTTCGCTTTAATAAACTAACTAATGACCAAGCTGGGCAAATTCTTGCCCAAATTGAAAAGCACAGAATGGTCAAGTTGATTGTTTCGAAAACAAAGTTTAGAAGAAGCTTTTATGCTAACAAAAGTTTACGCATTCCAATTGCTACTGCTTATGCCATTGCTCAACTTCATAGTAATGCTGAAAAGGACAGGATATTAATTAATTTTAAGACAAAGTACAACATTCCGTACGATAAACCATTTAATTTATTTTTTGGAGAAAGAAAGGACTTGAAAAATTTTTCTTCTTTAAAAATGAATCGCTCTCTTGTTGAGCATTTATATTACAGTATTTACAAGAAAAAAGGCTTTGCTTATTCAGCATATGAATTCAGTAAAAGAGTACGAGCACATAAAGTTGCCCCTAACAAAGTTTTTTCGGAGGTAACACAAATCTATATTCGTCAAAATAATGAAAATGGTCCTATTGACGATATTGCAGTGGAGTTATTTGAGCGTGGTGAAATGGGCTATCTCTATTCAATGATTCTTCGCGGAACGAAGGAATTGGAAGGTGCTGAATTAACTTTAAAGAGTGAAACAGCTTTGATTAAAGAGTTCAAAGAAAAATATCCACCAATGGTTTTAGAAGGAATGGTGAAGTTCGTGCAAAGCAGGCAACACCAAAAGGCAGCATTGGCTCAGGAGCTGCTGCTGAAACCAAAGAAAAAATTAAATGAAATGATTGATAAATTTTATCTTGGTAAAATGCCATCAAAGCATAAAGATTATCATTGTTTAACTTATCCGAATTGCCATAATCCTGAATCGCCAAGTTGTTCCACTTGCATAATTGGGATTGCAAAGGCTAGTGTAATGCAATCATTAAAGGATGAGTTAGACGAAAAAATCTATTCTTTGTCTAATGCTAAATCCTGGGGCAGTGTGCTAAAAGAACTCAGTCTTTTAAACGCCCTATTAGACCGTTTAAGCGAAGTTACAGTAGATACGAATAAAGGGTATGTCAATGAATTTATAAACTTAAATGAGCTAAGTTTGAAGATTTCAAACACAATGATAAGAGTGGAAAGTTTAAAGCGTTTGAACGAAAACAAGGGGTAAAGAATTATGGCATTAAGTGTAAAAAAAACATTAATCAAAAATAATAAAACTAAGATTTATACCATTGTTGAAAGTGAGTTTAATCCATCCATTGAACAAGAAGCGAAAGAATATTTTGAAGAATATAAAAATAAAGGCTGGATTGTGGATTGCGAGTATTCTTCACCTATTTGGAATTTTAAGAAGGATTTGAAGAAGTCCAATGCAACTAGATTAAAATTTGATATTGATATGTTCAAAGAATTAAAAGCAGCATTAAAAACATATGCAATGATAAAAAGAACAAGTATTAACCCAATTAGAGTACGTAGCGACGTAGATGATATTAAAAAAGCAATAATTGCTTCAAATGGCTTTAATGAAAAATATCTTTCTTTCTTGGAAGATGAAGTTTCGGATTCTACAAAACCATACAATATGGCAAAGGCAATAATTGGATTTACCACCTTTATCAACCATCCCTTATTGGATGAGATTAAATCGTCAATGAGTGTATTTCAGCCTGAAGACCCAAAGGTAAGAAAGCTTGTTAAATATGAAGATTTATTATTGTTTGGTAGAACGATTGATGATTTTCAAAGTGAATGGACAGAAAAAGAAAAACTGCTTTATTACCCAATTATCTTATGGTGGAGATTAACAAATATTATCCCACTGAGAACTCAAGAGTTTATCGATATTGTTAGGGATTGTCTGGTAAAAAGAAAGGATGGTAAGTTTTTCATTCGGCTGCCGAGAGAAAAGCAAAAGGCCATTCATAAACGAGATTTACCAATTGAAGATAAGGTTCCGATAAATAGAACAATTTATGACCTCATTTCAGACTATATTCATTTAACGGACAAATACGGTGATTCTGAACAATTGCTCTCAACCAAAGCTTATATAGCAGCGAATGAAAAGAACAAGGATTACTCTGATTATTGGCATAAGAGTAGATTGTACGCTCTTTTGAAGCGGTTTTACGATAATATTGTGGTTATGAAATATGGTAATATACACAATATAGAAAGAATAAAACCAATGGATACAAGGCACTATGCTTTTATGAATTTAAAGTTGCAAGGTATTAATGAATTGACAATCGCTAGATTGGGTGGACATAGAAGAATTAATTCGCAAATGCACTATCAAAACCATATGGATGAGTTTGCTGATTCATATGTTTATAGCTTAACGCAATTGAGAAGATTTAAAAAGCAAGATTCAAATCCAAAAGAGCATATTGATGAAAGCCATCCCTTAGTAATTAAAAGCAGAATTAAAGCTGAAGATGACTTTGAACATTTTCACAAGCTAGACCCATATGGTGCTTGTACATATGACCTTGAAAGTAATGGATGCCCCTATGGCGGGGAATGTCGTCAGTGTGGAGGAGAATATTTTTATCTATCGAAAGAAGAACTTAAAGACCCAGAGTGTATTAAGTGGTTCGAAGATTATTCCCGTGCACTTGGAAAAATGATTAGAGAAAAGATTGCACTTATGAGAGCAGCTTCAAAAGGGATGGAGTATGATTTCTCAAATCTTGAATGGTTTAATGTCGGAGACGAAGAACTCAAAACGCTTTCTAGGGATATTTCTTCTATAATGATTAAAAAATCCATTGTGGACAGCTTTTTGGAGGATGAGTTTAATGAGTAAAAAAGAAGATAAAAAAGTCGGAGCACCTGAAACGATTTCAGATAAAAAGTTAGAAGAGATTTTACAGCAGTTTTTGAAACAAAACCCATTAACCAAGTTAAACCCCAGCCAGCTTGAAAAGCAAACTGGCATTGGTCGTCAAATATGGAGAAGAAGAATGGGAGAAAAAATTGAACAATTAAAAAGTTCCTTCCAAACAAATTTGGGTGGGAAAGGACATAAACAATACGTTCCTTTCCCAAATATATCAGAAATTGTGGATACTCATTGGAATAATAAAGGAGAAATGATTGCATCATTTCAAATGTATGAAGAAACCATTCAAAAGTTCTACGAAGACGCAAAGGCTTATCATGAACAGAAAGAACAAGTGGCAAAGCTAAAAAAGCAGATTTCCGATTTAGAGCAAGAAATTAAAATTGCCAAAAGTGATGTGGAATTTTATAAGAAAAAATTACAAGAAGTTTCTGTCCAATCCATTAGCCCGACCAATAGGCTTGAGCAAAACCTTAATAATGTTTTGGACTTAAAAGAAAAAAGCAATCAAAAGAAGGCTTTATCAACTGATTTTATAAATAATTTCCCTGCACTGTTTGGAGAATAAGCGAAATATTCCATCTCTGCTGATTGCTGTTCAAAACATATCCCCAAGTCGTGTTCCACTTTTACTTCGCCTAGGGAATCGGCATCGGCTTTGATTTCCATCGTATTACCCAAGATTCCTTATGTTCATTTATTAGCCATTTCGTCAAGAAAGAAGAATTAATAAGAGGTGAGAAAATCAACTTATTATTTGATAATGATGATAATAAAGAGGTTTCTTTAAAAAGGGAAGCTTTTTAATGGGCAAGAGGCAGCTATGCATAGAGTGGAAAACCAGATGGCAATTTGGTAAGTATACAACCGTAACTCAAGTCAATTACTGGCGGTGTGATTTAATGCTTTTAAATATGAGTAAATATTAAACAGCCACTATTCGCACTATTTCTATCTGATTAATAGTGACCATCTTTTGATGGTCCCTTTTTATTATATGGAGATAAGCAATATTTTGAAGAAATTTACTTTAAGTAACGGGGTAGGTTATAGCTGCCATTTCTGGCGGCTTTTCGTTAAGAGGAGGTTTATTGGAAGAAGCAAGGGAACTTCTAAACAAGGAAGTTCCCTTAATTTTGGTCAAAAATCAACAATTTTATTTAACATAGCCTTTTTTAAAGTCCCCTTGCGAAGATATTAATGGATATATAACATTGGACGCTTATAGGCGAAATAAGGGGGGGCTTAACAAATGTTCGCTTATGAACGATTTCCTTTGTTTCCTGTATCAATTAGAATTTCTATTATTTCATCTTTAGTCAACAGTATCACCACCCAAAAACTTTATATACAATACTTTACTTTATTGCAAAAAAGAACTACAATTTTTAAAAATCCCAATTGAAAGACTAACAAATAATACGAATGCTATATATCTCTACACAAAAGAGAAATACAAAGGTCCATCTGAAGATATTGAAGAAGATGAAATTAAGCTATTGAATATAGAGACATATAAGGAACTTAAAGAGATACCCTCAGCTTCAGTAGAATATTACAAAATTGAAATTGAAAAGGGTAACAGAATTGGTATTTTTCAGTACATACCACATTTACTAAGTCTTGGAGAGGTTGAAATTTATGATGTGGAGATTGTATCTTGAAACAAATTCAAATGAAAAAGCTTTTTTATTGAGCTAACAGGCTCTTTACTTGGGGCTGGAAACAGCGCCATTTTCTTATGCAACAAAAGGGGCAGGTTAGTTGAAGAGGGTTAATATGGAATTTGTGGTAAAATACATGTGATGTTTTTTTTGAAATTACTTGGGAATGCAGGGTGACAAAAATGAAACAAAATATATGGGAGAAAGAATATAAAAATGTTGATAGTTTATGGGGATTAAATCCTAATAGTACCTTATCTTCCAAACACCGTTTTATTGCTGTTTCCGAAATATCAATACCCTCAACGGCAAATCCCTGTTTAGCAAAATAAAGCGCGTTTCTTCCTTCTTTTGTGGATTATAAAACGATAAGTTTGTCTCAGTCATACTCTTTGGAAATTACACACGGTAAACCTCATTTTCATAGCACATTAGAAATACTGTCACAAAAGTCGTAGAAAAATTGACTTTCTAATTATATTAAATTGCTTATATATGAACTAACCTGCACCGTTAGTGCCATAGAAAAAGAGCTGCCGAAGCAGCTCCCTTATTGAAGTATAGCTCCCGTTAGTTCATTAAGAAAAGCGATTCTTATTAAAGAAACACGCCCATTATGAAAGATTCATTAAACCTATATAGGTTTGTGACATTTCAAATCCACGCTTACTTTTCAGCCATTTTCATAATTTCATGCGCAACAACTACTTCAGTGCCAGAAAGTCCCACGGAACAAAACAATGTAACATCATTGATTGAAGTTCTGCCCGGTGTTTTTCCAGTTATAATGTCCGAAAGCTGTACAATATTCTGTTCATAAGGAGTATTGGCTAAGAAGTGAGGTGTTGAATAGGCACATAACTGTTCAAGGGAATCCGTAGTAATTACGGAGCTTTTACCAGCTACTTCTATGGGTAACTCATGTCCTTTCATCGATTTTGGTCCAACCGTATTGATATGTACACCCGGTTTTAACCAATCCGCATCAATCACTGGTGAAAGACTATTTGTAGCACAGATGATGATATCTGCCTTCTCCACACACTTTTTGGGTGAATCCATAGGAATTACATCCATATCAAGTTTTTCAGACATTTCTTCGGCAAACTTTTTTCGATTTATATCATTGCGACTGTAAACCAGAACCCGTTTAATATCACGAATAGCTATAGCTGCTTCTAACTGAGTACGAGCTTGAATACCTGTTCCAATTATCGCTAGCTGTTTAGCATCTGAACGAGACATAGCATTAATGGCAGCTCCCCCGATTGCGCCCGTGCGAAGGGCACCAAGTAAATTGCCAATAATAACGCCTTTGAATACACCTGTCACGGAATCAAACACAGATACCAATTGTTCGTGACCCGAATGCTCGTTTGAATAGGTATCGTAAACTCGAAAGCCTATAACTTTTTCAGTCTCCGTTGCGGCGCCGGCAGTGAAAACTAAGTTTCCATCCTCCGTCTCCAATTGAAAGCGAGGTGGTGAAACAAGGGTTGCGTTTGCTTGTTCACAAAAAACGCGCTCAATTGCCTCAATGATGGGTTTCATTTTAGTCAATCTCAAAACGTCAGAATCTGTTAGAACTTGATATGCCATGTCTTATATACCAACCTTTCATTAGAAACCTAGACTAAAACTCTGTTATTTACAATTTTTAACTATATTAACTAATCCTACCTTCCTTTAAGTTTAACATAAATCAACCTTTCCTTTACACAAAAATCTAGCCCAATTTTTGAAAAAAGATTAAACAGCACTCTTCAACTATCCTGGCCTGTTAGTTGAATAAGAAAATGGCGCTTCACTTAGAGGATTGGTATAGAAGAAATACTGCTCACAATTAATTCTTCTCTATTTAAGTAACTTATTATTGAGTTTACAAGGGGATTGCTGAGGTAATCCTTTTCTTTATGGCACTAAAGGGGCAGTTTAGTTGAAGAAATAAATTAAAAGTAACATAGTTTTAGATGTGGTAAAATATGTTATTGGAACAGTTAGAAATTATTGGGAGGTTTTTATATGAAAGGGAAATTAGTTTTAACCCTTGGTTTTGCAGTAGTTTTAGCAGTATCAATCGGTTTCGCGAAAGACTTGAAAAAGACAGAAGCATTTGCAGAAGTTTCCTCAAAACAAACAGATACATATAAACTTGTTACCAGAGAGGAACAAGACCGTAGAGAAGGTAGGGTAAATGAAGTAGTAGATGTTACCACAGTTATAACAGCAGAGGAGCAAAATATGGTAGAAAATAGTTCAGCTCAACAAGGACTTTTTTTACAAAAAAATGGGCCAGGTTTCTATTTTATAAAGAAAAATGACAATAAATTCATAACACACTACTTCAACTAACGCGTACGTTAGTTCATTAACAGGGGTTGCTGCGGCAGCCTTTTTCTTTATAAAACTATCAGGGCAGGTTAGTTGAAGAGTGAATATGGTTTTTTATGGTAAAATAAACTTAAGTTATTTTCATTAAGGGGTCTACTTGCAATGTAATTAGATGATAAAAAGAAAAAAGTACAAATGAAATACAGAGAGGAAATAGAGGAAAAGAAAGAAGTTGGAAATCACAGTAAAAAGATGCTTGTTATTGTTACTACAATTATTATTATTATTCTAGTGGCATACTGAGACGATTTATTTCAATCTGAAATCCCTAGATAAATTAGGAGTTGTTTTTATGTTTGATGTTACATTGTTATTTATTATTGCTTTTGCTGGAGGAATTATTACTATTACAGGTTTCATCGTTATATTAGCTCGAAGGATTTCAGAACCGAAGAAAGCACTTCAACAAAGAATAGGTAATCTCGAAGAAGAGGTTTGGAAATTAAAAAATCAAAAATAACAATTTAGCTTCTAACAGGTGCTTTACTTTAATAAGGAAGGCTGCCTCAGCAACCTTCCTTATTGAAGTAAAGCAACCGTTAGGTCATTAAGTTTTTTTATCTTGAATGGTTTTGTGTGAAAATCCTGTTAAAACAGTGGTGAACGGGGTTATCTCAAGAGTTATAGTCTCAAGCCCTATATCGTAAGGTTTTTTTCTGTTTCCACTTCCAATTTTATTGTAAAATGGAACTCTTCTTCTCCAATTCTTCTTATTTCCATTACTCTTGCACTATACAAGTGGAAATCTCGGTATTCTCCATGGTATCCTTATAAATTTAGCATTTTCGTTTTGGCTGAAAAAGCAACGGAATTGGAAGGAGAAATTGTTTGGACTCTAAAAGTAGCGAAGGCAGACCTTTAAAAGAAACATTTACATTCACGGCTGAATAACAAGCAAACAAAAAGACCGAAATAATCGGTCTTTTTGTTGAACTACGCACCCGTTAGTTTAAGTACGCTCGTTCACAATCTTAACAATAAATAAAAAAAGCCGTCCTAAAAGACAGCTAATCATAAATATTAGTTTGAAATAGTTGGGACAAGTTTTAAAAATTTACGATAACAGAAAATAGTTAATGTTAACGGTACTAAACTCCATAGATTAAAATATGTTCCATACTGGTTCCATTTTGCGGTTGTTGTAATACCGTCAGCAATTTTTATCCCTAAAAAATTCAACTGCATATTCCCGTCTATGCTACTAGTAGATAAACCGTAACCTTCCCCTGCCATCATAATAAAAAATAAGCCTAAGCACCCTGCTAGCCCTAAAAATAACCATCCTACTTTGTTTTTGTTCAAGTTAACCCCTCCTAAAATTGTTTATAACAAAGAACCTTCTACAAATATTGGTAAAAACCTTCTTGGAACCTGCCCCAATAGTTGCATAAAGAAAAAGATGCATAGATAGCTCCAATCTTAAACTACCGCCGCACCGGTTAGTCAAACAACAAGCACCACCTCAAATTAAATATTCTCTATTAAACTTTACCTTTACCTTTACCTTTACCTTTAAATGCTTTATTGATATGATTTTACTAATAAAAGGAAATTTTTAAAAAAATATTATTTAGAAGGAGGAATGTTAATGGCATTTTCAGATTTCAAGTACGTACGCCCAAATAGAGAAGAAGTAGAGAAAAACTTTCATTTAATGATTAAAGAATTCAAACTCTCCTCAACTGTACAGGAACAAGAGAAAATGATAAATGAAATTAATCAAATTCGTAATGGGGTAATGTCAATGGGATGCATTTGTTCCATTCGACATTCAATTGACACGACAAATGAGTTTTATAGAAATGAACTGAATTTTTTTCATGATTTTCTCCCAATCATCAAAGGATATGAAACGGATTTTTATAAAGCTTTATTGACTTCACCATTTCGAAGTGAATTAGAGAAACAATATGGTACCCAGCTTTTTAAACTTGCAGAGCTAAAATTGAAAACATATAGTGATGATGTTATCAAAGACCTCCAACAAGAGAATCATTTAACCTCCCAATATGTACAACTTATATCCTCAGCGAAAATTCCATTTCTAGGAAAAGAATATACACTAGCACAATTACAACCATTTATAGGTCATAGCGAGAGAGAAGTAAGAAAAGAAGCTGTCAAAATGCATACAAGTTTTTTTGAAAATAACAAACAAGAACTTGACGATATTTTTGATAAGCTTGTTAAAGTACGAACAACTGTTGCGAAAAAACTTGGGTTTCCGAGTTTTGTTGAGTTAGGATATGCGAGAATGAATCGTACTGATTACGATAAAAGTATGGTAGAGAATTTTCGTAAACAAATTAAACAGTTTATTGTACCAATTGCTTCTAAGTTAAAAGAACGTCAACGTGAACGTATTAATGTAGATACATTGATGTTCTATGATGAAGGATTTGAGTTTCCAAGTGGTAATGCCAGTCCTAAGGGAGATGCAAACTGGATTATAGAAAATGGTATCCGTATGTACCAAGAACTTTCTCCAGATACAAATGATTTTTTTCGCTATATGGTAGAAAATGACCTGATGGACGTAACCGCTAAAAAGGGAAAGGCGAGTGGTGGTTATTGTTCGTATATTTCAAGTCATCAAGCTCCGTTTATTTTTTCAAACTTTAGTGGCGTATCACACGATATTAAAGTTCTAACACATGAGGCAGGTCATGCATTTCAAAAGTATAAAAGTCGTCATTTTGACATTCCAGAATACGCTGGACCTACATTTGAAGCTGCTGAAATTTTTTCGATGAGTATGGAATTTTTCACATATCCATGGATGGAAAAATTTTTCAAAGAAGATAAGGAGAAATATTATTTTTCTCATTTAAGTGGTGCGTTATTATTTTTACCTTATGGTGTAGCAGTTGATGAATTTCAACATTGTGTGTACGAGCAACCAGAATTAACACCAAATGAGCGACATACAATTTGGAGGGAGATTGAAAAGAAATACTTACCACATCTCCAATATGGCGACAATGAGTATTTAAATAATGGTGGCTTTTGGCAACGTCAAGGGCATATTTATAATCACCCATTCTATTATATTGATTATGCTTTAGCTCGAATTTGTGCATTTCAATTTTGGGAAAAAATGATTGGGAACCATGAAGAAGCATGGAATGATTATCTAAAAATTTGTGAGCAAGGTGGAAGTAAATCGTTCTTACAATTGGTGAAAATAGCAAATCTTATTTCTCCATTTGAAGATGGTTCTGTCGAATCGTTCGTTGGTGTAGTTGATGATTATCTAAATAAGATTGATGATAATACTTTTAGACAAAGAGAAAATAATAAGCCAGTAACAAAACTACTTGATAAATAGCTATCTACTAAATAACGTTTAGAATATAATTTTTATGTATATAGGGTCTGAACTTATTTAGAATTATGTTTGTGTTTGTTCTATATATGTAGCTTTATAACAAAGTTTGTTCAAATTAATACAACAAACCTTGATAAATGATAAATAGAAACGGTATGTTTTGAAGAAAGATTAATCAAAACATGCCGTTTCTATTTAATTGGATTTTTATTAAATAGGCTCTGTTAAAGCAAAATGTTGATTATTTGATACTTACCCGAATTCTTAGTATTATGGATATAAGAACAAATATTCTAGAGGTAACGAAAAATGAGCAAAGCGTTTAGCAATTTATTAAAGCACATTGATAAATTACCACATACGAAAAAAGAACAAGTATATCAATGGGTAAAACGCTATGTTCAGCCTTCTTCCTCTGTCGGTGGTCGTCTAATCAACGAAATGAGAGAAACTCGTTTCAAAGAAGGGTTTGAATGCCCTCATTGTGCATCTGGACACGTTGTTCGGTTCGGAAAATATAATGGTCGCCAACGTTATCGTTGTAAATGTTGTAGTAAAACCTTTACTGATACGACTAACACTGTTTTATATCGCACCCGAAAAGGAGACGAGTGGATTACATTTGTTGAATGTATGTTTAAAGGTTATTCCCTACGAAAATCGGCTGAAATTGTAGGGGTTACTTGGGTTACACTTTTCTATTGGAGACACAAGTTGCTGAACGCTCTCAAACAAATGGATTTTGAACATTTTGAAGGTATCGTTGAAATTGACGAGACCTATTTCCTATACTCTGAAAAAGGAAAACGAGGCATTACAGACCGAAAACCTCGAAAGCGTGGCGGAAAATCTAAACATAGAGGTATCAGCCACGAGCAAGTTTGCGTTCTTGTTGCCAGAGACCGTACCAAAGCAACTGTTTCTAAAGTTGCTTGTATGGGGCGAGTTGTGAAAGATAAAGTAGATAAAATGATTGGTTCTAAGTTAACCGCTGACAACGTACTTGTAACAGATGCTTGGAGAGCCTATAAAACGTATGCGAAAGAAAAAGGATTAGAACATTATAGAATTAAATCCACTGATGGTAAGTACGTTCTCAAAGGCTTATATCACATTCAAAATGTCAATGGTCTCCATTCTCGTATGAAACAATGGATAGACCGATTTAAAGGTGTGGCTACCAAATACCTCGATAATTACCTCGCTTGGTTCTTGTTTATTGATAGTCGTAGTAACGAAAGTACGAGACATAATATCAAAGAATTTTTATTAAAATCATTTGTATTTGAAATAACAGATATTTATGATAGTTTACGCTTGTCAAAATTCAATTTGTAGTCCATATTCGACTAACGAAGTACATTTGGAGTGGTAAAGTGGAAATATATATTAGAGAACAAGTGTATTCTTTTAATCAAGAACACGACTTTTTGGTAAATCCTTCACCTAAGACAGTATACGAAATTGATGCAGAAGACATTGGGAGTGAGGAATTCTTTATCCTATTTTTCTCAAGCTTAAATCAATTCCCGTTGTTTATTACCTTTGAATGGTATGACTGGGATGTTGATGGAATGAGAGACCAGTTAGATAAACTTGGGGTAATTTATACACATAAGTTCGTCCCTCAAAAAACAGCATATAGAATGACCGAATATGGAGAAATCCATTTCGATATATTGATTTTTAGTGTCGAGGTTAAAGATAATAATCAACTATCTGAAATTATTTTTAAATCCCTTATTCCATATCATCTCTTTATAATTTCAAATCAGAATAATGTAACATTTGGTGAAAGGTTTGACCAAGAGGACGGTGTAAAGTTGAATATGAATGAATCTACAACTTTTTGTAAATTGGAATACGATATCCCCTCTACCTATTTGGTAACAAACCAATTGAAAAATATGGATGAATTGATTGCTGTTCTTCCTGAAAAGTTAAAAGTTGTGAAAGAAGATTAAGTTATCTTGTTAAACAATCGCACCCGTAGTTTAACAATAATAGGGGCAAGCCTGATAAAAGGGGTTTCCCCTATTTAATATTCAAATTTCAACATTAACATATAACAGAACCATTAAATAAGAAAGATTGTTCATTTTTGTGTTTCTTACTGAACTAATGCACCCGTTAGTTTAAGTAGATTTCCTCACAAACTTTTTAGTGTTTCAGTTAATACAGAAATGCTGACCCGTTAGTTCCATAAAAAAGCTGCCTTAAAGACAGCTCCGAACTTCAGCTAACGCACAAGTTTGTTTAAGAACTAAATCTTTATTACTAAAAGTTGTCTATCATTTACTTCAACATCGTTCATATCACAATTATTAAATGTTATGGTTTTATCTAATTCTATATCTCTTTCTTCCAATTCTTCACCATCCAAACAAGTATACATCTCACAAACGTCTCCACTTACAAGGTGTTTCCTTAAAAACGCACATAGTGCTTCCATATCCTTAATTGTTTTTCGATAATTATGTGGTGATGTCTCCTTTAAATATCCATCGAATAAAATAGCTCCCCCGCCATTAGTATCAACTTGGTATATATATTTAGAAGAGATATGTTTTCTTATATTCTCCATACCTTCAGCAGGAACTGAAAAAAGTTTCATCAATCAAGCCTAATTCTTCAGTTTCAAATTTATCACCGATAGGCAATTTTTGATTACAGCCTAGATAATTTACATAAGTCATTTTGATTTCTCCTCCTTGTTTAACTACACTATACTAAAAAATAGTCCTTCAACTAACCTGCCCCGTTAGTTGAATAAGAAAAAGGCTTCACTCCTTAATGAAGTAAAGCACTTATTAGTTCTATAAGACTTAAAGTGAGTTGTAAATGAGATAATTTTGTGATTTATGAGGTAGGGTATGCTTAATTTATATTACTCAATTTCAATTAGTATTTCATCTATAACTTCTGCTAATAATTCAACGCTCCTATTTTCTTCTTCAATTGTATTTTCTACCCCTCCAATTTGAAGGAGGAGTGAGTTCGCAAATAAGTCTTGATTATAAAATTTTTGTTTATAAGGATTTCTTGTTTGTGATACTTTCAGTAAAACTCCCCTAGAAAGTCCAGGATACTTCTTTTCTAATTTTTGATGAAAGAGATTTGCGATTTTTCGGTTTTCTTTAAAATTAGGGCTGTTTTCCGAGACAACAAATGACACACTGGCTACATCTTTTCCATCTATTCTAACGGTTGTAGCATCTTTTAGTTGAGTATCTCTGTGAATATCTATAATTAATTTTAAATTCTTATTTTTATCAAGAACAGTTTGTACTTCTTTCCCTGACATATCGTATATGTTTGAGTAATCTAAATCACGGTCACGAACTATTTTGTCAAAATCCGTGGTGCTGTGCAATACATTAATATTTTTTTTCTTTAATTCACTAGTTAGTTCTGCACCTACCATCGTAATATTTTTTTTCTTATCTAATGCTTTATCTGGATTTTTATTATTAAGTAACGGCGTAAAGGATTCCGTGGTATGGGTGTGGTAAATAAATACAGAAGGATTTTTAGTTGAAGCAGTCATGCTTTCCTCATTATTTTTAGGAATGGCAGACATTACAGTATGATAAGATTTTACAATGTACTGATTTCCTCCAAAAAGGGAAGTCCAAGCAATCATAGCCACTGTTGCAATAACTACAGACCAATAATAAGAAAGCTTCTTAATTTTACTTACTTTCCTTATATGGTTAGCCTTTTTAACTAATAAGTGTCTTGTATCATTCACAAACTCTGTTCTTGGATTTAAATTCGTAGAGCGTTTAATCTCTTCAAAAATTTCATTATCATTTTGCATTCTCAAAAACCTCCTCTATTGAAAGATTAAGTTTCTTTCTTAATACTTTTAAGGCTCTATGGTAATCGACTTTGACTTTTGCTTCGTTACATTGCAATATTGTTGCGGTTTCCTTAATCGAAAATTCATTTATTCCCCTTAGAATGACAATACTTCGATACGAAGGTTTTAATGACTGTATAGCCTGTTGCAATACTTTAGTACGTTCATTATCTTGTAGAATCTCATCAGGAATTTTCCTATTTGAAACAAGTTGTTTAAAAAAGCTATCTTTAAATACAGCAGAAAATCTTTTTTTTCTGTGGTAGTCAATTGCAGCGTGTTTGGCTATGGAAAGAATCCACGTTTTTAATGTACATTGCTTGTTAAATTTAGATTGAGATTGTAGTAACCGTATAAAAACATCTTGGGTTAAATCTTCAGCATCGTTTTGGTTCCCAGTAAAACAAATCAAGAACTTATAAACATCTCGATAATACTTGTTATAGATTATCTCGATACTCTCGTCTAAATTATCTTTATCAAGCAAAAATACCCCTCCTTTTTTGTGTTCAATTATTAATCGAATAAGAATCCAAAAGGTTACAATATTTTAAAATAAAAAAAGATATTAATTTAAAATAATTTAGAATTAATTGTAAATAATTGCATAGCGTTGAATTATTTCGGGGGAATAAATTTACTAGTAACTAACCATTCCATAACTTTAATGAATTAATCTCTCCGTTAGATTAAGTTGAAAACTTCACGTTATCACATCAATTTAACCAAAGTTTCCATATCTAACCATCATCTTTTGAGTTTATATCTTGTCTGCTATATAAATCAACCTTTACTTTTAACATAGCCTTTAAAAAAGATAAGGCTCTGTTAAAGGGTGTTGTTGATTTTTTTGCTTAACTGAAGGGGCGGGTTAGTTTAAAAAACATAGTTTATCTGAACTGTGACACAATAACTTTTGCTTTTAAACAAACATAAATAAAGGAAACGAAATAAAACACCACATATAATAATATTAAAGGAGTTGATAACTATGGAACTTGTTATTGGACTACTTACTTTTGTTGGTGAAATAACAACGGCATGGGCAATTTCAGCTTGGAGTTATTACCAAGAAAAACTGGGCAACAATTAATTTCTTCTTCATGAGGACTAATCAATTTGGTTAGTCCTTATTTTTTTCACAAGAGAGCAGTTTGTGTCAA
The DNA here is from genome assembly GCF_040250305.1 of Peribacillus frigoritolerans. NCBI lineage: Bacteria > Bacillati > Bacillota > Bacilli > Caryophanales > Bacillaceae > Peribacillus > Peribacillus frigoritolerans. Next base: position 3,156,596 of record NZ_CP158190.1, on the reverse strand, counting down.
CTCTGCACAAAGCAACTCCATTAATGAACTAGATGTTGCTTTACTTCATTAATGGAGTTGCTTTGGCAGCTCTTTTTCTTGGAGCTAAAGGGGTAGGTTACTTTAATAAGGGAGTCAGTCTATCAGTTGGATTAACTACCTATAAATGATAAAATCTGGTGTAATTATGTAAATTTTAAAAAAAAGGAAACGGAGGTTAAAATCTCATATGGTGAATAAAACAGTAGTTATTTATTTTCTCAGTATTTTTCTATTAGTAGGGTGTACAAACAATTCACCTAGTGAGTCATCAAATAACATAGAACACTCAGATGATAATAAATCATCTGTAAGGAATTCTGAAAAACCTGAACAAAATGAAAGTGATAATGAAAATTTTAATCTGGATTTTTTTAGGTTTTCCACATTTGTTCCATTAAAATACAATGATACAGGTCAATACAAACTTCCTGATTTAGAAATAGATAATGCTGAAGTTATTATATTTGAATCTTTGTATTTAGAAAAATCACAGAAAGTGTCTATTGAGTTTCAATTACAAGCTAATAGTCCGTTTAATCATATGACTATAGGAATAATTAAAAATTATTCTCCAGATTCTTCTAATAAGAATTATGAAATAGAAAACATTTATTCAGAGTCTATTGATGATAAATTAAAAGTTACTTATACATCTCCAGAAGACTCAAGCTATTCTATTTGTATTTTAGGGACAATGGCAAATCTTGTTGGAGTGAAAAACGGAAAAATAATCACTTCAAATAGCTAGTAAAACAATACACCTAAACTAACAGTTGCTTTACTTCAATCATAGGGGTTGCTGCGGCAACCTTTTTTGTATGGCACTAACGGGGCAGGGTAGTTCCATAACGAAATGAGGACTAATGTGTAAATTTATACCATAAAATTGAAACTATAGTGGACTTATAACGTCAATAATATTAAACCTAAATCTGAAAGGAGAAATAATGAAAATACACTACTTTGTTGTTATAGTTTTTTCGTCAGTTTTATTGTTTGGTTGTTCTTCCAATCAAAAGAATGACAATGTTGCAAAAGCAGAAGTACAAGATGCCCTAAAGGAACAAGGTATTAAATCAAATTCAAGTTCTAACATTAATTCACCTAACCAACACTCAATACAAACACCAACATTCACACTAAATGAAAAAGTAAACGATGTAATAATGGTATATGAAATAAGGGGTGAAAATCGGAAATTTGGTTATTTCGATAAACCTTTGATAATGGATAAAGAAATTAAGTTGGAATGGCTTTTTTGGACAATGGATGAACAGCTTCCGTTAGGTGAGTTAAAGGTAAAAGCCGTTCAAGATGAAAGTGGTAAGAGTATTATAGCTAAAGGAGAGATAGTTAAAAAAGAGACACCTATAAAAGAATTACCTAAAAATTATGCCCCAAAGCCAGTTAGTATTAATGAAAATAATGAAGAAGATATAGAAAAAGATATAGAAATTAATTTTAATTTTCCTGTATCTGTATCATCCACTTCAATTAAATTCAACGAGTCAGGTATTTGGGAATTGCAACTATTTTTAAATGATAAATCTTTAGGAAATATGAACGTTTATGTAACTAAAGAAAATGAAGCTAATATATATTACCTTGACAATTGAGGTTTAAATCTTTTATCCAATTAAAGGTTCATTACTTCTATATGGGGCTGGAAACAGCTCTTTTTCTTATGGCACTAAAGGGGCAGGTTAGTTCATCAAGCGAAGTGTACTCAAACTGTTCATTTAACCTAAAATTTCCTACCGCGAATCTTCATAATAACAACCTCAAATCCATAAAATTGTTTATAAAGATTTATTAAAAATCAACCATTATTAAACAACTAAGTATTAACCTAAAAGGAGCTGGTTAATTGTTAAATCTATTCCTAGAGTTTTTTTATATTTTTGTTACCATAGCTGACGCACTTATTTCTTATTTTCGGGATAAAAACAAGAAAAAAAACCAGATAGTAAAATAACTCTTTTTAAGTCACAATATATGTCAGCTCTACAATAAGGCTTGTTGAACTAAAGAGGCAGGATAGTTTATTAAGACGACTGGGAAATGAAGTATAATTTAAATAGTCAAATTAAGAAATGAGTGATAATGAAGTGGATTTTAAGGAATTGATGCAAGAGAAAGGATATATTTATTTGGAAAAAATAATAGAACCCAAAGAAAATTCATTACGATTGCTTATTAATAGAAGCACGTTCAACATCGATTTACCTATGGTGCAATTAGAATTTGAATCATATATTTCATATTCTGTTATCGATGAATGTTTTTCATATTCTATAGATAACTCTGAAATATCAAAGGGAGAGCTATTTCGGATATATACCAAGTCAAGGTATTTGGATTTTATAAAAATAGCCACGAATGAACGAGAAGATTTATGTCCCTCTGAAAATTACATCCATTATCAGTTTCCCTGCTTAAATCACATGATTGATGTTATTTCTTGTGAAGAACCAAAAGTAACCGTGGTAACAGGGTAAAACTAACCTATTTGAATCCTTTTCTTGTTGAACTACCATGAAAATAAGTTTCTTTAAGAATGAAAAATGACAATAATTAAGAAGACCCTGCTCAATCGTTTTAAAAAAAGAGGAGAGCGTTAATTAATTAGTCTATGGATTAGGGTTGACTGGATTAAGGTCAGTATCAGTATTGACACTTCCTAACCATTTCCATTCTTTGTGGTGAATCGTCGATTTTTGCGATTCATGGATGGCTAACGGGTGCGTTAGTTCAACAACAAAAAGACCGATTATTTTGGTCTTTTTGTCTTTTTGTTATTCAGCAGTGAATGTAAATGTTTCTTTTAAAGGTCTACCTTCGCTACCCTTTTCAGTCCAAACAATTTCCACTTCCAATTCGGTTGCTTTTTCAGCCAAAAGGAAATTGCTGAATTTATGCGGATACCCATCATTCATTTGTTTTGCTAAAGAAATCGCTTCTTCAAAGTTGTTTTTATTACAATCCTCTTCACCAGGACAACTAAAAAGTGAAAACTTCGTCGTAGAATTAGGTTCATTTCTAAACATATTAATTTCAGCAGATAATACATCCTTACCAATGTTATCAACCTCTAAAGAGTAAGTATGAAATTTTCCCTTTTCGGGCTTTACTAACCCCTTACCTTGTTCAGCTTCGCCTACTTGAACTGACCATTGTTTCGATGTTTGTTTGGTTGGTAATTCACCAAAGGTTAAAGCTTTTGCCTCTAGAGTTGGTGGGACTATGTTCAAAAGAAATAATGTACATATAGCAAGTATCGTTTTCTTAACCATAACTACCTCCTTGTTTTAGTTACAGTTACTTTGCCCAAAATGGAATGGAATATGTTTTGAACTAACAGGCGCTTTATGTCAATAAGGAAGGTTGCTGCGGCAACCTTTTTTCTTACGGAACTAGAGGGGCAGGATAGTTGAAGAAGCTTTTGGGAAAGATACCTACAAAATTAAAAGTAGGTGGTTCTTATTGAAGAAAAAACTATTTGTAATTTTCTGTATCTTGTTTTTTATAAATAATACTGCTGTTTTTGCAAAGCAAGAAGCACCAAGTCAAGAATTTATTAATAAGTATTATTTCGATATTGATTTAAACGGGGTTAAAGATATATATTTCTTCAGAGAATTTCCCTTCTATAATGATAAGGGACAAGTTTCACTTCTAGGTAAGGCAGTATTATCCGTATTACAGGGTGATATATGGACATGGGTTAGAGAGCCAAGGATTTATGTTAAAGAAAACATTGCTTATATACATGCAGTCAAGTTAGATGGATTAAATCTGTTATATACACTAAAAAAAGAAAATACCGTTTGGAAAGTCGTTAAAACTGAGAAAAAGAAACTTCCTACGGTCGGTAGTGAAGTTATACTCGAACAGGCATTTTTGAGGGCTATCGGAACAGAGATACTCAATGCAACAAAGAAGTATTATGGTGAATCAAGACTTTTTGATTCGGAAAGAGTTATTGATATTGTTCGTGATGAATTCGATGATAAATACGATATAACAATTCAGATTGTTACTTATGAAGGACCTAAAATGCCACCGTACGGTTTCGATACAATTACTTTACGAATCCCAGGTTTTGAAGTGATAAAGTACGAGCATAACGACGTTTCGGATATTGGAAAAATACCATTAGAAGCCCATTAAAATACAAAACACCTTATAGACCTAACAGGTGCAATAGTTTTTTTAAGAGCTGTGACGTTCAGCTCTTTTTCTTATGCAACAAAACGGGGACAGGATAGTTCAACAATGAGGATGTTAAACGATATATTTTTTATATCGGAAACTAACTCGTTTGTAGCTGTTAATAAGGTATTTAATTTTAATAAGATGGGAAAATATCTATAACACTTACATCCAGAGGTGATAATATTTCGTGGGAAAATTAGTCATATTAGTCATGGTGTTTATTGGATTATTCTTAGTAGGGTGGTATGGAGCTCCAAAAAATGAATTGCTAGAAGAAACTTTATATTCTCGGTACTATTTCAACCTTGACAAAACTTACTCGGATTTTATCTTGTGTCCAAAAATAGATAAAATCGAAAGAATAGAAGGTGACACGCGTAGACATAAAGTTTATGCAAGTGCTTTAAACTATAATGGGCATCATGGCGATGTTCCCTATGATAAAATCAATATCACGTTGACTGATACTCCTGAAAATGATGTAAAAATCAATAAAGTTACAATACAAAAAGGTATTTCTGAAAAAGAAAGCTTTATACAATGTAGACAAGAGAACTAAAAAATCTTGTTGAACTACCATGAAAATAAGTTTCTTTAAAAATGAAAAATGACAATACTTAAGAAGACCTTGCTCAATCGTTTAAAAAAAGCGTAGAGAGTTAATTAATTTGTCTATGTATTAGGGTTGACTGGATAAATGTCAGTATCAGTATTGACTTTCCTGACTATTTTCATTCTTTGTGGTGAATCGCCGATTTTTACGATTCATGGATGGCTAACGGGTGCTTTAGTTCATTAACAGAGGTTGCTGTGGCAGCCTTTTTCTTATGGCACTAACGGGGCAGGGAAGTTCCATAACGAAATGAGGACTAATGTGTAAATTTATACCATAAAATTGAAACTATAGTGGACTTATAACGTCAATAATATTAAACCTAAATCTGAAAGGAGAAATAATGAAAATACACTATTTTGTTGTTATAGTTTTTTCGTCAGTTTTATTGTTTGGTTGTTCTTCCAATCAAAAGAATGACAATGTTGCAAAAGCAGAAGTACAAGATGCCCTAAAGGAACAAGGTATTAAATCAAATTCAAGTTCTAACATTAATTCACCTAACCAACACTCAATACAAACACCAACATTCACACTAAATGAAAAAGTAAACGATGTAATAATGGTATATGAAATAAGGGGTGAAAATCGGAAATTTGGTTATTTCGATAAACCTTTGATAATGGATAAAGAAATTAAGTTGGAATGGCTTTTTTGGACAATGGATGAACAGCTTCCGTTAGGTGAGTTAAAGGTAAAAGCCGTTCAAGATGAAAGTGGTAAGAGTATTATAGCTAAAGGAGAGATAGTTAAAAAAGAGACACCTATAAAAGAATTACCTAAAAATTATGCCCCAAAGCCAGTTAGTATTAATGAAAATAATGAAGAAGATATAGAAAAAGATATAGAAATTAATTTTAATTTTCCTGTATCTGTATCATCCACTTCAATTAAATTCAACGAGTCAGGTATTTGGGAATTGCAACTATTTTTAAATGATAAATCTTTAGGAAATATGAACGTTTATGTAACTAAAAAAAAGGAACCAAATATATATTATCTTGATAATTGAGGTTGCAATTTTTTGCTTCGACTTAAGTGTACTTTATTTTGAACCACTGGAACTGAACAGCAGTTCCTTTTTTTATTGGTTTAGTTTAATAAAGAAGAACAAATTGTGAATAATAGAAGTAAATATAAAATGAGGTGTATGTGGATGATTAAAAAATACTTAATCCTATTAGGATTTTTATTAGCTGCTTTTGCTCCTTTACAAAATGTTAATGCAGAAACCGTTCCAAAAGTGGAAGGTGGGTATGTCACAACAGAGGATATTTTGGGGGACATTGTGTTTCCAACTTTAGATAAGAAAATTAAAAAAGAGTACGGACATAATTTGAGTTGGCAATGGAAAGGATTGTTGGCATAAGTTACAATGCAAATCATTCTTACGATGTCGATTTAAAAATTCAAGTCTCTTCCGAACGTAATAAACCATTTGAATATGTAGACGACCAAGTTAAATTAAGAATATCTCCATCCTGTGACAGTGAAAAACTTAATCAACTGAAATGTAATCATGGTTTTAAGATAGAAATATTGGATTACAAACATTTGTCTCAATAAAATTATTACCTTTTACTCAATTAACAGGTGCTTTACTTCAATCATAGGGGTTGCTGCGGCAGCCTTTTTCTTATGGCACTAACGTGGCAGGTTAGTTGCATAACAATTGAGCTATTACACCTAAAAACCGGACTACTTTTCTTAAAATTGAGGAAAGATAACTTCTGAGGTGAGTTTTATGAAAATGCTATATATATTGATTATGACCATTCCGATGTTGTTTTTTGGTTCAATTCAAGGATACGCACAACCTAAAGAATGTCCTGTGTTAAGTGAATTAGAGAAAACATCGATTAAGGATAAAAAAGAGGTAATAAAAGTGTTAAATACTTTAATACCAAAAACTTATGGAAAATTAAATGAATTTCCGGACATATATACTATGTGGAATGTAGTAACTGCCACACCTTTTCCTAAAACAGTTGGCAATAAAAATGAAGAAGATTATTTTGGAATGGCAAAGACCTTTTGTGGCAAAGAAATTGCTGAAAAATCCTGGCTTGTACGTTTAGATTTCCCCAAAGCACCTGGAGCTAACTTAGCCCAAGGTCAAATATTTTTAGCTAAAAGTAAGGAAAAAGGATGGTTTGTTTGGTTTCGATACCATTAAACTGCTATTTCTTAATGAACTAACGGGTGTGTTAGCTTAAGACCGGAGCTGTCTTTAAGGCAGCTTTTTGTATGCAACTATCGAGGCAGGTTAGTTCCATAAGAACTAAAATTGTTATAAACCCTTAACTATCTATATAAGTAAAAGGGAATGCTTTATCGTTTTTAAAACCTAACAATTGGTAATATAAGGTGAATTTTATTCATAACCTATTTAAAATGATTTATTTTATTATTAAGGAGGAATAATGAATAAATTCCAACCATTAATATGGGTAGTTCTTACAATATTTATTGTAGTATTAGTAGTACCTTCTATTTTAGTAGCTTCATTTTCAAACAATACTAAACAGAACATTGTAGATTCATCAAAACAGAATTCTGTTTCATCAATTGACAATAATGAAAGTAAAAATGATAAAAATTCCCCAGAACCTTCCATCGAAGTGTCAGTTTATAGGACAAACACTAAAGAAATTGAAAATATTCCTATAGAAGAATATGTTGTAGGCGTTGTTGCTTCAGAAATGCCAGTTACTTTTGAATTAGAAGCGTTAAAGGCTCAATCTTTAGCAGCCAGAACATTTTTAGTTCAACAGATGCTTTCTGAATCTAAAATTAATTTACCAGACGGTACTGATATAACTGATAATATTCAATACCATCAAGTCTATAAAAATAAAAAAGAACTAGCTATTCAGTGGAGAGAAGATTATAAAGCAAATATCTCTAAAATTCAAAAAGCAGTTGATGCTACAAAAGGTCAGATTTTAACCTATGCAGAGAAGCCAATTGATGCTTCTTTCTTTTCGACCAGTAATGGATATACGGAGAATTCAGAGGATTATTGGGGTAATAAAACTCCATATCTAAAAAGCGTTGAAAGTCCTTGGGACATAAAATCTCCTAAGTTCCAATACCAAACAACAATTCAAGTATCTAAATTTGAAGAGTTGCTAGGAGTTAAATTGAATAATGATGTTAATATCGGTAACGTTATCTCAAAATCAACAGGGAATCGTATAAAGCTTATTGAAATAAATGATAAGAAATTTAGTGGGAAAACCATCAGAGATAAGCTAAAACTTAATTCATCCGATTTCACATTTAAAAGAGAGGGAAGTAAGGTTATTATTTATACTAAGGGTAATGGGCACGGTGTAGGTATGAGTCAATATGGTGCTAACGGATTAGCACAAGAGGGTAAAAATTATAAGGATATTGTAAATTATTATTATCATGATGTTACCATTTCTTCAGTTAAACCCTTTATAAACAAAATGTATGTAAAAAAATAAAATTACCTCTATTGCTAACGGTTTGTAATTCCTTATAAAACTAAAATAGATTAGAGAAATGTTTGTTCTTCAACTAATAGGTGCAATAGTTTTTTTAAGAGCTGTGACGTTCAGCTCTTTTTCTTATGCAACAAACGGTGCAGGGTAGTTGAAAAACAAATATGGTCTTTTATGGTAAAATAAACTTAATTATTTTCATTAGTGGGTGTCAAAATGCTGCAACGGATTAAAATAGCGAATTGGTTATTAGAAGTTGATATTGATAAGACCCGAGAATTTTATAACAAAGGTATAGAGGTATGTAGTTGTCTATACTGCAACAATTTTGTGGAAGCCTGTAAGTATATAGATACTTCAGTAGCAAATGTATTCAGTAGACTAGGAATTAATCCTGCTAAACCAGGACATCTCTCTGATTATCCTACAAATGAATGCGGAATACGTGCATACATAGGTATTTATCATTTAGTTGGCAGAGTGTTAGAAGGGGAATTGTGTACAATGTCTACCTGGAATGATACTAATACAGTTCGTATAAAGAACTTCACAATAGGTTTTTCTTACGACCTAGAGTTTGTGCCAGAAGGCTTCTCTAATCCTGTCGTTCAGTTGGAATTTGGGGCTGATATCTCTTGGGTACTTGATGAAAAGCCAGATGAATGTTAGTAAAAGGGAGTCATTTTTAACTAACGGGTGCTTTACTTCTATAAGGTAGGTTGCTGCGGCAACCTTTTTCTTATCAGGACTATTGACTATTCCTCCTTTGATTTTTTATTTGTAGTTCTTCTTTCTATTTTTGAAACGGATGCTTTTTAGATTAGGTCTTGCAACTGCTCAATTTGCTGCTCATAATTGCAGTCTTTTACTGTTCTTCTTTAACTAAATCACCCTTTTTATAAGTATATCAACAGCATTGTTTAACATAGCCAATGAAATAACGTGAATCCAATGTTCAGGTAAAGTACCAGATTTTAAATTAGACTCTAGTTCCCTTGCGACCTCCAAGTCTATACAAGCAACTATAACTGCTCGTCCCACTCCTCATCTTTCATAAAGAACTTTCTAGGAGTAGCCCATTAAACAGACCAAAAATTAATGCTATAATTACTGTGGAATATTTTGGTTTTTCGAAAAGGGGAATCCGTATGAGTGAATCCGTTAAAAATCAATGCAGTTTATTAGGAGAGCATCCTAGGCAGTCACTTTTTGCAGAGTGGTTGTCATGCGAGGATATACCAATTGTGGATAACAAGATTCATAGAAAACTCATTGAAGTAAGTGGGATGCGTAACCATGCAATTGAGCAAATAGCAGAATGGATTATAAAGCATCATATTGCTGATAAAAAACTATCTAGGTTAAAAAGGAAAAAAGAAGAGATTTTAAAAAAGTATGGGCTTGAAGAATATTTAAAGCAGCAGCAAATGCTGCCAGTGGCTGAAAAAACCATGAGAGGTAATGGTGCAGAGGTAGTTCTTGCAGAGTATCTTCAGGAATCAACTCAACTAAAAAATTTATTATATAGATTGCAATATAACCCTAATGTAAATCAATCCATGAAAGGAGACGATGTACTCCTTTTTAATAAGGAAAACCTTCGTGACAAGGTTATTATTGGAGAATCAAAGTTTAGAAAAACCCCAAACAAGGCTGTTGTTAAGGAAATTACAGATGAGTTTGGAAAAAAGTTAAAACTGCCATTATCCATACTTTTTGTGGCTAGCCTTCTTAGTGCACAAGGTGAAGAGGACCTTGCAGACGAGTTAGAAGAATTAAATATAGAGGTTCAACATGGTAATGTTCCAGTTATTAATGTCGGCTTGCTATTGAGCAATCATAATACAGCGTCAAATGTAGAAACTCATTTAATCTCTGAGAATCCTCATTTTGTTATTCTATCTTTGGGAATAGATAATCCTGAAGAGTTAATCACCAAAAGTTTTGCCTTGGCAAATGAAAAAATAATAAGGGGAATAGAAAATGAGGATTGATAAGGCAAAAACTTTGTTGGAGCGTTTAGAAGAGGATAAGCAAATTCAAAACTATATCGGCCAAAGTGACTCACGTTATATTTTATTTAACGTTCAAGAACCACGTTCCAATTTTCCTAATTACTCAACCGATTTAGATGAAAAATTAACGAGCATAGCAATGTCTTATTTGTCTATTGGATGTTCTTTCGCTGAAAAAGGGAATATTTCAGAGTCAATTGTTCCTTTAGAAAAAGGAGCAATGATATTAGAGAATATACATAGTCCAATAGAGAATAGAAATGATTACAGTGTTTATTTTAACCTTACAGGTGCCCTAGCTTATTATGCTGCTAAACAATATTCGAAGTCTTTTATTCTGTTAAAAAACATAAGCGTGGATACTTTAATTAGTGAATTATTACATAACTTTTTGAGTAAAAAATATGAGGATTTAGATAAAATACTTTCAAGTATTCTATTAAGCGACATGTATTCTGATGAAGTTATAGCTTCTTTGAATGACGAGGTTGAGGCTAAAAACAGAATATATTTAATAATACTTTCTAAATCATTAGCTAGTTTACTAGAATTTATATACTCTGGTGATGATAATTGGTTAGGGAAAGCAAAGGAATATCTTGAAGATTTATTAGAACTATTAGCTATTGATGCAGAACCATCTCTTTGGTGGGGAATTAGGTTATTGCTACTTATTGTAGATGGCTTTAAAGAGAATTCTTTATGGAGAACTATCCCCCCTCTGTTGGGGCAGGAAGACGGTATTGTGAAAAAGTATATATCAACTATGGCATTTCAGAAAAATCCTGTCGTGGAGTTGTTTCATTCCCAGTTAATTTCTTTGCCTACAGTTCTAAATGAAAAGGGAGCAGTTGTAAGTTTACCAACAAGTGCTGGAAAGACAAGAATTGCAGAAATTGCAATATTAGATTGTTTAGTCAATGGAGTCGGCAATAAAGTCCTGTATTTAGCACCTTTTCGTTCCTTAGCTTTTGAAGTGGAAGATTCACTTTCTAAAGTATTAGAACCAATGGGATTTGAAGTTTCACATCTATATGGTGGTTCACAATTTAGTAAACTTGATGAAACTATTATCAAGGATTCTAATATAGTTATTGCAACTCCGGAGAAGGCAAAAGCAATTTTGAGAAGTAACTCGGAATTAAAATCTATGATAAAACTTGTAATTATTGATGAAGGTCATTTAATTGGTCCTGATGAAAGAGCAATTCTTTCGGAGATTCTAATTGATGAATTAAGGATACACCTAACAAAGAACCAGGGAAAAATGATATTACTTTCAGCAGTATTACCTAACTCATCAGAAGTTGCTAGTTGGATTACAGGAGACGAAACACTTGAGGTCAGTTCAAGCTGGCGACCGTCTTCCCAGAGAATCGGTATTATGGAATATCGGGATACAAATATCAACATTATCTGGAATGGAGAAATTAATTCTTTTAATAGGAACTTTATTACTCCGTTTGAAGTAAAAAGACCAAGGTCTCAATATGTATTTCCACAGAATAAAAAGCAGGCAGTTGCTGCTGCTGCATTAAAGTTAAGCACTTCCGGTTCAGTATTGATTTTTGTGTGCAGAAAAATTATGGCTCTTCCTCAAGCGAAGGAGCTGCTAGTAGCTATGGGGGAAGGAAAAGAAGAACATGTATGGTCCTGTGTAGATGAATGGAACACTTTTAAATTGTCATGTGAAGAAGCATACGGAGAAGCTTCATCAATTTATCAATGTGCCCAATATGGCGTGTTGTGTCACCATGCAGGTTTATCCGCCGAAGTAAGACTCTCTATGGAAAAGTTAATTAGAAAAGGTAATCCAAAGATAATAGTAGCAACATCAACATTAGGACAAGGGGTAAATATAGGAGTCTCGACCGTAATTTTTTCAAATGTATGGTATGACGGTACGAACAAGATTAGTAATAATGATTTTTGGAATATCGCTGGTCGCGCCGGTCGAAGTTTTGTTGATAGGGAAGGGAAAATCCTTTATGTCATTGATGCAAATAAAAGTCGGTGGAGTATTAGGAGAAGCAGGGAATTAGCAGAAGAATATTTTGAGAGCAGAAATCAAGATGAAGCTATAAGTGGTCTATTATATATTGTGGAATTTGTTTATAGGGTAGCGAAAACAGCAGGATTAGGATTTGAAACATTGTTAGAAATGATAGCAGAAAATGATTACTCCAATATAGAAGGAGTGCATGTAAATGGTTTCGCAGATATGTTTGATTTGCTAGATGATACTTTATTAGCATTAAATCTAGAATTTCAGAGCTACCAGGAAGACGACCCTTCTAAATGGATTGATGATTATTTTAGACAGTCATTAGCCTTTATTCAACAAAGACACTTTGATGAATTAGAGGGTGAGGACATTATTTCATTTTTGAAAGCTAGAAATAAGGGAGTATTAAAAATGGCTGGAGACCCCATTAATTGGAAAGGGTTAGTGTCATCCAGTATTCCACTTCGCTCGGGTATATTTATCAGAAATGAAATATCATCAGTATTAGAAGTCTTACAGAAATATTTAAGTTCCGACAAAGAACTAGTGGATTTAGTGGAATTCACCAAACAAATCGAAATCTTTGTATCAAAGTTGCCTTCTAATAAATTTGGTTCTAACGCATTAGCAGACGATAGAAAGGAATCTTGGATAACAGGTCAATCTATTAGTTCACTAACTGGAGAAGAGATGGAGATTTGCAAAAGTTATTATGGTTATAAACTTCCTTGGGCAATTAATGCGATGGCTCGGTTATTAAATACATTAGATTTGGAAGAGGAGGCAAAGGAGTTTGAAACATTAGCTGTATTGGTTCAAATAGGGGTTCCTAGTTTTTTCGCCGCAAAAATTTATTTGGCAGGTATCAATTCTCGGATAGCAGCAACGGAATTAAGCAAAATATTAGACCCGCAACAGGAAGAATTAAGTATCAAACGTTTAAGGGACTATATTAGCTCGCTGGAACTAGAAAAAGGTATAAGCAAAAACACATTAAATTGGGTCTCATTATTAAAGAAAAATACAAATAATGCCAATGAGCATGAATTACCTAAAATACAAGATTTTTATTTAAAACATTCTATTGATAAAGATATTTTAGTATTAAATGCAAAACAATATAATGGAGCTACTTTTCTGTGTAGCCCGGATTATTCTTTTTTTATCAAAGTGGATGTCACTAAAGAATTCCCTTTTGATAAAGTTTCAGAAAACTTTGGAGTCTATTTTAAATTTGAGAATGACCGATGGTCTATTCAATTAAGGAACCCATACCTTAGTTTTACTAATATTGATTAGTGTTGTAGTTTTTATTCAAATGGTTTTTAGCACTATATGGTCTAGGGTATCCTTCTAGTCAAAATTAGAAAGAAACTATCAGTACGTGTGCGGGGGAGAAGTGAAAGTCGGAAGTATTTAACTATGACTATGTTCTAAAAGATTGTTGCTTTTCCTATGAAGAAAAGGACTTCGCTAAAAGTCCTTTTCTTCATAATTTTAAATTTTGAATCATTTCTACTCTGTTACCAAATGGGTCTCTAAATTCAAAACGGTCAAAGTTAGGAATCGGGACGGCATCCAGTATCTTAATATTCTCTTTTGATAATCTTGTTTTCCAATAAGAAATTTCTTCTACTTCGTAAGCGATATGAGCTTTAGTTTTCATTCTGTCAAAACCATCTTCTGTTCCTATATGAACGTCTCTATCTCCGACTTTTATCCAAAAACCTCCACGTCCTTTGAGTGATTCAGGTTTTTCAATTTCTTGTAAACCTAATATACCACAATAAAACTTCTTGCCCTCTTCTTCAGTTCCCATTGGAATTGTTATCTGAACGTGATGCAATCCTTTAATCATATGACCACTCCTGAAATTTCATAATTTTACAAATATACTCTTTTCTAAGAATATCATACTTATTCAATAAGTGGATTTTATATTTCCTATATATATACATTAGAACAACTTATAAATAATACTTTTTCATCATAAATATGTTATTACTGATATTCCGAAAGTTTCATAATCTAAATTAGCTCAATATCATCAATAGAAATCTCTAATATCAATTACAGTTGTGAAACTTGCTTTTTTACAAGCGTTTAATAACATATTATTTACGTTCCCTTTAGAAGGATATTTTTTATTTATTTCTAGAAAACGATACCATATCAAGTAACACCACATATAGTAGTAAAAATGGAACAAACTGAAACTAGGATGCCCTTTTTTTAGACACAGAAGGAAATACTCATTCTTTAATTAGTGAAGTCCATATTTAAATATTAGGAACAATAAATACCGAGCATTTGAAGAATTAGGTTCTGCAGCACTTATGGATATTATTATAAAAAACCTGAATACGTAAAAGCTGTTGCTGAGCCTATTGGCAATATAGATAAAGTAACAGTTATTGACTCTGGGAATAGTGGAGGAATTTCATCAGCCAGTGGTAATGTAACAAGTTTAATGACTGGGTTGCAAGAATCTCTGAAGGAACTGATTGAAACTATTCAGGTAAACATAATCTAAAAGGCGAACTTGGGGCAATTGCTCAAGGTGTTAATAAACAGGAATTTAATAAAAATGCTAAATAATTCTATTAAAACTAACTAATGTACCTGTACAGGAATCTGTTACAATAGGATTCCTTCTTTTCTTTACAATAACTTCTAATTTGATTTTACCCTTTCTTGTTCTGGCTGTTCATTTATAAGATAAATAAAGTGACCAACACATATGATGAAGGAAGAGCCTTTATTAAATTGGTTAATGGTCACGGTCTCGGTTACGGGGGATAGAAGCAAATAAAAGATTGTACATAATTTGCTGAGATTATGTACAGTCTTTCATTGTGTCCAATTTTATTTTTTGGTAAATGTAGACATATCAATGGTTGGTTAAAGATAATATGATTATGTACAATGATTTTATAAAGATAATACACAGAACAGGGAGTTCCTGTCATGGCAGATGGTGTATCGATAATCAAGATTGGCAGTTCAATCACCGATATCGCCACAGCGGCAGAGCAATTCCTTGGTAAATCAAAAGATGACCGTGAACAGGAAGCGCGGGAAGTCTTGGAAGGACATCTTCGTTCCATCCTTGGTTCGATGACAGTCGAGGAAATTTATAAAAACCGTGAAAAGTTTTCCCAGGAAGTACAGAGGGTAGCCTCGCAGGATTTAGCTAAAATGGGACTCATTATCGTATCGTTCACGATTAAAGATGTTCGTGATAAAAATGGATATCTTGAATCGCTCGGAAAGCCAAGGATTGCCCAGGTGAAGAGGGATGCCGATATAGCTACCGCCGATGCAGAGAAAGAAACGCGAATCAAGCGAGCCGAAGCTTCGAAGGAAGCCCAGCGTGCCGAACTTGAAAGGGCAACCGAAATAGCAGAAGCCGAAAAAATCAACAAGCTAAAGGTTGCGGAATTCCGGCGTGAGCAGGATATTGCCAAAGCACGGGCTGACCAAGCTTACGATCTTGAAACGGCCAGATCCAAACAGGATGTAACAGAACAGGAAATGCAAATCAGGATCATTGAACGTCAGAAGCAAATTGAGCTGGAGGAAAAAGAAATCCTTCGCCGTGAAAAGCAATATGATTCAGAAGTGAAGAAAAAGGCCGATGCCGACCGTTATGCGGTAGAGCAGGCAGCCTCCGCCAACAAGATGAAACAGATTACAGAAGCGGATGCCGATAAGTATAAAATTGAAGCCATGGCGAAAGCGGAAGCGGAACGTGTTCGTATGGACGGTCTTGCTAAAGCGGACGCACAAAGGGCACAAGGTACGACTGAAGCGGAAATCATCCGGTTAAAAGGGGTAGCAGAGGCAGAAGCCAAGCAGAAGATAGCTGAAGCTTTTGAACAGTTTGGGCAAGCGGCCGTAATGGACATGATTTTGAAAATGCTGCCGGAATATGCAAAACAAGTGGCAAGCCCGCTTAGTAATATCGACAAAATTACTGTTGTGGACACGGGTGGAAGCGGTGCGAATGGCGGAGCTAATAAAGTGACTGGGTATGCAACGGATTTAATGGCATCCTTGCAGGAGTCATTAAAGGCATCTTCGGGAATTGATGTCAAAGACTTGCTTGAGAATTTCTCAGGAAAACGAAATTTACCATTTACCACCATCAGCCAGGAGAATGTCGAAGCAAGCATGAATATGGCAGCAGGCAAGGAAGAGTAACAGGGGAAAAATTTAAGGGAGGTAAGAGCTACTTGTATGCTCTTACCTTTTTTGAATAGTTTTCGCTTATAAAAGGCATGATCAGTTTATCTGACCTTTATTAATTAACAAATATGTACGTCATACTGGGTTTTCAAGTAATTCATCATCCTTTGTTATTGGTGGAATAATGAAATCCGGAGAATGTAGACTAGCAGAGAGTGTTATAGAGTTCTATTCTAGCGGAACGGGTGAATGGGCATGGGGAAAAGCAAAAAAAATAATGGATGCCGCATCTAGAAATCCATTTCAAAAAAGCGTGTATGAAAGTCACGTAATCAATCTTCGTATGTATATTGAGTTGCTTTTTCATTACCAGGGACACCTTTCTGATTTGGAAGATCGTATAGTGGCCCTGGCAAATGAACTGGAAGAATATAAGATCATCCAATCGATTCCGGGTATCGGAGAAAAAATCGCAGCCATGATTATCTCTGAAATTGGTGAAATCGATCGGTTTAATCATCCGAAAAAACTGGTTGCCTTCGTTGGAGTAGATCCAAGTGTTCACTCATCGGGTAAGTTTACGGCAACCATTAATCGTATGACTAAAAGAGGTTCGAGCAGACTACGTCATTCTCTGTATCTTGCTGTGCTATGCGGCATAAGGAGTTCAAGGAACAAAAAGCTTAAAGCTTTCTTTGATAAGAAAAAATCGGAAGGAAAGCCAGCCAAAGTGGCGATCGTTGCCTGTATGAATAAACTTCTTCATTGGGTTTACGCTTTATTAAAGAGAAAAGAAGCTTTCCTAGATTTATCCTGATTAACGGTTTTATGAAACAGAGAAAAATCCTTCCAAAAGGGTTTTGGAGGGGTATTTGTCATGAACAAAAATAGTATATCATAAGGGAAATGAAAATTTTAGAGAAAGATATTGACATCCTATTAGCTGGTTTAGTTCAATAACAGGGGTTGCTGAGGCAGCCTTTTTCTTAATTCTTTATATTTTTTTCCCCACTCGCCCATACTATCTAGTATAGGAATAAAACTTTTCCCTAAAGATGTTAGCGAATATTCTACCTTTGGAGGAACTTCTTAAAATGAATAGTAGATGACTTATTTATGTCAAACATTGTAATTACTGGAACAAAGAGAGAATTAGGACAATTGATTGTCCCACATTTACTTGAAAAAGTACCTGCAAATCTAATCGCTGTTAGCGTTTGAAACTTTGTAAAAGCATCTATGCCAGGCTCTGAAGCTCTAGAGAGAGTAGTTAATTCTGGAGTTCCTGAAGGTATTGCTCATTTTCAAATTGCTCTTTACAATTCAATAGCAAATGGAAATGAAGGAAATACCTCTAATGATTTAGAAGAACTAATTGGTAGAAAGCCTACATCAATCCGTGAAAGTATGACAAAATTTTTTAATAAATCTTTGTAATATTGAACCTTAATATAACTAAAAAACTAAACTTATGGAGGATTTTTAAAATGAAACATCTTGTTGTTTATGCACATCCATACGCTGACAGCTTAAATCACTCTTTAATGGAAACAACAGTCAACGCATTAAAGAAAAATGGTAACGAAGTAGTCGTCCGTGATTTATATGCACTTGATTTTCAACCTGTACTGAAACCAGAAGATACAGCAGCTATGAAAGCAGGAAAAACTCCTGATGATATTAAAACGGAACAAGAATTTGTGACTGAAGCAGACGTAATAACATTTATTTACCCTATTTGGTGGACAGGTCTTCCAGCTATTCTTAAAGGATATGTAGACCGAGTATTTGCATTTGGGTTTGCTTATTCTGCTGGACCAGAAGGTGTAATTAAGTTATTAGAAGGTAAAAAAGGTTTTATCATCAATACACATGGTACTCCTAATGAGATTTACGATGAAATCGGTATGACAGCAGGGTTGAAAGTCACTTCTGACATTGGAATATGGGACTTTACTGGAATTGAACCTGTGGACCATTTACTATTCGGAAGTATTGGATACCTTGATGAAGAAGCATATAAAGGAATGTTAAAGAAAGTTGAAGATACAGTTAATTCCCATTTCTCATAAACATATACAAATATTGAAAAGGACTGCTCATAACTGGGTAGTCTTTTATTATTTTTGAAAGGTTCTTATTCCACAAACGGGTGCGTTAGCTGAAGATCGGAGCTGTCTTTAAGGCAGCTTTTTCTTATGGAACTAACGGGGCAGGTTAGTTGAATAAAGGGAAAAAAGAATGCAATAGTTTTCATTTTACTTAAAAGCTGTAAGTAATTATAACTAAGCATTTATATTACATAAATAATGACATGACTGTAGGCTATTTTTCATACAATATTTTTGGGGTGGAAAAATGACAAGAGCAAAATACACAAGTTCAGACGTTGACTTAATGGCAAGGATGATGAGAGCAGAAGCCGAAGGTGAAGGAAAACAAGGAATGTTATATGTTGGAAATGTAATTGTGAATCGTCTTGTAGCTAATTGTTTAGACTTTAAAGGTTTAAGAACAATTCCACAAGTCATTTATCAAGTACAAGGAGGAAATTATTCTTTTGAAGCTGTTCAAAAAGGGAATGTATTTTATCAAAGAGCGAGAGGTATTGAAAGAAGATTAGCAGAACAGAATTTGAAGCACTGGAGACAGCATCCGGCTAGATATGCTCTTTGGTATTTTAATCCATATGCTCCATGCCCTCCAACATGGTATGATCAACCTCATACTGGTCAATTTAAAGACCATTGTTTTTATGAACCAAAACCTGGAACATGTGATAGTGTTTATAGAGGTTAAGCTTACTCTTTGAGTAAGCTTTTTTACATATTTAAAATATTTATACAATATAAAACTTTTAGTAATATTTTTATCTAAAAAAGTAAGATTGTGAATTATTGTACTTAAGCTAACGGGTGCGTTAGCTTAAGATCGGAGCTGTCTTTAAGGCAGCTTTTTCTTATGCAACTATCGGGGCAGGTTAGTGAAAGAAGGAATTTCCATTTTCCATACAAATGAAAAGGTGCTAAATGGTATGATTGTAAAAGAATAGTTCAGAACTTAATTTTTTAGGGGGGAATATATTCTTAAAAATGGTTAGAATTATCTTAGTTTTTATTATAGTCGAAATAGTAAAAACTAGATTTGTTCTTCAACGCGTCGCATTAGGTTAAAGAACGTAGATTGATTGGGGCAGTTTACAGCTTTTTTTAATGGAGCTAAAGGGTCAGGTTAGTTTAATAAGGAATGCTATAATAGCCTTAATTTTAAAACGATTTTAAGGAGTTAACTCTTATGATTATAAAAATTGACTTTAGTGACGATTTTATTCAATACATTTCTTGTTCAACAAAAGTAGGCAGGAAGATGAACAGTATTCAGGAGGACTTTTTAAATTGGATTTTTGACGAGGAAAAGAATACAGAATATTGGGCTTTAGAAAATGGGGAAAGAATTCACCCTAATTATGATGCAAAAGCAATTGTTGAATGGTTAAACAATGTAAGATTTAAGCGAGGAATAGCGAAAGCTAAATTAATCACTAATCCTCAATTATGTGTTAAAAAGAAATTATATTTTTAAAGTGTTTCTTAAATGTTTAATGTTCAAACCATAAGATTGTGAAAAAATGCACTTAAACTACCATGAAAATAGCCTTCTGGAATTTAGGGGAAAAGGCAATACACAAGGCTGCCTAAGTAAATAAAGTGTCTAACTTTTTGGGTTCACTTCATGAACAGCTCTTTTTTTATACAACTAAAGGGGGAAGATAATCCAATAATAAAAAATTCATATTTACTACAATTTGGTAAAATGATTTAGAGGAGAAGGGTGGTTAATTATGAAAAAATATTTAGGGGTTATTTCGTTTGCTTTAATTATCTTGATTATTTGTTTCTTTGCTGGAACTATAATACAAGTAATTGATCCTGGAGTAACAATTTTTCGTGTAGTGATGATATGTGGAATCATTATCTCTTTCACTTTCTCTTTTCTCAGTGAGAAAGGACTTTGGAGAAAATTAGCTTTAGGTCTTAGTATATTTGTTGGTTTAGTTTACTTTATGGCCGTAGAATTAATGAGAATAATATTCCAGGGTAATGGATTTTAAATTGTTTATTCAACAAACAGGTGCGTTACTTCATTACCAGGGGCTGATCAACAGCTCCTTTTTCTTATGGGGGTACCCCTAATAGTTCTCACATGTCACTGCAAAATTCTATATACTAAAATTAATTAAACTAGAATACACGAAGAACCTTTAAATAGAAGTGAAACACGAGGAGGAGATATCATGCTTATTACGGAACGGCATCAATTAATTTTAAAGCTATTAAAAGAAAAGGAGAATGTTAAGATTCATGAGCTAGTAGTATTAACAAATACTTCAGAATCTACTTTGCGTCGTGATCTAGGTCAATTAGAAAAGCAGAACTACTTAAAACGTGTACATGGTGGAGCTTCACTTTTACATAGTAAACGAGACGAACCAAGTGTGTTTGAGAAAATAACGCAGAACCTTGAGGAAAAAGCTAAGATAGCAAAATATGCGGCAGAACTAATTTTGGACGGCGAATGTGTTTATCTTGATGCTGGAACAACAACGTATCAGATGATCAAACATTTAAGACAAAAAGATATCGTTGTCATTACAAACGGAATTGATCATTTAGATGCATTACTTGAAAATGATATATGTACATATTTTATTGGTGGATTTGTTAAAAAGATTACCAAAGCAACAGTTGGACGTTATGCATACGAAAGTATAAAAAAATACAGATTTGATAAGTGTTTCATGGGTGCGAACGCTATTCATTATAATTTTGGATTGACTACCCCAGATCCAGAAGAGGCGCAAATAAAAGAAAGAGCCATTTTTTTGTCACGTGAGGCCTTTGTATTAGCAGATCATACAAAATTTGGAGAAGTATCATTTTCTAAGTTTGCAGATTTAAACCAGACAAAAGTTATTACGAATGAAGAAGGTACAATAACGTTAGGAAAATATAAGGAGAAAACGGAGATAATTATTGTGAGGGACTAAAAACTAAATTTGCTATCGTTGGAGGAAAGCTGGTATTCAAACTGTCTGATTCAGACATTTAGAATACGAGCTTTTTTGAATATTCTGAAATTATTTTATTAAAAATTTTCCCCTTTGTTGTATCAATATAATAAAGAATGCTTGATTTATTGTAATGTGGCCAATTAACAATGAGGGAAAATCTGCTCCATGTATTAAACATTCCATTTGATACGTTTAATATTTTATGTTATCAATATACTTTTTGTAATAATTGGAACCATTGACAATTACAAGCAGCTTTAATATAATCAAAATCAATCAAAACCAACCAAATTCATTCAATTATAATTCTAATGTGAAAGGGGTAATTATATTGTTTTACAAAGGATGAAAGCGTTATCAATAAATTAGATGTCAATGTGAAAAACTATCAAAATCAACCATATCTCCATTATTTCAACCAAAAATATTCATTTAAGGAGGTGATCTAGTTTAAGAGATTGAGAGCGGTAACAATTTCTCGTTCTGTAGCTGATTATTTTCATCTTCAAAAACTAGGGGGATTAATATGGTGAAAAATGTAAAAATACTAGGAGTACTAGTTTTGGCGTTTGTAATTGCCGCGATGACGGCATGTAGTGGGGCTAGTGAATCATCAAATGGATTAGCAGACGGTAACGAAGGGCAAGAAGGTAACAAACAATTAACGATCGGTGTAGCGGTGGGTAGTTTAGCAAACCCTTTCTTCGTCTCCATGGGTAAAGGTGCTGAAGAAGCAGGAAAAGAATTAGGTGCTGAAGTTCTAGTTGAAAGCGCTGAATATGATTTAGCAAAACAAGCAGCTCAAATTGAAAACTTTATTACAAAAAAGGTAGATATTATTCTTTTAAATGCTGTTGATACAAAAGGAATTGCGGCAGCTGTTCAACAGGCCAAAGCTGCTGATATTCCAGTAGTTGCTGTAGATACTAATGCTGAAGGTGGTGTCGATGCCACTGTTACTTCAGACAACTATCAAGCTGGTAAACTGGCCGGAGAATATGTGATTGAACAATTAGGTGGAAAAGGAAAAATAGTTATTATTGATGGACCTCCTGTTTCGGCTGTATCTGATCGTATTCAAGGATTTGAAGATGCAATAAAGGATTCCGAAATTAAAGTTATTGCGAAGCAAAATGGAGAAGGGAATCGCGAAAAGGCATTAACGGTGATGGAAAGTATTTTACAAGCTAATTCATCAGGCTCTATTGACGCTGTATTTGCGATTAATGATCCAGAAGCAATTGGTGTTGAAATTGCTCAAGAGCAAGCGAATCGTAAAGATGAATTTTTCATTGTCGGAGTAGACGGTGCTCCTGAAGCCACAGAAGCAATGGCAAAGGAAGGAAGTACAATTGCTGCAACTTCAGCTCAGTCACCTAGTAACATGATCAAAAAAGCTGTTGAAATCGGAATGAAAGTGAAAAATGGTGAAGAAGTTGAGGAGCTTATTAAAGTTCCAGTTGAGATTGTGACTCAAGATACATTAGATTCTTACGAAGGTTGGTAAGAATCTTTCAATAAATGGGCTGATAAGGATTCCTCCTTTAATCAGCCTATTCAAATCAATATAAGGGGTGAGATGAAGGTATGGCTGTGAATGAAATGTCCCTTAAAGGCCAACAAAGTCTAAAAAAGCCAGTGTTGAATATGGAAGGGATTAGTAAAACGTTCTCAAGTGTAACCGTATTGAACAATGTGAGAATTGAACTTTATCCAGGTGAAGTACATGCATTAATGGGAGAGAATGGCGCTGGAAAGTCAACTTTCATGAAAATCCTCGCAGGCATTCATACACCTGATGACAATGGTGGGAAAATCTACTTAAAAGGTCAACCAATTTTATGGAAGGACCCTACTGATGCAAGGAACAAAGGAATTAGTGTTATTCATCAGGAGTTAAACCTTTCTCCTAATTTAACAATAAGTGAAAATATCTTAATGGGTTCGACCTTTCCTAGAAATGGTTTTGGAATGGTGAAATGGGATGAGGTCCATGAACGTGCCCAAGAGGTGTTAGATTCAATGGGGTCGAATCTAAATCCACGCCAATTGGTTTCGACCTTAAGTGTTGCTCAACAACAAATGGTCGAGATCGCTCGAGCATTATCCTTTAATGCAGAGGTACTCATAATGGATGAACCAACCGCCTCTTTAACAGATAAAGAAATAAAAAAGCTGTTTGAAATTATTGATGATTTGAAAAAGCAGGGAGTTGCTATTGTATATATCTCTCACAGAATGGAAGAAATCTTTAAAATTTCTAATAGGTTCACTGTATTACGTGACGGTGAATGGATTGCAAGTGGGCCGATTGAAGAGACAAATCCTGATCATCTCGTAAAGCTGATGGTAGGACGGGATTTAAAAGACTTGTTTAATCGGTCAAAAGCTTTTGGTGCAAAAAATCCAAAGGAAGTTTCACCTGTACTTGAATTGAAAAATGTTTCTGATAACACAATTGTAAAGAATGTATCTTTAAAAATTTACCCAGGTGAAATTGTTGGTTTGGCGGGGCTTGTTGGTGCTGGTAGAACAGAATTGGTTAGGGCCATTTTCGGTTTGTCCGAGTTGAAAAGTGGCGAAATATTGGTTGATGGTCAATCTGTTAGAATCAAATCCTCAATAGATGCTATTGCGAATAGGATTGCACATGTACCTGAAAGCAGGAAAGAACAAGGGTTATTTTTATCAATGTCCGTAAAAGAGAACATCATAATGGCTGAATTGAAAAAACACGCTAAAGCAGGAATTGTTAATTGGAAGCAAGCAAATGAAAGCGCTAACCAATATATTGAAGACTTAAATATAAAAATAGCTTCCCCAGAACAGCAAGTATCAAACTTAAGCGGTGGGAATCAACAAAAGGTAGTGATTGCTAGGTGGCTATCAATTGCACCAAAGGTATTACTACTCGATGAGCCAACACGAGGGGTTGATATAGGTGCCAAGACTGAAATCCACAAGATTGTTTCAAAGCTTGCAGATGAAGGATTGGCCGTTTTAATGATATCATCTGAACTTCCTGAAGTATTGGGGGTAAGTGATCGAATACTTGTCATGAGTGAAGGAAGGTTAACAGGCGAGCTTTCGAAGGAAGAAGCTACACAGGAAACAATTATGCGTTTAGCTACCAAAGGGGGGAGAGAGAAATGAGAGGGAATACGCAAACTATTACACATTCACAACGCCTAAATATAGGAAATGTCCTTTATTCTTTATGGAATAGGCTTGGCATGATCATGATTTTATTATTATTGTGTGTAGTACTTTCATTTACAGCACCAAATTTTTTAGATACAGCCAATTTATTGAATGTATTAAAACAAGTTTCTATTATTGCTATTTTAGCTGCTGGGATGACAATTGTTATTTTAACTGGTGGTATTGATTTATCAGTTGGTGCAACAGTTGCTCTATCTGGCGTTATCTCAGTCATGGTCTCTTCTGCAGGAGTTAATCCTATTATTGCGATGTTATCAGGCGTACTAGTAGGGTATGCAGTAGGACTGATTAATGGATTTCTCACAGCCAAAGCAAAGTTACCAGCATTTATTGTGACATTAGGCAGCTTCACATATGTTCGTGGACTCGCTTATGTCATTAGTGGCGGTTATCCAATTGTTTTACAAAACGAAACATTTAAATTCATCGGTGGTGGAAGTATTTTTGGAATCCCCACTCCTATTTATATCATGTCTTTAGTATATGTTGTGATGTTTTTTGTTCTTAAATATACGATGTTTGGTCGTCATATTTATGCGATTGGTGGCAATGAAGAGGCAGCTCGGTTAACTGGAATTAAGGTTGAAAAGTCTTTAATCAATGTGTATTCGATTAGTGGTTTACTAGCTGGTTTAGGAGGAGTCGTTTTAGCGGGAAGGTTGTTTTCTGGACAGCCAACTGCTGGTCAAATGTATGAATTAGACGCAATTGCTGCTGTTATTCTAGGAGGAACAAGTTTAACAGGTGGAAAAGGGAAAATAATAGGAACAATTATTGGGGTTTTGATTATGGGGGTAATCAGTAATGGGTTAACTCTAATGGATGTCAACTATTATTGGCAGTTAGTTGTAAAAGGTGGAGTTATTGTAGCAGCCGTTTTATTAGATCGATTGCGCGGAAATAGTCCAGCATAACGATCACATGTCATTTTAGATTTTAAAAAAGGGATGTGAAATAAAAGTGAAGAGGATTATTAGTATTCTCCTAATATGTTCAACTGTCACTTGTTTACCATTTAATAGTGCATATGCAGAAGACCTTGGGTATTATAATGAACCATACCGTAATCAATTTCATTTTTCTCCTGAAGCTAACTGGATGAATGATCCGAATGGTATGGTTTTTTATAAAGGTGAATATCATTTGTTTTATCAATATCATCCGTATGGAACGACATGGGGACCGATGCATTGGGGGCATGCTGTCAGTAAAGATCTTGTTAATTGGGAGCATTTGCCGATTGCTTTATCGCCGGATGAAAACGGTCAGATTTTCTCGGGGAGTGCTGTTATTGATTGGAACAATACAGCTGGCTTTGGAAAAGAAGCAATGGTTGCCATCTTTACGCATGCAGGGGATAAGCAAGTCCAAAGTATAGCGTATAGCCTAGACAAAGGAAGAACCTGGGAAAAGTATAAAGGGAATCCCGTAATGCCAGACCCTCCTTTACGAGATTGGCGCGATCCTAAAGTATTTTGGCATGAAGAATCAAACCAATGGGTTATGTCGTTAGCGGCTAAGGATAAGATCATGTTTTATACCTCACCTAATTTAAAAGAGTGGGAGTATGCAAGTGAATTCGGCGAAGATGGTGGAATACAAGCAAATAGCTTAGACAGAACTTCTTATACCATGTCATCCCAGACAGGTGAATCATTTAGCTATGAGGGAGATATTACCCTTAATGAGAAGA
This sequence comes from Peribacillus frigoritolerans, assembly GCF_040250305.1. Classification (NCBI taxonomy): domain Bacteria; kingdom Bacillati; phylum Bacillota; class Bacilli; order Caryophanales; family Bacillaceae; genus Peribacillus; species Peribacillus frigoritolerans. Next base: position 3,130,083 of record NZ_CP158190.1, on the reverse strand, counting down.
ATGGGAGAGAAGGGGCAGGCGGTTTAGTTTTTCGGTCAGATAGGAGTGCAAAGAACGGCTATGTTGCGAGCTTAGATGCCAAAAACGATGTCATAACATTAAGTAAGAATGTAGATGGAACAAACGAGGAAATTGCGAGAAAACCTTTTACCCTCAAAACTTCAACTACCTACCATGTGAAGGTGGAAACAGATGGGGATCAAATTCAAGTCTCTGTAAACGATCAATCTGTTATAAAAAAAACAGATATAGAATTCGATTATGGATACTATGGATTGTCAGCGTGGAATTCAACGGCTGCCTTTCGAAATGTGGAGTTCAAGAATACATCTAACTTTGAAACCAATTTATCAAAATGGACAGATGTAAACGGAAGCTGGGAGAACACGATGGATGGAAAAAGTGGAACATCTACGGAGGATGCTTTTGTAATGAGTGGTCAAACAGGGGATAACTTTTTTTATGAAGCAAACATAGAGATATCTGGGGAAAAAGGTGGCAATGGAGCGGGCTCGCTCGTTTTTCGTGCAGATCCTAATGCAACAAACGGTTATATGGCGAATATCGATGCTTTAAACGATACAATAAAATTCATGAAAATCGAAAATGGAGACATATCCATTCTAGCTGAAAAAACAATAAATCTAGATACAGATAAAAGGTACCATTTAAAAGCAAGCACTCATGGGAAAAATATTAAAATTTCTTTAGATGGTAATCTCATTCATGATGTAAATGATTCAACTTTTTCATCAGGGCATTTTGGCTTAAATGTTTGGAATTCATCCACGTTATTCCAGAATGTTCAAGTTGGTAAGAACATCATGACAAATGAGAAGGAAATTACTAATCATGATTTTGAGACAGGTGATCTAACTGGGTGGAGTACAATCGAAGGTAATGCTTTCACAAACGATCATGTGACAAATGTAGCATCATACTGGGGAGGGGATTTCGGCCACCAAGGAAACTACCACTTATGGGGGTTTACTGATCTTCAAAAGGGAGATGACGCAACAGGTGAACTACACTCCTCATATTTTAAACTAGATGGCTCTGGAGAAATCAACTTTCTGTTGGGCGGTGGTAATGATATCAACAACCGCTATGTTTCGTTAGTGAGAGCCTCTGATAATCAAGAATTAATTCGACAAGCCAATACCAAATTTAAAGAAGAAAAATATCAAAAATACGTCTGGGATGCTTCTAAATACATTGGAGAAGTGTTATATATTAAAGCTGTAGACCAAGCTACAGGTGGTTGGGGTCATTTAAACATGGATGATGTTAATGTTTATAATGAAGGGGCCATGCCAAATGAAGTTGACCAAGTTGCCAAAGAGCCTGAGAAAGACGATTCGAAAGAAAGCGGCATCCTTACAGACTGGTCTGCTGTTTCTGGAGAGTGGATACCTTCTACTCATGGTAGTAACGGAGGGATTTGGGAATGTCCTACTCTAATCGAATTACCAATTGATGGTGATCCTTCAAAAACAAAATGGGTACTACAGGTAAGCATTAATGATGGCGCTCCTGCAGGCGGGTCAGGTATGCAATATTTTGTAGGTACCTTTGACGGGAAAACGTTTAAAAATGAAAATCCTTCCGATCAAGTGTTATGGACTGACTACGGGGCAGATTATTATGCCGCAGTAGATTGGAGCGGAATTGAAGGTAAGAATGGCGAAAAATATTGGATTGGCTGGATGAGTAATTGGCAATATGCAAATAATACACCAACCTCGACTTGGAGAAGTTCAACGACATTGCCAAGAAAGATGGAGCTAACTCAGACAGATGAAGGTTTACGTTTAAAACAAACACCAGTTTCTTTAAAAACCATTCGAGATAAGAGTGAAAAAAATTCATATAAAAATAAAGTCATATCTGGTGAAAGTAATCTCCTATCTAAACTATCAGAAGATACATTTGAAATGATAGCTGAGTTTGATGTAGATGATATAAAAGCAACTGAATTCGGCTTTCAAGTTCGTAAAGGAGCAACTGAATATACGACTATTGGCTATGATGTTGCCACCAAACAGTTATTCGTAGACCGTTCAAGTTCAGGAAGCTTTGATTATGGGAACAATGTAGTCGGTAAGCATGACGGACCGTTAAATGCATTAAATGGGACTGTGAAAATGCATATTTTCATTGACCGATCTGCTGTAGAAGTGTTTGGAAACAAAGGTGAAACGGTTATTTCTGATCAAATTTTCCCGGATCCATCAAGTAAAGGATTACAAATTTATAGTAAGGGTGGAGAAGTTACATTAAAGTCTTTGAAAATATACCCTTTAAAGAGTATATGGAAAAGATAAAGACTAAATTTCAATCCTATTAAAGAGGGGTTGATAGTAAGAGTTTATGAAGGCTGTCGAAAATGATCGATAGCCTTTCATTTTACCTAAATCACAAGAATGGAGAGTGTAATGTAAATGAATAAAACAAACCGCGCAGTCATATGCGTTGGGGAGCTTTTGATCGATTTTTATTGTACAGATATTGATGTTAATTTAATAGAAGGTAATCATTTTCTAAAGAAAGCCGGGGGTGCACCAGCAAATGTCGCAGCTACTATTTCAAAGCTAGGTGGGGAAGCGAGTCTTATTGGAAAAGTAGGAAATGACCCATTTGGATTATTTTTAATAGAAACGATAAAAGAGGTAGGGGTTGATACATCGATGATTGTTACTGACGATTTAGCACCAACTACTTTAGCGTTTGTTTCTTTACAAGCAAATGGTGAAAGGGATTTTGTATTCAATAGAGGAGCGGATCGAAATTTAACAGAGGATAACTTATACCTAGATAGATTAAGTGGTGCAAAGATCATTCACTTTGGATCTGCAACTGCATTTCTGGAAAACCCTTTTAAAACAACTTATTTAAAGGCAATGGAATTTGCAAAAAATAGGGGGATATTTCTATCGTTTGACCCTAACTTCCGACATGATTTATGGAAAAATAGAGTGGCTGAATTTATTAGTTTAGCTAGAAAGGGAATATCAATGGCTGACTTTGTAAAAGTAAGTGAAGTAGAGCTTGAACTAATCACGGGAAAAATGGATAAATATGATGGAATAGCAATGCTCCATCAATTAGGGGTAAAAATTGTGGCTGTTACCCTTGGATGGGAAGGCACTCTTCTTTCAAATGGAAGTGGAATGAGTGTAATAAACAGTGTCGAAGTAAAGTCAATTGACTCAACTGGTGCTGGTGATGCATTTGTCGGTGCTGCTTTATTTCAATTTGCAAATCTTGAGTCCTATGACACAATTTTTAGTGATTTTAGTAAACTTAAAGAGATCATTCTTTTTGCAAATAAAGTAGGTGCCGTAGTGTGTACGAAGGTAGGAGCGATTTCTTCTCTACCAAACGAAGAGGATATATATAAGATTTAGTCTTCATCATATCGTTTCGGATTTTTTTGGGATCTACATTCGAAGGTTTCTTTATTGATGTTAAAGGAATATCCTACTTCAGAGGCGGTATTAACAGCCGGGGAAAGTAGACTAGCAGAGAGTGTTATAGAGTTCTGTTCTAGCCGATCGGGTGAAGGGGCATGGGAAAGCAAATAACAATGGACTCCGCATCTCGAAATCCACTTCAAATAAACGTGTATGAAAGTCACGTAATCGATCTTCGAAAGTGATCCTGGAGTAACAACGTTTCGTGTAGTGATGATATGTGGAATCATTATATCTTTCTCTTTTCTCAGTGAGAAAGGACTTCTGAGAAAATTAGCTTTAGGTCTTAGTATATTTGTTGGTTTAGTTTAATTTATGGCCGTAGAATTAATGAGAATAATATTCCAGGGTAATGGATTTTAAATTGATTATTCTACAAACAGGTGCTACTTCATTACCAGGAGCTGATCAACAGCTCCTTTTTCTTATGCAACTAAAGGGGCAGGTTAGCTCGATAGCCAGTATATAATTGTACACCGTTTGCTTGGTACATCCTATCATATCGGCGATTTCCGTATAGTTTCGACCCTTTAAATTACATCAAGATACATTGGTAGCGCTAAAACATCCTTAAATCTTTTAAACCGTGCAAGCATTTTTTTATTTCTAGGATTTCTGGGTTAAGGGTTTCCTTTTGAATGGTTTTCATCATTTGACTACCTCCACATAGGTATGATTGGTTACCTAATAAGAATTAGACAAACATTCCCAAAAACCTCTAATTCCATTTATATAGTGATTGATCACACACTAAGATTATTGTATTTCTAACTCTTTGACAGTTTCACCTTCAATTAACACTGGTTGATAATAGGTTTCGTTTGGTAAATCCTTCTTTCCTTGTAATTTCTTAATGACCCAATCAGCTGCATCATGTCCCATTTGTTCTTGTGGGTGTGTCAATGTCGTTAGTTTGATATTAGCATTTTTCGCAATATAAGAATTGTCCTGGCCAATAATCGATAATTGTTCGGGAATAGAAATATCAAGTTGTCTGCATACATTTGCTACCTCCAACCCTACTTCGTCGTTATAGCAAACAATGGCAGTCAACACGTCTCTATTTTCATTTAAGAACCCTTTCAAGTTCGTGTATAGGTCTAGCTTCGTTTCTGTAGTATACGAAAGCAATTGCTCTGGTTGAAAGCGTAATTTGGCTTCTCCAAGTGCTTTTATATATCCCTTCATTCGATACTTTCCTTGTAAATCATCCATCTTCGAAATGATTCCAATTTGGGTGTGTCCTTTCGAAATCAATTCTTTTGTTGCGAGATAGCTTGACTGCACATCATCTAGGCAAAAGAAAGGAACCTCTAACTCTTCATAATAAGCGTTGATCATGATGAATGGAACCTCTTGTTCCTTAAACAATAGGTAGTAAGCGATGTTGGGATTGTATAGATTGCTTTTTGTAGGTTCAATGATCAAACCATCCACGCCAAATGACAACATCATTTCCAAGGCTTTTTTTTCTTGTTCGACATCATTATTTGTACTGGCTAATAATAACGAATAATTATCTTCATTCAATCTTCTTTCAATTCCGCGGATAATAGAAGGGAAAATGTAATCAGAAATGTAGGTCGTGATTACACCGATGGTTTTATTTTTGGAATTGCCACCAGATTTTGATTGATATTGGTTACTAACATATGTACCAGATCCTTTTTCACTTCTTAAGAATCCCTCGTTTGATAATTCTAAAATGGACTTTCGTACAGTGTGTCGGCTAACGTTGTACATTTCTTGCATGACAGTTTCAGTAGGAATTTGTTCCCCTACACTATATTCACCTGTAAGGATTTTATTTTTTAAATCATCAATGATTACCTGATACTTTGGTTTCATTAAATCTCACTTCTTTCATAGTTGTTTGCATTCTAATTATTTGCTTGAAATATTTGTGCGGACATATTCTAACATAGTTTTGAATAAATTAAAACAACTCACCTTAGTTTTTTGTATAAATTATCGAAAAGTTATAAATTCCTCCTATTTACCACTTAGTCATATAAATTCCTTTATTACTAATTTTAAAGTGAGGGTTGAGGATTTTTCTTAAAAGTTGTAAGTATAAATAATATTTAATGTTGACAAATGTACGTACAAAAAATATAATATGGTTGTTACTAAATTTAAGCGCCTCCTTTTATTGAAAGCGCTGCCAGAAGGGGGATTAACGTGCAAACGAATATATTAAAAATTAAACAAGCGATTACCGGGGGAGAAACTTCACTTGGAATCGAATTTGGATCCACACGTATTAAAGCGGTGTTGATTAATAATCGTTATGAAACAATCGCATCTGGAAGTTATGAGTGGGAGAACCTCTTGGAAGATGGAATTTGGACGTACAACTTAGTGGATATTATCACTGGTTTGCAAACAGCTTATAGTGAAATGAAGGAAGAAGTTGAACGGAATTACGGAATTACAATTCGAAAAATAGGTTCTATTGGATTTTCTGCAATGATGCATGGCTATATGGCTTTTGACAGTACAGGGGAGCTACTTGTTCCGTTTCGAACTTGGCGTAACTCAACAACTGGAGTTGCAGCAAATGAATTAACTAATCAATTTCAATTTAATATCCCTGAACGATGGAGTATTGCTCATCTTTATCAAGCAATATTGAATGAAGAGAAACATTTGCCTCGCATTGATTATATTACGACTTTGGCTGGATACATTCACTGGTTATTGACTGGTAATAAAGCAATTGGCATTGGAGATGCTTCAGGCATGTTCCCAATTGATGAATCAACGCAAGATTACAATGAACCAATGGTCAAGCAGTTTGACGCATTAATTGCGAAAAAAGGTTATCCTTGGAAGCTAAAAGAGATTCTTCCTAAAGTCTACATTTCAGGCGAGCAAGCGGGTGAATTAACCGAAATTGGAGCGAAAATCCTGGATAGATCAAGTAATTTACAACCAGGCACTCCAATTTGCCCACCAGAAGGCGATGCTGGAACTGGAATGGTTGCTACGAATAGTGTGAGGAAACGTACTGGCAACGTCTCAGTGGGAACTTCCGTTTTTGCCATGATTGTACTAGAGAAAGAACTTTCAAAAGTATATCCAGAAATTGATTTGGTAACTACACCAAACGGAAGTCCAGTTGGAATGGTTCACGCGAATAACTGTTCAAGTGATCTCAATGCTTGGCTGGGATTGTTCCGTGAATTTTCTGAGGCAATGGGACAAAAAATTGATACAAATAAATTATTTGAAGTAATGTTGAATAAGGCTTTGGAAGCGGATCCAGATGGTGGCGGTTTGCTTAGCTACGGTTATTTCTCAGGTGAAAATATCACAGGATTAGAAAAAGGGCGACCATTATTTGTCCGCTCGCCTGAGAGTCAATTCAATTTAGCAAACTTTATGCGGACTCACCTTTTTACTGCTTTCGGTGCATTGAAAATCGGAATGGGTATTTTGACAAAAGAAGAAAATGTTGCAATTGATCGTATTTTGGCTCACGGTGGTTTATTTAAAACCCCTCTTGTTGGACAAAAAATTATTGCGGCTGCAATGAATACTCCAGTATCAGTTATGTCAACAGCAGGAGAAGGCGGCGCGTGGGGAATGGCGATTCTTGCATCTTACATGATGAATAAAGATCAAAAAGAAAGTTTAGAAGACTTCCTCGACAAAAAAGTATTCGAAGAGGTTTATGGACAAGAAATTTATCCTGATCAAGTAGATGTTAAAGGATTTGAAGCATTTATTGAAAGATACAGGAAGGGTTTAGTGATTGAGCAGGCTGCTGTAGACAATTTGATGTTATGAGTGGAAAACTGGAGGGATTGACGTGTTAGAACAACTGAAAGAAGAGGTATTTCAAGCAAATTTGGACTTGCCTAAATATGGTCTCGTGAAATATACATGGGGAAATGCAAGTGCCATTGATCGTGAAAGCGGTTTATTTGTTATCAAACCTAGTGGTGTTGATTACGAAACGATGAAAGCCAGTGATATGGTCGTTGTTGATTTAGATGGCAATGTTGTTGAAGGAGAGTTGAGGCCTTCATCAGATACAGCGACTCACGCAGTACTTTATAAGTATTACCAAGAAATCGGCGGCATTGTACATACTCATTCAACTTGGGCGACAATCTGGGCTCAAGCAGGCCTTGATGTTCCAGCGATGGGGACCACTCATGCAGACACATTTTACGGATCCGTCCCATGTGCCCGCTATCTAACACAAGAGGAGATTGATCGTGGGTACGAAGTGGAGACTGGGAAGTTAATCATCGAAACATTTGAAGAGCGTGGGTTAGACATTTTAGCCGTTCCTGGTGTCTTACTTCATGGTCATGGTCCGTTTACTTGGGGCAAAGATGCAAAATCCGCCGTAATGAATAGTGTGGTGTTGGATGAAGTTTCGAAAATGAATTTATTTACACGGGATTTAAATCATTTTGCAAAAGAATTACCACAAAATATTTTGGATAAACACTATTTACGAAAACATGGAAAATATGCTTATTACGGTCAAAAGTAAGATCAACTCTATTAAATTATCAAACCATTAGAATTAAGAAAAGAGGATTATTATGTTAACAACAGAAAAAAAGGAATTTTGGTTCGTCGTAGGATCACAACATCTATATGGGGAAGAAGCGTTAGCAGAGGTCAAGGCGCATGCACAAAAGATAACCGATGCATTAAATGAAAGCGGTTTTTTACCTTATCCACTTGTATTGCAAGATTTAGCTGTTAGTGCAGATAAAATCACAAGCATCATGAAAGAAGTCAACTATCGTGACGAAGTTGCCGGTGTCATCACTTGGATGCATACTTTCTCACCTGCAAAAATGTGGATTCGTGGAACAAAATTATTACAAAAACCATTGCTTCATTTAGCTACACAGTTCAATGAAAGTATTCCTTGGGCAACGATTGATATGGACTTTATGAACCTGAACCAATCCGCGCATGGTGACCGTGAATATGGTTTTATCAATGCCCGTTTGAAAAAACAAAATAAAGTTGTTGTAGGTTATTGGGAGCGCCATGAAGTGCGACAGCAAATTGCACAATGGATGGACGTAGCGGTTGCTTATAACGAAAGCTTCAACATTAAGGTCGCTCGCTTTGGAGACAACATGCGTAACGTTGGAGTAACCGAAGGGGATAAGGTAGAAGCGCAAATCCAATTTGGGTGGACAGTTGATTATTTTGGAATCGGAGACCTTGTTCAATATGTAAATGCTGTTACTGATGAAGAAATTGATGCTTTATTTGCAGAATACGAAGGCCTTTATGAATTTGATTATGGTACCTACAGTAGGGAAGATTGGGAGAAAAGCGTAAAGGTACAGGTAAGCTATGAAATTGCGATTAAACGTTTCCTTGATGATGGCGGTTACACGGCCTTTACAACGAACTTCGAAGATTTATATGGAATGAAACAACTTCCTGGTCTTGCCGTTCAACGTTTGATGGCACAAGGATATGGCTTTGCGGGTGAAGGAGATTGGAAGACGGCAGCACTTGATCGCTTACTGAAAGTGATGAGCCATAACCAATCAACTGGCTTTATGGAAGATTACACATATGAATTAGCTGCTGGACAAGAATCAATCCTTCAATCACATATGCTTGAAGTCGACCCATCTTTAGCAAGTAACAAACCAAAAATTGTCGTATCTCCATTAGGTATAGGTGATCGTGAAGATCCAGCACGTTTAGTATTCGACGGCAAAGCAGGAGACGGTGTCGTTGTTTCCATGGCTGACTTTGGTACAAACTATACACTTTTGATTAATGAGGTTTCTGCATTCGAGCCAACAGTTCCAGCACCAAACCTGCCAGTGGCCCGTGTACTTTGGGAAGTGAAGCCAAACTTCCAAGATGGAGTGAAAGCTTGGCTTGAGAATGGTGGCGGTCACCATACAGTTGTATCATTGAATTTAACAACAGACCAAATCATAACCTATGCCAAACTTGTTGGCTTGGAATACGTAGTTATTAAGTAATGTCTCTCCCTCCAAGGAGGCTATGCTTCCTTGGAGGGAAAAAATAGGTAATCCAGAAGTTGAAGAATGGAAATAGTGACCATTAGTATGATCCCTTTATTTTCGTAAGCGTTTTCGTGTTTTTTAGGGAAAAGATGAAAGCGTTTTAATAGACAATGACGACACGGAATTCATCCTAATAAATAATTTTTACGATGGAAACTGGCATGTATTTGTAGTTTGAAAACACTATTATTATTTCTCAAAAAGCAATCAATATTTTTCGTGGTGGGATTAAATATAATTTTAAAACCTTTAGGGGGGAACTTAAATGGTTAATGAAAAGAAAATCTCAAGTGGATTCATTTATTTTTTTGGGGCTTTTGGAGGCATTCTCTTCGGATATGATATCGGCGTTATGACGGGTGCTTTGCCTTTTCTGCAACATGATTGGAACCTTCAAAACAACCCTGGTGCTATTGGCTGGATTACCTCTTCGTTGATGTTTGGAGCTATTTTTGGAGGTGCCATGGCAGGACAACTTTCTGATCGTTTAGGACGGCGCAAAATGATTTTAATATCTTCTATCATTTTTGCTGTTGGATCCATTTTGGCAGGAATATCCCCACATAATGGGCTCCTTTTTATGATTGTTGCCCGGATTTTATTAGGGTTGGCTGTTGGTGCTGCTTCTGCGTTGGTCCCAGCCTATATGTCGGAAATGGCGCCTGCACGTTTACGTGGACGTCTGTCAGGAATTAATCAAACAATGATTGTCTCTGGAATGTTGCTTTCGTACATTGTCGCTTATTTATTGAAAGACTTACCAGGAACAATGGCTTGGCGGTTGATGCTTAGTTTGGCTGCCGTACCTGCTTTGATCTTATTTATTGGAGTGTCAAGATTACCCGAATCACCACGTTTTTTAATTAAGAACAATAAAATTGATGAAGCTCGTAAGGTGTTGGGCTATATTCGCTCTAACAAAGAACAAATTGATTCTGAAATAACGCAAATTCAAGAAACTGTTAAAGAGGAAGCAAAGGTAAATCAAAAAGCATCATGGGGTACACTTTTAAGTAACAAATACCGTTATTTAGTAATGGCTGGTGTGGGTGTTGCTGCGTTTCAACAATTCCAGGGAGCGAACGCAATTTTTTATTACATTCCTATGATTGTGGAAAAAGCAACAGGGCATGAAGCCAGCTCAGTATTGATGTGGCCGATTATTCAAGGGGTTATTCTCGTACTAGGTTCATTAATATTCCTAATGATTGCTGATAAATTTAATCGCCGTACTTTATTAACAATCGGCGGAACTATCATGGGGCTATCCTTTATTTTGCCGGCAATATTGAATTTATTAATCCCTAATGCAAATCCGATGATGATGGTCGTTTTTTTAAGTATCTATGTAGCACTTTATTCATTCACGTGGGCTCCTTTAACTTGGGTCATAGTTGGAGAAATTTTCCCGTTGGTAATTCGCGGGCGTGCGTCAGGATTAGCTTCATCATTTAACTGGATTGGTTCTTTCTTGGTTGGATTGCTATTTCCAATCATGACTGCTTCGATGTCTCAAGAAGCTGTTTTTGCAATCTTCGGTGCTATTTGTTTACTTGGTGTTTTATTTATCCGGACATGCGTTCCTGAAACTAGAGGTCATACTTTGGAGGAAATTGAAAAAATTGGGGAAAGTAGACAAGCTAAGGGGAAAAGTGCTTAAATTAGACCTATTAAGGTTTGGAGCGGAATTAAAAGAAGCTATACGAGAATAGAAGAGATTTTAAATCAGGGGGCATAAGGAAAATACTTCATCAAGAATATGTTGATTTACTCATATGAATCCCGTTCTTAAGGCCGAAGTTGCTACTTCGGCTTTTCAACTATTAAAATGTTTGCTGAACTTTTAGTGCAATTCATGGTGTTTTAGCTTGTATTTATATGAAGGCAACTTAATAGGGAAAGGAGCCGAAAGAAGTGAAAGTATCACAAAGCTCGTTTGGAAATGAAGTTTTGCTGTTTACTATAGAAAATGATCATGGAGTAAGAATAGAAGTAACAAACTTTGGTGCAAGAATCGTCAATCTTTTCGTCTTAACGGAATCGGGTCGTAAAAATATCGTATTAGGATTTGACTCAATTGAGGATTACAAAAAAGAAACTTATTATGGAGCAACAATAGGAAGAGTCGCTGGCAGAATAAAAAATGGCGAATTTTCAATTGGCGAATCACGTTACCAAACATCTGTAAATCAATTGGGGAATACATTACACGGTGGCAGCCCTGGATTCGATGAAAAAATCTGGGATTATGAAGTGAAGGAGACGGATGAAAGTGCATCGATCATCTTTTCAACCCACTCACCTGATGGCGAGAATGGTTTTCCGGGGAATTTGAAAGTAAGTGTGATTTATACATTAGACAACTTAAATATTTGGTCAGTGAGCTATCAAGCAATAAGTGATAAAGACACAGTTTTTAATCCAACCAATCACGTCTATTTTAACTTAACAGGGCATCCAAGCAATCCAATCGATGATCATTTCTTACAAATCTTTTCTGGAGAATTTGCACCAGTAAATGACGATACCACGGTAACTGGGGAAAAGCGAAGCACAATTGGCACGCCTTATGATTTTCGAACCCCGAAAAAATTAAAATCAACCTTTGAAGCCATTGACGCAGAAGTTAAAAAGGTTCAAGGAATCGACCATCCATTCTTCCTTACGTGCTCAGGACTTCATCAAACTGCAGCCAAATTAATTAGTCCTGACCAGAAAATAACAGTCGAGGTATACACAGAAGAGCCTGCGGTTGTCATTTACACTGCAAACTTTGTGAAAGGTGTGCCACTTATGCACGGAGAAAAATTAATTCAACACGGCGGAATAACGTTTGAAACCCAAGCTGCTCCAGGAGCGATTGAGTTTGAAGATTTTGGAGATATTCTTTTATTAGCAGGCGAAAATTATACTTCCCAAACAAAATACAAAATTGAGGTAAGGACGCCACTCAGCTGAAGTTTCCAGTCAGTGTGTTAAAGCGTCGAACAGGTGGATTTGGTTTCGATAATTTCACATCGATTCGGCTGCTAGTTAGGATCAGCATCCGGTGCCTGTCAGAGCGATCGAGCATAGGCCGTTACATATATCGGGTGGGATTCCCGCCGAATAAGAGTTAGCCACTCACTCGAACAGAGTTTTGAAGGATAGAGGATAAAGGATAACTTATATCTTTAAGCGTAAACAGTTAGATAGTGGGTCGCAAACTACGGTTAAAGGAAAGCCCCCATTTAAACAGCGCATATTAAATACGCAGCACCTCCTGGTACGATACTTGTATCAATCAAAGGAGGTGCTTTTCCTATGCCGCAACAAAAATTAACGATTGTCCCCGTTACATTACATGCCGAAAATAAAAAATCTATACGATCTACTCTTCAGAAGATCCCATTTGCAAAATCCAAACGGCAAACGCTGAAATATCCTTCTATGGCGGTGTAGATGACGTGCTATTCAAAACATTATGAAGGAATTTAATAACCCGATCATGGCAGCTTCAGCTAAAAGTTCAATTAGATGAAGGGCACGCATTGATTGTGTGAGTCCTTCACGTTCAATACCAAGTTTCATCTGTAATAGGCAACCAGGATTTGTTGGCATAATAACTACGCCTATGTGACTTCCGTGTGCTTCATTTTTTAATCAATGTATGCATGGTTTCATCCAAATTAATCAATCTTTTTAAGGCAACAACACCACTCATACTCATGCAATGACCAACTTTAATAAAGTGGTAGCTTCCTTAGTCGATATTTCCTTTTGGTCTTAACTTTCTACCACGATTCGCTGTTACGTTGTCATTTTTGTACCCTATTCTGTCCAAGGAGAATGCAAAATACAATCACAGAAATTTTTATTTTTATATTCTGGTCTAAAATATTCAATAATATCTTCCTTCATATTGCCAAAAGTAGTTTCTGGCTTATGCTTAAAGCCCTCATAAAACGCTGGAATAATGTCCTTTTTGAAATTGTTACGTGGGAATGCTTTTATAATTTCTTCTCGCAAGTCGTCAGGGAATTGTTCAAAGCCATCTCCCATCACATCTAAACCAACACCTGAAAAGAGTAGTGCCACTTCAGCTTCTTTATGTTCTGCAACGCCAGGTGTCGTATGTAATGCAATAGCATCCCATACAAGACGAATCGACTCATCTGGAATTTGATACTGTTGTAAAAAGCTCCTCGCTGCATTTGCACCGTCTACTTCAAATCGTAAATCTGGGCTGCTGAACTTTTTTGTTAAACCTAAATCATGGAATAATGCACTAACATAAAGCAACTCTAAATCATGATTCTGCTTCGTTTTTTTTCCGTTAACTGCGCCAAATAAAAATACACGATTGGAATGATTCCACAACAAGTCGTCCCCATGCACGCGTAAAAGATCTGCTGCTTCTTTAGCCAATCGAGAATCTGGAATTTTAATACCTGCTACTTCTTGAAACATAATTGAAAATCCCCTTTACAATTTGATAGTTCTTATCCCCATGAACTTGTATTCATTGTAAAGAGGAATTTATCATTTATCTATCCATTCATTTCTATGATAATAATAGATAAAAACTATAATATAGAACTTTTTAAAGAAGCTATCTCATCTTTTTCTGTATGAAAACGTAGCCTTTCGATTTCACATAATAATAACTCATTATACTTACGTGCTGCATAATTGATAAAACGATTCTTTTTCATCACGAGATAAACAGATCTAGTCAAAGTGGGTTTTTCAATACGTTGGAAAAATAAATCCTCTGTATCATAAAATTCATATAATGTCCGCGAAACAAAACTGCGGCCAACCCCATTTCGAACGAGCTTCAAGATAGATTCAATGCTAGACGTTTCGACAATAGGTTCTAACTGCCTGCCAACCTCAAGACTCGTTTTATCAAGTATTTTTCTGCATTGATGGATATTTGGAAATAAAATAAGAGAACTATCTAAAACATCGGAAAATGAAACCTTCTGATCTCCATTACTTTGATTACTAATCAGGTAAAATTCTTCATCATACAACTTCGTCACCGTCAACATATCATCACGATTGAATTCAAAACCAATACCAAAATCAGCTTGATTCTCTAAAACAGCCTTTTCCACTTGATCCGTACTTTGAACAAGCACTTTTATGTTTGGATATAATTGGTTGAATTTAATACACAAAGTGGATACCAAATCAGTTATTTCTCCTGGTAACACGGCAATTTTCAATTCCCCGATTTCTACTTTTGTAAGGGCTTTAATTTGAGAAGATATACTTTGTAAGGAATTTTGAATATTCAATGCTTCTTTTTGTACGATTTCACCCACCTTAGTAAGTTCAATCTTCTTGCCAATACGGTTAAATAGTGCATAGCCTACATCTTGTTCAAGCATTTTAATTTGATGGCTTAAAGTTGGTTGCGAAATTCCTAATTTTTCAGCTGCTTTTGTAAAATGTAGTTCTTTACTGACCATTAAAAAATATTCTAAATGTCTTAATTCGATACTATTTCAATCCTTTCTAATGAAAATAATTATTGGCTATCTGTATGTATGCTCCAATAAAATAATCTAGTTATTAAGTTACTTTATTTGAAGGAATTATTCCATAATTTGGCGTGATTGCTGGGTAAAAAACACCATTAGCTATCTGTTATTTTGGTTCATAAATAACTCACTATGATGTTGGATAACGGGCCGGGTTAAACAGAAATCATATCTAATTACTGCTTAAAATTGAAGTATTGCTCCTCATAAATACCTTATTTTATACGGGTGGAAGTTATTTAATTTTAAATGTAATTAATTCACTAAATGTAAGTTTATATACGTCAAAAATAAAAGGTGAAATCAATGAACTTTCATTTCTATATCGGGGGAGAGGGTTTAAAAGGATCCTTAAATGCAAAATTAAACTTTGAAAAATTATAATCACCGTTGACATGTTCAATTATTAATAATTGTACCTTTTTAGAAGTCAGTTTACATAATAAAATATCTCATATAATACTTAGTTTTTAAAATTGGGGATAGCCGAAAAGACAAAGGCTTTTTCAGGAGGAGCTAAATCATGTATATACCTAAACATTTTCAACTCAAGGATGAAGAAATAATTTATGATTTTATCGAAAAGTACAGCTTTGCCACTTTATTTTCTCAACACAATGGAGAACCATACGCTACCCATCTTCCACTCACATTAAATAAAGGTGAAAGTGCTTTATATGGTCATTTTGCCCGCCCAAACGAACAATGGAAGGATATAGAATACCAACAAGTTCTTGCGGTTTTCCAAGGTCCTCACTCTTATATATCTCCGTCTTGGTATGAAACAACGATGGCAGTTCCTACATGGAATTATGTCTCTATCCATTTATATGGAAAGATGGAGATTGTCAAAGATCAAAAAGTCATATTCGATTCTCTGAATGATATGGTGAACAAATATGAAAATCCAGATAGCCCATACAATTTAAGTGATGTGGATTCCAGTTTTATCGAAGGAATGAGTAAAGGGATTGTAGCATTTAAAATAAAAATCACAAAAATTGAAGCGAAAGCTAAATTAAGTCAAAATCACCCTGTGGAACGTCAAGAATTAATTATTAAGCATCTAGAAAATACTTCTCAACAAGATAATATACAAGTAGCATCTCTTATGAAGAAAAATCTACAAAAATAAAAGTTATTCGACTTTGTCTTGTTCAATTAATGTGGTAGATTTGTTAAAAAAATTAAGCCTAATTTCAGATCGAAATTAGGCTTAAAATTATCCTCTAATTTATTTATAAAAAAGCAAGTTTTAGATCTATAGCTGCACTTAATGTCATCACAATAAAAACTAGTTCTTCCAATCTCCGGATTATCCCATATCCCATATTCCATAAGCTGTCCCCATAGGAAGGGTGGAAAGAAACGCCAATCCCGCTCCAAATCCAATAACTAATAAGGGGGATATTTCCATTTAAGGGCCCTATGAAGATTATTTATCATTGCAACACTCAAAACATTCAAATAAAACAGCTACAATTCGTTAGTTAAAAGAATTGTGGAGTCATTCTTTTAACCATGCCTTCTTTAAGAGTTTCACACCCACATCAATTTCATTTGAAGAAAGATTACTGAAACCTAGTTTAACCATTGGTCCGTCGGAGTTATTTTTAATGAAGTAGAGGGACGTAGGATACACCGTAACGCCATGAAAGGAAGCTTGTTGAATTAACCATTCTTCTGAATGCTTCAGATGTACTTTGACTAATACATACAAACCGGATTGTTCACCAATAATGGATATATTTTGAGCGAATTGCTCTTTTAATGCGGATACTAAGTGCTGCATTTTTCTTTTATAAACAAGGCGCATGCGTTTAATATGTCGACTCCATTCTCCCTCTTCCATAAGTTTAGCCATTGTCAGCTGGCTAAGCAGGGAGGTAGTAGCTTCAAAATGAAGAAACTGATTTTTAAAACGATTTAATAATGGCTGTGGCAAGACCATATAACTTAAACGAATTCCTGGAAGAAAGGACTTCGAGAAATTCCCTAAATAAATGACTCTTGCTGAATCGATGGAGGCAAGAGCAGGAAATGGTTTTTGTGTATAGCGAAATTCACTATCATAATCGTCTTCAATAATATATCCACGAATCTTGTTAACCCAATGAATAAGCATTTGCCGTTGTTGAATAGACATGCTTACTCCAATTGGACTTTGATGGGAAGGGGTTACATAGATTAATCGTGATTTCATTTGTTCTAATTGTGAAAGTTCAGCACCTGTTTCATAAACCGGCAAAGTTTCAAACATAAAACGATGGAATTGAAAAGCTTCCCTAGCACCGTCGTAACCAGGGTCTTCAACTATAATGCTTTGGAATTCATCCTTCATTATATGTCCAAGGTATACAAGCATTTGTTGGGTACTGCTTCCGATAATAATTGCATTTGCATTTGTTTTCACTCCGCGTGATTGGAATAAATATGTGGAGATTTGTTCGCGCAGGCATTCTTCCCCAAATGGTTCCCCGTATCGAAAGCTATCCTGTAAAGTTAATACTTGATTAGCAATTCTCCTCCAAATTTTCAGCGGGAAATGTTTTTGATCAACGGCATCTGCCCTGAAATTAACTACCGGAAGTTTCTTGGACTCAGTCTGCTTTTTATTATAAGAGATTAATGGCTCCTGAAATATTAGCGGTTCTAACTCATTTGCAAAATAACCTTTTCTGCCTTCTCCACGAATATACCCTTCAGCAACAAGTTGTTCATATGCCAGTAAAGTTGTATTACGGCTTACATGTAAGGAATCTGCAAGTTGACGAATGGAAGGTAATTGCTCATTCGCCAATATGTCTCCTTGTTCAATATATGATTTAAATTTCTCGTAGATTTGTTTGTATTTTGGGGAGTTATCATTGAAAGTAAAAATGGTATTATTCATTTGCATTCCCTCTGACATGTATATTTATTTATTATTGTACCTTTTTTCATGTCAACTTGTATAATAATATTTTTTTATCGGATATTTATTTTTAATGCTTATATTTTTAAAAACTCTAATACAAATTTGAAAGGATGATTATTGTGTACATTCCTAAGCAATATCGTATGAAAAATGAAGAGGCAGTTCAAATTATGAAGTCAAACCCGTTTGCCTTATTGATTACTGTTAATGAACATCGTCCCTTGGCTACGCATATTCCATTGGAAATACGGGAAGATGAAGGGAAAATCTATGCGACTGGGCACATTGCATACGGAAACAAGCAGAAAAAAAACTTAGACAATAATAGTGATGTGTTACTGATTTTTCAAGGGCAGCACGCTTACATTTCATCAAGTTGGTATCAGTGCGAAGAGGTTCCTACTTGGGACTATCTAGCTGTACATGCGTATGGATCAGCACGTTTAATCACTGAAGACGAGCTGATTTCCTCCTTGGATACCATGCTTAATCACTATGAGTCTCACCGAGAAAATGGTCGGACCTGGGAAACGTTTGATCCAGAGTTGCTTAAGAGAGAAATGAAAGGAATAGTGGGCTTTGAAATTGAAATCACATCTATTCAAGCTGCAGCCAAAATGAGTCAAAATCGTAATGACACTGATTACAAAGCGATTGTTACAGAGCTTGAGAAATCAAATGAACAAGGGGAAATTCAGGTTGCTCAATGGATGCGTGAGCAAAGGAATGGGTTAATTAAATGATTTTTGAGTGGCACCCCTAAAAGCAAAAATGGTGTTTATCACTTTTAAGGGAAAGCAAAGGTAAGTCAAAACCATTCCTTACACAGACAAGAGCTCATAATAAAACTGTTGGAACAGATTCCTTTTCTAAATGAGCAACAAATCGCCTCCTTGATGAAAGCGAACCTTAAAAAAGTGTAACCTTGCTTTCACCATCGAGGAGGAGCCCAATAAAACATATGCAAAAATACAACAAGGAGTTGCTTTTTATGGAGTTTTCAAATATTTGGCTATTTGTAATTACTGCTGCTACATTGTTAATAATACCTGGACCGGCTGTGTTGTATATTATGGCAAGAAGTATTGATCAAGGGAAGAAAGCGGGCATAGTATCAGTTCTTGGTGTATCTCTTGGTGGTTCTGTTCACGTTTTAGCTGGAGCAATTGGAGTTTCAGCAATCCTTATGACATCAGCAACGGCCTTTAATATCGTTAAATACTTAGGTGCTGCTTATCTTATCTATCTGGGTTGTAGGACTTTATTTTCTACATCTGATCGAACGGCTTCAGAAATTCCAAAAGCCCCTCGCAAAAAGTTATTAAAGATATTTTACGAATCTGCGCTCGTAGAAGTAATGAATCCTAAGACAGCACTCTTTTTTTTAGCCTTCTTTCCGCAATTCATATCACCTTCGGCCGGATCAGTCACAATACAATTTTTACTTTTAGGAATTATTTTTATTATCCTAGCTTTTATTAGTGATGGTCTGTATGCAGTTCTTGCAGCAAGTATTAGAAAGCGGATTCTGGGTAGTGAAGTAAATTCTAAGTTGCAGAATCGGATAACTGGTTATTTATATATTGTTCTAGGGGTATTCTCCGCCTTTGCGAGTCCCTCCAAAACATAAGAGTGTTTGATGAAATTTATCGAGTTGTTACACAACAAATAGCGATTCCACTAAGACAATAAGTAAAATGAAATGGAGAGAGAATTTATGCCTAGATTTATCATTGAAGATGATTTTTGGTCGTTATTCCCTCATGCAAAAATAGGCACCCTTATTTGCCAGGGGATTGACAATTCAATAAAGGACGTTGAATTCTGCGAGAAGCTGCTGCAGGAGGCAGAGAAAGAAGCACATAAATTTCTCAGTCTGGAGGAATTGAGTAGTAATCCAGTCATATTCGTTTGGCGAGAAGCTTTTCAGAAATTCAAGACAAAGAAAGGGGCAAGGTGTTCCATTGAAGCTTTATTAAAAAGAGTGAAAAATGGCAATCATATCGGAACAATAAACCCGCTTGTTGACATCTATAATTCAATTTCATTGCGTTATGGGCTTCCATGCGGCGGAGAAGATATCGACACTTTCGTAGGCGATATTCGGCTAACGCAGGCAAATGGAAACGAACCGTTTATCCCATTGGGAGAAGATGAAAATGCTTCACCATATGAAGGTGAAATTGTTTATAAAGATGATGACGGAGCAATATGCAGATGCTGGAATTGGCGTGAAACTCTGAGGACGATGCTAACAGAAAATACAAAAAATGCATTCCTCTGCATTGAATTATTAGATGAAACAAGAAGTAATGAATTTCATATGGCGCTAAAAGAATTGTCTGATTTAGTGTCACATAAACTTGGTGGTATTGTGAAGATTGAAGTATTAGATATTAATAATAGGGAAATTACAATCTTTGATTAGTCAAATAGCATACTCTGTCTGCAAATGTTATGGAATTCATAGTACGATGTATCAAATGTTTTCAACGCGGACCATACTTAAGATAAGTGTGAATCCAACTATGAAACCAGTAAATTTATGAATCGCGTTTCTACATAATATCAAGAGTAGATAACTACTTTCTAGGTTATAACCCTTATTCAACAAGAGGGAGTAGCTTATAAATAATTAAATCCCAATTTCTGATTTATATACTGAGAGATTGGGATTTTAACCCAGAAGTATCCTGAACATTGTTAATCAGCGTTTTCTGGTGGTATCACACTCTTCAATTGGGAAGGATGTTAGCGGATAAATAAAGAGTATTTGATAAAGAACAGGATTAGCGTATACCTTTTACAGTGATTTCTTCTGCATGATATTTAAAAGCAACATTTACATTAAAGCACGCTTTTTTTCATCAGCAGTTTGGTCAATTGTTAACTAAAGCAAGATACTAGGGTTTAGTTCTCATGAAAATTCTATAGTCTTCGCAGATGCAACAAATTGAAAAATGACCGCTTGAAACTTCGCCTGATCGCCTTTATGTGTAAAGAATCCCCAGTGAAGCAATCGCCTCCTTGTGCACAAAGTTAATTTGAATAATAACAATTCAATATTTTACGACAATCTTAACGCTCATAGATTTTCAGCATTACTTGGATAAAGAGAGAAGCAATTCTAGATAACGCTCCTTATAAACATATCTTGAAAAAATAAGTGGAGAAGAATTATGGATAGAATTATTGAAGAGATTAAAGTTATTGCAAGATGCTTAGATACACTCAACAATATAGTATATAAAGATCTTAACCTTTCTAGGGGACAGTACTTGTATCTCATTCAAATCTGTGAACACCCGGGAATGATTCAAGAAAAGATAGCTGAAGTGATTAAAGTAGACAGAACTACAGCAGTTCGCGCTAAAAAAGTTAGAAATAAATGGATTTATAAAAAGAGTGGGTGATAAGGAGAACAGAAAAATAAAAAAACTATTCCCTACAGTAAAAGGAAAAGAAATATATAAACTGATAGAAAAAAAGAGAAACACTTTAATGCAACAGCTCTTCAGAGTATTAATATTGAGGAACAGAAATTAGTTTTAAATCTTATTCAAAGAATAAGAGGAAATATTGAAATTGATTGGCGGCATATAAAAAAGGGTTCTGGTGCAAAAACTCCAAGATAATTACAATTAATCTCTAAATCATGGAATATTGATACTATTAACGAGTAGCGTAAGTTCAACAAGTTAAAGACATCAATCATAATCATTATCTTCCACAATTGGGCGCTTTAATGTAGTAATAAATAAGAACCCAATTTATCTAATTTAATACAGAGAAATTGGGCTTTTTAGTATTGAAGTTTCCTTAACAATGTAAAACAATATTTTCCTGACGCTACCCCTTATTGAGTTGAGCGTACTAAATTAATAAACTTCCTAAGTCCTTCAGAGATTTGTTCTTCACTGGCATAGGAATAGCTTAACCGGAGCCATGAGGAAGGCTCCTTTAAAGGGTCACATATTTGGCCGGGAACAAATGAAATTGATTGCTCCAGACTATTGACCAATAAGTCTTCTGTTGACAGGCAGCCTGGGAGCTGTACCCATAAATTCAAGCCACCATTTGGGCTGGTCCATCGCCAATCGGTTACGGACAGTTCTTCCTCCATGATTTCCTTTCGTATTTGGAGCGCAATTCGCAGTTTCTCAACATGTTGCTGCAGCCTTGGAGATGATAAGTAATGCAGGAAAATCTTTTGATTTAAAAGCGGTGATCCATTATCGGCCAATGATTTTACTGCTAGCAATGATTTCACCACGGAAGACTGACAGTTCATCATGACGGCTATTCGCAACCCCGGTGATACATATTTGCAAAAGCTTTTGATATATATCACCATGCCGGAGGTATCATAGGTATACATGGGCGGCGGAGGCTTCTGATCAAAAAAGATGTCGTTGTAAACATCGTCTTCTACTAACAGACAACGGTGGTCCTCGGCTAACTGGACTAATTGTTTTCTTTGAGCCGATGGGACCGTGTATCCTGTTGGATTATGGAAGGTTGAATTTAAATAAAACAGACGAGGTTTGTGTTTTTTCATGATGAATCCAATCTGCTCTAAATCATATCCGTACGGATGAATATCGACGGTTACAATATTGGCTCCTTGTGCTCGAAAAATATCAATGGCAGAACTATAGGTTGGTCTCTCCAAAAGGATAGTGTCTCTTGATTTTACATAGGCCTGGGCAATCAGATGAATGGCTTGCTGCGAACCGGTCGTAATTAATAGCTGATCTGGATGTGTAATCGTTTTATATTGCTGATTAAAATAGTCAGAAAGTGATTGACGCAGTTCATGATCGCCTTGTAAGGTGGAGTAGGTGGAGAGAACCTTTGGATAGAGATCAAAAACTTTTTTTACATAGTCCGATATGAAGCGATTTGGCAAAAGATTAGGGTCAATTAATGCCTGTGAAAATTGGTAGGAAACAGGTGTCTCATGGATTTCCGATAAATGATTTTTTTGTACATATGCAGAAACGATCGGATTTTCCATGTTTTCTAATTTATTAATTTCACGGGATTGGACATAATAGCCGGATTTATCTTTGACATAGACTCTATTTTCCTGTTTAAGAAGCTGATAGGCCTTTAATACGGTTAAGCGATGAACCTTCATCTTAGCAGCTAAATTTCTAATTGAAGGGAGCTTTTCATTCTCATTCCATTCATTAAGTTCGATTCGGTGTAATACATAATCGTATACTTGTTTAAATAAGTAATCTCCATTCATTTCTTTCCCTCCCAACCCCTTTGATTTTAGCATATTTCTCCTTGATCTGGTCTAATGATTTTCATCTGTTCTATTCCCCTTCACCTATAATGGAGCAAAAAGGAGGAATTGATATGGATTTTTATATCGTAGATGTCTTTGCTGAAGAAAAATATCAGGGAAATCAGCTTGCTGTTCTAGTGCCAGAGAGTAATCTCACAAGGAAGGAGATGCAGCAGATTGCCAAAGAAATTCATTTTTCGGAAACGAGCTTCATCATGTCCAATAAACAGGAAAATGGCGGGTATGATGTTCGAATCTTCACCCCAGATGAGGAGGTGCCCTTCGCGGGACACCCTACCTTGGGCACTGCGTATATCATCAATCGGATTATGGAAAACGGAAAGGCTTCCAAAGTCGTCTTGAACCTGCCTGTCGGACAGATTCCAGTTGTTTTCAACGGCGACACTCTCACCATGAGCCAAAACGAACCTTCCTTCGACATGAAGATAGACCATCTCGAATTTGTCGCAAGGGTGCTTAATATCCAAGTGGAGGACATACGGACAGATTTTCCAATCCAGCTGGTCTCCACAGGACTGCCCTGCATCATTGTCCCACTGAAATCGGTTGACGGGGTACAACGATGCAGCATCGACCCTGTACAGTTCAAACGCTTTCTGGAAACTTATTATAAATGTAACCTGCTTGTTTTTTCTGAGGAGGAAAGCAGGGACCCAAACTGCCTTCGTGTGCGGGTATTCATGAGCGACACAGGCTTTTATGAGGATCCTGCGACAGGTAGCGCAAATGGCAATTTGGCGGGCTACCTTCTGAAATATCGGTTCTTCGATAAGGAGAAGATCGATGTTCGTGTCAAGCAGGGCTACGAGATGGGACGTCCCTCAAATGTGAATATGGCCGCCAAATTAAAAAATGGAACATATGATATCCAGATTGGCGGGAAGGTGCAACTGGTCGCAAAGGGAGACTGGTTATCGAGCGACTGAGAGGGATACTGGGACAGGTCTCTGTTCTACCGTATATTTAAATTTGACAGATTTGTTTTTGCCTGTTGTGAGGGATTTCTGCAGGGAATTTGATATATAATGGAGAACTACCTAAGGAAAATATGGAGATACATTCGGATTATTTAGATAATGTATTAAATAATCAAAATAACAAAGTCTTGATAATTACAATTCAAAAACTTGTTATAAAAAAGAAAAATCCTGAGCACTTTGAAATATTAATGAATCAGATTAATTTCATTATGTTTGATGAGGGACATAGAGAGCCGGCCTTAGAATCTTGCTAAAGCGGACGCACAAAGGTCACAAGGTACGAAGAAGCGGAAATTATCCGGTTAAAAGCGGTAGCAGAGGCAGAAGCCTAGCAGAAGATCGCTGAAGCTTTTGAACAGTTTGGACAAGCGGATGTAATGGACATGATTTTGAAAATGCTGCCGGAGTATGCAAAACAAGTGTCAAGCCCACTCAGTAATATCGACAAGATTACTGTAGTGGATACAGGTGGAACCGGTGTGAATAGGGGTGCTAATAAAGTGACTGGATATGCAACGGGTTTAATGGCAACATTGCCGAAGTCATTATAGGCATCTTCGGGAATTGATCAAAGACTTGCTTGAGAATTTCTCAGGAAAGCAGAATTTACCATTTTCCACCATAAAACGGAAGCATGCCGAGGCGATCATGAATATGGCAGCAGGCAAGGAAGAGTAAAATAAAATGAAGAAAGGTAAGAGCACTAATATGCTCTTACCTTTTTTTAAATAGTTTTCGCTTATAAAAGGCATGATCAGTTTATCTGGCCTTTTATACTTAACAAATATGTTCGTCATACTCGGTTTTCAAGTAATTCATCATCCTTTGTTTTTGGTGGGAATAATGAAAGCAATTAAAGTAAAAGGAAAAGTCGTCAAAAAAGAGAGGGTTTTTATCATCGAAGCTATAAGAATTTAAAAAATCCGAGATTACTTTTTCTTGTTCCACTACATCGAACAATCCGGATATATAAAAATGATAACTGAATTTATCATATAAAAAAAGGTTCCCTGTATCATCAAAAATATTTTTCACAGTATGACTATCCAATTCTAACTCACTCCTTCCTTACCAATATACCTTTTTATCGATGAAATTATTCAGTGCTCATCTTTCAGGGAATATTATTATATTTATTGCAGCGTGTTTTTTATACCTTCAATGCATTCAAGGTATGAAATAAATGCAGGCAGCAAGAATCATGAACGAAAAAAGCACATCCAATAAGGATGTGCTTTCATAAAATTATTATTTGTACATTTCAGCAACTTGTTTTTGCAATTCGCCATTTTCAAGGTACTCATCATAACTCATTTGCTTATCGACTGTACCTTTTGGAGTAAGTTCAATGATACGGTTCGCTATAGTTTGGATGAACTGATGATCATGTGAAGAGAAGATCATAGATCCTTTAAAGCTGATCAAACCGTTGTTCAATGCCGTAATCGACTCTAAGTCCAGATGGTTAGTAGGTTCATCAAGCATCAGGACGTTCGAACCGCTTAACATCATTTTGGAAAGCATACAGCGGACCTTTTCGCCCCCTGAAAGTACACTTGCCTTTTTCGTGACTTCATCGCCAGAGAATAACATTCTGCCCAAGAAACCGCGCAGGAAGCTTTCGCTCTGGTCATTTGGTGAATATTGACGGAGCCAATCGACAAGATTTAAATCGACACCTTCAAAGAATTCAGCATTATCCTTAGGGAAGTATGCCTGAGAGGTGGTAACTCCCCATTTGAATGAGCCGCTATCAGGTTCAATTTCACCTGCCAAGATTTTGAACATTGTTGTTTTAGCAATCTCATCTTTACCGACAAATGCAATTTTGTCGCCTTTATTCATCGTGAAGCTGACGTTATCCAATATTTTTACGCCATCGATCGTTTTCGAGATTCCGTCTACACGAAGCAGGTCGTTCCCGATTTCACGTTCAGGAGTAAAGCCGACGTATGGATAGCGGCGTGAAGAAGGCTCGATGTCATCCAAGCTGATTTTGTCCAATAATTTCTTACGGGATGTAGCCTGGCTCGATTTGGATGCATTGGCACTGAAACGCGCGATGAAATTTTGAAGCTCTTTGATTTTTTCTTCTTTTTTCTTATTGGCATCTTGAGTCAGTTTAAGGGCAAGCTGGCTTGATTCATACCAGAAGTCATAGTTACCGATATAAACTTTGATTTTACCGAAATCAAGATCCGCAATATGTGTACAAACTTTGTTAAGGAAGTAACGGTCATGGGAAACTACGATAACGGTGTTTTCAAAGTTGATTAGGAATTCTTCCAGCCATTTGATCGCTTTTAAGTCCAAGTGGTTGGTAGGCTCATCCAGTAAAAGAACATCCGGTTTACCGAATAATGCCTGGGCAAGCAATACTTTAACTTTGTCGCCACCGTTCAATTCAGCCATTTTCTTTGTATGCAGGTCTTCCGCGATGCCAAGGCCTTTTAAGAGGATTGAAGCTTCAGGTTCAGCTTCCCAGCCGTTTAATTCGGCAAATTCACCTTCAAGTTCGGCCGCTTTCATTCCGTCTTCGTCGGTGAAGTTTTCCTTCATATAGATGGCATCTTTTTCTTGCATGACTTCATATAATCTTTCATGTCCCATAATGACTACTTTAAGGACTTCTTCCTCTTCATAAGCGAAGTGATCTTGCTTTAGAACGGCAAGGCGTTCGCCAGGACCCATATGGACATCACCGGATTGCGCTTCAATTTCACCGGAAAGGATTTTTAAGAAAGTGGATTTACCCGCACCATTCGCACCAATCAGGCCATAGCAGTTACCAGGAGTGAATTTTATATTAACATCTTCAAACAGTTTACGATCGCCATAACGTAAACCAACATTATTTACTGTAATCATTTATTTACATTCCTCCAAAATACTTTTGTTTCAACGTGTCCAACACTTTGTTTCATTAGTTTTACGCTGATTCATACAAACAGCAGTTTACGATTTTGTATGTTTTAAACTGTGCATCATTTAAATTGTATCTCATTTTTGCAAAAAGTTAAAGGAGGATTAGTAAAAACAGGTGAACACAGTGACATTTCTAAAGTTTTCCTTTCGATACTAAATATTAACATGCTAAAGAGAACAATATTAAGGTGGACATTATGAAGTTCCTGAATTGAACAGAAGAGATAAAGTCTATGAAGGGATTTTAGTTGTGCATGAAATAACCAAAATTTATATAGTAAGTTATTCCTATTTGTGATAATTTTATATGATGTGTTTAAGGATATATAATCATAATAATTATTAAGATTATCTTAAATTTCATCTAGAGTTTTCACAACAAGGAGAAGGTAAATGATTAAGTCGAAAAAGGATTATAGATTTTATTTAAATGAAGATTTAAAGGCACATAAGATAGCAAAGTGGAATTGGTATTTACGATATCGTTTTCCTATTGTTCATTACCAAAGAACTCTAAGGAAAGTTGAATATTATAAGAATTGTAAAAAGAGTCCCTTTAGTAGAATCTATTTAAAGTTCCTTGAAGGTACTCTAATAAATCAAGGAATAAGGCTTGGGTTTTCAATCGGAAGAAATGTTTTTGGCCCAGGATTATGTATGGCTCATTGGGGAAGTATAGTAGTTCATAAATCAACAAAGGTAGGGAAGAATTGTAAAATTCATTCTGCTGTAAATATAGGAATTAAAAAAGGGAAATGTCCTGTAATTGGAAATAATGTTTATATAGGACCTGGAGCTAAATTATTTGGTGGAATAACAATTGGCGATAATGTTAAGATTGGTGCCAATGCTGTAGTAAACAAAGATGTCCCAAGTGATGTAACAGTTGTAGGAATACCGGCAAGAGTGGTTTCTTAAATCAGTAAAAGAGTATGTATAAAACGAAAGCATCCATTCATTGGGTGATTTTTATTGGCAGGATATCCTTCTGACATTATCGAATTGATAATCGAAAGGGGAGCATTCTGCAATGATGGAAAAATTTCATGAGATTATTATCGATGGAAGAGTGTATGAGGATATAGGTCATTTTACACTTTTCAATAAGGTAATTATTATTGAAATTACAAATTAACTCATTTCTGTATCTAGAGGAATTAAAAATGGCGGAGTAGCAATTAGTGAAGTTAAGTTTATTAACAATGGCAAACCTCTTGTGACTTATGAAGGAGGATATATTGTTGATACCATTATTAAAAATGAGGTTCAACTATATCCAGTTTAAAGGAAGCCCTCATTTTTTGAGGGCTTTTTATATTTTGTCTAAAAATAAATATTTTTCGATGAAATTAATGAATAAGTGGTAAAAAGCTCCTGCATTAGAAAACTATTGTAGTATTAAATAATTTATAACTTAGAAGAAGTGCAGCAATGAAAAACTCAATAGTGGCATCATTAGTTATTTTTATCATTCTACTTGTAGGTGGATGTGGTCAAGAAAAGAAAGAGGAAAGTAAAGAGCAAGGTTCTGTTGAACAAGTAAATAAATCAGGGGAACCTTTGGAAGAAGAGGTTAAACAATTTGAGGTTAAAGAAAAGATTGATCAACTTGGGAACGAATCTCTGAGTGGTCTTCCAACAGACCATTTAAATACAATCGTTACTGAACAAGATGGATATACCTATGTTATTGAACCGGTTTTTGACAATAACGTAAGGGACTCAAGTGCTTTATCGTTCATGTTCAAAGTATCAGTTATTAAAGATGGCAAATGGGTAGTTAAGGGGAAAACAACAGATTTAACTAATGAGATATATAACACAAAGGATTTGAATGCTAAATATTGATTTTCAAATACCCATCTGGGTGGGTCAAACTTTTTTGTCCAAACTAATACAACATTTGAAAGTAATTCAAACGTTGACCCGATAAATCAAATTCACCGGATCTCATTTTCTCAAGACGGTGTAGCTCACTATAAGAAAATTTTTGATGAGACGAACAATGAAAGCTATGAAACTTCTAAAAGTATAGGTTATGATTTTATAGATGGGCTTGAACAAACTTATATTATTGAGTCAATCTCTATAGATGAAGAAACAAAATCAAGAGTAATGGATAAAGACGGAAAACTTTTATATTCAATTGACAATTACGCTGTAGATCTTGGAGAGTACTCTGGGATACCTATTATAACAACTTTACATAATGATGTTTTATTCTTTGGAAGATCAAGTGAAGCAGAGGCTTACGATTTCAAAGCTAAGGATCTGATTTGGAATGAAGATGGTACTAAGACTAAGAAGAGTTATAATTTGGCTGAGGGTTCAGTTGAAGCCTTTACTAATGTTGAAAATGGAATTTATACAATTTCTTTCGAAAATGGTGAATACTTAGTAGGTTATACTATATTAAATAAAAAACAAGCTTCAATAGTGAGTAGTATTGCATTACCTTCTGAACTAAATATTGAAAAAACCTTTATATCATTGAATGATGAAAATGTTAACGTGTATACATTGGTTGATTATAAAGGAAAAGCTACTTTGCAGAAGTATATTATTCCACGTATAGACATGTAATGAATTTATGAGGCATCCAATCCTTTGGATGCTTTTTAATTTTGGAGAAGGAAGTTAATAAAAAACCATCACGTATGTATGATGGTTTTACATTTTGAACAGGTTATATCTTGAAGTGGCCTAAATTTTATCTTTTTTAAATCGTACTTAGTTAATACAAAAAAGCCCTTGTATTTCAACCCACACTCACTATTATTTTGGTCTTTAATTGCATGGATAGATTCATCATATATAATAGTTGGAAAATGCATTTTTGCGCCTCTTATTTTAAATTTAGGCTAATTAAAATAAACAACTCGGCTACCTGATCAAATCATAAAACGTGTTTAAGGATTTGCTTTACCTCATTAAAATCCGCCTAGGAATTTATAGTATCATAAGTAAGTAAAAGAAAAAGCTGGTAAATTTTTCTTTTGATTTGTTAGCTAAATGATGTAAAGCCCATCAAGTTAAAAACCGTGAATTGTCTATGTTATTAGCCAGTATTAATGCTTATGTAATTACATTATTAATGAATTAGGAATGTTTATAGAATGGATTTTCCATCTGTTAAGGAAGCAAGACAATATCTAATGGACAAATATGATATGAAATTAAGCGACTTTGATAATATGTATGTTGAAGAATTTATGCGCTTAATGGGATGGAATAGGATTATTTCCGAGAGACATTAATTATTATGATGTCTTTTTTTTATTGTTGTGATGGGAAAAGTGGGACATGAATTATCCATTGTAGATTAACGTGTAAAGGGGGGATGAAGTGAGGTGGATAAGGATAGTGTAAGTAATTTAGGTAAAGCACAACAGACTGCTTCTGAGTTGGTAGCTACTGGTAACATTGAGAAAAAAGAGATAGCTGAGACAGTCGGAGTGAGTAGAATAACCTTATATAATTGTCAGGGCGGCTTTTTATTATTTAATCCACTAATTGGTAAAGAACATTAAAACGTATACGAGTATGAATTTTCTAAAGTTAATTGTACCTTCTTGTTTATTATGGAAAAGTAGGTATTTTTACCTTTTTTTTATGTTAAAATATTAAAGTCTTTTTAAAATCAGGAGGAATTTCATCATGAAAAAAATCGTATTAGGCTTTGCATTATCGTTGTCTATATTAGTTTTGGCTGCATGTGGATTAGGGGAGGAAGCTGGTTCTACTAAACAACCAACTGCTCAAAGTGCGCCTGCTAAAGTGGATAAGAAGGACCAAGTGAGTCAATTAAAAGATAGTGAAGTGGTATTCAATTATGAAGGTAAAGATGTTAACGGAAAACAATTGAAAGAATTTGCTGATGAATATATGTCGAGTCTTGGCGAATCCAAAAAATTCGATAAAGAGTCTGTAGCAAAAAGGTATATTCTTAGGAATGAACTTATGAAATACTCAGGGGTATCTCAAGAGACAATTGATGAATCTCATAAATCATTCGTTGAACGAAATGAAGGAAACGAAGATTTATTAGATATGAGTAAAGGTGCGACATTATTTATAGAGCTAGAAAAAGCGCTTTTCTTTAAGGATTATTCGTTCAATGAAGAATTAATGAATAAATACTATAATAATCTGTCTGATGGGGCGAAAGCTAATGTTTCACGAAAAGACTTCGCTACTAACTATGGTCTTATTTACAAAAACATTACTGAAGATAAAGAAGAATACCAAAAATTAAAAGATTTCCAA
This sequence comes from Peribacillus frigoritolerans, assembly GCF_040250305.1. Lineage (NCBI taxonomy): Bacteria > Bacillati > Bacillota > Bacilli > Caryophanales > Bacillaceae > Peribacillus > Peribacillus frigoritolerans. The sequence continues at coordinate 3,098,642 of NZ_CP158190.1, read as the reverse complement.
CAAAAATTACTTAACGACTCTGGCGCTAAAGGTATCGACCTTAAAGTTCAAGATGAAAAAACTGAATTTATACTATAATTATCTGAACCTATGAAAAAATCATTAATTTTAATCACACTTTTATTAACTGGATGTACCACTCAAGTATCAGAAACTAATGAGTTGTTAATCATTGCCCACCGAGGAGATTCTTCTGAAGCACCAGAACATACTATGCCGTCATATGAGAAAGCAATTAACTCTGGAGCCGACTTTATTGAAATTGATTTAAGGATAACAAAGGACGATCAGTTAATTGCCATGCATGACGAAGCTGTAGATCGCACAACTAACGGTATAGGCAAAGTATCAGGATACACTTTAGATGAACTAAAGAAATTGGATGCTGGTAGTTGGTTTAATGAGGATTATAAAGGAGAAAAAGTTGTTACCTTAGAAGAAATATTTGATAGATTTAAAACTGATGCAAACTATTATATTGAAACCAGAACAGTCGATAATCAAACCGTTATGGAGAAGAAATTACTTAAAATACTTTCAGAACGACAACTCTTGGATAAGGTAGTAATACAGTCCTTTTCATCAGAGAGTTTGAAATTAGTTCATAAATTGGATAAGGATATTCCTCTTGTTCTGCTTTGTAAAGATGCAGAAGTGCCTTATCTAAAGTTAAATGAAATTAACCAATACGCTATAGGAATTGGTTTAAATGGCAAACTGGTTGATGAGGCGTTTGTAGGAAGGATGCATGAAGCTAATTTAGTGGTGCATACTTTTTTCGATAAAAAAAATGAGAAAAAACAAATTGAAGAAGTGGTTTCTTACGGTGTTGACGGAGTCTTTACCGATTACTTAGACAATGCTAATAAGCACCAATAAAAATCAAGTCGTCCCAAGGGCGGCTTTTTATTATGCAATGAAAGGGGGAGGAAAGTTTGGAAACAGATATATTAAGCATGTTATTAAAAGAAGGTGGATTCGCAGCCTTATTTGTATCCCTGACATGGAAAATGGTGACCAAGAAAAGATTAAGCAAGTTAAACAAAACTTTGACTATTAAAAGAGTATTTTAATCAGCAAAATACTTTGTTTCAACGTGTTCAACACTTTGTTTCATTAGTTTTACGCTGATTCATACAAACAGCAGTTTACGATCTTGTATGTTTTAAACTGTGCATCATTTAAATTGTATCTTACTTTCTAATGAAAATTAAAGGCAGATTAGCAAAAACAAACGTTTATAAGCAAAAATTACACAGAGATTTAATTTTGTTTATAAATTGTCACCTATAATGTAAGTACTATTTTTTTGCAGAATAAAATTACGGGTACAAAGACTCATTACGCACCATCCTTATTATTGGTAATATAGGTAACTGTAACTAACACAACGGTAGGATCATATATGAGTGATTCATTAGGTTTTTGGAAACGTCTTTTCGCAGGAGTATTGGGTGGCATAATTGTATCAGCACCATTAGCGATAATATTTGGGGTGATTACCGGTGATTGGGAAAATGAAAATTTTTCAACGTTTTTTAACTTTCTCTACATGGTGATTGTCCCGATACTATGGTATGGCTATACAGTGATAGGCACAATGCTATTGCTGCTTTGGTTTATGCCATTACATTAGGGATAGGGTTTATTGTTAGTGCATTCATGGTTGGTATAAGGAAAGACCATAGAGCGATACATGATTTCATAGCAGGTACATACGTGACATCAAATAAACCATGAATAATGGATCAGCAGTTTAATAGCTGCTTTTTTTTATGCAAATCTACAATTTAAAATCCGATACGATTTTTTTTGCGGGTAAATTACAATTTAAGGTATAAATATTACATTGGAAACCACGATAGAATTATCTATTCCATTAATACACTGGCAATTAGGAAGCGAAAAGCACTTAACCTTAAGGGTCAAGTGCTTTTGTTATTCAAAACCTCTTTATTTTGATTAATGATGATTTTATTTCTTAAAATCATTTCTTTATTATTAAGTCCAACATTGAGTTCTTTTGTATTATTCACTTTTTCCAGTAGTGACACAACAGATATTTCCAGTAATTCAGAAATAGGCATATTTGTTTTGGATGATAAATTTTCAAGTTCATGGATTAATTTAGGGGATAGCATTGGTTGTCTTTCATTTATTTCCATGACAGAACCCACTTTCTTAAAAAAGTTATGTAATTGTAATTTAAGTATATAATGAGAGTTTCCAATAAAACATTAAATTAGCGTTATTTATGTTAAGAATTGATGACAATAGCAGTTCAAAAGTCAACATATTATAGCTAAAATCAATCTGGAATATATAGTGTATTCTTCGAATTATATGAAATATCAGGGATTGTAAATTTCAACTATATAATTCTATGTCTCCAGATTTGTCAACCATTGGCTTTTCTGGTAGTATAAATGTCCATTTCGTCTTAGCATCGGCATTTTAATAAGTTTGATAAATACACAAGGAAGGGGAAGTGATTTTATTGGGTAATCACCCTGATTTTGAACAGGAACGACAGCGGCTGGATTTTACGAAACGTTATATCGATGTAGTCATCAAAACATCAGAAACAAGCAAAGATCAATTTCAGAGGAATATGCAAGAAGCTTTTGGCGATGCCGATTGGTCTGAATCAGCCTTATATTCACAGCTGCTGACGACGGCCAACTTTTTTGAGATGTCCAAAACCGAACTAGAAAGTTTACGCAAAGCAAGTAAAAAACCTTACTTTGCAAGAGTGGATTTTGAAAGGAATGACGGTGATAGAGGCGAAGTCCTTTATTTCGGAAAAACATCGCTTTATCAGAGGGAAAGCCAGGAACAGATCATCGTCGATTGGCGTTCACCGATTGCAAACCTGTATTATGAGGGACGGATTGGTGAAATAGAATATGAAGCGGAAGGGGAGACATTCAGCGGGAATATCACTTTAAAAAGACAGCTAATGATAGAAGAAGGTGTCCTGGAGGAGATAAGGGACATTGATTTGACAACAACGGATGAATTGTTGCAGGAATCGCTTTCCAAAAGTTCCAGCAATCGATTGACAGATATCATTACCACGATCCAGGAAGAACAAAATAAAATCATTCGGGCAGATTTGAATAAACCTATCATTGTTCAGGGCGCAGCGGGCAGTGGTAAAACCACAATTGCTTTACATAGGATCTCTTATTTCATTTATCACTTTAAAGACTTGTTCGATCCGCGTCAATTAATGATTCTTGCTCCGAGCCGGGTTTTCATTGATTACATATCTGAAGCTTTACCTGAATTGGGTGTCGAAAAGGTAAAACAATTCACATTTTCCGAATATGTTCAGGCAGCGATAGGAAAGCAAGTGAAGCTTATCGCGGATGATAAATTAACTCGATTGCTGGAAAAGGATGATGAAGAAATTAATTCAGCCGTCTGGATATCAGGTCTGAAGGGTTCCCCTGCCTTTAAATATATATTGGACGAATATGTAAAGGATATTTTCAGTGGTTTTCATCCAGATGCTGATTTTTATTGTGATAAATATCGCCTCTATTCCGCTAAGAAGTTCATTAGATTATTGGAAGAGGATTATTGGTATTTACCGTTATACAGCAGGCTGGACAAACTGAAGGCCATACTACAAAATGAAGTCAAATTGAAAAAGAAAACAATTCTTGAACGTGTTGTTGATTTTTATGATGCCAAAATTGAGAAAGCTCTTTATAAGAATATCGATCCAGTCATTCGCAAGGACTTTGTTACAAAATGCCTCGATAAGAAAGAGGAAAGGATGGGGCAGGTCCAAAAGGCTATCCGTACTTCGGTAAAAGGGTATTTTAAGCAATTCAAAAGAAAAGATCTCCTGGATTACTATCAGGAATTATACCAAGATCCTGAGCGTCTCGCCTCGTACAGCAACGGTAAACTTACTGTTGAGGATGCCAGTGTTTTATGTGAGTATAATCATAAATTATTCTCTGCTAAAAGTTATGAGATGGAGGACTTAGGAGCATTATTATATCTTCATGAGCGGCTTTTTGGTGTCGATAAAGAAAACAAAGCAAAAAATGTCGTCATTGATGAGGCACAGGATTATAGCTTCATGCAGTTACAGGCACTAAAGACGGCAGTGGATACCGATATGTTCACACTTGTAGGAGATCTTGCACAAGGCATCCATTCATATCGCGGACTTCAAACGTGGGACGAGGTTCACAGTCGTATTTTCCCTCGGGCGACTTATACTGAATTACAAAAAAGCTACAGAACAACTGTTGAAATAATGAAACAAGCTAATGAAATACTTCAGATGTTAACGTACGATTTCCCGGAAGTTGAACCTGTAGTTCGACATGGCAAGGATCCAGAATTCATTTCCATTGAAAAGGAAGGTTGGGAAGAAGAACTGATCGATCTTATCGAAAGCCTTAAAGGAGAAGGTTTTAAAACGTTTGCCGTTATTGCTAAAACGATGAAAGATTGCAAACTGGCAAACGAGAAACTAAGTGGATTCCATCAAGGCTTTCATTTAATAGATGAAGCGGGAAACATCCCTAAAGATAAAACATTGATTGTTCCTTCCTATCAAGCCAAAGGTCTCGAATTCGATGTCGTATTTGCAATATCCCTCGAAGAAGCGTATTGCCATGGAAATGAACTTGATATCAAATTGCTGTACGTAACAATGACAAGGCCATTGCACCGGCTTTATTTTTTAGGTAATGAGAAAAAGGCCTTCCTTATCGAGACATGAGATGAGGAGGGTGGAGAGTAACCACCCTCCTCGGGAATGCTTACAAATGCAAAAGGATATCCTGAATGTCTTCCCACCCGAAACCGACTTCGATAAGCTCGATGCCTGCCATTTTAACGGTTTTTTCAGCTATCACTTGACCGCCAAGGGCTCTGTAAAAACCGCATGAAGGATTATCCTTTAATGCCCATATTATTAAATTCTGATGTTCCATTTTCACAAGCTCATGTATGACCGCTTTTATCATTTCTCGGCCGAGTCCCTGTCGTTGATATTCTTGTAAAAAATAAATGGCATATACTTCACCTTGAATAAGCGGATCATTCGTTTGTTCAGGGCCGCCGGCCGCGAAACCGATGATTTCCCCATTGGCGTTTTCCGCTACAAAGGTGGCATTATGCAGCATCTTTAAATTTCTTAGCCAGTTTTTCTTTTTGGCTTCCAGATTCAAGGAAGACAAATATTGATCCGGGAGGATTCCTTTATAAGTCGTTTTCCAACTGTTTATATGTACATTTGCTATTCCATTTACATCTTGTTCCATGGCTTTCCTTATCTTCATAAAAACACCTTCTGAATTTCGTATTTTCCCTAGAATATCATGGAAAAAGTGAATAAGCATTTTATTTATGTTTATAACTGCATGAGAAAGGATATGAAATAAAAGAGTGATTTAACCAGACGAAGGGAAGGATGAGAAAGATGAAATTGAAAGTTGGTTTTTATTTTCCGGGCGGCAAAGAACTAGAGCATGAGGTAGAAGGCGATGACTCAACTCAAATGATTTCAAATATTCAAAAGCACCGTTATTATAATCTAGTTAAAGGCGATTGCCATTATGTAGTAGATACGGAAAAAGCAGCTTATTTTTCTGTAACGGAAATATCGGATTGAGATAAACCGCATTGGACTTTTGTTTCAATGCGGTTTATTCTTTTTGTTGTAAGGAAACAGGAAAAGGAGTATCGACAATGAAAATCAATTTTACCAAGAAACAGTATGAAACATTATTCAAAATGGTTCAGTACGGATATTGGGTTGCTTCCGATACTGAAGATAATAAAGAAGAATTTAGTGAGATGGAACAGTATCTCAATTCCTTTGCCAAAGATTTCGGCATGGAAGGAGTACAGTTTGTGAAGGAATATGAAATTTATGATTTGAGCCGGGAATTGGAGGATCAACTTCAAACAGTCATAAATGAGTATGAAGATGGAGTGTTCAGGGATAAGCTTGCCTATCATTTGGCTAGAAAAGAGTTTGCCGAGGAGTCTGAAAACCATGAATATAATCAGGAGGAAGCGTTTATACGCATCATGGAGCTCGAGGAAAAATATCATCTACATATTGAAGAACACGGGTTAGGGAAATTGAAAATGGAAGAATAAAAAGAGAGAGGACTTAATTTGTCCTCTCTTCAGTTTTTAGACAAAGGGGTTCGGAATTAAAAAATTCCGAACCCCTTTTGACCAAAGGTTAAGAGATTTGGGTTCTTCGAGCCACTATGTTAAGCCATTTTAGGACCTTGCAATGTCCACGTGGCCATCTTCTTTAAATTAATGGCAGCGAAAGTAAGCATCGATTACATCGACAATTTTTTAAGTCCCCTTAAAGTAGTCCAACGCATACCATGCTTTTCTTTTGCATCTGCGAATACACGCTCAATCGTTTCTTTACGTTTCGCATATATAGGTTTTACATCTTGTTGATGACGCAGATGATCTGCTTCTTCCACATATGCTTGCCAGATATGCCGTGTCACTACTTTTTGATGGTCTTTGCTTTCTGTACACCGTGATAAAAATGAGCACGTTGCACAAATATGTTTTGGCGATTTGTACTCGCGATAGCCCTCTTTATTTGTTGTTGAGTACTTTAAAGTTTCACCCGAAGGGCAAAGATAACAATCAAAGTGTTCATCATAAACATAGTCATGTTTGCGAAAGAATCCTTCTTTTGTACGGTGATGTGTATAGGGTAAAGCAGGTGTGATTTCTTTGTTAAATAGGTAGCTTGTAATCGCTGGTGTTTTATAAGCTGCATATGCGGCAACTGCTTCTGGTTTTCCAACTTTCTCAATCAATTGCTCAACAAGTGGCTCCAAAATATGACTGTCATGTGTATTACCAAGTGTTACATTCTTCCCAATACAAAACCGTTTCGGTCTGCGGCCGCGTAGAATGAATAGGCAAACTGTTTTATTCGTCAATCTTTACATAGTAGCCACTCTCGGATCCGTAGTACTTTCTTTAATTGCTCTGGTTTCTTCCTTATCAAATTTATCTGGTGGAAAAGGCTTCTTTCCATGATTTTCACGATCTTGATTTATTTCATCTTGAAGACGTCCTTGTTATGCTCGAGTTTCTTTGCGTACGATTTCCTTTTCAAATTTGGGCTTATTCGCATTGGCTTTACATGAGTGGAATCGACGAATATGTGTTCAAACAGGTCTGTATCTTTAAAGCTTCGCTCATAATTTTTCCCGAACGTTGAGAAATGAGGTGCTTTATCATGGAAACCAGAGCCTAAGAACCAATGGTAAGCCATATTTGTTTCAGCTTCTTCAATCATTTTACGCATAGAACGAATACCTTAGGTATATTGAATGAATGTCAGTTTAACTAAAAACTGGATCAATACTTGGGCGTCCTACCTCTGAATACATATCTTTCGCCAAGTCGTAAATGAAAGTGAAGTCCCAATGGAAGCCTCAATTTTACGAACCAAATGGTTCGCAGGCACCAGTTGATCTAAAGTAATCATTCCAAGTTGATCTCTCTGAATAGAATAATGTTTCGAAAGCATCCTCATCACCTCAAGTTTTATAGATCTATTTTAAAACAAAAAAGACTGTAGGCAAAAGGAGTTCTATCTAAATTTTTAAACATAGTTGATTGCAACGGAAGGTGCGAGACTCCTGCGGGAATAGCGAGTCCAAGGGAGACCCCACAGGCGCAAGAGCGCCGAGGAGGCTCCCGGACCGCCCGCGGAAAGCGAGTGCCTGAAGTGGAAATCAACGTCCAAATTTGTACAAGCGAAAAAAAACTGTAGACAAGCTCGATTTTCATCGAGTTTGTCTACAGTCTGGAGAGAGGACTTAATTTGTCCTCTCTTTTCTAATTCCGAGAAGTCATGATTTCCATGTTCATCACGTATGCCCTCATTACGGATCGGTTTTATACACCAGGATTATGGCCTAATTTTTCAACTGTGTATTCGTAAAAAGCAATTAAGTCATTTTGTGACGCAAAACCTGCTTGTGCAGTCTGTTCGTTCCCTCCGCCTTTTCCGTTATACGAGCCCAGTTCCGCTTTAAAATATTGTCCGCAATGAAAGGGGGTATCCCCACTGTGTGAAAGGATGACCTTTTGCTCCTTACGTGATGCTAATAATACGGTAACCTTTTCTTTTTTTACAATCGTACCTGCAAGGTAAAGCAGTTCTTTCATTGAGCTATCTTCGAAAATACGAGAGATGAATCCCCCTCCATTTTCTGCAAGCAGGGAGTCGGCAAGAAAATTTGCATTTTCAAGTTTTAAGTTTTCATTTGCCGATAGCAGCTGCTTATAGTCATTTTCAAGTTTCTCCACCCTATTCAGGATCTCTGTACGTCCGGTATTGAATTTATTCGATAATGCAGCAAGAATTCCTAGACTTTCGGAATAATCATTCAATGCCCTGAAGCCGCACTTAAAGTAGAGACGGGTAAGTTCTTTCTGCTTCTCCGTTTTGAAAATTTTTATTAAGCCAATCTCACCGGTACGCCCTACATGAGTTCCACCGCAAGGGTTATATTCAATTCCTTCTATCTCAACAATACGGATATTTTCAGACACTTTAGGCATTTTGACGACAGGAAGTGTCTGTAATTGCTCGTTTGTCACGTAATAGATAAGTATTTCGCGATTCTCGATGATATATTGATTAACTAGCTTTTCAGCAGCAGCAGTATGTACTTCAGTCCATTGAAATCCTGCCATTATATCGATCGTTAAATATTCCTTTCCAAGGTGAAAGCTGACCGTATTAGAGTCAAACAGTTCCCTGCAGACAGCAGAGAGTAGATGCTGGCCGCTATGCTGTTGCATATGATCGAAGCGGCGGGACCAATCAAGTTCACAGTGAACGATCTCTGAATCTGGCCGTCTCTCCATCTTATGATGGATCTTTCCATCATTGTCTTTTATAACGTCAAGAACGGTGATTCCTTCTATTTTACCAGTATCTGCAGGCTGACCGCCCCCTTCGGGATAATAAGCGGTTTCTTCAAGAGTGATATAGTAAAAGCCGTTTTCTTCAATGGTCTCCCGAATTTTGGTATCCCATTGGGAAGTCTTGGTGGACGTGTAATACAATTTTTTTGTCATGAATGATTTCTTTTTCCTTTCAATTGATCATTAAATTATATCACCGAAATACCAGAGTTTGAAATCGTGGGTTTAGAAGATTAGTCAGGTAAATAAGTAAACTTTATGACAAATCCTAAATAAATTGTGCAAGATGGCAATAATCTATTTATAGACTACCCCTTATGATGTAAAATATTCCTGAAAGTATATACTTTAGACCTAATGAAAATCTAATTAAATAGATTTGTGTAGTTAAAAGGTCACTGTTAAGATTGTTAGGAATAGGATGACCATGGGATCATTTGAGTGGGAAGGGTTAAGTGATATGAAGTGAATCTTGTAAATATGGAAAAATACAAAAATAGCTTATTTGGGAATATAAAAAACAAACTTTCTGATTGGCTGGAGCTGGATGTAGGGCAAACCATTCCGGCTAAAGAGATATTCCGTTTTCTGCATTCAGTCAAAGGGACGGCTGGAACGCTGCAATTATGTGGACTTACGGCCATCACAGAACATTTATTGGCTGGAATTGATGAAGACAGTGAGCGGGTCTGGAATCGGACGGAACTTAGGAATTTCCTTTTTGAGCTCATTGAACATACATATGAATATGAGCATTTCGATGAAGTTGAAATAAAAGCTAAGCCTGTCCGCGATTCACAAGCCCCGCTTATCCAGATCATTGACGATGATATTTCCATGCTGATTTTATTGAAAGATCTATTGGAGGATAAGGGGTGGATGGTTATAACGAATGCCGACCCCGTCAAAGCGACAAATCAATATTTTGAAATGCAGCCGGATTGCGTGATTCTTGATATTCAGTTACCTGCAAAGGATGGTTTTCAAATTCTTCAGGAGATTCATCTGCATAACGAAAAATATTTCATACCGAAAATCATGATCAGCATTCAGAACGATAAACATACCCGGATAAAAGCATTCAAGATGGGTGCTGATGATTTTATTGGTAAGCCGATTGATATCGATGAGTTTATTGTAAAGATGGAAAGGCATATACAGCGGAAGAAAATCTTTGATCAATCGGTCCTTATTGATGAGTTGACACAGGTATATAATAGAAGATTCCTTGAGGATACACTGCCACGATATTTTAATGATTATAAGCGGTCAGGGCGTCATTTTACGATAAGCATCATTGATCTAGATCACTTTAAAAGGGTGAATGATCAATACGGACACTCGGTGGGCGACCTTGTACTGGTTGAGTTTGCACAATTCATCAAAAGCAATATCAGGAGTTCGGATTTAATCTGCCGGTATGGTGGGGAAGAATTCGTCATTATTTTCCCGGATACTTCGAATGATGAAGCTAAACACAAGTTAACAGAATTAATCAAGGACTTTTCTGCAAAGAAATTCATCCAGAATGGTTACACATTTTCGGTTACATTTTCTGCGGGTGTTTTTACGGTTGAACATGAAAATGTTACGCCCAAGGAGGCTTTGGAGGAAGCTGACACTTCTTTATATGAGGCGAAACGCTCAGGCCGTGGAAGAGTTGAAAGCATGCAAGAAGTGGGAAATAACAAGAAATCGCTCAATGTGTCCGTTATCGATGATGATATCATTATCCGCACCATCTTAACTAAAGCCTTGCATTCGCTTCAGATTCCACATTTTGATTTGAATATCGCGGTGTATGAAGATGGTCCATCTTTTTTGAAATCCAATCGAGCCAAAGAAGATGTAGTGCATTTTTTAATCCTGGATGGAGTGATGCCTATCATGGATGGAATAGAAGTGCTTCAGAAAGTGAAACAAAGCAGTAATGCGGAGTTTTTCACCGTTTTAATGCTAACTGGAAGAAAAAGTATGGATGATATTGCAAATGCATTGAAACTTGGTGCGGATGATTATGTAACGAAACCATTTAGCATTAGGGAACTTGAGGCTAGAATAGAGCGTCTATTGACGAAGTTAATTTAAATTGCAAACGGATTTTCAGTTATGCATTGATGGATTTCTATTTGCAAAATGGTGTCTAAATACTTCAGGAGGTAAGGCACCATTCGAGTGAAGGTTAATTAGGAGGATGAATGATGAAGCGTATTTTATTAGCGGAGGATGAGGAAGTGTTACGAATGCTCGTGGTTGACACATTAGAGGATGAAGATTATGAGGTTGACGAAGCAGCGGATGGAATGGAGGCCGTACAGCTTCTCGAAAGCAATACGTATGATCTTATCATTCTAGATTATATGATGCCTGGATATACCGGATTGGAAATCATTGAAAAAATCCAGTCCTCTGAAATCAAAAACCAAGGGAAAATCTTGATGTTATCTGCAAAAAGCCAACAATTTGAACAAGAAAGGATATTGGAAGCTGGTGCGGATTATTTCATGGCCAAACCATTTAGTCCGTTAAAATTAATAGAAAAAATAGAGGTCATTTTGCATGAAACTGAATCCTTACTTTACTAAAAGCCTATCTAGGCAGGTAGTCTCTTTAATGACGGGTTGCATCATTTTATTTATTGTCGGAACAGGGATTTTGTTTTATATTTTGCAGTCTTTGAATGCAGAATATATCCAACAGAGGCAAAGCATTGTGGATAAACAATTGTTGATGGATGAAATATTCGATCAATATAATACGGTCTTTTTAGATATTAAGGGATATATAGCATTCGATAATGATGCATTGAAGGATAAGGCATTAAATGAGGAAACCTCAATTTCGGAGAATATTGAAGCGTTTAAGGAGATTGCTAATACAAAGGAGGATAAGAATATCTCCAATGAGCTTGAGACATTTACTGAATATTATTTTAGTGGAGTTCTACCATCCTTCTTTGATTCCGAAAAAAGGGGGGAGTTAGAGGTTGAAAAAATGGATAGTACTGAAATTACGGCACAAATTACGAATCTTCGAAGTACTATTAAATCTTACTCTGGCACTTTAACGGAAAGGCTCGATAAAAATGTGAATGATCTCACGAAAGAGCAGTCCATTATTCAAGGAGCCTTTGTCGGATTCGTCCTTATTTTTTTATTCATCTTCTTATTCATTGTCAGATCGATCATCAGGAACATAGGAAGACCTCTTTCGGATTTTTCAATAGCGGCGAATGAAATTGCAGCTGGACGGGAGGCTGTTATTTCCGTCAAGGAAAACCGTAGGGATGAGCTTGGGGTTTTGTCAATTGCATTCAAAAAAATGTTTACAAGCGTTCAGGAAAAAGAGCAGGAACTGATGGCGCATAATGAAGAACTCCTTGCACAGCAGGATGAACTTCAAGCCCAGCAAAATGAACTTCAAGCAACACTTGGAATCATCACTGATAATGAGCAGAAGCTCACGAGGAGGAATGAACTGATCAATGGTATATCATCTACTTTAGATAAAAAGGAAGTGTTAAAAAGCATTGTCCTTAATATGAGCAGATTGATTTCTGCCGATCGGGGAATGATTGCTTTAGTTCATGAAGATGCCTTCTCGTCATTCGGAATATCTGAAAATGGCGTACGGCAATTCCGGAATAATATCCACAGCGGTTTGAATCATCGTCTTCTTGAAGAGAAGAAACCCTTCACAATAAAGAGAGAACAAGATGTGGCTGAGAAAGGGTATCACGAAAATAAGAATTACAGTTATGATTTATATCTTCCGGTTTTATCCACGTTTAAAGAAGTGGATGCCATCATGGTTTTCAGCAGGTATGGGACCCCGTTTACCGATCAGGAAGTGGAAGAATGCGAAACGTTGGCTAAGCAAATTTCAACGTCGCTTGACAAGATCAAGCTTTACGAACAGACGGAAGAGAATAGGAGGCTGAATCAGGACATCCTGAACACGATTCAGGAAGGTATCCAATTGATTGATCAGGAAAGAAAGGTCATTCAGGTCAATCAGCCATTTTGCGATATTTTTAAAACAGGTTCTTTTCCTGAGCAAATAATTGACCTGCCATGGGAAACGTGGAGTGCTGAAATGGCTGGTCAAATGGAGGGGGAGAGGTTTTTACATGCAATGGATGAAGCTATTGATAATCTGGAGGGGGTAAATTATGAAGAACGAAGTTTTACATTCAAAAAGGAAGAGAGTAATCAGGTAATAAAAGTATATCTTGAGACACTGCATTATCGCGAAGAAGGTTATGGTACAATTTTGGTTTATCGTGATATTACAAAAGAATATGAAGTGGATCAAATGAAGTCCGAATTTGTCAGTACAGTAAGTCATGAATTAAGGACACCGCTTGCAAGCGTCCTTGGTTTTACCGAACTGATGCTGAACAAAACATTGAAACCCGAAAGGCAGACAAAATATTTACAGACAATCTATAATGAAGCAAAAAGGCTTACCGCACTTATCAATGATTTCTTGGATGTTCAAAAAATGGAGTCCGGTAAACAGATATATGATAAAAAATATGTGGAAATCATTCCATTAATTCAAAAGGTAATTGAACATTTAGAAATTAATACAGCACAGCATGATATTCGGCTCAATATTGAAACCACGGATTTAATGATTCTAGGAGATCGCTTAAAAATTGAACAAGCCTTTTCCAACCTATTAAGCAATGCAATCAAATATTCTCCGGATGGGGGAAGGATCTCTGTCCTTGTATATAGCAGGGACGATATGCTTTCCATCGATATCCAGGATGAGGGGTTAGGCATCCCAAAAGAATCACTGCCGCATTTATTCCAGAAATTTTATAGGGTAGATAATTCAGATCGCAGGCGGATTGGAGGAACCGGCCTTGGATTAGCCATCGTTGATGAAATCATAAAGTCACACGGCGGAAATGTTACGGTGGTTTCGAATTATGGACATGGAAGTACATTCACCATATCCTTACCCAGAGTAACTCTGAAAGAAGTTGGACTGAACAATGATGGACAGTCAAGAAAACTGAGCCATGAAATTATGGTCATTGAAGATGATATTAACTTAGCGGAACTGTTAAAATATGAATTGATGGACAGTGGCTTCCACGTCAGCTATTTCAAAAGTGGTAGAAAGGCATTTCAAAAGCTAAAAAGCTCACCTCCTGATGCCATTGTACTGGATATCCTTCTTGAAGAGGGTGAGATGGACGGCTGGACGATCTTGAGGGAATTAAAAGGTTCCGCTGACTTGAATGAGATTCCCGTTTTTGTATCGACCGCTCTTGACGAAAGGGAGAAGGGAATTTCCTTGGGAGCAAAGGATTATTTAGTTAAACCGTATAAACCGAGCCAATTATCCAAAGTGATCATGCATACTTTATTAAGTAACGGTAAACAAGGGCATATTCTGGTTCCGCAGGCATTCCATGAAGAAAACAAGGGTTAAAAAATAAAAAACCGTAATAGGTATACAGAACAACAAAAAAATGATAAATTCAAATATGTTGGAAAAATAAATAATTGGGTACAATTGTAGGTAAAGGTAAGTTACAGGAGGATTTTTATACATGCAAAAAATTCAGGCCGGCATGGCTGTAGAGTTAGAAGTGGAACGTAAGGCTGATTTCGGATGGTTTTTAACGGATGGTTCAGAAGATGTCTTACTTCATCATAATGAAATGAATGAAGGAACGGAACTTGAGATTGGCGATGAAGTAACTGTGTTCATCTACCATGACAAACAAGCAAGGCTAACAGCGACAATGAAGATACCCGAAATCCAGATTGATCAGTATGGCTGGGCGGAAGTTGTCAATGTGAAAAGGAAACTGGGTGTTTTTGTTGACATCGGTCTTTCCAAAGATATTCTTGTATCTCTGGACGACCTTCCGAATATAGATCGATTATGGCCCGAGGTTGGTGATCGTCTATATGTATCCCTGAAGACAGATCGTCATGATCGCCTGTTTGGTAAACTTGCAACCGAAGATGTCATTCAGGAGATTGCAGTAAAAGCCCCTTTAAAAGGAATTCGTAACACCAGTATTAAGGGAAATGTCTATCGTTTGCTTATGGTTGGATCTTTCTTTATTTCACAAGAAGGGTACCGCTGTTTCATTCACGAAAGTGAACGCAAGGAGGAGCCCCGTCTTGGTGAATTAGTTGAAGGGCGCGTCATTGATAGTAAAGAAGATGGAACGCTTAACGTTTCTTTAATCCCCTTTAAACAAGATTTAATGGGGGAAGATGCCGATGTCATTTTCACTTATTTAATGAATCGCGGCGGTGCAATGCCTTATGGTGACAAAACGCCAGCTGATGATATCAAATTTCACTTCGGTTTGAGCAAGGGAGCGTTCAAGCGTGCTCTCGGCAAACTGATGAAAGAAGAAAAGATTTACCAGGAAGATGGATGGACATATTCTTCAGACCGTAAATGAAAAAGGCAGCGGATTTTCTCCGCTGTCTTTTTTCTTGTGAATTTCATTAAAAAAACTTCTTTTTACCTTTTTCTTCTTTTAAAATCTCCACAGCTTCCCTAAACCTCATCGAATGGATAATTTCCCTCTCACGCAAAAACCTGAGGGAATCATTGATATCAGGATCATCCGAGATGTCAATCAACCATTGGTAGGTTGCTCTGGCTTTCTCCTCAGCGGCGATATCTTCATATAAATCTGCAATCGGATCTCCTTTGGCTTGGATATAAGTGGCGGTCCATGGATTCCCCGCTGCGTCATGATAATAAAGGGCACTATCATGATTGACATAATGGTCCCCTAGTCCGGCGGCAGCCATCTGCTGAGGTGTGGCATCTTTTGTAAGCTTATAAATCATCGTGGCGATCATTTCGAGATGGGCAAATTCTTCCGTTCCGATATCCGTCAGCAGACCAATCACTTTATCCGGTATTGTATATCGTTGATTTAAGTAACGGAGTGCTGCAGCCAACTCACCATCAGCACCCCCGTATTGTTCTATTAAATATTTAGCCAATCGAGGATTACAGTCTCTTACTTTAACTGGATATTGCAGCTTCTTTTCATAAACCCACATAGCTCATCTCTCCTTATACCTGCCATGGCCAAGGGCCTTGGCCCCATTCCCATTTATTTTCACCGCCTGGACTGTTTCCAAATCCCAATAATGGACCATATTTAGGCTCAAAAACCGATTTCAGTTGTTTTGAGTATTCATGAAATTGATTGAATTGCTGTAAAGCCTGCTGGTCGTTAGGATGTGTATCCAAATAAAGAGTCAACTCGACAAGTACGAAATCGGCAGCCTGTATTTGTTCAAGCAACTGATAATATTCATCATCCAGTTTCTTATTCATTTACGTCTCCCTTTCCCGATATGGATTATCATAAAAATCATAAAAGAATTTCCAAAGTGTACCGTATTTCAAAGCTTCCTCAGGTGTGAACTGCTCCATATTAGGCGGTTGAAAATTAATATACAAATTAGGAGGTGTCCTGTAATACTTTCTCCCAATAGGCGGACACGGATCGAATTTACTATGGAAAGGTTTATATGACTTAACTAAGGTAAAAGTCTTTTCGCGAGTCACAAAAAATACCTCCTTTGTAAAGATA
Source organism: Peribacillus frigoritolerans (assembly GCF_040250305.1). Classification (NCBI taxonomy): domain Bacteria; kingdom Bacillati; phylum Bacillota; class Bacilli; order Caryophanales; family Bacillaceae; genus Peribacillus; species Peribacillus frigoritolerans. The sequence goes on along the minus strand of NZ_CP158190.1, from coordinate 3,082,084 downwards.
TAGCCTCTAATTTTTATGCCTGGTTAATGCATAATATGACTCCTCTGGTCTGGAAAGGGAATTATCTGGAAAATGATGTTTTTTCAGAATATTATAAAACCTTGTTATAGTCCCGTTATCTTACTGTGATGTTTGTCATCTATTCTTTATCTGTTTGTTCTTTGTATAGAAAAAAACTATGTTAAGATTTAACTCGTAGCTTATAAAGCAGCTCACAAGGAGGTAACAACATATGAAAAAATCAATCTTATCGTTAGCGGCAGCGGCTGCTATATCCGGTGCATTCACAATTCCGGTACAAGCAGAAGATGTCAAAGTGAAAGATGGAGACACATTATGGGGGATATCTCAAACATATAAAGTATCAGTAGAAGATATTAAGTCTTGGAACGATTTGTCTTCAGACGCGATTTATGCCGGAGAAACCATACATATTTCTCAAGAAGAGCATTATAAAGTAAAGTCAGGGGACACATTATCGGGAATTGCACACAAATATGATGTAGCGGTAAATGATATTAAATCTTGGAACGGTTTAAATTCAGATACAATCCATCCTGGTCAAGAACTGGTCATTAAACCGGCAGCTAACAAAGTCGAAGCTGCTAGTGTAGAGCCTGCACAGAAAGCAGAGCAATCCGAACCAGCAGAACAAACCAAGCCAGCAGAACAAACAAAGCCGGTTGAACAATCGCAACCAGTTGAACAATCAGAACCAGTTGAACAATCGGTACCAGCAGACACAAATAATGAATCCCAAGATCAAGCAGAATCTGGAAAAGAGATTACTGTAAGTGCAACCGCATATACGGCTGATTGTCAAGGCTGCAGCGGAACAACAGCCACAGGAGTGGACTTGAAAGCTAATCCTGATGCAAAGGTGATTGCCGTGGACCCTTCAGTCATTCCACTAGGATCAAAGGTTTATGTTGAAGGTTATGGATACGCAACGGCAGCCGATACAGGCAGTGCCATCAAAGGGAACAGAGTGGACATTTTTGTTCCAAACGAACAGGATGCCGTGAATTGGGGCGTTAAAAACGTTAAAGTGCAAATCCTGAATTAATTTAACCATGCAAAACATGTTTATATATTTATAAAGCAGACACAGACATAATGTGTCTGCTTTTTTTGTCCTTTAGGTTGTCGGGAAAAGCAGGTACAATGGAAGAAATAGATCCTTATAAATCCTTAGAAGATAAATAGGAGGAATAGTAAATTGATGGAAAAAGCACGTGAATATTTACAAGAATACTTTGGTTATGAGTCATTCCGAAAAGGTCAGGAACAGATTATCGAACAGGTGTTGGGAGGAATAAACACGGCGGGAATCATGCCTACCGGCGGAGGTAAATCAATATGTTACCAAATTCCAGCACTTCTGTTACCAGGTGTAACACTCGTTATATCCCCACTAATTTCCTTGATGAAGGACCAAGTAGATGCCCTCGAACAAACTGGGATTGATGCCACGTTTCTTAATAGCTCCATTTCTGGGTTGGAATCATCCAATAGAATGAACGATATTAAACACGGAAGATATAAGTTGGTTTATTTGGCGCCGGAACGATTGGAAAATCCTGCATTTCAACAGGATTTATTTAATGTGGATATTTCATTGGTAGCCATCGATGAGGCCCACTGTATATCTCAATGGGGTCATGACTTCAGACCAAGCTATTTAAAAATCCAAACCTTATTGAAAAACATGCCATCAGCTCCGACAGTACTGGCGTTAACCGCAACAGCCACACCGCATGTGACGGACGATATATGTCAGTCGCTCGGAATATCAGAGCAGCATACAATATCAACGGGATTTTCCAGAGATAACCTGTTCTTTTCCGTAGTGAAAGAAGAAAATCGCGGCCGGTTTTTAATGCGCTATCTAGAGAAAAACAAAAATGAATCGGGTATCATCTATGCAGCCACTAGGAAAGAAGTCGATTCCTTGTATGCGAAGCTTATAAAAGCGGGATTCAAAACAGGTCGATACCATGCTGGCATGAATGAACAAGACCGTTCGGAACAGCAAGATCAATTCATTCGTGATGACATACCCTTGATGGTAGCGACATCAGCCTTTGGTATGGGAATCGATAAATCGAATGTTAGATACGTCATCCATTACCAAACTCCAAAGAACATGGAGAGTTATTACCAGGAAGCGGGCCGTGCAGGGAGGGATGGTTTGGATAGTGAATGTATCCTTTTATATTCCCCTCAGGATATGCAGATACAGCGTTTCTTGATTGATCAATCAAATCCCTCGCAGGAGTGGCAAGCCCAGGAATTGAAGAAACTGAACAGAATGAAGGATTATTGTTTTACCGAAGGGTGCTTGCAAGCCTTTATTCTGCAATACTTTGGAGAAGAAAACCCCGAGGATTGCGGTCATTGCGAAAATTGTACAGATAAACGTGACTCTGTTGAAGTAACTACACAGGCACAGATGGTTCTTTCATGCATGTTGAGAATGGGTGAGCGATTCGGTAAAACGATGATTTCCCAAGTGCTTACGGGATCACGCAATAAGAAAATTGAAGAGTTCGGATTCCAGAAGCTCTCAACCTATGGAATCATCAATGATCAATCAGCGAAGGATGTAGGTGATTTCATTGATTTCCTGACAGCAAAACAGTATATCGAAATGACGGGCGGCCAGTTTCCGGTACTTAAAGTTACCAATGCTGGCAGGGAAGTTCTATTGGGACAGAAAAAAGTACTGCGTAAGGAAATAAAAAAAGTAAGCAGCATCAGTGCGGATCATGGGTTGTTTGAAGAGTTGAGACAGTTAAGAAAAGAATTGGCTATTAAGGAAAATGTACCTCCATTCATTATTTTTTCCGATGCATCTTTGAAAGATATGGCCGTCAAACTGCCGAGGACGGAAGAGGAATTCCTGGAAGTTAAAGGGGTGGGGATGCAGAAATTCGAACGCTTCGGAGCCATGTTTTTACAAGGGATTTCCCAGTATGTACAGGCACATCCAGAATTAGAAACGAATACTATGGTTACAAAGGAAACGGTAAAGCGAGCTACTAAACCATCTCACTTAGAAAGCTATCGCTTATATCAGGAAGGCAAATCCATCAAGGAAATAGGGACATTGAGAGGACTGTCTTCCATTTCAATTGAAAATCATTTATTAAAGTGTGCAGAAGAACACTTGGATATCAATTGGGATGAGATTTTCTTGGAGAAAGATTTTGATCTTGTTTTGGAAACTGCGAAACAATTGGATTCTGAAAAATTGAAACCATTAAAAGAAGCACTGCCTGAGCATATTTCCTACTTTATGATTAAAGCGATCTTGGTTAAAGCAGGACTGGAAAACGAAAGGTGCTAAGGATTTTTGGATAATTTCTTCATTGAATAAATAAGAATATGGTTTAATGCGTATACTAGGAATGATAAAAAGGTGAAATTTCGCGCCTTTAATCAGAGTCTTTATATAAAAAAGAGGAGGTTGCTCATGTATTTTGGTAAAAAGAATTCAGAGGAACCAGAAATCGTTATGGAAGATACGATAGTATATGCGTGCGGATCAGCAGATTGTAATGGTTGGATGAGAAAAGACTTTGCCTCGGAAAACTATGATTGTCCAATGTGTGGAAGTCAATTAGTTGAGGAAGTCAGGGAACTTCCTAAAATTGAAAATGAGTATAATGCGTTTAAATAAAAGAGGTGAATCTTAGCCTCTTTATTTTTTATTTTAAAATGAAGTAGGGCGGAGTGGTTTTATTCTGGATTAATGCTTTACATATAAAAATATGTGTGGTATCATTAAATTTCAGTGTTATGAAAAGAAAGCACTGGAGGGTAATTTAAAGTAACATTTTTATTAATAAAATAATTTTTCATCATTTTCATGATGAAGTAGAATCAAGTTAAACATATCTAGAAAAAAGAAATACATGTAATCACCAAGTATTTTCCTCGATCCATTTCTGTTCTTCATTAACTTACTTCTATGTACCATTTGTCTTTTGGAATTTAATCTACCCAATTGGAATTACGGACGGTTTTAATTAATAAACATGTACTTACAAGCTTTTATCTGATTCTCGCAGGCACGGTCTAGGAACCGTATGGATGGGAGAGAGGCAGGGCTTTCATTGTTTTAGGTTTTGGCATTAAAAATTACTCTCATGCTCGATGTTCCATCAAACGAGCAGGAAGAACCATATGGAATGGATTCTTAAACAGCGCAGTCTCGATTATCTTGAAGGGTAAGTCAGGGACTGTGTTTCATTTTGGGGACTACTTTCTTTTTTAGAATCTTTCCTCAAATATATAAAGCATATATATGATATAATGGTTACTGAGATATGAAAAATTCATGTCGTAATCTCAAGTTCTTACCATTCAAAAAGTTTGGTTGAAAGAACAATGATCATACTTAGATTTGCGAATGGGTATTTACTCACAATTTAGATTAAACGCCATCTATTCTTCTTTTATCTTTATGGCTTGTGATCTGTTATGCAGGACGGAGTCAATTCAATTCTAAGGAGTGAGATACATGTATAGAAGAAATAATACGGAAGAAATCATTCCTGAAGAAACAAAGGTGTGGGAATGTACATCAGAAGATTGCAAAGGTTGGATTCGCGATAACTTTACAAGTAATGATGAACACGTTTGTCCGTTATGTAGCAGCGAGATGAAACCCGGCACCAGAATGCTTCAAGCAATCAACAATCCAAGAAACTATTAAGGTCATAAAAAAAGCTGAAGGGGATTCTCCCTTCAGCTTTTTTTATCTTTTTGCCAATTGGATCAAGCAAAAAGCAGGTGAATGATTAGTGGATATCTTTTTTCTTGAATCGACCGCCTCGAACTTCCGCGATATCCCCAACGGCAAGAAATGCAGATGGATCGAAACTTTTGACTATCTCTTTAAGTTTAGCTTCCTCAAGTCTGTTTATTACACAAAAGATGACTTTTTTATCATCACCAGAATAAGCACCTTCACCAGCTAAAAAGGTTACGCCCCGTCCAAGGCGATTCATTATGGCATCACCGATATCATTAAATTCATCACTGATAATCCAAACAAATTTGGATTCGTCCAAACCTGCGATGACGATATCCATCGTTTTATATGCTACGAAGTAAGCTATGATCGAATACATGGCACGATCCCACGAGAATACGAAGCCCGCACTGCCAAGGATGAATAAATTAAAAAACATGACGATCTCCCCAACGGAAAAAGGGAGCTTCTTGCTCGCGAGTATGGCAAGTATTTCTGTACCATCCAATGAGCCGCCATATCGAATGACCATTCCAACACCAATGCCAAGAATCATTCCGCCGAAAGCGGACGCTAGGAGGATATCTTGAGTGAAAGCTGGTACATGATGAAGCAATGTAGTGGTAATGGAAAGGACTAAAATTCCATAAAGGGTAGATAATGCGAAGGTTTTCCCGATTTGTTTATAACCGATAAAAAAGAAAGGAAGATTCAAAATGAAAAGAAAGATTCCAAGCTTCCATCCAGTAATGTAAGATAACATAATCGATATACCCGTTATGCCCCCGTCGATTACGTTATTCGGCACTAAAAAAATCTCGAGGCCGACAGCCATCAATACCGCACCGATTGTAATTAGTAGACCTCTCTGTAAAATTTGTCTCAGTGTTAATTTTTTATGCTGGGTCTTCTTTTGCATAATTTCTGTTGTACTTGCACCTGCCAGGTCTGACATAATCATGCCCCCCACTCCTTCTCTCTATATAGGTTCTATTTAATTATAAACCTATAGGTATAATTAAATAAAGAAATTAACATTCTTGATTAATATATTCCCGAATAATTATTTTTGTTATTGATAATGTCCTGCAATGATGAAGCAGGGTTGAAAATGCTTGTCAATACCATGTATTCCTATTCTACTCCTTACAAAACAATAGTATTTCTAATTTTATTGATTTTATGAAAGAAACCTGCATTTTATTGAGATGTGGGGTGCACCGAAAGAATCAATGTGTAAATATATAGGGGTAAGGGAATAAAAAACCTTTGTGGTACTATGAATTTCCATTACAATATAGGAGAATAGAACGTTTGAGGTGATCAAGTAAAAAAATGGAACAATCAATTGTAGCATCAAATCCTTTTCTCTTTATGATTGCAGTACTTTTGATAATAATGGCTTGTTATACGGCGTTGGATTTATTGACAACATTACTGACGATAAAGCGATATAAACGCCTTGTGTATATAGGGAGCAGCTGCTCTATGGGTGTGGCTATTTGGACGCTTAATTTTGTGGTCATATTCACCCTCGATAATTCAGGAATGGCAGCATACAACTTTTTTACAATAATTTTTTCTTTAGCATTAGCGATTGCTCTCGCAGGGGTTGGGTTATTAGCCATTTCGTATAAAACACAAGTCCTGCAAATCGTTTTTTGCGGCTTCATGTTTACGATGGCCATATTATCTAATTATATAATGGGAACATCCTCATTAAACCAATCTTTGCACTTTAGTCCATTGTCGGTCTTCAGTATGCTTTTCAGTATCTTTATTTTATTTGTAGCAGCACTTGCAATATTATTTTATTTTAATAAATTAAGTCAATCCTCGCTAAAACCAGTCAGTACTCTCATGATGAGCGGGGCAATCATTGAAGGCTATTATCTTTTTGTAAGAGTGTTACCGATGAACGCGAAAAATGAAACGGGTGAATTTGTTCCACTCACCCCATTTATGCTTTATCTTACATGCTTCGTTTCATTATTCATCCTTGCCAGCTTGATCGCTTCAAGTACGATCGTAGGCCGGCGGTTGGCAAAAAGCGACAATACTGTGAGCGATATCCGTTATGCTTTAGATCAATCGGCGATCGTTGCCATCACGGATGCAAAAGGAATCATTACATATGTTAACGAAAAATTCCTGGAAATATCACAATATGAAAAACATGAACTAATAGGGAAAAATCATTCCATCATCAATTCTGGTTATCATCCAAAAGAATTTTTCACTGACTTATGGCTAACGATCAGCCAAGGGAAAACATGGCATGGTGAAATATGCAATCGGGCTAAAGATGGTAATGTTTATTGGGTGGATACAACTATCGTTCCATTTATGAAAAAGGGTAAACCATATCAATATATTTCCATCCGTTCGGATATTTCCAGTCGTAAAAAAGCAGAAAATGCTTTAAAGGAGTCAATTAAGGAACTTGAAGATATGCATTATGCAATCAACCAATCCTTGATTGTGGCGATTACTGATGATAAAGGAGTCATTATCGAAGTGAATGAAAAGTTCTCGGAGGTTTCTGGTTATGGGAGAGGTGAATTAATAGGCCAGACCCATAAGATAGTTAATTCTGGATACCACTCAAATGAATTCTTTGAAAATATGTGGAAGACCGTCGGTGAACGCAAAGTTTGGAAAGGTGAAATTAGAAACAAGGCGAAAGACGGCAGTTTTTATTGGGTCGATACAACAATTGTTCCATTTTTCAGCGAAGAAGGAAAGCCATTTCAGTATTTAACAATTAGATATGACATAACTGAGCGTAAACAATCGGAAGAGATGCTCAATCGGCAGGATAAATTAGCCGCTGTCGGTCAGCTTGCTGCTGGAGTGGCACATGAAATACGGAATCCACTGACCTCCATGAAAGGGTATACGGAATTTTTGCAATTAGATGAAACGGACGAAAATAAACAAGAATATCTGGAAATAATCATGGACGAAATCAATCGTGTGAATGATATAGTTGAAGAGTTCTTGCAATTGGCCAAACCACAGGCCTTGATATTGGAATCGAAGAATCTTGTGCCGATCATTCAAAACGTCGTATCTTTGACGGATTTTGAAGCCAGGAAGAAGAACATCACGATAATTTCGGATTGCAATGAAGAAGAGATCCTCGTTCGTTGTGATGAGAATCGATTAAAACAAGTCATATTGAACTTCATTAAAAATGCTATGGAAGCTATGCCTGACGGTGGGTTCATAAAAGTCATGACTGAACTTAAAGATGATAAAGTGCATATATCCATTACCGACACAGGAATTGGGATGCCGCCAGAGCAGCTTAAGAGACTGGGAGAACCATTTTTCACAACGAAAAAAACTGGTAACGGGTTAGGTCTCATGATCAGCTTTAAAATCATAGAAAGCCATTTGGGAAATGTCTTTGTCGAGAGCGAGGTCAATAAAGGTACAGTCTTTAATATCGTGCTCCCTATTTAATATCCATACTAGGAAGCAATGAATTAAATCAACAACTTTTTAGAAGCTGTCTGCGTGGGGGAACTGGATTTGGATAAACAAAAGCATGTCAATATTATTAGCTTGAAGGTATTTTACTTATTTTCTTTTTTTGCAGTAGGAAGTTTAACACCGCTATTAAGCGTTTATTTGGCCAATGAGGCTGGTTTGTCCGGTATTGAAATAGGTACGATCATGTCTGTTGGACCGATAGTGATGATCGTTTTTCAACCTTTTTGGGGAATTGTCTGTGATTGGAGCGGGAGACCAGCAAAAATACTGGCAATGACATCGTTGCTTGCTGGTGTATTCGGTTTAGGCTACTTACTGTTCGAACACTATTTACTTATAGTATCCGTCGCAATCGCTTTGGCTATCTTTCAAAGTGCGATAATACCGGTTTCAGATAGCATCACCCTTCAATATACAACAAAAATCAAATCGAATTATGGGAAAATCCGTTTATTCGGATCACTTGGTTACGGTGTGGCCGTTTTTGTAATGGGAAGGTTATCTGAATCCTTCATGGGTCCTTCAGTGATATTTTATGCCTTTTTCTTCGGTCTTTTGATTGCGGCTAGTCTTGCTCTTCGTTTGCCTGAAGAGCCACCTGGGGAAAAGGTGAAGCTTTTCGGTGGAATGAAAGAATTGATCACCATGAAACGATTTCTTATCTTTCTTGCCATAACGTTCCTGCTATTTGGTCCTAATCTTGCAAATAATGTATACTATGGTTTATTTGTAGAGGCAAGGGGTGGGACATATACAGGAATTGGCATTGCGTTCCTTTTAGCTGTATTATCGGAAATCCCCTTTATGAGAATCGCAGGTACCTGGATCCATAAAATAGGCCTGCTGCCAATTACCTTATTGGCTGGAACGGCCTCATTGGTCCGCTGGGTTTTGTACTTCACCGAACCAAGTTTGGCTACCGTATATGTGACTTCGGTCATTCAAGGGTTTTCACTTGGCTTATTCATTCCTGCAGCTTTACAATATATCAGGGAAGTTGTCCCTGCACGAATAACAGTAACAGCAATAACGCTTTATTCCGCCATTGGCAATGGATTGGGTAACTGGTTCAGTACCTTCAGCGGCGGGATAATCTTGGATAAATCAGGAATATATGCTGTCTATTTATTTTATGGTTTACTCACGCTGATCGGGATGCTGCTTACAATATGGCTCATGAGGTTAGATATAAAATTAAAAGTAATGGGAAAACCCATAAGTACAATAGAAAAATGATGGAAAATATAACGAGAGACCTCTTACCCTTTCATGGTTAAGAGGTCTTTTTTACTTGTCTCTCTACAAGTTTGAGAGGCCTGCTAAATGATCAAGTAGCTTGAACATTCTTTAAAAGCCGAATGGGATTCATTTAATCCCTCAGACTGTATACAAACTCGATTAAAAGTTTTTTAGGGTATGATAGAACCCCTTTTGTAATCCCTTTCCGCCTTTTTTTATTGGTAATTTTAAAAAGGAGATGCTTTTATAAATTGGGATTTATAACCAGAACAATCAGTTTTTTGTTTTTGGAAAGAATATGATTTAATGGAAGGTAGAGAATGAATGGAAGGGTGATTGTTTTGAGCAAACCAAAAGTGTTGGCTGCTACCATCGTATCGGCTCTTACCGGCCTGTTTTTTTTATTTTGCCTTGGATGGGCGATTACTGACCATTACGGAAAAGGAACTTCCGATAGAGAAGTAATTGAAGAAACCCCCATTAAAAATGATCTTCCTGATGATTTTACGGTAGTGGCATTAGGCGATTCATTGACACGTGGCACAGGTGATGAAACAGGGAAAGGCTACGTTGGACTTGTTGTTGAAGATTTGAAGAGTGAGTACAATAGAAAACCAATCATTCATAACCTCGGAATTAATGGACAAGTGTCTAAAGAATTGGTGCAGCAAGTGAAACAACCGGAAGTGAAGCGCCAAATCCAGGCAGCTGATGTTATTTTAGTTACAATCGGGGGTAACGATTTATTTCAAAAAGGCCAGACCCTGCTTGAATATGATCGTGAAGCTATATCTGTATCACAAAAGAATTTCTTGGGAAATTTACATGAAATTTTTAAAGATATCAATAAAGTCAATGATACAGCTACCATTTTATTGCTTGGGCTGTATAATCCGTTTATAGATTTGGATGAAGACTTTGATACGAACCGCATCGTACGGGACTGGAATAATGAAACGGCGGAAGTCGTGGCTCTTTATCAAAATGCAATTTTCGTTCCAACTTTTGATTTATTTCAATTGTCGGTAAATGAGTATTTGTATTCGGATAAATTTCACCCTAATAAGAAGGGATATCGTTTAATTGCTGATAGAGTTGCTCCTTTAATAAAATGGGAGGATGTGGAACGATGAAACAGGTGACATTGTCTGTCAGGGACTTGAGAAAAAGGATTGGCAAAAGGGAAATTATTAAAGGAATTGATTTTGAACTGAATGAAGGGGAGGTTTTCGGCTTTTTAGGACCGAATGGAGCAGGAAAGACGACGACGATCCGCATGTTGGTCGGTTTGATTAAGCCAACTTCGGGTTCAATCCATATATGCGGGTATGATGTTCGTCAGGAATTTACGAAGGCTATGAAGCAAATGGGCTGCATCGTTGAAAATCCAGAGTTGTATCCTTTTTTGAGCGGATGGGATAATTTGCTCCACTTTGCAAGAATGTTACCTGAAGTTGATGAAACAAGAATGAACGAGGTTGTTGAACTCGTCGGTCTGCAAGCTAGGATTCACGATAAAGTGAAGACCTATTCGTTAGGTATGAGGCAGCGCTTAGGAATCGCGCAGGCAATGCTGAACAGTCCCAAGCTCTTGATTTTGGATGAACCGACCAATGGTCTAGATCCTGCCGGAATCCGTGAAATGCGGCAATTCATCAGAAAGTTGGCTGAAGAAGAAGGTATGAGCGTTCTGGTTTCTTCACACTTACTAGGTGAAATACAGCAACTTTGTGACCGGGTCGCAATTATTAAAGGGGGGGAAATTATCAAAACGGATACGGTGGAAAGCTTATTATCCACTCAGGAGCGGATATTTTGGCGGGTGGAACCTATACAAAAGGGAGCGGAAATTCTTAGCGGCTTCACCGAAATTACCATAGATCAAAAATATATCATTACAGCCTATGATGAACTAAAAACACCCGAATGGAATGCTGCACTTAACCAAGCAGGGGTGAGGGTCCATGAAATGAATCGTAAGCTCGCGGGATTGGAAGAATTGTTTTTGCAAGTTACCAGTGTCGGAGGTGCAGGCATTGAATAACTTGATTCAAAATGAAATGATGAAGTTGTTGGCAAAGAAACGGTTAATCATAATCGGTATCATCGTGGGAATTTTAGTGCTGATGTTTACATATGCCCAATACAAACAAGTGGAAGAGCAGCGGGAGAAGTTGGGAACTGATGATTGGCGTGCAGCTCTTCAGCAGCAAATCATTGATACTCAAAATCGATTGGGCTCGAATAGGATGCTCGATGAGTGGCGTGAACAGCTGCAAGTAAGTCTGAAGCAGCAGCAATATTATCTAGATCATGATATCAATCCCTCAGAACCAGGCGCAGCCACCTTTACACGCATGTTTTTGGAAAATGCAATCGATTTGTTCATTCCGCTGTTGATCATGATTGTGGCTAGTGATATGGTTTCCTCCGAAAGCAGTCAAGGGACGATCAAGCTTTTGTTGACCAGGCCAGTGGAGCGCTGGAAAATCTTATTGAGCAAATATGTAACATTATTATTATCGGTTTCGATTATCGTGGCGATGACAGCCTTATTATCTTACCTATTATCAGGTGTCATTTTCGGATATCAAGGATGGGGGGCCCCTGTAATAACCGGATTCGAATTGAATGGGTCAGACGTGGATGTCAGTCAAGTAAGGTTAGTGGAACAATGGAAATTCCTATTGATGGATTTGGGACTTGTCTGGCTGGTGGCGGTTGTTGTAGGTACCCTTTCTTTCATGCTTTCGGTTTTAGTGAGAAGCACCCCTGCAGGCATGGGCATCATGCTGGCTGCATTGATTTCCGGGGCTATATTGAACAATATGGTTTCATCATGGGAATCAGCGAAATATTTCTTTATGGTGAATTTGAAATTGACCGCTTACATTAGCGGGACGGCTCCACCGATTGAAGGGATGACTTTATTATCCTCCGTCATTACTCTGCTCGTTTGGTGGGCGCTAGCTTTAATCGTATCTTTTACAGTATTTACCCGGCGGGATGTATACTGAGAAACAGCCTAATGAATTATAGGTTGTTTCAGTTTGTTGACATAGATGGTTCGGGAGTGTCGCACCCCAACATGATTATAAAAGATGCCTCAGTTTGGCGACAAAATGGGGTTCGGAGTCCGAATAATGAAGTGAAGGTCGAAAAAATTCGTGGACGGTCGAATAAAGTGCAGGGAAGATCGAATAACTTGCGTGGACGGTCGAATAAAGTGTAGGGAAGGTCGAATAACTGCGTGGACGGTCGAATAAAGTGCGATGAAGGTCGAATAACTGCGTGGACGGTTGAAAAAAGTGCGGTGAAGGCCGAAAAACTGCATGATTGGCCGAAAAAAGGTGCCGTGACTGACGAAAAAAGTCCGGCTGGAATCAACTGCAACTTTTTTTAAATAAAAAAACTGTAGGCACACTTGCTCTTCTTCGAGTTTGTCGATCTAATGGTGTTCGGAATGGTCTCATTTCGAATCAGTTTCACGATTTAATCAAGGGAAGATTACCATGAATTTAAAACAAGACCTGGTTATCCTCATATATTTTTACTGTTTATATGAACTGAAAACTCATTGGATTGAAGAAATTTGCGACACTCCTGCCGAACTGGCTAGTCGAGACCCGCTAGATGCTTACGGAGAGGAGGTTTGGCAGACAGTCGGCGGAAAGGGAGCGGATTTTTGAAATCATCTGCAACTTTTTAAAAGAACTGTAGGCAAACTCGCTTTCGAATCTTTCTTACCATCTGAAACAGCCTATATAAATTATAGGTTGTTTTTTATTTTCTCGTACAGGGTATCCTTTAAAAAACAGTATGTTCAAATTAGGAGGATTATAAATGGATGATAATCATTTGAATGAAAAATTCATGCCAATGACTTCAGTTTCCAGTGGAGATGTACAGATTATAAATGAGGATATATATTGTCTGTCCGTCCAAATCGTTAATGTAATTTTTATAGGGTCACCCAAAGATGATAAATGGGTATTGATAGATGCTGGGATGCCGCGTTCAGCAGAGGTAATAAAGAAAACTGCTGAAGAAATATACGGACCGCAAAATCCACCTGCCGCGATTATTTTGACACATGGACATTTCGATCATGTTGGTGCACTGATTGAGTTAATGGAGTATTGGGATGCTCCTGTCTATGCCCACATTAAAGAAATGCCTTATTTAACGGGACAGGAAAATTACCCCGAACCTGATCCTACCGTTGAAGGGGGAATGGTCGCTAAAATTTCATGGGTATTTCCGAATGAGGGAATCAACCTTGATGAAAAAGTTCAGCCATTGCCTGATGATCATAGTGTTCCCGGGCTTCACGATTGGAAATGGGTTCACACCCCTGGCCATTCGAAAGGACATATTTCACTTTTCCGTGAAAGTGACCGAAGTTTGATTGCTGGAGATGCTTTTGTGAATGTCAGGCAAGATTCCCTATACAAGGTTATCACTCAGGAGAAAGAAATAGCAGGCCCACCGCGGTATTTGACAACCGATTGGGAGGCTGCCAAAGAATCGGTAAGGTTATTGGAAAGTCTAAAGCCGACTGTTGCCATAACGGGACATGGTTATCCTGTTGAAGGGAAAGAACTGGAAATGGGTTTAGCGAAGCTTGCAAAGGAATTCGATTCATTAGCTAAACCGGATCACGGGAAATATGTGGAATGAAGCGTGAACGAGTTTCATGAATAATTTCTCTTCAGAAGTCAAAAATAAACAAGCAACTTATGAAAAATGGAGGGATTTCCGTGACTAAATTAAGAGATATCATGACAACAGACGTGGACTGTTGCACTGCGGAAGATAATATATATGAAGCAGCAGTCAAAATGAAGAATGATGATGTCGGTGTCATTCCTGTATTGGAGAATAACCATTTAATTGGTGTTATTACAGACAGGGATATCGTCATTCGCTGTGTTGCCGAGAAAAAGCCGAATTCGACTAGAATTACCGATGTCATTTCCACCAATCTTGTAACAGGCACGCCTGATATGTCAGTGGAGGAAGCTGAGGAGTTAATGGCTACCGAACAAATCAGAAGGCTCCCTATCATTGAGAATGACAAGCTGGTCGGAGTCGTGGCATTAGGTGATCTTGCTGTACACCAACAGACAAATTCAATGGCGGGAAATGCATTAAGTTCAATTTCCGAAGACAGAGACCAAATTCAACACTAAAAATAAAAACTCTGTTAGCTTTTGCTAACAGAGTTTTTATTTTTAAAGATATTTATTAAACCATTCTTTGATTTCCTCAACATGTTGCAAGCGCATTTTTGGAGATCCGCTTCGGGATACTTCATGAGTTTCTTCTGGGAAGGAAACAAGTACCGCTTCTTTATTTTGACGTTTTAAGGCGACAAAAAATTGTTCGCTCTGTTCAATGGGACAGCGGAAGTCCTTATCACCGTGAAGTAAAAGTAAAGGGGTATTCACATCGGAAACATATTTTAATGGAGAGTGCTGCCATAATTTTTCAGCAGAGTTAACGATATCGCCGCCAACTTCCCACTCTGTAAAATAATAGCCGATGTCGCTGACCCCATAAAAACTTAGCCAGTTACTAATGCAACGCTGAGTGACAGCGGCCTTGAAGCGGTTGGTATGTCCGATGATCCAATTTGTCATGAACCCTCCATAACTTCCTCCGGATACCCCTAAATCTTCATGGTCTATAAAATCATACGTAGCTAAAACGTGATCAACTCCAGCCATTAAGTCTTTATAATCCATGCCTCCATAATCGCCCCGGCAGGCATTTACGAAGTCTTGGCCATACCCTACACTCCCGCGCGGGTTAGTGAACAATACAGTATAGCCTTCATTAGCCAAGGTCTGGAATTCATGAACATAGGTATTGGCATACATCATATGCGGACCGCCGTGGATTTCTAAAATGAGCGGATATTTTTGATTACCATCAAAATCGGTCGGTCTCATGATCCAGCCGTGGATGGTAAGTCCATCAACGGACTGGAATGTAATTGGTTCAGCCGTGGACAAATGTTTATCCTTCAAAAAATCCTCATTAACAAAACTGATTTGTTCCTTATCGCCATTGGTAAGGTTATAAGCAAAGAGATCGCCGGGATGAACAGGTGTACTGATGGCCACGACAGCACGGTGGCTTTCGGGATCTATAGTCAGGCCGTATATATGCTGCGGGTCAAGGATTGATGGATACATGGCTCCTTCAATCGAACCATAATATACTCCAGTATTTCCGTAATCACTTATTAAAAAGTAAAAACCTTGGCTATCGTTTGTCCACAAAATACCTGGGTCTACGGCTCCGATTTGGAAATCTCCAATTGCGGAATCGCCTATTTGGACGTCCCATCCATCGGTCAAACACTGAGTCGTTTGATCGAAAATGGAATATAACCAGATATTTGAAAAGGTGGCACCGGCAAATTCTTTATTATGGCCAATGAAAGATAGATATTCGCCATTTGGAGACCATTTCGGATCTCTAAAGAAACCTGTACTATCCGTTATCTTCTCTAAAGATTTCGTTTCAAGGTCCATGATGAAAATATCGGAAAAAAGTTCATCATCACTTCTTTCTGCATCCCCGCTTATGAATGCAATATGCTGTCCGTCTGGTGACCATGCATTCGGTTGATGATCAACATTGTTTTCCGTTATCAATGTGGATTCTCCCTGAAAAATGTCCACTATAACCAGCTGCTGATATAACTGATCAAAATAGCCTCTTCCATCCCATTTATACTTAATCCGGTCATACCTATTAACTTCTTTGGTCAAATCATTTTCCTTAACCGTATTAAGGTTTTCGTCCTCCTTTAACCCGGTAGAAAGCAGCAACTTGGTGGAACAAGGAGACCAAATAGGTTTTGAAGCGCCGTTAACGAAATGGGTCAACTGGCGAGCTTCCCCACCAATGCTCCCAATGATGTGGACTTGTTTTTTCCCTGATCTGCCTGATATAAAGGCAATATGCTTGCCGTCGGGGGACCATGCTGGTGATGTATCACGATTATTCCCAAACGTCCATTGCTTTGTTTCATTCGTAATCAGGCTGAACATAAACAGATTGGAAATGTATTTTTCCGTTTTTTCATCGATTCTGGTTTGGACATAAACCGCCATACTGCCATCCGGTGATAGCTTTGGATCGGTCACTGATTTCAAGTGAAATAAGTCTCTTGCTGTTATACCTATTTTGTTCATCCTTTTCACCCTTTCATTTCTCATAGTTATGTATTTCGCTAAAGAGAAATATAATTCCTTTAGTAAATGGTAAACGCGTAAGGTTTATTTATCAAGGACGAAAGAAATGAAAAAAATCCGGCCTTTTCATCAGGTCGGATCATCAGGTTATATAGGCAAAAACTTACAACTACTTATGCATGTGTCGTGTATGTGGGCGGTGCGGCGGTATTTGGAAATTATGTTCTTCCATCATTTTATAATGTTTTTCAAAATGTGAAACCATTTTATCGGCTTCTTCTTTTGAAAGCGCTCCATACTCGACATATTTTTGGATCAATATCTTTTTGTCAGCGAGTATCTGCTTTTGGATCTTGCCGATTTCAGATTTTTGAGCATCAGTGAATTGTACACGTTCCGTTTTTGCTTTATTTTCCTCTGCAGCTGGGTGGTTGAGGTTGAATAAGAATAGGGAACAGGCTGTTAAACAGATGACTAAAAACTTTTTCATGAATGAACGACTCCTTCTTTTGTTTTTTTGCCTTATGAAGAATTGTAGAACATTTAAAACCTTAAAGTCTCTTCCTTGTAAAATGTTTTTCTTTATGGAAGATTCCTTATTTCTTTATTATCATTTACAGCATTTACAGTTTTATGTAAAAAAATAGGTAAGGGTTTGTTAAAGAAAGATATGGGTAATTTAAATGTAAGCAAATATTTTGATGTAACTTCTTATTAATAAAAATCCTTAAAGAATGGGGGAGTATCATGATTTGGACGATTATTGGTGTAATAATATTATTATGGGTTCTTGGTTTAGTCTTTAAAGTGGCTGCAGGCTTTATACATATCTTGCTTATCATCGCGGTCATTCTCATTTTGGTTAAAGTTTTTAAGGGAAGGAATCGAATGTAGATGTGTATTGAATGGCTGACGTGGAAAAGCTTATAAATACCAATGTAAAAGGCGGCCTGGTGAACAGGCCGCCTTTTACATTTCCATTAAGTTGTCAATCGTAAGGAAGTGGCTGGCCTAACAACCTCTTATGAATCCATATCGCTGCTTGGGTGCCATCCCCCATCGAAATGGTGACTTGTTCGGAATGGGCAACGAGGTCACCGCCTGCCCAGACTCCTTTAATATTCGTTTCTTTAGTCCGGGGATGAATCACGACATGATTGTTTTCATTGACTTGCACACCTAATTGTAGGGCTAGGTCATTATTTAGTTTGTTCCCTTTAAACGCCGTGAATGCTTTTTCAGCCTCGATTATTTTACCGGAGACTAATTGTATGCCCGTTAGCTGCTGTTTGTCGTCGACATGAACCTCACAAACTTCTTCTTCGATTACGGGTATCTGATTTCCCTTCAATTTTTCCTTATAATCATCATCAATTTTTGATTTCAAATGATTTACGTAAATGATATCTTTTGACCAATATAAAAGTGTAAGGGCCATGCCCGCACCCGTATTTCCGCCTCCAAGAACAACGGTTTGCTTATCCATGATCTCATACCCATCACAGTCAGGGCATATATATGTGGATGTCCCAAGAGTTGGATAGATGTTTTTGATTGGAGGAATGTTATCGGTAATGCCGGTACCGAGAAAAATCATTTTTGCTTGATATTCCCTGTCATTCTTTGTTTGGATAAAAAACTTGTCCTGTTTTTTTTCAAGAGATGTCACAGTATCATCCAAGAATTCGACACCGAATTTTTCAGCGTGCTGTCTGCCAAGCGTCCTTAATTGTTTACCGCTTACCCCATCCGGCCATCCAAGAATGTTATGATAAGCCTTGGCAATGGAAGAGCGGCCTTGAGCAGAATCAATGACGATAATATCATGTTTATACCTTCCGAGCTGTATAGCTGCCTGAATACCGGCTATACCTCCACCAATAATAATGCAATCTGCTTGTTTCATGAATTCACCGCCCATAAATTTGGAATAAACCTAGTGTTATTCTATCTGTAAAAAATATACCACTAGTCGCTGGCGCTTAAACAAAAAAGAGGAAAGTCCGCCAGCTGGCGGACCTTCCTCTTTTTCAGTTAATGCCGGTATCATTGTTCTTGTATTGGTTCGAGCCATTCTTGTGCCCAATTTTGAATTTCGTTCATTACCGGTGCAAGAGCCTTGCCTTTTTCAGTTAAAGAATATTCAATCCTGACCGGTGTCTCTGGATATACGTCCCTTTTAACAATACCTTCAATTTCCAAGTCCTTTAAACGTTCGGAAAGAATCCTGCCGCTTATCGGGAATGCAGATTCAATATTACAAAACCGTTGAGGGCCATTAAGTAATTGATTGACAATCAATCCAGTCCAGCGTTTACTCAAGATTTGCATTCCTTTTTCAAATCGTGGACAAAGTGTCGTATTATTCATCTTATCACCTCATTATTAATATATTATAATGCATTTACCTCATATGTAACAACTTTACCGATAATTATTTAGTTACTAGAGGATATTAAAGTATAAGAAATTTATGTGCTTACTTTAAGTATCATGATAAGAAATTCGCCTCGTAATTGCCACATTTTTAAAAAAAATGCGCTTTTAAAAAATGTGTTCTTTAGGGATACCGTGAAAAATATGTTATTTTAATATTGAAGTCAAAGTTTTACAAATGGAAGGGTTCGTGGGAAAGATGAGTGATTTACTGCAAGAGGCCGTATCCTTTATCAGGACAAGTTATCTGGAATTATCGAAAACGGAAGAGGACATAGATGGCAGGATTGAACAAATCAAAAAGGAAATAGATGAAACAGGCAGATATGAACATACATATGAAGAATTGGTTTATGGTGCTAAATTAGCTTGGCGTAATAGCAATCGTTGCATAGGGCGCTTTTTTTGGGAGTCGCTGAGGGTGATTGATAAAAGGATGATTCAAAGCGAAGAAGAAATTGTATCGGCTCTCTATGAGCATATCGAATATGCAACGAATAATGGGAGCATCAGGCCTGTGATTACAATTTTCAAACAAAAAGATCATGATCAAAAAGTGGATATTTGGAATCATCAGCTTATTCGATATGCAGGATATGAGACGGAGCATGGCGTAATCGGCGATTCAAGTTCAATAGCATTCACCAAGCAATGTATGGCATTGGGATGGGAAGGGAAATTCGGGCGTTTCGATATTTTACCCCTAGTAGTCCAATTGGACGGAAAAACCCCTAGTTTACATGAAATACCTGAGAGCCTCGTTAAAGAAGTTCAAATCACCCACCCTGAACTGACATGGTTCAAAGATCTTCAAATCAAATGGTATGCAGTTCCGATCATATCTGGCATGAGGCTGGAAATTGGCGGAATCACGTATTCAGCTGCACCATTTAATGGGTGGTACATGGGAACGGAAATCGGTGCCAGGAACCTTGCTGATGAAGAACGCTACAATATGCTGCCGGCAATTGGGGAGAGGATGGGCTTGGATATTAAACGTGATTCAAGTTTATGGAAAGATCGAGCTCTTATCGAACTGAATGAAGCAGTCCTTCATTCGTATAAAAAACACGGAGTCAGCATTGTTGATCACCATACAGCAGCTAAACAATTCAAGAAATTCGAAGAAAAAGAAACCACTTGTAACCGGAAAGTTACTGGGGACTGGACCTGGTTAATTCCGCCGGTATCTCCAGCCACAACCCACGTTTTTCATCAGCCATATAATAATGAAATAATGAAACCTAATTTCTTTTATCAAATTCCTCCATATAAATAAAGGTTTACATTAATTGGCGTTGGGTATATATATATCAAGCCAATAAATAAGGGGGAAGGTAATGATGGCATTAGGAAGAAACGTGGTATTACTAGGAGTCGGAGTTGCCGGATTCTCATTTTTATCGAATAAAACGAACAGAGGAAAAATGAAGGACATATGGTCAAATGCAAAAGCAAAAACAGTAGGCTTTTGGAATAGGACGGCTTCAGAGCTTGATCCTGTAATTGAAAAGGCAGGTCACCCTGATCCATATGATCATGACGACAATAAAATGGTAGATGAAGGCGCCATGTATGGTGTTCACTATTATAATAATGCTAAGCATGGATAACGTTATCAGACGCTTGGGGAAACCCAAGTGTTTTTTTTGTGGTAGTTTTTATTAAATTTTCCAAGCGATAAAAACTGATAATTTCGAATTCAAAACAGGGAACCAAGGTATTAAATTCGTTATTGTGCTTTAAAAGAATAAGGATTAAGATTAAAGAATCGAAAGGAAGTGGATACGAGTGAGCAGCAGTTCTTATGATCCTGAACCCAGAAAGCAAGAGGAAGCCAATATGATGCTAGAAGTCGAGACTGTTATTCTCCCTGAGTATCTGCTCGAAGAAGGTAAATAAGGCTTTCTCTATAGAAGAGGAGGTCAAGAAATGATTGAAATCTACAAGACGGATGAAAACCGACACCTAAACAAGATCGAGGAAATGACAAAAGGTTCCTGGGTGAACATTGTCGCGCCCACAGAAGCTGAAATAGATTATATATGTACGACTTTGAAGTTACCGATAAATTTCATGAAAGATCCGTTGGATGATGAGGAAAGGCCTCGAATCGAAAAAGAGGATGATAATGTTTTAATTATTGTCGACTTCCCATATTTGACCAGGGATGAGGCCGACTTACCGATTTTTGAAACAATACCTATAGGGATGATTTTTACCAAAGACTGTTTCATTACGGTATCTTTGAAAGAAACACCGATATTGGCGAATTTCAAAAACAATAAGATAAAAGGATTTTTCACCAATAAGAAAACAAGGTTTGCCTTACAATTACTATTTGAGATTTCATCCTATTATTTACGTTACCTGAAACAAATCAACAAGATGACTAATGAAGCGGAACGTGAATTGCATCAGTCCATGAAAAATAAAGAATTATACACTTTCCTGTCTTTGGAAAAAAGCTTGGTTTATTTTACGACATCATTAAAATCCAATCGGGTAGTACTTGATAAGATCCTCCGTTTTAATTATTTGAAAATGTATGAAGAAGATAAAGAATTGCTTGAGGATGTAATCATCGAAAATGCTCAGGCAATTGAAATGGCAGAAGTGTATCTATCCATTCTTAGCGGTATGATGGATGCATTCGCTTCGATCATTTCCAATAATGTCAATAATGCCATGAAGTTTCTAACCTCCGTGACCATTATTTTGACGCTGCCGACGATGGTGGCAAGCTTCTACGGAATGAATGTGGAACTGCCATTTGAACATAATCGGTTTGCTTTCATTTTTACATTATTAATAGCCATCACATTGGCGGGGACGACGGCATTCATTTTTTGGAAGAAAAAATATTTTTAAAATTAACCGGCTTATTAAGCCGGTTTCAGTTTGTCTACAGTTTTTATTAGGGGTTTGTGTAATTTGGACATTGATTGGAACGTAGGGCACTCGCTTTCCGCGGGCGGTCCGGGAGCCTCCTCGGCGCCTATGCGCCTGCGGGGTCTCCCCTGGACTCGCATTTCCCGTAGGGGTCTCGCACCTTACGTTCCAACCAACTTTGTTTTAACTTTTAGATAGAACCCTTACGCCTAAAGTCTTTATTGCTTTAAAATAGAATTAATAAAACTTTAGGTGATAAGGATGCTTTCTAAACATGATTCTATTCAGCGTGTTCAACTTGAAATGATTACTATAGATCAACTGGTGCCGAACCGTTTGGTTGAGGCTGCCAAGCCGGTTTTGTTTTATTCCTCAAAAAAATCAGCAAATCCTTCACTGTTAATTCGATCGGTATAAGGGTTCTCATCTTTTACATTCTTTGCATCCAAATTTGTTTTAATCACTAAACGGGGACTCTGTGATGCTTCTCTGATGATACGGTCGTTCAACTCTTTAAAATCCGGAATATTCTTATTGCCGGGTCTGTTTGGTTCCAATTAAACCACCTCCATTTGTATCTTGGCAATAAAGGATGGGGTGTATTCATGAATATTATTAGGATTGGGAAGGATAAGGACTGAGGAGGAGATCATGATGACCAAATGGAACGAGCAAGCAGCTCGCAATAATAATTTAAGGGCAAGTGATTTAAACCCAGATGGAACCGATAAAGGAAAAATGGATTCAAAAACAATTGATGGAGATCAATTGAATGATCTAAAGATCCAAGAGGAAATCAGAAAGCAAAATATGTAAGAGAAGTCCCTGACTTCAAAGTTAAGCAAAAAGGATCAAGCAGAGGAAAACGCTTGGCGGATAAACCAAGCGTTTTTTTTTTGCGTATCATGAAGACGGAATTCCATGGTTGTTTTAGAATTCTTATCAAGAACGCTTTTGCTTTTTGAGTGAAGAGGGTTGAGTGAAGGACCCGGTTTCTTTCGTAGTGGTACCTTGCCCTTCTACCTGGGAAGACCCTAAACGGGTTTGTGAAGCATCTTTCTTGTTTTTTCCATTCATGTTTATCACCTCGATATTACTTTCCCTTTTTCCTTTGCATCCTATACATATATTGAAGGTGAAAAGGACAGGTTAGAAGGTAGAGGAGGTGTGTGTTGATGTCAAAAATCGGTGTTGAAGAATCATTAACGAATATTCAGGAAGCACTTCGTGAAAAAGGTTTTGATGTTGTGGAGATTAAACAAGAAGCTGACGCAAAAAACGTGGATTGTTGTGTGGTAACAGGTTTGGAAAGTAATGTAATGGGTATAAGCGATACTTCATTAAAAGCGTCTATCATTGAGGCAAGTGGTTTAACGGCTGATGAAGTGTGCCGCGAGGTTGAAAATAAAATGAACGCCATTCAATAGTTCAAAAAGTGCCTAAACCGATATAGGGTTAGGCACTTTTTTTGTTCAAGGTTACTGTGCTATGGAAATTGCTGCATTCAATTCCACCGCTACATTCCCTTTGATCGCCTTGGAAATCATACATGAGGCTTCAGCTTTTTCAGCAAGTTTCCTCGCTTTTTCAACCACTTTTTCTGAAGTCCCCGGTATTAATATAAGTTCAGGGCGATGAATGATTTTCTTGTAGGTGAATACACCATTCGTAACATCCACTAACGCTTCCGATTGCATGGTCAAGCTCACTTTTTCTATATGGGCTCGCTCTAACATGGCAGCAAAGGTAATGATATAGCAGGTCGATGCCGCCCCAAGCAGCATTTCATCGGGATTAGTGCCGATCCCTGGTCCATCCATTTCAGTTGGAATACTTATCTGTGTTAGAAGATTCCCTGAATGAATTGTGCCGATATCATTTCTGCCGCCTGGCCACTCTGCGGTTAAATGAAAGTGATGTATCGTCATTTTTTTTACCTCCTTACCATTTCTATAGTGTAAACGATAAAACAGGCTAAGTATTCGATTTTGCTCACTCGGGTGAGTAATCATACAGCAGTGGGTCGAATTAAGTTTTCAGTATGCCAATTCAGCAAGCCGACCGTAGCGGTCGAGCGGATAGGCATTATTGATATAAAGGATACTGTTGATGAAACAAAAGGCAGAGGCATCAGGCTATTTTAAGCACAATATTGGATAGGCTTATCTATAATGATATAGACGGTTTAATATAAATAATACTTCATTAAGGAAGGGCTGAAAAGTTGACTACATTGAGTAATATGTTCGATTTGACTAATAAAACGGCTATCATAACCGGCGGCGGCAGAGGGCTGGGCAAACAGATCGCCATGGCGTTGGGGGAGGCTGGTGCTAATATAGTCATTGCTTCACGAAATCTTCCTGTATGTAAGGAGGTATGTGAAGACTTGCAATCGATGGGTGTTAATGCCGTTGCCTTTGAATGTGATATCACGGATGAGAGTGCCATTGACCGTGTCGTCCAGGAAACGGTTGCCCAATTTGGCACGATTGATATTCTTGTCAATAATAGCGGTACGTCCTGGTCAGGTCCGCTTTTGGATCTTCCTAAGGATAAGTGGGAAAAAGTATTGAATGTTAATGTTACAGGTACATTCCTGTTTTCACAAGCTGTAGCGAGGGTCATGAAGCGGCAAAATTCAGGGAAAATCATAAATATTGCATCGGTGACAGGTCTTGGCGGGACGTTTCCTGAGCTATTGGATACGATAGCTTATAACACCAGTAAGGGTGCCATCATTACAATGACGAAGGATTTAGGAGTTAAGCTTGCTAGATACGGCATCCAAGTCAATGCGATAGCACCTGGATTTTTCCCGACTAAAATCACAAAGAAAGTTCTTGAAAAGTCCGACTATGACATATTAGGCAAAATTCCTGCTGGCAGGTTTGGCGATGAAGAAGATTTAAAGGGGGCTGCCGTATTTTTAGCCTCACAGGCTTCTGACTATATGGTTGGTCATGTTTTGATCATAGACGGAGGTATATCGGCATTAGTATAAACGGAGGAGAAAGGAAGATATATATGGCGGAAAAATCAAATTTTTATAAAGGGCTTAAATTGCTAGGCGCACAAAAAGAACAACAGCTTAATGATAAAATTAAGGATTTGCTAAATAATCGTGAGTTAATAGAAGCAGTAAGCGACAATGCCCAAATGCAGGTTCCAAGAATAAATAGAATGCAGGAAGCTTCAGAAAGAATGTCCATCATCATGAATTATCCAACAAAAAAGGATGTGGCGGGAATCGCGAAATTAGTGATCCAGCTCGAAGAAAAAATTGATAGGATAGAAGATTTGCTCTCTACACTTGATGATGATAGGGGCGGAAATCTCAGAGGTAATTCTTCAAATCGCAATAAACGCAATGCTTTTTCATCTCGCAGTAAGAAAAAGAAGTCAAAATGGGATTCCATTGAAATGGAAGGGAGTAAAAAAAGGATATCGAATTTCTTAAATGATTCCCTGTTGATAAGTTCACAGTTGGAGTTCAATTCTTTTAGACAGGGGAATTCTAATGTCTAAACGGAAAGTGCCGAAAAATCAATCCGAAACCATACCAAAGTGGAAACATTTTTTGGATATTCCCAATCAGCCAATGCCTGAAATGGGACTGACGCCTAAAATATCGGTGTGGAAAAAAAACAAATCATCGCTTTGGTATTATCCGTCGGCAAAAAAAAAATATGATGTGCCGGTTTTTCTTATATATTCACTAATCAATACTCCTTTGATTCTTGATCTGTCCCCAGGGAATAGTCTAATAGAATCTTTTGTAAATGAAGGCTTTGATGTATATTTGCTTGATTTTGGAAGTCCGGGTTTTGAAGATGGCGAAATATCGATCGAAGATTATATCGTCGATTATATTCAAAAAGGAGTGCAGCGTGCATTGCGCCACTCTGGGGCATCGGAAATTACAGTAATGGGATTTTGCATCGGCGGTACAATAGCCGCAATATATGCTGCCATTGCTGACGAGCCAATCAAGAACTTGATTCTTTCCGTTACACCGGTAGATTTCAGTGCCTCGGAATCTTTTGATCAGTGGCAGGAAGCATTAAAAGAAGGTACCGTGAATTTCGACGATACGATTGATATTTATCAAACGATTCCAGCCAGTGCTGTTAAATATGGAATCCGTTTAATTACATCTCCTATCTATATATCACCGTATTTATCATTATTGAATCAAGCGGATGATGAGGAATACGTTAAGAATTGGCGCCGCTTCAATGCGTGGATCAATGGGCATGTGCCGTTATCCGGAGCAGCTGCCAAACAAATAACCAAAGACCTTTTGATAAAAAATCGCTTGGTTAATGGGGGCTTTAAGGTAAGGGGGAAAAAAGCGAAGCTATCGAAAATTGATGCTAGTGTTTTGGTCATTGCAAGTAAGTATGATCGATTGGTCCCTCAGGAAATGATTTATCCGGTAATGGAGCATTTAACTTGTAAGGATAAGACATATAGCCTACTGAAAAGCGGACATGCGGCTAAACAATATTCCGATGGACTCCCATATTATTTGAAGGAATGGCTACCAGGACGTTCATCACCAATTCAATAGGTTACTGGGGGATGTGAAATATACGTGTTTAACACCAGTGAGAATTTTAAAATTATGCCGGTTGTTGAATATATGGGCTTTGCGGCATTGATATTTTCAAAATTTTTTGCAACATTTCCGGATTACTAAAGTGAAATAAATGAAGGGGCTGGCTCGGTGTGTAGAGCCAGCCCCTATTGTATCATTGATAATATTTCACTCGTTCTTCAAGTGGTGTGAAGTCTTTATCACCAGGCTCTGCAGTGGGTTTTCCAAAGGGCATCTGAGCGATGAGTTTCCAATCGCGTGATATATCCCATGTCTTTCTCACTTCGTCATCGATTAAAGGATTATAATGCTGAAGGCTTGCACCAAACCCCTCAATTTCCAAGGAAGTCCATACGACAAATTGTAAAATGGCAGACGATTGGTTCGACCAAATCGGAAAGTTTTCGGCATACGTTTTGAATTGTTCTTGAAGCCTTGTTATAATGGCCTGGTCTTCAAAGAATAAAACCGTACCATAACCATTTATAAATGACTTCATTTTTTCTTCCGTTTTTTCAAAATCTTTGTCACCGACAGCTTTTCTTAATGTGTTTTTCGTGATGTCCCATAATTGGTCGTGGCTTTGACCTGTTAAAACAATCACTCTTGCACTTTGGGAGTTGAAAGCGGAAGGGGAATATTGAACGGCATGATCGATAACTTCTTTAATCCTTTTATTAGGGACAACACGTTCCTTGCTAAGGGAATAATAAGAGCGTCTATCTTCAATTGCGCTAAAAAAATCTTTAGCCATATATCATACCTCCATTCATTATACCGACTTATTTTGACCTGATTTTATTATTTTATGAAAAGTGTATACAGGTGAAATTATTTGAATGAAAATGGTTGACAAATTAATCGCTGTCATTTATCTTTAAATCAAGATATTTTTATTAAAAGTATTATATGTTTGGTTAAATACCTCGAATTCGAGATATTATTTACGGATTATTTCATCTCTGTAAGGGGAGATTTATAAAGATAGGAGTGGTAAGGATGGAATTAAAAGGATTACATCATGTTTCGGCGATTACAGCTAAAGCGGGAAATAACTTTGATTTCTACACAAAAGTCTTAGGGATGCGATTAATCAAAAAAACGGTGAATCAAGATGATGTTCGTGTGTATCACTTATTTTATGGAGATCAAATTGGTTCTCCGGGTACGGAATTGACGTTTTTTGAAATTCCCAATGCTGCCCGCACTCATGAGGGAAACAATAGCATTTCAGAAATTTCTTTAAGGGTTAGAGATGATGAAGCTCTAGGATATTGGAAAAAACGGTTTGTGGAATTCAATGTTGAGCATGATGAAATATCGAGCCGTTTTGAAAGGAAGGTGCTTTCTTTTAAAGATCCTGAAGGGCAGAGGCTACTTCTGGTTTCCGATCAGGATAATAACGGCGTTCAGGGAGGATCACCATGGGTTGGAAGCCCGGTACCGAAAGAGTTTTCTATCCTTGGGTTAGGACCGGTAAGACTTACTGTACCTAATATTGAACAAACAGAAATTGTTCTTTCCGAGGTATTGGGGTTCAGGAAATCAGGCACATATCCTTCTTCAATTAGGGGGCAAAATCCAATTGTCGTTTACGAGACAGGTGAGGGAGGAACAGGAGCGGAACTTCATATTGAAGAAAGGAATGACATTCCTCGGGAAAGGTTGGGGAGGGGTGGAGTACACCATGTTGCCTTTCGGGTGGATAATGAAGAAGAACTGAGAAAATGGATAGAAAAAATTAGTGAATCAAAATTCGTGAACTCTGGATATGTGGACCGCTTTTATTTTCGTTCACTGTATTTTAGGGAGCCGAATGGCATATTATTTGAACTAGCTACTGATGGACCTGGTTTTGCAGTGGATGAAGCAGAGCAGCACCTAGGTGAGAACCTTGCCCTGCCGCCATTTTTAGAATCAAAAAGAAAGGATATTGAATCGAATTTAAAACCACTGAATACAAAATCAACAAATTAATCAACGGGAAAGGAAGTAATCGGCATGCAAAAGCAAAATGCAGGAATACATCATATAACCGCAATTGTAGGCAATCCTCAAGAGAATGTGGATTTTTATGCTGGAGTGCTGGGAATGCGTATGGTGAAGAAAACCGTTAATTTTGATGATCCAGGCACCTATCATTTATATTTCGGAGATGAATCAGGTTCACCGGGCACTATCATCACTTTCTTTCCTTGGCCTGGGGCATACCGAGGGACAATTGGCTCCGGACAAGTGGGGATTACAACATATGCCGTTCCGGAAGGTTCAATGGGCTTCTGGGAAACGCGCTTGGGTAAATTTAATATTGACTTTGAAAAGATCTCACGCTTCGGCGAGGATTATCTGGGATTTCAGGATCCACATGGATTGCAACTTGAACTGGTTGAGCGTAAAGAAGGTAAAAATAGCGAGTGGTCATTCGGCGGTGTACCAGCTGACAAGGCGATCAAGGGATTCGGCGGTGCGGTATTATTGACGTCGAAACCGATCAAAACGATGGAACTATTAGAGGAAGTGATGGGTTTGCAAAAGATGGGGGAAGAGGGTGATTTCATCCGCTTCAAATCCACATCGGACATCGGAAATTTGGTAGATGTTAAAAAAACTGTTTTGCCAAATGGGAAAATCGGAGTGGGAACTGTCCATCATCTTGCATGGCGTGCAAGCGATAATGAAGATCATAAAGAATGGAGGGAGCATATCGCAAACCATGGCTATGGCGTGACACCCTTTACAGACCGCCAATACTTCGATGCCATTTATTTCAGGGAAGATGGAGGCATACTCTTTGAAATTGCCACAGATCCACCTGGCTTTGCTCATGATGAAACGAAGGAAACGATGGGTAGTAAATTAATGCTGCCGCCCTGGCTTGAAGAAAAAAGGGAGATCATGGAGAAAACGTTACTGCCGGCAGTGCCGAGAGTACTAGAGGAGGATAAATGATGAAGCATATTTTTCAAAAAGGAAGTAATCCAGATGCACCGTTGCTTTTGCTTTTACATGGCACTGGAGGAACGGAAACGGATCTCTTGCCATTATCGGAAATGGTTTCACCGGGATCATCCGTACTCAGCGTACGGGGAAATGTACTTGAAAACGGAATGCCCCGTTATTTCCGCCGGCTGGCTGAAGGAGTTTTTGATGAAGAAGATTTGATTTTCCGTACGAAGGAGCTTTATGACTTCTTGGAATCAGCGTCCGGACAATATGACTTCGATCGTGACAGAGTGGTGGCATTAGGTTATTCTAATGGTGCAAACATAGCAGCAAGTTTGATGTTCCATTTTGAAGGGGCATTAAAAGGAGCGATTCTTCATCATCCAATGGTGCCTAGACGCGGGATTGCTTTGCCGTCCCTTTCGGATATACCTGTATTCATTGCTGCAGGTAAAAACGATCCGATTTGCCCGGCAGCAGAAACTGATGAACTTAATCAAATTTTACTGCAAGCTGGTGCTGCGGTGGATGTTCACTGGGAAAATTACGGTCATCAGTTAACACGTTCAGAGGTTGATGCAGCAAGTTCATGGTTTCAAAAGAACTTTTTATAAGAATGGGAGGGATGAAGATGATTTCAGTTAATCCTGAAAGTCTTACTGAACGGGAGAATTATAAGTTTTTGACTGGAAGCATCATACCGAGACCAATAGCCCTGGTTACGACACAATCCGAAACCGGTACAATCAATATAGCTCCGTTCAGTTTTTTTAACATAGTCAGTTCCAATCCTCCTATGATTTCCATTTCTGTTCAACGGAAAGAAGGAGCTTCGAAGGACACTGCCCGAAATGCAATTCAAACAGGTGAATTCGTTGTTCATATCACTGATGAAGATAATGTTGCTGATGCAAATCGAACGGCCAAGGAACTCCCGTCTGACGAAAGTGAATTGGGTCTTACCAATTTCACTCAGGCTGTTAGTGAGAAGGTGTCGGTACCAGGATTGCAAGAAGCGAAGGTACGCTTTGAATGCACATTGGAGCATGCGATACCATTGGCAGGTTCCAAGAATAAACCTGGTTGTGATTTATTGATAGGGAAAATAGTCTGCTATCATATAGAGCAGGAGATTTACCATAATGGCCGGATTGACCAGAATGGGCTAAAACCTGTAGCAAGATTAGCGGGTCATACTTATACAAAACTAGGGGAATTATTTGAAATACAACGACCTTAAGGAATAAGAAAGAAAAAATGGCGTCATCTTTTAAGGTGTCGTCATTTTTTTAAAATTATTCCCGGTTAGCATTATCTGCAATTCTAATACTGTAAGCGACTGTTCCAAAAACAAGTTCATATCTATGCCAAAGGTGCGATGATCGTATGGATTTTAAAGGAAGTCTTTACAGACCGAAACAAAACTTGACAATTTTTGCATAGATTGATAAAGTTATAAAAAAATAACTTCTTATCCAGAGAGGTGGAGGGACTGGCCCTATGAAACCTCAGCAACAGGTCTGCAATGACACTGTGCTAATTCCAGGGGGTGAAACCTTGATAGATAAGACCGTACGTGTTTATTTGTCAGTAACGCACTCTTTTTTAGAGTGCGTTTTCGTTTTTTCTGGGTGCAAGATAAAGGAGAGTAAGAATGGAGAACAAAAGGAATCATGATTTTCAAAGGAAAATGCAGGCACGGCATATAATAATGCTATCGCTTGGCGGGGTGATTGGAACAGGTTTATTCTTAAGTTCGGGTTATACGATTCAACAGGCTGGCCCATTCGGCACCATCCTTTCGTATCTGATTGGGGCATTAGTGGTTTATCTAGTCATGCTATGTCTGGGTGAACTGGCAGTACATATGCCCGAGACAGGTGCGTTTCATAGCTACTCAGCTAAATACATAGGTCCTGGGACAGGGTATACAGTAGCCTGGTTGTATTGGCTAACTTGGACTGTTGCACTAGGATCGGAATTCACGGCTGCAGGATTGTTGATGCAGAGATGGTTTCCATCAATCAATGTCTGGATATGGAGTGCACTATTTGCCATATTGGTCTTGGCATTAAACGCGTGGACCGTTAAATTTTTCGCTGAATCCGAATTCTGGTTTGCGTCTATTAAGGTATTTGCCATTGTAATTTTTATTATTTTGGGAGCAGCGGCAATGCTAGGTTTTATTCCAATAATTCATTCACAATCCGCTCCGTTATTCTCCAATTTTACAAGTGAAGGTTTATTTCCGAATGGTGCTTTTGCCATTCTAATGACGATGCTTGCGGTGAATTTCGCATTCTCTGGAACTGAATTAATCGGAATTGCAGCTGGAGAAACTGTGAATCCAGAAAAAACGATACCAAAGGCAATCCGTATGACATTATGGAGATTGATTATCTTTTTTGTAGGAACCATCGTTGTATTGTCCGCATTATTGCCTATTTCGGATGCAAGCGTATTAGAAAGCCCCTTTGTGGCAGTTCTTGAACGGATTGGTGTGCCATATGCAGCGGATATTATGAACTTTGTTATATTAACTGCCATTTTATCTGCTGCAAACTCAGGACTGTATGCATCATCCAGAATGCTTTGGTCACTTGCAGATAAGGAAACTATATCACCAATATTTGCAAAATTGACAAAACGGGGAGTTCCGATTTTTGCAGTCCTTTTCAGTATGTTGGGCGGCTGCTTAGCCCTGTTCTCGAGTATTATTGCACCGGATACTGTTTACATAGTGCTTGTATCCATTTCTGGACTAGCCGTGGTTGTAGTTTGGATGAGTATTAGCGTGTCACAGTTTCTATTTCGCAGACGATATATAAAAGAAGGAAATTCAGTAAATGACTTGGCTTATCGAACGCCATTATATCCACTCGTACCAATCGTTTCTTTTATGCTATGCCTGGCTTCTTGCATAGGAATTGCATTTGATCCTACACAACGAATTGCACTATATTGTGGCATTCCATTTATTTTGTTTTGCTATGGAAGTTATTATGTGACAAAAACATATAAAGAAAAGAGGAGTAGATCATGAACAATAAAACTAACCCAATTGACGCTATTTTACGAGATCATTCAGTCATGATTTTGGACGGAGCTTTAGCTACAGAGCTTGAGAGGCATGGATGTGATTTGGACGACCCGCTCTGGTCTGCACGTGTATTACTTGAAAATCCAGAAGTGATTTATCAAGTGCATTCTGACTACTTTCGTGCTGGAGCGGACTGTGCGATTACGGCTAGCTACCAAGCCACTGTTGAAGGTTTCGCCCTCCGCGGAATACAAGAAAAAGAGGCTTTGGAGCTAATCCGGAAAACGGTTTTACTCGCAAGAAAAGCAAGAGATGATTTTTGGAAGGAAGAAAACCAAACGCTTAGGCCTAAGCCATTGGTTGCTGCATCTGTTGGCCCTTATGGGGCTTATCTTGCAGATGGTTCGGAGTATATAGGAAACTATGGTGTATCGGATGAAACTTTAACGGCATTTCATCGCTCACGGATATCAGCGTTGATTGAAGCAGGAGCTGACCTTTTAGCATTTGAAACGATTCCTTCCCTGCAAGAAGCAAAAGTATTATATTCATTATTGAAGGATTATCCAGAAGTTTATGCTTGGCTATCCTTTTCATTGAAAAATGAAAAAGCGATAAGTGACGGTACATCACTCGAGGTGTGTACAAGATTGTTTGGGGACAGTGAGCAAATTGCAGCAATCGGCATCAACTGTGCGCCAGTATCATGTATCACGGAAGCCATCCAGGTGTTGCGCGCAAACACGGATAAACCAATCATTGTTTATCCGAATTCAGGTGAAACATATAATCCAGAAACTAAAACATGGCATGGTCAAGAATCATGTAACAGGCTCGACCTGAAATCTGAAGAATGGCACCATGCAGGGGCGCGTTTAATTGGAGGGTGCTGCAGAACGGCTCCACATCATATCGGAGACATTTCAAGAAAGTGGCGACCTTCCGTGGTGGTATCCTCCTAGCCCTTGTTCTGTTATCAAACGTTATAAGGTATGTAGGTAGTATATAGAGCCTAACTAAAAGGAACAGGAAGCGTCATAATCAGACGGTTCCTGTTCCTTTTTGAGTTCATTATTCAAATTCGAGTTATCTTATCTCTTGAGCTGAAAAAGAAACCGCTGCAAAAACAGTAATAGGAGAAATTAAATCATAATATTTGTGTGCTTGGGAAAACTAAACAAACAATGAATAGAAAGGAGAGAAATGAGTATGAGCCGTGGGAAAAATTTTAATCACAAAGAAAAAGGCCATCCAGGAAATTTACCTAATAATAGAATTAGCGAAGAGAAGGAACACAGCCGGCAGTATGAACAAATCGAGGATATTGTCACACATGAAGCTTTTAAAAATCGGGAAAAAGAAGACGAGATGCCTTAATATATTGATATTTCATGTATATACGGGGGAAAACCATGAGCTTTTGCTATGGTTTTTTCTTTCATTACTAATACATACCTTGTTGGAAAAGGAAGTATGCTAAATAATAAGCCGACTTTCTTCTATATAAATAATAAAACTTAAATTTCTCAGCTCAGGGCTTCATTAGTCTTAAGTCACTAAGACGGATTAGTAAGTATAATCTGCATTGTCAACCAGAAAAAATTAAGGGTAATGTCTAAAAAGGGCGATCTTAATTAATCAGAACCGGCTTATCCTAAATGATGAAAGCCGTGGTATTTTACAGTTTTAAATAAACATGCCAGGTACATCGTGAATATTATAAGAACCTGATGAAGTACGGTTCGTTCCCCAAATTTAAGTCTTAAGCGCAATTTCTTCTATGTTTCATTTTGTTTATCGCGATTTATTTCCACTTCTCGTTTTGCTCTAATAAAAGCGATAAATTGAATCGTCTCCTCTTCAGAAAGAGAGATTCCATCAACGGCTAGCTCCATATTTGGTAAATCCGTTAATTCCATGACTTGAGGTGACTCTGTGGTAATATCTTTAGCTGGATGATCTACCCGACCTAGAATGTAATCAGTGGATGTATCATATAGGCCTGCCAATAAACTAATCGTTTCTAATGAAGGGCGGCGGTGGCCCGATTCATAACCTGCATAGGTACTCTTGGCGATTCCGAGCCTGTCAGCCGTATATTGCAAAGACCACCTTTTGCACTTCCTTAATGTAGTTAATCTATTTAATATCATTTTTATTACTCTCCTTTTATATAAATCCATTATACCATCATATGACAATAAAGTGTACGCGTAATGAATAACTTTAGCTTGATTTCGACCTTGAACAGAACTATAATTACATGTGATGTACGCGTAACATGAACATTTACAATGGATACATCCTTTCTGAGATGCTTAGAATGATTGGGATACAGGGAGGTTTTATAGGGGGTAGTATATTGGAGAAATTGAAGTCAAAAATTAAGAAGTTGATGTTAATTACTACCGGTGGTACAATTGCATCGTTAGAAGGGGAAAATGGACTGGTTCCAGGGATGAAAGCTGACGAAATTTTAGGTCACCTTCCGGGATTAGATTTATGTCAGATTGATAGTAAGCCTTTGATGAATATCGATAGTACAAATATGCAGCCGGAAGATTGGACAGAAATGGCACAATCCATCCATGAGCACTACCATGATTACGATGGCTTTGTGATCACCCATGGGACAGATACGATGGCTTACACTTCAGCTGCGCTCTCATATATGTTACAAGACTTAGGGAAACCAATTATTATTACAGGTTCTCAAATCCCAATTGCCTTTAAAAAGACGGATGCCAAAAGAAATATCTCCGATGCGATTCGGTTTGCTTGTGAAGATATTGGAGGCGTATATGTAGTTTTTGATGGTAGAGTCATCCAGGGTACAAGGGCCATTAAATTGAGAACGAAAAGCTATGATTCGTTTGAAAGTATTAATTATCCTTATATTGCTTCCATATCAAAAGATAAAATTGAGTATCTTAAGCCAGTTCAATCAACAAAGAATAAGGAAGCCAAGTTAGATGCTTCCATTTGTACTGATGTTGCTTTGGTTAAGCTATATCCGGGGATTAAGCCCGAATTCTTTGATTTTCTGAAAAATCAATACCGGGGAATTGTAATTGAAAGTTATGGGAGCGGGGGTATTCCGTTTCAAGGAAGAAATATTTTAGAGAAGTTGAATGAGTTGGTCGATTGTGGAATATCCATTGTCATTACTACCCAATGTTTAGAGGAAGGGGAGGATATGGATATATACGAAGTGGGACGTAAAGTAAATAAGAATGTCATCATTCGTTCCAGAAATATGAATACAGAAGCCATCGTTCCTAAGTTGATGTGGATATTAGCAAAGACACAGGATCCCAAAAAGGTGAAGGAATTGATGGAAACACCGATTGCAGAGGACATTACATTCTAGAACAAACAAAGGGGCAAGAGGAAATGTTGATAGATGAGAGAACATACCGAATTGAAAAAGACTTTCTTGGGGAAAAGGAAATTCCAGCAGATGTTTATTATGGAATACAAACTTTACGCGCTGTAGAAAATTTTCCGATTACCGGTTATAAAGTCAATGAAGAAATGATTCGTGCACTTGCTATGATAAAAAAAGCAGCCGCTTTAGCAAATATGGATACCAAACGCTTGTATGAAGGTATTGGAAACGCTATCGTTAAAGCTTCAGATGAAGTGATCGATGGAAAGTGGCATGAATATTTCATCGTTGATCCAATTCAAGGCGGCGCAGGGACATCGATGAATATGAACATTAATGAAATCGTTGCCAACCGTGCGTTAGAACTTATGGGACACAATAAAGGTGATTATGTACATGTTAGTCCAAATAGCCATGTTAACATGTCGCAATCAACCAATGACGTATTCCCTACTGCCATTCATTTATCAACACTACGACTTTTAGAGCAATTGTTGCAAACAATGACCAAGATGAGTACGGTCTTAAAGAATAAAGCAAAACAATTTGATCATGTTATCAAAATGGGACGCACACATCTTCAGGACGCAGTGCCGATTCGCCTCGGTCAAGAATTTGAGGCTTACAGTCGTGTGTTGGATCGCGATATAAAACGAATCAGTCAATCACGTCAACATTTATATGAAGTGAATATGGGAGCAACAGCAGTGGGAACGGGATTGAACGCAGATCCGCGTTACATTGAAAATGTTGTTACATATTTAGCTGAGATCAGTAACTTGCCGCTTGTAGGAGCAGAACATTTAGTAGATGCAACTCAAAATACGGATGCTTATACTGAAGTGTCAGCTTCTTTGAAAGTATGTATGATGAATATGTCTAAAATTGCTAATGATTTACGTTTGATGGCTTCAGGACCAAGAGCGGGATTAGGGGAAATCACACTTCCAGCTCGTCAACCAGGTTCATCCATCATGCCAGGAAAAGTAAATCCAGTAATGCCAGAATTGATTAACCAAGTCGCTTTCCAAGTGATCGGGAACGATAATACGATTTGTTTAGCATCAGAAGCAGGACAACTAGAGTTGAATGTAATGGAGCCAGTGCTTGTATTCAACTTATTGCAATCAATCAGCATTATGAACAATGCTTTCAATGTCTTTACAGATTATTGTTTAGAAGGTATTGAAGCAAATGAGCAACATTTAAAAGATTATGTTGAACAAAGTGTTGGAGTGATTACAGCAGTCAATCCGCACCTTGGATACGAAGTGGTTTCACGTATTGCGCGGGAAGCGATATTAAAAGGCAAATCAGTTCGCGAACTTTGTTTACAATATGATGTACTGACAGAGGAAGAATTGGATCTGATTCTAAATCCTTATGAGATGACAAAGCCCGGCATAGCGGGAGCTTCTCTTTTTGATCGGCAATAAGCAGTATATTAGTAGAAAGCATTAATCTATCTAAGATTTTTGATGTAATGACTATGCCTTTAGGACCGTTGGTTTTTTAGGCATAGTCATTAATTATATACATATGAAATGTTACCCCCAACAGTTTGTCAACTACTTGTGGGTACTAAAAACTGAATATTCGGTTATTTTTGATTCTCGATCTAATCTTGTAGGTGTTTAACTATTCATAAAAAAACCATCCCCCCTTAGAATATCTAAGGGGGGATGGGGAAGTTTTAGCTCAATAATATGCCTGTATTAGCCCTTTACTACTTCCTGTCCACGAACATTCCATGTAAATGCAAATACCACTACTGCCAGAACACAAGAAATCGTTATTAATGTAAAGCCTGCATTCCAGCCTGCAAAGTCAACTACATATCCCATAATAGCATTAGCGGCTACAGATCCACCTAAATATCCAAATAAGCCAGTCAGTCCTGCTGCAGTGCCTGCAGCTTTTTTAGGAACTAAATCCAGTGCTTGCAGACCTATTAACATTACAGGTCCATAAATTAAGAATCCAATCGCAATTAGGGAAATAATATCGATCATTGGGTTGCCCGCAGGGTTAAACCAGTATACAAGGACTGCGATTAATACTCCTAGCATAAAGACAACCCCCGCCGGTCCACGACGTCCTTTAAAAACCTTATCCGAGATATAACCGCATAATAAAGTTCCCGGAATGCCTGCCCATTCGTATAAGAAATAAGCCGTACTGGACTCGTCCATGTTAAAGCCTTTTTCTTCGCTTAAATAGGTTGGTGCCCAATCAAGTACCCCATAACGGACGAAATAAACAAAGATGTTTGCAATCGCAATCGCCCAGACCCATTTGTTATTCAATACATATTTAAATAATATCTCTTTTGTTGTCAATTCTGTTTCAAACGTTTTTTTCATTTTATTTGGAAAATCATTACGATACTCTTCAATCGGTGGTAATCCAACTGATTGTGGTGTATCACGTATTAAGATAAATGAAATGATTGCTATTAATATGGCAACTAGAGCAGGTAGTATAAAAATCCCTTCATAACCTGCATATGAAGGACCCATTATTGTTGCAAAGATGGAGACACCTGCAATCGCCAATGGTGCCATTAAGCCACCACCCACGTTGTGGGCAACATTCCATATTGCCGTTTTCCCTCCTCTTTCACTCACACTGAACCAGTGAACAAGCACTCTGCCTGATGGTGGCCAGCCCATCCCTTGAAACCATCCATTAATGAATAACATGATAAACATAATCGTAACAGACGATGTGAAAAATGGAACAAGGCCCATAAGTAAGCTGACGATTCCAGCAAGTATCAAACCAACTGGCAAGAAATACCTTGCATTGCTTCGGTCTGACACAGTTCCCATTACAAACTTACTTATCCCATATGAAATCGAAATGGCTGATAATGCAAGACCCAGCTCTCCAGTTGTAAAGCCTTCCTCCTTTAAATATGGCATCGCCATGGAAAAGTTTTTACGAATTAAATAATACGCTGCATAACCAATGAAGATACCGATGAAAACTTGTAATCTGAGTTTCTTATATTCAGAATCTATTTTTCCTTCAGGTAATCTTTCAACCGGTAGAGCTGGCTTAAAAAATTTGAGCATCCAATTCCTCCTTAATATGATATTTTTGAACTATTTAAGTAAAGTATTGATGATGATACATAAAAAAACTCATACCAAAATAGTAACCCTTTATGTTAAAAGGTCCTATTAAAGCATGAGTCTCCAAATCTCCACCATCGTTAACTTGTAATAATTATACTATCTTCATAAGAAAACGCTGTCAACATTTTTTTTTGCCCGTTCGGACGGAAGAAGTCACCATCAAATTAACTGCCTAAGTCATTTTTAGGACCAGTTTTAAAATCAAGATAAATATAGAAATAATTGAATCCGTATTAATATTTCTTTTAAAGATTTTTTTGAACGAATGGTATGTGTCCAAAGTTCCGATGAATATTAATGGTAAAGGTAAAGCCAAATGGAATGACATTCGCAATTTTTTATCTTTATTAAGCTATCTTCTAATATAATTTAATCAGTCATTTCCAGGTGGAGAAGGAGGATAACTTTGAAACAAGTGAATCGTTTTATCCGAAGCGTTACATTTCTAATGCTGGCATTTCTCATGTTTAGTGGGCAGGCTGCAATTGCTTCATCAAATTCAATATCATCGCAATCCACGCCAGACCTTTTGATTAGGCAGATCATGGGTTTAGCCTATGAATCCCAACAATCCGTTAGCAGTGGACCATTTTCTGTAGGTGATTCGTTGAAGAAAGTGGAAAAAGCCTGGGGTGCACCGGAAGATTTAAGTACCGTTGCAGCCAATTATTGGAGCCGTAATGTCCGGTTCCTCTATGACGGTTCAACAGGAAGAAAGACGATTACCGCCATTGATGATTTTGATCCGCAATTGCAAACCATCCATTTATCCATGCTGAAGGAATTGATCGGTGAACCTGTAAGTGAAGTGGAGCAAGAAGGGATGTACTATGTCACTTATACCGATTACGCAAATTACAAAGTGGTTTTCGTGTTTGAAAGCGCCTGGATTAACCCAGATCCAAGATTGAATATGTATACGGTTGAATTTGCGTCAGATTAATAAGTCAAAAAAGGATCGTCCCTTTATTGCAGAGGGGCGATTTTTTACTACCACCGGGAGTATTTTGTTTAAGAATCTAATCTTACCGTTCTATTCAATATTGTTCAGCCATATATTAAAAAGATGTAAGTAGAATGATTAAGGGGGATTTGCTTTGTCAGAAGGTGTGCATAGTATCATTTTACCTGTTTCAATAAAAACAGTATGGGGATTTGTAAGTAGCATAGACCGGTGGGCACCTCTTGTCCCAGGATATATCAATCATGAGATGATTAATGAGGAGACACTTATTTGGGAGTTTAAAAGCGATTTGGGATTAATGAAGAAGAAAATTAAACTTGAAGTGAATATATTGGAATGGATTGAACCTGAAAAGGTAACATTTAGTCTTAAGGGATTAAATGAAAAATTTGATGGGCATGGCTATTTTTTAGCGGAACAGTGCGGAATAGGACAGACTAAAATGACTGGCTGCCTGGTGATTACGGCAAAAGGGGCCAAAGCCCCAATCGTCAATGCTTTGTTAAAAACCTACGTTCCCCAAATGACGATCGAGTTTTCTGAGGCTGTTGCACAAAGTCTCCTTGTACAAAAATAGGGATTACATATTGGAGTTTTATTGGATATTGGCACTTGACAATTATACCTATGTGGTATGTATTATAAATTGTAAGATTTTTATCAAACCTTCATTTCGACTGAATGGGTTTTATGATGGATGTTTGGATCGGATTCATAAGTAATAGGCAGGGTAGGAGGCCTCACATGGAATATGATAAGCAGGTTAAAAATAGAGTGAAGCGAATTGAAGGACAGCTGCGTGGGATTTTGAAAATGATGGAGGATAATAAAGATTGCAGGGATGTAGTAACGCAGTTGTCTGCAACCAGATCTGCAATCGATCGGACAATTGGGGTAATAGTAAGTTCCAATCTTGTTGAATGCGTCCGGGAGGCTAATGAATCCGGAGAAAAGAATCCCGAAGAGCTAGTGAAAGAAGCTGTGAATTTATTAGTGAAAAGCCGGTAAGCAATTATATTATTGTTAAATAGGAATTTTTAAGACAAAGATTATTAGACAACTTGACCAATCTGAGAAATTTCAGTGTCCGGGGTGGATGGATTTTTTAAAATGGACCTCTACAAGAAGAGGTCCATTTTTGTGAATTCTCTGTTTTCATTTCTGATAGGCAAATCCTTTGATATAAAGAATTTGCATGGTATCCTTAAAGGGATAAAAATTTAGTGAGGGTATGCTATGGAATTTACGCATGTTACATCGGTTTTGCTCGGCCTCGTCATCATTCTAAATATTTTATTTGCCACGATTGTCATATTTTTTGAAAGAAGGGAAGCGAGCACGACCTGGGCTTGGTTATTGGTTTTATATTTTTTGCCTGTAGTCGGTTTTATTTTATATCTGCTTTTTGGAACAAGTTTAAGGCACGCACACTTATTCCAATGGGAGGATAAGAAGAAGATCGGGATCGAAGAAATCATTGATAACCAGATGGAAGAGCTTTCAACGAATCATTTTCCTTTTCGAAATGCTTCTTCGAGTAATTATCGTGATTTGATTTATATGCATCTCCGGAACAATGATGCCGTACTTACTGAAGATAATCAAGTCGATATTTTTACGGAAGGGAAAAATAAGTTTGACCAGCTTTTTAAAGATATTGAAGCGGCCGAAAACCATATACATATACAATATTACATCATTCAAAGGGACGGCCTGGGTAAACGATTCATTGAAGCTTTGACCAAAAAGGCAAATGAAGGCGTCAAAGTTCGGCTGCTTTATGACGAGCTGGGTTCTAGAGGGATGACTAAACGTTTCTTCAGGGAATTTAGGCAGGCTGGAGGACGAGTGGAGGCATTCTTTCCATCCAAATTAAAATTCATAAATTTACGACTGAATTTCCGTAACCATCGAAAGCTCGTCATCATAGATGGAAAAGTAGGGTACGTTGGAGGCTTTAATGTTGGTGATGAATATTTAGGGCTTAATCCAAAATTCGGTTATTGGCGTGATACACACCTTCGAATAAAGGGGTCGGCTGTCAAAGCCATTCAAACCCGTTTCATCCTGGATTGGAATCAGGCATCAAAGCACCATGATATAACTTATCAGCCTCATTATTTCCCAATTGTAAAGCCTCAAGGAAATATAGATTTGCAAATAGTGACAAG
Organism: Peribacillus frigoritolerans; assembly: GCF_040250305.1. NCBI lineage: Bacteria > Bacillati > Bacillota > Bacilli > Caryophanales > Bacillaceae > Peribacillus > Peribacillus frigoritolerans. Next base: position 3,039,806 of record NZ_CP158190.1, on the reverse strand, counting down.
TGGGCCGGATTCTGAATGGGAACAAATTAAAAATGGCTATATTAAATTAATTTCTTCAGCAAAAAAATCGATTCTCATTCAAACACCTTACTTCATACCGGATGCAAGTTTATTGGATGCACTCAGGATCGCCAGCTTATCAGGGTTAGATGTGAAAATCATGATTCCGAATAAACCTGATCACCTTTTCGTTTATTGGGCAACAACTTTCAATGCAGGGCAGTTATTAAGAGCGGGAGCTAAGATATACATCTATGATAACGGATTTATTCATGCGAAGATGATCGTGGTGGACGAAGAGGTCTCCTCGGTGGGGACAGCTAACATTGATGTCCGTAGTTTTAAATTGAACTTTGAAGTCAATGCCTTCATTTATGATGAAGGAATGGCCGAAACACTGACAAGGATTTTTTATAAGGATGTCGAAGTATGCAGGCAGCTTACAATTGAAGAGTTTGAAAAGCGTTCAAAGTGGATTCGTTTTAAAGAGTCCATTGCAAGGCTGGTATCACCGATATTATAATTTTAAAACTAAACGGACCATTACTACATGGTCTGCTCAGGCTGTAGACAAATTCGAGAAATGGAGTTTGCCTGCAGTCTTTTTATTTAAAAAACTACGGAGCTTGATTTCAGAAATCCGCTCCTTTCAGTTGTAGACAAAATTGTTATTAATTGAGTTTGCAAAAATCGTTGATTTCCTCTCCAGGCACTCGCTTTCCGCGGGTCCGCCTCGGCGCTTTTGCGCCTGCGGGGTCTCCTTTGGATGCGCTTTTCCCGCAGGAGTCTTGCACATCCGCTCCAATCAACATTGCTTTAATTTAGATGGAACTTCTTTTGTTCACAAACTCAATAATTGAGTTTCCTGCAATTTAAAACAAGTACGGAGCTTGATTTCATAAAACAGTAAAAACCATAAAGTATAACCAAGTCTTATATTAAAATCACGGTTTGTGGTGAGACCATTCCGAACTCGATTTTGGTACAATAGTTTATATCCATAAAAGGGGGAAAAGCCGTGAAAACGTTTATAATCACAGGAGCTTCAAAAGGTTTAGGTGCTGCCATCGCCAAAGGATGTTTGCAGACGAGTGATCATTGCATTTTAGTTTCCCGTACAGCCAATCCTGAAATGCAGCGGCTGGCTGACCGATCAGGGAAGAAACTTACATTTATTTCGATGGACTTGAATGAAACTGAAAAGTTACCTTCCTTAGTCAATGAGATTTTTGCTGCTGTCGATGATACAAGTGACATTTACTTCATTAATAATGCAGGCGTTATTGAACCGATAAAGCCGGTAGGAAAGCTTGGTATGGGAAATTTGGAAACAAGCATGCGGGTGAATTTCATGGCACCCATCGTATTGGCTGATGAATTCATTAAACAGACAAAGGACTGGAACAGAAAGAAGGTAATGGTGAACATATCATCAGGTGCAGCAAAAAATCCTTATCATGGTTGGGCAGCTTATTGCAGTACTAAGGCGGGGCTAGAAATGTTTACACGGGTTGCAGGGGTGGAGCAGGATAAAACGTCTTTCCCTACGTCTCTCATATCTTTTTCACCTGGAGTAATGAATACGGAGATGCAAGGGACAATCCGGTCAGCAGACGAACGGGACTTTTCCGATCGAGACAAATTTCATGAATATAAAGAGAAGGGCATGTTAAGAAGCCCTGAATTTGTGGCAGATAAACTTTTGCAGCTTCTTGATTCGGGAGATTTGGAGAATGGTAAGTTCTACGATATTAAGAATTTACTTTAATGAATGGAAGCATGTGAAACGAAATAGCGTGGGGTTGTCTCTGTGGACAGCCTCTTTTTTAAGTGATCCTTTATTATATAAAAAAACAGGATATCAACAAGGAAATATGATAATTCGTTCTATCCAATTACCTGAATAACATAAACTTTTTTGGAGGGAGTTTGGAGGGTTATGAATGACGATCATTATTGTGAAAAAAGGTGACAGCCTTTGGGAAATTGCCAGAAAAAATAAAGTTGAACCATCAAGGGTAATTGAAGTCAACGGTTTGGAATCAACAGCTTTGGTTCCTGGCCTGGCATTGTATATACCTGATGAAAAAGCGGTGAATCGAAGGTATCTAATTAAAAATCAGGATACCCTTACTAGAATCGGCAGTCGTTTTGGAACGAGTGCAGCGGCAATCATGGAAGCCAATCCTGGAATCGTTGCAAACTCGCTTAAAGTCGGCACGGAAATTTTGATTCCGTCTCCTTACAAAAATCAATTGATTACACTGGGTTTTGCCTTTCCGACTTCAGGTGGAGCAGTATTTGAAACACTTGAGGAGAATGGTGATAAATTATCCTATTTAGCCATCGTAGCTTATTCGTTTACAAGGGAAGGAAATGCATACGTTGATGGCGATGATCTCCCGCTTATCGCGAAATGCGAGCAAACCGGGGTGACGCCCCTACTGATGATCCGGAACTTTCAAGATGGTGATTTCGATGCTGATTTGGCGGGTGATGTCCTTGCTAGTACAGTATACAGAGCGAATTTAATCAATAGTATGCTGAATTTCGTTAGGGAGAAAGGGTATGGGGGTGTCAGTATGGACATCGAATTCATCCCACCTGCTCGGCGTTCCGATTATGTGCTTTTTTTAAAAGAATTAAAGGAGGGGTTGGACGAACTGATCCTTCATGTGAACGTACACGCAAAAACAGCGGATAATCCTGATAATCGAATTGTAGGCGGCCATGATTATCGGGGGATCGGAGAGGCAGCCGACCTTGTTGCCGTGATGACCATTGATTATGGGTATCCTACTGGACCGCCTGAACCAATTTCCCCACTTTGGTGGATGGGCGAGGTTCTTCGTTATGCTTTGACGAATATACCTGAATATAAATTGCAGTCGGCATTTCCTATGTATGGATACGATTGGATAGTACCAAGCCACGAGACGAAAGCTTTGTCAGCTCAAAATGCCCAAAATCTTGCCATAGCAACTGGCGCTGAAATAACTTTTGACACGTCTGCAGCATCACCTACCTATACTTATCAAAGAGAAAATTCGAATCATGTGGTTTGGTTTGAAGATATTCGATCGATAAGCGCAAAATATGAAATGATTGATGCATATGAACTGATAGGTGCAACTTATTGGCAGATTGGTTTGGAATTCCCTCAGAATTGGGCGTTTATAGAAAAGAATATTTTGATTATTAAATAGATGAATGGGTGCAGGCGGTTAATAGAAGTGTTATATTTTTCCCTTGTTTGGATGTGCAACTTTTATCAGGCCAAGCCAATCACACCTAGAAGAATTTAAAGGGAGCCAATATCGTTCGAATGGCAATGAATCAATAAAAAGGAGCCATGGAAAACCAAGGCTCCTTTACTTTAACGGTTAACCGAATGGAATGCATCATCCCGGAATATTTGATGACTGATTTGGCATCGAATGCTCATTTTTTTTCCTGTAAGTCTTTCTTTTTAAAAATTGCATAAAGAAAGGCAAGGAATATCAGGGTGGAAGAAAATTGGAACGTTGTTTTCACATTGTATGTTTCCGTTATATAGCCTAATAGTAAGACAGAGACTGCAAATGTAAGATTGATGACTGCTCCCCAAACGGCATGAATTTTTGCAAGAGTCTTTTCCGAAGCATGGTCTTGGAGTAGCTTGGTATAGATCACTTCCCGGATTTGTTCCGGGAGACCGTACAGGCATGCCAGCAGCAAAGCCAAAGCAGGAATACTGGTAGTTCCAAAAAGCAGGGTTAGCATTGAACTGAGAAATAGCCCGAAAGTGATGAAGAATCCTATATATTTTTCTAGTAACTTGGCAAAACGGATGACAATCAATCCACTGAATATCATGCCGACAAAGTAGCTTGTGTTAATATAGCCCCACCACTCCTCACCCAGTTGCAGGTTCTGTTCAACATATACATATATAACGGCAGCCACCCACACGCTTGAAGCCAAAGTAGTTATAAAATCAATGGAAATGAGTGTACGGATAGTTGGGATTTGTCGAATCGAAACCCATCCGGATTTAACCGAACCCCAGATTGACGGAACAACAGAATCTGTCGTTCGTTCTGAGACTTCTATTCTCATTGTATAGATCGTTGAAACGGCAAAAAGTATGACCGTAAGCCAAATAATGAAACTGCTGTTGGTACTTATCAATAAGACGGAACCTAGTGGCCATCCTGTTACAAAGATGGTCTGGGTGATCATATTCAAGAAACCATTCGCTTTCATCCGTTCTTCTTTTGGAACTAATTGAGGAACCAAAGCTGCGCTGACCGGGGCAGCGACTCCATCCAATAATGAAATGGAGGCAATGAAGCAAATGACGGCAACAGCAAAACCATGATTGAAATTTGTTATATATATTCCTAGGCCAACGAGTAAGATCGACTTCCACCATTGAGATTGTACAAGGATTCTTTTTAAAGGAAACCTGTCGATGACAAGGGGGGAGAGTAAACTGCTGATAAACCGAAAAATCGTTGTAGTGAACGGAAGCAAGCTCAAATAAAAGGCAGATCCCGTCAAAGTATATAATAATGAAATCAACCCGACTACATAAAATATATCCCCTAGATTTGCAAACGCCTGACCGATCCAAAGGCATCGAAACGATGAGTTTTTCATATATACCATCCTTTTGCGAAAATAAAGTTACTGGATATTTAGAATGGTTATAATTTTTACACTGGATTCACTCCTTAATTTACTAGATTGCTTGAGCCGGGTTGGGCTGTTTTATAGATGATTTTACCATAATATGAACATGGGGGTTCTGAAATGCTTGCTGAATATTGAATATGGAATTATACTCCTTAATATATGTAAAAAAGGAGAAAAATTTGATGATTCGACGTTTTGCTTCATATTACCTGCCGCATAAGCGGTTATTCATTATTGACTTCTTCAGTGCAGTGGTCGTTGCTGTACTTGAACTTGCATTTCCGCTAGCTGTTCAGTGGTTCATAGATACACTGCTGCCTGGCGACGATTGGTCTGCAATAGTTTCGGTAAGTGCCGGTTTGTTCCTCCTTTATATCATTAGTACCTTCTTACAGTTCATCGTAGGGTATTGGGGTCACAAATTGGGTATCAATATCGAGACTGATATGCGTGAAGAATTATTTGAGCATGTGCAGAAACAATCTTTTCGTTTTTTTGATAACACGAAAACCGGCCATATCATGAGCCGCATAACCAATGATCTTTTCGATATTGGTGAACTTGCTCACCATGGTCCCGAAGATTTATTCATTGCCTTCATGACTTTTATAGGCGCATTTTGGATTATGTTGACAATCAATGTGAAATTGGCACTTGTATCGGTTTGTATTTTACCGTTCCTCGTTTTATTAATTGTCATAAGTAATTTAAAGATGAATAAAGCCTGGAAGAAAATGTATACAGAAGTTGCAGATGTAAATGCCCGTGTGGAAGATAGCGTCTCAGGAGTGAGGGTTGTACAATCCTTTACTAATGAAACATATGAAATGAAAAGATTTGCTACTAATAATCGCAGATTCCGTAAAGCGAAACTTCTTGGATATAAGGTTATGTCCTTTAGCTTATCAGGCATTTATATGATGACGAGGTTTATGACCCTTGCCGTGTTGGTGATTGGAGCTTGGCTAACTTTTCATGGGCAGCTCTCTTATGGTGAACTGGTTGCATTCGTCTTATATGTTAACGTATTGTTTAAGCCAATCGACAAAATCAGTGCGTTGATGGAACTCTATCCAAAAGGGATGGCCGGTTTTAAGCGTTTTACGGAACTTCTGGATGTCGCGCCTGATGTCGTCGATAAAAAGGATGCAATAGAGGTAACCACCCTGTTGGGGGATATTTCCTTTAAAGATGTTTCTTTTAACTATGAAGACAAAAAGCCAGTTTTAAAAGGTATTGATCTTACAATTAAAGCTGGTGAGACCATTGCTTTTGTCGGGCCTTCAGGAGCTGGGAAAACGACAATATGTTCATTGATCCCAAGATTTTATGATGTTAAGACCGGTTCAATATCCATTGATGGAATTGATATTCGTGAGATGACGAAAAAGTCATTGCGCTCACAAATTGGCATAGTCCAGCAAGACGTGTTTCTTTTCACAGGAACAGTAAAAGAGAACATTGCGTACGGAATGCTTGGTGCATCGGATGAACAAATTCAAGATGCTGCAAGGAAAGCCCATTTGGAGACTTTCATTGAAGGACTTCCAGAAGGCTATGAAACTCAAATAGGTGAACGTGGCTTGAAATTATCTGGAGGACAAAAACAACGAATTGCAATAGCCAGGATGTTTTTGAAGAATCCGCCAATATTAATTCTCGATGAGGCAACATCTGCACTCGATACTGAGACGGAAAGAATAATTCAGCAGGCTCTTACCGAACTAGCTGAAAACAGAACTACGTTAATTATCGCACATCGATTGGCAACCATTCGAAACGCTGACAAGATCGTGGTTGTTACGGAAGAAGGAATTGCTGAAGAGGGCGGTCACGATGACTTACTTAAGCAGGGGGGCATTTTTGCCAATCTGCATCAATTACAATTTCAAAAATGATAAAAAGCTATATGTCCCCATAAGGACATATAGCTTTTTTAATAGATTGGAGTAGAATTCAATTCAGAATGATTTCACATAGTTCGAAGGGTAACAAACAAGGTAATTGAAAAATGGATGAAACATTTACCTTTTCCAAAGAATGATAATGCTTCAGCGAACTTTATGGCTATCGAGGCAGATGTTCTACCAAAAAAGACTTGGAGTCCTTCCATGTCTTTTTTTATGAAAAAAAGTCTATAAACGGGTCTAGGCCATGGTCGGAAGTGCAGTCTATAAAGGCGGTTACTTGTGTTAAATAGACCGAAATCTAATAGGTTAGCCTATGTCAATAGGATTAGCTGTGCATACAATAAAGGGTAGACGGAGAGGCCATAAACCAGAAAAGAGTAAGGAGTGTAAATCGTGAAAGTAATGACCATCTTAGGGACTCGACCTGAAATCATCAGATTAAGTCTAATAATAAAGAAATTGGATCAATATGCTGATTCACATATTCTAGTGCACACTGGACAAAATTTCACTACATCCTTAAGTGAAATATTCTTCCAACAGCTACAGGTTAGAACCCCTGATTATGTCTTGTTGAATCAACAGCAAACTCTAGGAGAACAGTTAGCAGCCATTTATAAGAATTTAGAATCTATCATATTAAAGGAAAAGCCTGACAAAGTATTAGTGTTGGGGGATACGAACTCTGGGCTCAGCTCTATCTTAGCAGAGCGGATGGGCATCCCCGTCATTCATATGGAAGCAGGGAACCGTTGTTTTGACCTGGAAGTGCCAGAGGAGAAAAATCGAAAGATCATTGATGCTGTATCAAGCTTGAACTTACCTTACACTCCTCAAAGTAAAGAGAATCTTCTGAAAGAAGGTATCCCCAGCAAAAGGATATATTTATCGGGAAACCCTATTTTCGAGGTTTTGAACCATTATAACAATGAGATCGAGCAAAGTGGAATTTTGGATAAAATGAATTTGAAAAAGGAGGATTATTTCCTCGTAACTGCCCATCGAGCCGAAAATGTTGACTATGAAGACCGTTTGATAGAAATTATGAACGGCATTAATTTGGTTGCCGAAACCTATCAAAAAAGAATCATATGCAGTTTACATCCCCGGACAAAATCCCGTATAGAACTCAGTCCCAAATTAGAAGTGCACCCATTAATTGAATTTCATGAGCCATTTGGTTTCTTTGATTTCGTAAAGCTTGAAAAAAACGCTTTTTGTGTGCTGACCGATAGTGGAACCGTTCAAGAGGAATGTTGTTTGTTCCATGTACCGACCGTTACGATACGAAAAACAACGGAAAGGCCAGAAACAATTGAGTCGGGCAGCAATATGTTATCGGGAATTAATGCTAAACAAATCGTCAATTGTGTAAAGGTTATGGTTAACCAGCAAAAAGACTGGACTTTTCCAGAAGGCTACGACCATAAAAACGTTTCAGATAAAGTGCTTAAAATAATACTGGGAGGCCATAAAATTGATTAAGAATCGAACAATCTTGGTAACAGGCGGTACAGGCTCATGGGGATATGAATTGGTAAGGCAGTTATTGGATTTTGAACCGCGTGAAATACGGATTTTTTCAAGAAATGAGTCCAATCAATTTACCATGAAACAAGAGTTTGATAATAACCCGAAATTGAATTTCATAATCGGGGATGTAAAAGAGAAGGAAGCTTTATTGGAAGCATGCCAAGGCGTTGATTATATCTTCCACTTGGCAGCATTAAAGCATGTTCCTGTATGTGAAGATCAACCCATTGAAGCTTTAAAGACGAACGTAATTGGAACACAGAATGTAATAGAGGCAGCTATAAGCTGTAATGTACACTCGGTTGTAAACATTTCTACGGACAAGGCTTCGAATCCATCCAATTTTTATGGTCTATCAAAGGCAATGGCTGAAAGATTGATCATACACGCTAATACATTAAACACAAAAACAAGATTTGTTTGTATCAGGGGCGGAAACGTGCTGGGCACAAATGGAAGTGTCATTCATGTATTCAAAAAGCAAATAAAAGAAAAGGGAAAAATCGGTATAACGGACTTAAATATGACAAGATTCTTTCTAACCATTGAAGAAGCTATTAAATTGGTATTTAAGGCAACCTTTGAAAGCATTGGCGGAGAAATATTCGTGATGAAAATGCCATCCTGTAAAATTATTGACCTTGCTCAAGTATTGATTGATTCTTCTGATGTGGAAAATGTGGACGTGGATATCCTAGGTATTAGGCCTGGAGAAAAATTGCATGAACTCCTCCTCTCCGAATACGAAAGTAAAACGACGATTACTTTTGATGATGAGTACTTTGTTATTCTCCCTACAAGCCAATCAGAAGAATTAAAGGAACATTATTCAAAATATAAACCTGTAAACTTATTGAACTACAATTCCAGCAAAGAATTGATGAGTAAAGACGAAATCAAAGAGATATTACAAAAAGGCAGGTTCATTTAAATGAAAGTACTAATCCTTGGCGGAAAAGGGATGGCAGGACACGTAATAACAGCTTATTTTCAACAAAATCCACAGTATAAAGTGTTCTATACTTCAAGGGACCCCGAAGATAAGGATAGTATCTACCTAGATATTACTATCCCAACAAAGTTGGAGGAAATCATTGAATCTATAAAGCCGGATATAATTGTTAACTGTATTGGTATATTAAATGATCATGCGAGCAATAATCCAAAGCTGGCCTTCCAGGTAAATAGCTTACTGCCACATGAACTGGTCAAATTAACTGAACGGAACAATGGTAAATTAATCCATATTAGTACAGATTGCGTGTTTTCAGGAACGAAAGGAAATTATACGGAGGTTGATATTCCTGACGGTACTTCTTTTTATGCTCAATCAAAACAACTGGGAGAAATCATTAGTGATAAACATTTAACTATTCGCACCTCAATTATCGGTCCAGAGCTAAAAGAAGATGGCATAGGGTTGTTTCAATGGTTTATGAAGCAAAGAGATCAAATCATTGGTTATGAGAAAGTGCTGTGGAATGGAGTGACAACACTTGAGTTGGCTAAAGCCATTGAAGCATTGATTGAGAATAACGTAACAGGCTTATATCATTTAGGTTCTGAAAATAAAGTGTCAAAATATAATCTATTGAAATTAATCAAGAGGACCTTTAATAAAACAGATGTTGAGATTTTACCTGACTCACATATCGTACTGGATAGAACAATAAAAAATACAAGGAACGATTTTTATTATCTGATTCCCACTTATGAACATATGCTAAAAGAATTAAAAAATTGGATGGAAAAGTAATGAGCCAGATGCCTAAATTATTAATTACGGGGGCAAGCGGATTCACTGGTCAGCATGCATGTAATCACTTTGTAAACGCAGGTTTTGCTGTTACTGCTGTGTCTAGAAAGAGTTTCGGAAATGGTCAAGTTGAGACAGAGCTTTGTGATCTAACAAACAAGGAAAATGTAGGTAAGTTAATAAAGAAAGTGAAACCCGATTATCTTCTTCATTTAGCAGGGCAAAACCATGTAGGAAAATCATGGATTGATCCTGTTTCTTCTCTGGAAGCAAATTCCATGTCAACGCTTTATTTAATTGAAGCACTAAGGCAAGAAAATTCAGCCTGTAAAGTGGTTATAGTCGGTTCAGCCCTGCAATTTGACCCTCAAAATATTTCAACTCTAACACACCCTTATAGTTTAAGTAAAACGCTTCAGGTACTTATTGCACAATCATGGGGAGTACTTTACAACATGAATGTCGTTATAGCTAAGCCCTCAAACTTGATTGGCCCCGGAATATCAAATGGTGTTTGTTCCATATTTGCAAAAAAGATAGTCGATATGGAAGAAAATAAAGCTGAAAAAGTACTTGAAGTAAGTAATCTGCAAGCAAAACGGGATTTTGTTGATGTAAGAGATGCGGTAAATGCTTATGAAATACTTTTAACCCAGGGGAAATCAGGGGAAATCTATGATATTGCTTCAGGGCATAGCCACTCATTAGGAGAAGTGATCACCGGTTTTAGAAACTTAACAACTATTGACTTTGAAATAAAGACTAAAGTAAAGGATCAGGAAGAAGGCAGGGTTGATATTTCACCACTGGAAATCGTGAAATTAGGGTGGAAACCACTTCGTTCATTGAAGACATCCTTAGAGGATATTCTTTATTATTATCGTAATAATAAACCCTGAATTCAAAGACAGATATAAACATTATAAACACTTGAGGAGTGGATTTAATGAGAGATGTAGGTATTGTAATGCCAGTTTACAAGCAAGATCCAAATTATCTTGAATTAGCACTACGTTCGGTACTGCAACAAACCTACGAAAACTTTTACTTTGTAATTGTATCGGATGGAGCCCCATCCGATACAGTTGAAGTAATCCAAAAGGTAACTAAAGGGGATAAAAGAGTACATCTCATTTTGAAAGAAAAAAATGAGGGAGTCGCAAAGACACTGAATATTGGATTTGATTATTTTATGCAGTTAGATGAGGTTAAATATTTCACTTGGGTTTCCAGTGATAATATCTATTACCCAACGTATGTAGAAAAACTAAGAAACGCTTTAAATACTGCTCCAGATAATGTTGGCTTGGCCTATAGTAGTTTCCGGCATATCGATGATAATGGTGATTTTTTGAAAGAACCAAATTTTGAGGAGTTTTATAAGTATCAGGATCAGCCTAAAGAATCCCTTCTAGATTTTTGTTTCATTGGAACATCATTTATGTATAAAAAAGAAATTGCAGCCAAGATTGAAGGATACAAACTCGAACCTGTAGAGGATTACGAGTATTGGCTTCGGCTAACAGATCATTGTGAAATTGTTTATATACCTGAGGCCTTAATGCATTATCGAACGAATTCACCTTTGAGTGTTTCCGCTCAACTGAGAAATTCAAAAGAAGAGCATCGCAGATGGAGATATGCTTTTAATCTTGCTAGGCAGGAAGCGAGAACTCGAAGGAAGGTTCCTTTTTTGCTAACCATTATTTACCCTGTGCAGGATGGGAAGGAAGGAACCATAGAAAAATTAGAACAACTTTTAGAACAAACATTTAGTAATTTTAAATTAATCATTGTTGATAGAAGCTTTGATAAATCTGCAATTAACGTACTTCAGCATATTGAGGACCCGAGAATAAAATTTATTAACCTACCGGGTATTACTGAGAGGGAATCTATCTTAGAGGGGATGAAAGAAGCCGATACACCTTTTGCTTTAATATATGGAAAAGGGAATTTCCCTTCCTCTCCATCAATGCTAAATAACTTTATTATCCAAGGAAGACAACTACAAGTAAATGATATTGCCATTGTTGATCATAATGTCTTTAATGTAGGTAAACGTTTAATTATTAGTAAAGAAGCACCTGTTTTTGGAAATCTTTATAAAACGGAAAAGCTAAGGGAAATCCTGTCAATGTAGTGCTCCTTAAAAAATACAAGGAAGGTTTCTTTTAGTTTCCTACTTATGAACATATGCTAAAGAATTAAAAAGTTGGATGGAAAAGAAATGAGCCTGATGCCTAAATTGTTAAGTAAAGGATCAGGAAGAAAACAGGGTTGAAATTTTACCAGTGGAAATAGAGAATTTAAGTTTGAAACCAGTTCGTTCATTAAAATCATCCTTAGAGGATATTCTATATTTTTATTGCTAAAATAAACGCTAAATTAAAAGACTTAGAAAAACATTCAAAAAAGCATGGGGAGTGGATTTAATGAGAGATGTAGGTATTGTAATGCCAGTTTACAAGCAAGATCCAAATTATCTAGAATTAGCATTACGTTCGGTGCTACAACAAACCTACGGAAACTATTACTTAGTAATTGTATCGGATGGGGCTCCATCTGATACAGTTGAAGTAATCCAAAAGGTAACTAAAGGGGACGATAGAGTACACCTTATTTTGAAAGAAAAAAATGAGGGAGTGGCAAAGACATTAAATATAGGATTTGATTATTTTATGCAAGTTGAAGAGATTAAATATTTCACTTGGGTTTCCAGTGATAATATTTATTATCCTACGTTTGTAGAAAAGCTTCGGAATGCATTGGAAAAAGCTCCAGAAAATGTAGGTTTATCATATAGTAGCTTTCGTCATATTGATCACTACGGTCATTTTTTGAAAGAACCTCAATTAGAGGAATTTTATAAATACCAAGATCAACCAAAAGAAAATTTACTTGATGTTTGTTTTATAGGGGTTTCCTTTATGTATAAAAAACAAATTGCCGCGATGATAGAGGGCTATAAGTTAGAACCAGTTGAAGATTATGAATACTGGCTTCGGTTAACAGAATATTGTGACATTGTTTATATAGCAGAAGCTTTGATGGAATATAGAACTGACTCTCCTTTGAGCGTGTCGGCACAGCTAAGAAATTCCAAAGCACAACATCGTAGATGGAGATATGCTTTTAACCTAGCTAGACAGCAAGCCAGAAATCGAAGAAATATTCCTTTTATGTTAACAATTATTTACCCTATTCTAGACGGTTCTGAAAAAACAATTGAAAAGTTAGAACAATTGTTGGAACAATCATTTAGTAATTATAAGTTAATTATTATCGATAGAACTTTAGAGCATTCTGCAGTTAAGATAATTCAGAACATAGAAGATCCGAGAGTTTACTTTATTAAATTACCGGGTGCTACAGAAAAAGATGCCATTCTTAAAGGTTTGAATATAGCAGACACGCCTTTCACACTGATTTATGGAAAAGGAAATTTCCCTTCATCAACATTCTCCCTATATGATCTTATTATTAAAGGCTCTGAAACAAAAAAACAATTAGATTTAGAAAAGGAACCTTTTGCAATTATCGAAAAGGGCTATCGCCTTACAGGCTATCGCTCTCTTATTTTAGGAGAAGAACCGGGTTTTGGGGAGCTCTATGATACAAAAATATTTAAAAAAAGTTTATTACAAAAGGATACGAATACCATTCTTTTACCAAGGATATTAGTGAATTCAGTACCAAAAAGTGGAACTCATCTGTTATTACAAATAATTCTTGGAATTCCTGGAATAAGAAGATCTAACTTTTGGGTCTTTGAAGAGCAGCATTTAGAAAAGATGGAAACAGGATATGTAAACACAGGGCATTTCGGCTATTCATCAGAAAGAGAAGAAAAGATTAGCGAAACAGATATAAAAGCTATATTTATATGTAGAGATTTGAGAGACGTTGTTGTTTCACTTGTTCATTTTGTTATGTTAAACAAATATAACCACCCTTGGAATCCATATATGAAGAGTCATTTAAAGAGCCATGATGAACGACTTATGGCACTTATTAAAGGGGTTAAGCTTAGCAAAGAAGAAGAAATGAAATATGGAATAGATATGTTACCTAGCATTTATGAATTTACGATTCAATTTCTAGGATGGGCAAAAGCTGAAGGAGTTTGTTTTGTTACTTTTGAAGAACTTACTCGGAATAATCATTCACAAAATGAATCGATAATGAAAATTATAAATTTTTTATGGGGAGACCTAAAACAATTAAATTTAACAAAACAACAACTGTTAGAGAAGATGAAACAAAATATTAATTATCAAGCTTCAGATACATTTAGAAAAGGGAAAATAGGCGATTGGAAAATAGAGTTTAATGAAGAACATAAGAAAGCCTTTAAAGAAATCGCAGGAGACATTCTTATTCAATTAGGATACGAAAAAGATAATGACTGGTAAATATCATTTTCTGATTACTAAATAAGTAGGACAGAAATTTGAAACGGTATGAACTTGTTTTTTCGTTGTGGAAGACTCATTCAGAGTGAGAATATTTACACATAGCAAATGTGCTTCCGATTGTTTAGTGAATAATGACCAAAAAACTCCAGGAAGCTTATGTTCTTAACCAATTGAATATTAAGCTTCCGTTTTTGAGTGTATGAATAATAGGGATTCAAAATTGTTTGGTTAACAGATCGGTTAAAAATGCCCGGGTGTTTGAATCTTCATTACTCATACAAAATAAATTGTGTGAAAGGAGAATCTACATATCTTACTAGAAATATGTGGGGTAATTTGTAAAATCGATGGCTAAAAGGAAAATTACCTTGTGGGGACAAAAATGGGTGTAGGATCTTGCCATAAAAAAATAAATAACGAATCTTTGCTAGTTAGAATATAGATTATCCAAACGCTTTAAAGCTCATAGTTAATAAAATGAAGGTAACTAATTGCTCCTACGAGGGCTGGTAGTTTTCCTTGTATGAAAGAGAGGAAATGTTCTTTCGTAAGGCAATACATTTACAGTCATCATAATCAAAAGAGAGGTTAAAGCTAAAATTCAAAAAGATACATTTGTTTAATAAATCCTTCAAATGTACAAGCATTTTAGGAAATGTCTTCATATATTATTGAATAGCCATCAAGAAAGGATGATGAGTATTGGTTAAGTTACTTGATGCGAGAACTTCCCAAAATGCTAGTTATGCTAACTCTATTGGAATTCTTGTATCTACAACACCTCAACTTTTTGCTAGACTAACTCTTAATGCAGCGGGTGCAACAGGACTTGTACGCACTCAAATATCTGGAACAGTAACGGTTCAGCTTCCACTTTTACCTGTTGCTACGTCTATTACCATGACGATAGTGAGGGGAAATAATCCAACCGATTTCCTTGTTTATTCAGCACGGGAAGATCTTGAATTATCAATTTTAGGACCTCAGATACTATCATTTTCAGCTTCTGATTTTAATGTTCCCATTCCCGCTAATAACCAAGTTGTATATACGGCGTTCATAACAGCTAGTGCAATAGGAACTATAAGAGTAGGCCCCGAAAGCTTCAATGCAACAATATATTCAGATTAAATAATTCGATATCAAAATAGATTTAAACTATTAATCTTATAAAACATTGAGAATTGAGAACCGTAATATATAATTGAAGAGGCCATAAATATATGTTAATTCTTTAGGGGCAGCTCTAATGGCCCCTGCAAAACAGGATAAATAAAGAAAAATTAACATGTAGAAAAACCGCTTCCTTTTGAATGGAAGCGGTCATTCCTTTTATGGTGTATTCTCACCTCTAAATCCAACTAAAGGCTGGAAAGTGGAATGGGTCTCAATGATTTGTATTTTTAAGTTCTTGAATCATGTTTATAAAGTTTTCCGAGTATTTACCTGGAGAGAAGTTTGTTTCAATGTGCTCGACAGCCTTTCGTCTAATTCCTTCTCTTAAGGGAATGTTTGACAATAACTCATTTCCTTCTATTTCTGCCTGATCGATATTTCCCTGATCGAAAAATTTTCCTGTTTGATTATGTTTGATAAAACTGCGTACCCCATCAGAGTCTGTTGATAGGACAGGGCATCGACAAACCATTGCTTCCAGAACTGCATATCCAAATCCTTCTACTTTTGAAGTAGAACATAAAAAGCCACCTGAGTCACCAATGATTGAAAAATATTCAGCCATTTTACTATGTGGCTGATTTACATACATGGTAAGGTTGCTCTTCAAGTTTAATTCGTTAACTTTTTCTTCGAAAGCTAATCTCTCTTCTTGATTTGATAATGTGTCATCTTCAAACATCCAAAGTTGGATAGAAGGATTTTTAGTGATTAATTTAGACCCGATAGATAAAAAGTCTTTCCAGTTTTTATTTTCCTCCAACCTTCCTACCCAGCCAATAATGGGGTTCTTCCTTTTTTTGTGTATCTGATATTTAAAATCATCTGTATTGAAGCAATTATGAAAACAAAATTTTTTCTTATTGGGAAAATAAGTCTCAAATGCTTGAATAAGATGAGGTGTTTGGGGGTACAAAATTGCGTCACAATAATCATCTATTATGGTTGCGTGAACTTGTAAATAATTATTTGCATATTCTTTGTTGAAACCTAACCCTTGATTTTCGTAAATTAAAATTCCCTCGTACCCAAAATTCTTTATTGTTTGTAATAGCACAAGATCGGAAGCAACAACAATAGCATCATAATTTCCATTTAGGATAATTGATTTAATTTCATCATCGTTATTTGATACAAAAATAGAAGTATTAATTTTGTTTTGTAGTCCCGTTCCATTTTGTGTATATAAAAAGTGACAGTTTATTTGTTCTTTTGAAAGTGCATAAAAGCGTTGTCTATTTAATGTTTCAATTCCGCCGCTCGGAACAAAAAAAGTAAACAAGACATTCATGTCTCTTTTCGGCTTTTCTGAATTTTCAGGTGGGTACCAGTCTGCTCCTTCAATCGTCCCGTCGTTTTTATTAATGGTTGAATCGTGGGCGATTATACCGGTACCTTCATCCAATTTCCAATAGCCAAAAAGAGCTGGTTCATTCCCGGTAAGTTTTTTACTCATATTTTGTTGGATTTCATGGGGCCTCCTTGCTGTGCTCCAGATTCGTATTTCATTTAGACCACCAACATAAAAGCTTAAACCCTTCATTCCCGCAAAAACTCCCGAAGGAACTACTGTTTTTTTTCTACTGACTTTTCCCGTTTTAGTATATCTTCCATTTATATATAATGTGGGTTTTTTATTAGTATATACAACAGCAATATGCGTCCAATCATTTATTGGGGCTTCGTGAACTAAAGTCGCAGGTAAATGGTCAATTGTATGCTCATATACTGAGATTCCATTTGTTCCAACCGATACTCCAACACCTGCCCGAGTACCATCCCCATCATCGTATGCTCCAAATACCGGTACGATGGCAAATCGCTCGTTAATAATTTTTGAGAAGCCGCTTGTAGCTATTTTTTTGACTTCATGAGGAAGTTCTGGTTTTGCCCAGAATTCTATGGTAAATGTATTTTGAATTTCTGTGAATAGTCTTTTTTTAGTCGTTATGGTGCCATTCTTTTGGAAAGCAGGAAAAGTGTTGTGTTGCATAATTGAAAACCTCCAGCAATTTTTTTAAAAAGAATCAAATGCATGTTTATGTAATGGGGCTAGTTTATGTACATTAATTCAGCACTTAAGTTGTTATAAATGGTGGAAAGCTTTTATCAATATATGTCCTTTTTCCAATTTTTAGAATGTATTACAGATAAGAGACTGGATTTATTGGTTATTATTGGAAAGCGTAATCTGTTAATAATCGCTTTATCGGGCTCATATATTACGAGTATAACTATGCATCCTTAAATAGGGTTCACTGTTCTTTGAAGGAGGGGGAATGTGCATAAAGTATCGATTGTTGTTCCTTTCTATAATTGTCCATATATCGATAAAGCTTTGGAGAGCTTGTTCAACCAAACCTACAAGAATATTGAGATTATCGTAGTCAATGATGGTTCTACATTATATTCAGAAAAAATCGATCCGTTTCTGGATGAAATAATATATATCAAAAAGGAAAATGGGGGAACTGCCAGTGCATTGAATACCGGCATCAAAAATGCAACAGGTGATTATGTATGCTGGCTTAGTTCAGATGACATCTTTTACCCTGAGAAGACAGAGATCCAGTTGGAAGCAATGGTAAGGGAAGATGCACGATTCAGTTATACCAGTTATTACTGCATTGATGATAATGGCGAAATCATTACTCCGATTATAGGGATATACCCACCTAATCAGCTTGAACTTATTAAAGCAATGATCAGAGGAAATATTATTAATGGCTGCTCGGTCATGATTCACAGGAAGGTATTTGAGCTCATCGGAATATTTGATGAGTCACTTCTATACACACATGATTATGATTTATGGTTGCGGATCTTGCAAAATTTCAAATTTCACTTTGTGCCTCAACCGCTATTACTATATAGGATTCATACAGAAATGGGCTCTAAAAAGCATGAAGGCCTCATTAAAATGGAAAATAGGCTGGTGGTTAATCGACATCATGCCAAAATGAAACAATT
Source organism: Peribacillus frigoritolerans (assembly GCF_040250305.1). Taxonomy (NCBI): domain Bacteria; kingdom Bacillati; phylum Bacillota; class Bacilli; order Caryophanales; family Bacillaceae; genus Peribacillus; species Peribacillus frigoritolerans. The sequence continues at coordinate 3,021,366 of NZ_CP158190.1, read as the reverse complement.
ATTGGTAAATGAACTTAGGAAACAACAATAGGTGAGCATGATGTAAAGGAGGTCCCTGTTTTTTCAAAACAGGGACCTCCTTTAGTTGTTGGAAGGGCCTGACTTTCATCACGGGACCAGGAGGGTGGCCAAATGAAATTTCCAATTTCATATATGAGTCTATAACATACATAAAGCTCTTTGCATATCTTATAGAAATCATTTTTTTTCCTTAATAAAAAGGGACTGTCACCAATTAAAGCTTTTGTCAGGAAGGGCTTCATTGCGTTAATCGACAGTGGACGAGCGTCAGTGCATTGGTTGATAACACGGGACAACAGGTACGTTATAAAAAAAGGAATGCTTTGTAGGAGGAGAAAATGAGAAAACTCATTATATTTGCGTTTATCGGATTTCTGGCTCAGCTGATCGATGGTTCATTAGGCATGGCATATGGGGTTACATCCACATCGATGTTGCTGACATTCGGAATCGCACCGGCAGTGGCCTCTGCATCCGTTCACCTATCAGAAGTCGTGACAACGGCCGCATCAGGCATTTCACATATGAAGTTCGGGAATGTCGACCGCCAGGCCCTTTTCAAATTAATCATACCTGGATCTATTGGGGCATTTGCAGGAGCGTGCTTTTTAAGTAACTTACCTGGTGATCTGATAAAGCCATACATTTCGATATTTCTGCTGATTCTTGGTGTGTATGTACTTTTCCGCTTTTTAAGAACGTCTACGACAAAAAGTGAAAAGAAATCAATTAATCTTACAAGAAAAAAATCGATCACCTTGGGATTGATAGCGGGCTTCGCAGATGCAACGGGTGGGGGCGGTTGGGGTCCTATCACAACTCCAGTCCTATTATCCCAAGAAGGTGTTCCTGCCAGAAAAGTGGTTGGTACAGTTGACACTAGTGAGTTTGCAATTGCTGTTTCCGCAACCCTAGGGTTTCTCATTGCATTAGGTTGGCAGGAAGTGAACTGGTTTTGGGTAACCTCCCTGATGGTAGGAGGAATTATTGCTGCCCCGATTGCTGCATGGATCGTTACGAAATTGCCATCTTATTTATTGGGAGTCCTTGTCGGGGGTTTTATCATTTTGACGAATGCTCGAACGCTGCTTGCCACATGGTCTCTTCAGGATCATTGGGTCACCGTCATATATATGCTGATATTGATCGGGTGGGCAGGTTCTTTGGTATTTGTCATCCGGAACAACAAAAAGGGGTTCCATAAAGATTAAAGGGGAGATAGCGTGAGTAGACAAAAGAATATCCATCAACATCCTTTTTCCATTACGAAAGAGCTAAGGCAAGCTCAGCACGGACATAAAAGCTATATTCTTTGGTTTACTGGTTTATCAGGGTCAGGTAAGTCCACCATCGCCAACATGGTCGAGGCAAGACTGCATGCGATGGGAATATCGACATATATTTTAGATGGAGACAATCTACGGAATGGATTAAATGAAGACCTTGGTTTCAGCTCTGGTGACCGTAAAGAGAATATAAGGCGAATCGGAGAGGTCACCAAACTATTTGTGGATAGTGGAATAGTAGTATTGGCCACTTTCATTTCGCCTTATGCAAGTGACAGGGAGGATGTAAGAAAAAAAGTACAACAGGATGAGTTTATTGAGATTTATGTAAAGTGTCCCATCGAAGCCTGCGAAAAACGGGACCCCAAAGGATTGTACAAGAAAGCTAGAAGTGGGGAAATCACCTCTTTCACAGGCGTTTCGGCTCCATATGAAGAACCGGAAAATCCGGAGATACTAATTGAAACCAGTCAATACACCATTGAAGAATGTGTGCAGCAGGTCATGAACTATTTAAAGGATAATGATCTTTAACATCTACATGGCCGAAATTGAAAAAGAGAATATGAAAAAAACCAAATCAAATGAGTGAGGGGTTATAAATGAAGGTTCAAAGAACCAGTATCGATCCACATGGCGGGAAACTGATTCAACGTGAATTATCAGGAAAAGACCGTGTGGAATACTTGGAAAAGTGTAAATCCTTATCGTCCCTGACCATCTCGAAATGGAATATTTCCGATCTGGAAATGATTTCAAACGGAGCGTTCAGCCCGCTTGTAGGATTCATGGGAAAAGAGGATTACCGAAGTGTCATTAAAGATATGCATCTGGCAAATGGCTTGCCATGGACGATACCGATCACTCTTCCTGTCACGAAGGAAGAGGCAAGTCGGCTGAACATTGGCGATGAGGTCGCTTTATACAGTGATGACGGGGAACTTGCTGGTATCATACAGGTGGAAGAAACGTTTGCATACGATAAACTGAAGGAAGCAAAACTCGTATATAAAACAGACGATCCCAATCACCCTGGGGTTAAAAAGCTGTTTGGACAAGGGGATATCTATGTTGCCGGACCAATTTATTTAATAAATGGGTCATCGCATGAGCCATTCGGGGAATTTCTTATGAGCCCTTCCGAAACGAGAAAGATGTTCACGGATTTAGGTTGGAATACTGTGGTCGGTTTTCAAACGAGGAACCCAGTACACCGTGCACATGAATACTTGCAAAAAACTGCATTGGAAACCGTTGATGGACTATTATTGCATCCTCTTGTCGGTGAAACGAAAAAAGATGATATACCTGCTGATGTTCGGATGGAAAGCTATCAAGCCTTACTAAAAGGCTACTATCCAATGGATAGGGTTTTACTTGCCATATACCCAGCAGCAATGCGCTATGCTGGGCCCAGGGAAGCAGTATTTCATGCAATTGTCAGAAAGAATTATGGGTGCACACATTTTATTGTCGGCCGAGATCATGCGGGTGTAGGCAATTATTATGGCACATATGATGCCCAAGAAATCTTTAACCAGTTTGATCCGCTGAAAATTGGCATAAAACCTCTATTCTTTGAACATAGCTTTTACTGCAAAAAATGTTTGAATATGGCTTCCTTGAAAACATGTCCCCATAAAGATGAAGATAGGTTTATATTAAGTGGGACCAAAGTGAGGGAAATGCTCCGGAACGGCCTTGTCCCGCCACTTGAGTTTACACGTCCTGAAGTGGCCGAAGTTCTTATTAGAGGCATGAAAATAAATGAAGGCGAGTAAGCTATTGTAAACGCGTTTAGATTTAGTATTTTTTAAACTGGCGGAGCAGTATAGTCCGAGTACAGTTTTTGTAGATTCGTAGATATTAAGTGAAGATCACGAATTGGAGGAGGATTAATGAAAGCGATCGTTTACACCAAGTACGGTTCCCCCGACGTTCTTCAACTGAAAGAGGTAGAAAAACCTTCTCCTAAGGAAAATGAAATACTGGTAAAAGTAAAAGCGACAACGGTAACAATGGGGGATATTCGGTCACGGAGCTTTACAGTTCCACTCTCTGTTTGGCTTCCTGCCCGGATAATAATGGGTTTAAGACGTCCCAAGAAATCCATATTGGGCTTGGAGTTATCCGGGGAAGTTGAGTCAGTAGGTAAAGGTGTTAAGCTGTTTAAAGCAGGTGACCAGGTTTTTGCAGCTTCCCAAGTGGGTTATGGTGCTTATGCCGAGTATAAGTGTCTGCCTGAAGACGGGCCAGTGTCCATTAAACCCAATAATTTATCCTATGAGGAAGCCGCAGCCATTCCAATTGGGGCACGTACAGCATTGTTTTATCTTAGAAAAGCTGACATTCAGAGGGGGCAAAAGGTTCTTGTCTATGGTGCTTCAGGAAGTGTAGGAAGTTATGCAGTGCAAATAGCAAAGTATTTCGGAGCAAAAGTTACAGGGGTTTGCAGTAAAAAGAATATAGAATTGGTAAAATCTCTTGGAGCCGATCAGGTTATCGATTACACTTCAGAAGATTTTTCCAAAAATGGTGAGACCTACGATGTTATTTTTGAAGCGGTAAACAAGAGTCCGTTTTCAGCTTGTATGAAATCGCTGAAGAAGGACGGAACTTATCTAAATGTCGCCAAGCCGTTACCCGGTGTATACTGGTTGACCTTTTTTTGAAAAAAGGAAATCTGATATATGTCACGGTAGTACGTACGGTATTATCGAGGTGTGCCTCTGGAACGATATAAATCTAGTTTTAGCAAAGGGAGTGGAAAAATGTTTCCGATATTAGAGACAAAACGGTTGGTCTTGAGAGAATTGGCTGAAGGGGATGCATTGGATTTATTAAAATGTTTTTCCAATCCAGATGTATTACGACATTATGGGCAACCTCCATTAACAAATACAGATCAGGTGAAGCAAATCATTAGGAATTTTTCAAAGAATTTCGATGAAAAACGTGGTATTAAATGGGGAATTGAATTGAAAGGAAAGGATGGCATTATTGGAACGATCGGATTTCAAGAATGGTTCCATGAACATAAGAGAGCAGAACTGAGCTATGCACTTTTACCAAAATATTGGGGCAACGGTTATGCAACAGAAGCTGTCCGTAAGGTGATTTCTTATGGTTTTAAAGAGCTTGACTTAACGCGTATTGGAGCAATTGTTTTTATTGAAAATAAAGCATCCAATAAGTTGCTGACAAATTTAGGCTTCAAAAAAGAAGGGATATTGAGAGATTACATGTACCAAAATGATGTTTCGTTTGATACTAATCTATACTCTTTAATAACGGTAAAGCCTAAATGAATTAACAAAGTACTAGGAACACTCGCGCCATGCACACAGACATAAGGGAAATTGTTAACTGTTTTATGGGAAACAAAAAATGAAAATTCAGATATATATTTTAAAATTCATTGTTTTCCTGTAAGATAACAATATATAAAAACCCTGTCGACTTACTTAGAAAACGCGAGGAAAACATAAACTATGGAATTCGAAAAAAGTCTTGAAAAAAGTTGGAGCGATCAACAAAATTTAGGTTTAACAGCATATTTTAAGAAAATGAAGGGTGAAGCTAGAGAAAAAGACAGAATTGATTATATGGATTCCTTTGTTTCAGCTATAGGTGGGCTCATTGCTATTATCATTATTAGTTTCATATCTGTCCATTTAGGATATCCTATGGCATTGGCTCCTCTTGGGGCGAGCTGTGTTATTGTTTTTGGTGCGCATAAAAGTCTCTTGTCTCAACCACGTAATGTTATTGGAGGACATATTATCTCTACTACATCTGCTCTTATCATTTGGAGCATCTTTGGTAAAAGCCTGCTCATTATCGGTCTAACATTGGCTATAGTATTGATTATAATGACTTTCACCAAAACTGTTCACCCCCCCGCAGCGGCAAGTGCCCTTGTTTCTATTAATTCCCAAGCTGGTTGGGGATTCCTGATTTCAATTGTAATAGGTACCTTATTATTAGTTTTTATATCGATGATTTATAATAACTTATTTCAAACTAGACAATATCCAAAGCACTGGTTTTGAAAAATTAATATATTAACAAACGCTTAATTTGTGACTGTATTATAGCTCCTCACTAATTTGATAACTGCTTTACTACAAAAAGCGGGGAGGAGCGGCTTTTCCTTACTAATAGAATTAAAAACTTACTTACCATCACATTTACATAAAAAATAGCATATGATAATGATTTGATAAAGCTTGATGGGCAGTGATGAAATCCCAGTAAAAAAGGTGAATGTTATGTCTGATCCAGAAAAAGGAGATTCTTATCAAATCAGTTTGTAAAATATTCGCCATCACTCACAGCGGAAAATTTCAAAAAGAAGGAAGTGCAAAATAATAATTCCATTTATCAGCAACTTCTTGTGCAATATCTAACTCTGATAAAGTTACAGCGTCTACTAAATCGGACAGATAAAAATACGCAGCATCCATCCAACGATCATAATCCGAATAATGCCTTCATAGGACATAGCATCGTAGGTCCCCGAGGAATAAAGCTCTTCAGCTAGACGGTGCTTTTAGGGAATCGACTAGACGATGAATTTTCAGAAAGCAAAATTTCCAATATGCTTGACCTTGTGAAAAATAAAATTCACGATTCGCCAGAACGAACGAAATCCGCTATGAATGGGGATTTTATATTTGCCGCTCCATGAAAAGGCAGTCGAGACCGCAAAGGCAATAGGAATAGTCAAATTGGACAAGAAAAAAAGCAGTTTTCTAAATGCTTACGAAAGTATTCAAAAAGAAGTCGATACAGGAAGGATTGGATTTAAACGCAAGCATGTAAGATGTTAAAATAAGCACTTTTTTATTAATTCCTTATCGGGAAAGTTTTTGAACAAATGAGCCTGTATCCACCTTGGATCAGGCTTGTTTGTATATATAGAAAATTAATCACGAGAGATATTACGTTTTTAGACTTTTAAAAAAATCATCCTTGAATCTGCGATTGTCTAGAATTCTTTTTGAAAATCACCTTCGCTTTAAAATAAGAGAACAAATAACAACCTATAATCACGATACCACTACCAATTCCTTGTACCCACGTCATTTTTTCACCTAATAATAGGAAGGCTAAAATTGCAGTAAAAATAGGATTGAAATTCAAGAAAATACCTGATGTTGTTGTACCTAATTTTTGTACACCAATGTTCCAAAGTACCATACATGCTACAGTTGAGATAACGCCTGTATATAAAATAGATTGTATGAAAGAAGTATTTATATTAGAAACTGTAAAATTAGAAAAATTAAACGGAAGAAGAACTATAAGTCCAAATATACCAGAATATAATGTAGACATCATGGGTGTTGTTGTTATCATTGCCCATTTGCTACAAACGGAATATATTCCCCAAACGCATACAGCAGCCATCATATATAAATCACCTGTATTAAATCGTAATGAAAGGAAAAGATCAATATTTCCTTTTGAAAGTACAAGTATTACGCCAATAAGCGAAAATAACATAGAAAACATTTGTAGAATATTAATTCTTTCTTTTAAAAAGAAAAATGAAAAAACAGCAATTGAAATCATGTTTAATGTTGATATTAATCCAACATTAGTCGCGGATGTTTTCTCCAATGCTACAAATTGTAATAGGTTAAATAGAACCACACCTGTAATTCCCATCAAAAATAAAGGAAGGATTGCACTTCGAGGAGGAAATATCTTTTTTTCTTTCCACCATACAATTGGCCAAAGACAACTAATAGCAATGATCCACCTTAAACTTGTCAACGTCATCGGAGAAGCATGACCGACAAGCGATTTACCTACGACAAAGTTTCCACCCCATAATAAACTTGTTAAAAGTAATAACGAAAAATAATAATATTTCATATCTTTTTGCTCCTTTTCATCTTTCACAGTTTAAGTGAAAAAAGATCGAAGCCATTGTGCACAATGACATTTCAATTTTCATAATTAATTACTAATAATTTTAACATTTTAGTTCGTTAGTTAATATGTTATTTTGTATAATAGAAGAAACTTAAAATAATATTAAAAAATATTGCTGATATACAGAATTAAATTAAGTTTTGGCTTTTAGATGATACCGTTTTTGGAACATTTGTAAAAGGAGTGACTATAAGTGGAATCTATCGTAAGCAAGGTTCTAGATAATGTTGATATTCAAATTTTAGATTTACTGCAAAAGGATGCACAGTTAAGCAATACTGAGCTTGCAAAGCGTGTCAAATTATCTCCACCAGCTATACATTCAAGGATAAAACGTTTGGAAAATGAAGGGTTTATTAATGCACAAGTAGCAATTTTAAACCAGGAGAAGCTAGGTTTTGATTTATTATGTTTCATTTTTATTAGTACGAATATACATCAAGCTGAAGAACTGGAAGTTTTGGAAAAGGCGTTAGCTTCTATGTCGGAAGTATTAGAGTGTCATTGTTTAACAGGTGAGTATGATTATCTTCTAAAAGTGGCTAACAAAGATCGGAAGGAATTAGAAATATTTATTAGAAAGTTAAATAAACTAGGTATAACAAAAATTCAAACTAGCCTAGCTCTCAGAGAAATTAAATATTCAACAGTTTTACCCATATAGGAAGAAAAGTCCCGTTCGTAAAAGTACACATTATCGAACGTTTTTGATAGAACAAGAGAAAGAGAGAAGTAGAAGAAAGAATAAAAAAATGAAGTCCTTAAATTTGGAAACATAAAGTCTGCAGCAAGGATCAAAATGAAGAACAGCAACATCAGGCCATGAAATAAAAGGGTTTGGAGAAAAAAATAGCCTTTCTAAAGAGAAACATAGGCTATTTATTCATTATCAATTTATATTAGTAAATATAAATCCATTCTGCTCAACTAGTTTAAGCAATGAGCCTTGCATCGATTAAAAAGCAGTGCACTCTTTATGAGTTGCACTGCTTTTTAAAATTTTATCCCGTTTATTATGGTCTTTAATTAGAAAATCGGTATTAAAGTATAGCTGAAAGAATCATTATCTTTATTTATTTATTTAACAAAACAGCTTCTTCATTACTAGGTTGTAAAGCTATTTGCAGTGCTCTTTTTTCTTCATCGTTTAAAGGGACCATCGGTAAGCGGACACCTCCAACATTTAACCCCCGCATATTTAATGCTGATTTTACTGGTGCCGGGCTTGGTGCAGCAAATAATGCTTTCATGATTGGAAGAAGTTTACGATGCGTAGAAGCAGCACCTTGGACATCACCATTTTTAAAGCTATTGATCATTTCTTGCATTTCATTACCAATTATGTGTGAAGAAACCGAAATAATACCTGTTCCACCGATGGCTAAAACCGGTAATGTTAACCCATCATCGCCGCTGTACAATGTAAAATCACTAGTTGTTTTGCTAATGATTTGTGCCATGGCATCTAAGTCACCACTAGCCTCTTTTACTGCCACGATATTGTTGATTTTCGAGAGGTTAACAATCGTCTCTACTGACATGTTTACAACACTTCGTCCTGGAATATTATAAAGCATTACCGGTAAAGATGTTGATTGGGCAATAGCGCTAAAGTGCTGAAATAATCCTTCTTGAGACGGCTTGTTATAGTATGGGGTAACGAGCATGATTCCGTCGACTCCTGCTTCCTCTGCATGCTTTGTCAAGCTGATAGAAGCTTTCGTATTATTTGAGCCAGTTCCAGCTATGACTGGAACTCTTCCATCAACAACTTCTACAACAAATTTGAATAATTCTACTTTCTCTTCTTGAGTTAATGTAGGGGACTCTCCAGTTGTACCAGCTATTACTAATCCATCAGAACCATTAGCAATTAAATAATTCACTAAAGTTCTCGTAGCATTAAAATCAACCTCATCATTATGATTAAACGGGGTAACCATTGCGGTTAAAACTTGGCCAAAATTCATAACTTCACACCCTTTTGTATAATTTTTTAAAAAATATTCAGAGGTGGTTAGGGCCATTCAGGAGTAAACGCAAAAAAGCAACAACGAGGATTCGCTGCTGCAGTAGAAACAATATTTACCAAAAAATGTTTCCGCGCATAAGATAGCCCTCCATATAGTTTCCTATATGACAGTCCTGTATTTATTCAATAGCAGAACCAGCTTCAAGAACATGAGATTCTTTCCGCTTCGGCAAATTCCCCTTTCCACAATAGTCATAGGATCTCATTCTCCTCAAAATGTGTACTAATGGTCTTTGCTCCTCTATCCTCACTTCAAAAAGTATGAAGTAAGAAAATATTTAATTGACTGTAATATAACAAGGAATCCTTTCTATTGCAAGGCCAATTTAGAAATAATTTTTAGAATACATGGATTATCAATGGAAATGGATACGGTATAGGGCTGGATTCTTTTTTAGTATTATGTAATCTCAACATTTATAGATTTATAAAACAAACTGTGTGAAAGATTTCAACCTTTTATAGTCAGTTTTGACAATAGATATATCTTATAGAAGGTATCAAGGTGGGGGAGGACAGCAAGATATGAAAATCCGTGACGTAGGAAGCAAGAAAACGATCGCTTCAATTGTCAGTAGGATACCATTGATTCAGGATTGGAACGAGATACATATAAACAGCATACGTATCTCGTTCCAAATCCATGAGATGAAATGAAAAAAGCCATTAAGATTCGTGGGGGTGTTAACAAAGAAAATTGATCACGCATTGAACTGCGAAATGGATTGTGCATAGTAGGCAAAATGGGAAAGATGGCAAAAATGCAATTCAACCGTCGTTAACAGGAAGTTTTCATTAGTATCTCATTAATAACGACCGGTGTTCGCAGAAATAATGAGAGCCCCGCTTGAAGAATAAATACCTGCTTTGGCCAAAGCATTATACGGATCTAAATTCCATAATTGTGCAGTATAACATGATGTCTGCCCTTTCATTATCCATCCGTTTCCACCGGAACTAGCACAACTTGTAAATGCTCTCTTAGTCGTGCCATTAAAACTGTCAACCCAAACATTTGCATAATAATCGTAAGGAGCAGATGAATAAAACTTTAAGTAACCCCACGCCGTATGACAATACGCACTTCCTTTTAGTTGCACATATCCAATTTTCACACCGTTTTTATAGATATATTCTGTTTCATAGGTGATTGGGCTTTTAGAAGCACAACCTGTCGAATAAGGGTTTGTATTATCGTAGGACAAGGCAAATGCTTTATTGATCGGTGCAATCGCAAAAAACACTCCAAAGACAAGAGTCATTACCATCACAATATTTAATAATTTTTTTATAATAACCTCTCTCCTTTCCTTCTTCTAGACTTTACCATATGAAAATTGGTATTTCTATGTACTATGGAATCATTTACCATCTGTATAAATATTACCATTTTACGGGTATCTACGTAGTTAAGGGATAGTACCCCATTCCCATTAAGAAAAGGAAAATCAATACCAAAAACGAGACAAAAGTGAATGGAACGAATACTGGCCATAGTTTTTTTGGATTTATTAATATATAAATTACATTGGTCTTATATTTTATTAATAATGTAAAGTTACTATTTTAATTGGTAAACACCATAAAAATTTATAAACAAGGAGGATATTTGTCGATCTGTTAAAAAAATACATAATTAGCTAAACGATAAATAGGAGGTATTGATTTTGAAAGGGAAATATAAATTTGCAGCGATGCTGACAGTTGTAACGGTAGGATTAACAACATCTTTATCAAGTGTACAAGCATTCTCGGAATCTTCAAATTCAGATAATAAACGTAAACCAGAGCTCGTTTTTCCAGTAATCAGTGATGTACATATTGATGATGGATCAACAGCTGATATGAACAAGTTCAGAACAGCCATGGATCAATTAAATAAAGCTGCGCCTAGACAGGATGCTTTTGTTGTCGTTGGGGATTTAACGGACTATGGATACGCTTCTGAATACGATAAGTTCTTCTCCATTTATAATGAGAAGAAACAAGGTGATGTCCAATCCATGTTTACAATGGGGAACCATGATTATTGGAATGGACTTTCCGTTGAAAAGGCACAAGATCGTTTTCTCGAGAAAACAGGAATGGATTCTCTTTACTATCATAAAAAAGTAAATGGATATGATTTTATTACGTTAAGTCCGGAAAATGGTAATACGCATGGTTTATATTCTGTTAATCAAATTAACTGGCTAGGTGAAAAATTAGCTGCAGCAGAAAAAGAAAATCCGGACCAACCAATCTTTGTTTTTCTTCATCAACACATTAAAGACACTGTGTATGGAAGTGACTTGTGGGGAACTCAGGAAAATAAAGAACTTTTATATGATACTTTAAAGAAACATCCACAGGTTATTACATTTTCAGGCCATTCTCATTATCCACTTGAAGACCCTAGAACGATTCATCAAAAAGACTTTACGTCAGTTGGCACGTCTTCTGTTAGTTATTTGGAATTGGAGCCAGGCAAACTTCAAGGGTTCCATCCAGAAGGATATCGGGATATTAGTCAAGGAATGATTGTAGAAGTTTATAATAATGAAGTTGTCATTAAAAAACGTGACTTTCATAAAGACGATTGGACTGGAAAACCATGGGGAATAAAAAATCCTTCTAAAAAAAATAAATTTAAATATACAGACGATCGAGATCAGTTACCACCGGTTTTTGCAGTTAAAGACAAGGCTTCGATTGTAGAAGAAAAATCGACACTAAGAAGTTTAAATGTAACATTTCCACAGGCAAAAGATAACGCACTCGTACATTCTTATCACATTACCGCCAAAAACAAGGAAACAGGGGAGCTGGACGCAGATTTCACCGCATTTTCTGAATTCTATTATGACCCTGTGCCAAAGAATTTAGAGTTCCCAGTTGCTGGACTTAAGCCAGGTACTGATTATGAAATTAAGGTACAAGCACTAGATTCATTTAACAATAGCAGTAAAAGGGTGTTACTGGCTGATGGTCAGACAAAAGCCCTGGAAATGGTCTCGGCACAAGCTTCTCCTGCTTTAGTAACGGAAGGTGAATCGACTGCACTCCAAGTGAAGATGAAAAATTATGGAAGTAAAAGTGTGAAAGGGAAAATTAAAGTTGATGCACCAGAAGGTTGGAGTGTGGAGCACAATGAACTTGAGTATGAGCTATCAGGAACTGAAGAAAAAATGTTGCCAATAAAAGCTACACCTAGCAAGGAGATTTCGGGTTCATCACAATTCAAGATTACTGCTTACGAGGGAGGCCAAATAATTGGCTCCAAGAATATAAATGTATTCGTCAACATGATGCTTGGAGAAAGTTTTGACCAATTAGAGTCTGCATTAAAGCCAGCAGTGAATGAAAACATTCCAAGTTCCATTCTCGGGTGGAGCCATACAGCTCCTAATGGCTGGTCGGTTACAAATAGCTCGAATATGCCAGCTGGTACAGAAGAGTGGCAAGGTTGGAGCTTCACAACAAAGGACTTTTGGACAAAAGCAGAAGACCAGGAGCGTAATAAATTTGAACTTGGTAAAGGTGTTATAGCAGTAGCGGATCCTGATGAATGGGATGATAACGGTTCACCAGCAGCAAAAGGCTTTTTTGATAGTACTTTAACTTCACCTTCTGTAAAAGTTGATGATGCAAAAGATTTATACCTAGGGTTTGCATCCCACTATAAACAAGAAGGAACGCAAACAGCTGAAGTAACTGCTGTCTTTGATAATGGGGAAAAACAACAAGTTCTCGTTTATGACAATAAAGCTGCTTCGGATAATAAAAATGGACATGTTTTGAATAAGTATGAAGTTAAATCGATTAAGGTTCCTGAAGATGCTTCTTCTATGAAATTACAATGGAGAATGCATAATGCGAAAAATAATTGGTTTTGGTCGATTGACGATATTAGATTGGATGACCAAATGATCGTTTCACCAAATTAATGAGAAGAACAGGTGAACTTTTTTTGAAATTTGTAAAAAGCGGACTTTCCTTATGGGGACGTTCGCTTTTTCTCTATGGCTCACAAACTCTGGGCAAATAGAAACTAATGTGTTGATATTTGAAAAATGAGAACTTACGTTCTGTGATAATTGTATGGATGCTTCAATTTTATGGGGTGGTTTCAATGGCTTGATAGATTCGTACTGATATTGAACGCTTAGACCAATTTGGTAAGGAGCGTGTATTTGCGTGGTTAAAAACTACCCTTACACCATTATTTAAATCAAAATCCATATTTCTTGAAGTGAATGAACGGAAAGCTAATAAAGGATTTCGCTGCATTTACTGTGGAATGGATGAAATTGTTCGCTTTGGTAAAACTGCACAGGATCGTCAACGTTATAAATGCAAATGCTGTGATAAAACATTTACGGAAACTGCTGATACGCCTCTCTATCATTGTCGAAAATCTGAAAAATGGATTGACTTTTTATCATGCTTGATTGATGGTATGAGCTTGCGTGATAGTGCCAAAGAAATTAGCGTTCATTACGTCACTCTATTCTACTGGAGACATAAAATCCTAACAGCCCTTGCACAAATCAATGCAAAAGAACTAAATGAAATCGTAGAAGTTGACGAAACCTATTTTTTAGAATCACAAAAAGGGGCAATCCCAACACACCGATCTTCTCGAAAACGTGGTGGAAGTGCTAAAAAAAGAGGTCTTTCCACTGAACAAATCTGTGTGCTGATTGCTCGTGTTCGAGAGAAAAATACATTCTATAAAGTCATTGGACGTGGAAAACCTACAAAAGATAGCTTAGAACTCCATTTAGGTAATCGGCTAGGAACAGATTTTGTTCTTTGTTCCGATGCTCTTAGAGGTTATAAACTACTTGCAAAGAAGCATCATATTCAACAGTATGTGTTCAAAACTGGAGAAACGTGTCAAAGGAATCTACCATATCCAAAATTCAATAGCTATCACTCTAACGATGGCTCAATCGCTTCTATGGTATTTCTACGAAATACCTAGAAGGTCATACATTGTTCAACTATCTTGATCAGCTAAGATTTGAGCTTGCAGTGGATGTGCTAATGAATAATGTCTCTGATACCAATAATGATATTCGTTTAAGACAAGTTGAGTACGTTTAATAGCTATTTGACGACATAGATGACTAATAAAGAATGTTATGAAATGATTGTTTAAGTGACTATAATAATAATGGAAGACAAGTTCCGATAAATTCCGTATAAAAAATATCGAGTGAGTAATAAATTTTAACGATAATATGTATTTGTAAAGGAGGGAAATGAATGTTACAAGAATTCAATAATTTAATGGATTACATCGAAACACATTTAACGGAAGAAATCTCTGGAAAAGATATATCAAATATTGTAGGGCTATCTGATTATCATTTTAAAAGAATGTTTTCGTATATGGCTGGAATGTCATTGAATGAGTATATCAAAAATAGGAGATTATCGGTTGCGAATGTTGAATTAATAAACGGAGCAAAAGTGACAGATATTGCTTATAAATATGGCTATCAATCTATAGAAGGATTTTCAAGAGCCTTTCGTGGATGGAGTGGTTTTTTACCTTCAGAAGTAGCTAAAAACAAAATTCAAAAATCATTTCCCAAATTTTCATTCTTTATAGATATAAGAGGAGGAATATCCATGGAATTCAAAATTGAAAAAAAAGAGAAGTTTAATATAGTAGGTGTATCGAAAAGAGTGCCAATTCAATTCGAAGGTGAAAATAATGCTATCTTAGAACTAGCCCAGTCAATTACCGAACAACAAAGAAAAGAAATGCATCAATTAGCTGATTTATATCCTCATCAAGTCTTGAATGTATCTTATGATTTTGATGATGGTTTCTTGGAAGAAAAAGGCTACTTAACTCATATGATTGGTTTTGCAACTACAAAAGAAAATCCATTCGATGATTTAGAGCAAATTTCTATTGAAGAAAGTTTATGGGCAATTTTCCCTAATCAAGGACCATTTCCTGCTACGCTTCAAGAAACTACCGCAAAAATTTATTCTGAATGGTTGCCTTCTTCAGATTATGAAGTAGCAGATATACCTGGAATTTCTTTTACAAAGCACAATGGTACATCGGAAAATGTATATAGCGAAATTTGGATGCCAGTAAAGAAAAAAGTTAGCGATAAACTCGGATGATTATGATATTTACAGAAGTGTTATTCCGTAAAAACTTCATTAACCAGATTAGACCAGTCAGTAGATATTGACTGGTCTTTTTGAATTTGATGAAAATCAGGATTTTTTCTGTGTATTTTAGAAAATTTTAAGATTTGTGTGATATGTTTTTTTAAATACTAAGAAAAGTTATCGTGGGAAACATTTTTTAATGCAAGAACAGCAGATAAACAACTTTTCTATAAAAGAGTAAACGAAAGATCGATACGGGGTGAAAATATTTGTCAATTAAAATGAGGTTTCTGTTGTCCTACGTTGGCGTAATTCTTATTTCCATCACTTTGTTTTTAGCAGCTGGATTTTTACTTATTTTTGCGATAACAGGTGATGTAAAAGCGATAGAGCATTTATACAAAAAATCTTATCTCCAAAAACCTTTGACTGCAGTAGAGGAAAGTGTGTTCCTCGATTTAAAGCTTTTGGCCAAAAATAACCCTGAGCAGCTTCTAAACGAAGAACAGCTGAAGAAGATTGAACATGGAGATATAAAGATTGTCGTTAGAAAAGGTAAAAACATTGAGTATGCGTCTCAAACACTAGATAAGCTAGGCTTGTTACAATCACTTCCCAAGTTCGAAGAAACGAACATCAATACGCGGGACACAATCAAAATGAAAGACGCTTTTTTCACTTATGTGAAGTTTGATTATTATTTTTCGGATAAAAGTGAAGGAAGCATTTTTGTATTGAGAAAGGCAAGTTCATATGCCGAGCTGACTCGAGAGCTCTTTCCCATTTTATTCGCTCTATTGTTATTACTGTTTGTAATGATTATTGGACTATTAAATTATTTAGTTTCACGTAGCATCATCAAACCGATCTCAATTCTTAAAGTAGGCGCAGAGCGGATAAAATCAGGAGATTTAAACTTTGAAATCAAAGCGACTTCGAATGATGAAATCGGACAATTGAATAGAGCGTTTGAGGAAATGAGAAAAAAGTTAAAAGAGTCCGTAAACATTCAGCTTCAGTATGAGGAAAATCGCAAAGAGCTTCTCTCCAATATTTCCCATGATTTGAAGACACCGATCACTTCGATTATGGGATATGTTGAGGGGATTAAAGACGGAGTAGCAAACACCCCACAGAAAATGGACAAGTATTTATCGACTGTATACCTAAAAGCAAGAGATATGGATTCATTGATAGATGAATTATTTTTATTTTCCAAGTTGGATTTGAAAAAAGAACCATTTACTTTTGAAACGGTCAGATTAGATAAGTATTTAAAAGACTACGTAGAAGAACTTCAACTGGATTTACTTCAACTAGGAATCCAGATTGAACTTCATCAGGTGAATAAACCGATATACGTGACAGCGGATAGAGAGAAACTGAAACGCGTATTGGCCAACCTGATCAGCAATTGTGTAAAGTATATGAATAAAGATGAAAAACACATTTCCATTTCTCTGCATGAAGGACTATATGATGTTGTTGTACAAGTAGCGGATAATGGCTATGGAATAGAATCTTCTGCTTTGCCTTATATATTTAACCGCTTTTATCGTGCTGAGGAATCTAGAAATTCCCGGACAGGTGGAAGTGGTTTAGGACTTGCGATTGCAAAAAAAATTATCGGCGAGCATGGTGGAGATATTTGGGCTACTAGCGAGATAGGAAAAGGTACAAGTGTCTTTTTTTCCATAAAGAAAGGTGAGGAAATGTGAAAAAGATATTACTTATTGAAGACGAAGTCAGTATTGCTGAATTGCAAAGGGACTATTTGGAAATTAATGATTTTAGTGTCGATATTCAACATACTGGTGATGCAGGTCTCCAACAGGCCCTTCAAGGAAATTATCATTTAATCATTTTGGATATCATGCTTCCAGGGTTGAATGGATTTGAGATATGCAAACAAATACGTGCTGTCAAGAATATCCCGATTTTGCTTGTATCCGCCAAAAAGGAAGATATCGATAAAATCCGGGGGCTTGGTCTAGGGGCAGATGATTATATTACAAAGCCATTTAGTCCAAGTGAACTAGTTGCAAGAGTGAAAGCGCATATAGCGCGGTATGAACGTTTATCAGGAAGTCACCCCAAATCTAACTCAATCTATGTTCATGGAATTTCAATAGATAAGTCAGCACGCAGAGTTCACATAAACGGAGAAGTGGTCCCGTTTACAACAAAGGAATTCGATACTTTAGTGTTTTTTGTCATGCATCCGAATCAAGTATTAAGCAAAGAGCAGCTTTATGAAAATATTTGGGGATTGGAATCGGCTGCAGATGTTTCGACTGTCACCGTCCATATCAGGAAGCTACGTGAAAAAATCGAAAGAAATCCTGCACATCCCAAATTTTTGGAAACCGTTTGGGGAGCAGGGTATCGCTTTAATGTTTAAATAGCATGTTAATGACCCGTCACGAAGGTGGCGGTTTTTTTTATAAACATTAAGAAATTTTATTAATAAGTTAATCATTTTTTAAGAAATTGTTTAGAGGGAGTTTAAGGTTAAGCATTAACATTATGAAGACGGAATAAGTAAGCAACTAAAAATAAAAGGGAGAAAAAACATCATGGAACCTAAAGAACATGTCGATTTGCTACATAAGAAAGACGGGAAATCCTTTTGCAGCTGTGAAGTACACACAGGGAAAGGATGGTGTGTTTCATGTGGAGACGGCTAACGATTGTCATCGGAAGCCTTTTCATCCTTCAATGCTGTGTCTTGGATAATGAAGTAGTGCTAAATAAACAAGAAAAGGAGACAGGAAAGGGAATGAATGAACTATTGATTCAAGCTGTAGAACGTAAAGAAACGGAAAGAATAAGAAGTTTGATTGAGCAAGGTGCAGATATAAATACACAGGACTCAGAAGGGCGAACCGCCACTATGATTGCGACTTATAACAATGATGTAGAGACGGCAAAAATCCTTATTGAAGCGGGTGCAGACGTCAACATACAGGATGACATGAAAAATAGCCCCTTCTTGTATGCCGGTGCTGAAGGTTATATAGAAATACTTAAAGTTGCGATTGAAGCGGGTGCAGACCCCACTATAACCAACCGTTATGGAGGAACGGCATTAATCCCTGCTTCTGAACATGGTTATGTAGAGGTTATTAAAGAACTTCTTACTAAAACTGATATTGAAGTGAATCATGTGAATGATCTCGGTTGGACCGCTTTGCTAGAAGCTATCATTTTGAATGATGGTGATGGAAAACAGCAGCAAACAGTGCAATTGCTAATAGATCATGGGGCAGATGTCAACATCCCCGATAATAGTAGTATGACCCCTTTACAACATGCCCGCGAGAAAGGGTTTAAGGAAATCGAACAAATTTTACTTACGGCAGGAGCAAAATAACCAGATCCCTATACTTTCAATTTGTAATGTCAATTGCACTACAAAAAAAACACAATATGATGAGGAGACGTAAAAAAATGAATAAAAAAGCAAAAATTTCATCAGCTATACTACTTGGGTTAACATTGGCCATAACAGGATGTAACACAAACGCACAAGACAATAATAGTGCTCAAAAGCAGGAACAAACTGCAAAACAGAGTAAACAAGAAAATAAGTTAACCGCAGGAGAGGAAATGACTAAAATTCTTACTAGCACGAATTGGCAAGGAACAAAAGTTTATGATAAGAATAATAATGACTTAACAAAGGAGAATGCTAACTTTATTGGTCTCGCGAAATATGACGATGAAACATCGAGATATGAATTTTTTGATAAAAATACAAAAGAAAGTCGTGGTGATAAGGGAACTTTCTTTATTACCAATGGGAAGATGCGAGTGTTAATTTCAGAATCGATGGGTTACCAAGCCGTTGTCGAAATAACAGAATTGAGTAAGGATATGTTTACTTATAAAAGAATGGGCAAAGATGCAAATGGTAACGACGTAGAGGTGTTTGTCGATCATATTCCTTATACTGAAACAGAACTTTCCTTTACTGATCCAGACAAAAATTTGGAAACTTACACAGGAGATGTAGTTACAGACGTTGATGGAGACAAAATTTTATCAAGCACCACATGGAAAGGTACAGTGGCATTGGATGAAAAGGGAAATGATGTATCAAGCTATAACTCGAATTATTTAGGTCTGGCAAAATATGATGATAAAACAAATAAGTATGAATTTTTTGATGCTAAAACCGGTGAAAGCCGTGGTGATTACGGTTATTACGATGTTGTTCATGGAAATAAGATTAGAGCCCATGTTTCACAAGGGGAAAATAAGTATGGTGCAGTTCTTGAACTTACGGAGCTTAATGAAAATAAATTCACTTATAAACGAATCGGTAAAGATAAAGAGGGCAAAGATATAACGATAACAGTTGAACATATACCTTATGAAGGTGATTTGAAGCTAAAATCAACTAAGTAAATAAAAAAGGGATTTTGCATTAATAGCAAAATCCTTTCTTGATATAGTAATAGAATGTAGTTCAAGCTTATTACGCGTTAAACTGTTCAACAGATGTTTCCAGGTCATTAGCGAGCTTTACCATCGAAGACGTTGAGAAGGAGATGTCCTCCATGGATTTCGCTTGTTGATCGGTTGATTGGGCCACTTGCTTTGAAGCCACTGCCGTTTCCCTTGTTAACCCTGCAAAATCTTCTATCGAAGCATTGATTTCTTGAGAACTTGCTGCCATTTGCTCTGTAATGGCGGATATTTCTTGAATCTGATCACTAACATGCTCAAAAGATTTTATGGTCTGTTTAAATGTTTCTCTTGTATTCAGGACAAATTTTGTCCCTTCCTCCACCTCTTTAGTTCCAGTTTCCATCATTTTCACTGATTCATTTATGATGGATTTAAAATGAAGTAGGGACTCTTGTATATTGATCGCAGATTCCTTCGTGCCCACTGCCAATTTCCGTACCTCGTTCGATACCACCGCAAAACCTTTACCCTGTTCACCGGCTCTAGCAGCTTCAATGGCCGCATTTAATGACAGCAGGTTTGTTTGCTCGGCAATTCCCGTAATTAAATGTACAATATTCACAATCTCATTTGCTTGTTCGTCCAATTTCTTAATTTCTGAACTTGTTTGCAGCATAACATCTTTTACTTGCAGAATTTGATTTGAGAGTTCATTAATATCTTTATTTCCAATGGACATTCTAGCTGAAACATGATTTGTCTGTTCGCTGACTTCTGAAGAAGCTTCGGCAATTTTTTGTATTCCTATGGTCATTTCCTCGATGACCCTCGATGATTCTTCACTTCTGTGCAATTGTACTTCCGCAGCTCCTGCAACTTGCTGAATGCCTTTAACGATATATTGTGTGGAAGTATCCATTTCTTTGATTTTGTGTTCGATATCACTTGATGACTCCAATAGCTGGAATGACGAGCTTTTCATGGAGTTGACGATCATAGTTGTATTGGTGATCATTTCTTCAAAGGATTTCACTAAAACCTTGATTTCGTCGTTCCCCTTAACCCTTGTGTTGCTAATCAGTTTATTGGCTGTTAATAAATTTCCATTTGAAATTTCCTTTGCAGCCATGCTGACCTTGAGAAGGGGGCTTAACTTTCTAGTCAAGAACCATATTAATGCACCCACTACGATTGCCATTAAAATTACATTGATTATTATCATCAGGGGAAGGATGCCACCCAGTACCTTGCTGGCCGTAGCATCGACTTTACTGGCATCAATATCCACCCCTAGTATTCCAATGACTTCGTCCCCTTTCTTTATGGGGACAAAAACGGATAAATAGTCACCATATTCAGGATCGTGAACGATGGAAGTGGTAGAAACCTTTCCCCTCATGACGCTTTCTACATCCTGATATGAAGTTGCGGTTGTGGGGGTTAAAATGGGAGATGCTTTTTTATCTTCCTTCCCCATTCCATCTATAAGAATATGTACTTTTTCGCTGCTTTCATCAATCCCCAATGTATATACATATAATGCTCCAGTTTTTTGTTTATAATCGTCTAACTGTTCGCGTATCTCCCAATATGTAGAGGTTTCGGATTGATTACTTAAAAAATCGGCATAAGATGTTGGATTTATTCCTTGGGCGATGTTGCTTGCGATGTCTAAGCTGCTCATAGCGATTGTTTTCTCAACCGTATCATTTGTACTTTTATACATCAATAGTAAACTTCCAATTAATGTAATGACCATGCCTGTTAAAAGAACAAAACCTATTTTCGTACTGAGTTTATTCATCTTTGTTTATTCCTTCCCCGTGTTATATATTAACCATGTTTTATATATCGGTAATAATTGAATATATTTAATGAGACTTTAAAAGCTTCGGGTGGAGTTTTTAAACTTTTATGTTAAAGCAGAATCTAAAGGAGTATGAAGGAATTGGAGAGGGGGGGAATAATAAGACCCTATGACAGTGCTAAGCCATTTTTTAAAGATGGTAGTGTCATAGGGCCTTTATTTTTTAAAGAAAGTCAGGTTTTGCTGTAGCCGTTATGAAGATATGCGTTTATTTTTCCGTTGAAGAATCCATATTTCTATTGCACCGGAGCCAAGCAATACTCCTGAAACAATGAAGATAAGTCCAATGAAATGTGCAGGAACAATGGCTTCATTAAGGAAAAATGCTGCACCTAACAAAGAGAATAAGGTGTTAAAGTTAAGAAATATCGATGATTCGGCTGCGCCTACCTTACCAATGGCATAATTATAGCTCATGTGCCCGAGGGCAGTGGCAAAAATCGCTGAGAACAAGAAAGCCCCCCAGATGGATGGCGGTGCCGTTGCCAATGAAGATAAGCCCTCTGGTTCCTTCCATAAGCTGATGGCAAAAAGAATAAATGACCCGATCAGCATCATGTAGCCGGTTAGTAATCGTGGATCCATGGTTTTTGAGGCTTTATTAATGAGTATGAAACTCAATGCCTGTGAAAGAATGGAAAGTAAAATATCCACATCTCCCAGATTAATAGAATGAAGTCCTCCACTTCCTGCCATAACGGTAAAACTCACGCCCAGAGCACCGCATATAAAGCCAAGAAGCCGGATTAAAGTGGGCTTTTTACGAAAGAATATCATGGTCAAGATGACAGTCAATATTGGCCCCATGCCCAAAATCAGTCCAGCATTCGAAGCGGAAGTCTTCGTCAATCCCTCAGCTAAAAAATAATGATGAAAAACGACACTCAAAAGTGCTCCTCCAAAAACGTAAAAAAGTTCACTTTTTTTAGGAAGACGTATTAATCCAAAGAAGAAAAGGATAAGGATGACGACAAGAGAAGCAGTGAAAATTCTCAATGAAGTGATTGTTACGGGCTGCGTATGCGCAACTAAAATTTTAATAACTGAGACATTTAACCCCCAAGTTATCATTATTCCGGTAAGTAAGATGTATATTTTCAAAAAACTCATTCCAAACAACCTTTCAAACTTATTTAACAATTGATATATTATACAACTTTCTCCAAATTAATAGCAAAGAGTAAAATTTGATTGAAAAGCCCTTGGATGAAAAATGAGAAACTATTAATCATAAAAAAAAGAGGGAAGAAATAATTCCTTCTGATTTCCCTTAATATTGTAAATTTAGCTGGAATATAATATAAAAATAGCAAATAAAAATAAAATTACAAATTATCAAACTTTTCTATTGTTTTTGGTAGGGTTTTCATTTACAATTTCCTTATGATTTACCAAACCGGTTTAGTAATTAACTAAATCGATTTAGCAAAAAGTGATATGATCAAATGTTTTTCTTTTTATTTGTGATTGTTCGAAAGAAGGAGGTACTGTATTGTCATCAAAATATGGTGTTTTAACGCTGGGCGACGCCATGATTACGCTAAATCCGGAAGAAACAGGACCTTTAAGATTCGTAACCCGTTTTGAGCGAAAAGTAGGAGGCGCTGAACTGAATTTTGCAATTGGCTGTGCAAGGCTAGGCATGCGGGCAAAATGGATAAGCCGTTTAGGCAAGGACGAGTTCGGCAGAGTTATCTATAATTTCGCTCGTGGGGAAGGCGTGGACATGAGTGATGTTGCCTATGTAGATGGATATCCAACATCCCTTAACTTTAAAGAAATCCGGGAGGATGGTTCCGGAAAGACATTTTATTACCGCTATCAATCACCCATTTTAACTTTAAAACCGGAAGATATAACTGAAAAGATGTTTGAAGAGATTGATATAGTCCACCTTACTGGAGTATTTTTGGCTATAGATCCCAAAAATGTGGATATTGCCAAGAGGGTAATGGACATTGCGAAACAAAAAAATATACCTGTTTCTTTTGATCCGAATATCCGCTTAAAGCTATGGTCCATCGAGGAAGCAAGATCAGTATATTGTGATATTTTTCCATATGTTGATATTTTGCTTACAGGTTTGGATGAAATAAGATTGATCATCGGAACTGACTCTAAAGAATCTTTGGCAAAATTCGCAAAGGTGAATGACATTGATCAGCTTGTCATCAAGGACGGGAAACATGGTTCAAAACTTCATACCAAAAATGAATGGCATGAAAAAGAAGCCTTCCCTGTTAAACCTGTAGATACTGTTGGTGCGGGAGATGGTTATGATGCCGGTTATATTTACGGATATCTTCATGGCTTATCCATTGAAGAAAGAATGACATTCGCAAATGGTGTAGGAGCTCTTGTCACAACTGTTGCAGGGGACAATGAAGGATTACCATATTTGGATGAAGTAATGCCATTCATACAGAAAGAGGCCGTTATAGAAAGATGACTGAAAGAAATGAGGGAAGGAAATGGCAACAGTTACGATTCAAGCCGAGGAAGCAAAAAGATTAGTCATACAACAGCTGACAAACGTGGGTTTAAATGAAGAAAATGCCGGGAAAATCGCGGAAGTATTGGTTCATGCCGATCTCAGA
This sequence comes from Peribacillus frigoritolerans, assembly GCF_040250305.1. NCBI lineage: Bacteria > Bacillati > Bacillota > Bacilli > Caryophanales > Bacillaceae > Peribacillus > Peribacillus frigoritolerans. Next base: position 2,997,087 of record NZ_CP158190.1, on the reverse strand, counting down.
AATGTCAATTCTCATGGTGTTTTGCGAACAGAGCATTATGTGAACCGTTTACAGGCAGGAGGCATAAATCCCGATGCACAGATTTCCTTTCAAAAGACAGGGCCCGTTACCGGTGTGGTTGATGGAGATGATGGTTTTGGGCATGTGATCAGCGACGTGGCCATGGACCATGCAATCGAAATGGCCAGAGATAATGGCGTGGGCATGGTGACTGTTTTTAATAGCAGCCATTGCGGAGCACTAAGCTATTTCGTCCAAAAAGCTGCCGATGCAAAGTTGATTGGCATCGCGATGTCACATACTGATAAAATCGTGGTCCCGTTCGGAGGAAAAACATCATTTCTTGGTACCAACCCAATCGCTTACGGAGTTCCTGCCAAAACGAAGAAACCCTTTATTCTTGATATGGCAACATCCAATGTTGCACTGGGGAAAATCCTCCAGGCACGCGAAGAGGGAAAGGAAATCCCTGAAGGATGGGGAGTGGATGAAAATGGAGCTACGGTCACAGACCCGAATAAAGTCGTTTCCCTTTCCACTTTCGGAGGCCCGAAAGGCTATGGTCTATCCGTAATTGTAGATGTGTTTTCTGGATTATTGGCCGGTGCTGCATTTGGCCCGCACATTGGGAAAATGTATGACGATCTTGATAAGAAACGGAAGCTGGGACATTATTTTTGCGTAATTAATCCTTCGTTCTTTACTGATACTGATATATTTCTAGAGCAAATGGATCGAATGATCGAAGAGCTGCAACAGGTTGAACCTGCTTCAGGGTTCGATCGCGTTTATGTACCGGGTGAGATTGAACAAATCAATGAAGAAAAAAACCTGAAACAAGGTATTACGATAGCATCAAGTGTTTACGAATTTCTTACAAAGCAGGTGGGGAAATGAAAGCGGTTCAAGTACGTAAAGCTCATGAACTTATCATTCAAGAAGTGGAAAAACCCCAGATTTCGAACTCGACGGATGTCCTTGTAAAAGTAAAAAGCGTCGGGATTTGCGGATCGGATATGCATATTTACCATGGTACCAATCCCCTTGCAACTTTGCCTCGGGTCGTTGGGCATGAAGTAGCGGGAGAAGTTGTGGAGATAGGTCTAGGCGTTTCGGGCATAAAAGTTGGTGATCACGTTGTTATTGAGCCCATCAGTTATTGCGGGGAGTGTTACGCCTGCCGCAAAGGTCGCCAAAATGTTTGTGAAAAACTTTCCGTTTTTGGTGTGCATGAAGATGGTGGGTTGAGGGAATGGTTCGTCCTTCCCGAGAAACAATTACATGTTGTGGATTCCGCTTTAGCCTGGGAAGAAATAGTTTTGGCTGAGCCATACACAATTGGCGCACAGGCCGTTTGGAGAGGCGAAGTGGAGGAAGGGGAAACCGTGCTTATCCAGGGAGCTGGGCCTATTGGAATTTGCATATTAAAGATGGCAAAGCTTCAAGGGGCCTCAGTGATGATAACGGATTTAAGTGATGAACGTTTGGAATTCGCTAAAGAAAGCGGCGCTGATATCACTGTCCATGCGGGAAAGGAAGATGTTCAAAAACGAGTGAAAGAATGGACGAATGGAGAAGGTGCCAACGTCGTCATTGATGCAGTATGCTTGCCGATGACATTTGAATTGTCCTTCGATGTCGTGTCAACGGCGGGGCGGATTGTCGTACTCGGTTTTGATGAACGTCCTTCAGCGGTTTCCCAGCTGCCGATCACTAAAAAGGAAGTATCAGTGAAAGGATCTAGATTGCAAACGAACCAGTTTCCAAAAGTGGTTAAACTTTTGAATGAAGGCAAACTCAGACATGAAGGTTTAGTCACCCATACATTTTCGCTCGATGATATCCAGGAAGCATTTAATTTTGTTGAAAATCATCCCGAACAAGTTCGAAAAGCGATCATCGTTTTTAATTAAGGGGGTAGGGATCATGGATAAACACTCAATCATACATCGAATAACGGAAACGAAAGTTGTAGCTGTTATCCGGGGACAGGATGCAAAGGAGGCGGCACAGCTTTCTAAAGCTGCTGTGGAAGGCGGTGTTCGGGCAATCGAATTGACTTATACAACACCGGGAATTGAAGAAGCTTTCAAAGAACTGCAAAATACGGAAGCACTCTTAGGGGCAGGCTCCGTACTTGATTCTGAAACGGCACGACATGCGATTTTAGCTGGCGCCAATTTTATCGTCAGTCCCTATTTTGTCAATGCCGTAGCCGAACTTTGTAATCGATACGGCGTTCCCTATATGCCTGGTTGCATGACAATTAGAGAAATGGCTACATCATTGGAAGCAGGTTGTGATGTTTTAAAGTTATTTCCGGCAAACCATTTCGAACCTTCTTTCATCAAGTCGGTTAATGGTCCACTGCCCAATGTAAGGATCATGCCAACCGGCGGAATTAATTTAGATAACATGAAGGACTGGCTTAATGCAGGCGCGGTAGCAATCGGTATCGGCAGTGACTTGAACAAAGCCTATCAGAATGGCGGCTATGAGGCCGCAGTGGAGTTAAGCAAAAAATACATGCAGAAAATTGCGGAATGATGGAGGTGCATGATGAACATTACATTTAGATGGTACGGGAAAGACAATGATACTGTTACATTGGAGCACATTAAACAGATTCCCGGAGTGAAAGGGATTGTCTGGGCACTACACCAAAAACCTGTTGGTGAGGTATGGGAAAAGGAAGAAATTAAAAAAGAAATCGAGTATATCCAATCATTTGGTTTTCACACGGATGTCGTAGAAAGTGTAAATGTCCATGAATCGATTAAATTGGGTAACGAAGATCGCATGATATATATAGAGAAATACAAAGAGACGATCCGGAATCTTTCGGAAGCAGGAGTGAAGGTCATTTGTTATAACTTCATGCCGATCTTTGATTGGACTCGGACTGAAATGTTCCATCCTTTGGAAGATGGTTCAACTGCCCTGTTTTATGAAAAGGCGAAAGTTGATACGTTAGATCCACAAGATTTAATTCGTACGGTAACGGAAGCCTCAGATTTAACTTTACCAGGTTGGGAACCAGAAAAGATGGATCAAATCTCTGAATTATTCGAAGCATACAAAACTGTGGACGAAGAGCAGCTGTGGGCGAATCTTGAAATATTCCTAAAGGAAATATTACCTGTTGCCGAGGCTTGCGGTATAAAAATGGCAATACACCCGGATGATCCGCCATGGTCCATTTTTGGCTTGCCAAGAATCATCACCGGAGAGTCAAGCTATGAAAAACTGATCTCGATTTCGGATTCACCGTCGAATGCGTTCACCATGTGTACAGGCTCGATGGGGGCAAACCCTGAAAATGATATGGTCCAAGTGGCTAAAAAGTATGCAAACCGTTCGCCTTTCTCCCATATAAGAAATGTGAAGATTTATGAAAATGGTGACTTTGTGGAAACATCCCATCATACCCAGGATGGATCCATCAATATACAGGGCGTCGTGGAAGAATTGAATAAGCAAAATTATACTGGTTATGTCAGACCGGATCATGGCCGCCATATATGGGGTGAAGAGTGCCGCCCAGGTTACGGTTTATATGACCGAGCATTGGGAATCATGTATTTGCTCGGATTATGGGATGCATATGAAGCTGGTAAATCAGGTGGGGAATCATGATTCCCATCCATGAAAACTTAACGAACAGGGTGGCAGTGATCACTGGAGGCAGCGGTGTTTTATGTTCCAAAATGGCTGTGGAATTGGCACGTCATGGTGTCAAGATAGCTATATTGAACAGAACGGCAGAAAAAGGGCAAGAAGTGGTCGGCCTGATTGAACAAGCAGGGGGGACTGCGATATCAATCGCGGCAGATGTTTTGAATAGAACCTCATTGGAGGATGCAAGAGGGAGAATAATAGAAACGTTCGGAAGAGTGGATCTATTGATAAATGGAGCGGGAGGCAATCATCCTGATGCCATTACAGCTCCAGAGAAATATGGGGAAGAAGCAGAAGGAAAATCATTTTTTGATCTGGATGAAGATGGTTTCTCCCAAGTTTTTGCCAGTAATTTCACCGGTACATTTTTGGCAAGTCAGGTTTTTGGAAAAGAATTATTGCAAGTGGAAGCACCAGTTATCGTAAATGTATCTTCCATGAGCGCCTACGCTCCAATGACTAAAGTACCAGCATATAGTGCTGCCAAAGCTTCGATAAATAATTTTACCATGTGGATGGCTGTTCATTTTGCCGAAGAAGGTTTACGGGTGAATGCCATTGCTCCAGGATTCTTTTTGACGAAGCAAAATCGGGATCTTTTACTTAATGAAGATGGCAGCCTGACGGCAAGGTCTGATAAAATCATTACTTCAACACCCATGAAGCGTTTCGGGCAGCCGGAAGATTTACTTGGTACCTTGCTTTGGCTCGTTGATGAATCCTATTCGGGCTTTGTCACAGGAATTACGGTACCGGTCGATGGGGGCTTCATGGCATACTCGGGCGTCTGAAGCCAGGTCCAATAAAAAGGCGAACAAGTTAACGTGATTAAATTAGTTCCACGGGTTGGGAAATTGTCTTTTTTCTGCATCAGAAGGTGATTGTAAAGCTTTCCTTATTATAATAGAATATTCCTTATATATAAGCCATTTTGGTATTAGGCAGAGAATTGAAATCACACGACAGGAATGAATGAAATGAAAACCATTACAATTACTGATGTCGCCAATCACGCGAAAGTATCAAAAAGTACAGTTTCCCAATACCTGAACAAACGCTATGAATATATGAGTGAAAAAACAAGGAAAAAAATTGAAGAAACAATAGAAGAGTTAAACTATCAGCCTAATATAATAGCGCGCAGTTTAAAGCAAAAATCCACTTTTACCGTTGGGGTAGTGGTTGCCAATATCCTTCACACGTTTTCAACGCAAGTTATTAGAGCTATAGAAAACTACTTTTATGAACAAGGGTTCCACATTATCGTATGCAATGCAGATGACAATCCTGAAAAGGAAAAGAATTATATTGAAATGCTAAGGGCTAAACAAGTGGATGGGATCATCATTTTCCCCACAGGGGACAATCTTGATTTATATCAACGTATGAAGAGTGATCAATTCCCGATTGTTTTCATGGATAGGACGATCGAAGAATTGAATATTGCTACAGTCATGCTCGATAATCACCTTGCTTCCAAGTTAGCGGTCGATCGGTTTATTGAAAAGGGTTTTGAAAACATTGCAATCATAACCACTTCAATAATACGCGATATCAGTCCTCGAATCGAACGGATCCAAGGTTACAAGGATTCACTCGAGTCACATGGGATACCATTCAATTCAGAATACATTAAAACTGTGAATGCAGATGAAATTCCGGTTGCACTTTCAGAATTTTTCGAATTGGAAAAGCCGCCTCAAGCCATATTGGCAGGTAATGATATCGTACTTAATGAAGTATTGCGTTATATGAAACAGCACGAAATCAATATACCTGATGACATAGCAGTCATAGGAATCGATGATGTTCCGTATGCCAGTTTCTATACACCGACCATCACAACGGTTAATCAGCCAGCCATTGAAATGGCCAACTTGGCAGCAGAGTTACTGCTTAGTCAAATCAATAAAACAGGAAAAGAGGATACAAGCGTCCATCGCTTGAAACCGACTTTGCTTTCAAGGAATTCTTGCTAGAACCGGATGTAAGAATTCCTGTGAAAGAGAAAGCGCTTTTTTTACGGGGCTTCTAAACCGATTTAGTTATGGATCATATAGGCTTTACTCTTGGTTATTAAATGGAAACGTTTCCAAAAATGCTGCTGCATTTGTAGAAACGTATAGGGGGGTACTTTATGTTTTCAAATGGTAGAGGAATGGTTATCGTTTTCTTGTTCTTGGCAGGGGTAATTAATTATCTGGACCGATCTGCACTGTCCATTGCAGCTCCGTTCATCCAAGATGATTTATCCTTAACAGCAACACAGATGGGAATTATCTTTAGTAGCTTTTCAGTTGGTTATGCCGTATTTAACTTCCTTGGTGGCATGGCGTCCGATAAATGGGGTGCAAAGCTTACGCTTTTCGTGGCGATGATCGTTTGGTCTTTATTCAGCGGCGCACTTGTGCTGGCTGTCGGTTTTGCCAGTATGATAGTCATCCGCATCTTGTTCGGGATGGGCGAAGGCCCTCTTTCGGCAACCATCAATAAAATGGTCAATAACTGGTTCCCGGCAAATCAACGGGCATCTGTCGTTGGTTTGACGAATAGCGGGACGCCGCTTGGTGGCGCCATCGCAGGTCCGATAGTTGGATTCATTGCAATCTCATATGGGTGGAGAGTTTCTTTCATTGCCATAATGGTGATTGGGCTTATATGGGCGGTTTGCTGGTGGAAGTTCGTTAAAGAAAAACCAGAAGAGTCAAAGGAACAGAAACATACAGGAAAATCTTATGTAGCGGCAACATCGGAAGGAAAGGTGAAATTCACCTTTTATTTAAAACAAAAAACGGTTTTATTTACAGCTCTAGCCTTTTTTTCCTATAACTATATTCTCTTCTTTTTCTTAACTTGGTTCCCAAGCTATTTGGTGGATGCACGCGGCCTAAGTGTGGAAAATATGAGTATCATTACAGTGATTCCTTGGATTTTTGGATTCATCGGACTTGCTTTGGGTGGATTTGTATCGGATTTCTTCTATAAAAAATTCGCTCAAAAAGGTGTATTATTCTCACGTAAACTCGTGCTTGTAACATGTTTGTTCTTATCGGCAGTATGTATCGGTTTTGCCGGGCTTGTATCGACGACGCTCAGTGCGGTAACGCTTGTCGCACTTTCCGTCTTCTTCCTATATTTGACTGGTGCCATTTACTGGGCAATCGTCAACGATGTCGTTGACCCTGGTAATGTTGGATCTGTTGGAGGTTTTATGCATTTCTTGGCAAATACAGCAGGAATCATCGGACCGACGTTAACAGGATACATTGTCGATACCTCAGGCACATACACAGTTGCATTCTTGCTTGCTGGTGGATTGGCCATCGTTGCATCGCTTGCAGTCATCCGTTTTGTACGACCGATAGTAAAGCCTGCGTAATAGATTGTTAGAATGGAAGTGTCTCCCAAAGGGAAGACACTTCCATTTTTCATGTGTATTAGGCACGCCTAGCGAATCCGATTTTCTTTTCGAAATGTAGCTGGTGTCTTTTCATTGTATTTCTTAAAGGTACGATAAAATTGGGGCATGCTTTCAAAACCACACATTTCAGCAATATTGGCAATGGTGTGATTCGTTTCCAGCAAAAGTTCCTTTGCCTTGATGATTCTTTTCGTGTTTAGATACACGATTAAGCCAATTCCAGTCGTTTCCTTAAAAACTCTGCTGAAATGAGCGGGACTGACCAAAGCTTTTTGTGCAAGTGCCGTCAGTGTTAATGGTTCATCAATATGTTCATTAATATAGATTAAAATATCTTTGATCCAGTCTGAACTATAGCTGCCCTCGGATAAATCTTCTTTGCCATTTATCCGGGTGCGGTATAAATCAAGTATGATCTGGTGAACGATCAGCAAACAAGCATGTCTCGAGCCTATTGATTGGCTATTTGTTTCTTGCAGGATGAGCTGTAGCTGTTCCTCCATCTTTACTTGTTTCTTCTGCGGCAATGATATTTTATAATTCTTACTCTTTTTTGTCAGATTAAACAAGTGCAAATATGAAAAAGAATCATCAACCACATCTTTATATATTAATGTGGGACTGAAAAAAATAATGGTGGAGGTGACAGGGTCTTCCTTATTCGGTAATGCCCTATGAATGGTATTATTCGGGATCAGGAATACATCCCCTTGCTGCATATCATAAAACACATCACCGATAAAAAAGGTCCCTTTACCGTTATAAACATAAACAATTTCATAATGGTCATGCATATGATCGGACAATTCATTCTGGGGACTTTTCGTATCTTGATAGACAAAAGAGAATGGGAAGAGTAAATCATGGTTTAATGCATTATGAATTTTTTTCATTTGTTCATCTCCTGAAAGTATAATACAACAAGAATGAGTATATTTATAGCAAAATACGCAATTTATATTTCATAAATTGATGTTAAAATTAAAATAGATTTAAAAATTAAAAAATTCAAGGGAAAAATGAAAGGGCTTTCGGAATGGAGTGACGTTTGGTTCTGAACGTCTTATTCATGATAAGGAGGGACAAAATGAATAAATTTGTTCAATTGCATTCAAATGATGATGTTGTTATTTCCTTGGAGTGGATTCATAAAGGACAGAGTCTCCAGATTCAAACAGAAGACAGGGGAATGATCCATATCAAGGCAAATGACGACATTCCTAAAGGGCATAAGATGTTAGTGAAACCGGTTAAACGAGCTGAGGACGTAATCAAATTTGGCTACTCGATCGGAAAAGCTAAAGAAGATATCGCCATTGGCGATTGGGTTCACACCCATAATCTAGCATCCGGTTTGCATGGTATATTGGATTATTCCTATCAACCTAGCATTCAAGATACAAAAGAGCCAAGTAAAAATCATACCTTCCAAGGATATATCCGTGAAAATGGGGAAGTGGGCATCCGGAATGAAATCTGGATCATCAATACGGTAGGTTGCATCAATAAAACATGTGAACTTCTAGCTAAAATGGGCAATGAGCAGTTTAAAGATCGTCAAATCGATGGGGTTCATCACTTTTCCCATCCCTACGGTTGTTCTCAATTGGGAGATGATTTGACCCATACGCAGAAACTATTGGCAGCCTTGGCTCAACACCCAAATGCAGCAGGGGTTTTAGTTGTGGGATTAGGGTGTGAGAACAATCAAATCGAATCATTTAAAGAAGTCATAGGTGACTTTCCTCCTAATCGGATTAAATTTTTAAAAGCCCAGGAGGTTCAAGATGAATTGGAGAGCGGCTTACGTTTAATGGGGGAATTAGTGGAATATGCGGAAGGGTTCGTACGCCAGGACGTACCGGTTTCAAAGTTGAAAATAGGCTTAAAGTGCGGGGGTTCCGATGGTTTTTCAGGCATTACCGCTAATCCATTGGTTGGTGCGGTTTCCGACTTAATAGTAGAAAATGGCGGGACCACGATATTGACAGAGGTTCCTGAGATGTTTGGAGCGGAAACGATATTGATGAACAGGGCAGGGGATGAAGAAACCTTTAAGAAAATCGTTGGCCTTATTAATGATTTCAAACAGTATTTCATTCGCCATGATCAGGAAATTTATGAAAACCCTTCACCTGGAAACAAGGAGGGCGGCATAAGTACACTGGAGGAAAAATCACTTGGATGCACGCAAAAAGGTGGCCATGCCACTGTAGTGGATGTAAGCCCGTATGGACAACGAGTAGTGAAGCATGGTTTGAATTTAATCAATTCTCCTGGAAATGACCTGATTTCGGTAACGGCTTTGGCAGCAGCCGGCGCACATATCGTTCTATTCACTACGGGAAGAGGAACGCCATTTGGGGGACCGGTGCCAACTGTAAAAATAGCTACGAATTCGGATTTAGCCGATCGTAAGAAGCACTGGATTGATTATAATGCCGGGCGGTTGATAGAAGGTCAAAAGATCGATGAATTAAAGGACGATTTATTCCACTACATTCTTGAGCTTTCATCCGGTAAAAAGAAAACGAATAATGAAAAATTCGGATATAGGGAGATAAGCATCTTTAAAGAAGGAGTCATTCTCTAATACATACACAATATCTATCAAGTTATTAAAAAGGAGTGTTAATCAGTGAAAAGTATCGTTTGTGAACAACCTTTTGAATTTAAGATGATACAGTCGGAAAAACCCGTACCAAACTTAGGGGAAGCTTTGATTCGTGTGCGGCGCATAGGTATATGCGGTACAGATATTCATGCCTATGGAGGCAATCAACCCTTTTTTAGCTATCCTCGAATACTTGGCCATGAATTATCCGGTTATATTGAGTCCATACCGGAAAATGAATCAGGGCTTAATGTCGGGGATCAAGTATCGATCATCCCCTATATGGAATGTGGAGAATGCCTGGCTTGCAGAAGTGGAAAAACGAACTGCTGTACGGATATGAAAGTGTTGGGTGTACATGCTGAAGGCGGCATGAGTGAGTGGATTACGGTTCCATATAATCATTTGGTGAAAACCGAGGGTCTCACACTTGACCAATCCGCAATGATAGAGCCTTTAAGTATAGGGGCTCACGCAGTTAGGCGCGCTGCTATTCATAAAGGGGAATTTGCACTTGTAATTGGTGCTGGACCAATTGGCTTGGGAGTCATGGCATTCGCTAAAGAACAAGGTGCGAAGGTGATCGCAATGGATGTAAATGATGAACGCCTTGCATTTGCCGGCAAATGGGCAAATGCCGATTATACTTTGAACGTTTTGGAGAATCCAATGGAGAAATTAGCCCAATTGACGAATGGAGATATGCCAAGCGTGGTATTTGATGCGACAGGTAATGCAAAATCAATGATGGATTCATTTAAATATCCTGCTCACGGCGGAAGATTGATTTATGTAGGTTTAGTTAAAGCAGATATTTCCTTTAATGATCCAGAATTCCACAGTAAAGAGCTTACATTAATGGGAAGCCGCAATGCAACAAGGGATGACTTTGATTATGTCGTGAATACGCTGAAAAATGATTTGTTGGATATGAGCCAGTATATTACACACCGCACACATTTGGATGAAATGATCAATCAGTTTGAAGGTTGGTTAACTCCTGAAGCTAAAGTGATCAAGGCAATTGTCGAAATATGATCATTAGGTATGCTGTCGTAAAGGCAACCACATAAAACGCAATCCGAATTGGATATTTCTATTAGAAAGGAGTTCCTTGATCATGAACATTAATAAAAGTCAACTGCAACGTCTGAGTAAAGATACAAAAGCTGTCCAATATTCACATATGATGGATTTTCCCATAAAAGTATTGCAGATTGGGGAGGGGAATTTTCTTCGAGGCTTCTTTGATTGGATGATTCATGAATGTAATAAACAAGGTCATTTCATGGGAAGTATTGCAGTTACCCAGCCCCGCCCCGCCGGAAAAGGGAAAATAGAGGAAGTAAAGCGGCAAGATGGACTGTATACGTTAATGTTACGTGGTTTTCACCAATGCGAAAAAGTGGAACATACAGAGATCATTTCCGTTTTTTCAAAGGTGATTGATCCATATGAAGAATGGATGGAATTTTTAGCACTATCAGAAAATCCTGAATTGGAATTTGTAGTTTCCAACACGACTGAAGCAGGGCTCAAATACCAGCCGTTTCCTTTGGAAGAAGGAAAGCCGATTGAATCTTATCCAGGAAAGCTGACTGCTTTTTTGTATCATCGTTATCTGTATTTCAACGGAGATGCAAAAAAAGGACTGATCATGCTTCCATGTGAGCTTTTAGAGAGAAATGGTGATTCATTGAAGCAATATGTTCTTAAGCATAGCAGGGATTGGGATTTACCAAAGCCATTCATGGAGTGGGTGGACCGGGACAACCTATTCCTAAACTCGCTTGTAGACCGTATCGTTACAGGATTCCCAGCCAATGAGTCGGACAACCTATTTGCGGCATGGGGATATAAGGATACCCTGCTAAATACGGCAGAACCCTACCATTTATGGGTTATTGAAGGTGACCCTTGTATTGATCAACGTCTTCCTTTACAACAATCCGGCTTAAATGTGCATTGGGTAAAAGATTTGACACCTTATCAAATGAGGAAGGTAAGGATACTTAATGGTTCACATACCTTGTTGGCTCCTTTAGGCATTTTATCTGGATTGGAAGAAGTAAAACAGGCAATCGATCATCCGGAATTCAACCAATTTCTGAGCAATGCCATCGAAAAGGAAATAATTCCTTCATTACCTTTTGATCAAAATGAGATGAAGCAATATGGGGAAAGTGTTCTTGAGCGATTTAAGAATCCTTTTGTACATCACCTCCTGGCCGATATTTCGCTGAACAGTATTTCGAAGTTCAAGGCTCGTCTCCTGCCTACCTTGGAGGAATATCATAAGGCGAAAGGAAGGCTGCCCGACTGTATCGTAAGAGGTTTTTCGGGCCTGATCCGATTTTATAGAGTTAACGAAACCAAGGGGAGTTATATTGGTAAAAGCTTTGCGGGTAAAGTCTATGTCGTTAAAGATGATATAAAGGCAATTGAATTTTTCAGGGAACAATGGCTTCGTTATGAGAGGGAAGAACTCCCGCTTAGACAATTGGTAGAGGCAACCTTAAGTAATCAATATCTATGGGGGAAGGATTTGAGCGATATCCCGAACCTTGGAAACGAATTATGCCAATATCTAGAAGGGATGATTGACTGAAATTATCCGTTGAAAGGATTTGGACAAGGTTAAGTTCATGAATATCATTCCTATCTATTATTTTTTTCTTTATTTTATTTGTATTTTTGGTATACTGAATTAGTGATATTTTTTCTTGGTAGTTTCCTAATGGAAAGATATTAAAAGAATTACATATTCTTTATTCCCGTGAAGGGGAGTAGCGTCAGGGATAACCTGAAATAAAGTCGTCATTACGTGGGAATCCCACCGGCTTTATTGGCCTAATTCATTTAGTGCTTAGCGAGACCTTTGCCATTTATGGCAGAGGTCTCTTTATTTTTGTGAAAAGGAGGAAATTATGTTGGATTTTTTAACAGGTGAATTCATTTCAGGACTTTTAGCGATCATTATGATAGATTTGGTTCTAGCCGGTGATAATGCGATCCTTATTGGATTGGCTGCAAGAAAGCTTCCAAAAGAACAGCAAAAAAAGGTGATAATATGGGGAGCGGTCGGGGCAATAGTGATAAGGATCATCGCAACGCTGCTGGTTGTTTGGCTCTTAGAGGTGCCAGGACTGCATTTAATAGGGGGATTACTTCTTGTATGGATTGCTTATAAGCTCCTTATCGATGAAGAAGAACATGATGTGAAGCCTGCAGACTCGATGTGGGCTGCCATAAAAACTATCATTATTGCAGATGCATTGATGGGATTGGACAATGTCCTAGCTGTGGCAGGTGCTTCTCATGGTAACTTCACTTTAGTGGTAATCGGTTTACTTGTATCAATTCCAGTAGTGATGTATGGAAGCACTTTGATCCTTAAACTGATCGAACGCTTCCCATTCATCATAATAATTGGTGCGGGAATACTAGGCTGGACAGCTGCTAAAATGATCGTAGCTGAACCTTTCATGCACGACTACTTTGCAAATCCCTTCATTAAATATGGATTTGAAGCAATAGTGGTGATTGGAATCCTGGTTGCCGGGATTTCAAGACAGAAAAATATCGAAAAAGAAAAAGCAAACAGAGAAAAATTGCAAATCGAACGTAATGGATAATCGATACAAAGAGACCTTTCGAAATGAAAGGTCTCTTCTTTTTGTCTGCGCCATATAAGTACAAAACAAGAAAAAGGATGTACCAAAGTCAGCACTTTGGTACATCCTTTTGCGAATTAGGAAACGATAACATGCATTTCAATCACGATATCTGAGCCAAATGATCATATGGTGCATTCATTCTTTTATTTAGTTTAAGTTAATCCATACACTTTTGACTTCCGTATAATTATCCAAAGCATAACTGCCCATTTCCCGACCGATTCCACTTTGTTTATAACCGCCAAATGGGGAAGCCGCGTCAAATGCGTTATAGCAGTTTACCCAAACTGTACCCGCTTTTAATTCATTAGCCACATAATGGGCTTTTTTTACATCCTGTGTCCATAAACCTGCAGCCAATCCATATTCTGAGTTATTTGCACGGTTTATCACATCATCCAAATCGTCAAAAGGCATCGCAGCTACAACAGGACCGAAGATTTCTTCTTTAGCGATTGTCATTTCATCTTCAACGCCTGCAAATATTGTAGGCGTTACAAAATAACCCTCTCCTTGTCCGTAATTGCCCCCGGTAACCACTTCAGCTCCTTCAGATTTTCCTTTTTCAATATAACCGCCGACTCTTTCCATTTGTTCACTGGATACCAAAGGCCCTATCTGGGTAGATGGATCAAGACCGGCCCCTTGTTTAATGTTCTTTGCATGGGACACTAGGTCAGCTACCACGTTATCATAGGATTTCTTTTGAATGTACAGGCGGGAACCGGCACAGCAGACTTGTCCTTGATTAAACATGATGCCCATTAAAGCTCCAGGAATGGCTTTACTCATATCTGCATCCGGTAAAATGATATTAGGTGATTTTCCGCCTAATTCCAACGAGATTTTTTTCACGGTTCCCGAAGCTTGGCGCATGATCATTTTCCCTACTGAGGTTGAACCGGTAAAGGCAATTTTATCGACATCAGGATGGTCTACAAGCGGAGACCCAGCTGTTTCACCAAATCCAGGTATGACATTGAGAACGCCAGGAGGAAAACCTGCTTCAAGCGCCAATTGACCTAAATATAATGCTGAAAGCGGCGTTTGCTCCGCTGGTTTTAATACGATCGTACATCCGGTTGCAAGGGCTGCGCCTAATTTCCATGCGGCCATAAGTAAAGGGAAATTCCAAGGGATGATCTGCCCTACCACCCCGACTGCTTCATGACGGGTATAATTGAAGTAATTCCCAGCAACAGGTATTGTTTGTCCCACTATCTTAGTGGTCCATCCAGCATAATAACGGAAGTGATCGATTGCAAGGGGGACATCGGCATTGGTGGTTTCGCCAATCGGCTTGCCATTATCCAGGGTATCCAATTGTGCTAACGCTTCTTTATGTTCCTCCATGAGGTCCGCTAATTTATAAATGAGGCGACTGCGTTCCGATGCACTCATTTTTTTCCATGGACCGTTGTCGAAAGCCTTACGAGCTGCTTTGACTGCTTTATCTACATCTTCCGGACCTGCTTCACTCACAACCGCTAAAACCTTGCCGTTTGAAGGATCGAGGGTCTCAAAGGTTTTTCCTGAAGCAGCTTCCACCAATTCCCCATTAATCAAAAGCTTTTTAGTTCCCTTCAAGAATTCTTGCACTCTTGGATTAAGCTTAATAGTTTGTTCCATGTATAATACCCCTTTTCATTTGGATTTTAAGTTCGATATTTGTTCGGACAATGGCGTTCCTCTAAGTAAAAGGACCAGGCATAATCTTATGTTTTTGATACCTTTCTCTTTGGCTGACTTGCAGCAAGTCAGATTATCAAACTGGATTACTTGAATTCTTTCCCCCCTTATCATAAGGAATCAATTTCTCGACATGTAATTATGCAAGACTTATGCCATCACAAAAAACCAATGATACCAGCTAAAGAAGATGCTGGAGGGACATGGGAAGGTAGCAAACTGTTCCATATTGGAACAGGAAGTTGTACCAATATGGAACAAAAAAAGTTTAGTAGTTGGCATAATGCGTTTTCATTTTGGTGGATATCTGAATTTTCTGCTATAATTAAACTGAATGAACGAACCCTGAATGCTCTGAAACTTTTGATTACATAGAGTTTTGAAATTGAATAAAAAACAGTGGCCGATTTACTGGATTATACATACGGGGAGGATTATTCAATGTCTGTTAATATAAGCGCGGATAAAGGAACCGTACCGGCATTTATTCAAGAATCATGGCAGCGGTGCATTTCGAAGGGACTTCAGCCAAGCATGATGGATAAGGAAGATATTCTTGGTGCATTAGAGTTGGCCGAATACCACGATCGATATGCGGAACTCCTGTACCATTCTTCTCCCATTTTAGAAGAAGTTTATCGCTCGATTAATGGTTTGGAGTCCATTTTATTACTTGCTGCTCCTGAAGGATATATCATCGAAACAGTTGGGGATCCAGCTTTCATTCGACATGCAGATAATGTTTCCCTGAGAAAAGGGGCCAATTGGCTAGAGGAATCAAAAGGAACAAATGCAATAGGAACAGCCATAGTAGAGAAAAACCCTGTACTAATTCATGGCAGTCAACACTTTCATCAGGATAACCATTTCCTTACTTGTGCCGCATCGCCCATTTATCACCCTGAGGGGCATCTGCTTGGTGTTCTGAATTTAAGCAGTCATCAACAGAATTATCATCCTTTTTCCATTAGTTTAGTTCAGAGGGTGGCTGATAGCATCAAACAAGCACTCTTATTGTCACATACACAAAAAAGGGAGAAAAACCTTTATTTTATATATGATTCATACCCTGATCCGTTAATTACCCTTGATAAAGAGGGAAAAGTTACAGATATCAATATAGCGGCGTCACATGTTATCGGCACAATGGAAAAACCAGTATCGAATATAATATCAGGAACAAACCCACTTGTTTTAGAACAGAAGGTTTCAATTAAAGACCAGGAATTCCTGGTTCAAACCCTTGGCAAAAATATAGAACATCAATCCAACGTGATCGTAAGGTTAAAAAAACAAAAATTGTTTGATGGTTTAAAAACTAATCGTTATCAATTTACCGATATAATAAGTAATGATCCGCAAATGAATCAAACCATATCCATTGCTAAAAGAGCTGCAGCGCTTGATATCAGCCTGCTAATCACTGGGGAGAGCGGAACGGGAAAAGAGCTGTTCGCTCAATCCATTCATGGGGTTAGCTTAAGAAGTGATAAGCCATTCATCGCCATCAATTGCAGCGCAATTCCCGAAAACTTATTGGAAAGTGAGTTATTTGGATATGAAAAGGGTGCCTTTACTGGCGCAAAAAGCGGCGGGCATAAGGGGAAATTCGAAGCTGCAGATGGCGGAACCCTGTTTTTGGATGAAATCGGGGACATGCCGCTTAAAGCTCAAGCGACTTTGCTCCGCGTGCTTCAGGAACGATGTGTGACGCGTGTCGGAGGACATGCTTCCATTCCAATCGATGTAAGGGTCATTGCCGCCACCAACAAAGACTTACAAAAAGAAATTGAAGCTGGAGAATTCCGAGCAGATCTATTTTTCCGACTTTGTGGATTATCTTTAAAACTTCCAAATCTAAGGAGTCGTAAAGATTTATTGCTGTTAGCAAAATATATTTTAGCGGATTTACCTTATAAGAGCGAACATGCAGAACTAACTGACGAAGCTAAAACATTCATTTTGGAATATTCGTGGCCAGGTAATTTCCGTGAATTGCAAAATGTGCTGGGACAGGCTGCATTCCTAGCTGATAATGGCCCGATTACAAGGGAATTGCTTGCGGCACTTTGTCCTGTTTCTTCCATGACACATGAGGAAGGGGCAAATGCCGATCGAGAACCAAGAAACTTTCAAGAACAAGAAACCCTACTTATCAGGAATGCATTGGAACGAACAAATGGGAATATCAGTAACGCAGCGAAACAGCTCGACATCGGCCGTAATACGCTATATAGAAAAATGAAAAAATATGGAATCAACCCTCAAAAGTAAGAGACTCTCAGTATATAAAAAAATATGAAGAATCTTTTTATGACAATTTCAGATTCCCGACCTGATATGGTCGGTTCTTTGTTATCGCAAGTAACTATATGCGGACCAGCATACCTGTTTCCTTATAAGCTACATTTCACCTTGAAAAACAATAAATAATGAAGTGCAGGATATCAAAATCTCATATAGAATGATGTTATTGATGTAGTAACTAAATTCCGCAAGGGGATGTGTGATCAATAGTATGGAGTTGTCATCTGAACATAAGAAGTATAAACATGTATTGATTCAATATTTGGAAGAAAATGAATCTGTGTTTTTAAATGAATGGAACGAGACTATTAAGATCAATGAAATAGACCCCTACAAAGAAAGAATTAAGGAAAATGGTTATGGGATGTACTCACTGGTCATCCAAACGTTCAAGGAGGTATTGTCTGATGATGTGCTGATAAAATTGGCTTACCGGGTTGCAAAAGAACGTCTTGAAGCAAATATCAACATTGGGGATTTTCTATATAATATCAATTTAGGGAGAAATATCATAATCAGAAATGTTTTTGGCGCCAATATCCCAATTAAATATATGCAGAGATTCATTAATGACATTAACCTGCACTTTGATACGTTCAGCTACCATGCAGTAACTAGATATACGAATCTTACAAATGAAGTGATTGAGGAAAAAAAGTCTTATATTAGTGAAAACCACAAAGATAAATTAGCGGTACTGGGTCAAATATCATCAAGCTTTGTACATGAGTTCCGTAACCCTCTTACAGCAATCATGGGGTTCAATAAATTACTGAAGAGGGAGAATCCCGACTTGAAATATTTGGATATCATTGATTATGAGTTAAATCAGCTGAATTTCAGGATAACCCAATTCCTCCATACCTCTAAATCTGATTTTAATGAGGAACAAAGAGAGGAAATTTCCGTACTAAAGTTAATTGAAGAAATACAAGAATTGACTTATGCAAATATTGTGGATGCCAGCGTTAATGTGGAAATAGATATTTATCCAAACTTCGTCATGACAGCGAGCAAGGATGGGTTAAAACAAGTGTTTTTGAATCTTTTTATAAATTCCATTGATGCCTTAAAGGATAAGGAACATCCTAGAATTTTGAGGATAAACTCTTTAATTGAGGCGAATGAAAGAATAATTCGAATTTCAAATAATGGACCGGCCATTGCCAGTGAATTGATCGAATCTATTTTTGAGCCCTTTGTCACAACGAAAGAGTTAGGAACGGGAATTGGATTATACGTGTGTAAAAAGATCATTGAAAGTAATGATGGATATATGAATTGTGTCTCCAATGAAAATTTAACCACATTCAGCATCCATTTCCCTGAAGTTCAGAATTGAATCATAAGTGTTTCAACCATATCATAGGATAATTTTCACAGCATTATATACATATCGAATTTTTTCGAAGCTTGTAAACATAGTATTTTAATTATTAGCAGGAGGGCATTCCGGTTCTGCCGGTATTTTACATAAAATCATTCTCAGTGAAAATAAATCTATTTGGAAGATGCCAAGAAATCACAATTAGGATTTTAGCATCTTCTTTTTTATCCCGGTTATTTTTCAGTATATATGTGTCGAAATGAAAACAAGTAAATTGTCATTTTTTGATTCGATTATGAATCAAAAAGGGTCGATAATTAATGTATGAATCGAAAATTGAATTTATAATTCAATATTGAATCGTTTTAAATACATAAAAGCGTTAAACCCTAATAAAATAACTATCCTTTTTTTGGCATGGATATTGCTTTTATTTATATATGTACAAAATTTTAGTGAGAGAGGGTGCTTTTATTAAAAAAGAAGTGTAAGGAAAGAGAGGATAGAGCTGGGTAACTATATTTTTACATAAAAGGACTTCACTCAACAAAAAGCAAAAAGTGCAAAATCAGCAAGGTTCTTTTTACTTTCCGTTGAGGTGCTGATGTTAGTAAAGAAGGAGTATAAATAGAAAAGCGGTTACGGTTAATAGAGTATATGCTGTGCAATATACATATTTCGATAGTGAATTTGGCCTCATTACATTGTTATTGAATGAAAGATTTCTACTAAGGTACCCATGAGCAAAGGTTTACTGCTTACAAAACGGTAATTAGACAGTTTTAAAGGATGGTGACAATAGTGGCACTTCAAACAAATGAATTGAAACATGGTCTCAAGACCAGGCATGTCACAATGATTTCCATTGGCGGGGTAATTGGGGCAGGACTATTTATCGGAAGCGGAACAATAATAGATTCAGCTGGGCCTGGTGCTATTTTATCGTATATAATT
Organism: Peribacillus frigoritolerans; assembly: GCF_040250305.1. Classification (NCBI taxonomy): domain Bacteria; kingdom Bacillati; phylum Bacillota; class Bacilli; order Caryophanales; family Bacillaceae; genus Peribacillus; species Peribacillus frigoritolerans. The sequence continues at coordinate 2,977,420 of NZ_CP158190.1, read as the reverse complement.
GCAGGATTGATGATCGTGCTTATAATGCGTATGCTGGGTGAAATGGCAGTGGTAAATCCTGATAGCGGATCCTTTTCAACATATGCGCATCAAGCATTTGGTCCCTGGGCCGGATACACGATCGGCTGGTTATACTGGTTCAACTGGGTTATCATCATTGCTATAGAAACTACGTTATTGGGTACTATGATTCATGATTGGTTTCCTGGTATACCCATGTGGGCTGCTAGTCTATCCTTCCCTATATTAATGACGATTACGAATATCTATTCAGTTAAAGCTTATGGGGAATTTGAATACTGGTTAGCTTTCATGAAAGTGGCTGCCATTGTAATATTCCTCTTCCTGGGTGCCGCCATGATTTTCGGATTAGTTCCGGGTTTTGATTCACCAGGCCTTTCAAACATTACTGGAGATGGAGGATTTTTACCAAAAGGTTTTCTGCCTGTCCTTCTTAGTGTGATATTCATTACTTTCTCTTTATCGGGAAGTGAGGTAGCTGCCATTGCTGCAGGAGAGTCTGAAAACCCTGAAAAAAATATTATTAGAGCCATAAACAGTATTGTATGGCGTCTCCTTCTTTTCTTTGTTGGTTCAGTGACCGTGTTGGTTCTCGTAATCCCCCAAGGTGCTGAAGATTTACTGAAAACCCCCTATGCCAGCGTATTTGACATGGCAGGCCTGCCGGCAGCGGGGCAAATCATGAATATCGTAATCTTCACTTCATTGCTTTCTGTTTTGAATTCAGGCCTATATACAAGCTCTCGTATGTTATATTCTTTATCAAAAAAAGGTGATGCACCGAAAATCCTTTCCCGAGTGAATAAGCGGGGAATCCCGATTTGGGCGTTAATGGCAAGTGTTTTCTTTGCTTATGTGTTCACGACATTTAAATTTGTTTCTCCTGATAAATTGTTTGCTTTTCTCGCAAACAGCTCTGGAGGAGTCACTATGATCATGTATATCTTTATCGCATTTTCTCATCTATATTTACGGAAAAAGACGGAAAAAGAAAACCCAGGGACACTCAAAGTGAAAATGTGGCTATTCCCTTATTTAACCTACGTGACCATTGCCGTATTATTTATAATATTCGTTGCTCAAGCGTTTATTGATTCCATGAGATTGCAATTTTTTCTTACAACCCTTCTCACGATTCTAGTAATTGGGTCATACTTTCTGTTTTATCATAAGAAAAAGGTAATTACTCCTGAACAAGATGCAAAATTAAAAAAAATTCACGTTAAGGAAGGGTAAAGTAGTTTTTCCAATTACATAAATAAAAGATTGACTATTCAAATAAAAAGGCTGCTCTTAGTGGGCAGCTTTTTTTCTGGTTCCAAAAATGATCGCATTCATTTCATGGAAAGGATTTAAGCGTATTCGGATTTCTGGCTGCAATCAACCCATGACGATACTCATTCATTTGCAACTTTGAAATCCTTTGCTAGAATATAATCTATAGAAAAGATTAGGAGTGGTTACTGTGGCTGAAACTCCAGCTGAAGATTTGATTCATTATATCGCACCAAAAGGAGAATATATCCCTTTTTTAGATGATACGGACTATATCGCTAAAGGACTGGAATGGAAATTATTCACTGCCCGTTCGGTAAAAAGAGAACTAGTATATAAAAGCGGAAGTTTTCAAGCAAAAGTCAAATTGGCAGGTTATGAACAATATGGCAACGGACTTGACACTGTAGTCGTTCAATTTGAAAATGGTAAGCTTAGTTGCATTAACCCTTCCTATTTAAAGGAAATGCAAAGCTCCAGTTTCGGAAAAGAATTGTTGAGTGGACCTGTTTCGGAAACCGCCGCAGTTCCAAGTGAAACTGAGCAGGTGATGGAAGCGCCAATTACGGAAAACGCCGATCAACTAAGTGAAGAACCAAAAAAGGCAAAGGCCAAAACTAAAAAAACGACAGTAAAACCTAAGTTGGACTTACCTGGGGAAAAAGTGCATTTCACCGCGACCGTCAAGGAGTTCACGGCGAAAATGAACCATTTCACTGGTGAAGAAGATGAAGTCATACTATTGGAGAATGTCAAAGTGACAACGGAACCTGAATTGACCATCGGCGATGCTTGGTGTGGATATAGCAAGACATTGAAAAAAGCTGAGCTCGAAGAAGGGGACGAAATCGAATTTGATGGAAAAGTGGTCGACAAAAAATATAATAAAGAAATACGCTATAAAGTAAATAATCCATCTAAGTTAGTGAAAAAGGAAGGATAAACGCTTGAAGTTCTTGGATGATATGGAGTAAGCCGCCGCTTACTCCTTTTTTGTTTCATTAATCAGTCTTCTAAAGAAATGGATGCGTTCATTGTGAACTAATTAGAATAGATGAGTCCGATTCTGGAATATATTCGTTTGTGGGAGATATAACTTAAAAACCAAAGTAATGCAAATTATTCGCCAATCGTATAGTTAAGGGTTTCGCTTTTGTGGTTTCATATATTCCAGTGTTGGGGATAATACATTATGAAAATGGATTTATAAAAAGATTAGGGGGGGTTTTTAAATGAAAGAATTATTTCGGTTATTGAAACAAGGTAATAAATCGGCGTTCATTGCTGCCTGTGTGAATAGTATCATCGCTGTGCTAAAGGGGATTGCTTACTTCATGACAGGGAATGTAGCTATGTTTGCTGAAACTTTACATACTTTGGGCGATGCTGCGAATCAGTTTTTCGTCTTCATTGGTTCCGCACTAAGTAAAAAGGCACCAACTGATCGATTCCCTGATGGTTTTGGACGTTTAGTTAACCTCGTATTATTAGGGGCAGTATTGGTTGTCGGGATCATGTCTTATGAAACGATTAAAGAAGGGTTTCATCACATTTTGCACCCTGCAGAATCAACTGGTATCCTTATTAACTTGTCCGTCCTTTCGTTAGCGGTTGTGTTGGAATCATATGTATTATTTAAAGCGATGAAAGAAGTGGTGCATGAGACTGGAATCGAAGCTAAAGGAGCAGCCGTCATATTTAAGAGCTTCTCTGGTTTAAAAAGAGCAAAACCAGCGACGAAATTGGTATTCATGGAAGATATGGTAGCGACCGGTGGCGGGGTGCTTGCGATAATTGCCATTTTATTAGCAAACTTCACTCCCTTCATCCAAGCGGAAGGAGTTGCTTCCGTCATGATCGGTCTCGGTATGTTTTATGTGGTTGGAAGGGTTTTTCTTGATAATGCTGCAGGTGCTCTTGGGGAAGCCGATATTGAAATGCGACAAAAAATCGGTACGATGGTCATGGATGATCCAGACGTAAGGGATATACAGAAACTGGCCGTATTAAAAGAAGGGGAAGACTTCCATGTTGAACTTGAAGTCGAACTTGATCCCCATATTTCAATCGCCCAAGCGGATGACATTAAAGATCGGCTGTTTAATGAGATATTCAAGGAAAGAGGGGTAACGGATGTCATTATAGAATTTGATGAAAATGATGGTGTCCCAAAATGGGAAGGTCAAATAAAAAAAGAATTGAATGAAATGAAAAAAGACAGGGAGTAGAAAGAATGGCAGAATATAAAGTGTCATGATAGAAATTTGTTGGGTTATAAATATCATGACACTAATGATAATGCCTGTTCAATTCTTCACGTACTTTCCTTACGTATGCATTATAAGCTATCATGGACTTAGTTACATAAAGAAGGATTATGAAAGGGTGAAAAAGATTGGAGAAACAAGATATTAAGCTAGTTGCACTTGATATGGATGGCACGCTTCTCAATAAGGCTGGAGAGATATCTGAAGAAAATCGCAGAGCGATAAAAGAAGCCGAAAATCAAGGGGTTTTTGTGGTATTGAGCACAGGAAGATCCTATGCGACATGCAGTGATTTTGCAAAGTCAATGGAACTTCAATCATACCTCATTACGGTAAACGGAAGCGAAATTTACGATAATCAAGGAAAACTGGTGGAAAGGAATATCGTCGATAGCGATTCCATACAATGGATGTGGGAATTAAGCCAAAAACATGGTACTCATTTCTGGGCAATAAGCTGCGATAATATTTACAGGGCTGAAATGCCTGAGAAAATCCATGATTCGCAATGGCTTAAATTCGGATTTGATACAGATGATGAAAGCATTCGCAAAATCATCATGGATGAACTGGTATCAAAAGGAAACTTTGAAATAAGTAATTCAAGCCCGACGAATATTGAAGTGAATGCCATGGGCGTAAATAAAGCGAAAGCGATAAAGCTCGTATGTTCATTGCTCGATATTACTATGGATAATGTTATGGCAGTGGGTGACAGCCTTAATGACCTTGCAATGATTTCTGAAGCAAAAGTGGGTGTGGCAATGGGAAACGCCCAAGAAATTGTGAAAGAAAAAGCAGACTGGGTTACAGCGACAAACGAAGAAGATGGTGTGGCTAAGGCCATTCGCAAATGGGTGCTTTCAAATTGAATCGACACTGTATATGGGAACTACTCCATATACAGTTTTTTTATTAAAATGGCGCTGCCGAATTAATTTCTTGAAAATTGTGTATTTTAGAAGTATGATAATCTTGTAGTGTTATATTTTGGTAATATATTAATAATGGGAGGTTTAATGGATGACTAGAAGTTTGCCTGAACAGTGGTGGAATCAATTATCTTTACCAGTTATCTCAGCACCTATGTTTTTAATATCCGGTCCTGAGTTAGTGAAAGAATGCTGTTTGAATGGGGTGATCGGCTCTTTTCCAGCACCGAATGCGCGTCCGATAGAGGTACTGGATCAATGGATGGGTGACATAAACGACACATTGATTGCAGCAAAGGCTAAAGAACCAGGCTCTAAGATTGCTCCATGGGCAATGAATATGGTTGTCCACCGTACATATAGCCGGCTTGAAGAAGAGTTGGAATTGGTCAAAAAGCATCAGCCTCCCATCGTCATTACATCATTAGGTTCACCCAAACATGTGGTGGATGTCGTACATAGCTATGGCGGCTTGGTCTTTTCGGATGTCAGCTCTGTGGATTTTGCAAAAAAAGCTGCGGAGTCAGGTGTGGACGGATTGATCTTGGTTGCCGCGGGAGCCGGTGGTCATGCGGGTGAGATAAATAGCTTTGCTTTCGTGGACAGCGTAAGGACATTCTGGGACGGAATCATTTTGCTTGCCGGATCCATCAGTACTGGTCACAGTATTTTGGCAGCTCAGGCAGCTGGAGCGGATCTTGCATATATGGGTACTCGTTTTATCGTGGCGAAAGAGAGCAGGGCAAATGATGAATATCGTGAAATGCTTGTCGATTGTGATCATGATGACATCATCTTGACTGATGCATTTTCAGGCGTTAATTGTAATATGCTGAAACCGAGCATCAGAAAGGAAGGCATGGACCCGGAACAATTAGCCAAAAAAGAAAAAGTCGATTTTGACAGCATGTCCAAACCATCGGAATCTAAAGCGTGGCGTGATATTTGGTCAGCGGGTCATGGTGTAGGGGCAATTAAAAAAATAGATACCGCTGCCGGCATCATTAAACAATTGGAAAAAGAGTATCAGGAGTCCTTGGAGAAATTGACCGGGCAGGCGGAAAAATTAAAAGGAATTATATCGAAATGATATGAAAGCGCTTTATTAATTATGCTAATATAGCTAACAAAAAGGGTATCCATTATGGATACCCTTTTTTGCCATGTAATATCAGAGATATTTCATGATAAGTTCGTAATCAGCTAAAAGGGCAATCTAAATAGGATATAAAGAGAAAAGCAGTAAATATACGATATAAGACTGTGAAAAAATATTGATAAAAAGAAGGATAAATGTTATATTATTTTCGTGATACTGACCAAATGAACAATACGGTCAGTAATTATTGTTTGTTTAAAAATTATATATATTAAGGTGAACAAGAATTTAAATTATATATTGCAGAAGCAAATGACTTAATTATCTATTCTTCAATCAGTTTTCACCTAGATAGATTAATAAACGGCATATTCGCCGTATAGGAGGGCTTGGTAAGCGTGTTAAAATCTTTAAAGGGTGAATTTTTAGCCATAATAAAACATCCTATGATACTCATTTCCATAATAGGGATCATACTGATTCCTTTATTATATAGCGGCACGTTCCTGTGGGCATTTTGGGATCCATATGGTAAGGTCGACCAATTGCCTGTTGCCATTGTCAATATGGATGAGGGTGCGGAGTTCAATGACTCGGAACTTACAATAGGAAAAGATTTAGTCAAGGAATTAAAGGAAAAGAAGGATTTCGATTGGCATTTCGTCAGTCAAAAAGAAGCCAATGAAGGCCTCGAAAATCAAGATTATTACATGAAAATAGAAATCCCGAAAAACTTTTCGAAGAATGCAACGACCTTACAGGAGGACAATCCGGAAAAACTTGATTTAATTTATACGTCCAATGAAGGGTTCAACTATATATCGACTAAAATAGGTGACGCAGCTTCGGAGAGAATTAAAGGTGAGGTATCGTCAGCCGTTACGAAAACCTATGCGGAGTCAATGTTCGATAATTTGAACGAAGTGGCTGACGGACTCAAAAGTGCCAGTGATGGAGCTGGGGAATTGAAAGATGGGACAGATACAGTGAAGAACGGATCCAGTGAACTTGGTGAAGGGATTAACTCAGCTAAAGAAGGTTCCAAAAAAGTGGATGAAGGAATTGATTCCCTTCATTCAGGTTCTGTAGAAATCCACGAAAACTTGGAAAAATTAGCTGAAAAATCATTGACCTTTTCGAATGGGGTCGGTTCGGCGGCTGCGGGATCAAAAGAACTCAATCAAGGGTTACAACAGTTTAGCTCTGGTGTTGGACAAATGAAAGATGGGCAATCCGAGCTTTTGCAAGGAGCCAAGAAATCTGAAGCAGGAACTGGTGAATTGGCCTCTGGACTGCAGCAGTCATTAGAGGGCTTCAATCAAATAGAAGAAAAGCTGCCCGCTTTGACTGAGGGAGCAAATGGTGTAGCGGCTGGTGCTGCCCAGCTTTCAGGTTCATTGTCTGATTGGAGCGCAGCATCGAACGAAGCAAAAGCGGGGGCATCAGAAGTGTCGGCAGGTTTGGATGAGGTTATTTCCGGATTGAAACAACAATCTGAAGCTACAGATGATCCTGCGGAGAAAGCGCGTTTGCAGGAAGTGATTTCTTCTCTAACCCGCATCAGTGAAGGTAGTAAAGGAGTTTCTGAAGGAGTAGGGAAACTATCAGCCAGTGCAACTGAAATTGCTAAAGGCTCAAATAGCCTTAGTGATGGAGCAAATCAGTTAGGTGAAGGCACAAGTGCATTAAGCGGCGGTTTCACTCAATTAAAGCAAGCTCAGGATAAACTCGCCAATGGGGCGAATGAACTGAAAAATGGTCAAGGCCAATTGGTGTCTGGTTTGACAACATTTGGCGATAGTATAGATTCAGCGCAAAGTGGGCTTGGACAGTTAACCGAAGGCAGCAATAACTTGGTAAGCGGGCTTGATCAGCTTGAAGGTGGCTCCAAGCAATTATCAAGTGGAACCTCACAGCTTTCCGAAGGTTCGAAAGGTCTGGTTACGGGAACGGATAAGTTGAAAGAAGGTTCCTCCAGCCTTACAAGCGGTATGGGAGAACTGGCGAATGGAGCCATTAAGTTGCAAGATGGAATCGCCAAACTCTCAGATGGATCTGCAGAATTGCATGAGGAATTGAATGATGGGGCAAACGAAGCAGGCAAGATAAAATCCAATGAAGAAGTATATGACATGTTTGCAAGCCCAGTTAAAGTGGATAAATTACCAATTAATAATGTCCCGAACTATGGCACAAGTTTTGCACCATATTTAATTTCATTAAGTTTATTTATCGGGGCTATCGTTCTGACGATCATTTTCCCGTTAAGAGATCCTGCTGTTAAACCGGCGAGTGGATTTAGCTGGTTTATTAGTAAATACAGCGTCATGGCTCTCATAGGAATCTGTCAAGCCATATTGGTGGACTCGATTTTAATTTTAGGCCTTGGAATCAATGTTACGAGCCTGCCACTATTTTTTGCAGTAAGCATTCTTGCTAGCTGCACATTCATGGCAATCATTCAGTTCCTTGGTTCAGCCTTTGACAATCCTGGCCGTTTCATAGCATTATTGATTTTGATTCTTCAACTGACAAGCAGTGGCGGAACATTCCCAAATGAATTGGTTCCTGGCTTCCTGCAAGGATTCACACCGTTCTTACCGATGACTTATTCTATTAATGCTTTTCGGGCAGTCATCTCAACAGGAGATTATAGCTTCATGTGGCATAATCTTGGCATATTGGCCATATTCCTCGTTGCTGCATTAATATTATCACTTCTTTACTTTATTTATCGGTATAAGAAATTGAACGGCGCGTTAAAAGAACAACAGGAAGAAGTAACTGTACAATGATCAAAAAAACAGCGACCCGTCACGGGTCGCTGTTTTTTGATAAATATCAGGTAATAAGTGAAATGCAGGAATATAAAAGTGCCCCTAAAATAACACCAATCGTAAAGATATGTATTCATTTTCTAACGGGATGGGCAACGGTTGATTGTGACAAAACATTGGTGCAGCCTGAACAATGAAGTAAATATTTAAACGGCTATACCCTTGTCTTTTGAGATGCAGGTGCATATTTCTTCATCGGATTTTTTGCAATGACATCCTTTAAATAAGGATGGCCAGAAGGACCTGGTTTTCTCATAAGTTCCATTAGGTAAGAAATATCGTCCATGGCCCTGTGTGTTTGAAAATTGGTGATACTATGTGCCTGCAGTAATGTTAAGAGTTTACTATTCTCAAATCCGTATTGCTTCCAAGGTACATTCCGCATCGTACAGAACCACTTTTGATCATTGATTTCCGGATACATTTGGTAGAGAAAACTTCTGTCGAAAGAAGCATTATGTGCGAAAATCGAATCGGTACGGGCAATGAAAGATTTAATTTTTTCATCGTGAAAACTTTTTCCTTCTACAGAGCTGTATGGAATTCCATGAATTCTGTATGCTTGATCATAATTCCTTCTTGCTCCATAGGAGAGAGGTTCCCTTAAAAATGATTCTTGATCAATAAGATTAATGATTTCCCCTGTTTCACTGCTGTATGTAAAGAGTATAAGGGCAAGCTCGATAATTTCATCTGAAGAGGGACGTAAACCAGTTGTTTCTACGTCAAGTACTAAACCTAATCTATTAGACAATTTTTTTTCCTCCAGTTGGGTTACATTCTTCTATTATAGCTGACATAGAAGAGCTATTGAAAGTGTAATGATCGTTTTAAAGGATTTGAAATTGATAAAAGGTAAGGGTGAACTAACGATACTAAAAAAAGATAGAGATTTTAAGCAATCACTATCTTAGAGGCTACAGTTTTTTTTGCTTGTACAAATTTGGACGTTGATTTCCACTTCAGGCACTCGCTTTCCGCGGGCGGTCCGGGAGCCTCCTCGGCGCATATACGCCTGTGGGGTCTCCCTTGGACACACTATTCCCGCAGGAGTCTCGTACCTTACGTTCCAATCAACTATGTTTAAAAATTTAGATAGAACTCCTTTTGCCTACAAACTGAGATAGAAATTTTAAGCAATCTCTATCTTTTTTTATCCAATGAAGTTCATAAGCATTGCAAAATGCTTTCCAATTCATGTTCGGCAATTTGTACGAATTCTTCATTTTTTTGAAGGCTGAAAATGTTCTTGGATTGCCTTATATAGTGCAGTCCTTCTTCAGGTTGTTTCAGATGAACCAGATTCTTACCAGTTAAAAGATGGAGTTCCGCATATAAATATAACGATTCTATCGAATTACAAATGTTAATCCCTTTAAGAGTATGATTTAATGATTCCTGATAATAATGAAGTTCAGTCAATGTTTGTGCTAATCCATGAATGATCTTCACGATTATGGTACCTTCTTGATTCACATGGGGAATATTCTCGATAAATTCCAGTGCTTCTTTGAAGATGGTGATGGCCTCTTCATAATTCTTCGTTTTAAAATGGATGATCCCGATACTATTTAAAACTTCTATCTCCTGTTGATGAAGAATGACCCGTTTACCCATCGTAATCTGAATGGCCTCATTCAATAATTCTATAGCCTTTTGTTTGTCATTGTATAAATAAAAAAAAGAGATACCTTCATGCCATTTTAAGAATTGATAAAATGATATCGATTTTTCCGGTGCAGTTGCCATTTCTTTTTGGACGATTTCATAAATTGCTTCATAATTACGTGTCCGTTTGTATTTGTTTACCAAAAGTTTAATGGTTTCTATGTAATTATAAATCGGTTCATTTTTGGAAGTGAAGAAATACGGCAGGTCAACTTTAAGTTTATCCGCAAAAAGTGCCAATTCATCAATGTTTGGAGAAGTGATGCTTCTTTCATAATCTGACAGGGCATTAGGTTCACATATATCGCTAGCAAGTTCTTCCCTTGTAAGATTTTGTTTTATTCGTAATTCGTTGATAACAGAGCCAACCTCTATTTTCATTACAATTGCTCCTTTGTACCTATGTCTAGAATTCTATTTTAACATAATTTAATTTTTATCAGTAAGATAATTGAAAGATAGTATGATATAACTACTTTGCGTATCCCCACCACAAAAAATTATGAATTACGTTTTTTTATTGAAGCGAACTAATATGCCGTCTTATCAATAAAAAGTGAGAAAGGTATATAATCACGGATAATAGCAAGCATTAGATTAGGAATATAAGGATAAAAAAAGAGGCGGCAATCTGCCGCCTCTAACGATTTTAATTTCCAATGAATTGCTGGGTCCAATAGTGGGCGTATTTCCCTCCTGTCACATGCCCAATTCCAATATGTGTATAGTTCTTGTTCAGGATATTGGCCTTATGTCCGGGGCTATTCATCCATGATTTCATGACAGCATCCGCACTAGGTTGACCTGCTGCGATATTTTCCCCTGCGTACTCGTAGCTGATCCCAAAGGATTCCATCATATCGAAAGGCGATCCATAACTCGGGCTTGTATGATTGAAATAATTATTATCACGCATATCCTCAGATTTCAGAATTGCTACGTTAGAAACGGCTGTATCCATTTCAAGGGGAGGGAGGCCCGATTTTGAACGTTCTTCGTTAACTAAATTAAGAACCCGTTGTTCAACTGATTGACTTTCTTTTTGATTTACTGTGGTGTTGGATGCCGGAAGATTTATGATTTGTCCGATTCGAATTTGATTTGCATCCTTTATAGCAGAGTTCGTTTTGAGTAATTCGTCAAGGCTGACATCATATTCAGAAGCAATTTTCGTTAAGGTGTCTCCTTTTGCCACCTCGTAAGTATTGGCTCCCATTGCAACTTTTGGAGATAGTAGGGATAGGGACAGTGCCGATATAAGGATGATTTTCTTCATTTTGATTCCTCCTAGTAGAATATCTGGATTGGAAGTATAGTATGCTATAAAAATAGTTTTGTGTAAAATTAGCTCATTGAAATTCTTGGTTGCTATGGGGAAAAGGTATCAAATGGGAACAGAATTATAAGGGTCCTTATAACCCTGTAAGTGTTAATGGTAAACCAAAATCATAGGGCTTTTTGATAGAGCGGAAAAAATATATCATGCAGAAAAAGAATCATTTTACGATTGCTGACTATTTTGTCAGGGGTAAATAATAAGGACATCAAAAATGATAAGTGGTTATATGGAACTAAGTGAAAAATATCATCCTATTAGGACTTTTATTATTGTTATGGTGGAAACGGACGGCTTAATGTGCCATAAATCGTCAGGATTTGATTACAAAGGGAGGACATGAGGACTCGGCATTGTACGTTAAGGAAAGGAATTTTTCAAAAAGTATTGTCCATTAAGACAGGTATCTCTTCATCATGAATAGAATTAAGTAGACAGCTGAATATACGGAGGGATTCTTCGATGTGGTTTAAGGAATTGGAAACAGAAAGGCTGCATTTAATCGAAATAGGTCACCATCATGCCGAGAGTCTGTTTGAAATCCTCTCTAAAGATGAAGTGACCAAATATGATGGGATAGAAAGTTTAACTCTAGTAGAAGATGCCCGCCGCTTAATCGACTCGTTTAAAAGTGCTTATATAAACAAACGAGGGATGCGGTGGGGAGTCATTCTAAAGGATTCAGGCAAATTCATCGGTACTGTTGGCCTGCATCAATTGAGCCTAGCCAACAAACGCGCCGAAATAGGATATGAAATCCATCCTGAATATTGGAGGAAACACTTTACGTCTGAAGCTGTCAACGAAGTATTGCGCTATTGCTTTGAAGAATTGAGACTAAACAGAATCGCCGCTTTAACTTTCAAGGATAATATTGCATCCAGAAACCTTCTGAAGAAATTTGGATTCAAAGAGGAAGGCAGCCTCAGAAGTTACCTATTCCTTCGTGATCAGTCGCATGATGCCCTGGTATTTTCCTTGTTGAGTACGGAGTATTGCCAGTTACGGCAACAAAGTGTTCAGGGATCAAATAGATTTTAGTTTAATATAGAAGATTGCAGCTGGCCCAAGTGCCAGTTTTTTTATTTGCAGATGATTTTATATCAGTAAAGGACAATATACATATTTTTCATGTTAAAATGGAATGCGGATTCATTAATCAGTCCGGCTGGACATAAAAAGGAGCAAAAATCATTGTGAAGATACTATTTCCGTTGCTTGCGGTCCTAGGCGGCATCACCATTGCCATACAAGGACAAATCAATGGTGGATTAGGGAAAAAAGTGGGGGTCATTGAAGCTTCTTTCATTTCATTTGGAATCGGGACACTCGCTTTATTATTTATTGTTTTGTTTGCAGGAAATGGAAATATTTCGGCGGTCGCGTCTGTACCAAAATGGCAATTGATAGGCGGACTGTTAGGGGCTATTTATGTCATTGTTATAATATTGGTTGTCCCTCAGATCGGAGTGGCACCTGCATTGGTCGGGGTTATCGCAGGCCAGATACTGATCGGGGCTGTCATTGACCATTTCGGTTTATTTGGAGGGGTACGCATCCCATTGGACGCAAAAAAGGTGGCAGGCATATGTTTACTTTTCGTGTCATTATATTTATTTAATCATAAATGAAGAAGGGTCATTTTTCATTGAAACGACGGGTACATATAGGGGAATATTTCTATTCCCCTATAGTTAATGCCTATTATTTGGAGAATGATTAAAGAGAACTAAATATTTTAATGAAGTAATGCATTATCCTGCTAAAATATATTATTTGAGCGGGGATGGTTTGCTAGGAAAGTTGTCTTAGTAATCAACCTGATATGAATTATTAGAATATTTAGAAATAAATAGACGAGAGAACCTATATGAATACTGATTTAGAGGTGTTTGGAAAAACACCTGGAAGTCGGAAGTCCTTTTAGGTGATCATTTCTATTTACCTAGTATCTAGATCGAATTGATTAGCAATTAATTACTATATTGTGAAAAAGTACTCACCGGTTTATTGATTTTTTGATTTATTCGTAATATACTTAAAATTCAACATCTTTAATTCGAGGTATAGTATCCTTGGCGAGGTGAAAAAAAGGTGATTTTTTACCTAGTAAACTGCATTAATTGCTTTTTTTAGGTAGAAATTAAGATTTATGCAAACGGTTCGCTAATTGTTTTGGGTGAATTTTTGCAATGAATGCTTCTACTTTTCCTCGCAATCATTATATGTACTATACGGAAGATTAATAGGTGTTAGAAGGATAATCTCTTAAATGGGAATATTCTAAGAAAGATTAAAGATGAGGGGGAATATTTTTTGAAAAAGTCTAAATTTTCAGTGCTTGCTCTTCTTATGGCCATCATGCTTATGCTTGCGGCGTGCAACGGCGGTTCGAAGGAAACTTCGAATGAAAAAGAAGGAGGCTCGGGTGACTCATCCGGATCAAAAGTATTAAACGTAAACAATTCGAGTGAACCTGGTTCGCTTCACCCTGCAAATGCTCAAGGTACTCATGAATCATGGATTCTTGAACATACGTTCGAGGGGCTGACAAAGAAAACAGAGGAAGGCAAAATCGTCCCTGGTTCTGCAGAATCATGGGAAATCAGTGAAGATGGATTAACTTGGACATTCAAATTGAAAGATGGTTTGAAATGGTCAAATGGAGATCCGCTTACAGCCAATGATTTCGAATACGCTTGGAAATATGCTTTGAAACCGGAAACGGCTGCAGATTATGCTTACCAACTTTATTATCTTAAAGGCGGGGAAGCATACAACAGTAAGAAAGGGAAGGAAGAGGATGTAGGAGTTAAAGCGACAGACGAACATACATTAGTCGTTACTTTGGAACAGCCTACACCATATTTCCTTGACTTGACTTCTTTCTATACTTTCTATCCAATCAATAAAAAGGTACAGGAAGAAAATCCAAAATGGGCTTTGGATGCAAAAACTCACGTTTCAAACGGGCCGTTCAAATTAACGGAATGGAAACATAAAGAAAGCCTGAAAATCGAAAAGAATGAAAATTACTACGATAAAGATAAAATCAAATTGGATGCAGTTAACTTTGCTCTAATTGAAGATGAAAATACAGCATGGCAAATGTATCAGAGTGGTGAATTGGACCTCGCTTATCCACTGCCAGTGGATATTCAAGGTCAAATGGTCAATTCTGATGATAAAGAATTCAAAATGGGCAAAGAACTTGCCGTTTACTATTACAACTTTAATACAGAAGTGAAACCTTTCAATAATGCTAAAGTAAGGAAAGCGCTTTCAATGGCTATCGAGCGTCAAAAAATCACCGAAAATGTTGCTCAAGGCGGACAAAAGCCTGCTTTCGGCGTAGTCCCTCCGGGTATTCCTGATGCATCTGGAGATTTCCAGGAAAATACAGGTAACCTATTTAAGGAAGATGTTACCGAAGCTAAGAAATTGTTAAAAGAAGGACTTGCTGAAGAAGGCATGAAAGAATTACCAGAGTTTTCAATTTTGTATAACACTTTAGATTCACACAAGAAAATTGCTGAAGCGGTTCAAGGAATGTGGCGCGATAACTTGGGTGTTGAAGTGACACTTGAAAATGCAGAATTCCAAGTTAAGCTTGACCGTGAAAAAGCTGGTGACTTTGAAATTTCCCGTGCAGGATGGGTTGGTGACTATGTTGACCCGATGACATTCATGCTTTGGGAAACGGACGGCGCGTATAATGATGCAGGTTGGTCAAACAAAGAATATGATAATTTATTAAAAGAAGCAAAATCTACAATGGATCCAAAAGAACGCATGGATGCTTTGCATAAAGCAGAGAAAGTCATGATTGACGAAATGCCGATCCTTCCGGTTTACTTCTATACAAAACCATATATGGTTAAATCGAATGTTACTGGAGTTTTTGCTCCAATTAACGCTTATCCGAACTTTATTTACGCGGATAAAAAATAATAGAAGGATAATAGTGAAATGGGAGGTATGTCCGATTAAGGACATACTCCATTTTTCAATTGCGAATTTGAATATTTCATGAATTCATTTCCGTTTTCAACTTCTTAGAAAATCGATGATTGGGGTGATTACCATGTTGAGATATACATTAAACCGTTTTAAATGGGCGATTATTACTTTATGGGCTGTTATTACATTAACGTTCATCATAATGCATACGATTCCGGGAAATCCATTTGCAAAAGAAGGAGCCATGCCTCCTGCTGTTTATGAAAACCTTCAAGTCCACTATGGATTGGACAAGCCGTTGTTGACCCAATATGGGAATTATTTATTGGAAGTCGTTCAATTTGATTTTGGTCCTTCATTGAAATCTTCATCCATTTCCGTGAATGATTACATTTTGAAGGGGTTTCCGGTGTCATTGCACTTAGGGGCACAAGCTTTGGTGATTGCCATCTTCTTTGGGCTCATTTTGGGTGTCGTGGCATCACTGAAAAGAAATAAATGGCCCGACTATTTATCAATGATCATTGCCATCGTAGGAATTTCCGTTCCTAACTTTATCCTGGCGACTATTTTAATCAATTATTTTGCAATTAAATGGAATATATTCCCTGTTGCTACATGGGCGACATGGCAGCATACCATTTTACCATCCATTGCCCTTTCCATGATGCCGCTTGCTTTCATCGCGAGACTGATGCGGACAAGCATGCTTGAAGTAATGGGGCAGGATTACATTTTGACAGCAAAAGCCAAAGGATTGAAACGGAGCGGTGTCATAATCAAACATGCGATTCGGAATGCGTTATTGCCGATTATCACGGTTCTGGGCATCCTTACGGCTAATATCGTGACAGGAAGCTTCATCATTGAACGTATTTTTGGTATTCCTGGCATGGGAGATATGTTCGTAAAGGGAATATCCAACAGGGACTACCCGGTGATTCTTGGTTCCACAATTGTGTATAGTGCGGTGCTTATTCTATTGATATTCATCGTTGATATAGCCTATACGTTGATTGATCCTAGAATTAAAGTGACGGGGGAGAAGAAATAATGGCAGATAAAGTGCATTTAACCGAAGATATGTTTCAACCCGCCGAAGGCAACTTTAAGGAAGCTGAAAAAATAGCAAGACCTACAGTTTCATATTGGTCTGACGTCTGGCGTCGATTTAAAGAAAATAAGCTGGCCATGACTGGATTTATTCTTATAATCCTCTTGGTCTTGATGGCGATTTTTGGTCCGTACATTAACGGATATACTTATTATGGACAAGATTTCGAGAAAAAGAATCTTAGCCCAAATAGCGAGCATTGGTTTGGAACGGATTCATCAGGAAGGGATCTATTTACGCGAGCTTGGTATGGTGCGAGGATATCCTTGTTCATTGGATTGATGGCCGCGTTGATTGACTTTTTAATTGGTGTCCTTTATGGCGGGATTTCAGCCATTCGCGGTGGACGCACGGATAATATCATGATGCGTTTCGCTGAGGTGATCTATGCGATTCCCTACCTATTGATGGTTATTTTAATGATGGTCGTATTAAAACCTGGTATTCTGCCAATCATCATTGCAATGTCGATTACGGGGTGGATTCCAATGGCGCGACTGGTACGGGGACAGGTTTTACAACTGAAAGAGAATGAATATATCCATGCTGCAACAATCTCTGGAGCCAATACGAGCTGGACTTTAAGAAAACACATGATTCCAAATACAATGGGACCGATCCTTGTCAATTTAACGTTGACTGTACCTACTGCCATTTTTGCCGAAGCTACACTTAGCTTTTTGGGACTGGGAGTTCCGGCACCTCAGGCAAGCTGGGGAACATTGACAAGTGATGCACTGGGAAGCATTCTGGTAGGGAATTTCTATCAACTTTTAATTCCGGCAATATTGATTTCCTTAACGATGTTCGCGTTCAATGTGGCTGGTGACGGATTGCAGGATGCCTTAGATCCAAAACTACGGAAATAATGAGTCCTAACATAATGATGTGATATTACTAGAATAGGAGGGACGATGATGGAGAACCTATTAGAAGTCAACGATTTACAAATCACCTTCCATACTTATGCAGGAAAAGTGCAAGCGGTTCGCGGTGTGAATTTTGACGTGAAAAAAGGGGAAGCCGTTGCGATTGTTGGGGAGTCCGGATGCGGCAAAAGTGTTACAGCGAAATCTATCATGAGATTATTGGAAACACCCCCAGCAGAGTATGGAAAAGGGTCGATAAACTTTGGGGGTAAAGACCTTCTTAAAATGAGTGAAAAGGAAATGCAGAAGATTCGTGGAAATGAAATCAGCATGATTTTCCAGGATCCGATGACTTCGCTCAATCCAACGACAAAAATCGGCAGCCAGATCATGGAAGGCATTTTAAAGCATAATAAAAACATGTCCCGAAATGATGCATACGAACGGGCGTTGGAAACACTGAAACTGGTAGGTATTCCACAGCCTGAAAAAAGGATGCAGCAATATCCGCATGAGTTTTCAGGTGGTATGCGCCAAAGGGCAATGATAGCGATGGCCCTTGCTTGTGAACCGAAATTACTGATTGCCGATGAACCTACAACTGCATTGGATGTAACGATACAAGCGCAAATTTTGGAACTGATGAAAGATATCCAACGAAGAATGGATACTTCCATCATTTTAATCACTCATGATTTAGGTGTGGTTGCGGAAACTTGTGAACGGGTAGTCGTCATGTATGCAGGCAAGGTTGTTGAGACGGGTACGGTAGAGGCTATATTTTCAAACCCGCAGCATCCATATACAAGAGGTCTGCTTAAAACGGTGCCAAGGCTGGATATGGAAAAAACGGCTCCGTTGGTTCCGATTATCGGTTCACCACCGGATTTATTGGATCCGCCAAAAGGATGCCCATTTTACCCAAGATGTGAATCAGCAATGAAAGTGTGCAAAGACCATGATCCGGAGCTTGAAGTAGTGGAAGAAGGTCAGACAGCCGCATGCTGGCTGCACCACCCGATGGCCAAGGCAGCACAGGTACAAGCACCGACTAATGTATAAAGGAGGAGAAACAATGGTTTCACTGAAAAATAAGGCCGTAAAAGAAAAGACAGACAACGAAAATTCTCCTCTTGTTGAAATAAAGAATCTGAAGAAGCATTTTCCTATTGGTTCTCAATCGCTGAAAGCGGTAGATGGTTTGGATCTCAAAATCTATCCAGGGGAAACTGTCGGACTTGTTGGGGAAAGCGGTTGCGGTAAGTCGACTGCAGGTCGTACAATCACTCGATTATATGAACCGACAGATGGAGAAGTTCTTTTTCAGGGGAAAAATATTTTCGATTACAAACCCGGGGAAATGTCACATATCCGCCGTGAAATACAAATGATTTTCCAAGATCCTTACGCATCCTTGAATCCAAGGATGAAGGTGGAGGAATTAATAGGGGAACCACTTGCCATTCATGGGATTTCAAAAGGTAAAGAACGAAGAAAACGGGTGGAAGACCTGTTAAAGCTGGTTGGTTTAAGTCCCGAACATATCACTCGTTTTCCGCATGAATTCAGTGGTGGACAACGCCAACGGATTGGAATTGCAAGGGCGTTGGCCCTAAATCCTAAATTCATTGTTTGTGATGAACCAATTTCTGCCTTGGATGTTTCGATACAGGCCCAAGTGGTCAATTTATTAAAAGAGCTACAAAAAGAAATGGGATTGACTTATTTATTCATCGCGCATGATTTATCGATGGTCAAGTATATTTCAGATCGCATTTTAGTCATGTACCTTGGAAGGATGATGGAACTTTCGGATAGTGATTCTTTAACGAAAGATCCGCTACACCCATATACACAGGCCTTGCTATCCGCAGTGCCGATACCAGACCCGACTATTAAACGGGAAAGAATCGTCCTTAAAGGCGATGTACCAAGTCCGATCAATCCGCCGAGCGGCTGTGTATTTCGGACTCGCTGCCCTAAGGCGATGGAGATATGCTCCAGTGCTGTACCTGAATGGAAAGAACAAAAACCAGGGCATTTCGTTGCTTGTCATTTATATTGGTAAACAAAAAACCAGTTGCATTTGCGACTGGTCTTTTTTTACACATTTATGTAAAATATTTTTAGAATAGAAACGATTATCAAATTATTTATCAGTATGTCAAAATAAAAAACTAGGAATCTGAAAATAAAACATATAATATGTAATTATATGTAAATATTAAATTCTGTTGAATGTTTCAATTTGTGAGAGAAGGAGGGACTGTTATTGTATTCCACGATAACTAGTGAAATCGTCGATCGTGTCATGATTGTTACTCTGAATCGTCCTGAGAGAATGAACGCTTTCAATGAAAAGATGTGTGAGGAGATGATTCACGCTTTTAATGAAGCGGATGAAAATGATGACGTACGAGCCGTCATTTTAACTGGCGCAGGGGATGCATTTTGTGCTGGAATGGACTTGGAAAAAGGCGCAGAAACCTTTATGGATCACACTCCTCTGGTTGAATATCGCGATGCAGGGGGAATGTTGTCATTACGGATTTTCGAGATGAAGAAACCTATTATAGCGGCCATTAATGGAGCGGCAGTCGGGATTGGGATAACAATGACTTTGCCCATGGACATTAGAATCGCTTCAACAGATGCAAAAATGGGTTTTGTATTTGCGAGGCGGGGGATAACGATGGAGGCATGCAGCGGCTGGTTCTTACCCAGGCTTGTCGGAATGGGCAAAGCTTCCGAATGGATTTTTACCGGCAGGATGATTTCGGCCAGTGAAGCATATGAGGGAAGGTTGGTAAACAAGATCGTCGAGCCAAACGAATTGATGTCTGCTGCAATGGAAATTGCAACAGATATTGCGGAAAATACATCTTCCGTTTCTGTGACGTTATCCCGGCAATTAATGTGGACCATGCTCGGTGCAAACCATCCTGTTGAATCACACAAAATAGAATCGAAAATGATTCATTGGACCGGAAAACAAGCGGATGCACTAGAAGGGATCGAAGCTTTCCTCGAAAAAAGGAAAGCTGATTTCAAGATGAAAAGCAGTAGTGATATGCCTCCGTTTTATCCTTGGGGAACGGATCGAACATATGAAGCGGATAAGAAATGATTGAGTGGAATGGGCCAGGGAAACCAGGGGAAGTGCGTGATAATTTTTACTTTTCGGATAAATTAGGGTTTCTATTCTTAGTGTGTTATACTGGGTTTACCATTTACTAAACTTGTTTCATGTTCCCTATTCCCCGTGAATAGGGTTTTTTTATGATTGCTTTTTTAATCAAAAAAACAGACCCTACAAGTAGGGTCCGTTATATATTGTATTTAAAATTATGCTTTTTGAACGTTAGTAGCTTGGGGTCCACGTTGACCTTGCTCAACTTCAAAAGTAACTTCTTGACCTTCGTCTAATGATTTGAATCCTTCGCTTTGGATAGCTGAGAAATGTACGAATACATCGTCTCCGTTTTCGCGTTCGATGAAGCCAAATCCTTTTTCTGCGTTAAACCATTTTACTTTACCTTGTTCCATTGTTGTTGCCTCCTAGTGTGAATCCACACATTGTGTTACTACCCTTGCTCAATCATTAGACGAAAAGTTTTTCACTTATCAATCTTCCCGAACAAAAATAATTCTTATTAAATATAACAGATAATGTCGGAATCTGCAAGCTAACATGGGAAGATTATTTATGTACGCATTCAATGAACCATTCTTAGTACCCCTTTTTGTAATCAAGTAAATTTGTTGAAGGTGTTTTACCATTTAGATAGTTCTTTAAATTCGGCATGAAAATATCATGAATGAGCCTTTGGTCGTAAAATTCCGTATTTCCGGATGTGTGCGGCGTGATGATTACATTGTCCAGCTCCCATAATGGGCTATTCTCAGGAAGTGGCTCAGTTTCAAACACATCAAGACCAGCACCTGCAATATCTTTGTCCTTAAGCACTTGAATCAATTCGTTTTGAATGACGAGGTTTCCCCTTCCAATATTAATGAAAAAAGCGGAGCGCTTCATTAACCTGAATTCCTTTTTCCCGAACATATTTCTTGTTTCTGGGGTCAAAGGTAATGTCACGACAATATAATCACATCTAGGAAGAAGATCATTCAAATGTTCTTGTGTGAACATCTCATCGACAAATTCTTCTGATTTATCGGAATGGCGCATTCCTAATACGGTCATGCCAAAAGCCTTGGCAATTTTTGCGGTTTCCTTTCCGATTTTTCCGACACCGATGATTCCTATGGTCTTTTCATGAATTTCCTGCTTCATATGTGCGTGATGCCAAGTCTTTGTCTGCTGTTGTTTAATATATGTATCTACTTTTCTTGTTAAGGCAAGCATTAACGCAAAAATAGTCTCTGAAATGGGATACGCATGAACACCGTTTGCAGTTGTAATCTGAACATTCTTTTGTTCTAAATTTTCCAGGGGTAAAGCATTCACTCCGGCGCTCCATGTCTGGATCCACTTTACTTTGCTTGCATCAATCGATACAGACATTTCCGCTTTCCAGCCTGCAATCACTTCAGCATCGGCTATATGATCTCTCCATACTTCCGGAGATCTTCCGGTGATAACCGTCCACTCGGGAACCAATTCTTTAATTTTCTGTAGTAAGATCTCATTCAAATTTTGGCTTATTATGAGTTTCCTTTTTGGCATAACTAACCTCCTGTATCTATTTTTCTGAATTATACGTAAGTTTCGAAAATCTTTCAATTGGGTAAGCGATTGCTTAAAAAAATCTTGCTATAATACTAATAATCAATGGAATGGGGTGTATTCATGAACGTGAAAGACATATATGGACAGCTGCCTATTATAGAATCAAAACGTTTGGTCATGAGGAAAGTCACCATGAATGATGCTGAAGACATGTTCGCTTATGCATCCAACAGTGAAGTTTCCCGTTACGTTACATGGGAAGCTCATCGTTCCCTAAGTGACACAAAAGATTTTATCAAATTTATCCAGCAAAATTATGAGGATAAGAAAATCGCTCCATGGGGCATAGAACACAAGGAAAGTGGTAATTTGATTGGTACTATTGATTTTGTTTCATGGCAGGTTGATCATCATAGTGCAGAAATCGGGTATGTGCTTGCACCCGAATATTGGGGGAGTGGCTTGATGACGGAGGCAGCGCAAAAAATAATCGCCTTTGGCTTTGAAAATATGAACCTAGTTCGTATACAAGCAAGGTGCTTCGTTGAAAATTTGGGTTCAGAGCGGGTCATGCAAAAGGCTGGTATGTCTTTTGAGGGAGTCATAAGAAAAGGAATGTTTGTTAAGGGAAAGCATCAAGACTTAAAGCTATATTCCATTATAAAATGATGGCTTTGAAGTCTGCTGATTAAAGAAGAAATAAGGAAAAATACATCGGTTTTGACAGCGGGAATTTCTGTTCATGATTATAATGAATATTGGAAAATCAAAAACGAACAATATGTGCAAATATTGAATCAAAAACTATACAAAACGTCTAATGTAAAAAGTCCGTTTGAAAAATATAATGAAACTATAAAATCGTGTTGAAATGGAGGGTTTCTTTAATGGCAGTAATAAATGAAGTAAAAACGTTGAAAAATTATATCGGTGGCAAATGGGTGGATTCCACAACATCGAAACATGAACAAGTGCCTAATCCAGCAACAGGAGAAGCTTTGGCGATCGTTCCCCTTTCAACAAAGGAAGATGTAAACCAAGCGGTGCAGGTTGCTAAAAAGGCGTATAAAGAATGGAAAAAAGTCGCCGTTCCAAAAAGAGCCCGCTTCTTATTCCGTTATCAGCAATTATTGATAGAACACTGGGATGAGCTTGCTAAGCTGGTCACAATCGAAAATGGAAAAAGCTATACAGAAGCATATGGTGAGGTTCAGCGTGGGATTGAATGCGTGGAGTTCGCAGCAGGTGCGCCTACCTTGATGATGGGCAGCCAGCTTCCTGATATTTCCCCAGGTATTGAATCTGGCATGTATCGTTATCCAATGGGTGTCGTTGCAGGGATTACGCCGTTTAATTTCCCGATGATGGTGCCATGTTGGATGTTCCCGCTGGCAATAGCTTGTGGAAATACGTTTATCTTAAAACCTTCAGAACGGACACCGCTATTAGCCAACCGTCTTGTGGAATTATTGACAGAAGCCGGTGTTCCGGATGGTGTTGTCAATATTGTCCATGGTGCCCATGATGTCGTGAATGGGATATTGGAACATGAAGACATTAAAGCGGTATCATTTGTTGGATCCCAGCCTGTCGCAGAGTATGTATACAGAACGGCAGCTGCCAATAAAAAACGTGTCCAGGCTTTATCAGGAGCGAAAAATCATTCAATCGTCATGCCTGATGCGGATTTGGATAATGCGGTAACGAACATTACGAATGCCGCTTTCGGATCTGCAGGCGAGCGCTGCATGGCTGCGTCAGTGGTTGTTGCGGTGGGAGAAGTGGGAGATTCACTCGTTGAGAGATTAAAGGCTGCAGCGGATGACATCAAGATAGGAAATGGAATGGATAAGGACGTTTTCTTGGGGCCTGTGATTCGTGATACTCATAAAAAGAGAACAGAACAATATATTGAAATCGGGGAGAAAGAAGGAGCTGTCCTCCTTCGTGATGGCAGGAATGAAGGCGATCAGGAAAATGGCTATTATGTTGGACCGACATTATTTGATCATGTAAAAACAAACATGAAAATATGGAGGGATGAAATTTTTGCTCCTGTCTTATCCATAGTACGGGTCAATACCCTTGAAGAAGCAATTGAATTGACCAATCAATCCGAATTTGCCAATGGTGCCTGCCTCTATACGGATAGTGCAAAAGCCATCAGGGAATTTCGCGAAGAAATTGATGCAGGGATGCTTGGCATTAATCTTGGGGTACCCGCGCCAATGGCATTCTTTCCATTTTCCGGCTATAAAAGTTCATTTTATGGAGACCTTCATGCCAACGGGAAAGACGGAGTGGAATTTTACACTAGAAAGAAAATGTTAACGGCAAGATACTGATAGGAAAAAGGGGGTCGGCTCAAATTGTGGTCGGCCTTCCTTTATACATCTTTTTAGGAGGAGTGTAGCTTATGCAGGTTGAAAAACAGGGTCAGGATCTTAAAGCGATGGATGGTAAATATGTGTGGCATCATATGAAAGGGGCTGATCCCACCCCTGGGGCAATGGTGATAAAAAAAGGGCAAGGAGCATGGATTACGGATGTTGATGGGAATCGATTCCTGGATGGGATGTCAGGTTTATGGTGTGTCAACGTTGGCTATGGCCGCACGGAACTGGCTGAAGCAGCTTACGAGCAACTGAAGGAACTTCCTTATGCCCCTTTAACGAATAGCCACATTCCGGCTATTAAGCTAGCAGAGAAATTAAATGAATGGCTTGGTGGGGATTATGTGATTTTCTTCTCTAACAGCGGTTCAGAAGCAAATGAGACTGCCTTTAAAATTGCGCGGCAGTATCATCAGCAAAAAGGTGAACATGGACGTTATAAATTCATTTCGCGTTATCGCGGCTATCATGGCAATTCAATGGGTGCCCTGTCAGCTACCGGGCAGGCGCAGCGAAAATATAAATATGAACCGCTTGCCCCAGGATTTCTTCATGTATCACCGCCAGATTCTTACAGAAATCCTGAGTATGAAAGCGGTGAAAAAAGTGCAGCGGAAATTGAACGTACCATTACATGGGAGCTGAGCGAAACGGTGGCTGCGGTCATCATGGAACCAATCATCACTGGGGGCGGAATTTTAATGCCACCTGATGGTTATATGAAACGTGTCAAAGAAATTTGTGAGAAAAATGGTGTCCTTCTCATTTCGGATGAGGTCATTTGCGGGTTTGGCCGTACTGGTAAGAGATTCGGATTTATGAACTATGATGTAAAACCAGACATCGTAACAATGGCTAAAGGAATCACGAGCGCTTATCTGCCATTATCCGCTACAGCCGTCAAACGTGAAATTTATGAAGCGTATATTGGTTCTGACGTATATGACCGCTTTCGGCATGTAAATACATTTGGAGGCAATCCGGCTGCATGTGCCGTCGCTTTGAAGAATATTGAAATATATGAAAATGAAAAGCTTATAGAACGGTCTAAGGAGTTAGGGCTACGCTTTCTGCAAGAGTTTGAAGAAATCAAAACTCATCCCAATGTTGGGGATGTGCGAGGGAAAGGCATGTTGGTAGGGATTGAACTAGTGGAAGATAAACTGACAAAACAACCGATCGAACTTTCCAAAATCAATAAAGTGATTGCATCATGTAAAGAAAAGGGGCTGATCATAGGTAAAAATGGTGATACAGTCGCAGGTTTCAATAATGTCCTGACTCTTGCTCCCCCACTTAGTATAACTGAAGAGGATTTTTCATTCATCATAACGACGGTAAAGCGAACGCTAGCTGAACTATGAAAATAAGGAGAAAAACCTGAATATTGAATTAATTTCTTGCGCGTACCTGTTGATACACATACTATGCTTTTTAAATGGTACTGATACGTTTATTTTTAGCACCGTTCAGAACTTTGAACGGTGCTATTGTCTTTGACAAGGAAGAATAAGAGGAAAAGGAATCTAGTAGAATCAAAGGCAATATTTTGGAATCGTTTTCCTTGCTTAGTTATAGCAGATGTTCGAAAATGGAATGATAAGGAGTAGTAGAAACTCAATATTAACCGACAGAAGAGGTGAGGGACATGAATAATGAAGATATAACAAAAAAACTAACATTACATATCCCTGAAATTTTAGGGAGTGGGAATTTTTCAAAGTATGCTGTATTGGTTCCGCTTCTAGAGAAAGAAGATGGAATTCATGTACTTTTCGAAGAACGTTCACACAAACTGAGGAGGCAGCCGGGGGATATATGTTTTCCGGGCGGGAAAATAGACAAGTTGGACCATGATGAACAGGCGGCGGCCTTAAGGGAAACATATGAGGAACTTAATTTGAGAAAAGAAGATATCGATAATGTCTTTCCTATCGATTATTTGGTATCTCCATTTGGGATGATCGTCTATCCTTATGCAGGGTTTGTTCGTAACCATCAACGGATAATACCCAATCCAGCTGAGGTGGAAACCATTTTTACGGTCCCGCTATCCTTCTTCATGGAAAAACCGCCAGAAATTTACCATGTGGAATATAAAGTGGAACCGCATGAAAACTTCCCCCATGATTTAGTCGTTGGCGGGGAGAATTATAAATGGCAGCCGAAACAGATGGAAGAATATTTTTACTTATATAATGGTCGGGTAATCTGGGGAATGACGGCGAAAATCCTTACCCATTTTATTGAAATTCTTCGTTAGACACTTCTAAAGCACCTTTTTTTTTCGGTCTATTTCTATTAAGCTTTAATTATGGTAAAAGTTAGGTTTTTAATAGAAGCGGGGGGATGAGTAGATGAAGTATAGTTTTGAAGTACTTGAAAAAGAACGGGAAATGGCAATGGCTGCACTAGTCAACTTCAATGATAACCGCGAATACTATGATGAAACCAAAGATCAGGAACTTAAGCTAGCATACTACAAAGATGGTTCATTGGACCGGGAAGGATTGAAGGACCTACTTGTGGCAACCCATAAAAACCAGCTGAACTACTCACCGCATCGTCATGTTTACCCATGGGTGGACTTACAGGAAAATGGCCAGCTGAAAAGTCTGTATTCCGGTAAAGGGATGGATCCCGTACAAGTGATTGAGGAAGATATCCGTATACTGGAAGTGTTGTCAAGAGATATTGAATCAACAAATTCGGAGAACACTCTCGTTAATTGTGAACATGTAGTACCTCAATCATGGTTCGATAAAAAAGAACCGATGAGGGGGGATTTGCATCATCTGTTTGCCTGTGAACCAACGTGTAATAGCAGCCGTAGTAACTATCCATACCATGATTTTGAGGATTATATCCCTGAAAGATCCGCTGCCGGTATAAAAGCGGGTTGCGGGAAATCAGACGAAAGTAAATTCGAGCCTGAATATGGAAAAGGAATCGTGGCGAGGGCATCTTTGTATTTTTTACTCAGATATGAGGGAATCATCGATAGCGGCAAAATCGACCTAGCGCTGCTTTTGGAATGGCATCGGCTTTTTCCCGTCAGCACTTATGAAAAACATAGAAATCAGGCTATACATGAAATGCAGGGTAATCGTAACCCATATATAGATTTTCCCGAAATGGCGGAGATATGGAATTAAAGAAAAATCTTAAAAAGAGGATTGAAGCTGTAGTACAAGCTTTAATCCTCTTTTTAAAGATTATAAGAATTTTACGCAAACAGGGAAGGGAACTTGAACATCCTTTTGCAATAATGTTAATTTTCCGTCATGTTCATTCCGTGCATATAGTGTCAGGTTTCCTGATTGTTCATTAGAAGCGATCAGGAATTTTCCGCTAGGATCCAATGAAAAATCACGTGGCCAATGACCTTCGGTAGAAACCAGATCCACGAATGCCAGTTTGCCTGTTTCTTGATTGATTTGGTAAACGGCAATACTATCATGTCCCCGGTTTGCGGCATATACGAATTGCCCGTCATCAGAAATATGAATGGCGCTTCCTTGGTTATTTTCCTTAAAATCTTCCGGGACGGTCCGAACAGTTTGTAATTCAGAAAAACTTCCAGTTTGACTATCGAAGCTCAAAACAATGACTTCTGGTACCAGTTCTGCCATAACATATGCAAATTTTCCGTTTGGGTGAAAAGTCAGATGCCGTGGTCCGCTGCCGGGAGCAACAGATAAGCTGTTTACTTCTTCCAAAACCCCACTATGTATTTTATAGGTTATTACTTTATCTATCCCGAGGTCGACTGCAGCAATGAACCTTTCATCTGGTGTGAAACCAGCGAAGTGAGTGTGTGCTTTTTCCTGACGTTCTTCATTCGGTCCTTGACCTTCATGTTGAACAGTTGATGATACAGGCAAAGGGGTCGCATCGTCATGAAGCGGATATGATTCAATCACGCCTTCTCCATAACTGGAAGTGACCAAAACCTGTTTCTTGCTGTCGACACTTATATGGCAGGAAGAGCCATTTGGTGTCAGTTGTTTGCCCAAGAAGGTAAGCTCACCTGAATCTTCATTAATCGAATAGGCTGAAACTCCTCCACTGCCCGATTCTTTTAAAATGGCGTAGAGATTCTTTTTGTCCTGGCTGATGGCGACATAAGTCGGATCGGTCAATTCTGCTGCAAGAACCGGTGTGCTGAGTTTTCCTTTTGCTGTATCTAAAGTAAATCGGTAAATACCTTTGCTGTTTCCTTTTGTGTAAGTGCCTATGTATCCAATAATGTTCTGTTGATCATGTTTTACCATATTTATCTCCTCCAAGAAAGATTTGTGTTTATTTTTATTTTAACATAGATGATACCCATATATCCTTTTCCCGTATTCTGTTGAGTTGGAACCTTTTTTTATTTAGAAGTTTTTGGTGCGAAGAAAAAACCCCGACTAGGGGGTCAAATTTAATCGACTGGCTTTGAGGCTTCGATGGGTATATGCCTAAACTCAGAAACGGAAAATAAACCCTGATCCGTCAGTTTGATTTCAGGGATGACAGGTAACGCCAAGAATGCAAGTGTAAGAAAAGGGTTGAAATGCCTGTTAGCACCGAGTTTCAATAGGGCTTCATCGATTTTTTTCAATGAATGGACCACATCCATATAATTACATTCACTCATCAATCCAGCTATTGGAAGGGGAAGGGAAGCGAGTATTTCCCCATTTTGGATTACGGTCAATCCACCCTGCATTTTTTTGATTTCCGTTGCTGCCAGCAGCATATCCTGATCATTCGTTCCGGCAATGATCAAATTATGTGAATCATGGGCTACTGTAGTGGCAATTGCACCTGATTTCAACCCGAGCCCTTTGACGATTCCAAGACCTAATTGTTTGGTCAGATGATGCCTTTCAATTACAGCTAGTTTTAAATGATCAACATGTTCGGAGAAATGGAATAGTCCATCATGATTAGGTGTGACCGGTTCAATCGCATGCTTTGTAATCAAGCTGTTTGGAGTTATTTCAATAATATTAGCTAACTCATTTTTAAAAGGTATCGCCAAATCATCTTTGGTTATTTCATGAAAATGAACGGAGTGCTTCAACCCGTCGTCAACAACCTGTTTCCTATCATCTGGAAAGTTAAGTAAATGATTATTATGAACCATTAGCTTTCCATCTTTAAAGACCGAGTGGATGTTGATAGAATCAAGATCATCCAATAGAAGGAAGTCTGCCTTGTATCCAGGTGCAATTGCACCATGTTCCTTTAAACCAAAGCATTCTGCTGCATTAATGGTCGCCATTTGAATGGCGGTAATTGGCGGGACACCTGTTTCTATGGAAAGTCGAACGTTGTGATCGATACTTCCTTCAGATGCAATATCATCTAGGTGCCGGTCATCGGTGACGAATAAACAACGGCGGGAGTTCTTCTCGTTAATAACCGGAATCAGGTTTATTAAGTCTTTGGCAACCGTGCCTTCCCTGATCATAAGATACATTCCTTTACGCAGTCTTTCTTTTGCCTCTTCCGCAGTAGTGCATTCATGATCCGTTTTTATGCCTGCACTCATATAAACATCGAGCTGTTGTCCGGATAATCCGGCTGCATGGCCATCGATGCTTTTGCCTAGTCTATTTGCATCGTATATTTTTTGCAGCATATCCTCCTCCGTATGTGAAACAGCAGGGAAATTCATGACTTCGGCTAAACCGAGCACCCTCGGGTTTTGATAAAATGATTTTAAATCTTCACTTCTTAAGACAGCACCAGAATGCTCAAACTCCGTAGCAGGTACGCAAGAGGGCATCATGAAGTAAAAGTCAAAAGGAAGTTCATCGGATTGTTCAATCATATATTCCATGCCCTTTTTGCCAGAAACATTGGCAATTTCATGAGGATCTGCAACGATGCAGGTCACACCATGTAAAAGTAGGATTTTTGCGAGTTCAGAAGGCCTGACCATCGATGATTCAATATGGACATGGCCATCAATGAATGAAGGGCATAGGAATTTTCCTGCAGCATCGATTTCCGAAATACCCTCATAACGCCCAATTCCAGCAAAGTAACCATCGACGATCGCAATGTCGCCTGTATAGATATCCCCATTGAAAACATCTATGATTTGCCCGTTTTTAATGACGCTATCTGCTGGAGTTCTTCCTGCTGCAACGTCAATTCTCCTTTTAAGCAAGTTTTTTTTCATATTCGTAACCCCTTTGGCAAAATATATCCGGTTAATACTTCACTTTTTCAGTATTGGTTTCCCATGTTCGGAATGGTAAATCATGATCATTAAAAGACAATTGTTTCATTTTAATTCTGCGATTTTCCATTGGCAGGGCAAGTTCTTGGTATATAAAGTGATCATCAAAACCAATAATTGCAGCGTCTTCTTTAGTGCATGCGTAATAAATGGCTTTTGGACGTGCCCAATAAATAGCACCGATGCACATGGGGCAAGGTTCGCAGCTAGTGTATATTTCACAATCTGTAAGCTGGAAGCTGTCGAGGTTCCTGCATGCGTCACGAATCGCCTGTACTTCGGCGTGAGCAGTAGGATCGTTGGCCGTTGTCACATTATTACATCCTCTGCCTACGACATTGCCATCTTTTACGATTATAGCACCGAAAGGACCTCCGTTCTTCGCCAATACATTTTCATTTGCAAGCTGAACAGCCATCTCCATGAATTTTACATCCAATAAAAACACCCCTTCATATATATTTATAACCCAAAGTACTGATGTTACGTTTAATAACGTAAATATAATAAACAATATACCATATGCATGGGAAAATGGAATATTATTTTCTGAAAATAAAGAAAAATCAGTTTGTGTTAGAATATATGACGTGCAAGCAAAATGGTTTAAAAGATTTTTTACAAATAATAATAAAACTGATATTGTTAGAAGAAAATCATTGGGATTATGAAGGTGATGTGCATGGGGTTTTTGGGAGTTCTTTTACCGATATTCGGTATTTTTGTTTTAGGGTTCATCGGTCAGAAAAAGTTCAAACTTGATACAAAATCGATTTCCACGATGGCATTATATTTAATGTCACCTTTTCTTGTGTTCAGGACTTTTTATTCCGCAGAATTTACGATTAATTATTTCTACCTGTTCTTATTCACGATAGTACTTTGTCTTTCTCTTATACTGGTGGTCTACATCATATCTTATTTTCGCAATTATACAGTCACTGAGACGAGCGGCATGATATTGGCATCGGCATTCATGAATAACGGAAATTACGGAACACCCGTCATTTTCCTGTTATTCGGAGCCGCAGGACTCGATTATGCAATCATCCTTATGGTGGGACAGCAGTTAGTGATGTGCACGATCGGCATTTATTTCGCAGCAAAGGGCAGCCCGGAAGGTAACGGAGTTCAAACGGCGATTAAAGCAGTATGTCGAATGCCAATTGTTTATGGAGCTATTGCCGGTACAGTATTTCAGTTCGTTAACATACCTTTAAGCAATTCGGTTATGGAAGCTATTAACCTTGTTGCAAATGCAGCGATCCCCACAATAATGATTACACTGGGAATGCAGCTGGCCAACATTTCGCTGAAAAAAATAGCCTATCGGAAGCTATCAGTTTCGCTGGTCCTTAAACTTGCCGTGTCACCGGCCATTGCCTTCCTGTTATCTCTCGCCTTGCCAGTGGGTGAAATGGTCAGGCATATCATGATCATCGTAGCTGCCATGCCAACGGCGGCCAACACTACGATGTATGCGCTCCAATTCAACACGGAGCCTGAATTCGTATCAAGTGCTACGTTCATAAGTACATCATTAAGCCTGATTACTCTGCCAATCATCTTTTTCTTTGTATTATAGGAGATTATCATTCTAATTATGTGGGCAAACTTATTATATACAAGAAGCGGAGGAATCCTGCCTAATTAAAAGTGGGATCCGGAAAGATTATATGAATAACCCTTGAACTCGCGGTTAGTGAACGGACTTGGCGACTGGATTTAGGTGTCCAAAAATTTTCATTTAAATTTAAAGGGCAAGCTTGTTAAACATGGCGTTTACTTTTTTAATGCCTGTATTTGATTGGAGGGGTTTTATGTTCCAGACTAAAATTGAACTGACTAATACTGGAAAGATTGATACCATTTTAAAGGGAATCGTTCTGAAAACCTATGAAGAGTCACTAGAAGAAAAACTCTTGCTATGTATGGAGTGCGGTGATGTCGATTTTTATATCGCGTATTCAAATAATGAGGAACTTCAGGATGCGATAAATGAAAACTTTGAAATTGATGAATGTGGTGAAATCATGAACATAGATGAACATCAGGAACTTATGGATGATTTATACGATTATTTCTTGATCATACATAAGGAAAGTGATTTGTTTGATTTTTTTCCAGCAGGTCCATATACTCACGGCGGGGAAATCCGTGAATCTGATACGGATATGCTGGCGCCGAGGGGTTTATATTCAGCGCCATTTGAAGACGCGATAAAGGAATGATGAAAAAGACAGCGATTGCTGTCTTTTTGTATTTTTAAGAGCTGATTAAGCCCTCGGGAAATAAATATTTTTTTACAAAAAGAGGGAATTTTTTAATAGGATATCAGTTTAAATTTATCAGTTTTATGAAATATAGCAATAATATCATGAAATATAATATCGTTTTTAACAATTTAAAGTTTATATGGTAATTTTAAGAAATATTATATATAATAAAAAATGTGAATATTGAATATATTATTTAAATTACTAGTTTAAAATAACAATAAAAATGGACTATTCACTTTGAATTATGAAATATTGGGAAATAATATTTGAAGAAAGGATTATACATAAGATTTGTTTCGAGTTAAGAGAGTGCTATATTACGCTTTTAGAATT
The DNA here is from genome assembly GCF_040250305.1 of Peribacillus frigoritolerans. Classification (NCBI taxonomy): domain Bacteria; kingdom Bacillati; phylum Bacillota; class Bacilli; order Caryophanales; family Bacillaceae; genus Peribacillus; species Peribacillus frigoritolerans. The sequence continues at coordinate 2,944,112 of NZ_CP158190.1, read as the reverse complement.
CTGATTATTATAAATTTTCAGTTTTGGGCAGGGGGCTAATTATGATAGTTTTTGACCGAGTGAATAAGTATTATGGTGATTTCCATGTATTGAAAGAAATTAATCTTACAATTAAGAAGGGGGAGGTGGTAGTGGTCATCGGTCCTTCCGGTTCAGGGAAAAGTACACTGCTTCGATGCATTAATCGTCTAGAGACCATTTCGCAAGGTTCCCTTTCCATAAATGGTCTAAATGTAGCGGATAAAAAAACGGACATAAACAAACTTCGTCGGAATATCGGTATGGTTTTCCAGCATTTTCACTTGTATCCCCATAAAACAGTGCTCGAGAATATCATGCTTGCTCCCAGGAAGGTTCTAGGACAATCTGAAGAGGAAGCGAAAAAGATTGCACTGAAGTATCTGGACAAAGTGGGGATTGGAGATAAAGCGAATTCATTTCCTTCTCAGCTTTCAGGTGGACAGCAGCAACGGGTAGCGATTGCCAGAGGTTTGGCAATGGGCCCCGAAATCATGCTATTTGATGAACCTACCTCAGCCTTGGATCCAGAAATGATTGGCGAGGTACTGGATGTAATGAAAGCACTTGCCCATGAAGGAATGACGATGGTCGTGGTCACGCACGAAATGGGATTTGCCCGTGAAGTAGCGGATCGAATTGTATTCATGGACGAAGGCAGGGTTTTAGAAGAGGCATCACCGGCTGAGTTTTACGCCAATCCTCGTGAAGAGAGGGCTCGTTTATTCCTTAGCCGTATATTAAATCATTAAAAAAACAGGGGTGAATTACATGTTGAAGAAAAAGAAATGGTTAAAATTATCTTTGCTATCCTTACTGGCTGTCATTTTATTAGCTGGATGCGGCGGGGGGAACGATTCAGACAAAGCTGAAGAGGGTGGAGGCAAAGACAAAGAAAAAGATGTTCTCGCACAAGTGAAGGAAAAGGATAAGATCGTTTTTGGGGTGAAAAATGATACAAGGCTATTCGGATTGAAGAATCCTAGTACAGGAGAGGTTGAAGGCTTTGATATCGATATTGCCAAAGCTCTTGCAGCAGAAATCCTTGGTGATGAGAATAAAGTTGAATTTAAAGAAGTGACATCTAAAACCAGGATGGCATTATTGAATAATGGTGATATTGATGCGATTGTAGCGACCATGACAATCACGGAAGATCGTAAAAAAGAAGTAGACTTCACTGATGTTTATTTCGACGCCGGACAATCTTTGTTAGTCAAAAAGGGCAGCGATATCAAGGGTATTGATAGTTTAAAAGGTAAAAAGGTATTGGCTGTCAAGGGCTCTACTTCTTCCATAAATATCCGTGAAAAAGCTCCTGAGGCACAAGTGCTTGAATTTGAAAACTATTCCGAAGCGTTCGCTGCACTTAAATCCGGACAAGGAGATGCATTGACCACGGATGATTCCATCCTTTATGGAATGGCAGATGAAGATCCAAGTTATGAGCTTGTTGGCGGTACATTTACGGAAGAACCTTATGGAATTGCCGTGAAAAAAGGAAATGCCGAATTTGTTGAAGAGTTGAATAAAGCCCTTAAGTCACTTAAAGATTCAGGCAAGTACGATGAAATCCATGATAAATGGATTAAACATTAAACATTTTAGCAATTGATAAGGAAAGCTGACCTAAAATAACATTTGAACATTTGTCTGTGAGGATGAGCGCTTTGCTCATCCTTACTAGTTAAAGGAGTGTATGCCGTGCTTGATTTCTCCATTTTAACAGAGAATCTGGATATGTATTTATTAGGCTTTAAAAATACGATCATGTCGAGCTTGGTCGCGTTGATAGCGAGTTTGATTCTTGGTGTGCTAATTGCCATCATGCGGATTGCGCCAATAAAGCTACTAAACTGGCTGGGTACCGCCTATGTCGAGTTCATTCGGAACATACCGTTATTGATCATTACCTTTTTCTTCTTTCTCGGTCTTAAACTAAGCGGTCTATACGCCGGGACATTAGCCTTGACCATTTACACATCATCTTTCATAGCTGAGGCAATTCGAGCAGGTATACTTTCTGTGCCAAAGGGTCAAATGGAAGCTGCCCGTTCTTCAGGCCTGACATATGGACAGGCAATGAGGTTCGTCATTCTGCCGCAGGCCGTTAAAATAGTCATTCCTCCTTTAGGAAACCAATTTATCAATCTAGTAAAGAATTCTTCCATTTTAGCCGTTGTTGCAGGACTCGATCTTATGTACCACGGGGATTTGATTTCTTCAAGGACATTTGTCGTGTTTGATGTGTACATTTTCGTTGCAGCGTTTTACTTAATTCTTACCATTCCTTTAAGTTTTGGCGTTGGTTATTTGGAAAAACGTCTGGCTAAGAGTAATTGAGGGAGGTATAAGATATGGATTTTGCAGGTGCCTATACACCAGATAATCTTAAGTTTTTATTAGAAGGATTTTGGGTAACGCTCCAGGTAGCTTTTATATCCATTATTCTAAGTTTCATTATTGGCGGCCTTGTAGGTATAATCCGATACGCAAAAGTGCCGGTGTTATCACAAATATTAGCTCTGATTGTAGAAACGGTTCGTAATTTGCCTCTGTTATTAATAATATTTTTTACCTATTTTGCTTTGCCGGAGATACGGATTAAACTGGAAATCATTCCAGCAGCCATAGTTGCCTTGACAATTTTTGAGTCAGCCATGCTTTCTGAAGTCATTCGAAGTGGGCTAAAATCCATTGATAAAGGCCAAATGGAAGCTGCCCGTTCATCAGGATTGAGCTATACACAGGCATTGATACATATTATTCTGCCCCAAGCGCTGCGCCGTATGGTTCCTCCCATTGTCAGCCAATTCATTTCTTTATTAAAGGATACCTCTTTAGCTGTTGTCATCTCTTTGCCGGAGCTGACCCATCATGGTCAAATCATATATGGACAAAGTCAAAAGTATTTAATACCGATTTTGATCCTGGTGGCTCTCATGTACTTCATTGTGAATTATAGTCTTTCTTTGGTAGCCCAGAGACTTGAATTGAAACGAACCTAAAAAAACGGCTCAGAAATGAGTCGTTTTTTACTTGTCTACGAGGTTCGGAAGTGTCTCACCCTCAACCTTGTTTTAAAAGAAGACTCGATTATACTCCATGATCCATACAGTCGGCGGAAAGGGAGCGGACTTCTGGAATCAACTGGAATATTAGTGATGAATGAGTACACAAAAAATGAATCTTTTGCTTTTAATAACCGTATATATAATGGAAGAAAGAAGGTGGAATGCATGTCGGAAATTAAAAGAAGCAATAGCAAAGCAATTGTATCATTGATCATGGGGGTATTATCCCTGTTTATTCCATTCGTAGGCATCATATTAGGTATTCTCGGTTTAATATTTGCATCGAAGAGTAAACAAGAAATTAAGCTTACTGGTGAATCTGGAGATGGATTGGTGACAGCCGGAAAAGTGTGCAGCATTGTAGGTATAATCTTGAATGTTCTCGTGATTCTGATTTTCCTGGTGTTTTTTTATTTCACAGTAAATACGGACATAACAACCTATTGAGTGCTAAAATTAACTTGACAAAACAAAGAAAAGTAAATTAAACCTATATAAAATGGAAATTCATGTTATAATTAATATAAAAGCCTAAATTTTGTATGAAGGGATGATATTTTGACCATTCAAATCTTTGAGTACCCAGCCGTATTCTATTATGAAAAACACCCGTTAATTATCGACTCTTTTTCCGTTCAGGTTTGTTTCCCGGATTTTAGGCGAGAAGGAATTATTTCTTCCGTTAGCGGTAGGAATCGGGTAGATGCCTTAGCTTGTGCTCAAGAATTGCTGGAATCCATGGTCGAACATTTTATTCACGATAAAAAAACAATTCCGGATGCAAGTGAAATGGAAAAGGTAAATCTGGATAGGGGAATCAATATTTGTGAGGCTGCACCCTTCAGGATTGAAATAGAAAATATCACATATGAAAAATAAAAAACCTTGCCGGTTAAAGGACAAGGTTTTTATTTTGTATTTCTTGAAATTCTATGGAAATTTTGTAACTCGGAATGTCAATACGTACATAGTATTATTTTTTGTAGTAATGAGAACTCGACGGTGATCTTGATTCCCTGTATAAAATACCCCGGATCGACTTCACTTTCATTTATGATTTGGTGAAAGATATGTTTTCAGAGTAGGACGCCCAAGTATTTATCCAGGAGAAAGCACCATCATCACCTCAAGTTTTAATCATTCTATTTAAAACAATGAAGACTTTTGGAAAAAAGGGTTCTATCTAAAAGTTAAACAAAGTTGATTGGAGCGGGTGTGCGAGACTCCTGCGGGAAAAACGAGTCCTGGGGAGCCCGCGGAAAGCGAGTGCCTGGAGAGGAAATTAACAGTCTAATTGTACAAACCCCTAAAAAAACAGGCAAACTCGATTTTCATTGAGTATGTCTACAGTCTGAAACCATCATGACCTGTAAAGGAATGATGGTTTTTTATTTCGCTTAAAATTTCCAATTAATTATTTTTTAATTTTTGGGAAAGGATATTGCGTTCTTTATAACGAATATGTATAGTATAGGTAACGTAGGTAAAAAGTATCAATAGTTATATTTTTTGGAGGTGTATGTGTGAAATATTATATAGCATCAGATGAAAAAAATTTAAAGCAAGTCAAATCATTGATCAAGAAATTGACTTCAAAAGGGTTTACATGTGTGAATGACTTGAATTTAATTACGAATGATGAGAAAAACCAAATAACGGACGGCATTGGAGAATATGAGAAAAAGGGGATTGAGGAAGCCGATTTCATGCTGATCTTCCTAACAGCAGGAAAAGGTAATCTATATGAGCTTGGATATGCTTTGTCTTTAAATAAGAAAATTATTGTGTATTCACCTGAGAAAGACAATTATCATATTAATAAAAAATCAATATTTCATAATCTTCCCGAGGTAACAATATGCAGCGGGACCTTTTATAAGCTGGTTAAATTGATACATACGCTTTCTCCGGAAGGATCTGAAAAGGATTCTCTGCATCTAAAATAATTGTCAAATGTAAAATTTAAAGGATACCCTCTAATAATATATCTTTTGAACGAATTGTTTAGTGTATTAAAAATGAGGGTAAAACCATTAAAAAAGGGAGAGGACTGTTTTGGCCATTATCGATATCGACCAATTATTGTTAGCCACTGAAGCGATTGCAGAAGAGTCAGTTCCATTCCATCTTGATACATTTGACATCGATCAACTTTTAGATAAAACGGATAATTGGTAAGGAAAAGCATGCCCAGAGAGGATATGCTTTTTTTCTGACTGAAAATAACCTGATTACCGGTATGAAAAAAATACAAGTAATCAGGCAAGTGAGGATATTTTAAAGAATTGGATAAAGTTAAAACCGTCGTCCTTTTACGAATCCTAATATCACGAACATCGAGATGGTGCCAATAACAAAAATTGCTTTAATGGAATTTACGAGAATTTCATCGTACATTTGTATTACCTCCTTGTATGTAATGACAGTGCGATTATGATTAGCTGTTGATGTATAAATTATAACATAAAGTCAATAACTGATGGTGGAAAATTAAAGACGATATGGGTAATAATGTATAGGCCGGAAAGTTAAAACACAAAAAAGATATCCTCTAAAAGTGGATATCGGCAATGAAAATTATTTAAGTCCAAGCGCTTTTTTCGTTTTTGGTCCGACGATCCCATCAGAAGTAAGCTTTTTAGAACTTTGGAATTTTTTTACAGCTGTTTCTGTGTTTTTTCCAAATGACCCATCTACTCCTTTAGTGCTGAATCCAAGTTTAGTTAATCTTTTTTGCAGTTCAATTACTTGGGGGCCACTGCTTCCTTTTTTTAGGGTAGAGTTGGTATTTACAGGTAGGCTCACAGATCCGCTCACTTTATATCCATTCGTTGCAGCTATGTTGGCAAATGATTTATTCGAACTGGCTATCAAGACTACAGTGTTCATTCTCACCCTATCGTAAAGCCATTGAACATCATTGTTATACATACGAATACAACCGGCACTTATATATTTCCCAATGGTTGTAGAATCATTATTGCCGTGTATTGCGTACGTATTTCCTGGTGTATTCCTTGCATTGATCCCCAGCCATCTTTTACCTAGAGGGTTTTTTGGGTCTCCGCCTCTAATGTTGCCTTTATAATAGGGACGATTCACAATCTTTGTCACTACCTTGAACTTTCCTTCAGGAGTGTAGGAGGCTTTCTTACCAGTCGCCACGATAAATACCCTCACCAATTTATCATTTTCGTAATAGGCAAGCTGATTATTGGTTTTATTGATGATAATCAGTTGTCTTGCTGCCGCACCTGAAGTATTACTGAACCCCAAAAAACTAAAGGCGAATATCAATACAAATACAATTAATTTTTTCATGTTTTTCCCCGTCCCTCATTTAAGCAACCTAAATTTACACATATACTATCCTATGCATGAAGTAAGGCTAAAGTGACATTTTTTTAAAATAAGAGTAGACTAATTAACTATGGGAAAAGTCAAACTTAGACCAAATTTCACTTTTATGCATACTTAAAGAATGATGGGCACTATTTTTGGCCATATTACATACATTATTGAAGTGAAAGCGGAGGAGGAAAAGAATTGTCACGCCTAAATGTGGAGGACTATCTAGAACAAGGAATCCATGGTCCAAAAGAAATAAAGCCAGGCGAACGAAGGGAATTTCTGGGCACATTACGGGAGCGCGTCGTCATCGTACTAAAAAAAAGCCAAGTCTTTGAAACGAATGTATATCCCGAGATAGAGCAAATGATGAAGCAGTATCCCCGTTCCAATTTGTTTTTAAATGGTCAGATGGACTATCAATATTTAGGGAAATATATTAAATTGGCAATGAGTCATAATATTCCTTATAAAATTGTCCTAAACAAAGATCACAACTCCGATTTGGGTTTGGTATTAGCAGAAAATAATGCCATAAACAAAGAGGAAATTCATATCGAGAAGAAATTTCATGCCCAGCAAGTTATCAAAAAGAAAAGCTTCAAAGCGTTTTTCAAACGCTTTGTTAAAAAATTATTAAAACGTTGATAGAATTATCAACGTTTTTAGTTTGTCTACAAAAGGAGGCACGGAAGAAGGTTATCCTTCTTGTTTTTTACTGTTTTATGTGGATGAACCAACTGGAACGTTTTTAAAATCAAAAAACTGCAGGCAAACTCACCTATCCTAAAGTTTGTCTACGTCTGAAAAGTTGATGAATGATTTTTGTTTTTATTTTTTATAGCGTCTTTAATTAATTGTGTAGACAACCATTCCTGATTATGCAACCCTTTTCCGTAAGTTATAAAACTTCCTGAAATTTCCTATAATCGTTTTTACTACGGAATAAGTGGGGATAGCGATTAAAATGCCAATGAAACCGTATATTGATCCTGCAGCAAGCAGCAATAAGATAATGGTAAGTGGGTGAATGTTAAGACGTTTTCCCATAATATTCGGTGTAACCAAGTGCCCTTCGACTTGTTGAACAACGGTAAGGACAATGAGTACTTTTACTGCCAACCCAATGTCTTGCTGTAAGGCAATGAAGAGGGCAGGGATGATGCTTATTAATGGACCAAGGAATGGTACAACGGTAAAAATCATGGCGAATAGGGCTAATACAAGTGCATAATCGAGACCGATAATAAGGTAGCCAATATACATTAAAGTCCCAATGACGATTGATATGATGAATTGACCGATAATATAAGTTGAAAGGGTTTTATCGACGTCTTTTAAAATCGTGTTTCCCTCTGATTCTACATCGGTCGGAATATATTTTAATAGAAATGGTCTTAATTTATCTCCATCCTTCAAGAAATAGAATAAAATGAATGGTGTAATGACCAATACTGTTAATACACTAGTGATCGTGGAAAAAATCGTATTGACATTCACTATGAGTTTTTCAGAGTAATCTTTCAAATGTGTGACCGCTTTTTCTTTCCATTCTTCCATATTAACCATGCCAAAATCATTTTTTTCAATCATGACTTCAGATTCTTTAGAGAATTCCTTCACTTTGCTGGGTAGGTTTTCAGATAATTTTTGAAATTGGTCCACGATTACAGGACTGCCAAAGTAACCTACCATCCCAACCATACTAAATATAATTAAAAAAACGATGAAGATGCTAGCTGACCTCGGGATAAATTCAGTTAAAAAGTTAACGACCGGCCGTAATATATAGTATAAAAGCCCAGCCACAATAATAGGGAAAAACATGGCAGCAATGATTTTTTGTAGCGGCTGCAGAACATAATCAATTTTACCTAGTAAAAAAATAATTAAAATGATCAAAATGATCGCGCATGCATATTTGAAAAACGGTTTATTGATCCACAAGACAATCCCCCCTAATTCCATCTCTTACTTGATTCCCTGATTTAGCTTAATGTTAAACTAAATAACTTGTTCAAATTGTTTGGGCTGACCAGAAGGAAATGGGAATACAGCCTGTTAAAATAGTGGCAAGCAAACGAAAACAAGACTTTCATTGCAAAATGAAGGTCAACATAAAAAAATATTTGGTCACTATGACTTTTACCTGTCCTCACGTTCATAAGTCGATAATCCCAATAACTGCATTTCCCTAGACTATTGCGATTTAGTTTAAGCAATGCTGAAAATTGCACCAGCAAAGAATCCTGCTGGGATGATAAATCATAAAAAGTTCCAAAAAGATTTCGAATTATCTCAATCTCGGAAGGTATACGAAGGCTTTTTAAGAGCAGCCACCGTTAAGGTCATAAACAAAAAAGGCATCATCAAAGGTAAATTCCGGTTATGGAACTTTACTTGATAATGCCTTTTTGCAAGGATTTAAATTAGGATATTTTACTGAATGTGTTCGTTACTCCTTGTTTCTGTGCTTTTTGCATTTTTTTAATGTCCAGACGCAACCAGATGGAGATGGCAAATGCTATTGCAATTAATGCTGCGAAAACGTAGAAAACCGGGATATAACTGTTCGTACTTTCCCTGATTGCGGTAACTAACATAGGTCCGCAAACCCCGCCTAGAGACCATGTAGTTAAAAGGTAACCGTGGATGGCACCAATTTCCTTAGTTCCAAATAAATCCCCGGCAAATGCAGGGAGATTTGAAAATCCTCCTCCATAACAACTAACGACCAACAAGATGAGTCCTTGGAACAATAGTGTATTTGTAGTCGTTGGAAGTAAAAGGAACGCTCCGATTTGAATGATGAAGAAAATGACGAAAACATTTGGACGTCCAATATAATCTGATGCTGCTGCCCAGCCAAGTCTTCCTCCGCCATTAAAGATTCCCATAATTCCGACTAATGTTGCTGCACCTGCTACAGACAGACCAACAACGTCTTGAGCCATTGGTGAAGCTACCGAAATCATCATGATACCTGCACTTGTATTTATCAATTTCATGGACCATAACATCCAGAAGTGTTTAGTTTTAACCGCTTCTTTTGCAGTTAATTGCCTTAGGTCTTTCTTCAGTTCTTTCTTACCTGACTCAATATCTTTCTTCATTCCTTCAGGTAGCCAGTTGGCCTTTGGAGGGGCAATATAGGATGCCCCTAAGAACATCAGTATGAAATAGCCTGCGCCTAAAATATAATATGTAGAATAAATGCCAACGGATTCCATTAGGCTTGCAGCTACTGGCGCTGTAATGAGTGCTCCGGCCCCGAAACCTAATACTGCCATTCCTGTTGCCAATCCCCTGCGATCTGGGAACCATTTGACTAAAGTGGATACTGGTGAAATGTACCCGATCCCCATACCAAGTCCACTTAAAACCCCATATGTCAATAGGTAAAGCGGAAGTGAATCGACCATTACTGCTAAACCGGAACCAGCTTGTCCTAAACCGAATAATACAGCAGCGACCATGGCTGACTTCCTTGGACCATTTTTTTCTACGAATTTGCCAAAGAAAGCAGCTGAAGTTCCTGCAAGCGCCATCATTATTGTGAATGCTAACGTTACTTCAGTTTCTGACCATCCCATAGTCTCAACTAATGGTTTTTTGTAAACGCTATATGCATATGCCCCACCAATTGAAAGGTGAATGGCGATAGCGGATAAAGCGATTAACCATCTGTTTTTTGTCATATTGTTACCCCTTTTCGTCAAAAATAAGAAAGTTGCATGCGTTTTATCTATAATATAACGTTTTGCATGCGTTTTATCTATCTTGTGGAATAAGTATATAAGAATATTAATTAGTAGTAAACTACTAATTTGCAATTCATGAAAAAATTCCCTCTATATTCCATTGGCTTAAAAATGGGAATGGTACGAAAAAAACACTTTAGGGATTCGGGTTAAAAATGTTATATATTCTTAGGTTTTTTATTATACATATAAGGTTTGCAGGTATTTGCTTTAGTGTTTTATTCACGAATCTGCTAAAAGTCTTTTCATTTATCGATTTTCCTGGTTACAAAAAGGGGAAACGATTGAATTTACTCTTGAGGTGCCATGAACCAGAATTATTCTCATTGGCTTTAATGTGATTATTTTGATAAAATTAATCTAATATTCAAGACATCTTAGCGTACAATCGGAATTGATATTTTTAGAGGTTTCAGGATAATTGGTTCTTTTTTCAGGAATCATAGTCTGGAAATCAAAGAAAAACCCATTTATTTTAAAAAAATTCCGAAAATTTCGTCTTAAAGACTTGAACTATGATTCCTTATAGGAGTAAACTAATTAAAGATAGATTTTATGGAAGTGAAATCTTGTAAATTTAATCAACAAGGGGTTTTGGTAATGAAGGAACATGACATGCAAATCACGCTTAGTACAACAAAGAAAGAAAAACCACAAGCGGACCAGCTTGAGTTCGGTAAGCAGTTTACCGATCATATGTTTATTATGGATTACACACAAGGGCAAGGGTGGCATGATCCAAGAATTGTTCCTTATCAACCGCTCTCATTAGAGCCGTCAGCTATGATTTTTCACTATGGTCAATCCGTTTTTGAAGGATTGAAGGCATATGCATCACCAGAGGATGAAATTATCTTATTCCGTCCGGAAAAGAATTTCCAACGCTTAAATAGTTCAAATAGCCGATTATGCATACCGGATATCGACGTTGATTTTGCGTTGAAGGCCTTAAAGACTTTAATTAGCGTTGATAAGGATTGGGTTCCCCAGGTAGAAGGGACATCTTTATATATCAGGCCATTCATTATAGCTACTGAGCCTTATCTTGGAGTATCTCCATCGAATAAGTATCAATTCATCATCATCATGTCACCAGTAGGTTCGTATTATAAAGAAGGCATTCATCCAGTTAAAATTGCAGTGGAGTCAGCTTTTACACGTGCAGTTAATGGAGGTACAGGTGAAGCCAAAACGGGCGGTAATTATGCATCGAGCCTAAAAGCCCAGGAAGTATCCGAAAAGATGGGTTATGCCCAAGTTCTTTGGTTAGACGGAGTGGAGAAAAAGTATATCGAAGAAGTTGGAAGCATGAATGTGTTCTTCAAAATTAATGGTGAAATCATCACCCCTGCTTTAAATGGAAGCATCCTTCCGGGCATTACTCGTGATTCCATTATAGAATTGCTGAAACATTGGGGTCTTCCCGTGTCGGAAAGACGCATTTCGATGGAGGAAGTCCATGAAGCCCATAAATTAGGTCACTTGGAAGAGGCCTTTGGAACGGGAACAGCCGCGGTCATATCACCAATTGGTGAATTTTTGTGGAATGGTGAAGAAATGATTGTTCAAAGCGGGGAAACTGGCGAACTTTCCAGAAAGCTGTATGATACACTGACAGGTGTCCAAACAGGTAAAGTCGCAGACGAGTTGAATTGGACTACGAAAGTTGAAGAAAAAGTGACTCAATGAGACTTAAAAAAAAGGGGTTCGGAATTAAAAAATTCCGAACCCCTTTTGAAACTCCCTTTGAATTTTGGCCTAAATTTAAGTATTGGGGCTCAACGAGACCTACGTGTCTTCGCTGAATAAAATCCTGGTTTAGAAAGCATCCTCATCACCTTAAAATCAAGACTATAGGCAAAAGGGTTCATCTAAAAGTTAAAACAAAGTTGATTGGAACGGAGGGTACGAGACTCTTGCGGGAAAAATGAGTCCAGGGGAGCCCGCGGGAAAGCGAGTGCCTGGAGAGGAAATCAACGTTCAAATTGTACAAACCGTAAAAAACTCGATTTTCATAGAGTTTGTTTACAGTCCGAAACCTTCTTTGAAGGTTTTTTTGTTTCACATAATCATTTTGTGTCTTATGGCAACAGCGACGGCCTCGGTCCGGTGATTCACTCCCAATTTCCTGATAGCAGAAGAAATATGATCTCTGACTGTAAATTCACTAACGCTCATTTTTGGTGCCATTTGCTTTAAACCCAACCCATTGGCTAAATATTGAAGGACCTCCACTTCACGTTTGCTTAGAAGGTAAGTTGGAGGGGCGGAATCCAATGTCGAACCGACAGCCAGTTTTAAATAATGGGAAAGCTTCATTAAATCATTCTTGGTAACAGGCTCGTTGGCGTGAATGGGATCAACCAACACTAAACCGATGGCCATGTCATTCACATTTATCGGAATGATAGCCAATGAAGAGATGGAAAATCTTTTAACGTATTTTGCAGGGATGGAGGATTTCGCATGTTGGATGGTTAAGTATATGGGTTTGTTATGGATGACTGCTTGGTGGATGGGGTATATATCATGAATATTTTCTTTAACATTATGTAATGAAAAGGTATCTTCACTTGTACATGCACATATTCCTTCACCCATTCCTGTTAAACATGAGTAACTGAATAAAGAAGCGCGTTGAAATGAAAAAAAATCCACACAGCCCTTTACGATCATTTGTGATTTATTTGCCATATCTTTTTGATGGGAAATCTTTTTTACATGATTCATCAGAGTTTCCTCAAGCATTCGACTTTATTCCTCCCTACATTTTCAGTGCTAGGATAAATGCTACTAATATCTTACAATATAATGAAAACTCTTACAAATCAAAAAAATCCTTAGAGAATCAAAGTTCATAATTTCAAGGAGGCATTACCATGAAAAGAAAGACTTTAACGACCACCAGCCGGAGTTTTAGAGAAGATACCCTGCCATTTAAACTTTATCAAAAGGCAAAGAAATTCGGTATATGGAATCCTCGTGACATTGATTTCAGCCAGGATAAAGAAGATTGGAAGTCATTTACTGATATTGAAAGGCAAGTGTTATTAAGGATCATATCCCTTTTTCAGGGCGGAGAAGAAGCGGTGACCTTGGATTTGCTGCCCCTCATTATGACGATAGCCAAAGAAGGCAGGATCGAAGAAGAAATGTATTTAACGACATTTCTGTTCGAGGAAGCGAAGCATATGGAGTTCTTTCGTTATACATTAGATCAGATTGGTGAAACGGGTGATTTGACGGTTTATCACTCAGACACTTATAAATCGATTTTTTATGAAATATTGCCTGAAGCGATGGAGAAACTTTTATCCGACCAATCCCCTGAAGCTTTGGCAGAAGCAGCCACTGTTTATAATATGTTTACCGAGGGTGTTCTTGCAGAAACTGGATATTTCGGGTTTTATCAGACTCTCGAAGCTAATAAAATGATGCCTGGTTTATTAAAAGGCGTGGGTCTTTTGAAGAAGGATGAATCACGTCATATTGCTTATGGGACCTTCCTGCTGCAGCGAATCATCAGTGAACATCCACATATCTTTAAACAGGTTGAAAAGAGAATGGAGGAACTTTCACCTCTGGCCATTGCGTTAAATACGGAGGGATATGATCGGTTAGGAAATCCATTTGGCAATGACCAACAAGCTATATTGAATTTTACCATGAAACAATTAACGGTGCGGATGGAGATTTTAGCCAGGGCAAAAGGGAAGGGGATTGAAGAGATCTATCAAAGTAACGAAAAGGAATATGGGGTTTTGTAAAGCCGATACAAGATACAAGCTTACTATTTAGTATATTTGTTAATGTGTGGCCATCAGGAACTTTGAGGCAGGGTATGAACAATCCTTAACTGTGAATATAGACTAATATATCTGAGGTGATCTGTATGAACGTAAACGCTCATTCGAATTTTTGGCTAAGGACTTCGGTTTACAGTGGCACTAACACTCGATCACTCATTCCAAACCTTTTCAATGGTCTCGGGGCCAAAAGGATTCTACTCGTAAGTGATGCGGGCTTGGAAAATGCAGGTGTAGTTAAGAAAGTTGCCGAAACTTTTGATCAGCAGAAATTAGGTGCCAAAGCTGAAATAGTTGGACAGTTTCTGGGTGTTACACAAGACGCAGCGAGTGTATGTGTAAATGAAGCATTGAAATATGCACGCGAAGTGAATGCCGATGCCATACTGGCCATCGGTGGAGGGAGTGTCATTGATACCGCAAAGGCATTGAAATTCGGATTATACAAAGGAATTACGGAAATTAAAGATGCGATTCCAAGCGGTTATCTGTTTGAGGGTTTTCCAAAAGCCCAATCCATGAGTATCCCGCATATTTCCGTACCCACAACAGCAGGAACCGGTTCTGAAGTATCCCCGATCGCAGTCATATATAATGAACATAAAAAAGTGAAAATGAATATATACAATGTTTTTTTAAGTTCGGATGTTGCCATTCTAGATCCCGAGTTAACAGTCGGACTGCCGTCTGACATTACGGCGTTTACTGGTGCAGATGCATTGACACATGCAATGGAAGCGATCGTTTCACCTGCGGCGACATCAATAACCGATGCTTATGGATTTCAGGCCATTCGAGTTATTGAAAGAAATTTACCAAGGGCCGTAAAGGACGGAACGAATATTGAGGCCAGAATGGAAATGCTTCATGGAAGCATGATGGGAATCACTGCATTTTGTAGTGCATTGAATGCGATCCCGGTTCATAACTTTGCCCACGCATATGGGGCGTTATTCCGTATTCCTCATGGATTGGCAAATGCTGTGTTATTACCGGTCGTCATGGAATCAACCCCGGATTTATATCTTCCAAAGGCCCATTTGATAGCCGAAGCCTTTAATGTGAAAATCCATGATGAAGATTCAAAAGGGACCTTAGCGAAAGTGGTGGAAAAGCTCCGTGTTTTCCTATCCGATCTTGGGCTGCCCTCCGACTTCAGCGCCTATGGAATTAACCAATCCGATATGGAAAGAATTCTTAAAGCAGTAAGGACGGATCCAGCTGCCACTAATTACCCGATGTCGGAGGAATTAATAATGTCAGTAGTTTCAAGAGTTTCACCCGTGAGAATTAGTTAATATTAAAAAGCCAGCCCGTAAAGGTTGGCTTTTTTTACAGTTTAATGCCATCCAAAGTGTTAAGTCCCAAATTTTTTTTCGTTAAGTCTGTTCGTTTCTATATATGAGCTTTTGAGGTGGAGCACTACCACCTGGGATCGACTCTTGTTAATGTTTTTTTCCTAAGTTTTCCTGTGCCATCTTTATAAGTTCCTTGACCATGCCTCCGCCTAATTTTCCGCCTATTTTTCCATTCTGCTTGGATGTCAGCTCACCGTTATAGTCTTTTTTCAGCGGTACGCCAATTTCCTTTGCCACTTCAAACTTTGCTTCTTCGGGATTCTTTGTACCAGCAACTTTGGTTTTTAAATCATCGAGTCCTTTTCTCGCTTCAGATACTAGAATTTTCCTTCTCCTTGCCATAAAAAATCACTCCTATTTTTTTCTTAGGTTATCCTAAAAAAAAATGATTAACATGCAGAATGAATGTTTTTTAATTGAATTACGATGAACCTTGAGGAAGTCATAAACTCTTTAATAAAGAAGTAATTATATAGGGGCACCTGATTGAGCTGCTTTGCGCTCCGAAGAAGTTTTAGTTTATTTAAAGCGGGTAACATATAATAAAACGATTTAAGGAGAAAAATGATGCTGACTGCTAATTCAAGTTTGTTAACAAAAGAAGATATGACAAATCCCGATCGAGTGCCGCAATGGCTAATTAAGGAATATCAAACATTCCATAATACAGTGACCGATAAAACCTTTCCTTGTTATTTTGGTATGAAAGCTGAAAATAAAGGGGAACTTCGTTATGCTTATATAACACAGAAAGATTGGTCCAATCTCCCAAAAGCAGTGGAAAGCTTTCTTGATTTATTTCAGGAACCGCCATATATCAGGCACGGCCTTTTCGTCTTTATGGAGCCTGAATCAATAGAGGGTGATATAGAATTTTACCGTAAAAGGTTTTGGGATATCCTGCAATACTTGCATAAAGCGGATGAAAAACCTTGGCCAATTGAAAAGCCGAAAGACCCTGAGCATTATTTATGGGACTATCATTTTGCAGGGGAGCCAATCTTTGTCTTTGGTAATGCACCTGCTTATAAACAGCGTAAAACCCGTGATTTAGGAAATAGCCTTGTACTTGGATTCCAACCCCGGATGATATTTGAAGGCTTGGAAGGAACGGAAAAAGGCGGAATCATGTCTCGTGAAAAGGTTCGTGAACGAGTGGAGAAATGGGATAACCTTCCTAAACATCCGGATATAAGTCACTTTGGAGATGTAAATCATAATGAATGGAAACAATTTTTCATAGGGGATGATATAGAACCGATAAAAGGTAAGTGCCCCTTCCATCATAAAGAGTTAACTTAACCGAGGGCAAATGCTCTCGGTTTTTTTCGCGCTACTTAGAGGGCGTCGGGATAAAATAATACAGGCGCGCAAATTCATGAAATGTAAAATGAAAATAAAAAACATATTTCTTGCCTTATGAGATTTTCAGTTTTATAATGTGAAAGTAGTAATTGCAGTTAATTCGAGATATACGGATTAAATGCTATTTTAAAAAAAACATACAAAATTAACAATTGGGGGAACAAAAATGTCTAAAGTATTATTTGTTAAATCAAATGACCGTCCAGCGGATCAAGCAATCAGTGTCAAAATGTATGAAACGTTTTTGAACACATATAAGGAAGCAAATAGTAGCGATGAAATAACTGAATTGGATTTATTTGAACTGAACTTGCCTTACTACGGAAATACTGCAATCACTGCCTTATATAAACGCAACCAAGGCATGGAATTGACAGAAGAAGAAGTGGAGATTGCCGATATCGTGCAACAATACTTGAATCAATTTCTTGCTGCAGACAAAGTGGTATTTGCCTTCCCGCTATGGAACGCAACGGTTCCAGCACCATTGGTAACTTATATTTCCTATCTTGCCCAAGCGGGAACAACATTCAAATATACAGCGGAAGGCCCAGTCGGCTTAGCTGGAGATAAAAAAGTGGCTTTACTTAATGCACGCGGATCCGATTATGCATTGCCTGGAATGGATGCTGGCGAAATGGCTGAGAAATACGTAACGATGAATTTAAACTTATGGGGCATTAAAAACCCAGAAACGGTCGTAATCGAGGGACATAATCAATACCCAGATCGCTCACAGGATATCGTTGCAGAAGGATTGGCGAAAGTTGCTGAAACTGCAGCAAAATTCTAATTCTTTAAAGGGGAAACCAGTATGTATTTTTAGCATACTGGTTTTTCTATGCAGATTTTTCTGAAAGTCGATTATAATAAAGGGTAAGCTATAAGCATGAAAGGAAGTGCAGACGATATGCAAACGTTTAAATCACGTGACGAATTAAAGATAGAAGAAACTTGGAATTTAAAGGATATTTACGAAGATCAGGCTAATTGGGAAAAAGATTATCAAGAAGTCCTTAAGATGACAGAAAAATTAAAAACTTACGATGGGCATATTCAGTCCGCTCAAGATTTATTTGAGTATTTACGGTTAAGTGAGGAAGTTGGGTACATTTATAACAAGCTATATGTATTTGCCATGCTTCAAGCCGATTTGGATACACGGGTCACCTCATCACAAGCATTGCTGGATCGAGCTGGTAAGTTAGGGCAGAAAATAAGTAATGCTTCTGCATTCTTCATGCCGTTTCTTCTAAGCCTGGAAGAACAAACATTAAAAGGGTACATAAAAGAAGTCGAGGGTTTGAAATATTTTGAAGAGGATTTACTGGATTCCTTCCGCTATAAAGCCCATGTGTTAACGAAAGAACAAGAAGAGGTGCTTTCCCAAATAGGCGAAGCCTTTTCAGCACCCCAAAAAACGTTCGGGATGATCAACAATGCGGATATAAAATTTGGGGAAGTTACGAATGAAGACGGCGAGAGGGTAGAGCTGACGCGGGGAATGTATTCCAAATTGATTGAAGACGATGATCGCGATAAAAGAAAAGAGGCTTATTTCGCCTATTATCAGCCATATGTACAGTTGAAGAATACAATCGCTTCCACACTTGCCACGGCAATCAAAAATAATGTGAATCTTTCAAAACTAAGAAATTATCCATCAGCCTTGGAAAAATCCTTATTTGGGGATCAAGTTCCAAAAGAGGTTTATGATAATTTGATTATGTCTACTAAGCAAAATATCGGACCCATGCATAAATACATTCATTTAAGAAAAAAATTGCTGGGTGTAGAAGAATTGCGTGCCTATGATTTAAGTGTGCCATTAGTCGAAGGCGCTAAAGAGGAGATTTCTTACGATGATGGTTTTTCTTTGATGGTTGAAGCACTGAAGCCTCTTGGCGAAGAGTATATCACAATCTTGAAAACCTTTAAGGAAAAAAGATATATCGACGTCAGGGAAACACCTGGAAAACGGTCAGGTGCTTACAATTTAGGACTTTATGGTGTTCATCCTTTCATTTTATTAAATCACCGTGATGATTTAGACAGTGTCTTTACACTTGCACATGAATCTGGACATGGTATGCATTCATACTATAGTTCAAAATATCAACCGCAAATAAGTGCCGGGTATTCCATTTTTGTCGCTGAAGTTGCTTCCACTGTGAATGAAATCCTTTTGATTCGCCATTTAATCAAGACTACAAAAGACGTGCAGAAGAAAAAACACTTACTTAACCATTTCATAGATAGTTTTAAAGGAACATTCTTCACACAGGTGATGTTTGCGGAGTTCGAAAAGATCGTACATGAAAAAGCTGAAAATGATGAACCTCTAAATGCCGAGGTTTTTAATACAGCCTATGAATCGATATTTCGGGCTTATAATGGAGATGAAATGATTTTCGATGAAGAAGTGAAGTATGGCTGGTCACGAATCCCACACTTTTATCGTCCATTTTATGTCTACAAATATGCTACTGGTTACGTTTCAGCCATCACTATCGCTGATAAGATCCTCTCTGGGGACCAAAAAACACTTGAAAGTTATTTGACCTTCTTGAAAAGCGGGAGTTCCGATTTCCCATTGGAGCTGCTTAAGAAAACAGGCGTAGATTTAACTAAACCTGATCCAATCGAAAACGCAATGAAGATTTTCAGCGATCTTGTCGACCAATTCACTGAGTTGACAGAAGGCTAATCTAAACCATTTCTTCCAAAAGAGCCCATGGTATGTATGTTTAAAAAATGCTATAGTTAAAACATTGGCGTAGGAGAGGCCCAATCTATTGATTGGGCCTTATTTTATATGCTTATGAAACAGGTAATGCGCAAAAAAAGTCTGGGTAACAGCGTTACTTTCTACTTCGGAGCCTAGCCAATGGGCCAGTTTCTTTGTTCAATGGCATATTTTGTGAGGAAAGTGAAAAATGAATTCGACAGTTAATTATATAAAAGAATGGCAGCAGGCGCTTCAACTTGAAATCCTGCATTTAAAAAAATATGGCAGTACAAAATACCTGGTTTCGAACGGCCATCTGCTTACAGGTGACGATTCTTTCAACTATTATTTCGAAACAGGTTCATCGATAAAAATCCCTGTCGGTTCCCTCGTTCGACTGGAATGGGGAGGGATTAAGCAGGAGGGAAGAATCCTCTCATCTGAAGGGAAAAGTATAATCATTGTTTTTGATCGCTCGCTAGGTGATATGATCGATGAAGCCTTTTTATACCACGACCCCTGGGAATTGCTTGAGCAATTGATCATCCGCTTGGATGAAACCAAGAGAAGCAAAAGGAAAAGGCTTCGGATCAAGCGCCTGATGGATCCGTCCATGCCGCAAAAACATCCTTTAATTGAAAAACAAAGCAGCGTGAAAGAATTATATGCGCGCTCGAAATTCAACCCTGTCACTTTTGTTTGGGGACCCCCTGGAACAGGAAAAACCTATACATTGGCTCGTACAGTAGCCAATCATTATTTACAGGATAAAAAAGTTCTGGTTTTGTCCCATAGCAACCAGGCTGTCGATGTTTTGATGGCTGAAATTTCGTCATTCATTAAAAAGAAAGATCGTTTCAAAGAAGGCGATGTGCTTCGCTATGGATCTCAAATCGGTGAATCACTAGCCATTCATGATGATATTGTTACAGGGCAATTATTAGGTAAACATGAACCGACATTAATTAAAGAAAAAGAAGAGCTTGGCGAAGAGAAACGTCTGTTAAAGCATGACTTGGCAGGGTCCTTCAGTAAAAGGGATACAGATCAATTAATTGAGATAGAGAAAAAGCTGGCCAAAGTCTTGGAGAAAATCCGCCAAAAAGAGATTCAATTCGTAAAAGAAGCAAAAGTCATCGGAACGACCTTGGCTAAAGCCGCAAATGATGAAACGGTTTATCAAAAGGAATATGATCTGGTCATTTTGGACGAAGCGAGTATGGCATACGTACCTCAGGTGGCTTTTGCTGCAGCGTTAGCCAAGCATATTATCGTTTGTGGTGATTTCAAACAATTGCCGCCTATTGCTTCGGCTCGAGATTCCCTAGTGAAACTTTGGCTGAAGGAAGACATTTTTCATCGGGCTGGTGTCGCCCAGTCTGTTGAAGAAGGAGAACTTCATCCCCATTTATTCCTATTAAAGGAACAGCGCCGCATGCATCCGGATATTTCAGCATTCACTAATCGTGTCGTCTATAACAATTATGTTGGCGATCATAAAAGTGTTGCGACCAGCAGGGAGGGAATAATGCTGGCGGAACCATTTGCCAATAAGGCAGCGGCACTGCTCGATACTAGCTTAGCAGGGGAATATTGCATCACTGAACGCACATCCCACTCGAGAATGAATATATGGCAATTGCTTTTATCTTTTCAACTGATTCATGAAGCTTATGTGGGCGGGGCAAGATCAATCGGTTATGTCGCCCCATATCGTGCCCAGGCGGATTTGATGGAAAAACTATTGGATGACTTATATGACAAAGAACGGCAAACGGCGGATATCATCGCTGCAACTGTACATCGGTTCCAGGGAAGTGAACGGGAGATGATGATTTTTGACACAGTTGATAGTTATCCGCAAAACAGGGCTGGAATGTTATTGACAGGGAGAGAAAGTGAAAGGCTCATTAACGTGGCCATAACAAGGACAAAGGGAAAGTTCGTACATGTATGTGACACTTCATTTGTTAACAAACACGTTTATCGCAGCAAAACACTTCGTCAGCTTGTCGATCATCAAATTCAAAATGATCAGATTGTATCAAAGAAAGACATTGGAAAATGGGTTAAACATCAGCATCCGAGATTACAATGGATGCATGCCCGTAAATTGGGGGACCTTCAGGAAGATATAGACTCAACAAAACAAGAGATGGTTTTTGCTGTTCCGGATTTGAACAGTTTGTCAGAAGAATGGCAGCAATATTTAATGAAACGAAACCCTGCAGTGAAATTGACGATCATTTCAGCAAAAAGAAACCCTGATATCCACTCTGATCAATTTATTTGTTCACCTGTTTCCTTTTCGTTTATCATCTTGGATAAACGAGTTGTCTGGCTAGGTTTGCCCGTAGAGTCCAATAATCGGGTCCAGCCTCCATATATAGCGGCTCGTTTGGATTCGGAAATAATGGCGGATGAATTACTATCTCAATTCAAAAAAAGTGAATAGCTTTGGAAAGCCCCTTAAAAGGGCTTTTCAGACTGTAGACAAACTCGATGAAAATCGAGTTTGTCTATTTTTATGGCTTGTACAATTTGGACGTTGATTTCCACTACAGGCACTCGCTTTCCGCGGGCGGTCCGGGAGCCTCCTCGGCTTTCGCCTGCGGGGTCTCCCCTAGACTCGCTTTTCCCGCAGGAGTCTCGTACCTTCCGTTCCAATCAACTTTGTCTTACCTTTTAGATAGAACACTTTTGCCTAGAGTTATTTTTGTTTTAAAATAGAAGTATTAAAACCTGGTGACACGGCATATCTGGCAAACACATGTGGAAGAAGCAGATCATCTGCGTCATCATCAAAATGTAAAACCTATATATGCGAAGCGTAAAGAAACGAATGAGCGTGTATTCGCAGATGCAAAAGAAAAGCATGGTATGCGTTGGACTACTTTAAGGGGACTTAAAAAATTGTCGATGCAGGCGATGCTTACTTTCGCTGCCATTAATTTAAAGAAGATGACCAATTGGACATGGCGAGGACCAAAAATGGCATAAGATAGTGGGCTCGTAGAGCCCCCAATCTCTTAACTTTAGGCGAAATTCAGAGGGAATTTCAAAAGGGGTTCAAAATTTTTTAATTCCGAACTCCTTTTGTCTACAAACTAGAAAGCCCCTTAAAAGGGCTTTTCTTTTTTACATATATCCCTAAAAAGACCTCGATAGAATAAGTGACGACCATTTATGTCACTTGCCTTCTTGATGTATTAAATCAAAAACCTCGCTAGAATATACCATTTACTCATACTCCCAAATTTGAATTCAGCTCCTTATATTTTTTGCTAAAGGCCGCAAACTAAAATAACAAAGCAAGCGTTTCAGGCGACTTTCGACTAGTTATGATTTACCATTAAATTACGAAAGACTAGAAAGGAGGTAACAAAATGAAACTTAGCATTTTGGATCAATCACCAATTGCATCAGGACAATCAGCACAAGAAGCCTTACAGGCTTCACTGCAACTCGCACAAGAAGGAGATAGACTTGGTTATAGCAGAATCTGGTTAACTGAACATCATGATCTCCCAGGATTGGCCTGTTCCGTTCCAGAGGTTTTGATAAGCTATATTGGTGCACAAACAAAAAATATCCGAATTGGTTCAGGGGCAGTGCTGCTTCCACATTATAAGCCATACAGGATAGCAGAGACTTATAATATGCTAGCTACACTTTTTCCTGGCCGGATTGATATGGGAATCGGGCGTGCTCCTGGTGGATCTGCCGAAGCAACGATGGCATTATCCGATAATTTTCTTCAGAATGTTTATAAAATGCCTGAACTAGTTCAAGAACTGTTGAATTTTCTAAGAGATGAATTTCCGAATGAACATCCATTTTCAAATGTCTCTGCTGCTCCTATCCCAAAGGTGCCGCCTGAACCATGGATATTGGGAACAAGCGGGAAAAGTGCAAATCTTGCCGCTGAGAATGGGACTGCATACGCGTTTGGTGAATTCATGAGTGAAAATGATGGAGTGCAGAGCTTTCATCAGTACCGTGAACACTTTCAAACAAAAGGGTTGCTTAAAGAACCTAAAACGATCGTTACGGTTTCGGCCATTTGCTCAGAAACGGAGGAACATGCGAAAGAAATTGCCCTTAGCAACATTCTATGGAAAATTCAAAGTGGACAAGGTGGAAGAAAGCAGGTTCCAAGCATAGAAGAGGTAAGGAGCCATGATTGGACTGAAAAAGAAAAAGCACTGATGGAAACGATGCATGAAAAACTGATTTTTGGTACTCCTTCACAAGTGAAGTATCGGCTATACGAGATTCAGGAGAAATATCAAGCAGATGAAATCATGCTGATAACCATCACTCATAAGTTGGAGGATAGGCTTAATTCATTTCGTTTGATTGCCAGGGAAATTCTTAACAGTTAATCCGTTCGAGCATTTTGTGTGCATTTTGTGTGCATTTTCTATATGATGGCTTTGCGTCCAATTTATCATAATTGAAAGAAAGAAGATGAAGATATGAATGCTGATCAACATGCAAAAAAACTTAGCGACATTTCTTTTTCCGTTCTGGACCTGGCTTCAATCGTTGAGGGTGGTACAGTTTCGGGAGCTTTTAAAAATACAGTAGATTTAGCCAAGCATGTGGAGCAATGGAATTATAACCGTTTCTGGGTTGCAGAACACCATAGCATGCCAGGGATCGCAAGCTCTGCAACGTCCGTGCTTATAGGCCATGTTGCGGGAAAGACGGAAAGAATTCGCGTCGGTTCTGGCGGCATAATGCTGCCGAATCATGCACCGCTTGTTATCGCAGAACAATTTGGGACATTGGAAGCAATGTATCCTGGTAGAATAGATTTAGGGCTTGGGCGAGCTCCGGGAAGCGACCAATATACAGCCATGGCACTCAGGGGTGACGTACGTAATAACGGTCAGGATTTTCCTGAACAATTGGCGCAGCTCCGCAGTTATTTAGATGCGAATTCCAAACATAATCGTGTTCGCGCCATCCCTGGCGAAGGACAGGATATCCCGATTTGGCTGCTTGGTTCAAGCGGCTTCAGTGCAGCATTATCAGCACAGCTGGGATTGCCATTTTCATTTGCAAGTCATTTTTCCCCTGAAAATACTCAACCAGCTTTAGCCCGTTACCGCAATAATTTCCAACCATCCGACGTTCTCGATAAACCTTATGTCATGGTTGGTGTCAATGTTTTTGCAGCTGATACTACAGAAGAAGCGCAAAGGATTGCTACATCTTATCAACAGCAGTTCTTGAATTTGATACGGAACACGCCCGGTCAACTTGCTCCTCCAGTTGATACAATGGAAGGCCTTTGGACAGAATATGAAAAGGCCATTGTCATGAAGCAGCTGAACGCTTCCATCATAGGAAATCCAAAAGAGGTTAAAGAGCAGTTGCAGGCATTTTTAAATGAAACGCAGGCGGACGAAATGATTATAAACTCTGCCATTTATGATCAGGTTGCACGACTTCGTTCTTATGAAATCATTGCAGAGGTTACTGGAATGAAATAAGTGTCAAAGAATGAGCTTGCAGATTCCGTGTCTGCAAGCTTTTTTATAAAATACATACCGATTTACTTCATAAACAAAGTTAGGAGACAAGAATGAAACGAGAAGATCCTTTATCATTAATATTTCACTTCACAGATAAACAAGGTGACAGCAGGCCTCTATATTTTACGAACCCGAAAAAAGTGTTCACCGCCCATTCAATTGAGGATGTCATTCCCCAATTCCAAAAAGTCCAGGAAGCGATAGAACAGGGGCATTATGCAGCGGGATACGTTTCCTATGAAGCGGCACCTGCTTTTGAAAAATCTTTTAAAGTAAAAGATGGAGCCAAAATGCCATTATTATGGTTCGGGATTTTCGATAAACCGGAAGAAGAATTACCTGAAAAAATGACAGGGGCTTTTAATTTAGCTGAATGGCAATCAGAAACGAATTCACATAACTATCATTCCGGGTTTCAAATGATAAAATCGGAAATCGAGAAAGGCAATACGTATCAAGTCAATTACACGATGCGTTTGCAATCCAGGTTCGAAGGAGATGACTTCGCTTTCTTTGATCGCTTGAAGAGAGCTCAACGCTCGAACTATAGTGCATATTTGAATGTGGGGACACATCGAATCCTATCTGCATCACCCGAGTTGTTTTTCCGTTGGGAAGATGGTCAGCTGATTACTCGGCCAATGAAAGGAACGGTAAAGCGGGGAACGACACTGAAAATGGATCAGCTTAATGCAGACTGGTTAGCAGCCTCGGAAAAGAATCAAGCAGAAAACTACATGATTGTGGACCTGCTCAGAAATGATTTGGGAATGATTGCAGAACCAGGAAGCGTCAAGGTTCCACAGCTTAAGGCAATTGAAAAATATCCGACCGTTTGGCAAATGACATCCACGATTACGGCCGATACGAATCCAGGAACAACAATCATTGATATATTCAGGGCTCTTTTTCCTTGTGGATCGATAACAGGGGCACCTAAAATTAAAACGATGGAAATCATCGCTGATATCGAGAATTCACCACGGGAAGTTTATTGCGGTGCAATCGGGTTCATCACCCCTGAATCCGAAGCCGTTTTTAATGTGCCGATTCGTACGGTCGTGATCGATAACGAAACCGGGAAAGCCGAGTATGGGGTAGGAGGTGGAATCACTTGGGATTCCGAGCTATCTGAAGAATATGACGAAGCGTTTTTAAAAGCCAAATTATTGACGGTGGAAAGGCCTGCTTACAAACTATTGGAATCGATGAAGCTCAGCGATGGCGAATATTATTTGTTGACTGATCATATCGATCGGATGAAACAATCCGCTGATTACTTCGATTACCGGTTCCCTGAATTGAATCTTAGAGATCAACTCCAAAAGTATGCGGATATGAATCAAGGGACGTTACAAAAGGTAAGGGTATTACTTCATGAAAATGGTGAAATTGAAGTCTCTGGACAAGCAATCAAGCCCATTGAATCAGAATTTACGGCTATCTTGGCTGAAACTCCAATATCAAGTGCAAATCCATTTCTATTTCATAAGACCACCAATCGTGATGTATATGAAGGCTTTCAAATGAATAATCCTGACTTCCATGATGTTTTGCTTTGGAATGAAGAAGGATTCATCACGGAATTCACGAACGGAAATGTGGTGGTGAAGATAAATGGTGAACTCTATACCCCTCCGGTGGAAGCAGGTCTGCTTGCTGGAACATTTCGTCAAGACTTGATCAGGAAGAAGGAAATCATGGAAAAACCCATTTCAAAGGCTGACCTTAATAACGCTGAGGAAATTTGGTTTATTAATAGTGTGCGAGGGAAATTAAAAGTGAATTTGACTTTCTAAGCTGATTATTCGTAAAAAAGTGAAAATTGTAATCTTTATCGCAGTTTGTTGAGTTATAGTAGAAGATGAAAACTACATTTCCGGGAGGGACTGCTGTGGAGATGCATAAAATCGCAGGTTTATCGATCATGGATTGGAAAGCGAAAGATCCTATACTTAATAATGTGATAAAGATGAACGAAGTCTTCTGGACGAATCCAGATTACGGTAACAAGCAAGAAAACCCAATCGTCCAAGCTGAACAAGTTAAATCTGCTGAAGAAAGATTAAATAGATTTGCCAATTATATAATTAAAGCCTTTCCAGAAACCGAACCAATGGAGGGGATCATTGAATCACCACTAGTCGAGATTCCTTCCATGCAAAAAAACTTGGAAAAATCCTATGGAACTAAAATGGCTGGGAAACTTTTGCTGAAATGTGACAGTCATTTACCAATATCAGGTTCCATCAAGGCTCGCGGAGGTATTTATGAGGTCTTAAAACGTGCTGAGGAAATAGCAATGAAGCATGGTGGTTTAAAACGGACTGATAATTATGGGATACTTGCGAGCGATGAATACAAAGAGCTTTTTTCAAAATATTCGATTGCAGTCGGTTCAACCGGCAATTTAGGAATGAGTATTGGAATAATAAGCGCTAAGCTGGGATTCAAAGTAACGGTCCATATGTCGGCAGATGCCAAACAGTGGAAAAAGGATAAATTAACAAGTCTTGGAGTCATTGTAAAGGAATATGATGATGATTATAGTAAAGCTGTAGAAGAAGGCCGTAATGAAGCATCACTTGATCCCGATTGCCATTTTATTGATGATGAAAATTCAATGGATCTACTGCTAGGTTATGCGACAGCTGCAACGCGCCTGAAGAAACAACTGAAAGATATGTCCATACCAGTAGACGAAGATCACCCTTTGTTTGTGTACCTGCCATGCGGAGTCGGCGGCGGGCCCGGTGGTATTACATATGGGCTCAAGTTAGCCTTTGAAGATGATGTACATTGTTTTTTTGCAGAGCCGACACATTCACCATGCATGACGCTCGGATTGATGACAGGCCTTCATGACAAAATCTCGGTGCAGGACTTTGGCATCGATAATAAGACGGAAGCTGATGGTCTTGCTGTCGGAAGGCCTTCAGAATTGGTTTCCCGTATGATGACGACCATGTTAAGCGGCAGCTATACCATAGAGGATAAAAGGTTATTCGATCTGCTCAGGGGAATGGCAGAGACGGAAGGTCATTATTTAGAGCCATCTGCCCTCGCAGGAGCATTGGGTCCGGTACAACTTTTTAAAGCTCCAGAAGGAAAGAAATATCTCATGGACCAAAAACTGGTGGATAAAATGAACCAGTCCACGCATATCATCTGGGCGACCGGCGGGAGCATGGTGCCAAAGGATATGATGGACCAGTATTTATCTAAAAGGTAAAAAATGTTCACTAGAGTTAATTTATCAGACTGTAGACAAACTCGAAGAAAAGCGAGTTTGCCTGCAGTTTTTTATTGAAAAAACGTCTCAGTTGTTTCAGCCAAAGCAGTTTTTCGACCTTGACCACACATCATTCGACCGTTCACGCAGTTTATTCGACCCACACCGTGCTTTATTCGACTGTTCACCCATTTTATCCGATCCACACCGCACATTATTCGACCGTTCACCGTATTATTCGGACCCCGTGCATTCATTTTGCGGTCATATATTGAAACCGTTCCCTTCCGCCAACTTCCTGCCTCGCCTCATCAAAGCAAGCATTTAGGCGGGTCTCGGCTAGCCAGCATTCGGCAAGAGTGTAGGTTCAATCTGTTGTGGTTTCATTCCAAATAAAAGTATTGGTTAAAATCATGAAAGGGAATTAGGAAAAGACCATTCCGAACCCCATTTTGTCGACAAACTTAAAGAAGTTCACGAAAGTGAACTTCTTTTTTCTTTATAAACCCCATGAGTTCAATAAAAGGTGAATGGCTTTTTCCAATTCGGATTCAGGGATCCCTGCAAAGCCCAATATGATTTTTGGAGGATGTTCGTCAATTTTTTCGATCGAATATGTCGATAAGCCATAAATTTTAATATGGTCTTCATTTGCCTTTTGAATAAGTGTCTGTTCATCCATGCCGTTCTTAACGATGAGGACGATATGCAATCCTGAACGCTCTCCAATGATTTTTATTTGTTGATGGGGTTTAAACAGCTCGATCACTTTATCCAACTTGCGACGGTACACTTTCCTCATCCGATTCAAATGCTTTTCAAAATCCCCTTCCTTCATGAACTGTGTCAATACATGCTGATCAATCCGAGAAACGGTTGAATGGTAAAAAGATAATTCCTGTTGATGCATTTGTAACAATGGAGCGGGAAGAACCATATAACTGATTCGAATTGATGGCATCAATGATTTTGAAAATGACCCTAAATAAATCACCTTATCACTAGCATCCATACTTTGTAAGGAAGGGATTGTTTTTCCACTATAACGAAATTCACTATCATAATCGTCTTCGATAATATAGCGGTTTGCAGCCCCTTGAGCCCAGTTCAACAATCGCGTCCGTCTGTTAACGGATAGGATTGTCCCATTGGGGAAGTGATGTGAGGGAGTGACATACACGACGTCGATGTTTGAATCTTCAATTTGGTTCACCTTTACGCCTTCTTCATCAATTTGCAGTGGATGGACTTCATTTGGGTAGCTTCGTAAAATCCGGTGAATCAAGTGATACCCAGGATCTTCAACACCATAGATGGCATTTTTATCGAATAGAAGGACAAGCTGCTGCAATAAAATTTCCATTCCTGCACCAATGATAATCTGTTCGGGAACACAGCGTACACCACGTGCATGATACAAATAATGGGCAATTTCACATCGTAATTCATATTCCCCTTGAGAATCCCCAAGTAAAAGAAGATCTTGATGTGATTCATCGATTTTGCTTTTCATGTATTTTCTCCATTTTTCAAATGGGAAGTGTTCTGTGTCAATTTGGCTGGGATGAAAATGATATAGCAATTCCCCTTCTTTATGATTGATTTGTTCCACTGATACTTGGTTAGTTTGTGTATACTCTAAATCCTCGAATGTTTGAATATAGTACCCTTTTCTTGGTATGACTTCAACGTATCCTTCAGCAGTCAATTGTTCATATGCAGTCTCGACAGTATTTTGACTTATTTGCAGGAACTCTGCCAATTTCCGTTTGGAAGGCAGTTTTGTGCCGTAAAGAAGACGGCCATCAATGATTTCTTTTTTAATATATGAATATAATTGTTCGTACAAAGGTACTTCACTTAACCGATTTAAATCGCAAGAAAGCATATTCATTTTGTTTCCACCTTTTTTTATAAATTTACTGACCCTATTAAATTTATTAAAACTGACACTTTCAATGCGGTCAACTCTTTTTTATACTAAGTCTAACAAATCTAAAAAATGCAAATATTAGGGGGAAGAGAAAAATGGAAAAATTATTAGGAACTGACACAGTAAAAAGAGGAATGGCACAAATGCAAAAGGGTGGCGTAATCATGGACGTCATTAACGCAGAACAAGCAAAAATCGCAGAAGCATCAGGTGCTGTGGCTGTCATGGCATTGGAAAGGGTTCCTTCCGACATCCGTGCGGCTGGCGGCGTAGCAAGAATGGCAGATCCGCGAATTGTAGAGGAAGTAATGAATGCAGTGTCCATCCCGGTCATGGCTAAAGCAAGGATTGGTCATATCGTTGAATCAAGGGTCCTGGAATCCATGGGAGTGGATTATATCGATGAAAGTGAAGTGCTGACTCCTGCTGATGAAGAATACCATATTCTAAAAAGTGATTTCACCGTACCTTTCGTTTGTGGCTGCCGTGATTTAGGTGAAGCTGCACGCCGTATTGGTGAAGGAGCATCAATGCTTCGTACAAAAGGAGAACCAGGAACGGGTAATATTGTGGAAGCTGTGCGTCATATGAGAAAGGTACAGTCACAAATTCGTAAAGTGAGCATCATGAGTGATGATGAATTAATGACAGAGGCAAAAAATCTTGGAGCCCCTTATGAAATTTTAAGAGAAATCAAACGCACAGGTAAATTGCCTGTAGTTAATTTTGCAGCCGGTGGAATTGCGACTCCAGCAGATGCAGCATTGATGATGGAATTGGGAGCAGATGGCGTTTTCGTTGGATCTGGTATTTTTAAATCTGAAACTCCAGAAAAATTCGCATCGGCAATCGTTCAAGCGACTACATATTTCACTGATTATGAATTGATTGGCAAGTTGTCCAAAGAGTTAGGCAGTGCAATGAAAGGAATTGATATTTCCAAACTAGCTCCGGCAGAACGGATGCAGGAACGTGGATGGTAATATGATAACTATCGGTGTTTTGGGTTTACAGGGAGCAGTTGAAGAACACTTGAATCAAATCAAAGCTGCCGGCGAACAAGCAGTTATAGTAAAAAAGCCGGAGCAGTTGCTAGAAATCGATGGCTTGATCATTCCAGGCGGAGAAAGCACGACGATGAGGAAACTAATGGATCGCTATGGATTTATGGAACCGGTCAAAACTTTCTTCGAAGATAAAAAACCAATTTTCGGTACATGTGCAGGGATGGTATTAGCGGCCAATGAATTGACTGGCGATGAGAAGGCCTATCTTGGACTAATGGACATTTCCGTGAAAAGGAACGGATTTGGACGTCAAAAGGATAGTTTCGAGGCTGAACTATCAATCAAAGGAATGGAAACCCCTTATAAGGCAGTTTTCATCCGGGCGCCATTTGCTGATGGAATTGGAGAAGGTGTAGAAGTATTGGCTGTTTATGAAGAGAATGTAGTGGCTGCGAGACAAGACCATGTCCTCGTTAGTGCGTTTCATCCAGAATTAACAGGTGATGATCGTTTTATGCAGCTTTTCATTGAAATGGTGAAGACATCCATAAGTAAGGCCGAATTGAAAACCTGTTAAAAAAATGAAGCTGTCCTAGTAATAGGACAGCTTTACTTATGAAAGCTCAAAACCCTATATAAATACATATTGCTTGAATTAAATATTCCTTACTTTTATAATAAAAAAAAGTAAGTAAACACTTACTATATTTTTAGTGTTGAAAGGGGAATGTACATGACAGCAAGAGTTGCAGTTATTACAGGAGGAGCAAGCGGTATTGGCCGGGCCACATGCTTGAAATTTGCAGCAAAAGGGGACAAGGTCGTTGTTGCGGATTTTAATGAAGGAATGGGACAGGAAACCGTTGAACAGATTACAGCGTATGGCGGAGAGGCCATTTTTGTAAAAACGGATGTTTCTAAGCAGGAAGATGTTGAATCCTTAATCAATAAAGCAGTGGAAACATTCGGAAGGATCGATATCATGTTTAATAATGCCGGCATCGGTGCAGGCGGTATGATCCTCGATCAAGATATGGAGGGTTACTTCAAAACGATTGGAGTGAATCAGCACGGAGTTGCCTTTGGAATCATGGCAGCAGGACGGAAAATGAAGGAGCTAGGTAACAAGGGTGTCATTATTAATACGGCTTCTGTGTTTGGTTACTTAGCTTCCCACGGAACCTTTGCCTATCAGGCGACTAAAGGAGCTGTAAGAATGATGACACAGACAGCTGCTTTGGAATTAGGTGCTTATGGCATACGGGTAGTGGGCATTGCGCCAGGCGGGGTTGACACTCCTATCATTCAAGGCTATAAAGATATGGGAATCATCGATAAATTGAATGCAAGTCAAATGCGCGGTAAATTAATTAAGCCAGAAGCCGTTGCAAATGCCGTCTATCTATTATCTTTAGAGGAAGCGGATGCGATCAATGGAAGTGTAGTCATGGTCGATGATGGCTATGCATCCTTTAAGTGATTTTCTCTATAAGAAAACATCGTCCCAATCAGACGATGTTTTCTATTTATGATATATGGGAATATTGAATTCTAATGAATCAAAGGTAATATTGACCGATTGATACCATCGGGATATCATGGAAAATAGATTGGTGAAACCGGTCTTATCATTATAAAAGAAGGTTGATATTTTTGAAAAAAGGGCAGCAAACGAAAGAACGAATCATAAATGTAGCCCGGACTCTTTTTGCCACTAAAGGTTTTGACATGACAAGAACGAATGAAATTGCCTCTGCTTGCAATGTTTCCGAAGCTACTATTTACAAATACTTTGACAGCAAAAAAGATTTGCTATTGGCTACCATTACCCCTGATGAGAAAGAGGAATCTGAAGATGGGACTAGCCATCTATCTACGGATGATCTAGTGGAGAATCATGTTTGCACCATGATAAATAAAATTCTTGATAATAAAGAACAGTTTTCGATACTATTCAGGGAAACACAATTTGATCAAGATATTTCTAAGCAATATGTAGATCAGATTTTCAAGCCGAATGCCAGGCATATTGAAATACAGAAGAGAATAGATAGTGGTGAGATACAGTATATCTCTGATATTATCCTATTTAATGTAGGGATCATTTCTTTCACATTGGCATTATCTACACATTATGAGATCCATCAGCAGAAAAAGGAGCCATATTTTACTTCTGAACGAATTAAGAGCATTGCTCAACTTTTGGTATATGGTATTCATGGCAAACAAAAACATACATAATGAAACGGTCATATTTGCGGCTTGATGCTCAAGCCCTTCAATATGACCGTTTTATTTTCCTTAAGATCCGATGGAGTAAACTTGAAAATTTTTTAAACCAGAGTGTAAGATTTGACTTATATTTTTCAGACTATTACGATAAATGCATGCTGTACGAAATGCTTACGAAGATTTTATCTTGAAATCATGTAATATTGGAGGGGGAGATTAAATGACCGATATCGTAATTTTATCAGGAAGTCCGGCTATTCCGTCCAGAACGGACATTTCACTAAAACATATTCAATCATTAGTCGAAAACGAAGGTTTTACCACAGCTTATTTCTCAATTACGGATTTCTCAGCAGATGATTTATTCCAAGGAAAATATAATAGCGAAGATATCTTAAAGCTTTCAGAGAAAATTCAAGCAGCTAGAGGTGTCATTATTGGTTCACCGGTTTATAAGGCTTCTTATACAGGTGTATTGAAGGCCTTGATCGATTTGCTGCCAGAAGGTGCTTTTAAGGGTAAGCCAGTACTGCCAATCATGATTGGCGGAAGTAACAGGCATCTATTGGCGATTGACTATGCACTTAAACCATTAATTTCAATATTAAAAGGCGAGCCGCTGCAGGGGATTTATTTCGTTGATAAAGAAATAGATAAACAGAATTCAGAAAACCCGATAAATGATTTGCATTTAATTGATCGCGTCCAGAGTCAAGTTCAAGAATTTGTAGAAGCGATACAGTTAAGAAATTAATGAATTCGAGTAATTCCTTCTATAAAAAGGACTGGAATTCGAGAAATTATTTTTTCAAAGAATGACAGGCGCCAATAATAGGTTTGTTAATGAAAATAGACTCATTTTTTTGGATGCTTTATCTAAAAAGACGAGTCTATTTTCGTATTTACATGAACATAAAATCATAATCGGAATAGTGTGTATAAAAATAACAGTTCATCCATAATATTAAACCAAGTTATTTTATAAGAAAACTCCATTGACAAGGATTAAATATATGTTAATATTTAAAATAATAAAACTTATCCAGAGCGACGGAGGGAATTGGCCCTTTGAAGTCCAGCAACCTGCATGATCGATGCAAGGTGCTACCTCCAACAAAATGTTGATCATTTTGGAAGATAAGGTAAAGATATTTACCTTGGGATCTTTCCATCATGGAAAGATTTTTGTTTTTTGGGAAAGTTGTAGGCAAACCATAACAATGTAAGGTTGTTTGGAATTATATAAATCTAAGAAATTCATTGAATCAGCGGTGAAAATAAGAAATTCGCGGATTTTCTTAAAGGAGGAACAGGCTTGGATAAAGAGAATCAGCTTGAAGAAATATTTGAACGACTTCAAGAAATGCTTAATTCTATGAAATATGGATCCATTACACTTATTGTCCAGGATGGTAAAATCATTCAAATGGAAAGAAATGAAAAATTAAGAATTAAATAAGGTATCTGCTGACTAGAAAAACTAGAGGCGGGTTTAACTGATATAAAGAGAGTATTGGTTAGATTCGTCTCTTTTTTCCTAGAGTCAAACAATTACAACGGGCATTGATCAACAGTTACTCTAACCTGATACAGCAAGTTTTTAGAGGGGGCTACAAAGTTGGCTGCATTAATAAACTATGAAAATTTCAACACTGGGGATTTCCCTGTATTTCCCGAAGACAGTGAGACAAAAGGTGCTTTGGAAGTTCTGCAATGGGCGAATGACCATTATGGAAACGAACTGATTTATGCTTGCAGTTTTGGCATAGAAGGCATCGTGCTTACGGATTTATTGGCGAAGGTCAATCCTTCTGCCAAAATAGTTTTCCTTGATACAGATGTTCATTTTGAGGAAACTTATCAATTGATCGAGCAAGTGAAAAAGCGATATCCAAAGCTTTCGATCGAAATGAAGAAACCTGCCTTGACGCTAGAGGAACAAGCAGCGGAATATGGGGATGAATTATGGGTTAGAGATTCAAATAAGTGCTGTAATATCCGTAAAATCATTCCGCTTACCGATGTGCTTTCAACGGCAACAGCATGGCTTTCGGGACTGCGGAGGGAGCAATCCGAAACAAGGGCTTTAACCGAGTATATCAATAAGGATAATAAGTTCAAGTCAGTTAAAATATGTCCACTCATACATTGGACATGGAAAGATGTTTGGCGCTACGCCCACAAAAACGGACTTCCATATAATATCCTGCATGATAATGGATATCCGAGCATTGGATGTAAAACATGTACAGCACCAGCCTTCAATGCAGATGATTTACGCTCTGGCCGTTGGCAAGGAGCTCAAAAAACGGAATGCGGATTGCATTTATCTTAAATAAATAAAAACCATAGGCTTAAATAAATAAAAACCATAGGCTTAAATAAATAGAAACCATAGGGGGAAATTAGCATGACAATCAGTTTACCGCACGGAGGAACATTAATCGATCTTTGGGAACCAAATTATGATATTAGTAAAATAACAAAGTCAATCGAAATCGATCAAATTGCTTTAAGTGATCTTGAATTGATAGGCACTGGTGCCTACAGTCCAATTAAAGGATTCTTTACAAAAAGTGACTACGAGACAGTGGTCAAGGATTTGAGGCTTAGCAGCGGTCATGTATGGAGCATCCCAATTACGCTTCCTTTGACCGAAGAAACTGCAGAAACCCTTACTATAGGTGAAGAAGTAACGTTGACTCATGAAGGTGAAACATACGGGGTTCTCTCCGTTTCCGATATTTACACGCCAGATAAGCAATTGGAAGCGACATTAGTATATCAAACGGATGATGAGAAGCATCCTGGAGTGAAAAATTTATATAACCGCGGTGATGTATATGTCGGTGGGGAAATAAAGTTGATCAAGAGAATAGAGCGTCCGCAGTTTCAAGCTCACTATTTGGACCCAGTCGAGACAAGGAAAGCTTTTGCTGAAAAAGGCTGGGAAACGGTTGTCGGCTTCCAAACGAGGAACCCTGTTCACCGTGCACATGAATACATTCAAAAGACAGCATTGGAGATAGTCGACGGCTTATTCTTAAACCCTCTTGTAGGTGCCACCAAATCAGATGACATTCCGGCAGATGTAAGAATGGAAAGCTATAAAGTGCTGCTTGAAAAATATTATCCTAAGGATCGCGTCTCCCTTGCAGTTTTCCCTGCTGCCATGCGTTATGCAGGACCTAGGGAAGCCATTTTCCATGCGATGGTCCGTAAAAATTATGGTTGCACACATTTTATCGTCGGACGTGATCATGCGGGTGTGGGCGATTATTATGGAACATATGATGCTCAAAAAATCTTTGGGAATTTCAACGCAGATGAGTTAGGGATCACGCTATTATTCTTTGAACATAGCTTTTACTGTAAAGCATGTGGCAATATGGCTTCCGCTAAAACTTGTCCGCATGGCAAGGAAGACCATGTCATCCTGTCTGGAACGAAGGTAAGGGAAATGCTGCGTAACGGAGAAATTCCTCCAGCTACCTTTAGCCGTAAAGAAGTCATCGAGGTGTTGATTGAAGGTCTAAAAAAGAATGAAGTTTATAACTGATCGGACATAAATTGAAGGATCACATGAAGAGGGGGATTTTTAATGAGTAAAAGTACGAATGTCACTTGGCATGAAACGTCATTGACCAAGGAGCTCCGCCGGAAGCAGAACGGCCATGAAAGCACAGTTCTATGGTTCACTGGTCTCTCGGGCTCCGGAAAATCGACGATTGCGAATGCAGTCGCTAAAGAGTTATATAATCGGAATATTCGAAGTTATGTTTTGGATGGTGATAATATCCGTCATGGTTTGAATAAAGATTTAGGTTTTTCTGAAGAGGACAGAACCGAGAATATTAGGCGAATCGGTGAGGTTTCCAAGTTATTCGTGGATAGTGGGCAGTTCGTATTGACCGCCTTCATATCACCTTTCAGGGCAGATCGGCAGATTGTACGTGATTTACTTGAAGAAGGGGAGTTTATTGAAGTATACATAAAGTGTCCAATCGAAGAGTGCGAAGTGCGTGATCCTAAAGGTCTTTATGACAAGGCGCGTAAGGGAATCATTAAAGATTTTACCGGAATCGACTCTCCTTACGAAGAACCTGAACAACCGGAAATCATTTTAGAATCCGACCAATACAGCATTGAAGAGTGCGTTGAACAGGTAATCGGTTATTTGTCAGCAAAGAAAGCGATTTAATCAAGGAGGATAATATAATGGTTTACGAGAAATTTTGGTCGGAAAATCCACTAATCGCTAAAAATAAAACGGAAGTCTGGAAATTGGAAAAAGACGGCTTGAAGATATTTGATGATATTCCACATTACGCAGCAAATGGTTTTGATTCCATCCCTAAGGAAAATTGGGATATGTTCAAGTGGGCAGGTCTCTACCTGCAACGGCCAAAAGAAGCTGGTTATTGGATGATGCGTGTCGTTATTCCCGGCGGTATCCTGACTTATGATCAACAAATTACGCTGGCAAACATCGCTAAAGATTACGGGAGGGGTGTATATGACATTACAACCCGTCAAGCCATTCAATTCCATTGGTTGACCATTGAACAAGTCCCGGATATCTTAAATCGTTTGGAAAAGGTTGGAATGACTACGGCTGGTGCTTGTGGTGATATCACACGCAATATCATCGGGAATGCATTGGCAGGCATCGATCCTGACGAACTTTTCGATACACGCGAGGTTCTATATGATGTATTTGAGTATTTCCGCCTTAACGAAGACTATTCGAACCTTCCTAGGAAATATAAAATGTCCATAAGTGCTAATATCCATAATGCATCAAATGCTGAAATCAACTGCGTTTCTTTCAATCCAGCAACTAAAGAAATTGATGGAGTAACGGAAGTTGGTTTTCACGTAAAAGTAGGCGGTGGGCTGTCCTCCGTTCCGATGCTGGCAGAGGAACTTGATTTATTCATTTTACCTGAAAAAACAGTCGAAGTAGCGGCAGCCATCACGACGATATTCCGTGACTTCGGGTACCGTGAAAAACGTCATCGCTCACGATTGAAATTCCTTGTCGCTGATTGGGGTCCTGAACAATTCAAGGAAAAGCTGCTGGAATACACCGGTCCGCTTCCTGAAAAGGGTGAAAGTGCGGTGGAGGGATGGAATGCAGGTTATTTCTACGGCATCCATAAACAAAAACAAGATGGTCTGAACTATGTTGGAGTCAATATACCAGTTGGTCGCCTAAACCCAGACGAAGTGATCGAGTTTGCCGAACTTGCGAAGAAATATGGAAATGGTGAAATCCGAAACTGTAATTCTCAAAATCTTATCATTCCAAATGTGCCGGATGCAAAACTTGAGGAATTAAAACAGGAATCCATCTTTGAAAGATTTCCATACCACCCAAAAAAATTCATTGGTTATTCCGTTTCTTGTACAGGCATCGAGTATTGCAACCTGGCACTCGTTGAAACAAAAGAACGAATGAGGACCATTTCTGAATCATTGGACAAGGAAATAGATCTCGATGTTCCTGTAAGGATGCATATGGTCGGTTGTCCGAATAATTGCGGTCAAAGAGCCATCGCCGAAATTGGCCTGCAAGGCATAAAAATGAAAAACCAGGACAAAAAGATGGTCGAGGCTTTTGAAATATACGTCGGTGGAACGCTGAATGAGGGCGGGAAATTCAATGAAAAACTTAAAGGGAAAGTGGAAGCTGAAAAGCTCTATCATGTTCTGAAAGAACTGATTCTATTTTTCAAAGAAACAAAACTTCTATCGGAAACCTTTCTTGATTTTGTGGAAAGGGTAGGGATATCCGAGTTACAAAGTAAGCTTGATGATATATTAACGGAAGTGGCCGTTTAATAGGGGAAGGTAAGCAATCGATGAATCTATACCGTTTTGAAGTCACTATCAAGGAACAACCGATTCATGTCATCATTGTTGCCGATTCAGATGAAAAGGCGTTTGAACTTGTTGATATCGAGTTGGAAAAGCATTATTTGAAAATGCCTGAAGTGGATGACATCTCATTATACGAAAAAAAGAAAATTAAAAATGGAGCAGGTTTCGTTTTATCGGAATTCGAAACGATTCTCTAAGGGAAGGCAGGTTGCAAAAATGGGGAAAGTATATCTAGTAGGAGCCGGTCCCGGAGATCCAGATTTAATTACATTAAAAGGATTAAAATGCATTCAAGAAGCTGATGTCATTTTATATGATAGACTTGTCAATAAAGAACTTTTGAATCATGCAAAAGACGGTGTCGAGCTGATTAATTGCGGTAAACTTCCGGATTATCATTTGTTGCAACAGGATACCATCAATCGGTTCCTGGTCAAATATGCAAAAAAGGGAAAAGTGGTCACCCGTTTGAAGGGCGGCGATCCATTCGTCTTTGGCAGAGGCGGGGAGGAAGCTGAAGCCCTCGCCAAAAGTGGCGTGAGCTTTGAAATCGTACCAGGCATTACGGCCGGAATCGCCGCTACAGCTTATGCGGGAATTCCAGTTACACACAGGGACCACGCTTCATCTTTTGCAATTGTTACCGGTCATCGGAAAAAGGATGAAGAGGATAATATCAAGTGGGAATCCCTTGCCAAAGGTATCGATACACTAGCCATTTACATGGGTGTTAAAAACCTGCCATATATTCAAGGGAAACTTTTGGAACATGGAAAAAATCCAGAGACTCCGGTAGCCCTTATCCATTGGGGGACATTAACAACGCAAAGAACAGCTGTCAGTACGTTGGCTAATGTAGTGGAAACCGCCAATAACGAACAGATTTCCAATCCTTGCATGATAGTCGTGGGCGATGTCGTTAATTTACGGGAAAAAATTAAATGGTTTGAAGGAAAACAAACCGAAAATTTGTTGGCGAATGAGGCCTTTTAATGGAAGCCATTTTATATATTTGCCATGGAAGCCGCGTTAAAGAAGCTTCAGCCCAAGCCATTGATTTTATTAAAGTTTGTATGCAAGCACAGCCAAATTCCATTCAGGAGCAATGCTTCTTGGAATTGGAAACTCCTACGATAGAAGAGGCCTACGAACGATGCGTGCAAAAAGGTGCGACGAGAATCATCGCCATTCCAGTTCTATTGCTAACGGCTGTACATGCAAAACATGATATTCCGGTCATTTTGAACAAAATGAAAGAACGGTACCCTGCCGTTGAATTGAAATATGGGAGACCGATTGGTGTCAGTGATAAAATGGTTGACATTTTAGTGGAACGGTTGGAGGAAACAAATGTAAGGGTTTCGGAGGATTCCTTGGTTTTATTGGTTGGAAGGGGCAGCAGCGATCCCGACGTGAAAAGAGATTTGTCTCGATTGGCTGATTTGCTAAGGAACAGGTTTCCTAAAATCCGTGTGCAAGAGTGTTATTTGACAGCTGCCACACCAAGCTTTGGAGAAGCATTGGAATTTGCAGGGGAATCTCGATCAAACCAAGTATTTATCATTCCTTACCTATTGTTTACCGGTCTCTTAATGCAGTCGATTGAAAATAGTATAAAAAAGAACCAAAAAAAGGGGAAGCAAAAAATCATACTTTGCCGATATCTAGGTTATCATCCAAAGATTGAACAAGCAATATCGGAACGAATTCATGAAGTGAGTGGGGAGGGAGCCTATGTATCCAATTACGCTTAATATTGAGAACAGAAAGTGTGTCATCATCGGCGGTGGTAAAATAGGTTACTTTAAAGCGGGCCCCTTATTGGAAGCTGGTGCCGAAGTGACCGTCGTAAGCCCCGAGATATGCACGGGTTTTCAACTGTTGGAGAAAGAAGGTAAGATTCGAGTCTTACTTAAAGAAGTGGAAGAAACTGACTATAAAGATGCGTTTTTAATCATTGTTGCTACAAATTCTACTGAAGTTAATGAACGAGTGTACGAGAATGCATCCCAAAGTCAGCTGGTGAACGTAATCAGCAATCATGAGCTGGGTAACTTTCATATACCGGCCACATTGAATAGAGGCATGCTTTCCATTAGTGTTTCTACCAATGGAGCAAGTCCAACTCTCGCAAAAAAAATTCGGAATGACCTAGGTAAAGTATATGATGAATCTTATGAAGATTATCTTGAATTCCTTTTCGAAGCAAGGATGATCATTAAAAGTGGTTCCTTTTCAAAAGAGGAAAAATCTAAGTTATTGAAAGATTCAATAGAGGATATTTATAAATATTCCCTAAAAGAAAGATATCGTTTCTTAGCTAGGCTTATGCCAGTAGAAGCTGAATAAAAAAATATGGGCTGATCAGAAAAACTGAAGGCACCTAACCAACATGTCATTTCATGTTGGTTAGGTGCCTCTTTGTGTCTTATAGATCAAAATAATCTATACAGGCTGCAACGTCGGGTCGATGTTATCTAGGTTCTATTTAAGTGGAAAAAGGGGAATGTCATGAAAAAGTTAATCGTTTTAGCCTTTATCGGGTTTTTAGCCCAATTAATCGATGGTTCGCTTGGAATGGGGTATGGAGTGAGTTCCACTTCCTTATTGTTGACATTCGGGATTGCCCCTGCAGTAGCATCAGCATCCGTACATTTATCGGAAGTAGTGACCACAGCCGTATCCGGAGCTTCACATATAAAGTTTGGGAACGTGGATAAGAATATGGTCTATCGCTTGATCATTCCAGGTTCTGTTGGTGCATTTGTAGGTGCATGTTTCCTGAGTAACCTGCCAGCCGAATTAGCTAAACCGTATATTGCCATATTTTTATTTGGCCTGGGTGTATACGTTTTATTCCGCTTTTTATTTATTTTTAAACCGTCAAAGGACAATGAAACCGTAAGGCCATTGACCGCAAAACAATCCATTCCGTTAGGCCTTTTTGCAGGCTTTTGTGATGCAACAGGCGGAGGCGGTTGGGGACCTATTGCAACGCCTGTTTTATTGTCAAAAAAAGGAATGACGGCGAGGAAAGCTGTAGGGACTGTTGATACGAGTGAATTTGCCATTGCTTTCTTCGGAAGTCTTGGTTTTATCATTTCGCTTGGATGGGAAGCTGTCAATTGGCTTTGGGTCGTAGCGTTGATAATTGGCGGGGTGGTTGCTGCACCAATTGCAGCCTGGTTAGTCCGGATGCTTCCTGCTCAATTAATGGGTGTTTTAGTCGGTGGTTTCATTATCTTGATCAATGTACGAACATTATTAGCTACATGGATTCCGATTGAAGCCCACATATATATTTATACAGGCATCGTGATTATATGGCTTTCTGGAATTCTTGTTACCATCAATAAGATGTCCAATGCGAGAAAACATGATCATATCGAACAACGGCAGAATGTTTCCTGAACCCCGAGTTTGATAGAAGCGAATTTACTCAAAAGTATATTGCGATACGTAACATAAAAACTCGTAGGTACATAAATACCTACGAGTAAAGCCATTTGACAAATGGGATTCCGCCTTTAAATTTTAATATTGTTCTAAACTCTATTTAATAGATTCATTCATTTTCTAGAACCATTTATTGGCTGTTTTTAATCGAGAGATTTATGCCGCCAATATCTATGTAGTTAATTCCCCTAATAAAGAATCAATAGAACCCTTATACTAAAGATGGCCATCGTGAGAGTTTGAACAGCAGCAGAACCATTAATTTATGGCCTGCTGCTGTTCAAATGATTGAATTGTACTTTCATATAATTCAATAAGCGGTAATATATTTTTTTTAATATCGAATTGTTTCAATACCAATTTCCTTAAATCCCTGCCTGTTTGAGCACCGGCATTTGATTGATGGAGGTTGCGTAAGTCCCGATAAAGAATGGCTTGGCTGCAAGTCTGTTTTGCAGCGTGATCCCCAAAGTAGCATTCCCAGGCTTGTTGAAAGTTTTTCTTATTCACTGCCCCAAAATATCCGAGATTTCCACAAGAAATAACGGGTCTTTCGCATGCCATTGCTTCCAAAGCAACCCTGCCCGTACCTACAACATAGTCTGCAAGTGCATAAAAGTCTTTCACATTCTTTTGTTCCCCAGTGAAATGAATGAATTCTTCTTTATATAAAGATTGGATGCTCGCCGCCACATTCTTAATATCCTTGAGCTGGCTGCCGTTACCGATGATGATTACATGAAGGTTGGGGATATCCTTTAATTTTAAATCCCTGCAAGCTTTGATTAAAAGCATGCAGATCTTTGCTTTATGCCGAGTTATCCTGCTGCAGTAAAGAATTACTTTTGCATTCAGGGGAATATTCATTTTTCTTCTTAATTCTAATGAAGGGGAAGGGGAAAAATCTGCTGTATCAATTCCATTTGCAATGACTGAAATATTCTTTGGGAAAAGTGGCTGAATATGTTTTTTTACCGGTTCACTAACTGCAACCGCAGCATCTGTAAACTGTAACACACTTTTTATATCCGATTTCTGGAAGTATGTCCCGTGCAGAGTGAAGACGAAGGGAATATTGGAGAGCTTAGCTGCCTTTGCAGAGAGGTAGCCGGATATAATCTGGTGCCCGTGCACTAGTGTAATCTGTTCTTTTCGTAACAATTCTACCAAGCTGTTCAATAATGGAGATTCCTCATTCGAGTTAATCGTTAATGTTTTAGGGAAATTCATTTGGTGAACTTTACATCCCGTTTCTCGTAACCGGCTAATCATGCTGCCTTTTCCAGTAACAACTGCTGTATATATTCCTCTAGACTGTAATTCCCTCACAAGACTCAATACATGCGTTTCCGTTCCGCTTACATCCATTGTATCTAACACCATCAGGACTCTTATGGATTTCATGATGCCTTACCTCTTTGGGAAAATTCATCCGATCCAGGAATTGAATGAAGCTTAATTTTATTTGATTTTAATGGTGAAAGTAACAATTTAATGTGGGAACCTGGCTCATTTATAAGTGCGCAACAATTAGTATCGTCCGCTTCAGAAAAACCTTTATTAATAGGAAGAGAATATTTGAAAAATAGGGATTTTGATTGTTCCATACATTCTGCTTTTAATGCAGACTCTTTGTGACATGAAGGGATTACAATGCCTATGTAATCCTTTTTTTGTTTGTTTGTCATAGTTATCACCTCAACCGTATCATATTCATTCATTAAAGAAATGGACATGATTTCGTAAAACCTTCAAAAAAAAGTAAAGGAATTTAAAAAAAGGTTGATTAGTCCAAGCCGAAAACATCAGTCATCAATATACTACTTTTGAAGCGATATAGAAGCAGCAGCAAATTGTCAAGATCCTCAAAGGAATCAAGTGGATCAAGGAATTCAAGGAGATCGAATCCAGGCAAAATATTCAGCAAAAATTCAATCGAAATTCATTTTCGGTTGGACATAAAAGGTTTCACATTCTCGGTCGACAACGAGTTCAGTGCTGCAGTAAAGATAAGGAAGGGGGGACCGTTGCAAAAAGGAGAGAAGGGAAAGAAATGCGAGCATGGGGATGAAGGAAATAAGAAGAGAACCATGACGAAGGTAATAAAATAGACAATAAAAAAGGTGGTAAAAAAATGAAC
Source organism: Peribacillus frigoritolerans (assembly GCF_040250305.1). Taxonomy (NCBI): domain Bacteria; kingdom Bacillati; phylum Bacillota; class Bacilli; order Caryophanales; family Bacillaceae; genus Peribacillus; species Peribacillus frigoritolerans. Next base: position 2,899,228 of record NZ_CP158190.1, on the reverse strand, counting down.
ACTGAGAAGCAAAGTGAGAAGCAATGTAAAAAGAATAGTTGCGACTATCTTTACTATAAATGGCTTGTTGAAAATGGTCAAACAACACCAAGGACACCTGATACTTCAGGGGATCTGTACTATGATTTGAGAAGTGTTTTAGGAAGATTATTAGGAAGAACGGTAACTATTTCAACTGATTTAGCCCCGGTAACGGGAATATTAAGTTCAATTCAAACTGATTATATTGTAATTACTGAAACTGCAGGAACTGTAGTATTTGTTCCGTTCCGTGCCATCAATTCTGTTAGAGAGCCTATATAAGGGGGAGAATGCATTGTTAGCTAGTATTTTTTATGTACAATTAAGACATTACATTGGGAACACGGTCACAGTGGCAACGAGCAGTGATTTATTCGAGGGAGTGTTACATGAAGTAACTGATGATGTTTGCCGATTAACAGAAACGTCACCAGGTTATGAAGACAATCTAGATATCATAACCATTCCACTAAATCAAATAAATTATGTTCGCGTAAGTCACGCACAATAAGCTATATGAAGAAGCAGCCATCTATAAGGTGGCTGTTTCTTTTGAACGAGTAAAATGCATCGTTTCCCTACCTTTTATATTTCATAATCAGCCATTCCACTCGTAAATAAAAGGAACTGTGTTAATAAAGGTCGGGATCACCTATGATTCTTGATACTTCTAAACCAAACTCATGTCAAGACAGAGACATGAATTTGGTTTTTTCCTGTTTAAAAGGCAGTTATCTTATATGTAAATTAAAAGCGGAATTATATGTTATCAATAATAAGGTTATCACTATGAAACAATCATCCCTCATTCTCCAAGAAACGTGTATGTTGTGTAAATGGCGGAAAAGGTAGTCAATTATTTTTCAGTTTTGTACAATGATTAAATAGGAAATTTGAAAAGGAGTTTTAAAATGGAAGGCATTTCTGATCATTTAAAGGAAAATTTGGATATATTGTTCGTAGGTTTCAATCCAAGCATTCGTTCAGGCGAGACTGGCCATCATTATGCGAATCCAAACAACCGCTTTTGGAAAATCCTCTTCGAGTCCGGGCTGACACCAAGGAAATATGCCCCAACTGAAGACTCGTCATTACTGGAGTTAGGTTATGGGTTTACCAATATCGTTTCCAGGCCTACAAAAGGTGCGGAAGATATCACTAAAGAAGAGTACACAATAGGAAGGAATCAATTAAAAAGGAAAATTGAAAAGTATAAACCAAAACTTGTCTGTTTTGTAGGCAAGGGTGTTTATCAGGAATACCGTCAATTACGAAAAATCTCTTGGGGGCTGCAAGAAGAACCTTCATCGAATAAATCCATGGAATTCGTTGCCCCTTCCTCCAGCGGCTTAGTTAGAATGCCGATAGATGAGATCATCGAAATATATAGTGAGTTGCCACTTCTGCTTGGCAAGCTGAAAAGCAATTGAAGGAAATTATTAATATAAGGGTGGATTGGAAAAGCGATGGCTTTTCCAATTATGGGGAATGCTTTGAGCAAGGAGTAATGTATCGGTTTCGCTGCAGGGGTAATCGAAAAATACATCAGGATTAAGCATAATTGAAGCGGCACTAATGTCGCTTTTTTCTCTATGCAGGCTCTGGACAATTCATAGCGGCAGGGATGATAGCTGCTAGTCATCCAGTCTCGTCCATGATTTTTACGATTTTTTTGTTAACAGTCGTCATCTATTGCTGCATTGGCTCCGTAATTCAGGCAGCAAGGTTTGAAACAATACCTGATAACTTGGAGCCTTACTATCTGAAGAAACGTTTGGAGTGGCCGTCACAACGGCACAGCAGAGGAAACAGCTTGATTTTAAATGGATGCTAGGTCTGAATCTGGAGCCTATTTAAATTGGTTACTACCAAATATGCCGGCGGTTCTTTGCGCCAATGGGTTTCAAATCCCGAGAAAAATATGGGATGGATTTCTCCCTGACAGCCATGTTCATCGGCCTTTATAGTTTTGTGAATATTGAGTAAAAAAACTTTTTATAGATCTTGCAGTCGATTTTAGCAGCGTATTAATCGATGTTGCAGTAGGTTTCTTCTTTCCTGGCAGTACTGGCGTCATAGTTGCAAAGGTAATAGCTTCAGCGATGAGGATTGACAGATGGAAATAAGCGGGTATAGCCTTGCCCCCATCCTTGGCGCATCAATTGTGCGGAACAGGTCTTTTCAATTAAGGGTAATGCTTTATAATTGGCCGCAGCTTTTACCAGCTTTCCTGGTTGCGATGTTTACGAGATGTCTATTGGGTACGGTAATGATTGGCGTGCTTTCATTGATGATATTGCGATTATTCTTTTAATAACTACTAAACATTTGAATGATAGGCCGATATAACCAGTAATGGATTGCCATTACTGGGTTTTTATTTTCCAAAGAACGTATTTCATAACGGCAACTTCATTACGGTTAGGCAAATGACGCTTTTTTAATGAACATTGGAAGCTTGATTATCAAAAAGGGCAGTGATTACATAAACTATGGTGAATGAACTTCTGAAAAAGTCGTTTTGGATAACTGAATTGAAAGCGCTTTTAATTGAAAAATGAAACAACCAACGTTTAGAAAATGGGAGTCTGTCAACAATGGGAATAAGCAAATAACTATGGAGGTGTTCAATTAATGAATGTAAATGGTGCCCTAGAGGTTCTTGATCGGATGCGGCTTCCTAATGGCGCATATACTGCAAGTATTTCCGATGATTATAATTATGTCTGGATAAGGGATGTCGTTTATACAGTAATACCTTTTATAAATGATCCGTCCAGTCGTTATGAGAAAGCATATCATGCTTTATTCGACTTATTTCAATCCTATGAGTGGAAGATAGATATTCATACGGAACAGAAACCCCAGTTTCTATTTGAACATATCCATGCACGGTATTCCACTGAGCTTAAAGAACTGCCCGATGAGTGGGGCCATGCCCAAAATGATGCGATAGGTGCCTTTTTATGGGGTGTCGGTGAAGGATATAGGCATGGGAAAAAGGTGATAAGAAACCAACGTGATTTAAAGATCGTTCAAAAGTTGGTCAGTTACTTGGAATGCCTGCAATATTGGCAAGCGGAAGATAACGGGATGTGGGAAGAGAATATCGAAATACATGCTTCAAGCATAGGGGCATGTGTTGCTGGTTTGAATTCAGTCAAAATGCTGGTCAACGTCAAGGAAGAACTGATTAAAAAAGGAGAAGAAACTCTTCGTTTCCTGCTTCCAAGGGAAAGTTATTCAAAAGAGACGGATTTAGCCCTTTTATCCTTAATTTATCCTTATCGTCTGGTAGACCGTGAAATAGCGCTTAAAATATTGAAGAATGTCACAGAGCGCCTAGAAAGAACAAAAGGTTGCATTAGATATGAAAATGACCTTTATTATAATGACGGTCAAGAAGCGGAATGGTGTTTCGGGCTTCCATGGCTGGGCTTATGCTACCTTGAACTTGGCATGATGAACAAAGTTAAGGAGTATATAGATAAAACGAAAATGATCATTCCGGAAAATTGGGAAGTTCCCGAGTTATATATAGGAGGCAGTAATGTACCAAACAGGAATACTCCTTTGGCATGGTCAGTCTCATTATCCTATTTATTCTTGACGAAGACTCACAGTATTCGAACTGAACAAATAACATGAAGCATTCATACTTGATACCTTAAAGCTCTTCCTGAAAAATGGGAAGAGTTTTTATTGGTATAATAATATTTTTACAATAAATGACTATTTTTCGCAAAAAAATGTTTTATTTATCAAAAAAACGGGCATTTATTACAATAACTTCACCTCCATTTGAAGGATTAATACCATTTTTACCGAATATATATAATAACTGGGGAAGGATGGGTAAAATACTATCGAGTTAATACTGATGGAGGGGTTTTATTGAGTACAATTATGGACCAGCTGCAAGAGAATTATCCAAGCGATTTCGATTTATATTTGTTTCATGAAGGCACCCTTTATGAAAGCTATAAGATGCTTGGGGCACACATTGTGACATCATTAGGTAATGAAGGAGTAAGGTTTGCCGTTTGGGCCCCCCATGCGAAGCAAGTTTCAGTAGTCGGTAATTTTAATAATTGGGACGGAAAAGATCATGCGATGAAACGGATCGAGCGTTCAGGTATCTGGGTGTTGTTCGTACCAGGGCTACAAGAAGGGGAACTCTATAAATATGAAATACATACACCTGGAAATAAACGTATCCTAAAAGCCGATCCATATGCCTTTTATTCGGAAGTCAGACCAAATACAGCCTCGGTCATTAAAAAGCTGGATAATTTTGAATGGCAAGATTCGAAGTGGATAGCCGATAGGAAAAAGGAAAACATTTATCATAAACCCATGTCCATTTATGAAGTGCACCCAGGAACATGGAAACAGAAAGAAGATGGCGAATTTTATACGTACCGTGAATTGGCTGATAGATTAGTTGATTATGTGATTGATAATAGTTTTACACATATTGAAATCATGGCCATAATGGAACACCCATTTGATAAATCGTGGGGATATCAGGTCACGGGCTATTATTCGGTAACCAGTCGGTACGGTTCACCTGAAGATTTTAAATATTTAATTAACCTTTGCCACCAAAAGGGCATAGGTGTGATCCTTGACTGGGTTCCCGCCCATTTTTGTAAAGACGCACATGGACTTTCCCGTTTCGATGGTACGCCTCTCTATGAACCAATTGAACACACTAGAGCAGATCGCCCGTTATGGGGGACATACAATTTTGATTTTACCAAACCGGAAGTAATCAGTTTCCTTATTTCAAATGTTATGTTTTGGATGGATGTATACCATATAGATGGGATCCGTGTCGATGCGGTATCGTCCATGGTTTATCTTAATCATGATAATCCGTTGCCGGTCAAGCTGAAAAACCAGTTTGGCGGTGAGGAAAACCTTGAAGCCATACAGTTTTTGCAAAAACTTAACGAAGTGGTTTTCAAAAAATATCCCAATTCATTAATGATGGCTGAAGAAGCAACAGACCGGCCGCTCATTACTTCTCCTACCGATATAGGCGGACTGGGCTTTAATTATAAATGGAATATGGGATGGACTAACGATATCCTTCGTTATATGAAACTTGAAACACATGAAAGGCCATATCATCATAACCTCTTAACATTTTCATTTTTCTATGCTTTTTCAGAAAATTTCGTCTTGCCCTTTTCACATGATGAAGTGGTTCATGGCAAGAAGTCATTATTGAATAAGATGCCAGGTGACTACTGGCAGAAGTTTGCAAATTTACGGTTGCTCTTTGGGTATTTCATGACGCATCCTGGAAAGAAGCTTCTATTTATGGGCAGTGAATTTGGCCAATTCATAGAATGGAAAGATGAGGAACAATTGGATTGGCTGCTTTTGGAATATGAATCACACGACACGCTGGCCTATTACTTCCGTACTCTCCAGGATTTTTATAGGCAAACTTCCTCTTTATGGAGATTGGATCATGACCCGGAAGGTTTTGAATGGATAGATCCGAACAATAGTAATCAGAGTGTCATTACCTTTATAAGAAAAGGTAAACGGAAAGGCGACTATTGCATCGTTGTCTGTAATTTTTCTGCGCAGGCTCATGCTCAATATCAAATAGGTGTACCATCCCAAGGCAAATATATAGAGGTTTTCAGCAGTGATTCAGCAGCTTTCGGTGGATCGGGTCAGATCAATGAAGAACCCATTAATGTCAAAAAGGAACCATACCATAATCAACCATACAGCATGGAAATAACTGTACCTCCATTAGGCATTTCTATTTTTATGAAGCAAACAAAAAAAAGGCGGGGGAGAGTGAACGAATAATGGGAGCAAAAAAATGGATAGCAATGTTATTGGCAGGAGGCCAGGGTTCAAGGTTAGGTGAATTGACAATCGGTTTGGCAAAACCAGCTGTTCCCTTTGGCGGTAAATATAGAATCATCGATTTTCCATTAAGTAACTGCACTCATTCTGGTATTGATACGGTTGGGGTACTGACCCAATACCAGCCATTGATTCTAAATGATTATGTTGGTAATGGCAAAGCTTGGGACCTTGATCTTGATGTTGGCGGAGTTTCCGTACTTCCTCCTTATCAAGGTAAAGAAGGCGGTGAATGGTATAAAGGGACGGCAAATGCTGTTTATCAAAATATCCAATACATTGATAACTATGATCCGGAACATGTATTGATTCTCTCTGGTGACCATATTTACAAGATGGATTACAGTAAGATGCTGGATTATCACATCGAAAAAAATGCCGAGGCTACCATAGCTGTCATTCAAGTGCCATGGCAGGAAGCAAGTCGTTTCGGAATCATGAATACCAATGATGATGATAAAGTCACTCAATTCGATGAAAAACCAAAGTATCCAAAGAGTAATCTTGCTTCCATGGGAGTTTACCTTTTCAATTGGAAAACCTTAAGAAGGTATTTAATAAATGATGAAAAAGATGAAAATTCATCCAATGATTTCGGCAGCAACATCATTCCAAAGATGCTTGAAGACCGAAAAAAGCTATTTGCCTATCGTTTTAATGATTATTGGAAAGATGTTGGAACGGTCGAAAGCCTTTGGCAGGCCCATATGGACTTATTGGAGGATACGCCAAATTTCCAGTTGGATGATCAGCAATGGAAAATTTTTGCCCGCAATGCAAATCACCCGCCGCAATATATATCACCGGATGCCAAGGTCAGTCAGTCGCTTATCAATGAAGGGTGCATGATTCATGGGAACATTGAACATTCGGTTTTATCCTATAATGTACAGGTAGGCTACGGGTCAACCATAAAAGATTCAGTCATCATGCCTAATGTTACGATTGGTGAAAACGTTCATATAGAAAGAAGCATCATAGCCAGCAATTGTGTACTTGAAGATGGTGCCATAGTTGGCAATTCAGCGGTTACATCCGATATAACCTTAATTGGTGAAAATCAGACCATTATCAATCCAAACAAAAAAAAGATCACTCTTAACTAGAAAAAGGGGAAGATGCTATGGAAAATGTGTTGGGTATTATTAACTTAATCAATGAAAGACAACATTTAAAAGATCTGACTGCTCACCGTAATGTAGCATCCGTGCCATTTGGTGGACGCTACCGTTTGATTGACTTTACGATGTCGAATCTCATTAATGCAGATGTATCAAAAGTAGCCGTTTTTCCAAAAGAAAAGTATCTTTCAGTTATGGATCATCTTGGCTCAGGTAAAGAATGGAACTTGGATCGGCGTTCAGGAGGCTTATACATCTTGCCCCCTATCCACCCGGATGAAACGGTAACAGGCGATATGAAGCAATTTTATGATCACCTCAGCTTTTTCGAACGTGCAGAGGCAGATACTGTCATCATTTCCCCTGGCAGCCATGTATGCAAATTGGATTTTAATGAAGTGCTTGATTATCACAAAAAACATAAAGCGGATATCACGGTCGTATATAAGGATTATGTAGGGGAATTGATTGAAAAACCAATCTATCACACCTGCTCGGTAGATTCGGATGAAGACATTACTGACATTAGCTTTTATACGATCCCTAGACCTGGTGACCATGTTTGTCTGGAAACTTTCATCATAAGTAAAACGCTATTGGTGAATTTGATCAAAAGCTGTGTTGCGAGTGGGGAATATGACTTTTTGAAAGACGCCGTGAAAGCCAATCTTCATCGTTTTACCGTTAAAGGCTACAATTTTACTGGAGATATGCCATTCATTCATTCCATTGAAAGCTTTCATTCCAGTAATATGAATTTCCTGAACCCTTCGGTAATCCGTTCTTTCTTCGGGGATACTTGGGATGTTTATACGAAAATCAAACATGAGGCACCGACCAAATATTCAAGTTCTTCGAAGGTTACCAATTCATTGATAGCCAACGGTTGTGATATTGAAGGGACTGTGGAAAACAGTATACTCTTCCGTGGGGTAAAGGTGAAAAAGGGAGCGATAATAAGAAACAGCATCATCATGCAAAAAGGCGTGATTGAAGAAGGAGCCATCGTTGAAAATATCATAACTGATAAAGAAGTGAGAATTACTAGTGAAAAATCAGTTATTGGTTTAAAACAGCCTACTGTAATAAAAAAAGCGGAAGTAATTTAATAGAGGAGGTGCGGCAATGAATATTGTATTTGCTGCTTCAGAATGCGCCCCTTTTATAAAAACGGGAGGGCTCGGAGACGTTATAGGCGCGCTCCCGAAAGCGCTGAAAAAACAGGGAGTCCATGTAAGTGTCATCCTTCCTAAATACGGGGATCTTCCTAACCGATTCAAACAGGAATTGGAACATATGACGAGTATTGAAGTTCCTGTTGGTTGGCGCCAGCAATTTTGCGGCATCGAAAAACTTGTTGCTAACGGAATTACATATTATTTTCTGGATAATGAATATTATTTCAAAAGGCATGGTAGTTATGGTTTCTTCGATGATGGCGAAAGGTTCGCCTTCTTTTCCCGTGCAATTTTAGAGGCTTTACCCTATTTAGAAGAAAAACCGGATGTTATACACTGTCATGATTGGCAAACGGGCCTTGTCAGCGTTTTGATGAAAGCCCATTATCATAACCATCCGTTCTATCAGGATATTAAAACGATATTTACGATACATAATTTACGCTATCAAGGAGTTTATCCTAAAGCTGTATTAGCTGAATTACTCGATTTGAGTGAGTTATATTTTAATATCGATGGTCTTGAATTTCATGGGAATGTAAGTTATTTGAAAGCCGGCCTAGCTTTTTCTAACATAGTCACAACTGTAAGCCCAAGTTATGCGGAAGAAATTCAGATTCCTTATTTCGGGGAAAATCTGGATGGATTTTTACGTAAGAGAAAAGGTGAGCTTAAAGGAATTATCAACGGAATCGATTATGAGGAATATAATCCTGCAGCAGATGAACATCTTGCTGTTCCATTCGATTCTTATGAGGGTAAGATGGAGAATAAACGTCAGCTACAGGAATCGCTGGGTCTTCCTGTCAATGATGACGTACCGGTTTTATCAATGGTAACGAGGCTTGTTGATCAAAAAGGAATAGATCTTATTCTTCATGTTTTTCATGAAATGATGAACCAAGGAGTTCAATTCATTCTTTTAGGTACGGGTGAAGAGCAATATGAATCAGCATTTCGTCATTTAGCTGACCAATATCCAAATCAGGTTTCAGTCCATACATATTTTGATGAGGGGTTGGCAAGAAGGATTTATGCAGGTTCTGATTTATTCCTGATGCCGTCACAATTCGAACCATGTGGTATCGGCCAACTCTTGGCACTGCGTTATGGTACACTGCCTTTAGTGAGGGAAACTGGCGGACTTCGTGATACGGTCATCCCGTATAACCAATTTACTGGTGAAGGCAATGGCTTCAGTTTTACGAATTATAATGCACACGATATGCTCCATACAATTGAGCAATCTGTTGGTCTGTACAAATTCCAGCCGAAAAGATGGAGGAAAATGGCCGAAAATGCAATGAAGTTAGACTTCAGTTGGAAATCATCCTCATTAAAGTATATGGAGCTGTATGAAAGTTTGATTCCTGTCATGAAGTGATAATTGGATAGGTAATACACAAAGCACTTGCGAACATTGTTTTCGTAAGTGTTTTGTTTCTTTTACCATCAAATATGGGTATATGTAATTTATATATAAAATATTGCTGTGTAGGAGAATGAAAAGATGAAAAGAAGAAGGATGGAAATTGTATTTTTATTTATTTTAATTGCTTCAGTTTATATGATCCTGTTCACTCATGTTAGCTTCGACGTGAAGCTATTTTTTATTGGATTATATATTTTGGTCATGTTTATTACCCTATTTTCACTCATGCTCGAAAATAGATTTGCCCACGAGACACTTTTATGGATGTATGTGCTTTTGTTTTTTCCGGTATTTGGATATGTGTTTTATCTATTCTCAGGTCAGCTCTATTTAAAGGGGTATTTATTTCAAAGTAAAAGGAAAAAAGATCGCGAAGAATGGAAGAGTCTTGTTACACATGTATCATCTCCAGATTTATCGTTCTTGAATGATCATCAGCAATCATTCGCAGCTTTTGCCAAAAATGCATCTGAGACCACCATTAGTACATCATCGCAAACGGAAGTGTTGAAAAATGGTAACGAAACGTTTACCGAAATCATTAAACAGTTAAAAAAAGCTGAAAAGTTCATTCATATAGAATATTATATTTTTCGTTCCGACAGGCTTGGTACTGAAATTATAGATATCCTTATTGAAAAAGCGAAAAATGGTGTTGAAGTTTTATTCATTTTTGATGCTGCCGGTAGTTTAAGCCTTTCAAATAATGAAGTTAAACGGATGAAAAATGCAGGGATAAAGGCTTATCCATTTTCACCATTGAAACATGGTTTTTTTAATCAAAAGTTTAATTTTAGGAATCACCGGAAAATAATCATCATTGATGGGGAAGTTGGCTTTGTAGGAGGTTTAAACGTAGGAGAGGAATACTTAGGGCGAAATAAAACGATCGGATTTTGGAGAGATACACATATGGTCCTTAAAGGTGAAGCGGTATATATGCTTCATACTGTTTTCCTTTTGGATTGGGAATATGTCAGTGGGGAAGATGTATTAGAAGAGCGTCCAGAATTCAACAATATAGTGGAACAAGGGGATGGAGCTGTCCAGGTGGTGGCAAGCGGACCTGATACACAACAGGGAATCATGAGTGATTTTTACTATTCACTTATTACAAGCGCCACAAAATCAATCTGGATTGCAAGTCCATACTTCGTACCAAATCAAGCGATTAAAGCAGCAATTAAACATGCCGCAATTAAGGGGATACAAGTTAGGCTTATGGTTCCGGCAGTAAATGATGGGTTTTTAACCCAATACGGCAGTCGCTCCTATTTCGGGGAGCTGCTTCAATTCGGTGTAGAGGTATACACGTATAAAAAAGGTTTTCTACATCAGAAACTTATTATCGTAGATGGTGATATGGCTTCCATAGGGACGGCAAACATGGATATGAGGAGCTTTCACCTGAATTTTGAAGTGAATGTCTTTCTAATGGGCAGCCGTTCCATCGAAGATCTCATCACTCACTACAAAGAGGATATGATGGATAGTGACAAACTAGATCCTATTAGATATAACAATCGGGGTTTGCTGGAACGTTCAAAAGAATCATTTGCCAGATTGTTTTCAAATGTACTCTAATGGGAAAAACAGCAGATAAATAGTATAGTTGAAATGTAAAGAAATTAATTGGCCATAAGGAGAATTTAAGAGAATATGAAATTGGTTTCCTGGAATGTGAATGGAATTAGAGCTTGTGTTAAAAAAGGATTTTTAGATTACTTTAAAGATGTGGATGCAGATATTTTTTGCCTTCAAGAAACTAAGCTTCAAGAAGGGCAGATTACACTTGAATTGGAAGGGTACCATCAATATTGGAATTATGCACTGAAAAAAGGATATTCAGGTACAGCCATTTTCACGAAGGAAAAACCGCTTTCAGTGAAATATGGTGTAGGGGAGCTGGACGAGGAGCCGGAGGGCAGGATCATAACACTGGAATTCGAAAAATTCTATATGGTGAACGTTTATACCCCCAATGCAAAAAGGGATTTATCAAGGCTTGATTATCGTCTTGAATGGGAAGATGGGATGATAGATTATCTTAGTGAACTGGACTTGGTGAAGCCGGTTATCTTTTGTGGGGACCTCAATGTTGCACATCAGGAAATCGACTTGAAAAACCCAAAATCCAATATTGGGAATTCCGGTTTCACTAATGAAGAGCGTGGAAAGATGACTGAATTACTTGATGCAGGGTTTATCGATACATTTCGCCATTTTTATCCAGACCAGGAAGGTGCTTACTCTTGGTGGTCATATATGGCAAAAGTTAGGGAGCGGAATATAGGATGGAGAATCGATTATTTCATTGTTTCAAAACGTCTGGCGGAATATTTAAAAAAGGCTAATATTCACTGTGATGTCATGGGCAGCGATCATTGCCCGGTCGTCTTGGAAACAAACCTCTAAATGGAATAAATTCGGTTAAATGGGGATACTAATGGTTATCCATATTCAACAGGAGGTTTGATTATGAACACATTTATCGTGGGCTTTCATCAAGAAGATAATGTAGACAGCATGCAAGTGCAAAAATTGACGGCGGCTGAGTTTGAAAAAGCAACATCACGCGGTTTTCGCAGACTATTTGAACTGGATACAAATATCGGATATTTTGTATTTTTTGATGCTGAAGATGATGAGGGTGATTTATCTCATCTAGTTTTACAGTATGAAGAAGATAATCAGGATCCAAGTGATTGTTACTCTTTTACTAAAAATGATTTTTATGAGTTCATGGCACTTTATTTACAAGGCATGGATGAAGTGGAAGTGGAAGATGAAGAAGATGATGCCAATGAAGAGTATGGACCAATCCATCATCTTGCCCATTTGATGTTTCATATTGTTGAAGAAGGAAAATCCGTTAAGCCTTAACGGTCGATTAATGAGATGAAAGGTACTTGTGAGCTTTGTGACAGGGGTGAGATAGAACTGACCATCCATCATTTAACACCTAGAGAATTAGGTGGCAGCCATTTACCCATTGCCTATCTCTGTAAATCTTGTCACAAACAGATTCACGCACTGTATTCAAACCGAGAGCTGGCCATCCGACTATATACCGTGCTTTTGTTAAAAGATGATGAAGCATTAAAAAAATACTTAAAGTGGATCAAAAAACAGCCGGTAACGAGGGCAGTGAAGATTAGAAAATCAAAAACGAAATAATGCAAAAGCCCATCTTAAAAAGATGGGCTTTTGCATTACATTCAGCTTGCTTTATTTTTCAACCGGTCCAATAAAAAACCACCTTTAAAATAACGTGGTTCATATGAAATGATGAAAGCCTTAGGTTCGTACTTTTCAACGGTTGCTATCAATTCTTGTTCCCGATTGCGTTTTGTCAAAATTTCCATCCGATAACGGTTGCTATCCCGGCCCTCGCCCGTATAAAGAGTCACACCAAATCCGTTGTTCCTCAATGTATCTACCAACTGTTCATTTTTGGTTTGAGTATTTACGGTTACATTAATAAAACCGATGGCAAGTTTTTGCTCAATTTTCGTACCAAAAATTATTCCGATTCCAAAACCGACTGCATATACAACCATGGCGAGTATGCTTTGGTCACCGCCAAATACTAGGGATAATCCAAAAACGTATATTAACATTTCTGCGATACCCAGTATCGAGGCAAGTATGGTAATATTTTTTACTAAGAAAATGGTTCGCAACGTATAAATCGGAACATAAATAAGTTGTAATAGTAGAATCAGAAGTATTTCTTTCAATTGAGCACCTCACCAACATCTTCCAGTTTGATTAGACGTTTCAACTAAGGAATTGTTCATTCCATAAGTAACATCTTCCATAATCTAACCACAACATAATAGGGGAATTCAATGGGGAATATTATGTATTTTTTGTCATTTCCATTGACACAAAACTAAAACCCCGAAAGATTTTTGAATATTCATTTTTTGATAAATTTGGTATCATTATCCTTATTAATTCATATGGGGGAATGATGATGTTTAATTATGATGGTAGGATTTTCAAAGCTTTAGTCAATTCTGAAAATGGAGAAGTATCAGGAAATACTTCCTTCCACTATTCACAAGAAGGCTCAATTCTTTCAGCAAGTTATCATGGTGGAGAGATTGTTAAAGGAACTTTAATAGGGCTTGTCAATATGGATGGTTCCTTAGAATTCAGGTATAATCATATCAATGAAAAAGGTGAAATTAGAGGAGGCAGCTGTCTTTCCACTCCTGAACTATTGCCAGATGGTAGGATACGCTTGCATGAAAAATGGAAATGGTCAGATCTAGAACAGACTGAAGGACACTCCATCATTGAAGAAGTGAAAAAATAACAATCTACATAGAAGGGTTTGAGGACAATTACTACTATCTGTTTAGTGCGGCATGGTCAAACAGATTGGGTGCACTAGGGAAACTGCAGGGGCAGACTGATATTCCTTTAAATGAACTAGGAAGGATACAGGCACGGCAATGTGGTGAATTTTTATCAAAAGAGGCTACTTGGGATGTGATTATCTCGAGCCCCCTAAAAAGGGCAAGGGAAACGGCAGATATCATTTCGCATTATATTGAAGTCCCGGTCATTGAAAAAATGGAATTCATTGAAAAGAACTTTGGCGTCGCTGAAGGAATGACAGCAGCTGAAAGGGCGTCAGCATTCATTGATAAAGAATATCCTGGTCAGGAAACTCAGGAATCTTTACGAAGCAGGCTGATGAATGGACTTCAGGAAATTCAGAAGGAGTATCCTGAGAAGAAAGTTATCCTTGTTGGACATGGTGCAGTCATTCATTTTATTTTACGCTTGATGTCAAACGAGTCAATCGTATCAAATGAAATGCGCTTGTTCAATGCATGTTTGAGTACGATTAGATTTGAAGTCGATTCTTGGATAATTGATGATTTCAATCAAGTGAATCATTTATCCTAGTCCTATATTATTCAGCAGCTAATGAAGGAAAGTGGGATATCATGACTAATAAGACGGCATTGATTTTAGGCGCTACAGGTGTGGTCGGCACCCAGTTGGTTAAAGAAATGAGCAACAGCAATAAATATAGTGAAATTCATTTGCTGACAAGAAGGGAAATGAAATTCGCGGAGCCCAAGTGCACAGGACATGTTGTGGATTTCGATAATTTGTCCCAGTATGCCTATTTGTTCAATGTCACCGATGTTTTCATTTGTTTGGGTACAACGATCAAAAAGGCTAAATCGAAGGAAGCTTTTCGTAAAGTTGATTATGACTATATAATCGAAGCAGCTAAAATGGCGAAGACATCCAATGTTGAAAAATTACTCGTCATAACGGCCATGGGCGCCAATTCCAAATCAAAGTTTTTTTACAGTCGTGTTAAGGGAGATGTGGAAGGAACACTACAACACCTGGAATTGAATACTGTACATATATTCCGCCCTTCCTTACTTCTTGGAGAACGCGAGGAATTCAGGGCAGGTGAAAAGATTTCTGGGCTGTTAAGCAATTTTGCTAAATTTGTCTTTGTAGGCCCTTTACGCCCATATCGTGCAATAGAAGCAAACAAAGTAGCTGCTGCAATGTACGCTGCTGCCCAAACGACGGCAAAAGGATATCATTTTTATAATTCTGATGAAATAGAGAAACTTGCACAAAGGGTTAATTAGTGAAACGAGCCTGCAAAAGGCTCGTTTTTTAATCTAATACGCTTAAAAGGAAAAAGAACGGATGACCTTTTGCTACTGAAAAAAGGTAGTGAAGTGTAATAGAGGCAGTTAACCAGAAGAAAAAGCAAGGCCAAAAGATTTTTTAATATCAATTAAAGTCAATCTAGAGAAATCCTTGATACTAATCTTCCAGATGAAACTTGATTGTAACAGTGATATCCACTACAATTTGTAGTGGGAGGTGGTAAAGGATGAATATTAAAAATTTTAAATATGATGAAGTTGGACTGAATCGTTTCTTTGGTCCATTGGAAGCTAATATCATGGAATATTTATGGGATAAAGATGAACAGAGCATCAAAGCGGTTCAGCAATCATTGGAACTTGACAAACCTATCAATTTCAACACAGTAATGACCGTAATGAATCGTTTAGTCGAAAAAGGCATTCTTGAAAAGAGGTCTGAAGGAAGGCTCTCATTATTTCGCCCGGTACAATCAAAAGCGGAGTTTTTAGAAGAGCAGTCAAAGAAACTGACTGAGAATTTGCTCGATGAATTTGGTGGAGCGGTCATAAGCCATATGCTGGATGCCATGAAAGACGCTGACCAAGGTTTAATTGAAAAATTGGAACAAAAAATCCAATCGTTAAAAAAGGATAAATTATAATGTGGAAGAGGAAGTCTTATTTTGTGATAAGCCTGAGTCTTTTAATTGCCTGTGTAGTATGGTGCCAAATGGGAGCGTTTTTGGTACACATCTTTTTTGGTGTGAATATTAAAGCCAACTTTTTTAAATTTTGCTTTAGTCTATTCAAGGAAGATTCAGTATACTATTTTGTAGTCGTCACCCTGCTTAGTTTAATAATATCATATAGCATATTGAGCACCCTATTCAAAATTGCAGAGCAATATTTCTTATCCAGAAGGTTTAAACAAAAGCTTTTTCTTTCCAAAAATGTTGAAAAGACAAGGTTTATAAATGAAACATTCAACCGGGTCAACGATGATATCTTAGTCGTGAATGCTGATCAGCCTCTTGCGTTTACGCTTGGTTTTTGGCGGCCATTCATTGTGTTCAGTTCGGGTTTAATTAAATTATTGGATTTGGATGAACTAGAAGCGGTAGTAGAGCATGAAGCCTTTCACCAAAAAAAATATCATCCGCTGGTAATCTTTATTTTACAGTTGATATCGGATGCTTTATGGTTTGTCCCACTGACAAAATGGTGTCATAAAAATTACAAAATAATAAGTGAATTATCAGCCGACGAAAATGCGGTAAATAAAATGGGGACTGAATTAGGCATAAGTTCTGCTTTGTTGAAGTTAATTAAACATGGTTACACTGATAAATCCTCGCCCGTCCTTGTCCACTTCTCCAATGAATCAGTTAACTATAGACTTCAGCAATTAATCGATCCCCATAAAAAAATTCCTTTGAGGGCTGAAACTGCTACGATTTTTGTTTCTATTTATGTTTTGCTTATACTTTTGGGAATGACTATAGTGATTGTCTGATGACTTTCACTTGATTTTTTTACCACATTACACTACACTTTGTAGTGTAAAATAAATAAAGGAGATGTGACATGAATAAACAAGAGATCGGTACCTTTTTATTAAGAGTTATGTTGGGAATTTCATTTTTGTTACATGGATTGTCAAAATTCCAAGGTGGATTGGAGAACACTTCTGGATGGTTTCAAAGTATAGGCATTCCGGGATTTATGGCCTATGTAGTCGGTGTTATTGAATTGTTTGGAGGAATTGCTTTAATTTTAGGTCTTGGAACAAGAATAATATCTGCCCTCCTTGTATTCATCATGGCTGGTGCAATTGTTTATGTGAAATTCCCTGCAGGTTTTATGGGGAGTGGAGAAGCTTCAGGGTACGAACTGGATCTCGTTCTTATGATTATTGCACTTCATCTAGTTTTAAATGGAAGTCGATTCCTATCGATAGATTCTAAGTTACCTGCCCTTAAAAAAGAACAAGATTCAGAAATAAAAGCAAGTTAATAAGAATGAACGTTATAACAGCGACTTTGAAAAATTGAACATTTTCTTTATTAGGCAGTCATGAAGGCATGAAACCGGTAATCTACTGGGGGCATGCCTTTTTCATTTAACCTTGTTCTAGTTTGAAAATCTTCATGATTTGAAAAACAGTAATAAATCAAATCAGATTTTGTTAATCAACAGAAGCTTCCCATGACTACGTTATCGTGACATACTTTGCGAGATGACAATACTGCAAGGTTGAAACAATCATCTATTCATTCGTTAACAAACAAAATAATTGATAGTTTCCAGTGAATTTTTGTTGACGAACACATGTTCTTTATTATAAAATACAATCATGGGTAATAATGGTATAGTGGTTGATTCCACTGACCAGTTCAAAAGGAAACTTTGAATTTGAGTTACGCTTTATAAAAATTTATAGCAAAAGGAGCAATTTAATTATGACCATGCGATTATCTCCATATTTAATGATGAACGGAAATGCGAAGGAAGCGATCCAATTTTACGAACAAGCATTGGATGCAAAAGTCCTTTTTAATCAATCTTTTGGAGAAATGCCAGAAAATCCGGAATTTCCTCTGCCAGAAGAAGCAAAAAATCTTGTGGCACACGCAATGTTAAGGGTTGGGGAAACGGACCTCATGTTTTCCGATACGTTTCCAGGTCAACCCAGTCAATCTGGAGATCAAGTCACGATCTGTATTTCAATAAACGATATTGAAAAATCAAAAAGAATCTTTGAAACTTTGTCTCAAGGCGGAGAAGTGAAAATGCCGCTGCAGGAAGCTTTTTTCAGCCCTGCATATGGAATTGTAACAGACAAATTCGGTGTAACCTTTCAAGTGTATACAGAGGGTCAACAATAATCTCTAGTAAAATAATAGCAGCTGCTTTGGTGAATATTAGTTACAACTGTTATTAAAGGCTCTTTTCGTAAAGATTGTTGTTTTTAAAACGAAACTATTTAAGGTTGATTGGAGCGGAAGTGCGAGACTCCTGCGGGAGCAGCGGGACAGGTGAGACCCCACAGGCGTTTACGCCGAGGAGGCTCACCGCCCGCCCCGCGGGAAGCGAGCATCTGGAGGGGAAATCAACCACACCGCACTACTTAGTAAATAGCAACAAAGTATGCGAAAACAGCTTTAATAAAAAACCCAATTTCTCAATTAAATATCACTGAGGGATTGGGATTTTTAATATTGGTGTGTATCCTTAACATTACTGCTTATGGAATTATAGGTATGATACCTATCGCTTTTCCCATGCTGTCTAAGTTCATTCCGGCGGTAGGATATCATGTCAGGTAAGACCACGTTTATGTATTATATAGGCCTTCAGAAAGATTCCAAAATAAAACACTTTTCCTCCGGGTCAATTCACGTGCTTTCTTCACTGCCATACGGGCTCTCGCTGTCATTTGTCCTTATCTACAATTTTCCGTGCTCCGTGCTGGTCCACTTTTAACTTTGATACCTTATCGTTATCTCTCTGTGATATTCGTCATATATTCTTCATCTGTTTGTTCTTTGTTTAGAAAATGGCTATGCTATCATTTAAAACATTGGCATACAAATTAGCCGCATTGTTTGTAAAATATATTCCTTTTAATAGGCTAATATCAATCGAAGTAATATTACATTGCGTAATAAGGGGGAAGGGGGAACAACGTGAACACAGATCAAGCTTTCGACCTGTTAAAGGATGCAGGAGTAACAGAAAGCAGCAGTATACAAACTGTTAGACGCTGGCTTCGTGAAGGTAAGATTAAATATGAGGGAGGAAACGGGATTAGAAAAACTGGATACATAATGGATGACACAGATCAAGCATTTGAAATGTTAAAAGATGCAGGAATAACAGAAAGTAATAGCTTACAAACTGTTAGGCGCTGGCTTCGTGAAGGTAAAATTAAAAAGGCGGGAAACGGAAAGAGGAACACTGGATACATAAGCGATGAAACTGCTTCAAAGCTGGCTATAAATGATTTTATAGATCAAAATAAGGACGAAATCATACACCGATTAAAATTGAAAATACAAACTCAAGATAAGCATATAGAAGGAATCGAAGAACTTCATGAAACTGCAAAAAGAATATTGATTCAGCAAAGGGATATGTTCAAAAAGGAAGTTGCCATACTAAAGAATGAGAAAAGTGAATTACAAAATGAAACAAAGGATTTATTAAAAGAAAATATTGAATTACGTAATGAATTGATAAAATTAAAAGAAAACATCAGAAATAATTACAATATTGACTCCACTGCTCAATCAAATGATTATAGTAAAAAATTAGGGCTTTCTAAAATGGCGAGCAATAAAGAAGTGTTAGCAGAATATAAAGGGTTATTAAAAATAACTCATCCTGACCATAATGGCAACGCGAAGGTATTTCATTACATTAAGACTGATTACGATAATTTTAGAAAGAGCAACAAAGGTAAATGAGAGTGTTTAAATAATACAAAGTATGATCAAATCAAACTTAACGAGAATTCCAGGGAAAAAGCATGTTTTGAAACGAATCGATTGTTTAGGATCCAGAGCGCTATGAAGTTCAAGGGAACATTAATATTTTGATTCCATTCGTTTGGCCATTTTAAAAAAACAGATTCCAAATGAACAAATAGGTGCCTCAGTTCATTTGGCACCTAAAATTGAAGCATTTATAGTCCAGCGTTTACATTATCAAGCTGCAGACTATTTTTTTTGTCTCCTCATCCATTGTGTTGCAACCCATTTTTCACCAGTGATAACTGGCGCTCCACTGTGTAAAGTTAGTTCGTTTAGGTTTTTATCGTTATAGAAATATTCGAAATATACAGCCATTCCTTTTCGAGGTGACACTGAAAAATTCAATTTAGGAAAAAAAGTTTCCCCTCCATGCTCCACATCATTTAAATACATGATGATTGTGCTAATTCTATTATTTTTTGCTGCCAGACTTGTAGATGTAAAAAAATCAAAATGAGCTTTATATTCTTGACCAGGAGTATATTTAAGAATTTGAATACCATCTCCATGTTCAATGGGGATATTCATGATGGTTGATATTCTTTTTTCAATTTTGGTTATGATGTCAAATTCATTTTCTTGAAAAAACATGCTACTGCTTGTTCTTATTTCATTTACCTCGTGTGTAACTCCAATTTTGGAACGGTGCATTTTGTCTTTTGACAATCTAATAAGTTCGTCACATTCATCCTCACTTAAAACATTTCCTAAAACTACAATTAGAGGTTCTTCTAATCTAGCAATTACGTTAATTTCTCGATCTTCTGTTATAATTTTATTTCCAATATGATTAAAGATGGTTTGTTCTTTAACTGTCAACTTTCATCGACTCCTAAAAGAATGAATTTTCCGAACAATTAGTTTCTGTAAGCGGTTTCCCTGTTAATTATACCATAAACGTTGTTATATAACTGTTTCTTATTCTGCTAACATCTATATTGAGATAATTTAATTGAACATTTTGTCGAAAAAATGGGATATGGGATTTAAAAAAGAAGTCGTGTTAATTTATTCCAATCAGTATTCCAAAAATAACCTCGGTAGAATATATGATAAAACCATATTCAAAGCAGTTAAGTAATACATAATTAAAATGGTAAAAAATAGATTTGTTAAAGGGAATTCAATACTTTTGTTGAACATGAATATTGTGGAACATTTTTACTGTTTGATGATGTGTTATTGTAATCGTTTACATCTGGGTATTTAACATATTTTCGTGGGAGTGATTATAGGTTATTTTCACATTGATGTATTTAACAAAACCATTAGCGAATGGAGGTTAACCCATGGTTAGCACGATGGCAATCAATAAAGATGATTCCCGTTCCTTCCTAACGGAAGAGCACTTATTATTTAAACAATCAATTCGTGAATTCCTCGCCAAGGAGGCTGTCCCCTTTTATGATCAATGGAAAAATGAAGGGGAGATACCTTGCTCGTTTTGGAAAAAGATTGGAGATAATGGATTTTTATGTCCGTGGCTTGATATGGAATTCGGTGGGTTAGGAGCAGATTTTGGATATTCAGTTGTGCTGACAGAAGAATTGGAAATGGTTGGATCAGCCTTAGGGGGAATATCCATTCATTCGGATGTTGTAGCCCCTTATATAGCTTCATTCGGAACAATAGATCAAAAACAAAGGTATTTACCAAAGTCCATTACAGGAGAAATGATTTCCGCATTTGCATTCACAGAGCCGGGAATGGGTTCGGAAATAGCGGATATTCAAACCACAGCCATCAAGAAAGACGGGTATTATATAGTCAATGGAGCTAAAACGTTTGTCACAAATGGTTTTAAAGCTGACTTCATGATAGTAGCATGCAAAACTGATCTTAATGCTGTTCCTTCTCAGGACGGAATCAGTTTGCTGCTCATTGATAAAGATACGTCAGGGTTTTCACGAGGAAGAAAGCTTGGTAATGCAGGACAGGGAAGTTCAGACACAGCCGAGCTTTTTTTCGATGATGCTTTAGTACCTGTTGGCAACCTCCTTGGTGAGGAAGGGAAGGGTCTTTCATATATCATGCAAAAACTGCAGCAGGAAAGACTAATATGTGCGATCAGGTCCTTAATCGCAGCGAAAGACATGCTTCACTTAACGATGAATTTTATAAAAAGACAAAAAGCATTTGATAAGAAAATAAGTAAATTTAAAAATGCACAGTTTACCATTGCTGAAATAGCGACCGATATTCACCTGGGAAGGACGTTTGTTGATGAGTTGATCTGTAAACATATGACTGGGGAGAATATCATTACTGAAGTATCGATGGCTAAATATTGGATAACAGAGATGTCTAAGCGAATATCTGAAAAGTGCATGCAGTTACATGATGGATACGGATATATGGAAGACGATAAAATTACCCGGCGTCACCGGGACATTCCTTTGTCAGCATTCTTTACAGGGACAGATGAAACAGTAAAAATTCTGATTGCTAAAAATATCGGGTTTTAATTCATTATTAATACTTTAAATCAATCAACTGCCTCAATTAAAATGAGGTGGTTTTTTATAGCATTTTTTCAATATAATTACATATGACTAGTTTTTTAAATAAAAAGGTTTATACAGCTTATCTTATGGGTACAAGAGACTGTGCATATGAAAAATTAATATATTTGTAAAATTTGTAATTGTATGCGAATGATGGAGGTGCTTGTTATGTTAAAAATCGAAAATGTATCGAAAATCTATAAGGGAGGAAAGAAAGCTGTAAAGAATATTTCTTTGGATATTAAAAAAGGGGAGTTCATTTGCTTCATTGGTCCGAGTGGATGTGGTAAAACAACGACAATGAAAATGATTAACCGCCTTATCGAACCATCTGAAGGCAAAATACTTATTAATGGTGAAAATATCATGGATAAAGATCCAGTCGAGCTAAGAAGACAGATTGGGTACGTTATCCAGCAAATCGGACTTTTCCCTCACATGACGATTCTAGAAAATATCACCCTCGTTCCAAAACTTCTTAAATGGGATGAACAGAAGAAAAAGGAACGCGCAATGGAATTACTAAAGCTTGTCGATATGGGACCCGAATACCTGGAAAGGTATCCTTACGAATTGAGCGGCGGGCAGCAACAAAGGATAGGCGTTCTCAGAGCACTTGCTTCCAATCCTCCACTCATTTTAATGGATGAACCTTTTGGTGCACTAGATCCAATCACCCGCGATGCCCTTCAGGAGGAATTTAAAAATCTGCAGCGCACACTTGATAAAACAATCGTTTTTGTTACCCATGATATGGATGAAGCCATTAAGCTAGCCGACAGGATCGTCATCTTAAAGGCTGGTGAAATAGTCCAAGTGGGAACACCGGATGAAATTCTAAGAAACCCGGCCAATGAGTTCGTGGAAGAATTCATCGGAAAAGATCGATTGCTCCAAACAAGACCGAATGTTGAGTTGGTCGAACAAATCATGAGTCGAAACCCAATATCCATTACAGAAGAAAAATCCCTTACCGATGCTATAACGATAATGCGGGAGAAAAGAGTCGATTCTTTACTTGTGGTCGATGAGCAAAATGTTTTGAAAGGGTTCGTAGATGTTGAAACGATCAGTGAATATCGAAAAAAAGCTAAATTTATCAGCGAAGTCATTAATACTGAAATCTATTCAGTGAAACAGGATACTTTAATCCGTGATTCCGTTCAAAAGATTTTAAAGCGAGGGTTCAAATATGTGCCGGTGGTTGACCAGAATAAACATTTGGTCGGAATTGTCACTAGGGCAACATTGGTCGACATCGTATATGACAGCATCTGGGGAGAGGAAGAAAATCAAATGGCAGAAATGGCAGAAATGTTTTAGGAGGTGAATCAGATGGAAGCTTTGCTCAATTTTTTACAAACGAACTGGCAAGAATTGATTTATAAGGCATGGGAGCACTTATATATATCCATGATCGCTGTTTTCCTCGGAATAATAGTTGCTGTACCATTAGGGATCATGTTGACCCGAATGAAAAGGAGCGCTTCGATAATAATCGGAATTGCAAACATAATGCAGACACTGCCGAGCCTTGCAGTCCTGGCCTTTTTCATTCCTTTCCTCGGCGTTGGGAAAACACCCGCAATAATTGCGTTATTTTTCTACTCTGTTTTACCCATACTCAGGAATACATACACAGGCATTAAAGGCGTGAATGAAAATCTGCTGGAATCCGGCCGCGGCATCGGAATGACAAGCTGGGAGAGAATTCGTCTGGTAGAATTCCCGCTGGCACTTTCAGTCATTATGGCTGGTATCCGTACGGCTTCCGTCTATTTAATCGGGTGGGCCACCTTGGCTTCTTTTATTGGAGGCGGAGGACTTGGAGATTACATTTTTATCGGTTTGAATTTATACCAAACAGAATATATCATCGCAGGTGCAGTTCCGGTAATCATCATGGCTATCCTTGTGGATTATGTATTCTCGATCATTGAACGAAAAGTCGTTCCAAAAGGATTGAAAGGTATGAAGGAAGTTGCTTGAGGAGGATTACCATGTATAAAAAAATGAGACGTACAATTTTAATGGCCCTTTTAGTTTGTTCATTAATGATCACCGGTTGTTCTTTACCTGGTTTAGGGTCATCTTCTGAATCTACTGTCAAGATCGGTGCCCAAAGCATGACCGAATCCGAAATTCTTGCGAACATGATTGCTCAACTCCTTGAAAGGAATACGGAACTTGATACGAAAATCATCAAAAATCTAGGTTCCAATTTCGTTCAGCAAAAAGCGATGGAGACCGGTGATATAGACATTGCCGCAACTCGATATACAGGGACGGATTTAACGAGTGTCCTGGGACAGGAAATCGAAAAGGATCCAGTAAAGGCGATGGAAATTGTTCAAAGGGAATTCAAAGAACAATATGGGTTCAAATTTTTTGATTCCTATGGGTTCGATAACACGTATGCCTTTACGATTTCAAATGAATTGGCTGAGGAAAAAGGGTATCAGAAAATATCTGATTTGGAAAAGGATGCAGATCATTTAAGGTTAGGTGTAGATAGTGCTTGGCTGAAAAGAAAAGGGGATGGTTATAGAGGGTTCGTCGATACATATGGATTGGAATTTGGGGAAACTTATCCGATGCAGATTGGCCTGGTATACGATGCAGTCAAAAATGGACAGATGGATATTGTTCTTGCATACTCATCAGACGGACGGATTAAGGTTAATGATTTGAAGCTTTTAGAAGACGATAAACAATATTTCCCACCATATGACTGTTCACCGGTCGTTACCGAAGAATTATTGGAACGATATCCTGAGATTGAAGATGAACTTAATAAGTTAATTGGCGAAATCACTACTGAAACCATGCAGGAACTGAACTATGAAGTTGATGGGAACTTGAAGGAGCCATCGGTCGTAGCTTCAGAATTCCTTAAAGCACATAAATATTTTGAATAAATGGGAGGTGCAAACTAATGGAAACCTTGCAACAGCTGGGAACTTATTATTCACAGAATTGGATGTATGTACTTACTGAATTTTATCGCCATTTTTTAATGTCAGCATATGGGGTTTTATTTGCAGCAATTGTAGCCATCCCGATAGGCATTTTCATCGCTAAACATAAGAAATTGAGTAATTGGGTATTTTCGATAACGAATGTCATACAAACCACACCAGCATTGGCTATGCTCGCACTCTTGATGCTAGTAATGGGGTTAGGAACAAATACAGTAATCTTATCATTGTTTTTATATTCCTTACTGCCGATCCTGAGGAACACTTATGTCGGTATTACAAGTATAGATCATGCTTATTTAGAATCTGGAAAGGCAATGGGGATGACGAAGCTGCAGTTACTAAGAATGGTCGAACTGCCATTATCTCTGTCTGTCATCATGGCTGGCTTACGTACAGCGCTTGTCGTTGCAATTGGAGTAACTGCTGTCGGTACATTCGTAGGGGCAGGCGGACTGGGGGATATCATTGTCAGGGGAACGAATGCTTCAAATGGAACGGCAATCATACTTGCAGGAGCAATCCCGACGGCAATGATGGCCATTCTCTCAGATCTTATACTCGGATGGCTGGAACGAATTCTTTCACCGATAAAAAAGAAAAAAATTCATACTGCATAGAACAAAATCAAGACAATAAAAGAGCCAATGCTGATGAAACGGCTCTCAATTTCTAGGCAAAAGGGGTTCGGAATAAAAAAATTCCGAACCCCTTTTAAAATTCCCTTTGGTTTTCTGTTGCATCTGCGAAAACACGCTCGTTACTTTGCGTTTCGCATATATAGGTTTTACATCTTGATGATTCCCGCAGATAATCTGCTTCTTCTAATAAGCTTGCCAGATGCCGTGTCACTACCTTTTGATGGTCTTTGCTTTCTGTACATCGTGATAAAGATGAGCATGTTGCACTAATTTGTTTTGGCGATACTCGCGATAACCTTCTTTAATTGTTGAGTAATTAAAAATTTCGTCCGAAGGGGCAAAGGTAACATTAACAATTAAAGTGTTTATCGTAAACAAAGTCATTTTTGATGCGAAAGAATCCTTCTTTTGTGCGAGAACGTGTATAGGGGGAAAGCAGGTGTGATTTCTTCGTTTAATAGAATCTTTCCTCAAGTGATGTTTCCAAAACAACTGATTTGAAGCAACGCCTTCAACTCTCAGGTATGTTTTCTATCTATATTTTATAACAAAGTTGATTGGAGCGGGTGTGCGAGACTCCTGCGGGAAAAGCGCGTCTAGGGGAGACCCAGCAGGCACAAGCCGAGGAGGCTCCCGGACCGCCAGCGGAAAGCGAGTGCCTGGAACGGAAATCAACGTTCAAAATGTAAGCCATAAAGAAACTATAGGCAAAATCATTTTAACGGTTGTCTACAGACTCAGAGCCAATGCTGATGCAATGGCTCTTTTTATCAGGTTTATATACCAGAAAATAACTTTTTCCTTTTAGAAGATGGAAGTTGAGCCCTGTCTGCTTAGTTTTTTATTTCAGAAAAAGGGTAACTATAAGGATAGTGCTAAAAAAATATAAGGGGAATCAATCATGAAACTTACACCAGAGCAGCGTATTGAACTTCATGGCTTTAATAATCTTACGAAATCTTTAAGCTTTAATATGTATGATATTTGTTACACAAAAACCAGGGAAGAGAGGGAGGCCTACCTGGATTATATCGATGAACAATATAATGCAGAGCGGCTTTCGAAGATCTTGCACAATGTTGCGGATTTAATAGGGGCGCATGTCTTAAATACGGCCAAACAGGATTATGTCCCTCAAGGCGCCAGTGTAACCATTCTTGTTTCAGAAGGACCTGTCGTCGAAGTACCTATGGGGACTTATGAGGAATCACCAGGACCTTTACCTGATAATGTGGTCATGCAACTGGATAAAAGCCATATTACCGTACATACATACCCTGAATACCACCCAAATGAAGGCATTAGCACATTCAGGGCCGATATTGATGTCTCTACTTGTGGAGAAATATCACCTCTTAAAGCCCTTAATTATCTCATTCATTCCTTCGATACCGACATTATCACGATCGATTACCGAGTGAGAGGCTTTACGAGAGATAAAGATGGGCGGAAATTGTTTATTGACCATGATATTAATTCCATTCAAAACTATATTCCTGATGAAGTAAAGGGTTTATATGACATGATTGATGTGAATGTATACCAGGAAAATATATTCCATACAAAATGTAAGCTGAAAAGATTTGATATTAATAATTACTTATTCGGTTATACAGAGGAAAAGCTGAATAAAGAGGAAAGGCAAGAAATTATAGAAAGGCTTCAAACGGAGATGGATGAAATTTTTTATGGTGCCAATGTTCCGCATCCAATAGAAAAAAACAAGCATGCCGATTAAGGGATGCTTGTTTTTTTGAAAAGTTAATTTAAATGGAATGCCTGCACCAATACATACCCGAGGCATGTCAATAAGATAGAGCCGATCAGTCCAGCTAAAAAAGGTTTACCTCCATATTTTTTAAAAGTTACAAGGTCAATATTCAATCCTAGTCCTGCCATGGCCATAGCCATGAGGATATAGGAAAGCATAACAAGTTTATCAGCTAAAGGTTCAGGAACTGCACCAGTAGAGTAAATGGCACTCATTATTAAAAATCCAAAAATGAACCACGGTATCTGAATGGAATTCCAGGAAAATTTCTTTCCGGTAACTGTTGATCGGTCTTTCCAATTCATGATGAACCCAATTAAAATGGCAACGGGAATGAGCAGTGCCACCCTTGTCAATTTGACCACCACTGCCAAGTCGACTGCCTCATTTCCCCCTGGAGCTGCTGCAGCGATGACATGAGCAATTTCATGGAGTGTCGCACCCGAAAAAATACCATATCCTTGATCGGATAACTGCAATAATGGATATAGGATCGTATATCCGAAAGTGAAGGTTGTGCCTAAAACAGCAACCGTCGCTACAGCTATTGCTGTATCTTTTTCCTTTGCTTTTATTTGCGAGGAAATTGCCAGGATGGCAGCAGCTCCGCAAATTCCCGTTCCGCAAGCTGTCAATATGCCAAGTTTTTTCTCAACTTTAAATAGGCGGGTCAATCCATAAACTACTAATATACCAAATGCAAGACTAATGGCACCAACTGCAAATGTTTTCGGACCGGCATTAAAAATATCCTTTAGGTTCAAGCGCATGCCCAATAAGATAATGCCCACTCTCAAAAGGACTTTACTTGAATAATTTGTCCCTGCAACGGCGTAGGCTGGGACGCCAATTAGCGATTTCCAAACAACACCAATCAGTATCGCAATGACTAACTGTCCCATTATATGAAGGAATGGAAGCTCTGCTAAGTATTTTGCTGCAATGGCAATTAGCAAAGTCAATGCTATTCCTTTTGTAAATCCAAGTTTTTTAGTTATAACCTTTGTTTGTTCCAGTGTGATCACTCCATCTATGTTGATGCCTTAACTTTAAAGCTTAATTAAAAATAAGTGAAATATATTTTTGCTATTTCAATGATTACTTCTACTTATGATAAAATGAAACGCATAGGTAAATAGGGAGGTAACCATGGATCCATTAAAAGTATTCGTAACCGTAATCGAACAGAAAAACTTTTCAAGAGCAGGGGACATTCTGAACCTGTCGCAGCCAGGAGTCAGTCTTCACATAAGGAATCTGGAAAATGAGTTAGGAACGAAATTAATTTATCGTTCTCCCAAACAAGTTCAAATAACAGAGCCGGGAAAAATTTTGTATAGACATGCAAAGCAAATGCTTAATCATTATGAGACAGCAAAAAGAGAAATAAATGAATTTAATAACGTGGTTAGCGGAACGATGAAAATAGGTGCAAGCTTCACGATAGGAGAATATTACCTTCCAAAAGTATTGGCAGAATTTGCGGCTCAATATCCGATGGTGGACATACAAATCATCATCTCGAATTCAAATGATGTCATTCAAGGAATACGTTCGAATAAGCTTGATATCGGCTTGATTGAAGGTGAAACGGATTATAAAGATATAGATGTCAGACCATTCATGAATGACGAGATGATAGTTGTCGTCCCCCCTGATCATCCACTTTCACAGATGGATCTCATCGAGGGCACCTTGCTCCAAAACCAAACATGGGTACTAAGGGAGCAAGGATCGGGAACCCGTACATATTCCGATAAACTTCTCAGCAGTCTGGAGTTAGACATAAAGAAAACCTTTATTTTCACCAGTATCCAAGGAGTGAAAGAAGCGGTGATGGCTGGGCTTGGCATTGCCCTTTTATCTCGATTGACTGTACAAAAAGAATTGAAGTCCAATGAATTGAAAACCTTCCATTTGAAAAATGAGCCCATTATAAGACCTTTTTCGATCGTGAAAAAGTTGGACTTCGAAGCATCAAAAGCCATGGAGTTGTTTTTAAGGAAGGTCGAAGAATTTGCGATAAAGGGCCGTCCTAAATAAAACCTTAAACATTTGCTCATCCTTTCATTTTCAATGAAGAGGTTGGGCATTTTTAACGACGAAATATTATTAATTTTAATGAAAACGTCGAAAGTAATTTGGAATATGTCAATGATTAAACGAATTTTACGTATTTTAACATAATAGCAAACATATAAATTTAATAGGCAGTCTCCAGGAAGTTCTAAGTCCCTGTAGACTTTTCCTGATATTAATAATCTTAAAAGGAGCAACCACATTGGCTATAGAGGAGCAGAAAGATAAACGGATTTCTGTTTTCGACAGGATTATTGGATTCATGCCGAAATTTTATGTGATTGGAACAATTTTAATTTTTGTTTATACGCTAGTTGCGATGGCTCATTTAGGTATCCAAACTTTGAAAAAGCCAGAGGAAACCGTTGTACCTGCCCCCCCTGTTTCTCAAGGCTTTGAACATACATTGATATCGTTAATCATCGAACCGATCGTAACATCTGAATTTTATCAAATCATCTTTAACACGTTATTTCTTTACCTAGTTTGGATATTGCTTTTCCTATTAGCACCGATTGCTTTTTACCGTTTAAAACACTTTAAATTTTTTAATATCGAAATTGAAATTGAAAAACAAGATGCAGCCGTTTATGAAGTATTCAGCATGAGCAGTTCAAAAATGAAATTTGCTGCGTATTTAACATCCGAGGAATTTCAATTGGAGATATCAGAGGAAATTGCCAACAGCAAGGATTTTAAAGCACCCTTAGTCTATACATTGGACTGTGCCGTGGATTTTTATTCCGATCAATTAGGACTTTCCTTTACCTATGATATCTATACCCTGAACCAGTTCAAAAAAGCAAAGCTGCCTAAATCCATCAAAACGATTCTTGATAAGTCGATTCAAACCGGCGATCCGTGCATTACGAATAAAAGTAACAGCGATAGTGAGTATTACAAGAATTTCCTTCTTTTTTATTTCGAAAACATGGACGGGAAATTCGTCACTGTCTTAAATAGTTATCAAACTGAATTCGATACATTCGATAAATCAATGCTAAAAATCCTGCAAAACGTCATTTACGATTACTATTTACAATATAACTATATTTACGAAGCGAGCGAGAAGTTGGAAAAGAATGAAACCATTTCCCATAATAATTAAAAAAACCACCCTACAAGTGGTTATTTTTTTTGGAAAGGTGATTGTTAATTATATTTTGGACAATTTCATTGTTTCCAATGAGCTCAGACGATTTATTGACATGCTGTTCCCTAAAATCCATGTTCTTTATTTTCTTAGACTTTTTCCCATTTTTAAAATTATTGAAGGCATTTAAAAAAGCTATCTGAATCACTCCCCTTATAGATTAGTATATTCATATTATGGATAAAATTTCATGAAAAACCTCAATTTATTAAAAAATGTTAATGTTGTTTCCTTTATGATGTTCCGCGTTCAATATAGTATTAAAAGATGATTTCCGAGAAATAAAATAAATGTCAATAAAAAAGGAAAATCAAAATATTCGTAAAATATATTTGTTGTATATTGACAGTTGATTAACGTAGGTGGTACTTTATACATAGGCGTTCTTTATAAAGAACGAATAATGAAAGCTTACAAGAATTATGGTTTGGGAAGTTCTTTTTTAAGTACATATCATATGATGTATTTTATCTTGAACATTCACCGGCAGGAGGAAAAATATGAG
This sequence comes from Peribacillus frigoritolerans, assembly GCF_040250305.1. NCBI lineage: Bacteria > Bacillati > Bacillota > Bacilli > Caryophanales > Bacillaceae > Peribacillus > Peribacillus frigoritolerans. Next base: position 2,867,776 of record NZ_CP158190.1, on the reverse strand, counting down.
TGCAATCGCTGGCCTCTATCATTTAAACCAAGAACCAATCAATCTCCATCATGGGGATATATTAATGAAATCATTACATAAATTTCCGGCAGACAGCATTCAAATATGGAATGATGAGAGAGTCCTATTTGGCTGCCATAATCAATGGATTACCCCTGAATCGGTGAATGAAACTCTGCCATTTTATGATTATGCCAGACAGCTTGCCATTACCTCCGACGCAATCATTGATAATCGGGAAGAATTATTTGAACGATTACAGGTTAAGAATTCTGACCGACTGAATATGACGGATAGCCAATTGATTCTGCTTGCCTATTATAAGTGGGAAGAGGAAACACCAAAGTATTTGGTTGGTGAATTTGCTTTCATGATTTGGGATCAAAAACAACGCAAATTGTTTGGAGCTCGTGACTTTTCAGGAAGTCGCACTCTTTATTTTTTTATAAATCAAGATAAATTAGCATTTTGTACTACGGTTGAACCGTTGCTTAATTTGCCATATATAGAAAAGAGATTGAATGAGGAGTGGTTATCGGAGTTTTTGGCCATTCCCATTAATGTGGAATCAGTAGATTCCTCTTCAACAGTTTATCAAAACATTAAACAGATACCCCCTTCACATTCAATAACGATCATTGATGGAAATATAAAGTTTTCACGTTATTCCTTTATTAAAAACGAAGTGAAGCTAAAGTTAAAGACTAATGAAGAATATGAGGAAGCTTTCAGAGAAGTTTTCGATAAAGTAGTGAGATCCAAATTAAGGACCACATTTAATATTGGTTCACATTTAAGTGGAGGACTGGACTCTGGATCCGTCGTTAGCTTTGCAGCCAGGGCTTTAGATGAGCAAAAAAAACAGTTATATACATACAGCTATGTACCAGTTGAGGATTTTGTCGATTGGACTCCTAAAAGCAGAGTAGCTGATGAAAGGCCTTTTATTTCTTCTACTGTTGAACATGTAGGAAATATCAGGGATCACTATTTGGATTTTAAAGATAAAAGCCCTTTATCAGAGGTGGATGATTGGCTTGAAGTGCTAGAAATGCCTTATAAATATTATGAAAATAGTTTTTGGTTAAAAGGAATTTATGAAAAAGCTGCACAAGAAAATATCAGGGTGCTACTAAATGGTCAAAGAGGTAATTGGACCATATCATGGGGACATGCTTTAGACTATCAAGCTAGTTTATTAAAGCAGTTTAAACTGGTTCACTTTTACAAAGAATTACATTCATTCAGTGAAAATCATGGAGTGAACAAATCAAGAGTTATGACAGAGGTAAGAAAAAAAGCCTTCCCATCATCAGCAGGAGAACCTTATCCAATGTTAATAAACCCTGAATTCGCAAGAAGAACGAAAGTATTCACCAAATTAGAAGAACATAACATTGATGTTAAAGGTACCATTAGACAAAATGTTTTTACTATGAAAAGAACTCAATTTGAACAATTATACTATTGGAATATCAATGGGAATATTTCCACCAAGCTATCCTTAAGACATTCTATAGCTGAACGTGATCCAACTAACGATCTGCGTATCATCCAATTTTGCAATTCAGTTCCAGAATCACAATATGTATTAAATGGTCAGGATCGCTCCTTAATAAGAAGGGCCACTAAGGGGTTTCTGCCTGATAATGTTAGGCTGAATAATAAAACGCGCGGAATACAAGGCTCAGATGGAATTCATAGGATGGCATCATCATGGAGTTCATTTATAGATGAAATGCATAGTGTTAGTAAAGATGAAGTCATGTCTGAATTTTTAAATTTGGAGGAAGTTAGAAAAGCACTTATTAGCGTCGAACAAAACCCTCTTCCAGAAAAAGTGTTTGATGATGATTTCAGAATTTTAATGCGCAGCATAATCGTGTCACGATTTATAAAAAAACATTTTTGAAGGGAGGTGAAACGATGAAAAAAGAATGGGAAAAACCAAAATTAGAAATACTTAATGTTAATTTAACAATGGCTGGACCAGGAAGGAGACTTCCTGATGCGATTCAACCAGATCCGGATGATCCGGTAAAATTCAGTTAAATTTCATTTAAAAGGATTTATGCCCTTACACCGTGTAAGTGTAAGGGTTTCTTTTGGAAACAGTGATGATATGTTTGGAGTGAAGAAGAATGCTAAGCACGGAAAAAACATATACGTATACCACATTTGGGTTAATTGCAGAAAGTGTACTTCCTCTTCCTGAGTTAGAGAAATTGACAGATATTGAAAAGGAAGCAGATATTACGATTAAAAAGAAAGATTTATCAAATGTTTGGTCAAACATAAATCCTTTAATTCGTACAAGTTTTGTCGTTGAAGGAAATCGCGTAATGTTCGAAGTGCCGGGAGTAGCTGTTTTTTCAATAGAAGATGGGAAAACCATTACGTTTACAATTTACGACAGTGATAACGATGATAAGATTCGGCTTTATATTTTAGGAAGCTGTTTAGGAATTTTGTTGATGCAAAGAAAGGTATTGCCACTGCATGGAAGTGCAATAGCGATTGAAGGAAAAGCATATGCTTTTATTGGTGAATCAGGAGCTGGCAAATCTACTCTAGCTTCCTCTTTCGTAAACAAGGGGTATAAACTTTTAAGTGATGATGTAGTGGCAATATCTCTAATGGAGGAAAACCAGCCATGGGTTAACCCCTCATACCCTCAACAAAAGTTATGGCAGGAAAGTTTAAACGCTTTTGGATTGAATTCAACTGATTACCAACCTTTATTCGATAGGACGACAAAATTTTCGATACCAGTGCAAGCAGACTTCTATAACAAACCTTTGCCACTTGGAGGGATATTCGAATTAGTTGGAGCTGATATAGAATCGATTGAACTTCAAACTATTGAAAAGCTTCATCGATTTCAAGTAATGCACGAACATACCTATAGACGATCTCTAATTGAAAGAATGCATATGATGGATTGGCATTTCAAGATTTGTGCAAAGTGTATGAATTCCGTGCCGATTTATCGATTAAGTCGTCCAACCTCAACATTCACAGCCCACGAAATTGTAACCACGGTTCTAAGTGTAATTAAAGGAGAGAAAATAAATGATTAACGCATCAGTTCTATCAAAAAATAAAGTAATTACTCAAAGTCAGGGAAATATTGTTAGTGATATGGATGGGGAATTGGTCATGCTTAGCATTGAAAAAGGGAATTATTATAATCTGGGAGTTCTAGGTGGGGAAATTTGGAGTTTAATTGAAAAACCAATTATAATTAGTGACTTACTAGATAAATTGATTTCACAGTATGACGTCAGTCAACAAGAATGCGAAGAAGAAGTGTTATCGTTTTTAAGTGATTTATATAATGAGGGGTTAATTATCTTACCAGCTGAAATTTAAGCATTTATATTCCAGTTTATATAGGGGCAAAATATGAATCTTTATAAAAAAATTAACACGTTCATATCATTCAATAGGAGCATGAAGGGGTTATTGTTTGAAGCTTTATTTTTTTTAGCAGTGGGCCGTATTTTTAAATTGTTTCCATTTATTAAGAGTGCCCGATTACTGGGAAACCACATGGAAGAAACCAGCTATTCTATAAAATATTTAGATAAAGAAGTAATCAAGAACATTTCAGATGCCATACATATCATGAGCCGTTATACATTCTGGGAGAGCCAATGTTTAGTTAAGGCGGTAGCTGGAATGAAAATGCTTGAAAGAAGAGGAATGGAAAGTACAGTTTACTTTGGCACGGCAAGAGATGAAAAAGGTGATTTGATTGCTCATGCTTGGTTGCGGAGTGGTCCGTATTATGTAACGGGCGCAGAAGAAATGGGTAAATTCATTGTTGTCGGGAAATTCGCTAAAACAAAAAAAGCTTAAAAAGAGGGAATTAAATGAATGACAAAACCAATTTCGATTCTTCAAGCATATCTAATGAATTAAAGTTTTTATTGGATTGTCTGAAAAGTGAAACAAACAAGCAGTCTCCATTTAATGTAGAACAAAACCTTGATTGGAATTTGTTCTTGAAACTAGCCAGGCATCATCGGGTTTACCCACTTATTTATCCAAAACTAAAATCCGCAAATTATATTCCTGCACCTATAACTCAATCGATGTACTACGATTATCAAAAAAACACCTTTAAAATGTTAAAGCTAAGTGGGGAAATCGAAAGAATTTCCCGAGTTGTTTTTGAAAATGAAATTTCCACGCTTTTTTTAAAAGGACCTATACTGGCAGCTGACTTATATGGAGGTATATCCCAAAGGACGTCAAGTGATGTTGATATTTTGGTTAACATCGATGATCTAGAAAAGATCGAGTCCCTTTTAATTCAAATGGGATATGTAAAAGATGAATATATACAAACCGTATTAAATGATTGGAAGTGGCGCCATCATCATTTTGTCTATTTTCATACCGAGAAAGAGATTAAACTTGAAATTCATTGGCGTTTAAACCCAGGTCCAGCCAAGGAACCAACTTTTAATGAATTATGGCTAAGAAAAAGGGTTAGCTCACTAACTACTTCATATCCGATATATTGTTTAGGTAATGAGGATCTCTTTTTATTTCTAACTTCACATGGGGCACGTCATGGATGGTCACGCCTTCGCTGGCTAGTGGATATCGACCGACTTTGCCAAAAAAAATTGGATTGGGATAAAATCATTAGTCTGCTAAAAAAATATCAATATATGCATGTTGCAGGTCAAACATTAGTCCTGACTTCCCAATTGTTAAATACACCGATATACAAGGAAGTAAACGATCTTACATTAAAATACCGTTCCAATCGATTGGCACAAGAAGCACTATTTTATATTAAACGATTCATTAACCTTCATGATGAACCACTATCTGAAGAGATTGCTAGTTATCATAAAAAGCATCTATTTTCACTCATGTCATTTCAGAATAAACTGTTATTCATCCTCAGTTTTCTTCATCCTTATTTTGAGGATACAAAAACCTTGCCGTTGCCTCAAAAGTTCCATTTTTTATATTTTCCTTTGAGGCCTTTATTATGGTTTTGGAGAAAAACGAGAATACGAAATGTCATAGGAGGATAAGATGAAACAGCTGTGGTTCTTTTTCAAAAGGCTATACACTTTCACAGGGAAAATACTTTTTATCAATATGCTAGGAATGGTCATTGTTAGCTTATTGGACAGTGTAGGCATTCTTTTATTAGTACCGATGATAAGTGTTAGTGGAATTATAGATATAGATCTATCAAATAATCTTCCTTCCACGCTCTCATGGATAGTCGAGATACCTAAAATGATAAGTCTATCAATTATTTTAGGTTTTTATATTGTTTTAGTGATTCTCCAAAACATCCTGCAACGAAATCTTACAATACGTGATGTGAGAATGCAGCAAGCATATATAAGTCATTTAAGGATTCAATTGTATCAGTCATTATTACATGCCAACTGGGAGTTCTTTATTAAAACACGGAAATCGGATTTAATAAATATCATGACAAACGATTTAGCACGAGTTAGTGCAGGAATTAATTTAATCTTACAATTATTAGCCTCAGTGATCTTTACTTTCATTCAAATTTGTGTGGCGTTTTGGTTAGCTCCGAAAATTACAATATTCGTTTTGGTTGCTGGTTTGGTCCTGGCCTTATTTTCAAGGAAATTCATCCGAAAAGCTAAGTCATTAGGAAGTAGGACGTCTCAATTAGCACTAAGATATTTAGCCAGCGTTACCGATCAGTTAAATGGAATTAAGGATATAAAAAGCTATCATTTAGAGAAATCACATGTAAATTGGATCAGTTCTTTAACGAAAGAAATGAATGACGAGCAAGTTGAGTATATTAAATTAAACACAAAATCTCAATTATCATATAAAGTATCATCTGCCTTATTAATTGCATCTTTCGTTTTTTTATCCATTACACTTTTTGCTGCTCAACAGGAAGAACTTTTACTCATTATCCTTATTTTTTCAAGGTTATGGCCTAGATTTACAGCCATACAAAGCAATATGGAAAATATTTCTTCAACTTTACCAGCTTTCAAATCCATTATGAAAATAGAAGGTGAAGCGAAAGGCTACAAAGAGGCTTATAGTCTTGAGAATATCATGCCAATTGTCATCGAACAAAAACTGGAATGTCATGATCTTTTTTTTCGTTATAACAAAACTGAAGCAGACTATACTCTGCAAAATATCAATATAGCAATACCCGCTAATAGGTTGACGGCTATCGTTGGTCCATCCGGGGCAGGTAAAAGCACATTAATCGATCTAATAATGGGCCTCATGCTCCCTGATGTGGGAGAGATTATAGTTGATGGTAAAAAACTTTCTAGAAAAGATTTAATCGGTTTAAGGAAATCGATTAGTTATGTTTCCCAAGATCCATTTTTATTCAATGGAAGTATAAAGGAGAATTTGCTTTTAGTCGATCCGAAGGCAAGCGACCAACAAATATGGGAAGCATTGGAATTTTCTGCCGCAGCTGATTTTGTGATTAAATTGCCTCAAAATATAGATACGGTAATTGGGGATAGAGGCATTAGGTTATCCGGGGGAGAAAGACAGAGACTAGTTCTAGCAAGGGCTATATTACGTAAACCATCGATTCTGGTTTTGGATGAAGCTACCAGCGCCCTTGATAACGACACTGAAGCCAAAATTCAAAAAGCTATCGAAACTTTACAGGGCCGCATGACCATCATTGTCATTGCACACCGTTTAAGCACCATAAGGAATGCCGATCAAGTCATCGTATTAGAGAAAGGTGAAATTTTACAGAACGGTGAATATAGTGAGTTGTCTAAAGAAAGAGGTTTATTTAAACAATTGCTAACAAGAGAAGTGGATACGATAAATTCATGAAAGAATTTCTAAAATAAAAGTAGATAACTAGTTGACTCGTTCTTTATAAAGAACTAAAATAAGGATATATTCATAGGAAAATTAACACATAAGAAGAATAGTACAGTTTTAGCTGTTTTACATCGAGGCTTAAAACACTATTGTTCTTAATAAAGAAAAGTGAGTTGAAAAGGTGGTTCAATGACAAATTACTCAAAAAGGAACTTTGAAAATCAACAACCTGCCAAAGAGATAAATTTAAAAGAACTGATCGGAATCATTAGTAGGCGTATCTGGATCGTCATTATTGTCACACTCTTATTCATACTGGCAGGATATTTGAAAACTTTAACAACAACCCCTCTTTACCAGGCATCTACGAGAATTATTATTGAAGCCAATCAAGATAAAATGAAAACTCTTCAAGTCATAATAAAAGATACTACAGTTTTACAGAAAGTTATCGATGAAATGGAATTACCGCTATCACCAGAAGCATTGGCTGGGGCTATAAACGTAACCAGTGTAGAGGAATCAGAAGTAGTCAGTATCAGCGTCACATCATCCAATCCTTATACAGCTGCCGAGATCGCCAATACGACGGCGAGAGTATTTAAAAATGAGGCTCCTAATATAGTGGACTTTAAAAAAATACGAAACTTGTCCCCGGCCAAGGTAAACTTAGTGCCCATTAACGGAGACAATAATGGAACAATTATAAAAAGCGGAATTATAGGTTTATTTTTGGGCATCGGGCTTACATTTTTATTGAATTCATTGGATTATACAATTCGTAACGAGCAAGAAGTAGAGGATATCATAGGTTTTCCAGTTATAGGACATGTATCTAAAATGAATAAAAAGAATTCGAATGTCAGTAAAAACAATATAAAAAAAATTAAAGAAGTGCAACAAGCTAAACATTCAAAAGAAACAAGAGCAGAATTGTGAGGTGGTTTGAATGACGATGAATAAACAAAAAATCGGGGATAGACTAAAGAAAAGGAATCTTGTAGCTTTTTCAAGTCCGGATTCTTTTATCTCCGAACAATATAGAACGATTCGAACAAATATTAAGTTTTCCTCCGTATCGAAAAAACGGAATATCATCATGATAACCTCTCCATCATCTGGAGAAGGTAAATCAACCACTGCTGCAAATCTAGCTGTTTCAATGGCCCAAAACAAAGAAAAGGTTTTACTGATAGATGCTAATTTAAGGAATCCTGCAATTCACTCGATTTTTAAGATTCCAAATAAAGTAGGATTGACAAATATTTTATCTGATTCAAATTTCACATCTCTTGAAAAGGCTGTATACAGGACGGGAATGGGTGATTTAGATGTTTTGACAAGTGGGCCTATACCCTTCAATCCAGGCGAAATAATAGGGTTGCCAATCATGCAGGACTTCCTTGTTAAGTGTGAAGAGCAATACGATATTGTTCTGATAGACTCCCCATCAATATTGGAGGTTACAGACACAAAAATTTTGGCCAATTATTGCAATGGGATCATTCTGGTGTTCAATAACGGCAAAACGGAGTTAAAAAAAGCTTTAGCTACAAAAAGAATCCTTCAATTTGTTGAAGAAAAGATTGTAGGAGTCGTTTTAAACGATAATCCAGAAAATCTGTTTACCAATTTATTGAAGAAAATCTTATAAAGACGAAAAAATTTTTACAGTACCGTTCTTTATTGCGAACGAAAATAAAATTAATAAAGTATTTGGTGATGTCTCCTTGCCATTATAAACGGAGGCACTCGATCATGCTGTGGGTTTAATGGACCTTAGACGCCAGTCGTCAAGAGTGTGGGGTGAGGGAGGGTTAAATGCCCTATTATTCTATTAAAGTGCTAATGAATGCTGTCTTAATAAGACAGCATTCATTAGCACTTTATCATTTAATTCCTTTTAACTGTAACAATAAATTGATCTTATAAGGGGGGAAAGTATTGACATATCAGCAAAGACTATCACTTTTTATATTAATAGATTCATGTATTGTCTTATCAGCTATTTTTTTAGGGCGATTTTTAGTAGATGCCAGTATTTATGTTTTTACTATTCCGATTGTGCTCAGCTCTGTTACGATTCTCCTCAGCCATCATATTTTTGCTATTACCTTTCATCTATATAAAAAAGCGTGGGAGTATGCGAGCATAGGTGAATTAGTCATTATATTCAAAACTGTTACGGTATCAATTTTTACTACATCAATCGTACAGGCGCTCCTTTTTCAAGATGTATATTATCGGTTGTTGGCGGTAACTTGGTTACTTCACATGCTATTGATAGGCGGATCAAGATTTTGTTGGAGGATGTTTAGAGATCAATACTTAATCAAATATGAAAATAAGAAAAGAACGTTAATAATAGGGGCAGGTTCAGCAGGTACGATGGTTGCCCGGCAATTATTAAAGAATAATGATGTGGATTTATTACCAGTAGCATTTATTGATGATAACGTACGAAAACATAATCTTGATATTTTAGGCATACCTGTTGTGGGAGGAGTGGGCAAAATTTCCGGAAAAGTTGAAGCATTGAATATCGAACATATTATCATTGCCATTCCTTCATTGAATAAACAGGAAATGAATCGAATTTTCCATGAATGTGCAAAAACAAATGCTAAGACACAAATCCTCCCAATGTTAGAAGATTTATTAACAGGAAAGCTTTCAGTCAATAAATTTAGAGATGTACAGGTTCAAGATCTTCTTGGAAGAGAACCTGTAGAATTAGATATTGATGTAATTTCAGAGTATGTAACCGAAAAGGTAATTCTAGTCACTGGGGCTGGAGGTTCAATTGGATCAGAAATTTGCCGCCAAATTTCTAAATTTAATCCATCAAGGTTAATTTTACTCGGTCATGGTGAAAACAGTATTTATACAATAGAAATGGAGTTGAAAGAAACATATAAAAACAAAAAAATCGAGTTTTTAACAGAAATTGCTGATCTTCAAGATCAAAAAAAAATGCTGGCTGTTATGGCAGAATATCAACCAGATGTCGTTTATCATGCAGCAGCACATAAACATGTACCATTGATGGAGCGAAACCCTGAAGAAGCCGTCAAAAATAACTTAATAGGTACAAGGAATGTTGCCAATGCGGCTAGCTGGAGCGGAGTAAAGACTTTTGTGATGATATCCAGTGATAAGGCAGTTAACCCTACGAGTGTTATGGGCTCCACAAAAAGGCTAGCGGAAATGACGATTCAACAAATAAATAAAGAAAGCAAAACGAAGTTTGTAGCCGTTCGTTTTGGGAATGTGCTGGGGAGCAGAGGAAGTGTCATCCCGCTATTCACCAAACAAATTGAAAAAGGCGGGCCAGTCACAGTGACACATCCTGATATGATTCGTTATTTCATGACTATCCCTGAAGCTTCAAGACTTGTCATCCAAGCGGGGGCGTTAGCACAAGGCGGGGAGATTTTTGTACTTGATATGGGCCATCCAGTGAAGATTGTAGATTTGGCGAAAAACTTGATTAAACTCTCCGGACATTCTGAAGATGATATATCAATAGAATTCACGGGAACAAGACCAGGTGAAAAACTATTTGAAGAGCTGTTGAATCAAGATGAAATTCATGAAAAACAAATATATCCAAATATTTACATAGGGAAGACGGGGAATTTATATTCAAAGGAGATTGAAGATATTATAAACAGTTATCCTGATATGGATAAAGAATCACTAAGAAAAAAACTTGTAGATCTGGCGAATGAGCGTGACACTGCCCCTTTACTTGTGCAAGTTTCCAACTAAACAACTAAACGATAATTAAGATCTTATATATAAGAAAATATTGCTGCAAGAAACATGGAATGAAACAAGGAACAGGATATCGAAAGGATAGTGAATGATGGAGAAAAAAGTCCTATTTTGTGCAACAAAGGATTATCATTTTGAAGCGTTTCACTTGCCATATTTTAAATGGTTTAAAGAGCAAGGGTATAAGGTTCATACAGCGGCACATGGTGATTTGAATCTCCCATTTGTTGATAAAAAGCATGTTATTCCCATTCAGAGGTCTCCATTTAAAAAAGAAAACATTATGGCATACAAAGAATTAAAGTACATCATCGATAACAATAATTTTCAAATCATTCATTGTCATACCCCAATGGGGGGAGTTCTAGGCAGACTTGCTGGTCGGAAAGCGAGAGAACGTGATACAAAAATGCTATATACGGCACACGGCTTCCATTTTTTCAAAGGCGCTCCTATCCTAAACTGGCTAGTCTACTATCCCATTGAAAAATTTTTAGCAAGAATGACAGATTGTTTGATTACGATCAATAATGAAGATTTTCAAATTGCCATACAAAGAAACTTCAGGGCACAGGAGATTACTCATATCCTTGGTGTTGGAGTTGATACAAATCAATACCATCCTGTCTCCACAAATAAGAAAACTGAACTAAGGTTAGAAAAAGGGTATTGTGAAGAGGATTTCCTTATGTTTTATGCAGCCGAGTTCAATAAAAACAAAAACCAGCAACTATTGCTTCGAGCTTTTTCCTTGATAAAAGAGGAGGTTTCAAATGCAAGGTTACTATTGGCCGGAGATGGAGCATTATTAGACGAATGCAAGATGCTTGCAGATTCTTTAGGAATTAGAAATAGGGTTGATTTTCTTGGTTTTCGGAAAGATATTGATGAATTATTGAAAATCAGTGATCTCGCTGTAGCGTCAAGTTTGAGAGAAGGACTACCGGTAAATATCATGGAAGCAATGGCTTGTGGGCTGCCAATAATAGCTAATGAAAATAGAGGCCATAGGGAGTTGGTCTTCAATGGTCAAAATGGGTGGTTAATTGGCAGGAATGATGAAAAATCATTTTCTGAAAAGGTCATAAAAATTGCTGGAAATATGGGTATGAGAAAAATGCTTGGTGAAAGTAGCTATAAAATGGTGGAAAGGAAATATAGTACAAAAAAAATCTTGGAAGCTAAAAGCCAACTTTATAAATCCTACATGGAAGATACGGAGGAAAGAGTATGGGGAATCCACTAAGGATCCTGCATGTTGTCGTTAATATGAATAGGGGCGGAGCGGAAACCTTGATCATGAACTTGTATCGCAATATGGACCGCTCGAAAATTCAATTTGATTTTCTTACATCCAAAGAAGGCGTATTTGATGATGAAATCGTAAAACTTGGCGGTAAGATTCATAGAATTCCTTATATTTCTGATGTAGGTCACTTTGCTTATAAAAAACAGTTAGATGGATTCTTTAGGAAAAATCATTCCTATAAGGTCGTTCATGCCCATATGGATAAAATGAGCGGAATCGTTCTTCAAGCAGCTAAAAAAGCAGGAATTCCAAAAAGAATTTCACATAGTCATAACACCCAAAGTGAAGGTGGCTTAGCTTCCAGGATTTATAAATGGTATGCAGGGACATTGATCCTGCCCAATGCTACAAATTTATTAGCTTGTTCTAGACAGGCAGCACAGTGGTTATTTAAAGATAAGACAAATAATGCCAATATTTTAAAAAACGGCATTGAATACCAATTATTTTCTTTCTCACCTGAGACAAGATGTAAATTAAGAAAAGAATTAAATATCGAAAGTGATGCATGTGTTTTAGGACACGTTGGAAGATTTGCTCAACAAAAAAATCATGCTTTTTTGATTGATATCTTTGCAAATTTTATTAGAGAAAAGGAAAATTCCTACTTGATTTTAGTCGGAGATGGGCCATTGAAACCAGAAATCTTAGCAAAGGTTAAAGCTCATAAATTAGAAGAAAAAGTTAAATTCCTTGGGATACGGAGTGATATAAATCAAGTCCTACAAGCCTTCGATGTTTTTGTCTTTCCTTCTTTACATGAAGGATTGCCGGTTTCACTTATCGAAGCTCAGGCAGCTGGACTGCCTTGCTTAATCTCGGACCAAATTTCCAAAGAGGTAGACTTGGGTATCAATCTTATTAAATTTCTGCCCATTACCAGTAAATCAGAATGGACCTCCCATTTAATGAAATTAACTACTAACAATACGAAAAGAAGTATACAACCGGATTCATTATCCAAACAGGGGTATTCGATAAATGAAACAGCCAATGAACTAAAAGATTTTTATATATCAATGTCAGGGTGAATCATATGAAAACTTTAACAGTGTTTACTCCAACCTATAATAGGTCTTATTGTCTAGAAAAATGTTATAAGAGCTTAGTACGTCAAAACAATAAAGATTTTATTTGGTTAATTATTGATGATGGATCAACAGATAATACAAAAGAAATGGCACATCATTGGATTCAGGAAAAGAAAATTGATATTAAGTATTACTGGCAAGAAAATCAAGGAATGCATGGTGCACATAATACAGCCTATAAAATAATTGAAACGGAATTGAATGTTTGTATTGATTCCGATGACTATATGGCGGATGGGGCAGTAGAAAGTATCCTTTCATTTTGGAGAAAGCATGGTAACGAAAATGTAAGTGGTATAGCAGCTTTAGATGCAACAATTGATCATCAAATTATAGGGTCAAGGTTACCAGAGAAATTAAAAAGTTCTACATTGTTTGATCTCTATAACAAATATGGTGTAACAGGAGACAAGAAATTGGTTTATCGAACAGAATTGACGAAGCAATATCCCTATCCTGTTTTTAAAAACGAGAAATATGTAGGGCTAGCATATAAATACTATATGCTGGATAAGAAATATGAATTGTTACTGATGAATGAAGTGCTGTGTCATGTTGAATATCTTCCTGATGGATCCTCTCGAAATATGTATAACCAATATCTTAAAAATCCTAGAGGCTTCTCATTTTACCGGAAAGAGCTTATGAAGTTACCTTTTGGAGGGAAGCTTTTCAAATATAAGCAAGCCATTCATTATGTATCAAGCAACCTACTAATGAAAAACCCGAAGCTGTTCATTGAAACTCCTAAGAAAGCACTCACTGTTTTGGCCTTTCCATTAGGCATACTTTTATATGCTTTGATCATCAGTAAAACAAGGACTAGGTTAATTGAAAGGAATTAATGTTAAATGACCATACTTTGGATCAATCTCGCCATCGTATTTATTTTTTCATATTTAGGTAGGTATTTTTCAACATATTCACTTATAACACCGACTGGATTATATGACTTTAAACCGAATAAGATGTTGGTTTTTTTAGCTGCTGTATGTTTAGTATGTGTTTCGGGACTCAGGACAAATATTGGTGATACTTTCAATTATAAAAATATTTATATCGAAAATGACTTTACTTGGGAGTATATATCTTCACAAAAGGATATGGGATTTGGCATTCTGCAGATGTTATTAAAGAAATTCTCGGATGACCCTCAGATACTGATTTTTACAACTGCTATGATCACAAATGTTTTAATTGTCATGGTTTTATATAAATATTCACGACTTTTTGAACTAAGCACCTTTGTATATATTACAGGTGGTTTGCATTTAGTATCAATGAATGGAATACGGCAAGTGCTTGCAGCTGCCATTATTTTTACAGCTACTAAATATTTAATAAACGGAAATTTTATGAAATACTCATTAATTGTTTTAATAGCATCTACATTTCACCAAAGTGCTCTTATCCTTATACCCATTTATTTTTTAGTTAGAACAAAAGCTTGGACAAAGTCCACTATTGCCTGGTTATCTTTTTCGGTCATTGTCGTTTTGGGTTATGAACAATTCTCTTCCTTATTATTTTCAGCTATCGAGGACTCACAATATAGTGACTATTCTAAATTTAATGAAGGGGGAGCTAATATACTCAGAGTAGCTGTAAGCGCCGCTCCCTTAGTTATTGCATATTTAGGTAAAGATAAACTTCGTGAAATATTTCCAAAAAGTGACTATATAGTAAATATGGCATTGTTGGGTCTGATTTTTATGATTGTTTCAACTCAACAATGGATATTTGCAAGGATTTCCATCTACTTTAATTTATATCAACTCATTCTGATTTCCTGGCTTATTGAGCTATTCAGTAAGAAAGATCAAAAACTATTATATTATTCAATAATTGCTTTATTTTTTGTTCTTTATTTTTATGAAAATGTTACCAGTTTGAATATTTTGTATAAAAGTGAAATATTAGAAAACCTATTTTGACGGAAGGGGGGAAATATATTGGTTAAATTAAGTGCTCCTTTGAGAATATTACATATTGTCAGTGCAATGGATCGTGGCGGGGCAGAAACAATTATTATGAATATATATAGAAATCTGGACAGAGAGAAGATTCAATTTGACTTTGTTACCCATTCAAATAAGAAAGAAGATTTTGAAGATGAAATTATTGGTTTAGGTGGAAAACTGATTAAAATACCAAGCTTAGGTAAAGTTGGTCCAATATCCTATCTTAAAGAACTAAATAGAATTATGTCTTCCAACCCTTACCAAGCTGTTCATGCCCATACGGATTATCAAGCAGGCTTTCCAGCATTAGCAGCAAAGATAGCAGGGATTAAAATAAGGATCTGTCATTCACACAGTAATAATTGGGCAAAAGGAAACCATTTCAAAGAAAGATTTACGCTTAAGCTCCTTCAAACAATCATGAAAATTTCTGCTAATAGATTTTGCGGATGTAGTCCTGAGGCCGCTCAATTCATGTTTGGTAAACAAAGAGTAAAAAATGGAAAAGTCACGATATTAAAGAATGGAATAAATGTAAACGACTTTACTGAAACAAATGTAAATAGTAAGGATAGTATCATTAGAGAGTTTGGTTTAAACGAAGATGTAAAAATCATTGGACATGTGGGGCGGTTTTCGGAGTCGAAAAACCACCTTTTTATTTTGCAATTTTTAAATACATTATTAAAGAAAGATAGAAGGTTTTTTGCCCTTTTAATCGGAGATGGTCCTTTAAGACTGGAAATAGAGCAAAAAGCAGAAGCGTTAGGAATTCAAGAAAATATCAAGTTCTTAGGTGTAAGAACGGATATTCCTAGATTAATGAAAGCTTTTGATGTTTTCATATTCCCATCATTATTCGAAGGCTTTGGAATTGCTGCATTAGAAGCACAAGGATCTGGAACGCCTTGCATTATGTCGGATACTTTACCAAAAAGTATAGATATGGACCTGGGCTTAGCATCATTTATTAGTTTGCAGGAGCCACTAGATGTTTGGTGTAACGAAGTAATTAGATCCTTATTGATCGATACACCTGACAATGAAACTATTAAAAGAAAAATATCGAATAAGGGTTATGATATACATGGGAATGTTAGGGATTGGTTAAGGCTATATGATGTTTCCTGAAAAAGAGGTTTTTACGATGAAGAAAAAGATTTTGATCACATCTTTTGACTTGGCAATCGGAGGAGTCGAAAGAAGTCTAATAGGATTGTTAAATCAAATCGATTATGCTAAATACGATGTCGATTTATTATTATTTAAACATGAAGGAGAATTCCTGTCATATATCCCGGACGGTCCCAATTTATTACCGGAAGAACCTTCGTATACAACCTTTAGAAAATCAATTCAACAAATAGTAAAAGAGGGTTTTTATCCTATCGCTATCTCTAGAGTCATCGCAAAGTATTCAGGTGTAGTACATGGAAAAGTAAAAAAGGTTGAAGAACCAGGTTATTTATCCATTCAGTACGGTTGGGAGCTAACTACCCGTCATTTACCAAATCTTAATAAAGAATATGATGTTGCCATAGGTTTTTTATGGCCGCATCACTTTATCGGGGATAAAGTCAAAGCCAAGAAGAAAATCGGTTGGATTCATACCGATTATTCCAATATTTATGTGAATAAGAAAATAGAGAAGAAAATGTGGGGGAAAATAGATGATATTGTAGTGGTTTCTGAAGAATGTTCACAAACTTTTTTAGATGTTTTTCCTGACTTCAAGGAAAAAACAACCGTAATCGAAAATATTCTTTCTCCAGATTTTGTTAGAGAACAAGCAAAGGCAGATATTCCAAAAGAAATCATTAATTTGCCTGGAAAAACCATATTAGTAACAGTGGGACGTTTAACACATGCAAAAGGTTTAGATGAAGCAATAAGAGCTTGTAAAAAACTAATAGACGAGGGATTTGACATTCAGTGGTATGTGGTAGGTTATGGACCTCTCGAAAACGAGTTAAGAAATTTAATAAAGAAATTAGGAGTAGAAAAGCAATTTATATTATTAGGGAAGAAAACCAATCCATATCCATATATTGCAGCTTGTGATATTTATGTTCAACCCTCACGCTATGAAGGTAAAGCAGTAACAATACGAGAAGCACAAGTACTAGGTAAACCAGTTGTAATAACCAATTTCCCTACCGCAAAAAGCCAAGCGGATAATGGGTTTGATGCTTTAATTACAGAGTGCGGTCAGGATGGAATTGCCAGAGGGATTGCAAAAATGATTGTAGACGATGAATTTAGGGGGGCAATAGTTTCGAACGTACTTTCAAAGGATTATGGCAATGAAAATGAAATTAATAAAATCTATGGATTAATTAACAATTAAATTTAAATGAAAGTGAGGGAAACTAATAAATGGCAATACTGGTCACCGGCGGAGCTGGATTCATCGGCAGCCATACATGCATAGAGCTCTTGAATGAAGGTTATGAGATTATTGTGGTAGATAATTTTTCTAATAGTAAACCCGAATCGCTAAAACGTGTTTGTGAAATAACAGGAAAATCCATCATGATTTATCATTTGGATCTTTTAGATTCGCAATCTTTAGAAAAAGTGTTCCTAGTAAATCAAATTGAAGCAGTTATCCACTTTGCCGGACTTAAAGCGGTAGGTGAATCTGTTAAAGAATCTCTGAAATATTATAAAAACAATATCACTACGACCATTATAATTTGTGACCTTATGCAAAAATATAGTGTAAAAAAACTGGTATTTAGTTCATCTGCCACTGTATATGGGTTGCCGGATACAGTACCAATATCAGAAGGATTTCCCTTAAAAGCTTTGAATCCATATGGCAGGACAAAATTAATGGTCGAAGAAATTCTTCAGGACATATATATTTCAGACAATGAATGGAGCATTACAATCCTGAGATATTTCAATCCAATAGGAGCACATGAAAGCGGCTTGATAGGTGAAGATCCAAGCGGAACCCCTAATAACTTAATGCCATATATCACTAAAGTGGCCGTAGGTCAGTTAAATGTACTTAATATTTTCGGAAATGGTTATTCAACGAAAGATGGGACAGGTGTAAGAGATTATATACATGTAGTTGATCTTGCAAATGGCCATGTAGCAGCACTGGATAAAACTCTAAAATCAACCGGTGTTAATATTTATAATCTTGGAACTGGAATAGGATACAGCGTGTTAGAAGTAGTGTCAGCTTTTGAATTAGCAACAGGAGTGAAAATCCCCATTAACATTACACATTCTAGGCCGGGAGATGCCGCCATTTGTTATGCAAATCCTAAGAAAGCGGAAAAAGAATTAAACTGGATTGCAAACAAAAGCATTCACGAAATGTGTGAGGATTCTTGGAGATGGCAATCACGTAATCCTGATGGATATAAAATAAATGAAGAATTGGAAAATCCCCGCTTAATACAAAGCGAGGATTTTTTAATACCAAATAATTAGAAAAATGGTGTAAAGGATGAGCAAAAAAGCAAAGAAGGATAACTTTAAAGATATTTTATTAGTTGCCTACAACTTGGGTAATCAATCAGATATGAAAGTATCTATTATAATAGAAGAAATCAAACAAAAAATTGTCATGACAAATGGTAAATAAAAATCTCGGAAGTGAAGATTATGAAAAGAATAATTGATTTTTTAATTTCATTTATTTTATTAGTTATCCTAAGTCCAATAATGATGATACTAGGAATTTTAATAAAGTTTAACCTTGGAACGCCTATACTTTTTAAACAAACAAGACCAGGTTTTAATGGAAAGCCTTTTACCCTTTATAAATTTCGTTCCATGAATAATCAAACCGATGAACACGGTATACCCCTTCCTGACCATTTGAGATTAACCAGATTTGGAAATACACTTAGAAAGTTAAGTCTAGATGAATTGCCACAGTTAGTTAATGTTGTTAAAGGTGATCTTAGTTTAGTCGGACCACGTCCTTTATTAATGGAATACCTTCCTTTATATAACGACGATCAAGCTAAACGTCATGATGTTCGTCCTGGTATAACTGGTTGGGCACAAGTAAATGGTAGAAATGCGATATCATGGGAAGAAAAATTCACATTGGACGTTTGGTATGTAAATCATCAATCATTTTTACTCGATTTTAAAATATTATTACTCACGATAGTAAAAGTGGTTAGATCTGAAGGAGTAAATTCAGGGACAAATGAAACCATGCTTCCCTTTAGGGGATCTGATAATCAGGAAAGAGAGGGGCAGGGATGAAAATTGTATTAATTGGGGAAGGCGGTCATAGTAAAGTTATAAAGGACATGATTGATAGAGCTGATGGTTACGAATTAATTGGATACCTAGACGATAAATATGATAGAACAATCGTGAAAGGTCATCTGTTTTTTGCACCGCTTTCAATCGTATCCGATTTATTAGAGCAATTCAAGGATATAAAATTCATTGTTGCAATAGGTAATAACCATATTCGTAAAAAAGTTGTAGAGGAATTGAATATACCTGATTCTTATTATGTATCGGTGATTCACCCTTCTTCCATTATTAGTCCAAGCATAAAGATAGGAGTAGGGACAGTAGTCATGCCATCAACTGTCATCAATGCTGATGCTAAAATTGGCCGTCATTCAATCATCAATACAGCTTCTGTGATAGAACATGATAGCGAAATAGGTGATTTCGTACATATATCACCCCATGCGACATTAACTGGTGCCGTAAAAGTAGATGAAGGGACTCATGTAGGTGCCGGTTCTACACTGATACCAAATGTGAATATCGGAGAATGGTCCGTGATTGGTGCTGGAGCTACTGTTATAAATAACATTCAATCCCATAGTTTAGCAGTCGGAACCCCTGCAAAAATGAAAAAAATAGGTATAGGAGATGTGTAGAAATGCTAAATGCAACAAGCAAAAAAAGAATTTTACTATCATCTCCCCATATGAGCGGAAATGAAGAAAAGTATATTAAAGAAGCATTTCAAACAAATTGGATTGCACCGCTGGGGCCAAATCTGGATGCTTTCGAAAAAGATATAGCCAAATATGTAGGAGTCAAAGAAGTGCTTGCAGTCAGCTCAGGAACTGCCGCAATTCATTTGGCTCTTTCTTTATTGAGTGTGAGAAAAGATGATACTGTTTTTTGCTCTAGTCTTACCTTTGTGGCAACCGCCAATCCGATTCTTTATTTAAATGCACAACCTATTTTCATAGATTCTGAACCAGAAACTTGGAATATGTCTCCTAATGCTTTAGAAAGAGCATTAAAAGAAGCTGCTAATGCCGGCAAACTCCCTAAAGCCGTCATAATAGTTAATCTATACGGTCAACCAGCTAAAATGGATGAACTAATAACTATTTGTAATCAGTATGAAGTCCCGATCATCGAAGATGCAGCCGAGTCATTAGGTGCCACTTATAAAGGAAAAGCGAGTGGGACATTTGGGGAATTCGGAATTTACTCATTCAATGGAAATAAAATCATCACAACCTCTGGTGGCGGAGCGGTAATTTCTAACGATACTAATGCAATACAACGAGCTCGGTTTTTAGCTACTCAAGCTAAAGATGTTGCTCCTCATTATCAGCATAGTGAGGTTGGTTACAATTACCGTATGAGTAATATTCTTGCTGGAATTGGAAGAGGGCAATTAGAGGTATTGGAGGAAAGAGTAAAAGCAAGGAGAGCGGTTTATGATTTATATTATCAGCAATTGGCTGATTTACCTGGTTTAAAATTCATGCCCGAATTAGAAAATACCCGTTCAAACAGATGGTTGACCGCATTGACCATAAATGAAGCTGAATTTGGAATTTCCATAAAAAAATTATTACAGGATCTACAGGAAAAAAATATTGAGGCTAGACATGTTTGGAAGCCGCTACACATGCAACCTATTTTTAAAGGGTATGTCTATTACCCTCATTATAGAGAAACGAGCGTTTCTGAACAGTTATTTTTTACAGGGATCTGTTTACCATCCGGATCAAACATGAGTCGGGATGATCAAATGAGAGTCATCAATTCAATAAAAAATGCTATAAATGAAGGAATTGATAACACCCATCCATCCAAAGGGAATCCAGTTGGAAATGGGTAAAAAAGGATGAAGAGGTAATCAAATGATTGGAAAAAATATTGCAGAATTGCGTAAGAAAAGAGGATATACGTTATCTGAATTGGCTGAACAGGCAAATATATCGAAGTCTTATCTAAGTAACATTGAGCGCAATCTAAATCGCAATCCCTCACTTCACATTATGGAAAAAATTGCGCATGTATTGAATGTCGATTTTGTTTCACTTCTACAAGAGACTACAAAGGTCGCTCCAAATTATTTAGAAAAAGAATGGATTGAATTTGTTCAAGAACTAAAAAGGAATGGTCTTGAGAAAGAACATATTCCTCAGTACAAACCATTAATTGATTTTATAAAATGGCAAAATAACACATCCAATAAATGAGATAAAGCTTTCATAAAAGTTAGGTGGTTACAATGATAATGTTACCGAAAGTGAGTGTTATTGTACCTATTTTCAACGTGGAAAAATACTTAACAAGGTGTATTGATAGTATCGTCAATCAAAGCTTCACTAATCTTGATATAATATTAGTTGATGATGGTTCACCCGATAACTGTGGAAAAATCGCAGATGATTATGAAAAAAAGGACTCCCGAATTCAAGTAATTCATAAAAAAAATGGAGGACTATCCGATGCTAGAAACTACGGGATGAGAATAGCTACAGGTGAATTAACTATTTTTGTAGATAGTGATGATTGGTTGGAGCTTAATATGATTGAAGAACTTGTCCGTACGAGTTTAACATTTAAAGCAGATATAGTTCAATCTGCTTTTTATTATGCCCATGAAGATCATTTAATTTTTGATAATAGATATTTTACCAAAGATGCCCCCCCATTAATATTAGACAATCAATCATTAATGGCTGAGTTAGTCATTAATGAAAGAGTGAAGAATTTTGCATGGGGGAAGCTCTATAGGACCAGCATTATAAAGGATATACCTTTCAAAAAGGGCGTTTTATTCGAGGATGTATTTTGGGCTCATCATGTTATGCAGCGAGTCAATTCTTATGTAATTGTTCATAAACCCTTGTGTTACTATTTTCAAAGAGATGACAGCATCGTTGCCTCTTATACCACAAGGAACTTGGATATTATACAAGGGTTAAAAGAAAGACATAGTTTTATAGAAGAATTTTATGAAAACTTGGCCAATGATTCGTACCAATCTCTTCTAAAGAATATTCTTATTCATTATAATCTCCTTTTAGCTAACCGATCAAAAGACAAAGGCGGATTGTTAAGGAAAGATCTTCAAAACTATTTAAAGACTCATTATCGTGAAATTAATGAAGCTGTTTCGTATAATCGCCAATTACAAACTCAATTACATCTCTTTAACATACACCCTTATCTGCATACTTTATATTTGGCTGTAAACAGATTTTTTAGATTGACAGGGTTTCATGCAAAGTCTCCTAAACTAGAACGTATAAATTTATCAAACAACATAAAGGGGATTCCTGAATAATGGGTACACTATGGCTAGTTCTAAAAAAAAGAATCACTTTTCTTCTTATTCATTTATTAAATCTGCTTCCTGTTAAAAAAAATAAGATATTTCTTTATAGTTATTATGGCAGCCAATATGGGTGTAACCCTAAATATATTACTGAATATATACTAAAACATTACCCTCAAGACTATTTCGATCTAGTCTGGGCTTTTAATGACTTAGAATCTAAAACAGAAATAACAAACATCAGAAAAGTTAAAACCATGACTTTTAAGTATTTTTATGAATTATGTACTTCTAAGATAATCATAACTAATTATAGAACTAATGAATTCTTCATAAAAAGGAAAAATCAATACTACATTCAAACTTGGCACAGTTCCTTAAGGTTAAAACAAATTGAAAAAGACGCTGAAGAAAATTTACCAGAACAGTATATTCAAATGGCTAAAAAGGATTCTTTAAAATGTGATTTACTATTATCCGGGTGTCACGATAGTACGGAAATTCTCAAAAGAGCATTTTGGTATAATGGAGAAATTTTCAAAAAGGGTATACCAAGAAATGATTTCCTTTTTCATTCCGATCCTAAACAAAAACAAGGAATATTGACTAAACTAGGCATTCCAGAAGGAACTAAAGTAATTTTATATGCTCCTACTTTCAGAAAAGGCAACAGCACTGAAATTTATAACCTTGACTACTCAAGTACCCTAAAAACTTTGAAAGAAAAGTTCAGTGGTAATTGGGTTTTTTTAGTTAGACTACATCCTCATTTACTCTCTGAAGCGCATAAATTAATAAAGGGTGAAAATGTTATGGATGTAACAGCATATGACGATATTCAAGAACTATTATCTATATCAGATATTCTAATTTCGGACTATTCATCCATGATTTTTGACTTTTCAATCACGAAACGGCCATGTTTTTTATATGTGCCAGATTTATTGGAATATACAAACACGGATCGAAAACTGTACTATGACATTTCAGATTTACCGTATATTAGTTCAGCCAATAATGCAGATTTAAATATGGAAATTTTACAATTTAATACTGAAATGTATGAAAACGAATTGAGCGGCTTTCTTGAACGAATTAAAACATATGAAGATGGTAAAGCAAGTGAAAGTTTATTAAATCATATAGAAAAAATTTGCTTTAATAAACCAGGAGGGAAAATTGATGAATCAATACAAAATAGGTTATACAACAGGAGTGTTTGATTTATTTCATGTTGGGCACCTTAATATTTTGAAAAAAGCAAAAGAAAACTGTGAATACCTTATTGTTGGCGTAAGTACAGATGAACTTGTGATGGAATATAAAAGTCAACAGCCTGTAATCCCTCATAATGAAAGAATGGAAATCATAGCAGGTATAAAATATGTAGATAAAGTAGTTTCTCAAACGAATCGGGATAAGTTTACTGCATGGGAAAGCCTTCAATTCAATCGGATGTTTGTAGGGGATGATTGGAAAGGTGACCCTCTATTCAATGAATTGGAAATGAAATTTAAACAGGTGGGTGTAGACATCATCTATTTCCCTTATACGAAGGGAGTCTCCACATCAATTGTCAAAGAGAAAATTAAACTATAGGAACTAACTTTACCTATTTATAACTATGATAATTATTTAAGTGAATATTTAAAATAGTGTAATTTCATAGTCTTTAACTAAGGCGAAGTATTTTTGTAAACGATGGATCTAAAGATAGATATTTTCAAAAAAGAATCAGTTAGATTAAAAATAAAATTAGGCAAAGTATAACAAAAGTAAAATATATATAATTCTATATTTATATATATTTTATTAAAATTATTAAAAGAGAAGTGAGAAAAATGAAAAAAAACCTTCTATTTGTAATTGATTCTTTGGATTGTGCTGGTGCAGAAAAAAGCTTAGTTTCTTTATTTTCACTATTAGATTACTCAGAGTATTCGGTAGACTTAATGTTATTTGCGCATGATGGAATTTTAATAAAATCAGTACCTAGAGAAGTAAATATATTAGAACCTCTAACTTATACAAAATTTTCAAACCTTAGTTTATCATCAGCATTCAAATACTCATTAGGAAAATTGAATTTCAAGATGATATCTTCCAGATTGAAATATTCATATAAAATCCGTCGTAAACATTTTAACAATCCTCAAAAGGCTAGGATTTTTTGGCAATCCGTTAGTGATGTCATTGAACATAATACTAAAGTGTATGATTTTGCTATAAGTTACGCACAAGGTGTACCCACTTTTTATGTTGCTGAAAAAATAAAAGCAAAGAAAAAATTTGCATGGGTAAATGCAATTTACCGATTAGATGAAGTAGAGAAGAACTTTCAACAGAAATATTATGATCAATTTGATAAAATAATCGCGGTTTCTGAAACGGCAAAAGAGGTTTTTATTGAAACATTTAATCAATACAAATTAAATACTGAAGTAATTTATGATATTAATAATGCGAATTTAATTATGGAAATGGCTGAAATGGGAAAAAGTTACGAGGATGGTTTTAAGGGAATAAGAATACTTACTATCGGAAGACTTGCTAAACAAAAGGGATATGATATTGCATTAGCAGCTTGTAAAACACTAAAAGAAAGTGGAGTGAATTTTAGGTGGTATGTTTTAGGGAAAGGACCATTAAGAGATGAAATGGAAGAACAGATTGCAAAGGAGGGGTTAAATGATCATTTCAGATTATTAGGGGTTGAAGCGAACCCATATCCCTTCATTAAAGATGCAGATATATATGTACAAACATCTCGATTCGAAGGTTTTGGCTTAGCAATTGCTGAAGCAAGAATGCTAAATACACCAGTAGTCACAACGCGATTTGATGCTGTTTACAATCAAATGATAGATAAAAAAAATGGTTTAGTTGTTGATATGGACTCTAATGCGGTTAGTGAAGGTATACGTACTTTGATTAAAGAAGAAAAGTTAAAAGAAAAAATCATTAACTATCTTAGAACAGAAAAAAAAGGAAATGTAGAGGAAATGGAAAAGATATACAATTTAATGGGATAACATCATATTCGAAGGAGTCAATCCATGAATAAAAAAATATTATTTATGTTAATAAATTTGAATATTGGGGGAACTGAAAAGGCTTTGCTAAATATGATTTCAGAACTTAAGAAAAATAAATATGATATTACTATCTTAATGTTAGAAAAATACGGGGGCTTTTTAAATTATCTTCCTGATGGAGTTCGAGTTGAAATCGTGCCAGAATATAAACACATTAAAAATTCACTGAATACCCCATTACATAAGTATGCTTTAGATCTTTTTAAAGAGGGGCATCTCATTAAATCTTTTGTTTTGATGTTTTTTTACTTAATATCAAAGGTTTCGAAGGAAAGAAGTTTATATTATAAATATATTTTAAGAGGATTTCCAGTTGTAGAAGATGAATACGATATAGCGGTAGCTTATGCAGGTCCAATGGATTTCATAAGCTATTTTGTTATTAATAAAATAAATGCCCAAAAAAAAATCCAATGGATTCATTTTGATGTTAGTCAGATAGGTTTTAATAAATTTTTTGCGTCTAAGGTTTATAAAAAATTCGATAAAATTTTCGTCGTATCTAAAGAGGGCAGAAAACATTTAGTTAGCATCCTTCCTTCTATAAAAGAAAAGACAGAAGTTTTTTCAAATTTACTTTCACAAGAGTTAATTAAATTTCAAGCTGAAAAAGGAAGAGGATTCACTGACGAATTTGAAGGGGTAAGAATTTTAACAGTTGGTAGACTTTCATTCGAAAAAGGTCAAGATATAGCAATACAAGCTTTAACTAGGTTAATTCAAAATGGATATAAAGCGAGGTGGTATTGTGTTGGAGAAGGTAATTCAAGATTGAATTTTGAAAAACTAATACAGAAGAATAACGTTTCAGAACATTTTATTTTATTAGGATCTGATCCAAATCCTTACCCATATATAAAAAATTGTGATATCTACGTTCAACCGTCTAGACATGAAGGTTATTGTATTACCCTTGCTGAAGCAAGATGCTTAAATAAGCCTATCATAACTACAAGTTTTACCGGAGCAAAGGAACAAATAAAAAATGGCGTAACTGGTGTAATCGTTAACTGTGATGAAGATGAAATATATCAAGCAATTGTAACGTTGATAAATGAAACAAATAGATGCAAAAAACTCATAGAGAATTTGTCTGCAGAAACAATAGATACGAAAAATGAGATAAAGAAAATAGTGAATATATAATATCAAATAATTCATTAAAGAATTTTTGAAATATTTCAGAATATCGGTGAAAAAATGAAAAAAATCTTAATTATGTTGAGTAGTATGAATATAGGTGGAGTAGAAAAATCCCTACTATCTTTTCTGTCAGTTTTTCCAAAAGAAAATTATGAAGTAACGATCTTACTTTTAGAGAAAAAAGGTGAGTTTTTAAATTATCTACCAGATTGGGTAAAAGTAGAGGAGGTTAATTGGTATAAATATATCAAGCCAATAATTACGCAACCTCCTCAAATGACAGTAAAAACTTACATTCATAATAAAAATTTTCTTGAACTTTTGATTTTTTTATTTAGCTATTATCTGGACAAAAAGTTCAATCAAAGGTATTTCTACTACAAAAATATTTTTCGAAATGTTCCCAATCATAATGATTACTATGATGTAGCTATCTCTTATCAAGGACCAACAGATATTAATGATTATTACATTATAAATAAAGTGAAAGCAAAAAAGAAAATATCATGGGTTCACTTTGATATTTCCAATCATCAAATTAATGATAGGTTCTACAAAAAAATTTATAAAAAGTTCAGTAAAATTTATGTCGTATCAAAAGAGGCTAGGAATGAATTAACTAAAAAATTCCCATATTACAAATCAAAAACAAGTACATTTTTGAATATTATCTCAAGTAAAGTAATTAAAGAAATGTCGGAAAAGGAAGAGTATTTAGATCGGTCTTTTTCTGGTATAAAGATTGTCACTGTTGGGAGACTTTCAAAAGAAAAAGGCCAAGATATTGCTATATCTGTTTTATCACGATTAAGAAAAAATGGATATGATGTGAGGTGGTATTGCATTGGGGAAGGAAATTATAGAAAAGAACTCGAAACATTAATTACTGAATACAAAGTAAAACATGATTTCATTCTTTGTGGTTCAACAACTAATCCTTATCCTCAGATATCAAAGGCAGATATTTATGTACAGCCTTCTCTACATGATGGGTACTGTCTAGCTTTAACAGAAGCAAAAATATTAAATAAACCAATAGTAGCAACAAATTTTGTGGGAGCTATTGAACAAATTGTCGATGGAAAGACTGGGGTAATAGCTAATTGTAATGAAGAAGATTTATTCGAAAAAATAAAATACTTAATAGATCATAAGGATAAAAGGAACGAGTTAAGTAAAAATTTATCAAATCAGCATTTCGATACGAGACGTGAAATTGAAAAGCTAATTGCATATATAAAGTAAAGAGGAATTAAAAATTGATACATGAACAGTATTATAGTACCTCTTAATTATTGAATCTTACTCCCAGCAATGAGTAAATTCTAGTTAGAACAAGCTGCTTTTTAATTTGTGAATAAAAAATAAATGTGTTATCACTAATAAAATATTTTTTCAGAAAACTGAAAAAATAAACTGATATAGAAAAGCTACTATTAACATGGACCAGAATAAAATTTTTTTAAAATAAACTTTTGAACGCTATCATAAATCTTGAATTAAATGAGGAAATAAAATGAGAACCATTCTTTCAATGAAAAATATATCAATAGGCATTCTTTCTCAAATAATAATCATTTTACTAGGATTTATCTCAAGGAAAGTTTTTCTAGATAGCTTAGGAATAGATTATTTAGGAATTGATGGATTATTAACCAATGTTTTATCTGTTATTGCGCTAATTGAAAGTGGTATAGGTATTAGCATTGTTTATTATTTATATAAACCTCTTTCAGAAAATGATCAGAAAAAAATTATTTCACTCATTCAATTATATAAAAAAGTTTATAGAGTATTAGCTATAATCGTTCTAATATTGGGTCTTTGCTTATATCCACTTATGGATAACCTTGTTAAAGGTGGAGAATCTATAACTAACTTCACGATAATATACTATATTTTTATAGCTAAAAATATAGTTTCCTTTTTGAACGCATACAAATTAGCCTTGATAAATGCAGATCAAAGAGGCTATGTAATCGCAAAAACTAACCTAGTTTTTCAGATATTGACGACAATTGTCAAAATAATAATCTTAGTTTTAACCAATAACTATATACTTTATTTGTCTCTAGAATTATTATTATTTATAATTCAAAATATTGTGAATGGAAACATTGTGAATAAAAGATACTCATATATTCTAACAAAAAAGAAGTATCCTATTGACATTGAGACGAAAGGGAATTTAATCACGAATGTAAAAGCTATGTTTTTACATAACATCGGTGGTTTTTTAGTATTTGGTACTGATAATATACTAATTTCTTCATTGGTTAGTATCACGATGGTTGGAATTTATTCTAACTACTTAATGATAACACAACAACTAGCAGCTTTAGTAAACCCAATCTTAGGTGGAATTGGAGCCAGCGTGGGTAATTTAATAGCAACAGAAAGTAACGAGAAAAATTACTCTATATTTAAAGTTTCATATTTGGTTAATTTTTGGATTTATTCATTATGTGTTATTTTTTTATATAATTTATTAGAACCGTTTATTTCTTGGTGGCTTGGGAGTCAATATTTATTTAATAATAATGCATTTATTCTAATATTAATCAATTTTTATTTAGCAGGAATGCGAACAACTATTTCTACTTTTAAAATTAAGGCAGGTTTATTTGTTCAAGATAAGTATATCCCATTATTAGAAGGTGGTATAAATTTATTAGCTTCTATAATCTTAAGTAACTATTTTGGTTTAGCAGGGATATTTATGGGAACCACAATAAGTACTATTTTAACTATTTTTTGGACTCAGCCCATAATCGTATATAAATACCTTTTCAAGAAACCCGTTAACTCATATTTCCTTATTTATTTATATTATGTAATCTTAACAGTAGTGGCATGTAGTATAACAACTTTTATTTGTAATATATTAATAGAAGGCATGGGTATATTGCCTCTAATATTTAAAGGGATAATTTGTTTAATAGTTCCAAATATAATTTATTTTTTACTGTTTTACAGAAACAAAGAGTTTCAATATATATTCATGTTGCTTACAGACATAATAAAAAGTAAAATTCATTCAAAAGGACAAACTAAAATAATTTAGCGGGAAACACGGTTTAAAATCATACTCAAGCCTAACTTAGCAAAGGAGTTTTTATTTTGAGACTTGCATTTATATCTGATATACATGGGAATGCCATAGCATTAGAGACAGTATTGAATAATATTAACAAACAAAATGTGGATAAAATTATTGTTCTTGGTGATCTTTGTTTTCGCGGACCTGAACCAAAGCGATCACTTGACCTAGTGCGTTCTTTAAAGACATCTGTAATTAAAGGGAATGCAGATGAATGGGTAGTTCGGGGTATAAATGAAGGAGAGGTACCTCAACAGGTGTTGGAAATTATGAACACAGAAGTAAATTGGACAAACTCTAAACTCACATCTGAAGATAAAGAGTACTTAAAAAATCTACCTTTAAAACTAAACTTAGAATATGAAAATATTAAAATTCATGCGTTTCATGCAACTCCAGATGATTTATTCGAAGTAGTTTTGCCCTCAGAAAGTGATGAAACTATAAATGAAAAATTAATAAAAAATAATTCAGCCGATATATTCATTTATGCTCATATTCATAAACCATACATCAGATATATAGAAGGTAAGTGCATTATAAATATTGGTAGTGTTGGTTTACCATTTGATGGACTAAGAAAATCATCATATGCATTACTTAATATTGAAAAAGATAGTTTTGAAGCATCTATTATTAGAGTTGATTATGATGTTCAGGAAGTTATTCAACAGTATGAAATTTTGGATTATCCTAATAAGAAATTAATGAGCAGTATTGTGTTGAATGGGAAAATTTAATCATAAAAGTATTAAAAAATCGTTCATGTAAAAATAATCCATCTAACACAAGAGAGATGGATTATTTTATATTTATCGACTTCAAATTATTATCTGAAATTCCATCTTGGAGAACAACCCATCGAATAAAACCTCTTGGATTAATATGGGATTTGGTTTAAGTGGAATTATCAAAGTTAATTAGGATTTAAAACTCCATTAACAAAATTATTTAGTTTAATATGATTAAAATTAAGCTTTAATTGTACATTTTGAAGAACATTATCTTTAAACAATAAAGGGACAGAAGGAGAATTTTCAGCATAGACAGCAACCAGAGAATTGTTAGATGTAAATTTATTATTAGTAATTAAAACTGTTTCAGCGGCTAGGGTATTTACTAGCTCTATCATTCGACCAGTAGACGACACAGGATAATTAAACATATTATTATGAAACTCTAAGTTCCTCCAAACGCCACTTAGATAAAAAGCATTAGACTTCCCAGCAAAATAGCTGTTATTGATTTTAAAATGGTCTATTTTTGCAGTGGGACCCATATAGAATTGAGAATAACCATCCCATTCAAAGTAGCAACCTTCAAAATGATAAACTGGTTTTAATGGTGAAGGTCCTTCGCCTAAACGACCGGTATTAACAAACTTACACCCAATATAAGTACCAGCCGGGAGCCTAGTTATTCTATTTTCTCGATGCTTAATATTTATAAAAGTCACATTGATTAAACTCCATCCATACGTTCCAGTTGGTACTGCTGTAAATGCTTCAATGCCACAACCTTCAAATACACAATTAGATATATGTTGAGGTTTGGCACTAAATACTAAGGGTGCACCAGGATTCACAGATGCTGAGTAAAAATCTTCATCGTAAAGAAATTTACAATTATTGATTTGGGCAACATAGTCTTTCTTTTTATCAAAGGATAAGGGACTA
The DNA here is from genome assembly GCF_040250305.1 of Peribacillus frigoritolerans. Classification (NCBI taxonomy): domain Bacteria; kingdom Bacillati; phylum Bacillota; class Bacilli; order Caryophanales; family Bacillaceae; genus Peribacillus; species Peribacillus frigoritolerans. The sequence goes on along the minus strand of NZ_CP158190.1, from coordinate 2,836,253 downwards.
TTATGAAAGAAACAATTATCTATAAGTGCCTCTTTTTCTTCTAATAGGGTTAACCTACAATTATATAAATGATTGTTAGTGAAAAGTGTATCGCCAGATAGTCGTTGGCCCGCTTCATGAAAATAGTTATTACTCACAATTGCTTTGTTAACACCAGGGTTTATAGTGAATAATCCAAGTTTTATTTTATTATTAGTAATACTTACATGACGCCCTGAAACAGCGATAATGTTATAATTGGAATTCTCATATATGTTATTACCGTCTATATATATATATTGGTTTAAGTCATATCCATCTTCGATATCTATGGCTCCACTTGGGGCTGTCCCACTAATGTGGTGAATCTCACAGCCTCGGATATAACAATGCTTAACACCACAAATAGCAATTCCTAACCTCCTACAATGATGTAAATTACATTTTTCTATATAAACATGTTTGGGGAACTCAGGGGTTCTTACAACTAGTGTGTTCCCGTTTTTTGATGGCACTGCACTTTGATGTAATACTGCTTTAGCATAACTTGCGCCAGAAGGGACTTCTACCTCATCAAAAAAATGTACATTTGTCACAGATGATAAAAAAGTGTCATTACTTTTATAAAAAACCACGTCATATATATCAGTTGTTATTTCATTACCAATGCCACCGTAGCTATCTCCATATAAGCCAAAATAACCTGTGTTTAATATCTGGTTGACGATGGGCAGCTTGATACTTGTGCGTACTCTCTTTGTATCGTTCACTAATGTGCCGTTAGAAGTATTTATTCCTCCACTTTCTATATTTCCACCAATTGAGGGGTATCCACCGACAATACCTCCGTATGATGTAATGGCAATAATTGCATCACCGGTAGTATTATAAATTTCCAAGTTATCTAGAGTAATATAACGAACTCCTTGTTTTAATTCAATGCCCACTCCAAATTCATGGGTTTCTCCACTAGAATAATCATGATTGTATCGGTCACCTTCAATTTTTCCGTTTGTTATTCTGGCATATTGCTGCTTATTTTTAAGAGAGATTATTGCATATCCAATCAAGCTATTATCTCTAATCCTCAAAACTGATCCGCCTAGATTAAATGTCATAAAACTTTTTGGTTGAATGGGATTGTTTTCATCTATTAAATAGGTGCCTTTTGGTAATACAAATTCTATATATCCTTCTTGGGCTGCCCAGTCTAATGCGCTATTTATACCTTTAGAAGTATTAACAGGGTCAGTATTATTATTTTTCACGTTCCATCGGTCCAATTCTAGTACATATGAACTTTCCATAAAAATTCTCCTTCATTAAAAGAATTAGACTTCTCACACTTTATTTTTCATAATAATTCGAGAAATCCTCACAAAATAGCATCGATTAAAGAATCTATATGATTATGATATTCATCTATGGACAAGTTGTAAGGGCAAAAGTGCACAGTTATATGTATCATTTTTCAAATTTGTATAGCTAAACGGAAGGAGGGGGAATGGGTCTAGTTACAGAAACGAAAAACAAACAAGATAATATAAAAAGTTGCACAAAAAAACGCGTTAAGATCTTTAGAAAAGACCTTAACGCGCTATTTTACTTTATTATAACCATCAAGGAACAAAAACCCTTACCCAGCATCCATCTATATATTGGAATTCCCAATGTCCCGTTGCAGAAGAGATCGCTGTTTCAAAGGTGACGTTTTGATGATGCAATACTTTAGGCGCTTCGTATTTCTTTTTTGCTTTGATTTGCTTTTCCATAATTATTCCTCCCGATTATTTAGAACATGAGCATGTTCCTTTGTCAAAATCATATAAATTGATTGTTTCTTTATTGCCAGCATTGTCAATGCTGTAGTAATCCAATGTGTGGGTTTTATCGGCAGTGACATCAAAAGGTTTTGTATAGACCTGCCAAGTTCCTCCGTTTATTCGGTATAATGTTTCTTTTACTCCAGATTTATCATCTGAGGCATTGTAGGTAACCGTCAAGGCTATTACATAGGTATTTTTGTCGTTAAAAATAGGAGTCATTTTATTTTTCGTAATCGGTGGTATGGTATCCGGATCGACAACTGTTATGATAGCTGAGTCTGAAAAGCCACCTTCCTCGGTTGTGACTGTAATTGTTGCTTGACCTATACCGACCGCATGGACAACCCCGTTTACAACGGTAGCTACACTAGAATCTGATGTAGTCCAGTTTACATTTTGGTTTGTTGCATTGGAGGGATTAAGCTTTGCTGTTAAACTTTGATCTGCGTCTCCAAGTTTGAAATTCAGGCTTTTAGGATCTAGAGATACACTTACTACTGGGGCTGTGACAATGACAGTAGCAATATCCGTGAACCCGCCATCTTCTGTTGAAACTGTGATGATGGCTTTACCTGGTCCAACAGGATGGACAACACCGTTATCAACGGTGGCAACACTTGAATCTGAACTGGACCAAGTGACATTCTTGTTTGTTGCATTAGATGGTGAAACCGTTTCTGTTACACTTTTATCTTTTCCGCCAACAATAAGTTCAAGTGTGTCAGGGTCAACCGTTACTCCAGTAACCGGTACGGTAACAGTAATATTTGCTGAAGCTGTGAAGCTGCCATCCTCCGTGGTAACAGTGATTGTTGCTTGGCCTGGTCCGACAGGGTGGACGATACCATTATCAACGGTGGCAACACTTGAATCTGAGCTTGACCAAGTGACGCTCTTGTTTGTTGCATTGGATGGTGAAACTGTTCCTGTTAAGGTTCCGTTTTTTCCACCAACAATCAATTCCAGAGATGCAGGATCCAGTGAAATACCCGTAACAGGTATTTTGACAGTAACAGTTGCTGAAGCTGTGAAGTTGCCATCTTCCGTGGTAACAGTGATTGTTGCTTGGCCTGGTCCGACAGGGTGGACGATACCATTATCAACGGTGGCAACACTTGAATCTGAGCTTGACCAAGTGACATTCTTGTTGGTTGCATTGGATGGTGAAACCTGGGCGTTTAAAGCTTTATCCTCACCGTCAACCGTTAGATTCAAAGAATCCGGGCTAATGTTTACTCCAGTCACTGGGACTGTTACGGTCACTTTAGCTGTTTCCTGTATTTTTCCATCTTCTGTAGAAACAGTGATGGTAGCCAACCCTGGACCTACTGGATGGACTATTCCATTTATAACAGTTGCCACATTCGAGTCGGATGTAGTCCATATTAATTTTTTGTTTGTTGCATTGGATGGAGTGATGGTCGCAGTTAAGATCTCATCTTTTCCACCAACAGTCATGTCTATATTCTTCGGATTAAGTGATAGACTCTCAACAGGTACTAGTTTACTAGCACAAACGGTCACTATTGACCAATCGAACCGCCCATTGTTAGTGAAAACCTTTATTATGGCGATTCCTGGCCTTACGGCGTGAACCCTACCGTCTGAAACGGTAGCTACTCGTGGGTTTAAAGAAAACCAACTAAGCTTTTGATTTGTTGCATTCTCCGGTATGACTTTGGCTGTTAATTGCGATTCATCATTAACAGTAAGATTTACTAGTTTCGGATTTAACGTAACACTTTTTACGGCAATATCCGGTTCACATACTATTACTTTCGTTCTCGCCTTAAAATTCCCATCTTTTGTCGTGACTGTAACAGTTGTTGTACCCGGACCTTTCGGATGGACTATACCGTCGTTAGAAACCGTTGCGACTCGAGTGTTTGATGAAGACCAAGTCACTTGCTTATTTGAAGCATTAAAAGGTTTGATCGTTTCAACAAGTTCCACATCTTTATCATTAATTTTCATTTTTATAGTCTCTGGAGCTAGAGAAATCCCTGTCACATGAACAGGTTTACTTCCTTTTCCACCTCCATTTGTCGCATATGCCTGCGAGTTGCCCACAAGACATAAAAAAAGGATTGCAATCGTTAAAATTGTGAGCGTTTTAATATTCCTTGCAAATGACATGAAATTTCCCCCTGTGTTAAATGTTTATATAAGCTGAATTTTCTTGTAAATCCCCTCCTTTTCACACATGAAGCCTTTATTTATAAAGAATAAGTCTAGAAAAAAACAGGATGTTTGTAGTGGTATGTTTTCCTCACTCATTCGTTACATCTCATGTTTATAATATTTACTAGAACTAAATACCTGACTTTTTTTAGAATACCATCGTTCTTCATAAAGAACAATATGCGTTTATGAAAATTATTTAATTCAGTAAAAACAATTAAATAATAAGGTAAAGTATAAGATAACTTGTGCTTTATATACTTATATTTTTAATTCAGGTAGCTGAAAATGTTCTTTAAAAAGAATATATAATGAATTATAATAGCGTGTGTAGGAGTATTATCCTAATGTTGGATATTCTGTTTAAACATTTTCGGTCGATAAAAAAAGGGGAGAAAGGAATCTAATTATGAAAATATTTCACACTAAAATAGGGGATCATTTCATTCAATTTGAAAATGCCCCCGAATATATAAATGGGATGTTCCGAGAATTGGAGGGCGCAAATTATCGGCCTGACCTTACCGTAACAATCCAGATGGACTTTGGATCATCTTTTGTGAACTATGATGTGAAAGAAGATAGGCAGGCTGATAGAATTTATTTTCGAAGGTCTGATTACCTAGTGGAAGTAGATGCAGAATATCAATATGCAGAGATTTCCGCTTATAATGAATTGGCTTTAAAGCATGCATTAATTAATTTATACAGTTCGTTCATTGTATACCATGAATGGGGGCTGCTGCTTCACTCTTCTTGCGTAATAGAAAATGGTAAAGCTCATATTTTTGCAGGTCATTCTGGTGCTGGAAAATCAACGGCAGCAAAATTATCTTATCCGCGAAACCTTCTCTCGGATGAAGCAACCATTTTAAAAATTTCATCCGAAAAAATGGAAGTATATAATTCGCCATTCCGAAGTGAAATCCTAGCTGCTGGGGAAGAAGAAATTTTCCCATTAGGGAGTATTCAAGTCTTGCATCAGTCTCTTCAAAACCAAAGAGAAATACTTACTAAATCGGATTCGCTTATAACAATGATAAATAAAGTGTTTTATTGGTCAGATCATCCAGCAAATAAAAAAGTGATACTAGGGATGTTAACGGAACTGGTTAACCAAGTACCTATATATAACCTCTTTTTTCAGAAAAACGATACTTTTTGGGAGTTGATTTCGTAATGGTCCAATATATTCAAAGTAATCATGTGGAAGCCACGCAACTTGGTGATGAATGGATTATTTTACATACTGAAAAATTCACAGTGACAAAGCTAAATGAAATCGGTGGGTTTTGCTGGGGGCTTTTAAACCAAGCACAAACAGTGGACTCCTTGATTCAGACATTAACTGATCAATATTTAACGGCAGAGGAAATAGCAAAAGATGACATAGAGTCGTATTTATTGGATTTATTACAGTTTGGATTAATTCAGCATGTTATTTGACAAGGAGATTGTCGAATTATTTAAGATGACACTGAAAAAAGAGGGCTCACTTAATTTACCTGCGCAAGGATGTAGTATGTATCCTTTTATAGAGGAAGGGGATATATGTAACTTTAATGAATGCAATCCTTTTCATTTAAAAAAAGGGGATATTATTTTGTTTTACACTTCATCTAATCGATTGATTGCCCACCGGTATTATAAGGAAATGAAAAGTGATCAGCAACCCGGATACCTTTTCAAAGGAGATACTAATGTAAGCTTTGATCATACAGTACAATTGGAACAATTGATTGGTAAACTTGTTTATGTCCAAAAACGGAATTCCAAATTGCATGCTTCTGGTTTTCTAGCAAAAGCATGGGGTGGATTAATACTTACATTTCCGTTTATATCGAGGATGTTACGAAAGCACCTAAATTTACAACAAAGAGTAAAGGGGAGACTTTCCCATTGAATCCAACGATTCTGCAGGTACTATTTGAACCGCAAGTAAAGTTGCCAATTGACTCAGAATATTATTGGCAGCTTCTAAATGAAATAGAAAAATCGAAAATTCATCCGCAAATATTGTTCCTAATGAAAGGGAATGGGAGGTTTATGGATACTCCAGCGTTCTTTCAGCAAGTAATAATTGAAAAATTTCAAAGTGTCTTTTATCAAAATATCCTGATTAAAAGTCAAACAGATTTGGTTTTGCGTGAATTTGAACATAACGGCTTAGATGTTATTCCTTTAAAAGGGACGCTTTTTTCTGAGGAACAGTTCGGCCATCTTGGAGCTCGGCCCACGTCTGATATCGATTTACTAATTAAAGCTAGTGACATGGATCAGGCAATTGAATCGGTCAAACAATTAGGGTATAAACAAAAGGAGAAACAAATACCTAATCATTTTCATACTTCGTTCAGTAAATACCTTCCTGAATCCAAAATCCCACTAACCATCGAACTTCATTGGGATATTTTAAAGAAAGATACCGCTAATTTGGAAATCACCGAGTTTTGGAAAGAAGGATATCTCATCAATGACTCACTTCATGTTAAACAACTTTCCGATTACCATCTTTTTTATACGATTTGTCTCCATGGGTGGCGGCATAACATGGATTCATTAAAGTATTTTATAGATATCATTCAACTTCTTATAAACCTGGATATCGATTTTGAAAGATTACTAGCGGATGCTAAGCGTCACAAAACAAAAAAAAGAATCATCAGAACGTTATCGATTGTATATGAGCAGTTACCTATTCTTCATTCAGTTAAAGAGTTTCCTTACTATATTCCGACTTTATTCAACAAAAGGAATTCTGCAATCAATAAGTATGTGGACTTCATTGACTATTCATTTCTAAGTTTTGATTCACCTAAACATTCCATAATTGAGCTTCGTAATTGGTTATATCTCCAAAAATAAATGTTACTGGCTGAATTTAATTTCCCAATACCCAAAAAGGTTGAAAGTATACTTTATATAGAACGAGCTAAGAAACTAAAATAATAAGGTTCTTTATATGGTCTAATTACTGATTTCTATGGCTTTATTTATAAGAACTAGAGAAATTTTCCCCAAAATGTTGTATAGTTAGTATGCAGGGATTCGAACAAACATTCGTTTTTTGGAAGCAGATTACATCTTAGAGGGACAGGAGAGAGACAGTGAACGGTACAGCACACATGGCTATAGGGGCAACAGTTGGATTCTTGACGGCAAACACACTTCAAACAGATCCAACCACCACTTTATTCTTGGTGGGCATCGGGGGAGTTTCAGGGCTGATGCCCGATATGGATATTGATGGGAAGTTAAGTAATAGGATTACCTTTTCACATAAGTTTATCCGAACGATAGCACAAACGATTGGGATATTAATGATCATTTATAGTCTTTTGGAAGGCTCTGATACGGAAAAGTGGATCGGTGTAGGTGCAGGAATCGGAATCATCATTATTTCTTCATTCATTAGGCAAAGGCATATGCTGACCCTGACTGGATTAGCGGTTTTAGGCGGCGGTTTATCTTTGCAGGAAAGCTGGTTGTGGCTGTTAGGCGTCTATATTATCCTGGCATCCTTTACACCACATAGAAGTTATACCCATTCGATTGCCGGTATCGCTTTTTTTGGCATCATTGCCTTTCAATTCGAAGCCTTTATGGGGATTGACGGGATTTTCGCAACTTGTTCATTAGGATACATAAGTCATTTAATTGCAGATTTGAAATGTTTACCTTTTAATAAACGTGGGGTGAAATTATTTCTTCCATTTTTCTCAAAAGAATTTTAACAGTGTTTTTTTATCGCTGTTCAGGCTGCAGACAAATTGGAGTAGAGCCAGTTTGCCTGCAGTTAGTTGATTCCAGAAATTCGCTCCCGCCGACCATGAAAGCAAGCGGACGTGGGGTCTCGGCTAGCTGGATTTCGTCGCAAATTTCTTCATTTTAGAGCGGGATCCATTCGTATAATCAAATAAAAAACATGAAGGATATTAAAATTCTCGAATCTTCTTTAATCGATAAACTGGACAGTGGTTATCTAACTACTGTTTTTTCTATGAGGTAAAGTAAGATTTAAGCGAAAAGGACACATCATTCGACTTATTTTTATGTTTTATATGGTCATTCTTCCTAAATCTACTAAATGTAACATATTTGTAAAGATCCTGTGATGCGAGTGATATACCTTTTCTAGTATATTAGGTTTAGCAAATCACATCAGGGGGTAAAATAATTTGTTTAAGAAAATTGTCGTCGGATTGTCATTGGCTATTACGCTTGTAACCGCATCCTTTGCTGGGGACCAAGTGGAAGCTGCTTCATATCATACAAAAGCTATTAAAGTGGCTAAAAGTGAATTAGGTACAAAATATAAAATGGGTGGCATTTCTTCTTCAGGTTTTGATTGTTCCGGTTTAGTGAAGTATTCATATCAAAAAGCTGGTAAGAATTTACCAAGAACTGCTGCTGACATATATAAAAAAGGTAAGAAAGTTAAAAGCCTGCAAAAAGGTGACTTAATGTTTTTTGCACCAAATAAAGCGAAAAAACCTACACATGTGGCTATATACATAGGAAACAATGAATTCATACACTCTTCGTCATCTAAAGGAGTGTCATACGCTAAAACCAATAATACCTATTGGAAGCCAAAGTATATTGGTGCGAAACGTATATAATAGAAGAAAATCATTCTTAATATAAAAAAGCTAAGAGACTTAATGAAGTCTCTTTCAATTTGTAGACAAAAAGGTTTCGGAAGGTTTCATTCCGAAACCTTTTTGATTTTTTATTGGAATTGAAGCAGCTATAGCGGAAAGGAAAGCATGGCATGGGTTGGACAACGTGGGGACTTTTTAGAAAGTTCGATATCACCTCAAGTATTAATACTACTTAAAAACAAAAAAGACTGTAGGCAAAAGTGTTCTATCTTAAAGTTAAAACAAAGTTGATTGGAGCGGGTGTAAGAGACTCCTGCGGGAAAAGCGCGTCAAGGGGGGACCCCACAGGCGCGAAGACGCCGAGGAGGCTCCCCGACCGCCCGCGTAAAGCGAGTACCTGGAGTGGAAATCCAACGTTTAAAAATTGTACAAACCTTAAAAAGACTTAATAAAGTCTTTTTTTGTTTTAAAAAATAAGAGTGGATGAGGTGCATATGGACAATAGAATTGGCGTTTTGTAATAGTTTAAGGTTATGGTGAGTCCTGAAGTGGGTAATCAATACTAACAGAAAATACTAAGGGGCATACATAGAATCTTTTTATTTGACTGGAAATGGATAGTTTAATATGCTTAGCAAACCAATTCAAGGTAATTTCTTTTTTTATCAAAAAAATTCCCAGACAAAATTATTGAAAGTCAAAGAAGGTCAATGTATAATAAAGTCAGAAAGTCAAAGAAGGTCAAAGATTTTTAAATTCATTTTTTAAAGGAGGAGTACTACATGCTTTGTGAAAAATGCCATGTAAACCAAGCTAATATTCAAGTTCACCTAAATATGAATGGTCAGGAGCATGATGTGAAACTGTGCTCCACTTGTTATAAAGAAGAGCGAAACAAACTTGGAGCAGCTATGGGCGGAATGGATATAGGGAAATTCCAATTTAACGGATCTCCAAATTCATTCAATCCATTTAATTATAATGGTGTACCAAAACCGGATTCAGCTGAACATGGCGAGGATGGAGGATTGCTTGAGGAGTATGGCCGCAATTTGACCGATGCTGCTAAAGCAGGACTTATTGATCCGGTTATCGGACGAAATGAAGAAATTAAACGCGTCATTGAAGTTCTAAATAGGCGCAATAAAAATAATCCAGTTTTAATCGGTGAACCTGGTGTCGGCAAAACAGCCATTGCTGAAGGTCTTGCTTTAGCGATTGTTGAAGGTTCAGTGCCAGTTAAATTACGTAATAAGCTTGTATATATGCTTGATGTAGCGTCCCTTGTTTCGAATACTGGAATTAGAGGGCAATTCGAAGAACGAATGAAGCAATTGATCAGCGAATTACAGGAAAGAAAAAATGTCATACTATTCATCGATGAAATTCATCAGCTAGTGGGAGCGGGTTCGGCCGAAGGATCAATGGATGCAGGAAATATCTTGAAGCCTGCACTTGCACGCGGCGAACTCCAGCTTGTCGGAGCAACCACTTTATCAGAATATAGGAAAATTGAAAAAGATGGTGCCCTTGAAAGGCGCTTCCAGCCTGTACACGTTAATGAGCCGACAACGGCTGAGGCACTTGTCATCTTACGTGGATTAAAGGATAGTTACGAATCTTATCATGGTGTGACATATAGTGAGGAAGCCCTTAAAGCGGCTGTTGAACTTTCGAACCGCTACATTCAAGACCGTTTCCTGCCTGATAAGGCAATAGACTTAATGGATGAAGCTGGTTCCAAATTGAACTTGACCATCGAAGACGGCCAAGTAGAAAACATGAAAGAGCGTCTGGCTCAAATCTATAAAGAAAAAGAAATGGCCTTAAAAGAAGAAGCATATGAAAAAGCTGCGGTTCTTCGTGATGAAGAAGAAAAACTGGAAAAGTCATTGCAGGCTGGGGAAGCTGCAATTAAGCCAACCGTTACCGTTGAAGACATTCAAAATATCATCGAACAAAAGACTGGTATACCTGTAGGTAAGCTCCAAGAAGATGAGCAAGAAAGAATGGTTCACCTCCAAGCGGAGCTGATGAAAAAAGTAATCGGGCAGGAAGAAGCTGTCAAAAAGGTTTCCAAGGCCGTTCGAAGAAGTCGTGCCGGGTTAAAATCAAAAAACCGTCCTACCGGTTCTTTCCTTTTCGTTGGTCCGACAGGAGTCGGTAAAACCGAATTGGCAAAAACTCTTGCTGAGGAATTATTCGGGGACAAGGAAGCGATGATTCGTCTTGACATGAGTGAATTCATGGAGAAACACAGTGTTTCTAAATTAATCGGTTCTCCTCCTGGATATGTAGGACATGAGGAAGCTGGACAATTGACGGAAAAAGTTCGCCGCAAGCCTTACAGTATCATCTTATTGGATGAAATCGAAAAGGCACATCCGGATGTAATGCATATGTTCCTGCAAATCATGGAAGATGGCCGCTTAACCGACAGTCAAGGCCGGACCGTTACTTTTAAAGATACCGTGATCATCATGACGAGTAATGCTGGAGTCGGTGAGAAACAAAAAGTAATGGGATTCGGTACAAGTTCAGCTGTAGAAGAAGCTTCAATCCTACAATCTTTAGGCAGCTTCTTCAAACCGGAATTCCTGAATCGATTCGATAGCATCATTGAATTCTCGGCATTGAAGAAAGAAGATCTTCTGCAAATCGTTGATATCATGATTCACGAGCTTGACGAAACACTTGCTGCAAATGGTTTATCTTTAGATGTAACTAATGAAGCGAAACAAAGGCTAATTGAACTCGGATATCACCCAACTTTCGGGGCGAGACCGCTACGCCGGGTTCTACAAGAACAGCTCGAAGACGGCATCACTGACTTTATCTTTGAGCAGCCCGAAGTTAAGAACTTCACTGCAATTGTTGAAGATAACTCTGTGAAAATTATTAAAACACCATAAAGAGTACTAGAAATGCCTCCAAGACCGTAAAACTGTTATGGAGGCATTTTTTTATCTTTTTTAGGCTTCGTTTTCATAAAAGGGTAAGGTCCGGCTAAATGACCTACAGCTTTCGATAAAAATATAGATTTCTGAATTTTCGACATAATTTGCCGATCAAATGTTTTGATGGGTAATGCCTGTGGAATCATAACATAAGTGAAGATTCGCTAATGATTATAAAAATTAATAATTCCTGTTCTGAAATGGGAATTTCAATGGAGGAATGACCTATTAAAGATTCACTTTCTTATTTTGAAGAGGAAAATAAAAATAATCGAAAACCTACGGATAATGAAACGGAAAATCAGTTGGAATCCCTGCCGATTGCTAATATTAATCCAGTAAATCCGTCGGAATTGGATGACCTATATTTCTATGAAGGCAAAGATTTAGGAAATTCCTATCTTAAAGATAAAACGGCATTCCGGTTATGGGCGCCACTTGCATCTGAAGCTAAGCTAGTTACTTATAAACATTGGGATGATTCAGATGGAATGGAGATTCCGATGGTTCGTTCGGAAAAAGGTACCTGGACGATTGAGTTGGACGGTGATCAGGATGGATTGATTTATACATATAAAGTGAGAGTGGGAGAAATCTGGAGTGAAGCCGTCGATCCATATGTTCGTGCAGTTACTGTTAATGGTATTAAAGGAGTCGTGATAGATTTAACAGATACGAACCCAAAAAGGTGGACACGGGATAAACCACCTCTCGAAAAAGCTGAGGACATAGTCATTTATGAATTGCATACTCGGGATTTGTCGATTCATCCTGAAAGCGGAATAAATAATAAAGGTAAATTCATAGGAGTAATTGAAGCCGGAACCAAAGGTCCAGAAGGAGCGAAAACGGGTCTTGATCATATTAAAGATCTAGGCGTTACTCATGTTCAGTTTATCCCGATATTCGATTTTGCTACAGTCAATGAAATGAAATTGAATGAACCACAATATAACTGGGGATATGATCCACAGAATTATAACGCTCCCGAGGGATCTTATTCGACTGATCCGTATCAACCAAAAGTCAGGATTCGGGAGTTAAAGGAAATGATTCAAGGAATGCATGATCACGGTTTACGAGTCATCATGGATGTTGTCTATAATCACGTTTATTCTGTGGAGGACTCGAACTTCCATAAACTCGTTCCCACTTACTTTTTTCGCTATTACGCTGACGGCACCCTATCTAATGGAACTGGTGTAGGAAATGACACCGCGTCTGAACGTAAAATGATGCGCAAATTCATTGTTGAATCCGTAACCTATTGGGCGAAGGAATTTAACCTTGATGGTTTCCGTTTCGATTTAATGGGGATTCATGATGTGGAAACGATGAATGAAGTGAAAAAGGCACTGGCAGAAATTGATCCGACCCTCATTGTTTTGGGTGAAGGCTGGGATATGGATACCCCCTTGGCCAAAGAGCTGAAAGCAAATCAAAAGAATGCTTTTAAAATGCCTGGAATCGCTCACTTTAATGATGCGATCCGTGATGGTTTAAAAGGGTTTGTAATGAATGAACATGATAAAGGATTCGTGAATGGCAAACCAGGAATGGAAGATATTATAAAAAAAGGCATTGCTGGTGGTTTGGAATATGATGATGATATCGCGACATATCAAAGACCAGATCAAGTGATCAATTATGTTGAAGCACATGATAATTATACTTTATGGGATAAGCTTCTCATCACTAATCCAGATGCGACAGAAGAAAAACGGAAACAAATGCATAAATTAGCTTCGGCAATTGTCTTACTGTCACAGGGAATTCCAATGATACATGCTGGACAAGAGTTTATGCGCACAAAGGATGGAGATGAAAATAGCTATCAATCTTCTGATTGGATTAACCGATTGGATTGGAAAAGAAGAGCTGATTTCGATCGGGAAGTGGAGTATATGAAAGGACTGATTTCGCTCAGGAAAAATCATTCTGTTTTTAGGTTAAGCACACCCGAAGAAATTGAAGAGCATTTACAATTCATTGATGCTCCGCCAAATGTGGTTGCATTCTCTTTAAAAACAGAAGATTCAACAATTGCAGTGATTCATAATGCAAATTGGGATGCGATAACGATTAATCTTCCCCACGAAGATAATTGGTCCGTTCTAGTGGATGGTCAGCGGGCTGGCCTGGAAGAAATAGAAAGGATTAAAGGGAGTCAGATAACCGTTGCCCCTTTAAGTTCGTTTGTGTTAAAAGCAAATTCTAACCAATGACATAAGGTCGAAGTGAGGGAATACTATGTCTCACTTCGGCTTTGTTCATTTGCTGATATGAAATTGGTTAAAAGGAGTCTTCCATTATTTACTTTCGCAAGTTTGAGAAAAAATGTGCGGGGGTAGAAAATACCAAATGATGAATTTTATCGTTGTGTAAGAGGGGAGCGATTATTTTGCCAGAGAAAGTGCATATAAAAATCAATGGTGCTGAGACCAGTATGGAAGGTAATCAAACAATATTACAAATGCTGACGGATAGCTCCATTGATGTCCCGAATGTTTGTTACCATCCTAGCCTAGGTCCTATCGAAACATGTGATACATGTTTAGTGAGTGTTAATGGTGAACTTGTAAGATCTTGCTCCACCATAATCAGGGATGGTGATGTAATTGATACAGTTGCAGCTGATGTAAAAGAGGCACAGGTCATGGCGATGGACAAGATATTGTATAACCATGAGCTTTATTGTACAGTTTGTGATTATAACAATGGCGGTTGTGAAATACACAATACGGTTAAGGAAATGAAGGTAAATCATCAAAGTGTTCCTTTTGATCAAAAACCATATGAAGTGGATCGGTCAAATCCATTCTATCGATATGATCCGGATCAATGCATTCTTTGCGGCCGTTGTGTTGAAGCATGTCAAGATGTACAGGTCACTGAAACATTGACCATTGATTGGGAAGCAAAACGCCCGCGTGTCATTTGGGATGATAATGTTCCGATCAATGAATCTTCATGCGTGTCATGTGGACATTGTTCTACTGTATGTCCGTGTAATGCAATGATGGAAAAAGGAATGGAAGGGGAAGCCGGATTTTTAACCGGCATTGCCAAACAAACACTTAGACCTATGATAGAAATTACAAAAAATGTTGAAACGGGTTATGGTTCGATTTTAGCGATTTCAGATATGGAATCCGCCATGAGGGATGCAAGGATCAAGAAGACAAAAACGGTTTGTACATACTGTGGGGTAGGATGCAGCTTTGACGTTTGGACCAAAGATCGTAAAATCCTTAAGATCGAACCGCAAGTGGAGGCACCTGCAAATGGAATTTCGACTTGTGTAAAAGGGAAATTCGGATGGGATTTCGTGAATAGTAAAGAAAGACTCACAAAACCTTTAATTAGGGAAGGGGATACGTTCAGGGAAGCTGAATGGGAAGAAGCCCTTGAATTGATTTCCCGTAAATTCACTGAAATCAAAGATTCTCACGGTCCGGATTCGATGGCTTTCATAACTTCTTCCAAGTGCACTAATGAAGAGTCCTATTTAATGCAAAAGCTGGCTAGGGGAATCATCGGCACCAATAATGTGGATAACTGTTCCCGGTATTGTCAGACACCGGCTACTTTAGGACTATTCAGAACGGTTGGATATGGCGGAGATACAGGGGGCATAAAGGATATCGAAAAGTCCGAACTTGTATTGATCATAGGCTCCAATACATCCGAATCACACCCCGTGTTGGCTACAAGAATCAAACGTTCCCATAAACTGGGTAAACAGAAGCTGATAGTGGCGGACATCAGAAAGCATGAAATGGCTGAACGTTCCGACCTCTTCATCCAGCCTGCACCGGGATCGGATATCATATGGCTGTCGGCCGTGACTAAATATATCGTCGACAAAGGTTGGACAGATACAGACTTCATCAAAAATCGTGTAAATGGAATGGAAGAATACATCAAGACTTTGGAACCTTACACATTGGAATATGCTGAAAAAGTAACAGGCGTAGCTAAGGAAGATTTAATTACGTTGGCAGAGGCCATTCATGAAGCGGAAAGCGTTGCATCGCTTTGGGCCATGGGCGTTACCCAGCATGGAGGAGGAAGCGATACAAGTACTGCAATTTCCAATTTATTGCTCATAACAGGCAACTATGGTAAACCCGGAACAGGTACTTACCCTTTACGCGGCCATAATAATGTTCAAGGAGCCAGCGATTTTGGCAGTATGCCGGATCGCCTGCCAGGTTATGAAAAAGTAACGGATGAAAAGGTCCGCGTGAAATATGAAAACATCTGGGGAGCAAAAATACCAGAAAACCCTGGCCTGAATAATCATGAAATGGTCGAAGGGATACATGCAGGTACCATCAAAGCAATGTACTTAAAAGGTGAAGATATGGGTCTGGTCGATTCGAATATCAATCATGTCCATAAAGCATTTGAAAAACTGGCCTTCTTTGTGGTACAAGATATCTTCTTATCAAGAACGGCTGAATTCGCGGATGTCGTCCTTCCCGCAAGCCCAAGCTTTGAAAAAGAAGGTACTTTCACGAATACGGAACGCCGTATTCAACGTCTTTATCAAGTCTTTGAACCGCTTGGCGACTCAAAGCCTGATTGGCAAATCATAAAGAATGTCGCTAATTCGTTAGGAGCCGGCTGGAATTATGAGCATCCAAGTGAAATTATGGAAGAAGCAGCCAAACTATCACCATTATATGCAGGAGTAACGTATGAACGCTTGGAGGGTTATAACAGTCTTCAATGGCCAGTGACTCCAGATGGTAAAGATACGCCACTGTTATTCACGGAAGCTTTTCCTTTCCCTGATGGAAAAGCAAGGTTATTTCCAGTCGAATGGACCAAACCGATTGACTTTGGGGATGAGTTTGATATCCATGTGAATAATGGCCGTTTATTGGAACACTTCCATGAAGGAAACATGACTTATAAATCAAAAGGCATTACTTCCAAAACGCCAAAAGTCTTCCTTGAGGTATCCCGGGAATTGGCAAAAGATAGAGGGCTTGAGGATGGCACTCTTGTTCGGCTTACTTCACCATATGGAAATGCAAAAGTGCAATGCCTGATTACGGATCGTGTAAAAGGTAAAGAAGTTTATCTGCCGATGAACGATTCAGGTGATGGGGCAATCAACCAATTGACAAGCAGCCATTCAGATAAAGATACTGATACTCCTGCTTATAAGGAAGTTCAAGCAAAAATGGAAGTGCTCAGGGTTAAAGGAGACAATCCGTTGCCGAGTATCAACCATCGTAATGGTAATCCACAACCGCAGATAGGTGTACAAGTACAAAAAAAATGGGCCCGCGAAGATTATATTTTCCCTGGTGACCTCTTGAAGATCAAAAAGGAGGAGAGGAACCGTGGCTAAAGCGACAAAAGTGATCAATCGAATCTCCATTAGCGATGAAGAAAGAAGAAGAATTGAACTCGAGGATATCGAGCGTACCCTTTTGGAAAATAAAGAAGTGATTAAAGAAACGTTTGAAGTCATGAAGGGCATGCAGGATCGTGGGATTTTATCAATGGTTAACAGCTTGTTGCAGGAAGGGGACAAAGTGCTGAACATTCTTGTCAAGACAGCAGACACCCCAGAAACGGCAAATATGCTAAAAAATCTGCTTCTCATACTTGGCACGTTAGGTACACTTAATGTTCAGCAGCTTGAACCGCTTATCCTCAAGGTTAATTCAGGGATTGCCCGTGTGGCAGAGTCTAATAAAATGCCGGAAAAGCCAAGCTACCTAGCATTGCTGCGTTCCTTGAATGACCAAGAAGTCAAACAAGCTATGACTTTTCTGATGACCTTTCTTAAAGGAATGGGAGAAGATACAAGCGATTTAGAAAGAACCACCCAATTACCAGAGAATCAGCATTTGCATAGGGCGAATGAAACAGCGGACATAGAACGGCCGACCTCCAGAAAATCATACGGATCGAGTATACCCAGTAAAAGCGGAAGCGAAAAAAAACGAAACACCAGCTGGTTTTGGATCGCTGCAGGAGTTTCGCTCGTAACCATTCCGCTAACCTTATCTAAAGGTAAGAAATAAAGTAGCTCGTTAATATTATTGAAATGACGTAAAATCGTCTGCGAAAATGACTTTGACTTGAGTGATGTGAATAATTCCACCAAAATATTAAAGCCGATGATTCCCTTATAAGGAAACATCGGCTTTTTTTGATGGGAAGTGATATCAAAATTTTTCTCACCATCCTTTTATTACATATATTTAAATTAGATACAAATAATAAAATCAATCATCAGTGAAACGAACATATACACACACTTAATCAGTAAGGGGCGGAAAAGTGCGAATAGGACGTTCTCTGAAAAGAGCTAAAGAAAAATCTACAACCAATGGCACCTTATCCTGCGAGGTAAATGAAAATGTAAAAAGATTGGAGAACGAGCTCGGGAACAGTTCAGATTTGTCTGTTCGAATGATTGAGTCTCCACACGAAAAATCGGTACAGGCAGCTGTAATCCACCTTGACGGTTTGGCTGATGCTAACATCATTAATGAAAACATAGTTGAACCATTAATAGATTGGTTCAAAGAAAATAAACAAATATCGACAGAGATAGAAGAACGAGCAAGTCATATTCTAACGGTATCCCAATTAACCGTTAAAGAAAGTTGGCAGGAATTCGTATCAGCGGTTTTGACAGGAGATACGGTTGTATTGTTGAATGGCAGTACAAAAGCATTCATCGCCAGTACGAAAAGTCAGCCATCCCGTGCGATAACTGAGCCGACAAGTCAAACGGTCATAAGAGGACCAAAAGATAGTTTTACTGAAAATTTAAGAACCAATACGTCTTTAATTCGTGCTAGGATTCAAAATCCTAATGTACGCTTAGAGAGCTTGAAAGTCGGAAACGTCACTCAAACGGATATTGGAATCATGTACATTCAGGGAATCGCGGATGAGAGTATTGTGAAGGAAGTCAAAGAACGAGTAAAGGGCATTGATATTGATGGGGTTCTTGAATCGAATTACATTGAGGAATTAATCCGGGATGATTCAACTACGATTTTTCCGCTTCTTTTGAATACAGAACGTCCTGATGCGGTAGTTGGAAATTTATTGGAAGGTCGAGTCGCCATCATTATCCAAGGAACTCCATTTGTTTTAATCGTCCCGGCGATTTTTTCTCAATTTTTTCAATCCCCGGAGGACTATTATCAAAATCAATATATCAGCTCTTTTTTAAGGATGTTAAGATTTGGAGCCTTTTTTCTATCGATGTATGCATCCGCTATATATTTGGCACTAATTACTCATCACCAGGGGCTTATTCCTACTACTTTACTTGTCAGTTTAATGGCTCAAAGAGAAAATGTTCCTTTTCCAGCGATTGTCGAAATACTGGTCATGGAAATGGCCTTCGAGATTTTACGCGAGGCGGGAATTCGAATGCCAAGGGCGATCGGACCAGCCGTATCAATTGTAGGTGCACTTATTTTAGGGCAGGCAGCTGTTGAAGCGGGATTTGTGGGAGCGGCAGTTGTCATCATTGTAGCCATCTCTGCAATCAGCAGTTTTACACTGCCAAATACCAGTCTAGTCAATGTTACTCGTGGAATTCGATTTATGTTGATTTTTATTTCGGCTTTTATAGGCTTATATGGCATATTGCTTTTCACTCTATGTATCTGGCTTCATATGAGCAGCCTGAGGTCTTTTGGTGTTCCCTATTTTGCCCCATTTGCTCCATTTCGTTTCAAAGAGCAAAAAGATGGTTTTTTTCGTTTTCCCATACAGTCACTAATGAAAAAACCTACAAACAAATAAAACTCGTTTAAAAAAGAATGAGGATGAAAAATGAAAATTAATATTTCACTTTTATGGATTGCAGCGTTTTGTTTATTGATTTCAGGTTGTTCGAATTACCGGGAATTAAACGAGCTAGGTGTCATAATTGCTATGGGAGTTGACCAAAATGACGATCCAAAACAACCGTACCGAGTAACATATCAAGTCATAAATCCTAGCGGCCTATCCCAAACCAACACAACAGGAGGACAAGGTCTCGCTGTCATCAACTATACAATAACAGGAAAAACGCTTTTGGAGGCTTTAGGTAAGTCAGCTTCCGTTATTCCGAGGGAAAATAATACAACACATCTCTCGCTCATTATTATTGGCGAGAAGTTAGCTCGAAATGATTTGGATTTAATATTCGATGGTCTAGATAGAGGTAAATATTCGCGGGTAAGTATCCCGATCTTTATTGCGCGCGGGAAGACTGCGATGGATGTACTTGGAGTAATTGAACCTCTTGAGATTACTCCAGGTAAAAATATCATCAGTACAACACAAAATAATCAAAAGTTGTATGGATCATCTAGTGAGGTGTTAGCTTATGAAATCATTGCTTCACTGTTGAGTGAAGGCAAAGATGTATCACTTCCGGGAATCAGTATAAGCAATGCTTCCCAGAAGGGGAAGCAAACAGGAAATTTAGAGACGACGAACCCGACTACTATTAAGGTTAAAGGATTAGCCATTTTCAGAAAAGGCAAATTGGTGAGATGGTTGGATGGAGAAACGGCCCGATCCGCTCAATTCGTTACATCGAAAGTGAAAAATACCCCCGTTGTGTTACCTTGTGAAAGAGGAAATGTAACAATCAACACAATCGGTGTGAAAAGTAAAATGTTAACCGAAATCCATCATGAAAAACCTGTCATTCATACTGATATCAACGTGATGGGAGAACTGTTGGAAACATCATGTGAGCTTAATTTAAGTGATCCGAGAGTGTTAAAAAAATTCGAAAAAAAGATGGAAAATGAATTAAAAAAGCAAATTAAAAAGACGATTGGCATCACTCAAAAAGAAAAGTCAGATATTTTTGGTTTTGGTGATGCCCTGTCTCGAACAAATCCCGTTTATTGGCGCCAAAACAAAAAGAATTGGGATAACCTATATTCAGATGCGCAGATATCATTGAAGGTTCATGTAGAGATTATCAATTCCGGATTGCTAATGGAACCTTATGAACCGAAATAAATGAATGGGGAGGTGAGGATGCATTGCCTAAAATAAAAATTGATGGATTTCAGTTATTTTGTATGATGATCATTTTTATGTTTGGCAGTAATCTACTGCTTATAATAGGAAAGGGTGCCAAGCAGGATGTCTGGATTGTTAACCTTTTATCAACCCTTTTCGGATGTTTACTGTATTTCGTGTATATTTCATTATTCAAAAAATATCCGGACATACCGATGACCGGCTATGTCCGGAAAATTTGGGGTAAATATATCGGCAGCGTATTGAGTTTTTCCTATATCATCTATTTTGTTTATCTTGCTTCAAGAGTATTACGCGATTTTGAAGAATTATTAATTAGCTCCACTTATAGACGCACTTCCATTATAACGCTGGGGATATGCATGATACTTGTTTTAATTTATGGAGTTCATCTAGGATTGGAAGCATTTGCACGTGTTGCATGCTTATGCTTTGCCATTATTATCGTGACCCTTTTGATTTTAAATTTTATGTTTGTATTAGGAGGATATACAAAGTTGGAAAACCTTCAGCCTGTATTAGGCAACGGATGGGGAATGGTATGGAAAGAGTTGATTCCTACAAGTATCACCGTGCCTTTTGGAGAATTGATTACGTTTACGATGATTCTTCCGTACTTGAATAAAAAGAGTTCTGCCGTTAAAGTGGGCTTTTTTGCGATAATTATAGGTGGGATTTCATTAACTCTTAATTCGATCATTCTCTTGTCTGTATTAGGTCCCGAGGCGGTATTAAGGTCTAATTTCCCAGCTCTAACAGCCGTGAGTTATATTAATATCGCTGATTTTATTGAAAGACTGGATACCTTTATACTTGTTTTAATGATCATTTTAGGCTTCATTAAAATTTCGATCTTTTTCTTTTGTGCCATTATTGGCGCAGGGGACTTATTTCAAATGAAACCATCACCTATATTCATTTATCTGGTTGGCGGTGTTATTTTCTTCTCTTCGATAATGATTGCTCCTAGCTATCAGGCTCATATAAATGAAGGGTTAAAAGTCGTCCCTTACCTTTTACATCTTCCTTTACTCATTGGAATCCCCATTTTGTTATTGATAACCGCATATATAAAACAAAAAATTAAACCAGCTGCTTCATGAAGAGGGAGGCTGCCGGTTTTTGATCGCTGAGGATATAAACAAATATAAAAAAATTATGGTATATAACAAGAGCAGAAAGTAATCTTCTCCACGTCCTACTATCAAATATTGTTTAATGCTATAGAAAGAGTGCCATATATTCAAGCCCTGTAGGTTGTCGAGGAGTATAATAAGTAAATACGTGCCTAACAAAATTAACAATGATGGTAGCGCTCTTATCACAGTATCACCTCATTCTTTTATCTTAAAGTGTGGTAAATACTTTAAAATTATGTACGGAGTCGTACCAGAATGGCAATTTAGTCTATGTAGCATGGATACTTGTCATTAATCCTTAAAATTTTGGAACCTAATGCTTGTAGAAATACCTTTCGTACCATAAAATGGGAGTATAAAAAAAGTTCAAGGAGTGTATAAATGAAGTTAAAATTATTGACCGTCACTTTGGGGATCTGTTCTTCTTTAATACTCTCAGGCTGTTCAAGTGAAGAGGAAAGTGTTTTACAAAAAGAAAGCGGTCATGAAAGCCATTCAGAGCATACGGCATCCGGAGATCTTCAGGAGGAGACCAGCAGTAAGGAAATAGCACCGGATTTCTTAGCTGAAAAACCAGAGGATATGAAGACAATCTATTTAGCTGTTGCGCAAAATAAAGATTTACTAGAAAAAATACCTTGTTACTGCGGTTGCGGAGAGTCAGCTAACCATAAAAATAATTATGATTGTTTTATCCATGAGAATAAAAAAAATGGTGAAGTGGTTTGGGATGACCACGGGACAAGATGCGGAGTTTGCTTGGAAATTGCTGCGCAATCCATATTGGACCTGAATGACGGTATGAGCGTCAAAGAGATCCGGAATAAAGTCGATGAAAAATATAAAAGCGGATATGCCAAACCAACTCCTACCCCCGAAGTGTAAGTAAAAAAATTATGAAATTCTAGCTTAAAAATAATAATTTAGAAAAATGGTTTTTGCCCGGTATTCATTCGGAAAAGGCCATTTTTTTGTATTGATGGATTCTTTCACATATATAATATTGGTCACATAGGGGAATACTTCCATTAAACATTCAACGTGAAAGGAGCTATCACTTTGACATTAATCCGCCTCGGTTATGTAGCCATGAGTAATCATGTGCCAAACTGTTCACCATCCCAAACGATGACTTTTGCGCAGTTTTCAAAAATTAAGGACAGAGATGCAGCGATAAGGAAGCTTGAACGCATTTCAATATCCAATCTTCATAATTGCTGGCGTTTACTGATTCATAACGAAGCAAATGATATTCAGTTCTTTAGGCTTTCTTCAAAACTTATCCCTTTAGCCAATCATCCAGAAATTCCAGAATGGGATTACATAGATCCTATTTCAGAAGAACTGGCTAAATTAAAAACATTCATAAAGAATCACCCAAAAATGAGGATAGATTTTCATCCAGACCATTTTGTCATCTTGAATAGTTCAAATATCGATATACTGAAGACATCCTTAAAAACATTAAGGATGCACTATACTTTATTGAAAAAAATGGGGGTGGATCCCGAGCACCGCTGTGTTTTGCATGTTGGCGGCGGTTATGGCGAGCATGTACAGGCATTAGAGCAGTTTATCCATAATTGGGGTTTGATTCCGGAATCGATTCAAAGAATGGTCATTCTTGAGAATGATGATACTACCTATACGTTGTCGGAAACCCTTTATTTGTGTGAAAAATTAGGCATACCAATGGTTTTTGATTATCATCATTACCTCGCACATCAGTTACCAAGTGAAGATTGGAAAGATCATTGGGACCGAATATTGAATACCTGGAGTAATTCCAAGCTACCCCCTAAAATGCATATTTCAAGTCCAAGGTCCGATAAAGAATTTCGAGCACATGCTGATTTTGTGGATACTGGAATGTTCATGGAATTTTTACAACAAATAAAGGGAAGCTTACCACAGCTGGATTGCATGATTGAAGCAAAACAGAAGGATGGAGCACTTTTCCAGTTGATGGATGAGCTGAAAAGTCACAAAGACATAGAGATCATTAATGATGCCAGTTTTTATATTCATTAATTGATTGGGGGAATATTTGACAAAGGGAAAATAAGATTCTCTTTATCAAATATCTATTGTTTACATAACGTTATTATTGTTGAGTTAAAAAGGTAACTTCTCAAAGGAAGTGGGAGTAAGGGTTAGATGATCTTGCATTAATAATTTCTCGTAAAAACTAAATACTATTGTATTCCTATTCACAAGATGTTTACATCCACAATCCTCAAAATTTATTTCAATGTATGTATAAGTTACTCTATTTATCATTCAGTGGATGGTATAAAAGACTACCTGATTACATTCACACACTTCATCACCTAGATTTTGATATACCTGATTAGTATCAGGAGAGAAAGAGATGGCATCTCCTTTCTGTAAGGTGCAAATTTCCCCGCCTATTTCTATGGTTAAAGTGCCAGAATGTACTGTTATTGATTTTAGTCCTTCTATAGGAGAGGACAAATGTGTACAACCTGGTAGCAGGCGAATACGATATGTTTCAAACGGCACACCTGGTGAGGCAAATGTATTATGAGCTTCAAAAAGATCGTTATATTCTTGAAACTTTGGTTGTTCCTCTTCTCGAAGAATTTTAATAGAAGGATTTCTTACAAGAAATGAACCGAATGGAATTTGTAGTCCAGCAGCTATTTTCCACAGTATAGCCACAGTTGGATTTGAGCTGCCCCGTTCAATTTGTCCTAGCATAGGTTTACTAACACCAGTCAGTCCAGCAAGGTCGTCCAAGGATAATTGACGTTGTTGGCGATAAAAACGTAATCGTTGACCAATTTGAATTGATAAAGTTTTTTTTTCCATATATATAGCCCTCCGCGTCTTGATAGGTATTGTTTGTATGTTATATGATATATTAAAGATGTTATAAAATACAAAATGAAAGGTCATTCAATATTAGCTTTATATAGCTTAGCATAAGCACCATCACTATTATAAGATAATCTATTTAAACTGTGATTGGTTACGAAACGAAGTAATGAAGTCGGTCAGTAATTATCGCAAAATTCAATCAATAATTTGTGCTTATGTTGTCATTTCGGTGACAGCAAATCACCATGATTCATGGCCTTTTGTGTAAGTTTATATTAGTTAAAACAGAGGAGACCAAATTATGAACACATATTTAATTGCAGGCAAGCAAGGTATGGTAGCTAAAAATGTATGAGCTCCCATAATAATTACATTTGAACTAGACTTTAAGTACGGAATCATTATAGTTCGTGGGAAAGCAGGCCGTTAATATAAGTGCCCTGAAAGATGCATTGGACAGTTCGATATAAAATGAAATCGAATAGATCTTTGCCGAAGACACCCGGTATGTCTTTTTCTGCATGTGAGTGTATTCTAGCATTTATACCTTTAATATAAAAAAATTCGGAATATATAAACGAGGGAGGGTATGAACCGTGAGTTATACAATTACGGAGTTGTTTACAGGACAAATTGCGCGTTTGCAGCGAACATTTACTGAACAGGACGTAAGATTTTGCAAGGAATTAACTAGAGACTATAGCCCAGTATACGGACTGAATGAAGATATATGGAAAAGTTACTATAGTCAACCAATTGTGCCGGGCTTGTTGACAGAAGGGTTAATTACTCAAGTCATTAGTGAAAAACTCCCTGGAAGTGCCTGTATTTTGCTACAAAAGGAATTGGTTTTTTATCATCCCGTGTATGTAGGAGACGTTATTACTGTGGAGTTGGAGATTATTGATTTAAATTTAAAGAGGAACTGGGTTACCCAAAAGGTTACCTGTTACAATCAGGCTGGTAATGAAGTAATCAAAGGACAAGTTGTCATTTTTGTTTTATCCAATGAGAAAATGGATAGGTGATCAAAATGAAGAAACTTAATCTGATAGACCAAACCGAAGACTGGGGCTTTATTGAAGTTGATGAGGGCGGATTATTGATCGATATTAGTTCGGATTTTTGTGAAAATTTTCTGATTGATAAAAAAGACTGGTTAGGAGCTTATGCAAAGGAAGTTATCCAAGGAACCCATTACCGTAAGCATGCGAAGGTATTATTTGGAGTCGTTTTTGGCTATTCATGTTTAATTAGAGTAATGAAAATGAAAGAACATAAGATTTATCGGGTGATTGTCCGTCAAGAAGATGTTAATCATTATGAAATGGCTTCGTTTATGAATTCTCTGGATATCTTAAAAAGGAAGAAAAAGTCAACAGGTCAGAATCGATATAGTTTTGAAGAGATTATCGGTAAAGGTTCGGCGATTGAGGAGATTAAAGAGTTGGCAGCCCGTATCGCAACAAGTAATTCTACTGTTTTATTGACGGGAGAAAGCGGAACAGGGAAGGAATTGTTTGCTCAAGCGATACACGGATTAAGCACGAGAAAAAATAATCCTTTTGTGGCGGTGAATTGTGCTGCTATCCCCGATGAATTATTTGAATCGGAAGTTTTCGGATATGAGCCAGGAGCGTTCAGTGGTGCGAAAAAGGAAGGCAAACCAGGGAAAATCGAGATGGCCCAGCATGGTACTCTTTTTCTGGATGAAATATCAGAACTCCCCTACCAAGCGCAAGGAAAACTTCTTCGTGTATTACAGGAAAGAGAAGTGGAACGACTCGGTGGAACAGGGAGTAAAAATGTCGATATTCGGATTATCGCTGCAACGAACCGGGATTTGAGAACACTTGTTCAGGAAGGGAAGTTCAGGCAAGATTTATTTTATCGATTATACGTCTTTGATTTGAAAATTCCTTCACTTCGGCAAAGAAAAGAGGATATTATTCCATTAGCCCTCTTTTTCATCGAATATTTTAATGAGAAATTGGGTGTTCACGTAAAATTCATCGATTCTAAGCTACAAGAGAGGTTATTAAGTTATGAGTGGCCTGGTAATGTACGTGAATTAAAAGCCTATATTGAACGCGGAATGAATTTGGTCTTGGGAGATACTCTCACGATAGACGATTTACACATTTCACCTAATGTGTCTTCAGATGTAATAAAAAGAACGCCGACTCCCATTCAAAGTTTAGAAGAGGAAGTAAAGTGCACGGAAATCAACGCAATTCAACGTGCATTACAAGAAGCGAATGGTGACCGAACTTTGGCTGCACAAAAACTAAAAATACATATTGCTAGCCTTTACCGTAAAATTGCAAAGTACAATCTAAAATAATACGTTTAAGAGGATGCAAACGGTATAAAAAACACATGCGTTATTCATTCTCCTGAAAGGACCTGGTATGAAATCCAGTAAAATCAAAGGATTTCGTAACGGTTCTTTTCATTTTTTTGTGATCGGTTTGAGTCTTATGGGACAGTCTTTTGTGGTTGTAGTTATGACCATAAATAGTTTGCTTTTACAATCTGCAAATGTCTGAATGTTCTAAATTACTAAGGGTGGAGGGATATGAAAACTTAATAATGATAGAAGTGTCACGTTACCTTCTTTTTTGTGCTTGTTGGTATCTTTTCGCAAATGTACTTCGCAAATTTGCGAACGATATCACTTTTGCGAATTCGAACCAGGAAGGAATGCTATTTTTCCAGGGAAACAAGTTGGCACGAAACTTGCAATAATAAAAGTAAAGGGAGGAATTACATTGTTAAACTTTTCATTTACAGAAGAACAGGATTATTTTCGAAAGATGCTAAAAGAATTTGCAAAGGAGGAGCTGCTTCCTAATTATACAAAGTGGGACAGAGAGGGGATTACGCCAAGGCATTTATGGAAGAAGCTTGGTGAGTTAGGTGTCAATGGTCTTCGAATTCCGGAAGAGTATGGGGGAACCGGTGCAGATTGCGTGACAACTGGAATAGCTGCCGAAGAAATTGGAAGAGGTGATTTCAACCTTACCTATTCTGTTATGTTGAATGGATTAATTGGAGAAATTATCAATAATCATGCACGTGAAGAGCTTAAGCAAGAATGGCTTCCAAAAATTGCAAGTGGTGAAAAAATTGTCGGTATTGCTATAACTGAACCATCGGCAGGTACTGATGCTGGAGGAATAAAGACAACAGCAGTACATAAAGACGGCGTGTATGTTCTGAATGGAGAAAAATCTGGAATTAGCGTTGCGACTGTTGGTGATGCATTTCTTACCTTTGCAAAAACAAATCCTGAACTAGGGAACAGAGGAATTAGTGCATTTATCATTCCAGCAGATCTTCCCGGTGTTGAATGTAAAGCATATGAGGATATGGGGAATATTCCAATAGGCAGGGGATCTGTTTATTTAAATGAAGTTAAAGTACCCGAAGAAAACTTAATCGGTATGGAAAATAAAGGTTTCTCTCAAGTGATGAATGGATTTGATTTAAGTCGGTTGTTAATCGGATTGCAATGTGTGGGTGCTGCAAGCCAAAGTTTAGACGAGACGATCGAACACGTGAAAATGAGACATTCTTTTGGCAAACCTTTAGCAACCTACCAAGGGGTATCATTTCCAATCGTTACGCACTTTACCCAATTAGAACTAATAAAGTGGCAGGCATATAGGGGTCTCTGGCTTCGTGATCAAGGGTTAAATCACTCAAAGGAATCAGCATCTGTCAAATGGTTAGGACCAAAATATAGTGCGGATGCAATTCATGAATGTTTATTGTTAAATGGACATTATGCTTATACGAAAGAGATGCCGCATGAGCAACGTTTGCGTGATGTAATTGGCCTAGAAATTGGTGATGGAACAGCACAAGCTAATCAAATGGTCATTGCAAAAGATATCATTGGAAAAGAATTCCGTTCCTATTAATCTAGGGCCGCCTATTTGATAAAAACAATAGATTGCAATTCTATCTTCCAAAGACTAAAAAGGAAATTTACAAGGGCTGAAGTAAAAAATGGAGTTTATTGTAAAAAAGTGGATCATGGAAAAGGTTCGCTGCATAAATGAACAGGGTGATGAGGTCATTAAAGGAAAAATTATTCTTAAACTACTTTAATAATGGAGGGATTCAAAATGAAACAAACAGATACTCTATCTGAAAAAACAGATGGAATTGGCAAATTGACAGATGTTATCTACAAAAAAAGCAATGGAATTGCAAAGATTACGATCAATCGACCGAACGTTTATAATGCATTTCGGGGAAGAACGATTAAAGAGTTAATTTGGTCGTTCCGTGATGCATGGGACGATAACCGAATTGGTGTGGTTGTCTTAACTGGAGCAGGAGAAAAGGCATTTTGTGTCGGTGGGGATCAAAAAGAAAAAGGAGATGAAGGTGGATACGATTATTCTGGAGGTTTAGGCGGTGGAATGGGCTTAGAAATTGAAACATTACATCAAACGATTCGCAATATACCGAAGCCAGTTATTGCTGCTGTTAATGGATTTGCGATTGGCGGTGGACATGTCTTGCATGTGATTTGCGATTTGACTATTGCTTCAGAATCAGCAAAGTTTGGACAAAGCGGACCGAAAGTAGGCAGCTATGATGCTGGATTTGGTTCTGCCTATCTAGCAAGGGTTGTTGGGGAAAAGAAAGCAAGGGAGATCTGGTATTTATGTGAACAATATACGGCACATGAAGCAAAAGAAATGGGTCTAGTCAATAAAATCGTTCCTGCTGAACAATTGCAGCAAGCAGCAGAAGAATGGGCTGGAAAAATTCTCGAAAAAAGTCCGACTGCACTTAAAATGCTTAAATACTCATTTAATGCGGATAGTGCCAACATCCAAGGGATTTCACAGTTATCGATGGGTAGTTTAGCGATGTTTTATAACACAGCAGAATCAGAAGAAGGAAAAAATGCTTTTCTTGAAAAAAGACCAGTAGACTTTAAAAAGTTCCGAAGATAAAGAGGGGGCTAGATGCTGTGAAATTGGAAACGATCTTGAGTCAGGAGTATATCGAAAAATATCAATCTATTTGGCCAAATAGAACGATTATCGATTATTTAAATGATGCAATAGCAAAAGATCCAGAGAAAATGGCCATAATTGATAAAAAGAGCCGCTATACGTATAGGGAGCTTGGTAAACTTGTGGATCGGGTGGCATTAGGCCTGCTTGAAATTGGTATAGAAAAAAGAGATGTCATCTCGTTCCAACTGCCTAATTGGAGCGAGTTCATTATTCTGCATTATGCGGTAACAAAAATTGGTGCCATTAGCAATCCTCTCATTCCGATTTACCGTGACCGGGAAATTGGCTACACGGTCGGCATGGCAGAGTCGAAAATGATTGTTGTTCCAGGTGAATTTCGTGGGTTTGATTACCCGGCGATGATTGAAAGGTTAAAACATCAGTGGCCAAGTATGCAACATGTTTATGTGGTTGGGGATAACGTACCAAAAGAAATGAAACCGTTTTCTGAATTGATTGATCAACCGTGGGAAGAGAGAAAAGATCCTGCTATTCTAGACAAAATCACCCATGATCCGAATGACGTGACGGAAATAATCTTTACGTCTGGAACGACTGGAAATCCAAAGGGAGTGATGCATACACATAATACGCTCTGTGTTTCCACGAATTATTGGATTGATCGCTTACGCTTAACATCTGATGATATCATGTTCATGGCGTCGACATTTGCCCATCAAACTGGATTCGGTTATGGCGTGAGGTTGCCGACACATATTGGTGGAACAGGGGTTTACCAGGATATTTGGAATCCAAGTGAATTTCTTAATTTGATAGAAAAGGAGAATATTACATTTACAGCTGGTGCTACACCATTCCTGCAAGATACAGTTCAACTTAAGAATCTTGATCATTACAAGATTGATTCACTTCGTATCTTTGTTGCATTAGGAGCTCCGATACCACGAAATTTGGTAAAAGAGGCGACCGAAAAAACGTCCATTAAAATTTTGTCTGGCTGGGGACAAACCGAAGATGGCTTGGTCACTTTGACAAGAATTGAAGATCCAGAAGAAAAGCTGATTGAAACGGATGGTATTCCTTTTCCAGGTATGGAGTTAAAAGTAGTTGATAGAAAAGGGGAAATTTGTGAACCACATGAAGAAGGCGATTTGCTTGCAAGAGGTCCCTCCTTGTTTGTTGGCTACTTAAAACGATTACAGGAAACCCTTTCGGAATATCATGAGGGCTGGTTTATGACAGGTGACCGTGCAGCGATGGATGAAGATGGTTATATCCGAATTTGTGGACGGAGTAAAGATATCATCATCCGTGGTGGGGAAAATATTCCCGTCATGTATATCGAAAATGTCCTGTATGAGCATCCAGATATATCTGATGCCCAAATTGTTGCCGTTCCGGATCCGCGTCTTCAAGAAAAAGCATGTGCATGCATCACCATGAAACCAGGGAAAACGCAATTGACAATGGAAACCATGAAGGAATTCCTTTCAGAAAAAGGGATCGCAAAACAATATTGGCCAGAACATCTCGAAATTTTCGAGGATTTCCCTCGTACAATGAGTGGGAAAATTCAGAAATTCCATCTCCGGAAAATGATGGACGAGAAGTTAAAAGAAAAGATTTAAACAAGATATTGACAGAAATGAACCAAAATTGAATAAGTCGGGAGGAAAAATGATGAGTCAACGAGTAGCATTTATTACCGGTGCAGGTAGAGGGATTGGAAAAGAGATCGCGTTAACATTAGCGTCAAAGTCCAATAAAATAATCGTTACAGACATCAACATTGAAAATGCTCGAGAAACGGTTTCTATTTTAGAAAGCGAAGGGGCGGAAGCACTTGCTGTCTATTGCGACGTCACGAAGTTAGAAAGCGTACATGAAGCAGTCAAAGCATCTATTGATTGTTTTGGACGAATTGATATTTTGGTGAATAACGCAGGATGGGATAAGATTGAACCTTTCTTAAAAAGCGAACCAAGCACATGGAAAACAATTATTGACATTAATTTGATGGGTCAAATTCATACATGTAAAGAAATATTGCCGATCATGATTGAGAATGGTTATGGGAAAGTTGTGAATATCGCTTCAGATTCAGGAAGAGTCGGTTCTAGTGGTGAAGGAGTATATTCAGCCGCAAAAGGCGGGGTGATTGCTTTAACAAAAACATTAGCTAGAGAAATGGCGAGACATAAATTAAATGTCAATTGTATTTCACCAGGCCCAAGTAATACACCATTGATTCAGGAAATTGGCTCGTATAATGAGGGCATTGTTTCAGCGTTAGAAAAAGCCATACCATTCAGGCGATTGGCAGAACCAAGTGATCTTGCAAATGCGGTAGCGTTTTTCACTTCAGAGGAAGCAGATTATATTACAGGACAAACGCTCTCCGTTAATGGTGGATTAGCGATGTGTTAATAGCTTTCTAGAGGTATAGGTCTTTTTACAATTAACATTTCAAAAATGCCTTGTATCAATATCAATAGAAAACCTCTACAGGCAAATAACACGAATGAATTTTCAATACTATTTTTGCTTATTGGGGCTAAACCAGGATAAAAGTTTTATCATATGGAGGAAGATCATGAATCCGGTATATTCAGTCAGAGCGCCGATTGGAAAATGGGTGGTACTTTAACTGATGTGTCAGTAGACTACCTAGCAGCAAAGGTTATTCAAGCGGTAGTTGATCGATCATATATCAAGAAGTACGAGAATAATGAAGTGATTTTGCTGAAGATATCGATATAGCGATTAAACTTGGTTAAATCATCCTATAGGTCCCCTGGAAATGGCTGGACTTGTTGGTTTAGACAGCCGTCTCCAAAATATGGAGTATCTTTTTCACAGTTTAGGGGATAGGTATCGACTATAAGCATTAGCTTGTTAAATACGTGAAAGCAGCGTTTGGTCAGGAAGTCTGGGCAGTGATTTTAGCCTTATAATCGAGAGGACGTGAAGGTATGAATTTCGAACTAACTGAGGATGTAAAATTATTAAAACAAGGAATTCGGAACTTTATTGATAATGAAGTAGATCCGCAGGCGATGTTAATTGAAGAAAGTAATGAAATTCCAGGAAGTATAATGGAAAAATCAAAGCAAATGGGATTATTTGGACTTCATATTCCAGAAGAATATGGCGGACTGGGACTCGATATGGTAGGGAAGTGTGCTGCACTTGAAGAATTGGGAAGAACACATAATGGATATACAACAGTCATTGGTGGGCATACCGGCATTGGGGGTGTCGGCATTGTTGAAATGGGAAATGATGAACAAAGACGCAAATATTTACCCGACATGGCAACCGGAGATAGAATTGGTGCATTTGCCTTAACAGAACCAAGTGCAGGCTCACATGCTACTAATCTGAAAACAACGGCCGTAAAAAAAGGGGATAAATATATTCTGAATGGAAGTAAGCATTATATTACTAACGCACCGATTGCCGATATTTTTACCGTAATGGCGGTGACCGACCCTTCTAAAGGCTCAAAAGGCATCACTTCTTTTATAATTGAAAAGGATTTCCCAGGGTTTCAAATTGGAAGCATTGAAAAAAAAATGGGCCTTCACGGGTCACATTCATCGGAAATATTCTTAGAAGATTGTGAAGTTCCGGCTGAAAATGTTTTAGGCGAAGAGGGACAAGGCTATGTAAACGCATTAAAGATTCTGGCAAATGGACGTGCAGGAATGGCTGCGCGAAACTTAGGATCAAGTGATAAATTACTCGAAATGTCGTTAGATTTTTCTCATATGAGAATCCAGTTTGGAAAGCCGATTTTCGAGCAACAAATTATTCAACATTATTTGGCAGATATGGCAATGGAAATAGAAGCATTGCGGTCTATGACCTACAGAATAGCATGGATGGTGGATCAAAATATGAAAGTGATTAAAGAAGCAGCCATGGTTAAATTATTAGGTTCTGAAACGTATAATCGGGTTGCAGATAAAGCTGTACAAATTCATGGGGGAATTGGTTATATATCAGAATACCCAATTGAAAGATTTTACCGTGATGCCCGAATTACAAGAATTTACGAAGGAACCTCTGAGATTCAGAAGAATATTATTGCTGCTCAGTTGCATCGCAAATATCAATAAAGGGGGAGTTATAAGTGAACTATCAAAATATTGTGCTTGAAAGAGTTGACCGGATAGGTTTTATCACCATTAACCGTCCTGAAGTGCGAAATGCGTTAAATGATTTAACTGTATCCGAAATCCTGTCAGCATTTGAAGAATTAGAAAATGATCAAGATATTGGCGTAATTGTATTTACAGGTGCAGGGGAGAAGTCATTTGCCGCAGGAGCGGATATTAATCAGGTAACAAACAGGAACTCTCTTGATGCATTTGCTGCTAAAAATATGTCTGATGTGTATCGCTGTATAGAAAAAAGTAAGAAAGCAACTATTGCAGCCATTAATGGATTTGCACTTGGAGGTGGGTGTGAGCTGGCCATGTCGTGTGATATACGAATGGCTTCTGAAAATGCTAAAATCGGGCTCCCTGAATTAAATTTGTCGGTTATTCCCGGCGCTGGTGGAACGCAGCGATTAGCGCGAATCATCGGTAAAGGCAGAGCCATGAATATGATATTAAGTGGGGATCTCATGACAGCGAAAGAGGCGAAAGAGATCGGTTTAGTGTCATCTGTCGTTCCTTTAGAGAATTTACGGACTGCTGTACAAGAAAAGGCTGAAAAAATATTAGCTAAAGGACCATTATCCGTACAAATGGCAAAGCTAGTAGTCAATCGTGGATTTGATGTGGATATGGATACGGGATTGCTGATTGAAAGCTTGGCACAAGCTGTTTTATATGGAACGAGTGACAAGAGGGAAGGAACACAGGCTTTTCTCGAAAAAAGAGAAGCATCGTTTACAGGAAGTTAATAATTTAATCAAATTGCATGATGATTATTCTGAATTTTCTGTATTTACATGGAGGTAACTAGATGGATATCGGTTTCAAAGGAAAAAACATCCTAATTACAGGCGCCGCAAAAGGAATCGGAAGAGGAATAGCATTAGCTGCTGCTGCTGAAGGAGCAAATATTGGATTGCACTATCGTGAATCTGAAGAGGCGGCATTACAAGTTGCAAAGGAAATTAGTGATTATGGTGTGAAAGTGGCCCTTATTAAAGGAGATATTGCAAGATTGAAAGATGTCAAGCAGATGAAAGAAACACTTGATCACGAACTAGGAAGCGTAAATTTTATTGTAAACAATGCTGGCTGGGCACAAGTGAAATCGTTCTTTAAATATGAACCGGAAGAATGGATACGGGAAGTAGATATTTGTTTTTACGGGGTGTTAAATCTCGTTCATACATTTATGCCTGAAATGATAGGCAAGAATCAAGGTAAGTTTATCAATATCGTAGGTGATTCAGCAAGGACTGGTGATCGGAATTTAATTGTTTCAGCCGCTGCTAGGAGTGGGGCGATCAGTTTTTTAAAGTCATTGGCTATTGATGTTGGTAGAAATAATGTGCAATGTAACACAGTGTCGTTAGGATTAATTGACCAAGGAGAATTAGGCTTTAGTGAAGTAGAACTTGAAAAGGTTATAAAGCAATATCCTTTAAATAGAATTGGTAAAGCGGATGATGTGAAGGGAATGGTTTTATTTCTATTATCTGATTCAGCAGATTGGATTACCGGACAAGTGATTTCGATAAACGGTGGGCATAGTATGTTAGGATAAGGACTTACAACACTACCTATAAAGCAAAAAACTATTGATATAATATAAACCTTTACTAGTAATGACAGGTTAATAGAATACGTTTTTAATAACAGGAGGAAGGGCATGTGTATTTTCGTCATTATGATACGAACTTTTGATACAGAGGACTAAATTACGATAAGTTTCGAGGTTGTGCCAATGCTAACAAAAAAGCATGATTGATGCGGGAGTCTAGAGTTTAAATGGGAGGAATCTACTTTTATGTTCTCCCATTTATTTAAAAGTTTTCAAAATAATTGAAAATAATATTATCGATATTTTTGGTCCCATCAAAAGGAAACTAATTAAGAAACAACCATGAGGGGATGAAAAGGATGTTATCATTGCTGAATTTACTTGCTTTTCTAGCCTTGGCTGGATATGCAGTATATTTGTTTGTCAATCTTGTATACACCCGGTATTTGTTTATAAAGCTTGGCAAAAAAGCTGAGTTTGAACTAAACCTTAAAGAACGAATCAATCTGCTATTAATCAACGGCTTCGGCCAGTCAAAATTATTCAAAGACAAGAAAAGCGGTATGATGCATTTAGTATTATTTTATGGCTTTTTTATCATCCAAATAGGACTTATAGAACTAATCATAAAGGGATTTATTAAAAGTTATGAATTTCCCTTAGGTGAAGCGCATAAATATTTCATTCTTCTACAGGAATGGGCTACGTTCCTCATGATGTTGGCAGTAGTATATGCATTTTACCGTCGTTATATTGAAAAACTTAAGCGGTTGCAATGGAAGCGTGATGGGAAATCGGCCTTCGTCATTATCGCCTTATTCATTCTAACTTTGTCGATCCTGCTTACATTGGGATTTGAAGCGATTATGCTAAGTCATGAACCAGATCTCATATATGCTCCATTCTCTGGTGCCATTGCGTTGATGTTTTCCGGCATCGGAACAACGGCAGGAACTGTGTTGTACTACGTATTTTGGTGGGTTCATATGTTGACGGTATTCTCCTTTCTGGTGTTTGTACCACAGTCAAAGCAATTTCATGAGTTATTTGCCATGGTTAATATCTTCTTTAAGAAAAGTGGCCCTGTTGGAAAATTGAGGAAAATCGATTTTGAGGATGAAACAGCTGAAGAATTCGGTGTCGGGAAAATTGAGGATTTTACCCAACATCAGTTGATTGATCTTTACGCATGTGTAGAATGCGGACGATGCACAAATATGTGCCCTGCTTCAGGAACTGGAAAAATGTTATCCCCGATGGATCTCATTGTCAAGATGAGAAAACATTTGACAGAAAAAGGAGAAGCGGTAACCTCCAGACAGCCGTGGGCGCCTTCCTTTGTTATAAAAAATACTAAGGACAATCAATTAGCGCTAGCGGGGGCAGGTTCCAAAGAAGTAGCAGCAACAATCGAAAAAGTTAGTTTAATAGGGGATGTCGTGACAGAAGAAGAAATTTGGGCGTGTACGACTTGCCGTAACTGTGAGGATCAATGTCCTGTAATGAATGAGCATGTTGACAAAATCATCGACTTACGCCGTTACCTTGTCCTAACAGAAGGAAAAATAAATCCGGATGCCCAACGTGCGATGACGAATATTGAACGTCAAGGAAATCCATGGGGGATGAATCGTAAGGAACGGGCGAATTGGCGTGATGAATTAGAGAAAATCACGATTCCAACAGCAAAAGAACTGAAAAAAGCGGGAGAAGAATTTGATTTTCTTTTCTTTGTCGGGTCCATGGGTTCTTATGATAACCGCAGTCAAAAAATCACAAAATCCTTCACGCGCTTAATGCATCATGCGGGAGTGAAGATGGCGATACTAGGGAATGAAGAAAAGAACTCTGGTGATACACCTCGACGTCTTGGAAATGAGTTTTTATTCCAAGAACTAGTGAATGCTAATATTGAAGTCTTTAAAAAGTATGATGTGAAGAAAATTGTCACAATAGATCCCCATGCGTATAACACACTAAACAATGAATACCCTGAATTTGGTTTAGAAGCAAAAGTTTATCATCATACGGAATTGCTTGCAACATTAATAAAAGAAGGAAAGTTAACACCAAAGAATACTGTGAATGAAGTCATTACTTACCATGATTCCTGCTATTTAGGACGCTACAATGATGGGTATGATGCTCCTCGTGACATTTTAAAAGCTATTCCAGGTGTTTTGGTTGTAGAACCTGAGCGGAAACGTGAAACAGCTATGTGTTGCGGTGCTGGAGGAGGTCTAATGTGGATGGAGGAAGATACAGGAATCCGTATCAATGTTTCAAGAACCGAACAGCTTCTAAAAACAAATCCAACCATCATCAGTACAGGTTGTCCATACTGCTTAACGATGATCAGCGATGGGACAAAGACAAAGGAAGTGGAGGAAAAAGTACAAACGTTGGATGTCGTAGAAATATTAGAGAAATCGATAATTCGGCAATAGAATGAGATTCTAATAGTTTAGTATGAAGGAAACGGGGACGAAACTACATTAATTAAACCGTCTTGTTGAAAGCTAATTTACTCTTAAACATAGATTTAAGAGCTTCGCTCACCACGTCCTTTTGAATGGGTTTGTCCTATTAACTTCGAGTTCCTTCATATTAACTTGTAGCCTACAACCGTTATATCAGATTTGTAAAGATAGAAGGAGGTAACCATGAAAGCAAAATATTGTAGAGAATCAAGAGTTGTTCGAACAAGTCGCGTATTTCAAAATGATGTAAATAGTCATAATACATTATTTGGTGGTCGATTAATGAGCGATATAGATCAAGTTGCTTCCATTACCGCATTACGACATAGCCGCACAGATTGTGTAACTGCCTCAACAGATTCGGTAGACTTTTTATATCCAATCCGAACAACAGATGCAGTCTGTTTTGAATCGTATGTAACATGGGCAGGTACATCATCAATTGAAGTGTTTGTTAAAGTTATTGCCGAAGATTTAAAAAGTGGTGAGCGTAAAATGGCAGCGACTGCGCTTTTAACTTTTGTTGCATTAGATAAAGAACAATGTCCAACTCGTGTTCCAGAAGTCATTCCTGAAACGGATGAAGAGAAAAAATTAAATGAAACTGCACCAGAGCGAGCTAGAATGCGTAAAGAAAGGAAATCAAAAAGTAAAGAATTATCCGTGTTTTATACAACAACTATCCCTGGGATTGATAAGGTATACAGTTAATATAGGTTTTGCTAGATAATAATTTTAAATAAAAGAAAAATCCAACTGCCTGGCCGGGACTTGCCATTGGAAAACTATATATGTGGTTACTGATAAATAAAGAGAGAAGCCCTGCATATTAGGGATTAATATATAGCCATAAATGGTGACTACAAAACAAAGGATATTTAATATTAAGATGCTCAAGGTTTGTGCAGCAAGCAAACCACTTCTCACGAAAAAGCTTAAATAAACGAACATAAATGAGAAACAAGGGGAAAATGGTTTCGTCTATTGGCTTTTTGGAAAGTACAAAAATTATAGATCGAGTAGTTTTTAATATCAGTGAAGCGCTACTTACTTTACTCGGACTTGTGCCTGTGTTAGGAGGCTTATTTTCGACAATTCCTGTTAGTATAGGAAGTGATGTCGTATTTATGGGCAATTTACAATTATCCGGAAACGCTCTGCGTAATATTCAAAGTATTCAATATAACTTAAAGAATTGCCCTCCAAATTTTTTGGGGTATCTGTAGTGTTCAATACGTTTCCTATGTATTATTGGTCCCCTTATAAGTAATGGTCTGTTAATAAGTTTACTTATAGCTCTGGCTCTTTAATATTTTGTGGATTTTTCAAAATATGAATTGTTGGAATCAAGGTACTAGCTGCATTCAATAATAATAAAAGCCGATGATTCCTTAACACAGGGAATATCGGCTTTTTTAAATTGAAATAACTCTTCGTGTATGTTTTCCGTATTTCATATGACCCCTCAATAAATGGGACATGCAAACATTATAAATAATGAGATAAATATAGAGAATATTCATATGCCATGTTTTCGTAAAAAAGTAGAAAAGACAAAAATACGAGCTTCATATTTGGCTTTTAAAGAGGTTATTTTAAATTACTAGAGTAATTGGTCTGGATTGCGTTAAAACGTCTCAATTGAACCTTTAGGAAGGTCATTTGATGTTGGTATATTTTTGTATTAGCATGACTAATGCTAACGGAATATTCTGAATGTAACAAAGGACCTCTATTGATACATTCGAAAACGCATTAAATCAAGGTTTATAAGCGTATCAAATTTTTTAAAACTTGCCTTTTTTTAAGCTGTTCACGTACAATGAAAGAAGGGGAAAGGGGAATGAGCCATTCATGCAAGCAACCTCTCAAAGAATTAAAAATGTCCAACCGATACGCAGGTTGGATCACATAGAAAAGATGAAAAAATCACTATTAAAATATTGCAGCTACAGGGATTATATGATGTTTTCGATCGGAATAAACATCGGCTTACGTATAGGGGATCTTTTACAATTGCGAGTGAAAGACATTCTTGAGGGTACGCATATTGTCATTGTGGAGCAAAAAACTGATAAAATTAAGCGGTTCCTTGTCAATCCTC
This sequence comes from Peribacillus frigoritolerans, assembly GCF_040250305.1. Taxonomy (NCBI): domain Bacteria; kingdom Bacillati; phylum Bacillota; class Bacilli; order Caryophanales; family Bacillaceae; genus Peribacillus; species Peribacillus frigoritolerans. Next base: position 2,796,373 of record NZ_CP158190.1, on the reverse strand, counting down.
AACTTCGGAAGGAAGTTAGGAAGTATGTCCGCAAATCGAACCTGAAAAATGAACAGTATTTATTTCCAAGTCGAAAAGGTAATGGTCCAATCACTAGGGTACAGGCCTATCGGGTTCTGAACAAAGCGGCTGAAATGGCAGACATTCCAGATGTCGGTACACATACCCTTCGAAAAACCTTCGGCTATTTGCATTACCAAAAATTCAAGGATATCGCTTTACTGCAGCAAATCCTTAATCATTCCAATCCAAAAGATACGATGATTTACATAGGACTCACACAAGATTTAATGGACGAAACATTAATGGATTTCTATTATTAACTGAACGGACGAAGACAACTCCTGTTACTCAGTATTTTATAGGGCTATAACAATCCTTCAATTGGGAGTTATTTCAGAGTAAACATTATTTCGATATATCTGAATGGGTAGATAAAACTAGTATCATTGGTGTGGAGAGGTGAAAGGGCTTTCGGAATGGGATACGCGCCTTTTGCTAGGAATATCGACTTCACTGAGGATTTTTGAAAATTATAAGAGTTTTGGCCGGGTAATGGACAGTGTTTTAAATCAACCGTATGACTTCTCAAAAAAGACTAGAATATATAGTCTTTTTTTCTTGATAACACCGTACTGATTTTTAAAAAGAAACACTCGATTTAGTATATTAGAAACATTTATTTTTCTAAAATTCTGTTGTTTTCCTGTTTAACAAATAATGAAACAGAAAGGTATCAGTAACGAATTGTTGCTGCAAAATGACGTTACTATAATAATGTTATGTCAACTATTACTCGATATTATGCTCCTGTCAAAGGACTCATCAAATGAACTGCACCTCAATCGTTAGAGAAAATCTCATAATTGGGGTGCAGCACAGGGTGGTTGCCAGGAATATTGGTTATTAGTTCGGTTATAAGGTACTTATATTCTTCATTTTATCCAGCTCCAAAGGTAAAAAAGCATATTCTCCGTCCTTAATAATCTCACATTTACGAACGTGGATTGGCTGTTTAAAAATAGGCCCATCAATTACTGTCGTATGGAACTCTCCGCCTTCTCCGCAGGGGTCAATGCCGCGAGCTTCAAGTTCCTTCACGTATTCATGGGTTAACGTTCGCCCTAAATCATCCTCTGTCATTCCCAATGATAAATTAACGGTTACGATGATCGTTACAAATCCTAGATTCATGAACTCTTCGACAGCTTCACGATGATTCATTTCCCATAAAGGCATTCCAAGCTTCAACCCGGCATTCTTCGTAACCTTATCATGCCAACAGCCATGGGCAGGCATATCCAAGTCTCCTGTTACTAGAACTTCTGCTCCTTGATTTTTAGCATTTTCCAAAAGGCGCATAAATACTTCTTCATAATCAGTCCAACTGGCAGCTGCAGTATATACAGGCAATCCTATTGATTCAGCTTGGGCATGTATGAGTTCCGGAGGCATTCCATGGGATCTGGAACGTTTTCCTTCTTCCTCCAGCATGACGATCAGTCCTACAGCTTCTCCAATGTTCATTGCTTTATAAAGGGCTAAGACACTATCCTTTCCTCCGCTAAAAGAAGCTATGAACTTATGACCGCGAGCACTATTTTTCCAATCGATTAATTCTGCCATTCATATTTTCCCCTTTATTCTAATGACTTTTTGCCAATTTCCTATTTTATAGATGAATTATGATAACTATATTTGTTTGATTTTATCACGGTTGAAGCCTTCAGATAAGATATTAATGCATCCTGATACAAAAAACTTGATTTAAAGGGAAGTTCTTCCTGAAAAAACTACTCTATAATGAACTGAACAATATAAGGTGATTAATCCCTAGGTTACAAAGCTGAAATAAAAAGGCATGAGTCTCGGTGGGGGACCGATTCATGCCCTTAAGGCTAGCTAAATTGAATAGCCATTATGGATTTATTTCACATAGTAGCTTCTTTTTATAAAACCGCAATATGTATTTCCACTTTTCCATCAGGATAATATTTTTCAAAATCCAGGCTATATTTCCTGTTCATTTTTTTCTCTTCCTCCAGCTGCCATATCTTTTTCCAGGTTTCACCTATGGAATGTTCATCTTGTAAACACTCAAACACCGCGTATTCTTGATCTGGAATGACAAAATTTTCATTCGATACGGGGGTTTCGGTGGCTATAGCTAATGTATAATCTCCACGATAGTTACTTTCGTACTGATGGTATATCCCATATTTCATATCATTTTCAATATTATAATCATTTGTTTTGCTCCAAAGGGATCCGATTTTCTCGAAAAGATTTTTATCGGTGAAATTATTAGTCCTTATTTCGCCAATCATGTAGACTTCTTTACTCATTAACTAGCAACCCCTTATTTAAATAAATTTGGATACCACAATAATGATATCATAATGATGAATTTTTTTGGAAAGTTTTGGCGTTAGTTCCTGGTTTGGATTTGTGAATTGAAGTTAAATATAAATGGAGGAACCAATTTATATCCAGATGTGAATTAGTTGTTTACCCTATTTATTGTATCCAGTGTTATTTAAATTGGATACAATATATTCAATTTTTAGTATTGTAATCGCTTTATATAGTTGATATAGTTAAAATTGTATCCAATATCGAAAGGTGGACGCTGAATTGGATAATGCTAATTCTAAAAGAGATAAATCAACTATCGTTAAGAACGTAACGAAAAGTCTTAGGAAGGCGATTTTGAATGGGACGTTGAAAAAGGGGGAGCGACTCATCCAAGAGGAGTGGGCCGATCGCCTGGAAGTAAGCAGGATGCCGATTCGTGAAGCCCTTACACAGCTTCAATTGGAAGGGTTGGTGGAAATGGTTCCTCATAAAGGAGCAATCGTCACACCGATTACCCGGGATGATATTGAAGAAATTTATCATACCAGGTCTCTGCTTGAAGGCCTTGCAGTAGAAAAATCGCTTCCTTATTTAACAAAGGAGGACAAAGAAAAATTAAAGGGTATTTTGATTGAAATGGAAGGGATTCAGTTATCTGACGAAACCAATGAGCATTATATCCTTTTGAATGCGGCTTTTCATGAAACCCTCCGAAAAGGGTGCCCATGGCCAAGGGTTCAAAAAATGGTTGAAACGTTGGGTATCTCACCCATTGCGCCGAATTTGCTGATTGATTATTACCCAGAAACGCAACGGGAACACCGGATGATTTATGAAGCGGCACTAAGAGGGGATCCTGCAGAACTAAGGGCTGCAGTAGAATTTCACATCTTGCGGACTAAAAACAATTTAATTACGTATATGGAGTTGCTGAATACTAAAAATCATCAATAAAAGGAGTGTTAATTGTGTATGATTTCGCAATTGTTGGCGGGGGAATTGTAGGTTTATCGACGGGAATGGCACTTTATCAGCGTTTTCCTAATGCTAAAGTGGTAGTCATTGAAAAAGAGGCTGTTGTTGCAGATCATCAAACGGGGCATAACAGCGGCGTCATCCATTCAGGAATTTATTATAAACCAGGGAGCTTCAAAGCACGGTTTGCCCGTCAAGGAAGCAAATCTATGAAGGAATTCTGCCAGATGCATGGAATTGAACATGATATTTGCGGAAAGGTCATCGTTGCAACAAAACCAGAAGAGTTGCCCCTTCTAGATGATTTATATTCACGCGGTTTGCAAAATGAACTAGCTATCCAAAGAATCGGTGTGGATGAATTAAAGGAAATCGAACCACATGTTAATGGACTTGGTGCGATTCGCGTCCCGCAAGCCGGCATCGTCAATTATCGTCAGGTAAGTGAAAAGATGGCGGATATCATCCGAGGCAACGGCGGTGAAATCAAGCTGAATACAAAGGTGGAGAAGATTGACGAAGATTTTGATGAAGTCATCATCGACACGAACAACGGGACAATAAAGGCAAGAGTGGTCATTAATTGCGCTGGATTGCACAGTGACCGTATCGCAGCAGCTGCGGGGTATAAAACTGATATGAAAATTGTCCCGTTTCGCGGTGAATATTTTAAATTGAAGCCCGAAAAGCGCTTTCTTGTCAATCATTTAATTTATCCGGTACCTAACCCGAAATTTCCATTTTTAGGAGTTCATTTCACACGGATGATTAGCGGCGAAGTAGATGCCGGCCCAAATGCTGTACTAAGTTTCAAACGGGAAGGTTATAAAAAAACTGACTTCAATGCGAAGGATTTAACTGAAGTTTTAAGCTATAAAGGTTTTTGGAAACTGGCCAGTAAATTCATGAAGGAAGGGATGGATGAATATGTTCGTTCTTTTAGTAAAAAGCAATTTACGAAAAGCCTGCAGGAATTGATCCCGGAAATTCAAGAAGATGATTTAATCCCTGCACCTGCCGGAGTCCGGGCACAGGCGTTACAGGATGATGGTAATATGGTGGATGATTTTCATATTATAATAGGGAAACGGACCATTCATGTTTGTAATGCACCGTCACCTGCAGCAACAGCCTCCATTGAAATTGGAAAAGAGATTGTTAACCGCATACCGGAACAATCGCACTTATTGGAAGCTGTTTTGACAAAATAAAATTCGTTATAGAGAGAGGTAGAAGCATAATGTTCAATGGTAAAACTATTTTCATTGCAGGTCATGCACGTTTGCCTCAAGGGATGGCAGCGAAAAGTGTCTTTGAAACATTGACCATCACCGCGGAAGTCGATGCTAAATATGGGGTTGTACTGGAAGCCTCCTGTACACTGGCAACAGAGCATGGCCGGGAATTCATTGGGCGTTTATTAAAAGGAATCAGTTTAAATGATGGTGTTGATGATGCGATAGAATCCATTCAATCTTATTATCGGGGGAAAGCGGCCAATGCGTTGATTGCTGCCTTGAAGGACCTGGATCTTCATTTTCAGCAAATTAAAGCAGGAGAAAAAACGAAACTACCAAGTTAGGAATATGATTTATCAGAATAATTTGTAAAAAGTGTTGACAATTTTACGAAAAAACGTTTTAATTTAATTAAGCCAATATTATGACATTAACACCTTTTGGAAAATACCTTTTCAGAATCGTGTAAAGATCTTAATGATTGGAAACAGGAAAAATAAATCATACATAAACTGCATATTCGCTGTGACTCTATTTGCATAGAGCAGTGAAGTGAATATAAGCCAGTTGTACAGTTGGATTCCTATTTTATTTAGGGATCATGTGCGACTGGCTTTTTATATTTCCCGTTAACTTTGTCACCTATAATACAAATAACAGGAGGAATTATTCATGAGCATTGCAGAAAAAAAGAGAGCGAAGTTTGAAAGGAAAACAGAAAAATACGAGGTGAAAGTTCACCCTCAATCCAGCCGTTTATATCATATTGAAATTTCAAAAGAGGCAATTGCCGCTTTTTTAGAAACGGTATCGAAGGATAATCAGTCTGTTCAGCATTTGGAATATACACCATATGCCCGACTCATCATTGCATCATATCTATTGGATCAAGTGGGGGAAGACTTTGGAGAAGTGCTTCGGAACATTGTTCATGATCGGGAATCCGGAGGCTTCACCCTTGGCTTGGAGGGTGTCACGGAGAATACAGATGAATATGTCATTTTTGCAACGGCCATTTCATACTTGCTCGGAACTCCGAACCATGATGCCATGTCAGGAAAATATTATGCCCGCTTTAGTGTTCAAGACACGGATAGCAGTGATTCATATTTGCGTCAAGCTTATCGTTTATTTACACTTCATACGGACGGCACCTTTGTAGATGAACCAACGGACTGGTTACTGATGATGAAGATGATCGAACAAAACGCCCGCGGTGGAGAATCACGTTTATTGCACTTAGACGATTGGAAAGAGCTTGATAAGTATGTAAATCATTCATTATCAAGCCACAAATTCACGTATAAGGCACCGAAAAGCAAGAACATTGATCAGGAAATTGAAAGATTGACATTCTTCAATCATAATAACAAACCTGGTATATGTTTTATCGACCAATTTGTTTATCCTGAATCAATTGAACAAGCCAAATACTTACGCGATTTATCCAATTCATTAGAGAACGATGAAAGTGTACTAGAACTGGAACTGCCAGTTGGAGATTTAGTTGTCGTCAACAATATATTTTGGCTTCACGGCCGCGCTGCATTTGAAAAAGATCCGAACCTGAATCGTGAATTACTTCGCCAGCGAGGGAGATTCAATCAATAGTTGCATTTTGTAAACCCAAATTTTTTCATCCCCAATTACCATTTTTAAGATAAATTCTTTTCAACCCAAGGGTTGGAAAGCAATTTATCTTTTTTTTGAGAGGGTTCAGTTTTACTAATGGATTCAACAAGATTATTAATGTCCCAATGTTCGGGGCAATTCTAAATTTCTGATATACTGATATGACCAAAATAAATAGAAGAAAGAGGGGATAGTATTTTATGGGGATTGCTAATTTTTCTAATTTTACGCGATTTAAGAATCTAAATAATGCTTTACCTGCTGCCTATACAGATGAAATGATACAGAGCGAACAATTTTTGCTTGAAAGAGATGAAAAGAAAAAGCTCGAAATCTATTACGCACCTTTTGAATATGTAAATGAACGGGCCAAAGTGGTGATTGTCTGAATCAGTCCTGGATTACATAAAATGAAAAAATCTTATTCTACCGTAATTAATGCAAAAAGGCACATACATAGTGATGAAGAGATCCTGCACGAAGTAAAAAAGAATTCCAGTTTTGAAGGAACGATGAGAAACAATTTAATTCAATGTTGGATGAGCTTGGATTACACACATACTTAAACATATCGTCCGCACTGGATCTTTTTAACGAAGCAAGTCACCTCGTTCATACTACCTCTGTTTTAACCTATCCAGTTTTTTATAACGGGAAAAACTACAATGGAACAACTCCGAACATATTAAAGACCGAGTTGCTTAAAAAAATATAATGGGTGGCTTTGCTGCCGAAATAGGTACGATCGAAAGCCCACTTATTATTCCTTTAGACGCTAATGTATCCAAGGTCTTAAACTATTTAGCATGTCAGAATTATTTGGATGCTAACAACATGCTTCTAGGATTTCCTCATCCATCTGGAGGAAATGGTCATCGTCATAAGCAATTTGCAGCAAATAAAGAGCAAATGAAAATGATGTTTCAGCACTATTTTTCAAAGGAAATGACCGTTGGTTAAAGGACAGTGCTCAAAAAAACTTATATAGATATTAAAGGATAGGAAACATTTGATTAATAATTCTATTATTCATCTTTCGTGTTAAAAGTAAAATAAACTATTTACTAGTGATATTTTGGAGATTATAATAAGAACAAATGTTCTTTATTATAGGAGGCATTAACATGGATGAACTAGAGGAATTTTTAAAATCACTCACTATTGAAGAGTTAAAAGTTATTTATGAAGAAGTAAGTGAAGCTGATATTAATAAATAGATGAAATAAATTGAAATTGAAGATTCTTATTTTTTCATTTCAAAGAACAGCATGATTTTTTCCGAACGTGGAGTAGGAGGTACTTTATCATGAAAACCATAGCCTTAGAACCAACGGTAAGCCATATTTGTTTCAGCTTCTTCAATCGTTTTACGCATGGAACGAATACAGAAGGTAAATTGAACGATGTCAGTTTAACTAAAATAACTGAATCAATACTTGAGCGTCCTACCTCTGTACATATCTTTCACTAAGTCATAAAGTGAACTCAATGGAAGCCTCCATTTTACGAACCAAATGGTTCGCCGGCACCAGTTGATCTAAAGTAATCATTTCAAGTTGATCTCGCTGAATAGAATCATGTTTAGAAAGCATCTTCATCACCTCATGTTTTAATACTTCTATTTTAAAACAAAAATGACCCTAGGCAAAAGTGTTCTATCTAAGAGTTAAAGCAAAGTTGATTGGAACGGAAGGTACGAGACTCCTGCGGGAAAAGCGCGTCTAGGGGAGACCCCGCAGGCGAAAGCCGAGGAGGCTCCCCGACCGCCCGCGGAAAGCGAGTGCCTGGAGTGTAAATCAACGTCCAAATTGTACAAGTCATAAAAAATAGATAAACTCGATTTTCCTCGAGTTTGTCTACAGTCTGAATCAAGGACCCATTAAAGGTCCTTGATTTTTTTTATGAAAAGGACCATTGGAAAAAAAACTGAACTGATCATTCTTGATCAGTCGAGTTCATACAGCAAGTTAATTAAAGGGAAGCTAAATTTATAGCGCACCTCTGACATCATAATTTTCTATATCGATTTCGATTTTTCTATCAAGTGCGAGATTTGCCAATAGTGAGCCTATATAGGGGCCCATTGTTAAACCTGAAGCTCCAAGACCATTGGCTACGATTATTCCTTCCCAGTCAGGCAAAGGACCCATGACCGGAAGGAATCCCGGCGTGAATGGACGAAATCCGACCCTTGCTTCAACAAACGTACTATCTGTCAAACCGGGAGCGGTTTGCAAGGCCTTATCGAAAACCTCCTGGAGTCCTCCTGCGGTCATTCGGGTATCGAAAACTTCCGTATTTTCGTGAGTCGCCCCAGCAACGATTTTATTATTATCGAAAGCCAAAAGATATTGATCACTGGGAGGCATGACTACAGGCCAGTCAGTTGTATTGTCATTTGGCGTTTCCAGATGAATGATTTGAGCTTTTTGGAAGGTGACTTGAAAATTCACGCCGAGTGGCTTCAGTAATTGCGGTGCCCAAGCGCCAGCACAAACAATCACTTTATCGGCAGATATGAATTCATCTCCAAGTGTTACACCTGTCACTTGTGCACCGTTATATGTAAGTATGGCCTCACCATACATAAGTTTTGCACCGTTTTTTTGTGATGCCCGCAATAAGGAATCACGTAGTGCGCGTCCATCGACCCGCGCTGCACCACTCACGTGAACGGCTGCATATTCACTGGAAAGAGGCGGGAATAAGGCACGTGTTTCCTCTGCGGAAAGTATTGTGATCGTCCCTATCTCCGGTGCTTCTTCTTTCCGTTTTGCCGCCCGGTTCTTCATGGCATTCAGTTTATCTTCATCGGTATGTAAGCTTATGGCCCCGACCTGGGCATACCCAGTCTCGGTTTCCCCGTCCCGTTCAAGTTCTTCAATTAAACCCGGATAAAAAGCCGCACCATTTTTGGCAAGGAGATACCAAGCTTGGTTGCGTCTTTGCGAAATCCACGGGCAAACGATTCCTGCAGCTGCAGATGTTGCCTGACCGATATCTTGTCGGTCAATAATGATCACTTCAACACCAGTTTTAGCCAACTGATAGGCAGTGGAAGCTCCCAAAATTCCTGCACCAACTACAATGATTTTTTGCATGATTCAACATCTCATTTCTCTCATATGTATAAACGCTTACCACTACTATATCGAAGACACGAAATGATTGCCACAACTGATATTGTAATTTCTTTCACAAAGTTATTTTATCTATAGTGAATATGCTATGATTGATATTGCGAAAGCTTGAAAAGATACTAGGAGGACATATCATGCTAAAAAAACAAATAGAATCATACATATCAAAATCCGTAATCGAAAACAAGGTTGAGTTGTTTAAAGAAGAAAAGAATTATGTCGAAATGCATAAATTAATCGCCGATGATATCATTATAGTGGAAAAAGAAAATGCATCCCGTTTTACAGATGCTTATATGGAGCGTAGTAACAAAGAGAGCGAAGAATTAATCTCTGAAGAGAACTCTGCATTTTTATCACAACCGATCGAGTATTTGAAAAATAACAAAGATGAGTTCCTTTACTTTGAATCAAAATGGTTCGAATTAATCGGTGTTGAGGCACTTTCTTTAGAAGTCGATGATGTTTTTGGTACGTATAACGCGATGTTCGGATTGAAATTCCAGAAAAAAATGGGAGAAGTTTTAAAAACGTATTTAACTAAGGAACTTCAAGCGGAAATTGGTTCGTTCAGTTTAATGTTTAACCAGGGCGACGGGCTATGGGATGTGAATTTAGCCTTGGATAACGTAAAAGGATTCCGAGAAGACATGACATTAGAGGAAGCTTTTGATTTAATCTATCATTTTCTTTTTATCCTTGTTCAAAGAATCGAGGAAAATATGTAAAACGAGGTGCCGCCATAAATATTAATGGCGGTTTTTTTATTTCTTGATTTAACCAATGCCCCTAGGCTTTGCTTCTGGATTTTAATCGATGCTTCTGGATATTGATAAAAGGAACTTGAAAGAATTCGTCGAATTGATTAATGATATACATTTATTTAATAAACTTAAATGTTTTGTTTTTAGCAATTTCGATTTTTTGTTTTATGTAAATGAAGTTACATCGGAAGGGGAAGTTATACTTGCTGAATGAACTGAAAGTTACTCAAGTTACCATTCCATTGCCTTTTAGGTTGGACCATGTCCATAGTTTCCTAGCGGAAGGTGAAAAAGGGTGGACAATCATTGATGCGGGATTAAATAACAAAACGACAAGGGATTTATGGAACCCAATTATCGAAAAACACGATATTACCGATATTATCATCACCCATTATCACCCAGATCATTTCGGGTATGCAGGGACATTACAACAATTAACCGATGCGGATGTTTGGATGACACAAGTGGATGAACATGCGGGAACTACGTATTGGGAAGCGGATTCGCTGAATCTGCTTAAAGAAAATTATAAAGCATGTGGTATGGAAGACGATTTATCCGTGGCCTTATCCAGTGACGAAAGCGGATTCATGCCACAAGTAAAACCCTATCCTGCCGTAAATCATCATCTTGAAGAAGGAATGAAACTGCATTTTGGCAAATATGAGTATGAAGTGATCTTCACGCCGGGACATTCTGATGGCCTGATTACTTTATACAATAAGGAAGAAAGTGTCCTTTTTTCTACAGATCATATATTGCCCAGGATATCTCCAAATATTTCTTATTGGTTTAAAGGTTTCAGCAACCCATTGGAAGAGTTTTTTAATTCTTTGAAAAAAATACAAAAGCTGGACGTTGAATATGTCATCCCTTCACATGGGAAACCGTTTCAAAATGCCAATAAAAGAATTGTTGAATTGTTGGATCACCATCAGGACCGGTTGCATGTTATTCATGAAAACATGAAAGAGCCGATTACAGTAAATAGTGCTTGCCAGATCTTATTTGGAAATCTGTCCATTCACGAGACCAGGTTTGCTGTTGGTGAAACATTGGCACACCTAGAATACCTTCTTTTAAATGACCAATGCAGAAAGTTTGAACGTGATGGCAAATGGTATTATCAATCCATTTGATATTTTGAATGCTAACGTATCGAAAGATTTTAGCTCATGTCGTCTAAAACGGCTTTTATTGCTGCAGCCTATGTTTATTATCACTATGGGGAGCTAATGGGAAGGGAAAAGTGGGAGGCAGGGGGATATTTCGATTACACGCCTGATACATTTTTGCATCCTATATTAAGAAAAAACCACCGCCCATCAAATAATCTGGGCGGTGGATTGTTCATTGCCTGACACCTATTTGTCCCTTAACTTCGTTCATAATATCTTCAAGGGATGTGACAATTCCTTTATCGTCCTTATAGCTAATGTGCTTAGGTTGAAAATGGATCGGCGAATCTAAACCAGCAGCGGCTGAGATTCTAAATAATCCTTTTCTAAGCGTAACAAGAAAGTTGACCACACGGTATTTCTTTTCATCAATGACAAGTGCCTTTTGCAATTCAGGATCAGTGGTTGCTACCCCGACAGGACAAGCATTGGATTGACATTTCATCGTCTGTATACATCCTATCGCAATCATGAAACCTCGAGCTATGTTAACAAGGTCGGCTCCCATGGCTAGAGCTATCGCTATTCTATCAGGCGTGAACAATTTACCGGAGGCAATGATTTTAACGCGATTGCGGACACCGTATTTTTCCAAAGTAGATACTAAAATCGGCAAAGCGGATTTTATCGGTAATCCTACGCTATCGATCAATTCCTGATAAGATGCACCAGTGCCGCCTTCACCGCCATCCAATGAAATGAAATCCGGACCTTTCCCGGTTTCTTTCATGTAGCTAGCAAGCTCTTCAACACTGTCATTGCCACCGATGACCATTTTGATGCCGACCGGGATACCTGTATGTTCCCTGATTTTTTCGATAAAATCGCACATGGATTTTACGTCATTGAATTGATGAAACCGATTCGGACTATCAATCGCTTTGAACGGTACGACCTTGCGGATATCAGCGATTTCCGGATTCACTTTTTCAGCATCGATATGCCCTCCGCGAGTTTTGGCACCTTGAGCCAATTTGATTTCAAATGCTTTGATTTCGGGTATTTCACTTTTTCTTTTTAACTCATCCCAATCCATTTCGCCGATACTATCACGAACCCCAAACATGGCTGGACCGATTTGCATGATTATATCCACACCGCCGATTAAATGATAAGGAGAAAGTCCGCCTTCCCCTGTATTCATCCATGTGCCTTTTGCTGCAGCCAATCCCTCAGAAAGGGCAGTGATTGCGTTCTTCCCTAAAGAACCATAACTCATGGCGGACATGCCGATAAGCCCTTTTAATCGAAAGGGATTCTTGGTGTTTGGGCCGATGATCACGGCATCTTCATCATCCAATAAGAACGCAGAGGATACTTCATCTCCCCATTTTTCCTCTCGCTGTGAGAAAAGTGGGTCTTTTAATAGAATGTATCTTTTAGTCGTCACTTTTGTTTCTCGATCGTATTTTTCTTCTTCGGCTAACTTTGGAAACATGCTGTTTTTAACAAAGAAGCCTTCTTCATCAAAATCCCGTTTTGAGCCAAAACCTATGACATCCCGTAAATATTTTGAACTTTTCACCATATGTTCATAGTCATCCCGGGAGAAGGGTTTTCCTTCGTTATCACTGTTAAACCAATATTGCCGCATTTCAGGCCCGATTTTTTCCAGAAAGTAACGAATTCTCCCAAGCACGGGGTAATTCCTTAAAATTGCATGATGCTTCTGCATTCGGTCAAAGAAAACCATATAAAGTAATAGGAAAACCAAGACAATTATAATGATGAAGATAACGGTAAATCCAAGGATAATTAAAAGATTTGCGATAGCACTCATTCAATCCCTCCTGGTTAAAAAAATCATGTATTGTTAATCTACTCGGTAACTCGATCAATTATACAGAATCCAATGCATGGTCTTAATAGGAATAGAACGTAAGCAGTCTTGTTCTCACAACATTTTTCAACTTCTCCTTTTCGATTGGCATATCCAACTTGGTTAACTGCAACGTTATGGATCATGCAGCAACGGTGATTAGTTGATTTTTATTGGATGTACACACCCCGATATTTAAGTTACTAAGGATAAATTGTTGCAGTTACTCGATCAACTTCACTCTTATTTAACCGATTTAATTTCATATCCGTCATTCCACTTGAGAGGGATGTCCTAATTTCATTCCAATCCGTTCAAGTCTCCCATCAATCGAATGCTCTTTTAGTAAGTCATCAACCAATAATTTTTAGTGTTTTTTTCATCGAGCTGTTTCGCAATAAAAACTTGATGAAGCATCATTTCACTAATCATTATCACCGATTCCCCCGGTGATGCCGATAACGCCAATAATTACATTTTAAAAAATGGGCAAATTTTTTCCGTGAATGATCCCCCAATTGATGACGATCATTTTCGTGAATGATTAGTGGCTTTCCCGTTTTAAAGGGGGGCGTTAGTTTACGCCTTTAGCATTCTTATACTTTTGAAGGTAAAATCATTTTTTGTATATGATTAAAATATTTCCGAAGATTATAATTAAATTAATATAAAAATATATTCATAGGGGGATTAAGCATGAAAATTGTTATTGCACCAGATTCCTATAAAGGAAGTTTGTCAGCATTAGAAGCTTCCAAAGCAATCGAGCGAGGGGTCAGGAAGGCACTGCCGGATGCGAAGACAGAATTAATTCCTGCAGCGGATGGCGGGGAAGGTACGATGGATAGTCTTGTTGCAGCTACGAATGGTCGAAAAGTCGAAGTGACAGTTAAGGGACCTTTACTTGAAGAAGTTCAAGCAGCATATGGAATATTGGGCGATCAGGAAACATGCGTGATTGAAATGGCCAGTGCATCCGGTCTGTGCCTAGTCGATCCAGATGAGTTGAACCCATTGATCACTACAACATACGGAACAGGGGAGCTTATTCAAATGGCATTGAATGATGGCTGTCGAAAGTTCATTTTAGCGGTTGGCGGAAGCGCTACCAATGATGGCGGTGTCGGTATGCTCCAGGCTTTGGGAATGAAGGTGTTTGATGAAGATGGTAAATCGTTGGGGTTCGGGGGTGCCGAATTATCGCGGATATCAGAAATTAATATGGAGGATTTTGATTCCAGAATAGCAGATTCCGAGTTTTTGATTGCCTCGGATGTCCAAAATCCATTAGTCGGTCCCGATGGGGCATCAAGTGTATTCGGACCTCAAAAAGGGGCGACTCCTGACATGGTTGATATGCTTGATAAAGCTTTATCATCATGGGCTGATTTGGTGGAAATCAAGACAGGCATACACTTGCATGATAAAGCAGGCGCCGGTGCTGCAGGTGGAATTGGTGGTGCATTTCAAGCCTTTTTCCGTGCAGAAACAAAAAGGGGCATCGATATTGTTATGGAGTACACAAAACTGGGTGAAAAATTGTCCGATGCCGATTGTGTCTTTACGGGTGAGGGCCAAATCGATTACCAGACTGTTTCGGGCAAAACACCAATGGGAGTTGCACAAGAAGCTAAAAAGCATGGTATTCCCGTATTTGTTTTAGCTGGGTCGATCGGAACAGGTATTGAAGTTTTATATGACCATGGAATAACTAGTGTTCATAGTTTGGTGAACGCTCCTATGCCTTTAAAGGAAGCCATGGGAAGAGGAGCAGAATTGTTGGAAGTTTCAGCCGAACAGGTAATGCGGACTTTTTTAGCAGCGATTAAATATAGAGGGTAATCAAATGTTATTGGCACCAGTTAACCAAAATAATCATTTTTGGAGCGGGTGTGCGAGACTCCTGCGGGAAAAGCGTGTCCAAGGGAGACCCCGCAGGCGTAAAGGCGCCGAGGAGGCTCCCGGACCGCCTGCGAAAAGCGAGTGCCTTACGTTCCAATCAACGGCCAATTATTAAAAAAACTAAAAAAGACAGACAAACTCAATTATCATCAAGTTTGTCTGCAGTCTGGGTGAGGCGTGAAACGCTTCTCTTTTTTATGCTTTAAATAGAATATATTTTCATTTTTATGGTGTTATAAGAACTAAAATAGTGTATGATGCATAGTATAAGGTATGGTGTACGTCACATAGTATAGGGAAGAGGTGATTGGATGAGCACTTTACTGAATTCATTAACCACTGAGCTGCGCAGAGGCACTTTGACCTTAGCTGTTCTGAGTCAGCTCAAAACCCCTCAGTATGGGTACTCGCTTGTCCAGCGTTTAGAGAAGTCGGGAATTACCATTGATCAAAGTACTTTATATCCTTTACTTCGCCGCCTGGAAAAACAAGAATTGGTGACCAGCAGCTGGGATACTTCTGAAAGTAGGCCGCGCAAGTACTATTCTTTAAGTGATTATGGGGGAGAAATCTACACTCAGTTAAAGGAAGAATGGGAAAAAACTTCTCAAGAGCTTTATATATTATTAAAAGGAGAGGGAGAAGATGGAGCTGATTGAACTTTATATTCAGGAAGTTACCCGCAGGCTGCCAGAAAAAAACCGCGCGGATATTGCGCTTGAGCTTCAATCTACAATCGAAGATATGCTTCCGGAGGATCATACGGAGCAAGACGTGAAAGCGGTACTTTTAAAATTAGGAGATCCGGTTACACTGGCAAGTGGTTATCGCGATCGGCCAATGCATCTGATTGGACCGCGTTATTATGATGTTTATATCAGTCTGCTTAAAATGATTTTACCAATCGCTGCAGTCATTTCTCTGATCGCATTATTAGGGGATAATCCGCTTCAGGATACGGGGAATACGGTTATGGAAGCAATTTTAAAAATAATCGGGAAAGGAATTTCCGGTATCATCAGTACAGGTATCCAAGTGTTTTTCTGGCTGACGCTCTCATTTGCCATTTTAGAACGCATGGATACTTCAAAAGATCAGTCGCCTTTAACCAAAGACTTGAAACCATGGACACCGGAAAACCTAAAAGATATTCAGAACATTTCAAAGCAAAAAGCGATATCCATGATCGAGATATTTGCAAGTTTGTTAGGTCTTTCTGTATTCACGGCCCTTTATTTCAATGCAGCAAACCTCTTGGGCGTCTATGAAAAAAGAAATGACAGTCTCATTTTCGTGACACCCTCTTTTAATCAAGAGGTATTGAATACCTATTGGCTGCCGGTATCTTGCGTCGTTATCATTGGGGTTCTCTTGGCGATTTATAAATTATTTTTAAGACAATGGACCCTGAAATTAGCTATATTCCATGCTATATACCAGCTGTTGTCCACTTTGACTTTCATCATCATCATCAGTAATCCTAATTTATTGAACCCCGAATTCATTGCATACCAAAAAACACTATTTTCAATCGATGATTGGAAAACCTCGATTTACTGGGGTCTCATACTCATCACAATCTTTTTTGCCGCCTATGATTCCTATCAAGGCTTTCGAAAGGCAAAAATCCGTTAAGGCACAGCAACCTAGCTGTGTTTTTTTGTTTTTAAAGTTCCATGATGTGAAAAGATTTCTCAAGATAAAAGGGAAAACAGAAAAACACCTCATATGGAATATAGTTTTTAACGAACTATACGGCATATGAGGTGTTACATTTAAACCAACTTTTTATTGAACTGCATCGAACTGATTGACTTTCCAAGTGGATCCGGATTTATAAAAGGTAACCGTTCTTTTTACTGACTCACCGTCGACGGTAGGTACAGTTAAGTTGTAGGACCTAACGTTTAGTTTTTGATAAACCAATTTAATTTTTGCTTTTCTCCACTCTAACATGCTGAAGCCGTCTCCGACTGGACGGGCTAATTTCCCTTTATGAGTAATGTAATTATATTTGGTCAGCCCTTTTTCAACTGCATTATTAGTAAATGTCTCTGCTAAGTAGGTAGTCAATTTATCTTTTGTATTAAACTCTTTGCAAAGGTACGAATACTCTGTCCCTTTATAATTGAAAGTTTTTTGTGAACATGAACGGGTTTTATATCCATGTAAAGCATTCCAAAAATGTTTGCTGGCATTATCGGCTATCTTTAATGCATTTGCATCAGACAAATTCTGTGATGTCGTTTTTGCGGTAACCTGACCACTTAGAGTGAAAAATAAAATGATAATGGATAATAGCATACCTAAAGATTTTTTCATAATTAATCTCCCCAATCCCTAATAGGATACTTATGTAACGAAAGTTTAATAAATATTACAATTGTTACATTTATATTACAACATGATTGGCGTAAGTAAAAGAGAAATCTTGTTAATTTTTAAATATAATTTTAGTTTTCCATTAAATATACATAATTTGTTCATATTATTCTTTTTGAAAGCGGCGTTGTAAATAGAAGGTCACTACTGTTACATACTTCATATTCCACGAACTGGCCTAGTTAAAACCCAGCAGTTAATTCTTTTTCAATAACGGGACATGTTAATTCATTATATTTTCATTAATATCAAGATATGTACAAAGACCTCGAATTAACCGGGCAGCTCCTAAAAAAAATAAAATATAAAGGTTTGACAAACTTTCTAATCCTACCGTATTATAAATTATATACTTGAATACATTCTCCAAAGGGGAGTAGCTTATACAACAATGTCGTCATTACGGAGCTCTTGCTCTCGGTGTTGTTGGCAGCATATTGTTGTTAGCCAGACCTTACCTATTGGTAAAGGTCTATTTTCTTTTAGTAAACCTTTACCAAAATGGTAAAGGTTTTTTTGTAGTCCAGATCATGCAGCCCTTACGGAAATGTATAAACATGTGGGTTTAGTAGAAAAACAAATAAATATAAATGGAGTGTATTAGTTGATACTTAGAAAATCTTTGTTACTTTTAGGGATAGGTTCTGCACAAATAGATTTAATCCTTCCGAAAAATACGTATAAATCTGGTGAATGCATAAATGGATATTTTTTGATTAAGGGTGGTACTCTTGCGCAAAGAATAAGGAGGATTGAATGTGATTTGATCATGGATACTCATTCTACGGGAATGGAAGAGATCCTTAAAACGAGCACCATTTTATCTACAAGGGAGATAAATTCAGGAGAAAGCAACGAAATTCCTTTCAACTTTTGTCTGCCTATATTGAAGGAGCCTTATAAGCGAGGGGTATCCTATCGCCTTAAAACGAGACTTATCCTTGATAAAGGGATAATAGGAAAGGATGATGACTGGATTTTAATCGATTCTGAATAAACGTGAAAATGGAGGTGAAAACATGAATATCTTGAAATTTTCTGAGCTTGCTATGGATTACTGGGAAGAATTTTTATTATTGAGGCTTTTCATATTGGCTTTACTGTTATTGGCGGTTTATTATATTTTGAATAAACTGGTTGAATGGTTCTTTAGAAGATCCAATTTTTTCGACGAAGAAGTCGAAAAAACAATACAGGGGGTTACTCGTTCTTCTCTTAGGTACGGTATTTCCGGGCTTTTCCTTATATATTTGATTGGACAGTTTATAGACCTAAAAGGAATCTTAGCTGGAGCTGGTATTTTAGGGGTCGTGATCGGTTTTGCCGCTCAGCAAATGCTTAAGGATATCTTATTGGGATTTGTAAGGCTTTCAGATAATGAATTCCGGGTGGGGAATTTCGTTACATTCAATGGGACAAGCTCTGGGACAATAGAAGAAATAGGTATCCGGTTCATGCAGATCAGGGAATGGTCAGGGAAATTGCTGACCATCCCACACAGTGAAATCAGGACGATTCAAAATTTTAATAAAGGGAGAATGCGGATCATTGAACGCATTACAGTAAGTTACCAAGAAAATCCTGAAAAGGTAAAACGGCTGTTGGAGGATATATGTATTATCTGTAATGATAAGTATGGTGAAAGCCTTCTAAGGCTAGAAGATGGTACACCTGAAGAGGATTTTAGATACATCGGCATTACGGATTTAAATCCGAATCTTAAATATGTTGGATATGAACTATGCATAGTCGGCCTTGTGAAACCTGATGATTACTTTGAAACATCGAGAAGCGTAAGGTTTGAAATGATGACTGCTCTACATGAGCATCAAATTCTAATGCCATCTTCCCATTTGCTTTTACAGGGCAATCCTAATCAAGAACGTATATTGGAGAACTGAAAAGAAGAAACGCAATGCCTGAGGTATTCCAGGAATTATCATGAACTAATGATGGTGAGTGTAAGAAAGGATCGAAATTAGTGACAGTGCTCGGGAACTTAAGGATATTAAACGGCTTCTTTTAAAGAAAGTATTCGAATGTTAAAAATCTGGAGTGAAACTCGCTTTTTTTGGGTTTGTCTCCAGTCTGTGGCTTTCTTTTAAAGGAAGCCTATTTTTTATGCGGGAAATTGAACAAACTTTTCTGGAAAATGGTTTTATTTTTAAATTTTACCTTGATTTATAAGATTGAATAGATTATTATCAAATTAGCATAAAATGGAAGGGTGACCTTTAAACAATGATCATTTAATCCTATTCTTAAGAAAAAATGCGTGCTAAATACGAACTTTTTTCTGGATAGGATTAGTCTGTACTAAAATACAAACAAAGATCATTGTGTTCCGTCCATTTGGGATCTTTTGTTTTGTTAATTTTGTATTGTACTGCCTCCTGTCCAGAAATCTCACAGGAGGTTTTTATATGGAAAAAAACACGTCCGTAACATTAAGTAATAAAGAACCTAACATTTTTAAAAATCGTGTATTCCGGGCCATTATCTTTTCAGGCTTGTTTTTACAAATAGGGATATGGGTACGGAATTTTGCAGTTTTGTTATTCGTCATGGAAAAGACAAACGGGGATGCTTTTGCCATTTCCATGATATCAGTAGCGGAATTCGCTCCCATCTTTATTTTTTCATTCATTGGAGGGACGTTTGCGGACCGTTGGAGTCCGAAAAAAACGATGGTTTGGTGTGATATATTAAGTGCAATATCCGTATTTGCTGTGCTAATCTCGCTTATCTTTGGCAGTTGGAAAATGGTATTCTTCGCTACTTTGATTTCGGCGATACTTTCTCAATTTTCTCAGCCATCAGGCATGAAGCTATTTAAGATGCATTTGCCTGAAAGTCAAATTCAGACAGGGATGTCTGTTTATCAGACCGTCTTCGCAGTATTTATGGTTTTAGGTCCGATTCTCGGTACATTTGCCTTCCAATCATTTGGGATAAACATCTCTATTGCGATTACTGGTCTGGCGTTTTTACTTTCAGCTGGAGCACTTGCCTTTCTTCCAAAAGATCGTAAACTGAATGAAGAGACAGCAAAAACAACGTTATGGCAGGAAATGAAAAGCGGAGTGAGCTATGTGTTGCGAAAAAAAGAACTAAGTTTGCTTGGTTTATGTTTTCTGGCAGCCGGGCTTGGACTGGGTTTCATTCAGCCGCTTTCTATATTCCTTGTTACCGAACAACTGGAACTTCCTAAGGAAAATCTGCAATGGTTATTTATGGTGAATGGGTTTGGTATGATTTTAGGCGGAGCTGGGGTGATGATTTTTGCTAAAAAAGTGGCACCTCAGAGATTATTAGCTTTCGGAATGCTTGTGAATGCCATAGGATTAGCGGTAATGGGGCTTTCAACAAATCTTTGGATTACACTTACTGCCGAGTTCTTTAATGGACTAATGCTGCCTTGTATCCAAATCGGGATCAATACATTGATATTACAGAGAACCGAAGGCGAGTTCATCGGAAGGGTCAATGGAATCTTGAGCCCATTATTCACTGGATCGATGGTTTTGACCATGAGTGCGGCAGGCGTGCTGAAAGAGCAATTTTCACTCGTCGCCATATTTGAAACCGCCGCTTTCTTTTTTATTCTAGGGATGTTTTTCATTTTGCCATTGTACAATCAAAAGGCCGAATCAAAACCACTGGAAATCCAATCGTAAGTATACTGCGGTGTGCCCACACCTCTATACAGCAATAGCCAAGAAAAGCAGCCTTATTGGCTGCTTTTCTTTTTACTGTTCAACTAACAAATTCTGGATTGACAATTATTTTTAGAGTACTGGTAAATACTAAAAATGGCTTGTTGGAACTTATGCATTTCATTTTCAAAAAAGTTAGGTGAATAGCTTAAATGAAAAAGGAGAAAAGTTAATGATCCTTAAAGACATATTGAAAGAAGCGATAAACTGGGATTTGCCGAAGAACGTTGAACATATATCCATCACAGGTGTAACCGATAACTCTAAAGAAATAAAAAAGGGATACCTTTTTGTTGCCGTAACCGGATATAAGTCAGATGGCCATAACTACATTAAAGATGCAATTCGTTTAGGGGCATCAGCTGTGATTGGCGATCGCGATATTAAGGGGTTGGAAGTTCCTTATTTACGAGTGGAGAACAGCCGTAAAGCATTAGGGCTAATCGCCAAAAGGTTTTATGGGGATCCAAGCAAGCAAAAAATAATGATCGGAATTACGGGTACAAATGGAAAAACCACAACGAGTTATATGCTTCAGCAAATATTGAAAGAAAATGGGGTAACCTGTTCCGTCATTGGTACGATACAGCATATTATCAATGGAAACAAAGTCGATTCCCATAATACGACTCCAGGTAGCATGGAGTTGAATTCCTTACTGGCTGCAAGTGGGGACATGGTTGTCATAATGGAAGTGTCTTCACATGGATTAGCTCAATATCGTTTAGAAGGAATTGAATTTGATTTCTGTGTCTTCACGAATTTGTATCATGACCATCTCGACTTCCACGGTACGATGGAGGATTATTTCCTGGCAAAATTACTTCTTTTTGAAAAATTGAAACCTAATGGTCTTGCTATCATCAATGGAGATGATTTCTGGGGAGAAAAACTACAAGAATACTTACGGGAAAAGAATGTCAGTGCCTTTGTATTTGGAAAATCCCATCGCTGCGATTTAACCATCACAAATTATAATACTGCAACAAACCCCTTTATTTTATTGAATGAGAATCATGACTTTGTGAAAATTGAGTTACCTATACCTGGACTTCATAATTTATATAACGCAACTGCTGCCTATTCCGTAGCGAAGATGTTTCCAATTTCAAGAGAGGACATTCTCACTTCATTGAAACAATTTTCCGGTGTGCCTGGAAGGTTTGAAATGTATAAGAAAGAATATGGGCCGACAATCGTCATCGATTATGCACATACTGCAGATGCCATACATCACATGCTTCAAACTGCCAAAGAATGCGGGGCCAAAAAGATTTATCATATCTTTGGTTTCCGGGGTGGACGAGATACAACCAAAAGGGCTGAAATGGTTAAAGTATCATCTGAACATAGTGATGTTTCGATTTTGACGATGGATGATCTGAATTCGGAGGGAATGGAGGGGATGGAATCGTCACTAAATAAACTGCAACGCGATTACTCTGCTGGAAATGGGAAGGTTATTCCAGATAGGACACTAGCTATCCAGGAGGCGATACAAGCTGGAAAGGAAGGGGATTGGATTATCATTACAGGAAAAGGAATTGAGAAGTATGAACAAAATTTCGGACTGCCTACTATTTCTGACAAAGAAACGGTATTATATCTGCAAAATAAAGACGAAGCGGATTTTATCGGTTATTTTGATCAATAGTTTGATTTTAACGAATGCTATTATAAAGGGCTAATACGACGTCCATTCCCTTAGTCAGCCATAGGTTATTAATATGGTGATTATTAACATTGTAACATATGAGGAATTCAGGTATTATAACAATACAAGCTGCACTGTTCGTAATGATAATAAAGTTTTAACCTTTAAGCTGTAATAGGGAGTTTTATATTGAAACAGGAATGTTATGCCTCGTCACTGACTTGGACAACAGGATTATTTCTGCAAACACCCACTTTGAGGAGTGGTGGTTTAAAACTTTCTTACTGAATACGGCAATGGCGGCTTATATCTTTAAATGTTGAAGCCGGTCTCGGTCTGAGGCCGGTTTTTTGCTATTTTCAAATACCGTACAATAATTCTATGTACCGTTTTGATTTATTTTCACAGCCCTATAACAAATCCAGTGTAGGTTGCTTTGGCTTATTACATTTTCTAAAGACATTTACTCTTGTTTTGTATACCGGTTGGCATAACTAGAAGCGACGAAAGCATTGGGTTTAATTTTCGGTTCCACGCCCATTGATTCCATCCTGGCTACCATTTCTTTTACAAATTCACTTGTTTTGTTCCGCTTTCCAATCCCGATATCAATATGCCCTTCCATTGTGAACGTTGCCCCTTGGTATACAGCAGGCAGGACAATATCAATTAATTGATTTTTTCTTTCTTCCGTAAACAGTGATACAATTTCCTCTGTTAACGACAATTCTTGGGAAATACGTTCATGTAAATGCAGCATCCTTCTAGGAATCATCACTTTTCTTATACAACCCCATACACCTTTTCCGACCTGCCGTATCACGATGCCTGTGATGAAAACAGTATGTTTTTTATGTACTTGCGAATCTGTACCGACCATTAATCGATAGTTACCGGAAGGGTTTAATTTCATGAACTCAACAATATGAACGAATACCTCTTCAAATGACATGTCTTTTTTCTGAAGATTTTGAAATGGGATGTTATGAAATGGATATTGCTTCATATTATTGCACCCAACCTTTCTCCGGATATAATCAGATTATTAAATCTCATGCCGCTCATAACACATCATATGAAAAAGGTCCTTGTTTCGTGCTGTGGGAAGAACCCGCCTTCTAATGAAGATGCAATCATCATTTAAAGTTAATCTCGCTGAATAGATATCACCTCAAGTTTTATTTCTTCTATTTTAAACAAAAAAGACTGGAGGCAAAAGGAGTTTTATCTTGATGTTAAAACATGATTGGAGCGGGTGTTCGAGACTCCTGCGGGAAAAGTGCGTGCCTGGAGTGGAAATTAACGGACAAATATTACAACTGTAAACAAACTCAGTTATTATAGTCGTGTTTATCTACAGTCTGGAAGAGAAGCTTAAGCATTAGGCTTCTCTTTTTTTGTATGGAGATATTTCGAAAAGTTATTGGAGGTATTCTTGGTATATCTCCTGCCATAACTGAAAAGTTAAACAAGCTTGGGACTATACCTCACCTAAGTAAACCACATTATCATTCAATTTATATAAGAAAAAAGAAATGAAATTATCAAATTTTGACCAATAACGACTTCAAAGTATTCACATTTTATAACTTACAAAAAAAGTGTGTAATGTTTTCTGACATAAACAAAGAAATCTTGCTTTTATAAGAGTAAAATAAACGAATATTCAATTAATAAAGTATTGGAGAGATGAAAAGTGAAAATATCTGAATTGAAAAAAAGCGGTCATGCTCCGTCATTATTAGCTTCATTCCTTTATTTTGATATCAGTTTTATGATTTGGGTATTATTGGGTGCACTTGGTGTCTATATTACCAAGGATTTCGGACTTTCCCCAGCTGAAAAAGGCATGATAGTAGCTATTCCGATTTTAGGAGGCTCGTTTTTTCGAATCGTCCTTGGTTTATTGACTGATCGCATCGGACCGCGGAAAACAGCGATCGGCGGGATGCTTGTTACGATGATACCGCTTTTTTGGGGTTGGTTATTCGGCGAAAGTTTAGCCGAGCTTTATTTAATTGGGATTTTGCTCGGAGTGGCAGGTGCAAGTTTTGCTGCAGCACTTCCTATGGCTAGCCGCTGGTACCCCCCGCATTTGCAGGGTCTAGCGATGGGCATTGCGGGAGCCGGTAACAGCGGAACTCTTTTTGCGACATTGTTTGGACCGCGTATTGCAGAGTCTCTTGGCTGGCATAATGTTATGGGATTAGCTTTGATTCCTTTAACCATTGTATTTGTCATTTATATTTTAATCGCAAAAGACGCACCATCTCAACCGCCTGCAAAACCACTCAATGAATATTTCAATGTATTTAAAATAACGGATACGTGGTATTTCTGTATTCTTTACAGTGTGACTTTTGGAGGGTTTGTCGGGTTTACTAGCTTTTTAAGTATCTTTTTTGTTGATGAGTATGGGTTAACACGAATAAGGGCTGGCGAATTTGTTACATTATGTGTCATCGCCGGAAGCTTCTTTCGTCCTGTCGGAGGATTTATTGCCGATAAAATAGGTGGAGTTAAGCTGCTTATGTTTTTGTTTATTGGACTCACATTATGCATGTTTGGGATTAGTTTTCTTTATTCCCTTACTGTCGTTACGATCCTGCTGTTCATCGGAATGCTATTTCTCGGTATGGGCAACGGGGCTGTCTTTCAGTTAGTTCCACAGCGATTTTCTAAAGAAATTGGTTTTATCACAGGAATTGTAGGAGCTGCCGGAGGTGTTGGCGGATTCTTGGTTCCAAACATACTAGGAACGTTAAAACAGATTACTGGCACATATTCTACAGGATTTTTAGTATTTTCCGCAGTTGGAATCGTGGCGTTGCTTATCCTGGGTCTAGCTCAGCTTTCATGGAGAAAAACGTGGGTACTCGGAAAGAATTCAGTTAAGATTT
This sequence comes from Peribacillus frigoritolerans, assembly GCF_040250305.1. Lineage (NCBI taxonomy): Bacteria > Bacillati > Bacillota > Bacilli > Caryophanales > Bacillaceae > Peribacillus > Peribacillus frigoritolerans. The sequence goes on along the minus strand of NZ_CP158190.1, from coordinate 2,770,715 downwards.
AGAACTTTGTTAACTAATTACATCGGCTTGTTACAGTACTTGTTTGGGGGGATAAAATGTTTAAACAAAAACTGGTCCTTATCGGGAACGGAATGGCGGGATTACGCTGTGTTGAGTCAATTATCAGGAATGATCCGGCTGCTTTCGAGATTACTATTTTCGGCAGTGAACCACACGTCAACTATAACCGAATCTTATTGTCGACTGTGCTCCAAGGCAACACTTCTTTTGAAGATATTACGATAAATGATCGAAACTGGTATACGAAGAATAATATCCAATTGTTCACAGGGGAAACGGTTGTAAAAATTGATAATGAGACCCGGAAGATAAAAACGGACAAAGAACGGGAAGTTTACTACGATAAGCTGATAATTGCCACAGGTTCTGTCCCATTTATTCTTCCTGTTACCGGTGTTGATAAAGAGGGCGTCATTGCATTTCGGACGATTGAAGATTGCCAAAAGATGATTGAAACTTCACACAAACATAAAAAGGCAGTCGTCATCGGAGGCGGTTTATTAGGTTTAGAAGCAGCGAGAGGGCTGTTAAACCTTGGGATGGAAGTGCATGTCGTTCATATTGCTGACCATTTAATGGAAAGGCAGCTGGATTCAAAGGCATCACTTTTGCTGCAAAAAGAGTTGGAAAACCAAGGAATGAACTTTCTTTTAAAAAAGAAAACTCAGGAGATAATCGGCAACGAACGTGTAGAGTGCGTCCGTTTTAAAGATGGAACGGAGCTGGAAGCAGATTTGGTCGTTATGGCTGTGGGAGTCAGACCGAATATTCAGTTGGCCAAAGAAAGCGGAATTGATACAAATCGTGCCATTATTGTAAACGACTATTTAGAAACCAGCATCCCAAATATTTATGCGGTTGGTGAATGCGCTGAACATCAAGGTATTGTTTATGGACTGGTGAAACCTCTATATGAACAAGGTGAAGTGCTGGCAAAGCATATTTGTGAGATGAAATGCAACGGATACCAAGGTTCGGTCCTGGCGACCCAGTTGAAAATATCAGGAGTTGAGTTATTCTCTGTTGGAGATTTCCTTGGTGATGAAACATCGAAATCAATCACAACTATTGATGAATTAGATGGTGTTTATAAAAAGGTGGTTTTTCAAGGAAGAAAAATCATAGGTGCTGTTCTTTATGGAGATACAAACATCAGTTCACGATTACTCGAAATGATTTTAAAGCGGAAAGAAGTATCGTCAGAGGAAAAGCGTGCACTGTTCCAATCACCAAGTACGGGTGAGGGAATAATCGCTTCGATGGCAAACCATGAAATCATTTGCAATTGTAATGCTGTTTCAAAAGGGGCAATCATTGAAGCGGTTCAAAAAAAGGGATTAACAACTGTGGAACAAGTTAAACAATGCACAAAGGCTTCCGGTTCTTGCGGTGGATGTAAGCCGGCAGTTACCGAGCTTTTGACCTATATTCAAAGTAATCTTTCTACTCATGATGAGAAACAAACTGCGTTTTGCTCGTGTACGACATTAACGGAAGATGAAGTCGTGTATAAAATGCAGCTCCAGGATTTAACATCCGTCCAAGAAGCGATGGATATTCTTGGATGGGAAAATACAGGAGGTTGTTCAACATGCCGGCCGGCCCTTAGCTATTATTTAGGGATGATTCATCCAGAATACGAGATCAGACAGCAAACCCTCTTCATTAATGAAAAAAAGAATGCAACAGTTCAAAGTGATAATCGATACTCTGTTATCCCGCAAATGTACGGCGGGATGACGAATGCGAAGGACTTGCGAAAAATTGCAAATGTTGCAGATAAATATGATATATCTCAGGTAGCGGTAACAAGTGAACAAAGGATTCATTTAATGGGTGTGAAAAAAGAAGACCTTCCAGGTGTGTGGGCTGATTTAGACATGCCGTTAAGTTCGAAATATGGTAACGCCGTTCAAAACGTCAAAACATGTATCGGTGAGCATGTTTGTTCTTGTGATAAACAGCAATCCTTTTTACTTGCTGTAGATTTGGAAAAAAGATTGGAGCATGTATCAACACCTTATCGTATTAAGATGGGCATATCTGCTTGTATGCATAACGGTGCAGGATCAACAACGAAAGATATAGGTGTTATGGGCGTTGACAGGGGCTGGGAAATATATGTGGGCGGAAGCAGCGGGCGTAATGTTCGTGCCGGTGAACTGTTATGTGTAGCCGGGACAAATGATGAAGCGATTGAAATCATCATCGGTTTTATTCAATATTATCGTGAAACAGCCAATTACTTAGAACGGACTTGGCAATGGATGGAACGAGTGGGTTTAATTCATGTTAGAGAAGTTTTGTTTGATAATGAACTTAGTCAGCAACTGTCTCAACGATTGGAAATGGCGTAGATCAGAGAATGAACTAAGAGGAAATACCTTTAGATAAACGGATAAATGTTTGTAACATAAGAAATCAATGAGTAAAGGGTGAGGAGCCTTGACCGAATTATTATTAAAGTATTTCCGCACGAAGCAACAAGAGGTCCAATCAGAAAAACGATATGAAACACAATGTCCATTTTGCAGTATGCAATGTAAGATGCAGCTGCTGGAACAAACAATCGTGACAAGAAAAAAGTATATGACGATCGGAAAAGATAATCCAACCTCAGAGGGGCGCTTATGCATTAAAGGAATGAATGCACACCAACATGCTTTGCATAAAGATCGAATTAAATACCCATTACTTAAAAAAAATGGGGAATTTATTCGAATATCATGGGAGGAAGCATTAAGCCACATTAAGGAGAATTTCACTAAAATTCAAGCGGAAGATGGTGTAAATGCATTATCTGTTTATGGGAGTGCATCCATTTCAAATGAAGAAGCATATTTGCTTGGGAAATTTGCAAGAGTAGCTTTAAAAACAAAGTATATAGATTATAATGGCCGTTTGTGCATGTCCGCAGCTGCTTCGGCAGCCAGCCAAACATTTGGTATGGACAGGGGCCTTACCAACAGCTTATCAGAGATTCCGTTCACAAAGTGCATTATCTTGGCGGGCACAAATATTGCGGAATGCCAGCCGACAATCATGCCTTACTTTGAGAAAGCGAAACAAAATGGGGCATATATCATTGCTGTAGATCCACGGGAAACAGCAACAACGAAAATGGCCGACTTACATCTAAAAGTAAAACCAGGGATGGATGCCGCCTTGGCAAACGGATTATTGAAAGTGATCATTGAAGAGGATTTTACTGATGAAGCATTTATCCGGGAACGTGCAAATGGCTACAACGAAGTTAAAGAGTATGTTGCATCTTTAAAGTTGGAGGAAATTGCAGAAATGACAGGGGTGCCTAGCGACCAAATTCAAAAAGCGGCTGCAATGTTCGGGAAAGAAGAATCAGGAATGATTTTTACAGCAAGGGGAGTTGAGCAGCAAACAGATGGTTCAGCGGCCGTCCGTAATTTTCTTAATATTCTTATTGTTACAGGGAAAATCGGAAAAGTGAATTCGGGCTATGGAGCTATCACTGGGCAGGGGAATGGACAGGGAGCAAGAGAGCATGGCCAAAAGGCAGACCAGTTGCCGGGGTATCGCATGATTGAAAATGAGGAACATAGATTACATATTGCAAGAATATGGGGTATTGAAGAGGCTGATTTGCCGCGTAAAGGTGTATCGGCATACGAAATGATAGAGAAGATAAATGAAGGTGAAATTACCGGCATGTTTTTAATGTGTTCCAATCCAATTGTTTCGAATCCCAATGCTAACTTTGTCAAAAAGGCTTTGAAAAAATTAAAGTTTCTAGTCGCAGTAGATATGTTCGTTTCTGAAACTGCTAGATTGGCTGATTTGATTTTACCTACTTCGTCTTATTTAGAGGATGAGGGAACGATGACGAATTTAGAAGGACGGGTAACGCTGCGGGAAGCCAGTTTTTCATCCCCTGGGGAAGTGAAGCATGATTGGCAAATCATTTGTGATATAGCAAAAGCTCTTGGAAAAGAAGAGCATTTTCCCTTTCAATCTGCGAATGAGATTTTCGAAGAATTAAGAGTGGCAAGCCGCGGGGGGACCGCTGATTATTATGGTATAACGTATGATCGATTAAGAAAAGAAGGAGGCATATTGTGGCCATGCCCAACCATTGACCATAAAGGGACAAAAAGGTTATTTGAAACGTCTTTTGCCCACCCGGATGGAAAGGCGGCCATGGTTGTGGTTAATAATGTGCCTCTTGTTCCAAAAGAACAGCCATGTAATGATTTTCCACTTTATTTAACAACAGGACGAATTATGTCACATTATTTAACAGGAGTACAAACGAGAAAAAGCTCATCATTAGCCGCAAGAAATTTTGAATCATATATGGAAATTCATCCGGAAACAGCCAAGAAATATCATATTCCAGACAATACTTTGGTGAAAATCGAATCAAGGCGGGGAAGTATTGTTATAAGGAGCAAATGGTCAGCAACCATTCGCCATGATACTATATTCGTTCCTTTTCATTGGGCAGACTCCCAAAATGTCAATCTCCTCGTTTCACAGGATTTAGACCCGACATGCAAAATGCCTGGATTTAAAGTCAGTGCTGTAAAAGTACATCCTATATTCGAGTTAACGTCTCATTAAGGGGAGTTTTTCTTCCCATTCACCATAATTTTTTTTGGTTCAACCATAATCTAATCATGACTAAACAACAAAAGGGGATCAAGGATGGAAAAAGGTAAGGTCTATATTGTTGGTGCCGGTCCTGGTGATCCGGACTTAATTACTGTCAAGGCAATCAAATGCATCGCGGAAGCGGATGTCATCTTGTACGATCGATTGGTAAATCGTGAATTGTTTTTGTACAGTAAACCTGAAGCTGAATACATTTATTGCGGTAAAGCGCCTGGTCTACATTGTGTCCCTCAAGAGGACATTCATCAATTGTTAATAAGTAAATCAATGGAGAGAAAAACGATTGTTCGTCTAAAAGGGGGAGATCCTTTCATCTTTGGTCGAGGGGGCGAGGAAGCAGAAGTGCTAGCAAAGCACGGAATTCAATTTGAAATAGTCCCTGGAATCACATCTGGAATCGCTGCGCCAGCTTATGCTGGAATTCCCGTGACTCACAGGGAATGGGGGAGTTCCTTCGCAATTGTCACAGGACACTGCGTGACCGGCAAACCTGATAACATCAACTGGCATCATTTGGCACATGGTGTTGACACAATTGCTATTTATATGGGGATTAAAAACCTTCCATATATCTGTAAACAATTACGTTCCTGCGGAAAGAAGCCTGAAACTGCCATTGCTGTCATTGAACAAGGAACGACCGGTTTTCAACGAACTTTTACAGGAACATTTGATTCAATAGTGGGGATCGTTACAAGAGAGCAGGTTGCCAATCCCGCCATGATCGTAATAGGAGAAGTGGTGAATTTATCCAAGAAATTATCATGGTTTTCAGAGAAGTCAAAAGATAAGGATTTCGCTTAGAAAAGGAATGATTAGCTAGAATACTTATACTGTAATGCAAAAGGAAAACTGGACATGAAAGTCATCATGTCCAGTTTAACAATGTTAACAGCTATTTTATAGATGTAAGGTGAATTTGTTACCTGGCTAATCGAAGTATGAAATATGGACAAGTGAATCGGCTAATAATTGCGGTTGCTTAGCGAAAATCAATTACGTAATCCGAAGTGTGCATTTAATTGGCCCTGCAGCATTTTTTTTCGCATTTTTTCCTGTTCAATTTTTCTGTTTTCTTTTAATTTTTCCTGCCTAATTTCATTGGTTTGCACTCCATCCTCTATTTTATCGGCAATTTCCACTAATGCCTTGACGTCGGAAAAAGAGTATTTACGGTTCCCCCCCTTAGATCTTTCGGGGAAAACGAGTTTTCTTTCTTCATAGTACCGGATTTGTCTATCGGATAGTCCGGTTAATTCTCTGACAACCCCTATGGAAATTACTTTTCTGTCTAAATAAGATTCTTTTTGCTGGACGATGAAAATCACCTCATTTTGGATTTATGCTGAATCAATAAGGATATTATATCCTAATTTTCTGAATATTTGTAATAAAAACTAACATTAATTATTAATTTTAAAAAACTATGTAAGATTTTATAACACACTTATGGCATTAAAAAGTGACGTCACCTATAATCAATCATATCATCCTTTCAAAAAAATCTTATTGGAGGACAAAACATGGCTAAGCAGAAATTGGCACTCATTGGGAATGGTATGGCTGGAGTAAGATGTATAGAAGAAATTTTGAAAATTCAACCGGAAAAGTTTGAGGTGACTGTCTTCGGAAGTGAGCCGCATCCGAATTATGATCGAATCCAACTATCGAATGTATTGCAAGGGGCTACGACGATAGATGATATTACAATAAATGATTGGAATTGGTACAAAGAAAACAATATTACACTTTTTTCAGGTGAAACAGTCACGAACATCGACACCACTAAGCAAATCATATATTCAGATGCAAATCGTGAAGTCGCATATGATCGATTAATTTTAGCTACCGGATCAATCCCATTCATTCTACCGATAAAGGGGGCTGATAAAAAAGGAGTGACTGCCTTTCGAAATATTGAAGATTGTGAAAAAATGATCGAATATTCCAAAAACAATAAAAAGGCTGCAGTCATTGGTGGAGGATTGCTGGGTCTTGAAGCAGCAAGGGGGCTTTTGAATCTAGGTATGCAGGTAGATGTAATTCACCTTTCTGAATATTTGATGGATAGGCAGTTAGATCCAACAGCAGGAAAAATGCTGCAAAGGGAACTTGAAAGTCAGGGAATGAATTTTTATCTTGGGAAACAGACCCAGGAGGTTTTAGGTGAATTTGATGTCAAAGGATTACGCTTTAGTGATGGCGAGGAAATCAGCGCCGATTTAGTGGTCATGGCAGTTGGGATTAAGCCAAATGTTGCAATGGCCCAAAATTGCGGCATCCCTGTCAATCGAGGAATTATCGTGAACGATTATATGGAGACAAGAATCCCGAATATTTTTGCGGTTGGTGAATGTGCGGAACACCGTGAAATGGTATATGGTTTGGTTGCTCCCCTATATGAACAGGGCAAAGTATTGGCCAAAAGGATTTGCGGGTTGATAGACAAAGCTTACGAGGGTTCAGTGCTGTCCACTAAGTTAAAAATATCTGGTGTTGATGTATTTTCGGCTGGAGAAATTTTCGAGGATGAACAAGCTAAATCAATCAAGGAATTTAATGAATGGAATGGCACTTACAAAAAAGTAATGATTCGAAATGGGAAAATTTCTGGTGCCGTATTATTCGGGGATACAAAGGAAAGCAATAACCTATTGAGCATGATCAATAAAAATGCCGACGTTTCGGAGTATTTAAATGCTGGAACAAGTGAACCCAGTGTTAGCCTTGTCACTTCGATGTTAAATGAAGAAATCATCTGTGGTTGTAATGGTGTAACCAAGGGCGATATTGTGACGGCTATCGAATCTAATGGGTTAACAAGTATTGAGGAAGTAAAAGGCTGCACAAGTGCTTCGAGATCATGCGGAGGGTGTAAGCCATTAGTCGGTGATATTCTAGAGCTGACATTAGGCGCTGAATTCAGTAAGTCAAACCAGAAGGAATCCATATGCACGTGCACCACATTATCCAGAGATGAGGTTGTTTCTGAAATACGCGAAAAAAATCTGACCCATACTCGAGAAGTCATGAATGTTCTTGGCTGGAATACAAGTGATGGTTGCTCGAAGTGTAAACCGGCACTGAACTATTACTTAGGCATGATCCATCCTGTTGACTATGAAGATGAAAAAGAATCCCGCTATGTCAATGAAAGACTTCATGCAAATATTCAAAAGGATGGTACATTTTCCGTTGTGCCAAGAATGTATGGCGGCGTCACTAATCCTGATCAATTACGGAAAATAGCAAATGTTGCCGATAAGTATAATGTTAAGTTACTTAAGGTTACAGGCGGGCAAAGAATAGATATGTTCGGCGTTGAAAAAGAAGACCTTCCAAAAGTATGGGCTGACCTGGATATGCCTTCTGGATATGCTTATGGAAAAACCCTTCGAACTGTGAAAACATGCGTCGGTGAAAACTTTTGCCGCTTTGGCACCCAAGATTCAATTGGGCTGGGCATTGCCCTGGAGAAGAAATTTGAACGTGTAGGCACACCGCATAAGGTTAAGATGGCTGTGTCGGCATGTCCTCGTAATTGTGCTGAATCCGGCATCAAAGATCTTGGTGTTGTCGGAGTGGACGGTGCATGGGAAATTTATATTGGCGGCAACGGCGGAACCCATTTAAGAGCTGCTGAATTATTATGCAAAGTGAAAACTAGTGATGAGGTAATTGAAATTACGGGTGCATACATCCAACATTATCGAGAGACTGCCAATTATTTAGAAAGAACATCTGTCTGGGTTGAGCGTGTAGGGTTCGATACCATTAAGGCGATTATTGGTGATAAGCAAAAAAGAATGGAGCTTAATCAACACTTGGATGAGGCCTTATCAGTATTACAAGAACCGTGGAAAGAAATCATTGAGAGCAATGCGATCAAAACCGGTTTATTTCAAAAAGTGAAAATTCCAGCTATATCAAATAAATGAATATGGGGGCAGCCTAAATGGGGAAAACGCTTCAAAAGATAAAGGTTTCAACAGTAAATGAGATGCCAAAAAACCTAGGGAAAACAGTAACCATAGGCTCTCATGAAATTGCTCTTTTTCATTTAGCAAATGGTGAATTCCGGGCTATTGAAAATCGTTGCCCACACAAAGGTGGGGTTCTGGTGGAAGGCATTGTGAGTGGTGATCACGTATTTTGCCCGATGCATGACTGGAAAATCAGTGTCAAGAATGGAGAAGTCCAAAAACCTGATAATGGTTGTGTAAAGACATTCCATGTTGAAATAGAAGATGATAATGTTTATATAGTTTTATAACCAGCTGCTCTGGATAGTCTCTTAGACTATCCATTTTTTCTTTGTCGATTTTTGAACTAAATTCCTCCGATGAAATAATTGATAAATATTTCCATAACAAATATAATTCTAGTAAAGGAATGACTAAAAAACAAAAAATGTAAGCGGTTTCGGTGATGAACCGAAATTTAAACAAATAAAGTTATAGGGGAAAGGTTGGCGTTTCATGAACAAATTATCTGTTGGCGTTTTTACCTTTATGCTGTATTTTGTTCCTTTATCAAATACACCTGGAATAGCAGAAGTACAACCAGATTACAAGCTTTATGTGATGGCCCCATTGGGTGAAATAACAGATTGGGAGGCATTTAAAGCAGAGCTGACCCAGTTGAAGGAAAATGGAGTATATGCAATTACGACAGATATCTGGTGGGGATTGGTCGAGAGTAAAAAAGATAATCAGTTTGATTGGTCCTATTATAAAAAATATGCGGAAACCGTGAAAGCTTCCGGTTTAAAATGGGTGCCCATTTTGTCTACGCACCAATGCGGCGGTAATGTGGGGGATGATTGCAACTATCCCATCCCGAGTTGGCTCTGGAATAAAGACACTTCTGAAAACATGGCATTCAAGAGTGAAAGTGGTTTCTGGAATAAGGAAGTACTTGCTCCTTGGTGGGAAGGTACAGCCGATCAATACAACGAATTGTATAAATCCTTTGCAAAGAACTTTGCTGATAAGAAGGATTTAATAGCTAAAATATATTTAAGTGCAGGACCAGCTGGGGAACTAAGATATCCCTCCTATCAAAATGCTGATGGCTGGGATTATCCTGAAAGAGGACAGCTCCAAGCTTATACAGAAGGAGCGAAACGTGATTTCAGACTTACCATGAGAGAAAAATATTCAACGATAAAAAAATTAAATGCTGCTTGGGGCAAAACGTATAAAAACTGGAATGAGATTCAGCCGCCAGGAAATGGGGATGAATTTTTCACCAGGGGCGGAGCAATCGACACTCAATTTGGATACGACTTTATGCAGTGGTATCAAGGAGCACTCGAAAAGCATCTTGCAAAAATCTCTAAATTTGCCCATAAACATTTCGATGAAGTCTTTGGCGTTCCAATTGGAGCTAAAATCTCAGGAGTCCATTGGAAAATGAATGATCCAGTACTGCCGCATTCTGCAGAGTATAGTGCCGGGTATTATAACTACTCCCAATTACTGAATCAATTTAAGAAATCGAATATGGCCCTCACATTCACCTGTTTGGAAATGGGAGATCAAGACGCACATACTGCCCCATCCTATAGCGCTCCTAAGACGTTGGTGACCCATATTGCCTCTTTGGCTAATGAAAAAGGAATTTCATTAAACGGGGAAAATGCACTCCCGCTGATCAACAATGAAGCGGGCTTTGACAATATAGCAGAAATGGTTTTTAACCATGGTTTTGAGGGATTTACCTTGCTAAGGATGTCTTATTTATTCGACGATGAAGGAAATCCAACAAATGAATTCAAGATGATGGCTGATAAATTGGAAGGCAAGTCGATTCCAGTTACATTCACAGTTGAAAATGTACCTGCCACACAGGGAGTTTACTTAATTGGGGATAGAGGGGAAATCGGCAGGTGGAATCCTGAGGATTATGAATATAAACTTACTCAAAGCACAGAAGGCAGCTGGAGTGGAACATTTCGTTTAGCTGCAGATCGATTTTATGAATTCAAGTTCGTCCTGAAAGATGAAAATGGCAATATCATTTGGCAAGATAGGGAAAATAATAGTTATAAAACTCCTTTGAATGGAGAAGGAAACTATAAAACTTCATGGTAGATGGATATATAGGGCTAAGATTAAAATTTAGATAGAAACCATTTTGTCGACAAAAGGAGGTTCGGAATGCTCTCACAACCATGTTTCTAAAGGTAAACTTAATATCCTTCTGGTTTTTTTACTTCTTTATATGCATGAAACCCTGAATAGATTTAAGAAATTTGCGACACTCCTGCCGAATAAAACAGGCTAGCCGAGACCCACAGACGCTTACTTTGAAGTGGCATGGCATACAGTCAGTGGAAAGGGAGCGGATTTCTGAGATCATGTTTTAAAGCCTGAAGAGGTAATCAACGTTCAAATTTTACAGTATGACTAACTAAGCAGGACTTGTGGGAAGAATATAAGCTATGGAAAGTCATCAAAAAAATCCAGAAGTTAAGTGCACTGTATATTTGCGTTCTGACCCCATTGCGGAAATATTTTTTTAATACTTAAATGATCTGCATTTACATTAAATAGAAATACGGACTATTTTTAGAACAAAACATCAAGAAAGGGAGGAATTGAAATATATGAAGACAATGATTACATGGACAGGGGAAATGGCCTTTTCTGGCACAACTCCGTCGGGACATGAAATTAAGATGGATGCTGCCGAAGAAGTAGGAGGAAAAAATAGCGGAGCCAGACCCACGGAGTTACTTTTACATTCTCTTGCTGGGTGCACAGGTATTGATATTGTAATGATATTAAAAAAAATGCGATTTGAAACAAAGGCTTTTCAAATAGAAATAGAAGGGGCACGATCTGAAAATCACCCTAAACGGTTTACCGATTTTCATATTCACTATTTTTTGGAGGGTGATCTGCCTGAAGATAAAGTGGTCCGTGCGATTCAATTATCCAAAAATACGTACTGTTCAGTATATCACTCATTAAATGCCGACATCAAAATCAGCTATTCAATAAATGGTGTTAAAGGAAAAAAAGAATTATAATGTGTAATTTAAGGGACTATCATTTAACAGAAAGTTGTTTTACATCCATATAAGAAAAACAGCCTCCATTTTCCTATGTAAATGGGGCTGTTTTGACTGAAATGAACATCCTCGGTTCATGGATAATCATCTATACCAAAACGTGCAAATCACAGAAAATAATCCCTCTCATGTTAATCCAAGGGTATTCTTAAGAAAAAATAAAACCTAAAATCTGTTTTCAAGGTTAGAGAACTCCATTTTACGGAAGGGAAGGGTTTATTTAGTAAGCAAGTAATCAAAATGTAATGGTTTGTCATTGTAATGCCCTTGATGTTAGGAGTTTATCCATATAAACTTTAGATACTATTGAGGAGTGGTTAAGTTGAAAGAGATAACAATTGACAAATTAATTTTTAAAGATCATTTATCGATGATTGAACAATATTCATTGAAAGATTTCATGTTTAAGTGGCTCGGCAGCCCCGAAGAAGGTTTAGATGATCTTCTTCCGCTTACATACACAGATCAAGTTTTTGCAAAAATGGAAACGACATTGGAGACAAAAATCAAGATTCACGGAGAAGAAACCTTCAGATATGTCACCATTACGGAAGATAATCAAATTGTAATAGGGGGCTTAGACTCGAATCAAGAGTTAAAGTTTAGAATTGTGTCCCTGGAAGAGCGTTTGAAAAGCTACTAAAACTTTAGTTTTAGCATTCTATACTTTTCAAACTTTTTAAATAAATAATTAAGGCCGTTCCTGTTTATTTAAGGAATGGCCTTCAAACTGTAGACAAACTAGATAAAAATCGAGTTTGTCTACAGTTTTTTTACGGTTTGTACAATTTGAACGTTGATATCCTCTCCAGGCACTCGCTTTCCGCGGGCGGTCCGGGAGCCTCCTCGGCGCTCTTGCGCCTGCGGGGTCTCCCCTGGACTCGCTTCTCCCGCAGGAGTCTCGCACACCCGCTCCAATCAACTTTGTTTTACCTTTAAGATAGAACCCATTTGCCTATATTCTTCATTGTTTTAAAATAGAATTACAAAAAACTTGAGGTGATGAGGATACTTTCTAATCATGATTCTATTCAGCGAGTCAACAGGAAATGATTACTTTAGATCGACTGGTGCCAGCGAACCATTTGGTTCGTATAATTGAGGCTGCCATTGACTTCTCTTTGAATTTTTAATTCCGAACTCCTTTTGTCTACAAACTGAAGGCCGTTCCTGTTTATTTAAGGAATGGCCTTTTTAAGGTGTTTTTATTTTATTTACAATGTTAAGAGCAGCGTCAATACCATATAAGGTTGTTAACTGTTAAAGGAAGCCCTTACCTTATGCCAGTTTAGTGAGTAATTCTTTAAACTTGCGATATTTTTGGATTAATTTAACAAAATAAAAAGGATTAATGGTTTGTCTTATTGTATTATAAAGTAATGAAGTCGATTAAATTAATTGGGGGGATTTGAGATGAGCGAGACGTTGGCAAGTTCCATAAAAATGCTTTTGAAAGAAACGTTTGAAGGACCGGGAAATGAAGGGAGCTATTATACTGAATCAAAACCGAATACAGGGATTTTTGGTACTCTTGATGATTTAACCGCAGAAGATGCTTCACATTTCATAAACGGATCGACAATTGCGGCTCACTCAGACCACATACGGTATTATTTATGGGTGATCCGAACAATGATCAGTGGCACAGACTTTGAAAAAGATTGGGAAGCAAGCTGGACCATTGCTACTGTTGATGAGGTGAAATGGGCTGAAATCAGAGAGGAATTACATAAAGAATATGTATCTCTTTTCGCAGAAATCGATACAATCGATTTAGGAAAATGGCTTACAAATGTAAATGCGACCATTGCCCACTCGGCTTATCATCTTGGAGCGTTACGGCAAATGATAAAAAGCCTTGAAACATATTGAGGGTTTGTAAAATGATTGGAACGTATGGCACTCGCTTTCCGAGGGCACTCCGCCTGCGCGTAAAGGGTCTCCCTGTACGCGCTCTCCCCACAGGAGTCTCGTATACCTTCTCCAATTAACTTGAATGTTTTTTAAATGAAAAAAAACAGGTGCTTTTCAGTGAGTTTCTCGACCTAATGGAGTGGACTCATCCCCAACCCCTCTCATGATTTTATCGAGGGGGATTTTTACCTCATTTTTAAAACAACTTGATTATCCTTCATTTTTTTCACTATTATATATGATGCAAAATCTTGGATCTTTTTATTTGTGGGTTTGTAAAATCTGATCGTTGATTCCTTTTGAATGAAGTCTATTAATTTCAGACTTACGTCTTCCCAATCTCACGTCTTTACTTTTGCCACTTCAATTCCTTAAGCCTGTCGTTGCTAATTTTTATACGTTCCTACTCAGCAACATATAAAAGCAGAGTTAAAATTTGGTCCTCCATTAATTTGCCGCTATCACCCACCCTCTGGATTTCTTCCTATCAAAAGTGTCTCTTTTTCTAGTACCACAATATCTGCGTTCGGATCTCGGGTAATATACTTCCATTCTCGATTGATACCAGCATAATCTCTATCCTATGCTAGTGAATCAAGTAATAATAAATCTCCGCCTCCGCAAATGATTAAGAGCATTGCCTGATATTGAGGACCGGTTAAATTCTTTCCACTTTGCTTATCAATGAGGATATATCGCTGCTCAATTCCAAGATTACGAAATTTTTTAGGATGCCCGTTTTCGTTTGTGATCTTTTGCAACAAAGCGGCTATTAGCTGGTCATTTATGTAAAAGCGATAGTTTGTGAAGAAATGTAGTTTATCAAACAGGGAAATTTAGTTGTAAAAGGATTTAATAAGTTTGAAGCCTATTCGATTCAACAACTATTAAAGAAGGAACCAATATACTTGATGATAGGCGAATAAAACAAATACCTTGATGTCAATAATAAAATTGACAGGACACCAATTGGTGTCATATAATAAAAGACACTAATTGGTGTCCAATAAAGGGGGGGTGATTTTGAACGAGCAAAATCAAAATCAAGAGCGTGATATTTATGTGGCCATCGCTGACCCAACAAGACGTAAATTGCTACGTTTGTTGGCGGACGTGGAAGAATTGCCACTCAATGAGTTGACCGTTCATTTTGAAATGGGTCGAACTGCGGTTTCGAAGCATTTGGCAATCCTTAAAGAGGCTCGTCTCGTAATCAGCAGAAAGGTCGGCAGGGAAACGCGTTATCGGCTGAATGCTGCCCCGTTGAGGGAAATTGAGGATTGGGTATCGTTTTACAGGAAATTCTGGAGTGAAAGAATGCTACTTTTAAACCAAATATTAGAGGAGGAACAAAAGATGAATTTAACAGTATCACAAGAATTTAATTTTAAGAGCCCAATCGAGAAGGTATGGTACTCCTTAACGGATGCAAATACTCTTGCGAAGTGGGTAATGGCTAATGATATTAAACCTGTCCTCGGACATAAATTTCAGTTCCGGAATGAACAGTGGAATTTAGTTATCGATTCCGAAGTTCTTGAAGTTGAGGAGCCTTATAGGTTATCTTACACTTGGGTAGGTGGCGGGATAAATACTACAGTCACATGGACATTAAAGCACGAGGATGGAACAACCTATTTACATCTTGAACAATCAGGATTTGAAAAAGAAGATCAAGCGTTCAATGGTGCGAAATATGGTTGGGCGAAAATGGGCGAAGATCTTAATAAATTGTTAGAGGAAATGTAAGTTTTTTAGTTTTTAGCTAACGTATAAGAAAAGCAAACTGCTCGGAAAGAGGAGTGTTCCGTGATGACAAATAGTATGAATCCTAAGGTTGATGAATTTTTAAGTAAAGCTACAAAGTGGAAGGAAGAATATGAGACGCTGAGAAATATCGTTCTTGACTGTGAGCTGACCGAAGAATTTAAGTGGATGCATCCTTGTTTTACGTTTGAGAAAAAAAACATCGTTTTAATACATGGATTTAAAGAATATTGTGCGCTTCTGTTTCACAAAGGTGCCTTGTTAAAGGATACCCATGGGATTCTAATCCAACAAACGGAGAATGTACAGGGGGCGCGCCAGATTCGGTTCACCAATCTTCAAGAAATAGTTGCAACGGAATCCATTCTGAAAGCCTATATTCATGAAGCCATTGAAGTTGAAAAAGCCGGTTTGGAAGTGAATTTTAAAAAGACAGAATTCATAATTCCTGAAGAGCTTCAAAACAAATTCGATGAAATCCCTGCCTTGAAAACTGCATTTGAAGCATTGACCCCGGGACGGCAAAGAGCATACATTCTTCATTTTTCTCAACCAAAACAATCCAAAACTCGAGAGTCAAGAGTTGAAAAATGCATGCAGAATATTCTCAATGGAAAGGGATTAAAGGATTAGTATATTCGATAAGAAAAAAAGTAATGATCTTCAACAAAACTACCTAATAAAAATAAAGTGTTATTCCATTATAGGGTGCTTTTATCGAGTAACAAAAAGCCCAATTTCTCAATTTTAATACTGAGAAATTGGGCTTTTTTTGAAATTTCTATATAGGAAAATGGCCGACAAATGTCAATGCGACCATTGCCCACTCGGCTCATCATCTTGGAGCGTTACGGCAAATGTTAAAAAGCATTGAAATTGAAAATACTTTAACATAAATTTGGCCAATGTATCTGTATGTTCCGTAAGGTCTGAAAACAAACCATGATTTTATAGAAAGACTTGTTTATCCTTAATGTTTTTAGAATGAAACCCTCATTAGATTGAAGAAATATGCGACATCCCTGCTCAACTGGCTAGCTGAGACCCCACAGACGAATGCGTCGAGGAGGTTCAGCAGACAGGTAGTGGAAAGGAGGCGAATTTATGAAATCAACTGGATTTATTAAAAAAACAAACTGGATCTTCTTACTATTTAAAATAAGAAACCTATTTCTAATCTTAAAACCCATCACAGGTTGCTGGGGTTATATTTATTTGGTAAGACAGAATCACATACCTTTTTGTAGATAATTGTTAGATTGTGTCAAGAATTCTTTCCATTTTAAAGGGTTCAAGTCTTAATTGGAGAAGTATATAATCATGATGTTTTTAGCCGAGGATTACTGACTGCAAGGATTTTGACACAGAAGGAGGGCTTTTAATTAAAAAGCAGCTGTTTAAACTAAGTATATTTTGCTTGATAGTTTTTGTTCAATCGCTTTGGTCTCCCGCTGTTTTTGCTGACCAAAAGACTTTTATAATTGCTGGAGAAAGTGCTCTTCCACCATTTTCATATGAAAATGAAGCTGGTGAGCTGACAGGCATCAATATTGATTTAATGGAGGAAATAGCAAATTATAATGGTGTAGATTTCAAATATATTCCGATGAGGATGGAAGATGCCGAAAAAGCCTTAAGTAACGGAACAATCGATGCAATTGTTGGAAGTACCTATAATACCGAAAAAGATAACCAACTTGATTTCACTCAATCCTATTTTACAATGTCCCAATCAATAATCATTCCCAGTAATAGGAAACAGGATATTCATACGTTAACTGATTTACGTGATTCACATGTTGTCCTTGACCATAACACTCCAGTAATCAGTACATTTCTCAATATGAGGAATACAAATTTAACGACCGTTTCGAATCAATACTCGGGTATTTTAACATTATTGAACAACCGTGCAGATGTATTCATCGGAAACAAATGGACTGCAGCTTTCTATTTGAAAAAATTCCGCCAAGAAAAGAATTACATCATTCTCGATGAAGTCATTGAACCCGCGGATTATACGATTGCAGTAAAAAAAGGGAATCAATCGCTTCTTTTCATGATGGACAATACACTCACAGAACTTAAAGCAAACCGAAATATCAATGGGATAATCGATAAATGGGTCATGCCACAATCCAATCAAAAAATTGCCAGGCTGGAGCAATTCATATTCTGGTTGATTATCAGCTTAACTGCGGTAGCCCTTATCCTTTTAATCATTTACATATGGAATCAAAAGCTAAAAAAATCCGTTCATAACCAGACGTTAAAATTACATTTATTAAATAAGGATTTAGAGAAACAACGGCAAAACATCGCTAACGCTGAAGCATTCAAAGATCAAATCTTAAACAATATCAATAATGGAATCATTACATTCGATCTCGATTTCATGATTACCAGCTGCAATGCAAAGGCATCGGACATTCTCAACATTTCCAAGGAAATGATTCTGAATTTTATGAATCATTCGCAATTAATGAAGAATTTCGAAGCTTTACATCAAGAACAAAATGAGAATAATCGTACGGGTTCTTTTCGGATCTTGGTACTTAATGAGGGAAATGAACAGAAGATGATTTCATATTCGATGCATAAGATGTTCAATTCAGAAGATATGCAAACCGGATACTTGCTTTCCATGAGTGATGAGACGGAAAAGAAAACATTGGAGAAAAAATTGGTCACACAAGAAAAGCTGCACGCTCTTGGTCAACTAGTTGCAGGTGTCGCACATGAAATAAGGAATCCTTTGACATCGATAAAAACATTCATTGATTTACTTCCGAGTAAATATGATAATCCTCAATTCCGACAAGTTCTAATGGAACACTTGCCTACTGAAGTTAATCGTTTGAATGCAATTGTTACCGATTTAATTGAATATGCACGTCCGCGTCCGCCCAATATTACTAATTGCCACGCTCATGAACTTATATCATTACTTGCTTTTCATAAGGTGACAATGGAAAAAAACCAAATAAATTTCGAGCAAACGATTGAGGAGGACCTTATTTTTTATATAGATTTACAACAAATTCAACAAGTACTTCTTAACTTGGTGTTGAATTCGATTCATGCCGTTGAAGAAACAAAGGAAAAGACCATTAATATCACCATTGATAAAGAGAACGAAAAGACAGGGCGGATTACCATATCCGATACAGGAAAAGGGATGAAACAGGAGGAACTGAACCATATTTTCGAACCTTTTTTCACAAATAAAGAAAAGGGAGTCGGTTTGGGACTTACGTTATCGTATAGGCTAATTAAAGAGAATTACGGAGATATCCATGTGAAAAGTTATCCTAATTCAGGAACGAAATTCACCATTTTACTACCTTTATATATCGAATAGAAGCCTGGAAAGAGGAGGAGTAATATGAAAATGCATGTATTGGTGATTGATGATGAACCTGCTATTTGCACCGCTCTTAGCTTTGCATTGGAAGATTCCTATCAAGTCGTAACAACTACTGACCCCGATGAGGGTCTTCGGAAGATCGAGAATCAGCACTTTGATATTGTATTACTTGATTTGAGAATAGGGAATAAAAGTGGACTTGATGTCCTACAGAAAATCAAACAAATATCACCTAACGTGACAGTCATCATGATGACTGCCTATTCTTCCATTGAAACTTCCATCGAGGCCATAAAAAAAGGCGCCTACTACTATATTGAAAAGCCAATTAATATAGAAGAGCTTTCTTTGCTCTTGATGAGGGCAGCCGAATTCAAACAGATGTCCAATCAATTGGAGACATTACATGAAGAATTAGAGATTCAAAAGGGATTTGGTAACTTCCTTGGTAACAGCAAGGCGATGCAGCGTATTTTCTCAATGATCGAAAGAGTGAAAGATATTGATTCCAGTGTTCTTATCACGGGTGAGAGTGGTACTGGAAAGGAGCTTGTAGCCCGAAACATCCATACGCTGGGAAGAAGGAAAAACAATCCCATTCAGATTGTCAATTGTGCAGCAATTCCTGAGATGCTGCTGGAATCTGAATTGTTCGGTTACGAGAAGGGAGCATTTTCCGGTGCAACTCAGAGGAAGGAAGGGAAATTCGTTGCTGCTAATGGAGGCATCCTTTTTCTGGATGAGATTAGTGAAATGCCCCTTCCACTTCAAGCCAAATTATTAAGGGTATTGCAGGAACGGGAAGTGACGCCTCTGGGATCCAATACAAAAATCTCATTGGACGTCCGTATTATAAGTGCAGCCAATAAAAACCTGGAACAAATGGTGATGGAAGGGGAATTTAGGGAGGATTTGTTTTTCAGGCTAAATGTCATTCCCATCTTGATGCCGCCTTTAAGAGATAGAAAAGAAGATTTACCGATCCTTATGGATTATTTTATAAAAAAACACGCTAAGGATATGAATCGTGAAGAAAAGATGTTCTCGGCAACCGCACGTCGGATTTTACTGGATTATCATTACCCTGGGAATGTCCGTGAGCTTGGTAACATTATAGAATATGCTATTGCCCTATCAAACTCGAAAAGAATGGAAGAAACCGACTTGCCGCAATATGTACAAGAACAAAAGTTCATTCTCCAGCCGGATGGCAATGACGACGATTTTACCAGTTTCAGGATTCCCATCGGCATTTCCATGAAAGAGATAGAAGAAAAGGTCATAACGGCCACTCTTCAATACTGTAAAAACCATCGGCAAAAAACAGCTCAAATCTTAAAAATTTCTGAAAGAAGCCTTCGTGATAAAATCAAGCTCATTTCAAATGGAGAATAACAGGATTATTGTGTTAACCGGCAATTTTTTCTGGGTAACCGGAAAAAATTGCCGATTTATACTTGGATAACATCCAAGAAATCGGCAGGATTTGCGTATTAAAGCAGAAAATCGACTTGGCATGATATTTGCATCTAAATTCATTAAGAAAGGAGGGCCACGATGAAGAATGGAGCACTCTTTATAAAAGTCGCTTTGTTATTTTGTTTCATGACAGGATGTTCTTTTATGAATGAGCAGCAGGAAATATCTAAACCTGCTTCTACCTTGATTCAGAGTCAACTAACCTCTGAAGGACAGGATTTAAATAATAGGATGCTAATCATTGGAACCGGTGATATGACAGGTGTTTATTTTTCATTAGGACAAAGATTATCAAATATGTATGAAAAATATAATGGAGCTGTGTCAGGAACCCAGGTAACCGATGCTTCCATCGAAAATACTGAATTGGTTAGCCTCCATCGGGCAGAAATTGGTTTTACCACAGTGGATGTACTGGATTTGCCTGAGACGGATAAATCCAAGTTAAGAGCTTTAACGGCCCTATATTCCAATTATGTTCAAATTGTTACAACTAAACAAAATGATTTGGATTCCTTAGATGATTTAGTTGGTAAACGCATTAGTGTGGGAACGGCAGGAAGCGGTACAAGGCTTATTGCAGAGCGGATACTGTTAGAATCTGATTTACCGACTGATCAATTGAATTTATCCTATCTTTCTTTTTCTCAATCTGCAGAAGCATTAAGAAATGGTACCATTGATGCAGCTTTCTTTTCTTCGGGAATTCCGAATAATGAAATCGCTTTCATATCCAGGCAGATGGAACTATCTTTCATTCCAATACCGGGAGACATCATTGAACGTCTTCAGAAACAATATGAAGTTTATACTAATGATGAAATTCCCAGAGATACATACAGGGGAATGAAAAAAAATGTCCAAACGATTTCAATTAAAAATGTCTTGGTAACCTACAAGGAAATGTCTGACCCTCATGCATACAATCTTGTGAAAACATTATATGAACATCTCCCTGAACTGCAGCATACACATCCGGCGGCTTCTGATATTTCAATAGAGGAAGCAACCAAACAAGTTCCACTGGATTTCCATTCAGGGGCCATGAATTATTTTACCGAACAAGGAATGATTGAAAATCAATGAAAAACGGGAGGCAATGACTATGAAAAAACTGATGTGTATTTTATCGATAATAGTATTGATCGCTCTTGCGGGGTGTGGTAATCCCACTCCGCAAAAGCCGGGGGAATCCGTACAAACAAGTACAGGGGAAAAAGGAGAGAAGAAAATAACAATAGCAGGTAATGGCGGTGTCATTGAAAGTGCCATCCGAGATGTGATTGCACCAAAGTTCAAAGAAGAAACGGGAATCACTGTCAATTATATTTCCGGTTTATCAGGTGAAATCTTATCCAAAGTGGAATTACAGAAAAACGCTCCGCAAATAGATGTTGCCCTTTTTGTACCGGTTGATGTAATTCGCGCTAAGGAGAAGGAACTGATCGTTCCAATTGATGAGTCCAATGTTCCCAATATGAAATTGGTGGATTCACGTTTCATTCCGGTTGAAAAGGCGGCCGCGCCAGCATTCGGTTTAGTCATTGCACCAGCTTATAATACGGAAACCTTTAAAAAGAAAGGGTTAAAATCAATTGAATCATGGAATGATCTTGTCTCTCCTGAGTACGAGGGTAAAACGGCATTTTCAGATATTACGAATGATTGGGGCTTCAATACCCTTAATGGTCTGGCGATTTCAAACGGCGGCAGTACAGAAGACATGGAGCCAGGTCTAGAAAAGGCTAAAGATCTTGCAGCGTATTCCAATACATTTTATAAAAACTCAACGCAAATGATGCCAGCGATCCAGCAAGGAGCTGCTGACGTAACGGTCATGGGAAGTTATTCCATAGGTGAACTAGCCGTTTCAGGTATTCCGATTAAGATGGCCGTGCCTAAAGAAGGTGTGCCGCTTCAAGCTTTCAGCGCTGGTCTAGTGAAAAATACGCCAAATAGCAAAGAAGCCCTTGAATTCATCAACTATGTAATCAGTGAAGAAGCTCAAGCATTAATTTCCGAAAAAGGATTTTATCCGACGGTGGAAGGCATGAAAATCCCAGAGAAATATGAAGAGTCAATCGGCCTTAAAGCAAGTGATAAAACATTTAAACCTGATTTCGCCAAGTTTGCCGAGATCCGTGCCGAGGTGTCAGACAAATGGGCGAAAGAGGTTACTCCTGAATTAGGGAAAAAACTCAAATAAAAGGAGCGTGTTGATCACATGGAAGTATTAAAAAAAGATGTGGAAATTAATAGGCAGCACCTGGAGTCAGTTCAGGGGTTTGGATCAAATAAAAATGATGTAGAGATAAAAGGCGCGTTTAAACAATTTGGAGCGAATGTTGTCCTGAATGGCATTGATTTGGAGGTGAAACAAGGAGAGTTACTCACTCTTCTTGGGCCTTCCGGGTGCGGAAAGTCAACAACCTTGAACCTCATTGCAGGGTTCCTCGATGCAGATCGGGGCGAGGTTCATATTAAGGGCAATAATGTTACGAAGGTTCCGCCTTATAAGCGAGATTTAGGAATGGTTTTTCAAACTTATTCGCTTTTTCCTCACATGACAGTCTATGAAAACCTTAGTTTTGGCTTGAAACTGCGCAAGGTCGGTAAAGCCGAGCAAAAAAAGAAAATAAGTAAAGCTCTTGAATTAGTGAAAATGTCAGGATTGGAAAATCGTTATCCAAGGGAATTATCTGGAGGTCAGCGTCAGCGCGTTGCGATTTCCAGGGCACTGGTAGTGGAACCGGAGCTCCTATTGCTTGACGAGCCGCTTTCAAACCTTGATGCAAAGCTGCGCCATGAACTCAGGGCCGAGATAAAACGTTTACAAAAGGAAATTGGCGTAACGACCATTTTTGTGACTCATGATCAAGAAGAAGCTCTTTCCATGTCTGATCGGGTCGTGGTCATGAATGCAGGGAAGATTGAACAAATCAGTACACCGACAGAGATTTACAATCATCCTAAGACAGAATTCGTCTTTCAATTCATCGGGAAATCGAACTGTTTTGAAGGGAATGTGTCTGCTGTGGATAAGCGGAAAGTTTCAGTCAAGATAGGGCCTGATATCACTCATGTCGATGCAAATAACATCATGGGAAATGATAGTGATTTGAAAACCGGTGATGAGGTGAAGCTTTATATTAGACCGGAAAAACTGCAAATTGTTTCTCTTGATGAAAAATCTACAGCTCCTTTGGATTTCCATCGTGCTAAGATCAGCCAAATTAACTATCTTGGTACTTCTTGGGAAATCAATGTTCTATTACAGGGGAAAAGTATCCAAGTATTGACTTCCGCTTTTGATTCATCATGGCAAAATGGAAGTGAGGTGCTGATAGGATGGAGCCCATCAGAAGTTATGCTAGTCAAGAAATAGAACAGGAAACGGATCCTATTGAGCCGCAAAAGAAACCTAAAATCAAGAAAAGGAAAGTCTGGGTGCCAGGATTACTCCTTTTAACGCCGATTTTGCTTTTCATATTTGGTTTCTTTGTCATACCGATGTTATACATTTTATATTTAAGCTTCATATCCACAGATAATCTGGGAGGAGCGGAGGCAGTTTATAGCCTAAAAAACTATACACAATTATTTTCCGATAGCTATTACTTATCTTCTTTATGGCTGACAGTGAAGATCAGTTTATATTCGGTCTTGGTTGCTTTATTTCTTGGATATCCGGTAGCCTTGACGATGGCCAAAAGTTCAGCGCGCATAAGAGGGTATATCACGCTCTTGATCGTGTCACCGCTTTTGGTAAGTATAGTTGTCCGTAATTTTGGCTGGTACCTCCTGCTATTGCCTAATGGAACGATTAATCAAACCTTGATGGCCCTTGGCATAATAGATGCACCATTGAAACTATTGTTTTCGGAAATCGGAGTTGTGATTGGGCTTTCCAATGCATATCTTCCTTTCATGATCTTATCCATCGTTGCAAGTCTTTATAATATCGATCCTTCTCTTGATAAGGCAGGAGCGATACTTGGGGCAAGCCCATTCAGAAGGTTCTTTTCCATTACATTGCCGCTAAGCATCCCAGGTATCGTATCTGGCTGCATTCTCGTATTCAGTTTGTCAATGAGTGCTTATGTTACGCCTGCACTAATGGGGGGAGCCAACGTGCCCGTGATGCCTGTCGTCATTTATGATCAAATTAATAACCTGCTGCATTGGACATTCGGATCTGCTCTTTCTTATATTCTATTAGCAACCACTGTCATATCGGTAGCCGTCTTTACAAGAGCGTTTGAAAAAGGGAAATTCAAGGAGGTGTTCCGATGATGAAAACGTTTGGCGGCCTGCGGATTGCCGTTGCCGTGTTGGCCATTATCTATATCTTGATCCCGCTCATTGTCGTTATTCCCGCTTCTTTTACAAGTGCCAATTATCCAAGCTTTCCGGCTGAAGGCTTTTCACTGCAATGGTATGCCAAGATCTTGGAGCGTCCTGAATTTTTGGAAGCATTTTTGAACAGTGCGAAGTTCGCAGCATTAGCTGCCCTTTTCTCCGTCATATTCGGTACTTTGGGTGCCCTTGGCATCGCAAAGTATGATATTCCGGGAAAATCGTATATTACGGCCCTTTTAACTTCTCCATTAAGTGTGCCGCAATTAGTCTTAGGGATTGCACTCTTAATGTACTTTACACCAATGATGCTTGCCGGTACGTCTACAGGATTTTTAATTGCCCATATCGTCATTTGCATACCATATGTCATGCGGCTCGTATTGACCGGTTTAAGTGGATTTGATTATAATCTCGAACGGGCCGCTGCCATTCTAGGAGCGAATCCACTAACAGTATTCATGAAAGTGACTCTGCCGCTAATTGGATCTGCGGCCATCTCAGGGGGATTATTCGCATTTTTGACATCATTTGATAATGTAACGGTCTCTCTCTTTATGGTATCACCGGAAATGAGAACGCTGCCGATCGAGATTTTCTCGCAAATGCAGGATGCCTACAATCCAATCGTTGCATCCGTGTCAAGCGTGGTTATTTTCATATCAGTCCTTCTGATCGTCATACTTGAAAAAATTCAAGGCGTCGGGAAAGTTTTTGGCGGTTCGCATCATACAAACGGTTAAAAACGATATATAAGATGTGACAAACGATCATTCTTGCTAAGCTCTGATTTATTACGAAAAGAATTATTTAAACGTTCCCTTCAAATGAGCCAAACACCTTTTGGCAGCCAATAGCGGCGCCGTTAGGACAGGGACAGAAGGATTAACCTGCTTTGCAATATGATCCATACTATATTGTGAAAGCAAAATCACTTCTGTCTTTCCATCCAATTGTTCCACCATCTTTTTAACCCGATCGTCATGTTCCTTTTTTTTTCCTTGTGATAATAAATGGATGATTCCTGGATCCACCAATGACTCGATCATACAGTCCGGATTCTTATTTAATAAGTAATTTTGAAGGGCGATCGGCGTTTCTTTTACGGTTGAAACCAGGCCGATGCTAGTGTAGCGAAGTGCTTCATCAAGCATGGCCTCATCTGAACGAAATAACTTTACAGGGTATAAAGGTTGTAAAATTGCAGTGATGTCATTAAATGCAGAGCAAGTAAGTTGGATACATGAAACATTAGAATCATAGGCTATATTCACTAATGCAGAAAAGCGGCGGATGATTTCCGGAGTTAACTTGCCGCTCTTTTCCATCAAGGCGAGAAGACCCGTGTCCATGAAATGAAGAAGTTCAATGTTCGGTGCAACAGTCTGAAAGGCAACTTCAATTGGTTTTAGTGCAGTTGTGGTTGCATGAATCAGGGCGATTTTCAAATATAATCCTCCTTTTCTTTCATCATTATATCTAGCAGAATCTTAAAATGCCATTATATTACATACGAATAGACCTTTTCCGTATTTCTATTAAGAAAGGAAGTGAGAAGCATGGAGAAAGAAGCCCTGGTCGATCTTTGTCAGGTAATTCCAGGTGACAGAATGTTTCTTGATTTGGCAGAAAGGTATTGTTATAGCTATGACGCTTCTTTTGGGGAATATTTACCTGAAGTCGTTATACAGCCAAAAAACGCGGAGGAAATCAGTGAAGTGGTTAAATTGGCTAATACTCACAAAATACCTGTTTACCCTAGAGGATCAGGAACTTCGCTAAGTGGCGGCCCTTTACCTGTTAAAGGGGGGATGGTTCTTGATATGACCCTTTTGCGTGATAAATTGATCATTGATCGGGAAAATATGCTTGCCATTGTCTCTCCAGGTGTGATTACGGCAGATATTCATAAAAAGGCTGAAGAAGCCGGCTTATTCTATCCGCCGGATCCAAGCAGCTCCAATGTAGCCACTATAGGCGGGAATCTATTAGAAAACTCCAGCGGGCCAAAGGGATTGAAATACGGAACGACAAAAGAATACGTGATAGGTCTGGAGGTGGTCACCCCGACCGGAGAAATCATTCGTACTGGCGGAAAGACCGTTAAAAATGTAACAGGGTATGATTTGACCCGATTGATCGTGGGATCGGAAGGTACTCTGGGCATCGTTACAGAAGCAATCATCCGCTTGATACCAAAACCTCAATCTAAACAAACATTTGTCGCCCACTTCAATCATTTGATAGACTCTGGCCATGCCATTACCAGCATTTTATCGTCAGGAATTCTACCATCTGCCTTGGAATTGATGGATAATGCGTGCATCCGTGCTGTTGAAAGCTATCGGCCTTCCGGTTTGCCTCTTCAGGCAGAAGCGATTCTGATCATAGAAATAGATGGTCACCCATTGGCGATTGAGGAAGAAATCAATAAATGCGCTGATATATGCAGGGCGGAGGGTGCTTCCTACGTCAAGATAGCGGAGACAGAGGACGAGCGCCAAACGATTTGGAGTGCGCGTAAATCGGTTTCCCCGGCCATTACACAAATGGGCCCTACAAAAATTTCTGAAGACGCGACCGTTCCGCGCAGTCAAATACCGGCCATGATGGAGAGATTAAACAATATCCGGGAGAAATACGGATTGAACTTGGTCGTATTCGGCCATGCAGGGGATGGCAATTTACATCCGAACATCATTACTGATAAACGAAATATTACAGAAATGAAAAAAGTGGAGCTTGCTGTCAGTGAAATTTTTGAAGCAGCAATCGAATTAGGCGGAACACTTTCGGGGGAACATGGAATCGGTACTTTAAAGTCACCATATATGGAAATGGAATTAGGAATAACAGGGGTGAATATGATGAAAAAAATTAAAGAAGCATGGGATCCCAATAATATCCTGAATCCGGGGAAGATTTTTCCTGATAAAGGACAGACAAGGGTCGTGTTGGTTACATGAATCTACCCGCCAAACCGAACGAGTCAAATGCTGCGGTCCAAAATTTACATTCAGATGCCTATGATTGGACAAACCAATGCGTAAAATGCGGATACTGTTTACCGGCATGCCCTACATATGAATCAATGGGGGTGGAATCCGCCTCTCCACGCGGTCGTATCAATCTAGTGAAAATGGCAGCCGAAGGAAAAATAGATTTCCAAAAAGATTTAGCTGAACCGATCGACCTATGCTTAGGCTGTCGTGCTTGTGAAACAGCTTGTCCTGTTGGTGTGCCATACGGACATATACTGGAAGCGGCAAAAGAAGCCATTGAAAACTCCCCGTCAGCAAATCAAAAAAACAAAATGACAAAGATCAAAAAACTGGCATTGGTTCATCTTTTTCCATATCCAAAACGAATGAACAGGATTGGAAGTGCAGTACAGCTCTATCAAAAAACAGGCTTATCCAGGCTTATCCGTTCATCAAATGTACTGCAAAAGGTTTCCCCTGCCCTTGCACATCTAGAACAAGCACTTCCAGCCATCGAGCCGTCCTCCAAACGAATCCGGACAGGTACGATAATGCCGGCAAAAGGGGAAACGAAATTAAAGGTGGCATTTTTTACTGGGTGTATCATGGATTCCATGATGTCACGAATAAACCGTCTTACCATTGAGTTGCTCACCTTAGCGGGTTGTGAGGTCATTCTCCCTGAAAATCAGAATTGCTGCGGTGCCCTGCATTCCCATCAAGGTGAAATAAAACAAGCGAAAGCATTGGCAAAGAGGAATATCCAGGCCTTCATGCAAACAGATGCTGATGTCATTGTAAATAACGCAGGAGGCTGCGGCGCCTCACTTCTTGAATATGGACATCTATTGGCAGATGATCACGAATGGGCTGGCGCGGCAAGGGTCTTTTCGGAAAAATCAAAAGATATCAGTCAAATTCTTCATCAATTGGGGCCGCTTCCTTTTACTGAAGAATGGCAAGGCATCGTATCTTATCAAGATTCATGTCATTTACGCAATGTTCAAAAGGTCCAAAAGGAACCTCGTTTATTATTGCAATCCATACCAGGGGTTACCTATGTGGAAATGGAAGGGTTTGACCGCTGCTGTGCATCTGGAGGAATTTACAATCTTCTCCACTTTGATGAATCCATGAAAATTCTTGATGAGAAAATGAAGAACTTAAAAGAAACGAAAGCAACAACCGTAGTGACGGTTAACCCTGGATGCCAAATGCAAATGAGCATTGGCATCCAAAGGGAGGGAGCGGCAAACCAAATGAAAAGTTTGCACCTTGTTGAAATACTCGCCAAGGTTTGCGGCTTGGATTGACAAAAAGGGATACTTCAAACTTCATAGGACATTACCCGTCAGTATTTCCTGCTCTTATGGCAAAATACTGACGTTTTTGTTTTTAATGATGAAGGCGGAAAAATCTTTGCCGACCAATAATGCAGTGCCATATGTACGAACAAAAGATTGAGTTTATGCCATTATCGGTGCCGGTTCGTAAATAAAAAAAACCGTTCAATTATCTGAACGGATGGAATCAAATTAGATGTGTTAGTAAATGAATTTATATTCCTGTTTTTATCCCAAAACCAATTAAAATTAAGCCAGTTGATTTTTGGAATGCTTTCTGGAATTTGGAGTTGTTCATCCATTTTTTTGCGTAATCAATTAGATAAACAAGAAATAGAAACCACATTACAGCGAGCAAGGTTAAGATGAAGGCTAATATAATCAATTGCTGGTTTACATTTCCGTTCAAATTGATAAATTGCGGCATGATTGTAATATAAACTAAAACGGTCTTTGGATTAAGTATATTATTAAGTAATGCTTGCATAAAGGAATCTTTATTATGCCGGTTTGAATGCTTTGCAGGTGTATTTGCTTGTGCTTGAATTTCTTTTAAAGAAAAAACGCTTTTAGCAAAAAAACTTTTTATCCCTAAATAAATTAAGTAGGCGGCTCCCAAATATTTGATTGCACTGAAAAGAATCACAGATTTCGCAATCACAACAGATAATCCAAGAATTGCAATAAACGTCCAAAAAGAAAGTCCCGTTGCCATTCCGAGAACCGTATACCGTCCAGCTTTTGTACCATGGCTAAGCGTGTTTTTCACTAAGAGCATAGTATCTGCTCCTGGTATAATAACCATCATTGCAACAATTGATATGTATGTAAGTAAGCTATCCATACTATTTCTCCTCTCCTCTTTAATAGTGGTTACTAAAGTAACTACTCATGTAAGTATATTAGATGAAAATGGAAAACGTCAACAGATTTTGTTAAAATATTAGTTACAAAGGTAGCGACTAAGGTTG
This sequence comes from Peribacillus frigoritolerans, assembly GCF_040250305.1. Taxonomy (NCBI): domain Bacteria; kingdom Bacillati; phylum Bacillota; class Bacilli; order Caryophanales; family Bacillaceae; genus Peribacillus; species Peribacillus frigoritolerans. The sequence continues at coordinate 2,740,791 of NZ_CP158190.1, read as the reverse complement.
TGTTGGAGGGATTATGAAAGAAAACATTTTAGAAACATTAAAAAATCTAAACTTTACCGAATATGAAGCGAAAGCATATCTTACCTTATTGGAAGAATCGCCATTAACAGGCTATGCAGTAGCAAAAAACTCCGGTGTACCACGTTCAAGAATCTATGAAATTCTGGACAGTCTCGCAATAAGAGGAGATATTCTGGTTAGTCCTGGAAACACACCACAATATACGCCTGTACCTGCAAAGGAACTAATAAAAAACCGACGGATAAAAGCAGAAGAGAATTTTGAACGGGCAGAAAAATCATTAGCGGAGTTTGAACGTTCTGCAAATGACCGTGAAAATATCTGGAATATCATGGGACGCAATGAAATACTCGATAAGGTAAAAGCTTGTATATTATCTGCTAAAAAAAGAATACTCTTAGAGATTTGGGAAGACGAATTCGAAGAATTAGAGTATGAACTAAGACAGGCAGCAAATAAAGGGGTCAATGTAACAATTATTGCCTATGGGGAAATCGTATGTGATTTTGCTAATGTTTACCTCCATTATATGGGTTATGCAATTACAGAAGAGTATGGCGGACGATGGCTTGTTATCAGTGGAGATGATTCAGAAGTAGTAGCAGGCATTGTCTCGCTTGGTAAAGATAGCCGTGCAGCATGGACCATGCATGTAGGATTAGTGATGCCCATTACAGAAGTCATGATTCATGATTTGTATCTGATGGAAATCATGGAGAAGCATAGAGAACTATTAGAAGAAAGCTTTGGTGTAAATCTCGCCAATTTACGTAAAAAGTTTTCTATCCATCCAGATTATAAAAAACATTACGTGGACTAGATTTGCTATTATTGTCTGCATACTTCATAGTCAACTATAGGGGCATGAATCCAGGCAGGATTTATGCCTTTTACTGTTGAAGCTACTTTTGGAGCTATAGGTTCAAGTAAGTTTGTAGAGCAAAGCATCGCACCCCCGGCACCCGACTGATTTGAGGATACAACAGATGATTTAGGAATTTAACTATATTAAAATATGGAAAAGGGTATAATAAGGAATGTAATAAACCATTCCTGGTAATGGGATTATTGTAGTAGCGGATTAACATTTTGATATCCGGAATACTAAGACAGAAGGAGAAATGATTCATTTGAATAACAAAGAAACAAAGGGTATCGAGTTACCTGCCAACTATGAGGAATTAAAAAAATCTGCCAATCGCAAATCTAATTGGAGAGAACGTTTAGATGCGATCGAAGAATTAGGTCAGTCAAAAAGTAAACAAGTAATCGACATTCTCACACATATCATGAGTAATGATTCTGTATATAAAGTTCAAGAGGCAGCCTACCGTCAATTGAAAAGTTTAGGTGAAGATGTTCAATTGCCAGCAAGGAAAAAAGGAGAGTTGGTCAAAGGTTTGACCAAAATCTTAGTCAGGATCAAGAAGAGTTTACCAGAAAATCACACATATACTGAATTCAAAGAGAAACTCCAGAAGATGAGAATGGATATATATGATACATATGAGGGTGAAAAAGGAGCAGACTTTGATAAATGGCTTGAAAATACGTGGTCAGCTTTATCGAAAAGATAAAAGTGTAAAGAATAATAAGCAATATTTGATGCAGGAGCAAAGTTTTTGCTCCTTTTTCTTATGTGTAAAACAAAGTTTTTGCTATGGTATGCTAATATATTTAAAAGAGGAAGTATTTGGCTGTTTGCTTTAATTTGAAACAAACTAATATGCAACTCCAAACCACTGTGAAAGCCGATAAATACATACGAATTCAGGGGAGAAAAGATGACAGATTATATTGAACTTTGGAAACAGGCAATGGCGGATCATACAGGGAATATACCTAACAGGCTAAAAGATGATGCTGCAGAAGAAGCTTTTTGGGCTTCCAAGGTTGCAGCGAAAAAGCAACATAAAGCGGACCCTTATGCAAAAATTGTACAGCAAGAGTTATTGGCATTATTAAAACATGATGATCATGTATTGGAAATCGGCCCTGGATGGGGAAATTATACATTTGATATTGCAAAAGAAGTCAGGAAGCTAACTTGTATAGATAGTTCCAAAAGCATTATCAATTTTTTGGAATCCCAGGCGAACGAAAAAGGTTTCGAAAACATGGAGTTGATTCATGATAAGTGGGAAAGTGAGACCAAAAGAAACAAATTTGACGTAGTATTTGGTTTTAATTGTTATTACCGTATGACAGAAATCGGTCAAACCTTATTAAAAATGAATGAGTCTGCAGCCCGTTTAGTGATAGTAGGTATGACAACCGGCCCTGAAAAACCTCATTATATGGAATTGCAGCAACAAGGATATACAATCAATTTAAGAAAACGGGATTACATACACATCTTGAATGTTTTGTATCAACTTGGGATACTGGCGGACTGTAAGATCGTTAAATTGAAAAGTAAAAAAATCTATTCCACCTTTGAAGAAGTGATCCGAGATAATACAACAAAAATTCTTGATGAACATTTTTCCTACGATGAAGTAAAAACGATCCTAAATAAATATGTGGTGGAAAAAGAGGGAGTTTTCGAATACGAATATCCGTTTCATGCAGCTTTGATGTATTGGAATCCAAGGTTAAATTAACAATTTGAGTACCTTTTTCTCTGAATTCTTTACCTTCTTTTTGAGGTCCTTCAGGAAAAAGGTATTTTTTCTGTTGGATATTCGCAAAATAATATTAACAAGACTACAAAAAAGATGATAAAACGGAGTGTGAATGATAAATGAAAGAAATATCCGAAAAGAGATTTTGTGAAACTTGTAAAAAAGAGACAGTTCATACAGTAACTGAAGATGCATTGGAAATAGAATATTCATGTAATGAGTGCGGTCAGCACCAAGACATTTTCAAGACATTTTTTTAGAAACACCAAATTTCACTTGAAATGGTCATAAAGTGAGAAGTATCCAATTCATTCGCGAAAACTATCCAATATTTGTGAGTTCCAGGAGCACTAAACTACAAATGTCGTAAGTCTCAGTCTAGTGTTTTAAAAATTTAAAAATACATACTATGGATATACAAAAAATAGAACTTATTTTCAGTGAATCGTTGTAAATCTTAAAGCTCGAGGACTCATGGTAGAAGGATTACTTTCATCATTCGAAAAGAAATGTTTTTACTATGGAAGTATTCCCTTTTATTAAAATGTGCTTGATGTTTTAACAAAGGATCCAGATATAAATTTTCTATAATTTCTTTCTTACGGCATGCAATATGTGATATATTGCATATTATATATCGGTAATTTAAGGAGGTATAGCCGTTGAAGCATTCAAATTCATCTCAAAAAATAAAACGTACTTCTGTACGTGAAGAAGCATACATGATATTGCGGGATTGGATTGTCCAGGGAAACCTAACGCCAGGCCAGCAATTACGCGATAAAGAATTAGCCGAGCAATTGGGTGTAAGCAGAACCCCAATAAGAGAAGCACTATTAAGGCTTGAGGATGAAGGATTTGTCGAGACCAAGCCGAGCCGTTCAACAATTGTTTCCCCTATTCGATTCGATGGTGTATTAGACATATACTCCATTGTTTGGACACTGGAAAAGCTGGCTATGGAACAGGCTTTTGATTTCATTGAAGAAAAACACTTAATAGAAATGGAAGCCATCAATCATGAAGTGAAAAAAGCAATCGACGAAGGAAATCAAATGGTGGCCGTTCAGAAAGATAATGACTTTCATTCCATTTACATCAATCTTTCTACAAATGATGAAATGAAGCGGATCCTATCGGGACTCAAACAAAAACTTATACGAATGGAACTGTTTTATTTCAATCAGGTAAGTGATGTTCATCTTTCCGTTGATGAGCATGATCAGATCATACACGCATTAAGGAATGGAAATCTCACTATGGTGCTTAAGGTGATAGAAAAGAATTGGAAAGAAAGTTATTTAAGAATTCAAGCCCATACGGAACGTGTAAAAAGCGGGGTAGAAAAAAATGAGTAATGATACTTTAGTTGCTATATCACCTACAAGAAACAAAGGGATTGCACTAGTACTGACTGGTGCTGCGTTATGGGGAGTGTCAGGGACGGCAGCTCAATATCTGTTTCAGCAGCAAGGATTCAGTCCTGAGTGGCTCACTGTTATACGCTTGTTGCTTTCTGGAATCATCTTATTGGGTGTCGCTTATAAGAATGAAAGGCTGAAAGTTTTTGAGATTTGGAAAACCAAAAAAGATGCGCTTCAAATTATCCTTTTTGCCATTCTAGGAATGCTCGCTGTTCAATACACATATTTTGCAGCGATTGAACATGGCAACGCAGCCACTGCCACAGTCCTTCAATACTTGGCACCGGCGCTTATCACTTGTTATTTAGCCATTCGCTCCAAACGTTTTCCAAGCATTACTGTGAGTGTAGCTGTGATCATAGCGATTTTAGGCACTTTTTTGCTTGTGACGGGAGGAAGCATTCGTACACTATCCATTTCCGGCTGGGCAGTATTTTGGGGAGTAACATCAGCCTTTGCATTGGCGTTCTATACATTGCAGCCTTATAAACTCCTTTCTAGATGGGGAGCGATGATTGTTGTGGGTTGGGGCATGCTGATTGGAGGCATATGCTTTAGCGTAATCCATCCTCCATGGGCATTTGAAGGCAATTGGACGTTCCCTTCATTTTCAGCGGTTTTATTCATCATCATTTTCGGTACGATCATTGCTTTTTATTTTTATTTGGAAAGTACCAAATTCATCTCGGCTTCTGAGGTAAGTTTATTTGCTTCGGTTGAACCATTATCCGCAACCTTAATATCCGTTTTCTGGCTGAATGTAACATTCGGTTTTGCCGAGTGGCTTGGCACGCTCTGCATTATTAGCACCATTACGATTTTATCGATCGTAAAAAACAAGTAATGTCAGATGCTAATTATTACTAGGCGAAAAAAACTAATAATCTACCATGGAGTGGACGAAGCTCGAAATTATACACTTCTAAAAAAAGCAATTACACTTCATGTGAATTGCTTTTTTTGTATTTTACGAGTATTATGCAACATTTGGCTATTCAAAGGCCGTTATTTAGACTGTTCAACTTATCCAGCAGAACCAATCTTCCAAATAACCTACGTATTATAAGTAATAAAAGGAGAAATGGCATAGAAAACGAAATATAGATACGAGTATGGAAAATGAAAATGAGACTTTGGTCGTTAACTGACACTCAAAAGGAGTTTTTATATGTTTACTAGAGAAGCCATTGCATCTTTTAATGAATTGGAATGTTCGTTATATGGTTATATTACCAAAAACGCAGAAAAGGTCTCTTATATGAGGATAAGGGAGCTCGCAGATGAGACACATGTCTCTACTTCCACTATCCTTCGTTTTTGCAGAAAGGTTGATTGCGCTGGTTACTCTGAATTCAAAGTGAAGCTTAAGATGTATATAAGTGAGAAACAGCATGTCAAGCTAAAGAGTACCCAACATTCTTTGTCGGAATTTGTAGAGAGGACACTGAAGGGAAGCTTCGAGTCATATATTCAAGAAACGGCGAGGCTGATTGCCAAAGCGGAGAGTGTCATTTTTCTTGGTATTGGAAGCTCGGGCATTATGGCTGAATATGGGTCACGCTATGTTTCCAGCCTTGGGAAATCTTCCTTATATATTAAGGATCCTTTCTTTCCAATCCATTCAAAGTATTCAAGTAACAGTGTAACGATTGCCTTGAGTGTGTCTGGAGAAACGATAGAGATCATTGACCTTATAAAATGTTTAAAAGAAGAGGGAAGCACCATCGTCAGCATAACCAATAATAAAGTCAGTACGATTGCAAGGATATCAGATTTGAATATATCCTATTTCGTGACAGAGGAATACAGCGGTAAATCGAATATAACCACCCAAATTCCGGTCGTTTATCTGTTAGAGGCGATTGCCAAAGAAATATACAAGATATAGATCACGAGAAACATCCTGTTTCTTTTATGTAACAGATGACAACTGACGTCACAAAAAACAGAAAGGGGGAATGGTATTTACCGCAACATTGAAAGCGGATACAATTTTCTTAGGAAGAGGTGAGATAATGATTCATCAAAAGAGTGAACGCTTCCCAGAAAACTTTTTATGGGGCTCTGCATCGGCAGCATACCAAGTGGAGGGAGCATGGAATGAGGATGGAAAGGGTCTTTCTGTCTGGGATATTTATGCAAAAAAGAATGGTACGACTTTTGAAAGTACGAACGGTGATGTGGCGGTTGACCATTATCATCGTTTCAGGGAAGACATTGCCTTGATGGCCGATATGGGATTGAAGGCATACCGCTTTTCTGTTGCCTGGAGCCGGATTTATCCTGAAGGGAAAGGAAAAATCAATGAAGCGGGCCTGAAATTTTACGATGACCTCATTAATGAATTGCTAAAACACGGCATTGAGCCCATTTTAACGGTTTACCACTGGGATGTTCCCCAAGCATTAATGGAGGAATATGGTGCCTGGGAATCAAGGGAAATCATTCATGACTTCAACGAATATTGCATCACGCTGTTCAAACGCTTCGGTGGACGGGTTAAGTACTGGGTCACTTTGAATGAGCAAAATGTATTTATCGGATTAGGATACCGTACAGGGCTGCATCCACCGGGTGTGAAAGATGCAAAAAGGATGTATGAAGCCAATCATATTGCAAACTTGGCCAATGCTAAAGCCATCCAATCATTCAGAAGGTTCGTACCTGAAGGCAAAATCGGTCCCAGCTTTGCTTTTGGACCGACATACCCTTTTACTTGTGCCCCGGATAATATCCTTGCTTATGAAAATGCCGAGGATCTCAATAACCATTGGTGGCTGGATGTTTATTGCTGGGGAACCTATCCTATGATAAGCATGAAGTATTTAGAGAGAAATGGTCTGGCTCCGACCATCATGGATGGGGATATGGAACTTCTGGCCTTTGGAAGGCCTGACTTCATCGGAGTCAATTACTATAGATCGGGAACTGTCGAAATGAACCCGCTTGACGGCATTGAACTGGGGACCATGAATACGACCGGAAAGAAAGGAACATCAGAGGAAAGCGGTGTTCCCGGACTTTTCAAATCAAAGCGAAATCCTCACTTGGATGCAACGAACTGGGATTGGGAAATCGACCCTACAGGCCTTCGTATCGGACTTCGCAGATTGACCAGCAGATATAGGCTCCCTATCCTCATCACTGAAAATGGCTTAGGTGAATATGATACGCTCCTTGAAGGGGATGTGGTGAATGATGAGTACCGCATTGAGTATTTGAAAAGTCATGTAGCGGCCTGCCAGGATGCCATCAGTGACGGTGTGGACCTAATTGGATACTGCACTTGGTCATTCACGGATATACTTAGCTGGCTTAATGGCTACAAGAAGCGCTACGGCTTCGTTTATGTGAACAGAGATGAACATAGTGAAAAGGATTTAAGGCGCATTAAGAAAAAAAGTTTCTATTGGTATAAAGAATTGATAGAAAATAACGGAAATAATTTACATAATATTCAATCTATTATTCAAAAGGAGGAATAATGAATGAAAAAAATCCTATTGGTATGTGCAGCTGGAATGTCCACCAGCTTGCTCGTTAATAAAATGAATGACGCTGCAAAGGATAAGGGCATCGCCATTGATATTGTTGCCTTGCCCATTTCAGAATGCTCAAAAGCCGCTGAGGAAGTGGACGTCGTATTATTGGGTCCTCAGGTCAGATATCAAAAAGCACAGGTGGATGCCATTGTAGACGGAAGGGTGCCAGTAGAGGTTATAGAAATGAGAGCATATGGAACGATGAACGGGAGCGCGATCCTCGATCGGGCATTAGAGCTTATTGGTCAAGATCAATAAAACAAAAAAAAGAATGATTCAGGGGGGTATTTTATGGGATTCATGGCTAGTTTTGAGCGTGGTATGGAAAAAGCCCTTGTTCCTGTCGCGGCTAAACTGAACTCTCAAAGGCATATTGTTGCTATTCGTGACGCTTTTATATTAGCATTTCCAATCACGCTTGCGGGTTCATTGATCGTTTTACTGAATTTTGCTGTACTGGCTCCGGATGGATTCATTGCAAAGATGCTGTTCTTGAATAAGCTATTTCCTAATTTGGCTGATTTCCAGCAGGTATTCGCACCAGTATTGAATGGTTCAACCAGTATTTTATCCATATTCATCGTCTTTCTAATTGCCAGGAATATCGCCTTAGCCATGAAGGCGGATGACCTTCTTTGCGGATTAACTGCCCTTTCCACTTTCTTCATTGTATATCCCGCTTATACGGTGGTTGACGGGACGAATTTCCTTTCCACTCAATGGGTGGGGGCACAGGGTCTCTTCGTAGCCATGATCATCGGCTTGCTCGTGGGCGAGATCTTCAGCCGTTTATCCAAATCGAAACGTCTTCAAATCACGATGCCTGCGTCCGTACCGCCAGCCATCTCGAGAACATTCAAGGTTCTTTTTCCAATCGTCATCATTACAGTTTTATTCTCAGTTGGTAATGCAATCATTCTAGCTATCTACCCAAATGGGATCCATGAATTGATATATGCAGCGATCCAGACCCCATTGAAAAACTTGGGAACCAATATATTCTCGTTAATTATCCTGGCCATAGTATCGAATCTCCTCTGGGTCTTCGGGATTCATGGTCCTAATACAGTTGCCGCAATCAGGGAAGGAATGTTTGCGGAGGCAACGCTTGAAAACCTGAACTATGTCGCTTCACATGGATCTGCCTGGGGAGCTCCCTACCCTGTTACTTGGGCTATCAATGATGCTTTCGCCAATTACGGTGGATCAGGCATGACCCTGGGATTGATCATTGCCATTTTCATCGCATCAAGAAGAAAGGATTATCACGATATCGGAAAGCTTTCCATTGCACCGGGTATCTTCAATATCAATGAACCGATCATCTTTGGATTGCCAGTTGTACTTAATCCAATATTGATCTTCCCTTTCATCCTGGTGCCGGCAGTAAACATCTTGATCGGCTATATCGCGATCACAACAGAGCTGATACCGCCGATAGCCTATACTGTGCCGTGGACGACGCCTGGTCCGCTTATTGCATTCTTTGGTACTGGCGGAAACTGGATGGCCTTGGTTATTGGATTCGTCTGTCTGGCTGTTTCAACGCTTGTCTATCTACCGTTCGTGCTAGCTTCCAATAAGGCTGCAGCCATACAGCAACCAACGGATGCCGGCAATAACGATTTACCTGCTTAGAAAGGAGAATGCATGAATACTTATCAAATTCAAATGAATTGCGGACAGATATCATATCTTTGTGATTTCTTCTCGGAATATGAAGATGAACGCATAAAAACAACTCTTCTATCCTCAAATCGGGTTCAGGCAATATTTGAAGCAATGACCGCCCTCAAAGGAGAGGAAGCGGTGAAGCACCTTAAACAGGTCTTTCAGCAATCCAAGTTCGGCCCTGGTCTATATTATACTATCAAAAAAATTTAGTAAGGGGGACAGGATATCATGTCCAACTATCTAGCCTTTGACATAGGGGGAACGGAAATAAAATACGGATTGCTGACAGAATTAGGCGATATTTTGGAAAAAGGAAGATTTCCGACGGTTCGCAACAATGGGGAAGCTATCCTTGAAGCGATCTTAGCTAAAGTTTCCGTTTTTCCCAGTTTACGAGGAATCGCCATTAGCGCTCCCGGCTTTGTCAATGACCAGACAGGTTTTATAGAAATGGGTGGAGCCATCAAGGATTTTGATGGTTTCAACATTAAAACATATATGGAGGAACGGACGAATCTGCCTGTCACGGTGGAAAATGATGTGAATTGTGTCGCTCTAGCCGAGAAATGGAAGGGGAACGCAAAGGACACTGAACACTTTCTCTGCATGACTGTCGGTACAGGGGTTGGCGGAGCGGTTTTCCTTAACAATCAATTATACCGGGGCATTTCCTTTGGGGCCGGTGAATTTGGATTCATGATCACCCATGGTAGCAAAGATGGATCAGCTTTTAAAAATACTTTGAGTTGGAATGGATCTATTTCAGGCATCAGGGAACGGTATGCAAAACATAAAGGAATTTTGGTTGAGGAAGTAACCGGACAGGATGTTTTTCATGCATATGAAACTGGAGACCCTATAGCTCGCGATGAAGTGGAAAGGTTCTATGATAGCCTTGCAATTGGAATCCACAATTTGTATTTCATGTTCAATCCAAACAAAATCTTGATTGGCGGAGCTGTAAGTGCCAGGCAAGAATTGATACCAGAGCTCAGAAGAAGAGTCGAATCATTAAATGGATATATAAATGGAGATTGTATTGAAGCATGTTTTTTGAACAATGATGCAGGCATGTTCGGTGCCTTGTTTCATCATCTGCAAACATATGTAAACCAAGGAAGAAGGGAATAGTCATGGAAGGATTGGAAGCTGTAGCTTTTGAAATGATCAGCAATGTAGGGACCGCAAAGAGCTTGATCATGGAAGCCTTGTATGAGGCAAGAGAAGGACGATATGAAGCGGCCGAGGAAAAACTGAAGAAATCCCAGATTCATATGGTTGAAGGCCACCATGCCCATTCAGGGCTCATCCAGCAGGAAGCATCAGGACAAAAGGTGGAATTCTCGCTTCTACTTATGCATGCAGAGGATCAAATGATGAGTGCTGAGACGATAAGGGACCTAGTTGCAGAAATGATTAAAATGTATCGGGAAATGAGACAAAAATAAGAATGGTGGGATGTCATTTTGAAGAATGGGATAAAAATCGTGACAATAGGCGGCGGTTCCAGCTATACACCGGAACTGATTGAAGGTTTTATCAAACGGTATGATGAACTTCCTATAAGTGAAATCTGGCTCGTTGACATAAACAAAGGTAACGAAAAACTGGAGATCGTCGGAAACCTTGCTAGGAGAATGGTTGAAAAGGCAGGTCTGCCAATTGACATTCACCTTACACTTAACCGACGCGAAGCATTGAAGGATGCAGATTTTGTAACGACCCAATTCCGGGTCGGATTACTTGATGCAAGAGCTAAGGATGAAAGGATTCCATTAAAATATGATGTAATCGGACAGGAGACAAATGGGCCTGGAGGTCTCTTCAAAGGACTTCGGACCATACCAGTGATACTTGAAATCTGCAGGGATATGGAGGAGCTTTGTCCGGATGCCTGGCTTGTGAACTTCACCAACCCAGCTGGAATGGTTACGGAGGCAGTCTTAAGGTATAGCACCATCAAAAAGGTTGTTGGTTTATGCAACGTTCCCATCGGGATGAAAATGGGCATAGCAAAAGCTTTGGATGTAGAGCCAGACAGGGTTCAAGTCGATTTTGCAGGATTGAATCATATGGTATTCGGACTGGATGTATATGTGGACGGAAAAAGCGTGAAGGATAAAGTAATAAATGCGCTTGGGGATCCAAAAAATGAAATGACGATGAAAAACATTGCAGGCTTTGCCTGGGATCGTGATTTCATCAAAGGAATGGGCATTATTCCTTGCGGATACCATCGTTATTATTACAAGACCGATGAAATGCTTGCCGAAGAAAAGGAATCTTCAGCAACAAATGGGACGCGGGCCGAGGTCGTTCAACAACTGGAAAAGGACCTATTTGAATTGTATAGAGATCCTGAACTGAATGTTAAACCGGCTCAACTAGAAAAGCGCGGTGGAGCGTATTACAGCGAAGCGGCATGCAGTCTCATCAATTCGATTTACAATGATAAGCGGGATATTCAGCCAGTCAATACACGCAATAACGGGGCGATAGCGAGTATTCCAAATGAATCAGCCATTGAAATTAACTGTGTGATCACCAAAGAAGGGCCAAGACCAATCGCCATTGGCGACCTGCCTGTAGCAGTCCGGGGATTGGTCCAGCAAATTAAATCTTTTGAAAGGATGGCTGCTGAAGCGGCTGTCACAGGAGATTATCATAAAGCTTTAGTGGCGATGACCATAAATCCTTTAGTACCATCAGACACTATCGCCAAAAAAATACTGGATGAAATGCTCGAGGCGCATAAAGAAGACCTGCCGCAATTTTTTAATGAAGTGAAATCATGATTTAAATCAATGGTTACAGAAGGTGCTTATAGCTTTTGGACCAAAAAAGATCACTCCCTGATAGATTCTGATCAGGGAGTGATCTTTTTTTATTAAGGATTGCTTCTATCTGTACAACAGTCAAAATAAAAATACAAAAAAGCAACTATGAATAAAGTTGCCTTTTCAATATAGTTTATTTTACATTTACAATGGATGAAATGTAATTGAGATTGAGAAGAGTTTACCGTATATCTATATAATGTTGCAGAACCTTTGACGGGAAGAATTTGAGAGGCAATGGTCGTAAGGATACAATAATGGCAGGGGGCATAGTTAAATTCCGTTGTGCTTGCTTTAAACAGTTGTACATTGCTTTACCGCCAACTGAATTGGCAGAGTGAATAGTAATGCGATTGGCAAATAGTTTTTCTTTGACCATCTTTTGAACAAGCATAAAACCATTCCTGGTTTTATTTAATAAATCATGGTCCAAAGAAAGATGTTCAATATCAAAGTTTTGCAATAGCTCTATACATTCGTCAATAGTCTCGACTAACACATAGCCATCGGGTGCTTTCCGATAGTCATCCAGAAAAACGCTGATTTTCTCCATTTACTACACTCCTTTCCTTATACAAGTGTGACTAAGAAAAGTCTATCAAACCTAAGAAAATATGGTTTGATATATTAAGTCTAACATAACAATGTAAGAAGGGGGCATATTCGACGTTAAAGACTAATATACGACAGCCTTTTAATAAATATTCTATTTACTTATCGTTGTGCTACCTCAACTGACGGAACTTTACTAAAAGGAGGAACTGTCACTGAGCCCATTATGAAACTAAGTCATGGTTTGTAATAAAAAACGTATAGTCCAACTTCTTCTTAATATCCCTTGTGAAATATGGTACAAAACATCCATTTACAAGTTAATGATTGTAATAAATTGGGTAAAAGGTAATATCTTGACTAAAAGGAGAAGTGATATGTTACATCCAGACGAGATTTACCTTGTACTTAGGGAAAAAACGCTGCTGTTGGAGTTAAAGGAACAAATAAATGACTATCATATTTCCTACTTATCAATGATTAATGATCAGCTTACATTGATTAATGATGCTTTAAAAGAATGTAACGTTGATTCCTTCACTATGTCAAAAGGATAAAACCAACATTTACTTGTATAGGGGATCAATTTTTTAACTATAATGAACCAGCTTAGCTCCCTTTGAGAAAGGCGCTTTTTTAATGGGCAAAGTAGTATCAAACCTATCATTACTTATATATGAGAAAGCGGGAGAACAAACCATATCACCGCAAATCTGTTTAATTGGCATCATAAAGTCTTGGTCGCACTAAGTTTAATCGAAGTGTCAAAAAAGGATTTAACATAATTGAATTAATTCAGGGTTTGCAAATATAAAGATAAAATTCTCAAAAAAAGGGAGTGACAACAAATTTCTTTCAAACTTAGTTGAAAGCAAAAAACAGATTTTTTTCATTTATAGAGGAGAGAACATCGAATTAATAACGCTTGGACCTGTGGTTTTTTAAGTGTAATTTTTAAGAAGAATTATTGGGACTTGAGGTCTCATGCGCTTTTATCGTTGTAACTCTCCACTAACAGGTTTTTATCATTTTGCTTAAACGCCTTTTGAAATATTGAAGGAGGTCATAAGAAATGTACGACATAGAAATTATAAGGAGTGTCTCAAATAGTTTTAACAATAAATTGTCGGATATATGATCCATTTTTACTGCCGATAAAATCAAATCAAAAATATCGATGAAGACTACATGAACAATGTATATACCTAGGGCTCTTCCTCCTACTTTAGTAATGAACAAATCCTTCCCCAATGTTTTATTATTTAATGCAAATAAAAAAAGAAATGCAGTTAAAAAGATAGTAGAAATAAAATATTCTCCATGGCTTCCTGATAATACCTTATCTAATAAGTATCCTTCTACCACTTGGAAAGTAAAGAAGATAAAAATTAATAATAGGTAGGTTTTGGCTGTTATTGCTCTTGACTTTTTAAAGAATTTATCATCCGCTAAGAAGAATCCCAAAGTTGTATAAAAAAGACCAATAAATAAAGCATCCCGTGTACTTTGAGGAAAATCATAGAACACAGAATACGATTGTCCGAAAAGACCTATCAAGTTTAATATTAGGCTGATGGTTAAAAGAAGCCTTACTTTTTTTAATTTAAAAAAAACGAAAAGAATGATAACACTCCAAATTAATGCGGTTAAAAACCACAATTGGTATCCGCTAGTCCCAGTTCCGTAATATATAAGGTCAAGAAAGGAAAAATGATTAATGTATTGCGCTAATTCCTTTGCTGCATCGGTAGCAACTTTATAAAGAATAAGAACATCATACATCATATAAAAGAAGAGCCAGCATAAATACAGTTTTAAGATTTTTATAATATACCTTTTAAAATAATCAATGGAATCCCTTGTATGTATCATCTTTTTACCGAACAAATAACCAGAGGCAGTAAAGAAGAATGGCACCGCAAACCTTGAGATGTTATCGAGAATAAATAGACCAATTTGGCTATCCTTTGGGAATACATGAATGACTACAACAGAAAAAATTGCAAAAAATTTAATAAAGTCAATCGCGCTATTTCTTTCCATTTGTTCACCCTTTTCATAACACTTTTACTATCATTGGTTATTCCTTATATTATGTACACCAAAGCAATATTTTTATTTATTTTTCTTTTTTTGAATCCAATTACGAGATACTGTAAGAAACTTAAAGGAGGGGGAGTGGTGCATCACCTTGCGGATAGTCATAATGTATGCCAATGTTCGAATTAACTTGGCTCTTACAGAAGAAAATCCTGTAATCTTGCCTATTGACCATAGGAAATGTGGGAACTACCTGATTACAAATTGCAAATTGATATCTCATTATTGGTGTAAGAAGTCCAAAGAGTATAGTAAGGTGCTAAACGCATTATTTTTTCAGCGTCGTATACATTTTCTACCTGGGTTATTACAACCAAGACATTTATTATGAAAACTATGTTTTATTTAATAACAAATCAATTATGGTTAATTAACCTTTCCTTTATCTCATTGTTTCTTAATACAGATTACGGGTATAAGAGAGGATAGAAAAAAGTAGATGGGGAGTAGATTTGGATGAAAGTAATTTTTATTCTAGCTATAATTGTAATTGCATATATGGTATATAAAGAGGTTGTTAAACGAAGGTAGATTTAACGACTAAAAACAGCTCTTAGAAGAGGATTATATATTTATGCACTGTGGAATTCTTTAGATTTTTTTATTCTTTTGGGTAATTTACTTTAAGAGTGGCCTGCCACTTTTAACATTTGTGAAATGTTTGACAAGAAGAAGAATCGTTTATTCCTTTTAGTACACAGCCATATTAGTTAAATCCTAAATTTAATAAATCGGAGGTATGAATGTGTTAAACAAATTTAAAAAATTAATAAGTGATCCAAAAGTACAAAAAACAGTAAAAGAAAAGGTAATCCCTTTGGTAAAAAAAGAAATTGAAAAAAGGAAAACAAATAAAACATAGTCCTAAATACGAGTCAATGCTCCTAATAGGACATAAGGGGTGTAGCTTTATTTGTATTTGACTGTTTCAAAAATTTATATAACTAATGGGTGCTTTACTTCAAAAAGAAGTAAGGCTTTTTTACTTTAACTACAGGGGCATATTAATTGAACGATAGGTAGGAATTAAGGTGATCGAATGAAAATACTTGTCCTTGTTGGAGTTAAAAACAGATAAGGAACCAACTGAAACATATGATATTTGCAAATTTTTAATAGTAAGGTAGCAAAAGTATGCCTTAAATGATGCAGAGAAAATCGGTGAGCGGGGTAGATCAGCTGGTTCTAAAATCTCTTTAAATATTTTGTGCAGTCCACAAGGATTTAATGGCATATTTTTTCTGATTATAAAAGGTTCACTATAATGTTTTTGCTGATCCAAAAGTGTTTCTTTATAGTCATGAAATCGGTAAGGCAATGAGATGAAGGGGGAGGTGGCGTTCTTTTCTCTTTTTCCTCGATCTAAAATCGTTTGATTTGCTAAATTAACTTTCCCCATCATTAATTCACAATTCACTAGTTATTGGCTTGGGATCATATTTAGGTATTAATTTGTAAGCTCCTGTAAGGTCACCAAATTAGAGAATTCTCCTTATTAAATTAAGATTTAAGTACCATCTTTTTTTGTCGATGCTTACTGCAAACTTTTTATCCTCGAATTTTTCAAAAGATGATCTATGATGATGAATTACAAAATAATTTCACCTATCAAGTAATATAGCTAGAAATTCTTTTGTTTCCGTAAGCACCTTCATTAATAATTATACTCTTCACTTATTCTATGAAGATCAATATTTTCCGGTGAAGTTTTGATGAAAGTTATCATGCATCCTCTTTTCTGTTTATTTCTAAATTTCTGTGGTTTTTCCATTAAAGCGACCAATTTCATTTTTCTAGTGGAAAATTCCGCTAATTGAACTTGGATAAAATACGCGAATGAACAGTCAATTAAACGAATCTGCTATATATTGTAATAGTAAGTTTTGAGAAAGGGTGAACAGAATCGATGATACATCCAGATACCGAGATTCGGTTTGTCAATGAAAAGATTGGTGTGGGGGTTTTTGCCACAAAAATGATTCCCAAAGGAACGATTATCTGGGCATTGGATGATTTGGACATCATCCTAGAGGAAGATGAGATTGAATCGCTTGATCTAGTGCGAAAGGAAATCGTCTATAAATATGCCTACCTCAACGATGACGACCGCTATGTGCTGTGCTGGGATCATGCCAGATACATGAATCACAGCTTCAGTCCAAATGTGGTATCGACGGTCTATGAAATTGAATTGGCGTCGAGGGATATCCTCCCCGGAGAGCAAATCACATGCGATTATGCTACGCTCGGGTTAGACGAACCGTTTGAGTGTGAACCGGAGGAAGGGACGTCTAGCACCGTAGTGATGCCGGATGATTATCTGCATCGCTACAAGGAATGGGATGAGTTGGCTCGGGAGGCATTTAAACGATTGAATCAAGTAGACCAGCCTCTGCGTCATCTGATTCTTCCGGAATACGTCGACAGGGTAAACGCGATTGCAGAGGGTCGTGTCGAGCCGGATTCCTTTCTTACGCTCTATGAAGAGGAGTAAAGGCAACAAACATCTATCAGGACAGACGGATCTGTTGGTTGTTCTCAGTTCATTCAACCAGCTTTTTATCGATCCAGCAAGCAAGATGGAACATGAATCATCACCGTGAGGGTTTAAAACACAGAAAAAACCGCCCCTCTGAACATTATATCTTTTTCCTAGAATGGAATGTGTTATCCAGCGAGGAGTTATAGGTTAAAAGGGCAACACACATACCACCGTTCTGAAATTTCAGAACGGTGGTATGTGTGTTTACAGTTAAATTTATACGATTGATGTTTATAAACTCGATTTTGTATATCAAAACAGTTAGAGAGTGAATGTGATGAGGATGTCCCTAATGTATTGAACTTTTTGTGTCTGTGTACAAAAGTGTAGAAGGTCATAAAAGCAAGAACATTTAAGGTATCTATAATTGCTTATTAATCAACTATTTCACAAATTAATGTACTCACTTTTGTGTCTAATCAGTAGGAACCAAAAGTGAGTACATTCTTTATATGGAAGGCAAAAGTGTGATCATTTTAAGCAGTGTAGAATGAAGCAATTCTTTATCATTTAACAGCATATTTCTACAAATTACCGAGATTTCGACAAAGGTTTCTGTAAAGTAATGTAGAATATCTGACATAATATACTTTTTAAAACAACGCTTCAGATACTACGTTTAAGGAGGGGGGGGAATATCATGTATTCACCCATTCCAACAAAGAGAAGCAGTAAGTTTGGAAATAACTATTGGGAAGCATATAGCCCAAAAGTTAAAAGAAATGTTCGTTTATTTAGTGATTTGGAATATGATTTTTGGGTACTGATTGAAACAAACCCACAAATAAGTACTTATTGCGAAAGACCACTTGAGATTGAACAATTTTACAATAGAGACGATAGGATTCATAAAAAAACACCATCCTTTCTCGTAAACTTCTTACGATAAGCATAGCGTTTTTTCATTTTTGAAGGTATTGTTTAAACTTAGCTTGATGGGCATGTGGCGGTACCCCAAACATGAATAAATTAATGTGGGAAAAGAAAGTAGTTCAGCATAATGTTAAGCTACTACAACAATATGATCATATTGTTGTACCTCCTGTAAAAACAACAGCTTTTGAAATTGCAACTATGTCATTGAGGCCTAACTACGTGTTACCTAATCCGCAAAATATATTAAATATCATTTCTAAACAATTAGAAGAAAGAAATACACTATTGAATGTTTGTGAAAAAGTTGAAGTTCAATAAAAACTCAAAAAAATGTGAGTTTTTTTATTTTCTTTATTTTTTATTTATATTTGTCTTTTATATTAAACCATAAGGAGGGATTGAATATGAAAAAAGAAATTGTTTTAGAAGCAAATAACATCACAAAAGCAGTGAGTGGAAAGAATATTGTAAGCCAATTCTCAACTAAGGTGTATAAAGGAGATATATGCGGCTTCTTGGGACCCAATGGAGCAGGAAAAACAACTGTTATGCGAATGTTTACAGGACTTATTCGTCCTACTGAAGGCTCAATAAAGGTAGGGGGTAAAGATGTAAATAAAGATAGACAACAGGCTTTAAGAAATGTAGGAGCGATTATAGAATCCCCTATCTTTTTCCCTTACATGTCAGGAAGAAAGATGTTACAAAATCTAGCGAGACTATATCCTGACCTATCGAGAAAAGAACAGTTAGAACAGGTGGAGGCAGCATTATCCATTGTAAGACTAACAGAGGATGCGGATGTAAAAATCAAGAATTATTCATTAGGTATGCGACAAAGGCTGGGAATTGCTCAAGCCCTCTTAGGAGAACCAGATGTCATTTTATTAGATGAGCCAGCAAACGGTCTGGATCCTATGGGAATGAGAGAATTAAGGGAATTAATTCTTGAACTTCGAGAAAAGAAAAACCTAACATTTTTCATCTCTAGTCATTTACTTGACGAAATTCAACAAATGTGTGATCGTCTTGTCATTATTCGTAACGGTAAACTTGTTACACAAGGAAGCAAAGAGGAGTTAATTAAAGATCCAAGTAAGAGACTAGAAGATATATTTGTGGAGATGATGACATCATGAAAGGACTTTTCACTTCAGAGTTAGAACGATTATGGTCCCAAAAGATATCATGGATCATACTATTTTTTATACCCTTGATGTCGATAGGTTCAGTTAAATATTACTTGAGTTGGAATGAACGAGTGTCACCAGGGCAACCAGATTATGTAACTTCCTTAAACTTTCCTATAATCAGCATTTCTGAACATCTCGTTGTTTCTTTTAATATCATAGCTATAATACTAATTTCTACGGTTATAGCTAATGAGATAGAAAATGGGCAGTTAAGAATGATCCTCATTCGTCCTTTTTCTACAACTCAACTTTTTTTAGCAAAATTAGCTACTATTTTAACAACCATGTTCTTGTATTTAACTCTATTTTGGATTTTAAATACTGTTGCTGGTTATATCTTTTTTCCCAAGGTTGATACCTTAATAACATTTTTAGATGAGCAGAAATTATCTTTGACAGCAGCTTTATTATATAACGTTAAATACTTCTCTGCTTGTTTTGTGACAATGATTAGCGTTGTGTCAGTCTTTACATTATTGGGATCAATAAGCAGAAGTACAATGATTACACTTGGGGCAGGGGTTGGCTTTATTTTCTTATCAATCGCCATTCCTCAGCTCTTAGAATTCTCGACGCAAACGATTATCGGGCACAGCACAGTGATTCACCTTATGTACATGTCTATTGTGAAAATTCAGCACACGGGAATAGCATTTTTACTTTCATCAACTAACAATCTAAATTCCTATATCATTTTAGTTCAAACGGTATACATTGCTCTATTTGGTTTAATTGCTTATTGGACATTTGTGAAAAGAGATTATTTTATTTGAATTAGGGAGGGTTTTAATTGAAAGCATTATTTATAAGCGAATGGGAGAGACTTTGGAGTCAAAAAAAAAGTAAGTGGATGATTGGAATCTTTACTGTAATTGTACTTCTTCAAGCATGGTTTTTAAGATACTATGGAGTTGGAATTTATAATAACGATCAGCAAGTACCTCTAAATACTTGGAATTTTCCATGGTTTTTATTAAAAGAATCTTCATTCTTACTTACATTGATTTTTATGCCTGTTTTTTTTCTAAATAGCCTTAATGTAGAATATAATTCAGGGGCATATCGTCTTTTTTTAATTAGACCTTTTAAAAGAAAATCATTTCTAATTTCAAAATGGTTCTCTCTTGCCTTAATGGTACTAGTACATTTATTAATTATTCTAGGGATTGGTATAGCGTTTGGTTTTATCTTCTTAAAACCAGATAATGATTTTACTTTTTATGGTCAACAGAAGAATGCTATAGAAGCTATATTATATACAGTACAAGTGTATGGTCTCTTTTTCATCATTCAAATGTGCTGTTTAGCTCTTGCTAGTTTAATTAGTGTAATTATTTCAAATGCGGTTATTAGCTTTTTCTTATTAATTGGGTTATATGTAGGTTGTTTGTATGTTTCTAGTCAACTTTCATTTTTCTTATTATCAGTTCAAAGTATCTTTCATACTCTGAGTACCACTAGCAATTCTTTATATATTTTTGCACTCATTATTATGTTAGTTGGTTTTGGTGCTTGTGTATGGATCTGGAGTAAAAAAGAATTTACTTCTTAAATAAAGATAGGAGGAAGAATTAAAATGGCTATATTGGAAGCACGAGAAATTACAAAAGTTTATAAAACTAAGTACAGAACGCACCCTGTCTTAAAGAATATAAGTTTAGATATTGAAGAAGGCGATTTTGTAGCAATTATGGGTCCTTCGGGAAGTGGAAAGTCTACCTTATTAAATGTGCTTTCTTCCCTTGATATCCCCTCAGATGGGGATATCAAGGTCGGGGGAACTACTCTTACAGGTATGAAAGAAGAACAATTAGGTATTTACCGACGTGAGCATATTGGTTTCATCTTTCAAAATTACAACTTGTTAGATCATTTGACTATTGAAGAAAATATTTTATTACCTGCTGCTTTAAAAAAAGGAGATAAGAAAGGTGTACAGAATAAACTTCAAACATTTGCTAAAGAATTGGAAGTGACAAAATTTTTAACTAAATATCCTTATGAAGTCTCTGGGGGGCAGCAGCAAAGAGCTGCTATCATTCGTGCTCTTATTAACAATCCTGCTTTATTATTTGCTGATGAACCTACAGGGAATTTAGATTCTAAATCTGCTCAAAATGTTCTACATACTTTAAAAATGTTAAATGATAAGTACAAAACAACTATTTTAATGGTAACTCATGATTCGGTGGCTGCTAGCTTTTGTAACAGGGTCATTTTTTTAAAGGATGGCCAAATTGTCCATGAGATGAAGCGTTCTAAATTAGAAGATACGTCTAAGTTCAATCAAAGAATCTTATCTTTTATCGCTAAGGAAGTGGAGGATAATGATGTCAATGTGGAAATATATAACTAAGAATATAACCCGTAATCTTTCTCATTATACAGTATACATACTTAGTAGCATTCTTTCTGTAGCAATTTTTTATATGTACGCAGCCTTTCTTTTATATCCAAAGATTTCAGGAACAGAACAGTTATTAATTGCATGTGAAATTATTATTTTGCTATTTTCTTGTTTCTTTATTACATATTCATATGAGCATTTCCTTAGAGAAAGAAAAAAAGAAATGGGTATTTGGAAAACATTTGGAGCCTCTAGAAGGCAATTGTTTAACGTGATCGTTTTAGAGAACGCCGTAGTTGGTACGTTTTCTATTTTAGTGGGTATTTTATTGGGAATGCTGTTATCAAAGGTTTTCTTTAATTTTATGAGTGATATTCTATTTTTGAATCAATCGTTCATTTATACTTTTTCTCCCGTGGCTGTTTTTGTTACGGTTATTTTATTTGGAATAGTATTTTTACTTGTTTCGTGTCGAAGTTACTTAAAGATTAAACGAATTGCAGTTCTAGAGTTATTTCAAGAAGAAAGAAAACCTAAACCTTCAGCTCAATTCTCTAGGGTTAAATTCATTTTATCTATCTGTTTTCTTTTAGCCTCTTATATATTTATCTCTTACGCATCTTTACCTATACTATTATTTACTTTTTTACCCTTATTAGCCTTAGTGCTAGTAGGCACATACCTATTCTGTTCAAATGGTTTAGTAGGTGTAATATCTTACTTAAATAATAAAGAAAAACGGCAGTTAAATGGGATAAAGATGTTAACTCTTATAAGTTTAAGAAAAAAATTATATTATAATTCAAAAATTATCTTTATCGTATCTATTCTATTATCTGCAATTATGATATCAATAGGTTCTATTCAGTTATATATAGAAAAGAACAATCAAAGAATGCAAAGCACTCACCCTCAAGGAGCATTATTTGTTGCATCAAAGGGGAAGGAAAACAAAATAGAAGATAGTATAAATGAATTGAAGAGACAAGGAATAAAGGATTTACAAACGAAGAAATGGGAAGGACTAAAAATTTCTTCAAAGAGTGGGAAAAAGGAATTTTTAATAATACAGAATGACCCATCTTTTATAAAAAATGAAGATGCATTAAAAAATAACAATTATATTTTTAATAATAAAAAAAAGAATGATATCACTAATGGAATCGTAAAATTAAAATCTGAAAAAAGGGAGAGAGATCTAAAAGTTAAAGATATGAACGGTAAAAGAGTTCTTAATCCCATAGATGGAATTGAGGGTATTATCTCTGTACCGAAAAATACTTTTAGTGAAATATATAGAACAACGATTTCTGAAAAGAAATTGTCACTTTATAAACTAGATTTTAAAGAGGATGCAAAAAGTTATAACCTTTTTAAGAAATTATCAGATACAGCCTTGTTAAAATCAGATAATCTTCATAATGTTCGACTTCTCGATTATGAAAATACAGTGCAATTATCTTCAATACTGAGACTTACAGGACTGTTTATATGCTTAGTTTTGTTTCTTGCTTTAGCTAGTCTGCTTTGGTTTAAACTGTATGAAGATATGAATGATGATAAAAAAGTATTTCACTCATTACGAAAAGTTGGTCTTACAGATAAAGAAGTTAAAAGGACTTTGTACATTCAAATTTCAGTCATATTCTTTGTTCCTTTATCTTTAGGGGGATTAAATTTATTTATAGCTACTAATGCCTTGCAAAATATATTGGAAGGAATTACAGTTTATTCTATAATAGTAATATTTTTAATATTCGGAGTGTCTCAATTTATTATCTATCTTATTTTTAGTTATTTTTATTCTAAAAAGGTGCTATGAAAAGAAGGTATTTTTGTCTAGGAGAGTACTAACTAATTTATCTCTCCTAGATAATTCAAATATTAGGGGGACGGGGAGGTATATACTTATGCAAGAAAGTATTCTTGTGGTCGATGATGAGCTGGAGATTGTAGATATAATCTCTGATATCTTTGAAGATCGAGGTTATAGAGTTCTTAAAGCTTATAATGGAGAACAAGCATTAGATCAGTTAAAGGCGAAGGTAGATTTAATAATATTAGATGTTATGATGCCTCAGATGGATGGCTTTGATCTCTGTAAAGTCATTAGGGAACAAATTCATTGTCCTATTCTGTTTCTAAGCGCGAAGCACTCAGAGATGGATAAAGTAAAGGGATTAACTTTAGGGGGAGATGATTATATAACAAAGCCTTTCCAAGTGAAAGAACTTATTGCCCGCGTCGAGGCGCACTTAAGACGTGAACAGAGGGATCGAGTTAGCACTCAAAATCAACGCCTTTTAGGCAATTTAACTATTAATTATTCACAACATGACGTTTTATTGGATGATAAGAAGATAGACTTAACAAGTAAAGAGTTTAAGATATTAGAACTCTTAACCGTAAACTTAGGACAGATATTTTCTAAAGAACAGATTTATGAGAAAATTTGGGGTATTGATGCAATGGGTGACTTAAATACTATCATAGTTCATATTAACAATTTAAGAGCTAAACTAACTTCAGGGATGTCAACTTATCACATTAAAACAGTGTGGGGAGTAGGATATAAATTGGAAAAACGCTGATGATTAAAAGGCTATCTTTAAAAAATCAGTTTATCTTAACCTTTGCTTCAGTAATTTTTTTAAGCCTCATAAGTACAATTGGTACCTTAGTTTTAGTATATTATTTTCTCTCCGTTTATAATGAAAAGTCAGTCCAACCTGCTAATTATTACGAGAAAAAAGTTCCTAGTATAGAAAAGTTTGTCGAGTTAAAAGGGGAAAAGATCGTAGAAGTAGCTTTTCAGAAAAATCTAGAAAAAGTTATTCCTATGGAAGGAATTACATATCAGGTTATAAATCTTCAAGGAAATAAAATATATGGTACATTAGATGATCAATTAATAGAAAATAACAAAAGTATATATGAAAAAGTTAATAGATCTGTTCAAAAAGGAAAGGTCATTACAAAATATCTTCCTATCCTCGACAAAAATCAAATGGTAGGCGTTCTAGCTGTACGATATGTGTTAGCATCATCTATTGATTATTATATAAAATACATATTTCTTATAATATTATTGATTCCTTTTTTATTTTTAACACTTTACTCATACATATTTGCGAGACGTTTAGGAAAAGAATTAAATAAGCCGATCAAAGAATTGAGTGCTGCTTCTCAGAAAATTAAAAATCAAGATTTGGATTTTGAGATTAAATATGAGAGTGAAAATGAAATAGGTGTATTAATTGACTCTTTTAACAGTATGAAAGAAGAGTTGAAAACGTCACTTTATCTTCAATGGAAATTAGAGCAAGAGCGTCGAGATATGGTTGCCTCGATTGCCCATGATTTAAGAACACCTCTAACAATTATATTATCCCATGTAGAGGTCTTAATGGATCCATCATTAAATGGACAGAAACGTTTGCCACAATATTTGCAAACAATAAAAAATAATACCCAAAGAGTATTGCATTTGACAGAGGAAATGAAAAGAGTGTCTGAGGTAGATAATCCAGATTTTACGCTTGAGATTGAAAGTTTTATTCCTATAGAAATGTTACCAGAAATGCTAGAGGAATTTAAAAAATGGGCAGATGATGAAGAAATAAAGTTCACTTACAGCTTGAATAGAAAGTCTGGAGAGGGAAATTCCGAATTTGCATTAGATCCAAAACGATTGCATCAAATTCTTACTAATTTAATTTCTAATAGTATTCGTTTTACCCCAATGAATGGAAGTATTGATATTCAGGTTCAAATAGAGAAAGATATGATGTCTTTTTCTATTTCCGATACAGGAAAAGGTTTTGACGCCAAAGATTTGCCTTTCTTATTTAGTAAATTCTATCAAGGAGATCCTTCAAGGAACGACCAACTTCACCATGGATTGGGATTATATATTGTAAAAGAGTTGGTTATAAAACATGGTGGTGAAATTCAGGCTAGAAATAATAAACCTCAGGGAGCATGTATTGAATTCACCATATCTTCCATTAAATAAACAAAAAATGAACTATGATTATCATAGTTCATTTTTTGTTTATTTAACTGCGTTGTACACTGTAACTACACCAGGCAATTCCCCTGGAGCCTCAATCCCTCCCCCATTAAATGTTTTTCCTTCTTCTGCGTATTTTTTCTTAAGAAAATTATTTAGCTCTGATTTATTAGAAACATCTATTGAATCGTTTCCTGCAGAAGGAACTACAGAAAATACAAATGAAGAAAAAAATAGCATTTTTAATTGTCTACTATGAGTGTACTCAAAATTTACATTACACATTTGTGTTATTGTAGCATTGTGTTATTAATTCATTTAATGACTCTAGTGTGGATTTTTGCTTGTTCAACTACCATGAAAATAGACTTCTGGAATTTAGGGGAAAAGGCAATACTTAAGAAGACGCAGCTCATTGTTTTTTTAAAAAGGGGAGAGCGCCTAATTTACTGATTTATTGTAGGTAAGTGGACTGAATTTAAGATGCTTCAGGTTCTTGTAACGTAACTGTGTATCCTAAACTTTCAAGTCTTCTTAGTGAGTGCCGAAAAATTGATTGTTGTCTCTGCTTATCAAAGTAGTCTTCGCCTAAGTCTACATACATTTCTTTTCGAGTTAAGAGATAATAGGAGATACGTAACATGGCATGAGCGACTACTATTCCTGCTCGTTTCTTACCTTTTCGTGATGCTGTACGCCTATACAGTGCTCCGAGATAGTTTTTAGATCCTCTTACAGAATGAGCTGCTTCTGTTAATGCTGATCTCAAATACTTGTTTCCTTTTTTTGTTTTAGCCGATTTTCTTTTTCCCGCACTTTCGTTATGCCCAGGAACTAGTCCTGCCCAAGAACACATATGAGCTGCACTTGGAAACTGTTTCTTAATATCAGTCCCAATTTCAGATAAAATTTGCTCAGCCATTCTTGTAGCTATGCCAGGAATAGAGTCTAATCGTTCCACATCTTCTTGATAGGAGCTTACTCTTTCCTCGACCTCTTGGTCGAGCATCTCGATTTGCTCTGTTAAAAAATCAATATGCTTTAAAATGGTTTTTAACATGAGGCGTTGATGCGAATTGATATAACCTTTAAGGGCGAGTTCTAGTTCATCTTTCTTCTTTTTCATTGTGCGTCGAGCAAAGTTTGCTAGTTTTTCAGGGTCTTCTTCACCTTCGGCAATTGCGTTAAGCATGTCACGAGCCGAAACACCCATAACGTCTGAAACCACTGAGCCTAGCTTAATATTTGCGCCCTCTAACACTTTTTGGATGCGATTATGTTGTCTAGCACGTTCTTCAATGATACTTCTACGGTACCGAACTAGTTCACGTAGTTCCCGTTGATTTCGATCTGGAATGTAACTAGCTTTTAGAAGTCCATGACGAAGAAGTTTGGCAATCCATTCTGCATCTTTAACATCTGTTTTACGCCCTGGCACTGCTTTCATATGTTGAGCATTCACAACTAAAAACTCAATCTCTTCAGCTTCTAATAAATTAACAATAGGTTTCCAATATACACTGGTACTCTCCATGGCAACATGAGTACAGTTATTCTGTTTAATCCAATCCACTAACTGAATTAGAAAAACAGTTTTTGTTGAAAACGTTTGAATCTCCTTTCCTTCTGGTGTCATAATACATGCAGTAATATTGTCCTTATGGACATCCATACCACATGCTCTTTCAATGACTACTTCCATTGAAAACATCCTTTCTACGGCTCTCAATATAATTGGAGGCTGGTGCAAAAACCAGAATAGGATTAATCTACCATGTGTGCTTCCCGTAAGGGAGCGACAGTCAGTGGTGCACCTTGGTCGTTGGAGTCAGACTAACGGATGGGCTCTAACGCACCATAGTTCATCGACCTTCCTCTCCCAGCCGTAGAATCAGTATTGACCGTTCTGAACCATTTTCATTCTCTGTGGTGAAGCGCTGATTTTTGCGCTTCATGGATGGCTAACGGGGCAGGATAGTTCAATAAGACGACTGGGAAATGAAGTATAATTTAAATAGTCAAATTAAGAAATGAGTGATAAAAGTGGATTTTAATGAATTGATGCAAGAGAAAGGATATATTTATTTGGAAAAAATAATAGAACCCAAAGAAAATTCATTACGATTGCTTATTAATAGAAGCACGTTCAACATCGAGTTCCCTATGGTGCAATTAGAATTTGAATCATATATTTCATATTCTGTTATCGATGAATGTTTTTCATATTCTATAGATAACTCTGAAATATCAAAGGGAGAGCTATTTCGGATATATACCAAGTCAAGGTATTTGGATTTTATAAAAATAGCCACGAATGAACGAGAAGATTTATGTCCCTCTGAAAATTACATCCATTATCAGTTTCCCTGCTTAAATCACACGATTGATGTTATTTCTTGTGAAGAACCAAAAGTAACCGTGGTAACAGGTTAAACTAACCTATTTGAATACTTTTCTTGTTGAACTAACGGGTGCGTTAGCTGAAGATCGGAGCTGTCTTTAAGACAGCTTTTTCTTATGGAACTAACGGGGCAGGTTAGCTCCATAAGAAACAAGTAATTTATCTATTAATCATATATGGTAATATACAAAATAAACCAATAAAAAAATCAGGGGGATGAGTATGTTCTTACATAAGATTGATGAGGAGTTATCATTGAAACTGTTAGAATTAAAGGATGCAGAAAGAGTTTTTGAAATAACAAATCAATCCAGAGAATATCTACGAGTATGGCTTCCTTGGCTGGATAATACAACAAAACTTGAAGATACAAAAGGGTTCATTAATATTTGTTTAAAAGGTTTTGCTGAAAACAAGAGTGTCAATACACTTATAATGTATAAGGGACAAATTGTTGGTATAGCAGGCTATAACCAAATAAATTGGTCAAATAAAACTGCATATATTGGTTATTGGCTCGGAGAAGAATATCAAGGAAATGGAATTATGACAAGAGTAGCTAAGGCATTGACTGATTATGCATTTAAAGAATTGAAACTAGATAAAGTTGAAATTAGGGTTGCTGTGGAGAATAAGAAAAGTAGAGGAATTCCTGAAAGATTAGGTTTTGTTAATGAAGGTTGTATCAGACAAGCAGAATGGTTGTATGACCATTATGTTGACCATATTGTTTACGGTATGTTAGTTAAGGATTGAAATAAGTAATAATATCTTAATGAACTAACGGGTGCGTTAGCTGAAGATCGGAGCTGTCTTTAAGGCAACTTTTTATTATGGAACTAACGGGGCAGGATAGTTGAATAAGAAACAAGAATTATTTATGTAATAATTCTTAAAAGGAGAGATGTACAAGTGAATTTAAGACTTGAATTATTTGTTGAAAGTATAGAAAAATCAGTGGAATTTTATAGAGATATACTAGAATTTAATGCACCAAATGAGATTATACATACTTACGTTCCAGTTAAAAAAGGAAGTGTTACATTAGGGTTGGGAGAAATGAAAAATTTACCTGAAAGCCATCCTCTTAAAGTTTCTAATAGTAGTCAACGAACAGGATTAGGGGTTGAAATAGTATTAGAAGTTGAAGATATAAACGATATTTATAACAAAGTAGTTGAAAAAGGGTACTCTATACAGACTAAGTTAACAAAAAGATCGTGGGGATTAGAGGATTTTAGATTAATTGACCCAGATGGATATTATATACGAATTACATCAATGGCAACTATTGAATCCTAACTACCATCTTTTCTTAATGAACTAACAGGTGCGTTAGCTGAAGATCGGAGCTGTCTTTAAGGCAGCTTTTCTTATGGAACTAAGGGGGCAGGATAGTTGAAGAGTACTGTTTGATCTTTATTCAACAATTGGGCCATTTTGTTTGAAATTTAGGAGTGAAGAAATGAATAATTTTTTTACAGCATTAACTTATGTAAATAAAATGATTTATGAGTCGAATCACTTAACTGTAAAGTCAGTTCAAGAAGAGAAGCAAAATTCTAAGTATGGTGCTGGTACATTTCAATTATCTTCTAAAACAGTTCGATTCAGAGTTGCGAATATAACCCCTACCAAAGTAGGGCAGTTTGTTGCATTTTGGGAAAAAGACGAAAATAATAAAAATCAACCCTACTTATATGAGGAAGCCCCTGATTTATTAGTTATAACTACCTTTAAAAATGAAAATGAGTTTGGTCAATTTATTTTCCCAAAAGAAATTCTTTTAAAACAGAACATTCTTAGGTCTACTTCAACAAAGGGCAAAATGGCAATAAGAGTTTATCCTAGCTGGGATAGTCCGAGTAGTAATCAAGCGATGAAAACTCAAAAATGGCAGTTACCCTATTTTGTTGACATGTGTAATCCGAATAAATTACCCTTAGAAAAAATATTAGAACTCTATTCTTTTTAATCCTCTGCAATCGGGCGCGATTCTTGAAGAATTTTCGCTTTTCTTAATGAACTAACGGGGCAGGATAGTGGAAGTTGGAAGAGGACATTCCAATAAATAAATAGAATAAATTTGATATAGAGAACTCTAATAACGGTGGTGGTGGTCAAAATTGAAAAAAAATATTCCAAATAAAATACATATTATTGGTTCAGTTGGTAGTGGAAAAACAACCTTAGCAAGAGAGTTATCCTCTAAGTTAAATATCCCACTTTATGAATTGGATAATGTTATTTGGAAAAGGTATGAATCTGGAGATATTAGAAGAACTGAAGAAGAAAGAGAAGAACATTTTAATACTATTATTCATTCTGAAACATGGATCGTAGAGGGGGTTCATAATGAAGAATGGGTGTCTAATAGTTTTCGTAATGCGGAATTAATTATTTTCTTAGATACAAATTATTCAGTGAGAATCTATCGAATAATAAAAAGATTTATCTTACAAAAAATTGGATTAGAAAGGTCAAACTATAAACCCACATTAAATATATTTTTTAAAATGTTTAAGTGGAATAGATACTTTGAAGAAGTAGGGAAACCAAATTTCTATAATAAATTTGGGATATACGATAATAAGATATTAGTTGTGACAAATAAGAAAGAAATTAAAAATTACTTCAACTAACATGTGCTTTAGCTGAAGATTTGAGCTGTCTTAAGGCAGCTTTTTCTTTATGCAACTAACGGGGCAGTTTAGTTCAACAGTACACCTATAAATTCATCTTCTCTTACTGTATAATAATACTAGTATATACATATTTATACAAACGGAGGGAGTGGGGTTAATAAATATGATTTGTGAGTCTGAAAAATTGGATGATTATTTACTTGAATTAAATGAAGTTAATTATTCTAATCCTATAATTGGAGCAAAAGTGGATGAACTTTTCAAACCTTCTCAAACAGAAATTGAAAAAGCAAAAGTAGCTTTTGAATTTGTTCGTGATGAAATATCTCATTCTTGGGATATTCAAGGGAAACGTGTTACTTGTAATGCATCAGATGTATTAGCCTATAAAGAGGGAATTTGCTATGCAAAATCAAATCTATTAGCTTCTTTATTACGATCACAAGGAATACCAACCGGTTTCTGCTATCAAAGGTTGATGTTGTTTGATACACCAGAAAAAGGGTATTGTATTCACGCTTTAAACGCTGTTTTTTTAAAATCACTTAATAAATGGATAAGATTAGATGCTCGTGGAAATAAAAAGGGAATTGATGCCCAATTTTCAATTGATGAAGAAAAATTAGCTTTTCCTATTCATGAAGAATTTGATGAAAAGGACTATTCAGTTATTTATGTAAAGCCACATCCCAAAACGATAGCTGTGTTAGAAGAACATACTGATACATTAGAAATGTATAAACATCATTTACCAGAGAGTTTATAGTTATTTCACTAACGGGTGCGTTAGTTGATTAAGGATCACAAAAATAATCAATCTTTTTTATAAAATAATCAAGAAGATTAAAAATATATTGTTTATAATGTACTCGATTTTGTATCTCAAAACAGTTTAGAGATTGAAATTGGTGCGGTTTTGAGTGGATTAATAACTCTATGTACTCAAATTCATGTCCCCAATGTACTTATCTTTGTGTCTCCGTACAAAAGGGGAATATGAAACTGTGAACATTTCGTATAATTTTTATTCTAGTTTACATAATATATATTATAGGAAGTCGTATTTTTAATGTTAATTTCGTCTCATATCTTAAGAATACTTAACTTAGTGAGACGAAATGCAAATTTTAATATTTAATCATGGCTATTATTTATCTATAATCTTTTTATCTAATTACAGTTACATTTTACAGTTACATTTATTTAGTAAAAATGTTTGATCAATTAGTTAAAGTTAAACATTGGCACAAAGATTTTATTGGATTTAAGATTTATTCAATACTTACTTTGTGTGATTAAAAAATAATATTGGATAATACATATTAATGATTAATGATTATTAATATGTATTATCCTTTAAAATGTTGCTTTAAAATCCACTTTCAACAAAAAAACCAGTCATTCCTTTATTCTCATTCTTAATCACTTAACTAATATATGTTCCAGCAATCTATGATTCCGAATAATACCGGGCTCTAATCAATTTGTAACGAATTGGCAAAACTAAATGTCCCCCACTCTGTCCACCATTTTAATCGAGAGATAAACACTAACTACTCCTAATAAACATAGCACTATGTTCACAATATTAGTATTAAGATTGACATTCAGTAGAAAAGAGAAATTTTGAAATTGCATTAGAAATATTGCACAAAGAACTGTCGGTATCGTTTCTCTTTTCCAAATACCAAAGAAAAAGAGTGGTATTAAACTAATAAGCGTAACCATTAAAGAATGAACAATCATCTTACTAAAATATGTGGTAATATCTTCAGCAGTCGGTTGCCCGTTAATGATATGAAATGCCTGATCAAGTAAATAAGTTGTCATGCCAGACAACAAAAAGGATACTAACGTACAAAGGAAAACAAAAAGTGATATAAAAAGAACCTTTGCCATAACCAATTTTTTTCGACTTATCGGATATCCGAATGAAAGAGATATTGTTTTATTTTTATATTCATCGATTACAACCTGATTAATAAGAGAAGCTCCGAAAAGGACAAAACCCAGCTGCATTGACATCATAAGCTGGATGATGGTTGAATAACTTTGACCGAATTCCGCACTGACCATTTTAATAAAAAACATGGGCAAAAACATCAATATACCCCAATATATGATCAGCTCACTAAGGATCATTTTTTGCTTTAACTTTCTCCACTCCAACTCCATTAATTTAACCAACTTTTCCACCTCCATGAATTTGTTGATAAAAATAATCTTCTAAAGTACTTGTATGCTTTTGTATTTCCTCGATATCTACATCATGCATAATTAGTTTTTTGGATATTTCACTTTGCGGCAAAGTGAGATCATATATTCGAATCCTATTGTCCTGCACAATTTTCATATTGGAAATTTGGAGTTCATACTCAAGTAAATAGATTGATTTCTCCACATCTTTTGTGACTATTTCAATATAGTCTGTTCGTTGCTTACTAATATCTGCTAAAGTCACTTCGTTCACGAGCTTTCCATCCTTAATGACACCAATTCTGTCAGCTACTTGTTCAATTTCCCCTAAGATGTGACTGGATAGAAGGAAAGTAATTCCATATTCCTTATTTAACATTCGAATTAGATCTCTTATATCTTTTATACCAATTGGATCAAGTCCGTTTGTAGGTTCATCTAATATAATCAGTTCAGGCTTCGTAATAATTGCTCTTACAATTCCCAGTCGCTGCTTCATCCCAAGAGAAAAATCGCTCACAATTTTATCTTCAATCCCAGTTAGATGAACCATCTCCAACGCTTGTGTAATTGCCTTTTTATCATAAAAGCCTAAGTATTCGCAATGAAGCTGAAGATTTTCCATCGCAGTTAAATGTTCAAAAAAGATAGGGTACTCAATGATACTTCCGACCCGTTTCAAACCAGACTTCTCGGTTTTCGTTAGCTTCTGGCCAAACAATTCAATCTCTCCTGTGGTTGGACTTATTATTCCTGTCAGCATTTTCATGATTGTCGTTTTCCCTGCACCATTTTGACCAAGGAAACCATAAATTTCACCCTTTTTTATATGAAGATTCACATAAGATACGAGCAATTTCCCTTTTACCTTTTTTGTTAAGCTATTTGTTTTAACAACATAATCCATCATCTTTGCCTCCCTTATTGCTATCTACTTCTATCTTAGTCAAAGAAAGTATCTTTTTTCTTTCTCAATCCTTACATGTTCCTTAAGTTTAGAAAAATGACGTTAGAGCTCATATCAATCCCGAAGCTAAAAAAGAGCTGTTCCGTTAGAACATCTCTTAAAGAAGTTTTAATATGTAATTTGTTTAAAAATACAAGTAAAGCTCGTTTTTTCATAAGGTTTACTGTATAAATGGATGGTACCCTTCATCTCTTCCGTTAAGCGTTTTGATATACTTAGACCCAACCCGCTCCCTTGAAATTTGGGATTTCTGGCATCATCTAATGTATATAACCGATCAAACACCCGATCTTGATGGATTTCTGCAATACCTTTACCTCTATCCCAAATCTCTACAGAAACAGCTCCATCACCCTCTCGAAGTGTTAATCCGAAGACCCCTCCGTCACTGCCATATCGAATTGAATTTGAAATAAGGTTATTAAATATACGATTTAAGGCGTCCTCATTACCTAAGATGTAAAGATGCTGATCTGGAATATCAACTTCTACCTGAAGTCCTTTTGCGAGCAGTAAATCATAAAACTCCAATACATTTTTTCTGCAAACCTCATTGAGTGAAAGTTTACTTAAAGGAATCACATAATCATCTGATTCTATTTTTACCAGATCAAAAAACTGATTAAGTAAACCAGTTAAGTTCAAAACTTTTTCATGCAGCCTTACCATTAATACCTTCTTTCCCTCTTCAGTTATCGTTTCATTCAGTTTCAATTTTTCTACATAACCTAAAATAACCGTAAGTGGTGTTTTTAAATCATGAGACATATTGGATATTAATTTTCTTAAGCTATCTTTTGTTTTTACATAATCCGCAATAACCTTTTGATTGAAATCCAATAGCCTGTTTATTTGAATGAGTAATTGCTGAATGGCTTGCTGATCGGTCGGCAACAATATTTTTTCAGATGTTTCATAGTTGATGATATCGCTTAATTTTCCACTTATTTCATAAAGGTTTTGCTTAAGTTTTCTTCGGGACAAATACTGGAAGACATTTATGATTACTAAAAAAATAATCATTGCACAAAGAATGATTACCATGAGCTACACACCTAATTTATAACCAATCCCCCATATCGTTCTAATATATTGTGGGTTGGATGGGTCCTTTTCAATTTTTTCACGAAGTCTCCTTATATGTACGTTAATGACATTTTCATTCCCGTAATAATCATCTTCCCAAATAAAGTGGTATATTTGTTCCTTTGTAAATACTCTGCTTTGATTGGTCATAAACAACTTTAATATGTGAAACTCCTTTGATGTCAGTTGGACAGTTCTCCCTCTAACATTTACAGTAAATGAATTTAAGTTAAGGGTGAGCTCTTCATAATGAAGAATATTTTGGGTGGAGTTGCTTTCGGATGGAAGATATTGCGTTGCCCTGCGAATGGCAGCATGAACTCTAGCTGTTAATTCAATCATCGAAAATGGCTTGCTTATATAATCATCGGCGCCAAATCCAAGCCCAAGCGCTTTGTCGAAATCACTTCCTTTTGCAGAAATAATTAATATAGGAACCATGCTCGTTTCTCTTATTTTTTTCAATAAATCCATACCAGTCAATTTAGGAATCATTAAATCAAGGAGTAGTAAGTCAGGTTCTTTATCATGAAAGAGAGCCAGAGCCTCTTCCCCGTCAAATGCGGCATGTACTGTATAATTCTCCTGCAATAGGGCGCTTGCTATTAATTGACTAATTTCTACATCATCCTCAATAAGCAGAATACTCTTCTGCATACTTCCACATCCTTCTGAGTGTTGAATTGTATATGTACCTTATTTCAATATACTCACTATAAATTTTTAAAAGCACACAAAATAGTTATTGGTTCGATTATTCAATTAATATACTTTAATTCACTTATTATTTATCATACTTAGTCATTCACTCTAAGAATCTCTAATTGCTTTGTTGAAGTAATTAAATCTATTTTATTATTTCCCTTCGTGTAAAAAACGGAAGCTCCTTCACTTTTCCCCTTTTTCCATCCATTCGCTTTAAGGGCTAAGTCATATCCATATGGTATGCCATTTTCTTCAGAAGCCCTTGACCATTCATATCTATTCCCTTGTTCATTTATCTGAACCAACTCAGCATTTCTAGGTACAGGGAATTCGTATAAATCTTCTGTAGTTGTGTATGAAGAAGAAATGAAGTAATAAATGATTGCCCCGCCTATTATTAATAATGCAGCTATGGTAAGTGCCCCACTAATCCTTTTCTTCATTTGCTTATCCTTTCCTAAAGACCTATTTAAAAAAGCGTTATCTAATAATTCTGTAGTAATCTGAATTAATCCTGCTTAACTGACTTGATTTATCAATTTTGTTATTCTGATATATAAATTAAATGGCGAAATGAGAAAAATCACGGGTTAACACTCCTAGAAAGTTATATAAATATAATTATATTGATTGACAATTCAAAAGTTTTTATCATGAAAGTTCCGCTTAACTTATAGCATGAATAACATTTAATAAATGTTTAAAGCTTAATGATGTTCAAGCTTTGACCGCTTTCATAAGTGCAACAACATGCTGAGAATCAGTAGGTAGCAGCTAAGAGTTTTAAGGTAAACCTTTCTTGACCACCTATGGAACCTTATGTCTAATAGATAAAAAAAGGAACACGAAATCACAATTGATCTCATGTTCCTGTTAGGTTATTTATGTTCGAACGGATTCGATACGGCTTTGGATGAATTCGAACGAGGTTTTTGCTTCTTGGACGATTTGTTTTATTAGTTCATTGACGGTCAATATTTCTTTTATCAGTCCTACGGATTGACCGCATGACCAGATGCCTCCGTCTAAATTTCCTTCAAAGTATACTTTCTTGCTTCTTTGTCCCGTAATTAGCGGAATCAATTCCTCTAAAGTGGCACCTTCATTTTCAAGTTTGTCCACTTCTTTACTGACGGCATTTAATGCTACACGCGACGGACTGCCTATATTCCGTTGGATGACAACGGTATCCGTTTCATTGGCAGATACCATCCACTGCTTCACGTTATCATGAATCGGCGCTTCTTGCGTTGCCATAAAGCGAGTCCCCATGACGATACCTTCAGCACCGAGTGACAAGGCACTGATAAGTCCTCTGCCATCCGAAAATCCCCCGCCTGCTATTACTGGTATAGTAACAGAGTCAACCGCTCTAGGGAGCATGACAAGCGTTCCTACATCACCCATGCCGGGATGGCCGCCTGTTTCATTCCCTACAATAATAATGGCATCGACCCCTAATTTCTCTGCCGATATTGCGTTTTTGACGTTCGCTACCTTATGTATCACGGTAAAGCCGTGCTCTTTAAGTCTGGGCATTAAACTTTCTGGGCTTCGGCCACTCGTTTCAACAATTTTTACATCTTCGTCAATTAAAATATCGATGAACTCATCATTCGGGGTTGCCGTTTGACTTGGGAACAGGTTCAGGTTGACAGCAAAGGGTTTCTTGGTCAAAGTTTTCACTTTGCGAATTTCATCACGGAGACCTTCTGGTGTCACCTGTGTTTTCGAAGTGATGATGCCAAGTCCCCCCGCTTCTGAAACAGCGGCTGCGAGCGGGGCTCGGCCAACTTGAAACATCCCGCCGCATATAATCGGATATTCAATCCCCAATAATTCAGTAATTCTCGTTTTCATTTGCCATACCCCTTTCATTTTTCAAGAATTTCTATAAGTCTGCTTTTCTTAAACATAATTACACACGCATGTCTATATACCATACTTATGGAGCCGCTTGTAAAATGTACTTCTTGGTATATCCATCAGCTTTGCTGCAGCAGTGACATTTCCTCTTGATTTTTGTAATGCCTCTATCATTAGATCCCGTTGAATTTTTTCACGGATCGTCAGTTCATTTCCCTTGATGCCCATTTTTCCCGGTTCCTCCCATGCAGGGAAATCATCATGCCGTGTGAAGGGGTGAGAATGCATGGAATTCAACACTTTAACATAATCCAGAGGTCCTTCTGCAAGTGAGATGGTCAATCGCTGAAGGACATTCTGCAGCTCTCTAATATTGCCTGGCCAATTGTACTCCTTTAAACGATTCAATAATTCTTCTGTTAATGGAATATTCCAATTATTCTTCGAACACAAGTAGTTGACTAGATAAGGAATGTCTTCAATCCTTTCCCTTAATGGAGTTACATGAATCGGGTAAACGTTCAACCGATAGTATAAATCCTTACGAAAGGACCCTTCATTGACAAGCTCTTCAAGATTACGGTGTGTTGCAGTGATAATGCGAATATCCAATGAAATGCTTTTTGTCCCTCCGATCGGAACGATTTTTCTTTCCTGAAGAACTCGCAGTAAGGCAACCTGCATCGCTGATGGGATTTCACCGATTTCATCGAGAAAAATGGTACCTCCATTTGCCTGCTCGAACTTCCCTTTGTGCCCTTGCCGTTTAGCCCCAGTAAAAGCGCCATCAACATACCCGAATAATTCACTTTCCATTAAATCTTTAGGTATGGCTCCACAATTTATCGTGACGAACGGTCCTTTTTTGCGCATGCCATTTTCATGAATAGCCTTGGCAATAAGCTCTTTCCCGACCCCTGTTTCACCGGATATATACACATTTGCTTCTGTTGGTGCAACGAGCTTCACTTTATGTAATGTGTTACTAAAGGACTCGCTAATCCCTCTTTCTCCTTTGAAGGCAAACCTTTCTGAAGGCATTGAAGCAGGAAAAAGCCTATTGGTTTCATGACCATAATTCTCTGATAAGAATAAACACTTACCGGAAATCCTATTATCCTCTTTGGATAGAAGCGGATTTTCCTTTATTATTCGATAACCATGATTTAACAGATCGGCCAATGCCATACCAATGGATTGAGGAATTTTTTTGCGAACCTGTTTACTGGCGGAGATTATCATTTCTTTATGATTACAGACGATAAAAGGCAGATCTGGATAGGTCTCTGCAAGTTCTATCGAGTGCTGGGTCAGTGCCAGCTCCTTTTTATAGGAACGCACCCCCATTTCCTGTTCGATCGTATACGCCAGATTGGCTACCATACCCAGCATGGATGGATGGAAATATTCTACTGGACATGATATATCCAAAACTCCCAATATCTTACCGTCTTCATTTAAAATGGGCATCGCAGAGCAACTCCATTTGTGTGAGGCAATTGAATAGTGCTCGGTACCTTGGATCATTACGGCTTCACCCGTTTTCAACGCTGTTCCAATTGCGTTCGTTCCGACCTCACCCTCCGTCCAGCATACACCTTCCACAAAATTTATTTTGCCTGCCTCATCGAGGATTTTCTCGTTTCCGGAAAGTGAAAGGACATATCCATCCGGATCGACCAATAAGGCCATCATTCCCGATTCTTTTATCGATTGATTCATCCTGGATAATTGGGGTGATGCCACTTCTAATAGAAAGGAGTTTCTTTCTCTTTGAATGTCCAATAATTCATTCGTCAAAATGTGGTTGCCTTTATTAAGGTATGGATTGACTTGATCTTTTTTGCAGCGATGCCAGGATTCCATTATTCGCTTGTTCAGACGATTTGAATCGAGAACACCTTCACTGACAAAGCGTTCCCATGTACGTAGATAACAACTAGTGGATAGCATATAATCCTCCTCTAATCATTTGGTTTATACCTTCATTTGACCAGTCAATCTAGAGGAAAAATACCAAGGAGTATTAATTAGGATGTTAATCGAGGTCTTTTTAATTATAGTAGATTATGTATTCGCTTACAATATATAGATTAAGTTTGCAAAAAAAAGCATCATGTGATCATTCACATGATGCTTCTCCATTGAAAAATATAGTTTATGAGAAAATAACTCCTCCATCAATCATGATGGATTGCCCTGTCATATAATCCGAATCCGGTGAAGCGAGGTAAGAGACGAATTTCGCCACATCTTCTGGGGTTTCGGAGCGTCCTAAGGTTATGGAATCTGTAAACTTTTTAAATGTTTCCCCTTTAGCAAGATTCATATATTGACCCATTTTTTCATCGATTAAATCCCACATTTGCGTCCCGACAATTCCTGGACAATATGCATTCACCGTAATGCCAAACTGGGCCAATTCCTGTGCTGCCGCTTGTGTAATTCCTCTTACGGCAAATTTCGTGGCCGAGTATGTACCTAGTAAGCTAAAACCTTTATAACTGGCGATGCTGGCAGCACTTATGATTTTCCCGCCTTCTTGCTTTTTCATTTGTTCAGCCGCGGCTTGCAGACAAAAGAGGACACCATTTACATTTATATTGAAAATCTGTTCCAGATCCTCTTGAGTTACTTCCAACAGAGGCTTTATTTGTGCAATTCCTGCATTTGAAACCATAACATCCAGTTGTCCAAAACGTTCCACAACTTGCTTCACCATCTCGAATACTTCCCGTCTATTGCTTACATCCGCTTTAACGGCAAAGCTTTCACGTCCAAGTTCCCTAATCTCAATCACGACCGATTCAGCCGTATCCAGATTGACGTCATTAATGACCACATTCAATCCATCTTGAGCTAATCTTAATGCAATGGCACGTCCGATACCACGACCTGCACCAGTGACTACCGCCGTCCGTTGACCGCTAGCCATACAAATTCCCCCTTCAGCTTTAGCAATGCACAGCTTGACCTACAACATTTAAAAGAGCTTCATGTATGGATTCCGACAAGGTTGGATGTGCCGCTACTAAATCTTCCATCATATCTGCCGTTATTTCTGCATGCAGCATGACCGTTCCTTGACCAATCAATTCTGTTGCGTGCTGACCAACAATGGAAAAACCTAGAATTTCATTATATTGTGGGTTCACTAGGACTTTGACCTTTCCTACCGGTTTATTGGAAAGGACAGCTTTCCCGTTTGCCGAAAAAGCGAATTCACCAACTTTAATCTCTCCATATTTTCTACGCGCTTCTTTTTCGGTCAAGCCTACACTGGCAATCTCCGGGGAGGTATAAATGCAGCGAGGTATTGCCCGGTAATTCACTTGTGCAAATTGACCGCAGGCATTCAGAGCTGCCACTCGCCCTTCATGAAAAGCAACATGGGCAAGTTGTATGCCTCCTATCACATCACCGCAGGCATAAATCGATGGATTGCTTGTTTGCATTCGATCATCCACCGAAATGCCAAGTCGGGAAAAATCAATATCGTTTCCCTCTAAGCCTATTCCGTTCACTCTTGGTTTTCTTCCTATTGATACGAGTACGTAATCAGCAATCATTTCTTCCAATTTGCCTTCGCTATTCTCTAAATATACCGTCTTACTGGTTGTATTGATGTTTTTGACTGATGTGGAGGTATGGACTGTAACGCCTTGGTTTTTCAATTCGTCATGGAGAATGCTTGTGATATCATCATCTTCCCCTGGAAGCAGCTTTTCCCCCATTTCGATAACGGTGACCTTGGTGCCCAGCCTGCTATAAATACTGGCAAATTCACATCCGATGACGCCGCCTCCGACAATTAGCAGCGAATCGGGAATGGCAGGAAGTGACATGGCATGGCCACTGTGGATGATCCATTCACCATCAAACGGCGCATAAGGTAGTGGAATCGGTTCTGACCCCGTTGAAATGATAATCTTACTTGCTTCAATTACTTCATTTTTATTTCCGTTCTCGATCCGCAGTAGATTGCTTGAAAGGATGGAAGCCCTTCCCTGAATGACCTTTATTTTATTCTTACTCATTAAATATCTAATGCCGTTCACTAGCTTAGATATGACATCTCTCTTTCGTTCCTGTACGGTATCCCAATCGACTTCTATCGAATTGGGGGGAAGGCGAATTCCCATTTGCCCGGCATTTTTCACCAAGTCATACGTATCGGCACTTTTCAATAATGACTTCGTTGGCATGCAGCCTTCATTTAAACAGGTGCCCCCCATTGGCCCATCGACTACCAATATGACCTCCTTATCCTGCTGGGCAGCAGTGATTGCCGCTACATACCCTGCAGGACCTCCGCCTATAATAGCTATACGATTCAAGACCTTTCCCTCCTATTCTATAAAATCACGGTGATCGGCTCTTCTAAATACCGTTTTAGTGTTTGTAAAAAGGCAGCAGCGGGTGCCCCGTCGAGTACACGGTGATCAAAAGTTAAACTGAGTGGCAGGATCGTTCTCCTCTCCAGTTCTTCGCCAATATAAAGCGGGGTATCGTAAGCAGATCCAATTCCGAGTATCCCCGTTTCCGGTGTATTGAGAATCGGTGTAAAGTGCTCAACTCCAAATGCCCCGAGGTTACTGATTGTAAAAGTGGACCCTTGCATGTCTTCAATAGGCAATTGAGAGTCACGTGCACATCGGGCCAATTCCTTCCCCTTATTCGATAACTGCCTTAAGGTATAATTTTCGGCATTTCTTATGACGGGAACAACGAGTCCATTCTCCAAGGCCACCGCTAATCCAAGATGGATATGCTCATACAAAATGATGTTATCTTCAATATAAGCACTATTCATTTTAGGATGCTCTTTAAGTGAAATCACGACAGCCTTGGCAATAAAGTCCGTTATAGTCAATTTAGTTGATTCATGTTTTTGCAGTGCTTCAGCAGCCTGTTTTTGCAAAATGACTAGATCAGTGACATCCACTTTCATCGTTATAGTTAATTGGGCACTGCTTTGCAAGCTCTCCTTCATACGTTTAGCGATGATGTTCCTCATGCCCGTAACAGGAATCTGCTGCGGACTATCTAAAGCAGGTTGGGGTGGGGAAACTATGCTTTTTTCTGTATTTACCGGCATGGAATCCCTTTTCTCAATTACTTTCTGTACATCTTCTTTTGTGATTCTTCCGCCTGGCCCCGTACCTTGTATCTTCTCGATGTCAAGATTCGCTGCCTGTGCCATTTTTCGCGCAACCGGGGTGATCATCAATCGATCTCCCATTGGCAAAATGGGTGAGTCTTTTGTTTTCGGCTTTTCTTGTACAGCAATTTTCGACTGTGTTTCTTTTGCAACAGGTTCATCGATCTTTATTTTTTCATTCGGATTGCCGATATGACAG
Organism: Peribacillus frigoritolerans; assembly: GCF_040250305.1. Lineage (NCBI taxonomy): Bacteria > Bacillati > Bacillota > Bacilli > Caryophanales > Bacillaceae > Peribacillus > Peribacillus frigoritolerans. Next base: position 2,697,821 of record NZ_CP158190.1, on the reverse strand, counting down.
ATAACGGTTCCTGGAGGTACTCCTTGTCCTTCTTGAACAGCTATATTCAGAATCGTACCTTCAGCTGGAGATTCAATTTCCATTTCTATTTTCTCTGAATTGATGCTGGCAATTGCTTCACCTTTTTCGACTGGGTCCCCAACAGCCTTACTCCATAACGAAACAGTGCCTTCTTTCATTGCCATGCCCAATTTCGGCATTACCACTTCGACAGCCATATCTTATTTCTCCCTTCAGATTGGTTTCTGTGTCTCTTTGGTTTTGTTGCTCCAACTTTTGCAGTTCTATGCGAAAAAGCTGGAGCATGCATCATATTGATTTAATTACACCCCAAGAATGGAAGGTTCCCCCAATAATTCTGAAACGACTTGTATCACTTTTTCCGATGTTGGAAGGTAAATATCTTCTAGCGGTGGAGAAAAAGGAACAGGTGTATGTGGTGCCGTAATCCTCTTAATTGGTGCATCGAGCGTGTCAAATCCTTTATCCGCCACCAGTGCGGCAATATCCGTAGCGACGCTGCATCTTGGGTTCGCTTCATCGATCACAATCAAACGATTTGTTTTTGCCACAGAGGAGAGTATCGATTCTTCATCCAGTGGTGACAAGCTCCGCGGGTCGACAATCTCAACTTCAATGCCTTTAGCTGTGAGTTTTTCAGCAGCCTCCATCGCGGTGTGAACTTGTTTACCGATGGCAACGACCGTCAAATCCGAGCCTTTCCTTTTAATTTCAGCTTTGCCGATTGGGATTGTATAGTAGCCTTCCGGAACCTCCCCTACCATGTTGTATAGCGTTTTATCTTCAAAAAAGATGACAGGGTCATTATCTTCAATGGCTGAAAGTAAGAGCCCTTTTGCGTCATAGGGGGATGAGGGAACGACGACCTTCAATCCAGGAATGCTGGTGAACAAAGCATAGAGGCTTTGTGAATGCTGAGCTGCAGCCCTGAACCCTGCACCATGCATCGTACGGATCGTCACGGGAACCTGTGCTTTTCCGCCAAACATATAGCGGAACTTCGCACCTTGATTCAATACTTCATCCAAACAGCTGCCAATGAAATCGTTGAACATTAACTCGGCAATCGGTCGTAAGCCTGTCGAAGCGGCTGCCATGGCCGCTCCCATATATCCTGCTTCCGCAATGGGTGTATCGAGGATTCTATCCCGGCCAAACTCTTGAACCAATCCTTTTGTGACACCTAAAACACCACCCCATGCTTCGTCATCCTGCAAATGATCGACTTCTGCACCGCCGGCTACATCTTCTCCCATAAGGATGACATTTTCGTCTTTTCTCATTGCCATGGCCATTGCTTCATTTATTGCTTGTGACATACTGATTTTTCTACTCATCTCAATTCCTCCTTTTATAGTTTAATAGGATACATAAACATCGTTTAATAAATCGGATGCCTCTGGATACGAGCTATCTTCACTGAACTTGACTGCTTGTTTAATAGATTCCTCAACGGCATTCTCAAGAGAAATCAGTTCTTTTTCCGCCAGCAGATTCTGATTCAGCAAGTAATTCCTAAATAGGGCAATCGCATCTTTCTCTTGTTTATGCTCCTTTTTGTCTTGTTCTTTTTTGTACTTCTGTGCATCTCCCTCGAAGTGGCCATAATTACGATAAGTAACGCATTCGATCAATGATGGGCCTTCTCCCCTGCGAGCCCTCTGAACGGCTTCTTCAGCAGCCTTATACACAGCCAATACATCTTTCCCATCAACCCGGACACCCGGGATATTGTAGCTTATCGCCCGATCGGCTATCGTTTTACAGCTTGAAGCATAGTTGAAAGGCGTGGCTTCCCCATACCCATTATTTTCAGCGATGAATATAACGGGCAGCTTCCAGATTGCCGCCAGATTTACCCCTTCATGGAATGTTCCATGATTGTTGGCACCATCACCAAAAAAACAAACACTAACATGATCGGTCTTTTTATATTTGGCAGTTAATGCTGCCCCACATGCGAGCGGAAAGCCACCACCGACTATTCCGTTCGCACCTAACATCCCTTTATCCAAATCGGCAATATGCATGGAACCGCCTTTCCCTTTGCAAAGCCCTGTCACCTTCCCATAGATTTCAGCCATCATCCCGTTAAGGTCGCATTCTTTTGCAATACAATGGCCATGCCCCCTGTGGGTGCTTGTGATGCTGTCCTTTTCGGATAGGTGAGCACATACTCCGACAGCAACCGCTTCTTCCCCTGCATACAAATGGACAAACCCTGGTAAAATCCCCTTTGCAAAAGATTCATGAACCTGGTCTTCGAATTTTCTGATCTCCAGCATTTTTTTGTACATCCAATAAGCCTTGTCCTGAGATAACTTTATTTCATTCGATTGTACCGTTTCCATTTTTCAGCCCCCAATCATTAATAATGAGTCAATTTTATATATTGCAATTGCCGTGCCAAAATGTGGGGCGGTAAAATTGGGAATGTATCTATTTTCAGCCGAAACAAAACGAGACAAAATGAGATTGTTGTCTCGTTTTGTCTCGTTTTTTTAAACTATACTATTCATATCACTTATCACTGAAGTGAAAGGATGGTTTGAATGTGAATGCAGCCTGTCTAAGGAATATGCTCTTTATGCACCATTTGCTTAGGTGTTAGTGCTTGCTAACATGAATATTGTTAAAAAGTTGGAGGGGAAGGACATAGCTAGTAAACTATCAAGCTTATCGTAATCTTTTTAAGGCACCGCTCCATGCAATCGTTTGATCTAACATTGCATGGACATTACCACGGTGTAAATCAGCTGGTTTAAACGTTTTGAAGTTTTCAAAGTCTGTAAAAAGCGATAATGTTGGATTTACCCGAACGTCCGCAACTAGTAATTCCCCTAAGATGCCGCGCAAATGTTCGGCTGCTCGGGCTCCGCCAGTTGAACCATAGCTCACGATGCCCGCAGCTTTGTTGTTCCATTCATCACGTGCGGAATCAAGTGCGTTTTTTAATGCCCCTGTAATACTGTGATTGTATTCTTGTACGATAAACACAAAACCATCCAAGCTAGAAAGTTTTTCTGACCAAGCTAATAATCCACGTTCTTTACCAGTGCCTTCTCCAACAAATGGCAAGTTAAAATCTGCGATATCGACGATTTCATAATTTGCATCTTCTCGTTCATCAGCTATTTCTTTAACCCAATTTCCCACTTGTGGACTTACGCGTCCTATTCGTGTGCTTCCTAAGATAATTCCCATCTTTAATTTTTCCAATGTTTTCTCCCCCTCGTAATAACTGACTGGCAAATTATTTGTTTAAGAATATAACCTCATGATTTGATGGATTTACATATTTTCAATCTCTTCCACTAACGTGTAGTACCCACCTTCTGTATCTTCAATGAGATGGTTTATTTTGTTAAGATGTTCTCTAAATTCACTTTTTTCTAACCAATTTTCATGAAAATCAATACTCTCAAAGGTAGTTACCATAATTGCCTTATTATTATCCACAGAACGATGCCAACGGCTACTGATCCAACCAGGAACACCTTGTGATCCCTTCTTAAAATTGAGTAGTTCTTCAGCTTGGATAGCAACCAATTCATCTAGTTTGCCTGGTTTAGCTGTAAATACATTAATCCATACTATTGTATTACTTGATTTCATATTCATAATCTCCTGTCATTTAACATATTTTTTTCAATTAATTAATAATCGCCATTTCCTTTTATTCTCAAAGTACGTCAGTGCTGACTGTCATTTTTTCAATGAAAAACTAGGGAGTTAAAGCCCTAGTAAATGTTTGTACACTCCCCATTATAAATGCCTCCAGGGACACGGTTGGATAGTTTCCATCACCATCCAGATTGTTCATAAAGGCACCAAAATTCATCATCATGAACGACAACGCCTGAAGCTCTGGGTCTGTGTGGATAAGCTTTCCTTTTTCATACATCGTGTTAAAATAGTTTGTCAAAATTTCCAGTAACTGTCGAGGGTGCTTTTGTGTTTTTTCTCGAAACCCAGGTAAATTGCCTTCCTCCTTGATACTTATCATAATCATTTTCCGGTTACGATTCATGATTTCATGATACGTTCGACTGATCAGTTGTAAGTCTGAATGTAAATCCCACACGATTTGCTCTTCATTAAAAAGTCTTGTCATCTCTTCGGCATAATGATATCGATCAAATGCTGTTTCTAGAAGATTTAGCTTGCTTCCAAACCGACGAAACAGTGTTTTTTCACTCAAACCTGCGGCACCAGCAATTTCCTGAGTAGTAACACCATTGTACCCCTTCTCTGCGATTAGATCGATTGCCGCTAACAGCAGCTTATCATCGGTACTTAGCTTATTACTGCTGCTCATGCTCTCACTTCCTCTGAATGGACTGTCAGTACTTACTGACCATGTATTTTATTCTATTCAGCTGTTTTAAAAATGTCAAGAAAATATTTCCAGAAATACATATTCTTTTTAAGATGGTGGGCCGATCCAATGATAGAACGGGAAAAGGGGCAACCATTTATTGCTTTATCAGTTAGCAATTTTCTTGCTTGTATACGAGAGTTACCTACACAAACATAGGAGTTGCCTTTCATGTCATAGATGGCCATTATAACGGGAGACCGATTGGCATCACGTTCGAAAATCCAGACCAATATCCAGAAATGGACAAGTTGCTCGCTTTTAGAATTATCACCAAGATTATTCAAGAGAATTATATAAAAAAGGCTGTTTTCTAAAAGATTGTTGCTCTCAGGATAAAAACTAACCACTTGAATTTTATGGTAAAATATAAGTGGTTCTTATTCAACAAACGGGCAGTTTAAATGAGTTTTATTTTAAACGTTTGTACATAGGAGTTAATTTGGGGGTTGTTAGTATGAAAACACAAAATATCAACATTCAAAAGCTCATGGAAGATTATAATGTTTCTGGATTAAGCATTGCAGAAATTGATGGTGGTTACATAAGAAGTACAGAATGCTATGGTTTTCTTGAAGCAGAAACAGATAAAAGAGTGGAAAGTAATTCTATATTTAATGCTTGTTCAATCAGTAAATTTTTAACCTCAATTCTAGTGATGAAATTGACGGAACAAAGTATTCTTGATTTAGATGAGAATGTAAATGAAAAACTTTCATCGTGGAAGGTTCCTCATAATGAACTAAATAAAAATAAAAAAGTTACATTAAGAAATTTACTTAGTCACCAATCTGGTGTTATTGACCCCGAAGGAAGTTTTATTGAATTCGATTCGAGGTTAGGTAACCCCACAATGGTCGAGCTTTTAGAAGGAAGAACACCCTATTGTAAAGCTCCTATTGAAATTAAGTATGAGCCTGGGAGCACCTTTCAATATTCAGACGCAGGTTTTTGCATTATACAGCTTTTGATAGAAGACGTTACTGGAAAACTTTTTAAGGAAGTAATGATTGAACATATTTTTCAACCATTAAATATGGAAAATAGCACATTTGAATTTCCAACATCAGAAGCAACCAAAAAATATTTCTCTTGCGGTCATAACAAAAGTGGAGAATTAGTAAATGGAAAATATCCAATATATCCATATCCAGCAGCTTCTGGGTTATGGACAACGCCTACAGATTTAGCTCTTTTGGTCATTGAATTAATGAATTCTTTAAATGGTGAAAGTAAGCTTAAGCTTTCAGTAAGTAAAGCAATTGAAGTTATAAATTCCCAAGGTTGTAAAGAGTGGACTGGGCTAGGAATTTTCCTAGATAAAAACGAAAAGGGAATTGAGATTTCATCTCTTGGTTGGGGCGTTGGTTTTCAATGTATGATGGTAGCTTATCCTTATTTAGAAACGGGAATAGTCATTATGATAAATACCGATCTAGGTGTTCATCAATTAAAAGGTATTATTGGTAAAGTCTACAATGCTTATTTTTAAATATTAGCTTTTCAAAAAATGAGGGCTTTAATGGAGTAACCGGATCACTTGTATTATCACGCTTAGAGGAAAAATACTCTGAGCGTTTTTTAGTGCACCGAACCCCCAAAGCTGGTTAACTTCTGAACGTCTCAACAGTATAATATTTAGATTTAGGACAAGCTGAAATAAGCATTTGTTCAACTCGTTTATCATTTGCCATATTTTCCCCTATTTCTAGACAGCGAAAACCAGTAAAGGTAATTAAGATAATATGTTCCGACTCCTTAAAAACGCTCCATCCAACCCTCTAGTCTGTTGTGAAAGTTATTAACGTGCTGTATATGAAATAAAGCTTTTTTTACACGTTGCTTCTCACGTTCATTAATCGTCTCGTGCAGCAAGCCTTTTACCTAAGCAAATTTTTTATAGTTTGTTGCGGTACCAGTGCATACAAAGCAGGTGGGTGAATAAAATCACCTATAACTGCTTCAATTTCTTCAGCTTTAACCCGCCCAGTACAGGCTTTACGTGCAACCATATTTCCATTGCGGTCTTGAGCTACTACTACGGCAATCTTTAGATTAGAAATTCCTCTTTTTTTATCCTTTTCTCTTCTTTTTTTCATTTTTCTATGATTGATCATGCGGCGGCCTTTTAAAGACTCACGAAAAAATGTTTAATCACTCTCGACAATACCTTCGAATTGTTTGAAGATTGCTTTCAAGATTTTATGTCTCCAATAGAATGCAGTGGAGATATGTATTTTTAGCTATCTTGCGTAAAGTAACACCCTCAATCATAAACTCAATATTTTTGACCCATTTTTCTGGATATTTAGAGACTGAAAATGTAGTATTAGCATATTATTGAAGGATTTATTGCAGTCCTTACATAAATAGCGTTGCCTTGTACGAAATCTCCCATTGCGTTTTACAGTGTACTTCCAAAATGAACGCAACCTATACTTGAAGCAATCGAGCTTCACGTATAGATCTGAACAATTTTTCAATTCTATCAGATTCTCTGGAAACAAAGCTTGTTTTATGGCCTCAAATAAAGCCATTTGCTGTGACTTAGCAGTTCGCTGAAACCTTCGTATACATTTTCCCACATCACTAAACGCCTCCTATAAAACGGATTATATCAATGTTCAGTTAGTAGGTGAAAAAAATAACAATCTAAACTAAACAGTCTAAAAAAAGACGGAGCATTTTGCTCCGCCTGATTGCTAGAATATTTTTTTCTCATTCAACTCGAGAGCTAATTCTTTAAAGAACTGTAGCGATTCTGGATTTCCCATGGAGTCTGCATTGACTACTTTATCAAACTCGAAACCTAATAACACTTTACGTATCGGGACTTCCATTTTCTTTCCGTTCAACGTTTTAGGAATTTGTTCAACGACATGGATTTGGTCAGGGATAAAGCGAGGGGACACTTGCCCTCTGATTTGTTCCTTGATTTTTGCCGTCAATGCTGTATCCAGGCTATTACCGGGCTTAAGGACAAGAAACAGCAGCAGTGAGGAACCGCGGCCAAGCACTTCCCTATCAATGACAAGGCTTTCCATCACCTCGTCGATCGCTTCGACGACCCGGTAGATATCGCTAGTTCCCATCCGTACACCAGAACGGTTGATCGTCGAGTCGGAACGACCATAAATGATACAGCTGCCCTTGTCGTCAATCTTTATCCAATCACCATGTTTCCATATGCCAGGATACGTATCGAAATAACTCTCGTAGTATCTTGTCCCATCATGATCATTCCAGAAGTATAGCGGCATGGATGGCATCGGTTTGGTAATGACCAATTCACCGACTACATTAATCAATGTTTGACCATGCTCATCAAAAGCTTCTGCACAAACACCCAATGCCCTTCCTTGTATCTCTCCGATTCTTACGGGCAATGTTGGAACGCCACCTACAAACCCGGCACAAACATCGGTTCCGCCACTGGATGAACTGAGCCAGATATCCTTCTTGACATTCTCATACACCCATTTATAACCGTCGCCAGACAATGGAGCCCCAGTTGAAAAAAGAGCCTTCAATTTTGATAAATCATATTTTCCCATTGGCTTGTTTCCTAACTTCATGGAATTCGTAAGGAATGGTGCACTTGTTCCAAAGAAGGTCATGCCTGTATCTTCAGCCAATTCCCAAAGGGCATCCATATTCGGAAAAGAAGGACTGCCGTCATAAAGGACGATGGTCCCTTCATTAAGCAAACCGCCCATAAGGAGATTCCACATCATCCAGCCTGTAGTCGTAAACCAGAATACAGTATCCTCGGAAGTCATGCCTTGATGGATTCTTGTTGATTTTAAATGCTCCAATAATATACCGCCATGCCCTTGTACAATTGGTTTTGGCATTCCGGTTGTACCGGATGAATAGAGAATCCAAAGCGGATGATCGAACGGAACATTTTCAAAAGATAATTCTGCCTTTTCTTTTAAAAGGTCATCCCAAGGAACCGTATCTGCCAGATTCATATCCAAAATCTTTTTTTCTATGTAAGGAACCAGCACGGTATGCTTTACAGTGACCAATTCCTGTTTAAGCTGGGAGACGACTGATGTTTTATCATATACATTTCCATTGTACTGATATCCATCAACCGCCAGTAATACAACTGGTTCAATCTGTTTGAAACGATCTATGACGCTTCTTGCCCCAAAGTCAGGTGAACAACTGGACCAAATGGCACCTATGCTTGCTGTTGCCAGGAAAGCTATGACAGCTTCAGGTATGTTTGGCATATAGGCAACAACACGGTCACCGGATTTCACACCAAGTTTCCTTAATGAATGGGCGACAGAAGCTACTTTTTCTTTCAGCTCTTTCCAGCTGACTTCCTGCTGCCTGATGTGTTCGGAACGAAAAAAAATCGCAGTTTTCTCTTCTTGCTCATTCCATAATGCATTTTCAGCATAATTAAGCCTTGCCCCCTCGAACCATTTCGCACCTGGCATTGATTGCTCCGCTAAAACCCTGTCATATTTCCTGGCTGCTTTTACATCACAATAATCCCAAATTGAAGCCCAAAATTCCTCCAGTTCATCTACCGACCATTTCCATAATTCATGATAATCATGAAATGTTATACCTTTCTTTTCTTTTAACCATTTCACATATTGAGTCAATACCGTTTGCTCGATTTGTTCCTTTGTCGGTTCCCAAATGATTTGTCCATCTGTAAGCGATTTCATACAATCATCTCCCTTAGGTATCAAATGCGTCATTGAATCATTTCATAATATTGGTAGTTTACTTAAATTGTAATCTATGAGTGTAAAACCGTCAATTTACACTAAACTAAATAGGCTCGTATTTATGTATGGGCAGGTTAATAGAGAAACATGTCCCTTTCCCTTGTACACTTGACACATGTACCGTTCCTTCCATGCTTTTGATAACGCTATATGAAACCATCATGCCTAATCCCGTCCCTTTATTTTTTGTCGTGAAGTAAGGCTCACCTAAACGGTATATCTGTTCCTGTGTCATTCCAATTCCCTGATCTTGGATCTTAATTTGGATGGTGGAGGCAGCACGAAGTAAATCTATGTAAATTTCGCCAGCATGGTCCATCGATTCTATCCCATTCTTTAAGATATTGAACAAGCACTGCTGGAATTTCTTCCTTTCCCCCATGATATAATAAGCTCCATCTTCGAATAAGGATAATTTCAATTCTGTTCCATTATTGCTAGCCAAGGGTTTTATGCTGTTCACGACATGCTGAATTTCTTCGGATACCCTTAATCTCTCCGTGTTTTCAGGGCTTATGGCAGCAAACGTCAAATAATCATTAATGACATCCGTGGCCCGATCCAATTCCTTCAGTGCAATATTTGCATATTTGACCTTTGTATGGGAAGACACGTCTTCGCTTAACATTTGAATATATCCCCTGGTAACTGTAAGGGGATTTCTGACTTCATGAGATATGCTTGCAGCAAGATGACTAACGATCTGCAATTTTTCCGCTTTCACTAATTTTTCGAGAACCTGAAAATTAGTGAGGATGACCTCCCATAGTAAGATTACAACAACGATTCCAATGACTTGGATCGTGAAGTATTGTTTCCATAGACTTATGCCGATAGTAAGTTCAAATACGACTGTTGAAATAAACTGCGTGAGAATATGGACAATGAATATTAATGATATACCAATAAGGATTTTTTTACTGACAGACATTTTTAGGTAGTACTTAGATATAAAAAACAGGGAAATTCCCATTAGTGGAAATGTGATGCATGATATATAAAATCCATTATCACCCCCTGATAAATAGCGGATAACAAGAGTGATGACTATCAATATGATTCCTAACCGGTAGCCTCCATATAAACCGCCTAATAGAAAAGGGATCCATCTAAGGTCCCAAACAAAATCCTCTTCTATAACAACGGGAAATAACATGCATAGAACAAGTGAAAGAATAGGGAAAATCGATAGGAAGGATCTTTTTAATGCATCTAAACGGTATACGTACTTCACTAGATAGCTCATTTGCAATAAAAAGATCGGAAAAAGGATAATTAAAAAGTTAATCAGTAAATCTTTTGTCATAAGATTCATTTTTACACCGAACTTTCGATATTTTTCGAAGATTTAGACAGGTATATCAATCATAACAAGATAGAGAATGATAAGCTAGTGTAATTAACATGAGGGATTAAAAGTTTCTCTTCCGCCATCCAGGTAAGAATTTGAGGTATTGTTCCCCCTTATTGAATTTTCGACATAGACGTTAATGCCCTTTCAAAACTTCAATTTTTTCTAAGAGAACAATTTTCAATTAGTATTAATGGGGAGAAGTAAACCCTATTTTGGAAATATGGACTGATTGGTAAAAATGATCAGTCCATTGAATATCGCAATTTTTTTCTTCCAGAAAGACCCTGTATAGAAACCCTTTTTAGATATAGAAGTAAGATGTTACAGTTCATCCACTCTCATGGTTCTTGAATGTTTTCCCATCATGGTAATAAAGTTCAGAGCCTAGATGAACATTGTCATTTTCTTTCAATTGACGAATAAGTTCTTTACTTTTTGTTTTATTCATTTCTTTATACCAGGTTCCTTGTGGATATAGAACAGCGATCGGCCCATGCTTGCATTGGCCGTTGCATAATGTTTTTGTTGTGTGAATCTCCTTTTGTAGTTCTAGGTTTTTCAATTCCGCCCTAATAGTCTCTGTTACTTCTTCTGCTCCATTTTTCGTGCATGTTTTCCCGTTGCAAATTAATAGATGTTTGCTAACCCCATCTAAGCTCATATAAATTCCCCTTTTTTCTTTTTTTTGACCTCTATAACAAATGGATAGCTATTGACTTTATCATGAAATTTAAATTCTCCCCACACTTTGTATATGCCTGGTTTATCAAATTTTGTTTCAAATAGAGTCTTTTCTTCTGATGTAGGGTGCACATGAACAAATTTCTCACCCTTATCATCCAAAATAACAACATGGCTTAAGCACCCAGATAAGGAACTGGAGTAACCCCTTTCGTATCACAACTTAACGTTCTATCTTTGTTTTTCCCAGATTTGTAGTTTAATTCAATTGTATTTTCATTTTTCCAAAGGATGTTAGGAAAGAATTAACGACCACGGTTATGATAAACCATACCCTGGTAAAGTATATGTTGTTCTAAAAGAAATCGTGCTTCAATTCGCACGTTCTTTATTAAATGTTATTGTACATATCTGGTTTAAATTCCACTTCAACGGTCCCTCAATCCAAGTTTGCTTTCACAGCGTTAACTCCAGGTAATTTCTCTACTCTACCTTTAATCGCTTTAATGCAATGCCCACTAGACATAAAAAAGCCAAGCACCGATTCAGAGACTTTCTATTAATAGGAGTTATTTTAGTTGCATGGGTTGGTGGTTATCATCATCATAGGACTTTCTCGATATAATAACCTATTTGTAGATTAATGAAAAAAAGCCAGTCCTTTGAAAAAGAACTGGATTTAATGTCTTAAAAGTTAAAAGTCACTCTATCAATTATATGATTTTGCACCTAAATATCTTTCTGACCAATAGCTATTATTCATCGAAGTAATACTTACACCTTTTGAGGAGGAACTATGAATGAATTGGTTCCCTCCAATATAAATGCCCGCATGAGAGGCGCCAGTTTTATAGGTTTCAAAAAAAACAAGATCCCCAACTTTTGGCGAAGAAACCTTATTCCCCTTCTTATATATTTCCGCAACAGTTCTAGGCAAATTCACATCAGTACTTTTTTCGAAAACATATTTTAAAAATCCGCTGCAATCAAAACCTTTTGGTGTACTCCCTCCCCATACATAGGATACACCCAAATATTTTTTAGCGTTATTTACCAGATTAGTAGATGAATTACCGTTTGACTTTTGAGCAGTGTTTTTCCTAACCCCCAAAGCCTTATATGTATTCGGACCTACAATACCGTCAGCTTTCAAGCCCTTACTTTTTTGAAATTTCACTACCGAACTTTTAGTGATTGTTCCAAAATATGTAGTAGTGTTTTTATTAGTGAAGTACCCTTTATTCTTTAAAACCCCTTGTAATTGTTTTACTTCTGTATGAGTCATTCCACTTTTTAACGTACGATCTCCTAATGCAGCATTACTAACCAAAGGATTTGAAAGTAACAATCCAGTCACTACAACTGAAGCTATAATTTTTTTCATTTACTATATTCCCCCGATAAAATCTCTTTTTTATAATTTTATCATCCTTAAGTGACACCTTATTTTACATTATCATTACAAAATTATGCAGGATTAGTGCAGAAGTTACAAAATATCTATAATACCCCAAACATATTCCGGAAATTGATATGTCTATAGTAAATTTAAAAATTAATTACAGAACTTTAAATTTGTGGATATCTTATGAAAATAATCCATACAATAAGCAATTTGAATATCTCCAACAAATATACTGGACATTATATTTAAAATTATCCTATGGTTACTTTTAACCAATATTTGGGTGGCAGGGCACCTACCCATTGATTTTTCCTGACTCTTTTTATTTTGCTTTTGTATCCATTTAACTCGTTCAGATGTTTGTTCTTAAGTTTGTGAATACCTGGATTTTCCTCCCTTACTTTATAAATGCTTAGTTCTAATTTCCCCTACACTCTAGAAGTCGTACATGTGTACGAAAAAAAAGACTACACCTAATAGCTACTAGCCCCCTCCTAAAAAAATCAACTTGAAACGCAAATACAAAATAACGTTAGAATAAGAACAGAAAAAAACACTGAAAACGACGAAGTCATTTCAGTGCCATATTCGAATACGAACTTAATAAAGAGCGGATTTTGCGAGCATCGTTATAGTCGCATCATCCATCGGAGGATTATGGAGACCTGCGCGTACATCCCTATAGTAGCGTTGCAGGGGATTGTTTCGTTGTAAACTTTTGGCCCCGACGACTCTCATCGCTTTATCGACGATTGAAATCGATTTGTTGACGACCGATAACTTAACAGCACCCAATTGCTTCGATAATTCATCATGATCTTCAGGCTGCCGCACCCATTTTTCTGCGACAGAGTAGAGGAAATGGTGTGCTTCCCCCAATTCCAGTTCCATCTCCCCAATTGTACGTTGAACATTCGGAAGGTCCCTGATTGGTCCTGGTAAGCTATTGGGAGAATAGGTTTTCGCAAATTCGACTGCATAATTTCTGGCAGCCACTGCAATTCCCAAGTAGCAAGCCGGTATATGTAATAGCCACGCTTCAGGTTTTCTTTTTTCACCAGGATTGCTTTTCATGACATAATACTTTTCAGGCAGGCTGACATCAGTTAACACCAAATCATGACTTCCTGTCCCCTGCATGGAGATCATATCCCAAGTTTCTTCTATACTTACACCCGTTACATCACGATGAACTAAAAAAGTGCCTAAACACTCATCCTCGGGTACCCATGCCGTTACAAGAAAAATATCAAGGATGGGAGAGAGTGTAGTAAAAGTCTTTCTGCCATTCAAATTCCATTGTTTACCCTTTTTGATAGCGATCGTTTCCGGTCGGCCTCCGCGCGTCGGGCTCCCCGTTCCAGCCTCAGATGCAGCCGTATTGATTAGAGCACCTTTAGACACTTCATCAAACAACTCTTTCATGACATCTTTTTCCCACGGTCTCTTCTCCGTTAAGGAGAGGACGGTTCCGACATGCCAGCCTATTCCTAAGGCTGTTGGGCCGCAATATTGAGCTATTTTTTCTTGGCATAGAAGAAAATCATATAAGGAACCGCCGTACCCCCCATCCTCTTTTGCTAACGTTAATTGGGGATATCCGAATTCCTTTAACTCCTGAATGTTTTCAAAAGGAAATCCCTTAGAATCATCAAGTGCCTCAGATCGGCCGGAAAAGGACTGAATCGCTTCCTCTAATTTTTGGATATATTCTTTTTGCTTCTGTGATTGAAAAAACGACATGAAGATCATCCCTCCCTGTAGTAAACAAAAATCCTGAACCATCCAGCAGCAGAAACAGAACTGCTAACTCCACTTTATCATATCACCATAGTGTAGTTTATGGTTCGAAACTGCCCATTAAGAGTCGATGTCTTCATTTTTATATTCTTTGTTCGCGTTCTTGTAAGCTTCCTTAGCCTGATCAATATTTTTGTTTTCGAGAAAGTAAGCTATGGCTGCTTGCCCGATTCCATATGTGACTGCGCCCGCTACCGCACCCGAAACGACTAGGCCGGCTCCTGGGATGAAACGGACTGCAGCCCTGACACCTTCCCTGACAAGGAGACCGATTCCGACATTGATCCCTAATGCTGCAATGAATTCACTTGCCGTTTTTGTATTGATTTCTTTATCCGCGATAAAACCAATCACCACAATCATCAAACCTTGAATGCCGGTCAAAATGGGAAAATCGGCAAAAGGTATTGGCTCTGCACCGATTAAACTTGCGATTGCCGTAAACGTTCCCACTATCGTCCGCGCGAATTTCTTCTTTACGAATTGGCTCTGCATCGCTTTGGCTGTCTTCAGCTTCGCTTCACTGGGTAAGGCCTCAATTAAGTAATCAGACAGCAAATCTATGTTCCAACGCATATCATATTCAATATTTCCACTATCATCAAAATCAATATATGAACAAGTAGGAATGATGTTCAAAAGTGGTATTTCACTCTCTTTAAATCTTTTTGACATCAAAGCGATGGCTTCATCAATATTCTGTTTTTTCTTAGGATTGGCATCAAAAGGCGTTTGTTTATAATGTGGCGGATCTAATTCATCCACTTGGGTGACCACACATATGACTGGTACATCATAATGGTGATTCTCTTTAACGATCTTGCGCAGCTTATTCAATTCTTGTAAATCTTCTTCAATCCGTGAATCCGTTTCTTTTGCTTTAATCAAGAAAAGAAACACATCAGGCTGTTCTTCTGTTACCGCTTTTATCAATTCATCCAATGGTGTTTCTTCTTCGAACTGTTCCGTAGGAGCTTCACTCTCACCAAGCCCGCGGGAGTCCAGCAAACGAATTTTGGGCTCGGCATCACTCGGGTACCATAGCCATTTTCCCTTTCCCGTTCCGGACTTAACGGAACTGACATATTGCCGTTCCTGACCAAACATCGCATTGATCAGTGATGATTTTCCGGAACCACGCCTACCGACAAGAGCAATTCGCGGTTCCCTTGCATCAACTGTCATCGTTTTAAGCTTTAAGAGCTGGTCGAGCATTTTGTTCTTTTTCGATTGTGAAATGGGCAGCTTATCTACCTGGCCTTTAATGAAACTGAATATGCTTCCCATTTCATCGTGTTTTTCCACCATCACTCATTCCCCCTTGTTAAGAAGTGTTTTAAGTAACATTTACCCTTGAACGATTCAATTTAAGCATGTAACTTCATTCTCCTTGCAAAATTAAGGGGCCCATTTCTTTTATTCATTTAACTCTTTTCTTTTAAGAACATAATGACACTGGCCATGTATTTTTGGACTTCCTGGACTTGAAAGGCGGCAGAATCCGCAATCTGTTTGTAATGATGCTGTCCTTCGTCGGTGATTCGTAAATAGCGTTTAGTTCGTTTTTCACTTTCCCACCTGCCGACAAGTAGCCCGTTCTCTTCCATTTCATGAGATAAATCGTATAAATAACCGTTAGAAGCGATCCAACCGAACTGATTTTTAAGCAGATCGCCAATTTCCCCCATGTATATGGGCTTCTTAGTGAAAGCGGCTTTTAAGGTTACATAACGGACAAGATCCTTCACCGATATTATTTTCGAGAAATACGACCTGTATTCTTCAGGAAGCTCATTAACAACCGGTGGGTTTTCACCAGATCCCCTTAAATCGAACATGAAGCGATCAATGACCTTTTTCACTTCGGAAAACCGTTCCAGGAAATTTTCTTGGTACCATATGTAAAGCTCTTTGCCTTTTTCCGTTATTTGATAATAATTTCTTCCCTTATTCGTATATAAGGATAAATGATTGGATTCGACTAGCGTATTGGATATTTTACATAAATAGTCATAGCTATGCACTTTTCCAGTGAACGTATTTTTCAGGTCCTGATGAATCGCCCTTGGATAATTCGCTTTTAACCTCAAAGAGTGAAGTAAGAAAATCGTTAAAAATTCCCGCTGGCTCAAACCAACAGTTTCAACCGTTGCAGACAGTTTCTCCCCTTTCTTCACTGTCAAAACCCCCTTAATATACTGTTTATATAACACATCATTAAATATTTCTTCCTTCCCCTTATTATCCTGTGCTGCCACATAATAGTAAAGTTTTTAATGCCTAACTGCCTAGTGCTAATTTTCGGATTCGATCTATTGTGGGATGGATTGGATTCTGAATATTCTGTCGAGGTTTATTATGAAATAGTTTGAAAATAAAAAGAAGAAACGGCCCATGATAAGGCCGTTTCTTCTTTTGGTTTACTGTTCCGTTAAAATGATCGGTTCACCTTTTGTAATGACAAGGGTATGTTCATATTGCGCGGAAAGCTTTCCATCTGCCGTTCTCGCCGTCCAGCCGTCTTGGTCCATTTTCATATGCCATGTTCCTGCATTCAGCATTGGCTCGATCGTGATGACCATACCTTCTTTTAGACGGGCACCTTTACCTGGCTTACCATAATGTAGGACGGTTGGGTCCTCGTGCATGGTTTTACCGATTCCGTGACCTGTAAAATCGCGGACTACAGAAAACTTCTCACCTTCTGCATATGACTGGATTGCATGCCCGATATCCCCGAGACGATTTCCTGCACGTGCAACTTCGATGCCCCTGTATAAAGCATTCTTGGTTACATCCATTAAACGCTGAGCCTCATCGGAAACTTCACCGACCGCATATGTCCAAGCGGAATCCGCCAAACCGCCGTTAAGGTTCACCACCATATCAATCGTTACGATGTCTCCCTCTTTTAGGGCTTTCTTTTGCGGAAAGCCGTGACAAATTACATCATTCACTGACGCACACGTTGCATATTTGTAGCCGTTATAGCCCTTTTGTTCAGGTGTAGCACCATGCTCAGCCAAGTACTTATCGACAAATTCTTCGATTTCCCAAGTCGTGATGCCCGGTTTTATCATTTTTGCAATTTCTCTATGCGTCGCAGCAAGAAGTTTGCCCGCTTCATGCATCAAATTTATTTCTCGTTCACTTTTAATGGTTATCATTTAAAATCCTCTTTCGTTTTATAACTTTTCTGATTGAGACTCCTTATTTATCATATGCCTTTTTTTATATAAAAAGCAACCAAAAACCCGGTAAAAATCACCGGGTTAATTAATTCATGACCTTTTTTGTACCTGTAATTCCGAGAAAAATAAAAAATGGAAGCCAGCGTTTACGTTTTTTACACAATTGAATATACCAGGTGAGAATTACCTGGTATTTATAATCACGATTGGACTTAATTGTCTCAAAAATTTTATATAGGTCCATGTGTATTAATCGGGTACAGATTTCCATCTAACGCAAATGAAACTCTTCCTGTTTCTTCTGATACTACCAATACCAGGGCATCACTTCGTTCAGATAAACCTAATGCAGAGCGGTGGCGTGTTCCAAGTTTTTTTCCCCCTGTTGATCTGTCTGAAAGCGGAAGGACATTTGCTGCGGAAACAATCTGATTTTTATTAACCAAAACGGCACCATCATGCAGTGGATTTCCAGGGAAAAAAATTGATTCCAATAAAGAATGGGTTAACTCCGCTCCTATTGAAATACCGGGTTGAATCAATGAATCAATAGGGTCTCCCCGTTGAATCACAATCAAGCCGCCATGTCTCAAATTCGACAAATTTTGTACGCAAGTTGATAACTCGGGATATTTGTCCGTAAACGGTGACAAATAACAGTTCAAATAAAATGTAGCTGCTTTCATATCGATGTATATAAATTTATCTTTTATTTTCTCGAAATTCCCAAGAAGACAATAATTTTCATCCCCCATTGCTTCTAAGTTATCCTGTAATGCTGATATTACTTGTCGTAAATCCTCTTTTAACATTTGTTTCATTGGTGAAAAATCACAATTGCCATTATTCACAGGCATGCACCTCCCCTTTATTATTCACTCTCTTTTTTCAATAAATCTTAATTTACCTCTAAAAGACCCTTCTTATTTTTCCTAGCTCTATATATGCTTTGTTAAATTTATAATTATGAATGTACTTAAAGTTTGTCTTCACGATAATTAATTATTCATCTTTACTATGAAATCAGTAGTGACTTCACATTTTTTTATGTCATATGGACAAGGTAAGAGAATAGATATATTAATGACCTGTTGATAGATATCCTATAATAAGAGGTGGTATTAGATGCCTAATGTAACAGTATTTGACCAAGGAACGTTTGAAGTAGAAATGGGAAAAAAATTAGTATTGGCATTGGAAGATAACGGTATAAATATTCTCCACCGATGCGGTGGGAAGGCTAAATGTACAACTTGCAGAGTTGAAATATTGGCAGGTGATTTTTTGGAGGTGACACATAAAGAAAAAAAAATCTTTGAGGAAAAAGGAATGGAAGATCATTTACGTTTATCTTGTCAAATTTACGTGAATGGAGACATTACCGTTCGGCCGATCAAGACGGTAGAAAACTCTGGAATTCCTGCTGGGCCAAGGCCTGCTGACTGAATAGTTTCATAAGTGTCGCAGTTTAATCAAAAAACATCAAAACAATTGTTTTGATGTTTTTTTAATCTTTAGCCAAAAGAATTACTTCTTTTCCATGACCGCAAAGTAATTATCTTCATTATCAGCAAAATTGAAAACTCTTCCAGATGGCATATTTACAAGCTCTCCCACTTTGATATTCTTCTCTGAAAAGTCTTTATATAATTCATCAAGATTATCCGAGTAAAACATTAACGAAGGTGTATTAAGATTTAATTCAGGCTGCATTTTAGCAATGAATTCCTTATTATGCAGGATGATACTCGTTTCTGCTTCCTTTGTTGGGGCTATTTCAATCCATCTTAGCCCTTGGCCATTATCTTCTTCAGAAATTACGCTAAAACCGAATTTTTCCGTCCAAAATTTCAATGACTCGTCTTGGTTATTTACATATAACATAATTTGACCGACTTTATTAATCATTTGCTTCTCTCCCTTTCTGATGATTTTGTTTTTAATTGAATCATTTATGTATAAGCATCCTGTTGGTTGGAAATATATAGCTGATTAAATCGTATTATAAATGCAAGATTTAATCAATATTTACCAAAATTGAATTTTTAGGGAGGTTTTTGAAACCTATACAATTGCTTAGAAAAGCTGTTATCTCTTACGAATTTTGCTTAGTTGTTTCTTCTACATATTCCAAAAAATCTGTATATGTCGACTTCTCTTCCAGATATTGCGCTACCACAGTTAATGGAACCATAACTTTATCTCTCTTTTTGGAGGAAAGAACCGTTTCTGTTTTAATGCCCCTATTCACCCATCAAGTGCAGAAAAATGATATACAGAATCATATTCATACCATTTAAAATCTTGATTTATATTCCTTTTTATAAATTCTCCAATATAGGCACCTATTCTTATCACAAAATTATCAAAATGATTCTTTAAAAGTTCACTGCCCCTTTGGGTAGTACATAATCTTTTCGTATAGGCATCTATATAGCGAATTCTTTCAATAGTGAAATCTAAATTTCTCTTTGTTAGGTTCTCTTGATCCCAAGTATCTTTTGAAACATCCTGATACATTAGTTTCGCAATGCCTTTTAAATCATTTTTAATCAATTTTGTTCTATTTAAGGAAGTGTTAATTATAAGTCTACACCGGAAGATATAAAAAGCTATGCAATCTTTATATACAGAAATTTGCAGGACTTTTCGATTTTTCACAGAACTTCTATACAGAGTATTTCTCAAAGGAGAGTGAAATGGTGGTTCTATCGAAAGAGGGTTTCTTAAATATATTGGAAGGCAACAGGAGCTTGACGTTGCGGGTGGTTGAAGCTTTCCCTGAAGAAGAATTGTTTCATTATACACCGGCCGGGAAGCTTCGCCCTTTCGCAGAGATGGTTAAAGAAATCATGAACATTGAGACTGCATATATGCGTGGAATTGCACTGGGTGTTTGGGAGTTTCCAGATTCGTTTGCCGGAATTTCTACCAAAGAAGAACTTGTATCAGCATGCGAAGCAGTAAGGGATGATACAAGGAAACTCTGGGAGGAAATGACCGAGGAAACGCTTGGAGTGGTTGAAAAGGATCCTTTTTTCGGTCCCTCACAAAGCCACTTTGATAGACTTCAATATGCCTTGGAAAATGAGATCCACCATAGGGGACAGGGGTATATCTATCTCAGAACACTCGGAATTGAACCACCGGAATTTTTCGTAAGGTAATAATTCATCATGTAATAAATTTGGAGCAATGAATAAGAAATAAGAAAATAGGAGTGAGATAAATGTCAGTTGATGCATATCTTAATTTTAATGGGAATTGTCGACAAGCAGTAGAGTTCTACGCAGAGGTTTTTGGAACGGAACAACCAAATATCATGACCTTTGGGGAAACACCGCCTAATCCGGAATTTCCCCTTCCAGAAGAAGCGAAAGATCTAGTCATGCATACAAGGCTAAATATTAGTGGAAGCAATATCATGTTTTCAGATACTTTTCCTGGTATGCCTTTTGTAGAAGGAAACAATATCAGCCTGGCATATGTCAGTAATGATTTAGATGAAATTAAATCGATTTTTAACAAATTAAGTGAAGGCGGCAAGGTTGGGCTAGAGCTCCAAGAAACATTCTGGAGTAAAATTTACGGTCAGTTAACCGATAAATTCGGGATCCAATGGCAATTTAACTTCGAGAGCTGAGAAACGAAATTTGGATATAGGACTTTTCACTGGTGAGAAGTTTCTATATCCTTTTGTGTGTTTCAATCACCGTGAGGCAAGGATATTGTAACTCGCATAGGATTAAGGGGATTAGTTAAATGATGGGTTAGAATACACAAAACGTTACACTAACCCTTACTTAATTTTCTTGGGTCATGATAAATGGTATATAGTAATAGGGTACCGTTTTCCTGGCTAACATGAAAAACAATAAAGGAGAAAAATCATGAAAAATAAAATTCAAAAAATCACGACCAACTTGTGGTTTGATACACAAGCTGAAGAGGCGGCGAATTTCTACACTTCCATATTCGAAAATTCTAAGATCGGAAGAATCACTCGCTATGGAAATGCAGGAAATCAAATCCACGGGAAGCCAGAGGGATCAGTGATGACCGTGGAATTTAAACTGGACGGACAAGCATTCGTAGCATTAAATGGCGGTCCGCAATTCAAATTCACCGAGGCAATATCATTTATCATCAATTGCGAGGACCAAGAAGATGTGGATTATTATTGGGAAAAACTATCCGAAGGCGGAGATGAAAAGGCGCAAGTGTGCGGTTGGCTGAAAGATCGATTTGGTGTGTCATGGCAAATTGTCCCTGAAAATCTAACCGAGATGGTAAATGACTCCGCCCCTGAAAAATCGGAAAGAGTAATGAAAGCGCTGCTCCAAATGAAGAAAATCGACATTAAAACTTTAAAGCAGGCGTATATAGGATAGGTCCCTAAGAAACATCTAACTAGTAAGTTGTATTCATTCCTTTTGAAGTAACTAAAGCCTAGTTTCTCGGTATTCACAGCTGTGAAAATAGGTTTTGATATTTGAATTTCCTAAAAGTTTAAATCCGGATTTTTCTGGCGATGGCCCCTATTAGAAAGGATAAACTTTCTTAAGTATAATATCATAAATGATCTAGATGGTTTTAAGGGAGAAATAGAAACAATGGACAATATATTTATAACAGCACTACAACATGGCGATGAAATCATAGAAAGAAAAATCCGCTACGACTCCATAGTTGTAGAACATAACTGTTTGCTGTTAAAAGCAAAAAATAAACATGTCGTGCTTTTTCATGAAATCATGGATTCGTTCACGATGAAAGCGGGTCCTATAAAATTAACCATTCCTATAGGCAGTTATACGATTGCTTATTATTGGAAAGATCGTCCTTATAATTTATACATTTGGAGAGATAACGACGGAAACTATTTAGGATCCTATTTTAATATTGTAAGAAATACATATATGGCGGATAATTTGGTATCCTTTGAGGATTTGATCATTGATATCTTGGTGCTTCCGGGTGGGGCACATTTTATTTTAGACGAGGAAGAGTTACCTGTGCCATTAGAGCAATTTGAGAGTGGTTATGTTAAACAAGTTCTAATCTCTTTACTTGATTCCATTGATATTCTTCTTTCACAAACCATTTCAGAATCCGAGAAGCTCTTTAAACATAAAGACCTCCTTTCATTGCTGAACAACAAATGACATTGGCTTTGATTCTTTAAACTCGACAACATGAAAAAAAGCCTACTTCATTCAGTAGGCTTTTTGTTCTCCCTCACTCACCATCAGCTTGAGCCGATATACTGTCGGCAAGATCCTCAATGTTCTTGGATACCTTCGCACTGTATGAGTAGTCACCGTAGCAATATGGGTATCGAAAATTATCTTTGTCACCGCCGCAATCATAGAGCGTGGGGTTTTTTTCGACCTGAAGCATGGAGAACTTCTTTGCAAGCTCTTCATTATGCTTACCCCCTTCATTCGCAACGAAATCAATATAACCAATTCCCATGTTATATGCTTGAAGGATCGTGGCAAAATCCACGCCTTTTTCATTGCCATATTCATTGATCCTTTTAAAATGTTTCACTCCATACTTAATGCTTTCCGTTGGATCTGTGATTGTATTTGGATCAAGGCCCGCTGACTCAGATGCCTGCATTGGGTCACCGCCCCGTCCTCGGCTTTCCTGCTGCATCAAAGCAATCAATGTCGAAGTATGCTCCTCAAGTCCGTATTTAGCCAACTCGTCTCGCAGAAGTGAACTATACTTTTTCACGTTCGCAAAAGAATCAAGCGTATTTACTGATGTGGTAACATTTTCGGAATAGGGGGTTTGCATAATCTCCTTAATGAGCAAAAATGCAAAAACCAGGATAAAAATGGTAAAAACTTTCTTTGATTTCTTACGTTTCTTCTTCTTCACATTCTCTCTCCGATATCTATAAGTTAATATATTTATATCTTAACAAATAGGAAGACTAATAACTATTTAGAATACCCAATTAAATGTTCTGCAAATGAGATTATCAGTAATTGAAATTAATATATTTTCTTCAATTCTAAACTTAACCGCAAAAATCTTAAAAGGAACAAAGTCACACAGTGCATATTTTATCTGACTATGAGACACCCTACTGGTTGGAGGTGATATGTATGGACAAGAAGAATGAAAAAGAAGAAATCCTTGATGATAAAACGAAAAAATATAGAAACGAGTTTGGGGCAGATCCAGATGAACAAGAAATGAATGGTCTGTATGGTATGCTGGAAACTGAATATGAAGATAAGCTACACGATAAAGAAAAGTAACGATGGGTTTCTTGAAAATTTGTAAATCGCTTTATATGGCGTTTTTCTATGTGTTCATATTCTAAAAGTTCGTATATAGTTTCATATGAACTGATTTTTGAATATGCAAAAAAACGAAAACCGAGAAAGACTTCGTTTTGTCCAAATTAAACTCATTTGGTCATTAACTAAAAGGATACGATTAAAAGGGAGTGACCTACTGTCACTCCCTTGCTCAATTAGTATTGTGAAGATTGTCCGCCATCAATCGGAATGACTACACCGTTGATGAACTCTGATTCCCCTGATAATAGGAAGGCAACTAAACGGCCGACTTCTTCAGGTTTACCGAAGCGTTTCTTAGGATTCACACTGACGAAATCCGCCATTGCTTCTTCCCAATTCTCTCCGCCTATTTGCCTGAATGATCCCTCTACCATCGCTGTTAAGATTACTCCTGGTGCAATGGCATTTATGCTGATACCATATTGACCATATTCTATGGCAGCAGTCTTTGTTAAGCCTGCTACAGCATGTTTACTTGCAACGTATGCAGCTTGGTTAAGCACAGCACGAATCCCGCCTACAGAAGCCACGTTCACGACTGCCCCTGAGCCTTGTTCTTTCATGATTGGCAGAATGTATTTCATACCATAGAATACACCATTGATATTGATGTCCGTTACTTTGTTGAAAACGTTGCTATCGTATTCAGCCATAGGGGCCTGTTTACCTTCGATACCCGCATTATTATAGAATCCATCGACTCTGCCATATTTGCTGACTGTTTGGTCTACATAGTTCTTTACTGCTTCTTCATCCGATACATCTGCAGTGACGAGGAGCACTTCCGATTGTGGTGCAATTTCCAAGATTAATTTTTTTGTCGATTCCAAAGATGTATCGTTTAAATCAACTAATGCAAGTTTTGCCCCTTCTTTAGCCATTTCCAATGCGGCTGCTTGTCCTAAACCTGACCCTGCCCCAGTAATGATTACAACTTTGCCATCGAATCGTTTGCTCATATGTCAAAACTCCCTTTTTAAGTTATCTCGAAATTGTATTTGATTATATTGATTAGCCCTTAAAGCTTAAGAATCCATCATCAACAGGAATGACTTGTCCATTAATGGCATCCGCTTTTTCAGAGAACAAGAACGTTACAACTTCAGCAACTTTTTCTGGCTGAATCAATTTTTTCCTCATATGAAGTTGTGCCAAACTGTCCAGGAACTCTGGATCTTCACCAATGATCGGCGTTTCGATAAAACCTGGTGCAACACCGACAACGCGAATCCCATATTGCGCAAGTTCAATTGCACCGGATTTAGTCATCGCGATGACTGCTGCTTTTGCAGCATGGTAATTAAAGCTGCCAATAGAAACCATCGTCCCATATATTGAGGCTGTATTAACAATCGTTGCGCCTGTTACACCAAGCTCGACCATCTTCCTTGCTGCATAATACATGCCATAATAAACACCGTGTTGATCAACATCAACTACTCTGTGGTATGATTCTGGATCCATCTCCAAAAATGGTTTTACTAGTCCAATTCCAGCGTTGTTGAAAATGCCATTGATGGTGCCATGTTTGGCAATTGCAGCTTCGACCATCGCTTCCACTTCTTCCGCTTTAGCTACATCCACTTTCACAAAAGATGCCGTGCCTCCCTTTTGTTGAATAGATTCTGCCGTTTCTTTAGCGGCAATATCATTATAATCTGCAGCTACGACGATAGCTCCCTGGTCAGCTAATTTATATGCCGTTTCCTTCCCAATTCCGCTGCCCGCTCCTGTAATTATTATGACCTTTCCTAGTAAACTCATGTATTCGTCCCCCTATAACAAAGTTCGTTGCTTATTAGATTAAAATGGCCCCTCCGTCGATTACAAGTTCTTGACCCGTAATGTGGCTGGAAAGTTCGGATACTAAGTACATCATTAGATTTGCAATTTCCTGCGGCTCAGCATACCTGCCATCCGGAGTCGTTGCTTCCAACTGTTTTCTAGCCGTTTCAGCTGCCGCGGAATCTCCTTGACCAAATCCGCTTTCAATCGACCGCATCATAGCCGTGTTGACGACACCTGGACAGACGGCATTCACCCGGACACCATGTGGAGCAACTTCGACACCAGCTGTTTTCGTCATTCCTAGAACCGCATGTTTACTAGCGCCATACGCCACCATGTTTGGCGTTGCCAGTAAACCAGCTCCAGAAGCTGTATTCACGACCGCCCCGCTTTTTTGTTCAATCATATGGGGCAATACATGTTTCATGCCCAAGAAAACACCGCGTACATTTATTGACATTAATTGATCGAAAACCTCAGCAGGATAGTCGATAAGCGGCATTATTTTGCCTTCCCAACCTGCATTATTCAAGAAAATATCGATTTTCCCATAGAAATCTATCGTTTTTTGAACATAATTTTTTATATCGTCTTCCTTTGTAACATCAGCTTTAACGAATTTCGCTTCGCCGCCTTTTTCTTTGATTTTATTTACCGTTAGCATGCCAGCCTCTTCGGAAAGGTCTACAACAACCACTTTGGCACCATTTTCTGAAAGTGTAATAGACGCTGCCCGACCGATACCCCCGCCGCCGCCGGTAACAATTGCTACTTTTTCTGTAAAATCAAATGCTTGCATATTATTCTCCCTTTCTCCCATTGATCTTGGTGATAATATTCTTGCTTGAATACGATTACATAATAACATTCTTTTTGTCGATTGTCGACAATTTGGTTTTAGAGTCAAAGACTCTACATCACTCCACGATTCAGGGCTTCATGAATTTCATTTTTTGCTTTAACTAAATCATCTTCTAGAATGGCCTCAATGGACATCTTTAATTTAAAATGGAAGCTTTCCATCGTTTCTGTATTCCATTGACTTTGGGCAAAAACCATGAGGATATGACTGGCTTCTTCAAAAAATCTTGATAATGCTTTATTATTTGCGATTGAAAAAATATATCGAAATATCTGTGTAGCCCTTTTTTGATACTCGATAACATTACCTTTTTCACACTCATCTGTTGCGCTTTCCAAATGCTTTCGTAATGATTGCTTATTTTCTGCGTGCCAATTCCCTTGGGAAAATTCAATGCCCATCTGGATCAGTCCGATCGTAGCATCATTATATTCAATGATTTCCCTTTGTGAAAATGGCTTGACGATCGTTCCCCGCCTCGGAATTCTCTCAACAATACCGTCAACCTGCAGTAGATAAAGGGCTTCGCGTACTGGTGCACGGCTAGTATTCAATTCTTTGGAAATGTCTTCTTCGACGATTTTCTCTCCAGCTTCTATTTCACCTTCAATGATTTTTTTTAAAATATGTTTAGCGATTTGTTGTGGTAACGATTCTCCAAAATAAATGCCATCTGTTAAATTGGAAGTATTTCCAAACATCTTTCAGCACTCCTATACTTCTATAATTAATTGTGGTTGTTTTAGTATAACATAAGGATAGGAATTAACTTCCTTTAAAAATTACATCCTTAATGCTAACCAGCCAAGAAAAACATATTTTCCTATATGGAAAAGCTCAAAAAGACTTAATGTCCAATCGCTTGGTTCGAAGAGTTATACATAACCTACTGATTTTAGGGTTAAAATGCAACAGATCTAGAGCCCCTTTAATATAAAGGGCTCCATGTGTACTTTCTAATCAACTAGCCTCGGTTTCGCTGGATCGCAGTTTGGCTTTTCCGTGTCTGTCGATTCAGCGAGTTTCGTTAAATAATAACATTCTTCACGCCACATATGATCTGCCATTAATGGCGAAAGCGTTCCAAGAGCCTGCGCACTAAGGTCAAGCTCCTCCAATTCAAGCAGGAAGTGCTGGAAGAATTTAATTTCCAATGTGACGTCCGCATTCATTTTTTCCAATGCTGGGAATGTTGACAGATTGGTTCGTAAAAATCCAGCCATTTCAACAGCTTTAAAATAAAAATCATTAAAATGTTTTTTATATTGGTCACTTTTCTCTTTTAATCTTTTTTCAACTTCATCCATATTGGATGATATTGCACCTGCATGTCCTGCTGCATCTAACAGCCAAACTAAATGATGATGAAGTTCATGAAAAACCGGCGGCATTTGATCTGAATTGAAGTATTTCAATAATCTTAAATATTCTTCTAATTCGTTCACCATATGATTAAGGAATGAGGGTGAAAGATGTATTTTTATTTTACCTACCAGATGTTCTTTAATCAGGCTTAACTTAAACTCCCTAAATCTTAATGTCTCTTCTTCTGCGATGGCAGTAAGTTGCGAAATCTCTTCCGAATTGGCTTTACCAAGGAGAGCATCAAAAACTTGAATGAATTCAGAGGCAATTTCAATGTTTTCCACTTCAACTGGAGCTAAAGACTCATGGATGAACCTCGCATGGTCTCCTAAGATTTGCAGCCAAAACCGATGCTCGAATCTTGCTGTTTTCTCCAAAAACTCGTTCATTTTCTCTCCCCCATAATTTAAAGTATAAGAAACTCACTTATAATATTCCTAAACCTACAAACATATTAATATAAATTATATAAGGAGTAATGAAGCCTTAACTTGATCCTATACCAGCAGATTGCTCTCACACCAACAAATTAATGTGGTATTGGAGTTGCTTAATACAAATTTAAACCAACCTTATATTTATATTGATTTAATCGTTCTGAAAGTAGTGAAATTTTCAAATTAAAGTCGGTAGGAGGCAGGTAGATTGTCAAAAGAATTAATAAGTTACATTGACTATCCAATGGAGAAAATTCCAGGAGGAGAAATAGAATTAAGGGACGATAGAATTAAAAGCGAATGGAAAGCTGAAATAAGACCGTTCCTACTTGCCCGTTATCCTGTTACTGTGGATTTCTACTATGCCATTACAAATAAATCACCTAATTTTTTTGATCGGAATCTAAAACCTGTTGTGAATATTTCTTGGAATGATGCAATTTCTTTTTGTAATCTACTTTCACAGAAAGCTGGACTGGGAGAGTGTTATTCTAAAAATGGGGAATTCTGAATTTTAAATCCCCTATTTACATACACCCCAAACCGCTGAACAAAATAAACATCCAGTTTTACAACAAGAAAAACCCTGCTTCATCACTTTGAACGTGAGTTGCAGGGTTTCTAATTTAAATAAATGAAGTATATAGATGCTTGATTATACCTTCTCTGTTACTGCTGTGAATCGCTTTAAGAATGAAAGTATTTTTTGGTAGACGGCAATTTCATTTTCTTTTTTGGAAAATCCATGTCCTTCATCTTCTAGAAGCATATAATCGACATCTCTTCCTTTATCCTTCAAGGCTTGAACGATTTGATCTGATTCCTCTTTGACGACACGGGGATCGTTTGCTCCTTGAATGACAAGCATTGGCTTTATCATCGATTCTAAATAGGTGATAGGTGAATACTCGATTAGTTTTTCTTTATCTTTTTCCGGATTTCCTACCCACTGATCCATGATTGGCTTCCAGTCTTCTGGAACGGAATTGATAAATGAGAAGAGGTTGGATGGACCGAAAATATCGACAACTGCCTTAAAATAATCTGCATGTCGTCCGTGCAGCAGAAGTGCCATATACCCTCCGAAGCTTCCGCCCATCAATAAGATATTACCTTTTTGTGCATATCCTTGGTCTATTAGCCAATCAAGGCCGGCTACATTATCAAGTCGTGGCCCATTTCCCCAATCTCCCTCTACCATTTTCGTGAATTCCAAGCCATAACCAGTAGAACCGCGGAAGTTTGGCGCAAAAATACTGTAACCGTGATTCAGGAAAAATTGAAATGAAGCTCTGAAGGACTTCCGTTCTGCCGCTTGAGGTCCTCCATGAGGCCAAAAAATGACTTCACCATTGTCATTTTCCTTTTTTGCCCTGAAAAATAACGACTCGATCTCCAGGCCATCAAAGGAAGTGTATGTAATGATGTCGGGTTCAACCAATTCATCAGAATCGACGCCAGGAACAGTATATTTAGTTAATGATACCCACTCATCACCTGTATTTTTATAGATATTATGAGGCTTTGTTGCGCCCATGCCAAATAAGTAAAGCGTGCCTGATGCAGCAACCTCAAGCTTATTAATGACGCTGCATGGTACGGGGATGTTTCTCCAATTTTCATTTTGCAGATTGAATTCATATAATTGATCCTCTACACCCTTTTGACTGGTTATATATAAAAGTTGATTCTCTTTACTATAATTAATGGCAGTAAAACTCTCATTCTCCAATTCTTTAACTTTACAGAATTTGTTTGTTTCAAGGTTGTATGAAGCCAAATAGGTAAAGTCCGAATCATAATCAGTCAATAAATATATCATCGAATCCGAAACAAAAACACCATCATTCACTGTATGCTGTTTCTCAGTGGGCGGAGTGAGCAGGATATCTTCGTTCCCTTGTTTTGCATATAGAAGCGTATTTGTATTGGAAAAGTGTTTATAGTAAAGTAAGGTTTCTTCATCAGGGCTGAAGCCAAATAAATAGGTCGCTGCATCCTTCCCCTCCAATACCAGCTTTTCCTGTCCTGATTCTAAATCTAAACAATAGGCATTTAGAAAGGAAGCATTTCCTCTGGATGTCGTGTAATAAAGCTTTTTACTGTCATTGGATAATTTCGGCATGAAATTACGTGTATTTTCATGATGAACGATTTCCTTCATTGTCCCGCCATTCAAAGGAACACCGTAAAACTGGGTATTTTCATTACCGTCTTGGTCGAATCCAGCAATTATGAACCGGCTTTTCTTATCATATATCAGTGCTTGGCAGCTTTGATCAATGGTTGTAAGCGGATAAGGAAAGGAGTTTGGCAAATCCATTCCCCATAAATTATACTTGCCGCTCAAATTGGTGCTGAAAACCAGATGTTTTTCATCTGGACTTACGGCAAAATCAGCAATGGAAAAAGTTCGTAAAAATTGCTCAACATCAGGTTTTGGAAAAGTGATCATCATTGGCAACCCCTTACTTTTATAATATTAAGAAATATCCGTAAATAATTATACCATATTTTTCCTTGTAACTACAGGTAAATAAACTCCCGCAAAAAATTGCTGCCTGATAAATGAATTAATCAGCTACGATCAAAACATCAAGATGTCTGACTTCTCGTAGAAGACGAGCTACAATAGATCCACCCATAATTTCTTGCCATCTCGTTCTTGCTGATTGTCCTAAAATGACTTGTGTTGCTTTTTTTGTCTGTAATTGTTTCTTGATCTCCTTGAACACAGATCGTCTATCCCTGGTTGTATATATTTCAAAAATGCCTCCTAAGCGATGTGTAAGGCTTACCAGTTTATCAAGTATCAACTTTTCATCAGATTGCATTTCATATTGATGTTTGACGAAAATAACATACCACTCCGCTTTAAGTCGGTAGGCTATACGGAACCCCCTTCTGATTAAACGATCAGAATCCTCTCTAAGATTGACACAGACAAATATCACTTCATCTTTTCTCCATGGCCCCCTTACTCCTTCCTTACGTTTCATTGATTCTAATCTGTCATCCACATCATCCGCCAATTCACGGAGCGCAAGTTCTCTCAACGCTATAAGATTCTTTGTCTTGAAGAAATGGCCAAGGGACTGTTCCACTTTATCCATGGCATATATATTACCTTCCTCCATCCTTTTTCTAAGCGCATTTGGTGAAATATCGATCAACTCAAGTTCATCCGATAATTGGAGAATGTTGTCAGGTACTGTTTCTCTTACAGAAACACCTGTAATTTGCTTTACACTATCTTTCAAGCTTTCTATATGTTGAATATTCATCGTGGAAATAACCGATATTCCAGCGTCCAAAATGGTCATTACATCTTGATATCTTTTTTGATTTTTGTTACCCGGTACGTTCGTATGTGCTAATTCATCTATTAAGACCACTTCAGGATTCCGAATGATAATGGTATCTAGATCCATTTCCTCCAATAATACGTTTTTATATCGACTTAGTTTTTTAGGCAGGATTTCCAAATTTCCCACTTGGGCAATTGTCTCTTTTCGACCGTGGGTCTCCAATAGTCCAATCACTACATCAATTTCGTTTTCCTTCAATTGATTTGCTTCCCTTAGCATTGTATAGGTTTTACCAACACCAGGAGCAGCTCCGAGATAAATCTTAAATGTCCCTTTTTTCACCCGTTCCACTTTATCGTGCATTTCATTAGGGGAGAGTCTGCGATAAGGATTTTTCTTCTTTTTTTCCGTCTTGATTGCGGGGATGATCCTCTCGCCAAATGCTTTTACACGGTCTGCCATAATATATACATCGATGCTTTTTGACTTTCTCATTATTTTATTGACTATTGAACCGTTGACCACTTCTTCCCACACTGGCTTTTTTGATTGACCCAAGATAATTCGTGTTATTTGATGCTGCATGGAAAATCCGACTATTTCTTCTGCTATTTCGTCTCCAGTCATTGTAATCTCAAAAAAACTCCCATTTAATTTATTGACCAGTTTTTGCATGGAGCTTTTAAAGATTTCTTCCTCTTTTGATAGTTTTTTTGATAGTGGGATAAAGCTGGCGATTAAAAATTCACCGCCCAACCGCTTGGCAATTTGATCTCCTCTTCTTATTAATATGGAGCCATTCCAATGATATTGTACACAGACCAATATTCGTTCCGTAGCACCAGAAGGCCCCAATAGCCCTTCTTGTTCCCTTTGTTCAATCAGGTCCTCTTTCACTTCTTCCGCTAAAAACCGAAGTGACAATTCCCTAAGAGTGGCTAGATTACCATTGTTGTAAAACTGTAATGGACCTTCGTCTTTTTCACTTATTTCCCCTTTTTGCAGACGTTTTAATATGGCTTCAGGTGTGACGTCCAATAAACGTACTTCATCAGCATTTGTCAATGTATCTTCTGGAAGCGTAAACTCTACGTGAAGTGAAAGATTCAGTAATTGCTCTGCGACTTTCTTCACTCCTTTCAACTCATAAATATTTATGGTCGTAATGACACTGATTTCATGATTAATCAGTTCCTTAACATCATCCAAACGGGTGGCGTTTTTTGCATTTATATGGTTTTCATGTGCCAATCGATCAATTAAAACAACTTCGGGATTCCGTTTATAAATCTTATCTAAATCAATATCCTGTTCTATGTGTCCATTTTGCTCCCATTCTATAGTGGGAATAAGTTCAAGACTGCCTAATTGTTTAAGTGTTCCAGGACTACAGAACTTGTTGACCACACCGACAACTACATCAATCCCACGTTTCTTTAATTCATTTCCTTCAAGCAGCATATGGTAGGTCTTGCCTGAACCGCTTACCGCACCAAGTATAATTTTGAGCCTTCCCCTTTTGATATTGGAAATCGACTCTAGAATTTCATCTGGTGTTTTCCTTCGAAATTGTTCCGACATATTAGCCCTCCAATTATTATATTAAAAGGAGAGTCTACTAAACTCTCCAGAACATAGTTATTTCAATTCATCCAATGCGATATTCAACTCCAAAACATTAATTCGGGGTTCACCAAAAATTCCGAGTGATCGGCTGCTCGTATGTTTTTCCACTAGAAGGTATACTGTTTTTTCAGATAATCCCCTTTCGAGAGCAATACGAGGAACCTGTACCTTCGCACCATTAGGGGAAATATTGGGATCAAGTCCTGAACCCGAATTCGTCATTAAGTCAGATGGTATATCCGCCTTATCGATAGCAGGGTTTTCTTTTAAAAACTTTGAAATGTCTTTTTTTGTCCGATTTATGAATTCCTCATTTGAAGAAGCAAAGTTCGGCGTACCTGAACCAGCCGCATCATACTCAATAGAAGAAACACGGCCATGAAAATACCCAGGATCTTCAAAAGATTGACCGATCATTTCCGAACCGATCCATTCACCAGATTCATTTTTAATTAAACTGCCCTCTGCTTTTGCGGGCATCATCAACTGTGCCATTCCCGTCATCAAAATCGGATATGCCATCCCACAAATGATTAGAAGCACCAAAACCAATCTGATATTTTTCAACATGGATTTCCACCCACCCATAATTTATATTTTCAAGCCACTTTTAAGACAACAAGAAGCAAATCAATTAATTTAATTCCCAAGAAGGGGACTAACACTCCTCCTAATCCATACAAGAACAAATTCCTGGTCAATAATCTTGTTGCGCTCATAGGAAGATATTTAACACCTTTCATTGCCAAAGGGATAAGCAATGGAATGATGATGGCGTTAAATATTAAAGCTGATAATATGGAACTTTGGGGTGTCGCCAATCCCATAATGTTCAGGGCTTTCATTTGAGGTATCGCCAGCATGAACATGGCTGGGATTATCGCAAAATATTTAGCTACATCATTAGCGATGCTAAAGGTTGTCAATGCCCCCCGGGTCATGAGCAGCTGTTTGCCAATGGCTACCACTTCAATGATTTTGGTGGGATCTGAATCTAAATCCACCATATTAGCGGCTTCCTTCGCCGCGTTTGTCCCTGTATTCATCGCCAATCCCACATCTGCCTGCGCCAATGCTGGCGCATCGTTTGTACCGTCTCCAGTCATGGCAACAAGCTTGCCATCCTCTTGTTCCCGCTTGATGACAGAGATTTTATCTTCTGGCTTAGCCTCGGCGATAAAATCATCGACACCTGCTTCTTTGGCGATTGTTTCAGCTGTTAACGGGTTATCTCCTGTGCACATTATGGTTTTAATACCCATTTTTCTTAATTCGTCAAAACGTTCCTTCATGCCTGGTTTCACTGTATCTTTCAAATATATTGTGCCGAGTAGACGGCTTCCCTCTGTGACAACCAATGGAGTGCCGCCTTTTTTGGCCACTTCATCACAAGTGTCTTTCAAACCGAAAGGCACTTCCCCTCCCTGATGCACTATATATTTCATTATCGTATCAACTGCACCTTTTCTGATCCTTTTTCCGTCAGGAAAGTCCGTTCCGCTCATTCTGGTTTCCGCCGTAAATTCAATACCTTCCGTACCGTTTTTATCCAGCCATTTTTCAGGTAATCCATTTTTTTGGGCTAATTCCAAAACAGACCGGCCCTCAGGGGTTTCATCATGTAAAGATGCGTATACGGCATATTGGTTAAGCTCTTCCTGACTAATGCCGATAGCCGGTATTAAGGCAGATGCCATCCGGTTACCATGTGTTATTGTTCCTGTTTTATCAAGGATGATCGTATTGATATCACCTGCGGCTTCCACCGATTTTCCAGACTTTGCAATTACATTGAATTGAGTTACCCTATCCATACCTGCTATTCCTATCGCCGAGAGTAAGCCCCCGATTGTTGTGGGGATCAGGCAAACCAGCAAAGCTACCAGGGTAGCGGTTGGAAGGGTAACTTGAATATATGACGCAATCGGTACCAGAGTGGTACATACAAGTAAAAAGATGATGGTTAAGCTAATCAGTAATGTACCAAGTGCGATTTCATTCGGTGTTTTTTGCCTTTTTGCTCCTTCGACCAAATTGATCATGCGATCAAGGAAGGATTCACCAGGGTCTGCACCGACTTTAACTTTGATAAAATCACTGATGACTTTTGTACCTCCTGTTACCGAACTGAAATCTCCCCCAGGTTCTTTTATTACGGATGCCGATTCACCCGTGATCGCTGATTCATCGATAGCGGCCACTCCTTCAATGATTTCTCCATCCGACGGTATTATATCGTTTGCCTTCACTAAAACCATATCGCCTTTGCGTAATTGCAAGGCATCGACTATCATTACGGAACCATCTTTTTGAATCAACCTAGCTTTAGCATCCTGCTTTGTCTTTTTGAGACTATTGGCTTGTGCTTTTCCACGTCCCTCTGCTAGAGCTTCGGCGAAATTAGAAAAAATGATCGTTACGAATAAAATGATGGTTACTGCAACGTTATACCCCCTATCAGACACTCCGCCAAGAAGCGCAGGAAATATTGATAGAAGAAGCGTAATGGCAAACCCCACTTCCACTACAAACATGACTGGATTGCGTGACATAACTCTTGGATTCATTTTTTTGAGTGCATCTTTACCAGCCTCGTAAACAATATTCTTATTTACATTCGCTATTCGCTCTATGCTCATTTGAAATGCCCCTTTTCAACATTTATCTTATCGTAAGCCACTCAGCAACTGGTCCAAGTGCAATTATTGGAAAGAAAGTCAAAGCTCCAATAATCAAAACTGAAGCTAAAAGAATGACAAAGAACGTACCATTATCCGTTTTGAATGTTCCGATAGTCTCAGGAACACGCTTCTTTACCAGTAATGATCCTGCGACTGCAATCATGGCAATCATTGAAAAATAACGTCCGAATAACATGACTAAACCAGTGGAAACATTCCAAAAAGGGGTATTGTCTCCTAATCCTTCAAAACCCGAACCATTATTTGCTGCTGAAGAGGTAAACTCATAAACTACTTGAGTAATACCATGAAAGCCCGGGTTTGATATAGCTGCTGAACCCATTTGTGTCGCTAAAGCGATGGCAGATGGAACTAATATGATCAATGGGTGGATCAGAATCGCTATAGCTATTAACTTCATCTCCCGGCCTTCAATTTTCTTACCCAAAAACTCAGGTGTACGTCCCACCATAAGTCCGGCAAGAAATACAGCCAATATTGAGTACATGAGAATATTGACCGTACCCACACCATCGCCGCCAAATACACAGTTCACCATCATCATTGCAAGTGGAGCTATACTTCCCAGCGGTGTTAAGGTATCATGCATATTATTTACCGATCCTGTAGTTGCAGCTGTAGTTATACTGGTGAATAATGCACTCTGAGCCACCCCGAAGCGCACCTCTTTCCCCTCCATGCTCCCCTCCGTTTGTGAGAGGCCAATTTGCTCCAAAGCTGGATTACCATTTTTCTCATTAATATACGTAATGCTTAAGAAGAGTAATAACATGAATGCCATCGCCGAAAATAGGATCCAGCCTAGCTTCTTATTCCTCGCCATATATCCAAAAGTCAACGGAAGGGCAGAAGGTATAAGAAACATGGATAATATTTCCAAGACATTCGTGAAACCATTAGGATTTTCAAATGGATGGGCTGAGTTGACCCCAAAGAACCCTCCCCCATTTGTGCCTATGTGCTTTATGGATTCTAGTGCCGCTACAGGTCCCCTTGCTATATTTTGGGTGTCTCCTTCCAATGTTGTCGCAACTGTCGTTGGGCTAAATGTTTGCGGTACGCCTTGGGATACTAGGACTAAACCAATCAATATCGATAAGGGAAGCAGAACCCGGGTAATCGTTCGGATTACATCCACATAGAAGTTTCCTAGACTCCGGTGGCTTGTTAAGCCCCTAAAAAAAGCCATACATAAAGCAATGCCGGTGGCCGGGGTAGTGAACATCAAGAATATGATCACTGCCATTTGAGATAAATAAGAAAGTCCCGATTCTCCACTATAATGCTGTAAATTGGTATTCGTAAGAAAGCTTGCAGCTGTATTCAGTGCCAACAATGGCTCCATGTTGTCAATCTTACTGGGGTTGCCAGGTAACTCCCCTTGGAAGCGAATGATAATATAAGAGATTATGAACATCACTAAATTACTTATCAGCAGTGCCTTGGCGTACTGCTGCCATTTCATATCTCCCGTTTTAATGCCGGATAGCTTAAAGATAAACCTTTCCATCCTTCCAAACACGCGATCTTGTTTCGTTAATTCAAGGGAATAAACATCCGTTAAATATTTAGCCATTGGTATCGCCAATACAACCGCAATTGCCAATACCACAACGATTTGCAATAGCTCCATTTACTTCTCCTCCGTAAGTCACCCTTAGTATTTTTCCGGATAT
The DNA here is from genome assembly GCF_040250305.1 of Peribacillus frigoritolerans. Lineage (NCBI taxonomy): Bacteria > Bacillati > Bacillota > Bacilli > Caryophanales > Bacillaceae > Peribacillus > Peribacillus frigoritolerans. The sequence goes on along the minus strand of NZ_CP158190.1, from coordinate 2,660,153 downwards.
ATGAGGGCATGTATTAAATACAACGTTACCGCCCCGACGATTATCAATAAGAACATCTCCCTACGCTCCCTTTGCAATGACTTTATTACAAAAATGAATGAATCCTAAAAAGAATACTAACGGTATAGCCATTAATGAAATTGCTATACTATCCATTTTTTTCTTCTCTCCTCCCGCATAATAAAGCCTATTTTCTCCTTCTCCTTCACCTCCTTTAAGATACGTTTCATTAAACTGTTCTTTTTGTTCAGAAAGACGTGCTTTAAGGCATAAAAAAAATAGACCAATGTTACTTTTCCCCCAGTTTGCAGCGCTGCACAAATGCAATCTCCTTCCTACAGCGTCATGAACCATGACGCATCAGAAAAAGAAAGATATACAGAAACAAACATTTTGTTGGAGAAAAAGTAATCATTGGTCTACTTAACGCCCAGCAAGCATTAGCGCCTACTCCACGATCCGTCTTCCAAGAAACCTTTTCAATTATAGGCATAATAAAAAGACCTACGGAAATGTCAGATTGCCATTTTGCTATAGCATAACAAAAAAGCCTCCTGAATCAAGGTGGTCTTATGACCTCCTTCGCTTTAGCCGACGAAGTTAGCTGACGGGTAGGATGGCGAAAGAGTATCTCATCCCTTCTGCAAATGCAGAATTAACCCCAAAAATAGTGGGTCCTCCGTTCTCAATCACTTGAGATTTGGCCGGTATCTAATTGTTTTTCATGAGGATTATTGTACGCTCCTCATTCAAGGTTTGTAAACTAATAAAAACCATTAAAAACCTCCATATTTGATTAATTAAGACGATATTCACCCAATTTATCAGCAAGAATATTATATTTCTTCAATTTACTAACTTTTTCACTTTTTTCTAAAGTTTTACAAACAGTTATTGACAGGAACTTCGACGTGGCATTATGATAAATCCCATAAATTCATCAGATTAACTGGAGGCATTATGTCAATTACAAAGAAAAGGATCGAAGCTGAAATAAGCGAAGCATTCATTAAATTCCAGCGTGAATTGATTGGAAGAGGACCTCAGGAAACTAAAACATATATAATCAATGATATGTTGATAACCCGTTTCAAGGGTGTCCTTACTGTAGAGGAAAAGCACCTTGTGAGTCACAATTCAGGCAAAAAACTTGTCAAAAAAATGCGTTCACTACTTCGTGAAATGTACACTAAGGATTATGAAAAAATAGTTGAAGATCTTACCGGTTGTAAAGTACTTTCATCCCACAGTGATATTAGCACTAAAACAGGCGAAAGAATCGAAGTTTTCATTATGGATAAGGATTTGGAACGTCTTTTTGAAACCATCAAATAAAAGTTACAATTCTTCCACTTAAATATTATATTAAAATAGTTTTTAGTAAAACTTATATTTAGAAACATCAGTGGGGACAATCATTATTTTCCCCTACTGATGTTTTTTATGGTTAACTTTTCTTTTAACCACCTTTATCATCAAACATTCTCCAATTAAACCACCTGCTAGAAAATAAATAAAAGCGGTTGAATAATCTCCTTTTCAAATTAAATCCCCAAAATTATTATATCAATAAAATTCCTTTTTTTCGATTATTGTCAGAATCATCACCTCGGATTCTCCTGTAACTTTTACTATCAAAACAATAATCTATTTCCATAACCCACCAGATACTATTTTTATCGGAGTTTATATTATTGAGCATCAATCGATATATCTTCTTGCTCCGGCATATTCCTCTCCGTATCCCGATGTTTTTATTTCATCTATCCTTACATGTGTTGAGCTGTTAGGCGAATGGATCATTTTGCCGTCACCAATATACATTCCGACATGATGGACCCTTCCTTTCCCTTTATCATAGGCAAAAAATAGTAAGTCACCTGGTTGAAGATTTTCTTGTTCCACCTTTTTTCCATGTTGCGCCTGAACGGAAGAGTCCCTTGGGATCGTTATTCCATTAGCATGATACATGGTATACGTAAATCCAGAACAGTCAAATCCAAAACCGGACATTCCAGCCCATAGGTAAGGTAGCCCTAAAAATCCTTTTCCTGTTTCAACGATGTCCTTTCCGGTTGGAGCAGGTATTTGATTGTCATTTTGATAGACTGATACGTCCTGCTTTTCTATCCATTTCGCTCCATTACTCGGTGTCATCACCTTCACTTTATCTTTTTTCACCTGCAATAACGGGAGGCGGGTATCGAAGCTGACCTCCATGAATTCGGACCGAAGTTTCGAATCCGAATAAAGCCAAGTCTTTGGGGCATTTACAAGGGCGAATCCTCGTTTAAATTGCTTCTCAAAAGAATTTCCGTCTTTTAATTGTGCCTTTGGCATCCATCCTGGATAACCAATATCATTGCGGGGCGTCGGTTGATTGGCAACGGCTACTTTCACCCATTCACCCCGACCTTCAAGAATCGTCACTTTAGAACCATATAAAGCTTGTGTTTCCAGGTTACCTACAAGCCACAGCTTGTCTTCATATTTCATCGAGCCGATCCATGCATTCAAATCAACGGGATTCGATGCAGAAGGAGCATCGATTTCCCTTAATAATCCCGGCTCAGTCCAAAGAGTGGCCACGCTTACATCAACATAGGCATTTCTCTGCTTCTCTCTTGAACTAGCTTCATTGGGACTGAATACTAAAATACCAATAGCAAATAAAGATAGCACAAAAACGGTTAACCTTTTCAAAATAATCACCCTTTCAAATTTGTTTTTATTGAGTATAAGAGGATTTCCTCTTGACTCCCAGTCCAGGTTTATCGGAAATTAGCAGTTGATCTTTCATAAATTGAATACCTTCAAATGGCTCATTCTTAATCCATAATGGGGCATCTAAATCAATCTTCGTTATATTTGGATGGGCGGTTGCCAGATGAGCCGCGGCCGCTACACTCACGGATGATTCCATCATACTCCCAATCATGCATTCCACCCCGGCTGCTTCTGCCATATCGGCAATTTGGAGAGCACGTCTAATTCCACCTGTTTTCATTAATTTAATATTAAGGAGATCGACAGCATGTTCATTCAGGAGTTTCATGGCGTCACGAGGGGAAAACAAACTTTCATCGGCCATGATCGGCACTTGGACAGACCTCTTTATTTCTTTCAATCCTTCGATATCATGGGCTTTGACGGGCTGTTCCACCAAATCAACATTCAGCTTTCTTTCCTCGAGTTCATGAATGATGGAAATCGCTTGTTTTGTTGTCCACCCTTGATTTGCATCAATCCTGATCATAACCTGGTTGCCAACAGCAGCACGAATGCAGGCAACCCGCTCCACATCACTCTCCCAATCTTTCCCCAGTTTTATCTTCATCGTAGTAAATCCGCAATCAATGAGAGACAATGCCGCCTTTGCCATTTCTTCGGGTTCACCAACGCTGATTGTCATATCATTTTTAAGGACATTCGATTTACCGCCAAGATATTGATATAAAGGGAGCTGCCATCGTTTGCTGACTGCGTCGTACAAAGCGATTTCAACAGCAGCTTTTGCACTTGTGTTACCTACACAGGATTGTTGGATCAGTTGAGACAATGCATTTATATTCTCGATGTCACGGCCAATTAGATGTGGTGTGATCACTTCCTCAATGACCGTCATGATTCCTTTTGTAGAGTCACCTGTGATGGCAACCGTAGGGGCTGCAGCCCCCAAGCCTTCCGTTCCATCCTCCAACTTTACGGAAACCATGATGTTTTCAATTTCCATTGCGGTGCGTAATGCAGTCTTGAATGGCTTGATAAGTGGCAAGGTATCCACTGATACTTGTAAACTTTCAATCTTCATATTAACAACCCTTCCTTAAAAGCTTGAGAGTATATATGATGTAAGAATTCCAAAATAGGTGCCCAGAAGACTGCCAAGTACTGCCATCAATATCCCGACCGGTATTAGCGCCCGGTTGAATGCACCTGCCAATATAGGGGCTGATGCCACGCCCCCTATGTTGGCCAAAGAAGCAACTCCCATTGTAAATAGATCCAACTTAAAGATTTTGGCCAAAATGACCATGATCAATCCATGAAAGAATAGAATCATAAAGCCGGAAATAATATACACAGGTGCTTGAAACAGCTGTGAAAAATCGGCATGGGAAGCAATTAAACCAATGACGATATAAAGCATGACTTTGGAAATTTCCATGGAACCGGCAATACGTCCAACCTTCGTGACAGCCAGAATTAATCCTACGGTCGAAGCGATGATGATCGTCCAAGTGGTTCCATTCACAGCGGCACCGAGTACCGGCAGTCTCTCCCCAATTTTGGTTGCCCCTACTGAAATAATTAAAGCCAGCGCCAAGAAACCAATCAATTCCACAAATCCAAATTCCGTCTTGGCGGTTTCCCCCGCTTCAAGCTCGGAAGTCATTTGATCAATGTAAGATGTATCCGCTTTAGTCCAAATATTGAATTTTCCAGCAAGAGGCACCAGCCAAAACAAGAACATGACCCAAATGGAATAATTGACTGTATCCATGATCAACGCATAACCAAAAATATTTTCCGGCACATCGAGTATGCCTTGCAAGATCACCATATTGGCAGAGCCCCCTGTCCAGCTTGCGCTTAAAGCCGAGAATGCCTTCCAAGTTCCTTCCGCATAGAAGCCATTCATTAAAACGTAAGTAAGAGTGAACCCTCCAATAATGCTGAATGAAGCCGCAAAAAAAGTTAACAGCATCTTTGGTCCAAGCCTGATGATTTTCCGCATATCGCATTGCAAAAGCATAAGCATCAACATGGCAGGCAGCAGGAGCCCCCGTATGGTGGTATATGCACTTTCAACTGACTCACTATCTGAAAAGACCCCGAATGTTTTCATCAGAGCCGCTCCAATATAAATAAGGACAATCCCAGGAACATACTTGAAGAACTTTCCTCCTATCTTTTTTTCCGCTACGGCAATCACTGCAGTAAATGCCAATAAAAAACAGACAAACATCACACCATCTTGAATCATATTCCATACCTCCTTAAATTTTATAACAAAAGGTAATTTCCATTTTATTCACACTCATCTATTAACTATTGCATGGAGCTAAATAGAAAAATCCAGCTGCCAAAGAGCACGTACACACTCTTTAACAGCTGGATTTCAATTGCGACTGACAAAAGAAGCAGCTATAACTTATAAAGTTGCTGATATTTGATGCTGGCATTTCTTAGGGCGACGGTCAGTGCTTTCTGAGATGAACCAAAATACCGTTGCTCAATTTCTGTCTCCAATTCATCGGGCCGAAGAATGGATTTACCAACTAACATGGATTGAATGAAGCGTGATGTAATCGATATCGTGGTCGAGCATTCCGCATCCACTATTTCATGTGTATCACGATTAATGACGAACCCGATAAAAAAGCAGTTGAATTGCTGTGTAATTGGATTATTGGACGGTGCCTTCGATTCGCCAACTATATATACTGTATTCTGTTCAAACATGATTGTTGTGCCTCCTGCCATTACAGACATCATAACAGGTATAAATAGGGTGACATCTATATTATTACAATATGAAATGGTTAAATATATTTTAATATATACAGCAAGCATTTGACAATATATTTCGTATATTAAGTCAATTCTCGATTCCTTCGGCAAGAGAATAGATAAGTTCTATAACTAATACGCCCATCTAACGGGAAAAATCACGAAAGATACTAGGTATTGTTAATGTTCAGGGGTCCTTTTTCGACCTACCCCGCACTTTATTCGACCGTTCATGAATTTATTCGACCTACCCCGCACTTTATTCGGCCGTTCATGAATTAATTCGACCTACCTCGCACTTTATTCGGCCGTCATGAATTAATTCGACCTACCCCGCACTTTATTCGGCCGTTCATGAATTAATTCGACCTATCCCGCACTTTATTCGGCCGTTCATGAATTTATTCGACCTACCCCGCACTTTATTCGGCCGTTCACGAATTTATTCGACCTACCCCGCACTTTATTCGGCCGTCATGAATTAATTCGACCTACCTCGCACTTTATTCGGCCGTCATGAATTAATTCGACCTACCCCGCACTTTATTCGGCCGTCATGAATTTATTCGACCTACCTCGCACTTTATTCGACCGTTGACGAATTTATTCGACCTATCCCGCACTTTATTCGGCCGTTCACGAATTTATTCGACCTACCTCGCACTTTATTCGGACTATGGTTCGGGATCCAACAGATCATTTCAGCCCTTCATACGGCTTATATTTCGCATACAACTCTTTTCGGCGATTGCGATCCTTGAAAGTGGTTGCTGCACCACTTTTTCGATTCTCATAAAGCTCGTCCATATCGACTGTACCGGTTATGATTGTATGTTCATTCATTACCGCCTCGGCTATTATTCCATTTGCTGGCCAAGCGCTGTCACAGGGGCTAAGAATACTGGCGCTCCCATACCCGTTCGGCAGGGGTGACCCTGGTTCACCAACAGTGGGGCAATGAACAAAATATACCTGATTCTCGATTGCACGCGCATGAGCGCAATGGCGAACTCGCCAAAAACCAGCCTCTGTAAATGTGTATGATGGGCAAAAAATGATATCGGCCCCGTTCACTGATAATATCCTTGAAATTTCAGGTATCTCCGCTTCATAACATACCGCTATTCCTATCTTAACCGGACCGATGGAATAAACTTTCAGTTCATCACCTTCAGAAGTATGCCAATTCGCTTCAGCAGGAAAGATATGAGTTTTTTTATGCTCTACGACTGATCCGTCTTTATCAAAAATATATGCAATATTGAAGTATTCTTTTCCGCGTCGTTCCAGATGCGTGCCGGCAATGATGACCTGTTTTCTTTTTCTTGAAAGTGACTTGAAAAGATCTTTGTATTGATTGGTATATTCATCAATCCTGGTAACGGACGAAGCATCCTGTTCTCCAAAGGCCGCTGATAACCCGATGGTCAACAGTTCAGGAAAAATGATATAATCCGAGTCTTCGGGAACTTGGCTGATCAAGTCTTCTACTTGTTCCTGAAATTCATTGAAAGTTGACACCTTTTCTACACGAAATTGACAAGCCGTTATTTTAATTTTCACAAAAGCCCTCCCAAATCATGCTTTATCTGTTCTTCCAGTCAGTACTTCCATAAGCCTTGTTTTAAAGAAATCAGGATATCTTATCCAGATCATTCATTTCGGTCTGTTGCATGGAGATATGTTTAGTCAGTGCACTTACAATGAATGTTACTAGTATATTAATCAACAAAGCTATGACGCCTGTACTGATATCATTAATTACATGCGGGGTATTTGGCAGGAATGTAGCAACCTTCACATCTGCAATTGTCGAATATAAAACAATCAGGACACCTGCCAATATACCTGCCATCGCACCATACTTATTGATAATATTGGTTTTTGGCAAACTGCAAAACAAGGAAGGTGCCAGTTGCGTAATTAAACTGTATGACATGATATTCAAGATGGCTAAAGCCTCGCCGCCTGTAACAGTTACAATTAAAGCAATGATTGAGATACCAATAATAATGATCCTTGAGACAATCAATTGATGTGTTTCAGTCGCAGCAGGGACCAAAACTTTAAAAAAGCTATTTGTCAGACCTACCGATGCAGCCATTAGCATGACTGAAGCCGGTACAAGCGCCGTCAATAAACCTGCAGCTCCGATAACCCCTATCACCCATGGATCGAATGTTTGAATCGCCAGCCTTAAAAGTGAGAGATCCCCATCAGCTCCTTGCAAACCCGGGATTCCCATGATGGCTGTAAACCCAATGAAAAAAACGAAAAGCAATAACAATGTGTATAACGGTAACGCAATCGCATTTTTGCGAAGGGTCCTTTCCCCATTGGACGATAAAACGACCATGAATGTTTGTGGCAGCAAATAAAATCCTAGGGCATTGAGCAAAACGGTGGACACAAACCAGGACTGACTCAATCCCTGATCTGCTAAAACCAACATTTCCGGTTTAGCAGCCTGCACGGTCTCGAACATTGGCTGTATGCCTCCGAAGTAATGAACTGGAATGTAAATCCCTAAAAAGATAACAACCACCAAAATCATGAAATCTTTCAGTATGGCTGTCCATGCCGAACCATGAATGCCTGAAATCATCACATAGGTAGTTACAACCACAGCACCGATCACACTTGCAGCAACTGGTGAAATGGCTCCGTAAGATGCTTCGGAAACAATGATACCTAATCCTTTGAGCTGAATGACTATGTACGGCACGAGGGCTAAGCTTCCCAATACAGCAACGATCATTCCCATTGACCTGCTTTTATATTTAGACGCAAAATACTCTGGCTGAGAGATAATGGAATGACGTTTTGAATATCTCCATATTTTAGGGACGAGCCAATATGATAGGACGTAAGCTAAGAAAATATAGGCGGGAACATAATAAGCAGCGGCACCTTTCGAGTAAGCCCACCCACTTCCGCCCAGGAATGTAAAAGTTGTATAAATTTCACCTGCTATTAAGAGAAAAATGAAGAATGTACCGAAGCCCCTGCCCCCTACGGCGAATTGCTCCATATCCATATCCTTCCCTTTTCTTGCTTTTATCCCTAAATAAAGTGCTAGAACCAAGAAGATGGAAATGATGAGTAATGAGATATTCATTCAGAATCGCTCCCTTTATTATCAGGATCGAACTTATAGACAATCATTAAGATAATCGATGCCATCACCATCCAAAATGCAACCCAAAATAACAAAAAAGGCATCCCCAATATGTACGGTTCTATTTTATTTGCGTATGGCAAAAAACCTAAAAACCCTATAAATGGAACAAAAAGTAATAGCTTAATAGCATCCAAATTATACCCTCCCCCTTTTAGGTTCCTTACACGGATGCATCACCATCAGTCAAGCTGACTTTCATACTAAACTGATGGTTTGATAGCACCCTTTGTTTACTTTCATTACCTGCTTTCAACCAACCATATATTTGTCTTAAGATGACTGGATGGCAAGGACCGTTTCCAGTATTACATTGACGCCTTTTTCACAATCTTCCCAACTAGTAAGTTCCTCTTCACAATGGCTTTTACCGTTGATGCTTGGGACGAAAACCATGGCAGTAGGTATATAACTAGCAATAAACTGTGCATCATGTCCTGCACCGCTTACCATTCTTTTATAAGGTAGGCCTAGATAATTGGTCGATTGCTCAATCAAATTGCAAATGGATTTGTCGAACCAAACGGTATCCCTGTCCCACAATTTTTTCGCTTGGATGTCGCAGCCGTCTTCTGAACCTGTAGTTATAAGGCTTTTAATGACTTCCTCCACCTTTTCGATGACTTTGGAATCCTTATGTCTCGCTTCTAGCGAAAATACCACTTTATTAGGGATCACCGTATGGATATTAGGAAACACATTTACCCTTCCCATCGTAAAAACCAAATCGTCATCAAGCATGCCTAGCTTCTGACGAGCCTCCATAATCAAGCTATTCGCAGTGAAGAAAGCATCTTTTCTCATATTCATCGGAGTGGTTCCTGCATGATCGGATTCGCCTGTAACTTCTATCTCATAGCACACCATACCAAGGACACATTCAACGACACCGATCGTGAGTGATTCACGTTCAAGAATGGGCCCTTGTTCAATATGCAACTCTAGAAATGCAGTCGCTTCTTTTAAACGAGACTCTTTATCCCCTGCATATCCAATGGCATTCAAAGCACTCTTGAAAGTGGTTCCTTCACTATCCGTCTTTTGCAGCATGATGGATTTTTCGAATTTACCTGAAAGAACTCCCGACGACATCATGGAAGGTTCAAACCTGGCTCCCTCTTCGTTCGTAAAATTGACGATCATTACCGGAATTTTAGGTTGGATATTATTTTCCACCAGAGTCCGCACGACTTCCAAGCCTGCAGCTACACCCAAGATACCATCAAACCGACCGCCCTTTTTTACGGTATCCATATGTGATCCCATTACAATAGGAGGTTTATTTTCAAGTCCCGCCAAAGTAGCGTAAATATTCCCCATATCATCAACCTTAATGGTCATACCCAATTCTTTACAGCAAGCGCAAAAGTAATCACGGACTAATCGATCTTCTTCGGAAAGGGATAGCCGTGTGACTCCGTTGTTTTCTGTTCGTCCAAAATCAGCAAATTTCTCTAGCGTACGACTCAGCCTCTCACCATTAATTAATAATTTTTGCTTTTTCATAGCGAATATCCCCCTTTTTTAATAACTTGCTAAATCCCAATTACGTTCGCTTAAGCCAAAAAAATGAAAGTGAAGTTCTTGATGTTTTAGAGTAGTTACACTAGATTATATTTCTACCAATGTTTCCCTATGATAAAGAATCTCCCCATTCAGAATCGTTGATTCAACTTTCAAATCCTTGATATTTTGGGAATCCACTTTCAATATACTATCATTCAAAACTACTAGATCGGCCAGCTTACCAGCCTCCAGGCTGCCTTTGACATCTTCATCGAAACTCGCAAACGCGCCATTCCATGTGTATAGTTTAATGGCTTCCAAAACGCTAATAGATTGAACCGTACCTATTTTCGTACCTGACCTGCTTGTTCTATTAACAGCAACGTGTATGCCTAATAAAGGGTCGTGATCAGTAACCGGAGCATCGGAACCGCCTGCGGCCAAGATCCCATTATCAATAAAATCACGGGCGGCGTACATGTGGTTGACCCTATTGCCGTAATGTTCAATATATATATCACCGAATTCATAAGGAAATGGGGGGTTGGGGATTGGGATGATTTCAAGTTCTTTCATCCTCATTTGTAAATCTGGAGAAGATATTCCGGCATGCTCGATCCTATGTCTATGATCTTTTCTTGGCGATTCGTTCAAAGCCTTTTCCACGCAATTTAAATACATCTCTATCGCTTTGTCCCCTTGGGCATGGACTGTGATCTGATAGCCTTTTTTATGTGCTTGACCTAATACTTGATAGATTTCCTCTTCTTTATAATAAAGAATTCCGGAATAACCTGGATCACTCGAATAGGGCTCACGGGTAGCAATTGTCGGACCGGTACTGCTGCCATCCGTAAACAATTTGGCTGGTCCGATTTTGAATCTTTCGTCCCCAGTTCCGGTTATCATTCCCGAATCCATCATTTTATTTACAAATTCATGAGAATTATTCAATGAACCGACCATCGCATAGATACGGACACGAATATCCTTATTTTTTATGGCCTGCTGCATTAAACGGAAACTTTCAGGACCATGAGCACCTGCTTCATGAATGCTTGTTATTCCTGCTGCGATGAAATGCTCAGATGCTATTTTCACTGCTTTCAACAGTTCACTCTCAGAATAACTTGCTCTATCGGCCATTATCATATTTGCCGTTTCAATGAGTTTGCCTGTAATTCTCCCCTCCCTATCCTTTTCAATGATCCCTCCAGTTGGATTCTCTGAGTTCTCATCTATTCCGGCAATCTCTAAGGCCCTGCTATTCACCACACTAATATGGCTGCATGTACGGGTTACGATAATGGGATGGTCTGTTGAAATAGCATCCAATTCTGCTATTGTAGGATAACGTTTTTCTTTCACAGCAGTCTCATTGAAGCCCCAGGCACGAATCCATTCACCTTTAGGGATCGTCAAAGCTTTCTCCTTCAGATCGATTAACAAATCTTCTACAGATTTGATATGTTCAGCTTTACAACTTACTGCCAATTGATTGACACCGTACAATATTAGATGAATATGAGAATCTATAAACCCAGGAAGTAATGACTTTCCCTGCAAATCAATCACATTTGTTTCCTCTCCGATAAATACCTTGATTTCCTGATTCGTTCCGACTGCCGAAATACGATCACCTTTAATTGCCAGGGCTTCTGCGACTTCACTTTTTTGATTTACGGTTATGACCTCGCCGTTTATGAACACAATATCTGCTTTCAAACAAAACACCCCTTTCTTTATTGGTCACCCTCATTACACCTTCCTCTACCTTTGCTTTCCCCGCTTCTACTAATCGGAATATTCTGTTTTTAACAGATTCATTATATCCACACCAGTTAGTGAAATCATTAGACAAATAGTCAAAAATTTCATCGTTTTTTTATACCTTTTATATAATTATGTCTTATTTCCTATGGTTTCCTGGCCAAGCCCCCTTTTTATCACGCCTAAAGGATAAGGGACTATAACCGATCAAAAAAAGGATAGATAGCTGCTGATATGCTTATCTATCCTTCCATTTTTCAATTTACAACCCATTCAATCTCCCGATAATACCAATGGTCAAATACTGTTTGTTTGCATTAAAATCCCATGTCCAGTAGCGAAGGCTTAATTCGCTTTTATCCACTTTTTCAATAAACGTTTTCATCCCTATCAATGCAGCCCCATATCCCACGTTCGAGGCCAAGGCAAAGATGGCATTCAGCCCTTCATTAATGGTATCCATATACTCAGGTTCGATTTTTAAGATATCAGACCATGTAATACAGAATCCATTCTGCTTGGTACATTTAGATATAGAGTGATTCATTGTACGAACGATTTCATCCCTTAGATCTAAAATTCCATTTTTCAGCTCTTCTGCGTCTTTTTTCTGATAGAGGTTTGCATGATCAGAAAGCAGTTCCTTGGCCCAATTATAAAATAGTTGCGTATAAATGGCGGAAGTTGCCATGATATCAAAATCATTATAATAATTAGCAAAAACCCTTTCAGAAAGCTGACCTAACCGATTTTCGGTTTCCTTTAAATATTGGATAATTCCCTTTGCCGTTTCACCACGATTCAGCATGGAAGATAGGTGGTGATCAAAATCCACTTTATCGAGGCCTGTTACATCGATTGCAACAAGTTGAATTTTCTCCCGGGTCCATTCAGGCAAATTCGCCGTACCCTTTTCCATACTTTCCATATCAATATCAAATAAATATATGAAGTTGCATTTAGTTGCCAAATATTCTAAATCCAAATCATCGCAATTGCCTGCACCAACGATAGCCACTTTATCAACGAACGCTTTTTTCGAAAAAACGGCATCGAATAACCCTGTAACTTGTAGACGATGCTGTTTCCATCGCAACTTTCTGTATTCATCCCGATTATGATTCATTTTTCTTTGATAGGTTTCCAAGTTGATCTCTCCCTTTAGGGTACTAACCATTTATATATTGTAACAAAGTATCCCGCTATTTTGGAGGTCAGGTAATTTAGATTTCGCATAGTAAAATAAGCGATAAAAATGTTAGAATAATATGGTAATTATTGAGATGTAAAAGAGATAACAGGAGGGTGTTACTTGAGCAAAACAAAAAAGGTTTTACTGACTTTACTAGGTGTTTTTTTAATCATCTTGGCCGGTGTGATGATCCTTATGTTTTCATTCACACAGAGTATGAAAGCAGATCCTGATGAAGAAAAGAAAGTCCGGGATCAAGCTGAACGATATTTAGAGAAAACTTTTGATGAAGAAACCGAAATATATGATGTCTTATACGATAACATGGGGAATTGGGGCTATTTTGAATACGCAGCTAAAGTGAAACATGAAAAATATGGGACTCATTTTCTAGTTTTCTTTAATGATGAAACAGGGGAAATGGAGGATACATTCCTATCTGATAAATGGCAAGATGATGCAGAAAAAGAAATCAGGCCTTATGTTGAAAAGGAACTGGGTGACGTGTTGATATCAAAGGAACTGGGAGATATTACAGAGAAGGAAGATTGGGAGGAGATTCAAGAAGAAATAGGCGATTATAATCAATTACTCTTGGTGTTTGATGAGGGTGTCGGGAAAGAATTGAAAATTGATCCGAATAAACCAGCCAGCTATAAAGATTACGATGTTTCCCCAACCATACGGATTACCCTTTCACGTAAGAAACAGGACGCAGATGAAGACCGCTTTACCGAAATTATCAATTCACTAAAAAAAGATAGAGTTCTTAAACATGGAAATATGATTGTAGAATATATTAGTACCAATGGTGTGCCACTTGAAGATGAAGAATGGAATGAAAAATTTTAACAATAAGGTAAAGAGCAGCAATCTAGACTGCCGCTCTTTACCCGGTTTTATTTACGGAAAATACCCCCTTCCATTTGTTTTTTATCTCTGGCAAACTATCCAATTTTTTGGTCGGAAATATTTTTGATTCTTCTGATCGTCTTTTTTTTCATGCCATTTGCCGCTAGTACACAAACCATGCTGAAGATGAATAAGCAAAGAAAGAAGATCCAAGCTGCACGATAGCTTTCTGTCAAATCATAGATTACACCCGAAACGATCACACCCAATGAGCCTGCCGCCACAAAAAAAACTTGCACTATGCCAAAGATGGAGCCGAAGTCCTTCTTTCCAAAGATATCATTTGTCATGAAGGGAGGCCCTAGAGTGGATATCACAATGCTAAAGCCAAAGGCGATGGCGAATAAGAATGCGAATGCCTGTGTCTTAGCTAACAATAGCGCTGCCATAGCAATCGTCATGCAAGCGCCTACATAAATGGCGCCTCCTGCCGTACCGTACTTATCCAAAACAGCTCCTAAAATCAATTTTCCAACCGTATTTGCCAAAGATAGTATTCCAAAAATGGTGCCAGCAAAAATGGCTGGATGCCCTATATCGATCAAGTATGCCGGGATATGCATTTGCACCCCGCCAGCGACTAATGCAAAACAAACGATTCCAAGTACGAAAATCCAAAACATCGCTGTCTTCTTTGCTTCCCCCATCGTTAAGCCATTCTGTTCAGATTCCACATTAGTTTCGGCCATTTCCATTTTGTCAGAGCCCAATGGAACAAGGCCCTTTTCTGCGGGACTTTTCTTTGCAAATAGAAGAACCAAGGGTAATGTTAAGACAATTATCAGTATCCCTGCTATTACGTAGGCCGTTCTCCAACCATAATTTGAGATTAAATTTGTAATGATCGGACTGAGTACTGCTGCCCCAATTCCCGATCCCGCAAATGCCAAACCCATGGCCTTTCCTTTTTTCTCATAAAACCAATTGGTTAACATGATTGATATGGGAATATTGGAAAAGCCTGCAACACAGATGCCAATTACAAAGCCTATGATACTAAAATATACAGCTGAGTTGGCAAGCGAGTATGACATGAATCCTGCTCCGGCAATTACTACGCAAATTGACATGATCAATTTCATATTCCCTTTAGCGAGTAATTTACCCATGATCGGAGAAGCAACAGCCACTCCAAGGCCAGCAATGGAAAGTGCAATGGAAAAAGTGGTTCTGCTTATTCCTAAATCCTCTGTAACCGGGACCATGAACAAACTATGCAGGGAATTTATTATCGAGAAACCTGCGAACATTATGAAAAAGCCACACAACACAACATACCATCCATAAAAAATGCCTTTAGAATCTTGTGCCATTTACAGAACCCCCAGTCCACTATTTACAGTGAATTCCCTGCTAATCTCATAAGAACTCATCCTATTTCCATATAAACGGTCTTTTCACGGGTATATTCAAGAATGGTATCCGTTCCAAATCCACTGCTTTTTTGGCCTCCGAATGGGAGTTCAGGTCCCACCCTGCGAAACAAGTTCACCCACACATTACCCGATTCCAGTTTACGGACCATCCGGTGTGCCCGATCCAAATTCGAGGTCCATATTCCAGCTCCTAAACCAAAATCACTGTCATTAGCTATGGTGAGGGCTTCCTCTTCCGTATCAAAGGGGATAACGGTCGCTACCGGACCGAAGATTTCTTCTTGACAGATACGGAGAGAATTACTATTGACCTTGATCAGTGTTGGCTCAACCCAATAGCCATCAGCTAAATTGGGTTCATCAGGTAATAGGCTAACACCTCCATGACGGCCACCGATGATGATTTCCCCTCCTTCCTTTTGGCCTAATTCTATATATGAGAGGACTTTTTCATATTGAACAGCGTTAGCGATCGGTCCCATTGAAGTGGCTGGATTCATTGGATCACCCAGTTGAATTTGTTGTTCTATCACTTCTTTCATCCTAATGATCATTTCATCGAATATGGACCTTTGAATTAGAATCCTCGATCCGCCTACACATAGTTGGCCTGCGTTGCCGCTAAATATCCCATAGTTTGTCACTCCTTGTGCTGCTTTTTCAAGGTTTGCATCCGCAAAGACTATGTTTGGCGATTTCCCGCCAAGCTCCAAAATCATGGGCTTAGGGTTTCGTGCGGTCGATTGTGCTATCGCCCTTGCCGTTCCTCCAGAACCGGTCAGGCTGATTTTGTTCACATCTGGATGGCTTACTAGAGTATCCCCCACTTCCGCTCCAGTTCCTGATACGACATTCAGGATTCCTGGCGGGAGGATTTCATTAATCAGGTCTCCATATCGTAGTGAAGCGATAGAAGCCAATTCAGATGGTTTGATAATGACAGCATTTCCTGCTGCAATCGCATAAGCCGCTTTAATGGTAAAAGTGAAAAGCGGTGAGTTCCATGGAAGGATTCCTACTACTACCCCTAAAGGTTCCCTCAATGAATAACCTACACTTGAAGGTCCCAATTGGACAGTATCACCCTTACTTCCAATAATTGTTGCACCTGCTGCATCATACCAAAGGCTTGCTAAGCTGGGAATGAGGCCGTGGCTCGTTTCCCTGATCACCCAACCATTGTCTCTTGATTCCAACTCAGCTAGCTCTTTACCATGCTTTATGACTAAGTCACCTATTTTCCTCAGGTAAGCTGCCCGATCCATAGCTGGCCTCGAGGACCAATCGGCAAAAGCACTTCGGGCTGCTTCTACCGCCGCTTCGGCATCCTGGGCCATACTGCAAGGAATGGTTGCCCAAACCCTGCCTGTTGACGGATCGTGGCTCTCAATCCGCTTCCCGGAAGAAGCTGGAACCAGATCGCCATTAATCATATTCTGGTACTCTTTCACTTTATATGAAATTTCCAACGTTCATCTCCACCCTTCGGATTAGTAATACATGAGAGTAGCCCTTTCTGCTTTTCTACCAACCTAATGCCGTAGCGGCCTGTTTGTAATATTGTTCAGTACTTCCCAAATAATTCTCATAGAACCTTGCACGCTTAACAAAAAGGTGACAATCAATTTCTTCTGTAAACCCAATTCCACCATGAATCTGAATATTGTCTGACGAAATTCGTACGAATGCTTTCGTGGCAAATATTCGTGCGCAGGAAATGGCTTGAACACGATCTTCTGCCCCGCTTTCCAAAGCCCAGTTAGCATAATAAGCTAAAGATCTAGCTGTTTCGAGATCCATTTTCATATCGACGATTCTATGTTTAATCGCTTGGAATCTTCCTATGGGCTGACCAAATTGTTCACGAATCTTCGCATACTCTGCTGCCATTTCTACCACTTTCTCCATACACCCGACAATTACTGCGGAGAGAGCTGCATTGAAAGAGAGTAATCCTTCTTGGAGGGCATCCCATCCTTGATGCATTGCCCCAAGTACCTGACCCATGGGAATTTCAACATCATTGAAAGCCAATGCTGACAATTGTCGGGTTTCATCAATGTTTTTCTGGCTTTCAAGCGTCAAATTCGTTTCATTTCGATCGACGATAACTAATGTAATCCCTTCATTTCGGTTACCTTTGCCTGTGCGGACTAACACTATATAATGATCAGCCAACTCAGCATCGGGAACCATTGTTTTCACTCCACTTAATATCAACTGACCGTTTAGGGATCTTGCCTCCAAGTTAATCCCAAAAGGACCGTAACTTCCACCTGGTTCTAACCAAGCTAGTGAGAATGTTTTTGTACCGGCCGCAATTTCTGCTAAATACCTACCTTTTTGTTCTTCCGTACCGAATTTCTCTAATAATGGCACAGCTAGTGCATTCGTTTCTAAGTATAAACCCGGCAATAAAGAACGGCCGGTTTCTTCAAGTACAGGTATTAAATCAAGGGGACCCAAGCCCATTCCCCCGTAGTCTTCCGATATATTGATGCTTGTACATCCTAATTCGGCAAGCCCCGATAATAAGGCCCTTAGAGATCCAGTTTCACCCTCTATGTATGCACGGGCCGTTTTTGTTTGCCCGGCACCATCTAAATATTTCCGGACATATCCGCGAAACATTTCTTGTTCTTGATTTAAAGAAAAATCCACCTTTATTCCCCCCGTTTCATCTTAACGTCCCATATCTTTTGGTAAACCTAGAATTCTTTCCCCAATAGTGTTCTTTTGAATTTCGCTCGTTCCACCTCCAATTGTTTGTCCAAAAGAATAAAGATAATTATCCTGCCAATATGAGTTGGAGGAGATTGCATCTTCTTTCCATAGAACGCCCTTATGTCCTTGTAATGAAATAGATTGGGACAACAGCTCCTTGGTAAGTTCACTTACCATCAATTTATCCATTGAACCTTCTGCACCAGGATGACCGTTTTTTAATGTCTTAGTTAGATTACGATAATAGTTCAAAAGTGAACCCCGGGAGCGAGTATATAAATCTACCATTGTATGACGAACAAGCGGATTGCCCAACAATGGCTTATCATCTTCTTTCAATTCTTTAGCTAACCCTACAAGTTCATTAAATTGTTGCTCCAATGTAAAAACTTGCGCTCCGATTCCCGTTCTTTCATGCATAAGCAATGCAATCGTAACTTTCCAGCCTTCATCTACCTCCCCAACTATTTCAGCATCGTATGCAATCGCATCATTCAGATAGACTTCATTAAAATCATGCTGACCATCCATTTGAATGATGGGCCTTGTTTCCACCCCCGGCTGATTCATATCCAATAGGAAAACCGTTATCCCTTTATGCTTTTTATCAAAACGATTCGTCCGAGCCAGTAAAAAGCATCGATCAGCTAAGTGTCCAAAGCTTGTCCAAACCTTCTGACCATTAATGATCCACCGATCTCCATCCTTTACGGCACTTGTTTGAATGGCGGATAAATCAGATCCAGCATTCGGTTCGGAATATCCTTGACACCATACTTCCTCTCCTGTGAGAATTTTTTGGATATATTTTGCTTTTTGTTCGTCCGTTCCAATCTGCATTAGAGTGGGTCCCACCATATGGATGCCTACATAATTCACAAGCGCCGGAGCCTTTACTCTAACCATTTCCTGTTGATAAACTATTTCCTCCATCAACGTCGCTTCTCGTCCGCCGTATTTTTTGGGCCAGGCAATCGCTGCCCAGCCACCTTCATATAATTTCCTTTGCCAATTCCTGAGGGAAACGGCATACTCACCTTCATCTTTTGAAACATTACTGATTCCTTCAAGCCAACCTTCAGGTAAATTTCCTTCAAGCCACGCCCTCAATTCAAGACGGAATTCTTCTTCCTTGGTTGTAAACGAAAAATCCATAGATACTTTCCTCCTTTAATGCTTGCAAATTACACTTCTATAACTGAATCCATTGCGGCAGTGACCGTTCATCCGCAATTTCCATCCAAACCATCTTTACTGGCATACCCACTTCAATATCCTCTGGTGAACATTGCAAAATATTTCCGATTAACTTGACCTGGGGCAACATTTCTAATTCGACTATGGCAATTACGAGCGGTAAATCATCCTGGAATCCAGGTAAAAAGGGTCGATAGGAAACGATATATGAATAGACTTTACCGTTAATATCGCTGCCTTGGCTTTCCCAGCTAAGTTCAGAACTGCCACATTTTGCACAGCTCGGACCGGGAGGGTGGGAATATTGATGACAGCTATTGCATTTTTGAAGAATCAGTTCATGACGATCTGCGCCATCCCAATATGGTCTATTATCCTGTGTTTTTAGCGGAATAGGTTTTTGGTATCCCATTTTGTCCCCTCCTAATTTCTTAAAATCATGGCACCGGCCATATCAGGTCCAGCCCAGCCAGTACAGATTCCAATTTCACAATTTTCAACTTGACGAACGGTTCCTTTGTATTCATGGCGAACTTGACGAACGATTTCCAATACGTTATTCATTCCATGTGTATATCCTTCCGATAACATTCCTCCTGCGGTATTCGAAGGTAATTTCCCACCGATCCGCAAGTTTCCTTCGGCTACAAAGTTACCGACCTCTCCACGCGGAGCAAATCCATAAGCCTCCAGCTGCCGAAGTACAACCCAGCTATAACAGTCATATATGGATGCAACGTCAATATCTTCAGGTTTTACTCCAGCCATTTTATATACCTCAGGCGCGACATAGTCAGCAGCCACTTCGGTTAAATCATTCCAATAATGTGCATGGGACACACACTGCCTAGCAGATAAACCCATGATGTATACCGGTCTGGACTTGCATCCTTCAGCTCGTTCTGCTGAAGTGACAATGATTGCATTTGCTTCATCGGACTCCAGGC
Organism: Peribacillus frigoritolerans; assembly: GCF_040250305.1. Lineage (NCBI taxonomy): Bacteria > Bacillati > Bacillota > Bacilli > Caryophanales > Bacillaceae > Peribacillus > Peribacillus frigoritolerans. Next base: position 2,639,837 of record NZ_CP158190.1, on the reverse strand, counting down.
AGAAATCATGTTTTTTAAATGGATAGCTTAAATAGGGCGTTTTAAGATATTCCTCCATCGTTAGTGGTTTACCATAAAAGTAAGCTTTAGGATTCCTTTGAGCATGTTCGTAAAAAGCTAAACAGACATGCCCTAGATGTTCCTCTGTCAGCCCGGTTTCATGCATATGTCGCGTCGCAAAAAGTCCGAACCACTGAGCAGGACTGCCAGCACCGTAAGGAATGATGAAGCTTCCGCCTTCTATGGCTGTTTGAAGCATATTCACATCCCATCCGCCTCCACCCATCCTTACCCCTGAGCGTCCATTCATGGAACGATAAATCAACACCGTATTCAATTGACCTGATTCGATTAATCCAACAGCGTCAGCTATCAGCATTTCGGTACTGCTTCCCCCGCCCAAAATATCCTTAACATATTTGGGACGGACCCCTAAATATGTTGCTAATTGATGAGATGTACAAGAATCGTTTTCCGAATAGCTCATGAACCCATCAATTTCTTTCGCTTGAAGCCCAGCATCATTCAATGCAGCTCGAGCAGCGTCCAACGCCAAATGTAACGGGGTTGTACCGGAATTCTTAGAACGCTCACTTTCCCCTACACCGACAATGGCATAGCGATTTTTAATGCTTTCCATAATAAACCCTCCTATTTGATAACTTGATAACTTTATTTAATCTGTAAAACGACTTCACCTGAACCCACAATTTGCTCTGGTTCCTTTTCAGCAATAAGGTCCAGCCTTACAAAGCGTTGACCTCTTTCTTCATATAAACTTTTCACAAAAGCAGAACACGTGAGTCGATCTCCTGGTACGGTTACAGCACCAAATCTCATTTTAAAGTTTGCTGGTACAGCATGATCACCAGCCAGTTTCATTACATATTCACCAAGAAACCCCATTACCAGCATTCCATGAGCAATCACACCATTCATGCCAATTTCTTGTGCAAATGCATCATCTGTATGCAATGGATTGAAATCTCCTGAAGCACCGGCGTATTTAACAAGTTGAACCTTGGTTACAGGTGGCTTGATGAAAGATTCAAGTCTTTGCCCTTCATGTAAATTTTCATATTTCAACATCCCTGATTCCTCCTGTTTGCAGTTTGCTAGAATTTGATATTGATACTTTAATGCCATGAACTATGAGCATGTTTTTTCAAACAGGAGCATGATCACTCTTGATGGGCCGATAAATGATATTTGTTCGGCTTATGACCACCATTTCACCTGACTCATCTTTCATTTCTGTATCAAGTACCAAGAACTGCATCGTTCCTTTTCTTCCTTCCCGTTCGTATACATTTGCAACTTTCATCTGACAGTACAACCTATCCCCTGGTCTAATGGGGCGGGAATAAATAAACTCCTGTTCACCATGCAGCATTCTCCTTTGTTCCAGGCCCAAGTCAAGGCTTTCGCCGCTATCCTGACCAATGGCAATCGGGAAGGTTGGCGGTGCTATAATGCCACCATATGAAGTTTTCGCAGCAAATTCTTCATCCATATATAAGGGATTAAAATCACCAATCGCCTCAGCAAATTGACGGATATGCCTCTTTTCGACTTCAAATATAAATTCAGCTCCAGTTAAACCATTCAAATGATCGAGTTCCATTGCTCTCTACCCCCTAATAACGGTATTATCTTTCACATTATTTTTTACAACAATCATGGCATCAGCTGCCTTGATACCGTTTTCATATACCAGCAAAGGATTAATATCCAATTCGTCGATGGAATCTTTATAATCTGTAACTAGCGCGGAAACCTTTAATAACACATCAATGATGGCTTCGATATCAACTGGTGCTTTCCCGCGTGCTCCCGTTAAAATGTCCTTCCCCTTGATTTCTTCAATCATTTCAAGTGCATCTTGTCTTGACAGCGGAGCAATTCTAAACGAAATATCTTTGTAAATCTCAACAAATATTCCCCCAAGACCAAACATGATAACCGGTCCAAATACGGGATCATCACTTGCTCCAACAATGATTTCCACTCCATCAGGTAACATTTCCTGAACGGAAACGCCGTTTATTGTAGCCTCAGGTTTATAATTTAGTGCATTGCGCTTAATATCTGTGAAAGCTTTCCTGACCTCAAGTTCAGTCCTTACATTCAATCGAATCGCATCCGCTTCCGTCTTATGTGGGATATCCGGCGAATCGACCTTTAACACAACCGGATAACCGATACTGTTAGCGAATTGTACTGCATCGTTTTCATTTTCAGTTATAAAACGCTTCGTGGCAGCAATCCCGTATCGTTCCAAAACCAGACTGGCTTCTGATTCACTTAATGTAGCACCGGGCTTCAGCATGTCCTGTAAGCTTTGTTTCTCTATTTTCTTTGTACTATCAGAAACTTGAGATTCAAGATTTTTTCGATAAAATTCACTGTATTCAACTAGTTTCGCCAACCCTCTTATCGGATTAAGGTTTCCTGGAATGACTGGTATGCCATTTTTCACGAGCTCAGCGGTAGCAGGCGGGAGTGTCATGCCATCTAATGGAAAAGTTGTAATGAATACAAATTTATCTGAGCTTCTGCAAATTTCAATAAACTCTTGAAGCAAAGGGTGCTCGGCAGTCCAATTAAAAGGAAATTCCGTAAAAATGATGTTATCGACATCCGGATCTTCCACAAGTGCCCGCAATGGCGCAAGGAATAACTCAGGATTGGAAACAGAGGCGGCCGCTGTTAAATCCACAGGGTTGGAAGCGCTTGCATATGCAGGTATATTACGTTTGATTTCTGTTGTTGTCTTTAAGCTGAGTGGGTTGATGGTAAGTCCGTATGATTCACAGCGATCCGCTTCATTTATCCCCCTCCCGCCAGAACTAGTGATGATTACCGTATTGCGTCCATTTGGAAGCTTCTTTGATAGGAATAGCTTTGAAAAAGATATGATATCCTCATAATCGTCGGCCCTTACGATGCCAGCTTGTTTAAAAAAGGCATCATATACTTTATCCGATCCCGCAAGTGATCCTGTATGAGAAGCAGCAGCTCTGCTTCCGGCCAAACTCCTCCCGGTTTTCATTACAATTATGGGTTTATTACTATCCAATGCCTCTTTTGCCAGGCTTCGTAATTTATCCGGATTTTTTGCTCCTTCCAAGTAGCCGCTTATCACACTTGTTTTGGAATCATGGATCATATATTCAATTACATCCGAGAATTCAGTTTCCATTTCATTTCCTACACTCACGAAGTAGTTGAAGCTCAATCCATTCTGAGCTGCTGCCATATAGGTCAAAACACCAAATGCACCGCTTTGGGAGACATATCCTACCCCTCTTTGGTCATTAAAGGGCACTGATAGAATGGCAGGGGAAAAAGTGCCAATCAAACCATTCGACAAATTCACTAATCCAACACAGTTGGGGCCCACTATCCGTATTCCATTCTTTCTTGCAATATCGGTTAGCAATTCCTGTTGCTTAATGCCTTCTTTTCCTGTTTCCGAAAAACCAGCAGCAAAAATGATGGCTGCCTTCACTTTCTTTTGAGCACATTCCTCTAAACCTTGCTGCACTTGCTCCGCCCCAAGGCAAAAAATGGCTAAATCAATTTCATACGGAACATCTGACAATGATTCATAGCACTTTATCCCTTCAATCTCTTTTGCATTGCGATTGATCGGGTAAATCTCTCCCTTAAAATGACCCTCCAAAAGAGCTTTGACCTGTAAATTCCCGATTTTGTATTCACTCTTGGAGGCACCTAGGATTGCGATGGATCTTGGATTGAATAACGGCTCAAGAGTTTCATGGGAATTGTTTAAATGTTGGTTTTCTATCATGAATCTTCCCTCCTACATTAAAAAGATATCTTTGAACTAATCTTACATGGAGGGCGTTAATATCCTGAAAAATCATAGTTTGTTAAATTCATTTAAAACATTAGGCAGTTAATTATTTTTAATAGACGAAAATTCTCTTATACAGCAGGGTCAAAAGAATAGTATGAAAAATATGTGTTCTGGATGACCCCGACTTCTTACATTGATAGCCCCGACATTGGAACAAGATAAACGCCACTGCTTTTTATGTATATGGCAACACAAACAACCCTCTTCCTGATAAAGGAATAGGGTTAATTTGTTCATGATCAATTAATATGTTTCTGTTTTTCCAGCCATTTCTTCATTTTCGTTTGAATTTTAGAGGATGGAATTTTCATCCCTCTCTCAATGTTACTGACATATGGGGCTGATATCTCCAGCTCTTCTGCTAATTGATATAAGGAGAGGCTAAGTTTTTTTCTTGTGATTCTTATTTGCTCACCAATATGATTACTGTTCTTCAGGTTAGCTGGGTCTTGCTTTGCAAGACGATTGTCAGTGTGAGATCTTTGTTTTTTTTCTATGGAGCGATATTGCTCTTTTATGATATCAGGCGGTTCTATTAATATCATCGAATTCAGCCAAATACTGGCCCATCCTTTATAATCGGCTATGGATTCATCCCACTTTTCATAATGCCATGATGCAATTACGCCGTCATCTAGTAGAACATCCAAAGCTTTCTCGAAACGTTCCCTAGTACGCGATGGTGTTCGGTCATTTAATTTTTCACCGATCGATTCCAATAGGGTACTGGTTTTATTCGGTTGTAAAAAGTCTCCTTTTCTTGCTTGGGTCCTCCAACGCCAGCTTAAATATCTTGTAAGCCGTTTTTCCCGAATTTGCCTATATGGATTATATTGAAGTGCTTTTATTGAAAGTAAGGCAACTTGTCTTGCAGAACCATTAAGATATTTGGCGAAAACCTTATCGATCGTGAACGTTATCTTTTTCCTGCATGCTTCTTCTGATATATCATATTCCACGCCATTACGATCTTTAAAGATAAACGTCCTCCCTTGTAGCTTTGTCTGAACAGGCTTACCTTTATCATAGATGGTAGCTTTGTTAATGTTAATCCATATGCTTTGTATATTTGTAAGCGATTTCAAAATTTGAGCACGCTGTTTGGCCTCGTAACCACCCCGACGCCCAAACCCACCAAGTTTTGGCTTTAATCCTCGAATTGAAAGGAGGTCATTTAAATAAATTTCCACTGTTTCCTCATTATGAGCAGCCTTTGACAGGAAAAGGCTGCAAAGAGCATCAAAAACATCTACATCCACATCAGATAAAGAGTGGACTCGGTTCCAAGCTTCTTTCACATTCGTCTGCCCATAGGTTTTATGATCGTTACCAAAAGGGATTATTTGTATGAAACCTTCTGTATTCCCCTTTAATATTGGTGTTGCAGGCCAAGGAATGTTTCCAATGATTTCGAAATTTTTTTTATAAATTGCATCTCTAACCGACTGATATGGAGCACTATTCATAACAAGCAAATGATCTTGGACGGTAAAGTTGAAAGCGAAATCCCTCATTGTGGATAATAATAAATCTGATGTTTGAAAATCCCTCTTAAAACATAGCAGGTTTTCTATCTTTTCGATGGTATTGTTTTCAATATTAAATTCAATCATGATTTTATCGATCCACTCTTTAATATATTCATTAACGATATCTGTTACTCTCGATAAAAATCCAGTGTTTTCAGTAAAATGTTTTGTGAGATGATCGTAAAATAACTTATTTAATGCTTGATCATCAAGTCTTTCCATTTCATTAACACCTATTGATAAGGCTATTTCTTCAAGGACCCATTCTTTTACTAGCAGTCTAAACCAGCTGTAAAATTCCTCCCAAACCGATCTCTCAGCCAAAAAAGTTTCATTTTTTAATTTTTTTTCCATTTGGTAAATTGAATCTTCCATTAAATGTTTATCTTTTAAAATAGCATGTTTTTTTGTAGAAACCCTTTCATATTCACTTAATAGATAGAATACGACATGTTGGGCAATATGTGACAATGTTTCGTTTCTCGCCGTTAACCTCAGCTTGGCAAATAGCTCTTCATTCTCTTTATATGCTTGTTCCCAAATAACAAAACTTTTATTGTTCAATCCATCTTTAAAGGTTAGAAACCCCTTTGAATTTTTTAATTTGTGTGTTTTGAATTTATTATTGAAATCATGATATTGATTGTTTTGCTCATATATGCAAAGAACCAAAAAATTATTAATTTTGCTTGACCAGCGGTACGATAAATACTTAAGGCTCTCATTTTTTTGGTTCGATTCCATTTTTCCACTCTGTCTCTCATTGCTATTCAACATGAATACCTCCTAGTTCAAAACTGCGTCTAAATACAAAGTACTCAGTGTTTTAGATGAAAAAAAGTCATGATATTTTAAATGCAACTAAATATTTTTAGTTTTTTTTTATATATTCCATATAAAAATGAAAAATCCTTCCATGCATTATAGGTGTAACTGCCCCATTTCCTGAATAAATGTATCTAGTAAATTATATTCAATATCTTCTGAATCATCCTTAGCGAAAGATTCTGATTGGTAGCGCTATCACTTCCATTCCTGGGATAAAAATCTCAACAATTGCAGTTTTTACAAGGATTCATCCATTGTCACTAATACCCCTTAAGGTAATATATTATGTTCATAAAAAATCAATAATAGGAATTTTACCCCAGGACTTTCACCCTTTTCTCAATCGTATAAATATTCAAAAAAATGTCGAGTTGAGTCATCACTCCTTTTACCCTTATACTAGGGTAGAAAAATCGAAGGAGGAATTACATATGAAAAAGGAAATTTCAATCATTGGTGTGCCAATGGATCTTGGTCAAACTAGAAGAGGAGTGGATATGGGGCCTAGTGCCATCAGATATGCAGGATTGAGTGAAAGACTTGAAAACATTGGCTATACTGTCCGTGATGAAGGTGATATTAAAGTAGAAATACAGGAAAGAGCACAAAGTGATAGTGACACAAATTTGAAGAATCTGCAGGACGTAGCAGAAGGTAATGAAAAATTGAGTCAAAAAGTGGATGAAGTCATCCAAGCAAATCGTTTTCCTTTAGTTTTAGGGGGAGATCACAGCATTGCTATCGGGACATTAGCCGGTTTAGCGAAGCATACTGAAAACTTAGGAGTAATATGGTATGATGCACATGGAGATTTAAATACTGCCGAAACATCACCATCAGGAAACATACATGGTATGTCCTTAGCAGTAAGTTTGGGCCTTGGCCACCCTGCACTGACTAAAATTGGCGGATATTCTCCAAAAGTCAAACCAGAGAATATTGTCATCATTGGTGCCCGTTCTTTAGACCAAGGTGAAAAAGAGTTAATCAGGGAAAAAGGAATTAAAGTCTATACTATGCATGAGATTGATAGAATGGGTATGACAAAAGTGATGGAAGAATCGATTGCCTACCTGAAAGAACGTACGGACCTTGTCCATTTATCACTTGATCTTGATGGTCTTGATCCAGATGATGCACCAGGGGTCGGAACGCCTGTAATGGGAGGCATTAGTTACCGTGAAAGCCATCTTGCCATGGAAATGCTAGCTGAAGCTAATATCATTACATCAGCAGAGTTTGTTGAGATAAACCCAATATTGGACGAGCATAATAAAACGGCTGAAGTTGCTGTCGCATTAATGGGCTCATTGCTTGGGGAAAAATTACTATATGGAGCGGAAGATCATATCTCTCCTGATTTATTGGCTCATGTTAAATAATCGGACTCTATGTTTTTGATAGAAATATAGAGAGTTCGTTAAAGTGATGCTCCATGGGAAAAGCCCATACTTCTTTTATGAGCTTCTTCCCATTAGCGGATGATCGACATGAATCAATTTACATCCCTAGTTTCCTGACGCTTGGCTTCTCTTTCTTTATTAAGCGGCGCTTTCGAAATTAATTCTGCATAGGTACCTATGTTCATTGACTCATGCTTCTTTAATGCAGAAGTAATCTCTTTTCGGAGGGAATTCGACATCATCTAAGAATCAGAATCAAAGCTATTAGACTTGTAAAAACACAAATTCCCTAATAACGTCCCAACATAAATGAAACCGTTTGCACCCATCAGGTAAAGGAGTTTTTCAATGAAAACAGCAGAAAATCAACCAAATGAATTAAAACGGAGCATGAAAGCAAGACATTTATTTATGATTTCAATAGGGGGATGTATTGGTACGGGCTTTTTCATCGGTTCAGGCTATACCATTCATGAAGCAGGAGCCTTCGGTGCTATCCTCTCTTACATAGTCGGCGGCTTCATCATGTATTTAACGATGCTTTGCCTTGGTGAACTATCAGTTGCCATGCCTGTATCCGGTTCGTTTCAGACATATGCGACTAAGTTCATCGGTCCTGGAACCGGATTTGCCATCGGATGGCTATACTGGTTAGGTTGGGCCGTTACAGTTGCCTTAGAGTTTCTGGCAGCAGGACAGCTAATGCAAAGATGGTTTCCTGAATCACCCGTTTGGATGTGGTGCGCAATCTTTGCTTTTCTCATCTTTTCACTGAACGCCTTATCAGCAAAGGCATTTGGCGAATCGGAGTTTGTTTTTTCCAGCATAAAAGTATTGGCCATCATTCTTTTCATCATCGTTGGCGGTGCTGCTATGTTTGGTATGATTGATATGAAAGGTGGACAAGAAGCTCCATTTTTCTCTAACTTTTTCGCTGAGGGTCTTTTCCCCAATGGGATATCGGCCCTGCTAATCACAATGATTACAGTAAACTTTTCCTTCCAGGGCACTGAATTAATCGGAATAGCCGCTGGAGAAAGTGAAAACCCGGAAAAGGTCATACCAAAATCCATCAAACAAACCGTTTGGAGAACCCTTTTCTTCTTTGTTCTTTCTGTCACTGTACTTTCGGCGATGATCCCAAGGGAAAAAGCCGGTATCTCAGAAAGTCCATTCGTTGTTGTACTTGATAGTATCGGAGTTCCGTATGCAGCTGACATCATGAACTTCATCATTCTTACAGCACTATTGTCAGTGGCGAACTCCGGTCTTTATGCTGCGACACGTATGCTCTACTCGCTTTCAAGGGAAGGTATGGCAAGTCCGAAGCTCGGTTTGGTGAATAAGAGAGGGATTCCGCTCAATGCCCTGCTCATCACCCTGGCGATTGCCGGTTTATCATTACTTTCAAGTGTAGTAGCTGCAGACACAATATTTGTCTTTCTTCTCTCCCTTGCAGGGTTAGGTGCACAAATTGGCTGGATTGCCATATCGGCTAGTCTTCTTGCTTTTAGAAGATCCTATACCCGCCAAGGCGGAAAGATAGAAGATCTGAAATTTAAAGTTCCGCTATACCCATTCATCCCTATACTTGCATTAATAACAAACTGCATCGTCATGATCAGTTTAGCATTTGTTCCTGAGCAGCGAATGGCTCTTTATTGCGGGGGAGCATTCTTCCTTGGATGTTATGCGGTTTATCACTTTAGAGTGAAGAAAATCAAGAAAATAGAAACTCCCAAGCAGGAAGTTGAATTAAATGCCGGTAAAAAAATGGTCATTTGATCCAGAATTCCGCGGAGTAGAGTAAGTGGTGAAAAGCAATCTTTACAATCCATTAAGATTGCTTTTCAAAGAAGAAATACCCTGGATGTTATCACACCCAGGGTATTTCTTTTATTTAATCACCATTTCCTTAAATAGCTAGGTAATGGTAATCCACTGTAAGAAACCTTCCTTTTCCCTTCCAGCTTTTTAGTTCCCCAAACTATTCCCTGTAAAATTACGCATATAATAGGAAGCTAAATTTTCAGCTCCATCTAGGCAATAAAAACAAATATCAAAACAAAAAAATCATCTTAATCGATGATTTTATATTGTGCAAATTCTTTTAATTTAGGCAGGATTGGCTCTAAAATTTCCTTGGCTATGTAATCGGTATCCAATCCAATGAAGCGTTCACTTTCCATGTCGACCGATCTCGCATTTTCCGGGTCATCACAAAAAATAAACGATATGATTCCGTTATCTTCCTTCATATCTACATATTTAAATGCAATGTCATGTTTCGTAAGACAACTTTCAAACGCAATGCACAATTCATCTATATTTGATTGACTAATAGATGTGAATTTCATATTGATCATCCCCTCTGCTAAAGGATAGCAAAATAAAGCATGAATTTCAAAGCGAAATTCATGTCCCATTCATATATTCATGATTCATATGACACTTTTGAAGAGGAAAATGACATAAAAAATTGCCCTTGTTTGGAATATCACCCGTATGAAGCCTTTTGATGAAGATTGTTTGGGTAAGGATCCCCCATTAGAAATGAGTGTAACCAATCGATTTCATCCACTTTCCCACCTTTACCATGATTTAATTTTTTATCTTTCAACAGCGATTAATAAGGATTGCCCTAGGCATAACCGCATTTTGTATCGCCAGGATATGCAGTTCCTCATGAATATTCCATGGCATGTCTCATATCTTTATACAAACACCTTGTTAGGAGTGGACCAACATGAAGTCTTTTTATAAAGGAACGCTCATTTTGATTGTTGCAGCGTTTTTTGGTGAATGTATCGAATTTTTAGTGAACATGCTCCTAGCCAGGGAATTACACGAAGAGGGCATGGGGCTTTATATGTCGATATTGCCAATTTTCTTTTTGATATATGTGATCGCCAGCCTTGAATTACATATTTCTATTTCAAAATTCGTTGCGGAAAATAAACAGGCAATGCATTATAATCTTATCATTCATGCACTTAAAATGGCTGCAGTCGTCGTATTGGTAATGTGTGTAGTCATGCCTTTCATACTTTCCTTCTCATCCATAATGGACAAATACCATCCCTATATTAAATGGCTGCTCATCACATTGATCCCAATAGTTGCCTTTTCGTCGATTGCAAGAGGCTATTTCATGGGTGTTCAGCAAATGGGGAAAATTGCCTTTTCCAACTTTTTAAAGGATATCATTCAATTCGGCTTGCTTTTCCTCATCTTTGACTTATTTCATTTTAACCAGGAAAAGTCATTGTTGATGGCCTTTTTTGTTTTGATTGGCAGTGAGTTCCTCGTTTTTCTATACTTGATCAACCTTTTGGTTCTTCAAATGCGAATCATGAGGCGCGGTACAAACTCACGGACAACCGGTAAACATGCCCGGCAAAAGTTATTGGCGGTTTCGCTGCCCACCATGGGGTTAAGGATCTTTCATGCGATAACAAATGCGATCCAACCTTTTTTGATCCACACCGCCCTTCTATCTGCAGGATTCGGTGCGGTAGTGGCTACAGAGCATTTTGGAATGCTCACTGGAGTAGCGATGACGATCGGCTTCTTCCCAGCCTTTATCGCACATTCCTTAATGATCATGCTCATTCCGAATGTTTCGAATGCTTACAAGAGGCAGGATAAGGAAAAATTGAGGGTTTTATTGCAAAAATCGATGTCTTTCACCGTACTGTATGGAGTTCCGGCTGTGATCTTCATATATTTCTTTGCGGAACCTTTGACCTCCCTCTTTTTTTCTTCAACATCTGCCGCATACTATTTAAAGTTATTATGTCCTTATTTCCTTTTTCATTTTTTTGTCATTCCCATGCAAGCCTATCTCATCGGCCTTGGTTTAGTGAAGGATGCTTTCATCCATACCGTATGGTCCCATATTGTTGCGTTTTTAATGATGTATATCCTAGGGTCTCAGGCTTCTCTTAATATGGGAGGAATCATTTTAGGAATGAATACAGGCGCTGTATTATTAACTTTCATGCACTACTTGACCATTTGCAAAAAAATCGGCATAAGCATCTTACTGACGAAATCAAGATCGATATCGATAAAGTGAGGCAAAACCAAAGCAAAATCTCTTGCTGTTATTAGTATATAAAGATTTAGTTTAAAAAAATTGAGCCTTTCCCTGTACATATCATCTTCGTTACTGTATATTTCAACATACTTGGGTAATAATCAAGTAAAATGGTTTAAACTAACCATACAATAGTAATGGAGTGATTTCATGAGTAAAGCTAAGGCTAAGAGCGGAACTGGTAAAGGTACCGGCACAGGAACGGGCAAGAAGGGCTGGAATCGTTGGAAAACAAGTGCCAATAAGAAAAAAAGCGCCAAACCATATGTAAGTAAAGGCGTCAAACATTCCAATGACTCAAAAGCATCCGGTCATGCTGCAGGCGACAAGACAGATAAATAAGTGCTTGTCCTAAAACCCACAAAAAATTTTATGTTTGTTCCATATTCTCATACAGGGTGTTAAGATATCTGTATGAGATAAATGGGTGTTATAGATATAAACCACGCACGATATCCATATGAAGCTTAAGAAGTACGGCTCATTTACATACCATCAAAAAAGACACTCCAATTCCCGGTAGTGTCTTTCGCATTTTTAATATTTTCTTTTTATCTAAATTGGCTTTTGGGTTTGATGGCATTGATTTTTTTCGGGGAAAACTCTGTACGAAAACCGTTAGTGGCTTTTTTAACAGAGTCTGTAACTGAATGTATCGCTTCACCAACATCCTGGGCAGAATCCAATAATGGTTCAACCGTTTTCATTTTAGTTTTTACATCGTCGGTGATTTCATTTGCAGTTTGCAATAGTTGTTTCGATTCGCCGGATAGATCGTGGATGGCATTTCTCACTTCAGCCAAGGTTTGATTGGCTTCTCCTATCGTGACCATTCCCTTTTGAAGGGTACTGATTAAAAATACGACCAACCAAATGAAGGCTAAGGCGATCGCAGCTACACTATATTCAATAATCAAGATAAAGCTCCCCCTCTAAATTAAATAGTAGAATCAATTGCTTCAAATATGTTAGTGGATCCCGGGGTGCCTGTTTTTAAAGTTAAATGGTACTACTTGATTTTGATTTGAACCCCCTCAGCTTCAGTTCGAATCAAAGGAGCTGTCGGAGCGGATAATTCCTTGTGGCGGCCTTCCAAACTGGCTTCTTTCATGGAATTGGTTACATTATGAATCATTTCCCCAACATCTTGAGCGGATTCTAGCAATGGATCGACATTTTCCATCTTCCCTTTTACATCCGCAGTAATTTGATTGGCAAAGTGGATCAATTGTTTGGACTCTTGCGTCAATCCATGTACTGCATTCCTTACCTCTTCCAGTGTTTTATTTGTTTCTTCAAGTGTTCCCATTCCTTTACGCAGCGTTTGGTTGACATTATATATCAAATACACGACAGCTCCGGAGACACTGGCCACACTTAATTTAATAAACATTTTCATATATCCACTCCCTTCATTTAAATTTATGCACTGTCCCTTCCAATCATTCCCTAAAGTACATCACTCTGTCCGGTCGGTTTTAAAGAACCTTTTTCCTAGAAGTTTAAAGGTTAATAGTAAGGGAGAGACCATATTTAGGAGGGAATTTGTTCATGCCACATGAGAATTATTCATCTGTTATCCAAACTTTAAATGATTGTATGTCCGCGTGTAATCATTGCTACGACGCATGCTTAAAAGAAGATCATGTAAACATGATGGTGGAATGCATTCGCTTGGATCGGGAATGTGCGGATATTTGCTCTTATTTAGAACAGGCGATAGCAAGAGGAACACCGTTTATTTCAGAGTTGGCTGAAGTGTGTGCCAAGATTTGTGAAAGCTGCGGAAACGAATGTAAAAAACACGATCATGAACATTGTCAAAAATGTGCTGAGGCATGCTTGAGATGCGCAGAAGAATGCAGAAAATTAGTCGCTTGATGTAGGGAATAGCAATAAGCTATTCCTTTGATTAATCTTCCCTCTTACCTACCCATTCTTCTATTAAATCTATTAAGGGATGATGATATATTAAATATATTCTAGCGAGGTATATGTTGAAATTTTTTTAATGGCAATAAATATTTTAAAAGATAAAATTTTTAAAATACCAAAAGCATATATTGAAACCCCTTTTTTTAGGCACACTAGTATTAAAAACAGGAGGATATTATGACACCTCGGAATGTTCCTGCTAAAGATGATTTAGAAGTGAAAGATACCCCGGCTTCACCTGATAAGGAAAGCGAAATAGACAAACTCAATCGATTATTAGGTGCGGTCATGCGATATTTATCAGATGATGAGCAAGAAGAAATTGATATAGAGTATCTTCTCGAAAACACCGAAGGGCTTCGGGATTGGTGGAGCGAATATAGGGAGCTTGATCGAAAACGGGTCGAAGAAGAAATAAAAAATTCCCTGACGGATCTATCCCTTGAAGAGCTTGAAAACATCCGTGAACAAATCCGTACAAAGGCATAATAAAAAAAATCCCTGCATCGGGATTTAACCTGATCATGCAGGGAATTTTTCTTTCCTATTATATACAAACACATATTTTTGAATTTACGTTATATGTGATACCAGAAATCCTTTATTCAACTTTCAATGACCTTAGTTCCAGTTGATCGATCATGTAATCCACTAATGCATGCAATGGATTTAAAACTGTCTTTCCTGTCTCAAGCTCATATCTCATAGCTGCTTCGACCATTGATAATTGAGCCACCGACAGCGGTCTTTCTTCGTTATTAAACTGGTATAGGCAGTTCATGATTTCCTGGTTATATCTCTCTCCCAATCCCTGCATAATCAATTCAAAGGCATTATCGATAATGATAACTTCATAATCCACAGCCCCATATTTTTCAGCATGGGCTTTTAATCGTTTGACTGTTCCTTCAACAGTTGCTGGGTTCGTGAATAAAATCATTTGCGGTTGCTGTAATTGGCAAATTTGCTCAAAATATGGTTCATCGATTTTAATGATAGGCATAGGTAAGGATAGTTGTTCTTCGTTTAAAAAGGCGATGTAGTTTGTACAAGTTATAAGAATGGCATCCACTTTACATTCGGCAATCCATTCGACCTGTTCTTTTACCCTTTTTTGAGCATCCGAATTGTTAAAAGTTGCATCAGATGACACCCGATGCATCAATCCCGGATCAACAAAATGAAGCCATTCAATATCGTATTTCGAGAATGCGGCTTCTATGTATTCTATATTTGTATAGTGAGCATGCAAACAGCCTATCTTTTTTTTCATAAATCTCCCGCCTTCATCAGTTAGTATTCTGATTATTCTAACACAAAAAGTGGCGGTACATTGACCGCTGCAGGGAAAAACGATCATTAGCCATAGCCCTCTCCTGCCATTATGAGGGGTAAAAGACTGCTTCTTTGAGGAAGGCTCAGTTGGTATGAATCCGGCTTTCAAGCATATATTTATCAAGGCGATAGCAAGAGGTATCATCAGTAAAACAAGCATTTGTTTTAGAATAAAAGTCAAACCGTAATAGTAGATAAAAATCAATATATTGGAGAGTGTTCACCATTCTTTATTTAATTGCGATTATTTTCCCTCCATTAGCCGTATTATTAGCCGGTAAACCCGTTCAGTCTGTGCTTAATTTGGTCCTCACACTATTTTTTTATGTCCCTGGTTTAATTCATGCACTCTTAGTGGTGCATGATAAGAAAGCTGATAAACGAATGAAGCAGCAAACAGCAATTATTTCTAAATCGAAACAAACGACTAAGTGATTTAGACAACCACTAATAACCCGAATGAAGCACCAAGGTGCATTTTATTCGGGTTATTACTATCGAAAGAATTCGTTTAATTGAATCTGTGCGTCTTCCTAAGCCCTCTATGATAACAAGCGTCACATATTTGAAAACGCGAGTCATCCGGCAGCCTTTTTCCACAGCGCTTGCATTTTTTTTGATAATTCAACATTTCGTCTTTTAACTGATCATGAACGCCATCACTGATTTCTTCACGGATACGCTCCCAATAAACAGCTTCGGTCCGTTTACCCATCCGATATAAAAATAATAGATGAAGACCTATCGCTTTATAAGATAACTCCAATTCCTCCAGATTCCTTGTCTTGATGACCGGTTCAGGAAGGTCACTGTTCTCGGCAATCGCTTCGACCGTTTCCAGCCACTGTCTGATAAGACTTGGTTCTTTTGCCGAAAAAGGAATATGCAGGAAACCATATAAATCCATTAAAGAAAAACGCGCTTCGATTTCAGTATCCCGTATTAGTTCGTAAAGCTCCCTTTCTTCGGATAGCGATGCCTTTTTCGTGCCTTTAGGGGGCTCAAACCTCTCCCACATTTCGAAAAATGTCCCTAGGTTCCGGTAATATTTTTGAAAACGTTCAAATACAGCAGAGGTTGGGGCGATTGTGAAGGTTTGAACTGGCTCATCTACTTGTTCCAGCAACTTATTCATGATTTTGATATCTGCTGTAAATGCTACCTTTCCAGTGTCATAAATACCCTTTCTACCCGCCCGGCCTGCGATTTGTTTGATTTCTTGAGAAGTCAACCTTCTTCTTCGTGTCCCGTCGAATTTTTCATTTTCAAGAAAGACGATACGGCGTATTGGCAAGTTCAATCCCATTCCAATTGCATCGGTGGCAACGACAACTGATGTTTCACCGCGATTGAATAGCTCTATTTGCCGTTTCCTATTTTCAGGAGGCATACTTCCGTATATCATGCTGACATTATGTCCACTCTCTTTTAGCCGGGAAGCGGTTTCGAGTACCTGCCTTCTCGAAAAACAAATAAGCGCATCCCCTTTTTTCGTATACTTCAGTCCAAACTCCTTTTGTTCTACCTCAAGCGGTATTTCCCGTCTGTATTCGTGGAGTTCCAAATCAGCTTCATTCAGAAGGTTCAGAAGCATCATTTTGATATTATTGCTCCCGATTATGTGTACTTCTTTCGCATTAGCTTGCGTGATTGCCCTAAACCATGAAAAGCCTCGATCTTTATCGGCAATCATTTGGGCTTCATCTATGACGATTACTTCATGGTAGTCTTTTTCATGAAACATTTCAACGGTGCTGGAGACATGTTTAGCACCCACCACTGCCTTTTCTTCTTCACCGGTTTTTAATGAGCAAGGTACACCGTCAGCATTTAATTTATCAAACACTTCAAGGGCCAGCAGTCTAAGGGGAGCTAAATACAAACCGCTTTCCGCTTCTTTCATTTTTTCCAGGGCCTTATGCGTTTTCCCGGTATTTGTCTCTCCTATATGCAAAACATATCGAACTTTTTTCCCTAATGATGGAGTATACGCCTTACCGATGATATCATCGATCATCCTTTGCTCTTCTGCCCGCTTCCTGGCTTGCTCTGCCAATACTTCAGCTTTTCTTCTCTCTCTGTTCTCCACGTCTTTTTCGTATATTTCTTCGTGCAATGTTTCATTAAAAGGAATTCCTTCAAGCTTCAGTAAATCAGAAAGGTATTCTTCCTGAAGTTCATCAAAACAGGACTGAGACAAATCGGCCAATTCATCGCTTAGTATACCTTGAAGGGCATCAACCGTCAGCCTTTCCCCATATGACTCCAAAAAATCATGATGCAGTGCAGCAGATAGATGGTTCAAGTATTTGTCAGGGGCTAATTTCATTATGAAATCCGAAACTAATCTTTCATACCTGAAGAAGTAATTTTCATATTCATAACGGTTCCTTCCCCAACCGACTAACGAGTGAATATCTCCTGTAAGCTCTTCAAAAAAATCAGTGACCATTAGGTATTCGGCTGCTTGAAAGCCCCCCTCTTCCACCAATTGTTCTTCAAGTAAGTATGGATCGACATATTGGAATTTAGGCTTATTCTTAAGATCTTTTGTCAATATACCGGCAATATAATACCTGACATGTAAATATAATAAAAGGGAGTTATTTTCGAAAAATGTATTGGCCTCTTCTTGAAGCCTCGCGCGTATCTTCCAACGCTGCTTGGCAAGCCGCTGTTCTTCTTGTCGCCTAAAGAATTTTTCCCTTGCATTTTTATATCTCTTTTCCCACTCTTCTTGATTGTCAGCAAAGGTTTTTTTAATCCATGTTAAGCCATCAAACGGGCGATACTTCTTTAATTCGTTCCGGAACATGCTATTGATCAGCTTATGATCTGAACCTTCCGTTACAAAACCCCTTTCGCTTAAAAACGCCTTTTTTTCCTTTCTTGGCACATCATTTGACGCTTTATTTATCCAAACATTTATCCAAATTTGCTCAATAAAGGTCGTCCTGTCTGATATATATGCTGAATAAGAAGGCATTGTCTCTTGATTCTCTAAATAAAAATCCATATCCTGGATTATTTTTTCCTTTGTATTCTCAATCGCAATAGGATATATACTTTCTAATTTTCCCATAATGATCCCCTTTTGAATTATCCAATATGTACTTTATTACTTCCTTTTATCCTCCCCAAATTTTTGTTTAAAATGAGCGCGGGTACATTCGTTTTATCTATTTAAATTCAAGTGTTCTGTTATCATGAGAAGGTGAAGAAATGCCAAGATGCTTTACTTCCAAGGTAAATATGAAAAAGCTATCAAATATGTACATCGAGAGTTACTCTTACCATTTCATTTACAGTATAATCCATGAAGAATAGACTGATCATTGACTTGGACTTTATGGTTTATGCCCATCCCGGTAATCCAGAAATGGATACATAGGTTTAGCTATTTTGTAATCAGGCAAATAAAAATTTAATGATATTAAAAAAAAGCCGAAAATAAAGTAAAGGTCAATTTTTAAACTTTCTCGATAACATTATTCATCCATAAAACGAATCCATCCCCTAAATTAAGTTTAGTGGAAATTCGGACAACTGTCACGGTATTGAGATTCCGCTTTTGTGTCCTAGGCGTTCAATATGAGAATTAATCCGGAAATCTAAAAAGACTATTAATAAATGAGGAGCCTGAGAATGATTCAGCAAGATATCAACTATTATAAGAATTTCGATTCCATCGCTAAAGAAGTATTAGCTCTATTAGGTCAAACCATTGAGGTCAATACATTCTTCGTTTCTATATTGAATCCCATACATAGTTTCATGATCAAATCCTTCAATAGAAATGCAAAGTTAATTTGTGAAGGTGACATCCTTCCTTATAATATGGTTTATTGCAAATTAGTTGCTGAGAATGGATTGGAACCACTCGTTATTCCTAATTTAGTGGACCATGAATTGACTAGTGTCCACCCCGCAACGAAGTTTATAGGGAATGGGTGTTTTATGGGAGCTCCCCTTATTAATGAGGGTGAAATCATTGGAACATTATGTGCATTCGACATTAAACCTCATGAATTTAAAGAATATGATCTGATCCTCATTAAGTCTTTGGCAGCTTTGATTAGTCATACCATCAATCTTGAAAAAGGGATTATCAGGGATCCATTGTCAGGTCTTTATAATCGGAACTTCATTTATAATTATTTTGATTATCATATAGATAAATCAAACGATGAAATGGCCCTTCTTTACATCGATCTTGATCATTTTAAAATTTTTAATGATTCCTATGGTCATGATACTGGTGATGACGTTATTAAAAAGGCAGCCGAATGTTTTTTGCAAACCGTTCCCGAAGGCAGTCATGTGGCTCGAATTGGTGGTGATGAATTCATTGTATTGTTACATACAGCTCATTGTGAGGATTTAATGAAAAGCACTCAGCAAAACGCGGAATTAATATTGAACCGTTTATCCACCATGCCGATTACCATTAATGGAATTGATCATTTTGTATCAGCCAGCATAGGGATAAGCTTTTATCCTCATCATGGTACGGAAATGGACTCACTTTTGAAAAAAGCGGACCGTTCCATGTATATGGCTAAGAAATCCGGCCGTAAGAATATTCAATACTTCCACCCGCAGTGATTATCTTAAAAATAAAAAAACCAGTTCTCCTTAGAGACTGGCTTTCTTTTACCTTAAAAAAATCCAACGTTTAGCTTTCAGCCTTTGCAAAAGCTTGAGCAGATCAGCATTTCCCTTATGTATCCGTTTTTCGGATGGTGAAGCGGAGGGGTTCGGGATGTTAACTCTCTCGGGTTTTTTGTTCATTTTCTGAAAGACCCTTCCTATACTTTGATTTTGAATAGTATATGCGGGTTTTCCATTAAATATCATAAGGAAAGGAAAAACCCCTTCCCTCTTATAAAACATTTTTTAACCGGCTGAAGCGTGCAGCTTTTTCTTTTTGTTTCAGGATAATGCGTTCGTTCTGTTTCATCACTTTTTTAGTGTGGGGACTTAAACCTACATCGGGTATTTTTACCTGTGGTTTGATTACAGCAACTGACACATCATTGCCGGCTTTATCATAAATGCTCATTTATCCTCACCACCTGGTTTTTGTTTTATGACCATATCGAACATCATGATTAATAATGCTATTAATAAACAATCGACTTCTGAAACGAAGCTTTCCGATTTAACGTCAAGGATATAGGGTTCCATCAAAATGCTTACAGGCTGCAAAGCCATTTTTTCTTCATCATTATAATACGTATCTTCTCTTTCCAATGTAGCACGGATGGTACTGCCATTCAAGTTCGGATGCCCATTTATCACCAATTGCTTGTCCTGTTCCGTTTTGAAAGGAAGGATTTTCACGTTCATCCCTTCCTTAGCTGCATACGCTTGAAGGAGTATGCTCAAATAAGCCAAGTATTCCTTATTTGATTGATAATACTCAGGTATTCCTTCTTTCTTTAGGAGATGAAACATATTTTTGACCTTTTCCCTATTATCCGTTAAAAGTTTGTCACTCTCCGCAACCGCTTTTGTTGCATAGGACAGCTCGTTATCGCCAATCTTCGATATATACATGCTCAAGAACACAAACATATCAATCAGGATGAATACGATAGCCATAATCAAGAAATTTTTCCACTCATTAAAAATGCTCATCGGATAGAAATTCCAGTAAATCAAAGCTCCCAGTATAAAAATGATATACCAGGTTTTTCGAATCGCTTCAATCCTTTTACTTACCTTGTCCTTATATTTCCAAGAAAGTATGACATAAGCTAATAAAGCAATAAATACTACCCATACAAAGACTCTGAAAAACATTAACAATCGATTTATCACCCTACCCTTCAGCTGCTACATTCCATATCCCGCTCTCTATATTATTCATTATATATACCTCTATTCCCTGCCTAAGACGGGTGAAACTTAAACACTTGCCAGAAGTTTTCACTAGCTGAAAAACACTCCTCCCAATGTGGGTTTACAGTAAATGAATCATATGTTTCAGCATCCATTGCCCTTTTTTTCAGAAAGGTATATTTTAATCATTTTTCTTGTGGGACATCATAGTAAATAACTTTATATATTCTGTGATATGATATGTTCTAACAAAAAGGCATGATTAATATGGGAGGAAGCTATCATGATGAAAATTATTAAGATCCTCATTTCTTCTTTTATAATATTATTACTTTTCCTAAACCTCTATCCTCCACTTGGAAGACGGACAAACAAAGAAAAAGTGAGAAGTTTCACTACAAAAGAAAATTTTTCCAAGGGTAAATTCCAAAATCAGATTCCAGCCAGTCAAGCGATGAGTCTTAAGCATACTGGTTCGATTTTACGTGATTTCATAAAACCTAATCCAAAAAGGAGGCCAGACCAGCCAATCGTAATTGGAACAAAAGAACCTGGATCTATGAATTCCAATAAAATCACCTGGTTTGGTCATTCTGCATTACTGTTGGAGATAGATGGGAAAACCATTTTAGTGGATCCCATGTTTGGCAAAGCACCCACTCCCTTTCCATGGTTCGGGAACAAGCGTTTTAGCGGGGAGCTGCCTATTGATATGGATATGCTGCCTCCTATCGATGCCGTCCTGCTCTCACATGATCACTACGATCATTTGGATTATTTCTCGATAAAGAAATTAAAAGATAAGGTCAGTCAGTTCATTGTCCCACTCGGTGTCGGCGGACACCTAGAAAGATGGGGCGTTAAACAAGAGCTGATTCAGGAACATAATTGGTGGGATGAGGTTTCATTCATGGATTTGCAATTTGTCTGTACGCCTGCAAGGCATTTTTCTGGAAGAAGTTTACGAGATGGCAATACGACACTTTGGTGTTCTTGGGTAATTAAAGGCAAACAAGAAAAGGTATTTTTCAGCGGAGATAGTGGATATGGCAGCCATTTTAAAGAAATCGGCGAAAAATTCGGGCCTTTTGATATGACTTTAATGGAATGCGGCCAATATGATGAACGCTGGTCAACCATCCATATGATTCCAGAAGAAACTGTTCAAGCACATATCGATGTACAAGGAAAACGGATGCTCCCCATTCATTGGGCTGGTTTCACATTGTCTTTTCATGACTGGACAGATCCGATAGAACGGGTAACAAAAGCGGCCAATGATCTTGGCGTCGAGATCTGCACACCTCAAATAGGCGAACCTGTAGTGATAGGTTCAACGGATTTCCCTCAAACAAGATGGTGGAAATGAAATGGTCCATCCCAAATGGGATGGACCATTCCATTTGTAGAAAAAAAGGGTGCGGAAAACGTATCTTTTCAAATAATGTTCCCTAACCAACTGACCCAAAACCATACCTTTCCTCAGGAATGGTTGCTATCTAAATGTTATATCTAAGTTGATTGGAGAGGAAGGTGCGAGACTCCTGCGGAAAAAGCGCGTCCAAGGGAGACCCCGCAGGTGAAAGCCGAGGAGGCTCCCCGACCGCGGAAAGCGAGTGCCTGGAGCGGAAATCAACGGCTAAATTGTACAGCCATTAAAAAACTGTAGACAACTCATTTCAGTTTAACTAAATGGTCCATTCCTAATGGGATGGACCATTTTCATACATTCACATTTTCCCTTCATTATACTCAAGTTTCACTTTTATTGAATGCTCTTTCTTCACTCCAAAATAATTCGTGCCTACCACACCTAAAATGATTAGTATCGAACCCAATATATCGTAGATTGTAATCTTTTCATTTAGTATGAGAGCTCCTGCTGCAATCGTTACTATAGTGGAAAGATTTGCAAACACACTCATTTGGGACGCTTTGATTTTTGATAAGATCGTATTGGATAATAACGAAGTGACCAATGAAGCCAATATTCCCAAATACAAAATGGAGCTGATGAATTCAATGCTCGACCATGGTGTAAAGAATTCCGGCATCGTTCCTTGTTTTAAGTGGGTGAAGAGCGCAGCCACGTTAAAAATGACAAAGCCTGTTCCCATCATGAAAAAGGTCATTTCACCTGGTGTATAGTCATTGGCAAGGGAACGGGTCATCGTGGTATAACATGCAGTTGCAATACAGGATAGCAGGATCAACACCATCCCTAGCATGTCGGAAAAATTGATTGTACTCCCTTTCATCACAAAAATAAATATGACCCCAACTACCGACAAGACAATCGAAAGTTTTTGATATAAAGATGTTTTTTCCTTAAGGAAATATCCAGCTATCATCAATGTTAGAATCGGGGTGACGGCAGACAGAATTCCAGCATCAGTGGATTGTGAATACTTAAGTCCGAAAGTTTGAAAGGCAAAGAAAAGAGTTGGGAATAACAAAGATAACGGAACAAGATGTTTAACCGACTCCCAGGAATAATTCACCTTAATGACTTTAACGGCAACCAGGAATAAAATGATGACGAAAGAAACGGAAAATCGGAACGCCAAAGTATCCAGCGGATTCGATTCTGCAATCGCCATTTTCGTGAATAAGAAAGATAGGCCGACAATACTTGAATGAAATAGCGCTAACATGTATGCAAATGTTCGGGTTTTCATGGCTGCAACTCCTCAACTAAATTACTATATTCCTATTTAGGTATAGTACCCTTTGCATCTGTATTGCAATCCAAGTTAGAGTCAAAAAATAAATTTGGCATTTTTTAAGCTAAACTGTTTAACTATCAGCACAAACAACCTTTTAATAATAACTTTTTAAAGATCATTTTCATGCCTTAACGGTGATGCTCCAGTTAACTTTCAATTAGTAATAACTCTGTAAAGTATGTCATTTACAGTTTCATATATGATAAAATTTCAACCAGGAAGAGAGGTATACATATATGTTAGTTACTACCGTAATATTCCTTATGGCTGGTCTAGCTGAAATTGGCGGCGGTTACCTTATTTGGCTTTGGTTAAGAGAAGGTAAATCCATTTATCTAGGTTTAGCCGGAGGTTTTGGGTTGGTGTTATATGGCATCATTGCAACTTTCCAAACGTTCCCTACCTTTGGACGTGTATATGCTGCATATGGCGGGATTTTCATCGTTTTATCGGTTTTATGGGGATGGGGCATCGATAAGAAAACCCCCGATTTATATGATTGGATTGGAGCTTTAATCTGTTTGGTCGGGGTTTCAGTCATTATATGGGGCCCTAGACAGTAAAAGAATTAAAGGGCATAAGGCCCTTTAATTCTTTTACCAAGATCTCAACTTGTTGTTTGGGGTCTTTATTTGAACATTTACATTCTATCAATTTCTTTTCCTGCCTGTTTGCCGTCATATTGCTGAAGTTATTCTGTATGAACCAAATCGCCATTGCTGCAATGATGCATGGTATGGCAAAAGCTAAAAAATTGATTTGCAATGACAACTTCATATCTAGCAGAACCCCACAGAAAGTAGGAGCGAGTATTCCGCCAATTCTGCCGATACCCAATGCCCAGCCGACACCTGTAGAACGGATTTCATTCGGATAATACTGGGATACATATGCATTCGTTACGATTTGTGTTCCTGTTGTCGTACCTCCTGCAATAGCAATCAGTATATAAAGCATGATCATGCTTGGCTTGAAGCTCAGCATCGTAAGGGTAATGAATCCAATGACCAAGAAAGTAACCAGAATCCTCTTGGAACCATATCTGTCTGCAAGCTTGCCTCCAACGATCGCTCCCAAAACCGCTCCAAGGTTCAATACGACTAAGAATGTCAGACTTGAACCTAATTCATATCCTGCCTCACCCATGATCTTTGGAAGCCATGTACTCAAACCATACATTACGAACAAACACATGAAAAATGCGATCCAGAACATGAGCGTGCTTAAAGTCCTCCCATTTTTGAATAACTGTTTAACTGAAAACCCTTTCATTTCACTTTTGAGTTGCTCCTGAAGGACATAATGATCTTTCATCGTGTATTGCCCGTCTACATTCACTTGATTCAGAACGTCCACCAATTTGCTTTTTTTATTATTTGTTATGAAAAAATTTATTGACTCTGGCAACAATTTATATAATATTGGCATGGTTATTAATGGGAGTGCACCGAGCCAAACCACTGCCCGCCAACCAACGTTCGGAATCAGGTACATCGCTCCCAGTGATGCGACAACTCCCCCTAGAGCGTGCCCGCTGAACATGATTGCTACCAGGGTACTTCTAAGTTTTTTAGGGGCATATTCAGTAATGATTGCAATTAGATTAGGCATGACTCCTCCCAAGCCTAGTCCTGCAATAAAACGCTGTATTCCAAAAGATGTTGGATTATCGGCGAAACCTGAAGTAAATGTAAATACGGAAAAAATGATCGTACAAATCAATATGACTTTCTTTCTGCCGGATTTATCGGCAAGCGGTCCAAAAGACCAACGCTCCTATCATCATTCCAAACAAAGCATAGCTGCTGAATAACCCTGCCTCTACAGCAGTTACCCTCCACTCCGCCATCAAAGATGGCAGGATTGTCCCAAGCATGAACATATCATACCCGTCACAGATGATGATAAAGATACAGCATAATAAAATCTGTAAATGAAAACGGTTAAATTTTTGTTCATCCATCATTTCAGACACTTGGATCGTGCGCATTTCCTTCCCCTCTTTCTGCTATTCCTTTTGACATAGTCTTAAGGAATTCTCTTTTTTGTTCGAGCTAACATTTAATGACAACAGATCACAAATACTAATTATACGTATATAGAACTTAGTTCACTATATATTAACTTAGTTTTTAGAATATTGTCAATATTCAAAGTCGATTAGCCGTTTTAATCAACAAAAAAAACCTCTTAATTAAAGAGGGCTTTTAATGAGTATAAGGATTAAGCGTCCAAGGCTTCTTTACGCTTTCTTTTCCTTGATTCTGTTATAAGATCATAACCGAGATAAAGGATGATGGCTCCGCCTAACAATTTAACGTATAACGGAATGTCCGCTACAAAGAAATAAATCATAGAGAATAATGTCCCTATAATGCTTAACCAAAAAATTACATGTTTTAAAATTTTCAAAGTAATGACTCCTCACAAAAGATGAGATTAATGTATAGTTCGCTCCACTTCAAGGAGGAATTAATTATCCATATCATCATTCTAACATTTATTCTTTATATTAAGAGTGACTCGTATTGCGAAATTATGAACATTTAAGCAACTTTTCTCAAGAATAGGTCAAGCCCTGGAAAATCTTTACGCTATCTCTTGTCAATTTGCAATTTCATTACTATGACAAAAAAGGCCAATAAAACAAATAGGCATGAAATGACAGCGTTGGTATCCCAGCACTGCATTTCATGCATTTAGTTCACAAGACGTTCATTTTATTGGATTCTACCGTCATTTCTTCAGTTGGTTCGGAATGATCATGTTTATAATAAGCCATTTTCACTGGAACGAATGATAAGGCAACCGCAGCAATGAGACCCGGAATGGCGAAGGCTATGAAATTCAATTGGATGGGTAGCGAGATGGATAATAAAAATCCGCCGAGTATGGGACCGAGCATACCGCCAATCCTTCCGATTCCAGATGCCACCCCTAGTGCAGTCGATCTAATATTTGGTGGATAGTACTGGGAAACATAGGCTTGTACAAGGTTTTGGGCACCAATGGTACAGGCTCCTGCAATCGCTACCAATGTGTAAATGACAAAAGAGCTTCCGCCCATTCCCAATAGCGTCAGACTGACAGCCCCAAGCGCATACATCGGTACAAGCATTTTCTTGGATCCATAACGATCACAAAGTTTAGCGATGATAAGCGTGCCTACGATAGCGCCCCCTTGAAGGACGATCAAGAAACCTAAGCTTGAATTCAGCGCATACCCTGCCTCGATCATTAGCTTTGGAAGCCATGTATTCAATCCATATACCATCAATAGGCACATGAAAAAGGCGATCCAGAACATCAATGTGCTTAGGGCACGGGAATCCTTAAACAATCCAATAATCGGCATATTGGCTTCTGTTTTTTTCACTTCCACAAGTTCGTCCCTTATGTCGAATTTACTTTCCGGACTTACCTTGGATAATATTCTGATCAGTTCTTCCTTTTTGTTAATTCTGATCAGATGCGTCGAAGCCTCTGGTAAACGCTTCATCATGAAGGGTAAAAATAACAATGGTATTCCTGCAAACCAGAATATTGATTCCCAACCTAGTGTCGGCATAACCAGGATACCCAGTATCGGAGCAAGCATCCCTCCGAATGAGTAACCGCATAATACGATTGAAACGACCATGCTCCGCATCGTTTTCGGTGCATAATCAGTCAATAAGGCAATGACGTTCGGCATGATGCCCCCAAGCCCTAATCCCGCTAGAAATCGGAAAGTTGAAAACATCGTAGGCGTATCCGCAAATCCACATAAAAGCGTAAATAAACTAAATAAAATGAGTGTAATCGCGATTACGTTTTTTCTGCCAATCCGATCTGCTAATGTACCAAAGAAGATCGCCCCGAACAACATTCCAAATAGACCGTAGCTGCCCATAGCCCCCGCTTCCACGGAAGTAAGGTTCCATTCCTCCGTCAATAACGGGACGACCGTACCGTAAACGACAAGGTCATAGCCGTCAAAAAGGATAATGATAAAACACCATGCCAGCAATCCAAAATGAAAGCGGTTAAATTTACTGTTGCTAATTACCTCGGTCGTATTAATTTTAGCCATAAAATTTTCTCCTCTCTAGGTGACTGCAGTAATTCCATCCAAATGATAGCGCTTACGTAATCATTTAAAAAATATTCGACTCACATATTTTTATACAAATAGTGAACTTAGTTATCTAATTGTTATTATAAATGCTAATTATCTGATATTTCAATAAAAACTTTCACATATTTATCATAAAGTCTTAATATGTTTTCTAATGCTATCGTTAATTACAAGTTTTGAACATGCGTAAAAACAACAAAAAACCAGTCCCTTATCGGAACTGGTTTCTAATTAGTAAAGTAGGAAGCCGCCATTGCCGTATTCAAGTAAGAAAGTTTTAAACCACCACTCCTCAAAGTGGGTGTTTGCAGAAGCAATCCTGTTGTCCAAGTCAGTGACGAGGCATAACATTCCTGTTTCGATATAAAACTCCCTATTACAGCTTAAAGGTTAAAACTTAATTATCATTACGAACAACGCAGCTTGTATAGTTATAATACCGAAATATCTTCAATCATGCAAGTTTAATCATTCCGGACAATAAAAAAATTTCATGTTCCACATTAAGCAGGTGAAGCCAAATTATTCATGCCCAAACGTCAAAATTAACTGCTGCACTCTGATCTCTGTTACCGTCCCCCACTTTCATTGGTATCTTATTAAGTAATAGCATACTCGGGTAAGTAATATTTTTAGATAGAATGTGCAAGATAAAATTGGACGGGATTGAAAGCGTTGTCTTGTGCGAATCATCGGTTGCTGAACTCTATAATATATCCTAAATAACATTTGCAAATACATGGAAGGAGTCTATAATATTAAATAATAGAATTGATTGGAGTGACTAGTTATGCTTTCAAACATTGGCTTTCCCGGTTTAATTTTAATCCTTCTTTTAGCTTTAATTGTTTTTGGACCGAACAAGCTACCTCAAATCGGACGGGCAGTCGGCACTTCGCTTAGGGAGTTTAAGGATGCAACCAAGGGAATAACAGAAGAAATACAAGAGGAATTCAAGGATGACGTACAAGCTGCAAGAAAAGAATCGATAAAATGAAAAAGACGCCTGCACGCAGCAGGCGTCTTTGATGCGTTTGTGGCGCAGAACCGTCAGGCCACATCCCGACGTTTAGCTAAAAGCATGTTCTTCGACTTACACAAATTAGCTCATCGCTTTATTAATATAACATTAAACTTATTTTATATCAAGTGAATTATTGAGCAGCCTATTAACCGCATCCCTTGGAATTGATTCTAATCTTTTCAAAGCATGTTCTTATTCTATAAACCGCTTGGGGGTTTATTCAGAAATATTCTATCGAGTTGTTTATTAAAATACGAATAAGCCCCATAAAGCCGTTCTTACAAAAATGTTGAACTTCATTACAAGTTCATCGTCATTTGAGTCAATTGATCCGAGGAAACGGCCACTTGATTGAATGCTTCATTAATTTCGTCGAATATATCATTCAGCTCTGTCATTTCCTTGGTGATCTTAATATTCTGCTCTTTAACAGAAAGCATGGCCTTTGCTATATCAGTAAAAAATATGCCAGTTTCTTTTCCTTGTTTCGTTCCTTTAGTAATTTCCCCGCTAACCATGGAAATTGACGTGTTCATGACATTGGTAAAATGAGCAATTCCATTAACCAGTTTCACTACTTCCGAAACTGAGTCCTTGGTATTTTCCGACAGCTTCCTTACCTCACCAGCCACAACCGCAAATCCTTTACCATTTTCACCAGCTCTTGCCGCTTCAATCGCTGCGTTCAATGCCAACAAATTCGTTTGCTCTGCAATTGAAGTGATGATTGTGACAATTCGTTCAATTTCCTTTGAAGTATTGGATAGCTGTTCCATATCTTTTGAGATGATCGTCATTTGCTCCTGCGTTTTTACCAATCTTTTCTCTAATCCCTGTAACAGTTCGACTCCCTCTTTTGATTTTCCCTCTGCATGTATCGCAATCTCTGAGCCCTTTTGAGTGAAATCGTGAATTTCGACTACCTTATTTGCCATTAATTGAGTTGCTGAACTAGTCTCTTCACTGATTGCTGCCAATTCCTCTGCATTATGATTGACCTGCAGTTTAATCGTTTCTTTTTCTGCTAGGTTTTTTTGGCGAATCTTCTCATTTTCAAGTTCATATGCCTCTAAAACTATTTGCTGCTCCAGATTAAAAATTTTAGTGACAGCCAGAATGTTTTCTTGATATTGCTCTATATTCTTTATATTCGAAATTACATGAATGATTAATGACTGCAATAAATCCTGAAAAGCACTCATATACCATTTTGGCTGCAATCCAATTCGCACATGTACTTGTGCGATAATATAACGTTGTTTAATATACGTATCATCAATGTTCCCGCTAAACATTTCGTACATATGACGATGCAGTGTCTTTTTCAACCTATCAACAGAACTATTGTCTGATATGATTTTCATTAATGAGGGTTCATTTTCTAGATTTTTATAGAAATTCCCTACTATTTGGGTCAAATGTTTCTTCACTTCTTCCTGTAAAGAACGAATTATGCACAAATCCCCCATCGTCAAATGAATCATTTCCACTTGATTCAATACGCTCGGATATTCGCTGATATTGATACCGACGTGCTCCTTATATTGCATATAGTCTATCGAATCTATCTTTTGTTTACTTCTCCATATTCTTTTCATGATTGAATTGCCTCCAATTTTTTCTACCCATATATACTATTTCGACATAAAGTCTGTTAATCTTAATTCACTTTGATAAATTTTCTTCTTAAACACAAGACTTATGAACTATTTATGTCCAAATAAAAAAAGACACTCCAGAGAGTGTCTTTTTCAATGTTCATTTTCCTGCTGGTTAAGATTCGAGTGCTTACGGGAATAAGTGAAGTAAATGACTACTCCGATAGCCATCCAGATCAAAAACCTTATCCATGTATGACTCCCTAGCTGAACCATCAAGAATACGCAAAAAACGATTGCCAGACCTGGAACGAGCGGTACAGCCGGACAATAAAAAGCACGTTTCATATCAGGTCTTGTTTTCCGTAACACGATGACCGCAATGGAAATCATCGTAAACGCAGTCAATGTTCCAATGTTGACCAGCTCAGCCAATTCACCAAGCGGTATGAATGCCCCCAATAAGGCCGCTATCAAACCGAATATCCATGAAGCCGCATATGGTGTTTTATATTTTTTATGAAGTTTTGATAAGGATTTAGGCATCAGCCCATCTCGTGACATCGCAAACATGATTCGGGTTTGTCCATACAACATAACCAAGATTACCGTTGTCATTCCGAGGAAGGCACCTAGATCGATGATACCTGCAACCCAATTTTGTCCTGCGCTTTGCAAGACCAAAGAAATCGGGTGGTCAAGAGCCTTACTGAATTGTGCATACGGTACCACACCTGTCATGATCAAACTTACCGCCATATATAGCACTACACAAATGAATAATGAACCGAGAATTCCCCGTGGTAAATTCCTACCTGGATTTCTTGTTTCTTCAGCCGCTGATGCAACTGCATCAAAGCCGATGAAGGCAAAGAACATTAATGCGGCAGTTGAAAATACCCCATCGATTCCAAATGGCATGAATGGCTGCCAGTTTTCCGGTTTCACATAATATATAGAAGAAACGATGAACAACAAGACTACCAACACTTTAATAACGACCATTATATTATTGATTCTAGTCGTTTGTTTCGTACCTATGGATATCAAAAAGGTAATCGCCATGACTATCAAAAAGGCTGGTAAGTTCATATAAGTCGTAATACCTTCGACCGAACCCGGTGCTGCCGTCAATACTTTCGGAAAGTTAATTCCGAATCCACTTAAAAATGATTGGAAATAGCCCGACCACCCCGCCGATACGGCACTGACAGCCAATAAGTATTCAAGGATTAAATCCCAGCCGATTATCCAAGCGGCGAATTCACCTAAAGTTGCATAAGCATACGTATAAGTCGAACCTGATACCGGCACGGAAGCTGCAAATTCTGCATAAGAAAGTGCAGCGAATAAACAGGCAAGACCAGCAATGACGAACGATAATGAAAGTGCAGGACCAGCATTCACTGCACCAGTGCCTGTTAGAACAAAAATGCCTGTCCCAATAATCGCTCCAATTCCTAGCATCGTTAAATCCCATGCTCCCAGTTCCCGTTTCAATCCCCTACCGCCGGAACCTGCGTTTTTCAACAAGTCCTCAATGGACTTCTTTCTAAAAATACTCATGTTCTCTCCTCCGTAATTACATAAACTATTCTGAAAACTATAGACAAATAATTTCACTTACAATTTATATCGAAGAAATTTCGACAAATTTCTGCAATTCCTGAATTATCTGATTTTTAAATTATACGTATTAACCTTTTTATCGTCAATGATTTATTATTGTAAAATTCTGTTTTTTTTAATCTTTTTTAGAATTAAATCTCTATTACCCAACAGAATTATACATTATTAACAATATATAATTAACAATTCATTATTTTAATATTGATAAAGCGAGCTACTGAAGTATTCCATTAATTTATCTTGTAAACGTTCTAATTTTTTAATTCTATAAAGAATCATTATTTATTTTCTTCTATGTATTATTATGAAATAATACACCAAAATTATGCTAATCATTCATGTACCAATAGTTTGACGGAATCAAAGTACATAACTATACTTATTAAGTCTTAAAAAAAGTACGGGAATCATGCTTAATAATTGAAGAAGGTGACATTGATGGATTTTGCGATTACCTATCTGTCTTTTTATTTAATCCAAGTCGAAGGAAAAGGCGATCAGGCTGATAAGCGTTTTAAACATTTCCAAACTCTTGATACTGAAGAATACGAAGAAAGTCCTCTAAAGGATTTTTTGGATGGGGAATTGATGAAGATTTCCAAACGGAAAGTCGACCGTCATCCAAAAACTGAACAAATACCGACGAAAATCGGTTCTTTTATTGTCGAAGAAGGACATGCACTTGATTCCAACCCTAATTACAATGTATTTAACCGTGTTCGTTATGCAAAAACAAAACAAGAATTCCAAGAGGAAAATGAACAATTTACGCGCTCTTATATTGATACAAGTGCTGTCCGTGGCGGTGTCTTCATAATCGCATCGGCAAAATTAACGAAATATCTTGATGAACCATTCGTTTTCTTATTAAAATGTGATTTCGAGCCGAAAGTTGCTTCCATTTCGGATGAACGGACCTTGATTAGGCACGTTGAAATGGCAATCACCACTAAAAATATGAAATCCATTCAATACCCATACATGCCCGAAGAAGGAATGGTCGAAGAAGGCGAACTGAAAATCCATCAGGCCTCACATGCCCGCTACTTCGAGGACTTCTTGAAGTTCGTCGAATATGGCGAATCGATGCCGGAAATCATGAAAAATCAGGTCATCCATATGGTCCATGAACATGTATCCGCTCAATTCGAAGATAACAGTGACGAACTGCACAAATTCGAACAGGACCTGGAAATCTGGGAAACGAGTGATAAACGGGAAATTCAGGAACGCCTTGAAACCCACCAGGTCGTCGAAGCCACAGCCCAGATTGTCGAGCATACACCTGAAGCCGAAATGCGAATGAAGCTAGGCAGTACATCCGTCAAAGGACTGTTAGCCGATTTTGGCGATAGCATCCATTTAGGAAAGATTAATGGGAAGTATGTATTGATGATAGAATCCGATACGATAGAGTTCGATAAAGGTGTCTCGCCGATTGAGTTTCATAAGCCGGATGATTTGCAAGTTCTAATTGAAAAAATCATAAATAAAAGTTGATGATTTGTGAGCAAAAATGTGAGCAGTTATGTGATCAATTTTCGACCTTAAAATACTATTAATACTCTTATATCTAGCTACTAACTTACGTTAGTAGTTTTATTTTTTTCTCATTTTAAGCAAGCGTTTATTTTTTCTCTGTAAATTATAAAAACCCCACTCGTTTAGAATGGAGTCCTAACTTTTCATCTTTTCTCCTACTTTTAAATGTTACGAGATCGCAATGTTTTTATAAAAACATTGAACTGTAATCCATGTAGTCATCTGCTTCATCGAAAACTGAGATATTTTCGCATTTGTTTGACGCATTTTCTTTATTATTTCTGATCTATCCTTATCAGGAAATAGAGCTTCTAATTCCTCGATTGTAGATAATATTGTTTTTTCTTCAAGTAATTTTTCTTCATCTTTGTAAAGGTCTATGGAAGTTAAATATTTTCAAACTTTAACGAACATAAATACTGGCTGTTGTTAGGTAAATAGAAAGTTTCCTTATTATTTAAGTGATTTTTTACAATACTCGGCAAAATATAAGTACTATTTGATTTATACAAAAAGCTCGGTTAGTCAAAAAGCCGAGCTTTTGTTACTCTATTTTTTCCATTTTTTAAAGCATTCATAATAACATTCGTAAATATTTTTCGAAGTTAACTCCTTCTACTTTAGGAATTTGCTCCAAGGAGGAATCATTGATAGCCTCTGTCAGGAATGCCACTGCGAGCTGTACGGATTTTTCTAGGTTCTCTCCACGCATCATGCTTCCCATAATCACAGATGCAAATAAATCACCAGTACCTGAATAGCTTTCACCGTTATACTGCGTCGCACTATAAAAGGTTCTACTTCCGTCCAAATACATATTTCCGATAAACTGCTTCTCTGAATCTGCTGACGGTGGATTCATTCCAGTGATGATAACCTGAGCT
This sequence comes from Peribacillus frigoritolerans, assembly GCF_040250305.1. Taxonomy (NCBI): domain Bacteria; kingdom Bacillati; phylum Bacillota; class Bacilli; order Caryophanales; family Bacillaceae; genus Peribacillus; species Peribacillus frigoritolerans. Next base: position 2,605,461 of record NZ_CP158190.1, on the reverse strand, counting down.
CCCGTTTCTTGCTGCAACATATTCCCTGCTTCTTCTATCGCTTTAATATAGTCCTCTTTGTTTGAATAGCTATGCAGCTTTTCATAAGACAATCCGGTTAATAAACAGCACTCTGTAACATTTGGTGTAATGACATCTGCACGCTTCACCAGTTCTCTCATAAGTACCAGTAATTCATCGGTAAAAAGTTTATAGACTTCTCCTATATCCCCCATTACTGGATCAACAAGTAAAATGGTTTCTTTTGTATAAAATTTATCTAAAAAATGGAAAATATTATTAATTTGCTCTTCACCAGTAACGAAGCCGGTATAGATTCCATCAAAGGTTACATTAAGCTTGCTCCATTCTTCTATGAAGTATTTCATTTTGGATGTAAAATCTTCACAAAAAAAACTTGGATATCCGGTTTGCGCAGTCAATATGGCCGTTGGTAAAGGGCATGCCTGCACGCCCATGACCGAAAGAACCGGAATTGCAGCTGTTAATGAACATTTTCCAAAAGATGATAAATCCTGTAGTACAGCAACTTTTTTCATAATAACCTCCATATGGCCTATCCACTTTAAACTTTATTTATCTTATCATAAATCAGCTAAAAACAGTCATCTCCTCTCTCTTTTCAATACGTATAATATCTGTATTTTTTATCAACTGACCTCATAGTTTTTTAATAAATTGACACTTTTATAGACACCAGTCTTTTGCTAAAATCATAGGAAAATTCTAGTTAGGAAGGTTTACAGATATGCAAAATACACAAAGTTATTCAAGGTCAAGTCAAAAAACTATGGATTTAATTATTACCGCAATGTTGATTGCACTTGTGTTCCTATCTACTTTCTTTTTGAATATTAAACTGCCAATTGCCGCAAATGGAGGGTTAGTTCATCTAGGAACAGCTATGCTTTTTATTGCATCTATTTTATTTGGTCCTAAAAAAGCAGCTCTTGCTGGTGCGATAGGAATGGGGTTATTTGATATAGTTGGAGGGTGGACATTGTGGGCTCCTATCACCATTGTGGCGCGTGGTTTGCAAGGATATATAGTTGGTAAAATCGCTTGGTCAAAGGGTCGCAACGGTACTAGCATTGCTTTCAATGTAATAGCAACAATCGTTTCCATTCCATTTATGATAGCTGTTTATTATATTGGTGAAGGGATTCTATACGGTAATTGGATTGCACCTTTAGCTTCGATACCTGGAGATCTCGTTCAAAATATATTAGGAATTATCGTTGCCGTTCCAGTTTGTGTGGCTTTGAAAAAGGTTCCTTATTTTAAGTAAATTCGCTATAAAGGTAAACGTCAAGTAGTCCCCAAATACTACATGGATGGTGTATTTCGGGACTATGTTTTGTTTGCTTCCCTTTTTATCGGTACTCTGCATGCAGAGGGTAAACTAGATGACCACGACAAGACTTTATCTATTTCTTTTTTCATTCTTAAGTCTTTTAACGTGAGCTCTCATTTTATCTAATTCCTTTTGTTTCCCTTCTTCATCATTTGCCAATGCAGAAAATAAAGCTATCGTGCCTAATTTGTCGAATTCTACATCTCCAGATCCACCTTTAGTAAAACTAAAGTATAGTTCCGTATACGCCTTAGCCATTAATACGTAGTTAAGTTCATTTACAAATAGCCATTTCCTCGCAGTTCTTTTCTTGGTTTACTCTTTTTCACATTAGAATAGTCCTTTCAATTAAACTATTTTATTTATTCTTTTCCTTATACAAAAACAGCCTACTTTCTTCTTTGGCTATACACTCGAGAAGCTTCTTTCTGAAATATTCATTGATATCGATATTCTCCGTTGAGACAACTTCTACATCGGTCATATCAACATCATTAAGATTTATTTTCTTTGACTTTTTATCCAACCAATTATCACTCTCCCGTCCTATATAATAATCTCCAAACAAACATCTTCTATTCACATTTCACTAAATTCTCTATGAAAATAGCAACGAGTAAAATTATAGAAAATAAAAACTCACCAATCGTTATAGACTGGTGAGTTTTATTCATTTTGTATATTTAGCTAAGATTAACTTCACTTCTTTTTTCAAGTATTCATCTACTGTAAATTCATTTAGGAATGTTCTACTCTTAATCCACAGTTTTCTTTTTGGTTTTGCTTTAGCCATTTTTTCACTCCATTACTTCTACCGCAACAAGGTCTTCAAACTTCACCTTAATAATATGTCCCTTCTCATTTTCCAGCTCCAAATATATCGCCTTTGTGAATGGATCTAACCTATGTATCATCCCAACATACTCCCAATCAAAACCATCTTCCCAAACAGTAAACTTTACAGGTGAAGCAAACTCCATTGCGGTATGTATCTTGTTCTCAAACTCCTCTAACTGGTACTCATCTAATATTGGCTTTACTTGACGGTAATAATCCTTATTTACGTCAATTAATAATTTAACGTATTCAGGCAGCATCAAAGCAGGTTGCCATTTAAGCTTTCCACGATCTTTTATAGACATAAGAACATCTCCATTCATTCTATAAATACATTACAGAACATTTGTTCTTACTTTAGTCAAAAAAATGAAGTGAAAAATTTCCCTTTTAAAGATAACGTAGGTATTTTTCCTGTAACAGTGTTTTAATTAACTTCTCCATATCCAAGCTACCTTCTTCCGTTGCTATTCCAATTCCTTCTATATATGTGAATTCTTCAGTATCAATAATCTTTCGAGTAACTATTTTACCCTTTTCATTAAAGTCTTTATAATATGCAATTTCATCATAATCACTTATCTTTGCTTTAACTAACTCACCGTTTTTGTTGACGTATTCAATTGTTTCTACTTTACTTTTTGTCATATTACTCCTCCGAATGGCATCCACTTGAGCATTTCTTTTGGATTTCAGATTCAATTCGAGTTATCACCTTGCTCATATTACCATTGATGGCACTTCCACTAAATCGCAGCGTTTTCCATCCAATTGATCTTAAGTATGCATCTCGCTTCCTGTCGTGTGCTTTAGCTTTTTTGCTTGAGTGAAATTCTTTACCATCACATTCAATGGCTAATCGATATTCTGGAAATGCCACATCAATTCTATATCTTCTTATTGGATACTGTGTAGTTGGTTTATAATCCCTCATCCATAAAGCTTTTAATACCCTCTTCTCAATTGGACTTTGACATTTATCTAATTCCACAAAGTATGGGGGGATGTAATGATCCACTTTAACTCCTTTACTTCTTCGCATGTCCAAACCTAGAAAGACAAACCCTGTTATGACAAGTCCAAAAAATACGACATATTCTACCATTGTAAATAAATTTCCCCTTTCTCGTAGGTACAAGCACTCTTGAAGATGTCGCAGATCGAAAGGTAAATGAATTTTCATTAGATGAGGTGTTCGATAGTGAACCAAAGGGATAAAGCTATTATTAATGACTTGAGACAATTCAGAATGATGTCCAGAAACCAGATAGTTGAATTACACTTTAAGCACCTTAAGAATCCTATAAATTCATGTAATAGCGTTTTAAAGCGTTTAACAAGGGATAACTTTATCAAATGCAGCACTCTTCACTCTCCATACGTTTACTTCAACTCGACTGCAATATTAAACCAGACTCAACTAAAATCCCCCACTTCCTTGAACTTGTAGATACAGTTATTGAAATGAAAGCACATAGGGAAACCAAAAACCTCATGATAGAGCCTAAATATGGTGACAAAGGAACAATTGAACCCGACATTTTTTCTATTTGGTTTAATCCCATATTTATCGAAGTTCAACGGAATGTGTATACAAAAGAAGTCATGCAAAAGAAAATTGATCTTTATGAAGATTATTATGATACGGGCGATTGGAAAGATGAACCTTGGCAAAAGCCAGATAAAAAGGTATTCCCTTCTATCCTAATTATTACCCCTACTTGATATGCAGTAAAAAGTACTAAGCTTGAAATTTATCAATCCCCTTCCATATCTGAATTCATAGAAAGTAGTCAGGTGAATCGACACTACAAATCAAACCTAAACCTATTAACAATGTAATTCAATCGAATGGTGGATCGTTGAAGCTGAAAAAATAAAATGGATTTACAAAACATATCTATAACTGTTAATCTTCAAAAGTATAGATTTATTTACCTTTAAATTCTAGAAAGGGAATTAAATTCATTTCAACTAAATTAAAATAGGAGATAAATTGTGAAAATTAAACCATATAAAAATCCACTAATTGCAGCAATTGAAAAACAAAATAAATTAATTAAACATTCTATAGATCTTGCGTATTCAACCAAAGACATAATACCTCCTGTATTTAGAGAAATACGAGAAAGTGCAATAGCCGTTGGAAATGTTGACCAAATTATGAAATCTGTAATTCCACAGTATAAAATTCAAGATACTTTTGAAAAGATACGCAAAGGGATTAAACAAACTGAGGAAGATATGGAAATATTTCAGGCTACAATTGTTGAATTAGGATATCCCCCTCACTATGATGTTGATATTAGACAGATGAGAATTATTATTAGAGATTTCATTGATGATAAGAAACAAGTAGTGGAATATATTGATGAATTTATGGCATGGAATTATGATGCTACTGCTGTCTATGAAATGCTGATAAAGTGGGAAGGTAAACCATTTCTTGATAAAAGAATTCAAATTTTAAGAAATGTAGTTAGATCTCACAATCAAGGAATGTATCATTTATCTGTTCTGGGAATTATCTCTCAGTATGAAGGACTTATCGTAGATGCTTTTAAAATTACTGGGTATGTAAATGGAAACATTCAACAAATACTTTTAGAGCATTTATTGAAACATGAAAGTATGAGCAGTTTGGGTTTTGACAAGGTAATATTTGATTATTATAACTCAAATATTTTAGTATCTTTCCGACATGGAGAAGAATTAGGTAACGATATTAGTCGCCATGCTATATTACATGGCGGTCACACAAATTTTGGCACTTTACCTATATCGCTGAAAGTCATTTTGCTTTTCGATTATCTAGTAGACGTTATTGAAGATTTAACTCCGGAAAGAATATTAGAATGTCAGATGGCTGTTGAACAGAAAAGAAAGAAATAAATTGGTTGCTTTAAAAAGGAGTGGGTAATTAAAATGAAAATACCTTTAAATGGTTGGGATGAATTTAGAGAAGACATGCAGCCTTTCATTGATCAAGCTTATAGGAAAGAAATAACTATGGAGCAGTTTAAAGAGAATTATGATAGAACTTATCAAGAACTTGTTAGAAGATATGCTCCACGTTTAGAAATAATAGGATGGTTGGGAGGAGAAAGGGATGATTTTGGAGTGTATGAAAATAAAAAAGATGCAATCCAGGGAATTACTCCAACAAACATATTAAGTGAATTGTTAGACGAGTTTAAAGGAAAGAAAGTTAAATTAAGTATTAATGTAATTGAAGACTAATAGAACCTTAGTATTAAATTTCCTATTAATAAAGAAACAAAAAGCCCCTCTCGATTATGAGAAGGGCTATAATTCTATCCTTTTACGATATTTACTGAATATCCTTTTTTCTTTAGCTCTGCGGCTAACTTAGCAGAATTCTTCTCATCAGAAAAAGCACCTACTTGAACCTTATGTAAAACACTTTTCTTTTCAACTGGTTTAGCTTGTTCATTCAACTTCTTGCCTGATAACGTCTCTGCAATCGCCCTACACACCTTATCGAAATTCTTTTTGTAAGCATCTGCATTAGACTTAGTATCAACAAAGCACACTTCAATCAAAATTGCAGGTTTAGTTGTCCCTTTTAAAAATCCTAAATCAGTTCTCTTTTTAGCACCACGATCTTTAATTCCAAGTGCATCTGCAATAGCTTTTGAAACTTTTGCAGCAAATGCCTTATTTCCGTCACCATAATAAAGTACCTCAGTACCTCCTGTTTCCTTTGTACCCGCATTAAAATGTACAGATACATCTAAATCCCGACTTTTGCCATTGTGATATTTAACTATTGTATTTATATTATCTCGTTGAGTTTTTGACGTATCATCATTAAATGTATGTACTTTACATTCTAGGTCTTTCAGATATTCATCAACTTTCGGTACTACCTTCCTAGCTTCATATACTTCGTCTAGATACCCACTTGCACCACGGACTACTTTAGCTTGTCCACTTGAAATAACGAATTCATTCATTTTGTATTCCTCCCTGGTTATTTATTATCCTGTACAATAATTTGTTTAATTTCATTTACATCTTGAGCCAATGTTGAGAATGCTTGAGCTTGTGTTTCAATTACGTCCTGATTCTTTTCAATTACAGATTGATAATTCGCTTCCCGTTCTTTGTTAGTTTTCATCGTTGTCCATAGTAACCATACGAATAAGACTGTGTATCCACCCTGTTTTAAAAATAAATTAAATATTTCTGTTTCCAATCCAATACACCCCTTTCATCGCATAATAAAAAGCCGCCCTTTAAATAGGACGACTTAGGAATTTCTTACTTATTAACTTCGTTCTTTTGCTTTTTTCACAATATATTTCATAGCTCCTACAGGTGAAGTTAAACTTAAAGCTAAATCTGCTATTTCTAAAATATTGTTTGAAAAAGTATCTTTTTTCTCATTATTATTTTTTGTAGTTCTAAGTTGTGGATATAATTCTTTACGCCTGCCTTGATAATGTTTATAAATCTGTAACTCAATGTCAACGTTCATCAAGGCCCATTTTATATATTGCAAGTTATCGTATCTTACCAATAATAAAAAGTATTCATCAATATTGAAAATAACTTTTCTATCCAATTCTTTATCAGTTTTTTTCATTTCTAATTCTAATAATTCGATAAAAATCTCTTTGATATCCTCATTTAATAATTCAAAAGTTTGTGCAAGATCATTAATCTCATCAATAGTTTTAAAAAGTGGATCACTAAAATTAACAGGAATTATTTCATCTAATTTTTCCGGTTTAATTTTTATAAATTTAATTACAGGATGACTATCGTTATTTAAATCATCCTTAATTTAATTTCACATTGAGAACAATAAACTGCGTTTTCGGTAATTTTTTCAGCTCCGCAAAATGGACAATTTTTCATACTTTACCTCTTTTACCATATAGTTATAATTTACTATAACATGGCATCTCAAAAAATATAATTTTTTTAAAGAACCTTGTCTAAAAAATGCCTCCTTTTATTTAGTATGCTAACTTTCCATTCCCAAGTCCTCCTATTCTGCAGGTGCTCTCACTAATACCTAACTGTATGTCTAGTATCTTAAATCCAGAGTAAAAAGCCGCCCTTTTGGGACGACTTGAATTGTATTGCTATTTAGCTTTAAGTAACACACAAGTTATCTCATTGTTCGTATCCTTCTAAAAAGAAAAAAGGACAATCATTCCTTTTGTCGAATTATAAATAAAGGTTACATATCAATTTTTTCAAAGGAGGAAATTATCATAGGTATTAATAAATCATCTACTGAAACCAGATCTATAGAGGGTAAGATTGTATCCCCACCTTCTCCTCCAACAACAAAAAAATAATTAATGATTATTTTCAGTGAGCACTAATTGTTCAATTTTCTTTTTTAAAAGAAATCAGGAAGGATGAATCACATGAGTAAAAAACAAGTAGGATCTACATCCCCAATTAAACTAACTGGAAAAGCTCCAGGTGGAGGAATTAATGGATCTGTAGACGGCAAAATAGTATCCCCACCGCCTAAGAAGATATAGGCTTTCATTGACTATCTTCAGGAATGGCTTTATCTTTTAGATTCCTATGATCTATCTCTTCAATAACCATTCCTGATTTGGTGTCAACAAAAACTCTTTTAACCTCATAATCATAATGTTCGTTAATTGATTCTTTCCATTCATTTGTTTTCTCCAATACAAGTCCTTTATCGGTTTCTAAGGGTCTTGAAGCTTTCGCCATAGAACCTATAATCTTTTCCTCAGGTTTATCAATTTTATAAACAATATAGACAGCTTCTTTCTCTTTTTCATTCTCATTAACTTTAATGAAAAATTCTTCCCAAACTGATGTACTTGAAGATAATGGTGCTATCTTTCTGGACTTTCTAACTTTATTAATCACCCAATGGAGTATATTGTTTCCCCATAAACTCCAAAACGAACAAATTAAAAAGCTTACTATAAAACTTAAAAATAAAAATAATACTAAATACTGAATATCTGATGTTGCAGTATTTAAATTTTCAACTGTCCATACTCTTTTTACTGATAAAGGACCATTTTCAAATATCGCTCCCCAGACATTTAATACTAACAGTGTACCAAAACTCACAGGAAGCCATAATAAAGCTGCTATCCCTGATAGCTCTGGTGCAGTATGTTTTACAGAAGGGGTAAGCCCGAATGCCTGCAACCAGAAGTAAGCCATAATACCAGGTAAAATAAATACAAATGTACTCAAAAATTCTGCCACAATTCCACCTCACTATAATTAATATTCTACATTTAAACCCTTTTCCCTGTTTATCCATAAAAAAAGCACTTCATTTAAGAAGTGCTAACCGCAAATTTCGTTCCAAATAGCTTTAATACAGATCTATTTCTTCGATCGCGATGTCAATATATTTTTGGTCAATGTTTAAGGCATTACTTAAAAAGCCCATTACATCTCCACCTGAGATGAAAATTTCTCTACCAAAGTTATTATTATCAGCCAGAACTTTAGAAACCCTTTTGTTTTCGTTATCATCTGCTAAATTTACATTTATCTGAGCAATACTATGGTAATCATCTTCATAGGAATGATCAACTATCACTTCAATCATTTTTATCACCTCCGACAGTTTATTTTCATTATAACGGATACCCCTTTATCTGTTATAAGAATTTTCTAAGTAAGTTCCTACCGCACATTTTGTTCCAACTAGACAGCAATTAAAACATTTTAAAAAAGCTGACTACCTAAAAGATAGTCAGCTTTGTCACTCATTTCATTATATAATAATCAGCTAGAATACGATGCTTAATATGATCAACTTTCATTGCGTCAAAATAATACCTAGAATTATACGATTGACCATGAAATTTACTGATATATTTCATGTAGCTTCCAATCAATATTCGTAAATTTTTTTGGTCATATTCCGTCATTATTTGACTAAGATCAACAAGCAACCGATCCACAGTTTGATCAAAATGATTATTACTCATAATAAAACCTCCATATTTTATATTGTATAAGGTAATACAAAACTAAGGAGGAGTGACTTAATTATCATACCATAAAAACCCAGATAGTTTTTTTATTAAGATATATTTTTAAAATTTATCTAAACCTAAAGAAAACTAATTTGGAAGTTCTTTAACCTCGAGGTATGTTCCTGTTAGGTAATATAAACTAATAATTCTCTTCCTATAATAGTCAATTCACACTTATGTTGTTCATTCCCTATACTATGTGCTTCCATTAAACCTAATCTTTGTATTTCAATCACTGAGTGTTGAATTCTTCTAAATTTATTTTCATCTGAAATCCCTCTTAATTGACTATATGCCTGAGTAAATTCTGAATAAAAATCTGATGTAATTTTAGAACCAAATTGTATAGATGTTCTTAAATGTAATAGTGGCCAATTTTCGTAATCAGATATTATAGTTATCGCTTGCGGAGTTAATCTTTCTAGTTGTCCTAATGCATATCTATGTTTCTCAAATAGTTCCTCAAAATTGCCTTCTTCTACAATTCGTTTCAGTACTGTTGAGAAATGCTCTGTTAATTCTGGATCTGGTGGAGAATCATCTATTATTCTCAGAATCTTATTAAAAAGTGTATTTCCTTGCGAGTTTTTCAAAAAATCTTTAAGCATATTTACGGCTTTTTCTTGTTCGTCCATTTTATTAAAATATTGCTCTAATAAAATCATTTGCTTTGCTTCAGTTAAGTTTTTATTGACCTCTTCATTCCAATTTAGAACAGTAGATACTACATCTCCAACAGCTCCAAATAAAGATAATCCTTTTTCCCTAATTACTCTTAAACTTTGTTCTTTCTTTATTTCTTTTTCTTGGCTTTCATTCATTTCGATTTTTTCTAACCTGGAATCCAGTGTTTTTCCTGTTGTGTTAAGATAGGCATCAGGATTAGTAGCAATATATATAAGTTCTTCTTTCTTTTCCATTCATTCATCTCCTAGGCAAAGTGATTACTCATAACATATTTTAACTCCACCCAGGAAATATTTCACTTGTTTTTCATTTTATTCAATGTTCCTCCAACAAATATTTTTTGGTTCTCTATTTTATTATCTTGGTTTATTTTTTCATTTAAAAGTAAAAGTTTTTCAACTTCCTTGGTATTTTTGTTATTCTTTTTAACCATTCTTTTACTCCTTTCATGATAAATTAATTGTCTTAATAACTCCATTTATATCCTTGAACTTCAGTAAACCAGACGTGCTATCAATATATAAAGAATTATTCACCGCGCTAGCTGCTGGTGCAGGAATGAGTTTCATACAATTTTTAATTTCCGTGTATGGTGCATCAACAGTTAATCTAGTTTTAGAAGATATATCTGCATTCCCATTTGGTGCTAATATTGACACATTTCCATTTGCACTAAACAGGGAAGCAAAACCATTTGTGGATTTAAGTTGTACACCTAAATCCGTCATTCCTTCCAATGTAACTTTCGTGCTATCCTTACTAATTCCGAAAATATCCTTATTAAAAGAAATTAATTTAAACAGGTTTGCCATCGATGCAGTTGTGTCATATTGAAACGCATATTGTCCATCGTCGGCTCGATTGCTAGGTGAGAAATATCACGATAATGATTTAGTAATTTGTACCCGAAATGGAAAACCGATTATCCCACGTAATTTTAGAAAATAGTTTTATAATTTGACCGAAAAAGTTGGTTTACCTAAAACAAAATTTCATTCAGCTACAAGACACTCTCATGCTACATTACTTATTCAGCAAAATGTGAACGTTTAGCTAATTAGCGAACGTCTCGGACATGCTGAGATCGGAACGACTTTGGACATATACAGTCATGCGTCCTCTAACATGCAGAAGAGTGTTGCAGTTGAAATTGATAAAGTGCTCAATCTGTGACCAATTTCGTGACCAGCAAAAAATAAAACTCAATAATATCACGGTATGAAGACTTCTCTCCCATACATGCCCGAAGAAGGTATGGTCGAAGAAGGCGAACTGAAAATCCACCAGGCTTCACATGCCCGCTACTTCGAGGACTTCTTGAAATTCGTCGAATATGGCGAATCGATGCCTGAAATCATGAAAAACCAAGTCATCCACATGGTTCATGAACATGTATCCGCTCAATTCAAGAAAACAGTGACGAACTGCAAAAATTCGAACAGGACCTGGAAATCTGGGAAACAAGCGATAAACGCGAAATCCAGGAAAGTCTTGAAACCCACCAAGTCGTCGAAGCCACAGCCCAGATTGTCGAGCATACACCTGAAGCTGAACTGCGCATGAAGCTTGGCAGTACATCTGTTAAAGGATGGCTTGCTGATTTCAGGGATACCATCCATTTAGGAAAGATTAATGGGAAGTATGTATTGATGATAGAATCCAATACAATAGAATTCGATAAAGGTGTCTCGCCGATTGAGTTTCACAGGCCGGATGATTTACAAGTACTAATTGATAAAATCATTAATAAAAGTTGATGATAGCCCGAGTCACAAGAAAATATGATCATTTGTGAATCGGGACCTCTCTATAGAGTCACACTGTACTTGTGTAATATCCCGAAAATGGCGGTCTTTGAGACTGCCTATTTTTTATTTTTCTTATACTAGTTAAGGTTATCTTGTGTATCTTGGGCCTCCAACCGGATCAGCACTATGTTTGTAATAGACTTGATCTGCACCACTAACCGCTTGATTGTTAAACTCCTTCACGCTCCGGTATAGCAATATTGATCAACATTTGTGAATACCTTGAATATTGAAGATGTAATTTGAATTAGTTCAAACAGAGTAAAACCACCAATCTTAACTGACTGGTGGTCTTAAGCTATAATTTTCTATTTAAATTTTAATAATGGTCTACTGGTGCACCTAGGTTATCCAAGTCTTGTGAAATATTTAGAATGATTAAATATCTCCACTCGTTTTTAAGTTTTCCTAAGTCCACAACCTGATGAACCTCTACTTCATCATTTTCATACTCTTTACTAGTCTCGCAAATCTCATATAAACTTTCTACTAATTCAGTATTATCCCAATTCCTTACGTCTAACTGTACGAACTTTTGGTTTTTTTTTATATTCATTTTCTTCACTCCTAGTTTTTAAAGGATAAGGGATATTGAGTACTCCTAGATGATTTAGTTTTGTTAATTACAACCCTATGGTTTTTTGTTGATGTATCCTTAGTGCTAATATTTGAATCATAACTCTTAGCATAATGAACCTGAACTTGATTAGAGTCTTTGTCTTTAGTGGTCCACTACTTTACATCCAATGTTGTTCCATCTTCATACATGGGATTATATATAACTTCACTTGTTGTACCCTTTTCGAATGCGGCTTCTCCTTGAATTAATCCATAAAATTCAATGGTATCTAATGATTTCAAGCTCTCAAACTCTGCCCAATCTGCTTCTTCTGCAAAAGAAATATTAATACTACTAAACGTGAACACTCCTACTAATAATAGTTAAACTAAAAAACGATTAACAGATTTGTCCATCTCCCTTTCAAATTTTAATTGGGAAAAAACACAAATTATAGCACAAAAAATAATGTTTTTGTATTTTTTTCATTAAAAGTAAAAAAATGATAATTTTATTAAAAAAATCACCAATCATAGTGACTGGTGACTTCTAACTCTGTTATTCTAATCCTTTTTATGGTTTTGAGTTTCCTCCAGTAGATCGATAAATTTCTTCGATTGTCTGTCCCTTCGCCCGTGCAAGGATTTCAATTCTTACCATTAACTGTTTTTCTGAGTATTTCTTAATATCAGAATGATATTCCTTTGCTTTTTCCCCATTTCCAATAACGCCCTCTGCATTTAAGGAGATAGCAAGTGGTGCCAATTCCTCAAGCTTCTTAACCACCCTGTCAAAAAGATGAGGATGTTCACAAATCAAGCGCTGAAGAAGAAATGTTCCATATGCAATATGTCTTGATTCATCTTTCTTTAAGTGGTCAATGCCCTCTAAAAGTCCGGGCATTTTATCCATAATTTTCAGTCCATCGTAAAATGATTTATATCCAGTTTCCGCCAAAACTCCTTCAGCAAACATATTGTACACTGTAGCTGCGTCAGCTATTACCTCAGGGGTTTGTCCATGCCAAAGCCGTTCCATTGTTTCGGGGAGAATTTCATAAAAAAACTTACGATAGGATTCAGAATGCAAGTGAGCAAGATCGCCTTTTTCACCAATAGCATTTAACACCAGCCGAAAGAATTCAGTATGTTTAGCTTCATCACATAAAAAGGTTGTAAGGAACATCTCCTCTTCCAATCTACCTTCTCTCGCAATCACCCTAAGCAATGGGAGTAAGTCGAGAGTAACCGCCTCTTCCCCTCCTTGAAATTGCGCGAGAAGTTTCAGCACCCATTCTTTATCTTTAACAGATAGTGTTTTCCAGTCCTCTTGATCCTGTGAGAAATTGATATCTTGGGGATTCCAAATTCCAAACTTTTTTGCCTTTTGATACAACTGGTAGGGATATGAATCCTCCATCAAACCGTCCGAGCTCGTCGTTAAGAGTTTCTTTCTCAAGTATATTCCTCCTTCGATTATATATTTACCAGTTTATGCAAAAAGGGAATTATACGTATGGACAAATTCAGGTCTGGTGCAAAATTAAATTTAAAAAAGAATAAAAGGCTTTCTGCATTATTGGGTATTGCATTCAATAATAAGTAATGGAAATGGTAAGAAACAAATTAGGAACCGTTTAGAATTGGCTTTTGCAAAGGTAATGGTGAGATTCCGAAGCTCTCCTTCCCTGCTTGTTCAATAATAGGGCAATAATTATTTGTGCTTTTTCTATTGGTTAGCGCAATGATTCGGAATGGATCATTAGGAATTAATTTACATTTTCTATTGACTAAACGTTCATTCAATAATAGAATAAAACTGAAAATTCAGTGAAAAACGGAGGGGTTGCATTGGATTTACATTTCGAGATTACTGGCAATGGTCGTCCTGTTGTTCTTATTCATGGTGGTGGGACTGATTTGAGGCAATGGACATTTTTAGCATCTCTTTTATCTAAGGATTACAAAGTTATTGCTTTTGATGGCCGTGGTGCCGGTAAATCACCATCCCCTATAAAACATGTAAACTATGTAGACGAAGTACTGGCACTAATGAATTACCTTGAACTTAATCAGGCAACAATTATTGGCCATTCCATGGGCGGGCAAATTGCAACTGATTTCGCTCTTAATTACCCTGAAAGAGTATCAAAACTTGTGTTAATTGCTCCTTCTTTAACAGGTTTTCCCTATTCAAAGGAGTTTGAACAGTATCATGAAAGAATATTGGAAAGTGCACCCAATATAGATAAGATGTTAGAGCTTGCCCTTCATTCACCAACATATCAGGTGATTATCGATAGTCCGCACAAAGATCTCATTGTTCAAATGCTCAGACATCATTTCGGGCGCATTCTTAAGTGGCCCGCTGATTTCTGCATGAAATGGCCTCAGCCGCCAGCAATGGAACGATTAGAAGAATTGAACACCGAAACTTTATTTTTTATCGGCAAAAAGGACTTGGCAGACAATTTTCGAGTTGCCGATTGTTTCCGTAAGGTTCCAAACATCGGGTTCATCGAAATAGAGGATGCCGATCATATGATGCCCCTCACTCATTCTGAAATTTTATATCAAGAATTCACTGCTTTTATGGAGGATTGAAGTAAAAATGCCACGTACACCTGAAGAAAATGACCGCATTCGCCAAGCTTCCAAAGAAAAAATTCGCGCTGCTGCCATGGAGTTATTTATAAAACAAGGATATTACGCTACTTCTATAAGCGATATAGCCAAGAAAGCGGGTATTTCTAAAGGGTTACTCTATAATTATTACAAAGGAAAAGAAGAACTGCTTTCTGAAATGGTCGAGGCCAGAATCAGGGAAGTGGTTGAAGTCATGGAAGAAGCGTTCACCTCAAATACACCTCGTGAACAGCTTGAACATATAGTAAATGGTGCCATTGATAATATCCACAAAAAACCGGAAGTCCATCGGTTTTATCTGCACCTGCAAACTCAGCCGGAGTCTGATGAAGAGTTGATAAAATACAGTCATCGCATTATTGAAGAAAATGCTAAACAATTTGAGTTTCAATGTACAATATTTGAAAGTATGGGTGAAAAGGAACCAAGGAAACGATCGTTATATTTTTCATCGGTGCTACAAGGTATTATGTTGATGATATCCACCTATCAACAAAGTTTTCCGATTGAAGAAATAAAGAAGCAAGTTATAAGTGAGTTTTGCAACTAGTCTACCGTTTAATAGGATATATCTTGAGGGCATGAATCCGGTAACCTACTGGACTCTTGCCTTTTAATTTCACTTCTCCATCACGGTCAAGCTATGGTGCGTATTACGGGTAGCAAGAACCACAAAAAACTCACTAGTTTTAGCGATAAATTATAAAAAAACAGGACAATATTTGTCCCATAAAAAAAATTCTTTATTATCAATATCAAGAGTGTATTTTTTTCGTAGCCAAGTGCCTTATTTATATCGTTATATCTATAATGTAGTACGTCGAATTGATGTTTATCTATAACCATACACTTTTAAATGCTAATTGTTAGACTTTTAAGCTTTTATCTGCACCTGTAATAATATATGGAATTACTCGATGTATAAAGATTACTATCCCTTAATGGTTTTTAGGTTTCCCCAAATTAATCACCGTTTTTTATTCTTCTCGAATAAGCTTAAATGTTCCAATGCCCTTTGTAATAACATTTCCTTTCATGTCCTTTATTTCTCCCTCAGCAAAAGCAAGTTTATATCCTTGCTGAAGCACTTTTGCTTCAGCATATAATTCTCCTTCTGACATACTAGCTAGATAATGGATGGTTAAGTTTGTTGTCACACATCTTGTCTTTGTGACGGATCGAAGAACCATTCCAAGGATAAAATCAAGCATCGTAGCATAAACACCACCGTGTAATGTTCCATTTGTATTAAGCAAATATTCTTCAATTGTTAACTTCACCTTGACATTCCCTTCTTCAAAGTAAATGATTTGAAATCCGATATGCGAAAGAAATGGATTGCTTTCAAAATCTTTCTGAATATCTTCCAATGTTATTGGCAAGGTCTAGTCCATCCTTTCTTGTTTCACGATTTTTCTCTTTAAGTGGTTTAAATTTATAAACTTTACTTTTATCATTTCAACCCCAAATTTTATGTATCAATGATAAGTTTATAATTTTATCCTCAGTTTATTTAGTATTATATTTCTTATTTCCCTTGAAATTGTGGCTTTCTTTTTTCCAAAAATGCAGTTGTTCCTTCTATTTTATCTTCTGTTGAAAAGAGAACAGCTCGAGCCAATTTTTCGAATATCAATCCTGTTTTCAGGTCAACATCAGCACCAAAATTCACAGCAATTTTAGCCAATTTAACAGCCAATGGGCCTTTTGCAAGGATTTGAGAAGCTACTTCTTCTACCTTTGCGGGAAGGTCCTCAGGACTTGTCACTTCCGATATTAGTCCAATACGAAACGCTTCATTTGCGTCAATAATTTTCCCCAATATAATCATTTCCAGCGCTTTTCCCTTACCTACGATTCTAGCTAATCGCTGTGTTCCTCCAGCACTTGGAATAATTGATAAGTTTAGTTCCGGGAGACCAATTTTTGCGTTTGTAGAAGCAATTCGAATGTCACATGACATTGCTAATTCACATCCACCTCCAAGAGCAAAACCGTTTATCATCGCAATTGTAGGCTTCTCGTAATCATCTATTAAATTATAAACATCCTGCATACCGTCAGATTTTAGTGCATCACCCGCCGTCTTTTCCCGTAATTCAGTAATATCTGCTCCTGCTGCGAACGATTCAACTCCCTTTCCAGTAAACACTATACACTCTACAGTTTCATCATGTTTTAATGCTTCTAAAGCTCCTGTTATCTCGTCTAAAGTTACTTTATTTAAGGCATTCCTCTGCTTCGGACGATTAATCATTACAAAAGCAATCTGTCCTTTTTTATAAACCTCTATATTAGTAAATGTCCCCATTTATATAACACACCCTTTTTAATTTTTAATAAAGCATTCAGGATTTCTCGTTTAAAAGGTATATAACCATTAAAAACTAGGGATGTTCTCCAATGTTTTATTACCATTACCATAAAATACAATCCTCGTATGCTACCGAATTGTTTGTTATATTGTTTCAAACATAATGGCCATGCCTTGACCACCTCCTACGCAGAGTGCCGCTATTCCATACAATTCTTGCCTTCGGATCATTTCATGTACTAATGTTGTTACGATGCGGGCACCGGTCGCTCCTACTGGATGACCGAGAGCAATGGCTCCTCCATTCACATTGACTTTGTTTATATCAAGACGAAGTTCTCTAATAACCGCTAATGCTTGAGAAGCAAAAGCTTCATTTAGTTCAATAAGCCCGATATCTTCCAGTTTTTTTTCCGTACGCTTTAACAATTTTTTTACTGCTGGTACCGGTCCGATTCCCATTATTTCAGGAGAAACTCCTGCCGCGGTCCAGTCTACAATCTTGGCGAGCGGCTTCAAGCCTAAACGTGAAGCCTCGCCTGCTTTCATTAACACTAATGCAGACGCTCCATCATTCCGGCCGCAGGCATTACCTGCGGTGACAGTCCCATTTTCTTTGAACGCTGGTTTTAAGTTCGTAAGCTTATCCATTGTTGTTTCAGGACGAGGATGCTCATCCGTCCCAATAGTAAGCGCTTTCTTTTCAACCATGACCCCTACAGATACGATTTCATCCTTAAACCTTCCAGCTTCTATAGCCTTTGCAGCTCTTCGTTGACTTTCTATCGAAAAAGTGTCCTGATCTTCCCTAGAAATATTGTAGCGCTCCGCTACATTCTCTGCTGTGATTCCCATACCTAACTGTTTTCCGTATATTTCTTGTGGCTGCTGCCCGGCTTCCATATTAGAGTCCATTAAGATAACTCGGTCACCACCGAAACGTGTATTTCTTAAATAGATTGGACCTCGGCTCATATTTTCCGTACCGCCTGCAACCATGATATTAGCTTGATTAGAGGTTAGCTGCTGTACGGCCGAAGCAATGGCTTGCATCCCTGATGCACATAACCGGTTGACTGTGAAAGCAGGTGCAATATCCGGAATCCCGGCCCTTAATGCTGCAACTCTCGCCACATTGGATGATTCAGTCGATTGTCTGACTTCGCCCAAAATAACCTCATCAACTTGTTGAGGCGTAATTCCGGCCTTTTTAATAGCTTCTTGGATTACAATACTCGCCAAATGACCAGAACTGATTTCCTTAAAATTACCGCCGTAACGCCCAATTGGAGTTCGAACTGCACTAACAATAACAATATCTTCTCCCATCTCATCTACTCCTCTCTATATTTAGCTGTATTCTTTTTTCAACTATTCGAAACAATATGGACTTCAGACTTTTAAATAAATCTCTGTACCTCAGAAAATTGGAAATATCTTTATATAATTAAGTTTAGAAGGTGGTTTTGTGAATCCTTTAAATCAGTTATATATAAATTCTTTATTCGTCTGCCTTTTAATAATGCCTATCCATTTTACTTCCTTGAAAAGCGCGGGAATGGATATTCTGTATGGCAACCATTAATCCGGCTGCTGAACATGCATAAGTAGTTCTCATCTCATCAGTGAAGAATGAATGCCCCCCACTGATGAACGTTTTTTTAATCCGTCTTTTGGATTAATCGTATGTGTAAAACCCTTTTCCTGTTTTTCGGCCAAGTTCTCCTTTTCGCACTTTTTCTTGTACAATTTTAGCCGGCATATCTGATTCATTACCGCTTTCCTGGTAACGTTGCATGCGAACGAAATTGTTGACATCAATGCCTGTCAAATCCATAAGTGCAAAAGGCCCGATCGGATGGTTTAACGCTTTCGTACAAACAAGGTCAATTTCTTCATGGTCGGCATACCCATTTTCTAGTAAATACACCGCTTCGTCCGTTAACTTCCCTAAAATTCGGTTTGCAATAAAACCGGAAATTTCTTTTTTCAGCAAGACAGGTACCTTTTGAATGCTCTTTATAAGCTCTAGCGCTATTTGAGTTGTCTCCTCCGAAGTATGCGGACCGCACACAACTTCTACGAGCTCCATGACAAGTGGCGGATTAAAAAAGTGAACATTGCAAACCTTATCCGGGCGATTCGTTGCATCTGCAATTTTCGAACTTACAATTGTCGAACTATTTGTTGCCAGAACCGCATGTTCCGGAGTCACCTTATCTAACTTTGTAAATAATTCACGTTTGGCATCAAGTTTTTCCACAATTGCTTCGATTACGAAATCTACATCCTTCATCTCTTCAAACTTAGATGAAAAAGTCATTTTGCTAAATGCATCACTTACTTTCTCCTCTATTAATCTTCCTTTTTGTACTCTTCTATCCATATGGCCTTGGAGTGACTTCTTAGCCTTTATTAGGTTCTCATCGCTGATATCATACAAAACAACCGAATATCCCCTCAATGCGCAAATCATGGCGATTTGTGATCCCATCGTTCCTGAGCCGATAACCGCTAATTTAGAGATATCATCAATTCGCATTCTCCCTTGCTCCCTTCTCTTGTTCCTCTTGAACTAGTAATCTTTTAAGTAACTTCCCGACTGTATTCCGAGGTAATGATTCTCGTATTTCAAACTCCTTTGGCACTTTGTAACGGGTTAGCTTAAGATAGCATTGACCTCTTAATTCCTCTAGATCGATTTGACATCCATCTTTTGGAACAACATACGCTTTTACTGTTTCTCCGTTCACTAGGTTTGGAATACCAACAACTGCTGCCTCCTTCACATCTGGATGCTCATATAAGACACCCTCGACTTCCTGAGGATAAATATTAAAGCCCCCCACAATGATCATTTCTTTTTTTCGTCCGACAATGTAAAAATAACCGTCCTCGTCCATCATGGCTAAATCTCCGGTATATAGCCATCCATTTTGTAAAGAGCGATTTGTTTCTTGCTCATTGTTCCAATAACCTTTCATTACTTGTGGCCCTTTTATTAATAATTCCCCAATGCACTTCGATGGCAGTTCTTGGTTGTTATCATCGACGATAATACTATCTGTACCAGGTACCGGTATCCCAATACTTCCGACCTTCCTCATTCCAATAAGTGGATTTCGGTGTGTTAACGGTGAGGCTTCAGATAGTCCGAACGCTTCTAAAATTTCAGCTCCGGTTAAATGCTCAAAACGTTTAATAACCTCGACAGGTAGTGGTGATGATCCGCACGAACATAATTTAAAGCAATCCAACCCGTACCTCTCGACATGTGGATGGTTAACAAAAGCATTGTACATTTTTGGAACACCCGGGAGGAAAGTGGGACGATATTCTTTAATTTGCTCCAATATATCTTCTACCTGGAACTTCTTGAATAATAGCAACGTTGCCCCGATATACACCCCTAAATTCATTATAGAATTCATCCCATAAACGTGGTATAGAGGAACAGCAGTTAAGATCACTTCCTGTCCAGGTAGCATTTTTTCCTTAAGTAAGCTATAACCTTGCATCAAATTGGCGATTAAATTGTAGTGAGTCAACATCGCACCTTTCATTTTCCCTGTAGTTCCACCTGTATACTGAATAACTGCAACATCATTAGTAGTTGAGATAGATGCTTGCTTTTCCAAATGATACGAATGTTTTTTTAGCTTATCCAAGTCTAAAAACTCGCTACTTGAATCATCACTTCTCATTTGCGAAACGAAAATATTTTTGAATTTGTATGAATCACATACTTGACGTACAGTTTTTAATGCGTCCGGATCTGCCACAAGATAAGAAACTTGACAGTCACTTAAAATGTATAAAAGCTCACGGGGTGTATACATTGGATTAATTTGTACGACTATCAATCCAAGCGCTTGGGCAGCATAATATGAAATAATATAGTCAGGATGATTGGCAACCATTAATCCAATTCGCTCATCTTTTTGGAAGCCTAATTCTTTCCACGCAGCAGCTAAGCGGTCAACTTTATCTTTTAACTCACTGTAAGTTGTATTTGTATGTTCATAAATGATTGCAACCCGCTCTCCATATAGTTTGACCGTTTCTTTCAGAATGGAATACAGAGAAATTTCAGGCACTTTCAGTTCTTTTGGATCTCTATAAAATTTATACCACGGCCTATTTATTAAATGATTCATATAAATCCCTCTTCCTTCTCTTCCGAATTTTCACAATACGTTTTCTTCAACTATGAATAAAACCTGGCTTATCACCTATTTGATAATTTTTTATGCTAAATTGAATGGCATTTCATAGTGGACTTTAATATTTATTTCAGCTGACTTCGCCACAAATTAATTAACATTTTCAGGTAGTTCATTTTGCTGGGCATCAATATTCCCTTTCAAAGAGGTAGGTTTAACAAAAATGGCAAATAGTATTGCAAATGCAAAGACTAGAACAGCCATGAACCAAATAGATAAATTATAGCCTACAATTTTGTCGCCTCCTGCTAAACTGATGATGTATCCCGTTATAAGTGGCGCTATAATGCCAGCTATATTCCCCGATGATGTTAATATGCTCGTCATCAAACCGCCGCGTTCAGGGAGCTCATTTATCATTATCGTGGGTCCAATCGGAATAATTGCATACGTGAGACCTTTTGCAAAACACATTGCCAGGACTACCCAAATTGGATTTTGAAAAAACGTGTTGGATGCCATAAATAATGCACCTATCATCATCGCTCCAGCGACGACAAAGACTCGTGAAACACGCCAATTTTGATTATTTTTGAATAAATGATCGGATAGCACCGACACACCCATATAAATAGCGATAGATGCTACACCAATGATAGCCACACTATATCCCATTTGAGCTGATGTCATGTTCACCGCCTCTACCAAATAAATTGGTAGCCAAACCGAAAACCAAACGACAAGAAGATAGGTTGAACAATATGCTAGGGTTGTAAATAATGCAGAACGCGAGGCGAGGAGAACGAGAAAATCTTTCAAGTTTAATTTCTCTAGTTTTTCTTTCTTTTTCTTATTTTCTTCTACATATACTTCATTTGGATTTTCCTTAGTGAATTGGAATAGGAAGAACCATACAAGACTTGCTGCACCAAGGCAGGCGAAAGCTATCTTCCATCCCATAGTCGTAATTAAGAAGACAAGGAGCGGCGCCACAATCATGGCACCCACAGTGCCTCCGGACACCACGACGGAAGTGGCGAATGCCTTCTGTTTCGGCGGAAACCACTTATTTACATGACTATAAGCAACTGGACTAAACGGCCCCTCAAATGCCCCTAATAAAATTCTATAGAGAATCAAAAGAGGCAAAGCCGTAATGGCCAAAACACCAAATTGCAAAACAGTCCACATTATCATTAAAAATCCAAGCACTTTTTTTGCTCCGGCTCGATCAGCCCATGCTGCTCCAACAACTCCAGTCACTGGATAGAGCCAATAATAACTGCTTCCTACTAGCCCCCAATCGGCATAGGAGAGATTAAATTCCTTCATGATCGGTACAGCGGCAAGTCCAACGATTGATTTATCGGCAAAATTTATTATCATTCCGAGAAATAACAGAAGAAGAACAATCCAGCGCATATATATTCCCCTTTTCTATTTATATTTTTCATATTAATTTCTCTCTTAAATGTATCTTAAAATACCATTTATTTTTTTGAATTTTCACTTAATTATAAACAGGGGAAGTTCCTCTCTTCCTCCTTCAGTTTTCTAAAGGGCTGATTTTAATACTTAAAGGTCATGATTGGCTCTTGTATTTTCAAACTCACAGCTATTTCTCCAGAACTTTTTCTTCTATACGTTTTCTTAAACAAATTGCCCCAATTTGGCATGACCTTTCAGCAGGCTTCTGGAAATGATCATTCGCTGAATTTCATCTGTTCCATCATAGATTCTCCAAAGTCTGGCTTCGCGGTACCAACGTTCAATCGGCAGTTCCCTCGTATAACCCATTCCTCCATGAATTTGCATAACACGATCCACTACCCTGTTCCCGATGTTTGCTCCATACAATTTAGCCATGGAAGCTAAATAGCGGTTATCTTCCCCTTGGTCAAGGGTAAAAGCAGCATTCAACACTAGCCATTTCGCCGCTTCTATTTCAACCGCTGAATCGGCGATTTGCCACTGAATGGCTTGTCTATCCGCGAGTGGTCGACCAAATGTTTCCCGCTCCTTTGCATACTCAATCGCCATTTGCAACAATCGCTCACCCATTCCGACAGCGCGTGCGCCCACAAGCCATCTCTGAAAACCAATCCATTCCAGGCCAAGATTATAGCCGCCGTTAATCTCGCCTAAAATGTTTTCTTCTGGTACACGTACATTGTCAAATACTAAAGCGGCCGGACCCCATTCTCCCATCGTATGAATATACTCTGATTTCCATCCCATTTCCCTATCAACGATAAAGCAAGTGACACCATCTCTGCCGGTAGATTCGTGTTTTTCCTGATCGGTAATCGCAATGACCATAACGAAGTCGGCGTCATTGCCTCCGGTAATAAATGTTTTTTCACCGTTTAATACCCATTCATCTCCCTCTTTGACAGCTATCATTTTTATGTTTCTAGTATCCGAACCGGCATTTGGTTCCGTTATAGCAAAACATGATTTCTTATCACCATTAATGGTTGGAATTAAATATTTTTTCTTTTGTTCTTCATTCCCGTAATACAGAATGTTATCGGCATAGCCACCAAACTTAAACGGCACAAATGTTTTGGCTACTTCAATTGTTACGATAGCCATCATCACTTGCCCAATATCGGCTCCGCCATACTCTTCCGGTGTATTGATTCCCCAAAATCCAAATTCCTTTGCCTTTAACTGCAGCTCCATCAATTTTTCTGGAGAAATGCCCGGTTTGCTTTCCCTCTCATTTTTTAATACATCATTTTCAAGAGGGATTAATTCATTCTCCACGAATTTCCGAATGGTTTGTTGGATCATTTTTTGTTCATCTGTTAAGCGTAAATACATATAATCACTCCTTTTTTAATGGAAAAGTTTATTAAGTTTGCTTGCTCATCTTTTACCCTATTTGATAATGTCATCGAATTCTTGACTTGACCCGGCTTCGAAATCGTTTTCTATTGTTTCTTGTTGAGTAGTATCATTTTCTTAATCACAAATAGAAACTATATTTTTTTTAGATAAACCATGTAGAAATACCTACTTCTAAGACATAGTTATACTTATATTTGCTTGGCCTAATCTGATTGACTGTCATTATATAATGATAACGCTTACAATCCTGATTAGGATGTCTCCGTCTAAATCTGCAACAAGATATTTTCCCCCTACATAGCTTTATCAGGAATATGTGTAGGTACACTTGACCACGTATAGCCTATCATGGAGAAATTTAATTATTGTAAGTAACTCATTAATGTTAAGAGTTTTGTTAAGATAAACTACTGCTAAAGGAAATAATAGTGGCATTACTATTCAATAATACATTGATTCCCTCTAGAACTTGACCCCGAAACTTCTTTCTAAATAACCTTATCTTCCATGAACGATTCAATTTCTTGTTTATCGTACCCTAATTCCAACAATACTTCTACGGTATGTTCCCCATGTAAAGGAGGATGCCTCTCGATTGTGACTGGTGTATCCGAGAGCTTTATAGGTGATCCCAAAAGTTTAACAATTCCAACTGTGGGATGTTCAACTTCCTGAATCATTTGCCTTTCAAGTACTTGTTCATCTGTAAAAACTTTATCTAAAGTATTGATGGGACCACAAGGAATATTGTTTTCTTGAAAGATTGTTAGCCATTCATCTGCTGTTTTTGTAAATATCACTTCTTGTAATATAGGAATTAATTCTTCCCTATATATGATTCTTGCATTAGCTGTCGCAAAACGTTCATCCTTGGGTAATTCATCTGCATTTATTAATGTACAAAAACGCTGGAATTGCCTGTCGTTGCCTACTGCTATGATTATCTCCTTATCTTTTGTTTTGAAATTCTGATAGGGTACTAGGGTTGGATGCTGATTTCCATACCGCTTAGGCAGATTTCCTGTGTTTAAGAAACCTGTTCCTATATTTAGCAAAGAAGCAACCATTGAGTCCATAAGAGAGATGTCACAATGCTGACCACGACCGGTATGGTTCCTTGCCTCCAAAGCAGCTAATATGCTAATGGTTGCATATAGACCTGCATATAAATCGGCCATGGCAATCCCGGCTTTTACAGGTTCACCATTGGATGTGCCATTCACACTCATAAAACCGCTCATTGCCTGAGCAAGAAAGTCATATCCAGGTAATTGTTTATACGGTCCAGTATGACCAAACCCTGTAATGGAGCAGTGAATTATTTTAGGTTTTAACGCTTTCAAGTCTCCATATCCCAGTCCTAACCGCTCCATCGTTCCTGTCTTAAAATTTTCTACGATAACATCAGATTCCTGGATGAGTTTTTTTATGATTTGGATTCCTTCTTTCGTCTTTAAATTCACCGTTATGGCACGTTTATTTCGATTAACTGCCATATAATACAAACTAATATCTTCAATGTCCGGAGGAAACCATGTTCGTGTTTCATCCAAGAAATCCGGCCCTTCCACTTTAATAATATCTGCACCCAAATCTCCTAAAATACTTGTGCAGACAGGACCAGCAACCACTCGGCTTAGATCAAGAACCTTTATCCGGCTTAATGCCCTAGTCATTGTTCTCACCTCCATCCTTTACGTTTAGATTTTCACGGCCTGTTGCACGTTTTCCAGCAAACCTT
Organism: Peribacillus frigoritolerans; assembly: GCF_040250305.1. NCBI lineage: Bacteria > Bacillati > Bacillota > Bacilli > Caryophanales > Bacillaceae > Peribacillus > Peribacillus frigoritolerans. Next base: position 2,579,475 of record NZ_CP158190.1, on the reverse strand, counting down.
CTACCGCCCCTTTTGATACTTTGTTAAAGTCAACAATAGCATCAAACCATTGTAATAATGATGAATCAAAATAAGTAAGTTCATCCAAGCCACTTGAAAGCAAATAACGATGGATATACTGCAAAGTCATGTATAATTTTCGATAGTTTTCTTGTGCTGTAATTTGTACTTCTGCTTCATTTAGCAAAAGACTTGCAGTGAATATATGATACATCCGGTTCATTAATTGTTTTGCAGGCAATTCCCTTTCTGGTCCATTCAGACTCATTATCCTGTTTGATTGTGATTCGACTTTTTTGGATATTTGCAGAAGGATTTTCCCAATCCGTTTAGTTAAAGAATTCGTAATAGCATCCAACCGATTGTATAAGTCGTTAAAAAAGATTTTTCCTGCTTCGTCTTTCACTAACGCTCTTACAACGTCTAAGGCAACGATATTCGTGGTACCTTCCCAAATGGAACCCACGTGAGCATCCCGTACAAGTTTTGAATCTATCCAATCCTCGATATATCCATTTCCTCCCCTGGATTCCATTCCTTCAGAGGTAGAATTCCTAGCACGTTTACAAATGTACCCTTTTAACAATGGCGTCAAAATTCGTAATAGCCTTTCAGCTTCCACGTTCCCTTGTTCGGATTTATCATAAACGGAAGCTGTGTAAAATGTGATTGACGCAGCTGCTTCGCAATCTAGTAATAGTTCAAAAAGTGTTTCTTTCATAAGGGGCTTTTCAGACAAGGAGCTGCCAAATGCGACACGTCCGCGAGCTGAAACGAGTGCTTCTAAAAAGCTTCTTCGCATCATCGCGCTGGAACGTACGGCGTTCGATAACCGTGAAGAATTTACCATCGACATCATTTGTTTAAACCCTTTAGTTAAATCTCCTACGACATAAGCAACGGCTCCTTCAAATGTCACCTCACCAGAAGCCATATCGCGGGTCCCTAATTTATCTTTTAGGCGATTAACTTTGTATTTATTAAGAGTTCCATCTGGCAGTCTTCTTGGCATTAAAAACATTCCAAGACCTTTAGTACCCTCGGGGGCCCCTTCAGGTCGAGCCAAAACTAATGCTACATCTGCTGAAACGTTGGAACAAAACCATTTATCACCCCAAATCTCCCAATGATCATCCACTTTCTTTGCTGTTACCGTATTAGCACCTACGTCAGACCCGCCTTGTTTTTCGGTCATAAATTGGGCACCTGTCCAAAAAGTATTTATATCAGTACTCGTCATACGAGACAAATAGGTTTCTTTTAAACCTTGATCACCAAATTTTCTTAAGACCCTTGCAGCAGAGTCAGTCATGCTCATCGGGCAAGCTAAACCAAACTCAGATTGGACGAACAAATACCAAAATCCGTACTTTAACACGTGCGGTAGTTTAGTAGGAAACCCCAGTACGGGTTTATGTGACATAGCGACCAGAGCGAACTTTCCATATCCTAATGATTCCATCTCCTTATAGGACGGATGATATTCAACTTTGTCCACTCGTTCCCCTTTTGCATCGTAATTTATTAACTCGGGAGTATGCTTATCCGCCATGCGGGATAATTCATCAAGCCTTGTTCCGGCTATTTCCCCCAACTCCTTTAGGATAGGAAGGGCACGTTCATAAATTTCAGTGGAAAGATAATGTTTAAGTATAAAAGTCAAATTTTGATCCTCATCAAAAAAGTTTAATCCTTTCGTGTCTGGCATCGCACCAGGATAGGCTTTTCTAGGATGAGAATTCATTAATTTCACGGACATATTATTCCTCCTTGTTTGATGTTCCATTTTAATTCTCTTATCCCCACTTTTATTTTTTATACTTTTCTCCGAGTCAGGATCTGTACAAGTGATTCGTTTTTCAGGTTATTATTTCACTTCCTTTCAACATTTCACGAAATTATTATTCATAATACAGGAATCATAATTCCTATATCATGAATATAAAGTTAATTTTCAGAAAAGTCAATTTATTAAACAGGAGCTCATCATGCAGAAAAATTGAGTTTTTCTTCACCAAATTTTATATAAATATAATTTCTAAAAAAGAAGGGATGACCCAAAAAGTTCACTTTTCGTGAACTTTTTGAATCACCCCGTTCAAATTTTAGTAATGATAAAGAAAACTATTCTAGGTACTGATTGGCCCCTTATCTTACTATGATATAATATTTTAAATAATTAAATTAATTTGGAATTTTATTTGGAGGATATATTCATGAACACAAAGATTTCGTCTACGGTGCAGCGTGCAATCAAAATCATCAATTATTTGAATGAAACAACCGGTCCACAAGGAATTAAAAATATTAGCGAAAACCTTAATATTTCTCCCCCTATCACTCATCGTCTGCTTACTACTTTGAAAATGGACGGTTTGGTATTCCAGGATGTAGATTCTAAAAAATATTCACTTGGTACGGTGTTTATCGATTATGCAAATAAAATTATAACCGATGTACCTTTTGTCTCGATAATCGATCCACAACTAATTAAATTAAGAGACGAAACACAGGAAACTGTAGGGTTTTATATGTTAACAAACATGGTTAGGATGTGTGTAATTGAACATGTAAGTAATCAGGAAATAAGCAGAAGAGCAGGTGTTGGCAATAGGATTCCGCTACAACTTGGCTCAAGCGGACGGGTAATATTGGCATTTCTTAGCGAAGGGTTACAGGCACAAGTATTAAACCTCCTTCCAGAGGAAGAAAGAAAAATGTTACAACAACAATTAGAAATTATAGTAAATACCCGTTACTCCATTAATGAGGAGGAAATCACGAAAAATGTAGCTGCATTATCAGCACCAGTATTCGGTGCTAAAGGAAAAGTCATTGGAGCTATCTCCATTTCCGGGCCTGTCTTTCGCTGGAATAAGGAATCGATGGAACAACATATCCCTTTATTGTTAAAAACTGCTGAAAGTATTTCAAAATCCTTTTATTAAATTATTTCAAAATATCACAACAAAAAAATCTCTTCAGAAACCTATCTGAAGAGATTTTAAGTTTATTTGATAAATGAAGTCGTTAATCTCTGCCCATCTATTCTACTAACATTATACCGTCGGCAATCGGGCGTTCACCTGCTGCATCAGAGGGTCTTGTGACTCGGTCATCCCCAACTGTCATGGTCGTCGATCCGCCGCCGTCAAGATTGATGGCATCGACGGCCCCTAATGACTTCATCACTTTCGCACTTTCTTCAAAATTAGCTCCCACGCTCCATCCGGGTGCGCGTCCATCAATGGTGACGAATAATAGATTGCCATTCTCTTTGATTCCTGCAAGCGTTCTAGGATTGCGACGTTCCCCAAAACGATAATAAAACCCTGGATCTTCTTCCCAGTGAAAGCCTTCCTCTACGGCATTAATGGAAATTTCTCCGTTTTCCAATAATCGAGGACCTCCATTAATCATACTTGTGGTTTGGTCTAATATCAATTGCTTTCCATCACCGATGATTTTACTTTTCACTTGAATCTTCATTCCTTGTCGGGCATGGTCACGAAGCCACTCTGCCGCCTCCCCCGTTCCCGCAAGAACAGAACCACCGCTTGGAATGTCTCCCCCACGCTTGTTACGAATTTCCCCCACTACCCCGGCATGATTTACTACCACTTCCATACCTTCGCCCGATTCTGTCTTATCTCCAAATACGGACGTATATTGGATAAGTTCACTTTCATCCTTACAAGTAAAATCATGTTTTGCCCGTTCTGTGGTCGTATCTCCTCCAACACCGCCACAATTGCGGATTAATCCTGGCTTTCGATTTAATCCATCCACTTCCCTGACCGCACCATCAGATGAAGTAGCCTGAATTGACGTGGACACAGATGCAATGTTTGCCTTCTCTTCAACAGAAGATAAAATCAGAGCTGAACGTCCATTTATAGCTTCACTGACAAGTTGACCTTTGCTGGCGAATATACCGGCAAGATCTCCTGGTGTTCCATCCTTCTCTCCTACAACAAAGTATCCGGCATTAACTCCTGCAATGGCATCATTTCTACCAGCGATTTGGGTCAATGTTTCTTTTCCTGCCACTGCATCATTTGCTAACTCAGGCATCACATGCCCATGAAATCGATCCTGATCCACTTCAAGGACGTTCACTACCCATGGTCCTGTTGTTTTCTCTCCGTCTTCACCCGTATACACAGTCCGCAGTCCCGAATATCCCTTATCCGATAACTTGTTTCTCATTTCGGCTGCATCCGCTTCCAGCTGATATTGACCGATGCGAACAATGTACCCAAGCGGTCCCTTTTTCCGGTCATCCACGGCCCGATCCGGTTCTTTTATGATACGAGCATTTTTGAAACCGTCTCTCTTTAAATTTTCCAACAATTTCTTTGCCTGCTTTTGTGTTGCTACAAATGCCACATCCACTGTGTAAAAGTCTTTAGAAGATGTTTCACCACGATTGATTTTGGTATACTTCACTCCTGGTGCTAGATTCATGGAAGTTCTTTTCTCCTGCAAATTTGGCGTACCAAGCGGAAGCAAATGATTTTTCATTTGTAACTGTGAAACATTCAATTCTGCTTGAACTGGAGTTTCAGGAATTGCACTTAGAAACATCACAGATGCCAGACTAATAAAGACTATAGGCAAAATTGGCTTTTTCCGTATTTTTTTCATTTTTTTCCTCCAATAAAGTTATGTCCTCCTTTAACTATATTGTCTAAATATGATGGGAAATTAAAAAAACTATTATTTTTCAGTCAATTTTAAGTGAACAAAAATGTGGATAAATACTCGATAAATATTACAATTCATTTAGTGAATGGACAATTTTTGAAATTTTCTATTTGTACACAGTTAATCAACCTTTGCTTTAACAAAGCCTTAATCTTGCTTTACTGCCTAATCAGTGAATATTATAAGATATATCGTGTGGGATTATCACCTAGGAGGTGAAATTTATGGAGACAGTAAAAAAGAACTTGTTGTTAATACCAACCATTTTGTCGGTTATCAATGCTATCTGCCTTGCTTCATTCCTCATTGGACTTAGTGTTATAAACCACCCAATTTCGAGCATTTTAACTGATCTTGGCTTGTTATGCCCATTGATCGCAACTTTATCATTCTTCTATTTAGTAATTAAAGTCAAAAATCATTCCGCATTAAAGTACTTTCATTTCGTAAATGCGGTTACATTTCTTGTCCCCATATGTATTCTTACGTTTCTTATACTTCGATTCTTAAACGATTGAGATATTTACTTTTAAAATAACTGCTATTATAAAATATTTTTTCATTCATCCAAAAAAAGCCCTCATTTTTAAGGGCTTTTTTGCTAACCTGATTGCTTTTAAGCATTATAGTTCTATTCAAATTCAAATATCATCCAAATAGTTTTGCAAAGGTATTTTCACCGGCGATGCCGTCTGCAGATAATCCATTGGCCCTTTGAAATGCCTTCACAGCTATTTCCGTTCCGCTTCCAAAGATACCATCCATGCCATGTGGATTATGTCCTTCCAAATAAAGTGCAGCTTGAAGGATATAGGTGATATTCCCTTCCGCCCCTTCCCTAACATTAGGTGAAGCCGCTTTTGTTTGGGGTCCCCATATTCCATCAACATTAATCTTTGCACCATATTGTTTATTCAATTCGGTTTGAAAACCCTTGATCAGCGCTTTTTTAGTATTGGGACCATAATATCCATCAACATCTATTTTCGCATTATATCTGCTATTTAATGTCCTTTGAATGGACTTGATAGTTTGGTTGCCGCTGTCCTTTGCTGGTGTATCTTTTACAATGACTTCGGATTCGACTTGTGTAGCTGGTGGGGTTGTTCCTTTAACTTTTGATATCAGTACAGGCTTTGCTCCCGCTTTTAACTGAGAATAAGTCAGTCCGGCCGTCATATCCAAGTGCGGATAGTCTTTAAAGCTTGACCAATCTCCTCCCCATGCAAAGCCCAAGGATTTACCAATAGCCGCTACCCGTTTCCATTTTGCATCAACCGTCCATATTGCATTCTTTCCATCATCACTGACTATGAAATAATCAATGGCTAGTCCATAGTTATGGTAAGATTGACCTGGCATCGCGTTGGTCACTCTCGGTTTTGATAGATTACTATAGTTTTTACCATCGTAGATATATCCTAGGCGACCTTGACCATATAGCTTTGCTTGCTCTTCCATAGACCGATAACCTGCGCTGATTTGCACGAAAATGCCTTCTTGATATGCCCGTTTAACCATTTCCAATGCTGATTCTTTTACGACTGGATGAATTCCGCTGCCCATATTCTTTTCTGAACGATCCAATAAAGTTTCTAATTTAACCGTCAATTCAATCACCTCCTAATATGTTATGGTGCTAATTAGGAAATGCTTGTACACCTACCTTGACGTTACAAAAAAAACGCCCTTTTATGAGGACCTAGTATAGGTTCATCGTTCTTAAATAAAAAAAGCACAACCCTAAATGGGGCTGTGCTTTTCAACTATTATAAAGGCATATTTTGATCTTCTTTTTCTTTACCAATTACCCTTATCAACTCATCCAGCTTTTCATTTCTTTCTTGATCTAATCTTGTCTTTGCATTGATGAATTTAATTATCTTAATTATGAAATAAACACTTAATACAATAAGTCCCAAATAAAATAAAATCGGTATGATTGCAAAAAGCCCTATTAAACTGCTGGCTTGGTCCATAAATAATCCCTCCCAAATGTAAAATATAGTATTATTATACAGGAAAAACAAAGAAGGCGTTCGATATTGATTTATTATTTAAATAATTATTTTGCGCAAAAAACTGAAGCTAGCCGCATTTTAATGATCTCCAATTAGTAATCAGAAAATTTCTTAAAGATAGGGTGAATCCATATTGAAGGATTTGAATCAGAAAAAGGGAGAAGTTTAAATTACCCATTATAAAAACCCCCATCTTATCTATTCAAATATAGACATAAATTAGGGTAATGTATTTTTTGTCGCGTTTCTATCATGATTATAAAATAGATAAATTGAATTAAAGAACTTCACATAATCAGTCAATACTTCTCAAAACCCCACTTATCTCGGCTCTCTACAAAATGTTTTCTAAAAAGAATTTACACTCTAGAACAGTGGATTGAATCACATCACGGGCCATATATTTCGATCTAATTAAAAAACCCCTCATGGATCCCCTATACATAATCCCTTTTAAAAAAATTAGCCTTTCCAAAGGCTAATTATCAAGGAACGTTGTCGGCCTTTTCCGTATATAAGAAGTTCGTGCATACGTTAGTCTAAGAGTTTCCAAAAGTCTTGAAACTCCACGAAGTGTATCAATCTCCCCCCTTCAAGTTCATTTTAAAGCGAGTGCCTTTGTAAATCATAGTTTGATGATTATTCATTTTTATTAATAGATCTTAAATGATGGTTTGAGGAGAAAATGTGATTCCTCGTACTCACTGACCAGCAAATCTAAGACTATGAAAACCGATCATTACTTACCATGGTAAAAGGTTGACAGAACTTTTAAGGTAAATAGATACTGTGACAATTTTCAGTTCAAGTAAATCATGGTGAAGTTAAACATAAGTTCCACCGATTTGGTACTAAAGTGTAATTCTTTAATTCGAATAAGGTTAGTGTTAACATATAGTAAGTATATCTTCTAATGAAGGAGCTAATCATGAATCCCAATATTTTATTGCGTAATAATGTAAAGCTTAAAGGAAGTGGTACACGACCAATGATATTTGCCCCAGGTTTTGGTTGTGATCAAAATGTCTGGCAATCAGTTGCAAAAGACTTCGAAGATGAATACCAAATTATCCTATTTGACTATGTTGGGTCAGGTAATTCAGATATACAGGCATATAACGTGGAAAGATACAGTACTCTTGAAGGGTATGCACAAGATGTACTTGATGTTTGTTCCGCATTAGACCTAAAAGATGCTATATTTGTTGGACACTCTGTCGGATGTGTGATCGGCATGCTGGCATCAATTAAACATCCAGAATATTTTTCTAAACTTGTTCTGGTTGGTCCTTCTCCTTGCTACTTGAATCTCCCTAATGATTATTACGGAGGATTCGAAAAAGAACAACTTTTAGGATTGATTGATATGATGGACAAAAATTATATAGGCTGGGCAACCGCCTTTGCTGGAACGGTAATGAATAATCCAGATCGACCAGAGCTTAAACGGGAGCTAGAGAATCGTTTTTGTTCTACTGATCCCATTATCGCTCGACAATTTGCGGAGGTTACCTTTTTTGCTGATAACCGTAAAGACTTACCAAAAGTAAAAGTACCATCACTCATTTTGCAATGTTCAGAAGATGTTATTGCTCCGTCAGCAGTAGGAGAATATATTCATAAGCATCTTCCTGATAGTACATTGAAAGTGATGAAAGCAACAGGACACTGTCCACATATGAGTCATCCTGAAGAGACGATATTCTTAATTAGACAGTTTTTGGATGAATTTCCGACAAACGATTTATAGATAGAGATGGGTGTGAATTTTTGTGAATGAACAACTGAATGAGGCACCCTGCGGATATTTAACTTTATCAGAAGAAGATACAATTTTATCCGTTAATCAAACCTTACTTAAATTATTGGGGTATAATCTCGATGATTTGAAGGGACAGCATATTAATTTTATCCTTTCGGCTTCTGCTATACTCTTTCATCAGCTTTATCTTGTTCCTCTGATTAAGTTAGAAAATCACATTGAGGAAATATATATATCCTTAAAGTCTGAAGACGAAGAAGAAATACCTGTGTTACTAAACGCTGTTCAAAGAGAGCGAGATGGAAGAACCATTATTGAGTGTGTGGTGATTCCAATGCGAAAAAGAAACGAATTAGAAAATGAGCTTCTTATAGCGAAAAAAGAGGCAGTGACCGCTTTAAATGCTAGGAATAAGGCTTATTCTGATTTAGAGACTGCTCATGAAACGATGAAAATGCAAAAGGATAAACTTATTGAATTAAACGAAAAAAACGAAAAATACAAAGTAGATACAGAAAGAGAAATGGATCTTGCTAAAAAAATCCAAGAGACACTATTAACTGTTCCTATTAGTAATGAACATCTTGAAATTCAAGCGTATTATAAAGGTTCCAATCAATTATCAGGTGATCTATATGGATTTTACCAAATTGACGCCCAACGGTATGGGCTTATCCTACTTGATGTGATGGGGCACGGGCTTTCTTCAGCTCTCATAACCATGTCACTTCATTCCATATTTCAGAGATTAATTTTAAAAGGTTCTGAAGTGAAAACTGTGATGAAGGAATTAGATGATCACCTTCATTCTTTATTCAAAAACACAAGTGAAACTTGGCATTACTGCACAGCCGTCTACCTTTTAATCGATACTGATAAGAGAGAAATTAATTATATTAATGCAGGCCATCCTTCCGTTCTTTTACAGGATATAAACGGAAAACAATATCAGTTGCGTTCTAATCGGCCTCCACTCGGGATGTTTGAAGAAATTATTTTTAAAACAAATACCCTTACATACAATAAGGACAGTAAGCTCTGCCTTTATACAGATGGAGTTGAAGAACCTCTAGGTTCAGACCGTTTATGCTCATTGTTAAAGACCTATTCGGCTGCCCCTTTATCTACACTTAAAGAGGAAATTATACAATCGCTTAGAAATGAAGAGGACACTGACCAACGTAAAGATGACCAAAGTCTTATTTTGGTTAAACTAAAATAAGACTTTGGGGTTGCGCTATCCGTTACATCAACTAATACAGATTGTTGTTCAATTTCTTGGGAATTCCTGTAGTAGATACTAATTTAGTTGGTTCGAAAACTCATTGTGTGGAAACGCCCTTTTATTTAGGTATTAACTTTAGTTCAATAAACTTATAACATTCTATATACCTTGCATTACATCAAAAATTTCAAATCACTTTAGAGTCTTAATGGACCAGTTTAGTAATTGGCATAAATAAAACAAATGAGGAGCTATCTATTTTGGGTAGCTTCTATTTTTTATGCAAAAAAATTATTAAAGATTGCGTAATATAAATAAATAATTGACAGCTTCCGATTCAAAAATCATCCAGCTACCAGCACACTTTCAATCGATTTAACCATCTTTTCATTAATTTTGTTCCATTTGCCTTCCAATCATTTCCATCATATAATGAAGCTATTAAAGAGGAAGGGGGCATGGCAAATGAACGAAGGTAGAGATCCATTCGTTTCCTCACTCGCTTCACATTTAAACATGCGGCTCACTCGTTTGGCAGAAGAAAGGGTAATCCCACTGGAAAGATTATTGGATAAATCCGTCGAATTGTTACTTGAATATATGGAAGACAATGAATTGATCAATGACCATGTTAAATTAAACAATGTTGAAGCGATTAATAAAAATAATGAAATCATTCAGCAAAGCAGGCAGATTCTTAAGAAAGACTAGCTTAAAAACACTCAGCCATCACGGTTGAGTGTTTTTAAGCTTTTATATTTCAGAGCATTACTCACCATCAACTTCATGTCCAAATAAAAAAGGCAGCCACTAGGACTGCCCCTGTTGAACAATTGTTTTACAGTTGTTTCATTCATTTAGTGATTAATGAAAACGATGCTTGTTTTTTTTGCATTTTTTACATTCACAACGTTTTCCAGGAAACCATACTGTACTTGGGTCATTGTTCTCAAAACATTTTTCTTCATAACAACAATTTATCTGCATACTAACACCCTCCTTACTATTGTATATGCATGGACTGATGGAAGGTGTGGACAAGTTGCTTAAAGATTAGAAGTGAATGAGAATTAATTAATTCATTTTCCATGATTCTGGACAATTTCCAATGTATGTGGAAGCAAACTGAAATCTCCCCAATTTTTATGACCAGGAATAACGATTTTCGCATCTTTATACACATACATTAAATTCTTCATCGTATTTGGCCAAGCTTCCATGTTAGCTTCATCTATGATCCCCGAATTCTTTTGTTCCAGTGCAAAGATCATATCACCAAATAATTAAGTTATACTTTGGAAGCCATATCGTCATGTTATCAGAAGTATGGGCTTCCCCGGGGAAGTATATTTCGATTTTCATATTCCCAACTTTTAAAGTTGATGCCATTGAATCCAGTGAAGGATCGGGCATAGGATAGTTGAACTCTTCTGCCAATCTTGCAGTTTCAGGAGTGCTTACCGTTTTTAGTTTTGATCCAATAATGCCTGTATCCCGCCAATTCTATCGTATTTGTGGTGAGTTACTATTGCCCACTTGACAGGTTTTTTGAATTCCTTTTTTATCATATCCAATATTTGCTTTGCCAGTATATCGTCCCAAGCTGCATCAACTAAGACGATTCCTTTTGAAGTATTAAGTACCAGACCATTCGCACAAATCTTATTACCTTGGATTTCCGTATATGTTGTATGTACCCAAACATCCTTTTTTATTTGAGTTAGAACTACTGATCCATCCTCACTGGTTATTACCGTTCGTTTTGATTTAGTTTCATGAGCTGAAACCGGTATCGAAATGTTTAGTAATGAAAAACAAAACTTGCTAACACGATTAAAAACCCTTTTTTAACGTTTTCATTTAATTCTTTCTATACTATATTTATAGAATTATATACACCTCCAAATTTTAGTTCAAATATATATGACTTCTCAACGATTAGACCATAATATAGTTATGTAAACAAATACCGATCAAAATTTAACGGAATACGTCAACATCAAGTATTTAACGACGCAGGCAGAAAATGATGACTGCGAACACCGCAATTTTTTAGTACACAGAGTTTAGCAACCTGGCGAAATTTATTGACAATGATTATCATTACTATTAATATATTGATGTAGTCATTGAAAATGAATATCATTATTAATTAGACATTTTTTGATATGTTTTTAACCTACTCTATAATTCATAAGGAGAAAAATCAGAATGAAAAAGCTATTCATCCCCTTCCTACTCTTGTTCGTACTCATTCTTAGTGCTTGCGGTAACAAAGAGACTGCGAACGAAAATAATGCATCCAAGGCTAAAAAAGAAACAGTTACATATCAATCAGAAACTGGCCCTATTGAGATTCCTAAAAACCCAAAAAGAATAATTGCTCTCTCTAATGGACCTAATGTATTGGCTTTAGAAGGAAATGTCGTTGGGATAGACCAATGGACTAATATGAATCCACTTTTTAAAGAAAGACTAAAGGGAGTGGAAGTCGTATCAGAAGATAACCTCGAGAAAATCATAGAACTGGAACCGGACCTAATCATAGCGGGATCCGAGATGAAAAATATCGGAAAGCTAAATGAAATTGCTCCAACTGTAGTATTCACTTGGGGGAAATTAGATTATTTATCACAGCAAATAGAAATCGGTAAACTCTTAAACAAAGAAAAGGAAGCAAAAGAATGGGTTAATGATTTCGAAACACGTGCAGAATCCGCAGGAAAAGCGATACGTGCAAAAATTGGTGAAGATGCAACCGTTTCTGTGATTGAAAATGATGCTAAGGAATTTTATGTATTTGGAAATAACTATGCACGCGGAACAGAAATATTGTATCAAGCAATGGATTTGAAAATGCCTGAAAAAGTAAAAGAAAAGGCACTTAAATCCGGCATTTATGTCCTCTCATCGGAAGTGCTTCCTGAGTATACTGGAGATTATATTATCTTTAGCAAAAACCCAGATGTTGTTAATTCATTTGTAGAGACCGAGACATGGAAAAATATACCTGCAGTTAAAAACGATCGTATATTTGAAATAAATAGTAAAGCATCCACCTACAGTGATCCAATCACTTTAGAGCATCTTCTGGAATTTTTCGAAAAATCATTTCTTAACAAATAATATGCAAAGAAGGAATTCTTTAAATGAGAATTCCTTCTTTAATGTGTTTTATACTTGAATTTCATCTCAGAAAAACAAACAGCACCTGATGCCTAAAAGGCAGCTGTTGGACCAAATTCCTTTCAAGCCACTTTGTATAATCAAAATGTACATTTAACTTTCCTGAATCATTTACTAATAATGTCACCGAATACTAAGGTTCTTGGTCGTTATCAATAAAAACTTTTGGAGTTCAACATTTGTTTGATATAATTTTATGTAGTTCTTAATTGTAAGCTATCTTATCTACATAATATAATTTTGAAATATAATGTAAAAACGTGTTACTCCTTACCTTTGGGGCCTAAAAAAGAAGAAAGCTCCTCCTTCCCCCCTTAACTTCACCATTAATACAACAATTATCCCATTCATTTGGAATCATATCGTTAATCTGTTGTGCAATCAAAATCTCGCCTAACCTCGTACTTCTTTTTCAATTCTATCATTGCACAAAATACTTCATGATGGTTCAACCATCATGAAGTAAGTATTTTCAAACACCTCATCATTACCTTCTATCCACTTCACATATATTTTCCAGTCAAATTTGTTAACAATATTAATCTCTTTTACTTAACTCTTCACTTACTTCATTAAACCAAGTTTTGAAAATATTACTTGGAAGAAGGGTATCATCATTAGTGTAAACTAAATCATAGTTATACTTTGCTTGCAATTTGTTATTTTTTATACTGTAACGTAACTTTATTTCAGTTGGCATCTCATGATTAAATTCGTTACATCTTTTATGAATCTCTTCTAAAATTTCAGTACCTATACGTTGTAATGCAAATTGTCGTTCTTTTGATACATCATAAATATAGTCATGATTCTTCACATCTATTTCGTTCAATTTTTGCTTCAAAACAATAGTCCCTTGCACGTTATAAAACACATTAAAATAATATGCATCAGGTTCATAAGAACCATAAATATAAATTTCATCTGCTTTCTTATCAACAAATTCCAAACAAATCGCAACCAAATCTGTTTGAAGCTCTGAAAAATAATCTTCAAATTCTTTTCCCAAAATGAACACCTCTAATTCTTTATTTTAATAAAGTTTGGTTCCCCATCTATCTCGTACATAATATCAAAACTGCTCGGTCTCTTATTAATCCCATCATAATTAACTTTAACATTGAGGAACAAATTCCCCTTTTTTTAGCCGTAGGCCATTGAAATTCCCATAATAAAAACCTTGAAAGACTTGTTTACCTCCCAAGGTTTCTATGATAATAAGTTCTATTTTAATTTTACAGCTTCTTTTATTCGTTCTATGACTTTATTTAGCCACTGTATAGGAGTTAATCCAATTGCGGGAAAATAAATTTCTGCATTAGCTTTTATATAGTTTTCCTTTTCTTTTTTTGTTATATCACTATTTAAAAATTCGTCACAATACTTTATTGTAAAAAGCAAACATTCATTATTAGCTTCGTTTATAAACTCAACTAATGCTTGTTCAGGCGAACTAATATCCTGGTGAAATGTTCCACATAAAAAATCTTCTAACTCTTCTAAGTAATCATACCTTTCTTTCATTAGATTCCTCGCTTCCTTATTTTTTATGGATATCCTGTTAGAATAAAATTATCGTTGTATCTTTTTTAAGTACAATTTTTGCGTTTGTAACATTCTCTACAAAGTCGGAGTTCCTTGATACACTTCTACTAATTATTTCTTCAACATCCTTAATTTTTATTGGTAATGTAGGTATTTGGGCCAGAAATCCATTTTGTATTTTCTCCATATGCGAGGGCTTGGTCCTCCTGCGAGGGATTTTACATATTTTTCAATTGTCTTGTAGCCCTATTACAATCCATTCATCTACAATATCCCAGAAATCCACATTATACTCAGGCTTATCATTAGTAAACCATAATGTCGCTAAGTCATCTATACAGTTTTTTAAATCTATAGCAACATATCCTCCCATGCCATTTTCAAAAAAACCATATGTTGTTGCCATATTAATTCCTAATGGTTCATCTAATTCTTCAAGTATTCCCCATTCGTAATCCTCAAAATGAGTAATGTGGTCTACTGGTACAAGCCCCATAGCTCTACTTGGCAGATAATAAAACCCATTATGTAACTTTTCATAAAATCCCTTAATAGATACTGGTACATTTGACCAATTTTGTTGCATTTCTGAAATATTAATAGAATTGGTCGGTATACCACCTTCATAATAGAGAATTTCGTCATTTTCACTCATTACGCTATATAGTACTGCATATTGTCCATTATCTACAATTAGTTCAATTTCTAATAAATTCTCTTTCAAGTATGATATAGTATTACTCAATTCTTTTTCACACACATTATTCCATAAAGCTATTAGTTTATCTTTCTTTCTAGTTTTATCTGTTTCTTTAAATATCTCTATCCATTTTTCAGGCATATTTTCCTTTTCAATATTGAGTAAGTCTTTGTTAGATACAAACTCGATACTTTTCCTGTATTGTTTTAAAAAAGATAATTTATCCACCCGAAATCACTCCTTTTTATTTTTCCTATTAAATTCATCTATCATCTTTTGTATCTCAATTTCTAGTTCTTTTTCTTTTAATATCATTTTTTCCCTAAATTCAGGATTTACCGGAATATTTTCTTTTTTGTAGATGTACCAACCTGCAAATGATTTTGAACCTTTAGATGTATTAGCTGCTTCACTAAGACCTATAAAATTCTCTGCAAAATTGGCAATTTCCTTCTGTTGATTGTAAGTTAATGTCTCAAAACCTTCTATACGAGCTATTTTCTAGAGAAACAATATGGTCTGCATGCCGTTTTTTATCATTATTTTTCCAGGTAGAGCAAAATCCTCAATCCAATAATATCATCAATATTATTGTAAACTTCTCTTTGTATTTTAGAAGACGGCGATGCTCTTCTAAATTTAGCATTTGTCTCATTGGGAAAATTGTCTGCTTTTCGATCATAACTTGGCTAAAGTTGGTCCTCCTGCGAGGGATACTTGTTCCACACTTATACGTTTAGGAATTTCTTTTTTGCCTAGTTCTTCACCTATATTTTTTAACGTAGTTTTTCCTTGTTATTGTAGCTTGGGCCTTCTAAACCGCGCTTTTGCGCAAATTCCTTATGTAAGGGAGGACTTTGTCCCACTTGCTATTTTTTTCTAAGCCACCGTGCCTCCATTATTCTTTCTTAAGGTATTCTTCTAAAATACTCTTTTCATTTTCAGATTCAGGTAAAAGACCTAAACGAGTATATTCCCAAATAATCCTTCTTTCGTGATCTTCTCATTGGATAAATCCTCATAATCATAATTAACCCATCCGCTAACAATTTACATAACCTACTTTTGTTTCTTTATTTGTGCGTGTAAAACAAGAACTTAAAGGAAAAAAGCTGAACAGCCATTTGTATAACTACTTATTCAATGCTAGATAAAATTTGTTTTCTTATATTTGCATCAATTTTATTATTTGAATAATTATCTTGTAAAATATCAATTAATCGATAGATCATTCCATCCTTTCCATGGTTAATTTCTAAGAAATTATTTATGAAATGATGAAATAGATCCTCATCCACTGATTCTATTGGACCAGGTAAATATTTTTCCCCTTGCTCAATATAAGCTTTCCAATCAGTAAATGCAATCGCATCAATAATGCAGTTCCAAGCCTTCATCTTTAATTCCTTCTCCTCAAATTGCATCAGTATGAATAGACCTGTTTCATCTGCATTGTCAAAAAATTGATAGATAGTATCTCCAGAAATGTTTTTGTTTTCAACCCAATCCCAGCATAAGTCAATTGCTTCGACTGCAGCTTTATACCCAGAAGATTTCGAAAGCATGCCTATAACTTTCTCAGACAAAGTTAAAAGAAATGCTACCTGTAAATCAGAGTTCATTTCAATGATTTTTTCTATCACAAACTTTTCCTCCTTATTCAATCAAAACTCCATTTATTTAAAATAAAGGATAATTCCCCTGCAGATTTAACCCCTTCAACGTCTCAGAAGATAACTTTATCGTTAACTCAGGGTACCTTTTTACTTCTTTTACTTAGTTATTTCCACTTTCTCAGGTTCACCTAATTCGATTTGGTTAAAAAACCTTCTTCCTAAAGGGAGAAGGTTTCTTTTATACTCTTAGGACAGTGTTAGTCTATCCCTTTTTATATAATTATAGTTTTCAATATTATCGATTAATGAGTAGTTTTCCAATAAGTATTTTTTAAAATTATTTAGACTTTCAATCTCAAAATAACCCGATTCAATCGCATTTTCACCTAATATTCTTAACGTTTCGTCATCAATCACTTCAACCACTTGAGGAACAAAGTCTCTTTTTTCCTTTTTATATGCTTGATAAGTTGTATAAGAAACAGCATCTAAAACTGAATACCATGCATATTGTTTTTGTACATCCTTTTCTTTATTTGCAAACTCAGCTACATCTACATAATCTTCGCTATCTATGTAGTTACACAAATCATCCGCATCGATTTTTTCACCTTCAAGCCATTTCCAACAGGAATCTAGAGCTTCTTTACCAATTTTATATCCGGGTTCATCCATACTAATTATATTAAACATATTTTCAGCTATTACCAATCCTACTGCAACCTTAGCCACTGCGTTGAGGTTATTGATAAAATTCATAACTATCATTCCCTACTTATTTTCTTATTTTAACCACATTTTCTGGGAACCCATTCAAAGGACAATGTATCTCTTGGATATGGTAAACTAGGATTTATTTCAGTCGATACCTTAATTTTTAAATTAGGATACATATCAGTCATTTGCTTAAATATTCCTCTTGCATCCATCAGCCTGTTCTGGCGCTGTTCCTCAGTTAGCTGGTTGCCGAACATCTTTCCCAATGACCACTTCGCCAAAGCCGTTGTCCGTGATGAGTCCCTATACATTTGGCTTAATTGTGAACATGTATTTAAAGTTGTTTTTATGTACAATATTTTTTTGTCAAACATTATTAATAACTACTTAGTGTTATCTATCTTAGAACGAAACTATTTATTCGGCACTAGGTAGCCACCCAAAAAAACCTGAAAGATATTTAGCCATTCAAGGGATTAAAAAAGCATTTCAAGGTTTCATTTTATATAGTGTTTTAATTTAGGTATTCAGATTCCCATTTATCTTGTTTTTCTACAGGGCTAAGTTCTGAAATATCATCATATCCATAATTCATTTGCATTTTTCCTGTGTTATCTAAAATGAAAGTTAGGTTAGTCCATAGTTCCTGTTCTTGCTCCTTAAGTTCTTCACGCATTTTCGAAAAACAATTATACAAATCATTATCAAGCCCCTCAAACTCTTCCTCATCAACATTAAATAAATCAGTTATATCCAGACTATATACTGGTTCCCCTCCAATTTCAGGGTAATAGTAGAAAAAAACCTTTTTATAACCTTCTCTAAACTCAGCGTATAAAAAGATTTGTTTCCAATCCTCTGGAATCATATTAACTAATGTATTCGCAATTTGTTGATATGTCTGCTCCATTATTTTGGTTTCCATCTCATTTACCTCTTAAAATAATTAGTTAATCTATATGAATATTTTTTACCATCTATTGCATAGTTGATTTTAAACTCACCTAGTCTAGCTGGTTGCGCCTCTTTATGGGTTTTACTTTAATAATTACTTCTTTACCAAAGACTTCTTCCATGGACTTTCGGCTTCGGACAGCTTGCGATCCGTTACTAGATCGACTCCGGTATTTGTTTGCTTTACTTTACTTTTCATGTCAGGTTAAACAACCACTTGCTACACTCCCATCCCGATTTTTAAATCTATATATGGATTACTTTAACCTTAAAACTATTAAAGCAAAAAAGGATTGAAAGGCAAAAGCCAGTTAAGATCTAAAATAGGATTTTTTATCTTATTAGTAGGTAAGCCACCCTCATAATACATACAACCACCTTGAGCGTCATTAATACTATACAAAATGGCATATTTATCTTTAGTTCACTTGCCTTATGTGTTACTGAAATATGATAACCATTCATATAGCTAGCATCGGCACTGAAGAGTGCTCTAAATCCGTTATCTTTCCTCTTTGCACAAATGAATGTACTGACTAAAATCAGGAAATACGTCCCAGTTTCTTTCAAGGGTATCGCTAACCTCGCGTTCCTCGACTGAACCGGTTTTAAAGTCTCTCTTTTCCATTGCTATATAGCCATCTTCTCGGAAGCCCAAAATCAAGCTACTTACTTCCTTATCAGTTTCATCATCATATTCCCAATACATTGCTGTTCTTAAAAAAATCTTACCATCACTCATAACTTCAAAGTCATAATTTAGATACTTACGAGTGAAATCATCATAAAAACTCACCGAAACCCATTCATTTGTTATATTTACAATATATTTAGGTTTTTCATTTTCAGTTAATACCGCCGTATATGGTTCATGTTTTTGATGGTATGTGTATGCAGTACGTTCATCAAGAATGTTCCAAGGCTTTTTTTTGATATCTGACCACTCGTCACAATAATAAACTTTCATAATCATTATCATTTATACACCTTCCCATTAATATCCTTAATAATAATTCTGTTTTTTGTTGCTTCATCAATAATTGTTTGCGGAATTGGTTTATTTTGAACTGGTAATGGAAGCAAAAGAAGTAGGCGGCAAAAAGTACGTAGTCGACTCATATGGACCCAATAAGGAAATAGTATCGAGAAATTTCACTCAACTTAGTGAAGTGCAAAAAACGATAGCTAAGAGTTACTTATATGAAATTACAAAAAAATATCCTTCAGGCTCTAAAATATCAATTGGTCCTTTTAATCCAAACGCTCTCAAGGAGGGCGACTTAAAGATGAATTAATATTAGAAGTACTCTACCTCATTATAAGGATAACGAGGACGATTTCCTTATTAAAATTATTACCTGCTTCCCATCGCTCTTTAAGCCAATCTGGTACAGTTTTCTTTTTAGATGTAAATTCACCCGTCCCCTTAGGAACACTCTCCTTTGAAACACCCTCTATTGTGCCATCCTTCACCGTGAATTTCTGATAGGCTTCCTTATTTGTCTGCTTTTCCATCACAACTTGGGGTAGGCTTGGTCCTCCTGCGAGGGAATCTTGTTCCACACTTATACGTTTGGGATTTCTTTCTTACCTATTTCATTACCTATATTTTTTAACGTGGTTTTTCCTGATCTCTCTGTCTGTTATTGTAGCTTGAACCTTCTGAACCTGCTTTTGCGCAAATTCCCGTATAATTAGCATTTTGTCTTCTGATAGATATATTATTGGATTAATTTTCTATTTCACCTTACCCTAAAACCATTGTTAAAGATAGTTTTCTTCTTTCCTCTACTCTCGTAATACACTGTTCACAGTCATTACAGTCTATTTACAGGACAATAAGAATTTAACACTTAGTGTATTATAAAAATTCTAGTTCTCTTTTTT
The DNA here is from genome assembly GCF_040250305.1 of Peribacillus frigoritolerans. NCBI lineage: Bacteria > Bacillati > Bacillota > Bacilli > Caryophanales > Bacillaceae > Peribacillus > Peribacillus frigoritolerans. The sequence goes on along the minus strand of NZ_CP158190.1, from coordinate 2,559,155 downwards.
TTTAACGCTAAAAAGCACTCGTTGCCTTTAGTAGACAATCAAGCGCATTAAGTTCATTTTCTAAATAAATCATTAAGTTTCATGTTTTAATGTTGACAGTATGACATCTATGAGGGGTCCTATCTATTAAAATGTTATCCCGCCCTATTCTCGTTCTTATTGCCTAATATTAAAATTACATTTACACACCTTGAAGGTACAACCTTGATGAGTCATGTATTCAAATTAGAGCGTATCTTCGAGTGTAAACAATTTAAAGGTTATTATTTTTTATCTCATCAAACCACTCATTAAAAATATGAGTGGCCGTTTTAATCTCATCATGCGTATAAACTAAATCATACTTGTATTCAGCTTTGAAGTTTCCACTCTTGACATCATATATTAATTTCATCTCAGTGGGCATATCTTTTTCATATTCTTTGCATAATGCTTTGATTTTTCCGATATCTTCATTTAAGATATCTAATACCATAAAATTTCGTTCTGCAGATACATCATATCTTTCTTCCCCATTTTCCAATGCATCATTCAATTTATGAGACTTTAAATACTTATTGTTAATCAAATAAAAGAAACTGCTCGAAATAATTCCTTCTTCACATGAAGCATGAACATATACTTTATCAGCTCTATCTTCAACATATTCCATACATATGGATATCATATCTGCTTGCAATTCACTAAACTTATCTTCAAATTCTTTCATACTATTTTTTCACTCCTTAGATTAATTTTCAAGAACTCTAGAGCTCCTTTTACCATCAATAGTATAAATTACTTTAAATTTTTCAGGACGCATATCGTTCCCAGAGTAGATTATATCAACAACTGTTACTTTTTTGGAAGGTGTTTCTTTTAAAGCTGCAGCCCGTTCTTCTTCAATTTTCTTATATTGCTTCAAATTAACATCAGATAATTGCGAAACCAAATTGTCAATTTTATGTGATCCTCCAAATCTATCACCTGCCAAATGCCCTGCATGGTCTTGACCTTTTACTTTACCAGGTGTGTTTTTGCTGTGTGACAATCTATCTGTTCTCGTTGTTAATTGTAAATTTTCTGTTTCAAATTTTACAATCCTACCTACATTATCTGTTTCATAAAAGTAATCATACTCTCCTGTTTTATACCTAATATCAGGCTTTAACCTATTTTTTCTTCCGTTTGTAAACTGTTGTCTGTTGTCCGCTAATGTTTTAACTTCACTTACTTCAGCACTTTTACCCGTACCCTTAGGAATACTCTCCCCTGGAACAGCCTCTACTTTGCTATCCTTCACCGTAAATTTCTGATAGGCTTCCTTAATTGTCTGCTTTTCCGTCATAACATGGGGAAGGCTTGGTCCTCCTGCGAGGGATACTTGTTCCACACTTATACTTTTAGGAATTTCTTTTTTACCTAGTTCTTCACCTATATTTTTTAACGTGGTTTTTCCTGATCTCGCTATGTCTGTTATTGTAGCTTGAACCTTTTTGAACCTGCTTTTGGGCAAATTCTTGCTGTAAGGGACGAACTTTGTACCACTCGCTACTTTTTTCTAAGCCACCTAGCCATGAAGTGAATCTATATGATGTTAAGTCCTCACTGCCTATTATTTGAGGAACCGATATGGCTTAAGATGATACATATTCATATCAACAATAAAAAGACCTTAACTTTTGCGTTAAGGTCATACAAAAGAACAAGCTTTTCTTGTCTACATTATTCTTTCTTAAGGTATTCTTCTAAAATACTCTTATCATATTCAGATTCAGGTAAAATACCCAAATGAGTATATTCCCAAATAACCCTTCTTTCGTGATCATCCGCATCTGATAGATCTTCATAATCATAGTCAACCTTAAATTTCCCTGAACTTTCTAAAGTAAAAGTTAAATTGGTCCATTGTTCTTGATTATTATTTTTAAATTCATCCGATAATTCTTTTAAGACCTTTATTAACTTCCGCCATGTATCTCTATACTCCCTTCTACTAATACTATGTAATTCAGGGATATCATGGCTATATATGAGTTTATCATTAATATTAGACTGATAGAAAAAGAACGCAGTCCCTGTCCCCTCAGTAATTTCTCCATACAAAATTACTTTACTCCATTCTTCTGGAATCATCTCATTTACAGTTTGAGCTATATTCTGATAATAATCATTTAGTATTGATTCATTCAATTTTTTATCCCCCTGCTCTATTTTCAAATGTTCTTAGTAGTTTTTAACAACATCCTATACCAAAAGTTATAATCTGTATACTTAGGAATAAAGAAGGTGATAACTGGTTTTACCAGTTATCACCTTCATAAACAAACGAAATTATAGTATGCTAAAAGTTCTATTGCAAGTCTTGAAGTACGTAACACAGACAAATACATAGGTTTATTGCATGTTTAAAATAATTTTATAAATTCTTCTCTTTTTATTAGGATTTCTTTATCTGTACACTGATAATCATGAAGAATATTTTCCATTCTCTCAATTTCATCTACTGTGAGAAAACTTTGCTATCCTTAACCGTAAATTTCTGATAGGCTTCCTTAATTGTCTGCTTTTCCATTACAACTTGGGGAAGGCTTGGTCCTCCTGCGAGGGAAACTTGTTCCACACTTATACGTTTAGGAATTTCCTTTTTACCTAGTTCTTCACCTATATTTTTTAACGTGGTTTTTCCGGATCTCGCTATGTCTGTTATTGTAGCTTGAACCTCTGAACCTGCTTTTGGACAAATTACTTGCTGTAAGGGACGAACTTTGTACCACTCGCTACTTTTTTCTAAGCCACCTTGCCTTAAAGTAAATCTATATGATTTTAAGTCCTCTTGGCCTATTATCTGAGGAATGATATGGAGTAAGTTGATACATTTTCATATCTCAACAATGAAAAGACAAAAGACCTTAACTTTTGCGTTAAGGTCATACAAAAAGAACAAGCTCTTATTGTCCTCCAATATTCATTCTTAAGGTATTCTTCTAAAATACTCTTATCATATTCAGTTGGAGGTAAAAGACCCAAGAAAGTATATTCCCAAATACCCCTTCTTTCATGATTATCTGAACCTGATAGATCTTAATAATTATATTCATAATCTATTCTTGATTGGTTATCCCTTATTCGATTGGTCCCATGAATTGAGTAATCAGATAAATATGTTCAATAAGTTTCACCTTTTTCAGGTTTTCCACTTTATCTGGTCCACCTAATCCAAGGAGAGGGGTATAACCAAAACATTCATCAAAATCTGGTTCTCCATATTTATCAACTGCTTCAGGATAAGGATTCCATTCTAATTCTTCAACAATAAAGCTATTATCATTTAAATCATCTAGAAAAAAGTCAAAACCAGCTGAAATAACATTTACATTCCCTTTTCTAAAATTTAGCAGGTTTAAATATCTTCCTTTTTCCCAAACAATTATATCGCCCATAGATGTAGCAAATAACGGAATAGCATCCTCGCTTCTTATATATACATCTTTTAAAAGTTCTTCAAATACTTCAGGGTTTATCAATTTTAAATAACCTTTTAATATACTTCCAAACCCGTATTGCCTCCATATTTCTGTTATTTGTTCTGGTATCTTCTCTTTATATTTTTCGATGACTTCTTTATCAATTTTTTCTTCAAATACAAATCCTCCAAATACATTATTTGACAAATCATTCTCCCTCCAATAATTAATTCATTAATTTAACATTTAAATATGTTGATTTTCTTTCTGATTCAACCATGGTTTTTGATAGCTCTCTTATTTTTTCATCTAATACATCTATTCTGTATTTCCATTGAGAACCAATAGAAGAATTAACTTTTTTATCCCCCATTCCACCTATATTAATAGGACTTCCTCCCGCAATTTGATCCGGGTTATGGAGAGCAGCTTGAGTTTCTAACCATTCATTTGCTTTTTTGTTTGCGTCTTGTCTAGACAATCCTTGTTTCCTTAATTCCAGCTCTTCCTTCTTCTATATATCTTTCTCTATTCTTTAAATATTCATCAATAGTTAAATCATTCAACCCTTTTTCTTGGTCTTTTAACTGTCTAGCGAATTCTTCTGCATTGTGTTTTGGATTTTGCTTGAACATAACCTCTATTTCTGAGATTCTTTGGATATGGTATAAATGCCTGTACCCTTACCACCATCACTCTTCACCGCAAACTTCTGTACTATTTCCTTAATCGTCGTATTATCAAAAGTGACATGCTTGTAGTTGTTTCCATACGCCGTGGCTACCTCTTCGACTCTGATACGAAGAGGTACTTCCACATTACCGATTTGCCGGCCGAATGCTTTTGCGCAAATTCCTTGCTGTAAGGAATGAACTTTGTACCACTTGCTACTTTATCTGCGACTTTCCCGTACCTGCCACTCCACCGATTCCCAGTGCCATCATCAGCCCGTTCTGGCGCTGTTCCTCAATTAGCTATGTCCTTGCCTGTAACTGCTTCGCCTAGACCGTTGGCTACAGTTAAGCCATACAGATCGCACTTGGTCTCATGGCAGATAAATTATTGGATTAATCTTCCATTTCACTATACCCTAAAACCATTTTTAAAGATAGTTTCTTTTTTCCTCTATTCTCGTATTACACCGTTCACAGTCATTACAGTCTATAAACACGACAATAAGAATTTAACACTTAGAGTACTTATAAAATTATAGTGCTCTATTAAATTTTTACGCTAAAAAGCACTCGTTGCCTTTAGGAGACAATCAAGTGCTTTAAGTTCATACATGTTTTAAGTTTAGTAATTTCTTTGAGTTTTCATAAGTTTGTAAGTTTCATATTTTTATGTTGACAGTATGACATCTTTTTTGTATCTTGACAAGTGTCACGCATAAACCTATGAGCTTGTGCACTCTAGCTTGTTTGGTTGCCGATGACATCTATGGAGTGGTCCTATCTAGAAAATGTCATCTCGCCCTATTCTCTTTCTTATTGCCTAAATATTAAAATAACATTGACACTCCTTGAAGGAATAACCTTCATGCGCCATTAATTCAAATTCCAGCATATCTTTAACTGTAAACAATTTAAAGATTATTATTTTTTACCTCCTCAAACCACTCATCAGCAATATGATCCGCCGTTTTAATATCATCATTCGTATATACTAAATCATACTTGTATTCCGCTTTGAAGTTACCACTCTTAACATCATATATTAATTTCATCTCAGTGGGCATGTCTCTATCATATTCTTTGCACAATAATTTTACTTTTTGGATATCTTCACATATTATGCGCAATACCATAGACTGTCGTTTTGCAGACACATCATATCTTTCGTCCCCATTCTCCAATGCATCGTTCACCTTATGACATTCTACATACTTATTATTAATCAAATAAAAGAAACCGCTCGAAATAATTCCTTCTTCACATGAAGCATAAACATACGCTTTATCCGCTCTATCCTCAACATATTCCACACATATAGAGACCATATCTGCTTGCAATTCACTAAATCTATCTTCAAATTCTTTCATACTACTTTTTCACTCCTTAGATTAATTTTCAATAATTCTAAAACCTGACTTACCATCAATTGAGTAATTAACTATAAATTCCTTTGGGCGCATATCATTTCAGAATAAATTATTTCAACATCAACTGTCACTTTTTTTGGAGGTGTTTCTTTTAAAGCTGTTGCCCATTCCTCTTCAATCTTCTTATATTGCTTCAAATTAACATCAGATAATTGCGATACCAAATTGTCAATTTTAGGTGATCCTCCAAATCTATCACCTGCCAAATGCCCTGCATGGTCTTGACCTTTTACTTTACCAGGTGTGTTTTTGCTGTGTGACAATCTATCTGTTCTCGTTGTTAATTTTAAATTTTCTGTTTCAAATTTTACAATCCTACCTACATTATCTGTTTCATAAAAGTAATCATACTCTCCTGTTTTATACCTAATATCAGGCTTTAACCTATTTTTTCTTCCGTTTGTAAACTGTTGTCTGTTGTCCGCTAATGTTTTAACTTCACTTACTTCAGCACTTTTACCCGTACCCTTAGGAATACTCTCCCCTGGAACAGCCTCTACTTTGCTATCCTTCACCGTAAATTTCTGATAGGCTTCCTTAATTGTCTGCTTTTCCGTCATAACATGGGGAAGGCTTGGTCCTCCTGCGAGGGATACTTGTTCCACACTTATACTTTTAGGAATTTCTTTTTTACCTAGTTCTTCACCTATATTTTTTAACGTGGTTTTTCCTGATCTCGCTATGTCTGTTATTGTAGCTTGAACCTTTTTGAACCTGCTTTTGGGCAAATTCTTGCTGTAAGGGACGAACTTTGTACCACTCGCTACTTTTTTCTAAGCCACCTCACCTGATTATATTCATAATTTTCTAATAGAATGATTTTAATACCTTACGGCATATTAACTGAGGAACCCGATATGGATTAAGTTAATTTTCTCTAATGAAAAATTTTCTTCTGCTAATTCTTTTAATTCGTCTAATAATTGATCCTTATCTATCGATACTTGTGTTTCCATTACCCAATCATCGCCTGTTCTCCTCCTATTTATGTTCGCACTCGTATAAAAATTTAACACTTAGTATGCTAATTAAATAATCATGATCGTTCTTAATCCATGTATGTAAACATGCAAAAAAACACTCGTCGCCTATAATAGACAATAAAGTGCTTTAAGTTCATACATGTTATAAGTTTAGTAATATCTTTGAGTCTTCATAAGTTTGTAAGTTTCATGTTTTTATATTGACAGTATGACGTCTTTTTTGTTTCTTGACAAGTGTCACGTATAAAACCAGTGCTTGTGCAATCTCGTTAGTTTGGTTGCACAAGACATCTATGAGGGGTTCTATCTAGTAAAATGTCATCTCACCATATTCTCGTTCTTATTGCCTAATATAACATTGACACTCCTTGATTGCACAACCTTCATGAGTCATTAATTCAAATTAGAGCACTTATCTTTAACTGTAAACAATTTAAAGATTATTATTTTTTATCTCCTCAAACCACTCATCAGCAAAATCATCTGCCGTTTTTATATCATCATTTGTATGTACTAAATCATACTTGTATTCAGCTTGAAGACTGCCACTCTTAGCATCATATATTAATTTCAACTCCGTTGGCATGTCTCTTTCGTATTCTTTGCATAATTCTTCAATTTTTTCGGCATCATCATTGATAATATTTAATACCATAAACTGTCGTTCTGTAGATACATCATATCTTTCGTCCCCATTCTCCAATGTATCGTTCACCTTATTACATTCTACATACTTATTGTTAATTAAATAAAAGAAACTGCTCGATATCATATCTTCTTCACATGAAGCATAAACATATACTTTATCGGCTCTATCTTCAACATATTCCATACAAATGGATATCATATCAGCTTGCAATTCACTAAATCTATCTTCAAATTCTTTCATACTACATTGCACTCCTTTTATAAATTTTTAAATTTTGCACTGCCCGGCTTACCATCAATAGTGTAATTAACTATAAATTTGTCTGGGCGCATATCATTCCCAGAGTAATTTATAGCAACATCAACTGTTACTTTTTTTGGTGGTGTTTCTTTTAGAGCTGCAGCCCATTTATCTTCGACTTTCTTATATTTCTTCAAATTAACATCAGATAATTGCGATACCAAATTGTCAATTTAAGGTGATCCTCCAAACCTATCAGCTGCCAAATGTCCTGCATGGTCCTGACCTTTTACTTTACCTGGTGTATTCTTGCTGTGTGACAATCTGTCTTTTCTCTTTGTTAATTGTAAATTTTTTGTTTCAAATTTTGAAATCCTACCTAAATTATCTGTTTCATATAGATAATCATACTCTCCAGTTTTATACCTAATATCAGGCTTTAACCTATTTTTTCTACCATTTGTAAACTGTTGTCCGTTGTCGATAAATGTTTTGACTTCACTTACTCCAGAAATACCTTTACCCGTACCCTTAGAAACTCTCTCCCCTGAAACAGCCTCTACTTTGCTATCCTTCACCGTAAATTTCTGATAGGCTTCCTTAATTGTCTGCTTTTCCATCATAACATGGGGAAGGCTTGGTCCTCCTGCGAGGGATACTTGTTCCACACTTATCCGTTTAGGAATTTCTTTTTTACCCAGTTCTTCACCTATATTTTTTAACGTGTTTTATCCTGATATCGCTATGTCTGTTATTGTAGCTTGAACCTTCTGTACCTGCCTTTGCGCAAATTCCTTGCTGTAAGGGACGAACTTTGTACCACTTGCTATTTTATCACGACCCTGCCTGAGGTCAGTAAATCCATATTCTTATCTATTAATATTTTTAGACCTAACGGCCTTTTATCTGAGGAACCCGATATGGCTTAAGATGATACATACCATATCAACATTGAAAAGACCTTAACTTTACCGTTAAGGTCATACAAAAGAAATAGCTTTTCTTATCCTTGATTATTCTTTAGGTATTCTTCTAAAATACTCTTATCATATTCAGTTTCAGGTAAAAGATCCAAACGAGTATATTCCCAAATAACCCTTCTTTCGTGATCATCTGCATTTGATAGATCTTCATAATCATAGTCAACTTTAAATTTCCCTGTACTTTCCAAAGTAAAAGTTAAATTGGTCCATTGTTCTTGATTATTATTTTTAAATTCATCTGATAATATTTTTAATTCATCTAATAATTGATACCATAATTTATCATATTCTTCTTCATTTAAACTATATATTTCAGGTATATCATGACTATAAATAGGCACTTCACTATTAGGAGTATAATAAAAAAAGAAAGCCGTACCGGTACCGTCAGCAATTTCACCGTACATTAATACCTTTGACCATTCCTCTGGTATAGTTTCATTAATAGTTTGGGCTATTTTTTGATAAATACTATTAAGTTTAATTTCATTCATACTTACCTACCTCCTGCTCAATTTTCAAATGTCCATATCTCCAATATTCCTTACTGGTAGGGGAGGATTTTAGTTTCTTTGTTACTATGTCTGTCTTATCCTTGGGGTGTTACTTGGGGATTAATATTTCTTTTCTACTTTCTCATATAACCAGTTTCTAGTATTTATGATTCTTTTTTCACCAAATTAAAAGAGCTTATCGAAAAAAACGATAAGCCCCTGAATTTTAGGCTTTTTGACTTAACCCCAAAAAAAGTCCCTGGATTCATTTACTTTTGATAGTCACTTGTAATCATCAACCATCTTTTCAACTTCATTGACTCTCCCTTATTCGATTGGTCCCATGAATTGAGTAATTAGATAAATATGCTCAATAAGTTTCACCTTTTTCAAGTTTTCCACATTCTCAGGTCCACCTAATCCAAGGAGAGGGGTATAACCAAAGCATTCATCAAAATCTGGTTCTCCATATTTATCAACTGCTTCAGGATAAGGATTCCAATCTAAAATTTCTTGGTAAAATGATTCATCTTCTAAATCAGGAAAGAAATATTTAAAACCGGACGATATCCCTTTAATTTCACCCTTTCTAAAATTAAGTAAAATTAAATATTTATTATGTTCCCAAACAACAAGATCTCCCATTGATGTAGTAAACAATACTAGAGCATCCTCGTTTCTTACATATACATCCTTTAATAGTTCCTGATATTTTTCTGGGTTAACAATATTTAAATAACCGTTTAAAATACTACCAAAACCATATTTATTCCACACTTCTAATACTTGTTCAGGTATGTAACCATTGAAATTATTAATAGTTTCTGCTTGTGCTTTTTCAAATAATTTAAAGTTATCAAAAATGTTAGTTGACATTTTTATAATCACCTCTATTTCATTGTATTAATTTCACATTTAAGTATATTGATTTTTATCCACTTCCGTCATACTAGCTGCAATAGATTTTATTTGTTCATCTATAACATCAATTCTATATCTCCATTGCGAACCAAGGGATGAATTAACCCTTTTTTCCCATTCCACCAATATCAAGTGGATTGCCACCCGCAATTTGATCTGGATTATGTAAAGCAGCCTGTTCATTCATCCATACCGTAGCCTGCTTTTCTGATTCTTTTCTAGATAAGCCTGTCTCCCTTAACTCATCAACTTTATCTAAATAAGCTTTTACTCTTGCAGCCTTTTGAGCTACATTCCCTTCTAAAGCTCTTCCTTCTTCTATATATCTTTCTCTATTCTTTAAATACTCATCAATAGTTAAACCATTCAACCCTTTTTCTTGGTCTTTTAACTGTCTTGCGAATTCTTCTGCATTGTGTTTAGGATTTTGCTTGAACTTGACTTCTATTTCTGAGATTCTTTGGACATGGTACAAAACACCCATACCCTTATCACCATTGCTCTTCACCGCAAACTTCTGAACAATTTCCTTAACCGTCGTTTTATCAAATGTGACATGTTTATAGTTGTTTCCATACGCCGTGGCTAATTCTTCGACCCTAATCCGGAGAGGTACTTCCACATTGCCGATTTGTCTGCCGAATGCTTTTGCTTTCTGAACCTGCTTTTGCGCAAATTCCTTACTGTAAGGGATGAACTTTGTACCACTCACTACTTTATCGGCGACCTTCGCCGCACCTGCCACACCGCCGATTCCGAGTGCCATCAAAAGGCCGTTCTGGCGCTGTTCCTCGGTTAGCTGGTTGCCGAACATGTCTTTGCCGGTGGCCGTCTCAAAGAGGCCGTTGGCTGCGAGGAGTCCGTATATTCCGTATTCGGTTTTCTGGAGGAGACTAAAGCCTTTTGTCGTTTTATAGGCATCGAGCGCGTGGTTCGCTGCGTTGAGTCCTTTGGCCGTTTTGTATAGGGCGTGCCGCCTTTGATGGCCCGGCCGGCCCAGCCGACGACGGGGATTAATCCAGCGGCTGCCATGGCGCCGGCGGCGATTCTTTCGGCCCGTTACTAGATCGACTCCGGGAGTAGTATTTTGGTTTTACTTTTTATGTCAGGTTAACCAACCACTTTCGTATACTCTCATCCCGACCTTTTGATAAATCATATTAAACGCAAAAGGACCTGTTGCCAAATAGACAATCAAGTGCTTTCTTTTTAGGTATGTTCCCTGCGTAAAAAATGTCATCCCGCCTAAATTTCGCTATAATACTTTATGATCGTACAAACCTCATAAGCTTTCGATTTTCAACAAGTTATCGCAAAAATTTTGTTTACTTGTCCTATGTCTACTTACATTATTCTTCATTTAAATAATTGTTTTCTCACTTTATGTGTTTCTATATCTGCTAATCTAATAGGAATGGGTAAACGACTCTCTTGATTGATACAGTTCATGACAATCTCCGTACTAGTTTCTAAATCAATCCAGTTCCCACATGAAACAAAAATTGGTTTTACATGATAGGAAGTCCTCAAAGTTCTGCCATAAACATTACCATGAATTAAGATGTCAGTATACGAACCCACTTCATTTTCAGGCATCGTAAAGTCAACATTTTCTATTTTTAAATAGCTCTTTGCCACACCAATAGTTGGTTTTTTTAAATACATTGAAGCATGAGTAGCAATTCCCATGTGACGATAATGTAGATACCCATTTCCATCAAACATATATAAATCAGGTTCATTAGATAATTTCTTCGCGGCTTCAAGTACTAGAGGCAACTCTCGAAAAGCAAGGAAACCTGAAATATAAGGAACATTTATTTCTCCATAACTATATACCTTTTCGACAACTTCCTTTGTATTATAATCAATCATAACTATACAACATGTACCATACGTCGTTTTATTTACATCCCAGTAAGCTAAATCTACCCCAGCAATGGTTTGGATTTCACTAATGTCAAAACTATTCTCAAGAGTTACATCGGATAATAATTCAATTTGAATATTAGTAAATTGATTTAACAATTTTATATTGTTTGAATCTACATTCTTCATAGAGTATCACGTTTAGAAAAAGATTCAATCAATTTTAAATCTGTGTCTGTTGGAGAAAGTTTTTGCTTGATGATACGACCTTTATCATCCCATTCCACATAATGAAGAGCTATACCGAATTTATATTTTCCTTCAAATTTTAATTCTCCACTTTCGTACCAGATTCTTTCGGTACCATTAATTTGTCCATGTATTAAATTTTTCACGGATTTTATATTTCCATTTTTATAAAACTCTATTAACTGGCCCTCTATAAAACCTTTTACATAATTTGTATAATATATTAAATTCCCATTATCATACAACTCATAAGCTAAACCGGTAAAAGGTTTCCCATTTTCGTCTTCCGGATTATCTAAAACTTCATCGCTATAAGATGTAAACCATAAATCTTCGTCAAAGTCGGTTCCATGTTCTATAACATATTCTTTACTTAAAATTTCAATTTGATCTTTCAATCTTTTTCACCTCTGAACTAAATTCAAATCCTTCAGTAATATAATTACAATGTGGGCAAGTTGGCATCATCATGCCAGCCGGTTTCAATTTTTTACCAGATCATACTACATGAGTGTTAAAATTTGAAGAACTTGCTTGAGGATTTGCAAGTAACGCTTGATTTAATGAGTAAACTTCTGCGTGAGATCCAGCCCCATACGTAAATGTATATCCTTCTTTAATATCTTTCGGCATATTTATTATGCGTTGTTCTATTAAAGAGTGTAACTTTTCTGGAATCTTACCGGTAGTATTATTGATTCCAAAGTAATATTTACCTGTTGTTTTATCAAAAGTTCCAGCAATTGCAGGTCCCATCTCTCTTTTAGAAATGCCAAGTTTATTTAATCTTTCAACTTCTTGTGCTAGAGCACCACGTAAGTTAATTCTATGATTTAAATCTTCTGAAGTAAATCTTCCATATTTATCATGCAAATAATCTATTCGATTTAAACTTACATTATTGTTTGATATATTACCCGTACCCTTAGGAATACTCTCCCCTGAAGCAGCCTCTACTTTGCCATCCTTCACCGTGAATTTCTGATAGGCTTCCTTAATTGTCTGCTTTTCCATCATAACTTGGCGAAGGGTTGGTCCTCCTGCGAGGGATACTTGTTCCATACTTATCCGTTTAGGGATTTCTTTTTTACCGATTGCTTCACCTATATTTTTTATCGTGGTTTTTCCTGATCTCGCTATGTCTGTTATTGTAGCTTGAACCTTCTGAACCTGCTTTTGCGCAAATTCCTTACTGTAAGGGACGAACTTTGTACCACTTGCCACTTTACCAGCGACTTTGGCCACACCAGCCACACCGCCGATCCCTAGTGCCATCAACAGCCCATTCTGGCGCTGTTCCTCGGTAGTTGGTTGCCGAACATGTCTTTGCCTGTGGCCGCTTCACCGAGGCGGCTGCGGTTAAGCCGTACAGATCGCACTTGGTTTCATGGCAGATAAATTATTGGATTAATATCCCATTTTACTTTACCCTAAAACCATTATTAAAGATAGTTTCCTTTTTTTCTCTACTCATACACTGTCACAGTCATTACAGTCTATATACACGACAATAAAAATTTAACTCTAGTGTATTATGCTCTTTTAATTTTTAACGCTATAACGCTAAAAAGCACTCGTTGCCTTTAGTTGACAATCAAGCGCTTTAAGTTGATTTGTTTTTAAGTAACATTAAATTTGTAAGTTTCATAGTAACAGTATGACAACTTTTATATGTCGAGACAAATACTACGTTAAAACTTACGAATTTGTACGAGTTCGCTAGTTTAATATACAATTCATGTGTTTATATTCATCGCCCAGTAAAATGTCATATCACCTAAGCTCGTACTTCTTTTTCTATTCCATCTTTGCACGTAATACTCTATGATGGTACAACCATCATGAGTCTTTACTTTTTAACAGCGATTTTAAATTGCAACGTCCTGGTAACCTACTTCAATTATTTTTTCATTTAATAGACGAAGCCCTAATCCATTTTCTATATCCCATGTACAATTAAATGTAATTCCAATATCTCGCCCCTCAAAAATATCCGCATAAGGAACAACAATTCCATCTAAAGTTATCATTTCTAGTATTTGATTAGTTGTTTCAACTAATGGATAATTTTCATTTAATCCAATATCATAACCTAGTTCATGTCGCTTTTGTTTGTAATAGTCTAAAATTGATTGCAATAAACTTAGCTGTAAATCCTCCCATTTTTGCATAAATGCTTGATATGCCATATACTGCTCTTCATCAAACTTTCCATCTTCTTCACCATCTATCATCAAAGATATCTCAGTTTCTTTACCAAAAAAATGAATAGTGGTATCCTTAGCCCAACCATACTCAAGTTCACCAAAAATTGGGTCGTTTATAGTCATTTTAAAATCTCCTCTTTTTGTTTATTAGCAAACCCTCCAGGTATAAAAGCTCCTGCATTTATTTCTCATACACCACCCAGATGTCCGAATTCACTATTTATTTTTGTTGGCACAAGTTGCATTGTTTTAACATCATTTAATTCATGCCATGTTAATTTATTATTTTCTCGATATTTCTTTATATCTCTTGCACTAATTTTACCAGACTCCATCCCAAATTGGCTTGCTAATTCAGGTGAATTATTAAGTTGATCAGCTAATTTTTGGTCTGATTGAACAAAATTAGCTCGTCTGGCTTTCCCTCCATAAGTTCCTTTTCCTTCAAGCATATAGTTGATTTCAACTTGTGCTTTTGCTGTCGGTGAAAAATCAGGAACAGCATTTTTATATTGGATGCCATCAATCCCAACTTCATCTAAAATTTGTTTTAATTGACGGTCTGGTGGCGGCTTAAGTATTCCCTTAGATTCACCCCTTATTCCCTCAAATTCAACCTTTGAATTCTCTAATGCAGGTGTCTGATTAAGCCTCGCTTCATACGAACTAGCAAATTCAGTTTGTCTAAAGGCAGGTGGAACTTCAGCACCCCTATTATCCGTACCCTTAGAAATACTCTCCCCTGAAACACCCTCTACTTTTCTATCCTTCACCGTGAATTTCTGATAGGCTTCCTTAATTGTCTGCTTTTCCATTACAATTTGGGGAAGGTTTGGTCCTCCTGCGAGGGAAACTTGTTCCATACTTATCCGTTTAGGTATTTCTTTTTTACCTAGTTCGTCACCTATATTTTTTAACGTGGTTTTTCCTGATCTCGCTATGTCTGTTATTGTAGCTTGAACCTTCTGAACCTGCTTTTGCGCAACCTCCTTGCTGTAAGGGACGAACTTTGTACCACTCGTACTTTATCGGCGACTTTGGCCGCACCAGCTACACCGCCGATTCCGAGCACCTTCAACAGGCCGTTCTGGCGCTGTTCCTCGGTTACCTGGTTGCCGAACATGTCTTTGCCGGTGGCTGCTTCCCCGAGACCGTTGGCTGCGAGGAGTACGTATAATTCGTATTTGGCTTTCTGGCACATATATAATTGGATTAATTTTCTATTTCACCTTACCTTAAAACCATTGTTAAAGATTATTCTCTTCTTTCCTCTGCTCTCGTAATACACCGTTCACAGTCATTACAGTCTATTTACAGACAAGAATTAATTTAACACTTAGTGTATTATAAAAATTATAGTGCTCTTTTAATTTTTAACGCTAAAAAGCACTTGTTGTCTTTAATAGACAATCAAGCGCTTTAAGTTCATTTTCTAAATAATTCATTAAGTTTCATGTTTTAATGTTGACTGTATGACATCTATGAGGAATCCTATCTATTAAAATGTTATCCCGCCCTATTCTCGATCTTATTACCTAATATTAAAATTACATTGACACACCTTGAAGGTACAACCTTGATGAGTCATGAATTCAAATTAGAGCGTATCTTCGAGTGTAAACAATTTAAAGGTTATTATTTTTTATCTCATCAAACCACTCATTAAAAATATGAGTGGCGGTTTTAATCTCATCATGCGTATAAACTAAATCATACTTGTATTCAGCTTTGAAGTTCCCACTCTTAACATCATATATTAATTTCATCTCAGTGGGCATATCTCTTTTATATTCTTTGCACAATGCTTTGATTTTTCCGATATCTTCATTTAAGATATCTAATACCATAAAATTTCGTTCTGCAGATACATCATATCTTTCTTCCCCATTCTCCAATGCATCATTCAATTTATGAGGCTCTACATACTTGTCGTTAATCATATAAAAAAAATCGCTCGCAGTAACTCCTTCTTCACGTGAAGCATAAACATACACTTTATCAGCTCTATCTTCAACATATTCCATACATATGGATATCATATCTGCTTGCAATTCACTAAACTTATCTTCAAATTCTTTCATACTACTAATTCACTCCTTAGATTAATTTTCAAGAACTCTAGAGCTCCTTTTACCATTAATAGTATATATATATTTAAATTTTTCAGGACGCATATCACTCCCAGAATAAATTATATCAACATTAACTGTTACTTTTTTGGGAGATGTTTCTTTTAAAGCTGCAGCCCATTCTTCTTCAATTTTCTTATATTGCTTCAAATTAACATCAGATAATAGCGAAACCAAATTGTCAATTTTAGGTGAGCCTCCAAACCTATCACCTGCCAAATGCCCTGCATGGTCTTGACCTTTTACTTTACCAGGTGTGTTTTTGCTGTGTGACAATCTATCTGTTCTCGTTGTTAATTGTAAATTTTATATCTAATATCAGACTTTAACCTATTTTTTCTTCCGTTTGTAAATAGTCTGTTGTCCACTAATGTTTTAACTTCACATACTTCAGCACTACCTTTACCCATACCCTTAGGAATACTCTCCCCTGAAGCAGCCTCTACTTTGCTATCCCCTTCACCGTGAATTTCTGCTTGGCTTCCTTAATGGTATGTTTCTATCACAACTTGGCGAAGGCTTGGTCCTCCTACGAGGGAGGTCTGTTCCATACTTATCCGTTTAGGGATTTCTTTTTTACCTATTTCTTCACCTATATTTTTTTACATAGCCATTACAATCTATAAAAGTTTAACACTTCGTGCAATTATAAAATTATAGTTGTCTTTTTATAATTCACTCTAAAATGCAAAACAGCACTTGTTGCCTTAGTAGACAATCAAGTGCTTAAAGTTTATAAGTTTTTAAGTAGCATTAAATTTGTTTTGTAGTAATAGTACGACACCTTTTATATGTCTTGACAAGTAATACGTTAAAACTTACGAGTTTGTACGAGTTCGTTAGTTTCGTGTCCATTCCATGTGTTAATATTCATCAACCAGTAAAATGTCATCTCGCCTAAGCTCGTGTGACTTATTTTATTGTGTCGAGAGATGGGGGTGCAAGCAGTAGCTTATGATGGTACAACCATCATAGATCAATTCTTCAAAATGAAAATTTCTTTTTCTGTCCTGTTCTATTTAATTAAATCGGATTATTTGGAAATTCATCATGATACTTATCAATTAATGCTTTATAATTTTCATCAGATGGTCACCTAAATATTTATTTTTCCAAATAATCATCTGGTCACTAAAACTATAATCTGTATCAAACCAATTTGTATAATCATAATGTAACTTAAATTTCCCACTACTCTCTAGAGACATTGTAAAAGAATACCAAAGTACTTGCTCATTATCTTTAAAAACCTTTCTAAGCTCCTTACTCAATTTATATAAAACATCTTCTTTTCTCTCAAATTCATCTTCATCAATTTGATATTTGAAAGGAATTTCTAAACTATATTTATATTGCTTATTTTCAAGTGTATTATAAAAAAAAGTAAGTTCCTCCTCCATTTTCTGATATTTGAGCATAAAAATAAAATTTATTCCAATCTTCTGGAATAATTTCATTAACTGTTTCAGCTATCTCTCTACTTCCTGCTCTATTTTCAATGGTTTTCTTAAATATTCCTTTACCTTCAATCTCATAAACTACTTTATATGAATCTGGTCTTAATGAAGTCCCAGGAATCTCTTTCAGAGCGTTTGCCCACTCAGTCTCCATCTTGTACCACTCCCCACCAGAGCGATTAATTTGCCTATTCAAGCAAGCAAATTATCAATATCTCCCGAACCACGAAACTGAGTTCCTATCAAGTGTCCACCATCATCATCAAACAACCTTCTTCTCGACCTACTGCCACTTGCATCGCTGTTTTTCTTGTTCCTTTTTCAAGTATATTAATTCTTCTGCATTTACATCTACTATTCTACCAAGTTCATCAGTTGTATATTTATAATTTTCCTCAGTTATATAGCGTACATTTGGATCAAGTTCTTTCCTTCCATTCTTTCCTTTAATGATATGCTTTCCAAAATTTGCCCCTGTTATTTCAGTTATCTTACTTTCCTTATCCCTCCTATTTATCTTTATTATTTTCACAAACTAAGTATTAAAACAGAATGCTTTGATGGTACAACCATCATGAGTTATGAATTTTTCATTAGTATTTTCTGTCGTCCATAGCAATTTCTCACATAAAACAAAAAGCACCTGTTGTCCGTTTGACAATCAAGTGCTTTATTCAATGTTTTACTTCCTGTATAGTTTAGTTGTGTAACTTAAATTCCCGTAAATAAAATCTATATAGAGCCTTTAAAAACATCTACATCGTTTTCGTTTAATACTGCTTTTATTTCATGACCTTCAAAAACAACCAAATAGTCATTTGGTAAAGCAAGAACTTGAATGATTTCTGGTTTAATTTTTAGTAGTTGATAAGCATATAGAGCATACAACTCTGTAGTATTATTATCCTCTACAGGACCTATATACCAACCTGAATCTCCTTTTTCAACATCTCTATTTCTTTGTAAATATATTTTCTCAAGTTCTAGTACACCTTTAGTAAGTATGATTTTATCACTAAATTTTATTGATAAACCATCGACATTTATCTTTCTCAAAAAATGACCTTGTTCTAGTTGTACCCACAATGCTAAAGTTAAATCTTCTGTTATATCTTCAAATGGATTTCTAGAGTAATCAGGAGAAGTCAATATAAAATTCCCGGTTTCTCTCTCATGTAAATAATAGACAGACCAACCAACTTGAAGAGAGAATCCATGAATTAATTTATTACAATCTACCTGTTCTAATATAGCAAACAAATTTTCTATTTGAGGTTCTAATTCTTTTTCGGCAGTCACTACAATGGTTTTACCCATAATAATCTTTTCAAATTTCATCATTACTTCAACCTCTCCTCTATAGCTACTTTTAGCGCTTCTCTAGCTTGTTCCCTCTTTTTCTAGCATCTCCATTCTAACATTAACAGGAACCTCTCCCATCTTAGAATGTCCTTTCCAATCAGCCCAACTATGAGCCCCCTTAGAGGCATTCGAAGATTTCCCAAGACCAACAAAATTATCTTTTAGATTTAGAATTTCTATCTGTTGTTCTCTAGTTAACCTACTGAATCCTTCGATTTCAGTTATTTCTTTCATTGAAACCATATGGTCTGCTTCAAACTTAACTAAAAATTTAACACTTAATGCACTTATAAAATTATAGTGCTCTTTTACATTTCTACGCTAAAACGCAAAAAAGCACTTGTTGCCTCTAATTGACAATCAAGTGCTTTAAGTTCATATGTTTTTAAGTAGCATTAAATTTGTAAGTTTTATGGTAACAGTATGACACCTTTTATATGTCGTGACAACTACTACGTTAAAACCTACGAGCTTGTACGAGTTCGTTAGTTTTATGTCCATTCCATGTGTTTATATTCATCACCCAGTAAAATGTTATCTCGCCTAAGCTCGTACTTCGTTTTTCTATTCTATCATTGCACACAGTACTCCATGATGGTACAACCATCATGGAGTATGTACTTTTTAATAGCTTATTCTTTTTCTTTCCACTCCAATAATAAATTCTTTTTTTGTTAACTTGCCTTATGTGCTTTTATATCGTTCAACTTTAAACATTAGATGTTCTTAATTACCTCATTAACAGATTCACTAAACATATCAGGGTCTTCATTTTTTATATCAATCAATAATTCTTTAATAATAATCGTAATTGATGGATCAAATCCCGAAAGTACTTTCCCATATGCTAATCTTACTTGAGGGTGATTAAAAATTCTATAATGTAAAATTTCTACCCATTCTTTAGCTGAGTTAATCATCTTTGGAAAAGCTTTAGCAATACATACAAGTCCTTCTTCTATGTTATTTTTATATAAGCTCTCTATTCCATGAATCAAACCAAACATAACCTCAAATTGCTCAGTCTCATCATCCAAAACTAAACATAAATCTGTAATAACAGAGACGTCGTTGTACTCTATTACTTCCATTAATGACTCATTAAAATCTCGTATCTCATTTTCATTTTCTAATAAACGATTATCATATAGTCTTTTTAAATGACTCTTAATATCCAAAGGTAATCATCCTTTCCATGTTTTATTTATCAAATAAATGCGGATACAGCTCTTTGTTTCTTTTAATAACTTATCTTAAACCTTCTCTTATCTCAGCAGTATATAAACCATCTTTTATATAAATTTTTCAAGCATCCAAGATATCATGAGCTAAGGCATCACGAAAGCTAAGGTTTAAATACGCCTTCGATTTTTCTCCTGATAGACCATATGTATATGTTTCACGATGTCTCCCACCAGTTCCAGGATGAGGTTGTTCCATATTCATACTCACACCATCATTCCTTTTTATACCAGCTTGTTTCATTTTCTCTGCAGAAGGCATATGATGTGGAGTAATATTATCAAAAGCAGTTCCTTGTTTCACAAGTTGTTTATAGGTTCCAACTTTTCCTTCATTAGTCAATAGAGCTTTATCCGTACCCTTAGAAATACTCTCCCTTGAAACACCCTCTACTTTTCTATCCTTCACCGCAAATTTCTGATAGGCTTCCTTAATTGTCTGTTTTTCAATCATAGCATGGGGAAGGCTTGGTCCTCCTGCGAGGGATACTTGTTCCATACTTATCCGTTTAGGGATTTCTTTTTTACCGATTGCTTCACCTATATTTTTTATCTTGGTTTTTCCTGATCTCGCTATGTCTGTTATTGTAGCTTGAACCTGCTTTTTCGCAAATTCCTTGCTGTAAGGGATGAACTTTGTACCACACTCGCTACTTTTTTCTAATCCACCTTGCCTTAAAGTAAATCTATATGATTTTAAGTCCTCACGGCCTATTATCTGAGGAGCATGATATGGAGTAAGTTGATACATTTTCATATCTCAACAATGAAAAGACAAAAGACCTTAACTTTTGCGTTAAGGTCATACAAAAAGAACAAGCTCTTATTGTCCTCCAATATTCATTCTTAAGGTATTCTTCTAAAATACTCTTATCATATTCAGTTTCAGGTAAAAGACCCAAGCAAGTGTATTCCCAAATACCCCTTCTTTCGTGATTATCTGCATCTGAAAGATTCTCATAACCATAGTCAACCATAAATTAAAATTTTATTAACAAGTAAGTTTATTTAGTAGTATTCTTAATTTTATTATATTCTTCAATTATCTTGAAATCCCGTTTTCTATTCGCTTTTGGCATTATGCCTAATTTTTCATATTCCCAAATTACTTGTTGCTCATAGCTATCATCATTTTCTAAATTTCTATAATTATAATCAATATTAAATTTTCCATTTGATGTCAATTCTAATGTTAAGTTAGTCCACTGCTCTTGTTTTTGATTTTTAAATTCATCCCATAATTCTCTTAGATATTCATATAATTGGTGTAATTGTCTATTAACTTCGTCCTCATTAACATTATCCATATCTTCAATATCTAAACTATAAATAGGTGTTTCTTTATAATGAGGATAATAGTAGAAATAGGTTCGATTACTCCACTCTGTTACTTCAGAATATAATAATACTTTGTCCCAAGATTCAGGAATAATAAAATTTAATTGTCGTCCTATATTTTGATATAGTTGCTCCATTTTTTCTTTATTCATTTATTTACCTCCTTTTTACCATCAATTTTATACTTTATTTCAAATCTACTTGGTCGTAAAGACTGCCCTTCATATATTGGTTTTATATCTACCGAAACATGTTGACCTTCTCTTAAAGCTTTTGCCCAAGCATATTCAAGTTTTTTATAAGCACTTACATTAACATTACCATTCATTGCAACTATATTATCGATAAGAGGAGAACCATTAAATTGAGTACCGATTAAATGTCCTCCATGATCCCCTTTAGTACTAGGAGCTATTATTCTCTCATCCCCTCCAGCAGCTAACTGATGTTTGGTATCACGAACAACCATTTCCAACGTTAACTCTCCCGAAGCCTTCTCAATTCTTCCTAAATCGTCTGTTTGATATCGATATCCATTTGTTTCATATTTAACATTTGGCTTTAATTTAAACTCATCTAAAAAATGACTACCGTCTTTAATTATATCATCAACGCTCTTACTACCTTTACGCGTACCCTTAGGAATACTCTCCCCTGAAGCAACCTCTACTTTGCTATCCTTCACGGTGAATTTCTGATAGGCTTCCTTAATTGCCTGCTTTTCCATCATAACTTGGGGAAGGCTTGGTCCTGCTGCGATGGAAACTTGTTCCACACTTATACGTTTAAGAATTTCTTTTTTACCTAGTTCTTCACCTATATTTTTTAACGTGGTTTTCCCTGATCTCGCTATGTCTGTTATTGTAGCTTGAGCCTTCTGAACCTGCTTTTGCGCAAATTCTTTGCTGTAAGGGATGAACTTTGTACCACTTGCTGATTTTTTCCTATGCCACCTTGCCTGAAGTAATTCTATATGATTTTAAGTCCTCACGGCCTATTATCTGAGGAACCTATATGGCTTAAGATGATACATATTCATATCAACAATGAAAAGACCTTAACTTTTGCGTTAAGGTCATACAAAAGAACAAGCTTTTCTTGTCCTTCATTATTCTTTCTTTAGGTATTCTTCTAAAATACTTTTATTATATTCAGATTCAGGTAAAATACCCAAATAAGTATATTCCCAAATAACCCTTCTTTCGTGGTCATCTGAATCTGATAGATCTACATAATCATAATCAACCTTAAAATTCCCTGTACTTTCTAAAGTAAAAGTTAAATTGGTTCATTGTTCTGTTTAAATTCTTCTAATAAGTCTATTAAGATCTTTATTAACCTCCGCCATGTTTCTCTATGCTCCATTCAACTAATATGTAATTAAGGTATATCATGGATATATATGAGGTTATCATTAAAATTAAGTGATAGAAAATGAACGCTGTCCCTGTCCCCACAGTAATTTCTCCATACAAAATTACTTTACTCCACTCTTCTGGAATAATCTCATTTACAGTTTGAGTTATTTTTTGGTAGTTTGATTAATTCAATTCTTTTACTGTTGCTCTAAACCAGACGCTACCTGATAAGAGTAAAGTTTTGGTTTATTTTGTATAAAAGGTCAAAAGAATTATAACCATGGCTAATAGCTTTTAATATCATTCAGAAAAACGAACAAATTGAAGAATAGCATCAGAAAGCGTTGATGATAGTGCTTGGAATCCACCGGGTTCTATTTTGTTGTATTTTCGCACCCAATATTCAAACTTTATTTACTTGGCGACAAATAAATTATCCATGAACTCTTTAAAATTTCCAGATATCGGTTTAATAAATTCTTTCCTTAATTCATTATCCTCTTCAAAGTAGTCCATGTCACAAAAATAAACTTTACCTTTTTGTTCTCTATCTAAAGATAAACAGATTAAACTATTAGCCGGATCTAATCCTATAGGGAGAAAATCTTTCGGTACAATCCTGCTTTCATTATACTTAATGAAATTACTTTCTAAATTTTCTTCTATTTCACTAGATAAAGGGAAAAATAGTATAATCGAGGAAGTTATTGTTCGATCTTCTGTTTGAAATCTTCTATTTACCGCTTTTCCACCATTATTAGATAATAAAAATTTACTGAAATCTTCCGGTAGTACTAAATTAAATTTTTTCTCGAAATTTTCAAGTTCACTTACTGTAATATTTTTAAATGTATATTCAAATTTATATTCCATTTTATTTTTGCTCCCCCATCTACTTTGTATCTTCTATAGAATACATTTGCTCTAGCAAATCACTAAATGTATCACAAACTAATGATAACGCTTCTTCTTCATGATTGAAGAAAATTATTTTGGGAGAAGGATAATTATTTCGATAATCAAAACATAAGTAGTTTCCAAATGGATCTCTGGCAAAAGGCACAATCCCTTTTAACGTTGGACTAGAAAATAGCTCATAAAACATCCCTATATTTATATCATTATCAGTAAAGCTAATTAAATCATTAAATACTCCCTGTTGCCCTTCACCAAAATTAAAGATATTAGGCTCTGGAAAACCTCCGTTATATCTCATAACACACATTTTGTAGTCATCAGGATATTCAATCTCAAACACTCTTTCAATCGAAGCAATTACACCCTCATCGGGTTTTTCTTCCTCTACAAATAGCCACTTTTTTAATCCCATGTTACCATCTCCAGAATTTCTTTTTTTATAATACCTTTTCTGCCCGATTCACCACCGCCCCATATAGCCCTTCCACCAGTATGTCCGGCTGCTTGGTGTTCAAAATAATCCACAATTTGCATTCTACCTGTTTCCTGATGATGATGCCAAGTAAGTGTTTTTGGAACTCTACCTTCTTTAAACACTTCATATTCTTTCGCTGTGAACTTTTCAGCTAGTTCTGGATTGCTTATAATTTCTTCAGATAAGGTTTTAGATAAATATTCAAATTGTGCAGCATCTGATTCTAAAAAATATTTTTCTGGTAAGTAAATTTCAAATTTTGATTGAAAAATTGGGAATCCATCTTTGTCATAAATTACTTGATATTCTTTTCCATTTTTGATTGAAATAAAAGTGTACAGTGTAGTTCCGTCTTCATTACGTTCTTTATATTTATAATTTCTTGGTTGGTTAGGTCTTCTTGTATATGCTGGTAGATTTCTAACTGCTTCAACCATCGCACCGTCAGCCCTTGCCTGATTTACAGTAGACAGTCTTTTCACCGCAAACTTCTGCACGATATCCTTAATCGTCGTTTTATCAAATGTGACATGTTTATAGTTGTTTCCATACGCCGTCGCTAATTCTTCGACCCTAATCCGGAGAGGAACTTCCACCTTGCCGATTTCCCTGCCGAAGGCTTGAACCTTCTGTACCTGCTTTTGCGCAAATTCTTTGCTGTAAGGAATGAACTTTGTACCACTCGCTACTTTATCAGCGACCTTCGCAGCACCTGCCACACCTCCGATTCCGAGTGCCATCAACAGTCCGTTCTGGCGCTGTTCCTCGGTTAGCTGGTTGCCGAACATGTCTTTGCCGGTGACTGCTTCACCGAGGCCGTTGGCTGCGAGGAGCCCGTATATCCCGTATTCGGTTTTCTGGAGGAGGCTAAAGCCTTTTGTCGTTTTATAGGCATCGAGCGCGTGTTCCGCTGCGTTGAGTCCTTTGGCCGTTTTGTATAGGGCGCTGCCGCCTTTGATGGCCCTGCCGGCCCAGCCGACGACGGGGATGAATCCAGCGGCGGCCATGGCGCCGGCGGCGATTCGTTCGGCATCGGACAGCTTGCGACCCGTTACTGGATCGACTCCGGTTGAGGCCCTGATTGAATCATAATATCCCGTGAATTCCCCTGTAAAGGTTTTTGTCGTATCCCAGGCTTTTTCGTACCATGGGCGGTTTTCGAGTTCTTCCATTTCCTGTTCGATTTTCCGGGCTTCTGCTTGCTGCTTTTTGAAGGTCTGATAGTCTTTCATCTGACCGGCGACATCATCCTTCACTTGATAGACGTCACTATTTTTGAATGCCGATTGGTTGAATGTCATCGGCGAAACATGGCCGTCCTGTTTGGTGGCATCAAGCAAAGCACGGAAGAGGCCAACGGCCACGTTTTCCTGCCCGATGGACACATCATATTCTTCTACCAATTGCCGGTCGACATTCTCGACCTTTGTCACGGTGTCATCCAGTCTATGCCCGGCCAGCGTGATTTTTTCATTAAAGTCCTTTTGGTCGAACATATCAAGAGACAGGATATCGTCAATGCTGTTCAGGATCCTTTGGAGATCGTTCGCTTGTTGATCGACAAGCGACTTCGCTTGGTTAATACCGTTCGACACTTCGCCATCTAAAAAGGGAACCTCGACCACGGTATTTCCGGATAGGTCCGCCTCTTCCAGACTGGCTGGAATGCCTTCTAAAAAACTTATTTGGGTCGTGAATAGCTCCATCCAGGCGTCCGCCACCTCGATTTGCGCTTCATAGAAGCTTTTGATGGCGGTAGCACCGGCTCCCTGAAACTCGTTATCAAGGCCAACAATGCCCTGAAATTCCTTTTTCAGGGCTGCGACTTCCTTCTTTAGGTCTTCATATTGCTTGGCACGCGACTTTGTTGCGGCCGTCAATGTCTCGGCTTCATATATCTTCATCGCTGATACCCATGTGAAGACGTATGGGCGATGGCTTCATCCTGTTCTTTTAATAAGTCAATGTTGGCACGGGTATCTTCCACGTTTTTCTGGACGATTTTGATATATTGCTCGAAGACCTTCTCCAGGTTCGTTTCGCGGTCGATCCATTTCGAAGTGAATTCCAATTTATTGTTGCCAAGCTCGCCTGCCGGCAAATTTCCAAGCGTGACTGTACCAAGTGCCGTCTTCACCTGATCGACTTGCTTCATTACGGCAGGATGATTCAGTTTGATTGTCGTCATTAAAACAACCGCCTTTTTAAATCGGATATTTTACTTTCCAGCTGTTCAAATGCCTCTTCGCCTTTGCTCAAAAGGGAATCGGCTTCATGGGCTATATTCCCCGCTATGCTCAGAAGCGTATTCTCGGCATTCAGCTTTGTAATCATCGCCTCGATTTTCCATTGGTAATCGTCATAATCGTCATGAATGATACTAAACATCACATTATAGGCATCATGACGAGCTTCCTGAAATTGATCCGAGCGATTTCCTGTCCAGCTGCCACCTAGCTCAGGGTCTTTTATTTTCCTAATCTCGCTTAAGCACATGCTTTGCTCTTTTATAATATCGTTCTTCGCATTTTCTAAACGTTCAATTTTCACATTTAAATCAGCTTTTTTGCTGGAGATAGCAGAGTGTATATTACTCAAAATATCTGCATAAACCATGAAACTCACCTCAGAAACAGTATAATCCTACACTAAATGTCATATTTTCCTATTTAATATTATAAGGATTATAGTCCGAGAGTTAAATAGGGAGAAATATGCTATTTTGTCAGTTGAAAGTGAAGATTGGCATAAAAAAGTTCCTACATACCATATTCTTTATACCCGCCATTTTACCAATTTTAAACAAGTGAGAAGAATATCATCTCATTGGATTCTCTATAAAAATTCCAACCAGTTCATTCAAACTGCCCATGACTGTATCTGCGCAACAAATCATCCCGAACAAATTCCCTGCAAGTGGAAGATAAATGTGACCGTTCGGGATGAATCAAATCACCAAAAGGCAAATCACCGACAAATTTAACTTCACCTTCAAAATCTAGTCCGGATTCAGCATCAAAACCGATTACTTTCACAAAACAGGTTTTGTGT
This sequence comes from Peribacillus frigoritolerans, assembly GCF_040250305.1. Taxonomy (NCBI): domain Bacteria; kingdom Bacillati; phylum Bacillota; class Bacilli; order Caryophanales; family Bacillaceae; genus Peribacillus; species Peribacillus frigoritolerans. Next base: position 2,531,684 of record NZ_CP158190.1, on the reverse strand, counting down.
CCGGTTTTCATAAAATCAATTACTGTTAACACATGATTATGTACATCTTTCATCCTTTTTTCCTCCAACTCTTAGCATTAAGTTTTACTAACTTTATAAATAAAGAACCGATCAACAATCATGGCTAAGATTGCTAAAGGCATTAAAACTATTGGAAAATAGGCACTCCTGCATTCCATGAATTACTTTATTTTTCTATGTATTTTGTTCAATCTACCCATATTTAACTGAACTTGCATGTCCTGACTTCTTCATTCACTTATGCTTTTTTTACGTTTCCCAGAATATACTTCTCTTAGCATCTTTATGATTTCACATAACTACCATCCAAGGTCAGTCTGGCAACCCCGAGGACCTCCCCTCTTCTATATAGATTTATAACCTGCTATAATCTAAGGATTGGAGGTGTGAAAAAATGAAAGAAATCATCCAGATATTAGCTGAAATCGTCAATAATCTTCACGATTTCATCCTATTCTTTGTAAGCGACACATTAAATTCAAATGCAACGGACAAAGATCTGCATTTTTGGATAATGGGAATCATCGGTATCATCATATTTTTGTTCGTGTTATTTTTATCTAATTTAATTGCCCGGATGCGTTTTGGGATAACAATACTCTCTTTCCTTTATACCTTTACAGTCATGGTTGTTTTAGTCTTTGCCATTGAAATACAGCAAGCCCTTACCAGCAGGGGGAATATGGAGTTTCAAGATGCGGCGATAGGCCTATGGGGGTTCATCGTATTTTTCATGGTTTTTGCTGTACTATCATCCATATTCCTATTGGTGAAGAATTTATTCAAGCAATCAAAATAAAGGTAACGATAGGTCACCTTGCTTAAAACATTCCTAATGCCTTTGAATAACTGGAAATTCAGATTTTGTATTGGCGGGAATGATAAATTCTCTGTAGCAGCAGCTTAAATGGAAAGGAAGGTTACAGAGAAGCAAATTTGATTCGGGGAATTACTTCGATTCATTTTCATTGAATAAATCAATGCTGAACAGATTAAAAGAATCGTCGTCATTAATATGTTCCTGGTCATTTCCTGTTATATCAGGACTATTTTCCCTGCGGCGGCGATTTACTTCCCTTAATTCCGCTTCCAGAAATTCCGCTTGTTCGTGGGAAAGCTTGATCGTGATTTCATTATTTTGATCATCTGCAGCTTTCAAGAGGACATAGCTATCCGCAGCATTACGTAAAGTTACATTGCTTACTGTTAAGTTCATGTTCGCTAGTTCATATCTTGCCTTCATAATGTAAAAAGAACCTCCATCGGAAAATACCGGATAAAATAAAGTATATTAAATATACTCTACTTCAAGATATTTAAATATACAAATTCTTTGTTTGGAAAAGCCTTGAAACCTAAAGAAAGCTACCTCCTTAAAGATTTCCGACAATAAATGAAAAATTGGTGTGCCGCATCATCATTAAAGATTCGTTCTTGAATAAGGGTACAGAAGGGGTTCTTCCCTTGAAACTCCAGAAGTTCTGGAACCAATGGAGCAATTGAATGCGAATTCTTCCCTTTCTTAATAAATACTTGAATGAATTCAGATTGACTATAAACAAATGGAACCCTTCATTAGCGGAAAGGTTCCATTTGTTTTTATAATTCTTTCTCGATCGCGCAAGTAATATGGTATGGACCCATGCTTTCATTTGAAGTAATGACGGTTCTCAATCGATTTGCCGGATATACCGCAGAATTGAAACTTACACCCGGGTCATACCCCATAAGATGATATTTGAAAATCCCGTCATTTTTTTTACGGATCCATATACCATACCCATAGTATTCCCCTTCATCTCCCGCAGCAATATGGGCGTCCAATAAGAGATTGGTATATTCTTGATTCAGTAACTGATTGGAAAATAACCCATCCCAAAACCTGAACATATCTGATGTGGTAATATACGCCCCTCCATCCGCACCGCCTTTGATCGGAAGGGAATAAATATTCGTTCTCCATGCTCCACTTTCTTCGTCTATGTACCCTAATGCAGTATTTTTAGGAAGCTGGTCCATGGAAAAATAACCGGAATTTATCATTTCACAAGGCAGAAAGATGTTATTGTCGATATATTCAGAAAATTTGAGTCCAGTTAGTTCCTCAACAATCAAGCCTAATAATATATAGCCTGCATTATTGTAATGAAATCTTTCCCCGGGTTCAAACATCATCACCTCATCTTGAAACATTGGCAGGAAATCTTTTAATCTTTTTATATGGTACATCGGATTTTTCTGCCATAGCTCTTCAAAATTATCCATCACTTCTTCATCAAAGTAATCAGGGATGCCCGAAGTGTGTGTTAAGAGGTGATGTATGGTCACATTTTGATTGAAATTAGGAAACACGATCCGAACACAGTCTTTGAGCTTAGAATCGAACCTAAGTTTCCCTTTTTGTATTAACTGGCAAATGGCTATCGCCGTAAACAGTTTACAACCGGAAGCAATTCCGAACCTTGTTTCGGTCGTATTCATGATTTCATCCGCTCGATTGGAATAGCCATGTGCTGAGCTATGGATCAGGTCATCTCCCGCTTTCACACCGATAACACCCGAGAATTTAATTTCCTTGCATGTTTCTTCAATAATCCTGGATATATCCATATGTAGAGTCGACATTTCGTTTTCCCCCTTGCCGGTAAAATTTTCATAACTGATGTGTTGGCCAAGGTGCTACTTAGTCTTGCAAAAAAACCCGCATCTTAGATGCGGGATAACTTATTTCAGATTTCACTCGTTCTTTTATTTCCACCAAGTATCATAAACATTAATGGCTTCATTGCGTTTATGTTCGGTTTTAGTATACCATCCTTCGATGATTTCGGCAGCTTCCGTTCTGATTTCCTTGCCTTCAAGATAATCATCGATTTCATCGTAGCTAACGCCTAAAGCCACTTCATCAGGAAGTAACGGTTTGTCGTCTTCTAAATCGGCCGTTGGTATTTTCGTATAAAGACGCTCAGGAGCACCGACGAATTTCAGGATTTCTTTTCCTTGCCTTTTATTTAAGCGATATAAAGGAAGGATATCCGCTGCACCGTCACCATGTTTCGTAAAGAAACCTGTGATCGCTTCAGCTGCATGGTCCGTACCAAGCACAACGCCTTTATATAGCCCGGCTAAATCATATTGCACCTTCATTCGCTCACGTGCTTTAACATTTCCCCTTAAGAAATTCGATAGCTTTTCAGAAACTGCTTCTTCCACAGCTTTGACAGATGCATCCACCGCTTCCTTGATGTTGACTGTAACCGTTTGGCTTGGCTTGATGAATTTTAAAGCCAGCTGCCTGTCATCTTCATCAGCCTGTACTCCATATGGCAAGCTTACAGCAACAAACTTATAGTCGCTGCCATTTTTTTCTTCATTCAATTCATTAGCAGCGGTTTGGGCAATATAGCCCGCCAGTGTTGAATCTTGACCTCCGGATATCCCAAGTACAAAACTTTTCAGAAACGTATTTTTCTTCATATACTCTTTTAAAAGATCAACACTTTTCCTGAATTCGGCTTCGGGATCGATCGTTGGTTGGACAAGTAATTTTTTTACGATTTCTTTTTGTAATGGACGCATTGGCATAGCCCCGCTTTCTAATAAAATAGATTGGTCATTTCGTTAGCATTCTTTCTACATTTGCTTTAACTTCATCTATATTCCTCATTTTATTATCCCAACAATCCTGGCTTAGATCTACCGGGTATTCTTCAGGATTCAGTGCACGAAGGTACTCCGGCCATAATACTTGGAGATTTTTGTGCGTGAAGGCCTTGATTTCATCTATGGTCGGCAATTCATAAATCAAACTTCCATCCTTGAAAATATCCACATGCAGATCAACCGCATCGAAATCCGTGACGAATTTACTTAGGAAGGTATGGACAGGATGAAACATTTTTAATTTTTCCTGTTCCTGCGGCTTCTCATATTCCATCGCCAAGTAATCACCTTCAGCATGATGATTCACTTTATTGATGATTCGGTATACTCGTTTTAAACCAGGTGTCGTAACCTTTTCAGGGTTAGAAGAAATTTTGATGGTATCTCTCATATTCCCATCTTCGCCCTCTATTGAAACCATTTTATAAACGGCACCGAGCGCTGGCTGGTCATAAGCCGTAATCAATTTGGTTCCGATGCCCCAAATGTCAATTCTTGCTCCTTGTTGTTTCAAATTGATGATCGTATATTCATCCAGATCATTTGAAGCGACAATCTTCGCATCATGGAACCCTGCAGCATCAAGCATACGCCGTGCTTCTTTTGATAAGTAAGCTAAGTCACCGCTGTCAAGACGGACGCCAATGAAATTGATTTTATCGCCCAATTCCTTGGCAACACGGATTGCATTCGGGATGCCAGAACGCAATGTATCATAAGTATCAACCAAGAATACACAGTCTTTATGGGAAACAGCGTATTTATGAAAAGCTGTATATTCATCTTTATAAGCTTGGATCATGGAATGTGCATGCGTCCCTGAAACCGGAATGCCGAACAGCTTTCCAGCACGTACATTACTAGTGGAATCAAAGCCAGCAATATAGGCCGCTCTCGCTCCCCAAATTGCAGCATCCATTTCTTGCGCCCGCCTTGAACCGAATTCAAGGGCAGATTCTTCACCGATGACCTGTTTGATGCGTGAGGCTTTTGTTGCCACGAGTGTGTGATAGTTCACAATGTTAAGCAACGCAGTTTCAATGAGTTGAGCCTCACCAAGCGGTGCCTCCACCCGTAATATCGGTTCATTGCCGAAAACGAGCTCTCCCTCTTTCATGCAGCGAATCGCTCCCGTGAAACGAATGTTCTTCAAATAATTCAAAAATTCTTCATCATAGTGCAGATCATTTTTTAAATAGTCGATATCACTTTCCGAGAAGGAAAAGTTTTGAAGGTAATGGACAATTTTTTCAAGTCCCGCAAAAATCGCATATCCGCTATTAAATGGAAGCTTTCTGAAAAATATCTCGAAAACTGCCTTTCGGTTATGTGTTTTGTCCTGCCAATAAGTTTGGGCCATATTGATTTGGTAAAGGTCAGTGTGTAATGCGTAACTGTCGTCGTTGTACTTTTTTTCCATGGATAGTTCCTCCCAAAAGAGAAGCATTCGCTTCCCTTCTATTCTGTTGCTTGAATGGATATTATAGAATGGTTGCTCCAAGAGATCCTTTAAAATGTCCAAGCGCCCAATGGTGACCGGCATCATTGAACGAGGCCACTGCATTTTCATATACAAAGATATTATAGCCTAGATTATAAGCGTCGATTGCCGTATGCAAAATACAGATATCTGTACAAACCCCGACTAAATATACATCGGTGATGTGACGTTCCCGCAGGCGGATATCAAGGTCCGTTCCTGCAAAGGCCGAATAACGTGTTTTATCTATATAATGAACATTCTTTTGATTTTTATTAGTTTCATATTCCTCTTTTAACGCCCCGTATAGGTCTCTACCCATTGTACCGCTAATATTATGCGGTGGAAACAAATTCGATTCGGGATGTAAGCGGTCTCCTTCTTCATGTAAATCAATCGCGAATACTGTATATTCGCCGTGTTTGATAAAATCCCTGGTTATATTGACTAATTCCTTCTCGATATCCTGACCTGGCTTCCCGCAGGTCAATGAACCCCTATCCGCCACGAAGTCATACGTATAATCTATATTGATCAATGCCTTTTTCCCCATATCACCAATTCCCCCTCAATAGTAAATAGAGTCCATGACAACCTCTGCATTAAATCGGTAAAGCTGGGAAGGCCGATACGAATTCCGTTTCGTTTTCTTCTGCATTCCTTTTTCATCCAAGACTTTCTCCAAAAACGGGAGCTTCGGGGCTTTTGCATAAAAAAGTGAGTCTGCACTGATTTTTGCATCATCTCTGGCTGTCAGCAAAACCCGTTGCAGCTCAGAAAGTGTAAATTCATCCGGCAGGAATTTTTGGGCTATCGTCGTTTGCACCATTTCTTTTTTCATTAAATTCATCGCATCGTTAATAATTGTATAATGATCGAATGCAAGATCTAATTGTAAAGCTTCCTGAATTGTGAACAATTCAACCTCGGCTGCGTCGTCATTCGCTTTCCTTTGATGAAGAAACTCTTCCTGGACAATGGCATAAAAAGCATTGGAAATGATCCAGCCCCTGGAATCTCGTCCTGGCCGGTCATAAACCCCGAAATGCTTGACATGGAATCCAGCTACGCCCGTTTCTTCTTTCAATTCTCGTTTGGCTGCTTCATAGGCAGTCTCGCCAGCATTGACAAAGCCTCCAGGTAAAGCCCATTTATCTCCTTCAACATTGGGGCTTCCTTCCTTATCTTTTGTGGCGCGTTTGATTAATAATAGCTTCAAAAACATTTCAGGCGGGGCTTTCTCTGCCGTTTTCTTTGTTGTAATAGTAAAGATCGCAATATCTGCGGTGTATCCATCTGGTGTAATATATTTCTTTTTTTCGTGCTGAGCCATGGCAACTCTCACTTTCTTTCACTAAGTTTGGAATTCAAGTAATTAGTAAATCATTAATTACTAATTATAGTACTCTTCCTTGTGTGATTTAGCAACTCTAAATCAGAAAAATTTTCTAATTATTTAAATAATCATTTATTTTATTACATGAAAACAAGCCCGGTCATGATGACCGGGCTTGTTTATTGAATTCTTTAAACGGGATAGACCCCATGTTTACGATCGGTAAATGTCAATTGCTTACTGCTATACGCTTCAAAGCGGGCGCTCAATTCATCACGCAGGTCATTTGGCTGAATGATGCCATCAACAATCATCTCGGAGGCTAAGCGGTAAATATCGATGTCTTCATTATACTCATTGCGCTTCTGTTCGATGAATTTAGGACGCTCTTCTGGTTCCATTGCATTGATTTTATTGGCATAGACTGCATTGACCGCAGCTTCTGCCCCCATGACCGCTATCAATGCCGTCGGTAAAGCTAAAACGCAGTCCGGTTCAAAAGCTGGACCGGCCATCGCGTATAGTCCAGCACCATAAGCCTTACGGACAATGACAGAAATCTTGGGAACCGTGGCTTCACTCATGGCCGAAATCATTTTCGCACCATGGCGAATGATCCCTGCCCGTTCGACCTTCGTCCCAATCATGAATCCTGGAATATCCACCAGGAACAACAACGGTATATGGAAAGCATCACATAAATTGATGAACTTGGCTGCCTTATCAGCTGAATCATGGAACAGGACGCCGCCCTTGACACGCGGCTGATTGGCTATTATCCCTATCGTTTGTCCATTTAGCCTTGCAAGCCCAGTGATTAATTCAGGGGCAAATAGCTTCTTGATTTCACAAAACGATTGCCTGTCTATAATCCTATCGATCAGGTCATACATATTGAAGGCTGCATTCTGATTTTTAGGAATCAGTTCTTCCAACGTTTTTTCAAAATCCGCAGGCAGCTCAGGTTTTACGCTTTTCGGCCTTTCTTGATAATTTCCTGGAAAATAGCTTAAGTACCTGCGCGCAAACGCAATCGATTCTTCTTCTGACTTGACAAGCACATCCCCGCATCCTGAAACGGAACAATGCATTTTCGCCCCGCCCATTTCCTCTTCACTCACCTTTTCGCCAATGACCATTTCTGCCATTCTCGGTGAACCTAAATACATGGATGCATTGCCATCAACCATTACGACGATATCACAAAAAGCAGGAATATATGCCCCGCCGGCGGCAGACGGACCGAACAATAGACAAATTTGCGGGACTTTTCCTGATAACTTCACTTGGTTGTAAAAGATGCGTCCTGCTCCGCGGCGTCCCGGAAACATTTCTACTTGATCTGTAATTCGTGCCCCGGCAGAATCGACTAAATAAAGAAGGGGCAGCTGTAACTTTTCAGCTGTTTCCTGAATGCGAATGATTTTCTCGACGGTTCTTGCTCCCCAAGAACCAGCTTTTACAGTCGAATCATTGGCCATGACACAGACCCTCTGACCATTGATTTTCCCTATGCCTGTAACCACACCATCGGCAGGCAGACCATCACTGGCACAATTAGCAAAGAAAGCGTCCTCTATTTCAACCCCTTCATCGAAAAGCAGCTCGAGCCGTTCACGTACGAAAAGCTTTCCTTTTTCAGCGTTTTTTTGATGATATTTTTCTAAACCGCCTTTTTTAATCGTCTCAACCGTTTCGGTTAGTTTATCCGTCGTTACCATCCCTGTTCCTCCTTCAATTGAAATCATTGACCCTTAAATACGGGTTTGCGCTTTTCCTTGAATGCTGACAGACCCTCCAGTCGGTCACGGGTTTTTAAAGTTGTCTGATAGCAGTCTTTTTCAATTTGCAATCCTGATTTCAAATCAGTCTCAGCCCCTTGATTGATCGCCGCTTTTGCAGCCCGGAGTGCCAATGGGGCATTGACTGCAATTTCCTTAGCCAATTTTTTCGCTTCCTCAAGTAAATGTTGGGGTGAATATACATGACTGATGATTTTCAAGGCATTTGCCGTTTTTGCATCCAATCTCCTAGCCGTATAAATCAGTTCTTTCGCTGTCGGCATTCCGACTATACGCGGCAGTCGCTGTGTACCGCCGGCGCCTGGGATGATGCCTAACGATGTTTCTGTCAGTCCCACCTTCGCCGTTTCAGATGCGATTCGTATGTCACAAGCGAGTGCCAACTCCAGCCCTCCGCCAAAAGCCGAACCGTTAATCGCGGCGATGACCGGAACTGGAAGGTTTTCCACAGCCGTAATCGTATCTCCAATCAACTTGACTGTCTCCCTGACTTTATCCTCATTCATACCTGCTCGTTCCTTAAGGTCCGCACCTGCACAAAACGCCTTTTCACCTGACCCAGTTATAATGACTGTTCGTAAATTGGAATCACTTTTCAATTCCTCGAGCACTTCAACCAAGCAATGAAGCAATTCCGTGGATAAGGCATTAGCAGCATCCGGCCGATTCAAAGTCACGAGGGCAATTCCCTTTTCTTCATGACTGATTTCAACTAATGAAGTCATAAATTCACCTCAATTTCTCTTATTGTGCGTTATAAACAGCCATCTGATGGCTTGGCAATGGTTTTTCCAAAAAGCTTTGCATCATGGCCGCAGCCTTCATTAGTTTTTCTGGATTGATTCCCGTGTGAATTCCCATTTTATGTAGCATATGAATCAGGTCATCCGTTGCCACGTTTCCGCTCGCACCTGGTGCATACGGGCATCCTCCTAAACCTCCGAGCGAAGAGTCGAAAGTGTCCACACCATAATTAAGTGATTCAAGAACATTTGCGAGTGCCATTCCCCTTGTATCATGAAAATGGAGGGCAATCCGGCTTATATCATATCTTTTTACAGCCTGTTCAAGGAACAGTGCAACCTGTCTTGGAGAAGCGACCCCAATGGTATCACCCAGTGAGACTTCATTGATTCCATAGTCAAAAAGTTGATCACAAACACGGAAAACCTGTTCGATCGAAACCTCCCCTTCATAAGGACAGCCGAAAACGGTTGAAATATAGCCCCTAACCGTTTTCCCGCTGTTAGCTGCTGTCCCGATGACATCCTTCATTATTGGAAAGGTATCGGAAATCGACTTATTGATATTTTTAAGATTATGCGTTTCACTGGATGACATGAACACGGAAATTTCATCGATATTGGCTTCAAGGGCCGACTCCAGTCCTCTTTGATTGGGTACAAGGGCCGCATAAGTGATACCGGGATTGCGCTTTATTCCCTTAGCCACCAGGGCGGCATCACTCAATTGGGGAATCCACTTTGGATGGACGAAAGAAGTCACCTCTATATAAGATAATCCTGTATCAGAGAGCTGATCGATCCAATCCATTTTGCTTTGTGCAGGTATCATGACCTTTTCATTTTGCAGCCCGTCGCGCGGACCCACTTCCTTAATTGTCACTTTTTCAGGCCAATTCATCTTACCCCTCCGTCCCTTTATTCAATGACGGCCAAAACGTCGCCCTCATTTACGAAATCCCCCTCATTCACTTTAAGTTCTTTAATGGTGCCAGCTTCCTCGGCTGCAATGGGGATTTCCATTTTCATAGATTCCAAGATAATGATATCCTGTCCATCGGTTACACTTTGCCCCTCGTTCGCCACGATTTTCCAAACGCTTCCTGCCATGCTTGCCTTTAATTCTGCCATCTTACATTCCTCCTGATCATTATGTTTTAAGATATGCGTTATACAGTCAATTTTTTTATATATTTTGCAATGAAATCCGTAGTCGTATCTCCTTGGGAAAAAGCTTCATGAGAAATGATTTCCATCAGCAAAGGAAGGTTTGTTTTAATTCCTTCTATTTTATAGTTTGCGAGCGCTTCTCTTAATCTCTCGATCGCTTTATCCCTTGAATCGCCGCTCACCACCAATTTGGCGATCATCGGATCATAAAAGTGGGATACGACCGAAGTTCCATGAACAGCCAATTCATGACGGATCCCTTCACCTTCCGGAAGTTCCATGCTTGTGATTTTTCCTGGTGCTGGATAAAAGGTTTTCGGATCTTCAGCATATATGCGCACTTCAATGGAGTGTCCATCCTGTTTAATCTCACTTTGCGTAAATTCCAATTTGTTGCCAGATGCAATATTAATTTGCTGTTCAACCAAATCCAGCCCCGTAATTTCTTCGGTGACAGGATGCTCCACCTGAAGGCGTGTATTCATTTCCAGGAAATAAAAATTTTTATTTGCATCAACTAAAAATTCGAGGGTGCCCGCATTGCTATAACCGATGGATTTTACTGCCTTCACTGCAGCCATTCCCATCCTGTTTCTTGTTTCTTCGTCAAGGAAAGAAGAGGGAGCCTCTTCCACGACCTTCTGGTGGCGCCTTTGAACGGAGCATTCCCTTTCCCATAAGTAAACAGCATTCCCAAAGGAATCCGCCAATACCTGAATTTCGATATGACGAGGCTTCTCAATCAATTTTTCTATGAACATATCTCCATTGCCAAAAAACAATTGGGCACGTTTTTGATTCCCCTCGAAGGCTTTGGTCAGTTCATCTTCATTAGCAACCGCCTGCATGCCGATTCCCCCGCCGCCTGCTGCTGCTTTTAACATGACTGGGTAGCCAATTTTTTCGGCAACGGCTGCCGCTTCCGCACTATCAATTAACGGACGTGAAAATCCAGGCACCAATGGAAGTCCCGCTTGCTCCATCTTTTTCCTCGCCTCGACTTTATTGCCCATCTGCTGGATGATCTCTGGTTTGGGACCAATGAATATCAAGCCGGCTTCTTCGCATGAACGTGCGAAATCTGCATTTTCACTAAGAAATCCATATCCAGGATGAATGGCCTCCACTCCGGTTTCCTTAGCTATTTCCAAAATCTTATTGACGTTTAAATAGCTTTCCTGTACTCTCGGGCCACCCAGTAAATATGCCTCATCCGCCAATCCCACAAATGGCGAATCCGAATCAGCTTCCGAATGGACAGCGACAGTATGTATCCCCAGCTTCCTGCATGTACGAATAATGCGTGATGCTATTTCTCCCCTGTTTGCGATAAGAATTTTTCGAATCATTCGATATCCTCCTTATTTAGTGCCTTCCGATAGTAGGTCAAGAGTTTGTTGCCGAAGCTTATACTTTTGGATTTTTCCGGATGCTGTCATTGGATAAGCATCGGTAAATTGAATGTACCGGGGAATTTTATGAAAAGATATTTTCCCTTTGCAATACTCTATCAATTCTTTCTCCGTAAGGGTTTCTCCTGCTTTCAAAATGATCCATGCCGCTACCTCTTCGCCGTACTTCTGATCTGGAACGCCGAGTACCTGGACATCGACAATTGCAGGATGTTGATAGATGAATTCTTCAATCTCACGTGGGTAAATATTTTCCCCTCCGCGAATGATCATATCTTTCAGCCGGCCTGTAATCTTGCAATAACCCCTTTCATCCATCACCGCCAAATCTCCCGTATGAAGCCAGCCTTCCCGGTCAATCGCCTGCTCAGTGGCTTCCGGGTTATTATAATATCCCTTCATTACATGGTATCCCCTCGAACAGAGTTCACCCTGTTTGCCCCGCTGGACTTCTTCCCCACTAGCTGGATCGACAATTTTCACTTCCACTTTCGGCAAAGCCCTTCCCACTGAGGAAACACGAAGTTCGATCGGATCGTCCGTTCTTGTCATCGTAATTCCTGGAGAAGATTCCGTTTGACCATAAGTAATCGTAATTTCCGAGATGCCCATCTTATTCACCACGCTTTTCATGACTTCGATCGGACAAGTGGATCCTGCCATGATACCAGTCCGTAACGAACTTAAATCATACTGGTCAAAGTCATCGAGATTAAGTTCAGCAATGAACATCGTCGGTACACCATGAAGCCCCGTACATTTTTCGGCTTCAACTGTCTGAAGGACAACTCGTGGATTAAATTCCACGATCGGCACCATTGTTGCCCCAACAGAAACAGAGGCCATCGTGCCAAGGGAACAGCCGAAACAATGAAAAAACGGAACCGGGATGCAAAGCCGGTCAGCTTCGGTAAGCTTCATACACTCCGCGACATTCAATCCGTTATTGACCAAGTTGGAATGAGTCAGCATCACTCCTTTTGGAAATCCTGTCGTCCCTGATGTATATTGCATATTAATCACATCACCGGGAGCCAATTCCTCCATTCTCATGTCCAGCGATTCCTCCGAAACGGATTCGCTCCCGCTAATGACTTCATCCCACGAAAACGTTCCGGGATAACGCTTTTCACCTAAAACGATGATATTTTTCAATTTTGGCAGTTTCTCAGATTGTAATTTTCCTGGTTCTGCATTTTTCAATTCAGGAACGATTTCGTACAGCGTATCTATATATGAATGATCCTTATATTGTTCCATCAGGATGATCGTCGTCGAATCGGATTGCTTGAGCAGGTATTCCAGTTCACTTGTGCGGTAATTAGTATTGACCGTTACCAGCACACCGCCCATTTTCGCGGTCGAAAATTGGGATATAAGCCATTCCGGTTTATTGGATGCCCAAATGGCGATATGTTCCCCTTTTTTAATATCTAGTGACATGAACCCCCTGGCCACCTTTCGGCAAATCTTTTCAAATTCGCGATAAGAATGGCGCAGGCCTAGTTCATGGTACACAACCGCTTCATTATCACCATATTGTTCAGCTGTCCTTTCAAGCAGTTTTCCGATAGTAACATCTAGCAAATCAGACATCAAACTCCTCCTAATCAAATAAAAGTAAGATTGAACGCTTTTTGCTGTATAGATATCTGCTTTTCACCAAAATGAACGCAAGCATCATTGTTCATTTTACGTTCCGTAAAGATTAACAGCCTAATTGCCTGGCGATAACGAGTCTTTGAATTTCGGATGTACCTTCACCAATCTCCAATAACTTAGCATCTCTTAAATAGCGTTCCACCTCATATTCGCGCATGTAACCAGAGCCGCCGTGTATTTGAATCGCTTGATTGCTGGACCGGAACGCGGTCTCACTTGCAAAAAGCTTGGCGTATGCCGCTTCCTTTGCAAAAGGCTTTTTATTGTCTTTTAACCATGCAGCCTTATATACCATATTCCTCGCCAATTCAATTTCCATCGCCATATCTGCAAGCTTGAATTGAATGGCCTGGAAATTTGATATGGTTTTACCGAATTGAATGCGCTCTTTTGAAAAAGCTAAAGCTCTATCAAAGGCAGCCTGAGCGATACCGACGGCCAAAGCTGCAATGGAAATCCTTCCTCCATCAAGCGTGAATAAGAATTGTTTGAACCCTTTGTCTGGATCTCCCAATAAGTTTTCCTTTGGCACCCGGACATTATCCAGAATGATTTCACAAGTATTGGAAGCTCGAACTCCCATTTTTTCATAATTGCTATTGATCGTTAGCCCTTGGGTATCGGTTGGCACGATGAATGCCGAGATGATATTTTTGCCCTTGGAATCTTTGCCCGATACAGCCGTGACGGTAACCGTTCTTGAATAGCTGGCATTTGTTATCCATGTTTTCTCGCCATTAATCACATATTCATCACCCTCCAACACGGCAGTCGTTCTTGTACCGCCAGCATCGGAACCCGCATTAGGCTCTGTTAACCCGAAAGCTGCCAGGGTTTCACCGGTCGTGATTGGAACCAGGTATTTTTGCTTCTGTTCTTCGGTTCCAAAATAGTAAATTGGACTTGCCCCGAGCGAAACGGCTGCTGCATAACTTAAGCCGGTTCCCCCGCATGCCTTCCCAACCTCTTCAACTGCAATGGCATACGAAATCGTATCTCCGCCCGAACCGCCATATTCTTCAGGAAACGGAATTCCAAGCAACCCGAGTTTCCCCATTTTTTTGAATACATCCTCCGCAAACATGGACTTTGCATCCAACTCTATCGCAATGGGTTTAATTTCCTTTTCGGCAAATTCCCTAACCATTTCCTTAATCATCTGCTGTTCTTTTGTAAGTGAAAAATCCATTTATTCATTCCCCTTTCTATTGAGACCGACTAGTTGGTCTGTGCAAATCAAGTTTATTGTTTAATCCACAACAACTTGGTTCTTCAGTAAAAATGGCTGGGTGATTTCCGCTTCTTTTTGTATATCTATCAATAGGGCATTCAGAATTAAATCTACGTAAATATCACCGATTTCATCAATCGTTTTTCCACCGTCCCTTTTGTACCATTTGTAGGACCAGTTCACCATGCCCAGAATTGACATTCCGGTAATTTCCACTGGTAATTCGCTGCGGAAAACTCCCTTGTCAATACCTTCTTTGATAACGGAAAAAATGATTTCTTTATACATTTGACGCTTTTTTTTGATTGCTTCAACATAGGGCGGTTTTAAGTAAATGCTTTCTTGATAGAAAACTGAGATGTGTGGTTTATAGAGGTCAAAAACTTTAACAAATGATTGAATGATCTTTTGCATTTTTTCTGTTGGATGGGTACTTTCTGAGATGGCTTCCTGTGCTTTTGTTAAAACATATGAAATAAAGTAATCATGGATGACAAATAAAAGTTCATCTTTGGAAGAGAAATGGTGATAAAAACCACCCTTGCTAGTTCCGCAAGCCTTAACGATTTCGTTAACGGAGACACCATGAAAACCATGCTGATCAAAGAGCGTCAACGATGTTTCAATTATTTTTTCTTTTAACTCCGTAAGACTGCACCCCCTTCTTGTATCCGCTTACATTTAACAACATAAAGAGATGTGGTTATGTAGTTAACTGGATTTATTTAGATTTTACCAAATATTTAAAAATTGTCAATTTTTAATTATCAACAAAAAAACAGCCCTCAAAACCAAGAGCTGTCAACCTAGTTTATTTAAGAAGCAGTCGATACCATGTCATTCACTACCATTGACCGGTTTAACCTGGGCTTTTACAAGCTGCCATCCATTGTCATACTTCCATATTGATTTGATCTTCAAAATCGGAACAGGTTCATCGGACCCTTTTACGTTTTGGACTCCCATAAGTGATTTTCCTTTTCCAAAAACGGTCTTGGGGTCCAATGAGGAGTATGGATCAACCAAAAGCTCTGTCGGTTCATTTAGTTTTCCATTTCGATAAATGCCCAATTCATCATACGCTTGTTTTCTGGAACTGACATCTATCACCACAGGCTTTTGACCTTCGATGATGATTTCCGCTTTGTATCCGTCAAGAAATTGTGCGATTACGGGGACGGATGGCGGCACTTCCAGTTCCTTCACTTTTCCATCCTTGAACGTATAGGCGTAACTGGATATCAACCGTTCCCTACCTTCCATCAAAACCGTGACCAATACATCCTGGACTCCATCATTATTCAAGTCGGCAACCTTTAGATCTGGATTATACCCAGCTTCAAGCGGGACGTTGATTGTACGGCGATTGTTTTCCACACTTAACTCAATTTTCTTCAGAAATTTGCTTCCTTCCTCAAATGGCAGTCCCTGAACCTGGATGATGTCTATTTTCTGGTCACCTGTTACATCTCTTTTTGTTGATATATATGTGCCATCTACCTGAAAATTTTTATCATGCGCTTCCACCGCTTGATAGCTCAAAAATAGTGAGATGACTAAAACCGCATATTTTAGCAGATCTAACTTTTTCATAGTGATAACCTCTCTTTTCAAAGATGAACTAATTTGACATTTGTCGCCGCTTGAACTTTCGACGCTGATCTTTCATGAAGATGGACCAGAAATAATAGAACCCTGGCACTAATATCGCAAAGCCCACGATATATGTGGCAAACACGGCCCGGAATGAGGTTGGATCGGTAAATCCTGAAAGAATTGTGACATTTGGATATATGATATAAGGTAAATGTGCGATACCATAAACATAACTGCCAATTAAATACTGTATGATGATCGCTATTACAGCGAGGCGGGGCATCCCTTTAACCTCCCGCTTGGAAAAATAGGGTAAGTACAGTGCTATCCCGCTAATGATGAAAAAAATGAGCGAGACGAATAACAATCCAGAATTTTTCATCATTCCTTGGTAGATCCAATTCGCTTCGTTTCTTAACGTGAGCATAACCAACAAAGCCATGACCAACATAAGCGGTCCCGTTATCATCGCATCCCTGCGATATATTTTGTATGCTTTCATTTCATCAGCCTGCTTTGAGTAATCGGACAGGAGCAAAGATGATAAAAAAAGCGTGCTCATAATTCCGAACCCCACAAATGCATACTCATTCGGACTCGTGAAAAGTTTAAATAGATTCAATTCTTCATTTCCTCTCGCGCCTTCTACAAATCCAAGATGGGTGATTGGCAATACGCTGATTAATAGCCCAGGTATGATCAATCCCGTCAACCCTGAAATATACGTTAACGCTTTTTCATATTTGTCTACGCTATGAGAGAAAACCAAGAAAGCACTCCTAATACATAGCAGGACAAGTATCAGGCTCGCGGGAACGATCAAGGCTACCCCTATCGGGAAAACCGCACCTGGAAATAAACTGTAAATCGCAATGACAAGACCAACGACAAAAGTATTGGTCACTTCCCAAGTTGGTGATAAATAGCTATTTGCGATCTTGGTGGCATTCGTTTCTTCCTTTTTAATGTAAGTCATTGCCCAGAAGCCAGCGCCGAAATCCATAGAGGCCATGATGGCATAAAGAAAAATAAAGCCCCAGACCAGTGTTATTGCAAGAAGAGCATCACTCATTCGCCTTCCCCCCTTTTATGAATTCGAATCGAAAAGCCTTACATCTTTCTGTTCGGCCTTATATATATCATCCATTACGGAATGACGTTTGAAATAATACAAAAGTGTAAACACGACAGAAACGCATAAAATGATATATACAATAATGAACATCGTGAATAAAAACCCAAGGTTTTCGTACGAAGTGACTGAATCCTCCGTGGTCAGCATCCTGTATATCGTCCATGGCTGTCTGCCTGTACAGGCAAAAATCCAACCGCATTCAATTGAAATCACCGAAAGCGGCCCTGACGCAACAAACAGCCAAAGAATCCATTTCGGATATGTCTCCTTTTTCAGCCATTTATTCCATACCAATGCAAACAGTGCCAACGCGATTAAGCCTGAACCAATGATGACCATTGCGTTGAATAAGATATGGACATAAAGCGGAGGCCAATACTCTTCCGGAAAATCGTTTAAACCGGTCACGACCGTATCGAAGCTATTACCAGATAGAAAGCTTAATAACCATGGGAATTCAATCCCATACTTCACCTCCTGGGCTTCCCTATCGGTATAACCGAACAAGGTAAGTCCGGCATGGTCCTGTGTTTCAAACAACCCTTCTGCCGCCGCCAGTTTTTCCGGCTGTTCCCTATATAAATGCTGTGTAGTCGCATGACCGTTCAATGCCGTCAAAAAAGAAAAAACCAAACCCAAGACAAGACTAAGCCTCAGTGCTTTTTGGTGAAAATTAAATTCAGCAGTGCCATATTTATTTTTCAGCATCTTATAGGCTGCAACGGACGCTACGACAAAAGCGCCTGTAGTATAAGCAGTCAAGGCTGTATGTCCCGCCGTCACCAAGAAACTTGGGTTGAAAAATGCCGCCCAAGGATCGACATCGACGATTTCCCCATTTTCAAACCGGAACCCAGCAGGTGTACCTTCAAAAGCATGGACATTAGAAATCAAAACAGCCGAAGCCAATGCTCCGAATGCAACAAAGAATAAACTGACGATTCGGGCCCATGGCTTGATTTTTTCAGCTGCATACACGTAGATTGACATGAACAGCGCTTCAACCATGAATGCATAAATCTCGATCTGGAATGGAAGCGCCATGACACGTCCAATCACTTCCATGAACCCAGGCCATAATAGTGACAGCTGCACACCAGCAATCGTACCAGTCGGAATGCCGACCCCAAGTAAAACTCCTAATGTTTTCGTCCAGCGTTTAGCCATGACGACATACTGTAAATCCTTTGTCCTTTGATACATCAATTCCGCTGCCAACATCATCATCGGCAACCCGACGCCGATCGTTGCAAATATGATATGTACAGCCATATTCGTCCCGAACATCGCACGGGCCATTTGTATATGATCCATACTGTCTTCCTTTCTAACCTTTGTCTCTTGGTAGTATCTCCTCTGGAAAGGAAAATATTTAATAATATTCCACAAACTAAGTTTTCATAGGTTTTACAGAAGGTCAGCATTTTACTTAATGATGTTTTTGGTTGATTGTTTATTAGATATTCTATCGAGGTTATTTCTAATATATATCACGTGGATTTCATCAATACGCTTAAAAAAATTTCACTAAGCACTTGGATGACAAATTATTGAAGATTCTTCATAAATGGTGACCCAATCGGAATAAGATAGCTTAAATCCCATATAGAAAGTGTTACAAGAGAGGAGAAAAACACTTTGTCCTTTTCCAAAGATCCGCTATCACCCGATCAAATGCTGGCTGTTATCAGAAATGGCCTGGGGCCTTCCCCAATCCCCAAAAAAATCATTATCCTTGGTGCCGGAATGTCTGGGTTGGTTGCAGCATCCCTTTTAAAACAAGCGGGGCACGATGTAACGATATTGGAAGCAACCGGGAGGGTTGGAGGGCGTGTTTTGACCATACGGGAGCCATTTTCAGAAGGTTCCTACCTTGAAGCCGGTGCCATGCGCATTCCGAATTATCATTACCTAGTTGCTGAATACATCAAGAAGTATGGTTTACGTGTCAACACTTTTGTGAATGCGACTCCTAATGATCCCATTTATGCCAATGGAATCAAGACGACCGCTGCCATATATCAAAGGAACCCGGATATACTGAGGTACCCTGTAGCTCCCCATGAAAGAGGTAAAACAGCTGAAGAATTACTCAACATGGCAATTAAGCCTGTGACTGACTTCATCATTCAAAACCCACGTAGAAATTGGGAAATAGTCATTAAAGAGTTTGATAAATACTCCATGAGCTTCTTTTTGCAGTACAATCCAGTCGGAATCAGTCTATCAACAGGGGCGATTGAAAGCATAAAAGTCCTGATGGGTTTAGAAGGATTCCCTGAACTTTCTTTTCCGGCCATACTTCGGGAGCTTATGCCGCTCTTTAATCCAGATGTAAAGTTTTTTTCAATCGACGGAGGAAACGACCGGCTTCCATATGCTTTTCTACCGGAATTGAGGGATAATTTAAACTTCAGATATGAAGTGACAAAAATCATCCAACATGATAATCAAGTCACCATCCATTCCAAACATACCCAAAGCCAAAACCCCTTAACGGTTACCGGTGACCTTGCGATCGTGACGATTCCTCTTCAATTACTGCAATTTATAGATATTGAACCCCGGAATTCCTTTTCCCATAATAAGTGGAAGGCAATAAGGGAACTTCATTATGCCGCATCCACAAAAATTGGACTTCAGTTCACGCATAGGTTTTGGGAAAAGGAAGGAATCTTCGGCGGTAAATTAACGACCGATTTACCTATTAGGTTCTCTTATTACCCCAGTCAAACGAGCAACCAGCGTGAATCCGGTCTCATCTTAGCAAGTTATACATGGGAAGATGACGCTACATTATGGGATATACTTCCGGAAAAAGACCGAATACAACACGCATTGAAAAATTTGGCAGTGATCCATGGAAAACAAGTATATGATCATTTTTTATCAGGAGCTTCTTATAGCTGGACACTGAATCAGTATGCCTACGGCGCTTTCTCCATGTTTAAACCTGGTCAGGAAACGGACTTGTTTCCATATATCCCCACCCCAGAAGGAAGGGTCCACTTCGCTGGTGAGCATACATCAACCGTACCAGCTTGGATTGAAGGAGCCATTCAATCCGGCATCAGGGTTGCACATGAAGTGAGTGATCTGCCTAGAACATTCGCTGTTCCTTGAATGGACCTTTTCTTTGCTTAATTAACTTAAGAGCATTGACAAAAAAACCTTCCTTTTTGGAAGGTTTTCTTTCATATGAACAGTCACTTTATCCCTCCTTTTGAACCGAAGTCTACGATCCTTAAATCCACTTCATAATTAATGTCAGCTTTACTGAAAATTTCGTCCCATTTCTGCTTATTTTTCTCCCAAAACTTTGGATGCTGATTTTCCACATAACGATACAATCCTGCTACTCCTGTTTTATATTCATGCTGTAATTTGTATATGATTTTCTCGACATCCTTTTTCACTTCATCCTCGGCGACACGCTCAACATCTTTTAAATAGCCTTCCTTAAATGAGTTTTCCTTACCATACCAATCTTCCGAAAGTCTTGCTGTGTACCCGACCTCAATATTGATCGTCAAATGATCACCTTTCAATTCCGTCGTGATCTTCCTCCTTGTCCTATTAATTATTTCAACACTTAAAGGCTCACCGTGTTGGACCGCTTCGATTATTCCGCCCTTTACCTCTCCGTTCAACCAATTTAATGCAGCTATATCCTCATCATTCATGACCCCGACCAACTTTGAATTGTTGATCACCCCTGCACCCTCCAAAATTAATTTCCCACCCCTAATATCAACGGCCTGAATGGCAAAGCTTCCATCTGATTGCAAATTTGAGGATGCTTTGCCCAGTGTTAAAGGCGGAAGTATCTTATTCGTTCTGTTCTCATTATCTTTCAATTCATAGATTACATTCGAAGGGATCTCCCCATCTTCGGATCGTCCCAAAATTTCTTTCGTCGGTCTCTTTGTTAAATAAACATGACAGCTCCTCCTTGTATTATTATCGCGTATTGACTGATTAATGATCGCTTCCATCGGGAATTTCCTTAATACATCTTCATTAATAAGGATGATACGCTGATGATTGGTTAATACCGTATTGGTAATGAGCAATGAATCCCTTATTGCTTCATGCAGCGTTTTGGCACTGACAGAAACATTTTTATATTTTAATTTAGCCTGATTCTCCTGAACACTATTTCCTGGAGGCACCAGAATTTGCTGTGTTAACATTATTTCGTCTTTCTTTTTGCTTTTATCGATCCCCACTCCAACTACAAGGGATAACTCTTCAATATTTTCACTGTCCCAACAGCCTGTAAGCAAAGGAATAAGCAAGATCAACCATAATCTTTTCATCCGCTTCTTCTACTCCTTTTCAATTGAACGATTACGAATGTAATAATTGGCAAGCCAATCAATATAACCGGAAATAGATATCCAAGCAAATCACTCATTTTAAAGATCTCGATTGTATTTTTAGGAACCTTGGCCAGAAAAAATACGACGGGAACCAGTACAATGAGATTAGTCGTATATGAATTGTTAAAAATTTTCGTCAGTCCTTCTGCTGCGAAGTAATAGTAAATCGCATGTGTTAAAAAAAACTGAAGAATCCAAGTGATTAAGAGAAATAGCTCCATACGCTCTAAAAATATGCCTGTTACTTCAAAGGACTGAATAAAAGAAATTGTTGGCCAAGTAACTGCTTTGACTTCCGGGACAGTCAGTGTAGCCACTACCAATACATATGTAATCACATATAAAATCAGCGGTATGAAAAAACCGATTAAAACGCCACTTTTTATCTTGTTTTGATTTTTCACGACGCCAAACAAAAAGATGAAAAGTTCAATTCCAAAAAACGACAAAGTTCCAGAGCCCATTCCTTTCATGACAGGTAGAAGTCCTTTCGCAAGAACAGGCTGGAGGTTTTTTAACTCGACTACCCTGAGACTGAACAAATAAATGAGCAAGACGATGACTATT
The DNA here is from genome assembly GCF_040250305.1 of Peribacillus frigoritolerans. Taxonomy (NCBI): domain Bacteria; kingdom Bacillati; phylum Bacillota; class Bacilli; order Caryophanales; family Bacillaceae; genus Peribacillus; species Peribacillus frigoritolerans. Next base: position 2,509,484 of record NZ_CP158190.1, on the reverse strand, counting down.
GTCAAAGGAAGAAAGAAGACACAAGCCTTTGCTATGGCTTTTATTTTGCCTGTCAAAAGATGCACACTCGCTAAAATCATGGAAAGTATCACGATTTCAACCGGGGTTTCCTCCAACAAATAAAACCGGACCATTTCACTCATCGCAAGAACTTCAAAGCTGGCCACGCCTATAAAGTACACCACCACGACCAATCCAATAAGTTTGGAGAGCAACTTTCCATAGGCCTCCTCCATGTATGTGTAATAGTTAGCTACCTTATGTTTTTTTAACAGTACAACAAATAAGCATATCAAAAGGGCAATAGCGATCCCATTTAAGATCAAGACGATCCATCCATCGCTCGATTGGATTTTTTCCGTTATCGTCCTCGGAAGGGTCAGCATTCCAATTCCTAACATGCTGCAAGAAATGATCGCAGCCAATTCGCCACTAAGAATTTTGCCGTCGGACTGGCTCAAAAGAATCCCTCCCCTTTTTCCGCTTCGGTAACCGCAGGAACGCATCCTTCCAGCTCTTTTTACCGATAAAATCCATTGGTTGAAAATAAGGTTCTTGGAAGCTGGTCAATTTCGACAAATGGCTGATAACGATGATAAAGAATAATGTGGTTCCGTATAAACCTAAAACGGCGGCAAAAATCATCGCCCCGAACCTTAATGCCCTGAACGCTAGTCCAAAGCTATATTGTGGTACCGTAAAAGAGGTAATCGTCGTGATCGAAACGATTATGACCATGAGGGAACTTACAATATTGGCTTGAACTGCCGCTTGTCCAATAATGACTCCGCCAACCAATCCAACCGTTTGCCCAATGGGCGACGGGAGCCGAATACCTGCTTCGCGAAGCAGTTCAATCGTTACTTCCATGATGATAGCTTCAACAAACGGCGGAAATGGCACGTTCTCCCTTGTACCCGCGATCGTCATCGCCAGTTCTGACGGAAGCAATCCAGGGTTGAACGAAACCAAGGAGATATAAATCCCTGAAAGAAATACGGTAACAAATAAAGATAAATAGCGAAGTACACGTAAAAATGATCCTGCGACCCATCTTTCATAATAATCATCCGGTGACTGTAGCAGCATCGTTATCGTCGTAGGTGCCATCAGCGCAAATGGCGAGCCGTCAACCATGATGACCACCCTGCCCTCCTGCAATGCAGCCAATACTTTATCGGGTCGCTCCGTATTCTGGATTTGCGGGAAAGGGGTTAACGCTGTATCTTCAATTAATTCCTCAAGCATCCCCGAGTCTTGGAGATCAGTAGCTTTCACTTCAGTTATCCGTTTATTCACTTCTTTTAACAATGAATCGCTAGCTTTTCCTTCATAATAGATCAACGCAACTTCCCGTTTTTCCATCGTCCCGAACTTCTGTTGTTTGACGATTAGGTTTGGATGGTTTGAATATTGCCTTATCAAGCCAATGTTTTCCTGAAGACTTTCGATAAAACCAAGCTTCGGTCCCCGGACAACCCTCTCTGTCGAAGGTTCACCCAGTGTACGGGTTTTTTCCTTTTCCAGATTCAAGACATAACCGTCTACCATTCCATCTATAAATAAAAGCGTTTTCCCGTCAAAAATATGCTCTAAGGCTTTTTCATATGTTTCTACATCCTGTTCCCTGACTGAACAGATTTTGGAAATGACCAGCTGCTCGATAGAAACCGGGTGCGTTGTTTCGACTTGCGCAGCTGATAAATCCAGGACTATATCATTGAATGCACGGTAATCCATCGTTCCATTGACAAATACGAATAATCCCGAAACTTCGTAACCGGGAATGAATATCTGTTTAAAAAATACATCAGCCTGCATATCCAATTCAGATTTCAATTTTTCCTGTTTTTGATCCAATTTAATATGCAAGGGTTTACTTTTCATGGTGAACTCCTTTGGTTAAATGGGTTTTTATTTTTTCAGTTTCCTCTATTTTCAATTTTTTTATGCGAACAGGATATGGAGGCAGCTTTTACACCAATTTATTTAATGATTTTCCTTTCTGAAGCGAGCGACATTAACATCCAAAATGGTTAATTTGTAATTAAATTGCAAATGCTAGGATAATAAGCTTTAGTGCAGAGGTGACAACATTGTTTAACCGCAGAACGTTCAAAAAAAAGCCAAATCAACCAAACGAAAAAAATGATGAATTAATTAAGGTTTCGGAAGTAAGGGATCTATTCAATACCCTATCTTCATCCAATGATTTCATAAACCATCAAGGAACATATAATGGCATAGGCTATTGGGTTTCTTTTTATCGCTCTTTGATCGATGCACAGGTACTTCATGAAAGTGTTCTTTCTGTCATACCTACTCTGGAAACGATAAATTTGGAGCAAATAAAAGAAAACGTTCCTATTGAAAATACACTGATCACCAGTACCAAGGTTGTAATTGAAGAAAGAATCATGAGAGGCGAAATTGCACTTCGTTTAGATGGAAATCTTGATGAATGCCTATTAATCAATGTTGCGTCCCAACAAGGCAGACAAGTTGAGAAACCTGAACTTGAATTTGGAATCATAAGTGCTCAAGAAGCATTTGTCGAGGATCTTGATATCAATCTGAATTTAGTCAGAAAAAGACTTCCTGTCCCTGGTTTGCAAGTAAGTGAAATGACTGTGGGATACTTGTCTAAAACGAAAGTGGCAGTTTTATCGATAGAGGGGATCGTTGATCAGGAAAATGTTGATAATGTTATACAAAGGATCAATGACGTAGAGTTTGATGAAATATTGGACGGGTCCTATCTCGCGCAAATGCTATATGATAATTCAAATACCTTATTTCCCCTTTTTCTAAATACGGAAAGGCCTGATCGCATCGCAAGTGCATTGGCTGAAGGTAAAGTAGCCCTGTTAATCGATAGGTCGTCTTCTGCACTTATTACTCCAACCATTTTGTTGGAATACTTTATCACGATGGAAGATTATAATATGCCATGGATTCCCGCATCTTCATTCCGTTTATTAAGGATATTCGCGGTCGCTTTTTCGATATTTGCCACTCCCATTTATGTAGCCGTGCTGACCTATCATTATGAACTGATTCCTAAAGATCTTTTGGAAACGATCGTCACTTCAAGGAACTTAATACCTTTTCAGCCTTTGATTGAAGCATTATTCCTAGAGATTTCCATTGAGTTATTAAGGGAAGCTGCTGCCCGACTGCCAACAAAGGTAGGTCAGACATTAGGTATCGTCGGCGGTATCGTTATCGGTCAAGCAGCCGTTGTAGCTGGTTTGACCAGTAATATCTTATTGATCATCGTTGCTCTCTCAGCCTTGGCATCATTTGTTACTCCCATTTATAAAATGGGTAATGCCATTCGGCTGCTGCGGTTCCCCTTCTTAATCGGGGCCCAAATTTGGGGGCTGCTCGGCATTACCATAGCAGCCGTGTTTTTGATGACCCACCTTATCAAATTAACATCAATGGGACACCCGTACCTCGAACCGATCTACCCATTTCGCATGCAAGATTGGAAAGACAGCTTTGTTCGGCTTCCTTTTAATCTTTTCAAGTCACGGCCTATAAATTTACGTCCTGATGATATATCCAGACAGCAGCCCAAAAAAGCAAGAATCAAAAAAAATGATTTTAATGAATGATTTAAATGAGGGTCCTATATGAACCAAGCTGGAGTTAATGAAAAGTATAAAGTGTCACCGTTTTATGTATTTTTTTTAGTGCATTCCATGCAAACGGGAATAGGTGTTTTAAGTTTTCAAAGAGTTTTAGCGAAGACAACGGGAACAGATGGCTGGATTTCGATACTACTAGCCGGCCTGACCGTTCATATAATGATTTGGGTCATATATAAAATCTTCAGTATCGTCCCTGGTGATATCATTTCGGCCAATAATCATGCATTCGGAAAATGGATCGGGAATTTCTTCAGTCTATTATTCATTCTTTACTTTTTGATCCTAGGGATGACAGTCATGATTAGCTATATAAATGTCATACATGTATGGATGTTTGAAGAGGTACCATCTTGGGCGTTTTCAGTGGTCTTCCTGGTTTTGATTTATTATATTCATACGGGAGGATTTCGAACAATTACAGGTATTGCCTTTTTAAGCGTCATTTTGACATACTGGCTTTTATTTGTCCTATTCTATGCCATGAAATACTCTGAATTCACCAATTTGCTTCCTGTTTTCCACCACACTCTATTGGATGTATTGAAAGGAACCAGAAGTACTTCATTAACAATGCTTGGTTTTGAAATGATCGTTATGTTTTATCCGTTCATCAAAGATGCTAAAACCTCACAAAAATATGCTCATGGAGGGGCCTTAACAACAACCTTAATAACAGTATTCGTTTATTTAGTTTCAATTGTTTTTTATTCACAAAAACAATTGGAACTGACTATATGGCCGACACTGTCATTGACCAGCATTGTCGAGTTGCCCTTTATCCAGCGATTTGAATATATAGATGTATCTTGGTGGGCCCTCGTCATCATACCCAACATGACCATCCCCTTGTGGGCAGCAAGCCGAGGTTTCAAGCGCATATTCAATGTTCAGCAAAAGTATCCATTATGGGGGATGTCGATTATTATCCTGCTTACGAATATTTTTGTTTTTGATGTCGATTCATTATATATATTGCGTAAAATCATCAATCCATACGGCGCACTCTTTGTTGCTTTATACTTGCCTCTTCTTTTGGTCGTCATCTATATAAAGAAAATGAGGAAACGTTTATGAGAAAATTATTTCTTGTTATATTGGCTTTTCCCCTCCTTTGCAGCTGTGCCGAGCCAAGGGTGGTTGACGAAGTCAATATGTCCCAGGCCATTGGCTACGATATACTGAAAAATGATAATGTCGAAGGAATGTTCGTCATCCCTATCTTCCAACAGGACAAGATGGGTAAATATCAAATCTTAACTGGAACATCGACGACAACGAGTGATGTTCAGGCTGTCGTTTCCAAAAAAGCGGATAAGCCGGTATTGCTTGGACAGACACGCATCATTTTATTCAGCGAGAAAATGGTTCGTGAAATCGGAATGACAGAACTGACCGATTATCTCTACCGTGAGCCGCAACTTGGAAACAGGGTCATTTTGGCCATCGTTGAAGGAAAGGTCAAGAATGTCATAAATACGAAACCACCAAATACGAATGTGAATATTGGAATCTTTTTATCGGATTTGATTAATCAACAAAATGAAACGGGGAACGGACCCGATACTAACCTCCATCTTTTTTTAGGAAACGCTCTAGAAACTGGCGGCGATTCGTATCTTCCTTTAATTAAATTAATTAATAATGAAGTTGCTGTTTCTGGAGTGGCCCTATTTCATGAAAATAAGATGGTCACGAAAGTTCGAACCGATGATATGTTCATTTTCAAGACATTAGTTCAGCATCATAGGCGGGGATTATACAAATTCAAATTAAAAGATAAGAAAGAAAGCGATATCGTAGTGGAAAGTATCCGAAGCGGTTCAAGTTATGAGGTAGCAAGCTCAGAGAAAAATCCCTCTATCACGATTAAGATCAAAATTAAAGGACAAATCAAGGAATCCATGCGCAGTGAAAACCTAACCAATAGAAAGATGATAAAGAAAATTGAAAAGGAAATGGAAGCTGATTTAACCAAGCAAGCAAACCGACTTATTAAAGATCTTCAGAAAAAATCCCTTGATCCGATTGGCCTTAAGGAAAAATATCACGCCAAAAATAAAAAACTGACCTATGAACATTGGAAAAAGATTTATCCGAAAATGGACATTAATGTAGAAACCAAAGTTAATATCATTCAAACCGGGGTCTCAGAATGAATTGTCGATAGGCCATTTAGAAATTCTGCTTCGATCGTAAAAACTACTATCATATATTAAATTAGCCACAAGGTTGCTGGTGAACATCTCAGGTAAAGCCCCTTCTATAGCAGGATAAAACAGAGTTATTTGCCTACTAATGTTTCATAAATAAAAAGGAGCTGACTTTATGAAAACACCTATGAAATCGATCATCGCTGCCTCAGTATTAGGTATAAGTTTAATCGCAGGATTCTCTTTTGCTTCCGCAGAAAACGAACAAGATGAATTGAAATCAGATAAGGTGACCTTCTTTGGGTCTCCAACTTCTGAGATTTCCAGTTCAGTTGCTGTACCTCAAAGTTATAACCGGATATTGTATAGCGGAACAGTAGCTCCTCTTTTAAACAAGGATGGAAAAACCACTTATGAGAGATATGGCAATACAGAAAAGCAGGCAATCGGGATTTTAGAGAAATTAGGAGCAGATCTGAAAACAAAAGGACTTTCCCTTGCTGATGTAACCTATCTGCGTGTGTATGTCGCGCCAGATCCGAACAAAGGAGATGCACCAGACTATCAAGGTTGGTTCGATGCCTATGCTCTGTTCTTTAATACAAAAGAAAATCCAGTGAAAACAGCTCGTTCAACTGTAGGCGTTGAAAGCTTGGTTTCGCAGGACTTTCTCATTGAGATTGAAGCAGAAGTATCCTATAAAAATAACAGCAACTCAAATAAATAGACTATAGATGTGTATGGTCATGATTCAACATATCGGTGTTCTAGGCACTCCGGAAAACCTTTGAATACCAAAAGAGACAGGAAGTTATTCCTGTCTCTCGTTTGTTTTAATCAATCATGAAAATTCGTTCCATCCGTCACTTCTTTGACAATGCCAGCATTGATGACAAAGTCGCCGAAATGCTCTCCTTGCTGACGTTCTTTTGCATAACGGGAAAGAAGTACACGCAGCTCTTTTAATATCTCTTCTTCACCGATGTTTTCACGATACATTTTACTTAATCGGCTTCCGTCGAATGCAGCACCGAGATACATATTATATTTGCCAGGTGCCTTACCGATAAAACCAATTTCCCCGAGTGCATGCCGGGCACATCCATTCGGACAACCGGTCATGCGAATCGTGATTTCTTCGTTCCTCAGGCCGTTTTCATCAACGATGGTCTCGATTTTATCAAGCAGAACCGGCAAATAACGCTCTGCTTCGGCCATTGCCAACCCGCATGTTGGAAGAGCCACACATGCAATCGAGCTGCGTCGGAGCGCAGAATGATGCGCACCATCCGTTAAACCGTATGTTTCAAGCAATTCTATGATCTGTTTCCTTTTCTGGCTTGACACATCTGCAATGATAAGGTTTTGATTGGCCGTCAACCGGAAATCACCCGTATGGATCTTTGCGATTTCGCGCAAACCGGTCATCAGCTTGTAATCATTGATATCGGCAATTCGGCCACCCTCGACAAATAGTGTAAAATGCCATTTTCCTTGCATCCCTTTTACCCATCCATAGCGGTCACCATTATTATCGAAATGATAAGTTCTCTCTTCCTCCAGCTTCCAGCCTAAACGATTTTCCAGTTCATCCTTTACCGCTTGGAGCCCAAGCCGGTCTACCGTATACTTGAACCGGGCATTTTTCCGTACGGATCGGTTCCCGTAATCTCGCTGAATCGTAATGATTTTTTCAGCCACATCCAGTATTTTTTCTGGTTGGCAAAAGCCGATTACCTTTGCTAGTTGGGGATATGTCGCCTTGTCACCGTGGGTCATTCCCATTCCGCCGCCGATCGCCACATTAAAACCAACGAGTTTACCATTTTCAACAATTGCTATGAAGCCAAGATCCTGGGAGTAAACATCAATGTCATTGGATGGAGGTACGGCAATGCCTATTTTAAACTTCCTTGGCAAATAAAGCTTTCCGTACATTGGTTCGACTTCCTCCACTTCAGGAGTACCAACCACTTTTTCTTCATCCAGCCAGATTTCATGGTACGCCCTCGTACGCGGCAATAGATAATCACTCAATTTTTTCGACCATTCATATACTTCAGAATGGATTTCGGATTGATATGGAATCGAATTGCACATTACGTTCCGGTTTACATCTCCGCATGCAGCGATTGTATCCAGCATGGAAGCATGGATTTCCTGAATGGTTTTTTTCATATTCCATTTTAAAATACCATGCATTTGAAACGTCTGTCTTGTTGTCAATTTCAAAGTTCCGTTACCGTATTTCTGAGCGAGGTCATCCATAACAAGCCATTGAGAAGGCTGTGCTACCCCGCCGGCCATGCGGACACGCAACATAAACTGATAGGCAGGCTCCAGTTTTTGTTTTTGACGCTCATTGCGTAGATCCCGGTCATCCTGCAAATAGCTGCCGTGATGTTTCATTAATCGGTTGTCATCATCCGGAATACCGGCGCTGATCCGATCCTGCATCACTTTTCCAAGTGTACCTCGCAAATAATCGCTTTTTTCTTTAATTTGCTCAACATCACTTGGCGGGCCTACTGGTGCTTTTAATAGTGTTTTCACCATGTTGTTATCTCCTTTTCATCCAAATTTCAGTACACATCACGTTGATAGCGTTTATTCTGTTGCATTTCTTCAAGATAAGCCTGCGCATCAGCATGGCTCATATTGCCTTCTTTTTCAATGATCTCAATAAGCGTATTATGGACATCATGTGCCATGTTTTTCTCGTCACCGCAAATGTATAAAGCTGCCCCTTCTTGAAGCCATTCGTATAATTCCCCGCTGTGCTCGCGCATCCGGTTTTGAACATACACTTTTTCATCAGTATCTCGTGAAAAGGCAACATCCATTTTCGTAAGTACACCTGTTTTCAACCACTTTTGCCATTCAGTCTGATAAAGAAAATCCGTCACGAAATGCTGATCTCCGAAAAAGAGCCACGTTTTCCCTTTCGCTTCAGATTCTTCGCGATCCTGGATAAAGGATCTGAACGGAGCAATGCCCGTTCCCGGTCCAACCATGATAATTGGAGTGTCTGGGTTCTCCGGCTGCTTGAAGTTCTGGTTATGCTGAATGTAAACGGGCAGCGTGTCCCCTGGCTGTAATCTGTCCGCACATAAAATGGAGCAGACACCGTTTCTTTCCCGTCCGTGACTTTCATACCGGACAGCTCCGATTGTCAAATGCACTTCATCCGGATATGCGGATAAGCTATTCGCAATCGAATATAGACGGGCTGGCATTTTCCGGAGTATTGATACGAACTCTTGCGCCGATTCACCCCATGAGCCAAAATCACGGACAAAATCAAGCAAATCACGGCCTTCACGATATTCTTTTAATCTTTCTTCATTACCAGGCTTTAAAAGCTCCTTTAAATCCTCGTTACCTGAAAGCTGTGCCGCTTGTTCAATGAGCGATTTTGTCAATACCGTTATTTCAAAGTCAGAGATGAGCGATTCCCTAAGCTGACGAAGTTCTCCCTGCTTATTGACCTTCACGGTTTCTTCAGGGTCCCAATTGAGTTCCGTAAGAAGCATATCCACTAAATCCGAATCATTTACCGGATAAACACCAAGGCTGTCACCAGGTTCGAATGTAAGACCTGAGCCCTCAAGAGATAACTCAAGATGATGTGTCTCTTTATTGGACCCACGGCCGTTCAAATTTATATTTTCCAACACTTCCGCTTTAAACGGATTTGTTCTCGAATACGTTTGTTCACTTACTGAGGCTTTCGCTGCGGGAACTGCAGCAATTGAACTGACTTCCCCTTCACTTAAACTGGAAAGTACTCCTTCCAGCCATTCGCTAGCAGGCTCATCATAATCAAGGTCACAGTCCATTCTCGGAAATAACCGTGTTCCTCCAAGTTCCTCCAAGCGTTTATCGAATTGTTTTCCCGTTTCACAGAAAAACTCATATGAGCTGTCCCCAAGCGCCAATACCGAAAAGCGGAGACCTTCAAGGCTTGGTGCCCTCCTGCCATGAAGGTACTCATGGAAGGACAATGTATTATCCGGCGGATCACCTTCTCCATGCGTGCTAACGGCAATCAGAAGATTTTCGATTTTTTTCAAATTGTTGACTTTAAAGTCACTCATGGATGAAATGGTAACCTGAAAGCCATTACCCTCAAGCTTACTCGCCGCATTTTCTGCCAGCCCTTGAGCATTGCCCGTCTGTGAACCATACAGGATGGTCACCTCTTTTGATATTGTCTTCCCGCCGCTTTGAGCTTCCATTACCGGGGCGTCGGCTGAACTTGTGTTCGAAACTGACAAAGTTGCAGTCAGATAACCGCTCAACCAAATTTTTTGTGTTTCAGTCAAGCTTGGCAGCAGGCTGTTAAGGAGCTCTGCCTGCTCTTGATTAAAGGGACTGTTACTTACCTGAAGTTGCACGATTTCCACCTCACAAAGGATATTAACTTATCTTAGTTGATTATTATGTATAACGAGTGGGTTTAAATATTTTATTTCGATCCATAAATTAATTAACTCGTTTACTCCTATAGACCAAGTCGGTTTTAACTGCAAAAAAAATGATAAATACAGTTTTATAGGTTCATAGCACGCAACAAATAAAAAGAACAATAGCTTTCCCCAGCCTATACTCTTCCTAAAATAAGTTTCTCATTAAAACTTTACTGGAAGGCACATCATTAGTAAAATATATATAATTTATTATAACTATTAAGAATATTAATAATAAGGAGAAATTTCTATGTACTATGATGCTCTAAAAACATTTGTGACCCTTGTGGAAGTCAAAAATTTTACAAAAACAGCAGAAATTCTTCTTATGTCGCAACCAAGTGTTAGTTTACATATCAAAAAATTAGAAGAAGAGTTCCAAACCAAATTATTTCTCCGTTCTCCTAAATTTTTGAAAGTCACCTTAACGGGAGAAATTCTTTACGACCGGGCCAAGCAAATGATCACAATCTATGAACAGACCAGACAAGACATACAGGAACACGATAGGTCCATCAAAGGCGAATTAAAGATAGGTGCAAGTTTTACAATAGGAGAGTATATCCTTCCTTCTTTACTCATCGACCTTCAAGAGGATTATCCTGAACTTGAACTTCAAGTCGTAATTGGAAACACGGAAGAAATCGTTCAAGCCGTTCGGCTATACAAAGTGGATATTGGTTTAATCGAAGGTCAAACTAACGAAAAAGAGCTTTCTGTTCACCCATTCATGCAAGATGAACTATTCATTGTGTCATCTAACAATCATGAACTCGCTAATAAAGACGAAGTGGAGATTACTGATTTACATGACCAAGCATGGGTAACGAGGGAAGTTGGATCTGGTACACGTGAATACCTTAACCATGTCATTCGTTCCAATGGATTGAAAATCAAATCGATACTCACGATAAGCAGTAATCAAGGAATTAAAGAAACACTTATAAAAAACGGCTTAGGGCTGGCTCTGCTTTCCCGAAGTGTAATTGAAAGGGATGTACAAAATAAAATCCTTTCTATTATTCAGGTAAAAAATGAATCCTTTAACAGGACACTTTCGTACGTATATTCCCCAATTATGGAAGATAAAAAGAATGTCAAGACTTTTATAACTGAATTAAACAAAAAATGGCCCATGAAAGCAAAGCCGATAGGATGATCATTGCGAAGAATGCTGTTTTATGAATGAAGTTACAGACTGGGAAATCCGGGAGCAGGCTGTTTATCAGGTTGCTTATGTACACAAAACTAGGAAAAGTTGCATTAAGTAAATTTCGACAATAAAGCCAAGGTTTTCCATTAAGGAAATATACTATCCCAACTTGTCTTTCTTATACACATTAACTTATAAACAATTGGGTATACGAATAAATAGAGGATTGTATAGATAAAAAATAATATGGGAGCGGGTTTTATGAATATTGAGATTAAAGAAGCAGCGATTGAACAACTATTAAAAATGAATTATAAAGAGAATGAAGGTGTTCGTATCGAAGCCATTTATGTTGGGAGCTGTTCGATTTATGTTGAACATGAATTGAAAATTGATAATAAGAACGAAGATGATGAGAGATTCATAATTGATGGGGTCCCCATCTTAATATCAAGTGAGTCTAAAAAGCATCTTCCGGATAAAGTCTTCCTTGATTACAGTGACGGACTTGGATACAAATTATATTCAGAAGATGAAACATTGAGATACAATCTCCAGTTGAATAGAGTGAATTAAAAAAATGAACATAATAAAAAGCCCAGGTGTTTCAGTTGGGCTTTTTGTGTTTATACTCAGGGAATTTATCATCGGCATTTACCTAGAGGGATTTTTATTTTCTCATAGGATAGCACTGCACTAATAGCCCCATTACCAGGAATGAATGCATTTAACTATTGTTTTTATCCAATCTATTTTTTATTACTGAATCGTTTCGAAGTTGTTGCAAATAATAATGAATGAAAATTCAAAGAATTATAGTGATTATGCTTCCAACCTCCTGGACTCGAAGTACCGCTCCAACTTCCTTTTTACCCGCTGAAGTGCATTATCGATCGTCTTTTTTGGAACATTCAATTCCTTTGATATTTCAAAATAAGTTTTTCCTTCCAGGTACAAGTCCACAACACTAGTTTCCAACTCACTAAGGACTTCCGTTAAAATTAGCTCAATATCGCAAATTTCTTCTGATTTAATTAAGATCGTGACTGGGTCATTTTGTCTCTGTTCAGGGATTAGATCAATTAGGCACTGTTCCGACTCCCCTTGATAGATAGGCTTATACAATGAAACATAATTATTTAAGGGAGAATGCTTTTGGCAAATAGCCGCTTTAACAGCCGTTATGATTTGTCTTGTAATACACAGTTCCGCAAATGATCTGAAAGATGACTTTTTGCAATTCTTGTAGTCCCGAATGGCCTTATATAGACCAATCATCCCTTCCTGATAGACGTCTTCCTTATCTCCACCCGTTAAAAAATACTTCAAAGCATTTGATTGAACGACACATCTGTACTTTTTAATTAAAAAGTCCAGTGCATCTTCATCACCATTATGGATTTTCCCAACCAAAATTACATCTTCGATATGAGCATAGTTTTCCATTCGTTTCTTCTCGATGATTACACTCATTTATTTTCCCCCACTCACTAAGTTGAGTCCCGACATAAAAGTCGCATTATCACTTCAATGTATTAAAGTACATTCAATATTATAATATCTCAGAAATGACGATAATGATATTCGCAAATAACGACATTTTTCAACAAAATTCTGATATTTATAAGTCCTGCACTATATCTATACACTTTCAGTCAGCTTAATTGATTTGGTAAAGATTTCGTCATTATAGTCGTTTTGTTTAACTCCTTATCATTGACGGATATAGTTGTGCCGATGGTTGCGGCAATTACGGTGGGGTTCAGGATATGGAAGCTTAATAATAGCATAATTATAAATAATACTACTAAAGAACTATTCTGCAATAATGGTTTAACTTAGCCTATTCAAAGGGAAAGACTGGAATTCATTCCACCTTTTACTTTTACATTTACTTCAATAGCTTTAATTTAAAAAAAGGAAAATGCCATTTAAAACATCCTCTCTAATTAGCAGGTTTCATTTAAACCCTTCTTGATAAAATAAGAAAGCACCCTTCAAAGGATGCTTTAACATATTATTTAACTCGGTTATAAAATTGAAACTGGGATTTAATTATTCGCTAATGGCCCCGTTAGTTAAGGTCATTACTTAAGCATGCATAAGTTATTAAAGTGGTGGACTCTCCACACCTAGATGAATCCAATCTTCTTTTGGCGGTCCATATACCCCATAAGGTTTTATTCCTGCTTGACGCATCAGAACCGTAACTTGTCCGCGATGATGAACAATATGCTTGATTAGCCCCATAAGGATGGAAGCATTTGTTTCCTGTCTACCAAACGCTTCTTGTATTTGCTCTAGGGATACGTCCGTCCATTGTTGTTCAATTATTTTGGCTGCGTGAGAACTTACATTTTTAAAAGTGATAGCAATTTCCTGGGCTGAAGAAGGGACGTTTTCCGAACTTTCTATCCGGTCTATCTTTAACCCGAAATGATCTAGATAATCTGGAATATTCGTAGTGAAATGCCACGCAATTCTTCCTAAAGTGCGACCCTCGGGATACACTTGTTGTTCTAATGAATCATCTGTCAAACTATCCAAAACATTCTGAGTCAGTATGGCTTCTTTATTCCATTCTTTAATAAAATCCGAAATTGTACTATACATATAATACCTCCCCTATTCCGTTAGATAATTACTTTCTCAAAGCACATTATAAAACATACGTTCCCTCATTACAAATTCCTTATTAATCATTTTATTTTGAGATTAAACTTTCAGTCTTTTTGAACGTCCATTGGCTTTATATTTAAATGGATAACCAGGTTTAAATCGAATACTGGACGGTAAGTTTGTGACTGCAATTTTATGGACGTGGTACAAATTTTCCTACTACTAGCTATACACAACAAGAATCACTACTTAAGAAAAAGTGGGTAATTATGTTATTAATATATTATAAATTCAGTGTTGGTTAGGAGATAAAGCCATGCAAAATAAGCTTAGTATAGGTCGTGCAGTAACGAGATTCGACAGCAGCGGTGAAATGGTATGGCATCCACATGAGTGCATCACACTGTCCGAAGCATTGAAAGCTTATACAGCCGGATCCGCTTATGGTGCTTTTAGAGATGAGGAATTGGGTACATTAGAAGTAGGAAAACTTGCTGATATCATAGTATTAGAACGAAATCTCTTTGAAGTACCAACAGAAGAAATTCCTAATACAAAGGTACAGCTAACGATCGTTGATGGAAAAGTTGTTTTTGATCATACGACGACTTTAATCGAAAAGTAATATTATCATTAAAAGAGGATTCTACAACTGTAGAATCCTCTTTTGTCCATGGACAATTGTCTATTCCGCTACCATTGCGTTAGACATATGTTTTTCGCTTAATAACCATGCCTACTTTATTGAAAAATGTGGGATTAGGCCACCTGCATGATAAGTACTTCAATTAAATAGAGAAGTATTGGCATATAAAGATGAAGCACCACCAGAGTGAACAAATAAGATGTTATCATCCGGCTTAAATATGCCTTTTTGGATCAAATCAATCAGTCCCGCTGCCGCTTTACCCGTATATACCGGATCCAGCAATATCCCTTCTGTTCTTGCCATGAGCTTGACTGCTTCCACCATTTCAGGTGTAGGCAAAGCATAACCCGGCCCGACATATTCATCAAAACACGTAACAGCTTCACGAGGAATAGAAGCTGGAATGCCGATATGGGTTAAGGTTTCTTTAACAAGCTGAAAAACTTTCGCTTCTTGTTCCGCTTTTCCTCTGCTTACGTTTATTCCAATTACTGATACTCCACTTTGATTTCCATGAAATCCTGCCACCAAGCCAGCATGCATTCCCCCACTGCCGCTTACACAAATAACTGCTTTCAAATCAATCCCTTGCTCAAAGGACTGTGCCAAGATCTCCTGAGCGCATGCAACATATCCGGTTGCACCAATGACATTGGATCCCCCAACCGGAATGATGTAAGGTCGGTGTCCTTTCTCTGTTACCTCTTTAGCCACTTTCTGCATTTCTTGCATTAAGTCCGATCCATTAGGTACAACTATAATTTGGTCAGCCCCCAATAAATGATAGAGAAAATAGTTACCGTTAAAATCCGGCTCTGAATTTTTCGAAAGTCCCTCTTCCAAAACTAGGATGCAATTCATTTTCTCTTTAACCGCAGCAGCCAGTGTCAAGCGGCAATGATTTGACTGAATGCCTCCACATGTAATCAACGTATCCGCGCCTTTTTCCAATGCATCGGCAACAAGGAATTCCAGTTTTCTTGTTTTATTTCCCCCAGCCGTCAAACCAAGCATATCATCACGTTTAACGTAAATGGATGGTCCACCAAGAACATCAGAAAAATGATCTAACCTCTCAATTGGTGTATATGTCGGTGTATATCGCTTTCTAGGAAATTGTGCTAAATTCATTTTAAAACTCCTCCTGTATCCTCTATGTATATTAAAGAAAAGAAAATATCAATCTGATGTATTCTTTTCTTTAGTATAATCTTCGATTTCAATCATAGCATCTTTATGTAATCGAGCAACATGAATCTCACTTCTTAATTATCTGTAAAAAAAATCCCCATATCAAAACCTATGATAATATAACCTACTGTGAGCTTCCACTTACTCTATGACACCCTTGTATTTCCAAAAGTATCAGGCAGTTTCCCCAGTTTCAGTATGGATGGGGGCTTCCCTGAATACACTATCAATATATTACAGAAAAAATAGAACATTATTCTACTAAGTCCTTAAGGGAAGCTTTATTTTTTGTTATAAAAAATGCGATCATTGAAGGTATATTTTTGCCCCTGAGACCGTTTAACGGGGAAATTGGAACAGGAAAATTTGCTTCAGGTGAAACCTGGCATAGGGATGGTCATATCCAATATGGATATTGAACTTTTACAGCAGGAATTGGAAATCACGAAAATGCTCGAAAACTATTCGATCCAATAAGCTTGTGAAGGAATTACGGAGGAGGAATTAAAAAAACTGGAATGGGCAACGGATAAACTGCAACTGGCAATTAATAGTAATGACCGAATAGCGGCAAGCCGTGCAAACATTGAATTTCACCGCTTATTATATTCCTACTGGAGAATACCTTTCTCCAAAAAACTACCGATTCATTATGGTTTTCTTTTTGAATTTCCTTTTTACCGGCCCGTAATGAGGATGTTACTATGGTTGATATATCTTGGTATGAGGAACGACACAACGATCACTTACAAGGCCATGGTTGAAGTCCCCTTTCCGCCCATTGCCTTGTATGCTTTTTACGGTTTCACTTTTAGTAAGTTAATCAGCTGATTAGGTGGGAAAATGGCTAGGTTTTAGATTGAATGACCGCTGGAGTTCATTATTCCAAATTATGTAATTTCCAAGTGCTCAGACAATTGCATCCAGAACATCTTTTGATGAAATTGGTACATGTTTACTCATCAAAACGTTCTAGCAATTCAATAATAACTTTATAGGTCGATGTTGTATCCATATAGGCATATCGGCCTTTTCCGTTAAAAAAGTCACCTGTCTGTATGACCGGATAGCCCATTTCTTCCAGCATCTTCATTTTAGCCTCCATGTCTTTAACGACAAAAGAGATATGGTGAACACCCTCACCATATGTTTCAAGATGATCTTTCCACGTACTGGGTGATTCACCCGGCTCGATTAATTCAATTTGAATTAACGGCGTATCGATGAACATATATTTTGACTTTCCTTCAGTGGGCTTCCCTTTGTAAATCACGTTTGTAATATCGGTTGAACCAGAATGGATGATGGGAGGTTTTTCAATCCCCAACAACTTACAATATGCTTCTGCAGCCGCATCAAGGTCTTTTACAACTAACGCAATCTGTTCCACTTTGTTAGTCCCTAATAGCGGCTGAACGCTAGCATCTTCTGGTCTTTCCCATGCCGTTTCTCTCGGCTCTGCACTTTCAAGCATTTCAATTAACGTTTTGTGATCATCTAGTGTATCCACATATACATATCGGCCGTCACTTGAAGTGAATTCTCCCGTTTGCAAAGCTGGGTATCCACTTTTCTCCATGATTGGCAGCCTCTTTTGGATAGAGTCTACATCAAAAGCAATATGGTGAATCCCTTCACCTACTTCATCCAGGAACTCACGCATCGTTCCTGGATTTTTATCGGGTTCTATTAATTCAAATTGGACGGTTGGTGTATTCAGAAAAGCCAGTTTGGATTGTGATTCCGTTGGTACACCTCTAAAAGTGACTTTCGAAATAGAACTGTCACCAGTTAGAAACGGTTCTGCCTTCTTAATGCCCAGCAGTCTTGTAAAAGCTAGATTAGCAGCTTCAATATCTTTTACAACAAATGCGAGTTGATTAATATTCCTATTGCCCAATAGTGATTCAGCCATACTTATAAACCTTCTTCCCGTAGTTTATTTTGTTATGAACTCAACCCAGTCCGCGAACTGACAATCCTCCATCACTGGAGATGACTTCGCCGGTAATTGCACGCGCTGCGTCCGATGCTAACAGGACATAAGCAGCTACATGATCGTCGGGCATCTGTGCAAGCTGAAGAGGGTTTCTTTTTTTAATGCTATTGGCCTTCGTTTCATTATCCACGATTTTAACGAATGGACGTAGGGGAGGAATGACCGATAATGCTGTCAGAGTGCCACCAGGCGCTACAGCATTCACCCTTATGTCAGGAGCAAGTTCAAAGGCAAGTTGGCGCATCAGCCCTATTTGGGCATGCTTGCTTGCTGTGTACCAAACCCCGCCGCCATCCGGATAGAAACTAGCACCTGATACGGTGAAAATAATATTGCCATTCGATTTTTGCAGTTCTTTAAGAGCGGCTTTAGCACCGAAGAAAGATCCTTTAACGTTAATATCGATCAGAAAATCAAATGCTTCTGAAAGTGCATCGGGAGTTACGTCGGCAAATTTTGCAAATCCATCAAAGACTCCTGCATTGGCAACGAAAACATCCAGCTTTCCAAATTGCTTGACAGTGGCCTGAACAGCCCTCTCATTGTCTTCATATTTGCTTACATCGCCTTGGTTAATGAGGATTTCTTCACCAAATTCCTCTTTCATTTTATTTAGCGTTTCTATCGAGCGGCCGATGATGCTGACTTTTGCCCCTTCTTGTATAAAACGTCTTGTGACAGCCTCTCCGATACCTGAATTGCCTCCAGTAATCAACACTACTTTATCCTTTAACGCCATTGCCATTGTAACCAGCCTCCTTGTTATCTCTTTTTATTCAGGTCAATATTATACGAAGATAGCAAGATTTCTGGTATTTATCGTTGATTGATCAACAATGAATATCCGTTTGGATAGTTTCCATTTACCTTCTTCGAAAATGAATTCATCATTTCGTTCCCCCGAAATCAAATCATGCTGAATATCAGTGCTGCGGCTTCGATAGATAAGCAGGTAGCTCTTTACGACTGCCTTTTCACCTTCAACATAGTCTTTAACGCGTACATTAGAGACAAAACGCCGTGTTCTTGATGGTGGTATTTCCGCCCAAGCATAATCCGTTTTCAAACGATCCACGCGCAGTTTCAGCAGCTCAATATCATCATTAAATGTAAACATTTCCGTTGAATAATCCGGGCGTTCCACCCCTTCTTTATTAACACGTACTGGCATTTGATAGCGTAAGCTCGAGTGCATTAAATCGAACCAATCATCAAATTCAATATCATCGAGTAATTGAGCTTCATCATACAGCCACTGTTCAAATTCACATTTGAGCAACATTTTCTCCACATTCATTTCCGTTCCCCCTCCCGCTTATCATTTCGTCATCAATTCAAGCCAGTATTTGTAAAAATTCCTTTGGCTCGCTTCCGTGAATTTATCATCGTAAGCAACACCAGGTCCTATAAAATCAACTGGTTCTCGATGAAGGCCCATTGTATAATTGTAGGTTAGATTCTTTAGGAAAGGCATTGGACCTTGGGCTGCTTCAGTAATATCCGTAAACACTTCCGTATCATCCTGTTCGAAAATACCGGATGGGCTAAAGGTCAAGATAAATGAATCTCTTGATCTATCTTTCCAATCTTGAGTGGCGTTCTTTTCCACGAGCATCCAAGCGATCACTTCCATTTGATTGTGACCGATTGGCCGCCACATTCTAATAGAAGTGTTGGAGATGAACTGGTCTTTGATTTTTGTATGGGATATTAAAAATGATAAGTTGGGGAAAACGTTTCCAATCATATTCTTTAAGTTTGATAACACTTCATATTGTTCTTCAGACAAATTAGTTTTAAATTCATCTTTCAATTCTTCCGGGAAAGCGAAGTCAGGGTTAGGTGTCCCTAAGTTCAGTCCATGCCCGTTATCCATATGGATTTGAAAACCACGCTTTGAATAGGTAGCATTGGGCACCATGCCCAGTTTTGCAATGGAACCGTGTGTGACCATCGTGTGATAGGAATCACCAACAAAGTTATCGGAACCAACTTTCCAGTTGGATTTAACAATGAATCTTTGCGGGACACCGATAACTTCCATTTCTGCACGTCCTACAAGGATATCCAAATACCATTTAATGTCTCCAAGAAACTCTTCAAGTGGCTCTGCATCTTCATTCCAAGTTCCAAATAAAAGACCTTTATAGGATTCAAGCTTCACTTTGTGAAGGCCCAATTCCGACCGGTCAAGGTTGCCCCCATATATGTCCTTTTGTAATGGCACCCCTACGAGCTCTCCAGTGTTTTTAAAATTAAATCCATGGTAGGGACACGTAAATAATGACTTGTTCCCTTTATCTGCACGGCATAGTTTCATTCCGCGATGGGTGCACATATTATAAAACGCCCTGATTTCCCCTTCAGCATCACGTGTGATGATGAGCGAGTAGCCAGCTAGTTCACGGGTCATGAAGTCTCCTTTGTTGGGTACTTCAGAATCATGACCGATAAAAACCCATGTTTTCAAAAACACTTTTTCATGTTCTATATCATAAACCTTTGGGTCTCCAAGGAGGTATGCAGGTATAACGCCTTCCTCTGGTTTAACCGTTTCGTTCAAATAGTCAACAACTTGCTGTTTCGACATTTCTTCTAAGGATTTTTCAGTTTTAAGCATACTTTTTCTCTCCCTTCCAAGCTTTACATCATAATGCATTACCCGATTTGAACGCTCTTTTCCTTATTTTGCAGAGTCGCCAAAACACTTAATGCCGCTAGATAACTCGTTTTCGGATTATTAGGCATCGGATCATTTTCCACTTCCAGTTTCAGTTTCCCGAACGAACCTGAAGCTTCTATCAGGTGATTGTTTTTTAACACATTTGGATCGGCAATGATTTTCACTTTCGTCTTTTCTGATCCAAGACCAGCCATTGACAGCACAATCGCAACATTAATGTTTCTCGGAAACTGTTTGATTGCTTCTGCAGCAGATCCTTCAAATAATACCGTTTCTTCTGTCACTGAAGCCCCTCCGGGCAATGCGCTTGGCGGTTTTCTTGTGGTGATGCAAACAGATTCAAGGCCATTCACCGCTTTTGCCGATTTAAGTACATCGAGACCTCCAATCGCACCAGACGGAAGGAGAATATTCACGTTATTCATTTTGCAAATCTGATTTGATTGTTCTTCAAAGGCAGTATTCGCCATCACGCCAATGCTGCTAAGCAAGAGATCCTTCCCGCTTTTAAGCACTTTCAATGCATACTCTTCAGCTGCTTCAATCGTTGCTGCCTCTATAACCATATCTACATCGGATTTAAGGAGTTCGTCGACATCACTAAATGGCTGTGTCCTGAATTCCTCTGCTAGCTGTGCCGCGACTTCTTCACGGCGGGCATATATCGCAACGATTTTCCCACCTGGAAGAAGTCCGTCGTTATTAATTGCCTGTAGCAGAAATTTCCCGATATTACCGCACCCGATTAAACCTAATTTCATGTAGTTTCATCCTTCCTCAATCAGCAAACCCGTATGAGTCCGCAAAGAATTCCAACCCGCAATGTCTTGTTTCCCGCGAAACCCCACTTTCTTTTAAGCCAGGGAAATCCAGAGCCAAGTCGCTGAAAACGGTATGATTATTATGGAAAACCGCACCAGCTTCAAGGCGATCTGCCATTTCGACAGCGATATCTTCATTTTCGGTCCAAACAGATGCACGCAGCGCAAACTCACTATCATTCGCTAATTTTACAGCTTCATCAATATCATTGAAAGGTAAAATTGGAATGATCGGTCCGAATTGTTCCACTCGAACCAATTCGCTCTGTTGATCGAGGCCAGTAATAATGGAAGGAAGCATATAATAACCTTTATCCCAAGTTTCCGGATTCAGCTGAATGCCGGTTGTGATTATATTTCCTCCTGACTTAGCGGTACGTTCGATCAAGCCATTCACAAAATCATATTGTGCTTTATTATTCAATGGACCCATAGTTACATCAGGCTGAATGCCATCACCAATTACCATCCGGCTAAACTCTTTGGTCAGCTTTTCCACAACCTCATCATAACGTGATTCTTGGACATACACTCTTTTTACAGCAGAACAAACCTGACCCGCTGCTCGTAAAATCCCCATCCTCAAACGTTTGATAGCCGCTTCATCCATATTGGCATCTTCCAAGATGATTGCAGGATCATTGCCGCCAAGTTCCATATATACTTTTTGCAGATTTCCAGCTGATTTCTGCATGATATCTTTCCCGGTTTCCGTACTTCCGACAAACGCCAATGTCCGTACGCGTGAATCGGTGCATAGTGTGTCGCCGATTGCTTTTCCAGATCCTGAGACTATATTGATGACTCCTGGAGGAAAATGTTCGGCAACTACTTTTAAACAGGTCATGATCGTTAAGGGACAATTCGTTGCAGGTTTTACGACAACGGCATTGCCTGCCAAAACAGCAGGTATGACCCTTTTAAAGGTTAATATCATCGGAGAATTCCAAGGTGTGATTATTGCCGTGACACCTCTTGCCCTTCTACGGATTTGGACTTTTTGTTTTCCTGGGAGCACTTCAGGCTTCCACCAATCAAGTAACTCTGCTGCACAGCCCTTCATGACTTCAACACAGCGCAATAAATCCTTTTTAGCTTCAACAAGTGTTTTGCCATTTTCACGTACAAACACTGTAACATTCTCCTCGATAACTTTTGAAAGTTCTTCTGCCGCAGTGTTCATCCGGTTAGCCCGTTCCCCGATATCAGAGCGGGACCACGTTTCAAAAGCATTTTCCGCCGCTTCAATCGCGTCATTCACGATTTCTTCAGAGCATTTTGCCACCTGGCCAACTACTTCCGATGTATTTGCCGGATTCACTACATCGATTTTTTCCGGTAATTCTCTCCATTCTCCATTAACTAGATATTTTCCTGAAACAAATGGGTATGTCGAAATCATTCTCAATCCTCCTTATAGTTTTTTGGGCTTAAATGCTTCCGCAGCTCCTGGCGGTCCGCCAAATGGCTTGGCCATCGGCCCCACAGCTTCCATATCAACAACGATCATTGAAGGTTTACGTCTTTCCTTAGCCTTTTTCAGTTCGGATATGAATTCATCTCCAGAACCAATACGCACTGCATCAAAATGCATGGACTCAGCCAATTTCACAAAATCAGGACTCAATAAATCCACGGCTACCTGCCGACCATATGCGGCTGTTTGAATGTTGCGAAGAACCCCATAGCCTGAGTCATCGAACAATACGATGATAACTGGTAATTTTTCTTCGGCTGCCGTGACCATTTCCCCGACATTCACCATAAAACCTCCGTCTCCAGCCATCAGAACGACGGTTTTATCTTGACATCCCATTTGGGCACCGATTGCTGTTGGAAGACCTTGACCGATTCCGCCGCCTGATGCATGAATCGATGTCCTCGGTTCATAGATTTCAAATAAACGGCTGCCCCAAACGTTTGCCTGTACGGTTACATCACGAACTAAAATGGTATCATCTGGTAATATCTCCCTCATGCCATCTACAAATTGCTCATAAGGTCCAAGCGTTTCCCTGAGTTGGGCGCGCACTTCGTTTCTAAGCGACAGAACTTCTTCTAAATAAGAAGGCTCCGCATGAACTGAATGTTCTTCGAGCTTTTGAATGATGGCAGCTAACATATCTTTTGCATCGCCAACCAAACCTATAGTTGCTTTATAGTTCCGGTTAATGGCCTGCCAATCAGCATCGATCGCTATATGTTCTTGTGGCACCGGCACTTTCCAGTTGGATGTTTCATTGCCCCTAAACCTTACACCTACGCTAATCAATAAATCTGCATTTCTTAAAAACTCTTTTGTTGTTTCATATGCCGCAAAATGTCCGATGCATTGTTCATGGTTTTCTGGAATTGAACCTTTTCCTGACTGACTGGTTATAACCGCTGCACCAAGGATTTCCGCTAATTTTTGCAGCTCTTGCGAAGCATTGGCACCGATGACTCCGCCACCGGCCCATATGACAGGACGGCGTGCCCCCACCATTTTTTGCACAGCTTGTTCAGGAATGAATGGCAATGGATTTGTTTCAGATGTTGAAGCTCGTAGCCCTTCCAGTGAAAGATCTTCTATGATCGCCGATTGATAGTCAATGGGAATTTCCAATGTAACCGGACCCGTTGGTGCAGTTAACGCTTCTTCGATCGCCTTCCTTACAACCGCGGCACATTGCTCAGGATTTCTAAGCCTCACTGCATTTTTACATGCTCCGCTCATCATTGATAGCTGGTCTTTACACTCATGTATGTATCCTTTGCCTGTACCAAGATAAGAAGAAGCCACCTCACCGGTAAGATGAAGAAGGGGGACGCCAGCTGCCCATGCTTCCACCAGGGAACCAGCAGCATTTCCTGCCCCTGTTCCAGTACTGGTAATCACTACACCCAATTTCCCAGTGGCACGGGCATAGCCATCAGCCATGTTGACGGCACCGCTCTCACCGCGTGAACAAATGAGTTTGATGCTCCCTTCTCTAAGAATTGCATCATAGATGGGCATATTGTGTATACTGACAATCCCGAAAGCAGTTTCAACTCCTGCTTGAACAAGCTCCTTTACGATGGAATCGGCGGTCGTAAACTCTATTTCTTCTTGTATTTTCATCGCGTTATCCTACCTTTTTCAGTAATATATTTAAAGTGCCTTTCCGATCGCTCCTGCCGTCTCAATCGTCGAACCTGCTACATAACTTGCTTTGTCTGAAGCAAGGAAAACAATGACACTGGCAACTTCTTCCGCTTCCCCTACGCGGCCGAGAGGGATATTCCGTTTTTTCGCAAGGTCTCCGTAATATTCTTCAGGGTCCATATCAGGAGCATTCTTCAATCTTCTTCGCTCCCATTGATCGGTCCGGATCAATCCAAGACTGACTGAGTTTACCAATATATTGTCAAAAGCCAATTCCTGGGATAAGGTTTTGCTTAAATTAAGGAGGCCAGCCCTTGCTGCTGCAGTCGCTACCATATGACGTTCAGGTTCTTTAGCGAGGGTTGCATTAATATTAATAATCCGCCCTCCTCCCCTTTTCACTAAATGAGGATGCGAAGCACGAACGGCATATATGATGGCAAAGAATTTTAACTGAATCTGTTCTTCCCACTGCTCATCCGTTATGTCAAAAAAGTGACCCATCACGCTTTGTCCGGCTGCATTCACCAATATATCGATTCCGCCAAACCTCTCAGCGGTACCATTAATGAAAGAATCCACATCCGATTTTGAGGTGACATCACATGTTGATGCAAAAATATCTGCCTTTTCACCAAATGAGAGCAATTGACTTTGTGCACTTTCCATACGCTCTGCACTTCTGCCGCATATAGCCACTTTCGCTCCTTCAGCTAAAAACATTTCTGCTGTTTTTAATCCCACGCCCGACGTGCCGCCCATAATGACAGCCACTTTTCCTTGCAATCCTAAATCCACTCTCTTCACTCCTTTTCAAAGCCATTTTCCTCAAACGCTGTAACTACGCGCAAGAATAATGGGAGGACATCAAAATCCTCCTCATTTTTCCGCCATGACAGAACCATCTATATGAGAATCAACCCAGCCTGCATCGGGATCGCCTCCCATTGCTTTGCGGGCTTCAGGTTTCGGCGGCCCTGCAATTCCCCACTGGTCCATTAAATGCGGGACCCGTTTCCATACTCGTGCTCTCCACTCAGATTCATCTTCGATCGTTTCCAGATAACATGTATACTCCATAACAAAACCGCCTGGGTCTTGAAAATAACAGAAAATATTGTCTCCAGGCCCATGACGTCCAGGTCCCCAAAGTTCTGAAAAGCCCGCTTTTCGCACATTGCTTATTCCTCGCATCAGTTCATCCACGGAATCGACCTCGTATGCGATATGATTGACTGACGCATGCTCATCTTGATTGAAGGCAATGGAGTGATGTTTCCTGTTGCATCGCAGGAATGACATTTGGTGCTCACTCCAATCAGTGACTTTAAAACCAAGTACATCCGTATAAAACTCAACGATCATATCTAAGTTCTTCGTGTTCATTACAACATGATTCAATTTCACTGGGTCAACATTTTTCTTGCTCCAAATAGACGTTTGCACTTCCACCCAAGCCGAAAGCTCGATCACGCGGTTTTCCGGATCAATTAACCGGAGGCCATAACCGGCACCTGCTTCATCCAAATATCCAGGTGGTTCAATAATTCGAACGCCCTTCGATTGTAATATCCCTGCTGCACGGTCCACCGCATTTTTATCGACCATGCCAAAAGCTATATGATGCAAACCACGTTTTTCTCCCTTGTGAAGGCTTAAAATATGATGTTCCGGTCCAGCCCCGCGGAAATAAACCGTATTCTCCTCTTCCGGAACATCCACTCTATCAAGTCCCCAAACCTTTTCATAAAACTCTGCTTGATCGTCGAAATTCGGAGTTATCATGCTTATATGTCGTAAATGAGTAATCCCAAGCATTTTTTATACCTCCCATAATTTAATGACTTTAAATAAATTGAATTGGCCATATTTAACAATCTAATCGAAAAGGGCGCCTCATTAATTTTCATAATGCAGGTGCCCTTTCGGCTAAATGATCACTCTTTAATGATGGCTTCTCTTTCTTTAGCGCGTTGTTTACGCAGTTCTTCGAGGTCACTGCCTTCAGGATAAGTCGGCAAGTTAGGTTTTACTGCCCCTAGCATCACGAGCATGCGCGCTTCCACATCACCGTCATTCCTAATTCCCCGATAAACCCCTGGTGGGCTGCTGATGCAATCTCTCGCACTTAATTTAATTTCATGCACTTCACTGTAGCTATCCTCTTGAATTAATGCCGTGACTTCACCCTCAAGAATGAAAAACACTTCTTCAACATCGTCGTGAAGGTGCAAAGGACCGATACATCCCGGAGGAAGCACCATAGTACTTAAAGTGAAATGTACACCTGCAATTACATTCGTATCGTTATTGGCAGTCGCACCACGTCCGATATATCTCATCTGTGCGCGTCTATAAGCAGGATCAATTTCTTCTTGGAACTTCAAGACATTCCAATCAAGAGTACGGTCTTTCAATCGGGCAACATATTTTTTTTCAAAATCCTTCACTGAGAAAGTTTCTTTTGTCATTTTAAAATTCCTCCCTTATTTGTTGTTTCTTAACCGAGTTATGTTTCATAAGCAAAACATTGTTTTGTCTATGAATTAAGTCTAAAATGAAAACGCTTCATTGTCAACGAATTTTTAGAATATTTAAAACTATTTTTATAATCCGAACGCTCTCCATTATGGGATAAACTTGTAACGATTTGCTTTTCTTAACACAAAAAGTGTGGATTCCCTATTGGGAGATCCACACTTTCGAAAGAGGTTATTCATTTATCAATAGATTTAAATTGTTCAGACATCTTCGTGTTGATAAGGCTTAACCCCGCTATATCCCATATAAACGGATAACTGCCGAGAAACTTCCAACAGTTTCGGCAAGGCAATTTTATCGATGAAATCCTCCTGGTAAGCAGACTCTGTTGCCACGACATTCAAGGCAGCCAACACTTTCCCAGTCCTGTCAAAAATCGGGGCTGCAACGGAACGGATGCCAGGGTGAAATTCCCCGCTTGTCATCGAATAACCATTTTGCCGAATCGATTCCAGCTGTTTTTGAAATTCACCAGGCGCGGTGAGTGTTCTGTCTGTATAAGGAGTCAGGTTTGAGATTTTGAACATTTGCATTAGCATTTCTTTCGGTTGATATGCCAAAAGTAATTTTCCATTGGCCAAAGCATGTGCCGGCAGCCGCAAACCTATGTTCACATTGACAGCTGATACACCTCTGATCGGGGCACTTCCAACATAAACAACTTCCTGTCCATCTAAAATGGACAGATGACAGGAGGCTCCGATTTCATCACGTAAGGTCTCCATATAAGGCTGGACAATTTCCTGGAATTTCAAGCTATTCAAATAGCTGAATCCCAATTCAAGAACCTTTGGCGTTAAACTATAACGTTTGGTATGTTCATCCTGAGACAAGTAACCAATATTTTGTAATGTGAATAATAAACGATATGGTACTGTTCTGCTTACTCCCAGTTGTTTTGCTATTTCTGAAAGAGACAAGCTCGGCTGTACTTCATTAAAGAGCTTAATGATTTCCAACCCTCTAACCAATGAATTAGCACTATATTTCTCTTTCTCTTTTTCTTCGCTTGCCATTCGAGTATTCCCCCCGTTGTGAATAAATCTCATTTTCTCCTGACTATAACCATTCAGAAAAGCTTTCTTCATACCTAGAAAGAAGAACTTGCAGAATATGTACATTTTTTTCTGATTGTTCATTTGGTGAATGTTTTTGATGCATACTTCAATGGTTGCCTGCTTTCTTTTGCTTCCTTAACTAGACAGGAACTTTTTGCGCCAGTAGCTGCGCACTGCCCTCTGCTTTACAAGTTCATCCGACCAAATTTCGATGGATTGTAATCAATTCAGAAGTTTCCGTTTACTTTCTTTCATGCTAACAACAGCTGGCCCACGAGTCACATCAGATATAATCAACGCTTTCACAGCTTCCGGAAAACGGCTAGTAAAAGCCTAGAGCGATAACCAAGCTGGTGTCTTCAAGCGCTATTCCTTATCCCTATTCCTGATAATGAATCGGGCAGTACTGCAAATTGGCAACCATTTCTACCTCACAATCCTTTACTCTTCATGTATAAATAGAATAGTGTATATGTGTCAATTAAAGCATATTTACATATATAAAACTATTTGGAAGGCCTAGCTTAATTGACTTATCAATAGAAAAGCTTGTTGTTTTATAACCAAATATAACCAATTACACAAGTAAAAATAAATGAAGCATTTTAATACGTCGATATTCTCTGCCAAATCACGGAATTTTCCAATATTAAGTATTTCATATACAAAACAATATAAATGAATTATAGATTTTCCTGATTTCAAATTCAATATCAACAAGTCAGAATTATTAATAATTTGATAATAATTTGTTTTTTTGACACAAAGAATTAGATTTACATCCATTATAAGTCCTGGCTTAATAGAGATCCACCTCTCAATAGGATGAAACAGAGTTCATTTTTTAACTGAAAGCGCTTATAAGATTGTTTATTCTAAAAATAGAAAATTATCTAAATATTAAATTGACAATCAAATTATTTTAATTTATCGTTAAGAAAGTAAAACTTTGTTTTCCTTACAAAACACTTCTGTTCCTTTTTATCTATCAAAATTATAAAGAAAGGCGGGAAAATCAAAACTAGTACCTTTCTAAAGGGATAACCGTAAAACACTTATTCTCACATGTAAGTGTTTTAAGGAATGCTAAAAAGCGATAAGGAGATGGTATTATGTTAAATGGGCAAAAAAGATGGTTGTATATTGCCGTTCCAATTTTTTTCTTTTGGTTTTTCGGACAAATTGATAAAGTTGGCATTTCCATCATTCAAACAGATCCGGAATTCTTGCATGCACTCGGTATGACTGGTGATGACAAAAATGCAAAGATCGGTCTTCTATCATTTGTATTCACCATTGCTTATGGAGTTTCAAATCTTTTTTGGGGCTTCATCATTGATAAATTAGGTGCCCGTAAAACAGCCATCGGCGGTTTATTCATTTGGACACTCACGATGATCACGTCAGGCCTGGCAAATTCATATGAAATGTTTTTAATAAGCAGGATCATTCTTGGTTTTGGTGAGGGGATGATGATTCCGGTTTCCGGAAAATTCATTTCTAACTGGTTTAATAAACGCGAATTGGGAAGGGCCCAGGCATCTTGGCTTACCGGAAACTATTTAGGACCGGCAATGGGAGCCATTTTCTTGGTGCTCGTGATATCTTTACTCCACTGGCAAGCAGCTTTCTTTATGCTTGCAGCTTTCAACTTATTTATAAATATCCCGATGTTCATCTTCATGACGAGGAATACACCAGAAGAGCACCCCCGGATAAGTAAGGAAGAATTGGCTTTCATTCGCCAAACGGATGATGAAATGAAAGAAACCACCTCCTCCGAGAACAAGAAGAGTTTCGCCCAAGATTATCGTTTCTGGATTGTTTGGTTCGGCATGCTCGTATGCTCCTTTT
Source organism: Peribacillus frigoritolerans (assembly GCF_040250305.1). Taxonomy (NCBI): domain Bacteria; kingdom Bacillati; phylum Bacillota; class Bacilli; order Caryophanales; family Bacillaceae; genus Peribacillus; species Peribacillus frigoritolerans. The sequence continues at coordinate 2,479,514 of NZ_CP158190.1, read as the reverse complement.
TATTTTTCGGAATCAGCATTTGGCTTCCTACCTACCTCATTGAGGCAAAAGGGTTCGAAAAGGAAGGAATGTCGAGCATTACTTCACTTTCCTGGCTATTCGCTTTAGGATTTGTCTTGGCATGCGGTTTTCTGGCTGACAAAACCAGACGTCCAAGTTTGATGGCCACGATTCTATTTTCATTGACGGCTGTCTTTTTGACTGTAGCTGTCTTCATCCCCAATCCTATTTTGGCAGGACTATGTATGGGACTGGCAATGGGATGTCAAGGCGGTGTGTTCCATCTAAGTAATATGCTCATGGTAAAATACTCAACACCTGAAACTGCAGGACGAGCCGCTGGTCTAATTGGATTCACGAATATCATGGGCGGCTTTTCGAGCTATATCATGGGATGGCTTCGTGACTTGTCTGGCGGGGACTTCAGTTCATCGATCGCCATGCTGATTTTTACAGCCATCTTAGGTTTGGCAGCTTATTTATTCTCCATTAAGAGAGAATCCGCAGAACTGCGCTTATCACCATTAACTGTACAAAAGATACAAGCATGAAGTCGTTGCAAAATCAGTTTTATCACCTAAATCAACAAAAAAACCCTTGAATTATCAAGGGTTTTTTTGTGCCGACTTAACAGCAAGTCGGTACAATACCGTTATTTTTGCATTTCCCGATAAGATTTTCCACCGCTTACTCCGAATCACTCCATTATTTGTATAAATATGTCGATAGTTAAAATATTCAAAAAATGATATTTTTTTGAATGCCCATGTTATATTGTTAATGGAAAAAAATACTTGTCAAGTAAGGTGAGTGTGTGAATATAGAAGTTTTAATTCTCCATTATATTCAGGAAAAACGTCAAAAGCCTAACCATGCCAATGAATTATTGGATTATATTCAGAATGAATATGTAAACGGGAAGCTGTCAATCTTGCAATATAGAAGTCTCTGTCAGGACTTATATCTTCGAGGAGCCAAACAAACGTCTCCTGGATGAAACTACACCCTTGTCACTAGTCATACTACTTCCAATTGTGAATGAATTTAGTTTCTGTTTTTTCCGCAACGACCTATCTTTAAGAGTAAAGCCGGTCATTTTATAACTAAATAAAAGCCTCCGTGATCTGTCACCCCAAGACAGTTCACGGAGGTAAATGCTACTTAATCAGGGATTGCAGAAATTTTCTTTAATTAAATGAATATATCGAAAATTAAAACCAAACCGAATGCCACGAAGGATAGTAAGGTTTCCATGACTGTCCAAGTTTTGAAAGTTTCTTTAACGGTTAATCCCATGTATTCTTTTACTAACCAGAAACCGGCGTCATTAACATGGGAGAACATAAGTGAGCCTGCTCCCGTGGCAATAACGAGCAATTCAAGATTAACACCCGTCATATTGGCAACGACCGGCGAAACGATCCCTGCTGCCGTAGTCAAAGCGACGGTTGCAGAACCTGTGGCAATACGAATCAGTCCGGCCACAAGAAATGCAAGAACGATCGGTGATAAAGAAATTTCTTCAGACATGGAAGCGATTGCAGTCCCTACGCCACTATCAATTAAAATTTGCTTGAATCCTCCGCCAGCACCGATAATAAGAATTATGGAAGCTAATGGCAATAAGCATTCTTCCGTCAACTTTTTAATTAGTGATTTGTCCATACCCTGTCTGTAGCCCAAGAAATAGTAAGCTGCAAAACAGGAGATTAATAGGGCGATCACTGGACTTCCGATAAACAATAAGAATTTTTCAATGGCACCCGGTATCGGCACATAAGGCGCCACTACCGTTAAAACCATCAACAATACCGGCAAAAGGATGATGAAGAACGAAACACCAGTGCCTGGTAATCCACTTGACTTTGTTTCCACCCGGATCAATTCCGGTTCTCCAACAGGAATGACCCGTTTATGAATCCATCTTGCGAATAGAGGTCCCGCAATTACAGCAGTCGGGAATGCGATGATCAATGAGTACAGAAGTACTTGTCCCATGTTAGCATTATAAATTCCAATGGCTGTCATGGCTCCAGGATGCGGAGGTACCAGCCCATGTACGATCGATAAACCAGCAAGTACTGGAATACCAATTAACAAGATGTTCACTTTGGTAGATTTCCGAATGGAAATGACCAAAGGCAGCAATATTACTAAACCAACCTCGAAAAATACGGGAATGCCGATGATGAAACCAGATAAAAGCATGGCCCATGGCAGTTTTTTCACGCCGAATTTATTAATGAAAAAGTCAGCAACCTGCATCCCGGCTCCAGAGTCGGACATCATCTTTCCTAAGATGGTCCCTAAGGCCAATATTCCAATAAGGTGACCAAGGACCGCTCCGACACCCGTTTCATAAGCTCCGACAATCTTGTCCATTGGCAGTCCAGAAAAAACCGCTAAAAATAAACTGGCTACAGTCAAGCTAATGAATGCATGCCATTTCCACCATGATACCCCCAAAATAACTATTACGATTGCTATCAGCGTGATTCCTAATAAATATAGATCCATATGTTCTCCCCATTCCCAAGAAATCGCTTACAATCAAACCAATACAATAAATGGGATTATTGTACCGGCTCGTTATATGTCACAATGTAGTTCTGTTTAGCCGTGTTGTAATATCCTTCACTGTATTCCTTAACATTTCCGTCCCCATCACTGGAAATCCGAATCCTCTTTAGTACTGGACTATTGTTTTCGATTTTCAGTGTTTCGCAAATGTGATCCGGAGCGATAGCAACGGCAAACTCATCTCTGAATATTTCAAGTTTGACGTTTTGATCTTCCAAAAAGCGGTACAAAGAATTGATTTGGACCTCTTCTATCTCTTCTTGGTTTAAATCAAGTGAAACATAATGTGTAAAGTAAATATAAGGTTCATTGTCCAATAAATATATCCGTTCGATACTTAAGCAATGGTCACCAAATAAAGAATGCAGCTTAGAGTCTGAAGAAAGGTCAACATGACTTATGTTTAACACCTTTTTTAAAATGGAGTGCCCTTCCTCCACCAACAGCTCTGTGAAACGCTTTCCTTTTGAAAGTTTGACAATCGAACCATTAGCTATGACTCTAGTGCCTTTGCCGCTTTTCTTTTCAACATACCCTTCTTGAACTAGTTCTTTGATTGCATTTCGGACAGTTACCTTACTTACGTTAAATTCTTCTTCCAAAAGAGGCTCAGAGGGAATGTTTGTGTCGATGGCATAAACCCCATGTAAAATACGATCCTTTAAAATTTCTTTTATCTGTAAATACATCGGTCCATTTTTTCTGTTCACATTCATTCCTAATCTCCTGCCTTTATCTCTTAATATCTTCCATTTTACCTTCCATTGCCGAGAGTATCTCCTTTTCGGTTGCCAAAGGAGTATCTCCAACGACAGTACATGCCAGCATTCCTGATACAGCCGCAAACCGAACTGCCTTTTCAGGGGAAAATCCTAGCAATTCGCCATGCAGGATTCCGCTGGTGTAGGCATCGCCTGAACCTATTCTATCATATACGGAAAATGATAGGATATCGGAAAAGTAAAATGTCACTTCCTTGTATATATACCCCCTCAATGTATGGCTATTATCACTGTTGATCGAACGATGTGTCCCTGCTATCGATTGAATATTGAATTTCTTGGCCACTTCAGGGATCAACTCAATAAGCTGCTCTTCCCTTGTGGAGCTTTCTGACTTCATTCCTAAAATATATAGGGCGTCTTTCTCATTCATCATGACGATATCAGCCAAAGAAAGCATTTCTTCATAATGAGGCTTTGCGTCAGCGTAACCTCCCTCCCATAAAGAGGGACGGTAATTGCAATCGAAACAGACTGTACCGCCTCTTTCTTTGACTTTTCCAGCCAGCGCCTTCATACTTTCCCGTACATTTTCCGCCATTGCGAGCGTGATTCCGCAAAAATGGATGATATCCGTACTTTCCGAAATCATATCCATATCATAATCGGATAAGGTGGCTGTATTAAAACTGCTTTCCAGTCGATTGGAATATGTGACACGGCTCGCCCGCTGTCCAAATCCATTTTCCAAAAAGTACATCCCCATGTATTTGCCGCCTCTAGAGATGAAGTTCCTTCCAATTCCTAAGCGCTGCAAAGCTGAAATCGCTGAATCCCCAAGTGGGTTATCCGGTAACTTGGTCACAACATACCCATCATGTCCTAGTTTTGTCATCGCAGAAGCTACGTTTACTCCCGTGCCCGAAAAGGAGTATTGCAGAGTGTTAGCCTGTGATAGCAATTCATACCCTGGTACCTGCAAACGCATCATAACTTCCCCGAATGCCACAATCCTTTTAGGCATATTTTTCAACCAATTTTTTTGTCATGGCCAATAATTTCCGTACATCCTCCCCATTCGTTTTACCAGTCTCTTCATCGATGATGGAAGAATATACATGGGGAATGACTTTAGGCACTTTTGCTTCTAATGCAATTTCTAATATGGTCTCGAAATTACTTAAATCGATTCCACCTGTCGGTTCCAATGCAAACCCCTCTTCACCACAAGCTTTTGCAACAGCACGATATTCATCTTCATGCTTCAGGCCTTTCATCGGGAAGTATTTCAAAGCATTTCCACCCATATCGCGAACAAGCGCAATGGCAGCTTTGATAGGCACAATGGCAGTTTCACTTGCACCTGCACTTACTGGACCAGTGGAGATATTCACATAACCGACTTTCCCAGTTGGAGAAACAAGAGAATTTATCCAGCTATCCTTATCGCCTAAATTGGCCCTCGTAGCACCAACAGCCGGAAAAACCTGATTAATATGACTGCCTGGATAGTATTTTGCTATTTCTGCGACAACTGCTGCCTGTCTATTATCGCCCGCGCCCAATCCTATTGAAACGGCCTCATCAATGGCTTCCCCGTATTCTTTCATTGCTGTAACACCAGCTTCGACAGTTGGATAATCCTTTGAGAGTACACCAACCAATACATGGCCTTCCGCAGCTTCAAAGACTTCCACTGCATTTTCCACACTATTTGCAAGTACATTTAAGGCTACACGATCATTCAATAACCGTTTATTTATGTTTGTCATCCTTGTTTTCCTCCTAATATGGTTCTTAATTGTGCTTCAATGACATTTATATCATCACCCTGCAATGGACGCGGATCTATATCGAAAAAGCCTTGCCGTATCCCATAATCACGTGTATAAATGGCAATATTCCCATTTCTGAGCTGCTCGTTCACTTCTTTCGCCGTCGTTTTCGTTATCAAAGGATCAATGGAAATACGGGCTCTATATATGGCGCGGCCGGCTTCATCCTGCACTATCGTTACTTTTACGCCATCAATGGAGTCAAGTGATGTGAGAACTTGTAAACTAGCTTTTTCTTTTTCGCTATTATCTATCTTGACAAAATACTCATCCAATGCCTGAAGCAGCCCAAAGGTAGTTTCCTTTCCAACCTTCATGCTCCTTCCGATACAGTGCAGTTGAACCTTTACCCATTCGATATATTTTTTTCTGCCAGCAACGATACCTGACGTGGGTCCTTCAATGGCTTTTGATCCACTATAGATCGCCAAGTCGGAGAATTGTACATATTTTTTCAAATCCTCCTCAGCTGCTGCATCGACAATCAGAGGGATACTATTCTTTTTGGCCACTTCCCACGCTTCTTCGACCGATATCATATTTTTCTGAACAGCATGATGCGATTTCACATATAAAATGGCGGCAGTATTTTCATTAATGGCATCCGCAATATGTTCTGCCTTCCCTTCGTTTGCATACCCAACTTCAACCAATTTTCCGCCACCAAGGTAAATCATGGTTTCAACCGGTGCACCATACTGAACGTTATGGCCTTTCAGCATGATGATTTCATTCTTTTGAATAAGATCTTGATAAAGCCTTTCACTTTTCCTTCTGTTTCCTTCAGTCACGATCGCCGCTACAGAAAGCGCAATTCCACTTGATGCTGAGTTTACGACGACCGCTGCTTCAGAATGAAGCAAATTCGCTATATGCTGGCCTGACTTATCGACTAAATCAGAAATTTCAACATAATTTTGCCCACCTTTTTTCATCGCGTCCATCACTGTGTCAGTCGGGGCAGAAACCCCCAATATGCTCATTCTTCCGCTTGCATTGATGACTCTTTTCAAACCGTATTTAGCGTTCAATGAATTCTCCATTTATAACCACTCCTTTTACAACAACTCTTTTTTCTGCCATCCTTTTTTCACCTTCGGAATCCAATAAAAGAGTCGGCTCTTTCTCGATCGAGAATAAGGTCAAGTTCGCAATATCCCCAGTTGAAATCCTGCCAAGCTCTGGTTTATGCAACCAAGCTGCTGCATTGACCGTAACGGCATCTATTACCTCTTTTAATGGATAACCGAGGTACAAAAATTTTGTTAGCACATTTGCCATATTAAAAACTGGCCCATTCTCTCTGTTTTTCCGATATATATCCGTACTGATCGTATTGAAGCGGATTCCCCGCTTTTTCGCCATTTCGGCAGTTTTAAAAGAAAAGCTTGCCGTTCCATGACCTACATCCAAATGGACACCACGTTCAATCGCCTTACTGAACTCAGGCAGCGGCTCTTCTCTTACATCAAATAAATTATTCGCTTTACCATTTAAAAAATGGGTAATAATGTCCTTTTCCTCAAGTAATTCAAGGACTTCCTTAATATCAGGTGGCCCTGAACCGATATGGACCATTAATGGTAAACCAGTTTCAGCCGAGAACCTCCTTGCGATTTTTAATGGCTCGACACCATTTGGACCAACCACACTTTTACTTATTCTCGCTTTAAGTCCAACGACAAAATCCTCGTACTTGGAAATTGCCTTCCTTAATTCTCCTTCGTCCAGCCATGAAATATCCGATAACTCATCAATCCTTTTCAATCCAATCCGCGAAATATTCAGAAAGGCGAAAACATTCGTTTTGGAATTTTCACAACTGCTAACCAGATCAGATATCCTATCTGCCCCCGTGCTTCCTGCATCAATGACCGTTGTTACACCAGTTTTATATCCAATTTCATCAACTTCATCACCATAAGGATCGAATTCCGGGAAAGCATGTACATGCATATCAATCCATCCGCTAGAAACATAAACTTTTTGATCATAATCTAATATCTTATCTCCTGTTGCAGTTCCGGGTAGTGCGATTTCTTTAATCATCCCATTTTCCAGTATGATATCCGCTGCATTTCCCTCTAACATCTTTACATTCTTTAGAACTAACGTATCTGTCATTTCCCTCATCCTTTTCGATACTTCCTATCGATTGCAAGTACTTTGTATACGGTTACACTGAATTGTGTAAGAATTCATTACATTTCTCTTTACAAAAACAGATTATCATATTTTGCCGAACTAATCAATATAACGTTATAATGTTTCATTTAAATTTACAGAATTTTTAATAGATCATCGTTTGTTTTTTGATGTGCTTCTAGTTTCTTCATATAATATGATCTCATTAGGTTTATTTAAATTTTTCGTGCTTTTCATAAAAAAAGGCGGGACGAAAAACAATCTGTTTTTCCTCCCGCCTTTTATTTTTAACGAATTCACAAAATCCATTTATGAAAGTTCCCACTCTAATTATCCGGAAATAATGATTTTTTTATAAAAACTAACACTAAGTCAGAATAAAGACTAATGGGATTAAAGGGTTTGAACGGTTCCTCCAGACACCGCTAAAGGACCCCTTTTGTCTCCAAACCGAATAATTAGATTCTTTTTTTCTTTTTATTCAACCATATAATTAATCCAATTATTGCTATAAATAAAATTAATAGGTCTATGTTGTACATAGAAAATAAATTTCGACCAGCTATTATTACTGAGGACATCCTGATTATAAAACCTAGACATATAGAAATAAGTACAATTTTCACTGTTTTAAAACTTTTTTCCTTATTTTCCATATTTATCCTGACCTCCTACATATAGTTATATAGTATGATATTATACCAAATTTTCAAAAAAGTATAAGGGAGTGTTATGAAAATGAAGAAAAAGACCTTATTTTTAATACTAATAATAAGTTTATTAGTATTCTCACATGTCCCCAATACATTGGCCGAAGAGAAAAATGAAACAATACCTTCATCAACAGTCACCCCCATTGTGGAAGTCAAATTAATTAGTGATGATGTTATACAAATACAACCAACAGCAAGCATCATTGAAATGAGCAAACCTATTGCTCATCAAGCTAAACTAACAAATACCCAATTAGGAAAGATGGTAAAGGCTCATCAAAAGGGAACAACATGGTTAAGCATCGTAAGTACTCTTGTGTTTGCAGGTGGCCCAACCGCACCAGCAGGAGTAGCTACTGCACTGGCATCAGCACTTGCTGGCAGTCCTAATAGTTTAATAGCAGCATATTATTCCGGAAAACATGCTTATCATGTATCAGTCTATGCTAGTGGTAAAAAACCAAGTTTATCTAAAATAACGTATATATATTACACTAAGTCAAATCTTTCATTTAGAAGCCCTCGTTAATTAATCTATCCCGCTCCTAGTATTACAGAGGAAATGGCGCTTTCCATGATTATAAAAAACCAAGAATGCTTATTTAAATGCATTCTTGGTCTTGGTAATTGCAATACTTCATTTGATTTTCTTTTTATGACATTCACTTAATATATATCCCGTTCCTATGAAAGCCTTTAATTTACCTTTTTCGATCCTTTCCAATGGATTTCCCTCAAACGGTATTTTTGTAGCTTACCTGTTGCCGTTTTCGGTAAAGACTCTACGAATTCAACTTTTGTCGGTGCTTTAAAGTGAGCCATGTTTGAACGGCAAAAGGTAATGATCTCATTTTCTGTCACTTCCGCATTGGGGTGCAACACAATGATTGCCTTAGGCGTTTCTCCCCATTTATCGTGTGGGATGGCAATGACCGCTGCCTCCAAAACATCTGGATGTTTATACAATACCCCTTCCACCTCTGTTGAAGAAATATTTTCTCCCCCGGAAATGATTAAATCCTTAGCCCTGTCCTGTATTTCAATATAGCCATCAGGATAGGTCACTGCCAGATCCCCTGTATGAAACCATCCATCCCGAATTGCTTCGGCCGTCTTTTGCGGATCCTTATAATATCCTTCCATTACAACATTGCCGCGAGTAATGATTTCCCCCAGTTCCTTTCCATCCCAAGCGACTGCTTTTCCATCTTGATTGACTACCATCGTTTCCCCATTGAAAACCAATTCAATACCTTGTCTTGCTTTTATTATTGCTTGTTCGTCCGCCGATTTAGCTTCAAACTCATCCTTCCACTCGTTATATAGGATGAAAGGGGAAGTTTCTGTTAATCCATAAACGTGAATCATATTCAAACCAAGTATTTCTTGTGCCTTTTGTATAAGCGCTGCTGCTGGAGGAGCACCTGCTGTTGCCATCCTTGGACGCACTTTGATATTTGTTTCTTTTGCTTTAGGATCATTCACTAGCATATTGACGACAGTAGGTGCTCCACATAACAATGTAATATTATGCTGGGCGAATAATTTGAGAATAAGAGGAGGATCAACTTTCCTTAAACATACATGGGTCCCGCCAGTAGCCGTTACCGACCATACACCCCCCCACCCATTTGCATGAAACATTGGCAGGGTATGTAAGTATACATCGTCATGCTTCACTCCAAGGTGATAAATGAAATTAGCTGCATTCATGTAATTCCCGCGATGGGTCAACATTACCCCTTTTGGTTTTGAAGTCGTTCCACTCGTGTAATTTATAGTCAAAAGTTGATTTTCATCCATTGTAACCTCTGGCAGTCCATCATCATTTGCATGCAAAATGAAATTCTCATAGTCTATCCCAGGTAAAGTGGTTTCATGTCCTTCAACAGGCACGATAATGATTTTTTCCAATGATAGTCTAGTAATGATCTTTTCGATCGGAGCGGTGAATTCTTCATCGACTATCAACATTTTTGAATCGCTATGCTTGATGATATATTCCAAATCCTCTGCAGCAAGCCTATAATTCAAAGGAACCATTACCGCTCCCATTTGACAAATGCCATAAAAACATTCCAACATATAATGCGTATTTGGCAACATTACTGCAATATGGTCGCCTTTTTCAATTCCCGAAGAATGCAATGCTTTGGAAAGTTGATCTATTCGCTGCCCGAATTCCTTATATGTAAACTCTTTCTCTTCATCGATGATTGCCACTTTTTGAGGATAATATTTTACGGCCCTGCGCTTCCAATCCATTGGGGTTAATGGGGAAATCATTTTACCATCTCCTTCTTTTCAGATTCTTTGTAATCAGCACCCTGCCTGGTTCGTCATGATGAATCCTGAGAAAAAAACTTCTTTTCCTTTTGATACATTTTCATTTTCCAGCCGTCATATCTTCTTTAATGGATTACTTACACCATAAAAAAATTATTGAATGACGTTTATACTTAGTATATTTTTTAATTATTCTGATAATTAACTACCTAAAAACAGTGAAATTCACTGCTTTAATAAATATATAGTGCTTCTTCTTTCTATTATAATGGAAACTGTACACGTCAGGAAGACTATATTTTATTCTCTATGCATGACGACAGATGTTCGGTAAGTTTCCCAACGATTTGTTTGAGACGTTCCGTTTCCTCTTCATTTAGGACGCTATAAAAGTCACGAAAAATTTTGGTAAAACACTGATTGATGGAATGATAGGTATTCCTTCCACTTTCGGTGGATTGGATAAAAACTACCCGCCGATCATCCTCACTGTGTACCCTCTCAATCAACTTCTTCCGTTCAAGCCGATCAATTAGTGCAGTTCCTGCTGCAGGTTTAATCTTCAAATGATTCGAAACATCTTTAACAGCTATGGATTCATTCAAGACTATTAATTGCAATGCGCGATACTGTACAGAAGTTAAATCATATTTAACCAATAACGGTTCAACCAATTCCTGTGATAGGCTGCTTAGTTCCCTGATCTCTAGATGTAAATTATACAATTCACTTGAATTCATGTTTGACAATCCTTTCTTATTGACACTATCTATCTAAAACTATAACATAATTAACGTATCAAAAAATTAACCATGCGAATTAAATTGGTTATTGATTTTTAAAGAGAGAGAGAGGCTGTCCATGTCAGCAGAACAACGCAAAAAGATCATTATCCTCATGATCAATATGTTTATAGCAATAGGAAGTTTCGGTATCATCATTCCCATTTTACCAGCATACCTGGCCTCCATTAATCAAGGCGGAACCGCCGCTGGCCTAATGATCGCCATATTCGCAGGTGCACAACTTATCTTTTCGCCAATTGCCGGAAAATGGACTGACCAATTCGGGCGCAGAAAAATGATTATTTATGGATTAGTCGGTTTGACATTATCCATGTTTATTTTTTATGCAGTCAATTCCATTTGGTTATTATATGCTTCACGTATCATTGGCGGGATCGGAGCAGCTTTGCTTATACCCGCAATTTTTGCTTATGTAGCCGATATCACCACATTTGATCAACGCGCCAAAGGCAATAGTTTAGTATCTGCCGCCATGTCCCTGGGAATTGTAGTCGGTCCGGGAATTGGAGGTTTTTTAGCTGACTTTGGCTTGAAGTTTCCCTTTTTGATTTCTGCGCTGGTATCCCTATCAGCTGTGGTATTTTCGATTTTTGTTTTAAAAGAAAGCGAAACGGCCCAGGTTACACAATCCATGGATGCAAAAACTGAAACGATGATTCGTAAGATTGCCTTATCCGTGAAAATGCCTTATTTCATCCCACTCATCATTACTCTTGTAATGAGCTTTGGCTTAATGGCATATGAATCTGTAATTGGCCTTTATCTTGATAATCAATTCAATTCAAGTCCTAAGGACATCGCTGTCATGGTTACAGCAACCGGTATCGTCAGTGTAATAGTGCAACTGTTTGTCGTCGACCGGATTGTACAGCGATTCGGGGAAGTGAATGTGCTGAATATCTTTATCAGTGTTGCAGCAATCGGTTTCCTTCTATCACTTTTTGCTACAAGTTACCTGATTTTCTTTTTGATTTCGCTTATCATCTTCCTTTCCACTTCCATTTTGCGTCCAGTTCTTAACACACTGATTTCCAAGATGGCAGGGAATGAGCAGGGCTTTGCAATGGGTATGAATAATGCGTATATGAGCATCGGAAATGTGCTCGGACCTACACTTGCCGGAATGATGTATGATGTCCACATCACCTATCCGTTCATGTTGGGCCTTATCCTTTTATTCATTACTTTGATGATTACCATGGCTTGGCAAAAACGATCTCTTCATGCAAAGGCATTATCCTAAAAAGCATTTCATGTTTTATACCGCATAACGAACCCCCGAGTAGCAGGTGCTATACGGGGGTTTTCATTATGAATTTTATAACGATTGAAATCCTCCAAAACTGTATATTCACGAGTAACGTCCCCAACTCTCGGATATTCGCTCCAATTTCATGCGGAAACTTCTCAAATTCATGCGTAATATCCGAATTCACGAGTATTTGCTTCAAATTCACGAGTAAATGCGTCAATTTCACGAGTATTTGCTTCAAATTCACGAGTAAATGCGTCAATTTCACGAGTATTTGCTCCATATTCACGAGTAAATGGATGAATTTCACGAGTATTTGCTCCGAATTCACGAGTAAATGGCACGAATTCACGAGTAACGCTTCCAACTCTCGAATATTCGCTCCATTTTCATGCTGAAACAGCTCAAAATCTTGCGTAACATCCGAATTTACGAGTAATTGCTTCATTTTCACGAGTAAATGGATGAATCTCACGAGTATTTGCTCCGAATTCACGAGTAAATGGCACTAACTCACGAGTAACGCTTCCAACTCTCGGATATTCGCTCCAATTTCATGTGAAAACAGCTCAAAATCTTGCGTAATATTCGAATTCACGGGTATTTGCTTCAAACTCACGAGTAAATGCGTCAATTTCACGAGTATTTGCTCCATATTCACGAGTAAATGGATGAATTTCACGAGTATTTGCTCCGAATTCACGAGTAAATGGCACGAATTCACGAGTAACGCTTCCAACTCTCGGATATTCGCTCCAATTTCATGTGAAAACAGCTCAAAATCTTGCGTAATATTCGAATTCACGGGTATTTGCTCCTTAAGTTAATGATTTTATTTAGCCAAAATAAAAAGCGACCTTATTTCTGAGAATAAGGCCGCTTATCATTCAGTTTTTCTCATTTATATTGTTATAAGGGGAAAATGAATTTCATTTAATATATACGGCTTTTTTCCCTTTACTGCTTTCAAAAGCCGCATCAATGATTTTAATGACCGATAATCCCTCTTGGGCGGTTACTGGAGCTTTTTTCCCGCTCAATATACTATCGGCAATTGATTGGTAATATGTTAAATAAGATCCATGCAGTGTTTCAATGGTTTCATGTGTCTCATTTTCACCTTCAACCGTAATCAGCTTACCATAGAATTCAGGTTCATCTGCACCCCAAGAGTCATCCAACGGTTTTTTACCCTCACTTAGGGCTGCCTCTTGGCAGTCAAGTCCGTACTTGATAAATGATCCTTTACTTCCATGCACCTGATAGCGCGGTCCATTAAACGGAACGATTGAGCCAGAATGCAAGATAACTCTCAGCTTTTCATATCCTAATATTACATGGAAATAATCATCCGTTTCAGCATTTTCTTTTTGGGAAAATACATCTGCCAAAACGAATTGCGGCAATCCAAACAAATGAAGTGCTTGATCGATGAGATGTGATCCTAAATCATAAAGCATGCCTGATCCCGGGCCTGGTTTTTCCCTCCATCTATCCCTGACCACAGGCCGGTATCGATCATAATGGACTTGGTATGTATTGATTTCCCCAAGCACTCCATCATCCATAAGTTTTTTCACGGTCAAAAAGTCATTATCCCATCTCCGGTTATGATAGACACTTAATAGCAAATTCTTTTCCTCGGCAATCTTAATGAGCTCCTCCGCCTCCCAAGCTTCCACTACCATTGGCTTTTCAAGGACGACATGCTTGCCTGCTAACAAGCTTTGCTTGGCCATTTCATAATGTAAACCACTCGGTGTCGTAATAACAGCCAAATCAATGGACGGGTCTTCAAGAATTTCCTCTAAGCTGCTTACCACTTCCACATCTTTCAAATCTTTTTGGACTTTTTCCTTATTGGAGCTGACTACTTTCGCTATTTGAAATTGCTCTAAAACGCTTAGTAATGGCGCGTGAAAAGTAGCTCCTGACAATCCGTATCCAACTATGCCCACTTTAATTTTTCTCATTTTCGTTCCCACTCGCTTTCTTGTTCCTCTTAAACATACATTTTATTATATTTCATTGTCCGGGTATGTATCTCTCAAAAACTTGACAGATTGAATAATCAATTCTTTCAATACGTTAATATCGATATCTGCAACTTTATTGATGTACACACACGCTTTTCCGGAAGTGTGTTTACCAAATGCCTGTAACAATTCTTCTCTTTTTTTGTCTCCCGGAGCAAAATATAAACTGATTTTTGCTTTTCGAGGCGAGAAGCCCACCAGCGGGGCATCGCCTTCGTGACCTGATTCATATTTATAATGATAGGTACCGAACCCAATTATGCTCGGTCCCCACATCTTTGCCTCACAACCTGTCGTTTCGGTAAAAACATCCAACAATTCGTATGCATCTTCACGTTTTTTCGGATTATCGACGTTCTCAATGAACTCAATGACACTACTGTCAGTTTCTTTGGTTTTTTGTTTATACATGACCGGAACCTCCCTTATATTAAAAGGTAGAAAAAATTTATAAGATATCGCTTGCTCAGTATCTTAGTACCCTATACAATCATGTTTTTAGGTTGATATGTATGTATATAGCCTTCATCACCGAAGTATCAATGATTGGCGGACGTTCTTCATTACTAGTTCTCCAAGCTCCATGGCAAATCCTTCATTCGATACCCTTATATATTATAGAACATTGATTCGTTTTATTCTATTTTAAGAGCAGAGTTTATAAAGATAAATCTTTTGTGCGTTAAAAAATAAGTACTTTATCATAAAAATCTCTACGATCAGAAAATATAATTCTGATCGTAGATTTTTGCATTATAAGGCAAAATGCAGTTTATCCAGACTTATTGCCGCCGGATTTTTTCAATTTCATCAGCTATGAATTGTACCTGTGTCCCTACGATGACTTGAATGCTTTGGGGACCCACGATATTGATTCCAGCAACCCCTGTTGATTTGATTTTATTCTGATCGACAGCCCCCATATTTTCCACTTCAACTCTTAAACGGGTAACGCAGTTATCTACAGATGTAACGTTTGCGTCTCCGCCTAATCCCTCATAAATAGCGGAAGCCATTCCAAAGAATTTACTCTCATTATTCCCGCCTTGACCGCTGTCTGCTTCCGCAGTCCCTCCTCCGCCATCAAGCTCATCTTCTGTATCATCTTCTCTGCCAGGAGTCATTAAATTGAATCTTGTTATCAAGAATCGGAATAAGAAATAGTAGATGACAGCAAAAGCCAGTCCTTGAAGAAGTAGCATATACGGTTCATTTGCCAGTGGTAATCTTGAACTTAATACAAAGTCAATGAATCCAGCACTAAAACCGAACCCTGCTGTCCATTGAAAAGTCGCAGCAATAGCTAATGATATTCCTGTTAATAAGGCATGCACAACGAATAGGGCTGGTGCAACAAACATGAAAGCAAATTCCAACGGTTCAGTGACGCCTGTGAAAAATGAAGCGAAACCGGCTGCGAGCATTAATGAGGCAACTTGTTTTTTCTTCCGTGATTTTGCGGTATGGTACATGGCAAGGGCTGCTGCCGGCAAACCGAACATCATGACGGGAAAGAATCCGGCTTGATACATGCCTGTGGTTCCTTTTATTCCTGTTCCAGCCCAGAATTTACCGATATCGTTAAGTCCTATTACATCGAACCAGAATACAGAGTTTAACGCATGATGTAAACCTGTTGGTATCAAAAGCCGATTAAAGAATCCATAGAGTCCTGCTCCAGCAGCACCTAATTCACTTATTCCTTCCCCAAATATAACTAACCATGAGTAGATGAGTGGCCATACGAAGAATAATATAAGGGAAACCAGTAACATGACAACCGCAGTAAGGATCGGTACAAGGCGTTTACCGCTAAAGAAAGCGAGTGCATCCGGCAGCTCGACCTTACTGAACCGATTATACATAGCTGCCGCTATAAGGCCCGAGAGGATTCCGACAAATGCATTTTCTATTTTCACAAATGCTGGATTTACATCCTTTGCATCAATTCCCTGCAACATCGCTACAGAGTCCGTGGAAAGCAATGTCGTTACAACTAGATAGGCTACCAGTCCGCTTAAAGCCGCGGCTCCATCTTTTCCTTTCGACATCCCCAACGCCACTCCAACAGCAAACAAGATAGCCATATTGTCAATGATCGAAGAACCTGCTTTTATTAAGAAAGCCGCTAACGGACTTCCCGCTCCCCATCCTGCCGGATCTATCCAATAACCGATCCCCATTAAAATGGCGGCTGCCGGCAATACGGCTACTGGCAGCATCAAGGAACGTCCAATTTTTTGAAGATATTTTTTCATCCCGCTTTCCTCCTGTCAATTACTGATTTAGGGCAAACCCCATATTCTATTAGACAACGGTTCCTTCCATTTTAGAACTTCATTTCATATATAAAGTTGGCTATATTCAGGAATAAAGTCTTAGCGATTTACTCATCCATCGAAAGTTCATAAAAAAAAGAAAAGTCCAACCGGACTTTTCTTTTTTCATTTATTTATAGAGCAAGTAGTTTTTACGAACCTTTTTAAAAGCATCCTGCTTTACTTGATATTCTTTCATGATTTCATTTACTGATGAACCTTCTTCAATTCTTGACATTACCCAGCCATTGCCAATCAATAAATTGAAATTTTTGGCTGCAAGGAATTCGAAATCACCAGGATATAGATCCTGAATGGTCTTGATGATGTGAAGTCCAGTAGGGACAGCCTTGAATTCCTCTCTATCCGTTATATAAATTTCCACTCCGTGGCTGAGTTTACCTGCATGTTTTGAAAATGTAGGTGTAAAGGAGGCTGCCCTGAATTTTACGCCAGGTAACCTTAATTCATTTAATTTCCCAGCAAGCTCATCACTGTTTATATAAGGAGCACCAATCAACTCGAATGGTTTAGTCGTTCCTCTGCCTTCCGAGACATTCGTTCCCTCGATCAAGCCTGTAGCCGGATACACGAAAGTAGTGGAAACTGCCGGCATATTCGGTGACGGCAAGACAAAAGGGAGACCAGTATCATCATAGTCCATATCTCGCTTCCAGCCTTTCATCTTGATGACCTTAAGATCTGCACCAATTTTAAATTCCTTATTGAACAAAGTCGCGAGTTCCCCAACTGTCATCCCATGCTTAAGCGGTATTGGGTACAAACCGACAAACGATGAGAATTCAGGTTCAAGTACCGGCCCATCTACCGACTCCCCGCCTTGCGGGTTCGGCCGGTCCAGCACGATAAAGGGGATATCATTTTCTTTGGCTGCTTCCATTGCATATGCCATCGTGTAGATATAAGTGTAATAGCGTGTTCCGACATCCTGGATATCAAAAACAAGGACCTCAACATCCTTTAACATTTCAGGCGTCGGTTTTTTCGTTTTGCCATATAAGCTATAAACGGGCAACCCTGTTTTTTCATCAATATAATATTCAACGCTTGCACCAGCTTGCGCATCTCCACGCACTCCATGTTCAGGACCAAATAACGCTGTCAAATTAATGTCCGGATCATCATGAAGTAGATCGACGATGCTGGTTAATTTTGAATCGATGCCAGTTGGGTTCGTAATCAAGCCGACTTTCTTTCCGCTTAACACGTTCTTTTCTTCTTTTAAAAGGACTTCAATACCGGGACTGACCTTTTGTTTTTTCTTCTCTTTAACAGCGGTTACACTTTTTGAGGAAACAATGCCGAAAGTCAACAGACAAATGGTAAAAAGGATTATCATTCTTTTCAAAGAGCTTCTCTCCCTATTTTTTAATGGGTCTTCCAGATTTAATATCTAATCCATATCCAAATTTATAAAGACTCTCAGAGGGCTTAGTTACTGATGGTATATCGACCGGCAACGTGCCTTTTGGTTTTGATTCTCCAAAAATGGTCGAGATGCCTGCCGGGATATTCGGCTGTCTATAACGCCCATTCGAATACCCTTTGAACCCGTAAACAGCAAGAACCGCTTTCGCTTCTTCAAAGTTTGCAACATCATAAGGGTTTCTTAAACTCATTAAAACAAATTCTTTATCTTTCTTATTAGCATGATTCATGACCGCTCTAGGGAAGGCTGTTGCCCACTTCGAAGAATCTTGAATGCTATCATCGATCACTCCATCATTGACAGCCGGATCGTTTTTGACAACATAGGAACCAGTTATGACAAAGTCCGATTCATCAATGAGTCTGGCCACTTGATCTGTAAATGACTTTCCTGAAAAACTCATACCCGTTATTTGGACTTTCTTTATTTTCTTTTTAACAGCTAATTCGCTAATGCTCCTGGACATGGATTCAACTTGGTCATCAAAAGGAGCAAGAATTAAAACTTTATCATTTTTCTTGGGTTTGAAAGGCAATGTTTTGTCTTCATTTTTCAATAAGGTGATGGCATCTTCCGCGATTTTCCTTTCTTTTTTCAAATGATCTTCATTCCCTACCACTTGAAGCGCGGTTTCGATTTTTTTATCGATCGGAGTTTCATCAGGGTTTAATATCCCTCTTTTCACTTTCAGTTCAAGTATCCTCGTTACAGATTGATTGACTTGATTTAGAGGAATTTCCCCGCTTGCCACTGCTGCCTTCACTGCATTGAATACAGAGGTTAAATTCTTTTCCATTTGAAGCGAATTAACCTGTGCAGGCATCAATGCAATATCAACTCCTGACTTCAATGCAAGGACAACAGCTTCTTCCTGTCCGAAGTTGTCCGCGATGGCTTTCATATTCAATGCATCTGTAACCACAACACCGTCAAAACCCATTTCTTCACGTAATAAACCCGTGATGACCTTATGTGACAACGTCGCAGGAACCATAATCTCTTGACCGTCTTTTTTACTGATATACGTAGTGTCATCGAATGCAGGAAATTGAACATGTGCAGTCATCATCATATCAACTCCAGCATCGATTGCCCTTTGGAAAGGCATCAACTCGATGGAACGCAAACGTTCTTTATCATGAGAAACAAGAGGGAGACCATAATGACTATCGACTGCTGTATCTCCGTGGCCGGGGAAATGCTTGGTCGTTGCTATCGTGTTCTGATTTTGCAATCCTTTTATCGTCTGAATGCCCATCTTTGCTACAAGTTCCGGATCAGAACTGAAGGAACGAACGCCAATAACGGGATTTCCAGGATTATTATTGACATCGACAGACGGCCCAAAATTGACATTTATGCCAAGTGACGACAGTTCCTTGCCAATGATTTCTCCAGATTGATAAGCATAACTCTCCTTTCTGGCTGCACCAAGTGCCATATTACCAGGAAGGTTCGTTCCAGTTTGAAGGCGAGTTACGATTCCCCCTTCCTGATCAATCGTTATGAACAGCGGAAGGTCCGGGCTTGCCATCTGCAAACCATCGGTGAGCCGAACCGTTTGTTCGGTATCGACTACATTCTCAGCAAACAGAATAACACCGCCCAGATGATATTTTTTGATGATGCTTGCAACTTCTGAGTTCATTTCAATAAACCCCGTCGCCTTCGCTTCTCCTTGTTTTTGCCAATTGCGAAAATCCGGCATGAGCATTTGTCCGACTTTTTCATCGACTGTCATGTTTGCTACGATTTCCTGAATATCCGATACCGTTTTTTCAGTCTCTGATCCTTTTGCTGTCGCATTCCCTCCCAGAATGGATATAAAACCTAAGAATAATGCGATTCCAGCAGGGGCACATATCCTTTTTATCATTTAGGCTTCCTCCCTTGTATACTTTTTAGTTCTTTTAGCAGCAATTCCATAACCACATCGATGAAGGGGTATAAATGAATGGAAAAGAACTATATAGATCCTATAAAAAAATCAAGGCAGCATTGGGAATCCCGTCAGCCGCCTCTTTTAAACAAGCCATCATGAAATATATCATTTATCCCTGTATAATTGATTCATAGAGCCCAATTGGTCACTCAATTATAAGTTTTATCGTTTGACCAGGCATTAGAAGGGACAGCAAGGGAATATCTTCTTCTATGATTCGCCCAATCACATTAACTCGGTGATTTGCCCCTAGGTCTCTCTTGCAAATTTGGACCTCTCCCCGATATCTTCCGTAACCATCATTGTCCATCGTTATGGATCCAAGGCTGCGTGCAACTGTATTACTCGGCTCAACATTTGCTGTGACCCGGGTATTCTGCAGCCGGAAAACATCTTGAGAAACATCTGGCCTCAATTCGTACGGACCGCTTTGCAAGAGTCGGGATTCCGCTCTAACAGTTAGAATATTTTGATTTTTATAAGCGGTCAGATTCTCAAGCAGATTATTCTCCGTTCCTTGATCTCCAACGTAAACTCCTTCCACATGCTGAAACAGCTCGATACCGGCAGCGTAAGGATTCATCAACCTGTGTTTTTCAAGCGTTGGAAGACCTTCATGAATTGGACCGCGTTTACTTCCTGCACCTGGGATGAAAGCAAAGATCGGTATGCCGTATTTCTTGAACATTCGATTTTGTTCATGAAAGAATTCTTCCTCAAGGCCCGTTTCAGGCCTTGGATAAAAGTTGTGCCAAGCTATCAGATTTTCCGGTTCCACACCGCCTCCAAGCACGGCTAAAAGTTCATCTTCATTCAACGTACTTGCATTCAGTGAAAGTGAAAACACCTTGGATAAAGATATGACCGTTTCTTTATCAAATCCATCATCAAGGCGAATACCTTTAATACCTAATGGCCATAAATCCGTAAATTTGCTAATCCCCAAATGATCAAGCGTTTTTATTGAGACATCTGCATGGATTTCCATTCCGTAGGACTCTGAAAGCTTTAAAAGTCTGATCATTCTCTTCACGAGGTCGACCTTTTCTTCAGGAATATGAAGCGAGGTAAATGCTCTCTTCACTCCCAGGTCAGCAGCATGTATGATTTGTGTTTCTGCATGCGGGTCTTGTAGATAAAAAGAGATTCCGATCACTTGAATTCAACCGCCATTTCATCTTTAAATCCAAACAGATACGTAAAAATAAATCCTGCTATATAGGAAATGAACAATCCAGCTAGGAACAGAGCGATTTGGTTTGGATGAACTAAAAAGGTAAGCGGCAGTCCGGACACACCGATCGACGACGTTGCGATTCCGAATTGAGCCTGGAATGCTCCGCCTACTCCTGCACCTAAACATGCCGTTAAGAAAGGCCGGCCCAATGGCAGGGTCACTCCAAATATAAGAGGTTCGCCGATACCAAGCATCCCGGAAGGAAGGCCTCCTCCGATTGCTCTCTTCAAACTTGCTTTCTTCGTTTTCATATAGATGGCAAATGCCGCTCCCACTTGGCCTGCGCCACCCATCGCCAAAATGGGAAGCAGTGGATCATCTCCAATCGAATTTATCAATTCTAGATGGACAGGCGTTAAACCTTGATGTAAACCAGTAATGACGAGAGGGAGGAAGGCAGCACCAAGGACGAATCCAGCTACAACACCGCCGAAATCCAATACATTCAATAACCCAGTCGTAATGGCATCCGATAAAAACCCACCTACCGGCATAAATACAATGTAAGTGACAATCCCAGTAATGAGTAAAGCGATGGTTGGCGTCAAAATGATATCCAGTGATTGAGGAATGAATTTCCTGACCTGTTTTTCCACCAAGGCTATGAAAATAGCTGCAAAGAGGACTCCTATCAAGCCACCGCGGCCAGGGAGCAAATTTTCACCAAACAATGAAATGTCGCCGACGGCGGGGTTGATGACCAAGATACCCGCTACTGCACCAAGTGCAGGTGATCCACCGTATTCTTTTGCTGCATTGGTCCCAACCAAAATCCCCAAGTAGGCAAACAGCCCCGATCCGATAACGGTTAAAATGATGGCTAACTGTGATTCTGCTGCTAGCCAGCCTGCTTGAACGATTGCTTTTGTAATACCGGTAATCAAACCTGATGCCACTAAGGCGGGAATTAAAGGGATGAAAATACTTGCAATCCTGCGTAAAAAAAGTTTAAAAGGTTTTGCATTTTTCCTATCAATCTCTGATTTATTCTTCGAGGCCACTTCCTTTAAGTTCAAATTGCCTGAAGAATCTTCCAAAAGCTTTTCAAATTCTGTATGAACCTTGTTCACCACGCCTGGCCCGAGGACGATTTGTATCGTTTCCTCTTCAATGACGCCAAATACGCCTTCAGTATTTTTTATTTCTTCCATTTTTACTTTCGAACGATCGATTGGCAGTACCCTTAGTCTGGTCATACAATGTGCAGCATCGGCAACATTTGATGCCCCGCCTAATTTCCCCAATAATTCTTCGGCTAAACTGGTGTACTTATCCCCCTTACCCATTCAAAAGCCCCCTTTGTCAAATCTCGTATCAATCATTTATATCGATCTGTCATCGATTTAATGGCAGACCTGGTGTTATCAATATAGTGAACAGTCTCTTCATATTGCTCTGAAGCCATCCCCAAAAACAAAATGTCAATCATATATAATTGTGCCAATCGTGAGGATGTGGCTGCACTTCGAAACGGTGCTTCATTCGAAAAGGATGTATACAGTGTGGCGTCACACAAAGAAGATACCGTTGTTTGGCCATAATGAGTCAGCCCGATCGTCTTGACCCCACGTTCTTTTGCCAGCTTCAATATATTGACAACTTCAGGTGTTTCCCCTGAGAATGAAATGGCAAAAACGATATCATTTTCATCAGCATTTGCAATCAAGGTTGCAACTAAATGCATATCTGTAAAAGCCGTTGCCCCTTTATTGATGCGTAGTAATTTTTGCTGAGCGTCAGCCGCAACTATATTCGAAGCACCGACACCGCAAAAGTGGACGGTTTTAGCTTTCAGCATCAGCGTTATCGCATGTTTGAGATTATCGTGATCGATTATTTCAGATGTGTCCCGGATGGTCTGAATCGAATTACTCGTTGTTTTCTCCACAATCCGATACAGTGATTCGGAAGGCTCGATATCCCGGTAGCCCTGTTCAACGGTCTTCATCAAATCTCCAGCAATCCTTATTTTCAGATCTTGAAATCCTTTTATGCCAAGCGACTTACACAACCTAATAACAGCAGCCCCGCTTGTTTGGGCAGACGTACTTAATTCCTGTACAGTGCTGTTCACAACTTCATGAGGATTCTTGAGAATATATTCTGCTAGTTTTTGTTCAGATTGCGGCAGCTTGCTCAACATCGTCTGTATGATTGATAATCCTCCTGTAGCCATTTCTTCCCTCCTTAATCTTCATGGATCGAGATTGCTTTTCTGACATCTCCATCCGCATTTTCCAGTAACTCCATTGCTTTTTCATAATTTGTTGCCGTTTTTATCATGACAATCGCTGGCTTAACTTGATTATTTGCCTTTTCAAGCGTATTCAATGCTTGATCATAGTCAGCATTCGTTACAGTTTCTATGATGCTTATTGCACGTTCCTTCAGTTTTTGATTACTGACATTTACATCAACCATCAGATTTTCATAGACTTTTCCCAGCCGGATCATGGTTGCCGTTGAAATCATATTAAGTACCATTTTATGTGCGGTTGCCGCTTTCATTCTCGTGGATCCTGTTAACACTTCCGGTCCGACAACCACTTCAATCCCTATATCAGCTGCTTCTGTGATGCTCGCGTTTTTATTGCATGATAAAGCGACCGCTTTAGCCCCGACTTTTCTTGCATAACGTAAAGCGCCCTTCACATACGGGGTACGGCCGCTTGCCGCAATGCCAATAACCGTATCATTAGCTGTAAGGCCCACGTCAATCAGATCACATTCCCCAAACTCTTCTTTATCCTCTGCTCCTTCAACAGCCCGAACGAACGCCTTTTCCCCTCCTGCGATTATTCCCAGTACCCTATCAGGCGGTGTTCTGAAAGTCGGGGGACATTCCACCGCATCCAGCACACCGAGTCTTCCGCTCGTTCCTGCTCCGATGTATATGAGTCTCCCTCCTTTTTTTAACGATTCGCAAGCCCATTCAACCACCGTTTCAATTTCTGGCAATACCTCTTCAACCGCTGCTGCCACTTTATAATCTTCTTTATTGATTGCAGAAATGATTTCCATCGTATTTACACTGTCGATATTCATTGTCTTTTCGTTCCGTAATTCGGTCGTTAATGTACGCAAGTGTTCTTCCATAGACAATTAAATCCTCCCATAAACAATTACTTAAATATAATTTCATTTTTTAATAGAAAATAATGAAATTATATTTCATATTATATTCAATGATAGCGTTTTCATTACTCGGATACAAGATATTTTTATAAAATTTGTTAATTACCATTTTTCTTTCCTCAAAACCCACATGCCGGCGGACTCCTTATTAAATAAATTTGCATCGATAGTCCTTTCTGAGTGCCGTAATTTACCTATAGGAGCCACCTATTTTTGGTATAAATTCTTTCAACAATAAAAAAACGTGTACCGTCCCCAAACTTGGGAACGATACACGCACAAGTAATATAATAAAATGCCAAACTAACATACTACCCCGGCCCTGGATACCTCATTCCTTTACCCAGTTAACGGATAGGGACTACTTTCCCGTTTTCTACTGCACCGACGACAATAGTTGATGCAAATCCTCCATTTTCATCAATTGAGGGAATATCGTATATTTTTTGATCTGGCCCTATATTTGAAAGTCCATCTTGCATATGCTTACGGATGGCCTTGGCATCATCAACGCTGCCTGCAGATTTCATCGCTTCCACAAACGCATACATGGCGATATAGTTCAAACCAACTTCGGAGCTTGGATCTTCCTTATAATTCTTTTGATATTTCTCAACGAAAGCAGGTATTGCTTCTTCATCTGAGTCCATCAGTGGCAGAACGCCAATCGAGCCTTCCAATGTTTCATATGAACCTGCAATCGGCTTCATTTGATCTAGCTTTGCTTGATCCATGATGATGAAACCGCCCTTAAACCCTAGCTCCCGAGCTTGCTTCGCTACTTTTGCCGTTGGTTCCGAAGCACCACCGATAAATAGCACATCAGGATCTTTTTTCAAGGCATTGGTGACAATCGTAAAGAAATCGGTTTCTTTGGCGAAATCAATCGATGAATTATAAACGACTTTTCCGCCTTGCTTTTCCCAATGTGGGAGCACGGCTTCCGTCCAGTCTTTACCGTATTGCGAAGATGTTGGCAAAGCGGCAATTTTCTTGCCGAAATGTTCCATTGCATATGTTGTAAAAGGTTCAATATACCCCTCGTAATTCGGTGGAATTCGAACGGTTAATGAATTTCCGCTATCGGTAACTGCCGGTTCACTCGTATATGCCCCAATGATGAATTCCTCTTGTTCATTAAAAACCTGAAGTGCCAGCACACCCCCACTATGAGGCGTAAAAATGATCGGCGTATCATATTCCTGAATTAACCGTTTAGCATTCGACCCTGTTTCATTGGGAAGGTATTTATCATCCAACGAAACTAAATTCAATGTGTATTTCTTATCATTTACTTCAAACCCACCAGCATCGTTAATTTCATTGACAGCCATTTCCACACCATTCAATGTCCGTTTCCCATATAACGCTGCTGCCCCGCTTAAAGGACCGCTAAAACCGATGTTAACGACATTTTCACTTTTGCCTTTACTGCCACTGCTTGACACAGGGCTATCCCCTTTATTGCACCCAGTCAACACAGTGATCATTAGCAGGAGAAAAATAAATAATACTTTCAGTTTTTTCATAAAAATCCCCCATTCAATTTTTTCAGGCCCCAATATACGCTTTCCTTACTTCATCATTGGCTAATAACTCACTTGCTGTCCCTTGAACGACAATTTCCCCATTTTCAAAAACATATCCTTTATCTGCAATGCCGAGAGCAGCATTCGCGTTTTGTTCAGCAAGCAGGACCGTGATTCCTTCGCGGTTTATTTCTTCAATGACCCGAAACATTTGTTCGACAATAAGTGGAGCGAGTCCCACCGAAGGCTCATCAAGCATCAACAATTTCGGTTTCGACATCAAGGCTCTTCCAATTGCGAGCATTTGCTGTTGGCCGCCGCTCAGGCTTCCCGCTTCATCATGATGCTTTTCTTTTAAAATCGGGAATAAATGATAGACGTATTCCAAGGAATCCTTGATCTCCGCTTTCTTTTTTCGATGCACATAAGCACCCATCCTCAGATTTTCCTGGACGTTCATCTGTGGAAACAGTTTACGTCCTTCGGCACACTGGACGATCCCCTCCCTAACATTCTTATCAGGGGCACGGCCCCCTATCGGCATGCCCAGAAAATGAATTTCCCCCTTGGACAGCTTACTGATTCCGCTTATGGAACGAAAAGTCGTGCTTTTACCTGCCCCATTAGCTCCCAACAA
Organism: Peribacillus frigoritolerans; assembly: GCF_040250305.1. Taxonomy (NCBI): domain Bacteria; kingdom Bacillati; phylum Bacillota; class Bacilli; order Caryophanales; family Bacillaceae; genus Peribacillus; species Peribacillus frigoritolerans. The sequence goes on along the minus strand of NZ_CP158190.1, from coordinate 2,452,891 downwards.
TACAACGATCTCTCCCTTGGCAACTTCGATATTCACATGTTTTATCGCAGTGAAACTTCCATAATTCACGGCGACATCGGTTAACTTAAGCACTGGCACTCCCTCCCAAATAGGCTTTAATCACCGCTTCATTTCCGCGGATTTCCTTAGGTGTGCCCTCGGCAATTTTTTCTCCGTAATTAAGGACCATGATGTGGTCTGCCAAGTTCATGATCATATGCATTTTGTGCTCGATTAAACAAACGGTCAGTCCCGATCGATTCAATTTTTTAATCAGTTCTGTCAAGCCTTCCGTTTCATCCGGATTGATTCCCGCAGCAGGTTCATCAAGAAAGATAATTTCCGGTTCAGTCGCAAGGGCAAGGGCAATGGCTGTCCGTTTCTTTTCCTCCTGCGAGATGCTGGAGACCATTCTGTCAGCCGATTCCGTCAATCCGACAATATCAAGAACCTCCATTGCCTTATCCCTGCAAGCCGCTTCCTCCCTTTTTAAACGTTTTGTTCTTAGAATGGCATCCACCAGATTGGATTTGGTTCGCAGCCTATGACCGACAATGACATTATCCAACACAGTCGTTTGATCAAAAAGGCTTGTCGTTTGAAAGGTTCTTGAAATTCCGAGCCCCGCTATTTCATTGGCAGGAAGTTTGGTGATATCAATCCCCTTAAAAAGGACCGTCCCGGAAGTTGGTCGATGAAAGCCACTGATCAAGTTGAAAAAAGTTGATTTTCCTGCTCCATTTGGTCCGATTATTGCATTGATTCTACCTTTTTCAATCGTAAAATCCACATTATTGACGGCCGCCAATCCTCCAAACCGCTTTGTCAAATTCTTTGTTTCGATTAGCAATTTCATCCCTCCTCAGCTTTTATGTGCATTTCGCTTCTCACCCTGGACAGTTCATTATCTTTTCGCTTTCTTTGCCAATCAAAGAAGGCCCCTGCGATTCCGCGCGGATAAAAGATAATGATCACCGTAAGCAATGGCCCGAATATCAACATTCGATATTCTTGAAGGAATTGCAGATTCTGCGAAAGGATTACTAACAATAATGTTCCTACCAACGGACCTGAAAGTGTCCCTATTCCACCAACCAATAAATACATCAATAGATCGAACATTATGGCAGTTGATCCGATATCAGGTCCAATGAAACGAATGAATGAAGCATACAAAGCACCTGCCAAACCTGCAAAGAATGTGGATAGGACAAATGCGGTTAACTTATTCTTCATTGTGGATATACCAATCGTTTGTGCAAGGTCCTCGCTGTTCCTGATTGCCATATACGTCCTGCCGGTCAACGAGCGTATAATTCGATACACGATTAAAATCACTGCAAGCAGGAAAATGAGGACTAGATAATATTGGGATGCTGCAGTATCGAATGTGATCGGCCCTATATTCCCAGGAGCAGGGATACCGATCAATCCCCTAACCCCCTCTGTAAGTCCCTCCCATTTATCGATGACCAGATATATGATGTAACCTACACATAGGGTATAAATCGCGAAAAAATGTTCCTTTGTCCTCAGCGCGATCAAACCGATTAAAAACCCAATTGCACATGTGATTAAACATGCACATACAAGCGCCAGCCAAAAGTTCATTTCCGCTTTTACCGTCAGGAGGCCAAGCGAATATGCTCCAATCGCAAAAAATCCAGCATGTGCAAGCGAGAGATATCCAGTATATCCTGATAATAAATTGATTCCATAAACAGCTATCGCCCAGATGAACGAAAGTGTCAGCATATGGAGATAATAATCGTTTTGAGCGATAAAGGGGAATGAAAAAGCAAAGATGATAAGAGCGATAATCCCATTTCTTTTCGTTAATATCTTCACGCTACCTCTCCCCCTTGGCAAAAAGACCTGTTGGTTTCACGGTTAATATTACGACTAAAAGAATGAATGCAATGATGTCTTTATAATCATTTGAAATATAAGTTGCGCCCAGGCTCTCACTGAAACCCAGGATATATCCGCCTACGATCGCCCCCGGGATGCTCCCCATCCCGCCCAATATGATAATGACGAATGCTTTTAGGATGACTAAATGCCCCATGCCGGGAAAAACAAGGTTAATCGGTGATGCAAGAGATGAAGCTATGGCTGCTAATCCACCCGATATCATGAAGGTAAGCATCGCAACTTTATTAATGTTGATTCCCACTAATGAAGCACCTTCACGGCTTTGGGACATCGCTATTATCGTCGAGCCGGTATAAGTCTTCTTTAGGAAAAGGTAAAGTAAAACCATAACTGCGATAGCTGATACGATGATCAATAATCGCTGAAGTGTGAACGTTAGGCCCATGATATTGACCACTTGACCATATGGAGAAGTCATTGTATGGAAGTCGGCACCCCAGACAAATTGGGCAAAGGCTTCAAGAAAAAGGAGAATTCCGATTGCGGCTATCTTATCGTGCAATGGAGGTGCCTCCCTTAACAGGCGAAACACGAAACGTTCCAAAAGGACTCCCAACAAACCAACAACGATAATGGATACGAACATGGCAATCCAGTAATTGACCCCATATAAGGTCATCATTGATAACGTGATATATCCACCCAACATATATAGGGCACCGTGGGCAAAGTTCGGGATATGCAAAATTCCATATACTAGCGTCAATCCCAGGGCAACAAGACTATATACGCTGCCAATCGTCAAACCATTAAAAAGCTGCTGGATCAAAATTTCCATTTACTTCCTCCTTGAAAATTATTGAATTTCACTTTGCTGATCATTCCCTGGCCCACCATCCTGTCCATATTTTGAAAGCACACCTAAACGATGAATAACACTTTCAATTTTTTCCTCACAGGCTCAACCTCCCGGGGTGGAACAGTAAGTTTAATATCCCTATATTCTCCGCCTACAGATACAGCTTAGGTGTAGCGAATATAACACTCGGTTGGTTGTTAGCGCTTTCATTTATAATGACCACTTATTACAGTACATGCACCTTGCGATTTTTGTCCTCATTCTTTCTGCCTAATGAATCTAGGCGGTACAATTGTGCAGACAAGCATATGCTGTTTGTAGGGATAGCCAATGTTTCCATCTTCTCTTTAATAACGGTTTACCCATGGTAATCGTCTGGTTCGTTCACCCCTTCCACACCACTAAAGGACCATTACGTAGATTAATTTCCTGTATGTAGATTATTTCCTGTATATAAATGCAAGTGCCGTGCCAAGATTAACTCACCGACAATAAGGCTATTCACCAGTCAGTGAATTCATTATTGAATCGTAAAAATCAAAAGTAACGATTCCATACGGGATGTCCGTCATTCACTATTGACTGAAAAAATCATTTCTGAATCAACCTAAGAATTAAATAAAGAAATAAAATGAAAGGGATCCAAAAATAACCTTCACAACAACAATCATTTCATGCAATAGCAGGTAATAATGCACAAAAAAACAACTTTTAAACCAATAATTTACTAAAAACACATAAAAATTAGGTAATAAAGCTATTCCTCAAAAACTCTTAAATATAATTAGGAACTTTAGTCAAAAAAACAGCACCTCCACTGTTGGATGGTGTCCAACAATGGAGGTGCTGTTCAAACTCACCTATTCTTTTCCGCTGACCTTTAATCGATATTTTTTAAGTTTCCTCACAATTGTTGCCTGACTGGAATCAAGGGCCTCTGCGATTTCATATGTAGTTTGGTAGGTTTGAGCCGCTTTCGTCAAGATTTCCTTTTCGGCTCTTTCCACCGCTTCTTTTAAAGTTAGGGCAGCATTGAGGTTCGGCTGATTTCGATTTTCCGGCTGATATTCTTCCGGAAGGTCGTTAATCGATAATATTTGATTATCCGTCAGCACGACGAGCCTTTCCACTATATTAATCAATTCACGGACATTTCCTGGCCAATCATGTTGATAAAAATATTCCTTCAACCGCGAATCTATTTCTTTTGAGAATTTATATTGTTCGTTTGCTTTTGTTAAAAATAAGTCAGTCAATGCCAAGATATCCTCTCTTCTTTCCCGTAGAGGAGGAATCGTAATCGGAATGACATTCAGTCTATAAAAGAGGTCTTCACGAAACTCACCCGATTTGACCATTTCCGATAGATTTCGGTTCGTGGCTGCTATTATGCGAACATCGATCTTCTTTGGCTTTGTACCACCGATTCTTTGAATCTCCCTTTCCTGAAGGGCCCGAAGCAGCTTCACTTGAAGTTGCAGGGGAAGCTCACCGACTTCATCCAGAAATAAGATCCCACTCTCTGCCAGCTCAAACATCCCTGGTTTGCCTTTTTGGTTGGCTCCGGTAAATGCCCCTCCTTCATATCCAAAGAGCTCGGATTCCAATAAATCAGCGGGAATTGCCCCACAATTTATTTTGATGAAATCTCCTTTTTTAGATCGGATGCTCCGATTATAAATATTGCGGGCAAGGACATCCTTTCCAACACCCGTTTCTCCCAGAATGAGTACTGTCGCATCAATATCCGATATTCTTTCAGCAATTTCATAAATCATTTTCATTTTATCACTGACAAAAACTACTCCATCCTTGCTTGTTATCTTCCGCAGTTTTTCAATTTCCTGCTTATATTGATTATTCAGTTCATTAACTTTCGTCAATTCATGCATCAGTTCATTTAAATCGGATAAATCCCTTATATTCGTAACGACTTGCTCTATTTCCCCTTCTGCATTAAAAACGGGACTTCCTGTAATCAATGTTTCCTTTCCAGCAAAATTATCCTGTACGACTGATACCGTTCGTCTCAGCTTCACTACCTTATGCGTCACTGAAGCATTCAGTATGCCGCGTTTAATTAATTGGTCCACCGATTTGCCGATATAATACTCTTTTGGTATGCCAGTGATCCGTTCGATTGCCGAATTCGTATAAAGCGTGATTCCATCTTGATCGGTGATGTATATTCCATCATAGGAATTTTCGATAATGGCATCCAGTGCGCGATTCAATTTATCCGTTTCATGCGCATCAATCAATAAATCGTCCAAAAATTCTGTTTCACTGCCTATATAAAGAATATTGTCAGCATCCATTTGTTTCATTAATAAAAATATATACCGCTTATCATGCAGCCTTGCAGCTGCAAGCCTTTTATTATCGAGAAATTGCCACTCATCGAATTGTTCGGTTAGTGTATTATTACCATCCTGACTTAACGATTGATTAAAGTAGTTGCCCCAATCCTTTATCCGATTTGCAGAATCCACGACTAGTGCAGGAAAGGTCGACTCTTTGAGCAAATTAATCTGAGAATCCTGTTTCACTTGATTCATTACTATTCACCGCCGCAAAAAGAATTCTTTTTAAGTACAATTCTGGATAATTTTCGAAACTCCTTTAAAATTGTCGAATTTCGCTCCAAAAAAAGTAGTGATGAAATAATTTTCATCACTACTTTCCCTCAGTAAGTCTTAAAAATAACCTCTCCACTGATCGCTTCCTTACCTGACTGGTTAGTGGCCGCAACGTTGAAAAAATATCTATCCCCATTTTTTTCTTTTAGATCCGCTTGAAGAGTTATGACATCATCCAAGAAAACCATACCTTTGAAACGAATCTTGTATTCTTCGATAAAACCAATTTCATAAAGATTACTGAAAAGCTTTGCGAGGTTTCCCATCGTCCACATTCCATGCGCGATGATACCGGGAAGACCAGCATTTTTTGCTTCCTCATCAATCGTATGAATGGGATTGAAATCACCTGATGCGCCGGCATATTTAATGAGGTCCAGTCGCGTTACAGGTGCAAGCTCGATTGAATGTAACGAGTCACCAATATGAAGTTCGGTTAATGTCGTCACTTACTCATCACCATCCTTCTGATCGTTTCATTTATAATGACAAGCTGTTCAGCTGTGAAGACAATTTCCCCATTTGCATCCGTCCCATAATTTTTAAAGGCTAGAAATCCCATTTCCCCTTGTTTTCCTTTTTTCTCGTAATAGTCTTTCACTTCCGTATAACAGGTGATTTCTTCCCCTACCTTCAGCGGCCTGTTATAGCGATATATCTGCTCACCGTGAATCAACCCTTTATTCGGGAGATTTAAGCTTTCAATCGTCCCGAAATCAAAGACCCTTGGGAAAGTTGGTGGAGCGATATTCGTACCGTACCTTGATTGCCTGCCTATTTCTTCATCAATGAAAATCGGGTGGGGATCACCAATCGATAATGCGAATTTTTTAACGGCTCCCCGTTCAACTATATTTTTAACGGGGTTGGATCGTTTTCCAATACTTTCGTTGAACATAACATCCCGCCTTTTCCCTTAATTTTTTGGACCGCCCGCAACATATAAAACCTGCCCGCTAATGAATGAGGATGCTTCATCGGCAAAGAATGCAACAGCATGAGCAATATCACTTGGCAAACCGCTTCTGGCAACAGGAATACTGTTTGCCCTATCCTGGATGAATTGCTCAAAACTCACTCCCACCCGCCTAGCTGTTTCTTTCGTCATTTCGGTTTCGATAAAACCTGGTGCTACCGAATTAGCCGTTATCCCGTATTTGCCAAGTTCGATCGCCAATGTTTTTGTTAAACCCTGAAGCCCGGCTTTAGCAGCTGAATAATTAGCCTGACCGCGGTTCCCGAGCGCCGAAGTGGATGATATATTGATGATTCTTCCGTATTTATTTGCAACCATATGCTTCTGGGCGGCACGTACTGCATAAAAAGTACCTTTTAAATGCACATCCATTACCGTCTGCCAATCTGAATCGGTCATTTTAAAAAGTAGATTATCCCGGATGACCCCAGCATTATTCACAAGAATATCAAGCGATCCGAATGTGTCGGCTATTTCCTTTATGGATGCTTCCACCTCTTCGGAATTGACCACATTGGCCACTTTGGTAAAAATGGTATACCCCTTATCCCTTAATTCATTTCCTGTTGATGTCAAAACCTCTTCATTGATATCGATAATCGCCACGTTTGCACCTTCACTGGCAAATAGTTCGACGATCGCCCGGCCAATCCCCCTGCTTCCACCTGTAACTAAAGCCGTTTTCCCTGAAAATCTCCCTGCCATAATCGTTTCCTCCTAATCTATTATAAGAATTGTCCTAATTTAACATGCCCCTTAATCAAATTTCGGGAAATAATCATACGCTGTATTTCATCCGTACCATCATAAATCCTCCAAAGCCTGGCCTCTCGGTACCAACGTTCGATGGGAAGCTCCTTCGTATAGCCCATGCCACCGTGAATCTGCAATACGCGATCAACGACCCGATTCCCCATATTGGCTCCATAGAGTTTAGCCATTGAAGCTAAATGGCGGTTGTCTTCTCCATTATCAAGTGTAAAAGCCGCATTCAATACAAGCCATCTTGCAGCTTCGATCTCTACAGCCGAATCAGCTATCTGCCATTGGATGGCCTGGCGCTCCGCGATCGGTTTACCGAATGTGACTCGTTCTTTAGCGTATTCTATAGCCATTTGCAGCAATCTTTCGGCAGAACCGACAGCACGTGCGCCCACGATCCATCTTGCAAACCCAATCCATTCCAAGCCTAGTTTATAACCGCCATGCACTTCCCCTAAGATGTTTTCTTCGGGTACCCGAACATTATCAAAAACTAATCCGGCCGGTCCCCATTCTCCCATCGTATTGATATACTCTGATCTCCAGCCCATATCACGGTCTACAATGAAACAGGTTACCCCTTCCGTCCCGGTTGCTTGATGACGTTCTTTGTCTGTTACAGCAATGACCATGACAAAATCGGCATCATTTCCTCCGGTAATGAAAGTTTTTTCACCGTTAAGCACCCATTCGTTCCCTTCTTTTACTGCCGTCATTTTAATATTTCGCGTATCGGACCCAGCTCCCGGCTCCGTCATGGCAAAACAGGACTTTTTCTCACCATTAATCGTAGGGATCAGATATTTCTGCTTCTGTTCTTCATTTGCATAATAAAGTATGTTATCAGCCGAACCTCCAAAGCTGAATGGTACAAACGTTTTTGACACTTCCATCAAGACAATTGCCATCATAAGCTGCCCTAGGTCTGCCCCGCCATATTCCTCCGGGGTATTGATGCCCCAAAACCCAGCTTTTTTTGCTTTTTCCTGTAAATCTTTCAATGTCCCCTCTGGCAAACTAGGTTTACCTGCCATTTCATTGCGAAGTACTTCATTTTCCAAGGGTATCAATTCATTTTCCACGAACTTGCGTATTGTTTTTTGTACCATTTTTTGTTCATCTGATAGACGTAAATCCATTTTAACCCCTCCGCTTTCCAATTAGACTAGTTTTGATATTTTCTCTTCAATTGTCCGGTAATGATATTTTTTTGGATTTCTGACGTGCCTTCATATATTCTAGTGATTCGGGCATCCCGATAGAAACGTTCAACTGGATAATCCTTCATGTATCCCATACCGCCATGAATTTGGACGGCCTTATCAGCGACACGGTTATATACTTCCGAACCATACAACTTTAGCATTGCCGCTTCTTTAATGATTTTTTCTTTCTGATCGACCATCCATGCAACCCGGTATGTGAATGAGCGAAGTGCTTCTATTTCCATTGCCATCTCGGCAATCATATGGGATACTGCTTGATGATCAATGATCGGGACATTGAATTGTTCACGTTCTGTGGCATATTTAGTAGATAGATCGAGCAAGTACTGACAGGACCCTAAATTACGGGCAGCAAGGCCTGCCCGGCCATTTGCAAGGATCTTCAATGCATTTACATACCCTTGTCCAACGTCCCCCAGTACGTTTTCGGCAGGAACCTCGCAATCTTCAAAAACCAATTCGGCCGAATGTGAGCCTCGAAGACCCATCTTCCTTTCCAGGCTACCAACTCTAAAACCCGGAAAATCCTTTTCTACTATGAATGAGGTGATTCCTTTTGCCCCTTTATCTTTGTCCGTTACGGCCATAACTGTAAAAATATCTGCTACATCAGCATTCGTTATATAATGCTTAGTCCCATTTAGAATATATTTATCGCCATTTTTAACTGCCGTCATTTTGAGATTCGTAGCATGTGACCCCGCTGCAGGCTCAGTTAAAGCAAAAGCGCCAATTCTATTACCGCTTGCCATATCTGGTAGATACTTTTCCTTTTGCATTTCATTGCCCATTTCGACAATCCCTACCGTACCTATGCCGGTATGGGCCCCAATCAGAGTGGTATATCCATTATGTGTTTTGCCGATTTCCTCATATAAAGCGCATTTTCCCACCATCCCGATTCCGAGCCCGCCATACCTTTCCGGGATACTAAGCCCGAATAGCCCGATTTCCTTCGATAAATTTATAATGGATTCCGGGATATGGTCTTCATCCTCTATCTGCATGGAAAATGGATCGATTTGCTCTTCGATAAACTGGCGTATATTTTCTTTTAATAACAGGATGTCTTCATCTAAGCGAAAGTCCATTTGCATTCCCCTCTATCTGCGAATTGGTTGTTAACGCTTTCATATTTTATCCGAATAAGCAATATGTTTTTCCTGAAGTTTGCGTTTTAAGATTTTACCTACTGCCGTCTTCGGAAGTTCACTTTCAAATGTGATTGCTTTTGGGACTTTAAAGGCAGCGAGCTGCTTTCGGCAATACTCCTTCAATTCGTTTTCAGTTATTCTTTCAGTTGGTTTTAGAACTACCGCTGCGTGTACCGTTTCACCGCGATATTGATCGGGAACGCCAAAGACGGCAGCTTCCAGAACCTTAGGATGGCTGTATAATATATCTTCAATTTCAATTGGATATATATTGAATCCGCCTGCTATGATCATTTCTTTCTTCCGTCCAACAATGTAAAAGAAGCCATCTTCATCCATCTTGGCAATATCACCGGTATGCAGCCATCCGTTTTGAATCGTCTGCCGCGTCTCTTCAGGCATGCCCCAATAACCTTTCATTACCTGTGGACCCTTTATGACCAATTCACCTGGAGTATCAACCAAGAGGGCAGGCTCTCCTGAAATACTGTCAATTATGGCGGCATCCGTATTTTGTATCGGAATCCCGATACTTCCGGGTTTTTGCAGGCCGCTAACTGGATTCCGGTGCGTGACCGGTGATGCCTCGGACAGGCCATAGCCTTCTGCAATCTTTGTCCCGCTCAATTCATTAAACCTTGACAATACATTCAATGGCAATGGTGACGAACCCGAAACGCAAGATTTCAATGTATGCAAATCAAATGGATGGGACTGGTAATATTGTAATAAAGCAATGTACATCGTCGGTACCCCTGGAAAAATAGTCGGTTTAAGATCATTGATAATATCGACAATCTCCGTCACCTCAAACCTGGATACAAGAATTAATTCCCCGCCATTATAAAATGTCAGGTTCATCCCTGAAGTCATGCCGTAAACATGAAATAATGGGGAAACGCCTAGTACCCTTTCTTTACCCTTTTGAGTATTGATTCTTGAAGTTGCTGCACTTTGCAGCGTATTGGCTACGATATTACGATGTGTTAGCATCGCCCCTTTAGAACGCCCTGTCGTTCCTCCTGTATATTGGAGAACGGCGACATCTCTAGCAGGATCAATCTCCACACTGAAATCCGCTTCTGTTACAGATAGCAGTTTTTTTGTCATTTCACATTTGCCCTTTTCCAGCGACACGCTCAACACCTTTTCAACATCGGTTTCAGCTATAACGGCTTCAACTATTGGCACTAAATCATCTAGCACAATGATGTGCCTTGCACCTGAGTCTTTCAGGACATGTATTAATTCGTTCGCCTTATACATTGGATTGATTTGGACAACAATGGCTCCATTCAAAAGAGTTCCAAAAAAACCAATTGGATATTGTGGACAATTAGGAAGCATAACAGCCACACGATCTCCCTTTCCAATCCCTTCAGCAGCAAGCAAGCGGGCACATCTTTTCACTAACGTCCCCAACTCTGAATATGTATAACTCTGCTCCATGAACGTAACCGCTGTTTTATCCGAATATTGTTCGACGGATTGATAAAATAGTTCTGTCAAAGATATTTCAGGAATATCAATCTCGCTTGGATTTCCTTGCGGGATATGTTTTTTCCAAGGTCTATCCATTGGCCCTCCCCTTTCTTCATTCAAAAAATAAAGAAGTCATACTAAACAATATGCAAGGAGTGTGCCAAAAATAAATCGTTATGTTACGCTGATTCAATCAATGGTAAAATTCAAAATTGAATTATTTGCTGCACCCTTAATAATATTAGGTTCATAATGCTAGGATTTAAAATTGACTCAATAAGTCATTTTTGAATTTAGAGATGCTTCCGTAAAGGACTCAACTTGTAGTGCGGGGCAAGTGGTTTTTTTCTTGAAGGATATTTTTTGAAAATAAAACGGGATGCTGATCAAGATCAGCATCCCGTTTTAAAAAATGATTCACTGCTCTATGGCGGAGTCATCTTCCAATGATATTTTCCATAATTCTTTCGCTTTTCCACTGACCGTTTCATCAAAAACAAATGATCCATTCGTATATCGATCATGGTTTTTTAATGAAGCGGCATGAATCGTTTCAATGGTCCCCTTTTCAGAAAGAATGAATAGACTGTCCGTTTTGTTAATGATATCAAATCCAATGACCCTATGAGGATTCGATTTCAATTCCCTCAAGACCACGACACCGCGTTTTGCCCGGCTCGTTTTTTCAAACTCGGTTAGTTTCATTTTCTTTATGGCACCGCGCTGTGTAACGATAAAGATCGATTCTTTACTATCCTTGGCCAAAACCTTTCCGCCAATGACATAGTCATCTTCTTTCAAATTAATCCCTTTGACTCCTGCTGCCCGAACACCGACAATACTTACTTCTTCTTCATCAAACCATAAACCATAGCCGTTATGGGTGACCAGGAAAAGGTCAGCCTGTCCATTGGTATGATGGACATCGACAAGTTCATCGTCACCTTTTAAATTGACACCAACCAGCGGTTTTGAATGACGCTGGGCTTTATAGGAAGCTAATTCTGTCTTTTTCACCATACCATTTTTCGTGATGAACACTAAGAATTCCGGCACGGCAAACTCTTTGATTGGAATCGCTTTTATGATTTGTTCTTCCCTGTCGATTGGAATGATGTTCGCGATATGCTGACCGGTTTCCTTCCAGCGAATATCAGGAAGCTGATGAACTGGACAATAGAGGTAGTTCCCTTTGGATGTGAATAGCAACAGGACATCCGTTGTATTCATCTCCAACCTCTGGAGCAGGCGATCGGAATCCTTCATGCCAAAATCAAGACCGCCTGATGCTGCATAAGATCGTAACGAAGTCCGTTTGACATAGCCTTCTTTCGTCACGGTCACCATCACGTCCTCACTCGCAATCAAGACTTCAAGATTGATTTTGATTTCTTCAATTTCTTTTTCGATTTTGGAACGCCGTCCGTCATCAAAGCCCTTTTTAATGAATCGAAGTTCTTTTTTAATTACTTGAAGAAGAACTTTTTCACTGCCAAGAATCTTTGTCAATTCCTCAATTTTGTTTTTCAATTCCGCTGCCTCTGCTTCAAGTGCTGTAATATCCGTATTTGTCAGCCTGTATAGCTGCAAGGAGACAATGGCTTCAGCTTGCGCTTCTGTAAAATCGAATTTAGCAATGAGGTTATCTTTGGCATTCCGTTTGTCTTTAGATGCACGGATGACAGCGATGACCTCATCTAATATAGACAAAGCCTTCACTAAACCATCGACGATATGTGCCCGGTCATGTGCCTTTTGCAATTCATAACGTGAACGGTTCACGATTACCTCTTTACGGTGTTCGATATATGCATCGAGCATTTTTGGCAGGCTCATCAATGTTGGCCGTTTTTTATAAATCGCGACCATATTGAAATTGTATGCAATTTGGAGATCGGAATTTTTGTATAAATAATGCAGGACTCCATTTGCATCTGCTTCTTTTTTCAGTTCGATGACAATGCGCAGTCCTGTACGGTCGGTTTCATCTCTTACTTCGGCGATACCTTCCACTTTCCGGTCTAGACGGAACTCATCCATTTTCTTAACAAGGTTGGCTTTATTGACTTCATATGGGATTTCAGTGATGACGATTTGCTGTTTGCCGCCCCGAATCGTTTCCACTTCCGCCAACCCGCGAATGATTATTTTCCCTTTACCTGTTTCATAGGCCTTACGAATGCCTTCAATGCCTTGAATGATACCGCCAGTAGGAAAATCCGGCCCTTTAATGACCGTCATTAAGTCAGCGACAGTCGCTTCCGGCTTATCGATTCGCATAATGGCCGCATCAATGACTTCACCTAATTGATGTGGCGGGATTTCAGTGGCATAGCCTGCTGAAATTCCTGTAGAGCCATTTACAAGCAGGTTAGGGAACATTGCAGGCAATACAATGGGCTCTTCCGAAGTATCATCAAAGTTCGGTACAAAATCGACCGTCCTTTTTTCAATATCCCGCAGCATCTCGGAGGCAATCGATGAAAGCCTTGCTTCCGTATATCGCATCGCAGCAGGCGGATCTCCATCAATACTACCGTTGTTTCCGTGCATTTGGACCATGACCTTCCGCAGCTTCCAGTCTTGGCTCATCCGAACCATTGCCTCATAAACGGATGAATCTCCGTGAGGGTGATAGTTACCAATTACATTACCGACCGTTTTTGCGGATTTCCTAAATCCTTTTTCCTGAGTATTTCCTTCGACATGCATCGCATACAATATCCTGCGCTGCACCGGTTTTAAACCGTCCCTTGCATCTGGAAGTGCCCGATCTTGAATAATATATTTACTATAACGCCCGAAGCGGTCACCAATTACCTCTTCAAGCGGCAAATCCCGAAACGTTTCTTCAAATACCATCGTTATTGACCTCCTCTTCAATCGACATATTTTCATTATCTAAAATATTCGATTCCTCTTCGAGACCAAAAGCGACATTGGCTTCAATCCACTTACGACGCGGTTCAACCTTATCTCCCATCAAAGTTGTCACACGTCTTTCCGCACGTGCCCCATCATCGATCTTCACACGTATCAATGTCCTTGTTTCCGGATTCATGGTGGTATCCCATAATTGATCGGCATTCATCTCACCCAGCCCTTTATAGCGCTGAATCATATAGCCTTTCCCCACCTTGTCTATCGCTCCCTGAAGCTCCTCGTCGCTCCAAGCATATTCAATGACTTCTTTCTTCCCGGTCCCTTTACTCACTTTATATAAAGGGGGCAAGGCAATGTAAACCTTTCCTGCCTCTATTAACGGCTTCATATAGCGATAAAAGAATGTCAGCAGCAGCACTTGGATATGGGCTCCATCCGTATCGGCATCAGTCATGATGATCACTTTATCATAGTTAGTGTCCGGCGTATTGAATTCCGCCCCGACACCTCCGCCGATGGCATGGATGATCGTATTTATTTCCTCGTTTTTAAAGATATCCGCCAGTTTTGCCTTTTCCGTATTGATAACTTTACCCCGCAATGGAAGAACTGCTTGGAAACGGCGATCTCGTCCTTGTTTAGCGGATCCCCCAGCAGAGTCCCCTTCTACAAGATACAGTTCATTCCGTTCGGGATTTTTCGATTGAGCTGGTGTTAATTTCCCAGAAAGGATGGCATCGGATTTTTTCCGTTTCTTCCCGCTTCTTGCGTCTTCACGAGCCTTGCGTGCCGCTTCCCTTGCTTGGAACGCTTTAATCGCTTTTTTAACCAATAGGGTACTCGTGGTCGGATCTTCTTCAAAAAAGTAGGCTAAGTGCTCTGATACGATGGAATCGACTGCAGAACGGGCTTCACTTGTTCCAAGCTTGCTCTTGGTTTGTCCTTCGAATTGAAGAAGTTCTTCAGGGATACGTACTGAAATGATTGAAGACAAGCCTTCACGTATATCGGTACCTTCGAGGTTTTTATCTTTTTCCTTCAATAGCCCCATCTTTCTGGCATAATCATTAAATGCCCGTGTCATGGCCGTTTTTGCGCCAATCTCATGGGTGCCTCCATCTTTTGTACGAACATTATTGACAAAGCTTAAAATATTCTCTGAATAGCCATCGTTGAATTGAAAGGCGAGTTCGACTTCTATCCCATTTTGTTCCCCTTCTAAGCTGACTACACTATGAAGGGTCTCTTTTTCTTCATTTAAATAATCGACAAACGCTTCAATTCCATTTTCATAGTGAAAAACTTCATTATGGTCGTTACGCTCATCCGTCAATTCTATCTTCATGCCTTTTAAAAGAAAGGCTGATTCGCGAAGACGCTCACATAAGATCTCATAATTAAAAGTAGTCACCGAAAATATTTTTGGATCGGGCTTGAAGTGGATCTTGGTACCGGCTTGATTGGTTTTACCGATTTTCTCCAGTGTGGTTTCTGGCTTTCCGCCATTGAAAAACCGTTGTTCGTAAATGAACCCGTCCCTTTTGATCGTCACGACAAGCCATTCAGACAACGCGTTAACGACCGAAGCACCGACTCCATGAAGGCCTCCACTCGTTTTATATCCGCCTTGTCCAAATTTACCTCCAGCATGAAGAATCGTCAAAATGACTTCAGGCGTCGGTTTACCTAATTTATGCATGCCAATAGGCATTCCGCGCCCTTTATCAGACACACTTACACTGTTATCTTTATGTATTTTCACACTAATTTGGTCTCCATATCCAGCTAAAGCCTCATCTACGGAGTTATCTACAATCTCGTACACTAAATGATGAAGTCCGCGTGCATCAGTACTGCCGATATACATACCGGGACGTTTTCTGACCGCTTCGAGTCCTTCCAGTACCTGAATTGCATCATCATTGTACTCGATTGTTTTTACTTTCTTTGCCACAGAAATTCCCCTTTCCTTACTAAACACAATTTCCGGGCCAAATCATACTGCAATGAAATGACTCACTAGCTTAATAAATCCATTCATACGTTAATATCATATAAAAAGTATAATACTTTTACGAATAAAGAACAAGTGTTCTATTTTTTTCGTCCCTTTTATTAGCGTTAGCACCTTGATTGGAACATGAAAACGTATCATAGCTACCATTCTAATTGTAGCGGTAAATTTTCATTTGGCAAATATACTTTTATTATTTTAATCAAATTAAGCTTTAATGGCTTAAATTTTCCCTGCATTTTAGTTTATCTCCGGGTTGAGATACAGCGATACCTTAAAAAAAGAGCGGAAGTTCCGCTCTTCATTTTTACTTAGTAAGGGCGTGTTCGACTTTTATGCATCGATTCATGATGACAGTATATCCTTTTTCTTTCAAAAAATTATACGCTTCTTCATTTTCCACCCCTAGCTGCGCCCAAAAGATATCTGCATCGATTTCAGCAAATTCCTTGGCTATCTCAGGAAGGAACTCTGAACGGCGGAAAACATTGACGATATCGACGTGCCCTTCAATATCTTTCAGGGCTTTAACTGCCTTCACACCCAGCACTTCAGATACAGCAGGGTTTACCGGGATGATTTCATAACCGCTATCCTGCATAGCCTTCGATACCATATATGAAGTGCGCTCAGGGTTATCAGATAAACCAACGACAGCGATGCGCTTCGAATTTTTCAACATCTTTCCCATTTCTTCTCTGCTTGGATTTTCTATCATTCTTTTCAATCCCCTTTATAATAAAATGTAATATTTGAATAAAGAGTATTCCTTAACAAGTGTATTTTACGGATTACCATTATTAAGAAAAACCATTATACAAGAAATAATAGGTTTCGAAAAGGCATGACTCACTTAACTGCCTTTATGTTCATACAGACTACCACGTATTGTAACAATTTATACAAGGAGGCATCCTTCATTTTATATTTACGAAAATAAGGAAGGCTAAACCTTTTACCCTTCATGAACTTAACGTATATCAAAAGATGTAAGTTCATCAAGGAAAATTCATTTTTTTAGTGGATTTTTTTTTGGACAGCCGTACCATTTTGTCACGAAAATGTTACAATAAGAGAAGCTTAACAGGCATTTTAAGGCTGTTTTTGGCTATTTCTACACGTTTATTTTTGAAAAAGGGAACAATCGTCCCTTGAACGTGATAAAAAAAGAAGATTTTTCTTAAAAGAAAGGGTAATAGAATGCTTACATTTATCACTATACTGGCTGCCTACCTGATCGGCTCGATTCCTTCCGGTTTAATAATCGGTAAAACTTTCTACAAAATCGACATCCGTGAGCATGGCAGTAAGAATCTAGGCGGGACAAATACCTTCAGGACACTTGGTGTCAAGGCAGGGCTAACCGTTACTATCATGGATATACTTAAGGGTACCCTAGCAACTTTTCTGCCGTATATACTAGGCGTGGACATGCATTTATTGTTAGCTGGAGTTATTGCGGTAATCGGTCATATGTTTCCCATTTTTGCAAACTTTCGGGGCGGAAAAGCGGTGGCAACTTCTGCTGGTGTCATTCTTGCTTATGAACCATGGTTTTTTGTCTTTGCCGTCATCATCTTCTTTATATCCTTATACATATCCAAATATGTCTCGCTTTCATCCATGATTGCTTGTCTACTTGCTCTCATCTACAGTTTAGTTTTTCATATTGAAGATTTGGCGCTCATTATTGTAATCAGTTTAATAACGATCTTCATTTTTTACCGGCATCGCGCAAATATCAAGCGGATTATCGATAAAACTGAACCGAAGGTAAAGTGGTTGTAAAACACACCATATCCAAGTGAAAAATAGGCCCGTATGCATGGGCCTATTTTCCATTCTACAATTCATTTGCCGTGTTATTCAGGATACCGGCATGCCTCGAAACCATTTCAGTGGCGTTTCCGATTTCCTGGATGATTGACACTAATCCCTGAATTGTCATTTCCATTTCTGCAGAATCCGTTATATTCCCTTTGATGACTCCGATTATTTCATTGAAGGAATTTTCTGTTAACTCCGATTCCTTCTCGCCTGCTTGAACGACTTCCTTGACCCTTAGGACTGAATCAACAACATCTTTCATATATTCATTTGATGTTTGTACGATTGCATCTATTTCAGTTATCGATTTTTTAGTCTGTTCAGCAAGTTTCCTGACCTCATTCGAAACGACCGCAAATCCACTACCATGTTCACCTGCCCGTGCTGCCTCGATGGCTGAGTTCAATGAAAGTAAATTTGTCTGGTCGGCCATTCCCTGTACAAGCTTAACAAACTCGGTAATGCTTACGAAGGATTGGTTTAATAAAACGATCTTTTCATCAACATTTTTCATGAAAATAACAAGGTTTTGTATCTTTTCCGTTAAGATTTGCATGCGATTCTGTCCCTCTTCAGCCATTGTTTTTGAACGAAGTGATTGTTCAGCGCGCGTTGCAATCTGCAATTTGATATATTGCCCGTTTTCTATCAATTGCTTAACGGAAGCATCTGTTTCTTCACTTAAATTCAAGACTTCTTCACTAACTAACGAGATTTTCCTTCTCACTTCCTCTTTTATTTCTTTATATTGATTTTCCCTAGCATTTAAATTTTCCACTTCATATGCCTCAAGGACTAACTGCTGTTCCAGATTGAGTATTTTTCCTATCGCTGATATTAATGCCCGCTGTTCTTCTTCATTCTTGGTTTGATCAAAGACAATTCTTTGCAAGTGATTTTGAACATTTTGAAAACCGGATGAATACCACAGGGGCTGTAGGCCAATACGATAATGAGTCTTAGCCACCTTATTCCGTAATTCAACAAACTCATCGTCAATCACACCATTGAATAAAGATAACATATGAGTAATTAACGTTTTCCTCAATTTTCCCACTGTGCTGTGCGACGTAATAATCCCTTTCAATTCAGGAACCTGCAGAATCGTTTGATAAAAGGCATCAACAACTCCCTCTACCTGGGGCTCGATTGCCTCTCTAAAGGCATGGATCAGCTTTAAATCGAATTCAGTTAAATCGATGATAGTCACCTGCAGTTTCACCTGTTCACTGCTTACATCCAATATGCCATCTGTTTCTTTTGCTTTTTGAAACCAGATTGCTTTTTCCGGCTTCGCTTTCATGAAGATCCCCATATCCCACTCCCCCTGATTTTGTATTTCACGATAAAGCGGATCCAAGATATTCCACCAACACTATATAGGCCTTTGTATCCAATTCAAATAAAAATAATTAGATTCAGATCAAATAAATAATTCATTTAGACTACACATATTTTTATTTTGGCCTCAATCTAAGTCTTTTGTCAAGGTAAAAGGACCTAAAATTCTTTTACCTTAACTGCCCATCAAATGAATAGTATGGTGGATAAATGGTCAAGTAAGGATTGAATAATTGAAGAACAGAGGCTACACTGGAACTAGCTATTAAATATCGATAGGAGAAAGTGCCATGAAGCCATTGCAAATATCACCGGAAACCGCATTAAAGTTATCCAAGTCACTAAACTTGCCTTTAGAGCAAATCATGCATATGCCTACACCCGTTTTGCTGAGAAAGCTTGCCGAGGCTGAAGCAAAAGAAAAAGAAAAGGGAAATACAAAATAGCTGCAGGAATCTGCAGCTATTTTTGTGGATACTCATATGTGTGCGAAACTACCTTACGGATTAGAAACCGAGCAATCAATTTCGTCGTATAATAGTATTTCCTTTTCGTTCCTCTATGGAATCCTGCCAGTTAATATTTAAATACTCTTGCCTTATAAATCGGGATATTTCCGTACTCCCTTTTAACATTTCGTTTTCCGTAAATCGTCACAATAAATAACTTCAGTATCTTGCATAAAAATACCAAAATCCTTAATATTCTTCTGCTACTTTGTGATATTTAGCTTAGGAATCAGAAAAAGCAAAAAAACCGCACATGGGCGGTTTTCAATTGAAAGTCAATTCTTTTGCCCAATCAGGCAAAGGCTTTTTTTTGACTGATATTAATTGTTCATTTTCATAGGTACAGACAAATTCTTGTGGTGGTTCATCCTGTAATATATCTTTTAGGTAATACTTTATGTTGGACACAACATCAATTGCCTCCATAACCCATTGATATGGCTTCCAGGCAAGTTCCCCTTCATCACAGGCAGATAGCCCGCCCCCTGCATCTTCAGCTCTGTAAACATACATTCCACCCGTTTGATTCCATGTCACGATCCCTCGAAAGGCCATCCCCCTTACTTTCAATCCAGTTTCTTCAAAAATTTCGCGTTCCATCGATTCATCGATGGTTTCACCTTGTTCTATCTTCCCGCCTATACCATTCCATTTATGCTTATTGGGATTCTTTTGGCGAAATAGCATCAACACTTCGACTTCGTTGAATTTTTTTCGGGTTATGAAACAAATATTATAGATAATATCCATGGGTTATTTCCTTTCTTGAACGCACATTATTCGCATCTACTTCATAATTACTTTATACTTAAATAACGAACATCTAGGAAGGAGAATGAGTATGAAACTGACCATTTCCGATCAAGCAGCTAAGTGGTATATTGATGAGCTGGGGCTTCAAGAAGGCTCTCATTTACGCTTTTATGTAAGATATGGCGGGCATAGTACCGTCCAAAGCGGCTTTTCATTAGGTATCATGCAGGAAGAACCTGAAACTGCTGCAGCCGCAACAACTATGAATGAGATTAATTTTTATGTAGAAGAAAAAGATTTATGGTACTTTGATGGTCACGATTTACTTATTACTTTTAATGAAAAACTGACTGAACCAGAATTTCACTATGAAAAGAGCGCTTGACAATAAAGCAGCGGTGTAACCGCTGTTTTTTCTTGTTCAATCGAGCAGACGCTCTTTAATATCTTCCGCCCTAAGAATTTCCGCTTGCTTTTCCCCTAAAAGATCGAAATGTGAATAGCCATCCTTCCTGTGATGAATCCACTCTTTTTTAAGCCCGTATTGCTTACCCCACTCCGATAAACGCCGTAAATCTTTACATCCGACTTTTGTAACCGTCTTGCAACCGGGAAATCGGTCATCCAGCCAATAATGAGTTAAAAAAGCTATTTGGCCTTGATCGATTTTCTGCTTCCAGGCTACTACATCTACCCGTTTAATTCCAAAAGCCATTTTTGTTCACCTCAATAATTGTAATTAAACCAATTCATCCTGCTTTTTATTTTTCTCATAGGCCTCATGCCATTCAGGATACATGCGTTTAATGGATATCGGGCGGAAGCTCTCCTTTTTAACGCAAACGTGGGAAGAATGACCAGTAGCCGCCACTTCATTTTTCCCATTGACGATCTCATACCCATAAACGACCCGCAAGCCGTCATATTTTTCAATCCAGGTTTTAACTTTTACCTTATCACCATATCTAACAGGGGTTTTATACGAAGCATGAATATCCATAACAGGTGAGAGGATGCCATCCGCTTCCATATCAGCATAATAAAATCCTAAATCATTTATCAATTTTGTCCTGCCCAGTTCCATCCATATAAGATAATTCGCATGGTAAACAACACCCATTTGATCTGTCTCTGCATATCGCACTTCAATTTCGTTTTCAGCTATGAACATTTTGTTTCCCCACTTTCATTTCTATTGCAATAAACATTTTACCATAACAATTGTGCAAATTTCATTTAAGCTGTCTTAATCTGGGCTGCTTCCCTTCAATGAACCTAAATAAAAGAGGAGAAAGATTTCCCGCCTCTTTCTCCCCTTACCTAGTTGCTTACATATTATCGTTACTATAACCGCTTTCCCGTGCTTCCTGCTCATCTTGCATTTCTTCCTTCATTCCATCAATGCTCTTTCTTCTTCGTTCATTTTTAGCCTGAATTGCCTGTTTTTCCTCCCCTGAAGAGAATGATAACGTTTCATTTGCAGCGATTATGTTTTCTTCCGTATTTTCTATAGCATCTTGAATTTTTTCAACATTATCCAAACGATTATCCGGATTGTGCTTATTTGTGCCCATTAATTTCACCTCATGTTTTTTTATTTACATAATATTATTACGATTACTTTATTAAGCCTTGATTACTCGCCTTTAGTTTGAATGACCTGAGGATGTTTCCCGGATTTGTCCTGCATTTTCTTACCGTTATTCCCACCTGCAGCTATTGGTTGTGTCCCTAGATGGCTCGGTCTAAAGTGTTTGGAATCTTTTTTTGGATTACCCATTTTATCGCCTCCTTCTCTTATCCTTCTCTTATCATGGATAAAAAAGAGGAAATTCATGAATGCCAGTTTTTGAAAAAGCCATGAAAAAAGAGCCAGCACCTTGAAGGGACCTTCATGGTACTGGCTCTTTTTAAGCAAAACCTATTCGGCCTTTTGCATATGTTTTTTTTCAAGACGTTCCTCAAGTCTTTCCATTTGCTTAACGTCCATCAATAATTCCCTTTTGTTTTCTTTAATTAATTCTTCAAATGTCCTTTTTCTTTTTTTCATGCTTTTCACCTACTTATTTTTAATATAATTTTCAGTATTGCCAAATTAACGTAAAATTATGACTATATGGTTTACATCCCTTTAATTGTCATAATTATCAGATTTTTAATCTGTTTAAAATTCCATTATCGGCTCTCTATACTTTAACCCTTTTTCCATGAACATTAACCATATTTTTTGATTTTTTTGATTTTTCCATTAAATTTTGACAACTTTGTTAACATACAAAAAACGGAACCTCATAAAGGCTCCGTCAGACTGAAGACTAACCTCGATGAAAATCGAGTTTGTCTTCAGTTTTTTTGGTTTGTACAATGGACATTGATTTCCTCTCCAGGCACTCGCTTTCCGCGGGCGGTCCGGGAGCCTCCTCGCCCCAAGCCGGGTTTGGGCACCGAATTTCGCTAATTCCTTCAATACTGGTGGAACTTCATAAAGTTCCCCTACTGCATACTATTTATATTTCGTTCCATATCTTTTAATTGCATGGCTGAAATTACCTTATTCCTGATGATGCCTTCTTTGTCGATGAAGTAAGTTGTCGGTATGCTAAGAATCTTGTAGCGCTCATTCACTGGATTTTTGGCACTTTGACTGTCCAGCGGTATGGTAAATGTAATTCCATTATCCTCTACAAATGCTTGTACATCATTTTCGGGGTCAATATTGACGGCAAGTACGACGACATCATCACCCGCTTGCTGTGTATATTTCTCCATATCCGGCATTTCCTTCTTGCAAGGCGGACACCACGTTGCCCAAAAATTCAGCATAACCTTTTTGCCCTTATAATCCGATAATTCAACTTGTTTCCCATCCAAAGTTTTCAGGGAGAAATTGGGTGCTTTAGCTCCTATTTTCAATCCGCCTAAAGCATCTTTTTCGTCATTTTCCTTTGAGTCATTATCCATCGCCTGCACGATCGCTACAGTAATAAGTGATAGTAAGGCCACCGAAGCAATAATTTTTTTAAGCATACTCGTCCCCCTAGTCCCATTACAATAAAAATATTAGTCCATTTCCAGAAATAGAACAACTTCCCTATTCCATCTTAACAATAAAAGGATCTCCGGAAAAGTGCAATTCCTTTAAATCATAACATGATATCACATTGTTTCATAAACTTGACACAAAAAAAGCGGTAAACCTGATAAGTAGGTTTACCGCTTCCTAAAAGCTGAAATTAGCCTTTTAATTTATTACGTAATACCATTTGAAGGATACCACCGTGACGGTAGTAGTCGATTTCGATTTCGGAATCGAAACGAACAAGTACATCAAATTCTTTTACGTTTCCAGCTTCATCAGTAGCTGTAACTGTTACGATATCACGCGGTTTAACTGTTTCGTCGATTTTAACTGCGATCGCCTCTTTACCAGTCAATCCAAGCGTTTCAGCGTTTTCGCCTTCTTTGAATTGAAGTGGAAGAACACCCATTAATGCAAGGTTAGAACGGTGAATACGTTCAAAGCTTTCAGCGATGACTGTTTTGATGCCAAGAAGGTTAGTACCTTTCGCAGCCCAGTCACGAGAGCTTCCCATACCATAGTCTTTACCAGCGATTACTGCAAGACCTGTTCCATCTGCTTTGTATTTCATACAAGCATCATAGATAGCCATTACATCGCCTGTTGGCCAGTAAGTTGTGTATCCACCTTCTGTACCTGGAGCAACTTGGTTACGGATACGGATGTTTGCGAACGTTCCGCGCATCATCGCTTCATGGTTACCACGACGAGAACCGTAAGAGTTAAAGTCACGCGGTTTCACACCGTTTTCACGAAGATAGATACCAGCTGGTGTATCTTTACCGATTGCACCTGCAGGAGAAATGTGGTCAGTTGTAACTGAGTCACCGAATTTACCAACTACACGCAAGCCGGAAAGTGGGTTAACTGAACCCGGTTCTGGTGATAATCCTTCAAAGAATGGAGGATTTTGAATGTATGTTGATTTAGAATCAAAAGCATAAATCGCTTCGTTGCTTGTTTGGATTTCATTCCAACGTTTGTTATCGTTGAATACTGTTTCGTATTCTTTACGGAATAATTCCGGTGTAACTGTTGCTTTAACAGCAGCGTTAACTTCTTCTTGTGATGGCCAGATATCAGCAAGATATACATCGTTACCATCTTTGTCTTTACCAAGTGAATCATTGTTAAGATCGAAGTCCACAGTACCAGCAAGTGCATATGCAACAACCAAAGTTGGAGAAGCAAGATAGTTTGCTTTCACTAGTGGATGAATACGACCTTCAAAGTTACGGTTACCAGAAAGTACTGAAGTTACTAGAAGATCTGCTTCAGCAACAGCTGCTTCGATTTCGTCAGCCAACGGACCTGAGTTACCGATACATGTTGTACAGCCGTAACCAACTACGTTGAATCCTAATTGATCAAGGTATGGTTGAAGACCTGCATCACGAAGGTAACCAGTAACAACTTTAGAACCTGGTGCCAATGATGTTTTTACATAATCCGGAACAGTCAAGCCTTTTTCAACTGCTTTTTTAGCAATAAGACCTGCTCCAAGCATTACGTACGGGTTAGAAGTGTTCGTACAGCTTGTGATTGCAGCAATTGCAATCGCACCTGTTTTCATTACCGTTTCTTTACCATCGGCAAATTTAACAGTTACTTCTTTATCCAATTCAGAATTGTCCATGCCAAAACCTTGGTTGCCCATAGGTGCGTTGATGGCGTCATGGAAAGATTTTTTCATTTGAGAAAGTGGAATCAAATCTTGCGGGCGTTTAGGGCCTGAAAGGTTTGGTTCAATTGCTGAAAGGTCGATTTCCACAACATCATTGTATGCTGGATCTTCGTTTTCAGGAGAGTAGAACAAACCATTTTCTTTGCAGTATGATTCAACCACTTTAATTTGTTTTTCATCACGGCCTGTTAAGCGCATGTAATCGATCGCTTCTGCATCAACAGGGAAGAAACCAACTGTAGCACCGTATTCAGGAGCCATGTTAGCGATTGTTGCACGGTCAGCAAGTGGAAGGTATCCTACTCCTGGGCCGTAGAACTCAACGAATTTACCAACTACGCCGTGTGCACGAAGAACTTGTGTTACTTTCAATGCAAGGTCAGTAGCTGTTGTACCTTTAGGAAGTTGACCAGTCAGTTTAACACCAACCACTTTTGGAACTGGGAAGTAAGAAGGCTGTCCAAGCATGCCTGCTTCTGCTTCGATACCGCCGACACCCCAACCAAGAACACCAATACCGTTGATCATTGTAGTATGTGAATCTGTACCGAAAACAGAATCAGGGAATACTTCGAAGTCGCCGTTTGGAGTTTCAACAGCGTGAACCACGTTCGCAAGGTACTCTAGGTTAACTTGGTGAACGATACCAGTTGCCGGTGGAACAGCACGATAGTTGTTGAATGATTTTTGAGCCCAGCTTAGGAACTGGTAACGTTCTGCATTACGTTCGAATTCAAGATCCATATTGGCATCAAGGGAATCCATCGTACCAGCTTTATCAACTTGTACAGAGTGGTCAATTACAAGGTCAACCGGGATTTCCGGGTTGATTTTGTCAGGATCTCCACCAAGTGCTGCGAAAGCATTACGTAAAGAAGCTAAATCAACAACAACTGGAACACCAGTGAAATCTTGTAGGATTACACGTGATGGCTTGAACGGAACATCTATATCTTGTTGCTCGCTTGTTCCCCATTTAGCAAGGTTCGCAACGTGTTCTTTAGTGATTACTCTTCCGTCTACTTGGCGAAGTACCGCTTCAAGTAATACTTTAATGGAATATGGAAGGCGTGATACTTTGCCATCCCCTGCTTTTTCAATAGCGTCTAGGCTGTAGTAGTTGTAGCGTTTCCCTTCAATTTCAAAGGACTTACGCGCTTGGTATACGTCATTTTTCGTCATGAATATTACCCCCTATTAAACTGTCAGAACGTATTCTGCACATAAAAGTAAAACCTGGTTCACTGAAACCATGTTTACTATAAATATAAGTAAAAAAGTTAGTTTGTCGAATTTTCTCTCTCTTCTCCCACCCTAACTTTTCCTTCAACTTAATACTAATATAGAAATGAGTATAAGTAAATAACAAGAAAGTTATTGTTTTTGATAAGTTTCCCTTATAGAAAAAAATCCCCCACATATTAAAGTGCATTTATGAAGGCCTTGCTGATATGAGTTTTAATGAAAATACCCCTATTTATGGCCTGATAAATTATTCCAGCAAAACATATTAGTACTTCATACATAATCATTCGACATTATCGCATTCTATGGGTGGAGGTGTCGAAATGACAAAACAAAAGGCAAATCATGTTATACCGGGTATGAATGCTGCAAAAGCGCAAGGTAATGGAGCTGGATACAATGATGAATTGGGAAATGAACCGCCATTATCGGAAATGCAAAGGCAAAACAATAAAAAAAGAAAGAAAAACCAATGATTTCCCTCATTTCTAGGCTTTAAACAGGATAGGCTTTTTGAAATGGCAGATGTTCTGCATTTTTCAAAAAGCCTATTCCATTCTAAAATCAGGAAACGCAAAAGTAATACGCGCAAAACTCATGACGATAGAATCCGTCACTCAATAGTCCCCAGAATTCACCTCATTGACGATTGTCTGAATATCCTGTTCGAATTTTTTCAATTGTTCTTTCTGATGTTCGGAAGCGGTGACTAAAGCAGATTGTATTTGCTGATAGGCCTCGTTCACTTCCTGCTTCACATGTTTCAATTCCGTTCCGTAATTCGGTGCGTTTTTCTCAATGGATGAGTATACATCAAATACTTGCTGATAACTTTGCTGGGCTTCCTGGAAAGTCCTTCGCTTATCTTGTTTATCCTGCATTTGGGTTCAGCTCCTTAAATATAGTGTCCATCCATAGCATGTACGAGGTTTGCAAATATATGTATGTGAATAAAATTTCACGGACTGATTATCTTAAGAGATAGGAGGGATCGAACATGAACAAAAACGATGGTAAAGATATTCGAAAAAATGCTCCTAAAGGAAATAATCCAGGTCAACCTGCACCGTTAAGCGGTTCTCATAAGGTTAAAAACAGACAGCACTCCCGTCAGAAGCATAATAGCAGTCATGATATGTAAGCTGCTTAAATAATCGTTCCATAACAAAGCGGTGCCGCCACAATAAGGCAGACACCGCTTTCTTGTTTTGTTTCCCAAAACTACAATAAAAAGCAAACAGCCAAAATAACGATAATGACACTTCACATCGGAAATTTTATTAAAATGGCCTCACTAATATAATATTCAACTTCCTACTTTCTCAATTTACGATTATGATAGACTACAAGGTCTGATTCATAATAAAGAGGGTGAGTATCATGCAAGTTTTTCTGAAGCGCTTGTCTCAGCACCGCGAACGGCTGAGCCAATTAGAGATGGGCGTGCTAGAGTTCATTTTGCATCATCATGAGATTGTAGTGCATATGAATGTAGATGAGCTAGCGAAAAAACTCTTCGTATCCACAGCTACCATTAGTAGAACATGTCAGCAATTAGGGTTTCGCGGCTTTCAAGATTTCAAATATTCATTAAAAAAAGAAGTGACAAAAGAGCCCCATAATACTGTTTTTTCTCATTCTGGATTCTTAAGTACACATATCGATCGCGTCAAGCAGGAGATAGAAAGCACGATTGATTATATAGATGAAGGAAAAATAAGTGAAGCAGCCAAATATATACATGACAGTAAGCATGTGGAGTTCTTTGGTGTAGGAAATTCACTTCCCCCTTGCGTAGATGCATCAAGGAAACTAATGTTCTCCGGGAAAATAAGCAGTGCCCGTGAAGATTGGGATGAATTGAGAAGTGTCGCGAATAGTTTAAGTGAAGATGATTTAGCTATCTTAGTTTCTTATAGTGGCGAAACGCTTTACACATTGGAATACGCCTCACTTTTAAAGAAACGCAACGTTAAAACGATTTCCATCACGGGTCAACATAATAATCGCTTACAACAAGAAGTCGATTTATCTTTCCAGGCACACGTGATCAATTGCTATTATGGTGAAATGGATATGAGTTCCCGTTTCCCGTTAAGCATCATTTTGGATTTTATTATTTTAACCTATTTGGAGAAGTATAAAGATTCCTAAAAGACCCGTAGAAATTGGAGCTGTCTTTTACGGGTCTTTTTCCCTTTGTCTAAAACGGTCGGAAATGTTTGTCTATACAAAAAATGTACGCTCATACATGTAGTATGTAAGCAATTGATAATTTCGGTCGTGAGTGTATATTTAAGCTATGTTTATCCGCCGGAAGGAGTCAGAATAATGAAAAATAATAAGCGTCTAAAATCACAGCTTTGGGAGTTTTTCCAAGGGCTAGGCAAGACCTTCATGCTTCCTGTTGCTTTATTGGCATTCATGGGGCTGATATTAGGAATTGGTAGCTCGTTCACAAGCCCGACTACCATCGAAGCCTTTCCTTTTTTGGATAATTCGTTCCTTCAATTCAGCTTTAGTTTCTTGGCGACAATAGGAGGCTTTGCCTTTACTTATTTACCTGTACTATTTGCCATGGCCATTCCCATGGGTCTGGTGCGCTATGAAAAAGGTGTAGCTGCTTTCTCAGGTTTTACCGGGTATGTAATCATGAATTTAGCCATCAATTTTTACTTAACAGAAACGGGAACATTGGCAGATCCTGAACAATTGCGCCAAGCTGGGCAAGGAATGGTAATGGGGCTTCAAACGATAGAAATGGGTGTACTTGGTGGTATCATTGCTGGTATTATCGTGTATTTGTTACATAATCGTTTCTATGAAATTAAATTGCCAGACGCTTTCGCCTTTTTCGGCGGAGCACGATTTGTCCCTATTGTAACCGCATTCACCTTGTCCATTGTGGGGCTTCTACTGCCAATGATTTGGCCGGTTTTTGCAACGGCCATCGCCGGTATCGGTGCCATCATAAATAACTCTGGCATTTTTGGCCCATTTTTATTCGGTGCTGGTGAACGATTATTACTTCCTTTCGGCTTGCATCACATCCTAGTGGCGATGATCCGTTTTACGGAAGCTGGTGGTACAGAGGTTGTCAATGGGAAAACAATCTCGGGAGCATTGAATATATTCTATGCCCAATTACAAAATGGAAGTGCAATAAGCCCTGCTGCAACGGCCTTTTTATCACAAGGTAAAATGCCCACTTTCATGTTTGGATTACCAGCTGTTGCATTAGCCATTTACCATACGGCTCGCGTTGAAAATCGAAAGAAAATTAAGGGACTATTATTATCTGGTGTGATCGCCACTGCTGTTACAGGTATTACAGAACCTATTGAATTTTTATTCTTATTTGTAGCTCCCGCTTTGTTTTTACTTCACGCCATTATGACTGGATTAGGATTTATGATAATGGCGCTACTAGGAGTGACCATTGGCAATACAGACGGCGGGATACTTGATTTCGTGATTTTCGGCATTATGCAAGGATTCGCTACAAAATGGTATCTCGTTCTTGTAGTTGGCGTGATATGGTTTGGTCTCTATTATACGATTTTCCGCTATTCGATCGTGAAGTTCAATTTAAAGACTCCAGGGCGGGAAAAGATGAGTGATGACCTTGGCAACCATTCTAGCACTACTAAAGGAACAAGCTACAATGCCCAAAAAGTATTGTCCGCGCTAGGTGGTAAAGAAAATATTCAATCATTGGATAATTGTGTAACCCGCCTTCGCCTCGTCGTGGATGTCATGGACAAGGTCGACGAAAAAATCTTGAAAGAAGAATGTGGAGCTCTCGGAGTTGTGATTCTTGATGAACATAATCTACAAGTAGTCATTGGTCCACAAGTTGGGCTATTAAAATCACAAATGGATAAAATATCCTGAAAATGGAGTTGTACAGCATGCAACATGACTTTAATGAGAAGATTGATCGCAGGGGGACATTTTGTACGCAATGGGATTACGTGCAAGATCGATTCGGGGAGAAAAACCTTCTCCCCTTCTCGATTTCGGATACCGATTTCAAAAGCCCACCTGAAATTTTGCAAGCCATTCAGCAACGATTGCAACATGGGATCTTTGGTTATACACGTTGGAACCACTTACCATTCAAAGACGCAATTACCCAATGGTATAAAAAACGCTTTGTTTGTCCTATAGAAGAAGATTGGATTACCTATAGCCCTTCTGTCATCTACTCCGTTTCCAAGCTTATCGAGATAATGACCGAAGAAGATGATCACGTGGTGATTCAAACACCAGCATATGATGCATTCTTTAAAACGATACGAGACAATAAACGCATCATATCAAGTAATGAATTATTTTATCATGAAGGAGCATACTCGATCGATTTTTCAGATTTAGAAGAAAAACTAGCGCATCCAAAAGCAAAAGTGTTACTTCTTTGCAGCCCTCATAACCCTACAGGTCGTGTCTGGACACGTGAAGAACTGAATAAAATCGTAGCCCTTTGCAATCGATATGATGTTTACATCATTTCCGACGAGATTCATATGGACATCATCCATGAAGGGAATACCCATACACCGATTGTCCATTCGGCCATTGATCCAAATACATTGTGCATCTGCTCGTCAGCCAGTAAAACATTCAATACTCCAGGATTAGGAGGTTCATACTGTCTTATACCAGATAAGGATATTCGTGAAGCCTTTCTTATTTCCTTGAAGAATAAAGATGGGTTATCGAGTGCCAGCGTGTTTGGAATGGAAGCAGTGATCACTGCTTATAATCATTGTGAATATTGGGTGGACGAATTAGTGGAATATGTATACGGCAACTTGCGAATCATTCAGCTTTTTCTAAAGGAACACTTACCGATGCTTTCTTTCCATCTACCCGAATCCACCTACCTCGCCTGGATTGATGTCTCGCAACTACCTTATTCCAGCAATCAAATACAAGATGCCCTTGTTCATCAAGGTAAAGTGGCGATCATGCCGGGTGAAACATTTGGAGAATCAGGGAGCTGTTTTATCAGATTGAATGTAGGATGTCCCAAAGCTAAGCTGCTGGACGGACTTGACCGGTTAAAAAGAGCGATCGACTATTTGGAGAATCAAGAGAGATGAGAAGCAACCTGATTTTCTGAGGTACTAGATACGATTTATTACTATAAAAGTACATCTCTCATGAAAAGCAAGTGGATGTTGTCGATTACAGATAGAGTCTTCAGTCCAATAAAAAACCCCCAATGGATATTTTCCAAAGGGGGTTATTATAGTTATCAAGGTCCTGGTAACACCATTTTTTAAGCTCCATGCACCGAGCCGTTATCCTGTTTTTCCCTCGACTACCATTTTACATAGTTCAATCATTTCGACAGCCATTATCTTTAACGTTTCCGTTGTCAGCATCTGATCTTCAGCATGAATGAACAGCAGGGAGAAAGGTAATATCTCTCCGTTTGCTTCTTTTTGAATAAGGGAAAAATGCACCTGGTGGATTTTGTTGTACGCTTCTTCCCCCGCTTTAATTAATAAATCCGCTTTCTGATATTGTCCTGCCCGTCCTTCACGAATGGCTTCGACAAAATGGCTCCTTGCCTCTCCTGAGTATGAAATGATTTGGAGAGCTGCCGTTTGCATTCCTTCGATTGTTTGCATGCTTCTCCCTCCTCATTTATCATCATTTTTTGCAGCCATTTGTAAAGCAAGATCTAGAATTTTATCTCCATCCGCCGTTCCATACGATTGTGGATCAATGACATCCACAGGAATCCCATACGGTGCAGCTGTTTTTTCAGCTGCTTTTTTCATGAATTTCACTTGAGGTCCTAAAAGAATAGCGAGTACATGATCACTTGACTTTGTAAGTTCCTCACCAATTGAAGATTCAGGAATGGCATAAATATTATATTCAACACCTCTTTTGCTTGCAGCTTTTTTCATTTTTGAAACAACCAACGATGTTGACATTCCAGCAGAACAGGCTAAAATAATTCTTTCCATTATATATATATTCCTCCTTCTTATTTAACCACCGTATCGTCTTTCACTACGATTACACGATTTTGGATTACATCTTTGTACCAATAAGCCGATTTTTTCAGAGTCCGGTTTCGATTATCGTCTAAATTAATTTCAACCAGCCCATACCGGTTTTTGAAAGCATTCATGGGTGACACATTATCAGTGAATGCCCAGAGCATATATCCCTTGCAATTCGCTCCTTCATCAACCGCTTTGATCAACCATTTTAAATGTTCTCCAATAAATTCAATCCGGTAATCATCCTGTATAATCTGCTGATTATCTTTAAAGGTGTACTCATTTTCAACACCCATGCCATTTTCAGCAATAAACCATTCTATATTGCCGTACTCCTCTTGCATTCTCTTTGCCATGTCATACATAATTTTCGGATAAATTTCCCAACCCCTGAACGGATTCATTTTTTTACCAGGAAGATTGAACATCTCATAATAATAACTCGGATGAAATGGCGTACATTCATTCCAACCGGCAGTACGTGCTTGTATCCGATGAGGATAATAGAGATTCAATCCAACATAATCGACCGTGTTTTCTTTAATGATTTGGAGCTCGTCAGATGTATGTTCAAAGGTGATCTTATGTTTATCCATCAATGTAAATAGCTCTTGAGGATACTCGCCTTTAATGGATGGATCCAAGAAAACACGATTAAAAAATAAATCATAGATTCTTGCTGCCTCCCTATCATTCTCAGCAGATGACCTGGCATAGGTTACTTCCGGGTTAAGAATAACACCTATTTTCGATTCATATTTCTGTCCATAATCATGTTCCTTAAATGATTGGACAACCTTTGCGGTTGCTAAAGCTTTATTAAAATTCCATTGCATCCATTTCTTCGTGTTTTGTTCATAAGGATACCGGAGAGCGTCTAAATAGACCCTTGTCTGTATAACAATCGGTTCATTAAAGGTAAACCAATGTTTTACCTTTGCCCCATATCGGCTGAACACCTTTTTTGCATACTTTACAAAAAGCTCCACAACATGTTTGGATTCCCACCCACCATATGTTTCAAATAAAGATGCCGGTACTTCATAGTGTTCGAGACAAATCATTGGCTCCACACCATTTTGAATTAACTCGTCAATAACGTTGTCTACATAACTCGCATATTCCTCATCTATTACTGCGTTTTCGTAATCGATCAGAAAACGCGACCAATTAATAGACGTTCTAAAATGCGTTAATCCGATCTCTTTCATGTGCGCTATATCTTCTTTATATCGATTAAAGAAGTCAGTCGCAATTGCAGGACCAAACCCATTATGCCAAACATTCTTGTCGTTTTTATACCAAAGATCTAGATAAGAGTCCTGAGACTCTTTCTTACCGGACCATCCCTCAGTTTGCCATGCTGACGCAGCTGCCCCTAGGATAAAATTCTCTGGTACTTCTACTTCCATTGTTTCTACAGTCATTTCTTTCCCTCACCTTCACCTAGCTGATCACTTGGGGGTATACAATTGGGCATCCATACAGATCAACACATCTATGTGGAGTGTCGAAGTTACCCGCTATCATACGCTGACATTAACAGTTGTGGCTTCATCTTCTTCTTTTTTTCTTTTTTCTTTAACACCTGCATTGGCCATCATCACGAATGGTAAATAGATCAAAACAGATACAACGATACAGATGACTTGTGTAATGACAGCTCCTATACTTCCAGCCGTAGATAAGTACGCATTGATAAGCGGTGGTGTCGTCCATGGAACCATTACAACTGCCTTGGCAGCAAACCCTGTCACGGTAGCGATATAACCAATCGTTCCGGTAATCAATGGCGTGATGATAAATGGGATCGCCATTATCGGATTTAACATGATCGGAAGCCCAAAGATAACAGGCTCATTGATATTGAAAATGCCAGGTCCAAATGATAGTTTTGCGATACTTTTCATTTCTTCACGCTTAGATACGATAAAGATAGCTGCCAATAACCCGAGAGTAACCCCAGAACCTCCTATACTCATATACACGTCCCAGAAAGGCATCGTTATCACATTCGGAATCTCTTTACCTTCTTGGAAGGCGGTCATGTTTGCAGTAATGGCTGCCAATAATAAAGGTTCTCTTATTGGTTTGATCATCTGATTTCCATGGATGCCAATCACCCAGAAGAATTGGGCAACAAACATTAAAATTAGAATTCCCGGTAATCCCTGAACCACACTCTCAAGTGGTCTTTGAATAATATTATAAATTGCTTCATGCAAGTAAATCCCTGTTATTTGATGAAACGCAAAACCAATTGTCGCAATGATGGTTACGGTTAAAATCGATGGAAACAGCGCTGAGAACGATGTGGCAACATTTGCTGGAACGCTCTCCGGCATTTTAATTTTCAATTTATCAAACGACTCTAATTTCGAAAAAATTTCTACGGATACAATGGCAATAAACATTCCTAAAAACAAACTTTTTGGATCTGTAAATTGCCTGGAGAGAACATCAACAACCATTTGAGGCTGCTCATTCACTACTAATTCAAGTGTAGTAGGGATGACTGCTATGAAAGATATTAGGGCGAGGATTCCCGGGAAATACGAAGGATTGCCGTTTATTCTTCCAAGCTCCAACCCAATTAAAAAGATAGCTCCTATCGTAAGGAAGTTTAGTGTCGCGTATTGAATCGCTTTCATAATCGGCTGATAATCTGCTAGAAATGAAAAAAAGTCAAAGGATGCTAAACCTGTTTCAGGGCTCATTATCATACTGGAAACCAAGATGGCAAATGCCCCTGTAATTATCACTGGCATTAGAACGACGAACGCTTTTTTTATGGCCATAATATATTTTTGATTGTTGATTTTATAAGCCGCAGAACCCATGACATCATTTGCCTTTTCTTTAAAACTCATCTTCAGCCCCCGTTTCTCAAACGTTTAATTTTATTCCCTGATACAAAAAACACCAAAGAACAAGTATGCTATTTTAAAGTGGTGTCCGAGCTCTTTGATATGTTTAGTTTAGTTGTTAAGCGCTTTCATTTGAATCCAAACATTTTCCTCCAATAAGAGGAAATCATTATCTTGGACTATACTCTACCATTCTTTTAATCACCTGCTCAAAGTCATCATATCTTTCGATCTTAATCAACTGATCTACCAAAGCTTTAGTTTCAATCACTTTAACAAGAAATTGATAGATTTTTTGCATTTCATCTTCATATTCCTTCTGTACACTCAACAAACAGATGTACTGAACCATTTCATCTCCCCACGCTATTGGTTTCTTTAATGTTAAAACAGACCAAAATGTTTCCTTTGTTAATGGGCGCATGGGATGGGGAATGGCAACTAAATTACCGTAGCACGTTGGTGACATCTTTTCCCTCTCGATCACTGCCTCTTTAAAACCAGAAGGAATTCTTCCAAGTTTAGTAAGTTCTGCTTCAAAAAAGTCAAATACTTCTTCTCTTGTTTGCAGATCTTTTTGAAAATACATGAGCTCTGGGTCTGTATAATCAAGAACCAACGTTATATGATCCACCATATAGGCTTCAATGTGCAGGATGTCCTGATTGCCGAGCAGTGTGTTAACCTCTACAACAGGTATGGATAAGTCATCATAAATCGGAATTGTGCTTATGATGAAGTCCAATGATTCTAGTGGATAATTCCTTAATTCATATAAGTTCATCGTGCCAGCAATATCCAAGTGTGACTCAAAGGCAGACTTCAATTTATAATATAAAAGCTGAGAGCTTGCAACACCAGTTGCACAAACAATGACACACCGTTTTGTTTTAGGTTTCAGACGTTTTCTCTCCATGGCCGCTTCAATATGAAGAGCTAAATAGCCAATTTCATCCTCATTTATATGAACACCCAAAGAATCATGAAGAGCCTTACTCATCACAACTCCAGCATCGAAGGCAAGAGGATATTTTTGCTTAATTTCTGCTAAAAGTGGATTTCGAATGTTCATTCCATAATAATGTCGATTTATTGCCGGTTTGAGGTGCATGCCAAGTCCATTTATAAGCTCTTGATCGTCGTGAATGCCCAATTGCAGTTCGTTTTCAACCTTATCAATCAGGTTTACTGTGAGCGTAAGGATTTCTTCGCTAATCAAGTTAACTGGATACAAGGCATCACTTGCTTTCGTATAGGAAACCATTTTTGTTCCTAGTAAGTGGAGTGTGACGTAGGCAACCTCTGAATTGGGAAAGGTAACGTTGAATGACTTTTCGATATCG
The DNA here is from genome assembly GCF_040250305.1 of Peribacillus frigoritolerans. Lineage (NCBI taxonomy): Bacteria > Bacillati > Bacillota > Bacilli > Caryophanales > Bacillaceae > Peribacillus > Peribacillus frigoritolerans. Next base: position 2,416,350 of record NZ_CP158190.1, on the reverse strand, counting down.
GTTACAATTTGCTTCGAAACAAGATATTCGGCTTGTTCCTCAAAGTTTTTTATTTCTTCATCCAACATCGATACATAGTTGTGAAGCAGCACTCTCTTACAGGCAATTGCGATATGGATCACTAGATTGGAAAGGCCGATATCCGAAAGCTGAATTCCGGCTTTCTTGGTTTGCTTCAAAATGATCGAACGTATGGCGGCCATTTCTGGATCAGCTACCAACTCCGTAGTCTTTTGCGCTGAATTAAATACATATTCTGCGATACAAAAACGCATTTTCAACTCATTTCCAACAACTTTTAACCCATAATTGGGGCGACTATCGACTACAAGCTCATATTTAGTTAATAATTCTCGAACCTCTTTTAAACTATTTTTTACAGTTGACAAACTAACATAAAGTTCATCAGCCAACATCTCTAGCTTTATGTAATCCTCTGATAGGAGCAATCGTTTGATGAGAAAAGTAATTCGGTCACTTCGGTCACTTGGAATCCACTGTTTATTCACTCGTTCAAAAGCCACAATCTTTATAAAGCTACGGAAGGCTGAATGATCATGTATGTGTAACTGATAGCCTTTTCGATGTCTGGCTATGATTTCCGCTCCATGCTCTTTAAGGATGGCCGAAAGGTCTTTTATCATAGAACGAATGGTTCTTGAAGTAATATGAAGGTGGCCCGCCAATTCCAGACCAGTCGTCTCCTTTTCTGCTTGCATAAGATAACACAGTAATTTTTTCTCTCTAGTAGAAAACATGTTCCATTCAATCCCTTCAGTCGTCTATAATGCGTCCAGTATTCCGTTCAAATTGAGATAATCATCACATTAATTTGTCTTTTCCATTGTTACATTCACTCTACATATATATATCTTTAATGCTCTTTTAAAAAACGCAGTGCCAGAGACCAGTTAATAAAGATGATCTAAACAAAAAGACCAGGTGCCACTAACACCTGATCAAATGGATTTGTATATGAAGCCAAGGGTACCACCTCATACATCTGGATACCTTGACTATGTTAGTCGAATTTTTACTTCGTTTTGATAAGCAAGATCCGCGAGCAAAAGTGAACCAATAATTCCGGCGTCGTCCCCTAAGCCGGGCTTTACAATATAATCGGATATTTCGGTTTCAAGTTCTGGGAGTGGAACATACCCATTAAGTACTTCTTTCACCTGATTTCTAATCATTTGGAAAACAAACTGTTGTTTACTCACTCCCCCACCAAGGATAATTTTCTTTGGAGATAGAATTAATATATATTGAGCGATCGCCTGCGCTAAATAATAGGCTTCCAGTTCCCAAACTTCTTGTCTGTCCGCTAATTGTGCAGCAGGTTTTCCCCATCTCCCCTCAATGGCGGGGCCGGATGCAAGTCCTTCCAAACAATCCCGATGATAAGGGCATTTGCCTTCGTAAGAATCTTCTGGGTGTTTTCGGACCATGATATGACCCATTTCCGGATGAGAGAGCCCTTCCAATAATCGCCCGCCAACTACTGCACCGGCTCCAATTCCGGTACCTACTGTTATATACAAACAGCTATCCAGTCCTGCGGCTGCTCCAAACCTCGCTTCCCCTAATGCGGCTGCATTTACATCTGTATGAAAACCGACAGGAACATTACATTCATTTTTAATCGTTTGTAAAAAGGGAAAGTCCCTCCAGCCTGGCTTTGGTGTAGTCGTTATATTCCCGTATGCTGGACTGGCAGGGTCAATATTGGCCGGACCGAATGAACCGATTCCAATCGCTAAAGGCTCGTATTCCGAAAAAAAACGGACGACTTCCGGTATGGTTTCCTCAGGAACAGTCGTCGGAATTTCGATCCGCTTCACCACATTTCCTATTTCATCACCTACTGCACAAACAAATTTCGTTCCTCCTGCTTCAATCGCTCCATATAACATCACGGTTCCACTCTCCTCACATGTATTATTTGCGTATGGTAACTGTCGTGAAAACGAATTTATCATAACGATGTCTGGAAAAAGAATATTCAAAAGGCAGCCCATTGTTTAAATAGCCGACCTGTGCAACCTCCAAAATCGGGTCATCCGGCAGGCATCCTAAATGAATTTGGTCCAGTTCATTCGGTTTGTCTGCTCTGATTTTCCGATGTGCACCGCCAATCTTCAATTCTAGTGTTTCATGTATGTAATTATAGATGGATGCTTGTAATACTTTTTCTGTTATTCCTGGAATAATCGCAACTGGCATATAGGTCTTCTCAATGACATATGGCTCATTATCTACATTTCTAAGTCTGATAATATGATAAACCGGTGTATCTTCGCTAATGGCAAGCTGATCGGCCACTTCCTTTTCAGGAAATTGTACATCAAAGGCGATGAGCGTGCTTGATACTTTTCTGTTCGGAAGCACATTGGACAACCCGAGAGTCTCTTCACTGATGACATTCACTTTCTCGTCATTTACAGGTGATTGGACGATAAATGTTCCATGCCCCCGTTTTCTAAGAAGCAACCCTTCCTCCACAAGAATATCCAGTCCTCTTTTCATTGTCATCCGGCTGCATTCGAATTCTTTTGCAAGCGTTATTTCATCAGGAATTGGCTGATCTATCCGATAAAAACCTTGCTTGATCCTTTTTCTGATTTCAATAGAGATTTTTTCATACTTATTCATTTTTCTTCGCTCCTACTAACAATAACACGAGACAGTTTACTTCATCCGCTTTTTCCATTTTAAGATAACCGGGTTATACTGTAAAGAATCGATTTTTCTGAAGATTCATTCTTTTTCTATTTCAGCAGGAAAGGGGCAGACAAATGCTGCCAAATCCAAATACATCATGTACCTAGGAAAGGTAGCAAAGTCAGGCCCCATTTTTTAAAATCCGTTCTGATTTGCCACTTCTTTAAACCAATAGCCGCTCTTTTTCACCGTTCTTTGGGCATCATTATCCAAATCGACTGACACGAAGCCATATCGATTTTTGTAAGCATTGCTCCAAGACCAATTATCCATGAATGTCCATAAGTGATACCCCTTAACATTTGAACCCTCGCTTATGGCTTTATGAGCCCACTTCAAATGTTCGCTAATGAACTCGATTCGGTAATCATCCTGTATCATGCCATTTTCATCACGGAAGCGCTCCTCCCCTTCCACTCCCATTCCATTTTCAGAAATGAAGCATTCGATATTCCCGTAATTTTCTTTTACGTTCATTAAAATATCATAGATGCCCTTTTCGTATATTTCCCAGCCGCGGTGATGATTCATTTTTCTTCCTGGCATTTCATAATTGTCAAAATACAGTTCAGGCAAAAATGGAGCATCCAGGTTACGGGCATGTTCTTTTGCCTTAACACGGCGAGGCTGATAATAATTGATTCCTAACAGATCGACCGTATTTTGCTGGATTATATCCAAATCACCTGCTTCCATAGCGGGCATGAATCCTTCAGTTTTTAAGATTGCAACAAGATCTGATGGAAATTCCCCTTTCACAGATGGATCTAGGAAAGAACGGTTGAAAAAGGCATCGGCAATCTTTGATGCTTTTAAATCGGCTGGATTCTGGCTTCGCGGGTATGATGGCGTCAAGTTCAATATAATCCCTATTTTGCCATCCATATTCATGTCCCTATACTTTTTGATCGCTTTTGCGCTGGATAAAATCGTATGATAACCAACTTGTACCGCTTTTTTAAAATCGACGATATTCGGATAATGAAAATTATATAAATATCCACCCTCTACCGGGACAATGGGTTCATTATGCGTGAACCACTTTGCAACACGATCTCCGAACAATTGGAAGCAAGTCGCAGCATAGAATTCAAACGCATCGACGGTGTCCCTGTTTTCCCACCCTCCGATTTCCTGCAGGGCCATAGGCATATCAAAGTGGTATAAATTGACGAATGGTTCTATGCCTGTTTCTACCATTTCATCAATGACCGAATTATAAAAATCCACTGCTTTCGTGTTCACTTCCCCTTTTCCTTTCGGGAACATACGTGACCATGAAATCGATAACCGGAAAGAGTTATGACCAATTTCCTTCATTAACTTTATATCTTCTTTATATTTATAGTAAAACTGAGAAGTATTCTGAGGTCCGACGCCGTTGAAAAAACGATTTGGCTCAATTTCATACCAGTAATCCCAGATGTTTTTGCCTTTTCCGTCTATATCTGCTGCACCTTCCGTTTGAGTGGCCGAAGCAGATGACCCCCACCAAAAACCTTCTGGAAAATGGTATTGTACAGTTTCAGTCGTTTCTTCTATTGTTTTCATACTTAATTTCCCCCTATTCTTTTAAACCGGATACAAGTATGGTTTACCTGAACCTGGATTAATGTTTTTTCATGTGCCTGCCTTGGTGTTTATGAGGCTTTGTTTTGATTTTCCGCTTCTCTTTCTTTTTTCACATTCGTTTTATCCAATGCTTTAAGGAACGGAAACCATATTACGAATACGATCAATAAATTAACGATTTGCAACAATGAACCCCTGAAGCTATTGGTGGCAAGATAGCCGCTTATCCCGATTGGAACGGTCCATGGCACTGTAACTCCTGTAGGCCTCGGGACGATTCCAGTTGCCATTGTGAAATATGTAAATCCTGTTACCACCATTGGCGCAATGATCCAAGGAATGACAACGATTGGATTCATTACAATCGGAAGCCCAAAGATAATTGGTTCATTCACGTTAAAGATACCCGGTCCTACACCAAGCTTTCCTACTTGTTTCATTTGCTTACTCTTCATGAACCATAAGATGGCGATGACTACAGCCAACGTCATCCCTGTACCACCCATCCCTACAGTAAATACCTCAATGAACGGTTTAGAAACGATATTCGGTAACTCAGCTTTTTCTCTGAAAGCTTCTAAGTTTTCCAGAGCAAGAGTTGCCCAGATGGGATCCATAACAGAGTTGATGATGATTTGACCATGTAACCCGAAGAACCACAAAATCTGTATAAAGAATACAGCGATTAAAGTCGGGATAATTCCACTTCCAAGACCAACAAGCGGCGCCTGAATCACATCATAGATAAAGTCATGTAAATTAGTATTGAATCCTAGTGTAACGATCACATTTATCGCTAAGAAAACCGTTAACGTGATTAAGGCTGGTAATAGTGCAGCGAATGATTTTGCAACAGCCGGCGGTACACCTGCAGGCATCTTAATGGTTATATCTCTTTGAACAATTTTCCGATATATTTCACCGGCAATGAAAGCTGTGATCATCCCGAGGAACATCCCTTTGGCGCCTAGCCGATCAAGTGGAATGACATTAGCGACCACTTCTCCAGATTCAGCTTCAATCGCAAATGGTGTTAAGATTAGAAAGGAAGCAAGCGCAATAACGCCTCCAAACACAGCTTCAACATCATAGCTCTTTGACAGGTAATATCCGATACCAAAAACTACGAACACCGACAGAATTCCCATGGTGGCCTGCGAAGCAATTGCGAATGAAGATTGTAGGGTCATTACGGCATCGTCACTTAACAATTTGTTAAGAAATGGTAAATTGGTTACCACGACAAAAATAGAACCGAAAATCGTAAGTGGAAACGCTAACATGAATGCGTCTCGTAAAACCGCTAAATAGCGATTGTTATTCAGCTTCGCAGCTAGTGGAATGAGAAATTGACTCAGCTTTTCAAACATAGTAGACCCCCGTCCATTAAAGATGAATGATTAGATATTTTTTGCTTTAAAAATTTCCAATAACTCTTTCACTAGCTCCTTCATTGTTAACGTTGACATTAGATGGTCTTCAGAATGCATGAACAGCATCGAAAATTCCACCTTTTCACCTTGCGCTTCCTTTTGAACCAATTGGAAATGAACGTTGTGGGCAATAGCTAAATCCTGTTCAGCCTGTGCAAGCAATGATTCTGATTCTGCCACATTCCCCTCGCGATATTCACGTAGAGATTGAATCACCTTACTGCGCGCATTGCCACTGTATAATATCAATTGAAAATTAATCTGTTCGCTCGTGAGATCTTCCAGCTTTACTTGCTCCATTATTTATTACCTATCAAAGAAAGAGCTTGATCATACGCTTTTTTTCCATCTGCCAATCCATAAGCCATCATATCGATTACGTCTACTTGGATGTTGTATTTAGATGCCTCTTTTTGAAGTTCTCCCTTAAGGAAACTCATTTGCGGTCCGATTAACACCACATCTGCATCAGCCATTTCTTTCTTCGCTTTATCCTGACCAACTGCCCAAATTTTTGCAACTTCCCCGATCGATTGTGCGTGCTGCTCCATTTTTGTCACTAATAGACTCGTAGACATCCCAGAACTACATGCAAGTAAAATTCGTTTCATAACTATTACAGCCCCTTTTGTATTTTATTAACAAAAATCTAAAACGTTTACATTTATTATTATGATCATTTTTTTATAAATGTCTAGACATTTAATTAAAATAATATTCAGTTTTTTTAAAAAGGGGCTTTATTTCTTGATTTATCATCTGAATGTTTCGTCGAAAAAAAAAACCACTCGAGTGGTTTTTTTGCTTAAGACAAATTGTATTATTAAGTACGACATCTAAAAACTGTTTTCGCATAGTTGTTGCCATTTACCAAGTAATTCGATGTGGTTGATTTCCCCTCCAATTCTCGCTTATCCAGAGGGCGGGCGGTGAGCCTCCTCGGCGGAAAGCCTGTGGGTCCTCACCTGTCCCGCTGCTCCCGCAGGAGTCTCGCACTTCCGCTCCTATCAACCTTAAATAGTTTAATTTTAAAAACAACAATCTTTACTAAAAGAGCTAAAAATAAACAAATAAAACCCATGAATTTTTCGTGTAAAATGAAGGTATCACACAACCCTTAACGTAGGTATTCCATGAGCTATACACATCTTCCCACATCTGAACGTGGACAAACTAGAAGCCCTAAAAAAGCTGGGCTGGTCTACTAGAAAAATGGCTAAAGAATTAAATCGCCACCCTTTTACTATTGCTCGAGAGTTGAATTGAAATAGCACGAAAGAATATGCTAGTGAAATGGCTCAAGAAAAATATGTATATCGCCGCAAAGACAGTAAACCAAAAAGGAAATGGTCTGTTTCTTTGGCATATGTCATAGAAGAAAACTTCAAATAAGTTAGATTGCAAACCGTCTTATATAAAACTCGTAATCCATTCCATTTCACCAGAAGCAATCAATTCCTTCAGTTCCCGCGTCATGATCAAGTGGTCTCCTTTTTTCACTTCCATCACTTCACTCTCGGATTCAATTTTTCCATTCCCTTCAATGATGCTGATTAATTGAAAGGTATCTCTCCCTGCTAACCGATATCCCGTTCCTGATATTTTATGATGAACGACAGTGAATTCAGGAACTTGGATGAGGAATGTTTTTTCCCCTCCGGCAGCCGTTTCTGTTTGTGATGCATGAATTGTCTGAGAATCAGGGACGGTCGTTACCTGTAGTGCTTTCTCGAGATGCAGTTCACGTTTATTCCCTTCTGAATCCGTTCTATCATAATCATATACCCGATAGGTTGTATCAGAAGATTGTTGCGTTTCTAAGATGACGATGCCTTTTCCAATTGCATGAACGGTACCGCTTTTTACAAATATGAAATCTCCGCGCTTTACAGGCTGTTTTTGTAGCAGTTCGTCCCATCTTTCTTCCGATGTCATCTTCACCATTTCTTCTTTTGTTTGAGCTTTGTGACCAAGGATGATTTCTGAACCAGGTTCTGCGTCAATGACATACCAGCATTCTGTTTTTCCGTACGGTTCACCTTCTAGTTCTGAAGCCTCTTCATCATTAGGATGAACCTGTACGGATAAATCATCATTTGCATCGAGGATTTTAATGAGCAAGGGAAATTCATCACTTTTATAGTCGCCAAATAGCTTGCTGCGATGTTTGCTCCATAATGCAGATAAAACTTCTCCTTTAAACTCGCCCTCCTCAACGACGCTTTCTCCGTGGTGATGAGCGGATATTCCCCAGCATTCACCAATTGGCCCTTTTGGAATCGAATAATGGAAATCCGTTTCCAGCTTTCTCCCTCCCCAAATTCTTTCTTGAAAAATCGGCTTAAGTTTTAAAATAGTCATGAATTCGCTTCCCCTTGCTAATATGTATTTTGATAATGAGTTCATTACGCATGGGCCTATGGTCAAACTGAGTGTTGATTTCATCAATCGGACAGCTTCTATCTGTTATGTCTAGAGCAGTGGTCTATTAAATGACGAATGAGCAGGACGAGGATATGTAATGGTTCTTTTCCTAATGGGCAGCACGACTAGTTTAACCAGTTAGCCATCATGGCTAAATCTTGGCAAATAAGAATGATGACTAAATGACAGCATTTTTTCCCATTTGGTACCTACACTTTAAAAGCGATCGCAGTCGAGCTTTGCGCTTCGCTGTTCAACAAGGCTTTAACATAGTAAATTACTTCTGTAATACTTCCATTATTTTCCATATAATCCACTAACCCCTGCACGGATTACTTTCAAATTTAAGATTATCATATTTTTTGTCGTATAATCTGTTAAATCTATTATATTCGCCTCTTTCATGGATTTTTTTGTTGTTGGTACTGAGATGGTGCCCTTACGTAACGATGTATTTTCACTTTACTTAAGTTTATAAATGAAAAAGGAGCTTGGGTACCCAAGCTCCTTTTGTTCAAACGAGAAAACGTTTCAGCCTAAAAATCGGTGATATAACGTTTTTGCCTCTGCAATATCTTTTGTTCCATGAATCAATGCCCGTCCGTCTTTAAAAACGACCAACCGATGGGTTCCGATAGTAAATGAAAGTAAATAAGGATTCCTGACGATCTTACCACCTTGTGCGAGAAGATTATTTTCGAGTTCCGCTAAGTCTCGTTCAAGCTTCATTGCCGGCCGAATCTGGACAGAATCCCTTCCGCATAAAACGGCAGTCTTTGTTCGATTTGAATAAGAGAGGTGGGGATACGTTCGGTTTGACCCACATGACAAACAAGTGTCTTTTTTTAATTGCGCTACATTTATGGATGAATGTTCATTTTTCCAAAGATCAAATGAAACGATTTTGTTTCTTAGAGATTCATGATCTTCGACAAGGATTTTTAAAGCTTCCGCCATTTGATGAGCAACGACCGTTTGAACAGCAGGGCTGATGATTCCCGCCGTATCACATGTCAGTCCTCCCATTGGAACCGTTTCCAGCAAACAATTCAAACATGGGGTCGCCTCTGGAATCACCGTGTAACTTATCCCATAACTTCCTACACAGGCCCCGTAAATCCACGGTATTTTATATTTTTGCGCAGTATCGTTAATAAGCATCCTGGTGTCGAAATTATCAGTCGCATCCATTATTAAATCCACGCCTTCAACCAGCTTCGCCAATTCATCAACCGAAACATCCGCCACATATGAATTTACGATAACGTCCGAATTTAGCGCATTCAAACGATTCTTCGCTGCCACTGCTTTCGGTATTCTTTTTTGTGCATCATCTTCACAATAAAGCTGTTGTCTTTGAAGGTTGCTCCACTCTACATAATCTCTGTCCACAATGGTGAGTTTCCCAATTCCGGCTCGTACAAGACCTTCCGCAGTTCCCGTACCGAGAGCACCCGCTCCAATCACTAAAACGTGTTTTTTGCGAATTTTCAATTGCCCTTCTGCTCCAATAGGGCTAAAAAGTTCCTGACGTGAATAACGTTCATTCATCCAATGCTCAATCCTTCAACTGGGCTGCTTGCTATCGCATAATCATTTTTTTCGATTCTTCCTGCTTCATACCCTAATCGACCTGCCTCAATGGCAAGTTTCATTGCTTTCGCCATTTTGACTGGGTCTTTTGCTCCCGAAACAGCAGTGTTAAGCAATACGCCATCCGCCCCTAATTCCATGGCGATTGCCGCATCGGAGGGCGTTCCAATCCCTGCATCTACAATTACTGGAACCTCTGATTGTTCCATGATGAATCGTAAGTTCAGTGGGTTTATAATGCCCTGTCCAGAGCCAATTGGTGAAGCTCCAGGCATGATTGCATGGCATCCCACTTCCTCCAGGCGTTTAGCGAGCAACACATCATCCGAAGTATAGGGTAATACGGTGAATCCGAGTTTCACTAATTCTTCAGCAGCTTTCAAAGTTTCAATCGGATCAGGCAGCAGTGTTTTTTGGCAGCCAATGACTTCTACCTTAATCATGTCACATAAGCCAGATGCCTTTGCAAGATTGGCTATGCGCACTGCTTCCTTGGCTGTTTTAGCTCCTGCTGTATTGGGAAGGAGTGTGTATTTTTTCAAATCAAGCTTTTCCAAAAAATTTGGCTGACTGGCTTCAAAAATGTTCATTCTCCGGACCGCAAATGTTAATATTTCCGTCTCCGAAACCTCCACTGATTGCTTTTGAACATCGAAGTTTGGATATTTTCCAGTACCTAATAACAATCTTGAAGAAAATTCATAAGAACCAATCTTTAACATAATCATCCGCCTCCTACAAAATGTACAATCTCTACCTTGTCTCCATTTGACAAAAGTGTTTCACTTAAACTTTCTTTTGCTAATATTTCATCATTCAATTCAACAATCACTACTTTTTGATGTAAATTAAAGTGTTGCAAAAGCCCTGTAACTGTTGATTCATCGGCAGGAATCCGTATTTTTTCGCCGTTAATGATCAATTCCAATTCATCCACCTCCATTAAGAAAAAAGGGTCTGTATCGAACGGTCCAATCGAAAAGCGGACCATTCGGGATTTATCTTCCTTTCTAAAATATCCGCTATAAGTACACCTGTAATCGGGGAAAGCAGGATGCCATTCCTGTAGTGCCCCGTTGCAATGAAAAGTCCTTTGCATGCCGGATGTTCACCAAAGTACGGCATGCCGTCCCCAGTTTGTGGGCGTATACCTGCCCATGTCTTTTCCAATTCGGTTCCTTTAATCGCCGGAAGTAATTGCGTTGCTCTTTCTATTAAAGTAGAAATCCCGTCAAGACTTACCTTTTGATCGAAAGTGCCCGCCTTAACCGTTGCCCCGACAATGATTCTTCCGCCAACTTTGGGCACAAGATAGCAGCCATGCGAGAAGATCGTTTTTTCAAGCAATGGACGATCGGTCAGGACTGAAAAGCACTCTCCCTTTACAGGATAACTGTCGAGTTTCATCCCAAATTTTTCAAGGAGGAAAGCACTCCAAGCCCCACCTGCCACGATGACATTTTCACTTGAAAATGCACCTATGTTCGTCACCACTCCCGTTACACATCCGTTTTCAGTAACTAAGTCGGAGACATGAACAAATTCCTTTATATCTACACCAAGGGCAGCGGCAGATTCAGTAAAAGCTAGCGACAGCCTAGTGGCAGAAACTTGTCCATCCTTCGGAATGAACATGGCTCCCTTAATCTCATCCGATAGAAGCGGTTCCGTTTTCCTTATTTCGGCAGTCGATAGCCACTCAGCCTCAAGTCCCGCATCTTGCTGGGCTCTGATCATGTTCTTCAACTCGGTTACCTGATCATTCGTTAGCGCCACCTTAAACATGCCCTTGTTCACTAATTCGATGTCTATTCCACTTATGTCCTTTAATTCTTCCGACAGTGCAGGAAACATCCCCCTGCTTCGGCTTGCCAATGTAAAAAGCGGGTTATCAGCTTCTAACTCGGCTTGTGCCCCTAACATCCCGGCTGCAGCACTGGATGCTTTACTGGCAAGTCTATCTTTTTCCAATAAAAGGACCTTTTTACCTCGTTTGGCTAATTGAAAAGCAATGGATCCACCTATTACTCCTCCCCCAACAATGATTGCATCATATATGGAATTCATCTTATGTCTCCTTTCCCAAAGACTTCGAATATTCTTTAACGACTTCAATCGGATTTTCAGCTTCAAGGACACCTGACATTACCGCAATTCCACGTGCCCCCGCATCCAGTACGACTTGGCAATTGAAAGGTGTTATTCCGCCTATCGCAATTATCGGAAGATTGACATTTCTTGAGATTGCATGAAGCTCCTCAACTCCCCTAGGAGGAAGGCCGATTTTTGAAGCCGTTTCAAAAACATGTCCATAAATCGCGTAATCGGCCCCTTTGCTGAATGCGGCATTCGCTTCATCTATGGAATGGATCGAACAGCCAACATTCATCCCTGGAAAAGCTCCTTTTACGACTTCTGTATCTAAACTATGAAAAGCCAATTGCACACCAAATACTTTGTGTACCCAAGCTACATCCACCCGGTCATTAATGATTATCTTAGAAAGCGGAATCTTATTATCATGTAGCAGGGTCACTGCTCGATAAAGTTCCGATGCACTCATATGCTTTTCCCTTAGATAAAAGAAATCAACATGTTCCTGAATGTTTGAAGCGATTTCCACAAACTTTTCAATTGGCTGTTTCCCAGTAGAAATAATATGCAATTCATGTGCACTCATACTAAGGACTCCTAACAAGTAAAGTTACAATCTCATAAAATCAAATAGAAACTAACGGGAATTGAATCGACAGATAAAAGCCGGCCAACAACAGGATGATAAAGTACAGAATGAAACCATGGTCCTTTTTTGAAAACCCAAATTCATAATAGAATGTTCGATCCCGTGTGTCTGTAAATCGCTTTGCTTCCATAGCAACCGCGATTCGGTGAGCACGTCTGATGCTTCCGGATAACAACGGGATGGAATAGGCTTTCATTTTAAAATATAACGCTTTTATCCCTTTTCCCCTTTCGAAGCCGCGTACCTTCATCGCGTTTCGTATCGTTTGGAACTCCTCCATCATGATGGGAATCAGCCTTAATGCCGCCATGAAACTATAGGCATATTTCGGTTTAAGCTTAACTTGCTGCATTAACGAATAAAACAAGTTCACTGGTCTCGTCGTTAAGGAAAAAGTTAAACCAAGGATCGCAAAGAACAAAGCTCGAAAGCCTACCAGTAATCCCCTCATGAAACTTTCTTCCGTAATCGATATAAGGCCCCACTCAAACCAAAGCGTCTCACCTTGCCCGAATAATATCATTGCAGAAGAGGTGGATATAAAAATGAAACAAAAGGGAATCGACAAAAGTAAGATGCGCTTTATCGAATGCCCGGTAAAAAACAAAAATAAAAGTAATACGCCAATGGTGATATTCATCATATAATTAAGGTCATGAATGAATAACGCCACGATGCATAACACAATCAGCACACCAAGTTTAAGGCTTGGATTAATTCTATGGAGCCATGTTTCTGCATTTGAAACATTCATCTACATGACACTCCTTTTAACTTTGGTATCCACAAATCCTGATTGCGCAATGTTTTCATCACTAATTACGTTTCCGTCCTTAACCGTCCAGATCCTGGTTGCAAAGTTTTTTGAAATATGATCGTCATGAGTTACCATGATCACTGTTATTCCGCGTCTTCGATATTCTTCAAACCATTCCAGTAATGCAAAGGTATTTTTCGAATCTTGGCCAAAGGTTGGCTCATCCAGGAGAATGATTTTTTTGTCTATTACGATTGAGGCGGCTACGCTTAAGCGACGCTTTTGACCCATTGATAATTGAAACGGATGTTTATCCCGATATGCCTCCAGGCGGAACACTTTAAGCAATGAGCGGACTCTCTCATCTATTTCTTGTTGCGGCCTTTTATCAATTCTCAATGAATAAGCAATCTCTTCATATACAGTATTTGCAACGAACTGAAACTCAGGATTTTGAAAGACAAACGTCATATGATCCGTTGGATTTTTCACCTTTTTAATGGGTGTTCCCAATAATTCATACTTACCATTCGTTTTTATGAACTGCATCAGTGCATGCAAAAGAGTACTCTTCCCCGCGCCATTTTCCCCCCTGATTACAATCCATTCCCCTGAATGTACCTTCAGCTCTTCCACCTTGATTTTTTCCTCTTTATTCCGAAAACCGCTAAAGCCCTGCACAACCATAAGAGGTGAATCATCTGTAAATGGGTGTTCCCGAACCGGTGCATACTTCTGTATATATTCATCCCAAACACCTGGGAACCAAATTCCATGCTCTTTCATTTCATTTTTATATAGTGAAAGAATGGTGTCTCTTGGACCATCAGCTATGATTTGACCGTCATCGTTAAAAAGCACGATTCGTTCGATGAATTCTAAAACATGGTCAATTTTATGCTCGACGATAATAACCGTTTTGTCTCGTCCGACTTCCTTCAACAATTCCCAGATTTCTTTCGTTCCTTCCGGATCAAGCATGGCGGTTGGTTCATCTAAAAATATCACGTCTGGTTCAAGGGCCAATACTGAAGCGATTGCCAGACGCTGTTTCATCCCGCCTGATAATGTTCCAATACTTGTATGGCCCAGGTTCAATCCTACTTTACGGAAATGATTTTGAATCTTCTCTTTCATTTCTTCTTTAGGGACGGAAAGATTCTCAAGGACGAAGGCAATTTCCTCATCGGCAAATGGCATGCAAAACTGACTATCAGGGTCTTGAAAAACATATCCCCATGAAGAAGGGCATTTCAATTTCTCCGTTTTCATCGGTACTTCGATAGAATTTGGAATCAATCCGCTTAACACTTGTAAAAGAGTCGACTTACCACATCCTGATGGTCCCAACAATAGCACTTTTTCTCCTTGATCAAACGATAGTGATAGGTCCTTGAATATTAAAGATTCATCACCGGGAAATTTCATTCTTAACTTTTCAACAAAAACGATTGGTTCCATGGCCCTCAACCTCTACTTTTGATCCAGTTCTGCATAATCTTTATTTGAAACCGGACGCACAAGATTAGTTACACCTGTTGCTTCCAGGACTTTAACTAGATAATAAGCAGTCACACCTGCAAAGAATATGGAACCCAAAAACCTCGCTATCATGAATAACGATAGATTCCAAGTAGAAAGCGCACCTATTTCCCCGTATGCAAAATCCATGATAACTGATGCCAGGCAGGAAGCTATCGCAGCTAAAACGGCCACCGGCATATTGAATTTTTTATATTTGAACGCCCTGAACACCAGTTCCGCGAACAAACCTTGTACCACCCCATATAACAGCACGGTCAGCCCCCATGGTGAACCAAGAAAGAACTCCCCGGAAGCTGCTGCTATCTCCGCCAAAAGTGCCACACCCGGTTTCCGTAAAATTAAAAAGGCGACGGGGCCAGCTATAAACCACATTCCATAAATAAGTTGATCCAAATGTAACCCGAATGGTTTAACGGAATAATAGATCGAACCCCAAAGGATATAAACGATTCCAAATGCTACCGCAATTACGATCGTGACCAATATGTCCGTTAATTTCAATCCTTTTTTCATTGTTTCATTCCCCTTTATACTTCTAGTGTTTCCTTATGCACAGGCCATGTCTCTAAACGATAAGCCATTTCCCAAAATGAGTATTCATATTGGCTGCTGAGGATAAAATGCTCTTTCATTCTTTCCTTATCTTCGTCTGTCACTTTTTCAGCAATCTCATCAAGCCTCGCAATTTGCTCTTCCACCAAAGTGCGGAACCACTCCCCTCCGTAAGCCGCTATCCATTCTTGATAAATCGGCTCTTCCGGCATGCACCCTTGCAGTCTTTCACCTATTTCATAATACAGCCAGTAACACGGCAAGATAGCTGCAATAACATCCCCTAAATGTCCCGAATATGCCGCACGATACATATGGGAGGTATAAGCATAAGCAGTCGGGGCAGGTTTGAAATTATCCCGTTCTTCTTTTGTGATGCCTAATCTCTCAGAAAAATTCTCATGAAGCTTCAACTCCGCTTCATATGTTCCTTGTGCATGGCCCGCAAGCCTGCTTGTTGTATGTAAATCCGTAGCTTTGACTGCCCCTAAAGCTTGAACTCTAGCAAAATGAGATAAATAATAGGAATCTTGCATGACATAAAAACGGAAACACTCCAATGGCAATGTGCCATCTCCTATTCCTGCAACAAACGGGTGATTAAAACTAGCTTCCCAAATATGATCAGCTTCCTGACGAATTTCCTCTGAAAACTTCATGTCCATTACCTCCAAATTATATTTTTCAAGAAATGTTACGGAAAAAAACCTTTTATCACCCCTTTTTTTGCAAACAAAAAACCACTTTCTTAAACGTAAAGAAAGTGGTTGTACTTGAAATAATACAGAAACGTATTGTTCCAGACCCCACTTCCCTACGCTGGTATAAACCAGATCAGGTTCTAAGGGTCTTAAAGTCATACTTTAATCTCAGCTTCTGCGGTAAAAATCAACTTTCACCTATAAAGCACCCCTAGTGGTACAAATTGTATATTAAATTTCATTTGCCTTTATATTAACACGATAAATCCAATTGTCAAACGTATTACGGAAAGTTTTCAACTTAATGATTTAGGGTTACTAACCTTTCAATCTTGCATAACCCCCATTTACCCAGCAGTTTAACGGCACTTTAATCAATGGGTTTCGCTACGTAATTCACTCGTGAGTTTGGCCGTTTTACTCGTGAAATTGATGTTTACATGGGATTTCTGCTGCTTTACTAATGAGTTTAGCTGCTTTAATCGTGAGTTTGGCCGTTTTACTAATGAGCTTAGCTGCTTTAATCGTGAGTTTGGCCGTTTTACTCGTGAATTTAGCTGTTTTACTCGTGAGTTTGGCCTGTTTACTCGTGAATTTAGCTGGTTTACTCGTGAATTCTCCAACTTTACTCGTGAAATCTTTTATTCTCTAAAAATAGCCTATATGGCAGGGAACAGTTGCATGACTGTCCGCTGACATATAGGCCATCTACTAGAGAACAATATTATACATTCGATGTAGCTTTTAGTTTTATATTTTCCTCAAGCTGCAGTTTATCATAGCTGCCATACCTCTCTTTCACAACGAGTAACGCCAAGGCAGCCATTATGCTCGGAACCGTGAAGGCCATGAATGCATTTTGTGGTGAATAGTTAGCAGCGAGCAGTAATCCTATTAATGTTGGGGCAACAATCGCTCCAATTCTACCAAAAGCCAAGGCCCAACCTATCCCGGTGGACCTTATCTCCCGCGGATAATACTCGGATATATACGTATTGGCCAAATTCATCGTGCCGACTGTACTGGCCCCTCCAAAAGCGATCAGAATATATAATGCTGCTGCATTTGAGGTCAAACCTAATATAACAAAACAGACCGTACCCATGGCACAGAGGGATAAAAGTACTCTTCTATGGCCTATTTTCCCAACTAAATACCCTCCAATTATCGATCCGCCAATTTGTCCTATTCCCGATATAAGATTGAAAGATAAACTGGATGAAAGGCCGTATCCGGACTGCTGCATGATTTTGGGTAACCATGTATTGAGTCCGTATACCATAAGTAAACAATTAAAGGCAGCTACCCAAAACGCAAATGTGCTAAGAGTGCGCTTATTTTCAAAGAGTTTCTTGACTGGAAAGCCCTTTGCCCTTTCTTGGACTTTGGCAAACTCATAATCGTCCGACTCTTTATAGTCGCCGTCTGGATCAATGCGATTCAGGATTCCAGCAAGCTTTTCTCCTTGTTTTCGAATAACATAATAGGAAAGCGATTCAGGAAATTGCTTCATGAAGAATGGCAGTGCCAGCAAGGGAAGCGCCCCTATCCAATACAAAACCCTCCAACTCATTTGTTCCATCACATACATTCCAATTAAAGAAGCGAGTATGCTTCCGATAGAATAACCGCAGTACATAGCGGTTACAATGAGAACCTTATTCTTTTTGGGTGAGTATTCCGCCATTAGGGAGATGACGTTTGGCATTAATCCTCCCATTCCCAAGGCCGCTATAAATCGCATAACCGAGAAAAAGGCAGGATCCGGGGCAAAACTTGAAAGTAATGTAAAAACACTGAATAGACATATACAGATGGCAAGCACTTTTTTTCTCCCTATTTTATCCGCAAGAGGTGCAAAAATGAGTGCTCCCACCATCATACCGAACAATGAGTAACTTGCAATTCCGCCAGCTTCGACTGGCGTCAAGTTCCATTCCTCCATCATCAAAGGCAAACCTACTCCGTACATGGCTATATCAAATCCATCAAAGGTAATTGCGAACAAACACCACATGAAGACCATTATATGAAAACGGCCAAATCTACTATTACCTACCACTTCCGAAGCATTGACCTCACGCAATATATTCCCTCCTCTTTGCCATATTTCACGCTATAACATGTAATGTCAGTTTCCCTAGTTCACCGTAATCTGCTATTATTTCATCGCTTGCCTGTATCGATACGGCATCTGTAATTCCGCCTACTAAAACAATCATTCCAGCCTGGATGGAAAGTCCTTCCCGGTTAATCATTTTTACAAGCTCCACAATCGAATGAATCGGGTGATCGAGCACAGCTTCACCGCGACCCCTCTTTTGCATTTCACCATTTTGATAAAGCGTAACTTCTGCTTGAGCCCAGTCCGTGTGATACGGTGAATAAGCTTGATTGCTAAGCAGGATTTTGGCTGAGGATGCGTTATCCGCTACTACATCGGTAAGTGTAAAAGAAAAGTTTTTATAACGGCTGTCAATAACTTCAAGAGCAAGAAATACACATTCTACAGCCGGCCAGACATCTTTCGCCGTTATATTTGCACCTTTCAGTTCGTCCTTGAACAAAAAAGCAAATTCAGGTTCCACTCTCGGATGAATGAGTTCCCCAACTTTTAATACTGGTTTAGTTAGTTCCATGTCAGATGTCAACCTGCCATAGATTGCTTCCTCTACCCCTACTTGCTGTTGTTTGGCTTTGCTCGTCAAGCCCATCTTCCATCCGATCAATCTGTTATCACCAGTAAGTGTCTCATTAATGCTCAACTTCTGAATTTCATACGCTTGATTTACTGTTAGTTCAGGATTGTATAATGTAAGCTTATCCATTTCAAGACCATTTTTTTGCGATTCGGCTACCCGTTTTGCCAGTTGATCTAGTTTCATCTTAAAGTCCCTTCTTTCTGAAATGCCATTTGCTCAGCTACTTCAATTATGGTATCTTCCTGACCACCAACCACTTTTTGTCGACCAAGCTCCATCAAAATATCCCGGGCGTCAACTCCATACTTTTTCGCCGCTTTATTTGCATGCAATAAAAAGCTGGAGTACACGCCACTATAACCCATGATTAAACTAGAGTCCGTTATTTCCTGGGGCTTGGGCATGATTGTATTTCCAACTTCCTCCGAAAGATCAAGCATTTTATATAAGTCAATTTCGGTACGGATACCCATCCTATCCAGAACGGCAACAAGCACTTCCGTCTGGGTATTACCAGCACCTGCACCAAGACAGCGGATGCTGCCATCGATTCTATTCGCCCCTTCTTCAATTGCCATAAGTGAATTTGCCATAGCGAGCGATAAGTTATTGTGAGCATGAAAACCAATATCAATTTTAAGCTTTGATCGTAGTAAACGGATCCGCGCCTTCACATCTTGGGGCAAAAAAGAACCGGCCGAATCAACAACATACACAGCATCCGCTCCATAGGATTCCATTAAAACGGCTTGCTCAAGTAGTTTTTCCGGTGATGCCATGTGAGACATCATTAAAAACCCGATTGCTTCCATACCGAGATGTTTCGCTGCTTCCAGATGTTGCTTTGAGACGTCCGCTTCCGTTACATGGGTTGCAATCCGCGCCATTTTCGCCCCAACGTGAGCGGCTTCTCTTAATTGGTCGATTGTCCCTATACCAGGGATTAAAAGTACTGAAATAACCGATTGGCCAGCAGCTTCAACAGCGGCTTTCACCAATTCAATATCATTCACTTTTGAAAAACCATATTGTAAGGATGATCCGCCCAGTCCATCTCCATGCGACACTTCAATATAAGGGACACCTGCAGCACTAAGTTTCCCAGTCATGTTCTTTACTTGATCGATGGTGAATTGATGTGCCACTACATGGCTCCCATCCCGCAATGCAACTTCAGTCACCAATACATCTTTACGCAAATGAACCCCACCTTTACAGTTCCGATTATCTTTTTCAAACATAGTGTTCGAATTGGCTTTTAGCGATTTCTTCCCCTACTTTTACAGCTGAAGCCGTCATTATATCCAAATTACCTGCATATACGGGGAGAAAATCTCCTAACCCTTTCACTTCCAGAAGGACTGTTATTTGTTTCCCATCAAATATCGGCTCTGTCTTCAGGCGGTATCCTGGAACATATTCAGAAACTTTTTCCGCCATCTTATTTATGGACGCTGTTATTGCTTTCATATCAAAGGAATCCGGTTGAAGCAGACAATGAATCGTATCCCTCATGATGAGTGGCGGTTCTGCCGGATTCAGCAGAATAATAGCCTTCCCCTTTTTCGCTCCACCCACCTGTTCCAGGGCCCTTGCCGTCGTTTGTGTGAACTCATCAATATTAGCACGGGTTCCGGGACCGGCACTCCTGCTGGAAATTGTCGCTATTATTTCGGCATATTCGACCTGGGCCACTTGACTGATCGCATGAACGATGGGGATTGTCGCCTGACCGCCGCAAGTGATCATGTTAACAACCGCCTCATTCAAATTTTCTTTTAAATTCACGGAAGGAACAATGAACGGTCCGATTGCGGCAGGAGTCAAGTCTATCAGCTTCTTGTTCATCTTTTTCAAAGCTTCGCAGTGAAAAACATGCGCCTTCGCAGATGTGGCATCGAATAAAATGTCTGCAAGCTCCGGCCTTTCCAAAAATCCATCCATGCCATTTTCAATGACATGATGTCCGTGCATCCTAGCCTTCTTCAAACCCTCCGATTCCTTGTCGATACCTATCATCACCGACATTTCCAGAATATCCGACCGATGAATTTTCATCATTAAGTCCGTGCCGATATTACCTGATCCAATAATGCCTACTTTTAGTTTTTTCAAGGCCGCTGGGCTCCTTTCACTCAAAATTAACCGATACCTTTCCAAGTTTTTCTCCAAAGTCAGCAGTAAAACGGTCACCCGGTTTCGCTTTGATCGCTGCTGATAATGCACCGGATAAAATGACTTCTCCAGCATTCAATGAACCTTTAAACCGATGCAGTTCATTTGCTAGCCATGCTACGCACGTTGCTGGATTTCCAAGTACTGCTTCACCTGTTCCTTGGTTAATGAATTCGCCATTTTTATATAGTTTCATTTGAATGGAAGGGAGGTCGATTTCACTCAAGTGAATTTTATGATCTCCCAGAATATACAAGCCCGATGATGCATTATCCGCCACAGTGTCTGCAAGTTTGATCTCCCAATCCTTCACTCGGCTATCAACCACTTCGATCGAAGCAACCACATAATCAGTTGCTTCGATTACATCATCAACCGTAATATTGGGGCCATGTAAATCTTTCTTTAATATAAAAGCTACTTCTGCCTCCACTTTTGGTTGGATTAACCGCAAACTCGAAATACAGCCGTTATTTTCTATTTCCATCGCATCAAGTAAATGTCCGTAATCTGGTTCATTCACTCCCAGTACCTCCTGCATAGCCTTAGAAGTCAAGCCTATTTTCTTACCTGATACTTCCAGACCGGACTGGGTTTTCATTCGAATCGTTTCAAGCTGAATTTGATAGGCATCCTCCACATCCAAATCCGGAATTTCACTGGTGGGGGCCGATATTCCCATTCCTGTTTTTTCCGCTTTCAAAAACCTGGCAGACCATTCTGTTAAACTAACGATCATGAACCTCCCTCCTTCTTTATAATTTAATCGTGACGTTAGACAATTCACTGTAAAATTCGAAACTATGCGATCCGCCTTCGCGGCCGATGCCGCTGTGTTTCATGCCCCCAAAAGGTGTACGCAAATCACGTAAATACCAGGTATTCACCCAGATAATGCCCGCTTCTATTTTAGAAGCGACACGATGCGCCCTCCTTAAATCATTGGTCCAGATCGTTGCCCCCAGTCCGTAATGTGTGTCATTGGCATGCTCCAGTGCCTCTTCTTCCGTTTCGAAAGGCATGACCGTTACCACAGGACCAAAAATTTCTTCCCGTACACAACGGGATTCACGCGTAACTCCGGCAATGATTGTCGGTTCAATGAAAAACCCTTTTTCAAACTGTCCTGCTCTTCTTCCTCCAGTTAATATTCTCGCTCCTTCTTCTTTCGCCAAATCAATGTAACTCATCACTTTGTCATAATGTTCTTTTCCTATTACAGCTCCTACTTCCGTATCGGAATCAAACGGATCACCGACTTTTAATTTTTTTGTTCGCGCGACCATCTTTTCAAGGAATTCGTCATACAAACCTTGCTGAACATAGATTCGTGATCCGCACAAACAAACTTCACCTTGATTCATGAAGCTTGATTTCAATGTCGTTTCGATTACTTCATCAAGATTCGAGTCAGCAAATACAATATTCGGATTTTTCCCGCCCAGTTCAAAAGAGATTTTTTTCAATGTGGGAGCGGCAGCTTTCATGATCGCTGTTCCCGTTTTTGTTTCCCCTGTGAATGTAATCGCATCGACGTCCGGATGTTCACTTAGAGCGGCTCCTGCTGAATCTACACCATATCCATGCACAAGGTTGACAACTCCATCGGGAACCCCCGCTTCCTTGCATATTTCCATTAACTTTGTCGCTGTCATCGGTGTCAGTTCAGCTGGTTTCATAACCGCTGTATTGCCAGCTGCCAGGCACGGTGCCAATTTCCACGTCAACAATAGCAAAGGTAAATTCCACGGATTTATCATTCCTACCACGCCTACGGGCCGCCTAATAGAATAATGAAGTGCAATGTTGTTCTGATTGTAGGATTCATTACCAAGTGCAGTGATATAGTCCGCGAAAAAGTGAAAATTGTGAGCTGAACGCTTGATGTCCATTTCAAGTGCAAGGGTATATGGTTTCCCTGTATCAAGGGTTTCCAACATTGTCAGTTCTTCTTTCTTTTCCAAAATGAGATCGCCGATACGCCTTAGAAGCGCAGAGCGTTCATTATCGGTAAAAGATCTCCAAGGACCTTTAAGCGCACGTCTTGCTGCAGAAACAGCCTGATTCACCTCCTCTATACCCCCTTCTGCAACCCATCCAAGCTTTTCTTCCGTTGCGGGATTGATATTGTCAAAAATCTTGGATTGATTTGGATTCAGGAATTCCCCATTAATAAAGTGCCGGCAATCTATCGATTTAGCTGTATTTATACTAGCTTTTGCTGCTTGCATGAAACATCCCTCCCCTTTAATTAAGACACTGGCTTAGAAATCAAGTGCCTCAATCTTGTATTTCCACAATCATTTCAATTTCAATTGCAGTGTTATTTGGAAGCTGGGCCATCCCCACTGCTGACCGGGCATGTCTGCCCCTCTCTCCAAACACGGCAACAAGCAGATCTGATGCACCATTCAATACTTTAGGCTGTCCTGTGAAATTTTCTGTTGAATTTATCATTCCGAGAATTTTGATTACCTTCTTCACTCTGGATAGATCTCCAAGCTCATCCTTAAGCACCCTCAGAAGATTAATCATGGACTGCCTCGCTGCCTGATATCCTTCTTCTTCCGTCAGCTCTTTGCCAAGCTTGCCGTGGAAATCATCAACACCTTGTCCGGATGTGAATATCAAATTTCCCACCCGGACGTGGCTGACATAGTTGCCGACCGCTTTCCTTGGCGGCTCTAGCATGATCCCAAGTTCCTCAAGCACTTGTTCTGGCGCTTTAATCTGTTTTTCCATGCTTCTCCCCTCGCGATTCCAAATTTAAGAACCTCAATGCATTTCGACCTAGAAGATTCGCTTTCACTTCATCTGAAAGATTTAGAGTGTCATCAATCACTTGACCTGGAGGCTTTTCTCTCAATAAAAATGGATAGTCGGAACCCATCAGCACTTTCTTATACCCAAAACGGTCAATCAGATACTGAATATTCCGGGTATCATAGTTCAGGGAATCGAAATAAAACTTTTGTGCATAATGGCTTGGTGGCATTGATGTTTTTCTTAATTCAGGCCATACTTCCCACCCCTGATCGATCCGCGGTAAAATATATGGAAATGAGCCCCCGCCGTGTGCAAAACAGATTTTCAGATTTGGGAACTTTTCCATGACGCCGCTCCATGCAATGCTTGCTGCCGCCAATGCCGTTTCACTCGGCATCGCCACTGTATACATGAGGTTATGCCGTTCCGTTCGGTCTTTTGCCATTGTCTCCCATGGATGTATAAACAGCGGGACATTCCATTTTTCAGCCATTTGGAAGAATTCCAATAAAACAGGTGAATCCAGATTCTCTCCGTTTACGTTAGTACCGATTTCGATTCCCGCCAGGCCAAGCTCAAATTTACAGCGTTCCATTTCACCAATTGCCACTTTCAAATCCTGAAGCGGTACAGTACCGAGACCGATGAACCTGTCAGGATGCCTGTTCACAGTCTCAGCAATGAAATCATTCTGGAACTGTGACATATATAGCGCCTGGTCAATTGGCGCCCAGTATGAAAATGTCACTGGCACCGGTGAGAGCACCTGCATATCGACTCCTTCGGCATCCATATCCTGAATGCGTTTTTCCGCGTCCCATACCTGGTCAGTCACTTTCCTGAACAGCTTTCCGCTTACCATGATATCCGCCCCGCAAGAACATTTCCGCTCTAGTACTGGCCAGCGTCCCTGACCAAATTTACCGGTTAAGTCCGGGAGGTCCAACGGAAGAATATGTGTATGAAAATCTATTCGCATTTCCAAGCCTCAACGTTTTCTGACATGACATGACCGCATTCACTACAGGTGCGAAGTTCTTTACTACCGTTGAAAGCCTCGATGGC
Source organism: Peribacillus frigoritolerans (assembly GCF_040250305.1). Taxonomy (NCBI): domain Bacteria; kingdom Bacillati; phylum Bacillota; class Bacilli; order Caryophanales; family Bacillaceae; genus Peribacillus; species Peribacillus frigoritolerans. Next base: position 2,391,601 of record NZ_CP158190.1, on the reverse strand, counting down.
TTCTTTCACCTGGATCTCAATATTCGTCAATTGGATCGTAACTTTGTGCATCTCATGGTTACAATTCCCGCAGAACCAAACAAAATCTTCAAGCTCATCTTTAGCACGCTTGCGTTCTATGACAATGCCGTAAGTATCAGATACACGATGAGGAGAATGGGGTACATCAGCCGGCAGCATGAACATTTCCCCTTCTTTCACCTCCACTACTTCGCGTTCGCCGTTTTGATTGATACATTCTACATAGCAGGAGCCTTTTATCTGATAAAATAGCTCATCAGAAGGGTCTACATGAAAATCACGCCGATAATTCGGACCACCCAGTAGCATGACAATGAATTCGGAATCTTCCCAAAGCACTTTGTTATTAACCGGCGGTTTCAATAAATTTTTATTGTCTTCAATAACTTTCATTAGATTTAATGATCTAGCCTGCAATTTTGAAGATTGAGCATATCCTTTCATAAATAAACTACCTCCAGTTTTCATAATAGTCAAAAAATTCACACTAGCGACATATAACCAACTTGTTTTGAAATCATTTGTGCCGAACGAATTACCGACTGAATAATTCTCGTTTTTTCTTTCCCAATCATATAATTTCGGTCCCCGACGAGGTTAAGTGCCGCAATGACTTGGCCATTATAGGATTTAATGGGTGCTGCCACACCATATAACCCATAATCATTTTCATCATCACTAATCGCAAATCCTTGTTTGCGGATGTCCTTTAACTCTTCATTCAATTTATTAATGCAAGTGATCGTGTTAGTTGAGTGCTTCAAAAGCCCTTTTGCAAGCGTAGGCTGAATGAAGGATGGGTTAAAGGCAAGTAATACTTTCCCGGTGCTCGTACAATAAGCTGGTTTTCTTGCTCCTATATATGTGGTCATATGCTCGGCATGAGGGGACGACATTTTCATCACAAACCTGACTTCGCCTTCGTGAAACATACCGATGTGAGAATTACCTCTAAATTGCAGGACAAGATTACTGATAATAGGACCTGCCTCATAATGAATATCCTGCTGATACATGACTTTACTGCTCCACTCAAGTAACTTCCAACCAAGCCGGTACTTTCGATCTTTGCCTTGGATCAGCATCCCATCCTTGCACATCGTTTTCACTAGATGATGGGATGAGCTCGGACTCATATTCAATTTTTCAGCTATTTCCTTATTTCCAAGTGAGGGTTCTTCATTTGTGAATAAATCAAGTATCTTTATTAGCTTCTCAACGGACGAGATCATGACGGTCCCCCCCCCCTCCCTATTCAACTATAAAAATTACTGTTTAACCGCATCGATGGCTATTTGCATCGGTTTGTTAAGCACCTCATCCACCATGGTAAAGTTCTTGTTTTTCTTATATTTATTATAAAAAATCGCTCTTTTCCTAACTGGATCACCCGTGTAATAGCGTTCGTATTGAAGTAGGCGCTGCCCAAATGCTTCCCCGCATAAATCCCAAGCCAGTTTAAACACCCGAACGCGCTCTTCCGCTGAAACCCCGCTTCGTCCTCCATAATATTTATCGATATCTACTCGCAATTCCGGATTATCAAAGTCGGCCCCTGTCGGAGACATCAAAAGCCCTCCAGCTCCTATGGTCTGTATCACCTCTATGGCACGGGGATACATCTCCGGAAGGAAGCCGCGAATCGTTTCCAATGCATCCGGATTTGGCCGGGCCTCACCGTAGTCATTGATCGTGAACTCATATTCCGCTACCCGAAGCAGTGAACGGATGACTTCGACGGATTGAACAAGTTCACCCAAATCACGCTGTACATGCAGGAATCCATCAACCCCGATAGAGTCTGCCACTTTACAAGCAACCTCAACGGCAAATGCCAGTTTAATATATCCACGCACTCCCGATTGGTGAGCAGGCTGTTCAGCGATCCCCGTCATTGGATACAAGCGGTTTGCCGCCTCCACATTGTTGTATAAGAAGACGCGGTTCCAAGGAACCAGGACATCATTGAATACAAGCAGGGCGTCCATTTCCTCATAGCGTGAGGCAAGTGGATGGTCAAACATCGAGCGTGTTCCGTCCTGCATTGGTTCCCGGCAGATTATACGCAGTCCAGGCGTATCGATCGGCAATGCAAATGCTACCGCATGACGTTCATCCCCTGGTGTGAATCCTGGGAAAGAATAGATAATCACCTCATCGGTGATCGGTGCCAGGGTTGCTAACATTTTTGCACCGCGTACAAGTATTCCTTCTTCTTTTTCCTCAACGGTCCCTAAGTGGGTATATGTTTCTTTTTGCTCATGAGATTGCTTGCTTCGATCATTTTGAGGATTAATGATCGCATGCGTTAAGAATAAATCATTGTCACGAATATAGGTATAATAATCCTTGATGTTCTTTGACCAGTCTTTGTTGTATTTATCAAGAAACCAAGAGTTATGTGCCATGGAAGTGACCACGACATTTAAAAAGTCCGGCGTTCTCCCCATAAGTCCATATGTCATCCTTGCATACACTTCAAATAATTTACTTCTTTTTTGCAAATCCTCCGATGTCTTCGGGAATATGAAAGCATTGTTAACACGTTCTCCGGTTTCTTTGCAAATGTGGGTGATTTCATCTTGATATTCCGGGTCATGTTGAATGTCATACAACTTTGCAATTTCTTGTATCGGCTGTTTAAAAATTGGCTCATTATAAATATCCTCAACCACTCTTCCGCCAAGCCAGACTTCTGGCTTCCTTGATTTAATTCTATTAATATATTCTTCGCCGGTTTTAATGCCCATAAGAATCCCCCTTATTTTACAAGTTGTTTAGCAGACCCCATTTTCCCTTGATAAAAAGTAAGCGCTTCCAAATCTTCGAATTGTAACTCCTGGATCTCACCGATGAACAATACATGATCACCAGCATCATACTCTCTCCATGGTTTGCATTCCATCCAGGCAACACTTCCAATTATTTTTGGCGAAACCCCCTTGTTATCCCAGTCAATTTCAATCGTATCCTGTTTACTGCCTGCAAATTGCCATGCTATGGATTCCTGTTCATCCGACAAGATATTAATGGTAAAAGATTTGTCTTTCATGCTCGTGCAGGCTTTTGCTTCTTTATGAATTGATACTAAAGCAAGCGGGGGATCCAAGGAAACCGAGGTAAATGAATTCACAGTAATCCCCTTTTGAACTTTCCCATCAAACCAGCTCACTATCGTGACTCCGGTTGGGAATTTACCAAAGCAATTTCTCAACTCGCGCCCATCCATCTTATCACCTCCTACTCTTTTATTATGAATTCATTATAGTAAACTTAATATTTTTAAAAACCCATATAATTTCATAATGTGAAATTATATGAAAAATTTATTTTTAATTGTGAACTATCAAAAGAACTCCCCGAAGAAAAGACTTTCATTACCGCATTATCAAAAATCAGTGTTAAACTATCCATGTTCATTCATATTTCCAGCTTAATTAATAATGGACTTTTTTGGTCTTGACTTGAATAGATGAAAGTGGTGAGGAAAGTTTCAATTTTGCGTACATTTAGAAAGTTCTACCAATTTTTTGTGGATATACCTTTAAAAAAAGGAGTGGTTTTGAATTACCGTTACGAGGTGAAAGCTGTAATCGGAACAGGAAGCTACGGTATTATTTATCTTTGCAATGATTTGAAAATAAATGGAAATATAGTGATCAAGCAGCTCCGGAAAAGTAAACGCCGCAGAAAAGAAGAGCTGAAGCAGTTTGAAAATGAAATTTCCATATTACGAATGTTAAACCACAAAAACATCCCCAAATTTCACGAGAAATTTTCACATGAGGGAAATGTTTATTTTGTGATGGATTTCATAGAAGGAGATAATTTGGAAGACCATATTTTCTTGAATCATATAACATTCAATGAGAAGGAGTCTCTATTTTTTCTGGATAAGCTAGTCGGTTTAGTATCTTATCTACATGACCATGACATTTTCCATCAAGATTTACGTATACCAAATATTTTACTAAAGAACAATCAGCCCATTTTGATAGACTTTGGTTTGTCTAAAATGATCAATTCGGCCAATTTTACTAAAGAATCCATTTTGCAGCTGAAAAGGCAGGATTTTTACGACTTGGGGGAAATACTTCTATATGTACTTTATACGACGTACGCCTCCAAAAGTAAAAAGACTCTTCCTTGGACAGAAGAGCTTTCGTTAGAAAAAGAAACCGTGCATTTACTGAAAAGGTTATTAAGCATCCAAGAACCTTATTCAGATATTAAAGAAATCTCAATGGACCTGCAGGCTGCATTGAAGTCAAAGAAATTGAATTAGCTGCTACTGCCGCGCCCTTTTCTCTTGTAGCGGTCACTTCCACTCATGGGATACCTTTTGTAGCCTCGGCTGCTGCTGCTGCTGCCTCGGCGATAATGACCATGTCTTCGCTCACTGCTGCCTTGGGAAAGCTGTTTGATTTTTTTCATTATTTTCTTCAGCATATCTTTCACCTCTTTTATTTTGGTTTTAAAACTTGTTATTACTTAGCCTAACATAGTCACAGTATAAACCTTAAAAATAAGTACTATAATTTTTTTTCATTTGTGTTACATTCCATTACCGCTTCATGGAGTGGGCTTCTTCCATTGTTGGTCATGAGAACGCCCTATACGCCTCCGTTTGAAAATGGCATCGAATATATAAAAATGACTGTCATTCACTGCCTTCCAAGCGCAAATTAAAATCAGACAGTATACAAAAAAACCTGGCGAATATCGCATCGCCAGGTTTTTTTCGTTACGCTTTTATTTTACAGCTTCTTTTAATTCCTTACCTGCTTTAAAAGCGGGTACTTTACTAGCTGCAATTTGTATTTCTTCGCCAGTCTGCGGGTTTCTTCCTGTACGGGCAGCGCGGTCACGCACTTCAAATGTACCAAAACCAACTAATTGGATTTTTTCTTCTTTAGCAAGTGTAGCAGTGATTGTTTCAAACAATGCGTCCACTACTTTTTTTGCGTCGTCTTTTGTCAGTTCAGCTTGTGCTGCAACACTGCTCACTAATTCTGTTTTATTCATATGAACACCTCATCCTTTTATTTTGTATAAAGTATGTAGAGTAGACAACATAACATATCTTGTATGCCTCTGTCACTTAAAATGGCTAAATAAAAGGAATTATCGCTCTAAATTGATCTTTTTTAAAGGTTAAAGGGCTATGATCAACATTAAACTAATGACCCTTTTCAACTTTCTGCAGTTTCCAGCTGCAGCCATTGATAGATCGTATCCATATCAATGTTCTCTTCCAAATGGGAAGCCAAGAGATTGTAAGCTTCCTCCCTGCGCTCCGAGTCGCTTTGAACGTTTTCCTTCACTTCTTCCAACCCCTTGTTCCGTCGAATTTGGTTAACTAGTAATCTAGTGAACAAGCGATTATGGAATATCCCATGAAGATATGTTCCCATTACCTTGTTGTCATTGGAAATGGCTCCATCCTCTCTTCCATCCTTCAATAAAAGAAAGGGCCTTACTTGTGACTTCAATGTCGTTCTGCCTAAATGTATTTCGAAACCGTTAAGATTCATTTGACCTTCCATTATCCCGGAAGAAAGGACACCTTCCATTTGTACCGTTTTCTTTTCTGCTTGAAAAATGGTTTCCACCGGAAGAAGCGAAAGCCCTTCCGCGTTCTCACCGTCACCCTCGACCGCGTCGGGATCAAAAAGTTTTGTCCCTAGCATTTGAAAACCGCCGCATATGCCGAATATCATCGTTCCTTGTTTCCGCAGTTCATTGATGGCCCGATCCAATCCCATACGTTTCAACCACTCTAAATCTTCCATCGTGTTTTTTGTACCCGGCAAAATTAGCAGATCGGGATTACCTAACTCATGTACACTGCTTACCAGGCGGACACCTACTCCGGGTTCATCAAAAAAAGGATCCACATCAGTAAAATTGGAGATCCGCGGAAATCTCAAGACGGCAACATCGATCGGAAACTCAGCCTTTTTAGGTTTTTTAAAACGTAAGGAAGAGAGGGCAAGTGAATCTTCCGCTTCAATATTCACCTCTAGATAGGGCAGCACCCCGAGAACAGGAATCCCGGTTTCCTTTTCCAACCATTCAATGCCATCGTCCAATAATTCACGCATGCCACGAAATTTATTGATGATGATGCCCTTTACACTATCTCGTTCATCTTGATCCAATAAGGCAAGTGTCCCGATAATGGACGCAAATACTCCACCACGATCAATATCGGCCACTAAAATGACAGCTGCATCCGCGAGTTTAGCCATTCGCATATTCGCTATATCCCGGTCCTTAAGGTTAATTTCAGCCGGACTTCCTGCCCCTTCGAGTACAATGATGTCATATTCATCTTGAAGTTTTTCCACCGATTTACGGATGATGGGCATGGCTTCCTGGACAAATTGGGACCGATAGCTTTTTGCATTCATATCAAGGAAATGCTTTCCGTGCACGATGACTTCCGAAACCATATCCTGTTTCGGTTTCAGTAATATCGGATTCATATCGGTCGTTGCCGTGATCCGTGCTGCTTCCGCCTGTACTCCCTGTGCCCGTCCGATTTCACCGCCATCCAAGGTTACATAAGAATTCAAAGCCATGTTTTGTGATTTGAATGGGACGACACGTAATCCTTTATTGGAAAATACCCGGCAAAATGCCGTACAAATCAAACTTTTCCCAACATCAGATGACGTCCCTTGTATCATGATGGATCGTGCCTTCATTACGTTCACCCCCTAAAACTCTAATCCTTTGACAGCGCCGATACCCTCGTCATAATAATGCTTGGTCGCGTCGATCGATGAAACCAAATCCGCCATTTCCATAAGCTCCGGCCTGGCATCCCTGCCGGTAATGACTATATGCATATGAGCGGGACGATTTCGAATGGCATCGATGACTTCCTCCAATGGCAAGACATCTTCAATCGGGAATTTGGAGATCGCTAACGCATTGTTCAACTCATCCAAAACAAGTAAATCAATATCCGTATCAGCAAGGGCCCGTTTCGCCTTTTCCCAAGCTAACGATAAGGCATCACGATGTTCTTCTGGTGTTTTGGTCCATGTAAAACCAATACCTAACTGTTCCATTTCAACTCCTAATTTTCTCAAAGCCAATGCTTCCCCATAAGTACGCTCTGGAGATTTAATGAACTGAAGGTATTTAACAGTCATTCCTCTGCCGATTGCCCTTAAAGTCACCCCTAATGAGGCAGTCGTCTTCCCCTTCCCGTTTCCCGTATAAATAAGCATTAATCCTCTGCGTGCCACTCACTCACCTACCTTCATAGCCAAACTGTTTTTTCTATGTATGAAGTCCTTTTAGTAGCAGGAACCGGTTGATCGCCTTTAGGGTATCCGACAAAAATGGTGCCGATCACTTTTTTGTTTTCCGGTGAACCGATAAATTCGTGCAGGCGTTCATCCCTGACAAGACCCACTCCTCTAGTGCGCCAAACGAATCCAAGACCAAGTTCTTTTGCGGCTAGCCACATCGAATGGACGGCACAACAAGAAGCGAATACATTGTCTTCGGATGAATCTGGATCGTCAGGTAAAATGTCAGAAGTCACGACAATGATAAGCGGTGTCGTCTTTACAACTTCCAGTGAACTGTCAATCAATTTTGGTTTGGTCGGAAAGCGTTCATGTAAATACCTTTCTGCCAATCTCTCATAACGGTGCTTCGCTTCCCCCTTGATAACATAAAAACTCCAAGGTTCACGCAATCGGTCATTAGGAGCATAGGTAGCCGCTTCCAATAACTGCCTGATTTTTTCGTCTTCCACTTCTTTTTCTTCGTAATTCCTTATTGCCCGGCGCTCCTTCAATTCTTGAATGATGGACATTCCAACTCATTCCCTTCCTTAATGGACTCTGATTCAATCACTCTTTCAAACCATTGGATTTTTTCTCTTAATTGGACGACATCCCCAACTAGAAAGATTGACGGATTTTGAATTTCTTCTGTTATAGCCTTCAAGGAAATCGAACTTAAGGTGCCGGTAATCGTCCTTTGTTTATCTGTCGTACCCCATTCAATGATGGCCACTGGCGTTTTACCGTCCCTGCCATGCTCCATCAATTTTTCACAGATGAACGGCATATTACCTATTCCCATATAAAAGGCAATGGTATCGATGCCTTGAGCCAATGCCTGCCAATTCAGGTTATCCTGCCCCTTGTAATCACGGCCATGGCCTGTCACAATTGCATAACTTGAGGCATGTTCACGGTGGGTTACCGGGATGCCCGCATAAGCCGGTGCTGCGATACCCGCTGTGATTCCTGGGACGATATCATATTCAATCCCGTTAGCAGCCAGTATTTCCGCTTCCTCACCGCCCCGCCCAAAGACAAATGGATCTCCACCCTTTAGACGGGTGACGTTTTTCCCCTGTAAGGCTTTTTCCACTAAAAGTTCATGTATTTCATTTTGAATGAGATGATGCTTCCCTGGTGATTTCCCGCAATACACCAGTTCTGCATCTTCTTTTGCATAGTTTAATAGTTCTGGATTGACAAGCCTGTCATATGCAATGACATCCGCCTTTTGGATACATTCCAGTCCATATACCGTAATCAGTTTCGGATCTCCGGGACCCGCACCGACCAGGTGAACTTTTCCCGGTTTCATGCTCGCGCCTCCTCTTAAGCTTCAAAAAATACCTTTTTCCTAGTTGATAGTTTCATGGGCAGATCTGTTTTTTTGTTTTAAGCAAGCATTGATCCAGTTCTTTGCTAGTGTTGGATTTGAAGCAAAATGAAAGTGAGTATAACCTGCAACAAGATTGCCCAATACACACCCCTCTTGTTTCGAACCGAATCTGCCTTTGGCTTCATAAGCATGTGTAAGATCATCATCCGCTTCAAATGTCGAGTAGTGGAATTCATGACCTTTTGCCTGCTCCATATCATTGATTAAAAAATTGCCTGGAGTTCCTTTAATTTCACGATACCCAAGTGCTGCAAGCTTTTTCTGCATTTTAATCCTGCCCGGTATCATTCCTGCCATTTGATGCGTTTCTCCGGAAGTTGTTTCAATCGATTTGCTCAAAAACATGAAACCGCCACATTCCGCTAGAGTCGGCATCCCCTTTTCAATGGAGCTTCTGATGGATTTTATGGCACCCATGTTACCGGAAAGTTCAGCTGCAAATTCCTCAGGAAAACCGCCACCAAGGTATAAACCATCGGCATCCAATGGAACTTCTTCCCCTTTTAAAGGAGAAAAATATTTGATGTTCGCCCCAAATGCTTCAAGCAGCTCAAGGTTTTCCTGATAATAAAAATTGAAGGCTGCATCTTTTGCGACGGCAATGCACACGTCCTTTTCATTTTTGGGTTGAAAAATATTTGAGTTTCCGCTGGTAACGGAGCTTGTCTTGGACAAACGGTACAACTGATCGATATCGATCGTTTCCATGACCAATTGTGCAAGCTTGTCGAAAAAAGGGTTAAGTTCACCGCGTTCAATAGCAGGAATTAAACCTAAATGACGGCTTGGAATATCAATATCCATTTCCCGCTTCATATAACCGAGCACCGGTACATTGCATTCTTGCTCAATGGCTGATTTGACAATTTTGTAATGACCTGCACTTCCCACTTGATTGGCAATGACCCCAATGATGTTCGGGCCAATCGAAAAGTCCTGAAACCCTTTTACAATGGCTGCTGCACTCCGGGCCATGCTGGCACAGTTGACTACCAACAGGACAGGACTTTGCGTAATGATGCTGATTTCAGCCGTCGAACCTGTATTGGATAAAGGGCTTTTGCCATCGAAGAAGCCCATGACTCCTTCGATGATCGATATATCAGCTCCGGCACCTGCTTTGTTAAGAATTTCTCGAACAGTGTCATGTTCAAACATCCAACTGTCAAGATTGCGTGAAACCCGTCCTGTAACTGCAGTATGATAAGTAGGATCAATATAGTCAGGACCACATTTGAACCCTTGAACGGTATAGCCTTTCTTCTGGAGGGCTGCCATGATTCCGATGGTCAATGTCGTTTTACCGACACCGCTTCCGGTACCTGCAATTACCAATCTTCTATCATTCATATTTGTTTCTCCCTCCTTAAAAAGGAATGATCCCAACTGATATGGTTACGTTCCCCGATTTTTTCTTAACCAGCTCCAATTGTTCGGCTTTAGTATAAATCCTCACAGCCGGTTCACTCACACCATATGCACCCGTGTATTTAAATACTGTATCCGAAGGCGCTTCGATTTTGGCTTGATTAAGCTCTTCCGGTTCATAATACACGAATTCCCAGCCATATTTTTCAACTACTTCAATCAAGCCAAGTTCGTCTTTCTTTAAGGAAATTGTACAGATCGCCTTAACGCTTTTTAATGAAAATGATAAATCGGCTAGTGTTTCTGCAATCACCTGCTCAATTTCAGCAGCCGCCGTTCCCCTATTGCACCCGATACCAAGAGCAATGACCTTTGGACGATATACGATTCCATTTTCCAGGATTCTCTTTTCCGACTGCTTAAGCATGCGGTGAGTCACGACCAGAGCTGCTTGCGGCTTTGCTTGAAGCGCTTCTTCAATGGATGGGTATATGATAATTCGTTCAGGTAATGCCGTATCATAAGACCACCAGTTCCGTTCACCTGATTCTTGTACAACGGCAACATGCTCTTCATTTACAACGGACGCACTTACTGGAGTCAATTTTTCTGCGGAATCCCAAATCCAGCCGAAGCGCTGGCCGAATAAGTCGACAGGAATCGTTTTTTGTACATCCGAAGCCGTGGTGATTATAGCTCTTGCATCAAGGGCTGCAGCAACTTCCTTAGTCAGTTCATTTGCCCCTCCCAGATGCCCTGAAAGTACACTGATAACATTTTCTCCTTTGTCATCAATGACAACGACACCTGGATCCGTTTTCTTATCCTTCAAAATTGGTGCAATCATCCTCACGACTGCCCCGAGTGAAATAATTAATATGATTCCCTTATATTCCTTGAATAAAGCTGGCAATAGCATACGGACACTGCCCGAAAAAAGCTGGATCTGTTTATGCTCTTCGTCCCCTTTTTCAAACTTGCTCATGTAATAAAGATCGGAATTCGAAAAAACAGTATGTAATTTTCGTGCCAGCTCGACACCATGCTTTGTAATCGCTACGATCGCATAAGTGTGGGACCGTTTAATGGGAGCAAGTTCCGCTTCTTTCAATTCAATGATCATGGTTTAACACCTTTTCTGAAACCGTGGGTAAAACTCGCATCATATAGTTTGGAACGGTATTCATCTTTATCATGGATGTCAGGGTCCAAAGCCCATCCAGCCAAAATCATCGCATGCTTGCGGATGCCATTTTGACGCATATCATCATCTAAGTTCACTAACGTGGTGCGGACGATTTTTTGGTCCGGCCATGTTGCCCGTTGAATGACTGCAACCGGTGTATCATCCTTCCAACCGGCTTCCTGAAGTTCTTTAACGATTTTTTTGGTCAAGGTCGCACTCAAGAAAAGGGCAATCGTACAGTGATGACTTGCCAAATCACGTAACTTCTCAAATTCCGGAACAGGCGTACGTCCTTCAGCCCTCGTTAATATAAGTGTCTGGGTTAAATCAGGGATGGTCAGCTCTGCTCCTATTGCCGCTGCTGAGGCGAACACCGAACTTACGCCAGGAATCACCTCATAACCGATACCCTCTTTCTTCAATAGGACAATTTGTTCCATGATTGCACCGTACATGGCAGGATCCCCTGTATGGATTCTGGCAACCATCTTTCCTTCCTTAACACGATCAACCATGATGCCAACAATTTCTTCCAAATGCATTCCAGCCGTTTTCAGCACCTCGGCATCTGGTTTTGCCTTAGCAATCAATTCTTCATTCACTAATGAATCCGTATATAAAATCACATCAGCCGTTTGGAGAATGTTCAATCCTTTTACAGTAATCAAATCCGGGTCACCCGGGCCGGCACCTACAATATATATCTTCATTTTCTCACCACCATCAATGTTAAGTATTCTAGTTCAAGTCCTTCCAATTCACTCACTTTCCAAATCACTTCCTCATCGGAAGTGACTTTGGTTACGACCGAGGCCTTTTCAAGCAAGTCCAAATCTTTTAAAACGGTAATCATTAAATCGATGACCTTTGCCACTTTGATGAACACCACGGCATCATGATCTTCGATGGCCTTCTTCATCGCTTCATAATCATCCCTTGCAGGAACTATTGCAACATGATCATCACCATCAGCCAAGGCGATGCCCAGCCTTGACGCTGATCCATTAAAGGAAGAAATGCCCGGGACTGTCTTGATTTCGACTTCGGGATGCAACTCCTGCATCAATTTCATCATATGTATGAACGTACTATATAAAAGCGGATCGCCTTCCGTAACGAAAGCAACATCTTTACCTTCATTTAATTTTTGCCAAACCTTTTCCACCGTTCCGTTCCATTCCCGATCCAAAATGGCTTGATCTTTCGTCATCGGAAAAACAAGGCCCAGCATATCCTTTTCTTCAGGACGAATGTAAACTTCAACAATGCGATGGGCGTAGCTTTTACTCCCTTTTCTTTTTTTGGGATACGCAATGACCGGAGATTCCTGAATCACGCGAAATGCCTTTACTGTAATTAGCTCTGGATCGCCAGGGCCCACGCCAAGGCCATATAATGTACCAAGATTACTCATTCATGTCTTCCTTTCGTTGTGCAGTAATGATATAAACCGGATTAAGAGGTACAAATCTGTTCATTCCCAATATTGGCTTACTTCTGGAGATTTGCGCATGCATGATGGAAGTGTGAAAACCAGCTTCCGCAAATGCCTCATTAGCCCGGTAAAGATTCTCAATCGTCGCAGCATTAAGAACGATCCTGCCGCCTTCTTTAAGCCGTTTACAGCAAGTGTTGATCAGCTCTCCCATTTCGCCGCCAGTCCCGCCAATGAAGATCGCATCAGGATCAGGGAAATTTTCCAATCCCTCCGGGGCTTTACCATGAATCGCCGTTATATCGGTACGGAATTTACGTTGGTTTTGATAACAGTTTTCTAAATCAGGCTCATTTTTTTCAATCGCGAAAATTTGACCTTCGGATGCAAGCTTGGCAGCTTCAATTGCCATTGAGCCCGTACACGTCCCAACATCCCAAACTATGCTGTTTTTTCTGAGTTTCAACGCATGCAGGCTTAATACCCGAATTTCCTTTTTGGTTATGAGGCCTTTGTCCGGCTTTCGCTGCGAAAATTCTTCATCTTCTATCCCCAAGGACCAGCTTGGACCTTCTGATTTTCTTTTCAAAATGACGACATTCAACGGGGAGAATTCCCGCTCCATCATTTCATCAAGTTCATACCAGCCAGATTCTTCGGTTTCCCCTTGAAGATTTTCAGCCACAAATGCCCGGTATTCCGTCATTCCGAATGAAAGGAGATATTTTGCCAGTTGATTGGGGCTATTTTCACTATCAGTAAGCAAGGCAACTTTCGCTTTCCCATCAATCCTTTGTGCCAGCCCTTTCATACTGCGGCCATGAATGCTAACGAGGAAGGCATCTTGCCAGCTTTCCCCCATTTTTGCAAAAGCAAGCTGAATTGAACTGAAATATGGGTAAACCTCCATGTTGATTTTGCTGGAAAGATAGCCTCCCATTCCATAAAACATTGGGTCACCGGAAGCTAAAACCACTGTTGGACGAGTTTCATCCTGCAGTTGTTCCACCACCTTTTTCAAACCGCCCTTTATGACAATCTTCTTGCCAGAATAGTTCGGGAAAAACGATAAGACCCGCTCACCTCCGACCAGCACTTCACTTTCTTCTATCCATTGGGCATATTGGGGCAGCAAGCTTTCCTGACCGTTATCCCCTATCCCGATTAATTTAATCGATTGACTCAATTCCAACAGCCCTTCCCAGTAATTGTCCTTTCAACGAATAAATCGCCGTTTCCATTTCAATGCCGCCCTTCACTTGGTTAATGGCAGAGTGACAGCAGGATTCACATAGTTTATTAAAAAAGTCAAAATTATTAATGGCTGACATCATATCCCCGACTTGTGACGCTGTGTTTGCATTCTTGATTTCAAGAACAAGATCATCATCAGCTCCGACGCTTTGGGCTATTTCCGATAGAAAGCCGAAGTCGACGGGGGCACTTTTTGAATGCACCATCATCACACCTTGGGCCACTTTGGAGAATTTCCCCATCATGCCGACCAGTGATACCTTTTTAATCCCCTGCCTCTTACATTGCTTAAGTGAGAAGCCTACAAAGTCACCCATTTCTATAAAGGCTTCCTCAGGTAAATCCTGGAGAAGACCCATGGCATACTTTTCACTGCGCCCGCCAGTCGTTAAAACAAGATGTTCACACCCACTCGCTTTGGCGACACTGATGGCCTGAACGATACTTGCCATATAGGCGGAACTGGAAAAAGGGACGACAGTGCCCCTTGTTCCCAAAATGGAAATGCCTCCTACAATCCCCAAGCGGCCATTTAATGTTTTTTTCGCTATTTCTTCTCCTGCGGGCACGGAGATGACGACCTTCACTCCTCTATTGATCTTAAATTCTTCCAATGTTTGTTGCACAGTGGTTAAAATCATTTTGCGCGGTACAGGATTAATCGCGGCCTCTCCAACTGGAACGGGAAGACCGGGTTTGGTTACACGACCAACTCCGGTCCCTCCATCCAAGATAATCCCAGGTGCATCCGACCAGCTGACAGTAGAGATAATATGGGCCAAATGTGTGGCATCGGGATCATCTCCGGCATCTTTAATCGTTTCTGCACTAACCGCATTTTCCGATATTTCATATTTCTCAATAGTGAAAGTAGCATCTCGGCCGATTGGCAAGGAAATGGTTGCCTCCTCTAGTGCATCCCCCGTGATCAAAGCGGTCAATGCCGCTTTGGTCACAGCTGTTGAACATGCTCCCGTCGTATATCCATGACGCATTTGTGAGGGGTCTTTTTTCACTTTCTTTTCCATGTTTTTTAACTATCAGCTAAAAGGGAAATCGCGTTCAATGCTGCAACAGTGACAGTACTTCCACCTTTTCGGCCAATATTCGTAATGAATGGCACTTCTGTGATCTTAGCCAGTTCCTCTTTCGATTCTGCTGCAGAAACAAATCCAACAGGCATTCCAATGATTAAGTCCGGTTTTGCAATCCCTTCTTTAATAAGACGAATGAGCTCTAGTAAAGCGGTAGGTGCATTGCCAATCGCATAAATGCCCCCTTCATTTTCCTTTACTGCTTTTTGCATCGAAATGATCGCCCTTGTCGTATTCAAACGTTTTGCCTCGACCATCACATCCGGATCCGAAATATAGCAATGAACGTCCCCGCCATGTTTTTGAAATCGTTTTTTGCCTGTACCGCTCTCGATCATTTGAACATCCGCAATGACATGTCTGCCTTTGCGAATGGCTTCCACACCAGCTTGAATGGCATTTGGATGGATTATTACACTTCTTCCCAATTCAAAATCCGCTGAAGCATGAATGACCCGGCGGACGATCTTCCATTCATCTTCAGAAAAATCATGATTGCCCATTTCTTCAGCAATGATTGAAAAACTATAATCATATATTTTGTCAGGGTCTACCGTTAGTGGTTTAAAATCCGTTTTAAAATCCATCTTGCATTCCTCCTATTTTTCATTTAACTGATTATTCAACTCGGCAATGACATGTTCAAAACTGGAATGAACATTCTGATAGTCAACATCCGGTCGAGATATCATGATCGTCTCAATTCCACATTCCAACGCGGCTTCCAATTTCTCATCAACCGCACCGACCTTGCCGCTTTCTTTCGTTATCATCAATGTGACCCCATATTGTTCATATAGAGCTTTATTTAATTCTTTGGAAAACGGCCCTTGAATCGCAACGATATTTTTTTGTTCGATGCCCAGCTGTGCACATTTTTCCATATTGTCCATGCGTGGCAGCATTCTCGCTATGACTCTGGTATTCTCGAGCCCTACCAATTCTTTTGCGAACACGGATAGTGTTTTACTTCCGGTCGTGAGCATGATGACTCCCCTTTTTGCAGCGGCAAGCTTGGCAGCTTCCTCATAATCACGGACAACTATCAATTTATCATTCTGAAACCGTTGACTTTCACGCTCATAACGAATATAAGGAACATTTGCTGCCTTTGCTCCGTTAAGGGCGTTTTTCGATGCTTCTTCGGCAAATGGGTGACTTGCATCGACTACAGCCTGAAAACCTTTTGCAGAGATTAAAGATGTCATATCTTCTGCAGATAATCGGCCAATCCGGGTGGATATCCCAGAATCTTGCAAACTCTTAGCCGCCGATTCGGTTACAACAGTTGCCAAAACCTTGAACCCCACCTGCTGCATCTCAATCGCTAATTCCCTTGCATCACTTGTACCCGCCAAGAACAAAATCATTTTGATGTCCCCACCACTTGCCCATCATGATCGTGGTGATGATCATGGTCGTGATCGTGGTCGTGATGATGGTCGTGATCGTGATCGTGATGATGGTCGTGATCGTGGTCGTGATCGTGATCGTGGTCGTGATGGTGATGATGGTGAGCATGTCCATGTTCCTCGACATGTTTACGATAGTTTTCCAAATCACGCGCCCCGCTTGACCTGCCTTCACTGGCTTCAATTACTCGTTCTTGCAGAATGTTCTGTAATGTTGGATGATATCCAAAATACTTTGCCAAAATGAATTCTCGATCATGATATTGCTCTTGATAGCCTTTCAGCATATCCTCCATTCTTTCCATCAACACCCCAGTGAAGAGGAAATATGGCAGCATCACTATTTTTTTTGCCCCTAATCGGATGCATCGTTCAATACCTTCATCAACGTGCGGGTCCGTTACACCCATGAAGGCTGTTTCGACCCATTTAACGTTTAATTTTTCCCATAATAATCGTGAAATTTTATAGATATCACTATTTGCATCAGCATCACTGCCACCTCGGCCTATTAGCAATATCGCTGTCTCAGAATGTTCAGAGGCCGTATCGAATCCCGCTTCCTCAAGACGGTCTGTCAGGATCGTCAATACATCATGGTGGACCCCGATCGTTTGGCCATATGTGAATTTCACTTCTGGATACTTAGTTTTCCCATCCTCTATTTCAGCTGGGATATGTAATTTCGAATGTCCTGCATGCAACAAAATGATCGGTATGACGATAACTTCAGTAGCCCCTCGTTTTACACAATTATCAATTCCTTTGGATATATTCGGTGCCGCAAATTCCAAGAAGCACGTTTCCACTAGGAAACGCTCGTTCATTGCCGGAATCATATTTTCAATAAAATGACGGACTTCTTCATTTCCCGAAGCCAACCGGCTTCCGTGTCCTACGAACAAAACTGCTTTCATTTTCTTTCCCCCTCTTGATTAGTCTTCACAAGGCGCAGGCTCTATGTTTATTTTGGGAGCGATGTCTTGATAAGAAAAATTCTGTATCTTTTTCGAACGTTTGAAGTATTTAAAAAGCCGCTCATTTGGATGGGCATTTTGCTTATACTCCCCGACAATGTCGGTGATCAGTTCAACAAGCTGTTCCGGTTCAATGCCTTCCGCAACCGGCTGACCCGGATGGGCTGTTCTTCCAACTGGTTTAGCTCCAAGAAATAAGTCGAACTTCCCTTTTCGGAAGACAATCCCGATATCATCCATCACAGCACTATAACAAGCCATCCCACACCCATTAAAACCGATGTTCAGTTCCTTGGGCATTTTCATTCCGCCAAGCACCCGGTGTATTTCATCCGCATAAGGAATGGATTCCGCTTTTTCACCATCACAGAAATCACAGGCTTTTAATGTCAGTACATCTCCAATCGGCGACAAAAGAAAGTTTGCTGATTGCAATTTCCCCGTAATGACTTCCGGCTCCGTTGTCGGAATCTTTAAGACGATTTTATGATTTGGCGTGTATTCCATCGTTCCCTTTTCCCCGACAACTTCCGCAAGTGTCATCATTTGTTTGGGAGTGAATTGTTTATTCGCCACACCTGGACTAACCGCAAGTTCGAATACCGACTCCATTTTTTGCTGAACAATCGGCTGAATGGATTGCTTAACGGTTTGACCCTTGACTCTTGACAGGGCCTCCATTGCCATTTCAAAGGAAGCTGGCTTCTTTTCTGGTGCTTTTGTAAGTAATCCAACTCCTCCAGCGGACTCGGTTAAGGCTTCTTGATCTAATGCCCACGGTTCCGCTTCTTTTTGCAGTCGCTGATGCGGCTTCAATGTTTGCTTTTCCGAATTCAAAGTATATTTTCTCTGATAGCCTCTTGGTGTGATGATTTTGTCATCATATAAAAAGGTGGATGAATTACCGATAATGACGGTGGTCAACATTCCAATATCGTGATTCAACATATCCTGCAAATTGGTTATAACAACATCCTGCCTATCGCGATAAGCACTTTTCACCAACCCGACAGGTGTATCCGGCGAGCGGTAGCGAAGGAGAATTTTCTGAGTTTCAACAATTTGCCGGGTCCGCCTGCCGCTTCGCGGATTATAAAGTGCAATGACAAAGTCTGCCATTGCAGCTGCTTCAACCCTTTTAGCGATCAGTTCCCAAGGAGTTAAATGATCACTGAGGCTGATCGTACACGAATCGTGCATGACTGGTGCCCCAAGTAAAGACGCACATGAGTTGATTGCAGAAATGCCAGGAATGACTTCAATGCCCACTCCAGTTTCTTCTTTCCAGCCTTTTTCAATCAATACTTCATAAACCAACCCTGCCATCCCGTAAACTCCGGCATCCCCACTGGAAATCACCGCCACTTTCTTTCCCAGCTCCGCTTGTTTCACTGCTTCCTGTGCACGTGATACCTCTTCAGTCATCCCCGTACTAATGATCGTTTGATTTGTAAGCAGTCCCTGAATGAGTTCAACATAAGTTTTATAACCAATGATGTAGTCACTTTCTTGAAGGGCTTCGACGGCACGTTTGGTAATGTGTTCAAAATTCCCGGGCCCAAAGCCCACGACGAATAATTTACCGTTTGTACTCATTAAGACATCTCCTTTTACGCTTTGTTCTTTGAAATACCCGTATGAGCAGGAAAATCTGGATTAGGGGTCATTTCGCCATCATTGAATTTATAGATCATCTGTGGAACAAACTCACCCTCATCGATATTACTGACGATCTGCCGACCGAAATCAGGCGTTTCCACTCGATACCAGTTTCCTTGGGGATAGGCAATCACAACGCAGGCATCCTTACATCTTCCGTTACAGCGTGTCCTGGTTGTATGGATTTTCAGATCCAGTCCTTTTAAAGCAATTTCATCGCGAATCGCTTGGGTTACTTCTTCCCCGCCCTTTTTCATGCAGCTGCTCCCATTACAAATCAACAGATGCGTATTTGTACCCGTCAAATTCCAAGTAGTCATCTTCTTCCTCCTGAGTTCAGGGAAAAGGCAAAATAAAAAACCTTAACATTAGAGTCAAGGTTTTAAAAAAACTATATGAATGGGGAGCCTAAGGCAAGCATGCCAAATCCTCCCAAAATCGTCATAGTCCTTCTACCTTTCCCTCCGAAAAGTATCATGCAATTTTAAAAGCAGGTTTCCTGGCTTACGCTTCATTTTACTTTGTCCCTTCCCGGCATCAGGCCAGTGGCTATCGACAATTTCATCAGCGTTTACAGTAGCGGGGGCTGCATCGGATTTTCACCGATTTCCCTATTATCCCTTGCTTATTCACACAAGGGCACTTTTAAAATGAAATATTTGGTTTTATTATACATTTCTAACTAACTTAATCTATCATATAACAACTTTATCAAAATTCAATAGTTTATTCCGACTGTTTAGAAAAGTTTAATAGTGTAAAACCAGTTACAATCCTTTCCTCGCAACAAACTTCGTCCCGAAAAAAAAAAGATAGTGTAGCTGGAATAATTTCTTTATGGTAAACTATACGAGAATTTTCAAAATAATTACATAAGTTTCATGGTGTTGAATTTCTCGGAATTCAGCTTAAAAGGGAAGCCGGTGAAAATCCGGAGCGGTCCCGCCACTGTAAAGGGAAGTTCCATTACTTTAATCCACTGTCAAATGAGATGGGAAGGATGTAATGGGATGATGAACCAAAGCCAGGAGACCTGCCATGAAGCGTGAAACTGTTTCAGCCTACGAGGATGGGCGTGCGGATCAGGCAGAATGGCCCATGGTTGGTTCATGCTGCACAATTCCTGTTCATTACGCACTTCTTTCCTTTGAGAGAAGTGCTTTTTATTTTGGGCGCCGCTTTTCTTCTCAAGATTGATCAGAAAAATTAAAAGTGTTGAAAGGAGAAAGAATGAAAAGAACCAATTGGAAAATTATTTATTTTGTCATTTTACTGCTTTTTGTTCCAAAACGGGCATTGGCCATGCATATCATGGAGGGCTTTTTACCCATAGAATGGGCTATATTCTGGTGGGCCTTGACGCTTCCATTTTTAATCTTGGGTTACCGGTCCATTAGGTCCAAAGTAAGGGAAAACCCAGAAACAAAAATGATACTTGGCCTATCGGGCGCATTTGTATTTATTTTATCGGCCTTAAAAATCCCTTCCGTTACCGGAAGTTCTTCGCACCCTACCGGAGTTGGTTTGGGTTCCATATTATTCGGACCATTGGCCATGAGTGTCGTTGGCTCCATCGTTCTGTTATTTCAAGCTGTATTACTGGCTCACGGAGGATTGACGACATTAGGAGCCAATGCATTTTCCATGGCCGTTTGCGGACCGTTCATTGCTTACTTTGTCTTCAAGGGTGCAACTAAATTGGGGTGGTCTTTTTCACTTGCCGTTTTCTTGGCAGCTGCTTTTGGAGATTTAGGAACCTATGTGGTCACTTCCGTTCAACTTGCTCTTGCGTTTCCATCCGAGGTAGGAGGATTCATGGCCTCTTTCAGTAAATTTGCAGGGATTTTTGCCCTGACCCAAATTCCCTTGGCAATCAGTGAGGGGTTATTGACAGTCGTCGTGATGAATTTCTTGAAAAAATACAATCTAGGTGAATTGAAATTGCTGCGAGTTTTATCCAAGGAGGCCCGTTAATATGAAAAAAAGTCTACTGCTGCTTTTCCTGGTTGTCATTCTTGCAACCATACCGTTAATCACCCAACAAGGAACGGAATTTGGCGGTGCCGACGGCGAAGCTGAGGAAGCCATCACTAAGATCCATCCGGAATACAAGCCATGGTTCAACAGTATTTGGGAGCCGCCAGGTGCAGAAACCGAAAGCTTATTATTTGCGCTTCAAGCTGCAATCGGAGCCGGTTTCATTGGATACTTCATTGGCGTGATGAGACAAAGGAATAAGCAAACCAAACAAGAATTGGCAGAAAAATCGAAGCATGTTACTCATTGATAAATATGCCTATTTCAATGGGCTAAAGGATGTACATCCGTTGGAAAAGATGGTTTTTGCACTTTCCCTTTTGCTGTTTTCGTTAACGGTAAGGGATATGGCCGTTTCGCTCATCACTTTTACGGTGATGAGCGCTTTAATCATTTTTGCGGCAAAAATCCCGCTTTCCTATTATCTTAAATTACTTCTATTGCCAGGATTTTTTATACTATCTGGAACAATTACCATCCTTTTTTCTTTCACAAGTAAATTTACATCGATATCGAATATATGGTGGTCCTGGAAGGTCGGGAACTGGCAAATATTCATAAGCGATGACAGCGTCGGTACAGTGGCCAATTTGATCACTGTCGTATTGGGCAGCATCAGCTGTTTATATTTCCTTACCTTAACTACACCCATTACCGTCATCCTATCCGTGCTGCGAAAATTTAAAGTGCCTTCCTTATTGATCGATTTAATAGAATTGACCTATCGCTTCATCTTTATTTTTTTAGATACAGCTTTGGCCATTCACCAAGCACAAGCTTCACGGTTGGGGTATGTTTCATTAAGGAAAGGCATACGTTCACTCGGATTACTAATCTCGTCTTTATTTTTAGGAGTATTGCAGCGCTCTGGGCAATTGACGATGGCCATGAACGCAAGAGGCTATCAGGAGAATCTTTCCTATATCGAGGATACTTATGCCTATTCCTCACGCAATTGGCTGATCGCGATTGCAATATTAGGAAGCTTAATCTTTATTAATGGATATTTGTAAATTGGAGGCAACCAACAATGGACGAGCATATTTTTCATATAGAAGGCCTCACCCATCAATTCGCAGATGGAACGTTCGCTTTAAACGATCTGTCGCTAACGATTCAACATGGTAAAAAGATTGCATTATTAGGCAATAATGGTGCCGGCAAATCGACTTTATTCCTCCATTTAAATGGTCTTTTACAACCTACAGCAGGAACAATCAGATTTAAGGGCAAGAAAATGAAATATGACCGTAAATCATTATTATCATTACGAAAGCAAGTCGGGATCGTTTTTCAAGATCCCGACTCGCAGCTCTTTTCCGCTAATGTACAACAGGATATATCGTTTGGACCGATGAATTTAGGATTGAATAGAATTAAGGTCCAGGAGAAAGTAAATTGGGCAATGGCCCAAACGGAAGTAACGGAACTGAAAGACAGACCTACCCATTTTTTGAGCCTTGGGCAAAAAAAACGTGTCGCCATTGCGGGGATACTCGCCATGGAACCCGATGTCTGGCTCTTGGACGAGCCTACCGCTGGATTGGATCCTTATTTCTCAAGACAGATCATGGCTCTGCTGGACAGTATCCATCACCCTGACAAAACGATTATCCTATCAACTCATGATGTTAATTTAGCTTATCAATGGGCTGATGAAGTCGTTGTCATGAACGATGGTAAGGTCATATACCAAGGGGACCCTATTTCCGTTTTCCATGATGAAGACGTTTTGCTGCAGGCACATCTGGAGAAACCGTGGGTTTTTGAAATGTTTCAGGCCCTTCTTCAATCAAGGAACCCTTCTGAAAGGGACTTTTTCCCAAGAACGAAGAAAGAATTGCTTCAAAAGTTGGAGACAGAAAGAATTTATTAATTATGTTTCCCCTAGCTCTTGTTTCATCAGAAGCTAGGGGAACTAACCGATTTATCAACAAAATAGCAGGCGATAATTCTTGTTCATAAAAAAACAAATTTTATTACCTTTCTTCTTTAGATCTTTCTTTTGCAATCTCAATATCTCTTCCGTTTACATCATCAATGACTGCCTTTATTTCGCCTTCCGCATAAGTATCGGAGACTTGTTCGTGAGTTCTGGCCAGTCCAGAGGATAATGGATCTTCCCGTTTATAATCGCTGACATCATATATTCTTCCGGCAACTTCTGAAGATTCATTTTTTGATTGCTTGCTATCCATTATTTTCACTCCTAGTTTTTAAATTATCATTGCGGTATTAAAGACAAAGGTATTTTGTGTAAAAAACGTAGCAATATTCAATAATGATGAAAAAAGGCAGGAAAAGACAAAAAAAAGCTTACAAGTACAATCCCCTTTCAAGGACTTACTTGTAAGCTTAATGAGAACTTAGGCCTCCTTCTTCACATCCACATTATCGGATGGGTCACCCCAGCATTCCACATTCTTCAAACCTTTAATATTGTTCACATGGAAGACTGGATTTTTCCCACTTTTCTTTTGCTTTTGATAATCCGCCAGTGCAGCAAAAGCGATCTTTCCAAGTAAAGCTATGGCGATCAGGTTGATAATGGCCATAAGGGCCATCAGCAAGTCAGCCAGTCCCCAAACAAAATCCAGTGATGCAAGCGAACCGAATATCACCATTCCTACGACTGCGATACGATAGACATTCAGCCAAACCTTATTTTCATTGATGAAGCCGATGTTCGACTCTCCATAATAATAGTTGCCAACAATCGAACTAAAGGCGAATAACAGTACGATAATGGCAAGGAAAATACCCGCCCAAGATCCCAATGCCGTACCGAGGGCATTTTGGGTAAGGACGATACCATCCGTTTCCTTCGATGTATAAAGACCTGAAAACAAAATGATGAAGGCTGTCGAACTGCAAATGATGAGCGTATCGACAAAAACACCTAGAGACTGAATGAGACCTTGCTTGACGGGATGACTGACATCAGCCGTCGCACCGGCATTTGGAGCACTACCCATCCCGGCTTCATTTGAAAATAGGCCGCGCTTGATTCCCTGCATCATGGCAGCTCCCAGTACTCCGCCAGCCACTTCTTTTATTCCATCAAATGCACTTTGAAAGATCAAAGCAAAGACACCAGGTAACTCGGTAATGTTAATTATGATGATAATCAATGCCACTATCACATAGGCTCCTGCCATGATCGGGACGATGACTTCAGAGACCTTTGCAACCATTTTGATCCCGCCAAAAATGATGACAGCCGTGACCATAGCCAAGATGATTGCCGTAACCCACTTTTCAATCCCAAACGATTCATTGAATGCGCTCGTAATCGTATTGGCTTGTACCGAGTTGAAAGCTAGTCCAAATGTAAGCGAAATCAACACAGCGAAAGTGATCCCCATCCAACGGGCATTCAATGCTTTTTCCATATAATACGCAGGACCGCCGCGGAATGCATCCCCATCCTTGACCTTATAGATTTGAGCAAGTGTACTTTCAATGAATGCGGAAGCAGATCCGATCAGTGCTATTAACCACATCCAGAAAACTGCTCCAGGTCCGCCTGTCGTGATCGCGATGGCAACACCTGCAAGGTTACCCGTTCCTACCCGCGATGCCGTGCTTATGCAAAATGCCTGAAAGGATGTTACACCTTTTTTATCCGCAGTGGCACCTTCTCCCAAAAGCCTGAACATTTCCCCTACCATTCTGAATTGGACAAACTTCGTGCGGATGCTAAAATAGAGACCCAATCCAACCAACATGATGATCAATATGGAAGACCATAACACATCATTTGTCTCACTAATAAATTTTCCTATGAATTCCATTAAAACAAACCCCTCTACTTAACTCTAATTATTATTATAAAAACATATACAACTATAATTTATTTCCCCATACATTGAGGACATAAACAAGTGAAGCCCATAAAAAAAGGAAAGTCCAGAATGAACCTCCAATACAATAATATATTATATCCTAACCCTCTATTTTTTTCATTCATGAATTGATATTTCAGTATCATTTCCTTTATAGTGTTTATCTCTATTCATGTAACATTCACTGCAACGTTAATTACATTCATATTCCAAATACACCTTGGATATAGTACAAAAAGGCCTCACACGTCCTGATCCCAGGTTAACGTGCGAGGCCTTTTTTGCATTCCTCTGCTCTATCTTATATTTGCTATAGGCCTTAATGTTGCTAGATGGTTAGAATACCTTGTGCAAACATCTTTCTTAATTCTTTCTTATCTATTTTTCCAATCGGCGTTAATGGGAACTTATCAAGAAAATAGGCTACTTTAGGAACCATATACTTAGAGGTTCTTTGTTTGCAGAAATCAATTAATTCCTCACTAGTACAGTTCGAACCATCTCGCGGTGATACCACGACACACACTACTTCTCCCCAATCTGGATGAGGAACGCCTATGCAAGCGCTTAATGCAACGGAAGGGTGCTGGTTCACCACTCGCTCCACTTCTGAAGAATATACGTTCATCCCGCCCGTAATGATCATATCTTTCTTCCTATCCACAATATAAAGGTAACCGCTTTCATCCCATTTACCAATATCCCCAGTGTAGAACCAGCCATCACGGATGTATTCTTGGGTAAGATCCGGTCTTTGATAATAGCCTACCATCATTGCTGGTGATTTTACGATAATTTCTCCAAGCTCGGTTGGTTTTACATCATTTCCATCTTCATCAATCAGTCGAACTTCTGTAAGAATGCACGGTTTCCCACAGCTTTTCAAAATTTCCGAATTGTTATGATAAGCCCATACATGAGCGCTCTTCGATAGTCTGGTAATGACAATATTGCATTCTGTCATGCCGTATTGCTGGCGCATGATAGGCCCGAATACTTCAAAAGCTTCTTTAAGGCGCTTTTGAGAAATTGGTGACGCGCCGTAGAAGATATTGCGCATGGAGCTCATATCATATTCCATCTTCTTTGTCTGATCAAGGAGCCTGTATAACATGGTCGGTACCATGAATGTCGTCGTGATTTTATGTTCCCTTATCGCCTGTATGAATGCTGCAGCGTCGAATGAGCCCATCACATAGACATGGACGCCCGAAACAAGGGATCTCCAAAGTAATGAACCCGCTGAATGCACAATGGGCGTACTTAGCAATACCCGGTCACGGTCGTCCAGCGGGTCTTCGATAGCTGCAGAAAGTATGGCGGCGCCGAGTCCTTTCTGGGAATGCATGACGCCTTTGGGTGTACCCGTTGTCCCGCCTGTATATGACAGAAGTGCAATGTCATCTTCTTCAGCTAATGGCAAGTCTAGATTATTAATTTCGCCAGGCCATTGAAACGATTCAAACTCCTCCGGATAATTAATATGAAAGCCTGGGAGCCCAATGACATGGACATCTTCCTTCTTCATTTCTTCCAAATACTCAAAGAAGGTGTCAAAGTGTGTCTGTGTAGCTATTATGACCACTTCTGGTTTTGCTTCCTTTAAAATGAATTGTATTTCTCGTTTCCCCAGTTTTTCACTTAATGGGACCAAGGTGGCTCCGCATTGCTGGATGGCCAAACCAAACATCACACTTTCCAAACTGTTTGGAATGATGGTCGCTATGCGGACACCCCTTCCTGCACCTAAACGAAGTAGATAAGAAGTGATAAGTTCTGTTTTCTTCCATAACTCGTCGTAGGTTATCGTTTCTCCGGCTGGCAACAAGGTAATAGCCGGCAGTTCGCCGAATCGTTTTATTCCTTTATTCAACAGTGACTGAAATGTCAACTTATGCAGCATGTATATTTCCTCCCTCGAAAAAGGATTTACCCCTTTAATAATGCTTTAGCAATTGTATTTTTTTGAATTTCTGAGGTTCCGCTCAGAATCCGATACATCCGAGCACTCCTGTACATTTTTTCTACTGGATGCCCTTTTACCAAGCCTTTGGAGCCAAAGATTTGGACAGCCTTGTCAGCCACACGGCAATTTACTTCTGAAGCAAACAGCTTAGCCATGGACGTGCCGGCTCGATCCTCTTTTCCTTGATCAATTTTTTCAACCACATCATAGACCATGCACTTTGCGGCATAGATTTCCGTCGCCATATCTGCGAGCATATGCTGAATTGCCTGGAAGTCACCGATGGGCCGGCCATGTTGGACTCGCGTTTTGGCATGTTCAATAGATAGATCGAGAAGGTGTTGAGCCATACCGACAAAGCCGGCGGCATGAGAAGCGCGATTTGTGTTTATTCTTTTCAATCCGAGCAGCAACCCTTTTCCTGGTTCTCCGATTATATTGGCGGCAGGCACTCGACATTGATTGAAATTCAATTCAGCATGTATGCGTTCACCTGATAGCGGAACTTGAATGTCTCCTAGTTCAAACCCCGGATGTTGGGGTGTTTTTTTATCAACTAGGAAAGCAGTGATTCTTTCTTTTTCTCCATTCCGGGATTCTTTCGCTATGACAATGGCAAAATCAGCGTAGGGGGCAGCACTGATAAAATGTTTTTTTCCGTTTAATATATAATCATTTCCGTCTTTAACGGCTGTTGTTTCGATAGCAAAGGCATCCGAACCGGCATTGGGTTCTGTAAGGGCAAAGCAGCAGCTCGCTTCTCCCGTCACAACGGGCATCACATATTTTTCTATTTGCTCCGGTGTAAAACTTTCCAACATCTGACCAATTCTTAGCGGCCCGCCAATCTCGCCGATAACCTGCCCCCATAAAACCGCTCCGGAACGGGCCAATTCTTCCTTGAACATGCATAAGCCTTTTAAACTAACATCCTGTCCACCATATGTTTCAGGGAGATTAATTCCGTAAAATCCTAATTCCCTGGATCGTTTCCTTGCCCATTTTATGGATTCCATCGGGATATCCTCTTCAGCGTTCAATCCATGCTCCTGTTCATATGGAAGCAATTCATTTTGGATGAAATCCTGCAACTTTGTTTGAAGTACCTCTAATTTCTCTTCCTGGGTCGTTACCATAAGTTTCCCCTTTCGATTTTTATTTCCTTTGAACTTTTTAAATATTTAAAATGTTATAATATTAATTTTAAATGTAAATAATATTTAAGTAAAATAAGGATATATGATATAAATATAAAAAATATTGATGTAAATAAAAAAATATTAGTTCCCTATCATTATAGGAAACTAATATTTAAGAGTAGTATAGAAATCGAGACATTTAATAAACTCCCTAGCAGCTTTTGAAAAATACTGCTTCTTAGAGCGAACGTAACCGAATTCCATTGTATTATTTTCCAGCTCCACCAATGGAATGGCCACAAGTTCCCCGCTTAGGAAATAGGGGTCGCTGTTAACTCCAACATCATAAGAAAAGGCAATCGCTAATCCCTCAGCGACGGTTTTTTTGATGATCTCTGTATTATTTGTGAAAAACAAAATATTCATCTCACCGTAATGATCAAAAAAACCTTTAATGAACGACTTCATTCTTGGTCCATTGTAAATGACCAAATTTTGGTCCATTAGCTCTTTTGGGGTTATGCTTTTACGGTTCACTAAAGGGGAGTTTTTACTGACCATCACAATCACTTTAGCTTCCATCAAAGGTTGGAATTCCAACTCAATTTCTTTTGGTTTAACCTTTGGGATATTCAATAGCCCGATGTCTATCTTACCATTCAGTACTTCTTCGGTTATCTCTTGTCCCCCTTTTTCTTCAATGACAATTTTCACCTCGGGATACTTCTTCTTAAATAAGGCCAAGGATTTAGGCAAAACCGTTAGAAATAAACCTTGTGTTGATGATAGGCGTAACTCTTTTTCCATCGTATCTGAATGTATTTGGGCACTGTCTCTTATTTCTTCCAATTTGCTTAATACTTCAAGAGCTTTCTGGATGATTTCCTTTCCGTCTTCTGTAGGTATGGTTCCTAACCTTGACCGCTTGAAGATTTTTATACCTAATTCCTTCTCCAAACTCGTAATGGCCATACTGATTCCAGATTGGGAGATATGGAGGCTTTCTGAAGCCATGGAAATCGAGTTAACCTCGGCTACCTTGATGATATATTCCAATTGTTCAATATTCATGATTCATTCTCCTTCTAGCCTATTACTAATATCATACCTCGAACAGAAAGCCCTTTCAATTTTAGAGAAGTGGATTCAGGACACTTCAAACTGTCTCCTCAAAAGCAGAATGCCAGTTTTATATAATTGTAGTTGTTTTTTCGTATTCTTTAGCGGGTTGTGCCTGATTATTTTTAATAGATACGGCAACAATCGTTCCCAATAACGCTATTATCACCAAAAACAGGAAAGCGGCATTATAGGAGTCATTAAACAAACTGATAATCAAACCGAGGGCTAAAGGAGAAACCGCACCTGCAATTTGACCGGCAAAAGTTACGAGTCCGGAGGCAGACCCCGTTAGTTCCTTTGGTGAGTATTTGATGATGATCGTATAAAGAACCGTTCCAAAGAAAGACAGTGCTACGGAGTTGAGAGTGAGATAAGTGATGATAAGAGCTATAGACGTGGCGTTAGACATTAAAAAGAGAAAAATTGCCGATAATAAAGCGCCTGCAGCGGCAAGATACTTCTCCCGGTTAGCCATATGCTTATCCAGAAGCCACCCGCTTACATTAAACATCAAGAAACCAAAAATATAAGGGATTGCCAATAAACCTCCTGCGGCTATTAAATCCACCCCTTTTTCTTTAACCAAATATATAGGCATCCAAGTGATCAGACCATAGTTGATAATATTTGATATAAACTTGAATGTTATGAGTTTCCAAATATTTTCGATTTTAAATAACAGTTTCAGAGCAACCTTTTTTTGTTTCGGTTTGTCTTTTTTAACCTCTTGATTTCCTTGAGGCTTAAGAATGAACCAAATTCCGAAAGAAGCTAATATCCCTAGAATTCCGGCAATGGTAAACATGCCCCGCCAACCGAATGCCACCACCATGGAAGCGGCAAGTGCAGTACCTAATATCCCGCCAATATTTTGGGCAGACAGGAAAAACGAATTTGCCCGGCCCCGTTCTTCTTCCGGGAAGTTATCTCTTATAGTGGACATACTGGCAGGATAGAAAGGCCCTTCACCCAACCCGAACAGAAAACGGATGAATAATAAAGACATAAATGACCAAGCAAACCCAGTCATTACAGTGAACAAGGACCAGCTAAACAAAGAAACAGTAACCATGACTCTGGCGCCATACTTATCGGTCATCCATCCACCAAGCGGTTGCATGAGTGAGTAGCTAACAAAAAATATACTAATTAAAATACCTGTCTGGGACGTATTGAGATGAAACTCATCTGCAATAGGAATAATCCCGACATTTATGGCAACGCGATCAAAAAAACTTAAAATCATTCCAACAAATAAAAGGCCGCTAATCATTATTTTTCGTTTCTTACTTGCATATAACTGCATTCCCCATCACTCCATTTTTTTATATTCTCACAAAAGCTCAGCTACATAGGAAGCGCTTACAATTCCTTTCGAATTACAAAACTTGAAATTTTCTTTTTACGGTTATTGACTTTTGTTCTGTAACTATTAGGAGCGTTTTAAAGAAAATTAAAAACGAAACAGGATGCCTACAGGCTTAATTAATACATTCAAACCCACGAGACTACTAAGTAGACTCGTGGGTAACCGATCCATCCTGGTTTCAGAATATGAAGTGGTTGATTATCACGGAGTTACGATATTAACCTTTGGTTGGAATTGATCCAGCAAAGTCAGGAAATTTTCAAACTGTTTTTTATCACCGGAAATGGAAACTTTACCGGCTGCTTCCATTTTGGATAAACCTTCACGTCCCAGAGCAATCTGATAGAAAGTTATTCTATCTAATGTTAATGTTGTATCAGGGTTGGACGCCATTTTCCCTTTTTTGAAGTTCAATACAGAATTATTCAGATATATCGTGTAATTGGTTTTCGAATCTGTAAATGTCAAATTGAATGTCATATTTTTATTTTCCGCTTTTATTCCGTTTAATTTAATGGACAAGAATTTCAGAAAATCATCCATTGGCATATTGAGCAGCGTATCGAGATTCATCATTCCGCCACTTCCCTTCGAGTCTGCCACACCATTCCTTAACTCATCTGCGCCGGTAAGATAGAAATTACGCCACACAGAAGATTCAGCTGTGTATCCTAATTGCTCATAAGCTTTTGCCAATAAATTTTTTGCTTCTGTATTTTTCGGGTTGGCCATGACGACATGCTTTAAGACTTGAGCCACCCAGCGATATTCCCCTTTTTTATAATCAAGTTTTGCCTGTTTAATGACCTTCTTTTCCCCACCCATATATTGTACATATTTAGCGCCCGATTCCTCTTGTGGTAATGGATCCAAGTCGGATGGATTACCATTGAAATATCCTAAATAAAAGTTGTACACCGCTTTTACGTTGTGTTTCAATGTTCCGTAATACCCCCGATTGGCCCAGACTTTATCCAACTTTTCAGGAAGCTTTAACTCTTCCGCGATTTCATCCGGTGTAAGACCTAAATTAGCTAATCGTATGGTTTGGTCATGAATATATTTGTACAAATCACGCTGACTTTCCAACTGCTCCAGAACATTGTCCCTTCCCCATATGGGCCATGTATGGGCCGTAACCATAGCATCTATATCTTCGTTTCCAAACAGATCAACTGTTTCCTCAAGTGCTTTCACCCATTTTAAGGTATCTCTGGTTTTAGCTCCCCTTAATGTATAAATATTATGTAACGTGTGTCCGGTGTTTTCCGCTACCACTAAAGTTTTGTAATCATTGATATAATAATGCATTTCAGATGGAGCTTCCGAATCCGGCGTCAATAAAAATTTAAATGTTATTCCGTCTATTTCCACCGTTTGAATATCATCCTTCACTTCCATTGTTGGAGGTAAATAGCTAAAAGTTCCGTTACTTAATCCAGGTCCGATACCAGAAGTAACAAATCCCCTTTCATTAGCGGGTAAAAGATTTCCAAACATATAACCTGCACGGCGAGACATTATATTGCCTAAAAGAATGTTTTCACTTAGCGCTTCATCGTTAAAACCTGCTGGGACAATAATCGGCACCTTAGCTGGATTTTCAGCATATTGAGCAATGCCTTTCATACCACCGAAGTGATCCGCATGACTGTGACTAATAACAATTGCACTTACTGGGTTTTTGGGCCGATGTTCAAAATAAAGCTCCATGGCTGCTTTGGCCGTTTCAATAGTAGAAAGTGTATCCAAAACTATTAATCCTGTTTTTCCTTCCACAATGGTAAGCACTGATAAATCCTGGCCCCGAACTTGATAAACGCCATCCACCACTTTAAATAAGCCTGCTATATTTTGCAATTGAGCCTGTCTCCACAAGCTTGGGTTAACAGTAAAGCTTGCCGGCTGATCTTCTTTGATGAATGAATATCGATTACTATCCCATATCACGTCACCTTTTGAATTTTTAATTGGACTCATATTCAAAGGCGCAATGAATCCTTTATGTGCATTCTTGAAATCTTCCTTATCTTTAAAATTCAACTGTTCATAAAAAGCCTTATTTGCTGAAATTGTTGCATCTGTCGCCGGCATCGGCTCATCTGACGCAGCCTTTGTAACAGAAGACCCTGCCAGTAAAACAAAAACAATGGGAACGGATACAATTCCTTTAATAATAGATGCTTTGGACATTTCATACCCCTTTCTAAGTAGATATCATTTCTATTTTACGAATGTTGAAGCATATTTTTTAGATTTTTTTGAATAATATGAATTTATTTTATAATTAATTTGCCTTTAAGTATATTTCCTATTTCTAATGGTAACTTCAATTTTATTTATATAAAGGCTATGTTAAATTCTAATGTTGATATTAGAACATAAGAAAACCGCCTTGGTGAAAAGGCGGTTCATTGAACTATCGTCCCCGTAGTTAAATAAATTAGTTGTGTTTGTTTTTATTGAGTGTCTTCGTCGCTTTTGTACTCCAAAAATCACCTGGCTGACAATCCAAAGTCTTACATATCCGTTAATCATTCATTTTTTGACATTATATCTGGGCATTTTTTAATGGCTTTTGAAGTGCGTCCACAATGGCTGCGATGATACTTGTTGCTAAAATACCCATTAGACATAATGATGTAGGACCCGCTGCATCATCACTACCTGTAACTTTAGCAAGCACCCTTAAGCTTACTATTCCTAACAAAATGAGGAAAATGACTGTAAAAGTACATTTCTTTATAATCTTCAAAGATTTAAGGGATAATTCAGAGAAAGCATTGTTCTTTTCGATGTAGGTTAATAGTTTATATGCTTGATACAACGCAACAGAAAACGCAATACATAATCCGTATGCACATACTAAAAAGGGGATTAGGAAGTAAGCCGTATCTGGATGTACCCTTGCATCTCTAACGGCTATCTCAGGCAACCAGATACACAAAGCAAGCACTGCAATTCCAGCCAGAAAAATAATTACCTTTAAGAAAGTCGTTGAACCTCGTTTAACATTCATTTAAAACACCTCACTTATTTAATGACAACATGATTTTAGCATATTATTTATTGTATTACAGTAAATTTATATTGTTTTTATTTATATTATTATTGTTATTGAAATATCTCTTTAATTTTGACAAAAATAAAAAGCACTTCTCATTACAAAGAAATGCTCTTACTTTAAAATGTTAAATTTACAACTTGTTCAACAAAACTGCCCGTTTAGATTTATGTGGTCTTCTGGTGCGTTGAAGAGGCGTGTTTGTGAGGTCATTGAAGGTTTGATGGCAGGCTTTACAGCTGTAACGCTGCTGTTTCACATCTCCAGCACATGTTTTGATAACGTATTTACCAAATCGCACAGTGGGCAGACAAGACTAGCTTAATGCTTTTGTACCTGGATTTCATCAATTGCACGAATAGGAGCCGACATCGGTTTCGTTCGAGACTGCAAGAAATATACAATTTGCTGTTTACCGCTTTCATTTAATGCATTGGCGAGCTTCTTTATTTCCTTTAACTCCACGCTATATCATCTCCGAACCATCATTATATCTTTTATTATGCCCATTAATCCCTTTGTTTGTCTAACCGAAGGCTGAACAACCAAATACAAAATGCCCCTCCCGGTTGGGAAGAGCTTTTATAATCAATGCGGTATATTCAATTTACCATGACTTTTGCTTGCTGCCGGGGCCACGCCATTAACCACAAAACTGAAAACGCTGCCAAATTGTAATGGTAAACGAAGGTAGCTTTCATTCCTTATCGAAGAAAATCAACAAATTTAGACACCCCTATTTTATTAAAACGCTTGTTTTTCCTGACTAGCCATAAATTTCTTGCCATATCTATTCTGTATATATCCACTTCCTGCAAAAAGCCTTGCTCCAATTCTCTAGCCACTGTCAACCTTGGCAAAATGCTGATTCCAAGTCCAGCTTCAACCGCACTTTTTATCGCTTGTGTACTGCCAATCTCCATGTAGCTTTCTATTTTTTCTAAAACCCCATGCTCCCTTAACATGTTTTCTACGATAAGCCGTGTTCCGGAAATGGATTCACGCCAAATCATCCTTTCATTTCCCAATTCCTCTAGCTGAATTTCTTTTCTGTCTTTCCATGGGTGGTCGGATGGACATACCAATATCAATTCGTCTTCGGCGAACTTGTCTACAATGAAATCGGTGTTTTCCACAAGTCCTTCCACCAAGGCCAAATCAATGACATCGTTTGAAAGATCCTCCAGAACCCGGGGGGTATTTTTTATCGTCAATGTCACTTTTATTTCTGGCTGTTGTTTTTTGAATCTCCCAAGCAAGCTCGGCAACAAATACTCACCGATAGTCAAGGAAGCCCCTACTATGAGATTTGCATTGTACTTCCCCGTCGATTGCTGAATCACTTCTTTTGAATGGTTGAAGTCATTTACTATGGCTTTTGCAAAGGGGTATAACAGCTTTCCTGCTTCTGTAACTCTCAGCCTTCCTTCCTCACGGTCGAATAACAAAGTGTTATAATAATTTTCCAGTTGATGGATCTGCCGTGTTACAGCGGGCTGTGATAGGAAACTTAACCTCGCTGCCTGGCTTATACTTCCTTCATCCACCACTAAACAAAACATTTTCAGATTTTCCAATTTCAAGAAAACGACCTCCATGTTTTTAGATAGTTTATTAAAATGATAGCATCATTAGGTAAATGGTGAAATGAAAATAGTGTGATACATTCCAAGGCTATTAATTATTGGCGGCATTCTTTATAAAACGGATAAATCTTCTGGGTATAACGTTTTGTTATACCCGATGATTTTGTTGCAATTTACCCAGCCCTTTTTCTTTGATATGTTAATGATAAGAATTAAGCAAAGCATGCAAAGGAAGTGACTGATGTCAATGAAAGGACAATGGAAAATTATATTCCAATTATTTTGGACCTTTTTTAAAATAGCACCTGTCACATTCGGAGGCGGGTTTGCGATGATCCCTTTAATCGAAAAAGAAGTGGTCGAAAAGAGAAAATGGATGAAAAGCGAAGAAGTTACGGATGTTTTTGCATTATCTCAGTCCGTACCGGGAGCTGTCGCCATCAACTCCGCCACCTTTATCGGCCATCGGATTGCCGGAATGAAGGGGGCAATGGCAGCCATGATCGGTGTTTCATTACCTACCTTTTTAATTGTTCTGCTCCTAGGCATTTTGTATTTTTTCATTCATGATAACCCGAAGATAGAATCCGCATTCGTATCGATCAGAGCTTCCATAGTAGCCATCATCGCCTATGCGGCTATCAAGATTGGAAAAACGGCTATTGTAGACAAAACAACTTTCTGTATTTTAATAGTAGGAATTCCAGTCCTTTTCTTTCTGCACCCTGTGATGGTTATATTAGCAGGAGCTGTAGCTGGTATTGTGACCATCTCCATTAAGAGAAAATTAGGTTACGATGTTAAGATGGACAGAAATAAAGGAAATGAAGAAGATGTTTTCGAACCTTTCATGGGTGCTGGCATATAAGTATATCAAAAAAGGGTCTAACTAATTTTCAAGAAAGTGTGTGATAGAATGATGGAATTGTGGGAGTTGTTTAGCACCTTCTTTATTATCGGCTTTGTATCGTTTGGAGGCGGATACGCCATGATTCCCGTAATAGAATCGGAAGTCTCACAGCATGGATGGATGACGACGCAGCAATTTACTGATATCATCGCCATTTCCGGGATGTCCCCAGGACCTGTCACTGCCAATAGTGCCATTCTCGTTGGCTATTCGACTGCTGGATACGCAGGAGCCATATCATCTGCTTTCGGAATCTTGCTTCCTGCTATTATATTCGTAACCGTTATAGCCACCTTCTTCAGCAAATTGAATCATTATCCAGTTATTCAATCCATGTTCTATGGACTAAGACCCATTGTCACTAGTTTAATCCTCTTTGCAGCGATCAGCTTTGCACTTTCCAATCATATGATAGCGCTGAACTTTTCATGGCATACGATAAGCTTATTACTCGTTTTTGGATTATCGTTATTTGCCTTAATGAAATTACGTTGGCACCCAGCCTATGTAATTATTCTTTCTGGTTTAGTTGGAATCGTCCTCTATTCATGACAAATGTCCACCACACAACCATTATCTATATGGACTGGAATTAAGCAGTTATTTTGGTTATGAAAATAATTGTTTACCAAAAGCTTAGTTCAGAGATAGGAAGCCCAAGTATTGATCTAGTTATTTTAGTTAAACTGACATTCATTCAATATACCTTCGGTATTCGTTCCATGCGTGAAACGATTGAGCGTGTATTCCCAGATGCAAAAGAAAAGCATGGTATGCGTTGGACTACTTTAAGGGGACTTAAAAAATTGTCGATGCAAGCTATGCTTACTTTCGCTGCCATTAATTTAAAGAAGATGGCTACGTGGACATGGTAAGGCCCTAAAATGGCTTAACATAGTGGCTCGAAAATCTCTTAACCTTTGGTCAAAATTTCAATGGAATTTTAAAAGGGATTCGGAATTTTTTAATTCCGAACCCCTTTTGTCTACAAACTGAGAAAACACCCTGTATCCAATGATTCAGGGTGTTTTCTTATTATTCTCTTTTTAAGAAGTATGTTTTTTCGTTTCATCATTTCCCGGCTGAAACCGTGGAAAACCAATCAGGATGGCAATGACGCCACAAAGTCCAATTAGTATTGGGTAATATGAATACTGCAAGATGCTTATTGGTGAAATCTTTGCTACCCCTGCTGCAACCAGCAGTTGTGCTCCATATGGTATCAACCCTTGGATACAACATGCAAATATGTCAAGCAAGCTCGCTGATTTACGCGGATCAATCCCATACTTTTCAGCGATATTTTTGGCAAGTGGCCCGGCAATGATAATCGAAATCGTGTTATTTGCCGTTGAAAGGTTTGTCAAACCAACAAGCCCGGCAATGCTGAATTCCGCCCCTTTTTTTGATTTGCTATTTCGGGTCACTAGGTGGAGTAGATAATCGATGCCACCATTATGTTTGATTACAGCTACCATACCTGCAATTAAAATGGCAAGGAAGGAGATTTCATACATTCCCGCCATTCCTTCTCCAACTTTTTGAATGACACCCAACGGTTGATAACTTCCATCAGCCAAGCCGATAATTCCGGCAAATACGATTCCGATGGAAAGGACCAAGAACACATTGACTCCTGCCAATGCAGTGATCAATACGCAAAGATATGGAAGAATCTTCACCCAATCATAAGACTGTTGGGAGATGTCGGCTTGTTCGCCCATCGTTAAAATTCCTAGGATGACACATGTGATGATGGCAGCAGGTAAAACGATGAAAAAATTCACTTTAAACTTATCCTTCATTTTCGTTCCTTGAGTTCGAACTGCAGCGATTGTCGTATCTGAAATGAAGGAAAGGTTATCCCCAAACATTGCACCACCAATAACGGCCGCCATTGATAGGGCAAGCGAAATATCTGTTTGCTCACTAATCCCAACCCCGATAGGTGCCAGTGCAACAATCGTTCCCATGCTTGTCCCCATTGATAAAGAAATAAAACAAGCGATGATGAAAATCCCTACCATTAATAGATTTTGCGGAAAAACAGCTAAGGCAAGATTCACTGTTGATTCAACTGCCCCCATGCCATTGGCAACTTCGGCAAAAGCCCCGGCCAAAAGGAAAATGATAACCATTAACATAATATTGGCGTCCCCGGCACCTTTACAGAAGATATCAACCTTTTCATTGAATGTCTCTTTCCGATTCATCGCCAATGCAGCTGCCGATGCAATGGAAATCGCTACAATCACCGGAAATGAATAAAAATCTTTAGTGATGATTCCGGACCCTATAAATAAAATTAAAAATACGACAAACGGGATCAATGCCCATGGATTCCCTTTATTGTTTGCACTCATGATGTACACCTCTTTTTATTTTTCCCGCGACATTTGTCACAGCTCTTATTCTATTAACAGTTTTCGCAAATAACTCCAATTTGAACCTACCTGATTATCCAGTCATGGAGCTATAGCAAAAAAACTGGCATAAAAAAGACCCCTTCTATTTAACAACAAGAAGAGGTCTTTTAATTTATAAAAAACACCCTTCTTATCTTTCAGGCGAAAATCAGCCTGCTGGATTTGGCACAGCACTCCATTTAAGTCCGCTGCCGAGACATCTTCGGGCCAGTCCCTCCGTCTCTCTTGATAAGAAGATTACATTATATAATTTATCAAAAATTACGATGCCTGCCAGAAAAGTACCACGCTGGAAACTTGCCTGAGTTCGTGACATCGAAAGTCGTTTTGAAAAGCAAATATAACAGTACAGCATTTTGTCTATTTTCGCAAGGTTAATTTTAAATTATTTTACATGGACTCCTTACTGATTATAAAGAGATCTTGACATTTGCAGTTAATCAGTTATTTTCATTTATCGGGACGGAATTCATATAAAAAAGAGGTCTAATGACCTCTCAGCAAATTTGTTGTATTAGGTTAGATGAATTATTTTTGGTCGAGTTCACTTCAGTCGATACCTCAAAGGCTTCCATCTGTTCCGAATCAAATGACTTTAAATACTGCTGCAGATATGCAGGATCATTATTGGTTGGATTCAACCAATCTTTTTCATCTTCCGGTTTAAGGATGACAGGCATACGATCATGAATGCTGGTCATTAGCTCATTAGGAACGGTTGTTATAACGGAGCACGAATAGATGCTGATGCCTTCAGGAGATTTCCAGGATTCCCAGATACCCGCCATTCCAAATGGAGCATGATTCTTCAGTTTTATTCGCATCGGTATTTTTCTTTCCGTTGTCTTCTTCCATTCATAAAAAGAGTCAGCGATTATCAAGCATCTCTTCTTCTTATACGCATTCCTGAAGCTTGCTTTCTCAGCAATGGTTTCCGCTCTGGCATTGATCATTTTGTAGCCCACTTTTTCGTCTTTTGCCCAGAAAGGAATGAGCCCCCACCGAAGATATCCAAGTCGATTCCTTGCCCCGTCATTAATGACGGAGAGCACGGATTGGGAGGGAGCAATATTGTAGCTGAATTGGTATTCCTCATCAAACGATCCTTGAATATCAAACCGATCTTTTATTTCTTCAATGTCAGTGAAAAGGGTAAAACGTCCACACATACTATCGCCTACCGTATTAGAATTTATTACAGTGTAACAAATCGAACGGACAGGCACAAATCAGCGTTCTAAAATTTTGATGTCGGTAAATGGTTGATTAAATAATTCGCTGGAAATCAAAAGAGTTCCAAGGACTTCTCTTTCATCTTCAGCTTTAATGATTTCCGACAAGATCAAGGTACTGCCATTCCTGACCGTCACTTTATATTCATTCATAAAAAATCCCCCCCTAGATGGTTGTTATTATAAACCAAAAACCCACAAGTATCAGTAGTGAACTTTGGAAGAGTCATTGTTAATCCTAAAACGGGGAGTCAAGCAATAGCCGGGGCAATTAACCACTAAAAAGACTGTCCATGAATGATTCACGGACAGCCTGGGTGCTTTCTAAGGTTTTTATGATAATTGATCATGGAGATAACATTGAGGAAAGCTGGAAGAACCAAATTGGAATTGCCCCTCTTCCATGTCCATCCATTATTTAAAATGCAGCAAAACTTCATTTATTAAATGTGCTGCCAATGTTACGGTTTTATTATTTTCGTCCAACGAAGGATTCACTTCCGAAATGTCAAAGGAGAGGATCTTTTCATTCGATACGATATGCCTAATAATCGCACGGACCAATTTTGGATTCAGTCCAAACGGCGATGGTGCACTTACCCCAGGTGCGTAGGCTGAATCAATAACGTCCGTACATAATGTAAGCATAATGTAGTCATTTTTATTAACGAATTCATTTATCCGCCGCTTTGTTTCATCCATTTCGTTCAATGACAAATCTTCTTCCAAAATGTAGTCGACATTACTTCTCTCAGCGGTTTCAAACAGTGCCTTCGTATTCCCCTGCTTCTGAATTCCGACACATAAATATCCACAACTTTGATCTTCGTCCAAAATCTGCTTAAACATCGTTCCTGATGAACTTTCTTTTTCATAAGGCCTCATATCAAAGTGCGCGTCAATATTAATGATCCCCAATCTAGCTTTTGGTCCAATGGATTTCCTAATCCCAAGATAATGGCCATACAGGGTTTCGTGCCCTCCCCCAAGTATGATAGGAATCGCTTTAGTCTCCAATATCCGGTCAACAGCCGATCCCAATTCGAACTGGGCGGCCTCCATTTCCGTACTTTCACATTTTACATCGCCAGCATCCACCAGCTCGGTTTGGGACGGTAAATGACAGGGTAATTTCGCCAAGTACTGCCTAATATGATCAGGACCCTCTGCAGCACCAATCCTGCCTTTATTCCTTTTGACGCCTTCATCACATTTGAAGCCAATCAACCCAAAGGTCTTTGATGCATTGGAAGAGATGGCTAATTCCGATATCGGAGCCAACCGTACTCTTTGGTGGTATCTGAAGCTGTCCATGTCAGATTGGGAATCAATTCTTCCATTCCAATATTTTGAAGTCGGATTAGTATACATAATTTCTCCTTTATTTAAAAAATTCCGAAATATCTTTTTTAAAAATTATAAATGAGATAATATATAATTACCAATACAAAAATTCAATATATCTATAGTTTAAAGCTATAGTAAGGAGAATAAATGGATCTTCGTCAACTTCGGTATTTCACTACCATCGTCCAGGAAAAGAATTTCTCAAAAGCGGCAAAAATGCTGCATATATCACAACCTTCCCTAAGTAATGCCATAATGAAATTAGAAAATGAAGTTAGTTTTCAGCTTTTGGAACGTAATACAAGGGGTCTTGAGCTTACGGAAGCAGGTGGGCTTTTTTATACGAGATCTGTTGATCTGTTAAGAAAATTCGATAATATGCAAGTGGAGCTTAAGGAAATGAAGGATGTTGGAAGCGGAACAGTATCTATAGGTTCCATAGAATCATTCAAATTTTGGTTCCCGAAGATAATCAGGAATTTTAAAACCAATTATCCTAATATTCATATAAAAGTAAGGGAAATATTAGGGGAAGAGAAAGTTTTCGATTCGTTAAATCGGTATAATGTTCATTTCACCATCACGAACCAGCCCATCAACAATGATGAAATTCTGTCCACTCCCCTTTATAATGAAAAATTCATGCTTTTGATTCATAAAGATGACGAGTTAAATGAAAAAGAGTCCATCACTTTCCAAGACATTGCAAAGAAAGAATTGATCATCAGTACAACTGGATTTCAAACAAGAGATGATATCTTAAGAGCATTTAAGGAAGAACATGCAATTCCAAATATCCTATACGAAATAGAAAGGCTTGAAACGGCTTGCAGTTTGGTGGAAGAAGGTCTTGGGGTTACAATTTTACCGGAAAGCTATATAAAATCCGCTGCAACACGCAATACTGCAATTCGTGCAATAGATTCGAATTCTTTGGAAAGGACTGTTTACCTGGCCTATTTGAAAGATCGATATCTGTCTCCTGCAGTATGTAAGTTAGTAGAGGAAATACATAGCTTTTTTAAGTGGGATGTTAGGAACGATGCCTAAATGCTGATTCTCTAATTTAATGGAAAAGACACCATGGCTCATTGTGATTCACTTTGTATAAAGAAAACACTTTAGACTTCCTGCCAATGAGCTAGGTTTCCCACTCATATTTGCAGGAGGTTCATGTGTTTTCACTATCCATCCATATTGTTTTTCCTCACTAATTAATAACGTCCTAACGCTCACACTTCCACGCCAAGTAAAATACTTGTTCAATAAAAATTCATTATAGCGCTTTTTAGGAAGTTCTTATTCCCTCTGCTTCACATCGCAAGTTATAAAAATACTGGATAATTTCCTTTTCATTTAGGATGGATTTTTTAAGCCCCTGTAACGTACGCATCCCAACTCTTCTATCTATCAGAGAAAGAATCTTTATAATCATATCATCTGATTTTAAGGAAATTTCTATTGGTAAATTAAAATATTCTTCAACCGCATTAAAAAAGTCATACTGTGCAAAAATCCCCTCTGCTTTAATCATTTCATGTGCTTGTATCCCTATCTCATAGTTCTGATTTCCATTATAGACATCGTATTCAATACTTTTGGCATTTCTTATTTCATTTTCTTTTCTGAACATTTCTCTATCAGACGTTATCGTACACATATTTAGGATTTCCTTTTTATCAACAGTAATAAAAGCTCGTCCTAATCGGTCGTGAGCCTTTCGATAATTCGTAACAGTAAACTGAACTCTATTTTTTAGAGAGTCACAGATAAAACTCTCTAACTTTTTCTTTACTTTACTCCATTGTTGATTACGCAAGTTTTTATTCTCCTTTACAGTTTTCAATTTCCACCAAAGTATATTTCTTTCATTATTCTATTCTGCTTGTTAATGAACTGTAGAGGTATATGTTTAAAGAGTCAAAATCTACACAAGTTTAGCCATCTTTATTTTTGCGTTCGGTCACTTCTTGAAATGCTTGTTCACTTGCAGAAAATGATGTTGCAAGTAAATGGATAAAGAATTCTTTAAACCGATGTATTTTTGCTTAATTCAATTTTTGAATTTTTACTATCAATTCACTTAACGTCATTCTGAATCCCTCTAACAAACGTTATTTTTATTCGTTTGTTTCAATCACATATCAAAAGAGAAAGTGAACATAACCTAAATATAAAAAATATAATCCTCCGGCAAGACTCTTTTTAAGAACCTCTTCGTTCTTTCTTCTTTTGGATTCACAAAAAT
Source organism: Peribacillus frigoritolerans (assembly GCF_040250305.1). Lineage (NCBI taxonomy): Bacteria > Bacillati > Bacillota > Bacilli > Caryophanales > Bacillaceae > Peribacillus > Peribacillus frigoritolerans. The sequence goes on along the minus strand of NZ_CP158190.1, from coordinate 2,348,198 downwards.
TTCTTTAGGCGATCCCTCTTCCACTATGACACCTGCATCCATAAAAATCACTCTGTTTGCAACATCCTTTGCAAAAGACATTTCATGCGTGACAACTAACATCGTAGTTCCTTCTTTGGCAATTTGCTTCATCACCGTCAGTACTTCACCGACCAATTCCGGGTCCAATGCCGAAGTTGGTTCGTCAAATAAAATAATGTCAGGGTTTAAAGCAACCGCTCTCGCAATGCCCACCCTTTGCTGCTGCCCGCCTGAGAGTTCACTAGGGTAAGCACCATATTTTTCTGACAAGCCTACTTTATCCAATGCTTTTTTACCAATTTCATATGCTTCTGCTTTCGCAATCTTCCTTCCAATAACCAGTCCTTCCGTCACATTTTCCAATGCCGTTTTATTAGCGAAAAGATTATAATTTTGAAAAACAAAGGCTATCTTCTGCCTTATTCCATGAATCACTTTTTTCGATGCCGTTTTAAGACTTACATCAATATCACCAAAAACGGCATGTCCTTGATCTGCTTTTTCAAGAAAGTTAATGCATCGGAGTAAAGTTGTCTTACCTGAACCACTTGGACCCAGAATTACCACCACATCCCCCTTGTCTATATTTAAATCCACACCTTTTAAAATCTCATTCTCACCGAATGATTTATGAATATTTTTAATCTCTAGCATTTCGGCCACACCTCCTCATTTCAGATACTCACGGCTTTAAACCTGCTTACTCGTTTTTCATACCTTTTAAACAAGTATTCCACCAAACTACATAAAATTAGGTAAACAAGAAAGATATCAATATATGCTTCAACATAATTGTAGCCAACATTGGCAGCTACCTTTGCTTTTAAAGTGATTTCCTGCAATGACAAAGCATAACCTAATGATGTCGCTTTAATCAGATTGACTGTTGCTGTACATATATTCGGTAATGCCACTACCAATGTCTGTGGAATGATAATTCTTCTAAATGCTTGCACAGTTGTTAATCCGACAGCATAAGAAGCTTCAAGTTGCCCCTTGCTCACTGTGCTAATTGCCGAACGAAACACCTCTGTGAGAATAGCTGTCGTATTCAACGAGAAAACAATGAATGCGTACCATATCGGATTTACATCGTATACATTCATTTCGACAGCATACTTTTCAAATATAGAAGTCAGCATTAATGGCACACTGCTATATATAATGAAAATTTGGATAATGACGGGCGTTCCTCTGACAAATGAAACGTATATCTGTGCTAAGCGATTCAATACCGGGATTTGATTTATTCTTGATAAAGCAAGTAAAAACCCTAATGGCAAGGCAATAATCAAAGCAACAATTGTAATGAATAATGCGGTCGGCACCCCCGATAACGCTACAAAAAAGGTTTCCACTAAAAACCTATAATCCAGACCTTCTGACATTCTGTCACCCCTCTATGCAGTTGTTATCACTTGTTTTCCTTTACTGAATGCCTTTTCCAATTTTAAGAACAGTTGTTCAATGGCAATCGACAATGTCCAGTAAATAACCGCCAATGCAAGATAAATTTCTAATGCATGTGTGTTATAGTTCCCGGCGATTATAAGCTCTGCCTTCCCCATGATATCTATCAAGCCGATTGTATATGCTAAAGACCCTTCTTTCATTAATTCAAGTAAGCTGTTACCGAAGTTTGGTAATGCGACTACGAAAGCCTGGGGTAAAATAATTCTCCGGTAAGCTTGCGTATTGCTTAATCCAACGCTTACTGCCGCTTCAAATTGCCCTCTATCAATAGATTCAAGCGATGTTCTAATCACTTCTGACATTGCAGCCGCAAATTGAAGCGAAAAGGTTATGACTACAAATACTGCTTTATCAATATCATTAAGATTTATGCCAAATTTCCCTGCAATTGCAGGTATACCATAGTAAGTCAAAAAAAGCAGAACTATAGAGGGCGTACATCTCAATACCGTTGTATATCCATAGGCAATTTTCCTGGCGATTTTACTATTTCCAAGTTTCATGACCGCTAAGATGAAACCTATGATTGTCCCGAACAAGACCGATAGACCCGTAACGATTAATGTTACTTTTAGAAAGGGAACTAACATTGGTACCGACTCTACTATGTAAGCTAAATCAAAGTATTTTTCCATGTTTCACCTCCATCTGCTTTCATTGAAGATTCGAATTTTCAAATCCAATCATTCTATTGAAGGCCAGTACCTAGAAACTTGCCATCTCTTAAAATACCAGAGTTATCCAAGAAAACCCATATTAAGAAAATGACAAGTCATAACCTATTGATTGACATTTTAATGCTTGTTTTGCTAAGGGCTTCGTTATCTCTCTACAGTTCCCAAAACTTCGAATAAATCCCGGCCATAAAACTTTTTGCTTAACTCATTCGTCTTCTTTTCGTCTTTAATTTTTTTAATCGCTTCATCATAAGCATCTGCGAATTTTTGTTCTTTTTTGTTGAATAATGGCCAGGTTTTAATGACTGCAAATTCATTGTAAACTAGATCATCCACTAAATTATGATAGGGGCCATCGTCGGCCACTTGCTTCTTAAAAGCTCCCTCGATCGCTATTCCACCGTCGACACGGCCTTCATTTACCCATTGAATTACATCTACAGTGAATGCATCTCCGGCTTTCAATTTCACCTTATTGTCCGGATTGGCCTGATTATACTCATCAACGATCGTGTATTGAGCGTTATTTGCTGCGATTGGTGCTAAGGAGAAGCCCTCTGAAGCAAAGTCCTTGAGATTTTTGATCTTTGAATTTTCTTTCTTTAAAACAAGGCCCGCACTGCTTAATCCAAGGAATTCTTTAGGAAAGATGAACTTCTCAGTCCTTTCCTCTGTCCAGAAAGCATTTTTAACCCCCACTTGATATTTACCTTGTTCAATGCCTACTAACAGGTCATCGCTTGATGTGCCAATATATTCGAATTCGTATGCCGGTAGTAATTCATCAACCAATTTCATAACTTCCACATCATATCCAGTTGGATTTCCCTTCTCATCCAGCCAAGACATAGGTTTTGACGCTTGGTCATATGCTACTTTTACCTTTCGGACACCTGAAGTGCTACCTGAATTTGCATCGGCTTCATTACTCGTTGATGTACCTGATCCGCACCCCGCTAATATGGTTACAAACGCTAAACCGATAGTTAAAACATGGCGAAATTTTTTATTTTTCATAGTGAATCCCCTTTCGTTTTACGATGTTTTTTTACTTGCATTTGTATTTCCTGAAATTCAAAGGAAATACATACATCACCTTCACCACTCAATACCAACTATTTAGGTAGGTTAAGTAAGTTATTTGGTTATAAACATAATAAATGGATACTTTTGTAAAGTCAATGTGTATATTTAAAATTTTCAAGCAACTGCACACACCTGTTTTATTAAAAGAATTGTAGTTATATGAAAATACAAGAGTCTTTCCAGAGGCATCGTTTATCTGCAAACCCTTAATTTCCTTGACAACTAAACACACCTTAATTATCATTTAAACCAATAAGATTAATAGGAATTGAAACAAAAACAGAAGGTAATAGAAGGAGGGAACCGTGTGATTAACCTATTCATTAAGACGGAGAGTCAAAAAGCGTGGCTGAAAAAATTATATGAAGTAGAATCAAAATTCAAAAATAATTCTGCTCAAATTGATGAATTGGCCTTTTTTCCGAAAGAACATATTCAAGATTTAATTCGTATGGGATATACAAGCTCAACTCTTCCCAAATCCTATGGTGGCGAAGGGTTAAAAGTTTATGATATGATTCTCCTTCAAGAAACATTGGCTAGTTTTGATTCAGCGACTGCGCTATCCATTGGTTGGAACCTTGGAGTGATAGGAGACCTTTTTGAACAGAAAAGTTGGACAAAAACGAACTTAGATTTTATTGCTGGGGAAGTTCTAAATGGCGCTTTAGTGAACCGTTCCGTTAGTGAAGCGCAAACTGGCAGTCCGACTCGCGGGGGACGCCCCGGAACGAAGGCAGTCAAAAAGGGAGATTATTGGGTTATTTCCGGACGTAAAACCTATACAACCATGTCCCCTGTTTTAACTTATTTCCTAGTTTCAGCATGGATCGAGGAAAGGCAAAAGGTTGGATTTTTTCTCCTGCATAAAGATTTGGATGGGCTCTACATAGATGAAACATGGGACGTAATTTCAATGAGGGGGACAGGAAGTCATGATTTAGTCCTTAAAGATGTTGAAGTGGATGATTCAAAACTTGTTGAGTTACCTGAAATGCCAAGTGGAAACAGATTCAATGCATGGATCCTTCATATTCCAGCCTGTTACCTTGGCATTGCGCAAGCTGCAAGGGATTACGCCATACACTTTGCCAATAACTATACTCCAAACAGTATAAATGCACCTATCAGCCAGCTGGCTAATGTCCAACAACTGTTAGGAGAAATTGATTTGGAATTAATGAAAGCCCGGCATTTCTTATATAGCGTTGCCGAGGCTTATGATGATGAATCACGAAGAATTCATTTCACAAATGAGCTGGGGGCTGCAAAACATATTGTTACAAACGCAGCCATTACAATTGTCGATAAAGCCATGCGAATAGTCGGTGCAAAAAGTCTTCAACGCAATAATCCACTACAAAGGCACTATAGGGATGTAAGAGCTGGTTTACACAATCCTCCGATGGACGATGTAACGATAAAGAATTTAGCAAAATTGGCAATTGAACAGACAAAATCCAATTTAAGCGGCCATCCACATTTGAAATGATCAGATTTGATAAAAGAAACGCTATGAACTATAAATAACCCCTGAATTCTCTTTTCATAGAGAATCCAGGGGTTTTCCATTTTTTGAGTCATACAGAATTCGATTTTATTCTTGGAGCAGGCTTGGCTCCCTCAAGAAAAGAAATTAATTCGTGACACTGCCATCATCGTCTGGGTCTTCAATATCAGCCGGATCTTTTTCCAAAAGTGCAACTTTGTCTTTTTCGTTCCATTTTGCTTTATATCCTAATGATTTTGCGACTTTTAGCACCGGTAAGTAGGATTTTTTATCTGGTTTAAATATTTCTAAATCCACCGATTCAATTGCACCCAAACCTAGAAGCAATTTGTCTGATTGGATATATGGTTTTCCATCAATCAGTTTCATTTGTTTTGCAGTGTAAGGATAAACGGCTCCATTCACTTTTAAGGTAAACGGCCCCTTTTTTTCTTCTTTCATTTCTCTTGGCTGTTTCGATTTATAGGAAACCCCATCCACCCCGAGAACTGTTCCTTCTCTTGTATTGTCGGCACCCCCATACATTCTTCCCCTTTCATAATCATAAATAACAGCTTGCACATTCCCGATATGCTGCGGTTTTTCTTCATAAACATGCCCTTTTGCCATTAACTCCAACCTTGTATTTTGATCGATTCCCGGTTCCCATCTGACTGTCGGATAGCCAGCAGAGTATACACGCGGCGCAAGTATCGCATCTTGAATTGTCATTTGATGATCGATCACATTCATTATCGTTTCAGATACCGATGCTATAATCGTGGCTCCACCTGGTGACCCAATCGCCATGAAAGGGTTGCCATCTTTTAATATGAAGGTCGGTGACATACTGCTTCTTGGTCTTTTTCCTGGTTCCACCTGGTTAACGCCACCCGGTGTGGCATCAAAATCCGTCATTTCATTATTAAGCATGAATCCATAATCAGGTACCATGATACCTGAACCGAATACTTGCTCGATCGTAGTCGTATAAGAAACCATATTTCCCCACTTATCCATTACAGAAAAGTGAGTCGTTTGTCCGATCGGTGTTTTCTCTTCTTTTACCTTCTCCATTGAAACCGGTTCTTGGCCTTCGTACTTCCATGGATCGCCTTCTTTGACATCGGCTGTTGATATATTTGGATTGATGAGTTTTCTTCTTTCTTTTATATATTCTTCATCTAATAGTCCTTTAGTGGGTACATCATAAAAATCTTCATCTGCCATATAGGCAGCTCGATCGGCAAAAGCCAGATGCATGGCTTCGGTTAGATGATGAAGATACTCAGGAGAGTTCGCCCCCATCTTTTGCACATCGTATCCTTCCAAAAGCTCAAGAATCTGTTGGACAGTCAAGCTGCCTGAACTTGGTGAAGCCGCCCCGACCACTTCAAATCCCCTATATTCCGATTTAATTGGTTCCCTCTCTTTCACCACATAGTTTTCCAAATCTTCAGTTGTCATCGTCCCATCACGTTTTTGAACTTCTTTGGTGAGGGCTTCCCCGATTTCACCTTTATAAAAAACATTTGAACCTTGTTTTTTTATTAACTTAAGAGTCTTTGCCAGATTAGGCTGAATGAGGGTGTCTCCCTCTTCCAATGGTTTTCCGTTAGGCATAAATACTCTTGCAGCTTCTTCGTTATTTTCTAATTTTTTTACATTTTCATCGATATATTGCGCTGTTATCCAATTGACCTTAACTCCTTTTTCAGCTTGTTTAATTGCCGGGTCCATAACTTGTGATAATTTCAATGTTCCATATTTATCTAGGGCAGCTTCCATCCCCTTAAGGGTTCCAGGAACACCAACGGCTTTTCCGGTTGTGTGCCGTTTACTAAAAGGTACGGGTTTTCCCTTTTCATCTAAAAATAGTTCAGGCGTAACATTTTGCGGTGCCATTTCGCGGCTATCGATCATCGTTATTTTATTTTCTTTCTTATTATAAATCATGATAAAACCACCGCCGCCGATTCCAGACATCATCGGTTCAACTACATTTAACGATAATTGAATGGCTGCTGCTGCATCGACTGCGTTTCCACCTTGTTTTAATATCTTTATGCCCGCTTCCGCCGCTAAAGGGTGGGAAACTGATACGATTCCTTTTGTTGCTCCTTTTTTCATTGAAGTATCCACTCCAGGGACACTTGCAAAAGCTGGTGTGATGATGCAAAAGAAACTGAAAGTAACTAAAATAAAACTTTTTAAAAATTTCATGAATTAGTCTCCTTTCAAATTAAAACCAATTAGGGTTTTACCATAATGCAACTGAAAATACGAGCTGATGGCCCTAGTAGGAGTATTCTAGATGTTCTCGATAGAAAAGCAGTCTGCACATTCCGATTGGGCGTTGTGTTCTCAATGATGTTTCACTACAAAAAATCACCCCCCTGAATGGTTCAGCTCTATCAATTACTTTTAGGATCGATATTCTTAGACTCAATTTTTCTCTATGCTTTGGTTATTTTCCAAGATTTTGGAGCTGTCGTGATTGTCACTCTTCCAAAGGTATTGTAAAGCCAGTAATACGATAAAAGCGGATACCCCAATGATGTCCGATATCGTTTCAGGATAGATTAATAGTAAACCAACGATTATCGCGAGGACTCTTTCTAACCAGTGCATCCCCCTCATCCAGTAACCTATAACACCCGCACCAATTGCAATCATGCCTGACATTGCTGTAAGTACGACCCAGGCAACCTCCATCCAAGTTGTATCGATCATCAGCATTTGTGGGGAAAGAACAAAAATATATGGAATGATAAATGCAGCGATAGCAAGTTTTGATGACTCAATTCCCGTTTTTATCGGTTCACCGCCTGCCACCCCTGCCGCTGCAAATGCCGCTAAAGCAACTGGAGGAGTAATATCTGCTATAATGCCAAAATAGAAAACGAATAAATGTGCAGATAAATCAGGAACACCAAGCAAAATGATCGCAGGTGCTGCAATCGTCGATGTGATGACATAATTGGCGGTCGTAGGTGAACCCATTCCTAATATAAGGGCCGCTACCATAGTTAGCATCAGTGTTGGAATCAAATATCCACCAGACAAATCGATCAAACCATTAGCCAGCTTCAGCCCTAATCCGGTTTTCGTAACGATTCCTACAATAATGCCTGCTGCTGCGGTTGCAGCTGCAACCGCAAGTGCCGTTCGGGCTCCATCGACCAATGCATAAATGATATCGATGAATTTCATGCGGACATCCTTGTTTATGAAACCTACAAGAACCGAGATAGCAATGGAATACAGTGCTGCATGTGTAACCGTGATATTCAGCATGAGCAATAAAATAATGGCAAGGATCGGTATTAGTAAATAAAATTTGCCGAACACTTCCTTTTTACTTGGCATCTCTTCTTTCGTTAACCCACGCAGCCCAAGTCGTTTCGCTTCAAAATGGGTCATGATCCAAATTCCTGAAAAGTAAAGGATAGCTGGAATCGCAGCCGCCTTTGCTATATCCCAATACGTTATCCCATTCCCAATGAACTCAACCATTAAGAATGCCGCTGCCCCCATTACCGGAGGCATCAATTGACCGCCTGTCGAAGCGGCTGCCTCCACTGCCCCAGCGAATTCCTTCTTATAACCCAGATTTTTCATCATCGGTATCGTGAATGCTCCCGAAGTGACAACATTAGCTACAGAACTTCCGCTAATCGTTCCTTGAAGAGCACTGGAAAAAATCGCAACCTTTGCAGGTCCCCCTATCCTTCTGCCGGCAATGGCTGTTGAAAGATCATTGAAGTATTGACCGACACCTGTTCGGACTAGAAAGGATCCAAACAGTAAAAATAGGAAGATGAATGTCGACGACACCGCTAACGGAGTGCCTAAAATGCCCTCTGTCGAGAAGAACATCGTTTGTACCATCCGTTCTAGAGTCAAACCCCGATGAGCGAGGAATCCTGGCATATACTGTCCAAAAATTCCATAGAAAATGAATATCAAAGCAATGACCATAATGGGAAGTCCCACTGCACGCCTGGTTGCCTCCAAAACCAGGAGAATGGCCAATAAACCAACGGCAAAATCCAATGCGCCCAAACGTCCTACATTCATGACGATATCTTCGAAAAATAAGGGCCAATATGCACCTACCCCGATACTAAGGATCGCTAATATGATATCGTACCAGGCAATTTGAAACTTTCCTTTTTCACGCTTCTTCCGGTTTGCGGGAAATAGTAAAAATACTAAGGAGAGTGCAAACCCTAAATGTATCGTCCTTTGGATTTGTGCTGTAAAAACACCAAAAATGGCAGTATATAATTGGAATAGCGAAAAAGCCAGGAGTCCAAAAAACGCAATGTGGCCCAAGACACCAGTTAATTTCCTAGTCCCGGCTTCTGGATCATATTTTTCCAATAACTCCTGCTGTTCCGCTTCGGTTAAATATTTGATTTTTTCATTATCAGACACTAATCTTCACTCCCTTCAACTGTTCCCACAATGAAATTCTTTCCGATGAAATCCTGACCCATGTCCCTGGTTTAATGAAGTCTGCCAATGTGTATGTTTTTTCATCATATATTAAACGATGGTTAGCTTTAACTTGTCCTACCCGTAAATCGATATGGGTGAAATTGCGTTTCATATTTTTTATGAAATAGGTACCGTCTTTTTCTTCAAATACTTCCTCCCCCTCCGCATTAGAAGGCATACCGACTGCAAAATCATGATAAGAAAGTTCAGTTTGTTCGATTTGCTTATCCGATAAACGATATGATTCCAAAACATCCGTGAGGTGGATGGAGTGTGTATACTCAATCTTGAATTCTTTTTCTTTTTTCAAAGGAAAGTATGCGATTAATTCCCCTTGATCCTCAAAGGAAAAGGCAATTACATGCTTATAAGGAAAAAAGAATAAAAAAGCGATGAGCAGAGGTATACCAAATGCCATGAATCTCTTGAATTTCATAGGTACCCCTTTCAAAACCAGATATCCCATTTAGAAAAAAACGAAGTCGATAGGCCACATAAAGCGAGCTACCGACCCAATTGCATTACTTGGAAACACCTTTTTCATTAAAGTATTTTGCTGCTCCAGGATGCACTTCCATTTCCCCTAATCCTTCTAGGGCAGTTTCTGCTGTAAGGAACTTGCCTTTTGCATGTGTGATTTGATCTGTGTTGTCATAAACAGCTTTAGTCATTTCATAAACTAAATCTTCATCAAGATCCTTTGTAACCACTAACATCGCTTTAACTGCAACTGTTTTTACCTCGGATTTGATTTTGTACGTTCCACTTGGAATTGTATCTTCAGCATAGTATGGATACTTTTTAACCAATGCTTGAATTTTGTCCTCTGCAATAGGCAGGACCATGATATCATTTTGTACGGATAGCGCCTCAACTGCACCTGTTGGTGTTCCGGCAGTAATGAAAGCTGCGTCAATATTTCCTGCTTGAATTCCTTCGGCCGACTCATCGAAGGACAGATTTTGTCCTTTAATATCTTTCTCAGACAAACCATGAATCTCCAGGATTTGCATGGCATTGATATATGCACCAGAACCCGGTGCACCTACTGATACCTTTTTACCCTTTAAATCCTCGATTGATTTAATTCCGCTTTTTGCAGTCGTTACAATTTGAACAGTTTCAGGATATAAAGAGCTGATCGCCATTATATTGTCAATGGGTTTCCCGTCGAACATTTCCGTTCCTTCAAGTGCATATGCGGCGATATCCGTTTGCGAAAAAGCGATTTCAGCCTCTCCAGCCCTTAACGTTTCCATGTTTTCGGCGGAGGCGCCAGATGTCTGAGGTGTTATGTTCGCTTTTGTTTTATCGGAAATGATTTTTCCAATTTGCCCTCCGAGCGGATAGTATGTACCTCCCGTACCACCAGTCAACAAACTCAAATTTTGGTTTCCGCTGCCCGAGACACCTGTTTTACTGTCTCCGCAGGCAGTAATAATACCGGATACCGTCAAAATCATGACCAATAAAAAGCACTTATGAAATTTTTTCATAAAACTCCCCCTCATGTGTTTTCATCATCTGCAAAAGATGATAATGTTATTATTCTACCGACCACCTTACTTTCCCTTTTTTTACAAAATTAGACACACCATCCAAAAGCACTAGTATTACATTAAATAGTTTTATAGAAATCCAATCACCAAGCTTAAATGTGTAAAAACACCTATTAAAAACAAGGAAAATTCGCTATCCAATAGTAATATTTTACCTTTTATTACCTATTCTTCCTTTCTTTAAGGATAATATTGACTCTTCCATTTTAGAAATATATTATTGTTATAAACTTATAAGTAGATGTTATAAAACGATCTTCCTAGCCTTTAATCGTTATATCCAGCTTTGTTTGAGAGGGAATCAACTGTCCAACCCTTTCTTTTCCAGCCATTTTAGCTCTGTATTTTCAAATCCAACTGAAGTGGGTGATTGTTTGAATTTCCTATCCCTCCGCTATTTCATAGAGGTTTCTAACCATCTTAGTTTCAGTGAGGCTTCCAAAACCCTGCATATATCCCAGCCCGGACTTAGCCAACAGATTTTATCCCTCGAAAAACAATTAGGCTTTAAACTTTTGAATCGAACCACAAGAAAAATTACATTGACGGAAGAAGGAGAGTACATCTATAAAAAACTTGCTCCTTCCTTTGAAGATATTGAGAAAACAGTAAATTACATAGTTGAAAATAAAGCCATCCCCAAGCCTAAATTGAAGATTGCTACCGTCCCCTCTGCAGCTAGTATATATATCCCGAAGTTATTGAAAAAGATAGTGGGGGAATACCCGGATACAGAATTTTACGTGCATGAAACAACATCCTCAAGAGCTGTAAAACTCGTAAACCAACAAAATTATCATATCGGTTTCATCAGAACGCCCATTCACAGTAACATCATCGCCAATGAAGGATTAAGCATGATTGAATTCATGAGGTTCCCTTTACAATTAGTCGTCTCCATTGATCATCCACTGGCCCAAAAGGATGCGATACATTTATACGAAGCAAAAGACGAACCTTTTATCCATTATGATGCCGTTCAAGCACACTCCCTTCAATTCCTTTTGGAAAAAGCTTGCATGACTGCTGGATTTTCACCAAAAGAATTATGTAAAGGCTCTGAATTACTGACGATCGCCAATCTAATATCCAATAACCTCGGCGTAGCCCTCATGCCGGAAGATATGGTGAGTTTGTTGGGAAAAAGCCAAGTTAAAGCCTTGAACATCGATAACTCGGAATTATTCAGTTCCATATCGGCAGTTTGGAAAAGCACGGATACATCCATTCTGACCAAGCATATTTTGAAAACGTTAGAGAATGATCATTCTCATGATAAATGAGATTCTAGACTGGAAAAGGCAGCAAAACGACAAATGTTTTTGGAGTTCCTGGAATTTGTCTTCGAAGAATTAAGCGGAGTATCACAATACGGGTATTGGTTAAAACAATCTAAAAAGTCGAATTCCTTGCTGAGAAGGAATTCGACTTTTTATTTTACTGTCATATTAGCCTGTTCCCTTTGTTAGGCAACAAAACCTGGAAAGCCTCTATTTACTTTTCATTTCCATTAAATTCAGGACAATCGCCCACCCCCATCCATCTTTAAGGGTCTCGCCTATGTACTAATTCATTTCTTCAGAAGAGCCATGTAGCTAGATAGAGGTTAGCCAAATAAGGAAGTACTATGCAACGGCTGAACTTTCGCCATCGGATCAATATAGGCTTTGGCATTATTGACTGCCGTAGGACCTTCACCAAATCCGGATGCAATTAATTTAACCTTTCCATCATACGTACAAATATCCCCGGCTGCATAAATGCCTGGAATATTCGTTTCTTGTTTGGAATTAACGACAATTGCATTTTTGTTGATGTTTAGTCCCCATTCTTTAATCGCACCAAGAGAAGAGACAAATCCGTAATTAATAATTAAATCATCTATATCAATCACTTCTTTTTGTTGCGTCTTAGTGTGTTCTAAAACAATTTGCGTAATTCTTTCTGCTCCTACCAATTCGGAGGGAATATAAGGTGTTTTGACCTCAACAGAGGAATTCACTAATTTTTCCACACTATGTTCATGGGCACGGAATTTATCTCTTCTGTGTATCAATGTTACCTTTTCAGCAATCGGCTCTAACATAAGGGCCCAATCAACAGCAGAATCCCCACCGCCAAGAATCGCCACTTTTCTTCCTTTAAAGCGGTTCATATCATTCACGAAATAATGCAAATTCTTATTTTTGAACTGTGTTGAATCTTCCAATTCCAGTTTACGGGGATGAAAGGCTCCATTTCCAGCAGTAATGATTACTGATTTAGAAAAATGAGTATCGAGGTTTGTAGTGATTTTAAATGTTCCGTCTGCTTGCTTTTCCATCTGTTCAACTGCTTCTTCAAGACAAATTGTTGGTTCAAATACTTTCATTTGTTCTTTTAAATTATCTATCAATTCCTGGGCCCTTACTTTTGGAAAACCAGCTATATCATAAATGAATTTTTCGGGATAAAGGGCTGATAGCTGTCCTCCCAATTGAGGAAGGCTTTCAAGGATTTTCACCTTTGCTTGCCTCATTCCTCCATAAAACGCCGTAAACAAACCAACTGGGCCGCCGCCAATAATTGTTATGTCATAGACCGTTTTTTCTTCTGTCAATGTAATCACTCCTTTTCTTCCAGGATGGTTGCTCATACTGAATATGATTTATTGGTGGTAAGGGATGTACTAGCCTACAAGTAATTCTTTCTTTTTCGAATTCCAGAAATGATGGATAAGAGCAATTGAATATCCACCCTTTCAAAGACAATCTGGATATGTCACCAGTTTAAAAATCTATAAAGCTATTATCTGTCACAAACGCACCTAGAATTATTATTCAAATTTATTAGGGTTACCATCAAAGGATAATTGAGCCACTTTTATAGAATCGGTTGGACATCCTTCTGAAGCATCTATCATATCGTCCTCAAGTTCATCAGGTATAATCGCTGCCCCAACATTATTATCCAATATAACGAACGCAATACCTTCTTCATCGTAATCATAAATATCCGGAGCTGAAGCACCACAAGCTCCGCAAGCAATACAAGTTTCTTTATCCACGATTGTATAATTAGCCATTATCTCTATCCATTCCTCTCTCTAATCTAGGCCCTGGTTTTTTACTAAGGTATTTGCAGAAGCCTTTTCCTACTCAATATCGTTCAAAAATTCCAAAATGCTCGAATTAAACTTTTCAGGATTTTCCTGATAACACAGATGCCCGCCTTCTGGAATTATCACGAGCCGGGAGTTCATTAACTCTTCATGAATTGCTTCCGACTCCTTTATAGGAGTTACAGTATCCAACTCTCCACAAATTACAAGAACAGGGACATTTATATGAGATAACAAACTCATTTGATTCAGATGATAAAGTGAATTTGCTACCGAACGATATCCTGCCGGTCTTACCTGTGTCATAATCTCTTTTACTCGCTTATAGACTTTTTCTGAAGCATGGGGAGATAGCAATGCTTGTATCCTCTTTTCCGCGATCTCCTCAGTAGAAAGGTTTTCAATTGAAAATAATCGATTTTTCAATTTCGTCTCGTTCTCCTCTGGGGTTAGAGCAGCAGCCCCTCTTGTCGAATCGGCCAATATAAGTTTATTAATCTTATCAGGGTACAGGCTACAGAACTCTATCGCGATTGCCGCTCCCATTGAATGGCCAAGCAGATGGATTTTTTCCAACTTTAGCTGATCTAGCATGCCGTTCAGAATACGTGCAAACTCTTTGAAATACTTAAATTCTTCTGCTGGATCTGAACTTTTCCCATAACCCGGTGCATCCCATGCAATTACTGTATAATGCTCCTTTAATTCCTGGATTTGCTCCTTCCATGACTGTGAATTATTACTCATGCCGTGTAATAATACTAAAGGTTCTCCATGACCTTCTATTTCATAATGAATGCTTAAATCTTCTACTTTTACGTATGGCATAATATCAATCCCCTTTTAAGGTGAATCTCTGACTCTTAAAACACCTGTACTTGAAATATCTTTCTAAAAAAGCGAATGATAAACTATTTTTATATTTCGCTTGGAACTAGCTTTCTTTTCTATTATGAAAGTGCTTCCTATCCTGAAGTTAAGCAGGAAATCCCACTTCCGTTCCCTTCTAATTTAGCTAAAACAGTATTAAAGAACTGTGCCAGCTTAGCCAAGTCCTCGCACTGACAATCCGCCATCGCTGGAAATGACCTCACCGGTGATGGCGCGTGATTCGTCGGAAGCTAACAGTACATACGCCGCAACGTGATCTTCCGGCATCTGGGCAAGTTGAAGGATATTCCGTTTTTTAATGCTGCTTGCTTTCGTATCATTATCGACTATTTTCACAAATGGACGCAGCGGCGGGATCACAGTAAGTGCTGTCAATGTCCCCCCTGGGGCTACCGCATTTACCCGGATGGAAGGAGATAGTTCGAACGCAAGCTGGCGCATCAATCCAATTTGGGCGTGTTTGCTCGCTGTATACCAAACACCGCCGCCATCTGGATAAAAACTTGCACCGGAGACGGTAAAAATAATATTGCCATTTGTTTTTTTCAGTTCTTCAAGAGCGGCTTTCGCCCCGAAAAAAGACCCTTTTACGTTAATATTGAGAAGGAAATCATACGCTTCGGAAAGCGCCTCAGGAGTCACATCGGCAAATTTGGCAAATCCATCGAACACGCCGGCATTCGCCACGAAAACATCCAACTTTCCGAATTGCTCAACAGTAGCTTGGACCGCTTGCTCATTGTCTTCGTATTTGCTTACATCTCCCTGATATGTAAGGATATTTTCACCAAATTCTTCCTTCATTTTCGCTAACGTGTCTTTCGAGCGGCCGATAATGCTCACTTTTGCTCCTTCTTGTATAAAACGGCGAGTGACAGCCTCTCCAATTCCAGAAGCTCCCCCTGTAATCCATACGACTTTATCTTTTAAGGCCATGCCCATTGTCTCCACCCCTTCTATTATCTTTCAAACGTGATGAACGGTTATACAAAGATCGCGAGCACATATTTTTTCATAACGACCACATAGTGTTTTATACACAAAACAATGTTTTTTATATAAATAATTCTAAAATGTAATCGCTTTATTGTCAATGTAAAAAAACTGAAACGATCGTTCGGGAATACACTGTCTATATCATTCTGCGGTTATCCTTACTACTGCGGCACTCGTCAATAAGTATGATTTTTTTGTGGTTTCTCAGTAAGATTCTAGCGCCAATCTTACCGAGAAACCCTTCTAAAAAACATATTAACTTTTTAGCGCTTATAGTGTTACTTTGTTTCCTGTCGCATTACTTAGGTGATATTCGGCAACTTCTTGTTTAATCATAAATAAGTACGCCACAAACCCAAGAATGGCTGCTACAATCAGCATGGCAATGGAGGGACCAAAATCACCGCCAGACAAATCGCGGCTCCACCCCATAATGTAGCTTGAAAATCCACCCATAATATTTGTGAATCCCATTAAACCGGCTGCGCGGCCAGCTGTTTCAGGTGTTGAAAATTTGATGATGAAGAAATTGGTCAGGTGAAACATACCTCCTTGGGTTCCCATGGCAAGCCCCATGGAAACGCCAGCGAAAATAGGATTTGGTGCAATGACAGCGATTGTCAAAAATACAGCTGTTAGTATGAAAAGAATTGTCGCAAGTAAGCTCGGACGCTTCGTTTTGTCCGCCAAAAATCCGCCAGCCAGGACAAATCCAAGCGCGAATAGCCACGATAATGAAGTAATACCAGTCATTGCTTCCCTTTCAAACCCTTTGGCCTCAACGAGATATGTAGGCAGCCAAATACTGATTCCAAAGAAAAGAAAGGACGACATCAAATTGCCAAACCAGACAATCCAATAACGATAATCCTTTGCAAAGAATTGCTTCGACTGCACATCATCCGCTTCGTCTTTTTGGCGAATATAGGAGACTTCTTCTTTACTCATGCGTGGATGCTCTTCAGGCGTATTACGAGCCAAAAACAGGAACATGGGAATATTTATAAACAAGTTAAAAGCGGCGAGTGCAAAGAACGCGGCCTGCCAATGAAACGTTGAAATAATTAGTATGAGCATAACGGTACCCACTGCCGGGCCAAGGTAGTTTCCAGTGATCCAGAATGACTGTGCCCTGCCAAGCTCTCGTTTATTAAACCAATTCGAAATGAATTTTCCCGATATCGGGATCATCATACCTTCCCCAATTCCGAGGATTACCCTACTGATTAAAAACATTTCGTATGAAGTGGACAGCCCGCCCATTACCATTGTCGCTGTCCATACCAGTAAACCTAAAACTGCTGTTTTCCGTGCCCCTAACTTGTCGATGATAACTCCCCAAAAAATGTTGGAACAGGAGTATGAAATCATGAATATAAAGGAGATCAAGCCAATTTTCGCATTTTTATCCGGGCCAGTTAAACCAAGATCACTTAAAAATCCCGGATCGGTTTGGATAACAGAGATACCTACTTTATCAATCTGACCGAAAAACCAGAAGAAAAAAATAGGAATCGCAATGTACAACCATCTTTTTTGACCTTGTAACATGTTATTTCCCCCTTATAGCAGCTCTTTTGAATGCGCTCTCATGATTTCTATAAAAAAAATGCCTGTCAAACTAGCAACTTTACCAATTCCTCCTTTCAAAAGATAGCAGCAACTATTGTTTTATATAAAAAACAATGTTACCGATATTTAATGTTATATTGAATTTTCACAATAGTCAATATTATTCAGATTTTAATTTTCCCAACAGAAAAAGTAGTTTTATATACAAAACTATTAAAGGCGTTGCTTCGATCAAAACAACCTGAAACAATACCTTAACCCTTTATCACATAAAACCGGATAACGTTTCTGCTAATTCTCGAGCCTTAGTTAAATAATGTCCAAATGCTGCCGCTTGAGTCGTGAACCGCCATTTCGCAATTCCCGCATATGTAACCCCAAAATAGTAGTATGATTCTCCAATATCTCACCTCATTCATTGCCGTCTTTCCTTTTATAACGATTCATTATAAAGATATAAAAATTAACTATTTTTATTATTTATCAGCCAATGTTAGCATTTTGTTATAAGTTATTTGAAAGGATGAGAGATGAATGTCTATGAACTATTCTGAATTCGCAGTATTCGGGCTGGGCCCCATCGGAATTGAAATTCTCCGCAGTGCTTATCAAACGAATCCGCAATCGATTATCGGTGTTGTCGATATTGCTCCCGATAAGGTAGGAAAGGATATTGGGTTACTAATCCATGAAAAGGAAACCAACAAGTGTGTAGTCTCTCATATACGGGATGTAAATACCGAAGCTGGCCACCCTATCGCCCTACATGCAACCGGCTCCGACGCACAACAAGTATGGCCCCAAATCAAAGAGCTTCTAGATCACGGCTTTTCAGTGGTTTCCACCTGTGAACAGCTTTCCTTCCCTTGGCATCGCTACCCTCTACTTGCAAAGGAAATAGATGATTATGCTAAAGCTAAAGGGCTTAGTGTCATTGGGACCGGAATCAATCCAGGGTACATCATGGATACTATGGCCATTTCATTTACGACAGTATTGACCACGGTTAACCAAATTAAGGTCAATCGTAAAGTGGATGTTTCGAAAAGGCGCCTCCCCTTACAAAAAAAGGTCGGAATCGGGATGACCAGGGAAGAGTTTGAATTTTTAGCTGAGCGGAATAAAATTGGGCATGTAGGACTTGAGGAGTCTGTCAGGTTGATCGCTTATGGGCTGAATTGGAAACTTTCAAATGTAACCAATACCATAGAACCAACGATTGCAAGCGAAGAAATGACAGTTCCGCTAACTGTCTTAAAACCAGGGGATGTTAATGGGCTTCATCAAATTTCCACTGGCAAGACGGTGGACGGAAAGGAAATTTCCTTGGATTTAACGATGTCTGCAGGTATTAAACAGGAAGATGAAATCGTTATTGAGGGTAACGAAACCCAAAGGTTAATTGTTCCAAACGGCATTTTTGGAGATACCGCCACCGCAGCAATGATTATCAATACCGCTAAGCAAATTGATGCGCTCCGTAAACCAGGTTTACTTACAATGGCTGACATCGGGGTGCCTAGAAATATAAATCAAACAGACTTTGTGCGTTTGTAACGGCTAACCAACAATCTTGCGATAAAGTCTTACGATATTGGAAAAGGTGAACCCCGAATGGTTCACCTTTTCGTTTTGGTTCAGCTGAGCATGCCAGCATGACAAAAAACCACCATAAGCGGTGGCTTTACTTCCTATATGTAGTATGTAGGAATCGACCATTTTATGTAAGTTATCTTATTTCAGAAAAATATATTCCGAAAATGACATGATTTTACTATTTTCATTAATGTGTTTGAGAACCAAGTTTCACGGAAATGGCTTTGGCAGCTTTCATTACTTTGTCAATCAATTCAGGCAAGCGATCTTCCTGAAATCTTGCTTCAATCCCAGCCACACTAATACCAGCTACTATTTCACCTTTACCATTGAGTATCGGTGCACTCACCGCTTTTGTATAATCCTCAAGTTCTGATGAAGTTATCGTGTAACCATTCATTTTCGCTTCATCCAAAGCGTGACGGAGTTCAGTTTTATCCGTTATCGTTCCAATGGCGATTGGTTTTAATTGAATGCTTCCCAAATAATTTTCACGCTCTTCTTCCGGCAAATACGCTAGGATGATTCGAGAATCTCCAGCATACAATGGCGAACGCCTTCCAATGGATGTATAAAGTCGAACAGGGTGCAGGGTGTCCACCTTTTCAATATACATCGCTTCATCCTTATCCCTCACAATTAAATTCACTGCTTCTTCAGCATCATCCCGCAGGTCTTTCATGATGGGATAGGCGATTGACCTGATATCCAAACGCTCCCCAACCAGTTGACCAAACTGCAGGAATATAAGTCCAAGTGAATAGTGGCCATCATCGTCCTTTGTTAAAAACCCCATTTCTTCCAATGATCCCACCATACGGTGTAACGACGTTTTCGGCAAATTGGAAAGTTCCATCATTTCATTAAAGGTCAGTTTTGGATGATTTATGAAAAGGGTTAGGATTTGCATGGATTTCACGACCGTTTTGTTATGTGCCTGCATACAATGTCTCCTTTCATGATACATGTTTTCCTTAACTATCATTCTATTATAAAACATGGAAGAAAGGATGTAATGAAAATAACCGTATTCATTGTGATTTCGGGAATGCTCTGACTGTATTCTCATTTGATTTTCCGGCATTATTTTCAATTTGATCGTATCATTTTATCATCCCGCAAGCCCATAGAACGAATATTGATGGGATATGCTGAAGCGTTTAGCGGATTAAGTTACTTGATCATTACGAAAATCCATCCACTACAAAGGCATTTTCAATATTACTTTTGTCCCTTTCCCTTCACGAGAATGAAGGATAAGGTTTCCGCCGCAAACTCTGGCTCTTTCCTCCATACTGAATAAGCCTACTCCACGGGTAACTTTTTCTAAATCAAAGCCCTTTCCTTTATCTTCTATTTCTACACGAACTACTTCCTCTATTTCCTGGATCGTCACTGTAGCTTCTTCGGTTTGAGCATATTTCCTAATATTTGTTAATGCCTCTTGAATAATACGGTAAATGGTAATTTCTTTGTTTGTATTCAGACGGCAATTCAAATAGCATTCAAAATGGACCTTGATATGATGATGCTCTGAAAATTGCCCCAATAAAGAGCGAATGGCAGGGAACAGTCCAAGATCATCAAGTACAGATGGCCTTAATTCCCAGGATAGATGCCGGAGTGCTTCGATAATTTCGGTCGCTTCATCTTGCATCTGATCTAACAGGGGATGATCCATTTCTGTCTGCAGTCTGTTAATCGTTATGAGGTGGCTGTATAAGTTTTGTCCGATATCATCATGAAGCTCTCTGGAAATGCGTTTTCTTTCTTCTTCCTGCACATCAATGATTTTCCCGGTCATTTTCTGAATCTCTTCTTCCGCAAGCTTACGCTGGGTTACTTCATATCGAATCGCTAAATATTGGTAAGGTTTCTGGAACTCATCAAGAAATGGAACGATTGTCGTATCCACCCAATAATAAGTATTATCCTTGGCCTTATTTTTAATCTCGCCTTTCCATACTTCCCCTGATGATATTGTTTTCCAAAGATTGTCGAAAAACTCTTTCGAATGAAATCCCGAGTTAATAATTCGATGATCCTGTCCGATCAGCTCTTCTTTTGAAAACTTTGAAATCCGGCAAAATTGATCATTGACATATTTGATCGTCCCTCGTTGATCGGTTATTGCTACAATTGAGGAAGCATCCAAAGCAAATTGGAAATCGGCCATTTTATTTACAAACTTCCCTAATTCCTCTAAAACTCGTTTATATTCGGTAATTTCCTTCCGAATTGCCAGGTATTTATAAGGGTTCCCTTTTTCATTTAAGAAAGGGACAATTGTGGTATCCACCCAATAATAAGTTCCATCCTTCGCTTTGTTCTTGATTTCACCCCGCCAAACACTTCCTGATGAAATTGTTCGCCAAAGCTCTTGCATAAATTCCTTTGAATGATAACCTGAATTAATAATTCGGTGATCCTTCCCGATAAGCTCTGTTGCTGAATATTTGGATACCTCACAAAATTTCTTATTAAAGTTTATTATCTTGCCCTTTTCATCCGTAAATGCAACAATCGTTGATTCATCAAGTGCGTAAATTAAATCAACCAGTTCATTTATCGGATAGGATTGCTGCTGGTTAATCCGTGATTGATCTTTCACTTTATGGGCTACAATTAAGTAATAAAGCTCTTTCGCAAGCTGAAAGGAGTTCACCCTGAAAAAAAGCGAAAAAGCATGACCATCCCGGTGGATCCCCAACTGGTGGATAATCTCCCCTTCCCCGCTGTGCTGCAGGTTTGCCCCTGGTATAAGATTCAGAAGCTTTTCCCCGTTCAATTCATGATGATCATAACCAAAGTTTTCATATACCTGTTGATTCGCAAAAGAGATGACTCCAGATTCATTGACAAGGATTGTCGCATCGCTAGATCCAGGCGTAACCCCTTTTTCCATTTCCAAATGTTTATTCAAGTCCATACATAATCCTCCTTGTTGCCCTGTTAAATAGAGCTGTTCAATTCCTTTT
Source organism: Peribacillus frigoritolerans (assembly GCF_040250305.1). Taxonomy (NCBI): domain Bacteria; kingdom Bacillati; phylum Bacillota; class Bacilli; order Caryophanales; family Bacillaceae; genus Peribacillus; species Peribacillus frigoritolerans. The sequence continues at coordinate 2,326,257 of NZ_CP158190.1, read as the reverse complement.
CCAGTTTATTCGCTGCATCAAGGATCTTATGCTGGTCGCTTTCAGAAATAGGCTGAGCTGTTCGTTTACCTACTAATAATACCCCCTTGGGAACACCTTTAAATTGAATCGGAACTGCGAAGGCGCAACTGAGATTTTCCGCAAGCATAATGGGATAATCTAAAGCTTTGCCGTGGATATTATTGGGGAAACCCTCAATTTTCATCGGCGTCCCCGTTGATATGACCCTACCTGCTATTCCTTTTCCATATCGAACAGTTATCCTTTTGTACTTATCATTTCTGTTTCCGGCGGCATAATGCCAGCTTATGTCAGGACCATTTCTGTTTTGTAAGGCAAGGCCTACAAAATCACCATTCATTTCTTCTAATACATGTTCACACGCTTTTTTAAATGGTTGATCCTCTTTCGATTTACTGTCCCCGTTAAATTCCATACCCTAATAACCCCTTTTTTAAAGCGAATGCAACAAGTTCATGCCTTGTTTTCATCTTGAGCTTTTCCATTAGGTTTCCTTTATGGCTTTCAACCGTTTTCACGCTTATGACAAGCTGTCCGGCAATTTCTTTATTGGAAAACCCTTTCGCAATCAACGTAAGTACCTCTTTTTCACGGTCAGACAACAGATTGATAGAATCAGCGGTTCCCTGCTTCACACTGCCTAAATATTCTTCCATTACCCTTTTTGTAGCAGATGGATGAAGGTAAGCATTTCCGTTCGATAATGATCGGATGGCTACCAATAATTCTTCATGGGGTGCACTTTTTAAAATACATCCTGAAGCCCCGGCTTGAATAGTTCTGAACAAATATTCATCATCATCATGCATGGTAAGTATTAATATGGCTACCTCAGGCATTAGTTTTTTCAGTTCGGAAGTAGCCGATAAGCCATCTTTCCCATGAGGCATGCTTAAATCCATGACTACCACATTAGGCTGAAGCTCTAGTGCTCGTTCTATTCCTTCGTTCCCTTCTGAAGCTTCCCCTATGACTTCCATATCAGCATGATTGTTTAATAGCATCTTTAAGCCCATTCTTACAACGGCGTGATCATCGCAAAGCAAAATTTTTATCAAAGCAGCTCCCCCTAGCTTTGTTCGTGTTTGTATCGTTATATGAAACAACAAGGGGGATTGCACAATTCGCAAACCCCTGTTTAGCATTTTAATATAATGGCAGAGAAATCTCTATAGAAGTCCCATCATCTATTTTTGAAAAAATGGTACAATTCCCGCCAATCAAATGCATTCTTTCACACATGGCAGCAATCCCGCTCAACTTATTCATGGCGGCTTCAACCTCAAACCCTTTCCCTGAATCTTTTATCATAATTAATAACAAGCTTTTTTCCCATTTGAATATTATACTTGCTTTTGTTGTATCAGCATACCTTGCTATATTCACCAATGCTTCTTGGCAGACCCTGAAAAGTGTAATGCTGTCTCTATCAGAGATTTGCGATTCAATTCCCAGATTCTCCATCTCAACCTCAATTCCATAGGTTGAAGTATATATTTTTATGTAGCTTTTTATAGCTGAAATAAGCCCAAAAGTCGTAAGGGTAGGAGGATGCAATTCTACAGCCAAAAGCCTGATTTCTTGTATTGCCTTCTCCAATAGCTGTTTCATATCACCCGCATAGATTTTCATGGCAGGCTGTTCGATTGCCGTTTCAATGAGCTGCATTCCGGAAAAGAGACTGGAAAGGGACTGCCCCACACCTTCATGAAGCTCCATGGCAATTCTTTTAATCTCTTCTTCATGTGTTTGTATGATATAAGAACTGATGTTGTTTTTAAGTGGCTGAGTATTCATTCCCACCCTCCTTCTTCAATAGTCGCTGATTATTGGCCATTCAAAATGCGACATGCTCTCCCGATTACACTTTCGGCAGAGTGGTGAGAACACTGACGTATACCTTCTTTCCCACCAGAGACCTAGCATTAGAACTTCTTGTTCTTGAAAACTACATTCAGCCTTCAAATCCAATAATTTCATGCGCGCAGTTCATTTTATGCTTTCTTCACTCTATGACTTGAAATGTCACTAAACATTCCGGCATATTGAACAACATCCCCAGCATCATTCTTTATTGCACTAATTGTCAGCCATTGTAGATATTGCTGTCCATCCTTTCGGCTATTCAAGATTTCACCTTGCCAGAAACCATTTTTTTCAATAGATTTCCACATATCCTCATAAAAAGTTTGAGGCTGTTTACCTGACTTAAGTATACTAGGATTCTTTCCAATTACTTCATTTTCCTGATAGCCAGTAATCCTTGTAAACGAAGGGTTTACTGAAATGATTTTACCATTGGTATCGGTGATCAAAATGCCTTCTATTGTATTGTCAATCACTTCTTTGGCAAGGCCCATTTTACCTTGGAAATACATCCAGACTACTAAAATCAAACTTGCAAGGGCAACTTCTGACAATGCCATGAACCCGATTGCATAATGTCCTGTGATATTGAATAACAAGGATAGAATTAACGGCGGGAAAAATCCTCCCAAACCTCCCATTGCGGACACAATTCCATTCACAATACCGGCCTGCTTTTGGAAATACATCGGCACCAGTTTAAAAATAACACCATTTCCCATTCCAGCACAGAGAGCAATACTTAAACAGCCAAATGTGTACCAGCCAATTGATGGAGCAAAGGATAGGATCATTGCTGAAATCGTATAAATTCCAAAAACAAACATGAGCAGAATAAGAGAATGGAAGCGGTCGGCAAGCCACCCGCCAATAGGTCTCATAAGAGTGGCAAGAACAATAAAGCCTGCTGTCCTTACACCTGCATCAACTTTATCCAATCCAAAGTTCGCTACAAGAAAGTTTGGCAGATAAATAGTAAATGCAACAAAAGAACCGAATGTTATAAAGTAAAATAAGCTTAGCAGCCATAGTTTTTCATTTTTGTAGACACCCTTAATTTGTTCTAAAAGCGGTGTCTTTACTCTCAGTTCCTTTTTATCCCCTAATAGGAAGTTACCTGCGATAAATACCGCCAAAATCACAAGATAAAGCTGTACGGTTGTTGACCAGCCAAACTTCGTAGCTACAACAGGTGCTGCAAATGCTGATATAGCCGTTCCGAGGTTTCCTGCACCGTAAATTCCGTTTATAAAGCCATGGCGTTCCTTAGGGTAGTACTTCGGTAAAGAGGTTACTCCAACAGAGAATACAGCTCCCCCAATACCAAGAAATAGCCCTCCAATCAACAAATCAGCAAGAGAATCCGCAATACTGATATAATAAACAGGGAATAACAGCGATATAAAGCTAATCAGGAAAATTTTCCTGGCCCCGAACTGATTGGCGTAAAAGCCAAGGGGAATGCGAAGAATAGATCCTAAAATAACAGGAACAGCTGTTACCAGTGCAAGCTGACCATCCTGTATTGCGATATCTTCTTTAATAAAAGGCAGCAGGGACGAAATTAATACCCACACCATAAATCCTACAACGAGGTTTAAGGTTTGTAATGGAAGCTGAATTTTTCTAAACATCCTGACCACTCTCTCTTCTAATTACATATTGTAATCTCGCATTTTCGTCAAAAGCTGACCACTCATTTTCATTTTTAGTCACATTGGATATCAACGGGACAGCGAAAAAATTTATGTCATCAAAGTAAATACGCAGATGTGTCATGTCAGGACAAAGCTTCACCTTAACAATCGTTTTAGAAACGAAAGGAGCTTTACCCTGGCCATCATCATCTAAGATGGCTACACTTGCTTTTTCCAATATTAATGGTTGTATATCTTCTATTTTAATGTGTTCCACAGGTATTGCATCCTCTCTTTGCCGTGTAAACATTCATTTGAAAACCCTGCAAATATTCCCAGAATGTATCTTCTGCATGATTCTCGATAAATTCAATTGTTTCCACTACAGACTCCCAATTGCTCATTCCCTTTACTTCGGCAACTACAATATCGGCCCCATCTATTGACTTTTCATCTAAATACCAGTTAAGACGGACATCTTTAAAAAGGCCTGAAAGGAGCTTATCGATTTCAGCAGCAAAATTTCCAGATGCTTCTTTTACAAAACAAAAATCAAAGTATGTTTCACTGTTCATTTGATTCACGCCTTTTCGTATTTGGTTTTTTTATATGTAAAAAACGCTAAGGGAAACACAACAATGTTCAATCCACCAAATATTAGTACATTTATATAATTTTCATAATAAAATTGGTGAACCATAAATTGGGTAAATACTATATTCATCATCAAGAAGGCACAAAGCAACGCGACACCGATGTACTTAAACTTCATAACGCTTCACCCTTACAGCGTATACTGCGCCATTTTCAACTTTCACTTGAATTTCAGGCAGGGGCCTCCTTGGCGGTCCGGCAGTTGGAGCACCTGTTTCAACATCAAATTTCCCATGATGGCAAGGACAGATCATTTCACCTTCTTCTTTCACCCAAAATACCGGGCAACGAAGATGTGTGCATGCATTTTGATATGCTACATATTTCGTTTCAGACAATCTGATCAAAATGGCATCATCATGATCCCCTGGAAATTTAAACTCCACTGCGTCACCAATTGCAAGTCCGCTTACATCGGTAATTTTTTTGTGAGGATACTCCTTTTCCCCAAGTCCCATCAATTCTTTAGCCGCAATCGCTCCCCAAGGAAGGGAGGAAATCGCGAATACTCCTGCAGCTCCCACTAATGTTTTCATGAACCCTCGTCTGTCGAGCTTTCTTTCATTATCCCGTTCAATATTATGGGTGTAATTATCTTCATTAAAGGGGATTTTATTATTTTTATCCGACGGCATATAAATCCCTCCTAAAATAGCTTTTCAATTCCCTGTAAAATACCAGGCAGATTTACCTTAACGTTCGTTTCACTTTCAAGATAAGGCAGGCTAGTCACCCATTTTCCATTATCTAGATTAAATTGTTTTTTTCTATTTCCAATTTCCTCATCGGTGAGCCACTGAAGTGTATTGGATGGACAAACACTTGCACACATTGGCGGGATACCGTTTTTTGTCCGGTCGATACATAAATCGCATTTGTACATTAAGTTTTGTTCAGTGTCAAATTTTGGTATGCCATATGGACAAGCAATCGTACAGTTTTGGCAGCCAATACATTTTTCAACGAGAGCTGATAAGACGGCCCCTGTCTCATGTATTTGGATTGCCTGGGCAGGACAGCTTCTTGCACAGGCCGGATTCACACAATGGAGGCACATAAGAGGCATCGTCTGCCGATTGACCAGAGGGTTTACATCATAAACGTAGTTCCTGTTCCGCTCTTCATGCCCTCCGCATTGTGTACAAGCAGCAAGGCATGACCGGCATCCTATGCAGTTTTCAAGTTCTAAGTAGAGCCTCTTTTTCATTTATTGCACCTTCTTTATTTCGACTTTTTCCAATTGAGCCGCACAGACCTTAAACTCCGGCATACGGGACATTGGGTCAAGTGCTGCGATGGTTAATAGGTTGATAGATTGCTCGTGCCCAAAGTGGTATGGAACAAATACAGTGTCCTCACGAATTGCTTCTGTAATTTTCACTTTATAGATTGCCTCGCCTCTTCGGGTGTACAGGCGGACGTTATCCTCATGATCCATATTGTATTTTTTTGCCGTTTCCGGATGTACTTCGACGTATGGCTCCGGGCACATATCACGCAGGAACTGGATTCTTCTCGTCTGGTTTCCAGATAAGTAGTGGTAAACGACACGCCCGGTTGTTAAACGAAGTGGATATTTTTCATCTGGCTCCTCAGCAGGGGGACGGTAAGGAAGCGCACAAATTTTCGCTTTGCCGTCTGCGTGATAGAATTTCTTATCCAGGAACATATGCGGCGTTCCCATATCATTTTCATCCTTACAAGGCCAAAATACTCCGTCCTGTTTGTCGATTTTATCCCATGAAGCACCATAATAATCGGCATATCCTCCTTTACTAGCCAGTCTGAATTCATCAGCTATATCTTTTGCTGTTTTCAAATGGGAAAAGTATTTTCCTCTTCCAAGACGTTCTGCAAGTTCTACTTGTATTTGCCAATCGGGCTTAGATTCACCGATTGGTTCTTGTGCCTTATTTATCTTAATAATTCTTCCTTCAAGGTTTGTAACTGTTCCTTCATCTTCTGACCACGTTACAGATGGCAGGATCACATCCGCGAACTCTGCTGATTCAGAAAGATAGAAATCCGAACACAACATAAAATCAAGATTTTTCATCGCACTTCTGACGAAATTCAGATTCGGCGCAGATACTGCAGGATTAGAACATAGCAGATACAATCCGCGAATCGTTTTTTGTTCCATCAATTCAAACATTTCATATGCAGAAACACCCGGCTGGGGCATTTCTTCCGGAGTGATTTTCCATACTTTACAAACTTCTGCTACATGTTCAGGGTTTGTAATTTTACGGTATCCTGGCAATAAATCGGCTTTCTGGCCATGCTCCCGTCCCCCTTGTCCGTTTCCTTGACCAGTGAATGTCGCTACACCAGACTTGGGCCGTCCGATTTTACCTGTCACAAGCGCCAAGTTTGTATATCCAGATACATTGTCAACACCCTTTTGCTGCTGTTCGATTCCACGTGCAAACATCACAACTGCATTCGGTGATTTCCCATAAATCTCTGCTGCGCGAATAATTTTTTCCGGTGCCACACCTGTAAGCTCACTCGTATATTCCGGTGTAAATTCTCGTACAAGCTCTTTTGTTTCTTCAAACCCGTTTGTATGATTATTAATAAACCCTTCATCCGCATAACCATTTTGAATTAATAAATTTAAGATTCCATTAGCAAGGGCAAGATCGGTTCCCGGTTTCAGGTCAAGGTGCACATCTGCTCTTCTCGCAATAGGAGTTTCACGGGGATCTGCCACGATAATGTATCCTCCTCTTTCTTGAACGTTCCAGACTCGGAACATAGAAGTCGGATGACATTCTGCTGTGTTGCTACCTGCAATAAATAAGCAATCCGTTTCATGAATATCAGTCCAGGGTAATGTTGAACCTCTATCAACTCCAAAAGAACGAAGGAATCCCCCGGCTGCACTCGACATGCAAAATCGGCCATTATAATCAATGTAGCGAGTTCCAAGAGCAACACGTGCAAATTTCCCTGTTAAATAGCATTTTTCATTTGTCATTGATACCCCGCTGAAAACGGATAATGAATCTTTTCCATATTTACCTTGAAGTTCCCTGAACTTATTTGCGATTAAATCATACGCCTCATTCCAGCTTGCTTCACGGAAACCTTCCTTTGTTCCCTTTAATGATGCATCATCACGAATAAGCGGTTTTAAAATACGATCATCATGATTCGTCTGCTGGTAAGCTGTAACCCCTTTTGGACACATTTTCCCAACGGTTACAGGCCAGTCATAACGGGGTTCAACCCCAATGATTTTATTCGTCGCAACATTTACCCTTAAATTCATTCCGCACTGCATTCCGCAATAAGCACAATGGGTTTTGACCAATGTTTCATTCGGGTGTATCACATTACTTTCTGCTTTAAAAAACTTATCCTTTTGCATCCTGGTTTGCCTCCTTAACTTTTACATCATGGATGGGGAACCCGGAAAATTGGGCAATCCTGTATTTTCTTCGACAAGGTAGGCACATTTCAGCGAGATGGTGGCCTTCTTTCGCTTGAAATTCTATATCATTCCTGCCGAGAACCTCTATGACATCTTTTGATTGTTCTGTTGAAACAAACTCATTACCGCATACTTTGCATCCTTTCATGGATTGTTCCGCATAATGCTCTCTGTAGTTTCTTGCAAATACACTCAATGGGCGGAAAGGTATGTGCGCAAGTTTTCCGAACGGAAGATAAATCAATGTAATGATGACTGACCATTGGTGTATCAGGGACATGGCTGGCTGTCCTGCACCATGCATAAAAATGTTCATGAAGGTTAGTCCCAGTCCTGTACCGCTGACCAATAACAGCATGAATAATGGAAGGAAGTCATACATGAATTGTTGCTCTGCCCTTGCCTGCATATTTTTCAAACGGCGATAAAGGGCCATGCATACACCGGAAATGACCATCACTGCTGTAATGTTCAGTGCGTTATATGATAACGTCGCAATAAGCCCATCAGCTGGCACTGTCATTACCTGGATCCCCATAGCGATGATGTTGTAGTAACCGTTGTCGTCCATTGTGAAGTACATCCATCCAAATACTAGAGGAAAGGTCACGAAGCAGGAAAGTATGCAGCCCCAGCCCATTAGAACGTGCTGAGTCCATCGGTAAATCCCCCTGTTCCAGATGAAATTGTATGTTGCTAAATGTTCAACTGTTGTTTTGGGCGTTGATCTTCTTAAGAGAATTTTGATTCCTTTTTTTATAAAAACCTTTGTTGGCGGCCTTTCTCCCCATGCGATAAATCTGTAAAAGAAACCCCCAATAAAAATAAACGTCCCCACCATATAGCCATAAAGGTTTAAATCCACATGTGTAAACATTCTCGTACCTATAAACGATAAGAATACAAGTCCGCAAACTGCTAGAAACATAGACTTGGCAAAATGTGATGCAAAAGCATCATCAATCGATTTTCCTGTTTTTTGATTTACGGCGACTTTTGCCTGCATTATTATTCCTCCTCATTACAAACAATTACCATACCTTTATTGTAAGATCTTGCCTGATTGTTCGATATCGGGGAACTTCCCCATCCTATTGGAAAAATCCCCTTAACTTTTGAAAATAAACAAAAATTAAGATGCCAGAATGTTGATTACTTCGAATTTCATCATACCGATTTCCTCACTTCTTTATTGGGAATGATGTAATAATGTAAATAAGTACGCATGAGGATGTTAGGTTTCAATATTTCAAGATTTTTTTGGAGAAAAAAATGCATCTCAACTTCTCCTCCCTTTCGAATTGCAAAACGGGTCCAGCAAAAAAAGCCATCTTTTAAAGACAGCATTGGATAAAGGGTAGAAAGGAAACGTCTTTATCATGTACTTTGTTTAATGAAACAAAAAAGAAAGCACTCTTTAGGAGTACTTTCAGTTTGCAGACAAAAGGGGGGCGGAATTAAAAAATTCCGAACCACTTTTAAACTTCCCTTTTAAAACAAAAAAGACTGTAGGCAAAAGGAGTTCTATCCAATTTTTTAAACATAGTTGATTGGAGCGGGTGTGCGAGACTCCTGCGGGAATATCGAGTCCTAGGGAGACCCCACAGGCGCAAGTGCGCCGAGGAGGCTCCCGGACCGCCCGCGGAAGGCGAGTGCCCTACGTTCCAATCAACGTCAAATTTGTACAAGCAAAAAAAAATGTAGACAAACTCGATTTCCATCGAGTTTGTCTACAGCCTGAAAGCACTCATTAAGAGTACTTTCTCATCGTTTGCGTTTTTTATCGAAGCAATTATATATCCAGCCATTTGTTCAGGGCCAAGGAAATCGAAACTTGCAATTCCTTCAATTGCCGTTCTTTTTGAAGGAAAAGCCGCTCAGCTTCCTTTAAGTTCACCCTTGAGAACTGTATGGATTCCCCTGGTTTAACCTGAGCGATACTTGGTAAATCTGCCGTAATCACCTGAGCTATCTTAGGATACCCCCCCGTTGTTTGGCTATCCGCAAGGAGAATGATTGGATTTCCATCAGGAGGAACCTGAACGGACCCATTTGTGACCGCTTCAGATAATAACTCCCCATTATCCTTTAATTTCAGTGTAGGGCCCGATAATCTATATCCCATGCGGTCGGATTGATTGGAAACTTTAAAGGCACCCGCTACAAAACTATCTTTACTGTAATCTGTGAAATATTCATATTGGCTTCCATCGATGAACCGGATGAGAGCTTTTCCTCCTGGCATGAACTCCTTCTCATTGACAAACCACTTTGGGAAGGAAAATGAACCTTTGAACGTCCGATCACCAAGATTTTTCGAAGGTTCATTAAACTCCAAGACATCGTCAGCCTTTAATGCCCTCCCCATATAGCCGCCAATCCCAGCCCTTAGATATGTGCTTTTACTGGCCATGACTTCAGGAATAGCAAAGCCTCCCGCTACAGTTAAGTAAGCCCTGCAACCTGATTTACACCCTGCAAATCGAAGCATCGATCCATTTTTCACAAGAATGGGCCTCCACATCGGTACAGCATGATTATCGATTGTAGGTGATAAGTTTCCACCCGTTATCGAAATCAGGCAATTTTTCTCGACTTTAATGGTCGGCCCCATTAATGTAATTTCCAAGGCCGCTTCTCCTTCTTCATTGCCAACCAGCATATTGGCAATTCGTAACGAATGTGCATCCATCGCCCCGCTTACAATCACCCCATGTTGCTGGAATCCTTTTCTTCCAAGATCCTGTATACTGGTCAATATTCCCGGTTTGATTACGCGCAGGCTCACTGTATCTCCTCCTTAGTAATCATTTCTTTATATTCTTGATCCGTAATCGGATGGAACTTCACAATGTCCCCTGCTTGTAATAGACTTGGAGGATTTACATTTGGTAAAAATAGTTTGGTTGGCGTTTGTCCGATCAATTGCCATCCACCAGGCGTTGATATAGGATATACACCCGTTTGCTTACCGGCGATCCCTACCGCCCCTGCCGGAATGGTCATTCGGGGAGAGGAACGCCTAGGTGTCGCGATGTTCCCTGACAGTCCGCCAAGAAACGGGAAACCCGGTGCGAACCCGATCATATAAGCCAAATATTCCCCGGTTGAATGAATATGAATGACTTCATCAGTGGTCAAATCATTATAGCGGGCAACATATTCCAAATCGGGTCCATATTCCTTCCCATAGCACACGGGAATGGTAACCGTTCGATGTATGAGTTTCTTATCTTCTTGTAAATCCTGTAATTTCATTTCCAAGATGGAACGGACCACATCAAAGGGAGAAATGGTTTCACTACCATTGCTTTTATTTTGATCCTTATAAATAACGAGTGGATTATAAAAAACCGTCAAATTGATATAAGCCGGTACACATTCTATAAACCCTGCAAAAGGTTCATTCTCCAGCAAATCCTTTAACAATTTTATTTTCTTGTGAACGCTGTATTCCATTCCATTCCCGAATGTTATCACGATTGCGGAATCGCCCAATGGAGAAAGTGTACATGCAGTTTTTTTCAAAAGCTTTTCCGGCATAGGAATCATCTCTTTCTGTACGTTATAAAACTCCTAATTTTTCATCACGAATGTCCGTTATGAACATATATCCAGGTGCATGCGTGATCATGATCTCCGGTTTAGTCTCCATAGCAATGGATTGAGGTGTCACACCACATGCCCAAAAGACCGGGACTTCCCCTTCACGAATCGTTACTGGATCACCAAAATCCGGTTGCTGAATGCTGGAAACACCGATCGCTTCAGGGTCACCAATATGGATCGGAGCGCCATGAACGGCAGGAAACCGCGATGTCACTTGAGTTGCCCTCACAACATCCTTTTGTGGAATCGGCCTCATGCTAGCCACCATTTTCCCATGAAAAATCCCTGCTTCAATACAAGGGATATCGGTTTTATACATAGGTACATTGCATCCCTCTTCAATATGACGAATCGATATATCATTATTCAATAAGGCGTGTTCGAATGTAAAACTGCACCCGATTAAAAATCCAACCATATCGTCTTCCCAGTAGTTTGAGATATCCGTTACTTCTTCCACTAATTCTCCATATTTATATACCCTATATTTAGGAATATCGGTGCGTATATCCCCCGTATTTGCTGCAAATGCGGGAATGGGTGAACCAATTTCCGTAACGTCCAGCAATGGACAGGATTTAGGGTTACGCTGACAGAACAATAAGAAATCAAAAGCATGCTCTTTTTTTAAGATGGCTAAGTTCGCTTGTGCATAACCGTTAGCCATGCCAGCGGTCGGTTTTATCAATTCGTTGTTTCGAATCATTGAACGCAACTTAGCCGGGGTAGCTTGAGAAAGGTCGATCATTAGTATTCATCTCCTATTAAGAACTGCAGCCAGTCACAAACTGGCACGCCACTTCCACCTTTATTAATTGGGTTTACATTGATTAATCATTAAAAAAGTGCGGGCAGTTGTTTCATTAATGTATATACGCCCATTAACGCCATGATGACTACCACGAATACACCGGAAATCGTTAACCATAAAGGATGCTTATAATCACCCACGATGTTTTTCCTATATGCGGCAATCAGCAATGTTCCAAGAGCAATTGGTAAGATGAGTCCATTAATGGCCCCAACTACAAGCAGTACTTTAACCGGTTGACCAATCAATAGAAAGCATATGGTCGATACGGCTATAAAGCCAATGATTATCCAGTTAGCCTTATTATTTATCTTTTCGCTGAAAGTTCTGATAAATGAAACCGAAGTATATGCAGCTCCTACAACCGATGTGATAGCTGCTGCCCACATGACAATACCGAAGATTTTATATCCTATATCACCCGCAGCGAGTTGAAAAACGGATGCTGCAGGGTTATCCGGATTAATTTGTAAACCTTTCGATACAACACCCAGTACTGCTAGAAATAACGCAACACGCATGACCGTCGTTATCAGGATCCCCATTACCGAGCTCTTCGTGACCTGTGGTAATGAGTCAACGCCCTTCACGCCTGCATCCAATAGACGATGGCCTCCCGCAAAAGTAATATAGCCGCCTACAGATCCACCCACTAATGTAACGATCGCGATAATGTCGATTTTATCAGGCACAAAGGTCTTCACTACCGCTTCCCCTACAGGAGGAGAGGTTGTCCAAGCAACGTAAATCATCAAACAAATCATGAAAAATCCGGCGATTTGCGTAAAACGGTCCATCGCTTTTCCTGCTTCTTTCACTACAAAAATCAGTACGGCGATGACTGCACTTATTGCCGCCCCGGCTGTTGGAGATATTCCCGTCATTGCATTAAGACCTAATCCAGCTCCTGCTATATTTCCAATATTAAATGCCAGCCCGCCCATGACGATCAGAGCTGCCAGTACATAACCCAGCCCAGGAAGGACCATGTTTGCAATTTCCTGACCGCGTTTTTCGGATACAGCAATAATGCGCCATACATTTGTTTGGGCAAATATATCAAGAATGACCGAAATAAGAATAACGAAACCGAAACTTGCCGCAAGACTTTGGGTATAGACGGTTGTTTGCATTAAAAAGCCAGGTCCTATTGCCGAAGTTGCCATTAGGAATGCCGCACCTAACAATAAAGTGCGGTTCGTTTTTGGCTTAGTCGGATTCTTTTTCTGTGCTGTTGTATTTTTGAATGGCTCCAATGGAATCTGCCTCCTGATTGTTTATTTTTTTCAAGTAAAGGACTTGACTGTTATTTCAGATAATTGTAATGATTCCTTAACATGCCGTGCAAAGGATAAAGCATGTACCCCGTCCCCGTGAATACAAATGGTATCTGCTTTTAAAGCCACATCTGAGCCTTGCTGAGACAGTACTTTCCCTTCCTTCACCATGCGAATGACTTGGGCAACGGCATCATCATCGTTTTCGATCAATGCGTCCTTTTCCAATCGGGAAGTCAATGAACCATCATGTTGGTAGGTTCGATCGGCAAATACTTCACTCCCGGTTTGCAATCCGATAGCCTGTCCGGCACGTATCAATTCACTGCCTGACAAACCAAATAAGATAAGCTCAGGATTCACTTTATATACCGCTTCGGCAATGGCCATGGATAACTCTTTGTTCTTTGCGGCCATATTGTATAAAGCCCCATGCGGTTTCACATGCTGCATACTTCCGCCTTCGGATTGCAGAAAGCCATTCAATGCACCAATTTGATAGACGACAATATCATAAGCTTCCTGTGGTGAAATATTCATATTGCGTCTGCCAAATCCTATTAAATCCTGTAAACCTGGGTGGGCTCCGATTTTGACATCTTTCCCTAAAGCAAGCTGAACCGTTTTTCTCATGACTGTCGGATCACCAGCGTGGAATCCACAAGCTACATTGACAGATGTTACATAATCCAAAATCTCTTGATCATTACCAATCCTATAAGCGCCAAAACTTTCTCCTAAATCACAATTCAAATCAACCGTGTTCATACTACCCTCTCCTTTATTAACGGAAATTTCAGTAAATAAAAATATGTAGTTACTCTTTCAATCACTCAAATGTGTTAGGTCCGAAATTCGGAATTAGAGTTTCATATTTCGGAATATTCTCATTCTAGCATATATTAATTATTTCGACAATATTTTGTTAGGTAACCTAACATTTACTGTTTAATGCTAAAAAGCCGTTGTTTCCTTTGAAAGGAAGCAACGGCAATGATTACAGCACTAAAATCAGGAGTATATTATGACAATGAATTTTTAAATCGATTAATAGAAAACAATGAAATATCTTCCTTGCTAGTTCCGGAGATAATCAAGTCACTCAATATTTCTCCCATGACACTGCTGAATTTAAAACCATGTCCAGAGAAACCTGCCGCTATGGCAATGTGTGGATAATAAGGATGTTTATCCACTATAAAATGCTCATCAGGGGTCATGGTGTAGATGCAAGTTTTCCCATATTTCAATTTTTGATCAGCAGGCATATATTTCCGCAAAAACTTCACCAAATCTCCCTCATCTTCATCCAATTCACCAAAACCTTCAATACAGCCATCAGGATTTATACGGGTTCCCCCATCATGTCTCCCTACTTTCATTCCAGAACCATTTATACTAGGAAAGCCATAGTATGTACCAACTGAAGTATCAAAAGAAAAAGCCGGAAAATCATTATGATTATATAATCTTTCATTTGCATGAAACCAGGCAAATGTTTTTCTGATGGGTTCCAGCGGCAGATTTAAATCTAACATCGCCAATATTTTCGGTGCCCACGCCCCAACTGCAACCACTAAAGATTCTGAGTGGAATGTCTGTTCATCCGTTTTAATCGTGACCCCATCCCCATGAACAACTATCTTCTTCACTTCACTGTTTACCCTGATGTCGGCACCATGAGATTTCGCAAGTTGCTGATACGCTCTTAAGCACTCTTCACTTTTCAATACGCCCGAAGTCGATTCATAGCATCCAATGTAGTCTTCCGGCAGTCTTATCCCAGGCCATCTATCATGAATTTCATGGTAATCCAAGATTTTCATAGGTAACCCATATTCGTTTGAACCCGCTATCACTTGCTTAATGAAAGTGGAATTTTCGCTACCAGCATTCAGGACCCCCGTTGGAAGAAATAATTGTTTCCCCGAATTTCTTTCCAACTCACCCCATAGCTCTTGGGATTTAAGTGCCAAAGAAATATACTCCCTGCCTTCACCATAAGCATGTCTAATAATTCTTGTTTCCCCGTGATGGCTGCCCTTATTATGAGGAGGAGCAAAGGAATCCAATAATAATACTTTTTGTCCATTTTTTGATAGATAATAACCTGAAGACATTCCCATAGTTCCTGCTCCAATTACAATTACATCATAATGCATCTTTCATCCCTCCTCCTTTAAATATGATCCTTCATTTTAAAAAAAGGAAGCCATTTTACCTTATTTAATAAAGTAAAACAGCTTCCACATAGTTTTAGAACTCTATTTCCCCGATTGACGTTTCAACGAACTTCACTATTTCCCCTTCATGAATTTGCCTATATATCGCTTCAATGTCAGGATGGAAAAAGCGGTCTTCTTCAACCATCGGGACTTCGCTCCGAACTAAATGATATACCCCCTCCGTAACCGGTGACGGTTTCAAGGGCAGATGAAAATCCATTGCTTGGGTTGCCGTCATCAGTTCAATGGCTAAAATATATTCAAGTTTCTTCGAAATCCGATAGGCTTTCTTCGCAGCGAAATAGGCAAAACTTATCACGTCTTCTTGATTTGCGCAGGTAGGGATATTATCTATTGTGGCTGGATGCGAGAGCACCCTGATTTCATTCAATAGTCCGGCGGCTGTATATTGCGGAATCATGTAGCCACTATTTAAACCTGGATTAACCACTAAGAAATTAGGTAATTCACTAAGGTGATGGTTTACAAGCCGATCTATTCTGCGTTCTGTTATTTTTGCTAAGTTTGCTAACGCGATGGAAATCGCATCCGTATAAATCCCAACAAATGAACCATCGAAATTTCCCGCCATCAGGGCAATTCCATCTTCCCCTTCCGGAAAAATCAGAGGATTGTCACTTACAGAGTTCATTTCATTCTCGATCGAAACAGCAGCGTCCTTCAAAACTCTTTTTACGGCTCCATGGACTTGTGGAATGCATCGTAAGCTAAGTGCATCTTGTAATCTATGTTCCTTGTAAGTTTCAATGATTTGGCTGCCTTCAAGAATCCTTGTAACATTTCTGGCTGTCTTAGCCTGTTCCTCATGTTTTTTCAATGCGTGAGAACGGGGATCAAATGCTTTTATTGTACCTTTTAGCACTTCTAAAGACATAGCTCCCGTAATGTCGGCGGTTTTCGCGGCTTGCATACTATTGTATAAAGCCAGGACAGCCATCGCAGTAACGGAAGTAGTCCCGCTTATAAGTGCCAATCCTTCTTTAGCACCTAACGTAACAGGTGCTAAACCAGCTTTCTCTAAAGCTTCCCTGCCAGGTATGAGCTCATCCTGATACCATGCCTTTCCCTCACCAATCACCACTAAGGCCATGTGAGCTTCAGGAGAAAGATACCCCACTGACCCATCACCTGGAACATAGGGAAGTATATCGTGATTTAACAGTGAAGCGATAAGCTTTAAAACTTGTAAACGGACCCCTGAATACCCTTGGCCTAAATTCACGAGGATCATCAATTGAATGGCTCTTACGACTTCTTTTTCAAGAGTTTCCCCAACAGAAACGGCATGTGAACGAACAATATTCCGTTGAAGGGTTTCGGCGTCCTTTGGAGAAATCACCTCCGTCATATTACTGCCAAAACCTGTCGTTACACCGTAAATCAATCTATTATCATCTAAAAACATGTCTATTAAGCTTCGTGATTTATCCACCCTTTCACAATATGCCTCAGTGAAAGTAACTTTTGCACCATATCTTGCAACCGCAATTACCTCTTCGATTGAGATGGCATCATCTCCTATTACAACCTCTTTAATATCCATAGGATGTAAACAATCGGTAGTTGTCATCCTTATACATCTCCTCTCGTATGACTGATCAAGAAGGAGAAAAATGTTTTGGTCCTTCTCATTTATTCGCTGGAAGTCAATCTTATGTTATTTTTTCATTTTCTGTAAAGGGAAGAGCGGTTCCCTTCGGAGAATTCTCCGCTTCTAGCAAAGGGTCACTTGCTTCATGTAATGAAAGATTCTTCGTTTCAGGTGCCCAGGCGATCGATACGATCAAGCCGACCAGCAGAATGGCTGCCATTCCTGCCATTGAGGCACTTAATCCAAATGAACTTAAAGAAACAGGCAGCAAAAATGTTCCAATTGCAGAACCAATCCGACTAATTGCCGTAACCATGCCTATTCCCGAGCCACGGATCTCAGTTGGAAAAAGCTCTGCCGGGTATACTAATGTAAGGTTCGATGCTGCTGACATGAAAAAAGTAAAGATCAAGAAGGCTAACAACATTAAGAATTGAGAACCATTGTGCAAGAAGCTGAGTGAAAACAATGAAACGGTAAGGATCGTGAAAGCCCCGATGGTAAATCCTCTACGAGAAAATTTTGCAAGCAGCCAAAGACCAACAATTGCCCCAACAAGCAAGAATAGATTTAACATTGTATCGGCAAAAAAGTTCTGTTCAAAACCCATTGTACTAAGTATGGAAGGCAGGAAAGTGTAAATTGCAAAGTACGGAATAACAAGAGTTAATTTGAATATTCCGCCAAAAGCCAAACGCTTACGAAGCCTTTTACTGAATAGTCCACGAAATCCCAGAGTCTTTTGTTTTTCTGTGCCAGTCGTCGTTTCTCCCATTTCAACGTTCGATCCAAGGTGTTTTTTTACAATCTGGCGAGCTTCTTCGACTCGCCCCATGCTGACAAGCCATCTTGGTGATTCAGGCGTTCCTATTCTTAAGATTAAAACCACAATAGCCGGAATGGCAGCGCTGACAAGCATCCAACGCCATGAGTCTGAACCAGCTTGTCCCAGGTAATGACCAACAAAGTTTGATGCTACATATCCAAGCGTCCATACTACGTTTATAGACGCGAGGAGAGAGGAGCGATACTTTTTAGGTGAAAACTCGGCAAGCAAAGTCGTACCGACAGCGTAATCTCCTCCAAGTCCAAATCCAATCAGCAACCGTAAAATAAAAAGCTGTTCTGGGCTGCTAACAAAAAATTGTAAAATAGTAGCTACCGTGATAAGTAAAAAGTTTACGAGAAAGATTTTCTGTCTGCCTACACGGTCAGAAAGTCTTCCAAGTATTAAAGATCCCGCAAACAGACCGATTAAAGCAGAGCTGCCGATCAGCCCTGTCCACATTGAATTCATATTCATTTGAGGCCCGAATACTGTCAGGGCCATCGCAATGATCCCTAAAGAATAGCCATCACAAAAGCTGGAACCGAATGTAAGTCCTGCAATTCGAAAATGAAACCTATTAAATGGGGCATCGTCAATAGTGAATTTTTGTACGTTCAAAGAATCCCCTCCACTTTTTGCTTTATAAGATATATCGATTCAAAAAACACTCTTCCTGTAAAACTCAGTAGTGACCCTGAAATTGAATGAATCGATTAAGCTTAATACTATAAAAAAATTCAGCAAAGAATATTATGAAATAATACTCTTTTTATAAACTATATCAAATCATACTACCTTTTAAATTTTATTTAATATATGAAAATATAGTTTAAGATTCGATCAATTGTATATCATTGAAATAAATGACTTCACTAAGTATTTTACAGCCTTCCATTACCTCGAATTTTTCCCTAGCTTCCTTTTCTGTGGTAAACTCAAACATTTTTATGCCATTTTTCGAATGGATAGTGATTATCCACATAAAATTCCCTCCACATGGAAGAATCATTTCCACGAATTCCTTAAAACACTTTCATTTAATTTCACTGTAAAGCAGTAAAGTGTTTAACGCTGAAAATGGGTAGGATGATAGATCATCATCCTACTATTCAGCACCATTACATTTGTTGTATACTTCCAAAAGCCCATTCCATCCCCTGAATTTTTCAGCGGATGGAATGGGTAGACATTGATTGAGAATATTGATTTTTAAAGGCCCGTAAGGCTTTTGGAATCAGACTTCACTTTATCATTCACAACTTGAACACCGTTTTTCCATACAGTCTTAACATGGTTAACCCCAAATAAATATTGCAATTCCTGATAGTTTTCAACATTCCATAAAACGACATCCGCTTGTTTTCCCACTTCAAGTGAACCTACCTTTTCTTGTCTGTTGATTGCACAAGCAGCATTGTATGTTGCCGCCGTAAGCGCTTCAGCAGGGGTCAGCCGCATCGAGATGCATGCCAGGTTCATGACAAGCGGCATGGAAGTCGTCGGCGAGGATCCGGGATTGCAATCGGTCGAAATGGCAACAGCTACACCTTCATCAACCATTCGGCGTCCTGGGGCCGCATCTTCTCTTAAATACAAAGCTGTGGCTGGAAGCAAGCAGGCAATTGTTCCTGACTTAGCCATGGCTTGAATTCCCTCTTCGGAAGCCTTTAATAAATGCTCAGCTGATATAGCCCCTATTTTGGCAGCTAGTTCCGCTCCCCCGTATGGCTCAATTTCATCAGCATGAATTTTAGGGATCAAGCCGTACTTTTTCCCCGCCTTTAAAATCCGCTCTGATTGTTCAGGGGTAAAAACCCCTTTTTCACAAAACACATCATTGAATTCAGCAAGCTTTTCTTCAGAGACGATTGGAAGCATATCATTAATCAGATGATCGACAAATTCATCCTCACGACCTTTATAATCCTTTGGAACCGCATGGGCTCCCATAAAAGTAGGAACTAAATCAATCGGATGCTCTTCCTGTAACTTCTTCATCACCCGCAACTGCTTCAATTCGGTTTCCAAATTCATTCCATAACCGCTTTTACCTTCTACAGTAGTCACGCCATGAGCGAGAAACGAATCAAGGCGGCGCTTGGTTTGTTCCATCAACTCTTCTTCACTTGCTTCCCTTGTCATGCGGGTGGTTGCATGAATGCCCCCACCTGCGTTCATGATGTCCATATATGTTGCACCTTCTAGACGCATTTCGAATTCACGCTCACGGCTTCCGCCATATACAACATGCGTATGGGGATCAACAAGGCCTGGTGTCACCAAATGGCCAGTAGCATCGAAAACTTCAGCTTCATGCATTCTATCAGCATAGAGTTTTTCCAATTCCTTGGTTGTACCGACAGCTTGAATCAACCCAGATTCGATCCATATACTTCCGTCCTCTATCAAACCAAGCTCCGACATTGCCTCTTTGGAACGCGGACCTTTCCTTTCAGATGTAAGGGTAGCAAGTTGAGCGGCATGTTTTATCCAAATTGGCTTTGTCATTGTTTATCAATTCCTTTATCAAGCATCGGGATATTAATACCTCTTTCACGGGCTGTTTCCTCTGCAAGTTCATATCCTGCATCAACATGACGCACTACGCCCATCCCAGGGTCCGTTGTCAGCACTCGCTCAATCCTGGCTGCTGCTTCTTCGGTGCCGTCAGCCAAAATTACCACGCCAGCATGCATTGAGTATCCCATTCCTACGCCACCGCCATGATGTACGGATACCCAAGTTGCGCCGCCCACTGCATTCACCATTGCATTTAAGATCGGCCAGTCAGCCACTACATCCGATCCATCCTTCATGGCTTCCGTTTCACGATTTGGAGAAGCGACAGAGCCTGAATCCAAATGGTCACGTCCAATTACTATCGGGGCTTTCAATTCACCGCTGGCAACCATATCATTAAGGATTTTACCAAAACGGGCGCGCTCCCCATAACCAAGCCAGCAAATGCGGGAAGGCAGACCTTGGAACTGAATTTTTTCTTGAGCCATTCTAATCCAGTTACATAAATGTTCATTATCCGCGAATTCGCGTAAAATTGCTTGGTCTGTTTTATAAATGTCTTCAGGATCACCAGATAAAGCGACCCAGCGGAATGGACCTTTTCCTTCACAAAATTGTGGACGGATATACGCTGGAACGAAGCCAGGGAAGTCAAAAGCATTCTCTACGCCTTCATCTTTCGCAACTTGACGGATGTTATTGCCATAATCGAACGTCACGGCTCCTTTTTCCATCATTTCAAGCATCGCGCTAACATGTTTCGCCATTGAAGCTTTAGAGAGTTTAATATACTCTTCTGGATTCGCATTTCGTAATTCTGCCGCCTCCGCCATTGACATACCTGAAGGTGTATATCCATTTAGCGGATCATGGGCCGAAGTCTGATCAGTCAAGACATCCGGAATGAAGTTCCTTGCGATCATTTCCGGAAGAATATCTGAAGCATTCCCAATCAAACCAATCGATAATGCTTTTCCTGCAAGTTTAGCTTCTTTGGCTAAACGAATGGCTTCATCCAAAGAATCCGTTTTCACATCGGTATAACGAGTCTCGATCCTCCGGTCAATTCTTGTCTCATCAACATCGATTCCGATACAGACCCCACCGTTCATCGTAACTGCCAGTGGCTGTGCCCCACCCATGCCGCCTAGACCTGCCGTAAGAGTGATGGTGCCTTTTAACGAGTTATTGAAATGTTGTTTTGCAAGCTCGGCAAATGTCTCGTATGTACCCTGTACGATTCCTTGAGAGCCAATATATATCCAGCTGCCAGCCGTCATTTGCCCATACATCATCAAGCCCTTTTTATCAAGTTCATGGAATGTTTCCCAGTTTGCATACGCCGGGACGATATTTGAATTGGCAATCAGGACACGGGGTGCATCGGTATGCGTTTTAAAAATTGCCACCGGTTTCCCTGATTGGACCAATAAAGTTTCATCATTTTCAAGCTCTTTTAGTGATTTGACGATTGCATCAAAGCATTCCCAGTTACGTGCTGCTTTCCCAATCCCTCCATATACAACCAAATCTTCAGGACGTTCAGCGACTTCAGGATCCAAATTATTCATCAGCATTCTAAGCACTGACTCTTGTTGCCAGCCTTTCGTATGCAAATCAGTACCTCTATAACGTATAACCTTGTTTGTAATCGTATTCATTTTCACTTTCCCCCTTGGTTTGTTATATTTTCATTCTATAAGAAAAATTCAGAATAATTCATTATAATTTAATGATATTTTTATAATTTAATTACACTTTTTGTAGTTATCTTTATTTTTTTATGAATAATTTCATTAATTACATTGTTATGAAATAAATAAAAAAGGACGATTCATTTATTGAATCGTCCTTTTTTATAATCCAGACCGATATGCTGATGGTGTACAAGCTTCAAGCAATTTGAACTTTGCATTGAAATAAGTTTGATGTGAATAGCCGGCCAATTGTGAGATTTCCTCCAATGATAAATCCGTTTCCTTTAATAAACGTTTAGCTTCCCTAATTCGAACTTGATGCAGCGTATTTCGAAAAGACTCGCCGGATTCAGCCGCAAAACGTCGGCTGAGTGTGCTTTTATTGATACGCAGAGTCTCTGCACAACTTGCTAGATTCCACTGGGCGTCCCAATAGTTGGACTCGATCAGCTCTCTTGCCTTTTCACTAATTGTGCGCGCACCTTCCTGTAATTGTCCATGATCCTGCAGAAGCATATGGGTCGTGAACGCATGCAGCTCTTTTACTATTTGATGAATGACGGGTTTATGTACAATTTGCTGAAATACATCATAGTATATTGCTTCTAAAGAGGCAGTTTGCAAGTTGTATGATTTCATATGCCTACGAATCTGCGCAAGTACGCTTGTAAGGCGGATACGAACGATTTCCGGGTCGGGGTATGGTCGTTCAAAGGTAAGGAATTCACGCTCAATCCAGTTCCTGATGGCTTTCGCATCCCGTCGTTCGAGCATTTCTATCCAAAGTCTTTGTTCAAGAGGCGTGAGGAACGGATCCATCTCTTGATGCGAAGTTTGTTGACTTTCGGCTAAAATGATATCATATCCATCGAAAAAGATTTGTCTCGTAAATTCACGTGTTTGCTGATACATCCTTTTTAAAGACTCATCTGAAGATGCCGCTTTTATAATGATGGCAAGGGGCTCATCCATTCTTTCTTTCCAGTGGGCAAGAAACGCTTGGTACTCTTCCTTATAAACTTCAACTTCCTTTGTTTCCTGGACACATAAAATAAAATCCGATAAAGCGAAGATTTGATTCTTCCCAGTAAAAGAATATCGTTGCAGTTCATCATAAACTAATGGAAGGGTCTTGTTATCAGGTGTCAAAAAAGCGACCATGGTTATTCGACTTTCATGCCTCCGGTCCGTCAAGAAGAAATCAGGATACCCAATATCCAGAGCATTCCCATCATCCATGGTGTTTGATGAGAGAAGATTTGGACCATTTCTCAATTGAAAACGCAATTGTTGGATATGTTTTACCAAATCCGCCGAAGAAAAAGGACGGAATAATACATCTTCAGCACGGAAACGTAAGGCTCGATAAGCCGTCTGAAAAATTCGCTCAGATGAAATCCCTAACCATCGAATTCCCCTTCGCTTTAACGAAACACCCATCGCCTCACTTTCATCCGTCCAAATATCCATATCCAAAATAACGAATTCCGGTTGCTGATTGCGGATGCCCTTTTCAAATTCTTCAATCGTTTTCCATAAGATCAGTCTAACTCCCGTTAGGTGGGACTCGACTATCCAACGAATTCCTTGAGCCTCAATCTCATCTTTTGCCACCAAATGAATTTCCACATCATCACCTCATTTCTGCTGATATTCCTGTAATGAAAATAAATATGAAGTCAGCAATTGAAAAGACTTGTATCTCATCTCCATTCTAATCCCGCCGAAAACTACAAACAAGTCTTATTGGGCAGAACCTGCGATTAAGGTTAAATTTTTGACATGCTCAGCCGTTATTTTTATCTGCTCGGGAAGTAGCCATATGAAATTACAAAAAGAAACATCATAGGAACTTTGTGATTTCCAATGATGTTTCTTTTCTTTTAATCTTCAATACATTTAGAACCTTTATAATCGATTAATATTTACTTCAACTTCTTTTACGACGTTTTCCGCTGAAGCATCTGTCAATTTTAATGATAATAGGGTGATGACTCCTATTACAAGTAATCCAGATAAAATAAACATACCTTGAGTAAATGCAACAGTTCCGAGAATCATCGGTCCTACAAAACCTCCTAAAGCCGCAATTGAATTGACGATGGCTATTCCAACTGGTGCAGTGGACTCAGTGAAGAAAAATGTCATATAGGCAAAGAAACATCCACTGAACCCGTATAAACCGAAAGATGTAATCGTTAACATAAGCACCATCATAAAAACACTATCTGAAAAGCCGCACCCGATAAATCCGACAACTGCTATCATGAGGCAAACGAGCAAATGTGATTTATGTGCATTGGTCCGATCTGAATTCCAGCCCACAAATATAACGGCAGGTATGCCGACTAACGATGGAATCATCGCTAACCAGCCTATTTCTAAATTGGTTGTTGCATTTTCCGATAAAGATTTAATGATGGTTGGCATCCAGAATGACAATCCATAGATAGATGTGTACCCCGCGAAATAAAATAGGGCCAGCTTCCAAATTTTCGCATCTTTCAGCATAGCAAGCTTTGTGACTTTATTTATTTTCGAGCTAACTTTTCTTTCCGCACTCAATTCCCCTTCTAACCAATCACTTTCTTCCTTAGATAACCATTTAGCGTTAGTCGGTCTATTAGTTAAATAGAAAACAACAACAACACCGATAATAATGGCCGGAATGCCTTCAAGGATGAACATCCACCTCCAGCCGGCCATACCGAACCAGGAAATATTGTCAAGAATCCACGTCGACACAGGCGCACCAATCAATCCGCCAATCGGTAAGGCTAAAAGCAGGACCGCTGTTGCCCGTCCTCTCTCGCGGGCCCTGAACCAATAAGTTAAATACAAAATTATACCAGGAAAAAACCCAGCTTCGGCAACACCTAATAAAAAACGGAGAATATATAAATGCATCGTTGTTTGCGCAAAACCTGTTAATATTACCACGAGTCCCCACGAAATCATTATGCGGGCAATCCATATCCGAGCTCCCACTTTATGCATGATCATGTTGCTGGGAACTTCAAAGAAGAAATAGCCTATAAAAAAAATGCCGGAAAGCAATCCAAAAACTTCAGCGGATAAGGCTAACTCTGCATTCATTTGTAAAGCAGCATAGCCTAAATTGACCCTGTCCAAGTAAGCAATGATATAAAGGAGCAAGATAAATGGAAGAATCCGTTTCATCGTTTTACTGATCGTTCTTTTCTCTATCTCACCACTGGAATGATTCATGATAATTCCCTCCCTTTTCTTGCTACTATTTCCCAAAAAATAATCCTTTTAACGCACACCACTTTTCCTGCTTCCCGATACTATGGTTCATTCCTAGGTCTTTAAGTTTATCCTGATACCCCCTCCTAATTCATCTACTTGAAAAACCTCCTAATTTAAACTGAAATAACCTCCCCCATACTTGATCTCAAAACTTTGTAAACGCTTTCTAAAAATGCTAAATGCGATTAAGAAAGCGTTGTGATTATTGATGATCTACGTTAGATTAAATAGACCACCAATCATTTAACTAGACTGTAGTCTGATATTAAACTATATAGGAATATTCTGTCAATTATCATTTGGAGGTTTTTTATGATCGAGCCTAGAAAGAAACAGCTTAGGGGAGAAAAGACTCGTGAAAAAATATTAAAAATATCTTTAAAGCTATTTAGCGAAAAAGGTTATGATAAAGTTACCGTTGACGAAATCGTGAAAAAAAGCGGCACATCAAAAGGGTCATTTTACCAACACTTTTCAGCGAAATCTGATATTTTTTTAGTGAGATTCATAGAGGTCGATGATTACTATCGTGAAGTCTTCCGTTCGTTCCCAGTCGATATGGACGCTACCGAGAAATTATTTATTTTCATACGCAAATTGATGCGTTTTCTGGAAGAAGAAATGGGCAAAGATTTAATGAAAGTGATTTACAGTTCTGCTTTAGATTCGAAAGAACATACTTACTTTTTAAATTCAAATCGTTCACTCTTCCTAATTATTCGTTCATTAATTGAAGAGGCGAAAGAACAAAACGACATTGGCACTGACCAATCAGTTAACGAAATTTCACAACTTATCACCCAAAGCCTAATGGGAATCATCTATCATTGGGGATTAAACAACTCTGAACAAAGCTTGGAATCACTATCCATACCGCTAACCAAAACAATCATTAACGGGCTGAAAACTAAGAACTAATACATAAATCAAAAGATTCATTTTCAAAGAATCTGACATTAATTCAATATTAACCCCAATCTCACTGAATGGTCAGGGTAACTCCATTAACTTTTTCATTATTTTCTATTGAGTGTCAGTCATATTAAATGAGGAGTCGAAAGCCAGATATCATGAAACGATTTTTATTTATCATCCTATATGCACTATTATTTGGATTATCGCTGCAGGCTTTTAATTTCAAGCTTGACCACCCTATTGCCAAAGATATCAGCCGGCTGATGCCGGTTAAAATGAAAACGATTAAGGCGGAAGATAGTGAAGAAGAAATCAAAAAGGTCGTTTTGGATGCCGAAAAAAACGATGATCCCATTTCAATTGCCGGAATGCAGCATAGCCAAGGAGGACAGACATTATATCCAAATGGGGTCCTGCTCGATATGAAGCACTATGATAAAATACTTGATTTTGATGTTAAAGAAAAACGCATCACGGTCCAAAGCGGAGCAACCTGGGCTGCTCTCCAGGAATATATCAACCCATATGGACTTGCGCTGAAGGTCAGTCAATCTCAAAACATTTTTACCATCGGCGGGTCTTTGAGCGTTAATGTCCATGGCCGCGATATCCGTCATCATGCCTTGATAGAAACCGTGGAATCTTTTAGATTGCTTAACGCAAAAGGACAAATCCTAACAGTGAGCCGCGAAGAAAATTCTGAGCTCTTCTCTTCGGTTATTGGCGGGTATGGTTTGTTTGGCGTAATACTCGATGTAACACTCCACCTTACCGATGACGAACTTTATAAAATTAAAACTAAATCACTCCATTATGATGAATATACGTCGTACTTTAAAAGAGAAGTTCTCCAAAACGATGATGTTAAAATGCATCTTGCAAGAATATCTGTTGCTCCTGGCTCCTATTTGGATGAAATGTATGTAACGGACTATTATAAGGCTAATGACCAAACACAACTATCTGACTACAATACTCTCAAACGGGAAACGATCATTGCCGTGCCTAAATTCTTTCTTGGCCTATCACGTTTTAATGACTGGGGTAAAAAAAGGTTTTGGGAAACTCAAAAAACCTATACGGCCAATATTGATGGCAACTTGGTTTCGAGGAATAATGTGATGCGGTCGGACTCAGCCTTTATGGATTACAACAACCCCACCAAAACTGAAGTGCTCCAAGAATACTTCATTCCGATTGATCAATTTGCTGATTATATCGATGATTTAAGAAATACCTTATCTGATGAGAAAGATTTTAATTTATTAAATATTACAATTCGTTATGTGGAACATAATGATGAATCACTCATGTCCTATGCCAAGGATGATATGTTCGCTCTTGTAATGCTCATCAATCAAGGGACAGATAACGATAGTAAGGAAAATACGGGAAGGGTCATCCGTAATATGATTGATGTGACGCTTGACCATAACGGCAGCTACTATTTGCCCTATTATGGGTATCCAACCCAGACACAATTATTTGAAGCGTATCCGCGTACTGAGGAATTCTTTCGATTAAAAAAGAAATATGATCCTGATAATCGCTTCATGAATCTTTTCTATGAGGAGTATCATCCATGAATTATAAACGTTTTGTTTTTTACCAAGGCACTGTTGGAATGGCTGCCAGCATGATTTTCCCTTTTTATATTTTGCTAATCAAAAATGTAGGTACAAGTTATTCGCAATTCGGGTGGGCATATGGAATATTTTCATTGACTGCAGCACTTAGTTATCCTTTAATCGGAAAATTCACTGACAAAGCCGGTGACAAAGCATTTCTCCTTATCTATTCATGGGGGATGGCACTTATCCTTCTTGCCTTTCCCCTCGCATATGAAATTTGGCATGTCTATCTCCTGCAAATCATTATGGGGGTACTTGGGGCAGTGCAAAAAAACACTGAAAAAACGGTACTGGCAAGATATGTTACGAAGAAAACAGCGGGAGAGGAAATTGGAAACTACCATGTTTGGACATCCATCGGTGCTGCGGCTGCGGTGATTGCAACCGGATATTTAGTCGACTTTTTAACAATCGGCAGCATCTTTTACATTGCCTCCTTAATGTTTGCCTGGAGTGGATTTATTATAATGAAGATTGAGAAAAATACTTCACTATCTAATGCAGAAAAAATAAAAATATAAGCATTTATTACTGGTTAGCGCCAATAAATCGTTACCCCTTTTAGTAGAAGAAGCATCTGCATTAACCTCAGCAGATGCTTCTTCTACTATATAAATCATTTACGGATCAAAAACAAAAAAGATCTTACAAAGATATAATAAACCTGCTCCCCTTTTCTCAATTTGGTTTCGTTAAATATACGAGTTCTGAAATTACTGCGTTTATTAGTACAATTAAAGATAACGGACCAGAGCACATATAAAAATACTACTTTCTTATCAACTTGGTTATTATTTTTCCGTCTAAAAAAACTAATGACATCATAACTATTCCCATTCCAATCAACTGATGAATAGACAACGCTTCATGTAAAAATAAAAAGCCTAAAATCATTCCGATGACAGGCACTATATAATTACTATATGAAGTAAATAATGCGCCTTCTTGCCGAATCAGCCTATTAAATAAGGCATAAACAACACCTGCATGGAAAATGCCTAAAATCGCTAAGTAGATTGATTGAGATCGTGCTAAATCCAATTCGAAAGATTGCTCAAACAAAAGGGACATGGGTATGAGCAATGCACTGGCAATCAGTAATACATTTCTCATATGAATAACGGAAGATCCCTCGTTTAATTTCTCCATGAAAATCAATGATAATCCAAAACTCATGGCAGCCAATATCAATAGGATGTTCCCCTGAATACTGTTAGAAAGGTCTTGGATTCCTTGTGTTGGCCAGGAAAGGACGACGATGCCTGCAAATCCGAATAGGATACTTGTAATCTCCGGCCTTGTGCTTTTTCTTTTGAAAAATGCTAGTAAAAAGAGGATGGTAAAGACGGGAACCATTCCAATCAGCACCGCTGCGATACTGCTAGGCACCGATTTCTGGCCTTGTGCAATAAACACGAATGGCAGTACAACCTCGAAAAAAGCAATGATTATATACCATTTATAATAACTCCTGGGTACTCTTCGCTCTTCTTTTGATAAAAAAAAACCAAAGAAGAGTAAACAGATACCGCCGATACATGCTTTGATGGCTGACAATGTAATAACCCCAACATTTTCTATGACTAATGCAATAAAGAAGAATTGAGATCCCCATATACCACTAATCAAGAGTAGCAACAAATATTTATTCATTCACTTTACCTCCCTTTTCAGCAATGGATCGGCAACATTCTTACGGATATGTTTTGACCGATTTCCACCAAAATAGTTCGTGCCGATTACCCCAGCAAGAATAATCATTGCACCTATAACGTGATAATAATGAATGGATTCATGTAAGAAAATCACCCCTGCCATGATCGTAATCAATGTCGCTAAATTACTAAAAACGCTCATTTTAGATGCTGGTAATATGGATAATGCATAGTTTGATAAAAAAGCAGTAAGCAGTGACGATAATGCACCAAGATATAAGATTGAAAGGAGAAATGCACTACTTGTGAAGGGTAATAAAAAGCTACTAAAAGATTGGTTAATTACATGGTTGATGATGGCCATACTATTAAAAGCCACAAAACCAAAGAACGTCATCACATAAGTTAACGTAAATAGTGAATATTGCTTTGTTACCTTCCTCGCCACCACATTATAGAGAGCGGCAGCAATCGAGGATAATAAGATCAGGATCGTTCCTTTCAAACTGTGAGCCGCAATTTGCAAGTCATTCATGACAAAGATAAAGATAACCCCCATCACAGATAAATAAAGAAAAAATTTCTGACCTCTACCAGCGTATTCTTTCAAAAATAATGAAGCTGATAATAACGTAAAAATTGGTATGGTCGCTTGGATAATACCCGCTTCTGAAGATGAGGTATACAAGAGGCCAAACACTTGAAATGTAAAGAATAAAATTGGATAAAGGAACACCAACGGAAGAATTTTCAAAGTATCCTTTGCACTTATTTTCACTGATGTCCTCCTATATAGCTTAAAAATTATGGCGATCAAAAAAGCCATCGTAAATCGATGTGCCAATGTATCTAACGGACTAGCTTCCATTAATGATATTTTTGTAAAGATAAATGAAAATCCAATAATAATGGCATATAGTATCGCCGCAAAATAGGCTTTTTTATTTTCTGGCATATTTAGTAACTCCTCCTTTTCAACACCCGGCCGGTTGTTAGTATCGTATTAAAAGTTCCACTACGATACAATACAAATAAGAAGCATCTGTAACGGTACAGTTTTAGGAGGTATTCATGCTAAAATACATAGCCTTGTTTAATGAATTTGAATCTCTCATCCAGAATGGACGGCTCAAAGCGGGCTTTAAACTCCCATCTATTCGTCAATTAAGCGATCAACATCAATGTAGTAAAAGTACAGTCTTGAAAGCACTGCAAGAATTGGAAAAGAGGCATTTAATCTACGCGGTTCCTAAAAGTGGATATTATGTCGTCCAAAAAGAATTTGATGGTAAAAGCGAACCAACAGCGGACATCGACTTTGTTACCTCCGCTCCCGCTTGGCATCAATTTCCGTATAATGACTTTCAACATTGCATCAACAAAGCCATCGATACCTATCAGCAAGAATTGTTTATCTATGGCACTCCAAAAGGACTGCCCTCTTTAATTAAAGTGATACAAAAACAATTAGAGCAGTATCAGGTTTTCGCAAAAGAAGAACAGATTTTCATCACTTCTGGCGTGCAGCAAGCACTTTCCTTATTAACGTTCATCCCCTTTCCAAATGAACGTACCGATATTCTTGTTGAGCAGCCTAGTTATCATCTATTTGTGGAGCAATTGAAAGCGTACAAGATTTCCGTGCTAGGAATCCAACGAACAGCAGAAGGTATTGATTTAGGGGAATTAGAACGGATATTTAGTGATCAGAAAATTAAATTCTTTTATACGATGCCTCGTTTTCATAATCCGTTAGGGACTTCTTACTCTAAAATGGAAAGAGAGGAGATACTAAAACTTGCAGTAAAGTATGGTGTCTATATTGTAGAAGATGATTATTTAGCAGATTTCGAAGAAAATATGAAGGCAGACCCTATTTTTTCCGGGGATACCCATAACATGGTCATTTATTTAAAAAGCTTCTCTAAAATAATGTTTCCAGGATTACGCATAGGTGTTGCCGTATTGCCTAAACCATTAGCGGACAGCTTCCAACTATATAAAAGAACAGCTGATATTGATAGTTCCATGATTTCACAAGCAGCCTTGGAAATCTACATAAAAAGCGGTATGTTTGAACGCCATAGAAACAAGGTGCGTCTCTCCTATTTAGAGCGTGCAAACTTGCTATATGATGCTCTAGAAAAGCACTCTACCCTAGGCTTTTTTCGCCCAGCATCCATATGTATGAACGCACATATCGTACTGCCTCGTCGTTTAAATAGTACTCACCTCATCAATAACTTACAGAATCAACAAGTACTGGTAGAGACGATGGGTCAAAATTATATAGATGGCTTTCACCAGGACAAAATATTAAAATTAAACGTGTCCAATACAAATATACAAAAACTTGACCAAGGAATAGCTCTCATTTTTAAAGAATTGAATAACAAGCAGAACTATTACTTATAAAGCTTTTACATAAGGTATAGTCACTTTCCACACAGGGCAATAAACAAAAAAGAGCCAATTAGAATTGGCTCTTTACAAGGTTGCTCTTATCAGTCCACTTTATTTATAAAATTTTATACGATCCTCAAGTGGTTTGAATTCTTTATCACCCGGTTGAGCTGTTGGATTTCCAAATGGCATTTGTGCAATTAATTTCCAATTACTTGGAACATCCCATTCTTTTTTCACTTCATCATCAATTAGAGGATTATAATGCTGTAAAGTTGCTCCCAATCCTTCTGCTTCAAGTGCTGTCCAAACAACTAATTGATGCATGCCTGATGTTTGTTGTGACCAGATAGGGAAATTATCGGCATACGTTGCAAATTGTTCTTGAAGTGATTTCACAACAGATTCATCTTCAAAGAATAATATTGACCCATATCCAGCTTTGAAGGAATCCATTTTTTGTTGAGTGCCAGAGAAATCTCCCTCACCAACCGCTTTCCTTAAAGCCTGCGTCGTAATATCCCATAATTTATCATGGGCCGATCCTGTTAAAACAACAAGGCGGGAAGATTGGGAATTAAAAGCCGATGGCGTGTGTTTTACCGCAAATTCAACTATTTCTTTAATTTTCTCATCGGATACTCCGACCTCTTTATTGATCCCATAATATGAACGTCTCTCTTTAATGGCCGTGTAAAAATCTTTTGTCATAAGTCATTCCTCCAGAGCATTTTTTCTATTTCAAATGATTATTCCATTTTTTATTTTCTACCTGTTTTAGTATGGGCATAAACCAACATATCATTCGCTAAAGATTGTCAATTATTCTTTAATGAATTCTTTGGTGCTTCTTACTGTATCAATGGGACGGACCAACTTTTCGATTTGCTCCCTCTTTGATTCTAAGAACGGTGGTAAAGATAATTTTTCCCCAAGCGTTTCATACGGCTCATCCCCCATAAATCCAGGACCATCCGTGGCAAACTCGAATAAAATTTGCGGCGCCACTCTTACGTAAAGCGACTCAAAGAAGTGACGATCAACATAACCGGACGTATGAAATTGGAAGCTTTCCATTCGTTTGATCCATTCTTCCAGAACGGAACGGTCTTCAACACGGAAGGCTGTATGGTGAACAGTCCCAAAACCCTGCCGTGCCTGAGGGAGGATCGAATTATGCTCGACGATAACTTGAGCACCATTCCCACCTTCCCCTACCTCAAATAGGTGAAATGATCCTTCCTTGTCTATTTCTTTGAATAATAGGACTTTTTCCATCATTTCTTTAAAGTAATCGAAATTGGCGATCCGAATGAAAATTGGTCCTAATCCTGTAATAGCGTATTCCAGAGGAATAGGCCCTTTTTGCCAAGGGATTCCAGCTGCAACCCCTTCATTATTTTCATCTGAAATCAATTGATATTGCTGATCATCAAAATCCACAAAAGAAATGATCTTTTTGCCAAACTGTTCTTGGATTCCTGTATTTTTTACCTCTAAACGGTCAAAGCGTTTAACCCAATACTCCAATGCCGCATCAGTCGGTACACGGAAGGATGTTTTGGAAATCTCATTAGTCCCATGCTCTCCTTTAGGAATACCAGGAAAATCGAAGAATGTCATGTCAGTACCCGCACCGCCAACATCGTCGGCAAAAAACAGGTGATAGGTTTGGATATCATCTTGGTTAACTGTTTTCTTGACTAAACGCATGCCTAATATATTTGTGAAAAATTCATAATTCTTTTCTGCACTACTTGTTATGGCCGTTACGTGGTGTATACCTTTTAATCCATTCATAAATTATTCCTCCCATTATAACGATTCATTTTTTGGATGTTCAGCTTTTTCATTAATCCCCTATATTTTTCCTTCAATAAGAGTGGCTATTCATTAAAGGGGTTTGATAAGGTTTTACATGCTTTTCTTTTTATCTCGAATTAATATATCTTAACTTAAAGATAATTTATCACGAATGCCATCCACTGTCAACAACATTATCTCAAATTAATATATCTCAAAATCAAAATAATTTCAGGCAAAAAAACACAATGTCAATTTTCCTAAAGTAAATACCATTCTGTATATGGGTTAATGTCTATAGCTATAAATAGCGGCAAAGACAATCAATCACTTCTTTGGCAAAAATAAATCAGAATTAAGTAAAACTATTAAGGTGTTTCAATACGAAAGCCCCCAGGATAAAACAAAATCTTTACGTGAGGGCTATTTCGTTTGGTTTCTTATTTTACGTGATGCAATTCCTTTTGTTTTCCGGATGAAGAGTTTGTGCCATCATTTTCTTTTGACTTCTTAGAAGATAGATAAACTCCTGCGAAAATAATCAGCAGGCCAATAATTACATTTGGACTAATTTCTTCTCCAAGCAAGACATAGCCCCAAACCATAGCGGTTGCAGGAATAAGATATGTAACAGATGCGGCTAACTCAGGGCTGCCATTTTTATTGATGTAGAAATAGATCAGCTGGCCGACCCCAGAGCCAAAGCACCCAAGACCGATTATGGCGAAAATCGTCAGCGGTTGCATCAACATCACTGGCTTAATCGGCTCTGTTATTAGCATCCCGATCAAACCGATAACGGCACCCGTGAGCAGCGTAAACGTCGTAATGACCAATATGCTGGTACTGGAAAGAAATCTTTTCGTAAAATGACCGGCAAAACCATAACAGATGGATGCTAGCAGCATTGTCCCAATCCCGATGAATTCCTTTCCGAAAAGCTGACCGATTTGAAAATCCATCAATACTAGAATTCCGAAGAAACCAATTAGAATGCCCATCCATTGTCGGGCGGTTAGAACGTATGAAAAAATGATAAATCCGATGATCCCCGTCCAGATCGGAGTGGTTGCATTTAGAATCGATGCCGTGCTGCTGTTAATCTCTGTTTCACTTAAAGGTATTAATCCCCATGCTAATCCGCAATTGAAGATTCCGACAACGACCAGTGCTTTCCACGGCAATTTCCAATTGATTTCCCTGCGCTTCCACCATAAAATGGGAAGCAGAACAACAGCACCCGCCAAACAGCGGAGAAATACAATCCCCCAAATGCCCGCAGGCGGTAGCAGCCACTTCATAAAAACAAACGATAAACCCCATATCAAACTAAGGCCGATTAAAGCCCCGTATAATCGAAGCATGATGTTCCCCCTTCCTACTTTCCTATTATGACAAACATTGTTAGGGATTTCATATAAAATCTTGCTATATAAGATGAACTTGAAATTTTTTTCAACCAAAATCGAAACAACACCCTATAAAAGATAAAGATGTCTTAAAAAACTAAAGAGGCTTGAGTTCATAAAAGAAGGCAAGCCAGTGTGCAGGCTTGCCTTCATCTAAAAATGAAGTAAAAAACGCAGCTTGTTATTTCGTTTCTTCAGCCTACCGCCCGTTTAAATTTCTGTGCTATAGTTTGGGATAATACCTTTTACTTAGAATTTTCTCTTATACCCATAAGCTAATTTGATATTGATATTAGTAATAAGTACGTTTTATCTGCTCAAATATTTACGTTTGTCGCCTAATAAATCAAGTGATTATTATATTTTTACATCGGCATCAGAATTGACCATTATTTTCATATTGGCGATGGCTACAGTTTCTCCATTTTGTTTTTTTATTTCTTGGATGACTGTTACAACACCTTGATAGCCCTTTTCAAAAAGATCAATCACTTTTAATTCTACATGTATCGTGTCCCCAATAAAAGTAGGGCTTGTAAATCGTACTTTCTCCAAACCATAAAATGCAACGACGATTCCTGGTTCAAATTGAAATAAGCCGGTTGCAGCCGATAGTATAAGCATTCCGTGGGCTATCCTTTGCTTAAATTGTGTATTTGCTGCATACTCCTTATCAGTATGGAGAGGAAACCAGTCACCGCTAAATGCAGAAAACATTACTAGATCTGCTTCGGTTATAGTACGTCCTTTCGACACCCATGTTTCTCCGATTTCATATTGATGGAAATATTTATTAAACATTATTCCAATCTCCTTCTACTTGGGGTTAAATTAGCAGGCGGAAAATTCAGATACTAAATACTATAGAATATATAATTTAGTGATAGTTTTTAAAATCAACAACTATAAAAAATGTTTTGAAGACGTACTATTTGATGTAAATAGCGTTTAAAGCTAGAAATCGAAACTTATTTTCCAATGCTCACCGGCAAATATTTAAACGATGGCAAACAAGCTGAATATACCAATTACAAAGAATACAGCAAGTGTCTTTATAATGGTAATAACAAAAATGTCTTTATATGCCTGGCGATGAGTGAGTCCCGTAACAGCCAGAAGAGTTATTATTGCTCCATTATGTGGCAAAGTATCAAATCCACCTGCTGACATAGCAATGACACGATGTAAAACTTCCAACGGAATGTCAAAATGAGCAGCTGTTTGTATATACGTATCCGCCATTAGGCTCAACGTAATGCTCATCCCACCAGATCCAGAACCAGTAATGCCGCACAAAACATTTGTCATGATCGCCCCATTAATTAAAGGATTCGAAAACATACCAGTAAGATAGTCTTGTATCACAGTAAAGCCGGGTAAAGCTGCAATCACACCCCCAAAACCATATTCGGTTGCCGTATTCATGGTTGCAAGCAATGCCCCACTAATCCCTATATTAATACTCGAATTGAATTTTAATTTGACAGCTTTTAAGTTTAATAAGACGGTTGCTATTATTCCGAGAATAAGAGCCATCTCTACAGACCAAACACCAATAACTTTAGACATATCAACATTTCCATAATCTTTTAACCCAATTGCAGCAAAATCAAATCCTTTGGCATACCAAAGAGGAAACGACTCAGTAAAAAACTTATTCATTACTCCAACTAACACCAACGGAATAAAAGCAAGCCAGTCTTTTCTACTTATAGCTTTTTCAGAATCCATTCCCAACTTATTAGTCGTTTCCACCGATAAAGCAGAACTAGCTGCCATTTCTGCTTCAGCAGCTTCCTTATCAATAGCTTTATCCCCAATTCCAAAATACCCTTCACCATTTCTAGCTGCCTTATGTCGACAATGATTTAAATATAAAAGGCTCAAGGAAATGATAAATATCGCCCCAATAATCCCCAATGTCGGTGCAGCATAGATGTCAGTTTTAAAGAATCCCGTTGGAATGACATTCTGAATTTGGGGAGACCCTGGAAGTGAATCCATTGAAAAGGTAAAAGCACTAACTGCAATTGTCGCAGGAATTAAACGCTTTGGAATATTAGCTTCGCGAAACAGCTGAGCAGCAAATGGATAGATGGCAAACACTGCAACAAACAAACTAACTCCGCTATATGTCAGGATTGCGCCCATTATCACAATGGCTAGAATGGCTTGTTTAGCCCCGATAAAACGGACAATAATTTTAGCTATGCTCTTTGCAACACCGCTTATTTCAACCAATTTCCCAAAAATAGCACCTAGTAGAAAAACCGGGAAATATAATTTAACAAACTCAACCAACTTAACCATAAATATATTAGAGAAGAAAGGTAAAACATGTCCAGGATCCGTTAAAAATACAGCAAACAAAGCGCACAATGGTGCAAAAAGAATAACAGAAAATCCTCTATATGCTAGAAACATAAGTAATCCTAGTGAAATAATAATTATCATTACATCCATATTGAATTCCCCCTTTTTCTCAAAATATAATGTGTTATCATTTGTTGCTGGTTTGAATGCATTGCCCCAAGACTTCTTGCGCATCATAGTCCACTTTTCTAGTGAACATAAAGTAAAGAACATTAATTAATTTCCCGAATAGATTTATTGTTTTTTAAAATAACTTTATCTATTTAGTTTATTAAC
The DNA here is from genome assembly GCF_040250305.1 of Peribacillus frigoritolerans. Lineage (NCBI taxonomy): Bacteria > Bacillati > Bacillota > Bacilli > Caryophanales > Bacillaceae > Peribacillus > Peribacillus frigoritolerans. Next base: position 2,288,325 of record NZ_CP158190.1, on the reverse strand, counting down.
AAAAATTAGTAACTGCAAAATCTTCTTTTTTCAAAAATTGGACTTGACTCTGGTTTTGTCATGCAGGATTACTGATCAACGAAGTTCGGCTCTCTTTTATTAATAAAGGCTTCAACGCCTTCCTTAACATCCTTCGTCTGAAAAACATGACCAAAATTTTCAGCTTCAACCATGAGTCCATCTTCAAGTGTTTGTTCATAACCATAATCAATAGAATGCTTTGCAAAAGTTAATGATTGTAAAGAATAATTGCAAATACATTTTGCGATTTCGATTGCTTTATTTATGGATTCGCCCTTTGGCACGACATGATTAACAAGGCCTATTTGTTTGGCCTCTTCTGCATTCAGTGGCTCACCAGTAAAGATCAATTCTTTTGCTTTTGCCTTACCTATCAGTCTAGGAAGTCTTTGAGTTCCCCCTGCCCCTGGAAACAATCCCAATTTAATTTCAGGAAGTCCAATCCTAATTTGTTCCTCCGCAATTCGAATGTCACAACTTAAGGCAAGTTCACATCCTCCACCTAATGCTAATCCGTTGATTGCAGCAATGGTTGGACGTGATAGACGTTCAATTTTATTAAGTGGTTCCTGAAGCCAAAGTGATTTCCCCTTTCCTTCTTCGACTCCTTTTCCTATCCATCCTGGAAATTCTTTAATATCTCCTCCAGCAACAAAAGCTCTTTCGCCCTCACCTGTAAGGATAATGACCTTAACCTTGTAATCGCTTTCAATTTCATCCACCACAAGATTCAATTGTTCTATAACATCTGCGCTTAATACATTAACAGGTGGATTATCAATAATAATCATTGCAATATTACCCTGTTTTGACCATGAAACAACTTGATTTTTATTATTCATCGGCTTTCCTCCTCAACCTTAAGTGTACTTGTGGGTTCCAAATATTCTTGCATTGTTGAAAACGTGCATCAGTAGGTAAACCCAGATATCTTTATAGAATCCATAGTGGTTATGTGCATTTTAAAAAATTGAAATAATGTATTTATAAACTTGTAACTTTTTAACCTTTGGGAAATTCCTTATTTATTACTTACCACTAAACTGTTTTCGAAGAATAAACTTTTGAACCTTACCGGATGGGGTACGTGGAATTTCATCAACAAATGTAACCTTTCTAGGTTTTTTGTAGCTAGCAAGATGTTCCTTACAGTAATTAACAACATCTTCTTCCGTAAGTTTGGCCCCTTCTTTTTTGACAATAACAGCACATACAGCCTCAATGTATTTCGGATCAGGAATACCAATTATAGAAACTTCCTTCACTTCCTCATGGCGATATAAGACATCTTCAATTTCCGCTGAGTATATGTTTTCACCACCGCTTCGAATCATATCTTTTTTTCTGCCTGCAATTGATAGATACCCATCATGATCGAATTTTCCCATGTCTCCTGTTTTACACCAACCATTCACAAATGTTTCCATTGTGGCATCAGGTTTCCTCCAATACCCCTCAGAAACCGCTGGACTTTTAATAGCGATTTCACCAATTTCACCAACAGGCAAGGGCGTTCCATCCTCATCAATAATATTAATTTCTGTAAGTGGCATCGGCTTTCCAACGGTATGGCCTTTTGTAAAAGCATCCTGTGGTTCAAGCGAAGCCGCAATTGGTTGTCCTTCAGTTAACCCGTAAACTTGAACAACTCCAATTTGAGGAAACCTCTTTTTTAATTGTTCTAATGCCCATGGCATTAGCGGATCACCACCTGTATAAATGGTTTTTAAAGAAGTTAGCTGATAATCTTTAATTTCAGGCAAATTTAGCATTTCATAAATCATAAAAGGGAATAAAAAAGCATCGGTCACATTTTCCTGTTCAATAACGGAAAGAATTCTTCCAATCTCGAATTCTTGGCTTTTTGTAATTATTACGCTTCCACCCATCATGAGAATAGGAAGTGCGATATCTTCCATCGCTCCAACATGGTATAGTGGTCCTGTCGTCATCGCAACTTCTCTCCCTGTAAATTTCCATTTCAGCGCTTGTATCGTAGAAAACCAGAAAGTTGTATCATGAGTCCAAATCGCACCTTTAGGTCTTCCCGTTGTGCCTGATGTGTACATCAGCATGACCGGATCGTTTAATTTGATGTTATCGACTTTGACCTCATCTACCGAACCACTTTCTAAAACACTCCATGACTCAGACCAACCTGGGATTGAGCCATTTCTATGAGGAAGACAAAAATAACGCTCAACAGGAACATGATTACAAACTGATTCCAGCTGATTGGCTAAGTTCGAATGGAAGCACAATATTTTTGTCTGTGAATCATTTAATGCATACTCAAGCTCAGCACTTGATAGCCTAAAATTAAGTCGAACGGCAATTGCGCCGATTTTCGCAATGGCAAAATATAGACTAAAATATTCGAGACAGTTGTAAAGTAAAATACCGACACGATCCCCTTTACGAACTCCTAATTCGTAAAGCTTGTTTGCATACGCATTTGATATATGGTGGAGATCCATGTAAGTCATTGACTTTCCTACTTCTTCTTTTATTGCTATTTTTCTAGGATTTATATTATTTAAATCATTTGCCATTTTTCTTGTTATAAAACCGACATCCAATGAAATTCCTCCTTTTCAATGTGTAAGCAGATTCAAATTACAGATCTCGAAGCGCAAATTTGTTCAAAGTAATTCTTACTACACAAGGGCCTCTTAAATGCCATTAAAATGACCACTCGTCTTTATCGATTCCTTTCCTCCTTTCTTCAAATTTGAATGCAAGATTCATTCCAACACGTAAACCCCCTATACTGACTTACTTTTTCTAATTATCGTGGAATATTCAATTAATTATTTTCTGATTTTTCAGAAAAGAATTAAAAAAAATCAACTGAATTTAGATCAGTTGATTCTTTATTCATTAATTTTCATAATTTAAATACAAATTAGAGCTGTTCTATAGTCTTTTTCTCCTTTAATGTGAACTTTATCTACACTAATATGGAAATTAAAATATTAATCCGGGATTTCGGAATGAATTCTGAAATCCCGGATTAATATTTATTGGTCAGAAATCCGATATTTTTTTATTTTATCGTAAAGGGTAGAATTCCCTATTCCAAGAGTTTCCGCAACCCGTTTTTTATCAAACTTAAACCTTCCTAACGCTCTTTCGATTGCCTTCTTTTCTGTTTCCTCCACAATATCCTTTAAACTTTCTTCTTTCATTTTAACGTTATGACGTTTTAGATAATCAGGTAAAGCATCTTTTCCGATTACTTCGTCATTTGATAGGTGAACACCTGCATCAATCACATTCTCTAGTTCTCTGATATTCCCTGGCCAGTTATATTGCTCTATTACTGAAAGCACCTCAGGATGTACAGAAGTTACTCGTTTTCCTATTCGAGCTGTGACTTTTTTTAAAAAATAATCAACAAGTACAGGGATATCTTCAATTCTATCTCTTAAAGGAGGAACAAATAATTGGACAGCATTAATTCTATAAAATAGGTCTTCACGAAATAGCTTTTCTTCCACCAATTTTTCTAAAGGGCGATTTGTTGCAGCAATCACTCGAACATTTAGTTTTTTTGGATAAAGCGAACCTACAGGCTCAAATTCCTTTTCCTGAAGAACCCTTAATAACTTGACTTGCATATGCTGAGGCATATCACCAATTTCGTCAAGGAAAACAGTCCCACCATCAGCAAATTGGAACTTTCCTATTTTCCCTCCCTTGTTTGCCCCTGTAAAGGCACCTTCTTCATAACCGAAAAGTTCAGATTCTAACAAGTGTTCCGGAATTGAAGTACAATTTATTTTCACAAGTGGTTTGTCACTTCTCCCACTTAACTGATGAATGCTATGTGCTATTATTTCCTTGCCTGTACCGCTTTCTCCTCTAATTAGTACAGAGATATCACCTCTAGCAACCCTTTTCACATGTTCTTTTAACTGTTGTATTTCTTGTGAATTTCCAATTAAATTGTGTAAGGAATACTTTACTCCATTTGTAACTTCTCTTTCATTTTTGTAAAAATTATGTTTTGTCAGTATCTCCTTAATGTGGCTATTCATTTTGTTCCAGTCATCAAGATCACGAAACATTATTGTCCCAATCGCACCAATTATTTCCTTATTCTCGATTATAGGAATGCGATTAGCGATAACAAAATCACCACGAAGAAAATGTATATCAGCGATTTCCGATTTACCTATTTGCACTACTAGGTGTAGCCTTGTATTTTCAATTATATTCGTCACATGTTCACCAATCACTGTACTGCGTTCAACATTTAAAAATTCACAATATTTATTGCTAATATATTGAATTTTTGCGTGACTATCGACAATTACAATTCCATAATATGTACTTTCAAACACCATATCTAATAGTTTATTATTGGATAATTGTCCAGTATTCATCATTAGTTCTCCTTTACCTAGAATGCTTTACCATATAATACCACGCATTTTATTCAATATATATTTACGAAGTGAAAATTCCCCAAAAATCACTGAGTTTTAAATGCTCTCCCTAACGTAATCCAACGGATTTTTTTTTCACTATAGATGATTTATTCAGCGCAAAAAAAAAGCCTGGCAACCTTTTTTATAGTTGCTAGACTTACGTTCATTTTTAAGATCATTCCCAATATAAACAACAATTTAAACGGATGCCCAAGGTTTGTTCCTCCATGCCGATCATCTAATAGGCAGCCAGGTCACGCAGTGCCTTTTCCACTTTTTCTGGATTCACCATGAATGATTTCTCTAATGATGGTGAATATGGCATTGCTGGAACATCCGGACCCGCGAGTCTCATGATTGGGGCATCGAGATCGAAGAGGCAGTTTTCTGCAATGATCGCCGATACTTCACTTATGATGCTCCCTTCCTTATTATCTTCAGTAATCAATAGGACTTTTCCGGTTTTAGATGCAGCTTCCATAATGGCTTCTTGATCTAATGGATAAACGGTTCGTAAATCAAGTATATGAACAGATATGCCATCACTGGCCAGCTTTTCAGCTGCCTGAAGCGCAAAATGAACACAAAGTCCGTAAGTAATCACTGTAACGTCCTCGCCTTCACGTTTTACATCCGCTTTACCAATGGGTAAAACATAATCATCATTCGGCACTTCTTCTTTAATTAGGCGATAGGCTCGTTTATGTTCAAAGAAGAGGACCGGGTCATCATCGCGAATGGCTGCTTTCAATAACCCTTTCACGTCATAGGGTGTAGAGGGCATGACAATTTTAAGTCCCGGTTGATTGGCAAAAATGGCTTCAACGGATTGTGAATGGTATAACGCCCCATGTACGCCCCCACCGTATGGAGCTCTGATGACGATAGGGCAGTGCCAGTCATTATTGGAGCGATAACGGATTTTTGCAGCTTCCGAAATGATTTGGTTGATTGCAGGCATGATAAAATCAGCGAATTGCATTTCCGCAATCGGCCTCATTCCATACATGGCCGCGCCGATGCCAACTCCTGCGATTGCGGATTCAGCAAGCGGTGTATCAATAACACGCTGCTCCCCGAATTGTTCGTATAACCCTGAAGTCGCTTTAAAAACGCCGCCTTTTACCCCTACGTCCTCACCTAAGACAAATACTCGGGAATCACGTTCCATTTCTTCCCGCATCGCCATTATCACGGCATCTATGTAAGATATCACTGCCATCTTTTTTCCTCCTTACCTTTCTGCGTAAACGTATTTTGTGAGCGTGTCTTCATTTGCAAATGGAGCACTTTCCGCATAATCCGTCGCTTCGTTCACAACTTCCATTATTTCCTCGTTCATTTGTTTCTCCATGAGCTCATCCATTATTCCTGCCGCTTTTAAATAGGCGCCAAAAGTAATGATCGAATCTATTTTTTTTGCCTCCGATACTTCATCAGGCGACCTGTATTGACTATCATCATCATCGCTTGAGTGTGGTGTAAGCCTGTAAGAAACCGTTTCGATTAAGCTTGGGCCTTCACCGCGCCTTCCTCTCTCAGCAGCTTCTTTTACCACCCGGTATACTTCGATCGGATCATTTCCATCAACCGTCACCCCTGGCATGCCATAACCAATGGCCCTGTCGGACACTTTCTTGCAAGCCAATTGCTTTTCAATCGGGACGGAAATGGCATACTGATTATTTTCGCACATCAAGATGACCGGAAGTTTATGTACACCTGCAAAATTCGCTCCTTCATGGAAATCACCTTGGTTTGATGAACCCTCTCCGAATGTAACGAATGAAACAATATCATTTCCTTCCATTTTCGCAGCGAGTGCAATCCCCACTGCATGTGGCACTTGAGTGGTAACTGGCGAAGATCCCGTCACGATGCGATTCTTTTTTTGCCCAAAATGCCCAGGCATTTGACGCCCGCCTGAATTAGGATCTTCTGCTTTGGCAAAACTGGATAACATTAAATCCCTGGCGGTCATCCCAAACGCGAGCACCACTCCGAGATCCCGATAATAAGGAAGTACATAATCCTTTTCACGGTTCAATGCAAATGCTGCACCCACTTGTGCTGCTTCTTGCCCTTGACAAGAAACGACAAATGGAATTTTTCCAGATCTGTTCAACAGCCACATCCGTTCATCAATTCGTCTTGCCAACAACATAATTCTATACATCTCAAGCACCTGCTCATCACTAAGACCTGCCTGTAGATGGCGGTTTTCAACCATATGTCATCATCCCTCCTAATAATTAAACCTTTTCCCTGTTAAAACCAGAATATTTTGCTCATGCTGGCACCCAAATTTAAAAATGGGTATCTGTATCACAAATTACTAACCTTTCTTATTAGATGTTTGTTTTTCTCGCAAACTTAAATCCTCTTTTGTATCTAAGGAAGAAAAAGCTCTTTTATGTATGCATGCTTGCCATTTAAAACCCATGCGTTATCATCTAGTATTATTACCTGGTACTAACTCAATGCAATATTATCCTACCACTTTTCATCTCCCATTTTCAAGTTAATTTCACTTTGTATGGGTTGTTTTCATGCGAAAGCCTTGCCTGACTTGAAAACTCATTTCCATACATGCACCAAAGACTAAACACTGGGGTGTTGAAGTTATTTTTTTGTTGACTAAGCGGATATATAGCTGTAAATTAAAATGATTCATAAAATTAAATGTTCGTAATGGAACAGTTCAAAACAGAAAGAATGGTGAAGTTGAGTGGAGAATGAAAAACAATTAATGCGTTCCGTACAACTATTGCGTTCATTTTGGAACGTGCAGAAAAATATTATGCGGTTCGTTCAAAAGACTGCCGCAGAAAATGGATTAACAGTTCCTCAATATTCCATTTTGATGACCATTACCCTTTACAAAGAGACCACTCAAAAAAATGTCGGGGAGAAAACATTTCTTCCAAAAAGCACCTTGAGCCAAGCGGTCGATGGTCTCGTTCGCGCAGGCATGCTCCATCGTGAGCATGTGGAGGGCAATCGGCGTGAGATTCAGTTGTCAATCACAAATCAGGGGAAGGATTTATTAAAAACGATTCATTTTCACGAAGGAAGCATTCACCAAGTCTTTCAAACAGCCATTGAAATGCTTTCAGAAGAACAGTTTGAAGAGTTGCTAGAAACACATCTTCAAATTACAAACTTTTTAGAAGCACAAGCAACCGAACAGGGAGAGTGTACAAAATGATAAAAATACTGAAAAATTTATCCGTTTATAAGTGGATTATTTCAGCAGTTATCGGTCTGGTTTTTATTCAGTCCATGTCCGATCTCTTTCTGCCTACACTAATGGCCGATATTATTGACAAAGGCGTCGTTCAAGGAGACACTCCTTATATTTGGAAAATCGGTGGTTTGATGCTGTTGGTTTCCGCACTTGGCGCTTGTGCATCCATAATCGCAAGCTACTATTCGTCCAAAGCGGCAATGGGGATGGGACGCGATCTCCGCCTGAGAGTCTTTAATCATGTTGAAAAATTTTCGTTACAAGAATTTGATGAAGTCGGTACGGCATCATTGATTACAAGGACGACCAATGATATAACACAAGTCCAGCAAGTGGTTATCATGATGCTTCGTATGGTTATCAGTGCACCCATCATGTTAATCGGCGGAGTAATCATGGCTGTATCCATGGATGCAAAATTATCCCTTGTCATTGTTGTCACAATGCCTTTATTGATTGGGTCGATCTTGCTTATTCTATATAAAGGTGTGCCTCTCTTTCAAACGGTGCAAAAACGATTAGACCGGTTGAACCTTGTATTGCGAGAAAATTTAACTGGTATTCGCGTCATTCGTGCCTTCAATCGTGAAACACAAGAGAAAGAACGTCTTAAGAAAGCGAATAAAGAATTGACGGATGTGTCAATCAGAGTCAATAAAATCATGGCCTTCATGATGCCTGTAATGATGCTTGTCATGAACTTGACGGTTGTTGGTATCATTTGGTTTGGTGGAGTTCGTATTGATAATGGCGGTATGCAGATCGGGGATTTAATGGCATTTATCCAATATGTTATGCAAATTATGTTCGCTCTCGTTATGGCATCCATGATGTTCGTTATGGTTCCACGAGCAGCCGTGTCGGCAACAAGGATAAACGAAGTCCTTGACATGAAACCTTCATTCCTGGATAAGGGGACAGAAAAGGCAGATCGTGAGCACGGTACACTTGAATTTGAACATGTGACGTTCAGTTACCCAGGAGCAGAAGAACATGCATTATCGGATATTAGTTTTTCTGCAAGTCCTGGTGAAATCACCGCAATAATCGGTGGAACAGGTTCAGGGAAAACGACGCTCGTCAATTTGATACCTCGCTTCTATGATATTTCAAGTGGAACGATTCGCGTCAATGGTGTTGATATTCGTAATTCATCACAAGATGAAGTTCGTTCAAAGATTGGCTTTGTACCACAAAAGGCCGTCCTCTTTACAGGTACTATCGCTGAAAACATTCGCTTTGGAAAACAAACAGCCACACAAGATGAAGTTGAGCATGCGGCTCGGATCGCGCAAGCGGAAGATTTTATCAGCAACATGAAAGACGGCTATGAGGCAGAAATCGAACAAGGCGGTTCAAACCTATCGGGAGGGCAAAAACAACGGCTTTCGATTGCACGGGCACTCATTCGGAAACCCGATATTTATATATTCGACGATAGTTTTTCTGCACTTGACTTCAAGACGGATGCCAACCTTCGTGCAGCCCTGAAGGATGAAACGAAAAATTCGACGGTACTACTCGTTGCACAGCGTGTCAGTACAGTCGTGGACGCAGACCGAATCATTGTATTAGACGAAGGCAAAATTGTAGGTATGGGATCACACCAAGAGTTGCTTAGTACAAACGACATTTACCGTGAAATCGCCTTATCACAGCTCACAGAGGAGGAAATTGCATGAGTAATCAAAAAAAACCTCAAGGCGGCGGTCAGGTTGGGCATGGCCCTGGTGGCGGTAACATGATGATGATGGGTCAAAAAGCAAAAGATTTTAAAGGAACACTAAAACGTCTCTTGACCTATTTAAAACCTCGGCGCAACAAATTGATTTCCGTGTTCTTCGCTGCAATCATGAGTACGATTTTTATGATTGTTGGACCGAAAATCATGGGAAATGCAATTACAGAATTATTCGAAGGAGCATACGGGAAACTCCAGGGTATACCAGGAGCAGCTATTAACTTTGATAAAATTGGCCAGATCCTTCTACTCCTTGCCGGACTTTATGCTTTAAGCAGCCTTTTCAACTATGTACAACAATACATTATGTCAAGTGTTGCTCAAGATACGGTATATGATCTTCGACAAGATGTGAACGAAAAGCTCGAGAAACTTCCACTCAAATATTTTGAAGGACGTCCAAACGGAGAAACACTTAGCCGAATGACAAATGATATTGATACAATCGGGAGCACCCTTCAGCAAAGCTTAACGCAGTTCATCACATCAATCGTAACGATTTTGGGGATTATCATCATGATGCTTTCGATAAGCCCGTTATTGACATTAATCTCGATAGTCAGCTTACCTTTGTCAATATTTGCAATCCGGCCTATTTTAAAAAGATCCCAAAAATATTTTGCAGATCAACAGCGTAAGCTCGGACAATTAAATGGACACATTGAAGAGATGTATACCGGCCATCAGGTCGTTAAAGCATTCGGACATGAAAAAAAGGCGAGTGCCCAGTTTACTGCGGTTAATGAAGAATTGTATAAAGCGGGAAGCAAAGCCCAGTTTATATCGGGTATCATCATGCCCATAATGTTCTTTATCGGAAATTTAAGCTATGTCCTCATCAGCGTTGTCGGCGGAATATTGGTAACGCAACGTTCGATTTCAATTGGTGATATTCAAGCATTCATCACATATTCAAAGCAGTTCACCCAGCCAATCACACAAACGGCTAACATCGCTAACATTATTCAGTCAACGGTTGCAGCCGCTGAGCGTGTTTTTGAACTACTTGATGAAGAAGAGGAAATGAAAGAACAAACAACAGCTAATATAAAAAGGGCAAATGGTGCTGTCTCTTTTGAACATGTGGACTTTGGATATGGGGAAGAAATGCTAATTGAAGATATGAACATCGATGTCTTGCCTGGACAGACGGTCGCAATTGTTGGACCGACTGGTGCTGGAAAAACAACTATGATAAATCTCTTGATGAGATTTTATGAACTCAATGGCGGAAAGATTAATATTGATGGTCTTGATACACGGAATATGTCACGGAATGATCTTCGAAAGAATTTTGGTATGGTACTTCAAGATACCTGGCTCTTTAATGGTACTATTAAAGAAAATATCGCTTATGGCAAAAATGGAGCAACTGATGAAGAAATTTTTGCAGCTGCTCGAACGGCACATGCCGACCATTTCATTCGGACACTGCCAGATGGTTATGAGACCATCTTAAACGAAGAAGCTTCGAACATCTCACAAGGCCAAAAGCAGCTTTTGACAATCGCCCGAGCAGTTCTAGCAGATCCACCAATCATGATATTGGATGAAGCGACGTCTAGTGTGGACACTCGGACAGAAGTCTTTATCCAAAAGGCCATGAACCGACTGATGGAAGGACGAACCAGCTTTGTCATTGCCCATCGTCTCTCAACAATTAAGGATGCAGATTTGATTCTTGTTATGGATCAAGGAAAAGTGATAGAGAAGGGAACGCATTCAGACCTTTTAAGGGAGAATGGTTTCTATGCAGAGCTGTACAATAGTCAGTTCACTGAAAATGTAGCTGGATAATAAGAAAGAGGCTCAATTTCCAATCGGAATCGAGCCTCTCTTTATAAAATTCTTATCCAATACCATTACATTCATGAATCTGTAATAACTTATAAAATATATGTATCAATACTCCCTTTTATTTCCCTTTTTCACAAATTCCCAATCTACCTCAATATTTTTTCTGACCCTTTGAAGAAGATGAAACATCGTTTCCGTTTCTTCCATAGAAAATCCAGATAACGCAACCTTGTCAGTATACTCTCCTTCTTTTTTCAAAAAAGGATAGACCTTTTCACCTTTATCGGTTGCATATAGCTTTTTTATTTTTTTGTTTTCCTCATCATTTTTCTTTTCAATAAAACCTTGAATTTCAAGTTTTTTAATGGCCCGAGCTGCTGTCGTCCGGTCAACCTTTATCATTTCTGCTAACTTTTCCTGAATGATTCCTGGATTTTCACATATTCGAACAAGATACAAATACTGCCCTTTTGTTAGGTCAAATTCTTTAAATTCGATATTACTTATAGAGTCCAATGCCCTTGCTATCATTCCAATTTCACGGAGTATTTCCTTCATTCAAAAAGCCCCTGACTTTTTTGTTGTATTTACAACAAAATTAATTTCGTATATACTATAAAAAAGTTATACATATATTATGACTTGTCTTACTGAATAAATCTAGAAAAGGGATGAAGAACAATGGATTCAAAAAGAATTACTACTGAAAATGATTTAAAAATAGCATTTCATATCAGAAAAGAAGTATTTGTCGAGGAACAAGGCTTCCCTTTAGAAATTGAATTTGATGAATACGATACACTTCATGCTTTATCTGAACACATATTAGTCTATTATAATGAAAAACCAGTCGGAACTGGAAGGTTAAGAGTTGTTGATGGTTTAGGGAAATTGGAGAGAATTTGCATCTTAGAGCCTTACCGTAAATTTGGTCTTGGAAAAATAATAATTAAAACGTTGGAAGAAATCGCAAAGAAAAAGGAAATATCCCAGGTGAAATTACATGGGCAAACACAGGCAGAGGGTTTTTATAAAAAACTCGGCTACCAGACTTCATCCGATGTCTTTATGGAAGATGGCGGTCCACATCTTTTAATGATAAAAAGAATTAATGAATGAAAAGTGTGCTAAATGTGAGTATAACAAACATTAACCTTATTTGATTGTAGACCAACTCAATGAAAATCAAGTTTGTCTAGTTTTATGATTGTTTGTAAAACCTCGAACGTTGATGGAACGTAGGGCACTCGCTTTCCGGGGCGGTCCGGGAGCCTCCTCGGCGCCTTTGCGCCTGCTGGGTCTCCCCTTTGACACGCTTTTCCCGCAGGAGTCTCTTACACCCACTCCAATCAACTTTTCATATTCCATTTTCAATCCCTCTACATTCAAATATTAAATCATTAGCTTTTCATAAGGCTTAAAATGAAAGGCAGCGTTAAGAATAAGCACGAACAAAAAGACGAAGCCGTTTATAACATAAACGGCTTCGTCTTTTTATTACAGAACGGGTGCTTTTTCATGAACAAGCGGGTGAAGGGCCTGAGTTTCATCAATGTAAACAAAAGCATCATATCTATCTGACATTACGGAAGGTACATAGTTTCCGTATTGTTCGTATTCCGGTCGGTATACAACCCCGATAGCCCGATGTCCAATTTTATCTTGGAATAGCTGACGATTTTCATCGGTGAAAATGAGCAACTTATCATACGCGCCTGAAAGGTGCATAGCCTCCTCCCAACTTCCATTCATAGCCGGGGGTACTGTTTTTATTTCAAAATCCATGCCCCATTCATCTGCTGCAATAACAGTTCCGCTATAGGTTCCGAAACCAGTGATAAATACATCTTCAGTTGGGTTTTGTTCACGAATGACCTGGCCGACGTTAATCATCCCGGAATCTCTCATATCTGTAGCGCTGGCATCGCCAACATGAGTATTATGTTCCCATAAAATCGCCTTGCCATCAGAACCGTAAAAATCCATAATTTCATTTAGTGCATCCACCATATGCATATCACGAATATTCCATGATTTATCATCATGAACCACCATCGTCCTGTAATAATTTTCTGCATTATACGCTACCAGTGCATTCACTTGAAGGTTCAAATTCAATTCTTCATGATGAGGATATTTTTCTTTTTTTCGTTGAATAGTCGTCAGTAATTTGGCAACCTCCTCTATACAGTCTTCTGAAAAAATGCCTGCGGAAACTGCGTACTCCTCATTATTCCGATTGAATGGCTCAAAACATGTGAATGCCTGTCTGGCAGCCTCGAGGTCAGGTGAATCAATTTGTTTTAAGTAATGGATGACTTCATCCATGGATTCCCAAAGACTATAGATATCTATCCCATAAAATCCAACTTTCGTTTGATTTTGTCCGGACTCATTGTATTCTTTCATCCATTCAATCAGGTCGATCATTTCCTCGTTTGCCCACATCCATGTCGGCCAGCGGTCAAAACTTTTTAGCACATCCTTTGCGGATTTAGTCACTAGGTCATAGCCTTTTACATACCTATTGATTGCCTGGCATGCGGGCCAATCGCCTTCAACGGCTACAAAGGTGAACCCTTTTTCTTGAATCAGCTTTTTTGTTATTTCAACTCGGGCCGTGTAAAACTCGGATGTCCCATGTGATGCCTCACCCAGTAAAACAAATTTGGAATTATTGACTTGTTGAACGAGCTTATCCCAATCTGCTTCACTTGTAAGCATGACTGATTGTTCGATTATTGACTGAACCAGATTATGATGCACTGTTTTTCCTCCTTGTTCTCTTACGAACATTATCGTTTATACTCAGCATTGTAAGAATTTGAACCTGCGTGTACGGACAGTAAAGTATCAGCGTATCCCACTAGACGATTTATAAGTTCATCACAAATAGAGTAAACCAGCTGAAAGTTTTCCATCTCAAATAAAACAGGGTCATCCAGAATGACCGTCGTGTTAATGAACATATCTTTGTTTCCATATAGATTGTAGTGAACGATAGCCTTCCCAGCAGCTCCTCCAGTAACTGGATCATTAAAGCCGGGAATGAAAACAAACCATTCTTCAGCAGTAGCAGACCTGAAGTTTTTTGTAAAAGACATTCGCTCGGTTACCTTCATGATCTTTTTTAACTCTTCCGGATTCATATCCTTGATCTTGTTCATCCCATTGCCACCTTAACACCTGTTAATAATCTTCCGTTATATATTTTCCTTAAGTGACCCATCCTATAAATATTATTATAAAATGGTGACCTTCACCGAAAAAAGCATGCCAGAACACCTAGATCGGAAATTAAGCTTGCACTGAACACGACACAGCAAAAAGTATCATTATGTTGCATTAAGCAGGCTGTTATTAAATGCCGATAATCATGGAACTGCTGCATATAAAAATTATTATTGGGGTATCAAAAGAGTGAAGATAAAATCCTGGATTGGGTTGGACTGGTCTGGAGCGGAGTGGAGGAGTTGCTCATGGAAAAGATGAATCGGGGAATTTTAACGGCGCTGTCGGGAATCGGCATTGCGCAAGGGCTGAAAATTTTAACGCATTATAAGCTGACGGGAAAGTGGGACTTAAAGCAGGCTTTCACAACGGGTGGCATGCCTAGTTCGCACTCTGCGGGGGTGGCCGCACTGGCATCCTATGTGGCAGCGAATAAAGGCTGGATGCATACTGAAACAGCGCTTGCGACAGTGTTTGGCGTGATTGTGATGTATGATGCTCAGGGGATTCGGCGCCATACAGGCGAAATCGCTAAGCTTGTGAATGACCTTGAAGATAATATGGCGAAATTTTCGGGAGAGTTTCCTAGCTTTGAGTTTGTGGAGCGTGAGAAGGAACTGAATGAACTGCTCGGACATCAGCCTGTGGAAGTGGGAGCAGGTGCGTTGCTTGGAGTGGTACTTGGGCTTATCTCGGCTAAATTGGAGGATGGCAAGCCTTCCAAAACCAAACGGCTGAAAACGTTGAACAAGCCAGAATATTCCAGATCTTGAAGTGACGTATATAACAATAGATTATATTAAAACATGTCTATGTTATAAATATAGACAAACTCTCCATTAAAAGTCGTATCATTGTATATACTGGTAGGATTGAAAATGACCTAGGCCTCTCAACTCTCATAGAAAGGCATAGGTCATTTTTATGTGCAAAATCAATTCTTCCGGGACATTTTCATAGCGAATGAGTACATATCAGATCGGAATAATCCTTTGTAATACTCTACTAAATTACCATCAGAATCAAAAATCATTCGTTCTGTAATCAGCAAGCACATCGTTTCGTCTATACCTAAATGTTCTGCATCTTCTTTTGTTGGAAAGCCGCAGGTTATGATTTGTTCCGCCTCACAAAAGTCAATGTTTAGATCACCTTCGAGTGCATCATACAATACGGTTGTACTTAAATCAAATTTTGTCAATTTTTTTCCTAGGTCCAAAGAATAATAATGCAATTCAATGGCTATGGGGACATCTCCCTGTAACCGCAGCCTTTTAATATGGTAAGATTCATCTTCGAACCCATTTGCATCAGCAATATTTTCAGGTGTCATTACTCGGCCATGATCTAGTAATTTAATTCCCATGCTTTTAGTGGTTTCAGTGAAACTTATCATCTTTAGCCATTCTTGTACAGGTTTAAGGGAAACGAACGTTCCCTTTCCATGCCTCTTTTCCAATATTCCCTCACGAACCAGGATGGATACGGCTTCCCGTACAGTACTCCTGCTGACAGAATACATATCCATGAGTTCCCTTTCACTAGGGATTTTGTCTTTATAATAACCTTCCAAAATCTGATTTTCCAATATGCTTTTCAATTGAGCATGTAAAGGGATTGGATTTTTAAAGTCTAACTCCATAAAATTTCCTCCAAACAGAAAAAGACATCGTAATGTTCGTATCAGTTCTTATATTGTAAACCAAATAGTTATAATATTCAAACATGTCAACACTTATTTTTTTCCTTAAATTAGGATTTTATCAAATTTCCACCCTTCATTTCCAAAAACGTTTTCTTCGGATAAAAAAAAACCTGAATGGATTAATATATTCAGGGCTTATCCATATGCATTATTCATCACATTTTAGGCCTATCTAACAGGGACAACAATGGAAGCTTTTATATTAAACGATAAAGTACGAGATGATGGAAAGCAGCAAAGAGGTAATGGTCATGGCTAAAAGAGGACGCATGGCTTTTGTCCGCAGTGCCTGCAGGCTTACATTCAGTCCAAGACCGATCATGGCCATTGTCAATATAAATGTAGTCGTTTTCGAAATGCCATCCATTACAAGGGGTGACACCGTAATATAAGTTCCAAACACATAACTTCCTATTAGACTCATGATTATAAAACCAACGAGGAACCATGGAAATTCAATTTTGGCATCATGGCCCATTTTCCCGGATGTGCGTTTTTTCATCCAATACATAAAAATGAAACATAATGGGATAAGTAAAAAGACACGGCCTAATTTTGCGAGAAGTGCAATCGCTAGCGCATCTTCACCAGCCGGTGCTCCTGCCAATGCAACATGGGCGATTTCATGAAGGCTGATCCCAGACCAGATTCCATAATCCAAAGCAGACAGCGGAAGGATCGGACGTAAAAGTGTATATATAATCGAGAAAAGTGTTCCCATTAAAGCGATTATCCCAACGCCTATGGCTGTATCCTCTTCCTTCGCTTTCACGATTGGAGATATGGCCGCAATGGCTGCCGCTCCGCATATCCCGGTTCCTACAGCAAGAAGAAGGGAAATGGAAGCATCTGCCTTAAACCACTTAGCAATCAGGACCATCACGACTATGGCAAATGTTACTGTCCCTATGTCACGTACCAACAATGGCAGTCCTTGATTGAAAATCACATCAATATTTAATTTCAACCCGTATAAAATAATGGCAAAACGCAAAAGTTTTTTTGCGGAAAATTCAATTCCCATCCGGAACTTTTCTGGATATCCCGCAATTTGACGATAAATCACGGCAATGATGATCGAGCATGCAAGAGGTCCGATTCGATTGAATCCTGAAATCTTGGACAGCCCCAAGCCTAAGAGGGCAATAAAAAAGGTGAAAGCGATACCGCTCAGCCACAAAGTCACCTTATTTTGAAGCGGTTTTTGCTGCGCCTGAGGTGTTTCTTCCAGTGGCTCATATTTTTCTAATTCCATACATTCCTTCCCCCTTTCCAGATAATCTAACGCCCAAATTACGTATCATCCCATCCTTTCAATCGTTTAAAAAAACAGTTTCTTCTATATTAGTAGGTGAATTCCCTTTGATAAAATACTCGGATTCCTTTAAAAAAGGCAAGCTTGGATTTTGATTCCCCCACAATTCAGGAACTGCTAGTGTCTGGGAGCGATGGGACCTTAAGGCACGAATCTTTTTCTGTAAAGTTCCTGCTATATCCACTTCCGTGATACTGCTCTGCCCGTTTTCCTTTAACCATGCATCATAAAAAGCATGCCAAAGGACAAAGTACAGATTATGAACCTTAAAAGCTGGAAATACTGGATCTGGATAAAAATCGGGATCACCGGATTTTAGAAAAGCAAATCCGGCAGCTCGGCCAATCGCACAATGGTCTGGATGCCCCCCATATTTCTCATGGAATGTTATTAGGGCCTCCGGCTGAACTTCACGAATCACCTTTACGATTCTCTCCGCCAATAAATCGAAGCTCTCAAATTCTATCGTTTTATCCCTTACGTTTAAAAATCGCAGGTCGCTGATCCCCAATTCTTCACAAGCGTTTTTTAACTCCTTTACCCTTAGTCCAGGCAATGCCTCCCTTGTTGTAAGAATGGGATTTCCCATGCGCCTGCCCATTTCGCCTTTTGTCGCGCATAGTAAGGTTATATGAACACCTTGCTCAGACATTTTAGCAATGGTTCCGCCACACAGGAATGACTCATCATCGGGATGTGCCAGAACCACCAATAATCTTTGTTGTGATTGCATATTTCCTCCTACTCCGGATTCTCCAGTTTTCCCACACTGTTTGACCCAATATGAAAAAATGGACATGGATGTCAAAGCGGCTAGACATATCATGCCCATCTTCATTTTTCGTCTATAAATATAGCACCCTAAAGTTAATCATCTTTTTGGTTAGCATAATTCATATAAAACGGATTTTACGGTTTCTATGACAAAGCGTAAATCTTCAACGGTCGAAGATAAAGGCGGCGCAATGATCAGTACATTACCATATCCAGGGACTGTATCACCATTACGGCCGATGATAAGACCCTTTTCCTTGCAAGCCCCGATTATTTTACCCATGAACTCATCGGAAACTGGTGTTTTTGCCTTTTTATCTTCCACTAATTCAATGCCGTATAAAAACCCTACTCCCCGAACTTCCCCTACTTTATCAAGGGCTGTCAATTTAAATAGCTCACTTAGTGTCGACTCACTAAGTTCAGATACTCGCTGAACGATTTTTTCATTTTCCAAGATTTCAATGTTCTTAAGGGCAACTGCGCAAGATGCAGGGTGGCCTCCATATGTTGACACATGCCTGAAATGATTTAAATTTCCGTTCTCTTTGAATTTCTCATAAATCCTCGAATTCACTGCCGTTGCTCCAAGTGGAAGATAACCGCTGGTCAAACCCTTTGCCATTGTTACAATATCCGGTTGAACGCCATCGGAGTGCATGAACCCAAACATTTTTCCGGTTCTTCCAAAACCTGAAACCACTTCATCCACAATTAAAAGAACATCATGCTTCTTACATATTTCCGAAACCCTCGTTAAGTATTCTTCCGAAGGAATAAGGACCCCGCCACCAGAGATGAATGGTTCAAGAATAACACCAGCTACCGTTTCAGCTCCTTCAAAATTAATGACCTGATCGATATATTCAGCTGCAAGCAAATCGGAGTTTTCAACGTTTTCCCCAAACGGGCTTCGATAACTATACGGCGGTGGCACATGCAGGAAACCTGGAACCGCCGGATCATATTTCACTCTCCGGTTTGCCTGTGCGGTCGCGCTTAGCGCGCCAAAAGTATTGCCATGATAAGCTCTGTACCTAGAGATGAATTTGTATTTACCCTGATTGCCATTTTGGGAATGATATTGCCTGGCTATTTTAAAAGCTGTCTCATTCGCCTCAGAGCCGCTGTTCGTAAAAAACGTTGTATAGGAGCCCTTTAAATGCTCACTTATTTTTGCAGATAATTCGATTGCCGGCTTATGGCTTAACGTTAAAGGGAAGTAGGATAAATTAACCATTTGTTCATACGCTGCCTGGGCAATCTCTTTTCTTCCATGACCCAGGTTCAAGCACCATAAACCGGAAACCCCATCTAAATATTTATCCCCTTTAGCATCTGTGAACCATGAGCCGGATCCTTCTGTAGCCATCATGGGAGCATCCTTTTCATTATAGCGATGCATCGCATGCCATAAATGGTCTTTATCCATTTGAACAAGGTCTTTCGTTTCAGTTTCCATCTTCACTTTTGAAACCCCCTTATTATTCATCGAATGCAATTAAGTTAAGTTCCCATGTTGTTACAGACCTTTAAAGAGCGAATGGGTGATGGCGCAATGACCCAAAATTCAAGTCATTGCACCTGTCATATCATTCTATTTTCACACCATTATTTATCCCAGTTTTTATGATCTAAATGAGAATATTTTTCTAATAATCTAGTAGGCATTTTTAATGCATCTTTTCTGAATGGCGGAGCCAATTGCGTTCCATCGACTTGTATATCAATGACAGTCGGTTTATTTGATTTTATTGCTTCTTCAATGACAGCCCCTAACTCGTCAGCTTTTTCGACTCTAATACCAACAGCACCCATTGATCGGGCAACTTCTGCGAAATCAGGATTTTGGATATCCGCCCCTACAAAACGGTTATTATAAAAATCGACCTGATTCTTTTTCTCTGCACACCATGCATTATTATTGAAGACACATGCTATGACCGGTATATTTTCTTCAACAGCCGTACTCACTTCATGTAAGCTCATGCCCCACGCGCCATCTCCAACAATGGCTAAAACAGGCGTATTCGGCTCAGCTAACTTTGCACCAAGTGCGGATGGGTAAGCAAATCCCGTGTTCCCGAATGTAAGCGCAGCGATATGCCTGCGGCTCTGGTTGAACTTTAAGTAAGCGTTTGCAGTTGACGATACATTACCGATATCTGTAGTAACGATGGCATTTTCAGGCAACACTTTAGTCAATTCCAAAAGGGCTCGACGCGGATTGATTGGCGTTCCATCAATCATCGCAAGTCTCACCAATTCTTCTTCCCATTTTTGTTTTTCATTCGTTACTTCGACCATCCGCTTTTTTTCTTGTTTCAGGTTAGGTTTACTAGCCTTCAACCGTTTTAAGATTTCATGGCTAGCTTCACGGGCATCTCCTATGATCCCAACTTCCACAGGGTGCGTCCTCGCTATTTGCCTCGGGTTAATATCTATTTGGATGATTTGCGCATCTTTAGGGAAATAATCAATGTCATAGCATGGTAGCGTTCCAAATACCGATAATCTAGTACCGACCGCCAATATGACGTCCGCTTTCTTAAGTGTATTCATGGCAGCCTTTGAACCCATGTAACCGATTGGGCCGACTGATAATGGATGATCAGCAGGAAAGGCATCATTATGCATATAGGAGACAGCTACCGGTGCTGTTAAATATTCTGCAATATTCTTAATTTCTTCAATGCCATCCGAATCAACCGTTCCCCTGCCGGAAATGATGACAGGATACTCAGCTTCAGCTAAAATTTCAGCTGCTCTATCCAATGATGCAGATGATCCGCAGCCCCGTTCATCTACGCGATATTGATGTGGTTGAAGTATTTGATCTTCCACTTCACCATAGAAGTAATCACGGGGAATATCGAATAAAACCGGCCCCCTCTCGGCATAGGCAATCCGAAATGCTGTCCTGAGGCAATCAGCGACCCGGCCAGGGTGTGTCACTCTAACCGTTTCTTTCGTGATGGCCTTGAAGATGGAAACCTGATCACATTCTTGAAAACCATCCCATCCAACCGTTGGTGTACCAGCTGAAGGTGATATGACCACCATAGGAGTATGAGCTTGATTGGCCGCTGCAACAGAGGTGACCATATTCGTCATTCCAGGTCCGTTTTGCCCGATGACAACTCCTGCAACCCCGGAGACACGACAATAGGCATCTTCCATATGTGCTGCACTTTGTTCATGGCGGACACCAATGAAACGAATGCCTGCAGTTGGCAATAAATCAAGCATATCCATGAAAGCAGATCCCAGAATTCCCGAGATATGTTTAACTCCCTCGGCCACCAATGTCTCAACGATGGCTTCACTTGGTGTCATTTTAACTTTCGTACCTCTTAACATTTTTGTTTCGACCATAGCACATTCTCCTTAATTATATTATTTCTGATAATGACGTTGCGACGTCCGTACCAGTTATAAGATGTATAATACTACCATTGTGTGTGACAGTCAATAAATAAATTGAAAATTTTGAATTTATTTAAAGTATCTGACCATCATAGGCACTAACTACTGTATTTGAATCTTTTTTAACCAATAAATATATCCTTTTTTTCTGTCAATCTGTAGTTGATCCTATCGATGATCTCCAATAAATCACCTATTTCATCAATTACGAAATCGGCACCTGCATTCCAAAAACGATTTTCTGCATGCTTCATCCGTTTTTGCAGATCATATGGGTCCATTGCGTTGATCTCTGCTTCTGAAAGGCCGATTTCACTGCCGCCCTTCAATACGGCAACAGTCCACATTCCCGCAGAAATGCCTTCTTTGATGTCACTGATCGTATCGCCGACTTTAACGATTTTGCTGAGTGGATACACTTGGAGATTCATCGCCGTCTTAAAGCACATCCAAGGGGCAGGCCTTCCTGTCGGCACTTCGTTAGACGCAACGATGGAATCTGGTTGATAGCCCCATTTTTCCGCCTCTTCCTTAACAACATCAATCATTTCACGAGTATACCCTGTTGTCGAACCGATTTTTATTCCTTGCTGCCTTAATCGGCTGACTAAGTCAATCACGCCTGGTATTGGCTTGGCGTTCTCCTTGAGAACCTTAAAAAGCAAAGCCTCAAAGTCCTTATATAATGATTTAAGATCTCTTTCGTCCGGTTCTTTCCCGAATTTAGCACTCCATAAATTGGAGATTCGTTTCATTTTCAGGAGTTCCATTATATGATCCATTTTCAATAAACCCATAGGTTCCCTTGCTTCCCTAATGGTAATATCTATCCCCCTTATCCTGAAAGTCTCTCCAAATGCTTGGACCGGCGCAAAACAACCATAATCCACCATCGTTCCTGCCCAATCGAATATGACTGCCTGAACCTCTTTGCATTCTTTTGCATTTTCCAACCTATGCTCCCCTCCTTATCCTTACCTCCTCAAAAATCACCAAACATGATAAACCCGGGTATAGAGAGAATTCAATTAACTTCTTCCAAAAATAACTGAAGATCTTTTTTAGTAGCTTCTGAGAGTCGTTTAATCTTTTCAAGGTCCTTATCCGGATTCCCTGACTCTCCAATTAATGGGTAAAGGTTTTTCTCAATCCGTTCATACCAATTTGGGTATTCATCTTCCACTTGCGTTTCTATCGAATCCCAATTAGAACTGATCTCTTTTCCCAATTCTTGAATTTTCTCTGAATTCGCATCCATACTTATTTCTGAATCCAATCCTTTTATGGATCGTATCACATCGCCGACACCTTTTTTAATAACCTGGGTTTCACCCGTATTTGAATCCGGATTTTCATTCATGACTGGACTATTTTCTTGTTGAGCCACGTCCGGTTCAGCTGAATTGTTGCAGCCTGACAGCAATATGGCTCCAAGGACAGCCCCATAAGTTATTACACGGAAACCATTCAACATAATTCCTCCTTCATGATTTAAAAGACAGATGGCACCAAGCACTTAATGGCACAACTTTCTTTTTCTATGGGAATCATATTATAGCTGATTAGTGATTGATGAATTCTGTCTGAGGAGTTCCTTAGAAGTAAACGAAGCATTTCCGCCAAAGCTATAACTTTTCAGAATTAGGGGAACCAGAAACAATATTTAATTCATTCTCCATATACTTCGCTTTTTTTCTTCGAATGAAAAAGAATGAACAGATAACGATCAAGCTAAATAGCATGGTAAAGATAAACTGTGGACGCTGCGAATCGATAAAGGCCATTAATATTAACACGGAAATCATGGAAATTATGGTTGCATAAGTCAAATACGGGAATAGCCACATCTTGATCTTGAAAATTCCAGGATTTTCTTTCTCCATTCTCTTCCTTAATCGGAGATGGGAAACCGCAATGGCCAGATAAACAAGAATTCCGACTCCACCTGAGGAATTCACTAAAAAGAAAAAGATTTTATCAGGTGAAACATAACTGAAAATGGTGCTGATAAAGGCAAATATAGTAGAGCCGAATACAGCAAATATAGGAACGCCGTTCTTGCTCACTTTTGAAAATACCTTTGGAGCGTCGCCCTTTTGTGCAAGTGAAAATAACATGCGTGAACTCGTATATAATCCCGAATTCAAACAGGATAGCAATGCAATGAGAATCACTATATTCATGATCAGGGCAGCAGAAGGGATCCCCAGCAATTCAAGGACGGCAACAAATGGACTTTTCAGCAAAGAAGCCGAATTCCAGGGTAATAGCGTCACTAGTATGGCAATGGACCCAATATAGAAAATCAGGATTCGCCAAACGACACTATTCAATGCACTTCTAACTGATTTTACCGGATCACTGGTCTCACCCGCGGCAATCGCTGGAATCTCCACTCCAACAAATGCATGAAAAACAATGGCGACGCCAACGAGCACAGAACTTAGCCCATTCGGAATAAAACCGCCAAAATTCAAAAGATTGGAAGCGCCGGGTGGTTTTATCGTTGGAATAAACCCTAATATCACTGCCACACCCAGGCACAAAAATAGTATGATACTGATTATTTTAATGATTGAAAACCAGTATTCGAACTCACCAAACGATTTTACGGAAAAAATATTCGTCATTTTCAATAGGATGATCAATGATAGACTTATGACCCAGACGGGAACGGAAGGAAGCCAGCTGTGTATGATTGCTGCACCAGCTGTTGCTTCCAAAGCAATTACGATAACCCAAAAGAACCAATATAACCAACCTGTTGTAAAACCGGCCCATTCACCTATCCCCTCTCT
The DNA here is from genome assembly GCF_040250305.1 of Peribacillus frigoritolerans. NCBI lineage: Bacteria > Bacillati > Bacillota > Bacilli > Caryophanales > Bacillaceae > Peribacillus > Peribacillus frigoritolerans. Next base: position 2,263,837 of record NZ_CP158190.1, on the reverse strand, counting down.
CGCATAAACGGCAAAAGATCCAGTATTGGGATTAACTGTGGCCATTTCCCCAAGCATCCTCATGACTAAAACAACGATCAAGCCTGCCAAAACATATGATAATATCGCTCCGGGGCCTGTTTGACCAATTATGATACCGCTTCCTACAAATAAACCAGCGCCTATGACACCACTCAAAGATATCATCGTTAAATGTCTTTGTTTCAGACCTGGTTTCAGTTCTTCCTGTTGATGTTTCATACCCTCCACCAACTTTCAATATTTTGGGGAATCAACTAACATAATCGCTACTTGAATGTAAAAACAAGGCTTTTCAGCTGCCTGTCCTTTACACTTTCACAAAGATAGTGGGAACTTGGAAACATGGCATTTTAAAAACAACACAGGAGATGACTATGAAATTAAGATTCTATATCACTATTCCTCCTTCCTTAGTGCTATTTTGAAATTCGAAGCGGATATAACATCACTACGTCATGATGTTAGTACCACTTTCTATGTGTATAATACACTCTGATTTTTTTAAAGTCAATTTAAAAATCAGAATATTTAGATAACAAAATGAAAATTTTTAAATACAACAAACGATCTACTGTTAGTCGGCAATTTTTTCATTTTACTTCTTTAACCTTGGAGGTTTCATCCAACACACTTTCCACTGCTGACTTTACGGCCTTCTGCTTTCTATCCAGCATTTTCTTGAGAAGATATGAAAAAAACAATGTAAACGCTATTCCCTTAACAATCGAAGTAAATCCGTAAACAAGAAGGCCCAGTATGAGTACAATAAGATTAATAATCCTGATCGTCGCTGCAATATCAATTTTTTCATTTTTATGATGCAAAATTAAGGCAATCACGTCAAAGCCAACTGTGGAAGCATTTGCTGTTATACATAAATAATATCCTATCGCTATTAAAATCGACGAAATGATAATCACTAAAACAATATTTACATCAATATCAATGTTCAATGAATAAAAAAAATTAAAAAAAACCATATAGCTAAGGGAACTTACGATCGACTTAAAAAAGTACTCTTTCCCTAGAAAAACTAAACAAATGATTAACAGTAATCCTGTAACGAAATTGGCTAGCATGGCAATGTTATATCCTGATAATGCATTCAATAATAATGCCGAGCTAGTTACCCCGCCATTGATAATTTCATTGGGAACGATTAAATAAGCATAGGCAAAGGTCATGGAAATGTTTCCTGCAATAATTTTCATCAAATCCTTCATAAAATTCTCACCATCCCTAATGATTTTTTGATAATGCTTTCCCCCCTAAATATATATTTACACTTGAACCATATGATACACATTCACCTCTTTCACCGAATTTATTCGACCCTTTTCCCTTTCGATATTTTTGAATTATTTTACGAAGGATGCATATTTTTGTTCAAGTGATTAGAATAATTCGCTAACCAGAATCCTCTCTCCTTCTAATAAAATAAAACCTCCCCCTTAAAAGTTGAAGATTTTCTTGTTTACCACAAAATCATTTAGACATTGCAGATTTTCTGTACAAATTTTTCTGAATGAACTAAATTAGTACATCGAGAAGGCATCTTATAATACTAGCTTCAATGGACACATTTCGAAATGACACCCCAAAAACCTGATTAAATAGATAAGAAAAGCATTAATGTAAGGAGGCAAATGCAAAAGAAAATTCCCCGATTATTTCTATCAAATATTTTTCCGCAATAAAAAAGTTGAGGGATATGCCCCTCAACTTTTAAGTGTTCCATTAAACTAAGAAATGTTTCATTCAATAGGTTGTGATTATCATTTTCATGTTACAGGTAATGCTGACTCATCTTTCATAAGCCTTTTTCGATAAACCATATTGGACAGCTGTACACTCACTTCATAAAGCACAAGCAAAGGGACGATAACCAAAATGTCCGAAATTAAATCTGGAGGCGTAATCAGGATCGAGATTATGACCAGGACGAAATAAGAAATCTTACGAGACTTTTTCAACACTGCTGGATTGATGATGCCTAATCTGGTCAGGAACATGACCACAAGCGGCATCTCGAATAAAATCCCGAAAGGTAAGATCAAATTAATCATGAACCGAAAATACTTTTCCGCAGTGAACATCATCTCGAACTGCCCGGCCGATAGGGAAGTGAGGAAACCCAGCACTATTGGAAACAACACAAAATATCCAAATGAGATACCTGTGATGAATAAAATGAACAGCCCAGGTATGAACCGAAATGTAACTCTTCTCTCTTCCGGTTTCAAAGCTGGAGCCACAAAGCGCCATAACTGATAGGCTGCTAGCGGAATCGTTGCAGCTATTGCGCAAACCCCAGCGATTATCATATATACCCACAGGATCTCACTCGGACCGAGCACGGCGAGCTTTCCTTCCAAATCCTTAATGAGCAGTTCATAAATATCCTGTACGAATATGAAACTCACTATGAAAAAAGCCACAAAACCTATCAGTGTTTTAATGATTCTGCTTCGGAGTTCCTCCATATGCTCAATAACGTGTAAATCCTTACTCTCCACTTTCACTCCTCCTTTTTAGACATTTTCTAGCACTATTGCTAATGGCACTTTCCCTCGAACTCTTCTCATGAAAAGAAGCAGGCGAGTCTTTCCGCCCGCTATATCTCATTTACTTCATCCCTCTTTTTTAACAGCTCTTAACGCAGCTTTATTCTCGTTCTCATCCTCTTTTTCTGAATCATTCACCAATCCTTTGGTTGCACTTTTGAATTCGGACAATGTCCGGCCAAATGCACGGCCTATTTCCGGCAGTTTGGACGGTCCAAAAATAATCAGTGCAATCACGAGTACGATCACCAAACCGGGTATTCCTATATTTGAAAGCATTCTTATTCACTCCTTTGATCTTCTCATTTTTTTCGCTATATCCTTGTCAAGCATCATAATGGTTCCCTATCAATTAGTCACTTTCCCCTGACTTTTCATTCTTTGTTTTTCATGTGCGCGATTATGGGCACGTGTCCGATCTTCCTCGACTTCGTTAGTTTTTTGCACACCTTCCATAACCGCTGCTGATGCAACCTTTCGCAGCCCTGTTTGATCCTTATCAAAAACAAAGGATGCTCTTGTCGATATATCCGCACCTGGTTCTGTCACGAATGGGACTACACGATAGTCAGCCTTCCATTGTTCTGGTGTTACTTTGCATCGGACATATCCCCGGTAATCATTAAAGAACTTTATATGTGGATTCTGACTTAGTATTTTATCCGTATCCGCACGCTTATCCGCTCCATTTCCACCAGATGTGATGGAAGTGCCGACAAACTCCACACCGAAAATCTTTGAATTTGGATCATCGAAATCCGCCTTTAAATTGGCTGCCCAGCTTGCATGTACATCACCAGTCAACACGACCAGATTTTCCAGGTTGTTTCTTTTGATTACATCAATTAAACGATCGCGTGCAGCCGGGTAACCATCCCAGGAATCCATGCTGAATTTGGGAGCGGTTGGTGTTCCATAATTCCGTTGTGAAAAGAAAATCTGCTGAGGCAGAACGTTCCACTTCGTTTTTGATTTTGATAGATTGTCAGTTAGCCACTGTTCTTGCTCTGGACCTAACAATGTCCGTTTCGGATCAAGTGACTCAGGCGTTTGCGGTGAACTTCCATCTCCGTTTGCCTGATCATCCCGATATTGACGGGAATCCAATACAAAGAAAGAGGCCAGGTCTCCATATGTGAAATTTCGGTATAACCGCATATCCGCTCCCTTAGGCAAAGATGATTTACGAAGGGGCATATGCTCATAATAAGCCTGATAGGCGGCGGCCCTTCTCTTGATGAATGCTTCTACCGATTGTCCTTTTTCCGGGATGACATTTGCATAATTGTTTTCAACTTCATGGTCATCCCAAGTCACGACCCATGGGAAAGCTGCATGTGCCGCTTTTAAATGGGTATCAGAGCGGTATTGTGCGTATCTATTTCGATAATCCTCAAGCGTGATGATCTCCGGACCACTATGTACACGGACATTACCTGACGAAGAAACATATTCATTTGGTCCATATTCATATATATAATCGCCAAGGTGGAAGACAATATCCAGATCTTCTTTTGCCAAATGTTTATAGGCCGTATAATAGCCATGCTCAAATTGCTGGCATGAAACAAACGCGAATGACAAGCTCGAAACACTTGAACCTACTGGCGGAAGAGTTTTCGTTTTCCCAGTCTGACTTACTTCCCCTCCGCTTTTAAAACGGTAAAAATAGACCTTATCGGGTTTTAACCCGCTTACTTCCACATGAACGGAGTGGCCAAGTTCCGGCCTGGCTATTTCCTTGCCTTGCTGGACAATCTTTCGGAAATTCTCATCCTTTGCCACTTCCCATTTAACGGAAATAGCTTCTTTTGGCATTCCTCCGCCATTCAACGGGTCAGGTGCCAACCTTGTCCATAAAACTACACTGTCCGAGAGCGGATCACCTGAAGCTACACCGAGAGTAAATGGATAATCACTGAATTTCGGGGCAGCATTCACTTCAATCCCGCCCATTGATTGGGCAAGGGCAAGACCTAATGAAAGTCCGGCAAGCTTACTTGCTCCCTGGATAAAGTTTCGGCGGTCCATATTCTTACCTAATTCGCTCCAATTCTTAATTAAATCATCCATTGCTCTTTCATTATTCATTGATCTTTCCCTCCTATTATTTGAATCTGGTTCAAGTATAGAAGGCCATTTTTAAAGGTGTATGAAGATGTGTAAATCAATAAATTTCCAATTAGGAATTTTCAGGCAGGACTTATGGTACCCATTGAACGCAAAAAGAGTTTTGATTGACTCATACATTTACATAGACCTACAAACTTTTACATATAACGACAGTCTTTCAGCCTAGTTCTCTTAATGAATCATTTATTTAATCGTTACAAATAACTTCCATGGGCTTTTTTACAATAAAAAAATTTAATAAACTTATGGACATCCAATCATCATTTATGATTCCTGTTACATTCTCCGGGAACTCAAAATTCCCTACTTGTTCGAATGGTTGAATAATATTTTATAAGTAAATACTCACTTTTGGTTTAAATACATCCTAATTTATGTAATAATAGTTTCATAACAAAAAATGAAAGTACTTGAGGGATTCTGGATTGGAGAGTATGGAAGCATTATATGAAAAAATTGAATTATTGAGGAAAGAACTAATAACCACTGGATTGATATATGGATTTACCGCCCCAAAAACATTACATAAAAGCCAGGAACTAGATAAACTGTTGAATTTACTCGGGGCACAAAAAGAACCGAATGGCTTAGAATATGTTTAACAACAAGAATGAAGCGTGACTTTCACTTTCTAACTTCATTCAATCATGATAGCTGCAAGAAATTTTTCGGAATTTTTTTTATTACTCACACTGTAGTTCATGCAGCACATTTCCCTTTTTAAATCACCTCGTATTCTATTCTTGGACTCTTGGACTATTCTTTTATAATTGTAAACATAATCACTCCTCCTTTTTGAAATGGTTTATCGAACATAATACTTCCTAGTCAAGTCTTCTACGTCTTATTTTGTTGGTTGGAATTGTGCCGTAGAACAAATTGTTTAGAGTCATTTTGAACACATACTTTCTCCCCATTAAAAAGGCATCCAAATTGAATGGATGCCTTTTTTATTGAATTTTTCTTTTATGACCTGCATTTAATAAAAACTATCTATCTCAAATGGTTGAGTTTTAAATATCAACGATTCTTTTAATTTGTCATGGCCAACCTAATATTTCCTCTATTTTAATAATTTTTACTATTTTCGTGACTGAAGTCCTATCAATTCAGGGACAACGTTGCTTACCTCCCTTTCGGTAACCGCTGCAACGAGGTTCTTCGCCGCAAGCATGGCCATATCAAATCGTGTTTGATGAGTAGCTTACCAGATAAGTGGGACATTAATTGTTCGCTTAGCGTTGCTGAATTCACTTTTCTATTGGTATTAAATCTTAATGGAAGCTGGGATGGTTAATGGAGTTTCCACTACTTACTGATAAGCACCCGGAATACTGTTTTCATTTATTGTGAAGATTCCATCTCTTTACACATTTACTACTACTATATTTTTTAACAGCATTTTTAAAAGAGGAATGAGAGACTGGCTCATCATCCGTTCCTCACAGTGACATTAGGTTACACCTATCTCTTCTCCTTTTAGGATCGAGGCATAGTTGTCTTGAGCTTAAAAGAAATAAGTGGAAATACGAAATCATAAAAAATTAACATGTGATATTATTTTAGAATTTTTTAAATGAATAAACGGAAATAAAAGAATAATATTAAACTATTGATTGTTAGTTCAATAAGAAAAAGAGCCGTTGTAACAGCTCCTTGTCCCCCTCTTTACCCTTTTGAAACGATAGCGTATGTTTCTCCTACTTATTTTTTACTCTTTGCATCCGTTTGTGCTTATATTGTTCAAAATCCCACTCAGACAAAAATTCTTTTGCAGAAGTATAGCCTGATTTATAGAGAAAGTCGATTTCATCCTCATTCAGTTCAAAGTCCGTTGCGTTGATGCCGCCAGTAGGAATTTGAATCGTGCGTTCAATCGTTTCTTCGTTCATATGTCGTAAATCATGGGCTTGAAGCATCGTTTTAAATATATTTTTGAAAAGGTGGATTGGCGTTGGTATTACCGGATCTATATTAACTTCATCTTTCACAAAATGGAATCCGAATGTTGGAAAGCGAGGATTGTCTGTATCGAAAATCCATATTGGAAAGTTACTAAGTAAACCACCATCTAAAATGTAGGATTTTTTCCGGTCTTTTGATTTCCAAATAACCGGACGGAAGAAAAATGGTAGAGAGGCACTCATCATTACGGCAGTTGAAACTTTTAAATCAGCAGGAGACATCCCATAGCGTTCCAAATCATCTGGCAAAATAAGCATCTGACCATTCGAAACATCAGACGCAATTATCTTCAACTTTCCATGTGGAAGATCCGCGAATGTCCTAATCCCTTTTTCTGAAAGAAGAGAATCCACCCACGTTTCCAAATAGTCGTTTTTATAAATCCCAAGGTGAACCATAAGTTCCAAAAAGGAGCCAAAAACGGGAATTCGATTTAGAATTGTCCTGCCTCGCATCTTTGAGTAGTTGATTTCACTATACCGTTCTCTAATTTCATGGCTTTTATAGCCACTAGCCAAAAGAGCTGCGATTACTGCTCCTGCTGATGTCCCAGCGAGTCTTTCCCATTCTACATTTTCCTCTTCCATTGCTTGAATCGCTCCAATAAAAGCAATTCCCCTGACCCCCCCACCTTCAAAAACGGCATCTGCTTTCATTTTTTTCCACCCCTCGATAAGAGTTATTATAATTATTAACAACACTTTCAAATAAAGCGAATTTTCACACTCTTAAAATCCAAAAATCAGCCCCGTCAGTTGAAGAATAAAACCGCTTGACATCGATGATTGGAATTAATGACGGTTCTATTTTTCTAACAAATTAGTTCGCTAACAGGATCTAGATTCTCATGGTTGTGTTTTTCAATCTCTAACACAACTTCTGTAATATCATGTTCTTTGACCTTGCCAGCTTTTCAGGTTGTTCGCATGATTAACCGCACTTCTAATCTCTGTTTATGCTTTCCATCCCTGATTGACAATTGGTTGCATATCCATCCATTTTTCCTTTTTTATTTTTTAAAACCTTTATCAAAACTACATGTCTGTTGATTCCCTATTTGAGAAACCCTTCATCTACTATGGCTCTACTATTATATTAAAAGTGGATAGACCCCCTTAACATGGGTGAACGCAAAAGTGATGGTAATCAAACATAATAACTGTAGTAGGATGGCATCTTTTATCATGGTATGTATAAAACGAGGCAATTGCATGGACAAATTATCAGATACCTTCTAAAAAACTTTATCGAATCAAAATAATGTTTATATTGTTGAACTAATGCCTCAAAGTGGGTAAGGTCATTTATGTAAACTAACAGAATTTAATTATTTATCTTTCTTCCAAAATAGTAAAGTATCTACCCCACTTCTTCTTTTATTTAGGCTCTACTAAACTTTAAGTTATCTCAATAGAAAATTATTGGATTAATTATTCAAAAAGAATAAGGAAACTAAGATTAGTATTGGGAACTAAGAGGAACGTTCAGCAGTTCTTTTTTGGTGAAAAACCAATTTATTCACTTATCAAAAAAGTAATTTTCTTTACAGGATGACCGTTATTTTTTATAGAGGTATTTTTTAAATTATGTCGAAAAGGATATGTAACAATTGAAGGAGTGAAAAAATGGAAAGTAACCGTGCCAAGAAAATGTATGATTACCACGTTTGGGCTAATCAGCAAGTGTTCCATAATATAAAAAAATTACCGGACGGAGTCTATGGTGACACGATAAAAAGTGTCTTTCCATCCATCAAGGAAGTCCTTGTTCACCTTTACACAACAGATATTACCTGGTTGGAGATAATGAAAGGAAGCACAATTCCAGAAACTTTTAAGAAAGTTGAACAGCGGCGGAAAGAAGTGGACGGAGTCTCAATAAATGAACTTGAATCTTGCTATGATGAACTTGCAAAGGATTATGACAATTTTCTTGCTTCACAGCCTGATCTTGAACGGACGATTGTAACTGAACATCCCAAAATGGGGGTTTGTGAGTTTGTACTTGCCGACCTTATCCATCATGTAGTGAATCATGGGACCTATCATCGCGGTAATGTGTCAGCGATGCTCCATCAACAAGGCGAGCGTGGCGCACCTACAGATTATGTATTTTACTGTTTAAAATAAACTCGGCATGGCAAGCTCGACCGAACATGATCTCTGTATAGATTCTAAAGCACCGCTCATTCCAGATGAAAGCCGATGATCCTCTTACCAAGGAATCATCGGCTTTTATTATATGAAAATCCAAACGTTCGTTATATGGTTACCTTCAGTCAGTAGCAAAGCCTTCATTATACCTTACATCAATTTTAGAGCTTTACCCGTTGAAGGCGAAGTGCATTCAATACGACTGATACAGAACTGAAGGCCATTGCAGCACCCGCTAACCACGGTGCAAGCAGTCCGATTGCCGCAATTGGTATTCCGATTACATTATAGGCAAAAGCCCAAAATAGATTTTGTTTGATATTTCTCATCGTTTTCCTGCTCATGAGGATGGAATCTGCAATACTGTTCAAATCCCCCCGGATCAAAGTGATATCGGCAGCTTCCATGGCTACGTCCGTCCCGGTTCCTATAGCCATTCCTATATCGGCTAGTGCCAGTGCGGGAGCATCATTTATCCCATCTCCGACCATTGCCACTCTTTTTCCGGCGGCCTGCAGTTTTTTCACTTCTTCCGCTTTTCCTTCAGGAAGGACTTCTGCAATCACATGATCTATGGCGACTTGTTTGCCGATGGCATTTGCTGTTCTTTGATTATCCCCGGTTATCATGATGACCTGGATATCCATTGCTTTTAACCTTTTAATCGCCGTAAGCGAGGTATTTTTTATCGTATCCGCAACGGCAATGAGTCCTGCATATTCCCCTTCAATGCTAGCGAGCATCGCGGTCTTCCCTTGCTCTTCAAGTTCTTCCATCGCTGTTAGTGCCTTAGTAATATCGACGTTATTTTGCTTCATCAATTTACGCGTTCCGACGAATAACACTTTTTGATCCACTACAGCTCTTACCCCATAACCAGGAATCGCTTCAAATTCCTCAACCATAGCAAGTGATATCTGTCTTGCTTGAATTCCTTGAACGATGGATTGCGCAAGAGGGTGTTCAGATTGTTTTTCAGCTGCACCGATTAGAGATAAAAACCGTTCTTCCTCCATACCGTTTTCGATGAGGACATCGGTCAACACTGGGGTACCATTCGTTACTGTTCCCGTTTTATCCAAAATGACCGTATCTATATGGTGAGTGGTTTCCAAGTGTTCCCCGCCTTTAAATAGTATACCGAATTCGGCGGCCCGACCTGATCCTGCCATGATCGATGTAGGAGTGGCCAGACCTAAAGCACATGGGCAGGCTATGACTAGCACTGCAATCATCGCTTCAAAAGCCGGGGTGAATTCTCCAGGGCTAACCCATATCATCCAAACCAGAAAAGTTAAAAGGGCAATCCCGACAACAATTGGAACGAAAACACCGGAAATTTGGTCAGCAAGACGTTGAATCGGAGCTTTGGAACCTTGAGCATCTTCAACCACCTTGATGATTTGGGAAAGAGCTGTATCCCTTCCGATCTTTGTCGCTTTCATTTTGAGAAACCCATTCTTATTCAATGTTGAACCGATTACAGTATCCCCGTTTGTTTTATCCACAGGAATGCTCTCACCCGTTAACATGGATTCATCGACGGCAGAGTTCCCTTCGACTACTTCTCCATCGACAGGTATCTTTTCACCGGGCTTCACCAAAATCGTATCTCCTACGATGACATCTTCAAGTGGTATTTCCCGTTCTTCCCCATTCCTTAAAACCAATGCCGTTTTGGCCTGAAGCCCCATCAATTTTTTGATGGCCTCGGAAGAACGTCCTTTTGCTTTTGCTTCAAACAGCTTTCCTAAAAGAATGAGGGTGATAAGAATCGAACTAGTTTCGAAATAAAGCTGTGCCGCATTGTGATGGGACCCCATTGAAATGATCGCCTGATAAACACTGTAAAAATAGGCAGCGGATGTTCCCATTGCAACTAATACATCCATATTGGCACTTTTATTTTTCAAGGCTTTATAAGCCCCAACATAAAACTGCCTTCCAATCAGAAATTGCACGGGGGTCGCGAATGCCATTTGCACCCAAGGATTCATGAGGAAATCAGGCATATAGATAAACGAAGTAAAACTAAAATGGCTTACCATCGCCCATAACAATGGAAAAGATAATATGACCGAAAAGATGAATGTATTCTTTTGTTTTTGAATTTCTTTTTGACGGAAATCCATGGAATCCATATTATCTTCCTTGATGACCGCCCCATACCCCAGCTTCTCCACCCGTTGAATGATGTCAGCTGGTGAGGCTTCGGATGGATCATATTCGACGGTCGCATTTTCGAGCGCAAAATTCACATTGGCCATGCTTACTCCATCCAGCTTATTTAACCCTTTTTCAATTCGGTTAGCACAAGCCGCACAGGTCATGCCAGTAATCGTAAATTCCTTTTTCTCTTTTACTACATCATAACCAAGATCTTGAATTTTCTTTTCAAAGTCCTTGTTGCTTACTTTTTCCGAATCATATTTAATGACCGATTTCTCAAGAGCCAAATTAACGGTGGCTTCCTCAACGCCTTCCATTTTGTTTAACCCTTTTTCAATTCGGTTAGCACAGGCAGCGCAAGTCATACCTGTGATCTGCATACTTGTTTCTTTTATTTGGCTGCTCACATCATCCCCGCCTTCCTATACCACTATGGGGTATAATTCTTTGTAAAAAAGAAGTGCTTAACAGCACTCTCATAACTTACTCGACATCATAGCCTTGATCATCGATCGTTTCTTTTATTTTCTCAAGTGATACTTTTCCCTTATCAAACGCTACATCCACTTTTCCTGCATCCAAATGCACTTTTACGCTTTCAACTCCTGCAAGTTTCCCTACATTCCCTTCAACTGCATTCACACAATGACCACAAGACATTCCACTTACATTCAATGTTACATTTTCCATTTCAACCACTACTCCTTTATTTTTTCATTAATTTTTGTATCGTTACAAGCACTTCATCTATAACCTCTGTATCCCCTTCATTCAGGCGTTCAACCACACAATTCCTTAGATGCCCTTCCAGTAATATCTTGGCCACACTATTCATCGCGCTTTGTGTAGCTGCTATTTGGGTGATCACATCATCACAGTACGTATCTTTTTCAATAAGACCCTTTATACCGCGAATTTGACCCTCAATTCGATTTAACCGGGTCGTTAAATTCTTTTTTACTGCTTCTGAGTGATGACTCTTTCGGCCGTGGGAAGAGGTCGTACAGCAATCTTCTTCATTCATCGTTTCTTGCCCACTCATCATTTCATCCATTAACCATCCCTCCTTAAAAATAATATACCATACCCTCCTACCCTATGTAAAGAGAAAGGTTTATGTGCATTATTTATTACTATCCGTTTTTTATCGTTTTCTATTCTTAAGCTAAGAAAAGCACATTTTGTAGTTGGACTATCCTGAACCTATACCGCCAAGATCCTTTTTGCTAAGAATACGATTAGTCAGTATGTACCCAAGTAACACAAAACACTGCGATACTAATGTACCCTCAGCCAGACTGAAGACAAACTTAAAGAAAAAATTCAGTATATATATTCTTATTCATAGAAACCCTCCGTCCATTCTCATTACACTTATTGAAACATAAAAAACCCCGGATAAGGGACACTTTTTTATGTGTGTCCCTTATCCGGGGTTTTTATATTTTTGTTAATATATCAAATAGATCTATTGCAATAATTGGTTCTTTAGATATTTTTCTATTAATTCAATAAATAAGTTCATAGATTTCGTATGCAATTCCTCAGATTCTGTTATAACTGAAAAATTTCTTTTTATCGGTGTCCCTTTTACATTTAATACTTGAATGGTACCAAGCATTCTTTCTTTTTTTACAGTAAGTTCAGATAAGTAACTAATGCCAAGCCCGGCTTCAACTGCTTCTTTTATAAGTTGTGTGCTGCCGAACTCCATTAGCTTGGAAGGACGTATTTGTAAAGATTGAAATAATGTTTCTGTTGCCTCTCTTGTACCAGAACCTTCTTCTCGGACAATCCAATTCTCTTGTTCCACCTGTCTCCGTGTAACTTCCTTATTGAAATAAATTGGATATTTCCCCCCTGCCACGATATACATTTTGTCGGTGGAAACCGATTTTATATATATATTTCGAAGCGAAATTTCCCCCTCTACAATTCCTACATCAATCTCATGACTTGTGATTGCCTTGGCTATATCCCTTGTGTTGCCAATCTGTACCGAAGGGAGGATATTAGGAAATAGGTTTTTCATTCTTGCAAGTATATGTGGTAATACATACTCTCCAAAGGTATAGCTGGCACCAATTTTTAATGGTCCTGTTGGCTCGTTATTTAATTCATTCACTAACATTGACATTCGGTTATATAAACCTGTTATTTCTTTAGCATGTAAATAGACTATTTCTCCTGCTTTAGTTAGCTGGACAGATTTGTTTGTTCGCAGAAGTAATTTTGCCCCTACATGTTTTTCCAACTGTTGAATTTGCTGGCTGACTGCAGGCTGAGTCAAATGAAGCTCTTCCGCTGCTCTGGAAAAGTTTCTTTTATCAGCTACAGATATAAATACAGATAATAGTTGATCCATATGTTCCCCTTCTCACTATCGTATTTACTTATTATAACTATAATAATCATTTATTTTCCTTATCGCAAAACATTAGTTACGATAAATTATAAATAATCCAACTAAGGGGTTGAAAAAGATTGGAACAAAAAGCGTTAATAACTCCCAGTCCAAATAAGCAAAAAAAAGCGGCAAAAAAGCTAAATGTTTCTTTGATTTCTGGAATTGGTTTTACATTGATCATAGCGGTGTTAGGTTTTATTTTGGCAGCGTTGCCAGGTCTAAATCATATCGGTCCTCTTGCGTGTGCCATTTTACTAGCTGTGATTTACAGACAGGTTTTTGGATATCCACAAAAATTACGTACTGGTATTCAATTTTCATCAAAAATACTATTGAGATTTGCCATCATACTTTATGGTTTAAAGCTTAACATGATTGTGATATTTCATCAGGGTTTCCCCCTATTGCTAAGAGGGACAATAACGATCATTTTTTCAATTGCTGTTCTAATGATCATTGCAAAATGGCTGAAGGCAGATTTTAATCTTTCTTTATTATTAAGTGTCGGCACAGGCATTTGTGGTGCGGCTGCCATCGCGGCCGTATCGCCAATTATAAAAGCAAAAGATGAAGATACGGCTATGGGAGTAGGCATCATCGCATTAGTCGGTACAGTGTTTTCAATAATCTATACGTTAATATATCCTTTTTTATCAATTGGTCCTATGAACTACGGAAATTGGGTTGGAATCAGCCTGCACGAGATAGGCCATGTTGCATTAGCTGCTGCCCCGGCAGGACAGGATGCTCTTGCTCACGCATTACTTGCCAAACTTACACGAGTATTCCTATTAATTCCGGTTTGCTTTATCCTCATGCTTTGGATGAAAAAGAAAGGAAAAATAGAAGGGGAGGCAAGATTCGAGTTTCCATGGTTTTTAATTGGCTTTATCGTTATGAGTTTCGTGGGAAGCTATATCATTGGTAATAAGGTATTGGTATCACAAAAAGTGATGTCTTATATTTCAGACTTCACATCATTTATGTTAACCATGTCAATGACTGGATTAGGATTAAATATTTGCTTGAAAGAATTACGTACAAAAGCAATACGTCCACTTATTGCCATTATTATTACATCAGTTCTTTTATCATCGTTATCGTATATTAGTCTTTAACAAAGAATAAAAGTGTGAATTTTTACACACTGCAATACATATATGTCCGTCAGAATATGTTCAAACCGAATATTTATTTCTTTATTTAACTCATTATAGATGCATGGATCATAGCAATATCGTAATTTTCCTTGTTGAAATTTTGAATAATATCTGTAGGGTTTCGCCCAAATAACTCAAATTCAAATGCTATTTCACTATTTTTCGAATTTAAATTTACCATGATTTCTTGAAGTATACCTTCGATAGTGGGAGTAACTCCTTGTTTGTTGCATACAAGGTCTTAACAGGTCATTTCACCGCATTCAAGTCGTCATATTTTTTAGCATAAAATTAAAATATTTAGGGAATTAATAATTTCGTTAATCTGATAAAAAAGGAGATGATTATGAGTATGATTGAAAACCCATTGAATAAAGAGAATGACGAAACCTCTGTAGAGTCTTTTGAAGGTGGAGCTGCTATCAACTCTCCTAATGAGCGATCCGACGCCCCTCCAATAACTCAGTCAAAAGATCCTGAATTCGATCTTTTCGGCACAGGTTTAAATGGGTATCTGTTTTAATTCAAAAAAAAATCACTAAATTAAAACCCATTATTAGTAAGGCAAGTTTTATCAACTTACTATAGATGACATATCTAAGTATATAGATATAAGTAAGGCTACTCAGGACGAGTCGTTATCTTATGTCGAACTCTTCCAAAAAAAATCAATTATATGATCTTAAAGAAGCTTATCCATACTTGTTTGACAAAAGACCTATAAAAACTCACAATCTTGCTGGCATACATTTTTTATTATTGTTAACCTCTGTGCAGTTTAATCAAAAGTAATAAATGCGGAATCCAACTAATAGCCTAGATCTATTTGTAAGGATAATGTGATCTAAATCATCAACTTTGATTATTAAAGCTTAAAGGACCATCTGAGATGGTCCTTTAAGCTTGTAGGCCTACCATTAGATCCTGGTGCAAATATGACCTGTTAGAAACATAGAATCTCATTATCCTTTCATCTATGAATTATGAGGCTGCTCCAAATAATTTATTTCTGGAATTGTAGCTGTAAACTATTCATAACCATCACCTCGTTTTATTTTATTCACATGTTCATAGAGCCTCAATGATTACTGAGATTCCTTGTCCTCCTCCAATACAGAGGGAGGCTAGTCCAAACCTCTTTCCTCGATTCCTTAACTCTTGGGCCAATGAATATATAATTCTAGCTCCACTGGCCCCAACTGGATGACCTAATGCGATTGCTCCACCATTGACGTTTACTATTTCCCGTTTCAATCCAAGCTCTCTCTCTACTGCAAGATACTGGGCAGAGAATGCTTCATTGATTTCGAACAAATCGATATCTTCAATATTGAGGCCTACTTTCCGTAAAGCTAATTGACTAGCAGGAACTGGTCCAATGCCCATAATATTTGGGTCTACCCCCGCAATCCCCCAGGATATGATTCTTGCCAGTGGTTTCACATTGTGATTGTTTTGTAGGAAGGATTCACTTCCAAGTATTAAGGCAGCTGCCCCATCATTAATACCACTGGCATTACCTGCCGTTACGGTCCCATCCTTTTTAAAGGCTGGTTTCAGTTTCGCTAATGCTTCAATTGAAGCATTATGGCGAATATGTTCATCTTCTAAAATGGTTATTTCCTTTCCTTTATTGGTGAATATCGTGACAGGGGAAATCTCTTGTTGAAATCGTCCCGTCAGTTGGGCCTTTGCTGATTTTTGGTGTGATTGGACAGCCAAACTATCTTGATCGTCTCGGGTTAGTTCATATTTTTCAGCTAGAGTTTCCGCTGTTACTCCCATCCCACACCCTATATATTCATCGCTCAAAGTCGCCCAAAGCATGTCGTCCATTTGTGGAGCCTGTAAACCCGTACCAAAGCGGACATCTCGTAATACGTGAGGAGATTGGCTCATATTTTCGGTGCCCAGGGCTAGGGCGACATCAGCATCCTTTAAAATAATCGACTGAGCTGCCGAAACGACCGCTTGCAATCCAGAACCGCATAAACGATTGAGAGTTAAAGCGGGGCTCTCGATTGGAACCCCAGCTTTCAAAGCAATATGCCTGGATAGATAGGAGGCATTTTTCGAAGTATGTATCACATTCCCTGCAAAAACATGCTCAACCTCATCAACTGAAATATTACTTTTTTCAATGGCTCCTTTACTTGCGATAACTCCAAGATCGATGGCAGAAACATCCTTTAATACCCCTCCAAAACTCCCGAATGGCGTCCTGGCTCCACCTAAAATATAAACATGACTCATAATTCATTCTCCTTTATTGAAGGTTGTTTGATTCGATTTGATGGACGAAAAACATCTTTTCCATTTTATTTTACCTTCTGACTTTATACCGTTATTGGGACATGATATTAATCAACGGTATATTGTATATTTTAAATGTTCCGTTAATTAAATTTAAACGTCAAAATAAATGTTGCAAGAGTACAATTGATTGCGTACGCATTCCTTCTTTTTCCTATCCATTTTCATCATAAATGTTGAATAATTGTTGGACTGCGAGTGTGGGAGAAGTATGGCCGTTAAAAAGCAATCCTTCCATTTTAGTCATGTTTTTTTTCATTGATGGATTACCATAAAATCTCGCCTTTAATTGGTCCTCTATCATAGAATGAACCCAGTCAATCATTTGTTCTTTTCTTCTTTTTCCAAAGAATCCATTCCTACTGGTAACTTGTTTATATTTCTGAATGACCTTCCAAATGTGAGATACGCCTTCCCCTGTTAAGGCAGACACAGTAAATGCTTTGGTTTCCCAACCCTTGGTAATTGGCTGTAAGAAATGAAGGAGGCGATTGTATTCCACCTTTGCATTCATGGCAGCTTGTTTGTTTTCGCCATCCGCTTTATTAATGAAAATAGCATCAGCTAATTCCATCACCCCTTTTTTCATTCCTTGTAGCTCATCCCCTGCACCAGTCAGCATAATAACTAGGAAAAAACCACCATGGACCGGACGGTTATTTCACTTTGGCCGACTCCGACGGTTTCGACGATTATTACGTCATACCCTGCTGCCTCACAAATAAGAAGGGTTTCACGGCTTTTTCTAGTGACCCCTCCTAACGTCCCACTTGACGGTGATGGTCGAACATATGCATGTGGGTGGCGAGAAAGATGTTCCATTCGTGTTTTGTCACCTAGAATACTTCCTCTAGTTACACTGCTAGTTGGGTCAATGGCTAATACCGCTACACGGTGATTTTGCTCACAGAGCATCATACCAAAGGATTCAACTAACGTGCTCTTACCAGCCCCAGGAACGCCTGTAAAGCCGATTCGAATTGATTTTCCTGTATATGGCATCAGTTCTTTCAGCACTTTTTGTGCCATTTCCAAGTGTTTGGGTAAATTGCTTTCAATTAAGGTGATCGCTTGAGCAATAATTGAACGATTTCCATTCATCACACCCTGCACATAATAATCAACCGTAAGGTGTCTTCGTCTTTGCGATAAGAGTTGCTTGGATTGAATGCTTTCTTCTTCTGTCATTTAAGTGACCAATCCGAGACGACGATTTAATTCTTCAATAACCTGTTGTGCGGCAATCGGGATAACCGTTCCTGGTCCAAATATTGCAGCTGCTCCTTTTTCTATTAAGTAACTGTAATCTTGAGCAGGAATAACACCGCCAATCACGACGGCAATATCTTCACGGCCTAAACGCTTCAGCTCTTCCACGATTTGGGGAAGTAATGTTTTATGACCAGCAGCAAGAGAGCTCATCCCTAGAACATGTACATCATTTTCCACGGCCTGTAAGGCTGCTTCCTTTGGGGTTTGGAATAAGGGGCCAATATCAACATCAAATCCAAGGTCTGCAAATGCAGTCGAAATCACTTTAGCTCCACGGTCATGTCCGTCCTGGCCCATCTTGGCAATCATAATTCGAGGGCGCCGGCCTTCGTTCTCTTCAAATTGATCGGACATTTCACGGACAATTTTCACTTGTTCCTCTTCCCCAAACTCTGCACTGTACACTCCGCTAATCGAACGAATAACTGCTGAATGTCTCCCTACTACTTGTTCGTATGCATTCGAAATTTCTCCTAGGCTCGCTCTAGCGCGAGCTGCATTTACCGCTAGTTCTAAGAGGTTTCCTTCTCCAGTTTCAGCCGCTTTTGTAAACGCTTGAAGTGCTGCTTCCACCTTTGCTTTATCTCTTTCTGCCCGGAGCTGCTCTAAGCGGCGAACTTGTGCTTCACGGACAGCTGTATTATCAATATCTAAAATCTCAAGAGGGTCCTCTTTTTCTAAACGGTATTTATTCACTCCAATGATCGATTCTTTACCAGAATCAATATGCGCTTGTCTTCTAGCAGCCGCTTCTTCGATTCTCATCTTTGGCAGGCCTGTTTCAATGGCTTTTGCCATTCCGCCAAGTGCTTCGATTTCTTCAATATGTTCCCAGGCTTTTTCAAGTAAGTCAGCTGTAAGTGACTCCACGTAATAGGAGCCGCCCCATGGGTCCAATACGTTAGTTATCCCCGTTTCATCCTGAAGGTATAGTTGGGTATTTCGAGCTATTCGGGCAGAAAAATCGGTCGGTAAGGCAATCGCCTCATCAAGTGCGTTCGTATGTAGTGATTGTGTATGACCAAGAGCTGCAGCCATGGCTTCAATACATGTACGTGAAACATTATTGAATGGGTCTTGCTCTGTTAAGCTCCATCCAGATGTTTGCGAATGGGTTCGAAGTGCTAACGACTTCTCATTTTTCGGGTAAAACCTTTTCATTAGCTTCGCCCAAATTAAACGAGCTGCGCGCATTTTAGCCACTTCCATATAGTAATTCATTCCGATTGCCCAGAAGAAGGAAAGACGTGGAGCAAATCGATCAATATCAATCCCTGCTTTTAAACCCGTTTTGACATACTCTAATCCATCTGCAAGGGTATAGCCCAACTCTATATCGGCCGTAGCCCCTGCTTCTTGCATATGATAACCGGAGATGCTAATGGAATTAAATTTCGGCATATGCTTGGATGTGTATTCAAAGATATCTGCTATAATTTTCATTGACGGTTCTGGAGGATAAATGTACGTATTTCGAACCATATATTCTTTTAATATATCATTTTGTATTGTTCCAGAAAGCTTCTCTTGGGGAACTCCTTGTTCTTCAGCTGCCACGATGTAAAAAGCCATGATTGGCAGGACAGCTCCGTTCATCGTCATTGAAACAGACATTTGGTCTAATGGGATTCCATCAAACAAAATCTTCATGTCTAGTATGGAATCAACGGCAACGCCGGCTTTTCCCACATCGCCAACGACTCTAGGATGATCCGAATCATACCCACGATGTGTAGCTAAATCAAAGGCGATCGAAAGCCCTTTTTGTCCTGCAGCTAAGTTTCTGCGGTAAAACGCATTACTTTCTTCCGCCGTAGAAAAGCCAGCATATTGACGAACCGTCCAAGGTTGTGATTTATACATAGCTAGGTAGGGACCTCGAAAGAATGGTGCAATCCCCGCCACATAATCCAAATGATTCATTCCTATTGTGTCCATATTTGTGTAAAGAGGTTTTACATCAATTTTTTCATAAGTCGGAAAAGCTAAATTATCAAAATGCGTTCCAGAAAGGTTCTCGGCATGTTTACTCCACTCGCTAAATTCTCCTTCTATTTCATCTGTATATGCTACTTGGGTAAAATCTGGTTTTGTCATGAAACCGGAACTCCTTTCTCCTGTAGAAGTTGACTTAATATGTCATAGCAATTGGAGCCAACATGAACAAATTCAGTTATTCCAGCCTCTTTAAATCTGACTTCATCTACTTCGCTAGGCTTTCCTGCTAATAATACGGTTATTTGTGCATCCGTTTTTTTAATAGACATTGCAAGTGGAATGGCAGCTTGTTGATAGTCTTCATCTTTTCCACAAATGATGACATAATCTGCCATGGATGCAACGATTGCCTCGGCTGCCTCTTTTATAGAACCAAATCCATTGTTTTGAATAACTTCGAAACCCCCTACTTCAAAAAATCCTGTAGCAAAATCTGCTCGCACTTTATGATCTGAAATAGGTCCTAAGTTTGCTAGAAATACAATTGGTCGATTTCCAGTTTTCTCTGCCATTTCATCAATGGATTGACGAAGTTCTTCAAACTGAAGTGCACCTCTGGTTGGCTTGATTGCTTTAACACAAACCGCAGCTTCTGACTTCCTACCTGTTGCTTTGGCTATTTCACCTAATGATGCACCTTGTTTTGCTGCTTGGATTGCGGTCTCTGTTTTATTTGAGCTTACGGATAAACTTCCTACCGATATATGTGCTCGGCCTACTACTTTTTTAATATGATCATTAATTAGAAGCGTTTCATTTAACGCTATCCAATCTACCTCTTTTTCTGCCAAATTCACATACAAATTGGTTCCAACGAAAATATCTTTTCGGTGAGCGATGTTCCTCACTCGCTTTGAAGCTGTTTGTTGAACCACATTTTGTGGGAATTCTTTTATTAATGTCTGTATAATCCCACCTTTTCTCTCTGTTTCCTGGAAAAGTGCCCATGCCTTTTTGGCAACCTCATTTGTCAGTACTTCTACGTACCAAGAGCCACCGGCTGGATCGATTGTCCTCGCAATATGAGCTTCTTCTTTTAAAATAATGGAGGCATTCCGTGCAATTCGTCGTGAAAAAGCGGTGGACTTTTGAATCGCTTCATCAAAGCAACTAACATGAATGCTGTCAGCTCCACCGACTGCTGCAGAAAATGCTTCTGTTGTAGCACGCAGCATATTCACATAGGGATCAAAAACAGTTTTTGTCCATGCAGATGTTCTTGCATGCATCGTCATCTTCTGGGCTTCTTCATTCCCACCAAACGTTTCTACAATTCTGGCCCAAAGAGTTCTTGCGGCCCGAAGTTTGGCAATTTCCATAAAATAAGCGGAACCGATTGAGAACGAAAAACGGATACTGCTGGCGGCTTTATTTATATCAATTCCTTGGGAAGTTAGTGCTTGTAAATATTCGACACCTGTTGATAATGAAAAAGCTAATTCTTCAACCGCACTGCTTCCACCGTCATGATAGACATTTCCATGAATTATAACTGTTTGTAAATGGGGGGTATTCTCATTTGCCCATTTTGTTATGTCGGCCATCAATGTATAACAATCTTTCAACTCGTAAGCCAATGTTCCATTTGCTACCAGTTCCGCGACTGGATCCATTCCTATACACCCATGTAATTCCTCCACTTGTCGTCCGGACTGTTCTAGATGAGCGATAATCAAAGCAAGGATTGGCAATGAATTTGCCCCAGCACCTACGTGAATAGGAACATTTCCAAAGTCAATATCTTTTAGTGCATCGGCTATATCGGTTACCCCTGAAATCGATAGTCCTGCTTTCCCTACTTCTGAAGTAGCTTCACTCGGATTTATCCCACGTTTCGTTGGTGTATCAAGGACTATATTTAATGAGGTTTGCCCCTTGCTAAGGTCATGCCGTGCTACTTTATTAAAAGAAGTAGGTATTCCAACATTGATTTCCTGATTGATTTCCCATCCATTTATAAGCGTTTTAGTGCCGCGAGTAAAAGGAGCCATATCTGGCAAAGACTGCAGGAAAGGAAGATTGGCGGCATCCTCCTTTCGATACATCGGCTGAAGTAAAATTCCTTCATATGTTTCTGTAATGAGTCTTTTTTCAAAAGAAGCTCCTTTTAAAGATTTTTCTGCTAGGTCACGCCACTGTTCATAACTTGGGATCTCAAATTCTGAAAATTGGTCCACTATTTTTTTATCCATTTTAAGTTGCGGTAAGCATCAATCACCATGCTATCGCTCTCTCCCTTCTAAACCATTTAACGGTAGGCGGTTTTTTCATTTGTCGTCTTTACACGTTTTTCTTCTATTAATATAGGTAGTTCATAACCTATAGAAAAGATTTATAAAGGGATATTTCCATGCCTTTTCTTAGGTAGTGCTTTCTTCTTGTTTTTTAGCATTTCCAATGCACTAGCGATACTTTTTCTCGTATCCCTCGGGTCAATTACATCATCAACAATGCCATTAGCTGATGCGACGTAAGGATTGGCAAACCGTTCGCGATATTCATTGATTTTTTCTTGCCTAAAGGCCTCCGGATCTATACTTTCACTAATCTCTTTTGCAAAAATGATATTGGCCGCTCCAGCTGGTCCCATAACCGCAATTTCTGCATTAGGCCAAGCAAATACTAAGTCTGCCCCGATTGCTTTACTGTTTAAGGCAACGTAAGCCCCACCATATGCTTTTCGAAGAATCACGGTAATTTTGGGAACCATAGCTTCCGAATAGGCATATAAAATTTTCGCTCCATGCCGGATTATCCCGCCATGCTCTTGTTGAATTCCTGGGATAAACCCACTCACGTCTTCAAATGTAATTAACGGAATCTTAAAGCAATCACAGAATCGGATAAAGCGAGCACATTTGTCAGATGAATCAATATCAAGGCCACCAGCCATCATCTTCGGATTATTTGCGATAATACCGACTGTATCGCCGTTTATACGGCCAAAGCCAACGACAATGTTTTTAGCGAATTTCGGCTGAACTTCCATGAAATTTTGATCATCGACAATTAAATGAATCACCTTACGAACGTCATAAACCTTCGTTCCATCAATCGGGACAACATCAAGTAGTTCATCGATTCTTTCATCTAAAGGAATATTATTTACTGGCTCTTTGTAAGGTGGCTTTTCTTCATAGTTTGATGGCAAGTAACCAATTAATCTCCTGACTTGGTTTAATACATCTTCTTCTGTTGGTCCAGTAAAATGGGCATTTCCACTAATTGTGGAATGAACGGACGCGCCACCTAGATCTTCACTATTAATTTTTGCTCCCGTTACCGACTCAATTACCTTTGGACCTGTAATAAACATTTGACTTGTTTTTTCTACCATGAAAACGAAATCTGTAATCGCAGGAGAATAAACAGCCCCCCCGGCACAGGGTCCCATAATCACGGATATTTGTGGGATTACGCCTGAATAAATGGAGTTTCGATAGAAAATGTGTCCATATCCGTCTAGTGATAAAACACCTTCTTGAATTCGTGCTCCACCTGAGTCATTTAACCCGACTATAGGTGCTCCATTCTCCGCTGCTAAGTCCATGATTTTGGTAATCTTCGTCGCATGCATTTCGCCAAGGGCTCCGCCGAAAACAGTAAAATCTTGAGCAAAAAGGAAAATGAGGCACCCACCAACCTTACCGTATCCTGTAACAACCCCTTCTCCAGGAGCCTCACTTGATCCATATTCAAGGCCGCGATTTTCTATGAATGGGTTTATTTCAACAAATGTTCCTTCATCCACTAATATTTCGATACGCTCTCTAGCAGTAAGCTTCCCGCGTTCATGCTGGGCATCAATCCGTGTATAACCGCCCCCCAGCTTCACTTTTTCCCGACGCTCTTCCATGATCTCGATTTTATCGAACATATCCATGCCGTGAGTCCTCTCCTATCATGTTTAAAGTTTATTGCTTATGCTGTTTTTACGAGGAACAAGGGCTGACCATATTCAACAACCTGACCGCTTTCCACAAAGATTTCAACAATTTCACCACTAACTTCCGCTTCCAGCTCATTCATAAGCTTCATGGCTTCCACAATACATAGCACTGTGTCTTCCTTTATTTGATCTCCCACTCTTACATAGACATCAGAATCAGGTGATGGAGCCGCATAAAATGTTCCCACCATTGGGGAAGTAATTTTATGAACCGATGTTTCCTCAGTCGATGATGTTTGTATTCCTTCCTGTTTTTGAATGGGGGCGGCTTCCACTTTCACAGGTGCGACAGGAATAGTCGCTGGGACTTGTGTTTCATCGATAAGCGCTACTTGTCCGACATTCATTTGTTTACTAATCGATATTTGCTGCTCATTTTCACCTTTAATCGTTAATTCTCCAATTGAAGAACGGTCCACTGCCCGAATTAATTCTTTAATGTCATTCATTTTAAACATAATAAAAACTCCTTCTATAATTTATTTTCTGTTATTTTTTCTTACTCATTTCAGATTTCTCAGTCCCGATTATCCGGTCAATCTCATCAACAATTCCCAAAAATTGTTTTTTCACCATTACCTCTTCTCTTTACTAAATAAGCTAGTGCTACTGAATACTTCAAATCACTACTAGTTACTTAGTGGAAGCCGTTAAATCATTCATCTCTAAAAATTTCGTGTTAAAATTACCAGCTTTAAAATCCCGATGTTCTAATAAGCGAAGGTGGAAAGCGATTGTTGTATCAATTCCTTCAATGACGAACTCGCTTAAGGCTCGCTTCATCCTTGCAATTGCTTCTTCCCGATTCTTTCCATGTACGATTAATTTGGCAATCATCGAATCATAAAATGGTGAGATCGTATATTCTGGATAAACTGCGCTATCGACTCGGATTCCAAATCCACCTGGAGGTAGGTATAATCGAATTTTCCCAGGGGATGGCATAAAGTTTTTATCAGGATTTTCTGCATTAATCCGGCATTCGATGGCCCAACCATTGATATGAATATCTTCTTGTTTGACAGATAGCCTATGACCTGAGGCAACTAGTAATTGTTCTTTGATTAGGTCTACTCCTGTTATAAGTTCTGTAACTGGGTGTTCAACTTGAATACGGGTATTCATTTCCATAAAGTAAAAGTTTTTATGTTTATCTAGTAAAAATTCAATCGTCCCTGCACCTGAATATTGTACGGCCTTCGCGGCTTTTAATGCCGCCTCACCCATTTTCGTCCTTAGTTCTTCATCAAGTGCAGGGGATGGCGCTTCTTCAATTAGCTTTTGATGGCGTCTCTGGATTGAGCAATCACGTTCCCCTAAGTGCACGACATTACCAAAGGAATCACCCATAATTTGGATTTCAATATGTCGAGGCTCTTCAATGTACTTTTCTAAATAAACACCTGCATTACCAAAAGCTGTAGCTGCTTCTTGCTGCGCCATTGAAATTGCTTTTTTTAACTCTTCCTCGCATTCAGCAACCCGCATCCCTTTTCCACCACCACCAGCAGTGGCTTTAACAATAACGGGATACCCGATACTTCTTGCTATAAACTCAGCTTCCTCAATGTCTTCAATAATCCCATCCGTACCTGGAACAATTGGTACGCCAGCGGCTTCCATCGTTTCCCTCGCTACCGCTTTCGCCCCCATCTTACTGATTGCCTCAGGTGATGGACCAATAAAAATGATATCGTTTTCAATACATATATTAGCAAACTCCGCACTTTCTGCTAAAAATCCATAGCCAGGATGGATAGCATCTGCATGTGATACTTGAGCAACCATTAACAAATTTGTCATATTCAAGTAGCTCTTGGATGATAGATGTGGTCCAATGCAATAAGCTTCATCTGCTAGACGTACATGCAGAGCTTCACGGTCTGCTTCAGAATATACAGCGACTGTTGATATCCCCATTTCCTTACACGCCCTAATGACACGGACAGCAATTTCTCCTCGATTAGCAATAAGAACCTTTTTAAACATATCCAGTTTCCTTTCCAAAAGTGTTGTCTATCAATTATTCCATTGATAGCAGATTTTTTATTGAGAAGAGATGCACTTATTAATCAGGAGTAATACATGTTCTATTCCAGATCTGTTTAAGGATTTACTAATACTTTTCTAATTTCCCTCGTTATAAGCGGAATCAACTCAAACAAATCCCCCACATTACCGCAGTCCGCTACTTGAAAAATATAGGCTTCGGGATCTTTGTTAATCTCAGCGAGAACTTTAGAGTCAGATACCCCGGCTAAATGCTGAGTGGCACCTGAAATTCCACAAGCAATGGACAAATCAAGGTTTACGACTTTTCCAGTCTGACCGATTTGAAGTGAATAATCTCAATATTCAGCACCTGCACATCCGCCAATTCCTCAAGCGGTTGTGTTCCATCAATTCGGGTCGGCAACGAGCTATAAGGTTGGATTTACAAATCGCTTCATGGCAAAACCGCTTCAAAAATTCCAGAGACTTTTATGTCACCTTCACTGTTTTATACCTGTACTTTACCCACAACTACGTTATCAGCCCTTTTTCTCTACCACTTTGTCAACAAACCTCCATTTTCTCTTGAAAGCCATAACTGCCATGGTAATCAATGATTTGCAAGAAAGTGAGCGGAACAGGAGTACCATCATAACCGGCATCCTTAGCTGACCCCAGGCTGTAGAAAAATGGGTTATCATCTCCTATTGCAATCATCAATTCTTTTATTTTTCCTTTTCCCACTGTCACGCTGTATGGCTCTAACTCGTGCACAAGTATATCTTTCACGTTTGCAAGCCCATTCGCCGGTTTTTAATTGATTACCATTCCTGTTTTCGTTAATTTTGAGTTTTTTCTATGCTTTAAGCAGATTTCCGGCAATAACAAGACGCTGAATCTCTTGCGTCCCTTCATAGATTTGGGTGATTTTAGCATCTCTCATATATCGTTCTACCGGGTATTCCCTTGTGTATCCATATCCGCCGAATACTTGAACAGCCTCCACCGCTACTTCCATGGCAGTGTCTCCAGCAAATAGTTTGGACATGGCAGAGTGAAGTCCGTAAGGAACTCCTTGATCCTCACGCCAAGCTGCCTGATATGTCAATAAACGGGCAGCTTCAATTTTTGTGGCCATATCGGCTAATTTGAATTGAATAGCTTGAAGTGAGCTAATCGTTTTGCCAAATTGGACGCGATCCTTTGCAAATGCGACAGCTTTATCAAATGCCCCTTGAGCGATTCCAACAGCTTGGGATGCGATTCCGTTCCTACCGCCGTCGAGAGTCATCATGGCAATCTGGAACCCTTCACCCACTTGGCCTAAAAGATTGTCCTTTGGAACGCGGCAGTCCTCAAAAATGACCTCTGTCGTGGCGGAAGAGCGAATGCCTAGCTTTTTTTCCTTCTTTCCTACCGAGAAACCTGGGAAGCCCTTTTCCACAATAAACGCAGATATGCCTTTATGCTTTAGTGTCGAGTTGGTCTGTGCGAAAACGATATAAGTGTCGGCATAGCCTCCGTTGGTGATAAAAATCTTCGATCCGTTTAAGAGCCATTCATCTCCGTCTAGAACGGCTGTTGTTCTCATTCCACTGGCATCAGATCCGGATCCAGATTCCGTCAAGCAATACGCACCCATGTTTTTTCCTTCCGCCATTGCCCGTAAATATTTTTGCTTTTGATGTTCCGTTCCAAACTTGTAAACCGGCCATCCGGCTAACGATGTATGTGCGGAAAGTGCGGTCCCAATTGAAGCGTCCACCCGAGACAATTCCTCTACCGTGATCACATAACTCAAGTAATCGGCACCTGCACCTCCGTACTCTTCTGGCCAAGGTATGCCGCATAAACCAAGTTCCGCCAGCTTGTGCCAAATCTTGATATCAAAATATTCCTCTTCATCACGTTGAGCAGCAGTAGGTTCACATTCGTTTAGAGCAAACTCTCGCACCATTTTTTGCATCATCTGATGTTCCTTAGATAATAAAAAATTCATTATTAATCCCCTTTTTTGATTTCATTATTCCAAACATGATTTCTTCAGAAAAACTATGTAAGCCATTTGTCATCGTAAATCTATAAAGATACTACTTTTAAAAGCTCCAAACCTTGTCAAGTATAGGACTTTAATGCTTTTTACACTTTTTGTTCGATAAGCTTTCGGGAATAGATGGTTACCCATTTCCTTGGCAGCAATCCCACAGATTTAGCCATGAGTTTATTTTTAAAGCCTGGAATGATCACAGTTTTATCCTTCATTAACCCTTCATATCCGCACTTGGCAACAACTTGAGGTTCTATTAAGTTCTTAATGAAAATTTTTGTTCTTGTTGAAGCTAACCCTTGCGTAAGCGGCGTTTTGGTTGAAGGGGGACATAATACAGAAGCTTGAACTCCGGTTCCTTTAAGTTCTTCCGCAATTGCTTCCGTAAAGAATAAGACGTAAGATTTGCTGGCCCCATACATCGACATCCGTGGGGTTGGCTGAAAGGCTGCTGTTGAAGCCACGTTTAAAATTTTACCTTGCTTTCGTTTCACCATGTCATCCGCAATAAGTCTTGTCAAATACGTGAGAGAGATCATGTTGAGCTGCAGGTATTCCATTTCTTTTTGAATATCCAATTCCGTCATCAACCCTAATCCGCCAGCTCCAGCATTATTAATCAAAATATCAATGTCGATTCCTTCGCTTTTCAAGTATCGATGCAAGCCCTCTACCGTTGTATAACTGCTCAAATCGCCGGCAAAAGTATTTACTTGCACGCCATATTCCTTTTTTAAACTCTCGGCTTGTTGGCCCAACAACACCGAATCTCTGGCAACTAATACCAAGTTGTAACATTGCTCTGCAAAAACTTTTGTGAATTCATATCCAATCCCTTTTGTAGCACCAGTAATCAAAACCGTCTCTGCTGTCATTTATCATTATTCCTCCTAACGTTATTTTTTATTAAATGAGAATATTAAAAATTTTTAAAATATTATCATATTAACGATTATACTTATAAGTTTTAATTAAATAAAATTAAAAATTTTAATATATAAATTATTATTATTAATATCAAAAGAGATAGCCCAGAAAAAAGAGAAGCCTCTTCGTCATTGGACGCCGGGCTTCTCTTTTTTTATAAATCTAACTAAAATTTAGTCACATCAATTGGTTCAATTCCTTCAGCCGCACAATGTTCATAGTATTTTCTCAGGAATGTTTCCCAATTGTCTCTGGCAACAATTTCTCCTTCTTCACCCAAATAGTCCAATGTTCCTTCTACAATATTGAAGGTGATAACATCTTCATCCCCTACAGCTATCGGCGTATGTTTGGAGCCTGCAGGCTCATAAACCATGTCACCAGGTTTGGAGATCCAAGGCTCCTCGAGATATCTCCAAGTCCCTTGGACGGTATAAACAATGACTGTTCCAGGATGGAAATGGGCCGGAAGCTGCATTTTCGCAGGAACACATAACAACGTAACCGTCTGTCCTGTCACAGGGTTGGCTTTAAGCAATTTAAATTTCGCATCTCCAAAATATGGAATCCAAGGCAATTCATCTACACTAACATTACCTGCATGAAATACTTCTACTTCTTTTACATCTTTTAAATTACTCACTTAAAATCCCCTCTTTCAATAAATATTTATTAAATTCGCTTATTGTTTTTCTTTCATCAACAAGCAAATTAAATAGTTTCAAATTTGTTATTTTCAGTATATTCTTAATTATCAATTAAGTAAAATCGATATTTTTTAATTGCAATTAAGTATGATTAATTTACGCAACCACCTTATTTGGATAAAATTTACTTAGCCCCAAGTCCACCATCAAGAGTCAATATATGTCCAGTACAATAATCAGATGCTGCTGAAGCAAAGTAAAGGAGTGCACCTACCAAATCATTGTCACTGCCTAATCTTCTAACTGGAACTTGTGAAGCGATGAAAGGGCCTGCTTTGTGTACAAGTGTTCCCGGTATTTCTGGGTTATTCATTCCTGTAGTGAAAACTCCAGGAGCAATTGAATTTACATACACTCCATGCCGGCCCCACTTAACTGCTAGATCCTTCGTTAAAGTCATGACTGCACCCTTACTGGTTGTATATCCGACAGAATCCACAGCTTCCGGGTCAACACCTTTAAAGCCGATACTAGAAGAAATATTAATGATTTTACCGTATTCGTTGTTAATCATATGTTTTCCAACTGCCTGACACATCAAGAATGTTCCTGTCAAATTTGTATCCAGCATAGCTTGCCATTGTTCTAAAGGCATATCCGTAGCAGGTGACTCAAAAACTGTTCCGCTGCTGTTGACTAAAATTTCGATTTTTCCAAAATGAGTTACCGCTTTTTCTACACCTTGAACGACTGATTCCCGATCTGTGACATCCAATGATAGAACAAGTGCCTGTCTTCCTAACGCCTCGATTTCTTTTACAACTGCTTCGCAAACTTCTAAACGCCGTGAACATACAACAACGTTTGCTCCGGCTTCTGCCAACGCCAGTGCCATTACACGACCTAACCCGCTGCCGCCTCCGGTAACGATTGCTGTCTTACCATTTAAATCAAACAATTGGTTTAATGACATTCTAGTTCCCCTCCTGTTTTTTTGAATATTCAAAGATTTTAAAATATTATTGATATTGATTATACTAATAAATTATAATTAAATAAAATTAAAGATTTTAATGTGGTAAGTAAGTATTACTAATATTAAAAAGGAGAACAGTCATGAATATTGAACAATTACTATATATCGTAGAAGTCGCAAAATATAGTTCTCTGTCTATCGCAGCACAGAATCTACATGTGACCCAATCCAACATCAGCCAGTCCATAACCAACTTGGAAAAGGAGTTGGGGATTAAAGTTCTTAAGCGGTCACGGGGACACGGCGCTGTCCCAACCGATGAAGGAAGAATCATTTTGAAACTCGCCTATGAAGTACAAAAAAAACTTGAGGAAATAAAAGAGACTGCTAACTTATTGAATTCCACGGAAGTGGGGGAACTAAAAATTTCGTCATTACCTGGATTGATGACGTTCCTGGTAAAAGCGATAGCATCGTTTAGACATGATTATCCGCACGTAAATTTGGAGGTTTCCGATAAAAGTGGATCTGCTGTAATTGGAGATGTTCGACAGCACAAGACTGACATTGGACTGATTACGTATTCAAGTGATTTGAACATAAACATGGAAGGAATAGCTTTTGAAGCATTAATCGAAGGGAAGCAGAAAGTATATGTTTCTAAGCATTCTCCCTTAGCCATCCTTGGTACTATAACTCCGCATGATATACTTGATCAAACTCTCGTGACATATAAGGGTGAATTTATGCAGTATTTTGTACAAGAATTCTTTCATAAATATAAGCCCTTGAAAATCTTATTTACTTCAAATAATATGGATGGAGTTCTCCAAGCAGTCAATGAAAATTTGGCAATTACATTTGCTCCTGATTTCGTAATGAAAAACTATCCCCTTATCATTAATGGCGATATCGTTCCAATTGATTTGGTGTATCACCCGACTGTAAATATTTCTTTAGGATTAGTTCGTTCAGAGAATAAACATTTGTCCAGTTTTGCCAACAAATATATTCATTATTTAAAATCAGAAATCATTAAGAATTAAAAGAAAAAAAGAGAAGGCTCTTCGTCTCAAGGTGGCGAAAAGCTTCTCTTCTTTAAAATCTATCTCTACCCTAACAGACATTAGCAGTGTTATCTCTTTACCTTTTAATAGAAGCCTTTTGGCGATCCCCTTCACCACTTGTCTTTTCCATCACTTCATCAAGTGAAACACCTTCTTGAGTTTCAGCAAGAAACATTCCCTCAGTAAAATCAACAAGCTCTACTTCCAATTCTCCACTTAAAAATTGCTTTTCAAAGAACTTGTTCTCACCTACTATTTTCTTAATCTTTTTATTGGTAAGCAGTGACCCCATTCCCAATCATCCACCCCACAATTGTTACTGCCCGCCTTTCTAACTCTTCCAGTTTTTTAGAAACTCATTTTCTGCTTCAAGGAATTTGATTCACGCTTCGGCATTCTTAAGTTGACCCTCTACAAACAGTGGCTTGGAAGAAGGGCGTCTTATACTTCCTTTTCCACTGTGTTCCGTAAGAAAAGCCTTCCTCACCAAACCCTTTCAAAGGTATCATACCAGCGATGTAGACAACGCTTAGGTTGTTCCTTACCAATTATTTCGAAATTAAATCCATGTTCCAAGAAAATTTGAGAGGGGGATTTCCCCTTATTCTATTCCTTAACAGCTTTTGTTTTAAATTCATGATTTTAGGAGATAGGCCGCTCTGAAGCACTTATGATAGTTGGATTCTTTTTAAGTTCTTTAATCCGAAATTCAGAGTATATATATTCTTTCTCATGGAAATCCTCCTTCCATACTCTTTAAACCTATTGAACAAAGAAAACCCGGATAAGGGACACTTTTTTATGTGTGTCCGTTATCCGGGGTATAGTTCAAATCCTGTTACGAAACTACTGAATTATTTAATCCTCAACTTCAATATGATCATCAGCGTAAGTCTCGGTTATCTTATCCTGACAACTCCAGCACTTGCTGCGATTTCGCTCCATAATAGCTAATTCTTCACGACACAATACACAACAGTCCATCTCAGAAACGGCCTTTTCATTTTTACACATAGTTTATTTCCCTCCTTGATTCACCTATTAATGATTTTTATACAATAACTTGTTCCTCAGGTTTTATCTGATTTTGGTTCACAGGACGGACAATGGCCCAAAACAATAATCCGATTACGAACATGACCAAAGAAGTTACTTGGAAGCCATAACCATATCCAATTGCCTCTGTTCCTGCATACTGGATAAAATACCCGAATATGAGAGGAGCAATAATGCTTGTTGAACTTGATAGAGCCACATAGGTCCCTTGAGCCTTTCCAATGTTTTTGGGAGAAAATAATTCCATTAATATGGCGGGTGCGAGTGAAAGAATAACAATCGCAAAACCCGGAGCAAGGATGAAGAATAGAATGGAAATAGAACTAGAATTAAAGGCATTTGCAAGAAATAAACAAATAGCGGATAGCACCATCGTAATCCCTGCAACATTTATTCGTGCTTTACGAATATCTCCTGTTTTGCGATAAAGCCAATCCGATAACAAGGCAAATACAATTTGGCAAAGGGCAGCAAAAAGAAAAGGTAAAGACACTGCAAGTTTTAACATTTTTCCATCAAAACGTTTAATTTCGGTAAAATATGCAGGAAACCATACAGCTTGAACGGACAATAACCAATAGGCACAGCCTGCACACAAAACGATAAAAATAAAATTTTTAGATAATAGATACGGAAGAAACTGACGCCAAGAAACATTAGAAGAAATTATTGAGTGCTTATCTTCTTGATCAAAAGTATACGAACCGATTTCTTTTGGGCTTTCTTTTCCAAGAATCAACCATAAAACTAGCACCATTAGTCCAACAATTCCCATGGCTATAAAAGCAGATCTCCATCCATATCCATTGATCAAGGAGATTAATAATGGCGAAGCAATCGCGGGCCCGATTGTTGCTCCAAAGAGAACAGCACCAAAGCCTATACCATGTCTATGTTTAGGGAACCATTTACCTATTATTGAAGTTGATATAGCAACTGCAGGACCTTCTCCTGCTCCCAAGACCATTCTTGTCAAAACTAGCAGAGACAGACTGGAAACAAAAGGAGTGGTAAATTGAACAATCAACCAGATAAACGAGATCCAAGTAAACATTTTTTTCGTATTTCTTGAATCGGCCATTCCCCCTAGAATGAAAGATGAAAAGGTAAAGAACCAAAAAAACGAACTCCCGACAATTCCCCATTGTGAAGGACTTAAATGTAACTCTTTCATTAGAGGAACAGAAACCAAACCAATGATGATCTTATCAACCTGGTTGATCATACCTGAAGCTACAAGAATTAATAATATGATCCAAGAATATTTAGGTGTTTTCAAATTAATAATCTCCCCTTCTATCCCGTTAACATGAATCAATTGGTGTTTTAAAAGTTTTTAAAGGTAAATCTTCCGTGTTAAACCTTGTCTAAACTCTTTATATTTATTAATTCCATTACCTCATCTTATCTACAATACCTCCAACTGTTTTTTCATGTACCGGAATACCGCCGCGACCCGCTTTACCTGTTTTCTCATCAATGAACATCGCGAAGTCTGGCGCAATTTCTCGCCCATTTGGCATCGTGAGCCATAATCTTAATAAATGACGTTTGCGTTCAGGTTCTTCATAGTCTTCGTATACAGTACGTGAATGAAGAACAGAATAATTATTAACAAATTGCATATCACCCGGTTCCATCATCATATCAATATGCATGTTTTCATCATATAAGAGGGAATCTATTAAGTCATATGCTTCAGTTTCAACTTTTGACAAATATCTCCCTGTTTTCGCTTGTGCCGATTCGACATACCCGCGGTTATATCTGCAGCTTAATTTACCTTCGTAATAACTAAAGACTGGTGATGAATAAACAGGAGATTCACCTGGTGTTTCCTCACCACGACGATCAAAAAAATATGGAAGATAAAGAATTCCAAGATACTCTGGGTACCTATCCAGAATTTCATTGTAAACGGCGATGGAACTTACGATACTACTGTAACCTCCAGATTTAGCTTTTCGAAGGCTTAATAATCCGACTACGTCAGAACCATCTGGGTGAAAGGGAAGATGAGCATTCGTTTGGTAACCACGTACATTTGAATCATTAATGTCGAGACCTTGGTCAACAACATGCCCTAATAGATCACCTTTTGCGTTTTGCGTTACCGGGATGCCCAGGTGGACTCCGATACCCCAGTATATGATGCTTGCTTCTTCATCTGTATACTTTTCAATTGGTAAGCCACGAATTAATAGAAAACCTCTCCCATTTTCCAGCTCGTTTATAAAATAAGCTATTTCGTCAGAAAGATCCGGAATTGGAAAGTCCTCCTTGTTAAAATCAGGTGCCTTTAACCCTTTTTGTTTTACATAAAATAAAGCGCTTTCAAGATTTGCAATCGTTTTCTCTGACAAATAATAAATCCATGAATCATCTTTTGCTATCTCAATACCTTTCCAAGCTACTGGTCCTTGAATTTTTTTCTTTAAAATAGACGGCAACGAGAACCCTCCTTCGTTTTCTATGGCAATCAATTTTAACTAAAGTACTTAATGAAAAAGTTTGGGCTGTTTTCCTACTTTAAAAGCGACTGCCTCTATCTTTCACACCCTTATACAAACAATTATTGTTTAATTAATGATGTTCCTTGTCCCCCCCTTCATTTCCGTTGAAGCGCTTTAAATAACTTCTGACTGTTATAAATGTTATACCGTTAATTATATTCATAATTTTCAGTTAAATAAAATTAAAATTTTTAATCTGCAAATCATCTTTACTAATAAATGGAAAATAATACACCTTTGTAAATGACAATCGTTCAACACATTAATATAACTTAAGTGTAATTAAAAATTTTTAATTTTATATAATTATCATTTATAGGTAGAATCAAAGATAGAAATGATTAAATATTCTAACAAATAACTTTCAAGCAGAGGTAATACAAGTTAATTCGAAACAGGAGGTTGAACTATGGACTTAAAATTATCTGGAAAAAAAGCACTTATCGTTGGAGGAAGCAGGGGGATTGGCAAAGCTATTGCCCGTCAGTTGGCTTTGGAAGGTGTTGATTGTACGATTTGTTCAAGAAACGAATCTTCACTAAAGAATGCAGCAGACGAATTGGCAAAAGAAACCAACAGAAGTATTTATCCAATCGTGGCAGATACTAATGATCCTGACTCTATCCTTAATTTAGTTGAAAAAACAGCAGCAGTAATGGGGAGCATTGATATTTTAATCAACAGTGGGGCCCGTGTTGGAGGCCATGAACCAGAGGAATTTAATAGCATTAAAGATGAACTTATCCTGAAAGATTTTGAAGAAAAGTATTTGGGCTATTTTCGTTGTATCCGGGCTGTTGCTCCTTATATGATTCAAAATAATTGGGGACGTATTATCAATATAAGTGGTCTGGCAGCTAGAATAGGCGGCAATTATTTTAGTTCCGGACCTCGTAATGCGTCTGTTGTCCATATGACAAAATCCGCATCATTAGAATTAGGAAAGCACGAAATTACTGTCAATGCTGTTTATCCAGGGATTGTCGATACTGAAACGTTTAGAGGCCGTGTCACTAATGAGGAAGCTATACGCCAGGCAGCATCAATGAATGCCCTCGGCCGCATGATTACACCAGAGGAAATTGCTTATGTCGTTACCTTCCTAGCTTCACCTTTGGCGGCATCGATAACTGGCGATGTCATTTCGGTAACCGGTGGAATTGGAAATACCGTTTATTACTAAATGCCTAGGGTTACTATTGATATTGTTTCGTTTGTAAAATTAAATAGGTTATTTTAAGCGAGCCTCACTAAATTCTGAGGCTCGCTTCATTTAAAACATTTTCTTTCAATCTATCCCAATTGTATATTTTAAGGAACTCAAGAACTTCTCGATCCTAGAAACAGTCAATTCTATGTTCTTTGAGAAAATATCCATTTGTACAAAAAATCCGTGGACCATCCCTGGTTCACATCCATATTCAACTTGAACACCAAAATCTTTCAGACGTTCAGCATAGGCCATTCCTTCATCCCGAAGCACATCATTTTCCGCTGTAATAACCATTGCTGGCGGGAGACCACTCAAATCTTGAGCTACCAAGGGGGAAGCATACTCATTACATCTGTCCTCACTATTCCTTAAATAATGATCACGGAACCAAATCAACTGTTCGCGATCAAGACCAAATCCTTTTGCAAAGGTTCGATGGGATTCCGTATTGAACTCAAGATTTGTCGCAGGATAGATTAAGACCTGTGCAGTGATGTTTGGACCTTTTTTGTTTCTAGCCATCATCGTAATTACAGTAGCTAGATTTCCACCTACGCTATCCCCTCCAACTACCAATCGAGAAACTTCTCCGTTAAATGAAGGCCCATTTTCAAAAACCCATTGCAATGCGGAATAGGCGTCTTCTACTGGAGTCGGAAACTTATACTCTGGAGAAAGACGATAGTTTACGGATACAACGATACTTTCCGTTCGATTCGCTATCATTCGGCAGCTAGCATCCGATGTTTCAATGTCTCCTAGAACCCATCCTCCACCATGGTAGTAAATAAATAGAGGGAAAGGACCTTGCCCTTCCGGTATATATACCCTGCATTTGATTGTTTCATCCTGGCTTACCGGAATCTTGAATTCCTCAACTTTCGAAAGCGGTTCCAGTTTTACGGCAGAACGCGGTGCTTTAGAAAGCATCTCTCTCACTGACTTATGATCCATCGTATGAATAGATGGCAGCTGATTAAATGCTTGTAAATATTTTTCTGCTTGCGGATCTAAATTTGCCAAAAAACATCATCCTCACTTCAGTTTTTTTAAA
Source organism: Peribacillus frigoritolerans (assembly GCF_040250305.1). Classification (NCBI taxonomy): domain Bacteria; kingdom Bacillati; phylum Bacillota; class Bacilli; order Caryophanales; family Bacillaceae; genus Peribacillus; species Peribacillus frigoritolerans. The sequence continues at coordinate 2,226,241 of NZ_CP158190.1, read as the reverse complement.
AAATTAACCAGTTAAAGAAACATAAAATGGTGATTTTATTCATTATTTTCGTTGAATAAAATCACCATACAAGAAATATTGGTGATTACTATTACCACCGGTTTTTATCTAATTACAGGTGCTCCTCCTATATAAAACTCGAAACCAGGAGCAATTTTTCGGCCATTTGGCATCATGAGCCACAATCTTAATAAATGACGTTTGCGGTCTTCTTCTTCATAATCTACAAATAGTGTACGTGAATGAAAAACAGTATAATTATTAACGAATTGCATATCACCCGGTTCCATCATCATATCAATATGAAAGTTTTTATCAGCAGTAAGGGAATCTATATAATTAAATGCTTCGATTTCCTCTTTCGACAAAGAGATACCTGTTTTCGTTTGTGCTGATTCGACATACTGACGTATATATCTACAGCTTAATTTACCATCGTAATAGCTAAAGACCGGTGATGGAACTACGGGAGATTGACCTGGTGCCTCTTCCCCACGAAGATCATGGGCGAATGGACGATAGAGAATTTCAAGATACTCTGGGTGATTATCCAGAATTTCATTATAGATAGACATCGCACTAGCGATACTGCTTAAACCACCAGATTTCGCTTTACGAAGACATAGTAATCCGACAACATCAGCGAGATCTGTGTGATAGTCAAGACGTACATTCGTTTGGTAACCTCTTACTGTTGTATTATCATTAAAGTCTTTACCCATATTTTTGATATGCCCCAAGAGGTCACCCTTTTTTTCTTGAATGATCGGTAGGCCCAAGTGGAGTCCAAGACCCCAGTAAATGATACTAGCTTCATCGTCGGTATATTGATCCATTGGTAATCCACGAATCAATAGAAATCCTCTCCCATTCTCCAGCTCATCAACAAAATAAGCAATTTCATCAGTGAGATCAGGAATAGGGAAATCCTCCTTGTTAAAATTGGGAGCCTTTAACCCTTTTTGTTGAACATGTAATACAGCCTTGTCTAGAGCTGCAAGGGTTTTCTCTGACAAATAATAAATCCATGAATCATCTTTTGCAAGTTCGATACCTTTCCACGCTGAACGCCCTTGAATTTTTTCCTTTAAAATAACTGACATACATATTCCTCCTTTATATTTGTTATACCGCTGTAATCGACCGAATATTTTGAATTTAAAGTTTATGGTACACTTATTAATTATTCATTAAATGACTATCATTTGTAACTTATAATTAAGTTAAACTAATATAATCTTACTAAGAATCTTTTCAATCTACGTTTTATATCACTTAAATGCTCACATGCTCATCTGTTTCATTTATTGTGTGGCTTTCTTTTGCGGGACGTACACAGATCCAAAACAATAATCCGATTATGAGCATCCCTAAAGAAGAGGCTTGAAATGCGTATCCATATCCGATAGCTTCAGTCTCCGCATTTTGAATAAAATAGCCAAATACGAGTGGAGCAATAATACTTGTAATACTCGCAAGTGCAATGAACGTCCCTTGTGCCTTTCCAATATTTTGAGGAGAAAAAAACTCCATCAATATTGCGGGTGCGAGTGAAAGAATGACATACGCAAAACCAGGAGCAAGGGTGAAGAACAATATGGACATCGCCGTGGAATTCGCGGCATTTGCTAGGTATAAGCATAAAGCGGATAACATCATCGTTATACCGGCAAGATTTATTCGTGCTTTACGAATATCTCCGGTCTTACGATAGAGCCGATCTGATAGAATGGCAAATCCTAATTGGAAAAAGGCTGCAAAAAGAAAAGGTAAAGACACGGCTAATTTTAATGTTTGACCATTAAAATGTTGAATTTTGGTGAAATAGGCTGGAAGCCATACCGCTTGTACGGACAATAACCAATAGGCACACCCCCCGCACAGAACGATCAGAATAAAATTTTTAGATATCAGATGCGGAAGAAACTGACTCCAAGAAACTTTAGAGAGTCTAGATGATTGCTGCTCCTTATGCTGTATCGACGGAAAGCCGATTTCTTCAGGACTTTCTTTACCGAAAATCATCCATAAAACCAGCACAATCAGTCCCAGAATACCCATCGCTATAAATGCAGATCTCCATCCATAATGATCAATCAAGGAGATTAATAATGGTGAAGCGATCGCAGATCCTCCGGTCGTTCCTAATAGAACCGCACCAAAGCCGATGCCGTGCCTATGTTTCGGGAACCATTTTCCCATGATTGCCGTGGATAGAGCGGGGGCAGGACCTTCACCAGCTCCCAAAATCATTCTGGTTAACAAAAGCATGGACAAACCGCTAACGAAAGGGGTAACAAATTGAACTATCAACCAAATCAAGGACATCCAAGTTAACATTTTTTTTGTGTTTTTTGAATCTGCCATGCCGCCAAGAATAATAGATGAGAAGGTAAAGAACCAAAAGAAAGAACTCCCTACGACTCCCCATTGCGTTGGACTTAAATGTAACTCTTTCATTAAAGGAACTGAAACCAAGCCAATAATTATTTTATCCACTTGGTTGATCATCCCGCTAAGAACAAGAAATAATAAGATAATCCAAGAATACTTTGGAGTGCTTGTCATGTGAATCCCCCACGTTTTACTATATAAGGAACACCTTTTTCTGAGTTCTTAAAAGGTGTTCCGACTCGTTCTTAACGTTTTATAAAAATCACTTCAGGGTTTCTACAATACCGCCAGATGTTGTTTTACGTTGCGGTACGCCGCCGCGACCTGGTTTACCAGTATTCTCATCAATAAACATCGCGAATTCAGGGGAAATTTCCCGACCATTTGGCATTGTGAGCCACAATCTTAAAAGATGACGTTTGCGTTCCGGCTCCTCATAGTCTTCGTATTGAGTACGTGAGTGCAGAATCGTATAATTATTGACGAACTGCATATCCCCCGGCTCCAACATCATGTTATAATGCAAATTCTCATCATGAAGGAGGGAATCCAGTAAGTCTAATGCTTCAATTTCCACTTTCGACAATTGGATGCCAGTTTTTGCTTGTGCTGATTCGATAAATAAACGGACATATCTACAGCTCAGTTTACCATCAAAATAATTAAAGATTGATGATTTAAATACTGGAGGTTCTCCCGGAGCTTCCTCTCCACGGCGATCAAAGAAAAATGGACGACAGAGAACTCCTAGATATTCCGGGTTCTTCTCCAAAATTTCATTGTAAACAGTCATCGAACTTATGATACTGCTGTGCCCTCCAGATTTCCCTTTTCGCAGGCTTAATAATCCAACAACATCAGATCCATCTGCATGAAATGGAAGATGCAGTTTCGTTTGGTAACCACGTACATTAGAATTTTCTAAGCTAAAACCTTGATCTTTGACGTGCCCTAAGAGGTCACCATTTGCGTTTTGCGATACCGGAATGCCCAAGTGAAGTCCGAGACCCCAGTAAATGATGCTTACATCTTCATCTGTATACCTTTCAATAGGTAATCCACGAATTAATAGGAACCCTCTCCCATTCTCCAGCTCTTCAACAAAGTAAACGATTTCTTCATATAAATCAGGAATCGGAAAATCCTCTTTGCTAAAATCAGGTGCTTTTAATCCCTTTTGTTTAACATGAACCAAAGCGTTCTCAAGAGAGGCAATCGTTTTTTCAGACAAATAATAAACCCATGAATCATCTTTTGCCAGCTCAGTGCCTTTCCACGCTACTTGCCCTTTTACTTTTTCCTTTAAAATGGTTGACATAATTATCCCCCTTTAATAAATAGGTTCTTTTCTTACTTCAGTCAATTCTCTTAACTCTCTGCGCAAAATCTTCCCTGTTGAATTCTTAGGCAGTTCTTTAAAAAATTCTACTCGTTTAGGAAGTTTGTACTTCACCAGCCTATCCTGACAGAATTGAATAATGTCATTCATGGTGATATGCTCATCCTTAACTACGACAAAAGCTTTAACACTTTCACCGTATTCCCCATCTGGAACTCCGATTACGGCAGCCTCTACTACAGCTGGATGTTGATACAGGACTTCCTCCACTTCACGAGGATATACATTGTAGCCTCCAACAATAATAATGTCTTTCTTGCGGTCAACAATGTAGATGTATCCTTCTTCATCCATTGTTGCGAGATCACCAGTGTAAAACCACCCGTCATTAAAAGCAGCTGAAGTAGTTTCCGGCATCCCCAAATATCCCTTCATTACATTTGGCCCTTGAACAACTAATTCTCCGACCTCTCCTCTCGGCAATTCTTTTCCGAACTCACCTACAACTTTGCTTTGGACAGCTGGAATATTCAAACCGATAGAACCTGGCTTGCGAGTTCCTTTTAAAGGATTAATAGCGACGAGAGGAGAAGTTTCCGAAAGCCCATACCCTTCCAAGATAGAAACATTAAACTTGTTTTCAAATTTATGCAGCAGCTCTGCCGAAATCGAGGCACCTCCAGAGATACACATGCGGATAGATTGGCAATCCTCCGCATTCGCTTCAGGCAATTGATAGATAAAACTGTACATCGTAGGTACTCCAGCAAACACGGTTGCCTTTTTTTCTCGAATGATGCTGACCACGTCATGAGGGCTGAATTTAGGCTGGATAAGGACTGTTGCCCCACAAGCAATTGGCGCATTCAGACAAACTGTCATACAGAATACATGGAACATTGGCAGAACAGCTACTACACGATCTTTTTCATCGAATTCTAATAATTTTGAAATGGAGTCCGCATTTGAAACCAAGTTCCGATGCGTTAACATTGCACCCTTTGGTTTCCCGGTTGTTCCTGATGTGTATAGAATGACTGCAAGATCTTCATCATTAATGTAAGGGCTTCCACAAGCATTAAAGCTTGTGCTTGTTTCCATGAGACGCTCCCATGTCGATTCCTGATTCTCGGCTTCGGTATAAACCACAAGCTTCAAATTTTCCAATTGCTTTTTTACTTCAGATAACTTCGGTTCTACAGATACATGAGTAATGACCGCTTTGGCTTGACAATTGTCTAATAAGTATTTGATTTCCCCTTGGGTATAAAAAGGATTGATCGGAACAACAAATGCACCAAGCCGTAAAATACCGTAGTACGCAATGAGAAATTCAGGGCTATTTCCTAATATAAGAGCCACTCCATCTCCCTTCCTGATTCCTTGTACATAGAGACCAGCAGCCAATTGATCCACCTTCTGATTTAGTTCTTGATAAGTAACACTTTTATCTCCATAGATATAAGCGATACTTTCTGGGAAATTACTGGCGCTTCGTTTTAGATTTTCGTTTAAGTTATAACTCATTAAATGAATTCCACCCCTTTTCTCACATAGAAGGCTTTGAATCGCCAACTATTTTGAATATTTAAACTATTATTACATTTTAAGTATACTCATAAATTATAATTAAATAAAATTAAATATTTTAATTTGTATGTAAGTATTAATAATATTAAAAAGGAACTTCAGGATTACAGAAGGGCTACTTAGATGATCTCTCCATCTACTTCTAAAAAAAGACACTGCCTCATTAAAATGAACTATGCCACTTTTTCGGACAGTATAACAAGGCGCCTATGCGGCTAATAGGTGGTCCGAGTTTTGTACCGGGGCCATTTTCTTTAGTCCCCATCGAAAACGAGACTCATTTCTCATAACACCTATTGAAACATAAAAAAAAACCGGATAAGGGACTTTTTTATGTGTGTCCGTTATTCGGGGTATAGGTCATGTATCCTCAGTTTTTTAATTTTCACTTAATTAAGATTCCAAATGTGATTATCACAGTTCTTTTGAGATATTATTATTCCTTTTCTTTTTCACTAAAAGAATGATGGCAACGATAAACGCTACTGCGCTATATATCCAGGTAAACATAAAGGCAAGGCCCAATCCGATATTTGCATCCATATAATCGTTTTTCACATGATCTATCGCTAAATATAAAAGCGGTGCAGCTCCGATGATGAACAGGATCACCCAGAGAACATTTCTTTTCGGATTCTTGGTTGATAAAATAATAATGATGAAGGATAGCAAGAGAAACGCTTCTGAAGCTATCGTCCACGTTACCAGATTGCTCATAATAATTCACTCCTAATCGTGGTTGCATAAATGGAATATATTTATGTTCCCTTATATCTATGCTACTTTTCGTTCCTATATTATTATCTTAAAAAAACCTGAATACCTCCAAATGAAGGATCCAGGTTTCATGTTAATTTTTCTTGGATAATTGCAAGGCATTCTTGATGCTTTTCAGTGATTTTGAGCTTCCATACATCAAGACTCCACCCCGATAGATTTTTGCTCCGATTATTCCAAGTAAAACTATCGTTAAGATCAAGACTGCAATGCTGATGGCGATTTCCCAGAATGGAACTTCAAGCATCCCTACACGCAAGAACATGATCATCGGCGTGAAAAATGGAATGAATGATGTGATCGTAATATAACTGGCTGACGGATTTCCCAGTCCAAACATCGCAATCATGAAGGCGATGACAACTAACATGGTCATCGGTGATATCATTTGCTGGACATCTTCAATTTTGCTGACAACGGACCCAAGGCATGCCGCAAGAGTCGCGTACAGAAAATACCCAAGCAAAGCGAAGATGATTGCATAAATGATCGTTGAGATATCGGTGCTGCCGAAACCGAAAAATGAAAAGAATCCTTCATCCATACCCGTCAAGTTTTGTTTAATCGAGAAATAGCCCACCCCAAAAAATAAAATCATTTGAGTAAGACTAAGCAATGCAACACCCATTATTTTGGCAAACATCTGTGTGACTGGCGGGACACTTGAAATCAGGATTTCCATGACTCGTGATGTTTTCTCAGTAGCCACTTCCATTGCAATCATCGTTGCATACATCAAGACACCGAAGTAAATCACGAATAAGAGAACATACACGAGACCTCGTGCTTGATTGAGATCCTCTTCCGTTTTAGCATTTTTCTGAAGCGCAATCGTATCAAATGCTGGCGGCGTATTCAATTGAGCGATTTGCTGCTCTGTCAAATTCAATTCCTTCGCGGTTATTTGACCCTTCAATTGGGTTAGCGCTAAAAGCAAATCATTACTTACCGCAGAATCTGAAATTTGATTCGCTTTATACGTTCCCTTGAAGCCGAGAGTTTCATCATTTTCGATTATCAAATACCCAACGATTTTTTCCGCACTGACCATTTCCTCCGCTTCCTTTTCATCCTGGGCGGATATTATCGATAGGTCATCGTTCACACCTGCTACCCCTTTTTTATAAGGATCAAATAAGCTGCCTTCAGTCTGATCGATGACGGCAACCTTTTCCTGTTCATCACTGTCGAATTTATCAATAAGATTCGAAAGATTCGAAAGGACGAGAATCAGGGCCATCATAATGATTGTAGAAATGATAAAGGATTTCGTCTTTAATTTTGATAGATATGTATGGGAAAGGACAATCCAAAATTTATTCATAGACGGCACCTACTTTTTCAATGAAAATATCCGTCAGCGATGGTTCTTCCAATTCGAATTTCCGGACGAAACCTCTTGGAACAAGATCACGTAGCATGCTCTCAGCCACGTCTTCACCAGTGACTTGAAGAATTTTCCCTTCCATCGTGTTCTTGACTTTTGTTACACCTGAATAATTATCCAAAAAAGATAGATCAAAATCAGCTTTAATTGAGACATTCTTTTTACCAAAAGAACGCTTGATTTCTTTTAACTTTCCAGCCACAACAGGGGAACCTTTATGCATGATGCAAAGATGCTCGCACATCTCCTCGACATGCTCCATGCGATGGCTCGAGAAAACGATCGTCGTGCCGCTGTCCCTTAAGTCAATGACAGCTTTCTTCAGGATTTCCACATTCACTGGATCCAGTCCGCTGAATGGTTCGTCAAGGATAAGTAATTCAGGTTTATGGATCATGGAAGCGATCAGCTGGATTTTTTGTTGATTTCCCTTTGAAAGCTCTTCAACTCGCTTATCGATATACTCGGGCACCATAAAGCGGTCCAGCCAATACTCCAACTCTTTCAAAGCATCCCGTTTGTTCATCCCTCTTAATCTAGCCAAATACACAATTTGATCGCGCACCTTCAGTTTTGGATATAGTCCGCGTTCCTCAGGAAGATAGCCAATCATTGAACTGGTCGTATAATCGATTTTCTTGCCATCCCAGATCACTTCCCCTTCAGTGGGGTCAAGCAGGCCAAGTATCATTCGGAACGTGGTCGTTTTCCCCGCTCCATTCCCGCCTAAAAAGCCGAACATTTCTTTTTCGGGGATAGTTAAATCAAGCTGGTTTACAGCTGTGAAATCCCCGAATTTTTTCGTAACTTCTTTGATTTGTAAAGACAATGCACAACCTCCTATTATATGATTCTTATTATATGTTAACGGAAAGGTTTTCCAATTTCAACTATCATCAAGAAACAACTAACTCTTTTTCTTCTTCGATTATATGCAAATTTCCAGAAAAAATTAACGTTTCACGTTTGCCCTTTCGTTTGCCCTTTACCCTAATAGTATTTTTTCTGCGAAACTTAAGACAAAACCCCCTTTCCCTTCCTATTGGTAATAACACAGTCAACGTTTTCACAACCCCGTACGTCTCCTGCCTTTCCCTAACACGAGCATGTTACTAAACTGAAAGCCCTTTTTTTGAAAACGAGGCAATAAAAAAATAGATTGGGTACCGTAAAGATACCCAACCTCTATAAGTTATAGATTGCTCGCTTTAAAGGACACATTTCCCAACTGTCGCTAATGAGTCTATCTTAATTTACAATCGTTACTTTTACATTTCTTTTTTCAAGCAATTTTCTTGATACTTCATCTATTTCTCTATCCGTAATGACCTCATCCACTTCACTAGGCGGAACGATTAATGAAAACGCCTTTTTTCCAAACTTTGAGGAATCCACCATCAGGATCACTGCATCCGACCTTTCGATCATTTTCTTTTTTAATAAAGCCTGCCCTTCATTAGAATCACTGAGTCCTTCCTCTAAGTGAATCCCCTTGCAAGACAAAAACGTTTTGTTGACATGATACATCGTTAATGATTTCTCTGCTATCGGACCAACAAATGATAAAGACTTTGACAGCAATCTTCCCCCGGTTGAAATAACCTCTATTTTTTCTTTTTTACTCAATTCCATAACCACTTTGGTGGAATTGGTAATAACCGTTAGCGGTATGTTTGGTAAGGCTTTTGACATATACCAGGCAGTTGTACTTGCATCTAAAATAATCCTGTCACCTTCCACTATCCGCTTTGCCGCTTCATATGCTATCACTTTTTTTTCGTTGACATTTGTTATCACTCTTTCGGAAAAATGGATTTCCGAATCATCTTCTTGCAGGCTAACGGCACCGCCGTGGCTGCGTTTTAGTTTTGTTTCTTTCTCAAGCTTTTCGAGATCACGTCGGATCGTTTCCTCTGTTACTGAAAAGATTTCACTTAATTCTGTAACACGAATACTCGAACGTTCATTTACGAGTTCGACAATTTTTTGGTGTCTTTGAGCTACAAGCATACCAACTTTCTCCTATCTATATAATCTTTGTTTACTTTTGTTTGTTTTTGTATTGTAACATATATAAAGCCCTCTATATAAATAGAGAGCTTAGGAACTGCCTTTTTTCATTGATATCGTTATTTGGCAATTAGCTTAAAACCTTCAATAATTTCTTCAATATCTTCATCACTAATATCGATAACTTCGCCAATACTTTTAGCGTACACCAATGCTTTTGCACTATATTCAGCTACTTCTAGCCTATCAAATACACTCAGTAAACTTTTTCCTGAGACAACTGCATATCCATTTTCAATTAATAGGACAGGATTATCCTCTGCTAGTTTATCTGCAATCATTCTATTATGATCTTCTCCCATTCCAAAAGGCACTTTATCTATATCCCGAAGAACAATGTAGGCCTCTGGAATTATATGTGTATTATATTTAACATCTGTCACTGCATAGGCCATTAAAAATCTTGGGTTGGCAATGATTACGGATGTAAGCTCCGGGTTTAACTCATATATTTTTTGATGAAGCTCAAAAAACTCACATGGTTCCTTGCCAGCTTCACTAAACTCCTGATGAATCAGAACCAATTCATCTTCCTTAATATATTTACGGTCCTGTTGAGAAGGCGTGATTAAAATAGATCCATCTTTAAGGCGTGTTGAAAAGCTGCCTGAGATACTTGTAAAAAGCTGACGATCATATAACCGTTCCAATAACCTGATCATTTCTTGACGGCAAGAAACCTCTTCGACAGAATGGTGCTTCATTTCTATCTGTGTTAATTTATCCGCTTTATATAAATCTATTTCTTGTAAATTTTGTTCGGTCAGTTCAAATGGTTTCCCTATATTTCTTGCATTTATTTCCATACAAGCAGTATCTTCAAGGGTTTCAAACAACATAAAGGCATCAAATATAGTAGGTTTCCCTACCACGATACCATGATTCTCCAATATGACCGCATCCCCTCCTTTTGCAAATTCAGCCGAAATATTTTCCTTTAATTTGTCGCTTCCAGGAATCGCATAGGGTGCAACCTGAAGGGAATCTGCTACACTCTTATATGCATGTAAAAGCAACTTTGGGTTTGGTCCTTTACGAGCCATGCTAAAGGAAACCAATGCCGGGGGATGTGCATGTACGACAGCTTTTATATCGGGCCTTGCTTCATAAATTCCTTGATGAAAAGGAAGCTCTACCGATGGTTTATGTTTCCCTATGAATGTACCGTCCTTTTTGACGCACATGATATCATCCATGGTTAATGCTCCTTTATCAATGCCCGATGGAGTAATCCAAAGGTCACCATTTTCATCCAGAATAGAAAGGTTTCCTCCTGAAATTGTTGTCATGCCATATTTATAGACACGTTCCATGATCATAACAATTTGTTCGGCTGGATGCAGATTTTCATTCATACTTTATCACTCCTATTATTTACATTCTTCTTTCATGGAAATTGCTTGTTTGAATTTTTCAATCAGGGATGATTCAATTTTTTCTTTTGGCTCATATTTTTTTATAAGGAACGAGTGTTGTATTAACTGACGTGCCGTTTGTAAATCGCTTATTTCATTGCCTGAAATCATTTGAACTAGTATATTCCCAATCGCCGTAGCCTCTGTTGGTCCAGCGTATATGGTTTTCCCGCTAAGGTCTGCCGTAAGTTGATTAACGAATTCATTTTTCGCCCCTCCTCCGACAATATGAAGTTGCTCGATTTTTTTCCCGGTTATCTCTTCTATTTGCCGAATGGACATCGCATAAATTATAGACATATTTGTAAATATACAGTTCGCTAATTCGCCCACTGTATGTGGAATCTCCTGATTCGTCTCCCGACAATACTGCTGAATTTCTTGAATCATATTTTCTGGATTTAAAAATCGTTTATCATTAAAGTTGATGAACTGCCTGCACTCATTTATTTTCTCTGCCTCATGTACAAACTTCTCGAAGTTATAGTCTTCCTTTAAATGTCTTCTGACTTCTTGAATAACCCACATGCCAATGATATTTTTCAGAAAGCGGAAGGTTCCGTATGCACCCCATTCATTTGTATAATTGTTTTTAAGGGCTAACTCATTCACTATCGGTTTATCGCTTTCAATCCCAAGCAACGACCACGTCCCGCTACTAATATAGGCCCATTTCTCTCCATTACCAGGTGAACCGACTATGGCGGAAGCAGTATCATGTGAAGCAACGATAATCACTTCTGTATCGGGAAGATCAAAAGTAGAATAACGTTCTTTCATCAGTTTCCCTAATCGTTCTCCCGGATTAGCAAAAGGCGGGAATTGATCTTTTGACAATGCAATCAGGTTAAGTAACTCTTCATCAAACTTCTTCGTGTTTAAATTCAATAATTGCATCGAAGAAGCACTTGTAACTTCTGTGACCTTTTCCCCCGTTAGGCAGTAACCTAAATAATCTGGTACAGTCATGACATTCCTAGTGACTTTCAGGTTCTTTATATCTTCTTCGTACAATTGGTATAACGTGTTAAATGATAAGAATTGAATCCCCGTTTTTTGATAAATAATTTCTTTAGGTAGTGTTCTTGTGACCTTTTCGATTGTATTTTCGGTGCGCTTATCACGATAAGAGATAACTTCTTGCACTCTGTGTCCATCATCATCCAACAATACGTAATCCGTTCCCCACGTATCAATTCCAAGTGTACAGTGGTCGTATCCAAGTTTTTTTGCTGATTCTAACCCCTTTAAGATTTCATTCAATAAATGATCAATATCCCAAAAACATGTTTCATTTTGGGTGGTGAAACCATTCGCAAATCGATGAATTTCTTCAATTACTAATTTCCCGTTCTCCATTTTCCCTAAGACCAGCCGGCCACTTGAAGCACCAATATCCACCGCAATATGTATCATTGGTCCACACTCCTCAATTTCTTTAAACCATGCATTATGGAAATATGATCACGGCCAAAGAAGTCATGCATTTCTAAATAATAAGCATAGAGTTGTTGATAAATACTTACATTTTCTTTAACCGGTATAAAAGTATCTTCTTTTACTTTTGCCATTTTAGAGGATGCCTCCTCTATGGAATCATACCCACCATTTATACGGCCGGCAGCCGTGGCAGCGTATATGGCTGCTCCTAATGCAACCACTTGTTCCCCATCCGCGATTTTAATTTCACGATTTAAAATATCGGCATATATCTGCATTAATAGTTTATTTTTTTGAGGCAATCCGCCACAGGCAAACAAATCGTTTATCTCTATACCTTCATTCTCAAAGGTTTCAAGGATTTTCCTTGTTCCAAAAGCTGTTGATTCTAAAAGCGCACGGTATATTTCTTCGGGCTTCGTAGAAAGAGTAATCCCTGCAATCACACCTGACAAGTTCGCATCTACAAGGACTGTTCGGTTGCCATTCCACCAATCTAACGCCACTAACCCAGATTGACCAGGCATTAAGCAGGAAGCCTTTTTTTCCAGTAAGCCATGTAGATTGACACCTTCTTGCTCAGCTTCTTTCTTTACATACTCCGGAACAGTTTGCTCAATATACCATGCAAACGAATCGCCAACAGCCACCTGTCCCGTTTCATAACTGAATGATCCGGGGATTATTCCATCCTCCACTACTCCACAAATACCTTCTACTGTTTGTTTTTTCTTAGAAATTAACATGTGGCAAGTAGAGGTTCCCATCGTCATCACAAATTGGCCTGGATGGACAGCTCCTACAGCTGGAACACCTGCGTGGGCATCGATTATGGATACAGAAACAGCCGTACCAGTTTTCAACCCCATCTTCTTAGCCATCCCTTCTGTTAAACCACCCGACCGCCCAGCGATGGGTAACACTTCACCACGCATTTTTGTATCCAGTATATCCAGAAGACGTTCATCAATAGCCGCTAAAAAACCAGGGTCCGGATATCCATCTTTTTTATCCCAAAATGCTTTATAACCGCTCATATTACTGCTGCGTACCAGCTCATTGGTCAGACGGAAGGTAATCCAATCTCCGGCTTCCATAAATAGATCCGTTTCTTCATAGATATCAGGTGATTCACGCATCACTTGTAATATCTTAGGGAACATCCATTCAGAAGAAATTTTCCCGCCATATCGTTTCAGGAATGGTTGATTCGTTTCCTGTGCAATGCGTGTAATATCATCCGCTTCTTTTTGTGCGGCATGATGCTTCCATAATTTGACCCAACTGTGAGGGTCCCTTTTCCATTTCTCATCAAAACAAAGGGGATTTCCCTTCTTATCAATAGGCAAAATGGTGCATGAGGTAAAATCGATTCCAATGCCTATCACATCATTCGCATCTACTCCACTTAACCGGATCACTTCAGGAACAGAAGTGTATAAAACGTCCAAATAATCACCTGGATGCTGGAGAGCCCAATCTTTTTCAAGTTTACGTCCGTCTGGAAGCCTATTAGTCATTACTCCATGACGATAAGGTGTAACATGTGTAGCCACTTCATTTCCGTTCGCTATATCTACTAACAGCACTCTTCCTGATTCAGTGCCAAAATCAATTCCGATTGTATATCTCCCATTCATCCCTTTAACAACTCCTAACATGAAGTCACTCAATGATTTTTAATAAAAAGTCCCCTCTAGATAGTTGAGAGGGGACTTTTAGGTCTATCTAACCTTAAAAATTAAAATCAGCTGCATTGTCTTTCGTAAAATCTGTCGGTGGTCCCATGATGATTGTTTTTCCATCCTCCCACACGTCAATTTCACCTACATTTTCAACTTTCAAACCATCTTCTGGTTTCTCCCCTTCAGCTAGACGTTTGGCGAGGGCAACGGTTAAATAACCTAGTTTGTCTGGCTCCCAAAGAATGGCTACATCTAGAGATCCATCATTTAAATATGGTGAAGAGTCTTTCGGTAGAGCAGTTCCAACAACTGTAATATCATCTTGCAGTCCTTTTTCCTGAACAGCTTGGGCTGCCCCAAGAGGTGCCGGAGTAGAAAAAGCCATGATTCCTTTTAATTCAGGATTTGATTTTATTAAATCCAGTGTTTTTTGGTATGCCACCTGTTGTTTTTCATCTGTCGCGATTTTATCCGATACTAATTCAATACCTGGATAATTCTCTTCCAGTTCTTTTTTTGCTGCATCTATCCAGGTGTTTAAGTTTGCAGCTGAAAGCCCTCCAGTTAATATAGCGATTTGCCCTTTTTCAACACCCATTTGTTTTACGAGGGATTTAGCGATATGTCGACCGTATGCTTCATCGTCTATTTGGTGGACGGATAATTCTACAAGGGATTGATCAGCTGGTGTATCCCAATCCATTACAATTATTCCTTCATCCTTCGCCTTTTGAAGGACTGGTGAGAGTGATGCAGCGTCATTTGGTGCTACTGCGATTACATCCACATCTTGACTAATTAAGTCTTCAATTACTTTTACTTGCTGTGCAGCATCCGGTTCCGTAGGTCCTGTGTAAATGGTTTCCACACCAAGATCTTTACCTGCTTGAATCGCTCCTTTTTCAGAAGCATTGAAATATGGTATCCCCATTAATTTTGGAACTACGGCAATTTTCAACTTCTCATTACCACCTCCGCCACTTGTTTCTTTTTCACTGTTCCCCGATGCTCCTTCTTGTGATACACAGCCTGCTAATAGTCCCCCAGCTAAAATAGCTGTTGCCAATATCCCCGTCATTTTCTTCATAATGATCCCCCTTGAAATTTTTCTAATTTTTTACTAAAGTATTTTCAGAGATTACATGGTCATGTAAATTACGCTACAGAGTTTGAAGGTAAATTCTTTTGACTTTTTTCGTCTAATTTCGTTTTCACGAAGTTTATGACCAATACCGTGATTAAAATAACCCCCATCATTACAGTTACGATCGATCGTGGTACACCCATTAAGTTCAATCCACTTGATAACATTTGGAAAATGACCACAGCGTAAACAGTGCCGATAACCTTGCCATAACCACCTTGAATTTCCGTTCCGCCAAGCACGGCAGCCGCTACACTTTGTAATAAATAAGAAGATCCCAGATCCACTTTTGCAGTATTATAACGGGATGTCATAATAATAGAAGCAATTGTGGCAAGAAGTGCCGCATATAAGTAAACCCTCATTAATACCTTGCTATTATTTACCCCTGAAAATAATGTGGCGATCGGATTGCTACCCACCATATAAACACTTCTGCCCCATTTGGTTTTTGACAGCAATATAGCTGTTAATATTGCAAATAGTACAAAAATAATGATGGAAAGAGGAACGATCCCCATATAGTAACCGTTTCCAATTAAGCTATAACCCTCACTGAATCCTGAAATTGAATTTCCTTTCGTAATGCTTAAGATCAAACCTTCAAAAAGCACCATCGTTCCGAGTGTCACCAGTATTGGCGAAACACCGATTTTTGAGATGAGTACGCCGTTAATCAATCCGCAGCTCAGCCCGACTAAAACACCGATTAAGATTGCGCCTAACATTGGGTATCCGCTGCTTGCCATAAGTGCGATTGTCACGCCAGACAAGGCAGCTGTATACGTAATCGATAGGTCAATTCCTCCAGTTACAATCACCACCATCATTGCTAAAGCGATTAAACCAAACTCCGGGAGCTGGAACATCATATTGGTTAAATTATTTGAAGAAAAGAATCCAGGTATTGAAAAACTCATTAACACAAACAAACCTGCTGTAATTACCCCTAAAGTATTTTCTTTTGATATTGAAAGCCGTTTCATTTTTTCACCTCTTTCTTACGCTTCCACTTCAATTTTTGCTAACTTATCTTTTGAGCGCTTATATTGAATGTGGTCGTATGACACAGCCAGTAATATAATCAATCCAGTGAATACTTTTTGCCAGAAGGTATCAATTTTTGCCAAGATAAGACCATTTTGTACAATGCCTAGCAGAAGAACGCCCAAAACCGTTCCCAAAATGGTACCGCGCCCCCCCATGATGTTCGCACCGCCCAAAACAACGGCTGCTATGACCATCAGCTCCAGACCAAGCATTCCATTAGGATCAACAGCCTTTGTATATGCTGTTTGAGCAATGGCTGCTATTCCTGCAAGAAACCCCATATAGGAGAAAACAAATATTTGAACTTTGTCAAAATTTATCCCAACCCGAATGGCTGAATCTTTATTACCGCCAATCGCCAATACTTCGCGACCGATTAATGTGTATTTCAAAATATACCAAGTAAACAGAGCTACGGCGATAAAAATTAGAATGATGATAGACATACCGAACACCTCAAAACTAGCAAACTTGATGAATACTGTTGGAAAACTGCTGCTGTTCAAATACTGACCATTCGTAATGTACAACACGAGCCCATTAATGATACTCATCATTCCAAGTGTCACGACAATAGCTGGAATTTGAACCTTTGCAACAAGCAGTCCATTCAGTGCACCTAAACAAACCCCAAGAAATGGCCCAATCAAAAAGAGTAATAGTATAGAGATGGGATGGTCAGGCATGAGCATCATTACTTTTCCAACGATGACACAGACAGCGCTTGTAACAGCGGCGACCGATACGTCAATCCCGCCAGTGATGATTACAAGTGTCATACCCACCGCCAGAATTCCAAGTACAGCATTCCCTTTTAGTACATCCAGCAAATTGTCTACAGTTAAAAAATACGGGCTTAAGAATGTCAATGTAATACATAAAAGCAAAACAATCATTCCGATGCTGATTTCCTTCGACTTCAAAATGGCGTTCATGCACGTACCTCCTCTTTTAGCGGAAGCCCTTTTTTGGAAGGAGATTGAGAACCAAGCAGAGCATAATTCATGATATTTTCCTGTGTGGCTTCTTCTATACCAAGTTCTCCGGCTATTCTTCCGTGTCTCATGACCAAAATTCGATCACTGACAGCAAGTACTTCTGGAAGCTCTGAAGAAATCACAATAATGCCCATTCCTTCAGCAGCCAGTTCCCTCATTAACTTATGAATCTCTGACTTAGCCCCAATATCAATCCCATTCGTCGGTTCGTCAATAATTAGGATTTGTGGTTTAGTAGAAAGCCACTTGCCGATCACGACTTTCTGTTGATTTCCGCCTGACAGGTCACCAGCTGCCCTTTTAGGCAAAGCCGGTCTAACATCTAGCGTTTTCATATAATGATCAGCCAGCTTAACTTCTTCCTTTCGTTTGATCAATTTGAATTTATTTCTCAATTGTTTCAAAACAGGTAATGAAATATTGTTGATTATGGACTGGCGAAGGATGAGTCCTTGCGTTTTTCTGCTTTCTGGAATATATGCAATCCCTTGCTTTACAGCATGTTCAGAAGACTTGATTTTAGTAGAAACCCCATTTATTTTCATACTTCCATCGTAAGGCCTGTTGACCCCGAATATCGCCTGTGCAAGCTCTGTTCTTCCTGATCCGACAAGTCCTGTAATCCCAAGGACTTCTCCAGCTTTCAATTCAAAGGAAATATCTTTAAAGTTACCTTCTTTTGATAAACCATTCAGTTCCAAAAGAGTTTTTCCCGTTTTTCCTTTTACCATATTCTTTTTATATAAAATCTGACGTCCCACCATTAGTGTGATTAATTTATCTTCATCAAGTTCTTCAGTTTCGTAAGTGCCTACATATTTCCCATCGCGCAGTATTGTAAATCGATCGGAAACAGTAAATAACTCTTTTAACTTGTGGCTGACAAAGATTATGGAAATTCCGCGATCCTTTAACTTTTGTATAACTTTATAAAGCTTTTCAACTTCCCCTGCGGATAGGGATGAAGTCGGTTCGTCCATTACAATCAACTTGGAATCAAAAGCGAGGGCTCTGGCGATTTCAATCAGCTGCTGTTGAGCAATGCTTAATTTTTCAACGGGTGTATGAACATCAATCTCAAATTCCAGTTCTTTAAGTGCCCGTTTTGCCGTATCCTCCATCTCCTTCCATCTAATCTTTTTCCATGGTTTTTTATCACTATCCCGGCCAATATTGATATTTTCAGCTACAGATAGGTTTGAAAATAAACTTAAATCCTGATAAATGATTGAAATACCTTTTAGCGTAGCATCAATCGGTTTTTGAATTTCGGCTTCTTTTCCTTCAAAGTAAAACTTGGCGCCTGGGTCCGGTCGATAAATGCCAGCTAATATTTTAATGAGCGTTGATTTCCCGGCACCATTCTCACCTATTAACGCATGAACTTCTCCTTTTTTCACTTCAAGCTGAACGCTATCCAGTGCTTTTACACCTGGGAAGGTTTTACTGACATTCGTCATTTGCAATAAGAAATCAGACATGTTTCTCTCCTTTCCAACCTTAATCAGTCATAAATTTGATTCAACTTTTGTTTTTTTCCATAGTAATTAATGTTATTGGTTTCACAAAAATGTTCCACTTCTGCTAGCCTCGGCACACCATCTTGGGCCCCCATTTTCGTTACCTTCATCGCCGCTACAATTGAAGCAAACTCGGCTGCTGATTCGATCGTCTCCCCATCTGCAATGGCACAGGCAAGGGCGCCTGCGAACGAGTCTCCTGCCCCCACTGTATCAACAGCTTTTACAGCAATGGGCTCGATAAAGTTTGTTTCACCATTTTGATAAACCAATGCTCCTTTATGGCCCAACTTAATAATGCTATTCTCCACGCCAAAATGATTCTTAAAGAAAACACCCGCTTTGCATGCACTTTCCTTCGAGTTGACTTCGATTCCAGTCAACACTTTTGTTTCCTGCCAATTCGGCGTAATCAAATTAGCATAGGTCAGTGCTTCAGTCGTTACCCCTTCTGCCGGAGCAGGGTCCAAGATAATAAACATATTTTTTTCTTTAGCCCTTTTCATGGCTTGTAGAACAGCCTCATCAGGAATTTCCATCTGTACAAGTAAAACAGCATAGTCATCACTGATGGTAGAAAAACAAATGTCAATATCACTTCTTGTCAAATGTTCATTGGCCCCTTTAATGACAAGCATGGTGTTTTCTGCTGTAGCATCTACTGTAATGACTGCGCATCCAGTTGGATGTTCTGCAACATGTTTCAAGGAGGATATATTCACGTTATTTTGAAGAAGAGAACGTTCTATTTCATGCCCGAATGCGTCCTCGCCAACCGCACCGATTAGCTTTACTGGTTTTCCGAGTTTTGCGCACGTCGTTGCTTGATTTGCGCCTTTTCCACCACTTAATAGCTTCATATTTTCTCCGAAGATTGTTTCACCATGGGCTGGATACTGATTAGTGACTGCGACAATATCCATATTAATACTCCCTACCACTACAATCCCTTTCATGCACAACCCTCGTTTTTCATTTTCATTTGCTCTAAGAATGCCCGGAGTTGGCCAACGGCATCTTCCAGTAATACATCGTTTTTAAATAAACAGGACGTACCGCAAACCAACATGTCGGCTCCATTTTTCAATACACCCGGAATGGTTTCGAACCCAATGTTTCCATCTACCTGAATATCAATTTGGTAGCCTTCCGATTGAATTAATTCTTTTATCTTTTTTATTTTCTTATACATAAGCGGTACAAAGGACTGCCCGGCAAAACCAGGATTCACCGTCATCACCGTTACATAATCGACTACATCCAATACATGTTCAAGCTCTGTGATGGGGGTTGATGGATTTAAGGCTACCCCTGCCTTAATCCCATCATTCTTCAGCTTTTGTAGTGATCTCTGTAAATGGGCAGTTGCCTCTGCATGAATGGAAATCATATCTGCCCCCGACTGAATGAAAAGATCTAAATGGTCTTCCGGTCTTTCAACCATTAAGTGAACATCAAATGGTTTATCCGAGAATTGCCTAATGCTTTTAATTAGATCCGGGCCCATCGTAAAATTAGGAACAAACGATCCATCCATTATATCTAGATGAAAGAAATCAACACCTGCACGGTCTAATCTCATTACTGATTCTTGTAAATTCCCCATATCTGCACACATAAGTGAGGGTCCAATTAAGGTCATATAAACACTCCCGTTCCATTTCATCTTTTATTAAGAAAGCGTTTTCTTTATAAAGGAAGCGCTTTCTTTGTTGATACTTTCACTATAAAGGGAATTGGCATAAGCTGGTAGGTGATAAAATTCGGGTAGGGGGGATTTTCTTCGGGACATTTTCAATGTAGACATAAAAAAAAGCTCCGGAATGGAAGCTTCTACTTTTTCACAAAAAACTCATGAGTATCTCGATATTGAGACGGCAGTTGTCCTGTCCATTGCTTAAACAGCCGACTAAAATATTTGGTATCTTGATAGCCTACTTTTGAAGCAATATCGTAAATCTTTAAATCTGTATGACTTAATAATTCCTTCGCGACTTTTAACCGTTCATTGGTTACATAGTCAAGCACGGTTTCACCTGTCTGATTTTTAAAATACTCACAAAAATAGGTTGAATTTAAATGGACATGATTGGCGATTTTTTTTATTGTGATGTTATCTCCTATATGATTTAGAATCCATTCTTTTGCCTGGCGTATGGGATCTGTTTGGTCATTTTGAAATGCTGCTTGCTTTTTTAACATATTCATGACCCAGCGCTCCGTCTCCTTTTTTAAATGATTAAAATGAGAAGAATCCTCGGCAATGCTAAATGCTTCCTCAAGTAAAAGCGGAAGCTCTTTAAAACCATCACTTTTAATCCATTTATTAATAATTCTAATAGACAAATAGCGAACCGATTCTTGTATTACAAAAGGGGACGTGACATCTTTCAATTCGTTAAAAAATTGCATGAGAGAACGAATGGCAGCTTCTTCCCCATGCTCCATCGCCTCCACTGTCTCTTCTGCCCATTTATAGATGGATGGCGGCACTTCAATCACTTTATTATATGATACATGTTTAAGCATTTCAGATCTGAAAATTTTATTGCCTCCTTGTATCATTCGATATTGCAAGGTAGATCGTAATTCATCTTTAATATTTACTAAAAGGGTAAGGTCATTAAACTCATTCCCAAGGGCAATGGAAACCGTAAAAGGGGTTTGCCGTTGGACAGTTGTTTTTAATGTTATACACAATTGCTCCAAAGCTGAAGGGGTAGTATCCTTAATCAATACCCAACTGGCATGTAGACTATCTTTCCACATCCAATGCGTTGAATGATCATCTAGTAAGTCTTTTATAAGTTTTTTTATTACATCATTCCATCTCCCCCAATCTTCTGGTGAAAAACTTTGGGTTTTGGCAAATGTATGATCGATTCCAATATGGATCAGGGAATAGGTTCCTTCTGGAAATTGCCGCGTCCATTCAAGTAATGATAAGTCCATTGCATCTTTCAACGTTATTTCCATCAGCAATTGAAGCTGCTTTTCATGGGTTAATATCAAGGCTCTTTCTTCTATTTCTCCTATCTTTTCCCTTTCCTTTCGCGCCTCAATTACTTTTTCCTGCACAGTCTTCAACTGCAGTTTAAACTTTTCTCGATCAATCGGTTTCAATATATAATCGACAGCGCCTTCCCTTAGGGCAGTCTGTACATAAAGAAAATCATCATACCCGCTTATAATGAATGGAAATAGCGTTGGTTTAGTTTTTTTCAACTGTTGAATTAACGTTAACCCGTCCATGACAGGCATTTGTACATCTGTTATTAATACATCAACTTCTTCTACTTGATTGATAATTGCATCGTATGCCTCTTGGCCATCGGAGTAAACACCTACAACATGCCACTCTTCCCCACAAGATTGTACTAGTCTTTCTATGCCTCTTCTTATCCTTGGTTCATCATCTACAATGACCGTCCTGACCCTTTGTATCATCTCTGTTCTTCTCCTCTCCTTGAACATACATGCTTACTTGTTGGGCATTTATTTTGGGAAGTCGAATAATCACACTCGTTCCCTTTCCGTATTCGCTATTAATTTGAAGATTATATTGTTCCCCGAACATCATGCCAATTCTTGCATTTACATTGATAATCCCAAAGCCAGAGTCTCGTTTCATCATTGGATCCAAACGTAACTTTTCATTTAATTCAATTAATTTGCTTTCTGTTATCCCTGGTCCGTCATCACTGACTATCAGCAAAAGATCTTCCTCACCTGTCTGAGTTTCCTCATCAGAAATATGTATTTGAATGTCTATTTCCTTTCTTTTTTCCAATCCATATTTAATGGAATTTTCAACGATTGGCTGTAAAACAAACTTGGGTATATAATAATTAACCACATCTGCTCCTTTTTCTATCATAAAATGCAAACGATCTTCAAAACGGAATTGTTGGATGCTTAAATAATCTTCAATGTGCTGAACCTCACTGTTTATAGGAACCAAGCTTTCTTTATTACTGATTGAAAAGCGCATCATTCTACCAAGCAATGTCACCATCTTCACGACTTCATCGCTATCTCCTTCTTCCACAGCCATGCCTATGGTTTCCAGCGTATTATACATAAAGTGAGGATTTATTTGAGATTGAAGGGCGTATAATTCAGCTGTTTTTTTTCGCAGTTCAATGTGGTAGTTTTTTTGAATCAGCTCTCTTATCTCTGCAAGCATAGATCGAAAACTGTTCGCGAGCATCCCGACTTCATCCTTGGAATGTATGGGTATATCTACTAATAAATCACCTTTTTCCACTCGCTTCATGATATCTCCTAATTCGTTTAGTGGACGTGTAACGGTCCAGGCAAAAAAGATAGAGATCAATGTAGTAATGAGTGTGAACAGGATAAAAACGAAAATTGTCACATTTCGGATAACATCCGTTTTTTCCGTCATATTTTTGATTGGCATGCTGTGAACGAGCACCCATGGCAGCTCATTTGATTCACTTATACTGATTAAATTCCGTTTTCCATCGATTTCTGTACGAAAACTACCATTCAGTAATGGGTAATCATGTATTCCTTTTTCCACAGAACCAATTTTTGAATGATCCTTATGATAAATTATCTTCCCCCGCTTATTCATGATCCACATCGTAACATTCTCTTCCTTTTGCAAATCCTGAAGTGATTGTTCAAAAAACGCTACATCGATGGCTATATAGAGCGTTCCTAAATTTTTTCTATTATCGAAATCAGTAATTGGTTTGACTAGCATAAAATAGGAGGGATCCCCTTCAAACGTTAAATTAGTCTGATTAGGAAGGAGCAACTGCATCTCGCCTAGCAATCCTAGGTCATCTGCATATGGCAAGGAACCATCTTCAAAACCAAAACTGTCATAATGGAGACTTGTACTTGCAAATGTACGATTCTTGGAAATAAGAAACGCCCCCAAAATATGAGATGAATTGTTATTTAAATAGGTCCTTGTCAAATAACTCTTCATGATATATTCATCGTGTAGCAAAACCGATTTTTTTTTTGATTGACTGTCTCTTAAAATAGCCATGACATCACCGGAATTATAAATTAAATCAGGTAAGGTCTCTAGTTTTTGAATGTCATTTTCAATGTTGCCATTAACCTGTTTGACAAGACGGGGAATATATTCGCCCACTTCTTCTTCTATTGATTTTGTGTATTGCCAGTATGCAATGAACCCAAGTAAGGCCATAGGTAGAACCGTTAATAATGTATAGGTTGTAACTAGTTTTGTAGTTAAACGCAAGTTTTTTATCTGGATCGGCTTTTTCCCTTTAAAAATCATACTGGTTCACATTTCCCTTTGTAAAATCGATGGGCTCTCCCATAATGACGATATCACCGTTGAATTTAATCCTACCTATGTTCTTAATGTTCTGTCCATCATAAGGAAATTCATCAATCAATAAGTTTTTTGCTAGGCTAACAGTCAAGTAACCCAACTTTTGTGGACTCCATAACGTAATGGTCTGGGCAGCACCCTCCTGTAAATACTCATTCATTAAATTAGGAGTCGATGTACCGACTACGGCAATCTTGCCGATTTTACCTGCATCTTTCACAGCCTGAGCCGCAGCAGGAGGGTTAACCGTTGAAATACCAATAATTCCTTTTAGGTCCGGGTATTTTTTAAATAAATTTTGTGTTACCTTATACGCTTTATGAATATCTTCGTTTGTATATTCCACTTCAACTAGTTTCATAGTTGGATAATATTCTTTTTGTTGGATTTGAATCCAATCAATCCATGTATTAAGATTGGCAGCGGTAGGAGATCCCGTCATAATCGCAAACTCCCCTTTTTCTTCCATTTCAATAGCTAGAGTATCCATTACATGCCTGCCGATTATCTCAGGATCTATCATGTTCACAAAAAAGCTTCTGTATGATGCATTAGTATCAGAATCCCAGGTGATCACCTTGATTCCTTTACGCTTTGCTTTTTGCAGCACCCTACCTAATTTATATGGATCATTTGCAGATACCGCAATTACGTCCACTTTTTTTTCAATTAATTTTGTTATAATCTCTTCCTGCTTTTCAGAGCTGGGGGTAGGTGGGCCTGTATATATGACCTTCACACCTAAGTCTTTTCCCGCCTCCAACGCCCCCTCCTCTACCGCTTTAAAATAAGGAATTCCGTCAATTTTAGGTATAACAGCTATCGTATATGTATCTTTTTTATCCTCGACAGGTTTTGTAGTAACGTCGATACTTTCTTCATCATTGTAAATAATCTCGTATTCTGAAGAATGATCACAGCCGCTTAGTATAAATAAAAACAAAATAAAAGAGATGGGCATCCTTAACATGATTAGCTACCTTCTTTCTTAAATTCTAAACATTAGCACGTATCATGGAAATTGTAAGAAGGAATGACTTAAGAAATGCTTTTATCATCCGGTTACATTTACCGCTGCTTCTTTCTAAGAAAACGGTTTCATAAATGATAGATCTTTCCGGGAGTAAAACCTTACTTTCTTTACTAAAATAGGAAACCTTTATATACTTTCAGGTTTCCCTACAATTTATTGTCCAGCCATGACCTTCTCTGTTTTGTTCATCTACTAAATTACACGAATAGCGCAATGGAAACTGGAAAAATCGTATTTTAGCATCAAGAGTGAAGGCCTTTCTCATTCTCTTTTATATGTATTAAAAATACCTCTATTGTACAATTGAACCCCATCATTTTTTTCTTTTTATTATTGATTTTTACTGTTTTTGAAAGGTTTGTCAATTCAAATTTTACAAACATTTTTAAAATTCAAATAATATTTTTATATAGTTTCACTTGCTCATAGTGTTTCATTTTTAGTTGTATTGGAAAATTACAAAGCAGTCTACGTCATTACATTAACGATTCTTCTTCAGTCATCAGTCTAATTTTCAACAGATTAAATCAATATGGTGTACGATACTCTCATTCCTGATTTAACATTTCGAGTACAAATTGACTAGCTTTCATGTCTATTCATTAACGTGCAATCAAAAAATAAAATATACCCATAGAAAGACCTGTGTCATAGATCGTTATAGGTATATTTTATAAAGGAATTACCTTTCTAATAAGTTTTCCTTTTAACTATATTAATTTTCTAATTTAAAACAAAAACTTTTTTACTTTTTCTCCATCTCTTCGTTATACTTCGGAATTTCCAGACCAATCATTCGGGACGAATCGATAGACCCATATTAATTCAGCGGAATTAGTCACACATCGGTTTGCCGATTCAGGATAACCTTAATTTAACGTTTTGCTAAAACATCACGTTCATATTCTTTCACTTGCGTCAGCCAACTTTCCTTTACCGGTACATTCATTTTCTCACAATAATAATCCCAAATTGCACCAAATGGATAGGTTTTAAATTCCTCCATTAATGCCAGTCGCTCAGTAAAATCCCCTTTTTCTTGCAGTTCTTTCAAATGATCGTTCGGTACAAGTAAGGCATATAAGAGGGCTTTAATCATATTACGCGTACCAATCGTCCAGGCAGCAACACGGTTAATGCTGGCATCAAAGAAATCAAGACCAATGATCACCTGGTTTAATGCATCATTGCGAACAATTTCAAGCGCAATTTCACGAAGCTCATCGTCTAAAATTACGACGTGGTCACTGTCCCATCGAACCGGGCGCGAAACATGAAGTGCCAGTTTATCACTGTATAATAGCATCGAAGAAATTTTGTTCGATACTGTTTCAGTCGGATGATAATGACCTGTATCCACTAAGCAAATTTTGTTATTTTTCAGTGCGTAGCCAAGGTAGAATTCATGCGATCCTACGACATAAGACTCGGAACCGATACCGAATACTTTACTTTCCACTGCATCCCAATTACATGTTTCATCCACTTCTGCCGTAAAAATTCGATCAAGGGATTCTTTTAATCTCTTTCTCGGTGTCAAACGGTCGCTTGGAATATCTTTGTAGCCGTCTGGAATCCATATATTTGTTAAGCAGGGCATGCCGAGTTCACGACCAAAGTACTCTCCGATTTTTCGGCTGGCGATGCAATGATCTATCCAGAATTCACGTATTTCTTCATCTGGATGAGAAAGTGTCAAGCCGTCTGCTGCTTTTTCATGGGAAAATAGTGTCGGGTTAAAATCCAAACCAAGACCGTTTTCTTTAGCCCAATTCAACCAGTTTTCGAAGTGCTTTGGCTCAAGCTGATCGCGTTCGACTGCTTCTCCATTTGTTTCCGCATAAATGGCATGCAAATTGACGCGATGTTTCCCCGGAATAAGCGATAACGCTTTTTCAAGATCCATGCGTAGCTCTTCCGGCGTAGTGGCTTTTCCTGGATAATTCCCCGTCACATCAATTCCGCCCGATAATTCACTTTTGTTCACTTCAAATCCACCAATATCATCACCCTGCCAGCAATGTATCGAAATAGGCACTTTTTTCAGAGTTTCGAGTGCCGCATCCACATCAATTCCCCAATTCGCATACGCTTGTTTCGCCGCTTCGTACTGTTCTTTAATTGTCATATCGTCCCATCCTTTTTAACGGATTGAATAGTTCACTCCATGATTCCTACTACCTTTTCCAAATCATATATTCTTCACTTATCACAATGGGCAGTACATACTTAATCTATTATTTTTGGATAGATTG
Organism: Peribacillus frigoritolerans; assembly: GCF_040250305.1. NCBI lineage: Bacteria > Bacillati > Bacillota > Bacilli > Caryophanales > Bacillaceae > Peribacillus > Peribacillus frigoritolerans. The sequence continues at coordinate 2,198,803 of NZ_CP158190.1, read as the reverse complement.
ATTTCGCCTTTGACAAACCCTCCACTTAAAGCAACAAAATCCAAGAAAACAGGCAAAACCTATTCAGCGATTAAAAGCTCCAGGTACACCGCCGTCTACAGTGACCATGCAACCCGTTGTTTTGTCTGCTTTTGATGAAGCGAAAAACGCTATGGACTCAGCAATGTCTTCCGGGAATATATTTACTAGCAATGTCGTACGTTTTTTGTAATGATCTTCAAGCTGGTCTGGCTCTATTCCGTATGCAGCGGCACGCTCTTGACGCCAACCCGATCCCCAAATGGAAGATCCCTGTAATACGGCGTCTGGCAAAACAGAATTAACACGGATTCCGAAATCCCCGCCTTCCACTGCAATGCAACGTGCTAAATGTGTTTCAAGGGCTTTGACTGAACTGTAAGCAGAAGCATTTTTTCCAGCGTAAACAGAGTTTTTCGATCCGACAAATACCATATTTCCTCCTGTTCCCTGTTGTTTCATTTGCTTAAAAGCTTCACGTGCTACAAGGAAATAGCCCGTCCCCAGTACATTCATGTTTAGGTTCCATTCTTTTAAGGTTGTTTCATCAAACGGGCTGGATGTGGCAAGGCCGGCATTGTTGACGATAATATCAATTCCCCCAAATGTAAGAGCTGATTTCTCAAAGGCAATCTGTACCTGCTCTTCACTGGTAACATCCATTTTAAAAGCTGCAGCACGTATTTCCCCGTATTCTTTATTGATTTCATCCGCAACTTTTTCAGCACCTTCAATATTTAAATCAGCTAGAACTACATGGGCACCTTCAGAAACTAAACGCCGTGCTGTTGCGCTGCCAATACCGCCCGCACCGCCTGTAATGAAGGCTACTTTGCGTGAGAACTCCGCTTCTGCCGGCGAAAGAGACAATTTATACAGCTCAAGTGGCCAGTATTCAACGTTATATGACTCATTTTCACTGAGAGATACGAACTCGCCAAGTGCTGTTGCCCCTTTCATAACCGCAATCGCTCGATGGTAAAGTGCTCCGCTCACGTTTGCCATGGCTACGTTTCTGCCTGTGTTGACCATTCCGACACCTGGTATCAAAATAACTCGTGGTGCCGCCTCAAACATCACATCTCCTTCGTTTTTATTGCGCTCGAAGTATTGCTTATATTCTTCCTTATATTGTTGAATACCCGTTTTAACTTTTTCCACCAAGGATTCTGTTCGTTCATTTTGAGGATCCCAGTTAATGTATAGCGGCTTCATTTTTGTATGTACAAGGTGATCCGGGCAAGCGGCACCGACTTGTGATAAGACTGCCGCATTTTTGCTATTCAAAAATTGCAGGACATCATCTGCATCGTCAAAGGTTAAAAGCATTTTTTTCTCCTCGCCCACAGCACCGCGGATAACCGGCATAATCGAAGCAAGTACCTTTTTGCGCTCTGCTTCAGGTAAAGAGTCAAATGCCTGTCCACCAAATGCATCTTCTTCATGCTGGCGGCTTTTAATAAACTCTTCTGCTTCCGTTATAATCGAAATGGTTTTTTCATAGGCTTCTTTCGATGTTTCACCCCAAGTTACCAATCCGTGCTTTTCCATTAAAACAAGCTCGGCCTGAGGGTTATTTTTCACACCTTTTGCAATCATTTTAGACAAAGTGAAGCCAGGGCGCTCATATGGTACCCAGACAAAACGATCACCGAAAATTTCATTGGCGACTTCTTTTCCATTGTCTGCACAGCAAAGACTAATAATTGCATCTGGATGTGTATGGTCAACATGTTTAAAGGGAAGGAAGGCATGAAGTAAAGTTTCAATCGACATACGTGGATGCTTACTGTCGATCATGCAGTGTGACAAATATTCAACCATATCTGCATCAGGCATTTCATCACGCTCGATTAAAGGGTGAATATCCGCTAGATTCAAACCTGTGAAATTGCCCGCTTTCATTGTCGCAAGGTCGGAACCGCTTCCTTTAACCCACATGACTTCAATTTCCCGGCCACGAAAATCTTTTTCCATTGTTTTCATGGATGTATTGCCGCCTCCCCAGTTGCAGACGGCTCGATCTGTACCGATTAAATTAGACCGATAAACCAGTTCTTCTACTCCGGATGTTACTTTTGACGCTTCTTTATCATTCCATAAATTATTAACCATTTTGTTTTACCCCCGTTTATCTTTATTTATGTTTGTTTTATTGTATAACACTTTTGTTTTCATTTGAAGAAGTTTTTTTAATTGTTACCAATTTTATGAAAACAAGGAAAATCGGTGAGCGTGAAAGACAATGGATGTATCCGCATTTTCAACAATCCAAATCATTCTGCAAGGTAATATCATCTAAAAAATCACCATTTTCCTTAGATGAAGTTTGTAAAATAAACGTAAGTACAACAAATGACCATGAATGTAAACACCATGTCCCTTCCATCTTAGAAATAGACAGATGCAAAACTTCCCAAAGACTTCGCAGGACATTTCCTACGGAAAGACATCATTTTCCCGGGTAAACAGGCAGCTGCAGACAAACTTCTTTCTAACCCAAATACCATCGATGCAATAATGTCTCTCAATCCTTTTTACTGAAATTAAGAGATACAGTGTTTTTTTTTATCGAATTCCATTTGAAAAATCGGTGCTGTGGCTTTATTGAGGTTATATGAGTTACTGTTCAAATAAGAAATGGACATGGGTTTTCACACCAAAGATGGAGTTAACCTTTTGTTGTTGTCTTTAGTTTTAGTACATTTGGAGCTTTTGTTTCTATTTAAAATCAAAGATTCACAAAAGAGTGGATTGGGTACAATATGAGATGAACTAGTAAACGTTATCGTAGTATTAGAAGATTCGGGAGGAAGTTTATATGATTAATGAAAAAGTGGCATTGATATTAGAAGAAAAAATTAACGTTATTAAAAGTGATGAAACATCCATTTATTTAGTCGGCCCAATCAAATTACCCATAAACTTAGAGGGCGAAACAATTATATTCCAGTGGTATTGCTGGTTACGATGTGAGTATATGGCGGGTCATTTTTGTGGTGACGGCACTTATAATATAGAAAAGATCATTGAAACTTTAGCCTCTTCCAACTTAGCGGAAATGCAGCAATCAAGTGTGTTACTGTATGGGGATTTTCAAAACTCCTCCGATGCCCTTATCCGGATGCATAGTATTTGTCATACTGGGGATATATTTGGCAGCAAACGCTGTGATTGTGGCTTTCAATTAAAGCAGGCTATGAAAATGATTGCAACTCAAGGATCCGGAGCTTTATTTTATTTAGCGAATCACGAAGGAAGAGGCATCGGATTATTTAGTAAAGCCATGGCTTATGTTCTACAAGAAAAAGGATTGGATACGGTGGAAGCGAATTTGGAGCTTGGATTTGTGGATGATGCACGTAACTATGATGACGCCATTCGGGTGTTAAAAAAACTGCGCTCTAATCCAGTCACCCTTATCACCAACAATCCGAGAAAATTAGAAGCCCTTCAAAACTCTGGTGCCAACGTTGCAGGCAGAGTTCCGTTATGGGGAGATATTTCCGAGTTTAATGAAAAATATTTAAAAACTAAAGTGGTACGTTCCGGTCATTTAAATGATATTAAAGATGAATGACTGATTTTTTTAAATGAAATTGGTTTGTTATATCCCTGAATAGGTTTATAAGTGTGTTTCCGAAAGAGCAGCTGAAGTTAAATTACCAAAAGAACCCTTAATGGTTTTTACTAACCCTTTTCAGTTAATCTTGGATTTTTCCATTAATGACAACACACTTCCCATTTGTAGCTTGCTTTATCATTCTTCCATCCTTGATGTATACAGTGTAAGTATTATTGACTTTAGCATCTAATCTTGCTAGGTCTCCCATTCCTGCTATGATATTTTTGACAGCTTCCCTCTTCAGATTATTCATGACTTGCTTTTTCCATTGTTCCCGTTTGTTTTTTTGTGTATTTTCATCAACCATCAGGATCCCATCCTTCTTGTTTGATTTATGTCTTCTCCGATAATAGTGTATTATTTTTTTATCATCTTGTTACCCATATGCTTTTCCTTATTGGGTGCTTTTAGTGATAACAGCACAGGTTACGGTAAAATGAAAAAATATACAAGTAAAGTGGGGATAAAATAAAATAGCTCACGCAAGTGATAACAAGAAAATACATAAAAACAGGATGCAACGGAAAGTTGCACCCTGCCTGAAAAAGGGGTTTGCTTCATTTCGAATCAGCATACATTCTCTGCGATAAACACCTCATCTACTTTAGAGTAAATACTGGTATCTGACTAGAGTTTACCATCCAAAGCAACCATCCCCTATATCTTAAAAGTTTCCTCAACTTTCAAAGCATAAATGACAATTATTGAATGAGTTTTCTGCTTTTACGTGCAAGAGAACCATCTCCTTGCTCGAATCGATTTTTTAATGAAGCTACCAGTAGTTAAGTTAAACGTCTTTAACCGACACCTCATTTACTATATGATGTGAATCATACGTAATCAGTAGCCCCTTCTTCTTTATTTATAATGACCATCAGCGGTTAAAAAACACCTGGTTGTTTATGGATATCGAGAATTGTTTAAAATCAATTTATAGCTATATAATGAAATTTGGTGAATGAACTCATTAGTACTCTTTCAAACCATTTTCAGCAAATAAAAAAGGCTACACCGTCTACACAAATCGAATAGGAATAAATTATTTTTCACCGCTTTTATTTAGGAACTTATATAGATGAATAAAAGCCTATTGATTATATTTTTATTGGTTGATTTATGGAATAGGATGCGTCTTATTATTGTCATTTTATCAGTTACAGAAGTTTATTTTCATGGTAATTTTAGTGAAATTCTTCGCAATCTCAATGGCATATGAAATGCATTGTTTCCTAACGATCCTTTTATAACAAGTAGTGGAATTAAGCTAAACGACACAGACAAAATCTACACTAAGCTGGATGATTGTCCGTAGGGCGGGAAATGAGCAAAAATAAAAGGCCGCCAGTCAGTTAGTTTTCACCGACTTTCTGACAACCCCTTGCATACTTACTTCATAATTAAGAAAGAAACGACAAAGCGATTAATCTCGCTTTTCCATACCTCATAGCATTATGAAGACTTGATTATTGCGCTTTCAAATCTGCACGATAATCGTCTATAATCGCTTGTATCTCCGGGTCTGCCGGAACATTTGTGACGTCGTAGAGAAATCCATCGGATTCGACCAAAGTCATTTTGGCGTTAACGACTTCGAAAGTCAAATTCAGGCGGCCCAAATAATGTTCTTGTTCTCCGCCGGCTTGAGTAATTGGCACCATCACCTCTCCGTTGAATTCGTATTCGGGAGTTTCGATGACCTTGTGTGTATCTGCGCCGATTACCGCTGAGACTCCGGGAACCTGAGCCAGCTTATGGTCTTCGGGATTTCCGGCATGCGAAAGGACAATGTTAACGTCTGACTTTTCACTCACTTCAGGAAGCAACGCATTCAACGCTTCAACCGGTTCGATGAAATCGAGGTCTGCAACATCATCCCAACCGCGAATTTCCGGCTTCATCGAAGTAAGGCCGATCATGCCGACTTTAACGCCAGTGAAAGTAAAATTCTTCCAAGGTTTGACATTCTGTATGTACTTTCCTGTTTCCCTGTCAATGACATTACCAGTAAGGATGGGGAAATTCACGTTGCGGTGGTAATCCTTTATCTGTTCATAACGGCTGTCCGGTGTGCCCTCCCCGGCAGGGTAAACGCGGAAGTCGTTGTTTCCGAGAGCCATCGCATCATAGTCCAAAGCTTTCAAAAGGGACGTCTCCAACTCTCCTTGACCCGCTTGAAACTCTCCGCGCAGGAAGACATCCCCGCCATCGACGAGAAGCACATTCTCCTCTTCATTGCGCACATTTTCAATGATGGTGGCATATTTCGCAATAGAATTGTGATGAAGGGTTCCATCATCCAGCGTGACGATGTCATCCAAATGACCATGAAAGTCATTCGTTTGGAGAATGGTGAGTTTAAACTTCTCTCCCTCCTTGAGCTTTTCCTCCGCATCTGCCGTAACAGGCTTTGCGACAAAAGCGGCAGCCATCGCCAGCGAAAAGCAGCCCGTCAAAAATATCTTCCCCATTTTTTTCATACTATTTCCTCCAAGCAATTACTCTATTAAATTGTAAAACAAGTTATTTAGTTCCCAGTCTTTTCGGATTTCTCAAGAGCTACTAGTTTATTTTTTTCTTCAGAGTTAGTTTTTTCTTCTTTTTCATTGCTGATCAAATCATTAGTCGCTTTTTTAAATTCTTTTAAAGTGTTTCCAAAAGCCCTTCCAATTTCCGGTAATTTAGAAGGGCCAAAAATGATTAACGCTATGACTAGAATGAGAATTAGACCAGGGATGCCGATACTAGATAACAAAGGTCTCACCTCCTATACCATGATGGTTTGTTAGTACTCAAAAAAATGCGATCATTACTTATAAAATTGGCATACCATGACGCTCTAAAGCTGCTGCTTCTAATAAAGACATGCCTTGTTCTTCTGCGAATGCAGTAAGTCTATCCGAAACAACAGGAGCAAGACTTGCTGGCGGCATAGCCTGGTTCATAGCTCGTCTACGGGTAGAATTTCTGCGTGCAAATGGTCCCCAAATCGCAAAGGTGATACCTGGTGTTTGCATATTTACAAAGAAAGTATTTCCATCTGGAGAAAATGTAGGGCCAGCAAATTCAGAACCGTTCATCATATTTTCAGCGAAAGTATAAATATTTCCTTCAGGAGTTAATCCGACAATACGATCATTACCGCCTCCATCTTCGGCAATCCAAAGATCTCCCCAAGGAGTGATTGTAATATTATCCGGTGCTTCTAAATCATTTTTATCAGTAGACTCATAGAATAGTTCTAAGGTGTTTGTCGCTGGCGTGTAGCGATAAACACGGCCAAGTCGTGCTGAACCTGCACTTGTATCATCAAACCATAAAGTACCTTCAGAAAAATAAGCCCCTTCTAAGCGGCTAAACTGAATACAGCCTTTATCCTTAGCATCCTGCTGTGCGATTTCAGGATTTAATTTTTTCCAAACGATCCCGAATTTTTGTCTAGTATTAAATTGACTTGCAGCTGCAGCCGGCAATTCATCAATCGCTGCCGCTTCAAGGATACCGCCCTTTTGCAGAGAACCTAGCTTTTGACTTCGGTCATGTGGTGTAAAACGGTACAAGAAGCTTGGACTTGCGTCTTCGGTTAAATACCAAATTCCTGTTGAAGGGTCAACATGCCCAGCTTCATGGGAGAAATAACCCATATCACGGATCGGTGTTCTTGACATTTCGTTTTCAGGATCAAGCGGATTTACTTCAAATACAAAGCCATGTCCCATATCACGAGTTTCTTCCATTGTTAACCAAGTGCCCCAAGTCGTAGCTCCACCCGCACAATTACGGATTGTACCTGAACTTGATACATACTGATCAATGACATTGTTATTTTGTCCAACGATTAATGTGGTTGTGCCGCCGGCAGCACCAGCACTCCAAGGTTTTTTTCCGTTTACAGGGTAATCTGAATTTGTCCCATTTTCATGGTTTCTTACAAGAATGGTTGTACCCTTCTCTCCTTTATAGGCAGCCATTCCATCGTGAGCAGAAGGGACAAGGTCACCATTAGGCATGATATCACCAGTTCGTGAAAGCATTTTGTAATGAAATCCCCTTGGCAGATCAAGAACTCCATTTGGATCCTTTACTAGTGGGCCATAGCCACCAAATCCACTTGTTGGATTGCTGGATTCCGCTGCAAATCCTTTTGTAGCCCCTGCAAGAGAAAATACCCCGGTTGAACCAAGTGTCAATGCTAAAGTACTCATTCCGCCAACTTTTAAGAAATTACGTCTGTTTAAACAGCTATTGCTAGATTTCATCAACATTACCTCCAAAAGATCTTTTTGAGGGATGCTATATTCCTTATAGCAAACTCTACCCTTAAAATTAACAGACCATTTTAAACGCTCTGTTAAACCCATGTGATTTTATTCCTTCACATGAAAGATAAACCAAAAGTCACGGTTTATACGAAAACAAAGGAGGTTATAACGACATATATAACATGTAAAGGGTGGAAATTGATGGTATGAGTCAAAAATGGAGAAACAACTAAGGATTTTGTCATAAAAAGACCGATGCAGAATATTAAAGCTTATTAATGGTTTGTAAATATAAGAGATACACTATGACAAACTAGTTAACCCGATTACCAAAATTGACTACTGGACTATTCAAAAACAATCAATAACTTTAACATAGCCAATTATTAAGTCAATGATGTCGCTTATTTTTCGACATATTCTTTTCTTAAAAGGAATTAACACTTGGATAGGCGAATATAGGTATTTAAGTTTATTAGAAGGGGTGATTCAAGTGAGTATTAACATGGCAGAACACAGACTTGTCAAAGAAATAGCGATTTCAATCATCTCTACCCGTTTAGAAAAAAGCTTGGATGAAATAGAAAACTTATTTGGTGTTATTCTCGATACAGAACCGGCAGATGTATTGGCTACAAAATCTAAACAGTTAGCCTCTGCAACAACTGTAGAACAATGCATTGATATTTTTATATAGAAGGTTGAAACATAAAAGGCATAACAAAAAAAGGTACCCACCATCGTTGTGAGTACCTTTTTGCCTACAATTTCTGCTTCAAAAAATGAACATGAAATCGATTATTTCACTTCCATTATCCATTTTGCTTTGCTACCCGTAGTATAATCTGTGTAGAAGATTTCATAAGGTGCATTACCGGTTACTCCGAAAGCAGCAGGTCCGTTAACATGCTTTCCAGCTTGAACACTCTCGGTTAATGTATCGAGAGCATATACCTCCATCTTTTCACCTTTGCTGTCATACACTTCAAAATCTCCCGCGCTAACTACTTGTTCTTCTTTTGTACTATTTTGGTATTCAATATCAAATCCCAATACTTCTTTGGGCTGTGTTTCTTCGAATTCGTTTCTTTCCTTTGTATAATGTGCATTTGTTAATGTTATGATATGACCTTCTACATTTACCTTTTCGCCCAGTTTAAAGGTTCCAAGCTCTTCAGGTTTTTGTTCGGAATCTTCATCGAATTCAATAGGCTTCTTGTTTTCCGCAATAACTGTGTTACTCAAATCAACGGTACGGATAGTTGGTTCTTTTTTATCATCGTAGAGTTCAGAGTGTTTATATAGTTCTCGTATGTAGGCATCCATAATAGCTGCTTGCATGCTGTTCTCAAAGCTTCCGCCGTCTGAATTGTTCACTTTCATTTCTATCGTTTTAGAGTCTTTTAATTCAATGCTTTTATAAGTGATAGTTCCTTCATCATCAGGACCAGCCATCTGTTTTAAAATGGTCTTGAAATCTTTTTTAGGCATATAAATTTTAGCCCATGCATCTTTATCAGGATTCTCAAAATCTATTTTAGAAAAATCTTCTAAAGTTGAGAATTCTTTTTGTTCCTTCTTGGATTCTTCTACCTTTTTGACATCTCCGTTTGAACTATCAGAACATGCCGATAAAAGAATGACAGACAATAAACCTATTATTAAAACTTTTAAAAACTTCATTAATCATTTTCCCCCTGTTGGTATCGCTTTTAGCACGGTTTATTATCTCTTGTAACAACATTTTAATCAATAGTTGTTTTTTACAAATGAAAACAGGAAAGGTAAATAAAAGTGGGAAGTACAGATTTCAAAAAAGTAATCGTTTACCAAATGTAGGAACAGACGTCGTTCTAATTTATATATCCTTACAGATGAATGATTAGAATTATAAGTAGCAGCTCCTTTTTGTATTAAGCGTTGAATCTGTTCTATTAATCTAGTGAACCAACATTATTGTTTAATAGAATATACAAAAAAAGAAACGGTAATACTTGGAGAAGTATTACCGGTTTTGATATTGTCTTTGGTTAATATTAGCTTACCTTCGTTGTTTTACTTTTACTCTTGTTACCTGATTTATCTTGAGCGTATACCTTTATAGTAGAACCCTTCTTTTGTGCCTTGATTTTCACTTTATAATTTCCTCGGCTATCTACTACACCTTGTCCGATTTTCTTGCTTCCATTGTAGATATAAATGGATGCACCCTTTTCACTCTTACCAGTAACGGTTACGGTCTTGCTCGTTATTTTATTAACAGTTGGGACAGGTGGAGCTGTTTTATCGATTACCTTAACGGCTCTGCTGGAGCTCTTATTTCCTGAAGCATCTTTCGCATAAACAACAATGGAAGTGCCAGCTTTTTGCTTCGAAATCTTCATGGTATACGAACCGCTTTTTGATGTGGCTTCTCCAATTGTCTTGGTTCCCACCACAGCATATACTTTTGCATTGGTTTCAGCTTTACCAGTAATAGAAGTCGAAGAATCATAAACGGTATTGACACTTGGGGCAGGTGGAGCTGTTTTATCGATTACTTTAACCGATTTACTTGCGCTCTTATTTCCTGCTGCATCAACCGCATAAATAAGAATCGATGTACCAGCTTTTTGTTTAGCAATCTTCATGGAATAAGCACTGTTTTTCGCTGTTGCTTCCCCGATTTTCTTGGTTCCCACCATCGCATATACTTTTGCATTGGTTTCAGCTTTACCAGCAATAACCGTGGCACTATCATAGACGGCATTCACAGTTGGTTTGGACGGCGCTGTAACATCTTTAACCGTTATCTCTTTTGCCGCACTTGTATTTCCAGCATCGTCTGTTGCTGTTACGGTTATTTTTGTTCCGGCTTTTTGTTTTGGAATGGAAACCGTATATGTGCCTATGGTACTTGCTTTCGCTGTTCCTATTCCTTTCGTCCCTGCTTTAACCGTAAGGGTTGACCCTGCTTCGGCTTTTCCTGTGACATTCGTCGAGTTATCCGTTACTTCATTCACACTTGGTACTGGCGGAGCTGCGTTATCTACAGGTGGTGTCCAAGAGGAATCTAGCTTTTTAATATAAGCAGAGGAAATGAAACCAGTTGACTTTCCATCTGTCGTTTTAACAGGGAACCAGACAAATTGATTTACACTTCCTAATCCTTTGTCATATGTAAATTCTCCTGTGATTTCCAATATGGCATTTTTGGGAGCTAGATTATTTACGACTTTGGAAGTAGCTGGTTGTTCCCTTAAACTCCCATTCCCTCCTGTTACAACTACATCGTCACCCTTTTTCAAAAGGTAAACAGAAGTATGCAAAGGGACTGCTAGTATAAAGGTATCCTTTAAAAAATTTATATTATTGTTAGCGTCGTATGAGAAGTGTTCTGTCTTAAAAGGAAATTGCGCTAATTCAGTACCTCCTAAGAAACTGTCATTTTCAATATAGGAAAAAACTATTTCTTGATAAGCTTTTGTATTTTTCAATCCATTACTCTGATATACAGGACCGTTAATAGATTTTGTTCCATTGTACGCCATTATAGGGAAATACCAATTTTCTATTTCCTGTCTTCCGGCACCTTCTACTTTCGGAAGTCGTCCGTAATCGAACTTATTACTAAGGATTTTGACGCCCTCCTCGATATTGAAGGTAATATCGTATGTTAATTTTTCTTTGTATGCTAATTCCTCTTCATCTTCATCTTTATACTCCTTTGGTATATCTGTAACCTGCATGATACCGATTCCGCCATCAGAAGAGATATTAGGTTTGTCCTTCTCTTTGAATTGCAAAAAATCACTTTCTTTTCTAGCTACAGCCTTTACAACTTCAGGAGGGATTTCTGCATCCAAAGCTGCATTCGTCAGTAAACAGTTAATATGCTGAAAAGAGGGATTTTCATTTTGCTTAATTACACCAAATGATGAGCATTTGGAGGACCATTCTGACGCGGCGGAGGTTTCATCATAAACCAAACCGAGCAATAAACACGTTAATAATCCTGCTTTTAAGAAGATTGATTTCATTATTCCATTCTCCAATTCTACTTAGTTATTAATCCATCTACATTTTACCATAATTAGTTTTTATTAATAGATTATCCAATGTTATTTAAATAATAGAATGAAGACTTGAAACGAAAGACACAGCCAAGGTAGCATTACTCGATTTCTAGTTAAAACAGAACAGATATAAGAGAACAAAAAAACGCAAACCCTTATGTATTAAGGATTTACGTATTTGAACATTGATGATTCCTACTGGATTCGACCCACGCCCCCCTTCCTGTCAAGGTCGGGCCAACTCGTAACTCAAGACATGATCCCCACCCAGGTTTTCACAGCGGTCGCTAAAATCAATAAAGCCAGTATGACTTGCAGCACTTTTACATTCATTTTTTTACCGGCCATCGCCCCAAGCGGAGATGCTATTAAACTAGCAACTACCATGATCAATGCCGGATAGAAGTCAACTTGTCCCGTTGAGATTTTCCCTACTGTTGCACCAATGGATGAAATGAATGTGATAGCTAATGAAGACGCAATCGTTATCCTGGTTGGTATTCTTAAAACGATAAGCATGATCGGAACTAATAGAAAGCCCCCTCCGGCACCGACTATCCCGGCACCTAAACCTACGATTAAGGCAAGGATGGCCGCAAGCCATTTGTTGAAGGTAACTTGATCCAAAGGAATGTCATCTATCCCTTTCTTCGGAATGAACATCATGACAGCAGCTATCAACGCCAAAATGCCATAGACGATATTCACTCCGTTTTCCGACATCGATTGTGATCCAAAACTTCCAACCACGCTTCCGATTAACACACTGATCCCCATATAGAGAATCAGCGTTTTATTTAAATGTCCGCTCTTACGATAGCTCCATATACCTCCGATGGAAGCGAATAAGACTTGTACAGCACTTATACCTGTCACATCATGGGCACTAAATGCCGCTAAACCGAAGATTGGGGGAATAAACAGCAGCATTGGATAATTTATTATCGAACCGCCGATGCCGAGCATTCCTGAAACGTATGAACCTAAAAAACCAATCAAAAAGATGGTAATGATAAAGGTGATATCCATTGTCAGTGCCTCCCTCAAAAGAAGGGAACCCTATTGGTTCCCTTCCTTTATCAGCCTTTTCTAATCCAAAATTTCAGTATATCATTTTCTTCTGCCGTTTCCACCAGCTCATGGCCACCGGATTTTGACCAAGCGGCTAAGTCGGCTTTAGCTCCTTTATCGGTTACATGTATTTCCAGCACTTCCCCGGTTTGCAAATCATTCATCGCTTTTCTCGTTTTAACGATCGGCATTGGACAAGCTAGTCCCTTAGCATTTAACACTTTATCTGAATTCATATTTCATTCCTCCTATTTTTTTGCTTCTATTTTTATCGGTATTAACGAACCGCACAGCGATTAGGCCCAATTTCCATTTCGCGCTGTTTTTCATCGTCAGGCTCGATTTTCCCCATATTGGTTTCGCGAATTTCTTGATAAGCGTTTGGCTGAGGCGGTAAATTACCTGTTACAAGCTCTCTGAATTCCGTTTCATCTGCAATGTTCAATCCGTGATTTTCAGCAAACAGCGCACCCAACTTTTTAGCGACACTTCCATCTTCATTCAATTCATCAATGATCATGAAATGTGATGGCAATACGATTAACTCGTCTGATAATTCTCTATAACGTGAATACAGTGTTTCTCTCAAGTCGCCTACCCAATCCTCAGCCAGCCCAGCTAGGTCCGGTCTGCCAATCGAATCAATGAATAGTATATCCCCGCTTAGCAAGTATTTTTGATCGACCACAAATGATGTAGATCCAATGGTATGGCCCGGGGAGTATAATGCTTGGATATCAATCGCAGTATGACCAATCGTTATCACTTTCCCGCCTTCTAATGGCTGATATTCAAAAGTTACTTCAGCCGCATCTTTTGGCGGCAGCCAGTAAGCTGCATTTGTTAATTCCGCTATTCGTCTTCCACCTGAAATATGATCGGCATGTAAGTGCGTATCCAGAACATGTGTAATTTTCACTCCGATATCATCGGCGAAATCAAGGTAGGCATCAATCATTCGAGTAGAATCAATTACGGCTGCTTCACCATTGGAAACGACCATGTAAGATAAACAGCCTTTACCAAGTCGAACAAATTGGAAAATTTCGCCGCCATTGGTCAATTCGCCGATCCTCACTGGTTCCAAATGTTCACTCCATGCTTTCATGCCGCCCTTTAAATAAAAAACATTCAATCCAGCTTCAGATAACATTTCAGCTACCATGACGGATGAGCCTTCCTTTGCACATACTACCAGGATTTCTTTATTGGACGGGATTTGATCGAGTATTTCTTCCACGCCATCCAGCAGATCAAAGTAAGGGATATTAAGGAATTCAAAATTCTCCCCTTCAATTTTCCAATCATTGTAGTCACTTTCATTTCGAACATCCAAAATAAATAAGTCGGTTTTATTGATTACTTTCTTTGAAACCTCAGCGGCTGTCATTTGCTTAAACGCCATATTTTATACCCCCTACAGTATTAATGATTTCAAAAATTTTTCCTTCATTAAAAGGTTAATGTAACATCAGCATTCTTAGCGAACTCCAAAAATGTGACCGCTCCACCTACTTCGATACCGGCAACGAAAGCTTCTTTTTCCATGCCCAAAACGTCCATGGTCATTTGACACCCAATAAACTTGACGTCCATTTCCTGTGCCATGGTAACTAATTCTGGAATGGAAGGAACATTGGCCTTTTTAAAGTCTTCGGCAAAGTGCTCTTTACCTTCAGGGAGTGGAAGCTGTCCATTCGCTTCTTTATGAATTAAGTTCAAGCCTTCGAAAGTAAATAAAATGGCCACTTTTTGATCTGTTGCTGCTGCTGCCGTTGCGATGTTAAACACTTTATATGCGTCAAATAATCCACCATTACTTGCGATTATAGATACTTTATTCGTCATGATATATTCCTACATTTTGTAGTCACTTTTATTCATTCACGGATTTTTGTGAAGGACCGTTCCATTGGCTCATGCCGGGTACAACATTGAATACCCGTTCAAAACCGGCCGCCGTCAGTTTTTGTGCAGCAAGATCACTTCGGCTGCCTGTACGGCAAATCACGAAAATCTCTGACTCTTTATCAAGTTCACCCATACGTTGTTCCAATTCACCCATTGGAAGGGATCTTGCTTCTGGAATGTGATTAAAAGCATATTCTGCGGATTCTCGTACATCCAGGATGATCGTATTTCTGTTTTCTTGCATTAGTTGAAGGAGTTCTTCATTTGAAACGATTTTTTCATGCTTCTTCACTGCTGTTTCTTCTCCGTTTGCTTTCCGAAGATAATGTTTTAGTGTTGTTCCTTCTTCAACCGTACCCAAGTATTGGTGACCTGAACTTTCCGCCCAAGCTTTCATGTCGGCGGTTGACCCTTTATCAGTTGCTTGAACTTCAAGAACTTCCCCCGCTTCCAAAACATTCATGGCTTTTTTCGTTTTTACGATTGGCATTGGACAAGCTAAACCTTTAGCATCCAAAACGGAATTTGTTTTAATCATTTTATTTCCTCCTTGTGTTTTTTAGGGGTGGGGGTATATTCGGATATAAAATTATGCTATGGGACCTTCCCATTCATTCATACCACCCATCATGTTCAACACCTTATATCCATGATCCTCAAGTAACATTGCTGCCCTTGAACTTCTGCCCCCTGAACGGCAGACGATGATATATTCTTTTGATTTATCCAGATCCTGCATTCTAAATTCCACCAGACCCAACGGGATATTCAAAGCATTTGGTATTTTCCCTGCCTTTACTTCATCCACCTCCCGCACATCAATAATATGTACTGGCGAGTTTCCCTTCAATAATGCATTCACTTCATTCGGTAAAATTTCTTTCATCTTTTTAGATCCTCCTTTTATTCACGCCAAGAACTCATGCCGCCTTTTACGTTGGTGACTTCATTAAACCCGAGTTTCTTCAATACTTTACTCGCATTACTGCTCCTCATCCCGCTTTGGCAGATTACAACCACTTCTTTATCCTTTGAAAGTTCTTGTGTCCTTTTGCCAAGTTCGCTTAGAGGTATATTTTTAAAGTCCTTAATGTGATTGCCTCTATATTCGTTAGAAGTACGGACATCAATGAACTGCTTATTTCCTTTATTATTCAACAGAGCTTTTAAATCAGCCGCATTTATATTTTTTATCCCCTTTGCCGGGACAAAGCGCTGATATAAAAACCAAACGATGAAACTTAATATGATGAGATTAAATATAGTTCCCAATTGGACTCACTCCAGTACCCAAATTTATATAAATAAGTTTACATTTCCATCCTCTGCTTCAGCTAAATAAGCCGCAACACCTGCATACTCAATTCCATCCATTAATTCCTCTTGCTGCAAGCCCAATAAATCCATAGTCATCGTACAGGCTATTAGTTTGATTTCCTGTTCTTGGGCCAGCTCAATTAAATTCGGCAGTGACATGGCGTTATGCTTTTTCATCACATGTTTGATCATTTTAGGCCCCATCCCAGCAAAGTTCATGTTTGATAGACCCATTTTATCAGAACCACGCGGCATCATTTTTGCAAACATTTTTTCAAGAAATCCTTTTTTTAATGAAATCGGCTTATCCTTCCTTAAAGCATTCAATCCCCAGAATGTATGGAAGATGGTCACTTCATGATCGTAAGCCGCCGCCCCATTTGCAATGATATAAGCAGCCATTGCCTTATCATAATCACCACTAAATAATATGATCGTCGTTCTTTTCTTTTCAGTCATTTATGTTTTCCCCCTGATTTATATTTCATTTAACTTAAATACCCTACGGGGTATATATTATGCTAAAAAATTTAGTTCGTCAACCCACTTCACTAAAATTGAATGGAATAGGTTTTTCTTTATTTAATTGGTCCATGATTGATTGAAGTCAAACCTTCATTCACTTCGAATATTTTTCCATTAACCTTCTCTATACCAAATCCTGTTAACCGAGCTGTGTGCATAGTCAAGTACATACTTGCGGATTCCTTCGTTTCAAACAGATAAATGCCAGCTGCTTCCTTTGCCTCATTGTCTTCGGTCCAAATCTTCCAGATCAAGCCCTCTTCATCATTAATGCCTTTTGCTAAATCAGTAAATTCTTTTACCATTTCGTGACCAAATGGTCCCTCCATTTTAAAATCCACTTGTAAAATATAAGACATGAATAACACTCCTTTTTTTACAGGAAAGGATCTAATTCTTTTACCTGCTTTTAATTAGTAAATTAACCGCTTCCTTGACTAGATGATCAGTGCCTTCCCCTTTCACGACATTTTCCCGAACGCATTTCTCAAGATTGGCACTTACGATAACACCCATGGCCCTATCGATGGCATTACGTGTAGCAGACAACTGAGTGACGACTTCCCTGCAATCTTTTCCCTGCTCCATCATGCCAAGAACACCCTTGATTTGTCCTTCAATCCGCTTCAAGCGATGAATGCTGCTTTTATCATACTCCATACTTCGCCTCCCTTCTATTTACAACAATGGCTAATCTCCTTTTCCGTTAAGAAGTGCATTCCTAGTTCACTTCCAGTTTATTAGAAGAAATGACATGGATGTTTACAAGTCAGATTTCTTAATAAAAACGTTTCAATAGGCATAATCAACCTAATCGTGCTTATGATTATAAGCCCCTAGCCAATTAAATCGTATTTTACTCGTGAGTTTGCATTTTATTCTTGAATTTGAGTGCTTTTCTCATGAATTTGGGCGTTTTACTCGTGAGTTTGGGCATTTTACTCGTGAATTTGGGCGATTTACTCGTGAGTTTGCACGTTTTACTCGTGAATTTGTGTTTTTTTAACTTGTGAGTTCATATTATACCTATGGGGGTATATTGTCAAGCTAGTTAAACTAACTTATAAAGTTTAGTATCAAGCTTAGAGGAGAATTCTTCAAACTCGTTTTAACCGGGGTGATGAAAAACTTGTCTTGATATAGATGTTTTTGAAAGCTTATGAAATTGCCAATCTAATCTCCCTCTAGAAAATTAATCTCTTGAACCGCATAATGTCTATCCTGCTATTGGATATAAGATGGCATCGTCTACTATTATTAACTAGATTTCATAATGACTATTAATTAGAAGGTTCCTACTGACTCCACCAATTATAGTAAAAAAATAGTAGTGCAAACCTATCCCTTGGTTTGCACTACTATTTTTTATTTACCCTTTGCCTCTATTGTAGGTATAAGCTCTCGAATACTTTTCAAATGTTCAAGGCTTTGAATGGATTCTAATAAACTCTTCGCAGATTCTTTTCCTAGAATTGGCGTTGTCAGCCAGAAAAACTTCTCTTTTTTTTCTTCAGCGTTTAACGGATAATCATAGTCTCCTCTTGCTTGTATAATATCGGATTGATAAGTGTTACCATCCTGCATTACTATTTTAACCATACTTAATGCCCTTTCAGGAAATGCTTCGTTAAGTTTTTGATCCACTACTACTGTAATCTTGTCCATCATGCTAAGAATAATTGGATCATTCAGATGTTCTAGTACTTGTTTTGGACCCACTTCACCGTAAGAAAGAAATGCTGCAACAGGAAAAAGTAAATTATACTGTGCTTCCTCTGTAGTTTTTGGATATTCTTTCGATAATGCTGCAGATTCTGTGAATGTATGAATTACTATTTTTTTAATATTTTCGGATATTAGTATATTTCTAATTTGAATTTCCATAATGGCTTCAATTGCTGGCTGTGCCCACCGACAGCATGCATACGGCTTATAATATAGTTCATTTACGCGATAACTTTTTCCTAAATCGTTTGTAAGTCCTTCTGCTTCTTCTAATGTAATTAGTGATGGAATCCCTGTATAGCCTGCTTTTGCCAAATAAGCTGCACTTACCCCAGCCATACATCCCCAATTGATCCCGTCCTTTAACATAGAAGGATGTTCGATGCAACGCATCATTGGAGAATAAGCACCGAAATATTCTGCATTGCCCAGTGAGTTCTACCCTTAAGTCCTAAAATGTACGAAACACCTGCGGCAGCTCCAACTGCTCCCCATGAACCGGTGCAGTGATAGTCTAGCCGGGTCAGGTGTGCAGCAATACCTGCACGGATCCCCACTTCATAGCCTATAAGGAGTGCCGTCAAAAACTCTTCTCCGCTTATATTATTACCTTCTGCAACGGCGAGCACAGCGGGGAAAATGACAGCGCCGGGATGTCCTTTTGTGAGGCGATGTCCATCATCTTAATCGAGGGCATTTGCCATTGTCGCATTAACAAAAGCTGCTCCGGCAGGCGTTAATCTTTCTGGGAACAGGAAAAGCGAACTGTTTCCCATCCCCCACTGCGAAACAGCAAATACTTTTGCAATCTCTGCTGCTTTCGTATTGCGGCCTGCAATGGTACAAGCGATAATGTCTGCTAAAGCTTCTTTGAGTGAAGTTAGTGTGCCACTATCTAAACTCTGAATCGACTCAGATTCAATATAGGTGATGAGCGAATTATTAGCTTTCATCTCAATCTAGCATTCCCTGTTCATCCAGCCATGTTTTAGCCACTTCATTAATATCTTCATGCTTAATATCAACACGATAATTTAAATTCTTCATTGTATCTGAATCTAACTTATCTGAAAGTGTATTAAGAAGATCTCTTAATTCCGGATTTTTCTTTAATACTTCTTGACGAATGACCGGTGCTCCATTATATGCCGGAAAAAACTGACTATCATCTTCTAACACAACAAGTTTAAAACCTTCAATGCGTCCATCTGTAGCAAAACCTACCGCTACATCAACCTGGCCTTCTTTTAAGGAGTTATATAAAAGTCCTGTATCCATTTTGACAACATTTTTAGCTGGTAAAGAAAAATTATATTTTTTCTCTAAGCCTTTCATTCCATCTTTTCGCGCATAGAACTCAGAGTTCGATCCAAATTTTAATTTACTAGAATCTTGATTTACAATATCAGCTAGATCCGATATGGATTTGATTCCTAATTCTTTTGCATAATCTTCGCGCATTAAAATAGCATATGTGTTATTAAATTCGGATTTATTTAACCATTCAAGTTTATTCTTTTTGTCGATTTCTTTTACTTTTTCATATGCCTTTTCGGGATCAGTTTCAACTGGTTCCTTTAAATAAACCATAAGTGCTGTACCCGTATACTCCCAGTACACATCGAGCTGTCCATTTTCAAGCGCGGAACGTGCCACTGTACTGCCCATACTACTTGCTTCATCGACTTTGTATCCTTTTTCTTTCAAATAAATAGAAGTGATTTGTGTCAAAATGTGCTGTTCAGTAAAATCCTTTCCTCCCACTGTAATTTTCCCTTTATTTTCATTTGAACCGGCATTAGACTCCGAAGAACTGCATGCTGTAAGCATACAGGCAAGAAGTGCGACACAAAATAACATGCTAAACTTTTTCATTTTTACTTCCCCCTTTATTGTCTTAAATAAAATCAGCTTTTCTTTGCAATCCTCTCGGAGTAGTGGCTACTTCAATTTTCCCTAATAAGAAATCAATAGCAATGGCCAAAAAGATAACGGGCATGGCACCTGCGAGCATAATGCCTGGATCGTAAAGTGAGATTCCGGTGAATATAAGGTCACCTAACCCACCTCCTCCAATTAAGAAGGCAAGTGCGGCTGATCCCACATTAATAACGGTTGCGGTACGAATGCCTGCAAGAATTGCATATGAAGCATTCGGGAGTTCAAGCTTGAAAAGAATGAGTTTTTGCGTCATACCCATTCCTGTTCCAGCATCAATTATCGATGGAGGAACCGATTGAATTCCAGCAATCGTATTCCGTAAAATTGGAAGAAGTGAGCTGAACCACAGCGCAAATACCGCGGTTTGCCAGCCTAAACCTAAATAACTCATGACAAGCGCTAAAATGGCTATACTTGGCACTGTTTGTCCGATATTCGCAAAATTAACTACAATAAATTCAAATTTTTTAAACTGTGGTCTCGTAATAAAAATTCCAAGCGGCACGGCCACAAGAATGGCTGCCATGGATGAAAGCGCCACCAATTTCAAATGCTGTCCGGCCAAATGAAGAAGTTCACCAGAGTTATCTTTTATATATTGAAATGCACCTGATTGGAGAGCATAAGCTAGCAGTGCAACCATAATCAACACTAACAAAGCACGAATCAATATTTCTATCTTGTTTATTTCCTTCATTAAGACACCCACCTTATTGAATTATTGACTTTAATTTCGAAGGGTGAACACCTGTCAAAACTTCAAAGTCACCAATGCCTAATACTCCGCTTGGCTGTCCTTTATGATCCAAAATCACAGCTTCCCCTTTTGGTGATGATAATAATAGAGACAGTGCTGTTCGAAGATCTGCATCAATATTAACCACATATTCGCTAGATTCAATTTTCATATTCATTTTTCGATTTACCTTTTTCGCTTTATTTAATAGATCCCTGACCGTTAATAGTTGTAAACGTTTAATTTCACGATCACTTCCAATAAAGTTGTTAACAAAATCATTTTTTGGATTAGACAAAATCTCATCCGGTGTTCCATACTGCATGATTTGGCCATCGTTAAATATAGCAATTTTATCCCCAAGACACAAAGCCTCATCGATATCGTGACTGATAAATAAGATCGTTTTCTTTACATCTTTTTGAATTCGTAAAAATTCATTTTGCAACCGATCGCGAATAATCGGATCTAGTGCCCCAAATGGTTCATCCATCAACATAACTGGCGGGTCTGCCGCCAGCGCCCTTGCCACTCCAATACGCTGTTGCTGTCCGCCTGATAATTCCCAAGGATAACGCTTTCGGTATTCCTCATGGTTTAACCCCATCATCTCCATTAATTCTTTGTATCGTTTTTTCATTTCCCCTTCGTTCCAATCCAGCATCTTTGGTACAACATTAATGTTTTGTTCAATTGTCATATTCGGAAACAAACCATTTTGTTGAATTACATAACCGATTGAACGTCTCAATTCGATTGGATCCAATGAGTAAATATCTTTTCCTCCGACTTCAATAGTCCCCTCTGTGATAGAAACCAAACGATTAACCATTCGTAAAAGAGTTGTTTTCCCACAACCTGAGGGACCAAGAAATACACAAATTTCTCCTTTTTCAATTGTCATATTTACATTATCTACTGCCTTCACCGATTTTCCAGAGCTTTTGTATACCTTCGACACATTTTTAAATGTAATCATAAGTCATCCCCTTTCTTATCCTATATGAGCTTTTTTGGGCGAAACCCGTTTTTGTACCTGACCTAGTAAATAATCAGCAGCGATCGCTAATATTGAAACGGCAATGGCTCCAGCTTGAACCATCTCTGTGTAACTTGTGGATATTCCTCTTGCGATATATACCCCAAGTCCACCCGCACCGATATAGGCAGCAATTGCCCCAATTCCAATCGTTAATACAACGGCCATTCTAATTCCTGCCATAATTACTGGAAGGGCAATTGGGATTTCAACTTTTAAAAGACGTTGCCATGCCGTCATTCCCATTCCTATTGCAGCGTCGCGCATATTGGGATCTACATTTTTAACAGCGATGAATGTATTACGGATGATTGGAAGCTGCGAGTACAAGACCAATGCGATAAACGCTGGTAAAAACCCAATCCCTTGATTAATGATAGATAAAATCGGAATCATGATACCGAACAGTGCAATACTTGGTATCGTCATAATAATGCCTGCTACTGCCAGTACAAGATTTGATAACTTTTCATGCTGTGTAATATAAACTCCAAATGGAACACCGAGTAATATGGCTACACCAACTGCTAATCCAACTAATTGGATGTGCTCCCATGTCATTGCTAAAAGCTCTCCCCAGTTCGACCCGATAAAGTCCAATAAATCCACTTTTTTACCCTCCTTTAATTTAAATGATTCGATTATGACTTGATAGTCTTGCATAATTCAGGTCACTTTTTTATTTAGTTGTAAAAATAAATTGCTTCTTAATATGGTCTAATGTCACTTATAAAAACGTTTTCCTACTTAATTAAACAAGCTTCTGCCAATATTTCTACAATGTGTTTAGCATCCACATCATCTCCTGTACCGCTTCTCTCTACACCTAGTTTCATTTGGAGCAGGCACCCCGGATTTGTTGTTACAATTGTTTTTGCGTTTGTTTTTCCCGCCTTATACATCTTTTCGTCTAATATTTTCATCGATTCATCAAAATTCATTAAATTATAAATACCGCCGGATGCACAGCAGCGGTCACTTCCCTCCATCTCCATAAAACTTGCCCCTGGTATGGATCTAAGAAGCTCCCTAGGTTCTTGAAATACTCCCTGGACATTTCTCAAATGACAAGAATCTTGATAAGTTATAATACCATTCCATTCTTTTTTAAACGGGAGTGGACCAAACTTCACCAGAATTTCGGTAATATCTTTTGATTTCCCTACAAATGCTTCACTGCGCTTTTTCCATTCAGGTTCTTGGCCAAAAAGGTGATTATACTCACTAAGCATCGCTCCGCAGCCTCCAGCGTTATTGACATAATAATCGGCACCGGATGCTTCAAATGCTTCTATATTTGCTTTTGCGAGTTTTACAGCACCATCCTTCATTCCTTGATGGGAATGAAGTGCACCGCAACATTTTTGATTTTTCGGAATAATCACTTCACAGCCAATTACTTGAAGCAGTTCAATTGTTAGCCTATTAATCTTTGACATGATAGCGTCCATGATGCATCCCGGGAAAAAGGCAATTACTGCTTTTGTCTCGCCTAATGCTGGAAATTTTTGTCCGTATTTATATCGTTTGATTGGTGCTTCGAGCTCCGGCAGGATCTTTTCAAACTGTCCCATGGGCTCTGACACTTTGTTAATCATTTTTGTTTTTTGCACCACTTTATTTATTTTTGTTTTTTGATATAGCCACGTTAGATTGCCTAATGTACGAAGACGATTGCGATGCGGAAATAAACTGGTCAGCGTAAAATCGACCACTTTTGTTTGAATCTTAGGTTTATTTTTTTGCTTTTTATGATGTTCATGCTTTTGATGTTCTGTAATGACTTCTTTAGCTGCCTCATAAATTTGTCCGTATGGTACATTTACGGGGCACGCTACTTCACAGGCTCTGCAACCAAGACAAAGGTCAATTGGCTCAACTAGATCTTTTTGAAGATCGATTTTTCCCTCTGCAGCCATTTTAACCAGGTTAATTCGTCCGCGAGGCGATTGTGATTCTTTCCCCATAGATTCATATGTTGGACAAGCAGGAAGACAATATCCGCATTGCACACATTGATTGGTTGCTTCATACGAAAGATCACGCAATTTTTGAGTGAACTTATCTGTAATTGCTAATTCCTTTTCGTGAGGTGCTTTATTCATGTTAATTCCACCTTTAGTTTTCCAGGCTGTGGAAATATTTTTCCTGGGTTTAATATAGAATTTGGATCCCATGCATCTTTAATTTTTTTCATCATTAGCAATCCATCTGATCCAAGCTCCAATTCCATATAAGGAGATTTTAATATCCCAATCCCATGTTCCCCTGAAAGCGTACCGCCAAGTTCGATGGCAGCTTCAAAAATTTCACTGACTGCATCTTCGACACGTTTCATTTCTTCGATATTTCTCTTGTCTGTAATAATATTGGGATGGAGGTTACCGTCCCCCGCGTGACCAAAAACAACTAGGTTCAACTGATATTTCTCACGAATTTGATAAAGCTTTTCAATCATCTCGGGGATTTGACTTCTTGGTACTGTCGCATCTTCAGAAATTTTGGTTGGTCCCATTTGTGTAATAGCTGGAGAAACCATTTTACGCGCTTTCCAAATCTCATCACGCTCAGCATCTGTTTTCGCCACTTTGACACTAGTCGCCCCTTGTAAAAGACAGATATCTTCACATTTTTTTATTTCTTCATCGATTGCCGCTGGATGCCCATCCACTTCAATAATGACGATGGCTTCCGCCTCAATGGGCAAACCTGCTGGTGAGTAATTTTCAACCGCACGAATACATGCATTATCCATTAATTCCATCGCACTTGGTAATATTCCATTTGATAATATTTTTGTTATCGCATGCCCCGAATCAGCAATTCGTACAAATGAAGCTAAAAGTGTTTTTCTTGCAAGCGGCTTTGGTATCAGACGCAAAATGGCTTCTGTTACAATTCCCAGTGTGCCTTCCGATCCAACTATGAGCCTTGTTAAATCGTAGCCAGTCACATTTTTAACCGTTCGACCTCCTGTGCGAATAATTTCTCCAGTTGGTGTAACAACTTCTAAACCAATTACATATTCCTTCGTAGTACCATATTTCAAGCCTTTTGGACCACTTGAATTTTCCAACAAATTCCCTCCAATTGTTGAAACATGGGAACTGCTTGGGTCCGGTGGATAAAATAAGCCTACCTCTTCTGCCTTTTGTTGTATGTCACTTGTAATTACACTTGGTGAGGAGATTGCCAGTAAATTTTCACGGTCAATCACAAGTTTTTTTTCAAATTGTGACATATCTAGAATCATGCCCCCTTCAACAGCAAGGGAACCCCCGCTTAAGGAGGTAGCCGCTCCTCTAGGATAAACAGGAATTTTAAATTCGTTTGCAAGCTTGACCAAGTCAGCAACTTCTACTTTATTTTTTGGTTGAATAACGATTTCCGGCAAGTATCCGCCGAATGATGCATCAAAGCTATAAGAATAAAGCTCCGCTAAATCTGTCAGTACCCTTTCTTTTGGAACGATGGTATATATAAGCCTTAATAGCTGCTCTTTCATCACTTGTCATCCTCACTTTTCAATATCTAAAAGCTGCTTTGGATTATGAATGATCATCCTTTCAATCTCGGTTTCTGTTATACCTTCTTCGATCATTGCACTGACAAAGCGACTTAATGCTTCTATTGGCGGAATATTGTGTTCTTGGCCATAATCTGTTACAAGCACACATGACGCTGGACCAATTTCCCGTATTGACTTAGCCATTTGTGTTATCGTTAAATCTTGAAAATCCTCACCGCAGGCTAAATAGCATTTCTCGATTATAGCGCCTTTTTTGGCAAACTCTTTTTGCTTTTCTATTGATACTGGGGCAATGCCTAGATCTGCATGCTGAATTAAGATCTTGTCGATATGATGTTCATTGGCTGCGTCAATTAACACAGAGACTTCTTCTTCCGATAGATGACCTGTTGCAAGGGTGATATTTGCTTCACTGATAAGTTCCAGAATTTCAATGACTTCTGGTTTTATCTGTCTATTCTCATCCAAAATAGTTAAACCTTCTTCAATGGGCAGGCTTCGTTCACTATTGAAAAAGCGGGTCTTTTTTTTTGCAAAATTACAACAATGCTGATTTGCTGAAATAGTCGGCATCCAAATTATTTTGGCACCTTGCCTTATTGCTGCATCAACCGCTTTGGGTGATAAGCCACCTGTAAATTCATTTAAAACAAGTCCACCGTAAACATGAAGTTCTGGCTCTTTTAAACGGATTAATGTCGTGCGGTCCACAGTTGATGCCTCATGTGCTTTTAATACGGCACCTGCCATTTTAGCTTTTTTTAAGTCTTCTATAAATTCCCAATCATTCTGCTTTCTTGGGAAAATACTAGGATACGTATGGCAATGTAACTCTATTGCACCTTCTAATAACGGATGAAAATCCATCTATGCCACTCCTTTTTAAAAGTTAATTCTTTAATAAATTAATGCAAGTAACATGCCAACTATATATGGGCTTTTTTTCAATTTCTACATATCTTTTTGATATATTTTGTAAAAAAATTTTTCGCTTTGAAAAAATACTTTTACAAACTTTGAGGATTGCCAAAAACATCTGAAAAACGAAAAAAAAGAAGAATTAAAATAATTCTTCCTTTTTTTGCTTAATTTCTTCAGATGACTTATTCATTTGTTCATGATACTTATTTATCTTGTAAAATAGCCGCTGTCTTGAAATTCCCAGCTCTCTGGCTGCTGCGGAAATTTGCCCATCGTTCTCTTCAACCGCAGACAATATAAATTGCCGTTCAATGTCTTCCATTTGTTCTGGAAGCGTTCTCTTTTTATTAAAAGAAACGATTGAAGGAAACTCTGCATTCATTTCACTAGATCCCCTAATTTCAGAAGGGAAATCTTGTAACGACAAGTCTTCCTCCTTACATAAAACTGCTGCTCGCTCAACGGCATTTTGAAGCTCCCGAACATTTCCTGGCCATTCATATGCTTTCAATATATTCATAAGCTGAGGTGACACTCGAAAATTTTTCTTCATTTTTTTACGGTGCTTCTCCAAAAATTCCCCAACCAGAAGGGGAACATCTTCTTTTCTTTCTCTAAGTGCCGGAATATGCATATCTATAATATTCAAGCGATAATACAAATCTTCACGGAAATTCCCCTCTTGTACCATTTGTTTCAAATTACGATTTGTTGCAGAAATAATTCGAACGTCTACTTGTTTTAATTGATTGCTACCAAGACGCATGAAGGATTTCTCCTGCACGACTTGAAGAAGCTTAGCTTGAAGCGTAAGTGGCACTTCGCCAATTTCATCCAAGAAGATAGTACCATTTTGTGCTGCTTCAAATTTCCCTGCACGACTTGCTGTGGCACCGGTAAATGCACCCTTTTCATAACCGAAAATCTCGCTTTCCAGCAAATTTTCAGGGATAGCAGCGCAGTTTACAGCAATGAATTGACCGTTATTGCGATCACTTAAGGAATGAATCATCTTGGCGATCATACTTTTACCTGTTCCGCTTTCCCCATGAAGAAGAACCGTTGCATCAGTGGCGGAGACACGTTCAATTAATTCGTAAATCTGCTTCATTTGCTTGCTTATACTAATAAAGCCCTCTATAGATTCAAGTTTGTTTAACTGACTTTTCAGTTGGATATTCTCTTGTTTTACTTCAAGTAGTGTATAAGCTCTGTTAATAACAAGTTCTATTTCCTCTAGTTTCGCTGGTTTTTCTAAATAATCAAATGCACCTGCCCTTATAGCGGATACAGCGCTTTCTATATCGCCATAAGCCGTCATGATGACAAATACCTTTTGAGGATAGAGTGCCATGAATTCCTCTAAAAGTTCCAAACCATTTGCATCTGGAAGATTTAAATCGAGGAAAACAAGGTTGGGGCCGTCTTCTTTCATTCTTCTTCGTGCTTCTTGTCCATTGGCAGCAAGAATTACTTCATATCCCTTCTTGCGAAATGACAATGATAGAACACGCAAAAGTCTAATTTCATCATCCACAAACAGAATGCTCTTCATATTCATTCTCCTCATGTTTTAGTATTTCAATATGTATTGTGGTTCCTTGAGAGAATACGCTTTCCGCCCATATCTTCCCACCATGTTGAACTATAATTTCGTGAGCAATAGATAAACCTAAACCTGTTCCCTCTGGTTTCGTGGAATAAAACGGATTGAAGACCCAGTTTAATTTTTCTTTCCTAATGCCTTCTCCGGTATCCGAAATGGAAAGCTGCCAATATGCCCCTTTCTCTTTAAGCGCAACATGAATATTACCCTCATCTTTTATCGCTTGAATACTGTTCAAAAATATATTTAAAAGCAATTGTGTCAATTTATGCCGGTCCCCCAAAACGGGAGCTTTACTAAAATTGTATTCGGTTGTGACCATAAGGTTTGCATCATTAAATTTTCTTCTTAATAAATTAAGCAATTCATCAGTAATCATAACCAAATCTGTCAGAACATGATTGTTATATTCATCATCTTTCGTTAGCTTCAGAAAATCAGTTAACAGTTTGTTCATGCGATCAGAGGCTGTTAAAATATCTCCTGTCAATTCATCAATCACTTCTTTTTCTTTAAATTCATCTTCTATTTGTAGGCGAATTGTTTCTGCAGCAACCTGAATAATACTTAAAGGATTTTTTATTTCATGGGCAATCCCAGCAGTGAGCTCACCAAGGGATGCTAGCCGTTCACTTTGTTTTAAGTATTCTTCAAGCTTCTTCACTTCACTTACATCACGAATAACAAGAATGGCGCCGATGTACTCATCTTGTTCTCCTTTAAGAAGAGATGCATAAATACGGACATCATGATACCCCTTTTCTTTATCAATAATATAGCTTTCTACTTCTTCAAAAGACTTCCCTGCATTAAACGTTTTTAAAAGAACGAACTCTTGTATATCATGTATTATCGGCAAATTAAAAATAAGCTGATTTAATACTTCTTCCCGGCTATAAAGCATTAAATCTTCTGCTCCTTTATTGAAGGTCATAATCCTACCATCCTTGTCCGTAGTAATAACACAATATGGAATGGACTCCAGGATATAAAACATACTTCTTTCTTTTTCCCTCAATTCCGTTGCCATCTCTGATAATACAATCGATAATTCCTCAATTTCATCATTTGTTTTCACTTTAATGAATTCTTTACGCTTACCTACTTTATATTCTTGTACATGCTTGATGAGCTTCGTGACAGGAAGAATCACTCTTGATGCACTGAACATAGCAAGTCCTATTGCGATAATGAAAACGATGGAAAAACCTTGTAAAAGTAAACTTTGGACCACTCGTGCAGGCTTTAGCGCTTGTTTAATCGGTTCTCCCACAATCAAACTAATATCTCCCAAGAGAATGGGCCGATACGCAATGGCCATTTCTTTGTTGAAAATCTCGCCATTCCAAATATCTATATCTTCTTTTTGAAGATGAATCCCAACTTCATGATTTTTAATGGATTTGCCAATATAACTTTGGTCGGTATGTGCAATAATTGTTCCATTGCGGTCAATTATTGCATTCACACCCTCTTCCCCGATTGCAAATTTTTGAAGGTGTTCTGATAAAATGTTTAAATTTAAATAAGCGACTACACTCCCCTTAAATTCTCCCTTTTCATTAATGGATGGATATGCAATCGCAATGGTCTTGCGGCCGTCAGGCAGTTCCATCATATTTGAAATATAGCTTGTCTGACTCCAGCTGAGCCTTTTTAAAATAGTACCATTTTCAATAAAATCAGAAAATGGTACATTCGGAATACGTTGGTTCAACTGATTCTCTTTATATACTTCTATGAACAGATAAAGTGGATCCTGTGCCAAAATCGTCTCTATTTCTACATGAAAAGCATTCTCTGCTTTGTTATCAATATTTGTAACAATGGGCGATACCTGTCTCATATCGGAAATTGAATTTTTGAAGATATTCTCTGTTTGGTTGCCAAGGGTTTTGGCTATAAGTTCATCTCGATATTCCATTTGTGACCGTACAGATCCATTCATTACATGTATGGCAATCAAATAAAGAGAGGACAGTACAAACAAAATGACAACTAAAACAATAGTTACATAACGCTTCATTAGCCTTGATTGAAATACTTTCATTTACAAAACCTCGATATGTGAGAAATGAAAAAAGCACTTTATACATTGTTATTAAATTACTTTTTATTTGTGCTTCTTAACACCCTCACTTTTAATTGTTACCTATTATTAAAGTATACTAACGATTCAAAGCGCTTACATTTGTAACTTCTTTACCAGTTCCCGATAAAAAATCGGCCTTCTTGATAGTAATAGCTTATGCTGATCAAACCACCAATTTTGTCCCATTTTAGAATTAGCCACTATCAATACCTCTTCACTGTGAGAAGAGGCAACTACGGGAATGTCACTTCCATAAATCGGATCAGGTGTATAAACGGCACTCCCACCTTTACAATCAATATCTGAACCTATAAAATTCGCAATGAGTGTTTTTGTTTGCGAAAATCTTGCCGTGGCGTCCCATGTCGTCATCGAATTTATCGGAAACTTATTTTCCATCATTTTTTCAGGAAGCGCCAGTGTTGCACCAAATTCACCATGCCAGCATGAGGGGATGGCAATAAAATCGGCACGTTTTACGGCAATAATGCCCGCTACCTCAGGATATGCAGCATCACTACCGACTATAAGGCCCACACGCCCTATATCCGTTACATTTGCTACTACCATTTCCCAACCGGCAGAGGCCCAGCGTTCGTCCGATTCTGACAAATGAATTTTACGGGCTTTGGTAACCCTATCGTCCTCTGGCGTCAGAAGAACCACTGTATTATAAAGGAGATTCTTTTCTTCCTCTATCATACCAAAAATGATATTAATTTGATATTCAGTTGAAAGCATTCTCATTTCTCTTATGGTTTCTCCATATATGGGTTCAGCAAGTTTGCGGATTTCCTCAGGGCTAAGTGAATTAACGGGACCTGTTAAGGAAAGTTCCGGGCAAATAACTAGTGATAACAAGCTTTTTTGTTTTTTAGCCTTGAAGCTAGCATCCGCCAGGAGGTTTTTTATTTTCTTAAGATTTTCTTTTTTATCTCCTATTACCGGTTCATACTGCAATAAAGCAGTAGAAGTCTTTTTTTCATAAGTCCCGGTATCCATTTGCTTTGATGGTGATTTTTTATACTCCCAAGGTCCGACGTGCAACATTAAATCAGAATATAGGTCTGGCTTTCGTTTTTCTATTCTTTTTTTTGCGGGATTTTCATATAAAGCAGGGTCAATATCCGCATATAAAATGACTGTCTCATCTCTCGTGTGACTTTTTTCTACGTATGGGGTTTCAGCAAGTTTCCTACCTAAAGGTGACCAAATGGCACTTGCACCGATCATATGGTAATCGGTTTCTGTATTGGAACGATTCGCACCAATGACGTACAGACCGTTCATTTCAGCCCATGCCTGCAGCATCGAAAGCGATCCACCTGTTGAATTCGTCGGAAAGCAAAGAATATCCGCTCCCTTCACAGCAACGATCCGGGCCGATTCAAAATAGCTTGAATCCATACAAATAATGACTGCAATCCTCCCAATAGACGTCTCGTATACCGGAATGCCCATGTCCCCCCAATGTGCCCAGCTATCTTCTGTTGCCCATTGATGCACTTTCCTGTATTTTCCGATATATCCCATAGGACCAACAAGCGCAGCCGAATTATAGCAAAGTCCGTCTTCTTCATCTACCTCCGCCATCCCTATGATAATATGTGTATCGTAAAAGTTTGCGATTTCTTCAAAACGTTTAGTGGTTTTCCCCGGGATCGTATCTGCAAATGGAAGTATAGACTGACGATTCTCGTAATGATAGCCTGTTGTAGCCATTTCCGGTGTGACAATTAATTTAGCTCCATTCTTCGCTGCTTCTGTTACCGCCTCAAGCAAATGATCAATATTGTTGTCCAATTGATTTAATAGTGGATTAAACTCAATAATGGCTGCTTTGAAAGGATGCTTATTATCCATAAAGTTGCTCCTTTTGATTCAAAATATGAAAAGACAGATGACAAAATAATTTGCCACCTGTCACGCGATTATCTATTTTACCCTTGCATTTGGATGACTTTAATATTTTCTTCCTTTTTTATTAGAATTTCACCAAAGAAAGCTTTAAGCGTTTCAATTAAATCTTGGAAAACTTCATGCTCATGATACATGAAATCATTATGCTTACCATTTATTATATAAAGTTTTTTCGGTTCATTTGCTGCTTCGTACAGTTCATTTGCCTCATCAAGCGGATGTAATAAGTTTTCTTTTCCATGGGCAATGAAAAGCGGCACCGTTACATTTTTCACTTCTAATTCTGCGTTCATGCTAATTATTGAGTCTGTAAACTGCAATACTGTCTGCTTACCAAATGGGGACAGAACGGCCAGTTCCTTTTCAACATAATCCGCTGTGGCCGGATCAAGCGGATAATGAATAAACGTACTTGCAAGTTGGGACTTCCCAGTTAATACCCGTTGTTCTCGATCTTTTTCAACCGTTTTCAAGATTTCATTCCATTCAACGTAGGAATGAATAGAGCGTAACCATCTTTGACCATTATAAAAACCATTTAGTGCTGAAACTGCCTTAACCCGTTTGTCTCTTGCGGCCACACGGACCACATTCGAACCGCCCATACCCCAACCTATTAATCCTATTCTATCTGAATCTACTTCTTCCTGGAGGGAGAGGAATGTTATCGCATTTTGAATATCTTCTACCTGCTCATCCAAAATAACGCGACCTTCTTCACCTTCACTTTTTGCGAAGCTCCGATAATCAAATCCAAAGCAGACATAACCTGCCGCTGTTAAATTTTTCGCAAATAACTTTGGATAAAATTCATTAAACCCTTGATATCCAGAATTCGGAATAATAGCCGGTCTTTTTTCTCCTTTTTTATAATCGTCTGGAAGATACACTGTGCCATCTAATTTGTAACCTTCACTATAAAATTGAATTTGACGCTCTATCATTTCCCTACCTCCAATAATGTTTTAATAGCTTTCATTATTAGTTATTGCAAGCAGCGTGCCAGTTTAATATTTAACCATTAGAATTAGAAAAATGGAGAAAATAAAAGGGAATTCTCAAAATTGTTATAGTAAGGATCTATTAAAACAGAAAATGTGTTAAATTTTTTTTACATGGAAAGTTATTTTTATGACAAATAGAGTTATGAGCTGTCTATTGAATCTAACATGCATACAAATACTCTTATTAGCTTCAATTGCTTATTAAATTTAACATCATCAACCATCCTAGTTTTTTCATATTTATAAGCAAGTTATAACAATTAAAAATAAAAAGCCACCATATACGGCAGCTTTCACTTATTACTTCAATTATTCGATTATTTCAGCACCATAAGAGCTGTCGATTATACAGCGCCATATACCCGTGGAATCCTTTTTAAATACATATGTCGCGGTTCTTTCCATAGAGAATTCCAACATCAGATTCTATTGCTAATTGCTCCCCTGTTAATTCAAGAGAAACAGATTTACTGAACGTATCATCTTCAAAGAGATTAATTTCCTCTTTAGCATTTATCTCAGCATACTCATATTTTTCAGATCCTGTCACGGTATAAATGCCTGGGGGCAAGCTTTGTATCGTTGTTTTAAGATTTCCTTCCTTTGTCATAGGTAATTAATTGTTCTAGATTTTTTTAGTAAGTTTCATTTCCTTGTTAACTTTTACTAGTTTTTCAAGCGTATCTATATCCCCTTGATTTACCGCAACTTCAAATTGATTTACTATTTCCTCACCACTTGGCCGAGTAAAATACATATAGAATGTTGCCACAATCCCTATTAAAAATAATCCTAATAGAATTAATATTAATGGCTTCAATTGTTTTGAATCCATATCTCCCTTAGGTGTTCTTCTACCCTCTGAATTTAAAGCGTCTTCAACAGCTCATGATTAATCTCAAAGCTAATCATTTGCTCTCCCCCTTTCTATTTTGATTACAACCGAAACTTCCAAACAAACAGGCCTTCTTCACCAAAATTCCGGGCTGACTTTTTCTAAAAAATATCGCACCCTGCCTAGTACTGGATAATTCCGTAGTATGGCGTGATGATTCTGATTTCGGTCAATATTATTATATAGATTAGAACCGATTTCCATATTCCCCCTCCTAGTTATGACTATTGAGGTTATTACCCTGAATTTCTTTATAATCCGCAAGTACATAATTTCTAGTGGGCAAAGCCAACATATAGGGAAAGAAATTGAAATGGTCGAGGAGGGAATAATTTGAAAGCATCTGATTTGTTTGTAAGATGTTTAGAAAATGAAGGGGTTCAGTATATTTTTGGGATACCTGGTGAAGAAAATACGGATCTTATTGATTCTCTAATAAACTCTGATATTGAATTTATCTTGGTTCATCATGAACAAGCTGCAGCTTTTATGGCAGATATATATGGCCGGCTAACTGGAAATCCTGGCGTCTGCTTGGGCACATTGGGACCGGGTGCAACTAATTTATTGACAGGAATAGGAAATGCTTATCTGGATTATTCACCTGTTGTCGCGATTACAGGTCAGGCGGGCCTTGATCGCATTCATAAGGAGTCGCATCAATATGTGGACATTATTGGCGTTTTTGAGGAAGTAACGAAATGGAATCAACAAATTAAGGTACCAAATACTATTCCGGAAATTATCCGTAAAGCATTTAAGACTGCAGTCATAGAAAAGCCGGGAGCTGTTCATATAGAACTCCCGGAAGATGTGGCGATGATGGATACAGAAGGTGAACCACTAAGGGTTACACCAATGCCAAGATCTCGCCCTGCCGAGGAAGAAATCAAAAAAGCCGTCGAATTAATCAATCGCGCTAAAAAGCCGATTATTCTAGCTGGTAATGGCGTAGTTCGCGATGGAGCTGCTGAGTCCTTACGGAAATTTGCAGAAGAAAAGCAAATTCCCGTTGTGAATTCGTTCATGGCCAAAGGAGTTTTACCTTCTGACCATCCATTGACCCTTTTTACAGTAGGGATGCAAGCAAGGGATTATGTTTTATGCGGGTTTGATTTGGCTGATCTCATTATCACCGTCGGCTATGATTTCGTCGAGTACTTGCCCAAATATTGGAACGATGAGGCGAGAAATCCGATTATCCATATTGATGCCAGAGCAGCTGAGATAGATGCTTATTACCCGGTTCAAGCCGAATTGGTAGGTAACGTCACAGAGGCGCTAGAAGCCTTGACTACTGGTGTAGCAAAAAAAGAACTTTGGCCAGAAGTTAAAAGGTTAAGGTCTCAGATTGTTGAAAAGCTTCATTCTTCGGATGAAGTATCAGGAAGCCCTATCATACCTCAGCGAATTATTGCCGATATAAAAAAGGCGGAAAAAGGGAATTCCATTGTCATTTCGGATGTGGGCGCCCATAAATTATGGATTGCCAGGATGTATCAGCCGGAAAAGCCTAATCACACTATCATTTCTAATGGCTTTGCATCAATGGGTATCGCGGTTCCCGGTGCCATTGCGGCCAAATTGGCAAAACCTGATAAACCTGTCATTGCGGTTACAGGGGATGGTGGATTTCTGATGAATGGGGTTGAATTGGCAACTGCCAAACGTCTGGGTCTTGCCTTCGTTATTGTCATTTTCCATGATTCAAAATTTGGCCTTATTGAGTGGAAGCAATTGAATAAATTTGATCGTACGAATGCGATTGAATTTACAGACCCGGACTTTTTAGGATTCGCAAAAAGTTTTGGGGTTAAAGGAGTGAAAGTAACCCACTCCGATGAATTGCTTCCTGCATTAGAAGAAGCAATTTCGAGTCAGGAAATTGTCTTGATTGATGTGGATGTCGATTATTCGGAAAATGTCAAGCTATCGAAAACACTAGGTGATTATATTTGTAAATTATAAAGAGCATGTATTATTGGAGGAATGTCAAATGAAGAAAAAGTGGCAATTGTGGATCGGTGGCAAATGGCGGGAGGCTAAATCGTATGAGCCTTTATTTAATCCCCATTCAAATGAAGAAATTGCACAAATCGGCCAGGCCGAACCAGCGGATGCCATTGAAGCGATTGTTGAGGCAAATGCCGCTTTTCAGAAGTACCGATCCTACCCGGCTCATGCACGGGCAGAAATTTTATTTAAAGCTGCAACAATCATGGAAGAACGCAGTGAAGAACTTGCGAAAATCATTTCTCTAGAGGCGGCGAAAACGATTCGAAATGCTCGTGAAGAAATGAATCGTACGGTTCAGACCTATCGTTTTGCTGCAGAAGCGTCCAAGAACAATTATGGAGAACAAATCCCGATGGATGCGGCAGTGGGCGGGGTAAACCGTTTTGGCTTCACGGTTCGCACCCCGATTGGTGTCGTTACTGCGATTACCCCATTTAACTTTCCTTTTAATCTGGTCGCACATAAAGTTGGTCCAGCTATTGCGGCTGGAAATTCGATTGTGTTAAAACCTGCCGAACAAACCCCGTTGAGTTCACTGGTTCTTGCCGATATTTTTAAAGAAGCAGGGTTGCCAGATGGAGTATTGAACATCATACCGGGCAAAGGGGATGTTTTGAGTGAGGCATTGACCACCCATCCACACGTAAAAAAAGTGACTTTTACAGGCAGTGTAGAGGTCGGACACCTTATCCAGCAGCAGGCAGGCTTCCGTAAGCTTACCCTTGAACTCGGATCCAATTCGCCGTTCATCATTGATGAAGGAGTCGACATCGATAAAATCATTCAAAGAAGTGTGATGGGTTCATTTACGAATAATGGGCAGGTGTGTATCTCGATTCAACGAATTTATGTCCACAAATCACTATACCAACAATTTTTAGATCGATTCGTAAGTACGACAAAGCAGCTTGTCATCGGTTCCCCTCTGGAGGAAAATACAAATATTACAGCGGTGATTTCAAAAAAATCATTGGAGCGGCTACAAAGTTGGATTGACGAGGCAGTACAGGAAGGAGCAAAAATTGAGTGTGGCGGTACAGTGGAAGGCAATGTACTATTGCCTACCGTTTTAACCAATGTAAATCGTGACTCAAAGGTATTTCGTTTCGAAGTATTTGGTCCAATTGTCTGCATTTTCCCATTCGATACGCTGGATGATGCCATCAATGATGCAAATGATTCGCGTTACGGATTGAACTCAGGAGTGATGACTCCGAGCATAGAACGAGCTTTTTATGCGGCGGAACGCTTGGAAACAGGTGGAGTCGTAATCAATGATATCCCAACTTACCGGATTGATAATATGCCTTATGGTGGCTGGAAGGACAGCGGAGTTGGCCGAGAAGGCGTCAAATATGCGATGCATGAAATGATGGAGCAGAAGTTTATCAGCTTTAAAATAAGCGACAATTGAAGAATATTAACGGTTAGTAAATGAGACGGCGATTTCTTAAAGATTTCGTCTTCTTGTTTTGTCGTAAATTTATGTTTTTATTGTAGTCTTTGTTCTTATTATTAATGGGCACAATCATTTCATCATCACTTATATACATAGGCGATTTTTTAATAACTAAAAACGCTATTTTTGTTTTCTCTTACAAAATGCCTCTTAGTTACATACAGATGTAATCTAGTTGGAAAAATAAAAAGCCACCATATACGGCAGCTTTCACTTATTACTTCAATTCTTCGATTATTTCAGCACCATAAGAGTTGTCGATTATGCAGCGCCATATACCCGTGGAATCCTTTTTAAATACATATGTCGCGGTTCTTTCCATAGAGAATTCGGAATCTTCCTTTTGATTGGCACTTAGCTGGGCTTTTGCCACAACCAATGCCGTATCTCCCGTTTCGATTATTGCCATCTTATCTTGATTGACGATTAAACTATGTTTAAAGTATTCAGCGATAGCAATGAATGCCCGACGAATTTCCGCTTTCCCTTTTGCAAAAGTTCCAGGTTTGACAACTAAAGTTGCATCCTCTGAATAGAACTCCATTAAATGATCGAAATCCTCATTATTTATTGCCCTGTCCGCATTTTTTATGATTTGTTCCAGTTCATGATTCTGCATATTCACCTTCCTATTCAACTTCTCTTAATTGGACCGCTCCAATTGATGTTCGACTGCCCTGATGGGATATCCTGCTAATTAAGAGAAAAGAATCATTTTTAATCTTCAGCTAAAATACCCGTAAAGAAATCAATATGTCAGTTGCTGTTTCCATTGTTCTAATGAG
This sequence comes from Peribacillus frigoritolerans, assembly GCF_040250305.1. Lineage (NCBI taxonomy): Bacteria > Bacillati > Bacillota > Bacilli > Caryophanales > Bacillaceae > Peribacillus > Peribacillus frigoritolerans. The sequence goes on along the minus strand of NZ_CP158190.1, from coordinate 2,160,354 downwards.
GCAAGCAAGTTAGGCATTCCTTCCTGACCGAAATATTCCAAAGAAACAAAGCCTATATAATTCCGCTTTCTCAATTCTTCGAGTAAGCGAATATTGTCAACATCCCCACTAAAAATGGGTGCTGGTTTGTTTTTATATCGCTCTTTATGATTGTAGTGATAATTTTTTAAATGTACATGGCTGACATGGGGGAAGATGGATTCCAATACCTCCTTCGGATTCAATTGATCAACGTATAAGTTAGCACCATCGAAAATCAGTTTTATCCGTGGATGGTCAATATCTTCTAAAAGCTTTTGAATGGCTTCAAGGTTATCAGCAAAAGAGTCATAGTGAATTTCTATTGCTACATCCACTCTATATAGATCGGCCATTTGTCCTAATTTATTCAATTCGGTTGCCGTTTCCGACCATTGCTCTGGTGAGGCATTCCTTGATGCTATATGTCCTGCGAAAGTCCGTATTAATGGGCAGTTTAATTGATGAGCCATATCTAACAATTTTCTTGCTTGATTGATTTCGTTTTGATGTTCTTTTTGGTTCCAGAGTTTTGAAAAAGTCGTATATCCACTAATGGATGGTATTTGTAAATCATTGTTTTCAAGTAATTTGGCTAACTTGTCCAATGGTCCATGCTTCTCCTGAAATCGTTCTATATGTTTATTCCATAATTCAAGTCCTTTAACATCCGCTTGCAACGGTAGCAGCCAATTTATTATTTCCTCTATGTCCCATTCTTTAAATCCTGTAGTGCATAAACTCAGTTTCAATGTAATTCCGCCTTTCTCCTTTTATTTTTTCATTGTGATTTCTATACGCTGTACTTTTCCGAGAAGGAAGATATAAGCAAAAGCGCCAATTAGGGCCACTACGGATATAAAGGTTAACGCTGCTGCATAAGAATGTGTCGCACTAATGATTAAACCTACGATTAACGGAGATAATGCCCCGCCAATGTTTGCTACAAAATATAGTGAGGAACCCGTTAGGCCTACCATTCCTTTCGGGGCAATATCAGCTAAAAGGGCTCCGGTAACTGTTGATGCCATCCCCTGTCCAAAGAACGCTATCGCCATAAAGGTGATGACTATGTTTGGTGAATCCGTATAATTCCCCCCGAGAATCAAACAAGACAGTAACAATCCGACAATGATGGGAAGTTTACGTGCCAATCCTGTTGATACCCCGCGTGTCAGCATCCAATCGGAACATCGGCCGCCAATTAGAGTTCCTAATATGGCTACGATGTAAGGAATACTCGCATAAATTCCGGTTTTCAACATCGTCATTCCCTTTTCATCAATCAAATAGGATGGAAACCAAGTCATAAAGAAAAACAAAGTAGTTTGAATGGAAAATTGCCCGATGAACATTCCCCAAATTTGACGGTGTTTAAGCAGTTGGCCTAATCGGCTCCAGGAGAAAGGATGCTTCTCTTCAGTTCCGATCATCCCTCCGCCTTCTTTGATATAATTTAGCTCTTCCTGAGAAATCCGCATATGTTCCCTAGGGTTCCGATAGAATCCATACCAAACAAATCCAATAAGAATCCCTATAATTCCGGCGATATAAAAAAGGTAATTCCATCCAAAGGTTATGATGATCCATGTAAAAACTGGAGTCAGGAAGGCTAACCCAATATATTGGGTACCCGTATAAATCCCAACAGCAGTTGCACGTTCTTTTTTAGGAAACCACTCGGATACACACCAGGCATTAGTAGGTATGGAGGGAGATTCAAAGGCACCCAGTCCTATGCGATATGTAATAAGTGACGATATATTTTTCGCGGTTCCTACCATGAATGTAAATACAGACCATAAAATGAGCGAAACCGTGTATACCTTTCTAGGACCGAATCTATCAAGAAAGTAGCCGCTGAATAGCATGGAGAAGGTATAGCTCCAGCCAAATACGGAAAATATGATTCCCATCATAGCCGGATCAATTTGTAAATCGGCTTGAATATTCGGAGCCGCAAGCGAAATGATGGCACGGTCGATGTAATTAATACACGTGACCAAAGCAATTAGAAATAAGATGAACCATCGAACAGTTTTCTGTTTTCTTTTTTTTGATCTGTCAGTTACCGGTTCCGATGTGCGATCTTCTATTATTGCCTTTAATTCTGAGCTCAATATTTTTCCCCCTTAACCTAATGCCCAATATTAGTACATCGTTCTACTAAATTTCATGAATGCTACTATGTTTCCTTCCATTACTTATAACCTTAGTTTAATATTTTCAAAAGCCCCTAGAAACATTGAATTGCAGATCCCCTTGTTGCAAAATTAAACAACCAAGGGGATTGTATTCCGAATTGTGAATCATTTCTTTAAATAGTTACAGTCTTCTCTGATTCTACCTCTTCATTGTCCTCCTTGACTACCCTGTCAAAAGATCCATGTTTTTCTTGGACCAGAATATAACCGACCGCTGCGATGATACTTGGCAGGGCAAATGTAGCAAAAGCCACCTTCGGATCCATGCCTGTTGACAGAAGAAAGGCAATTAAAGTAGGAGCGAGAATTGAGCCAATCCTGCCGATAGCTTGCGAATAGCCCATACCCGTCGTACGGATTTCACGGGGGTAATATTCTGTGATATACGGATTGGCTAAGTTCATGGCACCAACAGTACAGGCACCCCCCATAAAAATCAGTAAATATACTCCGATGGTATTAGTCGTAGCGCTCAATGCGACAAATGTAACGGCCCCTAATAAGAATAGTGTAACAAGAATTTTACGATGACCCATTTTTCCAGCATAATAACCACCTACTAAGGAACCGCCAATTTGACCAAGGCATAAAACCAGGTTAAATGAAAGGCTTGAGGTGATACTGAATCCGGAATCCTGCATCATTTTTGGAAGCCATGTATTTAATCCGTAAGCCATCATCAATGTACAGAACACAGCAACCCATATGGAAACCGTACTGAATGCCCGTTTGTTCGTGAATAGTTTTTTTACTGGAGATCCTTTCCCCCTCTGTTCAGCTTCACTAAGTCTGAAATCGTCTGTTTCTTTAAAATTCCCTTCTGGTTTGACTTTATTGAGGATTTCTATAACCTTACCAATTTCCTTCTTTGCTAAATAGTAGGAAAGGGATTCAGGAAACTGCTTCATGAATATTGGAAGTGTAAGTAATGGCAGAATTCCAATAAAGTATAATACACGCCAATCCGTATAAGGAATGATATACATTCCCACTAATGATGCCATGATTCCACCGATTGAATAGCCACAATACATCGCAGCTACAATGATGGCCCGATTTTGTTTTGGGGAATATTCAGTCATTAGCGATATAACATTCGGCATCAAGGCTCCCATGCCAATTGCCGCAATGAAACGCATGACCGTGAACCATGTGAGGTTAGGTGCAATCCCTGCCCCCAAGGTAAATACGCTGAACAAAATCATACAAATGACGAGAACATTCTTCCGGCCATATTTATCTGCGATCGGTGCTAAAATCAGGGCGCCAATCATCATGCCGAATAAGGAATAACTGCCGACTGCCCCTGCCTGAATGGAAGTTAAATCCCACTCTTCCATCATCCAAGGCAATCCCACACCATACATCGCTATTTCATACCCGTCGAAAGCGATGGCATAAAAACACCAAAGAAAAACAAGTAAATGAAAGCGGTTAAATTTACTGACAGCAATGATATCCGAAGCAACTACACTACGCATTTTCCGCCTCCCATCATAAAAATATCGGTTCGAATGTATTTTCCGAGTTCCAAAATAAGAACTCGGAAAATACTCGAAAAATCAGATAATAACTTTTGAAATTGCCCATTAACAAACAATGCATATTCCTATCGATGTTTAGTTTTTCACGACAGCCTTATTGAAAACAGGTTTATCTTGTAATCTAAGTTCAAAATCTAAATGAGCCGTATAATAATCATTTTTCAATCCTTTTTCTGCACCGGAATGTTTTTCTAATTTTGTAATTAAGCTTCCGCGAACACCTTGTGCAACATCATTTTCTAAATATTCATCGCCTTCAAAATATATTTGCGTTACTAATCTATCGCCATTTTCCGGTTGGAATAATAGGTGCAAATGTGCTGGACGAAAAGCATGATGATCAATCCACTTTAAGAATTGACCAGAAGGTCCATCTGTAGGAATTGAATAATTACCCGGTACAACTGTTTTTATTTCAAAATTACCATTCGCATCCGTATAAAAAGCGCCACGTAAATTATCATCTGGGATTCCTTCAGCGAAGTATGAGTATTCACCATTTGTATCAGCCTGCCACATATCGATTTTGGTATTGGATAACGGATTTCCATTAACATCTTTAACAGATCCTGAAAAGTAAAGGACGTCACCTTGTTCATTTTCACGTTGTGGCAACACTCCGGGATTTTGAACGACTGGCGTATTTTCAATATAATAAGGTCCTAGAATAGTAGGTTCAGTTCCTTTTACACTTTTATACATTTCTTGAAGGGCATGAGTTTCAAAGAAAACATCCATAAATAACGGAATTTCCCCTGCCCTGCCTAATTGATCCATCCAATCAACAAGAGCTTGATAGTCATTATGATCAATTTCGTATTCACTAACTAATTCCTTGAATTTAACTACCAATCCATTATAAACGTCGATTACTTTTTGATTTTTCATAATATTTCCTCCATTTTTTAAGTTTTTTATATTTGTTGATTTTCAATGATGGTACTGATTCCTAATCCACCTGCTATACATAGTGTGACTAGCCCATATCTTTTTCCGGTTCTTTCTAACTCATGTATCAATTTGGTTGCTAAAATTGCACCAGTGGCACCTATTGGATGTCCCATGGCAATGGCACCGCCATTAGGATTCACCTTATTCATATCAAGCTTCAATTCTTTGATTACTGCCAAAGCTTGTGCGGAAAAGGCTTCGTTCAGTTCTATTAAATCAATATCATTCAGTTTCAGCCCTGATATTTGAAGCGCTTTCAAGGTGGAGTTGACAGGCCCCAACCCCATGTAATTCGGTGATACGCCTGCTGCCGCTTGTGCGATCATTCTTGCTTTCGGCTTTTTACCACGCCTTTTTGCTGCTTCTTCCGACATAAGGATCAGAGCGGCTGCACCGTCATTCCTTCCACTACTATTTCCAGCGGTTACCGTTCCATTTTTCTTGAAAACCGGTTTTAAATTAGCCAACTTTTCCAGACTGGTATCTCTTGGGTGCTCATCCACATTAAATTCCATTAACCCTTTTTTCGTTTTAATTTGATAGGGAACGATCTCATTCGAAAATAGTTCAGTAGAAATTGCCCGTTTTGCATTTTCTTGGCTCCTTAAAGCAAATTCATCTTGTTCAGTTCTTGAAATGGAATATTTTTCAGCCAGATTTTCTGCTGTCATTCCCATCGTTAACATCCCGTAATCTTCAATGGGCTGAGAACCTGGCTGGCTTTCCGTATTCGGGTCCAATAACTGTCCATTGCCTGATTTCAACCCAAAACGGATATTTCTCATATAGTATGGGGCCGTGCTCATTGATTCCGCTCCGCCTGCAATGATTACATCCCCAAATCCGCATTGTATTTGTTGACTGGCAGAATTGATCGCCTGGATGCCGGATCCGCATTGTCTGTGTACGGTATAACCTGGTACTTCCACAGGAAATCCTGCCCGGAGCGATGCAACTCTTGCCAAATTTGACGCATCTGAACTTTGTTTGGCTTGTCCCATAATCACTTCATCAATACTATCTTTAGGAATATCCGCTCTCTTGATCACTTCATCAAGGACAGCAGCTGCCAGGAAATCGGCAGGAACATTTTCCAATGCTCCCCCTAATTTCCCAATAGCCGTGCGAACCGAGTCTATAATAACTACATTGCTCAATTTTCTACCTCCTGCTATTTTTATTTCTTTCTTCTAAACTATCCTTATATCTTTGGTGAGCTATTTTCAAGGCAACAATCACCGACTGCTGCGATGGAGCTAAAAAGTCCGTTTTAATATTCTCTATTAAGGAATCAATATCTTTACTAAAATCAAAACCAACTATCATTCGCTTAAAAAAATCCTGGGCCAAAGTTGTTAAAAACGTAAATTCTGCATTAATGATAATGTGACTTTCCTTGTGAATTTCCAGTACCATCCCAGCGTATTTATAATTTTCGTACATGCTCGTATTTTGCGGTGCCTTCGCATAGGCGGTAATTAATAATGTTGGCTGTCCCATATAAAACTACATCCTCTCAAGATTACTTGCATAAACCAGTGGGTGTTCCATATTCCACTTTCCAGTTTATATTAATTAAAGACCTCTTGAAAAATGTTTTACTTTTTCCATATCTATCTCCATGCCAAATCCTGGCCCATCCGGGATGATTATTTCAAAATTCTCATATTTAATTTGGTTTAGCGTAATATTTTCTTTGAAAAGTAACGGTCCAAATAATTCAGTACCGAATTCAAATTTTGGAATGGTTGAATAAAGTTGTGCACAAATGGCCGTTCCCAATGATGATTCAATCATCGTTCCGCCATACAAACCAAAGCCTACACCTTCGGCAATCGCAGCCACCTTTTTCGTTTGGGTCATCCCGCCATGTTTACATATTTTCAAGGCGAAGGAATTACCTGCCCTATGTTTAGCTATTTGGAATGAATCTTGTAATGAATTCAATGATTCATCAGCCATGATCGGGACCTTAAAACGTTCGGTCAACCTTGCCATCCCTTCATTATCCCAAGCTGGCAGCGGCTGTTCGACCATGGAAACCCCGCCTTCCTCTAAAGCTTCAATGCAATACGTAGCCGTTGTTTCATCCCATGCTTGATTAACATCAACCGTAATGCGTGCTTGATCTCCCACGGCTTCAATAATTTTCAATACATGCTCCACATTCTTATATGGATTACCTTTGCCAATTTTCAATTTAAAGATATTATGACGTTTTTGGTGTAAGGATTCTTTCGCTTCTTCGATATCTTTATTCGTATCACCACTTGCCAAAGTCCATGCCACCGGCAATGATTTATGAATTTGTCCACCGAATAATTCATAAGCAGGGATGTTTCTCCTTCTGGCTACTAAATCCACCATGGCTGATTCAACGACAGCCTTCGCAAAATTATTTCCTCTAACATTTAGTGAAACTTCATGCATGATTTTGTCATAATGGACGGGGTTTTTACCAATGATAAGCGGGGCGATATATGTATCAATATTCACTTTGATCGCCTCAGGCGTCCCCTCACCATATGAAGCCCCGCCTATTGTCGCCACTTCCGCCCAACCTTCCGCACCCTCTTCATCCATAACACGGGCAAGAATGATCGTTTGTTCCACGATCGTATGCATGGCAAGCTGATGAGGACGAATTGTGGGTAAATCAATAATGTATACATCTACTGAACGTATTTTCATTTAATCCACCTTTTTAACATTTAATAGATAAAATCCGCTTCTGTTTTTGCTCTTACTTCTTCGATCGTTATACCTGGCATTAATTCAATCAATTTCAACTGTTTGTCTATAACTTCAAAGACAGCCAACTCGGTGATAATCAAGTCAACGCTTCTTGTGGAAGTAATCGGGTAGGTGCATTTCTTTAAAACTTTACTTTTACCTTCCTTACTTGTATGTGTCATGGTCACGATCACTTTTTTGGCACCAACCAACAGGTCCATCGCTCCTCCAACACCCATGATATTCTTGCCAGGTACCGCCCAATTTGCAATTTCCCCAGTTTGACCTACCTGCAAAACACCCAAGATGGCAACATCAATGTGTCCTCCACGGATCATTGCAAACGATTCTGCACTATTAAAGAATGATGCACCAATCGATTCCCCTACCGGTAACTTGCCTGCATTAACTAAATTGGGATCGATTTCATCTTCATCAACTTCTGCAACCCCTAGTAATCCATTTTCCGTATGAAAAAAAACATTTTCATCATCAATGTATTTTGCAACCAAGGTCGGAATCCCGATTCCAAGGTTTACTATACAAGGGCCCGTCAATTCTTTTGCCGTGCGTCTTGCTATCATATTTTGCATTAATTCTTTGTCACTCATAACCTTTGACACCTTCCTTCGTCAGGATTTTCTTTGCCTTAATAATTCCATCGACGAATAGATGCGGTGTTACAATCTCCTCTGGCGGGAGTTCTCCAGGTTCAACTATCTCATCCACTTCCGCAATTACGACATCTGCGGCTGTTGCCATAACCGGATTAAAGTTTCGAGCCGTTTTATAATAAACAAGATTACCAAGTGTATCTGCCTTCCATGCCCTGATCAAAGCTACATTCGCTCTTATGGCTGGTTCAAAAATATATGTAGCCCCATTTATTTCCCTTTCTTCTTTTCCTTTAGCTAAATCGGTCCCTACACTCGTTTTCGTATAGTAACCGCCTATGCCGGCACCGCCAGCACGAATGGATTCCGCTAATGTCCCCTGTGGCAATAGTTCTAATTCAATTTCACCACGTTGGTAGAACTCCCCAATTTCACGATTGCTTGTAAAATAAGAACCAATCGCCTTTTTTATTTTCTTCTGGCTTAGGAGAACTCCCAGACCTTTTCCTTTCTCGCCTAAATTGTTACTGATTACTGTCAAGCCTGCTACATCCTTTTTGGTCAAACCATCTATTAATGTAAGAGGGGCACCGATCAAGCCAAATCCACCTACCATTAATGTATGACCGTTCTTCACACAAGATAAAGCTGCTTCTATATCTTGATGTACTTTCGTCATGTTTTCCCCACCAATCTCACGTTACTTATTTTCAATCAATGAATCACTTGCCTCAAACCAAGCAGGTATTCCGGCAGTCAATAAGCAAATTAGTCCCACTTCAGCTAATTGTTCTTCCGAAGCTCCAATTAACCTTGCCGCCTCCATCCATTCCCCAACCTGTTCCCCTTTTAATTCTGTAATGAATATGCCTGTCATCAGGAGATGTTTTAGCCTTTTTGAAACCACTGAATCACTTAATATATAATCTTTGAGGGAGTTTTGGTCTTCCGATTTAACCAGTTTCAAAACATTCGAGACGAATCCCGTCTCCTCATCCCCTAATAGTTCAATCATATAAAGCAGGATTTCTTCTGCTGTTCCTTGATCGCCACTTATTTCGGGATATCGAATGCCTTTAAGTGTTAGAGCATACTCCAAAGACTTCATTCCTGTTTTTAATGCTTCTGTTCCGTTATATAAGTAAGAAACAATTAGGTATTCCACCAGTTCCGGTATTGTTGCCCCGCCATCGATTGCCCCTTTGGTATGGTAAACCATACTCCGTTCATACAACCTCGCAGCATTCATGCCAACCAGTAATATATCTTTTTCCTTCCTCGTCAAGGCTCCCTCTTGCATGATGTTACTGCGTAAGTTGGTATAGTGATCAAGTGCATTTGGGCTATAATCGTGCATTTTTTGCACCCAGCCTGGTACCACATCATAAACTTCTTTGAAATACAATAATCCCTCGCTCATTCGTCTGCACCTCTTTATATTAATTGTGAATCAAGTATCGATAGTGCCCTTATAGGTGAGGCTGTTGCATTTTTTAGTTTTAAAGGGATCCCGAAAAAAAGAAAGCGAGAATGCTTAGGCAGTTTTTCAAGATTCACTAGATTTTCAACGATATATATATCATTGTTCAGTAATTTTTGATGAATTCCGCTTTCTGAATCCTGGTTCAAATCGGCATTGGGCAAATCCAACCCGACAATATGTATTTGCTTTTCAATAAACCATTGGGCCACACTATCATCTAAGGCCTGCGCTTCAAAAAATCCTTCTTCCCCCCATGATTTCCCCCATGTCCTGATGAGGACGATATCGTTTTTTTCTACGTACACCCCCTGCCTGCGTTCCGCCTCTTCAAGTAAAGCTTTCGTAACAGGTTCGTGTGTCGCTTTTAACATGCTTACATCCAATATGAGGGCATCCCCAAACATATTCTTCAGATTGATGTTTTCAACCGACTCCCCGTTTTCAAAGTAATGTGAAGGCACATCGACATGTGTCCCACTATGGTCAGAAAAAGAAATCAACTTGGAACGGTATCCTTTAGGAAGTGAATCAGATTTCCCCTTTTGTTCAAGAGGTTCATCTTTAATGCCTATTGCAGGTAAATCATTATTTGTAACTAGACCATCGTAAAGTTCCAATGTTAAATCAATGATTTTCAACCATAAAACCCCCAAATTCATTAAGCGTTTACATTATCACGACAAAAATGGCTACCCCAAACATTACTATCAATAATTGACAGCAGGTGTTTAAGGTAGCCAGTTGTTCACTAGTTGTTATTAAAAAAGGTTATTTTTTAATAGCTAATGAATAGGCAATAATTAAGTTTATTATATATTCTTAATATTACACTATTTTCTGTTAATTTCAATATCTTTTTTAAAAATAACTGCAAAAAATCAAATTCGATTTAAAAAAGATTTTATTCCTTCGTTAATTTCCACTCTATTTTCAAACACCATTGTATAGTGATTACATGTAGAAACGATCGTTTCGATATCAGGCGTATATTTCTTCGTATCAGCATAGGCTTCTTCATAAAATAATGGAGGAAATTCCCCTATTTTCCCACTGGCATACACCAATAAGGTTTTACAGGAAATTTGTCTACAAACTTCTTTAGGGACAAAAGAATAAAAACTATCAAAATCCCTAAGAATGCTATCTTCTGATGATTTATTCTCCCAGTGACCATCCACTTCATGCACCTCATACTCCGCCACACTTTGCAGGTGATCCGTCCATTTGATACCCAAACGGCTATAGACTTCCTTAATTTCTGCAATATAACTTTCCTGAGATTCATATTCTTTACTTAATCGGACTAGTGATGGTTGTACGATGTCCCTTTGTTGTTGAGAGGAAATGGCCGCACCATCCAATAATATCAAGGCCTGTACCGAGGTTAATTTGCTGGCTACAACGCTTGAGATGAAGGCTCCCATTGAATATCCTATCAAAATCGGATTTTTAATCTTTAATTCTTGAATTAACTCAATTACATCTTCTGCATGTTTAAAAAGAGAAGACTGCACATCTGCCCTCGAACTATTTCCCCTTCCTCTTAAGTCAATCGAGATGACTCTGTACTCGCCTTTTAACATTTCTGCATAATAATGCATTTGCTTATGATTACCCGTTAAACCATGTATGGCGATGATTGGCCCTTTCCTTCCAGGATAATCTGCAATTTGAATTCTTTTGTTCCGCAATTCCTTTACATACATTTCCATAGTGTCACTCCTCAATTTCCATGATTATTAACATAAACCAACCAGCATATTTAATAAAAAAAGCTATCTTAACTTCACCATCAAGGTAACTTGATCGAGAAATTAAGATAGCCAGTCAGTTCATTAATTTTCATTAAAAAAGGGCTTTTTTTAATGGTTAATGAATAGGCAAATTATAAATACATGTAATGATTCCATTTTACATGAAGTTCTATTTATTTCAATCATAATTTGATAATTTTGATTTCTCAGTAACTTAAAGTCGGTACCTGGGAATTTTATTGAAGGAGATCCTCTATGGTCTCACTCCAACGTTCAACAACTTCTTTAGGGTTTTTCAAGTCGATTTTAATTCCAGAAGTTATTTCAGCATACTTAGCCATATCCTCCCGTGCCTCCACAATTTTTGCGTGGAATCTTACTCTTTTGTATTGGACATTTGGCAGCTCTTTTAATCTCTCTAATGAAAGGCGAATATATTGTGCTTTACCTTTCCAAAACAAAACCAGTGTAGCTTTATGGGTACGAATGACATTGGCTGTAGTCGAAGTATTCGGCCATAGGCCAATCCTTAATTCGGTCCTGCTTACCGCTACGATCTCACCTACGCTAATCATTGCTGTATGAGGCCAGCCTTCTTCACTTATCGTCAACAGCATCATGGCTTCATGCTGCTTGTCGACAAGTTCTTTACCATTTAACAAGTCGAATACCTCAACTGGCATTTCCATCCCATTCATTTTTTCACCTTTTTCATTAATTCCCTAGTAATCTGTTATATTTTGGTGCGATTTTTCATTCCGTTCCACCGTTTCGCGCCGTGAGTATCGATTTCAAATTGATCTAACGCCCGATAAGCCAGATGATCAATGATATCGTTAACATTCTCAGGATGATTATAGAAGGCTGGCATCGGAGGGAATATAATGGTCCCCATTTTGGAAAGCGCCGTCATATTCTCCAAATGAATCGTATTCAGAGGGGTTTCTCTTGTCATTAGTAATAATTTTTTTCTTTCTTTCAACATGACGTCAGCAGATCGCGTTAGTAAATTATCCGCTAGTCCCATGCGAATGGAAGCTAGTGTTTTCATACTGCAAGGTGCTACGATCATGCCATCAACCCGGTATGATCCACTTGATATTCTTGCAGCTTGATCTTTGTAAGAATAGGAATGATCAGCTAATCCCTCCACGTCTTTAACAGAATATGGTGTTTCATGTTGAATGGTGGCATGTGCCCACGGGGACATGATTAAATGGGTCTCCACTTCACTGCTTTTAAGCATCTGAAGAATCCTAATTCCGAAAATGGCTCCAGTCGCTCCTGTTATTCCAACAATGATTTTCATTAATTCCCCTCCTTACATTAGTCATTGAATCGAAACTTTATAGAAGCTTATGCATTGGAAAATCCAGGAACGAATCGACTTGGATCCACCTCTTTAAATTCGGACCTTTTAAATTCATCTTTTAAATGAAATGGTACTGTGCAGTCAAAAATGGTTTTACAGGAAATTCCCTTTTCCTGAATGGTAGGGCTGTATGCGGGATCTTGTGTAGGATCTAACGGGTGACAGCGCACTCCAGGAATGAAAACCGTATCAACATCACCTTGGTAACGAGTATTTAACGCCCATAAAACATCATTGCTATCGAAGGGATCCACATCTTCATCCACGATGAATACATGCTTAAGTTCAGAAAAGGCAGAGAATGCCAATAGTGCAGCTTGTCTTTGGCGCCCTTCATCACTTGGCTGACTTTTCTTGAATTGAAGAACAGCCATGTATTTACCTCCTCCTGAAGTATGGGCATATACATTCAATAATTTGCCTGGCATGGACTTTTCCACCATTTGCAAAATGCTTGCTTCAGTTGGAATGCCAGCCATATTAACATGCTCCTCACTTGGACCAATAACTGTTTGCATGATTGGATTGACTCGGTGCGTTACGGCTTTCACTTTGATTAGAGGCAGGTCCGCAACAGCTGAACCTGTATAACCAGGGAATTCCGGCATTGCTTTTCCAGTATTGGTGTTTTGATCTTCCCGAACACGCACTCCGGGAACCAATTCCCCTTCTATTACATATTCAGCATTCGCGATTGCTTTTTCATCAATGGTCAAGCATTGGACCAATTCTACCGCTTCTTTCCTGATCGCCCCTGCCACACTCAACTCATTAAAGCCCAGGGGAGTCGTAGGTGCTTCAAAACAAGCAGCGACTTCAATAGCAGGGTCAACACCGATACTAATGGAAATTGGTAACGGTTTTCCTGCTTTTTCAGCCTTTTCACGGAATACTTCTAAATGGCGGCCAGGAACAAAATACATGGACATCTCATCTTTACTTTGTAAACATAATCGGTGTATCGTTATATCAGATTCACCCGTTTCTGAATCGGAGGCATAGCACATTCCTATGGTGATATACGGGCCTGCATCTTCTTCTGTATTCGTAGGCGCGGGTATTAATTTTCTGATATCGAAATCGGGATCTTCTGCATAGTGAACCACTTCTTGAGCTTTCGCTTTATCATTCGAAATGGTGATTGGATCAATTGGATTTTTTACAGCTTCATTTAAAAGGAACCCGAGCAGCTCCGGTTTTGTATCCAGCATGTGGCCGACTCTTTCCCGGCTGGCTAAAAGTCCGATCACCACGCTTGAATCTTCATGACCCAAAACATGATTGAAAACCATGGCAGGTCCGATCTTTGTTGGACGCATCACTGTCCCGCCTGCACCGACATGACGATACACCCCAGATAATTCAGCATGAGGATTGACTGGTTCATCCGTTTCAATCAATTGTCCTGGAATCGACTTCAGTAGTTCCAGCGCAGAACGTAAATCTCTCACTTTATTCATTTTTTCAGACATAATAAATCCCCCTGTCACTTTGTGATCAGTATCCTATGTATAGTCATTCAAATAACCTAAATGTTATCGGTTACAAATGATATTCTAAAGTGTATTTCTACTATACAGTCAATGGATATTTGAAAATTCAAGTAATTTTCTCTACAGGGATTTGCAGCTGACAAAAATCAACACTACTATCATTCTCGTAAAAGGTCGTATCCAATAAGCAAGCGTCCACAACGTCCCCTATAATTGTATAGTGATTTTCATTGATCCATTGAACCAATTCATTTAAAAACTCAATGTTATATGGCATTCCATATTTATACACACATGCATATTGCCCAGCAGGCAACGTCATCATGTTATCCATATCAGGATCTATAAAAGGTAATGCAGTATATATTCCCGCACCCTCGAAAACATCATCCGTTCCAAGCTTATCCTTTAAAATTACCGTGCCAAATCCCTCTGACGGAAGCATCTCATGTTTACTTAATACATTCCAAGCTTTCATCAGCGTTAAATGTAATTCTTCTCGGCACAATTCATTTTCAAATGGTATAAATAAGACATGCCTTTCAGGAAATTCTTCTATAATAGGTTTATCCAATTCACTTTTAATATTTTTGGCTTCTGAATATTTCATTAATCTTTGTTGAATAAATGTACGTGTATTCATCAAGGCATTTATTTCTTTTTCTATGAATTCTTGATGAAACTCCAAAAGTGATATGGCAGTGGTTAAATTTCGGTTTCCAATATGATCCTTAATATCATTCAGCTTGATGCCAATCGACTTCAAAAAGCAAATTTCCCTTAGAAATGGAATCTGAACTGCACTATAATATCGATAACCATGTTCATCTATATGTACCGGTTTAAATAGATCGATTTTATCGTAATAAATGAGAGTCTGTCTTGAGATACTGTGAATGGAAGCCATTTCACTGATTGATAAGTAATTGTCCATATGCGCTACTCCTCTGCAAATACTTTTTGTAAATTTCTTTCTAAGTCTTATATCATATATTAATTTATTAATTTCCCTCCTTCCATTCGGCAGCTACCCGATTGGAGAGGGTCAGTATTCTAAAGAAAACTTCAATCCCCTCTAACTTTACCATTTTTCCATTTAAAATGAATGGATTTTAAAGGCCCTGCCTATCGAAAAAATGGATCATATCAACATTTTTAATAGGCTAATAAATTAAGTATAAAAAAATACCTCCTCTGAATCAGAAGGATTATGGATTTTTTCACTATGTCAGCAGTAACATCATGACCAGCTGTTATGTTTTTGGACTTAAACTGATTCTTCTGGAAGGAATATTATTTAGAAGGGAATCAAAAATCAGACCAAACAATAACCAAGAAGGAACAGGAGCTTACAAATACAATCAACTTGTGAAAGCAAAAAATAAAAACGTGCCTATTTGTGGACACGTTTTTCATATGAAAGGAATTTCCTGTATCTTAATTTGCATACAATCGATATTGATCGCTTAATGTATCTCCATTACCGTAAATATAGGCTTTAGAGCCCGATGTATAGGAGGAATTGTCGTACTTCCATTTAATTCTGAGTCCCATGTTTCCGCCTGCTCCATATGTTTCATTGCCATTCTTCTTAATATATTGCGAGAAGCTATCCCACGTCCGGGGGCCAACCACACCATCCACTTTCAAGTTGTTTTCTTTTTGGTATTTCTTCACTCCCGCTTCGGTTTTTGGTCCAAAGATACCATCAACGTCAACCACTGCAGAATCCGTATAAAAACCCATGACATTCAGGATATACTGCATATTTCTGACCTCCACCCCATGAGTGTCCTTCCGCAAAATAGAATTCTTATCCCAGCTTTCGGGGTGGTGAAAACCTCCAGCAGATGCTGAAGCGGTGGAAAAAGATATCCCAAGGGCCATTGCCAATACTGCCAAACTAGTAAGTAATTTCTTCATAGCTCCATCTCCCTCTTTTTTTGTACATCCGAACTACCTTTACTATTTCCCTTCAGATTAATATTTCCCTTCCGACCGATGTCCTGTTTTGTCCTTGCTAAACAAAAAGTGTCCCAGAAGGCTCGAATAAGTGGGATACCTAGATAAAGTAGATCTCATAACGCAAACCACTTCATACGAAACTTGGATAAAGGAGTTCAATACATGTCAGAAAGTCGAATTACAATATATTTTTTGAATGGCAAATGGATTGCAGAAAAAAAAGGCATGCTCCCTTTTTCGGGAATCATGCCTTTATGTAAGGAAAATAGATGCTGCAGGAAGTAACTACACTAGCCGTTTCTATCAACATTCTAACTTAAATGATAGGTTTGACTGTGTATAGTATACTTATTGATTTTTTCCATGCTTGGTTCAAAGCCAATACCGGGCAATTCTGGAATACTGATTATTCCGTTTTCCACTGTAACTTCAGGGTCGGTAATATCTTCTGCCCAATAGAGGGAGGAAGCTGCGGTATCGCCGGGAAGAGTGAAGTTTGGCAGTGATGTGATTGCAATATTATGAGCTCTTCCAATGCCTGATTCCAGCATACCCCCACACCATAGCGGAATTTCATGTTCAAGACATAAATCATGGATTTTCCTGGATTCAGTCAAACCTCCGACACGGCCAATCTTGATATTAATAATTTTACAGCTGCCCAATTTAATAGCTTTCCTTGCATCCTCTAATGAGTGAATGCTTTCATCCAGGCAAATAGGTGTTTTTAACCTTGACTGTAAATCTGCATGGTCAATGATATCATTATAGGCAAGCGGCTGTTCAATCATCATTAAATTAAAATCATCCAAGGCGGATAACCGGTCTATATCTTGTAAGGTATAAGCTGAATTTGCATCTGCCATGAGCGGGATTTCAGGATATACTTTTCGGACCTTGTCTATTAATTCAACATCCCAGCCCGGTTTGATTTTTAGTTTAAAGCGTTTATAGCCTTCACCGAGACGAGCTTCGATTATATCTAGGGTCGAATCAATCGAATCCTTTATTCCGATGCTTACCCCAACTTCAATTTTCTTTTTTGTTCCACCTAACACTTTTGAAAGAGAAGCACCCTGTTTTTTAGCATACAAATCCCAAACAGCACCCTCTAAAGCGGCTTTTGCCATGTAATTGCCGCGAATATGGGTGAAATATTTTTCGGAAATTTCATCAGGATGCTTGATTTCATTTTTAAGGATAATTGGAATTAGATAATCTTCGAGTATATGCCAGTTTGTTTTTAAGGTCTCTTCATTATACAGTGGGTCGAGCATCGCAACCGATTCAGCCCAACCGGAAATGCCATCATCGCTTTTTGCTTCCACAAGGATAAAATCCCGATTGTATTCCGTCCCAAAGCTAGTTGTAAAGGGGTGAAGCAAGTCAAGCTTCAGATGCCTTAAATTAACTTGTTTAATTTTCACTAGTAGATTCTCCTTTTGGGGATAAAACTATTTACCCCAGTCATTTTCAATTGCTGACAGCAGCTTATTGTTAATTCATATTTAAATATAAACCTGCTTATTTCCTTGATAGCACATAAAACTGAACGGGAATTTCCTTCATGGAATTCTTCATAAAATTTGTTACCTGCCATCCTTGCTGAAATAAATCGGTAAAAATGTCCCTCGTTTTCATCCGCCATTCATTGGCCGCTTGAATGTTTGTGACTCTTATTGTTCGGAAGTCCTTTGGAATGGCCACAAAAGCTGTATCACATTCTTGTTCAGGCAGCGGAAGAGTGAAAGAAGGAACAGGCACTCCCTCTTCAATGGCATCCCATTGGATAAGCGAGTTTTCTATCATAAAGTCCAACGGCATTCCCTGTCCGATAGAATCCGTTTTCTCCTTTTTACCAATATGCCATTCGACAAGAAAGCGGTCAGAAGGAATTCCGCTGTTTAAAAGATCTTCCATTTCACCATAGCAGTTTGGTATATAAGTGGAACATACCCCGCCAAGCTTGGCTATATTCAAGTACCCATTAACACTTTCTAATGGATCGTATGTCCAGGTAATAAGGGAATAGCCGAGCTTTATCGCCTCCTCACGTTGTGCTGACTTTAACTTTTCCCCTATACCTTTGTTGCGATATTGCTCATCAATTCCCAGAATATGTGAACAAAGATAGGCTGATTGCCCATTGAATCCCGGAAAGCTATATTGAAATCCAATCAGTTTCTCCTCGCAATAAGCTCCTATAACCAAACCGCCGTTTTTCACAGCAGTTATGGTTTGGTGTGAAGGGATTGAGTCGGTTTCTCCCCAAATGGCGGATTCTAGCTTTCTTACTTCCTCTAGCTCTTCAATTCGATGAAGAGAACGAATTGCAATTTCATGTGTATTCGTCATGGTTAACCTCCTATGAAAAGCACAAGCGCCTTGATCGACCCAACATAAGATGGACAAGTAAGTTCCACAGCTGACGGCTTATCGTGCAAGGCACTGGAGCTATCATTTAAATACTTTATGTTTACGAAATACTCTCTTATTTTTCAACAAAAGAAATTATTCCACTTTACTGAAATCAGCCTCTTGCAATGGAGTCATTTTTGTTTTCTTTACGATTTTATAACCTAGAAAAGCCAGTAAAAATAATGGAAGCCCGATATAAGAAATTAAAATTCCATACCAGTCAATCTCAGGGCCGAAAAAAGCTGAGTAATTTTGTCCCAGGATAGCCGTAACACATAAAAATGTCGCTAATATTGGACCGAATGGGTACCATTTTGATACATAAGGCAAATCTTTTAAATCTCTTCCTTGTGCAATATATGCCTTCCGGAATCGATAATGTGTAATCGAAATTCCTAACCAGGATAAAAAGCCGGATAAACCTGCAGCATTCAATAACCAATTGTAAATCGAACCTTCACCGAAAAAAGAGGTCAGGAAAGCTGCCATCCCAACGATGGTAGAAAAGTACACAGCATTCACTGGAATGCCGCCTGAATTCACTTTTTTTAGAAACGAAGGAGCTTTGCCTTCTTTCGCCAGCACCCAAAGCACGCGAGAAGCCCCGTACATGGCCGAATTGCCCGCAGAAAGAACGGAAGTAAGAATGACCACATTCATAACGGAGGCAGCGATGGCAAGCCCTGCGTTTTGAAAAACTAGCGTAAAGGGACTTACCGCAATATCTTCAATATCCGAGCTTAACAAACGCGGATCATTATAGCTTATTAAAAATCCAATCACGATTATTGCCAATACATAAAACAAGAGCAGTCTCCAGAAGATTTGCTTAATGGCCTTTGGTATATTTTTTCTCGGGTTTTCACTCTCGCCGGCTGCAATTCCTACTAACTCGGTGCCTTGAAAGGCAAACCCGACCACCATAAAGACACTTATAATGGATAAAAAGCCTCCCTTAAACGGTGCCTCCCCTTTGGTGATATTTTCAAAACCTACGGCATCCCCTCCCATGATTCCTAGAATCATTAATAACCCTACTGCTATAAAGATGATAATCGTCAAAACCTTTATAATGGCAAACCAGAATTCTGATTCTCCATATCCTTTTACCGATAAAATATTCAGGCCAAATATGAGTGCAAGAAATAATGCGCTCCAAATGATGCCCGGAACAGAAGGCAGCCAATATTTCATAATAAGGGAGGAGGCTGCTAATTCCAACGCCACTACGATTGCATTGTTATACCAATAGTTCCAACCGATCGCAAATCCTAAAGCCGGATCGACAAACCTTGATGTATAGGTACTAAAAGAGCCTGTGATAGGAATAAGGGCAGCCATTTCTGCTAAGCTTGTCATCAGGAAGTAAACCATGATTCCGGCAATTATATAGGCGGCGACAGCTCCTCCGGGACCCGCAGTATGAATAATGGAACCGCTTGCTAAAAATAGCCCTGTTCCAATGGTTCCGCCGATTGCGATCATGGAAAGATGCCTTGGTTTGAGTTTTCGCTCCAGTTGTTTTTCTTCAGCAGCTGTTTGGTCCCCGGTTTGTGATGTTTGTGCGGTATTTTCCATAAAACACCCCTTCATTAATTTTTTAAGTGAAAAATTTTATTCTCCTGCCGTCATCATTACTGTGTTAATTAAAATTTTCGTTCCATAAATAAGTGCTTTTAAATTAAACTTCATATCCGGATGGTGCAGACCAGGCGTTAGATCGCAGCCTAACCCTATCATGGTTGCTGTTAATTCAGGATTTTTGGCTGTATAAAAATGAAAATCCTCGCCTCCTTGAGAAACACAGACCGGAACGACATTTTCCGCCCCGAGGATATCTTCTATTGCGGCCTCAGCCAGCTTTATCGCTTTTTCATGCAAGGTCGAAGCGGGGACATATTCTTCCGCAGACCAGGAGATCGATGTTTCAGTTTGTTCCATTGTCTGGTCAATAGCATCCTTCGTTAAGCGATTCAGTTCATCCATTACATCATTTGACTGCGCTCTGGCATCAATAGCAAAGACAGCTGTTTCCGGGATGACATTTGATGCTTTGTTGTTTGTTTCAAATTGAGTCATTTTGATGGAATAAGGAGTTTCGGTTTCCAGATTAATCTGCTGTAATTTTTGGACAAGCAAAGCTGCTGCCTCGATCACATTTATTCCATCTTGCGGACGGGAAGCATGGGCCTGAATGCCTTTGATTGTTCCCCTTATTGTTTCGGCTGAGCCATGGACAATGACAGGGGAAGCCTTCATATAAGGAACCTCCGTACTGGGTCTTACATGTATCCCGAATAAATATGTAACATTCTCCAACGCGCCATCATTGATCAGTTGAAGAGCGCCTTCCCCTTTTTCTTCCGCAGGCTGAAATATAAATCGGAGAGTGTGTTTAGGCCGGATTCCGCTGGAGGCAATGGCCAATGCTGTATATAAAACCATTGTGCTATGTGCGTCGTGTCCACATGAATGATTTGCCTTTACAACTCCATCTACTTCCTGAACAAGCGCATCCATATCAGCCCTTAATGCCACAACCTTTTTTGAGAAGCCCGGAATCTCGGCAATGATTCCATAATGACTCTGAAATGTTTTTACGGTTATTCCCGCTTCCCTAAGACATTTTAAAATATAGCTAGACGTCCTTTTCTCCTGCCAGCTTGGCTCAGCCAAGGAATGCAGGTCATGGTAGGACTTTATCAATGTTTCTTGATGCTGATCAATATATTGAATCGGGTTCATAATGATGCACCTCCCCCTTTACATGAATTTAAACTCATTCATTAAACACTTCATAACTTGAATATAGCCCTTCTAATTTTTGCTGGTGGGTATATATCCGTTTTGCGTCTTTTTGATGTATGCCTGCAATAACCAAGTCCAATAAGCTAATGACGGAAGCGATTGAATTCGTTCCGGTTTCTGCGTTTTCTTCAGTTGTCAGTGCAATATCAGAGATGCGGCCAACAGGTGACAGGAGGCGGTCTGTAACTGAAATTAAACAAACTCCTTGTTCTTTTGCACACTCCGCAACTTTTAATGTTTCATTCGCATATCTTGGAAGGGAAAAAACAACTATCACAGACTTGTTAGTGAGATTACAAAACTTTTCATAGAAGTCACCTGTTGGAGAACATAAACTTACATTTTCCCTTAATGAACTTAGCGTATAGGAGAACCAATAGGCAGCAGCATGGGAAATCCGATGCCCTGCAATTAATATTTGGTCAGCCTGTATCAGGACATCGACCGCTTTCCATATATCCTGAACGTTCGTATGATCTAATAAGTGCCTTAAAATATGAACTTCGTTTTCTATCACTTTGGTAAATGGATCTTGCTTGTCATCAATGCTAAGAATGGAATCACTATTGGATATATCCGTTTGATTTTGGTGCAGCAGCTGTTTTTGAATTCGATCCTGCATTTTACTAAACCCTTCAAATCCTAATGAATAGGAAAACCGAATGACCGTCGTTTCACTGACCTCCGCTTCCCGACCAATTTGAAAAGCCGTTTTAAAGGCAGCTTGATCCAAATTTTCAATCAGGTAAGCGGCAACCTTTTTTTGACCTGTCGATAGATGGTCAAATCTTTCTTTCACTAATAATTTAAATGGTAGATTTTCCACAATGTCACTCCTTTCTGGTGAATCAAATACTTCTTTTTAACAAAATGAAGAAGGTAATACTTCTTTGTTTTATACACTATCACAATTTAATTAGAAAAAGAAGATGATTTTTTGATTTTTTTGATAATTATTAACTTCAAAATTCTAGTAACAATTTGCCTATCAGATAGTAAGCAAAAAAATGACTATTAAGAAAGCAGACTGTAGACAAATCCAAATAAAAGACCGTTTTTGCCTGCAGTTTTTTATTTTTAAAAAATCCCCGTGATTTCAGAAATCCGCTCCCTTTCCGCCGACTGCCTGCCAAGCCTCCTCGTCACAAGCGCCTGCGGGGTCTCGGCTAGCCAGTTTTTCGGCAGGAGTGTCGCAAATTTCTTCAATCCATTAAGAATTATAGTAAAAAAACTTGAAGGATCATCCAGTTTTAAAATAATTCGGGATGAGACTATCCTAGAGTTTTTTCTTAATGGACGTTCCCTGTGATTTCTGAAATCCGCTCCCTTTCCGCCGACTGTCTGCCAAGCCTCCTCGACGCAAGCGTCTGTGGGGTCTAGGCTAGCCAGTTTTTCGGCAGGAGTGTCGCAAATTTCTTCAATCCATTAAGAATTATAGTAAAAAAACTTGAAGGATCATCCAGTCTTAAAATAATTCGGGAAGAGACTATCCTAGAGTTTTTTCTTAATGGACGTTCCCTGTGATTTCTGAAATCCGCTCCCTTTCTGCCGACTGCCTGCCAAGCCTCCTCGACGCAAGCGTCTGTGGGGTCTAGGCTAGCCAGTTTTTCGGCAGGAGTGTCGCAAATTTCTTCAATCTATTATTTAGGCTCTTTTCGTAAAGATTGTTGTTTTTAAAACGAAACTATTTAAGGTTGATTGGAGCGGAAGTGCGAGACTCCTGCGGGAGCAGCGGGACAGGTGAGACCCCACAGGCGTTTACGCCGAGGAGGCTCACCGCCCGCCCCGCGGAAAGCGAGCATCTGGAGGGGAAATCAACCACACCGCACTACTTAGTAAATAGCAACAAAGTATGCGAAAACAGCTATTATTTATTACAGTAAAAAAACTTGAAGGATAATTCAGTCTAAAAATAATTCGTGATGAGGCTAGCCTACATTTTTTTCTTAATAAACGTTCCCGTTGATTGGAACGGAAGGTGCGAGACTCCTGCGGGAAAAACGTGTCTAGGGGAGACCCCGCAGGCGGAAGCCGAGGAGGCTCCCCAGACCGCCCGCGGAAAGCGAGTACCTGAAGTGGAAATCAAATCCACCACCAAATTACATTTCTTGGTTCGGGTCTCTAATTACTTTATTTGTAAAATCAATAACTTCATTGACATTAAGATATATGTTAGAATATTCAGTAGTTTCAACTTATTCAAGGGGGGCAATTTAATGGGGGAATCATTTAAAGGACACGAACTTTTACAGGTTATAACAGAGGGGAAACAGCCTCCGAATTGTGATTTAACGTTACAGATAGAAGCAAATCATGCACAGGATGGAATTGCTAGGGGACTATGGAAAGTAGATGATAAATTCATAAACGGAAATGGTGTCGCAATGGGGGGATTTGTCACTTCTGCAGCAGATATTATAATGGCTTATGCGATCTCATCTAAATTAAGCATCGGACAATCCTTCGCATCGATTGATTTACATACTACCTTTCATCGACCAGTAAGATTAGGAGACGTACAAGTTGAAGCAAAAGTAGACCGAATCGGAAAAAAAACAGCTTATGTACTGGCAGATTTATTTCAAAATGATAAAAAAGTGGCAAGCGTTGTGTCATCAGTTATGGTCCTTTAAACCAAATAAAAAAAGCATGTTGCACAAAAAATCCCTTCGTAACATGCTTCTTTCAATTAAATAATTCGGTAAATCAATAACGGCTCACAAGATTTACCGCTTCGCCTAATTACTTCATTGTGAGCTCCATTATATATTTACTTGAAGTATCCCCATCATCAAACTAACCATCGCAGCAAAGGGCTTTTGAGATCCATGGTGAACAGACCGTAATCAATGACGACCATTTCATCATTCTCGTTATATCCGACATTATCCAATCGTAAATCTATTGGGATAATCCCGTACTTCAGGAGTTTTAATTCCAACTTGATCAGTTTCGTATATTCATTGATTGCAAACGGCACTTTCGTGTCCAGCTTCTTCATGATAATCCAGCCCGTCCCATGCTCCTTAACCGGACAAAAATACTTTTTGACTTTCTCATTACAGTTATTATATATATAAGCTTCATTTGCATTGCTTAGTAATCCTACTTCCGAAAATGCAACTTTTAATATATAGCCATTATTTAAATCATAGACAACTCGGTTAAATCCATGCCCAATGATTTTATACTTGAACCTTAGCGTTTTTTTGGCAGAAGACATTTTTTGTCCAGCTGTTTTATAAAATTGGAATTTCCCCATTTGAGATATCCAGGACTCAATGGCTTTTATCTCTTGCCGGGACAGCATTGTACTCTTATTCGTCTGATGTATCCTTGCCTCACCATTGTTAATAGGCCATAACATTCCCTAAACGTCTCCTTTTTTTTAATATTTGTTACTAGAGAGATGGGTTTCCAGGGATGAAAAAACAAGTACATAGAAGAATCAATAATAAGGAAAAGATTTTTGCAGCAGTTTCATGAACGGCAAGAATTTTCATAGGTATGGGTATGCTATTTGTCGTTCCTAAACCATTTCCAGCATCCATGGATCCATTACCGATCATGTTCTCAGTTTTTCAAGATTTCCCCTTCATTATATAGTATGACTTTATTATTAAACGGCTTGTACTGTAGCTGAGGACCTGGAAAAAAACACTACACTTATTCCAATGAAGGAATAGAGTGAGATAAAAATGCTTATTTTTTGAAGTCTTCTTAAATAAATTCAAAAACCCCGGGGTAGTTTATCCGGGGCTTTTGAATTTTCATATTGTTTTTTGATAAGTATGAAGAAGAATTTTTCAAGTGTTATGCTAATAAGTCTACATCTTTTGATTGCTCCATATGATTATTCTTTTTAATGGAAAGCGCAGCGATGATTGAAATTGCGGAACATGCGATTAAGAACCAAAAAGCCCCGTTGTAAGAACCTGTTAGTGTAATGATAAAGCCCATGACAAGCGGTGATATAAATCCTGCTGCCTGTGCCCCCATATTAATTATTCCCATTGCGGAACCGATAACCTGTTTAGACATGATTTTATGCGGCAAAGCAAAAGCAACTGTAAAGGCAAAACTTTTAAAGACCATGCAAAGATTCAAATATACCATAGCTGCTACAATGGAAGTCGAGGTAAACATCATATATAGGAATATCCCTGACATAAGCATGCCAAATGCCGCATAATATTTTTCCAAGTTATTAAAAAACCTGTCAAGAAGCCATCCGCTGAACAACATAGCAACTCCAGTTGAGATACCCGGTAACGCTGCATAAAAACCCATGGACAACAGATCCATCCCCCTAGCTTCCATCAAATAGGATGGAATCCAGGAAGAAAGTCCCCAATTTACTATTCCGGCAGCAAACCACATCACAGTTATTTTCCACAAGCCAGAATTCGTCAGTAATTCCTTCATGGGAACACTATTCTCTTTTAATGTTTTGTTTGAAGCAGTGCTTTCTTTTGGTTTAAAATATACCCAGAAAGCTATCGTTAACAATATTCCTAGCAACCCGATTACATAAAACATGTTTCTCCAGCCCATAAATAATATCATCGGCGCGGCCACCAGTGGGGCAAGTGCCATTCCAAAGTAATTGGATGACATTAAGTAAGCAGAAGCCTTTGGCCTTTCTTCGCGGGGAAAATAATCCGCAATCCCCTTTTGGGAAGCGGAAGGATACCCTCCTTGACCAAGCCCGAAGAGAAAACGTATAACAAGTAACGAAATAAGAGACCAGGCAAAACCGGTAAATACTGTAAAAACAGACCAAACAATGATGGACCATATTAAGACTTTTCTGGAACCCAGTTTATCCGTTAGCCACCCTCCTGGTATTTGCATGATAGCATAGGATAAGAAGAAGCTACTCAAGATTGCCCCGACAGCGGCAGCATCCAAATTAAATTCTTCCTTAATAGATACAACAGCCACACTCATGACCATCCGATCCAAATAATCAACCAGATAACCAACGAACAGCAAAAATAGTATAAAGTGTTTATTTTGGGACCCTCCAATGTAACGCTTCATCTTATTCCTCCCTTTTCTACTAATCCTTCATTTTTCTTTCCATAGGCGAATTGATAGGGATTATCTATCGATCCTAAATGTTGCCACTTTATCTATTTTTGAACTTTGGAACCTTCTAATTACCTTTCCATCTCGTGCTCCTGTGTATTCCCCATGATAAACGGTTAATTTCCCATTTATATAAACCACATGTATGCCCTCAGGCTCTAATAGCGGCTCTTCAAATGTAGCTCGATCTTTAATTATTTCGTGATCAAATATAACAATATCTGCCTGATATCCCTCTTTTATTAACCCCCTATCCTTTAATCTCATTAACTGCGCAGGAGCACCTGTCATTCGACGAATCGCTTGTTCAAGCGTCAAAGCTCCTTCTTCCCTAACATATTTGCCTAATACTCTCGGAAATGTCCCATATAATCGAGGATGCGGCTTACCTCCAAAAATCCCATCCGATCCCACCACTTGTAGTGGATGACACATACTCAGCAAAACATCTTCCGCAAAGCCCCAATGAATAACCATTGCTACATTCCCTTTTTCCTCAATGAGAATATCAAATGCGGCATCTTCAGGGGATTGTTGCCTAATTTCTGAAATTTCAATCATGTTCTTACCTTCTAAGCATTTATTAGAATCCGTTTGAACGGATGTAATAATGATATTTTTCCAGCCACAATTCAAAACCCAATTTTCATACTCTGTGTTTGTTTTAAATTCATCTGAGATTCTTTTTCTGATTTCTGGAATACTCAATCGTATCAGCGTTTCTTCCGTTCCCCCTGAATGCATCCAAGGTGGAAGTATGGCATGAAAAACGGTTGAAGCGGCTGAATATGGATATTGATCAAAGGTAATTTCAATACCTTCCTGTCTAGCGGCATTCATCTTGTCCAGTGCTTTCTTAAATTTATCCCTATTTCCCTGGCCGATTATCTTAAAATGGGAAATATGCAATCTTACACCGGATTGTCTGGAAACATCTATGACTTCATCCAAAGCTGATAAAGAATGAATGCTTTCATTCCGAATATGGACAACGAAACAGCCGTCATATTTCGCGGTACCCTTACATATTTCAATCAATTCTTCCTTATTGGAGAAAACATTTGGGGGATATACCAATCCTGAGGACAAGCCTACTGCTCCCATACGCATTCCTTCCTCGACCAGCAAACGCATTTTTTCCAGTTCCTGTTTAGTAGCCACTCTATCCTCAAATCCCATGACCAAGGAACGAACCGCGCCATGGGGTACCAGGTAAGCTGCGTTGCCTATTATTTTTGACTTTTCTAGAAATGAAAAATATTCATCTATGCTATTCCATGGCCACTCCCCAATATCGCCATTTAGTCCACTTAATTGTTTTTGCCATAACGGCTTTGTTTCTTCTGATACAGGAGCGACAGAAATGCCATCCTGTCCAAATAATTCTGTAGTCACACCCTGAAGTGCCTTTATTTTATGAACTTCCGGAACGGTGCAAAGTAAATCGGAATGGACATGTGGATCAATAAATCCTGGTGAAACTGCCAACCCATTGGCATCAATAATTTGCTCAGCCTGTTCGCTGCTTAAATTCCCGATAATAGTAATTCTCCCATCCTCTATTCCAATGTCAGTTTTAGTCCAAGGGTTCCCTGTTCCATCATAAACCCTTCCATTTTTTATTATCACGTCTAGCATTTGATCACATCCTTTTTATGTTAGTTAGACTAATAGATGATTCAAAATAGAATCAAAAGGGTAAATCGGTCTGGTTATATTCTTGTAATCAAAGGTTGATAACTTTGCACTGCTTAACCCTGGCGAATCAACCGTTATTATTTCTTTAGCAATAGGCATGAAGGCTGCCCGGAAATGGTGTGATGATTTCAAACCAACAATACTTGATTTCTCAACATCTATTCCATGTAGGAGGAAAATTTGTTCATCAAACGTCTGTGAATTTACAGAGCATACAATGATATCCACATTTCCAACCGTTAATCTTGCACTTCTCCCCAAGTTCACTTTGCTTCCATTCCACATCGGTGAGGATTGAATAAACTTGCCATCAGAAAGGCTTTTTACATAAGCTGATATTTTTAGAGGGTTACCATGTAATGTATCTGTTTTACCACCTAATTCGACATGAATTAGGGAACCCACACCTTCTTTATGGGCCATTTTTGCTACTTCCGGATCAAAAATAAATCCAAAGCAGCTATTTGGAATGTTTGCTTCAATCATTTCTTTCAATAAAAAGGTCCCATCGCCTGGTGTACCTGCACCAGGGTTATCAGAAGCTTCATTAATGATGATTGGCATTTCAGTTCGGGAGAAAGCATATGAAATGGCTTTCTTTGGTGTCGGTAATATAGGAAAAAATTCATCTTTCTTCTCAAAAATTCTAACAGCTATATCATCTGAAATTTTTTGTGCTAAAGAGGGTTCATTATTCGTAATGGTAATTACAGAAACTCCTGCGTGAGGGATATCTGAATAGGGAAAGCCGTGAAATAAGGTGCAATCAAGCACCTCAGGATGCTTTTCCCATTCTTCGCACCATTCATTGATTTCTTTAATCGGAGAAAAGTAGGAGGTTGTAGTAGGGATAAGTAATGGTAATTTCGTTAGAGCCATTTCCGGGTTTACTTTCCCTTGAATGATGCGAGCAGTTAAATCAATCGCTTCAGTCCCCCTTTCATAGGAATCCGTATGAGGGTAATCTATATTGCCGAGTAGTACATTAGCTTCTTTAACCATGGTTTCCGTAATATTGCCATGCAGGTCCAAAGCAACTACAATTGGTATTTCTGATCCCAAAATGCTTCTTAATTCCGATAAAATTTCACCTTCAATATCGTCAATTCCTTCTGCTACTCCTGCTCCATGAAGAAATAGACAAATCCCATCCAGTTTGCCAGAATTCATAATGCTAGATATTAATAGATTTTTTGCTTTTTGGAACGTTTCCTGTGTTATCGTTCCTGAAGGATTGGCCATGGCTGCAAAGGTCGGCACAATTTCAATCCCCAACTCTTCTCCCCGATTGATCATCCCACCCAAATAATCTAATACATCAGTATGCCTTTCGAGAAGTTCCTCTCCTTGGGTCCATTCCCAGACTTTAAATAAGTCGACTGTCGTTCTTACTCGAGAAAACGTATTCGTTTCATGGGCCAACTGACCGATTGCTATTCTCATAAAATTACCCCTTTCTTCACTCGTAATGACTAATAAAAATCCTATCTGACTGACTCCTTGGAAAATTGAAATTCATACAGCTGTCGGGGTCTTCCCCGGTGTATGGGCTGTTCCTCACCTACGATGACAGCTAGATTCGTATTTTCAAGGGTATTCAGGATTCTCCTTGCGCTCCTAATGGTTAAACCTAGTCCGTTAGCAAGATCATTTGCTGTGATGCATCTATTGCCAAAGTACTCACAAAAGGAAAGTAATTTGTTTATGGTTGCAATACTGAGTCCAGCTGTTTTTGCTAAGTTCATTAGATGTGGATCATCACTCCGCAAGGAATATTTCAATCTCCCATCTTTTCCAACAGGTCCAAAAACAGTTCCATCCATGTCAACCACAAAGCAACTCGGTTTATTAACTTTCGCTTTCATAAGTGCTTTACGAGCACTCACTTCCGCTTCGTTTGCTGTATGTCCGAATCCTATTCCGATGGTGGTCTCTACATCGATTTTCATGGCTATCTCATCTAACAACGGAGCTTTTTTATATTTATGGGTAGTCCTTTCAATGGCGCCCCGAGTGGTTATAAATCGCACTTCATCTCGTTCTGACCAATCAAAAATAGCCTGGGCCTCTTCACAAAAATCTATAAGAAGATTTTGCAGTACAGCCTTTTTTCGCTGTTCTCCATATTCTGATATGGGCTTTTTTAAAGAAGAAAGCAAGTTATTAAAATGCAGGATTCCAATTGCAATTTGTGTATCGCTTTGAAGCAGGGCCTTCCCTTCTAAAAGAACATTATTCAGGCTAGTTCGAATAGCAGACATAGTAGGGACAACCCTGAATACTAGCACCCCTAGCCCTTTTAACGATTCGTATACGGATTTAACACATGTAACGGCCACTTGAGTTTGATTATTTTTCCATAGTTCATAATGAAAATGAACCAATTCATCTGCTTTTTGATCGGATTTCAGAAACAGCTTTTCTGGATATATTTCTAAATCCTCCAAACATTCTTTTACTTCTCTAGTTGGCAATGTGTCTATACTAATCCTCAACGGTTCCTTAATTGGATTAAATGAGGTTTCTGTAATGATCTTAAAAAGAGTACGATACAAAGATGTACCTGTTGAAGGAATAAAAACCATAGGCTTAGTAATATTTTGATTCTTTGCTATTTGATAAGGGATGGTGCCTAAAAAGAATAAAACATCCGCCTCATCGACTCTTTTTTTTATCACATCTATTGTTTCCTGTTCATGTTTGTACGGTGCAGGGAACATGGTAATGTCGGAGTACGATTGGCCGATGGTAAACACTAGTTCTACTAAATCTAAAGGACCTATAACTAATACTTTTGTATTCATTCATCCTCCACCTATTTTCAAATAATACTGAATAGTAAGTTTTTATTATTGTTTATAACTTTAACTATCAAAATATTAAAAGTAAATGTCTGTTAATGGACCGAATTACGTTTTTTGAGCAGTCAGTTATTTATTTGATCTTTCTCCATTCCATTTCCACTAGAGGATACTATATCTTCGTACATTATATTCACTTCAAATAAACCCCGTTAGTTTAAAACTCCCTTTATCCAGTTGGCCATTTGCTTGAATTTTGAATAGGATTTTTTCTATTAAGATGAAATATTAATAGGAAAATAACTAACCATTCAAGTAGCTGTAAGATGAACATACTTGTAACGGTTTTACCACTGCCACTTTCCCCAACGAGACCGAGTACCTTTTCTTGTTTAAGTTCAAAATTAATGTCCTGAACAAGGGGGGACTATAGTTAACTGAATGGTAGCTGGCATACGATATGTAACCTCGTCCCAGTGAACCCAAAAAGTTAGACATTTTATTTAAATAAGCAGCCTTAAGGACATGTACCCAGAAAAATCTACTGGGCTCCTGCCTTTTAATTTCTTCAGATACCCAATCCCACCATATGCAAAAAAAATGGTATATTATTCTTTGACATCAATGGTTTAAGACAAGGAGTGATGAAGTATTCGTAAAAGTTGGATCATTTCAGCAATAGTTGGATTATTGCTTATTTGTTTAAGTGTAATTGCCTTCAATTTTTTCAAGAGCGAGAAAACCGAAAAAGGGAAAAATGCGGAAGCCAAGGAATCCAAAATTCCTGAGGTAGAGGAATATGGCGGGATCCATCTAAAAAAAGTCGGCGATAAGGTTCACCAAAAAAATTGGGGAACATTCACATTACTAGAAACGAAGTCTATTAATGAGTCATTTGAATTGGCACCCATGGTCATCACAGTCAAGGATATCCGCAGGATTCAATTATCATCACTTACAGATGAAACAAAGGAGGAGCTCAAGGCCTATACGGGATTGAGTTTTGAAGAGGCCTATTCGATATATTATAAAGAGAATTTATCCATGGAGGAAATCGATCAACAGGCGGCGTTGTCTAAAACGGATATCGATGAAGAGGTTTCTTTTCTAGAGATAACTTATTCTGTTGAAAATAAGGACTCGAAGGAACTTCAGTTCTTCAGCATGGAAAATGTTACTTTCAATGATGATCTTACATATGATGTGCCTTCTAAAAATTTCATCCATTCGGGGGATACTTTTATAGGGACAAAAAAAGTAAGTCGTTCAGATTACCAACCAGGAGAATTGAGAAAAGGCACAATTGGTTTATTGGTTGATCCCGAGGCAAACTTAGATCGGCTCGATTCCTTTTCATTCACTACCGATGATATAGCGGATGGTGAGTCTCATGAATTATTGGTGGATGGGACTTCATTTGATATTCCCCTAAAAGGAAAGTAGTTTTATAGTCTATAAACCCTAAATAAGGGGAACCTCGAAAAAAGGTTTCACTTATTTAAGGTTTCATCTGAGCTCCCTTACGATAACTGTTATGCTTATCTCTCCCCGGCAGTAGGGCTCTGCGTTGCTTCCTCCATTAATATTCTACGCAATATTTTCCCGACAGCTGATTTTGGCAGTTGCTCCCTGAACTCAAAACTTCGCGGCACTTTATATCTGGCCAATCGTTGCATGCAATACTCCCTGATTTCCTGCTCCGAGACTGACTTTCCTCTTTTTAAGACTATAACCGCTTTTACCGTTTCCCCTCGGTATGAATCCGGTACTCCATATACACATGTCTCTTTTACGGCTGGATGCTGATAAATAATATCCTCGACTTCAATTGGATAAACATTATAACCGCTTGCAATGATCATATCTTTCTTCCTGCCTACGATATAAAAATATCCGTCTTCATCCATCGTCGCGATATCCCCAGTGTAAAGCCATCCATCTCGCAAAGCTGTTGCCGTTGCCTCTGGATTTTTCCAATATCCCCTCATTACTTGCGGACCTTTAATGATCAGTTCGCCTGTTTCTCCTGCTGGCAATTCATCAATACCTGTTTTCAGATTGACGATTTTAGCATCGGTATTAGGGTATGGAATTCCGATACTTCCTGGTTTTTTCTGTCCTATGACTGGATTGCGGTGGGTAGTGGGGGAAGTTTCCGACATTCCAAAACCTTCAAATATTGTAACCCGTAATTTTTTTTCGAACTGTTGAATGATTTCTATCGGGAGCGGGGCAGAACCACAGCTGCAGTACTTTAAGCAGCTTAAATCGTCCGCCGTTAAATCCGGGTGATTCAGTAAAGCAATATACATGGTCGGGACACCAGGAAAAATGGTTGGCCGATGTGTTCGAATCAAATCTACCACCTTATTTATTTCAAATTGCTCTAATGTGATATAAATTGATCCGGCATATATGGCACTATTCAATCGTCCATTACCAAACACATGGAATAATGGGGTCAAGCCAAGCATCCGTTCGCCAGGCCTTTGGAGTTGAAGCGCATTTGCCGTGAAGGCAAAGTCTTGAAGTACATTCGAGATCAAATTAAAATGCGTGAGCATGACCCCTTTTGATTTCCCTGTAGTCCCTCCTGTATATTGAAGAACAGCCACAGCTTCCTTGGGGTCTATAGCCAGGGCAGGAAGTTTCTTATCTTTCCTTGATAAATCCGTTCCAGTTTCCATTAATTGCTCGGCTGATATGAACGTTAACCTATCAGAAAAACTTGTTAGCACTAATTTTTCCCGCTGTTCCTCACGCCCAATGAACCAATTGGCTTCTGAATCCCGTAATATATAATCCAATTCACCCGACTGATACAGCGGGTTCACTTGAACGACCATACCTCCCAAACGATGAATGGCATAATAGGCAATGATATATTCTAGACAATTTGGCAGCATGATTGCTATACGATCGTCTTTTTGAAATCCACGGTTGTCTAAATTCACAGCAAAACGATCTGAGGCATCCTTTAATTCCATATATGTCATTTCCCGATCCCCATCTATTACGGCTTTGCAGGTTGGGTAAAGTTGGGCTGAACGTTCAAGGAGTCCATATAATGACAATGTTGGAATGTCAATTTCAGCAGGAGTTTCTTTCGGATAAAATCCATGCCAAGCTCTAGTCAATTTTTTCACACCTCATTCTTTTCTATTAAAATGGAGCATAGTCACTTGTCAGCCGACTTGATATCCTTGCCTCATTTATCACGAATGATTTTAAAAATTCCTGTACCCTTTGCAATGATGTTGCCTTCAGGATCTTTTATTTCTCCTTCAGTAAAGGCAATTTTGTATCCTTTTTGAAGGACCTTTGCTTCCGCAAACAATTCCCCGCTCGATATGCTGGCTAAATAATGTACTGTTAAGCTTGTCGTCACGACTTTAGATTTGGTGACGGAACGAGTCACCATTCCTAGAATGGTATCCAGCATGGTGGCATGAATGCCCCCGTGCAGTGTTCCATTAACATTAAGTAAATGTTCTTCAATGTTTAACTTTATCGTTACATTCCCTTCTTCAAATCGAATGATTTCAAACCCTATATGTGAAAAGAATGCACTACTTTCGAATTGGTTCCTAATATCCTCCACTTCAACAGGCAATCTTCCTCCCCCTCACTTTTGCGCAATTCACTTTAATATGGAAAGGAGCAGAAACGTATGGGGTTTCCACTCCTTTATCGTTGACCTATATCGTTTCAATCATGATAGCCATTCCCTGTCCGCCGCCAACACAAAGTGTAGCAACGCCATATCTTTCTTTCCTGCGAATCAGTTCATGTATTAGCGTTGTCACGATCCGGGCGCCCGTCGATCCGACTGGGTGCCCAAGTGCAATGGCTCCCCCATTTACATTAACCTTGTTTTCATCTAGCGATAAATCTCTGATTACTGCCAACGCCTGTGAAGCGAACGCTTCATTTAATTCGAAAAGCCCAATATCTTCAACTTTTTTTCCGGTACGCTCCATAAGTTTTCCAACTGCTGGTACTGGACCAATTCCCATCACTTCAGGAGAAACTCCGGCAGTCGCCCAATCGACAATCTTTGCGATTGGCTGTACTTGCAACCTTTCCGCTTCACTGGCTTTCATTAATACCAATGCTGCTGCCCCGTCATTACGGCCACAAGCATTACCGGCAGTGACTGTTCCGTTTTCCCTGAATGACGGTTTTAAGCCTGCAAGTTTTTCCATTGTGGTGTCCGGGCGCGGATATTCATCCGTTTCAATCGTAACCGTACTCTTCCTGTCAGAAACTTGAACAGGAACAATCTCATCTTTGAACTTTCCTTCTTCTATCGCTTTCGCCGCTCTTCGTTGACTTTCCACTGAAAAGGCATCTTGTTCTTCTCTGGAAATGTTGTATCGCTGTGCCACATTTTCAGCGGTGATTCCCATCCCCAAACCTTTTCCATAAATTTCTTGAGGCTGCTGTCCCGCTTCAGTATTTGAATCCACTAGCTTAGTCCTGTCTCCCCCAAAACGGGCACTTCTTAAATAAAGAGGTGCGCGGCTCATGCTTTCCGTACCGCCGGCAACGACTATATTGGCTTGACCTGAGCTTATTTGCTGCGCTGCTGAGGTAATGGCCTGCATCCCGGATGCACATAAGCGGTTTACCGTAAAAGCCGGTGCCGAATCCGGAATTCCTGAGCGCAGTGCTGCAACTCTCGCTACATTCGAGGATTCGGTCGTCTGCCTAACTTCCCCGAAAATGACTTCATCCACTTGTTCAGCTGCAATATTCGCCCGCTTGATCGCTTCTTTAATGGCAATGCTCGCCAAATGACCGGAACTGATCTCTTTAAATGCACCACCGTACCTTCCAATTGGTGTTCGTACAGCACTCACGATCACGATATCTTCACCCATTTCGTTCCTCCCCCTTAAAATCCGGATACCTGGGCAAAAGATTACCTGCCCGAATAAAACAGTAAACACTTAACACTCTTCCAAGACATTCCTAGCAATGATTAAACGTTGGATTTCATTCGTTCCTTCATAGATCTTCGTTATGCGGGCATCCCGATAAAAACGTTCAACTGGATATTCGGCCATATATCCCATTCCGCCATGAATTTGAACCGCTTTATCCGCCACCCGATTAAAAACGTCTGAAGCGAACAGTTTTGCCATAGACGCTTCCTTGATCACTTTTTTTCCTTCATCAATCTTTTGTGCCGCCATCATCGTCAATGCCCTTGCCGCTTCCGTTTCGGTTGCCATATCAGCAAGCATCCATTGAATCGCTTGGTTGTCTGCGATTGGTTTACCGAATTGAATGCGCTCTTTTGCATATTTGGCTGATAATTCAATTAATTTACCACTTGACCCCACTGCTCTTGCAGCCAATCCGACCCGCCCTTCAGCTAAAATTTTAAGGGCAGAGATATATCCCATTCCCACTTCGCCGATCACATTTTCTTCGGGTATGATACAATCCTCAAAAATGACCTGTGAGGTATATGATCCTCTCAACCCCATTTTTTTGTCCTTTTTGCCGACAGTCAAACCAGGAAAATCTCTTTCTACTAAAAAAGCTGTAATCCCTCCCTTTGCCCCTTTATCTTTATCCGTTAGAGCGAATACTGTATAAACATCAGCAATCGGCCCATTCGTGATGAAATGTTTCGTCCCGTTCATCACCCAGTAATCACCCTTCTTTTCTGCACTTGTTGCCAAATTGGTTGCATCCGATCCCGCTCCGGGTTCAGATAAAGCAAAGGCACCAATTTTCGTGCCTGCTGCCATTTCTGGCAAGTATTTATTTTTCAAATGTTCGGATGCAAGCTTAACCAAACCTGTACTTCCAATCCCGGTGTGAGCGCTTATTAATGAAACGAAACCATTATGTGTCCTTCCTAACTGCTCTAATACGGTAGCCTTTCCCACCGAATTTAAGCCAATTCCACCGTATTGTTCGGGGATGCTTATCCCGAATAAGCCAAGGTCTTTTGCTTTTTCCACCAAATGCTCAGGGATGGCATCTTCTTCTTCAATTTGTATGGCGTAGGGTTCCACTTCCCTTTCAACAAAATTACGGATCATTTCCTTCATTTGCTGCATTTCCTTGGTTAAAGTGATTGTCATGAGTTTATTTCCTCCTTAGGTCTGTTCATGTATAGCAGCCATTGTACAAGTTTTCTTAATAGGGCATATAGAGCTGAATGCTGTGTTTTCTAACCATTTAACGGGCTAAACACACTTACAAAATCAAGCTTCACGTTCAATTATCGTAGCAATTCCCTGTCCGCCTCCAATGCAAGCCGTAATAAGAGCAAACCTTCCGGCAGAACGCTTCAATTCATAAACCGCTTTCGTAATGAGGATGGCACCCGTCGCACCTAGTGGGTGTCCATGTGCAATGGCTCCCCCGTTCACATTCACTCTGGCGGGATTCATATCAAGCTCCCTATTGCAAGCAATGACTTGAGCGGCGAATGCTTCATTAATTTCAATGATGTCCATTTCATTTAAGAAAAGCCCTGATTTATCCATTACCTTTCTTATAGCTGGAACAGGTCCTATTCCCATATAATTTGGATCTACCCCTGCAACGGCCTGTGCCCTGATCGTCGCTAAAGGCTTAATCCCCAATTCCACCGCTTTTTCCCTCGACATGATGACCAATGCTGATGCGGCATCATTCAATCCCGAACTATTGCCTGCAGTCACGGACCCGCCTTCTAAAAAAGCAGGTGATAATTTGGCTAGCCCCTCTTTCGTTATTTGCGGTCGTGGATGTTCATCCAATTTAAATTCGATATCGTCACCTTTTCTGACGGGAATGTAAATAGGCGTAATTTGCTCATTGAAACGGCCCTCTTCCACGGCTCTGGCCATATTTTTTTGGCTTTGCAGAGCGAATTCATCTTGTTCTTCCCTGCTGACCTCATATTTTTCCGCTAAGTTTTCAGCCGTGATTCCCATCGGGGGATCGCCGATCGCTTTCGGGGACAACCGGGACTTTCTGAACTGCGGTGGCTTTGAACTGTATGGTTTTTCCGGTCGGTCCATCAAGTATGGCGCCCTGCTCATGCTCTCGACCCCACCGGCGATATAGACATCGCCTTCGCCAGCCCGGATTGCTTGTGCAGCCAAGTTGACAGCATTTATTCCCGAGCCGCATTGACGGTCGACAGTCAGTCCCGGAAGATGAATCGAGAGGCCAGTTTCGAGTGCAGTTAACCTGGCAATGTTTCCACCCCCGCTTAACACATTCCCCATGATTACATCATCTATCATTCGAGGTTCGACATTCGCTCGTTTCAAGGCTTCTTTCATCACTTCTGCTCCAAATACATGGGCAGGAACCGATGCAAGTGCACCTCCCTGCTTTCCAATTGCTGTTCGAACTGCAGAAACTATGACAGCATCTCTATTCATTTCCCATCCGCTCCTTTTCCTTATATTCACACCATTATTTGAAGGCATTCCTTCTCTTCACTAGTTTCATTGAATGTTAGCAGGTTCGACCCTGCTTATGAGGACTTAAGGTCAAAGTTATCAGACCTTTTATTTTTAAGTTTCCCGGCCGGTTTAACGAATATCGCAAACAGGATGCCAAAAGCCAGGACAAGGATTGCCATGAACAATATCGAAAGGTTATAACCTAATAGTTGATTTCCTCCAGCTAAACTTATGATATAGCCAGTTAATAGAGGCGCAACAATTCCCGCTAGATTTCCTGATGATGTTAAGATGCTAGTCATCAATCCCCCCCGCTCCTGCATTTCATTGATCATGATCGTTGGTCCGATCGGTAAGATGGCATATGTAAGGCCCTTTGCTAAACACATGGCGACTATCACCCAGATTGGATTTTGAAATACCATGATTGAGGAAAAGAACAATGCACCAAGAATCATGGCGCCCGCGACGACGAATACCCTTGATGATCGCCAATTCTGGTTCTTCTTGAATAAATGATCGGAAGCCATCGAAACACCCATATAAATACATACGGAAACGACTCCGATTATCGCAACGCTGGTTCCCATTTGACCTGGAGACATTTTTACGGCTTCCACTAAATAAATCGGGAGCCAAACAGAAAACCAAACAACTAAAATATACGTTGAAAAATAAGCGAGCGTAGTAAACAAAGCAGTAGGTGAAGCCAATAGCAGCAAAAAGTCTTTCACTTTTATTTTTTCCAGTTTTTGTTTCTTTTTCTTTTGTACATTTTCGTATACTTCAACCGGATTTTCCTTTGTTAAAAATTGAAAGAGGAAGAACCAAACAAGGCTTGCTGCACCAAGTGCTGCAAAGGCAACCTTCCAGCCGAATATCGTAATTAAGGAAACGAGGATCGGTGCCACGATCATCGCACCAACGGTTCCTCCGCCAACAACTACCGAATTGGCAAAGCCTTTCAGTTTTGGCGGAAACCACTTATCGGCATGACTGTAAGCAATTGGGCTATAAGGCCCTTCGAATGCACCCAGCAAAATCCTGTATAGAATTAATAATGGAAGAGCAGTGATGGCTAAGACCCCGAATTGCAAAACGGTCCATGTCAGCATGATGAACCCAAGCACTTTTTTAGCCCCCAGCCGATCAGCCCATGCTGCCCCAAAAATCCCTGTTACTGGGTATAGCCAATAATAACTGCTTCCAACAAGACCCCACTCCGCATAGGTAAGATTGAATTCCTTCATGATGGGAACAGCTGCGAGACCTACGATCGATTTATCTGCAAAATTGATGACGGCTCCAAAGAATAATAGAATGAGAACAACCCACCGCATATGAATCCCTCCTCTTCTTTATTTTTGTTCACAAACTGGCATGCCTTCCAACGTAAGCTTCAACTTAGATGTTGGAACCATATTCCCCCTCTTTCAATCCTTTTCTAATTCCTCTTTAACTAACAATCTTTTTAAAAGTTTACCCACTGTATTTCGCGGAAGTTCTTTTCTCAATTCAAATACTTTTGGTACCTTATAAGGCGTCAATTGGGTATAACAATATCCTTCTATTTCTTCAAGATCCACGGAAGCGCTTTCTTTAGGTACGATGAATGCTTTCACTATTTCACCTTTTTCTTTATGGGGGATGCCCACCACAGCTGCCTCTTTAACTGCCGGATGTTCATACAGAACCCCTTCTACCTCCTGGGGGTAAATATTGAATCCGCCGACGATGATCATTTCTTTTTTCCTGCCGACGATATAGAAATAACCTTCGTCATCCATCACAGCAAGATCGCCAGTATATAGCCAGTCATTCTGTAGGGCCTTTTTGGTTTCGGCTTCGTTATTCCAATAACCCTTCATGATTTGCGGGCCTTTTATGAGCAACTCCCCGACGCATGTGTTAGGCACTTCATTATTTTCATCGTCAATGATCATACAGTCCGTGCCTGGAAAAGGGATGCCAATGCTTCCTATTTTCCTTTTTCCGAAAGGCGGATTACGATGAGTGGAAGGTGAGGCCTCCGACAAACCGAAACCCTCTCCGATTTTGGCACCGGTCAGCTCCTCAAATCGCTTAATTACTTCAACCGGCAGGGGCGCCGATCCACAAGAACAGCTTTTTAAACAATTCAGTCCATAATTTTCAATTCCAGGATGATTGACAAATGCATTATACATTTTTGGAACTCCTGGAAAGAATGTCGGACGATGCTTTTTTATTTTTGCAAGTACATCTTCAAGTTCGAATTTGGGAAATAAGAGGATGGCAGCTCCAATATAGATACCGAGATTCATTGCACTTGTCATGGCATAAACATGGTAAAGGGGCGTAGCTGCCAAAACGATTTCTTCGCCAGGTTTCAAGGAATCACCATACATTTCAAAGCTCTGCACGACATTGGAGGTTAAATTATGGTGAGTGAGCATGACACCCTTCATCTTCCCAGTGGTGCCACCAGTATATTGGATGACTGCAGTATCTTCATGAGGGCTTATCATTTCGGGCTTCTTAATGGCGTCACCGGTCTTAATCATCGTTTGAAGGGAATAAGACCCGTTTTGATCTTTCTCCGTATCAATGCAAACATCAAATTCATATATCGCTTTCGTTTCTTCGATTGTAACTGCGGCCGTATGGTCAAATACAATATTCTTGGTATTTGAGTCTATTAAAATTTGCAATAGTTCCCGCGGTTTATACATGGGATTAATTTGGACTACCAACAGACCTAGTGCCTGGGCAGCGTAATAACTGATAATGAAATAAGGGTGGTTTGCCATCATCAGACCAATCCGTTCACCTTTAACAAAGCCCATTTCTCTCCATTTACCAGCAAGTTTGTCTACCTGCAATTTTAAATTCTTATAATCCATTGACTGGTCTTCATAAATGATGGCTGTATGGTGTGGAAACTTACTTGCTGTTATATCAAGCAGTGAATAGACGGATATTTCCGGTAGCTTCATAGATTTCATTCTTTCAACATACCACTGCTCCCATGGTTTATTTATCGTTTTTCGCACCATTATCCCTCCACACATAAACGAATTTCATATCGCACATGTTTGTTTTATACTTATATGATTATGCAACTTGCATGCCAAGTCCTAATTTTGTGTAAAATCGCTTAGTATCAAAAATATTAAATTCATTAATGAATTTTATTAGCATATAATGCCTTTCTGTAGAGGATTCATCGAAAATGCCAATAATTCATTTTTGAATTTAAATAGGCTCTTATTGGTTTTCTAACGATATTAAAAAATAGGTTTTTACCATATTATAGATTATAACTACTCACAAATCGTGATTTAGACCTTATCCATGCTGTATTATAAAATTTGAAAAGCCCATCCAGCTAAGGATGGGCAAGTGTAATATTTTTTTAAACTTTGCTTACGAGTGTATTAATTCCACCAGTTATTTCAGCTCTATATATGTTAGTCGATTCTACGGAGACAAACTTTATAGACTTTCAAATAAAGTTTGTAATTTATGCTTGGCCCATTATACTTATATACCTAGTTGTTTATATATTAACCGGCCGATATAGGTCCTTATAAGAGCTTGAGTGAAACAAGTATCTTCCATTTCATTGCAACATAAATATAAGAGTTGACCATTCAGAAATGTTTTGGTTCTGCTGAATTTATAACAAAGTTTGCTTAAGAGGAAACAGATCCAAGGTATTTTCAGGGTTGCAATTATTTTTGGTGAATTATTTAAAAAATACATTTAATATGACATTTTTAATTGTATTAACTTTAATGACATGATCGACAACTTGATTGTTTATAAACAAATGACCAACTAATTTAGAATTGGTCATCACTTTTTTATTGAATTCCTTCTAATTTTTGATTCCCTTTTATACCCACATACCCATCGTTCCTTTGCATTGGTTGCTTTTTCATTTTTATCCGGTATCTTTTATCATCATCAATTTCACTTTTTCAATCACCATTCTTCATGCTCCAACATATAATACCTCAAAGGAAAACCGGGGGTATCAACATGCAAGACAATCAACATGGATCGCAAATGAATGAGGTTGAAAAGTTTGATGAATGGGTAAAAAGTTTTTTTCTGGATCCGGAAACTTGTGCGTTGGATCATCAACTTTTTTCAATTGATATATACGAAAGTGACGATGAGTATATGGTGGAAGCGGTTTTGGAAGATCATGATGTGAAAGATATTAAAGTATGCCTAAGTGATAATGAGCTATCGATCATAGTTGACGATACTCATAAGCCATTTCTTGAAAAAAAAGAAGATAAGCTGCCCACACAGAGAAAAATCCCTTTCCCCTTTTCGATTTGCTCACGCAGAATTACCGCTGAATTCTCGAATCCGATTTTGGTGATTCGCATCCATAAGTTCTCCCCCGGAAAAACAGCTGAAGATATTAACATTGAGTAGTCCGTTCATTAAAAATAAAAAGAATGGCCTGGGGAACCTCCCCTTAGCCATTCTTTTTTCTTGATTAACCAGCAAAGTAAAAGGACGTCCGACTTCCTTTTTGTGTCGAAATGACTTGAAGCTGGGCATCGATTCTTTCTTTCAATTCCGGGACATGGGATATTATCCCGACCAATCTCCCGGTGCTTTGTATATCCATTAATGCTTCAATTGCATGATCAAGTGATTCAGGGTCGAGCGTACCGAAACCTTCATCGATGAACATCGTTTCAAGTGAAATTCCGCCAGCATTCTGCTGGACAACATCCGCAAGACCCAAGGCAAGTGCAAGGGAGGCCTTAAAGCTCTCTCCTCCCGAAAGGGTTTTGACATGCCTCTCTTGTCCTGTATATTGATCATACACAGATAACTCCAGACCGCTCTGGATATTCCTGCGTGTAGGATCAAGCTTTCGCAATAACTGATATCTGCCGCTGGTCATTTTCAGCAGCCTTGAATTGGCTTCTTTTAGGATATCATCTAAAAAGGCTGCCAGTACATAACGTTCAAAAGTTATTTTGAAGGAGTTTTGACCTTTGGAAATCTCAGACAGATGACCGACGATACTGTATCTTTCATCCAAACTTTTCTGTTCTTCCCTGATTTGCGCCAATTTCCTATCGATTTCTTCGTTAGTCCGTTTTTCAGCCTGCAATTCATTCTGATTTAGGCGTAAAGACTCCAATTCTCCATCTATGAAATCGAAAGTTTTTCTCAATCCTTCAAGATCCGGTTTGGTCACATCTTTTAATTTCATTTCCAAATCATGAAATAGACTTAATACACTTTGCCAATTTTGATTATACTGCTGAACTTGGTCTTCCAAATTTCCAAGAGCAGCTTCCGATTTTTTTGCTGCCGTATATTCTTTATAATTGGAAAAGCCCTGATTGGACATTTCCGTAATTAACTTTTCCCGCTCCTCTTTCAATTCTGTCTTGAAAGCCTCTATATTTCCACTTAAGGATTCTGTTTTTGCAATGATGGCCGATTCTCTTTCCTTCACCAGTTGAAGGTTTTTTTGTGCATCTTCCAAGGCTGATTGTAAGCGTTTCTGTGTTTTTACAGCCATTTGGTAAGCAGCATTATATTCTTCTTCTGTCCGTATTCCGTCTGGCAGGGAATCGGTTAATCCTGTTAGTTTTGTAGAGTTTTCAATATACCTGGTTTTCCCTTCGTCCTCTTTTCTTTCTAAAGAGGTCAGATTCTCCTTTAGCTGGGTTGACTTGCCTTTTAAATCCAGCAACCTTTTTTCCAGATCATTGAATACAGACTTTTTCCTCATCAATTCCTTTAGCTGCTCTTGCAGCACTTTTCCTTTTTGTACAAACTGTGTCAAATGCTCTTCAATATCCTCAAACCTAAACTCCGGCATGTCATTTTGTAAGTCACTAAGCTTTTCTTGTGAAGACTCTGCCAGTGCATCATATTTGGATTTCGCTTGATAATATTCACTTTCCGCTTGGCTTTTTTGTTGTTCCGCAGATTTCAGTTTGTTTTCTTGCTCTTTCATTTCCAAATCTGTCGGCATATGCTCATGCATTTGCGCAGGTTTTGGATGACTTTGCGAACCGCAAACAGGACAATTTTCTCCAGAGTGCAGCATGGAGGCAAGCATACCCGCTTGTCCTGATCGCCAGTTTCGATTCAGGGTTTCCAGTTTTTCCTTCTCCTGAGTTTGTATTCTTTGTAACTCATGGAACCGATTATTCTTTTCATCCAGAACCCGTTTCGTATTAGTGATTTCATTAAGAACTTCTTGAAGCTTTTTAATTTTCGATAACGATGAATTATTTCTTTCTGCTTCAATTTCCTGATCACGATAAAGGACAGCGGCTTTTTCCGCTTCTGTTTTTTCTTGAGCGACTTTCTCTGCTTCCGCTTCAATCGACAAATGTTCCGAAACAGTTTTTTCACGAAGTCTTTTACTCGTTTGCCACTCTTTTTCGTCTAAAGTAACCTGTGCTTTCAAGCTTGCAAAAGTCATGACAGCCTCTTTTACCTGCTCAAGCTGATG
This sequence comes from Peribacillus frigoritolerans, assembly GCF_040250305.1. Lineage (NCBI taxonomy): Bacteria > Bacillati > Bacillota > Bacilli > Caryophanales > Bacillaceae > Peribacillus > Peribacillus frigoritolerans. Next base: position 2,115,499 of record NZ_CP158190.1, on the reverse strand, counting down.
AACAGTTCGGACTGCCTGCTCTCTTTCATTTTCCTTCAACATTTCCTTATCATAGGAATCCTGCTTCTCAATGCGCTCAGCCCGTAACTTCTCGGACTGCTCACTTAACTTTTGAAGTTCGGCATTAGCATCTTGTACTTGTTTGCCGATACGCAAATAGTATTGTTCCTGCTTTTCAAGCGATGCCGCTTTGTGTGCCATTTTTATTTGGACTTTCACTAGTTCCATTTCTGGCAGCTTTGCTTCAAGAGCCTCCTTTTCTTTTCGCAGTGTTTCTTTTTCCGAAAATCGATTCAATAAATCGACAGCTTTTGAAAGTTCTTGATTTACTTGATCACGAGCTTTTTGCTTTTCCTGTATTTGTTTATTTATATACTCATTTTTTTCTGTTGCTTGCAAAATGACTTCCCGTAACAAGGGCAAGACCTGCTGTTCATTAGGCTCTTCCCCTTGTAATTGCGCCTGCAATTCTTCATGATTGCCAGGCTGGATGCTTTTCATTAATTCAATTCTTCGTTGAGCACTTTTTTCACTTTGCTTTCTTAGGATGGAAGCCTCTTCTTTTAATTTTTCTTCTATTCGTTTATAAAGTTCAGTATGAAATAATTTCTGAAGGATCTGTTCCTTATCCTTGCTGTCGGAAGTTAACAGTTTTCGGAATTCATTCTGAGGAATCATCAGGATTTGCCGGAATTGATTCGCATCAAGTCCAATCAGCACTTTTATTTTTTCTTCAACTTCTCGCACATTTGCACCCAGCAATTTTTTTCCTTCGGCCAATATCTCATATAATTCAGCCTTTGCTCCAACCGTTGTTGTTCCTTCACCTGCTTTTTTCTTGCGTTCCTGCTGCGGCGACCGGGTCACCAAATACGTTTTTCCACGTAGGGTAAATTGTAATGAGACTTCCGTCAACATATCATCTTCGGCAAACTGACTTCGCAAATCTTGCCCGCTACGATCTTCACCGCTGGCTTTACCATATATCGCAAAACTAATCCCATCAAATATCGTTGTTTTCCCTGCGCCTGTCTTTCCAGAAATAACAAACATGGTCCGTTCTCCAAGGGAATTAAAATCAATGGTTTCCCTTCCTGCATATGGTCCGAATGCCTGCATCGTTAAAATATCCGGTCTCATTTCAAAGCCTCCTCTTTCTTAACAGCTTCAATTACCGAAACCATCAAATCCTGCTTTTTGGAATCAAAGGCCCGATCTGTCATTTCTTGATAAAACGTCTCGAACAGGTCCAATTCCGATTTCCGTTCATCTTTTACTGAAGAGAAGGAATTTTTTCTCCTAAGGTCGGTCAAATCCCATTTACGTTCTAGATGTAGTACGTTCGGATAAATCTGGCGCAAGCGATTAATGGGATCGATGAGTGCCCCTTCATCATTTAGTGTTATTTTTAAATAGTCATCCCTTTTTTGCGATTGATAAAAATCGGGATCAAGCAACTCTTCCATCGATCCGGATATTTCCCTCATATCGAACTTGGGTGCCAAAGAACGATAGCGTATATCAAAGCTTCCATCTTCTTGCATATCGACGATGGAAAGCGACTTATTCTGCTTGGCCTCGGAAAAAGAATATTTTAATAGTGATCCAGAGTAAAACACCTTAGGATGACGTATCGCGTCTGGACTATGTAAATGCCCAAGTGCCGTATAATCAAACGCATCGAATAAGTCGGATGAAACACAGCCAGAACCACCTACCGACAAGACCCTTTCCGAATCGCTCGTTTTTCCGCCTAATACAAAAGCATGTCCTACGAAGACATTTGGCTCATCCTTATTGAAATTCTCAGCAATCGTTCCGGTTATCCGCTTCATCGCTTCTTGATGGGAATGGATACTATCATCTTCAAAAAGATGGCGAACCGTCCCGGGTTCTGCATATGGAACACAATAAAAGTTCACGCCTTTGATGCGAACCGGCTCACATGTTTTTGTCAATTTCCCATGAATGTATAACTGACTATGACGATACCATGATGAACCGAATGCAAGCCTTTCCGCAGAATCATGGTTTCCCGATATCGCAACGATCGGTGTATTCATTTTCACATTAATCGTATAAAGGATTTCATCAAGAAGCTCCACCGCTTCAGTCGGCGGAACGGAACGATCATAAAGATCACCGGCGATCACAACCGCATCCGGTTTTTCCTCTTCGACAATTTCTATGAATTGCAAGAGCGCATGCCTTTGGTCATCTGTCATATGTACCCCGTGAACGATTTTCCCTAAATGCCAATCAGCCGTATGGATAAATTTCATAGTTTCACTCCGTCCTAATTTTTACTTACTATTATTATATCAAAAATTTTACGAATAGCATGGTTTGGGTACAGACGTTCTAATTTTTACCACACCGCACCATTCTTTTGAATTATTCAGAATAAAAAAAGCAAACTCCAAAAGAGTCTGCTTTTTTCATCATTAGCTGAATAAGTGTTCATATGGACCCATATTCACCTTTCTTTCAGCTAATTTTTTTTGTAAAAATTTATGGTCACGTTTTGGTGTGGCAATGATATAGCCGCGTATTACTAAATCTTCCGTAATATCGCCCGCTTTTTCCTTTAACGCCAACTCTCCGATTTTCCCTGCGATTTTATGACGTGCAACATCACGAAAAAGTTCTGGCACAGGGCTCACTAAATCTTCTAGTAATTCCTTTTGCTGCTTTGACCATAAGTGCTTTGTTTGCTCCAAATAGTATTCTTCCCAATCCATATCGGATTTCCCATCTTCTTTGGGAAATCTTTTCAGGAACTTTCGAAACATGAAAAAGCCACCTATGCTCATCAATATAATTAACAGGGCTACCCAAAATAGAATAAACCATAAAAACCATCCGCTAAGCAAAGTACCACCTCATATGTATAGAATGATCGTCACTATTATTATAGACAGTAACCCATATCTTTACAAGACTGGCAATGCAATCATTCTGGACCGTTCACTTCCAGCAAGACAAGCGAAAAATCCCCCACCGCATTTTCTTCATATAGATTCGTTACCGAAGTTGCATAGTTAAAGATCTCTGCTCTAAACTCCTCGTTTGACTGTGGTATCTTTATATCAAATACCATTTGATAAAGCAGTGTTGTAATATCATGATATTCATTATGTGTAACCTTGAAATTGAAACTGATTTTCCTCATTTCCTTACCTTCAGAATCCTTTACATTTTCAGCATGAAAATCAGTAACATGAATTGGAACATCGTTTAAAATGACCTCGTCTACCATTATCAACATCTCCTTAAAAAAAGTGGTTAAAGCCATGTTATCACTGGGAGCTTCCAGCGCCAATCATTCAACCTTGTAAAATAGAAAAACGTGCACAGGAAACCCGAGCACGTTTTTTTCCAATCAATTTACTTTCCCTTTTTCACGATTATTCGCCATTTAGCGTCATCGATTTGCTCAAACTCCGTGATTTCATGACCTTCAGTAGCAGCCCAACGCGGAATGCTCTCCGTTGCTTGTGTGCAATCGAAATTAATGATCAATTCCTCTCCTTTTGCCATGTCCACTATCGCTTCTTTTGCTTCCACTAAAGGGAATGGACATACCATCCCAGTCGTTTCCAATACCTTTGCCATTTATATTCCACTCCTTGATCAAAAATTTTCGGCTCGTCTCTTAAGCCGCTTTGGATGCAGCTGCTGTCTGCTTTTGCTTACGGATAATCGTGAAATAAGTTGCTAACCATGTACCCAGCAGGAAAAAGACAATTGCGATCCAACCTTGCCAAGCAAATAGCGCCGAGTTCACCAGACCATTTCCGATTGTGCATCCCCCGGCAACACTTGCGCCGAATCCCATGGTTACACCGCCAATTGCATTGTTACGTAACGTTTTCATATCAGGCAAACGCCAACGGAATTCCCCGCTCCCTTTGGCTGCAATGAAAGCACCAAGGAAAATGCCCAATACTAAAAACGTACCCCAATCGATTAACGCATCATCTCCGGTTATAAGGAAAGTTAAAATGTTCGCGGAAGGCGCTGTAATTCCAAGTCCGAACATTCGGCCTGTCATTGCACTTAGCGGCCATGCCATGATTGCAATAAGGCCCACCAATAATGCTGTAACAAAAGGATGCCAACGTTTCTCGAATAAGATGTGGGCCAATCCCGTTTTTTTCGGTTTCATTTTAAAAATTGGCAGTTTCGGCTTTCTCAATTCACGAATCACCAATATGCCAACCAAGAGTGTCACAATAATCACAAGCACCCAAGGCGAAACATTTAACGTTTCATGAATATACGTATCATTTGTACGATAAGATAACAGATTATCCCCTGCCACTTTCCATACACCATATTTCGTCATTGCTGCCCCTAGCATATATCCAAAAAGGGCAACCCAACTTCCGATCATGCCCTCTCCGGCACGATACCATGTTCCAGTGGCACAACCCCCTGCCAGAACCATACCAATACCAAAAATAAAGCCACCCACAATTGTTCCCAACCATGGAAAACCATCATTTCCAAACTGAATGACTCCTGTATCATTCAATGCATAAACACCAATACTTTGTATTGCTATTACAACAAAAGTAGCCAAAAACATCCGTCCATCTTTAGCTAAAATCAAATCACGATATGCACCAACAACACAGAAACGGCCTCTTTGAAGCACAAATCCCAGCAGTAAACCACAAATAATCCCAAACACAATCATTTGTAACATGTACCGTTTCCTCCTTAAATAAAATAATAATACTAATATAATATAATCCGGATGAAATTACTAGGTTTTTGCATATTTTTTTACTCATGAAAAGTTTCCAGGCAAATGAAAAACCCGAGTCATCATGAATATCGACTCAGGTTTTTTAGATTATCACACCATACTGCTTCCGCCGAAACTGGCTGCTTTAACTTTTTTATATTGGTAAAGCATGGCAATTCTCCACGGAACGATCATCGCGAAAGCAAGTAAGAAAAACATTCCGCTCAATACACCGATTTCTATCGTGCTCCCTAGCATCAGTTTTGCCACCAGTCGAATCACCATGAGCCCAATCAATATAAATATGAACGCTTTAGAGCGCAGAATATAAATTTTTTCATCTCTTACTTCAAATTTAGATGTTTTAATCAATAAGATGGAAAATAACATCCCTGCAACAATAGCCTCCAGCAATTCGTATCGAGTAACACGGAACATCGGGAAAATAAACATTAAAGCACCCGTACTCATAAACAGCGGCGGTAAGATGATTTTCTTTTCATTCACTGGTTTTTTCGTTTCCTTCATACGTAATATGAAAACACCTATAGCCATCACAATCGCTATACCTGTTGATATATATATCATCTATTAACCATCCCTTTAAACTAAAAATAGGTAAGTACCATTAAAAATTATATATGACTTCAATTTATAAACAAAGTATATATTACCTATTTGAGATAAACAAGGAGGTGTTCTTAAATAAGCTCCCTTTTGATGCTTCCAATGCCCCGCCCTCGTCAAAAGGCTTGAAGATAAAATCTTGCACCACGGCTTCTATAGCCTTCGATAACCATATTTTTGCTGACCACCTATAGCAGAGAGCATATTATACCCTTTGCGGCCTGAAATTCCTTCTTAATTTCTTAGGTCAGGATTTAATTTTGATATACCGACAGCTTAGTGACTGACATTAGACCCAAAATCAACGAAATTGACACCATCAGTCCTAATAGCAGGAAATCAACTAGATTATTGAAAAAATAACTTATTATGGACTAAAAACCCGTAAAGCCACCGAATAGTCTAGACAGGACTGCAATTATTTTGGTCATCCAATCAAAAAACAAAATCACCCCCATTATAATCATTAAATATCCGCCAATCTTCATGATGTATTGGCTGTACTTTTTGATCCATTTCAATTTTCCGACAAAGAAGGATAATATGAAAAACGGTATGGCAAATCCTAAAATATAGGCAGTCATATAGCTCATGGCAGCACTAGGATTAGTTGCACCCAGTGAAATGACAGCGCCTAACAACGGACCTGCACAAGGGGTCCATCCAGCGGCAAAGGCAAGTCCGATAAGAATGGAACCTATATATCCGCTAGGTCGGTTCTTGAATTCAAAGCGGCTGTCTTTCATCAAAGATCTCGGCTGAAAGATTCCTACAATGAATAAACCAAAAATGATAATCAGGATGGCGCCAATCTGACGAATTAATTCTTTGTAATCCGAGAAGAAAGAACCTAGGTATGATGTGCTAAAACCTATTGCAATAAAAACCAGAGAAAACCCAAGCAGGAAGAATAAGGTATGCAGCATGCTTCTTCTTTGGAGCATGGCGTTCTCGGATTTGATTTCACCTACACTCATACCAGTGATATAAGATAAAAAGGCCGGATATAGCGGTAAGCAGCATGGCGAAATAAAACTCAGGAATCCCGCCCCAAATGCTAAAAACATATTAATATCATTCAAATAAGCTCACTCCTATGTATGTCAACCTATAAACATTGTAACAAATAAGATAAAAAAATACATTTATGGAACTGTGAATATTTCATGACAGCCAATTGCCTAAAAACAGAATGGGGCGACGGTTTAATTTTCCATAAGATAACTTATTTGAATTCATTAGTCCAAGCCGATATAATTGTTATATTCATACAGATTTTACAACGAACACATAAATTAATGGTACCATGAAAATATGTTGGGGCCAGAAAGGAAATATAATGGCTAAAAAGAATGAATTTCTCGAACAGATTGAATTGAAGAGAAATGAACTTATAAAGATTGTCGCTAAAGATGGTTTAAACTCACATGTTGCCGTTGAATACAGCCAGCAACTTGATCAATTATTAAATAAATATAATGAACTTTTTTATAAAACCGGTACAAATTTTTAACCCAGTACCTCTCCCATTGATAACCACATATGTTATTATATGATTTATTTTGCTGTCAATCTCCCCTTTTTACATTCTTTCTCAATTTGAATACATAGGCATATCCTTTGCTATATTAAAAAACAGGCAAGCGCTATGGGCACTGCCTGTTTTCCTGTTTTTTCATTTAAAATAATGCATAGAAATCATGTTGCAATATCAACATCGGATGTCGGTGCATAGTTTGTCACAACAAGAACAATAGGAGATCCAGCTAAGATGGAAGAACCGTCCGGAACAGTGATCACAAGACTTCCTACCCCAGTGGCACCTGGTGTGTATGTTGTTAAATCCTCCATTTGCAGCACCCCATTAATAAACACCTCATATGAACTGTTTTCCGCACTTAATGCAGGCAGTACAGTCGCAGGATCACCAGTATCCGAGAAAAAACTTGCTGGATCAATTGAAAGCGTGGTTGGACCAGTCGATGTGGCAGTCGCCTCATAAAATAATCGCGTGATCAGTGGATTCACATTAATCACCGAGGTAGCCGCAATCGCTAACTTCATTATTTTTAACGGCAAAATATTCACCTCTCTTCTCTCCATGCTATGACTTTGCGAAAGGAATTGTATAGACAATTTTCAAAAATGGTCCTCACGATAATCCTTACTTTTTATAAAATGTATAGGAGATAAGAAAAGGGGAGAGTTTTAGAAATGAACAGTAAATATTGCCGATTCATTAAAGAGGATCCAGAAATCCCGAGACCTTTGTTGTTTTTCCCTATGTGCTCTCCCAACGAAGTTCGCACGAGAATCCCAAAAAGAATCATTTCTTATGAATTTTATGCTATTGCAAATGGCTGCCAACGGATTTATGAAGAAAAAGACGGAATAACTGACATAGAAAATCAGGTAATACTGGATCCATCAAAAGTATCCTATATGAATTTATTCATAAATGGCGTATTGCAGCCCCACGATAATTACACCGTTGAAAAAGGAAAACTTAAATTGAATACGATTGATATCCCAATAAAAGGGACACCAATCATATTGCAAATGTTCATTATTTAAATGAGCGGCCTGTTCCTAAACGATTCCTTAATTCCAGGTCGGCACCTACAATAAAATTGAAATTGAATTTCATATACTGTTCATGAGTAAAATTGAGTAATATACGAGTAATTGCGTAGAACTCACGAGTAAATCAGCAAATTTGACGAGTAAAAGTGCGAAACTCACGATTAACGCGTAAAACGCATGAGTAAAGTGGTTTATTGTTCTGCTCCAGGCTAAGCTCACCTGTTTTCCAAAACCCTCCCTATTGAAATAAGCATTAGAGATAAAATTATGTTTGACAAATCACTAAAATAATATTATCTTTAATTAAAGATAAATTAATTCGAGATAACACCCCTTATTTTTTAAGTATAAATCTCGAATTAAAGATATCTAAATTCAAAATAAATTCCAGGAGGAATCATAAATGATTGGTATAGGCTTATTAGTTATACGGGTAGTAATCGGTTTATCGTTTGTTGGTCATGGGGCTCAAAAATTATTTGGTTGGTTTGGCGGTCATGGCTTGAAAGGTACAGGAGGCTGGTTTGATTCGATTGGCATGAAGCCAGGAGTTACCATGGCCCTATTTGCTGGTCTATCAGAACTTATTGGCGGAGCTTTATTTGCTTTAGGTCTCTTTACACCCTTTGCAGGTATATTAATTGCACTTACTATGCTCGTTGCGATCGTTAAAGTCCATGGACCAAATGGTTACTGGGCAACTCAAAACGGTTATGAATATAATCTTGCCATCCTTGCAGTGGCGATTGGCATAGCGTTAACGGGAGCTGGCCCATACTCACTTGATTCCTTTCTATTTTAAGGAAATCGCTTGGGTTTGCTAAATCCCTACATTACGGGTAACACGGAGTTGGTTTAATCCACTCCGTGTTTTTTCTTTTTCCCCCTTGTCCAGAAATTTTTCTATCGGTTATCAAAGCTTATAACTCGAATAATGGATACTTCGATTACAGTGTTGAGGAAATTGGAACATAGGTTGTCCCATATTTAAATAAGATGGTTTCAATATTGGAATAATGCCATTGAATTATAGAGTACCATCGAATCCTATTCTTTATGTTCTTACATAAGAAAATTTTGGATTGAAAACAATAGTTCCTAATTTGAAATATCATGTCTAAAAACTAAGACTCATAATCAAGAATAATAGAGTACAGTAATAATAAGAATGATCATAACCTCATGTTTTTTTATCTCCGGTGTGTCCTCAATGAATCAAAAGAAACGCTATTTTTTTATAGAACTAAGTTATATATTCCCTCAGAGACAGTTAAAGTGCTCCTATCCCATCCTGACTGAAGATAATAGAAATCAATGGTACTTTATTTTGTTCCTATGGCTTTCAGTAAACAAACGATCGATATATAGACTCTAGTAAAAAAAGATCATACCTAGATAAACAATATAAATCCCCGAGTGATGACATAATCATTTACTCTTTCATAAACCTTACTTCGATGAATATTCCTTAGCACTTGAAAACAGAAAAATACAGTAATAAAAAGATCAATGAAAAAGGGGGAAAAATAAATGAGGATTTTATCTTTTGTGACAGTATTTTTATTTTCTTTTAGTCTTGCTGCAACAGGATTTGCCGAGGAAAATGGTACAAGCCTTAGCGAAGAAAGACTGACACCAGAAGAGTTGAATTATCTTGTAAATGAAGTCGGCAATACTCAAGAAGAATCCGAGGATTTACCTGTTGAAGTTTCAAGACGATTAATTGAAGAGGAGGCTAAAGTTATAGATTCTGGATCGGAATTTATGGTTATATATGACTTAGAAGTTACTAAACCAGGGCAAATCAGCACTTTTGCATCAATTGCTGCAACAACTTTAAAAATGGGGGGGGACCATGAGGCAAATCATTATTAATTTCATTTTCATTCTAATAATATCAGTGATCTTATTTTTTATCTTTAGCTATAATGCATCTTTAGATAGTGATTATATGTTGTCTCTTTTACTTATCATTTCTCTGCAAATATCTTTGATATTAGCTATTCAGTTAAAAAGAAGGTAACACCAGAAGAGCAGCCATTAATTAATGGTTGCTCTTCTGGTGTTACCTAACGTCCTTCCTAACCTTATTCACGTGTTCCGTAAAGATAGCCCCTATCCTCACAAAATTTCCGAATGTATCTGCCGGTGAGACTTAATTGCTGATTAATAAAAATTCGAAAGTCTTTCCCTTTTTTATTTTCCGAAACAGCTTAGAAATAGTTATTCATTCTTAAGGATTCAACTTGAAAACCACTCCCCTTCCATAAACATTAAAAACCCCGGATAAGGAACACTTTTATATGTGTTCCTTATCCGGGGTTTTTTGAAGTATAATGCATTTTTTATTTTTTACTTTATTCTACCCCTGGAAACCATCCTGGAGAGTGGATGATTGCTTGCCATAATGGATCTGGAATATCAAGTTGCAGCTGATTATCTTTGTTTATTTTTGTCACGATATCTGCTTCCCTGCCTTGTTCCACTTTTTGTACCCATTCAGGATCGATTATGATTTCACGGCCTAATGCAATTAACGGAATCCCGGATTGCAGTGCTTTGATCGCATCATCCGCTGTATAGATGGAACCAACTCCAATGACGGGAACTTGATCTCCGATACGTTCTTTTATAATTTCTATCCGAGGTCGGTCAAGGTCGGCTCCCCGTCTTGCTTTCGACCAGAAATCCATTAATGAAACATGAAGATAATCCAAATCCTTTGTTACAAGTCCATCAATTAATGCTAGAGTATCATCCATGGTGATTCCTGGTGTTTCCGGCTCCTCCGGTGAAAAACGATATCCTACGATGAAGTGATCCTTGGCATGTTCAGCAACAGCCTTTTTCACTTCATCCACAACCGCTAATGGAAAAGTCAGGCGCTTTTCAAGAGAACCGCCCCACTTGTCTTCACGATGGTTTGAATGAGGCGAAAAGAATTGCTGAAGCAAGTAACCATTAGCACCGTGAATTTCCACTCCGTCAAATCCCGCTTCAATGGCACGTCGGGTGGTTTCACCAAAGTCGAGAATGATCGATTCTATTTCCTTTTCAGAAAGTGGACGCGGAACTGCCTTCCCTTCGCCTTCCGACGGTATATTGCTTGCACTGACAACATCGCCATCTACTAATTCCGGTGGAACCTCTCGGCCGCCATGAAAAATCTGGAGAATTGCCTTTGCCCCTTTCGCTTTAATCGCTGATGCCAAACGACTTAGACTAGGTATCAATTCATCCTGATCTCCGCCAAATTCCCCGTGAAAACCTTTGCCATTAGCCGTCACGTAAGTACATGCCGTTATAACCATGCCGACACCGCTTGACCGGCGTTCATAATAATTAACTTCTGCGTCGGTAACGGTACCGTCAGAATTAGAAGAGAAATTTGTCATAGGCGCCATCACCAATCGATTTTTCAATTCTATTCCCTTTCCTAAATTGAACGATTCAAATAATGGTGTATATTTAGAATTCATTTAGTAATCCTCCATTTTGTAACCCACCGGTTTGTATAATAAATCAAATCAAATCAAATCAAATCCGCAAACTAATTTAAATATCATGCATACTTTTCGATTAATGCCGAAATGGCTTCTTTTGGCTGGAAGCCAATAGCTTGATCTGCCTTTTCTCCATCTTTGAATAGAATAAGCGCTGGAATTCCCATCACTCCATATTCGCTTGTCGTATTTGAATTTTCATCCACATTAAGTTTTACGATCTTAACCTTATCACCCATTTCCTCATCGATTTCATTAAGAACTGGGGCAATCATTTTGCACGGACCGCACCACGGTGCCCAAAAATCAACCAATACTAAACCTTCCTTGATTTCACTAGCAAAATTATCATCTGTAACATGTTCTATTGTCATGATCATTTCCTCCTTGTATTATCCGAAATATTTATGGTCTTTACTCACCATCTATTTTAAATCAAAATTTGCGATTCTATTTCCCGGGATAAAAGCCTCTGATTTCCTGGCATTCATTTTAGGATGGATTTTGATGGATTCCAATTTACCGGATAACTCCATGAACCATGTTTCATCTTTAGAAAGTAAAGCCAAATCAATTAAAGCCAAAAGATGTGTTTCGTTACTGATTTCTAGATCCGGCAGCTTTTCAGTCCATCTACTTGGAATCCAAATCGATTTTCCAACCGCTTTTTCATTGTCACTTTCCACCACATTCACTTTAACAATTTCACGATTATCGCTCACGTTTTCAACGAAACCATGGATAAGTTCTCCATCTCTTGATTTTCCCTGTACCCAATCCCCATTTTTGAACAGATTGTTTTCAACCATTTCCTTAACACCCCTTTTATGTTCATTTAATATTAAAACTATAGTTATTAACTGTATTAATAAAATATACATTTTGTGCAAAGAAAAAACTAAATCAATATCACGGACATTGTTTAATTTTTTCCAAAAAAGTGCTGAGAGTTATATCTTCCAAATATTTTTCAAAATACAATTCTGCTTCATCGAATATTTGATCCATGACTACCTGGGTATTGGAGGATATGACACATTTTTTCTCCGGATCACCTGTACACCATTTCGGTTTCAAGGTTCCATGTGAGACCGTTATATAAATATCTGCCAAACTTACCTCTTCAGGATTACAGTCTAGAATATAGCCTCCGCCCACACCTTCTTTCGTTTTAACAAATCCCTTTTTTCTTAAGCAGCTCATCATTTTCCGAATCCTTGCCGAGTTTGTACAAACGTTTTCTGCGATAGACTCACTGCTTGCCATATGATCTGGTAGATAAGCTAAATAGACCAAACTATGCACAGCTATTGTAAAATCACTATTCACTTTTCGCATCCTCCTCAAGGAGATTACTGTAATTTTAATGTTTACAGTTGATAAAGTCAACTCAAAAAACTCAACCGAGTCCTAAACTTTGTTGATTACTTTTTCATTGCATTGAAATTCCCCCTATCCACTTAGGATAGGAGGCTTCATTGACCATCTTCAACAATTGGTTACTACTTATTGTTGCGAAAGGGTAATTGCAGTATTTGCCGCTCTTATATTCACTTGTGATTGTTCACTGATATCCCCGGGATGATAATAACCTTTCGAGATCATATAATCACTAATGACCCCGTGTGTTTCTACAGCAACCCTAAGCTGTTCCCGTAATGCAGCCCTCAATTCAGGTGAAGCTGTTTCTGTTATGGCGAAAGCCGTATTCCTTATTCCTGATTTGGCAGAATTCAGAAAGTCAGTAGCAATCACCTGATCGGTCATACCACCCATCCCCGCCATATTTTGCAAAAAGTTAGTCATTGTCTTCCCTCGCCTTGGTTTACCAGGATTTCCTGTAATTTTTGAATATGCTCTCTTCCGTTGCTCATGTCTTGTAAAAGAATGTTTTTTAATTCCGTATCTTGGACTAACCCATTCATTGTAGAAGCTTTTGATAGACAAAGGCTTTTGAAATTCAATATTTCATGCAGTTCTAACGTTTCATGCAGTCCCAACTTTTCCACTAGAAGTATCTCTCCTTTCAGTAACAATCACTTACTTATCTTTCGTTGTTCAAAAGCTCTTATTCATTCCTTTTCATTTTTTTAGAAGGTTAAAACCAATTGGAAAACAACATATAGTCCTCTGTATACCTGAGTGTTGAATAGGGAAAATTACTTTTGTTACCTAGACTTAGGAGGTGAGTGAATGGAAAATGAAAAGCTCGCATTTCACGAGACCATGGAGACGCATGAAATAATAAATTTTAAAACAATATGCTTAATGAAATCCAAATTGATGCAAGGAATTTGTTTTGATAATGATTTGAAAGCATTAATGGAAAAGGACGTACAACAATCCATAGTAGCCATTAATGAACTAAAGACTTTTTACGAAGGTGCCCAAACAAACTATAAACAATGAGGTGAGCTTTAATGGAAATGGACTTTTTAGATCCCCAAGGTGCTGAACATATGCCTGAAATGGCAGATTCCTCTTTTGCCCTGGATTTCCTACTGACGGTCAAAAGCGGTATTCATACGTATGGTATCGCTTTGTCAGAAACAGCAAGTCCAGAATTGCGAAAAGCATTATACCGGCAAATGGAGCAATCCATTGATTTACATGCAGCAATAACCGATTTAATGATAAGTAAAGGCTGGCTCTATCCAAATGATGTTGGAAAGCAAGTTGAATTGGATCTGAAATCAGCTGATATGGCAGTCAGCATCGCTGGGATGAAGTTATTTCCTAACGATACAGATAGACTCGGTATGTTTGCGACGCCGAATAAATAGAGGAGGAAATTTTATGAAAGCCGTAACTTACCAGGGCAGTAAAAACGTGCAGGTTAAAGAGGTTAAGGATCCCCATATCAAAAATTCAGATGATATTATCGTAAAAATTACAACTTCAGCCATTTGCGGTTCGGATTTGCACTTGATTCATCAAATGATTCCTAATATGCCAACGGATTATGTTATTGGCCATGAGCCAATGGGGGTTGTCGAGGAAGTTGGTCCGGGTGTAAATAAATTGAAAAAGGGAGATCGTGTAATCATCCCATTTAATGTTAGTTGTGGAAGCTGCTGGTATTGCGACAACGATCTTACAAGTCAGTGCGATAATTCAAATCCTCATGGGGAAATGGGAGGCTTTTTTGGATATTCAGAAACAACAGGTGGGTATGCGGGTGGACAAGCGGAATACATGCGGGTTCCTTATGGGAATTTCACTCCCTTTAAGATTCCAGAAGACTGTGAGGTCGAAGATGAGAAATTGGTATTACTCGCCGATGCCGCTTCAACTGCATTTTGGAGTGTAGACCATGCAGGAGTTAAACCTGGTGATACAGTCATCATTTTGGGCTGTGGTCCCGTTGGATTACTCGCTCAAAAATTCGCTTGGTTTAAAGGAGCGAAAAGGGTCATAGCCGTCGATTATCTCAACTATCGCTTAGAACATGCAAAAAGGACAAATAAAGTTGAAACGGTTAATTTTGAACAATATGAAAACGTTGGCGAATATCTCAAAGAAATAACTAAAGGCGGAGCTGATATCGTAATTGATTGTTCGGGCATGAGCGGTAAAATGACGCCTATGGAATATCTTGCAACAGGCCTTAAGTTACACGGAGGTGCCATGGGTGGTCTTGTAATTGCTTCCCAAGCCGTACGTAAAGCAGGAACCATTCAAATTACCGGTGTTTACGGTGGGCGTTATAACGGATTTCCGCTAGGAGATATTTTTCAAAGAAACGTGGATATTAAGACCGGACAAGCTCCTGTTATTCCTTATATGCCATATCTCTATAAACTCATATCCGAAGGAAAAGTGGATCCCGGCGATGTCGTAACCCACGTACTACCATTGGATCAAGCTAAACATGGTTACCAAGTATTCGATACAAGGACAGACGGATGCATTAAAGTCGTCTTAAAACCGTAAGTATTATATGTAAAATTGAATGGGCAGGCACTCAAATTCAGAAACCATACATGAAATATAGTAAGTTTCTGAATTTGATGAATCCTGTGTTTTGAAAGTCTCATGAACTAGATTTCCTCTATATGAAACCTTTCATGCTCCCTGATTGCCCTCTTGCTTATCCCCTACCAACACAAAAAACCCCTCTCTCTGATTTAGTTCCCACCAGAGAAAGAAGTTTCGGATTAGTAACGAAAGATAAAGCAAAAACAAGGAAAATTTATGATGAAAGATTCACTCTTCAAGGTAGTTATGAATTGCTTATCTTATAATTGCTAACTTATTTTGTTTGTTGTTTATTCATGGCGCTCATCATTTGATTAATTTTCTTTTGGGATGGTTTCATACCCATTTGCATCATCATCATGAAAAACCCTGATACATTTTTTGTTCCCTTTAGGCTCACTTCTTCTGTTGAGAAAAATATACCTTTAAATTGAATTTTGTCTATAACTTTTTATTCCTACTACTAGTTTTAGGTTTATCTTTCTTCTCTTATAATAAAAGGAAGGTATCTGTTATTAATTAGTTAATCACCCGATATTTACAGATGTAATCCATTGGAGACTCTTCGTGAAATTCTTCAGTATGCCATTTAGCAACACCTTCTGCAGTTTCAACGTTGTATGTAAATATCTCACCTGTGCCAGCTACGTAATCATGAAGGTCTTCAATTGAAGCAAGTCGATAATTGAACCCTGCTTGCATTTCTTCTTCTAACACAATCCACTGTGCAGCATTATCGACTGATACGAATATTTTTTTGATTTCAATTGTTTGAGTTGTCATTTTAAATATCCCCTTTTAAATTCGACCCTTCCCCTTATCCTTACACTCATCACACATAGCACCATTACCTTGAGTCATTAGTTCTCCACTCTTACTGCATAGCTTAAGTAGTTGCATACTCATCATGTCCTTAACTTCTTAGTCCTACTTACACTTAACTATCGATCCGTACATTGCTGTAATAGTAATTATATTAACCATAACCACCAATACTCAATTAGACTCTCTTTCTGTCATACGGGTCATGTCATGCATGAATTGATTCACGGTTAACACTCCCTTATTTAGACAAATATAAAAAGTCTGAGCATTGTGCCCAGACTCCTATCCAGAAATCATTTTTGGTATGTTGGTTTTTTAACTGCTATCAAAACCCAAAAAACCATGATTATTGGAATAAAAAATAAATTTAAATTAATTCTTTTATCAACGATAATTGAAAAAACATCGTTGATAATTAAACTAACTAAGCTTAATAAAATGCATAAAAGCAAAGAATGTAACGATAATTTCAGCATTTTTATTCTCGAAAAGTCAGGTATGTCAAACAATGTGTTTCCCCCTTAGTTTCGGATATTTTACCAGTATCCTAGTGCTTTACATGCCTTTTTAACTTTAGGTTTCTTTTTACCCCATTTGTGGCAAGCAGAATAAGCTCCTAATTTATACAAGTCTTGAACTATTAAAGTAGCAACAGTCATCCCAACAACAGCCCCAAATACAAGTTTTAAAGCCTTTTCGAAACCTGAAGGCGGTGGAGAATGTCTACCTATAGCTGACGCTGATAGTTCGTTTATTTGAATAAAATCGTCTTGTTTAAGTATTTCTTTCTCTAATGATGCTGTTGCGCTTTCAATTTCTTTTAAATCATCTGAAGAAATTCCAATAAGTGCCTGTTGGAGATTGTTAACTTCAGCAGTCGATAGACCATTTTCTTTAGCATAATCTAAGTTTAACTTAATTTCATCATTTTCTTCAACAATAGCAGCATATGCCGACGATTGATTTGTTTGGATAGAAATCGGTGAAAATACAATACCTACAAATAAAACAAAAGAAATAATGGAAATCATACCTTTTTTAAAACCCATAATACATTAACATCTCCCCTGTCTAAATTTACCACTATATAAAACTACCATAACCATATATTTCATGGTAAATAAAGTTTTATTCGAATAATAGTTCAGTAACATTTTCTCACTGAGGTTTCTATAAATCTTAGGAGCATCGTAACTTGACCTAGGGTTGAATGGTTTTGGTATCTCTCTCAGCTTATCTCTTAGTTTATGGATTTAGCATTTAATTCAATTTGATCATCTTTCCCATACGGTATCTTAGGGAAAGTGATACTTTCGACTATGTATTTTCGCAAAAATAAAAAAACACCCAATTACTCAAATCCCTCCTTTATTCTGCAATTCATCGAATCTTTACATGATTAATACATTTATTGAACTTATCTATTTTATAATTAAATTACAATTTAATAATTCATCATCATATGGAGGGTACAATCATGGAAATAAATGAAAGGCAACCATTTGAGTCTTTTTTATCTCCTCGTCAACTTACTGAGCTAAAAATCTTATCTACTAAAACAAACATAGCTTTCCATGAATTATTAGCAATGCCATCAATAGTCTCACTTCTAGAGAAACTGGACAATACTACCGAACTGATTGATGAGCTTAATAATAAAGAAATGATATTAAGAAATAAAGTTTTCATTAATAAGAATAAAGAAGTATTAAATAAGACTCAAAAAGCACTCGACCATTTAGGTTAAGTGCTTTTTCTATGTATAAAGTTCATCCAAATACAAAACACCCGATTACTCGGATGCCTTCAATACTAAATCTTCTCTTTCTAATAGTTCTACACTATAGGAATCCAGGTTGAAGTTTGGACGCAAATTATCTTTTTTCATAGCGTTCTGATCCAAGGAACTTTCCTGCACTTGGAAAGTGAGCTAGAAAACAACTTTATTGGCTATTTCGTGTAAGTTTACCTACATTCCTAATAATGTTAGCTTTCTCTGTTAGAATCTTATTGACTTCTTTCTTATTGTATTTCCACATTTCCTTCTTAACTATATCCTGCTTATCCTCACAACCTAATTCAATCATTACCTCATCTTCAACTTGCATGATTAATTGAATTTCATCCTTGGTAGTTAGCCTAGTTCTTCTGTTACATCACCTTTTCCAATACACACTGTCTTAACTTTATTCCAATAAATCATAATTTTACGTTCAAGTCTGTCTAACGAATGTACGTTTTGTAAGGTTGAAAAATTCTTCTATATAAGCTTCTTTAATATCCATTTAGTTACTGACCTTATTCTGATTGTAATTACCATATGTAAAGTTTTCATTGATCATCTTCATTTCTAGTAACAGCCTATTGATGGTCATTAATAATTCACCATCTTCTTGCTTAGGATATAAGTCAACATTTCATCCAGCTTATCTGCATGTGCTAATTTTAAGGAAATAACAATCTTCTTTTATTTCCTTATCCATGATATATTCCTTTCTATATCTTTCATACTTGATCAGTACCTTTTTAAGAGCCGGACTGATGAATACTATCCTCTCCTTATTCCTTTCCCTTTGACAATCATAATGGTATCTCTTTGATTTAAAAGCTTATATTAGGAGTAAACAAAAGGCTGGTTTACAAGCTGCAAGTATTATATCGATGCATAAGATGGTTCAGTTTTTTTAAATTGTTGTGTAAAAGAGGAATATATAACAGGAAATCCAATGAGGTGAGTTGAAAGGCCAAAAGCTCACAAAAAGCTGCTTAAAGGATCCTCATTTGTTTAAGCTCTTGTCGCTTGTTAATCATCGTTTTCTTCGTAAATCCTTTTGCTAAACAATGATAATCATACTCTTCAATTATATCTATCAATTCCAAAACAAAAACCACCTTTACTGAATCATTCATTCAGAAAAAGTGGCTTAAGAAACAAAAATGAAAGATAAACCAAAATTTTATATAAAATCGGTGGAAGGATTCAGTCTAAATGGATCAACCATTTCGATATTATATAAAATTTTGCATCCAATCTTCCAAGAACATTGATATATCAAGGATTCATGCTAACTTATTTTGTTTGTTGTTTATTCATGGCGCTCATCATTTGATTAATTTTCTTTTGGGATGGTTTCATACCCATTTGCATCATCATCATTTTCAGCATTTGTTCGTTAAGGTTCTCAACCCTTATCATCATTAAATCCGACCACTTATTTTGTTAAGAAAAATATATCATTATCTTCTTAACTTGTCCATGATGGATTCATATATATAGAAGAAACTCGGTTAATCTCTCTTGGAAAACAAAGGTAGGAAATTTCACTCCCCTTTGCTAAAATAAACTCAATAGTATTAAGCATAGGAGATTAAGATGGGATACTCAAATAAAAATAGGTATAGTACAAGACAAGTTATACGTTTAAGAAGGAGAAGTTATGAAAGACCATCAAAACCAGAGGTACCAGAGGTAATTGTGGAAGATAGCAAATTTAATTGGTTTGATACTAGTTTTTTAATTGCAATGTGTACTTTATTTGGATATTTTATGGCATATTCATTTCAAAAAGGAAAATATTCATATTACGGTATAACTGAGATTTTTATTAATCAAGTTGACATTGTAACAATAATAATAGCCGTATCAATTTTTGCAGGAATAGTTTTTACTGTTTACTCCCTTTATGATAACACCCGAGCAATAATTAAATTATATCCATCACCTATAACAAAATTATTACTGTATCCATTTTCACCTTTATTAATTATAGGTATGTTTTTAATGTTTTTACTAGAAGATTTCATTGTAATACCAATTATTCTTTTTATAATATTAGTCTGGATTTTTGTTTCACCCATAAGTCAGCATAAGGAAGTACAAGGTTATAAAAATAAATTGCAAAAAAAAGTAGAATATATAGAAGAAGAAGGTTTTACTTTTACTAATTTTAAATATGCAATTAAATATATACCTACAGCTAGAGTTTTTTTCATCATTTCATTCTTTCTTATATTAAATCCAGTTGTATCTTTGATAGGTATTAATGAAGCTAAGACTGAAAGAAGTTATTTTATGTTGAAACATAATAATCAAGAATACTTAGTTATTGATGAATATGGTGATAATATAATTATCGCTCCTTTTGATAAAAAGAAAAATACAATAAAAAAAGAAATTCAAATTATTGAGGTTAAATCAGATTTTGAAAACCCAATAGTTTTAAAGAATATTTATTTAGAAGATAAACTTGTTATAAAAGATTAAATTATAAGATTATCCCCTCTGAGTGAGCAATGTGAGCATTGCGGTGACCAAAAAATGTGTCAGTTCTGTAACCAAATAAAACATAAAAACGCTCTTAAAGTCTGTGATTATAGGTTGCTATTCATTTAATATAAAAAGAAGTTCCTTAAATTTAAGGAACTTCTTTTTAAGTGACACCCTTTGAGTCAACAAGTTAATTATTTAATCAGATGAGTAACTACTTTTTCTTCCTCTTCTTTCTTCTTCGCTTCCATTTCTTCATCAGTTTTTTGTTGAATCAATTCAATAAAGAAATCATCATAATCCTGTTCAGCATTTATTCTACGAAAACCAATATCCAAAGGTTTCTCTTCATCTCGGTTTATTATTTGTTCAAATAAATTCTCTACTATCCTTCTAGGCTTAGCAAACTCATCTGTATCAGAGATTCCATGTAATATTTCATAAATTGTCTGCGTTTTTTTATTATTTGGTACGTCTCCAATATCAATGGCATTTTCAAAGTTTGCTATTGAACAGAAAATCCTTATGTTACTACCTTCTTTAAGTTTAAATATTTTTTTACACTTCGTAAATTGACCTTTTAATGTTGAAGAGGAGTGCTTAGTATGATTATCTACATCATGTAAAACATCATAATTAGAGTTAAACTGATTAAGAATTTTCATCAAAGTCCCAATTGTATCTTTACCTCTAGCACGAATTATGTGCAAATTTTCATTCTTTTGTTTTGCGAGGTGTTTAAAAGCAATATACTCAGTATCCCCTTCAACAATTACTACTTTATCCGCAAAGAAAAATTCGTTTACATATGAATCTACATAGTTTAAAATCTTCATATTTTTAATATCATCTGCATCAAATTGGTCACTAATAGATTTATATAATTGAATTGCTTCTTTATCTCCAACACGGAATACTTGAATAGAGGTATGTCCCTCAGATAAATCTATAAGTATTGGAGAATGAGTAGAAATCATGAGTGGCATTTTTTCACCAATTTTATATAAGGAACGACTTAGTGCTCGAACCGCTTCTGGGTGTAAGAAAGCTTCTGGCTCATCTATTAGTAATAACTTATTATCACTTTCACCCATTAGTTTTTTCTCTATCATGTTTTGAATGAGGTATATTAGACTCATCCTTTGTAAACCAGTTCCTTGATTTGCTAATGGCATATTAGGTTTTTTTTTATTGTCAATATGTACATTTGAACTTGTAGACTTTAATATTTCAGATGCTGAAAAACCTTCACTCTCTCCACCTACTACTTTTAAAGATAAATGTTCGTTTGAAAATAAAGTTCGTAAGTTATCGGAAACATCACCACTTACTTGTTCAAGTAGTCTATCCGTACTTAATTTAAGTTTCCTTAAAAACTCTGGGTACGACTTTTTGAGTTTAGCATACTCTTCAGCTAATTCTTTTTCTTCTGCGTTGCCTTCATTACCCTCTATTTTTTCTAAATTATTTTTAAGTATCTCTGTATATATATTTTGAATTAAATCACTAATATCATCTGGTAACATAGCTGGGGTTATGTAATAAGGTTTATTGTTTAAGATTTCTTCAAGGGTATCTTTCAAATCGTGGCTTCCATTAATTACATCACCACTTCCATCATAAAATTTAGGAGCAGTACCCTCAGTATACTTCTTTATAATGGTGATTTTATCTTCACCAGACTCAAATACAGCATTTAGTACAATTTCCTCATTCGCTTCCGAGAAGCAATCATTAGCAATAGCATTTGTTTTAGACGCTTTTTGAAAGAAACAGTTGATAGCTTCTAATATAGTAGATTTACCTGTATTATTTCTTCCAGTTAAAATTGCAATTGAGTCTTTTGAAAAATCAATGGTAAAGGTATCTTTAAAAACCTTATAATTTGTTACACTAAAATTTGTTAATCTCACCAAACATTCCCCCTAAGTATTTTAGTCTATATTTTACCATATATATCCTCTTTATGGGTGTTTGTTCTTCTGAAATACGACTTATTTCTTGTAACTATATTTATTGAGCCAGCTCCTTAGCAGAAAACAAGATAGGGTTAAGCTCTGGTTCAGACTCATACCATACTTTGTTTCTGGTAGCTCTATGGCTGTTTCTTTTCGCCTACTGTGAGCATTACTCCAAGAACATGAACCTTAAAATAGTAACCAAAATAAAAAGAGGAAAACAACATTTTGGTTGCCTTCCTCTTTTTACTTAATACCTTCCCTCTCTAATAATCTATATATCGTTCCTGTACCTACCTTAAAGGTTGTGCGAATATCATTAATAGATTTACCCCTGTTATAGGCTTCAATTATCGCTTTCATTCGTTGTTCTTCCTTACCTCCTTCAATTAGCTTCGTTTTACGTCCTTTGAATTTCCCTTCACTTTTTGCTATCTCAATACCTTCCTTTTGACGTTGCTTAATCATCTTACGCTCAAACTGTGCTAAACCTGAAAATATAGTGAATAGGAGCTCACTCATAGGGTTATCGTCAGAGAGGTCTAACCACTTATCGGTAATAGACTTCAATCCTGCACCTTTGCTTTGAATAGTTTCAACGATTGCTAGTAAGTCTTTAGTTGAACGTGATAAGCGACTTATTTCATGGATGATTACCATGTCACCTTCTTCAAGTTCTTCAAGCATTCTTTGTAACTCTGGTCGCTCCATTGTAGCACCACTTAGTTTTTCAATATAAAACTCTGTACAACCCACTTCTTTTAATGATTTCTTTTGTCGTGCAATGTTTTGCCCTTCACTACTTACTCTTATATAGCCAACCGTTTTCATTAAAACCACTCCAATACCGTTAATCTATAGTAACATTTTATTAATAATTACAGTAATAGTCAAACGGTAATGAACAGAAGTCTTGAATCCCTTGATACATCTAAGTTTCCTTTTTCACATGTTCGTTACCGTTTATGTTTAGTCTATAGGTAATACGGAAATTGTTCTCTTTCAAACATCTTTACAATTAGTACATCAAAAAGGCTTTACTCCTAAGTGAAGTAAAGCACCCATAGCTATATAAAACCTATCTTTTATGTTAATAATCTTTCATAAAAACTAAAATACATCGGACTATAAAATAGAATCATATCCTTGTTCATCAAAAAGCTTATCTAATCTCGTTTTTAAGAACCGCTTTGCTTCATTAGTGATTTTAATATGGGCTTTTTGGTGATGTCTTTTTAAAATTTCGGTTATTGATACTTGAGGTGAATTTTGTGTGTTTGGATACACCTTATGCTTTAGTTCATTGCATAATTCTATTAATGAAATTCCATTTTCTATAGGTGTTTTTAAAAATTTTCCATCTGTAAATTGAATATAGTAAGGATACCTAACATTCCATTTTTTGGAATTAAAGTCAGTTTCATTTATTACATTTTCTTCTTTAAAAGCTAAGGTAGTAGCGTAACCAACTATAAGCGGAGTATCATTACCGTATTTATCTTTACTTAAAAGTGCAATAAAAATGTATTCACCTTCTTGGATACTGCTAGGCTTTCGAGGGTAAAAAGTTCTGTTAAGATATTCATGGAGTAATTTTTTTCTTTTAACATAAACATCCTTATTGGAAATTCTGCTAGTACTGTTCCCCTCAAATTTTATCCTAGCACCAGTGAATAATTCCTCATCACTTAAATCTTGGGTTGTTATATCCTCAAGTATGTCAAAATGTTCTTTGAAATTGTAATTGGGAGTACTTTGGATTGAGTTTTCATTTACGTCTATAACCGCACCCCAACGCTTTTGATTATACTCATTAGGATTAGATGATTTTTTCATTTTTCCAAGCCTTGTCGTAGCGTTTGTAACATATTCTAATTCTTTTTTTAGCAAGTCCTTTGTAATTCTGTAATCACCTTTTTCATGTATTTGAGTTAATATTTCTACAAAATAATCCACACATTGCTGACTAAACTGAATTTCATTTTTGATTAATAAACCCAATTCGTGATTTTTAAAAAAACCACTTAATGTAAAGTTAGCTGACCCCATGATAATATTTTCCTTATCAAAAACGTATAGTTTCGTATGCAAGTGCTGAAGTGCAAATAAATCAGCACCAGCTTCAAGGAGTCTTTCTAATCCCTTAATACTGTTAGCTCCTTGTATAAACTCCTCTCTATTAAATCGAGTGATAATTTTACAATCTATCCTATGTTCTGTTTCTTCTAACCAGGTGGCTAGTCGGTGAGCAGTAGGATAACTAATAAAAGGAGACATAATATAAATGTTTTTTGTTGTTTCTTCTAAGAATTTGAAAAATTCTCCGCCAATATTTTTATGTAACAATTGTATCGCCATAACATTCCGCCTTATATATGTAATGATATGTTAAATATAACATTTTTTATTTAGATAGAGGTAAAAAACCATTTTTCCCCTCACCCTTTCCCATACAGGTTTCGTTTTAACCAAAAAAAACTAATGGGGAGGAAAATTATTATAATCGGTGTAGATTAGATTCGAAACAGAATTGTTAATATAACCTACATGAAAAATATTAGTTTTAACTTCTTTACGTTCTTAGAAGAGTCCTTCTTTTTTCACTAAATGCCCCATTAGTTGTATAAACAATTCACACGTAGAAACATCTCAATTGACATGTGTTTCATAAGAATCACACGTGATAATATTTAACACTATCGTGTGGATAGAATACTTTACTTATAAAACCTCTCTTTTATCTATCCTAGCTATCTAGGTATATAAATAGATAAAAAAAAGCGGTAATACTTGGTTCAGTATTACCGCAAAATCTATAAACAGGTAGCTAAATAGCAAATTTATCTGATTTTATCTTGATACTAGCTGACCTTTACCGTTTTACTCTTACTCTTGTTACCTGATTTGTCTTGAGCGTATACCTTTAATGACGAACCCTTCTTTTGTGCCTTAATTTTCACTTTAAAATATCCTCGACCATCCACTATTCCTTGCCCAATCTTCTTACTTCCATTGTAAATATAAATAGATACTCTTTTTTCGCCTTTACCAGTTACCGTTACTGTCTTACTTGTAATTTTATTCAATGTTGGGGTGCTTGGTGGAGTTTTATCTATAACTTTAACTGTTTTACTTCCACTCTTATTAACTGAAGTATCTGTAGCATAAACAGAAATGCTTGTTCCTGCTTTTTGTTTTGCAATCTTAATCGTATATGCTCCATTTTTTGCAGTTGCTTCTCCGATTTTCTTGCTTCCCACCATTGCATATACTTTTGCACTTGATTCAGCTTTGCCACTAATAACAGTAGCGTTATCATATACAGTATTGACTGTTGGTGTGCTTGGTGGAGTTTTATCTATAACTTTAACTGTTTTACTTCCACTCTTATTAACTGAAGTATCTGTAGCATAAACAGAAATGCTTGTTCCTGCTTTTTGTTTTGCAATCTTAATCGTATATGCTCCATTTTTTGCAGTTGCTTCTCCGATTTTCTTGCTTCCCACCATTGCATATACTTTTGCACTTGATTCAGCTTTGCCACTAATAACAGTAGCGTTATCATATACAGTATTGACTGTTGGGACTGATGGAGCTGTTACGTCTTTCACCGTCACTTCTTTTACTTCACTGATGTTCCCTGCCTCATCTGTTGCCGTTACTGTTAATTTCGTTCCAGCTTTTTGTTTTGGTATCGTAACCGTATAGTTGCCTTCAGTATCAACAGTCGCTGTTCCTATTACGGTCATTCCTGCTTTGATTGTAATAGAAGAACCCACTTCTGCTGTTCCTGTCATACTTGTTGAATTTTCCGTTACTTGGTTTATTATAGGTTGACTAGGTGGAATTGTATCTGCACTTGGATTTATTACTTCATAATCAATTATGTAGTCTGTTCCATACCAAAATGTAGATGTATTATTAGCATTATCTATTAAAGAAATACTATTTATCTTCCATTTTCCAGCCTCTGCATTTTCTCCAACCTTAAATGTATAAACATATCTCCCTTGTTCATCAGTACTCCAGAGGTTTCTTCCGACTGTTTGTGTATTTGATGGACTTTGATTAATCAAAGCTATATACTGAACTCCTGATATATCATCCTTTGGAGTAATATAAACAGTCACCTCTTCTCCAGCATGCACCTTTTTGGTATTAATCTCTACTTTTTCCAATATCGGTGGTGTTGTATCTGCACTTGGATTTATTACTTCATAATCAATTATGTAGTCTGTTCCATACCAAAATGTAGATGTATTATTAGCATTATCTATTAAAGAAATACTATTTATCTTCCATTTTCCAGCCTCTGCATTTTCTCCAACCTTAAATGTATAAACATATCTCCCTTGTTCATCAGTACTCCAGAGGTTTCTTCCGACTGTTTGTGTATTTGATGGACTTTGATTAATCAAAGCTATATACTGAACTCCTGATATATCATCCTTTGGAGTAATATAAACAGTCACCTCTTCTCCAGCATGCACCTTTTTGGTATTAATCTCTACTTTTTCCAATATCGGTGGTGTTGTATCTGCACTTGGATTTATTACTTCATAATCAATTATGTAGTCTGTTCCATACCAAAATGTAGATGTATTATTAGCATTATCTATTAAAGAAATACTATTTATCTTCCATTTTCCAGCCTCTGCATTTTCTCCAACCTTAAATGTATAAACATATCTCCCTTGTTCATCAGTACTCCAGAGGTTTCTTCCGACTGTTTGTGTATTTGATGGACTTTGATTAATCAAAGCTATATACTGAACTCCTGATATATCATCCTTTGGAGTAATATAAACAGTCACCTCTTCTCCAGCATGTACCTTTTTGGTATTAATCTCTACTTTTTCCAATATCGGTGGTGTTGTATCTGCATTCGCCAACACATTCTTATTGGTAAAAGAACACACTAAAGATATGATTATAAAAACGGATAAGAAATGTTTTACTAACTGATTCTTCATTTAATGTCCTCCAATGTTTGATTACTTTAGTATTATATCGAAAATAAGTGGATTTTGTAATATTATTCATGTTTACTCCAAATGCTAGTCTAGAATATTTTTGATATTGGAACACTTCTACCGAGAGATGTGTTTAAAACCTTTCTTTCATCCTGCCTAGCTATCTAGATAAATAGGTAAAAAAGCGGTTATACATAAACAGTATTACCGCAAAATAATTTATAGTTTTGATTTTCTATACCCAGCAGATTTTGCTTCAGCTTCTGTACAGAAGGTTTCTTCAGGTTCAGTCTTATCATAGAATTGTCCTGAGGGCACATGGTAAATCTTAGTACCTGAACTTGAAACATTACCTCGAATGTTTGAACACGCTTGTTGTTTTTGTACTTTTTCTCTTTCTGCTTGTTGCTCTTTTTCTCTTTCTACTTGTTGTTCTTTTTCTTTTTCTGCTTGTTGTTTTTTCTCTTTATCTTCCTCATCATCGGTCAATACTTGATGATGGTTCATTTCGGTATCAGTTTCAGGTTCCTCTTCCAAATCTTTAAAGTGTCCAAATATACAAGGAATTAAAAACCAGGCTAGTAAAAGTAAAGAAAGAATAATTATTATAACTCCTTGCCAAACTGACTTCTGATTTTTTCTTCGAATTTTATACCACCACAGGGTTAATAAGATAATAATAATGAGAAGAATATTCCACCAAGCAGAAATTATACACTGAATAGTGTAAACCAAAAGTGATATAACAAAAAATATAAGACATAACCAAAATAGTATTTTTATTAATCGCACAATTTACCTCCAACTCTCTGATAGTGAGTTTTTATCATCTCACTTTATAAATTCCCTTTTGTTACTACCTACAAAAGCTCAATCGGTCGTACTCTGCTCTCTTATCTATATTGCTTTAGTTTTAGCTAGACCTCCAAATTTTTTCTACATAACTTCTATGTATTGTTGATTGAGTAGGGAAATAGTACATACAGGCTCTATAATTTTTAATTAGCCATTTCTATCCTCCTCAGGTATACTAGTCGATTAGAACCATGATAATACTATCATATAATTGGATAAATGAGGAGAGGAGAAAAATTTCCCAAAAAGATTACTTATTATAAGACTGTCTGGACTTTATTATAGATTGTCTGACACCTTCAATTTCCTCTGGTGTTTTTGTAATAACTAATTGGGATAGATACAAAAGCAAATTCTCAAGGTAACTAAAACTATTATTCTATCGTGGTTCAAACTTTGCTTATTAATGAGGACTTCCTTCCTTTTTTATTTACCAAGATTACACGCACTCTAAATGTGAGTTTAAAAAATTTCTTTTGTCTTACCCACCCTTTTATTACAAATCATAGTTTAAAAAAAGCGGTAATACTTGGTTCAGTATTACCGCAAAATCTATAAACAGGTAGCTTTACATAGCAAATTTATCTAACTTTATCTTGATACTAGCTAGCTCACTTTTACGGTTTTACTCTTACTCTTGTTGCCTGATTTGTCTTGAGCGTAAACCTTTAAGGTTGACCCCTTCTTTTGTGCCTTGATTTTCACTTTATAGTTTCCTCGACTATCCACTATTCCTTGCCCAATTTTCTTACTTCCATTGTAAATATAAATAGTTGCTCCCTTTTCACTCTTTCCAGTTACGGTTAGTGTCTTACTTGTTATTTTATTAACTGTTGGAATGCTTGGTGCAGTCTTGTCTATTACCTTAACCGTTTTGCTTCCACTCTTATTACCCGCTGTATCTACTGCATAAACAGAAATGCTTGTGCCTGCTTTTTGCTTTGCAATCTTAATCGTATATGCACTATTTTTTGCAGTTGCTTCTCCGATTTTCTTGCTTCCCACCATTACATAAACCTTTGCATTTGTTTCAGCTTTACCAGTAATAACAGTAGCATTATCATATACAGCATTCACACTTGGTACTGTAGGAGGAGTCTTGTCTATTACCTTAACCGTTTTACTCGCACTCTTATTACCCGCTGTATCTACTGCATAAACAGAAATGCTTGTGCCTGCTTTTTGCTTTGTGATTTTAATTGTATATACACCATTTTTAGCAGTTGCTTCTCCGATTTTCTTGCTTCCCACCATTGCATATACTTTTGCATTTGTTTCAGCTTTGCCACTAATAACAGTAGCATTATCATATACTGCATTGACTGTTGGAATGGACGGTGCTGTTTTGTCTAACACCTTAACTGTTTTACTCACACTCTTATTTCCTGCCAAATCAACCGCATAAACAGAAATGCTTGTTCCTGCTTTTTGCTTTGCAATGTTAATCGTATATGCTCCATTTTTTGCAGTTGCTTCGCCAATTTTCTTGCTTCCTACCATCGCATATACTTTTGCATTTGATTCAGCTTTACCAGTAATAACAGTAGCATTATCATATACAGCATTCACACTTGGTACTGTAGGAGCTGTCACATCTTTTACGGTGACTTCCTTCACTTCACTTACATTTCCTGCATCATCCGTAGCGGTCACTGTTAATTTAGTTCCTGCTTTTTGTTTCTCTATCGTTACTGTATATTTACCTTCGGCATCAACAGTGCCTGTTCCTAATACCGTTGTTCCTGCTTTAACTGTAATCGTTGAACCTGCTTCTGCTGTTCCAGTAACACTTGTTGATGTTTCTGTTACTTCATTTACCGTAGGTGAATTTGGAGCTGTCACATCTTTTACGGTGACTTCACTTGTTTCACTCGTATTTCCTGCATTATCTGTTGCTTTAATTGTTAATTTTGTTCCTGCTTTTTGTAAAACTATAGATACTGAGAATGTTCCATCTTCCTTAGCTATCCCTGTTCCTATTACTGTCGTTCCTGCTTTAACTGTAATCGTTGAACCTGCTTCCGCTGTTCCAGTAACACTTGTTGATGTTTCTGTTACTTCATTTACCGTAGGTGAATTTGGAGCTGTCACATCTTTTACGGTGACTTCAGTTGTTTCACTCGTATTTCCTGCATTATCTGTTGCTTTAATTGTTAATTTTGTTCCTGCTTTTTGTAAAACTATAGATACTGAGAATGTTCCATCTTCCTTAGCTATCCCTGTTCCTATTACTGTCGTTCCTGCTTTAACTGTAATCGTTGAACCTGCTTCTGCTGTTCCAGTAACACTTGTTGATGTTTCTGTTACTTCATTTACTGTAGGTGAATTTGGAGCTGTCACATCTTTTACGGTGACTTCACTTGTTTCACTCGTATTTCCTGCATTATCTGTTGCTTTAATTGTTAATTTTGATCCTGCTTTTTGTAAAACTATAGATACTGAGAATGTTCCATCTTCCTTAGCTATCCCTGTTCCTATTACTGTCGTTCCTGCTTTAACTGTAATCGTTGAACCTGCTTCTGCTGTTCCCGTCACATACTTATCTTTATCATTTATTTCATTAACCTGTGGAAGATTTGGAGGAATGATATCTTTAACTATATTGAAAGATTGATACAATTCATTTCTTTCTCTAGTAGTGCTTGTATAATACTCATTTCCCGCTTTATCATTCGCATAGATGAAAAACAGTTCCCATTTTCCATTTCCTGCATCACTAGGAACATTGTATGTTCCCTCGTATCTTTGAGTTTTTTCATTATAAGTCAAAAATATAGTTCTCTCTACACCCCCACCTTCTTTTTGCAATTTCACATATGTTGTCTTTATACCTGACTCTAAATCTTCTGCTTCTACTTGGATACCTACTTGCCCACCAGCCTGAACAGTTTCTTTATCTATTTTTGTACTTTTAATAGTTGGTTTCGTAGTATCATCGAATCCACCAGTTACTGTGAATGTTCGATACAATTCGCTTCCTTCTTTAATACTTGTATAATACTCATTTCCCGCTTTATCATTCGCATAGATGAAAAACAGTTCCCATTTTCCATTTCCTGCATCACTAGGAACATTGTATGTTCCCTCGTATCTTTGAGTTTTTTCATTATAAGTCAAAAATATAGTTCTCTCTACACCCCCACCTTCTTTTTGCAATTTCACATATGTTGTCTTTATACCTGACTCTAAATCTTCTGCTTCTACTTGGATACCTACTTGCCCACCAGCCTGAACAGTTTCTTTATCTATTTTTGTACTTTTAATAGTTGGTTTCGTAGTATCATCGAATCCACCAGTTACTGTGAATGTTCGATACAATTCGCTTCCTTCTTTAATACTTGTATAATACTCATTTCCCGCTTTATCATTCGCATAGATGAAAAACAGTTCCCATTTTCCATTTCCTGCATTACTAGGAACGTTGAATGTTCCCTCGTATCTTTGAGTTTTTTCATTATAAGTCAAAAATATAGTTGATTCTACTCCTCCAACCGCCCTTTTTAGTTTTACATATACCTGTTTTACCCCTGACTCTAGGTCTTCTGCTTCTACTTGTACACGTATTTGACCACCTGGTTCAACGGTGTCTTTATCTAGTTTTATACTTTTAATAGTTGGTTTCGTAGTATCAATATCTGTTGATGCAAATATAGCAGTTGAATTAACTAATACAAAAGACATTACTAATGATAAGACTACCATTATTTTTCCTATCCTTTGAAACATGTATATACCCCTTTTCCGAAAACAATTATTTTTTATTTAAACATCTCATCGCTTTATCCGCTTTAGTTTTAGCTAAACTAGTAGGCATAGCTTTGAGTGTTGTGGAAACGACCCACAAATTAAATTACTGCATACCTATCCTATGTATTAGTGAATGAGAACAGATTTGTAGTATAATTTTAAATTTCATTTAACCATTATTATCCTCCTTTGGTAAGTCAGTCAATTAGAACCATGCTAATTTTAGCATATTAAAATAAATGAGGGGATGAGAAAAATTTCCAAAAAAAGAGTTAACATTATACATTAAAAAAGTTAATCAGCTTGTATAACCTCTTTTAACTAGTGTTTTATCGTTCATCGCTCCGTATAAACTTTCTTCACAGCAGGCACTCTAAAGTCTACAGAAAAAGACCACTTTACTGTGGTCTTTTTGGTTCGGTCTGCAATGCACCGTTGCTGAACAGATTCTTTTCTTATAAGTTAAGCCAGATTAATTTCCTAACATATCTTCCAATTCTTGTTGAATTTCTTCTTGTGTCATATCATCAACTGGTTTGTACTCACCATTTGAATTGTAATCAGCAGGGTTATCAGTCGGTCCACCTTCTGGTACAAATTCTCCGTCTTCATTATAATCATTAGGATATGTTGAAGGTGCTTTAGGGTCTGCTTCAAGTTCATCCTCAGTATACGGAGACTGACCTTCAATATCATCATTAGAATCAGCAGAGCTAATTGTAGGTTTGTTTTCTGGTACAGTTTCACTATCTGAATTATTCTCTTTAGTGTTTGCGGAAGGTGAATCGGTGTCAACATTTGTATGTGGTGAATCATCATCTGTACCATTAAATGCCACCGAAAAAATAAGGCTTACTATAAATACCGAAAAAGTAACACCTGATGCTTTAAATACCTTCTTAGCTTTTCCATTTTTCATAAATAGAAAAACAATGCCAGTAATTATAAAAACTATTGTAGCAAGAAGCAATAAGATAGATATATTAGCCCAGAAACCCATAGCTTCCTTCCCCATTAACTTTTGTTTTTCTTCTGATAAATCTTTTGTAGCATCCCTTTAAATTTAACATGCTATAAAACAGTCTTTTTCACAGCTTTCACTATTTCATTTGCCCTCTCCACTCCCCTATTTAACTATTTATACGTAATACAGGATGATTTTACCATTAAAAAGCAAATTAAAATAGATATATAGCCACGTGTCGAAAAATAAAAAAACACACGTAGAAAGCGTGTCAACAGACAGTCTTTTATGACTAATTATGAATATTCACACGTGATAAATATTTAACATGTCGTGGGAGCAGAATACTATTTTTTGGTAAAACCTCACTTTTATATAGAAAAACCCCATATAGTAATGGGGTTTCCAACTTATTACTTTGTGTTTGAAATGCTCGATTAACATTACGTTTTCCCATTTTAGGATTTGTGTTATGTAGCTTTCACCTAAGGTTAATCGAAAATTTCATGGTTTTCGTAACTTTCTGGTATATCTATCATTATTTCCTCGATATATTCTCTGCGTTTTATTATAAATCCGTAACCCTTACCTTCTATTTCCAATTTCTTTTTTAGCTCTTTGTTTAACCTGATTCTTTCGAGGTCATAACCGTCTAGTAATTCGCCAAAACAGATTTTAAATTGTTTTTGTTTAAATTCTTGCTGACCTTTAAAATACAACTTAACATTATCTAATACCTCTTGTTCTGTTGTCCATCCATAAGTTTCTATCAACTCTAACGTTGTTTTATGTATTCTATGTACAACCTCTTTATTGAGTGAGGGGATTATTTTTCCCTTATCCTGAGGAAAAACTCTATCGGCTTCCTCCCTTCCAAAATTCCTTAAAATACCCTCATAATTCACCGTTTTTGTTGTACACCCTTTTTCTATCCACAATGCACACATGTCATCGAGTCTATTAAAAAATTGATAACTATAAATGTTCAATTCGTATGTAGAGTTTAAATACTTATGACCTTTTCTTTTTTTCGACTTTAGCTGATATTCAAAAAGTTCCTTTGGAATTTCGTCAAAATTCAATTTCGAAATCAAATTAAAAAAGGTAAGGAAGTTCATTCTCGTATGTGTGACACTCTTACTCTTATTAAATTTTTTCGAAATGGTTTCTAAGGAGTGAAAAAACAATAATCTAGGGTCTTTTCCTGAAGGTAAATACTCTTTAACCAAATCCAACAGTATGTACAAATCTTGCAAATAACCATTTCGATTAAATACTTTGTAAAAGTTTGGATATAATTATTCTAAATCATCAGATTGTAGAAGCTCTTTATATATATCAATGACTTCTTTTAACTCTTTTTGTTGCTCACTCTCTTTTATTTCTACTTGATATAGCTCCATTAGAAATGCTTTCACTTCCAATATGGAGCATTTTAATAAACGTTCAGTAACTTGGATAATCGTTCCATCGAAAGGATTACTTGTTGAAAAACATTTATATAATTGGTGTCCATTATTCTTATTGGATTCAAAAATAGAAGCACTTGGTTCAGTTTCTTCATGAAAAATGTCTAGAAAATTTCGTTTATGTTGGATTCCTATATATGCACGTAAATCCTGTTGTTTTAGGTAATCGAAAAGCTCGAAATTACTGTAAACAATTTTTGGTTTGGTTCTTATTTTCTTTCGTAACTCCTTGATATTTCTTTGTTGTATTAATTCTATGTTATCTGCTGTTTCTTTACCTTGTTTGTGTTCATCGGTTTGTATCTGTTTGGTGTTTTTGGCAGGATATATTACTAGATTCTTCTTTGTCCCACCAAAATCATTGGGATTCTTTTTCAAGTAATCATTAACCTTTAACCTATTATTAAAGTTCAGTTCAATAATTTCCTTACCACCAAAGAATAGTCTAGTGCCGTCTTTACAATGCTTATCTGCTTGTGGGTATTTAGACAACAGTTTATCTACAATACAATCAAACTCTTCAAGGAAAATGATATTATTAGTAATGTTTATTTTGTTATCAAAGAAAGTACGCTGAAACGGAGTTTCACAGGCTAGAGAACAAAACTCTAATACGCTTATCATTACAAATAGCACTTCGAGTGTGGGGGTGGGACTGCTACTCATTGAATCTGAAGACAAAACCATGTTTCTGGTGATAAGGCACGCCCCTCTATCAAGAAACACACCCATTTTTATAGTGAGTGTGCTTTGCTTTTTACATATAATTATTAAAATAAATCTTTCCAACTTTGATAAAATCACAATTTTAAACATCTTTTAAATTTACTTCTAAAACGGGAGCCAATCAAAATCAATGTTTCGTCTTAAATTGTTCATCTGCTATTTTTGAGTTGCCCACCTACAATTAGACGGTTCATAGTTTCCATTAACATCAATTCTGTCAATTGATAAAACATCTGTGTAACCATTGTTTAAAGACCATTCATAAAATGTTTTAAATGAACTTTTCCATTCTTCACATATTTTAATGCCACGACCACCATAATACATAAATTGAGTCGTGTTTGGATTTCCACACCTGTACTTCATCGCTTCCCAAATATGATAAATCCTTGTATTAGACATCCCATGAGTATTCTTGCTTCTCTTAACAATTGACCTTTGGCACAACCACATGATTTATATTTATTTGGATTCAACAAATATGGTGTAAGTATATATCTAATATTTCCACACTCACATTGACACTTCCACTTCTTCTTTCCATTCTTATCTTTCTCATCGCTAAGTTCTATGACTGTAAACAAGTTGAATTTCTGGTTTTGTTAGGTCATGTATTCTTTTTACCAAAATACTCATCCTCCATTCTTTAATAATGAAATATATGACGTATCTTGGTTTAAATAACCACCAATTATACTCACTTTAAACAACAGACTTCAAAGAATCCATCAAAGGGTATAGATAACTACTTTTACGCCTTTTCCCTTGTACAATCCCTTGTTAAGGCTGTTGTCCTACCAAATTTACTTTTTCCGACTTATTACTATTCATTCCTTGTTATTGCCTAGATTCATTAACGGACTTGATGCCACAGCTTTTTACAATAACTGCTCATCATTTAAAGAATGCAAGTATCGTTGAGTAGTAGACACATCACTATGTCCAAGTAATCGTGAAAGGCTATAAATATCAATTCCTGCCATCAAGCATTGAACACTATAAAAATGCCTAAATGTGTGTGGGGATAATCTCTTGCCATCAATTCCAACTATATCCCCTGCTTTTTTAATCATGTTCCACAAACCAACATGAGATATTTCTGTGCCTTTATAAGACAGAAAATAATTGTCAGTTGTAATCTTATCTTGTACGTACATTTTTCTCATTCTTTCATACTTAATCAAGATTCTCTTTAGTGCAGGTGATACGAAAACAATACGTTCCTTATTGCCTTTACCATACACCAGTATTGTTGATTCCTTTACGTTCTCTACTTTCAATCCCCTTATTTCCATACTACGCATACCTGTGTCAGCCATCATAGCAATCATCCCTTTGTTTCTGATACTAATATAATTCTTGTACGTAAAGGCATTTATCATAGCTGTTACTTCATCAGTAGTGAACCCCTTCAACACAAGTTTTGGAACTTTGGGGATTTCCACTTTCTTCATAGGATTCTCTTTTAAATATTCTTCACTTACACACCAATTAAAGAAGGCAGACACCATCCTTGACATGGAAACAATACTCTGTGGCTTCAAACCGTCTTTCTGCTTTCCACGCACATACGCCCTCAAATCAAAAACTGTAACAGTTTCCAGTTCTGTTATGGCTCTCTTTACTTTTAAAAAAATCTTTAACTGCTTATATTCCTGTCGCTTATTAATCATTGTCTTTTTGGTAAATCCTTTAGCCATACAATGATATAAATACTCATCTATTACATCTTCTAACAACACGAAAAAAGACCACCCTTCTGCTTAATCTTTCAACAAAAAGTGGTCTTAATTTGGATTATAAGAATGATTAACCATAATCTAAGCAAAGTAATGATGAAGGTTTAACCAAAATCTATAACAGCATAGAATATGTTTAACAAATGATTGCAATAAACATTGATATATCAAAGTTTCATGCTATCTTATTTTGTTTGTTGTTTATTCATGGCGCTCATCATTTGATTAATTTTCTTTTGGGATGGTTTCATACCCATTTGCATCATCATCATTTTCAGCATCTGTTCGTTAATTGGCGGATTTTTCTTTAAGTAATCCATCATGTATTTACGAGCGATGAAAAATCCCAGCACTACTCCAGCAATCAATGCCAGTACGCCAACTAGAATGTAAACCCACATACTATTTCCTCCTTCGTGTTGTCTAACATCAGTGTACTAGACCAAAGGTTATTATACAATACCCGCTACTGAAAAGTCCCCCATTTAGACAAATTTTCTTTCTTTTATCGGTTTTAACCAACCGTATTTTTCATGTTCAAAATCAATGGCCAGAAAACTCGCTTCATATTTTCGAATACTTTCAAAGAAAGCCGTCTCCGCTTCATAGTCTCCTTCAGCTTTTAGAGTAATGGAATCATGCTGAATGATTAAAACGGCTTTACTTGATCCGTTTGTTTTTTCTAAATAGTATTTTCCATTTTGAGACCAATAATTCATCTTTTTTTGCAAACGTTGTTCAATAGCTAACTGCAACTGGATAATCGGGACTGTTTTGGTGACATATTCGATTTGTTTTTGCAAAATACTCTTCAGTCTGCCCTTTGCTTGAATATACTCCAAAAACAAATTGAAAAATAGCTTTTCTCTTCCATAATAATGATGGGCAAATTCATCTTCGATTAAATAAATTTGATAGGTTCTCATCAGCCAATGCCTCCTAGCTTTCCTATTTTGGTCACGAAAACAACTAACCACCAGGTACCTCTCCACTATTTTCCACTATTGATAACTTTCCCCTTTAACTGACACATTTAAACGAAATTTATTTATTCTCATTATATATTGACAAACTAAAAAGATATGTTGTTTGCTGGAGAAATTTTCTTCTTTTTTTGTCGAATGGAAGATTTCCCTTTAGGAATAGGAGCACGCAATATAAATCAGGATTGTTTTTGATAAAAAAACTGACACCAAACTAGTTGGTGTCAGTTCTCCATTACTATTAGTTAAGCATTTCCTTAACGCGAGCAACTACATTTTCTACAGTGAAACCGAATTCCTCCATGATCTTGCCGCCTGGTGCAGAAGCTCCGAAATGATTGATGGCCAATATTTCACCCTCATCACCTGCATAACGATCCCAACCAAACGGTGAAGCCACTTCGATAGCTAGACGTTTCTTCACTGCCGGATTGATTACGCTTTGTTTATATTCTTTAGATTGAGTTTCAAATCGATCCCATGATGGCATGCTGATAACAGAAACATCAATTCCTTCGTTCGCTAAAGCTTTCTGTGCTTCCACAGCCAAGTTCACTTCGGAACCAGTCGCAAGAAGTAATGCATCGGCTACTTCTTTCTTAGAAGCAGAGATGATGTAAGCACCTTTTGAAACACCTTCATACGCAGTTTCGGAAGTGTCTTTAATTGTTGGCAATCCTTGACGAGTCAGTACAAGGGCAGTTGGTTTATTTGTAGACTCCATAGCCACTTTCCACGCTGCTGCCGTTTCATTGCCATCAGCTGGACGGATTACCCCTAGGTTAGGCATTGCACGCAATGATGCCAATTGTTCGATTGGCTCATGAGTCGGTCCGTCTTCCCCTACAGCAATGCTGTCATGAGTGAATACATAGTTTACAGGCAGTCCCATTAGTGCTGCCATTCTAATGGCAGGACGTAGATAATCAGAGAATACGAAGAATGTTCCCCCGTATACTTTTAATCCACCATGAAGTGCCATTCCATTTAAAGCCGCACCCATAGCGAATTCACGTACACCGAACCATATATTACGGCCGCTGTAATTACCAGGTAATAGATCAGTCTCACCTTTGATGGCAGTATTATTAGATCCGGCTAAATCCGCAGAACCCCCAATGAAGCTAGGGACCCGTTTGGCAATCGCATTTAGCACTTCCCCACTTGAAGCACGGGAAGCTAATGTTTTACCTTCTTCATAGACCGGAATTTCCTGATCCCATTCAGCAGGCAGTTCACCTTTGATGGCCAGCTCCAATTGCTGTGCTAACTCAGGATGTGCTTCTTTGTAATTTTTGAACAATTCATTCCAAGCTTCTTCTTTTTGAGCGCCTGCATCAACAACAGCTTCATTGAAGTGTGAATACACTTCTTCCGGAACATGGAAGTCCTCTTCGAATGTCCATTTATATGCTTCTTTTGTCAATTTAAGCTCATCTGCACCAAGCGGTGCGCCGTGAACAGCGGATTTACCTGAACGGTTTGGTGAACCGTAACCAATAACCGTTTTCACTTCGATTAATGTTGGGCGTGCATCGTCGGTTTTCGCTTCTTCAATCGCTTTAGCAATTTCCTGAAGATCATTGCCATCCTCAACGCGTATATATTGCCATCCATAAGATTTGAACCGGTCTGCTACGCTTTCACTAAATGATTGACTTAAGTCGCCGTCAAGGGAAATATCATTAGAATCATATAAAACAACAAGTCTTCCGAGTTGTAGATGTCCAGCTAATGAAGCGGCTTCTGCAGAAACACCTTCCATTAAATCTCCATCTCCACAAATGCTATATGTATAATGATCGACCACATTATAAGAATCGCGGTTATAGCTTTCTGCCAAGTGACGTTCAGCCATTGCCATTCCGACTGCCATTGCGATACCTTGTCCAAGCGGCCCGGTAGTTGCATCTACACCAGCCGTATGTCCGAATTCAGGATGTCCTGGAGTTTTACTGCCCCATTGACGGAAGCTTTTCAAATCATCGATAGATAAGCCATAGCCCGATAAATGAAGAAGGCTGTATAACAGCATAGAACCATGTCCAGCTGAAAGAACAAAGCGATCTCTATTAAACCAATCTGGATTTTTCGGGTTATGGTTCATATATTCGGTCCATAGTTTATACGCCATCGGCGCTGCCCCCATTGGCATACCTGGATGGCCGGAATTAGCCTTTTCAATTGCATCAATTGATAATGTACGAATCGTATTGATAGAAAGTGCATCTAATTTATCTAACATATTGTAAAAACATCCCTTCCTGTAATGTACCTCTTTATATTATAGTGACAAGCATAATATCACAACTAAAATCACTATTTACTGCCTCAATATTAAAATTTTCTAGAAATAAGAGAAGCCCCCTATTTAGATTAAACTAAATAGGAGAATACATACATGCATGCACTCCCTTTTTACTCCTAAATGCTAATAGGATCCTCGTTCCATGAGAGGAATTCAAGCATTAATGTAAGTTTCTTTTTTCTTTTATATTTTTTATCTTTTGAGGAGTGACGTCATTACCTTCTGGATCAACGACTTTCACATGCTCCAACGTATCGGTCATGGACTTTCTGAATGTTTCCAAATACTCGCTTCTCAATTGGGTTTGCTCTTTCGCCTCAACTTCCGTCAAACCTTCAGTCTTTGCCTTTTTAGAAAGTTCATTAATACGGGTTATTTTTTCTTTTGATAACATAATTTCGCTCCTTCATAATCTCCGGATATTGTCATGGTATTAAAAAAAAAGCGAAATTACAAGTTCTAAGATTGACTTTCCTTTTTATTCAGTTGATGTTCGAGAAAACGCCTGTTCACAGTAGCCTTGGAAACATTGTATCCAAAGCCCCTTAAAGTGGCTGCGATTTCTGCAAATGTCAATCCATTGGCCCGAAGTTTAATAATTTCTTCAATAGGAATTTCCATACGGTCCCTTCCAGTGGAATTCCTTTGATTCTGAAGGTTTTTTTGAGGACGGTACCCTTTTTCAACGGCTCTTATCATCCCGCGCTTTATTTTAAGATTATGTAGTTTCCTTTGGTATTCTTCTACAATACCGACTATCTGGATGACCATGGCATCCGAATCCGATAACTCAAGCTCCCCGTCATGTGAGAGCGTATAAATTTTCACATCTTCTTTAAGGATGACATGGAAAAGGGCTATTTTGGCATTCCCTCTTCCCAGCCTTGTTTCATCCTGAATTAATAGTACTTCAGCTTCTTTAGTTTTAAATAGTTCGAGCATGTCAAAAATGCCATCCCGATTCAACTCATAACCACTTGCCTGCTCTTTTATTATGGAAATGACTTCAACATCCATCTTTTCTGCCAATTTGACTAATTCATCTTCCTGCCTTGCCAATGATGTTTCCTGTGACTCTTTTTCTGTGCTTACCCTACAATAGATTACCGCCTTCATAATACCCTACCTTCACTACTTACTGCTCACTGGCCAAATTCTGGACAAGTTCTTCCCCTTTAACCGGTATGACGATGACTTGACCAGGTTTAATTGAATCCGCCCTGACTCCATTATGCTCTTCTATCCAACCAATGAATTCTTTTTTTGTCAAATTTGCTTCTTCATATTCTTCGGCAATTCCCCATAGGGTATCACCCTCACTTACTTCTATAGAAAGGAAATCCTTTTTTGGATCATTGTTCAATGTACAAGAGAATAAAATTGAAAAGATGAATACTGATCCCGCTAATAGAATCGTATAAATATAATTTTTGTATAAATTTTTCATAAATATCCCTCCAAAGCGAATGTTCGTTCGTATGTTATGGTCAAATTATAATACGAACGTTTGTTTCAGTCAACAACAAAATTCGAACTTATGTTTGTATAGAGTTGGGGGCCATGCTATAATGTAGCAAAGAACATTGGGGAAGAGGTGCACAAATGACTAAACTATCAAAACGGCAGCAAGATATTCTTGATTTCATTAAAGAAGAGGTCCGCCAAAAAGGGTATCCACCTTCCGTACGGGAGATTGGCGAAGCAGTGGGACTTGCTTCAAGTTCAACAGTACACGGACATTTATCACGCCTGGAAAGCAAAGGCCTGATTAGACGTGACCCAACCAAGCCAAGGGCCATTGAAATAATGAATTTGGAGGAAGCGAACAATATTCCCAAAGTCAATGTCGTGAACGTGCCGTTACTTGGAAAAGTAACAGCGGGAATGCCGATAACGGCCATTGAGAACATAGAAGAATACTTTCCGCTTCCCGAAAGCATGGTTCCACATGATGACCATGTATTCATGCTGGAAATCATGGGTGAAAGTATGATCGAAGCAGGAATTCATGATGGGGATTATGTCATCGTGAAACAACAAAGCAATGCCAATAATGGAGATATCGTCGTGGCAATGACGGAAGATGATGAAGCCACTGTAAAACGATTCTTTAAGGAACCGGATTACATAAGGCTTCAGCCTGAGAACTCGAATATGGAACCAATTATTTTACGAGATGTTTCGATACTTGGAAAAGTAATAGGCTTATATAGACAAATACACTAAAAGCGCTAACAGCGCTTTTTTTGTTTGTTTAATTTATGTCCCGAATTCTCTCAATATGCATATGGAAGAGTAGATATTGATATATTTTTTAATAGAATCAGGTTTTCATGGGAATTTAAACATCCTTTATTACGGATGGAAGTTATACTATCGCCTAATATTTACTTTAGTAACAATCTGATTACAATAAAAAAGAGAGCTTTAACTACCGCTCCCAGTTAAAATTCACTTCACTCGTAATCTTTGGTTCACTTTAATGAGGTTAAGATCGACCAAGCCATTCCACTGTTGAATCTGCACTTGTGTAGAACCGTATGCTTTTGCAAGCGCAGAGACGGTATCCCCTTTTTGGACAATATGATAAACCTCTTCAATGCTTGCATCATATTTTGTTAAATCGCTTGTTTCGATAAGGTTCACCAGTTTTTCAATATATTTGGGATCCGAGGCGTACCCCGCATCGAATATTGCTTTGAGTGCTTTTCTGTAATCTTTTTCTCCAATGACAGCTGTATAAAGACTTCTATTCCATGAAGTCCCCTTTACATATAAATTGGCAAGATCTCGAAGACTTTCTTCCCAAGATGGGTATTTTCTGAATTTGTTCCATACTTGAACGGGCACACCATTGACATATTCCATTGTCTGAATAATGACAGACTCACCCTTGAATTCACCTTTTGTACCGAATATATTTTTTCCTTTGCTTGCTAATAAACTTGTCCCATATCCACTCTCCAAACAAGCTTGTGCAATGACAACAGAAGGTAATATTTTAAACTCCTGTTGAATTTTCTGGGCATAGGGAGCAATTTCCTTAATAAATGTTTCCTTGCTCATTAGAACCTCCCACGAATGGTCATTACTTTATTTTTCACTGTTTATCTTCATTCTTATCGTATTCTCATCTATGAAAAAGGTTACAGCTTGTCCTGCACAAAAGGTTCCGATGTCTGGCTAATTGTTTTAATTATAGATTTCTTACCTAGAAGTGGATCGCTCCGCGTATTATTTATCCACTTCCCTACCAAACAGGAAAAGCCGTCAATCCATATAATTAAATGGATTGACGGCTTTTTAAGTTGGACACTGAAAACCTTCAAAACTTGTTCATTTTCATTTTCATCAGTCATCGTCATCACTTGGTTTCAGGAATTTTCATGGGCTGGTTTTATGGCTAAGCAAACATTGGCAATTATGCTGCACTCAAAACTGGTATTTTGTCTTATAGAGAATCCTATAAAAAGACGGATTAAACCTATACAGGGTATCTCTCGCTGCAATTCAGCAATCTTTTTATTAAACACTAACACCCATGTTA
This sequence comes from Peribacillus frigoritolerans, assembly GCF_040250305.1. NCBI lineage: Bacteria > Bacillati > Bacillota > Bacilli > Caryophanales > Bacillaceae > Peribacillus > Peribacillus frigoritolerans. The sequence goes on along the minus strand of NZ_CP158190.1, from coordinate 2,071,694 downwards.
ACATCCCATTACACACATCCAAAAAACCCCTTCTCAATTGATCAATTTGTCGGGAAAAGTAAGTTATCCTTTATGTTTTTTACACTCCTGACTAGCCGAGCAGGCTTGGCATACAGTCGGCGGAAAGGAAGCGGATTTTCTGCAATCGACTGGATCTTTTTTAAAAGAAAAGACTGTAGGCAAACTTAGAATTTGTCTACAGTCTGATACATTCTCAAAGAAGAGACGGCATTTCACTATTTCTCAATATAGACCGAACGAATCAGCGTCCGGGTTCTTTCAGTACCATACACATTTTTTTCCTTGACATCTATTGTTACATTATAAACACCTGACTTAGGTACTTCTGGAAGGGTGCCAGTAAAATTTTCGGTATCCATTGCCTTAATTGAGCTTTTTTCACTAATTTCATTACCGGTTTCATCTATTAGATGAACCGAAAATGTTGTGCTGATTGGCCTTTTTTTATCATTCATTGGGTTCTTTATTAAAAATTTTGCATCTTTTTGCTTAACTTTACCTGCCATACTTAATGTAATGGGATTCTTTTCGTTAAATTGTGCTGTGAACAGGTAGGCGTCTTTTGGCGATTTAGTCTTCATTCGCACTTTCCAATCACCAATTTCAAGGTTGTTTCTATTGAATGAGTGGATGGTTGCACCATTAAAAAAGGAAGTTTCATTTTTGGCTGAATGAACCTTTAAGGAAGGTGAATACTTTTTATTGGATGGAGAAATCAATTCAACCTCGACATCATTTGAGGCTGTATATATGTTTATATTGCCTGGGGCTGCTTCATTTACATGGAAGCTTTGTTCGATCCAGACATTTTGTTTCAGGACATCACCCAGAACGGTTTGAGCGAGTGCGGTGGTAATGACATCATCTTCAACCCGTTCTTTATAATTGACATTATATTCAGGGATCCCAGCGGTGGAAGTGCTTCTTAAATATGGTTCAATTCTTGAAAATACAGCTGAGCCAACTCGTATATTGTCGTGATCAAAGTTGGGATCTGAAAATAAATGTGTTGCATAGGGTATTTTTGTACTCCATACATTTACTAGACCATCATTTTCCCCATATGAAGATAAATATTGTCCACCCATTGATAAGGCTGAAAGAACCGGGCCTCTATTCATACCTGCCACAGTGAAATACATGTTTTTACGAGAATTAACATGGTTATCCGTGACAGAACGAAATTCCGCCATTTTACCAACTTGTAAAGAATAAGTTCCCTCATCTTTTTGACCTAATAGGGAACCAAGCCAGCCTGCATACCAGCTATAAGCCAAATCAGCTAGGTGAGAACCATGATGAGGGGAAGCTAAAGTGATCACCCTTCCAACATATTGGTGTGCTCCATAGTGCACTAGAGCCGCTTGGGTATCTGGGCCCCCTTTGCTGTGAGCTATAATATTTACTTTTTCGCCCCCGAAATGGTTACTGATTTCTGCAAGCATTTGAGCTAAAAGCCTTCCATTGGCATATTGGCTCACTGATCCATTTCCAGCTGAATCATGAAGCTGAACAAAAACAGTTTGGTAGCCTGCTTCATACGCTTTGGTATACATATCATTGACACCATGATAATCCGTTTCACCGTACCAGCTGGTTGAACTGCCGTTTTTCCCTTGAACAAACACGATCGGTGGTTTGTTCGTATCAAGATTGGGAGGAATACTTCCAAGAAACCAATCCCCTGGACTGAAAGTTTCGGAAGGAGGCTTTAATTTTCCTGCTGAGGAAATGTCTGGCTTAGCCATAATCAATATGGTTAGAATGAGGACAAGAAAAACGACATAATTGATTACATTCCTTTTCAATTGTTATCTCCTCCAATTTCATGTGGAATTTTTTCGAACTCATCCTATTATCAACGCCCCCTTCCAGTCCTTTCATAGCTTTCATTAGTATATATTTGTACTTTTGCATACCATTACCTGCTATCTTCATAAAGATGGGAGAAAAAAACTAGAGGAATTCATAAAAAATGGAGATATAGTATGATGGTTTGCCTTCGATTCGTTCATGTATACAGTCATTTTCCATTTATTAAATTATCCTTATAGAGGAAATCCATGTATCGAATGCTTTATGTTCACGAAGGAAAAGAGAATAAGCCCTTCTCCTGCAAAGGATATAGGGCTTGACTTTTTTATGATCATCCAAATATTATTCTTCGAATTTGCCACTGTCCAATTGCTCCTATTCATGGTGATTTGAAGTCCATCCTATACATTAAGTAAATTGTTGAAAAAAACTCTTTCACAGCAATTGGCTGTCATTCATAGGGATCTCAGTATCAATCGTCTATTTGGATTTTTAACTCCTTAAAGCCCTTCCCTCAACCCCACATACACGTATTTCACAATGAGAACTGGATAAATGATATCAGGGCTATGCTCGTTCTTCCGATTGTACAATTTGTTTATCTGATTTTCCTTTCCCCTTTTTTTCACCCTCTTTCGATCATTACTTAAATCTTGCCCCAGGAATGGTTACTTTGGTGAAGAAATGGTTGATAGTCTTGATCCTTTAACTACATTTGAAGTGTAGGTGGGGATCAAAAAAAATGATATCGTCGATCGAGAACCCTACACATTCAGCAAACAAATAAGCCTTATCGATTCGCAAAGGAATCTTATATTGCTCATAGTCAATGTAAGTTCTCTTGGCCATCTTCAGCACTTTAGCCATTTCTTCTTGTGTTAAACCTTTATACTTCCTCGCTTGTTTAAGTGTGAACTTAACGTTTGTCATATCTTGTCACCACCTATCTAAAAAAATAATATCACACTTGAAGTATAGTTACCAACAATTTTTCGCAAAATTCACGCACTTTAAGTTTACTCACTTTCACTCATGGTGTATATTCAAGTAAGAGGTGAAGAAATATGCACATTGGTGAACGGATTAAAATGTTAAGAAAAGAAAGAAAAATGACACAAGAAGATTTGGCAAATATATTAAAGGTGGCGCCAACGGCAGTATCAGCATGGGAATCCGGACGGAATAAACCTTTAATGGATAAATTGAGCATGATGTCCGCATGCTTTGAAATACCGCTATCCCACCTCATTGAAGGAGCACCTAGCGTTAGAAATGCTCCTGGAATGGAATTTCTAAATGAAAAGAATGTAAGATTAATTGGAGTCTATGGCAATATTCCTGCTGGAGAGCCTAATTTTACCAATGAATATATAGAAGCTTATATGCCGACATTAAATTCGATGCTAAAAACGAATAAAGAATATTTTTTCCTTAGAGTGAATGGCAATAGCATGAACAAAGAATTCAGTGACGGATCTTTAATTCTCGTTGAAAAAACAACCTGCGTTGATAAAGGAAAAATTGGAGTGGTCTTGGTAAATGGTCACGATGCTACGGTCAAAAAAGTGAATATCGCTGAAGAAAACATCACACTCACTCCCTGCAGCACGGATCCTTTTTATGAAGAAAAAACCTATAACTTAAAAAATGATAGAGTTCGAATTTTAGGAAAAGTGGTTCAAGCCATTAAAATATACGATTAATATCAACTTAGAGTTTCTTTACGGAATATTACTTTAGTTCCCTTTGTTGACTGATGCATATTAGGTACAAGCCATCATGGTTTGTGCTTTTTAGTATTGTTCTTTAAATATGTCTTTGCAAAATGTAAATATAAATTTGTGTCAGCCTATATCCGTTTTCCCCAGATTACTTATTTCATTGAGTGAATGTTTTTGGAACTATAAGCTTCCTAGTATTCTTATTTCAGTAAATTTCCCTTTCATACAGAATGAATATAATTGTCTGTATTAGGCAATCAAATTATCATATTTTTATTATTCGGTTCACAACCTCATATAAGAATCTTATAATGGGATGATAAGCATTTGCCTCTGTAGCTCTAGAAGGGAAGAGCGCCGGAAAACATTTGTAGCCACCGGGTCGCAAGGTAAGGGTTTCAGAAGCACCGAAAAGCAAATACGCTGAGGCAGGTGGAATTCCTGCCGGTGAAAATCCGTAGGGAAGCGTGTTCTCCCCTAGCCTATGCTTACGAAAGGAGTGCGGGTTCGAATCCCGTCAGAGGCTTGTTTCCTGGAAAATCCGAGAGTATATATCAAATTCCACTTTTGCCTTCTGTGCAATTTTTTTATTTTTCCCTTTCACTTCCTCCGCTATTTTCCAAGTACTTATAGGACAGTAGTATGTACACGATTATTTTATTACATGCATATTCCTGAACAAGGAAAAGCCCCTCTTTTTGAGAAGGGCTGAGTTTGTAGACAAAGAGGTTCTACCTAAAAGTTAAAACAAGTTGATTTTGATTGGAGCGGGTGTGCGAGACTCCTGTGGGAAAAGCGTGTCCAGGGGTTCAAATTGTACAAACCCTAAAAAACTGTAGACAAACTCTTTTTGAGAAGGGCTTCCTTTGTGGTGTGCTTCTGGAAGTTAAAAATAATTTAACCAGGCATCTATTAATTATTCATTTAACACGCAATTTCTGGTTTACTGTAATGGTGTACTGACTGTCAAGATCGTTCCAATCTTTAATTTGCTGAACCGTACTGCCATAAGCAATGCTTAAGGAGTATACGGTGTCACCACTAACGACTGTGTGGTATACAGCTGTATTTTTCTTTTTAAGATTGAAGCATTTAACTAAACCGTTTACATGTCCGCGAGCCAGTGATTCGATAAAGGATGCCGTTTTCAATTTGGCTGCGTCATTGACATTATCGATAAATCCATTTTCGGTCAGGAGTGCAGGCATGTCCGTTTCACGGAGCACATATAAATCTCCTGTTTTTTGTCCTCTGTCTTGGATGTTGATAAGCTTCATGACCTCTGAATGAATATGATCTTGATACGTTTTCGTAATCTGATTAGTAGACGTATAAACGTAATCCTCATACCCAGTGCCACCGCCGGCATTAATGTGGATGGAGAGATAAAAATCGGCTCCCCACGCGTTCGCTGCATTCGTCCTATCGTTTAAAGAGGGGTACGTATCTTGGTACCTGCTCATTTTTACAGAAACGTTATTATATTCTATTAATAAGATGTCTTTGATTCGAGTTGCAATGGATAAAGTTAAATCCTTTTCTCTCAATCCATTCCCCACCGAGCCTGGATCCGTACCGCCGTGGCCGGGATCAATAAATACTTTTACCATTTCTATCACCTCTATTAATCTTATGTTACGTATCAATAAATGCTTGTACACGTAACTATCTGATTAAAGAAATTTCAAAATAAAGAATTCATCCTCTCGGCTACAGTTCAAAAAAAAATACACCCTAAAGGTGTCATGGCATTATATGATGACATTCGCCAAATGGACGGGAAATTTTCCAAAAAGCCTTCTTCCTTTTTTATACTTTTCTATCAGGAATTATTGGGCATCTAAAAATAAAGTAATAGATTATTTTTAGTTATGGTTTGTTTTATTTGATTGTTCTGCACAATCTTTGATTGAGTCAATCACTATAGTTGGTTCTGATAATTGCGGAAAATGCCCACTTTTTTTTGCGACAATGTGTTTGCTGTTTCTTGACAATGAAAGCAATTCCAATTGATTCTCAAGTCGTTTTTTTCGAATTTCCTCTGGCATCATTCGATTTTCTTGTCCACCAGTAATGACAAATACAGGTATTTCGGGAAATGTATCATTTTGTTGGATTTGATCCACAGTTTTTTTTACAAAATTAACTTCATTGAATTGTTTATGCGAGGATAAGGAATCAAACACCTTGAACATCCTATTAATGGTTTTTACGGCCTTGCCTTGATATTCATTAAGGCTAATATCTTTCGTTGTACTGGATTCTAAAAAAACTATTCCCCCCACTTCATTTGGGTAAAGTCGGGCATATAAATTAGCATATAGGCCGCCTAGCGAATGTCCGACCAATAAGTATGGAGGTTCAAACCCCACGATTGTTAATGCCTCACGTAAAGTGTTAACAATACTTTTCCCGTCTTGGCTTTCCTTCGGTTTATCGCTGCCAGCAACACCAAAGCGATTATAGGAAAATACAGATGCTGTTTCCGAAATTGCCGGTAGTATTTTCATCCAACCTTCTATCGGTCCAGAACCACCGTTAATCAAAACTATATTTGGTTTGCCTTTTCCACTAATATTATATTGTAACGTCCCTTTTGGTGTTTCCACTTTATATTTTTCTATTTTCAATGTCAGAGCACCTCACTTTGTTTAGATTACTCTACGTGTGTAACAAGCTATTGGTTTCATCTATTGAAGTACTAACATAATGCTTTAATTTTCACGAAAGTTATCTGGAAACTTATCCCAGAGCTTAAATTTTAAAAGGAGAGTTGTATGATGAATGAAAATGGTAAGTTTGAACAATTGGTTCAAAAGTTTGATCAAGGAAGCAAGCTAATTCGCGTATGGGAATTAAAAGGCGGAATTTCTGCACAGGTCACAGGACTTGAAATATTACAACCTTCAGGGCGGATCATGAAAATGATCGTTCGTCAGCATGGTGATCATGACCTAAAACGGAATCCAAATGTTGCTGCTGATGAACACAAGCTCTTAGGGATATTGAAAGCTGCAGGTTTGCCTGTACCGATGCCATATTACCTAGAGCAATCGGGCGAGATTTTTCCCAAGCCATGCATACTTATCGAGTTTATTGAGGGCAAGTCAGAATTCACACCCTCAAATCTCAATGATCATATCTTACAATCAGCAATCAATCTAGCAAAAATCCATCGTGTTGATTGTGCAAATCTATCTTTAACATTCCTGCCTAAATTAGTAAATACATATATCGAAATGTTAAATAATAACGATAGGGTAATCCTGGACGAAACATTAAATCTGAGCTTGATTAGAGATTTATTAAAATATTTCACGCCTTTACCATCCATGAATAAGGAAGTAATCCTTCATGGTGATTATTGGCCAGGAAATCTATTATGGAAAGAGGATAAACTAGTTTCCATAATTGATTGGGAAGATTCAGGCTTAGGGGACCCTTTGGCTGACCTTGCCAATAGTCAGCTTGAAATTTTATATCATTTTGGAATGCAAGCGATGAATGACTTCACCAATCAATATAAAACCCTGATGCCTGAGGTGAATTTTACAAACTTACCCTACTGGCAATTATTTGCCGCATTACGGTTATCTACATTTCCAGAATGGGGCTTGGAAAAGAGCAAGGAAAATAACTGGCGAAAAAGACACAAGTCATTTGTTCGTCAAGCGATTAACCGAATTCATTTAAATTAATGCTTTTTTAAATGAGTGAAAAATCTGATATGCCCAGGATATTTTTGATAAAGGCATTTATACCAGTCCCTTTATCATTTATTTTCATAAACTAATAATGACTTTCAAAAAAATCCAGGAGGTGTTTAAATGTATAATAAGCCCTGGGGGCATCCGAAAGGCGGTCAATGTCCACGACAATATTGCCCACCTCACAGAATGTCTACTCAGTATACTCCAACACAAATCTCCACAGCAAAGCAATATGTAAAAACCAATGTCATCAACACAGTGATTCCGGTTTTTCACCCGACACATACAACTACGGTGAATAAACACTTCAACACATATATACCGCATACCCGAAGTATCGTGAAAGAGTGTTATTCCCAAAGCTTTATTTGTGGAGTCCCTCAACCCCCTAGTTTTTCTAGGAGAATGATAAGATATTAATTAAAAAAACCCCAATTCGGGGTTTTTATTAATTCCTTCCTCCATCCTTTGAATAATGAGTGTCAAAGGATTTACAACTGTCTAAATGCAAACTCCCTATACTTTTTAAAGTGTTGTTTTTGATAAAACTCTTTTGCAGCTTTGTTTTCAAACCAATAATCCAGTTCAATTAAATCTATATCATTCTTTTTGGCAATTTCATAGACCTCATTCATTAGTATTTTACCGTAACCTTTTTTGGTTTGATTTTCAACGATACTAAGCTGATGCACGTATACTGATTTATACGCATTTTTAAAAGCACTTTCTGGATAGTTTTTAATTTCAATCCATACGTAACCGATCGGTTCTTCATGTTCTTTTAAAACGAGAAAAACAAAACTGTTATTTTCAACCAAACTTTTGAAAGATTCTTTCATTGCACTATAATTATATTCCTTAAAATACTTAGGATATAGTTTTGCATGCAGATTGTGAACATTTCGATTTAATTTTGCAATTACTTCATGATCCCTGGTTTGACTAACATACATAATTATCCCCCTGTTTATATCCTGTGAATTTCCATATACCAGTAATGTCCATATTCAAAGTACAATTATTTATATAGGCCAGTCAATAGCCGTAAAGAAGAATCCCATTCCTAAAGAGGAAGGCAAAGTTCTTTTTTCATTCTGGGTAAAAAAAGAGGCGAATTAACAGTTTGAATATACTAATAAATAGAGTGGAAAATATCATTAGGATATTAGTAACCTATTTCCTTAACATACTGGAAGGTGATGATCATGACTTACCCTCTTTTTATTATGACTGGCATTAGTGGCTCGGGTAAATCAGCAACTTCACTGGAATTGCAGAAAATCATGGTGGATTTCAATGTATTTGATATGGATCTTATCGTTAACAATGACGACTATGACGGCATGTGATAATTGGTTGACAGTTGCCCATTATAGTGCTTATTCCGGACGTAATTCCGTATTATTAATAAATCCTACTGAAAAACGAATTGTGGGTATTTAGCTATTGTTGGATCACATTTATATTATGTATTCTATCGAGTTATATTTTGAAATAAATTATGTATTTACAGAGGTTTTTTCGAAAGTGCTCAAGCAACTATATTGCCGAATAACTATTTATTTATTTCATATAATTGATTTGCCTGCTTTAAACCAAGAATGAAAACCGTTATTTCAATCTATATAAATATATGGGCCCAGACTTTTCTGGGCCTCTTTTTCATGGTGAATGCATTTGGCATTACCCCACTATCCATAACACCCATCCTTGTTTTTTTATTAATCAGCTGTTGCCGTTCACCCTGTTATTCGTTTTTTATAGTCTTTGTTCTTTAATATGTTCTCACTGGTGAAATAAGATGACGATAGGAGGGATTATCGCTTGGCTCAATTAAGACAGGTCTCATTGGACCGCCAAAACTTAGCTTTACCTCTTTTTCCTTTATCGCTTTTAAGGCATCCAATAAAAAACTTCCATCCAGTGATATACTTAACCCCGCATCACCTCTGATTTCCTTGATGCTTTGCGCTTCTTCAATTTTCCCCATTTCTGTTGAGTTAGAAGATATCTTTAGCTTACTATTGTCCAGAATTTCTAAATGTACATTGTTATTTTTCCATTCACTTGCAAAAAGGCAGGCCCTATCAATACCCCTTAACAGTGTTTTCGTATCCAAGGTGATGATCGTTTTCGAATCTTTTGGCAGCAATCCTGATACATTCGGATAATTACCTTCAATCAGCCTTGAAAAAAGTGAGATATTATTTGATTTAAAGACGATATAACTTTTTGTAATGAAAATATGTATGATACCCGCTTCATCATTAATTAACTTGGTTAATTCATTAAGGCTTTTACTTGGAACGATGAAAGACCCATTCACCTTCGATTCCAATGGAAGTTCTCTTAACGCTAAACGATGGGAATTTGTTGCAACACAAGAAAGCTTGTTTTCCTTGATTGACAAATTGACTCCTGTCAGGGAAGGTCTTGCCTCGCTTTTAGAAACGGCAAACGCAGTCTGTTTTATGATTTCCAATAATTCAGCACTTGGGATATTAAAATAACAAGCTCCATCTATTTGTGGAAGATTTGGGTATTCCCCAGAATGTAACCCCTTTAAATTCATTACTATTTCATTTGATTTAATAGTAACTGAATGATTTTCATTCACCTTAACATGGATGACATCAGATAATTTTTTAACGATTTCACTTAAATATTTTGCCGATAAAACAACCGTGCCCTTTTCATGAACCTCCAATTCCTTTACACCATCAATCGTTAAAGGAATGGTTTTTTCAATGACAATATCGGAATTACTACCAAGAAGGGTTAAGCAATCGTCATTAGCCACTATCTTTATTCCTGATAAAATGGGTATAGGCGTTTTTATGGAAACGGCATGGCTGACATCTGAAATCGCCTTATTGAAGCATTCTTTGTTTATTATAAATTCCATGAAATAAGTTCACCCCAATATAATCGTTAAAGGAATAATTCGACAAAATCCCTAAAAATCCCTGTTCACCCTCTTACATATTGCTATCAGATTCGAAGAAGCGCTTATTGTATCACTTTCAGATTAATATTGAGCGTGAAATGCAAAGACAGAAAATATGAAATTGACTATAGGTGGTATTAGTTTAATATGAGACCTTTAGATGATAAGATTCTTGGGGGAAGTGATTGAAAATAGTAATCAATATTTAGGAGGAGTCCATCTTGAATCCTTATGCATTTTTGGCAATAGCCATCCTAAGTGAAGTATTTGGCAGTTCGATGTTAAAAGTATCAAACGGGTTTAAAAGGTTATTCCCTTCCATTGGTGTGGTAATCGGAATGGGTTTGGCTTTTTATTGCCTATCGTTATCATTAATAACCATACCGCTTGGAACGGCTTATGCCATTTGGTCAGGAATAGGCACTGCTTTAACTGCTTTAGTGGGAGTTATCGTTTATAAAGAAAGCTTTAACGTGAAAAAATTTTTAGGTTTAGTCCTGATCATTGGAGGGGTGGTTGTTTTGAAACTCTCTAGCGGAGGCACTTCTTAACAATTTAGTAATCGGAGGTAATAATATGAAAGGATACATAGCCTTAGGAATATCAATCATAAGCGAAGTATTTGGTACGACCATGCTTAAGTTGTCTGAAGGCTTCACTCATTTATCCGCTTCATTTGGGGTTATAATAGGATTTGGAATAGCCTTTTATAGCTTATCTTTATGTCTTAAAACAATCCCGTTAAGCTTGGCATATGCCATTTGGGCAGGTATAGGCACAGCTTTAACAGCATTGATTGGCGTACTATTATGGAATGAGCCATTTAGTATTACTACATTAGGCGGCTTAGTATTAATCATTGGCGGAGTGGTTTTACTTAATGCTTCCCATACCACTAAACAAGCAGAAGGAGAGTCAAACTAAGTTTGACTCTCCTCCTCTCCCCGCTCGTTCAAAAATAAAAATGTCTTCAAAGCCCGCCACGGCCTCTCATTTTAAATGGAGCTGAACTTTCAATAGTCTGTCCTTCATTTCATTTCTTCCTTAACCTTCACCAAGTCCTTCGTGCAAAGTCCGTGAACTTGAATTTATCGGGTCTATGCCTGGATTCGCTATATTGAAACAAGCTTCCATCGATTAAATGGACGGTACTTTTCACAACTGCCACCATATCGAAGTCTTCAATGTCCAATAATTGTTTATCTTCCTCGCTGCATGGCTCCACGGTAATTTCCTTGTTGGAAAAACCAATCTGGAGCCCGAGTTCCTTTTCGATATATCCATAAATAGAATCCTCACAAATTTCCTTGGTCAGGTTAGTTACGAATTCGCTTTTGAAATAGTCTTTGTCCAGTATGATTTTCTTCCCATTGATTTGGCGTACCCGAAATACCTTCCATACTTCACCATCATCATTTAAGTCCAGAAGCTTGGCCATGTTAGTGTCGGGGGTCTCAAGCTCCAACTTATGGATGATCGTTTTGGAATGCAAATTCAACTTTTCCACCATTTCTTTATAGGAAATCAACCCTGCTACAGGAAAATTAAATTTGCTGAAATCCAAGACAAAGGAACCCTTGCCTTTGATTTTATGGATATATCCATTTTGTTCAAGCAACTGTAAGGATTTTCTCACAGTATCCCTGGATATGTCATACTCTTCCATGAAGCTGCTTTCGGAAGGAAGCTTTGAATTTGTCGGAAAGATTCCTTCTTCAATTTTTGAAACGATATCACTATATAACGATAGGTATTTGCTGTTCATTTCATCACCACAATATATTTTTCTTAGTCTGCTACTCGTCCTTTTTCAACAAATAGACAACCGATTCATAGGGACGAAGGATAACATCACCTGCAAGTTCTTTCGAATCGATATAGTTTGAGAGAAGGAGCTCTGAGTTGTATCCGGATAGGTCTATATCCTTTGGAATTTCGAAGGACGCTTCTTTTGCATAAAAGTTATTGATGACCAAAAGTTTCTCGTCATCATAACTGCGTACATAGGCGAACAATTGGTCATGGTCGCCAAGAATTTCCTGATAGTCCCCATATGCAATGATATCATGTTTCTTGCGTAAGAATATAAGTTTTTGGTAATGATGTAAAATGGAATCCTGATCCATCAGTGCGTGTTCAGCATTGATAACCTTGGCATTATCAGGCACTGCAATCCATGGAGTCCCTTTTGTAAAGCCTGCATGCTCCGAATTTTCCCACTGCATTGGAGTTCGCGAGTTATCGCGGGATTTAGCTTGAAGGATTTCGATTATTTCCTTTTCATCCTTGCCTGCCTCTTTTAAAATATTGTAATAATTAATCGATTCCACGTCCCGATATTGTCCAATATCATTGAATTTCGGGTTGGTCATCCCTATTTCCTCGCCTTGATAAATATAAGGGGTTCCCCTAAGCATATGAATGGCTGTTGCCAGCATCTTGGCCGATTCCTTGTGATACTCTTGATCATTCCCAAATCTGGATACGATCCTCGGCTGGTCATGGTTACACCAGAACAGGGCATTCCATCCATTTCCTTCTTGCATCCCATATTGCCAGCTGCTTAGGATCTCCTTTAACTGCCTGAAGTCAAAATCTGCAAGTGACCACTTTTCCCCATCCTTATAATCCACCTTTAGATGATGGAAACTGAATACCATGGACAGCTCCTTTTCAACTGGAGATGAATATTTGATGCAATGGTCAATGGTCGTCGATGACATTTCCCCTACAGTCATCACCTCTTCATCCTTCCCGAAAGTTTCTTCATTCATCTCTTTTAGAAATTTATGAATCTTGGGACCGTCTGTATAAAAGCATCGTCCATCTCCATCTTTGTCATTTTCATATATGTCAGGTTTCGAAATAAGATTGATGACATCCAAACGGAACCCTTTCACACCTTTATCCAGCCAGAAGTTCACTACATTGAAGATTTCCTGCCTCACTCTAGGATTTTCCCAATTAAGGTCAGCTTGTGTCCGATCGAACAAATGGAGGTAGTATTCATCATGTTCCGCTACATATTCCCATGCTGGGCCTCCGAATTTCGAAATCCAATTCGTAGGGGGCTCCCCATTTTTCGATTTCTTGAAAATATAATAGTCCTTATATTCTTTCTCTCCAGCCAGTGCTTTTTGGAACCATTCATGCTCTGTTGATGTATGGTTGAATACCATATCCAGCATGATTTGAATATCCCGCGAATTAGCTTCCTTCACCAATCTTTCGAAATCATCCATCGTCCCAAAAACAGGATCAATGGATGTATAATCCGCTACATCATATCCATTATCATTTTGAGGTGAACGATAAAAAGGGGTCAGCCAAATATAATCCACTCCCAGTTTACTCAAATAATCAAGTTTTTCTATCACACCATTTATGTCCCCGATGCCGTCACCGTTCGAGTCCTTAAATGACTTCGGATAAATTTGATAGATCGTACTTTTTTTAAAATCCTTCATTGTAATTCCTCCCCTGCTTAACCCTGATGTATCTTTTGCCAGTATGGTAAAAAAAGAGGGAGAATGCTCTCCCTCCGCGTTATTAAGCATTTAGTTTCGTTGTTTTCGTTCTTGTTTTCAAGTTCATATTAGGGCGCTTGGAGAATGCTATAGTCAAAATGAATGGCACAACGAATGCAACCAGCATCGCGAGTGCAAACATTCCCATATGCTGCGGCTTGATGGATAGGATACCTGGGATCCCTCCAACGCCGATGGAATTTGCCATTACTCCAGATCCGACTGAAACGATACCTGCGAAAAGTGAACCGATCATGCCCGCTAAGAACGGAAAGCCATATTTCAGGTTAATTCCGAACATGGCTGGCTCGGTTACACCTAGATAACATGAAATCGTGGCGGGAATGGAAACCTGTCTTTCCTCCTGGTCTTTTCTGTTGATGTAAATCATTGCTAGCACTGCCGTACCTTGCGCAATATTGGATAATGCGATCATCGGCCATAGGTTCGTACCGCCAAGTTCACTCATAAGCTGAAGATCGATTGCGTTTGTCATGTGATGCAGGCCTGTGATGACAAGCGGTGCATAGGCAAAGCCGAAAACGGCAGCAAATAGCCAGCCAACTGATGAGGTCAATCCGGAATATACAACCGTAGAAATGACAGAACCAATTTTCCAGCCTAAAGGCCCCAAAATGGTATGGGCAATGATTACAGTTGGAAGTAAAGCGAAAAATGGAACGACGATCATGGAAATGGAATTGTGCACCCTATCTCTCAAGAACCGTTCTAAATACGCCAAGACGAACCCTGCAAGTATCGCTGGGATGACTTGGGCCTGGTAGCCGATCATATCGACCTGGGCAAAACCGAAATCCCAAAAAGGTATATCACTTGCCTTTGTGTTTGCCACTGCATATGCATTAAGAAGCTGTGGGGAAACCAGGGTCAAACCAAGGACGATGCCGAGAATTTGGGTCGTGCCCATTTTCTTCGAGATCGACCATGTAATCCCAACAGGAAGAAAATGAAAAATTGCTTCACCTATCAGCCAAAGGAAGGCGTGTACCCCTCCCCAAAATTGTGAAATATCCACAAGGGTCTTTGTGCTGTCATCGAACATTTTAATATCCCCGATGATATTGCGGAATCCAAGAATGAGTCCGCCAACGACTATGGCAGGAATCAGCGGGGTGAAAATATCCGCAAGATGTGCAATCATCCGCTGCAACCAGCTCATGTTCTGTTTTGCCGCATTTTTCACATCTTCTTTTGACGCTTCCTGAAGTCCAGCTATGGAAACGAATTCATTATAAAACGATGATACTTCGTTCCCGATTATGACCTGAAACTGGCCAGCTTGTGTAAACGTTCCTTTCACAAGCTTAATCGATTCGATATTCGTTACGTCCGCCTTGGCGGGATCTTTCAACGCAAAACGCATTCTTGTTGCACAATGCGTAACCGTCGCAATATTTTCTTTCCCTCCGACATGTTGGAGCAAATCCGTTGCTGGTTCTGTGTATTTACCCATTTCACTACTTCCTTTCCCTAGAAAGCAAAATATTGTTGTTTTTATAACCTGTACGTATAGGTTCTGTATACGCTTTCATATTATCCTGTACGTACAGGTTTTGTCAATAACTTTTTTCCTCACTTTAAAAGGATTGATTATCATGTACTTTCAAATACAATCCTGTTATTGCAAATATGGATGTTTGAAAACATTCATGTTAACCCGTAATTTCTCTCAAGATAACGAGTAGCTGAAAAATACCGAAATAGGGTATAATTATGATATAACCCCTCAATTAACATTTTTATGGTTAGATTTCAGCAGGGAAATGGGAGATGAACTTATGTCTGAAACCAATAAATTTCCACTTATATCAGGTAATCTTTCTCTGGATTTAGTGAATACAGAACTGGTCAGTCGTGGTCAGCGGCAGGACTTATTACTTTCAGAACGGGATGTGCTGGACTGGCTTACTGTAATAAAAGGGAAAAACTCATATTTGGATAATCAGTTATCCTCAAAAATTAAAGAGAGAATCGGGCAGGTATTTGTAGGCATTCTACAAATGCGTACTATTTTAAGAAAACAATTTGAGTTAATAGCAGATGGGAATCCGATTCCTCATGAGTTTATCGCCTTTTTAGAAAAAAAAATCGAAAAATCACCTTTCACTTATAAACTAAGTGATCAAAAACTGGTTCCCATACCTGTTGGAGAAGCGGAAGATATCCTGCAATCTTATATTGCCTTTGACTCCTTAAAATTAATTGAAGAAAATAAGCTGTCATCACTAAAGCGATGCTCGAATGATGATTGCGTACTATTATTCATCGATGAAAGCGGGAGACGCAAGTGGTGTTCAATGAAAATATGTGGTAATAGAAAAAAAGTAGCACGATTTCAACACCGGAAATCTGATGATGAATGAATATCCAACTTATTAAATAAGTTTGTCTAACAGTTTTTTTAGGTTCGACAATTTGAACGTTGCCTCCAGGGATTCGCTTTCCGCGGGCGGACCGCCCTCGGCGCCTTTGGTGCCTCCCCTGGACGAGCTTTTCTCGAACACCCGCTCCAATCAGCTTTGTTTTTACTTATAGATAAACCCCTTTTGGCTACAGTCTTTCCAACTTATTATATAAGTTGGTTTTTTTATGGATTTTTAAACTAACCACCAAAAATGGTTTTGACAGGTTAGTTTATTTCGTGTAAAGTCTAATTATATAAAAAAGGAGGGGTAATATTGGATCGTATATCAGTAGCCAGGCTTAAAGAAAAACGCTTTTTTCATATTCGTTATTTATCGAAGATGAAGGGAAAAGGAAGAAGCCCTTTACAGATAAATGTAAAGGACGCAATAACGGGACTGATTGGGGGATTTTTAACAATATTCGCTTTAATTCTTTTAACAAAAATAACATCAGCAATGTGGTTAATGGCTCCTTTTGGTGCCAGCTGTGTCCTGGCGTTCGGTCTGTGGAACGCGCCATTATCACAGCCACGGAATATTATTGGCGGCCATTTCGTTTCAACATTCGTAGGTTTAGCTACCTATCATTTTTTTGGCGATGAGCCTTGGGCCATCGGCTTGGCAGTCGGATTAGCAATTGCGGTGATGATGCTGACAAAAACGACGCACCCGCCAGCTGGGGCAGACCCGCTTGTAGTTATGCTTGGCCAGTATAGCTGGAGTTATTTATTTACGCCTGTTTTAACTGGTGCTGTGATAATCGTTTTACTGGCGTTGTTAATTAATAATTTGCGCAGCAATCGGAGCTATCCAACTTTTTGGATTTGATTGCTTTTTAATGTGTTATGAGAGAAAGAATGAAAAGTAACTACGTTTCACTATCAGGAAATAATTAAAAACGAGGAACTCTCAGGTTCCTCATTTTTTCAGTGGAATATCCTGTAAATTATGATTTCCCACACTTTTCATTAACCTTTATCTTCCATCATTTAGTTTTACATGCGTTTCTGCAACTTCCACTCCGTTTACGAGAAGGGAGATTCGATGGATTCCCGTGTAATGACGACGTGTGGTCAGGTCCTTCCAATTGTGGATTCTCACTCTCTCGACTTGTTCTCCATCGGTGAAATTCCTATCTGCCAGTAGGAATACTTTGCGAGACGTTTTCTGATTCGCTTTTACAAAATCGATGGCATACTCAATACGAAGCTTCGCTATATTCTTCACATGCACTTGAAACCCGAAATGAAGTTCACTCGTTTCCCCAATGAAAATCGAGTCTGGTTCATTTCTAATAAATGCGTTTGTAATGATACCCGGATTATTCAATACATCCATGTATCCAAATAATGAAAGGACCTCAGGATCTGCTTGACGAACTAAGGTCCTGCATCCCCGTCGGACAATCCAAATCGTGTTGGGTTCTCCGCTTTCATGCCAACGCTTGGCAGTTTCTATGACGACATTCGGATTATCTCTTGCAATATCATTCAAGTTATTTGCCACACTTTTACGAACATATAGGGACGGGTCGTTTTTCAGGTTTTCAAGTAATTCCAAGACTGGTGCCGGATCGGTTTTGAACATTGGTAAAGCTTGCCCCCAAGGTAACCTGGGCCTGCATCCCTCACTTGCCAGCCTCCGGACATGCTCATCATTATGCTTGGTCCATTCCTTCATCTTCTCGATCATTAAAACGGGATCAAGCAAAATAAAAGCACGGATGGCAAATTCGGAAGACGATCTTGCAGTAAAACGCTCCAAGGCATCTAGCGATAACGGCCAATCTTTCTTATTCAATCCATGTACCTCTACAAAATCCGGGAAAAATAAATATCTAAACCCTTCACAATCCTTATCAAGCCGATACAAAATATCCAAAGCCTCTTGATAATCACTTGGAAGATGCTTTCCAAGAGTAATGGAAATGTGCCTTATTCGTTCTTTTAACTTCCTCTCGTCCCAATGCTCATCAATTACTTCCCCTATAAACGATTCAGTTGAGAAGGACGGATGGACACCCTTTACTTTATCACCGAATTCACGAATGAACGTTTCATTATATAAATCCTTTAAAGGCTCGGCCATTTAATTCACTTCTTTTCTATATATTGGACTTGCAAATGTAACTCAACCATAGCATTTTCCCCTATCATATAACAAGGAGATAACGCAATTACCCTACACACAACCGTGAGATCCATATTAGGTCAGTAGATAATGAACTAATTAAAAGGAATCAGCAAAATCAACTAGTAAAAAGAAAAAAAGTTCGTAAAAGTGACCTTTCACAAACGTCAAAATGAAAAATCCAATGTAAACCTACCCTCATTTAATCAGAGGAACCATCCGAATTTTCTTTAATATCTTTTTTTGCGCTATAATAACCACATAAAAAGATGGTCAGGATAAAAATTATATAAAAAGAAAGACTTACAGCCCTACTGAGGATAAATCTAAAATATCTGTAAGGGAGAGGACTATTAAACACGCAATAGGTATGAAACACACAACCATATATAATCTTTTACCCTAATCGCTTGAATCATCAGTATTACCGCCAACACTGTACTAATCACTATAATAAACATTAAATCACCTAATTACTTTCTTTGGTTCTGGTGCAAAAATTACTCGCTAGAAACATAGAATGTCCGTTTCCTTTAAATTGCTAATTTATGAAGCTAACCCAAGCAGTTTATGGATGAATTCTTTTTGGTTTTGGGCAGACTTCCCCCCTTGGTAAACCTGCTTCTTTTTAATCATATGCATCGCTTCTATGCCACTCAGTATGTAAGTAGCTGTACGAAATGATTTCAATCCTAACATCGAACGAACTCGCTTCTTTATAAAACGATGATCCTGTTCCTCCATATTATTGAGATATTTAACTTGCCTTATTTGTATGCCTTCATGCAAACGTTTCTCTTCTTTTAACTCTTGAATCGCTACGGGATAGGCTGGGTTTTTGTCCACTGTTATGACACGAGGTTTACAAACATGAGAAGCAGCCAAGGCTTTCTTGAAAAAGCGCTTGGCTGCTTGTTTATCTCTTGATTCACTTAGATAAAAGTCAATCGTATTCCCTTCTGAATCGACTGCACGATACAACTACATCCATTGACCTTTTACTTTCACATACGTTTCATCGACTCTCCAAGAGTCATTTGTTGGCTTGTGGTGACGCCGTACTCTTTCATTTAATTCAGGTCCATATTGATGAACCCTACGCATAATGGTTGTGTGAGCGATAGATAAACCTCGTTCATCCATCATTTCTACCAAATCACGAAAACTCAAACTGTACCGCAGGTACCATCTCACCGTTAACATAATCATTTCCGGCTGATAGTGCTTCCACTTAAATAAATGTTCATTCGTCATACTGATCATTCTCCTTTTTTTTAGAGTAATAATATCAGTATGTCCAAGATTTAGAGATTGTTTGCAATTGTTTTGAAGTTTTTGCACCAGAACCACTTTTTATGTTTAACTTTTATTAATTAAGCGCACCTTTTCATAATCCTCTTGAACCGATGACCCAACATCTTTCTTTCCGCGTTTTTGCAAAAATAAAATATATATCAAATGAAAAGCAATGGCTACTGGAACACCAATATAAATAGTCAATTTAGTTCCTTCGTCAAATACTAAACTTATTAATACAACTAGATTAAAGACAAATGCCAAGATAGGAACTAAAGGGTAAAGTGGGGTCCGAAATTTTAGATCACTAACTTTTCCTCCTTCAGCTACATATCGTCTGCGGAAAAAATACTGAGATGCCGCAATACTCATCCAAGCCAACATGGATGCCATTCCTGCTACAGAAAGAATCCAGGTATAAATAGTTTCAGCCGCTACTTTTGAAACAAGAATGGACACACAGGAGATTCCCATACTAGCCGTTAAAGCAAGTAAAGGCACACCTTTTTGGGTTAACTTTTGAAAGGATCTTGGTGCCATCTTAGAACTAGAAAGAGAGTATAACATCCTAGTTGTAGTATAAAGACCAGAGTTAGCAACAGATAGTAATGAGGTAATAATTACAAAATTCATAATATCGGCTGCATATGGTATACCGATGTTATCTAGTGCAGTAACAAACGGGCTAGCAGCTGGTTGGATTTGTTGCCAAGGAACTATAGAAACAACGATAATTATTGACAAAACAAAGAATAATATTATTCGGTAAGCAGTTTGGTTTATAGCCTTAGGGATCGTCTTCTCAGGATTTTCACTTTCACCAGAAGCAATTCCTATAAGTTCCGTACCACCTAACGAATAATTAACAGCCATCATAGCAATAACTACTGCAAATATTCCATTAGGAAAGAAGCCAAATTCTGTTAAGTGAGTAAAATAAGGAGCTGCTGGTTCACCTTCAATTGGTACAATACCAAAAATAACGGCTAACCCAATAAAGATAAAAGAGATTATAGCGATTACCTTGATACTCGCAAACCAGAATTCTGTTTCTGCAAAGCTGCGTGCAGAAAGGGCATTAACAGAAAATAGTACAATTCCTGCAATTAACGACCAGATCCATGGAGAAATATCAGGGAACCATCTTTGCATCAGTGAACCTATAATGATAATTTCATAGGCTACGGTAGAAGACCACCCAATCCAATAAATCCACCCAACTGTAAAACCTGTCGATGGATGAATGTATTTAGTCGCATAAGCTTGGAAAGATCCAGATACTGGCATTTCCACTGTCAATTCCCCTAAGCATAGCATAACTAAATACATAATAAGTCCGCCCATCATATAGGCTAAAACTGCGCCTATAGGGCCTGCCTGACTAATCGTAAAACCTGAAGCGTTGAAAAATCCTGCACCGATTACACCACCTAAAGCAATCATAAATAAATGGCGACTTTTCATTACCCTTTTGAGACCTTGTTCATTATCTAATTCAGCCATAATACCCTCCTAAATTAAATCAGCCGTTTTATGCATGTACTAATTATGGCATTTCCTTTAATTCAGATATTGTTCTTGATACTACACCACTGAATTATAGTTAATGCAATAATTTCTGCAGATTTAAAAACTTTATCCAATTCAATATACTCATCTGGGAAGTGTGCCATTTCCGTTGTTCCTGGTCCAAAAACTACCGTTGGAATTTCCCCTACTTCTGTAAGTAATCCCCCGTCAGTTCCCCAAGGAGAAGCCTCTATCACGGGTTCTTCACCAGTAGTTTCTCTATATTGATGAACTAACGTATTCATCAAATCATGTTCAAGATCGATTTCCCCTGGTAGCCATCGAGCACCAAACCATTCTAAGACAGGTGGATTTTCTTTAAACCATGGGTCTAGGACTGATAGTTGTTGTAAACATTCCTCCATTTCATGTTGTGCATCTTCTATCTTCTCGTTAGGTGCTATACCCATTCTTCCCTCTATTTTTAGCAAATCAGGTACTGAAGATGGCCAGTTTCCTCCTGAAATAACTCCGATATTAATAGGAATAGGGATAGGGGTCTGCTCGTATAAAGGATCATTAATACGTTGATTCCGGTTAAACTCCAAAGCCCTGATTTGCTCCACTAGTATCATTGCTTTATCAATAGCGCTTACTCCCTCATATCGTGTTCCCCCGTGGGCTGATCGTCCTTTGACAAAGATCCTAAACCACATGGATCCTTGCTGTTTAGGGAAAACTCTCATATTAGTAGGTTCAGTGATTAGTGCAGCATCAGCTTTATAGCCTTTTAGAATAGTAGATAAAGTCCCTGTTCCACCACTCTCTTCTTCTATAACACTCTGAAAAATAACGTCGCCTCTAAGCTTAATATCGAGTTGTAGAATGGCTTGTAAGGCTAAAAGAAATGAAACTAGCCCACCTTTCATATCCGTAACACCACGACCATACATTTTTCCTTCCTTAATAGCTCCACTATAGGGATCATCTGTCCATTGTTCATGATCACCTTCAGGGACAACATCAATATGTCCGTTTAAGATTATGGAACGGCCACCACCTGTTCCAGGTAGAACACCTACAACATTAGGACTTCCTGTAAAATCATCCCTTGACGAACAAAAGTAGGGACTTTCGGTTAATTCTTTTCCACATGGCTCCCAGGCATCCACCTTTAACCCCATAGTCGACAATACTTCAGTGATTATTGATTGCGCTTTTGCCTCATTTTTAGAAATACTAGGAGATTGTACAAGTCGTTGTAATAATTCTGTACCTTCTTCATAATGCTCTTTTAACCATGTTTGAATTTGTGCTTTGATTAATTGCAATACAGTTCACCTCGCTTTAATGTGGTTATAGTGTTAGGTTTTCATATATGACGGTAAGCCCCATTCCTCCAGCCATACATAGCGTCACCATTCCATACTTTGTTTTGGTACGTAACATTTCATTCATTAGACTAACAGTTAGTTTAGCACCAGTTGCTCCAACTGGATGCCCCAACGCAATAGCTCCACCATTAACATTTACTTTTGAATAGTCTAACTCTAGTTCTTTAATAACAGCTAATGCCTGTGCAGCAAAGGCTTCATTAAGCTCAATCAAACCAATATCATCTAAAGTTAATCCGGCTAACTCTAGTGCCTTTTTTGTTGCAGGAACAGGTCCAATCCCCATAATACCTGGTTCTACACCAGCACTAGAAAACGCTCTCACTTTTAGCAAAGGTTTTATACCTTTTTGTATAGCTTTCTTTTTTGACATCATTAATACTGCTGCTGCACCATCGTTCATAGGGCACGCATTCCCAGCAGTGATTGACCCATCTTTATTAAAAACAGGTGGAAGATTTTTTAATTTATCTAGCAGAATATCCGAGCGTACAGACTCATCTGTCCTGAAAAGGTAAGATTCTTTCGTACCGGGGACCTGAACAGGCAAAATTTCATCTTGAAAATAATGATTTTCAATAGCCTGAATTGCCTTTTTATGGCTATCAAAGGCAAATTTATCTTGTTCCTCGCGGGAGATACTGTAAATTCGCGTTAAGCGTTCAGCCGTCATTCCCATATGTTCATTTTCCAACGAGCAAATTAAACCATCAGTTAATAGGGCATCTTCCATTTCTACGTTCCCAAATTTTGTTCCCCATCTATTTTTAACTAAATATGGGACCTGACTCATATTCTCTACCCCACCTGCAATTACCACCTCTTCTTGACCGGCCTTAATCGTTAAGGCCGCGTTAGTAATTGCTTTTAAACTTGAACCACATGCCTTGATTACAACATGTCCTGGAACACTCGTTGGGAATCCAGCTAATTGCGATGATATTCTAGCTGAATTCAATCCTCCCCCATGTACATAGCCATGTCCAAATATTACTTCATTTACATCCGCTTTGGTAAGAGTGGTCTTCCCCATTAAACCCTCCAATATTTGTCTTCCCATTTCAGTGGCGGAAGCACTTTTAAGTGACTTTCCAAATGCACCCACTCCAGTACGAACTCCTGATACGATTACGGCATCTTCCATTTCAATCACTCCTAAACTTTTCCTGTGATTTTAAGTACTTTCAATTGTGCATCTGTATGTTTAATTACATCTTCCACTGTGTAAGGTTCCATAACTTCTTTTAACTCTAATCCTTGTGGCGTTACCTCGATCACAGCCATTTCAGTGATGATCAAACTAACACAACCTTTAGCTGTAAGTGGTAGTGTACATTCCTTCAGTATTTTAGATTTACCTTGTTTATTTGTATGGTTCATCAGTACAATTACCTTTTTAGACTTTTGAGCCAACTCCATGGCCCCACCCATACCAGGGACAAGTTTTCCAGGAACAATCCAATTTGCCAGGTCGCCTTCTTCGCTTACTTCAAGGGCTCCTAAAATGGTAACATCTAAACGGCCTCGCCGGATCATACCAAATGCAGTAGCACTGTCAAAAAAGGAAGCCCCTTGAACCACAGAACAGGGATAACCACCGGCATTACATAAATTAGGATTAATATCACTCCTTTTGGGTGTCGGGCCAGTGCCCAACACTCCATTTTCGGCATGGAATTGGACAGAAATATCTGGTGGGATATAATCAGCAATTAATGTAGGAATGCCTATTCCTAGATTAACAATCATTCCATTTTCTATTTCTTGGGCAGCGCGCTTAGCGATACAATGGCGATCTTCTACTCCCAAACCCATTTCCAATTCACTCCTTCACTTGGAATTACCATATCTACAAAGATTCCAGGGGTTATAATCGATTCTGGATCAAGTTCACCAACTTGAACAATCTCATCTGCTTCAACTATCGTAAAATCCCCCGCCATAGCAACTAAAGGGTTAAAATTACGTGCGCTTTTTTCAAATACGAGATTTCCAAGATAATCAGCCTTTGAAGCATGGATTATAGATACTTCAGCAGTTAATGCTGTTTCAATCAAATATTCCTGTCCATTTACAGTAATATGTGTCTTTCCTTCCTCTGCAACAGTGGCTAATCCCACATCGGATAAAATACCACCTAATCCCATACCACCGGCTCGAATACGTTCAATCAACGTTCCTTGTGGAGAAAATGTTACTTCCATTTCCCCCTTGTTCATTAATTGACCGGCTATTGGGTTGGAGCCAATATGAGAAGTAATTAGTTTCTTCACCCTTCCTGAACTAACCAATCTCCCAACCCCAACGTCCGGGAAACCTGCGTCATTACCTATTAAACTTAAATGTTTACATCCTTTATTTAATATCCCTTCTATAATGGTAGGGGGAGTACCAATGCCACCAAATCCTCCGTACATTAAGGAACATCCGTCAGAAATTCTTTGAAGGGCAGCCTCTAAAGTACTTACCTTTCCTTGTTTAGACTTGGACAGTAGCATTGATCTTGCCCTCCATGTTGAGTTCACATTGCACTTCAGAAATTGCTTCTTCTAAAATATTTACTAAACTATCAATTTCATCTTTTGTAATAACCAAAGGTGGCGAAATGATAATAGCATCCCCCATTCCATTAATAGCTCCTGACGCTGGGTAAACAAGTAACCCTTTTTCAAAGGCTTGTTTAATTACCCTATTTGTTACATTTAATTCAGGTGGATAAGGGTTTTTCTTTTCACGGTCGGCTACAAACTCCATTCCAATTAAAAGCCCCTTTCCTCTTACGTCCCCAATCATTTCGCAAGAATTTAAAAGCGTTTTCAATTTACTCATAAGATATATACCTTGTTCTTCTGCCTTTTCTACCAATTGATGTTTCTCAACGTATGTAATAACCTTTAGTGCAACTGCTGCAGATTGAGGATTAGCACTATAAGTATGGCCTCCTATAATAGACTTAGATCCATTTAATATAGGTTCCATAACTTTATCACTGACTAGAGTAGCTGCCATTGGGGTATACCCTGAACTCATTCCTTTTCCTAGAGTGATAAGGTCCGGAGTAACATCCCAATGTTCTATTGCAAACATCTTCCCAGTACGTCCAATTCCGGTCATTACTTCATCTGCAATAAATAGGACGTTACAACGCTCACAAATCTCCTTGATTTTTTGATAGTAATTAGCTGGTGGAGTGATAGCCCCCCCAGAAGCACCTATAATTGGCTCGGCAATAAATGCAGCAACACGTTCTTCCCCAATACGCCTAATCTCCGTTTCAAGTTCTTGAGCACAAAGAAGACCCCATTCTTCTTCAGTTAAATTATCAGGTCGACGATAAGTGTATGGGGCGGACACTGAAGGATAATCAGCTAACATCGCTGCAAACCTCTGTCTTCTTAATACATGTCCTGACATGGATAATGCTCCCATTGTAATGCCATGATAACTAGTCCACCTAGATATAATGCGATCTTTTTGTGGTTGTCCTTTTTCTTGCCAATATTGTATAGCAATCTTCATCGCTGTCTCCGTCGCTTCTGATCCACTATTTACAAAGAATGACCAATTAAGATCTCCTGGAGCCAATTGACTCAATTTTTCTGCTAGTTTTTCAGCCGGTTCATTCGTAAATTGTGATCTATAAGAAAATGAAATTTTTTCTGCCTGTGCAAGGGTTTCTTTAATAACCTCCTGTACACCGTGTCCAATACTTACCGTTACAGCTCCAGACGACCCATCAATATATTTCTTACCACCCTGATCATATATATATATGCCTTTTGCAGATGCAGCTATTGGATATTGCTGTCCTAATACCGGTTTAATTAAATAATCTCGTTTCTTCATCCATTACATCTCCCTCGGAATTATAAGAGTATATTAAAACTTTATTAAAATTTCTGACAAATAACAATTTGACAAACGTATGAAAAAATAGATGTTCCATTATACACCGCGTATAATGGATGATAGGATAACTAAGTTTAATCACTAGGGGGGCTATCTATGGCTATTCGGATTTATGAAGCTTTGCAACTACCTATTATGAAACAAACAAAATTAAAGGCTGGAAAAAAGGGGTTACAAAATTGGATCAAATGGGTAACTATTGTGGAGGTAATTGAAGATATCCATCGTTTACAAGATGGAGAGTTTTTGTTAACAACAGGATTCGGATTAGGAGAAAATACGAAGAAACGTAAGGAATTTGAAAAGCTTTTATCCATCGGAAAACTATCTGGAATAGCTATATATACAGGATTTTATTTAAAGGAAATTCCAAAATCATTTATTACCATCGCAGACGAATTTGCCTTACCTTTAATTGAAATTCCTGCAAACATAAACTTTTCTATGATTACAAAAGAACTACTGGTACAAATTGTTAACAAACAAAGCCAAACATTTGAATATTCACTACGAATCCATCAGGATTTTACAAGGCTTGTATTAGAACAACACGGATTTGATCCTATTACAAAAACCCTTCATGAAATAATTGATGCAAGTGTAATCCTTATAGCAAAAGATGAAATAATAAGTTCCTACATAAAACATGACTTTATTGATATTAACAATTTAAAAAATCTATATGAAAAACAAATGGATAACTACAAAATTAATAGTCAACCTATTATAGCTAATAAAAATACCTACGGAAGTCTACTCATTATAAAGGAAAAAAGGTTATCGGAAGAATTGGATTCAATTGCAATTGAGCATGCCACTACTGTATATGCCATTGAATTTTTGCGGAGGAAAGCAGTAGAGGAGACACAATTGAGGCTCACTAGTGACTTCCTAGAAGAAGTATTAAATCCTATAATCCCAAATAATAAAGATATGATCGAGAGAGGACGTAAACTAGGAGTAGACCTTTCAAATCCACAAAGTATCATATACATTTATTTCCCATTATTGAAAGAGGAGGAAATCAAGGAAAAATACAATGAGTTAACCGAAATTATTCAATACACCATGGGAAAGTCAAAAATCCCCTACCTCATGAGGATAAAATCCGATAGTGTCATTATTTTGGTGGAAGCAAAACCTGGATTAAATATTTTAGAGGTAGCAGAGACCCTCTTAAATAGTTGGAATTCGACATTATCAAATGAACAAATAGCTATAGGTATTGGTAAAACAACTGCCGACATTTATCAATTACACAAAAGTGCTGCTGAATCTGAGCAAGCAGCACGATTTTCCCAAATTCTATTTAAACCAAAATCCATAGTCCATTATAACGATTTTGGCTTATATCAATTACTCATTGAAATGAAAGAATCAGGGGTAGATTTAGAAGAATTTTACCAAAAATACCTTGGAAATCTATTTGATTCAAAAGGTATAGACCTCATTACTACACTTGAAGCTTATCTTTTTTTCAATCAAAGTATTAAAGAAACAGCAAGCGAGCTATATATTCATCGCCATACACTGAAATACAGGTTAGAACAGATACAGAAAAAAACTGGATTAGACCTAAACAATTATGATAATGGCATAAAGTTATACTTAGCTATTTTGGCATATAAATTATTAAAAAACATTCAAATTCAGTAAGGTGGAACGGATTTAACAATCTTTCACCTTTCCTTTTTACTGTAACCCTGACTTATAATAGGGTAGGAACATATTAATTTTCTTGGAGAATATAAATTTGATTCAAATAGAATACCAATTAACTCACTAAGACCCTTAAATAAACATAAAACCATAGAACTTACAGGTATTTGGCTATATCTATGTCAAAATTTGATTAGCGTACAAAATATCCGAAATATTGACGTTACCCCATAGCCATCAAATTAAAATTTTGCAGCACCCCCAAAACGAAATTTTAGACCTTCTTGTAACAAAGGTGATCATTTTATCGTTTTGGGGGTGACCTTTTTTCTTGGATTGATAGGCAGTGATTCCCCCTTTTTTAAGATCATTTTTCATTTTATCTCATGTATACTCTATTTATTTTTAGTTAACATAATGTCGATTCTTGGAACACACAAAAAATGAAATCCCTTACAACCACAAGGAATTTCACCACCTCAAGATTCATCATTATTATTTACTATCTTAAACTACACTATTAGTTTGAGCGAATGGATATACTCTTTTCTAAAATTCTTTCTTTTTTGGGAGAATAACTGACCCCTACAAACACTAGAAATATTCCGAGAAGCTGATAAACATCAGGTCGGTAGTGCAAAATAGTCACATCAAGTAAAATCGCGATAACCGGATCAACAAACACTAAAATAGCAATTGTTTGTGCCTTTAACTCACGTAAACTACTGAAAAATAAATAAAACACAAATCCTGTGTGTATAAATCCTGTAACAAGGATATAGAACCAGTTTTCAAAGGTAAGATGCATAAAGTTTGACCAATCCACTAATGGCATCAATAATAAAACACCCAGACTTGTTTGAATAACGGTTGTTAACAAAGGACTAAGCATTTGAATTCCCTTTCCAGTAATAGAAGTTAGAGCGTAGAAGAATGCTGCTGCAAACACCCATAAAACACCGGTGGATAAAAATCCAGCCACAGTTGTATGTTGATGAATACCCCCAACTAACAATGTCCCTATAAAGCAAATAAAGAAAAAGACTAATCCCATTTTTGTTATTTTTTCTTTAAAAATAACAGACCCTAAGAGAAGTACAATAACGGGTGCTAAATGATAAATGGATACAGCCACAGTAATAGGCATTACTTCTAATGAACGGAAGAAAAACACCCAATTTACGATAAGGAATACACCGCATAATAAGGCAAGTAAATACTCTCTACGAGGAATAGGAATTTCCCTCGGTTGTTGTGTTTTTAATGTACTCCCCCCCAAAATTGTTCCTAAAAGAATACTTGCACAGAGGCAACGGACAAAAACTAGTTCAATCGAGTGTAGACCTGTTTTTTCTGAAAATAGACCGATTGAACCGAATATGGCCATGGAGATGGCAAACTTTAATTTGGCATACATTTAACATCTCTCCCTAAGTCGTTATTATTATAACTACTATAAATTGGTAAAAAAACAGCTTTATGCTAAGCTGTTTTTTCCTGTCATTACATTAATTAAATCTTCTCGCGCTTTCCATAGCTCATCTAGCTTTTCAGGACCGAATGTATTTGTGATTTCTTCTACCATAATGTCACGCCTAATATATTCAGTACCAATAAGAACGAGAGCAGGATCTGTTGACTTCACAGCCCAATATAGCTCTTGCCAATGCAATCTGGTCAGATGAGAACGGAATGCTCCTAACGAACAAACCAATGCTTCCTAGAATCAGCATTGACAAAATAAATTGAATCCTTACCTTATTTATAATGATTCTCCTTTCGAACTGCCTTTTCACTTGCTATAGTAAACGGAAATCTTATAAAATATATTTTACGATCGTTTATTATATTTAACGTTAGTTATATTATACGAATGTTCGTTATATTTTTCAATAGGGGGATTTCTATGAACTTAAATGATATAATTTCTGCAAATTTAAAGAGGTTAAGAACAGAGCGAAATCTTAGTCTCGGTCAGTTATCAGAGTTGTCCGGTATCAGTAAGGTAATGCTCTCTCAGATAGAGAAAGGTGGATCTAACCCAACCATCAACACGATTTGGAAGATTGCCATCGGCCTGCAGGTGCCTTATACCCGGCTGATTGATTCTCCAATAGATGATGCCGTTGTCATCCGCAAGAGCGACTGCAAGAAGCAGTCCGAGAATAAGAATTCCTTTGTCTCCTACTGTTACTACACTACCAATCCAAACCGTAGTTTTGAATTATTTAAGGTTGAGTTACAGCCTAATTGTAAGCATAACTCTGATGGTCACGCTCCTAAAACTCAGGAATATATTTTTGTGATTCGGGGTGAATTGACGATTCAGCTGACTACAGGGGAATATGTGCTTCGGGAAGGTGACTCTATCCACTTTGACTGCTCCCTTCCGCATACCTTTATCAATCATCTGGATACGGTGCTTGAATTTATAGATATAATTTATTACTACTAAAAATGGGGTCTCGCCCTGGCGGTACCCCATGCCCATCAAGCGAGTTAAAATCATACCCTCAAAATGAAAAAACGCTATGCTTATCGTAAGAAGTTTACGAGAAAGGATGGCGTTTTTGATGAATCCCCTATCATTTCAAATGAACTGAATCTTTTCGCACAAGAGCTACAATACTTTTTATCTCCAGTAGTCCTACAAGACATCGCTAAACAAGTTGGCTTTGTACAGCGATCTAGTAAGTATCCATTGCCCTTTGCGTATGGCTCAGTCAAGCAATCGCTTGCACATCATACACAATTGTGCAGTCAGTTAGAAGCTTCCACTGGGGTACTGATGAGCTCAGAAGGACTGAATCAACGCTTTAATTCAGCAGCTGTCGCATTTCTTCGAGAAGTCTTTACTTCTCTTCTCACACAAAAACTCTGTTCAAATCAATCGCTTTCTGCACACATGATCTCTACTTTCAATCGTATCCGTATTTTAGATGCGGCAGTGTTTCACTGCCTTATCATTTCGCCACTGACTATCAAGGTTCAGGTAGGAGTAGTAATACGGCAGGCGTGAAAATCCAATTGGAATATGATTTACTTAGTGGTCAATTTCTTAACGTGCAGCTTGGACCAGGTAAGAATAATGATAAAACATACGGTACCATCTGCCTTGAAACCGTTGAGGTGGGCGATTTGTGTTTGCGTGATCTTGGTTACTTCGATTTAGGAGACTTACAAGCCATTCATAATAAAAAGGCTTACTATATCTCGCGGTTGAAGCTGAATACACGCATTTATATCAAGAACCCTAAGCCAGAATACTTCAACAATGGCACGTTAAAAAAGCAAATAGAATACATTCAGCTTGATATGAATTAGTTGTTAAACAAACCTGCCCTTTGATTTATTAAAGACTAGGCTCTGTTAAAGATAGTTGTTGATAATACCCTAAAAATAAGAGTGCTCTTATTCAGAGCACTCTTGCTTTTACTGGTGAAAAAACTGATAACTGAGTCCTCAGACTTCAGGTGTTCCTGTATCAGTTTCTTTAAGTCTTGTTCATTTTCAAACCCATCCAATTTATTGTTGTACCAATCTTGTAATTTCTCTTTTGTTACAGAGAATTCTTGGTCTGGAAATTTGAATGTAATCCAATCTACATTTTTGATTAAAGCAAAAAGAAATGTAGAGTTGGATATAACAGTTTCCTTCATTTCTTTATCTACTTTTTTTGCATCTATATCGTTGTTCTTGCGCCTTTTTGTTGAAGGAGTAAATACTTAAAAATTCTTTACAGTTCATTTCCACTCTTCCTCTAAAATAGCGTAATAATATTCATCCCACCATTCATTCCCTTTTGGAATACATTTTTTGAAAAAGCCTTCTCTTCTCATTCCAATCTTTTCCATAACTCGGTATGATGGAATATTCTCAGGTTGACACGTAGCAATAATCCTATGTAAGTTCATTTCTTTAAAACCATATTCCAAAACAGCTTGTGCTGCTTCAGAAGCATACCCTCTATTTTGATATTTTGGATTAAACACCCATCCAATCTCATAAGTATGCTTACCAAAATACTTATAAAAAACAATGTGCCCTATAAGAATATCTTTATCTATTAGTACTACAGGAAATTTTTCAGCCTTATCACCTTTGTTTTTATTTACAAACTCTTTTGCATCTTCTTCAGTAAAAACCTCTTCTGGTATATACTTCATAACATTAATATCTGATGTATACTCATATACAGCTTTCCAATCCTTGAATTCAAATTCACGTATCAATAACCTTTTTGTTTTTATGTTCATTAAACTAACTCCCATCAAAAATACTTCCCTTTATCCTTTTAATTCGGTATTAAGCCAACAATAACCTCTATAAATACCAATTCCCTATTCAACAATCTAGCCCTATTGTTGAAACAAGCCTATAATCTAATTATTATAATAACGTTCTGACAGTTTATTTTTATGTGACTGAAACACTTCTTCTAGAGGGATATTGTACTTGTTTGCAATCACAATTAAATTACCTAATACATCACCTAACTCTTCAGTTAATTCCTGTTTTTTTCCGCATAAGATCCTCTTACTTCATCAGGCCTATTCCTACCTATCTCAAGGGCTCTTATAGCTCGTGCAACTTCGCCCGTTTCTTCTGCTAAAAAGCCAATACGAATAAAAATGTCTAACTCAGACCAGCCCTTACTTTCATAATAATCCTTTACTCATTGTTGAAATTCAGTTACATTCATTTTCCTCTAACCTCCAATTCAATATCTTAAGTTTAACAAAATAATGAAAGTAATTCGTTATTAGCTACTAAAACTTGTAAATTACATAAAAATAAGTGGATTTTGAACGTGGTGTGCCCTATTATTTAGTCAATCCTGTCATCTCATTTGAGACTTAATGACTCAATGGAATATATTAAAAGCGTGTTTTGAAAAAAGAGCAAAACACACTTTTTCTTTTTGTTCGTTTATTAAGGTTTCTGTAAATCTGGATCTGTTTACTTTTTGGGGCAAGCCCCTTTGAATTATTTTTGTAATGAGCTGACTAATTCAGGTTTTTTTCCTTGAAGAGGATTTGTTTTTTCTAAGGCATAACCGACATTTAACACCGTTTCTTCATTCATTGCCGCTCCCATGATTTGTAATCCAACAGGCATGCCATTTTTAAGTCCACATGGGACAGTAAGTGCCGGTAGGCCAGTTAAGTTCCCTGGTCCAGTAAAGCGGATGATATGATCAATTAGGTCTACCTTTGCCCCGTTCAAGTCGGCATAGTCATCACCGATATTTGGTGCAATGATTGGCAGTGTTGGAGCTATTAAGACATCTACTTTTTCAAATGCTTTTTGAAAATCCAGCTTGATTTGTCGTCTTAACTGTTGGGCCTGAAGGTAATCCACTCCAGAAGGGATTTCCCCTAATTCAAACAGTAAACGAATATCTGCTCCAAAGTCTTCTGGACGTTTTAAAAGGTTTGGATGATGAATCGTCGCAGCTTCTGTTAGAATCGTAATCATTTCTGCATATTCCGCGTATTTTAATGAAGGAATACTCACTTCTTCTACTTTTGCTCCTTGATCGACGAGAGACTGAATACCAGCTCTTACTAGTTTTTCTACTTCATAGTCCACATTTTTGAAAAAATATTCTTCATTCACGCCAATGACAAGGTTTTTCACATCCCCATTTAATTTTTCTGTATAATTACCGACCGGGGCTTTTACAGACGTTGGATCGTTTTTATCGTAACCTGCAATGATTTCAAGTAGCCCGGCGGCATCTTTTACCGTTTTTGTCATCGGTCCGATATGGTCAAGAGACCATGAGAGTGGGAAGCAACCATATTTACTTACTCTGCCGTGGGTTGGTTTTAACCCTATAATCCCGCACGCGGATGAAGGAATGCGGATTGAACCTGCTGTATCTGTTCCGAGTGTTGCCACACACATGTCAGCAGCTATGGCAGCCCCCGAACCACCACTTGAACCTCCTGGGATTTTTTCTAGATCCCATGGGTTACGGCAAGCACCAAAGTAAGGGTTATTTGTCGTAATTCCCCAGGCATATTCATGCATGTTTAATTTTCCTGTAAATACAACACCGGCTTCTCTTAGCTTACTAATAATTGTGGCATCAAAATCTGGAACGAAATCTTGATGAATTTTTGAAGCCATTGTTGTGACTTCATTTTTAAAATATAGATTATCTTTAATGGCCATTGGAATGCCATGATACATGCCGCGGTAATTACCTGATGCAATCTCGTTATCAGCTTGCTGAGCCGTTTCTTCAGCTTGTTTACGGGTAAAGCTAATATATGCATTCACTGTTTCATTTAGAGATTCCGCATGATCTAATACTGCTTTTGTTAATTCGAGAGAAGATACGTCTCTTTTTGCAATTAAAGGGGCCAGCTCTTCAACGGATTTAGTAATAAGTTCTTTACTCAATGTGATCACCTCCAGGAATATTGCGAAGCGAAATATCATAATCGTATAATGCAGCGTTGTCTAAGTCTGCTTTCATGTTTTCGATAGCTTGCCAGCGTGTTTTTAGAATAGGAAGGTGATTCTCCGTAGCAGATATTCCTTTACTTTCCAAGATATCACGTATTGATAGTTTCATTGTTAATCCTCTCCTTTTACTTTAAGTATAGAAATACTAAATTGTTATGAGTGAAGCTTTAGGTATGGGAAACTCCTACATCTAAACTGCGACCTATCAATTGACCCCCCCTTTCTTTTCATACTTTTTAAATGCAATTTGTGTGCCAATACCGAAACCTTGAAAGGACAAGTTTTTCAATTTTTAAGATTGTTTTAAAATAGGACAAGTAATTTGGGTACATTGTAAACTTTGTTATATTATGGATAGAAAGAAGGCTTGTCCGATTTTGAGACGCCTTTCTCAAAATGAAACAAGGGGATGGGGCAGATATGTTGATTAAAGTTGGATTGTTATTTTCCTTAACAGGAACAACTTCTATTACAGAGAAGGGGCAGTATGAAGCGGCAAAATTTGCGATTGATGAATGCGATAGCCGTGTATGTGAAGTTGAAGCAATCGTACGTGATATTTGTTCAGATCCAATCAAAAGCGCACAGGAAGCAGAAGCTCTTGCTAAAGATGGAGTGAAAATTTTTATCGGTTGCTATACATCTGCGTGTCGAAAAGCTGTTTTGCCAGTGCTTGAAAAATATGATTGTCTGCTTGTTTATCCAACTTTATATGAAGGGAGAGAGTGTCACCCAAACGTCTTTTATACGGGAGAAGTACCGAATCAACAAGTTCATACTCTTTTAGATTATTTAACAAGTCATTATGGTAAGCGAGTTTATTGCATAGGTACAGACTATATCTATCCTCGGGAAACAAATAAACAAGTTCAAACGTATTTAAAAGAATTGGATGGGGCAGTTATTGGAGAGCGGTATGTACCTTTCGGCCAACAGAAATTTTATGATATTTTAGAAGATATTATTTTAAAAAAACCAGATGCTATTTTTTCTACACTTGTTGGGAAAAGTATCATTCCTTTTTATCGTGATTATGAGCGGATGGGACTAAATCATAAGAAAATTCCTATTTTCAGCCCGATTACAAAAGAAACGGAAATCGCGGCAATGGGAAGCGAATTTGGCATAGGGCACTATAGTTCTGCTAGCTATTTTCAATCTATTTCTAATCAATTGAATATGGACTTTATAAGCAAATTTCATCATTTCACCGGAGAAAAAGGAGCTATCTCCTCGGTGATGTTTAACACATATCAAGGCACAAAAATGATTATTGAAAGTATTATCGAAATGAAGAGCGAAGACCACCGGGATATTTTTCATCATTTAAGTGGAAAAGAACTCGACACAGCCTGCGGGAAAATTGTTGTTGATACAGATCATCGCCATCTGGCACGCCAAGTGAAAATTGGCAAAGGTATGCCTGATGGGCAATTTGAGATTGTCTGGGATTCAGAACGGAATATTTCCCCGAGACCATTTAAAGTGAAGCATAGTCAGTCGGATGATTTGAGTGAAGTTGTACTAAAATCTTGGGGACAAATCAGTGAAGAAGCAATCTTAGTGTTATCTAAGGAGAATGTTGTTTTGTATATGAGCAAAAAAGCAGCGGATATGACTCGTTTCTATCAAGGACAAACCCTTACGAAACAACTGCTTCAATCTATGTACCTTTCTTTTAACGTCAATCATTACGAAGCAAATCATCAACATTTGTATATGCTTAAACAGAAAATGAATGTTCGGTATGTGAAACCATTTCTTTCATTCGGTCGTATTCAAACATTAAGTCAAGGTTTCCAAACAGAGCTGGAGGTAGCGAGAATAGCTGCCCAATCATCTGCTAATGTCCTTATTCTTGGAGAAACAGGAACGGGAAAAGATGTGATTGCCCAGACGATTCATGAACAAAGTGACCGAAGAAATGGACCTTTTATTCCTGTAAACGCGGGTTTGTTGCCGAAGGACTTAATCGCTAGTGAGTTGTTTGGTTTTACAGACGGGGCTTTTACAGGTGCGAAAAAAGGGGGAGCGATTGGTAAGTTTGAAGCAGCTAATAACGGTACCCTATTTTTAGACGAAATTGGTGATATGCCGCTCGAGCTGCAAGTTGTCCTATTAAGAGCACTTGAAACGAAAAAAATAGTCCGGCTTGGGGAAACGGGGGAGCGAGCGGTAAATGTCCGGATAATCGCGGCGACTCACCGTAACCTTTCGGAAGAAATTGCTTATAGCGGTTCATTTCGCTCTGATTTATTTTATCGATTAAATGTATTATCGATTACACTCCTACCATTAAGAGAGCGGTTAGAAGATATGGAACACCTTTGTCAGGAACTATTACTAGAGTTCGTATCTTCCTATGGAGAAGGCCCTATTCATGTCAGTGAAGAAGTACTCCAAGTTTTTATCCAATATCATTGGCCAGGCAATATCCGAGAATTAAAAAATGTTTTGGAACGGGCCTTTTTACTTGCTAAAGGAAAATATTCTACAATAGAAAAAATACACTTGCCACAATCTTTAATGGGCTACTATCAACGAAAAGATCATCAGGCTAAAACAATGAAAAACTATGAAAAAAAGCTGATTGAACAAGCTTTACGAGAAACCAAAACAGTCTCCGAAGCATCAATTGTACTTGGAATTGCACGCAGCACATTATATAGAAAAATAAAAGAGTTTAAGATATCTATGTAGTGAGGCTAGGATTGAAAGTAGACGTCATGTGTGCGGAAAGCTTTTGTGTAAGAAGGGATGTAAATAATTCTCGAAAAAATGCGACAGCTGCTGGATTAAAGCGTTGTTTGAGTCCCTCTTGGCTCATGTGTACGCCCGTCGAAGCCTCTAACCGACTAAATAGTTGCATAACCGATGTACTGGCGACTTAGCCCTATCATGGATGATTGGACGGACTCTTTCGAATTCGGAAGTTCCATCCCGGAAGGATGGGTCGCTTTGAATCCTTGATCGGTCATGAATGGTTCAAACTTTTTATATCGTTCGGCAGTGGTTTGATAGGTGAAAACTTTCAAGAAACTTGTGATTCACCTTTAAAGCATCCGTGTTTTGGATGGAGGATAGGGATTGAACCTGCTCTTCATAGTTTTGCTCCTGACTTCATTCAGCTGTGACCGCAGAGAGAAAATATACATGATGACCAAAGAAGCCGAGACGAATACTATCATTAAAAACAAGAAATTTTTCTTTTGGGTTGGCTCCATGCCTTCACCTCCGTTTCTAGATCCGTCTAAAACCTAGGAAGGGATATAAGTTTTTCCATTCTTCAACGGACGAATAAGAAGTACCACCACTGCTATTGGCATTGATAGCACCGGGTGCGAGCCCGATTGATTCGGAAGATTGCATCACATCCAATTTACATCCACCTCATTCCTGTTGGATCATGGCCAGGATAAGTCCGACATATTCCCCAACCCTATTTTGTTCAGCATATTTCCGGAATAACGGCTCGTATCGCTTGACTTCAGAAGACACCTGCGCTGTACCCACTGCTCTTTCACCGGACATGCCTGATTCAAACTGATTCTCACCGCCCAAACTGATTGAAATGAACAAGGCAAATCCGAAAAGTGATGTAAGGAGAAGATTTATAAAAGGGGTAAAGAGTGTTGTTCCAGTCGTTCACTTGATTTGATAGGTTGGTCTTTGCGGAAGTTTTGGAGAAATGTCATGAGAGATTTGGTTACACGATACCCTGTCCACAACTGAGTAGATTCCCAATGATTTTTTAAGCAAAAAAGAATGGGCCCTCCTTTTTGGAAGTCCCATTCCTTTTGTTCAAAGGTCTGTTTATTAGGGAATATCATGTCCCATCGAGCTGGTTAAAATGTTAAACCATTGCTCTTTTTCCATGCTTAGGTTTAGTGAATCAATGGCGCTGCCCAATCGTTCTTTCTTACCTGATCCAACGATCGGCATGATTTTTGCTGGATGTCTCAACAGCCATGCATACATCACTTCATCTATTCCATTGGCCCCGATTTCTTCTTTTACGATTTCTAACGTTTTTCTTAAGCGGGCAGCCTTTTCATTCGATTCCTCAAAAATGCTTCCTCCTGCAAGCGGTGACCATGCCATCGGTGCCACGCCCTTTTCCTGACAAAAGTTCAGATTTCCGTCTGTTCAACAAGATTGACAGGGTTTTGTCCGCATATGCGAAACCCTAAAAATATATAAGAATTCAATAGTTGTCCAGAGGCTTCAGGGATTTTGCTTTTAAATAAGACAGGAATTTCGGGGAAAATTCAATAATCGCATCACCAAAAAATAAAAAATGTTCGTAAAATTGAGGTCTTACGAACATCCATGTACAACTACCCTCATTTAATCAGAGGAACCATCCGAATTTTCTTTAATATCTTTTTTTGCGCTATAAAAACCACAAAAACTGATAGTCAGGATAAAAATTATATAAAAAGAAATACTTACAGCCAAATTGGGGATGAATTCTAGAATATCTGTAAGGGAGAATACTACTAAACACGCAAAAGGTATTAAGCACAGTAACCATATATAATCTTTTTCCCTAATCATTTTAATCATCATTATTACCGCCAACATGTACTAATCACTATAATAGACAATTGGATCACCTGTTCATTCTTTTCCTCTTCTTAAGAGGCAACATTTAATTGAGGTAGAGAAGTTACTATTTTTCTAGTAAGTTACATTTACTGTCCCTCTTCTTCGTCAAATAGTTTAGACAGATCATTTCTAACGCTGCTCATTTATGAGTTTATTTCTTCAAGTGCTCCTTGCAATGAAGAACGTGCTGCATTTGTCTGTTCGTTCTTTAGAGCAAATAGTAAGCTTTGTTTGATTAGATATACATTCTCTTGATTTAATAAGTCCACAACGCTATTGGCAACAGCGCATCTTACTCTATAAGAGGGATCCTTAAGTAAATCTAACATTAATCTTAAATATTTTCTTTCACCTAATAGATACAATCCTACAAAAAAACCTAGTTTTGACAAGCTGCTTGTTTCATATTTAAGATATTTTTCTAAGATCGGTATAGATGCTGCTTTTTCGAACTTACCAATCCCTTCTGCCGCATACCCCCTTACAATTTCTTCTTTATCCGTTAATGCTTCGTAAAGATGTTCTAATCCTTTTATTTCATTTAGATCACCTATGGCTTCTACCACTGACCAATTCATCACTATCATTTAAATTCCTCACTATTGCTTCGAAAACATCTTCTCCATCATATCCCTTAAGTGATTCCAGAGCATAATAACGAATTTCATCATCATAATTTTCAGTTAATTCAATTAAAATGGACTTAATACAGCCGCTATTAGGGATCTCCCCCAATGCTTCGATAGCTGTTAATTTAACGGCCAAATCATCATCTTCTAAATATTGTACAATTTTCAAACTCGAATTCCGTTCCTGGTGTTGTAGTGACTCTATAATTATGTTTATTTTTTGTTCAGTATTCATGGCAGATACCTCCCTCCTATGATTAGCTTGGCAAAAATAACGACGACTAAAATATTGCGGGGGCACTGACTGATTTATATGATTGGCAAGCAGGTTCGTTGTTGTTACAGGTTCGTTGTTGTTACATATTCGGCGTTTCTGCAACTTTTAATATATCACTTATTTTAAATGTCGTATAAAATAACCATTGTTCCGCCTGGAACTAGTACTCTTTAAACGATTCTCCTCTAATAATTTAAAAATCAAGTATGGTTTCTATACTTTCAGAATACCTATCCACAAGCTTAATGCCTTTTTCTTCAGCCTCATTTTCATCGATTTTTTCATCTTTTATCCATGCTGATAATGGATAAGTTCATGCGCAATACTATCTAACTTATCATAAAGAGCATCGACTTTTCCTCGATTTTGAATAAGTTCATCATAATCTCCAGTTGCAATACGTATATAAGGTTCTACATCTTTATCATAGGGTGCAAAAAAGGTAGCTGTTACATACTCTTTTGTTGTACGATTTTTAATTTGATAATCACTCTTCAGATATACAACAACTCGAATTGGAAAATCCATGTTTTTTCGAAGCCATCTCCCAAAATTTAAACATACAATTCGTACCTCAGGGTGAACTCCTTTTCACATCTAATCCTTAACCCACTTCTTGGATATTTCATACTTTCTCCTTTTAGAATTAATTTGATCAGGGTATTTTCCCCTTTAAGCCACAACGTTGCTACTAAATTAACAATTGTAGAAAAAACGTTCGCAAAAGTGAGCTCTTACGAACGTCCATGTACACCCCTCTCCTCTTTCAATCAGAGGAATCGTCCGCATTTTCTTTATTATGTTTTTTTAAGCCATAATATGCACATAAATAGAAGGTCAGGATACCAATTATATAAAAAGTAAGACTTACAGCCCAACTGGGGATGAAATCTAAAATATCTGTTAGGGAGAGGACTATTAAACACGCAAAAGGTACTAAACACAGCAACCATATATAATCTTTATCCCTAATCACTTGAATCATCAGTATTACCGCCAACACTGTACTAATCACTATACTAGACATTAAATCACCTATTCATTTTTGTTCTTCTTAAGATCGAACAATAAATTAAGGTAGCTTGCCAAGACAATCTAGGCAATCGAAAGATAAATAAAAATACTAAATGCAATCAGCATAACGATTCTCCTCTAATAATTTAAAAATCAAGTATGGTTTCTATACTTTCAGAATACCTATCCACAAGCTTAATGCCTTTTTCTTCTGCCTCATTTTCATCCATTTTTTCATCTTTTATCCATTGCTGATAATGGATAAGTTCATGCGCAATACTATCTAACTTATCATAAAGAGCATCGACTTTTCCTCGATTTTGAATAAGTTCATCATAATCTCCAGTTGCAATACGTATATAAGGTTCTACATCTTTATCATAGGGTGCAAAAAAGGTAGCTGTTACATACTCTTTTGTTGTACGATTTTTAATTTGATAATCACTCTTCAGATATACAACAACTCGAATTGGAAAATCCATGTTTTTTCGAAGCCATCTCCCAAAATTCAAACACACAGTTCGTACCTCAGGGTGAACTCCTTTTTCACATCTAATCCTTAACCCACTTCTTGGATACTTCATACTTTTCTCCTTGTAGGATTAATGGTATAAGGTAATTTCCTCTTTAAGACACAACATTTTCTACCTGATTTTATATGATTGATCTATCATTTAATTAAAGTTTCATAAAAGATTTAGCAAATTTCCACCTGAATAATCAACCACATTCCTATTAGAGCCACTTTTTAGTAAGGTCTTTGCAATGTCTTTATTTCCATGCACGACAGCGTTAAAAAGCGGGGTTCTTCCTTCGTTATCTTTGGCCTCTATACTTGCATCGTTTTCTATTAATACCTCCACTACTTCAGGGGTATTGTATATACAAGCTATCATTAGTGGTGTTACAGACCCTTCATCTGTAATATCAATATTTGCATTATTGTTAATTAAAAAACTAACAATATCTGTGTAGCCTTCGCTAGAAGCTATATATAATGCAGTAAATCCATTTGCATCTTTCACATTAACATTTGCACCGCTTTGAACCAACAATTCTATAGACGTTAAGTAACCTTCTTGAGTAGCCCAGTGCAATGGTGTATACCCTGTCCCATTTTGATCTTGCTTATTAATGGATAGACCGCTTTCAAGCAATATTTTAGTAATCTCTAATTTCCCTGTTGCAGCGGACGCGTGTAAAGGGGTATATCCATCTCGATCTAAACTCAAGTTACATCCCTTATCAATAAGAAGTTTCAAGATTCCCACATGCCCTTTAGTACATGCAATTTCAATAGGAGTGTAGTTTTCTACATCTTGACAATTAATGTTTGCTCCGTTTTCCAACAGAAATTTTACTACATCTAATTTCCCCTCTTGAACCGCCCAATGAAGTGCCGTATATTTGTCCTCATCACCTTTATTAATATCACAGCCCGAGGAAAGGAGTGTTTTTAACTTAAAGATATTTCCATTTGCAGCGGCTTTGTATATATTATTGCAATTCATTGAGCATCCCACCAATTACAATTGATCCTGTATCCACGCTTTTCCGACTTTATGCCTTGTAGCCGCACCATTATTGACTTTGTAAACTTAACCATACATGATTTAAGTTTTTATTTCTTAGATCTTATTTTGTCATAACAAAGTAGATAATGCTCACATCACCCCATAGCGTATCTGTATTTTCTTCGTCCGTTTCAATCTGATGCAAGAGAGCTAAATCCTCTATAGAAATGTTAAAATCCTCTTTATCCTTTTGAATAAAAGAGAGGACCTCAGTAAAAACTTCTAGTTAGATAGTTTTAGGATACCTTAACATTTGTTGATTCAAATTAATCCTTTCCCAATAATTCTCTATAAAATCTAAATAACTATCTTTTATTTCATCTGACCAATCTACATTCAGAAGTTCATCACTATCTATATCTGGAAAAGAGATTCTTCTTTCCTCTTTTAAAACTGCAATTCTTTTAATAAATCAACCGGAAACTCTCCAAAAGGGTTTCTCTTCTAATTCAATTCCACTTAATTGCTTGTCACTTTCATAAAAGAAATATAGTATCCTGTCGAGAGGCTACTTCACAACCGCAATAAATGTTAATGTAACTCCGCTAGGATAAGAAGAATTAAACCCTTGCCTTAAAACTTTACAAGCATAGCTTATTCCTTATTTATCGAGGGCACACTTGTTTATAAACAATCAGCAAAATCAGCTAATAATTGTTCGCCTCCATTTTTTGCTTCCTTCTCATCCATTTCTTTATCTTCTAGCCATTGCTGATAATGGATTATCTCATGTGCCATACTGCGTAAAATTGCCCATAAAGCATCAATTTCTCCAATTTCTGAAACTAATTCTTCATAATCACCAGTTGCAATTCTAATATAAGGCTCAACTGTTTTATCAAATGGGGCAAAGAATGAAGCGCTCGCAGTTTCTTTTGTATCTCTAGTAATAATTTGATAATCCTTCTTTAGGTAAACAACTAGCCTTATAGGAAACTCCATATTGGAACGTAACCAAACCGCAAAGTTTAAACATGAACGTCTAACTCTTGGATTAATACCTTTTTCACATCTTACTCTAATCCCAGAACGCGGATATTGTAAACAATTTATAGTCATTAATACTCAATCCCTTATAAAATTTATTAAAGAACTATCTTATTTTTCTATCCTTTATTCACCCTACTAATTAACTAGTAATTTTTATACACTTCTGTTCTCAATTAAAATAACTGTATAATTATAGGGAAACAAATATCTATACTACAACTTTTTATCTTTGCCCTTTATAATTTTAAAACTTAACGTTTTATTTTCGTATAAAAAGACTAATAAAATTAAAGAACTTATTTAAGGAAATTTAAATTTATATTCAATATAAATGATAAGCATATCAAAATTAGAGGTTGCAGTTTTTATATCTGCAACCTCTTGATTAATGAGGCTCAAAGATTATATTATTTTCGCTTCTTTTTTTGGTGAGATTTAGAAGGAGTATGTTTTTTCATTGCTCTATCAGGATCTTTATTTGAATTGGATTTAAAATTACCTTTCTCCCTTTTTTTCTCTCTAACTTCTCTTCCTTGCTTTTTCAAATTCGGCTTTTTAGTAATCCTATTCTTGCCAAAGAAATTAAATCCAGAACGTATTCCACCAGTATAAGGCATTTCAAGCCTACTAATTTTTACTTTCTTATAATTTTCCTTTGGTAACTTCTTTGGCTTCAAAGCCTTTTCTCCATTGGGATCTACTAAATTTACTGGATTATTATCTGCATAGTTATAACCATTCTGAGTAATAGGGTTTTCCTTATCCCCTAATTCTGGATCAAGGGTTAGAAACCTGCCTAAGTCTGGATTATAGTATCGTTGTTGTAAATAGTATAGCTTAGTTTCAGTATCATAACGGTATCCAGCGTAACGGAATGGAACTTGTGAGGCAAAGGTGCCAGATTCTTTTAGATGGTTGCCCCATGCGTCGTATTGGAAGCTTGCAACGATCGTTCCTGCTTCATCTGTAACTGAGGTGATATCGCCATGGGCGTTTGCA
The DNA here is from genome assembly GCF_040250305.1 of Peribacillus frigoritolerans. NCBI lineage: Bacteria > Bacillati > Bacillota > Bacilli > Caryophanales > Bacillaceae > Peribacillus > Peribacillus frigoritolerans. The sequence goes on along the minus strand of NZ_CP158190.1, from coordinate 2,027,062 downwards.
TGAAAGGTGTAGGTTTTCCCGGCCTTTGTCATCGTTAATGGGCGGTTGGCGTTGTCATAGACGTAAGATGCGAGAACTGCACCACTTTGATTGGTTTCTAATACCACATTATTGTTTTCATCATAAGTGTAATAAGTGGCTGTCGAGCCAATGGTTTTGCTGGTTCTTAGGCCTTCAGAGTTATATTGGTATTTTCCTAGACTAGTTGCCCCTTCTTTTACTTCCATTAAACGATCTTGAGCATCATACACGAATGTTCTTTTTCCGTCGCTTGTAAGATTCCCGTTTTTATCGTGAGAAACGGAAGCTCCGTTATTCGTGGCAAGCTGATTGGCCGCATCATACGTATACGTATGGGTCGTAAAGGTTGAACCCTTTGTTACTTTTTTCGTCAGACGATTTCCTACTGCATCATACGTGTAATCAATCACGTTTCCATTTGGACGGACTTCCTTGGTAAGCTGTCCACTCTTATCGTAAGTGAATTGGCTTGTGCCATCTTTCGTCTTTTCTGATGAACGGTTTCCTTTTGCATCATACGTATAGTCAAAAGATTCAAGGATCGTGCCGCTTGCATTAGCTGTTACCAAGCGGGTCAGTTGATCAGCGCCATTATAATTATATAAAGTGAACGTCCCGTTTTTATTTTTCAATCCTGCAAGTTGATCATTTTCTGTAAACGTAAAGGACGCGGATGTATTCCCGCTAGAAATATTAGTGATCTGATCGTTTTTATCTACCTTACGATTAACGGCTATATTTGTAGACCCAGAGGAAAAAGAGCTTGTTAAGGCATTACCGTTTTTATCATACGTATACGAGTTTTTCCTTCCGTTGGAATAACTCTTCTCTTTTAGCTTGTCGTCTGCATCGTAGACGAAGTTAGTCGTTACTCCTGTTAAGAGGTCCTTTTCACTTAGCTGGTTGCCATTGGCATCAAACCAGAATTCATAACGCTTTACACCGTTCAATGAAGTTGACGTTTTTCGGTTTACATTATTATAGGAATGCTCGATTATACTTCCATTTGGTGAACTTGTTTTAGTCTCGTTTCCAACTAAATCATAGTCATACTTTATTTGTCGTCCAAGCGCATCCGTTAACGATGTAATATGATCTCTCTCATTGTAGACAGACAGATTTTTTTTGCCATTCGCATTGATAGTCGCTGTATGATTGCCAGCTTTATCATATTCGTAGGTAGTTGTTCTGCCATTCTCATCAATAACCTTCGTTAAATTATCATTCGAATTGTATTCATATTTCCTTGTATCCCCGCCGGTTGTTTCCCCTGTTACATTTCCAATGGAATCATATGTTTTCCATACCGTGTTCCCTTCAGGGTCGGTACTATTCACGACATAGTTCCCTTTTGCATCATAAGCTTGTTTGGTTCGAATAGAACCTATTTGCACTTTAGCTGCATCAAACCAAGCCGTTCCCGTCTGATCCTTATATTGGTAGTACACAGTCAATGATTTGAAATCTTTCGCTGTTACGAATCTTAATGAAGTATGCTGCCAATCATGTGTTTTACTACTGTCAAAATATCCGTTTACCCATTGTGTCGTGCCATCTTTATGATTAATCGCTACATTCATTTGGTAAGGTCCCGCAGAAGCGGTTGGAGAAGTGGCCTTTGAAAACCCTGAAACCGTAAGCTCTTGTCCCGCTTTTCCGTTTACGGAAACCTCCTGGCGAACAAACTTGTCCACCTCGCGCTTACCCGTTAATTTGATTGACTTTTTTCCGGTATACGCTGTTGTTGCATCCACTCCATCCGAAGATGTTAAGGTACCCGGATAATACCAGCCATCTGCAACCCCATTCTTATCCGTTATTTCAAAATTACTGTTATCAATTAAGTTGAAGGCTCCATAATATTCCTCTTCAACTTGTAAACCATCAAAATAAAAGTCTCCCTTACCAGCATTGACATAGGCCTTGAGGGTGAAGGATTCAGTATCACTTGATAGGTCACCAGGGTTAATGACCAGGTGCATCCGCTCTACATTGCTTGTCCCAGAAAGCATCGGACTACTAATGGTTTGAGTCATTTTACCACTTGCGTTTCCGCCGGTAATGACTAATTTAGCATTGGAATTGGCATTGGTCGTTTTCATGTACCCACTGATTACATACTTTTTTTGAGCATTATAAGGGATACGTCCACTTTCGACTGCTGCCGCTGTGGTTGGATTGGAAATTTTAAGTTGCTTTACGCCAAGATTAGCTTTTTGAATCGATATGCCAGTTGAATCGTAGGTGAATGTAGCTGTACCGATTTTTGTCCAATTATCTGGCCATTTATCATTGTTGGCATCTGTTTCAAAACTGCCATTTTTCAAGAGATTTTCACCGATACTTAAAGATGATGTTTCCTCTATGGTATTCCCGTTCGAATCATACTTTACAGCAGAAGATTTCGTTGCTGCATCCGTAGACGCCACATTGTTATTGTTACTATCATATTCCTCGGTTGATACATTACCTTTCGCATCAATAAATTCGATGGGATTATTGTTTTCATCGTACTTAATTTTTTCTTGCTCATTTAATGTATTGCTGAATGATGTTACATTCCCTGAATCATCATAGCGATAATCATACGTTGCATTGGAACCCGATTTATTTGCATTTTCATCTTTTTCTTGAATAATGTTATTTTGATCATCATAGTTAAATGCTCGCGTATAATTAAGACCGCCGACATCTGAAACAGACTTTATCACGTTTCCGTAAGCATTATGGGTGTAGGCTGTTTTGACACCTCTTGAATCGGTTAACGTGGTGACTCCAGTTGACCCATTATAGGACAATGTATAATAGTCTTTTTGGAGAGCTCCGGCAATTGTAACTGGCTGTTCATATTTTACAAGCTGTTTTTCAGCATTGTAGGTCATGGATAATTTCTTGCCTTTTTCATCCGTATAGGACGTCATTTGATGATTTGCGCCATAACCATAGCCGGTATTTTGGGTAACGGTTCGTTTGGAATCCGTTTCAGAATACCCAGTCAGGTTACTGGCTGCATCATACGTATACTTATATTCTCGGTTTGCCGGATCTACAATCGAACTCACCTTTCCGTTGGAACCATAACTGATCGTCATTTTTCTTCCGGATGGATCGGTTACAGATACTAGTTTATTCCCTGAATAGGCATAAGTCGTTTTATTATTATTCGTATCCGTTGCGTTAACCATTTTCCCTGAAGCATCAAACGTTGTATAAGAATCATCCTTTTCCACGAGCTTAAATGTTCCATTTGTGTTTTTCTCAAGTTGTACATAAACGCCTCCAGGTGAATCATACCCACCAGATGCATTCCTTGAAAAGATATGATTCGTGCCATCCTCATCTCGATAAAGGACAAGATCATCCGCTGCAAAACTCAGTTTTTGATCGAGATTCGAACTCCAACCAAAGCCAAACACACCTGATTCGTCGGACCGGCTATTATACGTACGATTCACCGTTAAAGGAAGGCCGCGTCCATCAATCGTAAAGTCCGTTTCCTGTGTATAAAAGTTACCGTTATACGTATTGACATTGGAGCCCGCCGATGTCCAAAAACTTTCTACGCCAATGGGGTCAATCGTATAAACGACAGTTAATTTTGGCTTTTTCAATGGATCTGCAGAGTAATCACTAGAACGGAACATTTTACGATTTACGGTTTCATTTGCATTTTTCAGCATGATGCCATGGTTCGCTTTTTTCCCGCTATACCATTCTTTAACAAGATTTGTCATGAAGAATGTATACTCGTTATCTTTTGTCACATTCAAGTTTGACACTTGCGTTTCAATGGACGGCTGGTTACTCCAGGTTGCTGAATCGGAAGCCCATGGCTTTGAAATGGGATAAACCCCAACACTTGCTGTATGATCGAATCCATTTAAGTTAGAATGTGAGCTTAATTTTAAATTTGCAGATGTAATCTTTGCACCGCTTAATAAATTTTTCAAATTAAATTTAACTAAAGATCGAGTTGTTCCGTAATATATTTGTTTTCCTGTGATAAGAGAAGGATCCAGCCAGTAATTCACTTTCGGATATGCGGATGAAATGAATGTGTCTGAAGTGGTGTGATCTTGGATTCCAACTGTTGGATCAATGACAATGGGGTATTTCCGTTCTTTTGAATTTAGCCAGCCTTCATCAGAGACTACATCGACATAGGTCTTCCCTTTCTCCTGACGAAGCTTCATGGAAACATCGTGTGAAATATTTTCGGCCGCATCATACATAAAAGGCTTCGTTAAAACGAAAAATTCATTTTTGTCTTTATCTTCAAAAATGATATCTCCATTATCGCCTTCTTTTGCTTGTAGATTTTTCAAATTAAACTCATAGGAGAACTTATTATTTTCAGGCTTGCTCTCAAAAACCAATTCTTCTTTTACGGCATTATTATCGACATGAAAAACTAAATCAGCGTTTGAAAAAACACGAGGATATGTCATACGATTTTCTTCAGCTACACCTTTTACCTTCTTTGCATCGACTAAACCGAATTCAAGCTGCTTATCTTGCTTTTTTAATCGTATCGTTCGATTTTGCTTACTTTTCTTAGAGAACTTCACCTTGTAATCATTTGCTTTATTTCCAACAGATAAATCCCCATCGTCTGATTCAGCTTTTTCAGCAACTATATCATTGTTAATATCCTCCCATTTATTGTCTTTTTCAAAGTGGATGGGTTCTGTATATTCCTCTAGCACATATTCCCGTGTCTTAGTATCAAGGTACGTCTTAGAATTTTCCGTTCTTAATTCATCCATCTCTTGTAATTCATGTACATCTTTGATTGGTTCGTTCTTCTCTGCAAAAGTGACACTTCCCTGAAAAGGCGGAATAATGGATACAATCAGTGCAAGAATCAATGTCCATACTACCAATTTATATTTATTTAGCTTTCTTTTATTAAGCTTCATCTTATTTCCCCCCATTAATTTATGGTGGTGCTGCATAAGTATCGTTAGTGATGTCGTATGATTTGTTATTTATTTGAATACTATTGGTACCGGGAATTCAATCAATGATTTGAAAGTCCCTCTTTCACCGGTATAGGTTGTCGGTATAATAATCTCCAAAAGCACTAGAGACTGATAAATAACCTTTTGCATGTGTATCTTTTTTGGGTACAGTTGTTGTTTTTAATTGGTGTCATTGTAAATGATGACATGAACTGGAATCATTGGTTTGGAGGAATAATCAAGTATACATGGGTATTATAGCTACTTTGTAAATATGAACCTTTATCCTTTTCTGTTTATTGGAACTTCGAATAAAAAGCATCTCCCGATAACTGTTTGAGTAAAATTGAATTACTTGAACATCTTTTATCAATCGAGTTACTTGAGCTGGTTTTTATTCATACCATGGAGCATGACTACGCATATTGGTTAATATTCTTTTTTGAGGTACATTCGGAAAAGAATGAGGTTTTAAAGTGGAATTGGTCGGATGGTCGTTCGAATACAAAATTATGTGGTTTGTGTTTCATCTTGAAGAAATTGAACAACAACACCCTGATTGGCAGCTGCAATGTACCAGTCTTTGGTTATTGACTGCTAACAAATGAATAATCAACATACATGGGAGCACTTTCCAGTTTAAGATATGGTTGCTTCTGTCTCCTTCATTAGCACCCTCCTATAATTCTACAATTTTCCTCAAATGGAATTAAGGAAAGTATAATTCGCCCCATGAAAAATAGGAATAGGCCAAAAGATTAGTAGGTATAAAGAACTATATTTTTGAACATATATTAAAAAAACATCATCATAATAGGTATAATTATTCTCACTAACAATTTTACTTTATAAAACTTGTTTACCCATGGATTTTTATCGAATGGAGAAATTGAATGACTCATAGAGTAGACTTTACCCTTGATTTTGAAGTTTTGCCATTTACAAGACATATTTCATTTAATTACTTACAATGATTTTTGAGGGGATGTGTTCGTTTAATAATATATCAGTAGAACATTTTTGGTGGGAATTCGGTTTAAAAAAAAGAGGGTTATTTGAAGTTTTATTCATAAAAGGGATAAAGATTGATGTTCCTGTCGTTCGCTTGATTAGATAGATTGGTCTTTGGGGAATTTTTGGAGAAATGTCATGAGAGGTTTGGTTAAACGTCTACAACTGAGTTGATTCCCAATGATTTTTCACGCAAAAAGAAAAGACCCCCTCTTGGAAGTCCCATTCTTTTTGTTCAAAGGTCTGTTTATTAGGGAATATCATGTCCCATCGAGCTTGTTAAAATGTTAAACCATTGCTCTTTTTCCATGCTTAGGTTTAGTGAATCAATGGCGCTGTCCAGTCTTTCTTTCTTACCGGATCCAACGATTGGAATGATTTTTGCGGGATGTCTCAACAGCCATGCATACATCACTTCATCTATTCCATTGGCACCGATTTCTTCTTTCACGATTTCTAACGTTTTTCTTAAGCGGACAGCCTTTTCATTCGACTCCTCAAAAATGCTTCCTCCTGCAAGCGGTGACCATGCCATTGGCGCCACGCCCATTTCCTGACATGAGTTCATGGTTCCGTCTTCGAAGTTTTCAAGATTATATGCAGAAAGCTCCAACTGATTCGTCACAAGCGGATATTCTAGATAAGATTGAAGCATATCCCATTGCGGTTTTTTGAAGTTCGATACTCCAAAGTTACGGACCTTTCCTGATTCTTTTAATTGATTAAACGCCTCAGCCGTTTCCCCAGGGTCCATCAGGGGATCCGGACGATGAATAAGTAACAGATCAATATAATCCGTTTTAAGATTCATAAGAGATTGATCAACAGACTTTATGATATGGGCTTTACTAGTGTCATAATGGTGACTTTTATGGGAAGGACGGTTTTCTGATTTAAGAACTATGCCACATTTCGTAACAATCTCCATTTTATCGCGTAAAGATGGCTTTAATGAAAGTGCGTTCCCAAAAATCTCCTCACACGTATAACTGCCATATATATCGGCGTGATCATATGTAGTGACGCCCCGATCCATTCCGTGTTCAATAAGAGATAGGATTTCCTCGGTAGAAAATCTCCAATCTGCCAATCTCCACATACCGTGTACAATGCGTGAAAGACTAAGATCTTCAGTTAGATTGACTCTTTGCATGTTTTTCTCCCCTTTTATAACATGATTGGGCTTGCTAATTAGTTGTTTGTTTTTCTATCATGACTACCCTTCGTTAATCTGTTACAGCATCAATTGCTGCTGCCATGAACCTTAGTATAATTTAAAATTTCGGAGATTCCTAATCTTGAGTGACCCTTTCATGCCATATTTTTTGAGCTTAGGTTCATGAAGAAATATATCGCCGCCTTCTCGTGCAAGTTCACACGTTATGAACATAAGAAAAAGGCTGCCGCAGCAACCTCTTGAATATTATTAGTTCCTTTGTGTTTTCTCATGTAATTCCACGATTTCTATCGCTAAATCTTTTGTTGTCATGGAAGTCATCAAGTGATCCTGAGCATGGATCAAGAGCATTGGAATCTCGAATTTCTCACCATTCACTTCTTGTTGATTCAATGCGGTTTGGATTTTATGTGCCGCAACGATTTCTTGTTCCGCTTCCTTTAATTTATCCTGGGCATCGCTTGATTTACCTTGTTTTTGCAAGGCGATGGCTTCCATTGCACAGCTGCGGGCATTCCCGCTATGGAGAATTAATTGAAATGATTATTCAGAGAGATCCTCTTTCGTTTTCGTCATATTATCACCCCTTTTGATAGTATGTTATTTTGATATTAATTGGAGGGCCGTACGCAATACTTCCTTAATTTTCATTTTTCTACCTATATCCAAAACTATTTTAAAAACAACATCGGAAAAATATATCGTGATGTAGTAGATGCTTGGTATAAAGAAGAAGAGCGAAAGAAAGACCCATCGTACAAGAAAAATATTGCTCCTCAATTTGAATACAATAAATTTATTCGTGATTTTTTTGCTGATCCTAATAATCAAGGGAAAAGTCGTGAAGAAGCGATTGAAGCCTGGAACAAAATCAAGAAACTCCCAGGAAGCAATAAATATATGTCTAATAATAAGTCTTTTAAGCACAACTAAACATTTCTATTGACATTATTTCGACGTTCATAAAACGCTATTTGTTTCCTTATTTCAAGCCAACAGAACCAGTTGAGATTTATCCAAATATTAAAACCAAGACTTACTAATGCGTTCAGGAATTTATCTCCTAAATAATGCTTCTTTCCAATTCTGTACAAGCCTACATACATTTCCCTACACTAAATTTGTTTACCCTCAATTAAAGGTATATGATAGATTAAAAGACTGAAGGTGGAACGGCCTATCAATTCTGAAACGCGAAAACCAATAAACATTACCCTCAATCCGTACTTGACTAATAGACTCGCTAATTTGGCTGAAGAAAGAGGTATCCCCATCGAAAGACTGATGGATAAAGCGGTAGACTTGCTGCTTGAATACATGGAAGACAATGAGACCGTTAATCAGGTGAAATACAGTAATAACGAAGCGATAGAAAAGAATAAAGAAATGATTGCAAAAAGTAGAGAATTCATTAATAAAAAACAAGCACTTAACCCCTAGGTAAAGTGCTTGTTCATACTTTAGGCAAACTCGATGAAAATCGGGTTTGTCTAGTGTTTTTTATGGCTTGTACAATTTGGGCGTTGCTTTCCACTCCAGGCACTCGCTTTCCGCGGGCGGTCCGGGAGCCTCCTCGGCTTTCGCCTGTGGGGTCTCCCGTAGACACGCTGTTCCCGCAGGAGTCTCGTACCTTCCGTTCCAATCATCTTTGTTTTAACCTTTAGATAGAATCCTTTTGCCTAGAGTCCTTTTAGAAATATTAAAACTTGAGGTGATGTTTCTAAAACATGATTCTATTCAGCAAGATCAACTTGAAATGGATCACATTCATGATTCTGTGATGTCCCACTGCGGGTTCCAAACGACCTCCCAAAGGTGTCCATCAGGGTCTTGAAAGTGTGCAGAGTATCCTCCCCAGAAAGTGTCATGTGCCGGATCGGTTATGATTGCGCCAGCTTTTTTTGCTTTTTCCAACACAATATTCACTTCCTCTTTACTGCCTACATTGTGACCAAGGGTAAATTCAGTAGGACTTGTCGGAGACAAAGGAACCTTGGCCTCATGAGCTATATCCCTGCGACTCCATATGGCAAGCTTTAGGCCTTCTTGCAGGTCGAAAAAGGCAACGGCTCCATGCTCAAATTCCTTGCCCACTATCCCTTCTGTTTGAAATCCCAGGCCATCCCGATAGAATTCCAGCGATTTTTCCAAATCATCCACACCTAATGTAATGACAGTAATACGTGGCTTCATGATTGTCCCCCTTCTTACTTAGTTTCTCCTTCTATTGTTTACCAACGCTTCTAGTCCAAATCAGATCAAAATAAACAGGTTTCTTTGTCAATCTAAACTGAATTCCTGTATAGTAGAATGATTAACTGATCAAGCTCGAATATCAGGATTTACTCATTCACTTTACTTAAAATGTAATGAACCGAAAGGAAATTCGATTACCAATGATTTCATTTATCCTCACCTTAAAACGTTTTCTAAAAGCGCTCTGGTCCGCTTTTAAACTGAAGAACTTCCAGGTTCTTTTCGTCTTGGTCCTCGTTATGTTATTTTCCGGCACGATTTTCTATGTTAAGCAGGAAGGTCTAACTGTGATTGATTCCCTTTACTTCTGTGTTGTTACTCTTAGCACGGTTGGGCATCCCAGTTTTGAACCGCAGACAACATTAGGAAAAGTGTTTACAATGATTTATATTGTAGGCGGCACCGGATTATTTATGGGCTTAATAGGATACCTAGCATACGCAATCATAAAGAAACCGGAAAACGAGAGCAACAGCAGCAAAATCTGAATGCATAGGAATGCTTATAAAAATTGGCATTCTTTTTTGATTGGTGTAAATACCCCTTCTACATAAACTTGGTTAATTTTAACATTAGTCATCTTTTTTTTCATTAATTTTCACTAATCCACTTTGTTGGTATTTTAAGTGTAAAATAACTCTCTCTACTTTGACCGCTCTTTATCAATCAAAAGGCCCCTCTCAATTGAGAAGGGCCTTTTATGGTTTGCACTTAATCTTCAAGTTCCTTTTTCTTGTTCAAGAGTTGAAGGTATTCCCTATCCAATTCCTCCTTTTCCTCTTCATTCACAACACTGGACAGTTTCCCAAGTGTCTCGATGATTTGCACTTCAATCATAAGAAGTTCAGCCTGTTTATCTTGATGATCATCCTTACGTTTGGACGATTTTGTTGCTTCCTGATTGATGGCACTTACTCTCGGAGGTTCATCTTCAAATGAAAGTGAATGCGTTGCAAGCGATTGGATCAATGAACGATCATGAGTTACAAAAACGATGGTTCCTGGATATGCTTTTAATACTTCGGTTAGAGCGTCTTTAGTATGAATATCCAGGTAATTTGTAGGTTCATCCAAAACCAGTACATTATAGTTTCCCAAAAAAACTTTTGCTAGGGAAGCCCTGACTCTTTCCCCACCGCTTAAAAGTGATACTTGTTTGTGAACGTCATTTCCTTTAAAAGCTAATCGTGATAATAGCGTCCGAATAAAAGCCTGATTGTAGGGACTGTCCTCCAATATATTTTCAAGAACCGTTTTACTTTCATTCAAATTTTCTTGTTGTTGTGCAAAAAATCCAATCTTTGCCGGCTTCGCGACATATAAATCTGGGTGCCTTTCCACTATCTTTTTCAATAATGTCGTTTTTCCTGAACCATTTTGACCATTGATGGCGAGTCTGCAAGCTAGTTTGACATCTCCAAAAATATGTTGCTTCAGCACCCTTGAGCCAACTTTCAGGGAACAGCCATTAAATCGAATGACCCTTTTGCTATGCAAAGATGGAAATTCTGAAATATCAAAAATGATAGGAGGATCTTCCCTCGGTTTTTCTTTTTTTGCTAATTTTTCGATCCGAGTTTCGATCGCTTCGGCAGAACGGTTCAATTTCGCCTTCTGTTTCCCGGAGCTCCGTTTATGCAGCCTTGCTTCTGAATTACCCATTCGTTTAGGAGCTTTCCTAATTGAATCGGATTTGGCTTGGAGGTTTTGTGCAGCCTGTTTCAACCGGTTCTTTTCACGGGTATACTCTTCATATTGCTTATTTTCCTTTTCTGTTTTTGCTTGCTTTTGTTTGATATAAGCTTCGTAATTCCCTTCATATACAGTTACCTTGCCTTGCTCAACTTCCCATATTGTTGTACACAGATGATTCAGGAATGCTTTATCATGTGAAGTAAGCAAAATAGCGCCATTAAAAGATTTTAAATCCTTTTCCAATTGTTCAATTCCGGATATATCCAAATGACTCGTAGGTTCATCCGCGATCAATACATCCGCATTGGAAGACAGAGCTGCGGCGATTTTTCTTCGAGTACGTTCACCGCCGCTTATGATTTCTTGATTTTCATCTGGCAGTTTCCATATGCTCGTTAATATACCGCTTATTTCTTGTTCAGTTTCTTCTATTTGCGGGATATAGCTGACTGTTCCATAGCTCTCGATATGACCGGAATCGGGTTCCCTCACTCCCGCAAGTATAGAAAGCAGGGTCGTTTTACCTTCTCCATTCCTGCCAACCAAACCAATACGGTCATGACTGTAAAGATGAAGTGTATCGACGGAAAGAACTTCACGGCTCCCGTAGCTTTTCTTTAAATCATTCGCTTTTAAAAATAACATAAAAAAATCCCCCTCCATTTTTCTAGAGAGAGATCGCCTGCTACTAAATTAATATACATAAACCAAATATACCTCATCTGCTTTGATAACAGAAAAAGTAGTTGTATATGAATTAGTACCTATAACGAACAGACGTATCCCATCTCTAAACATAATCATTAAAAATCTCACATGGGTATCTAAAAAGATTCTTGTTCAAATGAAAAAGTTAAATCACTTGACTTACCGATAAAACCAGTAAGCAAACAAAGTGACGCGTATTTTCATTGAAAATATCTAACCGATAACACCCATTGAAATTGATTTAGATTTACTGTTTATTTGATAAGATTACTGCTTCATTGTATAAGGTACCTATTCCTTCCAATGTAATGAATTAATGATTGCATATTAATCATATGTTTGTAAAGCAGATTTATACCCCTTTTTAGTTAATTCATAAAAAGAGAAAATTAATTGGGCTCTACATGGACATGAACATCATACACTCCATGATCTTTCATCATCACTTTTTCTACATGTGTCGCTATATCATGTGCTTCTTTAATATCCAAGGTAGAATTGACAAGGATCACAACATCAATCACTTCATTATTCCCGTAATTTCTCCCTTTAATTTCTTTTATCCCCTTGACTCCATCGACATTTGTAATTACATCCTTATATAGCTGAATTTTATTTTCATCAAATCCGTCAGAAAGTTCATGCGAGGCTTGAATGAATATATCCCAGGCTGTTTTGCATATTAATAATCCAACAATGACTGCAGTAAGGGGATCCAGCCAAGGCATGTTAAATTGGGAGCCGAAAATCCCTATAGCTGTTCCGATACTTACCCAAGCATCGGAAATATTATCTTTCGAAGCTGCCATAACGGCTTTACTGTTAATTTTCATAGCAAGCTTTTTATTATATCGGTATACAAAATACATGGCTATTGCTGATAAAACACCCACATACCCGGCAATAATGTCAGGTGATTCCTTTCCACCTTTAAGCATGGAACCAACTGCATCTATCAATACTTGTACACCAACAGCAAACATGATAAATGATGCTACCATCGATGCAATCGTTTCACTTTTCCAATGACCATAACCATGATCTTTATCGGGGGGTCTTTGAGCTAGCCTTAAACCGATCAGTACGGCAATGGACGCAATAATATCAGTCGTGTTATTCAAACCATCCGCTTTCAAGGCCGCTGAGTCGCTTATGTATCCGATAGCCAGCTTCAAGATTGATAGACAAATATAAGCAATTATACTAATGATTGCTCCACGTTCGCCTAATTTGAGGTCATTATATTTTTGTTCTTCCATTCAACTTCCCCCCACAATTAAGTACCTGAATATCATATCAACTTAAAAATGGGTGGGTCTATAGCAACCTTTTTGTATCGCTTTATATAAGTAAGTGATAGATAACTATGTTGCATAAGGCAAACTATCTGAAAAGAATGATATTGATGATGAGTCCCCTGAAAAAATTCCCGGATGTCATCCCCGGAAAATAACTGAGTTCAACGAGATTCATATCGTATTTTCGACAGTAAAACAAAATAACGTTCCGCTTTCATTTGATTGCAAATTATATTTTATATGAAGTGTCTTAGCTATATCCTCGATTATTTTTAAGCCAAGCCCCTTACTACTATCGATATCGAAACCAATTCCATTATCCTTGATACTGACCACATTATTTTCAATGGTTATCACAAGTTTATCAGCCTTCGAATGGTTCAATACATTTTGGAAAACGTTATCGAATAACCTTTGGAGCCACAAGTCATTACTCATCCATTCCAACTCTCCATTTAAAGGATGATATATTAATTCAATACCATGCATGTTATACAAATAGGCCCATTTTTTAACCATCATTTCTATTAAATCGTGCATATTCACTTCGTCATTTAAGATATAAGAATTATCAAGCGTATTTATGGATTGAATATTATACTCATTTGTTAATTCGGAAATATAATTGATTTGTTGATATAGTGATTGTAATAGTGGAGCTTGATCCGAATATTGACCTTCTAAATAGAATAATTGTAATCTTACTGCTGTTAAAGGTGTATTGATGTCATGTCTTAATTTATTTAAGAGTTCCTTTTTCATTTCTCCTTGTTGCTTTAGTTCCAATTCCCGATAGGTCGTTCTTTCAATTAGTAAGTTCACCGATTCAGTTAATTTTCCGAGTTCATCATTGCTATTTACCTCTAATTTATTCGGAATCTCCTCATCACTGGCTAAATTCCTGATGGTTTCATTCAATATATTTATTTTATTTAATAGCGAGTTAATAGATTTGGAAAATAAGAAGGCTAACAATAATAGTGATAAAATAAATACTCCCAGCATTGTAGGATATGCAAAAGATTCATGAAAAGGAATGTCACTATTATTGGATTTAAAGGCCATATCATAAATTAGTGACATAAGGATACTGATTAACAGCAATATAAATGGCACGCTAATAACGGCAATAAATAACAATAGCTGGTATTTTTTCTTTAATTTCATTTCTTTATATAGGTATTCAATCTATACCCTTCTCCATATATATTTTGGATGATCTCTCCGGTGTTATCATTGATTTTTGTTCTGACTTTTTTTATATGCACATTAATGATATTTTGATTCCTATCTTCGAGCTGCCATAAATATTCAAAGAAATGTTCTTTCGTTAAAATCCGATTCCTATTTTCATATAAATAGAAAAATATTTTACGCTCTATCGCAGTAAAAACCACTTCATTATGCAAGGCATTATTGAATACCTTTTTATGTTCGGCATCAATATATAAATGTTTAATTTGCGTGAAAGTACCATATTGATTTTCCAGCAATTTCTGCATTCTTAGTAATAGCTCCCTGGGATCAAAAGGCTTAGTCATATAATCCTCACCAATTGTCAAACCTTGTAGTTTGCTATCCATATCATTTCGGGCGGATAGAAAAATAACCGGAATATTCAATCCTAGACTTTTTACTTTCTTTGTAATTTGATAGCCATCATCTCCTGGCAGCATAACATCCATAATGACTAAATCCATCTCATGGATTATATCGATAATATCTTTTCCTTCTTTCATCCAACATACATTATACTCTTCGCGCTGCAAAATTTTTTTCAATAAATCACCAATCATTAAATCATCTTCAACAATTAAAATATTATATCTTTTCATAACAGGGCCTTTCTATATTCATTTGATAAATTCCATGGCTAGATCATATATTTCATCTGGCACGTATAGATAAATGCTGTGCGTCCCTTTCAGTTTTATTACATCCGCTTTTAATAGTTTCTCTGCAAACTCCTCATAATCTTCATTTTTTTGTTTGGTATATTTCGAATTTTTATTTTCATCGGCAATCGCATCTAAAAATAAAATGGGTGTTTCTTTTGGAATCGGCAAATTAACTGATTTTTCACCATTATTGTAACTCTGCAAAAGCTCTTCCTCCATATCATCATTAAAAAACTGTTTATATGATAGTGCTTTATACATTTCTTTTTCATGGTCAGTCAAGAATGATTGCCGGATCACTTCGGGATTATAAACAGCAGAAGGAACAAGACGGTGCAAACCCATTTTCGTTAAAATATTCACTCCTCTTACTGTCAATGAATCAACCATGCCCATTTTATGAGTTACATATTGGTGCGGTAGACCAATATCCAAAGCAATAATTCCCTTTACTTCGCTTGGGTATTTTTGTGCCCAGTAAATAGCTTCAATACCTGAAACTGAGTGTGGAACCAAAATATAAGGAGGTTTATTCCCACTTTCCATTAACGATTTCCTGCTTTGTTCCAATATTACATCAATATCCCTATCATCATGAAAAACATCACTGTATCCATATCCTGCTCTTTCAATGACTGCAATCTTATTTTCTTTTGCAAACTTACTATATAATCCTTTCAATTCATAAACGGGAGCAGCAATTCCGGAACCGGACATAAAAACGTATGTATCCTCCCCGCTTCCTTCCGTATATACATTAATTTCTTTGTTATTAAAATCAACGGATGTTCCTACGCTAATTAATGATGATTCCTTGCCCTTTTGATAATTATGGTAAATAAAAACAGCTAATACTACAAATAAGATAATAGCAATGAAGGTGAAAAATATATTCTTTGATACTTTCAACATTTTTCTCATATAGAAAACTCCTTTCAAGTTATATTGAAAGGATATATGTTAAAAATAAATTTCTAATTAATTTTCATTGTGAATTTTCAAAAAAGAAAAATTCACCTTTTATTGTTCATTGATTTGCATTAAAAAAGCTGCGCCAGCGCAGCCCTAAGTATAAATAATATTATATGTCGGTTTAATCACACCGTTTGAATATTGTTTCATTTCAACTAAATCCAATTTTAGACTTGGCTTAACGCTGCCGAAAAGAGGGATGCCTTCACCGATTATGACTGGATTCACTTTCAGCACCAATTGATCAATGAGTTTATGTTTTAATAACGTTCCAGCCAGTTCTCCGCCCCCGCAAAGCCATAGCTTTCCGTCACTTTGCTGTTTGAGGTTTTCTATAAACGCAACGGCATCTCCTTCGATAAGTTCTACCTCTTCATTCGATTCAAACTGAAGGGAGCTCGAGAATATATAATGTTTCAAACCCTTATAACCTGGTTCACCCGGTTTAGCTCCGAATTGAAATCCAAATTCATATGTTTTACTTCCCATCAACACCGCTTCATATTGCTGGATATCGGATAAAAAGTCCGGGACATGATCTCCTTCAAATAAGAAAAAAGAATGATTGATATCCCCTTCCAACATTGCTTGGTCGGCAATGAAATTATCAAGTGAAACGGCTACATGATATACCAATTCTGCCACTTAGCATCCCTCCATAACTGATTACATAATTCACACGAACAACAATGTTCCATAATCTTTTGTAAAAGGCATCAGATAGCCATATCCAATATTCTTTTGATAAGGTCTTCATTTGTTTCGACACCCACTTGGGTACATAGGTATTTATTTAGTCTAAAGAATTCTGGGATCATACGTCTCATCGTTTTAATAATTTCATTTGAATTACGGCCACAATCCCAACTTTCCAGCAGTGATGATTGCTTTTCAGCTAATTTACTTCTATTGCCCTCTATTTTTGTCCATACTCCATAGGGTACATCTACATGTTCTTCCATTTCCATATACCACCCAGACACAATCAGCCACCGTATCCTATCAAGATTGGATAGTGCATATAACATTTCTCTTCTCATAACGGCCCTGTAGGTTTCATGGACAAAAGCAAGCAGCTTTCCTCTCCAATGCTCAACTTCATCCGGTGTAGGTTTATACACTTTCTTTGCCGATTCCTTAATAACAGGACTCATTATATTAAAAGGATCATAGATGACTTCTACCTCTTTTAACCAGATGGAGGGAACAATTTCCTCAGGTGCATGATACCAGCTATCCACTTTCACAAAGGTATTATAATGAGTGACGATATACGGTGAAGAAGGATTGTAGTCTTCGTGAAATGAAACATTTCCCCAGTTATTGGCTCTATTCCTTTTTTCCTTTAAAAAATCTGCTTTACGTTTTGGAATAACAATAGTGTGCAAATCTATATCCGAGTAGTTATCATCGTTTCCTTTTGCTAATGAACCGGCTATGTAAATAGCCAAAACATCAGGATCTGCCGATAAATCTTTTAATGCATTTTCCAAAAGAATATCGCGTTGTTTCGGTAAAAATGCATCTCTTTCTATATGTTTGCTAACAAATCCCGCACACAAAACCATCTCCTTTTTTTGTAAAACCGTCAAAGTAATATATATTCGTGAATTAGAATAAAATCCCTTCCGTAGAATTCCAAGTCAGTGATATATACTGCTTCTTACCTCCTTGTTTTCTTTGCTGAGTACCCGCTTTACCGGGCATCTATCCATGTTCTTGCCGGTATGATATTATTTTGAATATTAAGTTAAAAGGAGGCATCATTTCATGTTTTTTGCAAATACTCCCGAACCGCCCTATTACGCTTGTATTTTCACTTCCCAAAGAAGCGATAAGGATGCCGCAAGCTATAATTCAACCGCTGAATTCATGGATGAACTTGCCGCTCAACAAGATGGCTATTTAGGAGTCGAAAGCGTAAGAGATCAAAACGGGTTAGGAATTACCGTATCCTATTGGAAGTCCTTGGATGCCATTAAGCTTTGGAAGGAAAATGCCGCTCACAAAAAGGCACAAGAAAAAGGTATGAAAGATTGGTACTCGTCATACACTACCCGAATTTGTAAGGTTGAAAGAGATTATACCAACAAATAAGGAAACTGAAATTTATGAATTTTCAGCTATAAAAAAAAGACCGCTTTTACTTTTTTGAGAGTTTGTAAATTTGAACGTTGATTTCCATTCCAGGCACTCGCTTTCCGCGGGCGGTCCGGGAGCCTCCTCGGCGCTCTTTGCGCCTGTGGGGTCTCCCTTGGACTCGCTTTTCCCGCAGGAGTCTCGCTCCTTCCGTTCCAATCAACTAGATTTTTTTTCACTTTAGGCTGTTCATCCCAAACCATGTTCAAGACTAATTTCCATTATTGATTTTTACTGTTTTATGAAACACTTATTAAATTGAAGAAATTTACCATACTCCTGGTGAGTAACTGGCAGATACCAAAGACGCTTGCGGGTAGAACGTTTTTTAAACTGAAGTCAAACTAGCTTTCTATTGAGTTTGTCTTCAGCAAGAGACCGCTAAAATTCCCTTAAAAATTAGTAATCATTCCCTCAGTAAAATCGTAAAAGAGCTTCGTGTGCGAGCATTCCGAAACCCACTTTGTCTACAAACAGAGACCGCTTTTTAAGCGGTCTTCACAATGAATTAGAAGGTCACTAAATCCTCTTTTATGAGTGAGTACATATATAAATCATTGAATTTGCCACGGGTAAATTCATAATGCCTAAGAAGTCCTTCTCTTCTAAATCCATGTTTTTCCACTAGTTTTTGGGATAAGTGATTATCAGGTTCAATTAAAGCTTCAATCCTTTCCAGCTGAAAGTGGCGATAACCATACATAACAACGGCTTCCAATGCTTCACTCGCAATGCCTATTCCCCAATGATCTTTACTTAATTCATATCCAATTTCAGCACGATGGTGTTTGGTTACCATATTCAGAAAACCACAACTTCCTATAACCTTACCGGAATCTTTTAATGTAATTCCCAATCTAATTCCCGAACCTTTTTCGAATATAGATTCGTACCATTTAATTTCATCCCATACATCATTTACTGTCTCAAATGGATCTAACCCCATTGGCTTCACCACATCTGTATCAGATAGATATTTGAACATGTCACCCGCATCTTCCAGTGTTACTTCCCTTAATATCAATCGTTTGGTTTCAATAACCGGAAATACCTTCTCCATCCAATTTCCCTCCTCCAAACTCCCATTTTCTTATTTAACTATTTAATCATTACCTATTTAAAGTCGATATTCAACGCTTAATTGTATAAAAAATTATGATAGTAAATAAAAAGGCGTCCCAACTTTCGTAGAAACGCCTTTTTTTCGTTTATTTGATTCCTTCATTAATAGAATTATTTGTTTCCTTTACTGCTGAAATGATTAAAAACATGGGCCTTCGATTTTCATCTTTCATTTCAGGAACACTTTTTAACATTTCATCAGAAGGCATCGGTTCCTTTACTGCTTTAATGCTGAAACCAGCACAAATTAAGTCATTCATATATGTTGAAATCGTACGATGATACTTTACTACGTCTTCGGTTAAGAAGGTTGTTTCTCTCACACCTTCGGATTGATAGTTGTCAACTGGCCAATGCAGATGATTTCCGTGATCATCGTCATACCAGGCTTGTTCGTTGCGAGAAGTAAAGATTGGATGTTCAACCGAGAAAACAAAGGTGCCTCCGGGCTTTAAACAATCATGCACCTTTTTGCAGATCGCCTCATATGACTCAATGTAATGAAAAGCCAATGAACTGATAACCACATCAAATTCAGAGCCGGAAAAATCGATGTCTTCAATTGGCATTTTAATATATGAAATACAAGGGTCATCCGTTTTCTCACGTGCTCTTTGAAGCATATTGTCAGAAATATCCACACCAACGACGGAACTGGCATGTTGCTCTCGGGCAAATCGGCAATGCCAGCCGAAACCGCAGCCCAAATCAAGTACCCTCTTATTATGCAGATTTGGCATTAGCTCTTTTAATACATGCCATTCTCCGGCAGCTTCAAGTCCTTTGACTGATCGTGGCATCTGCTCATACGCAGAAAAGAAATTTGCATCATCATATTTGTTTTGTTTCATATTCAAACATCTCCTATTATCAAGATAGCCTCCTAAGATTCATACCACATCTATTACAGGAGGCAACTATCTCCTTCTCACCATTTTTTTCACCTCATTTTCTTGATGAATCACTGTCCTAATACTAACACACTGCTTTTTTATCCTACATCTCCGTTGTGCGTCGTATTGATCTCTTTGTGGTCTATATCTTGATCTCAATAAGTTAAATCGTTCGCTTTAGGTCTTATCTCCTAATGTCTTTTTTAGGAGTAAGACTTTTTTACTCATCCTTAATAAGTTAACGAGAAGATAAGCAAACTATACCATATTGCAGCTGTACGGAATCTACCTTGGCTTAGTACGCTAAAAATTAATCCAGGTAGTAAAAAGGATAAATGTATATCGCTTAATCAAAATGTAATGGGGTGAATGTTTTATGAGAATGAAAAAAGCATTAATAGGTCTCTCACTCTTATGTATGATTGTTCCTGGTATTGCCAAATCGGCTGATTCCATTGCTGAAAATAAACGAAGCAATATCGTGGCAAATTGGAAATTCACAAAACAACATGTTAAAAGCGGTTCAATCGATAAAGGTAATTTAATTATAGAAGATACAAGCAAACATGGAAATGATTTAGAGTTAGTGACGATAGGAGACCCTGCATCACCCGAATTAAAAAATATGATTCAATGGTCCGAAGAAGATTATTATGCTCAAGATGAAGTTGATAGCTTGGAGTTCGCTAATTACGAAAACGCCCCTGCAGGAAGATATTTCAAGACCAAAAAGGATGCACCTATCAATTCGGAGAATTTCAATAAGGGTTTTACCATTGAAACGGTATTTAAGATGCCAAGCGATTCCAAGAATGTCATGGGGCTTTTTTCTAGACAAGGACAGGCAGCAGATCTTAATAAAATGGAAGGCGAGAAGAAAATCCTTTCTGCTTTAACTGTATCCAGTGATCAAAAAATCCACTGGACAAGCCATCCATCTAATTTAAATTATAATGTAAGCAATTGGTCTCGATCATTAAATGCTGATGAATGGTACCATTTGGCGGTTGTTAATGATGGTAACACGACGACTCTGACTTTGAATGGCGTCAGTGATTACGGAAAATCGGAAAAAGTAATCGGTATTGCAGCAGTTATAGGGAAAGGCTGGAACATCGGAGCATCTGAGTGGGGAAATAAGTTTAATGCACTATTCAAAGGGAATATCCAGCAAATACGAATTGCTAATAAGGCTTTAACTGAAAAAGAATGGCTTGTACAGGATGCTCGTGACGATGCACCTTTTGAAGGATCAAACAAATCCTTCCCCATTCTATCGAATAAGAAGAATTATAATTTCCTTTTCGTTCCAGACACCCAGAAATATTCAAGCCAAAATCCTGAGATTTTCAATAGCCAAATGAACTGGATTTCCAATAACACCAAGAAGAACAATATTATCATGAATACATTTGTTGGGGACATTGTCGATAGTGATTCAGAAAAACAATGGCAGAATTCACTCAGAGCCATTTCCCATTTGGATAAAAAGGAAGTTCCATATATGATGGCGGCAGGGAATCATGACTATGCTGACGGAGATCCTTTTTTAACACATTATGGGCCACAGCGTTTTATGAATAAAAAATACTATAAGGGTTCGTCTCCCTCTGGGTATAGCTCATATGCAATCGCTAAGGCAGGCAGTTATGAATATCTAATCTTGATAGTGGATATGAAAAATCTGCATAAGGATCTGGAATGGTCAAAAAAAGTTCTAGACCAGCATAAAGATAAACCGACAATCCTCGTCTCGCATGATATTATATTCCCGAAGATTAAGGATGATAAAACCATTGCCGTCGAATCTTCTAATGGCCGGCTGATTTGGGATGAACTCGTAAAGGACCATAATCAAGTATTCATGACGGTTAATGGACATTATTATGGGATAGCACATCGGGTAAAACAAAACTCGGCAGGAAATGATGTCATTCAAATGCTGGTCAATTACCAAACGAATTATCGAGGGGGTAATGGCTGGCTAAGACTTGTAGAATTTGATGAAAAGAAAAATGTATTATTATTCCGGACCTATTCGCCATTTGTCGACGAAATGTCCAAAAAAGAAAAATCCTATATCGATTATAAATTTTTAACAGGTGAAAATAATTCATTTAAATTAGATTGGGACTTTAAAAAAAGATTTAATTTCAGAGAGGCGGAAAAATCCAATTCCCCAGGTGTATCTGATTGACCTCATCAACCTGGGTGAATTCCTTTTTTGGGTGTCCTCCTATTTGTTGATGGATAAACGTTCACTCTTCACGATGAATTTAAAATGCTACGATTTTTCAAACAACTATCATGCTGCTTTTTTCATCACTGATTTATACTTTCCGAACCCATTAACAACAAGAACCCCTAATATCGCAATTCCGCCGCCAATGACTGAAAGGGTACTAGGGACCTCCTGCAGCCAAACCCAAGCAACGAAAATGGCAATTACAGGTTCAAGGTATAACAAACTAGAAACGGAACTGGCTTTTCCTAATGATAGTGCGACTGCCCATGTTACATAACCGATGGCCGCAGGGAAAATACCAACAAAAATCGCTGATAAATGACCTTCCATTGTAGCATGTTGAATTTCTTGAAATAGCCCAGGTATAAATATTAAAAAGGGTATTGTACCGATCCATGTGAAATACGCAGTCAATTCAATCGGATTATAACGGCTGAACAGTGGCTTTTGGAAAACAAAAAACACTGCAGAAGCAATAGCCGACATCAGCACTAAAAAGGCTCCTTCAGAAATATTCAGGGAAGGGCCTGCAGTACCTAAAGTTATTAAGGTGATTCCTGTGAACCCTATTCCTAAACCAATCCATCCGAATAGGCCGAGGCGTTCTTTTAAGACGAAAGCAGCAATGATCGCGATGAAGACAGGTGCTGAACCAATCAGCATTCCAGCCGTTCCAGCCGAAACTGTTTGTTCCCCGAATGTCACCCCAATATGGTAAATACTAATACCAATAAATGCAAGGATCGATATCCTCAACAAATCCGCTTTTTTCGGGAGTCGAAATTTCACCCCAGGCCATAGAGCATAAAGGACAAAAATCCCTGATGCTATAAGATAACGAACAAGTACCAAATGGCCGGCTGAATAACCGCCATGCAAGCTTGCACGAATCGCAGCGAATGTAGATCCCCAAATAATAACTGTAATTGATGCCAATATAAATGCCTTCGTGTTCAAAACCTATTCCTCCCATACCCATTCACTATAAACTGAAGGTATCATGGATACGGGAGAACTTCAATAAATTTTCTATCTCACTGTGAAGTGGAACAGTCAGATAAGGTTTGGCAAGGAAATCTTCATACAAAGTTGAATCAGGTTTGAAAATCATGTTTACCTTTTCAAATATTTTGTCGTCAAGAATCCTAGTAATTAACTT
Source organism: Peribacillus frigoritolerans (assembly GCF_040250305.1). Classification (NCBI taxonomy): domain Bacteria; kingdom Bacillati; phylum Bacillota; class Bacilli; order Caryophanales; family Bacillaceae; genus Peribacillus; species Peribacillus frigoritolerans. Next base: position 2,003,507 of record NZ_CP158190.1, on the reverse strand, counting down.
AAAGACGATAACTTAAAATTATATTAACTTATCTTGTTTTCTTTATCTAAATTGAAAGTACTATTTACTTCTACCCTCTCCTATTTTGAGATAGATAGCTTAAGTCCCTTTTTAAAATCAAACATTTCGGGCTAGCTTAAAATTAACAGAAATATGGAATTAATAGTTTTTACGAGTTTATAATAAAATCAAATTTTTATCACGCATAATTTAAAAATTAAACTGCTTCTTCCGCTTCATCAAAATTTATTTCAGGCGGTTGCTTTTTAAAAAAGTTTGTTAAGAACAGCAAATAAACAAAACCGATAGTTGCCCAGAGGCTGCCCAGTAGTAAAGCGTTCTTATCCAAGTTGAAAAACAACCAAATATCAAGGGAAGCACCGATGCCAGGTAAGAGAAAATAAAGTAAAAAATGTTTCCCTCTGCGTTTTTTTCCTTTTACATAATAATGGGCAATGACTGAAATATTCACAAATATAAAAGTAGCAAAAGCTCCAAAGTTAATAAAAGAAGTTGAGGTCGTTATATCAAAGGTCAAGGCTAATAAAGCTATACAGCCAATGAAAAATAAATTAAACACTGGTGTACGGAATACTGGATGAATATATCCGAAAAGCTTTTTTGGAAGAACAGAATCTCTTCCCATTGCAAGCATAAGACGAGCCGCACTTGTTTGAGCTGTTAAACCGGAAGCAAATTGTGCAATGATTAATCCCGCGAGGAAAAGGGCACTAAAAAAATTCCCACCAATTAGTTTGGCAATCTCAAAAGCTGCGGAATCAATATTTTGAAATTCAGTATAGTGGGGAAAAACAAGGTAAAGAAAGTAAGAGGAGATGATGAAAATCCCTCCACCGATAAACGTAATGAGCAAAATTGCTTTTGGAATTGTTTTTTTCGGATTAATCGTTTCTTCGGAAAGAGTGGAAACTGCATCAAACCCTAAAAATGAGTAGCAGGCAACAGAAGCTCCTGCAAATAATAGGGAGAAAGATGTTTCACCGCTCATAAATGGCTCCATAGAAAACAGGGTTCCTACTCCAGTGCCTTGGATAATATTCAAGAAACACAAAACCAGAAATAGGACAAGAACAAGTAATTGAAAAACCATCATTAAAAGGTTTACATTCTTCATCACTTTTGTTCCTATTAAATTTATTGTTGTGGTGAGAACAATAAAGGCAACGATCCATACCCAAGATGGAACAGATGGAAAAACGGCGTTCAAGTAAACGCTTCCTATAAGCCAGATTACCATTGGCAAAAATAAATAATCCAATAAAACGGACCAGCCTATAAGAAAGCCGAGTTGCGGGCTAATTGATTTCCTTGTATACGTATAGGCTGATCCTGAAACTGGATAGGCTTTCACCATTTCACCATAGCTGTAAGCAGTGAAGAGCATGGCAGTTAAAGCAATGATATACGCAACAGGTACAAGGCCTTTTGTTAGCTCAGCCATCACTCCGTATGTCCCAAAGACAACCATCGGTGTCATGTAAGCAAGACCAAATAATATAACATGCGACAAAGTTAATGTTCGTTTAAATGAAACTCGATTCTTTTCCATTTGAAATCCTCCTTTTCGTTTAAATAGCCTTGTTCTTTTAGATGAGACCGTTATTAAGATCGGGCGGACGTTTGATGTAAATCAGTCAATTTTGAGTAGATTTGTTTGTTCACATTGCCAATATAATTTAACCGGGGATCTTTTTTTGGTTTTAAGTCAATGGCCGCGGAAACAATACCTTCGTTATCCTTCGCATCAGCCATCACTCGGCCTGTATGGTCAACGATCATGCTGCTACCGAAAAACTCTAACTCTTCTTCTCTACCAAGTCTGTTACAAATTGCAATAGGTATTTCATTTTCAATTGCACGGCTTTTTAAGAAAATGGATTGTGCTTCTTCATATGGTTTCATATTGGCTGTCGTAATAAAGAGAATTTCAGCTCCGCTTGTTCGTAAAATTCTTGCCACTTCCGGAAATTCAAGGTCATAACAGATCATCATCCCTACTTTTCCAAACTTGGTAGAAAAAACGGGGTATTCCGTTCCTCTTGAAAAATAGTCCGTTTCCGTATGGAATAAATGTGTTTTTCTATACTTTCCGAGAATGACTCCATATTCATCAATATAGAGAACTGATATAAAGTAAAACTCATTTTCTCTTTCAGGAAAGGAAAGAACCAGTGCGAGCGACAACTCTTTGCAAACTGCCTGTAATGAACGAATGCTTGGACCATTCTCCTCTTCCGCAAATTTGCTAACATCCTCTTTTAACAGATAACCTGTCAAAGCCAACTCCGGAAACACAATCACATCGGCCCCTGCTGTTTTGGCTTCCTTCATATAGGCTACTATCTTTTTTACATTCGCTTGTTTATCTTTTAGCTTTGGTTTGAACTGTGCTAATGAAATTTTCATTTGAATCACCCTTTCTACTTTATTAATTGCAATTATTGTGCCAATTATTGAAATATTGATTTATTAAACGATGAATGCTTTAATAATAGAAAAATGATGAATTTTATCATTAAAATAGGCAAAACTTTATTATTCCGATGATTTTTTTCATCAAAGATGAATCTTCGCATCATTGAAAGGAGTGGGCAACTTTTGGATCAAAAGAATAGTTTTAGCTGTTTACTAAATGATCAGGGGATGATTATCAAGTTGTTTGGGGATTTGAGTAAAGTGCTGGATGAAAGCAGCCATCTGCTTGCAGAAGGAATTAACTTTACCCATGTGAAATGGCAAGACCTTTTTATTGGAGGATGTGACCTGAAGCAAGACGTTCAGCTTCTTCAAACTCTTCAGGGGACAAGTGTGATCGTTCATTCCCTTTCACTTCATGATCCTTTGAAGAACAACAAATTGGTTACCTTTATTAATTTATCGAGCGTTAATTTGTTGGTCTCCCAGCGAAAACAACCCTTTTCCGAGTTGATTATTAATTCCCCGTCCATGCAAAAAATTATTAATATCATTGAAAAGGTATCTGATGTGAATTCTACCGTCTTGCTGCTGGGAGAATCAGGAGTTGGCAAAAGTGCGATCGCCAAACTGATTCACCAAAAGAGCACAAGGAATAAAGGTCCTTTCATTTCCATCAATTGCAGTACACTGCCTGAAAATTTGGTGGAGTCTGAACTGTTTGGATACGAAGCCGGCACATTTACAGGCGGAAAAAATAAAGGGAAAACAGGTTTGTTTCAAGCAGCTGAAAAGGGGACCATTTTTCTTGATGAAATAGCAGAATTACCGCTGAATGTTCAGTCTAAATTGCTTGATGTTATTCAGGAAAGTCGAATTCGGAAAGTGGGAGGGACGACGTTCCAGATGATTGATGTCCGTCTCATCGCAGCAACAAATAAAGACCTTTCCTCTTTAGTCCAAAAGCAACTGTTTCGAGAAGATTTATTTTATCGATTAAACGTAATTCCATTAACTATTCCGCCTTTGAGAGAGAGGAAAGAGAGCATCCCGGAACTTGCTCAAAATTTCTTGCATAATTTCAATCGGAAATATAACCGAAACTACATGTTGGATAAGCAATTGTTGGAAGGGTTTATGGATGCTGATTGGCCAGGAAATGTCAGGGAGCTGGAGAATACAATAGAAAGGCTTGTGGTTACCAATTTTTCAGTCTTAGATACGCCATCACATGATGAAAGTAAGGAAAGTAACCTGCCTGCTTTCACCTACAATCCTAATCGCTATCGGAACTCCGCTTCCTTTTCTTCGTTAAAAGAAGCAAAAGAGGCGCTCGAAAAGGATCTGATTTTACAAACTTACCAGGTCTTTCAAAACACATATAAAACAGCTCAATACCTACATGTTGATCAATCAACGATTTCAAAAAAGCTAAAAAAGTATAATAGTGAAAATTGATCTAACTATAGGAGGAAAGTAAATGGCCAGGACACTTCGTATAGCACTTGCCCAATTAAAGTGTGAACTGTTGAATAAAGGATACAACTTGAAAAGATCTATAGAAACGATAAAAGAAGCAAAACAAAAACAAGCGGATTATGTCCTCTTTCCGGAATTGTTTTTAACAGGCTATATTATGAATGAACAAATCAAAGAGTTAGGAGAATCAGTCGAAGGAGAAAGCGTACAAGCAATTTGTGCCTGTGCGAAAGAGTATCAGATAGGCGTCATCTTTGGATTTCCAGAAAAACAAGATGATTGTCTATATAACTCGGCTGTTTTCATTAATAAAAACGGAGAGATAGTCGATGTGTACAGAAAAACGCATCTTTATCATGAAGAACAAAAGCACTTTTCATCAGGAGACCGCTGTGTGGTGATTGAGGCTCCGGAAGGCAGGTTCGGTTTATTGATCACATATGATCTCGAGTTTCCTGAAATGGCGCGCTTGCTGGCACTGCAAGGAGCTGAGATCATCTTTATTTTGTCTGCCAATATGGTTCCTTACCAAATATATCAACATGCTTTTGTTCATTCTAGGGCCATTGAAAACCATCTATTTACTGCAGTTACAAATAAAGTCGGATTGCATATTGATAACATCTTTTTTGGGGAAAGCCAGGTTGTCGCGCCGGATGGGAAAACAATATACAAGGCAGATAACAATGAAATACTGCCTGTCGTTGAAATTGATTTGGAAGAGAGCGAACGGTCGAAAGGAATTTTGAATTATTTGTCCAACAGAAGGCCGGAGTTTTATCGCGGTCATGGTTTATAAGCCAAAGACATTTTGGGTCACATGTTAAAAAAGGGCTTTATTGATTTACTAAAAGCCCGTATTCTCACATCAATTTAACTTTTAACAACGCCGCCCCTGGAGGCTTTCCCTCCCATGCCGTATCATTCCTTCGTCATGGTAACTCATGAAATAAAAAAAGATACTGAATCCGCACTGGAACCCTGAGAATAAGCGGGTTTTGCGAGAAAATCGTATTAAACTGAGGGAGTTCAATAAGGGAAGCGAGTCTGGCGGCGAAAATAGGATATTTAATTTAAAAAGAATCACAAGTAGATAAATCTATATTGTGATTCTTTTTAAGCTTAAAAAATCGAATTAAAATCTTTAATTCTTCTCTCCTATCTCTTTTCCTGCTGATTTTTGATCCTTTATTTTAAAAGAAATGAGGAAGCTAATTAACGAAAGTACAGCGACGACAATAAATGAGATTTGCGCGCCATACATATCAGGATGGACTATCTCGGGACGCTGCTGAGCATTTTCGGTAGCTGATGTCATCACAGTAACAAGTATTGCAGTACCTACAGATGCGGCAATCATTTTCATCGTATTATCCATTGCTGCACCATGGGCGATTAACCGTTTAGGCAGCTGGTTCAAGGCGGCCGTTGAAACAGGCATCATAACCATGGCTAATCCGAACATCCGAATACTGTACATGAGCATAATAAATGTAAAACTTGTCGAAGGACCAACATCTATAAAAGTAAAGGAGGAAGCGGTTATGAGGAGTAATCCGCCAATAACCAGCCACCTGGCCCCAATCCGGTCAAAAATACGTCCAATGAACGGTGACATTATTCCGGTAATAAGTGCTCCAGGGAGTATCGCTAATCCAGCTTCAAAGGCAGTAAATCCTCGCATGTTTTGCATAAATAGCGGGATGAGCGTTTCGGCACCAATCAGCCCCATAAAGGTAATGGCTCCAATAATAATAGCAATCGGGAATAATGAATACGTGAACACCCGGAACTCCAGCATTGGATGCTTCAATCGCAATTGCCTTTTGATAAACCATACAAGTGAAATTGTTCCAATGCCTAGGGATATGATGGTACTCCCGTCTGTCCAGCCATAATTACCAGCAGCTGTAAATCCATACAATAATCCACCGAAACCTACGGAAGATAAAATAATCGAAAGCACATCCACTTTTGGCCGTGTAACTTCTGTTACATTTTTTAAAGCGAAGAACGCAACTATGATATCAATAATGGCAATTGGAAGTATGATAAAGAATAACACCCTCCATGAGTAGGTCTCCGTAACCCAGCCCGACAAAGCGGGCCCAATAGCCGGCGCGAAGGAAATGACCAGCCCGACCAGTCCCATGGCTGCACCCCGTTTATGAACAGGGAAAATCATTAGGAAGACTGTCTGCATTAACGGGAGCATAATTCCGGCTCCGCTCGACTGAATCATCCGTCCTAGCAGCAGCATTCCAAAATTTGGAGCTAGCCCCGCTACCAATGTACCAATAGCAAAAATCCCCATCGCGGAAAGGAAAAGCTGTCTGGTGGTAAAGCGCTCCAGTAAAAACGCGCTAACAGGGATCATGATCCCATTAACCAGCATAAAAACGGTTGTTAGCCACTGTGCACTATTTGCCGTAACATTCATCTCCTCCATTACAGGAGGAATGGCGGTAATCATTAATGTTTGATTCAAGATCGCAATAAATGTACCCGCAAGCAAAAGAGCAACAATTGTTGTCTGTTTACGATTTGTTGAACTCAATTATGGTCCCCCTTTACGATTTGGAAAAAAACATACTTTTGTAGATTACACGAATTTACATCAGATTTCCAGTAATTTGCTGTTAAAAATAAATGCAATAAAGAAGGCATATTCAAAGTAGTTTTGCTGAATTTTGCACTCTATTGAACGGCGCTCTCTTAATAGATCCATAAATGGTTTAAAAATTAAATATATGAAAAATAGTCCAGGATTTAATTATTAAAGATATTTCCCCACCTACATCTAATTCATCTTGTTTATTTAGCTTCTTCTTTTTATAAAGAAAAAGATCAAAGAGGGCGAACTAGTCATCTGAATGATTTGGTCATCCTCTTTTTTGAATAATTACTAAAACAAGAATTATAATAAACTCATTTAAATTCACTAGTATTGGTTTGAACTGTTTGGTTCAGAAGATAATTAGGTCTTTACCACGGGTAGGTTTTATAAATATAAAGATGGAGATACGTAGCAAAATCATGCTGGGCTTTTGAATATTATAAGTGATAATCCTAGTATTCGCGGTTATTTTAACTCTTCTATTTATTTCATTAAAAAGCTCTATATTTTCTTTTTCCCTCCTGCAAATAAAAAGCACCCAATTTAATGGATGCTTAGATTTCCTTTCTTTCGTAATCTTATTTCAAATTTATCACTGAAAAATTCATTTGCATTAAAAATAGTACTAATGTCTGAAATATCACCTATGTTCACAATTAAGGCTTCATCAACTTCTTGATCTGTAAGAACTATGCGATATTCATATTGATTTTCGAAGTATTTATCTTTCCAAAAATAAATATCAGTCCCTTGATTTTTATAAGAGCTCATCCTAGCTGAGGAATTGATGTTATAATCATCATATTTTACCAAGCCCCCTCTGTAAGCATAACCTTTTTCATTGAGTGTTCTAGTAATTCTGTCAATAAATTGCGATGGGGTAACAAAAATTAAGCTATCTCCGAACTCCCTGATCATTTTATCGATTTGTTCATTAGGTAAATCAAATTTGGTATAGTAATATTTTTCATCCTCCTTAACCACTTTTAACATATCGCTAACAATTGCAAACATAGAATATAATGGCCTTTTTTCATTTATATTTTTTCTGAAATTCATTTTTTTAGTTCGCCCCGACATTATTAATTCATGGGTATCTTGAGTAAAGAAATTCATTGTTAATTCCGTAAAAACATGTGCTGCTTCAAATTTGTCTCCTACACCTTTTTCTCCTGAAGCATTTTCTATATCAATATACTTTTTAAAATTATTCATATATAAATCTCCAGATAAAAACCTTTCCACAAAAGGTGTGAACTTTATAAATCCAAAAACTTGACCTTTAAATCCAACGTCTGATATTTTCATTCTCTTCATTCCCTCCTATTTGACTACTAAATTCGACAAAAGGGACTATTCACCGGTATTTATTCCAAGACTATTAAGGAACGTTTACTGTTAGTGAACATGTAAGAATGTATGCCTAGTTCACAAAGAATATACTTCATTAAAAAACGCTTATCCAAAGGATAGACAGTCTTTCTTCTGTTTAGCTTCCACAAGCATATTCGTTATGATTTCCTGTTGTCTTAACAAATTACTAAGGTCTAAAAGCTGAATTACTCTAATTTTATGAGGTTCACCTTTGTAATACAGCACACACAACTGGTTCGCATCGATTGCGTATGTTTTTACCTTTCGTAAACAGGTATTCTTTGCCTGATAAGAAATATCGGATTTAATAAGATATATAGAATCCCTTGTTCCTCCAGATATTGAATAACGGGAGAAGTAATGCCCTGTAGATACAAAAATGAGCATATCCAGCCTTAAAGAATTTTCAGAGCTTCAACAATTATTTCGGCTGTTTCTTTATCAGGTAATGTACCTGTTAATAAGCGGAACGGTTTAATTATTTCTTAGTTATTGCTTGTACTTACTTTTTAATTTCTTATAAAGCTTTCTTTAAATATGTCCTGGACTTAAAAAATTTTTAAAGCAGCAATCGTGAACATACCGAATATCACGAGGGCAGCGGTACTGTATAATAGAAGTATAAGTTTACATATTTTTGATGCTAATTACTTTGCGTTCAGCTTATTTAAACTAAAATATCGGTAGAAAGGTTGGTAACTATTGTGAGTATAAATCCAAATATGGTGGAGATAGCCTCCCTCCTAGGAGAAACGTCACGTGCAACAATACTTGCTAGTTTACTGGATGGGCGTTTTCATACTGCAGGTGAATTAGCATTGATGGCTGTAATAACACCTCAAACTGCCAGCTTTCACCTTTCTAAATTAGTGGAAGGTAACCTTGTTAAAGTTGAAAAACACGGGCGACATCGTTACTATCAGCTAGCAAATGGAGAAATTGCGCAGATTTTAGAATCGTTTCTTGCCATTTCCCCACCTCCTCAAGTTCGGTCGTTAAAACAATCAAGCCAAGTTAAAATGCTTCAGGAAGCCAGAACCTGTTATGATCATTTGGCAGGAAAACTAGGAGTCCAATTAACTGAATCGATGTTGAAGGCCGGATATTTGAAAAAAGAAGAGAGAGAGTTTACAGTTACGCCCAAAGGAAATCATTTTTTTTCTGAATTCGGCATCGATTTACTTGATTTAAGAAGAAAACGCCGTACATTTTCCCACTCATGTTTAGATTGGAGTGAACGTCACCATCATCTTGGTGGAGCTTTAGGGAATGGGCTTCTTACACATTTTTTTGATTTAGGCTGGATAGTCCGTGTTCCATCTATTCGCGCAGTAAAAGTAACACCTAAAGGGAAAGAAGGATTTAAAGAAGTTTTTTGTATAGAGGTATAATTTAATAATCCCTCATGATGAAAAAGAAAAGGGCTCTTTTCTTTTTCATCATGAGGGATTTTCTGTCTTTAGCAGCTTAGAGCAAACAATCCGATTACTATAAAGCTCTTTTAACGAATTTATTTTCCTTTTGGAAATTGCTATTTACAAGATAGATGCCAATGATGATAAACAGTCCGCCAATTAGGAGTGAAGTGTATATCGGTTCCCCTAATAGTGCCCACCCTGATAAAACACCGAAGAAAGGTGCCAAAAATAAAAAGGCACTTGTTTTTCCGGGATCACTCTTTTGTAAAAGATAATACCAAACAGCAAATTGAACGATCGATGACATGATACTTAACCATAATAAAATGAACAACGAATTGCCATTCATTATGAAAAATGGTTTTTCAAGAATAAAGCTGCCAAGTAAAAGCAGTAAACCGCCAAAAAGCATCTGATAGGCAGATAATACCCATGTATCGGAAATCGCTCCCCATTTTTTCGCCAATAAAGTGGAAATGGCCCAGAAAACAGAAGAAAGAATACCGAAAAGAATACCGACCTTAAATTCAAGTTGCGCTCCCATCGTTATAATTACTCCAACTAATCCTAATAAAACACCAATCCATTGATATAGTTTATAGCGTGTTTGTGAAAAGATTGTACCGAATACAACAACAAGTAACGGGTTCGTGAATGTAAGAATGGAGGATTCACTTGCTGTAATCGTGCGTAAACTCAGGAAAATGCACCCCATAACTCCGGCTGTTTGAAAAGTGCCGATAATGAGCATTTTTATCCAATCCCCTTTAGAGTTTGGATGCGGTCTTTTTAAAAAGATTACGATCATCGCCATTATGAGTCCGGCAAGTGTGAAGCGTAATGCTGCTAATAATAATGGGGATGAATAAGGTAGACCAATTTTAACTACTGCAAAAGAAGAACCCATCAAAAATGTCGTTAAAAGTATCAACACTGTAAATTTGTAAACATTCATTTTTTTATCTCCTGACATATTTAAATGACCAATCTACAGATATTATAGCCGGTGATTATTTCAGCTCTCATCGAAATATGGAATACAAGTGGAGATAAATTTAATAATATCGACATATTAAAGGGAATCTTCATGTTTAATTCGCATAAGTAACCTCTTTAAATCATCATATTCATCTATACAAATCAAATTTCAAAAAAGAGTTTACCTCAATTCTTGAAGTTTTACCTCTCCTATCAACCTTACTAAGCTTGCAATTCCTACTTTTCATATATCTCTAGAGGCAAATCATCCGGATCACAAAAAAAAGTAAACCTTTTTCCTGTTAACTCATCAACGCGGATAGGTTCGACTGGAATGTTTTCATTTTCTAGATCTTCAATCGCTTGATTAATATCTTCCACTTCAAAAGCAAGGTGTCTAAGCCCTCTAGCTTCAGGATAACTAGGACGATCGGGGCTATCAGGAAATGAGAACAATTCCAGCTGATATTCCCCTCCTACGATTAAGTCCAATTTATACGATTTCCTTTCTGACCGATATGTTTCCTTCTCGATATCGCACCCTAAAATATTCACATAGAAGTTTTTTGATTTTTCATAATCGGAACAAATTATTGCTACATGATGTATTTTATTTACCTTCATTTGCTTCCTCCCTAAAAGATGTTTGTTAGTTTTAAAATCTAATTTTACCAAAGTTATACATTAATAAAAACTTAGATTTCAGTGTCTCCTTCAGACTCCACTAGTACATCCATTTTCCTGGATATAGGACTTAACACTCCACCAAATAAAGAATTGCAACAAATTGGAAAAATTGTATATTTGAATCATGGAAAATACCCAGGCCATACTGTTTGAATAATATTATTGATTATATCGTATAAAAAAATAAAAAGCCCTGTTAACTGAAATTCAGTAACATCAGGCTTGTCAAGATAGTAGCTGGCAGACTTTTTTACTCTCTATATACCATTTCGAACAAACTTTTATAAATCCGAACGCCCACTTTTGCCTGCTTTTATATCGATCTATTTTACAGCAGGAATTGTTTGTGGATTTTCAGTCATGAAATTTTCCTTACCCGATTTCAAGGTCATAAAAGCGATAAAACAAACGACTCCGAATGAAACCAATAACCAAACAGCTCCATTAAACGATCCATCAAAAGCGTCTATGACAAAACCGATCGTTAAAGGAGCAATGAAGCCAGCTACTTGCATCCCTAAATTGACCACACCAACTGCAGAACCTCCGATTGCTTCCGGTAAATACTTCAGCGGCAGACTAAATATAATAGTGGATAGAGCTGCGGAAAATATAGGTATTATGGTTTGATAGATGATAACTCCCGTTACCGTTTCTGCATGAAACATGAGATACACGAATAATGCTAGACCTAATCCACTAAAGCCCCCTATCCATTTTTCCCGACCAACTTTCACTTTATCCAGTACATAACCGGCGATAATATAGAAAGCCACCGACGCTATTGCAGGGATCATCTGTAAAAGACCCATGGAAATTAAATTCAGGCCACGTTCCTGCACCAAGTAGGTTGGCATCCATGACATCACTCCCCAGCTGATGAAACCATATGCAAACGAGGCAGCCATCAAACTAAGGACCAAGGGGGTTTTAAACAGCTTAATAAAAGAACCCTTGACAGGAACTTCCGTTAAGGAATCTACTTCTCGCGGGCCCTGACTCCCTACTCTTGGTTTTAATAAGAACAAATATAGTAACCCAATCGTAAACCCGAAAATCCCAATAATGCCAAACATCATCCTCCATCCGATACTAACAAGCAGAGTGGCTGCTAGAATGGGTGAAATGACACCCGCAACAGTGAGTGCGGAAAGAAACAAAGACATTGCCCGGGATCGCTTTTCTTCCGCGATGGACACTGATATCATTTTGGCCCCAGCAGGAAAGAAACTTCCTTCCCCCAATCCGAACATAAAACGAATGACCAACAACGATACAAAAGACCATGCCAATCCTGTTAGACTGGTAAAAATGGTAAAACTAAAGACAGAGACAATAAGCACGATTCTAGCGCCGAAACGATCGGCCATCCAACCGCCGGGGATCTGCATAATTGCATATCCTAAAAAGAAGACGCTTAATATCAGACCTGTGGAGGATGCGCTCAATTGGAGGTCATCAGATATATGGACAATCCCATAATTAATGACAAAGCGATCCAGTGCCGAGAACAAATTACCTGCAAAAAGTAATAACAAAATCATTTTTGGATTTTGACCGAATGCTAATTTGTTCACTAGCATAGCCCCCTAGTTTAGCTTAAATTTTCATCACAATTTTATAAACTCTAGGAAAACAGGATCATGGAGTCTCTAATGTCGAGGATGCGGGTTCAATGATAATCGGTGCCTTTATGTCAAACATATAGGATTTTCTTTTATAATTAGACCAGTAAATTTCCGGTAAGAAATTAAGTAGTCTTTACCTTTTCTTGTCCATATACTGGGTTTCCATCTATGAAGGTGGCCAGAATTGCTATGTCCCTAATTTCTTCTGGATGAACAGCTGTAGGGTCAGTCTCGAGAATGGTAAAGTCTGCTTGTTTTCCAATTTCTATGCTGCCTGATCGTGACTCATCAAAATTTAGTTTTGCGCCAAAAATAGTCATCGACTTTAAAGCTGTTTCCACATCAATGCGCTGTTCTGGGCCTAAAACATGACCTTCTCTCGTTATTCTATTAACTGCAGCCCATACGGAAAATAGGGGTGAGATTGGGGTAATTGGACAATCGGAATGCAGGGTGAACAATAAATTGTGTGCAACAGCTTCAGCTAACGGACTTATACGCCTTCCACGCTCCGGACCCAGGAAAATTTGTTTATGCCTGTCCCCCCAATAATATACATGATTGATGAAGAAGGACCCGGCTACATCAAGTTCCCTCATCTTCATGATGTCCTCGGTGGTTGCGGTTTGGACATGTTCGATTCTATGACGATGCTCTGTACGAGGGCTAATGGATAAAGCATATTCATAGGCCGCTAATATCGAGCCGATCGCTCGATCCCCGTTTCCATGCGTCGTGATTCTAAACCCTCGTCTGTGCAGGTCTAAGACTTCTTCATTAAATGCTTCCTGATGATGAATGAGATCTCCATATACATCTTGATTTTGATAATATGGAAGACGTAAAGCTCCTGTTAATCCTTGGATGGAGCCGTCCTGAAACATTTTTGCGCTATCTAATTTAACCCGTCCCCCAGACCTTTCCCTGAGTTCCAGGTCCAGTTGAGCTGGAGAATAACCTCCGAATGGCTGTCCTTCACGAAGCTGCTGATGCATGATCATCAGTCTCGTTCGCATCGGATTAATTTTTTGTTCAGCCGCTTTTAGATGAACCTCTAAATCTTCCAAATTATTAAATCCAACTGCAGCATCTGTATTCGTGGTAATTCCTTGAGCGACATAATCCTTTGAAGCCTTTCCTATCATGTCAACCTGTTGCCCAATTGTCATTTGCGGTATGTGATTATTTATTGGTGCCATTGCCGCTGGTTCATAGATTACCCCATTCAGCCTTCCGTTCTCATCCCGTCCATAATATCCGCCCTGGGGATCTGAAACATCATCAGTCAAACCTGCGCATTGCAAAGTTAGCGAATTTACTGCGGATAAGTGCCCTGAAGTGTGTGTGATGACTACAGGGTTATTTGGCGAAACCTTATCTAAATCACTCCGTGTAACATGGCGCTTTTCATACAAAAGCGTATCATCATAGCCATATCCCCTTATCCATTCGCCATCGGGAGTTTCTTTTGCTTTTGCACCAATTACCTCTAAAATATCTTTTATGGATTGATTGGGCGGAGTACCGCAGTTCACCTGTCCCATCGTTAATCCATACATTAAAATATGGTTATGAGTATCGATAAAGCCTGGTATTAGGGTGGATCCCTTTAAATCTACAACATCAGTACTTGCTGTAATCTCCACTGCACTTTTAGGTGGCTCACACTCATCCCAAATCCCGACAATTTTCCCATCTGAAACAGCAATTGACCTAGCCCGACGATTCCTGTTATCTAGAGTCAGCACATTTGCATTTTTAAATAAAAGATCGATTTTTATCATAAAATAAAGTCCCTCCCTTTTTTTTTGGTTTTAAATCCACTTCATTTCGTCATTATTCTAACTTGGCAAACTGACAGATGGAAATAATGAATAGATAGGGCAAATATTCACAAGTCAATCAGGAGTATAATGACACATCCTTTCTTTAATGAAACAATAGATTTACCCCATTTCACTAGTGGTGTTAACATCACGTCGTCCGAACCAGTATAAAAGGCATAGTTACATTAAAACATTTAAATTTATAATTTTCAATATTTTCTAAAAATAACAATAAATATAGGATGCTTTTCAGCTATAAATGCTATTTAACCTAAAAAAAACTGGAATCCAGTCTTTTAAGCTTTCACATATTTGATAGGACTTCATCTCAAAATATACTAGGCAGCACAATTCCCACCTTTATCCCAATACGACATTTCCCCTCTTTTCACATTTATATATATGTCCCTAAAAAGAGAGGTTTTTTGAATGTACTATAATTATTTTATATATCCTATTATGTGCCATATTATTTTGATTCTGAGCTTATTTGAAAAAGGAACTCTCTTTCAATTGTTGGACAAGGTTCTTTTTCATCTTAAACATAATGATTCCCGATATCATGATCCCGATCCCGATCAATTTATTTAGGGTTAACGGGGCTCTTTCAAATCCGAACCACCCTAAGGTGTCAATCAGAACTGCCATCGTCAGTTGCGCGACAAGTACAATTGATATGGCATAGGCCGGTCCTAGGAGCCGGATTGCCTGCATGATGCAATAGACGAGCACAACTCCCAAGACTCCACTTAATAGATACAGCTTGTTTATGTGCCCAATCGCTAACAGGCTCGAATCATCCATGATGGTGAAAATGGATAGTGATGAGATAAAACCAAGCCCGAGAACAATCGTGGTTGTTGCCCAAGCTCCTACCTTTTCACTAACTCTAGTGTTAAGGACCGTTTGCAGACTGATGAAGACACCAGCTACTACGGCAAACATAATTCCTTGCATTAGATACAGCCTCCTGACTCATTCATATATATTGCCCTCCGCCCTTTCCCGCAGCCGCGATAAATCTTTAATATAAAGAATTCCTTTTTTTCTTTGAATGATACCTTCTCCACAGAGTTTATGGATGACACGATTTAAGTGCCGATAGCTTGTTCCTATGAGGTCTGCTATTTCGGTCAGATTCGAAGTGTTCATTTCTTTATGAAACATGGAGCCGCTCCCTTCTGATGAAAGAGATAACAGATAGCTTGCAAGACGTACTTCGACAGGGTAGAGCCTGTTCAAACTTGCGGCATGGGATTCTGTGTAAAATTTTTGTGTAACAATCTCCAATAAAAAATGCAAAAACTCATATCGGTTCGTTTCCATCGTTCGTAAATCATCAAAATGAATACCGATTACATAACCTTCACTGACTGCCTCAACTGTATGGAGTACTTCCATCCCTTTTATATATTCCACATCTCCAATAAGGGCCAATGGCGTTTTAAACCGAACAATTAACGATTTTCCTTCGGGTGAAGTTGTAAAAATCTTCACCTTTCCCTTTACGAGAAAATACATATAATGAATATCCTCACCCTTTGAACATAAAATTTCTCCATTATGGAATTGATAGAGAGATATTTTCTCCTTCAATTCTTCAGAAAAAATCATATTCAGCTCATATTGTTCGAGATATTTATTGAGACCTGAACTA
This sequence comes from Peribacillus frigoritolerans, assembly GCF_040250305.1. Lineage (NCBI taxonomy): Bacteria > Bacillati > Bacillota > Bacilli > Caryophanales > Bacillaceae > Peribacillus > Peribacillus frigoritolerans. Next base: position 1,987,407 of record NZ_CP158190.1, on the reverse strand, counting down.
TTTTTTAATTTTTTCAATGTTCTATCACCTTTTTACAGTTTAAATATGACTACACCCATTAACATCATAGCCATTCCAATAACTTGTTGAATCGACACCTTCATCTTGATCATTCCGAATAGTCCCCTTGTATCGATAATGAAAGCACATATAAGCTGTGCAATTAAAATGGTTGCTATTGCGAAAGACATGCCTATTTGATTGATCGCAGTCATTTCTCCTAACACAATCACGACGCCGAGCATTCCTCCAAGCAGGTATAAAATGGGAACCTCCTGAAACCCCTCCGCCCTTCCATCACGGACGAATAAATAAATGATGATGGAAAAAATAAATCCTACGAGATGTACAAGCGCGGTAGTGTGCCACTCACTTAACTCCTCACTCATTCTTGAATTAAACACTCCTTGCAATGAAATAAACACTCCTGCAATTATGGAAGATATGATCCCTTTCACCCTGACTCCTCCTCTATGAGATTCTTTTATAATTAAAATACGGAAGTGGAGTGCAGAGAAAGGACATATGTCCCATTTTCATTTTTAATTTTTACGAAAAATTGATTTTCAACTTAAAATTCTCGAAATAAAAGGCTTGTATCGTTTTAAATTTCATTAGTATTTCCGGGAATATTTCGTTATATGTAAAAAAGAGCCCTCCAGTATGATTTGGGTGTACGAACACCACTCATCTTACAGAAGAAGCTCTATTAATTGGCACCTCAAACCTAATTTGACTGTTTGAGAGACAGAGCGAATAATCCTTAAAATTTAAACTGCGGTATATCCGCCGTCGACAATAAGACTTGTGCCTGTAACAAATGATGCATCGTCACTAGCAAGAAAGAGAACGGCTTTCGCCACTTCTTCCGCTCTGCCTAAACGGCCGATTGGATGTAAATCGATCAAACCTTGTCTTATTTCACCTTGTGCTTCGGCAATAAGTGGAGTATCTATATATCCAGGGCAAACTGCATTGACACGAATGCCATCTTTCGCATAAGTCGAACCTAACGTTTGTGTTAATAGTTTGACCCCACCTTTCGCAGCAGAATAGGCTGTTACCCCCGGTTTCCCTGCATGGCTATGGATGGAACCTGTATTGACAATGGCGCCGCCAGTATCTTGTTTTTGCATTTGCTCTATCGCATATTTATCGGATAGGAAGACACCGGATAAATTAATATCAATTGTTTTTTGCCATTGCTCATAGCTTAACTCATGAATGTTTCCGTCTCTTGCAATTCCTGCGTTTGCGAACATGATATCCAGTTTTCCATATTTATTAACCGTCTCTTCGATCATATTCTTTACGTCATTTTCATTCGTCACGTCAGTTTTAACAAAAAGAGTATCATACCCTTTTCCATTTAACTCTTCTGACACAGCCTGTCCATGATCAGCAAAATCGGCAATGACCACCTTTGCTCCTTCTTCTGCAAATAATTGAGCCGTGCTTGCTCCAATCCCGCTTGCTCCCCCTGTTATGATAGCCACTTTATTTTCTAATCTCATCATATTACCAGACTCCTTTTCTTATTTTCTACGCAACAGATTCATTAAACACCAGAAATCTCCATCCCTAGGGTTCTCCATAGACGACCATTCTTATACAAGCAAAAAGCTGACTACATTGTGAAACCCTCGATTGAAATAGACTGGCCATCAAATAGCTTCATTCTGTGTTCATACATTTATTTTACTCCTTACAATTTGAATTACTATCCTATAAACTGCTGTATAATAATATGGTTAGTCCCCCCTTTTTATAGGGTATTTTGTTTTAAGGAGAAGGAATTCAGATGGCTCATCCCTTTCATGCATATGAAGAAATAACATTGCAGCAATTCATATTATTCATTAAAAGCCATAACAAACAGATTCAAGAAAATATCAATATTTATTTGAATCTAGAACCCTTCATATTGGAACCTGAACGAAAGATGATACAAACATTACTGGAATCATTTTTGCTTTTTTTATCCGCTCCAAAAATCGACGACATAAAAGACACATACGAAGAGCACTTGGATTCTTGGCTGCAATTACATTTACCCCTTTTAAATGATAATCATTTCAGCATGTTCCGATTAATCTTTGAAAAGTCGATTGTTACCTTAATGGTAAACCTGAAACATGCCCAAACACTTTCCATTCTTATGTTCCTATTATCCATTTTCTCTCATCTCATCCATAGCTATAACAAGGGGAGGGGCGACGAATCAGAGCAAAATCCCAAAAGTGAGAATGCAGAACTTAAAAGACTTCAACTGCTGGACCAATTAAATGAACTTCTAATTAACTCAGCAGGATTTAAGGATTTTGCTTTTATCCTAAAAAAATGTGAAGAGTTCTTTAACTATAAAAGATGTGTTTTTTATGCATATATACCTTGGTCCAATCAGTTTTACGGCACCATTGGATTGGAGCTGCCAAAAGTTCAAAGCATGAGGGGGCAGCTCAGCTCCAGGCAAACCATGGTATTCAATTCAAAAAAGCCGGTATTTATAAAGAATCCCCATAATTACATTAAAGAGGAACATATACAGCTATTTAATCTTTCATCTGTCATTTTTGTACCGATTGTTCATAACCAGCAAGTGTTCGGCTGGCTGACCTTTGATCAATTAGGGGAGGAATTCAATTATTCAATAGATGAACTGACTTTACTTGAACAGGTCGGAAAAAGGCTCGGATTATATTTATCAAGAACGGATGATGAGGTATCAATTGGTACCGACATACAATTGACGGAACGTGAATCCATGATTTTAAATTTGCTGGCGGAGGGCTATAACAATAAAAAAATGGCCGAATTATTGCAATTAAGCGAGCATACCGTTAGAGATTATGTAAGCAGTTTAATGACAAAGTTTAAAGCTAAAAACCGTACACAGGCAGTAGTTTATGGGTTTCGGTTAGGTCTATTGAAATAAAATTGAATCAATCAACAGCTTATGACGATTTGTCATTAACGAATCTATATAGAGGGCCAAAAAAAGACCGAAAAATTTTTTTCGGTCTTTGATCTTCTTGAATTTTTCATTTATTACAAAAGAATATCCTTTATTCAACTTCACTTTTTTTCTCTGTTTTTCCAGATAAAAACCATCCGCCGATAGCGATAAGAAGCATGACTGACCAAAAGATTATATTCCAAATCGGTCCTTCAACAAAATCGTGAGAGATAATGTGCACGGCTGGATGCGCAAGGGTATGCATTAATAACTTAACCCCTACCCAACCAACGATTAACATGGCTGCCGTTTCGAGGCTAGGCCGCTCCGTCAGGATCTTAACGAAGTATCCTGCAGCAAACCGGATGACGATTAAACCTGCAATTGCACCTAATAAAATAACAATGAATTTAGCCCCATCCATACCTCCTATATCACCCATTGGTGTATCTGGCAAGGCAATGACAAGAGCGACTGCAGCTAAAATGGAATCAATAGCAAAAGCAATATCAGCTAATGCAATTTGCGCAACGGTCATACGGTAGCTTTTCCCTTTTTTTTCTTTGTCACCGTGGTCCCTTTTTAGTAAATGCTTTAATGAAATGAATATCAAATACGCAGCCCCAATTGCTTGAACTTGCCAAACATGGAAAAGGTACGAAATGATGAAGATTGCACCAATCCTAAATATAAAAGCCAAAAGCAACCCAATATTTATCGCTTTTTTTTGCTGTTCTTTTGGTAAATGCTTTGACATGATAGCTAAAACCAATGCATTATCAGCAGATAATAAACCTTCTAAAAAAATTAGAATAATTAACACCCAGCCATATTCCAATAATAACGATAGTTCCATGATACCCCCCTAAAAGCATGTATAAGAATGCGTATATGACTTCAAACCAACAACACTTTCTCCTCCAATATTGTCCCATCTTCTCTTCTTCCTTATTCAACCCTTCCGTCCAATTAGCTTCATTAAAATAATACCGAAGCCACTCCCTATTTAAAGTAAAGCATCCGTCAGCTCTATAATATTCTTTTATGCTTAGACTTCATTCCAATTGGGAAAAGTTAGGATTTACATCTTCGCACTTCGAAAAGCACCAACTCAATTCCTATTCTGCCATTAAATGATATTTCTGTAAAACTTTTTGTGATGTTCCTGACGTCGCAATTGTACCGGAGAAATTCGTAACAAAAACATAGTCACTTTTATTTGACTAAATATTTTTAAGATTAAAAATTCTCATCTTTTCATACATGCTTAATTAAAAAGAGAGCTACGGCGGATAACAAGGAAGGTTAAACATCATTGTTCCTTATGTGATTTAGTTGCAACATTAATCAAATGAATAAAATTAAGGCTTTTCCTAAATAATAGGAAGACTAATTAACAGGGAGGGATTTATATGGATGCTAAGCGTGTAAAGCAGATTCTTTCGTCTTCATCTGACATTGAGGTTAGATATAATGGCACTTCTGTTTGGATTGATAATTTAAATGAAGATGGAAGAACGGCTACAGTACATCTAAGAGGGCCATTAGAGGAAAGATCAGACGTAGCAATAGACGAACTTAAAGAAATATAATATCCATTAAAATAAGCTCCTCTTTAATATGAAGAGCCAGTTTGTCTACAGTAAATTAAGGGTTTGTACAATTTGAACGTTGATTTACTCTCCAGGCATTCGCTTTCCGCGGGCGTTCCGGGAAGCCTCCTCGGCGCACTTGCGCCTGTGGGGGTCTCCCTTGGACTCGCTATTCCCGCAGGAGTCTCGCACACCCTCTCCCTCTACTTTGTTTTGACCTTTTGAAAGAACCCATCCCTCGTATTAAAAAGTTCCTTTACTCATTTCAACCTTAATTTTTGACCGATATAAATTTTGTCTGGGTCTTTAATTCCGTTTAGACTGACAAGCGATTTTACCGTTGTTTTATGTTTTTTTGCAATGAAGCTAAGTGTGTCGCCTTTTGTAACAGTATAAGTTGTGATTGTTTCAGTTTTCAATGCACGGGATTCGTGTGTTCTAAAAGTATTTATGGTATTTGTAAAATCCCTATAGGCTATATTCAAATCCACCTTTGTGCTGATCCCACTTACCTTACCTGAATCAGAATGCTGCCAAATGTCCGTGCTGCGTCCCAACGTCCTGTTGTATCTGGCAATCCAAAAAGCGTAATTCTTCAACCTTGATTCATCTAAAGTATTTTCGAGAAAGTATTTACCAGTATACAGCATAGCCGTGTATCCAGCTTTTTCAATGGCTTCTAAAAAAGCGATTGCGGCATCGGTCAGCGTTTTTTTATTTGCCTTTTTTTTATTTTCCTCAAGATCGAGAACGACAGGATAATTTAAAGCAAAAGAGCTGATTGAATCTAAAAAATAAACAGCCTCAGCCTTTGCTTCTGCAACAGTTGCAAACTTTGCATAATGATAGGCCCCGACTTTCAATCCCGCTGCCAATGCTAGTGGTGCATTATCTTTGAAATAGGATAGCTTAGAATAACTCGTTCCCTCTGTTGCTTTAATGAAAACGAACTTCACGCCTGCCTTTGCAACGTCCCCCCAATTTATAGCACCTTGCCAATGTGAAACATCGATTCCCTTGATATATTCCATATTAAAGTCCTCCTTAAGGATACAACCCTATGGGGGTAAATGTTTTATGATTTTAACATATCCCTTATAAAAACATCATATAGTGATAAATGCAGTCCCGTTGCCCACTGCCCACCTTATATTAAGATATTTGATTGAGTTAAAACAATTATAAATCTTTAAATTTGGCTCTTTTAGTAAAGATTGTTGTTTTTAAAACGAAACTATTTAAGGTTGATTGGAGCGGAAGTGCGAGACTCCTGCGGGAGCAGCGGGACAGGTGAGACCCCACAGGCGTTTACGCCGAGGAGGCTCACCGCCCGCCCCGCGGAAAGCGAGCATCTGGAGGGGAAATCAACCACACCTCACTACTTGGTAAATAGCAACAAAGTATGTTAAAACAGCCTTAAATTTAAATTGAAAGCAAAGTATTATGCTGCTTCCTTTTGTTTTCAAAGATTATTTTATGCTATACTGATTTTATTAATATCAGAAGGGATGATGGGTGGCCGATGATTAACTAATCTTATTTTTAAAATTTGAAATCGCATATTTCAAATCATACAAAATAGGATTAGTCTGCCCATTTTCTATAAATTGTAGAGCTATCATGAAAATAGCTCTTATTTGATAATGCACAGGTACGGCTAATCCTTCCATATGAACTGGGAGGATTTTTTTTATTCTCCCTTTAAGGAGAGGGATAATTATATGAAAGAACTATTAAAATTAACCAATATCAGCTTTGAAGTATTGGACCATAACATTTTTGAAAATGTTAATGCTAGTGTTCAACAAGGGGAAATCATCGGTATCATTGGCAAAAATGGTGCCGGTAAATCTACGTTGCTGCAATTAATTAACAATGATTTAGAGCCTGCACATGGACGAATCCAATGGCTGCAGCAAGACTTGAAAGTTTTTATGGTTGAACAAGAAGTCGAGTCGCATTCTTCAGAAGATAAGACGCCTACCGAAGTTAAATTACTGGATAAAATGCATGTACCAAGCCATGACTTCCTACAATTAAGCGGAGGAGAAAAACTCAAAGCCCGGCTAGCAAAAGGACTTTCTAAAGATGCAGACCTTTTACTATTAGATGAACCGACGAACCATCTTGATGAGGCCAGTTTAGGATTCCTCAATGAACAACTTAAAAATTATAGAGGTACCATTATTTTTGTTTCGCACGATCGTTATTTTTTGGATGCTGTTGCAACGAAAATTTGGTCAATTGAAGATAAAAAGCTAATTGAGCACAGAGGGAATTATTCTAGTTATATGGAGGTTCGCAAACAGAAAAGACTTACACAACAACGAGAATATGAAAAACAGCAAAAAATGGTTGAACGGATCGAGGGACAAATGAATGAAATTACTTCTTGGTCAAAAAAAGCCCATTCACAATCGACGAAAAAGGAAGGAGTTAAGGAATACTATCGCGTGAAAGCGAAGCGAATGGATGCACAGGTAAAATCTAAACAAAAGCGTCTTGAAAAAGAGCTTGAAAAAGCAAAAGCTGAACCTGGTGAATCAGAATATACTGTACGCTTTTCAATTAAAACAAAAAACAAGACGGGAAAACGTTTTTTGGAAGTTAAGAATTTAACGAAGACTTTTAGCGGGCGAACACTGTTTAAAAACGTCAATTTCACGATTCAGCATGGTGAGCAGATTTCCATTATAGGTCCAAACGGCAGCGGAAAGACGACATTATTAAAAATAATTCTTGGACATGAAACTTTTGCGGGCGATGTATGGATTTCACCATCTGCAAAAATAGGCTATTTGACGCAAGAAGTGTTTGATTTACCATTTGAACTTACACCCGCCCAGCTTTTTCATAAAGATACTTTTGAGTCAAGAGGGAACGTTCAAACTTTAATGAAGCATTTAGGCTTCACGGCTTCTCATTGGACAGAACCCATTAAGAATATGAGTATGGGTGAACGGGTGAAATGTAAGTTAATGGAATATATATTAGAAGAAAAAGATGTGCTTATTTTGGATGAGCCGACAAATCATCTGGACTTAGCTTCACGGGAACAACTTGAAGAAACCTTAGCACAGTATACTGGAACGCTAATCGTCGTTTCGCATGATCGATATTTTCTCGAAAAAACGACAAGCAGCAAACTTGTCATTTCGAATCATCGCATACAAAAACAATTGTATGAACCATCATCCTCAAAAAGAGATGATTTGGAAGAACTGCGATTAACACTTGAAACAGAAAGACAGGAAGTTTTGGGAAAGCTTAGCTTTATGACTCCAAACGATAAAGCGTACCCAGAACTCGATAAGAAGTTTAATGCGCTTACGAAAAAAATAAACGAACTTGGTGACAAATGATTATCAACTGTAACTTAATGTGCTGGATGATAACCCTTAGAATGAATTAATTCTAAGGGTTTTCTTAGATATTACCCTGGAGTCCTGCCGAAGTATTATAGAATATCTAAGAAAGTACAGTCTCCGATCGTTCAGGAAATTTTACACACCTTGGTCATCAAGAACCAATTGGTTTGAGGTGCCAAAAGGATATTAGTAAATGATTTGATTTACAAATTAAGCAGAATACTAATGACCCCTTGTTAATAAGATTGAATGATGGTTATGTTTTAAGAGGGGGCCTTAGTTATGAGTGAGAACACACAGGAAGCTATGAGGAAAAACTCTGGAATGTTTGTTGAACGCTCTTTAGATGAGATTCGTTTTTGGTCAAGAATAATGAAGGAACACTCGTTATTTCTGAGACTAGGTTTTAGATGTGAAGATACACAGCTAATTGAGGAAGCTAATCAGTTTTATCTTATATTTGAACGGATAGAACAGCAATCCCATTCATTTACAAATCAAGCTGATCCAGAACAGATCAGGAGATTTAACGCGGAGGTGCAACAAGCTGCCACAGGCATATTTTTGTTTAAAAGGAAGGTATTAGGATTAATACTCACCTGTAAACTGCCTGGTGCAAACAACTTCCCACTTCTAGTCGACCATACAAGCAGAGAAGCCAATTATTTTAGAAAACGATTAATAGAATTAAATGAAGGTAAATTGAAACCACTTGCAGATGCCATCATCAAGGAAAATGTTTTCTTTTTAAGAATAATGGCGGATCATGCAAAATTCATTGGACATCTCCTTGATCCATCGGAAAGAAAGCTGGTGGATATGGCGCGAAACTTTAGTAATGATTTTGATCAATTAGTCTTTCAAGCCGTAGACTTAGAGTCCATGAAACCGCAATCTCAGACGGCCCCTCTTCTGGATCAATTTCTAGATCAGAACCGTGTTTCCGTAGTATCACTTCGAGACTTTAAGAAAACCGCCAGAGATTTAATCGAAGAATGCAAAATCAAGAGCATCATTCATCCACTATTGGCTGATCACGTTTTCCGTGAGGCCGAACGTTTCCTTGAAATTATTGATATGTTTGAATCCCATCTTACAGGTTAAAATGCAATTAATTGAGTATGAAGGATATAGAAAATTGAAATTACCGGATAAAGAAATTCTAACCTAAAATATGCCCCTCTCGATTTAGAGAAGGGCTTTTATATGTAAAAAGTTAAGACAGTGAGTTCACCAATGTTTTAAGTTTCTCTTTATCAGATACAGAAATCCATGGTAAATCCAGATTATCATCATTAATACCAGGTTGGATAATGCGGCTATTTAATAGATCACAAATACAGTCATTTATGAATTGGATATCTTGGTCTGATATTTTCCGGTTAAATGTTAAAGAAGCGGCTCCTGTTTGTTTGGTTATCCCCCCTATCAAGCCTCTTTGATTTAATGAACTTCTGATCACTTCTCTGATTGCCTCTACACTAGTCAATGGAAATACATCAAGGTGCTTAACAATCATTCTAAAAATATCTTCTTTAGTTAAATCCTGTTCAATTTCATGTCGCAATTATTCCACCCCCATTCGTCAAAACATTCTTCAAACGAAACGTAAAATCCTCCTTTATCTTCAAAAAGGTCGATACACACTTCCCTTTTGAGTGCCGCACAGTATCCCGAATATAAAAATTAACACAAAAAAAACCCCTCTCGATTAAGAGAAGGGCTTTTAACAATGGAGGAGTACCACTTAGGGGGTAGTACAATAATATAATTATCGCCAAAAGAATACATTTATATTCACCCCCTTCCTCAAGTTGATGAGAACGGCTTTACCTGCCTTCTAGACATTGAAAATTGTCGCCTTAGTCGTCCCCGCTCTGCCTTAAATCACTTTTTTGCTTTGTTCCCTGACCATTCTTAAATAATTCTACAATAAGACCTGCTATTATAACGGCTCTTTAATGGTTTCGAATGGAAAATTGCATTCTATCTCCTTTGATCGGAGTGCCGCCATTGCATTATATTAACGGATTCAAATGATTAAACGGATGGATGGTCCTATCTTTTGAATTATGGATGCCTCTTACACTATTCAATTTTCACCATGTTTCTGATATGCTTTTATCAATTGAAAAAAGAAAGGTGTAGTTACGATGATAAAGGAATTCAGGGAGTTTATTACCAAAGGAAACGTTCTCGAACTTGCAATAGCTGTAGTAATGGGTGCTGCTTTTGGGAAGATCGTTTCATCACTAGTCAATAATATTATCACACCGCTAATAGGAATTTTATTAGGGGGGATCAATCTTTCTTCGTTAAAGATTACAGTTGGAAACGCAGTAGTTCAATACGGTGAATTTATCCAAGCTGTGATTGATTTCTTGATCATTTCGTTTGCGATTTTCATGTTTATGAAGGTAGCGAATTCTCTTATTAGAAAAAAACAAGCGAACGAGGAAGAGGTATTGGAAGCGGTACCGGCATCCGAGCAATATTTAAAGGAAATCCGTGATCTTTTACAAAAAAATTCACGGCAGGATGAAACATCATAAGTATTGAGAATAAGATAAAGCCCCTCTCTTAATCGAGAGGGGCTGGTTAAAGTCATAATGAACTGCGTATCCGTTACTTTAACAAGACATGCGACACTTATTAAAGAACAGTGTGTCGGAATTCGCGGCAAAGTGACAGTAATGTTGGCAATCAAAAGAGTCTCTCTATCAACCCAATAGCAAGTATCAGCTGGAACTGCTGCAATAATTTAAAACATCTTTATTTGAACAAAATTATACAACAATCAGCTATTTCGAAAAACTAACATTGGATTATGGGATAATATAAGGCATCCTCCTGCTTCAACATATTATTTATCGGCAATATTTATCGCGTAAGGCAAGGGTATACTTAACCGATTGTACTGTACCTTTTTCTTGATCTTCAATCATTTGTTCTAAAAGTTCTTTTGGAGGATAATAGTAATCCAATGGTTTAATGACACTTAAATCATAAGGAGGTTGTTCAACTTTGAAAGCTCCTTCTCCAACCGCAAAGACTCCGCCAGCACCAAGCTCTCTCTTAAAATTGATGGCATATGGAAAACACATTTCAACGTTGATTCTAGTTAGGGTAGATTTCTCAACCAGTATTTTAAAACACTCTTCTGTATCAATATTACCTGTCCCTACTGGTACACCACATACCCTATAATCCTCGCCGTCATGAATGATAATATGATCTTTAAAATGGGTTGTGAATGCATATGGCGCTAATTTTCTTACAGCTTCAACCGGATCCTCCCATGCCATCATTCCGTTGCCCACATCACAATGAGCGCTAACCCAAGGGCTGTTGACTTCATTTATAATTTGGATAACCTCATCTGTTAATTCTTCCTCATGATTTTCCACAGCTAGTTTTATCCTGTATTTCTCTAATAATGGTACAATTTGTTTAATATCTCCTGGTGCTTTTTTCAATCTTTCCGGATCATACTCTCCTAAGCATGTATACGTGCGAATCACATCCGCTCCGATTCTATGTGCTGCTTCAATGACCTTTTTTAGATGTTCCGGATCGCTTCCATTTGTGTCTATTTCAGCGAAAAATCCATACTTTTGAATTTCTTTTCTTACTTTCTCTAAATATTCCGGCTCAAATGATTCTAATGTACCCCATCCTGACAACCCTGGCCATGGAACAATATTGATCATGACTCCGTCTAATCCCAATTCAGCTGTTTTTCTGATAAAACCGAAAATATCCATTCGACCCGTAATAAATTGCAAGTGATAGCTTTCTGTTTCTAATCCAATTTTCATTTTTTCCCCACCTTTAATTAAGCATTAAGTTTTTTTGGAAATTTTGTTGGTTTCTTTTTTCTTGTTGTTTGCGATTTTAACTAAGCTGCTTATAATAAACCCTTTGATTGCTGGTGATCGACCTAACATGCTTCCATAAAGAATAAATACAAACATAGAAGGAGCATATCCAACTAAGCAGGCTATAGAAACTGTTGCACAACTTATTTCTACCGGTCCGCTTAACATATCATTTTGGTTAATTTTGAATAGTTATACTAATCAATTTAAGTGTATATGGAAGAAAACAATTCTTTACCAATGGAGCCTAAATAGAATGACTCCCGCACCTTACGGGAGTCAACTATTAGTCTAAAATTAAAGGGCATTTTTTTTAGTTTAATGTCCAGAAGTGATTTTGATGCCTATAGCCCCTGCAATGATACACATAATGAATAGGTTTAATCTTAAGCTTCTAGGTTCATTAAAGAAGATCATTCCTGCTAAAACACTTCCAACAGAGCCGATACTGGTCCATATTGCATAGGCAGTCCCCACTGGAAGAGAAGTTAATGACAAGGATAGAAAATAAAAGCTTAAACTCCCCAAAAAAAGACACGCTACAGAGGGGAGCAATTTTTTAAAGCCGTCTGCACGTTTCAGGCTTATAACACTACCGATTTCGGCAAATCCGGCAATAATAAGAAAAAACCAAGCCATTGAATCATCCCCTATATCAGTTCATTTCCTTTAATGTTTAGGTTGTGCTGGATGGACTTTTATTCCAATCATCCCCAATATCATTAAAGCCATAAAAAATACTTTCAGTGGATTAATGGTCTCACCCAAAAAAAGCATCCCAGTTACTACAGTTCCCACCGTTCCCAATCCAGTGAAAATGGCGTAACCAGTTCCTAAGGGTATTGAATGTAAAGCTTTTGAAAGTAAAAAGAAACTAAAGATTATAATAACTACCGTAAATATACTAGGTATAATTTTGGTGAATCCGTGTGAATATTTAAGACCAATCACCCAGACAATTTCCAAAAGTCCTGCCATTATGATATATATCCATGCCATTTTATCGCTCTCCCCTTTGGCATTGACACTTATTTTTGAACCACGAAGTTCTCCATATATCGATAAATCGCATAAGCTACCCCATTTTCATCATTTTTAAGGGTTGTCGTTGTACAAGCATTTTTTATGACATCTTTTGCATTTCCCATCGCTACGCTGTATCCAACTTTCTGAAACATGGATAAATCATTGTTGCTGTCCCCGATTGCCATAGCCTTATCTAATGAGCCATTCATCAAGAAAGCCAATTTTTCAAGGGCCATTCCTTTTGAAGCTCTTTTACTAGTAATTTCAATGTTATGATCAGCAGATGAAACGACCATCAACTCATCAAACTTTTTGAATTGGTTCCAGGCTTCCTCTAATTTATTTTCATCAAAAGAACATGCTAAAATGTTATGGAATTCTTCCTCCTGTTTTAAGATATCATGATAGTTTTCAACTAAAACATATCCAAACTGGTCAAATTGCCTTTCCGCTATTTCAACTAATTCTTTAATATCTGTATTCAAATCTGCGCTTTTCAAACTTTTAATCTCATTTTGGAAATGTTCTCTTCCCTTTTTAAGAGTATAGATGGCTTTATCAGTGAACACTTCGTAATAATAATTCCGTTCATCTAACCATTGGAGAATAGATTCGACACGATCTTTTGTTATCGTAATAGAAGAAATGCACTTTGCGCTTTTTGAATGAATGGTTGCGCCATTTGTCCCGATTACAAATGGAGAAATCCCGGCTTTTTCACAAATTGTTTGAACGTCAAAATAAGCCCGTCCTGTTGAAATAACTATTTCAAAGCCTCTATCTTGGGCATATTGAATCGCCTTTATATTTTCTTCACTAATTTCATTCTGGTCGTTTAATAATGTTCCGTCTAAATCTATCGCAATGAAACTCATGCTATATAGCTCCTTTTCTCATTCTATCTATTAAATTTTCTTTCTAGCTTTTTTACCTGCCTCTTCCATCTCGATATATCCTTTTATGGGCTATGCTTGAATCCAATTGACTTCCTCTAATCTTGAATCATTTCTCCATTCCTCTGGAAATGGTTGCTCGCAGACAATCACATCTACTTTTTCTAGAGGACAAACTTTACAAAAGGTGTCGACACCAATTTTAGAGTAATCCGTTAGCAATATAACTTGCTTTGATACCTCGACCATCTTGCGTGAAACTAATGTTTCACGTAAATGATAATTACTAACACCACTTTGAATGGAAACACCACCAGCTGAAATGAACGCTTTATCAATATTAAATTGATTTAACATTTGTTCAGTGAGACCCCCGCATATAGATTGATGCTTTGGATCAATTTGTCCTCCCAGTAATAGAATTTGTCCTGTAAACTTATTTTGATTGAGCAATTCGGTTAACACAGACGACACAGGAAGAGAATTGGTTAAAATCGTAATGTCCTTTTTATTTTCAATACACTGGGCAAATTCTAGCATGGTTGTACCTACATCAATGGCAATCACATCTCCGTTGGAAATGAGTTCCACTGCTTTTTTCCCAACCTTGATTTTCGCTTCTTGATTCACCGTTGTACGCTGTGTAAATGGAGGCTCCTCAAATTCAAAGACTGTTTTAATCGCTCCACCGTAAACCCTCTTTAACAGTCCCTTTTCCTCTAATATCATCAAATCGCGTCGAATCGTTTCCTCTGAAACATTAAATTGATCAACTAATTCTATAACTTTTACTTTTCCCATTTTGTTAAGTTCTTTTAAAATTTCATTCTTTCTTTCTTCTGGCAAAACAGACATATCTCTTCCCCCATGATCATTAATAATTTATAAAATAATGCATTCTTTCTTCGGTACAAGAATTTGAACGCGTGCTCCTTGCTCAAACATTTTCCCTCGGTGGTGAAGATAGTCTACAAGGAAAGCGGACTCCTCTGTTTCTACTTCATATCTTAAAACATTCCCTGTCATAGTAATATCTTTAATAAACCCTTTAATTCCCCAGTTCTCTTGTAAATCCAAGCTATCCTCAACAACAGAAACTAATTGTAAAACTTCAGGACGAATGGCGACCTCATTCCCTTTTAATTCTGTGCTGCGAACAAGTTTATGAAAAACTTCCATATTACAAACATTATAATTTCCGATAAATTTTGCAACAAATGTATTGACTGGAGAAGTATAAATTTCTGATGGAGAACCAGATTGTACAACTTTTCCTTTATTCATGACAAAAATTCTATCAGACATCGTCATTGCTTCTTCCTGATCATGAGTAACAAAAATAGTTGTAATATCTAATTCTTTCTGTATTCTCTTTAATTCTTTTTGCAGACTTTTTCTAATTTTAGCATCCAATGCGCTTAACGGCTCATCCAGAAGCAGTACTTTTGGCTCCATGACAAGCGCTCGGGCAAGTGCAACCCTCTGCTGTTGTCCGCCAGATAACTGATGAGGATAAGACTCTTCTTTTCCTATTAAATCAACCATATCAATCATCTTTTTCACTCTTGATTTAATATTTTTTACCTTCTTCATTTTAAGGCCGTACGCGATATTGTCAAAAACGGTCATATTCGGGAAAAGCGCATAAGACTGAAACACCATACCGACTTCACGCTGACGCGGTGATAAATTAGTAATATCTTTTCCATCAATTAAGATTCTTCCTACATCAACACCTTCAAGCCCCGCAATGGAACGTAATAATGTACTTTTTCCGCATCCGCTTTGCCCAAGAAGTGTAGCAAATTCTCCTTTTTTTAATGTTAAAGAAATGTCATTTAAAACGACTTGATTTTCATACCCCTTAGTCACTTGATCGATGGTTACATAGCTCATTATTTTTCACCTTCTAAAGCAGTATTTTTATTACAGTTATGTTTTTTAAAAAATGAAAGAATTCGCTTCTTATTTGACCCGACAGGATTTTTTTCGTTTTTAAACGTAAGTTTTAATACAATCCCCGTTAAAAGTAAAATCATTGAATAATAAGTAATAACAATTGCACTTGTTAAGTGACCACTGCTGTTTAGTTTGTCGGCAAGATAAATTTGAAGCGTTTCAAATCGGCCCCCGACAAGCAAATTGGCAAAAGCAAACTCACTAAATAAAAGAGCGACTGATAATAAGGTTGACACTAAAATACCAGATATAATATTTGGAAACACCACTGTGCGAAACGCCTGAAATTTTGTAGCACCGAGTAATTCAGCTGCATCAACAAGCTGCACAGCATTAAGTGTACGAAGACTGTTACGAATACCTTGATACATAAATGGCAGAATCGTTATGAAATAAGCACCTATTAAAATCCAGGGTGTTCCGGCAATTTGAATCGGTCCATCTGAATATAGCTTGATTAATCCAACAGCTCCAACAATGGGAGGAATTCCATAAGGAAGCATAGCTGCTGCTTGAAGTAATCCTTCCCATTTACTGAAATATACCGTGATGATAAAGATAGTCGGAAGCATAATAACAACACTAAGACCTACAGACATGACAATTAAAAACAGCGTTCGTCGAAAGGCATCAAAAAACCGTTCATCTTGAAATAATTCAATGTACCATTTCATTGTATAACTCTCAGGTAAAATGGTATGATCCCATTTACCGGCAATCGAGAATAAAAATGTTCCTACAAGCGGAATTAATAAATATATAACTAGTAACCCAACAATCACTTTATGAAAAGTCAATGAAGATTTCATCGTAAATCCCTCCTAATGCGGCGCATCATTCGTTCATTGAACCACATCGCCCCTATCATTGTCGCTGCTAGAAGAACTCCCAATGCACTTCCTAGCTGCGGCTTTAATGCAACGTCACTAGCAACTAGTGAGGCAATTTGCAATGACAATAAGTTATAGTTGCTGCCTACTAATGCATAGGCTGTAGCGTAAGCTCCCATCGAATTAGCAAACAAAATACTGAATGTACCTACAATACTAGGTAAAAGAACTGGAATCCCAATGTGAAGCCAAAATGATAATGTTGATCCTCCTAATAATGAAGAGGCTTCTTTCCATTGTTTCTTTATTCCTTGATAAGACGGGTAGATGAGCATAATAGCAAGCGGAATTTGAAAATATATATAAACAAGAATGAGGCCTGTCCATGAATATAAATTAAAATCCGCAAACACATCCCCACCAATCTTAGAAAAAAGCAACGTAAACAACCCATTGTTTCCAAGTAAAATAATAAATGAAAATGAAAGGGGAATCCCCTCAAAGTTCGATGCCATATTGGTAATCATCAGTAAACGATTTTTTATTTTTTGTGAGAACTTTGTAAACGAATAGGCTACAATGACTGCTACAATCACAGAAGTTACAGCAGAAAATAAGGAAATGACCAGGCTATTTTTAATGGCTTGTAAGTAAAATTCACTTTTGAATATGGTTAAGTATTGATCAATCGTAACTTGAATTCCATCATCTGCATAAAAACTATTTTTAATCATTGCCACTAATGGTCCTATCTCAAATCCAATCACAAACATAATAAATGGCAGTAAAAGAGCTAATAAGTAAACTTTTTGTTTTTTTATTTTTCGCATGACTTCTCGCTCCTCTATATTCTCTAACAATTTGGGAATTGGTCTAACAGTACATTCGTTAAACCAATTCCAGTCAACCTTCATTCTTCATTTTTATTTTGGATGATGTATCTTTTTTAAAGGGTAACTTTTCCTTTCAGACCTGGAAATTGATATGAAATCATTTTATCGGACGGCTCAATATTTAAAAGTTCACAAACGAGCGGTGCAAAAGCTAATTGCGGAACCACTTCACCATAAACGCCAGGCTCAACTTTTGGACTAATGATAAAGAGCGGTACATCACGTTCACCATCAGTTATGCCGCCATGGTTGCCATATTCACTCATGCCATGATCCGATGTAATTAAAATGTGGTAACCTTCTTTGATCCAAATTGGTAAAAGTTGTGCCAACAAGCTTCCCATTTTTAAGATTTGTTCACGATATTCTTTCGATTCCGAACCGAAAATTTCCCCTTTTACATCTACACCGAGCGGATGAATATATAAAAAGTGAGGATCATACTTTCTGCGTAAAGCTTCTGCATCCATTAACACATGACTGTCTGGATAGTCATCGTCCCAATAAAATTTTCCGTATTGAATTGGATTGGATTCATTTTCTTGCTCACGGTCTTCAATAAAATGGAATGGCGCACGATTATAAAGTTCGCTTACCCAGTAATAAGATACTGCTCCGTTTCTTAACCCGTTTTCTTTCGTAAGATGAAAGAGACTTTTCTCGGTAGATAAACGAATGGCTTGATTGGACGTAATCCCATTCATTGAAGCCGGCGTTCCTGTTAACAACACTTCATATATTGGACGGGAAAGACTTGGAAGCTCCGACTTAATTTTGTAAAGTGACGCTTGGTTCGTTTCAACTAAATGCTGAATAAATCCAAGTGTCTCGCATGCTTTATCGTATCTCATACCATCAACAACAATTGCTATTACTTTATTTGACATGGACTAACACCTCTTCTTGCCAAATCTGCGGTAAATTTTTAGCCGTTTCTTCCCAAGCTTTGTAATCTTCAATTGGTTTTGCATTTTTGTACTGTTCTTCTGGAACCATTTTTTCAGCTACTTCTTTCGGAAGTTCTACATCGCGAATTGGTCGGGCAAAGCCTTTAGCTAAATTAATTTGTCCTTCATCGCTTAAGATATATTCTCTAGTCGCCATCGCAGCATGCGGATGCTTGGCAAATTTGTTAATAATGGTTGCGTAGCCGCTTACGACTGAACCTTCACTTGGAATGGTGACGTCAAATTGATCGCGGTTAATTTGGTCAGCGTAACCAAGAGCATTGAAATCCCAAACAAGGGCAACTTCCACTTCCCCTTTTTCGATGTTGGCCGGCTTGGCATCAGTTAAGCTAAGGCGGCCTTGCTTGGCAAGCTTAGCAAAAAAGTCAATTCCTGGTTGGAGATTTGTTTCATCACCGCCGTAAGCGATAGCGGCAGCAAGTACGGCCATTTGATTCTGTGTACCACGCTGAACATCTCCAACTGTTACTTTATAATCTCCTTTTAATATGTCATCCCAAGATTTTGGCGGGTTATCTACTAATTCTTTATTAGTAAAGAATGCAATCGTTCCTTGGTAGCCAACAACCCAATCTCCATTGTCATCTTTTGCCCAGTCAGGTACCTCGTCCCAATAGGAAGTTTTATATGGCATCGTTAATTCTTTTTGTTCCGCGATTGGTCCAAAGGAAATCCCTACATCGCCGATATCAGCTGTTGCACTCTCTCCTTCAGATTCCATTTTGGCAATCTCTTCGGCACTGGACAAATCTGTATCATTGTGTTCCAATGTATAATTTTTCATCACTTCATTCCAAGTTTCTCCCCAGTTAGCCCATGAATCAGGCATACCGACACTATTAATAGTCCCCTCTTCTTTTGCCTTTGTTTCAATTTCTTTCAAGGTTAACGAATTTGGATCCTTAACCACTGGAGCAGCCTCCTCATTAGTAGCTCCACAAGCAGCTAATCCCAGTACACTCACCCCTAAAATCAAAGCTTGAATAGACTTATAACATTTCTTCTTGAATGTGCGATTCATAAAAAGTGCCTCCATTTAGTGTGGAATCTTTAATGTTTATTACTGTTTGTTACGGTTTAATCATAATCAGAAAACATTAATTCCACATAAACCAAATGTTAAGATTTTGTAAATCAGTCTATAAAAGAGAATGTGAAAAAATTTTATTCAAACATATCACCCTTTTCCGCCTCTTTTTAGCTCGTCGTTAACAAAACTCCCTGTTAGCTAAATAACTTTTCATGCAAAAAAACTCTCTTGATACAAGAGAGTTTCAGACTGTAGACAAACTCGATGAAAATCGAGTTTGTCTACAGTCTTTTTTGTTTTAAAATAGAACTATTAAAACTTGAGGTGATGAGGATGCTTTCGAAACATAATTCTATTCAGCGAGATCAACTTGAAATGATTACGTTAGATCAACTGGTGCCATCGAACCATTTGGTTCGTAAAATCGAGGCTGCCATTGACTTCTCTTTCATTTATGAATTGGTGAAAGATATGTATTCAGAGGTAGGACGCCCAAGTATTGATCGAGTTATTTTAGTTGGACTGAAATTCCTATAGCCTGGATGTTGTATTCATCACATATTCTATCGTGGTCTATTTCAAAATAATCAAAATCCTTATTTTATCCTTCCGACCGTGCGCAGAAACCTACTAGAAAGGATAGATAAATTGGGCTGAAACCACGGTATTTCAAATTTTAATAGCTTTTTGAAGACAAAGATTTTGCTTGATTAATTATACCCATTTTCTTTTTTCCAATCACCATTACCCCTACTGAAGCAAGATCTTAAATTTCCTCTCTCCTTACATTTACATCTGGTAATATAAGGAGGAGGCTCATTTTAGGTTTTCTTTATTTATTTTCACTTTTAAATTTTATGAATTTCGTTCTATTGAAGGAGAAAATTTTAGAATACGTAACATTCGATCAATCCCCGAAAAGGATGCAATTACATTGTTTCATAGTTTTTTATTTCAAATTCATTTACAGGCCGATTAATCGACTTACTCAATTTTTTAATAAGCTCTTCGTAATCCTTAGTATCATTTGGATCTATACCTTCTCTGACGTTTAGTATCTCGTATCGGTCATACTGTTCTGGAATAAGTTTTCCGTCTACATGGATATAAAGCCTATATTTGATCCTTAGATTCATATTACCATCTCCTTTACTATCAGTTCGATATAAGGAGCTATTTTCCTGCAAGAAAAAATGCCATTAAGTGGTGCTCAACTAACAATTCATTTTTTATACTCAGAATGTTAAGCAGTTTGTATGATCTCAATACCTCTTTTTTTAAACATGGTACCTTCGCGATGAGCACACATACCGATAGAATCATTAGGAGGAATTGTTTTATATATAAGAGAACTACATATTTATAACAAATACTTTTTTGAAAACACCTGAATTTTTTTGTTCTTCCTGCATAAATTGTTCAATACGAAAAAACTAGTGTATATGGAGGTTTTTTAAATGAATCACCCTGAGCCAGTATTAGAAATGTATAACTATCACGCGTGGGCAAATGGAGTCATCATCGATCGGTTAAATGAACTTCCAGAACACATTTACCATAAGGAAATTCAGACTGGTTTTTCGTCGGTATCAAAAGTGTTGTCTCATATTTATCTCACAGATTACGCGTGGTTTGATATTATCTCAGGTATAAGTATGGATGAAGCAATGGCATCTTCTAATCAATTAAAAGAAGGCGTGGAAAAGAAAAGTATTGGGGAAATGAAAAAAATATTTTTAGACCTATACGAAAGAAACAAAGCACTTCTGAGTACAGAGGATATGGAAAAGGTAATTGTCGTGGATAACCCCTATGCCGGCTTGCTTGAAACTACCATTTCCGAATCGGTATTACACGTTGTCACTCACGGATCATATCATCGTGGCAATATAGCTACCATGTTACGGCAAATGGGGCACACTTCCGTTATGCAAGATTTTGGCCTTTATCTTTATGCAAAATAGAACATCAAACTATATACCATTTCCTGAGTAGGGGGATGTATCAATGGATGAACTAGTTGGCTTTTGTGTTCGCTGTGCACGTGATGTGTATTGTACGGCAGGTTTTCTGAACGGTATTTTGTTAGATAACAAGAATATCTTATGTTTTAATTGTAAGGATATTTTAAATGCCATGATCAATGAAGAAAGTTTGGAGGAGGAAAATCAAAACTAGATATTTAAATAGGTCATGCCAAATTATTGGCATGACCTATTTTGCCCGATGAACAGTCAGATTGACCTTGTTGGTTTCACACATGAACGTTGAGAGATGTACAGGTTGGTCGTTTGCATCGAAAGCAATCTTCACTATTCTAAATAAATTCGCGCCAATATCGCATTCTAAATATTTAGCATAGATTTTTGTAGCACCAATGACGTCTATAATTTTATCGTTACTGACTATTTCTGTATGGTAATCTTCCAAAAGGATCTTATAAGTTGATTCATCCCTTGCAATCTTCTTTTCTAAATCCGGAAAACGAAGTAACGAATAATGAGCGGTATCGTAGAAAAGTGGACGCTCATCTACATACATGAGTCGCTCAAGTTCGAGAACGGGGCTTCCTTCTTCAATGAGGAGATGACCTGCAACATCTTTTGGGGCGGTTATGACCTCACTTCTTAAAATCCGGGAATTCGGTATCTTCCCTAGCTGATGACTAAACTCTGAGAATCCACTTATGGATAACAACTCATTATGAAACTTATTAGATGCAACAAAGGTACCCCTGCGCGGAATACGTGTCAGTGTTCCTTCCTTCACCAATTCCTCTATTGCTTTTCGTATGGTAATGCGGCTAACGTTATAAGTTTCACAAAGCTCTGCTTCGGTTGGGATCTGTTCATCTGGTTTGTATTTACCGTTCTGAATATCATTCTTCAACATTTGCCTTATTTGCATATATAATGGCTGGGGGGTTGAAGGATTTAAATTCATATTAAATTCATCCTTATCCGTCAAAATTTATTATTTATTATCTATTATACATTATTTCCAGTCCCAGTCACCACGCACCGAAATATCTAATTGTCTTCGCAGCAGACTCAGTGCCCAATTCTAAACAATTGCCGATGGATTGGCCTTTCAATATTCCATAAATAAAACCGGAAATGAAGGAATCCCCCGCCCCCATCGTATCGACCACATTATCTTCAACGACACCGCATTGATAAAATTGAATGCCATCATAGGCAAGTGAACCATTTTCACCTAAAGTGGCGACCGCAATTTTAGCTCCTTGACTTTTTACATCCTTTAAAAACTGGCGGATAAAAGCATCATCCTTCGTATAAGAGAAAAAAGGATAATCAACAAACTGAGGTAAAGTCTTCACCAGATCATGATCTAGCTGATCTGAGAAATCAAAAGACGTGAGCATACCTTTTTCTTTAAAAAAGGAATAGTACTTATCCGCATGTCCCCAAATCCCTGAATGTATAAGCTGATATGTTTGAATGTAATGGAGTTCTTCCGTCGTTAAACAGAAATGTTCCATGACACCTTCGTCGTATTCTCCAAACCTGCGGTCATTTCCTACCATTTCAACAAAAGTAACAGCTGTTTTTCCTTCTTTCCGCGAAAGATGAGAAATATCAACACCTTTTTCCTGAATCGCTTTAACCATTTTTTCACTGTATTGATCGGAGCCCACCCAGCCAATATAAGCAGATTCAGCACCTAACCCTCTTAAATAGACAGCCACATTTAAAGAATTACCGCCAGGATAGACCTCCCCTTTCCTTTGATATACATCCATACAGTTATCTCCGATTGAAACCGTTCTCATCTTTTTCCCCCGCTTTCTTTAAACTTAAGAAATGAGCACTACTAAGTAGTGCTCCACATATCTTAATATTCCATTTGGCGATAGTATCTTCTAAGTGTTAATGGATGATTTCTTTCACGCTCAAGGTAAACGCTGATTCGACTTAATACTGACCAGTTAATACTAACAGAAAAGTGCTTTCTGAATTCTTCGCTGATACCTTCCATTTCAAAGCTTTTGGTATCAATAACCGTTAAATTTTTCGAGATATTTTCTACAAATCTCTCTACACGGTCCATCAGCGGTCTAGTTTCATCTTCTCCTTTTAGTAAAATAACACTTGTATCTTCAACAACAAGTTCAAGCGTACCATGGAAAAACTCTGCAGCGTGGATGGATTTCGCCTGGATCCATTGCATTTCCTCTAAAATGCACATTGCATATGAATAAGTGTTTCCCCATAGGTTACCAGAACCGACCATCATGTGGTAATCCGTATCTTTATGTGTAATGGCAAATTCCTCTGCTTTTTTGTCAAAAGATTTAACGGCATCTAGAATTGCACGCGGAAGTAGAGAAACCTCCTTCGTGAATTGTTCATATTGCGGGAATTCATTGTTGTTATGCATGAAACGGAAGACGACCATGTACAAAAGCATAAAGAAAGTATCAAAAGAGTGCGTTTCAGAACCTGTCGTTATACAGTAATCCGCAATTTGTGTTAACGGAGTATTTGGCTCTGCAACTAAAGCGATTGTAGTGGCGCCTTTTCCTTTACAATATTCAGCCGCTGCAACTGTTTCTTGAGTAGTCCCGGATACAGATGTAAAAATACAGACTGAATCTTTGCTGAAATGCTTATGATTCATCACCATGAACTCAGCAGCAATTTCTGCATGGACATCGATGGTAGAATTTGATTTTAAAATGTATTCATAAGGATACATCATGGCTATGGTGCCACCAGCACCGATCAGGAATATATTACTGTAGCCCCTTTTTGTGATTCCATCTACGATTTCTTCAATCTGGCCTCTAAAAGCAAGGCCCTCTTTTTCTACAAGATTAAGAAATAACTCTTCATCAAACTTTAGCATCAACATCTTCCTCCCTGTATCTCTGTTTATTTGTTATGTCTTGTATTATATCTAAACATAATAATTTGTACAATTGTTTTATTTTAAATTTTAGTGCGTTTGTCAAGAGAAGGCCCAACTTCCCTTAACATTCTGCTAAGCCACGATATCGCTGTCGTTATTTTTCTTGGATCCATATTTCCTTTCCCAATAATAGTAAACCGGCAGACCTGTTGCGATGACGATCAATGCTGCAATCACTCCTTGAATAGGCGCCCAAGTAAAAGTTCCCCAAGCCAGCCATGATGCTCCAAGAATAGCTAAAACCGTCGTTAATCTCCACATTGGCATACGATAGATTGGGTTATAATCATCCCTTTTACGACATTTATAAACAGCGGCAAAGTCCATGATGTTAATAACCAATTGAATCAGTGTGAAATAGCCAAGTAACACTGTTAAATTACTGAAGCACACAAGAATACATGCATACGTAACCTGAACGATGATGGAGAAGCTTGGAGTTTCATATTTAGGATGGACCTTCGCAAAGCGTTGAAAGAATAGTCCGTCCTTTGCCATTGCATACTCAAGGCGGGGCTGAAACATTATGCAAGAGCTTAGCGAACCCAAGATAACAATAATCGCCGTAATGGCCACAAATGATGATGCAATATCCGATAATCCCGGAATATATTTTACAGCTTCGGAAACAGCCGCATTGGAGTTGATTAATTCTTCAAATGGCATCAAGCCGATGACACAAATGGCTAGCAGCGTATATAGAGCCAACACGATGAATACCGAACTAATAAGAGCTCGGGGAAGTATTTTCCCTGGATTTTTGAACTCCCCAGCCATGAAACAAATTGCAGCCATCCCCGTATATGCCCATGTGGTTGCAGATACACCGCCTATTAAACTTGACTTTTGGGCACCAGGTCCTGGAGTATAAGCAAAGTTTTCAGGGTTCATATACATTATTCCCAGCACAATGACGATCAGGAAAGGAATGATCTTGATAGCCGTGATAATGACTTGGAAAAGACCTCCTTCTTTCACACTTCGATAATGAATCGATGTGATGAGCAGGATGATCGCAATACCCAATAATTTCCCGGCAACTCCTGAGAAAAATGGGAAAAAGGTTGCTAAATAAGAAACAATCGCTAAAGCCATAATCGATATGGATGGAGGATCCAACGCCCAGAAAGTGGCCCATCCATATAAAAATGCCAAAGGCCTCCACCCAGCTTTATTCAAATAAACGTAACCGCTTCCATTTTGGGGGTATGCTGTCGATAACTCGGCCAGAACCATTACTTGCGGTATGGCAATCACCCCGCCTATTATCCAGGCTAGAATAGAAATGGAAGGAGTACCCGCAGCCCTTGCAACATCACCAGATGAGACAAAAATACCCGATCCTATAGTAGTTCCAACAGCAATTGCTAGAGCAGACCAAAAACCCAGTTTTCGTGTAAGTGTGCCATTACTCATAAAGAGTTCCTCCAAATTAGATGATTAAATTCCCAATTCCCTTACTTTTTCAATAGATTTCATGATTGCATCACTTGGATTTTGATAATAATTTGATCCCATAATCTCTAGAGTACAACTTCCTTTGTAACGATGGCTTTTAAGCATCAAACCTTCCTTCTCAGCTACTTTGGTTAATTGAAAGATTGAGTCACTTGCATACTTCCATGATTTCTCTTGTGAAACAAGATTTAATTTCCCTTCTCAAACTCCTTATATTTCCTAGTATGTTGCGATAAACATACAAATGAGGCTCCCCACCCCATAATTCAATGCTTTTAATCTCAAGTTTGTCCATGCAATCCAAAAAATAATGAAAAGGGAAATGCCTAAAAGTGATATTCATCCCTGCAATATTAAATTCTTTCACCCCCTCAAAACGACTTATTATTTGTTATGTTTTGTATTATAATTAACCAATACATTTATTGCAATAATTATTTTGAATATTTAAAAAATATTAATTCTCAATATACGGAAAATGCATGATTTTATTGTTCATCACACCTTTTTATCAATTAACTATTTATTAGTGAATACGAATGATAGAATGTTAAAGTATTTATACCTAGTGCAAAAATTTCTCTGGTACATTGTAAGTATTATATTGGTGATTATTGTTTGAAATATGATATACCTGTAGAATGGATGTTAACCTGGGGGATTTCCAAGAGAATGTATCCTGAAATATTGTCAAGTGAGTGGTTAATAAAGAATAAACACCTCAAAAAAGCTGTAAATTGAAGTGAATCTCCTTAAATGGTGTATTTTATTGGGAAATATAGGTTGGTTTACACTAATACTTCGTGAGACGAATTAGTTTCTTTAACTTTTAAAAATAGCAGATAGTACAATTTGTACTATCCTAGCGGAAAGGACGTGCCATAATAATGAATCACGACAAAACAGCCACCACTAAAATTCGTACAGGCCCCATGTTTGCGGTGATGCTGGCTGGTGCTTTAGTCGCTTTCTTAAATCAGACTTTAATCAATATCGCATTGCCTCAATTAATGACTCATTTTGATATATCAGCTGCAACAGCTAATTGGCTTACAACAATCTTCTTATTGGTCAATGGGATTGTCATCCCGATTACCGCTTTCTTAATGGAACGATTCAATACAAGACAATTATATCTTGCTTCGATGGGACTCTTTGCATTAGGAACTTTTTTATGTGGAATTGCCCCCAGCTTCTCCGTCTTATTGATCGGACGTGTGGTTCAAGCTGCAGGTGCGGGGATTTTGTTCCCGTTGATTACAAATGTAATTTTCACTTTATTTCCGCCTAACAGACGCGGTTTCGCAATGGGCATATTTGGTATCGCGATGAATTTTGCCCCAGCTGTAGGACCGACATTATCAGGATGGATTATCCAAAACTATTCATGGCGGGTTCTATTTTTCATCATTTTCCCATTCGCCCTGCTTGACTTCATCTTTGCCATTTTCATCATTAAAAAAGTAGGGAAAACCAGCCGGCCTAAACTCGATAAACTGGGTGTAATTCTATCCACTATCGGATTCGGCGGGGTTCTATATGGATTTGCTACAGGCGGTACCAAGGGCTGGGGCAGTCCTGAAGTACTGACGATGTTCCTTGTCGGAGGAATCAGTTTAGCTTTATTTGTCTGGAGGCAATTCACTGTATCTCATCCTATTTTGGAATTTAGAATTTTCCGGTATCGGATGTTCACTTTAACGACAATCATCAATGTCATCGCAACTATGGGTATGTTCTCCGGAATGATCATCATGCCAATCTATATGCAGAATATCCGTGGGTTCACTCCGATGGAATCCGGTCTCATGCTATTGCCTGGCGGGATTTTAATGGGGATCATGTCTCCTATCACAGGTAAGCTGTTTGATCGATTTGGTGCAAGATGGCTTGCGGTGAGCGGACTTGCCATCACTATCATTACAACCTATCTTTTAGCGCGGCTACAAACAGATACGTCCTATTCTTATGTGGTGTGGGTATATACGATTAGAATGTTCGGAATGTCGATACTGATGATGCCTATCTTCACAGCTGGATTAAATGAATTGGCACTTAGCCTAAATAAATATGGAACAGCAATGGTCAATACATTGAGAATGGTAGCAGGCGCTGTTGGCATGGCATTCTTTGTTTCCATCATGACAAACCAGGGAACGAAACATGTACAGGAAATCTTATCTCAAAGGAATATATCACCAGATAATACATCACAAATGGCGATGGCCATTAAACAAGGCAGCGTAATGGGTGTGGATGATGCATTCATGATCGCAACAGGTTTGACCATAGTTGCATTCATACTGGCCTTCTATATACGGCAAACATCACCACAAGAAGATACCATTACAAATCGCCTATCAAAAAAAGCGCCTTGAATAATCAAGGCAAAATTCAACCTATTTTCCAAAGTAAAAAAAAACCTTATATCATTAAACTGACTTGCCCCATGAAGACATATAAATGCCAAAAAAGAGACACTTTTTATGAGTGTCTCTTTTTTTGCCCAAATTACTTCCTGGCCTCCAGATGACGGCCTTTATTTTGATCCAGCGTAATCCCATGTCTCTTCAGAAAATCTTCTAAGAACAAAGCCAGCAATTCACAAATTGCTCCGGTACTTTCATATGCTGAGTATATATTTACATTCCTCTTATATATTTTAAGATAATGATTTGGACAAGGGGAATGTATTAATGAAAAAGTTAGTTACTCTGCTTTTTTCAAGTTTTTGCATTGGAATTGGTATTAACCTGTTTATCGTTCCCATTCATCTAATAAATGGCGGGATATTTGGAATAAGTTTGTTAATCAAATATGTTTGGGGAATCCAGGTTGGACATACCATGATCATGATCAATATTCCCATATACCTTTTATCTCTTCTATACGATAAGTCTTATTTCTTTAATGCCATCCTTGGGTTAGCTTTTACATCAACCATTATTGATTGGCTAACACCACTAAACGGTTTGGTTCATCTACCGATCATAACAAGTGCCATTATCGGCGGAATGACGATTGGGATTGGTGTCGGTTTTATGCTGAGACAACATATTAGCCCCGGTGGAGTGGATTTACTAGCACTATTAATCTCTAAAACCACAGCAACTAATCCTGGAATTATTATTTTTATCATTGATTCTCTCATAGTTATTGCGGGAATTATTATATTGAAAGACTTAAAGTTAATGTATTCCCTCATCACGATTTCCTGTGTCGGGATATGCGTCATTTTATTCAATTCTTTTAAATCAATAAACTTTTTTACAAGATAAAGCTGCAAAAGGATCAAATACATTGTTCGCAATACATATTTACCAACACTTCAGGGATAAAAGCAGAAAAGGTATGGAATATTTTTTAAATCCTTCATCAAAAAGGCATTGGTTAAAGCATCCACTGCCTTTTACATTAAAGAAAACTCCAAAATCACCTTCAAGCATGGATTTTTAGACTAGAATAATTGGGCAAACGATAATCTTTATTCATGATTTTGTGATCAACTCTCTCTTAAGGATGTAAAAGATCAAACGGAGGAAATCCTCACTAGATTTAAGAAATTTGCGACACTCCTGCCAAAAAACTGGCTAGCCGAGTCCCCAGGGACGCTTGCTTTGATGCGGCTTGGCAGGCAGTCGCCGTTTACTCGTGATTTCAGTACGTTTACTCGTCATTTCGTGCTGCATTCGTGATTTCGCGCCGTTTACTCGTGAATTTTACTGTTTTACTCGTGAGTTTGCGACGTTTACTCGTGAATTTTGGCTATTTACTCGTGATTTCAGTACGTTTACTCGTGATTTCGTGCTGCACTCGTGATTTCGCGACGTTTACTCGTGTTTTGCTGTTTTACTCGTGAGTTTGCGACGTTTACTCGTGAATTTTGGCTATTTACTCGTGAGTTCAGTACGTTTACTCGTGATTTCGTGCTGCACTCGTGATATTACTGTTGAATCTCAATAATTTTTTATAGAATGCATTAATAAAAGGAAAGTGGAATATGATTAGAATGTCAATCTAAGGGAGGGAATGAGAATAAATGAAAAAAATAAAAATTATATATTGGATTTTTACAGGGCTTTTAGTGGCACTAATGGTTTTGGGCTCTATACCGGATATAATGTCTGTTCCCGATGCAGTCGCTTTATTTAATCATTTAGGTTATCCCACCTACCTCCTACCCTTTATTGGAATTGCCAAATTATTAGGTGTCGTGGCAATACTTATTCCTGGCTTTCCGAGAATCAAGGAATGGGCTTATGCAGGTTTTGTATTTGATTTGACGGGTGCTATGTATTCAAGCATATCAGTTGGCGATCCCGCCAGTGGATGGCTTCTTTTCATTATCGGATATATTTTGATAGCCGGCTCTTATATTTATCATCATAAAATATTAAAATCCGCTTCAGTGAGTAATAAGGATAGCGTAACAATATAAATAAATTAACAATGAAAAAACACCGATATCGGTGTTTTTTCAAAGTGATATTACTTTCACCTTCGTTTTCCTTTCTAAATAGAAATTAAAAGAGTCCCAATAGGTTTTCCTTATTGGGACTCTTTTTTTAAGAAATTTGATGATTAACTTACTGTTTTTGAAGTCAAATAAGCGACAAGTATATAGCGTTCAGGTGCTGACCCGATATAATCAAAGGGGTAACAGGTACTGACGGTTAGCGTTGCCCGTGGTTTTGGTACGATCACGGTTCGATCATCCTCATCCACAATTCGAACTTTTTTGATTTTGTATGTGAACTCTCCTGCCGATGTTGTTACTATCAACAAATCTCCTTCGCTAACTTGCCCGAGTTTACGGAATACCGTATCTCTATGACCGGAAAGAACGGAATTGTCATTTTCACCAGGTAGCACACTTCCTGCAAAGTGACCAACGCCTTTTTCCAATTCATCCTCGTTTGTGCCATGGAAAATAGGGAGTTTTGTTTTTAGTTTGGGTATATACAGTTCCCCGATTTCTTCACCCGTTTTAGGGCGGACAGGATATAGCTCTTTCTTTGTTGTTTTATTACTTGGTGGTTTCTGTACAGTTTCATCTACTTGGCTACTTGGAGCATGAGTCTTGTAAAGAAAGTAGCCTTTTGCAAACTTATACATATTGGATGTGGAAAACCAAATTCCAAATAAAATAATGGCAATTGTACAAGAAAGCAGAAGCAAACGCTTTTTCTTTAATTGTTTCATATTAAGCTTTCCTGATTTTTCGATACATCAAGCTTCCGAACAAGACAAGAAATAGTCCTAAAAGGGCGCTAGGCAAATAATCGGAAGCGGTATTTGGCAGTTTAGCCCCTTTTACGGTTTGATTTTCTGAATTTGTATGAGTACTGATCTTTTGCTTTACTGGTTTAGCAACTGGTGTTTTTTCAATGGTTTTTTGCACCTCTTTTGCAGATTCCTTTATTTGCCCGCCTGCATTGGTAAGAGTGTCAGAATCGACCATTTCACCTGTTATTAAAAGATCAGCCAAGAACTTTCCGTCAGTATTATATATCGCTATTTTCAGGTTAGCACCCTTCAATTCTTCCAATTTCATTAAATCCATAAGGGATACAGGTGATTCCGAGCCACTTTTCACAAGGGAATAGGATACATTAAGCTTAAAGATTGAAAGTAATTCTTCATAGATTGATGCCATTTCAGCTATCTGTTCAGCTGTAAGCTCGGTTGCTACATCGAATTCCTCGAAAGCCATCATGCGGTTGCCCAATGCTTCTAGTTGCTTGACTGTTTCCGGATTGGAAAGATGCTCTTCCAAAGACATTAAGTGTTCTTCAAGCCGCTGTAGTTCCTCTTCCGTCAAACCGAGTTCTTCCTCGAAAATGGGAAGCAGATCTTCTGCAATCTCACCATCTATCCCACCACCAGTAAGGTTCCAAACAGTTTCTTCAAGATTATCTATGTATATATAATCGTTAATGTCTTCACCATTTTCTTCCAACATTTGAAGCAAGGCTTGTTTATCTAATCCATAATTCTCATTAAAATAATCTAAGTTGCTTAGATCTGCCTTTATGACATCACCCAAGAATTCGCTAAGTTCTTCGACAGATTCAAATTCTTCCAGGCTAAAATCATAAAGTTCCAATGACGCTTCGATATCTTCTTTTGTTACTTCGAAGCCTCTTTCCTTGCTAACTTTGGCTAAATAATTGACTAATTCTTTGTCAAAGTTTGGATCGCGTTCAAAATCGCCCTCTTCTGTATAGAAATAAACAGCTTCATCTAAGTCCCAGATAAAGATATAATCGTCTAGTTCTTCGCCATTTTCGTGTAATAGATTAATTAGGCTCTCATTAGTCAGATTATAATCTTCATAAATGGCATCTAAATTACTTAAATCTGCCTTAATGACTTCGCCTAAGGCTTCTTTTAAATCACCAATAGATTCAAAGTTTTTAATACTTTCATCGTAAAAAGAAAGAGATGTTTCAATATCATCCTTCGTCACTTCAAAACCCCTTACAAGGCTTACCTCTTTTAAATACTTTGTAAGTTCTTGCTCAAAATTTTTGCTTGGTGATGCCGATGCTAATTGCGGGAATAAGCTAATTAACAACGAAAATGAAACTAAAATCGTCCACAGTTTTTTCATACTTTTCTCCTATTCATAACATTTCATATGTTTCTAGAAAATTATAAGGTAATAACAATAATTTAACAATGAAGTTATTTTTTCCAATAGCGAAAAATTTCTATTTTACTTACTTTGCTAACAAACTTTTTAAAAGCATTTACCCTCTGTTCGGGGTAATTTAGACGTATTTCTTCCTATTAATATATTGATTTCAAAAAGAGGGATTACAACAACCCCTCCCCTTGTGTCTCCAGATAAAAGAATTATTAATATTAATACGGTTATATAGACAAGAGTATAATTTTTTAATTCATTCACTTTTATCCATGTACTTCCCTTAACTATGGGGATGTTAGTGATGGTATGTTCCGTTTCAATCAATCTTTTCTCAAAAGACCTGCAGATATCTTTTCACATTGAGAATTTTAAAACCCGCCATTATTAACTCATTTTTAAATTTACAAGTTTTTATTTTTTTTCGATATACGGTTTAGTCGAGCAAGAGATTGCCGAAATAATTGGTGAATAAGCACCGACAGCTAAAGGAAGACCTAGAAAGATATATCGAGTTAATGGTGAATTGGAGACTAAAACGGAATAGACCGATTAAAAACCCAGGACACTCAATTCCTAAGTGGAATTCTCACATCTCACCTTTTAAATTAGATTAGGAACATAATGCTCCTTTTTTTGTTCAAATGGTAATCGGAAGTTTTATGTGTTGCATGTTTTCAAATAAAAAAACGCCTATTTTGGCGTTTTAGCAGTAGTTCATCAAGGAATTAATTCATTGCCATTTATTTTTTATCTTCTGACCTTCCTCAAAAGACAAAGATTTTTTATCTATCATTTTCAATGAATTACTCTTTAAATCCAATTCATAAGTATTTAATACCCAAGGTAAATCTTCCATATTGTAATAACTCATTGTTTCTAACTCATTTTTCTCATTGAACCTTGGCGGTAAAGTATAGGACAAAGCACTCTTTACTGATACTATTTTTTCATTATCAACATAATACAGATAGCCCGCCTTTGTGTTACAGTCTAATTGATTTGAAACCACCACGATATCAGGATAAGATTTTGATATTATCGGAAACACAGTTCTTTGGGTTTGGTTATAAGGATAATCCTTTAATATGATGGATGTCGTTTTTATTTCTTTTTCACCTTGTTTTTGAATTAGAAAACTATAATTACCTATAAATACTTCATCGCCTGTGCTGCAAAGGTAATAGTCTGTTTTAGTTTCTTTAGGAGCAAAAAAATAAACATCATAACTAATCCCTTTAGTATCTTTAACTTTTAACAAAACTCTACTTTTTTCAGAAACATTAATTTCTGTTGCATAAGAGTAAGTTTGAAGGTGTAAATAAGTAAAAAGAAATACTGCTATAAAAAATACTCTTGTTAACTTCATTAGGTTCACTCCTATTAAAATAACTATTGCTGTATTTTCAATGCATTTTAGTCCCCAAAAATGAATTACGAAGTGTCGATATCGCAGCCCTCCTTTAATTTAATATTTGGAGACTTGAGAATTCTATACTGCTTTTCACGCGCATCTCAACTACCCTGCTAAATAGGCTGACAATTCCCTTATTCAGTCTAAATTGGCCATGCCAAAAAACCCTCCTAAACTCTTTTGGAAGGGTGTTTCTCTGTAACACAAAACCGTTATTTGGCCAAATCCAGGAACGACTTTTCTCATTTTCTTAACACTATATCCACTGAAGGAGTTTCTTGCTACGGAAGCGAGCGACTCTTTGTCCGACGTTCCTGGTAACTTTCTACGATTAACTAAATTGATTTAACCAATTTCAAAGATAATCACGGCTGATTTTTTTCCTATCGATTGGATCACTTATATTCTTCTTCAATAATTTATTCTCCCGTTACTTTATCTAAAAATAAATTAATAGTCATTCTACCTTAACCTTAATTTGATCAATGGCATTATACCCATAACCTTTTTTATTCCAAAAAGGAAAATTCGGTTGAATTTGACCAAATGAATCTGTTGCTCTGGATTTAATCGTGTACTCACCTTTTTCTAATATATTCCACTCGTATGACCAACTAACCCATCCATAACCAATATTCTGATGAGGTAATATATCGGCGTTTCTCCATGTATAGCCACCATCAAGACTAATTTCCATCTTTGTAATTACTCCTTTTCCTGTCCATGCAATTCCTTTTATTGCATGCTTACCAGTATTTATAATTTCCATATCCAGCGGTTTTTGGATAGTCGAATTGATATTTATTGTAGTAACTGGGTATGCGCCTTCATTATTGTATTTATTTGGATAATACACATAATCATTTGTTTGAAACGGCCCATTGAATGTAGAATTAATAACACTTATCTGCTTTATCCACTTAACAGATGCCATTGCATACCACTGCGGAACGATTAACCTCAATGGATAACCATGTTTAAAAGGAATTGGCTGGTTATTATATTCATATGCAATAATGGTATCTGGATGCAGTGCTTTCTCGATAGGCAAACTCCTGGTATAGGTATAAATCTCATCTAGATCTTTCCTATTTCCATAATCATAACCCTCCACGACAACTTCTTTTGCCCCTTCCCCTATTCCAGATAATTCAAGTATTGTCTGTAATGGTACACCTTTCCACCTACCTTGGCTAATAGCTCCCTTTCCCCATTGTTCTCCAAATATTTTAGGTTCGAAGAGATTACGCTTGTCACCCGAGCATTCCAGGACAACTTCCAAAGTTTTTGATGGGTATTGAAGAATGTCTTGCATGGACAGTAGCAAAGGGGCGGATACTAACCCATTTATAGGGAGCCAATAGTTTGAATAGGAAAGAGTCGGATAAGAAAAGTGGTTCCTTCTATAAAATAATTGGTTTTCCATGCTATCATTATTGATGAAATGAATCGGTGTCTCCTGATTTTCCGGCTGCAAACTTCGTGTCAATAAATAGGGTTTCACTTTATGTGGATTTGTCATAATTTCCTCCTAATTAAAATGAATCATTATATATGTATACGTTCAGTACAGCCAAATTAGGTTATTGGTATATTTTCAACTTCAAATATTTCACCAAGCGAGCTTTATGCCGGCTTAAACTGGCCCGCCTCTCGAAAAAACTTATTGTAAGTATATTTTTCATTTGAAATAATTATAATTGGACTAGCTGGCTATTCGGGACAGAACAACAGTGATGAGAGGCTGCCTATCATATTTTAAGAAGGAGTGTTTCTAATGGATAGTGCTATACAAACTTCTTTTGAAAATTTACTTTCTCAAGATAAGGACTTACAATACGAAGCCTACAATCATATCCTTGCTTCTTCCAAAGAAGAGGTGGCCTGGGCTTTGATGTATGGAACCAATTGAAGGAGGATTTAACTCATTCTGATAACCACCGAAGATCAAGGGCTGCACAATTTCTTTGCAGTTTGGCGAAAAGTGATCCTGAAAAAAGAATGCTAACGGATTTCCCATTGGTTTGGGAAGTGGCAAAAGATAAAAAATTCGTCACCGCAAGGCATAGCCTACAATCTATATGGAAAATAGGTCTAGCTGGCGCTGAGCAAAAAGAAATGGTAATAAAAAGTCTTGTTGATCGGTATTTAAATTGCGTTCATGAAAAAAACTACACGTTAATTCGTTTTGATATTATTCAAGGACTTAGGAACTTATTTAATGAAATAAAAGATGAAGAAATAAAGCAAATCGCACTGAATTAGTTGAAAAAGAAGAGGATGCAAAATATCAAAAGAAGTATGCAAATGTATGGAAAAATATGTAGAAACGCCAACGTTGTATCATTATAAAAAGGAGAATACATATCAGGCGTTTATAATATGTATTCTCTTCTTGTTAAACAAAGCTCCATTTCGTGGAATTCATAACCTTTAGGATATTAATCCAATTGCATTTTTTAGAACTTTCGGTGCCTTTTTTATTCCTTCTGTTCCAATAAAACTGCTCGCACTCGCTATTAATATACTTGAAGAAATGAATTTGACCACATAAAAAATTCCTGATCCAATAATTAGATCTAGGATTAAAAACCTTTTAATTGTTGAGCCTTTTACTATATAAATAACGATTTGGTCGTTTTTCTTCATACTCAGAATTGTCACACCCTTATCTTTTTATAAAGGGTATGACAAAGAGGGGTTGTCATATTCTTCTGCACCATGTCTTTCCTTTATAATAAAACTGATTTCCGTCAACTGGAACTGGTAACCCTCTTCTTCTAAAACATATAGATTCACTTAAATTTTACCAAAATTATGTTTTTAGCTGAATACATATGAGTAACTCTCATACCCTTGTATGATACTTTCCCAAAAGAAAGAGCACCCAATGAATGGATGCTCCAAGGAAATGGGTTCTAACCCTTAATGGTGTTAGCAATTGTTTCTTGTTTTTACTGCAATCACAACATCATTTTTTATCCTCTTTTTTCTTGCTGTTATTTTTATCTTCTTTTTTCTTGCTGCCATTTTTATCTTCTTTATTCTTGCTGCCATTTTTATCTTCTTTATTCTTGCTGCCATTTTTATCTTCTTTATTCTTGCTGCCATTTTTATCTTCTTTATTCTTGCTGCCATTTTTATCTTCTTTTTTCTTGCTGCCATTTTTATCTTTACTCTTACAACATTTATTATCCTCTTCATTACTGCATTTCTCTAGTTTAAAACTATATTCCAATTTAAAACAGCATTTTTCTTCTTTAGACTTATGGTCTTTCTTACTATTATTTTTATCTTTATTACTATAATATTTATCTTTCTTACTATTATATTTTTCCTCTTTTTCTTGTCCCATGTAATTCACCTCCATATCATGCTTTGTTTTATATTATGGAAATTATTAAATTGTGCTTGTGCTTGTCCCCAAAATAATTAAATTACACATTTAATACACAGTGAAAAAGCACCCAGACAATGAGTGCCTTTCAATGATTTATAAAAACATACAGAAGATGTTTAGGCACACACTTATTTTACTAATAACATAAAAAACCGCCTACCCATGGATAGACGGTCACGTAATATTCTTGGAATGATGGATGGAATGAATGGTACGCTTATAAAAATCTTAATTATAATAACCTCAAAAATACAGGAGAATGTATTAGAGATGTTTAATAAACTTACAACACTCATTAGGATGCATACTTTATTTTTCCCATTGTTAGGAAACCTCCATTACATATGAGGAGGTGTTTTTGATTAAACTTAATCTCCTGTTTGGGATATTTGATCGACAATTTGACTCAAAGCTTCATTTATTGGTGTAGAAGAGTGACCAAGTAATTTTTCTAAATCGTTGCTCTCAATCTCTAATCCACCATTTCGAATACCTTTTTGCGTATTTACAAGCATAGGGAGGTAGGCTTCTGGTACCCCTGCACCTTTCATCATGTTCGCATAAGCAATATCATCGATATGCTGTAGAGGTACTTCTTTCCCTAATACATTTCCAAGGGCAGATGTTAATTCCTCTTGAGTCATTGGCTTACCGGAAAGTTCGTAAACTGTATTTTCATGTCCTTCTCCGGTCAATACATTTGATGCTGCCTCCGCTAAATCTTGTCGAAGTACCCAGCCTGCTTTTCCTGTTCCTGCTGATGTTATCCAAGGTGCTCCTGCCATCACGCCTTGTATGCTTCCGATTTCATTTTCCAAATACCAATTGTTCCTTAAAAACGAGTATGGAATACCTGTTTTCAAAATAGCTTCTTCTCTAGCTTGATGTAATGGAGCGAGGAAAAATTTGCTTTGACTTGCATTTGTTAAACTAGTATAAGCAATAAATTTAACTTGAGCATGTTGAGCAGCAATTAAAGCATTCGTATGCTGTCTCATTATTGTTTCATGATCCCCAAACGTAGATATTATTAAAAGCCGATCAATTCCTGAAAAAGCAGCATCTAATGTTTCTGGTTTATCAAAGTCTCCGTGTCGAACTTCTACTCCGCGAGCTCGTAATCCTTCTGCTTTCTCTGGATTTCGTACACTAACAGCTAATTGACTCGCTGGTACAGTTTTTAATAACGTTTCTACAACCTTTGTCCCTAATTTCCCTGTTGCACCTGTAACTAATATTTTCATCCTTTTTCCTCCGATTTTAATTTTTTCGTATTAGAGGGCGACAATAGAATCTAAATAATTTCTCCATCAATAACCCTTAATAATTGTGTATTGATCATCTTAGTAAAATAATTTTTAATGAGTTTATTTATATAGCCCCCTTCATTTTCCAGAGATATACGTGAACTTGTTGAATTATTAAGTACAGGTATATACTATATCCACGGTCACAATAATAAAAGTAGGCATTTTTTTATGACATAGTCACAAAAATAGGACCATTATGAGAGAGAGGGGAAAATACAATCAATGGCTCGATTTAATTTCCAAGGAGAACCGCCTCCTGAAGAACAAGAAGAAGTATGCTCTTTGACACTTACTCAAAATGTAATTTCTGGAAGATGGAAAATTGTTATTTTATGGTATATAAGTCGACAAACAAGAAGATTTAACGAACTTCAAAGGTTGTTACCGGGCATTTCAAAAGGAATATTGACAAGACAACTGAGAGAATTGGAAGAGGACGGAATGGTTCACAGAGAGGTGTATAAAGAAGTTCCTCCTAAAGTAGAATACTCGCTAACACCACAAGGGAAAAGCTTTATCCCAGTACTGGACATTATGGGAGATTGGGGTAAAAAATATATGAAAAAAATACAAAGTGAACAAAAAAACTACTCCATTGAAGATAATAAAAAAGGGCTATAGTATTTAGCTTGAATTATACCCGGATAAGAGACACACATGAACAAGTGTCCCTTTTCCGGAATTTTTTATGCTTCAAAAGATGTAATGAGTATGAGGGGATTTTAAATTAAGATGCTTTTCAGTGGACCCTACCCTATAATTATTCTGATAATCTACTACATAAAAAGACAAAAATTTATATTTGGAATATTAACAAACTCGTCATGCCTTTACATGAAGGAACAATTTTCTTTTTTAATAAGTTCCAGCTGATTTCAGCAATCCGCTCCCTTTCCGCCGACTGTCTGCCAAGCGTATGTGGGGTATCGGCTAGCCAGTTGTTCGGCAGGAGTTTCGCAAATTTCTTCAATCTAGTGAGGGTTTCATTCGTTTAATCCAATATAAGAACATGAACGATAATCAATTTTTCTTTTATAATCCTGGTTCGGGGTGGGAGGATTCCGAACCTCCTTTTGTCGTCAACCTGAAAGCACCCTTTAGGTATTTTTTTCATTTTTCCACTTCCCTCTAACAGCTCCATTCGATATCACGATTCATCCCTATCAATTAAAAGAGAATCAGAAATGAAAAAAATTTGCCTATTAACAGCTTCTTGGTACTAATCTCTTTTTCTCCTAATAAA
This sequence comes from Peribacillus frigoritolerans, assembly GCF_040250305.1. Lineage (NCBI taxonomy): Bacteria > Bacillati > Bacillota > Bacilli > Caryophanales > Bacillaceae > Peribacillus > Peribacillus frigoritolerans. The sequence goes on along the minus strand of NZ_CP158190.1, from coordinate 1,947,608 downwards.
CTTAATAAACTAACTATTTAGGAGGGGTGCAATGTTTAATCAAAAACTGGATAGTAATAGTCCACTTATATGTAAAATTAATGACATCACTTACCATAAATACAAACTATATAAGAAGTCATATGAGCGGGAAGTATTCGTCATAAAAGATTACGGTGAAGACCGCGGTAATACTAATAAAAGTATTGCGTTGTTCGAAGCAGTTAAAGATCATTTTGACCGTTTTAAAATTGCAAAAATTGTTAAAGAAATTAATAAAGATAATATTTTGCTTGATAGCGATCTCATCCTTATAGACAAAAAAGGAAATGAGCTGCACCTATCAGGTTGTAGTTGCGGGTATGCTGGCACAGGTTCGCATGGAACTGTTGAAATTTTGAATAAGGCTGGATTCGAGATAGATAGAAGGTTTGTATTTTGTTCAAAAGGATTCACTCTTTTTCATCCAATTGAAGAAAAAGAACTTTATGGCGAACGTTTATAAATTATATACACTCACTACCTCAACTTATGCAGTTAACTGATAGAAGTCGGTAAAGAGGACACGGTAGTATGCTAATTACAAGAAAAAAGTGAAATGGTTATTCAAATACAAGGATTATGCAAGATAGAATATGGAAATCTATGAAATGCAGTCAGACAATCGGCTCCCTTTCATTATTTAATAAATAAAGCCTTAGTAACTGATAAATCAGTAATACCAAGGCTTTAAAGCTATTAATACATTGACATTAATTTAAAATCGGGATATATCTCCGAAAAACAACAATATATCGACGAAAAGCAGGATATATCTCCGAAAACAGCAATATATCTTCGAAAAGCAGGATATATCTCCGAAAAAAAGCAATTTATCGACGAAAGACGAAAATCGAGGTATATCTGTATTCGGATAATTTTTGCCATAAGAAAAGTCCATGCGACCAGGATTTGCCGCATGGACTGGTTTGTATAATTGCTTAATACACGGAAAAAGTTTCCGCATGAAGTCTCCTTAAGGATTCCCATGGTTCCAAACAGTTATGAACTAATTTCACTGCGAGACCCTATTACTGCAGAAGCTGTTATTCCTCAAGCATGCCCTTCACTCGCTTTACTTTGTCTTCCATCCTGCGTTCTTTATCACGACGGTCATCGATTCGGATATTCGTACAGACTCTAGCAAGACCTTTTTCAAAAGGTACTTCGTGCATCGCTTGGATCACTTCAAACAATTTAGGCAGGTCGCCTTCAATGATTGTATTCATGGGTGTCAGTTGAAAACGGATTTCTCCCTTATCTTCATATTGCTTTAATACTCTTTGAATATCTGCCACATAGCTGCTAACACTTGGAGTTTGTGTACCGACAGGAATAACTGTTACATCAACAATTGCCATTTTTATTCACCAATCCTTTTTATGTATTAATCAAGAAGCTTACTGACATCCATCCTACATAGACGGATGTTTTTTACTATTATAACTCAAACTTCGCACCTGGGAAATTTGATATAGCTTTGCAGCGTGGAATTCGAAAATCAAAGCACTTCTACTGGCAAGAAAATTCGGTCAATTAAAAAAGAATTATTGATTTTTGACACTTGACCTGCTGACTAGGTCATCAGCTGCTTTTATTATACATCCCTTATAATGCGTACGAGTAGAATTGGTAATTCCAGTAAACAAATCCACCTCTATTAAAATAGAGGTGGATTTGTTTTAGATCGATTTATTATGCCTTATCTTTTCATTTAAATAATCCTTATAGACTAAAACAGCAACAACAATAAAACTTAGACTAACAAACCTGAAGATCATCTCTAAACTGATCCATTCAGCTAAAATACCTAATACAAATGCGCTAACTCCAACACCTACGTCAAAACTGGAAAAAAAGGTTGCGTTGGCTGCTCCTCTTTTTTCTTCACTTACCTTTTGAACAGTCCATGTTTGTAAACATGGCATAACAGTTCCATAACCTGCCCCAAATAAAATCGCCGCAATGATAAGTTGAGAATCATTTGTCGTATACGACAGGATAACAAGTGAAAAAAATCCTAACACAGCTGACATAATGATAATAGACCAAGGTCCTTTTTTGTCATACCATTTTCCGGTAAACGGACGTAGTAAAGTTGAGACAGTTGCATTGATAAGGAAGAATAGAAAAATATTATCTACTTCCCTTTGTTTTCCAAAAAGAACCAAAAATGTAATGATAGCCCCAAAACCAAGTGTTGTAATAACTGTAAGTAATGCTGGGAACCATACGTCTTTTTCAAAAATCATATCCAAAAAGCGAAATGGCTTCTTCTCACGCTTTACAATAGTAGGTGAATATACAAATTGAAGCGCAATTACTGCCAACAAGCTCAGTATTACTGATGACCATATCAAAATAGCGAAGGAAAAAGAGTCATAGATAAGGATACCTATACTCGGTGCAACGATAGCCCCGACTGTTGTGGATATAGAAAAATACCCTATTCCTTCTCCTAAGCGTGTCTTAGGAATCAAATCCACTACTATTGTACTATTAGCTGTGGTTGATACCCCCCACGCTGCACCATGGAAAAGTCGTAACAATAGAAGAAGCCAAATAATATTTAGAAACGGATATAGTATCGTAATGATCATTAAAGCTATACTTGCACAAATGGCTAGACTTTTCCTCCGGTTATCAATTAAATAGTAACCTACAAAAGGCCTGATTAAAACAGCACCTATCGTAAATAATGATGTTACTAGACCAACCTGAATGGAAGATGCATTCATACTTAACAAATAGGCAGGCAAAATAGGAAGCAACATTTCAAACCCAATAAAAACTAAAAAGTTGCTTATAAATAAAAAAAGAAATGATTTATTAAAGATTCTTTGATTTTTCATATAATTATTCCTCGCTTCTAAATTATTTTTCTAAGTTAGAAGCGTTTGGAACACCGAAACGTTTTTCAATTGTCTAAGGTTTTTAGTCAATTGACTCACCCTCTCTAAACCCTTTAAAAAATTATCAAACAATCATATCAGAACCTCCACTTATAAACAAGCTAATTTTTAAACAGCTTTATTAAAAATTAAATGACTTTATAGTAATTGGAGCAACTTTATTGTCATCCTACAGGAATTAACATCACAGTTTTTGCCATTGTATATTTATTCCAACAAAAAAACATCCTCGACAGGATGCTTTAAAATTACTAGGCTATAGAATCAGTTCAAAAACAATAATCAGAATAAAATTAAGCAGCTAAGTATATACGTTTATAATATGACTCCCGCAAAGCTTCCTCTTAATACTTGTTCCTCATTCTGATTTGCGCATAGGAAAGTTGCCAATATAGATATTCTACCATTATCTTTCTTTTCAAACTTTTCGATCGTTACTTCACATATTATTGTATCTCCTGTAAAAACTGGTTTAATAAACTCAAAATTCATAGTACGAGCCAGTACATTGTTTTCTCCACCAACTTTTGTTGGTAAACAAGCAGTCAACAACCCTTGAATAACAAGTCTCCCCTGTTCATCGGGAGTAATATGGTGATTCCCCTCATCCCAGGATACTTTTGTGAACAATTCAACATCCTCTTTAGTGAAAGTCCGTTCAAATTTAATAATATCCCCTACGTTTAAAGACAACTTTATACCCCCTTGTATTTTTATCCTAATTTAATCGTGTAGACTTAAACGATTGTCGCCATTATATTACTTGAAGTTTTTCAGGATAGATAGCCCTGGTAACGTCTAATGTGCACAAATTCTCCCCATTAAAAATGCTGTAATGTTTAGTTTTACCTTGTTAAAAGCAGTCTGAATTTATCCCTTCTCATTTTAAATGTGACATATATTCAAATGCCGTTATTCCATATACGCTTTTAAAATGTTTATTTAAATGGGTTAAATCAACAAAACCACAATCAGCAACAGCTGAATAAATATCTCCGTTTTTTTCTATTAGCTGCTTTGCACGTTCTATCTTGCAGTTAAGAAAGTATTGGTATGGTGAAATTCCAGTATGGGCCTTGAATAATCTGATAAACTGGAATTTAGATAAATTAAGCTCTTTACATATCTCGTCAAGTTTAAGTACATTGTCTAAATTGGTATGAAACATATCCTTTGCTTTTCTAATTGAAGCGTTATCTTTCTTACAGTCTGTAGAAAGATTAGTTTGAATAAGGCTATCTGCGAGGGATAAGAGTAATTCACTGCACAAAGCCTCATCTTTATCACTTAAAATAGCATTAGAAAGATTTAATATTCTTTGTTCAATTCTATAATCATACACAATGGGAGTTGAAAATCGTACTAAATCCTTTTTCTCAATAACCTCTAAAAGCAATTGTGGCTCAATATATAGCATAACATAGTCAAGACCTGCCTCATCATGTGCCATTCCGTCATGTGCCTGTTCTGGATTAAAAAGCATAACACCATTTTGATATGACAATTGTAAACTTCCATCCAAGTTATAATGTTGAATACCACGCAATGTTACACCTATAGCATATTCCTTGTGAGAGTGCTTTTTATACGTAAAATCAGTTATACTGGCTGACAACGCTGTAATACCTGCAGATTTTTTATAGATAAATTTGTCCAATTAATTCACCCCTTATCTACAACCAAATCATTATAGCAGAATAAGCTAAAGATAATGCCATCACGGCATTAACAAACTTTTCATGCTTCTGTAAAAACTCCTTGAAGATCGTACCGAAAAGAACCCATGTAATAAATGCTAAAAATCCAACAATGGTAATAGAAACAACACTTATTGTCACTGCAGGCATTGCGGTATAGTGGGGCATAATAAAGCTGGGAATTACAGTCATTGTAAATAGAACCACCTTAGGATTTAAAAACTGCATAAGGAAGCCTGACATAAAAGTGGCAGTTTGGTTTACAGTTGGTTTTGATGTATCCATTTTATAAATTTGATAAGCGAGATAGAACATATAAAAGCTTCCGATTATCTGTATAACGATCAAAATTTTTGGGATTATCGTTACTAGCATAGTATTCAACATAGCAGAAATAACAAGTAATAAACCAAAAGCAATAGTTGCTCCATACGTATATTCCATTGCCTTCTTTGTCCCCATATTATGCACTGTGGATAATATCACGATATTAGTAGGTCCTGGTGTAAAAGTTACAATAAAACAGTAAATTAAAAAAGATGTAATATTCATGAGGAAAACTCCTTTCAAGTAAATCATATATTACATCTTAAAATCAATTGGTATATAGTATATTATTGCAGGTTTATTAGGGTACCTCAAAGACCTCACAGAAAACAGCTTTAACCCTTTATCTTGCCTTTTGTAATATGGGAGTACATAAAGGTTTATTTCAAAAAGAACATCAAAGGATAGTTTACAGTTTTTGAAAGTAAGTAAATATGTCTCGAATGATTGCTCAAATTCTAAGTTACATAATCAACCGTTTTGATATATGCTTGGAAAACCGTATAATCCTCTGGTACTGCCCTCTATAAAAACTTACCATTACTATATGAGTAAAAAGTTATTTGGAGTAATATGATTTTTTCTTCTGTCAATTAAAGCAATACAGTGAGCCAATCGTTCTACCCCTAGTTTAATTTGACTCTCGTTCACTTGAGAGATGCATAATCGAACGAGATTTTCCTTTTTATATTCTGCTAAAAACATCCTTGAGGCATCATCAACATATATATGCTGCTCGTTTAGCATATGAACCACCTGTTTTGCTTTCACATCCTCGGGCAAACTGATGGAAAGATAGAATCCTGAATTCGGTTTAGAAAAAGAAGTATTAGCCGGCAGCAATTCATCACATGCTTCCTGAAGGATTTGCATTTTAGTACGGTATACATCTTTTACTTTTTTGAGATGACTATTAAACATACCGCTTTTTAAGTAGATTTCTAGCGCCCCTTGAGAAAGTGCTGAACTATTAAAATCCGAACTGAATTTATATCGCAAGAAATTGTTAATCATTAATGCAGGAAGAACGACAGTCCCAATCCTTAACCCGGGGAGAAAAATTTTCGAAAGGCTTTTAATATAAATCACTCTCCCAGAAGGATCAAAAGAAAATAAAGGATCTGATTTTGGATTTGGATCAAGGTCTCCTAAAATATCATCCTCCACTATATATACATCGTATTTTTCAGCTAACTCAACGATTTTTTTCTTTTCGCCATTCGTGTAACTATGTCCAAGTGGATTGTGAAATCTCGGGATAATATAGAAAAATTTTATATCATTATTTCGAAAAATGTATTCCAGTCGATCCAGATCAATCCCTTCCATTGATAATTCAATCCCAAAAGTAGTAGCTTGATGCAGATTGATCGACTCAATGAATCCAAAATAAGTAGGCTGTTCAATTAGAATATTGTTTTTCCCATTTGGAAATGGCATAGAAACTAATAAATGGAGGGCTTGCTGCGAGCCAGAAACAACCACTAATCTCTCCGGTTGAGTGAACACCTGTAAATTTTGCAAATATTTCACCAACTGCACTCGCAGTGGGTAAAGCCCTTGTTGATCAGAGTATGTAAAAAGCTCTTCCTTATAATGGTCAATTGCTTGATTCATACAATGTTGAAATTCCACATAAGGCATAACATTTTTATCTGGACCGGCAGACAAAAAATCAATCACCCCATTTTCTTCCGCTGCTTTTTGATAATCATTCACAACATAGTAGCCGCTTTTAGGAACAGAATAAATTAAATGCTCTTTTTCAAGTTCGTCGTATGCTTTAATGACCGTATTCTTGCTGCATGAAAAAAACTGGGATAACTGACGAACAGAAGGAAGTTTACTGCCTGCATTTAGTGAACCACCTGCTAGTCGAAGCTTAATTTCTTCCATTATCTTCATATATTTTGAGTTCATCAATTAATCCTCCTTAAACTGTACCAGGTCAGATGGGTAAAAAATGGGTTTATTTTTATTGTATGTACTCATAGTATGTTAATTATAGCAAAACTGTTTTTTATGATAAATAAACAATGGTACAGATGTGATACAAAATATAAAGATTGGGGTTGGGTAAGATGCAGGGAGTAACCAGGGAGAAATTAGGATTATTGTTGGGATTAGCAGGCGTCATTTGTTTTAGCTTAACGCTCCCTGCTACAAGTATTGCTGTAGAGTATTTTGGGACTACGGTCGTCGGTTTAGGAAGAACGGTTGTTGCTGCTATTTTAGTAGCTGTGGTATTGATCGTTCGAAAGGAAAAACTGCCTTCTCCAAGCCAATTCAAAAGTCTACTTATTGTTGCTGTTGGTGCAGTTTTAGGATTTCCTCTCCTCACTTCCTGGGCGATGGAATCCTTGCCTGTTTCTCATGGAGCTGTGGAAGTAGCACTGTTACCGTTAGCAACAGCGGGATTTGCTATGTTTAGAGCAGGTGAAATCCCTTCAATCAAATTCTGGGTTTCAAGTATAATCGGCTCTTTAGCTGTCATTATGTATGCACTTCATCTTGGATTCGGTCAATTGCAATTTGCCGATTTAGCTTTACTAACGGCAGTGATCATACTGGGACTTAGTTACGCAGAAGGGGGGAAATTAGCGAAAGAATTAGGCAGCTGGCAAGTGATTGCTTGGGCAATAATGATCGGTGCTCCATTTTTCATTATTCCAGTTGGTCTAAACCTTACAACTGAAATGATCCATGCCCCTATCCAAGCTTGGGTTAGCTTAATTTATCTCGCAGTGGTTAGTCAATTTCTAGCATATGTTGCTTGGTATAGCGGAATGGCTATGGGCGGAATATCAAGGGTTAGTCAGATTCAATACTTACAACCATTTTTGATGATTCTATTTGCAACAGTATTTCTAGATGAATCCATCACATCTTTCACTCTTGTAACAACAGTGATTGTTGTCTTTTCTGTCATAATAGGCAAAAATGCTCCCGTAACAAAAAAAGTAGCTGTATCAGGGAAAAGCTAACTGTATGAAATATAGCTTATAGAATTGTATTAGATGAAGAAGTTGTCATGAATATTGACTTATTTTATAGGTGAATTATTAATTTAATGCTAAGAAAAGATTCTGAGAGGAGAAAAAATGTATATTCCTGCACAATTTAACATTAAAGACGAAACACTTGCCTTTGACATTATGAAGGAACATAGTTTTGCGACTCTTTTTTCTCAACATAATGGAATGCCTTACGCGACTCATTTACCAATAATATTGAACGAGGATAATTCATGCTTATATGGACATTTTGCCCGTCCTAATTCTCAGTGGAAAGACATCAAAAATCAAACCGTCTTAGCTATTTTTCATGGACCGCATTGTTATATTTCTCCATCTTGGTATGAGACGAAAAATGCAGTACCAACGTGGAATTATGTGACCGTCCATGTTTACGGAGAAGTCGAACTTCAAGAGGATGAACATGAATTAATGAGCGCCCTACATGATATGGTATCGAAGTACGAAGCCCCTGACAGCTCATACAGTTTGCATAATGTAGATGCTGAGTTTCTCGCTGGTATGAACAAAGGAATTCAAGGATTCAAAATAAAAATCAACAAAATAGAAGGGAAAGCTAAGTTAAGTCAATATCATCCATTGCAAAGACAAAAGTTAATTGTTGATCAACTGGAACAAATGTCAAATACGGATGAGCAACAGATTTCATTATTAATGAAATCAAATCTTAAAAAATAACATGAATGTTACTGAACTATCGGGAGTGTTGATCAAATTAGGGTTAACGCTCTTTCTTTTTTCACATTAGGTTTAAATCTCGTATTGTAAAATCCTTATATGTAAAAGCTTTCATATTCATTAGGTCTTCTTAGATCCTACGACTTAGTTTCACTGGCTTCGGTTATTTTTCTTATCATGGTTCATCGTTCTCACCTCAAAAAAAAACACCCAAATTAATGGATGCCTCCTCCTTTTATTCATCAATTTTGACTTCTTTCAATAGATCATTTCTATACGAAATTGCATCACGTTCAAAAACTTTTTTAAACCTGTTTTCGTACTCTCCGCGGGTTATTAGACCTTTTTCTTCCAGTAATTCTACTATAGCTCTAACCCTTACTCTACTCGACACTAATTCGTTTGTCATATTGGACAATAAAATACCGATTTTCTCATCATCATTCATTTTTTCATCCCCTTTGTTTAATTAATTTGACAAAAGGGACCAATTCCCTGCAAAGAAAAGCACCCGAAAATAATAGATGTTAATGTTTTTCAATAGGTAAAATAAGGCGGGCTGTTAGGTCCTCTTTTACAGCCTCATTTAATGAGCCATACTATCACACCCGATTATGGAAAACTTTATAGGTTCACTTTATTTTTTTAAGGACTACTTTATTGCATCCTATGGAAATAATGCACCTTTTACTTTATGTACACTCCTTCAATCTTTGCTACATTAAATAATGAATGCATGTTAACAGCTAAGAGTTTATTCTATTCTATTGGCTTAACCTTATATCTCAAAACAGTTTTTAATTTAGCAGGTTCGACTTTTCTAAAATCTGAAAGATATATTTCTCTGTGTTGTAATGAAGTTCTTTCAAGATTATTATTTTTTATGAATTCATTCATTAATTTAAAACTTTGAGGTTCATCATCATATGGACCTACATGAAGCATTTGGACAGATAATCCATCATGAAATGTACCGAACTTTACATCATTCAGGAATGGATGTGGTTTCTTGTTTCCTACATGTTCAAATGCTCTCTCCACTACTTCTTTTGTAACAAAATCTGGTTGTCTAATCATGATCGTATATAATAATTCATCTTTATTTAAAGTATCTTTTTTTCTTCCCTCTTCTGTTAAATCCCATATTCCTTCCAATGGATATACGGTATATTCAAAATATCCATCTGGAGTGTATCCTTGCTTCGGCATCATTCTGACCGCATAAGCCACTGAATAAAGAACACCTATCTTTTCAGCGAATTCGTGCTCATTTGGATTTCCTTTTCCCTTTATCGAAAAGAATTTCTGTTCTGGAATTGTTACAAGTTCAGATTTTTGTTTTGGGATATATATATTCTTCTCTTGTTTTCTCCATTCGTATTTCATTAGTTTTTGTTCCCCTTCTCTATAACTTTTCATTATGTTTGATTACTACTTCAACGTCCTTTTAATTAAACCTTCATCTGGACAATTCCTTCGAGCCCTTTTTGTTTTACTAAATCAAGCTGGGCTATTCCCGTACATCCATCGAGTTATCTTTTGTGTTACCTTTTGACCAATATGATAGATTACGTCAAATACACAATATTGTATAGTATGCTCTGAATTCTTAGATTACCCCGCCAAGAAAGGGTGGTACATATTTGTACCACCCTTTTACTTCTAGTTCCACAATCGGGCCCTTGAATTTAATTGAACAAGAAAAGCTTTAAACTCATATACCAATTACTTGTATTTCATCATAAAGTTACTGCTGTATTATCTGAATAAGGTTGCCGCATGAATCGTCGAAGACAGCTATTGTGACTTCGCCCATTTTTGTCGGCTCCATAGTAAACTTCACGCCGTTTTCCAATAATCGTTCGTACTCTTTACTAATATCTGCCACGCCAAACATTGTTGCTGGGATGCCTTCGGAAAATATCTTCTTTTGATACTCCTTGGCGGCAGGGTGCTCATTCGGTTCGAGTAACAGCTCGGTACCGTCATGAGCATCGGGAGAAACAAGCGTAATCCACCTAAATTTCCCCATAGGAACGTCCTGTTTTTTTTCAAATCCCAGCTTTTCTGAATAAAATTCCAGAGCCTTGTCTTGGTCTTGTACGAATATACTGGTAACAATGATTTTCATAATGTTTTTCCTCCTTAGATATTTGCAACGTATGGTGTTCTGCTAACAATCTGGCTGCAAGCATAACAACCCACATTCGTCAGAAGTCCTGTTCCGAAAAGATTACTCTATCCATCCTTTCAACAAGTTTTTAAGTGGTTCGTTGTTGAACATAAGTACTCGATATTTTCCCTTTCGTTTTGAATTTACAAGCCCTGCATCTTCCAATGCAGAAAGATGTTTAGCTATCGCCTGTCTCGAAATGGAAAGGTCGTGCTTCATAATGAGACGTACCGTAAGTTCATACAGCGTCAACTCATTGCGTTCGGATAGTTCGTCTAATATAAGTCGACGAGTCGAATCGCCTAGTGCTTTGAATATAGCGTCTTTGTCCCAATTCATATATCGATTATAAGCAACTCTACGGTTGCTTGTCAATCATAAGCAACTGCACGGTTGCGTGACAAAGGAACGGTATCATGCAAACTTAACAAGTTAAAGTCACATAATAGTAGTTTGAACCATTTTAGAAATTTAAACTGTTTTTCAACATAAAAGTAACACACTAGTTAAAATTATATGCACCTTGTATGTTTTTTTAAAACGTTTCTTATTCAACTCCAGTTAGTCTGATTCCATACAATTTAGGATATCCATCTCATATGAAGTGTTTCTCCATTGTAGTGTTTTTAAATCAATTACAATCATTTAACATAGAAAAAAATCCCTGATCAAAAAGCAGGGATTTTTGGCATTTTAATGATCTTAGAGAACATTAAAATTATTATTCTATAACAAAGATAAGAATTTCAATATAACATCCTTTATACTGTAAGGTATTCAGCAATTACAATATTTCGATATACCCCTCTGTCCCATGCACTCGAATTCGTTGCCCATCTTTTATCAGTTCGGTCACATGTTCCACCCCAACAACTGCTGGTAAGCCATATTCACGTGCGATGACTGCTCCATGGGTCATCAGTCCGCCAACTTCGGTGACTAATCCTTTTATGGAAACAAACAATGGTGTCCAGCTAGGGTCAGTAAAGGAAGTGACTAATATATCTCCTTCTTCTAGATTAGCTTCTTCCATGTTTAAGATGACACGTGCTCTTCCCTCAATGACACCGGAAGAAACAGGCAGACCTACAATAGCTTCGGCTGGGAGATTTTCTCGTTTGTACTCACCTACAATGATTTCACCATCAGACGTGATCACACGGGGTAGGGTTAGTTTTTCATATAATTTGTACTCGTCTTTTCGTTTCCTGATGATCTGGTAATCCAGTTTGTTGGTGCGTACTACTTCGCCAAGTTCTTCAAAAGTGAGATAGTATATATCTTCTTTTTCATGAATGACGCCTATTTGTACGAGTTGATCGGCTTCTTTCAGTAAAGCCTGCTTATAAACGAAGTAGCGATTCACCATGCCGTATTTTGGATATTCACGATAACCGATGAAATTCCGTATCAGGTCGATCATTCGTTTTGTTTCTTTGGCTTTTTGATCACCATCCGGTAATTGCTTCAATCGATCTAATAACTCTTGTTCTTTTATCAAAGCTTCCTGTCGCCCTTGCTCAAATTTCCGATTGCTGGCGTTAGGCTCAAAGTTTTTGATGTTACCCAGAATCAACGGGACAAGTGTAATTGGTTTTTCACTCCAACGAGTTCTGGTAATATCGATTTCTCCGGCACATCGCATGCCGTATTTGCCGAGATAATCATAGATAGCTTCTTGCGTTTTTTGTCCACCTTTGAACTTAACCAGTTCATCCAAAAAGTTATCATCTTTTACATGTTGTAAATAATCAATGACTTCCGGATAAGGACGAATCACATCTGCGACATCCAATAGCGCCAGACCCATTTCCGAAGTAATATTGTTTGGTACAGATTGAGAAAGCGTATCTGCTGCGTTTTTTTCACCTAACCACTCATTCATATTTTCATTGATCCATGATGAAGCATCCATAGCAGCCATAAACACAGCTGAACTTTGTGGGTCAAATAAAATCTTCTTTAATATCTGGATATCTTCCAGAATAAAATCAAATAAATCCGACCCTGATTTCGTTTGGATGTTTTGTTTTAACTCTTCTATCGATGTTTGACTGTTCTTAATCAAATCAGAAACGATTGTCGGGTCGTTTTCGATTTGTGCCCTAGAATCCGCAGACATCACACCTTTATTGCTTTTACCGGAACTCTGTTCTTGCTTAACATTTGGTAAAGATTTTATGAAATCTCCTCGCTCTATTATGGTAAAGAGTGCGTCTTTCATGAGCAGATCGTGTTGTCCCATGGCATCTAATAACATTTTTCTGCTGTCAGGTGAAGCCAGCATATGTGTGACATCAACAAATAGCCTTCCACCAGCTTTACGCATAGGTGCAGGAGTCGTTAACAGGAAAAAAGACAATCCCAATGGTTTCATGGGGTCGGTCATCATTTGTTGATGACCAACAGATACATAGACGTGATTTTCTTGATCATTCGCTTCAGGGATCGGGTATAAAGTAGTGATTGGACGACTCTGGACGATATAAAATGTATCATCAACCAAACACCATTCGATATCCTGTGGGCTACCAAAATAAGCTTCGATCTGTCTTCCGATGCGTGCCAGTTGTAAAATCTGTTGATCAGTAAGTGTTTGTTTCTTTTGCTGATCCGGATCGATTTGTTGTTTCACTGTTCCGCCTTCTTTTCGTCCATAGATAGCCAATTTCTTCGTTGCTATCATCTTATCGACGATTTCCTCTTCCTCTACTTTATAACAATCGGCTGATACCAAGCCAGAGACCAGTGCTTCGCCAAGTCCAAAACTGGCTTCGATTGATAGCAGTTTTCGGTTTGAAGTAATCGGATCAGCGGTAAATAGAATCCCTGAAGCCTGTGGGAAAACCATCCTTTGAACGATAACGGATAAATAAACTTGACTGTGGTCAAATCCATTTTGCATACGGTAGATTACAGCGCGATCCGTAAATAGGGAAGCCCAGCATTTGCTGATATGCTGCAAGATGGCATCGACGCCGATGATATTTAAATAGGTGTCTTGTTGACCAGCAAAAGAGGCATGTGGTAAATCTTCTGCAGTCGCACTGGAACGCACTGCATATGCATGCTCATCACCAAACTGGGAGAGATGGTGAGTAACTGCTTTCACAACATCGGAAGGAATATCTACTTCCATAATGATATGTCGAATCTTCCTGCTGATTTCACCAATTTGTTCACGATCTTCTACTTTTAGCATTGTCAGTCGATCCAACAAAGCTTGGTACGTTTCGTTTTGTTCGATGGCTTTTTGATATCCCACTGTTGTAACACAAAATCCTTCTGGTACTTGTATTCCTTCAATTTTTGATAATTCCCCTAAATTTAATCCTTTTCCGCCAACGAGCAATAGCTGTGTTTTTTCCATTTTCTGAAAACCGAGAACCAATGAACCCATTCTATACCCCTCCCACAAATCTCAATAAAGGTCTATTGTATTTTAGCAGTAGCAAATAAGAATAAATAGTATATTTTTACCATTTTTTATATGCTATAATTAAATTAGGAAGAGGAAGAGTTCAACTGCCATACAGTAACCAATGCCCCGGTTCATCCCCTTGAAAGCAGTTCCATAAAAAATACCAGAATCAAAATAAATTGGCCCTGGCAGAACTGTATCATCATGATTTAATTTAGTACTTTAAAAGAAATGACAGTAATTTCATGCCATAAACATCATTATAATTATGTTTACGATAATCGGAATTGCTATTAACATAATGAATATTCATTACTTTAAAAAGATATTTAACTGAGCACCTGCACCTTTTTGGTGCTTTTTTATTTCCTCCTCATAGATCTACCAACTGGTTTAATTCTTCTTTTTTCTTAGGCTTCGCCAGACGTTTTTTATATAGTTCTAGTAAAATGAAATAATGTATCTAGAGAGAAGGTCCATTTTTAAACATAGGCAGTATCACTCCCCTTCTCTCTGCCTATTAATTAGTTTTTTAGGATTCTCACCCACATTCTTTTCATAATTCCTCTACTGTTTTATCTTCGTTTCGTAAATGATTTGTTAAGTTTTTATAAAAATCCTATTTAATTCTTTATGCATGATAAAATTCTGGTTAGGCAAAGTATAAATCGCCTAAACCAATGATTCATTTGTTAAGGTGCAAGGCTGCACATTTATATTTTTTGATTTTGCTTATAATAATTAAAAGAGGGTTTTAAATGATTTTTCCTACTATTTATTTACCTAGTACAGAAGATAGACACATAGTTAAAGACAAAAATACTTTTGAGTGCGGAGCCAGATACCAAGTATTCCCTATGTTAACAAGAAGGGACCTAAGAAAGATTAGATTCATGCATTACGAAGAAGTAACATGTCTAAGATGTAAAACGAGTGTAACGAAGAGATAATTATCATTCCAAAACGCAAACCCTTATGTCGCAGTTTGTGTTCCTTATCCACTTTAAATGTGATCTAAGCATTCTTTGCCACAATTCTTTTTGCCAACCTTCTTACCTATAGGTGTTGTAATTTTTAGTTGTGGCATGGACGGCAATATCGTTTTGTAAATTATCTTTGTTTCCCCGTACCAACCATCTGGTGGATTCATAGGATTCAGTTTTTGATTGATTTTAAAGAACTAGCCGAGTATACTCAGTCAAATTTGATGAATATAGCATAAATAAAAAAGCCCCTCTTGATTAATGAATTGTGCCCCTTTTACGGACAGTATAAAAAAAGCACCTAAACAGCTAATCGAATATTCAAAGTTGCAGGAATGTATCTAATAACTGTCCTAACTTTGAAGGTATTAAAGCCCTCTTAAGAGAACTCTATATAATATGGTAAAAATTAGGGGTGAGATTGAATAGGGAATTCACTTAAGCAAGCCGAATTGGAAGTTTTTAAAGAATTGGTTGAGAAGCACTTGCTTTTGGGATTGTAAATCTCATCCTTAATTCATATTTGATAAAGGGCAGGAGGACACAACTTTGAAAAAGTTCATATTATCTTTATTAGGTGGAGTAATTATAGGAGGAATCATTTGTTACATTTTCATGAACTATGAAACTTCGAACTATGTAATTCAAGATTTTAATGGCCATGAAGAGAAAGAAGTTAAAGAGTGGGACTTTATGTATATCACACAAGCTGGTTTCATAATTTTAGGCATCACTCTATTGTTTTATTTCTCTTGGGGCATTATAGAAAAGCGAATGGATAAAGATCATAAAATGTAAATACTTATAACATTTGGTATAATTTAACATTTATTTGTCGTTTTGTGTTACTGTTGTTTTGTGTTATCAATTTTGATAATCACAAATACAATTGATTGGGGATGTAAGGAATGAAAGCCTTGAAAAGGCTACTATTCTCGTGTTTGGCAGTGATGTTGTTTTCTTCGCTACTAAGTACGATACAAGTAAAAGAGCTATACCAATAACCAATAATCCATAATCCACCTTTTCACCCCCAAAGGACAATTTTATTTCCTGCTACTCTTTTAATACAAACTAAAAAGGTAAAAGTTACCTTTTATTATTTTTTTACCACAAAAAACCATTTTCCTTATTCAACTACCTGCCCCGTTAGTTCAATTTAAATTTGTCATACAAAGCTTGTATTTTTTATAAACTTAGAAAGAAGTTAATTATGATCAGAATGGAGCGGAAATATGCTTCTCCCTAAATTTGTAGATGAACTTCCTATCCCACCTATTTTAAAACCTCGATGGAAAGATCAACTTCAAACTTATTATGAAGTTAATATGACAGAATTTAAACAATCACTCCATAGTGAGCAAAATGATACAACTGTATGGGGCTATGAAGGCAGCTACCCAGGACCTACAATTGAAGTAGAGAGCGGAGAAAAAGTTTTTATTAAATGGATCAACAATCTTCCAGAAAAACATCTTTTTCCGGTAGACTATACGGTGCATGGTGCCCATGTGGATGTACCGGAAGTACGAACGGTAGTACATGTTCATGGAGCTAGTGTTGAACCGGAAAGCGATGGCTACCCGGAGGCTTGGTTTACAAAAGGATTCGAACGAGTAGGACCTTATTTTAAAAAGGAAGTATATCAATATGATAATAACCAGAAATCTGTTACTCAATGGTATCATGACCATGCACTTGGGATTACGAGACTCAATGTATATGCGGGACTGGCAGGTTTTTATCTCATAAGAGATAATCGTGAACGTTTATTAAATTTACCCAGCGGTGACTATGAAATCCCTCTTATTATCCAAGACAGATCATTTCATAAAAACGGTGCTCTTTATTATCCAAACCAGCAAGATAAACCGATTAAGGGATTAGAAACATCAATCGTTCCTGAATTTTTTGGGGACACAATCCTGGTTAATGGCAAAGTATGGCCTTATTTAGAAGTGGAACCACGAAAATACCGATTTCGGCTGTTAAATGGTTCAAACTCCCGTTTTTATAGGATCAAGCTGGATTCAGGACAACTCATTTATCAAATCGGGACGGATAGCGGATTAATGGAATATCCGATAGGGATCAAAGAAATCATACTTGCTCCAGCAGAAAGAGCAGATGTCATCATTGATTTTACCAATCTTGTGGGAAAGAACATTATTGTGACAAATGACGCCCCCGCCCCTTTTCCAGATGGAGATCCCGCAAGTGCAGTAGGTATAGTGATGGAATTTAGAGTCTCTCTTCCTCTTACAAGTATTGATACCAGTGTTATTCCATCGTATATGGAGCCTTTTTCAAAGATAATTGAACAGTCGGCTTCAAAGGAAAGATACTTAACTTTAAATGATAATATGGATCAGTACGGACGGGAATTCATGTTATTAGATAATAAAACTTGGGATGCTCCTATTACAGAAAATCCAAAATTGGGATCAACCGAAATATGGTATCTAATTAACTTAACTACGGATACACACCCTATTCATCTCCACTTAATTGATTTTCAAATATTAGACCGGAGAGATTTCGATGTAGAAAAGTATAACAAGGAGAGAATTATCCATTATACGGGTCCCGCGTTGCCACCCGAACCACAAGAACGAGGAAGGAAGGATACAGTAAGAGCTAATCCTAAACAAGTAACTCGAATTATCATGAAGTTTGGTCCCTATACAGGATTATATGTTTGGCACTGTCATATATTGGAGCACGAGGATTATGAGATGATGAGACCATATATTGTTATCCGATAATAGACTGTATCCTTACAATCCTCTATGCTCGCTTGTCTTATCGAGAGTACTTCTTTCTTAGTTAAAATAATGTTATTGGAAAAAATAAAAAAATCTTTAGATTATCCCTGTTCTATTCATGAATAGATTCTCTTACTTCTAAAATCAACAACACCCTTTAACAGGGCCAAAACAAAATAAGCCCCTACTCAAAGCGAGTATGGGCTTTTATTAATCCTCAACGATTACACTAATGATATCACTACTGAATATACTCAAAGGAACTATCTTTCTTCTGAATACGTAACTCTTTCGTGACAGGATGTATGTACACACAGTAACCCTGCAATTCATGTGGATTTACCTCGTTATGCAATCTAAAACTAATTGGTAAATGATATTCCATCGCATAATGAATGTTGTTTTCAAATTCTTCAACCTCGTATTCATCAAAGACAGGCCTTTTATTTAGGAAATAATCAACCTCTCCCAGTTTTTTATTTAAAGCTTTATGTTCTGGCATAATCAATGCTGCTTGCCATTTAACAAGCCCTCTATCACGAATTGTACTCATCAGAAAGATCCCTCCCTTACATCCTTTATTTACGAACAGGTGTTCTTATAAAAAGTCAGAATACCCATAAGTTCAGGCTAGAGAATTTTTATATAAATAAAAGGCTTTGTTAAAGATTAATATTGATTTTTGTACAAAAAAAAGACCACTTATTGGGTCTTCTTTTTTGCTTCCTATGTAACTAACACAGTTTAATAACGAGTTGTCAGTGAGAAAGAAACCCACCTTTCCCCATCTAGCTGAGTCGCGTGATAACAAGGTGTGCTGAAACAGCCCTTGTTCCTCCAGCAAGAGGAGTGATGGTTAGTGCCGGGAAATTGCCAGTAGGATTTCGTACAGTCAGTATTGAATTGATGACTGACGTTTGAACAAGAGCCATTCCTACTATCTGAGAAGTACCGGTGGCTCGCCCGACCACCGTATAGGGTAGGTCAATGCCATTGAGAGTTAAAATCAGTTGGCCCGGTTCGCTCACACTCACCTGAAAAAAGACCTGATAAATGCCAATTGCAGACAAAGTAAATGAATCGACAGTAGCCCGTACAATACCACCCGCGCTAGTAGGTCCATTTTGCGGAAAATCTACATCTTGACCGCCTCCAACTGTTGTTGCATTATCACCAGGCATCAACGCATAAAAGTCCGCAAAATCTAATACTGACCCTGCTGGTCTTTGTGGCCCTGTTGCTCCTGTTGCCCCTGCTGGTCCCGCTGGTCCGATTGCTCCTGCTGGTCCTGTTGCTCCTGCTGGTCCCGTTGCTTTGCACTAGATTAAAGAGCGGAACGGCTTCATGGTAAAAACAAAAGGAGTATATTTAGGTATATTTCTAATTTGTAATTATCGAGAAAAACTACCAAGGCATATAAATTTATAAATTAGCTTTTGAATTTAAATTTCCACGTTATTTCCCTAAGAGATTCATATCCTTTAACAAATTCTAAAACAGAAATTAGCCCCTACTCAGTGAGTAAGGGTCTTTAAAGGGTGTGTGCTTCCTAGGAGAAGCACAAATATAAGCATCAACAATCAAAGCAAGGATTATACTAAAAACATTTTAAATTGAGTCAGTGGGGTAAAAAAGGGGTAAACCTTCTATCTCTAATTCATATTAATTATTACCCCAATAAATAAAAAACCCCTGACACCAGAGGTGCCAAGGGTTTGAGATATTAATACATTGACATATATTGTTCGCGTTCCCATGGGTGAACTTGTGTGCGGAACATATCCCACTCGATTTCTTTTGCTTCGATGAAGTGTTCAAGTAAATGTTCACCTAATGCTTCTTTGATGACTTCATCAGATTTTAATGTTTCCAATGCAGCATATAAAGTAGCTGGTAGATCAACGATACCTACTTCTTCACGTTCTTCTTTATTCATAACATAGATGTTGCGGTCAACTGGAGCCGGTGGAGTCAAGTCGTTCTTGATACCGTCAAGACCAGCTTTTAGTAGAACTGCAAGTGCCAAGTATGGGTTTGCTGCTGGATCGACACTACGTACCTCAACGCGAGTACTTACTCCGCGTGATGCTGGGATACGGATTAATGGACTACGGTTTTTAGCGGACCATGCAACATAACAAGGAGCTTCGTAACCAGGAACTAGACGTTTGTATGAGTTAACAGTTGGGTTTGTTACCGCAGTGAAGCTTGGAGCATGCTTAATGATACCTGCGATAAATTGCTCAGCTGTTTTGCTTAATTCCAATTTACCTTCTTTATCATAAAATGCGTTTTCGTTGCCTTTGAATAGAGAGACGTTACAGTGCATACCAGATCCGTTAACACCGAACAATGGTTTTGGCATGAATGTCGCGTGTAAACCATGTTTGCGGGCAATCGTTTTAACAACCAATTTAAATGTTTGGATATTATCACAAGCTGAGATGGCATCTGCATATTTAAAGTCAATTTCATGTTGTCCTGGAGCTACTTCATGGTGGGATGCTTCGATTTCAAATCCCATTTCTTCAAGCTCAAGAACGATATCACGACGGCAGTTTTCTCCTAGGTCAGTAGGTGCAAGGTCAAAGTATCCGCCTTTATCGTTCAATTCCAGCGTCGGCTCGCCTGCTGCATCCAGTTTGAATAGGAAGAATTCAGGTTCAGGTCCAAGATTGAAATCTGTGAAGCCCATTTCTCTTGCTTCTGCAAGAACACGTTTTAGGTTAGCACGTGGATCTCCATCAAAAGGTGTTCCATCCGTATTGTAAATATCACAGATCAAACGTGCCACTTTACCTTTTTCGGAAGTCCAAGGGAAGATAACCCATGTGTTTAAATCAGGATATAGGTACATATCAGACTCTTCGATACGAACGAAGCCTTCAATGGAAGATCCGTCAAACATCATTTTATTATCAAGTGCTTTTTCTAATTGACTGACTGGGATTTCAACGTTTTTAATTGTCCCTAAAATGTCAGTAAACTGTAAACGAATGTACTTAACATTTTCTTCTTTCGCTAAACGAGTGATGTCTTCACGTGTGAACTTTGCCAATTTCTATTCCCCCTAATAATTCATAAATCATATTTTTTATTGGAAAAAACGGGACATATCCCCTTGTCTAAGAGATGTTCGATGCTTGCTTCCTTGTAAAAGCTCGGCACGCAGAAGCTTGCGAAGCTCCTCGTCACTAAGGTCATGCCTTATTTTTTCCGCTTGTTCTAATTCTTGAGTTTTAGGTAAATTCTGTTCCTTTACAGTGAAAATCTTTTTAATGCCGGCCAGATTGACTCCTTGTTCGATTAAATCTTTAATCTCAAGCAGTCGATCGATATCGTTTAATGAAAAAACCCGACGATTTCCATCTGTTCTCATAGGAGTAATAAGTTGATGCTCTTCGTAATACCGAATTTGGCGTGCAGACAACTCAGTTAACTGCATGACGATTCCGATGGAAAAAAGAGGCATCGAACGCCGAATGTTGTTGCCGCTCATTCTTAGCATCCTCCTTTTGTTTATCTTAAAGTAATCTTATATCATGTTATTAAACTTGTCAATATGATGTTACATTTTATGACGTGTTTTTTTCAGAAAAATTAAATGATTTGTTACTGCTCAAATATTTTGACTACTTTTTATGCTGGAATCCAATTGTATCTGGATTCCCATGACTTACCTAATTATTTTCATTTACAATTGAATCAGCTTTTTGTCCATTAGCGCATTGACAGCAGTCAATACAGCTATTTTAACATGGGCGTATGTCAATCCGCCTTGAACGTAGGCAACATATGGAGCCCTTGTCGGCCCATCTGCCGTCAGTTCAATGCTGGCCCCCTGAATAAAGGTGCCCGCAGCCATGATTACATCATCCTCATACCCCGGCATATAGGCAGGATATGGTGTCACATGTGAATTTATTGGTGATGCATATTGGATGGCCTGACAGAAGGCAACCATCTTATCCCGGTCATCAAATTGGACGGATTGAATCAAGTCAGTTCGCTTCGCATCCCATTTAGGAGATGTATTCATACCAAGTTTTTCTAAAAAGGCAGCTGTGAACATGGCTCCTTTAACAGCTTGGCCCACGACATGCGGTGCAAGGAAGAATCCCTGGTACATTTCCTGCAGACTATAAAGCGACGCACCTGCTTCAGCCCCTATTCCTGGTGATGTTAACCGATATGAGCAAGCTTCAACCAGGTACTTTTTACCAACAATGTATCCACCGGTTTTCACTATCCCGCCACCAGGATTTTTAATGAGTGAACCAGCCATTAAATCCGCTCCGACATGACATGGTTCTTGTGTCTCAACAAACTCTCCATAACAATTGTCCACGAACACGACGATTTCCGGGTTAATGCCTTTAACAAAGGAAATCATTTCCTTTATTTCATCGATCGTAAAGGAAGGACGTGTAGCATACCCTTTTGACCGTTGTATACCGATCATTTTCGTATTTGGTTGTATGGCTTGTTTGACGGCTTCAAAATCAACGGTTCCAGCTTCCACTAACGGAACGGCCTTATAGCTGATATGAAAATCACGCAAAGATCCGATACCCGACCCCCGGATACCGACAATTTCTTCCAAAGTATCATAAGGCTTTCCAGTTATGTATAACAATTCATCCCCTGGGCGCAATATGCCAAAAAGAGCGGTGGAGATGGCGTGTGTGCCTGATATAATTTGGGGACGCACCAATCCAGCTTCCGCTCCAAAAACCTCTGCGTATATCAATTCCAGCGTATCGCGGCCCATATCATCGTATCCATACCCTGTAGTCGGGATGAAATGGGAATCACTCACTTTATGTGCTTGATAACTTTGTAATACACGAAATTGATTTTCTTCGATTCGTTCGTCCACTTGCTTATGTAATGGAGAAATCATTGCTTCCACTTCCTGCGCAATGTTTTTCAACACTTCTCCATTTGTTAACTGCTGATACATCAAAATTCCCCTTTATAATGAATATTTCTCTAGCTGACCGGTTATTGGATGATCAGCTAGACAAAAACCTTTGCATTCATATCTTTCCGATTCTTCATTAAAGGAGAGAGTGCGCAATATGGTTTCATTTTTCAGCTGTGATAATAGTTTACCCTCACTCGATGGCAGGAAAACATGATACGGGACCATTTCTTCAATCACGTACTTTTCAATTTCTTCCATGATTTCATTCAGATCCGATTGTTCATAGGCACTGATCATTAATGAAGCACGACTGCCTGACCTGACAAAATCAGCGTGAACCTTATCTTTCTTATTATACAACGTTAGCTGTGGAATGGAAGGGACATCTAAGTCATTTAGCAAATCCTGCACTGTTTTCTGATGATTAAAGTAATCTGTACTTGACGAATCCACCACATGGAGCAATAGATCCGCTTCTTTCACTTCTTCAAGGGTCGAGCGGAATGCGGCAATTAAAGATGTCGGCAAATCTTGAATGAAGCCAACCGTATCCGTCAGCAGCACGGTAAATCCGCTAGGAAGAATCGCCTTTCGTGTCATGGGATCAAGTGTAGCGAATAACTGGTTCTCTTCGTAAGAATCCGCCTCCGTCAAACGGTTGAACAGTGTTGATTTACCTGCATTCGTGTATCCCACAAGGGCTATTTGAAATGTCTTATTACGTTTCCTTCTGTCACGATAACGTTCACGATGCTTCACTATGCCACTTAATTGTTGCTTGATTTCATCTATTTTCCCGCGAATGTGGCGGCGGTCGCTTTCCAGCTTCGTCTCACCTGGTCCCCTGGTGCCGATTCCGCCGCCCAGCCTGGACATTGCCATCCCCTGTCCGACCAAACGCGGTAATAAATATTGGAGCTGAGCAAGTTCGACCTGCAGCTTCCCTTCCCTGGATCGCGCCCGCTGAGCGAATATATCCAATATTAGCTGTGTCCGGTCTATGATCCTAGCCTCCAATTGCTTCGAAAGGTTCCGAATCTGGCTCGGGGAAAGTTCATCATTAAAGATAAATAAATCCGGCTCAAGCTCCTCTTCCAGATTCCGAAGTTCCTCCACTTTTCCTTTTCCTATATATGTAGCTGGATCGACGCTTTCCCTTTTCTGGGTGATGGTCATTAAAACCTCACCATTCGCCGTCTTCGCCAATGAAGCCAGTTCATCAAGTGAATATTCAAAACGTTCATTAGTCTCAGTTGTTTGACACCCAATCAAAACGGCCGTTTCCTTTACTGCTTCTTCCAAATCACATGCACCACCTTCGGATAGATTTCAGTTAATCATAACAAAAAAATTGAATATATAAAAATTTCCTGAAAACGTAGCTTTTAACCGTTTTAAAAATTCCGATAACATGCTAAAATCAAATTTGGCTTTACCATCAAAATCAAAAAGACATAGAGGGACATTCATATGACATGGGAAGTATTAAGCTTCATAGGTACGATTGCATTCGCTATTAGCGGGACCATCATCGCCATGGAAGAAGAGTATGATATTTTGGGAGTTTATATTTTAGGAATAATTACAGCCTTTGGCGGAGGGGCAATCCGCAATCTGCTGATCGGTGTCCCCGTTTCAGCGTTATGGGATCAAAGTTTCTATTTTGTCATCGCTTTAGTATCCATCACCATCGTTTTTGTTTTTCCTACTAACCTTTCAAAGCACTGGGATAGATGGGGAAACTTCAGTGATGCCATTGGCCTTTCAGCCTTTGCCATCCAAGGGGCGATGTATGCCGTGGAACTTAATCATCCAATAAGCGCCATCATTGTATCAGCTGCATTAACCGGGTGCGGCGGCGGAATACTCCGTGACGTACTGGCCGGAAGAAAGCCATTGGTCTTCAGAAAAGAAATCTACGTAGTATGGGCCATCATTGCTGGCTTGGCTTTAGGCAGTGGTGTATTATCCCAGTCATGGCAGCTTTATTCGCTCTTTGCCGTCATCACGATATTGCGAGTCCTTTCCTACACCAACAATTGGCATCTTCCTAATAAAAAATGGGTGCCTAAAACATAAATTTGAAAAGCCCGCCATCTTGGTGGGCTTTTCCATGTCATTCTTTTTCATCATCCTCGAAAACCAAATCTTGGCTGGTAAGCGTCAGTAAATCGGATTTTTCAAATGAATCCTCCAATAAAAGCCGCATTGCCTGAGCCCTAATTGACTTTTCAAGTACATTACGGATATAACGTCCGTTAGAAAATGAAATAGGTCCCCGAAATGAACGCAATATGATTAAATGTTCTTTTAATTTCCTCTCGGCATCCCGATTCATTAGATATTCCTTTTCCTGCAGCATCCGATCGGCTATTTCCATTAACTGTTCAATAGTATAATCCGGAAAATCAATAACAAGCGGGAATCTGGAATGAAGTCCGGGATTAAGGCTGAGGAAATAATCCATTTCCCTCGAATATCCAGCAAGGATCAAAATGAATTCGTGCTGCCGATCCTCCATATGCTTGACAAGGGTATCTATGGCTTCTTTGCCAAAATCCTTTTCCCCTCCTCTTCCCAAGGAATAGGCTTCATCAATAAATAAGATCCCTCCAATGGCCTTTTTAATTAAATCCCTTGTTTTTTGGGCAGTATGACCAATGTATTCCCCGACCAAATCTGCCCTCTCCGCTTCAATTAAATGCCCTTTCGATAGTACATTCATTTTTTGAAACAACTTACCGATTAAACGTGCAACCGTTGTTTTCCCCGTTCCGGGATTTCCTTTAAACATCATATGCAGTGCTTGCCTGCCAGTCTTCAGCCCTTTTGCCTCACGTTGTTTATTGATGTAGATCCAGGCATATATCTCTTTTATCATCTTTTTCATTTCTTCCATCCCGACCAGCGATTTCAGCTCATCTTCAATCTCTTTCAATGCCACATGCTGGTGGGGGATTTCCTGCACCAAAATTTCTTTTATCGGCAGTTCCTTTTGTAGAGCTTTTCTGTTTTCCGCATTAAACACAATATTGATTTGCCCGTTATTTTTCATACGGATCGGTTGTTCCAATGCATTCACCTCTCCATCTTGGACCCTTACTCTAATTCCACAAATTTTCATTCGATTTATGATGGTTACAACTAAACCATCGGAAAATTCGATTATTTAAGCCGTATTCCCTTCCTGAAAAGCGACTTATTCTGACAGAATTCTTTCCTTGGAGGATGTGTTACGACAATCTCCGTTCCCTTTCACCAATTTATATGGGGGAATGTCATTTCCTGCGGTTTCCCGGAAAATAATCCGTCCCTTGATATATATTCAAAACAGGTACGTAAAATTATCGATTCTTTGAAAAAGAACAGCGAATTGCATGCAAAAAAAAAAACAGGTCGCTATAAGCTAAACCTGTTTTTTACATACATATATATGATTATTCCTTCACTTCGTAATCAATCTGAACATTACGTTGTGGAGCAAATGTAGAGATCGCATGTTTATAGACTAATTGCTGTTTGCCCTCCGACTCAAATAAAACGGTAAAATTATCGAACCCTTTCACTTGTCCTCTAATCTGGAACCCGTTTAATAAAAATACCGTCACATACGTACCATCTTTCCGTAATTGATTAAGAAACTGATCTTGAATATTTACTGATTGTTTCATGAACTAGTCCTCCTCTTTTCTCTCTAAATTTATGTATTCGCCTTCACTGAAAAGCTTTCCTGCTATAAATCCAGATATTTCATGTATTTTTTTTGGAAAACCATCGAGATCGGTCATATCAAACCAATTTACATCCATTTTATTCCGAAACCAGGTCAATTGCCTTTTTGCATAACGACGGGAGTTTTGCTTTAATGTATCAACCGCTTCATCCAATGAAGCCATTCCATCAAAATAATCATAGATTTCTTTATAGCCTATTGCCTGGATCGATTGGCAATCCCTCAAACCTTTTTCATGAAATGACTCCACTTCAGAAATCAGCCCTTCTTCTACCATGACATCAACACGTTGATCGATGCGTTGATATAACTTTTCACGTTCCATTGTCAACCCAATGATGCACGTATCATATTTCAATTCTGTAGGCTGCTCATTCAGTTGTTCACTCATCGTTTTACCGGTACAATGAAAAATCTCAAGTGCCCTGATCACCCTTCTTATATTATTAGGATGAATTCGATTCGCGCTTTCCGGGTCAACGCTGCGTAATTGTTCAAAAACTGGATCGATTCCTGACTCCCTTACCTGTTTTTCGAGTCCCTCCCTATAAACAGGGTCGGATGGCGCCTCCGAAAATTGATAATCATAAATGACCGATTGTATGTATAATCCTGTTCCACCGACGATAATGGGGAGTTTACCTCTGCTTTGGATATCCTCAATACAAGCATTAGCTCGCTCCTGGAACTCCGCCGCACTAAATGGTTCATCCGGGTCTTTAATATCAAGTAAATAATGAGGAATTCCTTCTGTTTCTTCCTTCTTGATTTTTGCAGTCCCAATATCCATCCCTTTATAAACCTGCATGGAGTCTCCGCTAATAATTTCACCATTAAATAACTTTGCCATCTCAATGCTCATCTTTGTCTTCCCAACAGCAGTCGGTCCAATGATCACGAGAAGTTTTCCTTTTTGTTGTTTCACAATCTCACTGCCTTAATTGATTTTTTCCCTATCTTATCATAATCTCGAAGAAAGCAGCTAAACATCTACCCATTATGTCCAATTCAGGTACTTTTATTCAACTTTTCATCTTTATAACTCTTAGATAGTCAGAGTGTAAAATACCGAAAATGCATTTGAAGCTCATAGCTCCATTTGCGGACTGGGGAAAAATGAATCCCCTTCTCCTGATAGCATTGGATTCTAATCCCGATAATTGAATCATAAAAAAGGCATGATTCCTCCTGTATTTGAGGAATCATGCCTTTTTATCAATTTTCAATTTAGCCCATTTTTCCATTTACGGGTATGATCATCGTAACGATCGTTTCTTTTTCCGAGGATTGTACATGAATCTCTCCATCATATCTGTTCACTAAGTCTTTGACGATGAACAATCCTTGTCCGCGAACTTTGCCCTTTTGTGCCTTTTTGGTTGAAAAACCACTGGCGAATATATTCTCCAGATCTAATTCCGAAATCATTGGTCCGGTGTTGGTGACCATAAACGTATACTTTTCATCATCAGCTTTGCATGCAATATTCATTCGGCGTTCTTGCTCTGGCAATTCAATTGTTGCCTCAATAGCATTGTCGATAACATTTGATAATAATTTTATCAAATCGGTTGTTTTGACCCGATTGAAGGATTCGGGTGATACATCGATTTCAATATCGATGTTATAATTCTGGGCCGAGAGCCTTTTCGTCTCTAACAGGACGGATAAGCCTGGATGACTCACATCCAATTTCATCGATTCAATCGAATGCACTTCTTTTGAAAGACCTGTTAAGTATTCGAGTGCTTTTGCGTTCTCCTCTAATTTAAGCAGTCCATGTATCACCTGAATATGATTGGAAAAATCATGCCTTAATGAGCGGACTGAAGCAATGAGCGATTGAAATTCCGATTGATACGTATCTTCCGTATCCCCCACTTCACGTGTCAGTTCCTTTTGATACCATTTTTGAATGACAAAAAAGGTAACCAGAAGCATGATAACAAATCCACCATTATAAACAAGAATGGCAATGCTGCTTTTCAATACCTTGCCGTTAATTGCATTAATATCTTCTGCGCTCATATCAATGCCCAAAAAACCAATAATGTCGCCATCTTGATTTTTCATTGGCACTCCCACAGTCAAATACTCTCCATATTCCGGATCTTCTAGAATCCCGGTAATGAAGCTTTTCCCTTCATACGCCTGTTTGACCTGCTCCCGGGGAACAGTACATACACCACCAATAGGAAAATCCCCTTTATGATCTTTAGAAAATCCAGTGATCATAGCTTTAGATACTCGCGGATTATCAATCATGATGGTATAAACATATAATGCTCCTATTTTTTCACGGGCATCCTCTAAGTAAGCTTTTATATCCCTATAATCCCGGCTCTTTACTTGGTTATTAAGAAAACGCTGATAGGCCTCCTTATCCATCGAGTCGGCGATAGATCTAGCAGCTACCAAGTTTTGATTTGCAACGGATTTTTGTACAGAATTTTTAATGCTTAAATATGTTGAAAACATATTAAGAAGAATGAAAACAATCAATAAAAGAATGGTCAAATAAAGAAATGCCCTTAACTTTTTATTTTTCATAGGATTAAACTTACCTCATCTCTAGCAGCTAAAAGTTAACGAACCTATTCTGAGTTTACTATATAAAGTGTCAAAGAAATAGAGAAAAATCTAATATTCTCTGTAATCCCAGGCATATAATACTATAATTAATCAAGTAATTAACAGTTTACCCACTATTTTTTAATCATCTAACTTTTTATATTTTAATCTAAACCACTTTAACTATTAATCATTTCTAATAAATCATTTTATTTCCATATAAAAAATTATATCAGTATAATTACATATGTGAAAATGGAAAAAATTAATGATGTGGAGTCGATATTTTTGATTCAAATGAATAATTTTACCCTTTATATGAAAATATTACAAGAATCTAGAGGATTCATCTGTAAAATCACACCATAATTCATATAATTTGTGCAAAATAGCGGATCAATCCCCTTTCAATAGTACATATTAACTAATTTCTCATTAATGAAAACGCCATTTCCATGAGAAGATC
The DNA here is from genome assembly GCF_040250305.1 of Peribacillus frigoritolerans. Lineage (NCBI taxonomy): Bacteria > Bacillati > Bacillota > Bacilli > Caryophanales > Bacillaceae > Peribacillus > Peribacillus frigoritolerans. The sequence goes on along the minus strand of NZ_CP158190.1, from coordinate 1,917,902 downwards.
TCCTGAATAAAAAAATGGAATCAGAGCCTGATCCCCCTGATTCCATTTACTATGATAGCTTTTATTTAATCGAATTGATGACTGCCCGCTCATACATCTTTTTAGTTACTTGATAACAGAGTAGTTGAAAAAGAAAATAAGTTGCGATGACGATGGCCGAATAGACAAACAAATTGGATCCCAATAAATTGCTTAATGCCACGTAGGCGACTATGGCATGAATCATTCCTATCAGAAAAGGAGCGAAAAAGAGAATCCGTATTTCCGCACTTAAAATTTGCCGTATTTCTTTTTTTGTCAGGCCCAATCGATGAAGAGCGTGAATTTGAATTTTTTTATCTTCTAAATTCGTAAAAACTCGCAGATACATCATGCTTCCTTGGACGATAAAGAATAATAAACTGACAAACAAGCCGATAAAAAGTATCAAAATGATAGGTATGAGGGAAACCATCGTTTGCTCCAAGTAAATCAGTTTTCTTAATTGGGATTTGGACATTCCAAGCAGTGTCAGCACCCCAAACTCTTTTTTCGCGGCTGTATAAATGCAGCATTCGAATAAGCGATAAAGAAAACTGAAAATATGATGATCACTATTTCAGCTGCAATGAGTCCCTTACCAATTAACTGTCCCCCAGGGATATTCGCATGGACCACATCTGGATGAAAGATAAATGATGCATAAATAAAAAAGATTGAGACCGAAAGGACAATACTGAAAAAATAAGCTAGATAACGTTGTGCATTTCCTTGGATATTTCTCTTAGCGAGAAGTCGGATGTTCATGATAGACTCCTCCCAAAACGCTTAACGTATCTAAAATCCTTTGGTGGAAGCTCTTTCTTTCCCCTACGTAGGACACTCTTTATTTTCGCCAGTACCATTTCCAAATGAAACGGTTTCGTTAAATAATCATCTCCCCCATATTCAATGGCCATGACTTGGTTCATTTCATCTGTCCTAGCAGAGATGAATATGATGTGAACCTTTGAAACCGTCCTTATTAGCCGGCACCAATGGAAACCATCAAAATAGTGCAGATTAATATCCAATAAAACCAAATCTGGCTTTATCTCTTGGAACTCCGCAAAGACTTGGTCCAGTTGATTCACTTCAAAAACCTCATACCCATACCTTTTTAAGTAATTGACCAAGATTCCAGCTATTTTGGAATCGTCTTCAACCAATAATATTTTATACATCTTTTTCTCCTCATTAACATGACAATAAAAAACCTTGAATGGTATGAGCCAATCAAGGGGATTACAATAAAATTAGATTTCCTCCGGGATTTTCAATCCCTCAATGAAGGACTGAAAACTCGATGCAACTTTATAAATATTTTCATCCTGGCTTGATGGATCCGAATACCAACCCTGATCCCAGAAGTAAACTCCCTTTTCCTCTTCATTATTTATCAGCAAGATTTTACCTGCACATGTAGCATTACCTATTATAATGCAATTCTTATGTAAGTCATCTCTGTTTTCTTCATGCCATTTCCGTAAATCCAGTTCTTTATCTTGAAGCTCTAATCCATAAAGTACATTTAAGCAAACGAGTGTGTCTAATCCATCTACATAAAACTTACAGTTTTGGACCGCCGTTGTGCCGCCATTATGCTTAAGGAGAAATTGTTGATAATCTGCAGGGATTTCAAAACCCACAAATTTCTGAAAATTATTCACTGCTTCTTGTGTCGCTTTGCCATATCCAGTAATATTAACCATTGTATCGACTCCATTTCCATTTAATTGATAATCTTATTCTATTAGGCTATTTCACTTGCTATTCGCTGCATATAAAATGGCCAGGTCCTACACTCCATTTATGGAGATCCTTTAAAAATAAATTATTCATTATTATTTAGAAAATAATACTTTTTTTAAATATATTAACATAATTTTACTATCCTTTTCAGTATTTTCTGATATATTTTTTGACAATTTCGTTTCTTTTCATAAAAAAATAGCTTATTTAAAAGAAGTTTTTGTCGAAAAATCGATAAATCGAATAATTCGTAGATAAATCAGGAGTTTTCGATGATATATCTCCATTTTCGAAGATATATTCCCGATATCGCAGATAAAAATATTATTCTATAAAAAAGGCGCCCACTTCCTCTTCAAGGTTGGGCGCCTTTTACAACTCAGATAATTTTATAGTCATCATAAGTAATTAATAACCTGCTCATAGAAACTGTCTCAGCACGTAGCTTATTCTTATCACGACAATAAGCAATGATGGAACTATTGGGAATTTTAGCTGTACAATTCCATTTACTATATTTTTCATTGTACTTAGAGGATATTTCAATATTCTCACCACGGATCTTTAAAATCCTGCGTTCTACCAAAGGCATCATCTCCAATTCCGATAATATTATTTACCCTAAATCAGATAAAATATTCTTCGGTCTCATTCAAGCATGGCATACTCAAAGATTATGGACATTATAGATAGGAAATGAGAAAGAAAGTATTATCATCAGAATAATCTTAATATTTTCTCGGAATATTAAGATAAATCTCGAAACACACCTAAAAACTTTTATTTATAACTATAAAAATTATATTCGTATCACAAAAGAAATATTTGAAATTAAGAGATTAGAGTCGTATGATTAGTAGTATCGGCGGAAAACACATAAATCAAAATAAATAAGTTTAAAGGGGAATTAGATATGGTAGATGTAGCCACAAAACCTGAACATGAAACACTTAATATTTCTGCAAACCAAGAACAATTGGATATCCTAGATCAGCTTTTAAAGCCTGAGGTTCAGGAATCATTGAACACTTTAGTTGAGCAGTTACCAAAACTGACTGAGTTAGTGAATATTTTAACAAAGTCTTATGATTTCGCTCAATCGGTTGCGACTGATGATGTTTTGAAAAATGATACGGTCAGCGCCATTTCGGAGATCGCTACACCTGTAGTGGGCTCAGTGAAAGGGCTTGCGGCTAATGCCATTGAAGCTAAGGATCGTGCAGAAGCGAATACTGATGTGATCGGTCTTTTTGGTCTGTTAAGAATGATGAAAGATCCGCAAGCACAAAAGCTTTTCCGTTTCGCCCAAGCTTTTCTTGAAGTCTCTTCAGAACGTAAAAACCAAAAATAATTTGATAAACTTTCAATCAGTAAGGACGGGGGATTAACTATGTCAAAACAAATCGTCATCTTAGGTGCGGGTTACGCTGGATTGCTATCTGCCTTATCCGTACGTGAATATTACAAAAGAGATGAAGTGCAGGTTACAGTGGTGAACCAATTTCCAACGCACCAAATCATCACCGAATTGCACCGTCTTGCAGGCGGATCCATTTCCGAACAAGCCGTTTCCATTCCGTTGGAAAAGCTTTTCAAAGGAAAAGATATCGACCTTGTCATTTCCAAAGTGGAGTCTTTCTCAGTCGATAACAAAGAAGTGAAACTTGCCAATGGTTCCACTTTATCTTATGATGCCCTGGTCGTTGCTTTGGGAAGCCAAACAGGATTCTTCGGCATTCCGGGACTTGAGGAAAACAGCATGGTCTTGAAATCCGTAAATGATGCAAACAAGATCTACAAACATATCGAAGATCGCATTCGCGAATATGCACAAACAAATAATGAAGCGGACGCAACCATCGTGATCGGCGGCGGCGGATTGACGGGCGTCGAGCTAATCGGTGAAATCGTGGATCACTTCCCTAAAATCGCTAAAAAGTTCGGAGTGGACTTCAAGGACTTGAAAATCAAGCTTGTGGAAGCTGGTCCAAAAATCCTTCCGGTCCTGCCTGACCACTTAATCGAACGTGCGATGACAAGCTTGGAAGCACGCGGCGTTGAGTTCTTGACAGGTCTGCCTGTAACGGGTGTTAAAGGCAATCAAATCGAATTGAAAGATGGACAAACGATAACGGCCAATACGCTTGTTTGGACAGGTGGAGTTGCGGCTCTTCCTGTCGTAGGCGAATCAGGCCTTGAAGTGGACCGCGGCAAAGCAACCGTTAATGAGTATTTGCAATCCAAATCCCATAAAGACGTATTCGTTGTCGGAGACAGTGCCGTTGCTTTCCCTCCAGAAGGCGGCCGTCCATACGCACCTACTGCTCAAAATGCTTGGCAAATGGGTGAGCTTGTTGGTTACAACCTATTTGCAGCCTTTGAAGGCAAGAAACTTGAAGCATTTTCACCTGTAAACTCAGGTACACTTGCGAGCCTTGGCCGTAAGGATGCGGTGGCAACGGTTGGGGCCAATAACACGTCCCTTAAAGGCCTTCCGGCTACATTGATGAAAGAAGCAAGTAATGTTCGCTATCTATCACACATTAAAGCCCTATTCAGCTTGGCTTATTAATTTTAAGATAAAGCACTCATTGAATTTAAAAGGACCATTCATCATTTGGATGAATGGTCCTCTTTTGCAATTAAAGGGCTATATTTATCGAAATCAAATGTTAACCTGGTTGATGCTGAATCTAAGGAAAAATCCCTCAGGTAATTTTGCATTTGTCAAGATCCGGGTTTCTTTTAAGCGTTTATGATTATATGAGGAGACTTCCATCAATTCTTCATCCATATAAGCAGGATGAGTCATTATCTCCACGCTCGCCCCATCCATTACCCTCCCCTTCAAGTTTTGAAAGTAATCTTCAACCACCATTTCTCCATAAAAATCATCCAGGAATACATCTGTAACGGTTTGAATCCCAGTAAGGTGCCTTCCGGCATTTCGCACTGGCAATCCATATTTATCTGACAGCTTTTTAATAACCGGTAGAAATGCTGTGATCCCATGTACATGATGATGGCTGTCAAAATGAGTCGGGAATAGACCAAATTCCAAGAATCTTTCGATTTGTGCTGACCACTCCCTCTCCAATTCGCTCAAGGAAATACCGGCAGGATCCCCATATACCAACCCTTGCTTCTTAAAGAAACCAGATTCACCAACCAAACTCGGAACATCACTCAACAAAGGTTTCCCCCATGTCAGCACTAAGTGTATACCTACCTTCAACGATGGTGTCTTCTTGGCGATTTCAATCGCATGCTCCGTTGCTTTGGCATTCATCATGATCGTTGCTGAATTGACAATTCCATATTTGTGGCTATCCAAAATCCCATAATTCACCGCTTTAGTTAACCCGAAATCATCTGCATTTACAAGGACTTCAATCATGATAAATTATCCTGCAACTCCTTTTTTTCAAAAAACTGCGGCAGATAATCTTTATGTGCCTCCAGCATTTCGTCTAAGATAAGTTTTGCAACCCGGTCACTTGGAACGAGTGGATTGATCGTCATGGCAAGCAACGCAGTATCATAGTCCCCCGAAATTGCAGCTTCAATAGCTACCCTTTCAAAGGATTTGATTTGCTGGATTAATCCGCGGACAGCGACAGGAAGCTCTCCTACATTGATCGGCTTAGGACCATCCTTAGTTATCACGCAACTGGTTTCGATCGCCGAGCCGTAAGGAATTCCTTCAATCGCACCATGGTTGACCGTATTTACCGCTTGAATATCTCGCTTATCCGTATGCATCGAGCAAATCAACCGGACAGCCGCATCGCTGTAGTACGCACCTCCGCGCTCTTCAAGCTGCGGCGGCTTGATAGCCAGATCCTGGTCTTTGTATAGCTCGAATAAACCTGCTTCAAGTCTTTGAACGACCTCTGCACGTGTTTCCCCTTTTTCTGCATCCTTCAATTCTTGGGCCAGCACATCTCCCGTTTTGTAATAGTAGTTGTGGTATGGACATGGAAACAGGTTTAACGCTCTGAGGAATTCCGGCTCCCAGCCCATTGCATGGATATTCTTCATCGTGACAGCTTTAGCTGGATCCGTAATCAAATTGATGATTTGATCTTTGACACTCTCGCCATCAACGAATACATCCAATCCGTAAACCATATGGTTCAAGCCGGCAAAGTCGATCCGGACTCTTGATGGCTCTACATCCATCAAATCCGCAACACCTCGTTCCATACCAATCGGCACATTGCAAAGTCCGATGATTTTGGAAATATTACTGTGACGCAGAACTGCTTCCGTTACCATTCCAGCAGGATTCGTGAAGTTAATCAGCCATGCTTCCGGACATAATTCCTCCATTTCATGAGCAATATCCAGAATGACGGGAATCGTTCTAAAAGCCTTGAAAAGCCCTCCAGGTCCATTCGTCTCCTGTCCGATCACTCCGTGTTTCAATGGAATCTTTTCATCAAGTGCCCTTGCTGCGAGCTGGCCAACCCGCAGCTGGGTTGTTACATAATCAGCGCCTTTAAGCGCTTTCTTTCTATCTAGCGTGAGGTGTACATCAATATTCACACCGGCCTTTTCAATCATCCTTCTTGCCAAATTCCCGACAATTTCAAGCTTTTCCTTTCCCGCTTCGATGTCCACGAGCCAAATTTCACTCACGGGAAGTTCTTCATGATATTTGATGAAACCTTCGATCAGTTCTGGCGTATAGCTCGATCCTCCGCCAATCGTGACAACCTTCAGCCCCTTGCTCATTCGGCAGTCCTCTCCTTCACAACATTTGCATGTAAGAATTCTTCGCGTAGATCGATCATTTCCATTGCAAGATCCTTTACTGTCATCGCCGTCATTAAATGATCTTGTGCATGCACTAGGATGATGGGAAGATCAAAATGGTCCCCGCCCGCTTCAGCATGGATTAATTGGGTTTGGTATTTATGGGCCTGCAGTAATTCCGTTTCCGCCTCGGCGATTTTCAAACGGGCAGAATCAAAATTCTTTTTCTTTGCTTCCTGCAACGCTTCCATTGCAAAGCTTCTCGCATTCCCACTATATAAAATCAATTGAAAGGATAGTTGGTATAATTCTTCTTTTTCCATTTTCATCACTACTTTCTTAAACGCTTAGCGTTTCTGAATCTTTTGTAAGCTTTGTTTCATTTTTGGTGTCTATCTTCACTTGAGCATAAACGAATGGTAAATAAATAGCTGTTGAAATGACTAGATTGATTGCAGCCAAAACCGCTCCAGATACATGTCCGCCCGTGGCCAGGAATCCACCCACAATCGGTGGGGTAACCCATGGAATCTTAGCGACGATCGGGAAAACCATTCCGCTGCTTACCGCGATATAAGAGATCACCGTTGTAATTACCGGGCCGAGAACAAATGGGATGAACCACATTGGATTCAGAACGATAGGCAATCCGAAAAGAATGGGTTCGTTAATCTGGAACACTCCTGGTGCCCCTCCGAGTGCAATCATCTGTTTATACCGTTTCCGGCCGGCAATGATCATTGCAATGATGAGGCCCAATGTTGCACCAGATCCGCCTAAATAAACAAATGCATCCAGGAAAGAACCAGCCAATACCCCGTATTGGTCCATGTCTTTGACACCTTTTGCATATAAATCGATATTTTTCACTCCCGAACTTTCAAAAAGCGGTGTCGTTATCCCACCAAGGATATTGGGTCCATGCAAACCGATCATCCATAATAAATGAACAAGAAATACTAGTAAAATAGCGAATGGCAATGAATCTACTGCACTTTGTAATGGAGATACAATCACTTTACTCAACCAGTCATTCAATACCTGCCCATCCGTAGCTTTACGGAATAGCAGTCCGAATATACCAGCGATAAAGATCGTTGCCATACCCGGCACTAACTTTGCAAATGAACGGGCAACCGCAGGAGGTACCCCATCAGGAAGCTTGATGACTAAATACTTCACTCGGGAAAGTCTCACAAATATTTCAGTGGCTATCAAGGCAACGACAATTCCTGTAAAGAGGGCTGTAGCATTAAAATAGTTCACGCTTACAAAACCCCAGGCCCCTCCAGTAACATCCTTATCATCGATGGTTAAAGTGACATTTCCGATTTGAGGCAATAGTAAGAAGAAACAGGCTGCAGATACCAGCATCGCTTCAAAACCATCGTCACCGTATGATCGCGCCAATTTATAAGAGATGCCGAATACAGCGAATACAGTCATGAATGCAAAGGTTCCAAACCAAATATCACCGCCGAGCGTATTCCATGCAGGACCGAAGATGGCCTCCATCATTCTTCCGTAAGGCTTGATGACTTGCCCTAGATTATTAAACAGGACGGCGAATGACCCGATCATTGTAATCGCTATCATTCCAATCAATGCGTCACGAATTGCAAGCAAATGCCGGTTATTTCCTACCTTTACCGCCCCAGGCATAATATACTTATCAATAAAAGTCATCATATCCTTATTCTCCTTTTATTAAAGTAGTGGCTTGTTTTAGCACTTCTTCACCATTACATAGTCCATAGAACATTGGATTGATGGTTGCGACTGGAATTCCCTTTTCTTTCCCCGCTTCCTGTAGCTTGGAAAGAAGATATCTAACCTGAGGACCTAATAAAATCACATCCGCCTTATCTATTTCATTGTTCACTTCTGTAGAACCAACCGCCCATATATGACACTCTACCCCTTGTTTTTTAGCACTTTCCTCCATCTTGGTAACTAATAAACTAGTAGACATCCCTGCAGAACAACATAATAAGATATTCATTGAAATTACCCCCCCTTTTTAATAATTGATTATTCAGTATTTTTAAGTAAGACTAAATCGCATTTTTATAATAATCGATGTTACTTTTTTATCACTTCCCTTGGAATGAAATGGGTATTATTGCCTCCATACATACATTGTAGTTACAAATTAAAAAAATATCAACACAATTTTTAATTTGTTACTACAAATTTGTGAATTAAAGTTGATTATTGAACTTATCCGAGATAATCTATATGTATATATTGGGAATGAACATAGGAGGAATCACTGTGGAGACCATGAATAAAGAAGCGGCATTGCATTCCATAGTTAAGGAATCGATTATCGATCTCATAAAAAATGGCGAATATCAAACAAATACAAAATTACCGACTGAGGCCGAATTTTGTAAAATATACGGAGTAAGCAGGACAACAGTTCGCACAGCCTTACAGCAATTGAACGTCGAAGGCTACATCTACCGTGTTCAGGGCAAAGGGACTTTCGTTTCGGAAAATAAAGTGAAGCAATTTCTTTCAAGCACGGTTGAAAAGTTTTCTGAGCAAGTCACGATGCAAGGAAAAAACCCTTCTACAAAGGTCATTAGCTTAAAGGTGATTGAAGCAAATGCTACCCTTGCCAAGCTTTTCAAACAAAATATTGGAGACCCCGTAAATAAACTGGAACGGATACGTTACGTAAACGACATCCCCCTTCAATATGAAATTGCTTTTCTCCCTTGGTATAAAACACCCGGGCTTAATATCGAAGCCTGCGAAAAATCACTCTTTAAAGTACTTGAGACACAATTCAATTTAAAAGTAAAAAAAACGGTCGAACACTTGGAGTTTTCACTTGCCGACGATTCCATTTCTGACAAATTGGACGTACCGAACGGCTCACCTTGTTTTTCATTGGAAACTTACACATATGAGAATGACGGATCGGTCATTGAATTCTCAAAAACTCTCTTTAGAGCCGATCGTGCGCACTTTGTCATCGAGCGAAACTATTGAATATTATTATATAAAAATAAGACGGCTGCCTTATTGATTAAGGCAGCCATTTTTTTTGTGTACTACGGCACTTTGATTCTAATTCAGTATGCTCTCACACCGAACCATGATTTTAAAAGAGACTTTTTTATCCTTTACGCTTTACCTTTTTATGGATAAAGCCCTCATTGGATTGAAGAAATTTGCGACACTCCTGCCGAATAACTGGCTAGCCGACACCCCACAGCCGCTTGCATTGATGAGGCCTTGCAGACAGTCGGCGGACAGGGCACGGTAAATTAAGTAATAGTAAGCCTTTTTCTATCGCATAAGTTGAAGTTCGTGAATGAAATCGAGGCAAAACCAAGATTAAAAGAGAAAATCGGAATCCGCTACTGCATTTCACTTCACCTTCCTCAAGGAATTGTCGTTAAGTCTACATCCCCCCTTTTTCTGCATACCGGATCCCTTTGGCTCATTGTTTCCAAGTCCAAATAAACTTCAGTATGAAAATGCCCCCAATTAATTCATTGAGGGCATTTCTACATTATCTTAGAATAGCGGGTCCTTTTTCCCATGGCTCAAGCTGAATTTTACTTACTCCCCATTCTGATTAAGCCATTTTTTTGTGACTACTATCATTTCTTCTTGTTGTTTCTTAGCCGAGATAGTCGCTTCATTATCTCCCTTTTGCTTTCCGTATACTCCAAATTGACCGTGGTTTCCCCCTGCTATCTTATGCATGTTTGCCTCTTTAGATAGTAAGTGCTTTGTCTCCTCAATCTTCTCTAATGTAGATAGCCCATCATGTTCTGCATATAACGATAGCATAGGAACTTTCATTTTTGAAAAGTCATTTGAGTTACTGGGATATGAACCGAGGAGGATAATCCCTTCCACCTCTTTTGGATTTTCATAAGCATATGCGGAGGCGGCTACTCCTCCTAACGAGTGTCCAGCAACGTACCATTTCTCCACAGCTGGATATGCATCTTTAGCTTCCACCGCTTTATTTTTATCAAACAAAGCGAAATTGAACCTCACATCTGGGATAACGACTGTATATCCCTCTTTCGATAATTCTTTTGCATAATATCCGTATGCTTCCGGCTCAACCTTGGCACCTGGATACAGGACAATGCCCACTTTCTTAGTTTTTGTTGGTTCAAATGTGACAAACCCATTTTCCTTTGTTATATTCCTCTTTCCAACTAACGCATACAATTCATCTGATGGTTTGTATGTTTGTTCTGACCATATGTAAAAGCCGCCGAAAGCGATAATCATTAATGCAATTATACTAACGAGAATATATTTAATAACTTTTTTCATTTTATACCTCACTGTTCCTAAAATTTATTTCTAGGTGATGTTACGAACACACACAGCTACTAGTATTGCTTTTCATTCACCCTGTCCTTATGGGCTATATAAAACGAACATTACATCTAACTTCCTTCTCTTTTGAATATTTTATGTCATTTTCCTCATGTAGACGGATATGTCATCTCTACTTAGACTAAAAAAGAAACAAGGTGCGAAATGTGCTGGTTATTAACGATTATATAGGCTTTCCTTTATCACAGTTTTGCGTGCTTATTTATTTTCTTCTCAGGAAAAGGAGGATTATCTCTATCATTTTCAAGTCTTATAGTTACCTTTAGGCTGGTCTCGTTTGGATTATCACATATTTACTTGCTGTGCTATGTCTCACCTTATTAGGTGTAACCCCCCTGTACGAATCTTCTCTCTCTTTGTTTGGATGCCAGCTATCGATCATTGCCACATGTTTTTTGACACGTAGTTCGTCAAGTCCACATTGGGAGTTATTACACAATCTGTACACGTATTTCTATGGGCATTTTTCATGCTATGCTTCCATTCTTGTTTAAATATAAAGTTTCTTATGTAGTCCTTTGATACTTATAAAAACCACATATAAAGCCTACCCATTATATTCTCCGATATAGATATTTACAATCTTTCCTGAATATGAATTTCACATTAAACTAAAATTATATTTAAATGGCACTTTTATTTAAAGTTATTTTTTGTGATATGTTTTGTTCTATTATAGTATGGAAAAAACAAAATAGGGGGTGAAGTAGTTGGATACTATTTTATATTTTTGTTATTCAATCATTTATATTATTCTTTTTATCATGGGAATGATGTTACTTCGACAGGACCGTAAACTCTTTTCGTATTCAAGCTTTCTTCTTCTAGTTACTTTCGGGCTTATCGTGGATAACTTAATTATTGCCTCTGGAAAGTTCATTGGTGATAGCCCTTTGTTAGAGTCATTAAATGCATTACGTTTCTGGAGTCATGGATTTATCACTCCCACATTGATCTTGTTTGGATGGGGAATGGCGAAAAGGATACATATTCCTTTTACAAAAAAAATGATAGCACCCTACTTTTTCCTTTTCCTTACAGCTGGGCTTATCATCTATGAATTTATTGAAAATATGCATAAGACATTTGTACCAATCTACGAGTATGGTGTTTTAAGATATGTTAGTGAGGAATCTTCAGGCCCGCCTTTAATGGTGCTTATTGTAACCTTTATATTATTGGTGATTAGCATCTACATATTTATAAGAACACGTTGGATTTGGATGCTTTTAGGAGTTATAGTCATGATAGCTGGAAGTGCCATCCCTATTCCCATAAAAAGTTCGGCTGTTACCAATGCATTTGAATTAATTTTTTTATGTTTACTATGGCTTACAAACTATAAACTAGAACCTCGCTCCCCACAAACAAAGTGATTCATCCTTAGAAATAGAAGAGCATAAAACTAAAGATAAAAAATGGAATAGGAGCATGCAAAAAGAAAAAAAGTAATAAGGATTTTACAATATGCTTTAGATTAAGCACCTTTATTGACTTCACTCATTGCACCCAAGCATCATTGAAATATCGCTTGGGTGCTTTTAATATTTGCTTGATTATCACCAAAAAACGAGTATCCATTCAAATTAACAATTGGTATATGACGAATTTTTCAGAAGGATTAGATTCTGTCAGGCCAGGTAACATCACCTCGTCTTTCAGCTCGAAGGCGGTTTGATTTTCGAGGAAAAAAATATAATCCTGTGAAGCATAAAATAATATCAGTTCGATTTGGCGCGGTTCTTTTTCAAAGGAAAGCAATATGTTATTGATGATTTTCATGAAGATCTGTACCGAAAACGGGTTAAAGAAATAAAAGCGATTGTCTTTCGTATCGATATCATATTCTTCCGCCAAACAGCAGTGGAATTCTATATTGCCATCGATGTTTTTCCTTTTCTTCACGTAGTCATTCAGATTCTCGATCGCTTCTTTATAGAAATTTTCATTCATCTCCACGCCAACCACAGATGATTGATATAAATGATGGATGAAAAAATTCAAGCGGCCTTTACCGCATCCAAAATCCACAATGCGATCATTTCTTTTCAGTGCATATTTTTTGAATAAATGTTCTAATGCGCTGTAAGGCGTAGGTTCGTATCGGTGGTAATGCAAGGAATCATTGAATTTTTTTTGTTCACCTTCCGTTTTGATGTTCAGCATTTCGTCATAATTCGTTTCTTCCATTGTTAATGCACCTGCTTCATGGTTTTTCAATAAAGGGCTTCCTAACTAAAAACCCCGGAAAGGTTGATCTTATCCAGGGTAAGGTTTTGTTGTAGGAATGTCCAGACAATTATTTGGATTTTGCTTTAGTTACATAATCATTAAAATCAGAGATGCTTGGGTTGGCCATATAATGACCGCCTTCCACTTGGATCGTCTGACCTGTAATGAATTTGGACTCATCAGATGCAAGGAATAGTACGGTATAACCGATATCATCCGCTTCTCCATGATATGGCAATGCATTAAATTTGGCAAAAATATCGAGTACGGCCGGAGGCATATTATTTTTCGCTGCAGGAGTTAAAATAAGGCCCGGTGCCACTCCATTACAACGAATATGATCTTTACCATACTGTGCAGCGATATAACGGGTCAAATTCACTACCCCCGCTTTGGACGCACCATATGCAGATCGTACGGAGTCACCTGTAAATCCAGCCATGGAGGCCGTATTGATTATCGACCCTCCTCCTGCTTTAATCATGTGAGGAATTGCAAACCTGCTTCCCAATAACACACTTTTTAAATTCACATCCATAAGTCGGTCCCATTCTTCCAAATCTAAATTCACGACATCCAGATCTTTATGCAGGTTAGTTAAACCCACATTATTAACAAGTACCGTAACCGTTCCATATTGTTCAATGGTAAAGTCGACTGCTGCCTGGATGGAATCAGCTTGTCCAGCATCCAAGAATACTCCAGCCGCTTCCCCACCTTGTTTTTTAATGTTTTCAGCCGCTTCTTTCGCTCCTGTTTCGTTAAAATCAGCAATCACGACTTTTGCACCTTCTTTAGCCATTAGTGTGGATATGGATAAGCCTATACCTGAAGCTCCACCTGTCACTAATGCTACTTTACCTTGTACTCTTCCCATAATAACCCACCTGCTCTTCATAATATGAATTTTTTTTTTTATTAATCATGACTAATAGTACAAGAATACAACGTATATAAAGTTATTACAAATAATTATACTCATAGTTCATTTTCGTAAAAATACAGATTATTAGAATGTCGTAAACTATGAAAATTTTTGATTTTTATCAAATTTAAAACAGAAAAAAGCTGAAGCATCCAAAAGAGCTTCAGCTTTTTTTCATTTTTCTTCTTCATCATCCCATATGATCCAATCATGAACCTCAAGAATTTCCAGGAATTTCATCAACCTCGGTAAGGTTGGTTCTGCTTCCTCTCCAAAATGTTCACTCATCGCTTCAGAAATCTGATTTACATTTCTTTGGAACTCCATCTGTTTAATGGCATATGCCCCAAACTTATCAAGCTTGATTTTACGGACTGATGGTTGTTTAAAGAAACGAATTGTAATTCGTTCCACAAAATTGGTCCTTTGAATGACTAAAAAAGTTGCTTCCGAAGATTCTTGTACCATAGTGACGCGTTTTTCCAAAAGGGGAACCATGGTTAACAGGTTCCTCTTTTTTGATTGGCGTTTACGAAGCATCTTCTTTTTTCCCTTTGCTGGATACGAACCATAGCAATCCAGCTAGAGCAAGGAATAGTAGGAAAGGTAGCAAATTGCTGGCTAATTTAGCCGCAGCCGGAACTTGGACACCTGCTGCGATCAATATGGCAATAAGTACACCAATCAATGATTCACCCGCTATTAAACCAGATGCAAATAATACACCTCTATCAACCCGTGCTTTAAGCGCTTCTTTTGTTTTCGAGAAGAACTCAACGAAGAAACGAATAAATCCACCGATCATGATTGGGGCACTAGTATGAACCGGCAAGTATATGCCGACAGCAACAACAAGTGAATTTAGACCGAAAAATTCTAATGTGATCGAAATAGCCGCACCGATAAAGATGAGTGTCCAAGGTAAGTCTCCTCCAAGAACACCTTCAGCAAGTATTTTCATCAGTGCCGCTTTAGGTGCAGGCAGTTCTGCAGATCCCATCGTATATGCGTTATCCATCAGAACCAGGATAAAACCAATGACAGAAGCTGATGCAACAACACCGATCATCATGGCAACTTGTTGTTTCCATGGTGTTCCGCCGACGATATATCCTGTTTTTAGATCTTGAGAAACATCACCTGAAACCGCAAGTGCCGTACAAATGATCGCAGCGACGGTTAAAGCGGCTACCATCCCCGTCGTACCAGTAAAACCAGTAGCTTTATAGACAATCGCTACAATCAATAGTGTAGCTATCGTCATTCCTGAGACTGGGGAAGAAGAACTTCCGACGATCCCAACAACCCTTGAAGCTACTGTCACGAATAAAAACCCAAAAATCGCAATTGCAATCGCACCGATGATTCCTACATCCGTGATAGGTGTGAAAGCAATGATTAAAATAACGATGATCGTTCCCAGCCAAACGTATTTAGCCGGTATGTCTTGTTCTGTACGGATCGAACCTGATTTTAGTTGCCCTTTATTGGCTTTTACACCTTTAAGAGTATCGAAAACTGAACTGAAAAGTATTGGTAATGTTTTGATCAATGTGATCAATCCGCCAGTTGCAACGGCACCAGCACCAATGTAGCGTATATAATTATCCCAAATTCCCCATGCATCCAATTCACCGATCGGTACATCAGAAGGGAAAATGGCTGTTCCATTGCTTCCGCCAAAAAAGCTGATGGCCGGTATTAGAACAACCCAGGCTAATAAACCCCCACCTAGCATTTGTCCTGCAACACGAGGTCCAATAATATAACCTACACCCAAAAGGGAAGGAAAGGCATCAAGACCAACCACCGCATTTTTAAAATTCGTGATTCCTGTTTCAACCTCTGTCTTGAAAAGCTTAAACCCATCACCAAGCCCTTTAACCACACCGCCGATAACCAAACCGGCTCCGATTAGTTTCGCGCTTGTACCACCCTTTTCTCCTGACTTTAGGACCTCGGCACATGCCGTACCTTCAGGATAAGGTAATGTTTCATGTTCCCTTACAATTAAAAGCTGGCGAAGGGGAACCATCATGAAGACCCCTAAAAATCCCCCAGTTAAAACAACGAAAATGATGAATGCTTGACTCACGTCCATGTCCCACATGAATAATGCTGGAATGGTAAATACAGCACCGGCACCAATAGCCTCACCTGCCGTGGTCATCGTTTGCACAATATTGTTTTCTAATATTGAATCCCTGCGAAAAACCCCTCTTAAAATAGCCATTGAAATTACCGCCGCGGGTATTGAAGCAGAGACAGTTAAACCAATAAGTAGGCCTAAGTATGCATTTGCCGCCCCGAATACGATTGCAAGAATGATCCCTAGAATGATTGCAGTTGCAGTCAATTCCGGTAGAGATTTAGATGCAGAGACGTACGGGACGAATTTACTCTCTTTTGAATTGTTCGACAATTTAGCCACTTCCTATGTTAAACTTTAAAATCACAGAGAACATTATATCACTGTAATTTAAAGTCATGCAATGGGAAAATTACGCTTAGCAAAAGTTTGATTATATCAAAAATTCAGTTTAGTAGATTCGGTTTTAAAATATTTAAAAATAATATTATTCTAATAACCATCGGTTTTTTGGCTTATTCGTTACACGAAGTCACTGCCTATCATTCATTCAATGACAGTATCTTCAATACTCCTTATTAGCTCCATAGGCAAATAACCCACTGGGTTATTGCACATTAAAATGAGATTTAACATATCCTGAAAAATCAAGTCTTAAAAAAAGGAATGATAAATTCATGGTCTCCTATATGGACTATACTTCACCATCCACACAATACTTTTTCGATATTAATAAAAGCAATTTAATGAAAAAAGACAATCAAAACTATATAAATGTATTAGGCATCAAACAATTGAACACACTCGAAAATGTTTCATTATTAGATATTTACCTTAGTACAGACAATGTCGTAGAACCGCATTATCACCAAAATGCAGCAGAGCTCGTGTATTGCATTTCTGGAGCGGCAACCGTTTCATTACTGAATCCTTTTACAAAGCAAATACAAAATTATCCCATTAAACCCGGTCAAGTAGCCAACGTCCCACAAGGTTGGTGGCATTATGAAGTGGCTAATACGGATAATACTCATTTGCTCGCCATTTTTAATGCACCAACACCTGAGGTGATCCTCGGTTCCGATATCTTGAAATTGACGCCTGCAAATATTATGGCACATACTTATTGCATGGATGAAAACCAATGGAAAAAAGCAATTGCACCGGTTCAGCCATCAACATTCATCGGTCCGCCAGCCAACTGCCATCGAGCGGCCGAAGAAGACATGCAGCAATATCCGCAATATAATAATTCCTATGGTAACCAAATGTATACTGCCCCGGCATACAATTATCATTACCAGCCAAATCCCCCATATTATTATTGAAGATAACGTTGGGAAGCCGTTTACCCTGATCAAGGCCTTTCCCCCTTCATGTCATGGATGACGTCTATAAATCGAAAAAAGCAATGGAGAAACCTATTACATTAGGGTTCTCCATTGCTTTTTCATGATCCGCTTAAAAAGCCGAATTCATTTACTCCAATAACTTACATCTTGGTGCATGGTTTATGAGCATTATCACTCCTATACACACTTAGATACAATTGGTCATTATACATTTTATATATATTCTATCGAGTTTCTTCTTATAATATAAGAAATTCTAAATTGCTCTCCCTAATACAGCAACAGATTATTCACTTCATTTTTGCGGTTGTCTCCATTCCCTTTGTATCCTAAGAGGCTTTCAGTCGATATCCTTATATCATTAACATTTCATGAAGAATACAGCTCTGAACAATCTTCTTCATCGCCTAAAAAGAGACACTCCCTATTTGAGTGTCTCCCTTTTTCTTTATTCCCCATGATATAAATTTTTAATACCAAATTTTCTCCCCTTGCTTTGTAAGCCGCTAATCCTTTTTGATAATACACTCTACTCTTCTAATATGCTATTCTGCTTTAAATGTTTTTTTCACTTTGTCGCTTTCATTCATTCCAGGGCGTGTCAGGGTTACATAAACTGATCCTGAGCCCTTACCTAACTGCTTAACCGTAATGGTTGCAGAGGAAGAAGTTGATGTTTTTTTTGATAGATACTTCCCGGAGGATGAATATAGTTTTACAACATCGCTTTTTTTCAATCCTTTGACTATTACTGAATCTGACTTTCCTTTATTATTCTTAACCGTAATGTTGGAAACGCTTGGCTTAGGTGTCTTCGGTTCAGCTTTAAACGATACCTTTACTCTTGAACTCTCAAGCATACCACTCCGGATGTTTGACACATAAATAAAGCCGGCATTTTTTCCTAATTGTTTGATGTTAAAAGTTGTAGAGGAACCTGAAACAGGTTTAGATGTAGCAAATAGCTTTCCTTTCGAATCGAACAACTTCACTACATCGCCTTTAGCCAGGGCACTCACTTTCACGCTATCTGATTTGCCTACATAATTTGTTATTTGTACCGACTTACTGCTGATAGACGGCGTTGGGACTTTTACAGCCAGTTGGTATCTATAATTAAGAGCGTCTGAATAATCGTCCACCGATATATAGTACCGCCCTGCCGGAAGAGAGTACCTCTTCGATTCTATACCGTTTGCAAACTGGTCATACTTCGTATGAAACGATCCCACTTCATCACCGTTTGAATTATAAAGGCTCATATTCCAACTGACAGATGGCTTCCTTCCCACCTCTAGAGATACACTTGATGGTTTTGATAGGAAAAAAGTAAAATAATCGGCGTCACCGTAACTTTGGAGGTGCCCGTAATAGTTTTTGCCCAACCCAATACTGTTTGCCTGCTGGGCGTTGTTATTGAATTCTTTTTCATAGGTAGTTGACTTTGCAAACTTCACGGTAAAGGCATAGGGCTGGTGAATTGAATCGAAATAATCTTCAATATGAATTAAATACTCTCCTTTAGGTAGCCCGACCGACCGTTCTGTCGGTTTTGTGACGTTTGAAGAATATTCAGTCGTCAGCTCACTAAGCACTTCCCCTTCTTTATTTAATATGCTCGCTTCCCATCCGACATCAGCTTTTTGACTCATATTGAGAGTGACTGCCCCATCTTCAGGGAGGGTGAATCTAAAATAATCCTCATCGCTATAATTTTGTATCTCACCAACATAAGGAGTATTCAAATTAATTCGGTTTGCTACACTCGAACTGTTGTTGAATTCGTTTTCCACATTTGCATTTTCTGAAAAATTAACAGTAAAATAATATGTTTTATTAATAGAATCAGTATAATCTTCAATATGTATATAATAAGTACCAGCAGGCAATCCTACTTTCCTTGCCGACACACCCATCGCTTTATTGCTGTAATCAGTTGTTCCACCTGTAAACTCATTTCCACTACCATCTAAGATTTCAAATTCCCATGCATATCCCGGATAGTTATTCATGTTAAAGGTGACTTGTCCCGGTTTAGTCAACGTGAATTTCCAATAATCTTCATAATCTCCATTTCCATTAAGGATGGCATGGTTAACAGCATTTACATTGATTGGCTTTGCTGCTTGCATTGAATCAAGTCCAACGTTTGCTGAAACGTTCATGCCTCCGTTAATCAGGATTAGACTTAGAATGGTAAATAATGCACTTGCTACCATTAAGTATTTTTTCATCGATACATTCCTCCTATGACATTCTACTCACATTTTATAATTCTACCATGCTTCACAACTTATTTCCCATCTTTTTTATCTAATGGAATTATTTAGATTGGATACTTTTTGTACTTACGTTGCCTATTACTAACGCGGGAAAAATGTTCTTCACTATTATTAGGAATTCACTTAACAGATTCTTTATAGACCCCTTTTTAAAGTTTATTACTCTCGTTTTTATAAATCTCAATAGCAAGTTTATAAATTATTCTCGCTATTAATCGATGATACTTATTTCACTAAAAAAGCTTAGGATAAGAAATTTTGCTATTAATAGCTCAAATTGACTTATCGAATAATTGCATTAGCCCTCTTTGTTGATGATGGTGCCAAACAAAGCCCTTAAGGATTATTTCCTATTTTTCATAAGATACTTTAATGATGGATTTACTTCCGCTGCCAATGCTAAATTAATATTACAATGCCTATTTTGGGCTTTACTAGTAAATTTCCAATATTCCTCTTATACCTTACCTGTGCATATTCCTTAAATTCAGGAAAACCATATTTATCAAATGGGACTTTTGTAATAGATTGAGATTTACTAGCTAAATGCCCATATAGATCCTTTTAAAAGTCTTGACTAGTGTCTGTTAAACATATCTCGCAACGTCGCTGCTAGTATTATTTATATTATGTTTAAGTGAAAATAATAAAGGAGAGTGCGATACTTGGAATCTATTTTTGAAGAATTCGAAGATATGGATTTTGATGAAAAAAACTAAATGAATTAACAGCAGGAGATATCCTTGATGCTGAAATAAATTTAAACATTAATCTCCCAAAAGAATATATTGAACTATTAAAAATTCAAAATGGGCGATATTTAAAATACAAGGCATTACCAGTGAGTTTTAAAAATTCCTACGCTGATGATCGTATTGCTGTAGACTTTCTGTTTGGAATTAAAGAGAATGAAGGAATTTATAAATCAAAATACCCTCTTAATGAATGGGGAATTAAAGAAAAAGATTTTGTAACAATCTCCGGAGATGGACACACGTGGCTTGTATTAGATTATAGAAAAAATAAAGATGAACCAGAAATAACATTTATTGACACTGAAGAGAACAAAATTTCCGTTATCTTTAAGACTTTTAAAGAATTTGTCCAAATACATTGGTGGATATGAGTTATCCGTTGAACGTGCAAAAGAGTTGTGTAAAAGTATAGATACTGAGGACATTTTAGATCGTATAAGCATATGGGTAAGTAGTTATAAAGATTTGACAGAACTCGCATCTACACTGATTATGTTCCTTGAAACTAACTCAGATATATATATTCAAGAAAGCGCATCTCAAAATTTAGTTGAATTAATTACCGATGAGTTTGTAACTGATGAAATCATAATAAGAAAAGCGTTGCGTATTTTAGGCTCTGTAGAAGATAGTGAAATAAATAGTGATATAAAGTATTCACACAAGTTATTACTTGACTTTATAAACAGGAACTAACTCAGTTACTCATGATATACAGGACTCCACTGCAGAAAACTTTTCAAGAGCTCTAGAAAAAAAGAGTATGGACCAATAAATGTTGTCATTTAACTAAAAAAGCAATGGAGAACCCCATTACATAAGGGTTCTCCATTGCTTTTAATTACATGATCCGCTTGAAAAGCAGAATTCTTTTAACCTCGTAACATCTCATAATAGATTTATTTTTTTTGCTTCTGTAATAATATTTTTCATTAATGATACAACAGATTGATTTTTAGCTAATCTTGGGCTCTGGCCAGACCAGAGTGACATGAAGTCTTGATTATTCTGTCCACTGCACGTTTTTCTAATTTCTTGAGTTAATAGGTTTTGAACAGGAAAATCGGGTACAAGCAATTCATGATCCGACATATCTGCAATAAATTTGTTTTTAATACCTCTTGCCCATTTACCAGAAAAGGCGCGGGTAAAGGTTGTCTGGTCTTCATCAGCATTCAAAATGGCTTCTTTATGTACCTTGTGTGCCCCACTTTCTATACAAGTCAAGAAAGCTGTGCCCATTTGTACACCTTGTGCTCCTAAGCAGAGTGAAGCCATTAATCCTCTTCCATCCATAATTCCGCCCGCAGCAATAACAGGTATGCTTACATTGTCAACAGCCTGCGGAATAAGTGACATTAAACCTACTAGGCTCTCCTGATGACCATCAATAAAGTTCCCGCGGTGCCCGCCAGCTTCACTGCCTTGCATAACAACCATATCCATTCCCGCTTTTTCATTTGCAACTGCTTCCCTTACCGTTGTAGCTGTTCCTATAAGAGTGATGTTATGCTGTTTTAATTCATCCATCACTTCCTTAGGAGGAATCCCAAATGTAAAGGAACAAATAGATACATTCTCTTCAATGACAACCTTAACTTGTTCAATGAAGCTTTCATAAATTTTTTTATACTCAGGAATGTCAAAGCTGTCTGTTTGTTCTAAATTTAATTGCTTACGAATGGTGTGTAAAAGCTGGTTAGCTGACTGGACTGCGTCAGGCGTTACGTTAAATTCGTTTGGCACGAATAGATTGATGCCAAAAGGGTTTGAAGTTAACTGCCTGATTTCTCTAATCTGCTCTCTCGTTTGTATTGGTGTCTGATAGCCTGCTCCGATCATTCCAAGTCCCCCAGCATTGGATACCTCGGCCACTAAATTCGAAGTGGTGATCCCGCCAGCCATAGGAGCTTGTATAATAGGATTCTTAATCTTCAAATGCTTCATCATTTCATTATTTAACATCAATGACTCCCCCAATTTTGTATATTAATCCTAATTAATTCTCTTCTGTTTTTTTTATAT
This sequence comes from Peribacillus frigoritolerans, assembly GCF_040250305.1. Taxonomy (NCBI): domain Bacteria; kingdom Bacillati; phylum Bacillota; class Bacilli; order Caryophanales; family Bacillaceae; genus Peribacillus; species Peribacillus frigoritolerans. The sequence continues at coordinate 1,895,337 of NZ_CP158190.1, read as the reverse complement.
TGTATGGATGAACGTTAGGGTTGATCTCGAAATGAATCCCACTTGAAAGCAAAATTGCCCCAAAGAAGACAACACACGCTGCGCCAATAAAAGCAGCATTAAAATCATGTGTGAATGATGATAAGACTCCAGCAAGGGCTGGTCCTATCAACTGTCCAATAGCATAAATAGCAGAGAGAATGCCAATAGTCCGACTGCTATCAGATGGATTCATTTCTCGTCCCAATGTTGTAGCCAGGGTGGTGATACCCATAAAGGTGGCTCCAAATAATAAAGCACTAATGACAAAACTAGTTTTTGACATCCAAAAGGCTGGCATCGCAATACCGAAGGATTGCAGAGCCATTGCAAGCACTAAAGATTTAATGAATCCCCATTTTTTAGCTAGTAAAGACCAGATAAGACAGGATGGAATCGCAGCCAATCCCACCATCATCCAAACTAAGGTGGCACCATTATGAAAGGATGAGGTCTTTTCAGCGATAGCTACGATAAACGTTCCTGTAACAATGTAACCCAATCCTTCTAAACCATACGCAATAATCAACCATATAAGCCATTTAGAGGGGGGCACTTTTCCAATCATATCTCGTTTATTTTTCTTCTCGACGACGTTGGGGGTTTCATCGAGCCAGATCCATACAAAGATAGCAAGAATTCCACTCACAATAGCTAGTCCTATCCATGTTCCTTCCCACCGAAATAAATGGTTTAAACTCGGAATCATTAGACTTGATAAAAAGATTCCCAAACCTACTCCCCCATAAAACATCCCCGACCAACTGGTTTTTCTTATAGTTGCAAGTTTATCTAACACGATACCGGAGGCTAAGACCAATACAAAAGCACTGGCAAATCCTGAGAGAAAGCGAAGTCCATTCCAAAGTGAATTAGAGTATGTGAGACCCATTAGGGCAGTGGTTAAGATACTGATGATTAGACTTATTCTTAACAAAATGGTTCTATACTTCTTAAAAGGAATGGCACTTGCTAAAATTGCTCCAAGCAAATATCCTGCGTAATTACTGGTTGCTATATAACCAGCAGCTGTATTTGATAAAGAAAGTTCTTTTTGCATAAGAGGAAGAATGGGAGTATATGCAAATCTTCCAATCCCCATAGCAATGATTAAAGAAAATATTCCCCCTATTAAAAAATGATAAGTTTGATTCTTCAAAGATTCTCCTCCAATTAACTATAATGAACCTGTTAGAAACTGTGCTTCCCCTCGTCCAAAACTCCAGTCAGCATCGCTGTTTTCTGTTATAGAAACCATCAAGTCCTGTGGAGAAATCCCACAGTCCGATTCAAGTTTATGAGCAAGAAGTGAGTATAAGGTTTCTTTCTGTTTTACAGTTCTTTTTTTACTTACAATACTAATGATTACTAGGTCTCTGCTTCTTTTAAACCCCAGTCCGGTATCCTCGATTATTAGCTCATGCGGCGGGTGCTGATGAACTATTTGATAACGGTCACTTTCAGGCACTTGGAAAGCTTCCACCATCGCATGGTGAGCCGAATCCAATAATTTCTTTAAAGTTTCTTCGTTTCTTCCTTCTACTAAATCAAAACGTAATAATGGCATCTTGTATCTCCCCTCAAAATAAATAATGATTTTAGAGTGTCCAACTGAAATGTAGGATATTATAAGCATATCTTCTTTTTGCTATATGGTATAATACTTAAAATCGATATTTGGTATCACTCATAATGATGGCTAAAAGATATATCAACTAAGGAGAGATTATTTTGGATTTGCACTCATTAAAAATTTTCCACAGTGTTGCTAAGATGGGAAGCATTTCTCAAGCAGCAAGAGAACTTCAATATGCACAGTCAAATATCACGATGAAAATACAGCAGTTGGAATCGGATCTTCAAACAACTCTTTTTTATAGACATAATCGTGGCACTGCATTAACTGACAAAGGAAGCATGTTGCTAACATATACAGAAAAAATATTCGATCTTATAGAAGAGACCAAAAATATGATGAATGATGATCAAACACCCAGAGGTCCGTTAATTATTGGTTCAATGGAAACAACCGCAGCAGTTCGCTTACCAGTCTTGTTTTCAAAGTATCACAAAGATTTTCCAGAGGTTGATTTAACTTTAAAAACAGGCTCCACTGAACAAAATATTCAAGCAGTCCTTCAGAATGAACTTGATGGAGCATTTGTGGCTGGACCCATTAATCATCCAGATCTCATTCAGAAAGAAGTATTCGAAGAAGAACTAATGCTCATTACAGATACAGTTCATCCTCCTATATCTTCTATCAAAGATATTCAAACAAGGACGCTGCTTGTATTTCATGCAGGATGTGCTTATCGGGAAAAGTTTGAACTATGGCTACAACAAGAGAAGATGATACCCAATAAGATAATGGAATTTGGCACTATAGATGGGATCATCGGTTGTGTAGCAGCTGGTCTAGGTATAAGTATGCTTCCGCAAAGTGTTGTTTCAAAACAGGTACAAGAAGGAATCATTCGACAACACTCAATTCCGAATGGAAAAGTTAGGACAGTTTTCATTTATCGAAAAGATAAGTATGTACCTGCATCCTTAGAAAAATTTATAAATTTGTTGAGTGAAGAGGAGGAACTAATTAATAAAATAGAGGGGTAACCTAGATTATATTTTCGATAAGGAAGAATAAAATAATTTCGTTTAATGTGTCATTGAGGTGTTGGAAGTTGAACATTATTATCAAAGCTTACTTACATTCGAAGGAAACAAAGTTCATACAAAGTGGCAGCTTCCCTGTTCCTAATTCAGATTTTAAAAAGGATCCAGATTGTCAGCTGCCATTGCGGCATACGAGTGGTTTCAGAGATAAAAAACCACTACGTGAGATCTGCATCCCAACCAGCCTCAAACTTGTTTCTACAAGTAGGGGGCGGACAGTTTAGTTCACGGGATCAAGCCCCACGCACCCGTACGTCCTCCCCTGGCTAATTATATAACGGTTCTATTTAAAAAAGGCCAACCAGTAAAAACTGGCTAACCTTATAATACGAACGCACGGTTAGTTCCAGCCATAAAGACAGCTTCGATCTTCAGCTAACGCACCCTTTAGCTTAATAAGGAATGTTTATTTACATAGCAACTGTAATAATAATTCCCTTGTCTCTTCATAGTTTTTATATTCTTGTGAAAAATCGTTAAAGTTCCCTATTTTGTCTTCAAAAAATCTATACTTTTTAAATAAATCAAAGAAGGAAAGATGTATCATTTCAATCTGACCTTGAGGGATTTCATTCAATTTACCTACTAAAATATAACTTAGAGTTCCTGCTATATTCATACAGTAAGTATTAAAATCACCTGTTAGACAGTCCTCTTCAACTGATAAATTACAAAACTCTGTTCGAAAATCTTCTTGTATTTTGTCCATATCTCTATATGGAAACGGCTTTTCCAATTCCTTTTTAATATCAGATAGTTGTTTTAAGATATTCTCCATGTTTTCACCCTTTAAAGTAAATAAGTTACTTACATATTTTATCACATTTTCTTGTTCAACTATCCTGCCCCGTTAGTTGCATAAAGAAAAAGCTGCCTTAAAGACAGCACCGATCTACAGATAACGCCCCCGTTAGTTCATTAAGGAATACCTTAAAGAATTTCGTATAGACCCAAAACAACACACATTAATCCTCCAAAAATAAATAAAACTTTAAGAAGCCAATAATTAAATGTTAGAGGTAAGGGCGTTATATATTTGATGTGTTCAAAAAATTTTCTATTATCAAACCGATAACGAGTCGTATAGATCAAACCAGTCCAGGTTGCGATAATACCAAATATAGTTGCAAATATAGAACCAAAAAAGTCTTTAACCACTCTAATCCCACCTAGCTTAAAATTCCTTTCTTTTATACGTTTTTTCCAAACCATTATGGTTTAACTCTAATTAGAAAATTTTTAATGAATAAGGGAGGACAGCCATTCAACTAGATAACCAATATACCAAGCAAAAAATATGCTAAATGTCATAAATAGATTCCCTGCAATCCCAAACAAAGAAAATTTATTATTGTATTTTGAACCTATCCTAGCCAAGATGATACCAATTGGATTCATAATAAAAGTCCAAGCCCAAATAGGAATCCCTTGGTCAAGACCTATATTTTGACTAGGAACCAAAAAGAATATAAACCAGAATAGAATTCCTAATAAAACACAAACCAGTGATAAAATACTCCAATAAGATTTCCTTAATGGCAAAACTTCTTTTGTTTCATTCATACATTATCCTCGTTCCTATATTCAACATATAATTACGTTCCGATAATCATCCTAACAGAAATCCTTCCTTACTTATGTAAGGAAAATATGCCAATGTACATTTCTTTAATGAACTAACCTGCCCCGTTAGTACCATAAGAAAAAGCTGCCTTAAAGACAGCTCAGATCTTTCAGCTAACGCACCCGTTAGTTCATTAAGAAGTACTTCCGACTTAATCAATTAAAATAAACTCTTTACTAAACGAATTATCATTCTTGGAATAAGAGTTAAGATGTTAAAAACCAATTCAGATAAGATGGAATCACGAATTTCATTAATTATGCTTTTGAAAAAACCTTCTTTGCCTTTCTTTTTCATCTTTTGTATCCTCTTTTTATCTTCATAATTACTCCAATTATATTCCTCTAAAATACATCCTCAATTATTCTGCCTCTTTAGTCCATAAAAAAAAGAGCAGCTAATTGGCTCCTGATATTGAGGTAAAGCATCCGTTTGTTCAATTACAAAAAATATATAACCCACAATTGAGATGAAATGATTAGTAGAAATGTCAAACCTAGCCCAATTAGTTCCTTTTTTGTTGCCTTTTCTAGTAAATACCGTTCAATTAATGTTAAAGACAATCCAATGACTATGAAGATATATGCCATAGACCGATAATCATTGTAAACACCGTAATGCAAGGTGGAAACAAAGTGGATAATTCCTGCTGTTATCCATAAAAGTAACGCTGGAATAAACAAAGGCTTTATTCTATTTTTTAAAATTTTCATTGTAATATCCCTTCTCCATAAAGACATCTTACCAAAAATCGTCCTTTATACCTCAAGAAAAAATTCCCTTTTCTTATTGAACTATCCTGCCCCTTTAGTTCCATAAGAAAAGAGCTGCCTTAAAGACAGCCCCGATCTTCAGCTAACGCATCCGTTACTTGAAGAAAAGTGATACAAAAATAAAGCCAATAATGATTACAAGAATGAGAATTCCCGTACCTTTCCAACCTAAACTTCCTACTAAATCAGCAAGACCGCCACTGTTTGCTTTATTAAAAGCATCATTCAAACTACCAGTCGGATTTCTTTTTAATTCTTCTTGTCTTAATCTCTCTCTTTTTCGTTCAGGAGTTTCTTTGTTTTCTTGCACTTAAAACAACCCCCTATAAATTAAACAACTATCCTTTTATACTTTACCACAAATAACCATTTCCCTTGTTGAACTATCCTGCCCCGATAGTTGCATAAAGAAAAAGCTGCCTTAAAGGCAGCTCCGATCTTCAGCTAACGCACCGTGTTAGTTCATTAAGAAAAGCGAAACTTCTTCAAGAATCGCGCCTTTAATTGAACAAGGAAGTCATTTTAAAAGATATTCTTCTTATAATTGTTCTTCAATTAAATCTATTCTTTCTCGTACCGCCAATTAATCTCTATTATTTATTCGTTATTTCTTTGCTGTAGTAAAAATAATGCTAAACCGATTAAGATGAGTGCGATACCCATACCTTGTTGTAAAGAAATAACCTCATCCAAAATAAAATAAGCGAGTATACAGGTTCCAATCGTCTCTCCTAATATGCTCATTGAAATAACTGAAGTACTTAGCCATTTCAACAGCCAATTAAAAATCGTTTGCCCTAATATCGTTGCAATAAACGCTAATCCAATAAAGGACAACCATGTTTGTGTGGAATAATCAACGAAAGAAGTTTGCTGGCTGAACGCAAAAATACACAAAAATAGTGCACTGCTGGCATAACCGATAACTGAATATGGAATAAGAGATAGCTTTTTACGAACATGCTGGCCTACAAAGAAATAGGCTGTAATAACCCCCGCTGCAATAAAGGCTAGTATATCACCAAATAAAGCTTGTCCACTAATTTGAAAATCTTGCCATCCAATAACGATACTTCCGGCAATCGCTACAAGACAACCTATTACAGCACCTTTACTGAATCTCTCTTTAAATAGAAAATATCCACCGACCATCGAAAAAAGTGGCTGCAATGTAACGATAACCGTCGAACTTGCTACAGAAGTGTAATTTAATGATTCAAACCATAATACATAATGAACTGCTAAAAATAAGCCTGATAATAGTCCGAGTCCCCATTGTTTTTTTGACAATGAATATAATTCATGTCGATTCCTTTTATTTATTAATAAAAATGGCAAAAGCATTATTGTTGCAAAAAACAGCCGATAGAACGCCGTGATTGTCGCAGGTGCATCTGCTAACTTTACAAAGATTGCTGAAGTTGATAATGCAAATACGCCAAAAAATAAAATTACATAAGAAATAATTGATGATTGCAATTTTATATCCTCCGATTCCTTGTTTATAATATTGAAATTTATATAATATAATGTACAAACGTAAGTATAAAATTTTTATGTAATTTAAGAAAGTACTAATTACTTATGTTCAGTATGTCAGCACAAAAGGAATGAAATATACATTATTGTGGAAAGGAGTCTTTACCATGATTAATTATCGCCTTGGTCAAACAGTATTAAGTTATCGTAAGAAAAACGATATGACAATTCGTGAATTTGCCGATTATGCAGGAATCAGCACTTCGCTTATTAGCCAAATTGAAAGAGGACAAGCAAACCCTTCGCTAAGTGTACTAGAATTGATTGCAAAAGCATTAAATGTACCATTGTTTACGCTTTTCATTAACGATATTGATACCGATTCACTCATTTCTAGAAAAAAAGATCGGAAGAAGGTGTATCGTGAAAATAACGACCATATTGTCTATGATGTGTTAACGCCAGATTTCATGAAAGCACGTATCGAACTCTTAATGATGGATTTAAATGCACACGCAATCACTACGGAAAGCCACTATTCACACGACGACAAAGAAGAAATTGCTGTAGTCATGAAAGGTCAATCGTATGTTGAATTGGAAGGCACTGAATATTTTTTAGATGAAGGGGATGTAGTGCGTATTCCACCCAATATTAAACATCGATTTTTGAACAAGAGTGATGAAACAAATCATATTTTATTTGTACTAACTCCAGCGCTAGTTTAAATAGCACTCTTCCTATGTAAGAATGAAAAGATAAAATAACTACCGTTACAAAAAAGAGGCTGCTCCAAAAATCGATCAATTATCGATTTTTGGAACAGCCCCGTTAGTTCCATAAAGAAAAAGCTGCCTAAAAGACAGCTCTGATCGTCCAAGCCTATTACAATTTTCATATTGAGGCTTTGAATTCCTTTATTTTTTGCATTAAACCCTAATAAATTTTTCAGAGATAACTAATTATTATGTCGTTTGTTAACTTCAATTGTAATGAACTCCGGCAAATAGCTGGGAGTACATCCTTTTGCTACTATTTCATCTTTGTAAAGACCCGTTTTCTCACCAAGTTTAATACAACGTGCACGATTCTTTTCATCATAAACGCCTATCCAGCCTGCGGTGAAATTCATAGCCCATTGAACTTCCGGTTCTTCCTGCGTAATATTAGCTTCTAATGCAGATAGCAAGTATGCGGTGTTATCAGGCGGTGTTTGTCCAGTCCATCTCAATCGCCCTTGATAATACCAGAAAGCTCGCCTTTGAAGAGCAGAAGGACTATTTTCCCATGACTCCATCAATGCAATTTTCTTCTTGTCTTTGGTGAGCTGATTAGCCATTAACCAATCCATTAAGTTATTTCGCTCATCAAAAGTGTGAGTCTGCATATCCTTATCAAGCTTATTTAGCACATCTTGTGAAAGAAGTTTTTTGTCCATAATTAAGATTGCTAATAGTCTGGGCAAAAACTCTTCGGTTGACCAAAGTTCCATAGCTAGTTCGTGATCTTTTTTAATGTCCTTCGCGATTTTTCGTAAGTCGCCTAGCTTAGTTTTACTATTGATCTGAGGTAGAATGTTTTCTGCTTTTGAAAAGCGTTTTATTTCTGTACCTTTATTTTCATTCATTTTATACAACTCCTTTATTAAAGCACTGTTTCATAATATGTCCTTTACGGGATATATCAAGAACTTAATTTCGTTATAAGTCTTATTGCAGTGGTGTGCCTCCAAAGTTAATATTGTAGTATATATCGTATTAAAGCTTTCTCCACCTATAATAGAAGAGCAACCATCTTTAATATAATAATAACATTTACTTCCTTTTAATTGGATACGAAAAGAGCATTCCTTTTTAAAGAAACGCACCCGTTAGTTTAAGTGTATTAAATCACAAACTTAGCTGGTTTTGTTTAATAGAAGAGATTTGCTCATTGAATAAGAAAAAGGCTTTACTCTATATTGAAGTAAAGCCACACGTTGAACAAGTAAATTAGATTAGTACATAAATCAAAACTATAATTCCTATTAACATAACAAAAAGGGCACTCAAGAACCCATTATTTATTAAAGATTTCCATAAATTCTTTTTCTCATTCTCATTAATTCTCATACAAAACCTCTTCCATTTTACTATTTCTTAATGAAGTAAAGCACCCGTTAGTTTAAGTAGATTTCTTCACAATCTTTTTAGTATTTCAGTTAATACAGGAATGCTGCCCCTTTAGTGCCATAAGAAAAGGAGCTGCTGATCAGCTCCTGATAAAGAAGCTGTTAGCTTAATAAAAATTATTTATCTAGTTGTTCATTATAAATACTAATTGAATGTACCCTCTCTTTTAATAAGTTATCTATTATTTGCTTTAGTACCCTTGGTTCACGTAGTTCTTCATTATCAAATTTCACAAGGTCATTCACCTTAATCCATCTACTGTCTAAAATTTCATCTTCTTCAAGATTTAATGAACCACCATTAACCTCACCAGTAAAATGAAATAGAATAACTTGATTGTTTGTACTACTGATAAAATTATATACACCCGTTGTACCATTAAGTTTTACATCAAAGCCAGTTTCCTCTTTTACCTCCCTACGAGCTGAATAGAGAATGTCTTCACCATATTCAATGCGTCCACTCGGAAAGTTCCACTTATCAATAGCAGTTGGTTTATTTTCTCTAATTATTAAGACTTCATCATCTCTGAATATTGATACACTAACTACTAAAACTATCCCATTATGTGCCATCCTTTTCGCCTCAGTTATTTAATTTTATATTTATTGCTACCTTATTCTCTACTTAACACCTGATTACCTTCTTCTACCACTAACCTGCCCCGTTAGTTCATCAAGGAAATCAACAACATTCTTAACATACCCTTCTAATAAAAAAGAGCAGGCATTAGCTCACTCTTAAATTTCTTTAATGACTGGTTTACCCAGCTTGTTCTCAGACGATTTCACGATTTACGCCATACACATGCAACTATAATGTTGGAGATCGGAGAAAATGCTAAAGTGGGATCAGAAAGATTAGGACATTCAAAAGTTTCTATAACCCTAGATACATAAAGTCATGTTACACATAATATACAGGACTCTTCAGCTGAAAACTTTTCAAAAGCCCCAGGATAAAAGTCCTTGGACCAATAAATGTGGTCATTTAACTAAAAAAGCAATGAAGGACCCTATTACATAAGGGTCCTCCATTGCTTTTAATTACATGATCCGCTTGAACATTTTCTCCATTTCATAAATGGAATAAGAGATGATGATAGGTCTTCCATGAGGGCATGTGAAGGGATCGGTTGTGCGCCTTAGTTCATCCAATAGTGCTTGGATTTCATCATTGCGCAGATGACGGTTTGCCTTTATGGAGGCTTTACAGCTCATCATGATAGCTGCTTCTTCGCGCAATTTTTTGATGTCGACCTTTTTCATCGAGAGCAATTGTTCAATCATTTCTTCAAGGATTTCCTGTTCAATTCCTTTAGGGAACCATTGTGGATGCGATCGGACAATATAGGCGTTGTAGCCAAACTCCTCTAAATAGACGCCGACTTTTTCCAACTCATGCCGATATTCATTTATCCGGATACATTGGTCTGTTGAAAATTCAAGGGTGATGGGAACCAGCATGTCTTGTAGCTCGTTTTCAACACGTCCGACCTTCTCTTTAAAATACTCGTATTTGATCCGTTCCTGGGCAGCATGTTGGTCTATGATATATAAACCTTTTTCGTTTTGGGCGAAAATATATGTTCCATGCATTTGCCCAATCGGGTACATGGGAGGGATGCGGTTAGCAGGTTCATTCGCTTCGATTTCTTCCTCTTGTTCGACAGTGTAGGTTGTATACTTTTCGGCTGACTCGAAATATGGTTTGCTTTCATCATCTTGTAAGACCGGTACATAGACATCTTCCATTTGCTGCTGTTCATTGCTATAGATTATTTCCTTTACTGGTTCAAAGTCGAAATCTTCATTATGATCCACATAACTCTTTTGTTCCTGCTTTTCACGAATCAAGGTATCCTTCAAGAGTGAAGCTTCTTTCTTGGCTTCTTCAAGAACCCGCTTGCCGCTTTCCACAACATGGTCCAATTCCAGCGTAGTTTGTTCACTTTTCACCTGTTCCGGCTTTGCTGCAGGTGTATATCCACTTGGAATTAGAGACATCTTTTTAAACGAAGATTTGATCGTTTCCGATACAAGACTGAACAATTCCTGTTCCTTGCTGAGCCTTACCTCCATTTTGGACGGATGTACATTGACATCGACAAGAATCGGGTCCATTTCAATATTCAACAAAGCAATTGGAAAACGCCCAATTGGTAGAAGTGTATGGTAACCATCCAGGATTGCTTTCACGAGCGCATAGTTTTTAATGAAGCGGCCGTTTATCATGGTTGAAATATAATTTCTTGAAGCCCGTGTGACTTCGGGCATGACGATATATCCGGATAATTTGAAGTCCAATGAGCTTGCCTGAACCGGAATCATCTTTTTGGCAATATTCGTCCCATAAATTGCGGCTAGCACCTGCCTGACATCGCCGTTACCATTCGTATGCAGAATACGCTTCTCATTGTGTGTTAACCGTATAGAAACATCCGGGTGCGAAAGTGCGAGCCTGTTAGCCACATCCGTAATATTTCCTAGCTCGGTATGAATGGTTTTCATATATTTCAACCTTGCAGGAGTATTGTAAAACAAGTCGGAAACAAGGATATCCGTTCCTTTACGGCTGGATGAAGCCTCAAGTTCCTTAACCATGCCGCCTTCAAGAAGTATGCGCGTTCCTACACCTTCGCCAGTGCTGCTTTTCATTTCAAAACGGGAAACTGAAGCAATACTGGGCATTGCTTCACCGCGGAAGCCGAGTGTTCGGATTCGGAAGAGGTCATTTTCATCTTTTATTTTACTTGTGGCGTGACGTTTAAATGCCGCTTCTATGTCATCAGCCAAAATCCCATCGCCATTATCCACGATCCTAATGGAACCAAGTCCAGCCTCCACCAATTCAATCTCTATAATGGTACTGTTTGCATCTATTGCGTTTTCCACAAGTTCCTTAACCACTGAGGCTGGGCGTTCAACAACTTCGCCAGCTGCGATTTTATTAGATAAAGCCTCGTCGAGCTGTATGATTTTCCCCATTTTTATCGCCTCGCTTTATTATCTCATTTAAGTTTCTTTTGTAATTTATAAAGGGTATTCATCGCCTCAAGTGGCGTCATTTCAAGAATATCCAGTGATTTTATGTCATCAAGCACCTTTTTTTCCTTAGGCGAGGAATTCATTTTTCCTTTAGGAGCCTCTTCCCCAAAGAAGGAAAGCTGTGCCTCATTGACGGATGTTACCGGGGCTACTTCAGCAATAGGTGCTTTTACAGAAGCAGCAGGCTGTTCAGGCATCTCCTTTGCCAGTCCATTTTCATTTTCCAGCTGCGCTAAAATTGCGGCCGCCCGATCTATTAACTGCTCCGGTAAATCAGCTAGCTTTGCCACGTGAATTCCATAGCTTTTATCTGCTGGACCTTCTTTAATTTTATGAAGGAAAACGACATTTCCATTTTGCTCAATGGCACTGACATGGATATTTTTCAATTTTGGCAGTTCCGCTGCCAGCACTGTCAATTCGTGATAATGAGTCGAAAAGAGAGTTTTTGCCCCAATTTCCTCATGAATATATTCAATGATGGCCTGGGCAAGCGCCATCCCATCGTAAGTTGATGTTCCCCGCCCTATCTCATCAAATAATATTAAACTGTTTTCTGTCGCATTCATGATGGCATTTCTTGCTTCAAGCATCTCGACCATGAATGTACTTTGACCGGAAATCAAATCATCTGCCGCGCCGATCCTAGTGAATACCTTATCAAAAATAGGCAATTCAGCTATACTTGCGGATACGAAGCATCCAATTTGCGCTAAAATCGATGTTAGCGCTATCTGACGCATATAGGTACTTTTACCCGACATATTAGGCCCTGTAATCAAGAGTAACTCCCGGTCTCCATCCATGAAGCAGTCATTAGGGACATACTCCTGTGATTGAAGGACTTTCTCGACCACTGGATGCCGGCCTTCCTTCAGTACGATTCTTCGATCATCAGAAAAGACAGGCTTCACATAATGGCGTTCTTCGCTAATCGTCGCAAAGCACTGCAAGACATCCAGTTCACTGACACCTTTCGCTAAATCCTGTAAGCGCGGGATATAGCTTTTGACCTCTTCACGAAGATTGAGGAATAGGTCATATTCCAAACTGATGCTTTTTTCTTCTGCTTGTAAAATCAAAGCTTCCTTCTCTTTCAACTCAGGTGTGATATAACGTTCGGCATTCGTTAAAGTTTGCTTCCGTTCATAACGGCCTTCTTCAAGAAGATGCAAATTGGCTCGTGTGACTTCAATATAATAGCCAAAAACACGATTATATCCGATTTTCAATGATTTGATTCCTGTGCGTTCCCGCTCTTCCCGTTCAAGCTGTGCAATCCAAGTTTTCCCGTTTCTGCTGGCATCCCTGTATGTATCCAGCTCCTTATGGAAACCGTCCTGAATGATATTTCCTTCCTTCACGGACAATGGAGGGTTTTCTACAAGTGCCGTTTCAAGCAAATCCGTCACTTCTTCGCAAGGATCCAATTTATCGGCCAGAATTGAAATATCGTGATTTGAAGCCATTGACTTAACGATTTCACGAATGATCGGCACCTGTTGCAATGAACGTTTCAGTTGAATCAAGTCCCGAGCGTTTACATTCCCGAAGGCCACCCTTCCGGCAAGTCGCTCCAAGTCGTACACTTCCTTCAGGCGTTCACGTAAGTCCTGCCGTTCGAAGTATTGATTTTTTAGGGTTTCAACAAGGCTTTGTCTCCGCTCGATCTGTTTTTTATTAATGAGCGGTCTATCAATCCATTGTTTCAACATTCTTCCGCCCATGGCTGTTTTCGTTTCATCAAGCAGCCATAATAATGAGCCTTTTTTACCTTTGGAACGAATGGTTTCAGTTAATTCCAAATTACGTTTGCTATAATAATCAATTTTCATATATTGAGATGTTTCATATGCAAGCACTGGCTGTAAATGATCCAGGCTGCGCTTTTGGGTACGGTATAGATAATTCAATAAACGTGAAGTCGTTGTCGCCAGTTTCTGGTCTTTTAACAGATGAAGCAGTGCAACGAATGACTCGCTTTGATCCAAATTATTCTCTAGGGATAGAGCGGCAGCGCCCCGTTCTTGCAGCTTTTTTTTCCATTCTTCATTGAAATCCTCGGCAATGACCACTTCACTCGCACCAAGGATGGCAAATTCATTCAGAACTTCCTCGAAACTCTCAATTAGAGTGACCTTATTTTCCCCTGTCGATAAATCATTGTATCCAAAGCCAAACTGACCATCCGAGAAATAAGTGATCGTGGCAATATAATTATTTTCCTTTTCACGAAGACCCTTACTATCCATTTTCGTTCCCGGAGTAATCAGCTGGACAACTTCCCTGCGTACAACTCCTTTGGCTTGCTTCGGATCTTCGGTTTGTTCACAAATAGCTACTTTAAAACCTTTTTCTATCAATATATCAATATAATTAGCAGCCGAGTGATACGGAATGCCGCACATCGGAATTCGCTCTTCACTACCGCCTTCTCGGCTTGTTAATGTGATTTCGAGCTCTTGAGATGCATTCAGCGCATCGTCAAAAAACATTTCATAAAAATCGCCTAAACGAAAAAATAAAAAGGCATCCTGATACTCTGCCTTAATTTTTAAATATTGCTGTATCATCGGAGTATATCCAGCCATTCCTTCAAAACCTTTCCAAACTATAATCTATTACACATTTATGTCCTTCATTATAACATATGGGAAAGCAACATTGCCTGTATTCGAAATTGCATGGTAAATCAATTATCCTTTAAAGTGTAGCTGGCTGTATCTGCAAGCCATACTCAGGGATATAGTAACATTTCATTCCTATTTTTTTCTCATTTCCAGGCCTGCAAGGGACTTGTCCCGCTTCAAATTAAATAAAACCGGATGAAGGGAATGTCATCCGGTATTAATTTCTATATTCTATTCGTCTTCGAATTCATCAAGGAAATCCGGATCTAAATCTTCGAAATCCTCATCATCGAAATCAGAGCCCCAGTCATCCTCACAGCGGCCATCTGGACTTACAGCGACACAAATTTTCGTTTCGCCGACGACTTCCACAAAGAATTCCCTTTCCACATGGACAATGATTTTTTGTCCACATGGGGAGATGCAAGCTTCTAAACAATTCGGCTGTTGGACAGCTTTTGCAACGATTTCATGGTCATCAAGACAATCGGGATCACGGTATTTCAGCGAAATAACGTCGGTATATTGCACTTTTTCAGTTACAACTTCCGTCTTCGAATTTTGGTTATAGGAATACCAGACGTTGATTTCGTAGCTGCCGTGAATTTCTACCTTTTTGCCGACTTTCTTTGCATCGTATTTATGGTTGATGATCCAACAACCTAGAATGCTAGAAGGATGATGAGCCGGGCAAATGGTGTGAGAGGACTTTGTGAATTTGCGTCCTTTTGCCACCACCGCTTTAGTAATTATCTCTCTATATTGTGACATGCTAGCGAACCCTCCTCATACAGTTTCCATTCATCCTATGCGTGGTAAAAGTCTAGTGTGCGTAGAATTTTAATTGTTTGAAAACTGCTGTAATGTTTTAAACCTAGGTTATTTTATGCGCATGTTTTGGGATATGTGTCACGAATGGGCACTGTATAAGGATTTCTGAATCTAAAAAAAGCCCTTCTGAAATCAGAAGGGCTTTTTTTTATTCATGAACAGCTTCCGCCGCCTGCTTGTACCTTTGAACCTGTCTCACCGCGAAGGACGTCTCCTTCGGTCGATTCAATAATCAGGTCCGTCACCTTATTCGATACCTGTGATGAAACCATTTGTAAAAGGTCATTTACATCCACTTGGGATTGTTTGAATTCTTGCACGATCGGAAGTTCATCCAATTGTTTTTCCAGTGCATCGATTTTGGCCTGAACTTGACTGTATGCTTTCTCTTTGCCGTAATGCTGGAAGTTTACAGCCTGTTTTTGTAAGCTCTTGATGCTGGCGATCATTTCACGGATTTTTTGGTTTTCATTGATGTGAGCTTCTGCCCGTTTAAAGAAATCGACTTCTTCCGTGCTTGCGATCATTTCAGCAAGCTCGGCAGCTTTGTTCAGAATGTCATCTTTAGTATATTTCGTCATATTACTCCACCTCAATCGCCGTTGCTTCTTCAACCATATCCCCATTCAGTGACCATGTTTTCGTTCCGGTGATTTTCACTTTTACGATTTGGCCAATAGCGGATTTTGGTCCTTTGAAGTTCACGAGCTTATTTTTCGTTGTATAACCTGCTAATACTTCCGCATTCTTCTTGCTTTCGCCTTCAACGAGCACTTCAACAATCTGCCCATCATACTCCTTCATTTTCAATGCACACGTTTCATTGACAAGGGAGTTCAAGCGCTGCAGACGTTCCTTTTTCACTTCCATCGGTACATTATCCTGCATTTTCGCAGCCGGTGTTCCCTCACGTGGTGAATAGATGTAAGTATATGCCGCATCGAAACCAACTTCACGGTATAAAGACATCGTTTCTTCAAAGTGCTCTTCCGTTTCATTCGGATAACCTACAATGATGTCAGTGGTTAGCGATGCACCTGGGATAGCTTCCTTGATTTTTTTTACTAGCTCTAAATATTGTTCACGTGTATATTTACGGGCCATGATTTTAAGTGTTTCCGTACTTCCCGATTGAACTGGAAGATGGATATGGTCAACGAGATTACCGCCCTTAGCCAATACTTCAATCAAGTGATCATCGAAATCACGTGGATGGCTTGTCGTAAAACGAATACGCGGAATATCGATTTTGCGGATTTCATCCATCAAATCACCGAAACGGTATTCGATATCCGTAAAATCTTTACCATAAGCATTCACATTCTGTCCAAGCAGGGTTATTTCCTTGTAACCCTGTGCCGCTAAATGACGGACTTCCTGTATGATATCTGCAGGCCTGCGGCTTCTTTCTTTCCCTCTTGTGTACGGTACGATGCAGTATGTACAAAACTTATCGCAGCCATACATGATATTGACCCATGCCTTCGTTTTTCCTTTACGCACTTTCGGAAGGTTCTCGATTACATCACCTTCTTTAGACCAAACCTCAATGACCATTTCCTTGGAAAGATAAGCTTCATTAAGAATTTGCGGCAGGCGGTGGATATTATGCGTTCCGAAAATCATATCTACAAAATGGTGCTTCTCTAGAATCCGCTTTACAACTGACTCCTCTTGTGACATACAACCGCAAACCCCAAGCAATAGATCCGGCTTTTCCAATTTCAATGATTTTAAATGTCCCAATTCACCGAACACTTTATTCTCTGCGCCTTCCCGAATCGCACAAGTGTTAAGTAAAATGACGTTAGCATCATCCACCGTGTCTGTCGGCTGATAACCAAGTGCCATAAAGATGCCCGCCATGACTTCTGTATCATGTTCGTTCATTTGACAGCCAAAAGTACGAATGTAAAACTTTTTACCTTCTCCCATTCCACGGAAACCTTCAGGAATGGCAAAGTCATCATGATATTCTACTTCTTCTTTTCCTCGCTTTTTCGCATCTTTTAAGGAAGGCGGAATATAAACGGCTTGAAAGTACTTACTGAAGTCCTTTTCGGATTTTTTGTCCGCTGGATTCTCAGCCTGTACTTGTTGTGATTCTAATCGTTGTTTCTCGTTCATAGTTAATCTCCTTTCAAAATAGTTAGTTTATTTCTTTCACCAACTATTTCAAGACCTATCTTCTAATGGTTTTATACGGATTCCTTTTTAGGAATTACCAGTAAATATTTGCTTTTAAGTGTGATATATCCACATTATTATAGTATAAAGCTTTTAACAGCAAGAAACAATCATTCTGTCATGGCTTCTTGAATTGTAAGAAATTTTTCACAAATACGGGAAATAAGAACATGAAAAAAGAGGCTAAGACGAAATTAGCCTCTTCAAGATTTTTCAAATGCTGACATTGTAATTTCCACCTTTTCAGATGCTTAAGGTATCAGGAGCACCTTACCACACTGACCTTTGATCATCAGTTCAAATCCCTTTTCAAAATCGCTTAGTGGAAAACGGTGGGTAATCATTGGTTTTACATCAACCTTGCCACTTTCAAGCAGGCTTGAAACCTGTTGCCAGGTTGAAAACATCTTCCTTCCTGTTATTCCTTGGACAGTAAGGCCCTTGAATACTATATCCTCCGTTATATTAAGGGTGACGGGCTTAGAAGGCAAACTTAGAATTGATATTCTTCCACCATTTGTCGCCATCTTAAACCCTTGTTGGATAGCCGCCGGATTACCGCTCATTTCGCAAACGACATCCACCCCATCGGCACTTGTGAGGCTTTTCGTGATTTTCAATGGATCCTGTTTAATCGAATGAATGAGGTCTGTAGCACCCATCTTTTTGGCCAGCTGAAGTCGATATTCATTAATATCAAGAGCGATTACTTTATCAGCACCTGCTGCCTTTGCTACAGCAATCGCCATCAGCCCGATTGGGCCACAGCCAATTATTGCCACCGTTTTACCCAGCACCTCGCCAGCTAGCACTGAATGGACTGCATTGCCCATCGGTTCTTGTATGGTAGCCATATCAAGTGGCATATCACTTGGATTTTTCCATAAATTTTTGGCGGGCAGAGCTATATACTCTGCAAAGCATCCTTGTTTATCGACACCGATAATGTTTGTTTTTTTACAAATATGGAATTGTCCGGTTAAGCACTGCCTGCATGTGCCGCAAACGATATGTGTTTCTGCAGATACGCAATCACCAACCGAAACATTGCTTACACTTGCTCCTATCTCCATTACTTCCCCAGCAAATTCGTGCCCAAATACGTATGGTGGATTCACTCTTCCCTGCGACCATTCATCCCAGGTAAAAATATGAATATCCGTTCCACATATCGAGGTCATTTTCACTCGAATCAATACTTCGTCATCACGAATTTCCGGAATATCGACATTTTGTAATTGAGCCCCATAACCTCGGTGGTGTTTGACGACGGCTTTCATTTTCCCACTCAACATGTACACTCCCCCTGAACTAGGGCTGCTAATTTCATCTACCTTAATATGTAAAGATATGAAAAACTAAATAAAAAAATACCATAAACGCTTTTGTACCGGCTGGGGAATTCGTACATTTTTATTAAATGGGTCATGTTTCTATAGCATCCTGTCCGCTCTCGAATAAGATATCTTGTACAACAAATTAACTGAAGGAGTGACTTATATGTCATGTAACAATAATCACCACCATGATAATAACGATAACGATAGAATCGCAGACGATTTTTGTCGTGCTGTGAGGGGCTGTCAAAGACGTGACCGCGATCGGGATCGGGATCGGGACCGGGACCGGGACCGCGACCGCGATAGAGATCGTGACCGCGATCGGGACTGCGACCACCATCATCACCACCATCATAACAACAACAACAACAATTGTTGTCGCAGAAGGAATCGCTGCAATTTCTTCTCATTCGGCTGCGGATGCAATAACGGTTGGTGGTAAGCTAATTCAGAGAATATAGTGATTCTCTCTAATTGAGCTTTCCAATTAATCACAAAAAAGGTTCACCCCATCTTAAGGGGTGAACCTTTTACCTTTTACATAAATTCAGCAACAAGCTTATCAAAGTGCGCTTGATCAAGAGTCAAATCTGATTTATTTAACGCTTTTTCAGCATACCCTGGCACTAATTCCTGGTACGAAGGGCGCGAAGAGTCTTGATAAATAATCCCTGTCACAAGGCTGTCATGCTGCATCAAAGTCTGCATGGCCTGTTCTTTATTTGATGTATCATAGCCTTCAATACTGTTCAATTTAGTCAAGTTTTGTTTAAACCAATCATACGTATTGATTTTATTGTATGTTACGCAAGGAGAGAAAACATTGATAAATGAGAACCCTTTATGGTTTATCCCTGCTTCAATGATCGCCGTCAGGTCTTTCAAGTCTGTGGAAAAGCTTTGGGCGACAAACGTAGCGCCAGCTGACAATGCTAATTCCATAGGTGAAACAGCCTGTTCTATTGATCCTTCTGGAGTGGATTTCGTTTTAAATCCAGCAGCGGACCTAGGAGAAGTCTGGCCTTTTGTCAATCCATATATTTGGTTATCCATGACAATATACGTAATGTCGATATTACGGCGGATCGCATGGATGGTGTGTCCCATCCCGATCGCAAAACCATCTCCGTCACCGCCTGAAGCTATAACGGTCAATTCACGATTGGCCATTTTTACTCCTTGGGCGATTGGCAGTGAGCGGCCATGGATGCCGTGGAAACCATATGACTTGATGTAACCGGAAATACGGCCTGAACAGCCGATACCGGAAACAACAGCCAAGTTCTCCGGCTCCAATCCCACATTCGCTGCCGCACGCTGCATGGCAGCCTGAACGGAGAAATCTCCGCAGCCAGGACACCAGTTAGGTTTTACATCATTCCGAAACTCTTTAAACGTTGCCATATTCGAACATCTCCTTGCATTGTGTGTGAATTTCATGCGGGAGGAATGGGTTGCCATCATATTTTAGGATGCTTTTAATTTTATTAACATGTCCGACATTCATCTTGATGATATTAGCCAATTGTCCAGTCGCATTATTTTCAATAACTACTACTTTCTTAGCACTTTGCACCAATGATAGGACTTCATCAGCTGGGAAAGGATGAATCAAACGGATTTGCGCATGATTCACTTTCATTCCATCCGTTTCTAACCGGCCGATCGCTTCATCAATCGTCCCGCGTGTTGAGTTAAAGCCAAGAATTAATAAATCCGCTTCTTCATGCGGTGTGTTTTTGTATACTGGTGTTTGGAATGTGTTAGTTAAATTATTCAGCTTACGCATCCGTTTATCCATTTGCAATTTACGATTCAAAGCCGTCTCGGAAGGTCTGCCCGTTTCATCATGTTCAACACCAGTAACATGGTGAATTCCATTTTTCATACCAGGCACCACACGCGGTGAGACTCCGTCTTCCGTTACTTCATAACGCTTGAAGTAAGATTTGTCTTCAGCCTCTTCAATTTCAAAGTCCACCAATTTCCCTCGTCTTATCTCCACTTTGCCGTAATCAAGCGGCTGAACCGTTTGTTTACCTAATGATAGCTGTAAGTCGGATAGAACGATAACTGGACATTGATATTCCTCTGCAAGGTTGAATGCTTCCGCCGTATCATAAAATGCTTCCTCAACAGTACTCGGAGCCATGACGATTTTAGGTATTTCACCATGTGTACCATAAATCATGGCCATTAAATCGGATTGCTCCTGTTTTGTAGGAAGTCCCGTAGATGGACCGCCACGTTGAGTATCGACGATGACAATTGGCGTTTCGGTAATGCCCGCTAAACCAATCGCTTCCATTTTCAAGGAAAGTCCAGGTCCAGCTGAAGCTGTGATGGCACGTACACCGCCATAGTTTGCACCGATTGCCATTGTAGCCGCCGCGATTTCATCTTCAGTCTGGATGACCGTTCCGCCAAATTGAGGAAGTTTTTTAATTAGGTATTCCATAATTTCCGAGGCAGGAGTAATCGGGTAAGCAGCCATGAAGCGGCAACCGCCTGCAACTGCACCTAAAGCGATAGCATCGTTTCCAATCATGAACATTCGTTTTTGGCCGTCTGCCTTTTCCAGCTCCATTGCGCCCAGTTTTTCTCCAAGCAACACTTCCATTGCCTTATAGCCAGCAGTAATGGCATCCATATTCTTCTTAACGATTTCTTCACCCTTACGGCCGAATATTTCATCAACCACATCGTTGAATACGGAAATCTCCATTCCTAGAACAGCACATGTCGCACCGATGGCGACCATATTTTTCATTAATGATGTTCCTAATTCGGCTGCTATTTCCGTAAAGGGAACAATATATAATTCTGCCTTTGTATCTTCTGGGCAGACAGGTTTGAATTTTGCATCTGCAATTATGATGCCACCCTCATGTAATTCTTTATAATTGACGTCAATTGTTTCTTGGTCAAAAGCAACTAAGATGTCTAAATCATCAGAGATAGCACGAGTTTCCGTAGTACTTACACGAATTTTGTTATTCGTGTGTCCACCCTTGATTCGGGATGAGAAATGACGGTAGCCATACAAGTAATAACCTAAGCGATTGAGGGCAATACAGAATATTTCTCCTGTACTTTCAATACCTTCACCTTGTTGTCCGCCAACTTTCCATGAAAGTTGATTGATCATGTCTTACACTCCTTTAGGACGTTCGTATATAAATGCATTTAACCGCACCTCTCTTCAGAACATTCAACTATGTAAAATTATCGTTCTAATTTAGGAAAGGTGTACTAAACGCTTTCAATTCTATCGGTTAAATCATCAAATTGCAACCTTTTTGCTTTTATTTTTTATATTTTCAGAATATTTATTCATATCTATATAGTAAGAATTGAAAATCACTTAAGATATTTCCTTTTCAAGCGGAAAATTACGAGTGAAATTATCAAAAAGGAGACCTTTTACAAACTCACTGGAATAAAGCCTGTTCAGTTCATTGATTAAGTTATGATAATCATTATATGACATTAAATTTTCTACCATTTGATCGATTCCATCGAAGTCAGACCCTAATCCAATTTGTCTTTCCCCTCCCAAACTGCATATATGCTCAATATGTTTCAGGATATCCTTTATCGTAGCCGATTCACCATTTGCCAGAAATT
Organism: Peribacillus frigoritolerans; assembly: GCF_040250305.1. NCBI lineage: Bacteria > Bacillati > Bacillota > Bacilli > Caryophanales > Bacillaceae > Peribacillus > Peribacillus frigoritolerans. The sequence continues at coordinate 1,872,934 of NZ_CP158190.1, read as the reverse complement.
GCGGGACAAAGGTTACGCCGATCACCCCATTTTTCTGCAAAAGGGCTTTTATCTGCCCGTCTTTTAAATTTCGCGGATGCGGACAAAGATGGTAAGCATTCGAATGGGAGGCAATGGGGAATTTCGCCAAATTTAAGGTGTCCCAAAATCCCGCTTCGGATAAATGGGATAAATCGCACCAAATCGACTTCTCATTCAATTGCGCGACCACCTCGGTTCCAAACCCTGTCAAGCCGCCCCCTCTTGTTTCTAATGCCCCATCCGCTACCAAGTTGGCGTAATTCCAAGTTAGACCTACGGAGGAAACTCCAAGATGAATAAGGGTTTTAAGTTTCAACAAATCATTCCCGATGCAATCGCACCCCTCCAAAGTTAGCATTGCACCTATTTCCTTTTCTTTTAAAGATTCGATATCTGCCTTGGTCTTTATAAATTTCATTTCCGGCTCTGATAAAATCTTTTCATGAAAAATATCCACCATTGCCAAAGCCGCTTGAAATCTCATATCAGGGTGGACTTTTTCAGGAATATATATGGCAAAACATTGGACCTTTCCCCCTTCATCCAATAATCCCCGCTTTGTTATATGTAACTTATCACTATTCGCAAAAGAAATATCCGGATCGATGAACATCTTCATCAGTACATCACAATGGGCATCAAAAATAGCCAATGTAATCCCCCTTCCTGTGTCTTTTTATGATTCTATATTCCATTATAAAGGGATATATATTTTTCGTCATTTGGATTTCACGACAAAAAAGAGCCTGCTCGCCATCCGACAAACAGGGCATCCAAACATGAATTATCTTGGTTCAATGATTAGTTTTATTGCCGTTCGCTCTTCGCCATCAATAAGTATATCTGTAAAGGCAGGAATACAAATCAAGTCAACTCCACTAGGTGCGACAAACCCTCTTGCGATTGCTACTGCCTTGACGGCTTGATTTAACGCACCTGCACCGATTGCTTGAATTTCGGCTGCTCCTCTTTCCCTGAGCACTCCCGCTAGTGCGCCTGCTACAGAATTAGGATTAGATTTTGCTGAAACTTTTAATATTTCCATTCCTAGTCCTCCTTGTTTTCCCTGCCGATTCTAACTTGGCTCAATAGTTATAACACTTTCCACTGCTACTATATTCATCAAGTAAAACTTGTATGACAAAGAAAACCGGGATTGTCCACCATTTATTAATGAATGGAAAAACGGATGGCCAGTTTGACTGTCCATCCGTTCGAATCAATGATAAAAGGGGTGATCCTCGTTAATCAGTATCCTTTCTATTTTTTTAGCTCTGCCAGTTTTATCATCAATTTCAAGGAGTACCCCACTTAATAGGGTCCGCCCCTCTTTTGGCACTTCGAAACGAGCAGGAAGGCTAGTTAGGAACCGCTGAATGACTGCATCTCTTCCCATACCAAGGATGCCATCATATGGTCCTGTCATGCCTACATCTGATATGTAAGCGGTGCCTCCAGGCAGTATACGGTTATCGGCTGTCTGGACGTGTGTGTGTGTACCAACAACGGCTGTAACCTTCCCATCCAGGAACCACCCCATAGCCTGCTTTTCACTTGTAGCTTCTCCATGAAAATCGACAAAGATGATTGGTGTCTTTTTTTGAGCCTCTGCCACGAGTTCTTCAGCCTTTTTGAACGGACAATCCAAATCCGGCATGAATGTTCTCGCTTGCAAATTGATGACCGCTATTTCATACTGGTTCAATTTTAAAAATTTCATTCCTTCTCCAGGTGCCCCGTCTGGAAAGTTCGCTGGACGGACGAGATATTTCGCTTCATCAATAAAATTGAAGATATCACGATTATCCCATGTATGATTTCCCATGGTCACCGCCTGCGCCCCCCACTCTAAAAAACTGCGGTAAATCTTTTCTGTAATTCCCCGGCCACTTGCTGCATTCTCGCCATTGATGACCGTGATGTGCGGACGATGCTTTTCTTTTAACTTAGGAAGGTATTCTTGGATCATGTCACGACCAGGAGACCCCACTACATCTCCAATAAATAGCAATTTCATTGTAAAACCCTTTCTGGATTCACCTAATTATATGAATTATTCAAGTAAGTATTGTAACATAATTTGGGGTAAGTATAAGAATTACGCTTAACGAAAAAGAAAAAACGAAGTGGTTTGCACCACTTCGTTTTTCATTAACGATTATTTAGCGTATTCGACTGCTCTTGTTTCACGGATGACCGTGACTTTTATATGACCAGGGTAATCGAGCTCTTCTTCAATCCTTTTCCGGATATCACGTGCGAGTCGATGGGCCGAAAGATCATCAATTTGTTCTGGTTTCACTAGAATCCGCACTTCTCGTCCGGCTTGAATTGCAAATGATTTTTCCACTCCATCATACGATTCGGAAATTTCCTCAAGTTTTTCAAGTCTTCTAATGTAATTTTCAAGCGTTTCACTTCTAGCTCCCGGTCTTGCAGCTGATAATGCATCAGCGGCAGCCACAAGCACTGAAATGATGGAAGTTGGTTCAGTATCGCCATGATGTGAAGCGATGCTGTTAATGACCGTTGGATGCTCTTTATATTTGGTTGCTAATTCAACGCCAATTTCAACGTGACTGCCTTCCACTTCATGATCAATCGCTTTCCCAATATCATGCAGTAGACCTGCACGGCGGGCAAGAACTTCATCCTCACCAAGCTCAGCGGCCAGTAAACCTGAAAGCTGGGCCACTTCAATTGAATGTTTAAGTACGTTTTGCCCATAACTGGTACGGAACTTCAAACGTCCTAGTATTTTGATGAGATCTGGATGGAGACCGTGAACTCCAACTTCAAAAGTCGTTTGTTCACCAATTTCACGAATATGTTCATCTACCTCACGTCTTGCTTTGTCAACCATTTCTTCAATGCGGGCCGGATGGATCCGTCCGTCCTGAACAAGTTTCTCAAGAGCCAAGCGTGCCGTTTCCCGTCTAATTGGATCGAATCCAGATAAAATGACAGCTTCAGGAGTATCATCAATAATAAGGTCAATACCTGTTAGCGTTTCTAACGTCCGGATATTTCGTCCTTCACGTCCGATTATCCGTCCTTTCATTTCATCGTTTGGAAGATTTACTACAGAAACGGTGGTTTCTGCAACATGATCAGCCGCACAACGCTGAATGGCAAGAGAAAGAACTTCTTTTGCTTTTTTATCAGCTTCTTCTTTGGCACGGGTATCACTTTCTTTAATCATAAGCGCTACATCGTGAGCAAGCTCGTTTTCCATTCGGTCTATAATGATTGCTTTAGCTTCTTCACGAGTTAAACCGGAAACACGTTCAAGCTCTGTTTGCTGCTTACGAACCGTCTCGTCCACTTTGCTTTCCATCTCTTCAATATGCTGTTGTCTTTGGTTTAGAGAATCTTCTTTTTTCTCCAAAAGGCTTTCACGTTTGTCTAACGTTTCATCCTTGCGGTCCAGATTCTCTTCTCTTTGCAATAACCGATTTTCTTGTTTTTGTAATTCGTTCCTTCTTTCACGGGCTTCCCGATCCGAATCGGCACGAACTTTATGAATTTCATCTTTTGCTTCCAACAAGGCTTCTTTCTTAAGTGCTTCCGCTTCACGTTTTGCATCCTCAAGGATGTGTTCAGCAGAGCCCTTTGCCCCTGCTATTTTACTCTCAAATTTTGATTTGTGAATAAAATAACCAACAACTGCACCGACGATTAGGCCAAGCAAAGTGAAGATGATTGTCATGGGTTCCATCGTTTCACCTCCCCTTGCTATGAACTTTTTACATAAAATGTTGAACTGTCGGCAAGTACATTGCACATAAATTCAATATACAGCACTTAATTTTCAAAATTTTAGTTTGAAAAATTGTAAAATATACATATTAATTGTATAGTTGAGAATTTTTATTGTCAAGCGTTTGTCCCTTATGTATCAATGATTATTCAAGTTTTCTTAATATCAACCATCATAATGTACAGCATTCTTTATGGAAGAAGTCTGTAAATCTGATTTCAATGCCATTTATTCCGCTGAAAATTTCACACTTTTCTCAAAATATATAGAAAAGGCCTAAGCGAACAAGCTTAGGCCTTTTCCAAATACCATTAATCAAGCAATTCAAAATGCTCTTCTGGTTCATTTTCTTCTGGCGGTAATTCATGCTCTCCATCGAGATTATAGTGATCTCTGATTTTCTGAGAAATTTCCTGAGCGATATCCTGATTTTCTTTCAAGAACAGCTTCGCATTTTCGCGGCCTTGTCCGACACGCTCTTCATTGTATGAATACCACGAACCGCTTTTAAGGACGATATCAAGATCTGCACCCATATCGATGATTTCACCTTCCTGGGAAATCCCTTGACCATACATGATGTCAACTTCCGCTTGACGGAATGGTGGAGCAACCTTGTTTTTAACAACTTTGATTTTCGTTTTATTACCGACGATTTCATTACCCTGTTTTAATTGTTCCGCACGGCGCACTTCCAGACGAACAGTTGAATAGAACTTCAATGCCCGGCCTCCCGGAGTCGTTTCAGGGTTCCCAAACATAACACCGATTTTTTCACGGACTTGGTTAATGAAAATGGCAATGGTATTTGATTTATTAATGGCACCAGACAGTTTTCTAAGCGCCTGGGACATCATCCGCGCTTGAAGACCCATATGGGAATCTCCCATTTCGCCTTCGATTTCAGCTTTAGGAACAAGTGCTGCCACCGAATCAATGACAATGATATCCACCGCTCCACTTCGAACTAATGCTTCAGCGATCTCCAAGGCCTGTTCACCCGTATCAGGCTGTGAAAGCAGTAAGTCATCGATATTCACACCAAGTTTTTCTGAATATGCTGGATCTAAAGCATGCTCTGCATCAATGAATGCAGCCGTGCCGCCAGTCTTTTGTACTTCTGCAATAGCATGTAATGCAACAGTCGTTTTACCGGAGCTTTCAGGTCCATATATCTCAATGACCCGGCCTCTTGGATATCCGCCCACTCCCAATGCTACGTCCAATGCTAAAGAACCGCTTGAAATCGTTGAAATCCTACGATCAGACTGTTCCCCAAGTTTCATAATAGAACCTTTACCAAATTGTTTTTCAATTTGTTTTAACGCCATATCTAAAGCCGCTTGACGATCACTCACTCAATTTCCTCCTCTATATTCAAATAATCGGCTGTCCGATTAAAGGTGTACTTACGTTAGCAATTATTCGAGATCAAGGTTTGCATCCTGTCTCAAAACCTATCTTTACTATATACTCTTTTTACAATTTTGCCAAGCAAAAAGTCGAACATTCATTCGTTTTTTTCTTTCGGGGTATTCTCTGTAAAAAAACGTTTTATCTTTAAGAAATCTCCATTTCCTTTCACTTGCTCCCTGAAAAAAACATTTTCATTGAATTAACTTTTTTCTTTTTTTCCCTATTTTTCAAGAAACAAACTTCTAAAACCAAATAAAAAGCAGAGCTGAAAAAGCTCTGCTTATAGCATTTATAAATCCCTTAATAGGTAATGACAGCCGTACTTCACACTCCGAATCCGGTTTTGCGCCCTGCTTCCGGAAAGATTCAACTCCTTGAAATGAGTGTTTCCATCCCGATAGGAAATGCCAATGAATACTGTCCCTACAGGCTTGCCTTCTTGTTCATCCGGACCTGCAACACCCGTAAAGCTTATGCCTACATCCGCATTGAGCTTGCTCCGGACATTAGAGGCCATTTCCATTGCACACTCACCGCTGACCACCCCATGCTCAGATATGGTATCATCGCTGACGCCAAGGACGTTCGACTTCGCATCATTCGTATAGCAGACAATTCCGCCTTTGAAGACCTTACCGGCGCCAGGAATGGTTGTCAGCTGTTCTTGGAACATCCCTCCGGTCAAGCTTTCAGCTGCCGCAATTGAAAGCTTGCGGACCGTTAATTCTTTTACAAGTTCCTTTATTAGCGAAGTATTATCACTTCCATAATGGAACTTACCGACCCTGCTAAGAATTTCTTTTTCCGTTTCTAAAATAAGCTCTTCGCATTTTTCTTTAGAAGAGTCTTTAGCGGTGATCCTTAACGTCACTTCCCCTTCGGCTGCCAGCGGAGCAATTGTCGGATTCGTTTGATTGACAAGAAGATCTTCAATCACCGTTTCCAGTTCGGCTTCACCTATACCGTAGAACCGAAGAACCTTGGAATCGATCCGTTCATGCTTTTCCAGTTTATTCATGATCTTTTCATAACCATAACTTAAAAACATCGGCTCCATTTCACTTGGCGGACCAGGGAGAAGCATATATGTAATCCCGGATTTGGACAAGACCATTCCCGGTGCCATGCCATGATCGTTTGCCAACACTTCACTGCCTTCTAAGACAAGGGCCTGTTTTTTGTTGTTTTCCGTCATCGGCCGTTCCCGTTTTTGGAAGTAAGCTTCAATGGATTGCAAAGCTTCATCATTAAAAACGAGCTTTTTCCCTATATGGCGAGCAATCGTTTCTTTCGTTAAATCATCTTTGGTAGGACCGAGTCCACCGGTAAAAACAATCAAGTTCGCCCTCGATTCAGCGATTTCTATAGCTTGTTGTAAACGGCGGTCGTTATCCCCGACGACAGTATGGTAAAAAACGTTGATACCCATTTCCGCAAACTGCTGCGATAAGAACCTTCCATTAGTGTTATTGATTTGTCCTAAAAGAAGCTCTGAGCCCACTGCAATGATTTCTGCATCCATCTTTTCAAAACCACCATTCGTTTTTACTTTGAATTAACAAATACTTCTTTGTTTTTTATAAAATAATCCAAACCAGACCAGATTGTAAAGATTAATGCAATCCATAATGCGATATTGGCAAATGGAAGTGAAATGAGGGCAAATGGAAGGTTATGCAGCAATAAAGCTGAAATGGAAACAATTTGTGCCCATGTTTTAATTTTACCAAGCTGGTTCGCTGCAACCACTTCCCCTGTACCCGCTAGCACCAAACGCAATCCGGTGACTGCAAACTCGCGACTTATGATCACGATGGCGATCCATGATTGACCGTACATTAAATCTAGATCAACCAAAACGATTAAGGCAGCCGAAACCAGAAGCTTATCAGCCAATGGATCTAAAAATTTCCCTAAATCAGTAATCATATTATATTTTCTGGCAAAATGGCCATCGATCCAATCCGTAGTGGAAGCGATAATAAAGAGGATGGCTCCAGCTAAGTGCGCCACTGGCAAACTGTATTCTCCCCAAGTCAGCGTCCCCCATGAAAAAGGAACGAGCATGATGATTAAAAATACTGGTATTAAACAGATTCTTGCTACTGTAATCTTATTAGGCAGATTCAAAACTTTTAACCTCCAAAATTTACGCCTGCCATTCGGGCCTGCGTCTTAGATCTAAAATACGCTTTTATGTATAATTTAACTCAAAATCCAATCTTATATGCCGGGAAATCCATTTCCAGCCGCCTTACTATTATATAGAGCAAAAATAGTCATCTATAAGATGACTATTCGGCTTTCGTAAATTGTATCGTAACCAATTGCGTATTCACTTCAGTCGGTGAAATGGAATACTCCAGCTTCTCATCATTCACATAAATCTCAGTTTCATATGCTCTGCCTATATTGATGACAGCTTCTTTTTCATTGGTGAAATCAATTTCCTGGCTTTTGTCCTTGTCGATTGTGCCCTGGAATAGTAATTTACCTTCACCATTTTTTATGCCGACCCATGGTGAGCCTTTTGATGTCACCTTTAATTTAAAGGTATCGGTATTTTTTAATTCATACGTACTATTTTTACCGCTGGAACTTGTAACAGCAAGTTTTTGCTCTTTCTCTTCATCTTTGACAACTTCATCATCTTCATTCTTCTTATCAGACACTGATTTTTCTTCATTCTGTTTTTTGTCTGCATTCTCTTTTTCTTCGTTAAACCCATCACTTTTATTGTAGCCCACAGCTTCATTCTCTTTAGCGTTCTTTTTATCATCATTATCTGGGTTACTCATATAATTCGATACCAGTACCCATATCAAAACGGCCGCACCAATTACTAAAACGACAGCCAGGATCTTCGGTAACATTTCCACAACCTTTGAATCTCCTGCCGGTAAAGTTTTCCGGGATTGGACCCTTGAAAGCTGTTCTGGCAATTCCTCGCTATAGACTGATGGCACTTCACTCTTATATTGTTCGAAAATCTCTTCTGGGTCCAGTCCGACCGCTTCACAATATTGCTTTATGAATGCCCGTACATAGAACTTTCCAGGCATCATACTGTAATTTCCCTCTTCAATGCCTATAAGGTAACGCTTTTGAATCTTCGTTAATTCCTGCAAATCTTCTAAGCTAAGGCCTTTGGCTTCCCTAGCTTCCTTTAATCGATTACCTAACTCAGTCAAATAAAACACCTGCCATTTTAAAAGTCAAAGGAACCAAAATCGGACCCTGAAAACTGGTCTTTTTGGTCGACAACTTCATATGTTATTTCTTCTTCAGGATTGTTTCGCAATTCAATAATATAATCAAAGTCTTCGAGGGTATACTCTGTATTTTGGACAAAAACATCCGGATGTTCGATTACTTTGACAGCATCAAGCCTCATTATTTCGCGAATCAACTGCCAATGACGCTCATTTGCACGGCGAGTGGAAACAATTCCATCTAAAATGAACAAATTATCATTATTATATTCATCCTCAATAAGCTGACTGCGGATAGTCTGCTTTAAAAGGGTCGATGACACAAACAACCATCTCTTATTAGCACATACACTCGAGGCTACGATGGATTCAGTTTTCCCGACACGAGGCATCCCCCGTATCCCGATCAATTTATGACCTTCCTGTTTAAACAGCTCGGCCAGGAAATCGACAAGCAAGCCCAGTTCATCACGGACAAACCTAAAGGTGTTCTTCTCATCGGCATCGCGCTGAATATAACGTCCATGCCTGACTGCGAGGCGATCACGCAATTTAGGTTCCCTCAGCTTAATGACCTTTATCGTATCCATCGTACGGAGGATTGACTCGAATCTTTCTATATTACGGCTGTCTTTCGCCAACAAAAGTAAACCACGCCTGCCTTCATCGACCCCGTTAATGGTGATGATATTAATGGAAAGCATACCCAGAAGAGATGAAATATCCCCTAATAAACCAGGACGGTTGACTTGGATTTCATATTCAAAATACCATTCTTTATTATCCACGATAACACTCCTTAAGCCTAAAAGCTTTTACCCTACTCAGGGCAAAAAACTTATCCATCGTAAATTTCAAGGTCTCAACACTTTAATATTAATTGTCTAGCTTCTATAATATAGCATTTCGTGATAAGTTAAAAGGAAAAACCCTAGAAAAATATTCATTTTTATATAAGAGGATAAATAGTCAGCCACTTAAACCCAAAAGGCCCTGTTAATTAATAACAGGGCCTTTGGATTGATATTTTACTTCGTTCCATTGTTCTCGACTAACTTGACCATGACACTTGCCATGGCATGTTTTTCTTCATCACTTGCGACCGACCAAAGATCAGCAAGCACTTTCTCTTGATCATTCTGGGGCTCAACCTGGTTAGCCAGGTAATCACCGATTTCGTAAGCCAAGTTGTTAACAGCGCTTCCTGACAAACCTTGTTGTTCACCTTGATGTAATCTGTCGCCTAAGAAGTTTTTCCATTGATCCCAATTGTCCAGTACAGACATGAATGGTCACCCTTTCCTTCAAAATAGTACATAGATATTTTGTGAAGGAACCGAGGAAATTATACATGTCTTAAAAAAAATCATGTGTACCATCCGCCATTTACGCCTAAAATTTGCCCGGTTATATAGGATGACTTGTCGGAAAGCAAGTAGTATACGGCCTCTGCGACTTCTTTGGAATGTCCCATCCTGCCCATCGGGATATCGCCTTTGATGATCTCCAGATCTTCTGCACTGAAAGATTCGAGCATGGAAGTGGAAATCGCACCGGGGGCAACAGCATTCACCCGGATTCCATTAAGCGAGACTTCTTTACTAAGCGCTTTGATAAAAGCATTTTGACTGCCCTTGACCATTGAATATAAGACTTCACAGGATGCACCTGTCTGCCCCCAAATCGATGTGACCGCAACGATGGCAGCCTGTTCTTGGTACATAAGCTTTGGAAGCAGTTCCTTTGTTAATTGGAAAGGGCTCGTTACATGCAGCTGCACCATTTCATTAACGATTTTCTCATCCATGTCTGATATTAGCCCATAATAGCTATTGCCACTATTGAGGACGATTGCATGGAGGGCAAAGATATTTTCCGCCAATTTCTTGTATCCATCCGGTGCAGCCAAATCCGCTTGAACCGGAATAAGTTCGACTTGATGGGGCTTCAGTTCTTCAATCAATTCAAGTATCGCTTCTTCATTGCTGTTATAATGTAGATAAAGTGAATAATTCTCCTCGGCGAGCTTTATAGCGATTTCCCGGCCGATCCCTCCACTGGCTCCAGTAATAAGGGCAAAACGTTTCCCCACATTCGAGCCCCCTTTATATTATTTAGGAAGTACCTGACAGACTGTCATCCGTTCATCGGATATTAAGTCCTTGGCGACCTCCCTGATATCTTCGATCGTTAGTTTTTCCAATACTGATACAACATCGAACAAGTTCATATCATTGAATGCATATCTGGTGAATTGATTCGCTATATATTCCGGCGAATTCAGAGAACGAAGGAAAGAACCGATTTTTTTCTTGATTGTCCTTTGCAGGCTTTCTTCATTCAGGCCGGTTCCGGCTTTTGATTTATGCAGGATACCAAATAAAGACTCCGTCAACTCATCAGGTTTGGCACTGTCCCCGCCAATTAACGCAAATCCAAAACCTTGTTCCTGTGTATAATCATATGAGAAGCTTTGATCGATCAATCCTTCCTCATATAGCTCCTCATGCAAAGGTGAACTTTTGCCGAACAGCATTTCCAGATAAATATTGGTTGCCAATTCCCTTTTCAAAAGCTGTAAACCGGATTGATGGACATTGGTCGCCTTGATTCCCAGCATCACTTTTGGTGTCTGGACATTCATTCTTAAGACTTCCTTATCCTTGGCAACGATTTCCGGCTCTTGGTCAAACTTACGTTCCACCTCAGGTTGTTCGTTGTATCCTTTATTATTTTGATTATCCCGAATCAGCTTCATGGTGCTTTCGACATCCACCGGTCCTACCACGAATAGGAGCATGTTGCTAGGATGATAAAACGTATTATAACATTCGTAAAGCATATCCTTCGTAATATCTGCAATGGATTCCACAGTACCGGCGATATCGATTTTCACGGGATGCTGATGATACATATTGGCTATCGTTCCGAAATATAATCGCCAGTCCGAATTATCATCATACATATTGATTTCCTGCCCAATGATTCCTTTTTCCTTCTCTACCGTCTTTTCCGAAAAGTAAGGATCCTGGACAAAGTCGATTAAGGTAGTTAGATTCCTATCGAAATCGGACGTGCTGGAAAATAAATAAGCTGTACGGGTGAAAGAAGTAAAGGCATTTGCAGATGCTCCCTGCTTTGAAAATTGCTGAAAAACATCTCCATCTTCCTTTTCAAAAAGCTTATGTTCAAGAAAATGGGCAATTCCATCAGGTACTTTAGTGAATTCCGTTTCATTCAAAGGTTTGAAATGGTTGTCGATCGAACCATAATTCGTCGTGAAAGTGGCAAATGATTTATTGAAGCCACTTTTCGGAAGAATATACACTTCTAGGCCATTATCCATTTTTTCATGGAAAAGTTCTTCTTTCAATTGAGTGAATGCTATTTTTTCCATTACCCTTGCACCTCCTCTTCCGTTAGGAAATAAATCGTATCAAGCTGAATTTTTTGACCAACTGCAATGATTTCTTCCTTTGTCGTCCGCTCTGTGTTTGCAAACCACTCGTCGAGTGATATATCCTGCCCGGAAACCACATTATGATATAAAATTTCCACAAGTCCTCTCGAAACGTCAATGGTTTCAAGGAGTTGGTTCTTAACGACCGCCTTTGTCTGCGCCAGCTCTTCTTCGGAAAAGTTCCCTTGCTTCATTTCCTTCATTTGCGCATGAATGATATCCAATGCCTGCTTGTAGTTGGCATTTTCAATGCCGGCCATGACCATTAATAGACCTTTATGACTTTCGAGCCTCGAAGCTGCATAATAAGCAAGGCTGGCCTTCTCCCGGACATTGATGAAAAGTTTTGAATGTGAAAAGCCACCAAAAATCCCATTGAAAAGCTGAAGTGCATAATAATCCGGATCACCGTAGGCAACTTGGGTTCGATAACCGATATTCAATTTCCCTTGCTTCACATCCGAATTCTCAATGATTTCTTTTTCCTTCTCCACTACCTTGCCCGTCTTCCCTGGCAGTCTCACAGGCACTCGTTCTTGCAATGAAACATACTTGTCAGCCAGAGCCTGCACTTCCGATTGATCGATGTCACCGATTACATATAAATCGATTTCATCCTCCGCCAGCACTTTTTTGTAATAGGCGAAAAGGGACTCGGGAGTCATCGTTTCCAAGTCTTGAAGATTACCGCTCGCTTCTAAAGCATATGGTTCGTTTTTACACATTTCCTCTACAAGGCGTGTAGCTGAATATCGCATTTTATCATCGGAAATGGATTGAATCCGCTGTTTTAAAGAACGGATTTCATTGGAAACCGTTTTAGAGTCAAAGGCTTCGCCATTCTTCTTCGGATTAAAGATCACCTCTGATAATAACCCAAAAGCCTTTTCGAGAAGCGGGGTTGAATCACTAAGGAATTTTTCATTGACGATATCGATCGTAAAACTTATGATTTGATATTCGCCTTTTTTAGCTACATCGACATAAAACCCTGCTCCATATAAATCATCAAGATAAGATCGAAGCTCGGGTGTTGTAGGATATTTACTTGTATTGCTTTGTAACACATATGGCAGCAATGCACGATATGTAACGTCCTCTTTTGTCAACGGGGCTTTCATCTTGAGCACGAGAGTATTCGTTTTATATTTATCCGTCCGGACCACATGAAGCTTGTAGCCGCTTTTTTCCGTAATTGTTTCGGAAGCAATAGACATGAATAATCCTCCTCATTATATAAATCACCTTTATTAGCTTATTGTTTGTAGATTGGAACCCTTTTAAACATCTACTTAAAATATACATGTGAAAGGAAAAATCATGCAAGTTACAGCTACTTTTTTTGGTTTTTCACCAGCTCACGATCACTACGGCTCAATCTCAAAAGAAAAAACCGGCCAGCATAGTTTGCTGACCGGTTAAAACCTTATCTTTTTCCTTTGATGTATGGCTGTCCGGATGCTTTAGGAGCATCTGCACGTCCAATGAAACCAGTTAATGCAATGATCGTCAGAACATAAGGAGCGATCAATAGGTAAACCGAAGGAATATCCTTGAAGAAGGGAAGGCTCGAGCCAACGATACTTAAACTTTGAGCCAAACCAAAGAATAACGCTGCACCCATTGCCCCGACCGGGTGCCATTTACCAAAAATCATGGCGGCAATGGCCATGAAACCTTGACCATTAATTGTCGCATGATTGAATTCATTCGAAAAGATGGTAGCATATATCGCTCCGCCTATACCTCCAAAAGCACCTGATAATAAAACAGCGGCATATCGGATTTTCGTAACATTGACACCCATCGTATCAGCAGCCATGGGATGCTCACCCACTGCACGGATCCTTAACCCGAAAGGTGTTTTATAAAGTACATACCAGACGACAAAGGATATAAGGATCGCTATATATACGATATAATATCCATTCGCGAAAAAGATGGGTCCTATAAATGGGATATCACTTAGTAAAGGAACATCAATCCTTGGGAATGTTTCCGTTATTCTATCAGTTTGACCTTTGTCAAAAATCAGCTTCACCAAAAACATGGTCAGACCCACTGCCAACAAGTTGATGGCTACCCCACTAACCGTTTGGTCCGCCCTGAATGTAATGCATGCCACGGCGTGCAGAATGGAAAACAGCAAGCCGGCAACCATTGCCGCTAGCACAGCAAGCCAAGGAGTCCATTCCCCAAAAACATCAGCAAACATTAAGTTAAAAACGATCCCTGTAAAGGCACCGATGACCATCAATCCTTCTAAACCGATGTTTATGACACCAGCCCGTTCAGATAACACTCCTCCAAGCGAAGTAAAAATAAGTGGTGCAGCTAGAGCAATCATAGATGGAATAATAATTTGTAATACTTGGTAAAAATCCACTTATTTCACCCCTTTCTTAAATCGAGCGGCAATCCAACGAATAAAATAACTGGATGCGACGAAGAAGATGATCAATGCTATGACAATATCTACAATTTCACTAGGTATGCCGGTTTCTAGCGGCATATTTAACGCCCCTGCTTTCAGTCCCCCAAATAATAAGGCTGCCAGCACTACACCAATAGCCGTATTAGCTCCTAGTAAGGCTACTGCAATCCCATCAAAGCCCATACCTGTGAACCCGCCTTTGACTGCAGCATAACCGAAAGTTCCAAGGCCTTCCATCGCACCCGCTAGCCCTGCAAACGCACCTGAAATAACCATGGAAAGTATGATGTTCTTATTTACACTCATCCCTGCATATTCGGACGCGTGCTGATTGAAACCTACCGCTTTCAGTTCAAAGCCGGTTTTTGTCCTTTCAAGAAGGAACCACATGATGATCACGCAAATAATCGCTACCACTATTCCCCAATGCATCCGGGAAAAATCCGTAATGCTTTCAAAAAAAGGAGACCGCAGTGATGCTGTATCAGCAACTCTTTCTGTTTTATCCAGCTTGTCAGTCATTACATTCCGAATTAAATAATTTGTCACATATAAAGCTGTATAATTCAACATGATCGAAACGATTACTTCATGTACACGGAACTTAGCTTTTAAATAACCAGGGATAAACGCCCACAAGGCACCTGCAGCTGCACCAGCTAATATGGCAAACGGCAAATGGATGATCCTTGGTAGATCAAAAGCGATTCCGACCCAAACTGCCGCCAGCCAGCCTACAATTAATTGCCCTTCTACACCGATATTGAATAGGCCCGTACGGAAAGCAAAAGCCACTGCCAAACCGGCAAGGATATAAGGGATGATTGTCCTGACGGATTCCCCTACATAATAAGAATCCCCAATAATTCCATTTATCATGGAGCCATAGCCGGCAACAGGATCATAGCCGCTTACTAACATGATTATGGCCCCAACGACTAAGCCGAGGATAACTGCTATTAACGGACTCGTTAATTTAGATAAATACTTAGACATTTTGTTTTCCCCCTGCTACCGTCCGTTTACTGCCAGCCATAAGAAGGCCAAGCTCCTGTTCAGTCGTTTCTTTCGGATCGACTATTGCGACGATTTCCCCTTCGTATATAACGGCAATTCTATCGCTCACATTCATGATTTCTTCCAATTCAAATGATATGAGGAGTACCGCTTTTCCTGCATCACGCTGTTCAATCAGACGTTTATGGATAAACTCGATCGCCCCGACATCAAGCCCGCGTGTCGGCTGTGCGGCTATCAATAAATCCGGGTTCCTATCAACTTCCCGTCCAATGATCGCTTTTTGCTGATTCCCTCCAGAAAGCGCCCTTGCCGGGGTATATTCACTCGGAGTGCGAACATCGTAACTTTTGATCAGTGAACGGGCCTTTTCAAAAATTTTCTTTGAGTTCAAGATACCAGCTTTTGAAAAAGGCTTTTGATAATAGGTTTGCAAGACAATATTTTCCCCAATGCTGTAATCAAGAACCAAACCATGCTTATGTCTGTCTTCTGGAATATGGCCGACACCTGCTTCAGTGATTTTACGCGGCTTCAGATTCCTGATTTCTTTTCCATTTAGCTTTATCGAACCTGCGGTTGTCTTCCTTAGGCCAGCCAATGCTTCAATTAGTTCGGATTGTCCATTCCCATCCACACCGGCGATACCGACGATTTCTCCTGCACGGACAGTTAAATCCAAGTTCCGAACAGCTGAAACGCCCCGGGAATCCTTGACTTCCAGTTCCCGGACCTCGAGAACTACATCCGAAGGAATAGCTGCCGTTTTTTCCGTCTTGAACAGAACTTCCCTACCAACCATTAAACTGGCCAATTCGTTAGGATTCGTTTCGTTGACATTCACTGTACCAATTCCTTGGCCTTTGCGTATTACCGTTACCCGGTCACAAACCTCCATGATTTCCTTAAGTTTGTGTGTAATTAAAATGATGGATTTCCCCTCTTTGATAAGGGCTTTCATAATATAAATCAATTCCTTGATTTCTTGAGGAGTCAATACAGCGGTCGGCTCATCAAAAATCAATATCTCCGCACCACGGTATAGCGTTTTAAGAATCTCGACACGCTGCTGCATCCCTATTGATATATCGGCAATTTTCGCATAGGGGTCAACACGAAGCTGATATTGTTCCGATAGTTTCCTAACTTCCTCGCTCGCTTCTTTTAAATCGATTTTACCCGCTTTTGATGGTTCTTTTCCTAAAATGATATTTTCTGTTACTGTAAAGGGGTCTACGAGCATAAAATGCTGATGGACCATCCCAATTCCTAAATCATTGGCAATGTTAGGACTGGTAATCTTGACTGGCTTGCCATTCACACGGATTTCTCCCTGTTCAGGCTGATATAAGCCGAATAAGACATTCATCAAAGTGGATTTGCCCGCGCCATTTTCACCTAATAATGCGTGAATCTCCCCTTTTTTAACCTGAAGGGTAACGTTATCATTTGCGACGATGCCGGGGAATTCCTTACGGATATTAAGCATCTCAATTACATATTCCACGTATTATCAACTCCTAAAATGAGTGTAAATATTCTTAAATCATATAATTGCTTCTACTAGCTTATTGATTTTTTTAAAAAAACCAAATGAAAAACTACGATTCTATCATAGTTTTTCATTCGATATTTTTCAGATGCAAAGAGCAATTGGGAAAAGAAAGAATAGAGGGCAATTCGCCTCCCTATTCTTTCTGGCATTACAGCTTATAAACCAAGTTTTTTGAATTCTTCATCCGTGCCCGGAACTACGAATTCACCTGATTTAATTTTTTCTGTCCACTCTTCGACCGCTTTTAAAGATTCTTCTGTTACATTATCTTTTGTATCGGAAATGCCTACACCATTTTCTTCGATACCGTACTCAATTACTTTTCCGCCTGGGAAGTTTCCTTCTTTCGCTTTTTCGGAAAGGTCTTTAACTGCCACGTCAACACGTTTTAGCATGGAAGTAAGTGTGATGTTGTCGTCAGTTCCAGGAACTGCCCCTAATTTAGCTTGGTCGCTATCTACACCGATAACATAGATTTCTCTCTTAGGATCTTTTTGCTTTTGCTCGACTGCTTCAGTGAATACACCTTTTCCAGTTCCGCCAGCAGCATGATAAATGATATCGATACCTGAAGAATACATGGAGCCTGCTGTGGATTTACCGATATCAGCTTTATTGAAATCTCCGGCATATTTAACTTCAACTTTCGCATCCGGATTTACAGATAAAACCCCAGCCTTAAAGCCAACTTCGAATTTCTTGATTAATTCAGATTCAACTCCGCCGATAAAACCGACCTTGTTTGTTTTCGTTTGCAGACCGGCAATTACACCTACAAGGAATGAACCTTGCTGCTCTTTAAAATTAATGCTGGCTACATTCTTTTTATCTACAACTGTATCAACGATAGCAAAGTGTGAGTCCGGACGTTGGTCGGCCACTTCACCAACAGCTTCGGCTAAAAGAAAACCGATACCATAGATTAGTTGGTAATCTTCACGTACAAGCGTATTCAGGTTTTTAGCGTAATCTGCATCAGATTTAGATTGCAGGTAGTTGTAGCCATCCTTACCTTTTTCCAGACCATTATCCTTACCGAATTCCTGAATGCCCTTCCAAGCGGATTGGTTGAACGACTCGTCATCCACGCCGCCAGTATCAGTTACCATTGCAACAGTGAAGTTATCTTTGTTTTTCCCATTTGAAGATTCTTTATCATCATTCTCTGAATTACCACATGCTCCTAGTAGCGTACCGGCTGCAAGAACAAGTGAAAGAGCTAGTCCTAATTTGCGCTTTTTCAATTTTTATCCCCCTAGTTTTACTTAGTTTTTTTGAGCAGGAATGTTCTGAAAAGTCATTTATGTTTGCGTTTTCACTTCTCGTTAATTTTTTTTGCATCCGCTTGATCGACTTTTTCGGAATCGAAACAAACGCTTGCATTCACCCGTCTGCAGAGTCAAGACCTACACACGTTTACGAAGAACATGAAAGCTGAACATATTGGCTTTAAAGTAGTTTACAGAATACAGGATAGGCTGGTCCCAATCATCCAGATGCATCTGCTTTAGAACGAGTAGTGCGGCTTCTGGCGAGCATTTAAGGATAGGAGAAACTTTCTCATGATATCCAATAGGCTCAATCTCTGCTACGGCATGCGTAATTTTTCGATGCGCATCTCTTTCCAAAATATCTAAAAGAGACTCATCATTACGGTCAAAATTTTCTGATAGTATAGATTCAGGAATTTTGTCAATACAGTAGACAACTGGCTCCCCATTCGCAGTCCTTACTCGTTCGATGATGACGATGCGTTCATCTGTCGAACACGAAAACCTGCGTATATCCTCTTCTGTAGGTTCTTGGGCCGTCGAGCTTAAGAAAATCGTACCCGGTTTCATTCCTGCCTCTTCAATCATGTTCGTGACACTTTTTAATTGCTCGATACCTGAAGTGAACCGAGGTTTCGGATTGACGAAAGTCCCAACTCCATGGCGGCGAATGATGATGTTTTCTTCTTCTAAAATTCGCAGCGCTTCTCGAAGTGTCGCCCTACTCACTCCCAATTTTTTTGCAAGATCGAATTCTGAAGGGAATTTTTCATTTTCCTGATAGACTCCAGCTTCAATATCCTGCTTCAGGTAATCAATGACCTGCAAATATAAATGTCGACTATCTGATTTTATTGACATACAGTTTCCCCCAGCTAATTTCTTAAGACATCAGACCTCTGATGTTGAATCATTCCTACTAATCGAAAATAATATAACATTTTTTTTGACATAAATAAATAGTGTTTTACTATTTACTTTAAAAGAATTTAGGAGAAATTACCCTTCCCTGTGTCTTTCAATCTAGATGAGGCCGCGGAATTTGCACGATAATTCTCCTAAATCAGATAAATTTTTTTTGAAAATGCAAAATGAATGCAGCTCTGTTCAAGATGTTGTTTTCCTGTATAATAGGATTTATCTTCTTTGAAGGGATGTACACAAGATGTTAAAGATTACAGAATACACGATCGAAAAATTGAATGATCCATTTGGTATTTTGTCCGGGGAACGTTACGAGTTGTTCCTGGATATTGAAGTGCCTGAAGAGGATGAGCTCTTTTCAGAAAATGGTTTATATATCCGGGTGCTTTTTGCAGTGGAAGAGCAAGTAGGAAAATTGATTAAATATGATATTTTTGAAAAAGGTAATGAGGGCGCACTCGAATTCGATTTAGAAGAAGATGAAGAAGCGATGATTACCGACTTCTGCCTTAAACATTTAGACGAGGCGATGAATAATTAAAAAACCGGGCTGCTGCCCGGTTTTTTTTACCTATGATGAATGCGCTTCATCCTGTTCATCTTTAGTGACCAACACATTTCGTGGTTTACTGCCTTCATATGGACCGACAATTCCCCTCGCTTCCATTTCATCAATCAATCTCGCTGCCCGCGTATAGCCAATCCGGAAACGGCGCTGCAGCATGGAAACCGAAGCAGTCTGCATTTCTACTATCAAGGACACGGCATCCCCATATAAATCATCTTCGACTTCACCATTTGAAGTTTCTGCAATTTCATCGGGTATCATCTCTTCGCTGTATTGTGCTTTTTGCTGTGAAATGACATATGTGACAACTTCCTCGACTTCATTGTCGGATAAAAAGGCACCTTGGACGCGAACCGGTTTTGAAGCTCCTGCTGGCAGGAAGAGCATGTCACCCCGGCCTAACAGTTTTTCAGCTCCGCCCATGTCGAGGATCGTTCTCGAATCGGTCATTGATGAGACACTAAAAGCAATCCGGGATGGGATGTTCGCTTTAATGACCCCTGTAATTACATCGACGGATGGCCGCTGAGTGGCAATTATCAAGTGGATGCCCGCGGCACGTGCCATTTGTGCAAGCCGTGTGATGGCATCCTCTACATCATTTGAGGCGACCATCATCAAATCCGCCAGCTCATCGACAATGACTACGATATAAGGCAAGAGCGGTTGTTTGGCATCTTCTTCGATGTTATACCGGTTAATATAATCATTGTAGCCTTCAATATTACGCGTACCGGAATGAGAAAATAGCTCATAGCGCCTTTCCATTTCACTGACCACTTTTTGCAAAGCCTGTGCAGCTTTCTTTGGATTTGTCACTACAGGTGCAAGTAAGTGGGGAATTCCATTATAGACATTCAGCTCCACCATTTTTGGATCGATCATCATCATTTTCACTTCATGCGGTTTTGCCCGCATCAGGATACTCGTGATAATCCCGTTGATACAAACGGATTTCCCGCTGCCAGTAGCACCAGCCACTAGTAAATGCGGCATTTTATTGAGCTCCGCCTTAACCGCTTCACCGGAAATATTCCGCCCTAGGCCTATTTGCAGTTTTGCGTCAGGCTTGTCAACTTCCTTGGCCTCTAAAACTTCCCTTAATGACACCATTGCCACTTCCGAGTTGGGCACTTCTATCCCGATTGCCGATTTTCCGGGAATCGGGGCTTCGATCCTAATATCCTTTGCGGCAAGTGCAAGGGCCAAGTCATCGGATAGGCTGACAATTTTACTTACCTTCACCCCTACGTCCGGATGAACTTCGTATTTGGTTACGGCTGGGCCTAAATGAACTTGAGTGACCCTCGCTTTCACTCCAAAGCTATGAAAAGTGCGCTCAAGCTTAGCCGCATTTTCATGGATCAATTGGTATTCTCCGCTTTGATCCGTTTTTTTGGGCTGTAATAGTAAAGAAAGAGGCGGTAAAAGATATTCTTTATTCTCCACTTCCGTAAAATTCATAGGCGGGACGGCATCATCCTGGTCCTCTTTATTATCAGCTGCAGGTTCCGTGACGACCGGAATTATTTCGTCTTCGTCGCTATAGGCTTTATCAGCAAAGCTGGAAATAATCCGCTCCGTCGCCATTTGCTCTGTATCCTCTTCTTGAAGAAGGGGCTGATCCGTTTCTTCCACCGGGTCTTTTTCCCGTTTCTTCTTTTTAACCGGATTCTTTTTCTTTTCTTTTTTGTCTTCATTCCACGTCCTCATATCATCTCTGAATGCAGACCATTGCTTTTTGAAAAAGCCGCCAAGACCCATGAAAAACTTCCCGAGGGTTTCACCTAACGTTTTCCCTGTCAATAGGACGGCACCTACAATGATAAAAAGGAATGAAACGATTTTCGATCCAGCTTCGTCGAATAAAAAGTATGAGGCTGCAAATAATATCGCTCCAATCATACCGCCCCCAAGGTCCTTTGTGCTGGCCTTGCCGGTCACTTCCATCCAGAATAGTTCCCATGTATTCGAAATGACGCTGGGCTTCGTGAACGGTCCTCCATCTGCAAGCATGTTGAACAGCGTCACATGACTCAGTAGGAGCATGCTCGCAACAAGGAAGTACATCCCCACCAATTGCCGTTTCAACAGGTACGGGACCTCTCTCTTTATCATCAAATAGAACCCAGCTGCAATTGCTCCCAACAAAAAGAGGATATACCATTCCCCCATGAAGAAGCGGATTAAAAAGACCGTCCCATTTCCCACTGCTCCAAGCTTGGCAATGGCAATTATGGCCAAACCTATTATAGTGAGGCCAATCAATTCATATTTAAGCGTTAGTTTTAACTTCTCTGTACTATTCTTTTTTCTGCGTTTCTTCTTTGCCATAATATCACCTGATTCTTCATGAAACTATTCTAACTTTCCTATTCAACATCACTACATGATTTCCCTTCACGAAACAAACGTTCGCTACTGATTATACCAAATAAATATGACCTTGTCCTTGATATATGTACCATTCATTCTTAAGGCGGACATTTTTCCCATATAATGAATAAAGCAGCCAAGCGGCTGCTGATTTTCATTCCAGTATATCATAATTTACCTCAGTTAGTCGTTTTTACTAATGGTTCATATGTTCGAACACATTTATGACAGCTCCCGGCTGAATGTGTACATTCATATAATCTTCAGGATCGGTGCTGACGATTCGGTCAATGCGAAACGTACGGCCACCGTCAAGTTCAACCATCACATGGACACCATTGTAGATCATTTCTATTAAATTTGCCGTCTTCTCATGGTGATGAGGGAAAATTATTTCTTCAGGAACGATCGTATAAAGCGTCATTGCAGAAGCCCCTCCTCTTCCCCGGCAATTTTTGGCCTTCTTTCTTCCATGAAGCTATTTAGTTTTCTCATTGCCTGGCCCACTCCTCCTACATCATCGATCATACCGATTTCAACTGCCTCGGCCCCGATAACATTCGTACCGATATCACGGGTCAAGTTTCCTTTGGCAAACATTAAATCCTTAAAACTTTCTTCCGTAACGTTGGAGTGGCGAGTAACAAATTTAATGACTCTTTCCTGCATTTTATCCAAGTATTCAAAGGTTTGAGGCACGCCAATGACTAGCCCTGTCAAACGAATTGGATGAATCGTCATCGTTGCTGTTTCTGCTATATAGCTATGGTCACACGAAACCGCAATCGGCACACCGATCGAGTGCCCTCCCCCAAGTACAATCGAGACGGATGGCTTTGATAGGGAAGCCAGCATTTCTGCGATTGCCAGTCCCGCTTCGACATCTCCTCCGACTGTATTTAATATGACAAGCAGTCCCTCTATATTGGGATTTTGTTCAATTGCCACAATTTGCGGAATAACATGTTCATATTTGGTCGTTTTATTTTGAGGCGGCAGCTGCATATGTCCTTCAATTTGTCCAATGATCGTCAAACAATGGATTTTTGAGTCCTGAGATAGTTGCGGAACATTGGTAGCCCCCAGCTGCTGGATCTTTTCGATTAAAGTTGAATTCTTACCTTCCTGCTTGCCTTCATTTTCATTTGGTAATGGTGCATTATCCACTATGCCAACCCCTTTCTCTTATAGCCTATAGCTTTATTATGTCTCGAGTCTCGGACTTCATTCTTCAAGATATAAGAGGTTTGAAACAGAAAAAGAACCCCTGACTGTTAAATCAGGGGTTCCTTACTTAATATTCCATGATGATCGGTAAAATCATTGGACGGCGTTTCGTTTTTTCATAGAAGAATTGGTTTAACGCATCACGCATTTCCTGCTTCAGCGTGGACCAATCAAATGGTTGGCGCGACCCATTTTTCTTTACGATTTCACTTACAATTTCAGTTGCTTCGCCAATCATTTTCTCTGATTCGCGAACATATACGAAGCCCCTTGAAATGATTTCAGGGCCTGCTGCAATGCTTTTATCCTGACGGTTCAACGTGACCACTACAATCAAAATGCCATCCTGGGATAACAAGCGCCGATCACGAAGTACGATATTACCCACATCTCCAACACCACTGCCATCTATCAAGATATTTCCTGCAGAGACTTTCCCGGAAAGGCCCATTTTATTGCCCTTAAGTTCGATGACATCACCTTTTTCGGCAATGATGATGTTTTCCCGCTTAATCCCCGCTGCAATCCCAACTTTTTGATGGGCATATAAATGGCGGTATTCCCCATGTACAGGGATGAGGAATTTAGGATTCATCAAATTGATCATCATTTTCAGTTCTTCCTGGCTGCCATGCCCTGTTACGTGCACTTTATATTTATTAGCAGATACCACTTCAGCACCTACCCTGTATAGTAAATCGACGGTTTTGGATAAAATAAGTTCACCGCCCTGTAGCGGTGATGCACTGATCAAAACGGTGTCTCCCTTTTTGATCGTTACCTGCTTGTGCGTCTGTTTTGCCATTTTTTGAAGTGCCGCAATGGGTTCGCCCTGATGACCTGTCGATAACACGACGATTTCACGGTCGTCATACTGGCCTATTTCATTAATTGGGATTATCAGCTCTTCTTCGACCTTTAAGTAGCCGAGGTTCAATGCTGTTTCATAAACGCGTTGCAGGCTTTTCCCGACAACTGCCACTTTTCTGCGACTTGCTGCCGCTGCATTGAAAACATGTTGAATCCGGTTGATATTCGAAGCGAAGCACGCAACAATGATCCTTCCGGAGGCAGCATGAAATACCTCTGTAATATCTTTGGCCACAACTGCTTCTGATGTCGTATAACCTGGCCTCTCGGCTCCAGTACTATCCGAAAGCAAGCATAGGACACCTTCTTCACCGATACTGGCCATTTTACCGATTTCCGGTTTATATAGATCTGTTGCTGCTTGATCGAATTTGAAATCCCCTGTATAAACGATTGCACCTTCACGAGTGTGGATCACGACTCCGACGGAATCGGGAATACTATGGTTTGTCCGGAAAAAAGACACGGCTGCTTGAGGGAAACTTAAAAGAGAATCCGAATCGATTTCTGTGAATGTCGCCCTGCCGTTAAAGCCATCTTCCTTTAATTTCGTTTTGATTAAAGCAAGAGTAAGCTTTGTTCCATAAACAGGGACCGGTAAATATTTCAAGACATAAGCAAGCGCTCCCATATGGTCTTCATGACCATGGGAAATAAATATCCCCTGCACACGTTCCTTATTATCCATCAAATACGTAATATCAGGGATAACCGCATCGATTCCGAGCATTTCATCTTCTGGCAGCATTAACCCTGCATCAAGAAGATAGATGTCCTCGTTCACCTCAACGACGTACATATTTTTACCAAGTTCCCCTTGTCCTCCAAGAGAAATCACTTTTATTCCATTATTTTTATCTTTACCCAATCGAATATCCTCCTTAAAAAATCCCGTTCATAATTTCCCAATGATTTCATTATAACCGATGTTCAAAAAACATGACAACACTTACCATTTTCAGAGGGACTTTTTCATTTAATCCAATAAAACAACCTATTATGTAAGAGATCCTTTGTACTTTTATCCAGTCTCGATTGATCATAAAAAAATTTAAATATTTTCATCCGAAATCGGAAAGTTATCCCATTCATATACATCATTATGTAAAAACAAGCCAATCTTCAACGATCAGCTTGTTCTTTGTCTTTTTATTTTTTTAATACCTTGGTTAATGCAAGTCGCTCCTGCTCAGTCAACGGCACGATTGGAAGTCTCACCGATCCAACGTCAATTCCATATAACTGAAGCGCTGTTTTGACAGGTGCAGGGCTTGGCGCTGCAAACAAACCTTTTATAAGCGGTATCAGTTCCTGATGCAGCCTGGCTGCCTCTTTCAAGTTCCCGCTGATGAAGGCCTCCACTATTTTCTGCAACTCATTACCTGCAATATGTGAAGCAACCGAGACTACACCCACACCACCAATCGCCAATACTGGGAGTGTTAAAGCGTCGTCCCCACTATATAATGCAAAATCTTCATCCGTGCCTGCTATGATTTGGGTCATAGCGTTTAAATCCCCGCTCGCTTCCTTAACGGCTACGATATTAGGAATTTTTGAAAGGCGGATGATCGTTTCCGGTTCAATGTTAACCGAAGCGCGCCCAGGGATATTGTAAACCATAACAGGGAGAGTCGTACTAGCTGCAATAGCCTTAAAATGCTGGTACAGACCTTCTTGATTGGTTTTACTATAATACGGGGCAACCAGCATTATCGCATCGGCGCCATTTTGTTCCGCTTTTTTTGTCAACTCGATGGACGCATACGTATTGTTGCTTCCTGTACCCATGATGATGGGCACACGTTTTTCAACAACCTTAGAAACATGACGCAATAATGCAATTTTCTCCTCCGAAGATAAAGTTGGAGACTCCCCTGTCGTTCCCGAAAGCACAAGCGAATCTGTTCCATTAGCTATTAAGTAATTAACCAATGAAGTCGTCTTTTGAAAATCAACATTTCCCTTGCTATCGAAAGGGGTGACCATTGCGGTTGATACTCTACCAAATATCATTATCTAACACCTCTTTAATTTTTAAAACCTTTATTTATTAAAAAACCTGATTATTGGACTTCCCTTTCATGCAATTGAAACGCATAGTGCAGGGAATTAACAGCTTCTATTAAATCTTCCTCTTTTACGAGTACCCAAATTGTCGTATGGCTGTCCGCTGACTGGAGAATGGCAATTTCCTTTTCGGAAAGCGCTGTGACAATCTTCGCTGCAACGCCTGGCACTCCATTGATGCCTGCACCGACTACTGAAACCTTGGCACAATTGCGTTCAATGACCGGTTCATGACCAAGCTCGGCCAAAATCGAGAGGGCAAGTTCTGTCATCTCCTCGGAAACGGTATAAACTACGCCACTTGGATATATATTTATAAAGTCCACTGAAATGGAGGCATTGGCCATTGCTTTGAAAACTTCTGCCTGTAGATTATATTGATCTTTTTTCGCACGGACCTTGATTTGAGTGATCTTTGGTACATGGGCAATCCCGGTCACGAGCCTTTCACGTATGTCGCTGCCCTGGCTTCCCTTGTTCATGCTTGTAACAAGTGTTCCCAAGCCTTCGCTGTAAGTTGACCTTATCCGAATCGGGACTTTCGCCTGCATCGCAATTTCAACAGCTCTCGGATGAATGACCTTCGCCCCTTGATATGCCATATTGCAAACTTCCGTATATGAAACGATTGACAATGGACGAGCTTGGTCGGCAATACGTGGATCTGCCGTCATGATTCCTTCCACATCCGTAAAAATATCGACCCGTTCAGCTTGCAAAGCCGCACCTAATGCTGCGGCTGATGTATCACTTCCACCACGGCCGATGGTCGTGATGTCCCCGTTTTTAGCCGCTCCCTGGAAACCTGCTACAACGACAACATCCTTCACCTCAAGTTCTTTCATGAGACGGTCGCATTTCATTTCAATAATTTTCGCACTTGAATAGTCGGTATTCGTCAAGAATCCCGCTTGGGCTCCAGTATATGCGACCGCATCAATACCATGTTCCAAGAGCATGTTCGTAAATACGACTGATGATATCGTTTCCCCTACTGACATAAGTAAATCCTGTTCTCGTTTTGAAAGGCAGGCTTTCGCTCCATTTACCAGGGAAAGTAAGGTATCCGTTGCATAAGGATCGCCTTTTCTTCCCATTGCTGAAACCACAACCACCACTTTATAGCCTTCTTTAATCGCATTTTCAATATGCCCCTTGGCGAATGAACGGCTTTCCTCATCACGAACGGATGTCCCACCGTATTTCTGGACGATAATTTTCATAATATGCACCCCAAATATAAGCCAGCTTCCCAATCCGGGAAGCTGACAAAAACTCTCTATCCTATTGGAATTTAATTTTCTGTCGAGTTCATTAAGAATAAAATTTTTACTTAACGGTAACCAAACCTAATTTCAAAAGGCTCTCAGCAATTTGAACGGAATTCCAAGCTGCTCCTTTTAATAGATTATCGGAAACCACCCATAAATGGAAGCCTTTATCTTCATCCAAATCTTTGCGTATCCGACCGACGAATACATCATTCTTGCCGACGGATGAAGCAGGCGTAGGGTAAACTTGTTGTTCCGGTTCATCTTCTAACACTATTCCAGGTGCCGTTTTCATTAAATCTTTGATTTGAGAAGCCGCTATGCCTTCTTTTTCAACTTCAATGTATACAGATTCCGAATGACCTGTTACAACAGGAAGCCTCACGCAAGTTGCAGCCACTGGAAGGTTTTGCATATGCATGATTTTCTTTGTTTCATTAATCATTTTCATCTCTTCGAACGTGTACCCGTTATCTTGGAATTTATCGATTTGGGGAATGACGTTAAATGCGATTTGATAATGCTTTTCGTCCCCTTTTACCGGTAAAATTTTCGGATCTATTTCTTTTTCATCAAGCAAGTCGCGAGCTTGTTCCTTTAATTCATTTATCGCAGCTGCACCTGCACCCGAAACAGCCTGATAGGTAGAAACAACAATTTTTGATAAGCCGTATGTCTTGCGAATAGGTTCCAATGCCACAACCATTTGGATAGTTGAACAATTCGGATTTGCAATGATCCCATTATGCTGTTTCAAGTCTTCCTCATTTACTTCAGGAACGACTAGCGGCACATTTTCATCCATGCGGAATGCGCTTGTATTATCGACTACTATCGCACCGCGTTTCACTGCTTCTGGAGCCAATTCCTTAGACACGCTTCCTCCAGCACTGAATAAAGCTATATCGATGCCTTCAAAGCTTTCAGGTTTTGCTTCCTGCACTTCGATTTCTTCGCCCTTAAACGTAAGTTTGATTCCTGCGGAACGAGCCGATGATAAAAAGATGATTTTCTTAATCGGTAAGTCCCTCTGTTCGAGTGTTGAAATCATTTGTTGTCCTACTGCTCCAGTTGCTCCCACAACTGCAATACGCAATCCCTGTGTCTCAGTCATTTATACATACTCCTTTTCTATCTCTTAAATTAGTTATTTATTGGATTTACTACTTCTTTTTCAGAATATCATTTATTTTAACACATTAACATTCCAAAGGGTCGCACTTTAACAAAATATTCTGGTAGTGGAGTGGTTTTTTATAACTTCAACCTACAAATTTATGCATATATGTCAGTCGTTAGAAAGCTGGTTTGAGGCAGAAATACTTGTTCAGACTAAATCATCCTTGAACCTTTCGACGATGACAGGTTGAATCTGTTCCCTTTCCAGTGCCGCTATGATCGTATCCCTTATCATGCTCATCCTTGCAACCATGGAACTTGGTTTGCCTTTGGGATTATCCTGGCCATATGGAACGAAATAAATATCTTTAGCTGCCATCAGCCTCATTAGATTGACACCATTTAACCCAAGTGCATCATTAGTTGATATTGCGACCACGACTGGACGGTGATTTCTCATCGTCGCTTTTGCAGCCATAAGTACTGGCGAATCGGTAAGTGCATTTGCCATTTTACTCATTGAGTTACCCGTTAAAGGAGCGATCACCATGCAATCAAGTGGCAACTTAGGTCCTAAAGGCTCTGCTTTGACGATTGTATCAACGACATGGTTCCCCGTCAATTTTTCTATTCTTTCGACCCAATCCTCTCCCTTTCCAAAACGGGTTTCCGTGTTTTGGACAGTCGATGTTACGATTGGAATGACTTCCGCACCTTCATTTACAAGTTTTTCTATTTCCGGAAACACTTCATCATATGTGCAATGTGATCCTGTTAATCCGAAACCAATACGTTTCCCTTTGAGACTCATATCATTTTCCCCTTCCTTTTCAAGAACTCGCCTTGAATCAATAGTCCCAGTGCATTCGCTAATATCTGACCAGCTGTTTTCGGGGCAACTATACCCGGTAGGCTCGGTGCCAACAGCGCCTTAATTCCCCTTTTTTCAGCGTAACGAAAATCCGTTCCCCCCGGTTTTGAAGCAAGGTCGATGATTAATGTATGAACGGGCATATTGGCTATAACTTTTGCGGTAATTATCGGAAAAGGAATCGTATTGATACATATATCAACATCCTTCATTTCTGCAGCGAGTTCATTTAAATGAAAAGGGGCTAATGCCATTTCACTGATTCTCGCAATATCTTCGCTTTTTCTTGCCCCCACCTTCACTTTTGCTCCAAGTGCATGGAATGACCGGGCTACACTCATTCCGACCCTTCCCAGTCCGAGAACGGCTACATTCGATCCATGGATAGTAAAATCCGTATGTTGAATGGCCATCATGATTGCACCCTCAACAGTGGGAATCGAATTATAAATAGCCACATCATCACGTTCGAACAATAGAACGAGTTTGCGATCCACTTTCTTGAATATCTCATTAAGGTAGTCGTTACTGATTCCTGCATAAAAAATGCAATGTGCCGGGGTATTTTTTATCATTTCTTCAGTCAAAACAACCTCTTCACTGGAAAAGATCGTTTCTACTTTCCCATCTGAATCCGTGCCCCGGACAGGTAAAATAACTGAATCTAATTCCTTGAAGTTTATATCTTCCATTTTTTCCTTAACCGCTCCGGTAAAAGCATGGTCGAGCTGTTCAAAACCTACCAATAATAGCTTTGCATCAAGCTCCGTCAGTTTACGGACAACTTCAAGCTGACGCGCATCTCCACCAATTACAGCGATTTGCATGCCTGTGAGCATTAAAACCGTCACCTTCTTTATATAAAAGATCCTAAACATTCCTTGCCTCATGATATACAATTCCTTCAGGAAGCAATTCGGTTTTTGCTACATTCTCTAGTTACCCTGCCATCTTATGTTTTCACTTAAAAAACGGTGATAAGAAAAGAAAAAACGCCATAGCTATTGCCAGCTAAGGCGTTTTCGAGCTTGCATTCCGAGAAGTTCAAGGAGCCTGACACGAGCGCGATCATCCGTCCATATGCTCTCCGTCTTTATGTGAAAGTCCTTCCTGGAAATCAATGATGACCATATCCGCACCGATTTTTTTTATATGTTCCCAAGGAACTCTTATTTCACTGCCATTCCTTAAAAGACCGAACCATTTGACAGATGGGATGATCAATGAGGTAATTTGTCCAGTTTCATCTATTTCCAAATCGGTCTGACCAAGGATCCCTAATCTCTCCGCCCTATTCACATCGACTATTTCCTTACCGCTCAATTCGCTCAACCTCAAATTTGGTTCCCCCTTTTTCGCCTTCTATTCAATCTATATCCGAAAAAGGTAAACTTAGAAGGCATTTGTCCAAATATTGTCCATAACATTGGACCCTCCTGCATTCAAAGAAAAAAAGCCTGACCTCCCATTAATTAAAGGAAGGTGCAGACTTGTTCGTCATTATTTATCCCAGTTTTCCAGCGGGCTCACTAATGACAAGGAATGTTCCGTAAAGATCTGGTTTGCCAATTCATTGACGGTATCCTCCGTCACCGCGTCAATCTTGATGATGATATCATCAAGGGAACGGTGCTCACCCAACATCAGCTCATTTTTTCCGTTCCGGCTCATGCGGCTATTCGTGCTTTCAAGGCTAAGCATCAAGCTGCCTTTAAGTTGCTCTTTACTATTCCGTAATTCCTTTTCCGTAATGCCATCCCTCTTTAAAGTATCCAGTGTTTCCTGAATGGTTTCATACAGGCTGTCAAGCTGATTTGTGCCTGTCCCCCCATATACTGTCACCATACCGCTATCTTGATAGCTGGAATGATAGGAATAAACGGAATAGGCAAGGCCTCGTTGCTCCCTGACGTCCTGGAATAGGCGGCTGCTCATGCTTCCTCCAAGAATATTATTCAAGGTAATCAGGCTGTATGTTTTATCATTGCCAATTTCCAACCCTTTGTAACCAAGGCATAAGTGGGCTTGTTCCGTATCTTTTTTACGGGTGATCCTATTTTCATGGAAGGAAGGCTTGACCAATTCAAGACGATCTTCCCCTCCTTGATACGAGCCAAAGTAGCTTTCGACTTCCTTAATCATTTTTTCATCTACATTCCCAGCAATGGATACAACTACTTTATCGGGTGTATACATGTCATGGACGTATTTTTTTAATGTATCACTATTGAACGTTTCAAGCGTATTTTCCGTGCCAAGTATCGGATAGCCAAGGGGATGATTTTCATATACCGCCTTGCTTAAGAGGTCATGGACAATGTCATCTGGTGTGTCTTCGTACATTTTGATTTCTTCGTAGACGACATTTTTTTCTTTTTTCAATTCTTCCCCATCAAATGTTGAGTTGAAGAACATATCAGCAAGGATTTCAAGCGCATAGCTTGCATGGTTATCCATTACTTTAGCATAATAGCATGTATACTCTTTTGAAGTGAATGCATTCACCTGTCCGCCAATACTATCGAATGACTCGGCAATTTCACGCGCATTTCTCGTAGTTGTCCCTTTGAAGAACATATGCTCCAAGAAATGTGAAACCCCATTCAATTCCGGTGTTTCATTTCTTGAACCTGTTTTGATCCAAACTCCAATTGCTGCAGAGCGTACAGTTGGAATATTTTCCAATACAATTCGAACTCCATTTTGACACGTGTATTTCTTAATCAACTAACATTCCTCCCAATCATTCTATGCTGCTATCGTAACCAATACATTATGGATTCGATCGCTCTTCATCTACTGCTTCCGAAACGGTAACAACATCTAAGTCTTTCTTTTTTATTTCAATTATTAACGTTTCCAATGATTTTGCAGTAGATTCCGTCGGATGCATCAATATAAATGCTCCGGGGTGTACCTTAGAAAGCACTCTTTGTTGAAGGACTTCAGGGCTTGGCTTTTGCCAGTCGATTGTATCCACACTCCACATGACGGTCTCCATACCGAAAGAATCCGCTATTTTCACCGTTTCGTCCCGATAGCTTCCACTTGGTGGTGCGAACCATTTCATTTTCAAACCTGTCACAGCTTCAATGACTTCGTTCGTTTTTCGAATTTCCTCACGTGTAGCTTGTGCGGATATGTTTTTCATATCGGGATGTGAATAAGAATGATTTCCAATTTCGTGCCCGCCACCCTTAATCATCTTGGCCAAATCTGGGTTTTTCTTGGTCCAATTACCTTCAAGGAAAAATGTGGCCTTGACATTATTCTTTTTTAACACGGCCAACATATCTTGTAAGAATTCATTCCCCCAGGCCACATTGATTAAAAATGATACCACTGGCTTTTCGGGATGGGCCCGGTATATGGGAGCCGGATCCAGATCCTCCATATGTATCTTTGCAGGAACCTGCTGAAACACCAGCTTATCCTTATCGAACACGCCCTCCTTCTTCATGGCTTTATACGAATCATCAATATTTACCTTCAGGCCGTTATATGCAGGAACGGTTTTCCAGACAGAATCTATTCGTGCATCCTGTGGTGCAATCTCATATTTTTTTGTTGATTCTTTTATTTGTAAAAGAAGCTCGTCTTCTTGCTTCATTGATGCAACTGAATCATCGGTTAATTGGGTCAAATAAATTTGTGTATATGGATTTTGCACTAATAACCATGATATACCTGCAATGGCACTTATCGCAACTATCTGCTTCCATTTATTATTCATTTTTTACGCCCCCTTCATACCAAAATGTATGAAGAAAACGGACAAGGTAGAACATGACATCCTTTTAACGCCATTCACACTATGGATATTCCCATACTTTTAAACAAAAAAAGCATGCAGATTCACAAGGAACTGCATGCCGGATTTACATTATTCATTACGATTGAGTAGGGTTGGCTGCCTCTTTTTGCTCTTTCAAGACCGCTTTACGGGAAAGGTTTACCCTTCCTTGCTTATCGATCTCAGTAACTTTGACCAATAATTCATCGCCAAGTGAAACGACATCTTCCACTTTTCCGACTCTTTCTTCAGCCAGTTCAGAAATATGTACCAAACCGTCTTTACCGTTGAAGATTTCAACGAAGGCACCGAACTTTTCGATACGTTTAACTTTACCTAAGTATAGTTCGCCCACTACGACTTCACGTACGATATCCTCAATGATTTTCTTCGCTTTTTGAATCATTGGTTCATCAGTAGAAGATATGAATACCGTTCCATCTTGTTCGATGTCGATTTTCACGCCAGTTTCTTCAATGATTTTGTTGATATGTTTTCCGCTCGGTCCAATCACATCACGGATCTTATCCGGATTTATGGACATTGTAACGATTTTTGGAGCATATTTGGATAGCTGCTCACGCGGTTGATTGATTGTTGATATCATTGATTCCAAAATATGCATCCGGCCATGTTTGGCTTGAAGTAAAGCTTCTTCAAGAATCTCTCTTGAAAGACCCTCAATCTTAATATCCATTTGTAGGGCAGTAACACCTTTTGAAGTACCTGCGACTTTAAAGTCCATGTCTCCCAGATGGTCTTCCATACCTTGAATATCCGTTAAGATTGTATAGTGCTCACCTGACTTGACAAGACCCATGGCAATACCGGCAACTGGAGCTTTCAATGGAACACCTGCATCCATCATTGCCAAAGTGCTTGCACAGATACTTGCTTGTGATGTTGAACCGTTTGATTCAAGCACTTCAGAAACAAGCCTGATTGTATAAGGGAAGTCTTTATCGTTTGGAATAACAGGCTCCAATGCCCTTTCACCAAGTGCACCATGACCGATTTCACGGCGTCCTGCCCCACGGATAGGGCCAGTTTCACCGACACTGAAATGCGGGAAGTTATAGTGGTGCATAAAACGTTTTGACTCTTCGGTTCCAAGTCCGTCCAGAATCTGCACATCACCAAGTGCACCTAATGTACAGATGGATAGAGCTTGGGTTTGTCCGCGTGTGAACAATCCGGAACCATGTGTACGTGGCAGAATGGTAACTTCTGATGATAATGGTCTGATTTCGTCAGGATTACGGCCATCCGGACGCACTTTTTCTTCCGTGATTAAACGGCGGACTTCGGATTTGACCAATTTATTCAGGATTTCTTTGATCTGCTTTAATTTCTCTTCATCAGTTTCTTCCTCATAATGACCCAATACACGATCTTTTACTTCTTTGATCGCGTCTTCACGAGCATGTTTTTCCTGAACTTGTACAGCTTTGTTCAAGTCTGCTTCACATAGGCCTTTCACTTCTGCTTCCAGTTCTGCATCCACTTGATATAAAGTGACCTGCATTTTTTCCTTGCCGATTTCAGCAACGATTTTCTCTTGGAATGCAATGATCTTCTTGATTTCATCATGTCCAAACATGATTGCTTCAAGCATCGTTTCCTCTGGTACTTCATTTGCTCCGGCTTCAACCATGTTGATAGCATCTTTTGTGCCGGCAACCGTCAGATTGATGTCACTTTCAGCTAGTTGGTCGACAGTAGGGTTAATAATGAATTCATTATTGATCCTCCCCACTACAACTCCGGCAATTGGACCTTCGAACGGAATATCGGAAACTGAAAGTGCAAGTGAAGAACCTAGCATAGCTGCCATTTCCGTAGAACAATCTTGATCGACACTCATGACCATGCTGATGATCTGAACATCATTCCTGAAGCCGTCGGCGA
The DNA here is from genome assembly GCF_040250305.1 of Peribacillus frigoritolerans. Lineage (NCBI taxonomy): Bacteria > Bacillati > Bacillota > Bacilli > Caryophanales > Bacillaceae > Peribacillus > Peribacillus frigoritolerans. The sequence goes on along the minus strand of NZ_CP158190.1, from coordinate 1,837,791 downwards.
AAAGCGGACGGATTGGACGGTCAATCAAGCGGCTTGCAAGAATTGCCCTTTCACTCGGTCGTCCTTCACGTTTAATGAAGCCTCCCGGAATTTTACCGACTGCATAAAGTCTTTCTTCGTAGTTGACTGTCAAAGGGAAAAAGTCGACATTTCTAGGTTCCTTCGAAGCCGTTGCTGTACTTAATACAGCAGTTTCTCCATAACGGACTAATACTGCCCCGTTCGCTTGTTTGGCCAATTGCCCTATCTCTACCGTTACATTACGGCCGGCCCAGTCAAATGAATACGTATGTTTTTCCTGTCCCATTTATTAAACCCCTCTCTGAATCTTCACTTAGAGGCTTAGTTTACCTAAACCTGTATTGGATAAATCATTTATATGTGAAAAGTAACTGAACTCGAGTTAAAACCAAACTATTCCTATTATGCACGAAAAAAACAAGCATTAACAGTAAAATGAATAAAAATTTCATTCATTTGATTATGTATATCCCGATCATTTATAAATGGAAAAGGACCCGGCTCCTGCCGAGTCCCAAGGACGAAGGCCCAGCCTTAAGTAGAATACGTCCAAATCATTTGATTAACATCAAAAAAGCGGGAAATTTCCCGCCTTCCTGAAAAAATTATCTACGTAGACCTAATTTGTTAATTAGTGTACGGTAACGAGTAACGTCTTTGTTACGTAGGTAAGTTAAAAGATTACGACGTTTACCTACCATTTTTAGAAGACCGCGACGTGAATGGTGGTCTTTTTTGTGTGTGCGTAAGTGACCGTTCAAGTTGTTGATTTCTTCTGTTAATACTGCGATTTGAACTTCTGGAGAACCAGTGTCAGTATCGTGAGTTCTGAACTCAGCGATAAGTTCGTTTTTGCGTACTTGTGTAATTGCCATGTTATTATTCCTCCTAAAATTCTGTAAAATCACCTATTACCGAGCCAGCGTCGGAGTCTCGACTAGCCAAGCAATGGTTATTTTCATACATACAATAGAATACATGTTTTTCATTAAAATTGCAAGTCTTGTCTTTTTATCCTTCAAGCTTTGCAAAATAGGCTATGGCATTTTGCTTATCCGTTTCGATCTGAGCGACCAATGCTTCAAGTCCGGAAAATTTCTGCTCACTCCGAAGTCTTGTATGCCATTCAACCGAGACCTGGTTGCCATAAATATCACCCGAGAACTCCAAGGCATGAACCTCTACAGTCGGATATTTAGGTTTTTCTTCGTGGAATGTAGGTTTGTAGCCGACATTGCAAACCCCTTTATACCATTTACCGCTTATTTTGATCCTGACGGCATATACGCCGGCAGCAGGAAAAATATAATCATCACCCACTTCAATATTAGCGGTGGGGAAACCCAATTTCCTGCCCCGCTTTTCACCGTGAACGACATGACCTTTCGTTAAATAGCGGCGGCCAGCCAAATGATAGAAGTCGGTAAAGCTGCCATCACCGAGAGTTTCCCTGATTCTCGTCGAGCTAACCTTTTCATCTTCAATTGTCTGTTTTGCGACGACTGTCTGTGAAAATCTGCCCTGTGCATAAACAGGCAAATCATCCATCGATCCTTGACCATAGCGACCGTAGGAATAATCAAAGCCTGCAACTACGTGACGGACATTCAGCCCGGCAATGTATTCGTCAACGAACCGTTCCGGCAGTACCGAAGCAAATTCCTTGCTGAAATGGACAATGAATAAATAATCTATCTCCATCGACTCTATGATATCCACTTTATCTTCAAGTGGAGTGATATAGCGGATATTTTCCGTTTTCCTACCCAGTACTGCAGAAGGATGCGGGTCAAATGTCATTACTGCTGACTTAAGATTCATTTCATCGGCTTTTTGCTTGGCGGTCTGAATAACAATCTGATGACCTTTATGTATACCATCAAAAAATCCAAGCGCCATTACAAGCTCGGGAAAATCATCCGAATTAAATTGATGAGGATGCTCTATTGCGATCACTTTCACCTTTCAATCTCCTCTTTCCGGCGGTAAAACGGTCTATAATTCTTGTGCCAATACTTTTACAGGTTTAATTAATCCCTCTTTTGTCGGATGTATTTGATAAATGGCAATGGCCTTATCTGCTGGGTCGACCATAACAAAAGGCATCCCTTTATCAACAACAACATCCTTTGTTTGTTCCAATACCGCACCGTTAAGTACTTTCTTTGCTACTTTATCACTAATCTGAAATTTGGGCAAATGAAATAATCCCCGTTCCAAAGGCAGCAAAAATTTATCCGTTTGTCCACTTTCCATGAAGTCTTCCACTTCAGAAAATGTGAAACAATCCTCCTGCTTAAAACCTGCTGATTCAATACGTGTCAAGTCTGACATATGGGCAGGAAAACCCAATTCTTCCCCCATCATGACTGCAAGCGTCCGAATATACGTTCCTTTGCTGCATTTGACGCGAAACCGAAAAGAAATGGTTTCCCCTTTAAATTCAGAACGATCATCGAGAAGGGTAATATCATAAATGGTGACCTCCCTTGTCGGCCTCTCCACTTCCACCCCTGCACGGGCATATTCATATAACTTCTTCCCGTTTACCTTTACTGCTGAATACATTGGCGGCGTCTGTTCAATCTTTCCAGTCAGTGATTCCAGCACTTCCAGAATCCGTTTACGCTGAATCACTTGATCAACCTTTTTCTCTTCCACTTTTTCACCGCTTGCGTCTTCAGTTGTCGTGGAAAAACCAAGGGTCACTTCCCCTTCATACGCTTTACCGGCTTCTGTCAAATATTCGGCTATCTTGGTTGCCCTGCCAATACAAATAGGTAAAACCCCTGTTACATCAGGATCTAGAGTACCTGTGTGCCCTACCTTTTTTGTCTTCAGGATCTTTCTTAATTTAAAAACACAATCATGGGATGTCAATCCCTTGGGTTTCCATAATGGAAGAATACCGTTCACGCTTTCACCTCATCATTTATAAAACACCCTAAATTACTATCATAAAGCAAAATGAATTCCAATTCCGATAGGTGTTTATCGTTTTTTTACATATCCATTTTTCAAAAAAAAGAGACCGACTTCAAGAAGTGCAAAGCACTTATTGAGTCGGCCTCCTTTTACTGCTTGCTTATTCCTCGTCTTTTTCAGCCGGTTTATTGATTTGGGAAATCAACGACTCGATACGATTACCATAATCGACCGATTCATCAAATTCAAAAAACAGCTCAGGGGTTTTGCGGAGGCGGATCCGCTGCCCAATTTCTGAACGCATGAATCCTTTCGCCTTAGCTAGACCTTGCAGGGTTTTCTCCCTTTGTTCCTGGTCACCCAAAACGGAAATATAAACTGTTGCCTGTTGTAAATCGCCTGTAACCGCGACATCCGTCACAGTAACAAATCCGATTCTTGGATCTTTAATTTTTCGGCCGATAATTTCACTCAGCTCTTTTTTCATTTGTTCGCCAACACGATTTGAACGAAGGCTCATAATATCACCTCAATAGCCTAAAGCCAGTCTATATCTGTTATTGTTCGCTCTAGTTCCGGAAAAGAATCTAGAAATTTAAGGGCATTTTGAAGTTCCCGTTCAGTAGCCTTCCTCGAGGATGTTACGGTAACGATAGTAATCTTAGTCCGCTGCCATAAATCCTGAAAATCGGTTTCTGCTACAGAAATGTTGAACTTCTGCTTAAGCCGTGTCATGACACGCTGAAGCACGGCCCGTTTTTCTTTCAAAGAATGGGTGTCATGGATGATGCATTCACATTGGACAGAGCCAACGATCATTTACGTTCAATCTCTTCCATAACATACGCTTCAATTACATCGCCTTCTTTAAGGTCGTTGTAATTTTTAATCGTAATACCGCACTCATAGTTCGTTGCCACTTCTTTTACATCATCTTTAAAGCGTTTCAATGCATCAATTTCACCTTCGAAAATGACGACACCTTGACGAATCAAGCGAATTCCGCTGTCACGAGTAATTTTTCCTTCTGTAACGTAAGAACCGGCAATCGTACCCACCTTGGATACTTTGAAAGTCGTACGGACTTCAGCCTGACCGATAATTTTTTCTTCGAATTCAGGGTCAAGCATCCCTTTCATAGCCGACTCGATCTCTTCGATCGCTTTGTAGATGATGCGGTGAAGACGGACATCAACATTTTCTGATTCAGCTGCACGCTTCGCATTCACGTCAGGACGGACGTTGAAACCGATGACGATTGCATTCGAAGCTGTAGCAAGGATGATGTCAGACTCTGTGATAGCACCGACGCCAGTGTGTATGATTTTCACTTTAGCGCCTTCCACTTCTATTTTATTCAGGGAAGCGGCTACTGCTTCCGCAGAACCTTGAACATCAGCCTTTAAAATGATGTTCAATTCTTTAATTTCCCCTTCTTTCATTTGCTCGAACAATGTATCAAGGGTTACACGGGATTTTTCATTACGTTGTGAAGCAAGTTGCCTTTGTGCACGCACTTCCCCAACTTGACGGGCCGTTTTCTCATCTTCAAAGACGATGAAACGATCGCCGGCCTGTGGCACTTCGTTCAATCCAGTGATTTCAACCGGTGTTGAAGGACCTGCATCCTTAACACGGCGTCCAAGATCGTTAACCATAGCACGAACACGTCCGAATGTATTACCGATAACAATCGGATCGCCGATTTTCAACGTTCCGTTTTGAACTAGCAAAGTGGCAACCGATCCGCGCCCTTTATCCAAACGTGCTTCGATGACCGTTCCATTTGCTTTACGAGATGGATTAGCTTTATACTCTTCCACTTCACTGACAAGAAGAATCATTTCAAGCAAGCTGTCGATTCCTTCACCGTTTTTAGCTGAAATTGGTACGAAGATCGTGTCTCCGCCCCATGCTTCAGAAACTAAACCGTGTTCTGTCAATTCTTGCATGACACGGTCCGGATTGGCAGCTTCTTTATCCATCTTATTGACAGCGACGATAATTGGAACTTCAGCCGCTTTAGCATGGTTGATCGCTTCAATCGTTTGAGGCATAACGCCATCATCCGCAGCGACGACAAGGATGGTGATATCGGTAACTTGTGCACCGCGGGCACGCATTGTTGTAAACGCAGCATGGCCTGGTGTATCCAGGAATGTTATTTTCTTATCATTAACTTTAACTTGATAAGCACCGATATGCTGAGTGATTCCGCCCGCTTCGCCTTCAGTTACTTTTGTATGGCGTATAGAATCAAGCAATGTCGTTTTACCATGGTCAACGTGACCCATGATCGTCACGACAGCCGGACGTTCGATCAAATCTTCAGAAGCATCCTCAGTGACAAGTGATTCAAGGTCTGTTAGGTCGACACGAATCTCTTCTTCGGCCACTACACCGTATTCCGCACAAATCAATTCAATTGCATCTTTTTCCAAAGTTTGGTTGATTGTTGCCATAACTCCAAGCATAAAGAGCTTTTTAATGATTTCAGAAGGTTCACGGTGAAGTTTCTTTCCAAGCTCCATAACCGTCAAAGACTCATAAAACGTAATTTTCTCTGGAAGTTCCCTTTCTTTACGTTTTGTTACAGGTGCCTGAGGCGCTTGTTGTCTTTGTTTATTATTTTTATTCTTGTTATTGCGACCTTTGTTGAACTGACCTGTTGGTTTTTTCGTCCCTACAGGTTTAACTGGTGGTTTCTTCTTCAGTTTTTCTTTATTGACTGTGCTCTTTTCATCCGCTTCAGCTTCGTACTTCGCAACCGTAGCGTTAGCTTTTGGTTCTTGGCTTTTATCTTCGTTTTTAGGTTTGATTGAATCGTTTAATTTATTTACAGTTGAATCGTCTAATGCTGTCATATGGTTTGTTACCTCTATATTCATTTCTTTAAGTTTATTTATTACATCCTTGCTTGAAACGTTCTTTTGTTTTGCATATTCATATACACGCAATTTTGTCATACGTTCACCCCCGTAAAATTTAATCGAGCAGCGTTCGGAGTTTTTGTGCAAAACCTTCATCCAGAACTGCGACGGCAACTCTAGCATCCTTGCCTATCGCATGGCCGAGCAATGACCTGCTTTCGACTCTTTTTAAAGGAACCTGATAAAATGCGCACTTATCAGATATTTTTTTTTCAGTGTTTTTTGAAGCGTCCGCGGATAAAATAACAACTTTGGCATTACCGCTTCTAATCTCTTTAACCACTAATTCTTCACCCGAAATTAGCTTGCGTGCTCGATTGGCCAAACCTAATAGAGACATCCATTGTTGTTGTTGGGTCATGGTGTTAGTTTTTCTCCTTATTCACTAATTCAAGCAATTGTTCATAAAGGGAAGAATCGATTTGGGTACTAAGGTGATTAGCCAGCACATTTTTCTTTTTGGCCAGCTCGATAACATCCCGATCAAGAGTCAAATAAGCTCCCCTTCCAGATTTCTTTCCGGTAGGATCCAGGCTGACTTCCCCTTCTTTAGATCGAACGATGCGAATGAGTTCTTTCTTCGGCTTCATTTCGCCTGTAGCCACACATTTACGCATCGGGATTTTTTTTCGGCTATTCATCTTTTTTCACCTCGAATTACTCGTTATCCTCTTCGAAATCTGTTTCCTCTTCAGTAACATAACTATCTCTGCTCAAAAGGAATTCCTGTTCTTCCACAGGATAAATACCAGCTTCGCGGGCTTCCGTTTCACTCTTGATATCAATTTTCCAGCCTGTAAGCTTGGCAGCTAAACGGGCATTTTGTCCACGCTTACCAATTGCCAGGGAAAGTTGATAATCCGGAACGATTACAGTCGTAGCCTTTTCCTCTTCTTTAACAATAACTTCAAGTACTTTTGAAGGGCTTAAAGCATTCGCAACGAAAATGACCGGATTCTCCGACCATTTAACGATATCGATTTTTTCACCTTTCAATTCATTGACGATGGCCTGGACACGCTGTCCTTTTTGGCCTACACAAGAACCGACCGGATCTACTTCTTCGTTATCGGAGTGCACGGAGATTTTTGAACGGTCGCCTGCTTCGCGGGCAACTGACTTAATTTCTACTGTTCCATCAAAAATTTCAGGCACTTCGATTTCGAATAAACGTTTTAAAAGGCCAGGATGTGAACGGGATACAAAAATTTGCGGGCCCTTGGAAGTCTTTTCAACTTTAGTGATGAAAACTTTAATGCGGTCATGTGGCTTATACTGTTCATTCGGCATTTGCTCATTCACCGGGAGCAAAGCTTCGATTTTACCTAGGCTCACATAAATGAAACGGGAATCCTGGCGTTGAACGATGCCAGTCATGATATCCTCTTCACGATCGATGAATTCGGCATAAATGATGCCCCGTTCCGCTTCACGCACCCTTTGAGTGACGACTTGTTTTGCTGTTTGTGCAGCAATACGGCCGAAATCCTTAGGTGTTACTTCCATTTCGACAATATCCTCTAACTGATAGTTGGGATCAATTGCTCTTGCTTCTTCAACAGAAATTTCCAGACGTGAATCGAACACTTCGTCAACAACGTCTTTTCTGGCAAATACACGCATTGTTCCTTTACCAAGATTCAAGTCGATACGTACGTTTTGTGCTTGGTTAAAGTTACGGCGGTATGCCGATATAAGGGCAGATTCAATCGCGTCGATCAAAACCTCCCTGGAAATCCCTTTTTCGTTTTCTAAAATATAGAGAGCATCCAATAACTCATTGCCCATGGTGATCCCCCTTACGGATATTTAAATTAATGATTTGCCTGACTTAAGAGAAGGTAATCGCCAATCTTGCTTTGGCTACCTTTTCGAATGGTATGACAATCGTTTTCTTTCTTGTCTTGATTGTGACTTCGAGTGTCACTTCTTCACCATCGAAACTGGTTAAGATTCCTTCGAATTCTTTTTCATCTAAAATGGGCTCGTATGTTTTTATGTAAACATTTTTACCGATAGCATTAAGGAAATCCTTCTCTTTTTTCAGAGGCCTTTCTGCTCCGGGTGATGAAACTTCGAGAAAATAATTTTGTGGAATCGGATCAACCTCATCAAGCTTTTCACTGAGTTTTTCACTCACATTTCCGCAATCATCAATATCTACGCCTGTTTCTTTATCAATGTACACTCGAAGGAACCAGCTTTTACCTTCCTTCACATACTCCACTTCGACTAATTCAAGCTGCAATTCTTCTAGAATTGGTAATGCTAATTCCTCTACGACTTCCGTTACCTTTTTACTCATTTGTTTCCTCCATACGTGCGTTGTATGCGCTTGGTTTCGGATTCAAAATTAAATGGTCAATACAACACGAAAGAGTGGGTTTCCCCACTCTTGCCATTGGTTCCTCTTAGTATTTCCAATAAAAATATACCATAATCAAGATATTTATGCAAATGTCATGTCTGTTTCTTCCTTTTTGAAATCAGATCCCTATTTAAAATAAAGATAACTGATTTTGTTCAGGCAATGACTCCAGACAGCCTTGTTTATCAAGGTATTCAAGGATGGTCTTCGAAACCTTACCCCGTTGTTGAAGGTCTTCTTTGGAGAGGAATTCACCATTTTTCCGCGCATTGACAATATTGATCGCCGCATTCGTCCCAAGACCCGGTATCGAATTGAAAGGCGGTATCAAAGTATTTCCTTCAATTAAGAATTGATCTGCACTGGATTTGTACAAGTCAACTTTAGCGAAGGAATATCCGCGTTCACACATTTCCAAAGCAAGTTCGAGAACCGTCAATGTATTCTTTTCCTTGGTGGATGCATCCAATCCCTTTACCATGATTTCTTCCATTTTTGATTTGATGGCCTGCGATCCCCGTGTCATGGCGTCGATTTCAAAATCATCGGCACGCACTGTGAAATAGGCTGCATAATACAATAAAGGCAAATGGACTTTAAAATAGGCAATCCGGACAGCCATTAAGACGTAAGCTGCAGCATGGGCTTTCGGGAACATGTATTTAATCTTCTTACATGAATCGATATACCATTCCGGTACCTCATTTTTCCTCATTTCCTCTTCGAATTCCTCAGAGAGCCCTTTCCCTTTACGTACAGATTCCATGATTTTAAACGCTAGGGAAGGATCAAGACCTTGATAAATCAGATAGACCATAATATCATCCCGGCAGCCTATAACCTCACTTAGTGTACATATCCGGTTATGAATCAGTTCCTGTGCATTGCTCAGCCATACATCCGTACCGTGGGAAAGCCCCGAAATCTGAACAAGCTCCGAAAATGTCGTAGGTTTCGTATCTTCAAGCATTTGCCGGACAAAACGCGTACCAAATTCCGGGATGCCAAGCGTACCCGTTTTACACATGATCTGTTCTTCGGTAACTCCTAAAGATTCAGTGCTGCTGAATATTTTCATTACTTCTGGATCATCGGTAGGAACGGTCTTTGGATCGATGCCGCTTAAATCTTGAAGCATCCGGATTACAGTCGGATCATCGTGTCCAAGTATATCAAGTTTCAAAATATTATCATGAATGGAATGGAAATCAAAGTGAGTAGTTTTCCACTCGGAATTCCTGTCATCCGCCGGGAACTGAATAGGTGTGAAATCATAGATATCCATATAATCCGGAACAACGATGATTCCGCCCGGATGCTGTCCTGTCGTCCTTTTCACACCAGTACATCCGGCAACAAGGCGATCAGTCTCGGCTCCACGCATATGGATGTTATTATCAGAGGAATACCCCTTTACATATCCATAAGCCGTTTTTTCGGCGACCGTACCAATCGTCCCTGCACGATATACATATTCTTCACCGAATAAGACCTTCGTATAGTTATGGGCCTTCGGCTGATATTCACCGGAGAAGTTCAAGTCGATATCGGGAACCTTATCCCCTTTAAACCCAAGGAAAGTTTCAAACGGGATATCATGCCCGTCTTTTGTATAAGCAATACCGCAATCGGGACAGTCTTTATCGGGCAGGTCAAATCCGGAACCTACAGAACCGTCATTGAAGAATTCGGATTTTTTGCACTCCGGGCATACATAATGCGGCGGAAGTGGATTTACCTCAGTAATTTCAGTCATGGTGGCAACGAAAGATGATCCAACCGATCCCCTTGAACCAACTAGATAACCATCATTCAATGATTTTTTAACAAGTTTGTGAGAAATTAAATAAATAACGGCAAAACCGTGGCCAATGATGCTTTTCAATTCTTTCTCAAGACGGGCTTCCACGATTTCCGGCAGGTTCTCTCCATAAATCTTCCTTGCCATGCCATAACTCATTTCACGCATCTCTTCATCTGCACCTTCAATTTTAGGTGTATATAACTCATCCTTGATTGGCTTAATTTCATCAATCATATCAGCGATTTTATTCGTGTTGGTCACCACGACCTCTTTAGCTTTCTCGGAACCGAGGAAGGAGAATTCCCGCAGCATTTCATCTGTTGTCCGAAAATGTACGTCAGGAAGCTTATGACGATTCAGCGGATTGGCGCCGCCTTGTGAATTCACGAGAATTTTACGGTAAATTTTATCATTCGGATCCAAATAATGCACATTTCCCGTAGCTACGACTGGCTTATCCAATTTTTCACCAAGCTTGACGATATTGGAGATGATCGTTTCTAATGATTTATCATCCCGTACATATTCAAGCTCAATCAAATGCTGATACACTTCCTTCGGATGGATTTCAAGATAATCGTAGAATTCGGCGATATCGACGACTTCCTCAAAACCCTTCTGCATCATCCCTTCAAAAACTTCCCCTTTATCGCAACCCGATCCTACCAAGATTCCTTCACGATACTTTTTAAGTTGTGAGCGCGGTAACCGGGGCACACGATAGAAATAATCGATGTGTGATATTGAAATTAATTTGAAAAGGTTTTTTAAACCAGCCTGTGTTTGCGCGATCAGCGTACAATGGGACGGTCGGGAACGCTGATAAGCATTTCCTTTACCCATATTGTCATTAAGTTGATCATGATGGGTAATCTCCTTTTCCATCGCATCCTTCAGCATCTTCAGCATAAGGTAACCTGTAGCTTCGGCGTCATAAATGGCCCTATGATGCTGGGTCAAATCAATATCGAACTTTTTACATAGTGTATTTAACCGGTGATTTTTAAACTCCGGATATAAGAAACGGGCAAGTTCCAATGTATCAAGCACAGGATTGGAAGCTTTAGGATAACCCAAGTTTTTATAACCTATATTCAAAAACCCCATATCGAAGGCTGCGTTGTGGGCAACCAGGATCGCATCGCCCGCCCATTCCTTGAACTTTTCCAGCACTTCCGAGACTTCTGGAGCATTTTCTACAAGATCATCAGTAATTCCAGTCAATTCTATCGTCGTATTGGATAGTGGGTGATGCGGATTAGCAAATGACTCGAATCGATCTATGATGTCACCGTCACGGATTTTCACTGCAGCAAATTCAATGATCGTATCATAAACGGCTGACAGACCCGTCGTCTCTACGTCAAACACAACATAGGTGGCATCTGCCAAAGCGATATGCGCCTCATTATAAACGATGGGTACACCATCATTTACAAGATTCACTTCGACGCCATAAAGGATTTTGATACCATTCTTTTTACCGGCACTATAAGCTTCAGGAAATGATTGTGCTCCCGCATGATCTGTAATGGCAACAGCCTTATGCCCCCACTTTGCAGCTTGGGCAACAAGCGCTGAAGTAGGTGTCACTGCATCCATCGAGCTCATTGGGGTATGCATATGCAGTTCTACACGCTTTTCTCCTTCTGGGGCCTTATCCTGCCGTCCTTGTTTAGAAATTTCATTTATATCATTTGCGATCATTACAAGGTCACGTACGAATGTATCATTTTGGATGCTGCCTTGGGCACGTACCCACATCCCTTTTTTCACTCGGGCAAGTATGGCAGCATCTTCTTTATCACGCGAAAACATTTTGACCAATATCGAGCTCGTATAATCGGTGACTTTAAATGTCAACAGGCTTCGTCCGCTTCGCAACTCACGCACTTCTGCATCAAATACGAAGCCTTCGATAGCAATCTTGCGCTCTTCATCGATAATTTGTTCGATTCTGCGGAAATCCGCATCTTCTTTAATCGTATAGCCAATTTTAACCGGTCCTTCGTAGACGCCATCGTCGCCGCCTTTTTCCGATTCTTTCTTCTGCATTTCCACTAGGGCGGCAAGTCCCTTTTCTGCATCTTCCTTTTGTTTCTCTTCTAAAAACTTCTGGTAATCAGGATTCGAAACCGTTTCCTTCACTTCCGCTTCAAGTGTCAACGGAGGAAAACCGAATGTTTGGTAGATATTCGAAATGATGCCGGAGTATTTTCGTTTTAACTGACCAGCCTCCGTATCATTTCGGGCGCTTACGATAAGCTTATATCCATTCACCGTTGGCACTTGTTCATTCAGAAGTGATAACAGTGCTGGAGACATGCCTTCAAGCTCGCCAATGCAGTTTTTCCAATACTCTTTCACCAATTGTTCCGTCACTTGCGGATTGGCCACATTCAAGTTGAATGTGACCTTTGCAATATGGGAAAACGTACTTGCTAGATGAGTAGCAAGTCTTGTATGAACACTGCAAGGAATTAATGCAGGTATATTAAAGGCAAAATGCCATGTTTTGGACTCCCTCTCGATTGAGAGTTTATCAATTTCGGCACCTATGAAATAATTCACAAAGGCATCCTCAGTCAAGTCCATTTGCTGGAGCAAGAGTTGAAATCTCTCTCTACCGCTATTTGGATTTTGATCCATTCCCTCTCTCCCCTATCTACTATCTCTTTAGATATTATTCACTATCATTTTCGTTTTGATATCAGAGGCTATTATAACATATCATGAATGTTTCACTAGTATCCAAATCCATGAAAAGGAAAGGCATCATCCAATTGAATGATGCCTAGTTCCCTTATTTTTAAATTACCCCAGTATTTCGTGAAGCTTTTGAGTTAGTTCAGCTCTTTCAATTTCAAGAACCTCACCCGTTTTACGGATTTTCACTTCGACGATTCCGTCGGATGCCTTTTTACCTACAGTCACCCTGACAGGAAGACCGATCAAGTCAGAGTCTGCGAATTTTACGCCCGCACGTTCTTGACGATCATCCATTAGAACTTCCATGCCTTGTGCCTTTAAATCATTATATAAATCTTCTCCCAGTGCAGCCTGAGACTCATCCTTCATATTGATTGGAATCAAATGGACTTGGTATGGCGCTAAATTCGCTGGCCAGACCAACCCTTTTTCATCGTTGAATTGTTCAGCAACAGCTGCAAGTGTACGGGAAACCCCAATACCATAACATCCCATGATCATAGGCTGCGAGCGTCCATTCTCATCCAGGAATGTCGCATTCATAGCTTCGGAATATTTAGTTCCTAGTTTGAATACGTGGCCTACCTCAATCCCTTTGGCAAATTTAATTTTTCCGTTACCGTCCGGTGATGGGTCACCCTCTTGGATGAAACGTAGATCTATATAGTTGGCCACGTTAAAATCACGTGCGGGATTTACGTTCACATAATGGTGGTCTTCCTCATTTGCACCACAAACTCCATTAACCATGGCTTCGACGGCAACATCCGCAATCACTTCAACTTCAGAAGTGACATTGATTGGTCCAAGAGATCCAATTGTACATCCTAAGACTTCCTTCGTCTCATTTGGATCGACCAAATCAACGATTGAAGCGTTATAGAAATTCTTTAGCTTGATATCATTGACTTCATGATCTCCTCGTACCAAAACAAGCACATACTTTTCATCCACTTTAAACAATAACGATTTTATTAGTTTCTCTGCATCAGTATTCAAGAATGATGCAACTTCATCAATCGATTTTTGGCCTGGTGTATGAATTTTTTCAAGTGCAATTTGTTCTTCGGAGCTTTTTTCATAGTTTACACTCACAGGTGCCATTTCAATATTAGCTGCATAATCGGAAGTATCCGAATATGCGATTGTATCCTCCCCTATGTCAGACAGGACCATGAATTCATGTGTATCCTTACCACCCATCGCCCCAGAATCGGCAATGACGGCACGGAAGTTCAACCCACAACGGCTAAATATATTCGAATATGCCGCATATAAATTTTTATAAACAGCATCCAGGCTTTCTTGATTGGCATGGAAAGAATAAGCATCCTTCATGATGAACTCACGTCCACGCAGCAATCCGAAACGCGGTCTTTTTTCATCACGGAATTTGGTTTGGATTTGGTAAACCGTCAATGGAAGACGCTTATAGGACTTCACCTCATCACGAACTAAGCTGGTTATCACTTCTTCATGTGTGGCACCAAGCGCAAATTCACGGTTGTTGCGATCCTTAAGCCGCATCAACTCTGGACCATAGGTATACCAGCGTCCAGATTCCTGCCAGAATTCGGCTTGTTGTAAAGCCGGCATCAACAATTCTACTGCACCAGCATTTTCCAGCTCTTCCCGAACGATCGCCTCAACCTTTTGAAGCACCTTTTTTCCAAGCGGCATAAAACTATAAACCCCGCTGGAGTTTTGTCTCATAAATCCTGCACGTAATAGCAGCTGATGGCTTTTGATTTCAGCATCTGCAGGCACTTCCCTCAATGTAGGGATCAACGTCATACTTTGTTTCATATCTGCACCTCTTCAATATTTCCTTTAAATTACTTACAGCTACGGTAAATTTAATACCGCAACATTAATACGGTCATTTCATACAAAAAAGACTTTCCGCGTTATTCAGAAAAGCTAATTTAATATACTCATTCTCGATTATACTTACGATTTCCCTAGAAAACAAACAATTTCCCCAAAACGGTTAAAAAACTAGGAAATCCTTCAGATAAGAAAACGGCCAACAGATAAATCTGCTGGCCTGTTTTGCATTATCCAAACATATCTTACAGGAAGAAGCGCTGGATGTCATTCCATGTAACGACAATCATCAATAACATCAGCAAAGCAAAGCCGATGAAGTGGACCATTCCTTCTTTTTGACGATCGATCGGTTTCCCTCTCAAAAATTCGACCACAAAGAATAACAGCCTTCCTCCATCCAATGCCGGTAGTGGAAGCAGGTTCATGATTCCCAGGTTAATGCTGAGCAGCCCTGCCCATTTCATTAACGTGAATAAACCTTGTTTCGCCACTTCCTCAGTTGATTTATATATTCCTACAGGACCAGATAAACTGTCGATCGTAAACCCACCCGTTACGAGGTCACCAAGGATGATGAAGATTTGTTTTGTCCAAAAATACGTTTCTGTAAAACCGTATTGTATAGCTTTAATCGGTGCTTTTTCAACCGGAGGGTAGACACCGATAATCCCGATTTTCTTCCCTTCCCTCTCCACTTCTTGCGGAACAACCGGAACTTCTAATGTTTTCCCGTCCCTGTCAACGACGAACTCGATCTCTTGCCCAGGGTTCTTTTGAATGCTTTCCTGAACATCTCCCCAAGTGGAGACTTCCGTTCCTTCTATGGATTGAATGACATCCCCCGATTTTAAACCGGCATTTACAGCCGAACCATCCGGTGTCAACTCACCAAGTTTCGCTTCATCCACCACGACTCCTTGAAACAAGCCGATCAACACAAAAATGACAAAAGCCAAAACAAAATTCATTGCCGGTCCAGCTACAATCGTTAGAAAACGGTGCCCAAGCGACTTTGAGGCAAATTGCCGGTCAAAAGGGGCAATCTGGTTCTCTACACCATTTTCAACGATCACCGCTTCTTTATGAATGGCAAACGTTTTTAGTGTTTCTTCCTCTCCCTCTTCATATCCAGTAAGGATCAGTTTATGGTCAAGGTCGATCACTTCAACTTCCACAAGACGAATATCAGGATATTTATCTTTATTGTTCAAAATGATTTTTGTAACATTCTCTTCATTATCAAACATTAATCCCACTCGATAGCCGGGCTTCAATTCTATATTCTCTGCGTCTTCACCAGCCATACGCACGTAGCCGCCAAGAGGAAGCAATCGAATGGTATAAACGGTTTCCTTCTTTTTATATGTGAATACTTTTGGCCCGAAACCGATTGCGAACTCACGGCATAAAATTCCTGCTCGCTTTGCAAACACTAAGTGCCCAAGCTCATGGAAAAATACTAGAGCTCCAAAAATGATGATGAACGCTATAATCGTTTCTAAAGTCTGCATGTTCCGGTCACCTATCTTTCACTAAAGATTCTATATACTGCCTTGTCATATGATCGACTTCCTGAATCGTTTCTAAATCTGGAAGGGCTATGACGGAATGCTGATTCAGCGCTTTTTCAATCAATGTTTCAATATCAAGGAAGGTTACCTTTCCAGATAAGAATGCAGAGACTGCGGCTTCATTGGCGGCATTTAGCACAGTAGTCATCGTTCCGCCCATTTTACCCGCTTTATAAGCGAATTGCAAACAAGGATATCTGGTGAAATCCATATCGCTAAAGTGCAGCTTGCCTGCTTCAGCAAGGTTAAGCCGTTTGCGCCCTGCCAGCGGAACGCGGTCTGGATAAGTAAGTGCATATTGTATCGGCACCCGCATATCCGGTGTCCCCAGTTGTGCTATCACACTGGAGTCATGAAACTCAACCATGGAATGGATGATGCTCTCCTTATGTAGCAATACATCAATTTTATCGTAGGGAAGATCGAATAGCCAGTGGGCCTCAATTACTTCCAATCCTTTATTCATCATTGATGCCGAATCGATCGTGATTTTAGCTCCCATTGACCAGTTCGGATGGTTCAGTGCCTCTTCCACCGTTACACCCTTCAATTCTTCCCTGGTCCGATCTCTAAAACTGCCTCCTGAAGCAGTAATGACAAGTCGTTCTATATTTTTTTCCTTTTCACCTTGCAATGCCTGAAAAATAGCGGAATGCTCACTGTCAACCGGCAGCAATCTAACCCCCGCTTTTTTTGCTTCACTTATGACCAAATGACCTGCCGTCACCAAAGTCTCCTTGTTGGCGATCGCAATATCCTTTTTAGCCTTTATTGCTTGAAGTGTAGGATAAAGACCCACGCTTCCGATTACAGCATTGACCAATATCGTCGCTTGACCATAAACGGCAACAGCAGTCAAACCCTCATCCCCATACATGAACTCGATATCTTTGCGGCTGGAGAATTCACTTTTCAAAACATGATAATCTTCTTCCGTCTGGACTGAAACCAGTTTCGGTTCAAACTCTTTTATATAAGTCCTGACCAATTCTATATTCTTTCCAGCAGAAAGCGCCACGATCTTGAATTGATCTGGATGGGACCTTACTACATCCGCTGTTTGTTGACCAATCGATCCTGTCGCGCCCAAAAGGCTGATATTTTTCAAATTGTTCATCTCCTAATTCAGATAACACTTGCGTATATTTATATTATAAAACGTGCAATAAATGCAAAATCGGTAAAATGAATATCACGCTATCAAGCCTGTCCAAAATGCCACCATGTCCCGGGAGAAGCGTCCCTGAATCCTTAACGCCATAATGTCGTTTATACGCCGATTGGACGAGATCGCCCAATTGGCCGAATACCCCAATGATTAATGAAATCAATAATAATTGTAATAACGTGTAGTCAAGGCTGGAGAAGGCGTAAAATAGTACCCCCACTACCATCGCGGAAAATAACCCGCCGATAAATCCTTCCACCGTCTTATTTGGACTTATTTCTGGCCATAGCTTTCTTTTACCAAGTGATTTACCTATGAAGTAAGCCCCGGAATCGGTTGCCCAGATCGTAAATAGGATAAGCAGGATATAGATCAGCCCCAACTCCAATGAGTCACGTGTTTCAAATAGGTAATAGAAGCCTATCCCCAAGTATAAGATCGAAATCACTAGAAAGCCTGCGTCATCAAAAGTAAAACGGTTTTTTGAAACGACTGTATAAAGCAACAGCAGCAAAACTCCGATTAAGAAGACTTGAACTTTATCGTAATTTATTTCTGCTAAAAAAGCGGTATGCTCATTAGGCAATAAAAGCACCCACAATAATATGTGGGAAAGAATTGCTTCAAAAGACAGTACACGTAACTTTTTCATTTTCATCAGTTCATACAAACCAATTGACCCTAACAGATATACCGTCAGTAAAAAGGGAGTGCCCCCTAAAATCACTAGTGGAATGAAGATAGCGGCAACTACGACCGCCGTAATAATTCGTTGTTTCATTATTCCATTTTCCTCGCCTTCTACATTAAACGCCACCGAATCTTCGTGAACGTTTTTGATACTCCTCAACTGCCTGCAATAAATGCTCTTCACTAAAATCCGGCCATAGCACCTCAGTAAACCACAGCTCAGTATAAGCCGACTGCCAAAGCATGAAATTACTTAAACGGATTTCACCGCTTGTACGGATCAGTAAATCCGGATCCGACAAATGTTTGGTCATCAGGTAACTGGATAGCATTTCCTCAGTTACATTTTCCTTTATTATACCATTCTTAGCATCTTGAATGATGCTATTCACTGCAGATACAATCTCCCCACGGCTTCCATAGTTCAGGGCAAAATTCAGAATCATCCCATCATTGTCTTTCGTGTCTTCCATTGCCCGTTTAACGGCACTTTGAGTATGTGATGGAATGAGTGACAAGTCCCCTATCGTTTCAACTCTTACATTTTCTGAAATGAGCTCTGGTAAAAATGTCCCCAGAAATTCCTGGGGAAGCTTCATCAAAAAGTCGACTTCACTTTTCGGACGTTTCCAATTTTCAGTGGAAAACGCATAGACTGTCAAAGTTTTGACCCCTAATTTATTGGCAACTTTCGTAATTCTACGAACCGTTTTCATTCCTTCATGATGACCCGCCACACGTGGCAATGCACGCTTTTTGGCCCAACGGCCGTTCCCATCCATAATGATGGCGATATGCCGAGGAACATCAAACTGTTTAATATGCTGAATCCTATTTGTTACATCGGAAGAAGCATCTTTTTTAACGAAACGCTTCCAAAGTGAATACATATGTTAGTCCCCCATCAGGTTGTACTTATCTCTCTACAAAGGCAAAGTTTTCGTGCACTATGTATATCAAGCTTTCTGCCGCTTAAAAAGAATCTATATTATAATATCAAAAAAAAACTGGTTCTCATATTATTAATATGAAAATTATTTCTTTATTAGAAGCTAGAAAGGGAGAAATCATTACTTCTTTTTTTCTAAAACCGGTTATGATTACCATGAAAAATGCAAAAAAAGGACCACCTCCAACGTTTGCATGCAACATACTAACTCAAGGAGTAATCATTATCGGAGAAACCTTATTATAACAGTTTTCTCTTTTAAGCACACCTATATGTTAGAACCAAGACATGACCCAGTATGGATTCGGCCCTCTTTATTTAATCAATTCTTCAGTGGGAATTATACTTCCATAATTTCTTTTTCTTTGTCTTTTGTAATTTCATCGATTTTCGTGATATTGCCATCTGTCATCTTTTGGATGTCATCTGCATAGCCACGTAAATCATCTTCAGTGATTTCACCACTTTTTTCAAGCTTTTTCAAATCATCATTAGCATCGCGACGCACATTACGGACAGCAATTTTCGCTTCTTCCGCTTCTTTTTTAACGACTTTCACAAGCTCTTTTCTTCGCTCTTCCGTTAAGGCTGGGATGGCTATCCTGATGACCGATCCATCATTAGAAGGATTTAATCCTAAGTCTGATTTCAAAATCGCTTTTTCGATTTCACCCAAAACCGTTTTATCATATGGTTGAATGACTAATAGTCTAGCTTCCGGGACGGAAATGCCTGCCACCTGATTGACTGGTGTCGGCGATCCATAATAATCGATCGAGATTCTATCCAGCAATGAGGCATTTGCCCTTCCGGCACGGATGCTTGCTAATTCACGTGTGTACGCTCCAATGGCTTTTTCCATTTTCGTTTTCGCATTCGAAATAACTTGTTTCGGCATCTTTTATTTCCCCCTTACAATAGTACCAAGCGTTTCGCCTAATACGGCCCGTTTAATATTACCTTTTTCCATGATCGAGAAGACGATCAATGGAATATCATTGTCCATGCATAGTGAGGACGCAGTTGAATCCATTACTTCTAACCCTTCTTTAATCACATCAAGGTAGGAAAGTTTATCATACTTCACTGCATTTTTGTCCTTAACCGGATCTGCATTGTATACGCCATCCACATTATTCTTCGCCATCAAGATGACATCAGCTTCAATTTCAGCAGCACGCAGGGCGGCAGTGGTATCCGTTGAGAAGTATGGATTACCTGTACCAGCTGCAAAAATCACCACTCTCTTTTTCTCTAGATGCCTGATAGCACGGCGTCTAATGTATGGCTCAGCGACTTGCCTCATCTCAATGGAAGTTTGCACGCGCGTTTCAATTCCAAGCTGATCAAGGCTGTCTTGTAATGCCAATGAGTTCATGACTGTAGCCAGCATACCCATATAATCGGCATTAGCACGATCCATGCCCATTTCACTGCCTATTTTCCCGCGCCAAATGTTTCCGCCGCCGACAACAACAGCCACTTCCACATCAAGCTCAGCCACTTCCTTGACTTGTTCAGCAATAGATTTAATTACTGCAGGGTTAATTCCAAATCCTTCTTCACCGGCTAATGCTTCGCCACTTAGTTTTAAAACGACACGTTTATATTTAGCGTTACTCATGAGAACCTCCAACTATGTAATCTTTTCATTCGTTCATCATGCTTTCTTGCAATTCTACCAAAAATTCATGACATTTCAAAAAATAGGGAACACCAGAGTGTTCCCTATTATTAATTATCTGACAATTAGTCTTTTTTAACTTGGTTCATTACTTCTTCAGCAAAGTTTTCTTGACGTTTTTCAAGACCTTCCCCTACTTCATAACGAACGAATGATAGGATTTTTCCGCCTTTTGATTCAACGAATTGTCCCACTTTTTGATCTGGGTTCTTAACGAAAGCTTGTTCGTTAACACAGATTTCTTCGTAGAATTTATTGATACGTCCTTCAACCATTTTTGCAACGATTTTTTCAGGTTTGCCTTCATTAAGCGCTTGTTGCGTAAGAACTTCGCGTTCGCGTTCTAATTCGCTAGCATCTACTTGGTCGCGAGAGATATATTTAGGGTTGATTGCAGCGATATGCATTGAAACGCCTTTAGCTGCCTCTTCGTCAGTTGTACCTTCAAGAACTGATAGTACGCTGATGCGTCCACCCATGTGAAGGTACGCACCAAATGCGTCGTTATCTGTTTTAGAAACGACTTGGAAACGGCGAAGAGTTAATTTTTCTCCGATTTTAGCAACTGCAGCATTGATATGATCTGCTACTTTTGCTCCATTTTCCATTGTTTGCTCAAGAGCTGCTTCAACGCTTTCAGGTTTGTTAGCAAGAAGGAATCCAGCCAATTCTTTAACAAGCGTTTGGAAGCCTTCGTTTTTAGCAACGAAATCAGTTTCTGAGTTCACTTCAAGGATAACCGCTTGGTTTCCTTCCACAACGATTGAAGTTAGACCTTCAGCAGCAATGCGGTCGCCTTTATTAGCAGCTTTTGCAATTCCTTTTTCACGTAGGAAATCGATTGCCTTTTCCATATCGCCTTCTGTTTGTACAAGTGCCTTTTTACAGTCCATCATACCGGCACCAGTTTTTTCACGCAATTCTTTAACTAATTGTGCAGTGATTGCCATAATATATATCCTCCTCAAATTAAATGCAGTTTATTCAATCTTTACCCATTATTGCCAAAAAATACTTGTTATCATCAAAGAAAATAACGAGACTTGACAATATTGACTGAAAAAACATCCACTTTTCCAGTCAATATGAAGGAACATTTTCATCCCTGAAAAATCGCCCATACCTTTTTAAAAAGACATTACGTACAGTGATTTTATGTATGCTTATTTAGTGCAAAAAAAAGGGATAAAAGGCATTATCCTCTTATCACCTTTTTTCTTACTGAATAAGCAACCTTTTTTACTTATTAAGCAGTAGTTGTTTCAGTTGCTGTTTCTTCGCCTTGTTTAGCTTCTAAGATAGCATCTGCCATTTTACCTGTTAATAATTTAACAGCACGGATTGCATCGTCATTCGCAGGAATAACTACATCGATTTCATCCGGATCACAGTTTGTATCAACGATACCAACAAGTGGAATGTGTAATTTGTGTGCTTCCGCAACAGCAATACGCTCTTTGCGAGGGTCGATAACGAAGATCGCATCTGGAAGAGTCTTCATATCTTTAATACCGCCTAAGAATTTCTCTAAGCGATCCCATTCTTTTTTAAGTTGGATAACTTCTTTTTTAGGAAGTACTTCGAAAGTTCCGTTTTCTTCCATTTTTTCGATATCTTTAAGACGAGTGATACGTTTTTGGATTGTTTCAAAGTTTGTTAAAGTTCCACCTAACCAACGTTGGTTTACATAGTACATACCAGAACGGATAGCTTCTTCTTTAACAGATTCTTGAGCTTGTTTTTTAGTTCCGACGAAAAGAACAGTACCACCGTTAGCAGCTAGTTCTTTCACGAAGTTATAAGCTTCTTCAACCTTTTTAACTGTTTTTTGAAGGTCGATGATGTAGATGCCGTTACGCTCAGTGAAGATATATTTCTTCATTTTTGGGTTCCAGCGACGTGTTTGGTGTCCGAAATGCACACCAGCTTCAAGCAATTGTTTCATAGAAATGACTGACATTTTAGTTCCTCCTAAATGGTTTTGTTTTTCCTCCGCACCGATCATTTTCATACAGAAACTGTCATAACAGCACCATCTGCAAGAATCACGGGGCGTGTGTATTAACACCATTTCATAATATATCATAATGGCTCTGCACAATCAAGAGATAACTTTATCTATTCATGCGAAACTTTAGTAATAGCTCAATCTCGGTTTGACCGCGACCTAACTTTTTGGCGATTTCCTCTACTGAATGTCCTTGATCCGCTAACAAATCCACTTTTTCATTTAATGATCGTTCATTTAACGAAGCCTGCAGCATGTCCGAAAATTCCATGCCAGCCGGCTTCACCTCTTTTTTGGGGGAAGCAGCTGCCGGTGACAGCTCCAATTTGTCCTTGACTTTTACTGGTAAAGCATTGGTCTCATTTTCTTCAGGCATAATTTTATAGGCATTGATCGCTTGCTTTTTAGCAGCTGCGCGGCTTCCCTCTTTATACTCTAGCAGCGTGTTTTGCTCTTGTTTTTCTTCTTTATCTTCCTTTGTTTCTTTGATCGAGCCATGTACTTGTCCTTTTTGACCATGCTCGTGATCCATTGCCACCGAATTGGTGAATGCCTTTACCAATGCCTCGTTATCCTCTTTCATCTCCATTAAATAACCAGACAAAAGTTGCTCCATTTCTCCAATGATGGCTTTTTGGTCTTTTTCCAACTTACTTAAACGATTTTGCCGAAGATATAAAACGATGATGGCGAAAATGGTGAATATGTTTAATACAAACAACAGAAATATAAAAAATGCTGTCATGTTGCCTCCTAATAAACCGGAATAGTCAATCTGTTGTTTTGCTCTTATTGGCTAAGTACAGTTCGAACATTCTGTAATCTCGAAGCATTATTGATGCGGGTACCCGTATCAATAATGCAAGCTGGCAGGGGGCCTTCTTCGTTCAATTGGGATTTTATGCTTCCCAGACTCCGTAGCCCTCTTCAATAAAATATCATGATTAATTTTTTTGATCTTGCATCGTGTTTCTTAATTTATATATCGCTTTTGAATGAATTTGGGATATCCGTGATGTAGATAGGCTCATCACTTGCCCGATTTCGGTCAATGTTAGTTCTTCTTTATAAAAAAGCTGTAAAACCAACTGTTCTTTTTCATTAAGGGTTTCTATGACTTTGGCTAATTCAACATACAGTTCATCCCTTAACACATGTTCCTCAGGTAAATCCGCCTTTTCATCTTTAATATGAAAATTCGCGCTTTCTTTATCGTCTTCTTGGGGATTTTCATCCATGGATAGTACATTGGCAAAGAAGTTCTCATTTAATGCAGCATATACTTCATCTTCCGGAATATTCAATTCAGCGGCAATCTCATTTGGCGAAAGGTTCCTCATGTATTGCTGCTCCAGCTTTTCTATTGCAGCTTCAATTTTCTTGGCTTTATCTCTTGCGCTCCGCGGAAGCCAATCCTCTTTTCTTAATCCATCTAAAATAGCACCACGTATTCTAAATGATGCATATGTGTCAAACTTCAGGTCACGCTTCGTGTCAAAACGTTCCAGGGCATCGAATAACCCCATCATCCCTAAACTCCTTATATCATCACGGCTCACATTTTTAGGAAGACTTACTGAAATACGTTGAACATGATACGATACGAGAGGTATGTATTTCTTCACCAAAATGTCCCCGGCTAGCGGATCTCTGCGATCCACCCAATTCTTCCAACATAACTGCTCTTCTTCGATGGTCAGATGAGACATTGGACATCCTCCTAACATTGTTATACGATTTGTGATCGATACGGCCCCTAAAGCCATAAATGCAATAATAATTCGATTGCAAGTGTACCTGTCATATTTTTGGCTTTTCAAAAGCCAAATCCGATTCTATATGTTTTTAGTCCCTTTTGTAACGGTCCGTATATTTAGCAAACAATCACTTAATTTGAATTCAATCGTTCTTCCGCTATTCCCGCCAACATCTTCAGCGACGACTCTAATGCGCAAGTCAGATAACTCTTTCCGGACAGCTTCCACATTCCGGGGTCCTATTCTCATTAAATCCCCTCCGGATGCAAATTGAAACATTTGTGCTCCGCCAGCCAACTTCGCTTTTAGGAATGGCATTCTTGCGCCTTCTTTTACTAAGAGCTGCACTAATTCCTTTATTGCCGTATCTGCAAATTTGGCAACGTTGATCGGACCCGATTTAGCTAATGAAGAGTCAGGCAGCATAATATGTGCCAAACCTGCAATTTCTTTTTTCTCATCATAAATTACAACACCAACACACGAACCCAACCCGGAAGTGCGAATTGTATAGGGAGGTTTTATTATATTCATATCCGCTATTCCAACCTTAACAACCTGGACCTTTAACAATTCAGTCATTAGGTGACACTCCTAAAGCGGAAAAAATGATATCAAAAAATTCGGGATCAGGTAATAAAAAGAAATGACCATTAATGGAGTCAGCGAAAAGTTGGTCTTTTTCAAGCACAGTATCAATGACGATGGCTGCGTCACTTACTATGGATAATTCCAATAATCCGTAACTGATCGTTGCCCCTACCATATCGATGCTCAAGGATGGGACGGACGGATAGATATTCAATCGGGTGAAATCAGAAAGGGAAGAGAGATAGGATCCCGATAAGATATTCCCTAATTCCTGAAGGCAAGAAAGCGCCAATTCAGTATAGGGTGCGGATTCCATCATAAAGGTCTCATCACCAGTCATCTTACGAATCAAGTATTGGGCTACAGGAAGCGAAAGGATAAAAAACATACTCCCTGAAGCATCACCTTCTATTCTAAGGAAAACGCTGGCGACGACGTGATCGGCCCCGCCAGCCATTTCCATCATTTCATCAAAGGAAACGATTCGGACATTAGGAACATTCATATCAATTTTCCTATTAAGGATGGCAGAAAGCGCAGTTGCTGCGTTCCCTGCACCTATATTGCCGATTTCCTTCAAAATATCGAGTTGAAAAGGGTTGATTTTCTCAATGAACGACATATGATTATCCTTCTCTTAACATATTTTCAGTCATTTCCAGACTTAGAGCCTTCTCCATATTGATTAGGACGAGCAGTCGCTTTTCAATTTTAGCCACTCCGCTAATGTATTCTGAAGCCAAATGTCCCACAACTTCAGGCTGAGGTTCGATACTCTCCACTGGAATATCCAAAACATCATTGGCAGAGTCCACTATTAACCCAACTTCCATATCATCCAGAATGACGATGATAATCCTTGTTGATTCATCGTATTCCACCTCTTCAAAACCAAAACGCACCCGTAAATCAATAATTGGAGTGATTACACCCCTTAGATTTATGACTCCTTTAACAAACTTTACAGCCTTTGGAACTCTGGTAATATGCAGAATCTTTTCGATACCGCTGACTTTATCAACTGGAATTGCATATTCTTTATCCTTAATTTGAAATACGATTACTTTCATATCCTCCGACATCTATTCCCCTCCTTTTAATAAACTCATGATTGTTGTGCAGTCTTAACGAAAACCTGAATCGAAACGGGTGAACCAACGACCCATTCCCCTGCCCCATTTATCTATCATTCAATGAATCAATGTGTTGCAATCTATGATTAAAGCAACTTGACCATCACCAAGAATCGTTGCCCCCGATATTGCAAATGCGCTATTTAAATAATTACCTAGTGATTTCAGAACGATTTCCAGCTGCCCGATGAATGAATCAACGACTAATCCGGCTAATTTATCGCCTTTTCTTACAATGACCACAGAGAGGGACTCTTCTTCTTCCTGACTGATAGGCACTTCAAATATATCTTTCAAGAACAGAAGCGGCAGAATCTTTCCCCTGAAGTCAATAACCTGTTGATTATGGGCATTCAAGATATCTGCTTTTTTTATGATTGCTGTTTCTATTATCGAAGAAAGCGGTATGGCATATTTTTCGTTTTGGATTGCAACCAGCATGACAGAGATAATGGACAATGTAAGCGGAAGCTGAATAAGGAAGATGGATCCTTCATTCTCTTTGGAATCGATCGTGACAGATCCACCGAGAGACTCAATAGTATTTTTTACCACATCCAGTCCAACACCGCGCCCCGATACATCTGAAATGGTTTCCGCTGTTGAGAAACCAGAAGCGAATATCAATTCATAGATTTGCTTATCCGTTAGGGTGGCGGCAGTTTCCTTGGTTAATATCCCATTGGATAGCGCCTTGTTCAAGACTCGATCTTTATTGATTCCTGCACCGTCATCCTCGATTTCAATGAAAACATGATTGCCGCTGTGGTAGGCTTTTAACAGGATTTTACCTTCTTCATTCTTTCCTTTCGCCAAACGTTCTTCAGGTGTTTCAATTCCATGATCCATGGCGTTTCTTAATAAATGGACGAGAGGATCACCGATTTCATCAATGACTGTACGGTCAAGTTCCGTTTCGGCACCGTTGATTTCCAAATTGACTTTCTTGTTTAAATCCCTTGCCAATTGACGAACCATTTTAGGAAAACGATTGAATACAGTTTCAACGGGCACCATCCGCATATTCAAAACGATTGTTTGTAAATCACTTGTTATACGGGACATTCTTTCTACTGTTTCATGTAATTCTTGATTATCCAAATCACTGGAAATTTGGTCAAGTCTGCCTCTATCGATTACTAGTTCCTCGAATAGGTTCATTAATATATCAAGCCGCTCAATGTTCACCCGAATGGTCTTGCTTGATGCCGGCTTAACGGGTGCCTGTTTTTTCTTATCATCATTATCAGTTGGAAGCACGGCTTTATTTTTCTCTTGTTCCGGTATTTCAGCAACTTGGTTCTCTATAGAATTGGCTGCATGCCTCAAGCCCTCAAGATCAAGGGCATTTACCACAACTTGATCCACTTCGGAAACCTTCATGATTTTTTCCTTTATCTCATCACTCGATTCTGTTGTTACCATCGTTACCGTAAATTGCTGATCGAATTGCTCTTC
This sequence comes from Peribacillus frigoritolerans, assembly GCF_040250305.1. NCBI lineage: Bacteria > Bacillati > Bacillota > Bacilli > Caryophanales > Bacillaceae > Peribacillus > Peribacillus frigoritolerans. The sequence continues at coordinate 1,810,195 of NZ_CP158190.1, read as the reverse complement.
TTCCAAAAGTTCGACGGGCGGGTGTGACTTGATTACTTCACCTGACTTTTCAAGCACCTCGAAAACCATAAACACCCGGGCAGCTTTTAAAAGACAGTCCTCACGCAACCCTATCGAGATTTCAAAGCTGTTGAAGCCTTGATCTTTGGACTGCTGAAGCACTGTCCATTCAAATTCATCGTACTCTCCCGCAGTCATTTCCTCTTTTTCAAGGACGGCAGAAGCTGCTGCAATCTCTGCAATGGTCGAAGAAACGGGCGACTCCCCTTTTTCAATCATTTCCAGCTGATGGACAACCTCCTCCACATTTCTTTTTCCATCTCCACCTTCAGCAATGGACATGACCATCGCTTCTAAATCATCAACCGCTAAAAATATCACATCAAATAACTCTGAAGAGAGGGCGATTTGACTATTTCGGATCGCATCCAACACATTCTCCATTTTATGAGTTAAATTGGTTAGATCCTCATACCCCATAGTCGCCGACATCCCTTTTAAGGTATGGGCGGAACGAAAGATTTCGTTTACGATCGAGAGGTCTTCCGGGTTCTTTTCGAGTACCAGCAACTGTTCACTGCACGTTTGAAGATGTTCTTTACTTTCTTCTATAAAAACCTCTAAATACTGATTCATATCCATACAATCTCACACCTCCATGTGTTAACAATAGCTTATTATCGCTTTAGCTATTTTTTCTACATCCTCTATGCTATCTATTAACTTGGTATTGATTGCCGCCTTAGGCATACCAAAAACGATTGATGTCTCCTGTGATTCGGCTATTGCTTTTAATGGACCCTCCTGTTTAAGCTTCATGAGTCCCATCGACCCGTCCATCCCCATTCCGGTCATGATAACGGCTATTTTCGCAGAATCATTCATTTCACTTACCGATTCAAATAGCACATCAACCGACGGGCGATGTCCATTACGCAATTCGGATTGATCCAAAAGGATTGCCCAGCTCATTCCGACTTTCCTCACTTTCAAGTGAAAACCTCCAGGTGCGATATAGGCGACACCTTTTTGAATCAGTTCCCCCTCTTCAGCTTCCTTCACTTTAATCTTGCATAATGAATTCAGGCGTGTTGCCAAGGATTTTGTGAAACCGGGGGGCATATGCTGGACAATGAGAATGGGAGCATCCACTTCTTCCGGGAGACCTGCCAAGACGGTCTGCAGAGCTCTTGGGCCTCCTGTTGATGTACCGATGACTATTATCTTTTTGTGCCCATAGGACCATTTTTTTTGATTTTTTTCAATTCCCGATGATTCTTTTGAATCTATTTTACTATATTTTTCCCAAACGGATGGGCTTCTTTCAATATTCATCGCATTTTTTTCTAGTTTGTGAACATTCGCCCTGCTGGCAGCCATGACTTTTTCATGGAGTTCTTTCTTGATTTTATGTAAATCCAATGAAATGGCACCCGAAGGTTTGGCCACAAAGTCAAAGGCTCCACTGTTCATGGCGGCAAATGTATTTTCCGTTCCTTTTTTCGTTGTGCTTGATAACATGACTACAGCAGTTGGACATTCATTCATGATCCGGCTTAATGCTTCCAATCCGTCCATAATCGGCATTTCCACATCCAAAGTCACGACATCGGGTTTTAAAGCCTTTATTTTGTCTATGGCATCTCTTCCATTCCTGGCAGTCCCGATGACTTCCATCCTGCTATCTTCTGCTAAAAACTCTGAAATTAACTTTCTCATAAACGCAGAATCGTCCACTATCAGCACTTTTACTTTACTCATATAAGGAGACCTACTTTCCAAAAAAATATCTCTTCATATTTTGGAGGAAATGGCTTTTTTGCAAAGTCAATTCTTCCCCAAATGAATGATTTGCATATCTCGAAGCAATGTCCATAATGGCTTTGGATACATCGGCTTCTGAATCGAAAAGGAGAAAGGGCATCTGTTTGGTAACAGAATTGGGTACGGTTCTATCATCTGGCAAGTACCCTAGAGCTACAGTTTCCAGTCCCAAAAATTTCACTAGTGCATTTTGGAGGCGCTTAATCGTTTCTTTGCCGTCCTTACTCGTGAAAACCCGATTGCAAACCAGGAACAATGGAGTCTCTTTATTTACCGAATGGATATATTTCATTGCGGAATATGCATCCATGATAGAAGTGGGTTCAGGCGTCGTGATAACGACTAATTCATCCACACATAACAGGAATTTCATGGAATCCTGAGTGATGCCTGCACCCATATCAAATAAGATATAATCGTAATTCGACAACAATAAACTGAATTCCTCATTAAACCGGGTATACTTTTCTTCATTAAGTGAAAAGAGATTCGTCAACCCCGTTCCACCTGTAATGATTGAAATGTTTCCCGGTCCTGTGATGATGATATCCTTCAAACTACAATCGTTTTCAAAAAAATCAATAATGCTGCAGGGAGATTGTTCCCCGATCAAAATATCAATATTCCCCATACCGATATCCATGTCGAACAACAGTACTTTTTTGCCTCTTTGGGATAAAGCAATCGAAAAATTCAAAGAAAAGTTCGATTTTCCCACTCCACCTTTCCCGCTTAAAACGGCAATCGTTTTGGCCATTGATCGATTTTGGCGGGCTTCCAATCTTTTTCGTAAATTCTCAGCTTGATCTTTCATATTTATTAGCCCCAATAGCCATTTTCAATAGCTGTGATGATGTAGCTATTTCAATATCGTCTGGCACATTCTGTCCATCTGTTATATAGGCGGCTCCTAATTTATGAGTGTGTATAAAATTGAATATCTGCCCGAAAGTGGAGGTTTCGTCCGCTTTTGTAAAAATGACCTGTTTAATAGGTATGGCAGCAAACTGTCGATAAATATCTTCCATATCCTTTTGTTTAGAGGTCAATGACAATACTAAATAGGTTTCCATCTCATCTGTAAAATGGATGATTTCATTGAGATCCTTGACATATTGCGGGTTACGGAAATTCCTTCCGGCCGTATCAATAAAAACAAAATCATAATGGGAGAAGCGTTCAGCAGCCCTTTTGAAGTCTTCCAAATTATAAGCGACTTCAATTGGAACGTTTAAAATCTTGGCATATGTCTTAAGTTGATCTATTGCAGCAATCCTATACGTATCCGTCGTAATGAAAGCCACCTTTTTATCATGCTTCAACATGGTTTCCGCAGCTACTTTTGCCAAGGTCGTTGTCTTTCCCACACCTGTTGGGCCAACAATATTAATATATTTTTTTTGCAGCCCGGGTTTTCCGTTTTCAACCTTTTCCAAAATCCCGAGCATGGCTTCTTCCAACCAAACTTGAACCTCTTCATCAGTGGATTGCTGTTTAAAAACGAACCATTTTTCAAGCAATTCATCCATGATTTGGGACCGAAGTGATATATCCACTTCCTGCTCGGTTAGGTATTCGTGGATTTTCTCCAGCTTCCCCGGATATTTTTTATCAGTTGAATAGATTTGCAAACTCTTTATCATATCTTTCAAACCTTCGATTTCTTTTAATAAGTCTGCACTTTCCCTATTCCCTTCATTAGGTTCAGGGGCATGACTTGCCATATCCAGCTTAGATGGCAACTTCTTCGATTTTTGCTTGGTTACGGCTTGGATAGGCTGGGACACAGGGTCTATGGCTGCAATGACTTCAATATTCCTCTTTTTGAATAATCCTAAGAAACCACCATTATATACAGCCTTCGAACTTAAGATTACTGCATCACTGCCCAGTTCCGCCCTTATTCGCTTCATTGCCTCGTTCATTGATGGCGCCAAATATTTCTTTACCTTCAATCGATATCCACCACCCCTACACTTTGTACTTCTACATTTGATTCGAGTTCATTGTATGAAAGAATCGGTACATTAGGAAAATAACGTTCAGTTAGTTGCCGGGCATACATCCTTACTGCTGGAGAGCAGAGTAAGATCGGTTGGTGATCCATTAGGGTCAGCTCTTCCAATTTGGCTGCAACTGCCTCCAATATGGATTGCGATATAGTTGGATCCAATGATAAAAAATTGCCATGATCGGTTTGCTGTACACCATCCGCGATGGTCTTTTCAACTTTCCCCGATAATGTTATGACTTTAATTCTATTTTCATCCGAAATAAAAGAATTCGTTATTTGTCTGGCTAAATTCTGCCTTACATATTCAGTAAGCAAATCTGTGTCAGTCGATAACTTGCCATAATCAGCAAGCGTTTCGAAAATGATCGGTAAGTTCCTTATCGAAACTTTTTCCTTCAATAATTTTGCCAATACCTTTTGGACATCTCCTATAGACAAGGGATTCGGAGTGACTTCCTCTACTAGTATAGGTGACGATTCGTTGAGATGATCGATCAATTGTTTCGTTTCCTGCCTGCCCAATAATTCCTGCGCATTGGACTTTATGACTTCCGTCAAGTGGGTGGATACAACACTTGGCGGGTCCACAACTGTATAACCCAGCATCTCGGCATGTTCTTTCATATCATCCGTAATCCACTTGGCCGGTAAACCGAAAGACGGTTCTATCGTATCGATTCCTTCTATTGAATCGTCTTCCATCCCTGGACTCATGGCCAAGAAATGATTTAGGAGCAATTCCCCCTTTGCCATGACACTTCCCTTAATCTTCAGCCGATACTCATTAGGATTCAACTGAATATTATCACGTATTCTGACGACAGGGATCACGAGCCCCAACTCAATTGCAAGCTGCCGGCGGATCATGACAACCCGGTCCAGTAGGTCTCCCCCTTGATTGGCATCCGCAAGCGGAATCAATCCATATCCAAACTCAAATTCGATCGGGTCGACACTTAAAAGGTTAACGACGCTTTCTGGACTTTTCATTTCATCGGTTTCCAGCACTTCTTCCATTTCTTGTATTTCACTTTCGTCCTGCTTCGGTATCCTTGAAATTGTATACCCTCCAACGACTAATAAAGCAGCGATCGGAATGGTGAACAAGTCGGAAATGGGAGTGAATAACCCTAAAAGGAAAATGGTTGCTGCTGTTAGGTAAAGCATTTTTGGAAATTGAAATAACTGTTCAACAATATCCGCTCCGAGGTTTCCATTCGAGGCTGCCCGGGTTACGACAATTCCCGTAGCTGTAGAAATCAATAAAGCTGGTACCTGACTCACGATACCGTCACCAACCGATAACATGGAAAAATGGACGGCTGCTTCTCCAAAGCTCATGTCCAATTGCATGACGCCAATGATCATACCGAAAATCAAGTTAATGATGACAATGATGATGCCCGCTATGGCGTCCCCTTTAACAAACTTACTCGCCCCATCCATGGATCCATAAAAGTCTGCTTCGTTACTAATTTTTTCCCTTCTGGCACGTGCTTCGTTTTCCGAGATCATCCCAGCATTTAAATCTGCATCGATGGCCATCTGTTTCCCCGGCATCGCATCCAGCGTAAACCTAGCCGCTACCTCCGAGACCCGTTCGGAACCTTTCGTGATGACGATGAAATTTATGATGACCAAAATGATGAATACAACTAATCCTACAAGCACGTTACCGCCGACTACAAACGACCCAAAGGTTTCTACAACTCCCCCAGCATCACCATAGGTCAAAATGGCACGAGTCGTCGAAACATTCAACCCCAGCCTGAACAATGTCAGTAAAAGGAGCAAGGAAGGAAAGATCGAAAATTCGAGAGGTTCTTTCATATTCATCGTAGTCAATAGAACCAGCAACGCAAGAGAGATATTTAAAAGGAGTAAAATACTTAACAACCATGTTGGCAATGGAATGACCAACATGGCAACGATCATGATGACGCTCGATATAACAACTAAATCTCTTGCTCGCATGTTTTTTTCTCTCCTAACTAGCGGGTTACCCTATTACTCTTTACACTTTACCTTTGGTTTTATATACAAAGGCCAGAATTTCAGCGACCGCCTTAAAGAACTCTTCAGGTATCGCCTGGCCTAATTCAGCTTGAACATATAAAGACCTGGCCAAAGGCCGATTTTCCACCATGGTCACATCGTTTTCTTTGGCAATGAATTTAATTTTCTGGGCAACAAAATCTACGCCCTTTGCCACTACATACGGAGCCTCAGCTTTTTCTTCATCATATTTTAAAGCAATAGCAAAATGCGTCGGGTTAGTGATGACGACATCCGCATTGGGAATTTCCTGCATCATTCTCTGAGCGGCCATCTGCCTCTGCTTTTGCTTTATTTTGGATTTGATGAGCGGGTCCCCTTCGGAATTTTTATACTCATCCTTTATATCCTGTTTGGACATCCGGATGTTTTTTTCAAAGTCATATTTTTGATACAAATAGTCTAATAGAGCAATGAACAATAAAGCCACGGCAGAATAAAATCCTACTTTAATCGTAATATCCGCCAGTGTTGCCATCGCTTCTTCCACAGAAACCTGTGATAAAATCATAATCTCGTCCATGCGCTGCCATAGTACATAAAAGGCAACAAAACCAACAAATGATATTTTAAGAATGGATTTCAATAATTCAACAATGGCCCTCATTGAAAAAATACGTTTGAATCCTTTAATGGGATCCAATTTATCAAGTTTGAACTGTATGGATTCAGTCGAAAACAAAAACCCGACTTGCATGACATTAGCCAATATCCCAGCCACTATCGCTGCTGCAAAAACGGGTCCTAGGATAAGGCCCATCTCCTTTAAAACCTCTATCATGATAATTTGCATATTCTCCTCACTGAATCCAGCCAAGGTAAAATGTTGCAGATATTCTTTCATAAGACCGAGCAAATGATTATACATGTACGGTCCCATAAGCAATAACACTGAAAACACTGCAATTAAATTCACAGAGGTATTTACATCCTGACTCTTTGCCACCTGACCTTTTTTCTTCGAATCCTGACGTTTTTTGGGAGTCGCCTTTTCGGTCTTTTCACCAGCGAAAAACTGCAAATCCAGCTGATACCACTCCATATCAAACGCCTCCAATCAACTGCATTAGGTGACGCATGGTCAAAAGCAAGAAATTGAAGAGTTGGGTGACAACCGTCATCATCATCCCCATTACCAGTATGATAACCGCTAATCCGGCAATGATTTTCACTGGAATCCCAACAACGAACACATTTAATTGAGGAACTGTCCTGGCAAGTATCCCAAGCGTGACATCCACTAAGAAAATACTTCCCACCACAGGTATGGACATTTGAAAAGCAATCATGAAAGCTTTGCTGAAAGCTTTGGCCAAATATTCTATCAGCGCATGATCTCCGAATGGTACAAATAATTGGTCAATCGGGATGAACTGATAACTATAAAAAATTCCATCCAAAAGCAAATGATGGCCATTAGTACTCAATAGGAATAATAAGGCGATTGTGTAAAGGTATTGTCCCATCAACGGGCTTTGTGCCCCGGTTTGGGGATCGATGACATTCGCTATTGAAAAACCCATTTGAAAATCAATCAATCCGCCAGCGATTTGAACGGCCGATAAAATCATATACGCTGCAAACCCAATGAATAGGCCAACAAGCGCTTCCTTCATGATCAATAAATAAAATGTGACATCCAATTCCAGAACCGGAGCATCAATGGTGTAGTACATGATCCAGGCAAGGAAGATTCCAAGCCCGACCCGATGTTGTACCGGTATTGAACGGTACGAAAAAATCGGCATGGCCACGAAAAATGTAGTGACCCGTACCACAATTAATAAAAAGGCGGGAAAGTGCGGAAATAATTCCTCCATGCCCTACCCTACAAATCGATTCAGATTACCGAATATTTCATTTGCATATGATAATAGGTGGCTCAACATCCATGGAGCCAATAAAATGAGTCCCAATAAGACTGCGACGATTTTCGGAACAAATGCCAAGGTTTGTTCCTGAATCTGTGTAGTCGCCTGAAAGATGCTTACTAATAGTCCTACAATAAGAGCGATTACCATCAATGGGCCAGCGATAATCAATACCATATAAATTCCTTTTTCTGCTATATCAATAACAAAATCTGCACTCATTTTTTCTCACCTGCTTAAAAACTCTGTAATAAAGACTTCACCACTAAATACCATCCGTCAACAAGAATGAAAAGGAGGATTTTAAATGGCAGGGAAATCATGACTGGCGGCAACATCATCATCCCCATCGACATCAGGACACTTGCAATGACCATATCAATAACCAAAAAGGGAATGAAAATCATGAAACCTATTTGAAAAGCTGTTTTGATTTCACTGATTGCAAAAGCTGGTACAAAGGCAGTCAAGGGAATGTCCTGTATCGTTTCAGGCTTATCCACCTTGGCATATTCCAAGAATAGCTCAAGGTCCTTCTGCCTTGTATGGGCACTCATGAATTCCTTAAATGGTATCGAGGCCTGTACATATGCTTCTTCTAAATCTATCTCTTCATTAAATAACGGGGTTAATGCCTTTTCATTCACTTCCTGAAAAGTCGGTGCCATTATGAAAAATGTCATGAAAAGTGCCAGGCCGATCAACACCTGATTCGGCGGCATCTGCTGTGTAGCTAGCGATGTTCTCACAAAGCTCAGGACAATGATGATTCTTGTAAAACAGGTCATCAAGATCAATATGCTTGGAGCCAGCGATAAGACAGTCATCAGTAGAACAAGTTTGACGGAAGTAGAGACATTAGCGGGATCACTGTTATTAAAAAACTCCATGAACTCATTCATTCATTGTCTCTTCCTTTCCTATCAAGCTCCTTTAACAGCTTTTTCCTGCTATCAGTCAATTGATCAAGTTGGCTTTTGAACTCTGCAGTGAAACTGGCGGTTTCGGATCCGCTTTTCTTCAACCACTTATTTTTCAACTTCATTGCAAGTTCCCCAGGCTGGATCATTTGATCGATCTTATCGTTGTGATCTTTCAAAAGCTGTTCATATTCCTCGGGATCATCTATTTCTTTCAAGAGCTGAATATTTTCACCGACCCCGATCACCAATATTCTCCCGCCGACTTTAACAAGCTGGACAGAACGATTTGCGCCAAGGCCCGTACCGCCTAAATTCTCAACTGAATTTGCCTTTTGATACGATTTACTTTTTTTATTGATGAACTTTAATAGGATATATAGAAGGGCCACTACAAAAATAGTAGCAAATATCATCCTCAGAAACTCCCAAACGGTTATCCCCACTTTATCAGGATTCGTTGTCTGTTTGGTAGATTTCGAGCCTTTTGATTCACCTTTATCCACCTTTAAATCATCTGGCTGTTCATAAACATCCTTCACTGTTTTTTCAAGATCTTCCGCATGGGCCTGTATGGCCCCAGAGAAGAATACTGCTATCATCAGTGAGACCTGAAGCCATTTTTTAATTAAAAACAATATGAAGACACCCTCTTAACTTAATGCTTTATTTATGGCTTCCAAAACACGGTCTGCCTGGAATGGCTTCACGATAAAGTCTTTTGCACCCGCCTGGATCGCATCAATGACCATGGCTTGCTGTCCCATCGCTGAACACATGATGACCTTAGCTTGAGGATTTACCTTTTTAATTTCCTTTAATGCTGTAATTCCATCCATTTCAGGCATGGTAATATCCATCGTTACAAGATCCGGATGAGTTTCTTTATATTTTTCCACTGCTTGGGCTCCATCTGCTGCTTCCCCGACTATTTCAAAACCATTTTTTGAAAGGATATCCTTAATCATCATTCTCATAAATGCTGCATCGTCCACAATTAAAATTCTATTAGCCATAATTTTTGTCCCCCAAATTATCTTATTTTATTTAATCGGTCACTTTGACTCATGATATCCGTAACACGTACTCCAAAGTTTTCATCAATCACCACTACCTCGCCTTTTGCTATCAAACGGCTGTTTACCAGGATATCAACTGGCTCTCCCGCTAATTTATCCAATTCGATGATCGAACCGGAGGACAGCTCCAATATATCCTTGACGGAGCGTTTCGTTCTTCCAAGCTCCACAGTCACCTGCAAAGGGATATCCATCAGCATGCTGAGATTTTTCGTTTCAGACTCCTGAAGCTGATAAGGCTGAAAACTGGTGAAACTGGCAGGCTGAACATTTACCGGATGTCCTGTTGGTACGGATGAAACTCCAAAATGTTGTGGTACATTCGGCATTTGGTTCGCAGGTTGGGTTTGGTGACCGCCTTGTCCATAAGTTTCATTTGCCGATCGATCAGACCGGATGTCCTGGAATGGTGCCGGCTCCTGAGTTGGAATATTTGTTACTGGATCACTTAGTGCTTTTTGCGTTTTCATCTCGGCAGGATCGCTTTCGCTCGTCCCATTTAATAATTCAGAAACTAACCCTTTAGCAAACTCTAACGGCAGCAATTGCATGATACTGGAATCAATTAAGCTGCCGACACGGAGACGGAATGAGATTTTTGCAAATAAATCCTCGTCCGGTATCGCATTTTCACCTTCACCATTTAAAAAGTTAAGTAAATCTATGCTAGGTGGAGAAATATCCACTTTTTTACTGAAAATGGTCGACATGGATGTCGCAGCAGAACCCATCATTTGGTTCATGGCTTCCTGGACAGCACTCAATTGAATTTCCCCAAGCAGGTCAGAAGGATTCTCCCCATCTCCGCCTAGCATCAAATCCGCAATGATAGCAGCATCGCTCTGCTTGATGACCAGCATATTTATACCTGAAAAACCTTCTGTATATTGCACTTGAATCGCTACATACGGATGCGGGAATTCTTCCCCGATCTGTCCCCTTTCAATCAATGTAACCGTCGGGGTGGTGATATCCACTTTCTGATTCAACAAAGTGGATAGGGCAGTGGCCGAACTTCCGAAGGAGATATTACCAATTTCACCGAGGGCGTCGAGTTCCATCATCGATAAATAATCGTCAATCGAGTGAGGGACCACCTCATCTTCTATATCACTTGTACCTTTTAAAAGGGCATCTATCTCGTCTTGTGAAAGCATTCCATCACTTACCATCTTCGTCTCCCCCTTTCAAAATATCAAGAATCTGGATAGCATGTTTTTTTCCTACTTTTCCTGGCTGCCCGCTGTATTTTGGAATCCCTCCAATTGTAATCGTCAAAGGTTCATCGATTGCCTTATTTAAATCGATGACATCGCCAACATCAAGCAGCAAAAAATCCTCGATGGTGATGTCTGTGGAACCAAGTTCGGAAATAATGGGAAGATCTGCGTTTCGGATACGCTTTTCCAAAATCATGATTTCCTCTGGGATTTTTTCCTTTTGGGAATTTTCCATCCAATAATGAGCAGATAACTTTGGTATGATCGGTTCCAATACGACGTGAGGAATGCAAACATTAATCATTCCGCTCGTTTCGCCGATTTGTGTATTCAAGGAAATGACCACAACAGTATCGTTGGGAGAAACCAGTTGTAAAAATTGTGGATTCACCTCGAACTCCGTCATCACCGGTTCGATTTCAACAATCGTTCCCCAAGCCTCCTGTAAATTTTCAAAAGCCTTCTCGAATAAATTCGACATGATTTTCGTTTCTATTTCCGTTAAACTATCCACCTTATTCACGCTTATGCCCCGCCCGCCCAAAACACGATCCATCATGGAATAAGCGATATTCGGGTTGACCTCAATAATGATTCGGCCATCCAAGGGCGGCACCTCAAAAACATTCAATATGGTCATTTTAGGAATCGATCGGATAAACTCTTCGTATGGTATTTGATCTGCCGAAGCAACGGATATTTGGACATATGTTCTTAGCTGAGCAGAAAAGTATGTTGTCAGCAGCCTTGCAAAGTTCTCGTGTATCCTGGTCAAACTCCGGATTTGATCCTTTGAAAACCTAAGCGCCCTTTTAAAGTCGTATACTTTCACTCTTTTTTCTACTTCTTCTTTTTTTAAATCATCTGCATCCATTTCACCTGTGGAAATGGCCGATAACAAAGCATCGATTTCATTTTGCGATAATATTTCCCCGGACATTAACACTCACCTCCAAAGCTTCTCCTTCTTATTTAATGAAGCAAGGATGTTCTTATTGCAGAATCGAGGAGGTTATATAAACCTTTTCAACTTTTCCTTCTTCCATTAATTCATTCATTCTAGTCTTTAACGCTTCTTGAAGCTTTTCCTTGCCTTTTTTACCGGTTAACTCTTCCGCTTTCATTTCTGATAGTTCGGTAATGATGATATTTTTCACTTGAAAATTTCTTTTTTCCAACTCTTCTTTTGCTTTTTTATTTTCTGTTTGGACCATAAATGAGATTTTGATATAATCATTGCCGGCAAGATTCGTAGTAATTTCAGGAATCTCAACTGATGATTTGACAATTTCGTCAATGCTAGGTTTATCTTCGGCAGATGTGGGATCCGATAACTTTGTCACAACCACGACCGCTATGACACCAACAAGCGTTATAGCCACGAGTATAATCAACATTATGGTCAATAGATTTTTTTTCATGAACTTTCCTCCACATCCTTACGAAAACCTAGAATATTAACGGTACGATAAAATTGTATAATAGCTTCAACCAGTTCTTCTTCCTTCTCTAGCACAACGATTTTCTTACCATTTGTAAAAGTAATGGTCGTATCTGGCAATGACTCGACTGTGTCTATGTACAATGCATTGATATAAAAGCATTTTCCATTGAGCCTTGTGACTTTGATAATGATATTTAGGAGCCAGGGCAAAAAGCACCTGGCTCCTCCCTCCCTTAACCTATCGTTTTAAGTTAACCAATTCCTGTAAAATTTCATCCGACGTCGTGATGATCCTCGAATTCGATTGGAAACCACGTTGAGCAACGATCATTTCAGTAAACTCTTCGGATAAATCCACATTGGACATTTCCAAAGAACCTGATGCAATCACACCGCGCCCCTCACCTGCGATATTGATATTTGCAGTACCTGAATTTATTGATTCCTGAAAAGTATTGCCACCGGTTTTCGTCAAGCCAGATGCATTGGAAAACTTGGCAACGGCCAGTTGGCCTAAAGTAGTGATCAGACCGTTGGAATAAACGCCATTTATTTCCCCTGATGAACCAATATTAAAGCTTTCCAGTTTACCTTCTTTATTACCATTCGGATTGACAAGAGCAGTGGTGGAACCTTTAACTTGAGTAAGATTCGAGAAATCAAAATCCAAATTAACTTTTTGTACGCTTTCATCAACTTGTGTATCCGAGTCATCCTCTTTGCCACTTGAAATGTTTATGGTTTGACCTGCCTGGGTTTTATCAGCAGCCACTATCTGACCATTTGCGTCGAAATTAACCGTAGTGAACGGTTTTGGTTTAGTAGCTGATGTATTCCCCAAGGCAGCAGGTTCTTCATCAAAAAGCTCCCATTTGTCATCACCGTTTTTTTGGAAATAGATAGTTGCCGTTTGTTCTTTACCCTTTTCATCCACAACTTTCATTTGCTGGCTAAATACGGTACCATCAATTGCGTCAGCAGCTAGATTTCCACTTACTGATATTTTAGTGGTGGTAATGGCAGGTAAAATCGCATTGACGTTAACTGCAACGTCGCCAATCGTTTTTGATCGTTTCCCGTTTTCATCAACCTTGTAAGCCTGCACTTTCAAACCATTCGCGTTGACAAGCGTACCATTATCATCCAGATAAAAGTTTCCTGCACGTGTATATGAAAGTGAATCTCCTTGCTTGACGACGAAATAGCCATCACCAGATATTCCTAAATCAAGATCGCGGCCGGTGGTTTGCAGGCTTGACTGTGTATGGATCGTATCGATTGTAGCAATCGTGGAGCCCAATCCAATTTGTTTAGAATTGGTTCCTCCTTTATTGGCTGTTGCTGCACTTGCACCAGATACCGTTTGGTTCATCGCATCGCTGAATGTCACACGGCTTTTTTTGAAACCATATGTATTGACATTGGCGACGTTATTACCGATAACATCCAGTTTTGTTTGTAAGTTTTTTAATCCGCTTATTCCCGAATACATTGAACGTAGCATGTAAAAGCTCCCCTTTCATATAAAGACTGCTTTCGTCATTCCACAGTCCAGGCTTCCTATTTCAGGTCCAGCCTATTTATCTAAAATTATGGTTCCATTGATGTTCGTGAAAATTTGTGATGTTGCTTCTTTCCTGTCCATGACTGTGATGACCTTATTGTTTTTCGTGCTTACTATCAGTGCCGCATTCTCTGTAATGATAAGAGATTCGGTTACACCCATGCCTCTTTGGTTTTAAGGGCTATTTTGTCCCAGGTTTGTGACGCTATTTCTATACTCCTTTGATTCATCCGCAATTGAGCATGTTTACTGATGGTCGATTTTTCATTCGTGAAGACAGCAACTTGAAAATGCTGTTGAAAGCCTTGCTGGATCATCTGCCCTTAACGGTAATTTTGTTTGTGGCATCAGCTGAGCTGAATTTGCTTGAAAACCAAGTTTATTCATATTCCGCCCCTTAGGCTTCAGCGATTTTTATCAATTGCTCTGATGATAACTTGGTGTTGTTTTCATCATCCACTTCAATTTGCAGTTTGCCATTACTCATGGATACCGAGATTACGACAGCTGATGTCTCTCCATTTTTTTCATCCATCCAGGAAACGCGCTTGCCTATTAATTCGCTTGCCGACGTCAAGCTATTCGACGTGGAACTTGTTTGTTTCATTGCCGAAATATTTGCGGGTTCAAGCTTTGTGCCATCTTCTAAAAGAAAATAAACGCCATCACCCTTATATTGGATCGATTTAACGATGCCTGTTCCTTCTTCTATCGCAAGGTCATCATCGCCTTCATCCAATTTGTGCCAAGTGACTTCCTTTCCGACAAAAGAGTTATAGTTCATTAAACTATTTTGCTGATTGATCCCGATTATTTCTTCCATTTGGGCTCCCATATTCATCATCTGTTCCAGAGAAGAAAAAGTGGCCATTTGGGCGATGAACTCGGTATTGTCCATCGGGCTTGACGGATCTTGGTTTTGAAGCTGGGTAAGCAACAATTTCAAGAAATCATCTTTTCCCAATGCATCCCCGGTTTTTCTGTTTTCAGTTTGAGATTTTGATAATAATAGTGATGTATCGATGGTCGTCATTTTTTCACCTACACTTCTAGATTTAACAGAGCATCGGCAAGGGATCCCGTAAACTCGCTTTCCGTCTCATCATTGCTTTCTTCCTTACTCTCCTGTTGTTCATTATGTTCATCCGCGTCTTTCTGGCTGAATTTCTCAGAGTTAAAAGCATTGAAGGCCTGTGATATTTCAATTCTTTCAATTTGAATGTTTTGTCCGCTAAACGCTTGTTTTAAACCATGAATCTGATTCTCCAGCATATCTTTGGCCTGGGCAGTAGTAGCCAGAATCTTGGCTGACAGCATACCATCTTTTTGAATCAGCTCGATTCTTAGGGACCCTAAATGTTCTGGATTCAATCTGATCAACAGTTTATTTACACCGTTAGTTCCGCTAAAGTTCGCCTTACTTAAAATATTTTCAAATTGCTTAACAAATTCATCTTGACTGACAGTTTGCTCACCTTTGGGAGCCGCCAAGACGAATTGCTCCAGCTTTGTCATGAGAAAAGGCATACCAGACCCTTGATGTTTACCGCTATCCGGGCTTTGCAAAGTCACACTGCTAGCGACTGCTCCGTCTTTATTTACCTTGTCACTCCCAGATAAATGCGAGAATGCGCTTTTAAATGTTTCTATTGCTTTAGTTTGCCCTGTCTCCAAAGTGTTGGATTGGTCAGGTTCTGTTTTTGATTTTGACTGATTGGACAGCCATTTCTCCAGCTTCCCCGTTATCCCTTCAAGCAGGTGTTTCATTTGTTTCTGGATGGCCGCTTCATCTTGTGTCATATCCTTATTCTCCGAGAGAAGATCTTGAATTTTCACCAGTTTCAAAAGATTCACCACACCAGATAATGGGAGGTCATGCCATTCTTCTTCGCTCAATACAGTAACTTTTTTCAGGGTGGTATACAGTTCCATGACATTGGCTGATAACAAACTTTGTGGATTCAGGCTGAAGTCCTCACCTTCTTGTTCTAAATCCAGTTCCTCGATGCTCGCAAAGAAATCATCAAGGGCACCCTCATCATTTCCAACTATATTTTTTAGGACCTGTAAAATAAGGCTGCTGTCTTGTTTGTTTACTGAAGGGGCAACGGCTGCACTCTCTTCCCCTGTATCACTTAACCTTTCAAGTTTCAAAAAACCAAGCAAATCGTTTATTTCAGACATTCGTCCTTCAGGGTTGCCGCCTATATCCGATGGAATGGGAGGTTCTGCCCCTATCGCTGATTGAAGGACTGACCCAAACCCTGAATTAGATTGCTGATTTGGCTTAATTGGTACCTTTATACTTAATGATGCCAAGGGAAGTAAAGAATTAATGGCAGAATTCATATATTCACCTCCTAACTCTTTCCACTTAAGAACTTTGTTCCGTTAGTTTCTTCGTTAACCTTGCAGCATCAGCCGTTGTCATTTGCTCCAAAACCTTAGCTAAAGTGGCTGCTTTCATACTTGAGAGAATCTTCACTGCATCTTCATCATTCATTTCGGTAATGATGGGTGCAGCCTTCTTGGGAGCCATCGTTTCATAAGTACGGATTATATCTTTAAACGCTTGTTTACTATTATTCTGACTATCTTTAAGTTGATTCATTTCTGTTTGAAGCTGCTGTTTTTCCGCTTCTGCCTTTTCAATGGCCTTGTCGCGTGTATCGATGATGCTCTCAAGCTTGTCTATCTCTTTTTCCTTGTTTTCAATCTCGGTTTCTAATTTTTCGAGCTTCATGGTAACTTTCTCATCACTCTTGGCTGGTTTATCTTTCTCTTCATCCTTTTGATTCGATTCAATGAAGGGTATTTTCGCAGACATATCCTTTGCCTTTTCCACTACATTCACCCCTGCTACTGTAAAAACGATCAACGCTACAGTTACCGCAAAGATTAATGGAATGAAGATGACAAGAAACCATTGAAACTTACTTATCTTGCTTTCTTCCAATTCTTCCAATCCATTAGATTCACCTTTTTTACGCATTCCATCACCTTACGCCTTTGCTTAAGAATTGCCGGATTGATATTTCATCCATTTGTTTGTTCTCAGCTTCCTTAATGACATCGAGGAATTTAAGAAAATCATTTTCTTTCATTTTCTCGTACTTTTTAACCTCGATATTTCTTTCCATTAATATATCCCGTTGAATATTCATCTTGTATCGAGCTTCAATGACTTCATGTTGACAGTGGTTTAAGAGTTTTTCCAAGTTGTCCATAAATAACTGATGATGACGAATTTCCTGTATGGATAATCCATTTCGCAGCTTTTCCTGTTGAAACTCAAGCAACTCTTCCTTTTTCTTTAAAAGCTTATACAACTTTTCTGCCACGTCTTCAAATTTTTTTAAAGCAGCATTATATTTAGCTAGTGCATCGGTTTTTTCTTTTTCTTTGATGGTCAGGATCTTCTCGAATTTATATTGATAAATCATTATTAATCACCTTTCTCCATCAATTCGACAAGGGCATTGATACTATTATCTTTGGTAGCTTTTTCATGGGTTCCTTGCTTCAAAAATGAAATGATTTCCGGATAGCGTGTAATCGAGTTATCAATTTGTTTGGAAGAACCCTTCTTATAAGCTCCTATATTAATCAAATCTTCCGACTCCATATAAGTTGATAAACTTGCCCGTACTTTTTCCGCGGCGTTTTTATGCTTGTCACCAACTATATTGTTCATGACACGACTAATGCTCTTTAATACATTGAGCGCTGGAAACTGTCCTTTATTGGCTAAGTTTCGGTCCAGTATGAAGTGACCATCCAAAATTCCCCTGACAGCATCAGCAATCGGTTCATTCATATCATCACCGTCGACGAGTACCGTATAAAAAGCTGTAATGGTACCGAGCTGATTTGTACCCGTTCTTTCGAGTAACCTTGGCAGGATGGCGAATACGGAGGGGGTATACCCTTTGGTCGTCGGCGGTTCCCCGATGGCAAGCCCAATTTCCCTCTGGGCCATCGCAACCCTCGTGACCGAATCCATCATCAGCATTACATTCAATCCCTTATCACGAAAATATTCCGCGATGGCAGTTGCCGTCAAAGCTCCCTTTATCCTCATCAACGCTGGCTGGTCAGATGTCGCCACCACAACGATTGATCGTGCCAGTCCTTCCGGTCCAAGATCTTTCTCGATGAATTCACGAACTTCACGGCCACGTTCTCCAATAAGACCGATTACGTTTAAGTCAGCCGTCGTATTCCTTGCTACCATACCAAGCAACGTGCTTTTCCCGACGCCGCTTCCTGCAAAGATACCAACACGTTGTCCTTTACCAACTGTTAATAAACTATCAATTACCCGGACTCCTACATCTATCGGTTCATTAATGGGAGGTCGTTTCATCGGATTCGGCGGATCTTGATCCACAGAAATTGTCGCCAGACCTTTTGGAAGAAGTGAGTCATCAATAGGATGTCCCAATGGATCGACTACTTTGCCAATAAGTCCACTTCCCACCTTTATCTCAAGGCTCCGTCCGCTTCCTTCCACGATACAGCCCGGTGCAATATCACTAACTGCTGTAAAAGGCATTAAAATAACCATTTCATCACGGAAACCGACCACTTCGGCTAAGATTCGATTTTTCTTTTTTTGTATGCCTGTATGGATATAACAAACATCACCTACAGAGCTTTCAGGGCCTTGAGATTCTATCATTAACCCCACGACACGTTTGACCCGTCCATAATGTTTGAATGGATCAACTTCATCAACCAAGGGCAATAGGTCTCTAGTTTTCATCTTTATTCCCCTTCCAGCAATTCAGTTAGTTTCACTTTTATTTCCTGCAGCTGACTGTCGACACTCGCATCCATCCTTCCGTTTTCGGATTCGATGATACAGCTGCTTTCTTCAAGCTCATCATCCGGAAAGATATACAGCTCAGTATCTTTCGGAAAGATTGCCATCAACTCATCTTTATGAGAAAGAATCGAGTGATATCGGATCGGATGGATATGCAATTGCACTTCACGGTAATCCCTAACTTCTTTGATGGCTCTTTTGACTATGGATAAAAAAGACTCTTCATCTTTTTCAAGCTGTTGCCCGATAATTTTCTCTGCCACCTTCAGGGCAAGATTCAAAATAACGGTTTCAGATGTTTCGATATGGTGCCGATAATCTTTTTTAGAGGACTCCACCACTTCTTTTGCGAAAGCTATTTCCGTGGCAATTTCGCTATAACCCTTTTGGATCCCATCTTCGACACCCTGCTGATACCCTTCTTTTTGAGCTTGTTCGATAAACATTGCTTTTTCTTGATTCTCCCAAAGTTCTCGGTCTTGCTGGATTTCAGCAGCAATCGCTTGGGCTTTATGCTTAGCATCGAGCAATAACGTTTCCGCTTCCTGTTTGGCATCTTTGAGAAATTCATCAGATTGAATATAATGAAGGTTTTTTCGCTCATCTGCATCACCATTTTGAAGAAAGTCAAAAGGGCGAACTTTTATCGCTATCTTTTTGCTTTTCTCCTGGTTAGCCTGCTGGGATTTGATAATCCTAGACAATGATATCATCCCCTCCGCCGCGGGCAATCACGATGTCTCCAGTTTCCTCCAGTCGTCGAATGACGGCAACAATTCTTGATTGTGCTTCTTCTACATCACGCAAACGTACCGGCCCCATATATTCCATTTCTTCCTGGAACGTTTCAACCATACGTTTTGACATGTTTCGGAAAACGATTTCCTTCACTTCATCACTAGCCACTTTAAGAGAAAGTTTAAGATCTTCGTTATCGGATTCCCTGACAACGCGCTGAATCGCTCTGCCATCAAGGGTCACGATATCTTCAAAAACAAACATTCGTTTCTTGATTTCCTCAGCAAGCTCCGGATCTTGAATTTCAAGTGCATCCAAGATCGTTCTTTCCGTTGAGCGGTCAACACCATTCAACACATCTACAACGGCTTCCACTCCACCAGTCTGTGTATAATCTTGGGTTACAGTCGCTGAAAGTTTCCTTTCGAGTATTTGCTCCACTTCATTGATGATTTCCGGAGAAGTGCTATCCATTAAAGCAATCCTTCTTGCAATATCGGCCTGCACCTCTTGCGGAAGTTCAGACAATATTTGTCCAGCCTGGGTAGGATCAAGATAGGACAAGATCAATGCAATGGTCTGCGGATGCTCGTTCTGAATGAAATTCAAAATCTGTCCAGGATCTGCCTTTCTCGCAAAGTCGAATGGACGAACCTGCAAGGATGATGTTAAACGGTTAATGATGGCGGTTGCCTGATCAGTACCTAATGCCTTTTCAAGCACCTGCTTGGCATATCCTATCCCGCCCTGGGAGATATAATCCTGTGCCAAAGCAATATTATGGAATTCTTCCAGAATTTCCTCTTTATCTTGGGAGTCCACTTTCCTCACTCCCGAAATTTCAAGGGTCAATCTCTCAATTTCCTCTTCGGAAAGATGCTTATAAACGGATGCAGAAACATCCGGGCCTAAGGAAATAAGGAGGATGGCAGCTTTTTGTTTGCCAGTCAATCCGGCCTTTTTTTTTCTATCTGTCATTTTCTTAAGCCTCCTAGTCTTCTGCTATCCAGCTTCTTAATAATTTTGCAAATTCATCTGGCTTATCTTTTGCCAGCTTCTCCAGTTGTTTTCTTTTTAAAGATGCTTCCGTTTCCTTCTCTTTGTTCAGATCCGGAACATCGAATACGACTTCTTCCTCTTCAACCACGTACTCCTCTTCCATTTCAGTTTGCTTTCGTGAACGGAGGAATAAGATTAAGAGAATGATAATGGCAAGTATTAGCAATCCGCCGACGATGTATGCCCATATTGGTAACGAAGGTTTCGTTTCATCTTTTTGCAACTTCATTTTTCCATTAAACGGCTGAACGGAAATCGCAATTTTATTATTAAGCTCCTCGTCCGTCAGCTCTTCCCCTTCAGCTTTTTTCTCGATTGTCGTGCGGATTATCGTACCAAGGATTTGTGTAATATCATCCATACTCTGTTGAGATAAAGAATTCGGATCGTCAGCTGTGGGCGGTTCGACCATGACCTGAATACCTAAATCTTTGACTTTATATGGGCTTTCGACTATTTCTTTCTTGATTCGGTTCACTTCACTATTTATCGTTTCATCTACTTTTTCATAATCACCGGATCCGTTTGTGCCTTCAACGTAACTCGATCCCAATGAATCTGAGGAATCCTCACTTTGCGGAACGCCTCCTGCACCTGCTGCGTCCCCGCTATACGATTCATTGATCCTTTGCGCGGAAATCTCAATTCCAGCCATATTTTCTTCATCGACCGGTTCCACTAAATTCTCTTCCCGATTTTCTTGAGTGAAATCAAGGTCTGTCGTGACTGAAACAACCACTTTGTCTCTCCCCATTAACGTTCCAAGCATATTTTGTACCTGTCTTTGAATATCGCGTTCTATTTCTTTTTTTATTTCGTTTTGGGTTGCAAATGCGGACGCGAAAGAAGAATTTTCATTTTCAAGATCGAAGTACTCAAACTCTTGGTTCATAATGACGATATTATCTGTAGGGAGATTCGGAACACTTTTTGAGACCAGATGATAAAGGGAATTGATTTGACTTTCTTCAAATTTATAACCGGGTTTCGTATTCAATACAATCGATGCTGACGCTTCCCCAGCTGAATCACTGACAAAAACTCCTTTATCAGGAAGAGTGATCATAACACTGGCATCTTCTACTCCATCAATCTTTTTTATTAAACTGGCCAATTCCGTTTGCATAGAGTCAAGTTTAATGACATTGAATTCATTTTCAGTCATTCCGATACCGGCACTTTGACTAAAAAAGGAATAGTCAATACTGCCTGATTCCGGAATTCCTTCAGCTGCCAGTTCCACTTTAAGTGAATCCAGTTTTTCTTCTGGAACTTTTATGGTCGTTCCATTTTCAGAAACTTCATTCATAATCCCTTGACTGTCTAAATTTTCTTTAATGCTCCCCGTTTCCGAAGGAGTTAAGTTGGAATATAAGGGCACCAGCGTAGTACGCGTGGTTAAAATTGAAACTGCCGTAATGATGATGATAATTAATGCCGCTGAACCAATCATCATGAATTTTTGTTTTTTACTGCGGCTTGTCCAGTAAGCAGTTATTTTGTTTTTAAAGTTCACTAGTACTTCATTCATTTAAATCCCCCGGTCAGTCTATGAATTTATGATTGGGGGATTTCTTTTCCCCCTGGTCATTTTTCTCTATATAATGAGGTTAAAAAATGAATGCTATATACTCATTCTCATCATTTCCTGGTAGGCTTCCACAACCTTATTCCGAACCTCTAATGTAGCCTGCATGGTAACGCTGGCTTTTTGTGAAGCTATCATCACCGAATGAAGCTCAACATCCTCCCCATTAACCAATTTGGTTGTAAGATCGTCAGATGCCACTTGTGTTTCGTTGACTTTATTCATTGATTCTTTTAATACCGACGCAAAATCTTGCTGTGCTTCGTATGGTGTATTAGTCTTGTTTTGCTCTTTTTTCAGAACATTACTTGCATTGTTCACTGCAGAAAGAGAAATCCCTTCCATATCAACAATCTCCTTTCAAACTTTTATTTCCCGATTTCCAAAGCTTTCATCATCATTCCCTTTGATGCATTTAAAACTGTCACATTCGCTTCGTATGAGCGAGTGACACTCATTAAATCAACCATTTCCCGAAGCGGGTCGACATTTGGCATTTCAACATAACCATCTTCATTGGCATCAGGATGTTCGGGATTGTAATCCAGTTCAAAAGGTGTTTTATCTTTTACTATTCCAGTCACCTTCACTCCATTCCCTACCTCGCTCGTTTTTCCTGATGCTGCGTTTAAGAAACTCGAAAAGCCGTTTTCCTTACTTTGCAACACAACCGATTTTCTTGTGTATGGCTTCCATGTTTTTGATTCGGCGTCATATTCCGCCCTGGTAGTATCGGCATTAGCCATATTAGCGGAGATTACATCCATCCTTACCCTTTGACTCGTCAGGCTAGATCCGGTCATGTTTATACTTTGGAAGATTCCCATCACTTACCTCCTCTAATTACATTCTGCAATGATTGAAACTTGCCTGAAAGCCTGTCGGTTACTGCATTATAATAAATCTGGTTGGCAGCAAGGTCCGTCATTTCCTTATCAACGTCCACGCTATTTCCATTATTGTTATATCGGACATTTTTCTGCGTCACGATGTGAGAAGCATTACTCCCCTCTGATTTGAAGGTAAAATGTCGTTCATCGGTACGATATGACTCCAGGGAAGATTCCAGTTCTCCCTTAAAGGATTGTGTTTTGTCGACCTCTTTAGCTTTATAATTAGGCGTATCCGAATTGGCTATGTTCTGTGAAATGACTTTTTGTTTGGCATTAGAATAATCAAGGGCATTTTCAAGTGATTGAAAAGTATTCGAAAATAATTCCATATCGATCACCTCTTTCTATAATTAACAGATAATGACTTTGTCAATAAATTAATCCAGCGCATTTACGTTTTAATTTTAAAGAAACATTATTACTATGTCCATAAACAATACATAGACTTTAGACCTATTATCGTCGAAAAATGTCACAAATCGCTCAAATTTGTCGTTTTTATTAGTATAATTACAGGATTAATATGACGTTATATTACATTTTATTATGATATTCTACATATTAACCAAATTTTACTGCTATTAGCTTATATATCATATCGAAAAACAAATCCATATACCTGATACTTTAGAACTAATTTTCAAATTTACTTTAAATTTTTTAATTCATTTTAGTTGATTTCAGCCTTTCAAATAAAGGATTCTTAAGGTAACAATGATTACTGCATTTTTTCTTTTTTTTGAAAAAAACGATGTTTTTTAAAGCTCTGATCCAGTCGACAAAATCCCCAACTGGCTGAACCCCCTTATCAATAGGATTTTTAAAATCAAAAAGTGCCATCATCGTTCATTTTCATCATATCGACAGTTATAATAATATAATTACCCTTTTAAAGAAAAATTTAACTATTATTACTGCTTCTAATAGAAAACATGCCTATATTCACATTTCCATTTAATCCGAATTACCTCTTTTTCCTTTCTACCCCTGTCATACACCCGCATTTGCCTGTTAGTCCCAGAACAGCAACAGATCCAAATATCACACAAAAAAAGGCAGCCCTTTTTCAAGGACTGCCTTTTTAGTATGTTAATTATTTTTAAGCTTCTCTAATTCAAGTAGGAATTTATCGTTCAATACTTTGATATAAGTACCTTTCATTCCAAGAGAGCGTGATTCAATGACTCCTGCACTTTCCAGTTTCCTTAGTGCATTTACGATAACGGAACGGGTGATGCCGACACGGTCTGCAATTTTGGATGCTACAAGCAGACCTTCATTACCTTTAAGCTCCTCAAAGATGTGCTCAATTGCTTCCAATTCGCTGTAAGATAACGAGGAAATTGCCATTTGAACGACAGCTTTACTACGAGCTTCTTCTTCTATCTCCTCTGATTTTTCACGCAGGATTTCCATGCCGACTACAGTCGCACCATATTCAGCCAAAATTAAATCATCATCGTGAAATTTTTCTTGTAATCGGGCAAGTACCAATGTTCCTAAACGTTCTCCCCCACCCATAATCGGTACGATCGTTGTTAATCCAGTTGCGAAAAGCTCTTTATTTTCGACTGGGAAAGCAGTATATTCGCTTTCGATATCAAGGTTCGAAGAGGTTTCGGGAATATTGAAAAGGTTTTTTGTGTACTCTTCTGGGAATTGTTTATCTTCCAACATTTTGTACATGCGTTCGTTTTCAATTTGCTGACTTACCGCTATGCCAAGTAATTTCCCGCGGCGGCTGACGACGAAAACATTCGCTTCGATAACTTCACTTAAACTTTCTGCCATTTCCTTGAAGTTAACTGCTTTACCTGCTGCTTTTTGGAGCATTGCATTGATTTTTCTTGTTTTTGCTAATAAGTTCATTTGATTTGTTCCTCCTAAAAATACCATGGTTCACAATAACTATGAAGTTGTATTTCCGTAATTTTATTTTCATTACCTAGGCAAATCATTGCCCAATTGTTTCTTAATTAAAGGATAAAATGGCTTAAATCTTTGTTCCGGGCGATAGAACCAAGCTTACCTTCGACATATTGGGGGGTAATTGTAATCTTCTCCATCGTTATTTCCGGAGCTTCAAACGATAAGTCTTCAAGCAACCGTTCCAAAATGGTATGAAGTCTTCTCGCACCAATATTGTCAGTGTTTTGATTTACTTCGAAGGCCACTTCAGCTATCTTACGAACAGCATCGTCAGAAAATTCAATTTCTATACCTTCAGTTTCTAATAATGCAACATATTGTTTTAACAAGGCATTATCCGGTTCATGAAGAATCCGTACAAAGTCGTCTACAGTCAGTTTGTTCAATTCAACACGAATTGGGAATCTACCTTGTAATTCAGGGATAAGGTCGGATGGCTTAGCCATATGAAAGGCCCCAGCAGCAATAAATAGGACATGATCCGTTTTAACTGACCCATATTTAGTCACTACTGTCGAACCTTCAACAATTGGCAGGATATCCCTTTGGACACCCTCTCTTGATACATCCGCTGATGAACTTCCAGATTGCTTACTTGCAATTTTGTCTATTTCATCAATAAAGATAATCCCATTTTGCTCAGCCCCGTATACTGCATCGGAAGTGACTTCATCCATATCAATCAATTTCGCCGCTTCTTCATTTGTTAAAACGGTTCTCGCTTCACTTACTTTCAATTTGCGCTTCTTGCTTTTTTTCGGCATCAAGCTTCCTAAAGCGTCCTGCATGTTCATCCCCATTTGTTCCATTCCCGAACCTTGGAGCATATCAAACATCGAAGCTGCCTGTTCTTCCACTTCGACCGTTATCATTTCACTTTCCAACTCACCATTAGCCAGCTTTTCAGCGACGATTTTTCTTTTTTCCTGCAAACTTAAATCTTCGGAATTTTCTTCCGGGTCCTGTTCGTCTTGATTGTTATTGCCTCCAAAAAAGACTTCAAGCGGATTCTTGAAATTACTCTGTTTTTTAGTGGATGGCACTAATAGCTCTATTAAACGGCGATTTGCATTTTCCTCTGCCCGTTCCTTTACGCTGGCCATCTTTTCTTCCTTCACGAGGCGGACGGAAGTCTCCACCAAGTCACGGACCATGGACTCTACATCCCGGCCGACATACCCGACTTCCGTAAATTTCGTTGCTTCAACTTTTACAAAAGGAGCACCTACCAATTTAGCCATTCTCCGAGCTATTTCTGTTTTCCCAACGCCTGTCGGTCCAATCATTAATATATTCTTCGGAACGACTTCGTCACGAAGTTGATCCGAGAGAAGGGAACGTCGGTAGCGATTCCGAAGAGCCACTGCCACTGCCCGTTTTGCCTCACGCTGCCCTACGATATACTGATCCAGTTTTTCAACGATTTGCCTCGGTGTTAAATTAGCTTTTTTTGACATTTGCGCTCCTCCTTACAACTCTTCCACGATTATATTCGTATTTGTAAATACACAAATTTCCGCTGCAATTTGTAAAGATGATTGAGCGATTTCCTTTGCCGATAGGTGGTCGCTGGAAAACCGCATTAATGCCCTGCCGGCAGCCAATGCATAATTCCCTCCCGATCCTATGGCGAGAATCCCGTCATCCGGTTCAATTACTTCCCCGGTGCCAGAAACGAGCAGTAAATGTTTCTTATCCATCACGACTAACATGGCTTCCAGCTTCCTCAATACATTGTCACTTCTCCATTGCTTTGCCATTTCGACGGCAGCGCGCTGAAGATTGCCATTATACTCTTCAAGTTTAGCTTCGAACATCTCAAATAAAGTGAAAGCATCTGCAACGGAACCTGCAAAACCTGCAAGGACATTACCATTAAAGATTTTTCTTACTTTCCTCGCTGTATGCTTCATCACTACTGAATTTCCTAAAGTAACCTGCCCATCACCGGACATGGCACATTCACCTTTATGATGCACTGCAAATATCGTTGTCATAAAGTGTCCCCTTTCAACATTTAAGGCCGCGGATGTGATGCATTGTAGACTTTTTTCAATTGGTCTTTTGTAACATGCGTATACACTTGCGTTGATGAAATTTTTGAATGACCAAGCAATTCCTGAACCGTGCGAATGTCCGCCCCATTATTCAATAGGTGTGTAGCAAACGAATGCCTTAGCATATGGGGATGAAGACTTCCATCTGCGGCTGACTTTTTAATCAATTCATTCAATATATAGCGAACTCCCCTAGGTGTCAGAGGGTCTCCACGAAAATTAACAAATAAATAAACATGCGCCTTGGCGTCAGACGAAGTCAATTCCATCCTGGCTGAACGTATGTATAAATCTATCGCTTCCTGTGCATATCTACCAACCGGAACGTAGCGATCTTTTTTTCCTTTTCCATGGATCAGTACCGTCCCTAAGGAAAGGTCGATATCCTGCAGTTTAATCTCACAACATTCACTTACGCGAATGCCTGTAGCATACAATAATTCCAGTAAGGCATTGTTCCTTATTCCTATCGGTGAATCTTTATTTAAAGAAGAAAACAACTGATCCATTTCCTTCTCATAAAGAAAACGTGGCAGTCTTTGATCCTTTTTAGGTAAAGAAGCAAGGGAAAAAGGATTATCCTTCACATCACCTTCACGTAGTAAAAATTTATAAAGGCTCCGCAAACAAGAAGTTTTCCTTGCTACAGTGCGCTTAGAAAGTTTTTTCTCATATAAATTCGTTAAATATAACCGGACATCAAGATATTCAACGGACGTGATGTCCTCAATGCCCTGTTCATTAAGGAACAGAAAAAATTCGTGAATATCACGTTTGTAATTTTCAATGGTGTAATGTGAACTGTTCTTTTCAATTTGTAAATATTCGATGAAGGATGATAATGCCTTTTTTTGATTAATCATGGAAACACCTCGCAAAGGCTAATAAATAGTATCATACTTTAAAACAGCAGGCAAATATTTTACAAATTTTTCACAAAGTTCTGAATTGTGTCCAAAGCGCGTTTAGCATGTGTTTCATTCCGCTCTTTTTTGGATTTGATTCTCACTTCAAGGTCTGGAAGCAATCCAAAGTTTGCATTCATCGGCTGGAAGCTCTTGCCATTCGTCGAAGTTATGTACCTTGCCATGCTGCCCATCGTCGTTTCTGCTGGGAAAATGATAGGATCCGATCCTTGAACGATCCTCGCAGCATTGATACCTGCAACCAAGCCCGATGCAGCCGATTCTACATATCCTTCGACGCCAGTCATCTGACCGGCAAAGAATAAATTATCCCGATTCTTGAATTGGTACGTAGGCTTCAAAACATTAGGTGAGTTTATGAAGGTGTTTCGATGCATAACTCCATAACGGACAATTTCCGCATTTTCCAATCCAGGAATGAGCTGCAATACTTCTTTTTGCGGCCCCCATTTCAAATGTGTCTGAAAACCAACAATATTGTAAAGTGTTCCTGCCGCATCATCTTGACGCAATTGAACTACAGCAAAAGGACGTTTTCCCGTTTTTGGATCTTCTAAGCCAACAGGCTTCAATGGTCCAAATAACATCGTTTTCTTCCCGCGTGATGCCATCACTTCAATTGGCATGCAGCCTTCAAAAAAGATTTCTTTTTCGAATTCTTTAAGTGGAACTGTTTCAGCAGCAATCAATGCTTCATAAAAGCGGTCAAACTCTTCTTCCGTCATCGGACAGTTCAGATAAGCTGCTTCGCCTTTATCATAGCGGGATTTCAAATATACTTTATCCATGTTGATGCTGTCTTTTTCAAGAATTGGTGCGGCAGCATCATAGAAGTACAAGTATTCTTCATCCATGATTTGCTTTAAGCTGTCAGATAGTGACTGACTTGTAAGCGGACCGGTTGCAATGACGGTAGGACCTTCCGGGATTTCCGTCACTTCTTCATTGATGACCGTTACATTCGGATGATTTTTGACCCTTTCCGTAACAAGACCGGCAAATTCATGACGATCAACAGCTAAAGCACCGCCAGCCGGTACAGCACAAGCATCTGCTGCGGACATGATGACCGAATCCAGAATACGCATTTCTTCTTTTAATACACCAACTGCATTTGTTAACGTATTTGCCCGAAGTGAATTGGAACAAACAAGTTCAGCGAATTTATCGGTATGATGGGCTGGCGTTTGTTTTACAGGGCGCATTTCATATAGATCGACTTTAATTCCTCTTTTAGCTAACTGCCACGCCGCTTCACTTCCAGCAAGCCCAGCACCGATTACACTTACTTTTGTTTCTTTCATTTTTCGAACCTCCATGTATAGATATGATAAGACAGGATCATTTATCATTAAAACTGCTTTCATAAAAATTTCATTTTTAACGATATCTATGTATTTATACCCGAAATACTCATTCCTGCTAACGATAATTAAAGAATATGCCAGATAGCCGGCATTCTTCCTGCAATCCATTTCTTCTAAAAAGGATAACGGACACAAATAGGAATTATATCTTTAAAGGAATGTACTTGTCCACTGAATTTTACATCACATGGCTTAAATAAAAAAGTTTCAAGCTTTATCCATTTTCTTCTTGGAAGTAAATCCACATACTATCATGATATCATACTTACCTGAACATAAAGAAACTCGGCAGATGCCGAGTCAATTTATATTTAGGTTTTTTCGATAGTTCACAATGATAGTAAACGATTTCACGGCCTTTTCTATGCTTGGGGCAATTCTTTGAAATCACAATCCATGCACTGTACCTGGACGCCTTTTTTGAGTTTTTTCTCAACAAGTGTACCTTCACATTTTGGACAACTCCGCGGCAGCGGTTTATCCCAAGATATGAAGTCACAGCCAGGATAGGTATCACACCCGTAAAATATGCGGCGTTTTTTACTTTTCCTTTCAATGATGTTTCCTTCTTTACATTTTGGGCATTTAACACCGATTTCTTTAACGATTGGCTTTGTGTTACGGCAATCCGGGAAATTACTGCATGCCATGAACTTTCCATAACGCCCCATCTTAAAGACCATCCCATGTCCGCATTCCACGCAATCTTCACCTGCAGGTTCATCCTTGATTTCAATTTTCTCCATCTCGACTTCGGCTTTAGCCAAATGAACTGCAAATTCCTTATAAAATTCATCGATGACCTTTATCCATTCGATACTGCCTTCCTCGACGCTGTCGAATTCCTGTTCCATCTTGGCAGTGAACTCTGCATCAAGAATATCCGGGAAGAATTCGCGTATCAATTCAAGAACGATCTCACCAAGCTCTGTCGGTATGAACCGTTTATTATCCAAGGTAACATAGCCCCGTTTTTGAATCGTATCCAAGGTAGGAGCATATGTAGAAGGACGGCCTATTCCCAGTTCCTCTAGGGTTTTGACAAGACGGGCTTCAGTATATCGGGGCGGAGGCTGTGTGAAATGCTGCTTCGGCTCGATATCTTTTGAAAAGAATTGATCCCCTTTTTTCACATCAGGAAGTGCATTTTCCTTTTCTTCCACCGAGTCATCGGACCCTTCAACATATACCTTCATGAAACCTGGGAATTTAATTTTTGAACCATTTGCCCTGAAGATGACATCCCCGTTATGCAGGTCGATGCTCATCGTATCCATGACCGCCGAAGACATTTGACTAGAAACGAATCGTTCCCAAATCAATTTATAAAGACGGAATTGATCTCTGGATAAGAATTCCTTGACTACACCCGGTTCACGTAATGTGCTTGTTGGCCTGACCGCTTCATGGGCGTCCTGGGCATTAGTCTGTTTTTTCTCTTTGCGCTGTTCAACCTGAACATAATCTTTACCATAATTATTTTGAATGAAGGTATGGACTTCCTCTTTCGCAACATCGGAAATCCGGGTCGAATCGGTTCTCATATAAGTGATTAACCCGACTGTACCTTCCTTGCCAAGCTCGATTCCTTCATAAAGCTGTTGAGCAAGCATCATGGTTTTCTTTGCACGGAAATTCAATTTACGTGCCGCTTCCTGTTGCAGGGAAGAAGTCGTAAAAGGAGCGGCTGGATTGCGCCTTCTTTCTTTTTTAGCCACAGCTCCTATCGTAAATTCGCCGCCATTTAAAGAAGCGAGCACTTTTTTAACGTCCTCTTCGTTATTCAACTCCTTCTTCTCACCGCCAATGCTGAAGAAGGAACCTTCAAACTGTTCTTTTCCTTTTACAAAATCAGCCTTGATTGTCCAATACTCTTCAGGGGTAAAATCTTTGATCTCCTTCTCCCGGTCAATGATCATCCGTACAGCAACCGATTGGACCCGTCCCGCGCTTAAGCCTTTTTTCACCTTTTTCCACAAAAGCGGGCTTATATTGTATCCGACCAAACGATCCAAGACCCTTCTTGCCTGCTGGGCATCAACCAATTTCATATTTATTGGCCTCGGTGATTTAAATGATTCTTTGATAGCCTCTTTCGTGATCTCATTGAATACCACGCGGCAATCTGAGTTAACGTCAACATCAAGACTGTGGGCCAAGTGCCAAGCAATGGCTTCCCCTTCCCTGTCGGGGTCAGCCGCGAGATAGATTTTTTTCGCTTTTTTTGCAGCGGTTTTCAATTCTTTTAAAACCGGGCCTTTGCCGCGGATAGTTATATATTTAGGTTCATATTCATGTTCAACATCGACACCCATTTGACTTTTAGGCAAATCGCGTACATGCCCCATGGAAGCCTTTACTTTATATTTTTTTCCCAAGTAACGTTCTATTGTTTTCGCCTTTGCGGGCGATTCCACAATCACTAAGTATTCTGACATCCAATAAATCCTCCTCAAAGAGGTAATATAAATCTTCACTATTATTAATCATTCAAAAAACATTTGTCAACACCTCTTTACTTTTCAAAGCATGCTGATTCATTTATTTATAGGTATTTTGACAAGAGGTGCCATTTGCAAAACTTATAACAGTTTTACAATATTTTCAACCTTTTTGTCTAATAATTCAACCCATCCTTTTAAAAAACCACCTTTTTTTCTTTATTTTCCCGTTTGATTCTCCGTCTATCTTCTATATTATATTGTTCAAAACTCTTCCTCGATCTGCCTGGCACTCAAAACAAGTTTGGCACCATCAGAAATCAATTGATTGGTCCCCAGCGATTCAGGGCTCGTAACATTACCAGGAAGTGCAAACACATCCCTGCCGTGTTCCAATGCAGCTTGTGCCGTAATAAGGGATCCGCTTCTTTCTTTTGCCTCGACCACGAATACTCCCTGTGATAATCCACTGATGATTCGATTCCGAAGCGGAAACATCCAAGGTTCCGCCCTCATTTCCGGTGGAGTCTCAGATATAAGCAAGCCTTTTTTGCTGATTTCTTCAGCAAGGGGGACATTGGATTTTGGATATATTTGCATAAGCCCCCCTCCTAAAATCCCAATCGTATCTCCGCCTTCGCTTAATGTGATCTTATGTGACTCTGCATCGATTCCAGCCGCCACTCCACTTATGATCACGAACTTTTTCTTTACAAGCGGTAATAGAATCGTTTTTAAGGCCTCCAGACCATACGAGGTTGGCTTACGCGTTCCAACAACACCTAGCGTATTCTTCCTTGTTAAAAGCCTCTTATCGCCTTTAAAATAAAGAACCCACGGAGGATCGAATATTTGCTTCAGCAAAAAAGGGTATTCATCATCGAAGATCGTCAAACAATGAATTTGGCTATCTTCGTATAATTTAAGTTTATCGATGGTATTGAGTGAATGTAAATCTTTGAGAAAGAGGTTGAGCTTATTTGAAGGGATAGGGAGCATTTTTGCCCATTCAGCGTGATTCGTCGTGAACAGGGAAGATAATGACGGGTCTTTGGACATGATTATTTGGATTGTTTTCCATCCTGCTCCGCGGCAATGATGGAGATGGATTAACTTTTCTCTTTTATTCAATTGGAAACGCCCCTAATCGGATATTTTTTAAAAGTAGGTTGATAGTGATGCACTTGGTGTCTCCCGAGGAAAGTGGAGGAAAAAAAGGCCGACCCAAAAAAAGGTCGGCCAAGCTTGAATCAATGTGTTTTACAAGGTTCGTAAATATCTTTTTCTTTCAAGACGGAGATCAATGTTTCACCCATTACGGATGGAGTTTCGGCAACTTTAATTCCACATTCGTTCATAACGCGGATTTTCTCGTCAGCAGTCCCTTTTCCTCCTGAGATAATGGCACCAGCATGACCCATGCGTTTACCGGCTGGAGCCGTACGGCCACCAATGAAACCAACAACTGGCTTAGTCATATTTTCCTTCACCCAGATTGCTGCTTCTTCTTCTGCCGTTCCACCGATTTCCCCAATCATGATCACCGCATGTGTTTCCGGATCTTCATTGAACGCTTTCAAAACATCAATGAAATCCGTTCCGTTAACGGGATCTCCACCGATGCCGACAGCCGAAGATTGCCCAATGCCTGCTTGCGATAATTGGTGAACGGCTTCATACGTCAAAGTTCCAGAACGTGAAACTACACCTACATGGCCTTTTTTGTGGATATACCCTGGCATGATACCAATCTTACACTCTTCAGGAGTAATGACACCTGGGCAGTTCGGTCCGATCAAGCGAGTTTTTTTGCCTTCCATGTAGCGTTTAACCTTGACCATATCCAGGACAGGAATATGTTCCGTGATACAAATGACAAGATCAAGTTCTGCGTCGACGGCTTCTAGAATTGCATCGGCAGCAAATGGAGCCGGTACATAGATAACAGATGCATTCGCGCCGGTTTCAGTGACAGCTTCGGAAACTGTATTGAATACAGGTACCCCTTCCACTTCTGTTCCACCTTTACCCGGAGTGACTCCTCCAACGATTTTCGTGCCGTATTCCAACATTTGTTTTGTATGAAATAATGCTGTTGCACCAGTGATTCCCTGAACGATCACTTTCGTATCTTTATTAATATAAACGCTCATTATGTTCCCCCCTGCCTATTATCCTACAAGTGATACTATTTTTTGTGCTCCATCTGCCATTGATTCAGCAGACGTAATATTTAAACCTGACTCTTTTAGAATCTTTTTGCCAAGGTCCACATTCGTTCCTTCAAGACGAACAACAAGAGGGACATCCAGGCCAAGCTCTTTAGCAGCAGCCACGACGCCTGTAGCGATGATGTCACATTTCATGATTCCTCCGAAGATATTAACGAAGATGCCTTTAACATTTTGATCGGATAGGATGATTTTGAAAGCCTCTTTCACTTTTTCCTCAGTGGCGCCGCCACCAACGTCAAGGAAGTTAGCCGGATCTCCCATATAATGTTTAATGATGTCCATCGTCGCCATAGCAAGACCGGCACCATTAACCATGCATCCGATATTTCCGTCAAGCGATATGTAACTAAGGCCATGTTTTGATGCTTCAATCTCTTTCGCATCCTCTTCATCCAAATCACGGTACTCCGCGATGTCTTTATGGCGGTAAATCGCATTATCATCGAAGTTCAATTTAGCATCAAGCGCCATTACATCGCCGTCGCCAGTTACCACTAATGGGTTGATTTCTGCGATTGAGCAATCTTTATCAACGAAAGCTGTATATAAGTTAACCATCAGTTTGGAAGCTTTATTTATAAGTGAAGTCGGAATATTGATATTGAATGCAATCCTCCGTGCCTGGAAACCAGTCAGGCCGACAACCGGATCGATTACTTCTTTGAAAATTTTCTCTGGTGTCTTTTCAGCCACTTCCTCAATTTCCGTTCCGCCTTCTTCAGAAGCCATCAATACGACACTGTCCGTAGCACGGTCAAGGACCAGCCCGATATAATATTCTTTTGTAATGTCGCAGCCTTCTTCAATAAGTAAACGCTTAACTTCCTTGCCTGCAGGACCTGTTTGATGGGTCACCAATGTCTTGCCAAGAATCTCTTCTGCATATGTACGCGCTTCATCAAGATTCTTCGCTACCTTGACTCCGCCGGCTTTCCCGCGGCCACCCGCATGAATTTGAGCTTTGACGACAACAACTTCCGTACCTAACTCCTTCGCTGCTTCCACTGCTTCATCAACAGTAAAGGCAACCCGGCCATTTGGAACGGATACCCCGTATTGTCGCAATATCTCTTTCCCCTGATACTCATGGATATTCATTTCCCATCCTCCTTATCTACTAAAAAACAACTTTGAAATTTAATGCGTGTTTTCTCTACCATATTACAACAAAATTCTCCTTCGTGCATAATTTTCTTTCACATAATTTTTAAAATATTATTATAATATACTTCTAAACCCATGTTTAAAATGGAGAAAACCTTCTTCACCATTGTGTTTTTTTCTTATTAAATTCATATATTTTGGTTCTGAAAATCTATTTTCAAAAAAGTCATTACAGTTATAAATCTTCTAAAAACGCCTCTATGAAAGCCTTTTCAATATATTAAACCAGAGGTCGATTCATTGATAAATTACAATTATCCTTGTCTTGATTCAAAAGAAAAGCAAAAGGACAAAGCCATGGCCTTGTCCTTTTGCAAATACTTTAGTATTTTTTTAATATAATGAAAATTCGTCAGTGATTTCCCTAGTATTCTACATAAACCAACAGTATTCCAGTTAGTGATATAACCTGGATAAATTAGGAAACTACCGACTCATGTCCTTGTCAACTTTGTAAATGAATGCGAATACCTCCGCAACAGCTCCATACAATTCTTCCGGAATCGTTTGATTTATATCCAATTGACCTAAAAGTGCAGCTAGCGATTCGTCCCTTTGGACCGGTATATCCAGTTTCATCGCCTTTTCCAGAATATTTTCAGCCGTTTTACCTTTTCCCTTCGCCAATATGACGGGCGCTTTAGATGTCTTTTGATCATACTTTAAGGCAATCGCTTCTTTTCGTTTATCATTCATCATATTCGAATATCCACTCCACTATACGAACCGGCTTCTGAAAAAGGAATCGGTTTCACCCCTTGGTCCCGCTCTTTTTCATTCACGGGATTTACAAAGGAAACCCCTGACAATCTGTAATCCATTTTTTCGAGATTCTCCCTCAGGATGTCAAGATATTGACCGGCTGCCTCTTCAAGGACCGCACCATTCCCATTGATGACCGTCACTTTGATGATTCGGTTTTGAACCTGCATGTCGATGACCGTCTCTTTAAGGCGTTCCAATTCTAAATAAAATAGGACACGGCAGTAATCCGGGTCGATTTTTCCATCTTTTGTCTTTCTTCCGCTCCATTGTAAAGTCAGATCCGTTTGAGCAGGTCCCAGATTGAGTGGAAGTGTAAGGAGTAAATTCTGAATCGGTCCATTTTCCTGTGAAAGGATCTGTTGCGCAGTAATCCGATTTAGGATTTGTTCTGCCATCTCCTTCATAGATGCCGGCATTTGTTCATTCAGCAATTTAAGCAGCAGCGGTTTAAGTGTCTCCAAATCCTTCGGGAACTCCGCCACATCATCTCCAGAAAGATTAATGAGTGCATGTTCCAGCTGAAGACCAAGGATCTTGGTCATTTCTTTCAGTTGATGTGCAACAGAAGGTCCATCGGTGAAATCGATTGTTTGAAACTCAGCTTCCAATACAAGTGAAAGGACCAGCTTCTCATTATTCCTAGTGTATTGGGCCTCAGGAAGCCTATTAAGCGACTGGAACAATAATTCAGCCGCCTTACCCTTCGACTCAGCCACTTGATCTGTGTCCTTATTCAAGTAGCCTATTAGGTCATTCACTTCCATTTTTCCGCCTACTGCCTTATTAGCTGTTGCTTCGGTAAAAGAACTCTGGAGTAAATGGAAGGCAAGAGAGGAAAGTTTTTCTGCAGTAATGTTTTTTCTCGGCATCGAGTGGATATCATTTGGCAGTTTTGCCCCCACATGTTCATGACCATTCAATATGCGATCAATAGCAGTATCGATCTCTTCAACTTTTGCAAATGCTCCGCTTTTTGCCTCGGAAAGCAGCTGCAATCCTTGGTGTAGTTTATCAACCGCTGAATTCTTAGCAATACTTGTCCTAATCTCAGCTCCATCAATTAAATTTTCCAGAAAGACAGATTCCGTCATTCCCTTTGGTATGAAACCCGTCTTTTGAAGCAGGGAAAATGCACCGGATTTCATTTCTGGCTTTGAATCGGAATCCAGCCAAGTGGTCACTAGTTTTTGCAAACCGATTTGTTGAAACTGGTGCTGTTTAGCAACATGTAAGGAGTTCAATACTTCCATCAGCTTGACGGCAGTCCTCGTTACTGCCCCACCATCCTCCAGCTTTTGCTTGAAGCCACTGAGGAGTTTATGGAAAGGTTCACCTTTGGACTGTGTAAATAAAGCATCAAATACATCTTTTACAAAAGGCAGTTGCTGAATGAACATCGTTTTTATTACAGGCAGACCGACTTCTGCAGCATCAACAGCTTTTAACCATTGCATGGCGGGCTGAAAAGTTTCCTTGGTTATCGGGAGGCGATTTGTCAGGAGATATTCGGCAAGCTTCGTTGCGGACGGATCGGGCGTTATGCCGAGATGAGCGATTAATTTTGCAGCCGTTCCCTTTATGCTGGAATCGTTCAAATCGGGAGAATTTAAAGCTTTTAACACGAGCCCCCCCTTAATTGGGTGCTGCACTTGAAACCAATGCTTTTCTCCTGTTCGAAGCGGGATATCGAGAGTGGCAATCATTTTTTGATGGCCAATCTGGACCTCGGCCGTTTGGTTAGGAAAAACCTTATTCACCTTCCCGAAAAGGATTTGCCCGTTTTTCCAACTCGCAGTTCCTTTTATTTCAATGGGTGAAAATAACGGTTGACCGCTTGTTATGGATTGCATCACTCATCCCCCCTTAATCCTTCGTTCGTGCAGCTATTTCCTTAACTGGTGCAAAACTTCTTCTATGCCAAGGTGTAAGCCCGTGCGTGTCGAGCGCTTCTAAATGTTGGCTTGTCCCGTAACCCATGTGCTTTTCAAAACCATATTCCGGATATTTCTCACCATAATCCTTCATCATTCTATCACGGGTCACTTTCGCTATTATGGATGCCGCAGAGATGCTAATGCTTCTTGCGTCCCCCTTTATGAGCGAAAGCTGCGGAATCGGCACATCCAGTTCCATTGCATCGATCAACAAATGATCAGGAAGTTCCGACAGATCGTTCAATGCAGCCACCATTGCCTTTTTCGTAGCTTGATATATATTGATTTCATCAATTACTTCACTATGTACAACACCTACACCTATGGATAGTGCTTCCTTAAAAATCATTTCATAAAACAGTTCCCTTTTTGCTTCTGGAATCTTTTTGGAATCATTAAGCCCTGGCAAATAAAAAGATTCATGCAAGATTACTGCACTGGTCACAACTGGTCCTGCCAGAGGTCCTCTTCCAACTTCATCGATACCAGCCAGAATGGAAAACCCCTGTTTTCGCAATTGACGTTCAAACTCCGTCATTTCCGTGAAAGCATCCCTTACCTGTTGTTCTTTTTCATAAGCTCTTTGCCATTTGCTTACTAAGTCGGTTACTCCCTTTCGTCCGTCCTCCCGGCATTTCTGTAAAAATAAATCTTCGGGCTCTCTTATTGTCTTTAACTTTGAGGAGATTTCCTTAATGCTCATTTCAGTTATCATCTTTATCACCCATCATATTAATTATCGGCAGCCTTGCTCCCTTTCTACAGTTCAGACGAAAATACGGAGCGGAAAAGAGACATCAAAAAGAGTAAGCCTTTTCGACATCCAACTCCAGCTCCGTATCAATCCTTTTCATTGATTGTCTTCAACAATCAGGTCAATGTTAATGTTATTCGGGGATATCATTCTCTTCATCATCCAAAGGGACCTCAAACGTAAGCGGACCCATCTTTTCTGAACGGATTTCACGTACGACCAACTCTGCCGTTTTGTCATAATCGATGAAGCCCCCAGATGCTAAACAGCCCCTGAACTTTCCGACAGCATCAAACAATTCGAGCGTTTCCTGCGGAATTACATCCAGGTTATAACGGGATTTCAACCTATCGGGATATTCTTTTTCCAAAAAGCGAAGGCCGTATAATGAGACTTCATGCAAGTTTAAAATCGTATCTTTAATCGCACCTGTCAACGCAAGCTTCAAGCCTACTTCTTGATCCTCGAATTTCGGCCAGAGAATCCCCGGCGTGTCGAGCAATTCCAATTCCTTGCCAACTTTTATCCATTGCTGCGCTTTAGTGACGCCAGGCGTATTCCCTGTTTTGGCAATGTTCTTTTTCGCAAGTCGATTGATTAAGGTCGATTTCCCCACGTTCGGAATGCCGACTATCATGGCACGGATCGCTCTCGGCTTTATTCCTCTTGATTCCATCCGCTCATACTTCTCTTTTAAAAGTTTTTTGGAAGCAGCAGTAATCTGGTTTAAACCGTTTCCCGCCTGTGAGTTAATGGCAATCGCCGTTTTCCCCTGCGATTTATAATGTTCAAGCCACATATTCGTTTTTACCGGATCGGCCATATCAGCTTTATTCAAAAGGATGACCCTTGGTTTATGCTGAATGATTTCATCGATCATCGGGTTTCGTGAAGATGCCGGTATCCGGGCATCCACAAGTTCAAAGATGATGTCGATCAGTTTTAATTTCTCTGTTACTTCCCGTCTTGCTTTGGCCATATGGCCAGGGAACCACTGTATTGTCAATGGAATGCACCTTCCTACTATTCCGCCAATCGAAAGTCTTCGATCGGCCAATAAACTAATTTAGTTTTTCCTAACACTTTATCGTAAGGAACGACACCTACGCCGCTATGACGGCTGTCCTTACTAAAACGGCGATTATCCCCCAGGACAAATAGGTGGCCTTCAGGCACCGTTTCTTGTTCTATGACATCACTTAATGTAAAAGGTTCCGTCAAGTCCCCGCCATCTATCAATTGTTCTTTATATTCATCCAAGTATGGCTCATCATAAGCTTTTCCATTCACGTAAAGAGTATCATTTTTATATTCGACTTTTTCCCCTGGCAATCCGATGACACGCTTTATGTAATCCTTGCCTTCTGGAGCTTCGAAAACGATAATGTCGAATCTTTTCGGTTCGCCAATCGAATAGGAGATTTTATTAACGATCATGCGGTCCGTATCCTTTAATGTCGGCATCATGGAATTACCGTCCACAACAATAGGAGCCAGCAGGAAATAACGAATCAGCGTCGCCGCTATAACTGCGATTATGACCGCCTTTGTCCATTCCCACAATTCATTTTTCTTTTTCGCCATCCTTACCCACCCTTTTTGAAGCATATCAACAATTATTTTAACATGTTGCGGACGCTATAGCGAGCAGGATTCTATATAGTTTTCACCGTAAGTGTATTCATCGTTTCTTAAAGTGCAAAAAGGGAGCCTGATAAACAAGCTCCCTTTTTGCATGATACTCTTTGGTTATTCACCTTATGTGGATCATGGTAAACCCGCATGAAGATATTCGAAGAATTAACGACGAATTTCTTTAATACGTGCTTTTTTACCACGAAGTTCGCGTAGGTAATAAAGTTTCGCACGACGTACTTTACCGTGACGGATAACTTCTAATTTCGCAATTTTTGGTGTGTGAACAGGGAAAGCACGTTCTACTCCAACGCCGTAAGAAATCTTACGTACTGTGAAAGTTTCACTAACTCCGCCGCCACGACGTTTGATTACAACGCCTTCAAACAACTGGATACGTTCGCGAGTTCCTTCAATAACCTTTACGTGTACACGTACTGTGTCACCAGGTCTGAATGATGGAAGATCTGAGCGAAGTTGTTCTTTTGTGATTTCGTTAATAAGATTTTGCATCGATTTCAACTCCTCCTGGACGCTCTTGCAAATACTTATTGTTTGCAGCGGAACATCGTTATAAGACTGAGCATTTTGCCCAAGTCACAAGGTATATCCTATCATACTATAAACGTCGATGCAATAGAGATCAGTCTTCTTTTTTAATCTCGGACAATAATTTTTCTTCAACTTCCGATAGTTCATAACTATCGAGCAAGTCCGGACGTCGAATCCAAGTTCTGCGCAGGGATTCCTTCATCCGCCATTCATCGATTTTTTTATGATTCCCGGATATTAGCGGATCGGGAACTTTCATCCCCCGGAAATCTGCAGGTCTAGTATAATGTGGATGCTCTAACAAACCAGAAGAATAGGAATCAAGAATCGGGGAGTCAACATTTCCAAGAACGCCAGGCAGCAAGCGCACAACGCTGTCAATAATGACCATTGCTCCCAATTCCCCGCCTGTAAGCACAAAGTCACCTATCGATATTTCATCAGTGACGACATGCTCCCGGATCCGCTCATCATACCCTTCATAATGCCCGCAAATGAAAATGAGATGTTCCTCTCCAGCTAACTCTTCGGCTTTTTTCTGCGTGTAACGCTCTCCCTGGGGACAAAGCAGGACTACCCTTGGGGTTAGCTCAGCTTGCCCTTTAAGAGCTTCCACGGCATCAAAGATCGGCTGTGCCTTCAATACCATTCCGGCACCGCCGCCATACGGATAATCGTCTACCGTCGAATGCTTATTATCTGCATAATCTC
Organism: Peribacillus frigoritolerans; assembly: GCF_040250305.1. Taxonomy (NCBI): domain Bacteria; kingdom Bacillati; phylum Bacillota; class Bacilli; order Caryophanales; family Bacillaceae; genus Peribacillus; species Peribacillus frigoritolerans. The sequence continues at coordinate 1,768,629 of NZ_CP158190.1, read as the reverse complement.
GGAAATTGGTCACCTTATAGCTGACAGCCTGCTTTTCCGCTGCCTTTTTTAAGATTGACGAGCCAAGTACCCCTTCGAACATTTCTGGAAAAAGCGAAAGCACATCGATTTTCATCAGTCTAAAAGTCCTTCCATCGGTGTAATGATGACCTTTTTAGCGGATATATCCACTTCTTTTACAATTTGTTCAATATACGGAATCAGAATGTCCTTACTGCCAGCTTTCTTAATGACCCAAACATCATTTGCACCAGGCGTAAGAACCTCAATGATCTCCCCAACTTCCATGCCTTCATCCGTAAATACCGAACAGCCGATGATTTCATGGAAGTAGAACTCACCTTCGTCCAATTTACCAAGCTGTGCTTCCTTGACTTTAAGGACCCCGTTTTTAAAAGCCTCGACCTGTCCGACGTTATAATAGTTCTCGAACGTCAATAGGTTAAAGTTTTTATGGGTGCGATGCGACCTGATGACAAGCGGCAAAGGTTTTTTCTCAGTGTCCCTAAACAAATACAGAGTATTTCCCACTTTGTATCGTTTTTCCGGAAAGTCTGTTGAAGAAATAACACGGACTTCTCCTAAAAGACCATGTGTGTTGACAATTTTACCTACATTAAACCATTTTTCCATTCTTTCACCTCTAACGAATTTCCGAGACGATTCCATCTTTAATGACAATGGTCTTCGTTGCCATGATTTCGTCCCAATCTGCCCCAATTTCCACATCAATGATACTTTGAACTTCCCGTTCCTTCAATTCACTTCCGGCGGGAAGGATCTCCAGCTGCTCCATTTGAAATTCAAGCAGTTTAATTTTTTCTTGCCTCTGGTTAATTTCTTTTTCGAAATGAGCACGGAGACTAGCAGGTTGGAGAGTTCTTGTTTTTTCAAGTTTTTTCAGTTCAAAGCGAAGCTGTTCACTCTCTTTTTGAAGCTGAAGGCGTTTTGACTTGTATTTCTCGAGGAGCTGATTCTTGCTGGATTCCGTTAATACTTGGTTAACGATTACATTTTGGAGAATTTTCATTCCAGCACCTCCTATTATCTATGATTTCGTATTTCCTTCTAAAAATATGTATGATGGGGTAATCTTTTTGAAATGGGGGTCATTCTCTTAAGTATAACGTAAATCGGTAAAAGATGCGTCTTAAAAGGCGTAAAGTTTAAAGCCCGAATTTGATCAATTGGGATCTAAGCTTTCTTGAAGTACAAAAAAAGGAGGGGTATTAACCCTCCTTATTCGGAAATCTCCAAATAGATTTTCTTCTGCTGTGAAGATCCTGCTGCATATACCACAGTCCGAATCGCCTTAGCAACACGCCCTTGTTTACCGATCACCTTGCCCATATCCTCTTTATGAACGGAGAGGATATAAACAATCCGGTCGGATTCTTCCTTGGAGGTCACGATGACCTCTTCCGGATAATCCACAAGTGCTGAAACAATCGTTTCAATCAGTGCTTTCATCAACTACCGTCGATTACTTGCTGTTTTTTGCAACATGGAATTTTTCCATGATGCCTTGTGTTGAGAATAAGTTACGAACTGTATCAGATGGTTTAGCTCCATCTTGTAACCATTTAAGAGCAAGCTCTTCGTTGATATCAACTTTTGCTGGTTGAGCCACCGGGTTATATGTTCCTACCACTTCAATGTAACGTCCGTCACGTGGTGAACGAGAATCTGCAACTACAATACGATAGAAAGGAGATTTTTTAGCTCCCATACGTTTTAAGCGAATTTTTACTGCCATTTTAAATAAGCACCTCCGAATAGTTTCACACAAGATAGTATAATATCAAATGTCTTGTATGTTTGTAAAGGTTTTTTTCTTAACAGGTAAAAAAAGTGTTGAAATACATGGCTTCGACCCGTATTTCACCTTAGTTCCGAGCTGAAATAAACCTTACATGAACGGGAATTTGAATCCCTTTTTCTTTCCTTTTTGCATGTTCGTAACCTGTTTCATCATCTTTTTCATTTCTTCGAATTGCTTCAGTAGACGGTTCACTTCTTGAATCGATCTGCCGCTTCCTTTGGCAATCCGTTTCTTGCGGGATGCATTCATGGTTTCCGGATGTTCCTTTTCATGCGTTGTCATTGATCGGATGATAGCTTCAACATGACCGATTTGTTTTTCATCGATTTGAAGGTTGTCCATCCCTTTCATTTTATTCGCACCGGGAATCATTTTCAGAATATCATCAAGCGGTCCCATATTCCGCACCTGACCGAGCTGATCAAGGAAATCATCAAAGGTAAAAGTGGCTGTACGCATCTTTTTCTCTAATTCTTTCGCTTTTTCTTCATCTACATTGGCCTGTGCTTTTTCGATAAGGGTCAATACATCACCCATGCCGAGGATCCTTGACGCCATCCGTTCTGGATGGAACGCTTCAAGTGCATCCAATTTTTCACCCATACCGACGAATTTAATCGGCGTGTTGGTGACTGAACGAATTGAAAGTGCCGCACCACCACGTGTATCCCCATCAAGTTTCGTTAATACGGCTCCTGTCAGGCCCAGCTGTTCATTGAAGCTTTGGGCTACATTGACCGCATCCTGACCGGTCATCGCATCGACAACCAGGAAGATTTCATCTGGTTTTGTCAACTCTTTGATATCCTTCAGTTCGCCCATCAAGTTTTCATCAACATGAAGGCGGCCTGCGGTATCAATCAACACATAATCATGATGTTCTTCCTTAGCTTTTTCAATTGCCTGTTTGGCAATTTCAACAGGACTGACCTGGTCCCCAAGGGAGAAAACAGGCATGCTTAATTGTTTGCCAAGTGTTTCAAGCTGCTTAATCGCCGCCGGACGGTAAATATCAGCCGCAACGAGCAATGGCTTGCGGTTGTATTTTTTCCTTAGAAGATTGGCAAGCTTTCCGGTGGTCGTCGTTTTACCTGCACCTTGAAGACCTACCATCATGATGACAGTCGGTGGTTTCGAGGCAACGGCGATCTTGCTTTGTTCGCCGCCCATCAGCTCCGTCAATTCTTCCTTGACTACCTTTATTACCTGTTGACCGGGGGTTAAGCTTTTCAGCACTTCCTGACCTACCGAACGTTCACTGACACGTTTTACAAAATCCTTCACGACTTTAAAGTTAACATCCGCTTCAAGCAGGGCCAATCGAACTTCACGCATCATTTCTTTAACGTCCGCTTCGTTGACTTTCCCTTTTCCACGGATCTTTTGCATCGTGCTCTGCAGTCGGTCGGCCAATCCTTCAAATGCCATATTGCCGCCTCCTAATCCAACTTCTCAAGCGTTGTGATTGCGTCTAGCAGCTTCTCTTTTGAAAAGGATTCCTTTTCTATGAGTCCCTTCATATTCGCAATCCACTGGTTACGCTCTTGAAATTTTTGAAATAACAATAGCTTTGCTTCATATTCCTCAAGCATCGCTTCTGTTCTTTTTATATTATCATAGACTGCCTGCCTACTGACTTCGTATTCATCGGCAATCTCGCCAAGAGAGTAATCATCCAGATAGTAGAGGGACATATAGCTCTGCTGCTTCTCTGTTAACAACGATTGGTAAAAGTCATACAAATAATTAATCCGCGTTGTCTTTTCAAGCATCTTAGCAAGCCTCCCTGCTGTTAAGTGAAAACCCTTTACAAGTTTATATTGTAAAGCCTTGTTTATTTGATGTCAAGTTAAACTCCTTACCACTTGTTTGCAAAGCATTATTTTTTTCTTTTCCCGCCTCTTTTTTGGACATTTCTGAGAATTGTTCCTTCAATTATCTCTGTAAAAAAACCAGAAGAGAATTATCTCTTCCGGCTTACAATTTTTCTTAAACCTCTTCTTTATCGATGATATCAGCAAAAAGGCCATAAACATATTTCTCAGCATCGAATTCCTGTAGATCGTCCATCTTTTCACCTAGCCCGACAAATTTAACGGGAATGGCCAATTCATTGCGAATTGCCAATACAATTCCGCCTTTTGCGGTGCCATCAAGCTTTGTTAAAACAATACCGGACACATTGGTCGCTTCCTTGAATGTCTTGGCCTGAATGAGGGCATTTTGTCCAGTTGTTGCGTCAAGGGCAAGCAACACCTCGTGTGGTGCACCAGGTACTTCACGTTCAATTACACGTTTCACCTTTTCCAATTCCTTCATTAAGTTCACTTTATTCTGTAAGCGACCGGCAGTGTCACAGATCAGGATATCCGCTTTTCGTGCTTTGGCGGCCTGAATGGCGTCGAACATGACCGCAGCAGGGTCAGAGCCTTCACCCTGTTTGATTACACTGACGCCGACACGCTCTCCCCAAACCTCAAGCTGTTCAATCGCACCGGCACGGAAGGTATCCCCGGCAGCCAATACGACAGATTTACCTTCCATTTTAAATTTATGGGCAAGTTTACCAATGGTCGTCGTTTTCCCTACCCCATTAACCCCTACAAACAAAATGACCGTCAAACCTTCTTCTTGTATATTCAGGCTTGAAGTCGCTTCATCATCACCTTGGTAGATTTCCACTAGCTTTTCGGAAATGACGGACTGCACTTCCCTCGTATCAGAGATATTGCGAAGCTTGACTTCCCTTTTCAATTGATCAATCAGTTCCATCACAGTATCGAAGCCTACATCAGCCTGTATAAGGATTTCTTCAAGTTCTTCAAAAAAGTCCTCATCCACTTTCCGATAACGGGCAACAAGTTCATTAACCCTTCCAGTAAAGGAATTCCTTGTCTTTGTCAAACCTTGCTTGAATTTTTCCCCAATGGATACTTCTGCTTCAACTGATTTTTCTTTTTCTTCCTGGGTCGTAAATTTCTCTTTTAGCTTTTTGAAAAAACTCATTGTCCCACTTCCTCTAATTCATGAATTTTAAACTTCAATAAAGTTTTCTGATTCTTCCATCCGGACGGAAACAAGTTTGGAGACGCCTGACTCCTGCATCGTAATGCCATATAGGACATCTGCTTCTTCCATCGTGCCTTTGCGGTGAGTAATCACGATGAACTGCGTTTCCCTGCTGAACTTCCTTAAAAATTGACTGAACCGGACAACATTCGCCTCATCAAGCGCTGCCTCGACTTCATCAAGGATACAGAAAGGCACCGGACGCACTTTTAGAATGGAGAATAAAAGGGCTATGGCTGTCAATGCTCGTTCCCCACCCGATAAGAGGCTCAAATTTTGCAGTTTTTTCCCGGGAGGCTGTGCAATGATATCCACCCCTGTATTTAGTAAATCATCCGGATTTGTCAGTTTCAGCTCGGCTCTGCCTCCGCCAAATAAAGCTTTGAAGACTTGTTCGAATTCTTCACGGATCGAATAGAAGGTATCCGCAAAGCGCCGCTTCATTTCATCATCCATTTCATCGATGACTTGGAATAATGTATCCTTCGCCTGTTGAAGGTCTTCCTTTTGACTTAGAAGGAATTCATAGCGTTCAGCTACACGTGCGTATTCATCAATTGCACCTAGATTCACCGTCCCCAGTTCCTCGATTGCAAGCTTGATGAGCTTCACCCTTTTTTGAGCTTCTTCTGAAGGCATCATCAATGGATACTGTTCTTTAGCACCTTCAAAGGAAAGGGTATATTCTTCTCTCAAGTGGTCGAGACGATTTTCCAGTTCGACATCCAGACGAGTTAATTTCACTTCTTCATCCTTCATCACTTCGACAATGCCTCTATAAAGTCGATTTTCTTCTTTCAAGGACAGTTCAAGCGATTCAACTTCCTTTAGAAGCTCGTTTTTTTCCTGTTTTTTTATGGTGATCCCTTCAATTGCCCCATTTTTATCGAGCAATTTCTGCTGAGCCATATCTTCCAGTGACTCTTCCCCGCTTGAACTGTCTGTCATTTCATTGGTCAGGAGCCCTAAATCATCTTTGTTTTCGGCAAGCCTGCTTGTTTCCTTTGAAAGATCCGATTCAATGCGTTCCATCTTCTCTTTTTGGTTTTGCAGCTGGCCACGCTTAGAGGCAAGCATTACCCTCAGTTCATTCGTTTCTTCAGCAAGGCTCTCTTTTGAGGATTGTTGGGATTGCTTTTGTTCGGTCATTTCGGAAATCAACCTGTCAAGCCCTTCAATTTCCGATTTACATGAGTCCAAAAGTTCTTCCAGCTCTTCAAGTCTTGCTGTTTTTTGCTGTTGTTCTTCTAAATATGAATTTTTATCCAAATCATAAAGATGCAGCCGCTCATTCACATTTCTTTCCTGCAGCTCCACTTCACGGAGTTCGCCCTTAAGGGTTTGTTCTTGTAATCGAAGTCTCTCTCCAGTTTTTCTGGTTTGTTCAAGCGTTTGCTCTTGAACACCCACATCCACTTTGAGCTGTTTGACTTGCTTTTCTAGCTGATTCGTTTTAGCTTCCATGGCAGCAAGTTTTTGTTGGAGCTCTTCCAATTCCGTTTTCCTTGAAAGCAGGGAGGTCGTTTTTTGCTTTAAGGCTCCGCCAGTCATTGAACCGCCTGGATTGACGATATCCCCCTCAAGTGTTACGAAGCGGAAACGGTGCTGCATCATTTTCGCCAGGTCATTTGCACCTTTTAAATCTGTAGTGATCATCACGGTTCCCAATAGGTTTTCTGCAATCGCTGCATGCCTATCATCATATTGGATCAATGAGGAACCAGTCCCTACAAAAGCTGAATGGCTCTTCAGCATCGATAATTGGTTAGCTGATATCTCTCTTGCCTTTATGACTGATAAAGGCAAGAACGTCGCACGCCCATACCTATTTTTCTTCAAGAAGGAAATGGCTTCCCGTGCATGCTCTTCGCGTTCCACGACAACATGCTGCATCGCTCCGCCCAGAGCCGTTTCGATGGCCGTTTCATATTCCTTTGGAACCTTAATCAATTCCGCAACTGCCCCTTCAATGCCTGGAAGGGTTTCTTTCGCTTTTAAAACCTCTTTTACACCCTGAAAGAAGCCTGCATAATCATCTTCCATTTCTTCAAGCAGTTCCTTACGTGATTTTGCCTGTTGAAGGAATTGATAGGCCTTGTAAAGGGTGGTTTCTTGTTTTTGATACGTATCTTTTGCCGCATTCAATTTATTCTGCTGATTTCGGAAATAAGTGACATGCTCTTCAAGCTGCTTGGTCATATTGTCCATCAGCTTTGAATATTCCACTTTTTTAGCAGTGATATCCATTCTTTCGGTTAAGAACTTTTCATTTTCCATGTCAAGTTTAGCATTTTTATGTTCCTGCTGTGTTAGCTGCTGGAGCAGGTATTGTTTTTCGTTTTTAGCCGATGCCTGCTTGTTCAACCACTCGATATAGTCACTCTTTTTCGCTTCGATCATCGCCTCTATATCACTATTGAATAGGCCCAGGCTTTTTTGTTTTTCATGTAAGGTTTCAGAAATCCCTTTCACTTCCAAGTTCAGTGCATTCAGGATTTCCGTTTCTCTTTCCTTTTGCAAAGACAGACGCTCGACAGCAGCCTCACCTTCCACAATCGCTTTTTCCAGCTGTGACTTGTTTTGGGCGGCATTTTTCTTCCGTTCTTTCAAAACTTCTTTACGGCCTTCAAGCTTTTCAAGTTCTTCGCTGGCATTCAGGAGAATTTCCTGAAGACCATTGATCGATGTCTCAAGCGTCGCAAGACTATCCCTTAGCTTTTTGAGATGCGCTTCCCTATCATGAAGCTGTCCTGCCATTTGCTGTTCCATTTCATTATGTTTTTCAAGTTCCTGTGAAAGTTTTTCCCATTTTTCATAAAGTTCTTCTATTTCAAAAACGGTTAAAGCCACTTCTATTTGCTCAAGCTCGTCTTTCTTCGCCAAAAATTCCTTGGCGAGGGAAGACTGAATTTTTAACGGCTCCACCTGCCCCTCCAATTCATGGAGGATATCATGGACACGGTTTAAGTTATCCTGTGTTTCCGTCAGCTTCGATTCCGCTTTTCGTTTTCTCGTTTTATACTTCAGGACACCGGCTGCTTCTTCAAAAATCACTCGTCTTTCTTCAGCCTTACTGCTAAGGATTTCTTCCACTTTCCCTTGGCTGATGATGGAAAACGCTTCTCTCCCAAGACCAGAATCCATGAAAAGGTCTATGATGTCTTTCAGACGGCAACCTTGATTATTAATGAAAAATTCACTTTCTCCCGATCGATATACACGTCTTGTCACACTGACTTCATGAAAGTCAATTGGCAGGGAATTGGTCTCGTTATCAAGGGTCAATGATACTTCCGCAAAATTCAACGCTTTCCTCGTGTCACTTCCCGAAAAGATGATATCTTCCATTTTTGCTCCACGCAGTGATTTCGCAGACTGCTCTCCAAGTACCCATCGGACTGCATCGGTCACATTACTTTTACCGCTTCCGTTTGGTCCAACCACTGCCGTGACACCAGGTACAAAATCAATCGAAATTTTCTCTGCGAAAGATTTAAATCCTACAACGTCCAAACGTTTGAGGAACATGACCTTTCCCCCTCTACTGTTCAACTATCTTGTTGATTTTTTTTCTTTTAAAACGATCAATGCATGCTCGGCAGCATGCTGCTCCGCTTCTTTTTTGGATTTTCCTATTCCAGAGCCCAGCTCTTCCCCATTCAAGGAGACGGTCGAAACAAACTCCCGATTATGAGCAGGTCCTTTTTCCTGTAAAATCTTATATTGCAGGACACCAATGGCATCACGCTGGATCAGCTCCTGAAGCTGGCTCTTATAATCCATCACATGAGAAAAAGCACCCTCGTCTATCTTCGGAAACACGACATTAGTCAAAAACTGCACCACTGGCTCTAATCCTTGATCAAGGTACAAAGCACCAATATAGGCTTCGAATACATCCGCAAGCATGGCAGGGCGTTCTCTTCCGCCTGTCATTTCTTCCCCTTTTCCGAGCAATACATATTCCCCGTAAGAAAGACTATTGGCAAAAGCAACAAGTGAAGGCTCACATACAATGGCTGCCCTCAGTTTGGTAAGTTCACCTTCGCTCATCATCGGATATTTTTGATATAAGTATTTAGAGATGGTCAGTTCAAGTACAGCGTCCCCCAAGAATTCAAGCCTTTCATTATCTTCATAAGGCTTACGGCGATGCTCATTCACATAAGATGAATGTGTAAAAGCTTGTTTCAATAAATTTTCATCTTTAAAATGAAAACCCAGATTTTCTTGCAACTGTTTAAATTTATTATCCTTGATTGATGGTTTACGATTATTTCCGTTCCTACGCATCACACAAAACCCTCCACAACGGTTCAAAAAGCATATTTTTCCAATATATAAAAAGAAACCTGGCAGGAATTCCTGTCAAGCTTTCCTATGTACCATCATACATTATTATCCGCTTAAAGAAAACTAATGGCAAAAGACCGCTGCCATGCAGGCGGTGCTTACCCGCGTACATGCTCATTCCCTTATCTGACGTGGCATCAAACTTCTTTAGCAATAAGAGAAAGCCCCGTTAAAAAACGGAGCTTTTAGTCAAATGACAATTCATTACATAGTGCTTTGTATGTAATTCACAGCATCACCTACTGTGGCGATTTTTTCAGCGTCATCGTCCGAAATTTCCATATCAAACTCGTCTTCGAATTCCATGACTAGTTCAACTACATCCAGGGAATCGGCACCAAGATCTTCTTTGAAAGAAGCTTCAAGTTTTACCTCTGATTCTTCTACGTTCAAACGATCTACAACGATTTTAGTTACTCTTTCTAATACATCTGCCAATGTGTTCACCTCCCCTCAAGACATTATAAATTAATTTCGAAAAAAATCAAAGAAAACTTACATGACCATTCCGCCATCCACATGAAGTGTTTGCCCAGTCATATATTTGCTGGCATCGGAAGCGAGGAAAGACGCCACTGCAGCAATATCTTTAGGGTCACCGAACCGTGCAAGCGGAATTTGGTCCAGCATGGCTTTTTGGACGTCTTCAGGCAATTCCCCAGTCATATCCGTAGAGATGAAACCTGGGGCAATCGCATTGACCGTAATGCCTCTTGAAGCAAGTTCCTTTGCCGTGGTTTTAGTCAAACCGATCACGCCAGCTTTAGCCGCTACATAATTAGCCTGCCCTGCATTTCCGCTGACGCCGACGATCGATGCCATATTGATGATCCTGCCGCTGCGCTGCTTCATCATTTGCCTTGTAACCGCCTTTGTGCATAGAAACACGCCTTTAAGATTCGTATTGATAACAGAATCCCATTCATCTTCTTTCATACGCATCAATAGGTTATCACGTGTGATACCTGCATTATTAACCAGGATATCCACTCTGTCAAACTGTTCGATGACCTCTTTGATCATGCTTGTCACCGATTCACTATTTGCAACATCGCATTGGACGGCGAATGCTTCACGGCCCAATGCCTTGATTTCTTCAACCACTTCATTCGCTTTAGCTTCACTGCCGGAATAGTTGATGGCAACGTCTGCTCCCTGACGGGCAAGTTCCAATGCAACTTCCCTGCCAATACCTCGTGAAGCTCCCGTTACAAGTGCTTTTTTACCTTCGAGGATCATGCTTGTACCCCCTTCAATGTTTCAATTGTTTTAGTTAAAGTATCTATATCGGAAACCGAATGAATTTGAACGGAACGATCGATTTTCTTTATCAAACCGCCCAATACTTTCCCAGGGCCCACCTCGATGAACGTATCCACGCCCAATTCAAGCAGATTTTTCACGCTGTCTTCCCAAAGGACCGGTGAATACAGCTGTTCGATTAATTTTTCTTTAATTTCAGCAGGTGCTGTAATGGGCTTAGCAGTTACGTTTGAAATGACAGGAATTTCTGCCTGTTTGAAGCTTACTTCATCGAGGACACCCTGTAACTTTTCTGCTGCCGGTTTCATTAATTCCGAATGGAACGGTCCACTCACTTCAAGAGGAAGAGCCCGTTTAGCCCCATTTTCCTTGGCTTTTACACTTGCAAGTTTAACCCCTTCAGAGGTTCCTGAAATGACGATTTGCCCTGGACAATTAATATTGGCCAATTGAACGGATTCACCAGTGGCCGTAATTTCAGAAGTGACTTCAGATAGAGCTTCACGGTCCATTCCCAATATCGCAGCCATAGAGCCTTGGCCATTCGGTACCGCAGCTTCCATGAATTCACCACGTTTACGCACTGTATATACGGCATCTTCAAAAGAAATTGCGCCAGATGCCACTAATGCGGTATATTCGCCTAAGCTGTGCCCGGCTGTATAATCGGGTTTGATCCCCGCTTCTTCCAGTTCCTTGACAAAAGCATAACTCGTGGTCAATAAAGCAGGCTGTGCATTATAAGTTACCGTTAATTCTTGTTGTGTGCCATTAAAGATCAATTCGGAAAGTGGAAAATCAAGTTTTTCATCTGCTGATCGAAAAATTTGCTGAGCACGCTCGTTTTCCTGAAATAAGCCATGCCCCATTCCTATTGATTGTGATCCTTGTCCTGGAAAGACAAATGCAATTTTACCCATATGTTACTCCCCTGCCTCTTTGATTTATTATTGTTTTTCTATCGTCTCCGCAATTGTCGATATGACGTCATTTCCAACCATATCGCGAGTCTGGCGGATTGCATTATAGACTGCATTCGCATCTGAAGAACCATGAGCTTTAATGACAGGGGCCTTCAAACCGAAGAGGCCGGCACCACCATACTCCGAGTAATCCATTTTATTTTTTATGCCTTTTAGTTCAGGCTTTACCATTGCTGCAGCCAGCTTACTCTTTAGGTTGCTCATCAAGGCCGTTTTCACCATTTTAAATACACTCATAGCAGTGCCTTCAAGCGTCTTTAACACCATATTTCCCGTGAAGCCGTCCGTCACGACAACATCTGCCGGCCCGCTTAGGAGGTCCCTTGCCTCTACATTGCCTATAAAGGATATCTCCGATGATTGCTGCAGTAATGTAAAGGCATGCTTAGTCAGTTCATTCCCTTTTTTTTCTTCTGTTCCGATATTAAGTAATCCGACACGGGGCTTTTCGATTCCCCGCACTTTTTGAGCATAAACAGACCCCATTATGGCGAATTGAAGGAGATGCTCCGGTTTCGCATCGGAGTTTGCGCCTACATCCAGTAGTACAAAACCTTTGCCATCGATTGTCGGAAGGGTTGGAGCCAACGCCGGACGTTCAATGCCTTCTATCCTTCCGACCACAAACAAGCCTGCAGCCATTAGCGCCCCCGTATTGCCTGAAGAAATGCATGCATCCGCTTCTCCGTCAGCCACTTGCTGTGCAGCCAATACCATCGAGGCGCTTTTCTTGCGGCGAACCGCACGAACAGGTTCATCGGTGCTTAATATTTTTTCATCAGTATGTATAACCTTTATACGGCCATGTTTCGCTAAGTATTGGTTGATCTCCGATTCATTGCCTATCAAGGTGATTTCCACATCGGAAAAAGTCTCGACAGCTTTCATCGCTCCCAAAACCTGTGCCTTTGGAGCATTATCGCCACCCATTGCATCTATCGTTATCTTCATTTTCTTTCATCCTTTACTAGCAAGTTAAGAGCGATACATTTCGAACTCGCCTTTAAAAACCAGTTCATTACCCACGTAGCTTCTAACCTCCACCACGGAACGATCGTTGGTGTGGTCCACGTTTTTAACCCTAGCTTTAGCTACCACTCTTTCATTTTCCTTTACCGAACGAGTAAATAAAATGGATGCTTTCGCAGTTAATGCCAATTCATCATTTATGACTGCTACAGCCAATGAATTTGCTTGGGCAAAAAGGTGATGTCCCCTTGCAATTCCATTCCTCTTAAAGACATGCTCCTTATTTATATCCAAAATCGAAATTGCATTGTCATCTAAATTAAGATCAATTACTTCCCCGATGATTTCATCCAAAGGCAATGCCCTGATTTCGTCACTGAATTTTTTCTCGGCCACGCTTTTAATACGTTCACGCAGTTCCGGTATCGATAATTCAAGACGGTCAAGCCTAATGGTCTGGACGCTCACCGAATATTTTTCAGCCAGCTCCTCATCCGTTACAAAAGGATTCTGTTTAATCGTTTCGATTAATAATTGCTGGCGTTCCTTCTTATTTCTTCGCATTTGAAGGTCACCATCCGTAGTATTATGACTAGGTACTAATAGTAGTATATATATTTTAAAAACAGATTGCAAGATATTGAGTAAAATCTCACAATCTGCTATTGGGTTTTTTATTCAGTTCAGTCCAGCTTTTCTCCCGTGAATACTCCCGTTCCCGCTAAATAGTTCCGCAGCGGTGCATACTCAGGGGAATGCCAAAAGCTTTGGGAGGCAATCAATTTTGCAGCATCTTCCCTTGCAACTTCCAGGGTCCTGTAATCATGGACCATGTCGGCTACCTTGAACTCGGGAAGGCCGCTTTGTTTTTTACCGAAGAAGTCCCCGGGGCCGCGTAGTTCCAAATCTTTTTCGGAAAGGGCGAATCCATCGTTTGTCTCGGTCATGATTTTCATCCGTTCTTTGCCGACTTCCGTTTTCGGATCAGCCAGCAGGATGCAAAAGGACTGATCGCTTCCCCGTCCAACCCTTCCGCGCAGCTGATGCAACTGTGAAAGCCCAAAGCGCTCCGCATCATAAATGACCATTACCGTTGCATTTGGAACATTCACCCCAACCTCGACAACCGTCGTGGAAACAAGGATTTGTGCTTCATTGGCACTAAACTGCTGCATCACTTCGTCTTTTTCATCCGCGGGCAGCCGGCCATGCATAAGTCCCACTTTGTACCTGTTCGCAAAGTATTGAGTCAGCATTGCATGAACATCGAGAACATTCTGTAAAGAATCGAGTTTCTCCGACTCCTCAATCAATGGACAGATAACGTAAGCCTGTCTCCCTTTCTTTAGTTCCTTTTCGACAAATGTTAAGATCCGATCAAGCATTTGGAGTTTCGCCCAATAGGTTTCTATCGCTTTACGCCCGGCAGGCATTTCATCGATCGTCGAGACGTCCATTTCCCCAAACACTGTAATTGCAAGCGTTCGCGGAATCGGTGTAGCCGTCATGAAAAGTACATCTGGATTTGTACCCTTTTCACGAAGGATCCGGCGCTGCTCCACTCCGAAACGATGTTGTTCGTCCGTTATGACAAGTCCCAGGTTCCGAAAATTCACTTCATCCTGTATCAATGCATGTGTTCCTATCAAAAGATCTAGCTCGCCGGATTCCAGCATTTGCAATAGTTCCTTGCGCTTTTTGCCTTTTACCGAACTTGTCAACAATGCGACCTTCACTCCACTCGGTTCCAACATCGCCTTCAGCGATTGAGTATGCTGCTCAGCCAAGATTTCCGTCGGGACCATTAGAGCACCTTGGAAACCTGCTGTAATCGTCGCCTTCAGGCATATGGCGGCAACCACCGTTTTTCCAGACCCGACATCACCTTGAAGCAGGCGATTCATCCTGTAGGGAGATTTCATGTCATTCATTATTTCCTCGACGACCCTATTCTGGGCGTTCGTCAAAGGAAAAGGGAGAGTTCCTACAAAGGCTTCCAGCTGCTCCATGTCAAACTCCTGGCCAATTCCTTTTGACTGCTCCCGCTGCACTTTACGAAGTGCCTGCATTTTAAGTTGAAACAATAAAAATTCTTCATACACAAAACGGCGGCGAGCCTTTTTCACCTCATTGGCCGATTGAGGGAAATGCATGGTACGAAGAGCGTCGTTACGCGGCATCAGTTTGTATGCCGACAATAATTGCGGGGGCAGATTTTCTTCTATCATGGCCCCATATTCAGAAAATGCATTGGAGATAAAGCGGCGGAGCCCTTTGACAGTAATGCTGCCCTTCACTGAGTACACCGGTTCGAACTCTTTCTCCCGGCTACGATCGCCAACGTGGCATTCCGAGCCTGTAATGGTTTGGCGATGACGATCCCACTTTCCCGTTACCGTTACGGTTTCGCCTATCGCAAGCTTCGGCTTCAGATATGGCTGGTTAAAAAAAATCACATTTATTAAATATCTCCCCGTTAACACTTTAATCGTAAGCCTGGATTTTTTCTTTCCGAAGTATCCTAATGTAGGCACCGTATGAACTTTGCCTTCTATGGTAACCCGCTCATCATGCTCGACCGTTTCTAAATCCCTCAATCGGTAATCTTCATAGCGATATGGGAGATGCTCAAGGAGATCCGCGACGGTATGGATCTCCATTTCCCCCAAAGCTGCCCCCGTTTCGGCCCCAATGCCCTTTACTGCTGTTATGGGTTCCTGTAAAGCGGGGTTCACTTCTTATTCAGCGGCAAGCCAAAGATTTTGGCTTCCAACTCCCGTCCAGTCGGTGTTGCCGCTAAACCTCCTTGTGCAGTTTCCCTAAGAGCCGATGGCATTGTTTGCCCGATTTTGTACATCGCATCAATCACTTCATCACACGGTATGCGGCTTGTGATCCCCGCTAGCGCCATATCAGCGGCAACCATAGCATTGGCTGCCCCCATGGCATTACGCTTTACACAAGGCACCTCCACAAGCCCAGCAACAGGGTCACACACAAGGCCAAGCATGTTCTTTAATGTGATTGCCATCGCTTCTGCACTTTGTGCAGGTGTCCCTCCTGCCATTTCTACGATGGCTGCCGCCGCCATGCCCGAAGCAGAACCGACTTCAGCCTGACAGCCCCCTGCGGCTCCAGAGATCGAAGCATTATTCGCTACAACAAAACCAAACGCCCCTGCTGTAAATAGGAACTCAATTTTCTGTTCCCGATTCGGCTTTAATTTATTTTGCAAAGCAAAAAGTGTTCCAGGTACAACACCGGCAGATCCGGCAGTCGGTGTCGCACAAATCGTTCCCATGGCTGCGTTCACTTCGTTTGTTGCCACCGCTTTGCTTACCGCATCCAGCAGCAGTTCACCGGATAAGGAATTTCCTGATTTAATGTAAGTCTGAAGAAGGACTGCATCCCCTCCCGTCAGGCCGGAAACGGACCGGACACCTTGAAGTCCTTTTTCAACTGCCTGTTCCATTACATCCAGGTTGACCCCCATCTGGCGGATGATTTCTTCACGGCTTTTTCCCGTAACTTCCATTTCCTGTTCTATCATCAGCGTTGAAATTTTCTTTTGCTTTGATTCAGCTAATTCTACTAATTCCGCTACATTTCGAAACATGATTTCTTCTCCTTCCTAAGTGGAGACGATTGCCCTATCAATCCACAATCCTCGCTACTTGAGTGATGTTGGGGAGTGCTGTAATTTCAGCGATGACGTGATCCTCCAGGTTTTGGTCCACTTCAATCGTCATCAAGGCCATCTTCCCTTTTTCTTTTCGGGAGACTTCCATCTGGCCAATATTGATTTGATGCTTGGCTAATATGTTTGAAACATTTGCGATGGCACCAAATCGATCATCATGAACGACGAGTATGGCAGGGTTGTGCCCGGAGAGCCTCAATTTAAACCCGTTCAGTTCGACGATTTCGATTTTTCCCCCGCCTATTGATATTCCGACAAGTTCCAGTTCACCATCATCATCACCAACCGTTATTTTTGCTGTATTGGGATGCTCCGGTACGGCTTCTTCTTCCCGAAAAGTAATTTTCATCTTTTTTTTACGGGCTATTTCCAGCGATTCTTTGATTCTCTCATCAAATGTATCAAAATCAAGTAAGCCTCCTACAATGGCTACATCCGTTCCATGGCCTTTATAGGTTTTGGCAAATGATCCGTAAAAAGAAATATGGACCCATTTTGGTTCCCGGTCGAATAAATTCCTGGCAACCCTGCCGATCCTTGCAGCTCCTGCCGTATGGGAACTAGAGGGGCCGATCATAACAGGACCAATTATATCGAATACACTTCTAAATTTCATGACTTGCTCCTCCTTCTATACACTGGGAGTCAGTTTAATAATAAAGGCTGATATATTGTAATTACAATTACTCTGTCCGTAATCCTTCTTTTCATAAAAAATAAAACTGCATAGCCTAATGACATATGCAGTTTATTGCCTTTTATTTTTTTCAGGATCCTCAAACATTGTGACGAATAAGTCTCCCTCATCTTCATGGTTCTCTACTTATTCAATTGAAAAAATGAAAGAATATAAAGGTTGTTTCCCATTATGCACTTCAACTTCAACGTCTTCGTAATTCTCATTACAAAACGCAACAAGACTTTCGACATTTTCAGCAGTGGCATCTTCTCCATATAAAATGGTAAGGATTTCTGAATCTTCGTCAATCATATCGGAAAGAAGATCTTTTGCCGCTTGGGTCATGTCTTTATCCTTCACTTTGATGGTGCCTTCAGCAATTCCCATGAAGTCCCCGGTCTCGATTGCAAGACCGTCAATGTTGGTATCCCGGACAGCATAAGTAATCTGGCCCGTTTTCACATGCGAAAGGGCTTCGATCATCGCTTTTTTATTCTCTTCAGCATCAATTGAAGGGTTGAAAGCCAGCAATGCAGCCATTCCCTGTGGTACTGTTTTCGTTGGGATGACAGTCACATGATCCCCAAGTACATCTGCAGCCTGATTGGCCGCCATGATGATATTTTTATTGTTAGGCAAGATGATCACATGATCTGCATATGCCTCTTCGACAGCTTTAACGATATCTTCCGTGCTAGGATTCATCGTTTGTCCGCCTTCGATGACGGACTTAGCACCGATGCTTTTGAATAATTCGCTGATGCCAGCACCCATCGCCACTGACACTACAGCGTACTTCTCTTTGGTGGACGGTTTAGTTTGAAGCGGTGTATTCGTCTGACCTACAATCGCAGTATGCTGTTCACGCATATTATCGATTTTCATTTTTATTAAGCTACCATATTGCTGTCCATAATTCAGGCACGTGCCAGGCTGTTCAGAGTGAATATGTACCTTGACGACTTCATCATCTGAGATGACTAATAAAGAATCTCCGTATTCACTTAAATCATTTCTGAATTTTTCTTCATCAAATGATTCATTGGCAAGTTTTTCACTTTCCAATCGGACCATGAATTCCGTGCAGTAGCCATACACGATATCTTCCGTGTTCATATGCCCTTGTACATTCATGTGATGTTCGGCATTGATCATGTCATCCATGCTTGGGCCATTTGCAGGTCGGGATGGAAGGGCCTCACCTTTCAGCTCAGCAAGGAAACCTTCATAAACGAACACCAACCCTTGCCCGCCGCTATCAACGACTCCCACTTCTTTTAAGACTGGAAGAAGATCCGGTGTGCGTTTTAAAGAAGCATTGGCCTCCGTAACGATTTCTTCCATCACCTGAATAAGGTCTATATGATTTGCTGCTGATGAAACCGCTTGCTTGGCTGCATCTTTTGCAACCGTTAAAATGGTTCCTTCAACAGGTTTCATGACGGCTTTATAAGCTGTCTGAACCCCCGCTTCAAAAGCTTGGGCAAATTCTTCACTATTGATTTCCGATTTATGTTCAATCGCTTTAGCAAAACCGCGGAACAGTTGCGAAAGGATAACTCCCGAATTGCCGCGTGCGCCCATTAGCAGTCCTCTTGAAAGTGACGCACCCACTTTCCCGATGTGTTCCTGGACGTTATTTTGCACTTCCTTCGCACCCGAAGTCATCGATAAATTCATATTCGTTCCTGTATCCCCATCTGGAACAGGGAAAACATTCAACGCATCAACCATTTGGGCATTAGCCGCTAAATGGTTGGCACCTTGAATGATCATTTCTGCAAAGCGCTTTCCGTTCAAACTTGTAATTGACACAAAACTTTCCTCCTATACTTAAGGGTTCGTCACACGAACTCCCTGTACAAAAATGTTGACGGAATCAACAGCTAATCCTACAGTTTTGTCCAGGGTGTACTTTACCTTTGATTGCACATTATGTGCAACTTCCGAGATTTTCGTTCCATAACTTACGATAATATACATATCGATATGAACTTCTTCCTCTTCTTGACGGACAATTACACCCTTAGTAAAGTTTTCTTTTCTTAAAATTTCGGCAATGCCGTCTTTAAATTGTTTTTTGGAAGACATTCCTATAATTCCGTAGCAATCCACGGCTGCGCCGCCTGCTACAGTAGCGATAACCTCATTAGAGATATCAATTTGTCCATACTTCGTTTGTAATTCGATAGACATTTTCTTTTCCCTCCCAAAAATCAAATCAACTAAAGACATTTTACTATAATGTCTATGGTTTTAAAAGTAAATGTCTTACGGTACTATATATAATTCAATTTTGAAGTATGTATGTCAAGGTTTTTTTCTTGAAAGTAATTAACTGAAGTATTGCATTCTAACGGTAGGTATGATAAATTATTAAAGTATTTTACAAAGACTTAAGACGACTGCGAAAAACTTAAGCTTGTTGTAGTTAGGAGGGAATTTGACATGGCACGTAAATGTGTAATCACTGGAAGAAGAACTCGTTCTGGTAACAGCCGCTCTCACGCAATGAACGCTAGCAAGCGTACATGGGGCGCTAACCTTCAAAAAGTACGTATTTTAGTTGACGGTAAACCTAAACGTGTATACGTTTCTGCAAGAGCTCTTAAATCGGGCAAAGTAGAACGCGTATAATGTTACGGCATCCTCTTAGGATGCCTTTTTACTTGTAATGGCCGGTATTTAATGGGGATGGTTTCAATTCGTTGATCAGGTCTTTCCTGCATCAAGGAGGGAGCCTTCACCCATTAATGGATGGCCGCCCCTTTTTACCGAAAAAATAACACCTCCCTTAATTTGAGAGGTGTCATGGAGATAAGTATCAGCCTTTTTTAAACGCTCCGAGCATAGCCCTTACCAAACTGCCCAGAACTTTTGGCAATTTAATCGTATAAAATTTCATCATGCCCCTCCTCTTTGCATCCCACAATTAAAGATGAAGTGGAATTTTTCTATTACAACATAAGCTTTTAAGCGGATATAGGATGATCGTAATTATATCCGAATCTGCTCTAAGCATGAATTTTAATCACTGCTTCTTATCACCATTAATATGCCTTTCTCAAATGAAACATTCCCAGATTCGGAAATTAGTTCATTGCTGATGCAAAGCGTCGAACCTATTTCCAAGCTTGCATCATCCAGCGGGTATTTGAACCCCGAAAGTGTAATGCCGGTGACTTCAGCCGTTACGGGGAGCAATGACAAGTATTTCTTATCTTTCAAAGCAGTGACCTCATATGAACCTGCTGTCTTTACTGTGAATATATTTTGCCGATCGACTATGTATATATCCATATCGTCATGATGAGGGAGGACACTTTCTTTTTGGAGCAGCTGGATATTCCCAAGAAAATGGTCCATTCTTCCCCCTGTTGCGCCCAGAATGTGAATTTCACTTGGCTTTTGCCCTATTGCCCATTTAAAAGCGATTTCTAAATCCGTTTCATCCTTTTCCGAAGAATATAGATTGATTTGTTCCAGCCTTTGCTCAATTTTCCTGTATTCACCTTCCGAAACTGAATCAAAATCCCCAAAACCGTATCTAGGTTCGATACCTTTTTCAAGCAAAGACCATACTCCCCTGTCAACCCCGACCCAAAGGTCAGTCTTCTCCTTATACGATGTCAGATCCGGCCAAAAACATTCCGGACCTCCAGCCATAATACTAATAATCATCGAAATCATCCTTTTCTTTACATATTCATATTAAAGATTCCTATGTTTGATTGATAAAAAAAGCCGATCACCATCATACGAATATGATAGTGTCGGCTTATATCACTTTCCCCGAATCTTTTGAATCGCTGCGTTTCGATCTTCTTGATTATATATTGCCGAGCCTGCCACAAGGATTGTCGCCCCTTGTTCAATACATAGTTTAGCCGTTTCTTCATTTACTCCACCATCAATCTCTATTTCCAGATTTTGATTATACATTTCCGCCATCGCCTTCACTTCGGCAATTTTGGGAAGAACGGATTTAATGAACTTTTGTCCGCCAAAACCAGGATTGACCGTCATCAACAATACCATGTCAATATCTTCGATTATTGGTTGGATCAAGGAAGCTGGAGTGGCTGGATTAAGCACCACGCCTGCCTTTACACCAAAAGATTTAATCAATTGGATCGTCCGATGCAAATGTGTGCATGCCTCTACATGTACAGTTATATAATCGGCTCCTGCTTTCGCGAAGGCCTCGATATAACGATCTGGTTGTTCGATCATTAAATGAACATCAAGCGGAAGCTTTGTTATGGGACGGATGGCATCGACAATCAGCGAGCCTATCGTTATATTCGGCACGAAATGCCCATCCATGACATCTACATGGATTAAATCCGCTCCGCCCCTTTCCACATCAAGAATTTCTTCTCCCAATTTTGCAAAGTCAGCTGATAAAATGGATGGTGCGATTTTAACCATTTTAATACCTCGGCTTTCTATCTCTGATTTCTTCTAAGAATTGCATATAATGTTCATATCGATAACGTGGAATTTCCCCGGCATCAACCGCTTCCTTCACTGCACACTTTGGTTCTTTATCGTGCAGGCAGGCCCTGAATTTACAGTCTTCCCCATGCTTATGCATTTCCGGGAAGCAATAGGATAACCGTTCAGCTTCCATTTCCATGAATTCAAGTGAACTGAACCCTGGAGTATCCGCGACAAGTCCAGAGCCGATATGAATCAATTCAACGTGGCGGGT
Source organism: Peribacillus frigoritolerans (assembly GCF_040250305.1). NCBI lineage: Bacteria > Bacillati > Bacillota > Bacilli > Caryophanales > Bacillaceae > Peribacillus > Peribacillus frigoritolerans. Next base: position 1,747,077 of record NZ_CP158190.1, on the reverse strand, counting down.
GGTATGCTTCCCACGTCCCAAGTGTGAAGAAATATCATCCGTCTTTAAAGCCAATTCAGGATTGATTGCATTCAGCAAAGACGATTTCCCAACACCTGACTGCCCGGCAAATACACTGGTTTTTCCTTCTAAATACGGCACTAGTTCTTCAATTCCTCCAGCGGTAACAGAAGATGTTTCCAGTACAGTATAGCCAAGTTTCTGATAGTCCTTGATATACTGAGACAATTTCTTTTGGTTTTCAGCTGTAACCAAGTCCAGTTTCGTCACGACGATAATCGGTTCGATTTCGTTATCTTCAATCAGTACGAGGAATCGATCAAGCAATGCCGGACTGAAATCAGGTTCTACTGCCGAAAAGACAAGGATTGCCTGGTCTACATTCGAGATTTGTGGACGTATCAATTCATTCTTTCGCGGTTTTATTTCGGTCACGGTCCCGTCCGTTTTATTTTCCGCTTCAAACACAACATAATCACCCACGAGCGGGGTTACCTTATTCTTCCTGAACAGGCCCCTTCCACGGCATTGATAGACCTCTTCACCATCAAGGACATAATAAAATCCACTTAATGCTTTGATAATTTTTCCTTCGGGCATAACCACACTCCTAATTATTAAATTTATTCTGGATATGAGACGGATTCGTCAATGATGACCTGATTGTCCCGCATGACTTTATATCCTGCTTTCTTATCCGGGGAAACCATTAATTCGATCGTTCTCTTCGCATCTTCCCTTATATAGAATGTTTCTTGAGGCTCCGTCATGCTATTGTCGATATCCTCGATGAAAATTTGTATTTTTTGCGTTTTGCCTGGCTCAACCGGATCATACTCGATTTTGATTTCCTCCGTTACACTCTTGGGAGGAATCTCTTCTTTCCCTTTTGAAATGACCACTTTCACAGTACTGCCCTTTTCCACCTTCGTAGCAGGTTCCGGTGACTGGGAAATGACAAGCCCCTCCGCTACGGAATCATCATAGATTTCTTCTTCGACATCGATCTTTATTCCACTTTCACTGGAATAATCATCAAGGCCAGCTTTATTGAACCCCGTTAAGTTCTTCAAGCTCAGGAGATCTGCCCCTTTACTGACCGTTAACTCGAGCTCCGTTTCGGATGGTACGACCTCAGTGGCACCCGAGGGCGATTGTTCAATGATCGTGCCGGCTGCACTGTCATCATATTTTTCAGTAACGCTTATGTTTTTGAATCCCATTTTATCAAGCAGGGATTTAACATCAGAGTATTCTCGACCTTCATAGCTGGACAATGAAATCGTCTCTTTACCAATGCTTTGATAAATATCGATCACTGCACCTTCCTTGACCGTCTTACCTTCCTTAGGGTTGGTTTTGATCACAAGACCAGCTTCAACCTCTTCATCTTCAATCCCGATCGTTTCTCCAACTTTCAGATCCAATTCAAGCAATTCAGTAATGGCATCATCCAATTCTTCCCCTTTAAGGTCCGGGATCGTCACTTCCTTCGAGACAAGGAGGGGAGGTAAAACAGTGACAGATAAAACAGCAAGCAGGGCGAGAACTAAAAAGGTGGTCACCAGGATTGCAGGCATGTTCTTTCGTTTTTTACCTTTATGTTCCGACTTGTTTTTTTGTTTTTTCTGTTTCTTTTGTTTCTTCTGTTTCTTCTGTTTCTTTTTCGATTTACTCTCTGCTACAGAATCACTTTCCTCATCATCCGCATAAACTAAAGTATTTTTTTCAGGACCCCTTATGATTGTCTCATCGACGCTGGAAAGCTGATCATCCGTTATGACGGGGATGGCTTTTGTTGCATCATGATCTTCGGGAATGGCAAAAGGCAGTTCATTTAAACGCTCAGGATTAAGCGACGTCCGTATGTCATCTTCCATCGAGTCTACGCTCTCATAGCGGTAATATGAATCTTTGGCTGTCGCTTTCAAGATAATATTCTCCACACTCTGTGGTATTTCAGAGTTCCAGCGTTTTGGCGACGGAGTTTCCGATTGTAAATGTTTAAGAGCTATCGACACGGCTGATTCACCCGAAAATGGCAATCTTCCCGTCAACAATTCAAACATGACGATGCCAAGTGAATAAATGTCCGACTTCTTATTGGCCATACCGCCTCTGGCCTGTTCCGGAGATAAATAATGAACCGAGCCCAAGACTGCGTTGGTCTGCGTGATGTTTGTTGCACTTAGTGCCAATGCAATGCCGAAGTCCGTAATCTTGACGGTTCCTTCTTTATCAATCAAAATGTTCTGTGGCTTGATATCACGATGAATGATCCCATTATGATGGGCATGGGAAATCGCTGCCGTGATTTGCCTCATGATATCCAAGGCTTCATCAACTGGAATTGGATAATATTTTTGTATGTATTGCTTAAGTGTAAACCCGTCAACGTATTCCATTACAATATAATAGATGGAATCTTCTTCACCAACATCATAAATGCTTACGATATTGGGATGGGCCAAACTGGTTGCCGATTGGGCTTCCCGATTGAAGCGCTTGATGAACTCCTCGTCATTATTAAAGTCCATGCGAAGGATTTTCAATGCGACATCCCTATCTAAGATCATATCCCTTGCAAGGTAAACATTCGCCATACCGCCGCCGCCGACCATCTCGATCAGTTTATAACGGCCGTTGATTCTTCTACCAATCAACATTCAATTCACCTGCTTTCACTTTCTTCAGTAAATTGAACAAGTACAAGTGTGATATTATCTTCCCCACCGTAGTGATTGGCCTTATCTATTAATGAATTCGCCTTTTCTTCAAGTGACTGTCCATTGGTTACCGTTTCTTCCAGTTCCTGTTCACTCACTTTATTCGTCAATCCATCCGAACAAAGCAATAGTAAATCATTTTCTTCGAAGATTACCGTCATAATGTCCATTTCCACTTGCATTTCTGTCCCCAAGGCTCGTAATAAAACATTTTTCCGTGGATGGTTTTCGGCATCTTCCTTCGATATCTGCCCGGAACGGACCAATTCGTTAACGAGTGAATGATCTTCCGTGACCTGCTTAAAACCGCTCTCATTATACAAATAACACCGGCTGTCCCCGATGTTGGCAATCGTAGCAAACTTGTCGGTGCAAATGGCTGCAACAATGGTGGTCCCCATGCCTTTACATTCCGTATTCGCTTCTGCATGTTCAAAAAGCAACTGATTGACCGAGAAGATTTGCTGCTTCAGCCAATCCTCGGCATCATTTGCCGTTTCGATTCCGGTTGATACTTCCCAGCCCTTTTTCAGAAGGTTTATCGTCATTGCACTGGCTACATCCCCGGCACGGTGGCCGCCCATGCCATCTGCAACGATGGCAAGGCGAACGCCTTCCGAGTTCTTAAAGATTCCGCCATTATCTTCATTATGCTGGCGGACTTTTCCACGGTCTGTCTTAAATATTGCCCTCATAGGGTCACCTCGTCTCTTCTTTGCGCTCCTTGGCCCGAAGCTGGCCGCAGGCTGCGTCAATATCACTGCCTTGTTCCCTTCGGATCGTTACATTAATGCCGCGCTTCTTCAATGTTTTTTCAAACTCAAAAATTTGGTCCCGAGGTGTTCGTACATAGTTGCGTTCAGGTACATAGTTAACCGGTATTAAGTTAACATGGCATTTTATCCCTTTTATTAAAGTTGCTAATTCTTCAGCGTGCTCCACTGTATCATTCTCGCCACCGAATAGACCATATTCAAAACTTACACGGCGACCTGTTTTTTCTGTATAGTACTTGATTGCTTCGATCAAGTCTGGAAGTTTGTAGGCCTTATTGATCGGCATCAATTTACTTCTCAATTCCGTATTCGGTGCATGAAGGGAAACAGCAAAGTTTATTTGCATGCTTTCTTCGGCAAACTTATAGATCTTAGGAATGATTCCACTTGTGGAAACGGTAATATGACGTGCCCCGATGTTCAAGCCCTTTTCATGGTTTATATTCTTCAAGAATGACATCATATTATCGTAGTTATCAAACGGTTCACCTATACCCATGATTACGACAGAACTAACACGTTCTTCCGATTCGTCAAGTGCTTGCTGAACCTTTACGACCTGGGCAACTATTTCCCCTGATTCAAGATTCCGCTTTAAACCGCCTAATGTCGACGCACAGAATGTACAGCCAATTCTACATCCTACCTGCGTTGTCACGCAAATGGAGTTTCCGTATTCATGGCGCATAAGCACCGTTTCTATCGAATAACCATCTTGGAGTTCAAATAAAAACTTCATCGTTCCGTCATTGGACGTTTGCTGAATCAAAGTTTTCAAAGTTGTGAAGGTGAATTGCGATTCCAGCTTATCCCGTAATGATTTCGAAAGGTTGGACATGTCTTCAAAACTGGAGACACGTTTTTTATAAAGCCAGTCATATACTTGATCGGCCCGGAATGCCTTTTCTCCATTTTGAACAAGCCATTCTTTAATTTGGTGTAGCTCCAATGAGTAAATCGACGGTTTTTCTGGTGTCGTATCTTTTCTTACTCTAGATGATTTAGTGATTTCTGCCATTACAGCACCTTCTTTCTAAAACTCGCAATAAAGAATCCGTCACTGCTAAAATATTGCGGAAAAACTTGCAGCGTATGACCCTCGATGAATGGCTGAACGCTTTCAGGCATTCTTGCGGACAAGGTTGCATCGCTTTCAAAATCCGGGTGGCTTTCCAAAAATGCTGCAGCGACTTTGTCATTTTCTTCTTTATCCACCGTACAGGTACTATATACTAACCGTCCGCCTTGCTTAACAAGCGGGGCAGCCGATTCCAATAATTGTTTTTGTATACTTGAGAGTTTCATTATATCATCTTTTGTTTTAGTGTACTTTACATCAGGCTTCCGGCGCATGACTCCCAACCCGGAACATGGTGCATCGATCAGGACCCTGTCAAAACCTTCCTTATTGAAGTGTTCTTGCACTTTTCTGCTATCAAGGGCCATTGTCTTAATATTGTTTCTGAGCTTTAGGCGCTCCGCCTGCTCTTTAATGAGCTTGACCTTATGCTCATGAAGGTCGAGGGCATATACTTGTCCAGTGGTCAAGCCTTCTGCGATATGTGTCGTTTTCCCTCCAGGTGCGGCACAGCAATCGAGTACAGCATCATTTTCATTCGCACCCAATGCATGGGCAACAAGCATTGAACTCTCGTCCTGAATCGATAAATAACCCAACTTATAGCTTTCTGAATGAGCAAGATTCCCTTTATAGCTGACAATTGCTTCGGGAACGACTTCACTTGCTTCAACATCATATCCTTCTTCCGTTAATATGCTGATCAGTTCACGGCGTGAAATCTTCTTTAAATTAACCCGCCCCGTCTGTAATGGCGCAGTTAAGTTGATTTCACACATTTCCTTGGTTTTTTCATAGCCAAATTGCTCTACCCAGCGCTTTACAAGCCAAATTGGATGACTTACTTCTATGGAAAGCCGTTCCAGATCATCTTTAATTTCATCTAAAGAAGGAACACCATTCCTTTGGATGTTGCGAAGCACGCCATTGACCATCGAAGATGTACCCTTGTGTCCGCGTTTTTTGGAAATTTCTACAGCCTCGAAAATGATTGCATGATCAGGCACTTTATCTAAATAGACCATTTGGTAAACGGAAAGCCTAAGTAAATTGATGACCCAGCTTTGCGTTTTTTTAGGTTGTTTAATATATGGGTTCAAATAATAATCCAAAGTCATCTTACGCTGTATGGTACCGTAGCTTATTTCTGTAAGCAAACCGCTGTCCACGACGGATAACTGGTGCTTTTTAATCAAGTTGTTCAATAATAGGTTACTGTAGGATTGGTTTTTCTCCACAGATTCCAAAATATCGAGAGCGATTTCACGTACTCCCTTTTTAGTTTGCTTCATTCTGTTCTCCTAACTTCATGCCTGCTTTAATGAACGATCCGGCTCCGCGCAAGTAATCTTTCGCCGGCATTTTTTTCTTTCCTGAAGGCTGCAGTTCTGTAACCAGTATTGCCGTCTCATTGCCTGTCGAAACGATGAAACCATCATTTTGTACATCAATGACCGTGCCCGGCACAGCCTGATTGCCATCTTCAAGTTTCTTTACCTGCCAAATCTTCAAAATGGACCCGTCTAAGGTTGTATAAGCAACAGGCCAAGGATTCAGGCCGCGTACATGGTTATAGATGTCTTCCCCTGATTTCGACCAGTCGATTCTTTCCTCTGACCGCTTGATGTTAGGTGCAAAAGACGCTTTAGCCTCATCCTGCTTGATCGGCTGTAACTCCTCATTAATAAGTTTCGGAAGTGTCTCTGCAAGTAAATCCGACCCTATCTTGCTTAATTTATCATGCAGCGTTCCGACATTATCTTGTTCCTCTATAGCAACTTCCGCCTGAGTCAATATATCACCGGCATCCAATTTTTCCGCCATATACATGATGGTTATCCCAGTCTTTTCTTTCCCCTGTAAAATGGAATAATGAATGGGCGCCCCTCCACGCAGTTCTGGAAGCAGGGAGGCATGTACATTAATACATCCGTACTTAGGGGCATCCAGCAATTCATTCGGAAGGATTTGTCCGAAAGCCGCCGTCACCACCAAGTCAGCATTCAATGCGATGATCTTTTCAAGTTCTTCTTTTTTACGGATTTTTTCGGGCTGATAAACGGGAATCCCATGCTTTTCGGCTTCGACCTTAACTGGAGGCGGCGTTAGCACCTTTTTGCGGCCTACTGGACGATCGGGCTGTGTGACAACAGCGATCACATCATACCCTTCATCAATGATTCTTCTCAATACCGGCACTGAAAAGTCCGGTGTACCCATAAATATTATTTTCGTCATTCTTCTCCATACCTTTCTAACTCTTCTTCCGAAATATACCGGGAAACCTTACTTGTAAATAAAACTCCTTGCAGATGATCGATTTCGTGCTGAAGGGCCCTTGCAAGGAAATCTTCCGCTTCTATCTCGAAAAAAGATCCTTTTCGGTCTTGTGCCCGGACTTTGACACGGTATGGACGCGTTACTTCGCCATATAAACTCGGGAAGCTCAAGCATCCTTCAACACCTGTCTGTTCGCCTTCCATTTCCAGCACTTCCGGATTAATCAGTTCGATTGCACCTGATCCTTCCTCTATTTCAACGACGGCCACTTGCTTTTTCACACCAACCTGAGGTGCTGCAAGTCCAACGCCATCCGCCTCCACCATCGTTTCATACATGTTATTTAACAGCTTTGCCAACTTTTTATCAAAACTTGTTACTTTATCGCATTTTTGTTGTAAAATTTTTTCAGGAAACAAGACAATCGGTAAAATAGCCAAAATTAAAGGTAACCTCCTAGATATGAAAAACAGCACTTCATTATATAAAAACGCAAGCTGTAACAGCTCGCGGTAATCATCCATCTCTTAAACAATTACATCATGATCTGTGGATTTAAATCTATTGAAATCTGCAGCTGATTCTGAGCGGTTTCTTTTTGGTAATGCTCCAAAAGTGTGCGTAAATGCAGATTCAGGTCCGGCTCTCGTTTGTATTTTATCAGACATTGATAGCGATATCTATTGTTGATTCGACTAATGGGCGAAGCAACCGGACCTAGTACGATAGAATCCCGATTCAATCGTGAGCCTAAATAATTCGTGATTTTCTCAGTAACACTCACTGTCTTCATTAAATCTTCATGTGAAACGGTTATAAGGACAACATAATAATAGGGAGGGTAATGACTTTGCCTCCTTAGATGCATCTCCCGTTCATAAAAAGCATCATAATCCTGAAAGGCAGAAAGCTCGATGCTATAGTGCTCAGGTGTATAGGTTTGGATGACCACTTCTCCCGGAAGCTGATGACGTCCTGCCCTTCCGCTGACCTGTGTCAGCAGCTGGAATGTCTTTTCCGAAGAACGGAAATCAGGCAGATGCAGCATCGTATCAGCTGAAAGGACTCCAACAAGGGTGATATTAGGAAAATCAAGGCCCTTGGCAATCATTTGGGTGCCTAACAATATATCGGCCTTCCCTTCACCAAAGGCATTCAGCAACCGCTCATGTGAACCCTTCTTACTCGTCGTGTCAACATCCATCCGTATGACCCGTGCTTCAGGGAGGATTTTCGCAAGCTCTTCTTCAACCTTTTGAGTGCCTGTACCGAAAAACCTTATATGTTCACTTTCACATTCAGGGCAAGCGGAAGGCATTCCCTCTTCAAAACCGCAATAATGGCATTTCATTATATCATTAAAGCGATGATATGTGAGTGAAATGTCACAATTAGGGCAGTTGATGACCAATCCGCAGCTTCGGCACATCACAAAGGAAGAATGCCCCCTTTTATTTAGCATCAGAACTGTTTGCTCCCCCTTCTCAAGCCGGTCTTTCAGCTTGGTAAAGAGCAGCTCCGAAAACATGGAACGATTTCCCGTTCTTAGTTCTTCGCGCATATCTACAATATCCACTGCTGGCAACGCATTTTTATTCATCCTCTGGCTAAGTGTCAATAATTTATAGACATTTTTCTTGGCTCGCGCAAAAGATTCAAGTGTAGGTGTCGCGCTGCCAAGAATAACCGGACACCTATATGATTTTGCTCTTTCAATGGCTACGTCCCTGGCGTGGTACCTTGGCGTTTCTTCTTGCTTATAACTGGATTCATGCTCTTCATCAATGATGACCAGCCCCAGGTTTTCAAAAGGGGCAAACACGGCGGAACGCGCGCCCACCACAACTTTTACTTCTTTACGGTGGATTTTCCGCCATTCATCATATTTTTCACCTACGGATAAACCGCTATGCATGACAGCTACCTGCTCCCCAAATCGTTCCTTAAACCTCTTCACCGTCTGTGGCGTTAAGGAGATTTCAGGTACAAGCATGATGGCCTCCTTCCCTTTTTCAATGACAGAGGCTATTGCCTGTAGATACACTTCCGTCTTTCCGCTGCCGGTTACACCATACAAAAGGAAGACATCATGTTCATCTTGATGTATTTTCTTGTGGATGGGCTTCAATGCAGCTGCTTGTTCAGCTGTAAGTGTAAAGGGAGTGGATTTTTCGAACACACGGTTTTCATAAGGATCACGGTATATTTCTTGATCCATTTCCGCCAAGGCCCCTTTTGACACTAGGGATTTGACGGTACCGCTTGATGTGTTCATCAATTCAAGCAATTCTTTTAACGGGATGGGTTCTTGATGTTCAATAAAGTATTGAAGGAGTTCCTGTTGTTTTTTTGCATTGCTTGACATGGCTGATGCCATTTCTTTCAGTTCCTTAGGGGAAAGCAAAGATTTTATGACACGGACTGTCTTCTTATTAAGTCGGTTTTTCACATTATATACGAGCTCAAGATTGCCATTTTGCATTTCCTTTTGGAAAAGGGAGGCGTTCTCCCCTTCAATCACGTCTTTCCAAGATATTGAATCATTTTTTCCGAAAAGGTTTTGAATGAAGGGAGGCAGCTGATCCTTTTTATCTTCAACGACTTTGATCACTTTTTCATACTTTGCTTTCATCGCTGCCGGAAGCATGGCCTGTAGCGCTGAAATTTTAAAACACATCGCCTCTTTGGTCAACCAGTCACCAAGCTGAAGCAATTCATCATTAAGGATGGGCTCCAAATCCATTGGTTCTTTTATATAGCGTAATTTCGCAAAGTTGCTTTTAGCTTTTAAGCCTGTAACGAATCCCTGAACCATTCTTGGACCGAATGGGACGATGACCCGCATTCCGGGTTTGATGACTTGGTTCCACTTTTCAGGTATGCGATAGTCGAATTCTCGATCCGTTTGTTTTGCAGGTACATCCACGATGACGGATGCTATATCCATATGACATCATTCCTTTTGCATGCGAGATACTTCTGCCAGGATGCTTTTAGCTATATCCGCTTTACTCATTTTTGGAAGTTCGGTCGCACTTCCATCTTTATCGTAAATAGTCACGATGTTCGTATCCGTTCCAAATCCTGCCCCTGGGGCGGTAACATTATTGGCAACGATCATATCTGCATTCTTTTTGGCTAATTTCCCTCTTGCGTATTCTTCAACATTGTTCGTTTCAGCCGCAAAGCCTACCAAGAACTGATGGGTTTTATTTTCACCGAGTTCCATGAGGATATCCTTTGTCCGTTCAAATTCAATCACATTTTCCCCTGGCTGCTTTTTCATCTTTTGAGCATGATAAATCTTCGGTTTATAGTCCGCCACTGCAGCTGTCATGATTACGACGTCACTGGAATCGAACTGATCGAATACCGCATCATACATATCTGCTGCTGATACCACTGGTATTACTTTGGCCTTGGAAGGTGGTGTCAAATTCACTGGGCCAGTGATCAATGTCACCTCAGCGCCCATTTCGATTGCCTTTTCGGCTAGGGCATAGCCCATTTTGCCGCTGGAATGATTCGTCATGTAACGCACGGGATCGATTGCTTCACGAGTCGGTCCTGCCGTTATCAAATATTTCTTTCCTTTAAGAGGCTGTTGGTGTGATTTGCGTTCATCGAAATATCGATTAAGATGTTCTACGATTGTTTCCGGTTCCTCCAATCGCCCTTTCCCTACATAACCGCAGGCCAAATACCCTTCACCCGGTTCAATGAATTGATATCCAAACGACCGAAGTGTCTCCATATTTTTTTGAACCGCTGGGTGGGCGTACATGTGCACGTTCATTGCCGGCGCAACCCAGACAGGCGCTTCCGTTGCCAGAAGTGTGGTCGTAATCATATCATCCGCGATTCCATTGGCTACCTTACCGATGACATTGGCTGTAGCTGGAGCCAACAGGATGATATCAGGCCAATCAGCCAAGTCGATGTGGGCAATGACTGATGAATCCTTCTCATCAAAAGTATCTGTATACACATCATTTCTCGAAAGTGCTTGAAAGGTGAGCGGCGTCACGAATTTACGTGCCGATTCACTCATGATCACTTTAACATGTGCACCTTCCTGAGTTAATTTACTTGTCAGGGCAGCAGCCTTATATACAGCAATCCCGCCGGTGACACAAAGAAGTACTTTTTTATCGATAAGCATGCAAATTTCCCCTAACTATACATTCTATTTTCTTCTAATTATGACGGAAAACCGAAAAAATTTCATTTGAAAATGCGCATACCATATGAATTTCCCTAAACATTCCATATCTCTGCCTGCTTTCATCAATGACTTCCGGACTTTTTAAAACCAAAACAAACAGGCCTGACACCTTGGCCGCAGGAAGGAAGCACTTTCCAAATGTAACGCTCCTGTTTGCTTTAGGGTGTCAGGCCCGATAGGTCAAGCTATGTGTTCTTTTAGTTTTCCTCGTAAGAATTATCGTAAGTCAATTTACCGGAATGAATCTCTTCAAGGGCACGCCCTACTGATTTATGGGAAACCGGTTTCGTTACGAGGCAATTATCTTTAATTTGCATTTCCCTGGCACGCTTAGCTGCCACTGATACAAGTGAGTATTTTGAATCGATTTTAAGTAATAGAGAATCAATTGATGGATATAACATAATTTATTCCGCCTCCAACATTTTTTTATATAGAACAGCAACTCTTTCCCGACGGCAATGCTCGGCTATTACAATTGCATTAATTCTAGCACATGCGGCATCCACATGATCATTTTCAACAACATAATCATACAGATCCATAAGTTCTATTTCTTCCTTGGCCACTTTCATCCGTCCTTTTATCGCTTCCTCCGTCTCGGTTCCGCGAGTAACGATGCGGCTTTCGAGTTCGGTCAAACTCGGAGGAGCAAGGAAAATGAAAAGTCCTTCAGGGAATTTCTCCCGGACCTGTTTAGCTCCTTGAACTTCAATTTCCAGAAATACATCTTTTCCGGAATCGATTGTTTCACGGACATAATCCACGGGTGTTCCATAATAATTACCGACGAACTCAGCATATTCCAGCAATTTGCCTTCTTCGATCAGTGCTTCGAATTCCTCGCGTTTTTTGAAGAAATAGTCCACTCCGTCCACTTCACCATGGCGAGGCAGCCGTGTGGTCATCGAAATCGAATATTCGAATGCCGTTCCTGGCTGAGAAAAAATCGCCTTTCTTACAGTTCCTTTACCAACGCCGGATGGACCGGACAAAACGATTAATAAACCTTTTTCTCTCATATTGTTTCAGTTACCCCTCTTCTACGCTGTCATCTCTATCTTGAAGCCGTGCGGCAACCGTTTCCGGTTGAACGGCAGATAAGATAACATGGTCGCTGTCTGTAATTATAACGGCCCTAGTCCTTCTACCATATGTAGCATCTATTAAGGATCCGCGGTCCCGGGCATCTTGGATGATCCTTTTGATCGGAGCCGATTCAGGGCTCACGATGGATACGATCCGGTTTGCGGAAACGATATTCCCAAAACCAATATTAATGAGCTTAATTGACATTTTTGTCCCCCATTCATATCTATTGTCACCTTGTTAGGTTCATCATAAACCGACTACTCGATATTTTGAACCTGTTCCTTTAATTTTTCAAGCAGACTTTTCATTTCCACCACTTCTTTGGTAATGGCTGAATCATTTGCCTTTGATCCAATCGTATTGACTTCCCTATTCATTTCCTGGACAAGGAAGTCGAGTTTCCTTCCAATTGGTTCACTATGGGTAAGCGTCCTTGAAAATTGCTGTACATGGCTATCGAGTCTGGTCAGTTCTTCATTTATATCACATTTATCAGCAAAAATGGCCGCTTCTGTCACAATGCGGCTGTCTTCGATCAATCCTTCAGTCAACTCTGCCAGTTTGATTTCCAAGCGGGCTTTATATTTTTCGACGACTGAAGGTGCATGAATTTTGACACCTGCTACAATCTCACCAAACTTTTCAAGCTGGCGTTTCATGTCCAAGGCCAGTTCCTGACCTTCCAGATTCCGCATTTTTTTCAGATTTTCCAATGCTCCCGTGACAGCCTTCAATAACAGGGATTCCAAATCGGCAGGAACCGCAGGTACTTCCTCGGTTATGAAAATCGATTCAAGTTGCAGCATATCCTGTAATGTAATGGAACTTTCCAGATTGTATTTTCCCTTGACATCTTCCATCAATCCCACATACTGATCAGCAAGATCCCAATCGATCTTCACCTTTTTGGAAACCAGGCTCTCACCTTCAACTGTAATGAAGATTTCCACCCGTCCCCTTCTTATGTATTGATTCGCCTTCTTCTTCACCTTTTCTTCCAAAACCAAAAGCTGGCGCGGCATTCGAATCGTATATTCACAAAAACGATGGTTCACGGTCTTAATTTCAGCAAAAACCTTGACCTGTTCGTTTTCCGCTTCTTCTCTTCCATAGCCCGTCATACTGGTAACCATGGTTCCACATCCTATCAAACATAATGTAGTAATTTAGCCTTTAACATTCATTATATATTAGCTACAGCACGAAAACTTTAGCTCACAAATAAAATACTACAAAAATAAAAAGGCAATAGAGCAAGACTCTACCACCTTAAAGATTATATCATATATCATTGTGCTTTTCTTGCTAAAAAGGTTCCAGCCAGTAAAAAAGTTGGAATGGATGCCATTCCTATTACTAATAGCCAATCCCTTCCCGAAATCGGTACCGTATGAAAGATTGTTTGTAAAGGCTGCACATACATGACGGCTACCATCAATAATAGGGAAGATAATACCGCCCCCACTAGATAAAGGTTGCCGAATGGATTTCTCGAGAAGATCGAACGTTCACTTCGGCAATCGAATACATGTATAAGCTGAGCCAGTACCAAGGTAGCGAAAGCAATCGTTTGTGCATAAGCAAGGTTTTCCGGATTTGCACGATATACAACATAAAATGCGATCAATGTAGAAACCCCGATCAGAAAACCGCGTGAGATGATCTTCCAGCCAAGCCCTCTTCCAAAAACACCTTCATTGGCATTTCTTGGATTTCTTTTCATTACATCTTCTTCGGCGGCATCCAGGCCCAACGCCATCGCGGGCAGTCCGTCAGTTACAAGGTTCACGAATAAGATCTGGATTGGTATCAAAGGTAAAGGCAAGGCACATAGCATCGCAAAAAACATGACCAAGATCTCCCCCACATTGGAAGCAAGCAGATAACGGATGAACTTCCTGATGTTTTCATAAATATTCCTGCCTTCTTTGATGGCCGATTTAATTGTGGCAAAATTATCATCAACCAATATCAAGGAAGAAGCTTCCTTCGCGACATCAGTACCCGTGATGCCCATGGATATACCAATGTCCGCTGATTTTATTGCAGGGGCATCATTGACTCCATCCCCTGTCATTGCAACGACATGTCCTTTATTTTGCAAGGCTTTTACGATTTTCAACTTATGTTCCGGGGAAACGCGGGCAAATACCGAAACACTTTCAACAACTTCCTCAAGTTCCCCGACATCCATGTCCGCCAATTGCCGTCCTTCAAGTACACGGTCTTTTCCTTTTAAAATACCAAGTTCTTTAGCTATTGCCTTTGCGGTTATTACATGGTCGCCAGTAATCATGACAGTTTTGATCCCGGCATCCCGGCATTCCTTAACTGCCTGCTTCACCTCCGGACGCGGGGGATCGATCATGCCCTGCAGTCCCATGAAAGTCAAATTGCGCTCAGCTTCGGTTTCTTGAAGCAAAATCGTTCCTTTTGAAAGGGGTTTATAACCAACAGCAATCATTCTAAGTGCCTGCGAGGCAAGCTCATTCATGTCCTGCTGTACCCTTTCCTTACTCTCCCGATTTAATATTTCCGACCTTCCTTCCCAAAGAATCGTATCGGACTGGGCGATCAATACGTCAGGGGCCCCTTTTGCGATTACAAAATGATTATCTTTATCATCCTTCACTATGACACTCATCATTTTGCGGCTCGAGTCAAACGGAAACTCCTTGACTATCGTAAACCTCTTAGACAGGTGTTCCCTCGTCAATCCCGCTTTCATTGCCGCAACCAACATCGCCCCTTCTGTCGGATCACCGTCTAAAATATATTGTTTACCATTCTCCTTTAACTCAGCCTTGTTACAGAGCATGCCAAATGTAATTATTTGCAGCAATGCATTATGGTTTCTCGGGGCAACGGAAACTCCCTCTAAAGAAAACTCTCCGACAGGTTTATAACCAGTACCGCTGACATCCCAAATTTTCCCTCCACTCCAAACCTTCGTCACCGTCATTTTGTTTTGGGTCAGTGTTCCTGTCTTATCTGAGCAAATCACCGTTGCGCAGCCTAGCGTTTCTACGGCAGGAAGTTTGCGGACAATCGCTTTTTGTTTGATCATTCGCTGAACGCCTAAAGACAAGGCTACAGTCACAATGGCTGGCAAGCCTTCGGGAATCGCCGCAACAGCCAATGATACCCCGGCCAAAAACATCGTATAAAGGTCATGCCCTTGAATGACACCAGTCAGGACCACGATTACAGTTAATATTAAAGCCGTGACGATCAAAATTTTGCCTAGCTGCTCCAACCTCCGCTGTAGCGGTGTTTCTTTTGTTTCTGCAGTCTGCAGGAGATCCGCAATCTTGCCCATCGCCGTATCCATACCTGTAGCGGTTACGATTCCGACTCCATTTCCTCTTGTCACCATCGTTCCCATAAAAGCCATATTTTCCTGATCACCGATACCTTCGACTTCATTCATCAATGGATCGGAACATTTAACGGCCGGGAGTGACTCGCCAGTAAGTGCCGACTCTTCTATTTCAAGGCTTGAATGGTCGACGATCCGTAAATCGGCACCAATTCGGTCACCGCTCGAAAACTTCAGGATATCCCCCACAACGACTTCTTTCGATGGGATTTTCAACCACTGTCCCCCACGAAGCACGTTAACTTGCGGCGCGGCCATTTCCTTTAGGGCATCCAAGGATTTTTCTGCCTTCCGTTCTTGAAAAAAACCAAGTAATCCATTCAAAAAAACAATCGCCATGATGGCAATCGCATCGATATATTCACCCAATATCCCGGAGACCAATGTCGCGGCAAGTAAAACTATGACCATGAAATCTTTGAATTGGGCGAAGAATAAAAGAATGGCAGACTGTTTTTCTCCTTCCTTCAATTCGTTAAAGCCATGCTTTCGCAGCCTGTCCTTTACTTCATCATCGTCCAAACCGTGTGTAACGTTTGTTTGAAGCGCTTTCTCCATTTCTTGATTATTCATTTCCTTGAACTCCATCAAGTATCACACATCCCTTTGAATAGAATGAAATAGGCTCCTGTATACATCTCAACAGGCGCTTTTTGCTTTACCCATCCAACACCTGCCTGCTTACCGATACATAAAACAACCTGCTCTTCTTCCATGATTATTCAGACTCGTCCAAAATAATGCTATAATTAAACAGAATTGCGCAAAGAAGAACGATGCGGATAATATAATGAATGAACGAGAGCTAATCATGATGGATGGTCAAATTTAGGATTAGTCTCAGGAACCTATAAAAATAGCATCCATTCAATATTCCCGAACGGCAGCTTCAGCTTTTCACCCAGTTCGGTTAAATTTGTGATTAGCTAAAATGGGGAGTCCTGATGCACTGATAACGCCTAGCAAAATGAGTATCTTAGAAAATCTTATGTAAAGGAAGTAAAAATAGAATGTCATTTGATGGATTATTTACGAAAGCGATGACGGAAGAAATCGCTTCTATATTAAAAGGTGGACGAATCAATAAGGTACATCAGCCTTATAAAAATGAAGTAATACTGGTTATTCGTGCTGGAGGTAAGAACCATAAGCTCTTATTGTCAGCCCACCCAAGTTATTCGAGGGTGCAAATGACCGAGGAAAGCTATGAAAATCCCAAAGAAGCACCCATGTTCTGCATGCTTCTTAGGAAGCACCTCGAAGGCTACACGATAGAAAATATTTATCAATATGAACTTGATAGGATGATCATTTTTGAAGTGAAGGGCCGCAATGAGCTTGGTGATGTCTCCCAAAAGCAGTTAATCATCGAAATCATGGGGCGTCACAGCAACATTGTTTTAGTCGATAAAGAACGGAATATGATTTTGGACAGCATTAAGCATGTTTCACATGCAGTAAACAGTTATCGGGCGATATTGCCCGGCCAGGAATATAAGGCTCCACCCGCACAAGAAAAGAATAATCCCTTCGATGCTACCGAGGACAATATCAGGAAGAATATCGACTTCAATGCAGGAAAGCTGGATCGACAGCTTGTTGCCAATTTTTCCGGAGTTTCGCCATTAGTTGCAAAGGAAGCCGTCTACCGGGCTGGACTTGCCAACAGCACGACCCTTCCTTCAGCATTTTTAAGTATTATCCAGGAAATCTCGGAGCAGAAGTATGCCGCCACGATCAAACAAGATGGAAATAAAGAAGTTTTTTATATGCTTTCACTACAGCATCTGACTGGCAATCAACGTACGTTTTCTTCATTGAGCGAGATGCTCGACCGCTATTACTTCGGAAAGGCAGAAAGAGATCGGGTTAAGCAAAAGAGCCAGGATGTAGAACGTTTCATTACGAATGAAATCGAAAAGAACTCAAAAAAAATCGGGAAGCTCGAACGTACATTAAAAGATACGGAACGCGGGGAACAGTATCAGTTGTTCGGTGAGCTGCTTACAGCTAATCTATATCAAATGAAAAAAGGCATGAAGGAAATAGAAGTCGTCAATTATTATGATGAAGATCAAAGTATGGTCACCATCCCGCTTGACCCTTTAAAAAATCCATCAGATAATGCACAAAAGTACTTCTCCAGATACCAAAAGTCCAAAAATGCAGTCGGAGTCGTCCAGGAACAAATCGAAAAAACAAAATTGGAATTGGCCTACTTTGAAGCCTTGCATCAGCAGCTTCAATCAGCGTCACCCAGAGATATAGAGGAGATTCGCGAAGAACTTCAGGAAGAAGGATACATTCGGCAAAAAAAGAAAAAAGGCATGAAAAAACCTGCAAATGCAAAACCGCAGCTTGAAACATATTATGCTACAGATGGAGATCTCATTTTTGTCGGAAAGAATAATAAACAAAATGATTACCTAACCAATAAGTTTGCACGCCGTGATGAAATATGGCTTCATACCAAAGATATACCTGGCTCACATGTTGTGATTCGAAATGAAGCGCCAAGTGAAGAAACGATAAAAGAGGCAGCCGTATTAGCAGCTTTCTTCAGTAAAGCTAAGCAATCGAGCTCAGTGCCCGTTGACTTCACACAAGTTCGCCATGTTAAGAAACCGAATGGTTCCAAGCCCGGGTTCGTGATCTATGAGCAGCAGCAGACCGTATATATTACACCTGATGCCGATACCGTCATACGCTTAAAGGAAGCGGTAAAGGAGTAAAAAAATAGAGGCGGCCCAATCCTCCGTGATTGGGCCACCTCTATTTTCATGCTGAAATCCAAGCTGTATCAGCAGGATTCTCCCGCCATTTTTTTAGCTTTTCCAATTCATCTTCCGTGATGTACCCTTTTTCATTAGCGACTTTTATTAAAGTCGAGTAGTCACTCAACGAATGGTTAATAATGCCCTCAGCATCGAATTTTTCTTTTCCCTTTTCCAATTCATAAGTAAAGATCGAAACGACTCCTAGAACATCACATCCTGCTTCCTTCAGCGCGTTAACAGCAGTAATTACACTTCCGCCGGTTGAAATCAAGTCTTCCACAACCACCACTTTTTGTCCTGGAACGGCGCGGCCTTCGATTTGATTGCCCTTTCCGTGCTCCTTGGCTTTGGATCGAACATAGCACATCGGTGCATTTAATTTTTCACTCACCCAAGCTGCATGCGGAATGCCGGCAGTTGCTGTGCCTGCAATCAGTTCAGCCTCAGGGAAGTGCTGTTCAATCAATCCTTTCAATCCTTCCGCTATTTCATTGCGAACCTCTGGGTATGAAAGGGTTAAGCGGTTGTCACAATAAATGGGTGATTGAATTCCAGATGCCCAAGTAAATGGGTCATTCGGCTGTAGGTACACTGCTTTTATTTCCAAAAGATGTTCAGCTATCTTATTATTTAACATGATATTCCCTCCCAAGCTGCTTTCATATCCAAATACGCCCTTAATGGATCTTCCGCCCCCGTTATGGCTCTTCCTACAACGATGGCATCCGCTCCAAATTCCCTAGCCTGTTCAGGCGTGGCAATTCTCTTTTGATCATGCGTCTGTCCTCCTGCATTTCGGATTCCAGGTGTGACCGTTAAAAATTCATGACCGATGCGTTCATGTATGTTCTTTACTTCATGGGTGGAACAGACGACGCCATCCAAACCTGCCTGTTTAGTAAGTTTTGCATAATGGAGGACCGAATCCTCCAGAGATCCGGCAATGTTTTGCTCAACATTCATTTGTTCTTGTGACGTGCTCGTCAGTTGGGTAACCCCTATGCATAATGGACGCTTTTTACCAGCGGAAGTTCCCTTATCCAGGCCTTCGATGGCTGCTTCCATCATCTTTTGGCCACCCGCCGCATGTACATTGACCATGTCGGCACCTAAAGTTGCCAATCCTGTCATGGCCATTTTGACCGTATTCGGAATATCATGAAGCTTCAAGTCCAAAAACACATCGTGGCCTTGCTCTTTTACGAAAGAGATTATTGATGGTCCATTCTGATAAAATAATTCCATCCCCACTTTTACAGCCAGTTTTTCCGAGTGGAACTGTTTTAGGAATTTCTCCGTTTTAATGAAGTCAGGGAAATCAAGAGCGATAATTAGTGACTGTTTCATTCTGCTTCCAGCTCCTTCCGGTACATTCTGAAATATGGTCAAATCCCAGCTCATCCAACAATTTCGGTAATTCTTCAATGATGGTCGGGCATACAAAGGGATCCACGAAGTTCGCGGTTCCCACCGCAACAGCACTGGCACCCGCATAGAAAAATTCAATGACGTCTTCCGCTGTAGCGATGCCGCCCATTCCGATTATTGGAATCGACACTTGCTGGCTTACCTCATAAATCATCCGGAGCGCAACAGGTTTTATTGCAGGGCCAGATAAACCTCCCGTTCTGTTCGAAAGAATCGGTTTACCAGTCTTTAAATCCAACCGCATGCCGACTAATGTATTTATCATTGTCAGCCCGTCGGCCCCGCCTTCTTCTACAGCTTTGGCCATTTCCACAATATCACTGACATTCGGTGAAAGCTTCACATATACAGGAACGGAAGATACTTCCTTGACCGCCTTGGTTACTTCTTTGGCAACTTCCGGTACCGTACCGAAAGCTATGCCTCCTTCTTTTACATTCGGACAAGAGATATTCAATTCAAGTGCTTTTACATTCCCGACCTTGCTTATTTCCCTGGCAACCTTTACATAGTCTGCTATTTGAGAACCTGCAACGTTGGCGATGATGGGAACATCATACCCACCTAGCCAGGCCAGTTCTTCACTGATGACCTTTTCTAAACCTGGATTCTGCAGACCGATGGCGTTCAACATTCCCGAAGAGGTTTCCGCAACACGCGGAGTAGGGTTACCGAACCTCGGCTCAGGGGTGGTCGCTTTGATCATGATCGCCCCAAGAATATCCAAGTCGAAAAATTGACTGTATTCACGGCCGAATCCAAAGCATCCAGATGCTGGCATGACTGGATTTTTCAAATGTAATCCTGGTAATTCAACTGAAAGCCTGCTCATAGTACCACCTCTCCTGCCCGGAATACGGGTCCATCGCTGCATACCTTTTTATAACTGAAACCAGTGGGATCATCCCCTGTATGACACACGCAGGCAAAGCATGCACCGATGCCGCAGCCCATCCTTTCCTCGAGGGACAGGTAAAGCTTTTTCTCACGATAGCCCGCTTCCAACGCTCTTAACATTGGTGTAGGCCCGCAGGAAAAGATCGTTGCAAATTCTTGCTCCAGGTTGTCTATTACAGTCGTAACAAATCCTCTTGTCCCATATGAACCATCCACCGTGGCTATATGGGTATCACCCAATTCACTGAATTCTTTTTCGTAAAAGATGGCGGACTTGGTCTGGAAGCCCAATACATGGATTACCTTTACACCTTTCGCAACCAACATCTGTGATAGTTGATACAGGGGCGGGACACCAATCCCGCCGCCAACCAATAATGCCGTTTCTCCCTTTTTGGCCTCATGAACGGGAAATCCGTTGCCAAGGGGTCCAAGAATATCGACCGCTTCCGCCTCTTTACGCTGTGATAACAGCGTCGTTCCTTTCCCTTCAGCCCGGTATATCATCGTGAACTGTTTTTCACTGCTGTTGTAAGAAGAAATTGAAATCGGGCGTCTTAACAATGGCTCAGTGCCTTCTGTAGTCTTGACCTGGACAAACTGGCCTGGTTGCTTCATCTCTGAAACTAATTCACCTTGCAGAGTAAGTTCAAAGATGGATGGGGCCAGCTCCTTATGATTTAACACCTTCATTCGTTCCTTCTTGATCATATATAGCTCACCTCACGACTTTTTTCCGTTTTTCCCATTGCTTCTGCCGAGAAGGTCATGGATTCTATCACTCTTAAAATAGCTTCTGCCGTATCAAGTGATGTTAAGCATGTCACTCCATTTTCAACCGATTCACGTCGGATTCTGAAACCATCCCGGGCCGGCTGCTTGCCTTTTGTCAAAGTATTTATGACAAATTGCGCTTCCCCGTTCCGGATAACATCCAGCAGGTTTGTACCTTCTTCGCCAATTTTACCGACAATCGCAGTCGGGATGCCCGATTGCTGCAATAGGGCCGCAGTTCCGCTGGTGGCTATCAGCTTGAAACCGATATTGTGGAAACGTCTTGCTAAAAGTAGCGCTTCTTGCTTATCTTTATCCGATATCGTCAATAACACCGAACCATGCCCCTTAATTTTGAAGCCGGAAGCAACCAATCCTTTATATAAAGCCTTTTCAAGGGTGCTATCTTTCCCCATTACTTCACCAGTCGATTTCATTTCAGGTCCGAGAGAAATGTCCACGCCTCTTAATTTTGCAAAAGAGAAGACCGGAACTTTCACAAAGACCCCAGTTTGTTCTGGCACTAACCCAGATTTGTAACCTTGGCTTTCTAGTGTGTGGCCCAAGATGACCTTCGTGGCTAAGTTAGCCATCGGCACATTCGTAATTTTACTTAAGAATGGAACGGTCCGGCTCGAACGTGGATTTACTTCAATTACATACACTTCTTCGTTGCTGATGACATATTGAATGTTCAAAAGACCAATTATATTCAATCCTTTTGCCAATCGGGTCGTATAGTCGATGATTACTTCTTTTTGTTTTTCCGTTAAATTTTGCGGCGGATAAACTGCAATCGAATCACCTGAATGGACGCCGGCACGTTCGATATGCTCCATGATTCCAGGGATAACGACCGTTTCACCATCGGAAATACCATCGACTTCGATTTCCTTACCCGTTAAGTAGCGGTCTATCAGGACAGGATGGTCCGGATTTATTTTCACGGCATTTTTCATGTAATGCAGCAATTCTTCTTGTTTATAGACGATTTCCATCGCTCTTCCTCCGAGAACATACGATGGCCTTACTAAAACAGGGTAACCAATATCTTCAGCGATGACGATCGCTTCATCAACCGATGTTGCGGTTTTACCCTTTGGCTGCGGAATGCCTAAATCCTTAAGTGCTTTTTCAAATTTATTGCGATTTTCCGCCCTATCCAGGTCTTCAAGTGAAGTACCTAGGATTTTCACTCCTCTTTCAACTAGTCCATCTGCAAGGTTGATTGCTGTCTGTCCGCCAAACTGGACGATGACCCCTTCCGGTTTTTCCAAATCGATGACATGCATGACATCTTCAATAGTCAATGGTTCGAAATAAAGTTTGTCGGAGATACTGAAATCCGTCGAAACTGTTTCGGGATTGTTGTTGATGATGATCGCTTCATATCCCGCTTCTTTAATGGCCCATACCGAATGTACGGTCGCATAATCAAACTCTACTCCTTGCCCGATCCGAATTGGACCTGATCCCAGAACAATGACACTTTTCTTGTCGGTAACGATGGATTCATTCTCATCTTCATATGTCCCATAAAAATACGGTGTTTCCGATTCGAATTCGGCAGCACATGTATCAACCATTTTGTAAACAGGGATGATTCCTTGCTGTTTCCGGTACTCATAGACGTCAATTTCGGGAACTTCCCATATTTCCGCGATCGTTTTGTCAGAAAACCCTAGTTCTTTAGCCTTTTGCAATACTTCACAATCAAATGAATGTTCTTTAAGCTGCTTTTCAAAGTCGATTATCTTTTTCAACTTATGCAAGAAGAATAAATCGATCTGGCTCCATTCATGAATGGTTTCGATCGTTTTGCCCCTTCTTATAGCTTCACCGATATAGAATAACCGTTCATCTCCGGCTTTTCGGATCCGTTTCTCTATTTTTTCATCCTCAAACTCGTCATTCAAGTTAAGATGGTATATACCCGCTTCAAGGGAACGGACAGCTTTTAAGATGGATTCCTCGAATGTACGGCCAATTGCCATGACTTCTCCGGTCGCCTTCATTTGGGTCCCAAGTCTACGGTTGGCGCTTTCGAACTTATCGAAAGGCCAGCGCGGAATTTTCGTAACGACATAGTCCAGTGCCGGTTCAAAGCTGGCATAGGTTTTGCCTGTGACAGGGTTCATCATTTCATCTAGCGTCAAACCAACGGCTATCTTTGCTGCTAGCTTTGCAATTGGATACCCAGTAGCTTTTGAAGCAAGTGCCGAAGAACGGCTGACCCTTGGGTTCACTTCAATGACATAATATTGATAGCTGTTTGGGTCTAGCGCAAGCTGAACATTACATCCACCTTCAATTTTCAAGGCCCGGATAATCTTCAAAGACGTATTTCGAAGCATTTGATACTCTCTGTCACTTAATGTTTGGCTTGGTGCCGCAACTATTGAATCGCCTGTATGGACACCGACAGGATCGAAGTTTTCCATATTACAAACGACTATTGCATTATCATTGGAATCACGCATCACTTCATATTCCACTTCTTTGAAACCGGCAATGCTCTTCTCAAGCAGACATTGGTGAACCGGACTGCTTTTCAGGCCACCCTCAACGATCTCGATAAGCTGCTCTTCGTTATCACAAATCCCACCGCCTGTTCCGCCAAGCGTGAAGGCTGGACGAACAATGACCGGATAGCCGACTCGTTCAACGAATGTATAAGCTTCTTCCAAGTTATGAATAATGTCGCTGTCAGGCACTGGTTCCCCAAGATCGTTCATTAGCGTACGGAAAAGGTCACGGTCTTCCGCTTGTTGGATAGCCGAAAGTTTGGTACCAAGAATCTGGACATTGCATTCCTCCAGGATTCCTGATTCGGCAAGCTCAACGGCCATGTTCAAGCCAGTCTGTCCGCCCAAGGTAGGTAACAGTGCATCCGGGCGCTCTTTACGAATGATTTTGCTGACAAATTCCAATGTGATCGGTTCGATATAAACCGCGTCAGCCATTTCAGTGTCTGTCATGATTGTAGCAGGGTTAGAGTTAATCAGGATCACTCGATAACCTTCTTCTTTTAAGGCTATACACGCTTGGGTTCCTGCATAATCGAACTCGGCGGCCTGTCCGATGACGATCGGACCGGAACCAATTACTAGGATGCTTTTTATATCAGTGCGTTTTGGCATGTTTTTTCCCCCTTGTTGGTTGCAGCTTCAATCATTGGTAAGAATTCATTGAATAAGTAGTTGGCATCTTCCGGACCTGGTGATGCTTCCGGGTGATATTGTACGGTGAAAGCCGGATACTTTTTATGGCGCAGACCTTCAATCGTATCGTCATTCAATGCTGTATGTGTCACAATAAGATCTGTACTTTCTATGGAAAGCTCTTCAACTGTATATCCATGATTTTGAGATGTGATGGATACTTTTCCGGTACGAAGGTCCCTAACCGGATGATTCGAACCTCGATGGCCGAATTTTAATTTTGCTGTATCCGCCCCGTTTGCAAGTGCGAATAATTGATGTCCTAAACAGATTCCGAATAACGGCACTTGCGTTTGGATTGTACGGATCATTTCGAGCGTCTCATGAACACTTTTCGGATCTCCAGGACCGTTTGAAAGCATCACGCCATCCGGATGATATTGCATCACTTCTTCGGCCGTGACGTTATAAGGCACAACCACGACATCACAGCCGCGCTTCGTCAACTCACGTAAAATCCCGTGCTTCATGCCGTAGTCTACAAGAACTACCCGCGGGCCTCTGCCCGGGCTGGAATAAGGTGCTTTTGTTGAAACCTGTTTTACCTGATTAGAAGGAATCACCGTTGCTTTCAATTGGGAAACCACTTCATTTGCATCTTTATTGATATTGCAAAGCGCCCCTTTAAGTGCACCTGATTTCCTGATGATTCTTGTCAGCTTTCTCGTATCTATTCCGCTTATTCCAGGTATGTTCTTCATTTTCAGATATTCATCTAGTGATAATTGGTTTCGCCAGTTGGAAGGAAGTTCTGCTGTTTCCTTAACGACGAATCCTGCTATGGCTGGATTGATGGATTCAAAGTCATCCCGGTTTATCCCGTAGTTCCCGATTAATGGATACGTAAGTGTAACGATTTGACCGCAATACGATGGATCGGATAGAATCTCTTGGTATCCCGTCATTCCTGTGTTAAAAACGACTTCACCTATTTTTTCTACGTCCCCTCCAAATGCTTCCCCAAGGAATACTGTCCCATCTTCTAAAATTAGCTGTCTTTTCATCCTTGAACACGTCCTTTTTCCCAAGCTATTTTTCCTTCTGCAATCGTCATGACTGGCCAGCCATAACATTTCTTTTCATTAAAAGGTGTATTTTTCCCTTTTGAAGCAAACTCTTCAGCATTGATTTCTCTTTCCGTTTCCAAATCGATGAGCACGATATCCGCCGTAGCACCTTCTTTTAGCTCTCCATAAGGAAGGGAGAAACTTTCAGATGGTTTAATTGTCATGAAATCGATCAATTGCTTTAATGTTATGACGCCCTTTTTAACCAATTCGGTGTAAAGCAGTGGGAAGGCCGTTTCCAATCCTACTATTCCGAAAGGAGCCAGCTGCATCCCCTGTGCCTTTTCCTCTGCCGCATGCGGGGCATGGTCTGTTGCTATAAAATCGATGGTTCCGTCAAGCAGTCCTTCAATCAACGCGTCCCGATCTTCACGGCCCCTTAATGGCGGGTTCATTTTATAATTCGTATCAAGTCCCGGTATATCATCTTCACACAATAATAAGTGATGCGGTGTAACTTCGGCTGTAACTCGGATACCTGCACGTTTTGCATCCCTTACCGTCCTTACCGATTCCTTAGTAGATATATGGCACACGTGATAATGGCAGTCCGCCGCTTCGGCAAGAAGGATATCCCGGGCAATATGTACAGCTTCACATACGGACGGAATTCCATTGATCCCCTGTTCTTTTGAGAATCTTCCTTCATGGACGGAGCCTTTATTGATTAAGCTATTGTCTTCACAATGAGCAACTATGGCCATATCTTGAGCGGCTGCCCGTTTCATCGCTTCCAGCATCATCCCGGCTTCTTGAATTCCTACGCCATCGTCCGTAAAGGCGAAAGCACCCGTTTGTTTTAATGAAGAAAAGTCAGTCAGCTCCTTGCCTGCTTCCCTTATCGTAATGGATGCATATGGGAGTACCCTGACATGAGCCGTTTCTTCAATCTTCCTGTTAAGCGCCTCAAGGTTCTCCACTGTATCAGGAACTGGCCTTGTATTCGGCATCGCCGCTACCGTAGTGAAACCGCCTCTTGCCGCTGCAAGTGTCCCGCTTGCGATTGTTTCTTTATGTTCACCGCCCGGTTCACGTAGATGGACATGCAGGTCAACAAATCCTGATGTAATAAGTAACCCTTCAGCGTCAACTACGTTACAATTTTCCGTTGCCAAGTTCTCGCCGATTTTTGTGATAACCTTGCCTTCCATTTCAATGTCCGCTTTTTTGAATGAGTTTTGATTATCTAGCAATACTCCATTTTTGATTACTGTTTTCATGAATGTTTCCCCCTTCGGATTGTTCAAGCACATTTTTTAATACGGCCATTCTAATGAACACGCCATTCTCCATTTGTTTGAAAATTCTTGAGCGGCTGCATTCGACTAAATCACTGTCTATTTCAACACCGCGGTTTATTGGTGCAGGATGCATGATGATCGCATCCGGTTTCATATTTTTTTCACGTTGTTTGGTCAGGCCGAAACTTTCCAGATACTCTCCATTTTCCTGATCGTATTTTTCAACATGCCTTTCATGCTGTATTCTGAGCAGCATGACCACATCTGCTGTAGCTACCGCATGATCGATGTCTTCATACCTTCCTAAACTGTTTGTTGTGTCAAACCATTCAGGAGGACCCGAAAATACGACATTCGCTCCTAAACGGGTTAATGCTTCTGCATTCGATTTTGCAACCCGACTATGCATCACATCACCGATTATCGCAATCTTCAGACCTTTGAAACTTTTAAACTCTTGTTTTATTGTCAATAAGTCCAGTAATGATTGGGTTGGGTGATTTCCGCAGCCATCCCCTGCATTGATTATTGGAATCCCGATCTTCTCATTCAATTCGTCAAAATAATTATCCTGTTCATGACGGATGATCAAGGCATTTACACCTATTGCTTCTAACGTTCTAACAGTGTCATATAAGGTTTCGCCTTTTAACACGGATGATGTACCCGCATCAAAAGGAATGACCTCAAGACCCAGTTTTCTTTCAGCCATTTCAAAGCTTGATTTTGTACGTGTGCTTGGTTCAAAGAAGAGATTGGCAACTGTAGTCTGCTGTTTTGGATTCCAGCTGGATCCGTTGGCAAAACCCTCTGCCTCATGTAAAATTCTTTCAATTTCAGTCAAAGTCAATTCTTTCATGGTCAATAATTTTTTCATCGATCCTGCTCCTTTCACATTTGTGATGCGGGGCATAAAAAACACCCCGCCATTAAGGACAGGGTGTAGGTCATAAAGATTGTGAGGACACGGAATGGTTTTACTCTTTATCCCGTTCTCATTCATCTTTACAGCAACACCCTTTTAAGCCTCTCTGGACTTCTTTTAAAAGGTGATTTATTTTTTTGATGCAGTATCTTATTTTTCAAATATATTTCCGGATATTTTTTCCCGGTCCGGAAGAATCAAGTTAAGAAGGATTCCGACGATGGCTGAAAGTGCCATTCCGGAAAGCGAAACCGTTTCCGATAGTTGTACGAACGCTCCTCCGATTCCTAACACCAGGATGACTGAAGCTATCATCAGGTTTCTTTTCTTGTCAAAATCGACCTTGTTATCAATCAGCATCCTTAATCCGCTTGATGCGATGATACCGAAGAGCAAGATGGAAATGCCGCCCATCACCGCGCTGGGTATCGAGCTGATTACTGCTGAAATCTTACCGTTAAAGCCAAAGATGATTGCAGTCAATGCTGCCCCGCCGATGATATACACACTGTACGCCTTTGTCATCGTCAGGACCCCAATATTTTCACCATATGATGTCAGCGGCGGACCACCGATGAAGGAACCAATCATGATTCCTGCTCCATCTCCTAAAATCGAGCGATGCAAACCGGGCTTTTCCAAAAAGTTTCTGCCGACTACTTTGCTCAGCACCATCTGGTGACCAATATGTTCTGATAAAGTTACGATGGCGACGGGTACCATGATGGCAATGACCTCCCATGAGAAGGTCGGTGTATAGGTTACATATGGCAACATGAAGTCAGGCATTTCCCACCATTGTGCTGACTTGATCGGTTCATAATCTATTATTCCTGCAACAGCCGAACAGGCGTAGCCCACTATGATTCCCATTAAAATCGGGATTAAGTTAATGAATCCTTTAAAGAACACGTTACAGATGATGGTTACCGCTAAAGTGATCAGCGCTATAACTATATATGTGACGCTGTATTTATCTTGAGGATCATACATTGCCATGTCCACGGCCGTTCCAGCAAGGCTCAATCCGATTACGATGATGACCGGGCCTACCACAACCGGAGGAAGTATATTCATTAACCAGCGCAATCCGACTTTTTGGATAATCAATGCTACTATCCCATATATGAACCCTGCTGCAAAACAGCCGATCATGGCCGCCTCCGGACCACCTAATGCCTTTGCAGCGATGATTGGCGTAATGAAAGCGAAAGATGACCCGAGATAAGCTGGTATCTGACCTTTGGTTATCAATAAGTATGAAAGTGTGCCCAACCCGCTTGAAACCAACGCTACCGCCGGGCTTAACCCTACCAAGAATGGCACCAGCACCGTTGCACCGAACATGGCGAACAAATGCTGGATGCTTAACGTAATCCACTGGCCAGCCTTTGGTACGTCCTCGACATCCAGTACGATATCCCTTTTTGTTTCTTCCATTTCCGTATCCCCCTCATGAAAATTCCATCAAAACTGCAAAAACCCTCTTTGCAGTATACAAAGAGGGTTTCTCAGAAGGCGAATGCCTATGCATAAGCATAGCTCTCCCGATTGACTCCCCTTTGCCAGCCTCTCTGGACTGTCTTTAAAAGGGTAATATGAAATTTTCATGTTGTTTAGTTTTCTAATATAGTAACTTGATCTACTTCATCTACTTCTGTTAACGTAACGGTAATTTTTTCAGATTGGGAAGTCGGAACGTTTTTGCCGACGAAATCCGCTCGAATCGGCAATTCCCTATGTCCCCTATCCACTAATACGGCAAGCTGAATTTGCGAAGGTCTTCCCAAATCCACCAGAGCATCCATTGCCGCTCTAACGGTTCTGCCTGTGAAAAGAACATCATCCACTAAAATCACTTTCTTGTCGGTGATATTGACCGGAATGTCTGAACCTTTTACGATGGGTTCCCCATCATTGGTCTTTTTCGAAAGGTCATCGCGATAAAGTGTAATATCCAGTTCACCCAGTTCTATTTCCTTGCCTTCTATTTGATTGATGCGCTTTGCAAGTCGGTCTGCGAGGAAAATCCCGCGTGTACGTATCCCGATTAAGACGCAATCTTCTATACCCTTATTTTTCTCAATAATTTCATGGGCAATTCTCGTCAAGGCTCTGCTAATGGCCTTCTCATCAAGTACTATGGCTTTCTCATTCAACACGTCGGCCACCCCGATTCCATTTTTCTGATAGGTCAATTTCAACAAAAAATCCTCATGCCAAGAAGGCATGAGGATTTTATCGCTATGGGCATAATTATCCCATTTTGCGTATCCGTTTCCTTCTCAGTCTCTCTGAACTGTGTTAAAGGTTCTTATTAAGTTGTTATTATAATATATCAGAAAAACGAATTTGTCAATCCTTACTTCTACGCAATTGATTAATTAGATTTTCAAACTCTTCCGGAATCGGAGCTTCGAATTCCATATACTCATTTGTACGAGGATGAATGAAACCTAGAAGACCGGCGTGCAATGCTTGTCCATCTAATTTCAGGGTCTTTTTCGGACCGTATTTCGGATCACCCGCTAGCGGGAAGCCAATGTATTTCATATGAACACGAATTTGATGTGTCCTTCCTGTTTCAAGCTGGCATTCCACTAAAGTGAAATCCTTGAAGCGTTCGATGACCCGGAAATGCGTGACAGCATTTTTGGCATTCGAATCTGTGACAGTCATGCTTTGGCGATCTTTTTTATCGCGGCCGATCGGTGCATCGATCGTTCCGAAGTCATGTGGGATCACACCATGAACTACAGCTTGATACTTACGGGTAACCGTTTTGTCAACAAGCTGCTGGACCAGCTTTTCGTGTGCCATATCATTTTTGGCAACCATCAATAGACCTGATGTATCTTTATCGATTCGATGGACGATTCCAGGCCGCATGACACCGTTGATTCCAGAAAGATCCTTGCAGTGAGCCATCAATCCATTTACAAGCGTGCCGGATACATGTCCAGGTGCCGGATGGACGACCATACCGCTCGGTTTATTAACCACAAGTACATCTGCATCTTCATAATAGATATCCAAATCCATTTCCTCTGCTACCGCATCCAATTCCTCAAGATCCGGAATCGTCACTTCGATTGTATCGCCAGGAACAGCTTTGTAATTCGTCTTTATCGCCGTGCCGTTTACCAAAACATGATCATCCTTAATCCATTGCTGGACCTGAGTACGTGACCATTCCTCATTCAAAGTGGAAAGAGCCTTATCAATCCTGACTCCTTTTAGTGTTTCATCGATGCTGTATAACCTTTTATCCATTATCTTTCTCCTTAGCGTTTTTTTCTTCTAAAAACATATGAATCACGAGCAGTCCGACACCAATTGAAAGCGCAGCATCAGCAACATTGAATACCGGGAAACTGTAGCTGAAAATATAGGTATGAACGAAATCCACCACTTCCTGACGAACAACACGATCGATGAAATTACCAATCGCACCGCCTAGCATGAGACCAAGTGCAGCTCCAAGCAAAACGCTTTCCTTCGCCATTTTCTGAATATAATAGACAAGTCCAATAATGACAGCGATGGTGATGATGTAGAAAAACCACATTTGACCTTGTAGAATTCCCCATGCTGCCCCACGATTTCGATGCGAGGTGATATATAGAAGGTTTTCAATAATTTCAATGCTTTCTCCGTACTCCATTTTTTTCACAATCATCCATTTTGTCAGCTGATCGAGAGCTATGACCAAAAGGGCAATCAAATAATAAAACACATTTTTTCCCCCAAACTAATCAAA
This sequence comes from Peribacillus frigoritolerans, assembly GCF_040250305.1. NCBI lineage: Bacteria > Bacillati > Bacillota > Bacilli > Caryophanales > Bacillaceae > Peribacillus > Peribacillus frigoritolerans. The sequence goes on along the minus strand of NZ_CP158190.1, from coordinate 1,715,431 downwards.
TCTTCACTTTTGAATTGTAGCATAAACTAGAAATAATGACTAATCCGAAAAACAGAATCTGCTGTCGGTACTTGAAGAATATAGTGGAGATTGGATAAAGGCAATTCCCTCTGGGGGTTTTACACAAAAAAGCCGGGCCCTTCATAAAGGGACCGGCTTTCCTTTTTTGAATTATTGATTCACGTAATGCTCTTTCACGACTGTAGCACAACGCGGGCAAAGTGTTGGATGTTCTTCCACTTGACCTACTTCCTTCGAAACATTCCAGCAACGTTCACACGTTTCACCTTCTGCTTTTGTAACAAGGATCGCTATATCCTCAAGTTTAACCGCTTCTGCTGGGGCACTTGCCACATCGCCAGCGATTTCGAATTCAGATACGATGAATAGCTGTTCAAAGCTTTCCTTGATGCCATCAAGCAGGTTCTTCGTTTCTTCATTAACATAGACCATCACTTTAGCGTTCAGTGATTTTCCAATGACCTTCTGGTTACGGGCTTCTTCTAATGCTTTCAGAACATTATCACGGACATCCATGAACGCCGTCCATTTTTCTTCAATGACTTCAGCATCATCAATTGAAATTTCTTCAGGCATCAATGTCAACTGTACACTTTCTTCCGTTACACCCGGAATGAACGCCCATACTTCATCAGCTGTATGAGAAAGGATCGGTGACACCAATTTCGTTAAGCTGACCAATGACTCGTAAAGGACCGTTTGAATGGCCAAACGCTCCTTACCATTTGGCGCTTCACAATAAAGAATGTCTTTTGCATAATCGAGGTAGAACGAACTTAAATCCTGTGTACAGAAATTATTGACCATATTATAAATTGTAGCAAACTCATAATTTTCATAACTTAGCTTCGACTGTTTGATCAGTTTATTCAATTTAACCAGCATGTATCGATCGACTTCAGGCAATTCTTGAACTGCCACTTTATCGGTTTTTGGATTGAATCCATCCAAGTTCCCTAACAAGAAGCGGAATGTATTACGGATTTTACGGTAAACTTCCGAAACTTGTTTTAAAATAGGATCGGAAACCCTGACATCCGATTGGTAATCCACCGAAGCTACCCAAAGGCGTAAGATATCTGCTCCAAGTTGGTTCATGACCTTGGATGGCAACACAACGTTCCCAATCGACTTACTCATTTTACGGCCTTCGCCATCCAATGCGAACCCGTGGCTAAGTACACCTTTATATGGCGCTTTGCCTGTAACCGCAACACTTGTTGAAAGTGATGAGTTAAACCAGCCGCGATATTGATCGGAACCTTCTAAATAAAGGTCAGCAGGACGCTGCAAGTCGTCTCTTTCTTCAAGTACCGCTTGATGGGAAGAACCGGAATCGAACCATACGTCCATGATATCCGTTTCTTTCGTGAAGATACCATTCGGGCTGCCTTCATGTGTATAGCCTTCAGGCAGAAGTTCTTTCGCTTCACGCTCAAACCAGATGTTTGAACCGTGTTCACGGAATAGGTTTGAAATATGGTCGATGGTTTCATCCGTAATGATCGGCTCGCCATTTTCTGCATAAAACACTGGAATTGGCACGCCCCAAGCGCGTTGGCGGGAAATACACCAATCCCCGCGGTCACGGACCATATTGAATAGGCGAGTTTCGCCCCAAGCCGGTACCCATTTGGTTTCTTCAATCGCTTCCAGAAGCTCACTGCGGAAGTCTTTGATTGACGCGAACCATTGTGCTGTTGCACGGAAGATCGTCGGCTTCTTCGTCCGCCAGTCATGTGGGTAAGAGTGCGTAATGAACGTCAAGTTCAATAACGCGCCTGCTTCAGTTAATTTTTCGGTAATTGGTTTATTCGCTTGATCATAAAATAATCCGGCAAACTCCCCTGCCTCTTCCGTCATGACTCCTTTTTCATCTACAGGACAAAGTACGTCCAAGCCATATTTTTGCCCAATGATAAAGTCATCTTCACCATGGCCAGGCGCCGTATGAACACAGCCCGTTCCAGCTTCAGTCGTTACGTGCTCACCTAACATCACTAAAGATTCGCGGTCATAAAGAGGATGTTTGGCAACAGCACGGTCCAACTCGCTACCTTTTACCGTTTTTTCGATAGACGGGTTTTCCCACCCTAATGTTTCCGTTACCGATTCAAGCAGTGCCTCAGCAAGTAAGAATTTTTCATTTTCGACAGCCACTACTACGTAATTTAATTGCGGATGCAATGATATACCAAGATTGGCAGGAATCGTCCATGGAGTTGTCGTCCAGATGATGATTTTGACGCCTTCATCGATTACGCCTTTGCCATCAGTGACTTCAAAAGCAACATAGATCGACGCAGAGCGTTTGTCTTGATATTCAATTTCAGCTTCGGCTAGCGCTGATTCACTTGATGGGGACCAGTAAACAGGTTTTTTCCCTTTATAAATGTAGCCTTTTTTCGCCATTTCACCGAATACCTTGATTTGCTGTGCTTCATATTCAGGCTTTAATGTGATATAAGGATTTTCCCAATCACCACGGACCCCTATTCTCTTAAACTGCTCACGTTGATTGTCAATCTGACCATAAGCATACTCTTCACAAAGCTTTCTGAATTCGGCAACGCTCATTTCTTTCCGTTTCACGCCTTTTTTCGTCAATGCCGTTTCGATTGGAAGCCCATGCGTATCCCAGCCAGGTACATACGGTGCTTGAAAACCGCTCATCGATTTAAATCGGACAATGAAATCCTTTAAAACCTTATTCATTGCATGGCCCATATGGATATCGCCGTTGGCATATGGAGGTCCATCATGCAAAATGAATAAAGGACGTCCTTCCGTTTGTTCTTGCACTTTTTTATAGATGTTCATTTCTTTCCATTTTTCTTGGATTTCCGGTTCACGTTTCGGTAAATTCCCCCGCATTGGAAATTCAGTTTTAGGCATCAATAAGGTATCTTTGTATTCCATCATAAAATCCTCCATCCGTCTTTTAAAAAAATTCATTCGATCCGATGACTTGATATCCGGCCAAAATAAAAAGCCCTCTCATCCCTAAAAAAGGGACGAGAAAGCTTTGCTTCCCGCGGTACCACCCTGGCTAGAAAGATCCACATAGTGAATCCAACCTCTCGAGCATTCGTAACGTGAATGAAACGCTTCATTTACTTACTGCACAAGCAGGTTCAACTCAGAACTCAAGGGTGATCTTCAATATCTTCGCTTATTCCGGGCTTTCACCATCCCCGGTTCGCTAAAAATAAGTGTGTGAAGAATTTACTTTCCCTGTCATCGTCTAATTTCATAATGAATAGTATTGTTAAAAAATTATATGCGAAAAAAGTGTTCAAAGTCAAGGAATCGTTTAAATTTCCTCTTCCACTCTCTCATTTAATTCTATTTCAGTCGCATCCACTTCATAATCCAGAAGATGATCCCAATCGTCATTGTCCAGCAAATCCAGCTGTGCACCGACAAGCATTTTGAAACGCGTCCGGAATACTTTCGATTGCTTTTTCAAATCCTCAATATCCATCGCTATTTTCCTTGCTTTCACAAGTGACTCATTGACGATCCTGTCAGCATTTTTCTCTGCTTCCTTTATGATCAGTTTCGCTTCTTTTTGGGCATTGCGCCTTAATTCTTCGGCTGCTTCCTGAGCGACAATAATCGACTTGTTAAGTGTACCCTCAATTGTCGTAAAATGTCCCAAACGATCAAAAGTCTCGTTCAGTTTATCTTCAAGTTCTTTCTTCTCCCTCAAAATCAGTTCATAATCTTTAATGACCTGGTCGAGAAATTCATTTACTTCATCTTCATCATACCCTCGAAATACTTTGTTAAATTCCTTGTTATGTATATCTATCGGGGTTAAGGGCATTACGGCACCTCCAGAACGGTTTCTACTCTAGTATGTTAAAACTCTATATTCGACAATAAATTTATAAATCCTGCTTTTTATTGAATTATTTTTGTCTGCCTAACGAGATTCTCCACTTATCCTTCTTGGTTTTCCCATCAATGGAAGCTATTTTACATCTACCAAAACCTCTGATGGAAAGTGTATCACCTTCACGGCATTCTTCCGAGACGTTTTCCGTTTGCTTGAAATTCACCTTTACTTTTCCTGACGTTATCAAGGCCTGCGTCTTTTGACGGGACATATTCAGGACGGACGATAGCACACTGTCAAGCCTAAGGGAACTGACGGTGGTTACATGCTCTTCCCATTTTTCCTTAACTTGGACGATATTCTCGATCGGAAGCCGTTTCATGGAAACGGAAGCATTACCTATTTTCTCCAGATTCCCAGTGAGATATGAATCCATCTCTTCGGCAGCTATAAATTGAATATGCTCCTCCGTCACTATTATATCACCAAATTTTTCACGCTTAACCCCCAGTGACATCAAGGTTCCAAGTATTTGCCTATGTTCAAGCGTTACAAATTTTTTTGGATAGGAGATATCGTATAAGGAGATATTGAAATCCGATGGTTCAGGAGAGTAATAATCAGGGTAAATGAGCACACGTTTTCGCTCTACGAAATCGCTCCCGCCATTGAATTGCAGTTTCACATCCGGATCATTCCCCATTAAGGAAGTAAGGATTTCCTGCTGACGCGGATCAAGAAAATCAGATAGTTTCGGAGCGTAGGAATTTTTAACCTGATCAATCCAATTCATGGCCTGGTCAATAAAATCTTTTTCCTCCGGCCTGAAATGCTGATAAATGCTCATGATTGAATAAATGCTCCTTAGTTATTAAATTAATGGTTTATCATAGGAATTGATTAAACTCATTCTGCGTTGCAACTACACAGCGGAGAATCTTCCGACTGTGTAGTAAGATGCATGTCAGGTTAATTGTTGATCATCCTATCAAAGTCTGTAAGTAATTAATTCCATAACCGCTGGCAAAATTAAGTACCAGCAAAGCAACAAGAGGTGAAAGATCGATCATGCCAAGTGGCGGAATGAACTTTCTGAACGGTTCTAAATACGGTTCGCAAATCTTTTCCAGAAATTGACCAATCGATGTCTCCCTTGCATTGGGGAACCATGACATCAATATGTAAACGATTAATGCCATTGAATAAAATTCAATTAAATAATATAAACCCTGAAGCACTAAACCCATTAACCATTACCACCTCGCTTCTTCGTACTCCTCTTCGGCGGCGAAGCCGGTAATATTACCGGAAACATCGACGTTGTCCGGGGTACATAAGAATATATCTGTTCCAATTTTTTGGATATCCCCGCTGATTGCATAGACAGTCCCACTTAGAAAATCAATGATTCGCTTTCCTTGGTCATGCTGGATTCGTTGAAGGTTCACGACTACAGCGCGCCTGTTTTTTAAATGGTCAGCTACCTCCTGGGCTTCTGCATAAGCACGAGGCTCCAATAATACTACTTTAGAAGATTTCTGTACGCTTTGCAAACTTACGATATTCTGATTTGTATTATTCCCTGCAGAAGCTGACTGCTGCTGTTTAGCTGACTTCACGACTTTTGGTTCAGCCTCCTCTTCTTCCATCACTTCATCCCTGTACTCATACTCATCATCCAGCGCGAAATAAGATTTAAATTTTGATACGAACGACATCTATAGCGTACCTCCTTAAAATTATTCGCCTACAAGTGCTGTACCAATCCTGATCATTGTAGCGCCTTCTTCAATGGCAATCATGAAATCATTGGACATACCCATGGACAATTCAGTGCAGGGGGCATGCTTCAACTCTAAATTTTGTATTTCAACCTGGATGCCCTTCAGTTTCCGGAAGCATTCCCGCAAAACCTGTTCATCATCGGTCAATGGAGCCATCGTCATCAATCCTGCAACATTCACCTTATCAAAATCGGATAACCCTTTTATGAAATCCATTGTCGCGTCAGGATCCAGACCATGTTTTGATTCCTCACCAGAAACATTCACCTGCACTAAACAGTTTATCGGCTCTTTTGCGCGTTTTTGAATTTCTTCTGCCAAAGAAATGCGGTCCAATGAATGGATATACGAAATTTTATCGATGACATTCTTTACTTTGCGTGTTTGCATGGAACCAATATAATGCCAGGTGGGCTTGTCCTTGAGCACTTCATATTTAGTCAAAAGCCCTTCGTCACGGTTTTCACCCAAATCGAGTATTCCCGCTTCCAATGCTTCATTCGCTCTCTCGACCGAAACATATTTCGTCACTGCGATCAACTTTATCGCTTCACGGGCCCTTCCACTATTTTCACATGCTCTATTTATTTTTTCTTCGATGTTTTTTAAATTGTCCACTACTTTCACTATTACTCTAAATCCTCCTTCCAACCGATAAAGCTCATCAATCTGCCTGTCTTCCCGTTATCACGGCGATGTGAAAAAAACAATTCATGATCACAGCTTGTACAGTATGATGTAACGTCGATCTGACTTTGTGGAATTCCTGATTTTTGAAGAATCAATGCATTAAGTTGCTTAAGGTCCAACTGATATTGTCCTTCACTGATTAAATTATAGGGCTTTTCGTCAATATCTACCAGCAAATTCTGCACTAAATCCATGACATAATCATCAACTACATAGCACTTCGAACAAATTGACGGTCCAACAACGGCAAATATCTCATTTGCTTTTATACCCTCACTCAGCCAAGCCTCAACCATTTTTCGTGCAATTCCATTAACGGTACCCTTCCAGCCAGCATGTGCCACCCCAATCATACCATGTGCCGGAGCAAGAAAGTATAAGGGCACGCAGTCTGCATAGCAAAGGGTCAATAGAGCGTTTTTGTCCTTCGTATAGAATCCGTCAGTCGCTTTAAAGGCCGAATCATAATCTGCAGCACCTCTCCCGCCATCATGGCTGGTAACTTGACGGATTTTCGTTTCATGTGTCTGCTCGGCGCCTATCCATTCATTAAGCGGAAACATCAGCTTATCGGCTATAACCCTGCGGTTTCCCTGGACATCTTCAAGTTCATCACCGACATGAAAACCGGTATTCAATGTTTGAAAATCACCTGTACTGACTCCCCCATTTTTTGTGGTGAAGCCCGCTACGAGCTGGAGATTTTTTTGTCTCCAGCTGTCAATGAGCATGTATTGATCTTTTATTAAAACAAATGGCTCTTTCATGCTATAAACCTCTTTATTTTTAGTCTAGTGTATCATATATTTGCGCCATGCACCTTAAAACCGTTCATCTTTCAGTTCTGCTTGAAATACCGTCTGATGTTCAACAAGTATGACATCTGCACCGATTTTTTTTATTTTGCGCCACGGAATCACAATATCCTGCTCCTTGCCAAAAAAACCCATTAATCTGGTTCCATTCGAAACGACAATGGCCTCTATTTTCCCCGTGGCCGTATTGATTTCAAGATCTGACATATTACCTAATTTCTTGCCATCCGCTATATTGACGATATCCTTAATTTGAAATTCGGAAATCCTGGTCACATCACTCAGCTCCTCAAAATTTCATCATAGATGAAGGTCCTATTCCTATGTATATGACATGATGCGCTCAAGGATGAAGAATACGATAAATAAACGTCCATTCGATTCACGGAAGGGCTTTTCTACAAAATAAAAAAGCCGCTATGGATAAGTAGCTGCTAAGCGGGTATCGACATTTTTGCCCTACCCGCTTCAGCTAACTACTTCTCATGCTCAGCTTCTACTGTTGGATATTTTTATTCATTTGCTTGATTGCCGCTTTTTCCAATCGGGAGACCTGTGCTTGTGAAATGCCGATTTCCTCGGCTACCTCCATTTGCGTCTTCCCTTGGAAAAACCGTTTACGAAGGATCATTTTTTCCCGGTCATTCAACCGTCTCATACCTTCATTTATAGCTATCTCATCAATCCAGGTACTATCTTTATTTTTTTCATCACTCAGTTGGTCGAGTACATAAATCGGATCCCCGCCATCATTATAAATCGGTTCAAAAAGTGAAACTGGATCTTGTATAGCATCTAGTGCAAAAACAATTTCTTCATGAGGTACTTCCAACACCTTGGCGATTTCTTCAGCTGTCGGCTCACGAAGGGTCTGGCTTATGAGCTTCTCTTTTACCTGCAAAGCTTTGTAAGCGATGTCTCTTAAAGAACGGGATACCCGAATTGGATTATTGTCACGAAGATATCTTCTTATTTCTCCAATAATCATCGGTACAGCATACGTTGAAAACTTAACATTTTGACCTAGGTCAAAGTTATCTATCGACTTCATCAACCCTATACAGCCTACCTGAAATAGATCATCTACATACTCTCCCCGATTGTTGAAGCGTTGAATGACGCTTAGAACGAGTCGAAGATTCCCGTTTACCAGTTTTTCTCTTGCTGAAATATCGCCATCTTGCAGTTCTTTAAAGAGTTTTCTCATTTCTTCATTCTTTAAAACCGGTAATTTTGATGTATCCACACCGCAGATTTCAACCTTATTACGAGACAAAATTATTCCCTCCTCACAGGAGCGCTGTACAAAAAACAGTATCTCCGCGGGAGGAAAAAATATGCACATGGCTAGAACAGAAATCCGCCATTATTTTTCAATATAGCTACCAAAGTATTGATTTGATTGACATTTAAGCAAAATTATTTTTTTACACCATTTTATTAAATTCTTTACGAAGCCTCTTAATAATCCTTTTTTCCAAACGAGAAATGTAAGATTGGGAAATCCCCAGCATGTCGGCAACATCCTTTTGGGTTTTTTCTTCTCCGCCTGCAAGTCCAAAACGGAGTTCCATTATCTGTTTTTCACGTTCAGATAACTGTGTAAGTGCTTTTGTCAGCAGCTTACGGTCAACGTTTGCTTCAAGATCTTTCGTGATAATGTCATCGTCCGTTCCAAGTACATCGGATAACAGAAGTTCGTTTCCATCCCAATCAATATTCAGAGGTTCATCAAAAGAAACTTCAGAACGGATTTTGTTATTTCTGCGTAAATACATTAATATTTCATTCTCGATGCATCTTGAAGCATATGTAGCCAGTTTTATTTTCTTCTCAGGATTGAATGTATTCACAGCTTTGATTAAACCTATGGTACCAATGCTGATTAAATCTTCAATATTGATGCCGGTATTTTCAAATTTCCTGGCAATATAAACCACCAGCCTTAAATTACGTTCAATCAAGATCGAGCGTGCAGCTTCATCGCCATTGGGTAATTTATTGATCAGTATAGCTTCTTCTTCCTTTGAAAGGGGAGGCGGCAGTGCCTCACTCCCTCCTATATAAAATATTTCGTCCGTTTTCAATCCGAGCTTGAACAATAGTTTGTACCAAAAATAAGTGAGCCGAAGAATGAATTTCTTCAAAATAATTCTCCCTTCTAATAAACGGATTATGGGTCAAATTTAAGAGTGAATCGATGGTTCAGGAGGCATTTTGCACCGGTATCCCGGTTAACATTTTCGGGTGAACGATAGATTGATAGCTATTGTCGGGAGAGAGTTGCTGAAAGGTAAACGAAACGAGACCCTGCTTGACGTGAAATTCTTTTTCTCCTTGAACGATTTTGATGTAATCCGGTTTGATTGCGGTTAACAGCTGATGTTCATGACCCACAACTTTATAAGGGATTACACGCATTCTTCCTGTCCATGAATATTCGGGCTGCTCTTCCTGACTAATCAGGTTATCAGGGTTTTTAAAAAGCTCCAGCATATCGTCCGGAATTCCTGTTTCCCCGCCAGAAAGTGCGATGATCATTACTGGGGAACGTGTAATGGGGTCATATAGTTGATTGCCGCTATCCACCAATCCATGAAATTTCCCTTCGAAGTCAGAAATTTTAACCGAGACCGAAACCATTTGTTCATGTGTAAGTTTTGTCATCTCCATTCCTTCAAGTGTTCGCTTGGAAAATTGCCATGCGAGCGGGAACCCGATCATTATGAATATCCAGCTGACAGGGTCCCCAAAACGGTTGATTCCTGCATATTGACCAGGGTCCTTGGACACGATTTGGAATTCAAATAGGTAATGTAGTCCTAGAAGGATACCTCCCGATAAAAACGTCACGAAATATAAAGTGGCCACCGATTTCATGAAAAGTTTTAACCTATTGAACCCAAAGGTTGCCAGCACCATGACCAGGGATACTAAAATCTTCATGTACACTCGGTCGGCAATTGCATAAAAAGGAGTGAATGCCAATACGATAATGAAGGAACCAATCAGCCCGCCGATGCATACCCGCCAAAGAGCTACCCTTCGTTTGAGAATGATTGCGGTCCAATATAAAAGGAGGCAGTCAAATAACCAATTCAACAACCAGATCACATCTAAATATAAAGTCAAACACCCTCCCCTCCTTTTATGAACTAACCTTCCACTAGCAAAAAGTATAGCGTACCTGCCCTTAGAAAGTGTGTCACTTTTTGTACTGAAAACTTAAGAGTTTTTCAGTCATTTTTACCCTTTTTGTAGAAAAACAGCTATTGATATTTTCATTACTGTCATAGAGACTATCCTGCTCCCTTTTACTTCTGTCGATTTATGTTATAAAAGTTTAATAATTTATTGCTCTCATCTTTTTGGATTCCTTCTGCCAAGGCGATCCGTCAGATACCGCTGAGGGACATGCAGGCAAGAACAAAGATACTATTATGCAGATTTCGTTCTGCACATTGGTCAGAGTGATAAAGCTGAAGAATGCCCCATTATGATTGGACACTACTGCTTTTAAGGAATTCATTTATTAACGTCAAAAAACCGTCCCCAAATGGGGACGGCATGTGACGTCGATATTAACGGCGTCTATTGCGGTTACGGAGGAATGTTGGAATATCCAAGGCCTCGTCACCTTGATTGGCATTACGTGCAGGCTGTTCATTGACTTCTTCCCTCTTCACTTCCCGCTTCACGTTTTGCTGTGGCGTTTGTTGTGTCTGAGGTCTTGATTGCTGCTGTTGTCCGAGTGTTGGACGTCCAGTAGGCCGTATTGAAGCTTCAACCTCGTTAAAGCCTGTTGCAATTACCGTAACGACGATTTCATCTTTTAAGTTTTCATTGATAACCGAACCAAAGATCATGTTTACGTCTTGATCGGATGCAGTAGCCACGATATCGGCCGCTTCCTGGACTTCAAAAAGACTTAGGTTCGTACCACCTGTAATATTCATCAGTACACCTTGGGCACCATCAATCGATGTTTCAAGCAGCGGACTGGAAATGGCTTTTTTCGCCGCTTCCGCCGCACGGTTTTCCCCTGAGGAAATCCCGATTCCCATAAGTGCGGAACCTTTGTTTGACATGATGGTCTTCACATCGGCAAAGTCCAAGTTAATTAGACCTGGAACAGCAATTAGATCTGAAATCCCTTGTACACCTTGACGAAGCACATTATCCGCTTCACGGAATGCTTCAAGCATTGGCGTGCTTTTATCGACGATTTCAAGGAGGCGGTCGTTCGGAATGACGATCAGTGTGTCAACCGATTCCTTCATGGATGAAATGCCGCCTTGTGCCTGTGTTGCACGTTTTCGGCCTTCGAAGGTAAATGGACGCGTAACTACACCCACTGTAAGTGCTCCTAGATCTTTAGCAATGCCAGCTATGACAGGAGCAGCCCCCGTTCCCGTACCGCCGCCCATTCCAGCCGTTACGAATACCATATCGGCACCTTTAAGCGCTTCTTCGATCTGCTCTTTGCTTTCTTCTGCAGCTTTTTTTCCTACCTCAGGATTGGCACCTGCACCCAAACCGCGTGTAAGCTTTCCACCGATTTGCATTTTGATTTCTGCTTTTGATAGATTAAGAGCCTGTGCATCCGTATTGACAGAAATAAACTCAACACCCTGTACACCATGCTCGATCATTCTGTTTACCGCATTGTTTCCGCCGCCGCCAACACCTATTACTTTTATCGTTGCTAATTGTTCTAGATTAGAATCAAACTCCAACATGACAATCCTCCTATTTTGACGAAATTCCCGATTCTTAATGATTGTTATTCAAAAAAGTAACCTAGGATTTTTTTGAATTTAGATTCACCTTTTTCACCTTGTTTTTTAGCCGTGTTCTCTTTGTTTTTCTGAGAAACCTTCTGGCTGCGCTGGTCGTTATCTTCTTGTGCTTGTCCAGCTGCTACAGGAGTTTTATTAGCGGTGTTTTTTTGCATTCTCTCTTTCTTGCATGCGTGTTTAATCAAACCAACAGCTGTCGTGTATTGAGGTTCCCTGACACCGATGTAATTCGGTTCAGCTGTCCTTACCCGGTTTTGGAACACATATTGAGCAAGCTCCAGGACTCCCGGCATCTTGACGACGCCCCCGGTCAACACGAAACCACCCGGTATATCCTGGAAGCCAAGTCTCCTCAAATCATCTTGAATCAACTCGAATATTTCGGTCACCCGCGCTTCAATGATATCCGAAAGCATTAACTGGTTGCAGGTTTGCTGCTGATCGCTGCCGATGATCGGTATTTGGAATACTTCATCTTCAGACGCGTCATCATAAAAGGCATGTCCATGCTTCACTTTTATTTTCTCAGCTTCTTCCATCGTTGTCCTTAGAACGATGGAAAGATCCTTCGTAAGTGTTTCCCCGCCTATAGGTATCACAGACGTATATTGTAAATAGCCTTGTTCGAAAATTGCCAGAGTCGTGGAACCTCCGCCAATATCGACAAGTGCCACACCAAGTTCTTTTTCATCCTTGGATAATACAAGGGAACCTGCGGCTAAGGGCTGAAGGGCGATATCGGTTATTTCTAACCCTGCCCTTTCCACACAGCGCAGCGTATTATGTAAAATTGTCCGAAGACCTGTGATTAATATCCCTCTCATTTCCAACCGGACACCTATCATGCCCCTTGGATCACTGATTTCATCAAGTTCATCAACTTTGTAATGGATCGGCACCACGTCGATGATTTCCCTGTCGGATGGTATCGTTATTAACTCCGCGGCTTCCCTGACACGGAAAACGTCATGCTCGGTAATCTCTTTATTGTCACTGGATACCGCTACTACCCCATGACACGGCTGAAGCGTCACATGATTTCCGCTTATGCCGACGATTACCTTTTTTATCTCCATCCCTATCATCCGTTCTGCTTGCTCTATAGCCTTTTGAATGGATTGGACGGTTTCATCTATGCCGACGATCGAACCCTTTTTGAGCCCCTCTGATTTAACATTTCCCACGCCGATTATATTTAATGTGTCATTGACCATTTCCCCAATGATAACTTTTACACTGGATGTACCGATGTCAAGACTTACGTATATTTCGTTGCTGTTCATTCCATGGCACCTCCTTCAGTTTTATACATGTATTAGTAGAATAACATTTTTATATCGAAGACTTATACATTATAGGATAACAGAACTGATTACAACAACTCGCAATTTTTTTCATAATAAGCGGTTCAATTTGTATTTCCCGAACAAAACTCGTAGATTTCTCTCTTTATGATGCTTATTGTTCGCTTCTTTAACGAGTCTGATATCATTAATAAACTAGATACTGCCATAAACTATTCGTCATTTATGACTTAATTCCCTTTAAAATTATCGATTTTTTTTCTGCTTTTTCCGGGAAATGGACCATTTTTCAATTAGGATCCTTCTAATCAGGGCAATATTTTGAAACAGCCTTACGCCGAACACAAAGATTGCGGCTAAATATAAGTCTACACCAAGATGTACACCTAGAAAAGCCAAACCTGCGGCTAAAACAATATTAAAGAAGAATCCTGTTACAAATACTACTTCATCATAAAGGTTTTGCAGATGAGCCCGTATGCCCCCAAATAAGGTATCAAAAGCAGCAAGCACGGCAATGGAGAGATAATTTGAATATTCATGGGGAATATCAAAGTCCACCAAAAAACCAAGCGTGATTCCAATCAATAGTCCGAAAACCGGAAGCCACATTACGATCCCCCCCCATCCATAATGGGTTCCATGTGTTTTACATCAATAGCATTTTGGTAGGCCGGCAATGTCAACTCACCGGAAGGCACCTTAATCTGCACTTCAAAATTATCTATAAAGAAATCATCCATAAGTTCGGAACCTTCTATGCGCTGCTTCAGTTTCTTTGGATTAACGGTTATTGCCTGCAGTTCGACCGGGTAATGAACAAGAGGATATCCGTCCATTTTCGGCTGCCCATTAATATCACGAATAACCGATGTTGATATATACCTTTGTCCTGAAATGGAAATTTCGTCAGCGCCATACCTATACATTTCATTAATGAGCCGAATGATCAAAACAGGTGAAATATATTCGACCTTCTCACCAAGAAGGATATCCGCTTTGATAGGCTGTATGGAAACGATGACCCCATTACCTTTTATTTCGGTCAAACCTGCGTCAGTCTTTAATTCGGTCAGGGTGTCACGCAATACTTCTTCTTTACTCTCATTTTTCTTTGTTTCATAGGATGCTATTTTTCCCTCAAGCTTACTGATACCCTCTATTAACTCCGCCTGGGTCTGCTGTTCTTTCAATAAATCATTTTTCAGCTCCCACATATCCCTTGTATCGGATACGACAGGCTGATTCACCAAATTGAATTGAATTGCGAGCATGAAGCCAGCAATCAACGTAACCAAACTAAAAGAAAGCTTTTTATTCATTTCCAGTTTCTCACCAATCTTTCATCGACTCCGGCGGTCTGATCACCCTCCAATAATTGGATCAAAAATGATATTCTTTTGCTTTTCCACTGTAAAGATAATATTCTCATTAACCAGCTGTTCCTTGATGCCACCGGGCAGGTCTAGTGAAGCAGCCAGGACATCCGGGTCCCCAATCGCAGAAATGATGAAGGGAGCAGGATGCTGATGGCCATCGATTGTAATCACAGGCCCATTACAGATTATGTATGAATCATGATTTAACCTTTGACCGTTAATCGCAACAGCCTCTGCACCTGATATGTATAGTTCATTGACGACCTTGAAGACATGCTGTTCATGAACGAGGTAGTTATTAACATTGGCTTCCGACTCCATATCTGTACCATCTTCAAGCGTCACCTGAAGGCCTGAGCCTTTCACCTTCACTTTTCCGAGAAACATCCGGTATTTTTCCGTATCTCTTGCCAAATTGAAAAAAAGCTGTTTTTCCTGCGCTAGGTCCTTTTCTATTTGGGACACATTTTCCTGCTTCTGAAGGAGTTCCTTCTGAAGTTCCCGGTTCTGTTTCTCTTGTTCGATCAGCTGCTGCCTGAGTTCATATTCCTGATCCCAGGCTTTGTCCTTCCCTGCACCTTCACCTTCTTTGGTCAGATTGTAAGAGAAGGCAATCATGAATCCGAGAACCACGCAAACCAGGGGTAAAACCACCCGTTTGCCATTAATTTTCCTCATTGGTTTCTTCCTTTTGTTCATCGTCTTCATATGCTTTAAAATAAGAACCCACTTCCAGATCGATGACTCCCTTTACCTCTGGATCCAGCTGGCTGACTATCGATGGGTAGTGAATCATTTTCTCGTATAAAGTACGGCTCGTCGCACTTACTTCAAACCCATCGTTCATAAACATGACGATATGGTAGTCATCGGTTTTGGTTGGAGCGTAATGAATTTCCGAAATGGCATTCTGGATCTCGACAGGAAGCTTGTCCAGCTCTTCTAAAAGCAACTTTAATGCTTTACCCTCTTTGAAACCAATTAAAACAGGGGCAAATACTGGAATTTCGCCTGTTGCTAACTCCTCTAAAACGGACCCGTTTTCCAAAATGGGTGCAAACTTCCCATTATTGGAAAGATATGCCATCCTATTGTGTTCCGAAACCGTAATTTTAATGGAATTAGGAAATACCGGAGTCACCTTAACGCTTTTTATTTCTTGATTTTTTTTGACATTGGCTGCTGCTGCCCCTGTATCAACCTTCCAGATGCTTCGATCCTTCTTCACTTTACTCAATTTAATGATCTGTTTGGAAGTAATATAACGATTCCCCTCTACCTGCACGGATTTCACATAGCTCAACGGGGATAAGAAATATAGCACACAAGCAACCAGAATGAAGAAAAGGGAAAGCAAAAGAACAAGCCGCCTGTTTGCTTTGCTTTTTCTTAATTGTTTTAATTTCGGGATGCGGTCCTCAATGGAAACGATTTTCCCCTTTTCCATCCCCTTCACCTCTTCCTGTAAAAATGGATGGTTCTTGAAAGTGTGAAATCAAGACAAACTCAATATTTGGCTATTTACAAACTTTAAAAGGTAACACATTATATCACAATATATGGATATAATGAATCCACTATTTTCTGCCGATAATTTCCACTTCTGTTTCCATTTCAATTTCAAATTTATCATACACAGTATCCTTCACATGCTGTATCAAGGCTTGAACATCCGCTGCACTTCCATTACCTGTGTTAACGATAAAGTTCCCGTGCATCGGTGAAATTTGGGCTCCGCCAATAGAATGTCCCTTCAGGCCTGCATTCTCGACCAATTTACCAGCATGATGTGGAAGTGGATTCCTAAATATGCTCCCGGCACATGGAAGATTATACGGCTGGGTATCTTTACGGTAATTCTTGTTATTCTGCATTCTTTCTACGATTTCGGTTTTATCGCCCTCTGTCAATTGAAAAATTGCTTCCAGCACGATACCCGGTCTTTTCTTCTGAAGCAGAGAAGTTCGATAAGAAAACTCCATTTCTTCCTTCGAAAGCCAAGCTAAAGTTCCATCTTCGAAAAGAACATGTGCCTCCTTGAGAATTTCACTCATATCGGAACCGTGTGCACCAGCGTTCATATAGACAGCTCCGCCGACGGAACCAGGAATCCCACTGGCAAATTCCAATCCTGCATACCCTTTTTTACTGATTTGCACGGACAGGCTGACAAGTGAAACCCCAGCTCCTGCTTTTATCTCCGTCCCATTTATCTCGAGATGATCAAGTCCTTTACCCAATTTAAGAACGGCACCTTCAATTCCGCCATCACTGACAAGTAGGTTCGAGCCCCTGCCGATCACCCTCCATGGCATCCCATGATCTTTAATGACCTGCATCGTTTTTTCTATATTTTCAATGGATGACGGCACGATGAATAAATCTGCCGGCCCCCCAATTTTCATAGTTGTATGATTCGCAAGCGGTTCCTGTTCAAGAACTTTGCCGATTTTCATTTCAGTTAATTGCTTTATCACATTATCCATGATAAACCTCCTTGTTGTTCCAAAAATTCCAAGTTATAAATTTTCATTTCCTCTTCCATGAGGTCCCTTATATTACAAGATTAATAACGCATTTTAGCAGAAAAATGAACAGAAGCAAGCCCCAGTACGGCCTAACCCTCTTATACTATAGTCTAAACAAAGCCGTATTGCCAATATTTATTGTGGATTCCCCAACATTCATACATGGTAATATTTAAGCGGCATTTCATTTATTACTAAATTTCGGCAAGGCACCCTCCAAAATCGTTTTCCTGCAGGGGTTTTTGACTTAAAAAAAGGGAAGCCCTGCGTTCAACAGGACTTCCCTTTTGCCAAACCATATATTTTACTTATTTCAGAACCTTGAATACCGGCTAATATTCAGGAGCACCCCAATCGCCATCAACATGAGCGTCAGTGATGAACCGCCATAACTTAAGAGGGGCAAGGTGATCCCCGTAACTGGCATCAGTCCCGTTACCACCCCTATATTGATCATCACTTGAATGGCGACCATCGCAATGATTCCCACCGCTACAAGGCTCCCATATAAATCAGGGGCACCAAGTGCGATCCGAATTCCCCGCCAAAGCATGAGCGCAAATAATAAAATGACGAGAGAGCCCCCGATGAAGCCAAGTTCCTCTGAGAGGATGGCAAAAATGAAATCAGTCTGCGGTTCTGGTAAATAGAAAAACTTTTGGCGGCTTTGCCCGAGTCCCAGGCCGAACAATCCACCGGGCCCGATTGCATAAAACGATTGAATCATTTGAAATCCGCTGCCTAAAGGGTCTTCCCAAGGATCCAGAAAAGACGTGATCCTTTTTATCCGGTAGGGCGCTGACAAAATCAGACCGATAAAACCTGCTACCCCGATTAGCCCCAAGCCGACAAAGTGACTGATCTTTGCCCCGGAAATAAAAATCATGACGATGCACGTTCCAACCATTACCGTTCCCGTTCCTAGGTCCGGCTGTAACATGATCAATCCAAATGCCAAAAACACTAAACCCAAGGATGGAAGCATCCCTTTTTTAAAGGAGGTGATCAGCTTTTGCCGTTCCGATAAAAACTTAGCTAAAAAAGCGATCATTGCCAGCTTCATGAACTCAGAGGGTTGGATCGAAAAGGCACCTACCCCAATCCAGCTCCTCGAACCATTTCTCGCCATCCCTATACCCGGTACAAGCACAGCCAGTAACATAATGAAACAAATGATGATAAGGATCTTGGCCCATGTCCGCCACGTCCAGTAATCCACATTCATGATGAAAAACATGGCTATGACACCAACGCAGGCAAACAGCAACTGTCTTTTAGCAAAATAAAACGAATCATCAAATTTATATGTTGCCCATATGGCACTCGCGCTGTAAACCATGATTAATCCAACAGTCAAAAGACTTAAGGTGACGATAATGAGAATGAGATCAGGATTCGATTTTTTTAATGGCACGGACATCCACCTCTAGGAAGTTTTTCGAGCCTGCGAATATAAACATCAATGCTGATTGCTTGTCAGCACTTTAGTCAAAAAAAAAGCGATAACGGCTCATTATCGCTTTTTTCCAAGGTGTCAACGTAGAAGCAGGTTCACTTCTCTTTTGCGAAAGCTCTTACTTAAGTTTATGCACGGCCTCCATAAACATGTCTCCTCTTTGCTCAAAAGTTTTATATTGATCCCAGCTTGCACAAGCCGGGGAGAGAAGAATGCAGTCGCCTTCATTTGATAATTCAAATGCAGCCGGCACGGCCTTTTCTACATTATCGACACGTTTTATATTCGCTATTCCTATTTCTTTGGCTACCCGTTCAATTTTTTCTGCCGTTTCACCAAAAGTTATCACGGCTTTGACATTTTTCATCGCCGGTTTCAACTCATCGAATTCATTTCCGCGATCCAAACCGCCTGCCAATAAGATGACAGGTTCCGTAAAGGATGTTAATGCTTTGGATGCTGCAAGAATGTTCGTCGCTTTCGAATCATTATAAAATTTACGGTTATCGATCGCTGCGACAAACTGCAGACGGTGCTCCACACCATAAAATGTTTTCAGTACAGTCTGAATGGCTTCGTTAGCTACACCCTTCAGTTTTGCCGCCGAGATGGCCGCGAGCACATTTTCCAAATTATGCTTACCAGGAAGGGCTATCTCTGAAACTTCAATGATTTTTTCCCCTCGGAAACAGGCGGCTCCATTTTCCACATAGGCTCCATTTTCATGTTTCACTTCAGCTGAAAAAGGAACAAGTTCAGCCTTGGTCTTTTTCGCCATGGATAAAACAAGATCTTGATCTGCATTATAAATCATGAAATCTGAGGCTATTTGATTTTTCGTAATGGCAGCTTTTGCTTCGACATATTCCTGTTTGGAACTGTGATAATCCAAATGTGCATCATACAAATTTGTCACGATTGAGATTTCTGGACGAAATTCGTCTATTCCCATTAACTGAAACGACGACAATTCAATGACGATCGAGTCATCGGGTTTTGCTTTTTGGGCAACACCAGAAGCCACTGTACCGATATTACCGGCAATCAGCGGGGATTTTTCACCGATCTTCAACATTTCGTATATCAATGTTGTCGTGGTCGTTTTCCCATTTGTACCAGTGATTCCTATGAAAGGTGCCTCACTTATCTGATAGGCTAGTTCCACTTCCGTTATAACTGGAATCCCTTTTTCCAATGCGCCTTTTATAATAGGATTCCGATAGGGGATTCCCGGGTTTTTCACGATCAGCTCGAAACCTTCATCAAGGAGCTCGATCGGATGACTGCCGCAGATGACTTTGATTCCCTGTTCAAGAAGTCCTTGAGCCTCAGGATTTTCCGATAATGGCTTCATGTCATTAACGGTTACGAATGCACCTAATTTATGTAGAAGCGAAGCTGCCATCACTCCGCTTTTTGCCAAACCCAATACTAATATCTTTTTCTCTGAATATTTTGCAGTCTCTTTCAATTATATCCACACCTCTAAATAGATTCCGAGTACCGCACACAGCAGCCCCACTGTCCAGAAAGTCACGACGACGCGCCATTCCGACCAGCCGGAAAGCTCATAATGGTGGTGAAGCGGACTCATTTTAAAAATACGTTTACCAGTCGTTTTAAAAGATCCTACCTGCAGGATGACCGAGAGCGTCTCTATGACGAAGACTCCGCCAATGATTACCAGGAGGATTTCAAGCTTCGTTAACAAAGCGATGGTTGCGATTGCTCCTCCAAGGGCCAAGGAACCCGTATCCCCCATGAAAACCTTTGCTGGATGTGCATTGAATACCAAAAATCCGAGTACTGCACCGACAACCGCCACCGAAAAAATAGCGACATCATATTGCGACTGACTCCAGGCCAAAATGGCAAAAGCACCAAAGGCAATGGCTGATGTTCCTGAGACAAGTCCATCAAGCCCATCCGTCAAATTGACGGCATTCGAAAAACCTACAAGCCAGAAAATAACGATAAACAGATAAAACCAGCCAAAATCAAAAGCAAAGTCAGTGCCCGGAATCGTCAATTCAGGATTAAAACGGTCAGTCTGCTTAAAGACGAAGTAAAAGATGACCGAAATCACAATTTGTCCAAGCAGTTTTTGCTTGGAGGTCAGTCCCAGGTTTCGCTTCATGACCACTTTGATGAAATCATCCAGGAAACCTAATAAACCAAAACCTAAAGTAACGAATAGTAATAAATACGTTTCGGTTGAAGGTGCCGAGAATTTCAAAGTCATGATCAGTGTAGCGATGGTAACAGATAATAATATGACCAAACCGCCCATGGTGGGTGTTCCCGTTTTCTTCAGATGCGATTGTGGGCCTTCTTCCCTGATACTTTGCCCGAATTTCAATCTTCTTAAAAACGGGATGAAAATCGGCGAAAGAAGAACGGTTACTAAAAACGCCACCAAAATCGTATAAAAAATCACTTGTTCCAACATTCCTTACTCCCTCATTCCTAACACAATTCAAATATAAAATTCTGCTTAATGTCTTTTCTTATTTGCTCCAGGGCAATTTAGCGTCGGTTCAAACTGAACCCAAACGACTTTGAATCGCCTTTTCCGCTTCTTCACGGTCATCGAAGTGAAGCACTTCGTCACCGACCAATTGATAGGTTTCATGACCTTTTCCAGCTATTAATATAACGTCGCCCTCTTCCGCCTTGGAAACAGCGTAAGCTATCGCCTGCCTGCGGTCTTCGATAACCGTATATTCTTTGCCTGCTACACCAGCTTCCATATCCCGGAGGATCTGGGCAGCATCTTCACTGCGCGGATTATCCGAAGTGAAGATCGGGTCAGTCGCCAAGCTGCAAGCAATTTCAGCCATGATGGGACGCTTTGTCTTGTCTCGGTCCCCGCCGCAGCCCACTATCACAAAGATTTTCTTTCTAGCAAACTCACCAACAGTCTTGAGAACATTTTCTAAGCTGTCCGGAGTATGGGCATAATCAACAATGACCGGGAAGTCCTGATTCGCTGTAATGAGCTCAAAACGGCCTGCAACACCTTTTATTTCCTCGATGGATTTAATTGTCTCATCCAGATCGTTACCGGCGCACAGAGCGGCAGAGATGGCAGAGAGTACATTATAAACACTGAATTTACCAATCAGCTTCAGCTGAATGTAACGCTCTTCTTTACCTGCTGTCAAGGTGAAAGAGGTGCCATTTGCATCAATTTTTATATCCGTGGCCCTGATATCCGCATCTTTGTCTATGCCGTATGTAACCACTGTCGCAGCAGTCGCTTTAATGAACTCGGCTGTTGCTTCATCATCAGCATTAAGCACAGCATATTTAGGACGATTTTCTATGTAAGCATTGCCGAGCTGTGAGAAAAACAAGGATTTTGCTTGCCTGTATCTGTCCATGGTTTTATGAAAATCCAAATGATCCTGGGTAAGATTCGTAAAGACGGCAATATCATAATCACAGCCATGGACACGTCCCAGCTCAAGTGCATGAGATGAAACTTCCATAATGGCCGTGGTAACAGATGCTTCGGCCATTTCATGAAAAGCCTTCTGCAGCGTAACGCTATCTGGCGTCGTATTCTTGGTTTCATATACCGTATCGGCAATTTTTGTATACATCGTGCCAATCAAGCCGGTTTTTTCTTGTCGATCCTCGAAAATCTTTTCCAATAAGTGACTTGTCGTCGTCTTTCCATTCGTACCTGTAATTCCGATCAAGCGCATCTTTTGAGTCGGATGGCCATAAAATGCATCGGCAAGCACCGCCATCGCCCTGCTCGAATCCCTGACTACGATCACGGGAACATCGAGGTCAAGCGGCCTTTCGGCAATGACTGCTGCAGCTCCATGTTCTACAGCAAGTCGGGCAAAATCATGACCATCGACTGTATAACCTTTTATACAAACAAATAAACTTCCGTCTATGACTTTACGGTTATCATTTTCAATGGAGGTGATTTCAGGATTCTCTCCTTCATACGGAAATAAGGAGTGTAAATAAGATAGTAATTTGTGAAGCTTCATTTTTCCATCCCTCTCAACTTAATTTGAGGATTCATTATATGTGATTAGCCTCGGCTTGTCGAGAAAACCAATTTCAATTATACGGTGTTATCCCGACTCCGTAAACAAAGCGGCTGATGATTCTTCAGCCGCTTTAACTATTCATATATTATATTATACTTATTCTGTATTTTCGCCAAGATAAATTCTTATTGTAGAGCCTTGTTTTACTTTAACGCCTGGATCCGGGGCTTGATTTATGACTTTATCCCCATTTCCGGCAATATCAAGCTTAAGATCGATGAGCTGGGTTTGCAACTCTTTTTTGCTGAGACCCACAACGTCAGGTACCTCGACCATGACGGGATCCGTCCAGACCGTTTCCTTCTCAATCTGGTTTTTCCTTGGCTTGACGCCCATGGCCCTAAGTGAATCCTCCATGATGTTCCCAACGATCGGTGCGGCTACTACCCCGCCGAATTGTACCGTCCCTTTCGGATTATCCACAGCTATATAAACGACGATTTGCGGATCATCCGCTGGAGCGACACCTATGAATGAGAGAATATAATTATTTTCAAGGTATCGGCCATTTTCAGCTTTTTGGGCAGTACCCGTTTTCCCGCCGACCCGGTACGACTCCACGAAAGCTCCTTTACCGCTGCCTTGGGCGACAACGGATTCAAGTGCTTTACGGACTTTCTTCGAGGTTGCTTCTGAAATCACCTTTTTCTTCGCCTGTGGGGTCTTTCGCATCAGCACTTCCCCATTTTTTGGGTTCACCAGTTCCTTCGCGATATAAGGTGTATACAAAGTTCCGCCATTCACAGCAGCCGATACGGCTGTCACCTGCTGAATGGGCGTTACGGCTACACCTTGTCCAAACGCAGTCGTTGCCTGCTCAACCGGACCCACTTGATCCATGTTGAACATGATTCCTTTTCCTTCTCCGGTTAAATCTATCCCCGTCTTTTGCCCAAACCCGAAATCATTTATATATTTAAACAGCTTGTCTTTACCAAGCCGGTTCCCTAATTCTACAAACCCTGGGTTACACGAGTTCTCGACGACTTCAAGAAAAGTTTGGTCCCCATGTCCTCCGCTTTTCCAGCAGTGCAGTGTAGACCCTGACACTTCCACATGTCCGGAATCATAAAAATGTTCCTTTTCTAAGTCGACCTTCCCTTCCTCAAGCGCCGCAGCAAGCGTGATGATCTTAAAAGTCGAACCTGGTTCATATATACTCCAAACTGGTAAATTACGATTATACACTTCTGAAGGTACATTTTGGAAATTGGCTGGGTCGAAGGTTGGCCTGCTGGACATTGCCAATATTTCCCCGGTATTCGGGTTCATTGCAATGGCAATTATACCATCGGGATCATATGTCGCCTCCGCATTATCGAGCTCCCTCTCCACGATTGTCTGGATTTTGCTATCGATGGTTAGCTTCAGGTTATCGCCATCAACAGGGGGCTTATAGTCATCGGCCATATTCTCGAGCCTTTTCCCTTTCGCATCCGAGTAAAATTTAACGAATCCTTTTTCCCCGCTCAGTTCCTTATCATAAGACAATTCAATACCCATCAACCCTTGATTATCGGAGCCCGTAAAGCCAAGAACATGCGAAAGGTATTCACCAAATGGGTAATGCCGCTTTGAATCTTCAGCGATATAAACACCCTTTATCCCTAATGCTTTAATTTCCTTCGCCTTTTCATGAGATATCTTTCTGCCTTCCGGAATCCTGACGCTCATCGCCTGTTTCGTTAACCATTGATAAGCCTTTTCCTTTGTCATATCCAATATTGAAGCAAGCTGTTCCGCCGTCTCCCCTGGATTCTCAATTTGCCTTGGGATGACATAGACCGTTGGTGCAGATATATTCGTTGCCAGCTCGACACCATTCCGATCGAGAATTTCTCCTCGTTTGGCTTCAAAAGGAATATTCCTGCTCCAGGAATCTTTAGCCAGCCCCGTCAACTTATCCCCAAGATAAAATTGTACAATTCCCAATCGGATATCAATGATAAAAAAAACAACGATACCGATCGCCAATGCGATTGCCAGCCGTTTTCGGACAGTAACATTCGAAACACGCAAAAACAGGCACCTCCATTTCATACATGCTTCAATATATGCTTGTCTACTCGATGCTAGACTAGAAACCTTGAAAGAAATAAAGAGGGAATCCATTTGGGATCCCCTCTTTATATTCACTCTGTTTTCTCTTTAGTCGGTATATCTACACCAGCCCCTTCAGGCTGGGATAATTCAATATTAATGGTTTCTCCTTCCTTTACTTTTTTCCCGGCCTCAAGACTTTGTTTACTCACATATCCAGTACCTTCAGTTTTCAGATCCAGTTTTGCAACCTTAGCCAATTTCATAACATCGCGCAGTGACCATCCCTTCATGTCAGGAACTTTCATTTCTCCTTCAGTACGCAGTATTATCTTTTCACCCTGTAAAAGTATACTCTCGGCTTTTGGGGATTGATCGAGCACTTTACGCCCACTTCCGATCGTACTTACATCATAGCCAAGTTCCTTCAGTTCTTTGACAGCTGAACTCTCGGTTTGATTCGTATAGTCTTTGATTTTATTTGCTTTTTGTTTTTTAACATCAGAAGGTTTGATGTTTAGATATTGCAGGCTATTTTGCATGACAGGATTAAATATCTCTGACAATGGATCAGCCCCAACATAAGATGCACCTAACTTCGGCTGCTTGACCGCCACATACATGACCAACTGCGGATCATCTTTTGGAGCCATGCCTAAAAAGGAGAATACATAGTTATTTTTCCCTTCTAAATATCTACCTGTCGGACCTGGAATTTGTGCGGTACCGGTTTTTCCCGCTACTTCATAACCATCAATGGCATATTTTTTCCCAGTTCCTTTTTTCGCGGAAATTACCGTTTCCAAATAATCTCGTACCTGTTTTGCAGTTTCTTCCGAAATCGGTTGCCCTGTCACTTTCGGCTTTGTCGTTTTTAAAATTTTTCCGGTATCTTGATCGGAAATGCTTTTTATCACGTATGGCCGCATCATTTTTCCGTCATTGGCTATTGCGGATGCAGCTTGGATTTGTTGAATCGGTGTAACGGTCGAACCCTGTCCAAAGGAAGTAGTCACTTTTTCAAGCTTATACTTGTATTGAATTTTACCGGTTATCTCGTTCGGCAGGTCAATTCCCGTTTTTTTATCAAATCCGAACTTGGTCAAATACTCACGAAAAGTATCCGCTCCTATCTTATCCATTGCAAGTGTAGCAAAAGCGACGTTGGAGGAACGCTGAACCCCTTCAAGAAAGGTCATGCTCTTCCCTCTTTCGATTCCGCTATGATCTCCGATTTTCCCCGATCCGGCTTTGTAGGTTCCTGCAACAAAACTTTCATTCGGATTAAAGACCCCTTCCTCAACAGCAGCGGCAAGAGTGAATGTTTTCATGGTTGAACCCGGTTCGAAGGATTCTTCAATAGCCAGGTTACGCCATGTATCCGTTAACCCGACTTTCGTTGTCGGATGGAAGGTAGGCCTTTGCCCCATCGCCACTATCTCCCCCGTTTTTGGATTGGAGACAATCGCTATGATTTGTTCGGGATCGTATTTTTCCTGTACTTTGCTCATTGAATCTTCCAAGAACGTTTGTATTTTCTTATCGATGGTCAGCATGACATCATTGCCATTATCCGGGGCAACCACCTTTTCCTTCTTATCTGGTAAAAGGAAGCCCCATGAGTCACTGTCATATGTCAGCTTCCCATCCGTTTCCTGCAATTCTTTATTGAGGTACCTTTCAATGCCGAACTTACCAGCCATTTCCTCCGTTTCTTCATCCTTTTCTACATAGCCAATCAGATGGGAGGCGAAAATCCCATTAGGATAGAAACGTTTATTGGTTCTTCCGAATGTAATTCCCGGCAGTTCCAGTTTTTCTATTTTCTGCTTGACGACCTGAGTCAAATCCTTGCCGGCACTGCCAAATTCCACCTGGTATGCCCCTTTTTTCGTAAGTCTTTCATAAATGTCCTGTTCATCCATGTCGATATATTTTGCAAGCTTACTAGCGGTCATCTCCGGATCCTTGACATGCTCGGGCTCCTTTTCACTGAGTACAGCCCTTAAGATATAGGAGGAAGTATCCTCGGCGATGACTTCACCTTTTGTATCGAGTATGCTTCCCCTTTTGGCTTCTATGACCTGTTTTTTTTCATATTTCTTGTCGATTTTCGCAGCCAGTACCTCCCCGCCTGCTGTTCCTGTCACCTGAATATACAAAAAGCGGCAGACTAATACAAAAAAGAGCAGGCCGAATAAGAAGAATAATCCGGCTGCCCCATGCTTCATATTTTTTTGTTTCTGCATTATCACTGCACACCCTTCACATTATTCTCATTTAACTTGAACCCTAGCGCTGCAGCTTTTTTCCAAATCCTTTCGTATGTACTAAGTTCAGCAACCTGCACTTTCAAATCATCATTCACTTTACCCTGTTCTTCAATCGACGTTTCCACTAGCTGGATCTCTTTATTCGTTTCATAGATGGCCGCTTGATTTGAGACAATTTTCACTCCCATAAAGGTAACCATGATAGCAAGGGCACATAGTAAGAAAACTTCACCAATGGATATCTTCGCTTTACGGATGACCACCGTTTGATGTGTCTGTTGCTGCTGTTGATCTTCATATTGCTGTTCTTGTATTTTTTTGGCTATGGAACTCATTCATGTTCCCCCTTACTGTTTTTTTCTGTAATTATTGCTTTTCGGCGATTCTTAGCTTGGCCGACCGGGAACGATTATTCCCTTCCAATTCTTCTTCCGAAGGTAAAATCGGTTTTCTCGTAATTATTTTCATGGTTGGCTTGAATTCATCCGGGATAACTGGAAGTCCAGGCGGAAGGTCAGGCATGCTACTGGCCTTTTTAAATACCGTTTTACAAATTCTATCTTCAAGTGAATGGAATGTAATGACAGATATTCTTCCCTCTTTATCCAAAAGCGATATGGCTTGCTCCAAGGAATCCTCAAAGACACCAAGTTCGTCATTCACAGCGATTCTTATTGCTTGGAACACTCGTTTCGCAGGGTGTCCGCCTTTACGTCTTGCCGGGGCCGGTATCCCATCCTTTATTAGCTCCACAAGCTCGAACGTCGTTTCAATCGGTTTTATTTCACGTGCCGCTTCAATTTTCCTGGCAATTTGTTTCGAAAACTTTTCTTCTCCATATTGGAAGAAAATTCTCAGCAAATCATGGAATGACCAAGTATTCACGACATCATAGGCAGAAATGGCAGCACTTTGGTCCATCCTCATATCCAAAGGTGCATCATGGTTATAGCTGAAACCACGCTCTGGTGTATCCAATTGTGGGGATGACACGCCTAAATCATAAAGGATCCCGTCCACTTTCTCGATTCCCCGGGCATTCAACTCTTCTTTTAAGTATTTAAAATTATTAGGAACAAGAACAATACGTTCGCCATAGCTTTCCAATTTTTCCTTAGCATTCCGAATTGCCGTTTCGTCCTGATCAAAAGCATAAAGCCTGCCTTTGTCAGAGAGCTGTGAAAGCAAGTATT
Organism: Peribacillus frigoritolerans; assembly: GCF_040250305.1. NCBI lineage: Bacteria > Bacillati > Bacillota > Bacilli > Caryophanales > Bacillaceae > Peribacillus > Peribacillus frigoritolerans. The sequence goes on along the minus strand of NZ_CP158190.1, from coordinate 1,687,235 downwards.
CGCTGTGACCGGCTCCTCCTAAAGTACAATCCACATAAATTCCATCAGGTTTGATGTTCAATCCATCAACCGTCTCTTTTAATAACACTGTTGTATGTTGAAACATGCTAGACATCCTTCCAATCGGTTATTGAGTGACTCTATTTCTGAGGGCAGCCTTAAATATCAAAGCCAATCATATTTTCTGCTATCTCAGCGAAAGAATCCTCCGAAGCTGAAAAATAGTTTTCCCAAAGGGATTTGCTCCAAATCTCAATACGATTGGTAACACCAAGAATTACACATTCTTTTTCCAATTGGCCATATGAAGTAAGCGGCGTGGGGATATTAATTCGCCCTTGTTTATCAATTTCGCATTCTGTAGCTGCAGAAAAGAAAAAACGGGTAAAGGCTCGGGCATCTTTTTTTGTTAAGGGCAGGGCTTTCAGCTTTTCTTCAAGCAGCTTCCACTCTTCCATAGGATAACCAAATAAACATTGATCGAGTCCGCGGGTAAGGACAAATTGCTCCCCGAGATTTTCCCTGAATTTCACCGGGACTATCAAACGGCCCTTTATATCGATGTTATGATGGTACTCTCCCATGAACATACCCACTACCCCCACATTCTAATCTCAATGTACCACATTCCCCCACCTTTCTCCACTTGTTTTTACTTTCTCCTTCCAAGTAAAAATTCCCTTCTTTTCTTCTTAAGTTTATTTAGCCAAATTATTCAAAGAAACGTGCATTTCCCTCGAATGCACTCAGACTAAGACGCAGTCCCACTATTACTGTCGAAGCCCCACCTGACAAGTGCCCGGGAAACAGAAAAAAAGACAGGCTTTAGCACCTGTCTTTTTTTTACTTTTATTCTCTCCGTCAAGATTGGTAAGTGGCAACCCTATTAAAAAATGATTAGTCCGCCACTATTCCCCAAAACGGTTTCTAAATGAAAATCAATTTATGCTGATTATTGAACCGGTATTCCAGTTTCATCATATCCCGAACGAACTCTGGCCCATATTGATTCAAGTAATAAAACACGTTCCAAATCCGCTCCTGAGGTGATTCAAGAGGGTACAGTGAATTTGCTATCCGTTCATATTTCTTCAATATGACCGAATGCCGTTCCTTTGTACGGTCATCGATTTTGCCATACATGAAATTCAATTGTTTTTGGATGAATTCGATGTTTTTGTTCAACATCGGCTCAAGTCCTCTATCTAAAGAGACAGCGTGGACAAATAGCTTTTCATGGTTCTCTTCAAGCTGTGATTTCAGCGTCCCAAACAGATTGTCAATCGTCTCATCCTTCACGGAATCAAGGTAACTTTTCACTGCATTAGCGGTTCCTTCAGTCAGAACAGTTTCCAAACTGAGTTCCATTTCTTCAAGATCGCTATGGATACTGCGCTCCACCAGCGTGATGTTTAACCTAGGGATGATTGGCGGCATCTTCATGGAAAACAACTCAAATACCTTTTTTAATTCGGCCCAATAAGCTATTTCCCCTGGCCCTGAAACGAAAGCCAATACAGGGAAAAGCATTTCCTGCATAAGCGGGCGTGTAATGACATTATTGCTTAATCGTTCTGGATGGTTTTTGGCTATCTGCAAGAGTTCCAGCTCGGTAAATGATACCTCACCGTTTTTTCCGCTGAAACCGCCTTCTACACGCTCGAGTAAACATCGATCTTTTTTTTCTGGATCATAATAAAATAAATTAGCAGCATGTTTATCCATTTCAATCATTTTCGCATACCCTTTCGCATGCATGAATGATTGCTGGTCCTCGACCATTTCAGCAATCCGTCCACTTTCATTGACCATCGATTCAAAGTATGCCTTCTCAATTCGCCTTAATTCCGGATCTCCGGCATCGACTAGTAAAAGGCCATATTCTTTGAACCATTCATGAATCAGCCTGGCGAAGAAGTCGACGAAGGTATTCGATTGCTTAATGGTTTCCTTCATATCAATCAGGAGTTTATTCGTAAAGGCCGTTTCTCCATATGTTTCAATGATTTCCTCAAGCCACTTCTCTGCCTTTTCCGTTTCCAGCTCCACGTCAGAAACCATTGTTTTATACGGTTGATAGGAAGGGTAGGTTTTTTTATCGGGTTTACCGTTTTTCATGACATAAACATGATTGACTTCAGCTAAATCATGATCTTCTCCAGCTATCCAAAAAACAGGAATGACTGGCTGCCCCAATTCTTTTTCCTGTTCTTCCGCAAGCTTAATGATCGAAATCACTTTATGAATGGTATACAGCGGCCCTGATAATAACCCAGCCTGCTGTCCTCCAATCACAACCACGGAATCATCCCTGCGCAACCTTTCAATATTCCCCTTAACTGCCTCACTGAATGAAAGACGAGACATGTATTGTTGTATGTAATCCGACAATTCATCACGTGAAAAAGAGCGGTTCATCAATTCACTATATCTATTGAGATAAATGTCAGGCTTTGCTAAGTCATAGTGAAAATAATCCTCCGTTTCAAGACGGTTTTGTAAATAGTCCGATGCAAAACGGTTTAAAGATGGTAACGCGAGATCTTTCATCTCCATTTCTGTTCTCCCTTTCTCTGCAACTACAATTCTTTTTAGAGTATAACATTCCGGTTTAAGAAAACAAAAGAAGTTGCCCAGCAGCAGAAAATTGATGCGATGTTCTATGTTATGTAGTCAATATCTTCGTAATACTTGTAATTATACCGATGGAAAATAATAGAAGGTAAGCCACGAAAAAGAAGGCGAAGTTCACTCTCCAAAAACCCTTTAATACCTTATGGAATATGATTTCTTCTTTTACCTTGTAATGGACAAGGACCACCAAGAATGCATTAAGAATCATGATGAGCATGATCACCCAAAGAATTTGCTTATCCCAAATCGTAATGATCAAATAATGGACGGACAATACGAATAGCAACGTACTCATGTCCATTGCAAATTGAACGGAGCGCCTATGGTTCCCAGTGAATTGTTTGGCACTAATAAAAAAAAGTATATACCCTGCGAAAGGCAAGGTAATAAATATCGCGGCAAGGTTTGAAACTACGTACGGCACATCCTCATCCCCCCTGAGACTCTTTTCCTTTGACCATTTTATATAGAGAAGACGTCAGGCAATGACTTTTCCCTTTGCTCTTTGCCTCCAAGAGGATATGACCCAAAATGGCATCAATTTCCGTTTGACGGCCATTTTCTAAATCTTTTAGCATCGATGATCGATTTTCAGCTGTTGCCATACAAACGGACCTCACATTTTCGAATGACTCATCCTTATTTTGAACTTCCAAAATATCGGAGACTTCTTCAAAAAGGTCTTGAAACATTTGGTAATAAAAGGGGTTAGTGATCAAACCGCCATTTTCCACGCCAAGTATCGCCGTTAATGGATTTATCACTGCATTGACGACAAGCTTATCCATCAGCATCGAGTGAAAATCCTCACTCTTCGTAAAAGGAAAATGATCGATCCTTTCATCCACTAACGATAGTTGCTCAAGTTCCCCTTTAAAGGAAGCGATCCTTGTAATGCCGAGCCCTGTATGCTCGACGGTATTCCCGTCATGTTTCAATGCCCCATGCTCCACTACTCCCACATATATGCTAGGGGATTGAAGCTGCTTTAAATAAGAAATATGCCCATAGCCATTCTGCAAGAATAGCAACGGAACCTGAATACCTTTGATTCTAGGCAGTATTTGCGGCAGGTGATATTGCTTGACGGCCAATATTAGAAGATCTACATCCGATATCCCTTCATCCAGACCCATAGAAATGATGCCTGTCTGCAGCCGGCTTTCACCATCCGCAATAAGACGGATTCCATCACGTTGGATGATGGACGCCTGATCCGCAGTATGGGTATAAAGAGCCACACTATGTTTTTCACTTAAATGAGACGCAAACAGCAGCCCGATGGCCCCTCCCCCAATGATTCCAATTCTCATAATACCCTTCCTTACTTTTTGAAATATATTTACTATTTTATCACATTATCTTTTTTATCCTGCATCAATTTCACATCAACAACTTTGGAAACGCCGTCAACCTGATTGCATGGAGTTTACCCGCCAACAACAAGGCTCGTCATAAAATATCAATGGAAAGAATTATTAATACGCCATTGAAGATATATTCTCTTCTTTAAGCGTTAATTTAATGGTATATTAGATACGAAAAGCTTAGCCATTTTATAGACTTTATAGGAACAAAAGATAACTCCAATCTCTACCCACGAAATATTGGAGGGAAAAGGGCGGGGGATAAAAGGCTATAAGCATTTAATCAGCTAGGATAAATCGATGATGTCATACTAGATATAACCTAAGCTGGAATTCCACATTGTAAAGATCAGTGGGATGACTTTCAATGGGTACTATCGGAAGAGGTTTATCAGAATTAAGGGGGAGCTTTTTTATGGAATACAAGGTTGAACGATTACTTGTAAATTTTAAAACGCTTGAGGAATTCAAAAAATTCAAAGAATACGGGATACAGGAACTGTCCATGCTCGATGATTTAGAGGCTAACATCATTGAAAATGACAGCCAATCACCTTTTTACGGAATCTTTTATGGCGACAAACTTGTAGCCCGCATGAGCCTGTATAAAAGAAGCGCTAAATTTGACCGGTATTTTGACAATTCTAGGGACTTCCTTGTTCTCTGGAAACTTGAAGTCCTGCCTAACTATCAGAAAAAAGGTTATGGAAGAGCCTTGGTTGAATTCGCCAAAAGCCTGAACATGCCTATCAAAACCAACCCAAGAGTTCATTCACAAGACTTTTGGAAAAAGATGGGCTTTTCTGCCGTTTCCTATGATTTGGACAGGGACCTTGGAGAAAACCCGCTGATTTGGAGCCCATTTGACATACAAGATAAAAAAGAAATAGATACGCAGGAATAAGGAATACCAAGAAAAATGCGGGCGGATTTTCCCACCCGCATTTTTCATTTATTGACCCTTTCCAAATTGCCATTCTTATCCATTTGAAAACTCACCTTCGGATTCGTCTTTTCGTCCTCTTGTACACTAAGCTTTCTTGCACGCTCCATGATCTGCATTAACGCACGATAATCTTCCTCAACAGCTTTCAGGTTTTCTTTAAGCAAAGCATTCTCTTCCAGCAATCGGACATTTTCCTGTTCAAGAATTAGGTACCGCTCTGAAATCCGTTCTTTTTCCTTATTATCAAGCTGAAAGAATTCATCCATTTTGGTTAAATATAATATAACTTCCTGAAGGGTAATAGATTCTTTCTCTTCAAGCCGGGGGGACTTTTCTTCAATCGTGACATTTTCTACCGTCGCAACCGAATCCCTTTCCATTTCAGGATTATTGACCACCTGTTCTTTCCTTTGTTTTTTCGCCAGCTCTATCCCTGATTTATATTGCTTCCTTACAAATGAGTTCCAACGGAACCCACAAGCAGCAGATGTCCTCGATAGCTGTTTCCCCACTTCTTCAAACGCCTTTAATTGTGTACTGCCTTCTCGTATATGCCTCAGCACCACTTCAGCCAACAACAGATCCTCATCATGAGTCCATGCATCTTGTCTCGCAATCGTCATCTCTCTACCTCCTAAGCAAGTTTTAATTCATAATATGCACATGCTAGGAAAGATAGAAGATATATAGAGCGTGTAATATTTATTTTTTCTTATTTAAAAAACGATCGACTGCAGCATGATGCTCATCACTCGCCCACAGTTTAGAACATTCCCGGATTTCCGCATCCATTCTTCCTTTAAGCCCGCTACCCTGCCATTTATGGACCAGCAATCGCTTATAGGCCATCAATACCCCTGTCTCATGGCGAAGGAAATCTTCTGCGAATCTTTCCCATCCATCCGCACCTTCTCCGACTATCTCATCTACGAAACCCAATTCCTTTGCTTCCTCAGCTTTATGTATTTTTGCATCCAATAATAGCTTTAGCGCTTTTTGCCCTGATATTTTTTCAAGTAAAAGTGAAGCCCCGCCCCAGCCTGTCGTTATTCCCAGAGTACCTTGTACAAACCCCAGCTTAACTTCCCTCTTTGCTATTCTGAAATCACAAGCTGTCGCAATTTCGCACCCACCGCCTAAAGCACTTCCATTGATGAGCGCTATTGTTGGTTTTGGGAAAACTGCTAGTTTATACAGAATTTCACCCATTTTCGATAACATAGCAAAGGCCTCTTCTTCTGTGCGCAAATCCTGAAATTCCTTTAGATCCCCGCCTGAACAGAATGCCTCGGAGCCCGCCCCTGTCAGGACCAGCAACTTAACTTCAGCATCGCCTGCAGCTTCTGACAATATCGACTCGAGTTCGTCCATCAATTGATAATTCACGGCATTCCTTTTCTCCGGTCTATTAAACAGGAGCTTCATGAAACCGCGTTCATCTTTTTCAACATTAATTACTTGATCCACGTTAACACCTTCTCCGAAACCATCGGCAAACATAGATGATTCAAAATATTCTGCCAAATATATTTGTAAAAAAAGCACAGAGAAAAATCCCTGCGCTTTGATTAGCGTGTTGCATCAAGAAAGCATAGCTCTCAAGTAGGTCAAGAAATTATTTTGCGACAACTTCTTTTCCTTTATATGTTCCACATTCTTTACAAACGTGATGTGAAAGAGTCATTCCACCACAGCTCGGGCATTCTACCATACCAGGTACTTGAAGCTTGAAGTGTGTACGACGTTTTCTTTTTACAGTTTTCGACGTTCTTCTAAAAGGTACAGCCATTATTCCCACCTCCTTAAAAAATATAAAAAAGCTGGAAAAATCGGATTAACGATTTTTCGTTCCAATCAAGATTCTTTATTGTTGTCAAAAAAGTCGGCAAGCTTTGCAAATCTCGGATCAACCTTATGCTCATTTTCCTCTTCAGAAATAACAGCCCAGTCTTTCCCGGATTGAGGAGCAGCTTCATTCGAATCGACATCCTCACAAAAAACCTGCATCGGAATTTCTAGCAATAAATTTTCTTTAATTACCGGTATTAAGTCTACAACGTCACCTTCCACAACAGTGACATCGTCTCCGTAGAAATCGGCGCCATCTGCCTTTAAAAGAAAGGTTTCCTTTGTATCAATATCAATCGGATATTTAACGTCTACCAGTGTACGGGAGCAAGGTAATGTTAATTCACCTGAAAGATGCAAGTGAAAAGTAATCTCGGTCGAGCTGATATCAGCTCTTCCTGCTACTCTGATCGGAGAAACATCGCGAATTTGCGGGTCTCTTTCTCTAATGTCCAAGACATCCACCAGTTCATCAAACCGTAAATCTTTGTCCCGAATTTTTTGAAGTTGACTAATCGTCCATTTCAATTGAAATCACCTCAAGGCAACAAAAATAATTATAGCTTTCAATTATAAGTTTGTCAATATTTTTTCTTTACACTATAATGTAGTCATCCTAACTGATTGTCTAGGTTTAAGAAACATTACAAACAAAAAAATCCGGACGATTACTTATAGTAATTTTACTTGAAATACTATTTTAGCACTAAGTTGATAAAATACAAAGTTTTTCTCTGAGGTGATCGAATGAAAGCTTGCGGTTTAGTAGTCGAATATAACCCTTTTCATAATGGACATGTTTTACATGCAAGAGAAAGTAGAGAAAAAACAGGGGCAGATGTTGTGGTCGCTGTCATGAGCGGGCCCTTTTTACAGCGTGGCGAGCCCGCTATCGTCAGCAAGTGGACCCGTGCTGAAATGGCCTTGAATGGCGGCATAGATCTTGTCATTGAACTTCCCTATGCTTTCGCGACACAGAAGGCGGAGATATTTGCAAAAGGATCTATTTCCCTTTTGGAATCCCTTGGCTGTGACTCCTTTTGCTTCGGAAGCGAAGATGGCCGAATTGAACCATTCATCACCGCCCACAGAATTCTTTCGGATAATTCCGCTGCATTCGATGCTGCAATTAAATCGGCTATGGATGCCGGTAATAGTTATCCGGCCAGTGCTGCCCAGGCTTATCGATCGATCATCAATGATGATGCGGCATTGGATTTGACGAAGCCAAATAATATTCTTGGAAAGGAGTATGTAAGTGCTGCCCTATCAAATGGCTACTACATTCGCCCTTATACGATTCAAAGGGTCGCTGCCGGATACCATGAAACAAAATTGTCCAAAGACCCTATTGCCAGCGCAACGGGGATACGTAAAGCCATCCATGAACACAGGGAATTAAATTCTGTTTCCAGTTATATTCCTCAGCCGACAATGAATGGTCTTGAGCAATATTTAACGCGCTACCATGCCTTGCATGACTGGGAAATGTATTGGCCCCTGTTGAAATACCGAATCCTTTCTTCCTCTTTAAACGAATTGGCAGGAATATACGAAATCGAGGAAGGCATAGAACACCGAATAAAGGAGATGGCCAAACAATCTTCGAGCTTTTCTGGATTCATGGCAGATTTGAAGACAAAACGCTACACATGGACACGACTACAGCGGATGTGCGTCCACATATTGACCCATACATTAAAGGAACAGATGATTCACAATGATCAACCAGCCTATATAAGACTTCTTGGCATGAATGGCCGGGGACAAGAATATCTTCGCACTGTCAAAAAAGGCTTACCCCTCCCGCTCATCTCTAAACTTTCGTCCTATCAGAAGCAGGACATCGATACGGACTTACGAGCGGCACAGGTGTATGCACTCGGCTTGTCCGAACCGTATCAGGCTGCCTTGATGAAACGGGAATTTGAATCTCCCATCATTTTCAAATGAAGAATGGTTTAAGCTTGGCCCGTCCATCTTTAAGAGTAAAAATCCAATCATCAAAAAAGCGCAAACAGTAGATGACTGCCTGCGCTTTTTTTCATTTTTCCTTTCCTTTCAGCTTCGCTAAATAGGCTATTGCATCATCAAAGTTGTCAACCGGTACGATCTTCATGTCCGTGTCGATATCCTTTGCTGCAATGAGTGCATCTTCATAATTCGAACCTGCTGCTCCGTTTTCATTTGGGGCAAAGAATATTTCCGCTCCAGATTTATCGGCTGCAACTATTTTCTGTTGAATTCCGCCAATTGGACCGACTGTCCCATCATCAGACATCGTTCCTGTACCCGCTATGTCATAGCCACTTGTAAGATCGCCTTTTGTTAATTGATTATAAATCTCCAATGAAAACATTAAACCAGCTGAAGGACCGCCTATTTGTTCTGAATCTATGGCAATCGCCGGTATTGTGGTCACTTTTCGATTGTCATCCAGCGAAATGCCTATTCCGACCCTATTTGGGTCATTTTTAAAAGGCTGCAATGAAAGAACGGCCGTTTTCTCCGTCTCTTCCCGCTTATACACTATTTTCACTTCATCTCCAGCCTTTTTTCCGTTAATGTAGTCCATGAATTCCTGTGCAGACTTGAATTTAACGTCATCGACCTGAATGATTTGATCGCCCGCTTTCAGCTCTTTAGCTGCAGGCATTCCTTTTAGCACGTCCAAAACATATACACCCAGGTACTCGTAATCCACTTCTTTCCCTGCTTTTTCATATGCGATCTGAATGGCATTATTTTTAGAACCATCCATTAAGTGCAGCTGCCTGATATTATATTCTTCATCCGTTTCATCTTCGCTTCGAATGGAGGTTTCCGGATAAAGCTCCTGATATTTGCTCCATTTCGCCAGCATGTAGGAATATATATTCGCCCGGCCCATCCTTACAGTGGTTAACATAAAGCTTCCTTTTGCTTCATCTCCTCCGGATACCTCAATGATTGGCTCCAATTCTTTAGCCATTCCTGGTTTTGATACATAAAAAGGTAGGGAATAAAGGGCTGATGCTATGAGAAGTATAGCCACCACCAGGAAAGTGCGTACATACATTTTACGGCTCATCTTCAAAGGACTCCTTCCAAGTAACAATGCTCTGCTTAATTTGATCTATCTTTCCTCTTGCAGCTTCTTCTCCAATACTAATTATTTCCTGAACGTTTGTAAATGATTTAGAGCTGTATTTCTCAACCCTGGGGCGTATCATGACGTCTGAAGCAAACTCCCTGCTTTTAACCAGTTCCATTTGCAGGATATCGAGGCTTTGCATGATGACATCATAGATGGAGTTTATCTCCATATCCTGTTTCACGTGGGCTACATCCACACCAATTATGATGTCTGCTCCCATATCCTTCACGACTGAAACAGGAACCCTGTCAACAACGCCGCCATCAACAAGCAGTCTGTTTCCGATTTTTTCGGGAATGAAAATGCCAGGAATGGAAATGCTTGCCCTTACAGCGGGTGCGATGGGACCTTCCTGAAAAATGACTTTTTCCCCCGTTTTTATATCAGTGGCTACCACCGCCACAGGAATATCAAGTTCTTCAAATTTCTTGCCATATGTAAATACCCTGATTAAATCCTTTGTTCGTTTACCCGAAATGAAGCCCATTTTAGGTATGGTGAAGTCTAAATAATACTTTCGCTTAAATGCACGGGACAACTTATACAGCCTCTCGATATCCGAACCCGCTCCATAAAAGGCTGCAACCATAGCTCCCATGCTGCTTCCAGCAATCATATCTATCGGAATGCCTTCTTGCTGTAATACCTTTATCACGCCAATATGTGCAAACCCCCTAGCTCCTCCTGATCCAAGTGCAAGCCCGACTTTTGGTTTCGACAAAGATATCCCTCCCGCTATAACTAGTTCAAAATATTGAAATAACACTCATTCAAAGTTATGGTCTTAAACGGATTTATAGAAGCATATTATTTATATTGACAGTGAAACAAGCATGGCAGATATAAACTATGCCAGCCAATAAAGTGCAGGGTTTCATTGAAATTCCACCGTGAGGCTCATCCTCATTTATAATGTCGGAACAATCCACATTTCATCATGCGCTTACTTTTCGAGAAAAGGAAGTTCATATTTTATTATATACGAAACGAACTGCCCTTATTTAGTAACCTTCAAGAGGAGGCTGAATTTTGCTAAAATCAAAATCTAAAACAGTACTGTTAGCTACCTCCGTCACGATGATGGCAGTTGGCTTGATCATCTTCCCCCAAGAATCCTTTGAAGCTTCCAAAGGCGGACTCAATATTTGGTGGACAATTGTGTTCCCTTCGCTTCTACCTTTCTTGATTTTCTCGGAGTTATTAATCAGTTTTGGGGTTGTCAGGTTCATTGGCGTCATGCTCGAACCATTTATGCGCCCTTTATTCCGTGTACCAGGAGTGGGCGGTTTCGTTTGGGCGATGGGACTTGCATCAGGATTTCCAGCTGGAGCGAAATACACTGTGAGGCTTCGTCAGGAAGAACAATTGACCCGCATTGAAGCTGAAAGACTCGTTTGTTTTACTAATTCATCTAATCCATTGTTCCTGTTCGTTGCCGTTGCCGTCGGGTTTTTCCACAATCCTCATTTAGGGATCATCCTTGCACTTTCCCACTACCTAGGAAATTTTTGTGTAGGCATCATCATGCGTTTTTACCGTTGGAAAGAAGAAAAATCCCATACTAAAGTAATGACCAAGCTCCCCTCCATAAGACAAGCTTTTAGCCAAATGCATCGAACCAGAATAAAAGAAACAAGACCATTTGGCAGTTTACTCGGAGATGCGGTACTCTCATCCATCCAAACCCTATTAATGATCGGGGGGTTCATCATTCTCTTTTCGGTGGTGAACAAGCTTTTATTTCATATGAACATTACCGGATTGCTAGCATCGTGGGTCGGAGGAATTTTACATATTTTTAATTTCCCGGATTCCTTAAGCCTCCCCTTCATATCAGGCATGTTTGAAATGACCCTTGGTTCAAAATTAACCAGTACGGTCGAAGATGCGACACTCTTTCAGCAAACTGTGATGACAAGTTTCATCTTAGCTTTCAACGGTTTCAGCATTCAAGCGCAAGTTGCCAGCATCATTGCCGCAACAGACATTCGTTTCACTCCCTTTTTTCTGGCTAGGATAGCACATGGCCTTCTGGCATCCATTATTACAATCTTGCTTTGGGAACCATTCTATAAAGGCAATATGTACAGCGGCAGCCCGTTAAACGCATTCCCAGTCAGCGGATCCGGTGAACACGCGAATTCCCTATATCAGAACATGCTTGATTTCGGCCCCATTCTAACACTCTTGTTTTTGATCCTATATATCATCATATTTACCAAAAGGCTATTCAAAGGCCTTTCTTAAAACCGAAAAAAAGAGCATTGCGCGTAGGCAATGCTCTTTTTTTCTATCCTTTCAGTTCCTTGTACTTTTTGGCCAGGGCTTTCTGGACGACGCTTGGCACTAGTTCGGAGATATCCCCGCCATACTTCGCTACCTCTTTCACGATACTCGAACTCAAGAAAGAATATTGATTTTTCGTCATGATAAAGAATGACTCTATTTTATTGTTTAGGAATCGGTTCATCGAAGTTCCCTGCATTTCATATTCAAAGTCGGAAGTCGCCCTCAATCCCCTGATAATGGCATTCGCGGAAACGCTTTCAGCATAGTCGACCGTCAATCCCTGATAGAAATCCACCTTAACATTCGGCATATGGGCAGTCGCCTCAGTAATCAATTCCAGTCTCTCCTCCACTGTAAAAAGTGAATTTTTCGCTGAATTGTTCACGATGACCACATATACCTCATCAAAAACATTCGCTCCCCTTTGAATGATATCAAGATGACCAAATGTTATTGGATCAAAACTCCCCGGACAAATCGCTATTTTGGACATTCATAGTTCCCCCTGTTCGTGTACGTTTCCCCATTGATAAATCGTAACGGCAATGACGCCATAAACTTCTTTTCTCTTAACGGTAAAGTCACCAACTTTTTCTGGCAATGTAACATCATGGCCATGCTCACAAACAATGTATCCCATATCGTTCAGCAATCGGTATTTATGTATTTCTTCAAGAATCTCGACTAGCTTTTGTTTCTTATAAGGTGGATCAAGAAAAATCAATTCAAAAGTCATTTCCCTTTTCACCAAAGCCTTCAGTGCACGCTCTGAATCATTTTTATAAACTTCTGCACGGTCTGAAAACTTGCATAGTTCCAAATTGGCCTTAACCGTTTGATTTGCTTTAAAATCCCGGTCGACAAATATGGCTTTATCCATGCCTCTGCTTAACGCTTCAATTCCCAGTCCACCGCTCCCGGCAAACAAGTCGAGGACCAGCCCTCCTTCGAAATAAGGACCAATCATATTGAAAATGGATTCCTTGACTTTATCAGTAGTCGGCCGGGTTCCTGTACCCGGTACAGCCTTAAGTGGTCTTCCTTTGCAAATTCCGGAAACGACCCTCATAATCCTCACCACATTTTATGACAAATTTCTGTTACTTTCCTATCCTAACATATTAGAAAAAGCTAGCCAATATTTAAACCCATTTGGCTTCATTTCCAAGATGAAAATCAACGTATCATTTCGGTCCATGGATTCTTTTTATAAATCTTTTACATTTTGAATAATAAAGTGGTTTTTGGCAATAATGTGAATAACAACATTCCTTTTTAGGTGTTGTTGCCAACCGCGGAGAAGGCTTACGTTTCCCCATAAGCTCTTCCTCCGGTTTCTCCTCTCCCTTTGCCTTCTGGTCCTTAGTTAGACATAGAAGGACCCTGCATATTTTTGCAGGGCTTTTTTTATTGTTAAATCTCTGATATCTAAGTGTCTTTGTCATGCTTCGTCAATGAAGTTGTCCTTCTCTTTTATGAGGGATAATGATAAAGTAATGAATAATAAGTTAGTTAGGAGAGGTTTAATTGATTCAACGTTTTATTGAAATTGGACAAGGATATTCCGATATATATGAGTTGCTGGAAGTAGGACGCAATCAGAAACATCGAGTTGCAAGACTTATGGCCATGCATACTACTATAAATGATAAAAAGGTCACGTCATTGGTGATCGTCATGCAGCCCACAGATCCCGGGAAATTCCAGCCGCTTTACATTTGCCGTGAAGGTATACCTAACCCTCATGAGACAAAAAACAAACGCTATGAGCTTTTTGAGAACTTGGCGGAGGAACTGGATAGACCGATTATTGAAATCGACGTGAAACCTTCGGTGCTCTTCGCAGAAATCGAGTTGTACTACCAACACTTAATCGGCATTTTGCGAATGAATAGGTATCTGCCCCCATTAGGTTGATTGATCCCCCTGAATTGAAAAAAGCTGACTCCGCATGAGTCAGCTTTTTTTAAATTCCCATTTTATAATCATATTCTTTCGCTTTATCCGGTTTGGAGTTTTCGAACTCCACCTTCAAAAAAGGCTTGTAAGAAAGGTCCACTTTTTTAACGAACGAATAATTATTCAGCTTTTCCACTAGTGGTTCCACTTCATCCATATTCGTATAAAGCACCACATATTTCAACTTTTTAGAAACATAATGGATATTTCCAAATTTCCTAAGCATTTTGGCTTGTTTTAATGTATGTAAATAGACGATGATTCCCTGTCTCGCTCCAAGCATATCAATAACTCCCTTTTATAAAGGTTTTAACTAAGTGTAGCATAGCAGAATCTTTACTTTCAACCAAGAAAAAAGATTATAAACGAAATTCTCTCACTATTATGAATATATACACTGTGAAGGGAGCGTAACAAACGATGGATTTAAACCAAATTTGGCATCAATTTATTGTTCATCTATTAGATAATGATGAAATTACCCAAGCTTCGATAAAAAAGATCACAGGTATACCATTTTTATATATCCATTACCATCCGGCTCAAAATGATAATAGTAAGCTTTCTTTTTTAATAAAAAAAGCCGCAAGCCTTTCCATGCGCGGCAAGCAGCTTCATTGTGAAACCATCTTCGTACGGCAGGAAGAACATTTATATGTATTCCGGCATCGTTTTTATGTGCCGCAGCAAAAGATGTTTTGCTGCGGCAACCTATGTCCGGATTGTATTTTATATCGCAGTTAATCGCTTCATCACGTATCCGGAATATAATCTTTATACATGCATCGGTTCATTGACCGAAGTCTCGACGTAGGTTCCTTACATGACACAGCCACCGAACTCCGTAGTAATGTCGAATTTCGATGGCTGCATTCAATATACCGGCCTATTGTTCACAATCTGGCCATTACCTTAAGCAGAGCAGCCGCAGCTTCCGCCGGTTCCGCAGCTTCCCGTTGAACATCCACCGGATGAAACAAAAAATGGATTCCCCGCTGGAGTTTTGACTTGTTCAGAAACCGCTCGGCCAATCCTTCCGCTTATTTCATCAAGAACGGATTGCAATTCGGTCTCAGCCCGCTTAAACTCAGCAACGGCAGGGTGCATATCCATGTCTCGTTTTGCTTGCCTGGTTTCTAAATTGATGCGTTTATAATCCGGATGATATTTACCGAACCTTTGAACATCTTCAAATAGATCCTTTAGCGAAGTAAACTTGGAAATTTTCCGCTGGGCCTCTTTGTCGCTTTGTAATTTATATAAACTAAGGAGGTATTCTTCCCCTATTTCAGAATGAAGGATCATTTCAGCTAATCCATCAGCCTGTTGTAAAATGTCGATGATTTCCATAGTAGCAAGCATTAACAAGCTCACCTCCACAACCATTTTACCATTTCTCCCTTTTAGATGCTAATGGTTTGATTAAATCGAGGAAGTGATATGTACCTCAATCTCTTTTTGCAGCCCTGTTTTTTCTCCTGAACCATTCAAAATCTCCAGCTTAATTTTATGCTTGCCATTCGGGACTTCCTTTAAGATAAATGCTGCCGTTTTCATATCGACTTTCTTTTGATTATCAATAAATACGGACACAGTTGCCAACTGTTCTGGATTTGATTCAGAAAAACCATAGTTTTTCAAGTAGCACTCTACATAGACAGAGTTGCCTTTTACAAAAGTTTTTACCCTAAAGTCCTCATCTGAATTTCGGATGCTCGATACAGTGGTGGCAGCTTTAAGTGTAGAAACACCCTGCATGGCTACTCCTGAATTTTCAGGTTCCGGTATTTTCTTCCCACAACCCGAAGCTGCCATCAACACTGTTAGAGCCAATATCAACTTTCTCATTCCATCGTCCCCCTTTTGCCTTTATTGTTCGCCAAAAGGAGTAATTTACTCTTTTTTTCTTCATTCACTTGAAACATTCATCGCTTGAAACATATGAAGCATCATGGAGGCTACCTGAACGCTTTCCGAAAATTTAGAGACCCGATGCGGAATCGACTTTTCAAAATAATATTTCGCCTCGGTTTCAAACACATCCACTTCATGGGGATTACGCATTAACCTTCTGTACCATCCAGGCTGAACCCTCAAGTAATTTCGCATATCTTCGTTTGTTTGGATGAATTCATATATATTCTGACGCATGAAAAACCCTCCTTAATCTTTTGTGAATAAAAAAGGGTTAGCTCTCTGCTCTTTTTCTTTTGGGGGAGGACTTGTATCACCTGATTTATTCCCTTGGAAAGCAGATAACACTCCTTGGATTGCACCGATAGCCTGATTGGCATTCGTAATATATTGTTGAATCTGCCCCATATCCATATTTTTAACTGCACTCATTAACGAACCGATCAACTCAGTGCTTTGGTCTCCCTTTTCCACCGGCGGTGATGGGGATTCTGCATTCATTTTGGACTCACCCACACTGCCGTCAGCCTGCCAGCGTGGATGATCATCTCCGAGTAAATACCACTCTTCAAAAAGTTCCTGCCATGTTGCTTGTTTGCTTCTCACTTCATTCACTAAATGAGGATGCTCCTTTACAAACTCACGAAATCGATCCACGGAGGGCCGTTTTCTTTTTGCCATTACTCTCACCTCACACTTAGACATCGCCTATTGCACCATATGCTCAAGGTAAATAAAAAGTGCATCACATTTCATTTTAAATCCAAATGGATTTTCCAAAAGGAGGTATTTTCATGCCGCATGAATGTGTTTCAATCAAAGACCTCCAAAACCTAGCTGAATCTGCAGATGAAACAGAGTTATCTGATTTATCGGGAATTGTTTCAGGGTTAAAAGCCAAAGTAGAGCAAGGGAACCGCTCTTATTTTTCAATCCTGCTGCAATTAAAAAGATGTAAGCAAACAAGGGACAAGATTCGACCTTAAGCTCAACGGTTCCAAAAGGGTATGCTACCTTTACTGCAGATATCCAAGTTCGTTACGTAAAACCCTTCATCGGCTGATTTCGTGCCACGCAAATTAATACATAGGCAAACGATCATCATTGAGGGGATGGTCCACCGTAATGATGGATGGGGAACTTTTCGCTATATCCAGAACAAGAAAACGGACCCAAATCGGATCCGTTTTTTTATCTCTTTATGAAATTCTGAGTGTAATACTTTTTATATACCCCGACGCCCAGACCTGTAAATTCCTCGTTCAGCATCGCATCCCGATGACCTTTGCTATTTAGCCAGCCTTCCATGACTGCAGCTGCATCCACATATTTAGCCGCTATATTTTCACCTGCTGCCCTGTATTTTACATGACCTGAATCGAGACGCTTTTCCAAATCCCCATTTGTTTCGGAAACCTGGGTTCCTTCAGGTGCGTCCGTCATTTCCCGGCTATGAAGATAGGCAACCCTTGCTGTTGGAGCATCCCATTCTAAAGGCTCCAAATCAAACCGGCTGCGCATTATATTCGTAATATCGAATATTTGCTGCTCATTGCCATCTTCCACTTTCGCCATGTCTTCCTCTGAAAGATCCTTAACTGTCACAAACTCACCATGATAGGTTAACTCATACGGCTGTTGTTTCAATAGGGTCGAATCATTCAAAAATCGGATGCTTGAAACAGTCCCTGTGAATTTATCCAAATAAAGCTGAACATTAATATTCCCTAAATCAATCAACGGTCTCATGTTCATATCTTCCTCCGACAATTCAAAACGATAGGAACTGTCACCAACTTCAATATCAACAGTTGGTTCCACATATAAGCTGGAATAGATGGCATCAATCGATTGTCCAATTTTAAAAGGAGCGACATTCACCTCATCACCGATTCCATAAGCAGATACCACTTTTTCATTTTCAACGGCTAATTGAAAATAATTATTATAACTCTTTTTATAAACCCACCATTCATATCCATAGGCGGACATATCAATTCGATCTGGCTTACCGTATTCCTTTTCTATCTCTTTTGCATTTTTCCCGATTGTTACTGCCAGACCTTCTGTCACTTCAGTAACCCCTTCCTTTTCAGAGGAAGGGCTTTTATCATTTATATGTCCATTGGGGTTAACACCTTTGTTACCATCAATAAGAGGGTTCCCTTCATCTTCATCGCCGATATTGAGATAAATACCGATTACGAAAAAAATAACGATTAACACCAACACCTTACCTAAATTGCGCAGAGGAACACTCCCTCTCTCTATCTAATTTATGTATCCAATGCAAAAAACCTTTCTTTCCTGATTATATCACTGTTCAATCATAATTTTCTAATTTACGATAGACTGCCCCTTCATTAAATTTATTTAAAAAATGGAACTTTTGTGAATGATTGAAATACCATGGTTGAGTTCATTGCAACTTCCACCATTTCGTACTATTATAAAATATAGGATAAAATGGTATATTATAAACATACTTGGAGATTTTTAATATATTCATGTACATAATATTTTCCCGGTATGTCATTTTAATTCTCAATAGTAAACATAGGAGGTACTACTCGTGAAATTTGAACGCTTTGGAATCGAAAACATCACAGCCGACTTAAACCGATTAGATGACCTAATGCCGCAATATGGTTTAATACGTGCAGAACAATGGGATTACGAAAGAGTCAGTTACGATCGTAAGTTCGAATTAAAAGAAGGCACGTTTTACCTGAGAATACTTGGCTATGCTACAGAGGGCGATGTAGGCTCTCACAGGGCCGTCATTAAGCTTATGGTCCCTCTATTAGGAAAACACTATTATCCACACGGACTTGAATATGGTGAAGGAGAGGATTTCCCTGCATCACTAGTTAAACAAAGTGAAAAAATCCTCACTCAAATCAAAGAAGAACTTACACAATTCAACGGCCTGTAAAAGCCGTAAGTTAAAAGTGAGGTACAAAGAGAGAGGATCATGTGTGATGCTCTCTCTTTTTCGTATCCATTACAAAAGCCTGATGCTTTTTTGCACCAGGCTTTTTCGTTATTTTAAAATCCTAGGATCGCCTTTATTAAAGATGTTGTTTCGCCGCCATGATAAATGACATAAAGCAAGATGTAAACAGCTACTCCTGTAATCCCAGTGAAAAACCAAATGATGCTGGTAGCAGGTCCGATTTTTTTATGAATGGCGAATTTACCTTTAAAACCAGTGGTAAGCATGATGATCCCCAAAACTGCTCCAGTTGTCGCAAGCGTTATATGGAAGATCAAAAAAATCGTATAATAAATCTTAATGTCATCGGGTCCGCCAAATGACGTACTGCCAATGAAGACCGTCCGGGAAAGATATATGGTGAAAAAGATTACCGCAAAAACCGCAGCTGCCATCATGGTTTTCTTATGGGTCTCGATTTTGCGTTGTTTAATTTGATACCAGCCTATTGCAACAGTGATGGCACTTAATACAATGAAAGCTGTACTTATCGTTGGAAGGATTGGTAAAGACATATGTATTGTAGTCCTCTCTATATTTATTAATCAACTACCATTTTATAAGAGGCAATCATAAAATTCAATAAAATCAAGGATTATTAACAGAATGCTCACTTTTATAGAATAGCCAAGTCGAATCACTGGCTATTTGCTTAAAATCAAATATTAGGCAAAGGCAAATAAAAGACTTGTCCGCCCCAAGACAAGTCTTTTACCGTACAATTATTCTACAGTCTGAAAATCCGAAGGTATCGGATCGATATCATTTTGGCCGCCATTCTCCTTTTTGAACCAAGCAAAGAAAATGACACCTAATACATAGCCTAAAACGATTTCTTGGATTACCTTCATCAGAACCCCGCCAAGCTGTTGATCCTCAAGCAATGGCAGTCCATTGAACATTTCCGGGCCACTGAGCGTTAAGCCGGACAGCGCTGAAGCCGGGACGCAAAGTTCCATGGCACTGGCCCAAGATTCTGCATTGGTGAATGTATCATACATCGGATCATTAGCAAAAATGATCAAAGCGCAAGCAGGGGTCATTAAAATGCCACTGCCGAAAATATAAGCTACTTTTTTCACACCTGACAGACTTTCACGTTCCGGAAGTTGATTAACAAGCGGGAACCACATCAAAACAGCGGTAGTAAATAAAAGGACCGTGTATCCGGCATGAAACCACATCCCCGTTTTGATAAAGTCGAACACTAACGGGATATGGTACAACGAGAAAAGAACATTAAATACTAAAAGGGCGATAAGAGGTCTCGTGAAAAATTGAAATAACGGCTTCACTCCCCTTGAGTTTATGAAAGTTCTCATAAGCCAATCCGGAATCGCTATGATAAATAAAGGCGGAATCACGAGATAGAGCAGTGCCATTTGAAACATGTGGGCACTGAACATGATATGGCTCAATAAATCCAGCGGTGATCCTTTTACTGCATATAGAAGGAACATGGCTATCAAAAAATAAGTTGCCTGTTTTACTGTTAGCGCTGAACTGCCCGAAAACTTCTCCCTTTTTTTTGTCACCAGCCAAAAATAGCCAACGGTTATAAGTACGAGGACGGCAAAATAATAAGGACTCCACAAAGCGCGAAATCCGAAAATATCAATAGACAAAAAAATCACCTCGTTCATAAACTTTTTCTTACTTTCATTATACCTAAAATGAAACATGGTAACAAATATAGATAAACTTGGATTCTTTTTCTAGCTAATCAACACATAAAGAAAACCGGCTATCATTCAATAGCCGATTTCCTTTATGGTTTATAACCAAACAATCGTTGTGAACACAAGGACAGTTATCAAGCCGACTGCAAGGCCGGAAAATAAGAACAATGCAATGGTGCCATGCCCTTTATGCTTCATATGCATGAAATAATACAATTGGAAAATCACTTGTACAACTGCCAGCAGCAAAATGACTGGTTTAATGAACCAATGTGAAAACCCCTCGATCCCTACAGCTGCAAAAGCAAGTAATGTAAAGAAAATCATAAGTGTAAATGATATCACTTGGTGTTTCATCTCTTCAGCATGTTTCTTACGGCGATATTTTAAATCGACATTCGGGTTCGCTGAATTTGATTGTTCATTCGCCATCAGTTATCCCACCATTCCCATTAAGTATACGACAGTAAAGATAAACACCCAGACTACGTCAATGAAATGCCAATATAGACTAGCAACATAAAATTTAGGAGCGTTATATAAATTCAAGCCCCTTCTTGCATTACGAACCATAAGAGATATGATCCAAACCAGACCGAAAGCAACGTGTCCTCCATGAAAACCGACTAACGTATAAAACGCGGAGCCGAATGCACTGCTCGTAAAGGTATGATGGAATTCATGAACATAGTGATTAAATTCATAAATCTCAAGACCTAGAAAAGCAAAACCAAGTGCAACTGTAATTACAAGCCATGCTTGCATTTGTTTAAAATGGTTATTTTTCATATGGTACATCGCATACACACTGGTTAATGAACTGGTCAATAACAGCATGGTTGCTACAAATGTCAGCGGTAATTCGAACAAGTCTTTAGCTAAGGCTGCATCACCATTTGGAACTTTATCCTTCAATGCAAGGTAAGTTGCAAAAAGTGAGGCGAATAGTACCGTCTCTCCACCAAGAAACAACCAGAATCCCAAATACTTATTTTTACCTTCTAAAGTCGCTTTCTCGGGAGAAGCAGGCCAAGTGGCATCCGTGAATCTTTCATCTGTTTGCATTATGCCTTACCTCCCTTGTCTTTATCGTCCATAAGTTCTTCTTTATGAATGTGGTATCCATGATCGTCTTTTACGGAACGGATAAACATTGAAGCGAATGTGATCAAAAGTCCAACAATCATTATAGGCAGGGTCCATGTCTTATCATCCATATTATATAAAGCTCCGAATGCGGCAACAAATAAACCCAAGGCAATCGTTAAAGGAAGTATGGATGAATTCGGCATATGGATATCCCCCAGTGGTTCTGCAGGAGTCATTTCCTTTTTCCCTTCCATTTTTTCAACCCAGTAAGGATCTAATCCGCGGACAAGCGGAAGTTGTTTGAAATTATAAAAGGGCGGTGGTGATGGGATGGCCCATTCCAGCGTACGGCCGTCTCCCCATGGATCATTGCCGACTTTCTCATTCTTCACAGATGTAATGATTATATTGATGACCATAACCAAGACCCCAAATGCCATTAAGAAGGCTCCAACTGTACTAATCATATTACCTGTATTGAGACCTTGATCGTCCAAGAATGTAAATACGCGACGAGGCATCCCCATCAAACCTAAGAAATGTTGAATGAAGAATGTTAAATGGAAACCGATCAAGAACGTCCAAAATGTGATTTGTCCCAATTTTTCACTTAACATCGTTCCAAACATTTTTGGCCAATAAAAATTGATTCCAGCCAGTAAGCCCAATACAACCCCGCCAACGATTACATAGTGGAAATGGGCAACAACGAAATAACTATCATGGTATTGATAATCAGCTGGTGCTGATGCGAGCATGATACCTGTCACGCCGCCCATGGTAAATGTAGGGATAAAGGCAACTGCATAAAGCATCGGTACCGTGAACTTGACGCTTCCGCCCCACATCGTAAAAATCCAGTTGAATATCTTAATACCCGTCGGCACTGCAATAGCCATGGTAGCAACGGCAAAAATCGCATTCGCGATAGGTCCTAAACCAGTCGTAAACATGTGATGCGCCCAAACCATGAAACCTAAGAAACCGATTAAAACGGTTGCAAATACCATTGATGAATAACCAAATAATCTTTTTCTGGAGAATGTAGCGAAAATTTCGGAAAAAATACCGAAAGCTGGAAGAATCAGGATATATACTTCCGGGTGACCGAATATCCAGAATAAATGCTCCCAAATGATCGTATTCCCGCCCGCTGCTACATCAAAGAAATTCGAGCCGAACATCCTGTCGAACATCATTAACACCAATCCTACGGTAAGCGGAGGAAAAGCGAATAATATCAATGCGGAAACAACGAAAGTTGACCATGTGAACAGCGGCATACGCATATATGTCATACCAGGCGTACGCATATTAATAATGGTTACAAGGAAATTGATCCCCGCAATTAATGTTCCCAATCCTGATATCTGTAATCCCAGGACGTAAAAATCAATACCGTGGCCTTCGGAATGCAGGGAAAGTGATGCATATGATGTCCAGCCTGCATCAGGAGCCCCCCCTAAAAACCATGAAAGATTCAGAAAGACTCCTCCAAAGAAAAACAACCAAAAACCTAACGAGTTCAAAAATGGGAACGCGACATCACGTGCCCCTATCTGTAAGGGTACAACCGCATTCATTACAGCAAACACCAATGGCATGGCTGCCAGAAATATCATAGTTGTACCGTGCATGGTCAATATTTCATTATAAAATCCGGCACTTACGAAGTCATTATTTGGGATTGCAAGCTGGATACGGATAAACATCGCTTCCAAACCGCCGATTACAAAGAATAATCCGCCAGAGATAAGATATAAAATGGCGATTTTCTTATGGTCCACCGTCGTCAGATAATCCCAAAGCGTAGCGCCAAATCCTTTTTTATTAGCGTACGTACTCACGATTTAACCTCCTTAATCAATGTTCTATTTGTCTTCCACCTTAAGCTCTAATAGATAGGCTGCCAGTGCATTAATATCTGAATCCGAAAGTTCGCCGTAAGTACCGGTCATCGTGTTGCCCGGTTTATACTTCTCAGGATCTTTGATCCATTTTTTTACATTCTCTTCAGTATGATCCAATACGCCAGCCACTTTTTGACGCTCACCGAATGTAGCGAGATTCGGAGCCTGACGAGCAGCTTCAGGCCTGCTGTCATTTGGTGTCACCGCATGGCAGCCTATACAACTTTGATTAAAGACATCTTCACCCTGTTTGGCCAGATCACCTTCAACGACAGGTTCCTTCGCGGCTTTCATATCTTTGGTCCACGCTTCAAAATCGCTTTTGGACTTCGTTACGACCTTAAAATCCATCAAAGCATGTGAAGGACCGCAAAGTTCAGCACATTTTCCGTAAAACAAGTTGTTTGAATCTTCAGCCTTTTCACTGTCGAATTCTAAGAAAAACTGATTGACCCCTTCTGTATTGGTATCCATCTTTCCTCCGACAGACGGTACCCAGAATGAATGCTTAACATCTGAAGCAGTTAGATTGAAGTACACTTTTTGATCGGTTGGCACAACCAAATCCTGACTTGTTACAACGCCAAGGTCCGGATATTCAAACTCCCACCAATAAAGGTTCGCCCTGACATTCACGACAAGTGCATCCTTCGTTTTTCCATCCTTATCTTTCTTATCCATTGCCTTTGTGTCGGCTAAGTCGAAAGTCGTGACGACGGTTGGAACAGCCAGAACAATTAAAAGAAGGATAGGAATAACAGTCCAGATAATTTCGAGTTTATGACTTCCTTCAATTTGTTTCGGTATTGTTTCGTCGCCTTCCTTCCGACGGAAGCGTAGTAAAACTACAACGAACAAAATAATCACAACAATAATAACCAGTACCATGATCAGTGTACTCAATATCAGTAAGTCATACTGAGATTGCGCAACATCGCCAGCTGGCTTCAGTGCGGATAGAAATGGTTCGCCGCAGCCCGAAAGGACAAGTCCTACAATACCCAGCAGAGCAATTAGGCGCCATTTGTGCAGCCTTTTTTTCATAGCTTCAGAAACCCCTCTTTCGTCAAAATTTTCTCACAAAAATAAAAATGGGCGCAATTGCGAATATTCTCTCTATGTCAATTTCTAAAAAGAAAGAATCCCTAAACTAAGGAATTATTATGATGATCCATGTAACCGCTCTTATGTATGACCCCGTTGGTTCCGTTAATATGTATGAGTGGCGGTCAGTGCAATATATATCAGTAAGCTGGAGCCTGTAAAAGAACAGGCCGCCAGCTTATTTTAACCAAAACTAGATGAGAGTGACAATAACCATCGCTACAAATAAAATGGTCATATAATTTAAAGAATATACAAACATGGATGTTGCCCATTTAACATCATCTTTCTTTTTATACCCCTTAATTCCCAAAATAAGCCACCCCGTGCTCAATAATGCAGCAAGAATAACTAGCGGAGTTCCTAATGGAGTTAAAAAGAAAGGAACGAACATTAAACAGATGATCCATAGCATAATCGACCTTTTTGCGGCCTTGAAGCCTTTTACGACCGGAAGCATGGGTACTCCGGCTGCACGATATTCTTCGACACGCCTCATTGCTAGTGCATAAAAATGAGGCGGCTGCCACAAGAACATGATCGCAAACAGGACCCAGGCGATCTTATCAAGGCCCGGGTCGACTGCAGCCCACCCGATAAGTGGAGGCACGGCTCCGGATATACTGCCTATAATCGTATTCGAGACAAATCTACGCTTGAAAACCATTGTATATAGAACAACATAGGCGAAGACGCCGAATGCACCTAGTATGGCAGTTGTCATATTAGTCAATGCAAGTAAAATCAGCCCTGCAGCAATTAAGCCGAAACTTAATGCCAATACCTTTGAAGGCTGTACTTTCCCAGTTACCGTTGGACGGTTTTTCGTTCTTTCCATTAAATGATCGATATCACGGTCATAATAATTATTGAAACTGCAAGATCCCGCCATAATGAGCGCCGAACCTGCAAGTGTATAAAACACTACATCTAGATTGCTTAAGAAGCTAAGCCCCGAAAAATGAAGAGCTAACCACACGCCGGTAAAAGCTGTAATTATATTTGAATTGACAATCCCCACTTTTATAAGTGCGAGAAAATCCTTCCAAGCTGTTGTTTCAGGTATATCCGATTGAAGGGCGGCTTTACTGTCCTCCATGACAGCTTCTGACAAACCCCTTGTTTCTGACATTTGTTTTCCTCCTTTAAATCATTCAGCACAGACGCAAATGCAAAAAAATACTTACATATGCTATAGAACATTATTTCATACTTTTTGATATTTGTAACCAAGGAAGCGTAAACAAAAAGTAAATTATTTACCAATGACCGTTGTCAATGGAATCCATCGAGAGACATCATTCTTAATATCATGCTTAATAACAGTAAAATTTAGTAAAATCATTTCTTCAATATATTAAAACACATTTTTGGAAGCTTTTGTGAAAATTTTTCGGATAATTTTTGACCAATTTGTGTCTCGATAATTTACTGCTGTTATAAGAAGTTCATCAAGAACATGAATAGTATGCTGTTATCATCATCCCCTAGGCTTATTCCCTATTTTGCTCCTACTTGAAGGTTTACACTCCCTTTATTTCTATCAAAGTCTTTTGTAACTTTCAACTATTTCAGGCATTTTAATTAATAGCTATAATATAAACTGAACTTGTAAAATCATTCTATTTTGTGTAATATCGAGGAAGTTCGACAAATATTATGAAAAATCTTATGCTATTATTAATTTTAAGAACAATCCTATTTGCTACAGAGAAAAAGGTGGGACTACTAGTGAAATCGTCTCTTAAATGGTTTGCTGTTTTAACAACGATTGTAATGCTTTTCATCTTACTTGGTGGAGCTTTAGTCACGAAGACGGATTCCGGCATGGGTTGCGGCAGGTCATGGCCGTTGTGCAATGGCCAATTGATCCCGGACAAAATCACGATTGAATTGGTCATTGAGCTTTCCCATCGGCTCGTTTCAGGTGCTGGAGGATTCTTGGTTTTAATTTTATCGTATATGTCTTGGAAAAAAATCGGCCATATCCGTGAAGCGCGTTTCTTATCCGTCCTTTCTTTTGGTTTTCTGTTACTGCAAGGGTTGATCGGAGCCGCTGCCGTCATTTGGTCACAATCCGATTTCGTCCTTGCCCTTCATTTTGGCATATCGCTCATTTCCTTTGCTTCCGTCTTTTTACTGACACTGTTGATTTTTGAAGTAGACAAGAAGTTCGAAGCCGAAAAACTTATAGTGGACAAACGAATGACATTCCATATTATTGGCGTATTGATTTTTTGTCTGGCAGTCGTATATACGGGTGCTCTTGTAAGGCATACAGAATCCAGTCTTATCTGTAAGGATTGGCCTTTATGTGTAAATGACAGCGCTGCACTCCCATCCAACCTTTATGAATGGATTCAGATGGGTCACCGTGCAATGGCAGGCGCTATATTCATTTGGGTATCATATGTGGCTTATATCGCCCAAAAACATTACAAAAATCAAAAAGTTTTATATGGCGGTTGGATTGCTGCATTCATTCTCGTATTTTTACAGGTTACAGCTGGAGCCTTCATCATTTTCTCAAGGCAAAACTTATATATCGCATTGACACACGCATTGTTCATTGCCTGCTTTTTTGGTGTAATGAGCTATTTGATGCTATTGACATCAAGAAGTAAAAAAAATGCCCTAGCCAAGCAAAAAGGGAACTCCACGCACACAGTCAAAGGACAGGATGAACAGGATATAACACCAACTGTACCCGCTCGTTAATGTCTGATTGTTCAATCAATAATATAAAAGGACAAAACAAAAACCAACATTCCCGGGAATGTTGGTTTTTGTTTTGTCTCAAGATGACCGTACATTGCCTAAAAAGAGGGTACAGAGCAGCTTG
Organism: Peribacillus frigoritolerans; assembly: GCF_040250305.1. NCBI lineage: Bacteria > Bacillati > Bacillota > Bacilli > Caryophanales > Bacillaceae > Peribacillus > Peribacillus frigoritolerans. Next base: position 1,659,523 of record NZ_CP158190.1, on the reverse strand, counting down.
AAACCTCAAGCATACCCTATATACCCCAAATCGTTTACAAGGTCACAGTCAGCTAGATTACTTAGTTATTTCAATCAATAAGTCTCCAGTACTGATCGCTTCTCCATCTTTTACATAAATATCTTTAATGGTCCCGGAGAATGGTGCTTGAACGGTAGTTTCCATTTTCATCGCTTCTGTAATGATTAGGTGATCACCCTGCTTGACCTGATCGCCTTTCTCGACCACTACACGAATAACCGTACCTGGCATTGTCGCACCGAGTTGTTCTTTATTTTTTGGGTCTGCTTTCATTTTTGATATAACGGATGATTTAATGTTTTCATCCTTGATGATCACTTCACGCGATTGACCATTCAACTCAAAATAAACGACCCTTGTTCCATCAGCCAATGGCTGACCGATTGAAACCAATTTTACGATGAGCGTTTTACCCTTTTCAATTTCAACTTCGATTTCTTCCCCTAGCCTCATGCCATATAAGAAAGTTGCGGTATCGAGGTTGGAAACATCTCCAAACAGTTCAATCGTTTTATTGTAGTCCAGGAATACTTTTGGATATAGGGCATATGCAAGCACATCGAAATCAGTGACTGCCCGTCCCAATTCCTTGAATAATTCTTCTTTAAGTGCTGCAAAGTCCACTTCTTCCAATAATTCACCCGGTCTTACTGTTATAGGTTTCTTCCCTTTCAGGATAACTTCCTGAAGCTCTTTAGGGAATCCCCCAACTGGCTGACCTAGATAGCCTTCGAATAACTCTATGACCGAATCAGGGAAATCGATGGATTTGCCTTTTGTCAGAACATCTTCTTCAGACAGGTTATTTTGTACCATGAATAAAGCCATATCCCCAACAACTTTGGATGAAGGAGTTACTTTAACGATATCGCCGAACATTACATTGACGCGCTGGTACATCTCTTTCACTTCATGCCAGCGGTCTCCCAGCCCCACTGCTTTGGCTTGCTGCTGCAGATTACTATATTGACCGCCCGGCATCTCATGTTTGTAAACCTCGGTATGAGGTGCATTCATGCCGCTTTCGAAGTCATGATAGAATTTCCTGACCTCTCCCCAGTATTCTCCTAAACGCTCTAGTGAATCGACTTCCAATTTAGGCTGTCTGCTTGACCCCTCCAATGCATAATGAAGTGTTTGTACACTTGGCTGCGAAGTCAGTCCAGCTAAAGAACCAATCGCCGTATCAACGATATCCACACCAGCTTCGATCGCTTTAGAATACATGTAAATTCCATTTCCGCTTGTATCATGAGTATGCAGATGGATCGGAAGGGATGTCGATTCTTTCAGTTCCGATACAAGGCGGTAAGCAGCTTCAGGTTTCAAGAGGCCGGCCATATCCTTGATCGCTAAAATATGGGCACCGGCTTGTTCTAATTCCACCGCCATATTTTTATAGTATTCGATATTATACTTGCTGCGTGATGGATCATTCAAATCCCCTGTATAACAAATGGCAGCTTCCGCAATTTTGCCGGATTGACGGACTGCATCAATAGCCAATTCCATTCCTTTAACCCAGTTTAAACTATCGAAGATACGGAAAACATCAATGCCTGCATCCGCTGATTTCTCTACGAATTCACGAATGACATTATCAGGGTAATTTTTATAACCAACTGCATTTGAAGCCCTTAAAAGCATTTGCAAAAGGACATTCGGAGCTTTTTTCCTGAAACTTAACAGCCTGTCCCATGGATCTTCTTTCAAGAAGCGATATGCGACATCGAAAGTTGCCCCGCCCCACATTTCCATTGAAAATAAATCAGGAAGGAGTTTTGCTGTAGGTTCAGCGATATCAAGGATATCTTTCGACCTGATTCTCGTCGCCAGTAATGATTGATGTGCATCACGGAAAGTCGTATCGGTGATCAATACCTCTTTCTGTTCTTTGATCCATTTGACAAGTCCCTCTGCACCTTGCTCTTCAAGTATATTTTTTGTACCAGAGATAAGCGGCAGACCACCAACATTCGGAATTGGAGCTGGATCAAAAACCGGCTTTTTCTTTTTCTCGACTCCCGGGAATCCATTCACGGTCACATTTCCGATATATGAAAGCATTTTTGTCCCACGGTCTTTTCTGATTGGGAAGCTAAATAATTCAGGTGTTGTATCAATGAATGATGTATCATATTCCCCATTTATGAATTTTTCATGTTTTACAACATTTTCAAGGAAGGGGATATTTGTTTTAATACCACGAATCCTGAATTCCTTAAGGTTACGAACCATTTTGGAAGCTGCCTGCTCAAATGAAAGCGCATGAGTCGAAAGTTTAACGAGAAGGGAATCATAGTATGGTGTGATGACCGCACCTTGGAACCCATTCCCTGCGTCCAGACGAACACCGAATCCCCCACCAGAACGGTAAACCATCATTTTCCCGGTGTCGGGCATGAAATTATTCAATGGGTCCTCAGTCGTCACCCTTGATTGAATCGCATATCCATGAGTTTTAATTCCTGCTTGTTCGGGAATCCCGATCTTTTTGCCATGGAGTTCATGGCCTTCAGCTACCATGATTTGAGATTGAACAATATCAATGCCCGTAATCATTTCAGTAATGGTATGCTCAACCTGTACCCGTGGATTGACTTCAATAAAGTAAAATTCGCCATTTGCGACAAGGAACTCGACCGTACCAGCGTTTACATAATCAATATTTTTCGCCAACTTGACGGCTGCCTCACAAATCCTTTCCCTTAAATCTTCGGTAAGGGAAACAGAAGGTGCCACTTCCACAACTTTTTGATGCCGTCTCTGAACGGAACAGTCACGTTCATATAAATGGACGATATTCCCATGAGTATCAGCCAAAATCTGAACTTCGATATGCTTCGGATTTTGTATGAATCTCTCTACATAGACTTCATCATTACCAAAAGCTGCTTTAGCTTCTGATTTTGCGCGATCATAAGCCTCTTCAACTTCTTCGATTTTTTCGACAATCCGCATTCCGCGTCCGCCGCCGCCTAAAGAGGCTTTTATAATAATTGGAAAACCGTATTGTTCACCAAATTCCTTGACTTCTTCAACACTGGTCACCGGTCCATCGGTACCAGGGATAACCGGAATATCAGCCAGTTCAGCTTGTGTTCTGGCTTTTACTTTGTCACCAAACATATCTAGGTGTCTTGATTCTGGTCCGATGAAGATTATGCCCTCTTCCTCACAACGTTTTGCAAATTCAATATTTTCTGAAAGGAAACCATAACCGGGATGAATCGCATCAACTCCGCTCATTTTGGCAATCGCAATTATGCCTTCAATATCCAGGTATGCATCAATCGGCTTTTTGCCTTCCCCGACCAAATATGCCTCATCCGCTTTATATCTGTGATAAGAACCATAATCTTCCTTTGAATAGATTGCAACTGTGTGAATGTCTAATTCCGTACATGCACGAAAAATCCTTATCGCTATTTCCCCACGATTTGCCGCAAGTACTTTTTCTATACGTTTCCCCATTGCTACCACCCTAATCAATATGTATTTTTATTGAATATATAGAAAAAAAGCGTGAAAGATTTCCACCACTTTTTATTCATGAATTGATTTCCCAAATAAGGAGTCCAATCTGATGAAGCTCATTTTATCGCTGATGTAATTATTTCGATATATTTTATATTTTCGTTTTTTACTTTCTATAAAGATAAAAAAGAGCCCTATACCATTAGCAAATGAAAATTTAGCTATAATAATATATTATCAATTTGATTTAACATTCAATTAATATAACAATAATACTAAAATTAACTGAATACAATAAAAAAATAAAAAATTGCATATATTCGTATATAAAAACAAGGAATTAAATCTGATTTCCCACCAAGACTCCAATGCCGCAGCAAAGGAACAGGACCATAAATTACCAATATTAAAATAAAAATTCAAAATAATACAAAAACTAAAATTGAGGTTCCGCGGTTCAATTAGTATGTCACTATTGAATATAGTATAACACTATTAATTAATTATGTACATAAATAAAAAACTCAAACAATCATCGAGATTTGTTTGAGTTAGTATGTTTTATCTATTATTTTTTTAATGATGCTTCATGCAAAACTGACAATTCCTGTTCAAGGGTTTCCAACAGGGATTTACCCTCGGTCTCCTCTACCAAACCTAAGCGTACGGCAAAATCAATTTCTCTTGATAGACCGAACATCTGTGTATCAAGGACCTCTTCATATAAAGGACATTGAGGCATAGTGAGATTTTCCATTTGAACTTTTATCAGTTTTAGAATCTTGTCAGCATCTGCTTTTAATAAAGCATAAGCTTTTTCTCGATGATTGACAAGCATATCAGATGCCATGTTAAATCCCCCCGCTCAGAGCGATTAAATCTTATCTCTAAATTCTACCTTTAGTTTTGTGAAAAAGCAAGGACATTGACAAACAATTTGCCATTGAGATATCACGATCACCTCTCAAATGAATATACCTAGCCATGGAAATTGTTCACCATCGTGAAGATGTGACATTTCAATTATAATTGATTATAATCATTAAAGAGCAACAGAAAGGAATGAGATATTTGGAACCCATCGTATTTATAAATGGAAAAGTGAAATATCCAATTACGCTAGATCCCGGAGTATGGATTTTTGATGACCGTAAAGTTGAAATAAATACATATTTCCACGCTGAAAGAGTCCAAGTCAATGAATTAGAAGAATATACGATTGCCGCCTCCAAACATTGGCAAAAAGAAATACAGGAAGGCGCAATAATGCCACCCACATTAAAAACGGAACGAAAGTTCGAGAAGCAAAGATTGCTGGAAGGGACTTTCGGCATCCCTTTTGAACCTTTTTTAAAAAATGCCGAACCTGAAAATGGGGTAACTGAAGTCATCGTCACAACCGATGATGAGGAGCTTACATTCCCGTTGGAAACGGCACTTGAATTTTTCCTGGGCTTTTCCAAGGAAGGAAAGCCGCTTAAAATATCCGAGGGCGGTCCTTTGGAAATTTATTTCGGAGACGCTTCCAACATCAATGATCCGATAAAAAATGTACGGTCTTTCACTGTTAAATAAGACTTAGTCCATTCTCACCAAAAACTTTAGAGCAATCGGCAAGGGATATCCCTTGCCGATTGCATTATAAAAGCGTAGCTGCCAGCTGGGCCAATCCAGATCTTTCCCCTTTTATCAATTTAACATGGCCTGCAATACGCTCGGTCTTGAATTTTTCCACCACATATGTCAAACCATTATTATATTCATCTAAATACGGATGATCTATTTGCTCCGGATCTCCCATTAATACAATTTTGCTTCGCTCCCCGACCCTTGTCAAAATGGTCTTGACCTCATGTTTCGTTAAGTTCTGCGCTTCATCGATGATAATGAACTGATCCGGGATGCTCCTTCCCCTGATATAGGTTAGGGCCTCCACTTCGATCGAACTCATTCCTGCTAAAATGGCATCCAATTCACCAGGTTTTTTCGTATTGAACAAAAATTCGAGATTATCAAAAATAGGCTGCATCCATGGTCTTAATTTTTCTTCTTTTTCCCCTGGCAGATAACCAATATCTTTACCAACCGGAACAATGGGCCTGGCAACCAAAAGTTTCTTATATTGTGACAAATCTTCAGTTTGCATCAATCCTGTTGCCAATGCCAATAAAGTCTTACCTGTCCCAGCCTTACCAATGAGCGTCACAAGCTTGATATCCGAACGAAGCAACAAATCTAAGGCCATCGTCTGCTGGACATTTCTCGGTTTAATTCCCCAAATATGTTCCCCTTCATACATCAATTTCTTAACGAACCTGCAATTTTCATCCACAATCCCTATCGCAGAAGCTGAACTGCCCAGCGTGTCCTTCATCAACAGGAATTGATTTGGATAATATGAATCTTTTGTCAGTTCTTCCAGTGCCAGAAAACTTTTTTCATAAAACTTATTCAGATTATCAATCGATACAAACACTTCTTTGTGCCCAGCGTAAATATGGTCCAGTTCTACGACACGGTCATTTAAAAAGTCCTCTGCCTCAAGACCGATCGCATCAGCCTTAACCCTGACGAGAGTATCTTTACTAACCAAAATGACCGTTTTTCCAGCTTCCTTCGTCTCTTCTTCCAAAGATAAATTTTTCGCGACTGCCAATATCCTGTTATCATTCGTTTTCTCCACAAAAATTTCCTGAAGCTTATGAAATGAACGGTGGTTGAGTTCAATCCTTATGCTGCCTCCATTATGAAGCGGAATGCTCTGATGAAGCTTCCCATTTTCCCGAAAGCCATCGATCAATTTCGATACTTGCCTGGCATTCCTTCCGATTTCATCCATGTACCTTTTTTTCGAATCCAATTCTTCTAATACGACTGCTGGGATGACAACTTCATTATCTTCGAATGAATAAATCGAATACGGATCCTGCAACAGGACATTCGTATCTAAAACATAGATTTTTTTCCCCAATATGATGCCTCCTGCCTGCTCTATAGGATATGCCTTACCATTTACTACACTCAGCATTTATGTAGCGGACGAGACTGTTGATAAAATATATGTTCCTTTGCATAAAGATAGAAGAACATTTACAGACTATAAAGAAAACTTCCAGCAAAGAATGCAATCCCCAACATTGATTACACCATGTTTCACTGCATTTTATACTTATATGCATCAGACTTGGTAGTGATGGACAGGCTGGAACAAAATAAGGAGCATTAAGGAGGTTTTACATTGCAAAAAATCATATTGTCGCTCGCTGCGGTTCTGTTGATGTCAGGTTGCACAATGGATAATAATAACGAAGTGTCTGAAAATAATGCGAAAAACAATATAACGAAAGTCAATAATACGACCATTAAGGAAGCAGACAGAAATACAGGCCAGCAAACAGCGGAAAGACTCACCGGTTTGGCTAAATCCATTCCGGAGGTGAACGATGCCACCGCAGTCGTACTTGGCAAATATGCCATCGTCGGAATAGATATTGACCAAGATATTGAGCGTTCACAGGTTGGAACGATAAAGTACTCTGTTGGAGAAACTTTAAAACATGATCCTGAAGGCGCAAATGCCCTCATCGTCGCTGACCCGGATATAAATGAACGGATCAGGGAGGTGGCCAGAGACATTAAAGACGGCAAACCGGTTACCGGGATACTGAATGAACTGGCTGACATCACAAGTCGAGTCATTCCTGAGGTTCCTGGTGATATTTTAACCCCAACGCCGTCCAAGAACATTGAAAAGGAAAAAAATAAACTTGATGATGAAACGGAAAGAAAAGAACTCGATAAAGAGCAAAATGATCAATCCAATCACTTTAAAGAATGAATTTTCCTGACCCGAAGTGAATCTTCGGGTTTTTTGTCTATACCCGCCATGCACCAAGTAACATTAACTTTCAAATGTCAGTTCACTTTATCCTCGTTTTACCATAAAAATATTGGTATACTTAAAAGCATATTCGAATTGAAGTGAGGTTCAACTAATATGAAGGTTAAATGTGTAATATGCGATCAAATTGAATCTATACCTGACGATAGCCCAGAAGCAAAGAAACTTCGAAACCGTCCTATACATACCTATATGTGCAATACATGCAACCAACGCATAGAAGAGCGTACGAACGAACGGATTGCAACCGGAAACTTCCGTCTGTACCGGACAATCAAAAATGAAGATGAATGGTAGAATATTTTATAAAGTTTGCCTGATTGGTCTCATCAATGGAGTTCTGCTTGGATTGATAATGAAGTGGGTAGAAATGTTTTCCGGCAAGCAAGTGTATAAGCTTTTATTGAATGTTGATTTCCTTCCTCTAATTGGAGCCGTTTCCTGGAGTGAGGCATCATTGTTCTTTTTCCATCTCCTTTTTTCACTTGCCATTACGTTTATTTACGCTTATATTCTTCTTCCTTTGAAAATTTTCAGGAAATGGAACAAATACGCACTTGCTTTTATCACGATCATTCCCGCCATCATGCTTTACTTCCCGCTATCGGCGCTGTCGAAAACAGAAGTTGTCCTTCCTTCTGATTTGACAGCTTTCTTTTTGTGGACAATCTTACATCTTTTTTACGGACTTTTCCTCCCTAAAGCAATATAAAAAAGAACCGTGCGTAATCGCACGGTTCTTTTTTCATTACTCGATATTTTTATACTTTTCTGGCTCTAACTGAATTTGGTCTAACATGATATCAATCAATTCAATCGGATAACGTTGCTTTTTCATTTCGTCTCCCAAAAGGTACTCGACGAAATAAAATGGTTCTGTTTTTGTAACCGAATCGATTATCACCTGATGATCGTCTTTCAGCATCTGCATGAAAAACATTTCTGTATCGCGTGCAGCTGTATCATCAGGCCTTGCATCACAGACAACTTTGATCGTCAACCAATTGTATAAAGCATCCTGTAATGATTTCATCATCTTAAGCCTGTTCTTCTTTTCTCGAATTATGAAGACGGATCCTATAGATCCCCAGAACAAGCGAAGCGATGACTAATGCTTCCCCCATAGGAAGAAACACCGCAAAGAAAGAAAGAAGGGTACATCCAAGTGCCATTACCACATAAATGACCACATTTTTTAGCAATGGTAACTTTTTGGCAAAACCTAACTGATAGACAAGGATGCATAATCCAAAGACCGTCAAATATAAATACCACATTCCTGCTTCAGGGTTTTCATCCACTCTGTACAATGCTGCAAAAAATGATAATCGCTCTTGGATATCCAATCTTTTCTCCTCCTCTTGCTATTTATTTTTCTTCAACAGCAACTTTTTTTCTTTTAGCTGCTCTTTCACGCTCGTTTTTATCTAGAATTTTTTTACGAAGACGGATTGAATCCGGAGTTACTTCACAGTACTCGTCATCGTTCAAATATTCCAGAGCTTCTTCAAGGGACATGATTCTTGGTTTTTTCATGGAAGAAGTTTGGTCTTTATTTGCTGAACGCATATTTGTCATTTGTTTCGCTTTAACGATATTAACTGTCAAATCGCTATCACGGTTATGTTCCCCGACGATCATGCCTTCGTAAATATCCGTACCTGGCTCAACGAAAATAACACCGCGGTCTTCAACTTGCATAATACCATATTGTGTAGTTTTTCCTGATTCCATGGATACAAGTACACCTTGACGTCTTCCGCCGACTTGACCTTGTGCCATTGGTTGGTAGCTGTCAAATGAATGGTTCATGATACCATATCCGCGTGTAATCGTTAAGAACTCAGTTGAATAGCCAATAAGTCCGCGAGCTGGGATCGTGAACAGTAAACGAACTTGACCGCTTCCGCTGTTGATCATATCCAATAATTCACCTTTACGGGCTCCCATTGATTCCATTATCGAACCAGTGTGCTCCTCAGGTACGTCGATTTGTACACGTTCAACCGGCTCACAACGGACACCATCAATCAAACGAACGATAACTTCCGGTTTAGAAACTTGCAGTTCATAACCTTCACGTCTCATGTTTTCAATCAGGATGGAAAGGTGAAGCTCCCCACGGCCTGAAACAATCCAGACATCCGGAGAATCAGTATTTTCGACTCTTAAGCTGACATCAGTCTGCAATTGGTTTCTCAAACGCTCTTCAATTTTACGAGCTGTAACGAATTTACCTTCACGGCCTGCGAATGGGCTGTTATTTACAAGGAAAGTCATTTGTAATGTTGGCTCGTCAATACGCAGGATAGGTAGAGCTTCAGGATGTTCAGTCGGACAAACTGTTTCCCCTACGTTAATATCCTCCATACCAGAAACGGCAATTAAATCACCGGCAACGGCTTCTTGGATTTCAACTTTCTTCAAGCCAATATAACCAAAGATTTTCGTTACACGGAATTGTTTAACCTTCCCATCAAGTTTCATTAATGAAACCTGTTGACCTACATGCATTTTACCGCGGAATACACGGCCAACGCCAATACGTCCTACATAATCATTATAGTCAAGTAAAGCCACTTGGAATTGAAGCGGTTCATCTGAGTTATCAATTGGTGCAGGGATCGTTTCAACGATTGTTTCGAAAAGTGGGGTCATGTCTTCTTCTTGTTTAGCAGGATCTGAATCCAAGCTTGCAGTACCAGCAATACCTGAAGTGAAGACAACCGGGAAGTCTAATTGTTCTTCTTCAGCTCCTAGTTCGATGAATAAGTCAATTACTTCATCGACCACTTCATTTGGACGTGCAGAATCTTTATCGATTTTGTTCACGACAACGATTGGCGTGATCTTTTGTTCCAATGCTTTTTTCAACACGAAGCGAGTTTGCGGCATACAGCCTTCATATGCATCAACAACAAGAAGAACGCCATCAACCATTTTCATGATCCGTTCCACTTCACCACCAAAGTCGGCATGACCAGGTGTATCCAAAATATTGATCCTTGTATCTTGGTATTGAACTGCTGTATTTTTCGCAAGAATCGTAATTCCGCGTTCTTTTTCAATCGCATTAGAATCCATCGCACGTTCTTCCACATGTTCATTTTCACGGAAAGTACCAGATTGCTTAAGCAACTGATCCACTAACGTTGTTTTACCATGGTCAACGTGGGCAATGATGGCTATATTACGAATATTTTCTCTTAATTTCAAAAAATTCACTCCTAAAAAAGTTTGTGTATAACGTATCACTAGTATTAACTTACATATTATATCACAAACATACTAGAAACAAATACAGAAATTATGTACAATAGATATATTAGGGGTGATATTAATGAACATTAAATGGAATTTCTTAATATTAGCGGTATTGGCAACATCCAGCATTGGCTCCATTGGCATCTTCATTGCTGAAAAAAGCTTGATTGGAATATTGGCTGCAATCGTTATTCTTTGCGGAATCATGGGGTTCGGTTTCACTCAGAAGAAGAAATTACGCGAAGCCGGGAAGTTATAATATAAAAAACTCGCTGACAGACAGCGAGTTTTTTTTGTTAATTATTTCAAAATGGGTATTTGATTCCATCCATGCAAGATATTTATCCTGCACGCAATAAGGCACTTGATGCTAACGGCTGGTGTTTCCTGATAAGTATTTATCGAATACTTCTTCGTGAAGCCCAGGTTTAGATACGAAAAGTGAGTCTCCTTTCAAATAATTCAATTTGTCACCTTTAATATTACTAACTTCCCCGCCCACTTCCTCAACCAGTAAAACTCCCCCGGCAAAGTCCCAAGGCATGAGTCTCATGGTTATGTATGCATCAATCCTTCCAGCTGCCACGAATGCCAGCTCCAATGCTGCCGAGCCATAAGAACGTGTCCCTCTTGCATCCCGAACCAGCGGTGCCAGAAGACTCGGATCAATCCTCCGGTTTTCCGTTACCCAGCTAGCATTAATGGAAATGATCGCTTTGCTTACTGATGCCTCTTCAAGCGATGGAAGCCTTTGATCATTCAGAAATGCTCCCTGCCCCTTGACCGCATGATATAATTCATCACTGAAGACATCATAAACCATGCCAATCTTTCCAATGCCATCCACATAAACCCCAAGAGAAATTGCAAAATTCCTCTGTTGATGAATGAAATTCAAAGTTCCATCAATTGGATCGATTATCCACACCGTACCTTTTAAGTCTTTAATATCGTGGCCCATTCCCTCTTCGCCAAAAATGCGATGTTCAGGAAAGACTTCGCCGATTTTTTCGCAAAAAAACTTTTCTATCCCCTTATCCATATTAGTGACCAAATCATTCGGATTCGTTTTCATTTCAATATTCAACTTGGTTTTAAAGGACGCCCTTAGCCTAGTACCCGCTTCTTTCATCCATAACTTCGCATATGTATCCATTTCCTTGACCGATGCCATTATAATATCCCCGTCCTTTATGATCAGAAACTACATTAAAATGATCCACTTCTAAAGATTAAAGCAAATATAGCTTGCCTTCAAGTTTTTAACATCTTAAATTTTCCATTTTTTAAAACATATGAAGAAAGAAGGTTCCTTGACCATCCATCCATTAATCGGTTTCGCAATCATGAGTTAGCCCGCACGAATACTTATCAGACCACCTTGCCTTAACGTCTCGCTTCCTTATTAAATGGAACCGAACTAAAACAAAATACCACCTTATATATATTGGACATTTAATGAAAAACGGACACATTATTTTTTAATAAAATAAAGTGTCCGTTCATCTATAATAAAATTCCTTGTATTGAAATTGATTCATTTCCTTTATTCATTCTCCTTCAAGATCTCTGCAGCCAATATTTACAAGGCTTTCAGTTTTAACAATTCCAAGCGGATGCGTTCAAGCCTTTGCTTGCATTGTGACCTCTTTTGGTCATTCTCTTCACCAATTGCTTCAAAAAGGGTTGCTAATTCATAGTCCATTTCCATTCTCAACACTGCAGCTCTATGTCTTTCAACTTCTTTAGCTTTTAATGCTTGGTTCATGACTTGTTTCATAATTAACATTCTCCCTTCATCAATTAACGTAATTTTCTGAATTTATATTATCATATGATTTCCTACAACAAATAGCAACTAATTTGTGCTTTAACCTATAAGTAATTTTATATCGCCAACCCAAATCGTATTTTTTAAATTTTACTTTTACTTATGCTACAATATGTGCAGATATTACGGTAGGAGAGATGAAAATGAATATAGCAAGTTTTACAGCAAGTGATTTTGACGTTTTTAAAATTAATGGATTGGAATCGCGCATGGATGCTTTAAAAGAACGGATCCAGCCCAAATTACAAGCCCTAGGAGAGCACTTTTCTCAAAAACTGTCAGTTATGACCGGCGATGAAATGTACCCTCACGTTGCAAAGCATGCTAGACGGACAGTGAACCCTCCTAATGATACATGGGTTGCTTTCGCTGCCAACAGCAGAGGCTATAAAATGATGCCGCATTTCCAAATCGGATTATGGGAAACGCATATGTTCATCTGGTATGCCGTCATTTATGAAGCCCCTAATAAAACGGAAATCGGAAAGCATCTGGAGCAGCAGGCAGACCGATTGGTGAATAGCATTCCCTCACATTATGTGTGGTCAATGGACCATACAAAACCTGATGTCATCCCTCATGAAGGTCTTGAAGTAGATGATTTGAATTCAATGTTCACTCGTTTGCAAACGGTAAAGAAAGCCGAAATTCTATGCGGTATAAAAATTTCCCGTGATGACGCCATTAAGTTAAAAGATGATGATTTCATTCAAACCATTCAAGATGCGTTTGAACATCTTTTACCCTTATATCAATTAAATTAAACACATTTGATTTGTATTCGGATCCAACAAAAAACTGGTTTAGATAAAAGGAGAGCCTTAAGGCTCTCCTCGGACTGTAGTCAAACTCGATCATTATAGAGTTTGACTACAGTTTTTTTTAGGTTTTTAAAATTTGACCGTTGCCTACAGACACTTGCTTTCCGCGGGCGGTCCGCCCTTGGCGCTCTTGCGCCTGCGGGAATCTCGAACTTCCCCAATCAACTTTGTTTTAAACTCCTTTTGCCTACAAACTGAGGGCAGCCCGGGAGTCTCTCCATTACTATTTTTGCACTACCCCTTTACTTGCTTGTATCAAGTCACTAATTTGATCTTCCTTACCTGTCTCGAAGCAATCGATGATCTTGCTGCCGACTATGACACCATCGCAGTATTGTATTGCATCACGGACATGATCTGGCGTCGATATGCCGAACCCAGCAAGAACGGGAACCGGGCTTATCTCTTTTACCTTCTTTAGATAGCCTCCAAGTTCTTCCCCGAAGGCGTCACGGGCACCTGTAATGCCTTTGACTGTAACTGCGTAGATAAAGCCCTCAGCCCCTGCGGTAATCTCAGTGATACGCTCTTTCGATGACGTGAGTGTCACAAGTCGGATAAGAACGATTCCTGCAGTTTTGATTGATGAAAAGATGGCTTCTTCTTCAATTGGTAAATCGGGGATGATGCACCCGGAAATCCCTGCTTGTAGACAGTCATTCGTAAACTCTTTAAGTCCATATGCCAGGATTGAATTCGTATATCCCATTAAAATAATTGGGATGTTCACATCGTTTTTGATTTCCATTACTTTTTTCAGGACATCTTTTAAAGTTGTTCCATTTTCCAAAGAACGGATGCCGGCTTGTTGGATAACCGGTCCATCTGCGACGGGGTCAGAGAATGGGATACCTAGTTCAACGGCAGTCGCTCCGCTGTTTTCAAGGAAAAGAAGTTGGCTCTTTAACCGTTCAAGACCTCCATCGCCTGCCATAATATATGGGATGAATGCTTTTTCCTGTTTTGTTTGACATTCTTGAAGCGCGTTTGTTAATTTATTCATGTTCACTACCCCCCATCAACGATTGGACCGTTTCAACATCCTTATCACCACGGCCGGACAGGCAAATCACCAGTCCTGTTCCTTTCTCCATTTCTTTTGCAAGCTTTAAACCATAGGAAATCGCATGTGAACTTTCTAAAGCAGGGATGATCCCTTCCTCCCTTGAAAGCAACGCTAGAGCTTCCAATGCTTCAGTATCGGTTACCGAAGTATATTCCACCCGATTTGTATCTTTTAAGTAACTATGTTCAGGTCCTACCCCTGGATAATCCAACCCTGCTGAAATTGAATGTGCCTCCTGGATCTGACCGTCCTCGTTCTGCAATACGTACATGAATGCCCCGTGGAGCACCCCAGGTTTCCCCTTCGTCAAACTTGATGCATGCAATGGCGTTTCAAGTCCATGCCCTGCCGCTTCCACTCCGTATAATTTTACCGTTTCATCCTCAATGAAGGGATAAAACATTCCCATTGCATTACTTCCTCCGCCAATGCAAGCGACTACTGCATCAGGTAGGGAATGAACCTCATCCGAATATTGACGCTTTGTTTCAATGCCTATCACGCTTTGAAAATCACGAACTATAACGGGGAATGGATGCGGTCCAAGAACCGATCCCATTATATAATGGGTGTCATCCACATTCGCCACCCAATATCGTAACGCCTCATTCACTGCATCCTTCAGTGTCCCGCTTCCTTGTGATACAGATATGACCTTGGCTCCCAAAAGCTCCATCCTGAATACATTTAATTTCTGTCTCCTGATATCTTCTTCTCCCATAAAGATGATGCATTCCAGCTTCAGCAATGCACACACAGTCGCCGTTGCTACCCCATGCTGTCCTGCACCCGTTTCGGCAATCACCTTTTTCTTGCCCATTTTCTGAGTCAGCAAAGCCTGACCGATCGTATTATTTATTTTGTGGGCCCCGGTATGATTCAAGTCTTCGCGCTTCAGGTAAATATTTGCACCACCAGCCAGTTTCGTTAAGTTCTCCGCAAAATAAAGTGGTGTTTCCCGACCGATATATTGTTTCAGGTAATAGCTTAGCTGACTTTGGAATTCAGGATCATTTTTAGATTGTTCATATACTTCTTCAAGCTCCGTAATCGCCGCCATTAAAGTTTCCGGAACGAAACGGCCTCCATATGCTCCAAAATGTCCAGTTTTATCAGGCTGTGTATAAGTGTTCATCTATTCATTCCTCTTTTCCGGCTGTATATTTTGCCTCATTAATAAATGCTTTTATTTTTGCAGCATCTTTTAATCCGTTTGTTTCAACACCACTGGCTACGTCAACTGCGAACGGTGAAACGGCAACAATCGCTTTTCCGACATTTTCCGGAGTCAGCCCACCCGCTAGAATCACCTTCCCCAGTGGCAGTTCCGCTTTTCGGATCATTTCCCAATCCAATGTCAATCCCTTTCCAGATGAACTCTTAGGAAGATCAACTAATAGATAATCTGCTGGGTATTCATGAAGGTTTTCAAGGTCTTTCTCTGTATGGACCGCAAAGGCCTTGATCACCGGTAAGGGCATTCTGCGGGCGAAGCTGGCAGACTCGTTACCATGAAGCTGAATATAATCCAATCCTGCAATTTCAGCACTTTTTATCACTTCTTGTTCAGTTTGATTGGCAAACACTCCGACTTTTTTAACATGTCCAGCTAGATTTGCTCCGAATTCTCCCACTATCTCCGGCTCAACCTTCCTGCTGCTCTCGGCAAAGATGAAACCAATGAAGTCTGCCCCTGATTCAACAGCAGTCTGAGCGGCTGCCAATGTCTTTATCCCACAGATTTTCACTAACATATTAATCTCCTTATATACTCATTTGCAGTTCGGCCATCGTGTGTGGAAGATTTGATGCAGTCATCAGTGTCTCCCCGACTAAAATCGCTTTTGCACCAGCTTCCTTCACACGCATCACGTCTTCTTTTGTCTTGATCCCACTTTCACTGATAATGATATGGCGTGTTGGATCAAGTAATTTCGCCAGTCGTTCCGTTACAGCCAAATCCACTTTGAAGGTCTTTAAATTCCGATTGTTAATCCCTATAAGCTCTGCATTCAGCTCGAGAGCCTGTTTTAGTTCTGCTTCATCATGGACTTCCGTCAATACTTCAAGCCCTTTCTTTTTTGCATATTGATATAATTCATGAAGTCGTTCTTTAGAAAGTGCTGCCACAATCAATAGAATGATAGTTGCACCAGCTTGATGGGCACGATCGATTTGGATTTCATCGATGATGAAATCTTTGCACAGCCTGGGAATCCGTATAGCCTCGCTTACGTTTTTCAAATCTGCAATTGATCCTTTAAAGAAAACCTCATCCGTCAATACGGATATCGCTGCCGCTCCGCCGCTTTCATATGAAAGGGCCTGCTCGATCGGATTAACATTGATTTTAATGTCCCCTTTTGAAGGGGAAGCCCGTTTTATTTCCGCGATAACAGCCATCGACTTCGCCGTTTTCAAATTATCCACCAAAGATGGTCTGACTATGTTTGCCATGACCGAATCACCTAAGCCCCTTTCTTTTAATTTTGCGACTTCCACCTTTTTCTGCTCGATGATTTTCGTTAAAATATTTTCCATTACATGACCACCTTATTTCTATTGCCAAAAGCAATCAGATTTTCTAACTTTGCAAGAGCCGAACCGCTATCAAGGCTTTCCTTGGCCATGGAGATACCTTTTTTGATCGTTGCTGCCGTTCCATGAGCGTATAATCCCAATCCAGCATTCAATAAAACGGTATCACGATAGGCCCCTTTTTCCCCCTTGAGAAGCCTAATCATGATATCGGCATTTTGTTTGGCGTCACCGCCGCGGATGGCATCATTTCCGTAAACCGGCAGATCCACTTCTTCAGGATGCAGCGTAAATGGGATAATATCCCCCTGCTCCAAAAGCACGAGTGAATTTTCACCCTGTAGGCTCGCTTCATCCATGAATCCGGCACCATTTATCACGACCGCGCGTTTCCTGCCTAATTTATGCAGGACTTCCGCAAAAAGCTCGAGCATATCGCGTCGATTGATTCCCATTAGTTGCGTATCGAGTTGGACTGGATTTGTCAAAGGTCCTATGAGATTAAATATCGTCGGGATTTTCAGTTCTTTTCTCACTTTCATTATCCGTGCAATATTAGGGTGGACCGATGGGGCAAATAAGAATGCGATCCCATTTTCCTCCAACAGTTCTTTTAACATGTCAGGCTCCAAGTACAAATTAACACCTAGCTCTTCCAATACATCCGCACTGCCCGTTTTGCTTGAAATGCTACGGTTTCCATGTTTGGCAACCTTAACACCCGCACCAGCCAGCACGAAGGCCGATGCAGTACTTATATTGAAGCTTTGTGATCCATCTCCTCCCGTTCCGCAATTATCCATTACATTAAAGGAGCTCGTTTGTACACTTCTTGCTTCTTTTCTCATGACCCTGACAAGGCTCGCTATTTCACCTGCCGTTTCCCCTTTGAGTTTTAGGGCAATGATGAATGCTGCCATTTCGCTTTCGGTGATATCTTTAGAAAATAACGATTGGGCTGCTCTGCTCATCTCTTCTTCCGTCAATGTTTGACGCTCTGCTAACTTCGCTAAATATTCCTTCACCGCTAACTCCCCCAGTCGTTTTTTGTTTTATAAAATGGATTGTTGCTTCTCTGATTGAAAGGTTCCGGCAATCTCATAAAATTGATGTAATAATTCCTTGCCGATTTTCGTCCCTATTGATTCAGGGTGGAACTGTAAACCGTAGAGCGGGAATTCCTGATGTTTCAGGGCCATGATTTCCCCATCATCCAGTGCTACTGCCGTCACAGTCAGTTCTTCTGGCAAACTCGCCCTTTCAACTACAAGGGAATGGTAACGCATTACCGGGAATTGCAAGTCCTGTTTGGCAAATACACCTGTTCCATCATGTTCGATTACCGATGTTTTCCCATGCATGATTTGTTTCGCTCCAACCACATTCGCACCAAAAACTGCACCAATGGCCTGATGCCCCAGACAAATGCCTAAAAGCGGAACCTTCTCATAAAAATTACGGATGATCTCCATACTGATACCAGCATCTTCCGGCCTGCCGGGTCCCGGGGAAATGACGATTGCCATTGGATTCAGTTCCTCAATTTCCGCAAGGGTGATTTCGTCATTCCTTTTTACTAGGATTTCTTTTTCCACTTCCCCTAAATATTGATAAAGGTTGTAAGTGAACGAGTCATAGTTATCAATTAATAAAATCATTTGGTGTGAACCTCCATTAAAGCGCGTGCTTTATTTTGTGTTTCTTCATATTCCGTTTTTGGATCTGAATCATATACAATTCCAGCCCCTGCCTGTACATAGGCCTTGCCATCTTTAATGATCATCGTCCGAATGGCTAAAGCCATATCAAGATCCCCTCCAAAACCTATGTAGCCTATCGAGCCCGAATACATCCCCCGTTTACAATTTTCCAGTTCATTGATCAGCTCCATTGCCCTGATTTTAGGAGCACCTGAAACTGTTCCGGCAGGGAGGCAGACCGTAAGGGCATCTAAACTCGTGTACCCTTCCCTAAGCTTTCCGCTAACCTTCGAAGCAATATGCATGACATGCTGATATCTTTGAATTTCCATTTCCTCAGTAAGGTGGATTGAACCTATTTCGCAAACCCTGCCAAGATCATTCCTACCTAAATCAACAAGCATCTTATGCTCGGCAAGTTCCTTTTCATCCATCAGCAGGCTTTTTTCGAAGCCCTTATCTTCTTCATCCGTTTTCCCTCTCGGCCGTGTGCCGGCGATGGGATTAACATGAACCATTCCTGATGAAACACTGATTAAACTTTCTGGAGACGACCCAATGATTGTATAGTCGCCAAATTCTATATAAAACATATAAGGAGACGGGTTGGCTAATCGCAAACGTCGGTAAGCATCGAAAGGCTCCCCATCGAAGTCCGCTTTAAACCTTTGTGATAAAACGACTTGGAACACTTCACCGGCTACAATCGCCGCTTTGACTTCAAGGACCATTTTCTCGAATTCATCCTGACTGAAATTCGAATCGAATTCCAAATATTCAGACGATATTTCCTTTGACGGCTTGCTTGCCTGATTGATTTTTCCCTTCATCTTCAATAAACTTTTTTCACTATCTTCTTCCGCAGTCAAAAGATGGATCTTCTGCAGAACATGATCGAATATATACAATTCTTTATAAAAAAGAAAATGAGCATCAGGCATTTGCAGAGAATCAGGAGGAACCGTACCTATATTTTCATATAGACGAATGATATCATAGCCCATATATCCGATTGCTCCACCGTTAAAAGGAGGAAGATGCATGGGAGCCTCTCCTATTTCCACTAATAATTCGTTTTTTAGAAACTCGATGATATTGATGTTCTTTACGATTTGGTCACCTGTTTCGGTGTCTTTCACATATACTTGGTCAGCAAGTGATGTCACCTCCAGGTAGGGTTTTGAACCTAGATAAGAGTAGCGGCCGTTGTCATGATGCGAATTTGAACTTTCCAATAAAAACTTCTGGTCACCATCCAATTTCTGAAATATGGCAATGGGTGTGTGGATATCCCCTTCAATTGTGTCCATTTTAAAACGGAGTATTTTTTTTTCATCCAAATTATTCATCTCAATTCCCTCCCGATCCTTATGCGTGCGTTCTTATAAACCTCCGAAGGAAAACCCTTTTGGCCAATTGCCGGAGTTTTCAATTCCTCTGGATATTTTTTGATGCTTCTCTAAAAGGTATATATATTGAAATTTCAATAAAAAAATCCCCTGCAAACACAAATATGTGTCTGCAGAGGACGGTATACCGCGGTGCCACCTCAAGTTGGAAAAACGCATCATTTTTCCCTCTCAAGCAAGAATGAAAAATTCTTGCGTTTACCCTTTAACGGTGGCAGCCGAGTTTCCCTACTTATTTCAAGAAACCACTCATAAGTCCATTCATCTTCTTATATCGTACCGGTTTCCACCTATTCCGGCTCTCTGTGACGCATCTAAAAAGATTACTACTCTCATTCATAGATTTAATTATCATTTTCAAAAAAACGCAAAAAGGGCCCTCATCCAAAGGACGAGGAACCCGTGGTACCACCTTAATTAGCTAAATTAGCTCACTTTACGGCATTAACATGCCTATCTCCATTAACGATGAGATAATCGCCAAAGCCTACTCCGTTATCCGTTTCGGTTTGGGGCTCGGAAGTCCATTCGCTTAAATTCGTTCACCAGTTTTCAGCAACCACTGGCTCTCTGCAGAACATCATTAAGGTACTCTTCTTCGTCACTGCCTTTATCTTTTTCTTGTTTATTATGTTAAAACAATCTTTTCAGTAAGTCAATGGAGTTTTCTAAAAATTATATTTTTAATTTTTCATTTTTATCCATTCTCCGTCATCGATTCCTTTTGCCTTCTTTATAACAAGATAGGCAGAATAGGTGCTTACTGACTCGAACTCATCCGTATACTTTTTTTCATCCGCCTTACCAGGGACTATTTCCTTGAATCTTCGGTAAGCCTTCATGAATTCTTCCTTTTGTATTTTATTTTCATAAGCCTTTTCTACCGCTTCAAAGAATTTAATCACATCTACGATTTCGTCAGTAGACCAATCAAGATCCATTGGATATTGATAATCCATACCCTAAACACGCTCCTTCTAGATAGTTTTTCATGTTGTCCGGCAGACCATTTATATCAGTCTGCCCATTTTGAACGAATTGCTTCCGCCTGGTCGATAATCCGACTGAATAGTTCAGCAGTCGATGGTACATCATGAATCAGCCCCATCACTTGTCCAGCCCAGGCAAAGCCTTCAGCTTCAATACCGTCATGGATATAACGCTGGTTCGCTTTACCACTTATGTAATCCTTCAATTCTTCATATCCGCCGTTTTCTTTTTCTATATCAAGGATCTTATCGGTCCAGCTGTTAGCAATTACCCTTGCTGGTGCACCAATGGACCGCTTGATGATAACGGTATCATTTTCCGTGCCGGAAACCAAGGTATTTTTATATAATTCATGTGCATGAACACACTCCTTGACTGCTATGAATCTTGTCCCCATCTCGATTCCTTCGGCACCAAGTGCCATTGCTGCCATCAAACCGCGTCCATCGCCAAATCCACCCGAGGCGATGACTGGAATTTTAACGGAGTCCACAACTTGAGGAATTAACACAGAAGTTCCAATATCATCACGGCCTAAATGTCCTCCTCCCTCCTGACCAACCACCATCACTGCATCTGCCCCAAGCTGTTCAGCCTTCATTGCCTGCCTTCTTGCAGCAACAAGCACAAGTTTTTTCACCTGGGTGCCATTGACGTAATCAAGGAATGGGCCAGGGTTGCCGCCGGTTACGGAAACAGCTGCAATATCCTCTTTCAAGGCTGCTTCCAGCATGTGTTCATAAGGCCTTCCATGCTGACCGATTGCAAAGTTCACACCAAACGGTTTATCCGTCAATGATTTCGTTTTTCTAATTTCATCTACCAGTTGCTCCGGGTTGTCCAAGGACATGGCCGTTACCTGCCCAAGCCCCCCTGCATTCGAAACTGCCGCAGCCAGGTCTGCATATGCTAAATGGGCCAATCCCCCTTGTACGATTGGGTATTGAATGCCTAACAAATCGGTCACACGCGTTTTCCACTTCAAACTCCTCATCTCCCTTTTCATTTTGGTCGTTTGTTTATTTAGCTGAATCCAAATCATTAGCTTCATTATGGCAAATATTGTTTACCCGTTCAATTTTTAAACTCACAAATACAATATTAATAAAAGAAGAATTCTTGAGTAAATCCAGTAAATACTAGGAAAATGGACATTTATAAACTGCAGATAATTTTATTGAGCCCCTTAACAACAAAGACATATATAAATTGTTTAAGTCAGGACATTAAAGTCACTCTAGGCATTTATTATAAGACGTGCTATAATTCATATGTTTTATGTCTATCCACAAGCTTACAAACCATTTGAATGGAATCGGAGAAACATACGATCGTTAATAGAAAGGGAGTATATGCTCCCAAATATTTCGTACCTATTTTATTGAAAAGGGGCCACAAAGAATTGTCACAGAATGAAACACCCTTATACACTGCCTTATTGCAGCATGCAAAAAGAAATCCCGTTCAATTTCATATTCCAGGTCATAAAAAAGGAAAAGGAATGGACGCTGATTTCCGTAATTTCATTGGAGAAAATGCATTATCCATAGATTTAATCAATATCGCTCCACTCGATGATCTCCATCAGCCAAAAGGGATCATTAAACAAGCTCAGGATCTTGCAGCCGAGGCTTTTGGGGCAGATCACACATTCTTTTCCGTTCAAGGAACAAGTGGAGCAATCATGACGATGGTCATGACAGTATGCGGACCTGGGGACAAAATCATCGTTCCAAGGAATGTACATAAATCCGTAATGTCCGCCATTGTATTTTCTGGAGCTGTTCCCATTTTCATCAATCCTGAAATAGACAAAGATTTGGGCATCTCACACGGTATCACCGTCGAGGCCGTTGAAAAAACTTTAAGCGAACATAGCGATGCAAAAGGATTGCTTGTCATCAACCCCACTTATTTCGGCATTTCGGCTGATTTGCAGAAAATAGTGGAAGTGGCTCATTCCCACCAAATCCCAGTACTCGTAGATGAAGCGCATGGTGTCCATATTCACTTCCACGAAGACTTGCCGATGTCAGCCATGCAAGCTGGAGCAGATATGGCTGCAACGAGTGTTCATAAACTGGGAGGTTCACTGACGGGAAGTTCCATATTGAATGTTAAGACTGGATTGGTTTCCGCAAATCGTGTTCAAGCCATATTGAGCATGCTCACAACCACCTCAACCTCCTATATCCTTCTGGCTTCCCTGGATACGGCTAGAAGACAACTTGCGACGGTAGGCAGGGAAATGGTCGATGAAGCGATCAATCTCGCAGGGTATATCCGTGAGGCCGTTAATGAGATTCCTTATCTATACTGTGTCGGCAGCGAAATTCTCGAGAGTAAGGCAGCATATAGCTATGATCCGACTAAATTGATCATATCCATTAAGGAATTGAATATTACCGGATACGACGTCGAGAAATGGCTTCGTGAAAAGCATAATATCGAAGTGGAACTTTCTGACTTGTACAACATCCTTTGCCTGATAACACCTGGAGACTCAAAAACAGAAGCGGATCTGCTGATCGCTGCCCTTAGAGACTTATCGGATGAGTTTAAGGAAATGGCTGCAGAACATGAAAAAATTGAAGTCCTGCTTCCTGATACACCACCACTGGCTTTATCACCCAGGGAGGCATTTTATGCAGAAACCGAAGTGGTTCCCATTGAGGAATCGGTCGGCAAAATCAGCGCTGAATTCATCATGGTTTACCCGCCGGGAATCCCGATCTTCATTCCAGGTGAATTGATTACTGAAGATAATATCAATTACATCCGGAAAAACATCGAGGCCGGACTTCCTGTTCAAGGCCCTGAGGACCCAGAAATAAAATATTTACGCATTATTAAGAATTGATCGATTCCATCAAACCAGAGCAGAGTACTGCTCTGGTTTTTTTGTACCTTTTAATATTAAGCACTGACTTCTATAAAAAGGGTGCTCCAGGTTACAATCCTGAAACACCCTTAAATTCTATTAATCTTGAAATCCTTTTTCGATTTATTTTTCAGAGGCAGCTGTATCACAGCTTTGGCAGTTGTGATTATGTGTATATAGTACACTTACTTTCTCATCTTCAAAATGTTCAATCGTGCTATTGCAAGTTTGACATACGATAGTTCCCATTTTTACAACCCCTTCCCCTATATTGTATGCATTATTGATATAATGTAACCGCTTTAAATGAATTATAATATAACACATTTATTATTTCAAGCTAAAAAGTATAACATATATACTTTTCCCCACTTTATGAACGATCATCTTGAAAGAACTGCATTCCAATCGTTCGTTAGACTGATTCTTTTTTTTAGGCTCTTTTCATAAAGATTGTTGTTTTTAAAACGAAACTATTTAAGGTTGATTGGAGCGGAAGTGCGAGACTCCTGCGGGAGCAGCGGGACAGGTGAGACCCCACAGGCGTTTACGCCGAGGAGGCTCACCGCCCGCCCCGCGGAAAGCGAGCATCTGGAGGGGAAATCAACCACACCGCACTACTTGGTAAATAGCAACAAAGTATGCGAAAACAGCCTTTCTTAAAACACGGGAATTTATTTATAAACGAAGGGCCCTTGACTCAATGCATCATACTCCTTGCTTCAGCATAGCAAGGTGAAAAAGGAATTTCGCCTTTTCATTTACATATAGATATGTATATAATACATCCATAAAATGTTAATATATTCTTACATTCTATTAAGGGGGATCCACATGACTGAAAATGCCTATATCAAACTTGTTCCTGAGGCCGCGAAAGGAACTGTAACCATCGAAGACGTGAAAGAATTGCTGAACTATTATCGAATGATCACAGCGAAAACCGGAAAGCAGCTGGATTGGGACTATGATAAGAAGGCATTTCCTTATGAAATGAAAGAACCGGCAAGAATGAAAGATAAGGCCATATACCTCCAATCCAAAGAAGATCGATATCACATGATATTGATAGGCGTCGACCAAGAGATCGTTAAGGATGAAGATGGATCTGAGCGGATTCAATCCTATATCCAATTCACCCTCCCTGAAACAGCCACTTTCGGTGATAAGGGAAAAGCAAATGAATTGTGCAAGTTCCTTGCAAAGAAATTACGGGCACAGCTTCACCTCTTCAATAAACGGGTGATGTATTATTATCCAAGGAAATAAAAAACCTGCAGATTGCCTAAATTGGCTCATGCAGGCGTTTCAATTAATTTTGGATCAAGGATCTCATAACCTTTCTTTTGAAAACCTTTCACGATATCCTCTATCGCTTCACTCGTCCATTTCCGGTCATGCATCAGTAAGTTCGCGCCATTTCCTAAATAAGGGCTGTTCAACATGATTTCCGTTAAAGCTTTTTTATCCTGATACTCTTTTTCCCAGTCATATCCGTATGTCCAGTTCATGACCAACATTTTTTCTTTCTCAGCGACTTTTTTTGAATGCTCGGTATTCGATCCAAATGGCGCCCTGAAGTACTTAGGGCGTACCCCTGTAATGCCCTCAACCAAATTGTTCAATTTTACGATTTCCCGCTCCTGTTCCTTTTCGGTCAACTCTTTTAAATTCACATGGGAATAAGTATGATTGCCGATAGAAAAACCCATTTCATAAATTTCTTTTAGCATCGCTTTATTTTCATCATTTTCAAGAAAGTGACCATTCACGAAAAATATTGCAGGTACTTTAAGTCGCTTCAGGGTTTGGGCGATTGCCAGGGAATATTTATCAGGTGCATCATCAAATGTTAACAACACAACTTTCGGATTTGCATCCCCAATCGGTTTAAATGACCAATTCTCTTTATTCACCCGATATTCTGCCTTTACATTCCTTTCGCCAATTGTTTTTGACGTTTCTTTTTTCAAATCTTTCTCTTGATGGCTTTCATCTTGGATCGTTGTGGTCGTTTCAACACTTTTTTGATTCTCATTTTCAGTTTGACCGGAACTCGGATCATTACAAGCCATCAATAAAAATGATACAAATGTAAATAATGCTACTACTTTGTTAATCATGATTCCTCCGTGGTTGATTGTGTGTCATTGCGGCTTACTTAAAAATTCAATAAACGGGTACCAGCGTTTCCAAAAGGATTTGCAAAATCCCGTAACATAATAGACTTATCACGGTAACAAGCATGGTTCGTCTATTGGATTTTAAAATCATCTTACCAATGTAGATGGCTAAATAAGAAAAGACCAGAAACATGAATACTTTGAAAACGAATCGATCGTTAACAGACAGCCATTCAACTAATGTATACCCGCTCCAAACGATTAGTTGAAAGAGGATTACCAGATAGTTTTTCAAGTGATCCACCTCATTTTAATATGAATATATCAGCCATGATCTTTTTATTGGCAAAAAATATTCCTATAGCACATCGCTCATCTTATTTTTTATCCTCTATTAACTTTTTCAAACCCTTTCAAGGAAAAAAGTAAGAAGTCCTTTTTATAGCTTATGCCCTTTTTGTCCTTTTCATTTAACTAGTGTGAAGAAAATCATGAATGGGGAGTCATCCTTCATTTTTTTAATCCGGCCAAAAAAAAGCGTACTGCATTAGCAGTACGCTTTTATATAACTCAATTACTTAATGATGTGGATAGGCGTTCCAAGGGCAACTTCAGCAGCTTCCATTGTGATTTCCCCTAATGTTGGATGTGCATGGATTGTCATTGCTATATCTTCGGCAGTCATTCCTGCTTCGATAGCCAAACCAAGTTCTGCAATCATATCAGAAGCGTTTGGTCCTGCAATTTGTGCTCCAATAACCAATCCGTCTTCTTTGCGAGTAATAAGCTTCACAAATCCGTCCGTATTATTTAAGGAAAGAGCACGTCCATTTGCAGCGAATGGGAATTTAGAAGCAAGCGCTTCGATTCCAGCTTCCTTCGCTTCTTTTTCATTGTAACCGACAGAAGCAAGTTCCGGTTCAGAGAATACAACAGCCGGAATAGCAAGATAGTCGATTTCAGATGAATGTCCTGCAATGGCTTCAGCTGCAATTTTACCTTCATAAGAAGCTTTATGAGCCAACTGAGGCCCAGAAACGATATCACCGATTGCGTAAATGTTTTTCACGCTTGTACGGCATTGTTTATCCGTTTCGATTAAACCTCGGTCAGTCATTTTGATACCGACTTGTTCCAGGCCGATTTCTGCAGTATTTGGACGACGTCCAACTGTTACTAAAACGTAATCGGCTTCAACTTTTTTCTCTTCGCCTTTTACTTCATAAGTAACTGTTACGCCTGTTTCAGTTTCTTCCACGCCTTTAGCATTAGCTTTAGTGACAATTTCAGCACCTTTGTTTTTAAGGTTACGCTTAACAAGTGCTGCCATTTGTTTTTCAAAGCCTGCAGAAAGGATTTCTTCCGTACCTTCAAGGATGGTCACTTTAGTGCCAAAGCTTGCGAATGCTCCGCCAAGCTCAGTTCCGATGTAACCTCCGCCGATTACTACGATCGAACTTGGAACTTCTTCCAAAGCAAGAGCGCCAGTGGAATTAAGTACACGTTTCGTATATTTAAATGACGGAATCTCGATTGGCGATGAGCCAGTGGCGATGATTGCGTTTTTAAATGTATATGTTTGGGCTGAGTCATCATTCATAACACGGATGCTGTTTTCATCAACGAAATAAGCTTCGCCAGTTACAACATCAACGTTATTGCCTTTTAATAGGCTGCTTACACCGCCTGTTAATTTTTTGACAACAGAACCTTTCCAAGCTTGTACTTTAGAAAAATCAACCGTAACTTTTTCTGCAAAGATACCCATATCTTCTGAATGCTGAGCTTCATGGAAACGGTGTCCAGCCGAAATTAAAGCTTTCGATGGGATACAGCCTACATTCAAACAAACTCCGCCGATTGTTCCTTTTTCAACGACCGTTACTTTCTGTCCAAGCTGTGCTGCGCGAATTGCGGCAACATATCCCCCTGGGCCTGAACCGATCACTAAAGTATCTGTTTCGATTGGAAAATCTCCTACTACCATTGTTTACGCCTCCATTAACAATAATTCTGGGTCGTTCAATAACTTTTTGATATGATTCAATGCATGTTGAGCTGTTGCTCCATCAATCATGCGGTGATCAAAGCTCAGTGATAATGCCAGAACTGGAGCGGCGATAATTTCCCCGTCGCGTACAATTGCTTTTTCGGCAATGCGTCCAATCCCTAGAATGGCAACTTCTGGATGATTGATTACAGGTGTGAACCATTGACCGCCTGCGGAACCGATATTCGTAATGGAGCAAGAAGCACCTTTCATTTCGTTAGGAGCCAATTTGCCGTCACGGGCTTTCGTCGCTAATTCGTTAATTTCTTGTGAAATAGCAAAAGTTGATTTACGATCTGCATCTTTTACAACTGGAACGAGCAGTCCTTTATCTGTGTCTGCCGCAATTCCGATATTGTAATAGTGTTTATGGATAATCTCACTAGCTTCATCATCAAATGATGTGTTTAGCATAGGGAATTCACGTAATGCACTTGTTAACGCTTTAACAACATAAGGTAGGAATGTAAGCTTGATTCCTTTTTCTGCAGCAATTTCCTTGAATTTCTTACGGTGAGCAACCAATAGCGTCACATCGACTTCATCCATTAATGTTACATGCGGAGCTGTCTGCTTGGATTTAACCATTGCTTTTGCGATCGCTTTTCTCATACCGCTCATTTTCTCGCGAGTTTCAGGATATTGCCCTTCTGGAATTGAAACTTTTTGTTTTTCGGTTGTTTCCGTATCATTTTGTTGTGAAGCTTCACTTTGAGCTGCTGGTTGCTGTGGAGCGGTTTTGCCGTTTTTGAAAGCATCTATGTCTTCTTTCATGATGCGGCCGTTATCCCCAGAACCAGAGATCTCACGAATGTTTACCCCTTGTTCGCGTGCATATTTCCTGACAGAAGGCATGGCGATAATACGTCGTGAAGGATCTGCCTCAACCTGTGGTTGTGCTCCCGCGCCCGTTACTCCGCTATTTTCTTGAACCGGAGCAGCCTCTTTCTTGACTTCCTGTCCAGCTTCAGCAGTTGCTTGAACCTGGGCCTCCGTATTCTTCTCGCCTTCTGCCTTCGCTTCTTCTCCATGATCCCCTTTAAACTGAAGATTTTCATAACCTGGAGCATCGAAAGTTACAAGCACATCGCCAACAACGGCAACCGTTCCTTCTTGAACAAGGATTTCTTCAACGGTACCTTCCACCGGTGATGGGATTTCAACAACGGCCTTATCGTTTTGAACCTCGCAAAGCACGTCATCCTCTTGAATCTTATCTCCTGGTTTTACAAACCATTTCACTATTTCACCTTCGTGTATACCTTCTCCGATATCAGGGAGTCTAAATTGGAATGCCACTGAGTTCAACCTCCTATATTAAATCATACTTAGTGCTTTGAATAAAGTCCTTTATCTTGCATTACCGTTAATGCAAAACTACTTTCCCAAGCAGGACATTCATTCCATTACTTAAGATTGTTAAAACTTCAAGACTTTAGTCGCCGTTTCAATAATGTCTTTATAATTAGGGAGCCATACTGTTTCAGCTTGTGAAAACGGGAATACCGTATCAGCTGCCGCCACTCGCAGTACTGGAGCATCCAAGCTTAAAATGGCACGTTCGTTAATTTCCGCTACAACATTTGCTGCTATACCAGCTTGCTTTTGTGCTTCTTGAACAACGATAGCGCGTCCTGTTTTTTCTACAGAAGCAATGATTGTATCGATATCCAATGGAGATACAGTACGTAAGTCGACCACTTCGACGGAATGACCATCCTTAGCCAATTCCTCAGCTGCCTTGATGGATTCCTGCACCATCGCACCATACGTAATAATGGATAAATCCGTTCCTTCTCTTTTCACGTCCGCTTTTCCTAATGGAATTGTATATTCTTCTTCAGGAACTTCCTGACGGAAAGAACGGTACAATTTCATGTGCTCAAGGAAAATGACAGGGTCATTATCACGAATCGCAGAAATCAATAAGCCTTTTGCATCGTAAGGAGTGGAAGGGATAACTACTTTTAACCCTGGTTGCTGAGCCATTAAACCTTCTAAGCTATCAGCATGCATTTCCGGTGTATGCACTCCTCCTCCAAAAGGTGAACGAATTGTAACAGGTGCACTGTAACGTCCGCCTGAACGGTAGCGCATACGAGCAAGCTGACCGCTTACGGAATCCATTACTTCATATACAAATCCGAAGAATTGAATTTCAGGAACAGGACGGAAACCTTGTAAAGAAAGACCGACCGCTAATCCACCGATTCCAGATTCAGCTAGAGGTGTATCGAATACACGATCTTCACCGAATTCTTTTTGAAGATTTTCCGTTGCACGGAAAACTCCTCCATTAAGACCAACATCTTCCCCAAAAACGAGTACATTCTCGTCATTTTTAAGTTCTGTGCGTAATGCTTCTGTAATTGCTTGAATCATCGTCAATTGAGCCATGGCTTACTTCGACTCCTTCTCTTTATAAATTTCATATTGTTCTTTTAAGTTATAAGGCATTTCTTCATACATGATTTCAATTAGGTCTGTAACCTTTTGTTTAGGTTCTGCATCAGCCAATTTGATTGCTTCTTTAATATCGTCTTTTGCTTTTTCTATCGTTTCGTTTTCTAATTCTTCATTCCAAAGTTTTTTGTTTTCCAAGAACTTGCGGAAACGAACCAATGGATCTTTCAGTTCCCACTCGTTATCCATTTCGGAAGTACGGTAACGTGTCGGGTCATCCCCAGCCATCGTATGCGGACCATAACGGTAAGTTAATGTTTCAATCAATGTAGGGCCTTCACCATTGATTGCACGTTCACGTGCTTCTTTAACGGCTGTATAAACGGCCAACGCATCCATACCATCAACCTGGATTCCAGGAATACCTGCAGCCACACCCTTTTGAGCCAATGTTTTAGCTGCTGATTGCAAATCAACCGGTGTCGAGATTGCGAAACGGTTATTTTGCACGATGAAGATAGCTGGCGCTTTAAATGCACCTGCAAAGTTAATTCCCTCATAGAAGTCACCTTGTGAGGTTCCACCGTCACCCGTATATGTAATGGCAACAGCTTTTTTCCCGCGTTTCTTCAACCCAAGAGCCACTCCGGCAGCTTGGATATATTGAGCGCCGATAATGATTTGAGGGGAAATGACATTGACGTCTTCAGGAATTTGATTTCCTTTAAAGTGTCCCCGGGAGAATAAGAATGCTTGCCAAAGCGGCAGACCATGCCAAACGATTTGCGGAACATCACGGTAACCAGGCAGAATGAAATCTTCTTTTTCCAAAGCATACTGGGAAGCGATTTGAGAAGCTTCTTGACCGGCAGTCGGTGCATAGAAACCTAATCTGCCTTGACGGTTCAGTGATATGGAACGTTGATCCAAGATACGTGTATAAACCATACGACGCATTAATTCTTGCAATTGTTCATCACTTAAATCAGGCATAGCCGCTTCATTAACGACTTCTCCCTCTTCATTTAAAATTTGAAAAGTTTCAAATTGTTCTTCTACTTTCTTAAGCTGATCTTGAACATTAATTTTAGCTTGCTTAGTTTTTTGAGCCATTTGGCACCTCATCCTTTCATTAAAAAGGTTTGCTATTATTATTCTATAAAGCAAAAAAAGTTTGCTTTTTAGTTTCTTCAACAATACATTCTTTTATTTTTCCCTTAAGACCAATCCCTCAAACGTGGATATGCTTAATATGTCTCAATCTTATTCTGTACCATAAAAAAAATCAAGGAAAATGATACAAGAATTTTTATAGATTAAGTTTACAAGATGAATTAACATCAAGTCAATCACTTGGAGCTCCTTATAATTTTGATTTAATAGAATTTCCAGCACTCATACTTCTTCTCTGTATTAGTTTTCACTTTACAACTGTACTATTAAAATTTACGTCTTTATCGATTTAAGGTTGGCGAAGGATAACATTTCAATTCCCCCGCATATCCCATCGATTCCAAAACCGCTTTAACTAAAGGCATTTGAGGCTTCGGAATAATATTCCAAAAAAACGTTCAAACGCTTTCATATAACGCTGCTGTTAGATTTTTAATTATCGATTTTTTTTAGTACAGGTATAAAATCTCACATCAATTTGGTTACACAAAAAAAGATCATTCTAGAAATTTTCAGTCCATAAATGGACTGGGTGGAATAAAATATGGGCTGTGATTGAGGATCACAGCCCATCATTATTTATATTATTTTGTTGAATCAGCCATTTCTATGCCGGAACTATCATAAAAACTTTCTTTTTTTTGATTTGATTTTTCCGTTAATGCATTAAATTCCTCATTCGCTTTTAAAACTTTTGTATAAGAAGTATTGATTTTCTCGATTTGCATTTGTAATTCATCCATTTTCAAATCCTCTTTTTTAAACAGTTCATATAATTCACGATCATAAGCCAGACTTTGTTGATAGGCATCATATAAATTATCGTAGGTGCTATAGCGCTCACTCATGACCTTTTTCATTTCAGTCGCTTCTTTTTTTATCTTTTCATCCTCTATTTTCCCGATTTGTTCGTCAATCTGATTGAATTGTTCTTTTGAGGATTGCATACTGCTTTGTTCCTTTTCAATTATTTCTTCCCTTTGGTCGATATTCTTGGTTGCTTCATCTGAGAGCTCGACGATCTGTTCATAATCATCCAATCCAAGTTTAATGATTTTCTCATATTTTTCTTTTTCTTTTTTCTCCAAATCATTAAGAGGCTCTTGATTCTCGGTGAAATCACTTTCCTTTTCTGCAGTTTTCTCTAGGATTTTGTGGATTCTTTCTTCCGGTGAACCATTGAAACAACCAGTCAAGACCACTAAAGAAAGAAGTAAAATAACATATGGGCCAAAACGATTCAAAATAGACAGCTCCTTCTGATAATTCTTCGAAGATTCATATTTCTCTAAATTCCCTTATAAGCCGCTGACACTTGTTACAATAATATTCCGAACAGGTTTTTTTCATTACTGGGCGCTAGCCTACACCCTTTAAACCATACTGCATAGGCTGTAGGGACCGTTTCAAATCAGAGTGGTCAGCATTTTAATAATACAAAAACGGAGGTATGAAATTATGTATGGAGGTTCCAACCAGGAATGTTGTTATCCGGTTTCCGTTGCACCCAGCTATGGTTATGGTGATGGTGGAGGCTGCGGCTTTGGAAGCGGCTTCGCCATAATCATTGTCCTGTTCATTCTGCTAATCATTGTCGGCGCGTGCTTATGCTAAGCAGGTAATTACTATTACCTTTACCCGAAAATGTTAACTATTTACCCTGATTCACAAAAAATGATCTATTTTTTTTAATAGACCTCTACAGGCAAATAAAATAATGGTTGGGATAGGAATTAATCGATTTGATTCCATCCCTTCCATTTTTCTTTCATTAGACCATCCATTAACTTTCAGCATTTTTTTTGTTAAAATAACCCTATACATATTATTAGAATTTTTATGGGGTGAAAGATTATGCTAACCATGGATGATTTTGTTAATGAAGACGATCCAATCTTAAGGCAAGTCGCGGTAGAGGTTCCGCTTCCGGCATCATATGAAGATAAACAACTTTTAGCCAGCCTGATGGAATATGTCCAAAACAGCCAGAAGCCCGATATTGCTGCTATATATGGGTTAAGGGCAGGCATTGGCTTGGCTGCACCTCAAGTGAATGTTTCAAAAAGGATGATTGCGGTTCATTTGAAAGAAAAAGATGATCAACTGTATAGCTATGCACTTTTCAACCCTAAACTCATTAGCCATTCAGTGGAAAAAGCATACTTGACATCCGGAGAAGGCTGCCTTTCCGTAAATCGTCCCGTTTCCGGCTATGTGCCCCGTTATGCTCGAATAACGGTTGTGGGTACCGACCTGGAAGGAAAGTCGGTTAAACTCCGCCTGAAAGGCATCGCAGCCATTTGCTTTCAACATGAAATCGACCACCTTAATGGAATCATGTTCTATGATCATATCAACCCGGAAGACCCTTATGCCATTCCGGAAAATTCTATTGCAGTGGAAAGGTAACGTAATAAGCAAAACCCCCGCAAGTTGGTTGACGGGGGTTTTGTTTTTTATATCAATTCAAGTTCCTTCAAACCAAAAAGTATGCCATCATCATCGACATCCTTCGTTACAAAGTCGGCCTCTTGCTTCACAAGTTGACCAGCATTCCCCATTGCCACGCCATATCCCGCTACTTTTAACATCTCTATATCATTTAAGCCATCTCCAAAGGCGTAAACATCCTCCAGAGCAAACCCGACTTTTTCCATTAATATTTTAATGCCTTCAGCTTTTGAACCCCCGAATGGAAGTACATCCGTGGAATACTCATGCCATCTAATGAAGTGAAAGTCATCATAATTCCCAACAAAGTTCCCTTCTTCATCTTCCGAGCAGAATAACAAGGCTTGGTATATTTCATGGTTCTCATAAAAATCTGCCACATGTTCAGGATGGGGAAACTTCAGGCTGCTTAATGCCTCTTCAATTCGGCTATGATGAGGAACACTCGATTTCATTGTCTCATCATTCATGAAAACGATCGGGATTTCATTATTTTCAGCATGTTCGTGGAGCCGTTTTATCTCAGGTTTGCTCAAAGGGTTTTTATAAACGACTTTCCCTTCAAAAACAACGTATTGTCCATTGAAACTTACGAATGTATCGATGCCAAGCTCTTCCCTTAAGGACTCGAACATGAACGGAGCCCTTCCTGTGGCAATCGCTACAAAAACCCCGCTATCCTGCAGTTGCTTAATGGCTTTTTTTGTTGAAGCAGGTAACTTTTTTTCATGATCAAGCAATGTTCCGTCAATATCAAAGAATACGATTTTCACTAACGATTCACTTCCAATTCATTCATTTTTTCCTTTTTTAATATGTACCCATTTAATAATTGTCATCAAGATAAGTCAAGTAACTCTACCGGATCCACCTCAAAGTTACGTTTTTTATTCGGGAATGGGCATATACTATTGTTAATCAGAAATCAACTAAGGCTTTCCGATTACACTTCTCCCACCCTTCTTGCCTCTAAAATCCCAGTTGCTAGTTTGAATGAGCCTTTTTTTTCAAAAATGGGCCAAGTACCTGTAAAGACGTATTTACATTATTGAATAATCCTATACAATAATAACTAAGGGAGCGTGATCGCCATGTTAAAAAAGCTTCGTAAAAAGCTTGTTAAACAGTGGAATGATCTTTTAAGAAAAAAAACTATCGCATGATTTGCCACTCATTCCTGCCTTGGCCGTCATCCATATGCGAATTTTTTTCGGACAGCCCTTCAAAAACTTGCGGAGGGCTTCTTCCTTGTTGTAAAGTTCTTGTTAAGCATTCTTTCTATCTTGGCTTTTATATGGTCAGGTGAATACATATTTCAATCAAAATATGAGTCGTTGTCTTTTCATGAAACGGTGTGCACATTGAAACTAGATTAATTTAGAAAGAAATCGTTTACGAAAAAAAGATCAGATGATTTAAGTTTTACACATGGCAAAAACGGATAGGATATAAGATAGAGGAAGCTACAATTGGATTGATACCAAATCTGCCATCTATTTTTTTATATACTTTTAGACATTGGTATATTTAATTCATCAAACCCCTTCCGTTTTTATGGCGGAGCTGGGTTTATTTTTACATGATGTTGAAAAACATGAAAAAATTGTTGTTTTTATATATAATGAAAAAAGCAATGCAAACAAGTGAGGAGAGATTAAAATGGTTTTTAAGGTATACTATCAAGTAACCATATCAGAGGTTCCCATCAGGGAGAATACTAAAACAATGTTTGTCGAAGGTGAATCCGTTCGTGACGTCCGTTTAAAATTAAAAAAAGAACCTTATAACGTAGAAATCGTACTACCCGTAACCGGAGCATATTTAGAATATGAAAAACAAAATGAAGATTACAAAGTATTGGAGCTATAATTTATGAAATTTGTAAAAAATGATCAAACAGCTGTATTCGCCCTGGGCGGTTTAGGCGAAATCGGTAAGAACACATATGCTGTTCAGTTTCAAGATGAAATCATCATCATTGATGCTGGAATTAAATTTCCTGAAGATGAACTTCTCGGTATTGACTATGTGATTCCAGATTACAGCTATTTAGAGAAAAATGTAGATAAAATTAAAGGTGTCTTCATTACCCATGGCCATGAAGACCATATTGGCGGGATTCCTTATTTACTTAGAAAAGTGAATGTCCCTGTATACGGCGGGAAGCTGGCACTTGGACTGCTTCGTAATAAATTGGAAGAACACGGCCTTTTACGTCAGACAACCATGATTGAAATCAGTGAAGATGAAGTGATCAAGTTCCGGAAGACGTCCGTTTCTTTCTTCCGCACAACTCACAGTATCCCTGATTCTTATGGGATCGTCGTTAAAACGCCACCTGGACAAATTGTCCATACTGGTGATTTTAAATTCGACTTCACACCAGTGGGCGAGCCTGCTAACCTGACCAAGATGGCGGAAATCGGAAAAGAAGGCGTATTGTGCTTACTCTCGGATAGCACAAATAGTGAAGTGCAGAACTTTACTATGTCCGAAAGCCGTGTCGGCGATACCATTCAAGATATTTTCCGTAAGGTTGACGGCCGGATCATTTTTGCAACGTTTGCATCGAACATCCATCGCCTTCAGCAAGTTGTGGAAGCAGCCGTGGCTAACGGACGCAAAATCGCCGTTTTTGGCCGAAGCATGGATTCAGCCATATCAATCGGACAAGATCTTGGTTATATCGTAGCGCCTAAAGATACATTTATTGATGTACAGCAATTGAATCGCATGCCTGCGAATAAAGTAACCATCCTTTGTACAGGCAGCCAAGGGGAACCAATGGCAGCCCTGTCGCGCATAGCGAATGGCACTCACCGTCAAATTCAAATCATCCCTGGTGATACTGTCGTATTTTCTTCTTCACCCATCCCAGGTAACACAATCAGTGTATCCAGAACGATCAATCAATTATATCGTGCAGGAGCAGACGTCATTTCAGGTCCTTTGAATGACATTCATACATCAGGACATGGCGGACAGCAGGAACAAAAGCTAATGCTACGTTTGATAAAACCAAAATTCTTCATGCCGATCCATGGTGAATACCGTATGCAAAAACTTCATGCCCGCCATGCAGTCGACTGCGGAGTTCCGGAAGAAAATTGTTTTATCATGGATAATGGTGAAGTTCTTTCCTTAAGTGAAAACACAGCACAAATCGCTGGTAAAATCCCTTCAGGTTCGGTTTATATCGATGGAAGCGGTATCGGGGATATCGGAAATATCGTTCTCCGTGATCGTCGGATTCTTTCCGAGGAAGGTCTTGTGGTTGTCGTTGTCAGCATCAATATGAAGGAATTCAAAATTGCATCTGGTCCTGACATCATCTCACGCGGATTTGTTTATATGAGAGAATCAGGAGACCTGATCAGCGATGCTCAATCCTTGATCACCAAGCATTTAAATAAGGTGATGGATCGCAAAACTACACAATGGTCTGAAATCAAAAATGAAATTACTGACACTCTATCTCCATTCCTATATGAAAAAACTAAACGCCGTCCGATGATCCTGCCGATCATCATGGAAGTGCAATAAATAATAGAAGCCCAGCCATCATTTGGCTGGGCTTTTTTTGTTTAGGTTTGTAAATCTTGAACGTTGAATTCCGCTCCAGGCACTAGCTTTCCGCGGGCGGCCCGGAGCCTCGAACACCCGCTCCAATCAACTTTGTTTTAACAGTTAGATAGAACTCCTTTTGCCTACAGTCTTTTTTGTTTAAAAAAAGGATTATTAAAACTTGAGGTGATAAGGATGCTTGAATAGATTTTCTATCGCATCTTAATGGAAAGCTTCCGAAAGTAAACTGATAAGAAGCATGTATTTGTTGATTCCACACTGTGGAAAGCCAGTGCCCGAAACACGAGCCTATCAAGTACGCATTCAAGAAAAAATAAATCAAAATAGAGAGTACAAATCATCCAAACCCTTTCGTGCACTTGTTCACTATTATCACAGTGTACAGAAAGTAAAGATCATTTGTGTCATTATGTGAATCTATATATGCGAAACGCAAAGAAACAATATTGCGTGTACTCGCAGATGTAAAAGAAAAGAATGGTTTTCGTAGGACTACTTAAGGGAATTAAAAAAATGTCGATGCATGCTATTCTCTATAACTACTTCAAATCCAATTAAAAAACAAAAAGGTTTCGGAATGAGACCATTCCGAAACCTTTTTGTTTTCCTTTGATAAAAGCACTGCTCGATTTTAGCAGGACGCTTGCTTATTCCACAATTTTTTTTTCAAAGCGATTGATGTCCGAATCCGCGCCGATGACGATCAATATATCACCTTTATGAATTAAATCGCTCGCCTGTGGGGAGACATTTATTTCGTTCCCTCTTTTGATCGCGACGATATTCAGCCCATAGTGAGCACGGATATCAAGGTCAAATATCGAGTTTCCATTCATCTTTTGGCTGGCAACAATTTCGACGATGGAGTGTTCATCAGAAAGCTCCAAATAATCGAGAATATTATTGGAGACGATATTGTGGGCAATCCTTCTTCCCATATCTCGTTCGGGGTGCACGACAAAGTCGGCCCCGATTTTCCGAAGAACCTTCTCATGATAATCATTTTGCGCTTTAACCGTTACATTTCCGACACCCAATTCCTTAAGCATGAGGGTCGTCAATATACTAGCTTGAATATTCTCGCCAATCGCTACAATGACGTGATCAAAATTACGAATACCTATGTTTCTCAGCACATTTTCATCCGTCGTATCCCCTACAACTGCATGTGAAGCTATCCTGGCAAATTCATTCACTCGATCTTCGTCAGCATCGATGGCCAGAACCCCTAATCCTTCTTCAGCTAATGTCCTGACTATGCTGCCGCCAAAACGGCCAAGTCCAATCACCGCAAATTCTTTTTTCACAATAAGCCCTCCAACGTGATTCGTTCGCTCTTTAGAGCATGTTCTGTACTGAAAAGCATTTTTACGCTTCGCTTCCTTTAAACGTTATATATTCCGTTAAGTGATTGATCGCGAGTTCAATCGCTTTTTCATCAGGACTTAACTTGGCGTGGTGTAATCCGTATTCCGATGAAACCCCCAGCCAGAACATGAATCCTGGAATCTCTTTTAACATATATCCAAAATCTTCACCAGTCATCGCTTCAGTACAACAATGCAAATGAACAGCATTTGACTTCTCTGTAAATTCCATGAATTCCCGGGTCAACCGTTCTTCATTATATACCTGGTGATACATCGCTCCATAGTCGATATCAGCCAAGCACTCATATCCCACTTGTATACCATCCACAAGCGCTTTTATTCTTGACTTGACCTTTACCATCGATTCGGGGTTAAGAGTGCGTATTGTGCCTTCTAACCGCGCTGTCTCCGCAATAATGTTTTGAACGGTGCCTCCAGTAATCTTCCCAACTGTAATGACAGCTGAATCAAGTGGATTGACATTCCTTGAAACGATTGTTTGCAGCTGCCCTACAAGCGAGCAGGCCGCAATGACCATGTCATTTGTTTCATGCGGATAGGCTGCATGCCCTCCTTTCCCCCTCAAATCGATGAATAATTCAGATGTATTGGCAAATAGAAGCCCTTCTTTAACGGCAATCGTACCAACTGGATACTCTGGAGCAATATGTAAAGCAAGAATCATATCCGGCTTCCATTTTTTCATTGTTTCCGATTTAAGCATTGGTTCAGCTCCTCCAGGCCCCTCTTCTGCAGGCTGGAAGATGAATAGCAAGTCATCATCAATCGGATTTTCAGTGAAATATGTCAATAACCCCAATCCTATGCTCATATGAAAATCATGACCGCAGGCATGCATATATTCCTCGTGGTTGGATGCGAACGGCAATCCGGTTTCCTCTTTTATCGGCAGACCATCAATATCAGCCCGGTAGCCAATAGTTTTTCGCGGATTCCTTCCCTTCACTTTCACGAATATCCCAGTCCGCCAAGTTTCGATTTCCATTCGCTCCTGGGCAAGATTCGTTATGTAATTCAGTAGGTATTGCTGCGTCTTGAATTCCTTGAATCCTATCTCCGGTATTTGATGCAAATCACGCCGGATCTCGGCAAAAGGATTTATTTTCACATTATTCCCTCCCTATACAGAAAGCGTGGATATATTTATCCACGCTTCAGGCAATATTCACTAAAGAAATTAAAGTTGACGAAGTTCTTGCATGATTTCTGTTTTTGATTTTGTTTTTTCGTCAATTTGTTTAATGACCCTCGCCGGGATACCAGCAGCCACGGAGTATGGAGGAACGTCTTTCGTTACAACTGCACCAGCCGCCACAACGGAACCTTCACCGATTTTGACACCTTCTAGTACGACCGCATTGGCTCCGATTAACACATCATCTTCCAAAATGACCGGTTGTGCGGAAGGAGGCTCGATGACACCTGCTAAAACGGCACCTGCACCTACGTGACAGTTTTTGCCCACTGTTGCACGTCCGCCAAGTATTGCGTTCATGTCGATCATTGTACCTTCACCGATAACAGAACCAATATTGATTGATGCGCCCATCATGATGACTGCGTTGTCTCCAATGGATACTTGGTCACGAATTATTGCGCCAGGCTCGATACGGGCTTTGATGCCTTTTAGGTCCAATAAAGGAATGGCAGAGTTACGACGATCATTTTCAACTACATAATCCTCGATTTTTGTTCCTGCTGCCTTGATTGCTTCTTCGACTTCAGACCACTCACCGAATACAACCCCTGTATTTCCTGTAATGAAAGTTTTAGAAGTTGGACCAAAATCCATGCCTTCTAAATCACCTTTGACATATACCTTTACAGGTGTAGATTTTTTACTATTTGAGATAAAAGAAATAATTTCGTTTGCATCCATTTTATTCATTCCGGGTAAACCTCCTAAATATGTATCATTACTCGTTTTAAATTTACCAGACAACAGCCGGCAAGACAAGTTGAATGTCACTCTTATATATTATTCTGCCCTATTGACATTTTCGTAGGCGGACCTATAACATTCCTTGGTCGCGAATATGCTCTTTCACCACTTCCGTGAATGCCTGGACTTGCTTTAACTGGAAGGCAGATTCATAGCCGCAAAGCCATGTATCACGTTCGATTGAGTGGTTATGCCCATCCAGTAAAGGGATTTTAAATACATTAGTATCTTTATCATGTAAAGTGATGGCTGGCAGGATCGCATATCCTATACCATTAAACACCATTTGTTTGCATGTTTCGATTTGATCCACGACTATGGTGTTTTTTGGTGTCGTTTTAAATTGCCGATGCCACCAGTCCTGGATTTCCTGGTAATAATTCGAATCGCTTTTAAACTGAATGAATGGCCGGTCCGTTTCGAATACTTGATTCAGTTCCTTCATTTCAGTATCCACCAAATAAAGCATATCCGTGAATAAATGCTGTTTTACCCCTTTCCAATCCGGGGCTCCCCTTATGATTCCAATATGCACTTGCCCTTCATACAAAGACTTTAAAATCTCACTGCTCCAGCCAGTGATCAAGGAAATTTTGGCATACGGGTATTTTTGGACGAACTTTTTCAATACTTGCGGCAGCCAATTTTGACCGACAAT
Organism: Peribacillus frigoritolerans; assembly: GCF_040250305.1. NCBI lineage: Bacteria > Bacillati > Bacillota > Bacilli > Caryophanales > Bacillaceae > Peribacillus > Peribacillus frigoritolerans. Next base: position 1,617,848 of record NZ_CP158190.1, on the reverse strand, counting down.
CGAGGCGCAGGCTATTTTTAAAGTGCCATATACTTCATGGTCCATAGCTTGAATACTTTCCCTGACCTTTTCTTCTTTTTCTATAACTTCATTGGCCAAACGAATTACCGCTTCGCCTGCTGGCGTCAGTGACAGTCCTTTTTGTGAACGCAAAAACAGTTTCGAGCCCCAATCCTTTTCTATTGATTGTAAACGCTGAGATAAAGCCGGCTGGGAAACGAACAGCCGCTCAGCCGCTTTTCTCATATTCATTTCCTGAGCAAGCACGGATAATAAATGAAATTCTGAAAATGACATACACACCAACCTCTTGATAATCAAATCTTATCATGATGAATTAATTTATTTAAATTTTATTATCAACAAAGTCAGCTTATAATACAAGAGAAAAGAAACGGAGTGGATATCCTTTGACAATCATTGTATTGCTTGCCATCAGTTTTGCAGCATCTTTTGTCGGTACATTGGCCGGGAGCGGCGGTCTTATCGGCATGCCATCCCTTCTGTTGATAGGTTTACCCATCCACCAGGTTATTGGTTCAGTCAAGTTTTCCAATATCTTTTCTTCTTTTTCCAGTTTTTATATTTTACTCAAAAAGAAACAGTTAAAATTGAAGGCTGCCCTCCAGTTAATCCCATTTGCCCTTTTCGGTGGCTTTTGTGGCGGGCTGCTTGCTAATTCATTCTCTGAAAAGGCGATGAATCTATTGGCCATCTGTCTTTTGACTGTCGCTTTGATCATGAATTTCATAAAAAAACCGAAACCTTCCGATGAAACGGATTGGCATCTCCCAAAAAAAGTCTATCCATCCCTATTCGGAATCAGTGTCTATGACGGAATGTTCGGACCGGGACAGGCAACCATGCTCATGTATACCTTTTTAAGAAATGGGGCCACCTACCTTCAATCTCTGGCTTTTACTAGATTCCAAACTTTCATTAGCTGTACAGCTGCTTTCATCACCTATTTCCTTGCCGGTAACATTGCTTGGGAGATTGCCATTTATTACACGATCGGTTCCCTGATCGGATCACAACTGGCACTGCGGGTGGCTCAAAAAATCTCCACTCGACAATTGAAATTCATTTTACATTCGGTCACGATCGCATTATTGATTCAATTGATCATCAGAGTCGCGTTTCCTTAAAAAAAGGCAAACTCCATTTAAAGAGTCTGCCTTTTTTTCCTATGCCTTCTTATTCTTTCTTAGTCTCGTAAGTAACAGGAAGCTGATTATAGAGAAGACTAGAACGATGAGATAAATCGTCTGCAGTGACAATGTAAGTCCTTCCTGTAAAACCTTCACCACATTTTCAGGAAGCGACATGCGTTCTTCACTGTTCAACAGTTTGTTAGCCGTATTTATCGTCACTCCCGAGCCGGCAGGCGCATGCTCGTTCAAATAAGCTTGAAGTCTCATATTCATGATTCCTCCAAGTAATGCGGCACCTACCGTATTACCTAAATTACGCATGAACATATTGGAAGCTGTCGCAATACCCCTGCGTTCCCAGCTGACTGTTTTTTGAATGACGACAATGAATGAGGTAGAAGTCAACCCCATGCCTACACCGACAAAGAATGATCCCATGGCAGCAATCAGGGGCCCAGCCTCCGGCTTCATCCATACTAGGATCAAACTCCCAAGGACCAATGAGCACCCTCCAAGGAGTGAGGTTGATTTGAATCCTATTTTTATCAATAACCTGCCTGAGACCATTGATGCGATCGGCCAGCCAATCGACATGGCTGTCAATGTAAAACCAGCTACCGTAGGCGAGCGCTCCATCACGCCCTGAACGAATGTCGGGAGGAAACTTGATAATCCAATCATCATCACCCCTGTCGTCAGGGATACAAGGTTCGCAATCAGAATCGAACGCTCCTGCCAAATTTCAAATGGCATCATCGGTTCGGCCGCTTTCTTTTCCTGAAGGATGAATAAGATAAAGGTGATGATGGCCACTAATGCCAAGGATATGACCGGAGCTGAAGCCCATGACCATTTCACTCCTCCTTCTACGAGTATCACCATAAGAGTGGATATGGATAACGTCAATAGCGCCGCACCCAGGTAGTCGATATCACGTTTTTTCTTTTCGATTTTTTCATGAAGGAAAAACCAAATCCCAATAAAAGATAATAAGCCCAAAGGAACATTAACCCAGAAGACAAGCTTCCAAGTCAGGGATTCAACGAGGACGCCGCCCAAAGCGGGTCCCATGACCGCTGAAATGCCCCAAACGCTCGATAGATACCCTTGAACGCGGGCCCTCTCTTCATTTTTATAGATATCACCAACAATCGTCGAAGCTACAGGAGCTATAGCCCCCGCCCCGAATCCTTGTACAAAGCGATAAATGATGAGTTCCGTCATAGAATCGGCAAAGCCGCATAGAATGGAGCCAATTAAAAAGACAACGATTCCAAATAATAAGACAGGTTTTCTCCCGAGAATATCCGATAGCTTTCCATAAATCAAGACTGTTACGGCGTTCATTAGCAAATAACTTGAAAACACCCAGCTGTAAAGTGAAAAACCACCTAAATCACTTACAATGGCTGGCATTGCCGTCGAAACGATCGTTCCTTCAATAGCATTCATAAACATAGCCAACATAATGGCAGCTAATATGAAGGGACGTTTCAATTTTTCATTCTGCACTTTTGCACTATCCGCTGCTTGGCCCAATTCCCGCATCCTCCCCTTAGACCTTAATTGTTTTTATAGACTTTACCACTAGCTGGATTGAATATGTAAAAAAACAAGAAAACTCGCCAACTGGCGAGTCTTGAGGTTAACCATCATCATTTTATGCCTTGCTTATTTGTCAGGTGTATTTTGTTTAAATACCTTTTTCAAGATTGCCCTTCTCGTTAAGATCCCTTCAAATACATGTTCGTCATTCTCTACACAGACAAACGGATGATCAATCAACAATTCCACACCCTTGGTCAATGTATCTTCAATATGCAGGCGAGGTATTTCTATATTCATTATTTCGGAAACTTTTTTATTCTCAAGATTATCAAATTCAATTCGTTCCAGTCCCAAGATTGAATCAAGAATGACTGGTGTGCTGATTAAACCATGCAGTTTATACATCGGATCTAACACAGGAATGGCCGTATAACCGCTCTTTGTTAATACCAATAGTGCATGTTCTAAATTATTGGTTACCTGCACGTGGGCCACGCGTTCAGAAGAAATCATTAAGTCTTTAACGCTGGATTCCAATAAATCCCCATCATGAGTACCGATCATGTTAAAACCCCTTACCATATGTTTTTATATACAGCTCTTTCTATAGTTTAACATATGTAAGCAGAAAAGGCTCATTCCTAGACCAATAAAATCCCAAACGGCGGGATTTCAGCAATAGCCCCTTAGCCCTTACTAGTTTTGATGTTAACCTGTTTAAAACCGCATTCCGGGCATTGGTAAATCACATTTTGGTTGGATTGTGCCGTTAATACATTTTCCATTTCCCTTTCCTCACCGCATACCGGGCATATTACCATTGGATTTTTCATTTACATCCCTCCAATTAATAAGATGTCGTAAAAATCACTACTTCATTCAAGTAAAAATTGACCGGTTCACAATAAAAAAGCCGCTTCCAATGGAAGGCGGCTTTTTGTGATTTTTTTAAGATTGAAGAAGATCAAAGATTTCAATGGTAATCATATCAATATTATCGAATTGATATTTAGATGATTTCCCTTTATCACTGTATACTTCAAGCTCGAACATTTCTGTTTTGCTGAAATATGTAACCTGGCACTTTTTCACACCATCTATTTCAAAAAAACGTTGAGCAGATTCAGATTCCTTCGCTTGCTCTTGAAGACTTTTCAATCTGGTAAGAATGCCCTGTAATTGAGACATACTCCCTCTCCTTTCTGAATAAAACCTTTTCGATAGGTTTCACTATACCATACTTTTCTATCCAGTAGCCACGCTGAAATAAATTCAGAATAATTTAAAACTTCATTCTTTACATGGCACTATTAACAGAATAAAATAAGGAATGGATTTTGTACATGAAAAATTTTCTGGGGGTAGATACTGTTGCAAAACATTAGTGAGCTTGGATATCGCATTTCATTGATTGATGGTTTTGATTTGGATAGAAGAGATCGTACAGGAACATATGTAATTGCCGATGAAGACATCACCTTAGTCGAAACTTCTGCCAGCCCTTCCATCCCCCACTTAATGAAGGGGCTCGAACATTTGGGAATCGCCCTCGAAGATATTACATATATCATTCTTACCCATATTCATTTGGACCATGCAGGCGGAGCTGGACTTTTTTTACAGCATTGTCCGAATGCGAAAGTGATCGTTCACCCAAAAGGCGCACGGCATCTAGAAGATCCAACACGTTTGATCGCTGGGGCTAAAGCAGTCTATGGTGAAGAATTCAACAAGCTTTTCGATCCGATATTACCTATTCCATTAGATAGAATCCTGACTAAACATGATAGCGAATCGCTAAAAACAAGTGAAAATTCCAAGTTGACCTTTTATGACACGCCAGGACACGCAAACCATCATTTAAGCATTTTCGATTCAGTTTCAAAAGGGATGTTTTCAGGTGACACCGTAGGCATCTATTATCGTGAACTCGATGATGAAGGTTTGGAATTTTACTTACCGTCCACATCGCCGAACCAATTTAATCCCGGTGCGATGCTTGCTGCAGCGGATTTGTATGAAAGCATCGGCGTCGAACGTATATATTTTGGCCATTACGGCGTATCGGAAAACCCTAAGGAAGTATATAAACAACTTCATTACTGGCTGCCTAAATTTGTGGAGACTGCCAAAATGGCATATAGGGAATATGCTAGCTTCGAGGATCAAGTGGCAGCAACCAGTAAAAATATTTTCACGGAAGTCGCTGTTCATTTAGGCGAAAAAGGAATCACCGCTGATCATCCAGTTTTTGATATCATTGCCATGGACCTGAACGTTTGTTCCATGGGATTGATAGACTATCTTGTAAAACAGGAGAAAGATCGGTAAAAGGATCCTTAAGGTTTATCCCTATTCAAATGTCGTGGCATTCTCTATAATGAAAAAGTGAACCTTACTAAAGCATATATGGAGGAATGAAATGAAAGACGTTACGCTCTATACCCAACCTGATTGCCCTCCCTGCAAAATCATGAAAATGTTCTTTGATGATAATAATGTCGTATACAAAGAAAAAGATATTAAAGCGGATGGACATGCACGAAAAGAACTAATGAATAAATATGGCGCCTATTCCACACCGACGGTCGTCATCGATGGGAAAGCCATTATTGGTTTTGAATTGGACGAAATAAAGAAAGAACTGAATATATAACAAAAAGTCCAGGGAAGGCTGTAACCTTCCTTGGACTTTTTCATTTCAGCCTCCATACTTTTCAGCTTTTTAGGACTTTCCTCTAAATCCCTTATTTCATTTTTTTACTTCCATACTTTACGTCCATTATCTTCCAAACTCCATTTTCCTTTTTCAAAGTAACTGATTCAACATGTTTTTCCATCGATACAGGTCCGTCCCCTGTGTCCTGGAATTCCTCCTGAACATAAATGAAATCACCGTTTTTGGCATATTTAATTTCCGTATTTTTGTCGTAGCTGAAAAATGGGATATAATATGGAGCGAAATCTGATCCAAATGCGGTATAACCGCCATCAACTTTCACTACATTCGCTTGGACGAACTTCTCGATGAAATCATCTGTGAAATGTTTATCCAACTTCCCTTCAATCGCTTCCTTAGTACGTACTTCCTCACTGATCGAGCCTTGATTCTCCATGGCATCCTGTACTAAGGATAGCACTTCCTCTCTATGTAAGCCCTCCGCTGAAGCAGTGAATCCCCCACTTAAAATTAGAAGGATACTGGCAAGACATGCAACTAAATATTTACTCATTACAATCATCTCCTAGTTATAGAATTTCTCCTAATGATTCGGATTTTTGCCCATGTCTTTCAATACCCGTCCAGATCAAAGCCAAACTACAAAATCACATTCTCCGTTAGACCTTGAAATCATTGCCCATTCTTCACAATAAAAAAGAAGATTTCATGATATTGAAATCTTCTTCTTACAGCTATCGAAAAGCATAGTAAAAAATAAAACCGGCAACCAAAATCGTCCCAACTAAAAGAGAAACGAATATCGGGTTCTTTAAATAAGGATGTTCTTTAACTGAATCATCGATAGTCGAATCATATCTGGCTTTCACTTTCTGTGCCCTTGCCACAGAATAAGTATAAAAGAGCAGATATAACGCCATGACTGTAACGATTATGATTAGAATCCAGATGTACGTGCTCAAAATATGTCTCCTCCAAGCGCATCATTTCTGCTTATCGTTACACATTTAAAGCGATTATATTCATGAATCGTTTTTTATAATAGTGCTTCATTTTCATATAAATAACTATAAGAAAGATCACAGAATATGTATTCCTTATTATTCAGGGGATATGAAAAGGTCCGAATGGTTTCTCCCGTTTCGATATCACTGTATAAATCGGATAGTATTCCTGTTTTCCCATTACGCATCTTTACGATATTTTCGAGAAAATAAGGTCTCCAGCTCCAATTTTTATTCATATAGCTCGGTTGGACTAACCATTGCCCGTCCTTATGGAGGATATTGGGAGATTTTTGATACCCCTCTTCATCACAAATATAAAGCCGAAAACATACGGAATCCAACTTTTTCGCCAAAACTCCGAGAAACTCTTCATGGGAGCTGGCCCGCTTTTGCTGTTTTAAGAAGTTTTGCATATTCTCGTTGAATTGCAAAGTCTTTTGATAAACGGCTTCAAGCTTCTTGGTCTCTAAAGAAATGAAAGACTGACATTCTTGATGGAATTTTTCACGAAGTAAATCTTTATTAATGAACTCGCCTTCCGGTTTCGCCAAAAAATACCCTTGATAATATCGCCCCCCATTCTTCCATGCAAAGCGAAGCTGGTATTCGGATTCAATGTTCTCAAATAGTAAATTGGCGCCGATTTTCCGTGCAAGCATGCTTAGAGAAAACAGGATGACCTGATAGGCATCTCCACCTGAAATGCGAAGCTGGTCCAGGTTAACTTTTAAAATATTCGGAGAAATCTGTGCGATTCGGTCCAATTGCGTATCTTGCCCTAAATGATCTAAAGCTATCTTAATCCCATATGTTTTAAAGTAAGCAAGCACATGCTGCAAAGGATCTAAGTTATCCGGACTGATCGTGTCTGATAATTCCAGCACGATCCGGTGCATTTCCTCCGGTTGAAAATGACGATGTAAAATCTCCATGAATTCTTCGCCATGATCCAGCATAAGCAAATTAGGATCTCTGTTGATAAAGATAAGAAAATCTTCACCATAGTCTTTTATTCTCTCCAAGGCAATTTCAAGTACGTAATTATCCACTTCCACCCTATACTCTTCCGGCACTGCAGAATCGTGAAAAAAAGGGCCAAGGCTTTTATATTCCGCTTGTTCCTCATAGCGCCCTAGAATTTCATACCCGATTACCTGATGTTGATCTGCACTGAAAATCGGTTGAAAGAATGGTGTCACCTTGTCTAAATTCTTTAATATCTTTTCTGTATCCATGATGCATCTTCCCCCTAATTACGAAAACACCAATATGCCAAAATTATACCATTAGTTTCTGGCATTGATAATAAATAATTTTAATTCCTACTGAACAACTCTTTTTTCAGAACATTAAAATACCCGTTCATCCTATCCATTTGAAAAAAATAAATTGAAAAGGCATTGTCCATAATGGAACAATGCCTTAAGTCTGATCAAAAAGGGAAGAACCACGGAATCGTGATCACCATGATAACACCAATGAAGATCTGTATGGAAATCCCGATTATGATAAAATCTTTATGCTTGTAATCACCCGCCGTCATGACAAGCGCGTTGGTAGTGGCAACCCTTGGAGTGGATAACGCCAAACTGCCAGCAACGGCAAGGCATAGAAACACAGGAAGCGGATCGATTCCTTGATTCACCGCAGATGTCAGGGCAATGGGCGTCATGATTACCGTGGCGGCTCCATACGGGATGAATTGGCTCAGTAGCAGTGTCAGGAGGTAAAAGACCGCCAATATGCCGTGTGCCCCGATATTACTGAATAAAACGGTCAGCCAATCACTTATCATTCTCACTCCACCCGTATTATCCAAAGCAGCCGTTATTCCGAACATGGCAGCAATCAAGAGAACAGGTTCCCAGTTAATCTTTTGGTAAGCATCCTCCATCGAACGGACACAGCCAGTGATCACCATCAACAATGCTGCCGTCAATACTGATAGTACAGCAGGTACGGACTCCATCGATAAAAGAATGACCATCAATGCAGTGATTCCCAAGGCGATCCATGCTTTGCCCCTGGAGTGAACCGGAGAGCCATCTTCCGAGGTACTTCCAATAACGATGACATCCTGTAAATCCGAGGAAATCCTCTCAATGTTCTCCCATTCTCCATGTATCAGGATTGCATCACCCGGTTTCAAGCGTTCCGTTCCGACATCCGCTTGAATATATTCGCCATTCCGATTGATTGCCAGCACATTACATTGGTATTTCTCACGAAAATGCACATCTATCAAGGTTTGATTTTCATAATCCGAATTCGGGACGATCAATATTTCTGTCAATCCAAATCTACTGCTAAGAAAATGTTTCTTTATTTGTTCGGTATTGAAATGTTTAAACTCCAGTTCATAGTTAAGTGCCAACCTCTCGACTGCTTCTTCTTCTCCAAACACCAAAATGACATCTTCAGGATGAAGAACTTCATCCGCCCTGGCTGAAATCGTCAGCTGTCTTTGCAGCAGTGGCAATTGCTTGTCCTTTGGCTTCCGCTGGATTTCAATCAAAGTCAATTCATACTGAATAGGAAGCTGGAGGTCTGACAGCCTTTCTCCAACAATATCGGAAGTAGCGGGTATATGCAGATAATGCAATCGGTCATATACTTTGTACATGCCGGCAAGCTCCCCTGCCGACAGTCCCTTGACACTGTTGTTCGCGGCAATCGTTTTCTCGGGAAGCAACAGGCGCCCGAGTGTCAACATGAAGAATAACCCTGCCGCAAAGGCGATTAAGCCAACAGGTGTAAAGTCAAAAAATTCTAAAGTCCCTATTCCGTTTTGCCTAAATACATCAGCAACGATCATATTGGAGGGAGTACCGGTAAGTGTTAATAGCCCCCCAATACTGCTTGCGTAGGCAAGGGGCAATAAATACCTTGTCGGACTTGTTTTTTGTTGTAAGGCCATGCTCATAACCAGCGGAAGCAGTATGGAAACAATTCCTGTTCCACTTAAAAATGCACTTAATATTCCTGCAGTCAGCATGACGATAAGCAGCGATTTCCATTCACTGCCCCCACATAAACCTAACAACTTATTTCCTGCCTTTTCCACGATTCCTGTATTTAACAGGCCGGCACCGACGATGAATAGCCCTGCCAGCATGATGACCACTTGATTCGCAAACCCGGCCACCAGTTCATCCAATGTAAGAATCCCCAATAAACCCAGTATGGATAGTGCACTAAGTGCAATTAAATCAGCTCGAAATTTTCCTTGTATAAAAAGCGCAATCGCGCATAGAAGTATAATCAGTGTAATAAACATTGGTTCGGTCATCATGTTACCTCCGTATAGATGTTCAATTTCAAACCGGATACGGTTTCATCAAACCCCAGTTTACATGTTTTTCATAGGATTATAGAAGATATTTTCTTCAATTTATGTATATTGTTTGTTAGTATGAGGAAGTAACATTTTTATATTAGATAGGTTGATTAATTTGAATAAACCCATATCAAGAAGAACATTTTTAAAGAAAAGTCTTGGTACATTGGCTACCTTAACCGGTTTAGGTATTGGCGGAAACTATTATGCCCATAATTTGGAGCCGAAATGGTTAGAAACCAAGCATAAAATTATCAGCCATCCGCTTATCCCAAAAGGTTTTCATGGCATGAAAATGGTCCAATTCAGTGATACGCATTTAGGCTTTCAATTTCAGCTTAAAGATTTACAAGCAATTGTCAATAAGATAAACCAACTGGACCCTGATGTTATTTTATTTACCGGAGATTTAATGGACCAGCCTAATAAATACAAGGCTCACCAGAAAATCCCTCTTGTTTTGAATCAGCTCAAAGCGCCGCTTGGAAAGTTCAGCATCTACGGTAACCATGATCATGGGGGATATGGCTCAGAAATTTACAGCGATATCATGGAAAAATCCCATTTTACCATGTTGCAGAATACCTCAGCTAAGATAACCTTATTGACGGCTGAAGAAATAATCATTGCCGGGGTTGATGATGCCATGCTAGGAAAGCCGGATTTTGAAAAAGCCCTTTCCGGCATCCCGGAAGGAGTATTCACCATTATGCTTTCACATGCCCCTGACCTTGCCGACATATCAAGGACTTACGACATCCAGTATCAAATTAGCGGTCACAGTCATGGAGGCCAAGTACAAATTCCGTTTGCCGGTGCCCTTGTAACTCCTCCATACGCTGAAAAGTACCGGGAAGGCACATATGAAATCGATTCATTAACGTTACATGTTAATAGAGGGCTTGGCACTACCCGTCTCCCCTATCGTTTTCTTTCACGTCCAGAGTTGACTGTTTACGAGCTACAAACCGAAAAATGATAGAAAAAGAACACAGGGGAAAACAGCCAGACTTATTAACAAAACCTGTGCGGATAAAACAACTTGTTGCCATGTATCATTTGTAATGGACTCCTATGAATTATAGCATTAGAAGTATATCCGAGAAAACCAGGTTTTTTTTACCAGTATCAAAGGTAATGCCATAAAGGTTATACCATACTTAAATAGCCACACAGGAAAGTGCCGATACACCCTAAAACAGACACCGTTATATAGATAAGGCTATCTATATAACGGTGTTTTCTAATAAGTTCAAGCGTTTCCATACTGAATGTCGAAAAGGTCGTAAAAGCACCCAGGAAACCTATCGCCAGAAAAACCTGCAAAGATAAAGCCCAGCTCTCTTTTTGCGGAAACACCATTCCCAGCCCAAAGGAACCTATAAGGTTAATCAGTAAAATGCTAATGGGTATAGAGACCGCTGGCAATAGCCTATTAAAAATAATCTGCAAGACATATCTAGAGGCCGCCCCAAAAAAGCCTCCTATAAAAACTGAAAGAACCTCAATCAAAGGGAGTCACCTCTTTGTCTATTAAAAAGGCCCAGTCCGAGGAAACAAGCGACCAAACCAAATAAAAGCGTAGCTCCAAGATACAGTCCCGCCATTGGCAGAGAAGTCTGCAGTAGATTCACCATTTCTTGGGAAAATGTGGACATCGTGGTGAAGCCGCCGCAAAACCCGCTGCCCAGCGCTAAAAAAACAAGCGACTTCTTTTTCGAGGCGAAATAGCCATTGATCATTCCAATCAAAAAGCTGCCTACTATATTTATCAATAGGGTTCCAAACGGAAAGATGGAATGGCCAGCAGTCAAGATTATGCAATATCGCAATATCGCTCCTGCCGCTCCTCCAAAACCGACTGCAAAAATGCTTTTAAATCGATCCATTAAGGTCCCCCCGAATATTTCTCATAAGTAGACTCATTATAACAGATTAAGATGAAACAGGCTCTTTTCTTTAAAAAAACCATACTATGTAAAGAATTTGAGAAAAGGAGGCTAATTATGCAAACACAGTATTTTCCTTACTACCACTATCCACAAACCCTGATGCTACAGAACGAATACAGAAATGCATATGGGAATGAATATGGACCTGAAAATTGGAATGACGAGCGCTTCTTTCCTTTCTTTCCTCTATTGGCACCTGTAGCTTTTGTTGCAGGATTGGCAATTGGACCGTTGCTATTCAATAACCGTCCACCTGTCTATCCTGCATATCCTCCATATCCTCCCCCATACCCGCCCGCTTACCCTCCTTACCCTGCTTATCCAGCTTATCCTGCTTATCAAGGCTTTCAGGGTTACCAGCAACAACAATTCGGCGCACAGGCTGGGGTATCCGAAAATATCAATATATACACTCGATAAGGTTTGCACAGAAGGCGACATTGAACGCCTTCTTTTTCTTGGACCAAAAGCCGTCAGATTGAATTTTACTTCCCTATATATTTTGAAGTGGTATAATATGAAAATGAATAGATGGTAAAGTGTTAGGAAATGATGGTCATACCCTAGAGATGTACATGCATTGTTTTTTCACTGTTTCTGCCTGGTTGCACACACGTCTCTATTTCAACCAATATATAAGAACAGGTTTTGATTGAAGGACGTCTGTTTGTAACGTCCTTCTAACCTTATTAAGAAAAGGAGTTTCCATGATGAACCAAACGAAAGGACATTCTGAAAGGGATGAGTTTTCGATTAACTCCATTGCCCAAGCCGTGTTTATTGTCAATAAACATGCAAAGACTGCATTGGAGCCCAAAAATTTATATAATTTAAAACGGCTCGCATTAAGCAAGCTTATGCAAGAAGGAAAAGCGAAGAAGATTGGACTTCATTTCTCTGATAACCCTCGCTTTGCAGCACAACAATCCGACGTCATTGTCGAATGCGGATCATATGTTTTTCATTTACCTCCCACTAAGGAAGATTTGAAAAAACTACCCCACCTCGGCAGCCGGGCAGCCTCCATACGGAACCCTAAAGCCGCATTGTCATTATCCAAGGCAAAACAGATCCTGCAATCTTACGTTGGACAAGCAGGTGAAAAACAACCGAACCCTCCCAACAACGTGAAAAGGGCTCACGGGCGTGGGTCGGTCAAGCAACCTTTCCACAATCCATTCCCATCCTCCTTTTTAGGAAAAGGTTCCAAGTATTAATCATTGATAAACCAAACGGGCCGTGAGGTAATGCTCACAGGCCCGTTTCACATTCATAATACCAATCTGTCTATCAACTTTATTAGCTCTGCAATTTCTGGCTTGCTGATTTGTGCGTCAGCCCCTACGACCTGACCTTTATGACGCAGGCTGTCCGTAATCAAAGAAGAGAAAATAATCACCGGCAATCCAGCGAGTTCCCCGTTTTCCTTTATTCTTCTAGTCAAATGATGCCCATCCATTTGAGGCATCTCAATATCGGTAATCACCAGTTGCACTTCTTCTTCAACCACTTTTCCTGATTCAATTAAATTCTCCAGATAATTAAATGCATCAAGTCCATTTTCATAAAACTCCAAGTACTTGAATCCAGCTTCTGACAATGTATCAAACAGCAGCTTTCTCAGTAATGGAGAATCTTCTGCGATCAGGATCCTCTTGTCTGAATTTTGCCGGATACCAAGCTTTTTAACCTGTTGGATGTTTATTCCTGATTCTGGATTGATTTCGACCACTATTTTTTCAAAATCGAGTAACAGCAACATTTCACTATTTAATTTTATTACTCCGATAATCTGACTTTCAAGGCCTTGATACATATCCGAAGGCTTTTCGATTTGTGACCAGGAAATACGGTGGATCTGTGTTACGGTATGTACATGGAAAACCACTTTTTGCTGATTGAATTCAGCCACTATGAATTTATCCTGCTCAGGAGTTTCAGATGGCGAAAATCCTAAAGCATCCGCCACATTCACAACTGGCAGGACTTCTCCGCGAAGCTCAATGATCCCCTCCACATTTGGATGCGAATGCGGGACAAGCGTGATGGGGACAGGATTGATGATTTCCTTCACCTTAATTACGTTAATGCCGAATTTATTCTTTCCGAGACCGAATTCCACTATCTCAAGCTCATTCGTTCCACTTTCAAGTAATATTCCTTTATTTGCTTCCATTGTTTCATCTCGCCCTTCTGCTTTTTCATTTCATAATCCATAAATCATTTAACCGCTAGGGAAATATCATGGTTTCATCAATGAACTCATACCTAATAATTCGGTTAAATATTTCTTTTGTTTAGAGCACAGCTAAAAAAAGAATCAAGAAGGGATTATTTATTAATGCCAAACTAAAAAGGGACCCATCAGAGTCCCCTTTTTCCAAGCTCATTTTTCACCACTGCCATTCCGGCCATCATATCGCCCGTAAGGCTGTCTCTTCGATAAAACCCCTCCATGATTGGGCGATCAGCCAAATGACGCCTTGCCGCCCTTCCAAACCCACTTAAAATAGCAGGTCAGTTGGGTCTTTCATCTCCTTCGCGACCTTTTCTTTGGATTGAGCCAACCTTTTTTAACAAAGAATAAAAACATCATCAAGGCAATTCCGCCCATCATTCCAAGAATGAGGAAATAGCCATAATGCCAATCTAATTCCGGCATATATTCAAAATTCATCCCATATACGCCCACTATGAAGGTCAGCGGCATGAAAATGGTAGTGATGACAGTCAATGTCATCATCGTTGAATTCATATTATTAGAGTTCACAGACAAATAGCTATCTCGGATATCGGATGAAAAATCTCGATACGATTCAAGCATTTCAGTCAATTTAAGAAGATGATCGTACACATCATTAAAATAAAGGTGCTGATCTTTCAAGTAATTCAGACGCTCTGATGAAATCATTCTGTACAATAAATCACGCATCGGCAATATGGTCCGACGGAGCCTGGACATATCTGTACGTAAATCGAAAAGCTGATCCATCAATTCGTTAATCGTGTCATTTTCAGTATTTTCCTCAATGCCGCCCAATTCGCTTTCAATTTTATAAACAGGCGGGAAAAATTCATCGACGATCCTGTCAATTATCCTATGCATCAAGAAAAAGGGACTTTGCTTCAACATTTTATTACCAGCAATTTCTTCCCATACTTTTTCCAGTTCAAGCATCTCTTCCTTATGAAAACTGACTATCCATTTTTCACCAACAAACATATCCAATTCCACTGCTTTAAATACCTTCTCCCTTAAAGCATGTATCACAAGAAATTGGTAGCCCTCATAAAAATCCATTTTGGGACGTTGGTTAAAATCATCCAGACAGTCTTCAATTGCCAGCGGATGAAAGTGAAAATGATTGGTTAAAAGTTCGATTTCCTTGTTTGTCGGGTTGGAAAAATCCACCCAGTACCACTCGATATCCGGATTATTCATTTCGGTTAGCGGTAAATCAAAACTGACTTCATGATTAGAAGTTATTGCGCAAGTCCTTATCATATGTATCAACCCTCAAAATGTTCTTATCATACATTATACCTTTAATTCATTAATCTCAAAAATTTTTCTCCCCCCTCCAAACTAAATGATAAAATAGAATGAATGAGTCAAACATAGTACATAATTCATATAGTTAGAAAAGGGAGGATATTCATAGATGGAACATTTAATAAACCCTCTAGTAAAAGACGTTAAAATATCAGGAATCCGTAAATTCTACAATATGGTCGCTGATATCGAAGGCACCATTTCCTTAACGATAGGACAGCCTGACTTTCCAACTCCGATGCATATTAAAGAAGCGGCAAAACAAGCCATCGATAATGACTATACCGTTTATACTCACAATGCGGGCTATTTGGAATTACGGGAAGCCGCTTCAACTTATGTAAAGGATAAATACAAGCTTAACTATGATCCGGCGAATGAAGTGATAGTGACCTCTGGTGCCAGCGAAGGCATAGACATAACCTTTCGGACGATCCTCATCCCCGGAAACGAAGTAATATTACCGGGTCCGGTATACCCGGGATACGAACCCATCATTAAGATGTGCGGGGCAACACCTGTATATGCCGATACAACAAAAAATGGATTTCGTTTGACTGCAGATATACTTGAAAAATACATAACTGAGCATACTCGTTGCATCGTTCTGCCCTATCCATCGAATCCGACCGGGGTTACATTATCTGCCGAAGAATTACTGGACATTGCCGAACTTGTTAGGGGCAAGGACATCTTCATATTGGCTGATGAAATATACAGTGAACTGGTATTCGATCAGGAGCATGTTTCGATTGCCACTTTCTTAAAAGAACAAACCATCGTCCTGAACGGATTGTCCAAGTCCCATTCCATGACCGGGTGGAGAATCGGCCTTCTGTTTGCGCCTGCAGCCATCTCTCAGCATCTCCTGAAGGTTCACCAATACAATGTGACCTGTGCCGCCTCCATATCGCAGAGAGCTGCCTTGGCAGCATTGACGGCAGGCAGAGATGATGCAATCCCCATGAAGACTGAGTATGCACGGAGACGGGAATACGTATTCAGCCGCTTACAAGCGATGAATCTGGAAGTAGTCAAACCAAACGGGGCCTTTTACTTCTTTATAAAGCTGCCTGAAGGCTATGCCTCTTCGCTTGATTTTTGCCTTAAGCTTGTTCAACAGGAAAAAGTGGCAGTGGTCCCTGGAGATGCATTCTCTCCCCTTGGTGAAGGGTACTTCAGGATATCTTATGCATATTCCATGGAAACCCTGGAAACGGCTTTGGACCGTATTGAGGCTTTTTTAACTATAAAATAACCGAAAAAAAGTGGCCTTCAATTGAATGAACAATTGAAGGCCATTTTCCTATTTTCAAAGATGTCATGCTACCGAAGGTTTCTCACCAAGTCAGTCAACTAATACAACCTCCGCAAGAAACGAATTTCCCGATAACCCTCTTCCTTATTTGTCGTGGTAAGGCTCACTTCAACGATTGACCCAAGTAAATCAGCCATCACTTCTTCAAATTCTTTTGCGGAGCGCGGCTTTGAAAAACCTAAACTCTTCAATTCGCGCATCAGGATCTGAAAACCGGCATTCGTTTCGATATGACTGAATTTCACCGGCAGTATCAGCGGACTTTCATTCATTAATTTCAGATCCCAACGAATGGGCTTTGTTTGATGAATGGTTTTTTCTCGCTTAAAACCTTCAATCCTTACAATATATCGACCATCTTCTAATTCCTGGAATTTCATATTGATATCATCGAATTCGCCCATAGCTTTCACTCCTTTTTGTAAAGGCTGTCGCTATCAGCTTATTCATGATATAGATATGCTAGCACTAATTATAATGTTTATATAATGCTTGTGTACCGCTATTTTCCTCGCCAGCTTCTGCCAGCCCTTCATATAGGGATTTGCTCAGGCTTAATCCAGGAGCGTCCATTCCCATTCTTTCCGCTTCATCAAGTGCAATCTTCATATCCTTGATAAAATGCTTGATATAAAAACCAGGTTCAAAATCCCCTTCAACCATTCGCGGCACAAGATTGGACAGTGACCAGCTTCCGGCAGAGCCCGATGATATGCTCCTTAAAACCCGGTCCGGATCCAACCCAGCCTTTTGGGCATAGGAAATCGCTTCTGTCACTCCGATCATATTGGATGCAATGGCGATTTGATTGCACATTTTCGTATGCTGTCCTGAGCCAGCCGGGCCTTGATGGACAACATTGCTGCCAATGATATCAAAAATGGGCCGGACAGCTTCAAATGCCTCACTAGACCCGCCGACCATGATCGTAAGCTTCGCATCACGAGCACCGATATCTCCTCCGGAAACCGGTGCATCCAATGATTCCATGCCCCTTTTCTTGGCTTCTTCTGCAATTTTCACTGCCAAAGATGGAGTGGATGTCGTCATATCGATTAAATGGGTTCCTTGTTTCACGTTCTCGATAAGCCCATTTTCCCCAAGATAGATTTCTTCCACATCACTAGGGTATCCCACCATGGAAATGATCACATTTGCTCTCTGCGCAATTTCCTTTGGTGCAGATGCCCACTTCGCACCCTGTGAGAGCAGTTCACTTGCCTTATCTTTCGTCCTTGTATAAACAAACACCTCAAATCCCGCCTTAAGAAGATTTGCGGCCATGCTTTTTCCCATAACTCCTAAACCTATGAAGCCGATCACTTTGTTCGTTTGCATATTGCAGATTCCTCCCACTCTTTTTGTTTCAAAAAGCCTTAAATGGACTTTATCATTCCTCCGTCAACTAAATACGACTGGCCCGTTAAATATGTATTAGCGCCTGAAACAAGGAAAGTGACGAACTTTGCAAATTCCTCGGGTTCCCCATAACGGCCAAGAGGGATTTTGTTAATCGATTGTTCAGTCATCTCCTCAGGAGTGACGCCTTGTTTCTCCGCATTCATTTCATCAAGGTGCTGAACCCGGTCTGTTGCGATTCTTCCTGGACCGACTGTATTGATCAAAATCCGGTCCGGTGCTAATTCTGAAGCTAACGTCTTTGACAATCCAACGATTGCCGTCCGGAATGTATTCGATAATATCAATCCTGGAATCGGTTCCTTAATGGATGAAGAAGCAATATTAACGATTTTCCCGCCCTGTTTTTTTAAATGTGGCAAGCTTTCACGAATCGTCCTTATGAAACTTAGTAAATTAAGTTCGAAGGATTGTTGCCATTCTTCATCATTGAAATCTGTAAATGAACCCCCTGGAGGACCTCCGGCGTTATTAATAAGAATGTCGATACCGCCGAATTCCTCAGCAGTTTGCCCAACCAGGCTTTTAATATCTTCAGCTTTTGTTATATCCGTCACCTTATAAGAAACTTTACCCGTCCCAA
Source organism: Peribacillus frigoritolerans (assembly GCF_040250305.1). Lineage (NCBI taxonomy): Bacteria > Bacillati > Bacillota > Bacilli > Caryophanales > Bacillaceae > Peribacillus > Peribacillus frigoritolerans. The sequence goes on along the minus strand of NZ_CP158190.1, from coordinate 1,599,297 downwards.
GCTGCGATAATTCCCTTTGTACGGCGGCAAGCTTTTCACCATCACGGCTTGCCAGCATGACATTTGCTCCTTCCTTAACCAATTCAGCTGCCATAGCCTTCCCCAAACCTTGACTTGAAGCTAAAATCAAGGCAGTTTTCTTTTCCAAATGTAATTTCATATAATATTTAACCTCCATTCTCTTAAAATCATAATTCCATTATATCGTCATAACCGTAAAGTGAAAAATCTGAATAATCATTATTTTGATTTTTATTTACAAAAAAATAGCCGGTTGGATAAACCAACCGGCGTCAAAGGGGGAAATGAGAATGTCAGCTGCCCTAATAGAGCTAAACAACTGTGCTTGCTTTTTATTTACCCCCATTTTGAAGCAATAAACATTTTTTCTCAAATGATCATGCAAGAATTACAGGACAGCACCCCATCCGAAGTTTCTGTGGATGGGGTGCGTTTTTCCTGAATTATTTATTTCTTCAAAGCGTTAACTACCGCTTCTTTCACATTATCATTCGTATCCAGCTCTAAAACTTCCTGAGATAGTTTTTTCATCTCTTCAAGTGAAAGTTGGCTAATTAAAGAACGTGCTTTTAAAATCGAAGTGGCACTCATTGAGAATTCATCAAGCCCCAATCCGATCAATATCGGTATGGCCACTTCATCCCCAGCCATTTCCCCGCACATTCCGGCCCATTTCCCTTCTTTATGAGCTGCATCTATGACCATTTTAACCAGGCGTAATATCGCTGGATTGTATGGTTGATATAAATAGGATACTCTCTCATTCATTCGGTCAGCGGCCATCGTATACTGAATCAAGTCATTAGTGCCTATGCTGAAGAAATCGACTTCCTTAGCAAAAATATCCGCCATCACTGCAGTTGAAGGGATTTCAACCATGATTCCGACTTCAATTTTTTCGGCAACTTGAACACCATTATCAAGCAATTCCTGCCTAACTTCAGCCAATACAGCTTTAGCTTCGCGGAATTCAGCAAGCGTGGCAATCATCGGGAACATGATTTTCAAATCTCCGTAAATGCTTGCACGAAGCAGGGCACGGAGCTGAGTCCGGAAAATCTCCTGCTCATTTAAGCAAAGACGAATCGCACGGTATCCAAGGAAAGGATTCATTTCCTTAGGAAGCTCTAAATAAGGCAACTCCTTGTCCCCGCCTATATCAAGCGTTCTGACGACTACAGGCTTACCTGACATTCCTTCCAGCACCGCTTTGTATGCCTCGAACTGTTCCTCTTCACTTGGAAAGTCATTTCTGCCCATATAAAGAAATTCCGTACGATATAACCCGATGCCTTCACCGCCGTTTTGATGCACACCCTCAAGGTCTTTCGGCGTACCAATATTGGCTGCCAATTCCACATGATGGCCATCATTTGTAACGGTTTGTTCATGAACCAATTTCGCCCACTCAGCCTTTTGCATAGCATAGGCTTCCTGCTCCTCTTCGTAGCGTTTCACGAGCTCAGGAGTAGGGTTGATGTGAACTTCACCCTTTAACCCGTCAATTATGACCAAGTCACCATTTTCAATGGACGAGGTCACTGACTTCGCTCCAACGACTGCTGGAATTTCCAATGAACGTGCCATAATGGCTGAATGGGATGTACGTCCACCGATATCGGTCGTAAATCCTTTAACATATGCCGGATTCAACTGTGCTGTATCGGATGGAGTCAAATCCTCCGCAATGATGATCACTTCTTCAGCAATCATGCTCGGATTTGGAATATGAACACCTAAAAGATGTGACAGCACCCGTTTCGTGACGTCACGGATATCCGCCGCACGTTCCTTCATGTATTCATTATCCATTTGTTCAAACATCGTAATGAACATGCTTGCGGTTTCATTTAAGGAAAATTCAGCGTTGACGCCTTCTGATTGTATTTTATCCTGAATCGGAGTGATAAGTTCCGGATCAGCCAAAACAAGCAGGTGTGCGTCAAAGATAGCGGCTTTATCGGCCCCTAAATCCTTTTCGGCTTTATCCCTGATTATCTCCAATTCATTTGTTGACTTTTGAATAGCTTCCTTAAAACGGGATATTTCAGCCCCGACATCTTCTATGCTTCTTTTTTCAATCGATAAATCTGGCTCAGTCAGTCGGTAGGCTTTAGCGATGGCTATTCCGTTTGAAGCTGCTATTCCACTAATCAAAGTGGACATTATTCTGCTAATCCTTCTCTGTTCAACGTTTCAGCAAGTGTGTTTAGTGCATCATTTTCATCGCTTCCTTCAGCAGAAATCGTAATTTCCGCCCCTTTGCCAATACCTAGAGACATTACACCCATAATGGACTTAAGGTTCACTTTTTTCTCTTTATAAGCAAGGTTTATTTCTGAATCAAATTTTCCTGCAGCTTGTACAAGCAATGTAGCCGGACGAGCGTGAATTCCTGTTTCTGCAGTTACTGTAAATGTTTTTTCTACCATATAAATCAATCTCCTTTAAGATAAATTAACAAAAATAGGTTATGTAAGGGGTTTTCTTCATACTATCAGGAAAGAAACGAAAAAAATGCCCTTTTCCTTATCAGGATAGCATTATCATTCCCAACAAACAAACCAAAACTATTGGTACCTACAAAATAGTACAAAAATATAGAAGGAACTGCAACTATTACTTTTCAGATTCTTCAATGATTAAATGGACAGCTGTGCATTTTTGGTAAAAAAAGCCCTAAAACTAAGCATAATGAAAAGGACCACCGTTAATGAAACACTTCCGAGAATCCCGATTAGTATTGCAATCTGGTACTCAATAGCGATTAGCGGGCTTATCCCCGACAGGATTTGCCCTGTCATCATTCCTGGAAGGAAGATAATCCCCATCCCGAGCATATTGTTCAAAGTCGGGAGCACTGCCGAGTCGAATGCAGCATCCACATATTTCTTTACAGCCCTCGCTGGAGTCGCTCCAAGCATCAACATCGCTTCTACCTTTTCACGATTACTGCTAATCCCATCATGGAGGTTTTTAAGCGCCAATGTCACTCCTGTCATCGCATTTCCCACGATCATCCCTGCAATTGGAATGAAATACCTCGGCTCATACCATGGAGTGAAATGGATCACGATCACATTAAAATAAAACAAGGCAGCCATGGGACCTGACAACATACTTAGGATAACCATCCTTTTGATTTTCTTATTAAGTGTATGGGACACTTGCTTAAAAATATTATGGATGGAAAACAGGGACATCGCACATAAAAATCCCAAAGAAAGTAAAGGGTGGGGATTTTCAAAGATATATGTCAAAACATAACCGGCGAGAACAAGTTGGACCGTCATCCGTACCGTAGCGAGCATGATTTGCTTCTCCCGTGAAATCCCGCGCCATTTAACGATTATGAGCAGGATTACTACAAACACGTAGGCCGCACAAAGACGCCAGAACTCAATATCTATTATCCCATTCGCTTCCATTAATAGTCACCCTCCTTCGCCTTTTTCAGAACGATCCTCTTTTCAGCACAGATGTCCGCAAGCTGTTTTGAATGGGTTATCATGATGACCGTTCCTTTTTCCCGCTTTACCTCTTCTAAAAAACGGCTCATGACCGTCAGCTCGGCTTCCTCATCAAGAGCCGAGGTCGGCTCATCCAGTAAATACACCTCGGGTTTCAATAATAGTAGCCTCGCCAGTGCCAGCCTCTGTTTCTCCCCGCCAGAAAGATTCTCCGCCCCCTCGTCTAAAGACTTCTGCAACTGGACGGTTTCAAGTGCTTTAACCAATTCGGCTTTATCCTTTTTTTCCCGTTCTGTCAATTCCAGGCCAATCTGCAGATTTTCTTCAATCGTACCCGGTAAAGTGAACGGTGCCTGAGAAAGCATTGTGACTTTACGCCGGAGCTCTATCGGGTTGAATTTATCCAGCAGCTGATCCTGATAATAGATCGAACCGCTATCCGGGTCATCCATCCTGTTCAATAATCGGAGCAGTGAGGTTTTTCCTGCACCGCTTTCCCCAGTCAAGCAAGTGACCATACAAGCGTGTATTTTCAAATCATCAATTTTCAAAATCCCTTTATACCTAATATTTTCAAGCCTAAATATCATTTTGTACCCCCTGCCTCCCTTACTCCACCATATCATTATAAGAAACTATCATGATATGGGGTAGCGATGCATGTAAAAATTTTCATTTTCTTTCGCTTTTTTATGGGTTAGTATTAGTCCTGCCGAATATATCCATGACGGACGTGGAAAACACCTTAATAAATGGGGGGACTTATCATGAACGGAAATTCCTTGTTACATTCTTATCTGAATGTTTTTCTCCTGACTGCACTTTGCCTGATTACGTTGTCTGGCTGCCAGGCAGCATCAGATAACCAGATTAATCAATCCAAACAGGAAGATTCAATTTCAAATGAAGAAAAAGGCAAGACATTCACAGCCGAGATCATCAAAGTTGTTGACGGAGATACAGTAAAAATCAAAATGGCTAATGGAAATGAAGAAACGGTCAGGCTCCTTTTGGTAGATACTCCAGAAACCGTGCACCCATCCAAGCCCGTTCAGCCTTTTGGACCTGAAGCAAGCAAGTTCGCCAAGGAACTCATGCCTGCGGGCTCTGAAGTGGAAGTAGAAACCGGCATAGGTGAAAGGGATAAATACGGCCGGCTGCTGGCCTATTTTTATGTTGATGGTAAAATGGTGAATAAACTCCTGCTTGAAAAAGGACTGGCCAGGGTAGCCTACGTTTATGCACCGAACACGAAATACCTTGATGAATTGGAAGATATTCAGAAACAAGCCCAAAGAGACGAAATCGGTATTTGGTCTATTGAAAACTATGCAACTTCAAATGGGTTTGATGATTCCCAGTCAAAAGAAGTATCAGTGGAAAAGCCGACTGGATCTTGCAGTAACCCGCAAATTAAAGGGAATATAAACTCTAAAGGCAATAAAATATATCACATTCCTTCGGGCCAATATTACGAAATTACTAAACCAGAAGAAATGTTTTGTACCGAACAGGACGCACAGGATGCCGGTTTCCGAAAATCGCAAAGTTAACAAATTCAACGGTTTATCAATATGCCCGCTTCCGTTTTTTTTAATAACTATATGATGATTTGCAAAATTACACATCTTTATATGTACAGACTGCAGGCAAATTAAAAAAAGATCAGATTGCCTGCAGTTTTTATTAAAAAAGATCCATCGGATTTCAGAAATCCACTCCCTTTCCGCCGACAGTCTGCCAAGCCGCATCAAAGCAAGCGTCTGTGGGGTCTCGGCTAGACAGTTTTTCGGCAGGAGTGTCGCATATTTCTTCAATCCAATAAGGATTACAGTAAAAAAACTAAATACCGGAGCACTTTATTCGACCCGCTGCACTGTCTTGGGCCGTTGACGCAGTTTATCGACCTAAACCACACTTTATTCAGCCGTTCACGCACATTATTCGACCTACCTCGTACTGTATTCGACCGTTGAGGCACTATATTCGACCTACCCCGCACATTATTCGACCGTTCACGAATTTTTTCGACCTTCACCTCACTATTTGCCCCCGAAACCCATTTTGTCGTCAAACTGAAACCGTGGAGTCCATCTCCGTGGTTTCAGACTGTGGGGTCTCGGCTAGACAGTTTTTCGGCAGGAGTGTCGCATATTTCTTCAATCCAATAAGGATTACAGTAAAAAAACATTAAGGATAATCTAGTCTTGTTTTATAATCATGGATCGGGTTGAGAACATTCCGAACCTCCTTTTGCAGACAAACTGAACACATCTTCATGTGTATATGACTTTTCATTTGGTCTTCCCACATTCAAGATAACTTGAATCTCCCTTTTTTCCCTTCGATAAGGTTCTTTTTAGCTCCCTTAAACCCCACTTTTTTCCCCTCAATTTTCCCGTTACGCTTTTTGGCTATATATGATCGATTTATTTATGGTAGAAGCACCCGGGAATACAGGAAAGTGCACTTTCTAAAGGTGACTTGCTTAATGGAAGATTTCTCAGCACTAACGAAGGATTTCACCCCGATGATCCATCATATTATCCGCTCACTTTCCATCTATAAAAATAAGGAAGAATATTTTCAAGTAGGCTTGATTGCTTTATGGGAGTCATTAGGGAATTTCAATGAGGAATACGGAAAATTCTCCAACTATGCCTATACGGTAATCAAAGGCAAAATTCTGAACGAATTAAAGCATCATCATAAATATGAGATCCGTACCGAACCCTTTGATTCCTTCATATTAGAGATTAAGGATCCTTTTTCGATGCATGAAGAGGCCTTTGCCATCGATAATATCTTAACCTACACGGAAGGATTGACACTGAATCAGCAACGCTGGCTTTTACAGACATACCTCGAAAATAAAACGGTGTCTGAAATCGCTGAGGTCTATCAAGTCACTGCAGCAGCCGTCAAATCATGGAGAAAGTCCGCTTTAAATAAATTAAGGAAACAAGTGATTTTTCCATTGTAAATAATTAGGGGTGGCTCAATCATGAGCCACCCCTAATTATTTACATTGATTAACTTCTCGCTTCTTCTAAATACGTATAAATTATCACACCGTTATGTTGGGCATTCCCCCGAAAATGTTTAAAGTCTTCCCTTTTAACAAGAACCTCACGAAAAGCCAAAAATTCTTCCTTTGTTATCCTGAATTCTTCCATTTCCCGATTTGCCAGTTTATCGAGTACATCTTTTGCTTCATCTGCATTCATCATATTATCCCCCTTAATTATCAAATGTCCCTTCATATTCAGACAGGAGAAATTCCGTTTTCATTTTAACATAAGCATGCCACTAAATATAAATCAGAATTTTTTGAGGCCCTCTTGCTACATTATTCTTTACGTATGCTTTAAAATAGTGCAAACTGTATAGTAAAATATCATAATGTAAAATGATTGGCATATTTTGTACATAGAATTACATACTGGTACGTATAACTGCGTTTGCAAGATATACCAAATTATGCCACATCATTGCAGCTGCTCCATTTCAAGAATCGCACCTCCCTTTAAAAGTTTAGCTTACTGTACCGACATAAGAGATAACTAATTCTCTTACTGGCACTTCCCACGTCAAAATCTAAACGGCAAGATGTTCGAATAATCCAATTACTCCATAGTTACTTTTTGATCATTGGAAACAAAATGGGAAAGGATGATTACCATGAAGAAAGCGGAAGTTGGAAATATCATTGAATTTAGAGAAGGCTTAAAAGGAATCGTCGAGAAAGTGAACGAGAACTCAGTAATCGTGGACGTCACGTATATGGAAAATTATCGTGATTTGGAACTTGAACAGAAAACCGTCGTCAACCATAAAAATTATAAAATCATAGGTTAATTCAAAACGGGATGGTTTCTCAATACCATTCCGTTTTTCACTTTTTTAGCAAGTGTACGAATTGATTCTCCAGTTTTTTGTAACCATTTCCATTTTACTCCGTCTAATTCATTAAAGGGCAAAACACTTGTATGTGATGCAAAATATCATGATTCAGATTGGAATTTCTATCAGAAAGATGAGGGAAACAAATGACTCGTTGGATACGTTATATTGGCTGTGTCACATTCGCCGCTTTTCTGCTGACTGGCTGCGGTACGACCACAGACGAAAATGCAGATGAGCCACAAGAAGGTTCAGTAAAAGAGGGGAACGAAAGCAATACTTCTCAAGGAGATAATCGCAATAACAAAGTAAGACTGATGGAGCAAAACCTGCAATATTCAATTAACGGGGAAGCAAAAGAAAAAACAGCGTTCCTAAAAAAAAGTGATAATCAACCGTTCAGCCTTTACGTTTTGCAACAATTCAGATTAAGTGCCGAAGAACCTGGAAAGGATATTGTTTTCCTGACTGAAGATGACTCCATTTATATGAGAATAGAATTATTGAAGACGGATGTCAATTGGGATGAGGTTGAAAAAAATGTTCAATCCCAGCTGGAAAGCATTTCAGAAACGATTAGGGATCCTTCACTTGATATCGAGAGCGGCACGGGATTTGAAGTGGAAAGTGGGGATGATGTAATCACTTCCATATTGCTCAAGGATGAAAAAGCACCCGTCCGCTTAACTATGTTCACAAAAAAAGATCGAGATTACCGGGATGCTTTTCTAGAGATGGCTAAGACGCTGATGAAAGGATGAACATTGATTCCCCCCTGATACGGAGGGCTAAGTTCAGGCCCCCCGTTCTTCATCACTCCTTCCCCGCCTTGCTTTTCCAGACAAGCATTAAAAAAAGGAGGCTTATGTATCCAAAAACCGGATAAATATATCCTAGTAACCTTCCATAGCCGAATTCACTAATGATCAAAGCTATTAAAAAAATCACCGCTATGATCAGCATGCTTGGCAATTTAATATAACTGCTGATTTGCCTCTGTAATCCATATATGTTTCCGATGACCGAAGTGAATATCTCCCCGTAAATCACCAAAATGAACATCCAATATAACTGACTGGCTGCCGTTCTCATAATAACTGCTGAAGGAATTTCATAACCATTCACGTCAGGAAGTGTCATAAGTGAAAAATGCCCCGTCAATAAAATGATCGTTAGGAATATCCCTCCAAGGATTGCACCATGTTTTATGACCTTCTCATCTCGAACTTCATACGCAACCGGAACCAGCACAGCCTGTGCCAAAGCAAGGTTAAAGGCTGTATAGGCAAATGGTGACAAAATCATTTTCACGGTGATTACTTCATCAGGAACTTTTGTAAGGGTCTTAAAGAAATCCCCATTACCCAAGGTCGAGAAAAAAAGGATCAAACTAAAACAGATCATGATTGGTACAACAAACGAGTTCACAGTGAAAACACCGCGCATGCCCATCATCAGGACCAAGGATGCCAGTATGATCGTAGACCAACTTCCTATACTTTTAGACACGCCAAGTTGTTCTTCGAAAACGGCTCCTGAACCCGAAATCATGACAGCCGTCACCCCTAACAGCATGATAAGGAAGAAGATGTTGATTATTCCTGCTATTTTCCTGCCAAAAAGAAATTGATTGAACTCTTCATAAGAAGATGCTCTGATCCTTGCGGAAATGAGCATGATTTTCGTTCCAGTGAAAATGAAAATATAACCTGCTATTAAAATCCCGATAAAGCCATAAAAGCCATAACGGGTAAAAAACTCGACAATCTCTTTTCCAGTTGCAAACCCTGCACCGACGACCGTGCCTACATAAACCGCTGCAATCTGAAAACTTCCTGACCACCTTGACAGCATACTCTCCCCTCCTCCCTACATTTATATGTAAGGAAGAGACATTTAAGACAAGCCGAGCAATATTCCTTTCGTCGGCTTTTTTTTTACTATGCTAACATTCTCTCATTAATGTAAACTGAACCCCCTTATGCAGTTCTCCATGAGGTTTCAAACAGAACTTTTCATGCCCAACATTTCAAACGTATGAAAGATTAAAAAAAACGCTTGGAATAATCTCCAAGCGTTCTTTCAAGTATCCGTTTCGTATCATACAGCCTAATATTTCATAATGCCTTATCATCTACAGTGGAGAGCCATTCGTCTATCACCTTCACAACGGACTCTACAGTCCCGTCAACAAATGGGGATTTCAGATTTGCAGATTCAACGAGATCAAGGAAAGACTTGCTGCCTCCAAGTTGGCACAGATTCAAATAATCCTCCCAAGCCGTTTCATCTTTTTCTGTCGACCTTTTCCAGAATTGGAAAGCACAAATCTGGGCCAATGTATAGTCGATATAATAAAAAGGTGATTGATAAATGTGGCTTTGCCGCTGCCAATACCCGCCATTCTCCAAGAATTCATTTTCTTCATAATCGCGATGCGGCAAATATTCCATCTCGATCTTACGCCAAGCCTGCTTTCTTTCAACTGGTGAGGCATCAGGATTTTCATAGACAAAATGCTGAAATTCATCAACAGCCACCCCATACGGAAGGAATATGAGGGCACCGCTTAAATGGGAAAACTTATACTTTTCCGTATCTTCCTTGAAAAATAGCTCCATCCAAGGCCAAGTTAAAAATTCCATGCTCATCGAATGGATTTCACATGCTTCATATGTGGGCCAATAATGCTCAGGAATGTCAAGATCACGGCTGCGATACACTTGGAATGCATGACCTGCCTCATGTGTCAAAACATCTATATCCCCGGAAGTACCGTTGAAATTGGAAAAGATGAATGGAGCCTTATAGTCTTCTATAAAAGTACAATAGCCTCCGCTCTCTTTTCCTTTCTTCGCCACAAGGTCCATCAGGTCATTATCTATCATATAGTTGAAAAACTGATTCGTTTCAGGCGAAAGCTCCTGGTACATCTTTTTCCCGTTTTCGATGATCCACTCTGCATCGCCTTTTGGAATGGCATTACCCGTTCTGAAATGAAAATTCTCATCATAATAGTTCAGGTTCTCCAATCCAAGACGTTCGCGTTGACGTCCCTTCAGCCGTGTGACAAGCGGTACCACTTCCTCTTTCACCTGCTTGCGGAATGCAGCAACCATTTCAGCATCATAATCAGTCCTTGTCATTCGATAATACCCAAGTTCCACGAAATTCCCATAACCGAGCGCTGTTGAAATCCCATGCCTCACCTTGACAAGTTCGTCGAATATACGATCCAATTCCTCCTGCTTTTCTTCAAAGAAACCGTAATATGCCTCACTTGCATTTTTCCTTAATTCACGGTCCGAGGACTCCATAAAAGGCTGAAGCTGCGCTAGTGTTAATTCTTTTCCATCAAAGGGGATTTTTGCAGAGGCAATCAATTGTGAATATTCACTTGATAATTTATTTTCTTTTTGCAGCTGTGGTATGATTTCCGGCGAAAAAGTTTTGAGTTGGGCCTCTGCCAGGTCAAATAGTTGAGTTCCCCATTTCAACTCAAGCTCCTTGCGATATTTCGAGCGAACGAGTTCATTGTAAAATTTGGAGGTTAACTCTTCCATTTCAGGGGAGAAGTCATCTAAATAATCATTCTCCGCTTTATAAAAATCATCATTGGTATCAATGGAATGCCGTATATAGACCAAATTAAACATCGTACCTACATAATTTCGAATTTCATTTATTTCTTCCATGGCTTTTATTTGTGCATCGGCATTAGCAGCGTCAGTAAATTTTTCCAAAGCTTTCATGAACCGTGTTTTAATTTCATCCATTTCAGGACGTTTATATTCATACTCATTAAATTTCATATGTACGCTCCTTTTCACGATATAAAAACATTTTTTCCTGTATAAGCCAGAGTAACATTTTCCAATCCAGGTCACATTCATCATTATTGCGGTTATCGTAATATAATTTAATTCGCCACACCTTTATTAAAAACCTCTATGTCCCCAAAACAAATTCAGGTTTTATCAGACATAAAAAACCAGCACCTGCAGTTAAAACCGGGTGCTGGTTCTTTAGTTAATTTTGAGCGGAATACCCAATCTTTTTAAGCAATTCGATCACGGTGGCCTTTTCATCTTGCGTAAGTACACTCATGATATCATCGATTCTTTTTTCATGCTCAGGAAATACTCCTTCAATGAAGGCCTTTCCTTTATCCGTTATTTTTGCAAAGGTTACACGGCGATCCTCTTTACATGCTATTCGCTGTAGATATTCCTTCTGTTCAAGTTTATCCACGACATAGGTAATGCTGCCGCTCGCCAGCAGGATCTTTCCGCCTATTTGCTGAAGAGGCTGATCCCCTTTATGATAAAGTAATTCCAGTACTGCAAACTCAGTTGGATTCAAACCCTCTTCAGCTATATGTTTATTTACCACATCATTGATGGATCGATGAGCTCTAGACATCACAATGAACAGTTTCAAAGACTGTTGGATGTTATTATTCTCCATAACTTCACAACCTTAAAAATTTTTAATTAAAATATCTTGAATTAAAAGTTATTATATGACATAAAGACTTTTTTGTCAATCTGCCCTGTTAGTATGCACTATTGTTTAATCAATCATTTTGATATACTTGAAAAAAAAGCTAAAGTAGTGACAAACATGAAAACAAGGCATAAATTCACCACATATCTACTTATTGTTATTTTACCATTAATTTTTCTCTCTATCATTTATTGGATGCATTTAGAACGTTCCATTCAAAAAGAAAGACAGGAACAAGCTAAATGGGCGGGAACGGTTTATCAAGAATACATAGATCAAGTTATCAGTGAAACGAAGGAAAGCCTTGAGCTGCTTAGCCTTAGCAGTTCCGTGCTTTATATGGATGACAAAAAAACCGAACTTCTTTTGAAATGGATCAAAGATACAGATCCCAGGTATGCAGGAGTGTATTGGCTAAATCGCGACGGTGTATCCATTTTAGGGACGAATAAGAATTTCCATCATTACTATTTAATTGAACAGAATGATATTGAGCGTGCCGTAAAAACACAAAAATCGTTTGTTGCAGGAACAAAAAAGCTACATAACCGTGATTTTAATTATTTTTCCATTTTTGCTCCATTTCTTGATCAAGATAGAAAAGTGCAAGGGTTTTTATTGGCACATATCAGGCTGGATCATTTGGAAAAAAGATTAAAGATCCTGATCCCCGGCCATACCTTTAAATTGGAAACAAAGGACAAAACCCGAATTTTAGATATAAATGCCGAAGGATTCACTGGACATTCAACATGGGTGGATGTCCCTTTGACCGAAGTCGATTGGACACTGTCGGTCAAAGCGCCCGACAAGAATAACACAAATAACATGAATGTTTTTTTAATGCTTGTCTTTTTCACCTTCTTTTTTACTCACATGATCTATATCATCGTGGAGGAACTGATCGTTGGCAGGAATATTAAAAATCAGAAGTTACTAAACGAAAGCCAAAAAATAGATTTTGTCGGTACATTAGCTGCCAGTACTGCACATGAAATAAAAAACCCACTTACCGGCATAAAGGGGCTAGTGCAATTATTGGTTGAAAAACACCCTGAAGAACAAGATCAGTTCTATTACTCTGTCATCATGAAGGAAATTGAACGGATCAATAGCATCGTCAGCGAATTTTTGATTTTAGGGAAGCCAATGGCCCAGACTTTATCCTTATATGATATTCGCAGTATCATTGCTGAATTGAGACCAATAATAGAATCAGAAGCACGTCACTTCAATATTGAAGTGGAATGGAATATCATAAAGGAGCCGATCCGGGTTCATTGTACAAAGGACCAACTCAAACAAGTCATTCTCAACATTGCCAAAAACGGTTTCGAGGCCATGGAAGTTGGGAAAAAGTTAAGGATTCAAATTCACCATGAAAATGAATGGGCTAAAATCAGGATCATCGACACCGGGCAAGGACTGAATGAAAAAGATATAGATAAAGTGTTCGATCCCTTCTATACATCGAAAAAGGAAGGAACCGGATTAGGGCTATTTGTGTGTAAACGAATAATTGAATCTTTTAACGGTACCATCAAGTTTTCAAGTAAACCTCAAAACGGTACAACCGTTACAATCAGCTTACCGCTGATAAAACATTCATAGCAATACTTTGAAGGGTTTCATTTTTTTATGAAGACTATAAACGATTCCGATTTATTTTAAGACGTCATGCATACGCTGCATGCCTCTTGAATCTATTTATTGAATAGGTAAAAATCTTAATCAGGAAGAAGGAAATAAACAGATGGGAAGTATCGCTGCCATTAAAACAAAGCCGCAAAAACAGGATATGACTCTTAAAATCATGATCATCATAGGCATATGCCATTTAATGAATGATTCTCTACAGGCTGTCGTACCGGCCATGTTCCCAATCCTCGAAAAATCAATGTCGTTAACGTATACACAGCTGGGGATGATTGCATTCTGCCTGAATATCGTCTCATCGCTTCTGCAGCCGGCAGTTGGGTTCTATACGGATAAAAGGCCCTTTCCATATGCATTGCCCATTGGGTTGACCAGTACTTTAATCGGGGTCATCATTCTTGCAATTGCCCCAAACTATAACATTATCCTTGGTGCGGTCATCTTGATGGGCTTAGGGTCAGCCATATTCCATCCGGAAGGCTCCAGGGTTGCCTACATGGCAGGCGGACCAAAGAGAGGCCTGGCACAATCAATTTATCAGGTCGGAGGGAATAGCGGGCAGGCACTTGCCCCGCTCATCACAGCCATCGTACTTGTTCCTTTTGGACAAAAAGGCGCACTCTGGTTTGCCCTGGTTGCCTTAATGGCCGTTTTCCTATTGCTGTATATTGCCAAATGGTATTCACAAAAATTGGTTCACTTCCAGCCTAAAAAGCTGGCTGCAAAAGTAATCAATAAAGAGCGGTCCCATAAAGTGGCAAAAGCCCTGGTATTGATTTTATTCATTATTTTTGCCCGTTCCTGGTATGTATCTTGCATGACGAACTTTTATAGTTTTTATTTGATCGAGCAATATTCATTCACGATAAAATCCGCACAATTTTTCCTATTTGCCTTTTTAGCCGCTGGTGCTGTAGGTACGTTTTTCGGAGGTCCGCTTGCTGATAGATTCGGGCGCAAAAATGTCATTTTCTTTTCATTCGCTGCCAGCATGCCACTAACCGCACTTTTACCATTCGTACCTCCTACAGCCGCTTTTATCTTATTATTGATGGCGGGATTCATTATAATGAGCAGTTTTTCCGTCACTGTAATATACGCACAGGAATTGGTCCCGGGGAAAGTCGGAACGATGGCAGGCTTGACTGTAGGGTTAGCCTTTGGAATGGGTGCCATTGGATCCGTTTCATTGGGAGCCATTGCCGATATAATTGGAATCGAATCGATGATTAAGCTAGTGGGATTCCTGCCATTGCTGGGGATCATCAGCATGTCGCTGCCGACTGATCAAACATTGAAAAAATGGTATGCAGAAGAATAACTGCATAATTGCTATTTCCTGGAACATATTCTTTATGTCTAAATACAATAAATTATTGTTTCACCCAAAAGTATACAAATAAGTAACGATAAGTACCATACAAAGGAGAAATTTATGAGTGGAGTTTTATTAGGCAGCATCCTATCTGCTATGTCTACAGGGTTTGGTGCGTTACCAATCTTGTTCATTCAAGGTTCAATCACACATCGATTCAGAGATACGCTTCTGGCATTCACCGCTGGAATCATGATGGCTGCTTCGTTATTGAGCCTGATCCCGGAGTCTCTGGCCACCGGAGGGTATATTCAGCTAGTCATTGGAGTTTTTCTCGGGGTATTGACATTAACGATCATGGAAAAAAACATTCCTCATATCGATCTCAGCCATACGAAAAGTGGCATTAAGTTCGATGAAAAAGCTTTGCTCATCATCACTGCCATTACACTTCATAATATTCCTGAGGGTCTTTCGGTCGGGGTCAGTTATGCCTCTGATACAGCTGATACAGGTAACTTGATCGCTTTTGCCATCGGCCTGCAAAATGCTCCGGAAGGCTTACTGGTAGCCTTGTTTTTAATTAATCAAAAAATCGGTAAACTCACAGCGTTCCTGATAGCAACCTTAACCGGTACCATCGAAATAATTACAGGGTTATTGGGTTATTATTTAACCTCTTACATTGGGTTCCTGGTTCCATACGGCCTAGCTTTCGCCGCCGGGGCCATGCTTTTCATCGTTTATAAGGAATTGATTCCTGAAAGCCATGGGGATGGTAATGAACGCACATCTACCTATTCCTTCATTGTCGGCCTTTTGTTCATGGTAATATTATTGGAAGTTTTGTAATTTCCCCCACCTGCCATGGCTGGCTCCATCAAGTGAGTCAGCCCTTACTTTTTATTTATCAGTGTAATCCATTCAGAAAAAGTAAGTCCTCTAAACCAATCCCGATGCATGAAGGACACCCTCTGGTGACCTCCCCCGATATATACCCCAAACCCATGAAAATTCCAAAGATATATTCTTGTGTATATAAGTCTTTCTTTAATTGTTTTTAAATGATATGTTGAGGTTCGTTCATGAGAAATCGCAAAAAGGGGATTGTCTCCCTGCCTGCCAATTTAAAAAGTCATGCATGCATTCAGTTCCCTCTAAAAGGTTATGTCATCATTAAAGGGCTGCTGCACTATAACAACCATTTCTTCCCGCTTATTTCTCACTTCCGATGAATGATGTTGAAGGATCAAATACTCATTTATTAGTTTATCAAGCTGCTCACTTTGGCGAAGGGTATACTCATGACCTAGTCCATACATTTTGGCCAACTCCATCATTTCCCAACGCTTCATCCGAATCTCAGAACAAATTTCCATTGCACACCTAGAATTCATAACTACATTCACTACTCCTGCCCTTTTAAAGTTACATTATAATAAAGAAGTATTACAAAATATGCCTTATATGTAAATAGATTCGCAAAAAAAGACAAAACTTCTTAAATTGCGATAAAGCTTTACCCACTAGCAGACAGGATATGACGGAAATTTCTAACCATAAAACTCTTATAATGATCAGGAAGAAATCATATGAAGCCAGCTCCGAAAAATGATTTGAAAGTTCACCAATTTGAGGGGATTATAAGTTTCCGCTTAATTAATTCGGCAGCTTCCCTTTAATGAAAGCACAACATTTTTATTGAGCTTAATTGTGGTTCCATGATAATAATGAAGGACTAAAAAAAGGAATCCAATAATGGATTCCCCAGACTGTAGAAAATTCGAAGAAAAGCCAGTTTGCCTGCAGTTTTTTTAGGATAAGTATTATTTGTCCACTCCAGGCACTCGCTTTCCCTTCGAATCCCTTTGTTTAATAAATTAGATAGAACCTATTTTCGCGAAAACGTTTCAGTTATTTTCAGAAAGCCGCTCCCTTTCCGCCGACTGCCTGTCAATCCGCATCAAAGCAGGCATCTAGCGGTGTCTCGGCTAGCCAGTTATTCGGCAGTAATGTCGCAAATATCTTCTACTCGAAAGGCAAATAAATATGAAAGCTCGTCCCTTTTCCCACCTCGCTTTCGACTTCTATATAGCCATTGTGCTCTTCAATGATTTTATAGCTGACCATGAGCCCGAGTCCGGTTCCCCTATCCTTCGTCGTATAAAAAGGTTCACCCAATTTTTTTAGCATTTCCGTTGAGATCCCCATGCCTTTATCGGTAATTGAGATACAACCGTATTTCTCTGAAAACCGGCTTGTTTTAATTTGAACAGATCCGCCATCCGGCATGACTTCCAATGCATTTTTGATGATGTTAATGAACACTTGCTTTAACTGGTTCGCTTCACATAAAACCTTAAATTCATCTTCTTCAAAATCTGTCTCGAATTGAATATTTTCCAATAGTGCCTGAGCGGCCAGTAATTCTAGTGTCTCTCTCAATATTGTATGAACATCCTGTTTGAAAATTTTTAGCGCCTGCGGCTTTGCCAGTACCAAAAATTCGGTGATAATAGATTCGATTCGCTTAATTTCGGATGTAATCACATGAAAATATGTGGAAAACTCCCCCTTGACACCATCCTCAAGCAACTGGATAAAACCTTTTAAGGCTGTCATTGGATTCCTGATTTCGTGAGCAATTCCGGCCGCCAGTTCACCAACGACATTCAAAGTATCCGATTTCCTGATCTGTTCCTGCATTTCGAGATTTTTACTCACATCTCGGAAAATGCTTAAATTCAGGTTCGAATATAAATTTTTCCTTGTCAAAAATTCAATATGCTTCACTCTTCCATCTTCGAATGTTATTGGAATGATGGATGAGTAGACCTCATGCTTATAAACATTTTCAATGTGAGCGTTCAAGACAGGAGCATTTTCAGGAATTTTTTTGATGAATCCCTTAACAGATAAAGAAAGCAGTTTACGCTTTGAAATCTCCAATATTTTTTGACCCGCTTCATTAATATCCGTGAACCCTTCATGATTCCAGAGAATCAAGCCGTCTAATGTTCCCTCAAAAATCTTCCTGAACTTCTTCTCACTATCCCTTAATTCCTTCTCAATCAGCCAGCGCTCACTGACATTTCGAAATATCGTTACGTTATACCCGTCACCTTCATGTTTTTTGGCAGTCAATTCAAGCAATTTAATTTGGTTATTAGGCATTTTATAAATCAGCTCGCCCCGAACTTGGGTGTCTCTTTCAAATGTTTCCATCATCTGACCAAAATGGTTAGTATTGCTGTACACGTATTTCCAGATATAACTGCCTATCAAATCCTCTCTGCTGGATTCGAATATTTTACATGCTGAATGATTGACCCGAAAAATGATTCCATCATCATTCCAGAATATGATCGCATCCATGGACTGGTCGAATAATTCCGCAAAAATCCGTTCGCTCGTCTCTAACTTTTTTTCTATTATATTTGATTCTGTAATTCTTCGAAGCACTGACATGTATAATTCATTTCCTACCGTTGAACTTATGGAAAAAGTAAAGTGATGCAGTTCATCCCCAACCTTAATCTCTACCTCTCCTTTGAAGTTCGACTCATAACAGGCTCTTTGTATGCTCTCATCCCAATATCCCCGATAATCAGGGGATATGAGGTCCCTCATATTCTTACCGACAATCTCTTTTTTCGGGATGCCCATGACATGGATAAAGGCATGGTTCACTTCCATGATTATTCCTGAACTGTCGAATAGAACGATACTTTCTATGGCTGTATCAAAAATGTCCAAAAACATCTGCCTTGACATCCTTGTTTCTCTTGACGAAGAAACATCCAATGTCACATCCCCCAAACGATAGAACTGCTGTCCTTCGGAAAGATCGCCTATACGTATAAACTCTATTTGCTTAAGGGCTCCGGTATGAAGCTGGATAATTTGCCTTTGAGATGCATTCGAGGTTTTTAGGGAACTTGACACTTCCTGATTATTTAAAGGGATGACATCGAGAAAATCTGTTATCTTCATGGACTCCAGCTGATCTTTCGATGATTCCAGCAGGGCACATGAGGCATCATTGGCAAAAGTGATACGCTGTTCCTCATCAACCCTAATATAAGGCTCTGATATTGAATTGAAAATATTCAAAAACCCTTCTATTTGTTTATTCAATTTTATAATTTCCTGTTTATATCCCGTCTCATTCTCATAACCGATATTCATATAAACCCCCCTCATCAAAACCCCTACTTACCAACTTTATTCGACATCCATCTTGATTTTCCTCGGTATTTCCGAAAATCGATAAGATTCCAAAATTATCCTATATATCAAACTATAGTATATTGAATACTATAAAACTTAGCGTTAAGCTTAATTTAAGATTTTTATAATAAATTTAATAAATATTGATTTCGTACAAGGTATTTAGGGTATAAGAAATAACAATGCTTTCTAGCTACCTTAAAAATTTATTAAATGGAGGCAATAATGAAACAACGTGATTTTTTCTTCGATAACGCGAAGTTCATTCTCATGGCTTTTGTCGTCTTTGGACATTTGCTGAATACGTATATACATGACAGTGAAACGATTTATGCATTATATAAAACCATTTATTCCTTTCACATGCCTGCCTTTATCCTGGTTTCAGGCTTCTTTGCGAAAGGTTTTTATCAAAAAGGGTATCTAGGTAAAATTACTAAAAAACTGATTTTACCCTACATCATTTTCCAATTGATATATACCGTATACTATTATTTCTTATATGAACGCTCTGCCATCACTGTAGACCTGCTTGATCCCCAATGGTCGCTATGGTTCTTGATCAGTTTATTCTGCTGGAACATCATGCTGCTTGGTTTTTCAAAGCTAAAGCCATCAGTAGGCATAGGTTTATCTATTTTAATCGCATTATTGATTGGATATATTGACAATATTTCCAATTACCTTAGTCTCTCCAGGACATTCGTTTTTTTCCCGATGTTCTTGATCGGATACCATTTAAGCAAGGACCATTTAAAAAAACTATTCACTCCCAAAGTTCGTTTGGCTTCACTTAGTGTCATGTTAGTGATTTTTATCGGTTTTTATTTAAATACCGATATCAATTATAAATGGCTGCTCGGTTCGAAACCATATGCCGAACTCGAAGATGCGACAATCGTGTCCATGTTCAAACGCCTAGGATTTTATGGATTGAGCATCATTTCAGTGTTCAGCTTTCTTTCATTCATCCCACGCGGACAATATTTCTTTACGAATTGGGGTAAACAAACCCTTTATGTCTATCTGCTGCATGGTTTCTTCATTCGGTTCTTCCGTGAAAGCACCATACAGGAATACTTCAGCAATACAGAGAGCTTCATCATGCTCGCCGGCCTCTCTTTCTTGATTACGGTGTTATTATCAAGTGAAATGATCGCTACGATGGCACAGCCGATCATCGAATTGAAGACGACCAAAACAAAACGTTTCATGACTAAAACAAAAGAATATATTAAACAAGCTTTTTAAATAAAACGGATGAAGCATTTTCTGCTTTATCCGTTTTTAATTCATATCGACCTTCAAGGTGAAAAGATTCCCCTTCAATGCAATAACTCATTTTTCAAATGAAGCACGCTATGGTAAAATTACTCGTTAGTGCTTGTAGGCTTAAAAAGACATGTACACGAAAGGAGTCAGGCGTTTACTTTACGCCCTTTAACATGAATATAATAATCAGTACTCTTAATGCAAAATATATCCATACATCGCTATCCATCCGATATTTAAAAGCTTATGCCCAGCCAGATTATGATGTACAGCTGGCAGAATATACAATAAAAGATCCGATTATGAACATAGTTGGTGACCTTCATTCCAAAAAACCTGATGTAATCGGGTTCAGCTGCTATATTTGGAACATCGAGGAAACAATGAAGGTCGTAGCCATGCTGAAGAAGATCAATCCAGGATTGGTTATCATCCTGGGCGGACCTGAAGTCACCTATGATGTTGGGGAATGGCTTGATCAGATTCCCGGGGCTGATTTCATCGTAATTGGCGAAGGTGAAGTCACCTTTAAGGCCCTTTTATCAGAAATCGAAGGTTCGAATGACTATAAGAAGGTCGGCGGCATTGCGTATCGGCAGGATGGGAAAAAAATCATCCAGCCTCAGAACGGCAAGGTAGATTTGAAATCCCTCCCTACTCCATATCGTTTGGAGGAAGACCGTGGCGACCTATCTAAACGTGTCACCTATATCGAAACTAGCCGAGGCTGCCCTTTTAGCTGCCAATTTTGCCTTTCATCGATTGAAGTGGGTGTCAGGTATTTTGATCGTGAAAAGATTAAAGAAGATATCAGGTACCTAATGTCTAATGGTGCAAAGACCATTAAGTTCGTTGACCGAACCTTCAATATCAGCCGAAGCTATGCCATGGAAATGTTTCAATTCTTAATCGATGAACATCTTCCCGGTGTGGTTTTCCAATTCGAGATCACGGCGGACATCATGCGTCCGGAAGTTATCCAGTTCTTGAACGATAATGCCCCAGCAGGTTTGTTCCGCTTTGAAATAGGGGTACAATCGACGAATGATCATACGAATGATCTAGTTATGAGAAGGCAGAATTTCGAAAAACTGACAAGGACCGTAACCATGGTAAAAGAAGGTCAGAAAATTGATCAGCATTTAGACCTTATTGCCGGTTTACCAGAAGAAGATTATCATTCTTTCAGAAAGACCTTCAATGATGTTTTCGAGCTCAGACCCGAAGAGATGCAGCTTGGTTTCTTAAAGATGCTTCGTGGCACTGGCTTAAGGATACGTGCCGATGAACACCAATATATATACAGCGAACATGCTCCCTATGAAATCCTGGGGAATAATGTTTTATCCTTCGATGACATTGTCCGCATTAAACAAGTTGAAGATGTCCTTGAAAAATACTGGAACGATCATAGAATGGACCATACCACGGAATATCTTGTCCAAACGGTATTTCAATCACCGTTCGACTTCTTTCAAGATTTCGGTACCTATTGGGATGAACAAGGGTGGTCACGAATCGGACATCAGCTTGAAGACTTGTTCAGACGTTTACAGCAGTTTTTGGCTTCCCGGGAATCTGCCGAACTGAAAAACATTATCGGACTCATGAAATTGGATTATTTCATGAATCAAAAATACAAACCACGTAAACCTTGGTGGGAAGCTCCATTAGATAAAAATGGGCGGAAAGAGATATATGAAGATATTCTGAATAACCCTGAACAGCTTGGTTCCTCTTTCACAGCTTTGGCCCTTAATGAAAAGGAAATACACAAACACACATTGCTCGAGGCACTTCCCTTTGATTTGGAAACGTATTTAGCTGAGGGAACAATCGTCGATAAACCATCGTTCATGCTTGCCTATTTTGATCCGAGTGGTAAGGGATCAACAATTTTCCCTCTCTCAAAATCTGGCAGCATCATGCTTTAAGAATAAGGACGGACCCAAGAATTGGGTCCGTCCTTATTTACTTATCACTTTCACGTTTTTTATTTTCTTTTGCCAAAATTTCATAAATTTTTGTTGCGTTCATATCGCCGCTGAATTCGATTCCAAATTCCGTTCGTACATGTTCCCCCATCTTTTCCCTGCTGTCCCGTTTTTCTTTATCCATTAACTTCTTCCTTTTCTGCCTTGCTTTGAATTGCGGTTGGCACCTTTCATTGCGTTTTCCTCCATTGCGAACTCATTGGAAAATTCATTTTCAGCTTGGTTTCTTTTTGGCGTTTTACTTGCTTTGACAGCACCATCCACATTGGCTTTCCGTTTCATTTTCATCCACCCTTTTTTTTATAGTTTACATCTTTAGAATGGGGTAAAAATGCCGGAAATTATTCAGGGATAATATAGGGACAGACGAGAAAAATAACCGTAAAACGGAAAGGGAGACGCTATATGAAAAAAAAATTGGATTCACCAATTATCGACGATACACAACCACACCAAATTAACGCACCAAGCTTTAAAGGAACCGGCATAAAACCACAGGCTCCATTCGTTAATGATTATGGTGTCGTCATCGGCGACAGTAAATATGCATCCGAAAACTCACCACTTGAAAATTGGAATGAAGATACAGATCCGGAAATCATGGCTGGAGACGAATGGATACACCCCACCAATGATATAGGCTGGAATTCAACTGAAAACCGTGAATTGTTAGAGGCTAAAAGAGCACCGCAGCCGCCTTTCATGCATCCCGATAAAGATGTCAGCACCGATACGGATTGAGTCGTTCCAGAAGGGCAAAAATCCATTATCATACAAGGGGTGCATCACACCCCTTCTTCTCATTTAACCTGCAAAATCAACTTCCCTTTTGTTTGACGGGCGTTCATTTCCTCATGGACGGCTGCTGCCTTTTCAATTGGATAGATTCCGCCGATGGTTAGCTTAAGTTCCCCAGACGCGACGTATGCAAAAAGTTCTTGAATGCTGGGCAACAGTAAATCTGGGTGTTTCATGATCTGTGGCAGGAAAAAACCTACGACGGATTGATTGCGCCTCATTAATTGCTGCGGGTTCATCGTATAAGGCTTACGGCTGGCATTACCAAAAACAACTAGACGTCCAAATGGTGCCAAACATTTCAATGTTTTATTGAAAATATCCCCTCCAGCCATTTCCAGCGCCACGTCGACTCCCTTTCCTCCCGTGACCTCACGGACTTCCATTTCCCATCCTTCTTTCGTGTAATCGATGAGTTCATCTGCCCCCATCTCTTTAGCCAGTTCCAACTTTTCCACTGTGCTGGCTGTGGCAATCACTTTTCCAGCTCCGAAGATTTTGGCTAGCTGGACAGCAATCGTTCCTACTCCACCTGCAGCAGCATGGACCAATACCGTATCCCCCTGTTGCATGCGTCCCATTGTCTTTAAAATATGATAGGCGCTCAGGCCTTGCAGGGGCAGGGCAACAGCTTCATGGAACTGAATGGCATCAGGAAGCGGAATGGCCGAGAATTCATCAGATAGGGCGTATTCTGAATATCCACCTGATTCAATTAAACTCACGACCCTTGTACCAGGTTTGATTTTAGTCACCTTTCCACCAACTTCCACCACAACTCCCGCCACTTCCGCACCTGGAATGAACGGAAGCGGCGTAGGTACTACATATTGCCCTTCCCTTCTGGCTGTATCTGCATAATTGACGCCGACACAATCGATTTCAATCAGAACTTCATGCCCAGTTGGCACTGGTCTTTCCATTTCAGTCAATTTCAGTACTTCCGGTCCGCCGTATTCTTCAAAATGAATGGCTCTCATCTTTATCCCTCCCCTATTAATTCCCAGTAAATTCCGGTTTTCTCTTTTCTTTGAATGCTGCAACTCCCTCCAGATGATCTTCTGTTGAAGCCATCAAGGTTTGCGTGATGCGCTCCTGTTCGAGTATTTCATCAAGTGTAGCAGTAAATGAATGACTAACGAGCTTTTTCATCATTCCATAAGCTTTTGTCGGTCCATTTGCCAGCTTTTCCGCAAGTTTCAATGATTCTTCTTCAAGTTGATTGAGTGGGTAAATATAATTAATGACACCTAACTGGTATAAGCGCTCCGCAGAAATCGGTTCGGCAGAAAAGAAGAGCTGCTTTGCAAGGTGGGGCCCTACTAATTTAGGTAAAAAATAAGAACCCCCTCCATCAGAAATCAGGCCTACCTGTGAAAAACTCATGGCAAATTGACTATCATCGGAAGCAACGATCAAATCACAAGCGAGTGCCAAATTGAATCCTGCCCCTGCCGCAAATCCATGGACGGCAGCGATTACGGGAACCTCAGAAGCATCCAGAGCCATTATGCATTCGTTCATTCTGCCGACATGATCATACAATTGACCTGCAGAGGCCTTCCCCATCGACTTTACGTCTCCTCCTGCAGTGAACGACCTTCCCGCCCCTTTGATGATGACGGCCCTTATATGTGGTGTATGTTTTACATCCTTAATCGCTTTCGTTAAGCTTGCAATCATATCCGGACTAAACGCATTCAAGCTTTCAGGACGATTCAAAGTCAGGATCATTACATTATCGATTACTTCAGTCACTAAGTGTTCTTTTAACATTTACCCATCCCCTTTTTCTATTTGATCAACCAGCCGCCATCCACCAATAAATCCGTCCCAGTCATATAGGAAGCCTCCGGGGAAGCAGCAAAGGTAATGACATTACTTATTTCCTCCGCTTTCCCCACTCTTTCCAGTGCAGTGTTCCGTTGAATGGACTTTACGAATTTTTCATTTTGCAATCCACCCTCCGTTAATGGAGTTTCAATGAATCCAGGTGATACGGAATTGACCCGAATGCCGACTGCAGCGAGTTCCAGTGCCAATGATTTAGTTAAACTGATGACACCTGCTTTAGCAGAGCTGTAATGCGGGATGAATGCCCCTGCCTGATGCCCTGACAGTGAAGCCACATTCACGATTGCCCGATTGGCGGAGCCTTCATTACCAGTGCCCGCTCCTTCTTCCATCACTTTCCCCAAGTACTTGGAAACAAGAAAGACACTTTTCAAATTGACATGCTGAATCATATCCCAATCAGCTGCAGATGTATCCAAAAGCTTCGAGGACTTTGATCCACCTGCGTTATTGATTAAAATGTGAAGGTCACGATATTGTTCCTTTACATACATGGCCAGCTCTTTTACATCCTCCTCGACGGTAACATCTGCAGGGAAAATGTCGGCCACGGGAATCGTATGCCTGGCATTGATTTCTGCAGCCGCTTCCTCCAGCTTTCCTTTCGTCCGCCCTACCAATAACACTTTTGCCCCTTCGTCCGATAGGCGCATCGCTGTAGCTTTCCCAATACCGGAGCCTGCACCTGTCACCACCGCTATTGATTGTGAAAACCTCATCCCCTTCACTCCTTATCTGGATTTTGAACTACGATTCCTGCCTTTTCAATTCAGCCTCGATCCTTCCATCCACCAACTCCGGCACAAGATCCAACGAACCTTTTTGCGCCGCCAATTCCAAATCGGCGATCAAACTATGTTTGTCAAAAAGCTGTCCGACATACGATGATTTCAGGATATCAAAGGCATTTTCGCTATTCGTGCGATAAAGTGCATTGGCAGCCTTTGCTGCATCATTGAGGATGAACGAGCCTTGCGATCCAGCAATCAGGCAATCTATCAAATGGCCTGCACCGTAAAAATCTTCCAGACTGAATTCACCTGAGTTTCCCGAGCAAACGATGATGATCGTTTCTGTTTTATGATGTTTTTTTATTTTTTCCGCAACCGACGGATTATTCAACAAAGAAGCGATATAAACCTTTTGGGCAGCGGCTGAATTTCTCAACGCAACCGTTCCATTAGTCGTGGACAGTATTAATGTTTTGTCGCGTACCAACTTACTCAATAGCGTCGGACTCGGGTACATTAAATCATCAACCGGCTTAGCTTTTAGTTCCCCTGCCACTACAACATCCCCATGGTCCAATTCCTGGCTTTTCACCAAGGCATCCACTGGATCCATGACAGGTATCACCTGGCGTGCTCCCTCATGAAGTGCTGAAATAATCGTAGTGGTTGCTAATAACACATCAAGTACGACCGCGACTTTCTCCCCTTCTTGAAGCTTTTTCCCATCTATCTCTTCTTTTTTTAGCAGCAAATGAATGTTTTGTATATATTCCATTGTATTAAACTTCCTTCGCAGCTACATTTGCTGCATGAGTGAGTAAGCTTTTAACCGTTTTTCCGAGATTGGAAAAACGGGGATCATTAGTCTGGCCTTTTTTATATCGATAATAGATTTGCTGAAGAATGACAGCCAACTTAAAGTAACCGAATGTTAAATAAAAATCGACGTTGGAAACATCCCTGCCGCTTCTAGCTGCATACATCTCGATAAATTCCCTTCGTGTCGGAAAACCAGTTAAAGTCGTGACGGACGCTTTACCCACACCGATTTTGATAAGTTCCGGATCACCGCTTTCCGTCCAGTAGCTTAAAGCCACTCCTAGATCGGCTAACGGATCACCAACGGTGGACATTTCCCAATCAAATAAACCAACCATCTCTGTAAGGTCCTGGTTAAACATGGCATTATTGATCTTATAGTCATAATGGATAATAGAAGTCTGGCTATGTTTCGGGATATTATGTTGAAAATAATCGGTAAGCGGTCGTATTTCCTTGATTTCATCAGTTTTTGCTCTCTCATAGCGGGAAATCCATCCGCGCACCTGTCTTTCTATGAACCCTTCAGGTTTGGAGATTTCCACCAACCCAGTTTTCTCATAGGGAATCGAGTGCAGATCAGCAAGCCGATTGACCATGACATGAGAAAGCTGTCGGCACTTTTCGACAGTTGGCTCGATTTCCTTGGGAAATTCGGTATCTATTACAATTCCATGTTTCCTTTCCATTAGGAAAAAAGGGGCCCCGGCAATCGATTCGTCATCCGAGAACAGAATAGGCTCGGGAGCCGCTTGAAAATATGGGTTGATTGAGGAAAGGATATGATGTTCACGCTTCATATCATGTGCCTTTGGAGCAACAGGACCAAGCGGAGGCCTTCTGAGAACAGCCTCCCACTCACCCATTTTCAGCTGATAGGTCAAATTGGAATAGCCCGTTGAAAATTGTTGCAATTCTAACGGTTCATTTGGAAGGTCCAATATATTTTTTCTTAGGAAACCTTCTAATGCACCAATATTCAGTTCCTCGCCGGGCCGAACGGGAATCGTATCGTCAACCATGTTCTTCCACTCCTTCATTCTAATTATGAACAAGATGTGAAATGAGTTTTTCTTTAATCATTTCAGGAATAGGTTCACTTTTTTGATTCAAAAAATTAAAACAAACTAAAACTGCACTTCCCTTAGCAATGATTTCCCCAGTTTGTGAGCAGAGGATATCATGTACCATATCACAGCTTTTCGTACCTACCTTTGTCAAAGATGTACGAATGGTCAAGAGTTGATTGAAATATCCCTGAGCAATAAAGTCGCATTTAGTGGAGGCTAACAAAAAGTTCCATGACTCGACATTCGTCGCTAAGCCCAAAGCTTCAAAGAATTTCATGCGTGCTTCTTCGAGGTAAATGAAATAGCTTGTGTTATTGATGTGGCCCAAAGCATCCGTTTCGGAAAAACGGACGTCGACTTCCAATTCATGCATAAGACCCCTCCTTGAATTAACGATGTACAAAAGCAGGTTTACGTTTATCCAAGAAAGCGGAAACCCCTTCTTTAACATCTTCAGTTTGGAAGATTTCTTCAAAAAGATTCGTTTCAATCTCCAGACCTTGTTCAAGCGTGGCTTCACTTCCTTCATTAATCGCCTTCTTGATTCTCGAAAGTGCCTGAAGTGAGTGCCTTGTCATTCGTGAGGCCAAGATTTTTGCTTCCGATAAGCCGCAGCCTTGCTCGACGACTTTATTGACAAGCCCGATCTTTTCCGCTTCTATGGCACCTAGCGGATCACCGGTAAATATAATCTCTTTTGCCTTTGCGTTTCCGACAAGTCTGGACAAACGCTGTGTACCGCCAGCTCCAGGAAATAAGCCTAATTTCACTTCCGGCAGACCAATTTGAACCTGTGTTTCAGCCACTCGCAAATCACAGGCCAGAGCCAGTTCACATCCGCCGCCCAAAGTCAGGCCGTTTAATACAGCTATTGTAGGTTTAGGAAACTGGTCGATTTTGGTTAGGACGGCATGACCTTCCTTTACCATTTCCTTCATATTCGGGTTCCCCATCATGCTAGGGAATTCTTTTATATCAGCCCCAGCCGCAAATGCGATATTGCCTGCACCTGTTATGAGTACCGCAACAGTTTCATTATCTTTTGAAAGTTCATCGAATGTTTCTCCCAAGTCTCTGAATACTTGTTTACTGATTACGTTTAATGGAGGATTATCGATGGTGATGACCGCAAGCTTATTTTCCTTAACCACTCTAATTAATTTTGTCATCGATTCTTCACTCCTTGATTTGGATAATCATACCAGCCTTTTCCTGTTTTCCTTCCTAAATGTCCCTTATTCACCTTTTCTGCTATACAAGCATTTGGCTTGTCTTCTGGATTTCCAGTTTCATTGTATCGCTGCTGCATGACAAAATATCCTACATCAATACCTGATAGATCCATCAGTTCAAAAGGGCCGATGGGATGGCCTAAAGCTTTCCTGCAAATTAAATCGATATCCTTATAATCCACAATTCCTTCTTCATACAAATATAAGGCCTCACGCTGTAACGCTCCCAAAATTCGATTGGCTACGAATCCCGATATCTCTTTCCTCAACAAAACTCCTGTCCTATTCATTTTCTCTGTCACTTCCATCGCAAGCTTGGCTGTTTCCTCCGATGTTTGATCACTCATGACAACCTCAACGCAATCCATTACTAGAGGCGGAAAAAAGAAATGCATATTAATAAACTTATCCGGACGATTCGTCACACTCGCAAGCAGGCTATTGACGATCGTTGAACTATTCGTTGCAAAAATGGTTTCCGCGGGGGCGAATTCTTCAAGTTTAGCGAAGACTTCCTGTTTCACATCAAGTTTTTCAACTACCGCTTCAATGATCAGATCAGCTCCACTCGCAGCTTTCTCAAGATCGGAAGTATATTGAAGACGGCTAAAAGCAGCCAATTTACGATCTTCAGACAATTTTCCCTTTTGAACCCATTTAGTCAAAATGACGTCCAATTTTTCTTTGGCTGTATTCAACGCGTTTTCCTGAACATCCTGAAGAATCGTTTCGTAACCTCCAAGTGCAGCAAGCATCGCAATTTGATGCCCCATCTGCCCGGCCCCAATTACGGTTATCGATTGAATTTGCTTGTTGGCCATGCCTTCTATCTCCCTTCTACTAACTGGTTAGTATGTGTCCTGGTCACGCTTCAATTCCGTGCAGAATCATCCCCATAAAAATGGATGCAACTTCCTGTTCGGTTTTTTCACCTTCTGGGTCGAACCAATGATAGCTCCAATTGGCTACACCCAAAATAGCAAAAGAGATGATGGATGCATCGAGATTGGAACGCAGTTCTCCGCTCTCGATGCCGCTAATCAGCACTTGCTCGATTTTATTACGGAACTCATCCCGCTTAGGAAGGATTTGTGCAAGTTTTTCGTCACTTAGATTTTTCATTTCACGGAAAAAGACCGTTGCGCTGGATTTTTTGGTTTTGATGCTTTTTAAAAGCATATATACCATATCGAAAAGCTTATCCTTACAGCTTTTCCCAGGTTCTGAAATGATCATTTCCTGCTCACCAAGCAACTCGTCTATATAAGCGAGATGAATATCCATAAGTAATTGCTCTTTGCTCGTAAAGTAATAATAAAACGTTCCCTTCGTCACCCCGACCGATTCGACGATGTCAGAAATCGACGTTTCACTAAAGCCCTTCTTTTCAAATAAGCGTATGCTATGTTCTGTCATTTTTTCTTTCATGTAAGCACCCTCGCAATCTGTTAAAATTTCAGCTGAATTGATATCATACGCTTTCGTACTATCAAAGCCCTCTTATTTCCTAGAAAGTTCTTCTCTTAAAGCCCGCCTTAAAATCTTTCCGACATTTGTTTTCGGTAACTCTTCACGAAATTCAACGAAATGCGGAACTTTATAGGCCGATAGGTTGGCACGGCAATAATCGATGATTTCCAGTTCATTTGCCGTTTTATTATTTTTAAGTACAAGCACCGCTTTTACCGACTCCCCTCGGTACGCATCCGGAACGCCGATGACAACCGCTTCCTGGACAGCAGGATGTTCATAAAGCACTTCCTCCACATCTCGCGGATATATATTATAACCACTTGCGATGATCAAATCTTTTTTCCTGTCGACAATATAGAGATACCCGTCTTCATCAACTTTGGCGATATCACCCGTATAAAGCCAACCATCCCTAAGGGTTACCGCCGTCTCCTCCGGCATATTCCAGTACCCTTTCATCACTTGGGGTCCTTTGACGACCAATTCCCCCATTTCGCCAGTGGCCACTTCTTTTGTCCCGTCTCCCAGGTCCATCACTTTATATTCAGTCGAAGGGATTCCGATCCCGACGCTCCCCGGCTTCCTTTTAGCAAATACCGGGTTACAATGAGTTGTTGGCGAAGCTTCCGTAAGACCGTAGCCTTCCAATATCTTTGCACCTGATTTTCGTTCGAACTCACGCAGCAGTTCCACAGGCATCGGTGCACTTCCGCTGTTACAGACCTGAATTGAGCCCATTCCATATTCTTCTGCTTTCGGGTGATTCGTCAACGCTACATACATGGTAGGTACACCAGGAAAAGTGGTCGGCTGTTCACGCTTTATCGTTTCCAGCACTTCTTCTATTTCAAATCGTGGCAGCATGATCGAGTCACCCGCGATATACACGGATAAATTCATTGCGGATGTCATTCCAAAAACATGAAAAAGCGGGATGACCGACAGCGTTCTTTCAGAGCCCATTTTTAATTCATGCTTGAAGAATTCATACGATTGAACGACATTGGCCAGAATATTGCTGTGAGTCAGCATCGCCCCTTTTGAACGGCCTGTCGTCCCACCTGTGTACTGAAGAACAGCTATATCATTTTCCGGATCGATTGATACTGGATTGATTTTCCCGTCTCCTGTCTTCATGAATTGGTCAAAAGAAGCATCAGGCTGGAAATCTGCTTCCGAAGGCTGAAGGCTTACGGCGATAATATTTTTCAGGTTTGCATGTTGCTGAACACTTTTCACTTTCGGGTATAATCCGTCCAATACCACGATCGTTTCTGCACCGGAGTCCTGTAAAATATGCTGCAGCTCCCTTTCAACCAGCATTGGGTTGATTTGGGTGATAATGGCTCCTGTTGTCAACGAACCATAATACGCAATGACGTATTGCGGACAGTTAGGCAGCATGATGGCGACACGGTCGCCTTTTTGAACACCTTTTTTTTGCAGGGCTGAAGCAAAGGCTTGCGACGCATGAAAAAGTTCCTGATAAGATATCTTTCGGTCATAAAAAGTAATAGCTGTATTGTTTGGATAGGACTGACATGCATTTTGAAGGATTCTTTGCATCGGAAACTCAGGGACTTTTATTTCCTTTGAAATTGAATCAGGATAAACGGACAGCCATTTTTTTTCATTCATCATTTCATACCCTCCAGCCATATTTACTTACCTTTCATTACTTAGCATGTGAACCCCCATCGACAATCAAGATATTTCCAGTCACAAAATCAGATGCCTTCGAGGCCAGGAAAACCGCTGCCCCTTTTAAATCATCATCACTCCCAAATCTTTTTAGCGGCGTGGAATCCAAGATAGGATTCTTCCCTTGCTCAAGAACCCCTTTCGTCATTTTTGTCGGAAAGAATCCAGGTGCGATTGCATTTACATTGATATTATGCTGACCCCATTTAACAGCTAAATCCTTTGTTAAAGTAATGACCGCCCCTTTACTCGTATTATATCCGACCGTATCGAGCACCCTGGGGTCTGTCCCCCCTAATCCAGCGACGGAAGCGATGTTTATGATTTTCCCATGTCCCTGCTCAATCATGACCCTGCCTGCTGTCTGGCTCATGATAAAGGTTCCGGTTACATTGACATTCATCACCTTCTGCCACGCTTCAAGGGGCATGTCGACGGCCGGTGCCCCCCAGGATGCCCCGCTATTGTTTACTAAAATGTCTATGGCACCGAATTCACGGTAAGTTTCGTTAACAACCTCCTGTACATCTGACGGATTGGTGATATCACACTTGAAGGAAAGTGCCTTGACTCCAAGCTTTTCGATTTGCGAAGCAACTTCGTCGCATGCCTCCTTCTTCCTTGAACAAAGAACGACATTTGCCCCAGCTTCGGCAAAGCCGGTCGCTATTTGTGCTCCCAATCCTCTCCCTCCGCCGGTTATGATCGCCGTCTTTCCAGTCAGATCGAATAAGTCGGTAACTTTCATATTTTCACCTCATGCTTTTGTTGGTATTTACGAAGTTCTATTTTAGCAACTTGTGAGCGGTGAACTTCATCGGGACCATCAGCAAGCCTTAATGTCCGTGCATTTGCCCAATGTGCAGCAAAAGGGAAATCATCGGAAATCCCTGCAGCACCAAAGCCTTGGATGGCCCTGTCCAGCACTTTCAATGCCATATTAGGTGCCACCACTTTTATCATGGCAATCTCCGCCTTCGCTTCCTTGTTCCCGACAGTATCCATCATATAAGCGGCTTTTAGTGTCAGAAGTCTTGCTTGTTCGATTTCAATCCGTGAATCGGCAACCCACTCCATGATCACACCTTGTCTCGCCAATGTTTTACCAAAAGCGACACGATATTGAATGCGCTTACATAATTCTTCAAGTGCTCTTTCAGCAGCGCCGA
Source organism: Peribacillus frigoritolerans (assembly GCF_040250305.1). Classification (NCBI taxonomy): domain Bacteria; kingdom Bacillati; phylum Bacillota; class Bacilli; order Caryophanales; family Bacillaceae; genus Peribacillus; species Peribacillus frigoritolerans. The sequence goes on along the minus strand of NZ_CP158190.1, from coordinate 1,566,083 downwards.
TCAGCCTCATGCAATGATGTATCCTTCCGGGTCCGAGTCGTCCTTGGGCAATTGCAAATCCTTTACCTTCACCCCATAGAATATTCGTTGCCGGGACCCTCACATTTTCAAAAGTGATTTCAGCATGGCCATGCGGGGCATGATCATAACCAAACACTGGGAGCATTCTCTCGATTTTGACACCCGGTGTATCCAGCGGTACAAGAATCATTGACTGTTGTTCATGCTTGGACGCCTCAGGATCTGTCTTACCCATGACGATGGCAATCTTGCATCGGGGATCGCCTGCTCCTGAAGACCACCATTTTCGGCCGTTTATGACATACTCATTACCCGTCTTTTCTATCCTGCATTCGATATTGGTCGCATCGGAAGACGCCACTTCCGGTTCGGTCATCGAGAAGCATGAGCGGATTTCCCCAGCAAGCAAGGGCTTCAGCCAGCGTTCCTTATGTTCATCTGAACCGTATCTCACCAACACTTCCATATTACCAGTGTCCGGCGCATTACAGTTGAAGATTTCAGGTCCTATCGTCGACCTTCCCATGATTTCACAAAGCGGGGCATATTCTAGATTTGTTAAACCCGCGCCATAATCGCTATCAGGCAAAAATAAATTCCATAATCCTTCTTCCTTTGCTTTTGCCGTCAATTCAGATAATATCGGGGGTATTTCACTCCAGCGGCTCTTCTGTGCTTCGAGCTGCTTTTTGTATATTGATTCATTTGGGTATACGTGCTTTTCCATGAATTCCGTTAACTTCTTTTCCAAGTTTTTCACCTTTTGAGTATGTTCAAAGTTCAAATTGATTCCTCCTTTTAACTTACTAACCGGTTAGTATGTTATTACTTTTAAAGTATATACACAACATTCTGATTTTTTCAACAATTAAATCATTTTTTTCTTATCATTCAAAGGCCTGTACCTGGACCTTTTGGTCCCCACTATATTCCTTTTGTTGGACGGTGGGAAATATACAAACGATTTTCGTACCTTTTTTCAGTTCACTTGTGATGAAAACTTTTCCGCCATGATTTTCGATGATTCTAAAACAAACGGAAAGACCCAATCCCGTTCCTGATGTTTTTGTAGTAAAAAATGGTTCTCCTACTTTTTGCAGGGAGTTTTCCGGAATACCCTCCCCTTCGTCCAAAATGCTCAAAAAAACTTCCCCATTTTCCCCATTTATGCTCACAAAAATATTCCCGCCATTCGGCATCGATTCTATGGAATTTTTTATCATGTTTATTAGTACTTGCTTGATTTGGTTTTCATCAAAATACATAAAAATAGGTTCCGAATCATAATTTTTATGTATTTGAATATTGTTCAGTACGGCGTTTGTCTCCAATAGCGTCACGACATGGTTGCAGCTTTCCTTTAAATCCTTCTCAAGAAAAACCGCCTCAGCAGGTTTCGATAGCAGCAAGAGTTCATTCAGCACTTGCTCAATTCGATTTATTTCCGAAAAAATAATATCATAGTACTCCTGCTTTTCGGCACCGCCATCTTTAATCAACTTCACGAATCCCATTATCGCTGTCATCGGGTTCCTGACCTCATGTGCAATCCCTGCCGCAAGCTGGGCAGCCGTTGATAATTTGCTTGATGTGATTGCCAAATGTTCGTTTAAGCTCACAAGCTTTTCCTCCGCATGTTTACGTTCATTGATTTCCGATAATATGCCCGCCGTCCCGATGAATTTCCCAGCGTCATCATAAATTAGTTTAACGAATGCTTCAACCCAACTTGTTCCCTTTTTCGCATTTAGTTTGATGTCCGCACGAAAATATTTATTCCCCCGATGAAAGGTGTCCGCAAAGGCCTTTAATACGTCTTGATAAGAATTGTTATCCATATGTTTAGAAAAGTGAAGCCCTAGGGATTCATTCACGGTTGCACCACTCATCGATTTCCATGCCGGGTTTAAGTACAGCCAATTTCCTTTATTATCCGTTTGGAAAATAACCTCATTGAAGCTATTGACCAGTTCTTTGGAGTAATTGGAGATAATGCGATAACGCCCTTCGCTATCCTGCAATAAAGCAATCGTTTTTCGTTTATGATCAAAGATGGCACCCAAACACCAGGCTATGGTTAAGATTATGATTAAATATATTCCTGCAAAGGCGGAAAACCTGCGTTCTTCATGACCCAGCCACCCTATATAGGGCAGTATCAATATGAAGAAAAGGGTAGGGACAATGATTCTTCCTGTATATTTCTTCACTTCTTCCACCTCCTTACCAAAATGATTTATACTTCATCCGATTGATTTCCAAGTAAGGGGTCAAATTCGCATAACTTTTAAATAGAATTGGTGGAAAACTCACTTATAGGTAAATTTCAACATTTTATCAAAGATTCCTGCAAACAACACAAAAAACCTTTCCACGGGTGGAAAGGTCACTGTTAAACTAAAATCATTTACCCAATGATGACGCGTTCTTTTGGATAATGGAAATTTTCCGTAACTTCTTTATGACCTATGATATACAGGAGGGAGGTTATCCCGACACGGCCAATGAACATAATGATCATAATGACAATTTTACCGGTATTGCTGAGGTCAGGCGTGATTCCCATCGAGAGGCCGACTGATCCGAAAGCCGAACATACCTCAAAAATGATTTGCATCAAAGTAAAATTTTCGGTAATTGATAAAATGAAGACCGCCATTATGCAAAGGAGGGATCCCATGATCATAACTGCCGTCGCTTTTCGGATATCATCGGGATGAATCTCGCGTTTGAACACTTTAATGGAACGCCTTCCTCTCATGAAATTCCATAAAAATAAAATCATGATGGCCAGTGTAGTTGTCCGGATTCCTCCACCGACTGAACTTGGGGAAGCTCCAATGAACATCAATATGCTCATCAATAAAAGGGTCGGTTCCGAAAAGTCACTCACATTCATGGTTGCTAACCCGCCGCTTCGCGTATTGGAGGACATAAATAAAGAGTAGAAGAACGATTCATGCCAGCTCTTATTTTTAAAGAATCCATTTATTTCTAGGAGGTAAATCAGGATCGTTCCCCCAATGATAAGGGAAAAGAAAGTGACTGAGGTCAGCTTCGTGAACAAAGAAAAATGAAACTTATAAGTACGGGCCCTATTGGACAAAAACTCTTTCAGCTCAATCAAGACAGGAAACCCAATGGCGCCAAGGGTAAGCAGGATAATCGTAATGAACTGTACAAAATAATCGTCTTTAAATGGAATCATCGATATACCGGTAATATCAAAACCAGCATTCGTGGTGGCACTTACGGCTAAAAATAAGCCATTTAAGAAGGCCTCTTTCCAGTCTGGAAAATAATTCAGAAAGTAAATGCCTAATACGAGAGCTCCAATCATTTCAATTACGACAAATATCTGAATGATTTGGATCAATAATTTAACAAGGCCCGAAAGATTCGATTGGTTTTGATCAGTCATGATCAATTGCCTTTCCTTCAAACCGATTTTCTTGCCCACTATAAGCCAGAAAAAGGTTCCGAGTGTCATGATGCCAATACCGCCAAATTGGAGAACGAACATTAGAATGAAATAGCCTACCTCATTATACACTTCGGGCAAACTAACAACTGTCAGACCTGTCACACTAACTGCACTTACGGCTGTGAATAAAGCATCCATGAATTTAAATTCCACGCCTGGCTTCAGAGCAACCGGCAAACTCAACAGTACGGTCGAGATAGTGACGGCCAAAAAATAATAACCGACAATAAGCTGAGCTGGTGTTAACTTTGATAATATTTTTTTGATAGCAAACATAAAGAGTTTCCTTTCTTACTCCTATATAGTTATGTGAATCACATAACCATTAAAAATCTAGTTTACCCTTTTTTCATTCTTTTTTCCATTCTCTTTTAATACTGACTTACTTACAACAAAAAGGCAGGTTTACCAATAAGTTTGATGCTGCTCATATAAGTAAAACTCGACATTCTACTTATACTATCATTACAGCGGCAAAAGCCGTTGAAAAAGTAAAGGGGAGATTCAAAAATGGCTAACAGCAGCAACAATCTTCTTGTTCCTGGAATCGAACAAGCATTAGAACAAATCAAATATGAAATTGCATCTGAATTCGGTGTACAATTAGGATCCGATACTTCAGCACGTGCCAATGGTTCAGTTGGCGGAGAAATTACGAAACGTCTTGTACAACAAGCACAGTCTCAACTTAAAGGTCAATAATTCCTAACACAATTAAATATCCATGGCTAAGAGTCCAGCTGCATGCTGGACTCTTTTTAATCATTATGTCCATTTCCGTTTCCATTATTGCCTTTACCCCTTTTCGACTTATCCCAATCTTGCTTATCTTGTTTATTTTGCTTATTTTGCTTATCCCGTTTAGCCTGCTTCACTTGGTTAGCTTGTTTATTTTTATTTTCGTGCTTTATATGATCGTCATTATTATTTTCTTTGGCTGATGAAACTTTTTTTACATCGAACTTTTTATCATTCTTTTCATTTTTCTGCTTGTTCTTTGATTGGTTGCTGTAGTCGCTATCGGATTTCCCTTTCGACTCGTTGCTTTTTTCCTTGTATCCATTTATTGCATCCCGTTTTTCAATTGTATCTTTCTGTTCAGTTTGTTCCTTAATTTTGGCAACTTCCATACCCGCGTTTTTCCGTTCATTCGGTTTGGCTTCATTGGCCGGCTTTTGCTTTATTTCAATTTCATTATTCTCTTTTTTCTTTTCTCCATCCGATTTGTTTTCCGTACTCAGCGTTACGCTCTTCTCTTTCGGAATAACAACCCTTTCCTCGACTTTTTTATCTGGTGCTGGAGCAGGCTCCCTCTTATTGACTTTCACCTTATCTTTATCTTCATTCAACTTCTTTTCGAGATACTTACCAGTGGATATGCCTTTTTCCCGTGCTTGCTTCCGATCGCTTTTTGTTGCCTGGATCACTTTCATTTTTGTGTTAGAAACATTATCCTTCTCAGAAATTTCTTTTATCTCTTCTTTTAAATTCTTATCCAGTTCTTTATCTTTTTCCAATAACGTTGTGGAAACCACAATTTGTTTATTTCCTTTCAAATAACCAAGTTGCTTCGTCGTTTCAACGATCCGGTTTGTAACAGTCTTCATATCCTTGCCTTTCCAGGCCTTCAGCTGACCAATCACAAGCTTGCCGTCTTCATTTAAACCGGTAAGTTTGAGAACTTCTAAATCATCGTCAAGCTCCAATTCAATGCTTGGATTCACATCTATCGTCATATATGCCGACACAGGACCGGAGAAATAAGAAGGAAGAATCGAAAACAGAATCAAGAAGGTGGAGGCAATGCTTAGCACGGCCGTTTTTTTGAAAGATGAATGAAAATTGGAAAAGGCTAAAGTGAACTTTTGTTTAGCAGGTGCAAAAGTGATTTCCTCACCCACTTCATATACCCGTTCCTGCCTTTTGGTTTTCAGAAATTCACCCTCGGGGGTCAATAGGGTTACAAATCGCTTATTAACTGAAAGAATAACTCCTTTTTTCATCCATCGATAGCCCCTTTTATATAATCATTCAAATACAAGAAATCTCCGTTTATTATGATTGCCACAGCAATGATGTACTTTCTGTTCCGTTCAATAGTTTTTCTGCTTACTTCCACTTTTCCCTCAAGCTGTTTTACGGGCAGCCGCTTTTTTGCAAACAGGATTTCTTTCAGTTCGTCATCTTCCATTAACAATTTAGCGATCATAATAGCTCCCTTCCTGGCATCTGCATGTTTGGGAGAGTTTTCAACTAAATCCTCAAATGACAGACCAAAATCCTCTAGATGGCTTATATAAAGCAGAATTTCTTCTTTTCTTCTTTCCGATTCCTTCTGCTTCTCGTATTCATTGATGGAATTTTCATTATCGATATATATATGGCTTTGCTCATTATCATCATTCAGTGATAAATCCAATAGGACTTCTTTTTGTTTGGACTGGCTTCTTATATAATCTATAACCCTTCGTTTAACGAGGGTTTCGGCAAATGCCAATAAAGAACGGCCTTTTTCCGGGGAATATTTATCGATTGCCTCGTTAAAAGCAATCAATCCAATACTGAATTCATCATCTGATTCGTATATGTAACGTTTGCAAACCGATGACACTGTTTTCGCAATAAAAGGTTTGAATGACTCTATGGTATCATTACGAAGGCTAATATCGCCTTGTTGAATTTTCAATACGGTTTCTTCTAAAGAACGCTTTTTTTTGAATGCTGTAAACAACAATCCAAGCATTTGCTCACCTCGCTCCTGTTGAACATAAAATACGCATCAACATACTTATCTTAAGCGGAGGGAGTCTAAAAGACAGTACCAAAAGAACTATTTTTGCATTAAAAATGAAATCACATAATATATCAACATGATAAAATACTTAGTTTTTTCTCGTTTATTACAGTGCAATTACAGTAAGTTATCTTTTTCCTGATTTTCGTCCGATACAATGGGACAATTGTCATTTTTATAACCGGAATTTAATATTCACATCTTTTAACATATCATTCGTAAACACCCCTGCGCTTTTGAGGGTCATCTCCATAAATACATGAAAAAGCAAAAAAAATAGGCGTGACCAGCACGCCTGCAGACTGTAGACAAACTCGATAAAATTGTTTATCTCAGTTTTATAAAGGTTTATAAAACCCAAACGTCGATTTCCACTCCAGGCACTCGCTTTCCGCGGGCGGTCCGGGAGCCTCCTCGGCGCATTGCGCCTGCGGGGTCTCCCCTCGACGCGCTTTTCCCGCAGGAGTCTCGCACACCCACTCCAATCAACTTTGTTTTGAAATTTTAGTTAAAACTCCTTTAGTCTACAAATTAGGCGTGACCAGCACGCCTGTTTTTTTAAGCTTCCTGTATTTTTTTCTCTTCTTTTTCTTTTTTTTCTTTCTTGCTTGAAATGATCCATGCACCTGCTGCAATTCCAATCAATACAACCCAGAAAATCGATTTCCAAAGAGTTGATTCAGGGAAATGATGATCGATGACAGCCAGTGAAGGGTGTGCGAGTGTGTGTACCGCCAACTTCACTCCTACCCAACCCACTATCAAAAATGCAGCCGTTTCTAGGGAAGGACGCTTATGAAGCAACTTCACGAACGCATTTGCTGCAAATCGCATAATGATTAATCCAATCATGCCGCCGAGGAACATGACAGCAAATTGCCCTCCGTCAATACCGCCGACTTTCATCCAGCCTGTTTCAGGAAGTGTAACAGCCAGTGCGACGGCAGCCAACATCGAATCGATTGCGAAAGCTATATCAGCCGCTTCAACCTTTACCACAGTCATCCAGAAGCCGGATTGCTTTTTAGGTTTCGTGATTTCCTTCTCACCTTTACCAGCGTATTTTTTGTAAATGTGCTGAAAAGCAATGAAAAGTAAATAAATCGCACCGATTGCTTGAACTTGCCACACCTCGACAAGAAAGGAAATAAGGAATAAACTTGCAAAGCGGAAAACAAAAGCTCCCATCAGACCATAAAACAAGGCTTTTCGCTGTTGTTCTTTTGGCAAATGCTTAACCATGACAGCCATGACGACCGCATTATCCGCAGCAAGTATCCCTTCTAATCCAACCAAGATAAGAAGGACCCAGCCATATTCCAATAATATTGATGCTTCCATGCATTCAACCTCCAATAGTTAGTATTTCCTTCCTACTGGCATTGGCAAAATAAAAAGACCTCTGCCATATAGGCAAAGGTCTTGCTGAACATGAAATCATGTCAACAAAGCCGATGAATGTTTAACATTCACGTAATGACGACTTTGTTTTAGGGCGAACCCTAACGCTACTCCCCTTTGAAAAGGAAAATCAGTTATTAAGTATATTAATAGTATACGCGCTCGTTATGAAAATAACAATCTTTTTTATAAATGGATCTCATTTTCTGTTCCCTTTGGATAATTTAATCAATCGCAAATATTCTTTGCCGAAACGAATCCAGTTCGGTTTGGCAGAAAAGTAATTCTGAAACAGCGATAAAAAACTCGTGTATTTCCCTTCATATGGATACCACTGTATTTCTGTATTGTTTTTACCTTTATCGATCATGATCGCTTTTTCATGGCAGAAAATCTTTAATCCATGCTCGCCATGATACCGGCCAACTCCGCTTTGTTTGGCACCGCCAAATGGTAAATGATGATTAGCAACCGTTATCAGCACATCATTGATGGTCACCGCTCCTGTTACTAACCGAGACGCAATTTTGCTTGCTTTTTCCCTATCCATCGTCCAAACGCTGGAATTGAGCCCATATTCACTTTCATTTGCCAGGGCGATCACTTCTTCCTCCGTATCGAAAGGCACAACAGGCAATACGGGTCCGAACGTTTCTTCTTTCATGATTTTCATGGAATGATCGACATTGGACAGAATCGTCGGCGGAATGAAATGGGTCTGTCCCGTTTTCCACTCTTTCGGAGGTATTCCGGCTTCAAGTACGGCCCCCTTATTCAGTGCATCCTCCAGTTGTCCAGCTACAATATCAACTTGTGCGGGGAAAGTCATTGAACCGATATCATCCTGCGAATGCACCCCCTGCCTCATGGACTTCGTTTTTTCTTTAAGAAGCATGAGGAATTCCTTATAAACAGGACGTTCCACATAAACCCTTTCAACACTCATGCACACCTGCCCGCTATTTGTAAAAGCCCCCCAAAGGGCCCCGTTCACAGCCCGTTCCAGGTTGGCATCACGCAGAACGATCATTGGATCCTTCCCGCCAAGCTCCAAAGTCGTTGGGATCAGTTGTCTAGCTGCGACCTCACCAATCATTTTCCCAGTCCTTACAGATCCAGTAAAAAATATATAATCTGGCTTTTGCTCAGTTAATGCCGCACCCAATTCTTTTCCTCCATGGGCAAACTGTATAGTTCCGTCCGGGAAACCAGCTTCAAGAAACAACTTTTCAATGCACACCCCAACTAAAGGAGTTACCTCTGAGGGCTTGGCGATGACTGCATTTCCCGCTGCTAGCGCATTAAGAATGGGTACCATGGAAAGCTGCAGCGGATAATTCCATGGTGAAATGACGAGAACCGTTCCACGGGGCATATAATGGATATAAGATTTTTTTCCAATTAACATGAGCGGAGTGGTGACCTTTCGTCCGGAAAGAGTTTTCACTGCATGTTTCTCGATATGCTTGATTGCATCAATCGTTGGCATGATATCAGCAACCAGTGCTTCAATTTTCACTTTTCCTGTATCTTTTGAAATGACTTCAGCTATTTCATCCATTTTTTCAACCATCAATAAACGAAGCCGTTTTAAATACTGCAGCCGTTCCTTGATGGGAAGATTCGACCATGCTTGGAACGCATGTCTTGATTTCTTATATATATGAGGAATCGCCTTCAATGGCGTTGGGACTATTTCCGCAATCTTCTCACCTGTTGCCGGAGAAAACACTTCCAGCTTGTCTTGTATTTCTTCCATAACTACTCCCCTTGCTTTACCTTATTTTCATTGGTACTTCCTATCATATTTATGCTTTTAATTAAGATCGACCAAGGAGGTAGACCTTCCCTAATTCACTAAACATACGAGGTTTTTCGCGTCAACCCTCTTTATATAATGCCAGAGACGCAGCAGCCTGTATAATATAATCGATTGGAACCAAGTTCATAACGGGTTCCCTCTCTTCATAAAATCCCTGCCCGATTCCGTGCCACATAACCGGTGCTAAAATAAGTATACCTCTTAAGATGAGTTACTCTAACAAATTCGTTTTCAGTATCCACTGCATCACATCAAGTTTTAACCTTAAATAGTAATCTTCCAGACATAACAGCACCACCAAATGGAATATATAGTAAAAATTTTCCCGTTATTAAAAGGAGTATTCACGTTTACTATCGAAGGTAATGTATAGGAATCCGAATTCGGCTATAAGCAAAAAGGAAATCCAGCAGACCAAGTTTCTCGGTTTTAGTGTTTAATATTGGTTTATGGAGGATAAATTCATATTATCGAATAAAAATTATTATCTATATAACCGATTTTCCGTTACTATATAAGAAGGCGATTTTTTCGCGCATACATATTTGAGGTGAGCGCACAAGTGAAAAGAATAATTAAAGCATACGACTTCCCTATTTTCATCGCTGTCGTATTACTCTGTTTGTTTGGTTTAGTCATGATTTACAGTTCGAGCATGATCACTGCTGTCGCTCGATACGGCTGGCCCATGGATTACTTCTTTGAGAAGCAAAAAACGGCTTTTCTCATTTCATTCGTGGCAATGATCGTCACGATGATCCTTCCTTATAAGATGTACAAAAACAAAATGTTCTTGATGTCTATGATGTTTGGAATGGCCGGTATCCTTTTGCTGCTCTTTATCTTCGGCCATACAGCAGGAAATGCCACAAGCTGGTTCAAATTAGGGACAAAATCGATCCAACCCGCTGAATTTTCCAAGTTAGCCATAATCATTTATCTGGCAGCCATTTACGGAAAAAGGCAAGATCGAATCAATAGTATTGATAAAGCCGTCATCCCGCCGATTTTCTTTCTGGTATTCATCTGCTTTTTAATCGGAATACAGCCTGACTATGGAACGGCAGCGGTCATTTTCCTGATTTCAAGTACCATGATCATTTCATCCGGGATGTCTTTTAAGAGTATATTCAAACTCTCTTTGATCACTGCGATATTCGTTGCCATTTTTGCATTAGGGGTACTCGTGACAGGAAATTTCTCAGCCGTTCTTTCTGAAAATAAGATGTCTCGTTTTACGGGGTTTGCAGACCCTTTCGGAAAGGCAGGAGAAAGCGGATATCAACTCGTGAATTCCTTATTCGCAATAGGATCCGGCGGCCTTACTGGAGTGGGACTTGGTGACAGTGTACAAAAATACGGGTACCTGCCTGAATCGCATACTGATTTCATCATGTCTGTCATTGCGGAAGAGCTCGGAATATTCGGAGTGGGGTTCGTTCTATTGACACTAGGTTTTATCGTTTTAAGGGGATTTGTACTTTCAGCAAAATGCAAGGATCCATTTGGAAGCCTTTTATTGATCGGCATCTCATCCATGATCGGCATTCAAGTCGGCATCAACGTTGGCGGAGTGACTGGACTTATCCCTATCACAGGGATCACCCTTCCATTCATCAGTTATGGAGGATCTTCCTTACTGCTGCTCATGCTTTCAATGGGCATATTCCAAAATGTCGTCATGCGAATGAACTTGCTTGAACAGAAAGAAAAGGTCGTGTCCATCCCAAAAGATGAGATCGCGTCTTCAAAATAATCAATCAAATACCCCCTGACATTTCTGTTCATGTCAGGGGGTTCCCTTCTCTATAAGGCTATGTAAGTTCACATAAAAAAACAGGCAGTCAAAACCGACCGCCTGTTTTTTTCATTTATAATGGATACCGATTTTCGTAAAGCCAGAAATCAGACTGAGCAAAGGACAAAGCAGGCAGAAGAATGCAAAAGGGGCATATTCAAGGGTTGAAACACCCAATACCTGTGTCAGGAATACACCGCAGACACCCCAAGGAACCAGAGGATTCACAACTGTTCCCGCATCTTCAAGTACCCTCGCAAGCGTTTTGGGCTGCAAGCCTAAATCTTCATATTTCTGCTGAAAGGCTTTCCCAGGCAGTATAACTGACAAATACTGTTCACCCACCAGGAAGTTCACGCTGATTCCTGCAAATACAGTAGCGGAAATCACTTTCGCTACACTCGTCAATGAATCCTGGATTGCTTTTAAAATAGAAGGGATGACCCCCAATTCGAACAATAGTCCGCCCATGGCCAATGCCAACAACACCATCGAAACGGAGAACATCATACTTTCAATGCCGCCCCGTGATAAGATTGAGTCAAGTTGATCCACTCCACTCTTGAGGACAAATCCGCCGTATAAAATATCCGCCAGTTTTGCTACCGTCAAATTAGGCGTTTGAATGAAAGCGATGATGGCTGCCGAAATGATTCCTGCCGACAATGTCGGAATGGCTGACACCTTTTTCAAAGCCATGATTAGAACGATGACAAACGGAATCAAACTCCATATGCTTATATTCGTTTCCATTTCCAGGGCTTTGGTCATGGCTTCGATTTCCTCAACACGAGCAACTTTGACATTCGGTGAAAGGAAGTAAAAAATGATAAGCGATATTAAAAAACCTGGAATCGTAGTCCAAAGCATATTATTAATATGTTCAAATAATGGTGCTCCAACCGTTCCCGATGCAAGGTTGGTAGAGTCGGATAATGGAGACATTTTATCCCCAAGAAATGCACCGGAAATGATTGCACCGGCTGTAATCGCCAACGATAAATCCATCGCCGCCGCCATACCTATTAAAGCAACGCCGATAGTGGCTGATGTTGTAAGTGAACTCCCGATACAGAGCCCAATTAGCGAACACACCAGAAATGTGATCGCATAGAAATATTCACCAGAAATCCAGTCAAACCCATAGTACATGATGGTAGGGATCGTCCCGCTTGCCATCCAGATGGAAATCAGCATTCCAATGAAAAAGAATATATAAATGGCTCCCATACCAGTACCTGCACCTTTGACTATAGCCGCCTCCATAATTGAAAATGGCAGCTTCTTGATCTTCCCATAAACAAATAAGAAAAGGATTGCCGCTATTATTGGAATATGGGGGGCAAGTCCATAATGTATGATTCCAGTTGCAATGATTAAGAATAGAATGGCCAAAACCCCAATTGCTTCAAGTAAGGAGAGTTTTAGCTTTGCATCTTCAAGACGCATGATGTATTTCCCCGCTTTCAATGTTGTATATTCTCTGAGGTAAGGCTAGGACCTTTTCACTCCTCACAATTACTGAAACGCTTTTAAGCACTAAAGTACTAGCTAAATATATAGTAGTTTCAGGAGATTGTCAAAGGAATATTTTAGTATAATTCGATTTTATCAGTGATGCTTCTCTCCACTGATACAACGCAAACCATTACCAAGCTCCTTCCGATAGATATATTTGTAAATTAATCCCATAATAATGACTTTTATGTGATTCGATAATTATTGGGCTAATTGCAATGCCTTAATTGTCTCATTGATCTTTACAAAATAATGAAACAGTTTTTTCTCATAATGATCGATCAGGACTATGTAGCCTGTTTTCCTGAGCAGAGCTTCTTCTTTAATTGAATAAATTACCCCACATTCCCACGAGAAAAGTCTGCTGAGGCCATCAGGAGGCTTTCGGCACTATTCATTCGCTGTATATAAGTTCACCCGTAAGGTAAGCGAGTGCCTGTAGTGGAAATCAACGTTCGAGTTTTTGCACACCAAAAAAAACTGTAGACAAATGAGGTTGTATCTAAAATTTAAGACAAAGTAGATTGGAACGGAAGGTGCGAGACTCCTGCGGGGAAAACGCGTCCAAGGGAGACCCCACAGGCGCAAGTGCGCCGAGGAGGCTCCCGGACCGCCCGCGGAAAGCGAGTGCCTGAAGTGGAAATCAACGTTCGAGTTTTTGCACACCAAAAAAAACTGTAGACAAATGAGGTTCTATCTAAAATTTAAGACAAAGTAGATTGGAACGGAAGGTGCGAGACTCCTGCGGGAATAGCGAGTCCAAGGGAGACCCAACAGACGCAAAGGCGTCGAGGAGGCTCCCGGACTGCCCGCGGAAAGCGAGTGCCTGTAGTGGAAATCAACGTTCGAGTTTTTGCACACCAAAAAAAACTGTAGATAAATGAGGTTCTATCTAAAATTTAAGACAAAGTAGATTGGAACGGAAGGTGCGAGACTCCTGCGGGAAAAACGCGTCCATGGGAGACCCAACAGACGCAAAGGCGTCGAGGAGGCTCCCGGACCGCCCGCGGAAAGCGAGTGCCTGAAGTGGAAATCAACGTCCGAGTTTTTGCACACCAAAAAAAACTGTAGACAAATGAGGTTCTATCTAAAATTTAAGACAAAGTAGATTGGAACGGAAGGTACGAGACTCCTGCGGGAATAGCGAGTCCAAGGGAGACCCCACAGGCGCAAGTGCGCCGAGGAGGCTCCCGGACCGCCCGCGGAAAGCGAGTGCCTGAAGTGGAAATCAACGTCCAAATTTGTACAAGCCAAAAAAAAACTGTAGACTTAACTCGATTTTCATCGAGTTTGTCTACAGTCTGAAAGCCCGTGTATATAACACGGGCTTCTTCATTATTTCAAATCCATTGGATTATATAATTCCACATCAGGATTTTTATCTTGGAACCAACGAAGTGCAAACTCATTTTCAAATAAGAATGCATATTTATCAAACCGGTCTTTAACAAGAATGCTTCTTGAGCTATGAAGATTTTCATCAAGCTTTTCATCTTCAGCCCAGCGTGTAATCTTGCTGCCCATGCGCTCCATCACGACTTCAACATTGTACTCGTTCCTCATACGATGCTCGAATACTTCGAATTGAAGTTGCCCAACCGCTCCAAGCAGATATTCTTCCATCCGAACCGTTTTGAAGAGCTGAATTGCCCCTTCTTGTACAAGTTGGTTAATTCCTTTATGGAAATGTTTCTGTTTCATGACGTTTTTAGCTGTTACCCTCATGAATAGTTCCGGTGTAAACTGAGGCAGCCTTTCAAACTGAAACATGTCTTTGCTTGTTGTAATTGTATCGCCAATTTGGTAGTTACCGGTGTCATATAAACCGATGATATCTCCGCTTACCGCTTCATTTACGGTGTTCCGATCATCAGCCATGAATTGAGTAGAAGAAGAAAGGTTGATTGGTTTTCCTGTCCTGCTCAGGTTGACGCTCATCCCACGTTCGAATTTACCGGAGCAAATGCGAAGGAAAGCGATCCGGTCACGGTGTTTTGGGTTCATATTCGCCTGGATCTTGAAAATGAAACCGGAAAAATCATTACTGACAGGGTCCATTTCACCTGACGTTGTCATCCGCGCTTGTGGAGCTGGTGCAAATTTCAGATAAGCATCCAAAAACGTCTGAACACCGAACGTCGTTAAAGCACTCCCGAAAAATACGGGACTAAGTTTTCCAGTCGCAATGTTTTCTTCAGAGAATTGGTTACCTGCTTCCGTCAACAGCATGATTTCTTCCAAAGTTTGCTCATATAACTGGGAATCCTTAAGTTTATGATCCACTTCGAGTTCACCTTCGTCATTCAATGGAAGGAAACGCTCTTCCCCTTCCGTTTTGAACTGTTCAATCCGATTATTGAACCTGTCGTAAATGCCCACGAAGTCTTTTCCCATCCCAATCGGCCAATTCATTGGATATGTTTCTATACCTAATACCTCTTCGAGTTCGGCAAGCAATTCTAGCGGCGTTTTACCTTGTCGGTCCATTTTATTGATAAAAGTGAAAATCGGGATACCCCTCATCCGGCATACTTTGAATAATTTAACCGTCTGATCCTCGATACCTTTTGCCGAGTCGATGATCATCACGGCGCTATCAACAGCCATCAGTGTACGATATGTGTCTTCACTGAAATCTTGGTGGCCTGGTGTATCGAGAATATTGACACGAAAATCATCATAATCGAATTGCATGACTGAAGATGTAACGGAAATTCCCCGTTGCTTTTCAATCTCCATCCAGTCACTTGTTGCATACTTCCCTGTTTTTCTAGCTTTAACTGTTCCGGCATCTCGGATCGCGCCGCCAAACAGCAATAATTTTTCTGTCAAAGTCGTTTTCCCGGCATCCGGGTGAGAGATGATTGCGAAGGTCCGTCGGGATTGAACCTCGTCTTTTAAATTAGTCATAATATGTTCCTTTCATTATTGGAGTCATCAATAAAAAAATTTATAGAGGTTTACTGTATTTTTTACATTGGAATGGCAACCTTTCTTTGTATGCAAAAATCCTGATCATACACAATATATGTAAGAAGAAATATATCATAAGGCTTAAGCATTGGCTACTCATCATTCATTTTCAATCAACCTTTCTATTTTAACACGATATGAAGGAAAGATGTAGAGGTGAATGCATCACCATTAGGGGATTTGTTCAAATGGCAAAACAAAAGACGCTTAATCAGCGCCCCTTATCTAATCCATATGGTTACCGTTCATTTATTCATGGTTTAACTTATTACCTTGCAGGTTTAATCGCTTTTTGATTCCGCTTGTTTTTCCAGCGTTTTTTTACTTCCTTGAATATGATTGGAGCAGCAAAAATGAGGGCCCTTTTTAATAATTTCTTCATGATTCATCAGTCCTTTCTTTCTTATCCTATACCCGATTATTTTCGTGAAAAACTTTAATGCCAAATTGTTTTCCTAATCTCAACTCTAAAGGCTTTTCCAATTGGCCCCGTCAAATTTCAATCCAGGAAACGGAAACTCCTGTGCGACAATACCGTTAGGCTTCCCCGTATAAAACCTGTCTAATAATATTTTCCTAAATGGGAATGTATAAATTAATTCCATTTGTTTTATCCTTTATAAAGGTGGGTATATACTAAAAAAATGGAAATTGCCCCAAAGGAGTGGGTTAATTTTTCCTGTAGGCTTTCACATTTTATCAAGCATCTTCGTATGATAATTTTAACTTGAATGAGGGTGCTGGATAATGTGTGAAATTGATTTTTCCATCACGGTAAAATCATCACCATTAATATTTTTTAACTTTTTAGGAGGATTCATCGAATGACAGTAACAGGTAAAGTGAAATGGTTCAATAGTGACAAAGGATTTGGATTTATCGAAGTACCAAACGAAGACGATGTTTTCGTACATTTTTCCGCCATTCAAGGAGAAGGTTTCAAGAGCCTTGATGAAGGTCAAGAGGTTGAATTTGAAATCGAAGAAGGAAACCGCGGACCTCAAGCTAAAAACGTCGTAAAACTCTAAAGCATAGATACACAAACATATTGATAGGCAATGGAAAAAGGATGCCGCCCAGATTGGGCGGCATCCTTTAATTTATTTGTACAAGCGGCATATTCACGTTATCTTTCATTAAAATGATCCAAAATGAAGCCGGGAACATGTTCGCCAGAAAAACTCTTGATGTCCACATCTCTGCTTTCTTTATAATAAAAGACAGCTGAGTACTCCCCGCCCCAATCGATTTGGGCATTATCAATGGCCGTCTCGATTTCCGAAGCGGTCTTAATTTTCAAGCGGTTTGGCTGTTGTTCAATCTGCTGTGCGATTTCACTTTCAGAATACGAATGATAAACTTTTGAATCGGTCTTCGCAACCAGTATATAAGAGACATCATCAACCATTAACCTTGCTTTTTCCGATTGTCCTGTACTTTCCATCCATTTTGAAAACTGAGTATATGAAGAGTCCCAATTCATATAAATGGTTTTGTCATTATGCAAGAGAATGTCGATGGAGGCATAATCACCAAAAGAAGATGTCATTTGGTCGAACGATTGATTATTCAGATCCTCCGACAATGCCTTTACGGCTGCTTCCAGCTGTTGACCGTCCGTGATCGTTATTGATTTGTCCACTTGTCCGCTCGCCGTTATCTTGATTTTTGATACGTCTCCAGCAGTAACATTCAATAACTCATTAACCATTTTTTTATATTCATTCGACTCATAAATTTTCGCCAATAGCGGCTTGTATGAGTCGTAGTTTTGCAAATGATACTCCCTCGCTAACCGTTTTCCATTCTTGAGTTCATACATCAGGAATACGGATTGTCCATCATTCAATTCACCTATGGAAACCTTTTTACCCTTATCGATTATTTCCTGATGCAATAACCTGATCGCCTCAATATTTTCCTTCTCTTTAAGATAATTTGAAGCGTTATCCGATGTGTCACCATCTTCAAAAAATAAAGGAGAATTGCCAATATAAATTTGGCTAATCATCTTTTCATCAGGAATCTTGGCCTTATAATGAAGGGGATCTATTTTTATAATGAGTGCCAGCACAATGATGGCCACTATAAATGCTGCATAACCTTTCAGGTTGACCCGTATTCGCCAAGTCTTTTGCAGGACCATTTCCCCTAAATAATATCCAAGCAAAGAACCGACGGTATATCCGAAGAAAATCCACCCTGGCTGGCCTGTCGTTTCGCTAAAATACAGCCCTGTAAACAGCATCATGCATAATGTCAGGCCGAATTTAAATAATGGCTTAATCTTCGGATAAACAAATGCCTGCGATACATGCTCCAGCTTTCTCCTCTCATAGAGAAAAAGAGAACTAATCAGAAAAAGTAAGGTTAATATACTATAAATTAAAGTATTAATAGAGAAAAAGTATATTTTTTCCATCTCCGTTGCTGCTAATAAGGGGGAGATGCCATTCATATTGGAGCTTAGATAATAATCTGCAGAAAATCCTGCTATCAAAAACTTCACATTGGCTGAAAACAATACAAACAGCCCCACCGGCAAAGCAAGAAAAATATAGGTCAGCAGTCCTTGAAAGGCTGATAATCCCGTCACCATTCCAATTAAAACGGCAACAGAAAAGATCAAAGCTTCCAAAATAAATGTATTCCCCATCCAAGACCATATATCAGGCATGGTATATAGCGTTTCTATATCAATTGCCGAGTGGAATAATATCAAAATTAAACCTGTAAGTAATATCGGCAAACCCAAGAAGCCAATTCCCGTCCCAATCATATGAATGTAGATGCTGCGTCTAGTAATCGGTAAACTATGAATAAAGTCAGAGGCTTGTTTCATTTGTAAAAACCGAAAAAGGAAGATGGCAAGTAATACTGGAATAACGATGACCAAGACAAACTGTATCATTTGCTGACAGGAAAAAAGGTTTTCGAATTCCACATATTCATTATTCTCATTCAAGATAATCGCTAACATTTCCAAAGGCAGCGCAAATATGAGGCCGACGAGATACAGGAAACCAATCCAGCCAGTGCTTCTGAAAATATAGATAATCAATTCTCTATTAAACCAGGTTATTCTGGATGACATAACCTATATCCCCCATTTCATAAATGAATATCTCCTCTAGAGTAAGGGGGAGAATATCTAATATTTCTGGCTGAAACTGATTAAAGTGCGATTTAATCATGGATTCTTTACCTTTAACGATGCAAACGATCACGCTGCCGCGTCTTTCCTTGTTTAGAATTTGAATTCCGCGGTATAAACCGTGGGGAATTTTATGTTTAAAGGCGATTTGCACTTTGTGTACATCCGCTTTTAAGTCATTCAAATCCTTTTGGATCACAAGCTCACCTCCATGTAAAATCCCGACATGATCGGCTAAATCTTCAATTTCCCGGAGATTATGGGACGAAAGTAAAATCGTCATATCCCTTTCCGATACATCCTGAATCAACAACTGCCTCACATTTTTACGCATGACCGGATCTAATCCATCAAACGGTTCATCCAGGATGAGAACTTCCGGCATCGTCGAGAGTGCGAGCCAAAAAGCAACCTGTCTTTGCATACCCTTCGATAGTTTATGTATTTTATTTTGGACGGGTATCGGAAATACTTCCTGTAATTGATAAAAACGTTCTTGATTCCATTCACTATAAATATGGCTATAAAAACCTGCCATTTGCATGATCGTATAGTTAGCCAGAAAATAAGGCGTATCAGGAAGGAAGAAACAACGATTTTTCACTTCACGGTTTTCAAACACATATGATCGATCAATTAGAACTTCACCTGCATCCTGTATCAGATTGCCTGAAAGCATTTTTAATAAAGTCGTTTTCCCCGCCCCATTTGAACCTAATAACCCGAATATGGAGCCTTTTTGTATGACCAAGGAGACGTTTTTGATCGCTTCTTTTCCTTCATATAATTTACTCACCTGTTTTATTTCAATCAAGAATCTCCCCCCTTTGCCAATGGACTGATTTCCTTTATCAATCTATAAATCTCATGCTTATCGATTCCGATATAAAGAGCTTCAGCGAGTACCCTTGAAAGCTCGTTTCTGATCTTTTCTTCTTTCAATGAATTTTTCAAGGATTTAGGAGGAGCCACGAAATTCCCTTTGCCTGGTAATGTATATATAAACCCGTCAGATTCAAGCTGCTTGTACGCTTTCTGGATCGTATTTGGATTGATGGTCAATTCCTGAGCCAATATTCGTATGGATGGGAGCTGATTATGTTCCTGTAAAACTTCATTGATCATTAGTTCCTTTAACTTATCCATCAATTGCTCATATATCGGCTTTCCATTTTGAACATCCAACTCAAACATCATAAACCCTCCTTGCAAATGGGTGTATTACATCTCCTAATACAGTACATTATAAAACAATATCTTCCAATTTAAAACCAATTTAAAACCATTTTCACACAATACTCTCCATAAACTCGCTTTCATTTTGTTTAACAAGACTTACAGGAGGGAACTAATGATAGTAAGAATAAACAAAGGAGTTGTTTTCATTGAAACCATTATATACAGCTACAGTTACCGTACAAGGCGGTCGTGAGGGACATGTTAAATCAGAGGACGGGATTCTGGACTTCGATGTGAGATCACCGAAGGAATTAGGAGGTTCCGGTGAGCGCGCCACAAACCCTGAACAGTTATTCGCAGCCGGTTACGCGGCTTGCTTTGACAGTGCCTTGAATCTTGTTCTGCAAAAAGAAAAGAAAAAAGTCGATACTTCCGTGACGGCAAATGTCACGATCGGTAAAGATGAGGAAGACGGCGGCTTTAAATTGGCTGTAAGATTGGATGTTTCTATTCCCGACCTAAGCAGGGAAGAGGCTGAAGACTTCGCCAAAAAAGCACATATGACCTGCCCCTATTCAAAAGCGACTCGCGGGAACGTCGATGTCACCTTGATTTTGGTATAAGATTATGCAAGGGAATGGATACGGCATTAAGGCCGGCTCCATTCCCTTTTTTCTTAGTTCACTTCTTCCAATCCCTTCAATTTTAAAAGAAAGACCAGACCTATTACCGCCATGATGATCAAAGAGCCCAATGCCATCCTGCTCGCCAATGTACCGAGGTCATGGAATACCAACGTTATCGTTCCATATAAAAGCGGACCGATTATTGAAGAGACTTTTCCTGAGAATGCAAATAGTCCAAAAAATTGCCCCCTCTTCTCATCCGGGGTCAATTCAATGATATATGTCCGTGATGTCACCCACATCGAACCTAGCGAAATGCCGAACATACTCCCTGCAACCCAGAACCATAGAGCGGTTTGTGCAAAGACCGCTATAAATAAAGCAACCAAAAGCAGAACTCCCACATATGTCACAGCTAGCCGCGGCCCCTTCGACTGCGTGATGTATCCAAACAGAAACGATCCGGCAATACTCGATACTGTCGAAACCAAGTAAAGCAAAATGAATCCGCTTGAGGAAAATCCAACAACAGTCTTGGCATATACGGCCATCATGCCGATAGTGGTCGCAATTGCATCATTTAAAAAGAAATAAGCAATCATGAATGTAAAAACCGATCGATAGGATTGCATCTCTTTAAATGTGGATTTAATTTCCTTATAACCGGATAAAAAAGGTTGTTTCGCTTTTTGCTGTTTTGGAGACTCTTTTAAAAAAAAGAACAATGGAAGGGAAAAAACCAGAAATAAAATGGCCGTGGGAATAAAGGCTTCATGTGAACTCCCTTTACTTATGAATGGATAGATGGACAGGCCCACTAACGTTCCAAGGTAGCCTACCGCCACGCCAAATCCTGATATAAGCGGCAATTGCTGTTTCGTGCCTAAATCACTCATCATCGTATCATAGAAAACAAGACTCGAATGATAGAAAAACTTTGCTATCACAAATAAAAGAATGACGATCGCTAAGGAAATTGGAATGCCAAGAAGCTTCCCATCGAACGACGCCCCTCCAAATACCCCCATTAAAAATGTACATACAACAGAAATGAGTGTGAAAATCATAATGTATTTTTTCATTTTTCCCGTTCGATCGATCATGACACCGAACAGCGGGGAAAACAAAACTAGAAATAAACTGGAAATCGCATTTGCGTAGGAGATGAAGGTACTGGCAATCTGATCAAGAACGGCATTTTCCCCAATCTGTTCCTGGAGGAAGAATGGAAAGAAAATCGTATTGATATTAGAGGAAAAAATCGTATTGGCAAAATCGTAAAACGCCCAAGACAGAATGGGCAGGGAAAAATATAAACCAAAATTCCCCTTCCATTTTTTAGACTTCGGTTTCACCTGCAATTCCATCTGCTTTCCCTCCTTATTGATACTTAAATTATATGTATTCCATACCTTTCCAATAAATCCTTTAAGTCGGATTATAACATTGTGTAAAACATGATTTTTTCCTGGCTAACATGTAAAATTATGAAATGAGTCTGTCCTGCTAAATTTTAATCATTTTGCCTAATAGGAGTGTGAAAGATGATTGCATTTTTTCTTATTATCGTGATAACCATGCTTGTCCTGTTCGCTCTCTACGCTAAAAGATCAAAGAGTGATTTCCCTGAAAGCTTAATAATCCAGCATTCCCCCCTTAAAATTGGACATCGCGGTGCATCTGGATATTGCCCCGAGAATACAATGGCATCTTATAAAAAAGCTATTGAATTGGGAGCTGATTTCCTGGAAGTGGATATCCATCTTAGTAAAGATGATGTACTTGTGGTTCATCATGATCCCACCCTGGATCGAACCACGAACGGCAAAGGGAACATCCGTGATTACACGGCTGCCGAATTAAAGGAACTGGATGCAGGAAGCTGGTATCATTCCCGTTATAAAAACGAAAGGATTCCTTTACTAAGTGAGGTATTGGAGAATTTCGGGTCTGAAGCCGGAATCTTAATCGAATTAAAACATCCATCTGCTTATCCCGGCATTGAACAGAAACTTGCAGAGGAATTAGGAAAATTCCAGGAATATTCAACAAGTGAAAATAGGATAATGGTTCATTCATTCGATATGGAATCCATGAAAAGGTTTCATCAATTAATGCCGGACATACAAGTGGGCGTTTTGATAAAACGCCCAATTAATGACCAAAAATTAAAGGAGATTGCCGAGTTTGCATCATTTTTGAATCCAAAGCAAACAATTTTGAGTAAGAAACTGCAAATGCGAATCCAAAAGCACGGGATGAAAGTATATACATGGACCGTCAACAATAAAAAACAAATCCGCATGTTCAAAAAGATGCAGTTAGATGGGATCATTTCTGATTTTCCTGATTATTTTTTTGATTGAATCTTTGAAGGAATTTGCCTTCTTTAATAACTTTACACTTGATTTCAGAAATCCGCTCCCTTTCCGCCCGCTGTCTGCCAAGCCTCATCAAAGCAAGCATCCAGCGGGGTCTCATCTAGCCAGTTTTCGGCATGAGTGTCGCAAATTTCTTCAATCTAATAAGGGTTACAGTAAAAAACATTAAGGATAATCTAGTCTCGTTTTAAAATCATGGTTCGGGGTGAGACCATTCCGAACCTCCTTCTTAAAAAAACATCCTGTTGTTTTAAGAAGGAGCACTTTTTTGGGGGCCGTTCACGCCGTTTTTCGACCCACACTACACTTTATTCGACCGTTCACCCATTTATTCGACCCACACTGCACTTTATTCGACCGTTCACCCATTTATTCGACCCACACCAGACTTTATTCGACCGTTCACCAATTAGTTCGACTACACCGTACTTTTTTCGCCCACCTTTTGTCCACAACTGAACAATCCGCTAATGCGCATTGTTATTTTAATAACAATGAAAGAATTGTATCTCATGCGCGTCCGTTCCATAATAGGCCCATCGCTGTTGACTTCGTCTCCATCGTTAACCTGCCACGGAATTATAGCCGACATATGTGGGGTAAAACCAAAATGAGCGGCCATTTTTAAGCCAAACATACGTATGTTTGTATAAACACCCTTTTATTGAACCAGTGTCCATTGCCTTAGACATTCCATCATGAAGTTGTGGAGTGAATAATGGCGGAGCTATATGAGGCGGGCCTCCTCCGTGGGGCGGCCGCGGCGGCGGCTGGTCCCCGTAGGACGGGCCAGGCGGGCCAGGAGGAGTCCTTATATCCATTATTTGATTTTCAAATGGATATGGCACTGCCAAGAAATCATTATCCATGTTTCGGAGATGTGCATTTTGATATATATTTTCAGTACCGTTATTGTTATTCTGTTGATCGAATGAATTGTATGGTTTCATACTTTTTCACCTCATAATTGAACTTCCTTTTATCCGTATGTAGACGAACGACCATATGTGCATCTTCATTCCGAATTACTTGTCTCGACTCTGGGGTTCTACAGAAATATTTAATCAGAAAATATTCCCTGTTTATTTTTTGAAAAAATCCCTATATTTTTTAGCTTTCTTGCACTAGAATTTGATATAGTGTTCTTAATGATTTAAACTCAATAAGGTCAAAAGCATTTCAGGCCCTGAATCATTTTTGGAGGCCAAATTTTCTTATCTTAGAAAAAACGAGGGATTCCTATGTGGGAATTATTATTAGAATTCGATTATCAGACCGTTCGCCATGCGGTATGGGCAGGTTACTTATTTACCTTTGTCTTTCCACTGGCTGCGTTTTACTTCTTAAATAAAAAGCAATCGCTCTTGAACGACAAATATCAAGCTTCCGTTCATACAGATAAAAGTAAATCCCCTGTTCATGCGGGCAGCATTTTTGACTGGCGCGGTGCACAGCGCTTCTTCACATTTATCCGGCAAAAGGATTCACCAGATGATTCCGATGAGCCAAGCCTCCTTCTCGTTGTTTAATCACTAACAATTTGAGGAGGAAATTATATTGAAGAAGAAAAACATGTTTCTAATTGCCGTACTATTTCTGGCAACGACCCTATTGACAGGATGCTCAGCAGCAACGAGCGGTCCATTTCATACCGCTTTGGTTAACCCGATGACAAAAATGCTGGAGTTTAATGCTGATTTATTTAATGGCAACTATGGTTTAAGCATCATCATGATGACATTTTTGATTCGCCTTGTCTTGCTTCCACTGACTGCCAAGCAATATAAAACACAGCTTAGCATGAAAACGAAGATGAATGGTCTGAAACCGGAAATGACTGCAATCCAGCAGAAAATCAAAGAGACGAAAGATCCAGCTAAACAAAAGGCCCTTCAACAGGAAATGATGCAGCTTTACCAAAAGCATGGAGTCAACCCTTTAAACATGGGCTGTTTGCCGCTCTTAATTCAAATGCCGATTCTAATGGGCTTTTATTATGCGATCCAAGGCTCCCATGAAATTGCGACCCATAGTTTCCTTTGGTACAGCCTTGGTCAGCCGAATATTGCCATGGCGATTATTGCTGGTGTCATTTATTACTTCCAATCGGTCATTTCCATGAGACAAATGCCGGAGGAACAGCAGAAACAAATGAAGATGATGAGCCTGCTCTCACCAGCAATGATTTTATTCATTTCTTTCTCCGCTCCTGCTGCTTTGCCGTTATATTGGTCAATCGGAGGTATATTCATGATTGTTCAGTCCATCGTGCTTCAGCGAATATATAATAAAGACCATGCCGTTGTTCCGGCTGCAAATGAAACGGTTATGAAAAAAAGCTAATCCAATTGGATTAGCTTTTTTTTCATACAGTGAAATTTTCGCGAGTAATTGCTAGCCTTGATGGAAAGTGGATTTTCAGGGTGAAATTCACTGTTTTATTTCTTCGGCAATGGATTTGTTGAAACCTTTTCGAAAAACTTCTCTACATATTCGAAATCCGTGTAAAAGAACAATAATAGGTCACCCGGTTGTGATGCTTCCCAGGCTTTTATGAATGCGTCCAATTCATTAGGTTCGATTAAGGTCCGATCTTTTTGTAACCCTGCTTCTACGGCAGCTTCCTGAAGCAGCCTGGCTACTTCGAAAGGCTCCCTGCCTCGCAAATCATCGTCTTCTTTAATGATGAACAGATCAGAATTCATGGCCGCCGCCTTGGAGAGCCTGATAAGCTCTTCATCAATACGGTCCCCAGGTCCTGCCAAAACAGTGATAAGACGATTTTTGTTATAAGCACTGACCGTTTCGAATATGGCCTTCAATCCTGCTTCATTATGGGCATAGTCGATGATGATCGTGCGCTCTTTCAACTTTTTTAAATTGAAACGTCCTTTGGACAAATTCGTATCAGGCATAAATGTGGCAGCCTTCCTTCGTAGTTCTTCCATGGAAATTCCTTGAGTTTCGGCTGCGGCTAACGCCTGAAGTAAATTGGCGATATTATGACGTGCCATGCCGGAAATCGTTATTGGAATCTTGATGCAATCCATAAATTGATGGATGACACCATCAGATGAATGACAGATTACACCTTGTTCATTGACGTACCAAACTTTACATCCACCATTTATCGCAGCCTTAACGTGAGGCTGGGTGGCATCAGTAGAGGTGTAAATGACCTCTCCATCTGTATGGGCGTTCATGGCAGCTACATTCGGATCATCTGCATTCAGCACACAATAGCCTGTCTTCATTACGACTTCGGCTACCAGCCTCTTTAATTTAATGAGATCATCCAAAGTATCGATTCCATCACGGCCGAGGTGATCCTCACTTACATTGGTAATGATCCCCACATCACATTTACGAAAAGCAAGACCTTCACGCAGAATCCCTCCTCTGGCCGTTTCCAATACGGCTACATCAACTTCAGGATGGGCCAATACCATTCTTGCACTGACCGGACCACTGCAGTCGCCTTGATCCAAAACCTCATCTCCGATATATACTCCATCAGAATTCGTCATACCCACTTTTGTATTTTCATTAGACAGAAAATAATGAACCAATCGGGTCGTTGTCGTCTTTCCATTTGTTCCGGTCACTGCGATGATCGGTATAGCTGCCTCTTCCCGAGTCGGAAATAAATAATCAACAATGGCCTTGCCTACATCCCTTTTTTTCCCTTCGCTCGGATAATGATGCATTCGAATTCCCGGAGCAGCATTCACTTCAATAATTGCAGTCCGTGAATGTTCGATTGGTTTTGATATATCCTCACAAATAAAATCGATTCCGGCTATATCCAAACCGATCGCTTTCGCGGCAGCAGCCGACATATTCTTAATGGTGGGATGAACCTGATCCGTTACATCGATTGCCTTTCCACCAGTTGAAAGATTTGCATTGCCGACAACTTGAACCAATTCCCCTTGATTCGGAATGGTATCGAGCGTCCGATTCGATTTTTCCAAGTAACAGGTCACGGTATGTGTAAGTGGGATTTTTGACATCGGCTTCTCATGTCCTTCCCCCCGTAAATCATTACAGTTTTCTTTTTCTATCAATTTACGTATCGATTCCTTACCGTTGCCAATAACATAGGGAGGAAGCCTCAAACTAGCTGCTATAAGTTCACCGTTGACTATCAGTAACCGATAATCATGTCCTTCAATATGCCGTTCGACTATGTACTTCTCCACATGCGACTCCAAACAATTGATTACATTGAATAGTTCATCCTTATTTTTGATATGGGTGATGACACCCTGCCCCTGCCTCCCATTATACGGTTTAATGACCAGCGGAAAACCCAGCCTGTCCGCCGAGGCAAAGATATCTTCGATGGAATGGGCAACTTCACCTTCAGGTACAGGGAGGCCACACCCTCTTAAAATTGATTTGGTCAATGATTTGTCACATGAATTCTCAACGGCAATATTCGAAGTCTGGCTGGAAATTGTCGCCTGGACATACTTCTGCCTTGTACCGGTTCCTAAACGCAGTAAGCTTTCATCACCCATACGCTCGACAGGGATGCCTTTTGCTTGTGCTGCCTTAAAAATGGCTTCGGTACTTGGACCCAGTTTATTTTTATAATATAACTGCTCTATTTGTTTTACATAAGATTGTACATTTATATGCTTTTCACCATTCAGGATGGCTTCCGCGATATCTTTTGCTGCTAAAAAAGCTTGAAGGCCTGAGTGAGGTTCCTGATAGTCATAGGTCACATAATAAAAACCCTTCTTTTCCATCATAATCGTTTTTCCACGAATGGCTTCGATTCCGGCCAGGTTTTGAAGCTCAATCGTCATATGCTCCAATATATGTCCCATCCATGTTCCTTTTCTCAGCCTTTCGGCAAAACCGCCTCGATACCCTTTTGAACATGTATGGCTTCCCAGGTTCGGGAGCGTCTTTAACAATTTTTCATTGAATCCAGGTATTGAATCAGATGGTTTCTGTTCCAGTTCCCCTATATCCAATTCAATGCAAATCGTCGGTGTATAAGCAAAATAATTAGGTCCTTTTAAATAACGGACTCGATTGATTATCATTGTTGGATCCCCTTTTTCATCAACAATTTCCTTTTAAGCAGGTCAAAACGGTATCCCCTGGTTAGTGCATGAAGGTTAAATCCCGAAAGAGTCAACTCTTCACTGCCATTCTCAGAAGTTGTGATATTGATATAATCACTGGTGCTGCCATCAAGAACCAATACTTGATGTTGGCCAACTACTTCAAAAAGACTGTCTTTAACTAAAATTGCTGTATTTTCATCAATGCCAATACCCATAATTTCCTTTTTCCCTGCTATCGCACTTAACAGGCGGTCAAAGCGGCCACGCTGGGAAAAATGTTGATCGATTATCAAACCGTCAAGGAAGCCGAAGCCTACCCCAATCTCAACCTTTAACTTATTGTCATTCAGCATCGTGTCAGCAGCAATGATCATATGCTTACCTAAAATGGAAGCGCCAGCACTTGTCCCTGCTATCACCATTCCTTTATGCCAGGCTTTAGAAAGGGCATCGTGGAATTTGGTTTTTCCAATCAGCTCAAACAATCGGCTTTGGTTTCCCCCTGAAATGAAGATGGCGGAAAAAGATGTCAGCTGTTCACAAATTGCCGGGTCATCTGCATCCTGCCTTGAATCCAGCTTGATCACTTCCACCCTGCCCACGCCTAAATCCCTGAAAATCTTGATATACTCTGTACTCACTTCCTCAGGAATTTCACTCGCTGTAGGCAATATTCCTATTCCGCCATCCCTATTACGGGTTGCAAGCTCGACAAATTTATTTAATACCTCACCTTCAAGGCACTTATCCTCTGCCCCGCCAATGATAAGTAATTCACCACAATTCATTCATCATACTCACCTTTACAAATGGATTAACATCATGAAATTGCTCAAAATAGAACACATAATGACTAGTATGGCAACTTCTATCAATCTTCATTCATAAAAATGGCAAACTGCAGAATTTTGTTTAACTTAATGAAAAGAGAGGAAAAGTAATAGAGTAAAAAAAATAAAAGGAGTGTGCAAAAATGAGCCAAAACCAAATAAAAGAAAAAGTGTTGAACATCATCCGTGATCATAAAATAGGAGTTTTATCTTCAGTTGAAAACAACAAACCACATTCACGCTATATGACATTCTTTAACGATGATTTAACTTTATACACACCAACGAGCGGAAAGACGGAAAAAATTGATGAAATTGAAAAGAATCCTAATGTTCATATCCTGATTGGCTATGATAATAAAGGATTGGGCGATTCTTACCTGGAAATCTCAGGTACCTCGAAAATAAACGATTCTCAGGAACTGAAGGATAAATTATGGAATGAATCATTTGAAGATTGGTTCGAAGGTCCGAAAGATCCGAATTATTTAATCCTGCAAATTAAGCCGGAAAGCATCCGGTTGATGAACAACAACGGTGAACCTCCACAAGAATTATCATTGTAAATCTTTATTTTTTGTACTTACGCCAATTCACGAGTATTACGCTCAAACTCACGAGTAAATGGCCCAAACCTCACGAGTAAATGGCCCAAACCTCACGAGTAAATGGCCCAAACCTCACGAGTAAATGGCCTAAACTCACGAGTAAATGGCCCAAACTCACGAGTTAAACACCAATACTTCCGAGTAAATGGCCTAAACTCACGAGTTAAACACCAAAACTTACGAGTATTTAATCGAAATTCACTAGTAATCCGTCAATTCACGAGTAAATGATCGAAATTCACGTGCACCTCACTAAAAACACAGTACTATAATAAAAATATCGCTAAAAAACAGTTAAAAGCCCGCACATGAATGCGGGCTTTTTTCACGATTATACCAACTCTGATTGGATATAGTGCAAAATCAGATTGGCTGTATGCTTTAATGAAGAGACATGTGTCCGCTCGAAGGCATGTGATGCATCGATTCCCGGTCCGATCAGACCATGTACGACATCATATCCTGCCCGGATTGCGGCGGAAGCGTCCGATCCATAATATGGATAAATATCGACTCGGTAGTCGACGGCATTTGCTTGGGCAAGTGAAACTAAATGCTGACGCAGTTTATAATGATAAGGACCCGAGGAGTCTTTTGCGCAAATGGAAACGCTGAATTCATCCGTCGATTGTCCATCACCGATCGCGCCCATATCGACAGCTAGATATTCGACTGTTTTCTCAGGGATATTGGAATTTCCGCCATAGCCGATTTCTTCATTGTTGGAAATCAGGAAATGGGTCGTATAGGCCAATTTTATCTTTCCTGCGGAAATGAGGTCAATGATATGAAGGAGGATGCCTACGCTAGCTTTATCATCCAAATGCCTTGATTTCAAAAAGCCTGTATCCGTCACTTCCACTCTCGGTTCAAAGGAGACAAAATCTCCAACAGAAATGCCAATGGCCTCGGTTTCCGCTTTAGTTTTCACGACAGCATCTATCCGGACCTCTATTGTCTCATCATCCCGCTTGGCATCGCCGGCATTTTTATATACGTGGACAGAGGTCTGATTGATTAAAATGGTCCCGGTGATAAAGGCTCCGTCAGCTGTATGGATTTTACAATACTCCCCTTCCACTGAGTTCCAGCGGAAACCGCCGATCATCGTCAATTTAAGGCGGCCATTCGCCTTGATTTCCTTTACCATGGCTCCCAGAGTATCGACATGGGCAGTAAGCAAGCGATGTTTGTCATCATCTTCGCCTTTTAACGAGGCAAGCAATGCCCCTTTATTCGTAATGTTGTAAGGAACCTTCCTCTGCTCCATGAAATCGGCCGCGTATTTAATGGCTTTCTCAGTATAGCCGGAGGGGCTGGGTATGGACACCAATTCTTTTATGTAAGATACAATTTCTTTTTCTTCGACCACGCTCATGCAAATCTCTCCTTTCCTCTTGCTTCATTATATCTTTTCATGGCAACTTTTAACATATTTAAAGACCGCCAAAAGGCGGTCCTTAATCGATTTAACTCATAAAAGCCAGGACAGGCAACATGGCCATAACTAATGTTGAAATTCCATATAACGCTAAATTCTCCATATTCACTTTTCTTTTCCACTTATCGCGCCATACTTTGTATCTATCCATATCTTCGGTTCTCATTAAAAAAAACCTCCTTCATGATGAAAGTTCAACTTACTTCAACTGTCTTTGTTTGTTGGACATTTCCTTCATATACTCCAAGAAGGCAATTCTCTTTTCGTCTGGATAGGCTGTAATGTCTGCAATGATTTCCTCTTCGAGAGGCTTCAGTAAACGGCCAACCGATTCAGTAAACAATATTTCTAACTCTCTCTTTGTTTCATTAGGATTTCTCACTTCCATCAATATCACCCTTCCAATTACTTACTATTATCTATATAACCTTTATCCACTTCATTGAAACGCAAAAAAACGACCGCCCATATAGGCAGCCGCTTTTCATCAATTAAATTATTTCGTTACACCGACATTATGCCACTGATATTGGCGGCCTGCGAGATAATCATAACCTGTAACACGTTCATTCACTCCAGCCAATTGATAACGGAATAATGTCGGAATGACCGGAACCTCTTCATGGATCAATTCTTGCCACTCATTATACGTATCGATTCGATATTGATCATCGAAGGCTTCCTCTGAAATCCCTTTAGCAAGGAGCTCATCATTTTTTTCATTCACCCAGCGGGTATAGTTAAATTCTGCAGATCTGGACCAAATTCCTGATGGATCCGGATCGGAAGCGACACCCCATGCAGCTGAATATACATCAACTTCGTCATTATCCTTTTTCAGCAGGTCATAGAATGAATTGAACTCATGCAGCCTTCCATCCTGCAATTCAACGTCCAAACCTACTTGTTCCCATTGCTGGATATAATACTTCGCTAGTGGCTCAGAAACATCGGAACCGCTCATGGAAGCAAAGTTGATCTTGAACTCTTTTCCATCCGCATCTTCTCGAAGGCCATCATTATTCGTATCTACAAAACCTGCATCATCCAAAAGTTTTTTTGCTTTTTCTGGATCATATTCATATGGTTTTACATCTTTATTGTTATATTTAAAGTTCGGTGTAATGACAGAGTTGGCAGGGAAGCGAAGGCCCTTGAACATTTTTTCGCCAACTTCTTCATTATTGATGGCATATGCCATTGCCTGACGAAGGCGTTTATCACCGAATTTTGGATTCTCATCCATAACATTTTCTTCTTTTTCCTTATCATAATGACCGAAGTTGAAACCAATATAGGAATAAGCCA
The DNA here is from genome assembly GCF_040250305.1 of Peribacillus frigoritolerans. Taxonomy (NCBI): domain Bacteria; kingdom Bacillati; phylum Bacillota; class Bacilli; order Caryophanales; family Bacillaceae; genus Peribacillus; species Peribacillus frigoritolerans. Next base: position 1,533,661 of record NZ_CP158190.1, on the reverse strand, counting down.
ATTCAACTTTCCCCAATAATTCGACATTGTCCAGTTCCTTGGCCTGTTCATATTGCTCCGCCAGGACCTCCGCTACATCGAGGTCGCCATTTTCAAGTGACTTGACGACAACAGACGGATTCACGACTTTTAATGTGACACTGTCCAATTTAGGTTCACCGCGGTAATAATCTTTGTTCGCTTCGAATTCGACCGCTTCCCCTTGAACGATTTTCTTCACTTTGAATGGTCCAAAACCAATCGGATTTTTACGGATTTTATCCGATGATTCCAAATCTGCAATCGGAACATCTTTTAAGTATTCTTTATGAAGCGGGTATGTCCATAATCCGGTCGTGACAGAAGGATTCGCTTTTTTGAAAGTGAAAGTGATTTTCTTGCCGTCGACTTTTATGCCTGAAATCTTGTCCGCTTTCCCTTCATGATACTCCTCCATACCCTCGATTAAAGCCATTTGTTCATCATAGCGTACACCTTTATAATCTTTGCTTCCCATGACAAGGTATGCATATTCTAAATCAGCGCCTGTCACAGGCTTTCCATCATGCCATTTCACATTATCCTTAATTGTCAGCGTAACCGTTTTATGATCATCCGAAATCTCATAGGAAGCGGCACCTTCATTCGTGAAAACATAGTTTTCGTCTGTATCCAATAAATCTTCATCAAAGAATGAGATAACTTGGTTATCAGGTTCGCCTTGATAGAAAACTTTGTTTAATATCCCTTCAAACGGGGTATCGGATACCAATCCATATGTCAAATGGCCGCCTTCAATCGGCTCTCCTTGATTCGTCGTCTTTGTCGGGAATTTAGAGGTATCGACCTGTTCGACATCTTTCCCTTTTTTCTCTTTCGTTGATGATTTCTCCGTATCATCCGAACATGCAGCAAGCAGTAGAGACGAAATGGCCAATGCACTTAATACCTTACTGTAGCTTTTGATTTTCATATCATACACTCCCCTTTTTTATCCTCTTCTTTGTCTTGCATCGGCGGCGCGTTTTAACGCTTGACCAACGAAATTTATACTCAGCATCAACACTAAAATCATGAGTGATGCGGGTACCCATATCCACCACTTGTTTTCCAGAACATCTGGATTTCGAGCATAGCTGATGAGCGTCCCTAAACTCGGCGTGCTCTCCGGAAGACCGAACCCTAAGAAAGTCAAACTGGATTCTAGGCCAATATTGCCAGCAAGGTTCAAAATGAAGTTAACGATGATCAGTGAACTGACATTGGGCAGAAGCTGAAACAGGATGATTTTCCAATGTGGCGTCCCGAGTGTCTGTGAGGCGTGGATATAATCCAGCTCACGCTCTGACAAAGCCTTTGAACGAATCAGCCGGGCCTTACCTGTCCATAAAAACATCGTCATGATTAAAATGAAAACATATACATTGAAGATCGGTACAATCGTGACTACAACGATGATGAACATCAATTGCGGCAGGGCAATCACGAAATCGATAATCCGCATGATCACATTATCGGTTGCCCCGCCGAAGTAGCCAGCCAGAAGCCCTAATGATAAACCGATGATAGCGGTGAATAATGTTATGAATAAACTGATCGTGAATGAATTCCTTGTACCCACTATCAATTGTGCAAATACATCCCGGCCGCCATAATCGGTTCCAAGCCAATAGTCTGAAGATGGTTCCATATAAATGGAGAGGAAATCGACCTTGGCTATTTCCTTGGCGTCCATGAAGAGCGACGCACCGTAAACAAAAATCAATATGGCTGCTAATATAATCAATGAGCCCATGGCAAGTTTATCCTTTTTGATTTCCTGCCAGATGATTTTGATTCCTGAAGGGCTCACATCGTTAACTTGTATGTTCTTTCCGGTTTCTACTTTCATTTCCATACGACTCACCCCGCTCCTATTCTATCCGTATGCGCGGATCGACCGCACTAAGTATGATGTCCGAAAGAAGAGTGCCAAGCAGAGTGGCAAATCCCGTCATCATGACGATGGCCGTGACAACGCTGAAATCCCGCAGACTGACTGAACTAAGGAAAAGCTGCCCCAGACCCGGATAACTGAAAATGGTCTCGATTATGACCGCGCCTCCGATCAATCCAGTAATTTCATAACCTAAGAATGCCGCTATCGGTAAAAAGGAATTTCTCAGGATATGCCGTGAATATACTTTTGATTCAGGCACTCCCTTCGAACGCGCTGTCCTTACGAAATCCTTGATTTTATTATCGATGATTTCATTTCGCAAATATTGGATCGTACTTGTTGTTGCAATTAAAGCTGTACTTAAAGCTGGTAAAATCAAATGATTGATCTTGCTTACAACATAGGCGAATGTTCCTTCATCCACCTTTGAATCGACACTGCCACCAGACGGGAACCAATCCAGGGCAAATCCGAAAACGAATAACATGATTAAAGCAAAAATGAAAATCGGCGTGCCAAATCCTACATAGCTATAACCCGTAACGGTTTTATCCACCCAGGTATCGTTATACCTTCCGCTAAGTATGCCTAATGGAATTGCAAGCATATATGTAAAGATCAGCGTGACCAACGCCAGGAACACCGTGTTCCAAAGCCTGTCTTCGATAACATCCATGACAGGCGTCTTATGTGTATAGGAAATACCGAAATCCCCCTGTACTGCATTGGATGCCCACCTTATATATTGTTGGTACCAAGGGTCATTCAAACCCAGTTCTTCCCTGATCCTATCAAGCTCGGCCGGGTTTGCCCTAGGATTGATTTCCTGGCCTGACAGTGCATCTCCCGGCATTGCTTTTGCCATCATGAAAACGATGATGCTCAATAAAAAGAGCTGCGGGATCATAACTAATAAACGCCTTAGGATAAACTTCCACATATTCCTTCCACCTCCTTATTGTAATGCGACTCTATGTGTCGATGAAATTGGCTTCAAATCGTAGGCACGTCCATTCTCATCGAAATATTTTGAGTAGGTAGACTCATATTCCGAGGTGAGTTTTTTTCTAAGCTGCACTTTATCTTCGCGAACTTCCGGCTCTAAATCCGGAATGGCGGCAATCAGGCGCTTCGTGTATATATGTTGCGGATTTTCATAGATTTCCTCGCTTTTGCCTTCCTCTACCAATCTACCTCGATACATAACGCCCATCCGGTCACACATATGCCGGATTACACCTAAGTCATGACCGACAAATAAATAAGTCAAATTGAACTCCTGTTGAAGATCCTGAAGGAAATTCAATACCTGTGCCTGAACGGAAACATCCAGTGCTGACACCGGTTCATCCGCAATGATCAGTTTAGGTTTCAATGTCAAAGACCTGGCAATCCCAATCCGCTGGCGCTGTCCCCCTGAAAATTCATGAGGATACTTGTGAATCGACTCCGGACTGAGTCCGACTTTGTCCAAGAAGTCCTGGACGATTTTCTTTTCCTCTGAAGGTGATAACCGTTCGAAGTTCCTCAGCGGTTCGGCAATGATGTCAAGTACCCTCTTCTTGGGATTCAATGATGAATACGGGTCTTGGAAAATCATTTGGATATCTTTTCTAAATGGTTTAATTTCTTTTCTACTTAAAGATGCTAAATCCCTGCCTTCAAACAGGATTTGTCCGGATGTGACATCATTCAGCTTGACCACTGCCTTGCCTGTCGTGGACTTGCCGCTTCCGGATTCCCCGACCAACCCATATGTTTCCCCTTGCTGCAACTCAAAGGAAACACCGTCCACGGCCTTTACGTGATCGACCACCCTTCTGAAAAAACCGCCCCTTATTGGAAAATGCACTTTCAGATTATCTAATTTGAGTAATGTCATGGGCCGATGCATCTCCTTCAGCTTGAAAATAAAATTTTTTATAGCACGTACAGCGCACAAAATGGTCGTTGCCCACTTCGTGAAGTTGGGGTGTCTCTTCATGCGCATGCTTAGGTATCCAAGGAATCCTATCTTGGAAACGACATCCTATCCGATCCATTTTAGCTATCGATGGAACGATTCCCTCAATAACGTGCAACCGGTTTTTCTCGTGTGCAGCCGAAGGAATCGAATTTAATAACGACCTCGTATATGGATGCAGCGGATTGTTGAATATCTCTTTAACACTTCCCGTTTCCACTACCTGACCTGCATACATGACAACGATCCTGTCAGCGACTTCAGCTACGACGCTCAGATCATGTGTAATTAAGATGATCCCCATTTTTGTCCTGCTTTGGATATCCTTCAGCAGATCAAGTATTTGTGCTTGAATCGTAACATCCAGTGCCGTCGTGGGTTCATCGGCAATGACCAGCGCAGGGTTGCAAGCAATGGCAATCGATATCATTGCCCTTTGCCGCATTCCGCCCGAGAGCTCATGCGGATATTGCTTGTACGTCCGTTCAGGATAAGGAATTCCCACTTGTGTCAAAAGTTCGATCGTCCTGTTCTTTTTTTCAGCACTGGAGAGTTCAGTATGGTAATCAAGATTCTCCTCGATCTGTTTTCCTATGGTCATGAGCGGGTTCAAAGCCGTTAATGGTTCCTGGAATATCATACCCAATTCCTTACCACGGACTTTATTCATTTGCACATCATTCAACTTTAGTAGATTTTGACCTTTATAATTGATATTTCCTTCGGATTTCGTTCTCTGCTTATTATGTAATTGCATGATAGATAAGGCCAAGGCACTCTTTCCACAACCTGATTCTCCAACAACTGCTACAATTTCATTTTCATTCACCGTAAACGAAACATCATCCACCGCTGCATGATATTTGTTACCGATTCGAAATGAGGTAGTTAGGTTCTCTATTTGTAAAATAGCTTTCTTCATCCTTGCTCCCCCTAAACTATTTTATCGGGAAAATAATTAATCTTCTGATAATTAGTTAAAATTTTAATCAATTTATTACATTTATACAACAGTTTTTTTAGAAAATAATCACATTTTTTTCATATTTTATAACTTTAGGAATAATTTTCTGCAATAAAAAATCGTTTCCTTTATAACTGTTATACAGTAAAGTTTTGAAGTCCGATTAAATATATAGAATCAATAATTTTGAATTTATTATTTCAAGATATCTTTTTTTAAGTTTATGCCCATTTATTGACCTTGTCGTTTTACGTACCGCGGAATGGTTCTGGTTGAAGTATTTTAATATTTCAGAAAAATTAGTATATTTGCAAGAATATCATAGAAAAGGTAATTACTTCATATATATTTCAATACTTTTAAAAAAACACCTAATTTTCATGTAATGCAATGAAACCTTTTTAAAACAGATTCGTAGAAAACGGTAGAAAATAAATGATGAGGTGATTGAATGTATTCACAAACTGTACAAACATATATGCCGTCCGTCATGCGGACGTTCGCTTTATCACTTGCCGTTTCCGTTTTAGGGATGGCTCTAGGCACTCTTGTACCGCCATCGTTGTTTCTTCCCTTGGCGATACTTGAGATCGCCATGTTGATTGGAGCATTCATATTGCGGAGGAAAAAAGCCATCGGCTACACATTTTTGTATAGTTTCACGTTGATTTCTGGAATTACGACCTATCCGATCATCGCACACTACCTAGCTGCTGCAGGGGCAAATGTGGTGATCCTGGCAGGTGTGACGACGACAGTCGTATTTGGAGGACTGGCGATTTATGCCACAACCACCAAAAGGGACCTTTCTTTCTTGGGAGGGATGTTATTTGCGGCCTTGCTAGCTTTAGTGGTCATTAGCATATTCAACATTTTCTCTCCATTAAGCTCTACAGCCATGCTGGTCTTTTCCTTTATCGGGATTTTAGTTTTCAGTGGTTATATTTTATATGATTTCAATCGAATGAAGCATTACGGGGTAACAGCCGAAGAAGTACCGCTCATGGCCTTGAATCTATATCTTGATTTCATTAACCTATTCATTAACATCTTGCGCTTCTTTGGTATTTTAGCAAGCGATGACTAAAGTGCTAATAGTATCAAACCATAACATAAGAAAGACGCTTGGACTTATCCAAGCGTCTTTTCACATTTCTTTTTAAGCTGTAAGATGTGAGTACTGATTTTTCCCCCAAACCCCTGGCGTTGAATAAAAGACCAAATCACAATGAATTTGGTCTCAATCATTAATAAGAAAGAAGGGATGCGTATCTTATTTATATAATCCTGGATTTGATTGATCGGTCCATGGCAGTTTCACTCCGAAAGTACTAGCAATGAACTGTGTATCTTCCCTTCGTTTTTTCCTTATCTGGGCCCGTTGTTTTGCTGATTCATTTAAATTCATTTCCATCTCTGTTTCAGGAACCAAACGCGGAACCGGAATTGGTTTACCTTCTTCATTAATGGCAACAAATGTCAAGAAGGAAATGACGCATAAATTCCGCGCCCCTGTAACTAAATCCTCTGCAATCACCTTTACGATGATTTCCATTGATGTTCTGCCCGTATACGTCACGAAGCTTTCAAGGCAAACTGCATTTCCTTCGTGAATAGGGTGCAGGAAATCGACAGAATCAGTTGATGCAGTAACGACGTTGCTTCGAGCATGACGCATGGCTGATATAGCCGCTACATCATCAATGTATGCCATTAATTTGCCTCCGAACATCGTACCAATATTATTTGTATCCGGCGGGAGGACAAGGCTTGTTTTTATGACCAAAGAGTCCCGGCAATTTTTTGTTTCTTCCATGGTGACTGCACTCCTTTATGTCTGATTTCTCACTAGTCCACTTTATCGAATTCTTACCTGTAAAGCAATTCACATGCTTATTTTCCTGCTATTAGTCAAAATTATGCGGCCTATAGCGAAGCCCACTGCTTTCACTGCCCTTTTGACTGCTTGCCTTGCTGCAGCTCACGCAGGCTTAAGCCAAATGTCATTTGTAAATGCGGATAATCCTTGAACCCTGCCCAATCCCCTCCCCAATCAAAACCTAACTCTTTAGCGATGGTTACGACTTCCATCCAATCCGACTTTCCATTATCGTTGCCGTCATAACTCATGTCCCAAATGGCCTCGCCTTGTTTGTTAAGGAGGGCAAAATCTATCGCCAAACCGAAATTATGCAGCGACTCGCCACCTCTTGCATTCGTTACGATGTTGCCCGAGTCTGATCTGCCCTTTTCATATAGCTCATTTTGCTCGGCTATAGACCGGAACCCCGCCGTAATGATAACCGGGATGCCTTTGTCATTAGCCAATTGAATGAGCTCGTCTTTTTTTTCGGCGACAATCGGATTCAGCTCGTCAGTCAGTTCGATTTCATCCAGATCAGGAGGAAGCATATACTTGAACAAGAGCCCCAGTAACAATCCTAAAAAGCCCAATACCAAACATGTCCTTACCCAAGTGGCTTTCACTGAAAAATCCTTCCTTTACGAATATCTGTCTGAAAGTGAAAAACTCAACCTAAGACGGATGAGTTTCTTCCATTATAATTTTGCTTTCAATTCTTCAATTTGCAATAAATGCCGTTTTTCATGAAGTCCCACGAACGGGATCCATTGCTTCAAGCTTAAATCTTTAAACAAAGGATGTGGAAAAGACTTTTGTTCGAGATCAATTTCCTTTGCATGGACAACGACCTGTACAAAAGCTTTTCGGGATTCGGACAACTTTTCCTTAACCTCACTCAAAGTTTGGTATGATTCTGACGGAATGACAAATGGCGGGGCCTGGACCTTCACTTCACGATTTAAAGTAAGCTCGATCGGTTTATCCACAGCAGGAACACTATCGTCACTTTTCAATTTATCGGATATGGTCTTTGTTATGGCCCTCTCCATTAAATATAAATGATCCAATACCTGGATGATGCTCCATCGTCCTGTTTCAGGATGGGCGTTCAGCTGTTCATCCGATAGTCCGTTGACCGCATTTAAAAGCTCTTCCCTGATTTTTTCATTTTCATTCATTTTTAGCATCTCCTCTTATAAGACTCGCTAATCTCCTTTAATTATTCCATGTCCTATAGGAAAGTGTAAAATAATAATACTTTTTGACAGAAACGAACCGATTAAAAGTTGTCTATTTTTTTAAAAGCTCTATGATAGTCATTAAGGTAAAATTCAAATGACTTTCAAAATTCATCATGGATAGTCTAAATAGGAGTGATCGTTTATGAGTGGAGGACATATTCCATTCAGCCACAAAGGCCGCAGTGCCCTGCATGCAATACCCTCAAAAGGAAGCATATGGTTGATGCTCAAACAAATGTTCAATCGGGTACCATCCAAATGGAAGTTTTGCACTTTGACTTTATGTATAATGCTTTTCATTTCATTGCTTGAGTTCTCCATCCCCCAGTTGACGCAGTTTACGATTGATAAAGTCATTCCCGAAAAAAGATATGATTTGTTAATCTGGATTGGCACAGGAATTCTTTGTGCTAGCATCTTATTGGCTTTACTGAACTACTTTAACAGCTATATCGTTTCCAAGGTCGGTCAAAAGGCTATTATGGATATACGGAATAGCATGTATGACCATATTCAAACACTGGATATGAAATTCTTTGACAAAAACCGTACTGGTGACTTAATGTCCCGGTTGACCAATGATGTCAACTTACTGCAGCAGCTCATTTCTTCGAGCATGCTTCAAGTCTTGACAGACACGGTGACTTTCATTGCCGTGGCGGTATATATGCTTTTCATTAACTGGAAGCTGACCATTGTCCTTCTTTTTACATTCCCGTTCATGTTCTATATCACAAGGGTATTCGGAAAACGCATCAGGATGTCATTTAGGTCTGTGCAAAGTTCCGCAGGAGATGTCAGCAACCAGTTACAGGATTCCCTTTCAGGAATGCGGCTCATTCAATCTTTTACAAATGAAGAGTTCGAATCAAGGCGGTTTGCCGAGCGTAATCAGGAAAATATGGCTGCAAACGTTAAGTCCGTTCGACTACGTTCCATGTTCGGTCCGATTATTGATTTATTGAACAATATCGGTCTTGTAGCAGTCATTGTGTTCGGTGCTTGGCAAGTGATGGAAGGTGAATTCACAATAGGATTAATAGTTGCCTTCCTCGCCTATTTAAGGTTGCTGCAGAGTCCCGTTCGCAATTTTAGCCGGGTCATCAGCATTGTCCAGCAATCAGCCGCCGCCTTTGAGCGGATAAATGAAATATTGGAAACTCAACCTGAAATAAGTGACAAGGGAAATGCCATTGAACTCCCTTCCATAAAAAAGCAAATTGAATTTCAATGTGTTGATTTTGCATATGATATGGGTGTTCCCGTGCTCAGCAATTTAAACCTGACCATGAAAGCTGGTCAAGTAACCGCTCTGGTCGGCTCCTCTGGTGCAGGAAAATCGACCATCACGAGCCTTTTGATCCGATTTTATGACCCGCAAGATGGAACTATTAAAATGGATGGCCATGATATCAAAAATGTATCACTGAAATCATTAAGGGGACAAATGGGAGTTGTCTCTCAGGATATCATTTTATTCAACGGTTCCATCCGTGATAACATCGTGTATGGAAAACTTGATGCTACAGATGATGAAATCATCGAATCCGCCAAAGCGGCAAATGCGCATGACTTTATCAGTGCCTTTCCTGATGGTTATGATTCTCAAATTGGAGAGCGCGGAGTCAAGCTTTCAGGCGGACAAAAACAGCGCATTGCCATTGCCAGGGCACTTTTGAAAAATCCGCAAATCATCATTCTCGATGAAGCAACGGCGGCCTTGGATACAGAATCCGAACATTTGATACAGGAAGCTTTGTCACGTTTATTGATAAACCGGACTTCAATAGTCATTGCACATCGTTTATCGACCATTCATGATGCCGATCAAATAATTGTCCTGGAAAAAGGGCAGGTTCATGAAAAAGGAACACATGAACAGTTATTGCAAAACGACGGCAGATACAAGCAGCTCCATGATTTGCAGTTCCCGCAACTAAAAGCCATATTAAATTCCTAGCAAGCAAAAATGCACAGAATGTCTTTCTGTGCATTTTTGCTTTCATTTGAAATCATAACTTTTCAAAACCCGATTCGCAATGAGCTGATACCCTTTTTCGTTCGGATGTAACTTATCACTGAAATACTCTGTTTTCTTTTTACCTTCAAAAAGATCATTCGTAGGAATGAATAACATCCTTTTGTCTTTATCCGCTATTCCCTTTATTGACTGGTTATAATCGCGAATGTGCTTTTCAAGTTTTTGATTTCCTTTAATCGGGTTATATAGTCCCACTACCAGAATATCCGCTTTATCGTTTGCCTTTATCAGTGTTGCCGTAATCTTTTTCAGATGGCTGATATACTCCCGTTTACCCTCATTGATTTTACGATCACTGATTTTCTCCAAGTCCCCGCCGTTACTATTGATCAAGTCATTCGTTCCGATATAAACGATGAAAGTATCGGCTTCATCAAGTTTCGTTTTAATGCGGTAATCATCAAGCTGTTTCATCACCCCATCCGTTTCCTGGCCTTTTATACCGTAATTCCAAAAACTCACCTTTTGTTCCGATTCCGGGTTATTCAATTCATCCTCCAGGCCTTCTATATATCCTTCCCCGTCCTTATCCCCTTTTCCATAGGTTAACGAATCTCCAAAAGCCATCACCCTTTGCACATCTTCCGACTCCGAGGCCTGAAACTCATATGCAGCAAAACATATAACCAGTACTATAATCAAAAAAACTGACAATTTTTTCATTTGGTTCTCCTCTGTCTTTTTACTAGAAGTATTTAATCCTTTACATACCCCAAAAACCTGCAGACGTAACATAAAAAAGGAATTGTCAGATAAAGAGTAAAGAGTGTATGATAATAAAAAACTTTCAATGGATTGAGTGTCATTTACCGTCCCTTAAACAAAAAACGGGATTACCCTTCATTCTGGAGATTGAATAAATGATAGTTAGGAGTTTAAATCATGGAAGAGCACATAGAGTTTAGAGAGGCAGAACTATCTGATCTACCCAGAATTGTTGAAATATATAATTCGACAATTGCTTCAAGAATGGTCACGGCGGATACGGAGCCTGTATCCGTTCAATCGAGGGTTAAATGGTTTGAGGAACATCATTCAGAAAGTAGACCGCTATATATCATTACTATAGAAGGGAAAACTGCTGGATGGATGAGCTTTCAATCCTTCTATGGCCGACCGGCATATAATTTCACTGCCGAAATCAGCATTTATATTGATGATTATTTCCGGGGAAAAGGAATCGGACAAATTTCGATTCAAAAGGCAATTGAATTGAGTCCAAAATTAGGTATTAAGACTATATTGGGTTTCATTTTCGCCCACAATATACCGAGCCTTAAGCTTTTTTCCAAATTCGGGTTTGAAGAATGGGCACATTTACCTCAAGTTGCCGAGCTGGATGGCATTGAGCGGGATTTGATCATTCTCGGTAAACGTGTCGATATTTAATATAATTCTTTAGAGCTATTGCCTTGAGCAGTAGCTTTTTCAAATTAATACAGGTCGAATTGGCTAATTTATGCTTTTTGGAGGGAAAAATATTCAGACTCTCTTTTACTTGCTAACGCATTTAATAGCGTATCCAATTCTTGACTGGCTTGAACAGTTAGCAGACTTGTTAAGCCGTAACTTGCTGCTAATTTGAACATTTCCTGTCTCTTTTCTTCAATTCTTTCTATAGTTACCTTACGGCAAGGCATTATATGCCACCTCCCATTTATTCAATTTTTTTACACTTTCATCATAATGAAACTACTAGTTAAAATCAACTATTTTCCAGAAATAAAATGTGTTATTTTATAGGTCAAATGTGACAAAACACCTACTTTATTCTTTAATTATGTATATTTTATGTCATTTTCTATTAAACCCAAAAAAGCATCCACTAGTGTAGACTGTGAATGCTTACATCATATACCTTATCCCAGAACCCAAAATATAGTCCATCGCTTACTATGTCATCCATTCAGAAGGTGACTCGTTATTAGGTCTATTTATAACTATCCTATATTCATCTTCGAGCACTTTTAATGGGGCATCATAAAGGTGCCTTTCATCAGAGGTTTTGTATACTCCATTGGCCAATAGCTCTTCAATGAGCTTTGCCTTCCTCTGTTCAATCCTCTTAAATAATTCTGCCATGTAAATGGCTCCTTTCCTAGTCATCCTAGAGCCTGCTTCTAGTTAGCTAACTTTATCAACTTGTTTGATTTTCACCAAATTATATATACCTTTTCTATTATGTCACTAAACGTTATTTCCAAAAATAAAAGCCCCTTCTAATTCAAGAAGAGGCTGACAGTGTCCGTACGGCTCTTCTTATCTTCCAAGCATATGCTTGTTGGATTTAGCACAGTTCCCAAAACGGGTCCGCTGCCGAGGTTTCTTTGGGCCAAGTCCCTCCACCTCTCTGGATAAGAATTCGATATATAAATGATGTAGAAATGATTCTATCCTAATAATCATCAAAAGTCAATTACCTGGTTCTCCCTTTTTTCCTGGACATAATGTGCTCTCTCTTCAAATACGGGTTGCATTTTCTTGTCTTTCTGATATGATGTCAGTAATTACATACAATTCACACCACTAGGGGAGTCTTTTTTAAGACTGAGATGGAAATAGTTCCGGACCCTTTGAACCTGAACCGGCTCATACCGGCGGAGGGAAGTGGATGATATCGTCCATTTACAGACTATATCCATCTACCCCGTTCCGTATTCAGGAACGGGGTTTTTCATTATCAACGGGAACCATTCTAAAGGAGGATGAACAATGGAGAATATTAAAACAGAAACATTCAGTGATAGACTTCATGCACGGGCAAAAGAGATTTGGAAAAGGAACCATTCACATCCCTTTGTCCAGGCAATTGGAAACGGCACGCTTCCTGAAAAGAAATTTGCCTATTACCTGAAGCAGGACTATATCTATCTCATGGATTATTCCAAGCTCTTTGCTTTAGGTGTCATCAAAGCTCATAACATCGAAACCATGGCAAAGTTTGCGAGCATTTTAAATGAAACCCTTCAAGTGGAAATGGATATCCATCGGCAATATGCTTCCGAATTCGGGATCAGTGCCAAGGAATTGGAAGAAACAGAACCTACTCCCACCACTCTAGCCTATACAGGTTACATGCTAAATACAGCTCAGCATGGGACTTTGGCAGACTTGATCGCCTGTCTCCTGCCCTGCGCTTGGGATTATTATGAAATCGGTTTGCTACTAAAAGAACAAAATGGAGCAGCATTGGAAAACAATCGCTACGCAGATTGGATAAGGTCCTATTCATCACCTGAATTCGGGGAAGCACACAAGTGGCTGATCGCATTGTTGGAAGAATTGACGGAAGGCATGCCAGAAAAGGAACTTCTTAGATTAGAAAAGCACTTTTTGGTTACTTCCCGATATGAATATTTATTCTGGGATATGGTTCAAAATGAGCAGGATTGGCCGCTGTAGGTCGCAGACATGATGATGAATCCCATCAAGAAACTGACGTTAACTGCCATGATCACGGCTATAACGACGCTGACCAGTTCATTTATTTTCATCCCTGCAGGATTTGCAAAGGTCTTTCCTATTCAGCATCTGGCAAATGTCCTCACGGCCGTTCTATTGGGGCCTGCTTATGCTGTGACACAAGCTTTCTTAGTTTCCATCATTAGAAACATGTCTGGTACCGGTTCAATATTCGCCTTTCCCGGCAGCATGATCGGTGCACTTTTGGCTGCCATCCTTTATCGAAAAACACAAAGCTTAAAATTCGCTTGTTTAGGTGAAGTAATCGGGACCGGCATTCTCGGTTCCCTGGCCTGTTATCCACTTGCCATCCTCCTAATAGGAGAAAAAGCGGCTCTTTTTGGTTTTTTACCGGCTTTTATGCTCAGTTCATTCGCAGGTGCGATTTTAGCTTTCATATTACTTAAAATACTTCTAAAAAATAATTATATGAAGGGGTTTTTTTATGAAAACAGCATTAACCATCGCCGGCTCTGATTCAGGGGGCGGTGCTGGAATACAAGCGGATTTAAAAACATTTTCTGCACATGGGGTCTTTGGAATGTCTGCAATAACAGCCGTAACCGCACAAAATACAATGGAAGTCCGTTCAGTACAGCCAATTGAAACAGCTATCATATCGGACCAAATTGCAGCTATCTTTGAAGATATTCCTGTCGATGCAGTAAAAATAGGCATGCTTGGATCAAAAGAAATCGTGGAAACAGTCGCTGCGTCCCTTAAAACCTTCATGCCTGCCATCGTTATCCTTGACCCTGTCATGATTTCCAAAAGCGGCCACCATTTGCTCGACGAAAAGGCTGTCTCCGCCTTAAAAATGGATTTGCTTCCGCTTGCAACACTTGTAACACCAAATGTACCGGAAGCGGAAGTACTTACTGGCTTGTCGATTCGGACGAAACAAGATTTCTACAGGGCATGCATTTCAATACAAGAAATGGGTCCCAAAGCCGTTTTACTTAAAGGGGGCCATGCAGCGGGAAATCCAAATGATCTTTTTTATGATGGAACTGACTTCCACTGGATCAAGGGAGAGCGCATACATACAAAAAACACTCATGGTACGGGCTGTACCCTATCATCCGCCATTACATCAAACCTGGCTAATGGACTGCCATTGCAAGAGTCGATTGAACAGGCCAAGACTTATATTTCTGAAGCGATACGCAATAGTTTTTCAATCGGTAAAGGTCATGGACCTGTCCATCATTTTCATTCATATTCAAAAAAAAGAACGGAGTGACTTAATATGAAGGTTTCCGCAGCTGATTTATTCGTAAAGGTAAAAGAAAGAAAACCACTCGTTCACCAAATCACCAACTTTGTTACGGTCAACGACTGTGCAAATGCCACCCTTGCCATCGGTGGTTCACCAGTGATGACATCGAGCCCAAGAGAAGTGGCGGATATGGTCAAATTAGCGGATGCATTGGTCCTGAATTTCGGTACGATCGATGATAAAGCCTTGGAAGCAATGGAGATTGCCGGTAAGACGGCAAATGACCTGGATATCCCGGTCATTTTGGACCCGGTGGGAGTTGGTGCCACCGCCTATCGAACAGAGCAAGTGAAAGAGCTCCTAAGTAAGGTTACTTTCCAAATCATTCGCGGCAATGCAAGTGAGATCCTTTCATTGATTGGTGGGGATACCGTTACTCGCGGGGTGGATTCGGAGGAGCTTGCGGTCAGCAATGCAGAGCTGGCTGCTCGAGCGGCAAATAAATTGAATTGCATCGTCGTGGTCAGCGGAGCGAAGGATGCTGTCAGCGATGGAAAACGTACGTCCATCATCGATAACGGGAACCTCCTATTAACTAATGTTACAGGTACCGGTTGTATGTCCACTGCTCTTATCGGCACTTTTTCCGGAGTCACCGATGATTTCTATTCTGCGGCGATTGCCGGTATCTCAACCATGAGCATTTCAGGGGAACTAGCTGCCAAAAACCTTCAAAAGGATGAAGGAACAGGAACGTTTCGTGTGCGATTAATCGATGCAATATCAAGAATGGATAAGGAAATCTGGATGCATGAGGTGAAAATGAATGAAGAAGTCCCAAATTGATTTAAGCCTGTATTTAGTTACGGAAGAGTCCATAGGAATAGAAGAATTGACCAAAATCATTGCAGAATCTGTTTCAGGAGGTGTCTCGATCGTACAGCTTAGAGAGAAAAACAATTCCTCCCTCTCCTTTTATAATAAAGCTTCTGCATTAAAACAGTTATTGAACGAGCTGTCCATTCCCCTTATCATCAATGACCGGGTGGATATAGCACTTGCTGTTGCAGCGGATGGAATTCATATTGGGCAAGATGACCTTCCATTGCCTGTCGTCAAAAAAATGGTTCCTGAAGATATGATTGTCGGTGTATCTGTCTCCACTCTTGAAGAGGCTCTAGAAGCCGAACGAAATGGAGCAGATTATATCGGAGTCGGTTCCGTTTTCCCAACAAAGACCAAACAAGATGCAACCTTAATGGCAATTGGGGATCTGGAGGAAATTTGCCGCAGCGTATCAATTCCCGCCGTAGCCATCGGGGGTATCACGGCCGATAACATTTCCGCCCTTTCTGCTAGCGGGCTGTCCGGTACCGCAGTCGTATCGGCCATCATGAATGCAGAAAGTCCAAAGACTGCCTCCGAATCCCTTTTAAAAATCATAAAAAACTTTAAATAACAAAAGGATGGGGACTGATTACAGTCCCCATCCTTTTGTTTATGTCAAAACGGTATTCTTTGTTTCCTTCCCAAAAGCTACGGCAACTGCCCCCACTAAAATAGCAATTGTAAAAATGGTGAAAATCGATGAAATCGGGGTGCCTGCCGCAACTAAATACCCTACAAGCAACGGTCCCAGGACACCGCCGATCCTGCCGATCCCTGCGGCTAAACCAGCACCTGTACCGCGAACTGCTGTTGGATACTGCTCAGGAGTATACGCATAAAGCGCACCCCATGCCCCTAGGTTGAAGAAAGATAGGAACATTCCGGAAACTATCAGCAGTGCCAGCCCCTCTGCCGATCCAAAGAAAAAGGCACTGACTGCCGTTCCAATTAAGTATGTGATCAAAACGAATTTACGTCCCAACTTCTCTATCAGCCATGCAGCTGAAAAATAACCCGGAAGCTGTGCAAGCGTCATGATCAATACATATTCAAAGCTTTGAATCATGCTGAACCCTTTTAGGACCATCACACTTGGAAGCCATAAAAACATCCCATAATAAGAAAAGACCACGCAAAACCATAAAACCCACAACACAAGGGTCTGACGGGAGTATTCCTTTTTCCAGACACTTTTCATATTGCTTAATACAGATGGCCTCTGCTTTTTTTCAAGTTCCGTATACTTCGGTGAATCCGGCAGTTTCAAGCGCAGATACAGCGCATATAAAGCGGGTACGGCGCTCAATAACAATGCAACCCGCCAACCATAAGCCGGTATGATGAAATAGGATATGAGTGCTGCCAAAATCCAGCCAACCGCCCAAAAACTTTCAAGAAGGACGACGACCCTTCCCCTTTTACTCGCTTCAACACTTTCAGAGACCAATGTCGAGGCAACCGGAAGTTCTCCTCCAAGTCCCATTCCAATCAAAAATCGCAATATCAAGAACAAGCTGAGTGTATTGACTGCCGCAGACAGGCCACTTGCGATTGAAAACAATAATAATGTAATGATAAAGACATTCTTCCGTCCGACCCTGTCGGCCATCGCACCAAAGAATACCGCTCCAACAGCCATTCCTATGGAGTTTATGCTCCCAATCCAGCCAACCTGCTCACTGGTTAAGTTCCAGTCCTGTCTTAAAGCTACTATAATGAAAGAAAGCATACCGACATCAAGTGCATCGAACATCCATCCAAGACCCGCAACACCAAGTAACTTACGCTGCGATATCATTTTCGCATCATTTCCCATATATTCCTCCTGAAGAACTTTAGACCTTCTTGTTATTTTATCCTTATTCATTTTAACTATTAACTTTCATTTTTGCTATAGTAAATACACATGTCATGACAAAAAAATACTTCATTTTTAAAATGATGAAGAAACCTTGGATATTCTGTCGAATGTTATAGATTGAATATTCCCTTTTTTTCATTTATCATAAAAATTGGCATAGATCATAGCGTTAACAATAAGTCATCATGTTTTGCCCAAGATAACCATTTATTTTATTCAGGAGGGTAATTAATGACAAATCTAACGTTAGAAGTAAGTGGAAAGCTGCAAAAATTTTTAACAGGACCAAAAAAGCTCTATATTAATGGCCAGTTTGTAGAAAGTGCTTCAAAAAAAACCTTCTCCACTCCTAATCCTGCTACAGGACAAAAGCTTGCCGATGTTTATGAAGCTGATAAAGAAGATATCGACTTAGCCGTCAAAGCTGCACGCAAAGCATTCGATGAAGGTCCTTGGTCAAGGATGAGCGCAGCTGGACGCAGTAGACTTATGTATAAACTAGCCGATTTAATGGAAGAAAATAAAACTGAACTAGCTCAATTGGAAACGTTGGATAATGGGAAACCAATCAATGAAACGACCAATGCCGACATTCCTTTAGCGATAGAACATATGAGATATTTTGCTGGCTGGTCCACCAAGATTGTCGGGCAGACCATTCCGGTAAGCGGAAATTATTTTAACTACACAAAACACGAGGCTGTTGGTGTTGTCGGCCAAATCATCCCATGGAACTTTCCGCTTCTTATGGCGATGTGGAAACTGGGAGCGGCACTCGCTACAGGTTGTACAGTCATATTAAAGCCTGCTGAGCAAACACCGCTTTCCGCTCTTTACCTGGCTGAATTATTGGCTGAAGCCGGTTTCCCTGATGGGGTCGTCAATATCGTTCCCGGTTTTGGTGAAACCGCCGGACAAGCACTTGTCGACCATCCGCAAGTAAATAAAATTGCATTTACCGGTTCGACCGAAGTTGGAAAATTGATCATGCGCTCCGCTTCATATTCATTGAAACGGGTCACATTGGAACTTGGAGGGAAATCGCCAAACATCATCCTGCCTGATGCTGATTTCTCAAAAGCCATCCCTGGAGCTTTGAATGGAGTCATGTTTAACCAAGGTCAGGTATGCTGTGCCGGTTCAAGGGTTTATATTCAAAAGAAACAGTATGATAATGTTGTTGCCGATATGGCCAGCCATGCAAAAAACATCAAACAAGGGATAGGTCTGGATCCAAGTACACAAATTGGACCGCTTGTTTCCGAGGAGCAGCAAAATCGGGTAATGGGTTATATTGAAAAAGGGAAAAACGAGGGTGCGGAAGTTCTTGTCGGCGGAAATAAACCGGGTGAACAAGGCTACTTTGTTTCTCCTACTATATTCGCTGGTGTTGAAGAGGATATGACGATTGCCAAAGAAGAGATTTTCGGACCGGTCATAGCGGCAATGCCATTCGAGGATTTAGATGATGTCATTAACCGTGCAAATGCCAGTGAATATGGATTGGCTGCCGGCTTATGGACAAGCGATATAGCCAATGCCCATTATGTTGCAGGAAAACTTCGTGCCGGTACAGTATGGGTGAATTGTTATAACGCGTTCGACGCAGCTTCCCCGTTCGGCGGCTACAAACAATCCGGAATTGGACGTGAAATGGGATCTTATGCACTGGACAACTATTCTGAAGTGAAAAGCGTCTGGATTAATTTGGGCAAGTGATTTTTTGATTAATAAGAAAGAGGGTCTCAAAGAGGCCCTCTTTCTTTCAGTCCATTGATTCACTGTACAGATTCATTGAATTATTCAACTATTCAAACCTTTTCAATAGTCTTTCCTTCTTTAGTTTTGGTAAAATGCAAGATAGACAAAATAGCTGCTGGAGCCTGAGCGAACTTAAGTTGCAAATGAACTCCTTCGTATACTATTAATTTCACATCGGTGTAAAAAGTTTCTTTTTTATATCACAATAAGTACAATTAAAAATGTAGAAAATGGAAAAGGAGTTTTAAAATGATGAGTGATTTTCAAACGAATTTAGAAAAATATGCGGAACTTGCCGTAAAAGTCGGCGTAAACATCCAACAAGACCAAACACTGGTCGTAAACACAACATTAGAGGGCGCTGACCTTGTGCGTCTCATTGTAAAAAAGGCATATGAAAACGGTGCGCGCAATGTCATCGTTAACTGGAATGACGATATCGTTTCACGTACCAAATATGAACTGGCTCCGGACGAGGTGTTCCACGAATATCCAAAATGGCGCGCAGAAGAAACGATCGAACTTGCAGAAAACGGAGCTGCCTATCTATCCGTCATCTCCTCCAGCCCTGACTTATTAAAAGGTGTAAAACCTGAAAGGATTGCCAACTTCCAAAAAGCATCCGGGACTGCTCTGAAGAAGTGGCGTCAGTATATGCAATCCGATAAAGTGAGCTGGTCCATAGTTGCCGTCCCTTCAAAGGCTTGGGCTGATAAAGTATTCCCTGAAGAAGCAGAAGGTAAACGCGTTGATCTGCTGTGGGAAGCCATTTTCAAAGCAGTTCGTGTTGATGTGAAGGATCCTGTAGAGGCCTGGAAAAAACACGATGATACCCTGCATGAAAAGGTTGATTATTTAAATGATAAGCATTACCAAAAATTGCATTACACGGCTCCTGGAACCGACTTGACAATCGAGTTACCCGACAAACATCTTTGGGTCGGAGCAGGAAGCGTTAACGTACAGGGTCATGAATTCATGGCTAACATGCCAACCGAAGAAGTGTTTACAGTTCCATTGAAAACAGGCGTTAACGGTACGGTTTCCAGTACGAAACCACTTAGTTACGGCGGCAACATCATCAATAATTTTTCCGTGACCTTTAAGGAAGGACGGATCATTGAAGTAAAAGCTGAAGAAGGGGAAGAAATCCTAAAACAATTGGTTGAAACGGATGAAGGTTCTCACTATCTTGGGGAAGTGGCACTTGTTCCATTCAACTCACCAATTTCCCAATCGAATGTTTTATTCTTCAATACACTATTCGATGAAAATGCATCAAACCATCTCGCTATCGGCAGCTCCTATGCTTTCTGTATTGAAGGCGGAAAAAACATGAGTCCAGAAGAGCTTGCAGAAAATGGACTGAATGAAAGCCTTACACATGTCGATTTCATGATTGGATCGGATAAAATGAACATCGACGGCATCAAACAGGACGGCACTTCAGAACCTGTCTTCCGTAATGGGGATTGGGCGTTTTAAGAAGAGCATTGATTTAGAAGGGTTTTGAAGGGTTAAACCTTAAGTGGTCACGAAAATGGTCACATTTCTTTAACTTTAAACAAATTATCAAGTTCCTCAGCCACGTGTTTCTGCATACTGGGAAGCACGTGGCTATACTTGTCTAGCGTAATTTGAATGGATGTATGCCCAACTCGCTCTGAAATGACCTTTACATTCTCATTTTGTTTGTTTAGCATCGTCACATGTGTATGTCTTAAATCATGAAAACCGATTGAAGGTAACCCTAGCTTTATCGCTTGGGCTTTAAGTCGTTTGGAAAGCGTTGCAGAATCGAGCGGATTACCGTAACGTGTACAAACAACTAAATCATAATCATTGAAGTTTTGACCTTGCTTCAACTTATGTCCGACAACAACGAGTCTCTCCCTTTTCAGTTGTTCTATCAACACGTCAGGAATATGAATCGAACGGACACCAGCATTTGTTTTAGCCCCAACTTTGAACTGCTTTGCGTTTATATCATAGATTTGTCTGATATAGATGATTTTTTGTTCAAAATCAATATCCTTCCAACGCAATCCAGTTATTTCACCTTTTCTCATACCAGTTAATAACGCAATTAAATAGACCGTATAAAATCGATGCTTCTTTGAGTGCTGTATGAAGTATTCCACCTGTGCAGTATCCCAAGCGGTCATTTCAAGATTGTTTCTCTTTGGTAACGTTACATTTAAAACTGGATTTTCATTTACTACCTTTAAACTAACAGCCTTTCTAAAAACAACCTTCAACATATCAATAATTTTCTTAACGTATTAGAACTTAAAGCAGTTTCTTCTACCAAATCATAAATAAATCTTTGGACTATCAAAGGTTCAATTTTTTGCATTTAAAAATAACCTAGTCTGGGATTAATATGACACTTATTAAAACTAATATAGTTTTGATAAGTACTTACCGCTACATTCAATTTCATTTCCTTCAACTAGTCTTGAATGAAATCACCTAGAGTCATATTATCTGGTTCAACATAGTTACCCAGTCTAACATCATTTAGAAACTCACTAAGAGCATGCTCCGCTTCCTTCTTATTATTCCCCTCTTCTTTTTTTTTGTTCGTTTCCCTGTTAATGGGTCAATCCCCATATCGATTACATAAAAATACTTACCTGTTTTCTTGTCTTTCATGATACTGCCTTTCACTGTTAAGAACCTCCTAGATTTCCCAACAGAAAATAAGTCCCTTATATACATTTTATCAAATATTAAGAAGTGCTACTATTTCAAGCTTTATGTATTTCTCTACACAAACAAGTTAAAACTCAAAAAAGAAACGCTCATATAAAAGCGTTTCCTTCTAATATTTATTGAGGAACACGATTTTGGGTCGTATTCCTCGTATTTTATCTAAATGAGGTTTATTATTCTTGTTCTCCCATTTAGTAGAACTCTTCAAATAAGTTGTATAATGACACTTCTGATAAATCAAATTTTCATTCTTTGTAGTTCATAAAAGATCTGAATGTTCCCTCTGCTATCATATTCTTCAAAACATCACGCCCGACTTCTTTTATTTTTATTGTTTTTCTAAATACTCTATTATCGCTTGAAAAGCATTTGTCTCTTTTGAACTAGGAGACAGATAAGAAGATAATTTTACAATCACTGTATCAGCTTTTGGTGCAATGTATATTCGCTGGTCAAACTTCCCACGGGCTGAATATCCACCGAATTGATCATGACTAACCCACCATTGATTATGATAAGAGAATCCTGAAAGATGACTATGATTACTTTCCGCAAGATATTTTCGGTTACCACCATTTTTAATTTCCCTTATAATATGTTCCGGAATGATTTGTTGGCCATTGTAGTAACCATCGTTAAGCATCATTTCACCAAATCGTGCCAAATCACGCAATGTAGCCCGCATACCGCCGCTGGCAATATCCGTACCGATTAGATCCAATTGCATTAATGCGTTTTCTTCTGCCCCCAGTTTAGACCAGATTATTTCTTGAATTAATTCTGCCAAGTTTTTCCCTGTCAAGCGTTTGACAATCCATCCCAATGCTTCTGTTTGTCCACTTTCATAATAAAATGCAGTACCGGGTATTTTATCTTTTTTGCTCGACAACATAAATTCGTATAGGTTTTCGGGTCCATCGTAGTTATCAGGTTTGGGAATTGAACCTGTTGCCATAAAAATCGGTGTCCTACGGCCTATTCCCAATGGCGGGTCGGCTTCCAAATATCTCACAGGAACTTGCATATCAAGCAATTGCTGAACTGTTCCATCACCAAGTCCTGTTCCGTCTAACTCAGGTATATAGAAGGAAGATTTTTTATTTGTATCTAGTAATCCTTCATCAGCAAGCAAACTAACAATCAAGCCTACAAAAGATTTTGTAGCAGAGTTCATTGCATGAAGCTGATAAGATTTATATCCGTTAAAATAGTTCTCATACAAAACTTTTCCATTATGCATCACTAAAAAAGCATCTGTGTCAGTTCTCTCAAGATCGGCTAAAACACTTTCCCCATTCTTATTGTTTATTTTTTCTAGATTTAATTGGTCTTTAGCATATGATAATTGGGTGGGCTTTTGGTTTCCTCTCCATATAATACGACCGGGACTCAGTTCACCACTATGACAATACCGTTGCAAATTTTTTTTTGAAGTAAACCAATTATCCTTCGTAACGATATCCTCTGTAAGTGGTGGAAAAACTTTGATTTCATTCTTTGTAATGGACTTCATTACAATCCCTCCTGCTTTTCTATTTAAGTTAAAAAGAATGCTCTTTAAGCTCATTTTCTGTTGTTTCTATAACGTTGTTTTTAATCGTTAGTGACGTAAATGCCCCTGTCAATGCAGCAGCGATTAAAAACCAGGATGCAGCATTGTAAGAACCGTTGAATACAGTAAGAACGAACCCAATTACGGCTGGAGAGATACCACCGGAAATTTGTCCGCCAAAACTGACTAACCCTGTCACAGAACCAGTTAATTCCTTTGCTGAGTATTTAATGACCATTGTGTATAGTGACGTTCCGATAAACGCGATTGAAATAGCATTTAGGGTCATATAAACAATCCCAAGTGAAACAGACGTTGCATTAAACATCAAATAAAGAAAGAGGGCAGAAAATATTGATCCTGCTGCTGTCAGGTATTTTTCTCTTCCAGCCATATATTTATCTAAAATCCAGCCACTAACATTAAACATAAGAAAGGAGGTAAGGAACGGTATGGCCATCAAGGCACTTGCTGACACCAAGTCTAAACCTTTACTTACCCAATAAGAAGGCATCCAGGAAACTATACCCCAGTTCACTATATTTGAAAAAAATTTAGTACAGAATATCTTCCAAAAATTTTTTGTATTAAATACCTTTTTATAAGAAACTTTCTTTTGACTTTGCTTCTCGTTATTTATTTGTATATCTACCGGAGATTTTAGATAAACCCAAACTACCCATGCTATCAAAACACCTATTATACCAATGCTGACAAACATCCATCTCCACCCGAGGGAAACTACCAAAGCCCCTATAACGACTGAACCTAGCGCACCACCGAACGTTTGTGCAGATAGATAAAAAGAAGTTGCTCTCCCCCTTTCTTTATCGGGAAAGTTTTCGGAAATAGATCGTATGCTGGCAGGAAAAATACCACCTTCCCCAATACCAAACAGGAAACGAAACAAAAATAGTGATGCAAATGACCAAGCAAAACTCGTAAAAGCAGTAAAAACCGAGAAACCTAAGATTGAAAGAATTAATATTTTTCGTGATCCGTATTTATCTGTAAGCCATCCTCCTAATGGATGCATAAGGGCGTAGCCGATAAAAAAAACACTTAATATCAAACCTGATTCAAAAGAGTTAAGCTGCAGGTCCTTCTGAATTGGAATAATTGCTACGTTAATCGCCGCTTTATCAATGAAACTTATTGTCGCTACTATAAATAGAAGAATGATAATGATGGTTTTACGCTTTTTATCGGTCGCATAAGCTTTCATTCAATTCGCTCCTTTTTGAAGTATCGACATAATCCTCCCCATTTGTGTTACAAATCTCATTACAATAAATATAGGTTAAGCAGTAATTATTACTATACTTATCCGATTCAAAAACAGGCGGTGGAAAAGCTTTCATTTCATTGTAAAGTAAATAATATATTGAAAGCGCTTTCTAATTCTTGTTAGAGAACATATAACTTATCCTCTAACAATTGAAGCCTTCTAATTTACAACGCGTGTCGTACCTTCCCAAAAAGGTTTTTTCAACTCTTTTTTATCTATCTTACCTACTGATGTTAGTGGTAATGATGTCTCAATATATATTTCTTTAGGAACCATATAGTTAGAAGTACGTTCTTTGCAGAACTGAATTAACTCTTCCTTGGAACACGTTTCCCCTTTACGAAGCACTGCAAATATACAGACCGCTTCTCCCCAATCAGCATGTGGTATGCCAATACATGCACTCATTGATACAGCAGGGTGCTGGTTAATAATCCTTTCCACTTCAGCGGGATATACATTTAAACCACCAGAAATGATCATATCTTTTTTTCGTTCAATTATATGAAGAAAACCGTATTTATCTAGTTTTCCGATATCTCCCGTATAGAACCAACCATCACGGAATGCCTCTTGGGTAAGATCGGGTCTTTTGTAATAGCCGACTGAGACAGAAGGGATTTTGACAGCAATTTCCCCTGGCTGAAGAGGCTTCACGTCATTTCCATTGTTGTCAATCAGGCGAACTTGGGTAAACATACACGGCTTTCCGCAGCTTTTTAACACTTCAGGGTTGTTTTCGTACGCCCAGATATGATCGCTTTTTGTAAGTCTTGCAATCAAGATACTGCATTCTGTCATCCCATACTGCTGCCTAAAAATAGGTCCAAAGATTTCAAACGCTTCTTTTAGACGTTCTGTAGAGATAGGGGATGAACCATAATTGATGTTTCGCAACGAGCTCACCTCGTAGGCTTTTTTCTTAGCCTCTTCAATCAATCGGTAAATAATTGTCGGAACAATAAAAGTACTGGTAATACGTGCTTTTTGTACAGTCTGTAAAAAAACCTCGGGATTAAAAGACCGCATGATGTAGACATGACAGCCGGATACCAATGACCTCTGAAGCAGCACACCTGCCGAATGAATAAGCGGTGTACAAAACAAAACCTTGTCTTGATCATCGTACGGATATTCCATGCACGAAGCCATGATCGAGGCTCCAAAACCCTGTTGTGAATGCATGACTCCTTTAGGTGTGCCTGTTGTGCCACCAGTATATGATATTGTTGCTAAATCATCCAACGAGGCGACGGGAAATTCCATATTGCCTTTTGTATCACCCAAATCAACAGAATGGAACTCATCGGGATATTCGACACCGAAACCCGAAAGACCAATAACAGTCACGCTGTTTTTATCTGCCTCTTTAAGATAGTCATGCACAGTCTCTACATGTTTCTGGGTTGCCATAATTACCACTTGGGGCTCGGCATTTCTCAAGATAAACTCGCTCTCTCTAACCCCCAGCTTATCATTTAAAGGAATTACGGTTGCCCCACATCGACTTACACCAAGATTATATATGACATTTTCAATGCTATTTGGGACTATAACAGCAACATGGGTTCCAATTTTCACGCCTAGCCGAATCAACTGGTTGGCTACCGTATCTACTCTATCCCGCAATTCCTTATAAGTGATGGTCTCGTTTGTTTCTATGCAAGTAAGTGCAGGCTGGTAATCAAATTTGTTTATTCCATTGAACAGAAAAGCCTGATAAGTTAAATTATCCATATAAAATACCCCTTCCTATTAAAATTCGAAAATGATAAATTGAAATTAACTTTTGATTTTCGTAATATTTTTAGCGACTAAATCATGTATAAATTCTTTTTGGTAGCCTAAATTCCCGAGTATTTCCTCAGTATGCTGTCCCAACTGCGGGGCAGTGTTACGATACACGTCAAGCCTGGTTGAGAAAAGTGCGGGAAACCCCACTTGGTATTCTAAATCGCCCGTTTCAGGGTTGACCATCTCCCCGATAATACCCCGTTCTCTGAAATGCCTGTTATTGAACACATCATTCGCATTTTGGACGGGCGCCCAAGGAATATCGTTTACAGTTAAGAGACTTTCCCAGTAATGTAATGGTTTTGATAGAAAGATCCCTTTCAAGAGAAAATGGAGTTCCACCTTTTTTTTCATTCTTATTATTGGATTTTTCCATTGGTCAATGGCTATACTTGGAAACTCTTCCTGAAGGGATTCTATCAGGTTTCTCCAAAATTTATCTTCATTCATCCCAAGAGTTAGCCATTGCTTGTCCTTCGTTTCATACATATCATTTCCTGGCATCACCAAATGAAACTCTTCTTTGGATAGCACAGCCCCATCCTTTACCAAGTAAGGAAGGAACATTCCGACCCATGAAGCCATGACATCAGTCATAGCCACATCTATATACCGACCTACCTTCGAACTTTGTAATTCATGTAGTGCACTAAGAATAGAAAGAGCAGCCATAAGACCGCCTGCAAAGTCAGAAACCCGGGTCGCAGGTCTCCCCGTAGGGAACTCCATTTGGGATGGAATACCAACCATTCCGGCCATGGCTAAATAGTTCAAATCATGTCCCGGACGATCTTTATACGGTCCCGTTTGCCCAAAACCAGATAACGAGCAATAGATGATACGCGGATTTACCGCTTTAATGTCTTTATAGCCAAGCCCCAAACGATTCATCACCCCCGGGCGGAATCCTTCTACGATGACATCCGCTTCTTGAGAAAGTGTAAGAAATAGTTCTCTTCCCTTCGGGTGTTTTAAATCAAGGGCAACCGATTTCTTATTTCGATTAAGGATGTTGAACAATGAGGCTGATTTTCTAGTTGCATCGCCATGTTCCGTGTCTTCAATTTTAATCACATCCATTCCCAAATCGCCTAGCAGCATCGTGCAATAAGGTCCAGGTAATAAACGAGTTAAATCTAGCACTTTAATTTTTTTTTGATATTCAGACAAAATACTCACACCTTCTTCTCTTATTTCTTCAGCAATTCTTTGGCAATAGTGTTTTTCTGAATTTCGGATGTACCAGTTAGAATCCTAAACATCCGTACGTCTCTATACATTTTCTCGACTGGGTGCCCTTTCATTAACCCTTGCCCGCCAAAGATTTGAACGGCTTTATCTGCAACTCGATTGGCGACCTCTGAGGAAAAAACTTTAACCATGGATGAAGCCCCTTTCACATCTTCACCGTTATCAATCTTTTCGATTACATCGTAGAGCATGCTACGTGCGGCGTAAATTTCAGTCGCCATCTCCGCTAACATATGTTGAATTGCTTGAAATTCCCCAATCGGTCGACCGAACTGAACCCGATGCTTGGCATGCTCAATGGATAAGTTTAGAAGCCGCTGAGCCACGCCGAGGTAGGTAGCCCCCCACGAGGCTCGGTTTTCATTTATCCTGCTGAGTCCCAGCAACAAACCCTTGCCCGGTTCACCGAGAATATTGGAAGATGGGACTCGACAATGATTAAAGATAAGCTCCGCTGTACTCCGTTCTCCGGAAATCGGTACTTGAATTTCCCCTAATTCAAAACCTGACTTTCCCTGCAATTTTTTCTCCACAATAAACGCGGTAACTCTTTCACCGCCTTCCTCAACGATCTCTTTGGCAATCACAATGGCCCAATCTGCATAAGGGGCTGCGCTAATAAAATGCTTTTTACCCTGTAAAATGTAGTCATCACCGTCTCGTACTGCCGTCGTTTGAATTGCTTTAGCATCTGATCCCGCCTCGGGTTCAGACAACGCAAAACAACATCCCGCTTCTGCATTGATAACAGGCATTACATACTTTTCTCTTTGTTCCGGGGAAAATACCTTTAACATTTTACCGATTCGCAAAGGTCCTCCAATTTCACCTAATATGTGCCCCCAAAGAACCGCACCGGATTTTGTCAATTCCTCCTTCAAGACACATAGCCCTTTCAGATTAAGTAATTGTCCTCCTAATTCTTTAGGAAGGCTGATTCCGTAAAACCCTAACTCCTTAGATCTCTTTCTTACCCACTGGATATGTTCCATCGGAATTTCTTTTTCTGAGTCAATTTCGTTTTCTCTCTCAAACGGCAACAACTCGTTGTAAATGAAATAAAGCAGCTTATCTCGTAAACTCTCTTCATTCTCGCTTTGTACATCCTGCATACTTTTACTCCTTTCATTCTTAAGTTTCAGAGGAACCGAAAACGCTTTCAACTGTTTTTTTAACCGATCCCAATTATAGATTGAATAATTTTAATATTCTAAATCTATTTTATATATGGTTATAAATAATGTAAAATGGCTATATATCATATTTACTTGAAGGAAATTCATATAAAGGAGTAAAAATTTATGCATATTGAACAATTAAAATATATTGTTGAAGTGACTAAAACACGTTCTATTTCCATCGCTGCACAAAATCTTCATGTTTCTCAGTCTACAATTAGTAAGGCTATTACCAATTTAGAACAAGAATTAGGAATTAATTTGTTTACACGTTCACGGTTAGGCGCTATACCGACAGCTGAAGGCAAAAACATCATAAAAAAAGCGTATGAAATTGTAGTTAAACTACATGAAATACAAGAAGAATCGCAAGCGCAAACATCCTTAATAAATGGAGAAATACATCTATCTGCCAGCGCCAGCTTCTTCACGCCAATTTTACTCAAATCATTATCAAACTTCAAAAAAGACTATCCCAACTTCCGTATTGTCATGACGGAAAAAAAATCACCAAAAATTATTGAAGATGTTTTAAAAGGTAAGATTGACTTTGGATTAGCGATGATCGATGAAATTGATTGGGATGCTCATGAAGAGTTAGTTTTCGAAACACTATTAGAAGGGGAAATAATGGTATGTGTTAATAAGCATTCTCCATTGGCATTCAGTGACTATTTAACTCCTGAGGAATTAATCAACGAAACAGTAGTTATGTATGATGGGGGAAGATGGAAAGATTCCATTTCTCTATTTATGAATAGATACGGCCCCATGAATATTTTATTTACTTCAAACAATACTGAAGTCATCAAAAAAGCCGTTTCAGAAGAATTGGCGATTAGCTTTTTGATGGATATAGCACTAAAAGATGATCATTATGTTAAAAGTGGAGAAATTATCCCAATACCTTTAAAAAATTTCGATTCCAACCGCCGATCCTTCGGATGGGTACGATCAAAGAAAAAACATTTTTCTTTTGCAACCAGAGAGTTTTTAAAATGCATAAAATTACATATCTCCAAATTAGAATGAGGTACCAAGCACAGCTCGTCAATTGCCTGTTAAAATTACATCAAAATTCCAAAAACAACAATCTCCTGAGAACCCATTACAATTAATTGGTTACAGTAACTATAACTTGTACAGGTAAGGAATCCATTGAGAAGACATGAATGTGAAGTATGACAGCATTTGATGGAATTGATGTTATTGATGAAGAATTGATTTGTAATACAGTTACAGAAAAACTTAATCATACATATGCATCAAGTTATATAGAAGCACTTAAAATAATTCAAGATGTTGAAGGAGAAGAAAAACTAGCATAATACATAATCATTTACCCATGTTATCAATTAAGGTAGCATGGGGCTTTTCATTGTCATAAAGTGCTGGAGGTAAATAGTATCAAAACCCTTTCTTAAATGCAAAAGGTGTTTTGATGTTCCACTTTTGAATGTAAGGAGCGGAGCAACGAAGTTTCAGAGGCTAGAGAACAGAACTCTAATACGCTTATCATCACAAATAGCACTTTGAGTGTGGGAGTGGAAGTGCTACTCATTAAATATAAAAATGAGACCATGGTTTTGGTGAAAATCACCCCCGATCAAGAAACACAATGATTCCATACTATTTATTTGTATTCCAAATTAATAAGGAATACAAATAAGCCTCTCTCTAAGTTTGGGAGAGGCTTATTTGTAAGGGAACTTTATTAACTGTTTAGGCTGATTATAACTGTACTTTCTCTGGTCACGCAGTGGTCACATGTGGTCACAGAAAAGTAGTTTTTTTACAATCCATTTTTATCCTTTTATTCAAAAACTACAAAACCCTTATATATCAACGTTTCCAGCCTACATCGACGGCATCAAACAGGACGGCACTTCAGAACCTGTTTTCCGTAATGGGGATTGGGCTTTTTAATTAATCGGCATTAAGCGTCATCACTTGAAAACCTTCTGATCATAGCCACGTGAATCCTGTAATATTAGGGAACATGTGGCTGTTTTTTCATTCACAGTTAAACAATCACCATTAGGCTTTTAGCTTTTGTCCAGCAAACTGAATGACATGGCATGCCCCTTTTTATCATTGGAATATCTTGAACACATCTTTCACTGCCAAATATGTTATACTATTATTAAAGAGGGTGGCTAAATTGAAAAGCAATAAGTATAATACTGGTGAAACAGTAACTATTCAGGATACTAATGAATCAGTAACCATTAATAAATGGGCATATGTAAAAAACATGAAAAGATATTCTTATACTGTTAAAGAACATCCGACTACTTTTTTCTTTGAGGAAGAATTAAAAAAAGCTTAATGACAAGTCACTAAAAACCTACTCAGTCAGAGTGGGATTTTTTTTGCTTTCATTTTTTAGCACAATAAAAAACAGACTCCCGAGGAAGCCTGTTCATATAGGTTACGATTTAATTTTAAAATTAAGCTTTTTGAACGTTAGCAGCTTGAGCTCCACGTGCACCTTGCTCAACTTCGAAAGTTACTTTTTGACCTTCGTCTAAAGATTTGAAGCCTTCGCTTTGGATAGCTGAGAAATGTACGAATACATCGTCTCCGTTTTCGCGTTCGATAAATCCAAAACCTTTTTCTGCATTAAACCATTTAACTGTACCTTGTTCCATTGTTGTTGCCTCCTAGTGCATAACACACATTGTATTACTATTTTTAATCATTTGGAAAATAACGAGTATCCTCTTCCACAACCAAAAACAATTCTTTATTAGATTAACATGAATTGATGCAGATAGCAAATTTTCGAGTGATATTTTAAGTTGGCTTCACATTCTTTTTGACTTGCTATTTTCTTTATTTATCCAATTTAATGATTCAGATAGTAATTAATGGGTATATCAGAGTAATAAGAAACCGTACGATTTTCATTTTTAAGAATGATCAACAAGGAGGCCACTCAATGAAATATTACAAAGTTTCTAATAGCGGTTTTGACAGTAAGGTTATT
This sequence comes from Peribacillus frigoritolerans, assembly GCF_040250305.1. Lineage (NCBI taxonomy): Bacteria > Bacillati > Bacillota > Bacilli > Caryophanales > Bacillaceae > Peribacillus > Peribacillus frigoritolerans. The sequence continues at coordinate 1,501,712 of NZ_CP158190.1, read as the reverse complement.
GTAGCCTATAGCGGGTATGAGGCACTCGGGTATTATTTAATGGAAATCGATGATCAACTTGGTTTTGTTGATGATATAGATGTGGAAGAAGTGGATGCTGATGAACGAGTCGAGATTTCCCATACCGGGTATCCCGTTTATAAAACACTAAAGGAGCTATATCAAGAGAAAGATTTTTGGGAAGTTCCTAATGTTGTCGTGGAAGTCGAATAATGAAAGCACCACACATCTTTAAAAGAATTCCAATTTACCTCCCAATCAACTCGGTCAAATAGTATTTGGTAATTGCCAGATATTCACGGGTATATGATTTCAATAGTGACACTTTTGGTGTCTTTGCCGGCATTCCTTTTATGTCCAAGCCTTCTCTTTTTGCTATTTCGACTGCCCGGTAGATATGAAAGTCATTACTAACGATCAATCCTGGAGCTGCTGTATCAGGAATGAGTTCTTTTGAGAAAACAATATTTTCCTGAGTTGTTGTAGATTTGTCTTCCATCATGATGCGTGCCTCTTCAATTCCATGGGCGATTAGTCCCTGTTGCATTGCTTTTGCTTCCGATATTTCTTCTCCCGGTCCTTTGCCGCCAGATACAATGGCCACTGTCTGTTTATTAGCCGATAAATATTCTGCAGCTTTATCTATCCTGTATTGTAAGGATAATGATGGCACCGAACCTTTGACCCTTGCTCCAGGAATAATGAGATAATCGGCATGTTCCGGAATTTGCTGGTGAATGGTTTCTTGAATTTTCATGTGCAAAAAACCAAAATACCCCAGTACTGCAATAACGCTAATTACACAAAATTTCTTTAAAGTTTTCCCCCGCTTCTTTTTCTTTTCCTTATATAACATGCTTTCCCACTAACTCCCTCATAACTAAGATCGAAGAGCGGGAAATCATGAAGGACTTCCCGCTCTTCCAAAAATATTGAATTCAACAGCTTATTCTGCAACCATATCATCATATATCAGTTTTCCAATTTTACTGATTACTTGACGGCTTTCTTCCTCTGATTTCATATCTTCAGTAAGAACTGCAGCATAAACAGTTTGTGTTTCTGACCGAATGATTGCACAATCATGGGCAACTCCCCGAATTCCGCCCGTTTTGCTTGCGACCTTGACCCCTCTGCCCATCAGTGATGGAAGTTTATCCCTTAATTGCTGATTGTCAAATACACGCAAGATTCTTTCCTGGCTTTCTTTCGTTAAAAAGTTGCCTGTATGTATGGCTTTTAAGCAGGTAATCGTATCTTCCGCCGATATGGTATTGTCGCGCCCTTCTTTTAGTGCCTTAAAATCCTGCATTTTTCGTTCAAGGACAGTATTTTTCAAACCAAGTTCCTTGATGCATTGATTGATTTCCTCAAAGCCCAGCAGGTTCATCATCATATTCGTGGATGTATTGTCGGAAACGGTTATCATCAATGTCAATAAATCCTCTACGGTTAAAAATACCTTGTTCGATAAGACATGCAGGACCCCGGAACCCCCAGTCACTTCATTAGGCGGGATGGTCACTGGTTGGTTCAAATAGATTTTCTTTTGTTCACTTTGACGATAACCTTCGATGATCATTGGTATTTTGATTAAACTCGCTGATTGAAAGGATTCATTCTCGTGATATCCAATCGTGTCCCCAAGACCATTTTCAATTTTATATGCGATTCTCCCATTAAATGTTTCAACTAATGCCAAGATATCATGTTCTATAGTCTGTAAGGTCATCTATCCCCTGTTCCTCCCTTATATATCATTTAATCCCTTAAAAAAAATACCTTATACCCTAACTTATTCTACCATGTTAAAAGCAGTACAATCTTCTTATAAATTCCAAATTGAATAAATTATTGTATAAAAAAAAGAGCCTTTATATCGAAAGCTCCGAGTTTATTTACAAAAGGGGGTCCGTCTGGATTTTTAAACTAGTTGATTGGAACGGAGGGTGTGAGACTCCTGCGGGAAAAGCGCGTCCAAGGGAGACCCCACAGGCGCCAAGAGCGCCGAGGAGGCTCCCGGACCGCCCGCGGAAAGCGAGTGCCTGGAGAGGAAATCAACGATCATATTTTACACTCCCTCAAAAAAAACGTAGGCAATCTTAATTATTATCGATTTTGTCTACAGTTTAAGAGCCTTCATATCGAAAGCTCCCTCAATAACTATTATTCATCTGGCATTAACTGCCCGGCTCTTCGCTAATGGGAATCGTTTCTTCTCGGTTGTATCCACCTGTGTGATTTTACCATCATGTACGGTTATTAAAACTGATCCATATTGCAGATCTTCCAAGCTTGAAATGATATGCATGATTTTCAATTCTTCTTTCTTTTCCATAATATCTCTCCCCTTCACTACTGGTAATAAAGCTTCGTTTCATGCCTAATGTTAAAAGTGATCTCATGAAAAGCGCAGGTGCTTCCCACTTTCAATGTTTTCTTGAGGAACTTGGTTTACCTATCATATCCTCATCACTTTACTTTCCGAATAAGAATAACCAGTTAATAGGAACTCCATATTCCCCTCCCCTCACTATAAATAAAAGGCACCCGCCATCTAATTAGATTAGATGTAAGGGTGCCTTTAGTTGACTAATCGGCAATATTCGGGATGCTTATCTTATAGAAAAATACGATTCAAGCAACAAACCATATTATTCTTACCAACTAACTTGGTATTTACTAATATAATCCATTTTTCTCCCATTGTCAATATTGCGTTTAAATTTTCTGATTAGTCTGCGTTTTACATTTTACTTATTTACCACTTTACCAAACTAAACTATTTGAGATATACTATTTTAGTATAAGTTGTCGGTATAAACACACATATTGTATATAAGAAAGGTTCGATATAAATGGTAAATAAAAAATGGGGTTTATTGATTTTGACCACATTCGTAATTGGAAATATGGTCGGCGGCGGAATTTTTATGCTCCCTGCTCAATTAGCACAGGTATCCAGTCCATTAGGGGCGACATTGGCATGGATTGTTACTGGACTGGGAGTTTTTCTAATAGCTTTAGTGTTTGGTAACCTGGCAGTCCGGAAACCGGATTTGAAGGCTGGACCGCAAAGTTATGCCCAATCATTATTTAAATCTCCTGCTAAAGGAAGGGTTTCAGGGTATAGCATGGCTTGGGGCTATTGGGCTGCGAATTGGGCTGCGACAGCTTCTGTCATCATCTCATTTGCTGGTTACCTATCAACGTTTTTCCCGGTGATGCATAGTACGAAAGTGATTTATACAGCGGGTTCGTTTCAACTTGAACTAGGTAAAGCATTAACGTTTGCGGTATGTTCCATTGCCCTTTGGGGGATTCAGGCAATCTTGGTAAGAAGTTTTAACAGTGCTGGGAAAATGAATCTTTTTGCTACAGTTACCAAAGTGCTTGGATTCTTATTTTTCATCATTATCACAATATTCATCTTCGACACTTCCAATCTAGGAAACGGAGCTGAATTTTATGATAAGGCGGGTTCAGCCGTCTCTTTAGGTGATCAAGTGAATGCAGCTGCAATTTCAACATTATGGGCCTTCATCGGTATCGAAGCTGCCGTCATGCTTTCAAACCGTGCCAAGTCACAAAATGATGTAAAGAAAGCGACGATTTTTGGTTTACTTATCGCTGTTGCCATTTATATCGGCATTACTTTATTGACGATGGGTGCCATATCACAAGACGAGTTGAAAATATCACAAAAACCGCTTGTTGACGCACTACAAGCGGTAGTTGGTTCAAGCGGCACTTATATAATGGCTGCTCTTGCCGTCATTTCCTTATTGGGATCGACAATCGGATGGATTGTCGTTGCCTCAGAAGTTCCTTACCAGGCAGCGAAATCGGATTTGTTTCCGGCCTATTTTGCGAAAGCAAACAAAAATGGCACACCCGTCCGTTCTATGACAATAACAAATATCATGACACAGATATTCTTATTCTCCACTATTTCGGGTACGATTTTAGAGGCTTATAAATTTTCGATGATCGTCGCTACACTCGCTTACTTGATTCCGTATCTTGCATCCGTTCTGTATCAATTGAAACTGGTCATGACTGGGGAAACCTATGACATCATGAAAGGCTCAAGGGTACGTGATGGAATTATCACCATCCTGGCGTTAATCTACTCGATCTGGGTCATCAAGACAGGTACAGCCGATATGAATACATTCATACTTGGCATTGCCTTATATGTATTCGGAATCGTCCTATACCCACTCTGGATGAGAAAAAAAGCATAACCTTAAACACCTTGGCACAAATAAGTGCCAAGGTGTTTTTTTATATATCCTTTATTGCCAATCTAGTTCTCAGCTGAACAGTTTCACCAGATCTTAACTCCCTCAATCCGGTCAATTTTGCTGACAAATCCAAATTAGGAGCATTCGTTACCCATGTATATGGTTCAGGACAGACGAACCCCTCCTGGTTGAATAATACCCAAAACATAAAATGTTGATCGGCATGATAGATGACATGTATGCCAGCCTCTTGGTCAGTGAGAATGCACTCGTTTTCGAGGGCTCTTTCCTCATCATAGCCAAATAGGTCATCAAACAGCCGGCCCTCCAAGCTAAAGCCGTTTTGGATTTCCATTGTATCGGCCGTTTCATGAATTGCACCAGTGGGCAATGACCTTTCATTCAACTCCCAATGTTTATTGACGGGAAGAGATATTCTGCAATCCTCCAATTTCCCCCCTGGTCCAAATGGAAAATTGAATACAGTATGATAGCCTGCCCCCCACGGAAAGGGTTCAATGCCCTTGTTGGTGATTTCCAATTTTATATCCAATGTTTCAGCCCTTAAAGATAAAGACATATTCACAGTGATATCTTGTGGAAAGCTATCTTTTAGATCAAATTCACTGCTTGAAAATTCAGTATTAATGACGATTTCTTTCCCGTTCACTTCCTTTTTGCAGACTTGCCAAGGCTTGTCATGTAAAAAACCATGTATATGATTGAATTTTCCCCTTTCATTGACCGGAAACCTATACTCAGTCCCCTTATATGTAAATTGACCACCTTCAATCCGATTAGGAGGAAACAGGATAGGCATTCCGTATAAAATGGGAGCTTTTTTATACTCTTCCAGACTAACCGGAGTTCGCAGCACCTCAATATCCTTATGCTTGTACTTAAGCGAAAGCAGATTGCTTCCTAAAGATGGCGCAAGTATCGCTTCCACTTTTTCATTGCCGAACTTTATGGCCTTTTCATTTAAAAAAGTGATATCTTCTATGTAACCTGTCACTTATTCTCCTCCTTTGACTTGAACATATATCCATCCTACTTCCGCAGACCATTTTTTGCAACAAATGGAAAATATAATTCGTTATAATCTATCTGTATTTAACAAATGTGTTGGTAATCTAGCATTTTGCTTTGTTTGCTTTACTATTTTTCTATTTCTCTTTTATCTTTTTCCTTCGCCCGATCAAGTTGTACCTCATTAAATAAAAAAAGGATGCCGTTACGGCATCCTTTTTACTTATCTATTACTTTCACTTACTAAAGCCACTATGCCTTCTTCATCATCCAAAACAAGTTCAATACCCGAGTATGGATCTTTATTCATATATTCATCTAGCCATAAGCGAAGCGCTTCTATCAAGTTGATGGTAATTAACACTTGTTTCCGGCCATCGACAAACGCTTCCGCCGAAAAGCCATAATCATCATCATACATTAACTCGACTTCCACCTCATTGGGCTGTACCTGCTTTTTACGGGCAATGTAAACACAAACCGCATTGATGATATCTTGTTCGGATATCTTTAGCCTCTCCATGGGTTTGTATCCTCTTTCTTCTTCTTATCTTTGAAATATGTGAATATCTTACGGATTACAACGATTAATACCACAACCGCCAACACGTTGATTAATAGACCAAGTATAGAACCAAGCATTCCCATATTGGCGAATAGGCTTCCAAAAAGTAAACCAGCCAGTCCACCTAGCATAATTCCTTTCATTAAGCCGCCTTTTGCGAATGTGTTTCCACTCTTAGCTTTATTGGCAGTAGTAGCATCGGACTTCTTCGTTTCTTTATTTTGGAAATTCGAATTATTATTGTTGTTGCTGTTAAAGCTTCTTTTGCCTGACTTGTAACCCCTTGCATCGACTGATTCCGCATGATCCTGGAATACGTAAGTGCCGACTGGCGAGAATGCTAGTGTAATTGTAAGTAATGCAGCCATAAATTTTTTCATCATGTTTTTTTGCCTCCGTTTATAGTATGGAATGATGTTTCTTTATATGTTTTCCCAGAGTTACTGAAGTCCACATCACCTATCCTTGTTTTATCTTATAGTATTTACGTTGAAATTCAAAATAAGTTTCATTTTTTTCGATTTTTTTTCAAAAAAATAAGCAGGGGCATTTTCTCCCCTGCTTATTATTGAACTATTAGTTTACACGAACGACACGGCCGTTGAATACACCTGCCCAATATCCGCTTTCCATATTGGCGATTGCAACACCTGTTGAACTTTGGGAACCGATAAATTTGCCGCCGCCGACATAAATACCGACATGCCCATCAGTTTTATAGGTATTGAAGAACACTAAATCTCCAGGTTGTATTTGGCTCTTAGATACTTGACGTCCTGCATTTTTCAATGCATCCGTACTTGCTGGAAGGTTAACACCAGCTTGTTTATAAGCCCATGCAACGAATCCTGAACAATCGAAAAGACCGTTAGCAATATCGGATGCCGTTCTTCCGCCACCAAATTTATATGTGGAGTTACCGATATATTTATAACCTGCTGTAATGGCAGAGCCTGTATTTGCACTGCTTGGCTTGCTTGATGTTTCAGTTTTACTGGCTGCAGGTTTAGCAGCAGAACTGTTTTTAGATGAATTTGAAGATGATTCACCTTTAGATGAGCTTTTTGCCGAAGCTTCGCCTTTAGAAGAACTTGATGATTCTTCGTTAGAAGAGCTTGATGATTCTTCACTGGAAGAATTTGAAGTACTCACTTCTTCAGCAGCACGGTCAAGATCTGCTTTCTCTGCTGCTTTACGTTCTTCCTCTTTTTTGATATTTTCACGGATGGATGCAATTTGTGCTTCTAAACCGGCATCTTTATTCTCTAAAGATTGTTTTAGTGCTTCTGTTTCCGATTCCTTCTTTTCAATCTTAGCCTTCATGTTAACAGTTTCAGCTTTTTGATCTTTAATTTGCGATTGCATGCCTTTAAGCTCTACTTCCATATCCTTAAGGCTTTGCAATTTTTTCTCAACGGTCGCTTGTTTTTTTTCTAAGTCAGCTTTATCCGCTTCCTGCTCGCTAAGAATCTGTTGGTCAGCTTCCACGATAGTGGCTACCGCTCCAACACGATTAACGAATTCACCAAAGCTTTTAGAACCTAAAACAACTTCTAGGTACTCAACGTCCCCGCCGCTCTCTTGGAAAGAAAGTGCGCGCTCTTTCAAGACTTCCTCGCGTTTTGCGATTCTTTCTTCCAACGCTTTAATTTCTTTCTTTAAAGAATCTATGTCTTTTTCGGTGTCTTTAATTTCTTGTTTAGTATCTTTGATTTTTTGGTCATTTTCTTTCATTGCCGATTCGATCTGGGCAATTTGGGCATTCATTTTCGATTGTTCTTTTTTCAATTGCTGAATAACTTGTTCTGCCTCTGAAATATCTGATTGTATTCCTGTACGTTGTGATTGAATATCCGTGATAGATTCAGCTTTTACAGACGGTATGGCAAAAGCGCTTCCTAATCCAAGCATAATTGTCGTGTTCAATACGATAAGTTTTTTCTTCAAACTCATTTCCCCTGCTTTCCTCCCCTTGCATTTCCATCGACCCACTTCTTTTTCTCTATGAAAAATACTTAGTCAAAATAAATTGCTGGGAACTCTTCTCTATTTTTTTTACTCTTTATGTAATCTTCTAAGGTTGAGATAATATTAAATACATTTCTTAAACTCTACTATGTTTTCATCTAAGTCGTAGTATATCATCAGATTTTGTCAAATACGTAATAACAATATTACAATTATATTTCAATTTTAACATTAAACATAAAAATTCGACGTTTCCACGTGATAAAACATCCAATATCTTACATAATCACCTTCGTATTTTGATGCAAGACTTTCTATCTAGTGTTTAGCACCAAGGGACCATGGACTATTGGCAGGTAAAAACTCACCACTTTCGAATGCATGGAGGCCCATTTGTAACAGATTGCAGCTCATTTACCCTTCATACGGAAAGTCCGTTAGCATTCCCATAAAAAAAACCGCTCATCAGCGGTTTTTCCGTCAATATTCGACCCATCCTTAAATTCCAGCCATAAAGTCGACAAAAACTTTCAATTCTTTTGGTCGGACGAATACCCTTTCTCCTTTGCTTATTTCCAGATTCAAATATTGTTCTTTCGTCAGTTCGATTTCCAGCGGTTCGTTTGTATCCTGACGAATGACTTCTATCCGGACGATGGGGCCAATTGTATGAATGTGCTCAATTATGGATGCGATCGAATCCTTTTCTGTTGGTTCTCTTTCTATGATAAAGTTATGAGCCCTTACATAACCAGTGCCCGCTCCATCTTCACTGCCCGGGGCATTCATTTCCACATTCCCAGTTACCAATTTCCCTTGGTGAACGTTGCCCTTGAAAAGATTGACACTGCCGAGAAAATCATAAACGAATGGATTTTCCGGGTGATCATATACTTCTTCCGGAGTTCCAATCTGTTCAATTTTCCCTTCATTCATGATTACGACCCGATCAGCAACATCCATCGCCTCTTCCTGATCATGCGTCACGAACACACTTGTAACATTGAATTCATCATGAAGTCTTCTTAGCCAACGCCGAAGTTCTTTGCGAACCTTGGCATCCAATGCCCCGAATGGTTCATCAAGCAAGAGGATATTCGGTTCAACTGCAAGTGCCCTTGCCAATGCGACACGCTGGCGCTGGCCGCCTGATAATTGCGATGGATAACGATCTTTATATCCTTCCAGCTTGACGAGTTGAAGCAATTCGGTAACCTTTTGTGCAATAACTTCTTTACTGGGCCTTATTTTTCTAGGTCGGACCTTTAATCCATAGGCAATATTATCAAAAATGGTCATATTGCGAAAAAGGGCATAATGCTGAAAGACGAAACCCACATTTCGATCTTTTACATGTTTATGCGTGTAATTCTCTTCATTAAAGAGGATCTTTCCGTTCTCAGCTTGTTCAAGACCGGCGATGATACGCAGTAATGACGTTTTTCCTGATCCTGAAGGGCCAAGTAGGGCTACAAGTTCACCGCTTTTTATTTCCAAATCGATGTTCCGAAGTGCTTGATAGGACCCGTAATATTTTGTAACATTTTCAATGATGATACTCATTTCATTCCTCCTACCTCGCTTTGGTTGATTTAAAGTCTGTTTTCCACTCTATGAAGCTTTTAATGATCAAGGTTATGATTGCAAAAATGGACATCAGGGATGCAACGGCAAATGCGGCCGAAAATTGATATTCATTGTATAAGATTTCAATATGAAGCGGCATCGTATTGGTCATGCCCCGTATATGGCCCGATACGACCGATACAGCTCCAAATTCCCCGATTATCCTTGCATTGCAAAGGATGACTCCATATAGAAGTCCCCATTTTATATTGGGAAGCGTCACATACCAAAATGTCTTAAACCCTCCTGCACCCAGCGTGAGTGAGGCCTCTTCTTCAGACGTCCCCTGGCTTTGCATGAGCGGGATCAATTCGCGCGCAATGAATGGGAAGGTGATGAAAATGGAGGCGATGACAATCCCTGGTATTGAAAAGATCACTTTAATGTCAAGAGATTGCAGCAGGGGACCAAGTGTTCCATGCAAGCCGAACAGAAGGACAAAAATCAACCCGGCAATGACGGGCGAAACGGAAAAAGGCAAATCTATCAATGTTATTAAGAAGTTTTTTCCCTTGAAATCATATTTTGTTATGGTCCACGCGGCAACCACTCCAAATATGGCATTGAGTGGCAAGGTGATGAGGACAACGATCAATGTTAACTTAATCGCAGCCACGGCATCAGGGTGGACAATGGCCGCAAAATAAGCTTCGGCACCTTTTTCAAAGGCTTTTACAAAGATCGCGATTAATGGGACAACTAAAAACAAAGTGAGAAATAGCAATACAATGGAAATGAGGATCCACTGTATGGATTTAGGCTCTTTAGTTGCGTTTCTCGTATTAATGACTGGGTGATTCGCATTTACAACAACTGAATTATCATGTTCCATCATATCCCTCCTACTTCCCTGAATATCTTTTGCCGGTCCACCATTGTAAGATATTGATGGTGAATAAGATTATAAATGTAATAATGAGCATGACAGCTGCAACCGCTGTAGCACCTTCATAATCATACTGTTCAAGCTTTGTCATGATGATCAGCGGGGAAATCTCCGTTTTAAACGGCATATTTCCGGCAATGAAGACAACTGATCCATACTCTCCAAGTGCCCTCGCAAAAGAAAGTGCAAAACCCGTCAATATCGCTGGAATCAATTCCGGGAAGATAATTTTAATGAATGTCTGCATTCGATTCGCCCCTAAAGAGGCAGATGCTTCTTCCATCCCTTTTTCGATATTTTCAAGCACCGGTTGAACCATCCGCACCACGAATGGAAGACCGATAAATATTAGGGCGATGATGATCCCTGCGGGAGTGAAAGCGACTTTAAAACTGAAAAATTGCCCGATCCATCCGTTCGGTGAATACAAGGTGGTCAACGTAATCCCTGCCACGGCAGTCGGGAGGGCAAAAGGCAAATCAACCAGTCCATCGATGATCCGTTTGCCGGGAAACTCATAACGAGTAAGCACCCAGGCAATTAACACACCAAAAACTGCGTTCACAAAGGCCGCAGTTAACGCTGTCATGAAACTCAATTTATAAGAAGCGAGAACCCTTGGTTCAGTGATGGTCGCCCAAAAATCCTGGAATCCCATTGAAAATGTGTTTAGAAAAATCATCGATAACGGGATCAATACGATGATGGAGAGATACAGCAGCGTAAAACCCATCGTCAATCCAAAACCGGGTATGGTCCTCTTTTTCGTCTGTTTACCTTCAGTGACTATATTCATCGCTTCGCCTCAACCCTTTTTCTGATTTATGAAGGAGAAGATGTTAAAGTCATCTTCTCCTTCATGCTTATTGCTGTTGATAAATCTCGTCAAATGTGCCACCATCATTAAAATGTGTTTCCTGGGCTTTTTTCCAACCGCCAAACGTATCATCAACAGTCACCATATCGATATTGGCAAATTGGTCTTCATATTCAGCGAGAACCTTCTCATCCCTTGGACGATAGAAGTTTTTCGCGGCAATTTCCTGACCGGCATCCGTATAGAGGTATTCCAGGTAGGCTTCAGCCACTTCCTTTGTTCCTTTTTTCTCGACCACTTCATCGACAACAGCTACCGGTGGCTCTGCTAATATACTGATTGAAGGATTGACGATTTCATATTTGTCATCACCGAATTCTTCCAGTGTTAAATAGGCTTCATTCTCCCAAGCGATTAGTACGTCACCAATTCCCCTTTCCACAAAAGTGGTCGTTGCACCGCGGGCCCCTGAATCCAGGACTTCAACATTCTGATAAAGTTTTTTCATGAAATCCTTCACTTTTGTTTCGTCATTATCGAAATTTTTCTCCGCATAAGCCCAGGCAGCCAAGTAATTCCACCTTGCCCCTCCGCTTGTCTTTGGATTTGGGGTAATGACGGATACATCCTTTTTAATCAGATCATCCCAATCTTTAATGCCTTTAGGGTTATCTTTTTTCACCAAAAACACAATGGTTGATGTGTATGGTGTCGAGTTCTCCGGTAAACGTTTTTGCCAATCCTTCGCTAACAAATTACTAGCTTCATAAATGGCATCAATATCATAAGCCAATGCCAATGTAACGACATCCGCCTCCAATCCATCAATGACTGCCCTGCCCTGTTTACCAGATCCGCCATGTGATTGCTGAATCGTTACATCCTGACCGGATTCTTCTTTCCAGTGCTTCACGAACGCTTCATTGAATTCCTGGTACAATTCCCTTGTCGGATCATATGACACATTCAAAAGCTCGACTGACTTTGATGTCCCGTCGCCTTCCGTTTTTTCCGAGTTGCATCCCGCAAGTACACCGAATGCTAAAATCAAACTTATCAATAACATTACCTTTTTCATGAGCTTCCCCCTTTTTTTACAACAAAAAAGGCATGCTATTTCCCTTTCAATCATTCAGGAGATAGTATGCCTTCAGTTCTCTGATCAGCAAGTATTTTTTTGTATATCATTACCATAAAGCAAAGTTAACCCAGTTGTCAACTAGGTATTGCATGTCCTTTTATTTAAATTCATTCACGTTTTGAAAGTTTAAGAATTCCACCAAACGAAAGGGCTCGATCCAACGGGGAGATCGAGCCCTTTTTTTAATACCTATTATGAATTTGATGCTTTTTGATATAGCTTATTGTCCAAGATATACTGATAACACTGATCAGGCAGTAAATATCTTGGTTCCCCGCCCATCGCGAATTCATCCCTTATATATGTAGAACTGATTTCCATGGAAAGGCCTTTATCAATAAGGTGAAATGTATTGCCATCATCATAATTCCTTAGCAATGGACTTTTGGATATGATTTTCAGCATATCGATCCCATCCCGTGCCATGACGATGAATTTATGATTTGCAATCAGTTTTTCCCTGAATTTCCATCGTAAGTGTACCGGCAACTCCTGATTATCAATATCTTCAAGTAAATCTGCACCCATTATGAAGTAAACTTCGTCCTTTGGAAATCGTGATTTAAAATATTCCATCGTATACCAAGTATATTGTTTACTCGTTCCGGCACGTTCATTAATTTCATAATCACTGACTTCAAATAACGGGTTGCCCCCTATTGCCAGCTTGAGCATTTCCCAACGGTGTTCATTGCTCGTTTTCATCTGTTTATCGATCCGGCCATTTGAGCAAGGTAAAAAAATCACCTTGTCAAGCTTAGCACGATGCGCAATGGTGGATGCTGTCCATAAATGCACATTCGTGACCGGATCGAAGGAAGATCCATAAACTCCAATTTTGCCCATCCTTATATCCCCCTCACCAGTCTTCCTTTTTCACCACGGCCCTGACCGGGCTCCCGTGCCCGGTTTCATAAATCGAGATCATGTTCGATGATTTTTTCCATTTCCATCAAAATGATAGGGAGAATCAATTGAATTCTTAAAGAGTCAGTCTGATTTCCGCTACATTGACAGATGACCCTTCAGCCATTGTGAATTCAGCATATATGAATATTGCTATCTCCTAGCCAATATGGCGTATTTTCATTAAGGCGCTGGGATATCTAACCATTGATTCATGAAATCCCCCCCAGTCAAAGCTTACAGTTTGGTCCTTAATGTCCAAAGCTCAGGAAAAAATGGCTGTTCGACCACTTTTTTCAGATAACTTACACCGGACGATCCGCCAGTTCCCTTTTTATTACCGATGATCCGTTCTACGGTGCTCATATGATTGAATCTCCAGAATTGTTGTTGACTTCCAATATCAACGAGTTTTTCGGCCAGCTCATACAAATCCCAGTAGTTATGCACATCACGGTAAACGGTCAGCCATGCTTTTTCAACACTTGCATTTTCCTGATAAATTAAAGACCAATCCCTCTTCAGGACCGATTGATCAATGGGAAGCCCTCTTGCAGCCAAAGCCCCTATAGCCGCATCATAAATACTTGGTTTATTCAAGGCTGCCATCATCGACTCATAAAGCTCGGGCTGATGACGGAAAACGGCCAATATTTGCGAATTCTTTTGCCCCATCGCAAATTCTATCAACCTGTTCTGAAATGATTGAAACCCTGAAGAGTTTCCTAGTTTCTCCCGGAATTCCATATAATCGGATGGCGTTAAGGTCGAAAGCACATTCCAAGATTGAACTAGTTGCTGTTGGATCCTGGCCACCCTGGATAGCATCTTAAAGGAAGGCTCCAAATGTCCTGCCTCAATATGATCAGTTGCCGCAGTCAATTCATGGATGATCAATTTCATCCACAATTCACTTGTTTGGTGAATGATGATGAACAGCATTTCATCGTGATGGCCAGAAAGTCGATGCTGACTTGATAAAATTTGATTTAAATGCAGATAGTCCCCATAGGACATATCTTTATCAAAATCAGTTACCATACTTTCTTCCAAACGATGTTCATCTCTTGGACCCTTATCCATACTATCCCTCTTTCCCTTTACTTTCTTTTGAATTTCGTCATCAATAAATAAACGATGCAAAGAAAGATCAGCCAAGGAACCCCGAACTGGAGCACGATTTTAAATGGGCCAGTGAACCAGGTAGATACCGTCAAAGCAAACAAAAGAAATGCACCAAGAATCGTTAGATATGGAAATCCATACATTTTAACCGGTAATTTGCGGCCCCCTGATTTCTCCCACCTCTTCCTGAAATATAAATGGGAAATGAAAACCATGAACCAGGTTAAAATGGCCCCGAACATCGATATCCCCATCATGAATGCATATGAAGTATCCGGAAGCAGAACCTTTACTCCTGCAGCAAGAAATATTCCTAAAGTGGATATGAGAAGTGCCCTTACCGGGACACCTTTCCTGCTCACTTTTTGAAATAGGGCTGGAGCCTGCTTTTGCTCGGATAACGAAAATATCATTCTGGTGGAGGCATATAATTGACTATTCATTGCAGATAAAGCAGCAGTTAAAATAATGAAATTCATTATCCCCGATGCCCCGGGAACATTCAGGATTTCCATTACCTTAACGAATGGGCTTTTATCAATACCGGCAGATTGCCAGGGAACAATCATTAACATGATCCCGATAGTCAGTACATAAAAAGTGGCAAGCCTGAAGACAGTTGCCTTCAAAGCTTTAGGGACGGCTATATCCGGGTCCTTTGCTTCGCCCGCCGTCACCGCAATCAACTCAGTTCCTAAAAAGCTGAAGAGCGAAATGAATATGGCGACCCAAAGCCCCCAAAATCCGAAAGGCATAAAACCTCCATCATTGGCATAGTTCTCTACACCGATCCCGCTTGAAGGTCCAGCGCCAATCACCACATAGGCGCCCAGTAGAATGAATATGACAATGGCGCTTATCTTGATCATTGAAAATACATACTCAAAATTCCCGAATGTATTGACACTCGTCGCATTTACATAGATTAGCAGTGCGGCAAAAAGGAAAATCCAAACACTTCCAGGTACAGCAGGGAACCAATATTTCATATAAACAGCGATGGCACTCACTTCGACACCAATGGCAAGAACATTCGCTATCCAATAGGAATACCTCACAACAAAACCCGCAAATGGACTTATATATTTTTCAGCAATGGTTCCAAAGGATCCCGATGTTGGATAGGCTACAGTCATTTCCGCCAAACAGCCCATCAGCAGAAGGACAATGAATGCACCTATTGCATAGCTGATAAGTACACTTGGACCTGCCGTTGAAATCGCAAGGCCGCTTCCCAAAAATAACCCGGTGCCAATTGCACATCCCATGGCTATCATGGTGATTTGATTCGATGATAATTCACGATGCAGTTTATTTTTCTCCATATGTTGCTCCCATTCTAGGCAATGATTCCCCTTTTATTTTCATAGTTTTCATATAATCTGCCGTCCATGATCTTCTTAAGCACCTGTACAGTTTCATAGACTTCCTGAAAAGAGGTATAAAGAGCAACAGGTGCTAAACGAATCATATTCGGTTCACGATAATCGGGTATGATGGCCTCTTGTTTCAATGCTTTACATATTCTTGCAGCTTCTGGATGTTCAAGGATGATATGACCGCCCCTTTTTGCTTCATGCCTTGGGCTCCCAATCTCAAATCCATATCCCGTCAATTCCGATTGTATTAAATCCATAAGATATTGAGTCAGCTTCAAGGATTTCTTCCGGACTTGCTCTATCCCCGCTTCCGCAAATATTTCAAGTGAGCCTAAAAGGGGAGCCATGCTTAATATATGGGGAGTTCCAATTTGAAAGGCACCTGCCGAATTTGCCTGGGTAAAGGTATGTTCCATATCGAACTGCTTATCTTTCCGTGAGCCAAACCATCCAGCCAACCCGGGCAGCCTTGCAAAATGCTTACGGTTCACATATAACCCCGCTACACATCCTGGTCCGCCATTCAAATGCTTATAATTACACCAAAACGCGAAATCCACTTCCCAGTTGTCAAACAAATGCGGGATGGCTCCCACGGAATGACAGGCATCGAATCCTATCATGATTCCACGCGCATGCGCTTCCTTTGTTAACCTCTCCATATCAAGGACCTGACCGCTTCGATATAAAACCGTCGGAAGTACAATCAATGCTATTTCCTCGTTCATTTCTGCAATGATGTCTTCTTCTTCAAGGAATTTACCATCTCGGCTTTTCACCTGAACCAAGTGTGCCGAATGATCAAGCCCATGCAATCGGAGCTGGCTTTGAAGTGCATAGATATCACTCGGGAAGGTTAGTTCATCCGCCAAAATCTTATTCCTGCCAGCTCTCGGTTCAAAAAAAGTGGCCGCAAGCTGATGCAGATTAGCTGTAGTCGACCCTCCCATTATCACTTCATCCTCTAAAGCACCTACCAGCGGAGCACTCAATTCACCCAATCTCTCAGAAAAGTAAAACCAGGGCTCGGTGCCTTCCGTCCACCCATCGATTCCAAACCTTTTCCAATCTTCCAATGACTTCATTAAACTTTTCTCAGCCCGCTTTGATAAAAGTCCCAATGAGTTGCCATCCATATAAATCATTCCGGGGTTCAAGTAGAACTCCTCTCTGTAAGAAACTAATGGATCTTCCTGATCCAAAGTTTTCGCATACTCTTTCGTTGACATGAAATTATTGATATCCATGTTCTCCCCGCTTTCTTCCAAGCCACTAT
Source organism: Peribacillus frigoritolerans (assembly GCF_040250305.1). NCBI lineage: Bacteria > Bacillati > Bacillota > Bacilli > Caryophanales > Bacillaceae > Peribacillus > Peribacillus frigoritolerans. Next base: position 1,484,747 of record NZ_CP158190.1, on the reverse strand, counting down.
TTTTCACTTGTAAATCCCTACCCCTTCCCATGCCAACCTTATCATTCTGTCAGGATCTTTTTCAATATAATCCTTTTTATCAAAAATCATTGTGTAGTGATTTCTTTCATCATATTTCGGCCAGATTTCGCCTTCCGGGGGATTGGGGTTTCCATGTTTCGCAAAGTTGATCCAATGGCCCTGCATTCTATGGGAAACCTTTAGGGCAGCTGACCTTGAACCATATGAAGTAATCCGTTTCCCAAATGCCGAGTCGAAAGTCTGGAAGGCAAAAGGAATTTCCATACCATGTGTCGCCCCTAATTTACTTATGCGCATTGCGGCCGTTTTATAATCAAAACGGTACATCCATGTTTTTTCAAAGCGGCTGTATGCCTCTGCATACCAAACCGAGGGAATATGGAAAGTCGCATCACGGCCAATGCCAAGTGCAGCTTCCTTTTCTGGGTAGTTTATATAAGCATTCGTAATTCGCTCTTTCGCCTCTGGATCAGTGTTATCGAACATTTTCTGAATCATCGCCGCATTAGTTGGGATTAACGGGGGATCCATCTGGTCGAATAATGTTGCTTCGTCCCTATTTGTTCCTATAAGCAAGGGTATTCCCTTTGCTTTTCCGGATCGAATCGAATCTAGTGGATAATCGGGCAGGAAGTCACCATCTACGACAGGTCCAAATGATAGTGAGCCCGGCATGGCCTGTGAATTTTCCTGCAAGAGTTGGTAGGAGGCCCCGACAATCTCTTGAACTGGAAGTGTCTTTAAGCGGTGGATTTCATCCTTTCCTATTCCCAATATTTCAAGGAACCTTTCACTGAATTGGCGCGCAAATCCTTTTCCGTAAACAGATGTCGGAGCGGGACTTTCCGCAATGGCCTGTTTAAAAAGTCCTCTCGCTGAAGGAACAGTAAGTAAAGTCGTCACCGCATTGCCACCAGCTGATTCACCAAATATCGTAACATTATCAGGGTCGCCGCCAAACGCTTCTATATTTTCTTTAACCCATTTCAGAGACGCAACTTGATCACGTAAACCTAAATTGGTTTCAAATATTTCCCCATCACCTGCCAACTCGGAAAAATCCAGATATCCCAGTGCCCCCAGCCTATAGTTGATGCTTACTACGACTACATCCCCATTCTTAGCCAGTAAATGTCCATTGTACATATCAAGGGATCCAGCTCCCGTTATGTATGCTCCTCCAGGAATCCACACCATGACCGGGCGTTTTTTATCATCAGCCCTAGGCGACCAAATATTCAGGAACAAGCAATCCTCATCCATTTTTTCATTTCCGGTCATTCCCGTCCTTACCGCCCGATCCATCGGCTGCGGGGGAATCGGACCAAAATCCACTGCATCCAGGACACCGCTCCACTTATCTACTGGCTCCGGCGAGAGGAAACGCAGGCCCTCAATCGGCGCTTTCGCATACCTGACTCCACGCCAAACGCATATATCGTTTTCCATAGTACCTTGAAGATGTCCTTTTACCGTCGTAACTATCGATCCAATCATTCCCTTTCACCTCTTCATATAGTAGTAGATACTTAAGTTCTTCTTTTTCCAATCCCTTATATCCTTCATCTTCATTGAAAAAAGATCTATAGACTCCGTTAAAATAAAGTACCGCTATCGTATATAAAGTCAGGTTATCCTTTTGAGTTTGTAGTTTTCATTAAATGTCCAGTTAACAAAAAAAGACCCAATCAGGTCTTTTTTTGTTGAACTTGGCAAAAAGCTTAGGCGAGCATGGCAAGGATACTCAATAAAGAGCTGCCCCGAACGGAAAACTGTTGTGCAGCATATGTTAATTGCTGTTCATCGAGCTGTTCCAATAAAGGCTTTAATTCCAGCAATTCATTCTCCAGTCCTTTAAGGTCTGTAGATAGCTTGTCCACCATCAAGAGCACTTGCTCGGAATCAACAGTGGTTTCCGACCAGACTTGTAACCGTTCCTTGATTTCGGTCAAAGGCATATTCTGTTCTTTATACCGATTAATCATTTGAAGACGATTTAAAGCATCTTCTGTGTAATACCGATATCTTGACCCAGTTTTTTCATAGTTCAGCATTCCTAATTGTGTGTAATAGTCAATGGTTCTTCTCGAAACATTCGCTAGTTCAGCAAGCTGGCCAATCCGATATACATTCACCCAGATAGTCACCTTCTTTTAAAAATCTACTGTTAACGATACTATAACATAACTATCCAAAAAGGTGACTTCGAGGATGAAACTATTAGACTACTTTATCCGAATTGCCCTTCAACTGCTTCTTGGCAAAATACAGGGCATCTTCCTTCGATTTAAAAAAGTGCTGTTTATCTATTTTATGATACAACCCAGTGCTGAGTAACAATTCCTTGGGTTGCTGCTGGATTCCTGAAATGATTAATTTCCCCTTATATTTTCCGATGCGATTAACAATCGCCAATAGTGCAGCCTCTGCTGAAGTGTCCATATATGTTACCCGGCGCATGCTTAATACCAACACTTTCGTCTTATTATCCAAGTTCTCCAATATCGATGACTCCAAGACGTCTATCGAACCAAAGAAGAGGGGACCTTCCAAGTTATACACATTGATCTTTGAATCCGAATTATCAATTGGAATAATCTCGGTAATCTCATGACTTCTTTCCCTGACTTTTAACGTGTGGCTCATTTTTGCAATGAAGGTGATGAATGCAATCAATAAGCCGATTCCCACTCCCATGATTAAATCAGTGAAGACTGTGACGAGGAAGGTGACTAGCAAAACCGCAGAATCCGCCGTCTTCGTTTTCAATACATGAGCGAATTCCTTTCTTTCACTCATATTCCAGGCAACAAACATCAATATGGGCGCCATGCTTGCCAAAGGTATATGCGCTGCATATGGAGAAAGTACCAGCAAAACCAGTAAAACGACAATTCCGTGAATGACTCCGGACATCGGGGAGGCTGCCCCGCTTTTTATATTGGTAGCTGTCCTGGCAATGGCACCTGTTGCAGGTATCCCGCCGAAGAACGGGGTCGCGATGTTCGCGATTCCTTGCCCAACCAATTCCTTATTACTATCATGCTTGGTTCCCCCCATGTTATCGGCCACGGTAGCGGATAACAATGACTCGACACCGCCTAACAAGGCAATCGTAAAAGCAACGGGAAGGAGTGTGATAATGACTTCCACTGATAGTTCCGGCACTTGGAATTCCGGAAAACCTTTCGGAATCGCTCCATACGTGGAACCAATCGTAGCCACCTTATCGGGAAATAAAAAGTAAGCTGCAATTGTGGAAATCAGCAAACCCAGAAGCGGTCCTGGCACTCGTGGCAAAAGTCTAGGTGCGAGCAGTATGACGACAAAACATATAATCGCAACAATCACACTATATAGATTGATCGTGCCTGCTTTAATCACCAGTTCCTTCATGTTATCCATGAACGCTTCATGTTTTTCCACTTTCATACCAAAGAAGTTGGCAATTTGGCCTGAAAAGATTATTATCGCAATTCCTGTTGTAAATCCAATGATGACGGGACGGGGAATGAACTTCATCAAATTGCCTACCTTAAGCAGACCCATCAGGACTAACATTATTCCGGCTAAAAACCCGGCAATAAGCAGGCTTTCATACCCATATTGCATAACGATTCCAAATAATAAAGGAACAAACGCCCCGGTTGGCCCTCCAATTTGATACTTGGAGCCACCCAAAATCGATATGAGGATTCCAGCGATGATGGTCGTATATAACCCGTATATCGGTTCGACGCCTGAAGCAATTGCAAAAGCCAATCCTAAAGGGATGGCTACAACACCTACGACCAATCCTGCCGTTACATCCTTTTGAAAACCCTTCATATTATATCCTTGAAATCTAGAATCTTTTATCATCTTTTTAAAACTCACATCCTTAGTCGTTTTTTTAGTTGGAATCTACCTTCATCAGGAAAAATGACATTCTTTCATTTTAGAGGGAGTGCTTGATCGAAATTAATCTAACTATTGTAGGTTTTTTCAACGGGACAAACCATGCGGGGGGACTTTTCAAAGCTAAGAAATAATCGTCATATGTAATCTCCTTATGTTAAGTTATTTGACATGGTCTCGACCACGCTTCAACATTATACAGTAAAACGTAATACTGTACATTGTTAGTAACGTTAACATTTGTTTACAACTTCTTGCATATTTTTACATTTGCATTACAATCCGGGACCATATTTCCAGTCTAGTTAATTTGAAGCCGGAGATTCAGACTACGAATCAGGAGGTTTGAACTTTGGACTAATTCCCCATATCAGAAAACTTGATTAATGACCAATAGAAAAAAGCATGTTTTGAGAAAGATTGCTCAATACATGCTCTATAAAAACTCAAGGCTCTATATACGTTTTCTTTCAGTTTACAGCTCTTCTCCTCTCGTCTCGATAATATGCTTATACCAATGAAACGACAGCTTCTTTTTCCGGTTTAACTGATCATGATGATCCACGTAAATAAATCCGTATTGCTTCTTATACCCGTTTAACCAACTTAATAGATCAATAACAGACCATGCGTAATATCCTTTTAAATGGATGCCTTCTTTGATTGCCCGCTTAATCACTTTTAAGTGTTCCTCAATATATTTAATACGGGGAACATCCACTATTTCACCATCGATTATCGGATCCTCATCACCAAGTCCGTTTTCTGTAACATACATTTTAATATCACCATAACGCTCTTTTAACATATGCAGCCCATCTAAGAATCCTTGAGGTGAGATTTCCCAGCCCCATTTAGTATATGTTTTATCTTCCATTTTTACGGTCCGATAAAAGCCATCAAAAGACGGGTTTCCTGGAGCTAGAGTAGATGTTTCTCTTGAATGCTCCATGTTTGAGGTGGCTCCCCGATTTTTTTCCACACGAATGGGCTGGTAATAATTGAGTCCAATAAAATCATTTTTCCCCGCATTTCTTTTTAGCGTATCCAGTTCTTCTTCGGTCCAACTTGGTGTCCAGCCTTTCTCCTTTAATTGCTCAACCACATAAGCTGGATATTCACCTTTTAAAATTGGGTCATAATACCAAAAAGTTTCATATTCATTGGCATGCTTAGCAGCTAATACATTCTCATGTTTGTCATCAATACTATAAGCTGGCAGGAAGACATGGGTAATCCCAATTTCACCGTAATGATTCAGTGCCTTATATACCTCTACCGCTTTGGCATGTGCATAAAAAACGTAATGTGTCGCTTGAAAGTATTTATTTTCATCGTTTTGGATTCCAGGCGGGTGCGCTCCTTTTAAATACCCCAAACCGCAAAACATAACCGTTTCATTAAACGTGATCCAATGTTTGACGCGGTCTCCGAATGCGAGAAAACAAATCTCCGCATACTTGACGAATGCTTCAGCTGTTCGCTTATTCGTCCATCCCCCATCTTGTTCAAGCGTCAAAGGCAAATCCCAATGATACAGCGTAACAAATGGAACAATCCCATATTTTAAGCATTCATTAATAACATTATTATAAAATTCCAAACCTTTTTCATTGATTTCCCCGTCACCGGTTGGCAAAATACGTGCCCATGAAATGGAAAACCGATATGATTCAAGTCCCATCTCTGCCATTAATTTAATATCTTCTTTGTAACGATGATAATGGTCTATCGCTACATCCCCGTTTGTACCTTCATATGTTTTCCCCGGTATCTTCGAGAAGACATCCCAATTCGTTATACCTTTACCATCTTCATCCCATGCTCCTTCTATTTGAAAAGAAGCGGAAGCTGCTCCGAATAAAAAATCGTGTGGAAACTTCAATTATAACCCTCCATTTCATACCCTCTTATTAAATTTATAATAATATATTTTATTCATTGGCACAAATATTAATTTTTAATTCACGTAAAACATAAGTCTTAAAGATAGTATTTACTATCAGGGAATGATTAAATCCAGAATTCTGCTGAATCAACCTCTATTTTTCTAGCTGAAGATGATTGATTTTTAGTTTCATATGAAAACATGCAAAAACCCGTCCACCTTTGGAGGACGGGTTACACATATATTCAAGATGTTGCTAATCACTCCACAACCGGGAGCCAACCTTTTATCCCAATCAACTTTTCCCAAAGAGGATCTGGAATGACCAGTTCATCCTGATCTTTTTTTGAAAGGGTGGTCCGTATTTCCGCTTCTTTTCCAGACCTGATTTTTTCAATCCAATGCGGTTCCATAAGAAGTTCGCGGCCAAGGGCGATAAAAGGGACACCCGTTTCCATAGCTTCTGCAACTTCATCGGGTGTATGCAGTGAGCCTACACCGACAACAGGGATACGATTACCTACTTTATCGTAAATTTTAACGATGCGCGACTTTGTCCTATCACTCTCGCGGAATGAGCCATTCCAGAAGTGGCCTACCGATATATGTAGATAATCCAGGTTTTGATTCGCTAATCTATCAACGAATTGAATCGTATCATCTAAGGTGATTCCAGGATTGCTGCCTTCTTCAGGAGAAAGGCGGTAGCCAATGATAAACGGCTTTTTCGCATGCTCAGCAACCGTTTTCTCAACTTCATTCACAATGGTAAGCGGGAAAATCAATCGTTTTCCCAGTGTTCCACCCCAGTTATCCGTACGACGGTTCGAGTGTGGCGAGAAGAATTGCTGCAGCAAGTACGTATTGGCACCATGGATTTCCACACCATCGAATCCTGCTTCGATTGCCCTTCTTGTTGCTTCTCCAAATGCTTTAATAATGTCTTGTATTTCATCTTCACTCATTTCCCGCGGTACAGATGCTTCCTCGCTGGAAGCAATGGCACTTGCAGAAACAGGTTGGTTATCAGGCAATAATTCCGGCGGACTTTGCCGGCCTCCATGATATATTTGCAGGATCGCTTTTGAGCCGTTGGACTGAATCGTTTCGGCTAGTTTTCTCAAGGATGGGATAAAGAAATCGTCATCTGCACTAAGTTGGCCTTGGAATCCCTTGCCTCCAGCAGATACATAGGCACATGCCGTGACCACCGCACCTACACCAGCTGATCGTTCAGCGTAATAGGCCAGTTCATCATCGGTTACAACGCCTTTATCATCCGAAGAATAAGTGGTCATAGGAGCCATCATGATACGATTTTTCACTTCGACCCCTGATGGAAATATATATGGTTGAAAAATCTTTTCGTATTTTTGATTCATGCCAATCCTCCCCCTTTACTCTTAGTGGTGATGATGTCCGTGCGGTTCTTTAGAAGGATTAGTGATTTCAAAGCCTTCTTCAGGTACATAAAAATATTTAATCCAGACACCATCAAGAAATTCTTCACGTGAATCAAGCAAAATATCGATTTCTTTATCTGTTTTGACGATTTCATCATGCTCTGCCGGTGTATCCAGCTTCATGTCATAATGGGCATGATCGCCATGCATATGGGTGATATATACACGAATCATTTTCCCTTCGGCTTCTTCAGTGCTCAGCATTTTTTGTAAGACTTTTGCTGCATTGCGATTTATTTTGCAATTCATGTCCATTCCCCCAACAATAAAATTATCCCTGTACTGAATTCTACCCAATTAAGGGTTATCAGTAACATCCATTTTTCCCCTTCATGATTGACCATGTCCTCGGTCTGAAGGAAAGACGATGCCGATTTGCTTTCTTGCTTCATCCATGATTTCCATGGTCAACAGTGAATTCGAATATGAATTTATATCGGATTCCATTTTCCCCTGCTGTATCAAATCAACAAATTCTTTCGCTTCATAATACATGGAAGGCATATCCTGTTTAACAGAAATATTTTCAGTGGTTCCATCCCGATACTGAATATCCACCGCTTGCGGTCCTGAAATTTTCTGAATGATGATGCTCCCAAGTTCACCTTGAATTTCCGATGGCAAATTGGATTCAGTAATCTTGGAAAACATGACGACTGCCTCCATTTCATCATAAGAAAGCAGAATCGTCCCCTGCCCATCAACTCCTGATTCAAGCATCGTTCCTGATGCCTGCACCTTATTCGGTTTACCGAACAGTACAGCAAGTGGATAGAGGACGTAAATGCCTAAATCCATTAAAGAGCCACTGGAGAATTCCGGATTGAATGCATTCAGCACAGTTCCTTGTTTATATGAATCATAGCGTGATGAATATTGGCAAAAGCTTCCCGAGAAACGCCTAATCTTCCCGATTTTATCCAGATTCCCTTTTATACTTTCAAAATTCGGCATGATGGTCGATTTCATCGCTTCCATCAATAGCACATCATTTTGTTTTGCTGCCTCAATCATTTCCCTTACTTCTGCCGCATTCGAGGCCATTGGTTTTTCACATAATACATGTTTTTTATTTTGTAAAAACAACACGGCTTGCCTGCAATGATGAGAGTTAGGGCTTGCTATATATACAGCGTCGATTTCATCGCTGGCAGCCATTTCTTCTAAATTCGTAAAAGTCGTATGTACTTCGTATTTATTGGCAAATTCCTTTGCTTTCTCTTCTGTACGTGAATACACGGCGGTTAAAGATAAATCCTCTACATGCTTCGCAGCCTCCAAAAATCGTTCCGTGATCCAGTTTGTACCTATTACCCCTAATCTTATCAACATCCTATCCCCTTTCAAGCTAACTTAATTATGTCCTCAATATACAGACATTTTACTGAAAAACAAAGTATAATGAACACTCGCAATTGTTTAAATTGGATTTTTTAGGTAATATTCGTTTATAATTTTTCTATATTACCACTGCCATGATGTTTCTACATACTCCCAAATTGGGAATAGAAGACTTAAAAGGAGCGTGTGAAGTTTATGACAGAATTAATGAAAAACAAAGTTGCCATCATTACCGGTGGAGGATCGGGAATTGGCCGGGGCGCTGCACTGAAACTAGCTGAAAACGGCGCGAACATCATCTTTTTTGACCGTACAGTCGAAAATGCCGAAAAGGTGAAGGAAGAAGTGGAGAACCTTGGTCGAGAGGCTTTAATCATTAAAACGGATGTATCCAAGGCCGAGCAAGTTGAACATGCCTACAAGACCGCCTATGAACATTTTGGGAAAATTGATTTTGTATTTGCAAACGCAGGCATCAACGGAGTGATTGCCCCTATAGAAGACATAAAGCCAGAAGATTGGGATCAGACACATACCATCAACCTCAAAGGCACCTTTCTCACCATCAAATACGCCATTCCCTATATGAAGGAAACGGGTGGCAGCATCGTAATCAACAGCTCCATCAATGGAAACCGATATTTCAAGAATTTTGGTTTTTCCGCTTATAGTTCATCCAAGGCAGGTCAAGTCGCTTTCGGTAAAATGGCTGCACTCGAATTGGCAAGATATAAAATCAGGGTAAATACCATTTGTCCCGGCTCGATTGATACGAACATTCACGATAACACATTCCCGGAAGATGAAAACTTAAAAAAAATCACGATTCCCATTGAATATCCGCAAGGCTCCCAGCCCCTTGCGAGGAAAGCAGGGACTACCGAACAAGCTGGTGATCTCGTATTGTTTCTAGCATCAGATATGTCTTCCCATGTTACGGGCACGGAAGTTTATATCGATGGAGCAGAATCACTATTATGATTCATACTTAACCCCTTAAAAGAAAAAGCTGAAATCCACATCAGGATTTCAGCTTTTTTCCTTTTTAAGCAACTCGCCTTAATCCGCGACGGGCAAGGAGTAAATAAGCGAACATGGCGATGACATGACAGCTTACCATCACAATTCCCATCGGCAAGGGTGACTCACCTGAACCTAATCCCACCAGGGGAGCCATTAGTGATCCTAAAATGAAGGGAAGCAGGCCTATTAAAGCCGAAGCACTGCCTGCAGTTTTTTTCTGATTTTGCATCGCTAAAGAAAAACTTGTTGTTCCGACAATACCGACGCTGGAGACGGAGAGGAATAAAGCGACCAAGATTCCTGCCAACCCCATTTCAAGAAGGACTGAGGCAAGAAGTAATATCCCCCCAAACAAAGCTAGACATAATCCCATTTGAAGCAATTTTTCTTCTTTAACCTTCCCTGCAAGCTTTCCGGCAACTTGTGAAGCGATGATGATCCCAATTCCGTTAATTGCAAAAATCAGGCTAAAGGTCTGTGGGGAAACCCCATAAATGTTCTGGAGAACAAATGGCGATCCAGAAATATAAGCGAACATAGCGGCACTTATGAATCCTTGTGAAAAAGCATAGCCCATAAACACACGATCCTTCAATAAGTTCCCAAAAGTCCTGATTGTATCATTTAACCCACCGGCACTCCTGAGATTAGACGATAAAGTTTCCTTTATCCCCAAAAATGCAGCCGCAACCATAATGATACCTAATACTGAAATGACAATGAAAACTCCCCGCCAAGAAGTGAACTGCAAAAGTTGACCGCCAAAAACCGGAGCCAATATCGGTGCCGCCCCATTCACCAGCATTAACATGGAGAAGAACTTGGTCAAATCCGTTCCTGAAAAAAGGTCACGAACTATTGCCCTTGAAATGACAATGCCTCCCGCGCCGGCAATACCTTGGATAAAACGTAATAATAAAAGCAATTCAATGGTTGGAGCAAAAGCGCATAACAGAGATGAAATGCAATAAATGGATAAAGATATGATTAACGGTGTCCGCCTTCCTTTTGCATCACTTAGAGGCCCTAAATAAATTTGGCCCAAAGCCAATCCTAACAAGCAGGCCGTCAAGCTCAGCTGCGCTAAAGACGTACTGCTATTCAGATCCTCTGCCAGTGTAGGGAGACCCGGTAAATACATATCAAGTGACAGTGGTCCAATCGCTGCAAAAGATCCCAGCATAAGAGCCAACAACAGCCTTTTGGATTTAGTCATTTCGTTGCCTGATGATATCGTTTCCTTCATTTCAATCATTATTACCCCTATCCCTTTCAACTAATTGTTCTTCCTAAATAAAACTCGACTTTCTTTATTTTACAAAAGATCGGCACATTTTACGATAAGTATGCTTCACTTGAATTCGTTTCTTCCATTCAGCACTCAATTAAGCATTAATGTGAGGATAAAGGAAAACTTCGATTCAACCTTCGTATGCATCTCCATTTGAGCATTATTTTCAGCTTCGGCTAAAAAAATTCAATAAAAAATGACCCCATTTTGGAGTCACTATATACTGTAGACAAACTCGAAGTAAAGTCAGTTTCCCTGCCGTATTTTATTTGAAAAACGTTGCAGTTGATTTCAGCCGGAACACTTTTTACCACCTATACCGGACGTTTTTTGTTATCCAAAGCTTTTCCTCGGCCGTTCTCGTATTTTATCCGACCTACACCGCACTTTTCGGCCATTCACGATTTTTTTCGACCTTTACCTCACTCCGAAGCATTTATTTTAAGATCCACGGATTAAATCCGCTCCCTTTCCGCCGACCGCGGCCAAGTTCTTCAATCTAGTGATGTTTTAACCTATATAAAACAGTAAAAACTCATGGAGTATAACAAAAAATCGTGAAAGCGATTCGGGATGTGGCCATTCCAAACCCATTTCAGGGTCATTTTGATTTATTCAAAATTACTAAATTACGGGGAGTATCACCAGATAACCCCTCCATCAAGTTTTGTACAGCCAGAGCTGCCATTTTCAATCTTGTGGCAATGCTGGCACTCCCGATATGCGGCAATGTAACCACATTGGGCAATGTTAGCAGCGGGTGGTCCACAGGGACGGGCTCTTCTTCGAATACATCCAATCCAGCCGCCCAAATTCCTCGACTTTTTAGCGCCTGGTACAACGCTTTTTCATCGATAATCCCGCCTCTTGCGGTATTTATGAGCACAGCCGTTCCTTTCATTAATTCAAGCTGCTCCTTGCCAATCATATAAGTGGTTTCCGGTGTGAGCGGCAGCATGACACAAACGAAATCCGAGACTTGGAGCAATTTTTCAAGAGGCTGATATTCGATTCCTAATTCTTTTTCCTGTCCATATTTACGGCTTCGATTAAAATAAACTATGTTCATGTCGAATCCCTTAGCTCTTTTGGCAAGGGCTTCCCCAATCCTGCCTAACCCGATGATACCCAGCGTTGCACCGTGTACATCTTGTCCTGTCAGCTGCATCGGCGACCAGGTTTCCCACTTTCCATTCCTTAAATAATCTTCAGCCTCCATCATCCTTCTCGCCGTTGCAAGCAGCAAGCCGAAGGTTAAATCAGCTGTCGTTTCCGTTAAAACCCCTGGTGTGTTCGTTACCATGATGCCCCGTTTTGCTGCACTTTGAACATCAATATTATTATGGCCCACTGCCATATTCGCGATGATTTTCAGATTAGGTGCCTGTTCAATCAGTGACTCATCGATTTGTTCCGTCAATAAGCAAAGCAGCCCCTCGACTTCTTTCATTTCTTCTTCAAGGACTTCTCTAGGGACCGGTATATCCTCTTGATCCCACATCCTGACATCATAATTTTGACTAAGACCTTCGATGATTTGTTCTGGCAATTTCCTTGTAATATAAATTTTTTGCTTCAAACCATAAACCTCCTATACCGTTTCATTCCATGAAACGCATTTTTTCACCTTTTGTCGCAGTTTTTCATTACACAAAAAAATTAAAAGAATATTGGCTAAATTACTGGCTTGTTTATTCAATTTTAAAATAAACTAGATAAATAGACCATTCATTTCCAATCAATCTTACTATTATATTTCTCGATTGCCTGGAAACTTCCGCTTGACAGTTTCAGTTCATTCAACTAATCATAGAATAATAACCCTTTAAATCTATTCGGTCATTAGTTTCGCAATTTTCCAGATGTAGTTTATCTCGATTTAGGAGGATATGGGACGTTCATGAAAACGAATACAACATTTAAAATTTATCCAATTATAGCCCCAAGCGCTTTATCTTTAAAAAGTATAAACTTTTACTTAGTTAAACAGGATGAATCTTTAACATTAGTCGATGCAGGTATGAATGATGACGTCTGCTGGAATGCACTGCAGCAAACATTAAACGAAAATGGATTTACCGTTGGAGATATAACGGAAATTTTATTAACCCATCACCATGGAGACCATGTTGGTTTGGTCAACCGGATTACCGAACTCCATCCGATTCCCGTTTATGCCCATTCTAAATCCATTCCCCGTTTAAAAAGGGACCCTGACTTCTTAAGTATGAGAATTGAATTTTATAAGCAGCTTTACCATGAGATGGGCTGTGGTGAACTTGGAGATAAACAAGTGGCATACCTATTCAACGCGGTCGATAATAATAAAGATCAAAAACTGAATGGTGACATCATCGCAATCACGGAAAAACAATGGCTGAATTTTGAAGTGATCGAATTTCCAGGGCATGCCCCAGATCAAATTGCATTCCTTGACCAAGAAGGAAAACGGCTTCTTGCCGGTGATTTATTGATTGAACATATATCAAGCAATGCCTTGATTGAACCTGATGAAAACGGTAATAGAATGCTGACTCTCGTAGATCATATCGATTCATTAAAACGATGTTTAGCATTACAGGTGAATCTCCTATTTCCTGGTCATGGTAACATCATTGAACAACCCGGTCATACGATTGAAAAAAGACTCAACAGCGTAGAAAGAAAATCACAAAAGATCCTTGCCTTGATAGAATCCGGAATTGCTACCGGCAATGAGCTGGCAAAGGAGTTTTACAAACAAAAGTATATATCTGAATTCCCGCTCGTCATGTCAGAAATCATCGGCCATTTGGATTATTTAGAATATCAGGGAAAAGTCACGAAACAACTCGTTGAAAATGTAGTTCATTATCAAGCTAAATGACATCAAAAAATGCTGAAATTGAAATCGTCCCCAGTTAGTGGGGATTTTACTTTTTTCGTGGAAAAATATACAAAATACTTGAATCTGAAATACATAGGCCTTTTTGGGTGTTTTAATTAATCTAACAGGAAAATGATTAGAAAGTGAAGAATCCATTATCTGAATATTAAATATTTTCAGAATAGGGGATTGAATGTGAAAAGAAAATTTTTAAAGGTTTTAAGTTCAACAGTAGTAGCCGCAGCATTACTTGGCCCAAATGTCAGCTTAGCTGAAAGAGGACCAAATACGACAGGCGGAACGAATCTTTCTACCGAAGCATTCCTTAATTATGACGAACTTGTAAAAGAATTAAATCAACTTGAGCAAACGAGTTCAGGGAAAGTCAATGTAGAAGTGGCCGGAAAAACGAATCAGGGTCGTTCCATTCAAAAAGTGACTGTCGGTCATGGTGACAAAGTCGTTCTTATTCAAAGTGAAATTCATGGAAATGAAAAAACAGGAACTGTCGCGTTATTGAACATTCTTAAAAACCTTGGTCAAAGTAACTCACCTGAGGTAAAGAAAGTGCTTGATGAACTAACAATTGTTGCTATTCCAATGATGAACGTAGACGGCTCAGAGCTTGATCGTCGTGGAAATGAAATGACATGGTCTGAAGTTGTAGGTGAATTCCCCCAACTTTCTAATGTGAAACCTACTTGGAACTATTACACTACTCCCAGATCAGGAGACGACTATGCTAGCAAACCGGGATTTGATGTTAACCGTGACTTCAATCCTGACCTAAATTATGTACCAAAGCCTCAAGACTTCCCGGGGGCATCTGAAAAGCCGGGCTGGTTTATTACCCCCGAAGCGCAAACGGTACGCGACACATATAAAGGCTTAAAATCAAAATTCGGGAAAGTGGATGTTTTTATCGATCTTCATCACCAGGGGTTCCCATATATCGAAGGAACTGATGAGCGTGCAACTATGTCAATATCAGGAAAATTCGTTCCTAACCCAAGTACTCCAGAAGGTGCTAAATATGCAGAGTATGCAGATAATTTCAAATATGATTTCTCCCGTCAGTTGACACTTACTGCGTATAATGCACTGCAAGCAAAAGGAAATTCAGTTTTTACAAATATTTCATTATACGATCAATCTATTGATCTGCCAGGAACTGCTTTAGGGACGTTTGCTTTAAACGGAAGTGGGACGGTTCTATTTGAAGTTAGTGGTCAAACACAAAACTTTGGGCAAAAAGAGAATGGCCAGCTCGTAAAAACGGTTGAAACGGGGCTAATGGGTATTATCAATGGTGTAACAGATGGATCGGTTCATAATCTTAATCCATCAGACTATGAAAAAATTCCTGAAAGTTCATCTACACCCGGAATCTAGTCAATATTGAAACTTAATTGTAAAGGGGGCTTTTCCGCCATCTGGCACCGAATATCGAAGCCAGATGGCAGCACAGCCTTTTTTATTTGTCTATTTGACAGGGGTAAGTCCATATCCAATTAAAGATTTCAGCCTTTTCATGCTGAAGAAACTCACACACACACTACAATCTCTCTGGAGAAAATGCCTTTCCTGGCTACACAGCGATCGGCGATCTCAAATCCTGCTTCTTCAATCATATGATCCATCGTGTCGATCGTTACGACGACGACCTTGTCAGCAAAGCCCCTGGCATGTTTAAGGATCGATAGTTGATCTTCCGGCGTCGCATGTGTATATAAATTGTAGGGCATATCGATAATCGCTACATCATATTTACTGGTGACCTCCGAAATCGGACCTGTAGTTACATCACCTTCGAGTCCGAAATAGGCAATGTTCTCCCTGGAACCGTCGGTAACAAGCGGATTGATATCCCGGCCGACAATATTGATTCCCATCGACAATGCTTCTACCAATACCGTTCCAATTCCGCAGCATGGATCAATTGCTTTCACGCCATCCGGATGCGGAACGGCTATGTTGGCAATGGCCCTCGCCACTCTTGTGCTAAGCGCTGTTGAATATTCACGGGGCTTTTTCATATGTTTTAACCAAACCGCTTCAGGTTTGACATACTTCCCAAAATACCAACGTCCGCCAAGGGTCACGATTCCAAAGACCTGATCAGGATTACGTACATCGGCATTTCCCTGAATGTGCCAGCCAATCTCCCGTTCAATTTCACGCTGTCCATCATAATCTATTTTTGCTTCCTTATTCAAATCGTTAATTTTCACGAATAATACTTTGAACGTCGAATCAGGCAAATGAATACCCTTCACTTGCTCAACGATTTCGGATATGCTTTCCCCTTCAAACATGACGTCGACCCGCCCTTTAATGAAAGGGCTCCTGCTCGGTTCAATTGCTATATCACTTTTTAAAATATCCCCTGAAGTCTCAAAGCCAAAGAACGAACGCATCTCCATTTTAGATAAAGAGCGTTCGTCAGGGGTGCATGTAAACGTATATATATATGCCGGTTTGCGGCTATGATTAGTCAATCCATTCCCATCCTTCATTACTTTAAATTATATCTTTCTATCAAACATAGCTGTAATAGTAGAGAAAAGCAAATGGAATCGTGCAGAAAAAAGCAGGAATGCTTTTCTTTCAACACTCCTGCTGTTATATTTTTCATTGTTCCATCACTAACGGATAGGAATTATTAATCCAATTTATGCAGCCGGCTAATTATATACTTTGCACGGGCCTCAATGAATTTCAGGATGAATTCGGGCTCAGTATCAAATTTCACAATATTCCCCTTGATATATGGATCTTTTGAAACATAAGGTCTTATTTGATCATGCATTTCCTGAATGATAGGTTTCATATAGCCCACGTTAAAATGATTGTTCAAAATCTCCTTAAGAAGTTCTTGGTATCGGACACGAAATCCCCTTACATCAAGGATTCTGGCAGTCAATGTATTGAACCCCTCGATCCCCACATAATCCTCTTCCATCACTTTCCCGTTAACATCCCTGCCCCATGTCGCATCATAATCCCATGGAATCATTTCAAAGAGTCCAGTTTCTCCATTTCGATACAAGGCATAGTTATGAACGAACCCATCATAGTTTTGTGTGAATATGACACCGGCCAGCCAGCGCAGGTATTTATCGACATCGAGATATTTTACGATTTCCTTTTCAAAATCCACTCTTGAAATTGTATTGATTTGAAGAATCAGCTCTTGTAAATATAATTCATCCTTTGCTGTCCCGCATTTTTTTTGATAGCCCATCTCCAATGATTTTTTGATTCCTTTATCCAAATCGCTCATCAATGAGAAATTGGCATCACCATCCACTGCATAGAAAATGGACCCCTTTGGCAGCCCCCTTTTCTTCAAATAATACTCATCCACCGATTCCAATTCCAGATATATCCCTTCGTCCTTTCCGTTCAGATTCAGGAAAACGAACTGGGAGTTCGGTGATAAGGTGCCTATATCCGAAAAAAAGTCTAAAGATAATTTATTTCTTAGTAAAGATTTATCTTTATATTCGGCATTTAAATGAACTTCCTTGGCATTCTTAAAAGTATTAGGTTTATAAAAGACTACATTATAGGATTTTTTGCGAAAACCGCGGATATGTGAGCCACGGTAAACAATATCAATATCAAGTTTTTTTCTGTTAAGTGTTAACTTTGCCGGTAAAGGATCATTGCACCATATATCTCTCCGAAGTTCCATTAAATTAACTGGTGAAATAAAAAGCTGGTACACAGGCAGCTTCTTGTCAGAATCCATATAACCCTTCCCTTCACTTTCCTATTAAATTATGGAAAAAAGCGAAGGATGTCACCAAAAAAAGCACTATTTTTAAAAAGATAGGGGTTTTCTTTAGCACATCACGTACAAGCAACATAGTTTAATGTATAGAAAGGGGGATTATATATGTCAGACATCATTCGTGACATACAGAATGCGGTGGATAGAGCCAATTCCTTGGGATTAAGCGATTTCATGTTTAAGGACCCACATTCAAAAGGCCGATCTTCACGTACAAGCAACAAATGCTCCGCTTGCAGCACTAAGCGATGCACGAGCAGGAATAGGAACCGGTCCACTTGTGGTACTCAAAGGGGCACGAGCAGGTCAACTTGCAGCACGCAAAGGCGCACGAGCAGGAAACGATCCACCTGCGGCACTCAAAGGGCCTCTTGCTGGAAACGATCCACTTCCGGCACTCAAAGGGGTTCCTGCTGGAAATGGAGATCGACATGCAGCACACAAAGGCACACCAGCCGAAACCGTTGTTCTATATGCAGCAGACAAAGGCGCGCCAGCAGAAACCGTTGTTCCTCCAACCGCTGCAGGTGGCTTTGCAGCAATAACTTTCGCAATAAACGGAAATGCTGCTTCTAATTTCAGGGTTACGTTTTAATTTTTACTGTTTATTAAGCTTTAATGTAAAGCCAATCCCTATATAAAAACACAAAACTCGCCACTACTTGACGAGTTTTTGTGTTTTTATCGGTTATATCCATCCAACAGTTGATATGCTGTTATATCGGGTTGAAAAACAGCATGAAGAGCTTCGTAACGTAAATAAAGAATGAGAACGTCAAATAAACATTTAGCATAACAAAAATATCTCACCGTTCTTGATAAAAAGGCAATGAAGTTGATTAAGAGCATAAGGAGAAATTATATTTTTTGGTTTTTAAATACTAGGCAAATCCCCAGTGTTTTTATGAAATCTCTCCTTTGTAATTTAAAAAGTCCCCAGGTACTTTGGTTAATAGCTTGGTTAATCTAATTATGCAAGACTTCTTCTCTTAGGCTAGGCGTATTTTTTTAGCAGGGAAAGCCTAACCAATCCAACAACTAAGCCAAACCCAAAAATCATTAAAACTATATAGTTGTTGGATAACTTCCCCTGAAGAAGAATAAACAGTAATACCGAGATAAATACAACCATAAATAGCAAAACAACATCAATACGCTTCATGAAACCATCCTTACTTAGAATGATATTTTACTCCTGTCGGAAGTTATCTAATCTTTGATGATACGAAATTTTTATAGATTCTTGCTCAACACCATAACAAATATTTGTCCCTAATAACCAGCGGCACCAAGACCGACTGCTATAGCAATGCCTTCTTCTTCATTCTTCACTTAAGTTTGTTGATAAATCTCCTGATGGGTCCATGAAAAAAATCCCAGATTCACCCCATACAATATACTGATCTATTGTATCAATTAGTTCCTGAGAAAAGTTACTTCTTTAACACGTTCTTCTTGAGAAGTTATTAAATTTCTACTTCGTTCGCCCTACCGGCAGCACTATTATTTTCATAAAAACAGCTCCATCATCTGCCTGAACATATTAAAAAGGATCCTACCCTCATACATACGGTAGGATCCTCCCAGTTTCGCTTATTTAACGGAGACCAATTCGAACTGTGCATACACATCCTTCAGCCCTGCTTGAATGGCTTGACCAGCCTTCCCACGATAATGCATTTGCACCCGGTCAATCAATTCTTCGATTCCATCTTTCAGGCAATAACCGCGCAGCAGCTGACGAATGAATTCCCTTCCATGTTCTGTAGCAAGTGTACAGGAAGCCTCGACTATTACTCCATATTTAAAGTCAAGCTCCACCGTGATGGTGATAGAATCATATATATTTCTCGCTGCCATCCCTTGTGGAAGCTTTGCATGCCCTGCAATAAAGTATGTGTTCATCATCTGATCTCCTCTATCTATAGTTAATGTACGGAAACCTGCTCGAAGGGCCATGCAGGCAATTGCTTACGAAGCTCTTTATCTTGTCTGTAGCCAAGTGCGTATTCACCCTGCATTACAGTATGAATCTCACGGGTTCCTTCGTAAATGACCGGAGCTTTTGAATTCCGCAGAAAACGTTCCACTGGATATTCATCCGAGTAGCCGTAGGCACCATGAATTTGAACAGCATCATTGGCAGCTTCGTTTGCAGCATTACATGATATCCACTTGGCAAGCGATGTTTCCTTCGTATTCCTTTTTCCTTGATTTTTTAAGGTACCCGCTTTAAAGACGAGCAATCTGGAAATCTCTAAATTTGCGGTCATCTTGGCAATCATCTGTTGAACGAGCTGATGCCTGCCAATCTCTTTTCCGAATGTGCTTCTTTCATGGCAATACTTCAAGCTTGCTTCCAGGCTTGCTTCTATTAACCCTACAGCACCTGCGGCCACTGTAAACCGGCCGCTGTCCAATGCCGACATGGAAATTTTAAAGCCCTCACCTTCTTCACCAAGCCTATTCTCCACTGGAACTTTTACATCCGTTAAAAAGATTTCGCCTGTATTCCCGGCACGAATTCCCAATTTCCCTTTAATGGCTTTCGACTCCACTCCCTCGAAAGTCCGTTCCACAATAAAAGCAGTGATACCCCTTGAACCGGCATCATGATCCGTCTTGGCGAAGATAAGGAAATGATCTGCATAATCACAGAGCGAAATCCATGTTTTAGACCCGTTCAAGATATAATGGTCCCCAACACGTTTTGCCGTTGACTTCATTGCCGCAACATCAGACCCGGCATTCGGTTCAGTCAGACCAAAAGCACCTATCTTGATCCCTTTTGCCTGCGGTACTAAATATTTCTGTTTTTGTTCTTCCGTCCCCCATTGCAGCAGGGTCATGCTATTCAACCCTGTATGTACCGAAACTGCAGTACGGTAAGCCGTATCGCCTCGCTCCAGCTCTTCACATACGATGGCCAGGGTATTATAATCCATACCGACTCCGCCATACTCTTCTGGTATACAAACGCCCATCAACTGCAATTCCGCTAACCTTTTTAAAATGTGCGGCTGGAATTGACCTTGCCTATCCCACTCTTGAATGTATGGGATAATTTCCTTATCGACAAATTTCCTTACCACTTTCTTCACACTTTGCTGCTCTTCTGTTAATTCGAAATTCATCATTAAAATTCCTCCTAAATAATTTTATTTTCCTTGAATTTGCTTATTTGGTCTGGACTATATCCAATTTCAGCCAAAATGGAACCGGTATGCTCACCATACAATGGCGGATGCTTTCTCATCGTAACCGGAGTTTTTGAAAGGTTCAGGGGCGATCCCGTCACTCTAAGATCTTCTATTGTGGGATGCTCCATGCTCACCAACATGCCTCTTGCGATGATTTGCGGATCCTCGAACATCTCTGCTATATCATTGATCGGACCATTGGGTATCCCTGCATCATCAAACAGCCCTTTCCATTCCTTCTTTGTCTTTCCTTTCAACAAATCCTCTATTATCGGTATTAATACTTCCTTGTTTTGCAAACGTTTTTCATTATGCTTAAACTGTTCCTGCTGGGCTAAATCAGGTCTGCCTATAACGGTTGAAAATCTCCTGAACTGATCATTATTTCCTACTGCCACGACAAGCTCTCCATCGCTTGTCCGGAATGTCTGGTATGGAACGATATTGGGATGCTGGTTTCCCATTCTTTCAGGGGTCAAGCCACTGAATAAATAGTTGCTGGCGACATTCACCAATGAAGAAACCTGACAATCCATTAACGAAATATCAATTTCCTGTCCTTCCCCCAATTTATCCCTATGATGTAAAGCGGATAAAATGCCAATGCATGTATACAAGCCAGTCAATATGTCAGCTATGGCCACTCCGACCTTCACGGGACTCCCATCTTTCTCTCCGGTGATGCTCATCAAACCACTCATCGCTTGAATGATATAATCATAGCCTGGCAAATCTTTATAAGGACCGGTTAAACCAAATCCTGTAATCGAGGCCATGATCAGTTTGGGGTTGGTTTCCTTTAAATCCTCATAACCCAACCCCAGTTTTTCCAATGTGCCCGTCTTGAAATTTTGAATCACTATATCCCCTGAATCCACCAACTTCCGGAAAATCTCTTTTCCTTCCTCGGATTTTAAATTCAAGGTCATGCTTTGCTTATTTCGATTGGCACATAAATAGTAAGCGCTTTCTCCTTGGGCGAATGGCGGACCCCACCCTCTCGTTTCATCACCTGATTCATGATGCTCAATTTTAATAACATCGGCACCCAAATCACCGAGAATCATTGAACAAAACGGCCCCGCCAAAACACGGGATACATCGATAATCCTGACTCCTTCCAAAGCTCCATTCATATCATCACCCCTTTCAAACTGTCGGGATACACAAAAAAGAGCCAGTAAAACCAACAATGTCATTACATTGAATGTTTCACTGACCCTTATCCACGAACTGTCTTCCTGCAAAGGAAGATCAAGTGAACCAAGTCAATTTTTATGGATTCCAGTTTTATGACAAGCCGGCCATGCAACAAGGTAACTTGTTGTCATCGGTTTGGTAAATTAAGTATAGTTTCATTTTTTGAATTTTGCAATAATTTTGTTTGGGTGTTTTTATTACTTCCTCTGAAATACTCTGAAGCATACCTCCCGTTAATATAAAAATACTTCCAGTAAATCGGAATTGCCTTTATTCGTGAGCCATGTGATGATTGAATATGCATAACTGTCAATATATGAATTATACATAATATCAATTATCGCTCGCTAGACAAGGAAAACTTAAAAGGGAGATGGCGATATGGACAATAAAAAAACGGAAATAATCGAAGCGATCAGGAAATACCACACAATCATCATTCATCGCCATGTTAATCCGGATCCGGATGCATTGGGATCACAAATCGGTTTAAAAAAGCTATTGAAGCATTCCTACCCTTCTAAAGAAGTCTTTGCGGTAGGCGAAGAAGTGGATAAGCTTCTATTCATTGGTGATATGGATGTCATTTCCGATAACAAATACAAAGGTGCCTTAGTGATTGTTTGTGATACGGCCAACATTTCACGGATCAGTGATTCCCGCTATGATCAAGGGGACATGTTGATCAAAATTGACCACCACCCTGAATATGAACAATTCGGTGATCTTTCTTGGGTCGACCCTTCCTATAGCTCTGCAAGTGAAATGCTAGTTGATTTATTCTTGGAATTTCCAGAGGGCTTTATCATGAATAAAGAATCGGCTAAATCACTTTATGCAGGAATACTTAGTGATACAGGGAATTTCATGAATGGAAATACCACTCCGAGGACATTAAAGATGGTTTCGCACTTAAGAACTTATAATATTCAGCCAGAAAGAATCCATAACAGTCTTAATGTAAAGGAAAAAAACGCTTCGAGACTTCAAAAAGACATTCTCATGAGCTTCAAGGTAACTGATAAAGGTGTAGCTTACTTCATTATTACGGAGGAACTTTTAAATATGTATGGTGTGGATCGACTCGAAGCTTCGAATTTAGTCAATACGCTATCAAGTGTCAGGGGCAATAAAATCTGGGCTTTCTTCATTGAATATCCTTCTGAAATCCGTGTCAGGATACGTTCACGGAATATTCCCATCGCTTCAGTCGCACGTCAATTCAATGGAGGAGGACATTCACTGGCTTCAGGAGCTACCATCCATTCCTGGGAAGAGGTTGATCATGTTATCCAAGCATTGGATCAAGTCTGTCCATAACAGGGAGTTCATGACCTGCGATGTTTATATGAATTCGTCCTTCACCGGAAAATAATTCAACCCACAACGTAATAATTTGATCTAATTTTGATTTATTCGACCTATACTGGAATTTATTCGACCATTACTGGAATTAATTCGACCTACAACGTAATATTCCGACCTAATTTCGATTAATTCAACCTGTACTGGAATTTATTCGACCATTACTGGATTAAATCCAACCTTCACCTGATTACAAAAAAAGCGCCAAAGCCAGGATGGCTGAGGCGCTTGCTTGTTTCAATTTATTTGGACACTTCTTGAAGAATTGATAAATCGATCATGCCTTTTATATCATTGCTAGGGATATAACCAGCTTCTTTGCTTATGTCGGCCATTTCCTGAATGACTTGCTCATTAACTTCGGTTGTCACTTCAAGGCGTGAAAATGCTGAAGCCACTTCTTCTTTACTTAATTCTTTTCCAGTCAGTTCCTTCAAATGCTTAATAACCAGTTCTTGGCTTTCTTCAGGGTTGTCTTGTATAAACTTCACCGCTTTTTCATGCGCTTTCAAATAGGAAGCAGCGAGCCCCTTTTTATCCAAGAACTTCTGGCTTGCAGCCACTACCGTATTAGGTGAATCTTTCCCCCATGCAAATTGATCCCAGTCAAGCAGTAACTTTCCTTTTGCCTGGTTTTCCAATACATAACCCCATGGTTCCTGGGTTGCTGCTGCATCGACTGATTTTTGGACAAAAAGGGCGGTTGTGTCAGCAGGTGCTGCCGCATACAGCTCAACTGTGCCCCCATTTGTAGTCGGTTTTAAGTCAACATCTTGAAGGGCCTTCCTAAGCATGACATCCTGTGTGCTTCCAATGACGGGAATCGCTACCTTTTTACCGCCCAAATCTTTTAAATCCGTAACCTTGCTGCCCTCGCTAGCCACAAGTACGGCACCTCCATTAACAGCCCCGGAGATCAAGTGGTATTCAGGGTTTTTTACGTAAAAGTTAAGCAATGGACCAGGACCGACCGTTCCGACATCAATTGCGTTTGTAGCCATTGCTTCCATGAATAATCCGCCATTGGCCACTGTTTTGGTTTCAATCTTAACATCTTTACCGAACTCTTCTTCGAAAAAGCCTTTTTCAAGTGCAATGATCGTTGCACTGTGGGTTAAGTTAGGAAAATACCCAATTTTCACGGATTTCCCCCCGGACCCTTCTCCTTCTTCATCATTACTGCTGGATTGAGTGCATCCGCTTACTATTCCGATTAACAATACAGACAGAATAAGGGCAAAAAATGATTTTTTCAGCATATTTTTCTCTCCTTTTAAACTATTATTTTATTAAACTACCGTTACTTCACTCCCCATTTCAGTTGAACATTACGTTCAAGACGGGAGAAGACAACATTATCCACAATTGTTCCGATGATTGCGATGATGATCATCACGGAGATGACCAAATCCATTTGTCCCAGTGATCTGCCCATTTCCAGCAATTGTCCAAGACCGCCTCCCCCGCCAAGTAATTCACCGGCCATCAATGCGCGCCAAGAAAAGGCCCATGCGATTCGGAGACCGGATATTATTTGCGGGACGGATGCTGGTAAAATCACGGTGCGAAGAAAATGAAACCCGGTCGATCCATATGTTTTGGCAACCCGCTGATACAACTGTGGTACATTCCGGAATCCACTCGTTGCATTAACCGTCATCGTCCAAGTTGCTCCGATGGTGACGATGAAGAGGATCGAAAAATCATTCAATCCAAACCAAATGATCGCTAAAGGGAACCACACGATACTCGGGATGGACTGTAATGCCGTCACGACGAATCCTAAAGTGTCTTCGACCAATTTAAAGCGCCAAATGAAATATCCCAATATCAGACCTACTATAATGGCAATCATAAAGCCGATCAGGATACGGCCAAGGCTTTTTCCGATGGCTTCGGTTATTTGTCCGCTCATCAGTCCCTTAAACAGGGTTTCCAAAACCTGAGTCAGGCTTGGAAACATGAAATCCGGAAGACTGGAAAGTCTAGATGTGACTTCCCATATCCCCGCTATCATCGCGATGAATATGATTCGTCTTAAAGCTGTAATCATTCCCCATTTCCTCCTTCAGCACTTTTTCAATTTCCTCCTGCAAAATCGATAGAACCCTTTGTTCTGTATGCAAAGTTACACTATCCGGCATAACTCCATCTTTCATGGAAGGGACGGAAATCGTCTCTTTGATTTTCCCGGGACGGGTAGCAAAGACGATAATTTTTTCGGAAAGCTGAACAGCCTCACGAATATTATGGGTAACGAAAAAGATCGTCACTTTAGTTTTTCTCCAGATTTCGAGCAGCTCTTTATGCAAAACCATCCTCGTTTGCTCATCAAGCGCGGAGAATGGCTCATCCATCAACAGGATATCCGGTTCCATCACCAACGCTCTTGCGATGGCTACCCTCTGTTTCATTCCTCCTGAGAGTTGATGTGGATAGGAGTCAACATATCGGCTGAGGTGAACCATCTTTAAAATGTCCAATGCCTTGGCTTTTGCCTCTTCATTGGGCATTTTCTTTAACTTCAATCCGTATGTAACATTTTCAAGTACCGTCAGCCAAGGAAATAACCCTGCCTCCTGAAACACTACAACCCGTTCCGGACCTGGCTTCACCACTTTTTTCCCAGCTACACGTATTTCACCTGTATCTGCCTTATCAAGGCCTGCAATCAGATAAAGGAGTGTGGATTTACCACATCCTGAAGGGCCGACGATCGAAACGAAGCTTCCTTTCTCGACCTCTATGTTTATCTCATCGAGCACCTTTATGCTTTCTTTCTTTTCATTCTTAAAACTTTTTTCAATGCCATCTATTGTTAAATACATAAAGTCACCCCACTTTTATATCGCATCGATTCACTAAACATTATTTCTTAATAATGATTAATCCAATGGTTTTTGTCAACTATAAAAATGCAAAAATTCTAATTTATCGGTATCTTTCTATTCAATTGTCAATGTATTGATAAATATTCCAGACTTACACAATAATACAAATGAACAAATCCCAATCAGCAAATATAAAAACCTGAGCCCTTTGTAAGGGTTCAGGCTAATTTTAATATTCATTGTTTCACCTACACTCTTTCGATGACCTTAAAAAATCCTGCTTCCATATAATTTATCCTTCATCTTTTGTGTCCTTGCATGCAGAGGCTTTTTCAAAATGATACCTAAGATGAGTGTGAATATTAAAAAGAGAATCAGGATAAAAATATCCTTGCCAGCTACGCTCCAAGTTATTCCCCCAACAGATTCACGAAGTAAACCCACAGCATAGGTGAATGGCAAGAACGGGTTAATATGCTGAAAAAAGGGCGGTGTGACCTGAATCGGGAAGGTGCCTCCTGAACTTGATATTTGAAGGACCATCAAGACGACGCTTATCCCTTTTCCAACATTTCCAAGAACGGAAACGAAGGTGTAGACAATGAGTGTAAATACTGTACTTATCAGAACAGAAAACAGGATGTACTCAAATTTATCCGCTACATACACATCGATCAGAATGATATTCCCAATGGAAACACTAAGAGCCTGCATTACCCCAATGATGAAAAATATAAGATACCGCCCGATATAAATTTGATACGGGCTGTAGACCTTTTGAGAAACACCCACGCTAAGCATGGAAATCAATATTGTACCGCCGACCCAAAGGGAAAGTGCCGTAAAGAAAGGAGACATTGCGGACCCATAGTTCGGAATCGGAAAGAGACTGTGTTTATTGAGCAGCACTGGTTCTGAAAAAAATTCACTTTCTTGTTCAATATCATTCCTTAGGAAATCGATCACTTCTTCCATATTATAAGACTTATCGAATTCCCTCATTTTAGAAGCTAGAGCCTTTATTTTCGTTTCGATTTCCGGAAACTTATTCTGTAACTTATCGATATCCCCTGTACGTGTTTCCAATGTTCGATTGGTCTCATTCAATAACACCCTCACCTCAGGAAGAACCTTGGCTCCCTCCTCCATCGTAAGCTGGACCTTATTCAATATTGATTCCGTTTCATTCCAGATTTCAGTGAATTTTGGCCCCGTTTCCTTTGAATAGCTCTCCTGGAATCTTGCCAAGACTTGTTCATTGTTCCCAGCAAGTTCGATAAGATTGCCGAAGGCTCGGTTATTAAGCGCTTGAAGTTGGTTCGAAGCATTAACCCTTAGTTCATCAACCAGCTGTATTTCTGGCTGAAGCAAGTTTTTCTCATTAAATTGATTGACCCTCGATAATAAATTATACATACTGTCCAAAAGGTACAGCTCTTTATTTATCCTCGTTATCCCTTGTTCCACTAGCTGATCATTCTCATTGCCAGGCAAACCCTGACCCGTTAACCGGTTCGCCAGTACTATAACGGATTCATTATCGCTCCTGATGTTCGCAATATCATTTCTCAAAAGGGGATTGATTTCTGAGAATGCCTGCCTTGTTGAATCTACATAACTAGAAACGTCCGATACCAATTTGTCCTTCTGCGATGTTATTCCTTCTATTGAATCCAGGCCATCATTAACCTTCTTAATGATATCTTCAGCCTTTTTGACATGTGTTTGAACGGTTTTGATATTTTGCTCAAGCTCAGGCAGTTCACCCTCTAATAAATACACCATATTCTTCATTTTTTGAATCGTCGGCAACTCTTTTTGCAAGGTGATTCCGAGTTCATTAAAGATTGCAAGGATACTACCACTGGCTGATTTGATAAAGGTTTTGCTCACATTGTCCACAATGCTGTTGGCACCCGCTGCCGTTATTTTAGGAGCAATGGAATTGATCTTTTCATTAACATAGTAATCAATTTCCGCCTTCTTAGGGTCATCGGTCATGATCGTCGCAATATGTTCGGAAAAGTTCTCCGGAATGATGATGGATGCATAATAATCACCCTTTTCCACCTTTTTTATCGCCTCTTTTTCGGATGTGAATCTCCAGCCCAGATCCTTATTCTCCTTTAACCCTTCCATTACTTCCTTGCCTATGTTCACGGCTTCGCCATTTAACTCCGCACCTTTATCATTATTGGCAACACCGACAAGGATTCCTTCCGTATTTGCATACGGGTCCCAAGATGCGACAATATTAAACCACGCATAAATGGAAGGGATGAACATGAGAAAAACAACTACAATACAAACAAAGAAATTTTTATAAATGCTTTTTAAATCGTCAATGAAAATTTCCTGAATATTTCTCAAAACATACCCCCGTGCAAAAGTATTTTGATACTATTATTCGAAGAAATTTCTTTAACGATACAAGTAAACATATCCATCGATTTTTTTAGACAAAATAAAAAAAGAAGCAAGTAGCGAACTGCTTGCTTCCTGAGATTTCACTTATATTGAATGCCTGGTTTAAAAATAAGGCTATCAATTTATGTCTTTTTCCTTTTTAAGTTACAGAATAAACGGCAAGATGTAAGAACAAACTATCACAAACGAACTGTCGGGAGTTTTGCAAGGGAGAAATAGTCATGTCAGAATCTGTTGAAATCATCTTTCGAACCTTGACCTCTTTTATTTTATTATGGGTATTTGTCCATCTCCTCGGTAAACAGACGATTGCCCAGAGGACCTATCACCTTTATATCGCTTCAATTACGATGGGGACAATTGCAGGGAATCTAGCATTCAATATAAAAATTAAATTCCTGTATTTTATCATTGCAATTATTATTATGGGTACCATCGTATATATGCTGAATCGTCTAACGATTAGAAATCCGCGCTTTGGGAAATGGATCGCTGGAGAACCTGCTACCTTAATTCAAAAAGGACAAATTCTCGAAGAGTCAATGGAACAAATGGGGTATTCACTGGATTCTCTTAAACAGGCTTTGCGAGGAAAAGATATCTTCAACATAGAAGAAGTGGAATATGCCATTTTAGAGACAAATGGCTCCCTCTCTGTATTAAAAAAAGAACAATACCAAAATGCCGCCAAGCAGGATTTACCTTTACTCTCCTCAGCAGGATCTGTACCGCTTGAACTGGTCTATGACGGAAAGATCTTATATGAAAACTTATCCAAACACACCTACGATTACGAATCGTTAATGGCTGAACTCAAAAAAAGAAACCTTGCTGTTTTTGATATCTCGTATGCTGTCGTAGGAACAAAAGGAAATTTGTATATTGATTTGATTAAGGATCAATGAAGGGAATAATCTTTCGCATTTCAGTATGTATCATAATCAGTATTAAAAATAAATTCGGGTATGGATAGAAAAAGTGGTTTTTCCATAAGGAAAAACCACTTTTTCACCGTACTATGGATTTAACCCTTTTCAATCACGTTTATCAATTCCCTTAAATAATCCGGTAGATCAGGCGGACGTCTGCTTGATACAAGGTTTCCATCTACGACGACGGGCTTGTCTATCCAAGTTGCCCCCGCGTTTTCCATATCATCTTTAATGCCCGGTGTACTCGTTACATTCTTTCCCTGTAAAATTTTCGCGGATATCAACACCCAACCAGCGTGACAAATTTGCCCGATCGGTTTTTTACTTTCTTCCATGTTTTGGAGGAGTGATATCACTTCAGGAAACCGGCGAATTTTGTCAGGTGCCCAACCGCCCGGTACAAGAATGGCATCATATTCTTCAGCTTTAATACTGCCATACTCATAATCGGAAATGGCTGGTACACCATATTTTCCAATGTATGTTTCATTCGCCTTTTCTCCAGCAAGGTGAACAATCGCCCCTTCTTCTTTTAAACGTAAAATCGGATACCAGAGCTCTAAATCTTCAAAATCATGGTGCACAAGACTGATTATTTTCTTTCCTGTTAATCTCATGAAAAACCTCTCCTTCTTTCGTTCTTTTTTCTATTACTTCCCTTTTTCTACTGACTGTACACTTTACATACAATAACCGATGAATCCATATCCGGTCTAAAAATCAACCTTTACCAAGTACAACCCAGCTGCCTCCGCCATTCGGCCCGTTTGGATTCTTTCTTTTGACTCTAAAATACTTGGTATATTTTCAGCATCTATTTCATTTAACCCTACTTCTATCAACGTCCCGACAATCTTCCTAACCATATTATAAAGAAATCCATCGCCTCGCACCGTTATTTGGATGAAGCCGGCATTTTCTTCTATATCAATGGAATATATCTCACGCACCATGGATTTTTTCTTGGACTTTGCATTTGAAAAAGCAGTGAAATCATGTTCACCTATAAAAAATTGACATGCTTTTTTCATTCTTGTGATATCCAGCTTTTTCTCTACATGCATACTGTACTTTCGCATGAAAGGATTTGTATATTGCTCGTTCCAGATCTTATACAAATAGGTTTTATCCTTAGCATTATAACGGGCATGAAAACGATCAGGAACTAGCCTAACCTCGACAACGCTGATATCTCGGGGCAAATATCTATTCAAATAATTCATGATTTCAGCTTCAGTCAGATTTTCACCGAGCTTAAAATTGGCGATTTGAGCAAGGGCATGTACACCGGCATCCGTTCTGCTGCAACCGATGATTTCAATTTTTTCCCCTGCCATTTCCGTTAATACATTTTCTATTTTACCTTGAATCGTATCATCACTATTACCTAGTCGCTGCCAGCCTTTATAGCGCCCGCCATCATATTGAATGGTCAATTTATAATTGTTCATTGCGTCCTCCTTATTTTATTCCTGTAAAGTCATCTAAACAGAAAATTCTCGATAAAATACAAGCCCCCATACAACTCCTGCTGTATGAGGGGACAGATGGTCCTTTCTTAGAAAAACATTTAAATTGTTAAGTTGTTAATGGGTTTTGTAACTGCTCCACAAGTCTACAGTAAAAGGAGTTCCATTTTAAGGGTTCGTTCAGGATACACCCCCACAGCCTCATGGACCATGATTTATGTAAAGATCCTGCAGCTCATCCATGCGGTTCGATAGTAACTCCCAGCTATCAAACTAAAAAAGCACTTCTGCATAGTGTACCAAAGTGGCTACCGTCATGCAACGAACGAGCCGGCGTCACATATCCAGTTTCCGTGCAATGCAGAATCACACAGGAATAATAAATGGAAATCAAAAAATAAAAAGGCCCAAACCCCTGTAATATCAAGGATTCGAGCCTTTGGCAGTTGATGACCTGTGAGGGGTTCGAACCCACCTCTTGCAATCTCATTAGACAAAATCAGGCTAGTTCAAACGTGTGATAATACATTTTATAAAAAAATTCAGTTATGATATCAATAACTAGGATTGGATATACAGACCAATCGCTAACGAAATGCTCACATAATTATTTTTTTGAGTTAATATCATTTAACTCAGTTGATTTTGAACTTACCTAAAAACCTTTAATTTATCTATGTTAAAACTAGTTTCTTAACTAAGTCTGACACTTTTTATCAAAATCATTCATATTGACATATTGAATTCTAATTTCCGACTCTCTTACATATCGTCTAACTTTTTCTTGCCTTTCTATAGGAATTTGAGACAAATACTTCTCCATTTGGTGTCCGGTTAAACTTTTAGGTATCTCAATAGCATATATATTCATTTAACTCTTAAGCGCTAACTGATGATTACTCAGTATGTCATCTATTAAAGTAACAACACGATTCTCTTGTGAGTAAATGAAGAAATGTCCCCCTATAAATTCATACCACCTACATGTTTGGCTAGTATGTATTTTCCACTCTTGCAGTTCATCCATCTTGATATCATCCTTATCCCCGTAAAAAACATAGAAGGGAATATTCAGCAAGGACAGTCTCTCCTGAAATTTATATGTTTCAACCAGCTTATAATCCGCTCGGATAGAAGGGAGATACAAATCCAGAAGTTCTTTATTATTAATCAACTGCTCAGGTGTGCCTCCTAAGTTAAAACCCTCTCTATAAAACGTTAAGGAGATCCTCCCCTGTATCAATGCCTAATTCATTCATCTTTTTTTCGGTTACTTTTCCTACCCCAAAAAACTTAGAGATAGGTAAACCCTTTATAAATTCTGCTGCCTTATCTGGTGGCACCACTGTAAGACCACAAGGCTTTTGAATATCTGACGCAATCTTAGATAAGAACTTATTGTAGGAAACTCCTGCAGATGACGTTAATCCTAACTCTTGGTAGATAGTTCGCATTATATCTTTAGCAATAATCGTAGCGGAAGGGGTACCAAAATAGTTTGTTGTGACATCTAGAAAGGCTTCATCAAATGCTATAGGTTCTATTACATCTGTATAACGTCTAAAGATTCCCATAATTTCTTGAGAAACTTTTTTATAATAATCAAGCCTTGGTGGAATAAAAATAGCGTGAGGACAAAGCTTACGAGCCATGTAAGATGGCATGGATGAATAAACACCATATTTTCTTGCTTCATATGAACATGTAGTAACTACTCCTCTTTCCTTTGCATCACGCGCAATTACTACCGGTTTTCCTTTTAAAATGGGATTATCCCGTTGTTCTATTGACGAATAAAATGCATCCATATCTATATGTATGATTTTACGAGTGCTCATTACTTTCACCCACTCTATTTTTTGGGTCTATATACATTATCCCCACGTTGACTGCGCACTTCTTTCCAAGCGCTTATAGCCTCTTTAAGTGATTTACCTTTATTAGCTGGATCATCATAATAGTCACGAATAAATGTGTTGTATTCAAACTGTCTTGAAATAGTAGTACGTCTTCCATTCTTCTTATCTTCTTGTATTTTATAATAATGGTCCACTACATCTTTGTATGTTTTACCTGGGTTTGCTTTAATAAAGTTTTGTAATTCAACTGAGAAGTGAAATTTAGTGCCAATTACACTTTTAAAGAATTCCCTATGTTCCTGAGTACACTTAAACCCTGGTTCAATAACGGTATTTAAAGACATAGTACCGGCACTTTTAGTTGGATGATAGGATGATTTTTTAGAAGTGGATGATGGTCTGCTAACCTTTAAACGATGACCCGTTTTTAGATAATATGCAATCCGTTCTGTAATCTCTATTTTTGAACCAGAAGCACTCATTGCTTCTTCTCTACAGAAGTTTTGTAATTCTTCCTTTAACCAATAAAATTCCAGGAAATCCTCTACTGAGATATTTTTATCTAGATTTGGACGTTCATCTTGTTTTTTCTTACTCATTTTCTACTATTCTTCCTCCCTGAAAATTTAATTTACAATCAACATTCTCCTATAATTTATCATATCATGCAACGCTTGGTAGTTGATTTAATAAGCAATCCAACCTATTTCACTAAAATAGGTTGGGTAAATAGTTATACTAAAACAATATTCTCTTGTTTTTCAATAAATGGTCCTTTGCCTCTTGCGCCCGCTATTCCAATGTCTGCTTCTCTGGATTCTACTGGACCGTTAACCACGCATCCTAGCACAGCTACTTTTATCGGAACTTTAATCGTTTGGATATACTCTTCTATTTGATTCGCAATACTAATGAGGTCAATTTCTATGCGCCCACACGTTGGACACGAAATCAGCGTAGTCACATTCGATGATAATCCAAACGACTTCAATAATTCTCTTGCTACCTTCACTTCTTCTACTGGGTCAGCACTTAAAGAAATGCGAAGTTAATATTCTAGAAAAATTCCCCTTAAAGGAAAAGAAAAGGATTATGCGAATACGATATAATAAGGATATTAGCAAGTTGATAAATCAAGAAGGAGCTCAGATAGACATAGTGTCACTGGGGTCATCTGTTTTCCCATTTACTCTAGGAGGTACATTTTGAAAGAATCTAAATTGAATAAAGGATGGTTAAGTTTGGCGGCAATCGGGTTATTTTTTCTAGGAAAAATGAAATGGTTGTTTGCGCTATTGAAAATAGCAAAAGTAGGTTCCCTGATTTCTATTTTCGTTTCATTAGGAGCGTATGCCTTGGTTTACGGTTGGAAATTTGCCGTAGCCCTAGTCTATCTAATTTACATCCATGAAATGGGGCATTTACTTGCTGCTAAGAGAAAAGGCATCAAAACATCAAATGCCATTTTCATACCTTTTGTCGGAGCGTTAATTGCCCTTAAAGAAGAACCCAAGAATGCTAACCAAGAAGCTTATCTTGCCTTCGGAGGTCCTTTATTAGGTACATTAGCATTTCTACCAGCCATCCCCCTATTTATGATGACAGAAAATCCATTTTGGCTTTTAGTTATTACACTTGGAGCCATGATTAATCTATTTAATCTAATGCCTGTGCATCCACTTGATGGAGGACGTATAGTGGGAGTCATCTCCACAAAGCTTTGGGTATTAGGGATTATCGGAATGGTTGTATATTTGTTTCTCCATCCAAATCCATTTTTAATTCTTTTCTTATTATTGGGTATTTCTAAGTGGTGGAAAGAATTCCGTAGTGAGACATCCAGAAATCAAAGAGACATCATCATTGAATTGAATCAATTTGGATTAAGGCAACTAGAACAATATGCAAGTGCAACAGATGAAGAAAAAATTCGCCTGGTTAATATTTGGAATATGGAATTCAGCCAACTACATGAAAAGTTTACCAACATGAAGAGTTGGCATATCCCGCTATTTGATGATAATAAGCTAAAAGAAAAACAGCTGACCGAGGTAAAATTAAATATTTATAGATCCTTAATGGATGCTGCTAATTCGAATGAATACCAGAACGGACCGACCGATTTTGAAAATATAGGCACCTATGAACGAATAGTTGCAACGTTCTTTAAAGAAGTGCAAGAACAAACTGAAATTAGGGATAAAGAGAAATCCTATTACTCATCGAGTCTCAAAACAAAAGTCATCTGGTTCTCATTATACATTGGGCTTGCCATTTTCTTAATGATAACAAGCTTATATGCAGGTGATTTAATGGAACAATATAAAACTTTATTACCGTAATATATTATGAAAGGGGACCTCATTTATGAGTGTCCCCTCAGACTTTAGACAAACTCGATTTTCATCGAGTTTGTCTAAAGTTTTTTTGCTTGTACAAATTTGGACGTTGATTGGAACGTAGGGCACTCGCTTTCCGCGGGCGGTCCGGGAGCCTCCTCGGCGCACCTGCGCCTGTGGGGTCTCCCTTGCCCGCTCCAATCAACTATGTTTTAAAATTTAGATAGAACTCCTTTTGCCTACAGTCTTTTTTGTTTTAAAATAGATCTATTAAAACTTGAGGTGATTGGTGAAAGCCTCCTTAATTATTGTTCCAAAAAAACCTCGTTTGGATCATTTCTAATTAAGTAAATACCCCTACAAGTAACCTTTTAATAATTTTTGGTTCTGTTAAGGTTAATGGTGTTAATTAGGCAAAAAAAGGACCTAAAACACGTATAATCTACCGACTTCATCCTGTAAACCTAATTTTATCATTTCATGTATGACCAATTCTTTTAACGCTATCTCATTTGCAATTAAGTAAGTAAATTGGACATCTCTGAAGAAAGCCATTTTACTTTCTGTTGTTGCAGAATTAAAAAAGGCCTTCACTTCTTCCAAGTCAATCGTCATATCTTTTTCAAGTTTGTATGGGAGAAAATTGCTTGTAATGTTCTCTACAGGTATTATGCCTAACCCATCAAGAGTTGATAAAATAGTTTGTTGCTCTCTTTCTGTCCTTACTTTTCTTTCCACATAATGATAGACATCTTCTATTCGTTCGCTATCGAATGTAGCTATTATCTTTTCCACTACATAGTTTGCGTTCTCTTCAAATTCCTCATCTTCAGGTTCTACTTGTTTTAGTTCTTTGAGCAAACGAATATACTGTCCCTCATCTTCCAGGATATTAAAGTTAGAAATAGTTAAGGCATCTTTCATCGTACAAACCAAGTTAAGAAACTCCCTTATATTCCTTGCTACAATCATTATATGTGAATCAAAATCCATTGGACTAATACATACAACAAAAGCATTCTCTAAATCAGATACTGTTCCGAAGTCAGTTAGAAATCCGAAATGTATGCCGTCAACGCCTGTACTAGCAAATGTAATGACATCATAGGGAGTATTTTCATAAGGGGAGAAGTCAAATTCTAAATAAAGGGATAATTCAC
The DNA here is from genome assembly GCF_040250305.1 of Peribacillus frigoritolerans. Taxonomy (NCBI): domain Bacteria; kingdom Bacillati; phylum Bacillota; class Bacilli; order Caryophanales; family Bacillaceae; genus Peribacillus; species Peribacillus frigoritolerans. The sequence continues at coordinate 1,448,379 of NZ_CP158190.1, read as the reverse complement.
TTAAGGAGTAGCCTTCTTTTTCAATTTCCTTCTCTAATTTATGGAGCTTTTCAATTGTTGGTGGCATTTTCAAATACTTTCCGAGATAACTCACTATTTTCTCCTTTAATATTGTGCCTTATTAGGTGATTTAAGAATAACTTGTGTGTTAAATTATTACAATATTAAACCATCGTAAGTATTGTCGACCCCAATTCGGCTAAACAAAAAAAGACCCAAATCCTTGTGATATCAAGGATTTGAGCCTTTGGCAGTTGATGACCTGTGAGGGATTCGAACCCACGATCCCTTCCCTGTCAAGGAAGAAGAGTGAATCGAATTATAACAGATTTAGTTGGAAAACGTTGATTTAATAGGCTAATATTTTTTCTATGTAGGATTTAATCAAATGTAATTGGTGGCATGTTGGTTTTGCCACCAGGCTGCCACCATTATTATATTTATCAAACCCTTGATTTTAAAGTGTTTAAAGGGCCATGGACCCTATGAAATCCATGGACTTTTGTTTACCGTTGCATATGTAGTAGTTGCTTTAGTTCACTTTTTGATAAACACGGTCGTTTACGGTGTAGCATACGGTGGCAGTTAGCGCATACCAGGGCGATATCCTCTACCTTTGTTTCTTGGTTATCGTCCATTTCCGATACAGGTTTCGTATGATGACCTTCTATATAACCATGTCCTAGTTCACCGTAATATTGTTGGAAATCAAACTCGCATACTTCGCAAAATAACTTACCGTGCTGTTGTAAGAATCGTTCCTTTGCAAGTTTAATAACAAGGGGGTTTCTTTCACGTACTAGATGCTGTTTTAATTTAACCTTTCCTTCTGGAAAACCTTCGTCATCTTCCGTAAACCCTATACGATCAATTTCGTTAAGTTTACGTAGTACATTACCTACGGAACTAAAACCGTACTCTAAAATTGCGTTTCTTTCTGTATCAGTAATACCCTGTCCAGACATAGTGGTTTTTGCAAATTTAATATTAATATTGCTTAGATATACAGGGTTATCAAACACTTTGAAGTCGGTAAGAATTATACATCCTATTTGACCCGTATATGCATCAGTTCCAAACATGGTTTTCATTCTACCTATAAAACTTTCCTTATCTTCATCACCGTTAGCATTACGGTATCTGTCCCATGCTTCACCTGCCGTTAATACCTCGAAACGTATGTACGTAGCCATACCCAATACCGCTCTTTCTCCTTTAACTCTCTTATCATTTTTAACAAGAAAAAAGAACGGTTCCCCCATGGTTATCGATTTAAAGTTTTTAGTGTCCTTACGCCAAAAGTTAAATTCATCTGCTTCATTATGCGAAGATAAATTCGTAAACCATTCCCTAGAAGTAATGCCAATATAACCATTCATGTTTAAACCTCCTGCAACTAACTAATAATGCCTGTAAAATATTGTATCATTCTATTAACGTTATTATTGGGTAGATTTTTAGTTTTGCAGAATTTAATCTCGGTTATGCAACCCACTACGTTGTTCTGATGCAATAATTTTAGATGACTTGAGAAACCCTTTGAATTTAATAATGATTAAATTCAAAGGGTTTTTTATCAGAAATCCATGTTTAATTTAGAAGCTTCCAGAACGCCATATCCTCCATAATTTCGTATCTATTATTGGTAACAGACGTGACTAAGCTTTTGTGTTTTTGAAGTTGTGCTATCTTTTTAACTATCTGCTCACCCTCAGCCTGATTTTCTGGACTGAAGATAGCTTGTACTTCCTTCTTTTTAATGGTAGGTACTCTATGTATAATCCAAGTCAATATATACTGAGCATAGTCATTATTTGTAGTTGCAAAGTGGTCTAAAAATTGGGTTGATAGGATTACACCAACGCCATATTCTCTTCCTTCTTTCATAATTTTCTTTAAAGAAGAGAAGTCTTGACTCAAGAAATTATCTGCCTCATCAACAAGTATCATTTTCGTTAATTCACGATAATCTCCTTGAATTGTACTGTGCCCTTTTGTAGACATCTGGGAATAGAAGGTGTCCAAAGTGATTCCTACTATCAAGTTCTGAACACTTGGATCATAACCAGCCAGATTTACAACCGTTACGCCTTGTATCATGTCATATAAGGACTTTGTATTCTCACTATTTGGAGAAAAGATCTCAAAATCATAAATTTGTTTTAGTGCTGCATAAAGACTATCTTCTTTTACATCCTCCCTATCCATTAATCGTTCAAATACATTATTTAATGTAGGTGGTACCAGACCCCATGTAGCCATATCAGCCTTATAAATACCAGCTTGTGAATAAGCTTCAATGATTAAATCATTCAATAACTGCTGTTGCTTTATACCTAAATTAAAAGCATTGGCAATTGTTTCTTTAATGGTACTAGCTGTATGCAAAGGCAATAACGGCTTTAGTTGTTTTCCCCTATATAAAGATAACGGATTATACGGAAGGTGATATGGATGATACACTGTAGCGTTTGTCGCCTCTATAAAGTCATCTTTGATATAGTCACCTTTATAGTCAAAGATGAGAACATCAATAGGTGTTCCATTTACATTAGATAGAGAACCATCATGTATCTGTTTAATGAACGATTTAGTAAACTGAGTTTTACCCGTCCCCATCGTACCAATAATACCTGTATTCGTATGCATGATTTTACTAGTCGTAGTTGGATACCAATACAATGGTTCATTGCTGTTGGGTGAATGACCAAAAAGAATTCTTAATGGTTCTGTTTCGTCAGGCAATTTTGTAACGGAAGGTTCTATAACTAGAGAACTATTATGTGAGTCATGATACGCCGTAACCGAAGCAATTGCATGGCTTTTTTCATAAATATTTTTCAAATTTGGCTTTTCTTCCGTTTGCAGTTCCTCAGGCATTTCCTCCTGTTCCATGTTAAGCATTTCGCCCTTCGGATGTTTATATATATCCTCCCAGCCTTTTTTGAATTTCTCATATGCTTTTTGCATTGCGGATGGTGTTAAATGGGTGTAAACGTAGTAATTGTCTTTTACAAAGATATTTTTCTTTTTACTTCCATTTTTGGCTACGAAGTATTCTGAATCGTAAGTGCGGATTCCTGTGAACTCTATTGTTTCAATTGTTTTTTGTAAATCTTTTTCCATGAAGAACTGCCAGAAGTTGCGGAAGATTTGTGCGTGTGATTTTTCTGCCCATCTGATTATTTCTCCATCTATGTTCATTTCAAATTCATGAGTGCTCATTAGTAAATCCTCCTATAGTTCTCCTCTTTATATATTAGTTTACTAAATTTTAGCTGGCAAATATAAATAAAGATATAAAATGAATTGGTTCTGTTGCAGAAATTTCTAGAGACTTGCAATTAATTTCCAAGTTTTGGACATGGCGATACTATTACTCTAAAGAAGGTGCGTGATTAAAGTTAGAAATCAAGTTTAAACCTAAGCTTTCTAAGACAACTTCTCTTTCTCTGGGTCTTGTCTTATTGGATATCAGTTTAATTTCTCACTCAAAATTCAGCTCCAGAGAGATTCTCCAAGGTGGCTTCTTTATCTTTTCTTGTTTTAGTTTAAAGTCAGGTCACCATTTTCTTAGAGTACATTAATTTATTAGCATTTTATCTAATTCACGAACTTTAACATATGACTCCAATAGTTGTTCAGGTATTAATGTTTTCCCATAATCCCAAGCATTAGTTTCTATTTCGGATTTTAGCTTTTCTTTTTCTTCTTCGTGACCATACATTAAAATCCTTAAATCATGTTTGTTTTTCTTAAAATCTAAATAATAACCAATCATACGATAAAGAATAATTTTAACAAAGTCTTCGTCTGTCTCTTTAATTCTAATTTTCCCTTTATAACCGTTAACTTGAAGGTAATTGAATTTTATAGTATTGGTCGATACGTTATAACTCATAGGTGCACTTAAATTATTATCAAATTCATAAGTAATATCCAAATTGTGCTCATTTAATGTGTTATTAATTATCTTTTCGATATCGCTTATATAAATCATTTAACTATCACTTCCCTTTTAAAGACTTACTTCATTATAGTAGTAGATTTAAGTTATTCTTCCTATATGATAAACTGTTGAGATATTAAAATCACACAGTTAAAATTAAGGTAATATTTACTATATAATACTGAAGTGGAGGGTAAGTCATACGAGAAGTGTGATTAATCCCCTAATAGAACCCCTAATTGGAAAGGAATTTTACTTTTAATTACTCTTCCATACTTTCCTCCTTTTATTTCACTTTAAAACTTTCTATCATTGGTTGTAACTCTTCTTGATATTGTTCTACCATCATTTCAAGTGAAGGCATTGTATAATACTTTTCAAGCCAAGAAACGTAATGAAGTGCTACATTCACCAATTGAGTAAATTATCTTTATTAACATAAAAAGACCCAAGCCCTTGTGATATCAAGGATTTGAGCCTTTGGCAGTTGATGACCTGTGAAGGATTCGAACCCACGCCCCCTTCCCTGTCAAGGAAGTGAAAGTAATGGGATTATAACAGATTTATAATGAAAAAGAGAATTGGACGCGAATCACCAGCTTTGGACTGAGATCTTTTAATTTGAATGATCGTTAATCAATTTTCTGCTCTTGCCGCTCGTATTTGGCTACTCTTTGCAATTTATCTAAATCCACCTTACGATCCCATACTTTTTTTGCATTTTCTGTAATATAGGGATAAAGATATTGATCAACGACCACCTGATAATCCAGGTCATCAAGTAAATTATACGTACGAATTTTTATGGTTTTGTTATCAAGGGTGTCAATGACTATATCATTGATTAAATTCAGTGGATTTCTTACTAAATCAATATTCCGGATATTCTTAATATAAACTGTACCTTTCTTCGACTTAATCGTACCATTTTCACCTTGGACAATCGTTAACAGGACCTTTCCTGGAATAAAACCTGGAAGTGACCAAAGCGTTAGGTAAAGGTAAAAAGGAGTAAAGATGAGACCACCGCCAAGGTAAAATAAAGAATACTTGGACTCAAATTTCAAACCGTGTATGATTAAGAAAAAACAAGCAATTAAAAAACCTACAGTCGCAAGAAACATCCACCCGTACATGAACTTTGACCCTTTTATCTGAATGGCGTCATTTTCTTTCTTAACGTTTACCAAATAATGCACCTCCTTAAGCTGGAAGAATCTTGTTGGTTAATAATAGTTGATTAATAGATTCCTCATTCGCTCTCTGAATACTCAGGTCAAGGTTGTCCCTTGTAGCTAGCCAACATTCATTCTTTCCTGGAATCACAAAATAAAGATCTTTTAGGTCAGGGTTATTCTCTGAGTCATACGTTAAGCTTACTAAACTATCCATTTTACCGTTTCTATTCGAAATATCATTTAAAAACTCTAAGATACTAGTAGACTCTCCCTTTTTACTTACCCATTTCTGAACAATTGACTCCGGTAAAGAATGAGATTGACTTACATCTTCTAAAAGTTCTTCAAATTCTTCACTTTTTAACTGAAGAATAACTTCACCTTGCTTTTCTAACTTATGGAAGTGGAAAAAACCGCTTATAACTGAAAGGATTTCTTCTTTCGGCAGCTTAGAAATAGAGTGAACTTGATGATCGTACAATACTTTATGTAAATAAACCTCTCCATTTTTAAAATGAAAGGCAATACTATCTTCTCCATTTAAGTCTGGCTGATGTTTAGAAGCTTTTACGGTACTTTCTGCAATATTCAATGTATGAATATAGGCAGCAAATTCATCTTTTAACTTATATTGATTATTTACTTCCTTTAACATATCTTTTGCTAACAAAGAGCGAGAGGCAATTTCTAGCATTAATTTCAACTCGGCATCTTGAAGCGTTTGAAAATAGGCTCCCTTAATCGACATTCCTTGTTCAAATAAACCTTCACTATAAAATGAAAAAAGTAACTCTTCAATACTTAATTGAATGGTATTCATATATCCTCCTTAAAAAAATGAAAATTTATCCTCAAAAAAATCTTTTGCTCCATCGGCAAGGGAACTCGCTGTTTCTTTCGCTTTCGATAATCCCTTACCGATTTCCCCCACCTTCCCTATTGGGTCAGCAATAGTATCCTTAATTTGATCATTTACGAAATCAGCACCTTTATTAACACCTTCAACAACTTTCCCAGCTTTCTCCAAACCACCTTTAATCAGTTCAAGCCCATCATGTATAGGTTCTTTAATGACAATCGCTGCTTTCTCTGCTATACCTGCCGTAAGTTTAGCCGCTTGCTCTCCAACAAGTCCTCCTACAAATGAACCTGCAGCGGCTCCTACAACCGTACCGACTGGGCCTACTAAACTTCCTAGAGCACCTCCTACGAATGCTCCCGCAATGGAACCTCCAGAAATCGCTACGGTATTATTCACTGCATTTCCTACCGCTTTTGCATTTTCTCGCTTTAAGACCTCTGGATTATTTCCATATTTCGCATAGTTTTCGGAAATTTTCAGTCCCATTCCGCCTGCTTCCATTACTCCTGTTACTAGTACTGCACTAACAGCGTTGGTTTTGGCAAATTTCGCTCCCGTCTGTAGAAATGATTTAAACGTTGTAGAGTCCAATGCTCGATGATTAATCCCTTCAAATAATGCCTTTGAACTATCTGTATACTTAACAACATCACCAGGAAGATATTTAGCAACCTTTTTGTGAACTAAATCAGCAAATGGAACATCTCTATATTTTTTCAATAAAAAGGTTGGATTTAAATAGGCTCTTGCTACATTACGAAATTTGGAATTATCGACTACATCTGTTAGTTTATTTAGGGCATTCATATGTTTATACATATAGACATCATCACTATTTTTGATAAATTGCGTAAAACCTAGCCCATAAAATGCCAGCTGTTTTGATACTAAAGCACCCATCGCAGTGAGCGCTCCATATTTCTCATGCAGTTTATAAAGTTGACCGACTAAGTTATCAGCATCGGAAAATTTATTGGCTGTCATTCGAAGGTCGATCTCCATTTCACTCAGAAGGTCAACTAATTGATTTCCTGTTCCCCACGGATCTCCTACTTGATAAAAACAATGACTATACTCTGCTGGAGCACTGCTAATTAGGTTCACTAGTTCCAAATGAAGACTCTTGTATTCTTCTTCAATTTTTGACAAGTGCGAGACAAACTCATTTGCTAAATCTTCTAAACGATCTGGGTCTACTGAAATTTTATTCCCCACTGTATCATCCTCTTTTCTTTTCCTTTATGAACTATTTCATCTATATACTATGAAAAAAGTGATGTCCTAATAGAATAATCTATAAAGGCAGGATAAATAGGTCGACACAACCCGGTACCCAATTTTCATCCATTCCTTGCTTACCGTCATCTTCTTTTTTCTGTCTCTACTTATTACAAGCCATTTTAAACCTCTCAAAACAATTATCATTATTGGCAAGTACAGTTGTAAAACTTTAGCGGACATAAGGTAGACTTAAAAAAGAGTGATTATTTGATGTGCCAAAACACCAAATTGAATGAACAAAATAAAAAAACCACCGCAGCCGGGGAGTAAACTACCATCTTTATTTTGCTTATTCTTATCCGGGAGGATCCAGCCTTCCTCTTCCAAACTTTTACGATCCCTATTCTTCGGTTTCATATGACACCTCTTTATATCCTTCATTCATTTTGTTTCTACTCATCCTTCATACAAGCAAGCCGCTCTAATTCTTTTTGTCTTTCAATCTCTTCTCTCACTCTGTCAACATCATTTGCTGCGCTTTCTAATTCTCTACTTATTTGATAAAGATTGTCTGAATGTCTTTGAAATAGGACAGCTGCTTCATCTAATATTGAATCAAATTTTTTCCGGGCTTCGCCAGCCCATGTCTCCGTATTCGTATGTATACTCTGCATTAATTTTGATTCATCTAATTTTAACTCCTCAGAAGATTCCTGAAACACTTTTGTTAACGCTCTGACTTTATCCGAATTCATCTTTTCACCTCATTATTGAATCAACGTACTTTTTATTCTCAAATACCATTTTAATACAACAATTCCCTATTTTAGATAAGTAAATGTTACTATAATTACTAAGTCACTTCCATAGGCCCCCAGTATTGAAATAAGAAATAGATATAGGAAGAATGTTTTATTTTATTAACATAACGAGTGTAGTATAATATTGATAACCAATACTTGTGGTAACATCGCCCTTATTAAACACTAAAGCATTTGAAATCTCGTTTCTTTCTTCGAAATCCCAGCCTTCCTTTTCCATCATTTTAATGAAGGGCTTCATTTCCCCGCGTTTTACTAAATATCCGTAAATCCCCCCCACTTCCTCTATTCCTTTTACTTCAGTAATTTCTTTATCCTGAATAATTATTTTAGATATAGCCACAGCAAACGGTATAGGGTTTCCTTCTTGAAATATCACATCTTTTTTTTGAATTATAAAGATGGAAAATAGGATGAATATTAGTACTATTATTCTAAATGCTTTCGATTTTAACAAATAAATTACTCCCTACTCTCAAGTTATTTAGCGCCATATGATAATTTTAACATTATTATTTTGGAATTAAACAGATTTTGGAATATTTTCCATTAAGCAAGCCTACTCCTTTGTTGCATTAGAAAAGGAGCTGCTTTAATGACCAGTATATGATGTGGTTCCCCCAGCTATCTTTTGATACTGGGAAAGGGAAAGTTTCAAATGCTCGGGGTTGGATTAATGTTTTTAATCAAAATTGGACAGAAATTGAAGAAAGAAGAATGGAAAGTGATTATACACCTGATAATCTCTCTGAGGGTACGCAAAGAGATCGAATTACTTTTATGAAGGTTAAAGACCCTGTCTTCGGTACTTATAAGTATCAATTTGTTGGTATTTTTAAATGGAATCGTATCGAGGATAATCGGATGATATTTAAACGAATTGCTGAAGAGATAGATTTAACACCCTACAATCAATAAAGGATAATCACCTCCCCATTTAATAATAGGAAATGTAAATAAGGGTTGCTGCGGCAATCCTTATTTTTGTTCAACTAAAGGGTCAGATAGTTTTAAAAAAGGAAATTATAATCTGGTGTATCATAGGAGTAAAATATTGAGGTCCTCAGGATTTCCCATAAAAGCCCTTAGACCTGCTCTATCAAATGCAATTTTTTTAATTTTATATTGATCCTCTTCTTTATTACTCATATATGCACACCACCTCGTTCAATATATTCCTTATTTTAACATATATATGCATTTTATCTAATTAGTCATTTGAATAAACGATTATTTTTCTTATTAACTTCAACCATAAGGTCCTTTACCTTGGGCAACGAACATTCCGGTGCTTTTTAGACCAACGTTAACGATTATTAAAATTAGTGAAAGAAGCTCATTATCAAAAGCCACTCCTTCGTTATAACCAGGTCTCTTCTAACCTTCTTGTTGTAGCATCCCATTGTGCAGTAGGTCCAAACAATAGAAAAAGAAGCAACAGATGTACATTCTGCTGCTTCCTCTTGTTAAAACGCTTCGATATTTAGTCTCTGAACGTTATTGAATATTCATAGGTGTTACCGTTTGGTATTGTAGCAAAAATAGAAAGCTTACCACCTTTTATAAGGGGGCCTTTCCCATCTTTAAAATCGATGTTCACATTCGTCCTGGATGAAGGTGCAAGGCTGGTTACAGAATCCAACTTAACTAATTCTTCTGGAGAAGAACCATTAGGATCGTAAACTTTTACGCTATCTATAGTGACTGGCACATTTCCATCATTAATGGCATCGAAATCCATTTTGTCAATTCGCAGATACCCAGTACTAGGATCGGCTTCCCATCCCCCGGTAAAGAAACGGAGATCAGGTCTCCCAGAAACGGTAAAGGTGGTTGAATCTTTGATACCATCCACTGTAGCGGTAATGGTAACTGTTCCGTCCGCTAAGGCTGTTACGTGACCTTGTTCATCAACAGTCGCAACAGTTTCATCAGAAGATTCCCAAGAAGTGACCTCTGGAAAGCTAGCGTTTTTTGGGTAGGCATCGATATGCAGGTGAAAATCTTGTCCTGTTTTTACGATGTAATTAATATCAGAAACCTTTACTTCTGTCACTGGAACCTTCTTGACCGTAATGGTAGATTGGATTTCTGCCCTATTCCCCATCTTATCCGTTACATAATACGTAACGACATATTCTCCTTCGGTTGAAGTATCCACGTTTTGCGTATCAACATCAATTCTTCTTGTCAAATCCCCATCAATGTTGTCATTTGCCTCAACCCATCTAAGTAAATCTGGCAGGCTAGAATTTTGATCAACTGTCCAATCCCGTACCCCAGTGATCACCGGAGGGATGTTATCAACGACTGTTACTCTGCGGTAAATTCCCGACCTTATTCCTTTCTCTGAAATATTGTAGATTATTGTATAGGTACCTAAGTTGTTTACATCTACATCTCCACTCACTTTAATTAAAGAGGTGACATCTTCTCCATTCGCGTAATCTGTAGCAGTTACCCCTTTTAACGGGTCGAACCTTTCACCTAAATTTATTTTCACATCATCTGTTCCAAAAAACTCCGCTTCCCGATACGTTAAAATCACTTGACGGTTTACGGTTGTAGTATTGCCAGCTTCATCAGACACGGAGTACTCATATGTAAAAGTGCCTGAAAGTGATAAATCTGAAGTATTTAACTTCTCTCCGATAGCTTTAACAACCACTTTAGAGGTGAGATCTCCATCATTATTATCTGAAGAAGTAACCCCTTCCATTGGATCAAAAGGTTCAAAATAAAGGACTCTTCGGTTATCAGCTCCACTTATTTTTGGAGGGATATTGTCTATGACCGTTACCTTTCGTTCAGCGGTCGTTTTGTTCCCCGATTTATCAGTGACGGAATAAATTAAAGTATATGTTCCAGCCTTATCAACATTTACTTCGCCCTCTACTTTGATTTCTGAGGTAAGGTTCCCGTCAGCATTGTCATAAGCTGTGATTCCGCCGCTTAAAGGGGGGAAATTATCATAAATGCCAATCGCGAACGTTCTATCGTTAAGTCCAGATCCCGTCAACGTAGGCTTTACTTTATCGACTACGTTAATCTTGCGTGTAACAGTTGTTTTATTATTTGTTTTGTCCTTAATACTGTAAACCAGTTTGTACGTCCCGACTTTTCGGACATTTACACTACCCGTTATCGTCATCTTACTGGTTATAGTTCCATCTATATTGTCGGTAGCTTTCACACCCGATTTCGGATCAAAGGACGTTCCATAATTCATAATCTTATCGCCAGCACCGGTAATTTGCGGTTTCGTCATATCTTTTTTCACTGTAATGGTACGCGTCACTGTTGTCTTATTCTCGGTTTTGTCTTTTGCGGTATACTGAAGCTTGTATATCCCTGCTTCGTTAACATTGACCTTACCACTAATGGTGATTTTACTCGTAATGTTTCCATCAACATTGTCTGTAGCCGTTACGCTCGTTTTAGGGTCAAATGAATATCCCTTATAAATGGATTTGTTGGTAGCACCAGTAATTTTCGGTTTTTCTTTATCCTTCTTAACGGTAATAACACGAGTAACCGTTCTTGTATTCTTTCCTTTGTCCGTCACAGAATATTTCAGCTTATAGGTTCCTTCTTTTTTTGTGTTTACCTGGCCGGTAACCTTGATTTTAGAAGTAATGGTACCGTCTGCGTTATCCGTCGCCTTCACACCAGATTTCGCGTCAAAGGAATATCCAAGATAGGCTGTTTTGTTAGTGGCCTCAGTGATGTTTGGTTGAGTAGTGTCCTTTTTGACGGTAACAACCCGCTTTACGGTAGTGGCATTCTTCGCTGTGTCGGTAACTTTATATGTCAGCGTGTATTTCCCAATTTTTTTGGTATCGACCTTACCTGAAATTCCAATCAAACTGGTGATGTTTCCATCAACATTATCCTTAGCGGTGACACCTTTTTTAGGATTGAAAGTTTGATTCAAATAAACCGTAGTATTTGTAGCACCTGAAATCGTTGGCCTTGTGGTATCTGCTGCCGCAAAACCCACAGTAGGCTCCAATAGAATAATTAGAGCAACAAGATTGACGAGGCTATACAATATCTTCTTCATTTTTTAAGACCCTCCTAGTAGTTCCAATGCTAACCGCCGCCGAGCGATTCCAAAGTTTATAGGCAAGAGTCTTATTTTATCCTTATCTACCTTCATACTAGTAAAAAAGAATGAATTAATGCTTCATCTCTTTGAAATCGTAGCAAACCGAAAGAAGTTTCCTTATCTTTTGGCATAATTGCTGAATGAAGGTTAGCGTTTTCACCTATTTGTTATAATAGTCGTGATTCTTCCAACCTATTATACTTCAAGCGTCACGTCATTTAATGGGTTTTATGGCCCATTTCTCTAAGATAGGTTTCAATTGCATAAAAAATTCTGACTCCGAAATGTTTGTTTAGAATTACATAAGGTGGTTTTATGAAAAAACAGATGACTCGCTTGATTGAAACCCTAAGATACTTGCCTTCAATCACATAAGTTTTCGACTGGTGCGTTACTAAGGAAGGCAAGTGAAGGGTGTAATAAAATGCGTTTCCTTAAATTGATCCATAAAAAAACTTCGATTCAATGAATAGAAGTTTTTTAAGATATATTACATAAATTATTCGAATACATCGTCCATCAGTTTTTCTAATTGCTCAGAGTAGTCTAATTCTGCACTTGTAGGTTGTGTGAAAAAAAAGAGAATACTTCCCAAACGGCCACAATCCCTAATAATATTAAAATATTTTTCATTTCTTTATATACCTTGCTAATAAGTAAATTCCCCCTATTATTATTACTGCCCAAAACAATAAAGGAGTTATTTGCATTAAGTTTTCCATATTCATTCTCCTTTCTTCATAAAGGTTTTTCTTAAGCTCCTTATCCTTGGTTTAGCATTGCAAATAAAGCTTCAACAATTTCAGGTAACCAACGATATTGCTTATAAGCAATAACAAAGAGACTCCCCGCACAAACAACTAAAGCAACTACTTTGATTTGCTCCAGTACCGCGGGATCAATATTAAATTTCTTCAATAAAACCAGCATTTAACGATATTATACATTTTTTTCCTGTTTCATTCACCTAAGATGCCATCGTGGCGAAAGTCATTCCAAAACCAATAGAAAAAGCCGAGGAGTTAACCTCGACTTGTGTATACACCATTTAATGTTTTACCACTGTAATTGTTCTCTTAGAACTAGTATTTCCTGCTTTATCTTTTGCAGTTATGGAAAGTGTCGTTCCTTTTTTCTGTGCTTTAATGTTAACTGAGTAGACCCCTTTAGAACTAGCTTTTGCTGAACCAATGGATTTACTTCCTACTTTAACAGTGACAGTGGAGTTTGCTTCAGCTTTCCCTTTTACAACTTTATCGTTATCATCTACTTTATTTACTGTTGGCTTGCTTGGTGCAACAACATCAGCAACAGTTACCGATACACTCGAACTCACATTGCCGGCACTATCTTTAACTGTGACTGTCAATTTAGTACCTGCTTTTTGAACAGGTATTTTAATAGAGAACGTACCTTTTGATGTTGCTTTTGCTGAACCTAGCACCTTACTTCCATTTTTAACAGTAACAGTAGAACTGGCCTCTGCTTTTCCAGTTAATACTTTGTCATTATTATCAACCTTATAAACTGTTGGCTTAGATGGTTTAACATTGTCTACAAATCCAGTTCCGATAGCGTATATGTCTTCTGTTGTATTATCGTCAATATATTCGTTGTCTAGATCTATGACACCCACATAGTATGTGCCTTTCTTAGCTTGATACGCTTGTATTTCAACTCCATCCTCATCCTCCTCATAGCCTAAATATTCTAAGTTATTGTTATCAACAAAATCTTTTTGAACTGCCCCGAACCCAAGATCAATAAAGTATGAGTCCGTAAATCCTGCTACTAACAAAACTCCATCACTAGGAACAACCACTTTATGTAAATCCAAATCATTCATAGGAAGCAACTGACCAATAGATGATTTTTCATAAGAACTATTATCTGCTGAACCAAAGTCGTTATTGGGTTCAGTTTCCAAAATATAATTACTACTGGAAGAACTACTCATTCTACCCATTTTGTTAAAACCTTTAACTGAAAGCGATTGCGAACCATTTACTTTTTTTTCAAGTTGTTTAAATGTTTTAGATTCAATAATACCTTTTTCAAGAGGCTTTTCCACTTGGCTTTCAAAGGCCTTCCTCGCCAATCCGTTATCGTTTCCTTCTGCCTTAACAACACCTACAGACAATGATGAAGCAAATAGACCTACAGCTACCAATGACAATATACCTTTGTTACGCACAAAACGTCCTCCTAAATTCGTTATAACGAACTATTTACTCCACTTATATTAATACATAAGTACCTGAATTTCCATAAGTTTCTTTTTTATATTTTTTTACATAAAAATACATTAAAGTCCAAACGAATAAGGTTCACGCTGCGAATTAGGAAGAGAAATGGCGAAGAATAGCAAATGAATTCCCCTATGAAGTTACATAACCTAAAATTTTTTTCTGTTCTTAGTGGAGAGAAGTTTATTGAAACTTATTTTTTATTTTTTCGTATATAGCTTTATAATGTTAGTTTCATTATTGATGAACGCCTTATTAAGATAAGGTTCATTATATTTTAGGAGGGGCTTAATTGTTTAAAAGGATTTCCTTATTTATTTTCGTTAATATTCTCGTATTGATCACCATTACCACGATCACCACGTTGCTAGGTGTAGAAAGTTATATTGGTGGCGGTGGTTATGGTTCCCTACTTGCCTTTAGCGTCATCGCCGGTTTTACTGGTTCCTTCATTTCTTTGTTAATGTCCCGTAAAATGGCGAAATGGGTTATGGGTGTTCAATTAATTGATGAACATTCCCCGCGTGGCAATCACGAACGTTTTGTATTGGAAGAAACCTACCGATTAGCACATACGGCTGGTTTGAAAGGTATGCCGCAAGTTGGTATTTATCATTCACAAGAGGTCAACGCATTTGCTACTGGACCAAGCAAAAAACGTTCTTTAGTAGCTGTTTCAAGCGGTATGTTAGAAAGAATGGATCGAAATGCGATTAGTGGAGTTATTGCACACGAAATAGCACACATTAAGAATGGTGATATGGTTACAACCACTCTCTTGCAAGGAATGATAAACACGTTCGTTATTTTCTTCTCCCGTATTGCTTCAAAAATCGTTTCAAGTTTTGTAAGAGAAGAAGTTGCCGGTATTGTTTACTTCGTATCTTCGATAGTTTTCGAGATTATATTCGGTATTTTAAGCAGTCCCATTATCTTTTGGCATTCAAGAAAACGTGAATTTAAAGCGGACAAATTAGCTGCCGATTTAGGTGGAAAGGCAAATATGATTCACGCTTTAGAATCATTAAGACATACCACGAACTTAGTTGATGACAGCCAAAAGTCTATTGCTGCCTTTAAAATTAGTGGTAAGGTAAAATTTTCCAGACTTTTTTCTACACACCCACCATTAGAAAAACGTATTGAACATTTGAAATCACTTTAATAGATAAGACTTCCTACGTTTAAACAATGTAGAAAGTCTTTTTTTTAGGCAGTTTTCTGATAGATTGTTGCTCTCAGGATAAAAAACTAACAACTTGAATATTATGGTAAAATACTTAATATCAGTTTAGAGTTTTATTTCAAGCACCTATTAGTACAATTATTATTTTTCCCTAAGATGATTTAATAGTGCAATAGCTAATAAAAGTATTGATATGCCAGTCCCTAAACTATCAGGTCCTACATCGAAGAAAATTGGAGAAACAAAGTGATTTAAAACTGTAATGATTACGGCAAATGTAATCAAAGAAATATTTGTTTTCTTCAAGGGAAAAAACCTCCTATAAAATATCAAAGCAAGTAAAAATTCTCCTTTAAATTGTAACTCTTATTGAACTATCCTGCCCCTTAAAGGTTTATTGTTGAGCTGACACATATTATGATGTAAAAAGTTTTATTATCTGGTTTTTTTCTTGTTTTTATCCCGAAAATAAGAAATAAGTGCGTCAGCTATAGTAACCAAAAAACCAAAAAAATCCAGGAATAGATTTAACAATTAACCAGCTCCCTTTAGGTTGATACTTGGTTGTTTAATTATGGCTAATTTTTAATAAATCTTTATAAACAATTTTATGAATTTGAGGTTGTTATTATGAAGATTTGCATTAGAAGATTCTTGGTTTAATGAATGTTTGAATACACTACGCTTGTTGAACTAATCTGCCCCGATAGTTGCATAAAGAAAGAGCTGCCTTAAAGACAGCTCAGAGCACCCGTTAGTTCAACAAGATTTACATTATCCCTGACGTATTATTTTTTGAAACATTCTCGGTTGATGTTTTTCAAAACCTTTTATCAATTCTTTTCCAAAAATAGTGATGGTTTCTTCCCAAGGATGTCCTAATAATCCCCATTTAAAATTCTTATGAATAAAAAAGTAATAATCACCGTTTGGAAAAATAGGTACTGTCCATTCATCAAATTCACTTTTCGGAAACTCCATACGGGGATTTATCCAATAACTTGGATGTTGCCAATCTAACGCATACATATATTCATTTTTCTGTGTGAGTTCTTGAAAAACAAGCAATGACTTATCCTCTAAATCATTGTAAATCTCATCATAAGTATCTGAATCTCCGGACCAATTTAAATACGGGGATACATCATATGTGATAAATGGATTTGGCACTTCGTAAGATGGGAAGTTTGATATGCTTGGTTCAAAAGTAAATTCATCATATATCCTATCCCATACCTCGTTATATTCTATTGTAGATAATTCAATCCAATTTTCCATTTGAATAGCCACCTTATCGATGCTTTTAATGAGGGTTATTATATTATTTCTTCTTCAACTATCCTGCCCCTTAGTTCCATAAAGAAAAAGCTACCTTAAAGACAGCTCCGATCTTCAGCTAACGCACCCGTTAGCTTAATAAGAATTTGTACCTACCGAGTAAAATGTTCTTTAAAAATCTGTTTAAAATAAGGCTTAAAATTAATTTCAATCATTTGTTGAGTGTCCTCATTAACAACTGTTAATAGCACACTTGAATGGTCTTTCTTATCTGTTGTAATTTTAAATTTATCAACCCGTTTTAAGTCCAAAAGTGATAACAATCTATTTGAAACACATTGAGTTACTTGTATTTTGACTTCACCATAAGAGGGAGAAAGAGTAACAATAAAGTCTTCCTTTCCATTAGAAAATCGGTATGTAGCTTTATTATAATAAAATGGTAAGTCTTTAGAAGTGTTATCTAATAACGTTGGTTCACATTCAAATAACGAAAGATGGAGCGTTTTCAAGGAGTCGGAACATATTATCTGGATAATTACCTTTACTGGTTCGCTGGCTAGAAATAGGAAAGAATATGGCATTTGATAAACGAGTTGAACAAATGCTTATTTCAGCTTGCCAAGGATCTAATTATCATACTGTTGAGACGTTCAGAAGTTAACCGGCTTTAGGAGTTTGGTATACTAAAAAACACCCAGAGCATTTTAATCTAAGCGTGATAATACAATTGATCCGTTTAATACATTAGAGCCCCCGATTGTTGAATAACGGATACAATTCTACTTATAGCCGGTAACGTTAGATATCGCTGCTGTTAATATCAAGTGAGTAATCATCGGATATATAGTTTGGGATTTTTCCAGGCGAGTTAAATAAACTATTCTTACTAAATATTGTAAATCCAACCTCTTCCATATCGACAAATGTTTCTACTTTATTTATATCAAAATTTTTAAATACTATAGGTCTATTCCATTGTCTTGAGGGAATTAAATCCTGCTCTACAATACCTTTCCCGTGAAAAATGAATACACTTAGTCCATTACTAACTAATTCTTTTGCTAATTTACTAACCAGATTCAATTTCTCTACAGAATCAACTTTGATAATAGCACCATCTGACGAAAACTCATAAAAAGGAATAATATTTTCAATTAAAGTCTTTTTTTCATATCCAAAGATCATTGATTCTAAAACAAAAAAAACAGGTAAACTGAACATTTTTTGAACTAAGGAAATGATAAAATCATTTGGGATATCTCTAATTCCTATAGAAATAGAAACAAAGATATCTTTTGGAAAGTCAAAGCTATTAATTATACTTTGGTCTGAGTATTGCACAAAATATTCTTTTTTCAACTTTTAGCCTCCTTCAGGGTCTAATCCTTTTAAACCCTTACTATTACGTTATGCAGCAATTGTCCCCGTTAATGAAAAAGTACTTTATTCTACAATCCGGCTCGTTTGTTGATTAAAATCACTTAAATTTTTACCATAAAAATGCAAGTGATTTGTTTTTATCCTGAGAGCAACAATCTTTTAGAAAATAGCCTTAAAATTTAGTTGATTTTACTGTATTAATACTCCTATTATGAATCTTTCTTGATTTCTTCAAATATTAAGTACCCTTGATATTCATCGTGACCCTCACCAACAAAGTGAAATCCTTTTTGTTTGGACCAAAAGTTGTCCATTATTTCTTCCTCTGAAAGCCCCCATACCCTGTTTACTTGAGGGAAATGACTAAAGATGTCTTTTGCCATTTTGTTTTCCCATCCTTTAAGACGATGTGTTTGTTAATCTCAAAGTAATATGTGTCTAGTGCCTCAGCGATGACTGTTCTTCTTGTATCCGTTTTTAGCATTATGCAGCTCTTCTTGTAAATTCCGAATGACTTTTTCATAAAAAGGAATTAATTCATTTTTATTTTCCATCTAAAACACCCCTATTTTTCACGTATCTGGTTTGTTTGATAATAATTTAGCCTTTGTCTATAATCCGTTTTATGTATATTATGTGTATTAATACCATATTTTACACAGGGGGAAATTCAGTGATGAAAAAGAAGTTAAGCATTTTTTCCATATCTTGCTTTATGGTTACCATTCTATTATTCGTTTTGACTTTGATTATAGGACATAATAAAGCTACTTCCATTCCTAATAGTGATTATGGAAATAACGGTATTTTTGGTTACACCATCTTTGGAATTATGATGATTGCTCCAGTATGTGGATTAATACTAGCATTAATCGGTGAAAAAGGCTCTCTAAAAATGACCGGAATAATAGGAAACTTGGTTGTATTTTTCTCAATATCTTTATTCATCGCCGGCGTTGCCTTTTACGATACTATTGATGATAAAGTAGTCGAGACAAATGAAAAGGTAGATGTAGAGCCAGAGCAAAAAAACCAGGCAGATGATTCTACAAAACAAGAGGATATAGCCACTTCAGAAACAACTAGGTATCCTATATATGGTGGTTGGATGGACGATGAATCATATATCCTGATCAAAAGTGATGGTGACGGTGGTGAGGGTAGAACCAAGTTTATATTAGAAAAAATACCGAAAAAGGGAAAAGATAAAATCCTATTTCATTTCCAGTTAGCAGAATCAACAGGATTAAAACGAACCGGTATAATAGTTAGCAAAGAATTGAACAGGACTTCTTTTCTAACCTTAGAATTAAATAAAGAAATAACCGAACTAACGATCACGTTGCCAAATGAAAAACCCGTTACATATAAAATGTCAGAAATAGAACCGCAGGAATTCAATCCTGATTATGAGTGGGAATAATAACTATAAATCTATAAAGACACCTCCTAACTCATAGGAGGTGTCTTTATAGATTTAATTTAGCTAATTAAGTATTTTATCAAATTTTATTACGCTTAAATAATTTTATTCAGGTGTTAACCCGCATATTCTATCATTTCGACCAAGAAAAGATATACCAGTGTGTGTAATATTCCTATATTCCCTTACCAGTTTTTATACTAATCCAGTACGACGGAAGTTGTTATTTCTTTATTTTCAGGGAAATCCCCTGCAATTTCAAACACGCCTAAATTAAATGTAACTTCTTTCCCTTCATCGAAAATATCGTCCTTACCTTCCGCATCGAATGTTATGTCCCCTTCTTGTACAACATCCGAATCAGTTCTTTCCTCCAAAGAACTATCGATCACATTCAGTTTTGTATTATCGATGACGATATTTGATTTGGCGGAATCCCAACTAACAGGAATTGACGAATATTTATTGTCCAACTTAAAGTGTACTATTACTTGATCTTCAATGACCTTCAGCTCAATAATTTCAATATCCATCATTCTTGCTGTATCGACAATAGAAAGATCGAAAGTTGTTTTTTCTTCCATTATTTCCACATATGGCTCGCCTCTTCTATTCATTTCATCCGAACTCCCCGTAATAATCAATGCCGACATTCCCGCTAAGATCATTTTTTTCAACCTACTTCCTCCTTAAAAAACGCCCCCAAATTGGGGGCGTTTTAAATTTGTCTAAGCAAGTATCCTATCTAGAGTATCATAAAATTTCATAGCACCAACAAACAAAGATATCGTACATAAAACGGCTATATTTCCAGTAATGGCTACCAACTTCATATTACCTTTTTCTCCTAAGATCGCTAGGATTAATCCGAAAATGGGAGATAACATCGCAACCCAAGCTAACAATGGACCTAAAACACCGATATTTACATATCCGCGGCTAGGCTCGGTGGCACTAACATATATACCGATGCCTAATATAACGAGGAATGAAACGATACAAAGAGCAAAACAGAAAAATGATAAGCGAGTGTATTTGCTGCGTTCCATAAAATCACTCCTTTGTAGCCATTAAACACATTCTACATAAAATGTAATTTTTAAAAACAATAAGTAATAATACCTGAATCCCTTTTAATCTTAGGCTTTATTAGAGATTAATGTTGCTTTTAGAGCAAATAATATAAGTGGGCTTTTTTTAGTCGTTTATGGTATCTATTAACGCGTTGATTACTAAAATTTCACAACAATGGAAAGAAAAACAGAATTATTGCTCGTCTTTTGTCCATTCTCTTTTAATATAGATTATTGCTTTTTAATAAAAAATAAGACCTGAATTTAATTCGGGTCTTTAATATTTACTGTACAATTTTCTCGAAATGCCACATATAAAATCAACATATTATCAATGATAATATACATTTCATTAACATTCTCTACCGCTTTTTACTGCTTCTAATTTTTATGTTTTTTTATTAATTAACCTTTATCCATCTAATTTTTCGAAAACTATCGAAAACTCCATTATTAAACTTTTTAACAACAGTGAACCTGCCTCTTCAGTTTTTAAATCTACGATAAACACATACTTCTAATTAATATCTCAAGAGAATAGCCGGCTTTACTTACCTCTGAAAGTGGGTTTTAAATTTCTTTTTTATTTTTTTCTATAGACTCTTGAAAATGCGGAATTCAAAAAATATAATGTGTGCGAATTAAATAAGTTACTTCAAATTAAATACTATTAAACTAATAAATTAACATAAGAGGAGAAAAAATTTATGCCTAAAAACATCGAAGATTATCCAATGATTTTAACTGCTGTACACATATCTGAAATCCTATGTGTTTCAAAACCTACAGCTTACGAATTAATGGAACAAAAGTCATTTCCACTCATTAAAATAGGGCGAAGCAAACGGGTTCTTAAAAATGAATTTTTCCAATGGCTGTCACATCAACAAGTCAACGCATTATAAAATGGCTTGCAAGTGGTCAAACTGATACTAGACCACTTGCTTTCCATTGTTCTAACACGAACTACAATAGGATATGGGGGCAAGCAATATGAAAGGCACTGTTAAAAAAAGGGGAACTTGGTCATACATTGTAGACATAGGAAGAGACCCAATCACAGGTAAACGAAGACAAAAAACAAAGAGTGGTTTTCCTCGTCGAAAAGATGCAGAAGATGCTCTTCGTAAGATTATTAATGAACTGGATGAAGATCGATTTGTGGAACCGAGCAAAGAATCCTTTTCATCCTATATGGAATTTTGGTTTACGTCACATTATCAAAAAAGGATTACAGAAACAACGGCCTCAAGCAGAAAGTATTTGATGGATAAGCACTTAATACGAGAAAATCCTTTTGCCAACAAACCCCTTTCAAAAATTACGACCGAAGATATCGATGTTTTTTATAACCTCAAATTAGATGAGGAGTATAGAACAAGTACCATACGAAAATTACATCAGTTGTTAAATCAGGCCTTCGGTCAAGCTGTAAAGTGGAAAAAGATTAGTTTCAATCCGGTGATCAATGCTGATCCACCCTCGGTAAAAAAAGAAGAAATGCAAATATGGTCCTTTGATGAGATTGATTTGTTCCTTAATCAATGCAAGGGAGAACGACATTATCTAACCTTTTTAATTGCCATTTATACGGGTATGAGGAAAGGTGAGCTCCTTGGGTTAAAATGGAGCGATATTGACCTTGAAAAAAAGTCATCCGGATACAACGGTCCCTTTCTCACATTCCTAATAAAGGGTATCGTTTAACCACGGTGAAAACGAAAAAATCAAAACGGCAGGTTCCGATTCAAAATTTCCTGATCAAGGCATTAAAGGCTCATAAGGAACGACAGGAAACCCAGAGAAAAAGACTTGGGGAACATTATCAAGACCAGAACTTAGTCATTTGTACGGAGATTGGCACCTTTCAAAATCCTCGGAACGTGTTACGTGTGATGAAGCGTATCAGTAAAGCGGCTAACGTAACACCCATTCGGTTTCACGATATCCGGCACACACACGCTTCCATCTTGATTTCTGAAGGAGTAGATATCGTCAAAGTAGCGGCTCGTTTAGGACATTCTAAACCTAGCATCACGTTAGAGCATTACGCCCATATGATGCCCAACCAAGATGATGAAGTGGCTGATATTTTCCACAACGCCCTTCAGAAGTCCCGTTAGCAAAATGTGAGCAAATCACTATCATTGATCTAAACGCATCCAGTAAGACAAAATAAAAAAAAGACCCAAATCCTTGTTATATCAAGGATTTGAGCCTTTGTTAGTTGATGACCTGTGAGGGATTCGAACCCACGACCCCTTCCCTGTCAAGGAAGTGCTCTCCCACTGAGCTAACAAGTCGTATGTAATGACTGACTGGTTACTTAAGTACATTATTTATTATAAGTTTTTTTGTTAAAAAGTCAACGCATTATATTAAAAAAGTTTTAATTTTTTCTTATTTTATTTCCCCGCTCCGCAAAACACGAACGAACATTCCCTTTTCACTTGCATATAAAACGTACGTTCGCATATAATGATAGCAAGCAAGTCAGCAAAGGAGTGACAGGGAATGAAATATATACTTCGTAAACATATGGAAGGAAATGCTCCATTGGAGATAATTTATCTCTCCGAACAAGGTAAGATCACGCAGCGGAAAATTCAGGTGCTTGAAATTTATCCAGGACATATTCACGCATTCTGTTTCCTAAGGCAGACAAAACGGACATTTAAAGTGGCCAATATCCTTTCTGCCCGCCTCATTAAGGCCAGGTTTGATAGGTCTGGCTGAAGAAGAGTTAATCAAGGTTCAACCGATTAACTCTTCTTCTTCCTGGATGTCCTTTTCCTGTTCGGTTAACGATTCTTCTTCATCTCTCAGACGGTGAGCTAACCTTGAGGCGGCACTCGCGGCAATGCTTGCAACGATATCATCCAGGAAGGTATGCACGATTCCTTCTTGCTTCTTATCAAGTTCGTGTATGACGCCTATTTTATTTTTATCCAAATGGCCAAAGGTCGTTACAGCAATGCTTCCGTAACCGAGTACTGCACCAAAGGCAATCGTTTCATCCACTCCGAATAGCCCTTCATCAGACTCAACAATAGATTGCAGGGGTTCTGATAGCTTTTTTTGCTCGGCCAGTTTATCCAGCTCCACACCGACTAAAATGGCATGTTGAATTTCCCTTTTCAACAGGACACGCTCAACGCTGTGGATGCATTCCTCCAGCTTAAGATCAGCTTTGTACGGGAACTGCAATTCATAAACGATTTTTGCAATTGCCTCCACACTGACACCACGCTCTAATAATGTTCGTTTAGCCGCCTTCGTTACTTCCCTGCTGTGTACCTGTACATCTGCCATTTTATTCGCCACCTTTTTTATTGTATTATTTTTCTATATCCTTTTATTATAGCACCTTATTATTCAAATTTTTAGAAAATACAATGAAAATTTTCTATTCTAAAATCTTGTCACGGGAAAAAGTCGCAAGGCTATGCTAAAATAATCAAGTAAGTTGTTTTTAATTATTAATTATCATTGAGGTGCGGGAGAATGAGTTTACGCAAAGGCACAATTAAAGAGTACATGTTTAAAAGCGAAGCTTTAGCAGAAGAATTGGAACTGCTTGTTTACTTGCCTGCTAATTTTTCGCCACTGTATAAATATTCGCTTGTGATTGCTCAGGATGGCCGTGATTATTTTCAAATGGGTCGAATTGGTCGGGTAGCAGATGAACTGTTAGGGAACGATGAGATTGAGAATATCATCATTGTCGGCATTCCCTATAAAGACCGCTTTGACCGTAGGCGCAAATATCATCCGGACGGGGAACAGCACATTGCATACATACGTTTTCTTGCCCATGAACTTGTCCCGTTTTTAGATGATGAATTCCCAACCTATCAAATGGGACATGGTCGAACTTTGATCGGTGACTCTCTTGGCGGTACAGTTTCTTTATTGGCCGCCCTAAAGTATCCGCATACATTCGGGAAATGCATCATGCAGTCGCCACTTGCCAATGAAGCAGTAATGGATGCTGTACGTAATTTTGAGGATCCGCATCTCCTCGAACTTTACCATGTGATCGGGACTGGGGAAACAGATGTTCCAACGACAGATGGCAAGAAGGCAAACTTCATAGAGCCCAACAGGGAATTGCATAAATTAATAAATCAAAAAGGATTTCCTTACTTCTATGAAGAATTTGAAGGTAATCATACCTGGAAATACTGGCAGGCAGATTTAAAACGAGCACTATTGGAAATGTTCTAATCCTCTCTTTTTGAGATGGTTTCAAGAAAAAGCATGGCCAACTATAATACAACTAAAAAAATATCAGGAGGTTTTATTTATGAAATATGGTGTTGCAATTTTCCCTTCAAAAAAACTTCAAGATTTAGCTAACTCCTATCGCAAACGGTATGATACGAAATATGCTTTCATTCCACCGCATCTGACGCTTAAACCAACGTTCGAAGCGACGGATATGGAAATTTCAACAATCGCGGATCAATTAAAAGACATTGCTCGTAAGTGCAGGCCTTTTACGATTAGCGTTACGAAAACGAAGTCTTTCCAACCTGTAAGCAATACTATTTATTTCAAAGTGGAATTATCCGAAGGGCTTCAAGAACTGCATGATGCACTTAACAATGAGGATTTCATAAAAAGTGAAAGTGAACATGCATTTGTCCCGCATATTACCATCGCTCAAGATTTATCCGATAATGAGCATTCTGATGTTTTAGGCCAATTAAGCATGCTTGACATCAGCCATGAAGAAGAGGTGAAACGAGTTCACTTGCTGTATCAACTTGAAGATGGGGCATGGACCGTTTATGAAACATTTAGATTAGGAGCTGAATGATTTCGTGTTTGTAAAAATCGCAGAGAACAGCCAAGAGCTTGAAAATGCTTATATGATCAGAAAAAAAGTGTTCGTCCAAGAACAAAACGTCCCTCTTGAAGAAGAGATCGATGAATATGAACAAGAGTCTACACATTTCGTTTTATATGATGATCAGCATCAGCCAATCGGTGCCGGCCGTTTCAGGGTCATCGACAACATTGGTAAAGTCCAGCGCATTTGTGTACTATCATCGGGCCGTAAGAATGGTGCCGGTGCCATGATCATGAATGCTATTGAGGAATACGCCATCCAGCAGGAAGTACCTCAATTGAAGCTTGATTCCCAGGTCCATGCCATCCCTTTTTATTCGAAATTAGGGTATGAG
The DNA here is from genome assembly GCF_040250305.1 of Peribacillus frigoritolerans. Classification (NCBI taxonomy): domain Bacteria; kingdom Bacillati; phylum Bacillota; class Bacilli; order Caryophanales; family Bacillaceae; genus Peribacillus; species Peribacillus frigoritolerans. The sequence goes on along the minus strand of NZ_CP158190.1, from coordinate 1,422,462 downwards.
ATCGTTTCCGACGAATTCATGGATGCCGGCATTCCTCATAAAACAATGAAGAAAACCATTTTATAATATAAAAAAGCTGTCCTTTCAGTTCTCTGATTGGACAGCTTTTTTTGTTCGTTCATGAACTTAAATTATCGTTTTATAAAAAAAACCATTTCCGTTCAATGGCAATCTCCGCAAAAATACATAGTCTATATATAGAAAGCAAGAAGGAGGGAAAATTTTATGGGTAACAATGATTTTAACCTGGAGGAGTCTCAAAAAAGACTGATGGAACTGCTGGTTTCGAGGACTATGAGAAAACATGGTTTCAAAAAGGAAAAAGTCGATCTGACTGAAAGAGAGAAAAACAACCTTAAAGAAACCATTCGCCATTTACAAGAGCAATCACTAAAAATCATAAACCAAGAAAAGAACATCACTGAACATGATGTTAATCCAGTTACAAATTCCATTCACAACAAATTCACGGATTCCAAAAATAAATGACACACCATATCACCTAATCAAACCTTACTTGCTGGCGAGAAATAAGTAAACCGAGACATAGCAGCACTTACATTTCATTCCTAAAGCTCCAGCTTCTTTATTATTCATCCCCACACACCAATACTTTCTCTAAGTATTAAAAAATAGACGAATTAACTGATTTATTCGTCCAACCCGATTACCCATCAAAGCATATTTTAATAGGGAATAAAACCTAAGGAGGAAAAAACAACATGAACCAAAATGTATATCGTAGCAACTGTAACACACATGAAGACTCTGAAAGATCATGGTCGGCTCTAGATTCCGCTTCCAGACATCCCCTGTCAGGATTCTGTAACGACGATGACACACGCATTAACCAAGAGGCAATACAGGATAATAATCAACTTCAGCTTTCTGAAGAACTTATTTACATTAAAGATTCTTGTAATGTAAATATCACTTCAACGGATGTTAAAGCGGCCCTTTCTCTTCAAGCTGCTCTACAAGCTGCAATTGCGGTCATCGTAAGCATTTCCATCGCAGATTCTGATAATGCTGAGAAGATCACTCAAGAATTAATCCAATCTTCTAATGTTAAACAAATCACGCGCCAAAAAACAATTGTTGAAAACAGCCGTGATATCGAAATTACAACAACGGATGCTCAAATCGCTCTAAACATCCAATTATTACTTCAACTATTGTTAGCTCTAATCGTAGAAATTGACATTCTCTAAGGAATCAACACAAAAAGGACACTTCGCGTGTCCTCTTTTGTTTTTGATGGCAGAACTAGACAACTTCGTTGAAAAACCTGCCTTTTCCAGTCATTTCAGCCGTTAAATCTTCACTGACCCTCATGCCCATTTGATATTTATATGTGCCTGCCCCATATGTACTTTCCCGATTATTATCTTTCATTTGATGTAATCCTTCAAAGCTTCCCCTTTCCCTTTCCAGCACCTGATCAAAACGGATAGGTTGAATGGGTGTCGTCCCTTTAACAATTCTTACTTTCTCTGCAGCTTCGACCGTCCGGTTGGCATATTGAATATAATCAAATTGTGTGACAGGTGTTATGTACCCCATAGTTTTCCCTCCTTATATTTACATAGTTGTGTTGTCATTTAATTACCCGTCCGAAACAATATATAAACACGATTTCCGCATTCTTTTTTCCTAATCTTCTGGTATGATGAGTATTGCCGATATTTTTAATAGATTAGAGGTATCCATTTATATGAATCAAGCAAAATCTGGCAATGAAATCGTACATTTACATACCGTTTCAGCTGGTGAGCTGCAGACACTTTTTGAAAAAGGAAAACGTGATCAGCTTTCTTGTATCATTTGTCATAAACCAGTGAAATTATTTATTGGAATCCATGAAACGCCTTATTTTTATCATAGTGATCCATCGCAGTTACCCTGTGACATGCCAATTTCAAAACCAATAAATGAGGAAAAGCCATTAGAATATATGGAACAGAATGGATTTAGGATTCCTACATCACGGACCATTACGGAAACGAAAACCATTACAGAACCTTTCCTTAAAAGCCGGCCCATAACCGGCAATCCGAAATATTCAGATAAACCATCCTGCCTGGCACAATCAGAGGAACCATACTTTCAAGAATTATCCTCATCAGGAGTTGTTCTCGATGCAGAGCAACTCAAGGCGGTAACCACGATCGATGGACCAATTCTCGTCCTTTCAGGAGCAGGCAGCGGGAAAACCCGCGTATTGACGGTACGCACAGCCTACATGCTTACAGTGAAAAAGATTGATCCAAAAAGTATCATGCTTGTAACATTTACGGCGAAATCCGCAAAGGAAATGCAGCAGCGTCTGCTCGGTTATCCCTATATGACTCCTTCCCTTGTTTCTCAAATCGTTAGCGGGACCTTTCATAGCATCTTTTACAAAATCCTGATTTTCCATGAACCAGCCAAATGGCAGCGTGATTTCCTATTGAAGTGGGAGTGGGAAAAAGAAAAGGTATTGAAACAGGCTGGCAGGGAATTGGAACTTGATGATAAGGAGTTTGCATATGATCAAGCCCTTCAACAAATCGGGCTTTGGAAAAACTCATTGGCTTTTCCAGAAGATATCCAACCTAAGGACGATTGGGAGAAATCGTGTTTATTTTTATATAAGAAATATGAAGAATATAAACAGCAAACAGGGAAGTATGATTTTGATGATATGCTGGTAGGCTGTTATGTATTTTTAAAAAATCACCCGGATTTTTTAAAGAAATATCAGCAAAGGTTTAATTATTTTTTGGTAGATGAGTTTCAGGATATCAATAAAGTTCAATATGAATTGATAAAACTCCTCTCTGCTGAATCAAAAAATGTATGTGCAGTTGGAGATGATGATCAATCGATCTATTCATTCCGGGGAAGCGATCCGAAGTATATTTTGAATTTCAATCACGACTTCCCTCGTTCCCAAGTTGTGAAGCTGACGGAGAATTACCGCTCTTCCCATGAAATTGTCGCTACAGCGAACCGATTGATCAAGCGCAACCAGAACCGGATGGAGAAAAAGATGAGCGCACAGCATGATTCAGGAAATCCCCCTGTTTTATTTTATCCTTATGATGAGGAATTGGAAGCAACGATGATCGTATCCGATATCCAAGAGAAAATATCAAAGGGAGCAAACCCTGGGGATTTTGCGGTATTGTACAGGACACACACGATGTCCAGGGCCATTTTTGAACGGCTGGCCGCTTCCAACCTGCCATTTGTCATTGAAAAGGATGCGGATTCGTTTTATCAGCGCAAGGTCATTCGCGGTATGCTTGCCTTTATGCGTTTGAGTTTGTTCCCGCATGACAGCAAGGCAGCAGCTGATGTCCTTTCCTCCTTATTCTTAAAGCAAAGTATTTTACAGGAATTAAAAGCAATGACAATATTGCAGGATTGTGATTTTATCGATGCATTTGCTTTTATTAAGACAGGACATGCTTTTCAGGAACGAAAATTAAAAACGATTCCAGGACAGATCCGCTCTTTAAAAATTATGTCGCCACTCGTAGCTTTAGAAATCATCGAAAAAGATTTAGGATACCAGGAATATGTAAAAAAACGCGGCAATGATGCGAACCAGGAAAAAGGGTCCGATGACATCCGTGACTTAAAGGTGGCGGCAAATCGTTTTCCCACGGTCGCCGCTTTCCTTGAACATGTCGATCATATGACTGCAATGGTCCAAGAGATTAAACAGCTATCGAAACATTTTAAGGATGCCATACAGCTTACCACGATACACCGTTCCAAAGGGCTTGAATACAAAACCGTTTATGTCCTTGCTGCTGTCGATGGCAGCATCCCTCATGATTTCGCACTTGAATCTTACCGAAAAGGGGAACTATCCCCTCTTGAAGAGGAAAGACGATTGCTCTATGTAGCGGCAACCAGGGCCAAAAAGGATCTTTACCTTTCCATCCTGCAAACTAGACGCGGACGGACCGCCCATCCATCACGTTTCTTGAAGCTTTGACCAAAAGCTGATGCTAACCATATATTGAAATATGAATAAAACAAAATAGTGTTCGGAATGGTCTCATCCCGAATTACTTACAATTTTATGGAATGAACTGAAGCTCCAACTTTTTTTAATAAAAAAACTGCAGGCAAACCCGCTTCCTTCGAGTTTGTCTGCAGTCTGAAGGCCTGCATATAGCAGGCCTTTTTTCACTTTTTATTTATCATATTGGATATCGTCCCGAAATCGAGTTTATTCCCTTCAGCTACGATGGAATGAACGATTTTATCTTCCGTTTCTTTATTTACCGGTTTATTTGCGATTTTTGAAACGCGCTTAATGACATTTCTAACAGTCGTTTCATCTTTGAAATTGGCTCCTTGGAGCGAGTTTGCCAATTCTAATACATCTTTCATATTTACGCCGGTTTTACCTTCTATGTTTTTAAAAAAGTTATTATCCATACCTAAGCCCCTCCCTTTTCTGTACCTATCCTATGGCATTATCAGAAAAATGGTGCTAGGCCCATGCAAATAAAAAAAATGGAATAGGCTTCTTCTGCCTATTCCATTTTCCTTAGCAGAAAGAAGCCCCTACAATGATCAATAGGATAAACAATACAACGATTATCGCGAAAGTGGAACCGCCGCCACCGTATCCTCCGCCATAACCGCCGCCGTATCCATAACCGCTGCCGCCACAACAACCGTAGCCACCAAAACCAAACATACATATCACCTCGCTCTCGCTAAAGCTTACTGATAACATATGTAGGTCTGGACAAATATGTATAGGCCATGTCCTAGTCCAGGCTGCCTATTTCCGCTTGTTTCATCCTTTTGGTCTGAAAACCAAAGCTCCGATGAATCCAAAGATGATTGCTGCAGAGATACCGGAACTCGTAATTTCAAACATGCCTGTCAGTACGCCGACGAGACCATGTTTTTCCGATTCCATCATCGCCCCGTTCACCAGCGAGTTCCCAAACGAAACGATTGGAATGGTTGCTCCAGCACCGGCAAAGTCAACTAGCGGCTCATATAAATCAAATCCGGCAAGAACAGCTCCTATTACAACGAACAAGCTTAACGTATGTGCTGGTGTCAGCTTAGCAACATCGAAAAGAAGCTGGCCGACAACACAAATCAAGCCACCGATGACAAAGGCCCAAAAAAACATTGCTAACATCGAAATCTCTCCTTTTTCATGAATTCATCCCATACTCAATGGCCACCGCATGGGCAATGCACGGAATCGTATCTTTTTGCTGAACGGAAAGCGGCGACAATAATGCACCTGTTGCGACAAGCAGGATTTTTTTATATTTACCGGAAATCATTTCATTTAATATATGACCGTATAAAACGACTGCCGAACATCCCGCACCGCTCCCGCCAGCCAAAACAGGCTGGTCCTTTTTAAAAATCATCAATCCGCAATCCTTGAATTTTTCCTGATTGATATCACAGCCCTTTTGCTTTAATAAGTCAAGAGCTGTCTCCCTCCCTATTTGACCTAAATCACCGGTAATGATGAAATCGTAATCATCCGGGGTCAAACCAGTATCTTTAAAATGGGAAAGAATCGTATCGGCGGCCGCCGGGGCCATCGCTCCCCCCATATTGAAAGGATCTTTCAATCCCATGTCAATGACCTTTCCAATAGTGGCCGAGACAATATGGGGAAATTCCCCTTGCATGCTTCCATCAGGAGCAACCAGCGCAACACCCGCTCCTGTTATCGTCCATTGAGCTGTAGGTGGTTTTTGCCCGCCATATTCAGTTGGATAGCGAAATTGTTTTTCAACAGCTGCATTGTGGCTCGATGCACCTGTCAACACATAGTTAGCCCCCCCATAATTAGTGATGAAGGCAGCTAGAGCAAGCCCTTCCATCGATGTGGAACAGGCTCCAAACAAGCCGAAATATGGAATTCCATTGGTTCTGGCTGCAAAGCTTGTCGGTGTAACCTGATTGATTAAATCACCCGCCAAGAAAAATTGCACCTGCTCCTTGCTAATCTTACCTTTCTCCAATGCAAGCTCTACCGCTTTCTCCATCAAATGCCGATGAGCCTTCTCATATGAATCCTGCTCCATCCACAAATCGTCGTATAAAATATCGAAATCACCCGCGATTTCTCCATTAGCTTCAAATGGCCCGCCTGTTACCCCAGTTTCCAAGATGACCGGTTTATTGGTGAACATCCATGTTTGTTTTCCCTTTAACACTGCTTAGCCCCCAATCATTAGGTAAATCGTTTTTATCAACGCCACGACAAAGGCTGAAAATACTCCAAATAAAATAACCGATCCGGCCAATTTAAACATATTGGATCCAACTCCAAGTACAAAACCTTCCGTCCGATGTTCGATTGCTGCAGAAATGACTGCGTTACCGAATCCCGTGACAGGGACGGCACTCCCTGCCCCCCCAAACTGGCCAATGCGGTCGTAAAACCCGAAACCGGTCATCAAAAGGGCCAGAAACACCATGGTAGCTGTTGTCGGACCTCCTGCTGTCTGCTCCGTAAAGTTGAAAAAATAAATATAGAAGTAGGAAATGGCTTGTCCCACTATGCAGAAAATGCCACCTACTAAAAAGGCCTTCAAACAATTCTTCACTATTGGTCTTTTAATTTCATGCTTCCCTTGAAGCTCTTGATACGCATCCTGTATTGGGGTCGTTTTATCCTTGCCGCTCATATTGCTGAACCTCTCTTCTAAATTAATTCTTTTTGAAGTTCCTCAATTTCCTTGAACTTCTTCCTAGCCTTTTTCTCGGGTACATCTTTTTCCTTAAGTAACTCGTTCAATCTTACCGATTCCAAAAAGATTTTATAATCGCTAGATACGATAAAATCATTTTTGGGAAACTTCTCTTCCAGATTTTCAGTCACAGTCTTTTCAATTTTCTTCATATGAAAACGTTGTAAGTGCTTAACTTTATAAGCGACGATAATCTTTTTGTCGTTTTTCACGACGATCACGTCATAGATCGTGTCTTCATTAGCAACTGTTTCCTTGACCTTTGAGATCAGTCCCTTTTCATCCTTCTCATCCATCCCATTAATGATATCCATCGGTTCAGGATTCGTTCGTTTAATCATTGCTAAATTCTCCGTTTTTCCATCATTCTTATTGCTGCATGCAGTAAGCACACACAAAACAACTATAAAAACCAGAAAGCTGACCTTAAAATACCTTCCTTGTCTGAACATAGAATCACATCCTAATTTATCGTTCTATTGTTATTTTCTTGTTTAACTGTTTTTTTATGAATGGTAGGATTAGGAAATAAAAAAACCTTTCCGAAATGGAAAGGTTTTTTTTACTCAATAGCCTTTATTTTTATTGTTATTATTACAGCCACAGTCTTTCTTGATTTTGACCGGTTGATCTTTTTTCATCGGTTTGGCATAAGCCCATGGATTCTGTTTCTGATTCAATTTATGACTCCTCCTTTAACATCTATACCATACTATATGAACGAAGAGACAAGTTGTTTCCAATCATATGTCCATAATTTTGCTGATTATGACCTCAATTATCGCTCCTACTGCTGCGACGGCAAGGATTAATATCAGTACGTCGCCTATAAACCAATGTTGGATATAAAGGAAAACCAGAAAAAGGCTGACCCAGACACCCACGCACCAAAAACAGCTTAGCAATTGACCAATCCAGCCAAGCAGGCCCTTTTCCTTGGGCATTAAAAATATTTCCACAATTCCTTCTTCATTTTTTTCCTCTATCTCTTTAAAAAATGGGCTGCGTAGCGGCTCCATGATTTTATCGAAAACGATCAAGCGTGTCAGCCTGAAGGAAGCCAAGCCTAATATGATAAATAAAGTAAATTCATTTTGTGGGGGAAACATTTAATATTGCTCCTTCACTTGGATTCTTCAATTATTTTGGCATCGATAATATCCGGCAGACCCACGAAACGGATATGGTTCCCTCTTTTAATCTTCACTGATTCCCCCTTCATTCCCAACACATGAAACTGAAGCGTTTCCCCGTTAATAACAGCCTCACATAGTGGCTTTGGAAAACCTTGATGATTGGATAAGCGGGAAATGATGTCCCGGGAAGAATCTTTCTTCTCAACCTTTTTCCTTTTTCTCTTAACTGGCTTTTCGTTTTCCTGTTCTATTGGTTCAGGATGTTCCATTTCTTCAACGGGAGTTTGCTCAGGGACATATTGTTCGGTGATTTTCCTTAATCCCGTAATCTCCTTTTCAATTTCCTTCATGGCATCATAAACACCAAATTCGCGTTTGACTTGTTCGATTTTTTCTTCTTTATTCTCGGCTTCTTCCTGAAGTTCCGGCTCAACGCTGTCTTGAGGTTTAGCCTTTTTCGTCCGAAAATCACTTTGCATATTTCCACGCAGATCTGATATTTTTGCTTGATCGACATATATAAGTGGTTTGGATTCCTTATCGCCATTTTTCTCTGACATGAAAACCCTCCTTAATATTTCAGAATATCCACGGACTGCAGCTGTTCCATTTGGTATTGGACAACTTTTTTCCCGAATTTATGCCTTATGAACAAACTGGATTCTTTTTTTTGTTCCAATTTTCCGAATAGTGTACGGTCATTGATGATGAACTTACAAACAGGCTTAGGTGCAAAGGCTGGAAGTCGGGACAATAGCTCCACCAATTCCTCGGCGGTATATGAAGTGCTGATATTTTTTTCATGCAAATTGATATGTCTCTTCAGCGTATTTTGTATGGTTTGTTTTCCATCAGCACAAGGCAGACCAACTTTCTTCACGTCCATGATGCCCCTCCTTCTTTTTCACGAATAGGGTCGAAAGCAGGTTTATGCCGATTCTCGCAAACAATGAATATCCACTCTATGTATCATTTATATGAAATTCACCCTTCTTTATGCTGGAGATGTGCCACTCCCCAAAAAAAGGACACTAACCAAGCTTAAGGGTGTTGGGGATTAGCGGAGAAAACTAAAACATTCGAAGATGAAAAAATCGGAAAGATTTCAATTGAGGATGAGCAACTAAAGATACCTTTCAGAATGGAAAATCAACAAAAAAGGGACCGATATCGGCCCCCTCCTTTACTGTTATCCGATTATATGATAACCAGAATCCACATGGATATTTTCCCCGGTAATCCCGCGGGACATGTCACTTAATAAAAATACTGCCGTATCCCCTACTTCTTCAGGAGTCGTTGTACGACGAAGCGGTGCTTCTTCCTCAATCTTCTTTAAAATTGTATTGAAGTCACGAACACCTTTAGCGGATAAGGTACGGATAGGTCCGGCTGAAATTGCATTCACTCGAATGTTATCTTTGCCAAGATCACTTGACAGGTAACGGACATTGGCTTCAAGTGAGGCCTTGGCCACTCCCATTACATTATAATTAGGCATGACCCGTTCACCGCCAAGATACGTCATTGTCACAATGCTGCCACCTTCAGGCATGATTTCCTTCGCCGCTTTAGCTACAGCCGTTAAAGAAAATGAACTGATATTATGGGCAAGCAAAAACCCTTCACGGCTCGTGTTAACGAACTCACCGTCCAGCTCTTCCTTGTTAGCGAATGCTACACTGTGTACCACGCCATGAATGATACCTGCTTCTTCCTTAATCGCCGCAAAACATTTATCAATGCTTTCATCCTTCGTTACATCACATTGTAAAATGATGGAGGGCTCCCCTTCCAATGTAGAAGATAGTTCCCTAACGCTATTCTCCGTACGGTCTTTTCCGTAAGTGAAGATCAGCTTTGCGCCTGCTTTATGTAAGGAACGGGCAACTCCCCATGCAATACTTCTTTTATTCGCAACACCCATTAAGACAAATGTTTTTCCTTTTAATGAAAAAGTCATCGTATGTGACCTCCTATTTTTTAATACAAGTTATTAGTACCTGCTACTAATGACAGTATATCAAATTTCCTTTGATAAAAACACCGTTTTCTAAAGTCCTCTGGGAATCCCCCTCCAAGAGGGCCTTCTTTAGCTTATAGTAAATAACCCATGAATAATGTAGCTAATCCGAAGTAAATCAGGATACTGATAATGTCATTGATGGTTGTGATGAATGGTCCGGAAGCTACCGCCGGGTCGATCTTCATTTTATGCATGAGGAGCGGTACAAGCGATCCCGCGAGTGTGGCGACTATCAATGTAATGAAAATAGATATGCCGACCAATAAACCGAGCATTAAATCCCCTTGCCAAATATATACGATTAAAATGATGGCTATTCCACATGTCAGGCCTGTGATGAGGCCTGTCCCAGCCTCCCGCAAAACTAGCTTCCACTTGCTATCCTGCTCCAAGTCCCCTGTTGCAATTCCCCGTACTGCAACAGCCAATGCTTGAGTTCCTGTGTTGCCAGCCATTCCGCCTATCAATGGAATAAATACAGCAAGAATCGCTTTTTGGCTAAGTGTCTCCTCAAAACGGCCAATCAGGCTGGCGGTCAATAAACCTAAAAACAAAAGGATGATCAACCATGGCAGCCGTTTCTTAGCAGCAGAAAAGGGACTCTTATCAACATTGTCCAAATTTGATACACCCGCCAATTTGGAATAATCATCAGATGCCTCTTCATCCATGACATCAATGATATCATCAACCGTAATGATCCCTAACAAATGGTTTTGGAAATCGACGACAGGCACGGCAAGGAAGTTATAGTCCCTTATTTTTCGTGCCACCTCTTCCTGGTCTTCGGATACAGGTACGGAAACTACCCTGTCATCCATTAAATCACCGATTAAAGCATCTTCATCAGCTATGATCAATGTCCTGAGCGATAAAACACCAAGCAGCTTCTTATCCTGATCGGTAACGAACACATAATATATCGTTTCCGCTTCCGGAGCTTCCCTTTTTAAGATCTGCATGGCTGATCGAGCCGTTTCGTTTGCTTCAATGGCAATGAACTCTGTCGTCATGATGCTTCCTGCCGTAGATTCCTCATAGTTCAGAAGCTCCTGGATTTCACTTGCCGCTTCATCATCCATGATGGTCAAATAGCTGACGGCCTGCTCATCATTGATTTCATTCAGGACGTCAGCCGCATCATCCGCATACATATTGGAAAGCATATCGGCTGCATAAGAAGGAGTCATTTCAGCCAGCAGGCTTTCGTAATCCTCTTCATCTATTTCTATATTTTCAAAAAGGTCCGCCATTTCTTCCGGTGACAAATATGTGTAAACGACGGATCTGAATTCATCTGACAAGCTTGTATAAAATTGAGCCTGATCATATGGATGCATTTCAAGGAACTCCGTACGAAACTGATCCAGATTTTCCGTTTTAAGTGCTTCAAGCAAAAGCTCGTTATTCATTTGACTGCTCTCCCGCTCCCGGTCCTTCATCTCCTCCATAACTCTACACCTCCTAAAACATATTTTTTCATTTCCTCGTTTATATTTTATTTTTTTTAATAATACTATACTAATACCATAAACATAGACAAAACAAACAAAGGATGTGTCAAATGAACATCGATATCATAGGGGACATTCATGGATGTTTCGCTGAATTCAGGCAGCTGACCGAAAAAATGGACTATACATGGGAGACTGGATTTCCTGTACATCCCTCTGGAAGGATACTCGGCTTTGTAGGGGATTTAACCGATCGCGGTCCAAATTCCCTTCAAGTAATCGAGATTGTCCATGAATTAGTCATTAACCAAAATATAGCAAGGTATGCCCCAGGTAACCACTGCAATAAATTATATCGTTATTTTTCAGGCAATAAAGTTCAAATATCGCACGGTTTAGAGACTACTGTAGCTGAATATGAATCACTGAACATCCGGGAGCAGAAGAAGATCCGTAAAAAATTCATGGATCTGTATGAACGTTCCCCACTTTATCAACTGATTGATGAAGGGAGATTGATCATTGCCCATGCAGGAATTCGCAGTGACTATATTGGTCAATATAGCAGTAAAGTAAAAACCTTTGTCCTCTATGGTGATATCAATGGCTCCAAACATCCCGATGGGTCACCGGTCAGGAAGGACTGGGCCCAAACATACAAAGGGGAAACATGGATCGTATATGGACATACACCAGTTCCTGAAGCTAGACGAGTCAATCATACATACAATATTGATACTGGCTGCGTCTTTGGTGGAAAACTGACCGCTGTCCGTTATCCCGAAATGGAGCTTCAAGAGGTGCCTTCAACCATGCCATATATTGCGGAAAAATTCAGGACATCTTTTGATTAACCAAAAAAACTCGCCATCTTGGTGAGTTTTTTTTCGTCTATGGATTTTTTCATAAGCTTGAATCGTTTTAATGCACCGGTTATAAAGTCAACTTCCCTCGAGCAAACGGGTCATATCTTCTGGTAACTCTTCTTGAAACAACATCATCTTCTTGGTGAAAGGATGTAAAAATTTCAATTCAAAACAATGAAGGGCTTGGCGAGGGATACCTTTCCTGTTCCCTCCATATAAATCATCACCAGCCAGCGGGTGTCCAATATGCGCCATATGGACCCTGATTTGATGTGTACGCCCTGTTTGGAGTTCTAAATTAAGGAATGTATGGGACTCTGTGTGGGCCAATACCTTAAATAGGGTACAGGCATACCGGCCATCCTCCCTGACTTCCCGTTCAATGATGCTGGTCGATTTTCTTCCGATTGGCGCCACTATCTCTCCTACAGGACCTTCAACGATTCCTTCAGCTATGGCTTGGTATCTCCGTTTAACCTGTCCTGATTTTTGCTGTTCACTTAAAAGGTGATGGATATGCCGGTGCTTGGCAATTAAAACCAGACCTGATGTGTCCCGATCAAGACGTGTAACTATATGGATCGTTGCCTGTATTCCCGTCTTCCTATAATAACCCGCCAAGCCATTCGCCAGACTGCCGTTGGGATGCTCGCGTGAAGGAATGGTATTCATGGAAGGGGGCTTGGCCACCACCAATACAAACTCATCTTCATACCTGATATTCAGGGGGATGGGTTCCGGCAAAAGGCCTTCGCTTGCCTGCTCCGGCGGAAATATGACGGTGACGATATCGCCTGTTTCTATCCGTTCCCTTACGGTTACTTCTTCGCCGTTCAACTGGATATATCCACCTTTAAACTTAATATCCGTTAATGCTCGTTTTGAAATATCGCATTTGTTGAGAAACTCTCGCAATAAAGAGCCAGAATCCTCTTCAAAAACCGACCAGGTCAAAGAAAAGTTTTGATTTGACATGAGGTGAGTCTATCTCCTTAATTAGCAATAAATGAATCATGCACTCTTTTCCAGAAAGGAAAAGGGCGGAATCTGGCGAATCGGATCTTCTCATCTGCCACTCGGCACTGTATCGACTTTACATTTTCCTGAAGCAAGGACAAATGGTCGACGGTAATTTGAAAATTGACCGCATTGACCGGCCTGAACATACAAGTATGATGTGCCGGCAGCAGAAGTGGCGATCCTACCGTCCTAAACACCCGGTTATTAATGGATGCCAATTCGGTAATCTGGATGGCATCGATTGATGGATGGACGATGGCCCCGCCAAGCGCCTTATTATACGCCGTGCTTCCAGATGGCGTTGCAATGCATAAACCATCTCCACGGAATGTCTCGAAATGCTGGCCGCGAATTTCAACGTCCATGACGAGCGTCCCTTCAACACTTTTGACTGTCGATTCATTCAAAGCCAAAAATCTGGCTTCCCGTCCACCATGCTGATAACGGACAATTGTTTCGAGGAGTGGATATTCCACTATTTGAAATGGTGTTTTTGCTAAAGCAATCACCAATTTTTCGATTTCATCAGGGGTCCAATCTGCATAAAAACCAAGATGTCCTGTATGTACACCAACAAAGGCGGTTTTATCCAATCGATTCTTATAACGGTGAAAAGCATATAATAAAGTGCCATCACCACCGACAGATATGACAATATCCGGCTGATCTTCGTCATATTCCAAATGAAAGTCCTGAAGATACGTTCGCATCCTTTGCATTAAAGTATTCGATTTCGCATCTCCTTTTGACGTAATCGCAAATTTCATGTAATCCCACCTTCAATTTAGATTTCTTCTCGTTTACCCATTTATGCGTTCAAGAATCTTTCTTCCTGGAAAAAAGACGCTGTGCTTCCTGGATTTCCGTACGGATTTGCGACATCTCTGCATCAAGCAGGAAGGCAGCTTCAGCTGCACGTTTGAGTCGCAGTTGAATATCTTCCGGGAAAATGCCTTTATATTTATAATTTAAAGAATGTTCGATCGTCGCCCAAAAATTCATCGCAAGGGTCCTGATTTGAATTTCGGCAAGGATATTTTTTTCGCCATGGATCGTCTGGACCGGATAGCGGATTACAACATGATAAGAACGGTAGCCGCTTGCTTTTTTATGCGAAATATAATTTCTCTCCTCGACTATCTCGAAGTCATTGCGACCTCGTAATAGTTCAACTACCTGTTCGATATCATCCACGAACTGGCACATCATCCGAAGCCCTGCAATATCCTGTATTTCCGTTCCCAATTTATCAATGGGAATATCCTTCAGGCTCGCCTTATCCAAAATGCTGACAATCGGCTTTACCCTGCCTGTTACAAATTCGATCGGTGAGTGAATATTCTCTCTCTCAAACTGTTTCCTTAATCCTTTTAGCTTAACCTTTAATTCTTCGACAGCCTGAGTATAAGGCGCCAAGAAATCGTCCCAACTCTCCATTGCCACACCACCTATATCTATCTAAAAAGCGCCTGTTCAACTCTGGTATGGGCAGAACGCTCTCCTAAATCCAGCAGTCACATGACTTTATGCCAATTCACCACTGGATCCAATTAAATCTTTCTAGCAAAAAGTATGTATTAAATTTCTATATATACGATATACCATTTCTCATGCTCAACGTTTATATTTTATCATATCCTGCAATTGATTCCTAAATATTCAAGTACAATAGCAAAAAATTATTGAATCCAATTTGACAGCTGGAATGGTTCTTATATGATTAACCTAAGAATCAGCCAGAAAGGATGGAACACATGAACCAGCATATTGAAATTGAATTTAAAAACCTCTTAAGCGAAAAAGAATTTCAGCAACTGATCGAATACTTTCATGTCGGGGCATCAAACTTTAAAACACAGAAAAATCATTACTTCGATACACTCGGATTCACTTTGAAAAATCAAGACTCTGCCCTTAGGATCCGCGAGAAAAACGGGCGTTACGAGCTGACATTAAAACAGCCCGCTACAGAAGGATTATTGGAAACGAATCAAGATATCTCTGAAGAAACCGCTAATGCGTTTCTGAATCATAACACATTCCCTGATGGCCAGATCCAACTTCTTATCCTCGAATGCGGAATTGATCCAAAAGACTTTACCTGCTTTGGGACATTAAAGACGGACCGTTTTGAATTTCCTTACAAAGAGGGTTTACTTGTTTTAGATCATAGTTCTTATTTGAATCAGGAAGACTTTGAGCTTGAATATGAAGTGACGGATGCAAACGCCGGGAAAAAAAATTTCCTGACCCTCCTTGAAACCCTTCAAATTCCGGTAAGGGAAACCGAAAATAAAGTAAAGAGGTTTTATCGAGCCAAATTCCAAAAATAACTGTTTGAACCCATTCGGAGGTGGAGAGTTTGAAAATCCAAGATTTCAAAACGTTCATGGAATTGCAGGCAATCCAGCAATTCACAAATGGCAACAACACAAATGCAAATTCATCTCGATCCATTTTCCAGGACATGCTCTCGGAACTGGTTTCGGGTGATGCTCTTGAAGGCGCTTCGCAGACATTGGGTTCCCTTTTATCACGCGTGGAAGCGGAAACGAAGTCCTTCCTTCAACCCGGCGGCCTGACATCCATGAACATCAACCCGGTATCCACTGCCCCTGCTGACAATGAGAGCAGTGAAACCGCAACAAATTATGATCATATCATCAGCCAGGCGGCCAGCTTATATAATCTCCCGGAAAAACTGATTAAGTCCGTCATTAAACAAGAATCGAACTTTAACCCTGAAGCCACCAGTTATGCGGGTGCAACTGGCCTTATGCAGTTAATGCCAGCAACTGCAAAAAGCCTTGGGGTGGATGATGCAACCGATCCGGAACAAAACATCATGGGCGGGAGTAAATATTTAAGTCAAATGATGGCACGTTATGACGGGGACATCCAGATTGCCCTTGCTGCTTATAATGCAGGGCCTGGAAACGTAGATAAATATAACGGCATCCCCCCCTTTAAAGAAACTCAGAACTATGTTCAGAAAGTTTATGGGACATTTTCAAGCTAAAGCAAGCTGACCCTGTTTATTTGTGAAGGGTCAGTTTTTTCATGTCTATATATTCTTTTTCCACGAATTGTTAACAAATCGTAAAGCACCCCAAAACCTTTCATTTCCGGATCATTCCCCTGTGTCATACTACAGATGTAAAATTTTCTTTAAGCTATATATTTGTTATATCAGGACGTCATTGATAAAATATGAATAAATATCAACCATCTTTCTTTAAAAGGAGTAATCAACATGATGCAAGGGAACCCTACACCATATGAATTAATTGGAGAAGGGCAATTACACAAGTTAATTGATGTGTTTTACTCCAACGTTAGTCAACACCCGGATCTGCAGCCAATATTCCCTGACGATTTAACAGAAACGGTCCGTAAACAAAAACAATTTATGACTCAATATTTAGGCGGTCCCTCTTTATATACAGAAGAGCATGGCCATCCTATGTTGCGGGCTCGACATATACCTTTTGAAATTACACCAGAACGTGCGAAAGCATGGCTCTCATGCATGTATCAAGCTATGGACGAAGTTGGCCTTGACGGTGAGATTAGGGAGTTTTTCTATCACCGTCTCTATTTGACGGCACAGCATATGATCAATACATCCGGAACTGACGGGAAAGGAGAAGGCAGTTGAGCGCACAAAAACCAGTTTTCAATATTTCCGATTGGATCAAGACGCAGCATTGCTATGATATAGGAAAAAAGCCAATTGAAATTTATGTTTTTGTTGATCCGCTTTGTCCCGAATGCTGGGGCTTAGAACCAATTATTAGGAAATTACAGATAGAATATGGCCAATTGTTCAGTTTACGCCATGTTTTAAGCGGTAAAATCGATTCTCTTAATATGGGGAAAAATAAAAATTATGAAAACATTGCTCAAGTTTGGGAAAAGACTGCCAGCCGCTCGGGAATGTCCTGCGACGGAAGCCTTTGGTCTGAAAACCCAATCTCTTCTCCATATACAGCTTCCATCGCAATAAAAGCAGCGGAATTGCAGGGCCGTAAATTGGCCATTCGCTTTTTAAGGCAGCTTCAAGAATATGTATTCATAGGAAAAAAGGATATATCCAATATCGAAGTCTTGACCGAATGTGCCAAGATGGTTGGATTGGATGTGGAAGAATTCCTTTATGATATCAATTCTTCCAGTGCAGCCAAAGGCTTTCAATGTGACATGAAGATCACGAGCGAAATGGAAGTGACTGAAATACCCTCCCTTGTCTTTTTCAATCAAAATATTGAAGAAGAGGGAATAAAAGTTTCAGGTGTCTATTCTTACGAGGTATATGTTCAAATTTTAGAAGATATGCTGAATGGTCTTCCAGCCCCTGCAAACCCCCCCTCTCTCGAAGAGTTTTTAAGCTGTTTCAAGCTAGTGGCCACGAAGGAAATTGAAACCGTTTATAATATGAATAAGAATAACGTCGAGTTGGAAATGAAAAAGCTTGTTTTAAAACAGTTGGCAGAGAAAATTCCTGCTAAATACGGAACGTTTTGGAGATATACAAAGAAGCAGTCATGAATTTGACTGCTTCTTTGTTTTATTAAAGGAAAAGCCATGCAATCAAAAGATTGCATGGCTTTTTATAAGAAAATAAGGGGATGGGAGAAATTTTTCACGATCAAACAAAGGGGTATAAGTTTGTTTGTGATTCACTTCACAATAAATAATATAACAGATAACCTATTTGTGTTTCAACTATATGTGTAACTTTTCACAAATTGTTCACAATATATATTTTTCATTTTTTTATTATCCCTTCCGATATGTAGCTAAATACGAGCCCTTTTTATTTAAAGCTATAAGTGTTTTTGATATCCGCTTAATATCTGATCTAGATTGGGAATACATCTATTTGTGAAATATATCACATTATCATTTTTAATGCCTAGGCCTTTTTTAACTTCTGTTAATGCCGCATTTAATTCATTTTACTTTTCATGCAAATGAAAAACCCCGGCAAACCGCTAAATTTGCTGGGGTTTTCATCTATTTATACGAATAAGGGGATGGGAGAAATTTCACGACGAACAAACAAAGGGGTATATGTTTGGGATGTGATAACTTCTATATCTGTACTATAGCAGATTACACACCTTAATTGCAAGAACTTTGTGCGCAACTTCACATTATTGTCATATTCTTAGAATACTGCTTATTCTAAAACATAATATCTAATAAAGAGCAGATGAGCTTTTTCTGCTGCCAGGTTGGAGGTGACCAAATTGAAAGTCTTTATTCTACTCATACTCTTGATAGGGTCGCTATTTGTCCAGCTACTCGGTATCATGAACCTCATTCCTCTGTATTTTACCTCCCCTATTTTATTTTTTGTTTTCTTTATAATTCTTCATAGCTTAAATCAGAGAAATCGTTTTAAAGGATTATGACGGACATCCATATATGATGAAAAGGACCCGGCAGTGCTTGGGTCCTTTTCACAACCTATTTATTCAAAAGCTCTTCCAACTCATTTAATTTTTCCTCGAATACATTCATGGCTTCTTGTACAGGCTCGGCTTTTGTCATATCGACACCAGCCTTTTTGAGTACTTCAATCGGATAATCGGAACTTCCTGACTTCAAGAACTCCAGATACCTTTTGACAGCAGGCTCTCCTTCTTCAAGGATTTGCTTGCTCAATGCTGTTGCTGCACTGATTCCAGTCGCATATTGATAAACATAGTAATTATAGTAGAAGTGTGGAATACGCGCCCATTCCAAACCGATTTCTTCATCAATGGTCACGTTCTCGCCAAAGTATTTCTTGTTCAGCTCATAATATTCCTTAGTAAGCATATCCGCTGTCAACGCTTCCCCATTTTGAGCCTTTAAATGTATGGTATGTTCAAACTCTGCAAACATCGTTTGCCGGAACAATGTGCCGCGGAAACCTTCCAGGTAATGATTCAATAAATAAATGCGTTTCTTTTCATCTTCAATTGAATTCAATAAATAATCATTCAACAGATTTTCATTACAAGTCGATGCAACTTCCGCTACAAATATTGAATAATTCCCGTATGGATATGGCTGATATTTACGTGTATAGTAGCTATGGACCGAATGTCCAAACTCATGAACGAGCGTGAATAAGTTATTGACGTTATTTTGCCAGTTCATTAAAATATAAGGATTTGTCCCGTATGTACCAGAAGAATAGGCCCCGCTTCGTTTCCCTTTGTTTTCATGCACATCGACCCACCGGTTTTCAAATCCCTCTTTCAAAACGTTCAAATAATCCTCCCCAAGCGGAGCAAGTCCTTTAAGGACATAATCCTTGGCCTCGTCATATGTCACTTCCATCTTCACTTCTTTAACAAGTGGAGTGAATAGATCATACATATGAAGTTCATCTAATTGCAGTACTTTTTTACGTAAATCAAGATAACGGTGAAGTAATGGCAAGTTGTCATTGACCGTTTTAACGAGATTATCGTATACAGTCTCCGGAATGTTGTTATTACTTAACGCCGCTTGGCGTGCTGAATCATATTTTCGAACCGTGGCATTGAAGTTATGGTTTTTCACCTCACCTGACAGGGTTGAAGCAAATGTATTGCGGAACTCCCCATACTTGCTGTATACCCCTTTAAATGCCTCCTCACGTACACGGCGATCTTCACTCTCAAGGAAACTGATATACCTTCCGTGAGTTATTTCCACTTCATTTCCCTCTTCATCCTTGATGGTCGGGAATTTCAAATCGGCATTGTTAAGCATACCGAAAGTATTGCCCGATGCATCGAGTACTTCTGATGCCTGCGCCAATAATTCTTCCTGCTCTGCTGATAAGATATGTGGTCTCTGAAGATTGATTTCCTCTAAAGAATGCTTGTATAATTTCAATTCTTCTTTTTCTTCCAAGAACCCTTCCACTTTGCTTTCGTCAATACTCAATAGTTCAGGAACCATATATGAAAACGCAGCCGCTGCCTGGGCATATAAAGCTTTTGCCCGATCCTCCATCCCTTGATAAAAAGGATTGGTTGTATCTTGATCATTGCGCATATGTGAATAAGAATAAACTTTCCCTAGCTTCTCGAATACTTCATCTTGGAGTTGAAGCGCCGCGAATAATTTTTCTGCGCTTTCACCCAACGTGCCTTTATGTGCCTCCGCTTTCTTGAGGTCTTCCTTTACCGCTTTGAAGGCAGCTTCCCAATCTTCCTCGGTTGCGAAGATATCTTCCAGTCTCCAAGTATCTTCAGGAGCTATTTCACTTCTTGAAGGTAATGTATTCGTTTTTGTTTCCTGTGCCATAAAAAATTCCTCCTCATTCTATAGAAACTTGCCATTGGGCTAACTCGTAAACCGGATAGACGCCGCAATGGTTCACTCGGCGTTCATTCTTTTTATAGCTTTTAAATCTCAGTTCTTATTACTATTTCTCCATTAACAAAAATAATCCTGCCATTTCATCTGAATTCAGGATAAATAGAGATGTTATCACTGATTATACTGGATATTCCCCTTTTCCATCATCAATTTATGCTTATCATAGAAATTTTTTTCCAAAATTTGAGCTTGATCACTGGTGAAGGCAAGGGTAAATTCCCTTTCAACCTTAAAAACCCCTTCTTCCAGCTTTGATAGATAACCCAATTGCTCCAAAAGCATGATATATTGACCTACAGGATATTCGATTGGTTTTTCATGAAGTAATGGCAACGGTCTGAACTTTATTTCCCCTTTTTTTGAGCGCCTTCTAAAAATGCAGATAATATCAGCCATAGAAATCTTTTCCCCTGTTCTTTTCTCTTGAAACACATCCATGTATAACCATGCCTGCCATTCGATCGAGGCAGTTTCGATCAACAGCATCCCCCTGACGGGAACACCCACTTCAATGGGAAGTGTCGCAGGTGTAATATGGTGTGAATAAAGCTCTTCGAAAAAAGGATCGCATCGGCGTGCTGTTTTCACTCGATGCAGGGACCAGCCATTTCGTTTATATCTCCACGCAGGCAGAAAAGGGAAACCAAAGCAATTTTGGGGCAATGCACGACTAGGGGGAAGGAGCTTTAAAGAAGCTGTTGTCAATTCGGCAAAGACGGTTCTAGGGGTAAACGGAGTGAGGTTCTTCAATACTGATAAATGATCAGTTTCCGGGCAATACATCCACAGAAACGGATGATGGAAGCTCCCGGTGACGAAGAGCCATTGGAAGCGGGTTAAACTGAATTCATACAACCTTTTCCTTTTTAAGCGTTTTGCAGCGAGGATCCAGATTGGCTTGATGCCTATGCTTTGGTAGGCTCTTGTCCTTTCCATGAATTCCACCTCGGGGATAACTGAGCATTGAAATTCTATTGCATAGCGATTGCCTCCTATCACAGCTAAAATATCAGCCCTTTTCTTAATTTCAGGAAGGTAGGCTTCTAGATCCACTTGGTAACCATGTGATAATAACCACTGAAACAATTTTCTTTTTCCCATTAAATGATAGGCGGATTCCGGTTCTGAAGAAGCACGGCATGAAGAACGATTTTTATGTGCGAAATGAGGGATCCTCACGTTTCCCGCTTTGATGGTCATTTCCATCTTGCAGCATGGACAGTAATAATCTGCTGACTTTCTCCATTCATCAATCTCGTTTGCCGGTATCTTTTCAGGGAGGGTAATCCAAGTTCCATCTTTCTTTATCGCAGTTAGCATACATCTCCTCCTCATCCACTACATTCGCCTGCTTCGCTTAGGATTCCTTTTAATCCGCAAAAAAAAATGCCTGATCGGCATAAAGGAAAGTTACTATCTAAAGAAGGGGTGAAAGCAATCGGCATGTGGACTCCAATACTTTCAAACCGAAATTCCGTTTGGAAAACGCATCAATCTCCACTTCCTGGGATACTTTTATATCTTCCAAAAAATCATTCACCAGCTGCCGAGTACTTTCAGTCCGGTAGAGAAAAGCATTGACTTCGAAATTCAGGTGAAAGCTTCTCATATCCATATTGGTTGTCCCAATTGACGCCAGTTGGTCATCAACGATGATGATTTTACTATGCATGAAGCCTTCATTATATTGGAATATACGAACTCCGGAAGCGAGCAATTCGGGAAAATAAGTTCTCGAAGCATGAAATACGATACGTTTATCGGGGTTCTTCGGTACGAGCAGCCTGACATCCAAACCACTTAAGGCAGCTACCTTCAATGCTTGAAAGATATCGTCATCAGGAACGAAATACGGAGAGGCAATCCAGACGGACTTTTCTGCCGAAGCGATCATTTTAAAAAAAATGCTTTTAATGATCGTCCACTCACTATCCGGCCCGCCGCCAATCAATTGAACTCCGCCATGTCCATGGTGGTTCGGCAGGCCAGCCATGAGATATTCATCACTTAAAAAACTATTATTGGTGCTATAATACCAATCCTGTAGAAATATGAGCTGTAAAGTCCTGACCGCTTCCCCCTTTATGATAAGATGCGTATCCCGCCAAGAACCGAATTTCTGATCTTGTCCCAAATATTCATCCCCAATATTGAGACCGCCGATGAAACCGACAGAGCCATCTATCACAATTATTTTACGATGGTTGCGAAAGTTGAATGTATTATTTAATAAAGGGAGATGCAACGGACCAAAAGCAACCATTTCAGCTCCCGCACTCCTCAGTTCATCGATATATGAACGAGCTAACTTCCAGGAACCAACCGCATCATAGAGAAATCGGACCTTTACCCCTTCTTTTACTTTTTGTATCAAGATGTCCTTTAGCAGACCGCCAATGCGGTCATCCCTAACAATATAATATTCTAAATGAATATGATGTGTGGCTTTTTTTAATTCTTCGATGATATTGGAAAATGTCTCATCACCATTCCTTAACACCCGGGTTTCCGTCGTAAATGAAATAGGGCTATTCCCCAGCCTATTTGCAAGAGTGATTAACTGCTGAGGGTTCTCGCCCATTTCCTTAATTCGGTCATTATGCTCCGCCTCGCCGCTTATTTTCACGAAACTCTGTTTATCCAAAAAGTACTTCTTGCGAAATATCCTTTCTTTCCGAAAGTTACGGCCAAACAAAAAGTAAAAGATGAAACCGACGAATGGGAAAGCGCCAAAAATAACCAGCCACGTTATGGTCTCGATGGGATCTCTGTTTTCCAGGAAAATGTTGAATCCAATTATCACCAAGAAAAGGGTCAATATAAGGCTGGAATAAAAAATCACCCTGCCATCGACGCCATTTATTAGAAAATACCAAGAGCCGACCAACAAGAGAATAAGCAGACCGATGCCAACTATATTCTTCACCTAGACTACCTCCAATTAACAAACACAGGCATATGATGAAAACCTCCCTGCTAAGGTAAAACATTCATTTTTGGACGAAAAGGCCGATTTCTACTGAAATCGGCCTCAACAGTCTATGCGAAATATTTATCGACCGTTGTGAATACATCATTTTCGATAACTATCTTACCGTACTCTTCAAGCATGTGCACCGTTATAGGTGACTCCTGACTATATTCCAATAAAAGACTTAGAACATTATCGATTTCTTCCTCATCAATCTCAGCCTCGGAAAATTCGATATAAAGATAATATTTATTCTGATAAACATAAAGTTTTGTCGTCCAGTCATCCAAGCCATGACGCTTGCTTAATGAAATGACATCTTCAAAATCCTCGAAAGTCGTGATGAATTCAATCATACCATCTTCGAATGTCATACCGCTTTCTTCATCTTTCCCATGAAAATGTTGATCAAGAAGCGTATCCATCTTGTCTGATACATTCAAATCCCTTAACTTATCATCTGAAAGAGGCAGCTCGAGTTTCTGACCATCTTTGGCAAGCTGGGCTTTTGTGACCAAAACTTCCAAGCCTTTTTCAAGGGCTTGAACTTGAATCCATAAAGGTCCTTCAATCATGAATTCTTCTTCTTGATGCACTTCATCCATCATTTCCCAAAAAAGTTCCTCACTTCGCTCGCGGCTGTACCAAATTTCTTCACGATCAAAGCCTCTTTCCTCAATATCTATATAGGAAATATAAAATTTAACTGTATCGTCATTAATGCGTTCGATTTCCATGATTCCCCTCTCCCTTCCTTTCTCATTTTGAAGGGATAATAACCCCCAAGCGAAAATTGCTCTTAAAAGCTCTTTACCCGTAAGTGAATACTGTAAATCATGATAGTCATTAAAACAGACTATTTTACATCATTTTATGACAAAACCTTGAAGAAGGGAAATAAAAAACATTACATATCTAAAAAACAATTGTTTGCCTAATATTCCATTCATTCTATAAAAAAATTCATCCGCATGCAACTATCATAATGCTTTCTTCAATTTTAAACTTACTGCCATTAATGCCTTATTATATACACGGCATGATGAGGTGCATTCTTATTTTTTCTTTAAATGATGACCGGTTCAAGAAACCTGCTGCAAATCCAAAACGTCTGCTGTCGCCTTTGAATCCTGTTATGTTACCCGTCATTAAGTAAAAAAAATCAACGGAAAATCGGTTATGTATAAAGAAAAAGCCCTGCACATTTCCTGGCAGAGCTTGAAAGACCTTATTAGTTGACCATGCGTTGTGCTTCCCGTAACTGGAAGGTACGAACTTTACGCGGTAAAAAGCGTCTTATCTCATCTTCGTTATAACCAACTTGAAGCCGTTTCTCGTCAAGGATAATCGGACGTCTCAACAGACCTGGATTTTCCTTGATCAATTTATATAATTCTTGAAGAGGCAGGCTCTCTAAATTTACGTTTAACTTTTGGAAAGTTTTTGACCGTGTTGAAATGATTTCATCGGTTCCATCTTCAGTCATTCGAAGAATTTCTTTAATCTCATCAATCGTTAACGGTTCTGAAAAAATGTTTCTTTCTTTATATCCAATCTCATGTTCCTCTAACCATGCTTTTGCTTTCCTGCATGAAGTACAACTAGGTGATGTATATAATGTTACCATGTTTACTCACACTCCCTAAATATAGAATCGGTGATCTATGAGGGGAAATCTACTATTAGTATTCATAAGTACCACTCTAATTTGAAATAATTTTAAATAAGTATTTCATTTTCTTTATTATACACTAAATTTTTTAAAATGAATACCCTTTTTGATATTTGGAAAAATCCTTTTAAACTTCTAGTTTAGCCTGTACTATAGCTTTTTCTGTTTTTTATGTAATACATTAAAACCGCTTTTTCTAATTGAAAATACCTACCTACCATTCTCAGTTAACTCTCAATTCGGCCCTCATGATTTTTTTATTAACTCGTTACTTTTATTTACCCCCTATCTTTGTCAATAAACAAGAACATGTTAATATATTTTCTTTAATAAAAAGAAAATTCCTCCTTTTACAAGAAAAACCATTCTTTTAGCACATATATTTCCAAAAGTAAAAAAGTAATTCGAAAAAATCAGCGATAAGTGAGTAATCTACCATTCAAGAAGTTATAGATATTCATTTGCCCGCAAAAAATGCACAAAAAGAAAAGACAGTTTGCCTGCAGTCGAAAAAAACATTACAGTTGTTTTCAGAAATCCGTTCCCTTTCCGCCGACTGCCTGCCAATCCGCATCAAAGCACGTGCCTCCAGGGTCTCCGCTAGCCAGTTTTTCGGCAGGAGTGTCGCAATTTTCTTCAATCCATTGAGGGTTTTCATAGAACAGTAAAAAGCCATAAACGATAAACAAGTCTTATTTTAAAATCGTGGTTTGGGTGAGACCATTCCGAACCTCCTTTATGCACAAATTTTAAGAAAGGACAGTTTTTCGCCATTTTCTTTAAAAAACGTTCCAGTTGTTTTCTTTTGGAACACTTTTTTCGGCCCTTACTGTACTTTTTCGACGTACTGAGCTGTTTTTTCAGCCGTTCACGCAGTTTTTTCGACCATTCACGGAATTTATTCGACCCGCACCGTACTTTATTCGACCGTTCACGTATTTTTTCGACCTGCACCGTACTTTATTCGACCGACATACACCGTACTTTACTCGACCGTTCACGAATTTATTCGACCTGTCCACCGTACTTTTTCCGACAAACTAAAAAGGGCCGGTAAAACGACCGGCCCTTTTTTTCTTAAATTTCCATCTCTTTAAAAATATCCGTTTCCTGACTTGCATTCAAGCTTAGTACATCCTCAACATCTTGATAAGATTTCCCATATAGGTCATCATCTTTGTAAGTATGGATTTCAGAATAAATCTCTTTCATGAAATCAAATACGTCTTCTTCATCAACTGATGGATTTGCTGGCCAATATAGGATTTCCATAGGCGTATTCTCCTTGGTGGCAAGGGATTTTCTGCTGTAGGAAATTGAAGAGGCATGCTGGAATCCTTCCCTTTTATAAAATTTCAGCCTTTTCAATGTATCGTCATCATTTTCTTGTACTGGTTCTACTTCCAGCAAGATCGTTTTCTGCTTTTTTTGCAATTTTTGAATTAATTTCCTTCCTAATCCCTGCCCCCTTGAATTCTTTGATACAAAAAGGTAATCAACGAATATAAACTCTTCTCCTTCCACATACAATAAAACATGGTCGGGACCTTCATCCTTTTTATATATTTCCTGCTTATCTTCTAAAAGAACTTCAATATGTTCTTTGGACTTCATTTCTTCAATAGGGAAATACTGGTTCAGCTTATCATACCAATTCATAATTTAATCTCCTCATTTGCTAGATTATACTTTCCAGATTTTTTCTTATCCACTACAATGGAACTTGAATAGCTTGAAAAAATTAGGAGGGTTTTGATGATCAGTTACTTTTTGGACTTTTTTTTAGTCGCTGCTTGCGTTATTGGCATTACAGCTGTGAATGGCGTTGTGACGAATGGCATCGGCGAAAAATGGTTTGGCGGGAAACGTCACTCTCATATTTTCGATCAATCGAAACGAATTCAGTCAGGGTGGAGTAAAGTTGGCGGGAATAAAAAGCGGTAATTCAGAGAGAAATTGGATGACCGGAAGAATCTTCCAAGGTCATCCTTTTTTTCATGGGGTATAGTCTACTCCCTTTGTATATCGATTTGCTGCATTCCATAATAAGTATTCATTAATACCATTATCATTTAACGCTTTTATTTGGGCTTCCACTTCTTCCTTTCCATACCTTTGGTAATTCCCTTCACCTAAATATGAGGCAGTAAAATCTTGTAGCCAAGGTCTTGAAGTAGGTGGAGTTTTTAATTCCTTCAGCTTCCCGTTCTCCAATTTCGCATATTCCTTAACGAGATTATAAGGCTCCAAATCAGGCTTATCGATACCAAAATAAGATGTCCAGTGACTCGGATAGATCATCGAGGAAATTACATCGACATTCTCAGAGATTTTTGTGAAGTTTTGCCCTATTCCGGGAGCTTCAGGCAATGTAGCTGCATAACCAAAAATATCCACTGATACTTCCACATCATATGGCTCCAGCTGTTTCCTCGCATAACTTACGAAATCTGTCACTGCCTGAACCCTTTTGGCTGTATGACTCACTTTCGCTTCATCATATTCACCGACATCATATTTCAAATCATCTTCTTTATTTTCGAATCCTTCGGGAAAACGGACATAGTCAAATTGAATTTCTTTAAAACCCATCTTTGCCGCTTCAATGGCGATACCGACATTATAATCCCACACCTCTTTTAAGAATGGGTTAACGAAGGCTTCCCCTCGACCATTCTTCCATACCTTTTCGCCATCTACAAAAGATAATTCCGGCTTCTCTTTGGCCAAAAGTGAGTCTTTAAAGACGACTACCCTTGCAATCGGATAAATCTGTTTATCCTCCAATTTTTTCAGCATTGCCCCTGGATTTTTTATGTAGTCTTTACCAATCCCAGCATATGGAGAATCTGGATCTTCCGTTTTAAACGTTACGTTCCCTTTGTCATCCTTAATGTCAATGACCATCGCATTCAAGTCGGTTTCATCTACATATTTAATAAGTTCGTTCAATTTACTGCCGCCCGCTGCAGGCCCTGTCACATATATTCCGCGCACAGCATCCGGATAGTCGAATTTCAACCCCGAATCAAAAACAAAACGCGGTACGCTCGCAGGCAATTCTTTATTTTCTAATGCCACCTGCCTGGTTTCGTTCATGCCTTGTGCATGAACTGGCTGTTGAATCAGGAATATGCACATTCCTGTCATCAACCATTTACACATTGGTTTCATTTCTCCACCTCATTCGCCATCAGTCATCAATATTCAACAAATATAATAAACCCCTTTCTTTAATACCACAAACAATTAACTTTACTCCTATATATTATAAATAATAAAAAAAACTGACTTACAAAATGAGAATACGTTCAACAACCCTGTATTCCCTTGTGAGTATCCTTCCCTAAAATGGTCCGCTCATTGTGAAATATGTTAAACGGATTGATTTTCCTTGAACCCTTCATTTCTTCCATATTCAAAAAAAAGAAGCGGAAAATCCGTTCTATTGGCTTGTTTGCCGTTTCGATTATACATTTAATATGAATAAATGCTAAAATACAGTATAGTGGACATTTCGTATTCTCAAAATGGCATCGATACAGGACAAAACGGCCCTCCACAAGATTTAAATGAGCATTTCCCAATCACAGGAATATGCACATTTCTTTCAAAGAAAGTGGATTCATTTTCTATTTATCCTTACAATAATGAAGAGCGAATATCCATTTATCAATAAACGCATTTAGAGGAGTGACTAGCAGTTGAAAAGGATTTTCTCCGGCATTCAGCCATCCGGTTCCGTTACTTTAGGAAATTACATCGGAGCAATGAAACAATTCGTTAACTTACAAAAGGAATATGAATGTTTCTTTTGTATTGTTGACCAGCATGCAATTACAGTTCCACAGGATCGCATTAAGTTAAGGAAAAACATTAAAACATTGGCCGCTTTATATTTGGCCATTGGCCTGGATCCTGAAAAGAATACCATCTTCATTCAATCAGAAGTACCAGCACATGCCCAGGCAGGCTGGATTTTACAGAGTATATCCTATATTGGGGAACTTGAGAGAATGACGCAATTTAAAGACAAATCCGCTGGCAAAGAAGGGGTATCCGCATCACTGCTTACTTACCCGCCGTTGATGGCTGCCGATATTCTCCTTTATAGTACAGATGTGGTTCCTGTCGGGGAAGATCAAAGACAGCATCTTGAATTGACACGCGATTTGGCTGAACGGTTCAATAAAAAGCATAATGATATATTTAAAATCCCGGAAATCAGCCTCCCTACAGAAGGGGCCCGTATCATGTCCCTTCAGGAACCAACCAAGAAAATGAGCAAATCCGATCCTAATAAAAAGGCAACGATTGCCTTATTGGATGATCCGAAGCAAATCGAAAAGAACATCAAGAGCGCAGTTACCGATTCGGAAGGCATTGTCCGTTACGATAAGGAAAACAAAGCGGGAGTTTCCAACCTTATGTCCATATACTCCATCTTCAGTGGAAAAACTTATACAGAAATTGAAGAGATGTATGAGGGCAAAGGTTATGGTGACTTTAAAAGTGATTTGGCTGAGGTGGTTCTTGGAGAAATCCTGCCAATTCAGGAACGCTATAATGAATTGATCGATTCGCCTGAATTGGATGAAATTCTGGACCGCGGTGCAGAAAAGGCGAACATTGAAGCCAATAAAATGATCAGAAAAATGTATAATGGCATGGGACTTGGCAGAAAGAGATAAAAAAAGACGATCCTCAACGGATCGTCTTTTTTTTCATAATATCGATGGGCTATCGCCTGCCTCAACTTGCCACAGCTTTTCAAAAAAAGGCTGCCCCTTCACAAGGTTTTCACAAAGCTGAAGGTGCTTCTCTGACCAGCCTTCCTTCATTTCTTCATATAATTCAAGCCAAGCTATCTGAAAATCCATTTCTTGAATGCTTTCATATTTCTCAGGAGCCCATTCTGTATACCAATAGCGGATTTCAGCAGTGTTTTTCGCCGTGAATAATTGGTCCATGGCCATGAATAGCAATTGCTTAAGCTGTCTTTCTTTTCTTGTCAAACCGTTCATGAATAAGGGAGACGGCGACAAAATATGATATTCTTTCTCAGATGTAGGTTTTTCAGTAAAGGTGTAATCCATCTCATCATGGTTTTCTATCATGTCATAAACAATTTGTTCCTGCCGGGGAATTATTCTGCTTTTCCTAATCGGAATATGATACCCTATCGTATCAACAGCTAAGATTCCATTTCCGTCAGTCACGATAAAACAATAGTCGAGCTGAATTCGTTCATGATTTTTCCTTGCATATGCTTTTTGATATACATCATTAAGCAGTGGCTTAGGTAATTCTGACAAGTCGTTTTCTATGTAGTGGAACAATGTTGATGACACTTTCAACAAAGGAACTTGATCTAGTAGTTCGATCCCGTCATCCTTCCTCCATTCATGAAAATGACAAATATTATAGCCGTTTTCTTCTCCTTCAAACCAGTTAACCCATACATCATGAAGATATAGCATCATTCATCCCTCACTTAAACAAATTTCTGTTTGTCAATCAGTATAGGCAGGAACCATACAATTTATTCCTATTCTAGAAAACAGATTAAGAAAAAAAGAACGTATATATTAACGCTTTTTAGATAGGAATTCTTCAGATTGTATAATGAACGATTTTTTCACGGAGAGTTTCTCAGAATTTTTCACCAGGTAATAGCCACTACAGTATCCAAGCATATATGGATATCCTTTCGTCCCGAGCAGAAGTGCATCATGAAGAGGATCTGTACGTTTTATCGTGTGCTTTTCCTCTAAATGCTTACTCCAAAATTCTCTTAGTTTATCTTCCTGATATAACTTAGTCCATTTAGCTAAAAATCTTGTTCCTAAATATTTCTCCACCGTTCTTTCAGCCAGTCCTTCCATGATCATAGTATCCAGGAGTGTGAATTCTTTTTGGTCCTTTTTCAAATGATGCAGACGGCAAACATGATGATATTCATGAATCAACAGCGCCTCCATTTCCTTTTCGGCTATCCCCTTTCCGTAAAAAAGGAATAGTTTATCTTTAAATGCCAACCCTGACTTCGTTTCAACTTTTTTATTCCATATCCCTGAAGACATGAGCGGAAAAATATATATGGGAACATCAGGCCCACCCCATAGCTTCTTATAAGCTGTAAACAAGTTATGTGTTTTTTCCCAGACATTATTTTCGTTTAAGTCTTCCCATGTTTGTTTTGTTTTTTGATTCGGCGAATACATGCCATGCTTCAATAAATGACGATAAATCATGTCCGCATCAAGGGTATCGTTGAAAGTGCTTTTAAGTCTTTCCATCATCTGGACCGGGCGGTTGAAATCCTTCTTCATCCATTCATTGGTTGAAATGACTCCCATTTCCCATACACCTCCGCTTCTATTGACTATCGTATGATTTAAAGAAGGCGGTTGACACATTTTAAATCCCTTGTATTTGCAATTTTCCCTTCAACATAAAAAGAGCAGATCCCTAAGATCTGCTCTTCCTTCAAACTTATTGATATTTTTTGAAAAGAATAGTTGCGTTATGTCCACCGAATCCAAGTGAATTGCTGATGGCTGCATTGATTTCGCCCTTCCTTGCTTGATTCGGGACATAGTCCAAATCACACTCAGGGTCTGGTGTTTCAATATTGATGGTTGGAGGCAAAATGCTGTCCCTGATTGCCTGAATCGTGAAAATCGCTTCCACACCGCCTGCTGCCCCTAACATATGGCCTGTCATCGATTTAGTGGAACTTATTGCAAGTTTATTAGCATGGTCGCCAAAGACTTCTTTGACTGCCATCGTTTCGTATTTGTCATTGTAAGGCGTACTCGTTCCGTGGGCATTCACATATTGGATGTCTTTCGGATTCAAACCTGCATCCTCGATTGCAATTTTCATCGCTCTTGCCCCGCCTTCTCCACCAGGTGCAGGAGCGGTGATATGGAAGGCATCTCCAGTTGAGCCATAACCGGCTATTTCAGCATAAATCTTGGCTCCTCTATTCAATGCATGTTCAAGATCTTCCAGAACGATGATTCCAGCTCCTTCCCCTATTACGAAACCATCACGGTTAAGATCAAAAGGACGGCTAGCCGTTTGGGGATCAGGGTTTGTCGATAAAGCCGTATTTGCACAGAAGCCTGCAACCGACATTTTTGTGATTGGCGCTTCGGCCCCGCCTGTAATCATCACATCGGCATCGCCCCGTTGAATGGCTTTAAACGCATCACCAATTGAATTAGTTCCTGTTGCACAGGCTGTTACCGTACATGAATTGATTCCTTTTGCACCCAGTAAGATAGAAACCTGGCCAGCTGCCATGTCCGGAATCATCATTGGTACGAAAAATGGGCTTACACGTTTATATCCTCTGTTTAAAAAGTTTTCATGCTGTGTCTCAAGTGTCTCCAGCCCGCCGATACCCGAACCGATCCAAACACCGACACGTGCAGCATTTTCATCGGTTATTTCCAGCTTGCTATCATTATATGCCATAACGGAAGCTGCAATTGCATAATGGGTAAAACGGTCCATTTTCCGTGCTTCTTTACGATTTATATATGTTTCTATATCAAAATCCTTGATTTCAGCAGCCACTTTAACCGGAAATTCTTCAGCATTCAAACGAGTTAAAGGTCCTATTCCCGATTTCCCCTCGATTATATTTTTCCATCCAGTTTCTGCATCATTACCAACTGGAGAGATTGCTCCAATACCTGTTACAACTACACGGCGATTAGTCATTTAAAAATGGCTCCTTCCTATTTTTAAAGCTCTTACGTTTTGCTTCTTCTTTTATTTACCCCACCTAAGAGCGATCGCTCCCCAAGTAAGGCCACCACCAAAACCGACCATGACGATTAAGTCATTGTCCTTGATTCTTCCTGCTTCCATTTCTTCCACAAGGGCCATTGGAATGGACGCTGATGAAGTATTTCCATATTTATGAACCGTTTTTGTCATTTTTTCAAGCGGGAGACCCAAGCGTTCCCTTGAGGCTTCCATAATGCGAATGTTTGCTTGATGCGGAACAAGCAGATCTACATCTTCCTTTGTCAAACCAGCTTTGTCCAATACACCCAGGCTGGATTCCCCCATCTGACGGACAGCAAATTTAAATACTTCACGTCCATTCATATGAATGAAATCTCCTTCCTGTAGTAAGTGCTTCCCGCCAGTTCCATCTGCGCCTAATTCAAAGGAAAGGACTCCTTTGCCTTCAGATACAGGTCCAAGTACAGCTGCACCCGCTCCGTCACCAAAAAGGACAGCAGTATTGCGGTCTTCCCAATTGGTTACTTTCGAAAGTTTTTCAACACCGACAATCAGCACATGCTTATATGCACCTGACTGAATAAATTGCTGTGCCGTGATCATTGCATACATAAATCCGGCACATGCAGCACTTACATCCATTGCAGCTGCCTTCATCGCCCCCAATTTCTCTTGAATCATGCAAGCGACAGAAGGAAACGACTGATCGGGTGTAACAGTGGCTACAAGAATTAAATCTATCTCTTCAGCCGAAATTTTCGCATTTTTCAATGCAGCTTTTGCGGCTTCATAAGCCATATCTGATGTATCAATATCATCATTTGCAATTCTTCTTTCCTCAATACCCGTCCTAGTCCTGATCCACTCATCGGAAGTGTCCATAATTTTTTCTAAATCCGCATTTGTAACGATTTTGTCGGGTAAGTAGCGGCCAAGCCCTAGTATTCCAGCATTCATCTTGCCATCCCCTTATATTTTAATGAGTTATTATAATCATCTATTATTACCTGGTACTAATTTTATATAAAAAAAGACTTCCTTGCAAGAGTTAACAGTTTGAAAAGCTAAAGAAATCTCTTTCGGAAGTCGGACAAGCGCCTATGCCAAGGGAAATTTAAGGACATACATTATAAATAAAAGGAGAATAGGAGGAACTCATTTTGGACATCTTCAATCGCAACAGGGAGAGAAACCCGGATGATCATTTTTCGAATTTGATGTTTGGCAGGAAAAATGAACCGGAGCAAGAGGAAGCGCAGGTTGATTACATGCAATTGATGGCGAGCGTTGAAACATTGATGGGCTTATACAGTCAATACAAACCGACCATTGATAAAATCAATCTGAGCCCATTGATCGCCAAGTTCTTGAAAAAAGAATAAAAAAATTCAAGGCTGCCCTTTTACCGGACAGCCTGCCTTTAATTAACGCTGAGCATCTTGTTTACCAAGCTCATAAGCTTCTTGCATAACGCTTTTAAAGAGCTCCATGAATGGCTCTGCCATCTCCATCGAGAATGGAATCCCGCTTGCTTCAAGCTTCGCTTTAGCCTCTGGGAAGTATTTCATGGCGATTCCCATAAATTCAAGAGTTTTATCTGAACTCATCCGCATTTCCCCCTATCTTTTGAATATTCATCAATTGATCATTTTGATGCCAAAATAAGCTCAATATTATCATAATTCCACTGAACCCTTTCGTAAAGGGCGTACATATAAAATCATGAATATCTTTTGATGTTAATTCCTATCCTTGAACATTATAGTACAAGACATATAGATTAGAGGCAAATATACCGTTTTGTCCTTCCCAAATAACGAAAATGTTAATCACGCTTTCTCCACTTTTTAAGTAAGTTTAATCGTTTATTATGTTTTCTCTGTAATGCAATGCCTTCTTCCGGTTCCATTTTGCATTGCACTTCAAATATTGTTCCTTTATTGATTTTAGGTGTTGATTGGGAAGTGAATGAATCCATACTTTCACCAAATATTAACTTGGCACATTTATCCCAATGATCATCAATACTGCTGCACAATTGAATGTCCCTATCGGAACTTGTGGTAAGCACCGCTTCCAAAGCATTTACAAAATCAGTGATGTAGAGAGCATCTCCGTTATATTCGGCTGCA
This sequence comes from Peribacillus frigoritolerans, assembly GCF_040250305.1. Classification (NCBI taxonomy): domain Bacteria; kingdom Bacillati; phylum Bacillota; class Bacilli; order Caryophanales; family Bacillaceae; genus Peribacillus; species Peribacillus frigoritolerans. The sequence continues at coordinate 1,387,316 of NZ_CP158190.1, read as the reverse complement.
ATTGCCGCTTTGATATCAGACTGTCCAAGCTGATTGATTCCAGCTTCAAAGCTCATGCCTTCCGATTGCCAAGGTCCATAAATCGTCGGTAAAAATATGATTTTTGCAGAATCCATTCCACGAATCGAGCTTAATATCGACTGAAATGTACTGACATCTTTTTCAATGGGCATGAAAAGTACGAAATTTGGCGTTTCATTCTTGCCATTTTTTTTGCATTTCTCGATGAAGGAAACGATTTCTCCTATTACAAAATCGATTTTGTCCATTTTTCCGCTTTGAATATCGTAACAAGATATGAACACCGTGTCCTGCTGTGAAATATCCAATAATTTAAGTTTATTTATCGGAAAATATATATAATTTGAATTCCTGCCTATTTCAAGTTCCTTTTCTTCCTTAATATATTGACTTGCTTCGGAATCATCCCAATCGATTCCGATTACTTCTTCACCTTGGTTCAAAAAGAATTGAGTCACATAGAATCCCACGAATCGATAAGTGCCAATGACAATGTTTGTTTGCATAAATACAGCCTCCTCGTATGCCATCAAGCCCACTTCACCCGGCACGTCTAGTTTTTTTAGATGCTGTATCGTATGCAAACTATTGTAAAAATATATCTCTTCTCATAAAGTCTCTTCATTCTCATTGAAAAACTTCTGTATTTGATAGGGGATTTTATAACGTTTTTCGGGCAATATATACGTCAGCTGCAAGTCTGCTTTTCTAGCCAGCTGGATTTGCCGATAAAGGGAGGCTTGCTCTTTCCGTAAGCTTCCAAAAACCTGAATCACTTTCATGGGGATATTCTCTGCGATCATTGAATCTTCAGTGTCCAGTATATGCTGTTCACATTCTGCCGGATCGAGCTCATATGCAGCAGCGACCTCGGACAGCCACTTTTTATAGAAGAACTTATTTTCCTTTTCTTTCTCCAGTTGTGCTTTCAAGGAAAAAACCGGATCTATCAACACGACGGACCGTATTTTATTACCAAGTTCATTCATTAACTTTAAGGCAAGGAGTGCGCCTGTCCCCTCTGCCAATATATGAACCCTTTGATTGACTATTTCTTTTTTCATGAACAGAATATATAGGTTAAGGGAAAGCTCGAGTGCTTTAGGACTGCCCCAGTTGGCTCCAAAAAAATTGGAAGAAAATAGGGTGTATCCGTATTCCTTTAAATATTCCAATATCTGCAGCCTGCCAGGATGCTGCAGCCAAAAGCTGCTTTCTTTTTCGACAAAATGACTACGGTCTCCAATTACCATTACGGAAAAACCACTGGGCCGCTCTGGATAATAGATGATATTCCATTGGTCATCAATTTGAAAAGTTCGTTGTTCCATCGTTCAAACTCCTTTAAGGAATATTACTACTACTATATTAATTTATGACGAAAAATAGAAAGGGTCAGTGGAAACGCCTAACTTCTTATCTTAAATTAACCAAGCACGGAGTTTTTGCTTTTATTTTTTCCGTATGATTTCCCTTTTGAAGTTTGAAACCAACAAGTCTGCCTGAAAAAGTTCTCTTATGATTTAATGTATTGAATTATTTAAAGGTTATTATTAAAAACACGTTTTAACTGTATATTAATTATGGTAAGATAAAAATGAATGTAGTGGAATGAGGTGAAATTCGATGCGTTATGCTTGGACAATTTTTTGGACATTCTTATTAGTGCATATGACTGTATATGTTGTTTCTTCCATGATCGGAGTTTCATACGATGCTGCGCAGGGAACGATTTTAGGATTAGCTGCTGCTATCCTGATTTGCATCATCCCGGCTATCTTGCCTGCTGGGCCAGCTAAAGACTCTCATCAACATTAAGAAGCAAAAGAGGACATCCTTTATAGGATGTCCTTTTTGTTATACCGTACTTTGCTTACGGGTAAACTACATTTCAACGTTTTTATATGAGAACCAATTCATCATGATCATAATCAATCGTTATTCCTTCTTTAATCTCAACAGTCCCGGCAATGATTTTACGGGCGATTTTCGTTTCCAGATGCTTTTGGATGAATCGCTTCAGCGGTCTTGCCCCATATACCGGATCATATCCTTGTTCCGCAATGAATTCCTTAGCCGCTTCAGTAACATTCAGGACTATATTTTGTTCAGTTAACCTTACTTGTAATTGATGAACCATTTTATCTACGATTTCCACGATTTCTTGTTTCGTCAGAGGTTTGAATAAAACAATGTCATCAACGCGATTCAAAAATTCCGGACGGAAATGCCCTCTTAACTCTTTAAAGACCTGATCTTTTATTTCTTCTTCAATGCCGCCATCCACCCGGTTGGACTGCAATAAGAAATGGGATCCGATATTGGAAGTCATGATGATCACCGTATTTTTACAGTTGATTGTTCTTCCTTGGGAGTCTGTTATCCTTCCATCATCCAGCATTTGCAGCAAAATATTGAAGACTTCCGGATGCGCCTTTTCAATTTCATCCAATAATATGACTGAATATGGGTTTCTCCTAACAGCCTCCGTAAGTTGGCCGCCTTCCTCAAATCCAACATATCCAGGAGGTGCACCAACAAGGCGGGACACGGAATGTTTCTCCATATATTCCGACATATCGATTCGAATCATATGTTCCTCACTATCGAATAACGTTTCTGCCAAAGCTTTTACCAATTCGGTTTTACCTACACCCGTTGGCCCAAGAAAAATGAATGAACCGATTGGTCTGTTTGGATCTTTAATTCCAGCCCTTGCCCTTAAAACAGCATCGGATACGAGTTCCACCGCTTCTCCTTGACCTATTACGCGTTCATGCAGGATATCAGATAGGCGAAGCAGCTTCTCCCTTTCACTTTCCACCAGCTTACTAATCGGAATCCCCGTCCACCTTGCAACAATCGAGGCAATTTCCTCCTCCGTCACTTCCTGGCGAAGCAATCGCGATTCCTGTTTTTCCTTTTCCAATTCGTCTTCCATTGCGTCCAATTCTTTTTGAAGCTGCGGAATCCTTCCATGCCGAAGTTCAGCTGCCCGGTTAAGGTCATAGTCATTCTCTGCCTGTTCCAGTTCATGTCGCAGTTTCTCAAGCTCTTCACGTTGATCCTGCACCTTTTGAAGCGCTGATTTCTCCATTTGCCACTTCGATTTCATGCTATTAGCTTGATCCTGAAGTTCTGATAGTTCTTTTTGAAGCACTTCCAGCCTTGCTCTGCTTTGAGGGTCCTCCTCATTCTTCAAGGCCGCCTCTTCAATTTCAAGTTGCATGACTTTTCTCGTGATTTCATCCAACTCGGATGGCATTGAGTCGATTTCCATTCGGATCATCGCACATGCTTCATCCACAAGATCTATCGCTTTATCAGGTAAAAACCGCTCCGTTATATATCGGTTCGAAAGGACAGAGGCCGCAACGATCGCCCGATCGTGTATCCTGACGCCATGGTGAATTTCAAACCTTTCCTTTAATCCCCGCAAAATTGAAATAGTATCTTCAACATCCGGTTCGGGAACCAGAACCTGTTGGAAACGGCGTTCCAGAGCCGGATCCTTTTCAATATATTGCCGATATTCATCAAGGGTCGTTGCACCGATACAATGCAGCTCACCGCGCGCAAGCATCGGCTTTAACATATTTCCGGCATCAAGTGCGCCATCCGTTCTTCCTGCACCGACAATTGTGTGCAATTCATCAATGAATAATAGAATTTTACCGTCACTCTTCTTGATCTCATTCAAGACCGCTTTTAGGCGTTCCTCAAATTCACCGCGGAATTTGGCGCCAGCGACAAGCGCACTCATATCCAGTGAAAAAACGGTCTTGTCCTTTAATCCCTCAGGCACATCCTTCCTGACGATCCTTTGTGCCAGCCCCTCGACGATGGCTGTTTTACCTACTCCGGGTTCTCCTATCAATACAGGATTATTTTTCGTTTTACGTGAAAGGATCCGTATAACGTTACGGATTTCCGTATCACGGCCGATTACGGGATCGACCTTCCCCGATTTAACCTCAGCAACAAGATCTCTGCCGTATTTTTTCAGTACTTCATAAGTGCTTTCAGGATTTTGACTAGTCACTCGCTGATTCCCCCTTATATCGTTTATAACCTGTTTTGCTTTATCATAATCAATTCCATATGATGAAAAAAGCCTGTTCACATTCGTTTTATTGACTTGCAGCGACGCAAGCAGTATATGTTCGACAGATAAGTATTCATCCTCCCACATCTGCATTTCCTTTTCGGCAGCCGTCAACATTTGCTGCAGGGAGGATGACATGTAAACCTGGGAAACACTCCCGCTCACTTCCGGTAATCGATCCAGTTCCTTATTTAGCTCTATATCAAATAGATTCATCGGTTTACCAGATTCAGATAAAATCCTGATTAATAAACTTTCATCCTGTTCCATTAAGGCCTTTAATAAATGAAGCTCCGTCAGCTCGGGATTCCCTCTATCTTTGGCTAGTTCCTGGCCGCCGATGAACGCCTGTTGGGTTCTCTCCGTCATTTTATTAATATCCATCTTAAAACCTCCCATTCATCTCTATCATGAACGAATTCCCACTCGATTTGACCAAATTTGACCTTTATATTTTCATTATACTTCTAATTTTCCCCATGTAAAGGAAAGTTATATAAAATGCAGGAGGTATGGACGATAAACGACAAAAGCCTTTCTTCATATAGAAGAAAGGCTTTTGCCGTTTGTACAATTTGGTTGATTTCCTCTCCAGGCACTCGCTTTCCGCGGGAGGTCCGCCCTCGGCGTCTTTACGCCTGCGGGGTCTCGCTTTTCTAAGCAGGAGTCTCGTACACCCGCTCCAATCAACTTTGTTTTAACTTTTAGATGCATAGATGAAACAAAACGAATTATGCTTTCACGGCCGTTTTATTATAACCATGAAATTCATCGACGAATTGGAAATCCTTATCCGTCCGACCTGCAAGGATCGTATCTCGTAGCAGAATGCCTGCATCGGTCGTATTGTGGATGATTTCCCCCCACATTCTTGCGCTCGATTGAACATTAGCCGTGCGCGGTATGCGTTCCTCTTGATATTCCAAAAATGCCTGTTCAATGTCATTTCCATGCTTATGAAGCATATCCGACAAATAAGCTGCATCTTCTAAAGCCTGGCAAGCTCCTTGTGCCAAGTATTGAAGCATCGGATGTGCCGCATCTCCCATAAGCGTAATTCTTCCTTTTGTCCAATTATCGATTGGTAGTCGGTCATACATTGGCCAGCGGCGTTGCCTTTGGATGAATGAAATCGCATTCTGAACAAGCTCACAAGTTCCGGCAAACACACGGTCCATTTCTTCCGGGGTTCCCCATTGATCTGTTTTTTCGTTTTCTTCCGTATATTGAGAACTTTTGAAGACAACTACTTGGTTGTATAGTTCTCCCCTTCTAACCGGATATTGAACAAGATGAAGGTCTGGCCCAATCCACATATAAACATCATCTAAATCTCCATGGCTCGTAACCTCTTCCATCGGGATCGCTCCCCTGTATGCAACATATTGAGAGCAGACCGGCTGATCTTCCACAAAAAGTTTCCGTGCCTTGGACCATAATCCATCGGCTCCAATGACAGCAGTTCCTGAATGTTGGGACCCGTTGGCAGAAGTAACCGTCACTTCACCTTCATTTTCTACTGTCTCAATAATGGTTTGATTCGTAACCAGTTCGATATACGGGTTCTTTTCACATGCTTCAGCCAGTACTTTATGCAAATCTGAACGATGCAAAACAACATATGGAGCTCCATATCTTTCTTTGTAAACATCACCTAAATCCAAAGCGGAAAGCTCTTTTCCGGAAAAGGCATCCATCAGCACCAATCTTTTTGGAAATACTGCAATTTCATTGATTTTATCCATGACGCCTAAACGCTGCAAGACGTTGGTGGCATTTGCTGCAAGCTGAATCCCTGCACCGATTTCGCCAAACTCGGGAGCTTGTTCAAGGACTTTTACATACTGTTTTGTTTCTGCAATTCCTAAAGCAGTTGCCAAACCGCCAATTCCCCCACCGATAACGATGAATGGTTTTTTTTCTGTGTTCATCATCAATTCCCCCTATACTAGTTGCTTTTAGCCAATGTTGCGGACCACTACCACAGTAAGCGTTTTCATTCGACTGGCATTCATATATTCACAGAGATCTTAGCTGAAGATTTCAAACCAAAACAGGCTTGAATTCACTTTCAACCTTTTGGTACCCATTGTTTGTGTCTAATGCTTGTTGCTGTTCCAAATCGAATCTTTCCATTATTGGTAGGTCGTTTACCGAGAATAAGTAAGAATCCGCTTCTGCAACGTGCTCATGCCATGCCCAATTCGGAACGACGAAATAATCTCCCTTGGACCAGTCAAAACGCACTCCATTAATGACCGTATAGCCTGATCCTTGGTGCACTTGATAAATTGTGGAATGGGTATGGCGATGTGCTTTCGTATGGAAACTTTTCGGAAGTTTCTGCATCCATGCCCCCATCGTCGGATTGGCCGTTTGGCCATTTGATGGATTGATATACTCCACGGCGAAACCATCATATGGGTCCGGTTCGAAATTCATTAATCCTTCTATCGCTGCTTTGGTGCCTTTCCACTTGTAGTTGGCAAGCGGTGCCACTTGTGAATAACGGTCGGATACTGGACGAACCATTCCGCCTTGATAACGGAGCTCTGAAAAATTATCTGGCCGTTTAGGCGTTTCAATCCGATCAGGATATGGTTCAAAGAAAGTGCCGCCTATGGAATAGATGGTTGGGATATCAAGGGCATCCATCCAAATCATCGGTTTATCGCCAACATGTCCATGACCATGCCATAGGTTTTTAGGCGTGATCAAGAAATCTCCTTCTTCCATGAAGATTCTTTCTCCCTGCACGATGGAGTAGGCACCTTCACCATTCGTAATGAAACGAAGTGCACTTTGGGAGTGACGGTGGGAAGGGGCCACTTCACCTGGCAGCAATAGCTGGACCGCTGCATATAGCGTTTGCGTTGTCGAAGCCCATCCCCAGGGCTGACGATAAGTGAGTCCAGGGTTCTGAAAATAAATGGCCCTGCGCTCCCCGCCTCGGTCAGGTGTGAAGATTTCAGCTGCTTCCATCAATTTTTTTGTCAAAAGCTCTTCTTTCCATAAATAAGCATGCGCATGAGGTTTAGGTTCATGGTCCATCAAAGCGGGAATGGCTTCCCACAGCGGCCCAAGGTTATACTGCTGAATATCCTTTGTAAAATCTTTTACGATTGTACTATTCATGTATTCCGATTTTTCAGCCATATTAATCCCTACTTTCTTATTTATCTTGCCTCACTGGATTTTAGAAAGATTTCGCTTTATTTGATCATAGTGTCCTGAAACATGCTCATCGATGAAGTGATCGACTATATAAGAAACTGGTTTGTTTCCGAATTTAGAGAAATTCCGGTGTGGCGATTCTTTGGATAGTGTTTCTTCATCTAAATTCCCGAGACTGCTCTCCACTTTATATTTAAGCTCCTCCACTTGCTTCATGACATCTTCAACAGCAAGTTTGTCTGTATCGGTAACTGCTGCCAATCGGGCTTGATCTTGCAATCCACGCCCCCATTCGGCTCCAGGCATTGCTATTACAGTTTCCACTTCACCTAACCAATAAGGAATGGCTTCAGCTAAATGGGAAAGTATCTGCATGATTGACCATTCATCCTCTGCTGGTTTAAATCGGATCGTTTCTTCCGGTAGGTTTGCCGCTGTCTCAAGAATGTGGTCGATTGATTGTTGAACCGATTGGATTGATGTCCCGATTTCCTGATAAGCCATTTTATTTTCCCTCCCCGACACGTCGCACACGGTTTTCAAGATAACCTATTTTGTCTATTTCGATTTTGACAACGTCACCATCTTTTAAGAACACTTGTGGATCACGGGCTACCCCTACCCCACCCGGTGTTCCTGTGAGGACGATGTCACCTGGTTCAAGAGTCATTAAGTTCGATAAGAATTCAACTAGATACTTCACATCGAATACGAAGTTGGATGTATTCGTTTTTTGGCGTTCTTCACCATTTACCGTTAATCGGACATTTAAGCCAGATGGATCGGAAAGTTCATCGGCAGTGACTAACCAAGGCCCCATCGGAGCGCTTCCTTCAACCGTTTTCCCTTGGAGCCACTCAAGTGTACGCCGTTGGATATCACGGTAAGTGACATCATTCGCAATTGTATAACCAGCTACATAATCGAGAGCATCTTCTTTAGAAACATTCCGTGCCCTTTGTCCGACTACAAAAGCGAATTCCGCTTCATAATCCAGTTGTTCAGAGATTGGGAAAAACGGTATATCATCCTGGGGACCGATTACTGTATTGGCGAACTTTGCGAATACCACAGGGAATGGCGGCAGTTCACGACCCATTTCAGCAATATGCTCACGGTAGTTATGTCCGACACAAATAATTTTGCTTGGCTTTTGGACAGGGGCCTCAAGCTTTATATTTTCAATTTCATGTACCAATTTATGTCTGAAGGAATCACGATTGTTAATAGCGTAGTCCGCAGCCTTTTGCGCGATGGAAAGGCTTTCATTCCCTCCCTGTAAAAACTCCTCCATTGTTGCAGGTACATACGCGTCAGCGATTTGTTCACTGCGAAGTTTCCCTTCGCTTTCAAGAAGCGCTTGATAGGCATAGTTCAAGTCAACTACTACATTATTCGGATAAATTGCACCAATACGTTTAAATCCTTGACTGCTGAACGTTACTAATTTCATTTTTCATTCTCCTTTATTTATCTGGATTTTTTTAATACCTCTTTTTGATGCCACCATCCTGATTCTGCTGGATTCGCTTCGCATAGCAGTATTTGAATGACTGTACATCTTATCAATTCCACTTATAGAAAACACTGTTCACTATTTATATAAATAATAACTCAATTTTCGGAATATTGTCAAGAAAGTATTGAGAATTTTTGTGCAAATGTTATCATCTACACGAATAACAGCACTTCGGAATTAATAAAACTGCGCTAAAGTTATTTTTTTAATAGGAAAGAATATTGATAGCTTCAAGCAGCCGGCGGTTTTTCTGCTAAATTTCATTTATATTTTACAGATTCTGATATACTAGACCTAAATTAAAACAGATTAGGGAGATTGATTTATGGAAATCGTAAAATCCGGTTCGACGATTCAATCATTACAAATAGGGATGAGCATCATAGATTTACTTGCTTCCCAAAGAACTCCTTTAAGATTCTCTGATATACAGGAATTAACGGAAATAACGAAAAGTAACCTCTATAAGTATTTGAATACTTTGACTCAACTGGAGCTACTATATCGCGATAAGACAACCGGTATGTATCACCTTGGGAGCAAATTGATTCAATACGGAATGGCAGCGATAGGAAATGAGGATGTAACGAGCAGAATAACTCCTTATTTACAGGAAATCAGTCACCATACTTCTTGCACGGTCCTTTTTTCCGTTTGGACATATGATGGACCAATCACTGCAAAAATATGGAATTCCAACCAAAACTTAAACATCGGGGCACAGTTAGGTACGCGACTTCCGCCATCATCCTCTTCCGGAAAGGTATTCACTGTATTTCAGGATCCTTCATTGACGGCGGAATGGATTGAAAAAGATCGTAATGTTACAGGTTCGTTCCTTAAAGAAACAAATGAGTATGATGAAATTCGGAAATACAAAATAGCTTTTGCCAAAGAGCCTCTTGTACCATCCGTTTCCTCCATGTCCATTCCGGTTTTTAATTATAATTCGGAATTATTGGGAGCGATCACTGCCGTTGGGTTCACCGAGAGCATTCCTGATCATCATGAAGATCCTTTAAGCCATTATTTAAGGAAGTGCTGTTTGGAAATCTCGAATATATTCGGTTATTCCGCTGAATAGAAAAAAGCAGGAAGAAGGATGGCGATCATTCCTTTTTCCTGCTTTTAGATGTTTCATGGCTTCCGCTTATATGTCCATATCCGGTTATGATTGGATGTTTCAGGAAAAGAATCCCCTGCATCAAGCTTTACCATTTTCGGATTCACTACCGTGCTGCCCGTTTCACCGATTTCTACGTAGGTCCCATTATTCGGTGCCTTTTGACCTGGCTTAAATTGACGATTTTGCCCCATAGATTTCACCCCTTTACATGCTTTCCCTGTTATTATTACCAGGTTCCTTCCTTTCATGTCAGAAAAATTAGGAAAGCGGCTTGAATCAAAAAAGCGTCCGCTCATAGAGCAGACGCCTTTTTTGATTAAGACATTAAGTCCACTAGGACCGCCTTTTGGGCATGCAGACGATTTCCGGCTTGGTGGAAAACGACTGAATTAGGTCCATCGATGACTTCAGCCGTAACCTCTTCCTCCCGATGTGCAGGCAGGCAATGCATGAATAAATAATCTTCTTTAGCAAGTTTTACTAGCTCACCATTGATTTGATAATCTTTAAAAGCTTCTAAGCGGATACCATTCTCGATTTCCTGCCCCATGGAGGTCCAAACATCGGAATAGACGATATCCGCATCTTTTATGGCTTCCGAAGCTGAGGTTGTCACCAAAATTTCACTGCCAGTCTCTTCTGCCACTTTTTTAGCATAGGCGACGACCTTTTCATCAGGTTTGTAGGCGTCAGGACATCCAATGGAAAAATCCATTCCCATTTTTGCACAGCCTACCATCAATGAATTGGCAACATTATTGCCATCACCGATATAACTCATCTTCAAGCCTTTTAGCTGCCCTTTTATCTCGATGATCGTCAAGAAGTCAGCAAGCACCTGACAAGGATGGGCAAGATCTGTTAACCCATTGATGACTGGGATAGAAGCATTTTCTGACAATTCCAGGATTTTTTCATGCTCGAAGGTACGAATCATGATGCCATCAATATATTCAGAAAGGACTTTTGCAGTATCGGAAATAGTTTCACCACGTCCAATTTGCAAGTCATTGCCACTTAGGAACAAAGCGTGTCCGCCAAGCTGCATCATGCCCACTTCAAAAGAAACACGGGTACGGGTAGACGATTTTTCAAAGATCATCCCCAGCGTTTTCCCTTTTAAAGGCGTATATTCTTCACCAGCTTGCAATTTGCCTTTAATGGTCTGCGCCAGTTTTAACAAATCTGCAATTGCCGTTGGTGTAGACTCCTTCATGGTCAAAAAATCTTTTCCATTTAAAATCTTCGCTTGTGTCGGTGCCGTCATTGAACTCATACGTGTGACACTCCTTTCGAATATTGTACAAGCCATTCCTGAAGCGAATTCACCCCTGGATCAGCATTTTCTACCGATTGTAGATAGGCCTTGAACGTCTCTTCTTCCGTAAATGCAAGCAGTCGGTATTTCGCTGCAAGTAACCTTAGCTTCTTATCTTCCTCCGTTGTTCCATATGCCAAAACGACCGCTGCATTTCCTTCATTTAACCATTTATCAAAATCCGAATTCCCCAATATCAAACCTGCTTCTTTGATTTGAGCTAACAAATCTTCACTTAATTGGACAGATTCTGATTGATAAACACCAGTAGTATGTTTAGCTTTTTGAGCATGGAATACTTTTGTCAACGCTTCATTTACCGTTTCCCCGATAGCTATTCCTTCACCTGTTGATTTCATTTCCGGACCTACCTTCGAATCAAGTCCGCTTAGTGCAAATGTAGAGAATACTGGATATTTGACGACTGCATATGGAATTTCATCCATTAAGCCCGTTTTTTCGAACGCATTCGACAATGAATATTTCCCAAGCAATATTTTTGTCGCTATTTGCACCAAGGATACATCGGTCACTTTACTGATGATTGGGATTGTCCGGCTTGCACGAGGATTCACTTCCAATACATATACACTATTTCCCTCAATCACGAATTGGATGTTCATAAGTCCTTTATAACCAAGTTCACTAACTAGTTTTTTAGCATAAAGGGTCATTTTATCTTTGATATCATCCGTTAAGGATTGAGCTGGCAATAATGCCATGCTATCCCCTGAATGGACGCCTGCTTTCTCTATATGTTCGGCAATGATGGGAATGTATACATCATTTCCATCCGCAATCAAATCGATTTCGGTTTCCTTCCCTGGAATATAGGAATCGATCAACACTGGATAGACAAGTGCCGTTCCATTTGCCATTCTATTCAACAAGCTTTCCTTGGAGCGGATGATTTCCATTCCCTGGCCGCCAATTACATAGGATGGGCGTAAGAGCACCGGAAAGCCGATTGCCTCTGCACTTGCAATTAATTGTTGTTCACCATTAGCCATTGAACCCGGTACATGCGGGATATCCAGTTTTTGAAGAAGCTGATAAAAACGATCACGATCTTCTAATTGATCAAGTGTATCGAAGGAAGTCCCCAACAAATTGACACCGTATTCTTCCAGGCCTTTTGCCAGGTTTATCGCAGTCTGCCCACCAAATTGGACGATAACATCTTTAATATCTTCCGCTTCTATTACATTAAGAACATATTCAAGAGTCAACGGTTCGAAATAAAGGCGATCTGCCGTCGCAAAATCCGTGCTTACCGTTTCCGGATTATTATTGATCATGATCGTTTCAACATTTTCAGCCTGGAGTGCATAAACACCGTGAACCGAACAGTAATCAAATTCTATTCCCTGTCCTATGCGGATCGGACCGCTGCCAATCATCAAGACTTTCTTTTTATCAGTTTTTTTCTGTTCGTTCTCACCAAAATATGTTGAATAGTGATAGTTCGTATGTGATTCGAACTCGGCTGCACATGTATCAACCGTTTTGTAGACAGCCGTAAGACCCAGTGATTTGCGGTGTGCTCTCACTTCCATCTCACTTACTTTCCATACGGAAGCAAGATAGCGGTCGGAAAAGCCCTTTTCCTTGTATGTCTGCAGTTCTTCCTTTGTTACCTGATCGATTGCCTTAGATTCAATCCCCAATTCGTACTGGATCAATGACGCAAAGGATTTAAGGAAGAAATAATCTATGGCTGTCGCTTCATGGATTTCTTCAATCGTCACGCCTTTTCTAAGCATTTCAAAAATGACAAATATTCGTTCATCAGATTTTTCGGCAAGCTTTCCCCAAAGTTCAGGAACCGTTTTATTTTTCAGCGATAATAGCTGCAGCCCAATCGTTTTCAATTCCAAAGAATCGACGGCCTTTTGGACTCCCCCTTCAAAGCTGCGGTGTAAAGCCATCACTTCACCAGTCGCCTTCATCTGTGTTCCCAATTTTCGGTTGGCGGTCGTGAATTTATCGAATGGCCACCTCGGGAACTTCACCGCTACGTAGTCAAGAGCAGGTTCGAAGCTTGAATATGTGCTTTTCGTTACTGGATTGATGAGCTCCGATAAATCGTAGCCGACAGCGAGCTTTGCGGCTATGCGTGCTATTGGATAACCTGTCGCTTTGGAAGCCAGTGCCGATGAACGGCTGACGCGCGGGTTTACTTCTATTAAATAATATTGCTTGCTATTCGGATCAAGGGCAAATTGAATGTTACATCCGCCTATGATACCTAAAGCAGAAATGATTTTAATGGATGCGGCACGCAGCATCTGAAACTCATCGTCCGATAAAGTCTGTGATGGTGCCACGACGATCGAATCACCTGTATGGATCCCCACCGGATCGATATTTTCCATATTACAGATGGTGATGCACGTATTGTTGCCATCTCGCATAACCTCATATTCGACTTCCTTATAACCAGCTATGCTTCTTTCAATCAAGCATTGTGTAATCGGGCTTTCTTGAAGTCCTCCCCGTACAAGTTCCTTAAAGGTGTCCAGTGAATCGGCAATACCACCGCCAGTTCCGCCGAGTGTATAAGCGGGACGAACGATGATGGGGAAACCGATTTTGTCGGCAAAAGCCAGCGCTTCTTCAAGGGTATGGACAATCGTACTGTCGGGAACGGGTTCACCTATTTCAAACATCAACTCACGGAACAGTTCACGATCCTCCCCTTTTTTGATGGAGTCGATCGGAGTTCCCAATAATTTGACATTATATTTTTCAAGTACTCCAGCATCATCCAATTGATAAGCAAGATTCAATCCTGTTTGACCGCCTAATGTAGCGAGCAGGCCATCGGGCTTTTCTTTGGAAATGATCTTTTCCAGTACATCAACTGTTAAAGGTTCGAAATAGACAGCATCCGCATTCATATCATCAGTCATGATCGTTGCTGGATTGTTGTTGACCAGTATGACTTTATATCCTTCTTCTTTTAAAGCAAGGCAGGCCTGTGTACCTGCATAATCGAATTCGGCGGCCTGCCCAATGACAATCGGCCCCGAACCAATCACTAAAATGGTCTGTATCGTATCGTCCTTAGGCATAAGCTTTTTCTCTCCCGCTATAATCATTTATCATTTGTAAAAAGTCGTTGAATAGTAATGAACTCTCGACAGGTCCTGGATTTGCCTCTGGGTGGTACTGGGTAGTGAAGATTGGCAAGTCTTCATGCATGAGCCCCTCAACCGTGTTATCATTCACGTTTCTGAATCTCACTTGCAGTGATGTTCCTTGCAAGCTCGGTTCATCAACCTCATAACTATGATTCTGCGAACTCATATACACCTTTTTCGTTTTCAAATCGACCACGGGCTGATTCGCACCGCGATGTCCAAACAGCATTTTTTTAGTATTTCCGCCTAAGGCAAGGGCCGTTAATTGATGACCGAGGCAGATGCCCATCGTTGGAAAATTCGTAATGATCTTTTTAATGTTTCCTAAGAGGTATTCAAGCTGTTTTGGATCCCCAGGCCCATTTGAAAGCAAAATACCATCTGGCTTCAAGTCCTTGATTTGCTCGAATTCCGTATCGAATGGTACGACAGAGACTCGGCAGCCTTGCTCGACCAATGAATCCAATATGGATTTTTTATAGCCGAAATCCATCATCACAACGTGCTTGTCGCCTTCCCCAAAGCTCTCGACAACCTTTGTGGATACCTCAGCTACATGGGCTGATAAACCATTCAGGCCGGGTACGACAGTGTATTTTTCTTCTGCTGTGATGACTGCCTGCATGGAACCTTCCTGTCTTATATTCTTAACGACCGCTCTTGTGTCAACATGGCTTAAAAGAGGGATGTTCCACTTGTCTAAATATTCACAAAGTGAATATTCAGCCTGATAATGGGAATGGCTCATATTTCCTTCATATACAATCACACCGGCAACATGCGGCTTCTTGCTTTCAAAATCATGTTCATTGATTCCGTAATTTCCGATTAGCGGGTATGTGAAGATGACAATCTGGTCCTTATATGAAGGATCTGTCAACACTTCTTGATATCCGGTCATTCCTGTGAAAAAGACAATCTCTCCAGTGATTGTTTTTTCAGTCGATTTAGTCAGCAGTTCCCCTTCAAAGACGGAACCATTCTCTAAATATAGATAGCTTTTCATGATCTTCACCTCTTTAGATGATGTATATTTATATATACAATAGCATAATTATTCATTTTGTTCTATAAAAATTCAATAAATTTAGACAGTTTGTTTTATTGCCAATACTTTTTTAATTTTATTTATCGCCCTATCGATCTCCGCTTCGGTAACTGTCAGGGATGGGAGTAAACGAAGTACTTTAGGACCTGCACTCAATACAAGTAAGCCCTCTTCTTGCAGTTCCATTAAAAACACCTGAACATCTTGTTTACACTCAATTCCGACCATCATTCCCAGACCGCGAATCTCTTTCACTTCTTCCATGCCCTTCAATGCTTTTGCCAACTCGCTTTTAAGATATTCAGCCTTTTTAACGGTTTCTTTTAAAAACCCTGAATGGAAAATTTCCTTTAACACGGCTTCGGCTGCCGAGACACTGACGGGATTACCTCCAAAAGTGGATCCATGACTGCCAGGGTTAAAGAACTCAGCCAGCGCTTCCTTCCCAATCATCGCCCCGATTGGCAGGCCATTTCCCAGTCCTTTTGCAGAAGTGATGATGTCCGGTTGAATATTGAAATGCTGGAATGCGAATGGTTTCCCTGTACGCCCTATCCCAGTCTGAATTTCATCTATGATAATGAGAACATCGTGTTCTTGGCATTTAGTTTGAATCGCGTCCAGATATGATTGCTGTACAACATGGATGCCGCCTTCTCCTTGAACGATTTCAATCATTACAGCTGCCGTATTTTCATCGATGGCTGCTGTCATGGCATCATTATCATTAAATGGAACATATTCGAACGAAGCTAGCATCGGTCCGAAACCAGTCTTGATTTTTTCCTGCCCGGTTGCAGCCATCGTTGCAAACGTACGGCCATGGAAAGACTGCTGACATGTGACAATTTTGCTTTTCCCGGTAGCTTTACGTGCTAGTTTGATAGCTGCCTCATTCGCCTCGGCGCCACTGTTGGCAAAGAACACCTGACTTAAACCAGAGGCATCAGCCAGCATTTTTGCTGTCCGTTCCTGTATGGAACTTTGAAACATATTCGATACATGCCAATATTTATCAAGCTGTTCCGTGACGGCCATTTTTACCTTCTCATGACAATGTCCAAGATTCAGTACCCCGATTCCGGATGTGAAATCCAAATACTCTTTACCTGTTACACTCGTAATCTTCAATCCTGACGCTTTTCTCGGCTCAATGTTCCATCTTGCATATGTTGGAAATAAAGAACTCATTGTAATACCCCTTCCTCCTGAAGAAATTTCGTACCGATGAATTGACCGCCTTGATAAAAATGATCTTTCCCACTAACGATCATCACTTCTTCAATCCCTTTATTCAGCACCGACAACGCTGTATTGACCTTCGGGATCATTCCCCCATGGATACTTCCATCCATGATCATATTCTTCGTTTCCGTTTCATTCAATTTCTCAATGATCTGCCCGTTCTTCAAGACCCCTTTAACATCGGTCACAAATAAACACATATCGGCCGATAGTGCCTTCGCTACAGATCCTGCAGCCATATCGGCATTCACATTTAATTTAGTGCCTTCTTCGGTAGTTGAAATGGGCGTCAATACCGGACAATAACCTTTTTCAAATAAAAGGCCGAATAATTCCGTATTGACTTGTTGTATTTCACCAACAGCTCCAAGTTTCTGTTCATCGATATAATCACCTGTGAGAATTCCGCCATCAGAGCCATTTAAACCGACTGCCTTGATGCCATGAGCTTCCAATTTATGAACGAGGCTGCGGTTTGATTTGCCTGCCAGCATAAGTTCCACAATTTCCAACACTTCAGTGGTCGTTTTCCTTAACCCATCTTCAAATACAGGTTCAATTTCAAATTTTTCAAGCATTGAATTTATATCAGGGCCGCCTCCATGCACAAAGACGATATGGTAGCCGCGGTTTTGTAACTCTTTAACACTATTGAAAAACGACTCCGATAACTCGTTAATGATGCTGCCGCCGCACTTAATGACTAATATGTCCATACTTTTCACCTCTTACGAACGATAGCTTCCGTTTATTTTCACATAATCATAGGTTAAATCGCAGCCCCATGCCGTGCCTGATTCATTACCATCTTTCAAATAAACATGAATGATGATACTTTCATTTTCCAAGTATGCTTTGGCATCTTCCTCAGAAAACATGATTGGCTCACCATCTTTAAGTACGACAATGTCACCAAAAACGATCGTTGTTTGATCCGGATTGAATACCACTCCGCTTCTTCCCATCGCAGCAATGATTCGTCCCCAGTTTGCATCCGCTCCAAAAGCTGCCGTTTTCACTAGATTTGACCCAACGATCGTCTTCGCCATCATCTGTGAATCTTGCTTCGTATTCATGCCATGAACATTCACTTCTATCAGTTTTGTGGCACCTTCTCCGTCTTTCGCAATTTGTTTGGCGAGATTTTCCGAAGTTTGCTTTAATAATTCCAGGAAGATGAACCATTCCGGATGGTCAGGCGTCAAAGGCTCATTGTTCGCTTCTCCATTCGCGAGTACCAACACCATGTCGTTCGTTGAACAGTCGCCGTCAACCGTGATTTGATTGAATGTATCATTTGTAATCGAGGATAGTGCTTGCTGTAAATCAGCCGGTTCAATTACAGCATCCGTCGTAATGAAGCCGAGCATTGTGGCCATGTTTGGATGAATCATTCCCGATCCCTTTGCAGCACCGCCCATTTTCACGGTTTTACCGTCAATGATTGTTTCATAACCACAGCTCTTCGTTACGATATCCGTTGTTAAAATGGCTGTACCAAAAGCTTCAGCAGCTTCAGGTGTATTTTCTGGCTGCAATGACTCTATGCCCTTCCTTACCTTTTCCATTTCCATGAATTCCCCTATGACTCCCGTTGAAGCCACTGCAAATGAATGGTCCTCCAAACCGAACTTTTGAGCAGCAAGCTTCCTCATTTCCTTTGCATCTTTTAAACCCTGTTCACCTGTACAAGCATTCGCACAAGCACTATTCACTACAATGCCGTGTAGTTTCCCAGTAACGGCAATGCTGTCTTTCGTTACATTGATTGGAGCTGCTTGAACTATATTTTGTGTATAAACGGCCGCGGCTGATGCTGGAACATCGGTGAAGATGATGCCAACGTCCTTTTTAGAATAGCGTAATCCTGCATGGACACCTGACGCTTTGAACCCTTGGGGCATTAAAATGTTTCCTTCTTGAATATGTTTGATTTCTTCAACCTGCTGTAGTGTATTCATTGTTTCCCTCCAAAGTTTACGGATATATCGGACTGTTCCATAGTCCTGCCGTTTCTTCTAGTCCCATTAATATATTTGCATTTTGAATGGCCTGCCCTGCAGCACCCTTCACTAAATTATCAATAACCGAAACCACCGTTACCTTACCTGTCCTTTCATCGTAATCGATGCCAATGTCGCAAAAGTTCGATCCATATACCTGTTTCGTGGATGGAAAGCGGTCAAGGGGCTGTACCCGGACAAATGGGTGGTTCTCGTATACGGTTTCGTATAAATCCTTTAATTCAACATTTGAGGTTTCCCGATTTACCTTTAAATACATCGTGGCCATAATCCCTCTTGTCATTGGAACAAGATGTGTATTAAAGGTAATAGGCTGTAAACCTGATGACCATCTCCCAAGCTGTTGTTCGATTTCCGGTATGTGTTGATGTTGATTTACCTTATATATCTTAAAGTTCTCATTCATTTCACTATAATGGGTAACTGCCGAAAGTGATTTACCCGCCCCTGAAACCCCGGATTTTGCATCAATGGTCACATCGGCAGCCGCTCCCGCCAACCCTTCAGTGAATAAAGGGGCAAGACCTAATAGTGAAGCGGTTGGGTAGCACCCAGGATTTGCAATAATCGTCGCTTTTTTTATTGCTTCGGCATTCCATTCAGCCAATCCGTATACGGCCTCTTCAATAATATGCTGAGGCGCAGCCGGCTTTTTATACCAGTGCTCGTATTCACCTGGAGTTTGAAGCCTGAGGTCTCCTGATAGGTCGATCACTTTAATGTCAAGGTCAGAAAATTCCGAAATCAATTGCGAGGAAACACCGGAAGGAGTTGCAAGAAATACAATATCGGATTTTTTTGCAATCGCTTCCGGATCAATTTTTTCTAATGTATCTTTCATATGCATTAAATGTGCATTATCTTCATATAAACTTCGACCAAATTGGGATGAAGTATGCAATGATTTTATTTTAAATTGCGGATGATTATTCAAAAATCTTATTAGTTCCATTCCTCCATAACCCGTTGCACCTACTATTGATACGTTCATAAAACCATCTCCTATAATTTTCAGGTCCCTGCCATTCTTTGATTCTATTATTATATGACTGAATAAAAATAAAATCAAATGTATTTTTATAAAATTTAAAACATAAATTTTACATGAAAAATTATCCACCAAAAATCCTAGAATTATCCAAACTTGTTGACTACTAGGGTTTTTTCCGCTTAAATCAAAGGTAGTAATCGAGTAATGACGCTATCTGAAAGGTGGTCATATGCATGAATGAATTATCGTTATCTAATCGGATGCATGCAATTTTACATAATAAACAACAAGTTAAACATATGGAAAAAGGACGCTACCTTTTTCAGGAGAGCACCCCAGCAAGTGATTTGTATTACATTATTAAAGGGAAAGTGGAAGTGAGCAAGGTTGTTCCCGACGGTCGGGAATTAACTATACGCATTAGTTCAGAGAATGATTTGGTTGGGGAAACCGTCTTGTTTTCTCAAAATCCTAAATATATGATGAATGCAAAAATGATGGAAGATGGAACTGTTGCAGTTATTTCCAAAGAAGCATTAGAAGAAAAAATCGCCTCAGATAGCCATCTTGCAGTCGAGATGATGACATGGTTATCCGCTCAAAACCGTAAAAATCAGGCTAAATTCCGCGATATGCTCCTGCACGGTAAGAAAGGTGCATTTTACTCCACCCTCATCCGTTTATCAAATAGCTATGGCACTGAAGCAGAAGACGGTAAAGTTATCAATCTTCCATTTACAAACCAAGAACTCGCCAATTTTTGCGGCACATCCCGCGAGGTGGTCAATCGAATGCTTGCTCAATTAAGGAAAAACAATGTCATCTCCATTAAAAAGGGACGCATTACGATTCTTGACTTTGATTATTTGAAACAGGAAATCGACTGTGAAAACTGTCCAATAGAAATCTGTACCATCGATTGAATCCCTTCCATAAAAAGCAGCAATACATAATGCCTTCCTGATCTTAAAATGATTGGAGTTTATTTCAGGCTAAATCCACCCCTAGGACCATTGAATTATTTTCATTACCTTGTGTCCTATATAAAAATGCATAAAAAAAGTATAAAAATCGAATTCGTCCATGACTGACATCAGTTCCTGACAAACAAAAAAGGGATGGCATAGCTGCCATCCCTTAATTTTCACTCATTCGGACGGATTACCCGCCAATGAATGACATTTCGATTTTTTCCTGCTTCTTCACCGTTCCCGCTGCCCGCTCATCCGAATAGCGGTCGTCCCTACGGTTCCAAAGTGATATGATGAACCCGGTCAATTCTTCATCTGTCATGTCGGAACGGAGCAATGACTTCAAGTCATGTCCCTTTCCATTAAACAGGCATGTATATAAACTTCCATTAGCAGAAAGACGTGCACGTGTACAACTTGAACAAAAAGACTCGGATACCGAGGTTATGAAGCCCACTTCTGCATTAGTGCCCTTATAACGGAAGCGTTTTGCCACCTCTCCAAAATAATCTTCTTCAACCGGTTCAAGATCGAATTCGGTTTGGAGCATCGCAAGCAGTTCTTTTTTCGTAATGACATTCTTCAACTGCCAGCCATTTGTATGTCCGACATCCATGAATTCTATATAGCGTAATTGAATGCCCTCATCTTTACAAAATCGGGCCATCGGCAGGATTTGGGATTCATTGGTTTCTTTTTTCACAACCATATTCACTTTAACGCCAAGCCCTGCTTCCTTGGCAGCAGCGATGCCTTCAATAACGGGCTTTATGCCGATATCCCTGCCGTTCATCTTCTTGAAAAGTTCGTCATCGAGGCTGTCCAAGCTGATATTCACCCTCTGCAAACCGGCTTCCCTCAAATTCATGGCATGCTTTTTCAAGAAGACACCATTCGTGGTCAATCCAATATCTTCAATACCTTCAATTTTAACGAGATTTGAAATCAGAGTGGTAAGATCTCTCCGTAGTAATGGTTCCCCGCCAGTCAACCTTAGTTTTTTTACCCCTAAGCCTGCGAATATTTTAGAAAGCCTTACAATTTCCTCATAAGATAATAGCTCACTTTTAGGCAGGAACTGAAAATTCTCATGAAAAATTTCAGCAGGCATGCAATACTGGCAGCGAAAGTTACAGCGATCTATGACTGAAATCCTTAAATCCCTTAGTGGCCTGTCCAATGAATCTTTAATTTGACTGTTCAATTAACCACTCCTAGCCGAAAGTATTAGAAAAAACCAGACCATAAAAAGTGACTCCTTGAATGGATTCACTTTTTTTGACTGGCTTTTCATTTCTATTACAGAGTTATTATTTGATACCTAATGCAATTTTAGCATATCTGGACATTTTGTCTTTCGTCCATGGCGGACTCCAGACAATCTTCACATCCGTTTCCTTGACCTCGGGGATATCTTCCAGAACCAATTTAACTTGATCGACGATCGTCCCAGCCATCGGACAGCCCATTGCTGTCAATGTCATCGTCACCGTAGTCAGACCTTCCTCATCCATATCCACATCATATACCAAGCCTAAATTAACGATATCTATACCAAGCTCAGGGTCAATGACCTGCTCCAAAGCTCCAAAAATAATGTCTTTTGTATCTTGATCCACTTCGATCACTCCTTTTATGGATAATCTCTTCGTTTTAGATTATCGGTTTCATCATTATGTCCGTATAAGCATCATAACAGATTTTGTGTAAGTACTTAAGCATTTTGCACAGCTGACAGTAAATGTTTCGCGAACCAGTCTGCTGTCTTAAGCACTCCTTCTCTACTGACCTTATGTCCAGCCTTAGGGTCAAGGATAAAATCAATTTTTTCATCTGCCTCATCATACCCTGCTTTGACCCCTTCATAAAAACGGTATGCATGTTGATAAGGAACAACCGGATCTTTGGCACCATGCCAAAAAAGAAGCGGACGGTTGGAAAGCTTATCCTGATTAAGACTCAAATCAAATGGCTTGAGCTGTTCAATCACCTTGGCAACTTCCTCATCAGTAGCTGGGAAATTAACTTCCCTTTTCTTAATCTCCGCCATTTGGAGCTCTGCATACGCGACATATGATGGGTTACCCATTAAACTGACTCCGGCGGAAATCCATTCATAAGCAGCCAGGGCCCCATTAGTCACTATTCCCCCCATGGAGGTACCTGCTACGCCAATTCTGTCGGGATCAATTAATTTTCGGGATAATAAATCATCCTTCAGCAAAGGTAAATCCTGGATTGTCTGTAAAACCATTTCCCAAAAACGGGGAATCATTTGAGAATCACTTAAACCGGCTTCCCTTTCCCCATGATGAATCACATCAGGTAGAAGCACACGAAACCCCTTTTCAGCCAATAAATAAGCATAGTGCAGATTGTGTTCTTTTGCACTTTGAAAACCATGTATAAAAATAATAAGCGGCAATTCCTGTTTGAAAGTGGTTTCTTCACCTAGGTGCAATACAGGAATATGTCCAATTAGTTCTTTTTCAATTATTATCAAGTTAACCCCTCCGAATAATTTGTTCCGGTCTTTCCAATACCATTTCCAATACCATTATCAAAATGGCATGGCATCCATCATTTCATTCCTTTAAACCTGAGCTTCGCTTTAATTATCATAATCCTGGATATAGTAATATCATACAGGAATGCATAAAGAATGAAAAAGATTTACATTTACTTTAAAATAGGCTTAACAATATTCGCATATAATGAAATCAAAAAGAACAGAAGGTGTGTACATGGCTGAGAAACATTTGATCGTATTGGATCTTGATGGTACCTTACTTACAGATAACAAAACAATTTCTTCAAGGACTAAGAAAACACTCCTGAAACTAAAAGAAGATGGACACGAAATTATGATCGCCACCGGGCGTCCCTTTCGCTCAAGTGAACTTTATTACCGGGAATTGGGGTTGACTACACCAATCGTTAATTTCAATGGCGCTTTCGTCCATCACCCATTACATACAAATTGGGGGGTATACCACTCTCCACTGGATATAAATGTTGCGAAAGATATTGTCGAAGCGTGTGATCAGTTTAAATATCACAACATCATCGCAGAAGTCCGGGATGAAGTTTATGTCCATTATCATGATGAAAAATTGATGAACATGTTCAATGTAGGAAATCCGATCATGAAGACAGGTGACTTGCGCAATTACCTTCAGGATTCCCCAACTTCGATGCTAATTCACACAGATAGTGAATTCGTAGGACAGATTCGCCAGCATCTATCCGATGTTCATGCAGAATTGGTCGATCATCGCCGCTGGGCAGAGCCTTTTCATATCATCGAAATAATAAAAAGCGGGTTAAGTAAAGCCGTAGGGCTAAAACGTGTATCCAACTATCTGGAAATTCCTCAAAACAGGATAATCGCTTTCGGTGATGAAGATAATGATTTGGAAATGCTCGAATACGCGGGAACCGGGGTGGCCATGGGAAATGCGATCTCACCAGTAAAAACGGTAGCAAATACGACTACATTGACAAATGAAGAAGATGGTATAGCCGTCTTCCTCGAAGAAAAATTCAATATAAAAGCCTAATACGTCATTTTTTACCTTCATAATATCGACCTTTCAAGCCAAACTAATATGGACAACATATCAATTCCGTTGTCAACAACGCTCAGAATCGGAGGAGATAAGAATGGGTAAAAGCAGTAAATCTAAACGATTTGTACAGCAGGGCAAAGAAAGTGTTGCCAGGCATGCCGAAAAAATCCCTTATCACACTACGTTTGAAGAGGCTGAAAAGGACAGGTTAAGAATTATGTCTGAACAAAGCTATGGTGGCTTCTAATGGGAAACAAATTATTCCAGAAGGCTAGGGAATTTGTTGAAGAAGCTCTCCACTCTGAGCATGACGGTGACCAGCAAAAGACAGAGGAAATCGCTAAAAACGCTCTTTCATCAGCCTTTGCCAATACGACCGAGGCCGAAAAAGAACAACTGCGGGAACTCCAGGAAGAGCTGGAAAACCACTCTAAATAAAGTGAAAGCCTCCAGATTTCCTGGAGGCTTTCGCTTTGTTTTCATCAATTGTTATTTCGTGCCTTACCGCCTTTTTCACCGATTTCTTTATAAAAGTCTTTACCATGGGAATCAGCAGTGGCTTCTCCGCCCTTTTGTCCAATTTCTTGATAGAATTCCTTATCATGATTATCCGATGTGGCTTCTCCGCCCTTTTGCCCAATTTCCCGGTAAAAATCCTTGTCGTGATTTTTAGAAGTGGCTTCCCCGCCTTTACGGCCCGCTTCCTGTCTGCTCATTTTTTCGTCGTTAGCCATTTTCATCACTCCTTCATAAGATTTTAAATTGGCGCTACATTATAAGAATAAGCCGTTTTGTACAGGCAATAAACTTAAAACGCCCAAATACTTCCTTTTGTAATAGAAGTGTAATGGCCTTGATTTTTTGTTAATATCATTCCCTGCGGAAAGTTCCAACAATGCCTGACGTTTCTATGATGTTTGTGAAAGCGTGTGGATCCACTTCCTTGATGATCCGTTCAAGGTCATACAGTTCATACCTTGTAATGACAATCAACAACATTTCCTTAGTTTCGTTGGTGAACGCCCCTTTTGCGGGAACCCTTGTAATTCCGCGAACTAACTTAGCATGGATTGCCTGTTTAAGTTCTTCGCTTTTCTTTGTAATGATCATGGCCGTAAGCTTTTCATGACGCGTATGTATCGCGTCCACGACACGGGTCGATGTATAAAGGGTAACAAGTGTATACAAAGCTTTTTCCGGTCCATAAACAGCACCTGCCGTTACAATGATCACGCCATTCAGCAGAAATAAATAAGTACCTACAGGTTTATCTTTCTTCCGTGAAAGAAGCATGGCGATAATATCCATTCCTCCAGTCGATGCACCGTATTTCAATGTGATCCCCACACCTACTGCAGCAATGACCCCGCCAAATACCGCATTCAATAATATGTCAGGTGACCAGCGTGTAATCGGAATGATTTCCATAAAGAAGGACATCAAGGCAACACTGAGGAAACTATAAAAAGTGAAAGACTTTCCAACCTTTCGCCAAGCAATGATCGTTACTGGAATGTTCAATAAAAGCAATAGAATACCTGTCGATACATTAAAAGGAGCAAAAGAACCAATCATCCTCGATAGAAGCTGGGCCACTCCCGTAAAGCCGCTTGCATATACGTTTGCCGGTATTAGAAAAAAGTTCATTGCGATGGCATTAAGCAATGCTCCGACCACAACTATGATAATTTTCTTCATTTCACCACTGTACATCCTAAAAACCTCCATTTCACCCTTATTCTATTATCTTTTTACCCTTAATTATTTATTCTATTTACGTAGAGATTGAATTTTTACCGTTACGTGCTACACTAAAAAGTAGAGTGACCACTCATTTTCTAAAAATTGTAAAAAGAAAGCAGGTGTATTATGGCTATCACAATTCTTGCAGATAGTGCATGTGATTTGCCGTTGTCTTTCTATAAGGAAAACAATGTTTCATTAATCCCTTTACAAGTCCATCTTGACGGGGAAAATTATGAAGATTTACTTACTATTAATTCTCACGAAGTCTATCAGGCGATGCTGGAAGGAAAAGCCCCGAAAACATCGCAAGCTTCCCCAGAATACTTTATAGAACTTTTCACACAGTTTGCCAAGGAGAAAAAACAAGGGATATATATTGCCTTTTCCTCTGAGTTATCAGGAACATATCAAAC
Source organism: Peribacillus frigoritolerans (assembly GCF_040250305.1). Lineage (NCBI taxonomy): Bacteria > Bacillati > Bacillota > Bacilli > Caryophanales > Bacillaceae > Peribacillus > Peribacillus frigoritolerans. Next base: position 1,360,903 of record NZ_CP158190.1, on the reverse strand, counting down.
GGCAGTGATGATCCTTAATCAGGTGAAGGAAGAGTACCCTGACCTTGACATTGAAATCGTCAATACGAAATGTGCTTCGATGGGCGTCGGTTTAATTGTAAAGAAAGCAGCCGATCTGGCAGCAAACGGTGCCACTAAAGAAGAAATCCTGGCTGCCATCGAATTCCAAACGCGTCATATGGAGCATCTATTCACTGTAGATAACCTAGAATACCTGGCCCGTGGCGGCCGCATCTCCAAGACATCTGCCCTTGTTGGCGGTTTATTAAACATTAAACCGTTATTGCATGTTGAAGATGGAAAGCTTGTTCCGCTTGAAAAGATACGCGGCAAAAAGAAATTGATTAAACGTGTAATCGAATTAATGCACGATAGAGGCAAAAACTTAACAACCCAAACGATTGCCATCAGTCATGGTGATGATGAAGCAACGGCCCTGGAATGGAAGGAAGCCATCCAAAATGAATTCGGGACAACCGACTTCATGATCCATACAATTGGTTCCGTCATCGGTGCACATGCCGGTCCTGGCACAATTGCCCTCTTCTTCTTAAACGATACCCCTGAGAAATCATAAACATACATACTCCCTTCCATAATTGTGAACAATATATATTGATCAGATAATGGAAGGGAGTTTTCACTATGTCCAAAACAACCGATGACAATAAAAGGCCAAAAGATAACCAAGCGAGAAATGCTGAAAAAAATATCGCTTATCAGGAAAACCTTACTGCAGGTAAGCACTCCTATTCGAAGAAAACGGACCATAAATGAAGCGCGGGGCTTGTCCCCTCGCTTTTTTAATATCGTTTATATAGTTGTCTTCCTATCACACTTTCTCTATAATAAAGGAAATAAACCCTGCTGGAGGTAAGTGATGGCAAAGGAAAATTCATTTGATATTGTTTCGAAAGTAGACTTTTCAGAGGTAACGAATGCAGTTACCATGGCTATGAAGGAAATACAGACTCGCTATGATTTTAAAGGGAGCATAAGCAGCATCACCATTGAAAAAGAAGAACTAGTTCTAGTATCCGACGATGAATATAAGCTCGAACAGCTGAAGGATGTTCTCATCAGTAAGCTCATTAAACGTGACGTACCCGTCAAGAACCTGGATTATGGCAAATTAGAAGGAGCTTCTGGCGGAACCGTTCGCCAACGGGCCAAGTTAATTCAAGGCATCGATAAGGAGCAAGCAAAAAAAATCAATACAATCATTAAAAATAGCGGTCTTAAAGTGAAAAGCCAAATCCAGGATGATCAAATCCGGGTTACCGGTAAGAACCGGGATGATTTACAAGGAATCATCTCCGCGATCCGGGGCGCTGATCTGTCCATTGATGTACAATTCCTAAATTACCGCTAAGTATGAAGGCCTCACCTGCTTTGGGTGGGTCTTTTTTTATTTATTGCAACTGCCTCCATCAACTTCATCCCCCCTTTTCTTCAAATGAATCGCCTTCATGGAACATGGAAAGACTAGTCATGTTCCCTTGGAGTTAAAACATTAAACAAGACTTACTTTGGGCATTTTTTCCATGTTTTCTTTTTCCTAAAAGAAGGAATAGAAAAAGCGTAGATAATTAAATGGGAGGCGTTTATATCTTGACTACTCAAAACCAAAATCAGAACAAACAAGGATTTCCACCTCAACATCAGCAGCATCAACCTGGATTGGAAACAAAAATGGAACCGAACCCTGATTCAGTTAAAGCTGCCTACAAAGGAAGCGGCAAATTAAAAGGTAAAACGGCAATCATAACAGGAGGAGACAGCGGAATCGGTAAATCAGTTGCCATTTACTACGCTAAAGAAGGAGCGAATGTGACAGTTGCATACTTGGATGAACATGAGGATGCCAAAGCGACAAAAGAATTGATTGAAAAAGAAGGCCAGAAATGTTTACTCATTTCCGGTGATATCGGTGATGAAGCCTTCTGCCAGGAAGTCGTCAAAAAAACGGTTGATGAATTTGGCGGTTTAGACATTCTAGTCAACAACGCCGGAGAACAGCATGTGCAGACAAGTATCCTGGACATTTCAGCTGAACAATTGGAAAAAACGTTCCGCACGAATATTTTTTCGATGTTCCACTTAACTAAAGCTGCATTGAAGCACCTTAAAAAAGGAAGCAGCATCATTAATACAACCTCTATCACAGCCTATCAGGGCAACCCAAAACTAATCGATTACTCTTCAACAAAAGGTGCAATACTTGCATTTACAAGAGCCCTGTCGAACTCCATTTCAAAAGATGGCATCAGAGTGAACGGTGTGGCTCCAGGCCCGATCTGGACACCGCTGATTCCTGCCTCATTCGGTGAAGAGGATGTTGCCAAATTCGGACAGGATACTCCAATGGGCCGTGCAGGGCAGCCAGAGGAATTGGCACCAGCCTATGTATATTTGGCAAGTGATGATTCATCCTATGTCAGCGGACAAGTCATCCATGTAAACGGCGGGACCGTTGTAAACGGATAAGCCTTCCCTTTCCAAAAGCAGTGGATTTCACAAATCCGCTGCTTTTACTCTTTCAAGCAGGATATTTCCGGTTAACGCGGAATATATGAATGAGAGGAGTGGAGTCATTTTTGAAAAATATTGTAGATCCATGGTTCACCGTTCAGGAATTGGACTCAAAAACGTTTTCAATCAGTGAATATGGTCATTGGGAGAAAGTTCATTCCTTTTTATTACTTGGGGAGACCCGGGCGGCGTTAATCGACACAGGTTTAGGCATCGATTCGATTAAGCGGATTACAGACCAGCTTACCGATCTTCCGATTATCGTCCTGACCACACACGTTCATGCGGATCATATTGGCGGTCACGGTGATTATGATACCATTTATGTTCATGGTGATGATGCCAATTGGCTGATCAACGGCATTGAAGGTTTGTCCTTGGAACAAATAAGAAAGAACATTGCACGGGATATCACTATACCCATACCCGAATCATTCGACCCTTTTACATACAAGCCATATCAGGGTTACCCTGATAGGCTCTTATCGGATGGTGACACGATTGATCTGGGCAACCGCAGTTTAGGCATTTATCATACACCAGGGCATTCACCTGGCCACATTTCAATTTTGGATAATGAAACAGGTTATTTATTCACTGGCGACCTGCTTTATTCAGATACTCCCGTTTATGCATTTTATCCCTCGACAAGCCCTGAAGACCTTGTGAATTCGTTAGAAAAAATCGCAAAGATCAAGGCAGTCTCCAAAATCTATGGCGGACACAACCAACTCGGCCTCGAACCAAAGATCCTTGAAGAAGTCCTTGCAGCCATTCAATATCTTAAAGAAAATAAATTAGTCAGGCACGGAACGGGTGTACATGCATTCAAAAGTTTCAGCGTTCATTTCTAGCAAAAAAAAGGCATTGCTCTTGCAATGCCCTTTTCGTCAATAAGTCATGGCCATTGCACCTTGCTTGATCGATCTCGATCTGCAGGAATGCCTTTCCACGAAATGATGTGGAATGATGGTCCCGGCAGGAGCATCCCCAGTCTGCAGCATGTCAATGATGCCCTTAGCGGCCTGATATCCCAAATCAAAAATATTAATATCTACGGAAGTCAGGGCCGGTAATGACAGTTCAGAGAAAAGAACGTTATTGAAGCTGACGATTGACATTTCTTCAGGAGTGCGCACGCCCATCTCGCGAAGTGAATGCACGATGCCAAGTGCCATGAGATCATCACTGACCACCAAAGCGGTAGGCGGTTCATCGATGGATAGTAACCTTTTTGCAGCGGCTTGTCCCCCTTCATGCAAAAAATCTTCATGCAGGGTATATTCCCTCCTTCGATCGATTCCAGCCCTCTCCAATGCCCGTTCATATCCTGATAAGCGATCAAGGGTCATCACAAGGGTTACATCACCTCCGATGAATCCAATCCTTTCATGTCCTAGCTGTATGAGGTAATCCGTTGCCTGTTCGGCTGCCAAGACATTATCATTATCAACATATGTTATCTCCTCGATGTAATCATAGGGCTTCCCAATGATTACAAATGGAAAAGCCCTTTCTCTCAAATAGGTCAGAATGTGATCGTTCATCCTTGAATACATCAGGATTATTCCATCCACCATCCCCCCCTGCACCATATTCACTACTCCTTCGTAGATTTCATCTTCGGTTTTTCCCGTGCTTAGCAACAGGGAATAGTGGTTTTCCTGGGCTCCCTCACTTAGACCCTGGAGGATCGTCGGAAAAAAGGGATTTTGATAATAATCATTTGACGAACTTGGCATTACCAAACCTATGATCCTGGTCGATTGATTGGCAAGACTACGTGCAATGAAGTTTGGATGGTATCCTAATTTAGTCATCGCCTTACGTACCCGTACCTTTGTTTTTTCACTTATCCGAGGATTGTTTGCAATCACTCGAGAAACTGTTGAAGGAGCAACATTCGCTAGCTGTGCCACATCTTTTATTGTGATGGCCATGCATTTCCCCTCTCCCCTCTTAGCCTTTATTGACTTCATTTTTAAAAAAGGTGAATACCAATAAACACTTCTTTAATATTTGTTTTATATTTATACATTTTGTATGTATTCATAATACACTCAGTTCAATAGTTATATCCATACTTTTTTTAATGTTTGTTCAATTTTTCAGAAAATACTTACTTTTCCGTTTTTTTTCATCTATGTTTTAAAATTCAAAAAGAAGCTGATGTATGATCAGCTTCCTAAAAAACGACAGGTGTATTGGAAAATAAGAAGTCAGACGACTAACTACATAGGTTTTAAGCTAATTTCCAATCAAGTCCATAGCAATCAATAACGATAAATCCTCGTTTCATATGGACGTAAATCAATAAGGGACACCTCAGGGCAATCATCATAATTAGCTAGTAAAAGTTCCATTTTTCCCCAATAAGAAAGGTCGATTTGATGGTGATTCATACTAAAGTTACAAACTACCATGACTGAATTATCATTCATATTTCTTGTATAAATATAAAGTTCAGGGTGATCTTCCCATAACAATTCATATTCCCCATAAACGAGGACCTGATGTTTTTTTCGAAGTTCAATCATCTTTTTATAAAAATGATAAATGGATGACGGGTCATTTTTCTGCTGTTCTACATTAATGGCGCGATAATTTGGATTAGCCCTCATCCAAGGTGTTCCATGGGTGAATCCGCCATTTTCAATATCGTTCCATTGCATCGGTGTTCGTGAATTATCACGGCCGCTATGCCATATAATGTTCATGATTTCATCATGAGGACGACCTTTCGAGGTCTCTATCCGGTAAAAGTTTTTCATTCCGACATCATCATAATCATCAATCGAATCAAATTGGACATTCGTCATGCCAATTTCCTGACCTTGATAAATAAAAGGTGTCCCTTGCATGAAAAAGTATAGGGCCCCAATCATTTTTGCGCTTTCCAACCAATATTGATGATCATTTCCCCAGGTGGATACACTTCTCGGCTGGTCATGATTTTCAAAAAACAAAGCATTCCATCCTTTGTTTTTCAGCCCCTTTTGCCATTTGGTCATCGTTCGCTTTAACCCTTGAACATCAACATCGTGATTCTGTCCCCTATTCCAAAGCCCAAGATGTTCAAACTGAAAGATCATATTGAACTTCCCATTCGATTCCCCGACCCATTCTTCCGCCTGCTCAATCCTGACGCCATTGGCCTCACCGACCGTCATGATATCATACTTAGAGAAAGTCTCTTCTTTCAACTCCTGAAGGTAATCCAGAATCCCGTCCTGATTAGTATGCATTTCAAACGCAGGTACATATTGATGCCAATAAGGATTGGGCATATCCGGAAGGCCTTCACGCTTATGAATATGCGTGATCGCATCAATCCGGAAGCCATCGATTCCCTTATCGAGCCACCAATTGACCATTTCATATAATGCCTTTCGCACATCAGTATTTTTCCAGTTTAAGTCTGGCTGCTTTTCGGCAAATAAATGTAAATAGTATTGATTGGTCCTTTCATCGAATTTCCAGGCACTTCCGGAAAAGATGCTTTCCCAATTATTGGGCTCACGGCCGTCCTGCCCATCCCTCCATATATACCAATCCCGTTTCGGATTATCGCGGGAAGAACGTGACTCGACGAACCAGGGGTGCTCATCACTTGTATGATTCAAAACAAGATCGAGTATCACCTTCATCCCACGTCCGTGAACATCTTTCAATAACAGATCAATATCTTCGATTGAACCGAATTCATCGGAAACTGCTTGATAATCACTAATATCATAGCCATTATCCGCATTGGGCGATTTATAAAATGGACAAATCCAAATAACATCTATCCCCAAATCCTGCAGGTAGTCAAGCTTAGATATCAATCCTTTTATATCCCCGATTCCATCACCATTACTATCCATGAAACTGCGCGGGTATATTTGATAGCAAACCGCTTCTTTCCACCAGGTCTTATTCATGCTGTAACCTCCCGATCCTGTTTTCCACAAAGCCTTAGGGACAATGTTTGGCGGCTACCGACAATCGAGAGGCATATGATTATTTTGGTTGGTTCCGTTTTGAACGCTTAATAACCAAAGCAATGAATATACCAAAAATAAGAAGAACCAATCCTATAACTAACAGGTAAGGAATATTAATAATCGACTTAGGTGACAGCGTGTAGACTTCTGTCGTCTCCCTGTCGATTACGATAGAGTAACTGTTGTCCTTACTGCGGACCAGATCCCCATTCAGCATACCTCTCAACTCTTTATTGCTTTCAAGTTCCTTATCAGTAAGGTTTATCGTTTGAGTTTCAGTCGTATTGTTCATGGCGACGACAATCGTTTCTTCACCATATACACGCTTGAATACCGAAGCTCCTCCTTTTTCATATAAAAGCTCCATATCCCCTTTTTTCAATGCTGGGTACATGTCTCTGAGGTCAGAAAGCTTTGTTATATATTCCACCAATTCCTGTTCTGTCTTAAAATTCATCAACTTATGATTATCCGGGGCAATATCGCCGTTTAAGGCAATTTCCGATCCATAAAATACGATTGGCACCCCTGGCATCGTATATAGATACGACAGCGCCATTCTCCATCTGGAACCTGGATTTTCGTTATGGTCGGCTGCATCCTTTGTAAACCGGGGCATTCCCTCCGTATCCATGAACAAAGCCTGATGGGCATTGCCCCCTAATTCATCTTCGCTTTTCGCAAACGCATCAAAAACAGGTTTCAATTCTTTATCGGGGGCAGCAAATGCTTCCCGTAGCTCTGAATTTTGCGGATAAGCCATAAAAGCATCGATACCCGTCTCCTTGTAGCTTGAAATCAATTCGGCATCACCTTGTACATCGCCGATTGTATAGAAATTTGATTTTTCAGATTTAACTGCATCCACAAATTCCTTCCAAAAATCCTTCGCTACGTATTGGACTTTATTTATACGGTATCCATCAATATCGGTTTCCGTTATCCACCATTTGGCAGCATCCAGTAAATATTTTCTTGTTTCCTCATTATCTTGATTCAAATCGGGAAGACCATCGACCCAGCCTGTTTCCAAATCCGTTTGGCTGCCGTCCTTGGAAATCTTTTTTTCTTCATGGAACCAACCTTGTTTTTGGGGATCGGTCAGCCAAGTGGAGTCAGGACCCACATTATTTGCTTGAAAATCAATGATCACTTTCATATCGCGTTTATGTGCCTCATACACGAGTTTTTTAAACTCTTTCATTGTCCCATAGTGTTTATCCGTTTTATAAAAATCGGCCACCCAATCGCCATGATAGCCATTTTCATCATTTGCGAAAATCGGTGAAAGGATGATAGCGGTATAACCCATATCTTTTAAATAATTAAGTTTCTTCGTAACACCTTCGAAATCCCCGCCATTAAACGCGGAAGGGTCATTCACGTTCGCATCTCCATTATTTTGAGTATTTCCATCGAAAAATCTGTCGACCAATAATGAATATACGATTTCATCCTTCCAAGTTCGTTGTTCTTTTTCAGCTGCTCCTACTGGAATGGCGTAAAAAAGAAGCAACGGAATTAAAGCGAGTGATAACACTCTTTTTCTCATATCCGCTCTCCTCCTAGCTATCTCTTTACGCCTTTAAGATTAGCCTTTTGACCCCTTAACGTCAAATCCAATTTATAAAAAACTTTACACTAAAGGGACAAATTGGGGATACTGGTTATGGTTTCTGAATCGAAAAAGAGCAGAACATGATTAACGTTCTTTTTTTATCGTCTTGACCGCTTTATCCAAAGCCCTTTTTGGTTTTGCTTTTTGAGTGGTCATTTCATCCATGGCTGAATTCATCGGTCCCCATACCTTATTCATTTCCGGAATATTCGGTACTGGTTCAGCGTATTGTAATTGTATGCTTAAGGCTTGTGCCCTTTCATTTTCATTGATTGCGGCATTGTGTTTGATTGATTTATTCGGAGGGATTTCCCCTGTTAAATCATAACGCTGCATTGCATTATCATCATTAGTCAAATATTCAACTAACTTCGTAGACCAATAAGGATGTTTTGTGAATGCTGTTACATGCCAGCCTTTGATTTCCATGAACGTTTTCATTGGCTGGCCATTGGGTAATTTAGGCATGGGGGCAATTCCTATATCTTTCCGCTCGGTAAATGAGTTCCCGTCACTCATGATAGAAGCCAAATTCCCTTGTATGAACAACTTTTCGATCGCTGCCTTGTCGCCTTTTGGAATCAAACCCGCCCTATACCATTTTTGGATGTATGCAGCCCCTTTTATGGCACCCTTATTATTCAAACCAATGTCGGAAGGATCTAGTTTTCCATTCTTATCTTTAAATATATAACCTCCCATTCCAGCGATCACTCCATACGAATCATGGAAATCATTCCATTTGGCGTAGTAACCATGAACGTTACCCTTTCTTAATTCCTTCGTCATTTTATAAAGGTCATTCATCGTCTCAGGTGACTTAGCCATTAATTTTTTATTATAAAAGAAAACGGATGTGTTTACGGATTTCGGCAATCCAAATACCTTATCTTGATACATTTCCCCCCTAATTGAAGGTTCAATGAAGGCATTCAATACCTCATCTTTCACCTTCACTTCCTGAATTAAGCCTTCCTTCACGATTTGCCCGACTCTTTCATGAGAAAAAGTTACGACATCCGGGGCCTTTCCGTTTCCGATTGGCCCATCACGACGAAGCCGCTCATACATCTCGGTAGCCATTTCAAGCTCTTCATGCTCAACGTTGATTCCATATTCTTTTTCAAAAGCTTCAATCACCGGCTTTAGGGCCTCCGCTCTACCTTTTTCCTCCCATATGATCAATTTTTCCGGCTTCGCTTCATTACTGGCTTCGTCTTCTTTTTTCTTATTTTCTTTCACTGCTTCATTTTCCAAATCTGAACTGGAACCACAAGCACTTACACTAACGATCAAAAACATGGACATGAACAAATGAAAAATCAGCTTCTTCACTTTGATTCTCCTTTTTAAAATGTTTATTCTATCATGTCCAAAAGCACCAAATAATACTGTTTTTTCAGTTCAGTACTTCAAATAAAGCGACTTAATGAAAGCGGTGCCAAAGCTATTGTTATCATTATATGAACGGCTTTGGTTTTTACAACATTTTCCTTGGCGTATTTATTTCCTTGTAGTGATGAACACTTTTTGTTATTTTTTAGTTAATAAGTGCTTCTTTTAATTGAAATAGGGTATATAACCATATTGAAAAAACACTTAACCTGGCTAGTGCAGCTTCATAGAGATCTCCCTCATAAACAGCTGGAAGTTTCCTTTTTCACATCCTCAAATACTTATAGAATTGGAGTGGTTTAAAATGGAATTTTCATCCATACACCATAGACCTAATGACAATTACGGCTATCCCATCAACACTGAAACCCTACATATCCGCCTACGTACGAAAAAACAAGATATCTCCTCAGTTGGATTGATTTTTGGTGATCCATACATATCAGATAATGGTCAATGGCAGTACGAAGAGCTTCCCATGAGTTTGTCAGGCAGCGATAACCGTTATGATTATTGGCATATTTATGTGAAGCCTCCCTACCGAAGAATTCGTTATGGGTTCAAGGTAACCTCAGAAGATGAAAGTGCTTTTTACACGGAAAAAGGCTTCTTTAAAGAAGCCCCCCGAGATCCCGGATGCTATTTCGCGATTCCCTATCTGCACCAAAATGAAGTTTTCGGGGCACCGGAATGGGTCAAGGATACAATTTGGTACCAAATTTTCCCTGAACGTTTTGCGAACGGAAACCCCGACAACGATCCGGAAGGTGTGAAACCCTGGGGAAGTGAAGACCCGGCGGTGGATAATTTTTTTGGCGGGGACTTTGAAGGAATCATTGAACATTTGGATTACCTAGAGAATCTCGGCATCAACGGAATCTATTTCACGCCAATCTTCCATGCTTACTCCAATCATAAATACGATACGATTGATTATCGGAGTATCGATCCGCAATTCGGAACGAAGGAAACATTGAAAACGCTCATAACCGAATGTCACAAACGGAATATCCGGGTCATGCTGGATGCCGTTTTTAACCATAGCGGCTACTATTTCCCCCCTTTTCAGGATCTGCTCGAAAAAGGAGAGAAATCGAAATATAAGGATTGGTTCCACCCACATAGCTTCCCACTTAAAGGAGGGGAAAGGCCCAATTATGAAACATTCGGTTTTTTTGAATCGATGCCAAAATTGAATACGGCAAATCCGGAGGTGAAAGAATATCTGCTCGAAGTCTCGGCTTATTGGATCAAGGAGTTCGATATAGACGCCTGGCGGCTCGATGTGGCAAATGAAGTCGATCAGCCATTCTGGCGTGAATTTCGAACAACGGTGAAAAATATAAAGCCTGACCTTTATGTTCTTGGGGAAATTTGGCATGACTCAATGCCATGGCTTCGCGGCGATCAGTTCGATGCCGTCATGAATTACCCTTTCACCAACCAAGTTTTTCGCCTGATCGCCTCACAAACCATCAATGCACGCGAGTTCACAGAAGAAATGACAGCCATCTATCACAGTTATCCGACCAATGTTTTTGATGTGACATTCAATCTTCTTGGAAGCCATGATACACCGCGGATTTTCACGGATTGCGGGGAAGATCTAGCTCGAGCCAAGCTCATCCACGCAATCCTGCTGACATTCAATGGCAGCCCTTGTATATACTATGGCGATGAAATCGGCTTAACCGGTGGCATGGATCCAGGGTGCCGAAAATGCATGGTCTGGGAAGAGGAAAAACAAAACACCGAGCTGCTCAATGAAATTAAGGCATTGATCTCCTTGCGAAAAGAAGAAAGATTACTTGCCAATGACGGGAAGTTCAAATTCCTTGATACAGCCGGAAACGAAAATATCGTGGCCTACCAAAAGTATAATGAAAAACGTTCTGTCGTGATCCTCATCAATCCGACGGATGTCCAGCAAACCTTTACCCTCCCTTTGGATTTGGAAGGACGTACACTAACGGATTTAAGAACAAAAGAAACCACACAAGTTGGCAAATTTGAATTGAGCGGTTATCAATATAAAATTCTCGCAATCAATCATTGAGGCAATGAAAAAAACGGGGCAATGAAAATCATTCGCCCCGTTTTTTTTCATTCGATTATTTGTATATCATATTCTTTGAACCATACATGGGTTTGTGCCAAGTGAGCGAGCAGCTGTGGACCTGACATCAATTGCCCGAACCACGGCACTTTAAAAGCGGCACCCTTGGAATCTACTATATCGGTTAGCTTTTGCTTATCGAAAAACTCATGCAGGACCGAATTTTTATCCATCAGTAAGTCTTTCAACCACGCCTGCACACGGTCTGTATATATAGGGTTATGGGTTTTTGGATATGGACTTTTTTTACGATATAATACTTCATCCGGTAACAGCCCCTCCAAAGCCTTCCTTAGAATACCCTTTTCACGGTTGCCTTCCATTTTCATTTCCCAAGGAATGTTCCATGCATATTCAACAAGGCGATGATCCGCAAATGGCACGCGCACCTCTAAACTTGCACCCATACTCATCCGGTCCTTCCGGTCAAGGAGAGTCGTCATGAACCATAATAAATTCACATAGAAAAGCTCTCTCCGCTTTGCCGCTACACCGCTTTCCCCTTCCAATTTAGGCGTTTCGGCAAGGGTGGTCAAATAAGCTTCCTGCGCATATTCCTCAAGCCTCAATTTCTCGCGCCATCCCTTTTTCAATAAAGATACCCGCTCATCCGTAGATCTCATCCATGGAAAACCAGCACGATTCAAATCATCTTCACGATGAAACCATGGGTAACCGCCAAAAATTTCGTCCGCACATTCACCGGACAAGCCTACAACAAAATCCCGCTTGATTTCCTTACAAAACCAAAGTAAGGAAGAATCGACATCCGCCATGCCTGGGAGGTCCCTTACAAGGACAGCTTCCGTTAAATAATTTGTCAACTGCTCTTGAGTGATGATCGATGAATGGTGAACCGTGTTAAAACTATCCGACATCTTTTTAATCCAATACCCATCAGAGTTAGGCTGAAAATCATTTGCTTCAAAATAGCGCTCATTATCCTCATAATCAATGGAATACGTATGAAGCGGCCCTTTCCCTTCTTTTTGATAGGCGTTTGCAGCAATGGCCGTTATTGCGCTTGAGTCAAGCCCTCCTGATAAGAAGGTACAAAGCGGAACATCTGATACAAGTTGCCGTGTCACTGCATCTTCGACAAGGAAACGAACCTTCTCGGCCGTCTCATCAAGCGTATCCCGGTGTTCTTCGCTTTTCACATTCCAATATCTCCAAATCCGGAGGCCTTTCCTTGATAAGGTAAGCGCATGGGCAGGCCTTAATTCCTGGATATTATGAAATACGCCTGAACCTGGCTTTCGGGATGGACCAACACCAAAAACTTCAGACAGCCCTTCGCGGTCAATCTCCGTTTTAACATCCGGATGGGCCAGAATCGCCTTCAGCTCCGATCCGAAAATGAACCCGCCGTCCCTTTCCGCATAAAAGAATGGTTTTACCCCCATGCGATCTCTTCCAACGAATAATTTCTGTTCCTTTTCATCCCAAATCGCAAACGCAAAAATCCCATTGAACAAGTCAATGCATTTTTCTTTCCATTCTATATAAGAAGTTAGCAAAACTTCTGTATCAGAATGACCGCTAAAGGAATATCCTTTTAATAATAGCTGTTTACGAATATCCTCGGTGTTATATAGCTCACCATTATAACAAAGCGTATATCTGCCGTTTTCGTGATTTTTCGTCATCGGCTGTTTTCCGCCTTCCGCATCGACAACCGTTAACCGTTTATGACCAAAGGCAACATGGGCTTCGCTCCAAACATTTTCTTCGTCTGGCCCCCGCTTTGCCAACGTTTTTGTCATGTTTTCCAGCGTTTTCGTTTTTGTCCGTAAATCTTTTTGAAAATGCACCCAGCCTGTTATCCCACACATTTTACACTTCATCCTTTCTATCCGGACTATCAAAAATATATTGGCTCCCTGTCTTAAAAAGATTTACAGCCCCTAAGTATCGCTTTAGTATCATTCCGTAGGACCCCCTGCCCACAACGCCCGGCGTCGTTAATGAATTGTTGAGCAAAGCATCCCGTGTTTAAACATAGCCTATGCAAAGACGGAAAGATGGTTATTTGTCCATAATATTTTAAAATATACAGTTATATTTTCATTGGATTTTGACTAAAAAGTAGGTGAGGATTCCACTATTGGAGGTATATGTATGAGTCAGCAACAACGAACTAAGTTAATGAACAGGCAAACAAGAGCTTTTACCGAAGGAACAGTGGAAAATATCAATCAACAATGGATTTTTTTTGATGATGAAACAGATGAGGCCTGCTCCATTGAAGACCACGTTGACAGCATCATCGAAGTGTACAGGGGTGGGCGCTGGCAGCAAGGAGTAATTGAAGAAGAGGGAAAAATCCTGCTTCATCGGGAAATCACCTTCTTAAGGGAAAATGAGCCCATTCGGATACGCAAAAAACTGCTCTACTCTTTTGAACGTTTATTGGAAGAATTGAACGACGATTCCTTTTTCCAATTTGTAACGACATTGAATTCACTTGATTTTTCTATTTATGATTGTATATATAGCTATAACCAGCTCACTTTTTTAAGGGCCGTCCCAAACCAGTCCGGCGTGAATTTCTTCACCTTTGATAACGAGAGCCAAATTTGTCTCGTTCAGCACCACTTTTCTTACGGGAAAAAGGACCATGATCGTTTTGAATTCACCCTGAACACCGGAAAAAGGATCGTCATTGAGAAAGTGAATTCACAATAACGGGTAAAAGAAAACGGGTAAATGAGATTTCCTCATTTACCCGTTTTTCATTTATTTATTTAAAAATATACAATCCTTGTGGCAAGGAAAGCCCTAAATAAAGGACGAATACAAGCGCTACGATGAACAATATCCACATGGCACCTGTGCTTTTTCCTTTTTTCGTACGGACCAGCACCATTTCCATCGCCGCAATCACGATGATTCCAACAATCATTTTCACTGCGTAAGCACCAAAATCAGTGATCAGCATGCCGCCAGTAAGGAAAATCAATAGATAGAACAACCGTGTTATCATATGTAGCATTTTCGCTTTCGGGTTTTCACCTTTAAGCATCGAATATGTGACAAAGAAAAGAATGATTCCGATAACCCAAGCTGTAATATGCATATGTGTCATTTTTTTGCCCCCTCGTTCAGTTTCCATTTCATCATATCATAGGCTTTTACAAAAAAACAAAACTAAGGATCCACCTGAATGGGTAAAACCAACAATTTAATGAACATCATTTACATTTCTTCTTAACTGGTCCTCAACGGCGCATAACCGGCTTTTTACCATATGTAAAAAAACGCCATATATATTCAACCGGTCCGTAATTAAACAGACCCATCCACAATAAGGAAAGCAGAATTTGCAGGCAAAACAGGGCTATTAGGAAAACAAAACCTGTCGTATAAGAGACTGATCCATATAAACCAAGCCCATATGAATAAAAAATGGCCGTACATACCATCGATTGGAACAAGTAATTGCTCATCGACATCCTTCCGATATACGAAAGCGGGTATAACAGGCGGGAAGCCCCTGCCCGCTCCGCCAAAAGCGCGATTGCCGTGATATAAAAAATCGTAAGTAACGGTCCTCCCAAATAATCCTGCACGAATATCGTACCAAAATGGTATACCGTCACATACGGCAGAATCTTTATTGACATGCCCAATAGCAAGCTTACAATCGATATCGCTTTCAATTGTCGTTTATATTGGGCTGGATTTTGGAGAAAGCCTTGTTTTGCAACACCTGCTCCCATTAAAAAAAACGGAAAAATCGATAAAAAAAGGATAATGGCATTAAAAGGGTTGTTCACCATATACCAATCCAGCGCCCTTTGACTCATCAGTTCCGTAAATGTACCAGATTGATAAACTTCCAAAGACTGTTTCATCATCGCCGAATCAGTCGTAACCGCCATCCCTTCACTATCAAAAATGCCCATTATAAGAAATAGAGAACCCAATATCGCAAATGGTAGGACATAACAAACCGAGCCTAGCAGAATTAAATTCCTGCCCTTCATCTTATAAAAAAACAAAAGTGCAAACCCAAATACAGCATAATTAATGAGGATGTCCCCATGCCAGATGAAGAAAGCATGAATGCATCCAAGTATCAGCAGGAAACTTAGCCTTTTCATATATAGTAACGGAAATGAAATACCCTTTTCTTCACTCCTTACTGCCAAAATGATTGCCCCGAAACCGAACAGAAAGGCAAATAACGGATAAAAGCTGGCCTGTGCGACGATATCACTGAATCTGTACAAAATCCTGTCCCATCCTCCGGACCACCGCTCGGCACCGTCTATGTACAAGAGCGGAGAGTGGAATGAAGGCATATTCACTAAAAAAATCCCTAAAATGGCTAATCCACGTAAAATATCGATGCTTACGATCCGTTTACTTTCCTGCAATGGTACCATCGTGTCCTTCATAGGTACACCCTCTTTCATCCATACAGATTTTTCTATAACTCCATTGCACCATCTTTAACTTTCGTGACCGCTTTTTGCTTTTTTATCAGTATGACAAACAAGCTGCCCAATAAGCAAAAGATTCCTGCAAGGAAGAATGCCCATGTATAGGAGTTGAATATTTTGAAGATAAGCCCTCCACCGTACGCCGCCACTGCTGCACCGACCTGATGGGCCGCGAATATCCACCCGTATACGATCCCGCTTTTCTCCATGCCAAAGACTTGCCTTGAAATGCTTATGGTCGGAGGAACGGTGGCAATCCAATCCAAGCCATAAAAAACGGAAAAGATGATCAATAGGCCGATTGAGCCTTCATTTAGCGCAAAAGGAAGTAATACGAGGGAAGCACCCCTTAGAGCGTAATACCAAAACAACAGCCAACGGTTATCAAAACGATCTGATAACCACCCGGATACAGTCGTACCAATCAAATCAAAGATTCCCATGAAAGATAGCAGTGATGCAGCCGTCACAACCGGTAAACCAAAACTAATGCAGTAAGAAATGAAATGTGTGCCGATCAACCCGCTCGTTGAAAGTCCGCATATAAAAAAGCTTCCTGCCAATAACCAGAATTCCTTCACTCTCACTGCTTCAATCAACGACTGAAAGGCCATGGCGATGGGGTTCTTCTTTTGGGCTGTAACAGCCTCCAGATTTTCCTCTTCTAATCCATATGGAAGAGTGCCCACTTCCTTCGGATTGTTTTTCATGAACAAAAGGATGATTGCCAGCATGATCAAGCTAAGGACCAAAATTAATCCAATCGCCCATCTCCACGAGTAATTCTCAATGATGATGGCTAAAACCGGAAGTAAAATGAGCTGACCTGTGGCCGTACTTGCCGTGAGTATCCCGACCGCCAGTCCCCGCCTCTTCTCGAACCAACGATTTGCCACATATGGGCTCAATACCGTTAAAAACACTCCAGAACCCAATCCAATGATAATTCCCCAAATAAGAATGAGCTGCCACTCATGCTCCATGAAAAAAGTGAGTAAAATCCCTGCCAATAAAGTGGACATGGCCAATACCATCATTTTCTTCAATCCAAGCACTTCAATTAGAGCGGCCATGAATGGACCCGATAATCCATATAGAAACAAACTTATGGCGAAGGCTAAAGAAATGACGGACCGGTCCCACCCGAACTCATTTTCAAATGGAACGATGAATACTCCCGATGATGACCTAACGATTCCGGCTACAATAATCGAGAAGAATGTTATGATTAAAATAACCCAGCTATAATGAATACGTTTCAATGCTCTCCCCCACAATCCAAGACTCTTACAATAAATGATGAAAAAATGAAAATTATAATAATTTGAAATATTTTATAATAATAACACTTTCTCGTTAAACAGGATGCTTTTTACCGAAACAAATTCCAATCTCTTGAATGACCATCCTTATCCAACAATGGCATGAGTTACTGCGGCTTATTTACGAATGCAAAAATATCGCCCCCGCAATCTTCATTTATCCGATCCGATATCTTCATAGCTTAATATGAATCCCATCGAACGGGCAAACAGAAAAAAACGCTGATCATTTCTGAACAGCGTTAGCGAGCTTCAATTGACGAATCTGCCTGTTTTCCCCTTAGATTCCCAGTAATCATTACGGAGATGGATTTTTTGTATTTTCCCCGATGCCGTTTTCGGAAGCTCATCGACGAACGACACACTGGTAACTGATTTGAAGTGAGCTAGTTTTTCCCGTGTGAAGGCCTTTATATCATCCTCCGTTAAATCCACGCCCCTTTTTGGCACAATGAAGGCATGCGGCGTCTCTCCCCACTTTTCATGGGGAACGGCAATGACTGCCGCTTCAAGAATGTCCGAATGTTCGTAGAGCACTCCTTCCACTTCTATGGAAGAGATATTTTCTCCGCCACTAATGATGATATCCTTTTTGCGGTCAACGATATCCACATTGCCATTTTCATCGATGGTGGCCATATCCCCTGTATGCAGCCATCCATTTCTCAATGTCTGGCTGGTCGCTTCTTCATTTTTCCAATAACCTAACATCACTCCATGACTCCGGACAATGAGCTCCCCGATATCCACGCCATCATGGGCCACTTCCTCACCATTTTCATGGATGACCTTTACCTCACTGCCTATGATGGGATACCCAGCTTTCGCCTTCATTCTGTATTTTTCTTTTTCCGAAAGATCGTCGAATTCAGAACGAATCAGCGATATCAGACTAACCGGTGTCGATTAAGTCATTCCGTAAATTTGAATGAATTCCCAGCCTAACTCTTTTTCCACCCTTGTAACGAATGCAGGAGGCGGAGCGGAACCCGCAACAACGATTCGAATATCCTGCTCGAGATTCGGAACATTCCGTTCATAATATTGAAACAAAGAATTCAGAACCGTTGGTGCCATATGCATGATGGAAACCTTATGCTTTTGTAATGCATCAAATATCGTTTCAGGGCTGGTTTTCCTCAAACAAACTTGAGTGGCACCATTTGCCGTATAATAAAATGGGGCACCCCACCCATTCACGTGGAACATCGGCAGTACATGCAAATATGTATCGCGGTCATTGACCCTGAAATGATGCATCGCACCCAGGGCATGTAAGTAGTTGTTGCGGTGAGTCAGCATCACCCCTTTAGGATTCCCTGTGGTCCCGCTAGTATAAAGGAGGCTCGAAACATCATTTTCATCCACGGTCTCCCGGTTAAAGCACTTGTCATCATAACGTTCCAGCCAATTGTTGTAATCGGTTTCACTTATCTCTTCATCTTTATAATGAACGATAATGTGCTCCACCGATTCCAATTCATCCTTGACAGGGGAAATTAGATGATACAATTCCTGATCTACAAAAAGGACCTTTGACTCGCTATGGTTCAAAATGAATACATAGTCGGCAGGCTTCAAGCGGATATTCAAGGGAACGATTACTGCCCCAAGCTGAAATACCCCATAAAAGCCTTCAAGCATTTCAATTGAGTTAGGTGCCAAATATGCCACCTTATCACCCTTTTTGACTCCAAGATCCCTTAAACCATTTGAAAGCTGGTTTACACGGCCGTTCAATTCTGCGTAGGTTAATACCTTGTCATCTCCAATGATGGCTTTCTTATCGCCATATAGTAAGGCTGCTCGATCTAAGAAATGCGATAATACTAATGGTACATTCATTTCCTCACCTCTAGTTTTATTTGAAAATTCTGAATTAGTATTATATTACCATATCTGTTTATAACATTTCAATAATATCCACCAGTGTTATATAACAACATATTAATAGGCAGATGAATCACATCAATCATCAGTCAACATACAATACATTGAAACTCCCTTCAGTGATAGGCTCATGGCCTGAGATTCAGGGGAAAACCAGAATAAAAAAAGGGTGATTTTCTTGCCGGCCATCGTAGGAGTCGTTCAAGTCATCAACGTCGGTAGCAGTGGAATTGTCCATATTGGTGACGTCTTTAAAATTAGTCCCTATTCCACCTCAAAAACGTTTGCAGGTGCTGGCTCGTTTAATACGGGTGAATCCATATCCCTTTATAATGCCTATAGCACCACGAATACAAATGATACAGATGGTGTTGATCAGCCACTGGTCTTAAATCTCTAATGTTTTAAGAAAGGAGTCAGTATGATCTTCAATATTCACCAGACCATACAAATTAATATGATAAAAATTGAAAGCATCGCCAATTCATCCGTTTTTCAAATAGGAAGTGCCGGGGTGATCAAACCATATTCCACATTGGCCAATACCGGTGGATTCACTGAGCCTGCTCCCGCAATTGAAGCCGATGTAATCCCATTAACCAGTTTCGTCCCGTTTACACCCTCCTAGTTCATAGGCATTCACCTACCTCCAACTTTTTCATATACTGTCTTATATGAGATTAACTTATTGTGAAGGTGGGGTGTTGAATCGTGAATCAGGATCTCTATTCATATTCCATACAAATGCAGCGTTTCCTTGAAGCCCAGGATAAACGGATCATGAAACTTGAACACGAACTCAAACGCCTGACAGATGAAATTGCCGAGCTGAAAAATAAACCGCCAATCCATGTGGATAAAATTGAATATAAATTCGATCAGTTAAAGGTCGAATCTTTAGATGGAACATTGAATATCGGTTTAAATCCAACTGACCTTAACAACATTGATGAATTTGCCGTCAACAACCAACCCATCCAACCAGCACCTAACCTATTTCCAGGCAGGGAAATCGTCGTCCAGGAAATTCACAACGATATACTTTCAGACTTGGAAAATATGATCAACGATGCGGAAACCCAGCTGAAAATATCATTGGAACCCTCTTATCATGACTTCATTAAGCAAGACGTCGAGCGCCAGCTTCATCAACGAATCAATATGTATTTCGATAATCTTTCTTACGCCGAACGTGCACCGCAGCAACGGGATAATATCAAGGAAAAGATCAGGGAAAAGGTGAAATCCGATATTCAAACTGCATTATTCCAATTCATTACCCATTCACAAGCCGAGACAGGAGGAAATCCAAATGGAGTTTAATGTAACCAATCACCAGCTTTGTGTAGGTGATATAAAAATTACCGGTGTAGCAAGCTCTGCTTTATTTCTCATAGGGGATGTACAAACGGTCCAATTATCTTCCGCATTCGATACCCCGCCGGAATCCCTTATCATCGGGCCATTCGTGCCTCTTTCTCCAGAAGGATAAATAACATGTTTTCTAGAATATCAAAAGTAAAATCTTTATTATCCGACACGGTATCATTCAGCTCCACCCTGCAAATTGGGGATACTTCATATATAGATGGAAATGCCCTGGCTATAGCCGTTCAGAAGAAAAGTGAAACTTTCGATTCAGCGGATATTCATTTCGAGAACTATGACATTTTTAAGAAACCACTTTATATCCCGAGATTGAATGAACCAGTCATATCAAGTTTTTCAAATCCTAATCCCTTCATACGGGTCGGCAATATCAATATAATCGGGATATCAGCCTCATCTGTCGTTGGTGTGGGGAACGTAGGCCATGCACGTATGGAATCAAGAGTGAAGCATATTCGGGATGTTCCTAAAAAACCCGAAGAGACACCAATCGATGATTCAACCAACAACACTTAAATTTTAAAAGGAGGGGTTCATATGCCCGCCATTATCGGCCCAGTTCAAGTATTTAATGTCGCTCAAGGAAATCTGTTATTCGGTGATTGCGCCGTCATTTCCCCTAAGTCTTCCTCCAAATCCGTTAGCGGATCCGGCTCAGGGAACACGGCTGCAATCGTTTTTACGGCCAATGGCCTGAATGGAAGCAACGTCCTTGATGTCAATGGGGTCGACCAACCCATTACAGGGAATAATTAGTCATAGAAAAAGCCTCCCATTTCCAGGAGGCTTTTAAATTCGGCTTATTTCTCTAACATGTTAAATACTTGCTCAACATCTTTGTCTCCCCTGCCTGATAAATTAACGATCAGTATATCATCTCTTGTTAACTCTTTTGCGAGCTTCATGGCGTGAGCTAGAGCATGTGAGCTTTCGAGAGCCGGAATGATGCCCTCTGTTTTGGATAATACCTGAAAAGCTTCAAGAGCTTCTTCCCCTTTTACCGTCACATACTCCGCTCGTCCGCTTTCTTTCAAAAAACTATGCTCGGGTCCCACGCTCGGGTAATCCAAACCTGCAGCTATGGAGAATGTCGGTTTTGGTTCCCCTTGTTCGTCCACTAACGTCAAACTTTTGAATCCGTGCAATACTGCCGGGACACCTTGAGAAATACTTGGGGCTTCAATTGGCTCTACACCAATTAAACGGACATTGTCTTCATCAATATAATGAGCAAAAGCACCGATCGCATTACTTCCCCCTCCTGCACAAGCAATGATGGCAGTTGGCAGTTTTCCTTCCTTTTCATGGATCTGGCGCTTCGATTCTTCACTTATGATTGATTGGAAATGTTTAACGATCGTTGGATATGGGTGTGGTCCCACTGCTGAACCAAGCAAGTAAAAAGTATTTTCATAGTTTTGCACCAAATCATTCAATGCCTCATCAACGGCATCCTTCAATCGACCCTGTCCCTTTTCGACCGCTACGACTTTTGCCCCCAGCAATTCCATCCGAAAGACATTCAATGCCTGCCTCTCCGTATCCAGCTTACCCATATAAATCACACACTCCATGCCAAACATCGCACATGCAGTCGCAGTCGCCACACCATGCTGTCCAGCGCCAGTTTCTGCGATGATGCGTTTAGCACCCATCCGTTTAGCGAGCAGGATTTGTCCAATCGCATTATTAATTTTGTGAGCACCTGTATGATTCAGGTCTTCACGCTTCAAGTATATTTTTGCCCCGCCAACCTTTTTCGTTAAATTCTTTGCAAGTGTTAACGGGTTTTCGCGTCCGACATATTCTTTCAAATAATATTGAAATTCCTCAATGAATTCCGGGTCATCCTTATATTTCAGGAATTCCGTTTCTAAAATATCCATAACTTCCTGAAGTTCACCCGGTACAAAGCTTCCGCCGAACTCACCAAAATATCCCTTGCTCTTGATCTCACTCGTCATACTCTTCTCTACTCCTTTAAAAAGGTATTTTTCTCCACTAGTATATAGTAAGCAATTATATCTTTTCAAACTATTCTGTTTATTTATCCAAAAAGAAGCGTCCCACTTATGGGACACTCCTTCACTCTTTTACTTCCAATAAATGCGAGCCGTCAAAGAAAAACAAGTAACGGCCGGTTACCTTCTTATTCATGATCCCTTCAACAGCCCGCGTATAAAGCTGAAGCTGCATCCGGTATCGATCGGCAAGAATCTCTTTTGCCCCTTCATACCCGCTGGCAAAACGTCCGGTGATTGTATCCGTTTTATAATCGAGAAGCACAAGACCTTGTTCATCCTCAAAGATACAATCAATAACACCTTGGATTAGTATCTCTTCATCTCCAGCTGCCCAATCGCTGTAAGCTTCCTTTGCAGGCAGCGACATCGTAAATGGCACTTCACGGCGAAGGTTCACGGCCTCTAGCATTCTTTGTCCGATTTCACTGTCAAAGAAATCGACGATCGTCTCAGGGTCCACAGCTTCTTTCTGTTCCTCCGTCAACAGCTCACGTTGAATCAAGTCAACCATCAGTTCCTGAATCGACTGAATGGTAATCTCTTTAGATAAATCAATATGCTGCATGACTAAATGTGTAATCGTACCCCTTTCAGCAGGAGTCAGTGACTTTTCTTGCATGAAAGTCGGCCGCTTCGTGATAGGCCGCTTAAATTTACGCAATAGCTCTGTGGAGCTTTGCTCGTCCTTTAGTTCATATTGACGTTTTAGTTCAGAAACGGATTGCTTGGAACGATACACCGTCGCCTCATGCTCGGGGTACTCCCACTCAAGCTGTTTCTTGATATCATCATAAAACTCGGAAACGATACTGACCTTCTCCGATTTCTGGACATGTTCAAGCATTTGCTCTTGAACCAGTGCCTCTTCCTCATCCAGAACAGCAAGCTCTTCACTTGGAATGACGGAAATGGACCAATTCGATGGGTGTGATTCCATTTCCAAGCCAAGACCTGCAGCCCCAAGAGAATCCCGATGGCGGACAAGGGATGGACCAATCCAATCAAGATAACTTTTTGCACCTGCCCGTACATAGTCCTTCAATAGCCAATCTCCATGTGCCGCATTACTTTCCCAGTTCTGCTGCGTTTTTTCTGCATCATTGATACTGGCAATCAAATAAAGCTTTTCCTTAGCCCTCGTTAGAGCCACGTAGAGGACACGCATCTCCTCGGCAATTAATTCAAGCTGCTTTTTTTTCTTAAAAGCCAATTGAGGGAGGGATGGATAAGTTATCCGTAATTCGGAATTAACATACTTTGCCGCAAAGCCATAATCCTTATCCAGTAAATAGGGCTTGCGTAAATCCATCATATTGAATTGCTTGGAAAGACCGGCAATGAACACGATCGGGAACTCAAGCCCCTTTGACGAGTGAATCGTCATCAGCCGGACTACATCTTCCTGTTCTCCTAAAGCACGAGCTGCCCCTAAATCATCTCCGCGTTCTTGCATCCTTTCTATGAAACGCAAGAAACGGAACAGACCGCGGAATGAACTTGCTTCATATTGCCTTGCCCTGTCATACAGCGCTCTTAAATTGGCCTGACGCTGTTTGCCGCCCGGCATCCCACCTGCAAAATCATAAAACTGCGTTTCGCGGTATAGCAGCCAGATCAAATCTGATAATGCCTCCTGCCTGGCAAGCTTCCTCCACTTCACTAGTTTTTTATAAAAAGCAGTAGCCTTTTCATAAAGCCCCGGATGTTCTTCCGGGTCACTCTTTCTGTAAAAATCAGCTAGCGCTTCGTAGTAGCTCCCTGTATGGAATAAACGCACCTGTGACATCTCTTCTTCATCCAGTCCGACGATGGGTGAACGGAGAACGGATGCCAATGGGATATCCTGTTGCGGATTATCAATCACCTTCAATAGGGAAATCATGATGGCCACTTCGGTCGCTTCAAAATACCCTGTTGATAAATTGGCATAGACTGGAATCCCTTGTTTTTTAAATTCCTCCATGATTTGCGGTGCCCATGGCATCGAACGAAGAAGAATGACCATGTCCCGATAGGTGGCAGATCGGTACTTTTTGGTTTTCGTATCATATATCCGTTGCTTTTCGCTTATAGCCTTTTTAATGAGCTTTGCCATCTGCCTTGCTTCGAGCTGCGCTTTTTCAAGCTCCTCGGCCTCAAACCCGCCATCCGATCCTTCCATTTCCGAATGTGCTTCCGGATCGGCTGTTCCGTCAATTAAATGGAGTTCGATCGGGTTTGGATCGTCTTCGGGATATGGGGCGCCTTTTTTCAATTGGGCATCTTCATCATAATCAATCTCACCGACAGTAATGCCCATCAACTGTTGAAACAAGAAATTGGTCCCATCGAGAACTTCTTTTCGGCTCCGGAAATTGCGGTTTAAATCAATTTTCAGTCCGGAATCAACACCATCATGGGTAAAACGTGTGTATTTTCCAAGGAAGAGATTCGGTTCCGCAAGCCTGAACCGGTAAATGGACTGCTTGACATCGCCTACCATGAAAAGATTCCCATCATATTCGCCGTCTGCCGTCACAAGTTTTAAAATGGATTCCTGAACCAGGTTAGTATCCTGGTACTCATCCACTAGCACCTCTTTGAACTGGTTCCTGTATTCAATGGCTGCCGCTGAAGGTTTTCGTTCACCATCCACCGTTTCCCCTGTCAAAATTTGAAGACAATAATGTTCCAAATCGGCGAAATCCACCAAGTTCTTTTCTGCTTTTGCAGCAAAGAATCTTTCGTCAAACCGTTTAACAAGCATTACAAGTGTATCGACATATCCCTTGAGCTCCCTTATATCCCTCAAGTAGCTTTCCGGTTTACGGGTAAATAACTCTTCCTGTAACGATTTGATGATTTTCTTCGCCTTATCACGGTACTTGGTAGCCTCATCCGTAATTTCTTTGATAAACTCCGCACCAGAAAGGCGTTTTGCCGTCCCAAATTTCACGTTTTGGATTTCTTCATAAAGAGCATTCCAGGATTGGTCCTTCAACTCTGAAAGTTTAGCAACCATGGCAAGATCGGCTATATAGTTTTCAGCCCTTGGTGCCGGCCCCCCAGGGATTTTTGTCAACGCAAGCGAGCGTTCCAATAAATCCCTGGAGGTGTCCAATTGTAAACCGATATCGAACTTCAATGAATCGATAAACGAAAGATCATCAATCCCATCATCATCTGCCAGCTCATACATGCTGGCGGCACCATCAAGCCATCGGTCCGGGTCTGGATTCGATTGTGAAAAATCATGCAGCGATCGAACGATATTCTGAAGTGCATCATCGTTTCGATCGCTAGTGAAAGCATCAACCAAATTAAAGAACTCTTCATTATCACTTTGCCCATACTGCTCCTCGAAAAGCTCTTCCATCACTTCATCACGAAGCAATTGGATCTCCGTAGAATCTGCAATCCGGAAGCCCGGGTCGATATCCGTCAGATAATAATACTTCCTGATCACCTCTAAACAAAAGGAATGAAGCGTGGAAATCGAAGCACGATTAATCAAGCTCAACTGCTTACGCAAATGCTGTGAATGCGGATTATCATTGATCGCTTTTTCTAATGCCTCACTTATCCGATGACGCATCTCGGCAGCTGAGGCATTGGTAAATGTAACGACAAGCAGTTCATCAACATCGATTGGATCTTCTTCTGAAATGACTTTTTGAATGATCCGGTTGACCAGCACCGCTGTTTTCCCTGAGCCTGCTGCGGCCGCAACCAGAATGTCCTGATCTTTAGCCCATATCGCCTTCCATTGATCTTCCGTCCAAGTCACGTCTCCTGGCAGAGCAGGAATTTTCGTTTTACTCATCGCTCTCACCCTCCCCCCTTAATAGCTTAAGAACATCATTTTGTTTTTTCTGTGCCAAATTCCTGAATTGGTTCTCCTCCAGTGACTGGTCGAATTGGCATACAGATTTAAAGGAACAGAAGGTACACGGCGTTTTTTCCTTTAGTTTGTATGGCGTTATATCGACATCACCATCGACCATTCGATCACCAGCCTCCTGATAAATACGGCGCACATGATGATTCAGAAGCGAAAACTCTTCCCTGCTTGCAACTTTGGAAGCCGCAAGGAGCGATCCGTCCTTTTTAAATCCAGCTGGAATGATATCCGACTTACCAGGATTTTCAATATCAAGTGAGGTATCCATCATTTGAATGACATTTGAATGATCCAGTACAAGTCCATTCATTTTAAAGCTTTTATAAATTTCTTCTTCAATTTTATCCAAGCTGAGCATTCCCTTTGATTTGACAACAGGATTATGCACATGAAAATATAAAACCCCGGCAGGGATCGCTTCTTTTCCAATAAGCGACTTGGAATGGGTGACGACGATATCAAGGTATGTCAACATCTGCAGCGCGAGTCCATAATATACTTCACTCATGTTCAGTTCCTTTTCACTCGACTTATAATCGAGCACACGCAAATAGACACCCTCATCTTCTTCCGCTTTATCCACGCGGTCGATCCGCCCGATCAATTCCATCTTCGTACCGTTTTTCAATGTGAAAGAAAGTGGCGGCAGCTCGCCATTTTTTCCGAATCCGAGTTCTAATCCGATTGGGGCAAAACCGCTCACCTTTGCATGTTCACTTAATACGATCGAGGCCCGTCCAATCACGTGTTCCAGTTTCCTGCGTAAATAGTGATGGCGATTCGTACTTAACAAAATCTGATTTTGGAGTTTAGGAGCAAGTCTCTCCACGGCAATTCTGGCCAGCTCCAAGCATTGTTCCGAAGTCAATGTAGACCAAGGAATATCATGTTCCTTTAAGTAATCGGAAATCATTTTCAACGCTCCATGGAACATCTCGCCTATATCCGGCGCATCCAAACGGAAAATTTGCCGTTCCCTCAATTTCAAGCCATGAGCGGCATAATGGGAAAACGGGCAGCTATTGAACATTTCCATCCTGGATACACTCGTAAGAATGCTCTCACCGTATAATTGCTTACTTGTTTCCTCAGATAATTTCTTTGTCCTATTTTGATAAAAAAGGCTCGATAAAACCTTAGTTGCTGAAGGACCGGCCTTTTCATCATCAATAATGGCATTATATACATCCCACCATAGTGAATGGATTGGATAGTTCCTTTTTTTCAACTGCAATTGGGCAGCCAGGTACGATAGGGCCACATCATGATTCGCAGCATATTTCACCTGTTCCTCAGCAGGCAGATCGGACGGATCGTTCATATAATACACTTCGGAAACGTTAGGCAATACGTCCCTTACCCGTTTTAAATAGGATGAGGGTAAAAGTGCCTTTCCTTCCTCATCGGCAAGCGGATATGATAGATAAAGGGCCTCAGCAGGCGTAGTGAATGCTTTGTACGCTGTAAACTCCTCATCCAGCAGGCGCACTTTTGAACTTGGGGCAACATCAAGTCCACCAGCTTGTAGCACATCACGATCACTATCTGAAAATATTCCGTCAGATACAGCTTTTCCTGGCAGAACCCCTTCGTTCAGGCCGATAACAAAAGCTGTCTTCACATCATCCAGGCGGGATAAATCTAGGCTGGCGACCAATACTTGGTCAATTGCCGGCGGTACCAAAGAAAATTCAAGAGATTCCAGACCAGCTTCAATGATTACCGCAAACTGTTTCATGGAAAGCTCTTCCCCGCTCAGCAGTTCAACGAATTGGTCCAATAGGTCGACAACCGCATTCCAAGTTTGCTCATGCTCTCTTGCCGATACCAAATCACCTGCTTCTTCTGCCTCCAGTTTCAGCTTTTCCAATTTTTCAGGTACATGCAATTCTTCAAGATATAGATAAAGGGCTTCACACAATTCCCTGCCATTAGCAGCTTTTTTAACACGTTTTGAGAGCTTCAAGATGGGCTCGGTAAATAATTGCTTCATCTCATTCAACTCTTGCTCAAGCTTCATTTCCTTATCCGTTTGGTTCCGGTCCTCGAGTTCCAGGCCGCGGAATCGCCTGTAGGTCCAACGATCTTTGGACGTCCACCTGCTTCCTTTAATGCCGCGGGCCAGCACATAGTTCTCCAGCTTATCTACCTGTTCGCGCATCCTATCGTGATTTTTTTGCAGCGGAAATAGAAGCTCCGTCTTGATTGCACGAAATACCGGCTCATAACGCCAATAGCCATTGATGATCTCCAAAGTGGAACGAATCAGTTCAATCAGAGGATGATTCAGCATCGTCCGTTTGGAATCGACGAACAAGGGTATTTGATAATCCCGAAAAACGGTTTGTAAAATATCTGCGTATGCTTCCCCATTACGGACTAAAATCGCAATATCACGGAAGCGGTGCTGTTTCTGTCTGACCAGCGACAAGATGTCCCGGGCAACTCCCTCAATCTCAGCTCTGCGGTTAACTGCCTGGGCGATCGTTACATCAGGTGACTGCTCAAACGTTTGTGCAGGACGAATGGCAAAATAAGTTTCCAGATGATTCAGCCCTGGACTCTTTCCAAACCTTTCCGTCCCTTTTAAGATTCGATCTTCTGAAATCGGTATGCCATTCCTCAATCCAGCCTGATAAAGGTGATGATAAAGATTTCCCGTTTGCCTGAACAGCTGCAAATCATCCGGTGCATATTGCCTGTAGGGCTGATCTAACGTCAGTGAGATCGTTACACTCCTGCACAACTTCATCATTTCTTCCACAATCAATAATTCCTGTGGAGTCAAGCTATAAAAACCATCGATGTATATATCCGCATTCCTTATATATGAAGACTCTGGCATTTTCTCGATCAGCAAAGTGAAGTAGTCTTCGGAGTCTAAATATTTGTTGACCATTTCATCCTCAAAAGCCTGATAGACCAATTCAAGATCATGCAGTTTATCCTGAATGCCGCTGCCGGCCTGTGAGGTTTCTGCCAAATAGTTTTGAATGTCATCAGGCTGGATGCAATACTGCTTGAATTCAGCCAGCATTAGCTCCATCTGTGCAATGAACCCCTGCTTATCAGCAGATCGACGAAACATCTTTAACTCTTCCTTTTTATCATCCATGATCTTCCGTATCAACATATTGACGCCGACACTGTCCAAATGCAGCCGGCTCATCCCCCCGGTTTCCTGAAGGACTCGCCATGCAAGCCTGCTAAAACTGAAAACCTGTGTCCGGATCATTCCGGCAAGGCCTGGTGTTTTAATTAGTTTATATTCAGATAGAAACGTCATCTGATCAGGAACGAGGTAGATAATTGGATTTCCTTCGGGATCTTCTGCCAATTTGGAGCGGATTTCATCCAATATATTCGAAGTTTTCCCTGCACCCGATCTTCCCAGTAAAAAACGGAGTGACATCTCTTTTTCCCCCTTACAACATAATATCTAGACCCATCATACCAGAAATACTTTCGTCTCTATGAATAGGTTTCTGTTTCCAATTAGATTTACTTTCTATTATTTTACCGTTTCCCTTCAAAAAACACCAATCGTACGTTCGCATTTTTCCCCCAAAAGAAAAAGCCCACATAATTTTTGGGCTTCCACAATCATTCACCTGTAAATTTAAAATTGAAATCATTGACCGGCCAATATCGAACATCCACTTTACCGACAACATTTTCAACCGGTATATAACCAAAGTGACGGCTGTCAGCACTTTCAAGACGGTTATCACCCATGACAAAAAGCTTGCCCTCCGGAACTTTGGTCATGTCCGTCAATTCTTTTAATGTAAAATCACCCGTAAAATCCTGTTCTGGGAAACCTTCCTTGAATTTTTCAAGATAAGGCTCATCCACTTTCTCACCATTTACGTAAAGCCAATCATCTTTATAACGAATTCGGTCACCTGCAATCCCTATAACTCGCTTAACATAATCCTCTTGTGAATTCGCATGAAAAACAATAATGTCAAAACGGTTGATATCATGAATCTGGTAATTGATTTTATTCACGACAAGTTTATTTCCATCTTCAAGGGTCGGCTGCATCGACTTCCCTTCAACATCATAGCTTGAAAAGAGAAATGTACGGATTAAGATGTAAATAACAAAAGCTATCATCGCTGGTTTTATCCAATCGGATAAAGAATTCTTGTTTGTTTTTTCCATCTAGTTCAACCCCTACTGCATTTATATATTAATTTATTGTCCTTCTTCTCTCTTCATGCTTTTATTTAACCTGACTTCCAGTCTTTTCCCTACATACCATAGGATAAAGATGACGATTCCGATAATGATCGTTCGCACAGGTTTATGAATCAATGATACTAAATCGTAACCTACGAAGCTAATCGTAAAAATCATCACCGCTTTCCCACCCACTACTGCAAGTCCATATTGCAGCATACTGACTTTTGAAAGTCCTGCCACGATATTAACGATAGCCGAAGGTGTAAAAGGGAAGCAGAGTAATATGAACAAAGGACCGAATCCATGGCTCTCAACCCAAACCATCAGCCTCTGCACCTGTTTATGCTTTTGCAAAAATCGGAAAAACCTCATTTGACCATATCTTCTAATAATCCAAAAGATCAAAAAAGACCCTGCTACCGCACCAATCCAAGAAAATAAAAATCCCCACCAGAGACCAAAAGCCGTTGCATTAGCAAGCACGAACACCACTAAGGGCAAAAAAGGCAAAAAAGCTTCCAGCATCGGCAGCAAGATCCCAGGAATTGGACCGAATGAGCGATATTGCTGAATAAGTGCCGATATATGATCAAGTGTAAACCACTCACGTATAGTATCCAAATCCATAATTATCTCCCTCGACATGCTGCCATCATTGCAGCATAAACTTATTAAAAACTGTTTATTTTAGATATATCACTTTCCCCTGAAATTGCAAGAATTATTATCCATATATCTTCATACTTTCCCTATCTCCGGAAAACATAATCTTGTTAACGAATATTTCTTGATTTATCAAAACTGCTTGCAAATACACTGAAAATACATTAGGATAAAAATAGAACACACGTTCTTATTTTACGGAATATACATACTATTATTAAAAACGCGCTATTTTAGAAAGGGGCGGTCATGATGACCCGCATTCCAGAAGATGACCGAAATATGATTGAAAAAGCCATCTACCTCCCTATGGTTATTACAGTCTTAAACCGGGATCTCAAGGTCATCGAAATTAGTCCGTTTAAATTAAAAAGGCCCTATTCGGAGCTAGTCGAACATATTTTAAAAGTGGTTCAAGACGAACTTGCCGAGGTACGGCGCTATTTGCGCAAGGAGAATATTAAGGTTAGTGAAATCAAACGCGATGAATCCTTCACGATGTATTGTTTTTTATATAAAGGATACGAGGAACATCATAATTATTTCAATCCCCGCCTTCGCAACAAAACAGAAGACTTGTTATGTCATTACTTTTTCGAAAAAAACCACCGTTCAAGGAATTAGCGGGTACAGGCAACCTCCGTAAATGTTTGTGTCCATGAATGTGGATGTTTGGAGCCTTAGATCATCCAATATCTTATATGAGAAAGTTACGCTTAATCAGTCAATATAGGAATTATCGTAACGGAATGTTTCGGTTAAGAATAAGCTGATAATGTTTTTTATTTAAAACTTTATCAGCAAATGATATTCCATCGAGTGAATTTGATTTTCTGATTGAACTACACTCTGTAAATGCTTCTTGATTAATTGCTAAACATATTTAATTATATCCAATCATAGCAACATTTCACTAATATATGGTGTACAATCTATTAGATCTAATTGGAATAGCAGAAAGTATTTTGTCTAAACACAGTATATTGCACCGATTTTCATTTTCAAAACTTTTGTTAAAGGGATTTATCCAGAAGAAACACATAACAAAGAAGACGGAAAGTACAGGCCTCCCGAAGAGTTAGCGGAAAGAGATAATAAGGGTTACATAGAGACAGAAATTATACATATAAATCTTCGTACCCTTATATTGATTTACGGCAATACGCTTTAAATAATGATATACGGGTGCTGTGAAGTGCAGTCCAAATAAAGACGGGGGAAATTATGAAAAAGAGCAGCCTTATAATGAATTCTATACTTGGATATATTGCACTAGGAGTATTCGTTATTGGTTATATTAGAAGTATACCGGTATATAACTATATAATTCTAGGTTTTGAAGTAGATTACATTATTCTTACATTAGGAACGTCTTTCATTTTTGGATATATATATTACCTTGAGAAGCAATTAAAGGTCCCCCAAAAGGCACTTTTTATTGGGAGAGCATGTTTTTTTATCACTTTAATAGGTAGTTTCATTTTAGAAGTGATTTGAAATTCAGCATTCTCCCCCCCTCTATTTCTGAACCATTTGAGAGAAGAAGACTGTACACATTCCAGTAACTTTATGATACCTACACTTAAACTGTGTGCAGCTAACTTCTACAAATTAGAAAATTACTGTAAAAATGCTCTATCCTAAGGAAGCAAAAGAGGAACTGTTTGTATATCGATGGTTTTTCAAAGAAGGCTCTGAAACATAAAAAAGAAACTTAAGATTTAATGGATGAGTTATTTGAAGATTAATTCTGATGCCCTTCTCATATGAGAAGGGCTTTTGGTTGTGACTTTTGCTAAAGTAAACATTGATATGAATGATCGTATGAAAGAATCATTCCATCATCCGCCTGTAGAATATCATCTTCTCCATATTGAAAACTCAGGTACATTCCCCTTCTTCACCAGCGACAATTCCCCATAAATACCCAGGACCATTTTACCTAACCACGATTCTGACACCCGCTTCATTTTTTTATCACAAAGAAAATTATGTCCAAATCCCCATTTTTCGATTTACACATGGTAAATTATTATTTGGAGGGGAAAAATGAAAAAAATAAATATTCTACTGGTTGCTGTTCTTGTTTTGTCTTTATTTACTGGACTTAAAACAACTGAGGCAGCCTCAAATGTAAAGGTACATTTCATCAATGTTGGACAAGGAGATTCCATCCTTATTCAAACCGGTAACGAAAACGTTTTAATTGATGGCGGCGGTAAAGGAAAGGGCGACGAAGTTGTAGCCTACCTAAAAAAACAAAAGGTGAAAACACTTAATGCATTAGTATCCACTCACCCAGATGCGGATCATGTGGGCGGTCTGGCTTATGTGATTAAATCGCTTAATGTAAAATCTGTGTATGCCCCTAAAGTTTCTCATACTACCCAGGCATATAAAGACTTTTTAACTGCTGTTAAGCAGAAGAAGCTTACAATAAAAAAAGCTCAGACTGGCGTGGAAATCAACACTAAAGCTAAGGATAATTCCCTTAAATTCATTGCACCTGTTAAAGAATATGCCAAGTCTGACTTAAATAATTGGAGTGCAGTCCTTTTACTTAAACACGACAAAAAAACATTCTTGTTTACAGGTGATGCTGAAGAAAAATCAGAGACAGATATGCTGGCTAAAAAACTGGTACCAAGTGTGGATGTACTTAAAGTCGGCCATCATGGTGCAAAAACATCAACTAGTTCAGCATTCATTAACAAAACAAAACCGAAATACGCTGTAATCAGTGTAGGAAAAAATGGCTATGGGCATCCTACTTCCACTGTTATAAAACGGTTGAATTCAGTGAAGGCCAAAACTTATCGCACAGATAAATCAGGTAACATTATTTTTACTTCTACAGGTCAGAAAATTACTGTAAAGACGGTGAAATAAATGGTACAAGGAATTATTGACCGCTTCGAAGGAAAGATCGCTGTCGTTGAAATCGATGGTGGTGACATGAAGGATTTTCCTAAAAGCGCTCTCCCAAAGGGAGCAAAAGTAGGAGATATGCTGATTATCGATGGTGATACCATCACCATTTCCAAAGAGGGCACTGAGAAGTTAAGAAAAGAAATTGACGATCTAATGGATGAATTATTTGAAGATTAATTCCTGGGCCCTTCTTTAATAAGAAGGGCTTGCTTTGGTTTGACTGTTTAACGCGGTATATACTTTGACAGTACCTCTGAAGCCTTGACCCCATTTGCTTCGGTGAACAGATAGAATGATTTCCTCTTTGTTTCCTCAATCCTCTGGATCAATTTCGTTTTTAAAAAAGAAGTCCGGTGCAGCTGGTTTTCGAAAGAACTGCATGATACTGCTATATCGATGGTTTGTCTATTCCTGAATGTGATGGTAGTATGTTTGGAATCCAGGCGGTCATAGGATACCACATGCTCATGTGATAACCAGATGCATTGAGGACGCAACGGAGATGTAGTGGGAAAGAAGAAAATCGAACTGGTCGGATCGATCGCAATAGGCGCTTTATGTGTGATGTTTATAAGCTGTTTTGTGCCTTGCTTGCGTCCTTCATAACTTGACCCGAAGAACTCACAGCTTTTCTTTATTATTTCCAAAGGTTTAAACGGGGATATGAACTCGTCCTCCATTTCAACGATACGGGCATATATTTTACTGCCGTAATTGATTGGCGAAACCATTAATGTATGTGGCGTGATTTCATATTCCTCGATGATTCCCTGATTGTTTTCCTTCA
Source organism: Peribacillus frigoritolerans (assembly GCF_040250305.1). Classification (NCBI taxonomy): domain Bacteria; kingdom Bacillati; phylum Bacillota; class Bacilli; order Caryophanales; family Bacillaceae; genus Peribacillus; species Peribacillus frigoritolerans. Next base: position 1,325,734 of record NZ_CP158190.1, on the reverse strand, counting down.
TTTTTAATCCACCTCTTCCTCATTGCTAAACACCGCTTTTACTTTACCAAAGCTTATACCCTTAATTGCTTGTACCCTTCCAATCCCCATTGCCGAAGAAAAGTGAATGGAGATAATAAATGTATGTTAAATTACTGACTATAATAGCACAACCCTTGAACATAAAAAGTAAGTTCACAAAAAATTAAAAATTCTTTTATATAGTGGCTTTTTCTTCATCTAAACGACACATTCTCCATTAATATTTAAATATTTTAAATTTTCAGTTGATTTTATCCGCTCAAATCCATATAATAATAAAAAGGGTCAGGGGTGGTAACTTTGAAAAATGAAAAATCTTATTCAGAGTCAGTGAAGTCCTTATCAATGAGCGAAATGAAAAACGATGCCGTGGTTCAGGAAATGTTAATTGATATGATTATTCAGGAAGCCGTCCTTACTACCAAAAAGAATATCCTTGCAAAACAGATCGATGAAGCCTTGGATAAGAAAAACAAACCTTTATTCTTAAAACTAAGTTCTGAAATGAACGTTTTACTAAAACAGTTTGGAAATTAAAATGCATGATTTATAAACAGCATATTGATCAAAAAAGCCTCCCATAATGTTGGGAGGCTTTTCTGATTATCATCACTCTTTATGAAACATCCCCATGACCTCGGATGTTTCGGTAATATTGACAAAAGCATTCGGATCAACTTCTTTTATCATCGTTTTTACATCGGTTAACTGATAACGTGTAATGACTGTCATCATTACTTTACTCTTTTCTCCTGAATATGCACCTTCACCATCCATGACTGTAATACCACGATATAGGTTGGTCAGGAGCTTCGTTTTCATTTCGTCACTCTTTTTGGTCACGATCATCAATGTTAATTTAATGTGATTGGAATGGATCGTATCGATCACCTTTCCTGCTGCATAAATGGAAATCAGCGTATATAATGCGGCATCCCAACCGAAGATGAAGCCTGAGATAACCACCACAACTCCATTCATCACCGAAAGCAATGTACCAAGTGGAAAGTCGCTCTTCTTAGCCAACAGCATGGCAATGATATCAAAGCCGCCCGAAGACCCCGAAGCACGAAAGATGATGCCTATGCCGAATCCCGATATGATTCCGCCAAATAAAGAAGACAAAATCGGTTCAGTGGATATTCCGTGAACTGGAATGAGATATAAACTGACGGAAATCACGACAACTGATAATATCGTATATGTGATAAAACGTCTCCCTAATTTCAGGTATCCAAGAATCAGCAATGGCAGGTTCATCAGAAAATTCAATATCCCTGTGTTGACTGGGGTGATGATTCCGAACATGATCGCAAGTCCACTAAGTCCGCTGCTTAAAATTAAATGTGGTATCAAAAATAAGTTGTAGGCCACTGCCACAAGCACTGAGCCTATAGTGATGAAAAGTACATTATACATATCCGATCTCCTTAAAACGAACTGGGAATTTAATTTATTATAGTAGAGAACCTAAGATTTTTAAAAATAATAGTTTTTTCTGAAAACAACTACAAACTTACTTTCCGAAGAAAAAAAGCCAGCTGGTTTTCAGCTGGCTTTCAATCACCCTTTGTATCTGCATTTTCAACCGTTGAAATCCGTTCGAGCATGGTCGGATGGGAATACCGCAGCCATTTAACCAGGAATGGCGGGTTGACCTGACTCAAACCCGACCTCGTGAGTTCCTGGAACGTCGTGATTGCTGATTCTTTATCCCCGGTCATTTCAATGGCGTAACGGTCAGCCCTTGTTTCTTGATATCTGGAAACATAATTGGACAGCGGACTCGAAGCAAAGAGCAGCACAGACGTTATCAAGAGAAATAATGGAAGGGATGATATGCTGTCAACCGAACGAACCTTTAACAGATGGCCCCAGCGTCTAATGATAAAATTCATGATTTTCGATGTCAGCCACAAACCGATTAAAGTCAGTCCTAAATAACCGGCAATCCCTATATAAATGTGCTTTTCCACATAATGAGCCATTTCATGTGCCATGATAAAAAGGATTTCATCTTCCTTCAGTTTGTTCAGGGTCGTATCCCAAAGAACTATTCTTGAGTTGGAACCTATGCCGGTCACGTATGCATTCAAGGCATTTGTCTTTTCCGCCATATTTACTTCATACACGTGTTCAGCTGGAATTTCAGCCTGTGAGGCAAGTGCCAATATTTCCGTTTCCAGCTCTTTATTTTTGAGCGGATAGAATTCATTGTACAGCGGATCAATCACTACAGGCTGAACAAACATCAGGAACAAGGTAAATGGAATGGACAACATCCAGGCATAGAGCCACCACTTCTTCACACTTTTCTTCATTAACCAATATAAAACGGAAACGATGATGAACATCATCCCAAAATTCACCCAGAATTCGATGACTCCATCCTTCATCCACGAGGTGAAACTTTGTGTACTTATATGGTAACTTTTGCTCATCCGATATCCAATGAAACTGATTGGAAACAGTGCCAGGTAAGAAATAACGGAAAGCCAGAATAAGTAAATGCCCGTTCTGATCGCTTTCCACCTCGAGACTGCCATTGACGACTTTTCAAATGCTTTTGATAAACCAAATAGTAAAATGAAGAAATACAGCAGCCATTCATATGGCGTGGATACGAAAAAAATAAAATTCCGCAGTCCTGAATATTCTTCGCTAAGCTTTAGTTCCCTTGCATTCAGGAATGTTGCAGGATCTGCTGCAGTTCCACGCAAAGCTTCGGGAATGGAGGTATCAGCTCCATAAAAAATATACCAATACATCGCTGCTGCATAAAGGATATATAATAGAATCGCTCTGCCAGCCCATTTTCTGACCATGATGCCCCTCCTTAAACGAATCTCCCTCTTAATAGTTTAATCCAAAATGGACAGGTTAGAACCGCATTTCCCTTCTATATTATTTATTCCTTTCAATCTCCATCATTTTCTTGATTCTTTATTCTTTTTTAGAACACACCTTTACGCCGATGAAAGGATCATGGACATACGAGGAAGCGGAATGTTGCATATGCAGAGGCATTTTTAAAAAGCTTGAGGGTTGGGAGGGTTAAACGATTTTGTCTCTCTGCCGCTACCTAATTGCTTTGGAATGTGAATCCGATAAAGAATCCGTGTAAGCGATTAACGGGGGGACGGGCATGAGTAGTTATCCCTTCATCCCGCTATTTTGAAAGCTATACAAAAGCGCCATAAGCTCCGGTCGATTATTAACATTCAGTTTTCTGTAAATCCGGCTTATATAGTTTTTTACCGTGCCGATGGATAGAAAAAGCTTTTTTGAAATTTGCTGATTCGTTTCCCCTTGGGTTAGCAGGATAAGCAGTTCATACTCACGCTTGGAAAAGGCTCCTAATTTTTCGATTGCCTTATCCAAAGTTACTGGTAATCTTTCAACATCCTGCTGCAGCTTCTTCATTAATATTGATTTTATTGAGGCAGGATAGACTATTTGACCATTGGCACATTGACGGATTGCCGACAGCACTTGTTTCATTCCCCCACCCTGTAACACATAACCTGCTGCACCATGGCATATCGCTTCGATAAGATAATGATCTTCTGAATAGGCAGTAAAAATGACGAAAGGAGTAAATGGGTGTTTTTCCTTTAGAATTGGCATGACTTCCTGTCCATACTTCCCTGATGACCGGGCATCAATAAGAATGGCATCTGGCATGACTGATGGTCTATGATCAGAATCAAGAAGGTCCACTTCGTTTCCAGTGATCCCTATGACCTTAATATCAGCTTCTTTTTCAATGATTCCCTCAAGTCCTCCCTGACCACCATATATCATTAGCTTAATCGACTTCATAACTTCACCTGTTCTTTTTCATTATTTGTTATTAATCCGATATTTTTATAATTTCCCGAAGCGGAATAGTTCTAATGGTCTGTATTTTACATCATTAATTCGCCTGATAACAAATTTAAACTGTAAAAATACTTTAAATAAATGTGTTCCTCCTGACAGTAAAAAGGCTATCAACCCGTTTGCCTTCAGGATGATAGCCTTTTTCTTTGTTCCTCATCTATGAGCGTATCAAGTTTCATGATGCTCTCCTTTGCCCGGGGGAAATCAATTTTGCGATAATGGTGTTTTCCACCTTCTTCTTCATCTTTTTCGTCGGCCCATTTGACGACTTGCTGAAGCGGTGTACGAATAATATCATTTGAAGGTAAGAACGAATCGGTGTGAAATAAAATGGCGAGGGAAATGGTCTTTGCCTTTATCGGGTTTTCTCCCAAGCGGATTAACAGTTTATGTGCTCGTTCTGCACCTTTGATGGGGTGAATATCATTTTGTTTATACAGATCATAATCCCATTTTCCATTGCGATACCAGGTGAAATGACCCATATCATGCAAAAGTCCGGCTTTAGCAGCAATATCAGGGTCGACATTATATTCGTTTGCTAAGTGAAACGCATGGTATGCTACCGCAATCGCATGTGCCAGACCTGAACGGTTCAAGTATTTTTGAGCAATGGGATGTGCAAAAATATCCAAAAGCTTTACATCTCTCATCAAACCCCTCCTTACAATTATGTGGAAATTTTTAATGACTATCATAACTCTTTTCGAAACAAGAATCAAGGTTTTAAGATTCCCCGATATATTTTATGCAGCCTGATACACTTTGGTTGTACAAAAAAAGACCATTGCCGGTTATAGGCAATGATCCCTTATGATCAATGAAATTCAGTTTTGCAGTACATGGTTTTTCAAGGAGCGTCGTAAAATTTTACCTGTCGCGTTTTTTGGAAGTTCATCCAAAAACTCAATTTTTGCCGGTACCTTATATTTGGCCAAGTGTTCCATGCAATAGGAAAGCAGTTCTTCCTCGGTCAATGCATTGTTTTTCTTTACCACAAAGCATTTAACCACTTCCCCCTGATTGGGATCGGGAACGCCTATGGCTGCCGCCTCAACTACTTCAGGATGGGCATACAGAACCTCCTCCACTTCACGTGGATAGACATTATAGCCACCGACGATAATAAGCTCCTTTTTACGATCTACAATGAAAAAATAGCCTTCATCATCCATCCTGGCTAAATCGCCTGTATATAACCAGCCATCTTTCAAGACAGCGGCTGATTCTTCAGGCATTTTATAATACCCCTTCATTACATTCGGACCTCTGACAATCAATTCTCCTACCCCATTGATCGGCACTTCTTCTCCAAGCTCATTGACCACTTTGTTTTCCACCCTAAGGATGGAGGTTCCGATGGATCCCGCCTTCCTTGGACGATCCAAAGGATTGAAGCAGGTAACAGGAGAAGCTTCGGATAAGCCATATCCTTCTGAAACCCTGACATTAAATTTCCGCTCGAATGATTCAAGCAGGGACACTGGCATGGCGGAACCGCCCGATATGCATATGCGTAACGACTTTAAAGCATCTTCTTTCGCATCTGGATATTGGAAAAGAAAGTTATACATCGTAGGCACTCCAGCAAAAACGGTTGCATCATATTTTTTGATTTGCCTGAATATTTCTTTTGGACTGAATTGCGGGACAATTAAAAGCGTACCTCCGCTTATCAATGGGGCATTCACAACTACCGTTAAACTGAAAACATGGAACATTGGCAATGTCGTAATGACACGGTCACTTTCCGTGATTCTTAAATATTCACCAATATCATGTGCATTGGAGTAGATATTGGTATGTGTGAGCATGGCCCCCTTTGGTTTCCCTGTTGTTCCCGAAGTATAGAGTATGATTGCCGTATCTTCAGGATCCAGTTCTGGACCTTTAAAGCCGTCATCCCCCGATTCGATCATTTTTGTAAACGATTTCATTTTTGGGTAGATGTTAAATTTGCTAATATCCCCATTATCAGGCTCCGTTTCACAAATCACATATTGTTCTACGCTTGAGAGGATCGGGTTCATTTTCTCTAGTAAGGGTAAAAGCTTATCTAATGCCACAACAACCTTTACATCGCCATTATTCAGGATATAACCAATTTCGTCAGGTGTGTAAATTGGATTGACGGGAATTACGGTCGCCCCTGCTCGCATAGCTCCATACAACGAAATGATGAAATGCGGAGAGTTGCCTAATAACAGCGCAATGTTATCACCTTTTGAAACACCAAGCCTATGTAATTCGTCTGCGAATTTCGTAACGGCTTTATCCAATTCCCCATATGAAGTGGATTGATCCATAAAGTAATATGCTGGCTTATCCGCCTTTTTTAAAGCCATTTGATGAAGCTGTTCAGATAAATTCATCTTTCTCCCTCCCCTGCAAATAGAATGAATGAATAGTCATTCATTTTTATGGTGAACTAAATACATTTTTATTATATTAAAAGAATGCGATCACAGCAACAATTTTATCCATATTCAAGCAATTACTGTCATTATTAGGCACAAAAGCCGTCCTATTAAATCGGGACGGCTTTTCAGGCTTAATATATTAAAGCCAATATTTCTTCCTTCGTTACATTGCCAAAATAATGACGAACATCAATCTCATCTAGAACCCTGCTGATTGCTTCCTTTTCATAGCGTATTCCAGTAAGCTTTTGTTCAATATCCGCAACCTCTCCGACTCCGAAGAAATCGCCGTAGATTTTACAATTTTCTATGATTCCCCTGTTTACTTCAAGGCGGATATCAACAGATCCCACAGGGAATCTATGTGAGTTTTGCAAGTTGAATTTAGGTGATTTTCCGTAATTCCACTCCCAGTTTTGATATCGTTCTTCCGAGATTTCGTGAATTTTCTCCCAATCCGTCTCGGTTAAAACATACTCTGTAACCTTTCCGCTATCTTTGAAAATATTTTGCAGAAGGAATGAACGGAATTCGTCAACAGACATCGGTTCTTTTAGGAAATCGGCAATATTACCGACACGGCTTCTTATCGATTTAATCCCTTTGGACTCGATTTTATCTTTTTTCACTTTTAAAGCGGATACAATGTGATCCATTTCTGATTTAAACAGCAATGTCCCATGACTGAACATTCTGCCCTTCGTTGAGAACATCGCGTTTCCCGAGATTTTCTTTCCTTCAGCCAGAATATCGTTGCGACCGCTCAATTCAGCATGTATTCCTAGTTTCTCGAGCGTTTCCACGACAGGCTGGGTGAATTTCTTAAAGTTATGGAAACTATCCCCATCATCTCTCGTGATGAAACTGAAATTGAGATTCCCTAGGTCATGATAAACCGCTCCACCCCCGGAAAGGCGGCGAACAACTGTAATGCCATTTCCATCTACATAATCGGAATTGATTTCTTCAATCGTATTTTGATTCCTTCCAATGATGATTGAAGGACGATTAATGTAAAATAGAAGATAGGTTTCATCTATATTTAAATGTTTAAGCGCATATTCTTCGATGGCAAGGTTAATTCTTGGATCTGTAATTCCCTTATTATCAATAAAAAGCACAGTTGTTCCTCCTTGTAGACTTTATATCCCCGATGTTTCATTTATAGTTGGAATTCAAGATTGGTTCTGGCTACAGCTATTTCCCTTTTGAATACCTCGGATGCTTCTTTTTTCAGTTGATCAAGATTCCCATAATGCGGGAGGTGAGTTAACAGCAAAAGCTGGACGTCAGCCTTTTCTGCCAGCATGCCCGCTTCCCTTGCCGTCATATGCCCCGCCTTTGAACCATCCATGTCACTGTAAAAGTTACTTTCACATAATAAAACATTTGCGTCTTTAGCGAAATCTGCAAGCTCATCCATATATGAACTGTCACCTGTGTAAACTATCGAATGATTTTCAGCTTCAATCCTCATTGCAAAACAAGGGACTGGATGTTTTGTTTTCATGAACGTAAATTTACACGGTCCAATGGTGAAGGGTTGATCAGCAGAGAAGGCTATCCCCTTTGTCACGTCTTTATAAGTTAACTTACCAAATTCGACTTCGTCTAAATCATGACCATATATAGGAATGGTCCTTTTTTCGCTGCCCAATATCTGCTGTATGAACGCAGCGTGCTGCAGGACACCAATATCCGCTACATGATCTGGATGATAGTGGGATAATACAACTGCACCAAGATCCTCCGGCTTCATATGGTTTTGCAGCTGTGATAGAACACCGCTGCCACAATCAAGCAGAATGCGAAAATCTTCGTATTCAAGCAAATAACCGGAACTTGCCTCATTTTTAGCTGGATAACCGCCCCAGCAGCCAATTACGGTGATTTTCATGCTTAGGCACTCCTTTTTTTCTCTCAATGACTTCCCCATTAATATAAACTATTCTTGCCCTTATTTCACCTTTTTTACTTATGTTATAAAACATTCATTGACATTCTAAAACTGTTATAATACAATAAAACCATAGAAAAGCGAATAATAAAAAAATTCAGGAGATGATGTTCATGATTCAAAGTAGCATTGAGTTCTTTAAAAACCTGCCACCGAAACAATGCACGGAATGCGGAAAAAAAATTGAAGAACAGCACGAATGTTATGGAAACCACTGTGATCATTGCCTTTCTGGAGAGTAGTTGTCCTGTGTTTCACCATCCGCTTCCCAAATAGCAGGATGAATTCATATATGGTTCGGTTTCGCAGTTGAAAACCCCAAATAAAAAGAAGAGGTACCGAACGGTATCTCTTCTTTTTATTTGGGATTCTGCATTTGAGCAAAAAAATAGAATTATCACGTAACGGATAATCCTTTAAATAAATATATTTTAAATAGTTCAGCAATTTCCTCTTTCTCTAATGGGGCATGGTTCCTTTCCCAATCAAAAATCAGGGCAAGGTACATCTTTAGCATCAGGAAAGCTGTTATCTCTGGATCGCAAGGCTGTATATAGCCCTTATCAATCGCTATTTTTAGTTTTTCCTTAATGTAGGATACAATGGCTTCTTCCATTTCATTAACCATATCCTGAACGGCCGGCGTACCAATTTCGCGCTCTTCCTGAAGAAGTTTCAAAGATAATTGATGTTCCTGCCTGAACTCCAGAATTCGATAAACGGCTCGATGCAGGTTTTCAAAAAAGGAGAGTTGGTCATCCAAAGATTGTTCCGCCTCATATTTCATTTCCTCTATCAACCGCTGAACGATTTCTTTAAACAGCTCTTCTTTATTTTTGTAAAAGGTATAAATGGTCCCTTTTCCCACATTGGCAATTTTAGCGACTTGATCCATCGTCGTCGCCTTATATCCAAAAAGTGAAAACGACTTGGTCGCAGCTTCTAAAATTAATTTTTTACGATCAACAGACATTTCCCACCTCAATCCTGACCAAACGGACAAAACAGTCATTATGTTCAACGATATCATACCAAAAATTTTCAGTCTTTTCAATTATATTTTCATTTTCTTATAGAAACAATGGCCATCCTCATTACTGGACAGCCACTTTTTCGAGTATTCATTTAAATCACCAAGGTCAAGTAAAAAGAAAGCATCGCTTTTCTCAGTTTACAACATCTTTCAACTTCACATGAAAATATGTAGAGCACATTGCAAGCATGGTTAAACCACTTTTTCCTATTGACTGATCACTTTTCCTGTAATCTGTTTAAAATGATTGTGGCCAAAGCATCGATGAATTCAGGTTTAACATTGGGCATATCCGGCCTATAGTAGCCTGCACCAATCTCTTCCGTCACAACCTTACATTCATAATCGTTATCATAAAGCACTTCAAGGTGCTCGGCAACAAAGCCGACAGGAATATAAATGAAAGCGTTATAACCTTTTGCTTGATGAAGATCTCTGGTTAAATCCTGTACATCAGGTCCCAACCATGGTTCAGGAGTTTGTCCAGCGCTTTGCCAGCCTACTGCATAATTGCTGACCCCTGCGCCTTTTGCAATCATGTCTGCCGTTTCTTTCAGTTGATTTGGATACGGATCTCCCGATTGCAGGATTTTTTCAGGGAGGCTATGTGCCGACACAATCAAAGCGAAATTATCGCGTTCTTCCGAGGTCATTTTCCCGATTACTTCTTTTACTTGGTCTACCCAATATTGGATGAATTTGGGCTCATCATACCAGCTTTCAACGGAAGTGATGGTCAGGTCCCCCAATTTAGCGGCTTCATCCTGGGCACGTCCATTATAAGACTTCACGCTGAATGTTGAAAAATGCGGTGCCAATACTATACTGACCGCTTCTTTGATTCCATCTTCATGCATTTGTTTCACTGCGTCTTCAACAAAAGGTTCAATATGTTTCAATCCAAGATATGCCTTGAATTCAACTTCCTCCTGAACGGAATTCAATTTCTTTTCAAGCGCTTCGGCTTGCCCTGCGGTTATTTTTGCAAGCGGGGATAATCCACCGATCGCTTCATATCTGCCTTTTAGGTCGGCAATCAATTCGTCGCTTGGCCGTCTCCCATGACGAATATGTGTATAATATCTTTCAATATCCTCTTCAGTGTACGGAGTACCATAAGCCATGACTAAAAGGCCCATTTTTTTTCTTGCCATGAAGTTACACCTCTTTTAAAGATTTCGTTCTTTTATTGTGCATCCATTTAAGTATTTTTAGCAAATGGTTCGCTCAACTTATTTCATTTTTGAAGAATATTCATGAATGAAAGCGGTCAGCCTCTTCAGTGTTTCCGGGTTTACGGAAGGGAAAACCCCATGTCCAAGATTAAAGATGTAGCCGTCCTGTTCCATGCCCTGATCCAGGATCCTTTTCGTCCGTTCTTCTATAACATCCCATGATGATAATAGCAGGGCAGGATCAAGATTACCTTGTACCGTTTTCTGGATTCCCATTTGTCTCGCTTCTGTAATTGGCAGTCTCCAATCGAGCCCTACTACATCAATAGGAAGATCATTCCACTCAAGTGCCAAGTGACTTGCGCCGACCCCGAACATGATTAGCGGTACATTTTCTTCACGCAATGATGAAAAGATACGAGTCATGATCGGCTTGATGAATACGCGGTAATCTTCAACATTCAAAGCACCCACCCAGGAATCAAAGATTTGGATGGCTTTGACGCCGGCTTTGATTTGCGACTTGACATAGATGATGATCATATCCGCTAGCTTATCCATTAATGCAAACCAGGCCTTTGGCTCTGTATACATGAAAGCTTTCGTCTTATTGTAGTTTTTGGAGGGGCCGCCTTCAATCATGTATGAAGCAATGGTGAACGGTGCCCCGGAGAAACCGATCAAAGGAACGGACAATTGCTCCGTGGTCAATAATTTAATCGTGTCCAACACATATGGGATGTCTTTCTCTGGGTTCAATTCACCTAATTTTTCAACATCTGACACCGATTGGATCGGATTGGATATGACTGGACCGATTCCGGACTTAATCTCAACATCGACACCAATGGCTGGTAGCGGTGTCATTATATCTTTATATAAAATCGCAGCGTCTACATCATATTGCTCGACTGGCAATCTAGTTACATAAGCACATAATTCCGGCTGATGAGTAATTTCAAAAAGTGAGTACTTCTCTTTCAATTTACGGTATTCCGGCTGTGAACGGCCGGCCTGACGCATATACCAAACAGGCACATGATCCGTTTTCTCTCCTCTCGCAGCTTTTAAGAATGTATCATTCGTAATTTCCTTAGACATTAATATCCACCTTTCAAGCAATCACGTTTCTATTTTTATTCATTACCTACATAGAATATCAGAAGGATGTTGAATTTCAAATCGAATCTCCTTAAACTATAGCTTTTTCTATAATAGAAGTATAGCCAACCTATATATTTGTCAGAAAATCGACGTTTTTATAAGTATCCTACCGGTTTACAAGCCTAGTGGTTAGTTTGGAAATGGTAAAAGCACTATTCATTGGGTAAAATGGGTATACAGGTACTATATAGAAATTGGAGGGGAATTTATGAATGTATTCATCACATCAGGCACTTACGATTTTTTAAAAATCAAAAAAGATAAGCACCCGAATGAAAAAATATTACTTATGCAAAATCCTGACACTGCAGTACTTTTACATGAAACAACAGGTAAAACGATCTTCAGCTCTCCACGTAAGTATGAAGTAGTTGATGGGAAAGGAAACCTTCAGGATCATGGGTATGTAGTCATGAACAATATCCCTGTAAGTGAAGAAGGAAGGCCGGTATTCGAACATCGTTTTAAAAACAGGGCCGGATTCATTGAAAATGAACCAGGTTTCGTCGCACTTCGTGTACTGCGGCCAATCAACTCTGAAACTTATGTAATTCTAACGATTTGGGAGAAACAAGCTGATTTCCTGAACTGGAAGAATTCCGGTTCCTTTAAGATGGCGCATAACAGCGACTCCAAAGCTCCCGTTACGAATTCCAGCCAGAAGATGTTTTCCGGTGAAGCTTATGTCACTCAATATACATTGGTGAAGGATTCCGAAGAATAATCCATTCTTGTTCAATAAAAGGCCCATCCCCTTAAGGATGGGCCTCTTCATAGTAATGCAGATCGTTATTTGGACGCTAAAAAATCATAAAAACCCTATAACAATCCGACAAATTCCTTCTTTATTTCCGGGGAAATGCAACGGATATTTACATATATTTTATCTGAATCCTTTTTTCAAAGTACTCTAGGCCCCAGGAATTTATACAATTTAAACAAGGTTAAACTATATGCCGCTCCTAATGCAAAACCTGCAAAGATATCAGTTGGAAAATGAACTTTCATAGCGATCCTGCTGACACCAATTAGCAGAATGAGACAAACGAAACCGACTCCCACTGCCCATTTCAATGAGTTTCCTTTAATTTCTTTCATGATTAAATAAGCAACCATACTGAAGAAAATAAGGCCCACCATTGCGTGTCCACTTGGAAAACTGAAGCCAGCGGTCTCCATCAAATGATTTTCAGGGCGCACTCTTTTAACATGATTTTTTATCCACCCGTTTAACACATCACCCCCAGCAATTCCGATAGAGAAGACGGCCATGGTCCAATAATCCTTCTTTATTATCCACAAATATAGAACACATAATAAGCTTCCAAAACCAATGAACTTGGATTTCCCAAGATAAGTAATGGTCTTGAAGAAAGTGAACGAAAAAGTATTTTCACCTACGGAAAAAAGTTCCGCAATATATGTATCGAACGCTAAAGCCTCCTCACTTTGGACTTCATGCATCAAAAAAAAGAATAGCAATATGCAAAGCAAAACCAAAGCAATCCAGAAATATTTAATCATTATATATCTCTCCTCGAGGTATTTAATACACTTTGGATTATTCAGAATATGATATACTATTTACAATTAATCCAATCATTGGGAGGTGCAAAATGATACAGCAATTACACGATCTTCTAGATGGTTCATATGAAGAAATGGTTTCCATCCGGCGTTATCTTCATCAACACCCCGAGCTTTCTTTTCGAGAAACCCAAACGGCGGCCTTCATCGCTGGATATTATGAAAAACTTGGAATCGAACACCGGACGAATGTAGGCGGTAATGGGGTTATTGCCAAGGTCACAGGCAGTAAGCCTGGTAAAACCGTAGCATTGCGCGCCGATTTCGACGCCTTACCCATTCAAGATGAAAAAGAAGTTCCCTATAAATCTTCCGTACCCGGGGTAATGCATGCGTGTGGACACGATGGCCATACAGCGACACTCCTTGTCCTTGCAAAAAATCTGAATGAACTGAAGGATGAGCTCGAAGGTGAATATATATTTATCCACCAGCATGCTGAAGAATATGCTCCAGGGGGTGCCAAACCGATGATTGAGGCTGGCTGCCTTGATGGAGTGGATGTAATTTTCGGCACCCATTTATGGGCAACGGCCCCAACCGGAACAGTCCAATACGCTTATGGACCCCTTATGGCCGCTGCTGACCGTTTTGAAATCACCATTCAAGGGCAGGGCGGGCATGGAGCCCAGCCGCATAAAACCCGTGATGCAATCGTAGTCGGCTCTCAGCTCGTCATGGCCCTGCAGCAAATAGTGAGCCGCCGCCTAAACCCAATAGATTCTGCAGTCATTACCGTCGGTTCCTTTGTAGCAGATAATGCCTTTAACGTCATAGCAGATAAGGCTAAAATAATCGGGACAGTCCGTACATTCAAGGAAGATGTCCGTTCATTCATTAGCGAGGAAATGGAGCGGATTGTTAAAGGAACCTGCCTAGCTGCGGACTGCACCTATGAATATCAATACTTTCAAGGTTATCCACCTGTTATTCCACATGTTGAGGAAACTAAATTCCTCATCGAAAGCACTGAGTCAGTCAAGGAAGTTTTGATTACAGAGGAAATTGACCCGGATATGACAGGTGAAGATTTTTCTTATTATTTACAAAATGTAAAAGGTACATTCTTCTTTACGGGAGCCAGGCCAAAAAATGAACATACATTTCCGCATCATCATCCTTTGTTTGACATTGATGAAAATGCGATGCTCATTGCAGCCAAAATATTAGGCACTGCAGCGGTAACCTATCACAATAAGAAACAATCATCCCAAATGGTGAATGAATCTTTATTGCGGTAATGGTAAAGGGACGGGCTATCCCCGTCCCTTACTCTTTAAGAAGTCTGATTCGGTAACAATTGACAGCCGTTTCCCCAAGATGTTCCAACAAATGATGGTTGGCATATCCACCGACAGCTGCCCCAATACCTGGAACGAGCTGGAACATTTTGATGACATCGATGTGATCGCGATATTCCTGCTGAAACTCTTGCCAGTCTATTTCCGGCCATTTCCCTGAATCCCATTCCTCTATTACCTGTAATGTTTCCAATTTCTTCTCCTCGCTTGAAAATGCCATCTGGAAGATATGGAGAATGAATAATCGTTCCTCATATTTATTTGGATCGAAACCGTATATACGGGATAGTTCGAATAATAATTTCATCTTGATGCTAAGCAGTAATGGGAAATCAGCCAATCCAATTAAAAGCCCTGCCGCCCCGGTTCCCACACCTTCTATAACGGCCGTTTTCCGATATGCCGTTACGGTTTCCGCAACCCACTCTTCTTTTTGCTGCAAGGATAGTAGCACTGCATTTTTTTCTTTAGACATATATTTAGAACCTGATAATACGGCCTCAATCATCCCTTTAATACTATCAGTAATCATTTTGTGCACTCGGTCTGGAATATAACTATTCAATTTGATTTGCGCCTTTTTAGACATCCGCTCAAGCCTGCCGGATTTTTTGGCTACTTTCTTTTTCCATGATATTAGTTCCGAAAATGCTTTTTGTTCATATTCATCCATCATTTAACACCTCCGTTAAATATGTATATACCCCCTACGAGGCTTTTATTTTTTATTTTCATTTCTTAAAAGAAAAAGCTGATTTTTCATAAAATCAACTGAAACGTTGTTTTCCACTCCAGGCACTCGCTTTCCGCAGGCGGTCCGGGAGCCTCCTCGGCGCTCTTTGCCTCTGTGGGGTCTCCCTTGGCCACGCTTTTCCCGCAGGAGTCTCGTACCTTACGTTCCAATCAACTGGAACGTTTTTTAAAATAAAAACTGCAGGCTGGTTTATTCCGAACCAAGTTTTAGACTAGGTTATCCTTGATGTTTTTTTACTGTAATCCTTATTGGATTGAAGAAATTTGCGAGACTCCTACCGAATAACTGGCTAGCCGAGACCCCACAGGCGCTTGCTTTGATGCGGCTTGGCAGACAGTCGGCGGAAAGGGAGCGGATTTCTGAAATCAACTGAAACATTAATAAAGAAAAAGCTGATTTTATGAAAATCAGCTTCTGCTTAAAAGTTTTTTATTTTCTTTGCTGCATAAATTTTAAAACCGAATATGAAAACAAGCCCCATTGCCAAGGCGGCTAAAGCGGACATCCATTCCCCTTTCACTAGCAGGACCAAACTGAAGACAAGGTCCTCAAATAATAGGAAATAGGAAATTAGCTTTATGACTGCGGATTCTCTCATTTTTGCTGGCAATGGATATAGTGAGACCCATACTTTCCATTCATGTGCCTTCCATACCGGCAGCAGTTGCAGGGCTGTCATGAATAGGAACATGAACGTTACAATCAAATGTGCCCATATGTTAGTGAATACACTTAAAATCACGGATCCAATGATAGTTAAACGAAAACAAAGGCCCACATAATCATTGGATCGCAGAAGAGTACGGGCGTAAAGATAGGTATAAGTTGATTTATCACCATACGGAATGAGTGATAATAGCCAGTCCATCCATTTCCTTCTCGCTACCTTCCCTTTCAAATGAGGAACATCAGTAAACATGTTCGCTATTCGATAGAAAGAATTCATCCGTTTGTTTTCCAGTTCCACCAGCCGTTCCCACTTCAGCACAAAACCTTTAGTTGCGCTTCGGTAATACATGTAAAGTCCTAACAACAATAAGAAGGTTATAAGTGCAAACAGTATATTTGCCCTTGAACAGATGAAATAAAGAATCACTCCATTAAGTAAAAAGCGGATGAGAGAGTCCCAATGGCTCACTGATGTATCCTGATATTTTAATACCAGCCAGCGCATGGTTAAATTCAAAAACTTCAAAATAAGCAAAACGACCAGGATGATTCCAAGGTCCTTACCTCCTGCACCCGTAACCTTCGAATACATCGGTATCGATGCAATCAGGACAACCAGAAGAATAAAGCCTTGCATGACCCAACTTAATATCAGTGAATTCTTGAAATAGCTTCTCAACTTCGTTTCAAGCGGAAGCAGGAATACCGTATCGGGTTCTTTCAAGAAAGTATTTATCGGGCTTCTGGTTACAATGATCGATAAAACTAAGGCCATGATCAATTCAGCAGGGAAATCACTGTTTAACGTCTTCACCCAATCACTGTAATAATAAGCTAAACCACCAAGAACCAATACCATGACAAAAACAAGATGGCCATTAAAAATATAGCGAAGATATTTTTGCGTTTCATTTATATAGCCTAAATATCTTTCCTTCCAGAGATTTTGACTATTCATGACCGATTTCTTCTTTCGTCAATTGGATATATAAATCGTCAAGGGTTGCCCCTGGCATGGAAAATTGTTCACGAAGCTGCTCAAGATTGCCTTTTGCCCGAATCTCTCCATTATGCAATATGATGAAAGAATCACAATACCTCTCGGCTGTCGCCAGTATATGTGTAGACATTAAAATTCCCGCACCGCTCTCTTTCATCTTCCTCATCAAGTCAAGCAGTGACTGAATGCCTAATGGATCAAGACCCACGAATGGTTCGTCGACGATATATAAAGACGGCTGCACTAAAAAGGCGCACATGATCATGACCTTTTGCTTCATTCCCTTTGAAAAATGTGCCGGGAACCATTTAAGCCTTTTCTCCATATGGAATTCCTTTAACAGAACGTCCATCCTCTCTTTATATGTGGCTTCCGCCAAACCATGTGCCATGGCCGTAAGCTTTAAATGCTCCTCAAGTGTAAGCTCATCATACAAGATTGGCGTTTCTGGAACATAAGTGAATTGTTTACGATATGAATCCGGGTCCTGGGCAAGTGTTTTACCATGAATCGAGACACTTCCGCCTTTCGGCTCCATGAGTCCGATGATATGTTTAATTGTCGTACTTTTCCCAGCCCCGTTGAGCCCAATTAACCCTACTAGCTCATTTGGCTGAATGTCAAAACTTATTCCTTTTAAAACGGGCGTTTTCGTGTATCCGCCCACTAATTGCTTTATTTCCAATAAGGACATATAAACGATCCTTTCTATATAGAGGTTCTTATTTCCATTTTATCAAATTCTCCTGCTTTTATATAGTCGAGTGTTCCCCGAACTAAATTTCCATAAATAACTAATTATATTTTCCCTCCTTGGTGGTCATCATAATTAAGGAAGAAGGGGTTAGTCATTACGTGTGATTCACATCATATTGTAAATGAGGTGTCAGTTAAAGACGTATTACACTGAAATACCCATAAGTTTATTACAAATGATTCACATCATATTGTAAATGAGGTGTCAGTTAAAGACGTATAACTGAATTAAACCAGAAGCTTCATAAAAAAATCGTTTCGAGCAAGGAGATGGTTCGCTTGCACGTAAAAGCAGAAAAATCATTCAATAATTATCAATTATGCTTTGAAAGTTGATGAAACTTTAAAGATATAGGAGATGGTTGCTTTGAATCGAAAATCTCTAATCAGATAATGACCGTATTTTACTAAAATGTAGATGAGGTGTTTGTCGCAGAGAATTTATGCTAATGCGATTTTGAAGCAAAACCCCCTTTTTCGACAGGCAGGGTGCAACTTAATGTTGCATCCTGTTTTTATGATTTTTCCTTTTCTCAAGGATTCAAGCTATGGTACGATTAACCAAATACATTAACTTTTAAAGGAGCGTTTTTAATGAGTGATTGCATTTTTTGCAAAATAATCGACGGGGAAATTCCAAGCAGCAAAGTTTTCGAAAATGAACATGTATTGGCCTTTCTCGATATCAGTCAAGTAACAAAAGGCCATACGCTGGTAATACCTAAAGTACATAAGGAAAATCTTTATGAGTTGACACCTGAGATTGCCAAGAATCTTTTTGAAGTGGTACCGGAAATTGCCCGCGCCATGAAACAGGAGTTCCAACCTGTAGGCCTGAACCTTTTAAATAATAACGGGGAAGCTGCAGGACAGTCCGTTTTCCATTTTCACATGCATTTAATTCCACGGCATGGAGAAGGTGACGGGTTTGGGGCAGTTTGGAAAACGAATACCAGCGACTATACACCAGATGACCTGAAACAAATCGCTGACTCCATTGCACAGCATTTAAAATGAACTGCTGGCACATGTTGGTTTCTTTCTCCTTTCTTAATATCTTTTTAAAAGAATTGAGATTAAGCACGCTTGTTGCATGAAAAAACAATGATCCTAATTTGGTCCTCACTTTAAAGTGCAGGACCTTTTTTACTTTGGCCTATCATTAAAATGGATTGTCACTTAAAATTCTAAATTTTCCTCCTATTGAATTTAGTTTTCTGGTAGGATATATGAATAGTCTCAAATACTTTATCACATAGTCGCATAGGAGGAAAAAAATTGAAACGTGCACGCAATTTTAACGCTGGGCCAGCCGCCCTTCCCTTAGAAGTTTTACAAAGAGCCCAAAACGAATGGTTGAATATTGAGGATTCCGGTATGTCCGTCATGGAATTAAGCCATAGAAGTTCGGAATTCGAAAAAATTCATAACCATGCCATCCAATCATTAAAAGACCTTATGGAAATTCCTGAAAATTATGAAGTTCTCCTGCTGCAAGGAGGAGCAAGTCTGCAATTCTCCATGATTCCCATGAACATTTTGAATGATGGAAAAAGGGCAGATTATGTCCTCACTGGTTCTTGGTCGGAAAAAGCATTAAAAGAAGCCAAAAAGGTTGGTGAAACGTCCGTAGTCGCTTCATCCAAAGATGAGAAATATACGTTCATCCCTAAAGTTGAAGATATCAAATTGAATGATGATGCTGCATATCTTCATATCACAAGCAATAATACGATTTACGGAACACAGTGGAAGGATTTCCCGGAAACAGGCAACATTCCTTTAGTAGCCGATATGTCAAGTGATATTCTCAGCAAAAAGATTGATATTAGTAAATTCGGCATCATCTATGCAGGTGCACAAAAGAATCTAGGTCCGTCTGGAATCACAGTGGTTATCATCCGTAAAGATTTAATAACGGATAATGACAAAATCCCATCCATGATGAACTATTCTATCCATTCAAAAAATAAATCTTTATACAACACTCCTCCGACATTGGCCATTTACTTATTGTCCCTTGTGTTGGATTGGGCAAAAGAACAGGGCGGCGTGGAAAAGATTGCTGAGATCAATGAAGAAAAAGCAAAAGTCATTTACGATGCCATCGACGGCAGTGATGGTTTTTATAAAGGCCATGCCCTACCGGACAGCCGTTCATTAATGAATGTAACGTTCACGCTTCCGTCTGAAGAAGCTGAAGTACAATTCCTTAAAGAAGTGAAGCAAGCCGGATTCGTAGGACTGAACGGTCACCGTTCCATTGGCGGCTGCAGAGCTTCCATCTATAATGCGGTCCCTCTATCCCATTGCCAGGACCTTGCTGATTTCATGAAGAAATTCCAGGAATCGTATAAAGCGAAAGAAGCTCAAACCCTTTAATTCAAACAAATATAACTTCTAAAAAAATAGGTCTTATGATATACTATTTTAAACTTCTTGCAACAGGCAATAGTGCATTGTTGAAGAAAAGATGTTAGTTGAGATGAGAATAGGAGAGATGAGTAAATGAAAACGAAAACCCTTGTGTCACTGTCCCTATTAATCGGGATTGGGGCTGCCCTGCATTTTATCGTACCTGGATTCTTCCTTGGAATGAAACCGGATATGATGCTGTTGATGATGTTTTTGGCGATTACCCTGTTTCCCGCGAAGAAGAATGTATTCATTGTCGCCCTGGCAGCTGGAGCCATCTCTGCCATGACAACTACATTTCCTGGAGGACAGATTCCAAATATCATAGACAAATTGGCAACAGCCTTTCTGTTTTACCTTTTATTCATCAGTCTTAAGAAGTTTTCAACATCCGTTGTCACCGTTAGTATCTTGACTGCCGTAGGAACAATGATTTCCGGCGCTGTCTTCCTTGGTTCGGCTTATTATATCGTTTCCCTTCCAGGGCCTTTCGTTGCACTTTTCGGCGCAGTTGTACTTCCTGCCGTACTGTTAAATACAGTTGCGATGGTCATCATTTATCCAATTGTGAACGGCATCGTAAGAAAATCAAATATACCCATTAATGCTTAAGCAGCAGGATCATCATACCTAAAAAAGCACCGGAATGTCCGGTGCTTTTTTTCCAATCTTATGAATCTGGAATTCTAGTCACAATCATCCTCCAATGATCAATGAATCAATATCCACATAAACCAAATGAAAAGCAGTAAAACCCCAGGGAGACCCATAGCGAAGGCTCTAGCCTGGAGCACCCTCTTGGGCGGATAGATGCCAGGAGTTTTTGCTTGCCTTAGAAAATACCCCATTCCGCACAGGCATACCAGGCCTAATAAAAAAATGATTTTCATTATTAACCCACCAGTGCCATCCATGTTCCGACAGCTTGTTTTTATTATCTATATGCTGCTCTTCCCTTTATATGTAGCATTATTAATAAAGCTTCAAGTTATTTTTAAATATTATATATTTACTCTCTAAGTTTAAAAAAATATTTTTGTGATATAAAGATAAAATGGTCGATTCTCTTCCATAAGAATGAAAATTATGGTATTTTGATATCAATAGTATTTCTCTCCCTATTTATCATAATTTCCAATTGATGCAGCAGGGATTCAGACCATGGAAAGCGAAAACATATTATAAAATGAGGTGATCCTAATGAAAGCAAAATCATTACTAATTGGCTTTTTGACCGGAACAGTAGTAGCTGGTGCGGCAACCTTACTTTCAACACCAAGTTCAGGTAAAGATCTACGGACCCGCATCAAAACGAATACCGACGAAATTAAGAATACAATTGATGAGTTAAAGGTAAAAATGCTGAATATTAAAGATGACACGATGGAAGCTTCACAAATCAGCAAAGAAACGGTAAAAACGTTCATTTCGGATGTTCAGGTCGTCATCGAGAACTGGAAGCGGGAAATCGAACCCAATAAGAATGAATTATTGAAGAACGTTCAGGAAATCGAAAATTCATTGAAGGAATTGGAAGCGGCCGCACCTACTTCTAAAAATTAATAGCTGGCATCGTCACACAAGCTTGATTCTCCATTTTTCCCAATAAATTACATGATTTATTGGAGAAGAATGGAGAATTCATTAAAAAAACTAAAATTTTCTAAAAATTTTGCAAATATTTATCTTTATTAATTTTTATTTTATTGTCATAATAAATATATAGAATCTTATAAGTAGGTGAGCCCATAATATGCAGAATAAAAATTATTCTATGAAAGAAGCAATGATTTTTAGTCAACGAATTGCACAATTAAGCAAAGCATTATGGAAATCGATTGAAAAAGATTGGCAGCAATGGATCAAGCCCTATGATTTAAATATCAATGAGCACCATATCCTTTGGATTGCCTACCATCTTAATGGCTCTTCCATTTCAGATGTTGCAAAATTTGGGGTCATGCATGTTTCTACGGCATTTAACTTTTCAAAAAAATTAGAGGAACGCGGGTACTTAACATTTTCAAAAAAAGAAAATGACAAAAGGAATACCTATATAGAGATCACTGCTGAAGGTGAAAAAATCCTACTTGATTTAATGGAGACATATGACCCAAGTAAGAACTCTGCTTTCTCGGGTGCACTTCCACTGCGTGAGCTTTATGGCAAGTTTCCGGATATGATTGAAATGATGGCCATCATCCGAAATATATACGGTGAAGACTTCATGCAAATCTTTGAACGATCCTTCGATAACATCGATCAGGAGTTTACTGATGTGGAGGGTAAAATCACAAAAAAAAAGATAGAGAAAGAAACTGAGCCAGTTTAATCTCATACTCTATCCATTTCCTTCATGAATGATACATATAACCCCTGTGCGAGGCATGCATCAATGCATTCCTTTGTGGTTATTTTTGGATTAACCTTTCTTTCAAATTGATTAAAAAGCGGTCGAAAGTTCATATACCCTTCCGCTTTTTCTATTTCATAGCGTTTGCTCAAGATATCACATGTTTCCAATAATTCTTCCGCTTCCTTCTTCGTGAAATTTTTTTCCACAAATAGATAGTCCAACTTGGCCTCCGGATTGCGTATAAGGTTTAATAAAAGCCGTTGATGAAAACGGAGAATTTCTATTTCTTCATTTATATTTTTCATACATCACTAATCCCCAATCGATCATTCAATTTAACATAAAAGACTTATAACCAATTTTTGATTTTTCACACTCAGTAATCCTTCTTATCCCTGGTTCAAAACCTGGCATTAATCGCCCTTAGCCCTACTTACACACTAAAGTGATTTTATCTTAAATTTAATCCAAGAATTCCATTGCTTTTTCCACCCATTCATCGTAATGTATGTAAGTAAATTCAACAGCTTTGGAGGGCTGATTTCGAAATGAATTCGTGGAAAACAATTGACGTGGCAAAACAATATGGGAATTGCCGTCTGCTCTTTTTTTCAGTTTTTACTATATTGATGTCTTTTGTTCTGATCTATACATTATTAAGTGTCTTTTCAACCCATGTTATTTTGTATGGCGATCAAACAATGGTATTTTTTAGCCTATTGCTCTTATTATATCCTGTTCACAAACTATTACACTATTTACCTTTACGATTATTATGTAAAAAAGTAAAAACTTCTTGGTCCTTGAAGTGGAACGTTGTGCTTACATGCAGAGTCAATGTGCATGATCCGATTCGAAAGCATCTTTATCTCTTGACCCTTGTGTTGCCTTTCTTCATTATGTCTGTCATATTGATTGGTTGTGCCCTTAGTTTTCCGCATTACATCCATTATTTCACTATTTTATTATCCATGCACACCGGATTATGCGTATCGGATTTTATTTATATAAAAAATCTGGTTGGTTCCCCAAGGCATTCTTTTATCGAGGAACATCTCGAAGGATACGATATACTTATTCAAAAGTGATTTCTTATTTATCCATAAAGATACCCGATAAGATTTTTAGGTATCTTTTTTCATTATAATTTGGTATCGTATTTATACATGATGTTTTGCAAGGAGGGATTTTAGGTTTTGATCTCGTTCTGGTTTATTATTTTTGCTATTTTGATCCTTTATAATATTAATAGAATGACAAACTCTTTATGCATTCAAAAGGAAATTGCTGAAGACCGGCAGCCTAAAGTATTCAGGACCATTAATGTATTAATTACTATTATGTTATTATCCTCCTATATTGAAATTTTGTATACGTAGAGATGAGCAACAAATGATGGCCATCATTTGTTACATACATTGGTGATACCCGGAGCATTATCCACATAAAGAAAAAGGGCGAAGCAATCAGCTTCGCCTTTTGTTTATGGGTTTATAACCAAGAAGCTCCAATGATGATTAACAGGATGAAAAGAACGACAATTAGAGCAAAGCCTCCACCTATTCCTCCAGACATTGATCTTCCTCCTTTCCATTCTTAAGTAATAGTATCTTCATGCACACTCTTATATCCGCCAAAAGGAATCCATTCCTTTCTTAGCTTGAGAATCACTTCAATCTTTTTTGTTGAGCGGCTACCCTATCCTATTCAACTCCATGGCAAAAGGAGTGGGCTCTTTCCATTATTAATTTTACAGCCGATTAGCAATAGGCTGCTCCTACAATTATTAATAAAATGAATAACACCACTAACAAAGCGAATCCTCCGTTAAATCCATTACCCATTATGCTACCCCCTTTTGTTGTCCTCGGTTTATCATATGTAATGGATTAATATCCGGTTAGGCATACACCCATTTTTTAAAAAATTCTTATTCATGCACCAATATATTATTTTTTGTAAAGTAACCAGAATATGTTATAGTTAATTTTGTGGAAATACGAAAAAATAGCAAACAAGAAACTTATAACTAGGAGTTGTTTTTATGAAGAAGTGGGCATTATCGATTGCTGTTACTGCAGGGCTGATCGGACTTACAGCATGCAACAGCGACAAGGAAGCAGTCGTGGAAACTAAAGCGGGGGATATCACCAAAGAAGAATTTTACAATGTAATGAAAGACCGTTATGGTGAAACCGTTCTTCAAGAACTTGTTTATGAAAAAGTTCTTTCTGAAAAATATACAGTAACGGATAAAGAAGTTAAAGCTAAAACGGACGAACTTAAAGAGCAAATGGGTGAAAATTTCGAAACGGCCCTTGCCTCTTCCGGATATAAGAGCGAAGATGATCTTAAACGTGCACTTAAAATCGGCATGCTTCAAGAAAAAGCAGCCGTTGCCGATATAAAAGTTAAAGAAGCTGATGTGAAAAAAGCTTATGAAGACTTTAAACCACAAATCAAAGCGAGACATATTCTAGTGGAAGACCAAAAAACAGCAAACGAAGTTAAAGCTAAATTGGACAAAGGCGAAGACTTCGCTAAACTTGCAAAAGAATATTCAACAGACACAGGCACAGCTGAAAAAGGCGGGGAGCTAGGCTGGTTCGGACAAGGTGAAATGGTTCCTGCATTTGAAGAGCAAGCTTATAAAATGAAGAAAGATGAAATCAGCAAGCCGATTAAATCCGATTATGGCTACCACATCATCCAACTTCTTGATACAAAAGAAAAAGAATCATACGAAGATATGAAAAAAGATCTTGAATATGATTTGAAAGTCGCTCAAATTGACCAAACTAAAGTTCAGGACATTTTGAATTCAGAAGTCAAAAAAGCGGACGTGAAGATTAAAGACGAAGATCTAAAAGATGCCATCACTTCCGGTGACGCAGCCAATGCTGAAAAATAATTGAATAGTAAAAAGCGACAGGACTTTGCCTGTCGCTTTTTTTTATGGTTCGAGCTATGCTCCCTGATTTATATCCTTTTTACGCCTCTCGCGCTCTTCTTCCATGCGTTCAATGTACTTCTGACCTTCCTTCTCAATCCAAGCATCATCTATGAGGCGTTCCTGCCTAGCTGTCCAAATTGACATGACTGCACTGACAATTATCCCAATAAACACGAACCAGATCCAAATTGGCATGTCCATTCCCTCCCAAAAAATCTACTATTCATTTACTAGAGAATATGCGCGAACCAAAAAAATATGCTTCTTTCTCCATCGAGAAAGAAGCATATTTCATTAAAATGTTGGTTTATAGAATGAACGATTATCGAGCGCGAAAACTCTTTCCGTAAATTCACCCGGTTTCACTTTTTCCAAGGCCCGGTCCATCATATTTATCTTGGCATCCATATTATCAATATAATGCAGCACTTCAGCTTCCCTAACCATTGGCGGCTTGGGACTGCCCCACTCAGCTTTACCATGGTGACTTAGTATCAGGTGCTTGAGAATCATGATTTCTTCCGCTTCAATGCCCAATTCCTCTGCAGCTTTACCGACTTCATTCACCATGATGGTTATATGCCCCAACAAGTTCCCTTCCACTGTATATACAGTCGAAACAGGTCCGGATAGCTCATGTACCTTTCCAAGGTCATGCAGAATGACTCCTGCATACAAAAGATCCTTATTAAGCGAAGGATATAGGGTTGAAATGGCCTTAGCCAGCCCTAGCATCGATACAACGTGATAGGCCAGTCCCGACATATACTCATGATGGTTCTTGGTGGCAGCAGGAAACGTCAGGAATTCATTCTGATATTTTTTAATGAGGTGCCTAGTCACCCTTTGGATATTCGGATTCCTCATTTCAAAAATGAATTGAGTGATGGTTTCCATCATTTCTTCCTGACTTAAAGGCGCCGTTTGAATTAAATCGGCTTTCGTGACCCCATCAATATCTGAAGTAATTCTAATGTTACGGATTTTCAATTGGCTGCGTCCTCGATAATTCTGGACTTCCCCTTGAACTTTCACCGTAGCTTCCGCACTGTATGTTTTCTCATCAGCCTCGGAAACATCCCATAGCTTTGCCTCGATCTCCCCGGTTTTATCGCACAAAATCAATGTTAAAAACGGCTTTCCATTACTTGCCACCGCTTTTGTACTCGTTTTAATGTACATATATATATCTACTACTTCACCAATTCCGTAGTGTATGATCCCATTTCCCATGCGACTGCCTCCGTTCAATTAAATATCAACATTATAACATACCAATCTCGTTAATGCGTTTAGTTTTCGTTAATAAGTGATGGACAATGGACAGGAAAAGCCTAGGCTGACCGTCTCTCTTATCACTCCATAAGAAAACCAGGCTTGACCCCAAGCCTGGCTCTCCAATCAAATCTATTTCAACAGTTTTTGTTCGGACAATACGCGCACTTTTCCTTGCCCTCAATTCGGTAATATAAACAGCATGTCACCCGTTTATAAGGATTCATGGACGCCGGAACACTTTTTTCCCCTATGAATCGTTTAAAGGGGGAACGCGTTTCAATATTCAGCCATACTTCATCTTCAAGCAGCTTTTCAATGTCCTTTTCAACTCGCGTCTTTATATCAGTCTGCTTCAATAACTCACTATACATCCATACCGTATAGCTCCAAATATTTTCCCAGAGTACTAGTTTCGATATTTTAGCAGTTCCGGAAAAGGAGCGAATGGCAACAGCACCAAATCTGCTCAATATGGAATGGAGGGCAGAAGGGCTTTCCTTTTCCGAGACATTGCTCCAACTGTTAGTTTTCAGCAAAAAATTCGGGAGCCAATGTTCATCTTCCGGGTCATCCAAAACACCAATGTCCTGAAGTGTGCCTTCCCAGATAAGCCGATGTTTGCTTAACATGTAAAATTGTGCCGTGACAAAAAAAGCATAGCGTCTGAACCACATTGAAATGGCTATCCCTGACGTTTCCGCCCCAGTCCGAGCTTGTGCATACTGAATAAGTTCATCAGCATGATTGAAGGTCTTGGAAACTTTGGCTTCGTCTCGGAAGGATATGCGATATCCTTGCAGCTCTTTTTCCATGGATGGTGTGAGGTTATGCATTGGCCAGCGCTTTTACCTGACTTTGGGCGTAGCGGCCTTTACCAAACGGGACGCACATGGGACTGCCGAAAATTGGATCAAAGGATATTTGGCAGTCCATGCTGAATACATGCTGTACCAATTCAGGCGTGATGATATCCTCTGGCCGGCCTTGAGCATGTATCGACCCATCTTTAAGTGCCACCAGATTATCCGCATAACGGCAAGCTAAATTCAAATCATGAAGCACCATCACGATCGTTCTGTTCTCAAACTCATTCAAGTCGAACAATAAGTCCAAAATCTCGATTTGATGGGTCATATCAAGATATGTAGTTGGTTCATCCAATAAAATGATGTCCGTATCCTGAGCCAGCGTCATGGCTATCCATGCCCGTTGCTTCTGGCCTCCCGATAATTCATCGACTGCCTGATCCTTTAAATCGGTCAGGTTCGTTGCTTCAATCGCCTTTTGAACTTTTTCTTCATCCACGGAACTCCACTGTTTCAACCAACTTTGATAAGGATATCTTCCTTGTTTAACAAGCTGATATACTGTAAGCCCTTCAGGAGCAACCGGGGATTGTGGAAGAATCGCCATCTTTCTTGCTACATCCTTCGATGACATGGTCGAGATCGCTTTGCCTTCGAGCAAAACAGAGCCGGATTGAGGTTTTAACAATCGGGCAACAGACCTTAGAAGTGTTGATTTTCCACATCCATTAGCACCGATGAAAACGGTGATCTCCCCTTTGGGTATTTCTATATTCATATCATTTATAATTAATTTATCACCATAACCGAGCGATAAAGACTGTGTGTTAATAGCTGGTCGCATTAAAATACTCCCCTTTTAGTCTAATAATACCAGTTTAATGAAAATGATTCTCACTGTCAATCTTAAAAAAGAATATAAACCAAAAACTTTCATGTCCCATTCCTGTTATGATTCATTAAAGTGAACGCTCCTTTAAAGATATGAAGCTTCCTTTGGAAACATTAATACCATTTTCCTAGCTCCCCGATTCATCAGTCCGTGCTTCATCTCCGGAATCTCCATTTAGCGGAAAATAAAAAAGCCCTCCATATGGAGAGCTTTTTAACCGACCAGCAGTCGATTTGTACAATGTGCCAAGGATTCATCCCTAATGAAGGTAAATAAATCCTGATCGATAAAAGGAATTAATCCTTCTGCAATATTCCATGCATTGACCTCTATTTGATAAAGGATTTCTGATTTTCCTGTACTGTGTAGCTCCTCACTAAGCACAGCAAGATCGGGGTCTGATGCGTGGCCCATCTCATGCGTGAGGATCACCCATGTATATTCCTCAAGCCTTGCAAGCGAGCCTAGGGAGCGTTCACACTGAATTTCGATATCTCTCTCATATAAAGTGATGCTATGTCCTTTGGCAGAATATTTTCCCCCAACACATCGTTTACCGGGAAACTCCTTTTCGATGATTAACTTCAAAGAAGAATCATGGTGGCTTACAAACTCATTCATATTCAATGACTTCACTCTCTTTATCTATAGTTTAAAACCCATTATATTTCAGGGATGATCAAATCATTCATATCCTGGCGCAATACGGGGCTGGATAGACGAATCACTTGATTTTCGCTAAAGTACTCCATTATATATCGGTGACAAGTAAAAAATAAAATTTGCCGCTTTTCCGAAACTTTTTTCAATAACTCGAGCATCCGTTTTGTCCTTTCCGCATCAAAATTGACGAAACTATCATCAATGATGAGAGGGAATGAATCATTTTCAAAAGTATGATCAGCAAGAGCGAGCCTTAGGGAAACATAAATTTGCTCTGCTGTCCCGCGGCTGACCTCTTCAACCCTGAAACTCAAACCATCATTGCGCTGTACCCAAATTCCTTCTCCCGACTGATCAAGGATGATTTTACGATAGCTCCCATTCGTTAAAAAGGAAAAGTGCCGCTCGGCATCAGCGATCACCTTCGGTAGGCGTTCCCTTTTATATCGGTCCAATGTTTTATTCAATAAGCTTTTGGCTATTGCCAATTTCGCCCATTCCTTCGCCTCTTCGTTAAAAGCAGCTTTTTCTTCATAAAAACGATGAAGTAAATCATCATAAATCCCTGAAACTTCAAGCTGTTTTATCTTATGCTTCGCATCCGCCCGCTTCTCTAACAAAAGGGATTTCGCCTTTATAGAATCCTTCCGTTTCCGTTCTATATTTTCAAATGTATAAGTATTGATCCCCTGTTTTAAGTAAGTTTGGATTTGATCAGGCAGCATTCTGGATTGCCCAATTTGAATGGTAATCAAATCAAGCTGTTTTTGTAAAGTGATTTTCTTTTCGAACAATGCAGCGGCATGCCTGAATTCTTCCTCGTCCTTGACCTTCGCTAACTTAAAAAGAATTTCCATTTCTGCATCAAGATAGCCATTTTCCATCGTCAGCTGCTCAATTTCGTTCGTCAAACGACTTCGTTCCTGCATCCATTGCGTTAGTTGAACGGAGAATTCAACCGCTTTATTCAATTCCCGCTTCAATAGGCCAATCGCTTCCCGCCATGTGGATGGTTCAAAATCAAGGCTGTGTGCAAAATGAAATAAAGCCTTTGATTTACCCTCAAATTCTGCCTGCAGAAAATTATGCCTCTTGATTGTTTCATATTTCCTATCAACGGCTTCCTTCCATTTCTCTAGATGTTCAAATACAGATTCAAGATTGATTTCCATTCCGGGATAAGACAGACCCCAATCGCTTAAGATGCTCCTCAATTCTTTATCCAACCGGTCCCTTCTAGCTTCCCAATCGGCATATTCCTGAATGGTCGATTCAAACGCTTCCTCCCTTTCTTCATATTTGAAACTTTCACTTTCAAAACGCCTTTGGAGACGTTGGTCCAGTTCAAGCAGCCGACCCATCGACTCTCCTTCACTCCCTCTATTGGTCTCAGTCCCAATTGCGGCCCTTTTCCTTTTCATCTCATCCAATTGCCTGATATACCCGGACAATATATCATCACCTTTAAAAAGATACCTGGATACCGCAAACAGAACAGCCACGGCTAGAAGTATCATCCCCAACAACATCTGTTCACTGAAATAACTTCCGATCGCACCTAAACAAAGAAGTACTAATAAACTGCCATTCAGGATATGTGAACGTTTGCGATTATCCGCTTCCTTCTTCCTCTGTAATGCCAATTGCTTTTCAAGTTCAAGTATTTGTTCATCAAGAATAAGCGATTGTGCTGCTTCAAATTCGATGTTATTCTGCTTGTTGTATAAGGACTCCAGCTCGATTCTTTTTTCATCTGGCATTAACTGGGCCTGTATCTCCTTCAAGCGGGCTTCTGTCGTTTCCAGACTTCCCTTTTGCAGTTCATATTTCTCATCAAGCTGCTTCTTATCATTTTGGAGTTGATGCTTTTCCCTCTCGGCCCTTTTCACCTTTTCCTTCATGAATGTACTGATATCCAGTTTTCTTATTTCATCATCAGAAACATCCAAGAATAATTCCTGCTTCACCTTTTCGATATTCTTTTCTTCCAACTGCCTTTCGTGTTCCGCTTTTCTCATATCCAGCTCGAGCTTCTCAAGCATAGTTCCTTGATCGATTGCATGTTCAATTTGCTCTTTATGCTCCTTGATGAACGGATTGATTTCGATTTCCGTGAGTCTTTCCTCAAGTTTGTCCTTTTTCTCGATCAATGCCGCAAGTTGAGCTTTCATGGGCATTCCAACTGCCTGTAGCTGTTCAAGCCTTTTTAAGCCATCAACAGGAAAACTCACTTCCGGAATTTCACTTATTTCGGCCTCAAGTTCCCCCTGTTCTTCAACCAAGGGTTTAATTCGCAAAAAAGTGCTCACGTCAACAAGGTTTTCTTCAATCTCTTGAATATCTTCCGTGACTTTGTAGAGCTCCTCCTTAAGTTTTGCTTCTTCCTGAAGTAATGCCGTATACGACTGCTGTTCTTCTTCTGATGCTTTCACCTTTTTCTGCAATTCCTTAAGTTCTTTCAATCTCACATTCAGTAAAGGTTTTTGGCCTGATGGCTTGAACCTTGAATCGAGCTCTTTTTGCAATTTCGTTTCGGCTTCAAGAAGTTTATCATTCCCGATCAGCCCAGCTGAAAGCAGATATTTACTCATGGTACCTTCACTTAGTGTATGTAATCCCTGCAGCCCTTGAAGGTCGAAAGAAAAAATGGCTTGGTAATAGTTTTTATCAACGCCATGGAGAATCTCATTCAATTCTTCCTCGCCGCCGACCCTTCCATCCTCGAAGGTCAATTTTACATCGCCAGTAGCTTTTCCCTTCACACGTTCAATAACGATTTCCCCATCTTTTTTTGTTATGAGACTGAGCCTTCCCCCATATTTGGCATGCATTTTGGGCTCGTAACGCGGTTCGTTTTGAACCTTTGTCGGAAAACCAAACAGCATACTATGAATGAAGGACATGATGGTTGACTTGCCCGATTCATTTTCCCCAAAGAAAATCTGCAGCTGTCCCAATTCAGGAAAACGCTGATTTTCCAGTTTACCGTAACCATAAACATGGAGGTCTTTAATAATCAAACCCGTTCCTCCTCCCTACACTCATTTATTCGCATCAAAAACGTGCAAAAGCCATCTTTCCGCTTCATCCACAAGTTCCCTCTGCTCTTTTGGCTCTATTGTATCAAGAAACCTTCTTGCACCCGGATGAATATAAAGCGGGGCCAGAGCAGCATCCGTATCATCGAATTCAGATGCAAGCATTGATACCTCAGCCATAAATGGCAATAATGTTTCATTTGACCTAATCATCGGCATCGACTGGATGACTTTGATTTTATACACCCAGACAAACGATTCCCCTTGGTCCTCGTCCTGCAAGATCCGGGTCAATTCTTCAAGATATTCCCCGGAAGGGCCTGCTGCGTCTCCTGCATCCAGCTTCAATTCCAAAAGAAAGCTTCTCCCATCGATGCCCTTCCGTTCAATTACTTCCCTGCATTGCTTGAACAGGGCATCAAATCCACCATCCGCGGTTATTTCAATTGTATCGCTTTCCCATATCACTTCAGAAGTTTCAATAAAGGAATGACGCTTCATGTCCCCGTCGAATTCGACGAGCAGGCACCCTTTAATGCCAGACTCCTTTCTGTTCCTGCCTTGAATATTTCCTGGGTATATCACTAGCGGATCTTCTGAAACCACCTGATGCTTATGAATATGGCCTAATGCCCAGTAATCGAAATCTTTGGCAGCTAGTTCCTTCAATGAAAAAGGGGCGTATGGGCTATGTTCGGAATTGCCTTCCAAATTCCCATGAAGCAGACCTATATGATAATCGGCCCCTTCAGCTTTTATGTAGGTTTCGATCATTCTCTCCCTTACGTGACGGCGCGGATAACTGAACCCATAAAGGTGGACAGTCGTCCCATCGATTTTTTCAAACCGTTTCACTTCGGTTTGCCCTGAAAATACGTGGACATTATCCGGCAGCTCCACAGTAATCCATGAGCCGCTGAGATGATCATGGTTACCATGAATGATATAGGCAGGGATCTGATGCTGCTGGAGTTTTTCCATTTCCGTCCGAAAGCGGACCTGTGTCCTGAGACTCCGATTCTCCCCGTCAAATAGATCCCCCGATAACACGATAAAGTCAACCTGAAGGGAAATTGCTTCATTAATGATAGTTTGAAAAGCTTTAAAAGGAGCTTCCCTTAATTCCTTTAATATAGTTGACGGCATATCCTTCAACCCCGAAAAGGGACTATCCAGATGGAGATCCGCCGCATGAATGAACCTCACACCGCTCATAAGTGTCACCTCGATTTCTATCAACATTTCACATTTAATTTTAACATGAACAGAACATACTTTCCCATACATTATTATTTTAATACGTCATCATGCAGTATGGGCAAATTCAACAGGAAAAAGACCGAATGGCGTGAACATTGTTTCATGCACGGCATTCGGTCTTTTTCATCATTCAAAAATATCCATACTTAAATAGCGTTCACCATTATCCGGTGCAATGCATAATACTCGTTTTCCACTTCCAAGACGACGGGCTTCCTGCAGGGCAGTCCAGACAGAGGCACCTCCTGAAGGTCCAATCAATATCCCTTCCTTCGAAGCCAGATCCTTCATGGTGGATATTGCATCTTCATCAGCCGCTTGAACGATTTCATCAAATACCTCTGTATTTAAGATGGTGGGGATAAATCCAGGGCTCGTACCCACTAACTTATGAGGACCAGGCTTTCCGCCGGAAAGAACTGGGGAACCCTTAGGCTCGACAACTACAACCCTTAAATCCGGCAGATGTTCTTTTAAAGCTTCACCTGTACCGGTTATCGTTCCTCCCGTTCCGGCAGTAGCGACAAACACATCCAGGTTGCCATCCATCTGATCTAGAATCTCGACTGCTGTCGTCACTCTGTGAATATCAGGATTTGCTTGGTTTTCGAATTGCTGCGGAATAAAGCTATTAGGAATTTCTGCGGCTAGTTCCTCAGCTTTACGAATGGCTCCCGGCATCCGCTCTGATGCAGGGGTGAGGACAACTTCCGCTCCGTATGCCTTTAAGATGTTGATTCTTTCTTTCGACATATTATCCGGCATGACCATAATCGCCCGATACCCCTTTGCAGCGGCATTCATAGCAAGCCCAATACCTGTATTACCTGATGTTGGTTCTATGATCGTGGCCCCGGATTGAATGATGCCGTCCAGTTCAGCCTGCCTAATTAAGTTGAATGCAGCCCGATCCTTTACACTGCGGCTCGGATTGAAATATTCAAGTTTCACAAATACTTCAGCGTCACCCTCCGCCGTTAAATGATTAATCCTTACAACAGGTGTATCTCCTATCAATTCAGTGATATTATTAACGATTTTTACCGTCATTCAAAAAATCCCCCTTCGATCCATACACTTCCTAGATGCACTTTTACTCAGGTTTATTATATCATTTATGATTTTTCATTTTAAAGAGAGAATTCCTCTAGTATAAATAGGTTTTGTTTTGAAGTTAGTTCGGTATAGTTATTTTCCATCGTTTTTCAAGATATTCAGCTACTTATCAATATTCCCTGTCTTAATACATTTCCCTCACATAATAATAGTCAAAATTGACAGATAATGATAAAATTTTTATAACAGTTCCTAAGACAATAACATTTTTGATAAGGGAGTTTTTGAAAATGAGCAGAATATACAAATTAACCGTTTTTGAACCGTCAGGGGAAAAACTATTGGATGAATCATTTACAGCCGAGAATGATGAACAAGCTAAAGAATTGGGACAAAATCTATTGAAGGAAAAAAACTATCAAGATCAAACACATCGCTGCACATCACCTTCAGGCGCTTTATTGCTTTTTCATCGCTGATTGAAAATGGAAGCGCAAACACTAAAAATATGATCTAGTTTCCTTATATAAAAAGGGCCGTCACGATAACGTGACGGCCTTTTTCATTCATTTTCCGATGAAGTTCGGTTTCCTTTTTTCCACGAATGCTTTTATTCCCTCTTGGTGGTCCGCTGTTTCGCGCATTTTCATCTGGGCAGCTTTTTCAATCTCAAGGATCTTAATCAATAGCGGGCGATTTTTTTCACTAAGGATTTTTTTCGTTTTAATCATGGCCTGAACCGGGCTTTGCAGCCATGATTGCACTTTCTTCTCTACCGCATGTTCCAAGGTTCCGTCAGCCACTTCATGAATGAGGCCCTTTTCTTTTGCTTCAAGCGCAGTAAGCACTTTACCTTCCCAGATTAGTTCTTTTGCACCCACTTCACCAAGACGACGTTCAAGGAAGAAGTGTCCGCCGCCATCGGGGATTAATCCAATCCCGATAAAATTCATCGCAACCTTACTTTCTGAATCGGCAATAAGATGATCGGTTGCAAGAGCTATACTTAACCCAAGCCCTGCAGCTGCACCATGAATGGCACTGATGGTCAATTTAGGCATGAAGTATAGAGTGGTCACCAATTCACTGATTCCATCCATCAGTTCATCGAAAGCGTTTTCTTTTCCAGGCGAGAGCATCATCTTAATGTCACCACCTGCGGAAAATGCTTTCCCATTCCCTTTTAAAATGACGACATCCACATCATCATTCTCACTTACTTCCTTCAAGGCATGAATAAAGTCATGCAGCATTTTCGGATTTAAAGCATTCATGGCCTCTGGACGGTTCATTGCAACAGTGGCCGTCCTGTCCGAATATGTGACTAAAACAGTGCCTGCAGGTGATGTCGATTCAATACTCAATTTATTTCCTCCTCTTTCGTTCTATGACTCTATTATATATCCCTCCCCATTATCAGAATAGGGGGAAAAGTTACAATTATACAAACCCAGCATTATTTATTGATATATTTATCCTGAAGCTGATCACGCAATGCCCTTTTCAAGAACTTCCCAACACCCGTTTTCGGGATTTCATCCAAAAAGACCACTTCATCCGGCAGCCACCATTTTGCAAACTGCGG
This sequence comes from Peribacillus frigoritolerans, assembly GCF_040250305.1. NCBI lineage: Bacteria > Bacillati > Bacillota > Bacilli > Caryophanales > Bacillaceae > Peribacillus > Peribacillus frigoritolerans. Next base: position 1,289,713 of record NZ_CP158190.1, on the reverse strand, counting down.
CATTAAAAATCCGATGATGTCTTCCTGGGACACTTGCCCCTTGTATGCCTCCTTCAAGACAACACAGGCGATCGGCCGTTCCTGCCATTTTTCGTGAGGCACTGCAATTACCGCCGCCTCGAAGATTCCTTCATGGGCCATTAATGCATTCTCTATATCTACGGAAGAAATCCACTCACCGCCGCTTTTTATCAAATCTTTCGTCCGGTCAACGATTTTGACGAACCCTTCTTCATCAATCGTGACAACATCCCCCGTATACAGCCAGCCATCTTTAAACGTATCCTCTGACCGCTCATCCTTAAAATACTCATTCGCTATCCAAGGACCCCTGATCAGCAATTCGCCCATTTCCTTTCCATCTGGTTTCACTTCGCCGTCCTGACCGATCACTTTAATTTCTATCATTGGCGAAACAAGGCCCTGCTTGGCCTTCAACTCATAAAGTTCTTCTTCAGGGAGGTCTTCCTGATAGCTTTTTGGTTTCGAAACAAAAACAAGCGGGCTCGTTTCAGTCATTCCATAGGCATGCAGGAATGGTATCCCATACTTTTGTTCAAAGGTTTTAATCATGCTTTTCGGAGCAGCCGACCCTCCGCATAGAACAGCACGAATGCTGCTCGTATCATGGCTGCCTTCTTCCAGCTCCTTCAATAAGCCCAGCCATATCGTCGGCACCCCTGCTGCGATTGTAACCTTCTCCGTTTCTATAAGCTCAGCCAAAATCTTCGGGGTGAAATAGGGTCCCGGCAAAACCATCTTCGTTCCAAACCAAACACTGGCAAAAGGCATGCCCCAAGCGTTTACATGAAACATGGGCACGACAGGAAGGGCCACATCACGTTCGCTTATTGCTGTGGAATCGGCAAGCCCCAGTGCAATCGCATGCAGCAAAATTCCGCGATGTGAATAAACCACACCTTTCGGATTCCCGGTCGTGGCGGAAGTATAACATATGCCGGCAGGCGCATTTTCATCCAAGGTTTGAATGAATGGCTGTTTCGGATTCCCTTCTGCTAATAATCTTTCATAATGATAAATGGGTGAAAGGGTCGTATCAGGCAGCTCCTCTTTATCCGTCATAATGATATACCCTTCCACTGTCGTTAACTCATCTTTAATTGCTTCCAAGAGGGGAATGACATCCGGGTCTATCAATAGTAATCGATCCTCCGCACTATTGACGATATAAGAAACATGTTGAGGAGACAGACGCATATTGATTGTATGAAGGACAGCACCATGACAAGGAATCGCAAAATATGCTTCTAAATGCCGATGATGGTTCCAGGCAAGTGTTCCAATACGGTCACCTGTTTGAATGCCGAATTTTTCAAGATTACTGGTCAGCCTTCTTGTACGTTCAGCAATCTCTGCATATGTAAATGTGTGAATTCCACCATCCGTACGCGAAACTACCTCTTTCTTCGGAAAATATTTTTCAGCTCTCTCAATGATTTGAGTCATGATCAATGGAGTATCCATCATTACAATCTCCCCCTTATATTAAAAGCATCCTCATTATATATTCGACCAGAAAAAAAATAATCCTTTATCCCTAGGTGCCTTTTACGATTATTTTGAATTTGGGTTTAGCCTGATGATATTTCAAAAAAAAGGCTAAACCAGATCCTATCAGTTTGACGACAAAAACGGGATTCGGAAAGGAAGCGGATTTCTGAAATCAACTGAAATTTTTATAAATAAAAACATGCAGGCAATCTCGCTATTTATCGTTATTTATTGTTTAATGAAACCCTTATTGGATTGAAGAAATTTGCGACAATCCTACCGAATTACTGGCTGGCCGAGACCCCACAGACGCTTGCTTTGATAAGGCTTGGCAGGCAGTCGGCGGAAAGGGAGCGGATTTCTGAAATCAAGCGCAAACATAAAAAAACTGTAGGGCCAACTCGCTCAAATAGAAAAAGATCTAACCGGTATATAACGGAATCATTTATTAAGAGCGGAATCTGAAAGGTTTTTTAAACCATCTAAATTTAGTGATGAGTTCCATGACATATTTTTTATGTTTCTTTCTAGAAAAAAGAGGAAATAGTAAAGATACAATTATATTTAGAGGGAGCTCATTTATGGTAAACAAAATAAACGAAGAACTAGAAGCTTATTGCGCGAGTGAATATTCAAAGCTATCACGGGTTATCGTCTGCGAACCTCGTTATATGGAAATCCGGGAGATCATCAACGAAACACAAAAAGAGTTTCAAGAGGAAAATATCGATCAAGCACTAGCCTTGAAGCAGCACGCCCAATTTACAAAGGCTCTTGAACATGAAGGAATTGAAGTCATAAAACTTACGCCTCAATTTACATATCCAGAACAAGTTTTCACGAGGGATATCGGTTTCACTCTTGGCAATACCGTTTATGTGGCTGAGTTGGCAACAGGTATCAGGCAGGGTGAAGAACTAATATTGAAATCCTGGCTCGAAACGAATGGCATCTCATATTTCAACCTCCTCAAAAATCATATTGAGGGCGGGGATGTCCTTATTGACGGGAAGACCATCTATATTGGAATCAGTGAAAGAACGGATGAAACATCCGTCAAGCATCTTCAAACCTTATTACCGGAATACGATGTCATCGCGGTTCCTTTCATTGAAACATTCCTTCATTTAGATTGTGTTTTCAATATCATATCACCGACAGAGGCGCTTATTTTTCCAGAGTCCTTTACAAAAAAAGAGATGGATCTATTAGCTTCACGTTATGACATGATCGAAGTGACTAAAGAAGAACAATTCACATTAGGAACCAACGTGCTTTCGATTGGGAATAAAAAATTATTCAGTCTACCATGTAATAAACAGGTAAATAGTCAGCTTCGTGAACGCGGATACAAAGTCATCGAAGTCGATATAAGCGAAATCATCAAGTCCGGCGGCTCCTTTCGTTGCTGCACCATGCCACTATTGAGGACAACGAATAAGAAGACTGATTCAGCCTGAGCAGAATGAAAGAACCCGGACTTGTTTGGAAGTCCGGATTCTTTCGCCTTTTTGTCAAACATGTATAGATATTTGTATAAAACAGGAAGAGATTAAGGGTTTAGTTCTTTTTTTAATGCCTCGATTCCAACCATTACACTTTTTAAATAACTCTGTCTGGAGGCATTTCATTTATGCAGCAGTCTTAATATGATTTTTGAATCTTTTCTATTTAACTGTACATACTGACTATGTTCATCCTTCGTCATTTCTACAATATTTTCATCAGGATTGACCCAAACATAATATACGGTTAGTCTACCTTCGTTTTTCTCATCATTAAAATAAAAGATGAAGTCCGCCTCAGGATGATCTTCCGCCAACGCGAATTCTTCCCAATCTGCATTCTTTACTATTTCTTTTGTTTTTACTGTTTTCCCCATTTCTATCTTTTCTTTATATGCTTCGAATTTGTAGTGTTTACCTTCATATTTTTGAACGGAAATATGTTCTTGCTTTGTTGTACAGCCTGAAGCTAACGTTATTGATAATAGGCTAAGTGCAACAAGCAGCTGTGTCCTTTTCATTACTGTCATCTCCTTATACCTCATTGGATTAATTATCCAATATATTTCATTATACTTCTCCACGCAAAAGAGTAATAGGAATGTTTATTGATTTCTTAACAAAAAAACTAAAGCTTTTGGCTTAAGAGTTCTTGACCCCTTGTATCCCTTGGGCCTGTCAACCAAACCATACAGAAAATAGTTGATGCAGCCTTCCATTTCATCAAAAGCTTATACTCGCTTATATTGCATTTAATCCGATTATAAGCCGACAGTATAAACCCTTTTAAATTGATAATCCTTTCCTTTGTGAAATGGCTTAGCTAAAATTTGATAATATTGAATTATCCTTGCTATAATTTCATGGGATAGCGTTTAGAAAAAAACAAGATTGAAAGGGGAATGTAAAATGAATTATGTAAAAAATCAGCTAACGGTCATGCGCGGCAATCTTTTAAAAGAAATCGATGGAATCAAACCAGAGTTTATGGATGTACAGCCTGAAGGTTTTAATAATACAATCCATTGGCACCTTGGACATGTCCTTACTACAGCCGAAAAATTTTTATTGAACTCCAATAGTGAATTGCCAGCGAATTACAGCCAACTATTCGGATATGGTTCAAAACCAGCGGACTGGACTGGGGACGTACCTACCGTTGAAGTATTAAAGCAACAACTGCATGAACAACTTGATCGACTTCTTGAAATTCCGGAGGAACGATTGACTGAAAAAACAGCACAGCCTTTCAACGGAATGGAAACAGTGGGGGAATTCATTAATTTTGTAGTGCTCCATGAAGCCAATCATATTGGACAAATTCACGCAATGAAACTATTAATCCAATCCAATAACTGAGATTAGATCATAAATAACTGTCACTCTGTATTTCTTGAAATAGGAGTGGCATTTTTTTATTTTTCACAGTCAAATAGGCTGTTTTAATCACTAATGGCTTCTGACATGTGAGTATGGGTGCGTTTACTCGTGAGTTTGCAGCGTTTATTCGTGATTTGGGAGCAAATACTCGTGAACTTTGAGCTTTTATCGTGAGTTCGAGCATCCACTCGTGAATTCGGAGCTAATACTCGTGAGTTTGGCGCTTTTACTCGTGAGTTTGGCGCTTTTACTCGTGAGTTTGCAGCTTTTACTCGTGAGTTTGGTGCATTTACTCGTGAGTTTGCAGCAAATACTCGTGAATTTAATCAAAAAGAGCCCCCGCTCTATAAGCGAAGGCTTTCATCTGTTCATGCGAAGTGAACGTCCCTTTAAGTCATTTGGTTATCCATATAATCACTGTATGCTTTTTCCGCTGCGGCTTCCGAAGTGAACAAAGCATCATCGTCCTCAATCGTATGAAATGTATCGTTCAGGAACAAGGCAACTGCATTGGGATCTTTTGGATGCGGAACGATTTCCGCCGCCCTTATATTCGAAACAGTAGGAACGTGGGGATTATTATAAATCACAAACACTTCGTCACCGACTTGCACTTCTTTTGCATTGATTACACCCATTGAATTCTTCCTTTCCATTACTGATTTTCCTTTAGCTTATGGAAAGAAGCTTATAATTATTTATGAAATATAACAGGCCTAAAAAGCGGCATTATCTGAATGGGGCCCCTTCTATAAAAAGGAGCCCCACCATTCATTTAAGCATATTCATCTTTTGTAAAAAATCGATTGGATGCTGTTTCCGGAAGAATTCCCTCAGCATATAGGCAACACCATCTTGATCATTGGAGCGCGTCACCCATTTTGCCACTTTCCTTACTTCCTCATCCGCATTGCCCATGGCAACTCCCAGACCAGAACCGGCAATCATCTCAATATCATCCAATCCATCTCCAATCGAGACGATTTCCGTTCTTTTCACTTCTAAATGGTCAGCTAAATACAATACACCGCTCCATTTAGAAACACCCTTCGGAACGATTGTCAGCTTATGTCCTGGATGTAAGATTGCATCCACCTCAGGGAACATTTCCTTTATCAATTTCAACATATCATTTCTAGCACTTTTTTCTGGAAATATAATGTCCATCTTCGTCGGGGCCATCGGCTGATCAATGAGCTCTTCACTGATATCATCCACATAATTTTGAGCATAAATATTTTGATCATTCAAATACATAACCGATTTACCAAGCAAATTCTCCGGGAGGTTCACCCGATTGCCCAGCGAGTATTTCTCATGAATGAGCAATATTTGGCACGTGGTCTTTTCAAGCATTTGCACGAGCTCTGCAGTCAGTTCTTCTGATATTCTTTTTACCATTATCGGCTTTTCTATGGAAGCTCCGACAAAGGCTCCTTGCTGAGCGACGATCATCGGATTTATTTTTAGGGCTTTGGCCACTTTTTTTGCTGAGTGATAATTTCTTGACGTCACAAGTGCAACATGGACACCTTTTTGGTGAACATAATCTATTGCTTCTTTAGTCGATTTATTTAAACGGCCATTCGACTGGAGCAATGTCCCGTCGATATTGACCGCAAGTAGTCGATATACCATGCTGATCTCCCCCATCTGTAGTATCCTCTTTCCAAATTTATGACTAAAATTTCGGGAATAGAACAAATTGTGGTTGACGACCCATGCATGGTGCTTTCAGGAAACAAAAAAACCCCCAACCATTATGGAAGGGAGTCTTTAACTGCTTATTGCTGTTGTTCAGGCAAGCCATATAAATCTTCAAGCGGCTTCATGATAATTTTATTGAGGTCCGCGATGACCATGCTCATCCGTTGTTCAGCTTCCATCAATTGTGAAATGGTTGGGTTTTGTTGGACAAGCTGTACCGTCTTTTGTGCTTGCTCAACCTCTTCCGGTGCAATCTCCTGTCCCATCATTTGCTTTTGCTGCAATGACATCTGCAGATTACGGAAGTTTTCAAACATTCCTTTTGTTGCTTCATCAGAATTGACAAGATCATATAAGCGTTGCAAATCGGCATATTCATTACTTGCCCTAATTGCCTTTTCCATTTCATACGCTGCATCATATACGTTACTCATTTATTTCCCCTCCCGGTAATCATTGTATTCCTACACCTTTTCCACTATAACAAATCCGATTGCGAATTACACGTCATCCTATTAAAACAGTTACAAAACCTTGAAATAAACCGATGATTCCACCAAGCAAAGCCCCAAGGTAGGTGATCATCGACAATTCCTTCTTAGTGATGGAAGCGACCATTTCCTCAAGCCGGGAAATGGTGTCCGAGAAATTGGCAGTCCATTCTCGAACCGGCTTATTCATGATCGAAGCGACAGGCATCATTTCAGACGTTTTTCGTTAATCAATTGTTAATCGTATCTCTTCCGACCATGTTTCATATTTACCAAGAAAGCATGTTTGTAATCTTTGTTCTAACGTAAATGAAGAATTCTTCATTCCCAGTTGATCAAGCATTTGAGCAGTACTTTTTTCCGTGGACAATGCTTTCTTTACTTCTGCCTTCACGAAAATTTTCATATTCTGTATAGAGGCATCTGATGACTTTACTTTGAATGCTCTCTGGCGTGATTAAATGATCAACACCAATTTGGCTAACTCATCCTGCCGCTTCGGAATCAACCTGGTGTCAACGGCAGCTGTTTCCCGAAAATATAGATTGGTTTATAAAGTCTGAACAGCATTGTGATAGCTAATAATTTAGTGAAGCCACCTATTACAGCAACCAAAACGAACATACAGTACCCTTAACCAAAACTCCATGAAATTTCTCTTTTTATTGCTTTAAATAGAGGCTTGATGACACCTTCTAATTAAAAGAACATAGAATGTGTTATCCACATTTGCCCATCATTTAATTATTAAAGGATATTAAACTTAGTGCAAACGGGGAATTATTATGAACCTTAACCATCAGAAAGTTTTCATTACGGTAAATCCCGCAGAGACGCGAAAGAAGGCGCTACTGTTTATCGAAGAAAAACTATTTGAGGAATGGGGCCTTCAATTTGGAGAACCCGTAACGATCATGGCTGGATGCCGTTCGGTCCCGGTACTTGTCCAGCCATTCCCGTCATCCCAGCCTACATTGAAACTTTCATATGATATGAACCAAACTTTAACCTTACCCGTTTTTTCCGATCCAATCTCCGTCTCATACCATGCGGAAGGAAGGTCAATTAAAATAGGTCCGTTCTTCGCTTCACTCATGAACCAGACTCCCTTGCAAGACGGGACATTCGGCGAGATGGAAAAATTTTATCAGGAAATGAAATCATATTGTAATCAGCAGGGCATCCCCTTCTATTTAGTAAAATTGCAGTCTCTTCAAGAAGGAGTTGTGGAAGGCTACCTGCCTGGGCAAGATGGCTGGCAAACCTTGTCCCTCCCCATTCCTGATGTATTTTATAACCGGATACATTCGCGCAAACTTGAGGAATCTCATTCTTTCAAGCTGTTTAAAACTGAACTGGAGGAACGGTCGATACCGATGTTCAATGGAAGGTTCCTCTCCAAACATGATGTACATGAGCTGCTAATCTTAGAAGATGAGCTGTTGCCAAATTTGCCGGAGACGATACTTTTTAACGAAAAGGAATCTTTCTTGAGGTTTATAGAAAAGCATTCGGTAATCTACTTTAAACCCGCATCAGGCAGCCAAGGCAGGAATATTTGCAGATTAATGCAAGTAGCTGGAAAATGGAAAATCGAGCAATCCGGAAATCTCCAGGAAGTGCATTTTGCTGATACGGATGAAAAGTTGTACGAAACCTTAAAAAGGTTTTCCAGAAAACAATCCTTCATTCTTCAAAAAGGGATTTCCCTATTCGAAACAGAGCAGAGAAAAGTTGATTTCCGCATACTTCTTCACCGGAACGATCTGCTTGAATGGAAAGTTTCATCAATGGTTGCCCGGATTGGGGACCCTGGCACTATCGTTTCCAATCTTGCACAAGGCGGCTTGATGAAAAATGGGCCGGATTTTCTAAAGGAAGCATTTGACCTTCAGGACGCCAGCCGCATATATCAAAAGCTCGTACGGCTGGCTAAAAACACTGCCCAGGCCTTGGTCGAAAACCATGATGATTCATTCGGTGAGCTAGGGATCGATTTAGCACTGGATACCGATACCCATCCATGGATCATCGAAGTGAATTCAAAACCTTCGAAAAAATTTCAAGGCAACTATGAAACCTTTCGTCCATCAGTAAAATCCATCATAGATTTCATGCTTGCCCTTAACCGCGAAAACCATCCATAAAAGGAGTTGCTAGCACGTGTTAATAGGATTAATGGCCGCGTCGGATACACATGAAAACAACTACTTCACCGAAATAGCCAAAACCGCAAAATCATTTAATATGAAAGTTTGTAAATTCTCACCGGAAAATATTGATATGGATCTGAAAAAAGTCCGCGGCGAGCGTTTTGATGACGAGAACGAAACTTGGATCGCCGCATCTTTTGATATACCTGATTTTGTTTATGATCGCTGTTTTCACGGATTAGTCCGTGAGTCAACGGAAACGCGGCACAAAATCGATTGGTTAAAAGATAACTCGAATTTCTTGGGGCTGGGCCTTCCTGGTAAGTGGGAGGTGTATCAAATCCTAAAAAACCATCCACACCTACAGGCATTTTTTCCAGAGACCGTACAAGTGACGACACCGGAAGATATTAACGGTCATTTGGAACGCCTGGATAAAATCATCATCAAACCTGAATTCGGTGCAGGCGGTACAGGGATCTATCTTCTTTCAAAAAACGAAGACGGCACCTTGGTATCCATGACGAAAAAGGGCACCAAATATGACCGCCAATTCTCCTCCAAATCTCAGCTTAACAAATGGCTGCAGCATTTATTAAATCGATACCGTTACCTCTGCCAGCCATATTTGGAACTTTGCAACCAAAATAACGAGCCATTCGATTTACGGATTTTACTTCAAAAAAACGAGAAGAATCAATGGATGGAACGTGGCCGCGGAATTCGTACGGGACAAAAGGACGGAATCACCTCAAATCTTGCCACAGGCGGGGAAGCCATTTCATTGGATAATTTCATCAAAAGAAACCCGGAAACGATTTCGATTGCCGTCGAACAAAAGATTCAGCATATCCTTCGCACCCTGCCCGCAGAAGCCGAAGCTGTCTTTGAAAGGTTATTCGAGTTGGGGATCGATATAGGCATCGATAAAAAAGGCCAAATCTGGATAATGGACATTAACTCGAAGCCCGGAAGGAAAATCATTCAGGCACTACAGCCGGAGACCATGAATGATATTCATCGCGCACCGTTTCAATATAGCCAGTATTTAGCCGAACATCTTCAGAAAGCAGGTGAATAGAAAGTGAGAAAGACTTATCCTGCCGAAATTGCCTCTATTCCCGGCAATGTTCTCTACTACCCTTCCGATCTTGGGGATTTGGCAGAGATTGAATTAATTTACTTCGGACGACATTCATGTCCTGCCATCGTCAAACAAAACCCGGCCGTCAATCAATCAATCGTCCTTTCGGAAAGTCTAGCGGAATCTCTAATATTCGATCATACCGATATTCCCCTTCATTTATTCATATACGGCAAGAGCATTCATATCGGACCGCTGGTCGGAATCTTTTCATCAGGCTTCACCGGCATTTCAAACAAACCATTAGGCGAGAGATCGGAATTTTTCGCAAAGCTCCTTTCGCTTAGCAGGACCACAGGCTGTATCCCCTTTGTTTTTGGGGAGAATGTAATCAATTGGGATGAGGAGACGATCAAAGGTTATGTGTTTGATAACGATGACTGGCACATTAATGAATTTCCTTTTCCTAATGTCATCTATGACCGTCTCCCAAATCGGTTGACGGAAAACCGCGATGGACCTAAAGAAGTGAAGCAGAAATTTCAAAAAGAATATACCATTCCATGGTATAATCCTGGTTTTTTCAATAAATGGGATGTAAATGAAAGGTTATGCGCAGATGAGCGGGCACTGCCATATTTGCCGGAAACGTATCCATTTCAATCCATGTCCGTGGTGGAAACCCTTCTTTCCCATTACCGGCAAGTTTATATAAAGCCCATTCACGGCAGCCTCGGCCTAGGGATTCACCAAATTCTTTATGATAAGCATGAGAATGTTTACTATTGCCGCTATACAAATGAAGCAAAAGAAAATAAACTGCAAAAGTTTTCCACACTGGAATCCATCGTTAAACATATTTTTCACGACCGGCCGCTTGAGAATCTTATCGTGCAGCAGGGCATCCCATTAATTCGATCTGAAAAACGCCCAGTGGATTTCCGGGTCCATACGAACAAGGACAGTAATGGAAAATGGCAGGTAACCGCTATCGCCGCAAAAATCGCCGGTGCCGGCAGCGTCACGACCCATATTAAAAGCGGGGGTGTGATCAAAACGGTTGCCGAACTGTTTGGAGATGACGATGAGGCGAAAGAAGTCGAACGTAAGCTATCGGAAGCCGCACTGATTTTAAGTGACAGTATAGAAAAGAACTTGGACGGAATCGTTGCAGAAATAGGATTTGATTTTGGCTTGGATAAAAAAGGGCAGGTTTGGATGTTTGAAGCCAATTCCAAACCGGGACGTTCCATCTTCTCCCATCCAAAACTCAAGGATTTCGAATTGCTGACCAGAAAGCTTAGCCTTGATTACGCCATTTATCTTACGGAACAGACGATTACGAAATCAATCAGTGTGCCGCGATGAACATTTTTTACGATATCCCCACTGAAAATTGGTACCACAATCAAGAGAATGCGGAACTTTTCGCCGGCTCTACCGAAGAGGTAATCAGCTATAATAAGGAACATACGAATCAACCCCTAATTCCAATCACCATATTTCCAGGTAACCGGATGCTTGCTGTCGGCATACTGACTGTTTCCAATCCCAAAAAGGAATCAGGTTTGGGTGGAAACCTGACCCTTTTTCGGGACCTATCACTATATTTATTGAAACATGGAATATTGGCGTATGTATTCACAGGAAATGCCCTTCATTCCGAATCGATGAGAGGGTATGTTTTTTCCTCCATTTCAAACAAGTGGATCGAATGTAAAGTGCCCTTCCCTGACATCGTCTATAACCGAATCCCCTCGAGGAGCTATGAGGCGTCAGGGGAATTCCAACAACTCATCAAATATTTTAAAGAATACCCAATGAATCTTTTCAACCCCTGTTTCATAGATAAATATGTGATGTTCGAAGCATTGTTGGAAGAAGGATCCCTCACCAATCACCTCCCGCCCACCATGGTCTTGCGAAACAGCGGCTGCCTTGATGCTTTCCTGGAGACCTACAGGCATATATACCTTAAACCCTGCAAAGGAAGCCAAGGTAAAGGCATTTATACCATAATCAAAAATGATGATGATACACTATTGTTCAATAGCTTAAAGCATAGTGAGTCCTTCCCGGATTTCACGTCATTCTGGGAAACAAAAAAAAGGGAGCTATTAAAAAGGAGCTACCTTGCTCAACAGGCGATCATACCAAAAAAACTTTTTGGACATCGTTATGATTACCGGATTCTGGTCCATTATGAAAAAGGTTTTTATAAAGTGACCGGCAAAGCGGTAAGGATGTCACAAACCCAGGAAATCACCACCCACACTCCCCAAGGGGGTAAGATTTTTCCTTATCAAGTCCTGCAATCAAGAAGCCTGAATCGAAAATTAGCGAAAATCGCCCAAAAAAGCGGAGAGATACTATCAAAAAAAATCGGATTTCTCGGAGAGTTTTCCATGGATATAGGGGAAGACGAATCAGGCTCGCTCTTCATATACGAAGTGAACTCAAAGCCCATGCAATTCGATGAGGAGGAAATTGAAACAAACAGGCTTTTGCATTTAAAAAATCTTTTTATTGAATTAACTTTCCCCAGCCTGACAATTAAATAACACCTCCAGCTGCCGTTTTCCATTATAATTAAATGAGAAACTGTATATATGGAGGTAATACATATGATTACTCATTTTCAATGGGCACCACTGCATAAGAATCTGCCAGGATGGAAAATTTCCTTTTATTTCAACAAGCAGGCAATCCAAGCCTTGTATCATAAAGATGGATCCATCGAGTGGACAGCCAATCCGCCTTCCGAAACAGATGAAGCCAAACTCAAAAGCATGATACATGATTTAATGATCTTCCATGTATATGAATGAACCGCCTTTACATTCATGAAATCCCTAAACAGAATAAAAAAAACTCCTTTGCCTAAACTAAAGAAAAGGCTAGGAGGGATTTATTTTGGATAAAGAAAAAATGACATTTTTGAAGGATACCGAATATGATGGCAAGGACTCCGTTTACCTTGATATCGACCGTATCATCAATGAAGGAATGGCGGGCGGAAATGTGTATGAAGTCGCTGACCTTCAGAACATCGAAGAAGCACATGATTTTTATGATGAAACAGATCCCAATATCAATAAATGAATTATGTGGGCTCTCTTATGGAGAGCTCTCCTTTATATCAGTCAGACCGTTAACATTCAAATAGTTCGATTCTCCCTTGCACTCAAAATATTTTCGTTTAATATCGATGTAATGATATGCTCTGAATCCCATTCATGCCCAGATATCTCGATAAGGGGATAGCGATTCGGTAAAACGACCTGCTGGATTTCATGTACGGTCAGCCCTTGAGAATGCAAGCGTAAAATTTCACCTTGGAGGTTTTCCAAATAATCCAGCTTTTTCCCGAACATTTCCTTCCCATCAGGGACATGCCCAGCATGGCAGCAAAACACTTCCCCGAAGTCATATTGAAGTAATCTTTTTATGGAATCGATGATGACCGGGACAGACTCTTCCCGTAAGACAAGCTTTGTCTTTGGTGTTACGAAAAGGTCTCCTGAAAAGAGCATGCCATTACTGTGATTCAAATACACCATATGGTCCTTCGCATGGCCGGGGGTAAAAATCGGCTCCCACGTTTGGGTGCGTGAATGAATGGCCTCCCCTAGCGGCTCAGCTTTAAAGGCGTCTCTCTTCCCCCAGAAAATTTTGCGATATTCAGGATATACAGCATCCCTTGCACAAACCTCAACCGACATCGGGTGAATGAAAAGCGGCACCTTTTTATGTTCCTGTATCCAGGCAGCGCCCCCCGTATGGTCTTCATGATAGTGAGTCAGGGCCACTGAGTCGAAGTCTGCGGACTCATAGAACGGAATAAGCTCTTCCAATAAAATCTGTGCGCCAGTATCTATCAATAGTCCATCCGTTAAAAAAACATTAACACTCATCCCCGACTTGTTCCCGCCAGGAGTCCCGTGCACACAAACCACATCATTTATCGACTTAATTTCTATCATTCAATTGCCTCCCCATCATTGTACAAAAATAGTTTTACCTTCCTTTTTTTAACTTTACTATAATAAATGTAGTACCACTTTACCTTTTTGACAAGGAAATATTGGAATAAATAGCCTGGATGTAAATGCTGGATTATTGCATAATAGCCCTTTTTCCATGAATCGTTTTAAAGGACTGTACCAAATTTAACGACAAAAAAAATCAAAGAAACGATTGACATTGTCGGATTTTACAAATAATATAGATTATATTATAAAACTTGAAATATTCTAAAATAATAAATTACTTATCAAGAGTGACGGAGGGATCAGGCCCTGTGATGTCCGGCAACCGCCCTTAGGGAACGGTGCCAATTCCTGCAGAATGATTGAATTCTGAAAGATAAGACGAGATATGATTTCGCTGCCTCTTTCTGAATGATAGAGGCAGCTTTTTTAATGTTTAAGGGGGAAAGCTCATGATTGAAATCCGTTCAGTCCGAAAGGAATACGTCTCGAAGAAAAACCGAGTTATCGGAGTGGATAACGTATCTTTGACCATCCAAACTGGCGAAGTATATGGAATTGTCGGCTACAGCGGAGCTGGAAAAAGCTCATTACTCCGCTGCTTGAATTTGCTTGAACGACCGACAGGTGGGAATATCATCATCGACGGCATTGATTTAACCTCTTTATCAAGTAAAGAGCTTCGTAAGCAACGCCAAAAAATCGGAATGATATTCCAGCATTTTTCCCTGGTCAGTTCAAAAACCGTTTATGAAAATGTCGCTTTCGCCTTAAAGGCGGCGCATCGATCGAAGGACGCAATCAGGTTACGTGTATTGGAATTGTTGGAAATCGTAGGGCTCAGCGATAAGAAAGATGTCTATCCGGCACAGCTTAGCGGTGGACAGAAGCAACGGGTCGGCATAGCTCGAGCCTTAGCAAATGACCCCACTGTACTATTATGTGATGAAGCGACTTCAGCCCTTGATCCAACAACTACAAAAGCGATTTTACAGTTATTGAAAAAGATAAGCAGTGAGCTTGGTATCACCATCGTGTTGATTACACATGAAATGGAAGTGGTCAAAGAACTATGCCACCGAGTCGCTGTCATGCAGGATGGCCGGGTAATTGAAGAAGGACCCGTTTATGAAATATTTTCACAGCCTAAGCAGGAGTTAACGAAGCAATTCATTAGCAGTGTACTGGATTTCGAACTCCCTTCGCACTTGATTGAAGAAAGTGAAGGTACCATTATTAAAATTCAATTCGAAGGGCAAACCGCCGGTGAGTCGATTCTTTCGGATACTCTCCAATCCCATGCAGTAAAGGGTAATATTTTACACGGTAAAATTGAGTATATCCAGGATGTTCCTTTAGGCATTTTAATCATCGAGCTAATTGGCGATGCCGCCCAAATTCATTCGGCATTGGAATATATAAAAAATCGATCCAGTTCTGTGGAGGTGTTAAAACATGTCACTGCTTAATCCCATCGTGAATATTTTACCTGATCTTAATAAAGCCTTTCTTGAAACGATTTATATGGTCGGCGTTTCTCTTGCAGTAGCCCTGCTGATCGGTTTACCGCTTGGAGTATTGCTGTTTACGACAACCAGGAATTTATTTTTTGAAAATAGCATCGTGAATCGATCTCTCGGTTTCGCTGTCAATATTGTCCGTTCAATCCCGTTCATCATTCTCTTGGTCGCCCTCCTTCCTTTAACGGACCTGCTTACGGGATCGACGATAGGGCCAAGAGCGGCTTCTGTTTCCCTTTCCGTATCCGCAATACCTTTTTTTGCAAGGATTGTTGAAACGGCATTACGTGAAATAGACAGAGGAGTGATTGAAGCTGCAATAGCCGTAGGTGCCACTCCATGGATGATCATTAAGGATGTACTTCTTCCAGAGGCAAAACCGGGAATCATTCAAGGACTGACATTAACGACCATTTCGCTTATCGGTTACTCAGCAATGGCAGGCACAATCGGCGGAGGCGGAATTGGCGACCTGGCCATCCGGTACGGATATTACCGTTATGACAACACAGTCATGATCACGACGATCGTCGTGCTGATCTGCCTTGTGCAACTCATTCAAATGGTTGGTGACAAAGTCTCATACATGGTTAATAAACGATAGGATCAGTCATTTTTTCAATGATTCAATACATTTCATTACTCAGGAGGAATTTCAAATGAAGAAAATAGCTTCGTTATTATCAATCTGTGCACTTGCACTTGGCTTGGCAGCTTGCGGGAGCGATGATGCATCCCCAAGTACTGAAGACAAAAAAGAATTGAAGATCGGGGCTACTACCGGGCCGTACGCCGATATGGTTAAGGAGGCCATCAAACCAGGTCTGGAAGATCTCGGATACAAAATAGAGATCGTCGAATTCACCGACTATATCCAGCCGAATAAGTCGCTCGGCAACAACTCGATCGACGCCAACCTTTTCCAGCATAAAGTGTACATGGATAACTTCGCTAAAGAAAATGATTTAAAGCTTTCCGACCTTATCATAGTTCCAACAGCACCTATGGGCATATATTCGAACAAGTATAAATCATTGAAAGAAATAAAAGACGGTACATCCCTTGCAGTGCCCAATGATCCGGTTAACCTCGCACGTGCACTAAAAGTGCTTGTGGATGAAGGGTTGCTTGAAGTCGATCCAGATGTCGATCCTTTAAAAATATCTGAAAAGGATGTAACGAAAAATCCAAAAAACATCCAACTAAAACCATTGGAATCCGCTCAGTTGCCCCGTGCAACAGACAGTGTTGACCTATCGGCGGTCCCTGGAAACTTCGCTCTTGCAGCGAAAATGGAGCTCCAGGATGCCCTTGTTTTAGAAAAAATGCCGGATATGTATCGAAACGTTGTTGCAGTGAATACAAAAGATGTAGACGCTCAATTTGCCAAGGATATTAAATCAGTAGTGGAATCCGACCAGTTTGAAAAAGTGATCGATGACAAATTTGCCGGTTTCGGAAAACCAGACTGGATGAATTGATCAAATAATCGAGGCCTGCTTCCCCTTTACCGGGAACAGGCCTTTCATTAAGGAGAACGAATATGAATACCTTACTGGAGGTCCGCAGCGGCCCCGCTTATTATGCCTGTAAAGCTAATGTCCTTGAAAACCTGGAAGCAAAACTGAGTAATGGCAACATTCGTAAAGTGCTCGTTATTCATGGAAGAAAATCATGGAAAGTTGCTGAACCCTTTTTTCCTTCCTTAGAAAATATTGAGAAGATCTTTTTCACATACGGCGGGGAATGCAGTGACCCGGAAATTGAACGCGTCAAGAAGGCTGCTCTAGAACATGGTGCGGATGCATTAATCGGCATTGGCGGCGGTAAGTTGCTCGACCTCGTCAAATCGGCCGGAAACTTGCTTCAAAAGGAAATCATCCTCATTCCAACCTTGGCTTCCACCTGCGCTGCCTGGACACCGTTGAGTGTCATTTATGATGATAATGGTTCATATGTTCGCTATGATATTCATGAAAAAAGCGCTTGGATGTTATTTATTGAACCGGGAATTCTCCTTAATTCGCCGATTAACTATTTACGTGCGGGAATCGGCGATACATTGGCGAAATGGTACGAGGGCAATGCACTCGTCGAAAAGCTTGCCACGAAGTCCGTTTGTATTGAAATGGCCCATATAGCCGCAAGGCAATGCCAGGAAGTTTTATTGACATATGGCGAGGAAGCCCTAGCTGATTTGGAAAAGGGTAAATGGACAGATGCGCTGCAGCGTGTAATTGAAACGAATATCATCACCAGCGGTCTAGTTGGCGGCTTTGGCGGCCAGTACCTGCGCGTTGCCGGTGCCCACTCCATTCATAATGGCATGACTACCATCACGGAAGCGCATCATTTACTTCACGGGGAAAAAGTGGCATATGGCATTTTAGTCCAGCTTGTGTTAGAAGGGAAATTCTCGGAAATCAAACAATTGCTGCCAATCTACCAGGTGCTTAAACTGCCGATGACATTGCTTGATATTGGCCTGACGTTTGAACATAAGGCGGAACTTCAACAAATTGCAGCCCACTCTGTCAAAGAAGGTGAAGACATCCATCTTCTTTTCCCTGATATCAACAAGGAAAAAGTGGCAGCCGCCATGGAAAACCTTGAAATCCTCGCAAAACATGCAAGCAGATCCATAGACTAAAAAACGATGGGGTTTTTACCCCATCGTTTTTTTTATTTCCTTCACATTGTTTATTTAAAAATAATAAAAGAAGGTTTCAACCTACTGTCTGTTTCCATAATCCAAGGAGATCACTTTCATGTTGTCTGTGAATGCCTGCTTTTCTATCAGCAGATTCCGGACGGCACTTTTCCCAATTCCATATATCTTCGAGAGTTTCTGATAAGGGACGGAATGTTAGTCCATTATTGATGGCTTTACCGTTATCGACAGCCAAGAACCCATTCAAAGGTTCCTTTCCTCCAGGTAAAGGAAATTCTTCTGGTATCCATAAAGGCATTTCTCCCCACGGCTCTACTTTATTGTCATTTAAAAATTTTTCAGATACCCATGTAAAATCAGCGTTACTTCCTGTTACCTTTTTGCAGCCTTCAAGTAATTGCCCCATAGTCAGTGTGTAATCTGGGCCAACGGCATTATACGTACCTGTCATGCTTTTTTCTATCATTTGGATGATCCATTGGGCCAAGTCCCTTGCATCGATAACTTGGATTGGACGTCCAGGGCGTCCAGGAGATAAAATTTCTCCCCCTTCCGCTATCCTTTTAAGCCAGTACGGCAATCTGTCAGTGTAATCATATGGACCCACTATTTGCCCGGCGCGAATTGACAGGACTTTCCCCGGCAGTTGTTTTTCAGCTGCTTTTTCGCTTAATGATTTTAACGGTCCATAATATTCACCGTATATCGGTCCAGCAGTTCCACGGGTGATCTCTTCTGCTTTATCTTCATTTAGTGTATGAACTTCTCCATTTTCATCAATTCCTGGCTCGGTCGGATCACTGTAAACTGAGATGCTTGAAATATATGTATAATGTTTAACTTGATTAAGCAATCTACAGGATTTCGATACAGTTCGAGGGATAAATCCTGATGTGTCAATGACTGCATCCCACTGTCTTCCTTTCAATATTTCCAAATTCCCGTCGCGGTCCCCTTTTAACTGTTCTATTTCGGGAAAGACATAAGGATCGCTTCCACGGTTAAAAAGTGTAACATCATGCCCTTTCCCTATTGCAGCTTTTGCTAAATACCTGCCTAAAAAGCGTGTACCGCCCAATATTAAAATGTTCATAAGATCTCCTCCTTTTAACGATATTCCATAAAGCATACGCAATACCCTTTCCTAACATTAATAATACTTGCAACTTTTCTTTTATTTCCCTTTCGGAAAAACTAGCAATATCCTAATCTTTTGAACTTTATTCTTTTTCGCTATAATGATATGGAAAGGGAGAAAGAAGGTGGAACCGATGCTTGAAAATCTTAAACAAAAATTCCCGAACGCTCTTACCAATAAAAAGGATACTGATGATATTTCTGAATATGTTTGGTTCGAAGACTCCAGAAGTATACTTGGCATTCCCCGTTCAGAAATCACAGCCGAGGAAATCCGTTTATTGGAACTGCTTTTTGCTCCTTCCATAAACCCAAATAACCTCAATGCACATCCAGACTCATCATGGAAAAATTTTTTATCCGAACCGAATGCACCATTGCCTTTAACGAGCTGGGAGAATGTTCGATTCCTTCATTTCAAGCTGACTCATGCTGATTTTTCCAACTCCGATTTTGAAGAGGCCTTCCTCGCTTTCGTTCCATCTGACGCAGCTATTATCTGGGAAAATGAAACGGCAGGAGTCTTAATTGAAACCGACAAGGATGAACCATTATCAAATAAAGAACTAATCGCCATTTCTTCCACGCTTGAAAGTGATTTTTATGTAAAGACCCGTATGTTCACGGGACGCTTTCACCCTGTAAATCAAGACCTACACCATCACTGGGTCCAGGAGAAAAGGAGTTTTGATTTGGCACAGGTGCATCTGCCGGATCTAAAGGTGACTGATTTGGCAGACATCATCCCTCATTCATTAATAAATGATCCATCCTTTAAGAATGCACAGTGGTATATCAATGAAATTCTTGGTAAGACCCAGCAGGATACTGAGCTTATCAAAACAGTTAAAACGTATATCGAATGTAATTCCAATGCCACCTATGCCGCCAAACAGCTTTATATACATCGAAACAGCTTACAATACCGAATCGATAAATTCTCTGAAAGAACTGGTCTCGATATTAGAAACTTCAGTCATGCCCTTACTGCGTACTTGATATTTCTGCTGAATGATTAATTTCCATTACAAAGAGGTAATAACATCCTTTTTTTGTGCAATGTGCCCATACTTTTTTCTAAACCGATAGCTTAGACTATAGCTAATTGGTACAAGTAATCAGGAGTTTAAAAGGGGGATTTTTCATGGCAGAGTTAGTGTTAGATCATATATTCAAGATTTATGATAAAAAGGTGACGGCTGTTAAAGACTTCAACCTTCGTGTTGCCGATAAGGAATTCATCGTTTTTGTGGGACCTTCCGGTTGCGGCAAATCAACGACATTAAGGATGATTGCCGGACTGGAGGACATTTCCCAAGGGGATTTATACATAGACGGCAAGCGAGTCAATGATGTCCCTCCTAAAGATCGTGATATTGCGATGGTTTTCCAGAACTATGCCTTATATCCTCATATGACCGTCTTTGACAATATGGCATTCGGATTAAAGCTGAGGAAAACGCCAAAAGCGGAAATCAAGCAAAGGGTCAATGAAGCGGCAAGGATTCTCGGACTTGAAGAGCTGCTTAACAGGAAACCTAAAGCGCTTTCAGGTGGTCAGCGCCAGCGTGTGGCTCTCGGTCGCGCAATTGTAAGGGACGCAAAAGTTTTCTTGATGGATGAGCCATTATCCAATCTCGACGCAAAGCTGCGGGTTCAAATGCGTGCGGAAATCGCTAAACTGCATAAACGGCTCGACACCACAACGATATATGTCACGCATGACCAAACAGAGGCAATGACCATGGCGACACGTCTTGTTGTAATGAAAGATGGTATCATCCAACAGGTCGGTGCCCCAAAGGACGTTTATGAGAAACCTATAAATGTTTTCGTCGGCGGCTTTATCGGATCGCCTGCCATGAACTTCTTTACCGGAACATTAAAAGAAGGCACAATTAAAATAGGCGAACAAACGCTTGAAATACCTGAATTTAAAATGAAAATGCTGCGTGATCAAGGATATGTCGGAAAAGATGTAATCCTTGGCATCCGTCCTGAGGATTTCCATAATGAAGGAGCTTACTTCACGAAGTCCCCTAACACAACATTCACGACCCAAATTGATGTAGCCGAACTCATGGGCGCGGAGATCATGCTCTACTCCACATTAGAGGGGCAGGACTTCGTAGCACGGGTCGATGCCAAGAATATTATTCAGGCAGGGGAAAAGATCGAACTTGCCCTCGACATGAATAAAGCACACTTTTTTGATAAAGGAACTGAACATCGCATTTTAGTTGAAGAAGATGAACAGATGCAGGAAAGCATGAAGTTATCTGCCAATTAAACATAAAAAGACCCATTCATATTGGGTCTTTTTACGTTTATTCAAATAAAACGATAGATTCATTCCTGGACCAATACCACTTCATCATGTCCGCATTCAGGGCATTTCATGAGATGCGGGCATTGGCCTTTTTGAAGGGATTGAGGGTATCCGTCGTTTTCTTTAAGTATGTCGATATCCATATAAGCACTATAATCATCAGCGTAGTCCATGAATTTCCCTTTATCCTCAAGATCACTGCCGCATTCCGGGCATTTCACATGAATTTTTCTCAAACCGTTGCAAAGCGGGCATATAGACATTGTTTTTCCTCCTGTTCCCAATACTTATGATTTCAGTATTTGTCGATTCCATTATTTTAACACATGGAAACACCCTCCCTAATACCAGAGGGAGGGCACTTCTATGCAATTATTTATTAACCATGTTAGCAGGATCGACCCATGCTTTGAATTCATCTTCCGTCAGGAACTCCAATTTCAACGCCGCTTCTTTTAAAGTAGAGTTGTCCTTGAATGCCGTTTTGGCGATCTTGGCTGCTTTTTCATAACCGATATGCGGGTTCAATGCTGTTACCAACATAAGGGAACGTTCTACATTTTCTTTGATTTTATCTCCATTTGCAGTGATGCCCACCGCACAATTGTCGTTGAATGAATGAATGCCTTCCGTCAATAATTTGACCGTTTGCAGGAAGTTATAGATGATGACTGGTTTGAATACATTCAATTCAAAGTTACCTTGGCTTGCTGCAAAGCCAATTGTAGCATCGTTACCCACGATTTGTGTTGCAATCATGGTAAGCGCTTCACTTTGTGTTGGATTGACTTTACCTGGCATGATGGAGCTGCCCGGCTCGTTTTCCGGAATGGCTATTTCGCCGATTCCGCTTCTTGGACCACTTGCGAGCCATCTGACATCGTTCGCAATTTTCATTAAATCCGCCGCCAATGCTTTCAAAGCACCGTGTGCGTAGACGATTTCGTTATGGCTAGTCAATGCATGGAACTTATTATCAGATGTGACAAAAGGATATCCTGTATCCGCGGCAATTTGTTTGGCAGAAAGTCCCGGGAATTCTTTCTTTGTATTGATTCCGGTTCCTACAGCCGTTCCGCCTAGAGCAAGGTTCAATAATTTTTGGCTGCTTTCCTCAATCATTGCCAAATCTTTATCGAGCATCGCTTTCCAACCGGAAATTTCTTGTCCTAATGTTAATGGTGTAGCATCTTGAAGATGTGTCCGGCCGATTTTCACGACATCCCAAAATTCTTTTTCTTTTGTATCGAATGTATCACGAAGGGCTTTGATGGCAGGAACCAATTTTTCAGCGACTTCCATAAAGGCTGCAATATGCATGGCGGTCGGGAACGTATCATTTGAGCTTTGAGCCTTGTTTACATCATCATTCGGGTGAAGGGTTTTCGATTCACCATTTTCTTTTAACCATTCATTCCCTTTGTTAGCGACCACTTCATTCACGTTCATATTACTTTGCGTGCCGCTTCCAGTTTGCCAAACTACAAGAGGGAAATGTTCATCAAGTGTACCTTCAAGGATTTCGCCGCAAATCTTGACGATGGCATTCTTTTTAACTTCGGAAAGATCACCAAGATCATGGTTCACCTTTGCCGCAGCTTGTTTAACGTATGCAAATGCACGAACTAATTCAATCGGCATTTTTTCGTTACCGATTTTGAAATTGTTACGGCTTCTCTCAGTTTGTGCTCCCCAATATTTATCAGCAGGAACTTTCACTTCACCCATCGTATCTCGTTCGATTCTGTATTCCATGTGTTCTCCTCCTATGTTTGCACTATTCATTGAAGACCTTTTGCATATGAAATGAATAATGTCGGATTATTCTTTCTCTCCATACATTGTACAAACTTTATTATTTTAAAGCAAAAATATCCCGCTGACCCTTTCCATTTTTTCTGAAAAATCCATGTTCCCTTCATGTTTATATGAAAATTCGGATATTCTTTTTTGATACATAAAGTGTAGGCACCGCTAGGCTTCGATTGACCTCGCCATGAACATCTAAGCATCATCACTCCCAAAATGTCCTTGACAGTATTTTGTATATATAGTAAATTCAAAAGAAATTGAATAATCTAAACTCTTATCGAGAGAGGTAGAGGGAATGGCCCGATGACACCTCAGCAACCTTCATTTGTTTCAAACCAATGAAAAGGTGCTAATTCCACAAGTTTGTGAACTTGGAAGATAAGAAGAATGACTCATCCTTACTTAATCAAAGTCTTCTTCTTAAAGAAGACTTTTTTTTATTTTATATAACTCAAAGGAGCAGTGAAAACCATGTATAAAACTGAAACATATCTTGCTCAATTAGGAAATCGCAGCGAAACGGCGACAGGAACAGTCAATCCGCCGGTATACTTTTCAACAGCCTTTCGTCACGAAGGAATTGGCCAATCGACGGGATTCGACTACACAAGGACAGGTAACCCTACACGCCAGCTATTGGAGCGATCCATCGCCGATCTGGAAAAAGGAGACCAAGGTTATGCCTGCAGTTCAGGAATGGCCGCCATCTCAACCATTCTCGCCCTTTTTAAATCCGGGGATGCATGGATTGTCAGCGAAGATCTTTATGGCGGTACATATCGTCTGTTAGAACAAGGTTTTAAAAAATGGGGATTGCAGTGTGACTATGTAAACACTTGTTGTTTGGAGGATATCGAAAAAGCCATCACTCCTCACACGAAAGCCATCTTCATCGAAACTCCCACTAACCCCCTTATGCAGCAAACGGACATTAGCGCCGTTGCCGCATTGGCCAAACGATATAATTTATTGTTAATCGTTGATAACACTTTTTACACGCCTCTTATTCAACAACCCATCCTGCTTGGAGCGGATATTGTGATTCACAGTGCAACCAAGTATCTCGGTGGTCATAATGATGTGCTCGCCGGTCTGATCGTTGCTAGCGGCGCTGAATTATGTGATGCACTTGCCTTCCATCATAATGGTACTGGAGCTGTCTTGAGCCCATTTGATTCTTGGCTGTTGATGCGCGGAATGAAAACCCTGGCATTGCGGATGGAGCGTCATGAAAAGAATGCCAAAATACTTGTAGATTACTTATCGGAGCATGATTGTGTCACGGATGTATTGTATCCCGGCAGAGGCGGCATGATTTCTTTCCGCATCATTGATGAAGCGGCTGTTAACCCATTTTTACAATCGCTCTCATTAATTTCCTTTGCAGAAAGCCTTGGAGGGGTTGAAAGCTTCATCACCTATCCTGCCACACAAACACATGCCGATATACCGCTTGAGGTCAGAACGGCAAATGGGGTTTGTAATCGCCTGCTCCGCTTCTCCGTTGGCATCGAGGATAGCGATGATTTGATTGGTGACCTGCAGCAAGCATTCGCACATGTAAAAAGGGAGGCACTACGATGACAGGTCATGATTTTAGCTTTGAAACGAAATTACTTCATAATCAACATAAATTCGATCCGGCAACTGGCGGTGTGAGCGTCCCCATTCAGCATGCATCGACTTTCCATCAATCCGATATCGATCAATTCGGCAAATATGACTACAGCAGAAGCGGGAACCCAACTCGCGAAGCACTTGAAGATATCATTGCCGATCTTGAGGAAGGCACTCACGGCTTTGCCTTTTCATCAGGTATGGCTGCCATTTCAACAGCCTTCCTGCTATTGTCTGCCGGAGACCATATCGTCATTTCCGAAGATGTATATGGCGGAACGTTCAGGATGGTCACTAGCGTATTGACCCGTTTCAATATTGAGCATACCTTCGTTGACATGACGGACCTTGAAAGCGTCAAAGCGGCCGTTCAGCCAAATACCAAGGCCATATACATCGAAACGCCTTCAAATCCGTTACTTAAAGTGACCGATATTCAAGCTGTATGTGATATCGCAAAAAAAGCCGGTGCCTTAAGTTTTGTTGATAACACATTCTTGACACCCGCATTGCAAAAACCGCTGAATCTGGGCGCTGATGTTGTCCTTCATAGCGCGACGAAGTTTTTATCCGGACATAGTGATGTGGTAGCTGGGCTTGCGGTCGTGAAAGATCCGGAATTGGCAGCAAGACTCGGTTCGCTCCAAAACTCCTTTGGAGCGGTCCTTGGTGTACAGGATGCCTGGCTTGTAATGAGAGGTTTGAAAACCTTGTCAGTTAGAATGGAACATTCACAAAAAGGGGCAGAAAAGATTGCAGCCTATTTAAAGGAGCAGCCCTTGGTGAAAAAAGTGTATTATCCCGGCCTAGCCGATCATCCACAGCACGCCATCCAGAAAGGCCAGTCACTTGGAGCAGGTGCGGTCCTGTCATTTGAATTGGAAAGTGAGGAAATCTTCCGTTCCTTCGTGAACACTGTCGAGCTCCCTGTTTTTGCCGTAAGCCTGGGAGCGGTCGAATCCATATTATCCTACCCGGCCAAAATGTCCCATGCTGCCATGCCTGCTGATGAAAGGGAAAAGCGAGGCATCACGAACAGCTTGCTCCGCCTCTCTGTCGGACTTGAAAATCCGGACGATATAATCAAGGACTTCGATGCGGCCCTCGTCAATATTGCCAAAGGGGAAGCAATTGCTGCAAAATGATTGAAAGATGGGTGCCTCATATTTTATGGGCACCCTTTTTCCTTTCATCATTAACTCTTTTTCTACCCAGTCATAAAAAAAGGCCATCGATTTCCCGATGGCCTGACTCTCATTTCTTCATATTATATTTATCCAGGAAGCGATCCACCCGTCCGCCTTTTTCAGCAAACTTCTGCTTTCCAGTAAAAAAAGGGTGCGTATCCGAGCTGATTTCCACTTTTAATAATGGATACGTTTGGCCGTCTTCCCAAACGATCGTTTCATTGGAAGTCTTAGTGGAACCTGTCAAAAATTTATACCCACTGTTGGTATCCATGAATACCACTTGTTGATAATCGGGATGAATTTCTTGTTTCACTATTATCACCTCATCGTCAGTATAGGTATATCTTAAACGTAATGATTACTATTATCAATCTTTATGCTTGAAGGTACCAACAGTCGGCACCTTCATTATAGTTTAATCTTGATTATCCAACCTTATTCAATTGTCAGCCCGCCATGTCTTTATGCGGACCAGCCTGCAGTTCATACATTTGATAGTACTTCCCTTTTAGTTCCATTAATTCCTCATGTGTACCAAGTTCTGCAATCCGCCCTTTATCCAGTACAAGAATTTGGTCGGCATTTTTTATCGTGGAAAGTCTATGTGCAATGATGAAGGTCGTTCTCCCTTTTTTCAGCACTTCCATTCCCTCCTGGATAATCGCCTCGGTTTCGGTGTCGATGCTTGCTGTCGCTTCATCCAAAATCAATATGGCCGGATTGAATGCAAGAGCACGTGCAAAAGAGATTAGCTGCCGCTGTCCGGAAGACAGCGTTCCGCCTTTTTCGATTACGGGTTCGTCAAGCCCTAAAGGAAGATGCTTCAGCACTTTGTCCCCCCCGACATCTCTTAATGCTTTTTCAACCATTTCCCTTGTGATGCCTTTATGATTCAGACTGATATTGGAGGCGATGGTGCCAGTGAATAAATAGGGATCCTGAAGGACGATTCCCATATGCTCCCTAAGCGTTTGATGGGGGATATCCAATATATTCGTGCCATCGATTTTAATTTGGCCTTCACTGCTGTCATAAAAGCGGAACAATAAATTCATTATGGAACTTTTTCCTGACCCGGTGTGGCCAACTAAAGCGACCGTTTCGCCTTGTTTAGCGGAAAAGGAAATGTCCCTTAGCACATATTCATTATCCTTATAACCAAAAGAAACGTTTTCGAATTGCACGTTTCCTTTGTATCTGGATATGTTTTCATCACTGACTGCCAATCCCTGCTCATCCAATAAACTGAATGCCCGCTCCCCTGCAACAAGCGCCTGTTCAAGATTAGCGAACTGATTGACGATTCCATGAAGCGGATGAAGCAGGCGGCTGATCAAATCAACAATTGCATACATCATCCCTAAGGAAATGGCCGAACTCGCTGTAAGGGAAATCCCGCCGAAATACCAGACGAATGCCATTAGCGCCAAAACCTTAATGACGCCAATCAAGTTCCCACCCGTCAACGAATTTAAATGGAGCATTTTATTTTGATAGGAATAATGCTCCCGGTTCAGGTTTTCAAAAGATTGCTTCGTCTCCTTTTCACGTCCAAATGCCTGAATGATGCTCATTCCAGAAATGGATTCATTGATCATCCCATTAATATCGCTGACCCGTTCCCGAATGATGTGATTATATTTCGAGGCGAATTTACGGTATACCATCGTCCAGATGACGATGATCGGAATAAGTAAAGTGCCAATGGTACCGACTCGTGGATCCAGAATATACAAAGCAATTAGAACGCCGAAGATATTAATTGTACTCGAGAAAAAGTTGGCGAGCACGGTTACATATAATTCCCGGATCGCTTCCGTATCATTAGTGACCCTTGCCACAACTTTACCCGCCGGCATATTATCGAAATAACGTATCGGCAAACGGGAAATGTGCTTAAAAATATCATTTCGCATCTTCTGTATGATTCGGTTCGCCGCTTTCTGTAAATAAAAGCTCTGTCCATATTGAAAAATGGAGGAAAGGATGACAAGGCTAAAATAAAAAGCCACAAGCTTAATGATCCGAGGGATTTCCGGTTGGTAAAATCCCATCACTTCCTGACTTGTCAATTTCACTGCTTGTGAACGTTGCTCTTTCCCGTCTTTCCTGATGATCAATGATTGGTCCTCCAAGGTTCTGCGCCCATCAATAGGGACAGCTTCATTTACGAAGACAAATTGATTGCCAACCTGCAGAACATGGACTTCCCTGCCTTTCTTCTCACCTTTTGCAAAGTAATCAGCCCGTTTATACCAATTTCCATCGTACTTGACAGCATCTTTTCCTTTATCCGTCTCATACCAGGAAGATTCAATGCCAAGTATATGTGAATCGATGATTTTCTTGGCAACGAAAGGACCCGTTAAATCGGCGGCTACCGAAAGTGCCAGCATGATCAGTGCGCCAATGATCAATTTTTTATAAAGTGCAGCATAATTAAAAAGTTTCTTTACGACCTTCATGCCTTCACCTCCTTCCCTTCGTCAACCTGCTGTCGCTCATATTGCTCCTTATACCAGCCATCTTTAAGCAGCAAATCCTCATGAGTCCCCTCTTCGATGATCTCTCCGCTGTCCAACACAATAATCCTGTCCGCGTGCTGAACGGCTGATAAGCGATGGGTTGTGATGATGGTCGTTTTCCCTGCTCGTTCATTTTGGATATTTTCGATGATCGTCGTCTCCGTTTTTGCATCTACAGCAGATAAGGAATCATCCAATATAAGGATTTCTGGATTTTTGATCAGTGCCCTGGCAATCGAAATCCTCTGCTTTTGCCCTCCGGATAGTGCGACACCCTTCTCACCCACTAGTGTCTCAAGACGGTTTGGCAGCATCATTAAGTCCTTCTCAAAATCCGCAAGCCGGATAGCTTTAGCCAGTTCATCTTCCGTTGCATCCATTTTACCGAATAAGATGTTATCCCTAACAGACTTCGAGAATAAAAAATGGTCCTGTGGAACGTAGCCGATCCATTTACGAATATCTTCAAGGGTCAGTTGCTCCAGCGGCATGCCTGAAAAAGCGATTTCACCTTTTCCTAAAGGGTATTCCCGCAGCAATTGCTTCACGAATGTCGTTTTTCCACTACCTGTTTTCCCCACTATCCCCAATGTTTGACCGCGCTCAAGCTGAACGGAAATATTGGATAGATTCACAACCGTTGAGGAAGGGTATGTAAAATACACTGAATCGAATTGGATATTTCCCGGATTCGCAATACTCCCCAGCCCAACTGAATTCTTCACATCCGCTTCATGTGAAAGGGTATCCTGAACACGATCTAGTGAAGCATTTCCCCTTTGCATGACATTGATCAGTTCACCCACCGCGATCATCGGCCAGATTAACATGCCTAGGTACACATTGAACGAAACAAGTCCGCCAAGCGTTATGGCCTGTTGAAACACAAGATAAGCGCCATAGCCCAACCCGATTAAATAACTGATGCCGATGATAATGCTTATCGTCGGATCAAAGAGGGCATCGATTCTTGCCACGGCTAGATTTTTGCGATATACATCCTCGGTCATTTCATCAAACCGCTTTTCATCTTCCCGTTCCTGGACATAGGCCCGGATAACACGGACACCTGAAATGGATTCCAGGACCTTGTCATTTAAAGTACCAAAGGCTGCTTGTGCATCCGTAAAACGTTTGTAAATTTTCTTCACGTAAATTTGCATCATCACTGCCATGATCGGAAGCGGCAGCACCGCCGCAATCGTCAACTGCCAGCTGATCGTGGCCCCCATCATGACTACTACCGTTATGGTGAACAGCACTGCGTCAACGAGGGTCAATATCCCGAAACCAGCCGTGAGGGATATTGCCTTTAAATCATTGGTTGCCCTTGCCATTAAATCCCCTGTACGGTTTTTTTCATAAAAGCTCGGCGTCATTTTCAGCAAATGGCCCATAAATCCGGACCTTAGTTTTCGTTCGACCAGGTTACCTCCGCCGAATAACAGATAACTCCATAAGTAACCAAATATGTAACTGCCGATCAGTACCATGAGCAAATAAATAACGTATTTCATGACCGCTTCCTGCGTCATGTTGCCATTGTTCATATCATCGATGGCATTCCCGACAAGTTTTGGCGGGATAACCTCCAAGATATTCACTAGACATAGAAATAAAATAGCCAAGGTGTAACGCTGCCACTGTTCTTTAAAGAACCAGGACAGCTTTTTAAAAATCGCAAACATGAATTCCCCTCCCTTTTGGTCAAATCTTT
The DNA here is from genome assembly GCF_040250305.1 of Peribacillus frigoritolerans. Classification (NCBI taxonomy): domain Bacteria; kingdom Bacillati; phylum Bacillota; class Bacilli; order Caryophanales; family Bacillaceae; genus Peribacillus; species Peribacillus frigoritolerans. Next base: position 1,259,374 of record NZ_CP158190.1, on the reverse strand, counting down.
CACTCGCTAACCGCTTTCTGGATCTCCCGGCTTCAATAAAATTTCCAATGTCTTTTGTCTCATTTTAAATTCCTCCTATCTTTTATATGGAAAGGATGCTAATGCACCTGTATCCCAAATGCCAAAAAGCCCCCGCCAATTAGCGGAAGCTTTTTTAGATGCGTAATAACACATATAAAAGCGCAGGCCGCGAAAATTCCACAACCTGCGCTTTAAAATGATCAATGAACACGTCGGATCCCTTGTCTAGAAAGACAAGGTCTCTGGGCAGGCGGACGTATGATATTCGATTATGACATCACTGTGCTTAACTGATTTAGTCATGACGTTCGCCTCCTTTTTTTAAATTAATGGTAATTTTTAACTTATATTTAAAGATTACTACGTTTGCTTATTTTTGTCAATTGCGACTTTTCTAGATTATTGATGGATATTCCTTTATTCTTATAGGATGACGTAACCTAAGGAGGTTCAGCATATGCAATGGAGAAAATATATACTCCTGGCGGTTCCCTTTTTATTATCATCCATTTTCATCTTATTTGCCGTACCGGTCCAATATAGATTTTTATCCTTCATTCCTGTGTTTCTTTTCTGGATAGTCTATTATATTTTATTGTACCGGGAAAAGAAGAAAAAAAAATGACATCACCTGGGGGCGTTGCAAATGCAATGCCCCTTTCTTGACGGCTCTGCATATAATGATCGAAAAACATTCGTGGTGATTGTATGCTCTCCCAATATTTGAAAAAGCTGTTGGGTAAACACCCTGCCAAAACAAAACCCATCATCGATGCTGAAAGATATGTCACGCTAAAATCCCTTTTACAAAAAGAGCTCTTTCAGCCTTTTGATGAGTCAAAAGCTTTTTTCCCTGAGGAAACCGCTCTTATAAAAAGGATTCGAACCGTGACGGCTGCCTTGAACCGGAACAATATCACAAGAACACAAGCATATCTTGCCTTTTACAATCGTAATCCAGAGGTCCATTGGGCCTTTTTAGCACATATGGTTTCGAGGAATGGAGGATACCATATGTCTGACTTGAAAAGTTCAATCATGACCCACCTCCTTGACCGAGCGGAACGGCAGAAATTCTTCCTGTTCCTTGAGCGCGCCAATTCAGCCATATTTGCTGATGCTTTCCCCCAGCTTCTTTTATATGAACATTCCAAACAAAAAGAACTTCCGCTAAGAAGGTATTTACCGGTATTCCGCATTTCAAGATTCATGGCCCCGATTTGGGAATCTTTCATTGAAGAGCCCCATTCCCCCCTTTTGACAACGGCCCTTATCATCAATGAACAAAGAATGCTTCAGGAAAGGATATTAAAACGCACCCGTCATGGCGAAATCCTCCGCAGGCTTGATTTTCAATTGCAGGAATACTTAGGCTTCATGAAAGTGATTTTTCCTTATGCAAACAAGCAAAAAGGATTTCATTCCTTGACAGGCCTTACCGTTGAACGCTTTGCCGACCCGAAACAGCGTATTGAAACGGGCAAATCATTATATGAGCTTCTTTTTCAGCATCCGGTGGTTTTTCGCGGTGTTGGCCAATTTACAAAAGAGATTCCCCACACGGGTTCAAGAGAGGATTACTGGGCAAGCATATATACCTCTGATGCATCCACGTCAAAAGATGATAAAGTTTACAGCCCCACTCTTCATGATGCATGGAAAGATCATCTAGTCTTTCCTCCCCATTCCTTTGATTGGTTCACGAATGAAAGCTTCATAGAAGATTTACGAAGCTTACCGATCATTAAAAGGGCGGACCTGACCAACGAGGTGCTCGAAAATGTCACGCATCTCAAAACCCTTAACGGAATGAAAGCCATTTTCTAGCATGAAGCCTCTTACTTTGAATATCCCTTCCCCCATTTGGCAAGAATGGTTAGCAAAAAGGATGGGTGAAGCAAATGAGAGGCATTGTACTATTGAACCCAAATTACAAAATCGGGGATTTACATACAGATGAAAGCTTTGCAATCCAAAAGATCGTGACGGACAAGTATATGGAAGAGAAGAATATTTCCCCGGTCATACTCAATCCGTATCAAATCCACCCTTATTACACAATCCCGCATGAGCTTCTATTCAATTTACAAAGTAAAAAAACGGGTCAAATCGATTGCCTTGTGCTTCACTCCCTAGAAACGATCGAACGCTTCAACTATATTTACCCTGAAAAATGGCTTGAGCTATGCGGATATTTCAAAGAGGTTATCAGTGTCACGACTCAAACTCCCGTTAGGAAATATGAAGCAAGATAAAATCATGGTACTTAAGTCGTTGTAGTGAATTAGGGTTATAGTCATTAATCGTTCATGTACAAGACTTCTTTCCAAGTACCTTGATTTATGCTCCCCTTTTTTATATGAGCACCCCAACCACGCATCCCTACTAATGATTGCCGCTGGACCGCTTCTTCCTCTATTTATCTATTATATTAATTTTCCCAATTATAAGATTACTAGGGATTATCTAACTTCAGAACAATCTTTTGGAAATATAGATAAATTTACGGATAAACCATAGAAAAATAAGTTAATTTTATATATCATTGGAGATAGGAATTTTCTTATTTTTTACTTTTACTAGAAAGGAATGTTAATGATGGCCAAAGAAAAAAAGAAAAAAACCCCAATTCCTTTCCGACTGAACTTTATGTTCTTTTTAATATTCATTTTATTTTCAAGCTTAATAATCCGGCTTGGCATCGTCCAAATCGTATATGGGGATGATTACCTCCGCGAAGTCGACCGAACGGAAAACGATGTGGCCAATACCCCCGTTCCCCGTGGCAAGATGTATGACCGCAACTTGAATCCGGTCGTTGATAATGAGCCACGCAATGCCATCACCTATACGAAATACCCGAATACGAAAACGGCCGATATGGTGAAGACGGCAGAGGTCCTTGCCACCTTGATAGAAAAAGATACCAAAAAGGTAACCCTGCCGGATAAAAAGGATTTTTGGATTTTAAAGCATCCGAAAGAAGCCGAAGCCTTGATTACCAAGGCCGAGAGGAAGAAAGTAGTCGAAAAGAAACTAGAGCAAAAAAATTTATACAAACTTCAAATGGAACGGGTAACCGATGAGGATATCAACGAATTCACCAAAGATGAATTGGAAGTGATCGCCATCTTCCGGGAATTCAATAGCGGCTATGCCCTTGCACCCTCGATCGTGAAAAATAAAGATGTCACCACTAAGGAATTCGCCAGGGTCAGCGAACATTTGGATGAAATGCCAGGCGTGGATGTAACGACGGATTGGGAAAGGACCTATAAGTATGACAAGACCCTTCGTTCGGTTCTTGGCAAGGTCTCTTCTTCCGAAGAAGGCATTCCCAGTGAAAATATCGACTATTATCTGGCACGAGACTATACCAGGAATGACCGGGTCGGAAAAAGTTATATCGAAAAGCAATATGAAGATGTCCTGCGCGGTCAAAAGACACGGATTGAAAATGTGCTGAGCAAAGGGGAAGTAATCAAAACGAATACCCTCACTGAAGGGCAAAGCGGAAAAGACTTGGTCCTTACAATTGATATGGAGCTGCAGCAGCAGGTTGAAAAAATCATCGAGAGAGAATTGCGGAAAACGAAAGCCAAAGGAAATACCTACTTATTGGATCGTGCCTTTGTCGTTTTAATGGACCCGAATACAGGCGAGGTGCTCACGATGGCCGGCAGGCAATACGGCCGCAACAGTAAAACCGGCTTGACCGAAATGAACGATTTCGCCCTTGGAAACATTACGACATCCTATACGATGGGGTCATCTGTTAAAGGAGCCACTGTCTACACAGGCTTTCAGACAGGAGCGATCGCACCAGGGTCAGCTTTTTTTGACAGAAAACTCCAATTAGCAAGGGCTAAGCCCAAAGGATCTTATAGTGAATTGGGTTATGTAACCGATGTCTCTGCGTTAAAGAAATCGTCGAATGTCTATATGTTCATGACGGCAATCAAAATTGCCGGCGGTCATTATATCCCTAACCGGCCGTTAGGAATCAACCGGGAAGCTTATTCAATCATGCGGAATCATTATGCCCAATTTGGATTGGGTGTCCGCACAGGCATCGACCTGCCAAATGAATCCGTAGGGTTTAAAGGAGTCGATATGTCAACAGACGGATTGCTGCTGGATTTATCGATTGGGCAGTATGATACATATACTCCTATGCAATTGGCACAGTACGTATCGACGATTGCAAATGGCGGAAAAAGGCTTGAGCCCCATATGGTCAGGGAAATCAGGAATCCTTCCAACGAACACCAAGAATTGGGCAGCGTTTTTAAAACAATGAGTCCTAAAGTATTAAACGACTTAGGCGGAAAAGACGTTTGGATGCAACGTGTCCAGGAAGGATTCAGACAGGTCGCACAGGAGCCAGGCGGGACGGCATATAAATATTTCGGCGGTAAGTCCTACCGTGCGGCAGCAAAAACGGGTACTGCCGAGGCCTTTTACGACGGACCGCGGAGAAATCAATATAGCGCTCCAGTCCCGACTATCAATTTGACGCTTGTAGGTTATGCACCCCACAATAATCCGGAAGTGGCATTCTCTGTCGTCGTGCCATGGGTGTATCAAGGCAAGCCCTCTGATGATATAAACAAACGGATCGGGCGGGACGTAATGGACGCCTACTTTAAATTGAAGGAAAAAAGAGCAAAAGGTGAATCTGATGCAGATAAGGCAGTAGAAAGCACTCAATGATGATTACAAAAAAGGCCTGCTCGTAATCGAGCAGGCCTTTTTATGATGCTCATTTATTCCAGCTTTTGAACGAATTCCTTATAAAGGGCCCTAAGTGCATCTCCCCTGCTGATGATGCCGACGACTTTATCATTTTTGTCCACGACAGGGATTTTCTTGAAATGATGCTTGGAAAGGACCTTTATCAATTCATCTAACGGATCTTCGGGAGATAGCTTTGTAATCTTTTTATTTTTAATGATTTGTGAGACTTTATCATTCATTTTGGATGTAACCTTTTCATCCAATTCTTCACCGGGAAGAACCGTAATGTAGGTGAAATACCCCATGATGGCTTCCTCAGCAGGTGTCAAATAACGGAGGATATCCCCGTCCGTCACCATTCCCAATAGCTTATCATGTTCATCCACAACAGGGACCCCGCCCACTTTATTTTCGATTAAGATCCGCAGAATTTCCTTTAATGTAAAATCAGGACGGGCTACAAAGACTTCCCTTATCATGAAATCCTTAACTAACATATTACCACCCCTTTTGTTTGTACGTTCTGTATTCCTCTCTCTATTAATACCCTTACTTACTCTATTTAAAAACCCTTGCCGCCTGAACTGCCTTTTTCCAGCCATTATATAAATCCTTCCGTTCCTGTTCTTCCATCCCGGGTTCGAATTTCTTATCGACTGCCCATAGCTTTGAAATCTCTTCCTGACTTTCCCAATAACCGACAGCGAGCCCAGCCAAATACGCCGCTCCTAACGCTGTCGTTTCACTAATGACCGGTCTTTCGACTGGTACATTCAGGAGGCCGCTTTGAAATTCCATCAAGAAGTTGTTTTTGACAACCCCTCCATCGACCCTCAATGCCTTTAGGTTAATCCCTGAATCGACTTCCATGGCGCTAAGGACATCTTTTGTCTGGTAGGCCAATGCTTCCAATGTTGCCCGGACGAAATGCTCCTTCGATGTCCCCCTTGTCAGTCCGAATACAGCTCCCCTGACATCACTATCCCAATAAGGGGTACCTAATCCAACAAATGCGGGAACTACATAGACACCATCTGCTGAAGTGACCCGCAAAGCATACTTTTCACTGTCTTTCGGATCATGCAAGAGTTTCAGTCCATCCCTTAACCATTGTATGGCCGAACCTGCGACAAAAATACTTCCTTCCAAGGCATATTCGACTTTTCCATTCAGTCCCCATGCAATCGTGGTCAACAGGCCATGCTCTGATTTCACTGCCTTTTCTCCTGTGTTCATCAGCATGAAGCATCCGGTGCCATACGTATTCTTAGCCATTCCTTTTTCAAAGCATTCTTGGCCGAACAATGCGGCCTGTTGATCTCCCGCTGCTCCGGCAATCGGGATTTCGTGCCCAAAGAAATGGTGTGGCGCTGTTTTCCCGTATATCTCCGATGAAGAACGAACATCCGGAAGCATCGATCGCGGCACTTGCAGGATTTCCAGCAGCTCTTCGTCCCACTTCAGATCATGAATGTTATACATCAGCGTCCTTGAAGCATTCGAATAATCGGTTACATGTGATTTACCACCCGAAAGTTTCCATATCAGCCACGTATCGATCGTACCAAACAATAAGTCTCCGTTTTCAGCCTTTTCCCGTGCCCCATCTACATGGTCGAGAATCCATTTCACCTTTGTTCCGGAAAAATATGCATCAATTAACAATCCGGTTTTCTGCAAAAATAAGTCACCGAGGCCCTCATCCTTCAATTGCGTACAAATTACGCTTGTCTGCCGGGATTGCCAGACGATGGCATGATGAATCGGCTGACCTGTTTCCTTATCCCATACCACGGTCGTTTCCCGTTGATTCGTTATGCCAATTCCAGCGATCTGTTCAGGCTTTACATTCATTTCCGATAGACAGGAAGCGATTACCGATAGGATGGAACCCCAAATTTCATTGGCGTTATGCTCCACCCATCCTGGATTTCTGAAATATTGGGTGAATTCCTTTTGGGCAATATGCAAAACTTCCCCGCTTTTATTAAATAAAATGGCCCGGGAACTTGTCGTTCCCTGGTCCAATGATAGTATGTAAGTCTCCACGGCTGTCTCCTCCTGCACTTAAGAAAAGGTTCATTTCAGCTTAAGTGTCATGCTGTTTTTTCTTTCTTCATTTTACTAGATTTACCCGTGAAAACAAAAATATATAAATTACAGCAGAAAACTGAAAAATATTGGCAGGTTAAGAGTTTATCTTTTACAATGAAAATAAGATTGATAGGAGGAATGGAAAATGAATAACCATGAAATAGATTTTAAATTATATGGAGATGACATGCAGTTTGTTGAAGTGGAATTGGATCCTCAGGAAACGGTGATTGCCGAAGCCGGAAGTTTGATGATGATGGAAGATCAAATCAAGATGGAAACCATCTTTGGCGATGGGTCTTCGAATGGTGACAGCGGAATGATGGGTAAGCTATTCGGTGCCGGGAAACGGCTCCTTACTGGTGAGAGTCTTTTCATGACGGCTTTTACGAATGAAGGACGAGATAAAAAACACGTTTCATTCGCCTCGCCTTATCCAGGTAAAATCATTCCGATGGATTTAAGCGAGCTCGGCGGGAAAATCATTTGTCAAAAAGACGCATTCCTGGCGGCAGCGAAAGGCGTTTCAGTCGGAATTGAGTTTCAAAGAAAGATAGGGGCAGGCTTCTTTGGCGGTGAAGGCTTCATCATGCAAAAACTTGAAGGAGATGGAATGACCTTCGTTCATGCCGGCGGCACGATCCATAAAAAAGAATTGGCTGCTGGAGAGATCTTACGCGTCGATACAGGATGTTTAGTAGCAATGACTAGCGGGGTAGATTATAATATTGAAACTGTAAAAGGCGTGAAAACCGCTTTATTCGGAGGCGAAGGTTTGTTCTTTGCAACATTAAAAGGACCCGGAACCGTCTGGGTGCAATCTTTGCCATTCAGCCGGCTTGCAAGCCGTGTATTTGCTGCAGCGCCGCAAAATGGAGGATCCTCGGAAGAAGGCAGCGTAGCTAGAGGCTTATTCAATTTATTCAACGATAAATAAGAACCGGACCAATGGCTGCCACTATGGCAGTCATTGATCTCTTTTGAAAAGGATGGGTAGCTACATGCAGCTTGTTAAGTGGTCCTACATGAGACGCTATAATATCAAGGCAATTTTTGATCAATTCCCGAATTCGCCTGTTATTTTCCGAAAAATAAGAGATTACTATTTTGTTTATACCATTCACTGGACAGCTGCCGATGGCCCAATCGGCATAAAAGAGCTTGAAGAAATGGAACAGCTGCTCAACCGTGAACTCGGGACTGAACTGCAATATCTTTATCGAAAAAAATGAGATCACTCCTCGTACATCATTTTTCTTGTCATGCCTCCATCGACGATAAGATCCGCACCCGTAACGAAATCATTTTCCGGTGCCGTCAAATAAAGACAGGCCCTTGCAATATCTTCAGGCTTGCCAACCCGATTGGAAAAATGCTGCTGGTGATCTTTATCCCTCAGCGATTCATAATCTCGCGTTTCAATCCATCCCGGCGAAATCGAATTGACCGTAATTTTCTCTTTGCCTAAAGAAGCGGCAAGTGCATGTGTCAGTGCTTTGATCCCCCCTTTTGTCGCTGCATAGGATTCCGAATCAGGCTCAGACATCATCGCTCTGGTTGATGCCAAATTGATGATTGCACCTCCCTTTTCATTTTTCCGCATCGATTCTGCCGCAGCCCGGGAACAAAGGAAAACACTGCGCAAATTCGTATTCATCATATCGTCCCATTCCTCAATCGTCAGGTCATAAAGCGATTTGAATAATGCCTTTCCTGCATTATTGATTAATATATCAATGGTCTTATATGTTTTTAGAGTTACATCCATCAAATGACGGATGTCAGCTTCCTTGCGTACATCCGTTTTGACGAACATGGCTTCATGACCGTTACTTTTGAGCTCTTCCACATACGAAAGACCTTCCCGCTCGTCCAAATCTGCGAGAACGACTGAAGCGCCGCTTTCTGCATATCCCTTTGCCACACCTCTCCCTATACCATTCGAAGCGCCTGTTACAATCACCGTTTTATTTTTGAAACCCATTATTCCACCCTCACTTTCACAGATTTGTCCCTATCATAATATCCAATTCGCTTCACTTCAAACAATTTCCTATCATCAAAAACCTGCAGGACCCTTATATTTCTCTAGCTGCCCTAAAGTGATGTATGATAGATGGTAACAGCAAGAATGAACCAGAGTGAACGGCATCCGCTATTATCTTTCTTACGGTGTAAAAAACTTATATTGGAGGAATGTAAAAATGGACTTATTAAAAAATGTGTTTTCTTTAGGATTAGGTGCTGCCGCTGCTACAAAAGAGCAAATTGAAAAAGCAGTGGACTCTCTTGTCAAAAAAGGCGATATCAGCAAAGAAGACTCCAAGGTCCTTTTGAAGCAATGGGTCGAAAAAGGGGAACAAGCCCAAAAGCAGCTGGATGATTCCGTCAAGGCCAAAGTCAATCAAGCGCTCAATGGCCTAAACTTGGCAACTAAAGAAGAAGTTCAGGAATTGGAGCGCCGTATCGTAATTTTGGAGAAGCAGAACCAAAACTTACAATCGTGACAGGAGGTACTTGAATGTTTCGCAAGCGACTGAAACACGCACATCGTTACCAGGAAATCATTAATGCCTTCTTGAAAAATGGTTTCGGTTACTTCATCTATCGCCTGGGATTATCCGAGAACAAAGCGGGATCGAAACTCCAACCCGATGAAAACCTGAACCTCCGCTCAATCGGAGAGCGGCTGCATAAGATATTACAAAGCTTGGGACCAACATTCATTAAACTTGGTCAGATTGCAAGCACGAGGCGTGATTTCGTTCCCGACGAGATCGTCCGCGAACTTGAAAAGCTACAGGACCAAGTGACCCCCTTTCCATTTGATAAGGTTCGCAAAATTGTCGAAGCCGAATTGGGCGATTCTTTGGAAAACATTTTTCTTGAATTTAATGAAACCCCTCTGGCAACCGCTTCAATTGGACAGGTCCATACGGCACGGCTTCCTTCACAAGAAGTCGTAGCAATCAAAGTGCAGCGGCCCGATATTCTGCCGACAGTGGAAACGGATTTGGAAATTCTCGATGATTTGGCAAGACTTATGGAAGCTCGCATATCTTGGGCAAGACGCTACCAAATCAGGAAAATGATTGATGAATTCGCTAAATCACTCCGCGCAGAACTCGATTATAACTCCGAGGGTCGAAACGGGGAAAGAATTGCCAAGCAGTTCACCGGTGATCAAGGGTTTAAGGTACCAAGGATCCATTGGGAGTATTCCACAAAAAGGGTCCTGACGATGGATTTCATTCAAGGAATTAAGATCAATCATTATAAACAGCTTGATGATGAAGGTTATGATCGCCGGCAAATCGCGGAAAGATTAGCGAACTCCATGCTTCAGCAAATATTGATCGATGGCTTTTACCACGGCGATCCCCATCCTGGCAATATCATCATTTTGCCGGGAAATGTAGTCGCACTCATGGATTTCGGAATGGTGGGACGTCTGGAGGAAGAAACGAAATATCAGTTCGCCTCGCTTGTCATCAACCTGAAACGCGGAAGCACCAATGGATTGATCAAGACGCTTTCAGATATGGGCCTCCTGACGGACGAAATCGATATGGCCCCATTAAGGGGGGATATTGATGAACTGCGAAACAAATATTATGATATCCCATTGAGCCAAATCAGCTTAGGCGGAGCAGTCAATGACCTGTTCACTGTTGCCAATCGGCACCAAGTCCAAATCCCACCCGAATTCACGATGCTCGGCAAGGCTCTGCTTACCATGGAGGCCATTGTCGAAGGGTTAGATCCGAATTTCAGCATCATGAAGGCAGCTGAACCTTTTGGGGAGAGGCTTTTTAAAGAACGCTACAATCCAAAAAACATTGCGAAAAACGCTTGGAATCAATTCATCGAGTCTGCTGAAGCCATTGCCGAACTGCCCAAGGATATCAAGGAAGTGACAGGTATCATTAAAAAAGGGAAATTGCGGCTCGATATCAACATTCCCGAACTTCAAGTATTTTTACATAAGCTTGATCAAATCTCGAACCGGTTGTCGTTCAGTATTATCCTGCTTGCATTCAGCATAATCATGGTCGGTCTCATTATCGGCTCTGCAATAGGCGGGGAAACCTTGACCCTATGGAAAATACCGGTTATCGAGATTGGATTTGTCGTTGCAACCCTGATGTTCCTACTTATGCTCTACACCATTTTCAGATCCGGAAAAATGTAACCTACTATAAAAGGGGTTCAGATTGGTCTCATCCCGAACCATGAATTTAAAACAAGTCCTTATCCTTTAAGTTTTTTACTGCAATTCTCACTGGATTGAGGAAATTTGCAACACTCCTGCCGAATAACTGGCTAACCGAAACCCCACAGACGCTTGCTTTGATGAGGCTTGTCTGACAGTGGGAAAGGGAGTGGATTTCTGAAAGCAGGTTTTCCAGCAGTCTGAAGGGAACCCCTTTAATGCAGGGTTCCCTTTTCGTGATTTCATTCATTGGTTATTTATCCGTCGTTCATATGAAACGGCATACGCACTATGGCGGAAATGCAAGATCCGGTCTTCCGAGCACTCGATTCCTTCAGGAATATTGGTTGGATCAAACAATAAAGTATCTTTACACACTTCCGATTTTTTGGAGATCATTAAATGCCCAATCGTGATTACCTGTTTATCTTCCGGCCAAGCTGTGGTTGGATCGTCAGTCGGGTCATTTTCCCCTCCTATTTGTATGTTCAATTTAAAGCCCACCGGACCTTCTTTAAGCCTCTCTTCCATTTCTTCATTCAGATACTCTGGCGAATGCATGGCCAAATCCTTTTTTTCTAGCATACTAAGGCCGGCATCAGGTACCCACTCGTACTTGATGGCCTGCCGCCTTCCTTCCGCGTTAATGAAATAGAATGCATGAATCGAGTAATATTGACACGTTGAGAAACTGGCTGGAGAACGCATTTCTTTAAGCATTTGCAGGCTTGCCTTGCTTTCAGGGTACTTCCACAGGATTTTTGCAAGCTCTTTCAGATTTGGGAAACCTTCTTTGGCAGATTTGAAAAAACCAGCAATATCAACAAACGCTTCCGGTGTTTTCGCAAAGAATAACGGAATGGTCACAGTAATAAGATCTGACACCTCTCCATCCGGCAATTGAAACTTGACTGCCATGCCCTTTACAGGGGAAATGGCATCAGGATGGCTTGGAATCGGCGAGCTATTTGAAAACCGAATGATCGCCGGCACGGCTTCATCCTGAAGATGCGAAGCCACCGTTAATGGGGACGCTTTTCCGTTTGGGGTAAAAACCCCCTCATAAACATATCCCCTTGCATGTACACGCCGATAACCAGGATGTTTTCCAGCTACATCTTCAATTACATTAACTGCTTCCCTGGCTAGTTCAGGTTTCAAATTATCATTTTCCTCCATAACACACACCCCATTTTTCAATGTCAAAAAATCATTTTCACTTGTTATTACCTCTACCCATTAATGGACTTCCTTATGCTCTATCACATTTCTCATGACTGAACTTTTTACAAAAAGAAAACGCCTGGAAAAATCCCGGCGCTTTAACCTTTTCAATTATTACTACGATTAAACCGAAGTCCGATAGCTTCGAATCGGTTTTAAAAAAGTTCAATGAACGATAATCTTATGGTAAATAATAATCTCTATTAAATTCCGAATGCTCCCATTCAAATTGCCTGTAGCATTTTATTAAAAATTCCAGGGAGCTACTGCCCATTTCCAACAACTTTACTGAATAGCGTGAAGTTGATTCAATAAAATAAGGACTACAAAAGGATATGAATCAAACCTTTTGTCACTCAACATGAACTGCCGTGCCGTAAGCAATGATTTCACAAGCGTTTTGCATGATCGCAGAGGTTTCCAGACGCATTGCGACAATTGCGTTCGCCCCTTTTCCTTTTGCTTCATCCACCATCCTGCCAATTGCTTTTTGTCTGGCTTCCATCATCATTTCTGTATACTCAGTAATTTCACCACCGACTATTGTCCGTAATCCTGCGAGAATATCTTTCCCAATATGCTTCGATTGAACACAGTTTCCCTTAACAAGTCCCTTCAGTTCTTTAATTTCTTTACCAGGGACGGTATTAGTAGTCACGATAATCATATAGCTCATCCTCTTCCTTTTTTCTTATTCTTTTTATTATCAAATAAAAAATTAATGGAACAGGAGCTTGAATCAAACCTAAAATACCCCACATCCATTGGTTGAAGCCATTCTTCCTGGCATCAATAAATAAATAAATGCTTTGGGTCAGTAAAATCAACCCGCACACGATTAATGCATATATTTCAAGGCTGCTCATGACTCACCTTCACCTTCCTTTTCACGTAAAACGTATATAGACCAATGAAAATCACGGTCATCACTTGGAGCGCCAGAAACACTTCTGGTTGATGGAATAGGGCAATAACCAGAAAACTTAGGATGACTGCAGCGGTTACAGTAAATATAAACAGCTCTTTCCACCATTTTTTTTTAAGTTTTTCACGCTGTATCTTAACTTTTTGTTCAAAATAAGCTGCTTGAGGGATATCAATTGTAAAAGCTTCATCAAAATTTTCCAGGCTCCGATTTATTTGGCTGATTGTTTCTTGATCATCACTGCCTGAATGGTTTGGATAAATGGGATGGTTCTTCATCAACCGGATTCAACTCCTTTCTTACTGTTTTTATACCTTTATGAACACGTGATTTCACGGTACCTTCTGGAACTTTGACTATTTTTGCTATTTCTTCGTAAGAAAAACCATAGTAATGCTTCAAAATGATTGGTACACGTAACTCATCCGGTAGGTGACCCAACGCTTCCATGACATCATCCCAAGCTTGGTTATTGTTTTGTGTTTCCCATTTCAGTTTTCGTACTGTCTTCTCTTGTTTTAACCAGGTGAATTCTCGCTTCTGTTTCCGTTTCTGATCCAAAAATAAACGGGTTGCAATGGAAATCAGCCATGTGGAAAACTTCGAAGCACCCTTGAACCTCGAGAGATTCTCAATTGCTTTCGAATAAGTCTCCTGAGCTAAATCTTCAGCATTTTCGAGATCAAAGGTCAACTTCAGTAAATATTTAAGCAGAAAAGGATAGGAACCTTGAAACAATTCAGCTAACGCTTGATCATCTCCCTTTTTTGCTGCTTTAACCAGATCTTTTTCGTCCATTTATCGTCACCACTCTCACATCCGTAACCTTTATACTTATTTGACGTTTCAGATGATGAAATCGTTCACGGGAAATAAAAAATTTCTTATTCCTGACTTAGCCTTACCTCAGAAAGAATAACATGGGTAACGGTTGCCGCAAAAGGAATGGTCCGATTGATGAATTCCTCCACTGCTTCAAGGCTCTCACTGTGTATTTTAAGCATAAAGCAAGCCTGCCCGGCAATTCGATAACAAAAGTCAACATTCGGCTCCTTGGAAATATACTTTTTGAATTTCTCATATTCGCCATTTTTTATCGTTGCTTCCACGATACACTCAATCGGAAAGCCGATCTTTTTATGATCTATCTCGGCAACATACCCTTTAATGATCCCGAACGACTCCATTTGCCGTACCCGTTCGGCAACGGTGGGGGCGGAGAGGTTTACTTTCTTTGCCAATTCCCTCATGGAAATTCGGCTATTCAACGCTAATTCGGCAAGGATACTCTGGTCTTTTTCATCTATTTTCATTTTAAAATTATTTCCCTTCTTCTCTTTGCATTCATTCATTATTCAACCGCAATACTTTACAAACGGAATTAAAATTCCTGGGTTTTTATATTAGGATTATCTCAAAGGGGAGATGTTCATGACAAGAATAAAAAAATCATCGATTGGATCCAGTCCGTTTCAAAGATTATTTCATTCTGAAGAGATTTCGCATAAATGGTCGGAGCTTTCAGATTGCATATCTGCAGATGGGAAACTTTCGAAGAAGTTAAAGGAAAACGTCAGAAGGGTGCTGGCCTACGGTAATGGCTGCTCATACTGTCAGGCAAAAGGAACTCCACTAAAGCCGGAAGATATGAAAGAAAGCTATGCAATCGCCTTTGCGGAGGTATTCCTCTTGCAACGTGAAAAAACGGAGGAAATGTTTTTCCAAGTATTGAAGGAGGCATTCAGTGATGAAGAGATTTCTGAACTATTGGCATTCATTTGTTTTACAACCGCCCAGCAATATTTCGGGGCGTTGATGGATTTAAAGTAACGACAAAAAGGAACGAGCATCTTGCTTGTTCCTCATTTCGTAGAGAAAGTATATTTTTCTCTACAATCTGAGCCCTTACTCTTTTTGATTAGGGGCTTTTTTACTAATCACTTTTTTCGTTCAATCTTTGTTGTTTTTCGCCATAATTGATACAAAACAAAATACGGCTATCAATAATAGTATTGCTGGAAAGGTATAAAAACTTCCGTTGTATTTAATAGAGTGATCAACTTTTAATCCATACAAATAAATAAATAGTATAAAAGAAACAGACAATGCTATTATACCGGCTAATAATTTCATAATATTACCTCCATTTAGTTAATTTGTATTATATACTATAAAGTGTATGCCATACGCAGAAAATTCAGAAAAAAGGAGGATTAAAATGAGGATGAATAACAAAAAGTTTTACATTCAACTTCTTAGCCTTTTCAGTCTGTTTATTTTATTAATCTGTTCTTGGAATTTAGCAAAGGTTTCAGCAGAAAATGTAGACGGTTCTATTGTTGAAATTGAAGGAGCTAATGTGGAATTAACAGTTGATGCTCCGTACAGCTTAACAAAAAACGATGGGACCTTAGTATTTTTTGATACAGTAGAAGACTATAGTCCTTATTTAGATAGCCAAATTATAAAAATTGTTCCTACATGCGCAACATAAAACTACAACAACAACCATTACTACTAATACAGCAAAAGAAAAATGGGTAAACTACCACCCTCTTACAAACGCTTGGGCTAAAGCAAGCAGTTATACTATTTCTCGTGGAAAATCTTATACTATTTCTGGTTCTTATAGTTATGGTGGTTATAATGTGGGCGTTAGCGTAGCTCATAATACCTCAGTTTCTACAACAATCCCAGCTAATTCAAAAAAATATAGTAGATTAGGTGTTTGGGCAGATATTACTTTCAAGAGATTTAAACACGTAGTAAAAAGCCCTACCGGAAAGGTTATAAATACGTATTATTCAAATACTGCATATGGTGTAGGTGCTCCCTATATAAAAGTTAAATATAACTAAAATATGATTAATTTATTAATCATCGGGAACTAAAACAGTATAAGTATACAGAGTTCATCTAATTAAATGATGAACTCTCAGACTGTAGTCGACAGCTGTTTTTTTATCCCAATAAGCGTCAATATATAGTATTATCCATCCGAGCAACCAACTATATGAAAAGAAGAAAAACCCCTTTTTCTTTAGTGTTATTTTGGGAAAAGGGTTTTTTCTACACTCTGAGGAACGAGCATCTTGCTCGTTCCTTTCTGAAAAAGACCTAGTTCAAAACACTTCAATAACTTGAACGAATCGATTTATCTAGTATCCTCCATTTCATTGATCCTTGGAAGAATGGAGCGGGAAGGTACCGGGGATGTCAAAACCACGGATGTATTAAGATGTCCATAGGGTATCAATCGATCTATCAGTAATCTCATGCTGTCCATATCAGCTAAAGCTGCTTTCAAAAAATATCCAACTGTTCCTGTTACACGATGGCACTCGATAATGTCTAAATCATTTTTCACCAATGTTTCAAAATCGGAAACAGGAACCTTAAGTTCACTCACCTGAATGAACACAAGTACACCCCTTCCTATTGCCAGAGGTGAAACTCTTGCGCTGAACCCCTCAATGACCCCCTTTTCTTGCAGGCGATACATCCGTTCAGAGATGCTAGGTCGACTGAGAGCCAATTTCTTCGATAGTTCACTAATCGTAATGCGTCCATCTCTTTGTAAAAGTTCCAGTAACCTGACATCTATTTCATCCATTAAGCAACCGCCTTTCATAATGAAGGAATATAAGCATATATTTCTTTAAAATGTTGTATGGATAGCAATAAATACATTCTTTTTTGTATGTAATTTTACCAGTTAATATTCTATCATTAAAATAATCAAATAGAAAAAGAAAATTCAGAATTTACCAAAGGGAGGAACCTGCATTGACCTTTACGAAAATCCCGGTTCGACAAAACATTGAAAGCATTAGCCCATATGTTTCCGGCAAGCCAATTGAAGAAGTGCAACGTGAACTTGGTCTTGAAACGATCGTTAAATTGGCATCCAATGAGAACCCATTCGGTTACTCACCTCTAGCAAAAGAAGCCATGCTTACCGAGATGGAGCAAACCTCCTTTTATCCTGAAGGTATGGCACCGGCATTAGCTGAAAAGCTGGCAAGGAAATTGAATATCAATAAAGATCATATCATTTTGGGAAATGGTTCTGATGAAGTGATACGTTTGTTAACAAGAACCTATATTCAACAAAATGATGAAGTCATCATGGCTGATGTGACATTTCCACGGTATGAAACGAATGTATTGATTGACGGCGGCACACCTGTAAAGATACCTCTTATTAATGGTGTACATGACCTGCAAGGTATGTATGAGGCCATAACAGAAAAAACAAGAATGATATTTGTCTGTAATCCCAATAATCCAACAGGAACGATCGTTCAAAAAGAAAAGTTGCGCTCTTTTATCGAAAAGGTGCCGAAACATATTTTGCTGATCGTAGATGAAGCATACTATGAATATGTCGAAGATGGAGAATATTTAGAAACCTTGCCACTTCTAAATATGCATTCAAATCTGGTTATCTTACGCACCTTTTCTAAGATTTATGGCCTGGCTGCATTAAGGATTGGATACGGTTTAATGGATGCATCCATAATACAAGAGCTAGTTAAAGTGAAGGAACCCTTCAATACCAACCGTTTAGCACAGGCTGCGGCATTCGCTTCCCTCGACGACCATCCATTCGTTGAGAAATGTGTTCGTAAGAATGGGGAAGGAAGAAGATATTTAGAAAACGAACTAAGCAAGATGGGATTAACATTCTTCCCTTCACATGCCAACTTCTTGATGGTCAAATTGAACCAGCCTGGCAGGGACATTTTTGAGAAGTTATTAATTCAGGGTGTCATCATCCGTTCAGGTCATTTGCTAGGCTATGAAAATACGATCCGCGTGACCATCGGCACTCCGCCTGAAAACGAGAGATTCATAGCATCCTTACAACATATAATCAATAAAACGTCTGGTGCATGACCGATTGAAATGAAGTTGCTGTATAACAATGATCATTAATGAAAGATACGACATGGACGCCTTTGCCCATGCCGTATCTTTTACGTGGATTTATTTAGCAATATCCTTTTCTATTATAGGAGTTTCCTGTGCATCCACACTTTTAAATTTAAAAATCGAAATCGAGATTAATGCAGCCAACACAATCAGGCAAGCAATGATACTGATCCGATTCTGTTCACTGAACACGAACGTGACACAAATGATGCTTAAGGTGATTATGGTAAACAAGGTAACATATGGAAATCCCCACAATTTAAAACTCGGAGCCTTGGGATATGAATTGCGAAGTTTTAACTGCGCTAAACAGATGCTGATCCATACAAGTGATACTACAAAACCCGGAAAAGCCATTAACAGAGTAAATGCCTGGTCCTGTGCAACGAAAGTAATCATGGAACCGACGACCAATACAACTGCACTTAATATCAAACTATACAATGGAACGCCATTTTTTGATACATAAGAGAACGACTTGGGAGCTTCCCCTTCTGCAGCTAAAGAATGCAGCATTCGGGTACACCCATATATTCCAGAGTTAGCGGCTGATAAGACGGCCGTAATCAAAATGAAATTCATGATATGTGCAGATCCTTGAAAACCTGACATTGACAAAACTTGTACAAACGGACTTGCCTGGTCGCTAATTTCGTTCCATGGAATCAAACCGCAGATTACAAGTATCGGTAAGGTGAAAAATAATACGACTCTCCAAATATAGTTTTTAATGACCTTCGGTAAAATGCGTTCCGCATCCTTTGCTTCCGTTACCGTCACCCCTATTAACTCGGAACCGCCATACGAGAACATGACGATCAGTAATGCCGAAAAGATGGACATCCACCCATTTGGGAAAAACCCTCCATGCCCTGTGAAGTTTTGCAGATAATTAGATCCGCCGCTTGGGATGGCTCCAAATAAAATACAGGCTCCCAATATGATGAATAAGATGATCATTGTAATTTTGATGCCAGCAAACCAAAATTCGAATTCACCATAATTTTTGACATTCATCATGTTAATCCCAATGATGAAAGCCGCACACCCTAAACTTAATACCCATAGCGGGATTGCCGGGAGCCAATACTGCAAGAAGCTTCCTGCCACCACTACCTCAATGACACATACGGACAGCCACATGAAACAATACATCCAGCCTACGATGAAGGAAAAGCGCTTACCGAATGCTTTCTGAACGAAACCCTTCATATTTGTATTTGGATAGACAATTGCCATTTCTGCTATAGCACCCATGACTACAAGCAGTAATAATCCTGCAAAAATATAAGTGAATATGACTCCTGGCCCTGCTAACGATATGGTTTCGGCACTTCCTTTAAAAATCCCAGTACCTATTGCCCCTCCCATTGCCATCATGCTAATATGCCGCGGCAATAATTTTTTTTGCAGTGACCCACCATTTGACTCCATTACATTTGCCTCCTTCATTCCATAATTTTCTCATATAAAAAATCAAACCCATTTCAATCGTTGAATGGCGAATAGATAAGTTATCTCATCAACCGTTATGGTTTAGGAGTGGAAGGATGCAAAGCCTTCTTGAAAACTCTTCTCATACTTCCCCAAAGTAAAAATGATATCAATAAGCCATTAGTTTTACAAGAGGAATCATTGCAGGCTAATACGGCTCCCGTTTGGTCAAACGCCGGGTCAGATTTTCGAAATGGAGTAACTTGCAGATAGCCCTGCCTTACGGGGACCAATGATTGGGTTTCTGACTCTATTAAAATGAAACATTCTAATCGGGGACTACATTGGTAATCCCCATGATACATATTCCAGTTATGTTATTTATTTACGATGTGAATCGCATGTCCCAAAACTGCCTCAGCCGCTTCCATCCACCCCTCGGTCAAAGTTGGATGAGGATGCATGCTGAGGGCTATATCCTCGACCCGAGCCGCCAGCTCAAGGGCAAGGACCCCTTCACCTATAAGGTTGGAAGCATCAGCACCTACCATATGCATCCCGAGCAATATGTGGCTATTGGCATCCACGATTACTTCAGCAAATCCCTCCGTTTCATTCGTTGCAAGCGCCCTTCCGTTGGCACTGAACGGAAATTTGCCGACCTTGACGCTGTATCCCTGTTGTTCAGCTTCTTCACGGCTTAAACCAACACCAGCTATTTGTGGTTCCGAGAAGATTACATAGGGAACATAAGGTGAGTCTACGGCACTTGGCAGCCCCCCTATCACTTCAGCTGCCACGATTCCCTGTTTGGATGCTCGATGGGCAAGAGCCGGACCAGGTGTAGTGTCGCCGATGGCAAAGATGTGCGGCACATTTGTACGGCATTCCATATCCACTGCTATATGGCCTTTCTCGCCAACCGTAACTCCAGCCCGATTCAGGCCAATTTCTTCAGTGTTAGGCATCCTTCCAATTGTAACCAGGGTCTTTTCGCTCACGACCACTTCCGTCCCCTGTTCTTCCGAGGACACATGAAGATGTACTTGGCCATCCACTATTGTCGCCTTTTCTACCCTCGAGGAGGTTTTGATATTCATCCCAAGCTTCTTGGCATTCCTTGTGACTTCCTTTACCAGGTTTTCAGCAACTTGGGGGAGTATGCGATTGGCCATTTCAATGATGGTCACTTTAGTACCTAGCTTTGCAAATGCCATACCCAATTCGATTCCGATATATCCTCCGCCAATGATTGACAAGCTTGAAGGAACTTCCTGCAGCTGCAAAGATGAAGTCGAATCCAATATATATTCTCCATCGACTTTAATGAAGGATGGAATGAAAGGCCTGGACCCCGTCGCAATAATTGCCTGCTCAAACTTATAGGTTTCAAAATCGCCATCGGTTTCGACTCCAATGCGGTCATCAGATAAAAAGGTTGCTTGACCTTTAACCACCGTCACTCCATTTTCCTTACACAAATGGGCAATACCTTGCCTCAATTGAGATGTGATGCCCGCTTTCCAATCCTGCCAAACTCCCAAGTCCATAATGTTTTTTTCCTGAGGCAGCCGGATTCCCATTTTCCCTAAATCGTTAAGACTTTGGTATTGATCTGCTGCGTGAATTAATGCCTTTGATGGTATACAGCCCCGATTAAGGCATACCCCGCCCAGCTTATCCTTTTCAACAATCACGACCGATTTTCCTAACTGGCCGAGACGGATAGCCGCAGCATATCCTCCCGGACCTCCTCCCATGATGACAACATCCGTCTCTACAGCAACTTCCCCAACTACCATTTATCTCATCTCCACAACTAAACGAATTGGATTTTCCAGCAATTCCTTGATTCTATTGGTAAAATGCACCGCTGTTACCCCATCAATCAAACGATGGTCGAAAGAAAGTGACATATTCATCATTAAACGGATGACACCTTCCAAATCGCGAACGACCATGCGATGTTCCATTTTATGCAAAGCTAATATGGCCGCTTCCGGATAGTTAATGATCGGGGTCGCGTGCATGCCTCCGATAGGTCCTACATTGCTGATGGTAAATGTACTGCCTGTGATTTGATCTATGTTCAACTTCCCTTCACGGGCTTGGGCTGCCAATCGCCTGATTTCATCAGCCAGTTGGAAAATGGTTTTTTGATCGGCATGTTTTATGACCGGTACAATGAGACCCTCGTTTGTATTCGTCGCAATCCCAATGTGATAATAATTTTTCAGGATGATTTCATTGGTTCTTTCATCAATTGAAGCGTTTAATGTTTTGAACTCCTTTAAGGCGATGACAATGGCTTTAACGAAAAATGGCAAAAAAGTCAATTTAATATCCTTATCATCGGAGTACTCCTTTAATTGATTTTTAAATTCCTTCAATCGGTCCATTTCCAATTCATCTACATGGGTTACATGAGGAATGGTCGAAACCGACTTTACCATATGTTCAGCGATTTTTTTACGAATGCCTTTAAGCGGAATCCGCTCTTCCCGCTCATTTTCCAAACCTTTTGCCTGGTTGGCATCCTTCATCAGGGCCATATCTTGAACAATCCTGTCATCAAGCTGTTTGGCATTTTCCCGTGTAAACGAATTATTTTCTTTAACCTGCTTCAAGTCACTTTCGGTAATTCGCCCAGCTGGACCGGAGCCTTTAACCTTCTCGATATCAATCTTCATTTCCCTCGCCAATTGGCGCACGAATGGTGTTGCCAGCGCACGCACAGCCTCATGATGCTGTTTAGTCGTAATATGCTCTGCATTCACTTTTACATCGCCAGATTGCACGATTTGGTTTTCTTCTTCAATAATGCCTGTATCCGGAACTGACATATCGTTCTCTTCCTGAATTGTGAATATTGTGGTCCCCACTTCCACGATATCCCCTTCGGAAAAAAATATCTTCTTGACCACTCCAGCTGCGGGAGCAGTCAATTCCGCATTGACTTTATCCGTTTGCACCTCAACAATGGGTTGATCCTGTTTTACAGCATCCCCTTCTTTGATGAGCCATTGGATAATTTCCCCTTCATGCATCCCTTCCCCTACATCAGGAAGTTTAAATTCCATCATGCGTCATCCTCCTTCTCCCTTGATCACAATTAAAATGATATCGTTTCGACTATTCCTTGTTTTACCCGGTCAACAGTCGGTAAATAATGATCTTCTATTGTAAACGGCGGAACCGGAACATCAAATCCTGTTACACGCTTAATCGGCGCTTTCAGGTAAATAAGAGCTTCATCATTAATGATGGAGATGATCTCCGCACCTAATCCGGCAGTCTTATGGGCTTCATGGACGATTAATGCACGACCTGTCTTTTTAATGGATTGCACGATCGTATCCCTATCCAGAGGATATAATGTCCTTAGATCGACCACTTCACACTGCCAGCCTTTTTCCGCTTCAATCTTTTTCGCGGCATTCAATGCCTCCCTTAACATGGCCCCCCATGCAAAAATGGTCAGGTCGCTTCCCTCCTGGACCACTTTTGCTTGACCGATGGGTATTCGGTACATTTCGTCGGGAACTTCTTCCTTAAAGGCCCGATACAATTTAGTCGGTTCCAAAAAAATCACCGGATCTGGATCTTCGAGCGCTGAAATGAGCAGCCCTTTTGCGTCATATGGATTACTGGGTGCAACCACCTTTAAACCCGGAGTATGGGCAAAGAAGGTTTCGACACTTTCGGAATGAAGTTCAGGACCCCTGATTCCGGCACCATATGGCGTACGGATTACGAGGGGCACCCCAAATTGCCCACGAGTACGATACCTCATACGGGCAGCATGGGAAACGAGTTGCTCGAATCCCGGATAAATAAAGGCGAGAAACTGGATCTCAACTATGGGCAGCATTCCGTTAAGGGCTAAACCAATGGCAGAGCCGATGATTCCGGATTCAGCTAATGGCGTATCGACAACACGATCTTTTCCATACTTCTCATAAAGCCCTTCCGTCGATCGAAAAACCCCGCCATTCACTCCAATATCCTCACCCAGAATCATCACGCGATCATCATGACCCAGCATTTGGTCCAGCGCTTCCGTAATAGCCTGGAGCATCGTTAAATTTTTGCCCATTATTTCTTCCCGCCTTTCCTTAAGATTTGGTTCAATTCCTGCTTCTGTTCCTTTAGATGCCATGACTCCTTGGCATATACATGGTTAAACATTTCGAGCGGGTCGGATTTTGGATGCCCTTCGGCTCTTTGAAGGTGAGCATCGATCAGTTCGTTGAATTGTTTTATCACCAATTCCTCCTGCTCTTCATTCCAGTGACCCTCTTTATTCAAATACTTTCTAAGACGTGTTATGGGATCGCGGTTTTCCCTCCAGAACGTTGAAATTTCGTCCTGATCGCGATATATGTTCGGATTGTCTGCAGTAGTATGGGCGCCATAGCGAAAGGTAATGGCTTCGATCAATGTAGGCCCTTCCCCTTTAAGCGCTCTTTCGACAGCCTCCTTAACAGTCAGCCATACTGCAAAAATATCATTTCCATCCACCCTTACTCCATGGATGTCATAAGCAGCAGCCCGCTGGGATATCGTTTTGGATGCCGATTGCTTTTCAAAAGGCACACTGATTGCGTAGCCATTATTTTGGCAGAAAAAGATTGTCGGGGTTTTATAAACGCCAGCAAAATTCAGTGCCTCATGAAAGTCCCCTTCAGAAGTGGCTCCATCACCAAAATAAGCAATGCTAACATTCTGTTCGCCTTTAAGCTTACTTGCCCAAGCCGTACCAACCGCATGAACCATTTGAGTGGCAATGGGAACACTTGGAGGCATAATCCTTTTTCCTTCTGGACAAATTGAGCCGTCAAAATGTGCCATCCAATATAGGAAAACGCGGTATAATTCCTGTCCATGAATGATTGCAGCTCCATGATCACGGTATGTGGGAAACATCCAATCCCCTGCCGACAACGCTAAAGCGCTTCCTACCTGTGATGCTTCCTGTCCTTCGAAAGGTGCATATGTTCCAATCCTGCCTTGGCGCTGGAGATTAATTGATTTTCGGTCAAATGTTCTGAGCAGGAGCATGCTCTCATACATCTTTAACATAAGTGATTTATCGATTTTTCCATCAATCGTTTCAATGATTTCCCCTTCCGGAGTCAATACACGAAACATTTCCGGCTCAGTTCCGCCTGAATGCGCTTTCATTATTGGGTTTCCCGTCTTTTCCATTTCATTTCTCCCCTTAAGATAGATTTGATTCGCAAACATACCAAGGTTTTGAACAGTCATGAAATAACAGCCCAAAATGTTTTATTGGTCTTTATGTCTGTGATTAAATGCTGTTTCATAAACTACAGTGCCTTATATAAAAGGATAATACATCCAAGTTTTTAATAATATGTTAAATAGAATGAATTTTTCGTAAATTACCTTTATTTAGAATATGTTTTCTGATACTTCACCTTCATTTTGAAAATGAGAACCTTTAATGGGTTAATTTCCATTTATTCCTACAAATTGTTGATATGCTCGATCGATTCATGACCTCATCCAAAAAGTATCCAGCACAAAAAAAGACCCATTATATAATAAGGGTCTTAGACTGTATACAAACTCCAAGAAATGCAGTTGCATACGGTTTTTTCTAACAGAATATTCCAGTTGATTTCAGAAATCCGCTCCCTTTCCGCCGACTGTCTGCCAAGCCGCATCAAAGCATGCGCCTGTGGGGTCTCGGCTAGCAAGTTATTCGGCAGGAGTATCGCAAATTTCTTCAATCCAATGAGGATTACAGTAAAAAACATGAAAGATAATCAAGTTTACTTTTAAAATCTTGGTTCAGGGCGAGAAATCCGAAACTCCTTTTGTCGAAAAATTGATGAAATCGCTTCCCTACAATACTTCTTAAAAAGAAGTTCCAGTTGATTGGAGCGGGTGTTCGAGACTCCTTCAGGAAAAGCGCGTCGAGGGAGACCCGCAGGCGAGTGCCGAAGAGGCTCCCGGACCGCCCGCTGAAAGAGAGTGCCTGGAGTGGGAATCATTACACATACCCTCTTTCAGAAATCCGAAATTAGATCAATGTTACCCCTTTTTTCAATTCAGGATAAATGGGTAGAACTCGCACGGAAATAGCACCCAAAATTAGAAAGATCTATTTTTCAAATGTTCCTTTCACGACTGCTTCACCATCCTTGACCATGATCTGCCCCATCGCGATAACACTATTTATTTCTAAAGTTTGTTTCTTCATTATGATGATATCGGCGTCCTTACCTGCCGCAAGCTGTCCCTTTGCAGAAAGTTTTAAAATGTTTGCCGGGTTTGCCGTCGCAACTCGTATGGCATCGGCAATTGTCACTCCATCCTCAAGGACCGCATCGACAACACAATCATATAAGGACATGCATGTACCAATGTTCAAACCCCGCAGGTTACCGCTTCCATCGAAGTCAGGCAGGCTGGCTTGTCCATCTGAAGTTATGGTGATCTGCCCGATTTCAACGCCTTCTTCCAGTGCCCTTTTTATTGCTGTACTTGCTTTGACCTCCCCTTCTTCAAGGAACTTCTCGATCGTACTTGTCGTAAAATCGATATAACCCCCTTTTTTTGCATATTCCACCCCTGCATTGAATAAATGCGGATTTCGGTTTATATGCGTAGGATAGAACTGAGTGATCGGTATTTCCGTTGTCTCGACAACTTCCTCAATTACATGCAAATGATCAAGACTGTCCCCGACATGAATGTTGACGATACCGCTTTTCCCGGACAGCAGACCTCCATTACGCGCCTGAGAGGCCAGTTTAGCCAGCTCAGCTGCAGTCGGCTGCGAGGAACGGTGATCGGCAATGGCTATCTCGCCAACACCGATAATTTTATCGACAAGAATCAAATCATCTTCGATCTTACCTGTTAACGTCTTGACTGGAACTTGATAGGAGCCAGTCTGAACGAAGCAGCTAATTCCCTCTTCTTCAAGCGCTCTCGCTTTAGCAAGCAGTGCGGGCATCGTCCTTGTCGTTCCATCTGTTCCGATGACCCCTACCAATGTCGTTATACCCGCTAAAGTGGCATCTGTTAATTGGATTTCAGGAGTCCTCGTTTTAAAGCCGCCTTCCCCGCCTCCGCCGATAATATGTACGTGACCATCTATAAAACCCGGAGCCACGATTTGGCCATCCGCATCAATCACCTCCAATTCAACGAAATTGTCAGGTACCTCAATCTTGTCCTCGATGAATCCAATTTGCTTCCCAACCAAGAGGATATCTTTTTGGCCCATATATTCCGGACCATATAGCTCCCCATTTTTAATAAGTGTGAGCATTCTCCTTCTCCCTTCAAAAAATACAAATTTTCAAATAGGTTTCAAAATCTTTCACTCGGGTAAATATACAACATGACCCGCTAACAATTACATAAAAAAGACCAAACATACTTGTTCATTTTTTTAAAGTTGTAGCCGAATTGACATCTTGATTATGCTTTTCCAAAAGTATAAAAACAAAAGGAGCAAACGACATGAATAAAGTGATTTCTTCTGACATTAAAACAAATAAAAGATTATCCATGCGACAAATCATGAACCTATATCAAGTTACAAAAGAATTTAAAGGGAATATATATTTTATCTGCAACCATAAATTGGTCGATGCCAAGAAACTTTCGACTTTCGTATCCTTTGTGCTCATTCTTCAAGAGTGTGCAACAATGAAAGTCATCCTTGAAGGAGAGAATGTACATGCCATGCTAGAAAAAGTACAGGCTATTTGTAAAGAAAATGATGAAAGTGCATTCGGTTTCCAATCGAACCAAACTGTTAATATTTAAATGATTCCGACTACGTTATGAAGAGGGTGTATAGAAATGAGAACCATTTTAATGGTAATAGGCGCAATTGTCGTAATCGGCATAATAGCAAATCTAATTTTTTAAAATAAATGAAAAACTGTAGCCAAACGAAGAGTTTGGCTGCAGTTTTTTTCATTTAAAAACGTTCCAGTTGATTTCATCCTGAGCTTTTTTTGGCGGTTTACAAATTTATTTGACCTTCACCGCTCTTTATTCGACCGTTCACGGATTTATTCGACCTTCACCGCTCTTTATCCGGCCGTTCACGGATTTATTCGACCTTTCCCGCTCATTATCCGACCCTTCACGGATTTATTCGACCGTTCCCGCTCTTTATTCGGCCGTTCATGGATTTATTCGACCTTTCCCGCTTTTTATTCGACCTTTCACGGATTTATTCGACCTTCACCGCTCTTTATTCGGCCGTTCACGGATTTATTCGACCTTCACCGCTCTTTATTCGGCCGTTCATGGATTTTTTCGACCTTTCCCGCTCTTTATTCGACCGTCCACGGATTTTATTCGACCTTTCCCGCTCTTTATCCGGCCGTTCATGGATTTATTCGACCTTTCCCGCTCTTTATTCGACCGTTCACGGATTTATTCGACCTTCACCGCTCTTTATTCGACCGTTCACGGATTTATTCGACCTTCACCGCTCTTTATTCGGCCGTTCACGGGTTTATTCGACCTTCACCGCTCTTTATCCGGCCGTTCACGGGTTTATTCGACCTTTCCCGCTCTTTATTCGGCCGTTCATGGATTTATTCGACCTTTCCCGCTCTTTATCCGGCCGTTCAGGGATTTATTTGACCTTACCCGCTCTTTATTCGACCGTTCACGGATTTATTCGTCCTTACCCGCTCTTTATTCGACCGTTCACGGATTTATTCGACCTTCACTGCTCTTTATTCGACCGTTCACGGATTTATTTGACCTTACCCGCTCTTTATTCGACCGTTCACGGATTTATTCGTCCTTACCCGCTCTTTATTCGACCGTTCACGGATTTATTCGACCTTCACTGCTCTTTATTCGACCGTTCACGGATTTATTCAGACTCCGTAGCATTTTATTTTAAGGTCCACGTATTAAATCCGCTCCCATTCGCCGACAAACTGAGACTGTCAAATGATTGACAGTCTCAGTTTGTTAATTTTAATTAAATTGCCTTACCTGAGAATCACCACGGAACCTCCCAGTCCCTCCATTTATTCAAACCTTCCCTAATCTCATTTCCTTTATCAATCCAATATTGTCTCCTTTTCTCCTCTTCTTCCTTTGCCTGTTGCTCAGCTATAAGTGCCTGCTGTTCAGCTATTAGCGGTCCGATATCCTGAGCTTTAAAAGATTGAGCCGCTTGATTCTGTAAAGCTTGCGCCATTATTTTTTGGAAGATGAGTGCACTTCCCTGACTGCTGTGTGTCGTTAGATAATGATTTTTGTCCGTCTTATCATATCCAGCCCATACAGCACCGACCAGCGAAGGTGAATAACCGATGAACCATTGATCTTTAACCCCTGATATTCCTTCGATGGGAACTTGTGTGGACCCTGTTTTACCTGCTATTTCATAACCGGAAACTGCCGCGTTTTTCGCTGTGCCATATTCCACTGTTCCAAGCAGCATGGCATTCATTTTATCGACGGCGCCTACAGAGGTCACTTTGGTGCTCTTCTCTTTCCAGGCGGCGACTTCTTTTCCATCGGCATTTTCTATTCTTACAATGGCATGGGTTTCCATCCGTTCCCCTTCGTTGGCAAAAGCTGAAAAGGCTCCTGCCATCTGCAGCGGGGAAACACCTTTTTCCATCCCTCCTAAAGCGATCGAAAGGTTTCGATCATCCTTGTCATATGGAATCCCAAACCGCTTAAGTGAATCAAGCCCCTTATCGATGCCAATCTCATTCAATAGCCAAACCGTTGGTACATTCAAGGAATTCATCACCGCTTCATACATGGGGACTTCTCCTTTATATTCACCACTCAGGTTTGTTGGCTCATATTCACCGAAGCTCATTTTTTCATCCTTTAAAGGGTCAGTGATATCATATCCCTCTTCAACAGCTGGTGTGTAAACGACAAGCGGTTTAATGGATGAACCAGGAGACCTTGTCAGCTGGGTTGCCCGGTTATATCCCATGAATTGATGTTCACCTCTCCCGCCGACAAGTGCTTTTATGCCGCCGGTTTCAGGATCAAGGAGGACAGACCCGCTTTGAACCAGTTCTTCTGTACTCGTCCCAACTGGGAAATTGGCTGCATTCTCATACACGGTTTCTGTAGCCTGCTGCATGGATTGGTCCAGAGTCGTGTAAATTTTATAGCCCTTTGAAAGCAGCTCCTCAAGCTTAATTCCATATTTACTCGATGCTTCCGATAAAACATGATCGACATAATAAGGATACTTACCTCTTAATGGATCGGTTTCCTTCTCCCCCATAAGAAGTGTCACCGAATCTTTTTTTGCAGCTGCTTCTTCATCTTTCGTCAAATAACCATGTTCCGCCATTCTCGAAAGAACCAAATCACGCCGCTTCACTGCCCCGTCTAAATTCTTATATGGATCAAGTTTGGATGGCAAGTTAATGACTCCCGCCAGCAAAGCTCCCTCGGCAACGGTCAATTCAGAGACCTCTTTGGAAAAATATATATTTGCTGCCTTTTTGATTCCCCATGCTCCATGGCCAAAATAAAC
The DNA here is from genome assembly GCF_040250305.1 of Peribacillus frigoritolerans. Classification (NCBI taxonomy): domain Bacteria; kingdom Bacillati; phylum Bacillota; class Bacilli; order Caryophanales; family Bacillaceae; genus Peribacillus; species Peribacillus frigoritolerans. The sequence continues at coordinate 1,229,263 of NZ_CP158190.1, read as the reverse complement.
TTGATTCAAATACATTTCCAGGATTTCATCTTTTGTATATTGATTTTCAACTTCCTGGGCGAGAAAAAACTCGTCTATCTTCCTCTTCAGAGTTCGATCCGATTCCAGCATCGTGATTTTGACAAGCTGCTGGGTAAGCGTGCTCCCGCCTTCAACAACACTTCCAGCCTTCGCATTTTTAACCAAAGCCCGCATGATCCCTTGATAATCTATGCCGTGATGTTCATAAAAACGGTGATCCTCAATGGAAACCACCGCTTGTTTCATATGTTCCGGTATTTCATCTATCGCAACACCTTCGGATTTATTTGCCGTGATCGTACTGGCAAGATTCCCATCCAGATCATAGATTCCTGTCGGTTGCTGAAGATTATTTTCAAGATGACTTATATCAGCACCCTGCCTGAAATACAATAGTGAACCGGCGCCTAAAACCACAATCGCCAATATTATAATTAGACCTAATTTCACTAACCCTCTCATTTGTACCCCCATTTTCCCATCTGCGACATGTTTCATTAAAAATATTTTACCCTTTTTATTAAAGAAAACTCGTCGATTGAATAAAAGGCCAAAGCTAGGCGCCCTTTTTCTTGTAGTACTATACTCGGATATCGCACCCTTGCCGATGATATTTCTTCATCGTCTGAGCATGACAACTAATTGAAAGACCAGATTTCATCCTACCATTTTAACTATGCTCGTATCTATCCTTTACCCGTAAATGGCAGTCTATATACAGATTAAAGGCGTGAAGCCATTTAAAAGTGGGTATAACACCTTTAAGGTCTTAAAAAGGGGAGAGATAATATTAATGAAGGACTTAAAACATATTGTCGTCGCTTTTGATGGAAATGAAGAGAGTAAACGGGCCGTCGAATATGGAGCAACGTTGAAAAAGGCCTTTCCAAAAGCAGAATTGACCATAGTTCATGTCCTAAATGATAAGGTTGAACAGCGTATCATGGGAGACGCCTCTGCTCCAGGGTTCGTACCTGCTGCCGGATTTTATGTAGATCCAGCCCAGACACATCCTGTTGTTGAAGTTGATCAGCCACGAAATCAAAAGGTAAATGACACCCCTTCCGCCGTCGAGAATAGTATTCAGAATGCAGAAAGTAATACGTTGAGATTGTTAAGTGAATGTCAAGTCAAGGGAAAATTCGAACTATTGGAAGGATATGCGCCAGATAGCGTATGTGACTTTGCAGCAAGAACTTCTGCTGACCTTATCGTGGTCGGCAATAGCGCTAAAAGCGGTTTGGAAAAATTCTTCCTTGGCAGTACAAGTAGTACCATTGCGAAAAACGCACCCTGTTCGGTATTCATTGCAAAATGAAAATTGAGCCGGTTCACACTAGTTGATCATACTTCGAAAAAGGCCGGATTCTTATAGAATCCGGCCTTTTTGTTGGATTTTTCAGTTATTGCTTGTATCCAAAACCACATCCCTGCATCAGTTCGAACTGTTCACTCTCAGCCTTTTTGGCTCCCCTTTGGAAGTATTTAATTTTCGTTCATCGGTTAGAATATTACAATTAAAGAAAATGCACATGTTATCAAAACTTGCCATTCCCAGTAATCTTTCATTTATCCAACTTCTTTACAGACCTTCAATACACCTGCTATTAACCAAGTTAGATGGCTAAATACGACAATTTTTCTATAGACTCACTAAGGTTTGATTTGGTATCTTTATTAAGCCTAATTTACATTGGGGAGGGAATGTGGACATGGATAAACATTCGATTTCAGCTGAAAAAGGCGCTTACATAAGCATCGCCGCGTACATATTCTTGTCTGCTCTTAAATTGTCATTTGGTTATTTCGGTGATTCCAAAGGGCTTTGGGCTGATGGTTTAAATAATACGACCGACATCATCGCTTCCATAGCCGTATTGATCGGTTTAAAAATTTCAAAGAGACCTCCTGATGATAATCATTCATATGGTCATTTACGGGCGGAAACCGTAGCCTCGTTGGTAGCTGCCTTTATCATGATCACCGTGGGCCTCCAAGTTGTATTCAGTGCCATTGAATCCTTCTTTCACCAAGATTCAACAACCGTTCCCAGTATGCTGACCGGTTATGTCGCTCTATTTTCTGCAATCTTCATGTACGGAATCTTCCGCTATAACTTATCTCTAAGTAAAAAGATCAACAGCTCTTCCATCTATGCCGTAGCACAGGATAATCGATCCGATGCCCTTGTCAGTGTTGGTGCTTTCATTGGAATCATCGGCACCAAGATGGGAATCCCTTGGCTGGATGCGATAGCTGCAGCAGTCGTGGGGGTCATCATCTGCAAAACAGCCTGGGATATCTTTCGTGATGCCTCCATCTCTTTAACCGATGGTTTCGACGAGCAGCTCCTGCAAAAGATCGGACAAACCATTATATTGACAGAAGGTGTTAAAGAAATGAGTGAAATCAAAGCCCGGATGCACGGAAGTGAAATCCTGCTCGAAACTACCGTTCATGTCAACCCCCTTTTGACCGTCATTCAAGGTCATGATATCACGGTTAAAATCGAAGAGAATCTTTTGAAGGAATATAATATCCAGCATGTGATCGTTCATATTGAACCATATGCATTTCATAAAAAAGGTAACCGTCATTAACTTTACGGATACCTTTTTTTGTTATTAATTCCTGTAATTACTGTAATAAAACTGTGTCAAAAAAAGGTATTTATTGATTGATTGCCGAATATTTATCCAATTGACACATGTTAAAAGAACAGTAATCTGTTATCATGAAAACATCATGTAATTATTTTGATATTTTGTAATTTTATTCTAATAAAGCACTTTCTGGGTCAAAAGTAAATTCATTTTCCTACAGTATGGAGGGCAAAATGGTATCTAATCGAGAAATGACCATTCACTTTTTATCTTCTCAAAAAACCAGCATCATTTCCAAATGGAAAGATGAGTTGCTGCATTTACCGGACGGATATCTGGGGTATTTTAAAGGAGAAGTGGAAAATATTTTTAATCTGCTAATGGATCAGCTTGGAAAATCGGATACTGAAATTGGTGATGTACTGAAGGTCGTAGGGGAAAAAATTGCGTCTGATCGAGTTAATAAGCAATTGGATATGGAAAATTTCTTTTCCACTGCAACCATCGGGAGATCCACTATCATTGAGCACGTATTGAATTCCGAAGCACCCAAAGAAGAAATATCGGTTCTAATTAAGCAAATAAACGTTTACTTCGATAAACTCATTCATTTTGCATTATCCCATTATACCGAATTGAAAACGATCGAACTTGAAGAACGCTATCAATTCATAAGCCCAAACCATAAAGACCGTTTGACGCTACTTGGCCAAATGACCTCAAGCTTTGTCCATGAATTCAGAAATCCACTGACTTCCATCATGGGATTCATACAATTGTTACAGGCAGAACAGCCTGAGATAAAATACCTTGATATCATTTCAAAGGAATTGGATCAGCTCAATTACCGGATCACACAATTCCTTAATATTTCCAAAAAGGAAACTTCAGCATCACCACCTGATCTATTTTCCATTGCTCAGCTTGTGAATGAGGTAATCGAATTTTTATATCCGAGCATCTTGGAAGTAAATGCCTCCATTACATGTAATATTGCCGAGGATGCCGTAATTTCCGGTTCTAAAGAAGAATTCCGTCAAGTTTTACTTAATATTATTTTAAACGCTCTTGATGTGGTTGCAGGGATGCCTTCCCCATCCATTTACATTTCAGGCTCTGAATCACCACCCGGCATTCTTACTTTAAATATATCGAACAACGGGCCGAAGATACCTGACGACGTTTTGCCGAATATTTTTGAACCATTCATCACCACCAAAAAAAGGGGAACGGGATTGGGATTATTCGTCTGTAAAGAAATCGTTTTAAAGCATCAAGGAACCTTAACCTGCCACTCTACCGATTTCCTAACGACCTTTTCCATACAATTGAAAACTAAATAATGGATAAATAACCTTTTTTACTTAGGTTTTTAGTGTGAAATTTTTGACTGATTGACGTCCAGTTACTTATACTAATAGGTAGGTTCCACTACTAATCGAGGTGAATGATCCTATAGATTGAAAATATAAACTAGCATAATTTTCATACAAGATAGACAAGACTTATTTTTCATCTAACATTTTATACACTAAATATCATTTCATTCATTATTGGTTTTGGGAGGTGACTGGGATAATTAAATCGTTTTGGCGATTCAATTAAGTCCCACACTAATTGGACATATTAAGTTTTTTATTCGTCATTATTTTAATCGCTTTAACGGCCTTTTTTGTAGCTTCTGAATTTTCGATCATAAGGGTCCGCAGCTCCAGGATCGATCAATTGATTGAAGAGGGAAATAAAAAAGCCATTGCGGCTAAGAAGGTTACATCCGATCTTGATGAGTACCTATCCGCGACACAGCTTGGTATTACCGTTACTGCCCTTGGATTGGGTTGGCTAGGACAACCGACCGTCCTCAAATTGGTTGGGCCATTATTCAATGCCTTGAATATCCCTCAAGAAGTCACAAACATTCTGACATTCGTCATTTCATTTTCCCTGATTACGTTCCTGAACGTGGTTGTAGGTGAATTGGCTCCAAAGACGGTTGCCATCCAAAAGGCTGAGCAAGTGGCCTTGGCAATTGCCAGCCCGCTGATATTTTTCCATAAGATAGCCTTTCCATTCATATGGGCCTTGAATCATTCTTCCCGATTAGTTGTCGGCTTATTTGGCTTCAAGCCAGCATCCGAAAGCGAAATAGCCCATACGGAAGAAGAATTGCGTTTCATCCTATCAGATAGCTATAAAAGCGGAGAGATTAACCAGTCGGAATTCAAATATGTAAACAACATCTTTGAATTCGATGATCGTGTTGCCAAAGAAATCATGGTTCCAAGGACGGAAATCATGACCATATCCAAAGATGATACGGTACAGGAATTCGTCGATGTCGCCAAATTGGAAAAATACACTCGATATCCTGTTGTCGAAGGTGATAAAGACCATGTCATCGGCTTAGTGAACTTAAAGGAAGTTTTCTCGGATCTTATAAAGAATCGGGAAATCCATATCAAAGCAATAGAAAATTACGCTCGTCCGATCATTCGGGTAATGGAAAATATCCCGATTCACGATTTGCTGTTAAAAATGCAAAAAGAACGCATTCATATGGCTATTTTGATGGATGAATACGGTGGAACTTCCGGACTTGTCACAGTCGAGGATATCCTCGAGGAAATCGTTGGCGAAATTCGTGATGAATTCGATATCGATGAAGTTGCCTCGATCAGGAAAATTAAAGATGGACATTATATTTTAGATTCTAAACTTCTTGTAAAGGAAGTGAATGATTTACTTGGCATTCACTTAGAAGAAGATGATGTCGATACGATAGGCGGATGGGTCCTTACTGAAAATTATGATGTGAAGGTAGGGGACATCATGGAAAAAGACGGCTTCTGCTTTAAAGTGATTGAAATGGAAGATCACGCCATTCGTTCTATCGAGGTGACAAAAAAGGTCGTACAGCTTCCTCTGGAGGAAGACCTTACCCAAGGATAATGATTAAAAACAGCCACGTAAATCACCTTTTACGTGGCTGTTTTTTCGATTGTTCATTTATCGGGAAACCGCCCCATTTTTTTGACCGTTACGATTGGAGGTGTACTCTTTTTTTTCCATAAAATATACAGCATGATAATGATAAAGGAAAAACCAGCAGCCGGAATGAGATAAGGTTCCGTTATTTCCCGGATTTGCTGCCAATTCTCGCCGAGGATCCGCCCTAAGGTCAGAAACAAGATGGTCCAAGGTATGACAGCCGCAACCGTATAAAATATAAACTTCCATACGGACATCCTTGCAATTCCAGCAGGGATGGAAATTGCATGGCGAACCACTGGAATGAATCGAGCCGTAAAAATCACGCCTACACCATACCTTTGAAACCACTCTTCAGCATGTACAATATGATTTTCTTTAATTAAAATATATTTTCCATACTTCAAGAGAAAGGGCCGTCCTCCATAATAACCAGCCCAATAGAGAAATAGCTGTGCCATCGTCCCGCCTGCCACTCCTGCAAGAACAGCTCCCCAAAAATTCATTTTCCCAAGGCCGACCACATAACCACCGTATCCGAGAACAAGCTCACTCGGGATGATTTCAACCATCAGCCCCAATAAAATCCCCATATACCCCATTTCCGCAAACCAATTCAATATCGTCATAATAAGCTGTGATATCATGCTATCGGACTCCCCTTACCGCTAATTTCAAATTGTTTGTCCTTCTATCCTATTTCAGCTCATAAGGTTCTATTCGATTTTTCATATCCAGCTTCACAATGCAACACATTTAGAATGCACAAAAAAAGACCAGCTGATTTGTAATCCGGTCTCATTGCATCAATATTCTTTTAGCTCCCGTTTTTGGGAAAATTGAGAAAAAACAGCTGTGGTGAGTAAGGATGAATCATTTTGTGAAACATTAGTGAAAATCTCTTGGCGTGATTTCGTTTTTTCAATATGAATCCCGAGATTTTTATACTTGTTGATTTTTTGATTATTCATGCTTACCCTCCCTTTCTGCTGTACCGTTATCCTTTAACTTCCCATTTAACGAAGAGATGAAACCTGTTTAAACGATTCATCCAAAAAACAATCAATTGACTTGAATCGTTTGCAGTTGGTGTTCGTGCACTTCGTCTTTTTCAACATGTACCTGCACCTTATAGGTTCCCGATTCTTCGAAAGATACCTTATTTAGATATGTTCCATTCCCATCTTCTTCAGCTTTGGTGAAATGACTCTCTTCGCTGCCTTCCTTCCAGACCTCGAAATTCACATCTGCCTTTGTCAGTGGTTTCCCATTCAATTCAACGGTCGCTTCAAAGTTCGAACTGTTTCCTGCCTTTACAGGGTTACTTTGAAACTCGATGGATACATCCGTACTAGGATGAACCGATGCACCTTCACTTTCATGTTCAGGAACGACAACTTCTTTTTCAGGCATTACATGAAGGCCTTTGGCCGTTACATGGGAGACTACAATATATTTGCCTTGTTCTTCAAAAGTATGCATCACTTGATACACGCCACTTCCAGTATTCTTCGCTTCAAGCATTTCCCGTTTATCCTGTCCGGACTTTCTCACTTCAAACAGTACCTCATCAGCTTCATTCACCAATTGGCTTCCCTGTTTCACTGTCGTTTCAAGAATGACTTCTTTTCCAGGCTCCACTTTCCCTTTTATGACAATTGATGCATCCATCGATTCTGGAACAGCACTGTTCACTTCTTTATCCTCTGGCATTTCAGCCTCTTGACACCCAGCCAGCATAACTAACAATGCAGTACACATATAGAGTTTTTTCATATGAACTTCCCTTTACTATTTATTAGACTAAAAATCTGTCCTTTTCATATTGCCCATCCTTTCCATTTTTAGGATTTTTATACATAATTCAACACTAAATGGTTCGCATCACGGTGACTGAAGTCAGCATGGCTACCGCGATGATCGTTAAAAATGAATATAAAAAGATTGAAGTCCCGACAACGCTCAATCCGCAAAGCAATACGCATCCATCAATGAAAAAAATCAGCAGCCCTACATTGAGTCCACTTTTCCTGGAAAGGATCTGTGCCAGCATATCAGTTCCGCCTGTAGAGGTCCCATACCGAAGCATCAAGCCGATTCCAAGTCCAATCAACCCTCCCCCGATTATCGCACTTACATAAATGGGAAGGTTCCATCCTGTGACAGCGTCAGAAAAAATGTCGATGCATAAAGAGGAAAAAAGCAAGCCATGCAAGCTGTTCAGGAATAATTTTTTTTCAAAATACCAAGCATATATATATAATGGAATGCTGCTCAAAATCACACCCAGCCCAGTCGGAAGTCCTATATAGTAATGAAAAATCAGCCCAATCCCTATCATGCCGCCATCCAATAAATGATAAGGTATCAGAAAAAAATTGATTCCCACTCCTACTAGCATGCTGCCGGCAATGATTGCTGCCATCCTTTCCATGATTTTCATGGCCGCCACCCCCTTTAATCTTCAATGAAAACTTGTCTTGGTTTCTATAGAATATGTTTGTACCATCCAAAAAATAATGAAATTGACCAATTTTTTAGGAAACGGCCCTCAGTTTTCTGAATATTCTATAATATGTTACAATAAAGTAGAGAAAACAGTCAAAAACAGCTAATTATTAGCTCAAACTAATCCTTTTCATGCAATTTACCGGATTTAAGGTGCCGTAAGCTGTTTGACTGAATGATTAACTCTTTCTATAATAAAAGTATTTAAATTAATTAGATTGAGGTGATTTGATGGGGCATTAAAGAATGTTCGTTTTGACGGACGAACGCTGCTTTGCGTAACGGATATGTGCATCCTTTTGGAAAATGGCTGCACTCCTTCAGACAGAAATTCTTCTATTTCCCGTCTACGCATCGCTAATCGGCATATACTATTATTCTCTTCATCACAAAAAGAAATGGGAGTTCAAGCGGCTGCACATCTATTACCACAGCCATTTTGAAGTAATCCCAAAAATATTCAGCACGGCAAAAAAAATATACTTGTATATTTTAAAAATGTAGGAGGTGTACTCCTTATTCGTCTCGAAGGCGAGTTAAGGGAGACTATTTGGACATAATAAACTTGGTTCTTATTGCCATTTTAATTGCTTTAACAGCATTTTTTGTAGCTACGGAGTTTGCGATTGTTAAAGTGAGAAGCACGAGGGTCGATCAATTAATTGAAGAAGGAACGCCGAATGCTATTTCAGCAAAGAAAGTCATATCCAACCTGGATGAATACCTCTCAACATGCCAGCTCGGAATTACCGTTACAGCTCTAGGGCTTGGGGTGCTTGGGGAACCGACAGTTGAAAAGATTTTGCACCCACTCTTGAATCAATTGAATCTTCCAAATTCAGCTTCACATGCACTTTCGGTTGCAATTGCCTTTTCTTTCATTACCTTCATGCACGTGGTTGTTGGGGAATTGGCACCAAAAACATTGGCGATTCAAAAAGCGGAGCAAGTAACCTTATTGGTTTCCAAACCTTTAATTGGTTTTAACAAAATCATGTATCCATTCATCTGGGTACTGAACGGCTCTGCAAGGACGCTTACAAGAATGCTAGGATTAAAAGCAGTTTCCGAACATGATTTGGCTCATACAGAAGAAGAGCTGCGTATCATTGTTTCCGAAAGCTACAAAAGTGGCGAAATTAACCAATCAGAGTTTAAATATGTGAATAAAATTTTTGAATTCGATGATCGGATCGCAAAAGAAATCATGGTTCCACGTACAGAAATTGCAACGGTATCCAAGGATGATACGATCCAGCAGTTTTTTACCGTTATGGCGGAAGAGAACTTTACACGATATCCTGTCATTGACGGTGATAAGGATCATGTTATCGGAATGGTCAATATCAAAGAGCTATTCACTGAAATGATAGACAAGAACAATCAGGCAGCGTCAACGATCGATCGATATGTTCGTCCGATCATCCGTGTCATTGACAGTATCCCCATTCACGATTTACTTTTAAAAATGCAAAAGGAACGGATCCACATGGCTATCCTCATGGACGAATACGGCGGTACGTCAGGCTTGGTGACCGTTGAAGATATTCTTGAAGAAATCGTTGGCGATATCCGCGATGAGTTCGACCTGGATGAAGTGCCGGATGTCCGTAAATTAAAAGAAGATCACTACATCATCGATGCCAAGGTATTAGTCAGTGAAGTGAATGACTTACTTGGATTGGATATCAATGATGAAGATATTGATACGATGGGCGGATGGATCCTTACCGAGAATTACGAGGCCAAACAAGGTGATATCCTGACTTACGGTCCTTATAACTTTAGGATAAAGGAAATGGAAGATCACCATATTCGTTATATTGAAATATATAAACAAGTAAAAGTCGTAAGCGAAGTAAAAGAATTCCCGATCATATCACAAACCGAAATCGTTTCATGATAATAACCCCCATTCCTAAAAGACAATAGGATCGGGGGTTATTTTTTTTACTGGTACATGAAATAAAATCAATACATATTATATAAAACCTGCTGCTTTTAACATTGAATGATTACATGAAGTATAGTTCTACCTTAATTGTTTCATACTGTTAAAAAAGCGATACTTTTTGAAGGAGTGAGGAATCATGAAACTCATAACCATTTGCCAGCACTGCAAAGGGAAAGGGAAAACCCGTTATCTGCAATTTTTTTCCCGGGACTGCAATCATTGCAACGGTCAAGGTAAAGCGGTAAAAGATATGTCAAATTTAAGAAATCAGGCAAAAAACATCTAATAATCTTTCATATTTTGAAATTGGTTTTGATGACACCTGCCCTCTTTAACGTATCATAAACAATCAGTATCGAAGGTCCAAGGAAAAGCCCAATGAAGCCAAGCATCTTAAACCCTAAGTAAAGACTGATCAACGATGCCAATGGGCTCAACCCCATATTTGCTGAATAGATTTTTGGTTCGATTGTCCTTCTTATGATGGTAATGACCAGGAAAAGGATGATGAGGCCAATACCTAGATGATGGTTGCCTTGAGCCCAAACGATTACTGCCCAAGGAACCAGTACAGATCCCGTCCCCAAGATAGGAAGAATGTCCACAACTACTATTAGTAGTGCCAATGGAATCGTATACTTCACATTTAACAACCATAGTCCTCCATAAGCCATGATGAACGTTATTAAACTCAACGTGATTTGTGCCTTGATGAAGCCTACGGCTGCCATACTTAAATCTTGATAAACTAGCGAAATCTTTTGATAGGTGGATGTCTTCAAATAAAGGACTGCCTTTTTTCTTAACTTTGGCAATTCAAGACTAAATAAGAATAAAGCGATTAAGTAAATTAAAAAGTCAATGAAAAATCCCGGAATGAGTGTAACGAATTGAACCATATCCTGAACAAAGCCCTCTGTGAACCCCTCCAGAGCCATGACTCCCTTTTCCATCGTTTGTTCTATTGATTGAATGAGATTTGGCGGTAAAGTTTGGGAATACCTTTCCCATTGCCTAATGACTGGCAATATAGCCGTCAAATACACTTCACGTATGAAACCGGGAAATTCTTCCGAATAGACAATGACCTTCTTGATTAATACCGAAAAGGAAAAATAAGTGATGCTCATAAGCCCGCCTACATATAAAACAAATGAAATCAATACTGCCCAAAAACGATGCAGCTTTGCCGTTTCACCAATCATGCGGACCAATCCATCCAAAAGAATGGCGGTGAGCAACGCTAAAATCAAAGCCCATGAATAGGGAATGACGATAACTATGACTAAAAGGAGAATCCCCCTCCAAAACCAGCGAAAAAAGACGGCCACATTCACTGAACAAACCCTCCTTGCACTTTCCTGTTCTCCTTATATTTATGAAATGGGATCACATATATTTCGCTTATACGTTTTATTTTCTCAATAAGGGGAAAAAGAGATACAAAGAGATGGAGGGATTGACATTGGATAATAAAGATAAAGAAAAGTATCTTGAGGAGCGTAATGATAAATCCAAGGCCTTCAAGAAAAATCAGGAAAAACAGCTGGAACGTGATCAAGTGGTCATGCCCATTGATGATTTACCAATTGATGAAATTAAATATGAACAACAAGAAGAACGAAATAAAGAAGAAACAAAGCACCGCTCCACCAGCGAGAAGTTTTAAACAGAAACCAGCCACTTTAGAGGCTGGTTTTTGTTTGCAGGATATACTGCATTCAACTTTCAAGGTGACGTGTCGTATTGACTTTCACCAATTCTCAGTGGCACTTATGGACAATCGGGAAAAGCGCGTCCAAGGGAGACCCCGCAGGTGCAAGCCGAGGGCGGACCGTCCGCGGAAAGCGAGTGCCTGGAGCGGAAATAAACGTCCAAATGGACAAACCATTAAAAACTGTTGGCAAACTCGAATTTAACTATAGTCTGAAATATCTCCCATCATATATTAAGGTTCTTCTTTTGATTGTGCTTATGCTTCCCCGTTGTTTTTTGATGATTTGGGAAGACTGAGCTTTCCCTCAATTCATTCATTTTGCCAGTATTTTTCCCTTTCCCGCTTTGCTTCCAAAAATAAACATTGACTGAAATAAATGATTCTTTACAATAGACTTTTAAGAATTAAAGAATATAATGGATTGGTCGACCATTATAAAGGAGAATCATATGACGAACCCTACTCAATTATTTCATCAATATTTACAAGTATCGAGATCATTAGTCAGCAAAATGAATGAACAAATTACATCACTTGAAATTTACCATAATCAGTGGACAATCCTTAATTACTTAAAGAACTGTGGCTATTCCACAATCCCCGATATTTGCAGTTACCTGGATGTAGATAGTGTTATCATCACACGTTCAGTCAACAGTATGGAACAGAATAATATGATTAAACAAGTTCCTGGTAAAGATGAACAGGAAAAACGAATCGAACTGACCCCCCGGGGCAAAGAGGTACATACAAAATGTCTTAAGATTGCCGAAAAAATCGAAGGGAAAGCCCTGGAAGGCATTACTGAAGAAGAACAGGAAGTATTTTTCCAGACGGTCCTTAAAATCCTCAATAATATAAGAAACTAAAATGGGTAGCTTATATCATTGTTGAATAAGTGTGAAGCAAGGCCTTTCCTTACTTTCGCACCAAGCTATAGCCATGCCTTTTTTAAAAGCCGGATTCCTGTTTCGATTTCCCTTTCGGTTAAACCACCGTACCCAATCAAAATAGTCGGATCTTTCACATTCTTTGAATGATAAACCGATGTTGGGTGGACTTTAACCCCCACACTGGCAGCCTTTTGAATGAGCTCTGCCTCACTGCTGCCGTTTTTCACTTGTAAAAGAACGTGCAAGCCTGACTTTTCACCGATTACGGCTACACGATCATGGAAGCTCTCTTCAATGGCATTCAGCAGCACCTTATTCTTTTTACGGTAAATCGTTCGCATTTTATTCAGATGGCGTTCCCAATGTCCATTTTTCATAAAAAGACAGAGCGTTTCCTGAATCAGTCTGGAAACGGTCTGTTTGTATCCTATTAACTTCTGCTGATAGCGGCAAGCCAACTCCATGGGTAACACCATAAATCCCACCCTCATTGATGGGATGAGCGACTTTGAAAACGTGCCTAGGTAGATGACCCTTCCATTGGTGTCCAACCCCTGCAAGGACGGAATCGGCTTACCAGCATGTCGGAATTCCCCGTCATAATCATCTTCAATAATATAACCCTTTTTTTCCACTGCCCAATTGAGCAATTCCACCCGTCTAATTATCGGCATGATCATACCGGAAGGAAATTGATGGGAAGGAGTGACATAGGCAACATTCGCTGCACTCTCTTTCAAGGAGTCCACACTCATTCCACTTTCATCCAAGGGTATGTATGCCATATCCGCTCCCTCCAGCCTCAGTACCTCCCTTACCCGATGAAAGCCAGGGTCTTCCAACCCAAATACCCGCTCATTTCCAAGAAGTAACCGCAACAGATGGATGAAATACTGGGTACCTGCCCCAATGATGATTTGATCAGCCCCGCAGCGAACTCCTCTCGATTGAAATAGGTAGGATGAAATCTCAGCCCTAAGCCCCCATTCCCCTTGAGGATCACCGCTCATGAACATTTCCCTTTCCTGTAGATACAACGTATTGTTCAAGCATTTTTTCCATACGGCATGCGGGAAAGAATCCACGTCCACCCGGCCATGATTGTAATCTATCTCATTTCTTTCATTCGGAGGGCACATCATCCCTTCTGTTACAGGCAACGGCTCATTCAAAGCTGAGATCGGTTCTAAATCGGCTACGTAATAACCTTTCCTTAATTGACTTTCCACATATCCTTCTGCCATCAACTGCTGATAAGCCGTATCCACTGTATTCAGGCCTATCCCTAAATGCAAGGCCAGTTTTCGTTTAGAAGGCAGTTTCATTCCGGCCTTTATTTGTCCATTCTGGATTTCCTTTATAAAGTATTTATACAATTGCACATATAAAGCTTCTTTGTTCGTTTTATCTAAGGTTAGAGTGATTTCAAACATTTGGTCCTCCTTCAAACTGGTTCCATAAATTATATCAGCATTGGTCCTTATTGCAGAACCAGAATATTTTTATAATGAAGATATCAATCAAGAGGAGGAAACTATGGAGCATATCGAATTATACGGGAAACACGTGATACTCACCCCGATGATGGAACATCATATCGAACCGCTTTACGCCGCTTCCCTGCCATCTGAAATATGGGAATGGAGTGCAACAAAAATTTTGTCATATGAAGAGGCGATCTCATATGTAAAGGAAGGCATTCGAGCAAGGGAACAGGAACTTCATCATCCATTTGTCGTTATCGATCGGATTGATGATTCGATAGTCGGCAGCACGAGCTTAAGAAATATTCACTTTCATAATCAATCCCTGGAAATCGGCGCGACTTGGTATCATCCCGACAAATGGCGAACAGCCATTAACACAGAATGTAAGTACCTGCTATTGCAGCATGCTTTTGAAAAGTGGCAAATAAAACGGGTTGAATTCAGGACTGACGAATGCAACAAAAGATCGCGTGCAGCAATAACCAGACTCGGCGCCCTTGAAGAAGGCATTTTGAGGATGGAGAAAAAACTGCAAGATGGGAGGATCAGGAACACGGTGGTCTATAGTATTCTCGAGCATGAATGGCCCAGGGTGAAAAGGAATTTGGAAGCTTTTTTGGAAAGGTGAAAATGAGAAAAAGAGTGCCGTTGTTTTGCACTCTTTTCTCTTGCTGCTATTTTTCATGTGGGTCTTTACGAATTTTCGCTAAAGAATCCTTTTGCCTTTTCGTTGATCGAATGAATATGAAAACGCCAATCGCAAATAAAAACGGCATTAGTAAAGCAAAAAGAAGATAAATCATATCACCAAAGAACAATTTCATTCCCCCTAAGCAATGCGACGCGCACTTTTGTCTGTAAAGCTTTTCCGTCAAACTTGGATGATCATTGCCTTAGTCTAAGCTTTGTGACAGGCGAATCATATCCTGGCACTGAATCCCATTTTCATAAATGGCCTCGGAATAGTTTCTCTTAAAAAAATCCCGATCGACCCCAGTTATTCTAAAACCGCATT
The DNA here is from genome assembly GCF_040250305.1 of Peribacillus frigoritolerans. Lineage (NCBI taxonomy): Bacteria > Bacillati > Bacillota > Bacilli > Caryophanales > Bacillaceae > Peribacillus > Peribacillus frigoritolerans. The sequence goes on along the minus strand of NZ_CP158190.1, from coordinate 1,214,077 downwards.
TTTGGTAAAGCGCAAGCTGCCCTATCCCCGAATTCCCCGTTCCGATTTCAATCATTTTATATCCCTGTTCCCTTGCATGGCCTTTGGCGTGTTCAATCAATTGCCTGCCGATTCCCCTTCCATGGTGCCGTTCATCCACTGCGATGTTCATTATCTCTATCAGTTCCGGGCCTTTTTGCAGTAAAACATAAACACCGATCATTCGCTTATCACTCACGGCAACAAAGCACGTTCCGCTCCCCAAATATTCCTCGACCAATTCCCTTGAAGGATCTGCCAAAAGCAATAAATGCATCGGGGGTGTCTCATCCTTGAATAATTTCCTTATCTCCATCAGCATCCAAACCCTTCTCAGTTTAATTCTTCTACAAAAAGTTCAACCAATTCAAATGCAGGAAGTTCCCTGCTCAACTTATATCCCTGTCCTGCCCACAAAGCCATCAATTCAGGATTGTTTTTTTGTCCAGCCGCTTTTCGCATTTGTTTTGTCATGTGATGGACATAAGGATAGGCGACTGGTGCAACGCTATCATATTCCGTTAAAAAGTGATTCACCAACCCGCGTGCCCTCCGGCCGCTGAAGGCTCGGGTAATGGAGGTCTGAGTAAATCGGGGATTTCCCAACGCTGCCTTATGGACCGGACTTGCCCCGCTTTCGGGACAGCGAAGGAAAGCGGTTCCCAATTGCGCCGCTGCTGCTCCCGCTTCGAGCACGGCCGCGATATCCTTTCCATGCATCAGTCCGCCCGCGGCAATGATCGGTAAGTCCAGTTCATCTTTTATCATCCGTATCAATACTAAAAGACCGTAATCATCTTCTGTGCGGTTATCAAAGCTGGCCCGGTGCCCCCCTGCTTCAAACCCCTGTACACATAGAACATCGGCGCCTGCTCCCGCCGCCTTTTTTGCTTCCTGAAGGTTGGTTACTGTCACGGCTATAAGGGAACCGACATCTTGGAGCTCCCTTATTACATCTTCCGTTGGACATCCAAACGTAAAACTGACGACAGCGACCCCAGCCTCCTTCAATACATGTAGTTTATTTCCCCAATCATCGTCATCACTATCGGCTTTTCCAATCTTAGCCCCAACGCTCTCGGCCTCTTTTTCGATCTTTTCACGATAGCCAGATAATATATTTTCATCCACCGCCTCGTTGCCTGGCACAAATACATTCACGCCAAAAGGACGCTCAGTCAACTGACGGGTCTGCCCTATCTCGTCCTTCATCTCTTCCGCAGTCTTATAGCCAGCTGCTAGAAAGCCCAATCCTCCTGCATTGGATACTGAAGCCGCAAGCTTCGGAGTGGAAGCTCCTCCTGCCATCGGTGCCTGAATGATTGGATATCTCATTATCTCTTTCAACATTCCAAACAGCTCCTCTTGATTTTTCTTCATGCCCTTATCATTTTTACGTTTTCTTGGTATAATGATTATCTGTAAGAGAAAAGTGTCTAAATGATCACCCTTTATATCTTGCAAATATAAAACATAGGTGGTAAATAAAAAATGGAAACAAAACCATATAGAGTATTACTTTATTATTTGTATGTACCCATCGAGAATCACGAAGAATTCGCAGCCGAGCATCTTGCGGCATGTAAAGCCCTTGAATTGAAAGGCCGTATCTTGGTGGCTTCAGAAGGTATCAACGGAACAGTTTCAGGTACGATCGAACAAACCGACAAATATATGGACATGATGAAAAGCGATCCCCGCTTTGCCGATATCGTGTTTAAAATAGATGAAGCTGAAGGCCATGCTTTCAAAAAAATGCATGTTCGTCCACGCAATGAACTTGTAACCCTTCGCTTGGAAGACGACATCAACCCGACCCAGACGACAGGCAAATACTTGAGCCCGAAGGAGTTCTTCGAGCAAATGCAAGATGAAAACACCATCGTCCTTGATGCCAGAAATGACTATGAATTTGATTTAGGACATTTCAGGGGTGCAATCAAGCCAGAAATCACGAATTTCCGTGAACTTCCCGAATGGGTCCGTGAAAATAAAGAAATGTTCGAAGGCAAAAAAATCCTAACGTATTGTACCGGCGGTATCCGCTGTGAGAAATTCTCCGGCTGGCTTGTCGAAGAAGGCTTTGAAGATGTAAGCCAGCTGCATGGCGGCATCGCAACATACGGGAAGGATCCCGAAGTCCAAGGTGAGCTATGGGATGGCCAAATGTATGTTTTCGATGAAAGGATTGCCGTACCTATCAATCAAAAGGAACATGTCATTGTCGGACGCGATATTTATTCCGGCGAACCTTGTGAACGCTATGTCAATTGCGCTAATCCTGAATGCAACAAGAAAATCCTTTGCAGCGAAGAGAACGAACACAAACATATGCGCAGTTGTACTCATGAATGCCGAGTGCATCCGCGTAATCGCTATGTAGTCGAGCATAACCTTTCTGAAGAAGAAGTGGCTGAGAGATTACAGCTAATCGAAGATTCCATTACGGCAAAATAATTTTAGCATACCCGAATCAGTGGACATGATCCCTGTTCGGGTTTTTTTATCGATTCAAACCAAATCTTATTTTCCTATATTAAACCTATGCCTTGGACTTCATTCCACTGCAAGAATTAACTATGATCTTTTTAATACACTGCTTCTATTGCAATATTACTTACATTCTTACTTCTATATCACAATAGAAAAAACCTTCTTAAATCGTAAAAAGAATGGTCAGCTTTAAGATTTTAGCTGTCAGCAGTTTTACCTTCAAAGAAAAGAGCGATTCCTCATTAGAAGAATCGCTCATGTTCTAACCTATTTTGCCTCTGCACTTACAACAATCCCGCAAGCTTGCCTATCGCCAGCATCACCAGTTTTCAAAGTATCTGCATCCGGTCCTTTTTCTCCATTGGCTTCATAGCGGTCAGGAATATTGGCAAAGTTGTCTGGATTCGCATGAACGATTACAGCCAGCTCTTCTTTCTTCAGTTGGTCTATTGTCATGTTATCCAATGTTGCCGTATATTTTGCTGTCCCATCTTCTTTTACATATAAAGGAGGCATATCACCTGCGTGCTTAGAATGCGTTTCATCAGTTGGATTGAAGTGTCCTCCCGCTGTAGTGAAAGGGCCATCCTTGGCATCCGCCTCACATGCTGCGTTTTCGTGAATATGGAATCCATGATAGCCTGGCTCAAGGCCTTCCAAAGCGGTCTCGATCACTACAGAATTCTCTTCAGCGGTAAAGTTCACCGTCCCAAGTGTTTTACCTTCTAAATCTTTAACTTCCGCTTTCACCTGCGGATCAACCGCTGTATCTGTTCCTTGTCCCACTGTAGTCATGTCCTCGGCATTATTATCGGCCTGATTTGAATCATCCGCTGAATTACATCCATACAGTAAAAAGGCAGTACACATAGGCAGTACAAGTTTTTGTTTATAGTTCATGATAAATTCCCTCACTCTCTTATATGTATTTCCTCTTATTACTTTCCACTATTATGGAAGAATAAACAGAAAGCGGGATAAATAGGAAAATAGATTACACCAATGAGAGTGAACACCTTACTAAATTCACAGACAAGGATTTTACAATATAGCTTAATGGGCTCACATTTTACAAAGTGATGACCCCGAAAGTAATGGCTGCAATCGTCATGATGATGGTTGTCCCAAACGCCCATTTAAACAGGAATTTTTGGTGATCCCCAAAATCCACACCTACAAGTCCAATCAATATGAATGTTGCAGGCACCAATGGCGATAAGGGGAACCCTGCGGTCGAATGACCTAATAAAGCCGCCCTTCCGATTTCTACAGGGGCTATGCCGAAGTTCGATGCCGTTTCACTTATTATTGGCAGAATGCCAAAATAATAGGCATCAGGTGAAAAAATGAACCCCATCGGTATGCTCGTCAGCGCTACCACCAGTGGCAAATGTGCCCCGAGCCACTCCGGAATGACGGTTACGATTGAAGCAGCCATCGAGTCCATCATCTTTGTTTCCGTGAATACACCCGTAAAAATCCCTGCTGCGAAAATGAGTGTACAGATCATCACGAAACTATTGGCATGACTTAAAATCCTTTCCTGCTGTTCTTTTGGGTTCGGAAAGTTAACGAATAGTGCAATCGCAAAAGCGGAGGCAAATAAGATTTGTATCGGCAGCACTTCCATCACCAGCAAAACCATCAGTAAAATCGTCAAGAACCAATTAAACCAAAAAAGCTTGGATGTTCCTTTAGATGCCGTTTCAACAGCTGCAGCCTGTTCACTCATACCAGGTTGCATGTTCGTCTCCAGGGAGCTGACTCCCAATCTCTCCCTTTCCTTTTTGCCAAGTACATATGCCGAAAAAAGCGTCCATAAAAGACCACAGATCATGACAGGTATGAGAGGAATGAATAACTCCGATACTTCAACCTGAAGGCTCGCGGCCGCCCTGACCAAAGGACCTCCCCAAGGAATCATATTCATGACGCCAGCGGCTAAACCAACGACACAGGCCAATACGAGCCTGTTCATCCCTAATTTGATATAAAGCGGCAGCATGGCTGAAACGGTGATCATGAATGTGGAAGAACCGTCTCCGTCCAAACCTACCAACATGGTTATAATGGCGGTTGCCATGACAACCTTTAGCGGGTCTCCTTTTACAAAACTCAGTATTTTAGCGATCATGGGCTCGAATAAACCAACGTCAATCATTAAACCAAAGTATAGAATAGCAAAAACGATCATGACTGCCGTTGGTGTCACTTTTAAAATACCCGCGACCATCATATCTCCCATTTCCGAAGCAAACCCACCAATCAGAGCAAAGGCTATCGCCGTGAAGATAAAAGCGACAACCACTGATAAGCGCTTTGTGATGACTAAGACCAGAAACGTTAAAATCATGCAAAATCCTAAAATCGTTAACATGTTAAAAACTCCTTTAATTGAAAAAATGAACACCTTTCGATTTCTAATTTTTCTGAAAAATCAATATTTTCACATTATACCATTTGCACATTCATTAAAAAACCAGTAAAACAAATTCGTTTAATAAATTAGTCAAATTCTGTATACTATTATTTAGGAACCCGAAGTTTTTTTCGGAGGAAAGAAGTGTTGTATGTAAAATGAACGCTCATAAAATAGCTAAACGGAATCTTTTCATCATGTGGTTCGCCAATTTCTTCATAGGCGGAAGCATGACGATGGTTCTTCCATTCATATCCTTATACATTGGTACATTCGGAGATTATTCGACTCAATATATCCAGCATTGGTCCGGATGGACTTTTGGAATTACTTTCGTGACAGCCTTTTTATTTTCCCCCATTTGGGGACGGATTGGTGACCGGTATGGCAGGAAGAAAATCTTGATTGCCTGCGCCTTTGGGATGGGTCTGTCCATCTTCCTGATGGGATTCGTCGAAAATGTTTGGCAGCTATTCGTCTTAAGGATGTTCACAGGAATATTCACTGGCTTCATTTCCATGTCACAGGCCTTCATATCAACACAGACACCAAAAGAAATTGCCGGACGTGTACTGGGAACCTTACAAACGGGAAATATAACCGGTTCCCTTTTCGGACCATTGCTTGGCGGCGTGCTTGCAGACACACTCGGCTATTCAACCGCCTTTAAATTCACCTCCATCACCATTTTCATCTCTGGACTTCTTGTTTTTGCTACCAAGGAGTACCGAATGGAACAGCAGAAGGGAACGAAGTCGAGCTATACAAGCAGGGAGGTTCTCTCGCATATCTTAAGGAACCCCATCTTAGTGAATGTCATGCTCATTTCGACACTTGTCCAAGTTGCCCACTTCAGCATCCAGCCCATTCTTTCTTTATACGTTGGCGAGCTGCATGGAACTTCCAATCTTGGATTTTATTCAGGAATCGCCTTTTCTGCAGCAGGCCTGGGGAATTTATTGATGGCGCGTCACTGGGGCAAGATAGGGGATCGGCATGGTCATGTGAAAATTCTTGTGCTGCTTCTTTTTCTGACCGCTCTAGTCTACTTGCCCGGTGCCTTCATCAATCATTTTTGGCAGCTTGTTTTTGTACGTTTCATACTAGGCATGGCAATAGGCGGCATCATCCCTGTAAGGATTGCCTACATTCGCCAAGAAGCGCCTGTCGCAATGCAGGGGGAAGTTCTTGGGTATAATACGAGCCTGCGCTTTTTAGGCAATATCATCGGGCCCGCAATGGGCGGAATGGTTGCTGGTTTCTATGGTTTCTCTGCCGTTTTCATAACGACCAGCACGTTACTCCTCATTGCCGGACTTGTCCTCTATTTCGCGATGCACCGCAATCCGGAGTTGGCCAGATCACATTAATTACACTTTGGCAAGAAAGCCTGCTTCCAGATGGAAGCAGGCTTTCTCATGTAGCTGGATACTACAGGAAACTGAATCTCGTTTCGGTCGTATTCCGATACAGGCAGTGAGCCCAAAAATGATAACCTTAGGTCCCACCCATAAACTGATAAGTATTTTTACTGCACTTCATCACACATTAGATTTTATGTTAAGATTATTATAGGCAAATTTTATGAAAGTAAAAGACGCAAAGCCACGGGCCTAAACCAACAACTAGTTGTCATGGCAGCCGGGCTGCCAAGATTTTTCTTGAATGGATCACTTCATTATCAATTTCTTGCCCCTTTTTAATTTGCCTAAAATTAAAACAAGGAGGGTTATATATGTTCTTTCCAACCATTTATTCAGCTACTACGGATGAGAGACACATAGTTAAAGATAAAAATACTTGTGCATGCGGCACAAGATATAATGTATTCGCAATGCTGTCCAGAAGCGACCTTCGAAAGATCAGGTTCAAGCATTATAAAGAAGTGACATGTCCTAAATGTAAATCCAGTATCATTGATAAGGGTTAGCCCCTTAACACTGGTATGGGGTTCCGGTTCCCTACTTTTTCACCCTCACCACTTCCTTGTATGAAAAGAAGGAAGATATAGTTCCGGTAAAAAACTCTCTTACCTCATGCCCAATTGTACTGACACAGTTAAAGCACTATCTTTTTTTAATATATGAATAGTAAATGTACGGTCAGCCCTATAACTGGCTCGATTGATATAAATCATCATGAGATTTATAAGTAATCATTAGATTCTATCTCGTTTCACTACCTTCTAAAACCCATGTCTAGAATGCAAAGCGAGTAGTTATGAAATAGATCCCTACCGTTTTACTCCATTCCTTAAAGGGAATTTTATAAAAGCGTGTAGAAGCCCATTACGTCAAAAATGGCCAAGCCATTTTTTCGGAAATCCATTTCGACTGACATTATTACATGAACCTTTATGCAGACATAATAAATGATCCAGCTTACTAGTGGTACCGCCTACCTTCATATGATAATCGACTTCCCTCACATGATAACTCAAGCACCTTTTTAACCAATTCTTCTCTCTTAAAGCATTTTACCCCCATTTGATAAGAAATGAATAACCCACGACTTGTCGTTTATATTATCCATATAGATAGAAAGAACGGCTCATGCTATAATTTAGTGCATTTAAAAAAGAATTCAATACACATATATAAAAGAAAGAAGGAGTGTTTCTTTGAATACATCTGCATACAAACAGGAATGGTTCGGCAACGTTAGAGGAGATGTTCTATCGGGAATTGTCGTTGCCTTGGCATTGATTCCGGAGGCGATTGCCTTTTCGATCATTGCTGGCGTTGACCCAATGGTTGGTCTATATGCCTCATTCTGCATTGCCATCGTCATCTCTTTCGTCGGCGGGAGGCCGGGAATGATATCGGCTGCCACTGGCGCAATGGCACTCGTCATGGTCGACCTTGTTAAAGATCATGGCTTGAACTATTTACTTGCTGCAACAATATTGACTGGTTTGCTGCAAATTTTACTAGGGGTTTTAAAAATCGGGAAATTAATGAAGTTCATTCCGAAGCCGGTCATGACTGGTTTTGTGAATTCTTTAGCCATCTTGATTTTCACGGCACAGCTCACCCATTTCGTGGGCGAAACATGGATCATGTATGTCATGACAGCCGTTTCATTAGCTATCATTTATCTTTTTCCGAAGATCACGAAAGTCATACCTTCACCACTTGTCGCCATCATATTCATGACGATCGTTGCAGTTACCACGGGGGCTACGGTGCGAACGGTTGGGGATATGGGGCAATTGACCGAAGCGCTTCCGATGTTCATGCTTCCAGACATCCCTTTGACCTTCGAAACTTTGGCGATCATTTTCCCTTATTCCATTGCCCTTGCGTTTGTTGGGCTGCTTGAATCGTTATTGACAGCTCAAATTGTCGATGAGATGACTGACACGGACAGTAATAAAAATAAGGAAGCCAAAGGCCAGGGAATTTCTAATATCATCGCCGGATGTTTTGGCGGCATGGCAGGATGTGCGATGATCGGCCAATCCGGTATCAACATTAAATCGGGTGGAAGGGGCCGGCTCTCGACATTTGTAGCGGGCGCATTCCTTATGGTATTAATCGTGGTATTGAATGTTGTACTTATTAAAATACCGATGGCTGCACTTGTCGCAGTCATGATCATGGTTTCAATCGGGACATTTGACTGGTCTTCCCTAAAGAGGCTCACTATAGCTCCTAAGTCGGATGCAGCCGTGATGATCGTGACGGTCCTCATTGTCCTTTATACACATGACTTATCAAAAGGGGTATTTGCCGGAGTGCTTTTGAGCATGATTTTCTTCTCGGCTAAAATTTCTAAAGTGGCAGTAGAGAAAACGGAAAACATCCAGGCTAAGAAAATCACTTATCGTATCAGCGGACAAATATTTTTCGCTTCTGTCCAGGACTTTGTTTCGAAGTTCGAGTTCAAGGAAAAAGCTGATGCAATCGTCATCGACTTCACCCATTCTAAAATTTGGGATGCTTCAGCAGTCGGTGCTGTTGATACGGTTATCCTTAAATATCAGCTTCTGGGAATTCCTGTCCAAGTCCAAGGGCTCGATGAAGAAAGTTCGTCATTGCTTGAAAAACTCGCCACCTCAGAAAGTAAAATATCTTGAAGAAGTAACATTCTGCTGAATAGAAACTTTTCAAACCGACAAAATAGATAACATGAATCATTTCCTTTTGAAAGGAGCGAAAAGCATGACACCCGAGCAGGATTATACAGCAGCAAATCTGTCACCGGATTTATTGAATGAACTGAAAAGCTTTGAAAGCAAACTAGGCGAGGAAGCCAATAAAGAATTGATTGTCATCGCCTATGAAAAAGAAAAGGAAGCCTTGAATTAAGAAAAAAGACTCAAACACCCTTAATGGATGGTTGAGTCTTTTTTTTGCATGTACAGAGAAAGGATGCCCAAATTTTTAATGAGCATCCCTTTTCCTTTATTACTTGCTGAATACGTCCGTTAAGACCGGCACGATTTGTTTTTTACGCGATACAACGCCTTCTAAGACGGCGATGTTGTTGTTTAATGACACGTCGTATGCTTTTTCCACTGCATAAGCTGCTTTACCAAGAGCCAAGGCAACAGAATCATTAGTCAAGATATCCGTTACGACGAATAGGAATAAGTCCAATTCCTTCACAGCGATTACCGCTTCAATCGCCGCTTCCAATTCAGCTTGCTTAGCAAGGACCTCGTTCGGATCAACAGCATTTACCTGTGCTATCTCCACTTTAGCCATTCCCATGGAGAATTCCTTTGCATCAAGAGTGATAAGCTGAGCAATCGTTTTGTCGCTCAAGTCAGCTCCCGCCTTCAACATTTCCAAGCCATATGTTTCAGCGTCGACTCCCGCAATGGCAGCCAATTCCATAGCTGCTGCAACGTCTTGCTCCGTGCATGTAGGTGATTTGAACAATAAAGAATCGGAAATGATGGCAGACAGCATAAGACCTGCGATCGCTTTAGGAACTTCAATGCCGTTTTCTTTATAAATTTTATTTAAAATGGTTGCCGTACAGCCAACTGGTTCCGCACGGTAATATAAAGGATCGCTTGTTTCGAAGTTAGCGATACGGTGATGGTCGATAACTTCCAACACACGGACTTGGTCAATATCTTCAGCACTTTGCTGGCGTTCGTTATGATCGACCAGGATTACGCCATCAGCTTCCCCTGCCACTTTTTCCACAAGACGGGGAGCGTCGAATTTGAATTGGTCCAATGCATATTGCGTTTCACCATTCACTTCACCCAGACGAACTGGTTCAGCGTTGATACCTAACTGCTTTTTCAGATCTGCATAAGCGATTGCTGAACAGATTGTGTCTGTATCCGGGTTTTTATGTCCAAAAACTAATACTTTTTCCAAGATTTTATCCCCTTTTTCATAAATATTTTTCCGCGAATCCCCTCACCGCAATAAGGGAGAGCCACCTTTACTAGACACTTTATTTTAACACAAAATCCAGTAAAATCAGCGCTTGAATTATCCATTCCCCAATAAAATCTTTCATTACTTCACCCTCTGCCATCACTTTGTCAATAGATAAGGGTTGGTTTTTTTCAAATATATTAGTTGAATTATCATCGTATATGGCTTACGATAATATAAGCAGAAATACTAGATATTGATTACATAAACAATACCAATAACTATATATAGAATTTTTTATAATCCAAGGTGCCAGTGATGGCTGAAAAGGGAATCCGGTGTAAACCCGGAACTGTCCCCGCAACTGTAAATGTGACGAAATGAGAAACCCACTGTATAGCTCTCTATACGGGAAGGACTCAAAGTAGGATGATCATGAGTCAGGAGACCTGCCTTGAATTTTTCACGTTTCTTATTCTTCGGGGATTGAGATGATGAAACGATAGTATAACGGCTATTTTTTCATGGCTCTTTTATTCTATCGTTTGATCCGCTCAATTCTTTGGGCGGTTTTTTTATTTTAGCGGAAGTTAACAAGGAGGATTATTAATGACTCAAACATATAACTCTACCATAAGTGAAAATGACACAGAAACGAAATCCATCCAGCTTGAGATGTTATCGAAGGAATTCGAAGGCCGTCTCGATATGGAAAAGTTCAAAAAGCGTTTTACAAAATGGCTTGATCGCAAAAGTGACTCAACCGAAGAACAGGCATCAAAAAAACTGATTCAGCTCGCTCTTGAAGGTGTGGATATCGATGCTCCGGATTGGACATTCGTTGCTGCAGCAGAACTGTTGAATACAATGTATAGGGATGCACAAGCCAATCGAGGTTATGAAGGCAAGAGTTATGGCCCATTCTATGAGCTGATCACAGAACTCTCCCAGCTTTCGGAAGGTCAGCGTTATCCAATTTATAAACCAGAACTGCTATCTTCATATACAAAAGCGGAAATTGAGGAATTGGGTTCGGTGATCGACCCGGAAAAAGATAAATTATTCTCTTACATAGGCATCTACTTATTGAACGACCGCTATCTGGCCCGCCCAAAAAAGGACAAGGTCTACGAATTGCCGCAAGAACGTTTCATGATCATCGCGATGGAAATCATGCGAATGGAAAAAACGGAGCACCGCCTGCAACTTATAAAAGAAGCATACTGGGCCATGTCCAACCTTTATATGACCGTTGCGACTCCTACACTCTCCAATGCAGGTAAAACACATGGACAGTTAAGCTCTTGCTTTATCGACGCAATTGAAGATTCCATTGATGGCATCTATCTATCAAACTACGATGCAGCAAAAGTATCTAAATTCGGCGGCGGTGTCGGCCTTTACGTTGGTAAGGTTCGCTCGCTTGGTTCTGATATCCGGGGTTTCTCTGGAAACAGTTCCGGCACGACGCCCTGGATTCGACTATTCAACCAGACAGCGGTAAGTGTCGATCAATTGGGGCAACGTAAAGGCGCCATCGCGATTTACTTGGATGCCTGGCATAAAGATATCATGAGCTTCCTCGATTTAAAGACACAAAACGGGGATGACAGATTAAAAGCACATGATATTTTTACAGGCGTATGCATACCGGATTTATTCATGGAGGCTGTGCGCGACAGAAAAGAATGGTATCTTTTCGATCCGCATACCGTTAAGCAAACCCTTGGATTTTCACTTGAAGATCTTTATGACGAGAAGAAAGGCGAAGGAAGCTTCAGGAATCATTATGCACTTGCTGTCGAGGCCGCAGAAAATGGCACGCTTCCAAACTATAGCTTTGAAAAAATCAATGCGATGGACATCATGAAAAGCATCATGATTTCTCAATTAGAAGAAGGCGTACCGTATATGTTCTACCGCGATGAAGTTAATCGGAAGAATCCCAATAAACATAAAGGTATGATTTATTGTTCTAACCTTTGTACGGAGATTGCCCAAAACCTAAGCCCTTCGACGATCACGGATGAATATGAAACAGAAGATGGAGATGTTGTTGTGGTTCGTAAAAGCGGCGATTTCGTTGTCTGCAACCTTTCATCCATTAACTTGCCACGAGCGGTGGGCAGCGATGTTTTGGAAAGATTGATTCCCATTCAGATCCGTATGCTGGACAATGTCATTGATGTGAATAATCTTCCTGTCAAACAAGCATCCATCTCGAACAAACGTTACCGGGCAATTGGTTTAGGAACGTTTGGATGGCATCATTTACTTGCCACACAGAATATTTATTGGGAATCCGATGAGGCTGTTCAATATGCCGATGCTTTATACGAAAAGATCGCTTACTTAACAATCAAGGCATCCAACGAATTGGCCAAGGAAAAAGGATCATACCCATATTTTGAAGGATCTGATTGGCATACAGGGGACTATTTCGAACTGCGTGACTATACAGATCAAAAATGGATGGATTTAAAAGCAGACGTGCAGGAACACGGGACCCGTAATGGATATTTAATGGCGATTGCCCCCAATTCATCGACAGCCAAAATCGGTAATTCCACGGATGGCATCGACCCTTTGTATGAAATTGAATTTTACGAAGAAAAGAAAAACTTCAAATTCAAGGTGACCGCACCAGGCTTGACGCCAATTACGTATGAATATTATAAAAAGACGCGATTCAATTTGGACCAACTGGAAAGCATCAGGCAAAATGCAGCCCGACAACGCCATATTGACCAAGCAATCAGCTTTAATCTGTATGTACACAATACAATCAAAGCGAAGGTCCTGTTGGATATCCATTTAACTGCATGGGAAAGCGGGTTGAAATCAACGTATTATGTTCGTTCGACTTCTTCCGAATATGACAATGCCTGCGAAAGCTGTTCAAGTTAATGACAATCATGACCCAGTAATCTATTCTTAAAGGAGTTTTCACGAATGACCAATCATATCAAAAAAATTCGGATGCTTGAACCGACGCATCCAACCAAGGCAACCGGTGTTTTCAAAGGAGAAGCTTCAGGCTTCCTCCTTTGGAACGATATTCAGTATGAAAAATTCTATGATACCTATACACAGCTCATCAATAACTTTTGGAAGCCTTCGAGCGTGAACATGATTCAGGATAAAAAGCAGTGGGGCGAATTGGACGAAGATATCCAGGATGCTTTTCTCGATATCCTTACGATGATTGCTGGAATGGACAGTCTTCAAACGCCCACATTAGTAGAAATCCTTCGGTACATCAAAGATCCGGCGGCAAAAGCTATCCTGGCCAACATGGCCCAGCAGGAATCGATCCATAATGAATCTTATTCCTATATCCTTGCTTCCTTGATTCCGGTAGGCAAGCAAAAACAGCTTTTCGACCGCATCAAAGAACATCCTGAAGTGATTAAGCGTAACCAACCGATCGTTGATGCTTATCAAACGTTCGTGGACGATCCCAGCCCACAGCATTTATTCGAGGCATTGATCCATTCAACGAACCTTGAAGGGATTTATTTCTATCTGGCTTTCGCCTTTTATTATAATTTAGGTCGCCAAAATCTAATGACCGGTTCCGCTACGATGATATCCTATATTCACCGCGATGAAATGGTCCATTTCGATTTCATTGGAATGCTCATTCAAATCTTGATGTATGAATATCCTGAGTTAAATAATGAAGAAAACACGAAGTTCATCTATACAACGATTGAAAAAGCAGTCGAACTCGAAAAGGAATGGTCTGAATATATGCTCGAAGATATCCAAACCAAAGCCGATCTTGATTTGGAAGAATTCAATGAGTACATCGAATATATCGCCAACAAACGGTTACGTATGCTAGGCCTTGAAAATTTGTATAAAGAGTATGGCGAGAACCCGATGCCATGGATCAAAACGTTCGATGATGAATCCATCGGACTTACCAAAACCGATTTCTTTGAACAGAAATCAAGGACATACAGTCAAGTAAATGCCAGCAATGGGTTCGATGAGCTGTAAAGTTGCCATTGTCTATCATTCTGCCGGCGGCAATACAAAAGCGCTTGCTGAAGCCCTCGCTTCCCTTATACCTGAAGCTGGACTATTTCGAATGGATGAATTCGATTTACGTACATTGCCGGATTACGATGCATTGATCGTCGGCACCTATACATGGGGCAATGGGGAGCTTCCCGCTAAATCAGCAGCCCTTTATAAAGAACTGGAACAATTGCCTATTGCTCATCTGAAAACGGGAGTCTTCGGCACTGGTGAAACCAACTATAATCATTTTTGTGGGGCGGTCGATCATTTCCGGGACATGTTATTTGCCAAGAGCCAGTTATTGGTGACATTGAAGATAGAACAGATGTATCAAGAATCAGACTTGCCCAGACTTCAAAAGTTCGCCTCGCGATTCCAGAACTGACTGAAAGGGGATATGCATGTTCGCATATCCCCTTTCAGTGTTTTTTTAAAAAACTTGGCTCCCTCCATCATAGCAGCCGTAAGCATGAAGTATAATGAAAGAAAAAAGGAGATAATATCCAATGACTGAAAATATAACCCAGTTCCTTCCTATCCTTTTTATGCTAGTGCTTGTCGTATTCGTTATATTCATCGTGTTTTTCCTGTCAAGGCATTTTAATCGTTCTAAACGGATCGAAGAAAAATTGGACAAAGCATTAAAGGAAATCGCCGAAATAAAAGCAAAATAAAAAGACTCCAAAATCGGAGTCTTTTTTTTATATGCGTTCAATTATTTTTGAACGTTAGCTGCTTGTGGTCCACGAGCGCCTTGCTCGATTTCGAAAGAAACTTCTTGGCCTTCTTCAAGCGTTTTGAAGCCTTCTCCTTGGATAGCTGAGAAATGTACGAATACATCGTCTTGGCCTTCAACTTCGATGAAACCGAAACCTTTTTCTGCGTTAAACCATTTTACTTTACCTTGTACCATGATAGTTCCTCCTGTGTTTGGAAAAATCCATTTTATTACTATTTTTGGTTCTGGATAATGTTTCAAGAGGAATCCTATTACAGTAAATCCTTCTATCAAACTTTTCCGAACAAAAATAATTACTCATATTATATCATGGGAAATCCAAAAAAAACAAGAATATCGCAGTAAATCAACCGACAAATTATCCTAAAATTCTACATATTCCTCTTCTTGCTTTGTCGGAAGCCTTCGTCCAATAAGTAGCGCTCCGCCTCTATCGGACTCTCGAAACATTCCTCAAGATTCGACCCTGAATAAACATTCCAAAGCAGGTCTTCCCTTTCAAGTGTAAGCTCTTGCTTTTCAGGGCCAATCCATGCCCCTTCCAACCTAGCGAACTCGTTTTCCTCTTCTTCGACTTCAACCGGAGGTTTTGATAGGTAATCCACGCTTTTTTGGATCAATTCTTTCAATTCCGCTTCATTATAGTCACGTATATTGATAAACCCTTTACGGTCAGTGTCTTTTTTTCTCATATGCCCTGCGTAAACGAATCCATTTCCATTGGGATGCAAGTGCTGAACGACGATTTTTTTCTCCTGGACGCTATCTGGATAATGGAAGTTCACACGTCCCAATGAAACGTCTTTTCGCTGTAATTCCGGAAAAGTTTCAATGATGCTCAATTTTTCTTCAAATGTTAACAAATTTCTTCCTCATTTCATTAGTTCATATTGTTTGTCGATTATAACATAGACTGATTAGAAACAATAATTTCCCTCTTCCATTATAATGTAAGGAAAGGGAGTGATTTGATTGATCATGACAATTCGGGACCTGGACACCGATTATGGCCTGCAGCTTTTTAAACTTCAGAAAGAAGCCTATAAGGTGGAAGCGGATATGATCGGCTTTGCCGATATCCCTCCATTATTGGAAACATATGAACAATTCATTCATTGTCATGAAACGTTTTTATGCTTTTTAAAGGGTGATGCCTTAGCGGGTGCAATATCTTATACAAAAGAAAATGGTCAAATACTGATTTGCCGGATGGTCGTCCATCCTGATTATTTTCGGCAGGGTATCGCGGATGCACTGCTGCATGCTCTTCAATTACACGGCGACTGGGAAAAGATATCCGTTTCGACCGGTAAAATGAACCTGCCTGCACGGAACCTTTACGAAAAAAACGGATTCACCCATAAAGAGGACGTAGAAGCCGCACCTCTCTTTTTCATAAGCAAATTCGAGAAACAGCATTCATTTTATGTATGTCACGATAAAAAGCATAATGAATGAAATGACAATGATTACCGCAACCCATAGCCAGGCTAATGTCATATTCCCGGAGTCCATGGCGATATAAATCGCGGTCGGTATGGTTTGTGTCTGTCCGGGAATGTTTCCGGCAAACATGAGCGTTGCCCCGAATTCCCCCAATGCACGCGCAGAACTCAAGATGGCACCTGTGACGATGGATTTGACCGCCAATGGAAGGGATACATTCAGGAATAATCTCCACTCGCCGGCCCCGTCAACCCTTGCTGCATTTTCGATTTCTTCATCGATACCTTCAAAGCCCGTTTTAGCGGATTGGTACATAAGCGGAAACGCTACCACGGTAGATGCAATGACCGCCGCCCACCACGTGAACATTAGGGGCTGATCAAAAACCCTTTCAATGAATTGTCCCGGCATTCCACTCTTGCCAAAAATCACAATCAATAAAAACCCCACGACGGAAGGCGGCAAAACAAGCGGCAATAAAAACGCTGTTTCCAACAGGACTCTTCCCCTGAATTTCTTTTTAGCCATCATTCGCGCTAGGATAATTCCTAAAATGAAAACAAGGATACCCGATAGTCCCGCTACTTGTATCGATAGCCTGACTGGTGACCAAAAATCCCCTGTCATGATACCATCCGCACATCACTGTTAAATAACGGTCTATGCAGGTCCTTTTTCGGCATCATTACCAAAACCGTTTCTTTTTCATTAAAGGCAGATTCCATTTCATTTTCTCCCTTTCTTTTTAAAATAACATTTAAGTTTATTTTTCTTGACATCTTGCTGACACAAAGGAACGTTAAAGTAAGAGTATCACAAATATAAAAATAATTTCATTCCAATAAACTTGAAAACTTTGAAGGAGTCGATTTTAATGGTAACAATTTATACTACCCCAAGCAGTTTAGCCTGTCGTAAAGCAAAAGCTTGGCTTAAGAAGAACGAAATTTCCTTTAATGAACGTAACCTATATTCCCAACCTCTTTCTATAGAAGAAATAAAAGAGATTTTACGTAAAACTGAAGGCGGGACAGATGAAATCATCTCAACCCGTTCCAAAAAATTCAAAAGCCTGAATATCGATATAAATAATACACCACTTAATGATCTTTGCAAGCTTATTCAAGATAACCCGGATTTACTTCGCCGGCCAATCATTTTCGACCATAAGAACTTGCATGCAGGATATAATGAAGAAGAAATGGGACGCTTCCTTCCAAGGAAGGTCCGTCATGTACAATTATGGCGTGCAATCAGCCAATTGGCTTAATCAGTTAACATTCTGCATAATAAGAGGGTTGTCCATTACATCGGACAACCCTTTTTTATATCTTATCCGCTTTCTCTATGATAATCGTGAAGGTGGTGCCTTGTTCATCGCTATCCTTAAGCACAAGATCTCCCTTTTGCGCTTTTGCGAGCATCTTACTGAATGGCAGTCCCAAACCTAACCCACGTACCTTCAGCTTTTTGTTTTCACCTCGATAAAATGGTTCGAACACATATTGCTGTTCATGTTTCGGAATCCCTCGCCCGCTGTCAAGTACATCAATGCAGATCCGTTCTTCATCCTTTTCATAAAGGTGAATCGCTATTTTCCCTTTGCCGTCAAGTGCATGTCTGGCATTATTCAAAAGGTTAATGACGATTTGCTGCATCCGCAATGAATCAATTTGACCAAAGACCGGTTCATCAGGAACTTTTATCTCAAAAGCGAACGCTTGATCATCATCCTGGGTCACCTGCCAGCGATAGGCGATTTCCTTGATGAATATATTGATATTCTCTTTTTGCACCCGGATTTTAAAAGCGCCTGCCGATATGGCATTATAATTGAGTAAATCCTCTATCATACCTTGTAAACGCTGAGTTTCCTTTAAGGAAATATCGAGGAATTCCTTACTTTGCTCTCCCTTAACGACATCATCCTTAACCGCTTGTATCAGTCCGCTAATGGAAGTGACTGGCGTTTTCAAATCATGGGTTACGCCTGCAAGCAATTCCGCCCGCAGCTTCTCCATGACCTTCAATCGATTGGTCATTTCCTTAAATGATTCTATCAGTTCATAAATTTCTTCTTCCTTGATTTCCTCTTCCTCTTTGAAATGGATATCATAGTTGCCTTCACGAACCTGGACAGCGGCGTTAGCTACGTCTTGGATGGGGCGCGAAATCTGCCTGGAAAGAAAATAAATGACTCCCGTTCCCAGAATCAGAAGTCCTCCAATCATGATCGCCAACAAGCCATGATCTTGGTTGATTTCCTTCAATGCCCCTTCTTCCTGGGCAATGACCACCCAGCCTCTCGTCTCATCGTTAAACGTAATGGGGGATTTGACAACATATACTTTGTTGTCGGAAATCTTGACCTTCTGGACTAACTCCGTATTTTTCATGATGACGTCCGGGAGTTTATTTTCATCCGGATCGATATACAATTGTGGCATCGTATATATGATGGTGGCATCGGGATCGACGATATAGATGATTGGCTGTTGGTTCAGATGGAGGATTTTCTCCCTTTCCTCAACAATTTCCGAAAGGATCGGGCCAACGACAATCTGGCCATTTTCCTTAATCGCGCGATCGGATGTTTCATCAGCTAAGTATTTAAGAAGGCTGAGCCTATATTCCAAAGCCGTTTTTTCCATCCACCATAAGGAAAAAACAGACAATAATATCAAACCGGAAATCAAGGTCAATACGTACCTCTTTGTCCAATAGCGTTGTAAAGTGGTTCTTTTTTTAGTTTTCATAGACACTCAATTGATACCCCAATCCACGCAATGTTTTTATTTCCCCCTCAGTTACAGGCCATGCATCTATCGCCTTCCTGATTCGTTTGATCGCCAGGTCCACCGCACGGTCACTGCCGTCATAATCTATGCCCCACACTTGGTCAAGCAGCTGTTCTCTCGTGAAAATTTGATTAGGGTGCTTAGCGAAAAAAACGAGCAGCGACAAATCACGCGGCGTCAAGTTTATCTCTTCCCCATTTAAATGAACCATATAAGACAGATCATCGATGGTTAAACTTCCAAATTGATGTACATGACCATCTTCCGTAACAACCGATGATGATCTTCTTAAAACGGCATGCACCCGGGCCACGACTTCTTCGGCAACAAAGGGTTTGGAGATGTAATCATCCGCACCTGACTTAAATCCCGATAATCTGTAATCGACATCTGTCAGTGCAGTCAACATGATAACCGGACATGTATCGTCCTCCCGAATTTCCTTCAGTATATCCCAGCCTTCCTTACCAGGCAGCATGACATCAAGCAGGACAAGGTCTGGCTTCGTTTCTTCAAACACCGGAATGGCCTTTAGCCCATCGTAAACTTGGACTACATCAAAACCTTCCCGCTCCAAATATGCTTTCAATACCATCGATATGGCGATTTCATCTTCTACGACAAGAATTTTCTTCATTGACGGATTCCTCCTTCCTGAATTATAGTGGAATCATTTTATATATGCTAACTATTAAAAAGACCAAGCATTTTCCCTCAATCCTACCATTTTTATGTGTCAGGATTATGTTCGCAGTAAAATTAACCGATGTTTTCACATAGTAACCTTGTTGTGTAAGTGATCTCGATTCATTTTAACAGGAATGCTTCTGCATGGTCGTAAAAATCATCCAGAAAAAAACTATGATCCCCTTATACACTCTTAAGAGGCTGGCTCTAAACTGAGCCAGCCCGAGTTTGTAGACAAAAGGGTTTTTATCTAAATTTCAAAACAGAGTTGATTGGAACGGAAGGTGCGAGACTCCTGCGGGAAAAGCGCGTCAAGGGGAGACCCCACAGGCGCAAAAGCTCCGAGGAGGCTCCCGGACCGCCCGCGGAAAGCGAGTGCCTGGAGTGGAAATCGACGTTCCAGGTTTTATAAACCTAAATAAAATTGAGACTAACTTGTTCTACATTGAGTTTGTCTACAGTCTGAGGCTGGCTCTAAACTGAGCCAGCCCTTTTCAATTACATGTCTCGTGTGGATTCGGACAGCCCGCTTCCTGTCTTTCCACTTGGATCGTGCTATGTTCAATCCCAAACTGATCATGAAGTAGTTTTTGCGCTTCTGCTAAAACTGAATCGTGATTACCGCTCTCATCTATGACAACATGGCAGCTCATTGTCAAAAAGCCAGAGGTGATCGTCCAGATATGGAGATCATGTACATCGGATACACCATCCAATTCCATCAAGGATGCTTTCACTTCATCCATATCGACTTGGTCTGGTGTGCCCTCCATCAAGATATGGAAAGAATCCCTCACTACCCTAAAACCGCTTATAATGATTAAAATCGCGACTATGACGCTCGCAATCGGATCTGCAATTCCCCAATCGAAAAAGTAAATCAAAAGTGCGGCCGCAATGGCACCCACAGATCCAAGCATATCACCAATAACATGTAAAAAAGCACTCCGTATATTCAGATTGTCTTCCTTATCTCCGCTCATTAAAATCCAGGCCGCAATGATATTAACAAGTAAGCCGATGATTGAAATCATTAGCATTCCCAAGCTTTGCACCTCAGGGGGATCCAGGAACCTCTTAATTGCCTCTACGAAAATGAATACGGATATGACGATCAAGGTCAATCCATTCAAACAAGCAGCAATGATTTCAAACCGTTTATATCCAAACGATTTGGACGATGTCGCTTTCCTTTCCCCCAACCTTATCGCTGTATAACTAAGCCCTAAAGCTGCAGCATCGCTAAGCATGTGACCTGCATCTGACAGTAAAGCCAGACTATTTGTCAAGAATCCGCCAATGACCTCGACGATCATGAATGTGGAGATTAATAAGAAAGATGCCAGCAAGGCTTTTTTATTATTAGAATGGTGGTGTCCGTGCCCATGATCATGGGAGTGACCATGATGATGTCCCATGCCATCCCTCCTCTCGGATTTGAAACTTATATATAGTATGGGATAAATCCAGAATGGTTTCAAATGATTCACTTCCGGGATTCACTGGCTGTAAAACGAGTGATGGAATCAGGAGGACGTGATCTTTTACGGAAATCCAAAATTCTGGCTTCAGCCATTTCAACGTAAAAATAAACGCTACAGACATTACCTGCAGCGTTTTCCCGTTTATCCTTCCTCTTGCATCGTATCATCGACAATGGCGTACAGATCCTTATTGAACAATTCATCATTACAGACAAAACTGTGCCGTTCCATCTCTTCCTGCTCTTGGTTTACCACCTGTTCCTTTTCCTTCATGACCTACCTCCACCTTCGTTGAGTTTGCCTATTATCGTATCCACAGGCATGTACCTTTATGCTCAACATTTCCCCATACTTCATCTTTTTTAAACGTCCTAGACCTGCTGGCCGCCATGGAAGGCACGTATAATGAATTCATGCTCTGGGACTTGTAAGCTTTGATACGATGACAGGAACGATGTATTATCATAGGCGACTTTTTCAAGCTTTACCTGAATACCGGTATTTTCAATCGCAACAATCGCATAAGGAGCAACTGGTTCACCATTACAGCCAAGAGAACCAGGGTTCAGGAATATCGTTCGGTCATTTTTAAAAAGGTGGATAGGATGATGATGTCCAAATCCTATTAAATCGTGATGCTGATCTTTGAAAAGCGTTTCTAAGTTATTTAAACTCGGTTCAACGATTTTACTAAATGGATTTTGGCTTATGTGCTCATCCAATTTCTTCGATTCCATGTGATAATGGGTGAAGTAAACGGAGTGATCATTAATGATATGATGTATGGTTCGAGGCAATTTTTCCAATTCATTTATGAATTTCCAATGCATCCTTTCAGCTATCCATTCATGATGCTCCTTAACATGAATATGACCGTCCGGATGAGGCTCCCCGTTAACGATGGCCAGGACAGCTTCATCATGATTTCCAGTTATCATCGATAAATCATTTCTTGAAAATAAAAGTTCAAGGACTTCATTAGTTTCCGGGCCAATCCCGACCATATCTCCCAAACAATAGAGACGATCTATATCTTCCCTTTGATCAATATCCCTAAGAACGGCTTTCAACGCTGAAGCATTACCATGCACATCCGTTATAATGGCAACTTTCATGAGTTAGTTCAGCTCCCTTCCCCCACAATCCACATGGTATATTATAACATTTAAAACAAAATCAAAAAAATATTCGGGCTTATTCCCTTGATTTTGCCTACGCCCATTTTTTATGAATAAGCAAACACTTCGGCCTAGAATACATAGTATGAAGTATTCCCGGTAAAGATGTTTTGCTAGGTATGTAATTCATAATATGTATGAGGAGGAAATCAAATGGGTGGAAATGGTAACGAATGTTGTGGAGGCAGCCACGGCGGTTTCGATAACGGATTCGCATTGCTGATCGTATTATTCATCTTGTTGATCATCATTGGATGCAGTTGGGGATTCGGCGGCGGCTTCGGTGGATGCTGCTAATAATGACATAAATCAAAAAGGCGCCTGATCATGGCGCCTTCTTTGTTATGAATTAACTATTAGTTTTTGTCTTTGTATTCCATAGAATTTTCCTTATTACATATAATCCATTAGAAATGAATATCGGTACCCCGCTCTCAAATCATAAAAGGGGCAGAGAGCCTCCTCAATCCATCTTCCATTTGTTTTTTTGCATCTTTCATCATGCCATCAAGTAATTCTTTTACCGTGGGTATATCGTCAATCAATCCGGCAACCTGGCCGCTGTTCATAAAACCATTGTTAACATCCCCGTTCATCGCGCCATTAATATGATGGACCTCAGAGGTCATTTCACGATAATTCACAGGAGACAGCCCCTGTTTTTCCAAATCCAGGACTTTCTCGGTATATGGGTCCTTCAATACCCTTCTGACCTGGCCAAACGTTCTGCCCAAAATTACCGTATCATTGCCCATAGCTTCGATCAGTTTCTGTTTATATGACGGATGGAACGGTGCCTCTTGTGTAGCGATCAGCCTGGTTCCCAATTGGACTCCTGAAGCCCCCAGCATCAATGCCGCTGCCAAACCCCGTCCATTGCCTATTCCGCCAGCTGCCAAAACCGGGAGCGTCACATGCTTGCTGATTTGCGGAATGAGTGTAAAGGTCGTCATTTCCAGGTTCGAATTGATCCCGGCCGCTTCAAACCCTTCTGCGACCAACACATCAGCCCCTGCAGCTTGCGCTTTTTGCGCGTGCTTGACCGACGCAACGATGGCAATCACTTTTATATTCTTTTTTTGCAATAGCGGAATGAAAGGGGCAGGATTTCCTGCAGATAAGGAAACTACAGGTATTTCATGCTTCAGGACAAGATTCACTAACTCATCTGTATATGGACTAACATTTATTGGAATGTTCAACGCGAAATTGTTATTGGTTTTATCTTTGGTTTCGAGAATGATGGCTTCCACCTGTTCAGGATTCATGGTACCGCACCCTATTGTCCCAAGTCCTCCTGCATTGGATACTGCAGCCGCAAGACTTGCATTGCTTATATTCCCCATGCCGCCTTGTATAATGGGATATTTTATCGCAAAAAGTTCACAAATATATTTCACTTTCATCCCTCCCTGTCAAT
The DNA here is from genome assembly GCF_040250305.1 of Peribacillus frigoritolerans. Taxonomy (NCBI): domain Bacteria; kingdom Bacillati; phylum Bacillota; class Bacilli; order Caryophanales; family Bacillaceae; genus Peribacillus; species Peribacillus frigoritolerans. Next base: position 1,190,024 of record NZ_CP158190.1, on the reverse strand, counting down.
TTAATGTTATACTATATTCATTAGAAAAACAATTCTGACTTTTCAAAAAGGAGCGAGACTATGATTATTCTGTACAATAATAAAAAACCATCCATTGATGATACTGTTTTCGTGGCACCCGGCGCTCATTTAATCGGTGATGTTTCGATCGGGAAAGACTCGACCATTTGGTTTAATTCCGTACTGCGCGGTGATGAAGATTCAATTACAATAGGAGAAAAATGCAGTATTCAAGATAATTCAACCATTCATTTATTTGAAGGATGCCCAGTTGTCATTGAAGACGAAGTGACGGTTGGTCACAATGTCATCCTGCATGGCTGTAAAATAGGCAAACGCTCCATTATCGGTATGGGATCAACGATATTGGATAATGTAGAGATCGGCGAAGAATGCATCGTCGGAGCGAACACATTGATTTCCTCTGGCAAAATCATCCCCCCACGTTCACTGGTTATTGGTTCCCCGGGGAAAGTGGTTCGCAGATTGAATGATAAAGATCTTGAATTGATCCAACTTTCAATCGATACATATGTTCAAAAAGGAAAAGACTTCAAAGGGATACTTGATTAAGTAAAAGCAAGAGTCGAAAATGATAATGTGAAAAGAGCCTCGGCAAGTCGTCATTAGCGACTGGCCGAGGCTCTTTTTCACTTAATGATCAGTGGATGGTCCTTGGCATTATAGGTTTCGTCTTTCCGGCATAAATCATTGTTTTCCTGAAATACGCTTTCAAAGAAACGGCTTGCTGGTTCAGCCAAGACTTGATAATACTGGCTAAATAAAAGAGCAGCATGATTCCCATTCCACTTTGAAGGCAGAAGTTCCTTTGGCAGGCCCGGATCGATAAATAAAAATTTACGGTATTCATGCACCAAATTCGTTCGTTCCACAAAACAATCAGCATCGGACATTTCGCCCCTGCTAATGATGCTTTGATGAACGATGAATTGTTTGCTGTATTTCTCGATGAATTCTTCATATTTACTTTCAATCTCTTCTAAATGCCAGCTCTTCTCGACAAGCGATTGATTTTCCTTTGGACCTTTGTACTCCGAAATGAAAAAATCAACATATTCATCTATGTCATATTTCTCGATCAAGCGATTGATTTGTTTCTCCAAATCATTAGGGGAAATCCAGCAACCACTTGAAAAGCTGCCAAACCCGCTCCATAATAATTCTTTACGGAGATCATCCCGTAATTGCCGCTTATCTTCAGGGATCGTGTACATTAAGATACGCCATTTACCGTCCCATTCATTCGGTTTCATCTTATATATGCGGTTGGCCGCTTCATCCATTCTCTGCACACCGCGATCAGTCAAAAAGTAATAGCTTTTATTTCCCTGCTTCTCTGATTGAATCCAACCTTGCTTGACCATTCGTGAAACGGCTACACGAACGCCCTGCTCATTATGGCCGAATTCCTTTAACAAACGAATTAAACTGCCTATCCAGATTTTACTTCCATAGTTACGGATATAATCGCCGTATATCGTAAAAATCATGGATTGTGTATTAGTACCTATCTTTCTCACCTCGTCCTGACATTGTTACTATTTTCACACGGAAGACATAATAATTATTATATCTTTTTTAAATGAAAGCGCAATATTATTCACCAGTAAATCGTGCTTTTCTCCGTTCACTAAATGCCAGGAGCGCTTCCGATCTGTCTTGAGTCGGGATGGTCAATTCATAGGCTTTTCCTTCTATGGCCATTCCGGTTTGCAAGTCCGTATTCATTCCTTGGTCAATCGCATATTTGGCTTGTTTGACTGCAATCGGCCCGTTTTTCATGATATTGGCTGCCAATTCTCCACAAGCTGACATTAGTTGATCCCTTGGCACGACCTTCAAAAGGATCCCTAATTGATATGCCTCTTCTGCAGTCAATTTTTTAGCGGTGAAGATCAATTCCTTCGCTTTCATTTCTCCAATCAATCTCGGCAGCCGCTGTGTACCGCCTGCCCCAGGAATAATGGCCCAGCTAGTTTCAGTGAGCCCCAAAGAAACACCTTCGGCAGCAATTGCAAAGTCACATGAAAGCAGCCATTCAAATCCTCCCCCCAATGCATATCCATTGACGGCAGCTATGGTTGGCTGCGGAAGCCCTGCGATACTATTAAAAACATCACGAATCGCCTTAACGTTCCTTCTTACTTCCGCATCATTCAAAGACTTTCTTTCTTTCAAATCCGCTCCCGCGCTGAATGCTTTTTCCCCAGCACCGGTGAAAATGACGACACGGATATCGCCGTCATAAAAAACTGCATCGATGACTTCCTGAAGTTCACAAAGTGTCTCATAGTCGAAGCAGTTCAATACGTCGGGCCGATTCACTGTTATATAACCGATTTGATTTATCACTTCATAAATAACCTTGGACATGAGTCTCCTCCCCTTAATTTGTTTCGATATTTTCTATAATGGCGGATATGCCTTGGCCAACGCCTACACACATCGTCGCAAGACCATAGCGTACTTTCCGCTTTTTCATTTCGTGGACAAGTGTTGTTAAAATACGCGCCCCGCTTGCACCGAGCGGATGGCCAAACGCTATTGCTCCGCCGTTGACATTCACTTTCCCCTGATCCAATTTCAACTGGCGGATGCACTCCAAGGATTGGGAAGCGAATGCTTCATTCAATTCCACTAGCCCGATGTCTTCAATCGCCAAGCTTGCCCTCTCCAATGCCTTTTTAGTGGCATGGATCGGACCAAGGCCCATAATGGACGGTTCCAAACCCGCTACCGCCCCTACAACATATTTGGCCAGTGGCTTCAATCCAAGCTCCCGTGCTTTTTCTGCACTCATCAAAAGTAATGCCGAGGCTCCATCATTTACACCTGAAGCATTACCGGCCGTTACAGTGCCGCCTTTAAAGATTGGTTTGAGTTTTTCCAACTTTTCGATGGTCGTGTCAGGACGAGGGTGTTCATCCTTCTCGATAATGACCTCATTCCCTTTACGATCTGTATATCGAACAGGTACGATTTCATTAATGAAACGCTCATTTTCCACTGCTTTTTTCGCTCTTTGCTGGCTTTGATACGCGAATTGATCTTGGTCCTCCCTTGAAACCGAAAAACGCAGGGCGACGTTTTCAGCCGTTTGAGGCATGGAATCCGCACCATACATTTCTTTAAGTTTCTCATTCGTGAAACGCCATCCAATCGTTGTATCCTGAAGCTCCATTGAACCCCGCGGAAATTCACTCTCAGGTTTGGCCATGACGTACGGCGCCCTTGTCATGCTTTCAGTACCGCCTGCGATATAAATATCGCCTTCACCAACTGCAATGGAGCGTGCAGCGTACATGACGGCATCCAATCCGGAGCCACATAAACGATTTATTGTCGTTCCACCTACATTTACCGGAAGACCAGCTAAAAGGGCGGACATCCGGGCCACATCGCGATTATCCTCCCCAGCTTGATTTGCATTCCCGAAAATGACATCCTCAATTTGATCAGGCGGCAGCTCTGGATTGCGATCGGTCAGCGCCTTGATTACAATTGCACCGAGGTCATCCGGTCTAACGCTTTTCAAAGCGCCTTTATATCTTCCGATTGGTGTTCTCACAGCATCAATGATCACAACATCCTTCATTTCCTCACCAGCTCGCCGTCTTTTGTATAATCGTACACACCTTTACCTGACTTACGGCCGAGCCTGCCAGCTTTAACATACTGTTCAAGGAGGGGAGCCGGGCGGTATTTCTCACCAAGCTTACTATGTAAGTATTTTAAATTATTCAAACGGGCATCCAGTCCCACCAAATCACCTAGCTCAAATGGTCCCATTGGGTAATTCAACCCTAACTTTATTGCCTTATCGATTTCCTCTGGTGTGCCTAAACCTTCTTGAAGCATAAAGAACGCTTCATTTCCTACCAAACAGCTGATCCTGCTGGTAACAAACCCAGGGAATTCATTTATGACCACTGTTTCTTTTCCCATTTTTCCGGCTACCTCTTTTATTACGGCGGCCGTTTCATCGCTGGTTTCAAGACCACGTACAATTTCAACGAGCGGCATCTTTTGTACAGGATTGAAAAAATGCATGGCAATCGTTTTTTCGGGACGTTTTCCATAAGAACCAATTTCCGTCGGGCTCATCGTGGACGTATTGGTTGCAAAATAACAGTCTTCTTTTGCATGGACTTCAATCGTTTCGAAGACTGCCCTCTTTATTTCCGCCTTTTCCGGAACTGCCTCTATGATCAAGTCGGCATATGCTGCTGATTCTTTCAAATTGGAAGAATAGGAAAATCTGCTTTTTGCAGCTGCCGCTTCTTCCTGGGTGATTTTTTGGTAGCGCACACCCTTCTCGAATATGGCATCTATCTCGTTTCTTGCACTTTCCAAAGCATCCTGATTCACATCCACCAGTACTACATTAAAGCCTCCTGTTGCTCCTACATAAGCTATTCCCCTGCCCATGACACCAGATCCGACAATCACTAGATTTCTAATCATTCGTTCATTCCTCCTTCAAAAATAAATAGAGCTGGCTGCGGATGAATCAGATCAGCATTCATTCATACTTGAATTACTTTTCCGACATACCGTTCAGCCAGCCGCCTATTTTATGTTTTATTAAATTCCAAAGGGATTTAAGGGACGGCTTCCATGATAGGAAATGATGCTTTTCGTTTCTGTATAAAGATCAAGTGTCTCAATACAAAGTTCCCTGCCGAATCCTGATTGCTTATACCCTCCGAAAGGTGTTCCAGGAAATGCGGAGAATGGGCAATTCACCATGACGATTCCCGCTTCTATTTGATTGGCCACTCTAGTCGCACGCCCGCCGTCTTTTGTCCAGAGGGCTGAACCTAAACCGAATTCCGTATCATTCGCGAGTCTCACGGCTTCTTTTTCATCTTTGAATTTCATTATGACAACGACCGGCCCGAATATTTCCTCTTTCACAACATCCATATCATGATTGACATTCGCTATGACCGTCGGCTCATACCAATAACCGTTTTCGAAACCTTCGATGACCGCTGGCTTTCCTCCTGTGAGGATTTTCGCTCCATCAGTAATGGCAGATTGTACATAATTGTCGATGACATCCAATTGCCCTTGATCTATGACTGCACCGACGTGTGTTTCTTTATCGAGCGGATTGCCCAATTTCAATTTTTTCGTTTTTTCTACGAATCTGGCAACGAACTCATCATATATGTCTTCGTGAACGTATAAACGGGATCTAGCTTCGCAAGACTGCCCAGTATTGTAGAAAATGCCATATAATGATCCATCGATAGCCGCTTCAAGGTCTGCATCCTCAAAAACAATATTAGGGGACTTACCGCCAAGCTCCAATGTCACCCTTTTTAATGTCTGTGAAGCTTTGCCCATGAGATCCCTGCCGATTGGCGTAGAACCCGTGAAGGCCACCTTATTCACTTTCGGATGTTCGACAAGGTAATTCCCTACGTCAGATCCAGGTCCTGGAATGATATTGACCACGCCGGAAGGAACACCAGCTTCTAAACAGATTTCCCCTAATACAATGGCAGTCAGCGGCGTTAACGAAGCTGGTTTAACAATGACCGAACAGCCGACTGCAATTGCAGGTGCAATTTTCCACGCTGCCATCATCATAGGGTAATTCCAAGGGATGATTTGAGCACAAACACCTACTGGCTCTTTTTCCGTATAGTTATGGAATTGACCAGGAACATTATTGACAGATCCGCGGTGTGCAACTAAAGCGCCTGCATAAAACTCGAAATCTTCAATTGCCTGCATGACTTGGCCTTGCGCTGCAGAGATGGATTTGCCGCTGTTCAGGACCTCCAATTCTACCAATTCATTAAAGCGTGAACGCATGATCGCTGCAATTTTGTTCAAAACACGAGACCGTTTGTTAATCGGAGTCCTCTTCCATTTCCCGTTATCAAATGCTTCACGTGCAGCTTGAACAGCCTTTTCTGCATCTTCCTTGGTCGCCTTTGCAACCTTGGCAATGATTTCACCAGTTGCAGGATTATACGCATCAATCGTGGAACCATCCGAGCTTTCCACTCTTTCTCCATTAATGATCAGATGATAATAATCACGCTTCATTTCCGCTTTTTCAAATGCTGCCTCTTGTACTCTAACCATGTAATCCCACTCCCTTTTCTATATTACTTGCCTATGAATTGAGCTTTCCTTTTTTCGGTGAATGCTGCCACACCTTCTGCATAATCCTTCGTTAAGCCAGCAATTCGCTGACCCTCCGCTTCTTCTTTTAAGTATTCTTCCAATGAAAGGTGATAGGACGCCTCTAAGTATCTTTTGATTAAACCGATCGCTTTCGTTGGTTTGTTTGCGATATTCTCTGCAAAGGCTTTCAATTCCTCGTTCCATTCCTCCAAAACTATCACTTTTGTAGCGAGTCCGATATTTTTCGCCTCGCTAGCCGTAACCTTTTCCCCCAATAAAGATAATTCCAAGGCTTTCGCATGACCAACGATCCGCGAAAGGTAATACAGATTCCCCGAATCAGGAATCAACCCGATATTGACAAAAGCATTTAAAAAACTGGCTTTTTCAGAAACAAGCCGGAAATCGCATGCCAGCGCCAGACTGAAGCCAGCACCTGCAGCCACTCCATTGACTGCTGCAATGATCGGTTTTTCACAGTTTGCTATTTGCTGCATCATCGGACCGTAGTCTTCGCGCAGCTTCTGGCCTAAATTCAAGCCCTCATCAACATCCGATAAATCCTGCCCCGAACAAAAGGCCCTGCCTTCCCCAGTAATGATAATGGCCCGCACTTCATCTGACCCCGCAGATATTTTTATCGCTTTCTGTATTTCCTTATTCATTTGGGACGTAAAGGCATTAAGTTTATCAGGACGGTTCAAAGTAAGCCATGCCACTCCATTTTCAACCCTATATTTGATGGTTTCGTACATAGAGCACCCCTTATCCGCCTGTAAAATCCGGCTCTCTTTTTTCTACAAATGCTTTCATTCCTTCTTTTTGGTCCTCTGATGCAAAAAGAATATAGAAGTTCTTCCGTTCAAATTGCATGCCCTCATATAAGGGGTAATCAACGGCTTTATTGACGGATTCTTTAATCAGCCTTACAGCTAACGGGGGTTGCTTTGCTATCTTCCTGGAAAAATCAACCGTTTCTTCCATTAACAATTCAGGTGCCACGATCTTATTAATGAAACCATATTGTAGAGCTGTCTTTGCCTTTATCCTTTCAGCCGTCAACATCCATTCAAGTGCCTTTGTCTTGCCCACCAATTTCGTCAACCTTTGGGTTCCTCCCGCACCAGGCATGACCCCTAGTGTCACTTCCGGGAAGGAAAACTGGGTATCGCTGGCGGCAATCAGGAAATCACAGGATAAAGCAAGTTCAAAACCACCGCCGAATACAAAACTTTTCACCGCACCAATCACAGGCTTCTTGACCAGGCTTATTCGGTCCCAATCGGCAAATTGGTTCGTTAACTCCATACTGATTGGATCATCGTTCACCATCTCGTCAATATCAGCTCCAGCGGAAAATGCTTTTCCATTGCCCGATAGCAAGATCACCTTCACTTGCGGGTCCCGGTCGAACTCTTCCATGGTTAAAACTATTTCCCTCACCATTTTCCTGTTAAGGGCATTCAGTTGCTTCGGCCGATTTAAAGTGATATAACCAATGCCATCCGCGATTGACGTTTCAATGAATTGAAGCGCATTCATTTTATTTCTTCGCCGATCATCATCGTTACAAGTTTCCCGGCAAAGCCCATTAGGTCTTTCCCTGATGCCTTTCCTTCCGGGGAACGCATTCCTTGTTGCAATGCATCATGGTCTTCATAATACATTTCACAAAGGATGTAATACTCAGAGTCTTTGCCCATTGGGGTCCCTACAATTTTAGTGACCTCCATTTTTTGAAGTCCAGGAATTTTTTCCGTTATCGGACCATGTACATTGAAATAGTGCTCATCGAACTCTTCCTTGTTTTCAGGTTGTTTGTATAGGGCGATTAACTTTACCATTTTATAGAACCTCCATTTTATTAGATTATTTTTATCATTGGTTTCATCGCTTCGAACGGATTTTTGCATGCCTTACAATATAAAATGCTGCGGCAGGCCGTTGGACCGAAGATATTTTCCATCGTGACATATGTCGATTCACAATATGGGCAATCCACATGCCATGATCCATCACTTTTCATTTGTCGAGGAGGAGGGGAGATTCCGAAAACCTTCAATCCAGCTTTCCCCTTTTCCGTAATTCGATCGGATGTCCATGAAGGGGAACGTAAAAATTCCACACTTACATTTTTTACGGCAGGCAGCTGTCGAAGGGCTGTTTCCACATTTTTTTGAATGATCGACAATGCCGGGCACCCAAGAAAAGTTGGCAGCATTTTTACCGAAACATCCTGGCCCGAAACCGTCACGTCTTCAACCATCCCTAAATCCAGAATACTTACTGTATCGATTTCGGGATCTTTAACGTCTTCCAGGAGCTTATATATTTCTTCTGTGTTTAACTGTACGGTCGCCATGGTACCCCTCCCCTTTCTATTGATTCACCATGAAGCTGCTTTATCGCTTGCGTATACTTCACTTAGCGTTTCTAGTGCCTTTTCCAAATCTTCCGTATGCTGGCCATTACGACCATCACCTCTTGCCATCCCTATTTGAATCGTTGATGCCAAGCCGACACTTTCAAAAATTGGTGTGATGGCCTCGATCCATTTTTTCTGTAAGACAGCTTCGCCCTCTATCAAGCCGAGCTCAACCATTTCCTCTCCATATTGTCCAAGTGAAAATACGCCAGCAAAATCGGGCATTGTTTTCCCGATCGCCGCTTTCATTCTCGAAACCGCTTCCAAGTGACCAGATCCCAGCAATTGGACGAACCATGTTTTCCAGTGCATCAAATGATAGTAAAGTTCCATCTGTACCTTTTGGGCCACTTCAGCAAGCGGTTCATATGAACATGAATGAAGGGATTGAACCTTAATCGCTTTGGCTTGGGTATAAAAATAATTCCGCACTACCGCAAACGCCCAATCATAATCCGGGTCTTTCATGTAGTAGCCAGGACCATTGACCAATTCGAGAATGATCGCATTGCGCCGTTCCTTGGCGGGACGGTCGTGAGCCAGCTTATCAGCATCCCCTTCACCGAGTTCTTCAAGTAATTTATAATATATGGCTGCATGCCCCATCGTGTCTTGAGATATCGAAGCGGATGCAACATCTTCTTCGATATGCGGTGCGAGTCCCAACCATTCTGCACCACGGTATGAATGGATGAAGTCATCGTCAGCCAGTTGAAGCAGCAATTCCTTGATTGCGATGTCCTTCAATGATTCATTCTTCATTTTTCACACCTCCAGCCCAAGACATTATCTCTTTTTCATCGAGCATTCCCTGCTCATACTTCCGCCATTTTTTCTTTAAATACCCGTATCCTTTTGTGGTCCTGTAGTCTTTATTATCGATACGTTGAAGCGTTTTCTTTTCCTCGGCCGTCATTTTCCGTATATTCTGTCTTTTGACAACCCAGATATCATCTACAGCTTCACGTCTCATGAAATTTTCTTGTGCCATCATGATGGCGATATCCTCATTCGGGGCCAACAGGCTAAAATGATATTGAACGGGTGAGGTTTGTGTTTTTCGGCTAAATACTTCAAATTCTTCAAAGTAAGTTTTTTGTCTAGTTTCCATATAGTCCTTCCCCCTCCCTTAGATGACTTTCGGCGCTAATGCTTCGCGCACCCATTTATTATTTTCATAAGAAATTCTTCGAAGACTTAAGCGATCCTGTGAACGGGGCCCTTCATTTCTTGCGTACACCTTCAATTTCCCCCAGTCGGGTTGTTGGTAAATCCAGGTTTCCGATTCTTTATCAAATCGAAGTGTTTCATCGGGAATGGTATAGCCGAGTGAAAGAATCCGCTTAACATATTTAGAAAAGAAAGCTTGGCGAAGCTCTTCATTGGTACTTGTTCTGATTCTGTACTTAATCGTTATATCCTGTTTGGATGAGCCCACTTCTTTCTTACTCGGAGGTCCAAAGAAGAGTAACAAGGATTCCCACCAATAATTAATGGAGTCTTGAACCAATTTCCTTTGTTCTTCCGTTCCTTCAGCCAAAGCCATGATGATTGCTTCACCATGCTGAGCGTGAAAAACTTCTTCCGCGCAAATCCTTTGCAGCGCACGGGCATAAGGTCCGTATGAAGCGCCAAGCATGTTCGTTTGGGAAATGATCGCTGCCCCATCAACCAACCAGCCAATCAATCCTGCATCTCCCCAAGTTTTTGCTTCCATATGGAAAACATTATGAAACTTTAAATCTCCTTTAAATAAATCTTGCATAAGGTCATCCCGTTTTTTGTTATAAGGCTTTAGCAAATCCTCCGCGACTCGAAGCAGTAATTGTCCATGCCCCATTTCATCCTGCACCTTTGCCATGATTCCAAGTTTTCTATTTAAGGTCGGAGCTTTAGGTACCCATTCCTTTTCTGGAAGCGCCCCCATGATTTCACTTATGCCATGCATTGAAATTAATTTGATGAGGGTGCCTCGGTAATCTTCAGGCATCCAATCATCCGCTTCTATCTTTTCTCCAGCCTCGATTCTGGCAATAAATTGATTTAGCTTTTCTTGTTCTGCCATATCATTTAAAAGAACGTTCATCCAAAACACCTCTTATTCGATAATATATAACGTTTATATAACGTTATTATATTTTATTGTTATATTAAATGCAACACTATTCTGTCTTTTTACTGAATAAAAGGAAATTATCGGAATTGGACCAGACTTTTATTCAACTAATACGTTAAACGGCGACGATTCCACCTTGATGGACTCTGTTGGGCAGCCCTCCAGTGCATCATCCAAGTCATCAAATAAATCTTCTTCGACTTCTGCGGTGCCTTCATTTTCATCCAGGATGACGAATGCGACTCCCTCATCATTGTAATCAAAGATTTCCGGCGCAGCGGCACCGCATGCACCGCAAGCAATGCAAGTTTCTTGATCCACAATTGCATATTTAGCCATGATGCCTTCCTCCTTATCTCAATTTCATTAATTCTTTCTGCTTTCCCTACCGTCCAATTATCGTAACGTCCACTGCAGTTTTCTTATTCATACACCCTTTTACCCACTGCCCCATTCATACGCTAATGATTTCATCATTCCGTTTATCCACGACACGAATGGCTTTTCCTTCTGAACGCGGAATGCCTTTTGGAATGTTAACAACAATATCCATCGTTACAAGACATGTGGATTTCATATGATGTTGAATCGTTTTCTTTAATTTCTCTACTTTTATATGCGCTAAGTCTTCTTCAATCTCTTTGTAGAAACCGCTTTCAATTTCTATATGCAGTTCAACACTATCCATATTCCCCTTCTTAACGAGGTGAATCTGGTAATGAGGAACAATACCCTCCATTTGGAATAACACACGCTCAATTTCAGATGGAAATACATTCACTCCCCTGACTATGATCATATCATCCGTTCTTCCTTTAACACGGGACATTCTTGTTGTGGTGCGTCCGCATTTACATGGTTCATGGGTAATGGAGGCAATATCGCCTGTACGATAACGAATGATTGGAAGCGCTTCCTTTGTAAGGCTTGTAAAGACAAGTTCCCCATCCTCGCCGTCCTCAACCGGTTCAAGTGTATCCGGATTAATGACTTCAACAAGGAAATGGTCTTCTGCGATATGCAGTCCATCCTGTGCTTCATGGCATTCTATTGCAACTCCTGGCCCCATGATTTCACTTAAGCCATAAATATCGACTGCTTTCAAATTAAGTTTCTTCTCTAGGGTAGCCCTCATTTCCTCTGACCACGGCTCAGCTCCGAAAATCCCATACTCAAGCCCATTGTTGGCTGGGTCAAGCCCCATCTCTTCCATCTTTTCTGCAATATTCAATATATAAGAAGGGGTTCCACAAATCCCACGCGGTTTAAAATCATTGATGATCGTAATCTGGCGATCGGTATTCCCCCCTGAAATAGGAACTGTGGCAACCCCTAACTTTTCTGCACCGCAATGGAGGCCCAGTCCACCTGTAAACAGACCATATCCATATGCGTTATGGAATATATCTGACTTGCGTCCTCCTGCAGCCACGATTCCACGTGCGACGATCGTTGCCCAGTTTTCCAAATCATTTTTCGTATACCCGACAATGGTAGGCTTCCCGCTTGTTCCGGATGAACCATGAATGCGTGTTACCTCTTCCATTGGAACGGCAAATAAACCGAACGGATACTGGTCACGAAGAGTCTGTTTTTTTGTAAATGGAAGCTTTGACACATCGCTTAAAGTTTGAATATCCTCTGGATCAATGCCCATTTCTTCAAACTTTTCTCTGTAATAAGGTACATTTTCGTATACATGGCTAATCGTTTTTTTTAGTCGTGCCGTTTGAAGACTTTCCATCTCAGCGCGGCTTGCCGTTTCAACTTCAGGATTGTACATTGTTTCAGCCCCCTCAAATTAGCTAGTGTTCCATCCGACTTCTCATTCATAACGATATTAAAACGGAATTTGAATTTATTGTTATGCTTCATTTTAAGATTAATACGTCATTTTAACGATGTCAATCATGTTTTGTATAATTTCACAAAACTTTTTTAATTTACATAATTTTCTGACTATGTTAATTTAATAATGGTATATCATATTTTTAGTTACTCGTTTTAAAATCGTACTATAATTAAAAAGGGGGCTTATTATGGAACAACCGATTAAAATGGGTCATTTAGCAGAAAATCATGACAACGAAACTAAGTATCGTCAATTAATTGAAACAGATGAGTTCAAGGATTTACTTCAAAAGAAAAAAGCTTTCATTGTACCTGTTACTCTATTCTTTCTTGCTTTTTATTTTATTCTGCCAATTTTAGCTGCTTATACGGATGTATTGAAAGGTGAAGCTTTTTTCAATATAACTTGGGCATGGGTATACGCACTACTCCAATTTGCTGTCGTTTGGATCGGGGGAATTGTATATATAAAAAAATCGGCGAAATATGACACAATGGCTAAAAACATTTTGAATAAATATCAGGAGGAGCTTGGCAAATGAGCATGTTATCCCTTACGCTTTTTTTAGGAATCATTTTGTTAACGCTTACAATAACCTATTACTCTTCTAAGAAGACGAAAAATGCCAGTGATTTTTATACTGCCGGCGGCGGATTGACAGCATGGCAAAACGGACTGGCCGTAGCAGGTGACTTTATGTCAGCCGCTTCTTTCCTGGGAATTACGGGTGCAATCGCACTGATTGGTTTCGATGGCTTTTACATGAGCATCGGGAACCTTGTTGCCTTTCTTGTCTTATTGTATCTTGTGTCGGAACCACTTCGCAATCTAGGTAAGTTTACGCTGGCAGACATGATTTCAGCACGCTTCAAATCAAAAAAAGTCCGTGGGATAGCTGCGGCTAACACACTTGTCATTTCAATCTTTTACATGATTGCACAACTTGTCGGTGCAGGAGGTTTAATTAAACTGCTGCTCGGCATCGATTATTGGCTATCCGTTTTGCTTGTCGGTGTACTGATGACGATTTATGTAATTTTCGGCGGGATGACAGCGACAAGCTGGGTGCAGATCACCAAAGCGGTTCTCTTACTAGGCGGTTCTGCTGTGTTGACGTTCATCGTATTTTCGCGTTTTAATTTCAACATTTCGGAGATGTTCCATCATGTCAAAACTGCAACACCGCTTGGAAAGGAATTTTTGAATCCAGGAAATAAATACACCGATGGACTCGACATGATTTCATTTAATATGTCGCTTGTCCTTGGGGCAGCCGGCCTTCCGCATTTACTCGTCCGCTTCTTTACAGTAAAGGACGCAGCTACTGCAAGGAAGTCCGTCGTATATTCCACATGGTTTATAGGGATATTTTTCATCATGACTATTTTCCTTGGTTTCGGCGCTGCATCTTTCGTCGGGTTTGATCGGATCGTCGAAGCAAACCCTGCTGGAAATATGGCCGCACCCCTTCTTGCATTAACCATGGGCGGTGAATTTTTATTCGCATTCGTTTCTGCTGTAGCATTTGCCACGATTTTAGCGGTTGTATCCGGTCTTGTTTTAACGTCGGCATCCGCTTTTGCACATGATATATACGGTGAAATCATCAAGGATGGAAATATTACGGAAAAACAGCAAGTACTCGTTGCCCGATTGGCTTCTGTCGGCGTAGCGGTCATTTCGATTCTACTTGCTTTATTCGGACAATCAATGAATGTCGCTTTTCTTTCAGTCCTTGCGCTTGGAATTGCTGCCAGTGCCAATTTACCGATCATCCTTTGCACAATATATTGGAAACGCTTCAACTCAACCGGAGCGATCACAGGAATGTCATTCGGGTTACTCAGCTCCATCATACTGGTCATGCTCAGCCCCAATGTATGGAACCTGGAATGGGGATTTTCACAGGCGATCCCCTCTTCACGATGAGCAACCCGACCATTTTCACCGTGCCGCTCGGCTTTATTGGAGCTTATTTAGGCACAATCTTGTCAAAGGCAAAAGATGAGGAAAACAGTTTTGCTGAAGTACTGTTCAAATCAAACACCGGATATGGGATAAGTTCAGCAAAAGACCATTAAGAAGGGGGATTTCCATGACCACACATTTAGATCAGGATATTCACGAATTGCATTATGATCAAATCAAACAAGTTCTGGCCGACGAACCATATGCTTCTTTTCTAGGGATGAGATTGACGAAGCTCGGTCCCGGGACAGCGGAAGCAGAATTGATTCCAAGTGACCACATGCTAAATAGCCACGGAACGGTTCACGGTGCGATTATCTTTTCACTTGCTGATTACGTGTTCGCCGCAGCCAGCAATTCATATGGCAAAATTGCGGTTGGCGTTTCAAACAACATCAACTTCTTATCAGCTGGCAAACGGGGTGAGACTTTAACTGCCAGAGCGGAAGAGATAAAGAAAAACCATAAACTGGCATGGTATAAAATAGACGTGTTAAATGAAAGGGAATTGATTGCAACCATGGAAGCGATGGTATACAGGAAAAATCAATATTTCGTCGACCAAGTTGAATAAGTAACGCTTGAAACCGGACAAGCAATCATCTTGTCCGGTTTCTTTTCCCCTTGATTTGCCCATGATACATACGCAGAGCTAATAAAAAGGGGATCCCCGATTTGGAATCCCCCTCCCTTATTTTATAACCCTTCTTCCTAGCTATTGACCGCAATACTGGAATCTATCACTTTTAGCCACTCCCCACGCTCCCTTTCACTGATTACATCAGACTCGTAAACTATTTTCCCTCTATTAATGGTAGCCGTGATTTGGCAAGGAAAGGTATGGCCCATATAAACGCTTTGCTTATGTTTCGCGAAGAAATTCGTTTCCGAAACTTCATGCGTACCATTAAGTGAAACGATGGCAAGGTCTGCATCCTTCCCTACCTTAATTTGTCCTTTTCTAGAGGAAAGACCGAACCTTTTTGCCGGGGCTGAAGCTGTCCACTCAGCGATTTTATGAAGCGGGATACCATGTAAAACTGCCAATTCTATCATCGACATCAGCGAAAATTGCCCCCCGCTTATTCCGCCCCACGCTTCAAAAATATTATGTATGGCAGGATCTTTCAGCTCATAAGGGCATGGTGAGTGGTCAGAAGAAATCATATCGAATTTCCCTTCCATTAAACGGGTAATCAATCTTTCTTGTTCTTCTCTTTCCCTTAGCGGGGGAGCACATTTTGCAACCGCGCCTTTTTCTATTAAATCATCCTGATTGAATAATAAATAATGCGGACACGTCTCGACCGTCACATCCAGCCCCTTTTGTTTGGCCGATTCAATTTTTTCGATGGCCAAACTACTGCTAATATGGACAAAGTGCAGCGGACAGCCCGTTAACTCTGCATATGTAATGGCACGTTCCACAGCCTCCGCTTCCGCTTGCACAGGTCTTGTAGCTGCATAATCATTCGCACTGAATAGTCCATCCTTCTCTTTTTCCCGCTTGAACCACTGAGTGATCGGATCACTTTCCGCATGAAGGGCCAAGACCTTTCCCAATTCCGCTATTTTCTTCATTCCATGTAAAAGGGTGAAATCATCTGCCCGTTCAAACTCCTCATTTCCCGTCGCTGAAAGAAAGGCCTTAAATCCGATGACTCCGGATTTGGCGAGATCCTCTAAATCATCGATATTTCCCGGGACCAGTCCTCCCCATAATCCAAAGTCTACAACCGACTTCATCTCACCGAGCTTGCCCTTTTCAAGGAAAGCCTTTCGATCAATCGTTGAAGGGATTCCATTCAATGGCATATCGAAATATGTGGTGCAGCCTCCCGCCGCCATCATTTGCGATCCTGTTTCAAAGCCCTCCCAATGAGCGCGGCCAGGTTCGCTAAAATGCACATGGACATCAATCATACCAGGAAAGATATGCTGGCCATCCGCTTCATACTCTGCTTCACCTTTACCATCCAGGATATCCCCAATCTTAACAATCACCCCATCCTGGATGGCGAGATCAGCTTTCTTCACTCCATCAGGAAAAACTACATATCCATTGCGGATAATAAGATCATATATTGACATACGGACCACTCCTCCAAAATAGTTTTATAATCAAAGAGAACCCCTTGATGCAGACACTTTCTCCGTCTTTCCCACATACACATCCAGTGCAGCCTGCAAAGCCTCTCCCCGATTAACTTGGAACCCCTGGCGCAAAAGGACAGCTTCCAAGGAAGCCAATACAAAGAGGATGTTTTCTTTCCTGCAACTGAATCCCATGGTCCCGATCCTCCAGATTTTCCCGTGAAGCGGACCAAACGAGGAAGCGATTTCGATGCCAAATTCATTCAACAGCATGGCTCTTACAGCCTCACCGTCGATTCCTTTTGGAATTTCGATGCAAGTTACACACGGAAGTTTGTTTTTCCCATCCCCGAATAACGTTAGCCCCATTGCCTTGATCCCTCCAACGAGAGCAGCTTCGTGGAGTTCATGACGGGCAAAGCGCGTTTCCAGACCTTCTTCAAGCACAAGGCGCAACCCTTCACGTAACGCATAAATCATGGAAGTAGCTTCTGTATGGTGATTCAAGCGGCGCGGTCCCCAATAATCCTGCAGCATGCTTAAATCGAAATAATTACTGGTGATCGGACGGCGGAGCGAAACCTTTTGGTTGTCTTCATCCGTCGCAATACCACGTTCCACCTTTTTGCGGGACTGGATGATTTCTTCTATTCTCTCATTATACGTAATCGGTGCCATACCTGAAGGAACGGACAAGCATTTTTGCGTCCCTCCTATCAACCCATCAATACACCATTCATCCACCTTAACATCGGTGCCCCCGATGGAGGCAACCGCATCCACCACAAGCAGGACACCCAATTCACGGCAGGCCAACCCGATTTCCTTCAAAGGCTGCATACAACCAGTGGAAGTTTCCCCATGAACGATTGCTGTTATTTTAGGGGAGACTTTCTTGATTTCCGCGATGACAGCTTGCGGTTCGAACACCTCTCCCCAAGGACATTCCATCGTATGGACTTCAGCTCCGTATCGCTCACAGATTTCGACCAACAAATGACCGAATCTACCGAATATGGGAACCAGAACCTTATCTCCCGGCTCAATGATGCTGCATAAAATCGCTTCATTACCCGATCTTGAGGTGCCATCGATCGGGAATGCCCATTTATTTTTCGTTTGAAAAACCAAACGCAGCATTTCCATCACTTCATTCATGATTGTAGTGAATGCAGGATCGAATTGCCCTAATATCGGTGTGCTCATCGCCCTTAAAACACGCGGGTCCACTTCGACCGGTCCTGGTGTCATGATCGTTCTCATCGGTGCATTCAATTCTGAATATGCCATTTTCCCCAACTCCTTTAATAGGCTAATTTATATAGTATTTCACTTAAAACGTCGATTCCCTTTTCCATATCCGCAACACTCGTAAACTCCTTAGGCGAATGGCTGATCCCCCCCTTACTTGGAACGAACAGCAAGCAAGTCGGACAAAACGAACCAAATACCTGTGCATCATGGCCGGCTCCGCTGACCATATCTTGGTATGGTATATTTTTATCTTCAGTTATCTTTCGGACAAGGCGATTCATTTCCCGATCCATCGCAACAGGTTTGACATCCATCCATTGTGAAACCTCCAACTTCATTTCAGCCTCCTTTGCCAAGGAATCGAAAGTCGAAAAGATTTCCTTACAAAACCTTTCAAGAACCTCTTCCTCGTGATGCCTGATATCGAGACTGAGCTCCACTTCACCAGCAATGACATTCGGAACATTAGGCTTAACATCCATTCTGCCAACCGTCGCAACTAAACCCGGGTCCATCTCCTTCGCTTTTTTCGTTAAAAAAGAAATGAATTCCGAAGCAAAACCGACAGCATCCTTCCTGTATGACATGGGAGTGGTGCCCGCATGATCACTCTCACCCATGATTTTAACCGTATAACGGCGCTGCCCGACAATATGGCTGACGACCCCAATTGCATTCTCATTCTTTTCAAGCACCATCCCCTGTTCTATATGAATTTCGACGAACCGTTCAATATCATCGCGGACCGGGGTTTTATAGGCTTCAGGTTCAAACCCTGACTTTTTCATGGCTTCCAAAAAAGGAATTCCTTCTGTATCTTTTAAATCCCTGACATGCTCAAGACCATAGATTCCTTTAATATTCCTCGACCCCCAAAACGTTAAGGGAAATCTGCTTCCTTCCTCCTCACAAAAGGAAACGACTTCAATCGTCTTTCGCGGCGCCCCATAGGCTTTATACAACCTCTTAACTGCCAGGAAACTAGCGATGACCCCATATGCGCCGTCATATTTCCCCCCATCCTTGACCGTGTCTATATGAGAACCAGTCAGAATGATTCCACCGGAGAGATCCGTTCCCTCAAGCCTGCCAAACAAGTTGCCTACACTATCAAAATATGTACTGAGCTTTTCTTTTTCCATCTCAGCTTTCATTGCCTGCTGAGCGCTCATCCATTCCTTGGAATATAATAACCGGGTCACCCCATTATTCTCCGTTGCCCCGAAAGATGCCAACCATTCTATCATCGACGCAACATCATCCTTTTCATCTATGAATTTTTCGATTTGAATGCCCATCACATCGCTTCCCTTCTCAATATCCATTCATGTTATGAATATTCACAAATTTATGTTATCTATTATTTTACTTGCTTTCGCATTTAACTTCATTGACAATTCTGTTAGTATTTCGGTGTTTTTTTGTGCAAAATAACCAACTGAAAGTAAGCCAATAAAAGAAGAGAGCGCCCATTAAACCGGACACCCTCTTTTTATCAACTTGTATAATTTGAACCTAAGCCCAATTCCCTCAATAGCTGACGATAAGCGATCGACGTCTTATCTGCCGCGATATGCGCTTCCGCTTGCAAATCGAGAGGCAGCTCCTCCGGCTTTTGATTTTCCACCATTTCCTTATCTTCATTGAAAATCTGCAAATTGAATTCATAAGTATCTTCAACCGGGGCATCTATATCAAAGTTACGGGCCATCGGCGAAAACATTCTTGTCTTTCGTGCCGAAACCGGACTGGCACAGTTCAGGATGTGAAGTTTTCCATCCTCCGGGAAATGGACAGTAAGCTTGGCCGCCAGCGGTGGATAGATATCAAAAACACGCAGCCACTCAAAGTTGTCAGGTTCTAAATGCCGCATGCCTTTTCCGTAATTACTGACGGAACTTAAGTATTCCACATGCAGGCCATACTCCGTTTTTTCCACCTTATAACTAGGAACGATAGGATTGTTACGATCAGCGAAGCTTTCCGAATGAACCCAAGCAAAGTGGGACACATCCAAAAAACCTTCCATCTGCCGACCGGCTGAACCGGCAATGTCTATGGATGGCGGCAGGATGTTCAAATATTCCTCATCATCCCAGGCCGGTAACTTCGGAATATCCTCTTTATCGCTCGCAATCGAAGTCCAAACCAAGCCGTAGCGCTCTATCGCGGGATAAATATTAATGCAAAGACGCGGGGATATTTTAGCGTTGGGATGCGCAGGTATCCCCGTACAATTCCCTTCCGGACCATATCTAAAACCGTGGTAAGGGCATACGATATCATCACCATCCACCCACCCCATGCTTAATGGCACACCGCGATGCAGACAAAGGTCCCTCGCAACGATAATCTTCCCATTGGCCCGATAAAGGACAAGGTGCACATCCAGAAGTTTAATGCCTATCGGTTTTTCCGATACCTCCTCGACTGCAGCCACAGGAAACCAATATTGCGATAATACATCCCAGTCCCCTTTGCTGAATGTGCATTCTTTCGGAAACGGCGTTACTCTTTTTTTCTTACCGGAAGCAACTGTGCCTTCACTCATTTTATCGTCTCCCTTATCCTCACGTTAATTTTTTATAAATATTAACAAAATCGAGATAATATGTCACTAACAATGTTATAAAACCTAACACGCAAATACTTTTTTATTTATCCAGCAATCCATACAATGAAATTTGTAGGATATGCCAAAGGGTTTGTATGATATGATAATGAAAATCCGCAAAACACGTTAGTAAACGACTAATATCAGTAACACGCACTAATTTAAAACCGATTCATTTCCCTTGTATTTATAAACTTACACTCAATACTCAAATTTTCCAAAATGAGGTGTTTCAGATGAAGGTAGCCGAACTTTTAACATTGCCAGCATTAACCGGCATGCATTTAATTGCCGGAGGAACAGGGCTCGAACGGGAAGTCCGCACAGTCAATATGATGGACGCTCCGGATATCATCAACTTTTTAAAACCAAATGAATTCCTTGTAACGACCGCTTATCACATAAAGGACAAGCCGCATCTCTTGTCATCACTCGTCGAAGCGATGGCAAGCCAAGGCTGCGCAGCCCTGGGAATAAAGACAAGGAGGTACATAAAGGAAATACCTGAGGAGGCACTGGTTCTTGCCAATGATTTATCCTTTCCAATCATTGAACTCCCGGCCGAATTGTCACTCGGGGAAATCATCAACCATACATTCCGGGGGATTTTGGATCAACGTGCAGCGGAATTGACCTTTGCCATGGAAACACATAAGCAATTCACAAACTTAATCATGCGCGGCAAAGGGATTCAAAAGCTGCTTGATCATTTATCGGATATGATTGGATACCCCATCTTATTAGTTGACCAGTACCTAAAACCGATATTCCAACCAATCTCTACATCCGCAATTATTCCAATAATCAAAAAAATGAGCGAAGAGGGATTCCGATTCCACAAAACCAAAACGTCTTTCTTTTCATTTTCGTCCCTTTCCAATAAACAGCCCTATACCGTCTTCCCCATCTTTATGAATGAAGAAAAATTTGGTTATTTGACGATATCGGGAGAAATCAAGACTAGCGATAACCTCATAACATTGACGATAGAACAGGCAACCAATGTCATTTCTTTTGCCTTGATGAAAGAACACGCCCTTAAACAGCATGATCGGAATATCCGAAATGATTTCTTCCTTCATTTTCTTGATGGCAGTTTCTCCTCACAAGAGGAAATCATAAATCGGGCAAAGGAGTTTTCCTTACCCAATGAACAAACCTATATATGCGCAGTCGGAAAGATCGATGAATCCGATTCGGACATAAGTTACACACAGCTGCAACGAAGGGCTGATTCGATATACGAGTTTTTGGAAGATGAACTTTGCCTATCACCCAATCCCATTCATCTCTTTACCAAAGGCAAGAAATGCATTCTTTTATATGAAGTGAATGAAGTCTCTGCCGACGTTCTCCAGACTGTCGAAACCTCGCTAAAATCATTGCAAAGGATAACAGCCAGCCAGTTCGGCTGCACGATTTCTTTCGGAGTGAGCCATTTGAGCCAGAGTTTTTTACAGACCAAGAACTCTTTCAAAGAAGCGAACGACTCCCTTCTCGAAGGAGGTCTTTCGAAAAGGACCGAATACATCCAAATATTCCGAACGAAGGATATTATGGAATTATTGAGGATCATCCCCGAAGAAGACCTCATGAATTTTCACCATTATGCACTACAGGGATTTTCAAAGGTTTTCACCGAGGAGGAGCAATCTTTATTACAGACATTATCCGTCTATCTCGAAACTCATTGTCAAATATCTGAAACTGCCAAAAGGTTATTCGTACATCGAAACACAGTTGTATACAGACTCGAGAAATGCGAAGAGCTGCTCGGCAAGAGCCTGAAAGATTCGGAGACCACACTCCAGATACGGCTTGCCCTTCGCATTAAAACCTTACTTAAAATATAAAACAAAAGCCTCCCATCACTTTATGCAAGTTGTCTATATCCACAACTAAAAATTGTCTAATCTAACTAATGACAATTTTCTGATTTTTTATTATGATATTAATCATAACAGAATCACGTGATATAAAATGACATGCTATTGCAGAAGGGAGTTTTTTTATGAATGACAGAATTAACAAGTCCAAGGCCTTCTCGTTAGGTCTTCAGCACGTTCTTGCCATGTATGCTGGTGCCATATTGGTGCCGATCATCGTCGGCGGGGCATTGGGATTCAATTCTCAACAGTTAGCCTACCTTATTGCCATTGATCTATTGACCTGCGGGATCGCTACATTATTGCAATCTTGGAAAAATAAATATTTTGGCATTGGCCTCCCGATAGTTTTGGGAACTTCTTTCGTCGCAGTCACCCCCATGATATCCATCGGCAGCAATTATGGCATTTCCGCTATCTATGGATCAATCATCGCCGCTGGATTATTCATCATTTTTTTCTCCAACATATTTGGTAAACTGCTTAAATTATTCCCGCCTGTCGTGACCGGTACCGTCGTCATCATCATTGGATTATCCTTAGTGCCCACCGGCATAAAGAATATGGCTGGCGGTTCCGGCAGCAAAGACTTTGGCTCAGCCGAGAACTTGATGCTTTCTTTAGGAGTCCTCGCCGTTATTCTGTTAATCAATCGCTGCTTCACTGGATTCATTCGCTCCATTTCCGTTCTGATTGGCATCATAGCAGGAACGATCGCTTCAACGTTTTTTGGGAAGATGGACTTTTCCACCGTTGCCGAGGCTTCTTGGTTCCATATTCCCGCTCCTTTGTACTTCGGTACACCCAGCTTTGAAATAGCACCCATACTTACGATGATGTTGGTTGGCACAGTCATCCTTGTCGAATCCACTGGCGCATTCCTTGCTCTCGGAAAAATAACCGGCAGGGAATTGAGTGAAAAAGATATTGTCAAGGGCTACCGGGCAGAAGGCCTTGCCTTCACTTTAGGCGGGATTTTCAATGCCTTTCCTTATAGTACATTCGCCCAGAATGTAGGCCTCGTTCAATTATCCGGTGTGAAAAAAAGAACAATCACCATTGTAGCCGGCTTCATTTTAATCGGGCTTGGACTTGTACCGAAAATCGCAGCACTCGCTACCCTGATTCCTACTGCCGTTCTCGGGGGTGCTACCGTCGTCATGTTCGGAATGGTCGTTTCATCAGGAATTAAAATGTTGAATGACGTCGATTTCTCGGATAATGCTAATTTATTGGTCATTGCTTGTTCAGTCTCACTCGGACTGGGCGCCACCGTCGTTCCCGAGTTATTCTCAAGCCTGCCGGAAACAATCCGTATCGTTGTCGGTGATGGAATCATCACAGGAAGCCTGACAGCCATCATCCTGAATGTGATCTTGACTCCTCGAAGGAAAAAGGCGGCAGATAGAACCATCGCGGAAACAGATCAGTTCATGGCAAAAAGCATTTAAAAAGGAGCCCTTAGAATGATTACTATTAAGTCACTAAATGCAATTAGCGAAAAGGAGTTCACGATGTTCCTTGGTGATACTTTCGAACATTCACCTTGGATTGCAGAAAAGGCGGCAGCCAATAGACCATTTTCATCTATCATCAATCTGCATCGATGCATGGTGGACATTGTAAGCAATTCGTCAAAGGAAGAAAAGTTAACATTAATCAGGAAGCACCCGAACCTAGGGGACAAAGTTGAAATGAGTGATGATTCGACTAAGGAACAGCATGGCGCCGGTTTAAAGGACCTTACTGCCGATGAATATGAAAGTTTCATATCATTGAACCGGCAATATATGAATAAATTCGGCTTTCCATTTATCCTGGCTGTACGCGGTAAAGATAAAAATGACATATATCAATCGATGAAAACAAGGATTCACCATTCAGAAACAATAGAGTTCGATAAGGCCCTATCTGAAATTCATAAAATTGCCCTATTTCGTTTACAGGATAAAATAAAAATCGAAGGAGAGAATTCAATGAAAAATAAATCAGCCGCACAAACACTAAGTTATGGAAAAGGAAATGTTTTTGCCTATAGGACCTATTCAAAGCCTTTAACCGGAATCAAACAAATACCAGAATCCACTTTTTCAGGCAGAGATCATATCATTTTTGGCACCAATGTAAAAGTTTCCATTGGCGGCTCCTCTTTTCTTCCCTCCTTCACAGAAGGAGACAATTCCATGGTCGTCGCGACAGATTCGATGAAAAACTTCATCCAACGTCATTTAGCCACATTCAAAGGAGCAACATTAGAAGGATTTGCTTCATATGTGTCAGAAGCCTTCCTGAACAAATATCCTCAAATCGATACGGTTAAATTGATTGCCGAGGATATCCCTTTCGAAACTGTGACTGAAGCGACGGATCTTCAATTGAAACCGAGTGACCTTGTATTCAAAAAGTCCCGCAACGAACGGGCCAAGGCAGCCGTCGAAATCATCCGCGGGGAAAACGGCAGCGAAATCGTTCAGCAAAGCAGTTCCATCCTTGACCTTCAATTAATCAAAGTAAGCGGGAACTCTTTTGTCGGTTTTGTCCGTGATGAGTATACGACGCTTCCCGAAGATGGAAATCGGCCGCTTTTCATCTATTTGAATCTCCACTGGGTCTATGAGGATCAAAAGGATGCATTCGGCGTGGATCCTTCTAAATACGTGGCTGCTGAACAGATAATCGATATTGCTACATCCGTTTTCCATGAAATGGAGACTCCTTCGATCCAAAATCTGATTTATGAAATCGGCTGCCGTATTTTAACCAGATTCCCTCAGCTTCTTGAAGTTACATTCGAATCACAAAACCACACATGGGATACAGTCGTTTCCGAAATCCCGGCATTCAAAGGAAAAGTATATACAGAGCCGCGCCCGCCATATGGCTTTCAGGTCTTCACCGTTAAAAAAGAAAATCTCGAAAATAACAAAATCCTGGCTGCTGCTGAAGAAAACATCGGTTAAGGAGTATTTATGCCTGGTATAACAACACATATATTGGATTTAATGCATGGCCAGCCTGCCGAAAACGTGACGATTGAATTATATTTTTCCGAATCATCCACCGCTGACTGGCAGCTGCTCCAATCAGCGGTCACAAATACAGACGGGAGGCTCGATGCCCCGCTGCTAAACGCAGAAAACACTAAAATGGGAAACTACGAAATCATTTTTCATATCGGGGATTACTTCCGGAATAAGTCCATCGAGCTTCCTGATCCGCCCTTTTTGGACCAGGTACCCGTCCGTTTCGGACTATCTTCCCCATCCTCTCATTATCATGTGCCACTGCTCGTTTCCCCATGGGGCTATCAAGTGTATCGGGGAAGTTAAAAGAAACTGCCGGAGAAGACCTTCTCCGGCAGTTTCTTGTTTGATCGATTACAGTCAGGATAGTTAGCTGGATAAGCAACCTAAATGTGTACAAATGAAAAGCATCAGTAAAGGTGGATAGCGAGTCTTTATACTGATTCTTGATTTCAAAAGAAGATGAGGAAACTATATAGCAAATGCGAACTAATCAAAACTGGCAATTTCTTCAAATTCCTTACCTAAATATTTATAACTCACAGATAATGAATGAACTTCGACACTATGTTTTATGGACAGCGCATAGACAGAAACAATATCTTCTTTATTCTTATTCACTTCTTTTTCAGGCTCAATTTCTATTGAGTCATAATCCATAAACTCATATCCCGGATCATCGAAAGTATCTGTAATAGCAAATCCTTTACCTGTTTTATTTACTTGTAGCTTAACTATATCGGGTTTTTCAGTACCGTTAACGTGGATATCAAGTAATTGAATATCACGAAATCCCGTATTCTCTAAAGTTACTAATATGACCTTTTTATCTTCTCCTGTTCCTAATAAATCCGCTTCAAGATTTGGTTGAGCAAGTATAACATAAAGTGCAATACCTATAATAACAATTACTCCAAATAAAACCCCGATTTTTTTCACTGCGAACCTCCATCGTCTGACCCTTATTCTAGATATTCAACCCTGATACATTAATCACCGCCCCCCTTACATATATTGTATATCAAAGGTCTAGCTTCACAACAGGAAATTAAGTTTTATAAAGCAGCTGTACTAAACAAAAACGCTATTGTTCTGCGGTCTTCTATGTCACTACATTTTAGACAAGCACCAGTTTGAATTATCGTTGCAATGCTTTTTTATCGGGACGCCGAATTACTACAATGCTCTTTAAAATAATGGGATATTTTAAATATAGGAGCTATTTATCTTATACTGTGGGTTTGTTCACATAGTGGTGGTATTAGAAGCACAGAAAAGGTCAGTTAAGACTAGTAAGAGGGGCTATAATATCCTTACCAAATAGCGGCATGCAACTAAATGAAATAAGCTAAACACATAACAAAACCCCACCTGTTCCCATAGCAACTGGTGGGGTTTCTAACTGGCTTCTACATCTACATCAACCGGGAGGTCCATCTTGTGCAATCACGTCCTTTCATTTAAACGGCTAATTTACTGTATTCATCCAACTGATCTTTAGTTAAATTTTTGATGAAGCGGTCGAAGTTTATCGACTCGATTTCATACCTTTCACAAATCTTTAAATAACTTTCATAGGCTTTATCCTGAATGTTCATCATCTTGACTCCTCCTTCTGTTATATAACAATAAATTTAACTTATTAATAATATATAACAACAACAATTTCCCGTCAATGTATTTTTCTGAAAATTCGGTAAGATTTTCATTCTCTTAGTATTTCCCATATTGTTCTTCGCTAACCGTCGTATAAAGAAAAAGCCGCCTTAGCGACAGCTCCGTTCAAAAGCTAATTTACCCGTTTTTTCTTTAAGGCAAGAAATAAAATGCCTGTTACATTAACGACCATTTGAATAGCGTAAAAAACCAACTCTCCATAAAGGAAAATTGGTTTTTTTCTTTTGAACTATAGATTATCTAAGCAATGCAGTCAGTAATTATTTGTAACTGCTTCAAGCACAACAGTTCACACCTGTGTTTTCAGTTGTACTACCTAAAATTTAGCGCGTCCAAAACAGTCTGAGCAGGTAATCCTACCTGCATTTCTTTGATTAACTAAACAGCGCTTTGTTTGTTCCCTTTTTAGAAGGGGATGGGGTTGGGAGTATTTCTTTTTGTAATATAGGGCCGTATGTATCAACACGACGGTCTCTAAAGAATTGCAGAATTTTTCTAGTCTCTTCTATTTCTTTTAAATCAATTTCTTGCACAATAATTCCTTCTTCATCATCAAGTGAAGCTAGAATATTCCCGAATGTATCGCTAATGAATGAACCGCCGTAAAAATTCATGTCCTTTTCCTGGCCCACTCGATTTGTCGCAGCAACGAATACACCATTAGAAATGCCATGAGCGGAAATTGCCTTTTCCCAGGATGATCTTGTCGATATCTCGGGATGATCTGGCTCTGAACCAATAGCGGAAGGATAGAATAATATCTCTGCACCTTGTAAGCTCAAAATTCGGGCAACTTCTGGATACCACTCGTCCCAACAAATCCCGACTCCTATTTTTCCATAAGCCGTTTCATAGACAGGATACCCAGTATTGCCTGGAACGAAATAATATTTTTCATGATATTGGGGACCATCCGGAATATGATTTTTTCTTGTAATCCCTAAACATTCTCCATCAGCATCAAATACAGCTGCACTATTAAAATAAATTCCAGCACCTGCTCTTTCGTAAAAAGGGACAATCAAGACAATTGCTAATTCCTTTGCTAATTCACCCATTTCGGCTAATGTACCGCTATCTACATCTTCAGCTAAATCATAATTTTTCACACTGACCGTTTGCGGAAAATATTGCGAAGAAAATAATTCCTGTAGGCAAACGATTTGTGCACCTTTATTTACTGTTTCTTTTATTTTCTCTATCGTTTTTTGAATATTTTGCTCAATGTATTCTCCGCAATGAATTTGAATAAGACCAACTTTTACTTTTGACATTTTCTCACTACCTACCTTTTAATATTCTTTTATCTTATACCTTTTGGACGACCTGGTTTTCATATACGATCTTTCCATCCATAATCGTCATCTTCACTTCTGTTTCAAGAATTTCCTCTGTTGATATGCTAAATAAATTTTTATTTAATACTGCGATATCCGCTATCTTCCCTGCTTCCAATGTGCCTAATTCTTTATCTCTGAAAGACCCGAATGCCGGTGTAGCCGTGTAATATTTTAACGCTTGTGCCAATGTTACTCCTTCCGACTCTTGCCACGCCTTCCCGGTTAAATCTTTTCTCGTGATTGCCTGATAAATACCCATCATGGGATTTAGGGGCACTACAGGAAAATCTGTACCAAAGGCAATTTTAGCACCAGTATCCACTAGTGTTTTGATAGGATAATAGAGAGGTTGTTGTTTTTCACTGATTCTAGCTGTATATGCCTCACTTTCCATTAATTCAATGTGTTTAGGTTGAAAGGAAGCGATTACATCTAATTCCTTAAAGCGATGAACATCATCCGGGTGCAATACCTCCACATGTTCAATGACATGTCTAGCATCTCTTTGTCCATTTACGTTTCTCGCTTCTTCAAATGCATCCAATGCTAAGCGGACAGCACCGTTACCAATAGCATGGAAACGAATTTGAAAATTTTCCTTATCTGCCTTTTTTACTAATTGTTTAATTGTTTCAGCTGGATAAGTTGTTCCGCCTTTTGTATCTGGACGGTCTTTGTAATGATCCAATAAAAAAGCAGTATGACTTGTCACAACACCATCTATAAATTGTTTTAACCCAGAAAAGGTGAGCTTGTCTGACTGATATCTTTTTTGTAATTCCTTTGCGACAGCTAAATCCATTTTTAACTCAGGCGAAAAGTGAATTCTGGTTGTAAGTAACCCTTCTCTCTCAAATTCCTTAAAAATTTCAAGATCGTCTAATGGATTTGGCGCAATTTTAGCTCCGTATAAATCATTAACGGATGTGATTCCCAATCTTTTTGTTTCATTAAGAAAACCTTGAAATAGGTTTACACGTTTTTCTTTCGGTAATTTGTATGCATGTTCTGATGCATACCCAATTGCCTGTTCAAATAAAAGGCCTGTCAGTTCCCCATTTTCATCTTTTCCAATTTCTCCATATTCCGGATCTGGTGTATCCTTCGTTAATTGAATCATTTCCATTGCTTTACTATTGATCCATGCGTAATGCACTTCTGCATTGAATAATAAAACAGGACGATCACAAATATATTTATCTAGTGTTGTTCTATGTGGCAGCACTTTGTTCTTCCAATTGGTATGATCCCAACCGACGCCAAATATCCACTCATCATTTGGTCTCGTTTCTGCAAATTCACCTACTATTTTGGCTGCATCTTCTTCTGAAGCTGCATCAAATAATTTGGCACTATCCTTCTGTAAAATGCTTCCCATCATAATGTGCATATGAAAATCATGAAATCCCGGTATAATTAGGCCCTCTTCCATGTCATACACTTTTGTTTGATCTCCAAGGAATGACATTATATCTTCTTTAGAACCGATTTTAATAATTTTATTATCTTTAATGGCGATAGCTGCTTTTATTGGCTCATTTTGTAACCCAGTAAAAACATGTTGACCTGAAAGAATGATGTCTGCACTTACCATTTTTATCCTCCTTGATGAATATAGTTTTATGCCTGAATTTCTTTTTCAATCGCACTATCAATAGAAAGCTCTGGCGGCCGCTTACTAAACATTTTCGTATTTGAAAGCAGCATGATGAAACCAATTCCTAACCATCCCAGTCCGAGTAAAAGTGCCTTTGAATCAAGACTGGTCCATAACCAAATTGTGAAACCAGTACCAATCAGAGGCAATATTAGGTATTTTAGTGTGTTCATTCCGTTTCGCTGGTTTTCTCTAATAAAATAATGGGAAATAACTGAAAGGTTAACAAAGGTAAAGGCAACAAGCGCCCCAAAGTTAATAAAGGATGATGCTGTCACTAAATCAACAAATAAAGCAGATAAAGCAAAAATACCCACTAAGATGATGTTGTGTGTTGGAGTTTGGAATTTTGGATGAATGTGACCAAATATTTTCTTTGGAAGAACTCCATCTCTCCCCATCGCATACAAAAGTCGCGAAACACTTGCATGAGCTGATAAACCAGATGCCAGCCCCCCGGTAATATATCCTGCTAGAAAAATAGATTGAAATAAATTACCCCCTATGTACATGGCGATTTCCAAGGAAGCGGAATCTGGATCTTTAAAAGCTTGGAAATTTGGGTAAACAAGGTGACTGATGTATGAGATGGTGACAAACAGACCTCCCCCTATTAATGCGACGAGGAAAATGGCTTTTGGTATTATTTTTTTCGGATTAATGGTCTCCTCTGAAAATGTGGTAACAGCATCAAATCCTAAAAAAGATAAACATAAAACAGAAGATCCTGCTAGTACTAAAGATAGTGGTATATCTCCATTCACAAATGGAGAACTCATGAATAATGTTCCTGAACCCATTCCGTTAAGCAACCCTTTAATCGAGAGGAATGTAAATATAACTATTATTAGAAATTGACAGGCAACTAATAAAACATTTATTTTTGTTGCTATTTTCACTCCAATTATATTTACAGTGGTGATTAAAATGACAAAGGCAATTAACCAGAAGGAAAAAGGAACGGATGGAAAATATGCGTTTAAGTAAATAGCGATCAGTAATCCATTGATCATTGGCAAAAATAAATAGTCCAATAGGATAACCCAGCCCACTAAGAACCCAAGGTGAGGATTAAGAGCCTTTTGAGTAAATGTATATGCAGAACCGGCAACAGGGTAGGCCTTAACCATTTGACCATAACTATAGGCTGTAAACAGCATACCAGCCAAAGCTATGATATAAGCAGCAGGTACCATCCCTTTCGTTATTTCCGCAACAACCCCATAAGTAGAAAAAACTGTTGTAGGTGCCATATAAGCCAATCCAAATAGCACTAAAGGAAATACTGTTAACGAACGTCTTAATTTTGCATTCTCCATGTATCACTCCACCCTTATTCGTGATTAATTAACTTATATGCAAATACCATACCAAGTGGGGAATAATGGTATTTTGCCAACAATTGCAATATACAGATTATTTAATGAATTAATAGGCTTATGCAATTCTACATCAATTATTTAATATTGCATAATTAGTCGTCAGTGACGGAAGTTAATACCAGTTCGACTACTTCTTGAATGCCCCTTTTTATTCCATAAGAAAAAGAGCTGCCAAAGCAACTCCTTTGAAAGAGTAAATTAACAATAGTCGAAAACATTTGTAGATTTTATAAAAAGTTTCTCTAAAACTTCTTTAAATGAGTTTGGAAAGTTTCCCTGCATTTTTTTCCTTTTAAAAGTTCCAGCTTGATTTCAGAAATCCGCTCCCTTTCCGCCGACTGTCTGCCAAGCCTCCTCGACGCGTCTGTGGGGTCTCCGCCAGCCAGTTATTCGGCAGGTGTGTCGCAAATTTCTTCAATCCATTAAGGATTACTGTGAAAAATAAAGGTTAAACAGTCTTAATCAAGGTTTTGGATGAGACCATTTGTGTACAGTCTGTACATATAAAGATTTAAGTGTTAGTGCTATCTTGTTTCAATTGCCATACGCAAGTTCGAGATGACTCCAAGAAGCAATATTAACGAACAAACCATTTTTTTAAAAGCTGTTCCAAATAATTGCAGGATAAACCCAAATGACCAAAGCACAACAAAAAACCAACATATCACGGTTATTCCTTTATATAATATATTTCTTCCAACAAACAGGGTGAAAAAACCTCCAATTATAGAAATAATGGTATTCATAATAGAAATTGGTAGCTGAGTAGCCAGAGATTCAGACCTTCCACCATTAACCCATGTCAATGGGATAATGCCGTTAATAATAAGAACATGGATTAAGATAGTCAAAGAGTAAAAGCTAATCCCCATAAATACAGCTGTTTTCATATCAATTTTTCTAAGTCTTTCTAACAGGCAATCACCTCATTTCTCCCCGTTATCATATTATTTAATTTAGTGATGTTCTATTCATATATCTATGTCGTATGACACGTTACCCCTTTGCTCAAAAACCCCTCATCAACGAATCAAGGTAAAATTAAAAGGCATGAGCCCGGTAGATTACCGGGTTCATGCCCTCAAGGCTGCCTAAGTAAATAAAGTGTCTAACTTTTTGGGTTCACTTACTTATGCAAATCCTTGTATTTTCCCCTTCATTCTTTCAATGAATGGGGAGGATACTTCTGTTGGATATAGCGTATTAGTGCAGTGACGACTTGCGGACCGGATTCTACGAGTCTACCTTGTTCAAATGCAGTGAAGTTATCACCGCCTGAAGCCAAATAATTACTAACCGCTACTTCATATTCGTTGCTTGCCTGAATCTCTTGACCCTTCATGTCTTTCAGCGCAACAATGCGGTTGCCAATTGGAGAATCGGGGTCCCAATTATACGTTAAACCAACCGTTTGTAACCTATTTTCATAATCTTTCGTCCACTGCTGTTCTAAAGCAAGTTTTATCTGCTCTCCTGTTAAAATTAACTTACTGACATTATTACCCATAGGCACGTTTGTATAAAGGTCTTCTACAGTGATTTTCCCTTTTTTTAAACTTTTTCGCATTTCGCCCTGATGGACAAAAGCTATATCTACCCCCATGGCTTCCCGCTCAGATTCTGCAATCATTTTCGCTAATGGGGATTCACCGTTTGCACCTTGATTTCGTCTGATTTCTTCCGGCATTTCCCCTATTACCTGATTAAAATTGCTCCCCAATCTTTTTCTATATTTATTTAGAAGAGCAACCGTTTCTTCATCCGGTTTTATATGATGATGTGAAGTGGCAACTATCTTTGCTTGTTTCTTAACAATAATTTTAGTATGTGGGTCAATTTCAAGATTTACTTGAGAAAAGGCTTTCCCGTTAGAATAAGCTTGAACGATCAGTTTACCCGCTGCAACGGTATTGGCATATTCATGGCTGTGACCCGCAAAAATGACATCGACCTCATCATCGATTTTTGGAGCCATCTCCACTAAAGCTCCACTGGAATTTGCTCCTGCCTTATCTGATTTAGCTGAATCATGTGCCAGTACAACAATCACTTTGATCCCTTTTTCCTTTAAAAGCTTAACGGTTCGGTTAATAGCTGAAACTTCATCCGTAATTTCTACTTCTTTTCGATTTTCAGGTGCCACATACAGGTTGGTCTCTTTTGTGACCACACCGATAAATCCAATATTAATTCCGTCAATTTGTTTAATAACATACGGTGGTAACAAAGGAGTACCCGACTTTCTGTCGATGATATTTGCAGAACTGTAAGCAGTATTGGCACCTTGAAAATAACCTGTTTTTTTATTGAATCCTCCATGAATGAGACGTTTCATTTCATATACGCCTTCGTCCAATTCATGATTTCCAGGTGTCCCGACATCAAAGTGCAGGAGGTTTAAAAATTCAATCGTGGGTTCGTCTTGAAATTGAGAAGAGATTGGAGGACTTCCTCCTACCATATCACCAGCATGAACGAGTAATGTATTTGGTTTTTCTTGTTTATATTTTTTTAAATAGGCAGCCAAGTATTCAGCACCGCCCGCCATGGTTCCTGAAACCATTTGATATTTGTTTAGTTGGCCGTGAAAATCATTAACGCCTAATAATTGTAGTTGGATGTAGCGGTTGGATGTGGAATGATCCGTTGTGGAATGATTGGATGAGAATGCTGTGATTTTATAAGTTACGAAAATGATGATAAATACCAAGATGAATAAAGAAGATATGGCCTGAAATTTTGACAATTTCCGATCCCTCCCTCTAGATGTAAATCAAGAATAACTCTTGAATTTTATATCCGTATAAAGGGACCGTGATTTATTGTTATATTTCATATAATAATTGTTAAGTTAACCAAGTACATGCATATCTTTTTAAAATACTCATACGGCTTAACATTTAGAAATCTGTTAAGATTTTGACTAGCAAAAAATACAGTTTTATTTAAAAAGGCTCTAATTTTTCTACCCATTAAACCGATAGTACTTGAATTTATCCTCATTCTTAAAAATTTCACTTATTTTGTTCAATTAACGCACTCCTTTAGTTCAGATTCCCCGGCCTAATTTGGTACTAATGGACGGCTCTAATCATATTCTTATAAAAAGAAAACAATAAGAAGGGGTGCAAAGTCAGTTGATAAAAGTTAAGGTTGGTTTACGGCCCATTGTAAGTAAAATAAATTTACCTACTGTTTTGAAAACAACCATACTTCCAGGTGACTCCATTGAAAGATTATTTATTGCAACCCAGGTAGGAGAGATATTTTACATAGGAAACGGAGATATAAGGACTTTTTTAGATATTCGTCCGCGAATCCTGAAACTAGGTGCATCTGGTGGCGGATATGATGAACGGGGATTGCTAGGCCTAGCGTTTCATCCCGAATTTTATTATAACGGTCTGTTTTATCTTCATTATTCAGTAGCTGGAACACAAGGACCAGGTGCTCTTTCTGAATCTTTTAAGCCTGACCCGTGTGATCCCAAAACTTTAAACCTAAGGTGGATGAATAGAGAAACTAAATATGATCATATTGATACAATTGAAGAATGGATTTTACAATCGAATGGTCAACCCCAAAAACGACGGACATTACTTAACTTAAGACGACCATTTTCAACTCATAATGGGTTCAATAGTTTAAACTTTTCACCTGAAACAGGAAAACTTGTTTTAACAACCGGGGATGGCGGATCACGCTATGATCCATTTAACTTAAGTCAGGATGATCTGGAAATCGCCGGTAAAATAATTGAAATTGATGTAGGTAAGAATATGTACGTCAATGATCCACCCATTGTCACACGTTTCAATGAACTTCCCACACCCATTCAGGAAACGCTCATGGTAATGGCAAAAGGGGTGCGCAATATACCAGGCATTTCATTTCAAAGATTTTATAATCAGTATATTAAATATGCGGGAAATGTCGGCCAGCGTTTGGTCGAGTCGATTTTTTCATTCGTTCAGTATAAACCAATACCGGTTACTCAGCTTATTCAAGCTTATTCCATGAATTCTGAACCTGACAAAGAAGGATTTATTAACTTTGGCTGGAGAGGTTGGGAAGGTACTTTTCCTGCTTCGATTATTAAAGGCTGCACTGAAAATCGGAATTTGGATGAAAAAACAATTGCTTATTACAATGAAGCAGTATCACTTTCAGGGAGCCGTCTTCAGCCTTTAACAAGTTATTTTCATGAAGATACCAGACCCGATAAGTTTGGAGGAACTGCAATTACAGGAGTACAAGCATATATGGGGAAAAGCATCCCTGGTTTAACAGGAAGCGTCGTGTTTACCGATCTTGCCCGGAAAGAATCTCAACCTAAGATAAGAGGGGCTTTAGCTTATACCACCGTAAGACCAAATGGTCAACAAAATGATTTTAGTGTGATACAAACCGATTATGATTTTGGGTCTCAATCAGCTTATTATGTTAATTTGGGAACGAACCTGGATCAAAGCAGATTATATTTAGGGGTTTATGGCTCTATGAAAGTGACTGATTTCAACCAAGGTACTGTTTTTGAAATTGTTCCATGAATCATAACTATAAAATTCCTGTTATGAATCGAAATTAAAACTAAGTGATGGAGAATCACTAAATTATAATCATTTTTAATCTTTTAAAAATGATTAAAGCAATTTCAACCCATAACCAGCTATAAATGAAAGTAAATATAAAGCCAGTTATAAGAAATGAAAAGGAAACTGAGACGGCTGGACCTAAAACCGGAAAGTGAAAAATAAATAGTAGACTCATAATTCCTGACATTAATAGAATTGCACCAGCAGCAATAACACTTAATCTCTTCCTAGAAAAGGAAAAGGATGCCCCTATGCCAAGTCCTAACAATCCTGTTGTAAAAGGAAATACAAACAGTTCAGTTGTCTGTAGGATGAATAACAACATAATTGTCAGAAGGTAGGTCATCACTCCAAAAGGAATGGAAAACATGGAACATAACAGAATAGGTGCAGTGGCTAGCGGACTTATAAAATATCCGATACCTGGTAAAAAGCCAGCAGCAGCCTGTAGAATAGCAGCAATACAGGCAAAAATGGACCCTAAAATGAGCTTCATCGTTTTGTTATGTTTATTGAATATTATTTGAAATAAACGAACCTCATCAGAAATAGGTTTAAAAAAATACACCTTTCCACCTCATTCTAAATGGTTTATACGTTACGATACATTATATTTCCATTTATTGGAGTTGGAACAATTATTAGTAATCTAAACATCAATTTCCTGTGTAATGAAAAATAGCTTAATACTTAATAAAAAATCTCTCTAAAACTTAATCGCCTATTAAAAAAACAAGGCCTTATTGGCCCTGCTTTTTATTTGACCATTACTTTCCCAACCATTCCTTCCTGGAAATGGTACCGGCATGTCAGTTCATATGTACCGGGCTGTTTCGGTTGCACGGTAATGGTTTTTTCTTTACCTGGCTGGACCTCGGCGTCAATTCCGAGCTTTTCCACTGTGAAGGTGTGTTCTTTTGTACCTTTGTTTTTCAATATCAACGTAGTGACTGTTCCATTCGGAATAGTGATGACTTCCGGATTAAAGTAATCATCGTTCAACTCGACCTCAATCGATTTCACCGTAGGCTGAGCTACAACACCGGATTCGGCATATACGCCGAGTGAGCCTAGAGTTGTCACAACTACAAACATTGCAAGCACAACGACCAATCCTGTTACCCGCTTTTTCACAGACATTCGCAATCCCTCCTTCCCTAACACTATTTTTTTCTAATCCATAAAATATTATTACTATTAATTTGGTTGCAAAGGAGCTGCTAGCTCAATAACAATCATTTATACAAGATATCGTCTCTTAGTGTAGCAACTTTAGTTAAAGCTGTATCTATGTCAGCTTCATTCACTCCAAAGTGAGCTAGTGCATCGTTAAGATGTTTTACAATGGCATTGAAATGGTCTGGTTGCAGATTCAATCCTTGGTGAGCTTTTGCCATGGATTGTCCAGAATATTGTTTTGGACCGCCTAATGCAAAACTAATGAACTTAGTTTGATGACGGCGTTGCTTTTCCATATCCGTTTTTTCAAAAAAATGATTAACTGTCTCATCCTTAAGAACCAATTCGGAGTAAAAATAGTCCACAACTTTTGCTATCGCTTCTTCCCCGCCGACTTTTTCATAAAGTGTTTGTTCCATATATACACTCCTAACTTGTAATTAATAGAAGTATTCTCTGTAGAAAATTTGTTTTTATTCCTTATCTTTCAATTTAATCCCCTTTTGCTGATATCCACTTATCGCTCTTTATTTCAACTTGTTGCTACCAAGTTGCTGAAAATGCATAATTGATTTAGGGAATTCCATTTATTACATTCACTGTTCACACTTTTATTTTACATATTCAAATTGTAATGTGACAAAATTGTAATCTTGCTTCCTGTTACATCTATGGTGGGAAAAGGGATGAATTTTATAGTATGTAACATGAGGAGGAGATTTACGTTGAAAAAAGTATTACAAACTAAAAACTTATCTAAATCCTATGGAAAGGCACAGGTTTTAAAAAATATTGACCTTACCATTACTTCAGGTGAATTTACGGCTATTATGGGGCCATCCGGTTCAGGAAAAACGACGCTTATGAATGTGCTCTCGACAATTGATAAATTTTCTGGCGGGGAGGTCTGGCTTGAAGAACAGGCCCTGTTGGATTTAAACAAAAAAGCATTGCGTACATTTCGTCAAGAACGAATGGGGTTCATCTTTCAAGATTACAATTTGCTTGATACTTTAACGATTAAAGAGAACATTCTCCTGCCCCTTTCATTAAGGAAATTTTCTACGGATGAGATGGAAAGACGGCTGAGACCAGTCATTCAGGCATTGAATATTGAAGAAATCCAGGATAAATACCCTACAGAAGTTTCAGGAGGTCAGAAACAACGGGCCTCATCTGCGCGCGCCATTATTACAAACCCTGCGATTGTCTTTGCAGATGAACCTACAGGCGCTCTTGATTCGAGATCAGCAACACAATTATTGGAACAGTTATCGAGCTTAAATGAAACGTTTCAAACGACTATTCTTATGATTACACACGACTCCTATGCAGCAAGCTTCTGTAAACGAGTTATCTTCTTGCGTGATGGAGGAATCGTAAACGAGCTTTATAAAGGTGACCAAAGTCAAAGTGACTTCTTTGATCGAATCCTTCACATCCAGAGTGCCATGGGAGGGAATCAAAGGTGAACTTACTGAATATGACGTTCCGGAACGTTCAGCGCAATTTCCGTGTTTATACGATTTATCTGTTTGCCATGATTACTGGTGTGATGGTCCATTTCACCTTCTCATCACTAATGTATAACCAGGATATATTGGATGTACTCAATAATAAGGAGAGTTTTCAAACGGGTGTGTCGATTGCCTCAGTGGTCATCTTCCTCTTTATCATTTTCTTTATTCTTTATGCTAACTCTTTCTTTATGAAGCAAAGAAAAAAGGAATTTGGACTCTATTTGCTTCTAGGTATGAAAGAAAGCCAGATTACACGAATGGTTTTCTTTGAAAATTTGCTCATTGGATCATTCTCGCTTGTAATTGGAATACTTCTTGGCGGTCTGCTGTCCAAGTTTTTCGGTATGGCATTAATGAACTTAATGCAATACGACAATGTCATTACGCTGAATTTTCCTTATCAAGCGATCGGCTCGACAATCATCCTGTTTCTCTTGTTAGCGATCATTGCAAGTATCCAAAGTTTCTTCATGATCAGTCGCGTACAACTCGTGGAGTTGTTTCATGCCAAAGAAAAAATGGAAAAACCGATACCGTCTTCGTTCATTATGGCAGCTTTGTCATTAGTGTTATTAGCAACGGAATTTTTTCTGATAAGCCAGGGCAAAGAATCAAGCATATGGAAAGAACACGTAACTTTTGCCATGATTGCTGTCACAGTCGGCATGATCGGCGGAACGTATTTGTTCTTCCGTCAGTTCTCCGGCTGGCTGCTGCATAAGATTCGCCAGAAGCATAATTTCCATGAAGGCAATCGGGTATTGTGGATTTCCTCATTGCGCTTCCAAATAAGGTCGAATACGTTAAACCTTACCTTCATCTCTTTGTTCAGTGCGACCATTATTTTCTTGATTGGATTCGTTTCGATCAATTATGCGGTCCAATTTGAAGCTGTCGGCAGGAATTTACCGAATGATATTGCGTTTCAGTCATTGGATAAGGAAACTAACGAGAAAATTGATGCTAGAATAAAAAATTCGGACCACTCGATAGAGTATCACAAAACTTTGGAAGCTTTAGTAGGAAAGCCAAATACAAACATGGACCTTGCTTTTGAGAACCCTGAGTATTTTTCAAAGGACGTTTTTCTTTTTCCAGAAAAAGCATATAACGAAATCATCTCATTGCGT
This sequence comes from Peribacillus frigoritolerans, assembly GCF_040250305.1. Taxonomy (NCBI): domain Bacteria; kingdom Bacillati; phylum Bacillota; class Bacilli; order Caryophanales; family Bacillaceae; genus Peribacillus; species Peribacillus frigoritolerans. Next base: position 1,150,147 of record NZ_CP158190.1, on the reverse strand, counting down.
GGAAATCAGGAGGAAATCCATTTAGAAGATATGGAAGCTGTAACTCTGTCACAAGGAACAGATTCCCCAAAATCCTTTCCCTCCGATCAGCTGCCACGTTTTAAAGTGAATGTAAATGAAGATATCACTCTAAAACTAATAGAGAAGAAAGATTACGCATTATTAGGCTGGGCCAGCGACCCTGTTCAATCCATGTTATTAAAGCCCGCAGTCCTGATTATTTCAGATGAGGCTTATCAAAACTTAAAAAGCAAAGCCAAAACGATTCCTTTTGAAATTTATGAAATTGAAAATGAGAAGCAGGCTGAATCTTTATCAAGTGATATACATGCCATTGTTACGAAGAAGCCCGACACGTACTATTCTTCATTTGCCGATGTGTATTCTAAGCAAATAGAAGGTTCATCTTTAATGTTATTTGCAGCTGCTTTCCTGGCTGTCATTGCCCTGTTTGCATTGGCCAGCGTCATTTACTTTAAACAATTGCGGGAAGCAACGGAAGAACAGAGACAGTATTCCATTCTGCGAAAGATAGGAACCGCAGACAGTGAATTGAAAAGTGTGATTCGTAAACAACTTACCCTTGTTTTCTTCCCTCCGCTAGTTTTAGGCATTTTGCACAGCTGGCTCATTTTAAAATACTATATTCTGGATTCTGTACAAGATTTTCCGCAGCTTACTTCGATGCTCTGGTTCATCTTTGCAATATACTTTGTGATTTATGTTTTGTTTTATCTGTCTTCTGCGAATCTCTACTACAAAATCGTAAATCAGAAATATTAATAAAAAAACGCAATGGCCTTCATCAAGGTCTCATTGCGTTTTTTTGCATAATGAAATAGGGATCGACATTTTTGGGAAAGTGCATGACAAATTCCGTATACAAACCTGTTTCAGAGGTGCATGTGATATAGTGGCCAAGTTTGTTGGATAACTGCTGTGCTAAATATAACCCCATCCCTGTGGATTTTGTGTAGGTACGCCCGTTGGATCCTGTAAAACCCCTATTGAATATCCGTGGTAAATCCGTTTTTTCTATACCAATTCCATTATCTCTAATGATCAGCTGCTTTTCTTTTAAATCGAAACCTGTCTCAATCTTTATTTCCCCTTCTTCTTCCGTATACTTCAAGCAATTTGAAATTAATTGATTAAGGATAAATTGCAGCCACTTGGGGTCACTTTGGATCGTGGTTGGTTCTATCTGTAACTGCAGGCGGATTTTCTTGGAAATAAATGTTTTGGAATGAGTTTTTATGACCTCTTTAACCAATTGGTCCAAATCACAATTCTTGATGTCATAGTCTTGATTGAAGCTATCCAACTTTGCATAATAAAGTGCTTGATCCACATAATGCTCTATCCTTGACACCTCATCATGAAAGCTCTTGGCATCGATCTCTGTCTGCTCCATCAATCGCAGCACCGAGATGGGTGTCTTAATTTCATGAAACCACGATACAATAAAATCGTAATACTCGCTTTGTTTCTCATGAATCAGATTGAGAGACCTTATTTGTTCCCTTTCCTTCTCTTCAATCAACTGCTGTAACGAGGCTGCCTCTAAAGAAAGGTTCTCATGATCTTCGTCACCCATGGCTCGGATTGCGCGCAAATTTTGCTGATACCGGTACAAAAAGAAAATAATCAATACGAAAAGAGTTAATGCCCCAGCATATAGAAAGGTGTTCCAGTTCCATGTCATATTGGGGTCAGTGTGATAGACTGCAGAAACCATACAAAAGACAAAAACCAGTAAAAAGATATAAGGCTTCTCATGTTTTAAAAATTGTATGAACCTCATTCAATCAGATACCCCATTCCTTTACGTGTCACAATAAAGTCTTCTAATCCAATTCCAGAGATCTTACGCCTTAATCGATTTACATTAACAGTCAGTGTATTATCATCGACAAACTGTTCATCATTCCAAAGAGCTTGCATCAAGTCATCTCTTGATACAATTTTACCTATTCTGCGCATCATCAATTGCAAAATGATGAACTCATTACGTGAAAGTTCAATGGACTGTTCCTCATATTGGATAGTCGAGTTTGTTACATGCAAAGACAAGTTCCGGTGCGTTAATTTTAAGTTATGTCCATTTTGATAAGTATAATTCCTCCTTAACAATGCACTGATTTTTGCTACAAGAACATCTAAATCAAATGGCTTCTGGATAAAATCATCCCCTCCCATATTAATGGCCATGATGATGTCCATGTTTTGATTTCTAGAGGAAAGGAACAGTATGGGCACACTTGAGATTGCACGGATCTGCTGACACCAATAAAAGCCATCAAAGGTTGGCAAGTTTATATCCAATAGTACCAAATCAGGCTGGAATTTCTCAAAATCATCTAAAATGTGGTCAAACTCCATAATCCCCACAACGTCATATTTCCACTTTGTTAGCGTATCAGCCACTATTTTTCTAATTTTTTCATCATCTTCAACTATCATAATTTTAAACATAACAATCTCCTATTCATGGACTGAATCGATAAAGGTTTTAAATTCTCTATAATATCATAATGCTAATTATTCCAAACTCCTGTCATTTATACAATACGTCACTACAGTATATGTCCCAATCAAAGAAACTATAGAGAAAGGATGCGATAGTGACACCCTGGCCCCCCCTTTACGGGATTGTACAATTTTAATGTTACCTCCAGGCACTCGTTTTCCGCGGGCGGTCCGGCGCCATTGTGCCTGCGGGGTCTCCCACACCCGCTCCAATCAACTTTGTCTTCACTTTTAGATAAAACCCTTTTGTCTACAAACTGAGCCAAGCGACTATAGTGTTATTCCACAATATTTTTTTCAGCATTTAATAACCACTAATGTGATGACTTCTCCTATTTTTCGGGTTTGCACTCAAACAGAAGGATACCAAATAAAACTGTAGACATTAATTTTAAGATAAAAAAGTTACCAGATTGCCCAAAAAATAAGTATAAGAATGTAATAGATTGGATAAACTAATAAAAAAGGAGTGGGAGATTATGGAGACTAAAGTTAAAGAAGGAACGAAAGAAATGTGGAGCGAAATTAATGCATGTATAACTCGTAAAATTAATGAAAAACATGATTTATCTTTTCAAAAGAAGAGCAATGATAATTATATGAATCTATATATTCAAACAGCCGTATTACACACCCTATTTGAACTATCAGACGAGTTCAGGAAAATTGAAAGAAAATATAACGGATTGTGATGCTTCCGGAAAAGTCATGCACCAAATTTAACTTAACGGTGGATTAGGATTAAACTCTTTAAGGGAGCTCTTCAATCCTAATCCACCTTTTCTTTCCAGCTTTATCACTTACATTACTAGCTACCGACAATTTGACCAGCATTATTACTGTACCATTTGCTTCCCTTCCCTTTAAATCCCTCTTTCTATCCCAACTAGAATCCATTAAGCCAAATAGAAACCCCACCAGTCGTTAATAGATCATGTAGGGTTTTTTTTTGTGTTTCAAGTTTCAGTATACTATCTTGATTGACGGATCATCTTAAAGGTTCGCTAGCTTCAATACTATTATTTGTTGTTTTATCAATCTAAAATCTTGTATATTTAAATGAGTATGTTTTATAACTTACTGATGTTAGCTAAAAACATTGAAAATAAATATTTTTTTGAAAGTGAGCTGAAAGCTGATGATGTGGTCACCACTATTCGAAAATGATGTACCTGCAGTTATTCTCCCTTAACGGCAGAAAAATTGCATCTCCGTTAAGGACTGGAAATGTTTAGTTAAAACGGAGGGTACAAAATGAAAAACACTATATTAGGTTCTTTATATTTATCACTCGCTGCTAGCATTTGGGGCGGGATGTATGTTGTGGTAAAAGTTGTGGTAGACGTTGTTCCGCCACTTGAATTAGTATTATTACGATATGTAATTGCGATTTTAGCATTGCTGACAATTGGTTTTATAACAAAACAATCTTGGCGGATTGAAAAACGAGACTGGGTTTTGGTTTTCATTATAGGACTTGTTGGAAACACAATTTCCATCGTAACCCAGGAAGTCGGTACACTGCTATCCACTGCACAAATGGGAGCTATCATTACTTCCACAACACCTGCATTTATGGTGATATTTGCACGTATCGTTTTAAAAGAAAAGATCACCATCAAGAAATCAATTTCCGTAATTTTAGCGACAATCGGTGTCGGTATCATTGTCGGGAATGCCCATATCGGCTCATCTCACCAACTTGGGGGCCTATCACTGCTTATTGCTGCCTTAACTTGGGCACTTATGTCTGTTCTGATTAAACGTGTCCCTGGGCAATATTCACAAATTGTTATAACGACCTATGCAGTGCTTGTGGCAATTGTCTTTTTAACACCTGTTACGATCAGTCGATTGGATGAGCTTGATTTTCAAGCAATCATGCATCCATCCATATGGGGCGGCCTATTATACTTGGGCGTTATTTCCACAGCATGTGCCTTTTTACTGTGGAATCGCGGACTGCAAATGCTTACCGCTTCAAGCGGTGGATTATTTTTCTTTTTACAGCCTATAGTCGGTACTTTTTTAGGTTGGTTAATACTAGGTGAACAAATCGGCTTGTCTTTTTGGATCGGCACAATATTAATTTTTATCGGTGTGTTATTAGTCATTCGGGAAGAATAACCCACATTAAAATGTACCCTATAGAGCGGTCTCTTTAAAAAAGGCTGCCTATAGGGTTCTTTTTTGGTTTAAAAAAGGGGATTGCAGAAACGTTGTTTTTTATTTGTAATTTCTCCTTACTAATCCCCCTTTATGTTAATAAGGCGGACCGTCCCAACGGTTTCTTGAATCTCAGGACAAAAAGTTGTATTATTTTATTTTTTTCAGCCGATTATATTAAAAAATCTTAAATATACATTCATTACGTAATTATTATTATTACTTTATGTACATTTCGAAATAATTTTTGTTATCATTAATTCATAATCTTTTGGAAATGAATGCTAAATTTTATAACAAAGGAGGAATCGATCTTGAAAAAACCATATACGGAATTGACGATCGGGATGATGAGAACGGGTATATTAGGTTTCGGCGGCGGACCATCAGTCATCCCTCTCATCCGCCACGAAGCAGTTTCCCGTTATCACTGGCTCGACGATGATGAATTCGGGGACACTTTGGCGATTGCCAATACACTCCCAGGACCGATTGCCACGAAGATGGCAGCATATCTTGGTTATAAACTAAAAGGCTGGCCGGGAGCCATCGTAAGTGTGGCCGCTCACGTTTTACCTTCATGCATTGCGATGGTTTTCTTGATTGCGTTCATTAATGTTCTAAGTAATTCCGCAATGATCAGTAATATGATCGCTGCTGTAATGCCGGTGGTTGCTGTCATGCTTGGTCAAATGGCTTATGAGTTTGGCGAAAAGGCGGTAAAAGGGTTAGGAAAGGTGCTCGGAATCACCTTTTTTGCGATTTCCTTTTTGCTTCTGCAAGTCATTTCCCTGCATCCGGGTATCGTCATCATGATTTTTCTTATATATGGAGCGTTTCATTTTAAATTAAAGGATAGATTGAAAAACAAAAAGAAGGATAGGAAGGAGGAATCCGCTTAATGGGTCTTATTATCCCAATAGGAGTTGCTGTTTTTCTGGCGTTTTTCATAGCCAATATGCTTGGTTACGGCGGAGGTCCAGCCTCGATTCCGCTAATGTATGATCAAATCGTAACCCGTTATGGCTGGCTTGATAATACCGAATTCTCTCAAATGCTTGCGTTAGGAAATTCACTCCCAGGACCTATCGCCACGAAAATAGCCGCATATGTCGGATATGATGTATATGGCTGGCCAGGATTTCTAGCTGCATTGGCAGGCACGATCATCCCTTCAGCCGTGGCTTTGATATATTTATTAAAAATCCTGCGAAAATACAAGCAATCGCCTATTGTAAAAGGCATGTCACTGCTTGTACAGCCCGTAATTGCGATCATGATGTTATTGCTCACCTGGAATATGGCCGCGGATGCGGTCGGATCCATCGGCTACATCCATTCAATCGTCATCGCTGGATTGGCCTTCTTGGCTTTAGGTAAATTCAAGATCCACCCTGCATTCGTAATCATTCTTGCCTTTATGTACGGCGGCTTTATCATCCCGCACACATAATAATAATAAAAAATCCTCCTATATAGGGGGATTTTTTATTAAAGCTTCATGCCCATCCGGCTTTTATAGCGTTTAATGAGAATTTGGCAATCAACGCTGACCACACCGACGACCGCATACAGCTTCTCATTGAGAAAACGTTCCATCTCTTGATTATCAGTAAAGATTCCGTGCATATGGAGTTTACTCGGACCGGTCATATGATATAAACTCGTTACAGCCGGTTCACTTTCTAATTGCTGCGCGACCGATTCCAGATATTTTGGCTCAACCTCAACGTTAAAGAATGCCGAGACATGGATGCCGACCTTAGCTGGATTTATGACCGCAGTAAACCTCTCGATCACCCCGTTTTCCACAAGATGATTAATTCTCATCTGAACCGCCACTCTGGAAAGCTCCACTTTCTTCGCTAAGTCGGTATATGAAATTCGTGCATCTTCATGTAAAACCGATATGATTTTCTTATCGATTTCATCAACTTTCAAGCTGGGAATCTTAAAGTCCTCTGCCATCCTACGTAACTCCTTTTCGATATCTTTATTCCATTATCGCAGAGAACACCACCGGATCACAACAATCTTCCTTTTCACTTCTAATAAAGGCAGAAATTTTTGGGCATCCCTAATTTTCCCCCTCTGCATATGAATCTCCATCAAATATGTAGTTTTTCAAACTTAAGATGCAGCATTTCATCCAACTGAGTGCAGCCGCCAAAAAGATGGAAGGCGATAGACTAAGGGCCAGACAAATTGACGGCACCGCCGACACCCCCTTAAGTTCCAGACTGCAAGTCCCCCCCTACTTTGAGGTTGGAAGGAGGGGGTTTTACAGCCCGTTCAATGCAGGATAAAAGTTTATGAATTTCCAATGGACACTTCCTCAATCCTTTGTTTGAAAGGTCTTTGCGATATTTTTGTATTCCTCATCATTGAGAATGCCCATTTTTTTGAATAATGCGGAATAAGCCATTATTTTTTTCTGCGTACGGTTTGTACAATTCATATGGATCAGCTCCTTTTTTACATAGTATTCATTTACGACAAAATGTTTCCTTAATACAAAATATTTTGAATAGACTAAATACAAAAACTGCCCATTTTCCCGGCAGTTTCAATTTATTTAGGTGTAATCAAAATAAGAGCAGTCTACAAACACTCAAGTATGAATGATCATCATCTATTTTTTAAATAACCACTTCCAAAAGTGTTATTGCACGGAAAAACCTGATTCCCCCATTTCCATATAAAAGACTGAACAAAATGCAGTTGGGGTCCATTAAAAATATTGTCTCTCTTGCAACAAGTCATCATTCGGATTATCGTTGTTAAGAGATGCGAAGAAATTAAAAATACTGCATACTTTCTTCATACTTTTTCGCTAAACTGACTTTATTCCATAAGAGGGTGAATGCTCATGAAAATCTCCTTTAAGCTCGGACTATCTATATTTGTTTGCATTTTTTTGATGGAGACCGTTTCGATGATTTACTTGCATAATAAAGTGATCCATTCCCGTATCAATCAAGAATTGGAATCACTGAAGGCCCGTGGCAATAGTCATCGGGATGTGTTGGAAATCACGTATTCCGACTCTACCCTTCAGCATATCGGCCTGATGGAGTACCATACCGATACAGATGTCGTGATTACGAACACAAGAGGAGATATTCTGATATCTTCCGCAAAGGTAAATAGGGGAATGAAAAAAATCTTGGCAAAAAACATCCCGCAACTACCCCGAAATGGTCTGGTCATCCAATCAAGTTGGAAGGATGAAAGGTATATAGCGACCGTTACGCCATTTATCAGTGATAAAGAAAAAAAAGGCTATGTTTATATGTTCAAAGATACTAGGGATGTTGAGGATTTGATTGCACAATTGAATAGGCATTTCCTTTTTGCGACTGCATTGCTCCTTTTCTTCATGCTTATCACCATTTATTTTCTATCAAAAGCTTTGACTAGACCTCTTATTTCGATGAAGGAAGCGACAACCAAACTCAGCAAAGGGAATTTTTCAGTAGCTGTGCCAGTACGATCTCATGATGAACTCGGGGAGCTTGCCCAATCCATTCAAAGCTTGGCTAATGAATTGAACTATTTAAAGAAGGAACGCAATGAATTTTTGGCAAGTATCTCTCATGAACTGCGCACGCCGCTAACTTATATCAAGGGATACTCTGATATTGCCCGCCGGAAAGACTTGAATGCTGCCGAACGAACACGATACTTAGAGATCATCCATGATGAATCCGAACGATTAAACAGATTATTGGACGAACTATTCAATATGGCTAGAATGGATGTAAATACATTCACCATATCAAAAGAAACCGTCCAGCTCTCTTCATTCCTGCAAAACATTCATGAAAAAGTGCTGCCGGCTTTTACAAATGAAAGAATTCAATTGAATCTGGTATGTAAGGATGATTTATTTATAGATATAGATCCCTCACGGTTTGAGCAAGTCATTCTTAACCTGCTCGATAATGCGCTGAAGTACTCGAACGAATATACAGTCACCACCATCAAAGCCACTGAATGCCTTGGCAGGATTTCCATCTCCATAATCGATCAAGGGGTTGGCATTCCCCCTGAAGATATCCCCCATATCTTTGATCGTTTATATCGTGTCGAGAAATCACGCGCCAGAGATACCGGTGGATTCGGATTGGGGCTCTCCATCGTCAAGCAATTAGTGGAGATACAAGGAGGAACCATTTCGGTTAAAAGCAAATTGGAGCAAGGAACGTGCTTCACTATCACATTTAAGGAGATAACAAATGAAGACAATAGTTCTGGTTGATGATGAACAGAGAATGCTTGATCTATTAGAGCTATACATTAAACCTCACGGATATACATGCATGAAGATGAAATCTGGACATGAAGTCTTACAGTTCCTAGCGCATAAACATGCGGACATAGTACTTCTTGATGTAATGATGCCTGAGATGGATGGGTGGGAAACTTGTGAAAGGATCCGTGCGTTTACCAACATTCCCATAATCATGCTCACCGCCCGGGATGCTGCACAAGAAATGGTGAAAGGGTTGAAAAAGGGCGCAGACGATTATATTACGAAACCATTTAATGAAGATGTTTTACTTGCCAGAATCGAAGCAGTGACGCGGCGAGTGCATAATCAGGATGATAATGTGATATTTAGAGGGCTAAAATTAAATGAATCCGCTTATGAAGCACATTATGATACCAAAACAATCCCATTGACACCAAAAGAGTTCTCACTGTTGTGCTTGTTTTTAAAATCACCAGATCAAGTGTATTCCAGAGACCACCTGCTTTCGACCATATGGGGATTTAAAACGGATACGGAAGATCGGACAATCGATTCCCACATTCGAAATATTAGAGAGAAATTACGTCATGCCGGTTTTCCAGCAGATCAACACTTGAAAACGGTCTGGGGCATCGGATATAAATGGAGTTCTGTGGATTGATATGAATTTCATTTCTGAGGCATTACTATCGAGCGGCCCTTTTTCCATTGCTGTAAGTTTAGTATTCAATATATTGATTAGCGTGCTTGGTTTTGTTCCAAGTGTATTCATCACGGCAGCCAATATCACCGTATTTGGATTTGAAAAGGGATTGATCCTTTCGTACATGGGGGAAATTGCCGGTGCAGTGGTCAGCTTTTGGTTATATCGAAAGGGCTTTCAAACATTCCAACCCAAGTTCTTGAAGAACCGTTGGGTCATGAAGCTGCAAAAGTCTCAAGGGTTTCATGCATTTTGGATGATCCTGATGCTTAGGCTCCTTCCTTTTATACCATCCGGCGTAATCAACCTTACAGCAGCATTAAGCAAGACGGGAATGATGATTTTCTTCCTCGCCACATCCATTGGAAAACTGCCTGCCCTCCTTGTCGAGGCGTATTCGGTGACACAAGTATTGAAGGCATCGGACGATGTAAGGATTGTTTTGGTACTGTTGATTCTGGTAATCGCAGTCGTTTATTACTTTAATAGAAATAAGAAAAAAGGAATGTAGTAAAAATCCTCCCTTTCAAGAATCAGTAACCCTTGGTCTCCAAGGGTTACTACCAGATCCAGAAAGCGGATGAGGCATGACCCCATTATATCGGGAAAATATATTCGACGAGTTCTTTGATTTATATCACTGTGCCGGGAACGGCTTTGAAGCCTTTTCATTAAAATAGCAAAAGAAGGACACCACGATGGATGGATCGAAATGCTTTCCTTTTTGTTCGTTTATGAAAGATAATGCCCGCTCCACTGACCAGGAATCTTTATACGGCCTTCTGCTGGTCAATGCATCGAATACATCCACAATGGCAACGATTCTAGCTTCCAATGGGATGTCCTCACCTTTCAATCGATGTGGATATCCAGTTCCATCCCATTTTTCATGATGATGGAGGATGATGTTTTCAGCCACTTCCAGGCTGCTGATCACATCATTGTTTATTTCCCTTGAAATCTTATTCAAAATATCGGATCCCATTAACGGATGCATTTCGATGATTTTTCGTTCATAAGGAGATAACGGGCCAGGTTTGTATAATATCCCCTCAGGAATCTCCGCTTTCCCGATATCATGTAGAATACTTGAATGGACGATATGATTCATATAGCTTTTAGATGTTTCCAGCTGGCATCTTCGATTATGAACGTAACTAGCTCCTCGGTTAGATTTTGAACTCTCAATAAATGCGCTTCAATGCCTGGATCACGGATTTCGCATGAAATGGCGAGTACCTTTAACAATTCCCTTTGAGTCTCTGCCCTTTTCTTTTCCGAAAGGTAGATCCCTTCTTTCAATTGTTCCAGTTCACGGAAAATCTCTACAAAATACCACTGATCCCCCAGATGAATAGGGGTAATCGTAATCGAGGAATGCCAAATCTCACCCAATTTCTTTCGATTGGTGAAAACCCCTGACCAAGGATTCCCCTTCCTTAACTCATTTTTCAGGGATGTGTATGTACATAAAGGTGTTAACCCTGACTTCAAGAATCCAGCTTTGAACCCAATGATACTGTTCCTTGAATACCCTGTCGTCCTTTCATAATATGGATTAATGTCAAGTATGCGATGATCTTGATCCGTAATGATGACGGCATCCCCCAGCTTTAAATACCCTGCCAATTCGCATGGCAGCCTTGATTTCCCTTTCAAAATCTATACCTCCAATAACCTGCCGGATTTCCAATTCTGTCTCATAGTGTCACGGCTCTTTCCGTTCATGATTTGATAATTTCATTAGATAGGCTAAATGAACTATATTCGGATGATGAGGTATATAATACCATACAAGTTTTATATACAATAGTTACTAAGCATCGTTTTGTGATTAAGAGATTGATTACAAGTTTCTGACTGCCCACCAGGTATCAAGCCTTCGCATTCCCATTAAGAATTTTGCATGTTGAAGGGTAAATGGGTTCATTTCCGCGAATGTTACACTTATATAATGAGATGATGCCTATACTATCTTCCTGTTTTCTGGAAAAAAGAATGAATTTATTGTGTTTTAATGGGAAATTCATTTATAATGCGCATTAGATGATTTTTTAGCATTGAATATGAGAGGAGACTGAAATATGAAGAAACTATTGTACCCAATCATCATTGGATTATTGGCAGTTGTTCTGACGGCTTGTGGTTCGAACGATGAAGCGGATAAGAAAAATGACGAGAAAGAGACTAAAACAACTGAGAAAGAAACGGCTAAAGCAACTGAGGAACAGCAAAAACAGATGGAAGAAATGCAAAAGAAACTAGACAAGCAAAAGGTGGATGAAAAGAAAACGGTAGCCATCGTCAATGACGAAAAAATTTCAGGTGCGGAATATAATACCGTGTTGTCCACCACACAAACGCAGATGCAGCAATTCGGACAAGACCCAACATCCAAGGAGGGCGCCAAACAAATTAAAGAGCAAACGCTCAACTCTTTAGTGGGGCAAACATTGCTGCTTCAAGCAGCTGATAAAAAGGGCTACACAGCTTCCAAGGCCGAAATTGAAGAGCAACTTGCCGAAATCAAAAAGCCATATGAGAATGAAGAGAAATTCAAGGAAGCGATGAAGCAAGCAGGTCTGAATTCGGAAATGCTTAATGCCCAGATTGCAGAGAACATCCCATATACGAAGTATGTTGAAAAAGAGATTAAAGTGGAAGAACCAACTGATGAAGAAATCCAAAAGTATTACGACCAGGTTGCGGAGCAAGCTAAAACAAGCGGACAGAAGGTACAGAAACTCGAAGAAATGAAGCCGCAAATCAAGGAACAACTAGAGCTGCAAAAGAAACAAGAAAAGCTTGTGAAGCATGTCGAAGAACTTCAGAAAAATGCTAAGGTCGATATTAAGATTTAATGATGAAAAGAGCTGCCGATTTTGGCAGCTCTTTCTTTATGGTCTTTGGTAAACCTACACACCCACGGCTTTTCAATTTCATTTATTCACCGGTTTTAGAGAAACGGGCAATTCTTTCACCTATTTCATCACGAACACGTTGGAAGGTTGCCCATTTCTCTTCATCTGTTCCTACCGCTTTTGCCGGGTCATCAAAGCCCCAATGTTCACGTTTAACATGCGGTGGCGTCATTGGACATTTGTCAGCCGCATCGCCACATAATGTAACGACAAAATCGGCATTATTCAATATGTCAGGGTCGATGATATCCGATGTTTGATTGGAGATGTCCAATCCAACTTCATTCATTGCTTTTACAGCTTTTGGATTTAACCCATGGGCCTCGATTCCTGCGCTAAGCACTTGCCATTCGTTACCTAAATATTTCTTCCCCCATGCCTCTGCCATTTGGCTTCTGCAAGAGTTCCCTGTACATAAGAAGTAAAGTGTTTTTTTAGCCATGCTGTTTCTCTCCTTTGTTTGTAAGTAAGTGTTTAATGAATGATTTGCAACCATATATATAAGCCGGCCAATGTGATGAACAATGTTGGGATGGTTAAGATGATTCCCGTTTTAAAATAAGTTCCCCATGAGATTTTCACGCCTTTTAATGAAAGGACATGCAGCCACAATAACGTAGCCAAAGAACCGATAGGAGTGATTTTCGGGCCCAAGTCCGAACCGATGACATTTGCATAAATAAGGGCCTCCCTGATTGCGCCTGTGGTATGGGTGTCGGAAATGGCAAGGGCATCAATCATAACGGTTGGCATGTTATTCATAAGTGATGACAGAATGGCAGCGATGAAGCCCATCCCAATCGTTGCCACAAATAATCCTTGATCGGCGGTAACTTGGATTAAATCCGTTAATACATTCGTCAAGCCAACATTTCTTAGGCTGTACACCACTACATACATCCCAATTGAGAAAAAGACGATTGCCCATGGTGCGCCTTTGATAACGGTTTTCGTGTTGACCGCTGGACTCCTTCTAGCCATCATGAGGAAGAAGATGGCGACAATGCCTGCAATGATGGATACAGGAACCCCAATGAATTCACTGGCAAAATAACCAACCAGCAATATTCCTAATACGATCCAGGACAGCCTAAACATCCTGTGGTCTTGGATGGCTTCCACTGGTTTTTTAAGCTGTGATACATCGTAATTTTTCGGTATGCTTTTACGGAAAAATAGATATAAAACCAAGATGCTTGCTACAAGTGCAAAGATGTCCGGTACGATCATTCTTGAGGCAAACTCGGCAAAACTGATATTGAAAAAGTCTGCGGATACAATATTTACAAGATTACTCACCACCAAAGGAAGTGAAGTGGTATCGGCAATGAACCCACTGGCGATGATAAAAGGGAAAATCATTTTATCACTAAATTTCAAGGCCCGAACCATTGCTAATACGATTGGTGTAAGGATAAGTGCCGCTCCGTCATTCGCAAAAAAAGCAGCCACAAGAGCACCGAGGATACTTACATAGACAAACATCCTTACTCCATTTCCCTTGGCGGCTCTCGCCATATGCAGTGCTGCCCATTCAAAAAATCCTATCTCGTCCAAAATAAGCGAGATGATGATGATCGCGATGAAGGCGAGTGTTGCGTTCCAGACTATCGATGTCACGTCCATGACATCAGTAAAGTCCACCACTCCAACAAGTAAGGCCAAAACCGCACCGCCACAAGCTGACCATCCGATTGACAATCCCTTCGGCTGCCAGATGACGAGAATGAGTGTTAATAAAAAGATGATAACTGCCAAAATAACTGATCCCACTGAAGTAGTACCTCCTAGTTAGTCACAACAAATCCGTTTTCCTTGTGCTGTTAAGTTTTCTAATTTAAAGTTTTGACTTGGCAAGTCCTTGATGACCGTCTGAATAAATGTGTAATGGGAAGAAGACGGATTTAACGAGTAAAAAACCCATTGTCCCCTCCTCGCTTCATTCACGAGCCCGCTATCTTTCAACTTTCGTAAATGCTGGCTGATAGCTGGCTGGCTCATCTCGAATAGGTCCACAAATTCACAGACACAGCATTCATGCTCAGCCATGATCTTAATCATGGTCAAACGGGTTTTATCACCTAGTAATTTAAGAATGTTTGCCGTGGTTTCCAAATCCAACGCTTCATTCATAGCTTTTCATCCCTCCTAGCACAAAGTAAATAAGTATATGCTTATGTGATTATTCAACAACATTGTATAAGCATATTCTTATTTAATCAAGCATTAAATATCCAACGATATAATTTTTAAATTTAGTCTGCTTAAATTCAAAAAGGGTGTTGTTGATTTTCTTGATGAACTAACTGGGCAGGTTATTAGAAAAAGGATTGAGGATATTACCCACTAAAAAGGTTGTAAAACATATGAAAAGATTAATCTCTCATTCTTTTGTGTTTGATAGTCTCTGCTGGTATTCTTGTTATACAAAAGTTGAGTAGTTAATAATATTAAGACAGGGTTGAATTCGGTGTAAGTTAGCCGACAAATTTCGAGAAAAACCGGGGGAATTAATGATTAGCGAAAAAGAAATGATTTTTGAAAATGAGCAGTATGTCACTATTATGGTAATAAATAAAAAGGGGGAAGGGCACGATCGCGGAGTACCAAGACTTGATGTGCTGTTTCAATTACCCTTCAAGTTAAAGAAACTGGAAATGAATTAAATCTTCGAGCAAATATTTACTGGGACTGGGATACATATTATCCAAAAACTCATCTTATCTTTACTGGTGGCAGCCTGGTTGACTTTATAGAGGAGCAAGATTTTAAATATGATAAATTCAAAGAATACTGGGATAAAGTTAAACGATTGGCAGCCAACGTGTTCACTGATGAGGAAATTCTTGAGTATCGTAAAATGATGAATATAGTAAAAGCGTAACTTTCAAACTCATCTGCTGGTAACTATTTTCGAACGGCACCCTTTTTTGATTAATCAAGTGATTTGTTATGCTAACAGTTGGGTTAGCTGAAGATCGGAGCTCTGTAAGGCAGCTTTTTCTTTATGCAACTAACCGGGCAGGTTAGTTGAAGAAGGAACTTAAATTTAAATCTCGAATAGCTAATGTAATCGGATAGCAAAAAATTTGATGACAGACAGGAGTTAGATACGATGTTAAAAGGTTTCGGAGGAATATTTTGGAGAACTAAGAATCTTGAAGTTGTAAAAAAATGGTACAGTGAAGTGTTGAAGATTGAAATAGAAAATTGGAATGGGACTGTGATAAAACCCCAATTAGGAAATGAGACTATCTTTTCTTTCTTTACCGAGAATGACAGTTATTTTCCAACAGAACAACAAGTGATGATAAATTTCCAAGTACATAATCTAAACGAGACTATTAAGCATCTTGAACATATTGGTGTACCTCTTGCAAAGAAAAAAGAGATTAGTGAATTTGGAAAGTTTATTTGGATTGAAGATCCTGAAGGTCGACTGATCGAGCTTTGGGAGAAATAACGAGTTATTATTCATTTGCTATTGAGATAACGGGTGCGAGTTCCATATGCCAAAGAAGACAAAATAAGTGGTCCGACTATCCGAAAATAATTTAATTGTGCATCTCGAAATAAAAAGGATCATATAAAAAGACCAGCCTGACTTCAGACTGGTCTTCTAGTTCATTCACAACAGGAATTATTTTTTATTTCCAATCTCACTGGAACCGGACTGCCACAGCAAGAACTATCGTTTGTTTCAGTTGCAGGAATATCAGAATCGCAGGAACTAGATGTCAGATTCACACTGCAAACTCCTGTTTCAGGAAGTTGCAAGCGCACTTCTTTTGCCCCCTCGACATCCCCTGTCAGATAAGCCACCACGGAACGGATTTGTTCGTAGCCTGTTGCCAGTAAGAATGTAGGCGCTCTTCCATAACTCTTCATGCCAACAATGTAGAAGTTCTTTTCAGGGTGCCGTAATTCCTGTTCACCATGCGGCCGCACAGTTCCGCAGCTATGGATATTGGGGTCAATAAGCGGAGCAAGCGCTTCTATGCTTTCCACAGCTGAATCAAGGTTTATCCTTATTTCATTTAAAAAGGATGTATCAGGTCTGAAACCCGTACTCACAACGATCTCATCGATCTCACCGATTGTGGTTTCTTCTCCGTCAAGTTCCCCCACAACAGTGATTTTACCGTTTGCTGGATACACGCCGTTAATATGAAAGGGAGTGAGGATATTGATTCGTCCAGACTCCACTAATTGCTGAATTCTTATGCCCAACTCTCCACGAGCTGCCAAGCCGTCGTTTTCTTGCCCGCCGTACACTTCATTGATCTGTTTTTTACGAAGAACCCAGTAGATCTTGGTATCCGTAAACTTTTGCTGTAATGACGCGAGATCCAATAGGGCATTTATTGCAGAATGACCGCTCCCGATCACCATGATCGATTTATTTTGATATCTATTTTCCAATTGGACGACGTTTGGAATGCCATAGTGAATTTGATTGAGTAATTTTCTCTCGGCATTCGTCCAGATACCATTGGAAAGGATCGGGTTTGGATTGGTCCAAGTACCTGATGAATCAATAACAGCCTTCGCTTCAACCACTTTTGTGTCACCATCCACTTCTACATACAGTTGAAAGGGAACGGTGACCCGTTTTCCGGTTTTCAATTTATCGTGAGCCTTTTTGGCAACACCGACTACTTTTGCTTGTAATAAGATGTTTTCATTAATTTCCGGAAGGTTACTTAGCGGCAGAAGGTATTCTTCTACCAGTTCGCGACCTGTTGGCAAAGCTTCTTGGTTGGGTGAAGTCCACCCAGACTTCTCAAGTAACTCCTTTGCTGTTTGATCGATGTTATACTGCCATGGGGAAAACATTCTGACATGGCCCCACTCCAGCATGCTGGAACCAACCGAATCTCCCGCTTCCAGTACGATAAACTTCTCCCCTTTTTTCAGTAAATGAGCGGCAGCGGCAAGCCCTACAGGACCCCCGCCTATAATTGCTACGGGTAAAGCACTTTTATCAAATTGAACCATCATTATTCCCTCCTATATTTCATTTAAAAAAGTTGTAATTTGCAAGTATTTCCGAAAAATCATACTACCCCCAAGGAGTAGTACAGCATACGGAAGACTTCAGCATTTTATCATTAAGCAATTTCAGGGAACGCACGACGGATTCCTTTTCAAACTCATTCATTGTCTTGAAGATTTCATTCAAATAATCATTCATTTGCTGATCGATTAATTGATTGACCTTCATTCCTTCATCGGTCAGAGAAAGAATAGAAATTCTCCGATCTTCAGCATCTTGTGTTTTTGTGACCAAATTCATTTTTATTAAAGATTGGATTTGTCGGCTGAAGGTCGTAATGTCCGTCCCTAGTGTTTCTGCAATTTGCTGGATGGAAGAGTTGTTTTGTCGATTTATTTCATACAGGATATGGCTTTGAACGAGTGAAATTTCAATTCCACCTGCACTGCAGCAATTTTTATTCAATAATCCAAACCGCCTAGTCAAGAGTTGGAAGAGACCTCTAAGGTTTTCATTTTCCATTACTGTCACCTCACTTTATTTATACGCTAATTATTTGCAATTTACAACTATTTGATTCAACTATTTTTTCATTTATCCTTTTAGCTTATTAAAAGCTGCCATGAAATTTCGGTGAGTTTGCTCGCCATAATAACACGCTTCACCTTTAAAAAAGTTTGTTTCAATGAATTCTTTTGCCTTTTCCACCATAGGTTCACGAGAAGCTAAAACCAGCTTGAAATAAGCATCAAAATAACCAACAGACAATACGCTTGAATGGTTTACTGTCATAATCCTCCTACCCCCTAATTGTTTAAAGTAATTTCTCCATAGCCATCACATCGACAAATTCCCCGTCTAAAATTCCCTGGTTCTTAAACACTCCTACTTCACGGTACCCCCGTTTTTTGTATAATCCTTGACCAATCTGGTTAAAGGGAAAAGTGAATAACACAATTTTATTGAAGTCATTTTCTTTTGCGAGCTTTTCGATTGATTGCAGCAATAAATCGCCAATCCCTTTCCCTCGATGATCTCTTGAGATATAAACGGATAAATCGGCAACCCCATTATAAGCACTACGATTGTTATATTGATTCAAGGAAGCCCATCCAACGATTTCCCCTTCTTGTTCAGCGACAATTACCTTATATCGACCGCTGTGTTTGGCAAACCACTCCTCCATGTAGGCTTGATCCTTCAGTTCCGTTTCTAACGTGGCAATTCTATCCTCAATCCCTTGATTGTAAATTTCTTTGACCGAACCCATGTCTGTGTCGATCGCTTCACGAATTATCATATCTTTCCCCTTTCGTTTGCCACATGAATTTTTCAAGATTCTATAGTTGATTTATAACATTAATACTTGCAAATTACAAGTATTATAGATTTTTATGCAAAGTAGCTCTTAACGAATATTAGAGCTTGAAACAAGAAAACTGCCGAGTGACCGGCAGTTTTTTTCAGCTTTATAAATATTTCCGGTGAATACCTTTTCCATCATAGGAAAACAGGACTTCTTTTCCTTCCATGACTGATTCCATATGCACGGGGCGGCCCCAGAGCTGATAGATATATGGCATGACTTTTTCGAGATATTTCAGATCCAGTTCAATATCTTCATACCAATGTTTTAAATAAAGTTCCCCATTGCGCATGAAGTCCCCATCATTTACTGTGATATAGGGGAAACCGCCGTTAACCCTCATACTGACGAGTTGATCACGAACATGTTCCCATGATTTATCGACGATTTTATAATCCTTGCCCTGCTTTTGGAATAGGTACATATCCTCCCGCATGACCAGATCTTTCGTCAAATAATTGCGGAGAAAGGAAATATCCGATTCGATTTCCCTGACTTCGAACATCTTTTCGCGGCCAGATCCAGGCTTGACGCCCAGCCTGAGCATTTCTTCGGTTGGATTATCATAGCGTTCTTCAATATCTTCAAGCACTTTCAAGCCGAGATAATAAGGATTGATGCTGGTCCGTGATGGCTGAACGACGCCTGCGTTCAGTTTCGCGAATTCAATGGCTTCCCCTGAGGATAGATCCAATTCACGGATTATGCGCTGATGCCAGTAGGATGCCCAGCCTTCGTTCATGATTTTCGTTTCCAGCTGCGGCCAGAAATACAGCATCTCTTCCCTGATCATCGTCATGATATCCCGTTGCCAATCGGTTAAATCCCTGCTGTACTGTTCTATGAAAAGCATAATATCCTTTTCAGGCCTTGGCGGGAATTTTTTTCTTTTTTTAATGTTGGATTTCTTTGGTTTATCCTTATTATCAAGGTTCCATAAATCATCGTATTGTGTGGCTGTCGGTTTTATTTCCTCTTCTTCTTCCTCATCCTCCATCGTCCAGGCAAGCTTTGGCCTCATCAGCGACGGGTCGATATGTTCTTCAATGGCTAAAAGTGCATCAAGGAAGGTTTCCACTTCCTTTTTGCCATGCAGGATTTCATATTCACGGATTCTTTCTGCCGTTGCCGACATACTTTCTACCATATCTCTCTTAGTATTATTGAAACGTATATTATTCTTAAAGAAATCACAATGCGCCAAAACGTGGGCAACAATCAATTTATTTTGTACAAGTGAATTGGAGTCCAGCAGAAAAGCGTAACAAGGATCAGAGTTAATGACCAGTTCATAGATCTTACTTAATCCAAAGTCGTACTGCAGCTTCATTTTATGAAATTGCTTCCCAAAGCTCCAATGAGAAAAACGGGTAGGCATCCCATAGGCACCAAATGTATAAATGATTTCTGAAGGGCAAATTTCATAACGCATCGGGTAAAAATCCAACCCGAACCCTGTTGCTATTTCGGTAATTTCACTAATGGCATATTCCAGAGCCTTTTGCTCCGCTTCATTCATCCGATATCCCCCTTGTCTTCCGCCTTTAAACTAATGTATGAAAAAAAGGAGGAAAAATGCCGTGATCATGAGAAAGGTCCTCGATAACAGAAAAAAAACACCTCCACGAAGAAGATGTCTGGCCAAAGGTTTCGTGCAGTTCTGCACTCAATCCCTTTGAAATTAAAATTTCGCGAATTCCGTATTCACAGCCTCTTTTTTCGTTTTGGAACGGAGCCAGGAAATGATGAGCGCTGCAATGATGACAAAACCTAAGTATCCTGTGACTGGGTATACCGTCCCAACCAATTTAATAAAGCCAACGAAACTTGCAAGGAAAGCGAGGATTCCGACCATAATCACGGATATTTTAAAGCGTTTCGTTTCGGCAGGCACCAACCTTGCGGTGAACGCATACAGCATCCCGACAGCGGTATTATAAATCATTCCTAAAAGGATGATTGATAGGGTATATCCCAACCATGGAGAAATCTGATTCGCTAAATGAAGGGTAGGCATTCCTGAACCTTCTATGCCCTTCAAGTCGGACATCATCCCCAAATTGATCAAGAATAGCAGGATCCCCAAACCGATACCTCCTAGAATTCCTCCCATACCAGCCTCTTTCTTATTTTTGAAGGTCCCTCCCATTACGGCTAGCATGGCAATTCCGGCAGTCATATTATATGAAACATAAAGTAATGAACCCATCATCCAATTCCCGGTTGCAGCCGTTCCTTTACTTGAAGATGAAATGATTTGATTGAAACTTAGTTCGGATGTGAAAAATGAATAACCTGAAATAATGATCATGATAACGAATAAAAACGGTGTGATGGCACTAATGATGGACATTATTTTATTAACATTAAGTAAAAGCGTACCAATCGTGAGCACCGTCATGACGATTGCACCGACTATACTTGGAATCCCGAATTGTTCCTCAAAAATCGTTCCGGAACCGGCAATCATGATGACTGTAACGCCAAACAAGAAAAATGTGATGATAATATCGACCACCCTGCCTATATAGCGGCCACAAATATGATCGATGATGCTTTTATGGGAGCGTGTTTGGAGAGTGCTCCCCAACTGGGTAACTTGCATGCCTAAAAACGCGAATAAAGCTGTCGCCACCACAATTCCCAATACACTGTAGATTCCAAAACTCGTGAAGAACTGTAATACTTCTTGTCCTGAAGCGAAACCTGCTCCAATGATGATTCCAATATATGCTCCTGCAAGATTTATACTGTTTTTCATATCAAATACCCCCCCAATTATATGATTATTCTGACAATTTAAGTTAAAAGAAATATCTTCCCTTTCATCATGATCCTGTTCTTTAATAGCCTCCCAGCTTCAAGTTAACGGGCTGATGTCCATGAAGCTGGGAGTTTCTTTTATTCCAATTCTTATTTATTTGTATATCTTTTACTATAGGAAGTGAATTCATCGATCGCAGCATAATCGACTTCATAGCCAATGCCTGCCGCCTTTGGAACGGTTATGACCCCATCTTCCACTGTAACCTCTGGTTGGATGATGTCTTTATGCCAATAATTCGCGGATGCTGCCGTATCACCAGGCATCGTGAAGTTATCAAGTGTTGTCAATGCGATATTATGGGCACGCCCGACACCAGATTCCAACATGCCTCCGCACCAAACCGGTACATTCCTTTCTTTACATAATTCATGTATTTTCATTGCTTCCGTTAAACCGCCAACCCTGCCGATCTTAATATTAATGATTTTACAGCTCCCCAATTCAAGGGCTTTTCTTGCATCTTCGACGGAATGTATACTTTCATCCAAGCAAATCGGTGTTTTGATTTCCGCTTGTAATGTAGCATGATCGACAATATCATCTGATGACAAGGGCTGCTCGATCATCATTAAATCAAATTGATCAAGTTGTTTCAGTAATTCGATGTCTTTCAGCCGGTAGGCGGAGTTTGCATCTGCCATGATCGGGACATCAGGATATCGATTACGTACTTCCCTGATTACATCTACATCCCAACCTGGTTGTATTTTCATTTTGATTCTTTTATACCCATCCTTCAATCCAGCTTCTATTTTCGCCAGTAATTCAGGTACCGTTTTTTGGATGCCGATACTGATTCCAACATCGATTTTTTCCAGTTTTCCGCCTAAAGCCATACTTAATGGAATATTCTTTTCTTTCGCATATAAATCCCAGATGGCTCCCTCGATTGCCGATTTTGCCATATTATTTTTACGAATATGCGAGAACATTTCCGATACATCACGAGGATGCTCTATTTCTTTATCCAATACAAGCGGAATCAGGAAATCCTCCAGCATCGTCCAATTGGTTTTTATGGTTTCTTCGTTATACCAAGGTGCTGAAAACGCCACAGATTCAGCCCAGCCCGAAAGCCCTTCTCCATTTTTCACTTCCACAAGAATGAACTCCTTATCCACAAACGTTCCAAAGCTTGTTGTAAAGGGAGCTACCAAATCCATATTTAAATGACGTAAACGCACTTCTGTTATTTTCATCGCGATTCCCCTCTTATTCTGGTATTTTTAATAAATAGTTTTGAATGTTTTCACCTTTTTCCCGTTCGATCCCCGCTGCAACATAGCCTTTGGCAAAAAAGGCTTTGAATAATTCACCGGTTTTTAACCGCCAATCAATCGCAAGGCGAAGATCAGCTTTTTTGATGTGTTGAATATCTGTCGGAATGGGTATGGCGATCACCTCGGCATTGGTTTCGAAATGATAATCCTTGATGTAAGGAAAGCCTTGGTCATTCATTGCTGTCGTTACGATGTGTATCGCTTTATCAGGAAGCGGAGTCTCTTCCTTTGCTTCCTGCCGTATATTCCATTCCACCATGAAACGATCGGTTGACAGTCCTTCATTGAGGGTATCCTTCATATTTCCATAACAATCTTCCATATATGTAGAGCAAACAGCTTTTAGCTTACCGATATTCAAGTTTGCATTCACACTTTCCAATGGATCATACGTCCATGTGATCAAGTCGTAGCCTTTTTTAAGTGCTTCTTCTTTTTGTGCAAGTTTAAGTAATCTGCCGTAGCCCTTCTTTTGATGGTCCGGATGGATGGCTAGCATATGTGAACAAAGATATACCCTTCCGTCCTTGAATCCCGGGAAACTGTATTGAAACCCTACTAACTGGCCATTGATATAGCCGCCTAAAACAAGCCCGCCGTTTTTGACTGCAGTAATCGTCTGATGGATGGGAACGCAATCCATGCCCCATACGACGGCTTCCAGTCGCTGCACTTCTTGTAAATCCTCTAGTGTGGATAGGGATTTAATGATTAATTCTTCAGTCATGTAAGTGGCCCCCATCTCCATATTTCTCGAAAGTCAGTATGATGGCTTTGGTCAGGATTTCAATTCCCGATAACAATGCATCTTTGTTGAACGTCATGTTCGGATGATGGAGCCCTGGTGCCAAATCACAGCCCAATCCAAGCATCGTCGCCTTGAGTTCAGGTCTTTTCAACGTATAAAAATGAAAATCCTCTCCTCCGGTTGTAATGACAGGGGCTACCAGATTTTCTTCCCCGAGTGTATCGGCTATCGCTTCAGACATCATTTCCTGGGCTTGATCGTTCACGGTTGCAGCAGCAACACAGGTTCCCGGTTCGAGTTTCACTTCGACTCCATGGACAATGGCCAAAGATTCTGCAACCTTTTCCACCTTTTTGGTGAGCTCTTCCATCACTGCATTATCCTGTGCCCGTAAATCCAATGAAAAAGTGGCTCTCCCCGGGATGATATTGGAACTTTCGCCGCCAGCAAAAAACTGCGTCATTTTTACGGAATAAGGGATGGATGGATTGAGATGGATACCATTTAGCAAAGTGATGAAAGCCGCTCCTATCTCGATGGCATTTTGCCCTTGATGCGGTCTGGCTCCATGCGCATCAGTTCCCGCTATTTCACCTTTAATGAACTGAGCCGCTCCATGCACAATGGCTGGCGCCGCTTGCCCATCCTTCACTTCCTCAACCGGTCTTAAGTGCACTCCATAAAGGAAATCGACATCATCCAATACTTTTTCTTCAATCATCTTCAAGGCACCCGTACCTTTTTCTTCAGCAGGTTGAAAAATGAACTTCAGCTTCCCCCTAGGACGAAAGTCCATTTCCCTCAATACCAGGAATACTCCAAGTGCCAAGGTCATATGACCATCGTGTCCACAGGAATGATTGGCTTGAAACGTCCCATGCACCTCCTGCCAAAGTGCATCGATATCCGATCGTAACCCGACCGTGAAATCCCCATCCCCGATTTCCCCAATCACTCCTGTACAGTCCCCGAATGTTTTCACCGTACACTGATTCTCCGTTAAAATATTTGAAATGAAAGCTGTCGTATTCACTTCATTCCAACTCGTTTCAGGATTTGCGTGTAAATGGTCAAAAATATCGAGTATACGCGGCCTTAATTTTTCGATAGATTTTGTGATATCCATTTCTGTCTCCCCCTTGTATCCCGGTTTAATCGGCTTGTTCCCCAAACTGGTGGAAGTTTTACCTCAAAAGAAATAATCGTCTTGATTGAACGCATCATATATCGCTTTTCTTTCTTTGAAACCCTGTTCGTCCTTAATCGATACTCCAGCTACTAAACTATTCAATAATGAGAATAAAACCGGTGCTGTATCGATCGTGGAAGTCCTTGGTGTTGAAATGGGCAATAAAATGTCAGTGTATTCAGCAATCGGAGCCAGTTCGGAATCCGTAACCCCAATTACAAATGCACCCGCTTTTTTGGCCATTTCCGTTATTTTCACAGTCTCTTTAACATAGCGGTGAAATGAAATGGCTACAAAAACGGAATTTTCAGTCATTTTATTCAACAGTAAAAATATATCATCAGTATCAGGCCGATATAAATGAACCTCTTCCCTGACAAGCCTAAGTGTAAAGGTTAACCAATGCGCTGCCGAAAATGATAAACGGTGTCCGGATATCAAAACATTGTCAGCTGCCGCCAATTTATCGACTGTTGTGGCGAAATCTTCATTTGATAAATTTTTCATTGTCTTTTCGATGCTGATGATATCCTGCCCCATCACTTGAGCCATGAAGTTTGGCTGACTCGCGGCTTCAAGTTTTGAAGAATGATATTCATTCAAACTGCTGCTCTCGTATATCAACTGATTGCGAATAAGCTTTTGAAGCTCAGCATATCCACTTAACCCTAATGAATAGCAAAAGCGGATGATGGTCGTTTCACTCACCCCAATATCCTTTCCGAGCTTTTGAGCTGAAGTGACTGCAAATGTATGTGAATGCACTAACAAGTATTTTGCTACCTTTTTTTGACCAGTAGATAAACCCGGGAATACTTCTTTAACTTTTTGCTGTAAGTCCATAAAACATCCCCTCTGAAACAAGATATGAATCAAAAACTTTTTATATGACAATATGAAGTTTTAACTTCAACAATAATAGAGAGTATTTTATCACGGGACGTTTAATAAAACAATAATATTCTGAATTTTTAATAAAAAAGAAGGAAATGCTTCAAGAACAGAAAAAACCACGGAGATGGACTCCGTGGTTTTGGCGGCAAAATGGGGTTAATAGTGAGGTGAAGGTCGAAAAAAAGTCGTGAACGGCCGAATACAGTGCGGGGTAGGTCGAATACTGTGCCTCAACGGTCGAATACGGTGTGGTTTAGGTCGATAAACTGCGTTAACGGCCCAAGACAGTCGGCGGAAAGGGAGCGGATTTCTGAAATCAACTGAACTTTTCAAATAAAAAACTGCAGGCAAACTGAGTTTTCATCGAGTTTGCCTACAGCCTGAAACCCCGGAGATGGACTTCGTGGTTTTCCTTCCTTTATTTTTTATGACGCTTTGCATAGCCACATCGTTTGCATAATTCTTCAACTGCACATCTTCTTGAAAAACCATCATACATATTTTTCGCCCGTTCACCATTTAAAATGTCTTCAAGTGATGTTTCGAATATATTTCCCAGCGGTATTTTGCCTTCACTATCCAAGCAACAAGGTACGACTGTACCATCAACCAAGATGCCTAATTGATCTCTAAGAGCATAGCAGAAAATATTTTCATCGATAATGTCACGGTCCAATTCCGGCCACTCGAATTTTTCCGCCATGTTTATATAAACCCGGTCCCTCAACTTTATATTATTCTTTTGCTGAAGAGCTTCACTTAAGCGAATGTCCAATGAAAGCTTCTCCTCCAGCATGCTCAGAATATCGTCGTTCAGGCCATTACTCGCTTTTAATTCATCCGTATCCATATTCCATAAACGAATGGCACAAATCACTTCGCTTTTTTCATTTGCTTCATTTATGAAATCGGCAATATTACTGACATAAGAGTCAAGACTATTGCTCGTATCGTTTGCCTCAAAGCTATGAAGTGAAATATTCACCTGCCGAAGGGCTTTTTTGGAGAGCAGCTTGTCTTTGACCTTTTGAATCAAAGTACCGTTCGTTGTAATATTAACCTTCAGGTCATTTTCAGCACTGATATCCAGGAATGTACCCAAATTTTTATTTAAAAACGGTTCACCCATCAGATGAAAATAAATATGATCGGTGTGTGGTTTGATTTTCTTGATAACCTCCGTAAACCCTTCAGGATCCATGAATTTCAGGGTCCTTTGCAAGCTGGAGCTTGGACAAAAATTACACTTCAAATTACATATATTCGTAATTTCCACATAAACTTTCTTAAACTTTCTCATTTTCTAATACCCCTACATTCAAGCTTATTGTTTCAATCTGATACTAACTATACTTGTTAGCTGCTCATAAATGCAATGAAAACTTCATGGAAGCTGAACGGCTGGCATCACTTCCCATTGGCACCTAATCCGATATCAACCATTTCTGGACAGCCTTTAAACGAAATCAGAAAAAAACATCTTCTCGAGATGAAGATGTTCTGTAATGCATCCCTTAAGTTTTCCGTTTGTTCCGCGATCTCACTTTCCTTTTTGTTCTGTGACCTTCAAACTAAGTAATTTTTCATTTTTCAAATCATGTTGTACAGTCACGATGACATTGAACTCCTGACCTTTATTCTCGACCAAAAATCTGAAATCGTCTTCGACTAGATTTTTCGCTACCGTTTTTCTGCCCTTATATTCGTAATCGGTAATCTCAACTTCAGGATAATCTGCCTGCACTATTGTAATCGCAATCTTTCCGTATTTTTCGTAATCGGGTTTTTGGGCTTGTGCTGAAATGTCCCCTGCTTGCATAATCAAAAAAATCCCCATTAGCATCACGATAACTTTTTTCAAAATCTTTTCCTCCTCATACTTTCCGGTTAGTATTATTATGTAAAATTGTTCAGTTGTTATGCAGCTGCTTCGCTTCTTTTACAAGCATGATTCCAACTAATCGATTCCTCTCCCACTCCTCAGGAAACACAGTCAATGGCGGATTGGTTTCATCCACTAAATAACTAAGTTCAATCGTCATTCCCGGGCGGCGGAATTCAGTTATGAACCAATCCGTATATCCGCTTCCTACCGCTTCTTTTTCCGGAAAGGTCAGTTCATATCCAGTCAATTCGGCAGTCTTTTTGGCAATGCCATAATCCCTTGCCATATTTTTCCGTTTATTATTATAATGCCAAAAGATTTCCCTTCCTGAGGTATGATAGGAAACGGCAATAAGGGGATCAATCTTTTTCGTGAAATCCGTAAGCGCTATTACTTCAGCTGCTTCAAGTGGTTGTCGGCCCTTATAAAATTGATACGTCGGTTTTGTTTCATGACTCATGACTTCATTCCATCCAGCCGGATACTGCCTATTTAAATCAATGCCTTTAGCGTTGGCTTTCCACCGGGACCAATTCCTGCTATATCGGTTCATTTTCCATACCGCAGCCTTTTCAAGAACATTTAAGTTGGATAAATCTCCTTGCTGGATGCTGACGCCATCTGGATTCAGCATCGGGATGAACCAGATGCTCACCTCATCCAATGTTTCCGTCCGGTATTCTCCAACAGGTTTGCCCGCTCGATAGGCAGCTGCATATTCTTCAAGCAAGCGCATTAAAAGTTTGGAGCTGAGCCATTCCCGTCCATGATGTGATCCCACCAGCAAAATCGATCTTTTTCCTTTTCCTAACTTGACTGCCTTTATATTTTTTCCCTTTTCAGTTTGCCCGATTATTTGAACATCCAATTCATACTGCTTTTGGATTCCTTGAAGATCCATTTCCATCTGTTCAGGGGAATACACTTCTGCCGCCAGCGATGGTTCAGGGAAAAAAAGAAGCACTAGTATTCCAATTACCATTATTTTTCTCATGTACTCACCTTTTATTTTTATTCAGGTAAAAAGCAACAACCGCGGTCCATATACATCGCCACTTATTGTAAGGAAATGTTCTGTCGTATCTGAACAAAATACAAATAGCTCCTTATAAGGGGGAGAAGAACATGAGGATCGCTGATTATGATCAGGCATTGTTTCACACACACCGTTCTGATTGGGACAGCTTGTTAGTATTGATGGTTCGAACGAAAGATCACTTTCTTTCAAAAAAAATAGAACATTTTTTGCACGCTTACAGGTTTGAGCATGATTATCAAATCGTTCAATCCCAGCTGTATGCACTGCTTCGATATCTGGATCATGCGGCAGAAAAAACAAGTGATTATTTAAGTGAACTTCCAAGCTAAAATCAACTATAGTTTTTGCAAAACGGGAAAAATTATACAAGAGGATTAATGTTCGGGGATATAACTTTGGCTGGTGAAACCCTATAAAAACAAGGAAGGGTCAGGTATGTAAATACCTGACCCTCATTTCATCATTTTTTCATTGCAGCATATGCGTTTGCATACATTTTAAGTTCTTCAATCATACCTTCTACAAGTACCGCAGATTCTTCAAATAAACCATCATTTTCGTAATCGAAGCAATGCGGATCCAGAACCAATTGTTTGGCGATCACATTTGCATAAAGGCTTCGACCCACTGTTCTCATGGAATTCAAGGCATTGATTCCGCCTTTTCCTCCGCCGGAGACAGCCAATAAAGCTACTGGTTTATGCGTGAATTGTTCACTGCTTAGAAAATCCAAGGCATTTTTCAAGGCTCCGCTCATGGAACCATGATATTCCGGAGTTGTCAGAATTACGCCATCAGCTTCCTCGATGCTTTTCCGAAGACCTTGGATCACTTCCAGTTGATATTGCTCACCTTCACCTGAATATAAAGGGATTTCGCTATTGCTTAAATCAATAAGTTCCGCTCCGTATTTCTTGGATATGTAGCGTGAGGCAATCCCCGTACGCCCTTGTTTACGTGGTGAACCATTAATGATTACTAATTTCATGAATTAAACCTCCATTATTCCCGATGTTTTCCGAGATCAGTCGCCAATACAGTATACCAAAACCGAAACGGAATTTCCTAGAATTTTGATTTTTCATGCAACTAAAAAGCATAAAAAAACGAAAGACCGAAGAAGTCTTTCGTTTAACTTTAACGACAAAATGGGATTCGGAGTCCCAATCGCGAGGTGAGGGTCGAAAAAAATTCGTGAACGGTCGAATATAATGCCTCAACGGTCGAATAATGTGCGAGGTAGGTCGAATACTGTCCTGGATAGGTTGAATACAGTGCGTGAACGACCGAATACAGTGAGGCTTGGGTCGATAAACTATGTCAACGGCCCAAGACAGTGCAGCGAGTCGAATAAAGTGCTCCGGTCTTTATGGTTTTTTACTGTTATCCTCATTGGATTAAAGAAAATTTGCGACACTACTGGCTAGCCGAGACCCCAGAGGCGCTTACTTTGATGCGGCTTGGCAGACAGTCGGGCGGAAAGGGAGCGGATTTCTGAAATCAAATGAACTTTTCTAAATAAAAAACTGCAGGCAAACTGATTTTTCATCGAGTTTGCCTACAGTCTTTCGTCTAGCTTTCATACATTTAAACCAATGCTTCAATCTTGCTCATGAAATCTTCCATGACTCCCGATAACTTGGACTCAGCTTCTTGCATTGATTTACCTTGGACACCGAAATAGAATTTAATTTTCGGTTCAGTGCCTGAAGGACGCAGGCAAACCCATGTACCATCCTCAAGGAAATACTTCAATACATTTGATTTCGGAAGCTCGATCAATTCTTCATCATTTGAAAGTAATGTACGCTTCTTGCTGCTTTGGTAATCTTCTTCAGCGACTACCGGAATGCCAGCAATTCGGGAAGGAGGATTTTGACGGAATTGATTCAATATTCCAGAAATCTGTTTCGCTCCCTCAATGCCCTTTAAAGTCAATGAACGCAAACCTTCCAAGTAAAAGCCGTACTTTTCAAACACATTCAGCAACCCTTCATATAGGGTCAATCCCTGCTTTTTATAATGGGCACAGACCTCGACAGCAAGCACTGCAGCTTGAATGGCATCCTTATCACGTGCAAAGTCTTTAATCAGATAACCGTAGCTTTCTTCATATCCGAACAAAAAGCTGCTTTCCCCGCTTACATGATACTGATTTATTTTCTCGGCGATGAACTTAAACCCGGTAAGTACATCAACCGTCTTCAAGCCATATGACTCAGCAATCGTCCGGCCGATTTCTGAAGTGACGATCGTTTTTAAGACGATTCCATTTTGGGGAATCTTCCCTTTTTCTTTCTTCTGGGACAGTAAATAATCCAGGAAAAGAGCACCTGTTTGATTTCCAGTCAGGACAACATATTGGCCCCTCTCGTCTCTCACGGCAATTCCAAGCCGGTCGGCATCTGGGTCCGTTGCTATCAATAGGTCCGCCTCCACCTTGTTACCAAGCTCGATGGCCATTTCAAATGCAGCTGGTTCCTCCGGATTTGGAGACTGAACTGTCGAAAAATCCGGATCTGGCAATTCCTGCTCCTTAACGATATGCAAATTTTGATACCCTAAGCTTTGCAGTGCCCGCCTGACGGATTTATTTGCCGTTCCATGAAGCGGTGTAAAGACGATTGACACATCTATTTCCTCGGCAAGCTGCGGGTTCTCGGGAACTGTAAGCAACGCACGATTATACGCTGCATCCACTTCCTCCCCAACCATTACGATGAGGCCCTGCCCTTTAAGGATTTCAGCTTCTTCAACCTGAATTTCAAGCTCGTTTTCAATGGCATTCACGTAGCTGATCACTTGATCAGCCGCTTCCGGTGGCAATTGTGCCCCATCTGACCCATAAACCTTGTAACCATTATATTCAGGCGGATTGTGGCTTGCCGTGATGACGATTCCAGCAAAAGCATTCAGCTCGCGAACCGCAAATGACAATTCTGGAGTTGGACGCAATTCATCGAATAAATAAGCCTTCACCCCAAATGTTGCCAAGGTCTTAGCTGCTTCGAGTGCAAATTCCGGGGACTTATGTCTTGAATCATAAGCGATCACAGCCCCTCTTCCTTTCGCTTCTTCCCCAAACGAAGAGATATATTGAGCCAACCCCACCGTTGCCTTCCTTACAGTATAAAGATTCATCCGGTTCGTTCCTGCCCCGATTTCCCCGCGCATTCCGCCTGTTCCAAATTCTAAATTTTTATAAAAGGCATCTTCGAGTTGTGCTTCATCCCGCTGCATTTCCTCAAGGAGGACACGTAATTCCCCATTTAAATTCTGGTACCCTGCCCAAGTGGTGTATAAAGATTTCCAGTCCATCTCCAACATCTCCTCCCAAACGCCTCATATTTTCTTATTATGTATCTGCCTTACATATACAAAATTATCATATTTATTCCAATAAATGAAGTAAAGGCTCGTAATGAAAAGAACCGAATCCAGCATTCTTCACATCACGAGCTCGTTTACTTCTTTATTTTTGGCCATCTTTGTAATGCAGATGGTAAATATCATGGCGGCGATCTTTCAATTGCTTTACAGTACCAGATTGACGCTCCCGCCTTAAGATTTCCAAATCGACATCGCCAATCAGTACCATCTCAAGGTTCGGGCTTGTTTCCCCGACTATGCCATCACGCGCAAATTCGAAATCCGATGGAGAGAAGATTCCCGATTGGGCATATTGGATATCCATATTTTCCGTTTGCGGAAGATTTCCGACCGTTCCGGAAATGACGGTGTAAATTTGGTTTTCCACGGCACGGGCCTGGGCACAATAACGAACCCGCAGATAGCCTTGCCTGTCTTCTGTACAAAATGGAGTGAATATGATTTTGGCTCCCATGTCGGTAGCAATCCGGGCGAGTTCCGGAAACTCAATATCATAACAAATTTGTATCGCGATTTTTCCACAATCCGTATCAAAGACACGAACGCGGTCACCTGCGTTAATACCCCACCATTTTCTTTCATTCGGTGTGATATGAATTTTATATTGCTTTTCAATCGTCCCATCGCGACGGAATAAATAAGCGATATTATAGATATTGTCATCATCTTCTTTAACGAAATGGGAACCGCCGATGATATTGACGTTATACCTTACAGCTAAAGTGGTAAACAATTCAATGTATTGCTCCGTGAAATCCGACAGTTTCCGGACAGCCAAGCTTGGTGATCTTTCATTCAAGAAAGACATCAGCTGGGTTGTGAACAATTCCGGGAACACGGCGAAATCCGCATTGGCATCTGAAGCAACATCGGTGAAATATTCGACTTGGTTAGCGAAATCTTCGAATGAATCGATTTTACGCAGCATGTATTGCACGACGCAGATACGTACCGGTTCCGATGTTTTATAATAACGTTTTGTTTTTGGCTGATAATCGACGTTATTCCACTCCATGAGCGTAGCATACTTATTCGATTGCAGATCATCCGGCAAGTAATTCGGATTGATCCTCATAAGCGTGAACCCATTTAAAAGCTGGAATGAAAGAACCGGATCATATATTTTATGCAATTGCACTTCTTTCACATATTCCCTTGGTAACAATTCATCCGCATGTTTATGGTAATTGGGGATCCTGCCCCCGATAATGATGCTTTTTAAGTTCAAATGGGCAACAAGTTCTTTCCTTGAATCATATAGTCTTTGGCCAATTTTCATCCTGCGGAATTCAGGATGGACCATGACCTCGATTCCATATAAATTATAACCGTCCGGATTATGATTCGTGATGTATCCATTATCGGTTACATCATCCCATGTATGGCGGTCATCATATTCGTCAAAATTAATAATGAGGCTGGAACATGAGCCAATCACTTTTCCATCATATTCAGCCACAAACTGCCCCTCTGGAAAAATTGCCAGATGGCTCTCAAGCTGATCTCGCTTCCAGGGAACCATTCCAGGAAAGCAACTCGACTGCAAAGCAATTATTTCATCTATGTCTCCTAGCCTCATATTACGTATTTCCATTATTTTTTCATATTTATGCAGGTCCAAATTAGGCATTTTCCTCAGACTCCTTTAATCTCTTCCATAAGAATTATACCCCTTATTCAAAAATTAAAACAACTGAACCTACCCATGGATTTCAAATAAAAACATTCTGATTGTCCGTTAAAAGAATATATATTTTACATACGCGGTCCTTACATACTATACTTTTCATGAGAGTATAAAGAGATGGGGAAGAGGAACCATGAACAATACAAAACGCAGTGTGGAAAACTTATTATTTGCAGCCTGGGCTGCTTCCATCATTGCTATGTTTGGAAGCTTATATTTTTCTGAAATCAAGCAATATGAACCTTGTGTGCTCTGTTGGTATCAGCGGATCATCATGTATCCTTTTACGATCATTTTAGGAATTGCAATCATTCGAAAAGATTATTGGATCAGCTTTTATACGATGATATTATCCGCTATCGGTGCATTCATTTCCACGTACCATTACTTGATACAAAAGGTTTCATTCTTTTCTGACCACACCCTTGCATGCGGAAGGGTTCCATGTACAGGTCAATATATAAACGTATTTGGTTTCATCACCATCCCGTTCCTAGCCTTGACTGCATTCATCATTATTTTCATATGCAGTTACATCATATGGACAAGATCCAAGGAGGTTGCAGCTTAATGAAGAAAATGGCTATATTTTTAGTGATAATCGTCGCGATATTTGTCCTGCTGGGCGTTTTTACAAACTTGAAAAAAGAAGAAAAATCAAAAGGAAATCCATACGGCAAGGATAAGCTTAAACCCGCTACTGTCGATCAGCTGGATGACCCCAATTATCAAAACTTGATCCTGCCGGAAGAATTGGAGCAGGACCTCCAGGATAATGAAGATGTGACCGTTTACTTCTATAGTCCTGAGTGCCCGCATTGTCTAAAAACCACGCCAATCGTGGCTCCTTTGGCAGAAAAGTTGGGAATCGATCTAGTTCAATATAATCTTTTGGAGTTTGAACAAGGATGGAGCGATTATGGCATCAAAAAGACCCCGACCATCGTTCACTATAATAATGGCAAAGAACAAGAACGGATCGTTGGCTATAATGATGAGGAAACGTTCGAGAAATGGTTCAAGGACCACGATATTAATTAAGGATGGAAAAAATGAGCCGGCCCTAACGGAAATGCTTCTCCCGTTATAGCCGGCTCATTTTTTTTGCCTTATACTAAATATTGATTAGCCACCTGGATGTCCATCATCTGAATCTCATTATTCGATTCTTGGTTTATACTTGAAAAATGGTCATAATAAAAGGGGAAGAATATTCCGCATTCATTCAATAGAGTGATGTTATGTTGGAACAATTCTTCAGATTCAGGTTCCATCACTATAAACTCTTCTCTCTTTTGTTTGTCTAATATCGACATAAGGACTTGAAGACATGTCATTACTTGAAATGCGTCTCTTAATGTTGCCAAGTAAGTAACAGAACTTTGATTGGGCTCTAAAACGCCAATCTCGCGAAAATGAAGGATTTCACTTTCCGTAAAGTATTTTGGAAATACAGATTCGTAGAAACGAGAAACGAGACTCGCTATTTCTTGCTCTTGTTCTTCCGTTGAAGAAAAGACCGTCTTCACTAAAAAAACCACCTTTTTTCAGATCCGTTAGACCTATCTATTATATGTATATTCTAGGACAAGCGATTTCTTTCCCACTAGAATAACATAAATATTGTAAAAAATATGTGGTAATTTCCACCACGAAAATTTCAGCAATAGGTCCAAAGTTACTTTTTCATGACTAATTCTTGATTATTATATATTTTTTTCATTTAATCAAAAACCAAAGCAGTCGAAAGTAGGAGTTTTTATTGGAAAATTTCAGAATAACTAACCAACATTTAATAATAGATGTTCTCCAAACTTGGAATGGATTAACATTGGAAAAACTTTTTAGGGAGCGTTGGAAGGCCCCAAAGAAATTAGTGCATGAATGGAGAATGAGTAAAGAAGTGACAGTGAACGGGAATTCCGTAACATGGTCAACAATCCTTAATGAAGGAGATACGATCAGAATCCCCTTATTGGATCACGCTGAAAATGAAACAGTACAAGCGGCAGACTTAGGAATTTCCATCTTATATGAAGATGATGTGTTGTTGATAGCCAATAAACCGGCTGGAATGGATACCCACCCTTCTCAGCCGGGTGAAGCACATTCCCTCCTCAATGGAGTCGCACACCATCTTCAAAAAAACGGCCAGACCTGTATGATCAAGCATATTCATAGGCTTGATAAAGATACCACCGGTGCCGTCCTTTTTGCCAAAAACCGCCTTGTTGGGTCCATGCTGGATAGAATGTTGGAAGAAAGGGAAATCAAGCGGACTTACCTAGCTTTAGTACAAGGAAACATTAAAAAGGATGAAGGCGAAATCAAAGAAAAAATTGGCCGCGACCGCCACCATGCCACGAGAAGAAGGGTTTCCCCTACAGGCCAGACGGCAGTCACCCACTATCGGGTGCTCAACCGCTATCCCAAGAAAAACTTGACACTCGTCAGCTGCACCCTGGAAAGCGGCCGAACCCATCAGATCAGGGTGCATTTCAGTCATTTGAACCACCCCTTGGCCGGAGATTCCTTATATGGCGGAAAAAGGACATTTCCACGTCAAGCCCTTCATGCAAGAAAAATTGAATTCATCCACCCCATTTCAGAAGAAAAAATGATCGTTGAAGCTCCTTTCATTGATAAACCTGAAATATTCGATTTCACCATTTAAACAAAAAAAACACCGTTCCATACCGGACGGTGTTTTTTTTGTAGACAAAAGGAGTTCTATCTAAATTTTTAAACATAGTTGATTGGAGCGGGTGTGCGAAACTCCTGCGGGAATAGCGAGTCCAAGGGAGACCCCACAGGCGCAAGGCGCCGAGGAGGCTTCCCGGACCGCCCGCGGGAAGCGAGTGCCTGAAGGGGAAATCAACGTTTCAATTCTATAAACACTCAAAAAATACTGTAGGAAAAATTATTATCGAGTTTGCAAACTAATGTGGCCCTATCTAAAAGGTAAAACAAAGTTGATTGGAGCGTAAGGTACGAGACTCCTGCCGGAAAACGTGTCCAGGGAAGACCCCGCAGGCGAGGAGGCTTCCCGGACCGCCCGCAGAAAGCGAGTGCCTGGAGAGGAAATCAACGTTTCAATTCTATAAACACTCAAAAGTACTGTAGGAAAAATCAATTATTATCGAGTTTGTAGACAAATGGGGCCCTATCTAAAAGGTAAAACAAAGTTGATTGGAGCGTAAGGTACGAGACTCCTGCGGGAAAACGTGTCCAGGGAAGACCCCGGAGGCGCAAGGCGCCGAGGAGGCTTCCCGGACCGCCCGCGGAAAGCGAGTGCCTGAAGTGGAAATCAACACTTTTTTTGCTAACTCAATTAATTTTGAATTTGTGACAGTCTGAAACACCATTCCTTTTCGGACGGTGTACTTATTTCTTCATTAATATTATCCGAATTGTCGCTCATATTTTTTTTCAGCGGACTGATTTTCTGCATGTTAGGTCAACCGAATTATACGCATGTCGGGACGAAATCCGTTCTTTTGGCATAAAAAAATAGCTGGCCACTTGGGCCAGCTTTATTTTTTGTATTTATGAAGCTTTTCTCATGCCTTTTAAGATAAGGCTTAAGATGAAGACAAATACGATTGCACCAATCAATGCTGGAATTATCGCGAAATCTGCAACTGAAGGTCCCCAGTTCCCAAGAATTAATGAACCTAACCATGCACCAACAAAACCAGCGATAATGTTACCGATAATTCCAAATGGTACGTCACGTCCAACGATCATACCTGCTAACCAACCAATGATACCTCCGATAATTAATGACCATAAAAATCCCATAATATATTTCCTCCTTCAAATTAGTTATTTTTTCATTTCTGCAGCAGACTCCAAGAAATCAAATCACTTCCATATTGTCATGCAATTTTTCAGTTATTTTAACTTTTACATTCAAAATGGTATGATGCCGATTAGCACGATATCTAATGAATGTGAATGCTTTAGTTATTGGGTAGAGTTAGCTAGCTATAGCCCTTGAGTAACTGATTGGACAATCCTCATGTTAGTGATTTTTTTCTTTTTGTTTGCCGCTGTACTCATTATTTTCCCCGTTATAATAATCTAAAACCTAATTTTTTTAAAAAATATTTGGTAACGAAAACAGGATTATCAGACATATTAAACGGGTATACCATAGGCTTTAACTTTGTCACATTGTTAGTATAAGCAGTAACTGTCTCAATTATGTTCATAAAGGAAAAAGAAAAAGGATGCCCCAATTATCGGGACACCCTTCTATTATTTGCAGCATTCTTAGAACAAAAGTTCATCGGGATTGCTGCCGAACCGTTCATTTTTGTTCAAGGCATCTATTTGATTCATTTCATTCAGGCTTAATGAAAAGTCAAATACCTGTGCATTTTCCTCGATACGGGACGGCGTAATCGATTTAGGTATTACAACTAGATCATGTTGCAGATGCCATCTAATCAACACTTGCGCTGAACTTTTCCCATGCTTCTTCGCTATATGATTAATTGTCGGCTCTTCCAATAGGTTCCCTCTTCCTAGCGGGCTCCAAGATTCTACCTTTATTTCATGTTTTGCACAGTAATCACGAATTTCTACTTGTGTCAAAAGTGGGTGTAATTCAATTTGATTGACGACCGGCTTCACTTCACTGTTTGCAAGTAAATTTTCCAAATGATGAACATGGAAATTACTTACACCGATTGATTTCACCTTGCCATCCTTATAAAGCTTTTCCAAAGCCCTCCAGGTTTCCAGATATTTATCTTTTCCCGGCCAGTGGATCAAGTATAAATCCAAGTATTCCAAGCCAAGGCGATTTAAACTATCATCAAATGCCTGGAGCGTCGTTTCGTATCCTTGCTCTGTATTCCACACTTTAGATGTAATGAACAATTCTTCACGAGGCACGCCGCATTCACGAATCGCCTGGCCAACACCTTCTTCATTTTCATAAATGGCCGCAGTATCGATCGCACGATATCCAACTTCGATCGCTTTCTTGACAGACTCAACCGTTTCATTGCCGTTTTTCACTTTAAATACACCAAAACCTAACTGTGGCATTTTAACTCCATTATGTAAGGTGATCGTTTCCCCAATGTTTGAAATCATTCCATCATTCCCCCTTACTTTTATTTACCAATTATACATCCCTCCACCTTCTATTTCTAACCATAAGCCTCGGGATTTATAGAGTTCCTTAAACGAAACGCACCCGTTTATATATATAAGAGGAAACATTTTATCTTTTTAATCATTCACCAAGTTAAATATTTTGTAAAAAAATGACGAAACATCTATCCTTATAGGTATGAAATTCGTTACAATTGAATAGTTCGATTTAAAACCAAGTAAAAAAGAAGGTGTCAGCTTTTAAAGAATAATCAAACGTAAAACTCCCATTCTAAATATTGAGGAGTTGCAAACTGTTTTGCGCCCATTCATTGGCCAAAATCCATATACACTTTACACTTGAAATCAAGGGAGTCCTCCATGTATGAATAGCATACTCATCTTAACAGTGCTAATTATTATTTTTGCTTTGGTCTTTGACTTTATCAATGGTTTCCATGATACGGCTAACGCCATCGCTACAGCAGTATCAACCAAGGCGCTTAAACCACGTCATGCAATCATCCTGGCTGCGGTCATGAATTTACTAGGAGCACTGACCTTTACCGGTGTTGCGCATACCATTACGAAGGATATCGTTGATCCTTTCACATTGAACAATGGTTCTTATGTAATCCTTGCTGCTCTAATTTCGGCCATAATATGGAATTTAATCACCTGGTATTTTGGCATTCCAAGCAGTTCCTCCCATGCGATCATTGGTTCAATAGCGGGAGCTGCCATCGTGGCTAGTGGATTCGATGCGATTAAATGGAGTGGATTCACTAAAATTGTACAAGCATTGATTCTATCTCCCATCCTTGCCTTTACGCTTGGTTTCATTGTATACAGTATTTTCAAGGTAGTATTCAAAAATAATAATTTAGGAAAAACCAATAAGCGATTCAGGAGAATACAAATTCTCACAGCGGCCATCCAGTCTTATACACATGGAACGAATGATGCTCAAAAATCCATGGGTATCATCACGATGGCTTTGATCGCTAACGGATATGCCTCTACCTCTGAGGTTCCTTTCTGGGTACAATTATCCTGCGCAATTGCCATGGCGCTTGGTACATCTATCGGAGGTTGGAAGATCATCAAAACAGTTGGCGGTAAAATCATGAAAATCCGTCCGGTTAATGGAGTTGCTGCCGATATGACTGGTGCATCGATCATTTTCGGCGCAACCTTCCTGCATATGCCTGTCAGCACGACTCATGTCATTTCTTCTTCAATACTTGGGGTCGGTTCTGCACACCGCATCAAAGGGGTAAAATGGGGAACCGCCAAAAACATGTTGGTCACTTGGTTCATTACATTGCCAATTTCTGCTTCTTTAGCTGGAATCATTTACTATTTGATTGCTTTATTTTTATAGAACCTTTCGCCTTTCCATATCGGAAAGGCTTTTTTTTTACAATTCCCCCTTATAAA
The DNA here is from genome assembly GCF_040250305.1 of Peribacillus frigoritolerans. Taxonomy (NCBI): domain Bacteria; kingdom Bacillati; phylum Bacillota; class Bacilli; order Caryophanales; family Bacillaceae; genus Peribacillus; species Peribacillus frigoritolerans. Next base: position 1,109,726 of record NZ_CP158190.1, on the reverse strand, counting down.
TGCAGGCTTTTTCCCTTTTTTTAATTTTCCTTGTTTTTTTATGTAAAGTTTTATTAAGATTTTGTAAATTTTCGTCGAAAAACCTTCCCGGATACTACATGAATTCGTTACAATCAATTTGTTAATACTAAGCGTACGACTAAAGTGCGTAAATTTGCATGACTAATTGGGAGGCTTTAACATGGCTTTTAAATCAAAAAAAGACAAATTCGCTGTAATGCTTTTTAACATCGCTCAAAACCTAAAAGAAGGTGCTGACTATTTCGCGGATTATAAACTCAAGAACATCTCCGATCTCAAAGTATTTTCAGATACGATGAAAGACTTTGAGCATAAAGGCGATTCAATGGTTCATAATGTGATCAAAGAGCTGAACAATGCTTTCATCACTCCTATCGAACGGGAGGATATCCTTGAATTAACCATGAGAATGGATGATGTCATAGACGGTTTGGAACACTGTGCGGCATTATTCGAAATGTACTCAATTGTCAATGCAGATGAGTATATGCTTAAGTTTGTGGATGCAATCAAACAGTGTACGTATGAGATTGAAAATGCTGTCGATACACTATCCACTAAAAAATTGCCAATGATTCGTGAACATGCAATAAAAATTAAAGATCTTGAATCCGTTTGTGACGGAATCCAACGTCAATCAATCAAAAACTTGTTTACAGTAGAAAAAGATCCAATCAGGATCATTCAATATAAAGAAATTTACGAAAGCCTTGAAGAGATCGCCGATCACTGTCAAGCGGTGGCCAATACACTTGAAACAATCATAATGAAAAACGCCTAAGGAGTACCCCAATAAATGGATACTTTATTAATTATAACAATATTAATCGTTTTCTTTGCTTTAGCATTTGACTTCATCAATGGTTTTCATGATACAGCCAATGCAATAGCGACTGCTGTTTCAACAAAGGCCTTGAAGCCTAGGCATGCCATCATCTTGGCAGCCGTCATGAATTTCGTCGGAGCCATGACATTTACTGGAGTGGCGAAGACCATAACGAAGGATATCGTGGATCCGTTCACGCTTCCGAATGGTTCATATGTAATTATGGCTGCTCTACTTGCCGCTATCATATGGAACCTTCTAACCTGGTATTACGGAATACCAAGCAGTTCCTCCCATGCATTGATTGGTTCGATTGCTGGTGCAGCCATTGCTGCAGCGGGATTCGCTGGAATTAAATGGGAAGGTTTCATGAAAATTCTTCAAGCTTTGATTTTCTCCCCGTTAATTGCTTTTGTAATCGGGTTTATCGTATACAGCATCTTTAAAGTTGTCTTTAAAAACAATAACCTGACAAAAACAAACCAAAAATTCCGGACTATACAGATTGCTACTGCAGCACTTCAATCGTATACCCACGGAACGAACGACGCTCAAAAAGCGATGGGTATCATCACGATGGCCCTTATTGCAAATGGTTATGCATCAAGTACCGATATCGCCTTCTGGGTTCAGTTCTCCTGTGCGCTGGCAATGGGACTTGGAACTTCCGTCGGCGGATGGAAAATCATTAAAACCGTTGGCGGCAAAATCATGAAAATCCGCCCGGTCAATGGTGTTGCAGCGGACTTAACCGGAGCCTTTATCATTTTCGGCGCGACTGTAATACACATGCCGGTCAGTACAACACATGTTATTTCGTCTTCAATCCTTGGTGTTGGATCTGCGCATCGTGTCAAGGGCGTAAAATGGGGAACGGCAAAAAGAATGATCATCACTTGGTTCATTACCATTCCCATCTCTGCAACATTAGCTGGTTTGCTTTATCTTTTAATTAACTTCTTATTCTAAAATAAAATCCCTTCCGGTTTCCATCGGTAGGGATTTTCTGTTTTGACATAGGATTTATCTATGCTAATTAATAGGAAATCGTTTAAAATTCAAGGAGAAGGAATTTTTTTTAGCGAGGGGCAAAATAACAATGAAGGAATTCGAAAAAAATAGAGATATTTTTAAAGACCTTTATGGAGATATGATGGAGTTTGCCGATAGAATCAGTTCTGTTTTAGGCTGCCCCATTACAATCGAGGACGGTAACCATCGCTTACTTGCTTATAGCACTCACGATGATACGACGGATCAGGCTCGTATCATGACCATAATCGGAAGACGTGTCCCTGAAAAGGTCATCAACAGTTTATGGAAAGATGGCTTCATACCCGCGTTATTGAAAGAAGATGCCCCTATTAAAATCGGGGCCATCAATGATGTCGGTCTCGGTAACAGGGTTGCGGTTTCCATCCGGAAAAATAATGAAGTACTTGGATTCATTTGGGCTTTGGAAGTAAATGAACCATTCACCGAAGAAGATATGCAATTTCTGCAATTCGCTGCCAAGGAGGCGAAGAACCAGTTACAGCAATTGCAATTGAAAAAGAAAAGGAAAGAAGCGGGTCATCAAGAGTTCCTTTGGCGCATGTTGACCGGGCACTACCAAGAAGAATCGGAAATAATTGAAAATTATAAGAAATTCTCGATCCATGTTCCAGTGGTTTTTTCCATATTGGTATTCGAATTTCCTAAAGAGATCAATCGCGAAGTGGAGCGCTACATTTCATACATGTTAACGACCACTCAAAAGATAAACAGTTCCTTATTTGCCATTGACCATAACAAGCTCATTCTTTTCGCAGGAGCCAACCAGGAAAACAGCCCTTCTTTCACTTCATCGATTTATGAGTTCATTCCTTTTTTCATTCTGGAGATGAAACGGCGTTTCGGTGTTGAGCATATCCTTGGAACGGCTGGCAATATGTATAAAAACTTAATGGATGTTAAATCAAGTTACGAAGAAGCTCTATACACTCTAAAAATGAAGAATATATTCCCTGATGACATGAAACTCATTTTACATTATGAAGAACTTGGCATGTTTCAAATGATTGAATCACTCGCAAGCAACAAACAGCGTCGTGTTCATCCTTCCATCCTTAAACTTAAAGCATACGATATGAAAAACCAGACGGAATTGCTGCAAACACTCACCGTCTATCTAGAGAAAGACTGCAACCCAAACGAGGCTTCAAGAAACCTTCATATCCATGTGAATACATTGAATTATCGATTAAAAAGGATCTCGGAAGTGGGAAATATCCGGTTAAAAGACCCGATTCAAAAAATGTCCCTCTTTCTTAACATTAAACTTAATCAATATGATGAATTCTCCAAGAAAAATTAATGATATATTCCCTGATATGGAATACTAGAAGTGTGGAAAGGTTGATCTTATGAAATTTGAAACAAAAGAAGAACTTGAAAAAGAATTAGCAATCATAGAAAAATGGGAGAAGGATCAAAAAGGACTATGGTTTTGGGAACGGATTGGGCGGATTCCCTTCAAGCTATTGGATAAGTTGACACCGGATTTCATTCAGAAAAAATTGGGTGTCATGCTTGATGAAATCGGAAGCTACATTCAGAATGGCGGAAAATATTTAACGAAAGAAGCTCATATTCTAAATCAGCTGCAAGCCAAGAATCCCGAGTTGAATATTACTGCCGTGGAGGATGTTTCAAGCATACCCCTCCATATCATGGATAGCGTGAGTCAGGATATTAAAAATTCAGGCAGCAAATTGGCAACGGTTCAAGGGGCCACTACCGGGATTGGCGGAATCTTCACCTTGGCAATCGACATCCCCCTTCTTCTCGGCATGTCGATCAAAACCCTTCAGGATATCGCCATCACATATGGCTTCAATCCTAGGGACCGCCAAGAACGTATATTCATCGTCAAATGCCTGCAATTCACAGCATCGGATGTTGTCGGCAAAAAGGCTCTATTAAATGAATTGTCGAAAATGACCCAGACTGATTCCCAATCAAAAAGGGAAATAGCATCAGAACTGCAAGGATGGCGAGAAGTCGTTTATACATACCGTGATCAGTTTGGCTGGAAAAAGCTTTTGCAAATGGTTCCTGTTGCCGGAATAATATTTGGCGCCCTGACAAATCGTTCGATGATTGCCGATATAGCCGATACGGGAATCATGCTTTATAAGAAAAGAAGGATTCTAGAGCGCATTCAAGAACCAATTGCAAAGAATTGAATTCAGCTTTAATTGGGTTTTGATCCTGGCAAGTCCATGTTTTTTGAAACTGCGTTTGTGGAATTCCACAAATACACCTTTTTCATTTTTCTGATTTCCACATACTAACTGTTTCTTTTTCCAACTATACTTGTGATACAAATAGTAAAACATATTATTGGAGGGATTAAGATGAGAATAGGAATTCCAAAAGAGATTAAAAACAATGAAAATCGTGTAGCTATCACTCCAGCTGGGGTCGTAGCATTAGTCAATGCAGGACATGAAGTATTAATCGAAATGAACGCAGGTCTAGGAAGCAGTTTTACAAATGAAGCATATCAAGAAGCTGGTGCTGTTATAGTCGAGGACGCTGCTAGCGTTTGGGCAAGCACAGAAATGATCATGAAAGTAAAAGAACCTATCTCATCTGAATATAAATATTTCCGAAAAGATTTAATCCTTTTCACATATTTACATCTTGCGGCAGAACCGGCACTAGCTCAGGCCCTAAAAGAAAGCGGTGTCTTGGCCATTGCTTATGAAACGGTTGCAGTAAACCGCACACTTCCTTTATTGACACCAATGAGTGAAGTTGCAGGACGCATGGCTGCACAAATCGGTGCTCAGTTCCTTGAAAAAAATAACGGCGGTAAAGGAATACTCTTAAGCGGAGTTCCTGGAGTTAAACGCGGTAAAGTCGCTGTTATCGGCGGAGGCATGGTTGGAACGAATGCTGCTAAAATCGCTATTGGATTAGGCGCAGATGTTACCATTCTTGACTTAAGCCCAGACCGCCTTCGTCAACTTGATGATATTTTCGGAAATGAACTGACTACACTCATCTCCAACCCTTATAATATTGCAGAAGCGGTCAAAGATGCCGATTTGGTTATCGGTGCTGTATTGATTCCAGGTGCTAAAGCTCCTAAGCTCGTTACTGAAGAAATGGTTAAATCGATGTCTCCAGGTTCAGTCATTGTCGATGTTGCAATCGACCAAGGCGGTATCTTTGAAACGGTTGACCACATAACAACACATGATAACCCTACTTATGTTAAACATGGAGTAGTGCATTATGCAGTGGCGAATATGCCAGGAGCAGTGCCTCAAACTTCTACAGTTGCTTTAACTAACGTAACAGTTCCATTTGCACTTCAAATTGCAAACAAAGGTGCCATCAAAGCAATCCTTGAAAATGATGCCCTTGCAAAAGGCGTCAATGTGGCGAACGGTGAAATCACGTTCGAAGCAGTTGCCACAGACCTTGGCTACAACTACGTAAGTGTTGAAAACGCCTTAAACCCAAATAACATTAACGCTTAATAAAAAAAGACTCCAGAATCTTGTCTGGAGTCTTATTTTTTTTGGACGAGAACCTCGATGAAGCAGTACGTCTCCATACGATATCTGGATTAGGCCGGATTATCTCACACAACGGTCGAATTAACTTGCACAACGGTTGAATAATTTGGGTATAGGTCGGATTTTCTGCTCGATCGGTCGAATTATCCAGAGTTAGGCTCGATTTTCTGCTCGATCGGTCGAATTATCCAGAGTTAGGTCGGATTTTCGGACGGGCGATTTTTCCGGATAGGCCACTACTCTGCCCTTTCCCCGGTTGATGTTATTACTACTCTAACAAAATAGAATATTCCTCTTAATCTATGAAGATCTTCCCGGGATTCATTATTCCTTTTGGATCCAAAGCCTGTTTGATCGTTTTCATCACTTCGTAAGCTGCTCCATGCTCCCTTCGCTGATACTTCGATTTTCCAAGGCCCACCCCATGTTCACCCGTACATGTACCGCCTCTGGTTAATGCATACTCGACGATTTCTTCATTTAACCTTTTCGCTTCTTTAACTTCTTCAGGATTTTTCAGATCGATCATGAACAATACGTGATAATTCCCGTCACCTACATGTCCTACAATCGCCCCCTCCACTTTGGATTGTTCGACTTTCTTCCTTGTATCCAGTATGGCATTCGATAATTCATGAAGGGGCACACTTACGTCGGTCACCATCAGTTTCTTCCCCGGGGCGCTGTGAATGAATGCGTACGCGAGATTATGGCGCGCTTCCCATAAGGCATTCCGTGCTTTTGAATCGGTTTCAAACTGGATATCCCCACAGCCAAAATCACTTACGATTTCCTTGGCAAATTTGACGTCCTGTTCCAGTCCGGCAAAATTCCCATGAAACTCGAGGAATAAAGTTGGTTTGACTTCATAGGATTTGTCCATGAATTGATTAACTTTTTTTATGGACTCGGCATCAACCAATTCAATTCGTGCAATCGGAATACCAGCAAGCATGATCCCATTAACCGCAGATACTGCCTGTTCGACGGTTGGAAATGATGCTCTCCCAGCCATTGTGACTTCAGGAATGCCATACACCTTTAATGTCAGTTCAGTAAATACTCCCAGCGTACCTTCAGAACCGACAAACAAGCCATTCAAATGAATGCCTGAAGATGATTTTGTCGCTAAGCTTCCGGAATGAATCACTTCACCGTTTGCTAAAACTATTTCCAAATCCCTGACTTGATCGCGCATAATCCCATATTTGACCGAGGTCGTCCCACTTGCATTCGTAGCTGCCATCCCTCCCAATGTAGCATCTGCACCAGGGTCGACGGAAAAGAACAAACCGTATTTTTTTAATTCTTTATTGAGCTGCGTCCTAGTCACACCTGGCTGGACCTTCACAAGGAAATCATTTTCCCTGATTTCCAATATTCGATTCATCAAAGACAAATCCAAGGAAATTCCCCCTTTGACTGGAACGACATGCCCCTCCAAACTTGAACCTAATCCAAAAGGAATGACCGGTATTTCATGCTCATTCGCATAACGCATGACTGCGCTTACTTCCGCAGTATCCCTTGGATATATGACCATATCCGGAAGGTGCGGAGTGTGATATGATTCATCATGGCTGTGCTGCTCCAATAATGTTTCATTCACCGTTACCTGTTCTTCCGTCAGAATCTTCCTTAATTCTTCTATATAACCAGTCATTATGCAGCCTCCTCTTTTTTTCACCAAACATTCTGAAAATAGAAAATGGACGAGATTGCCCGCTAATAGGCAATCCATCTTTCTTCATTTATTGAAACCTTTCGTTTTATCCGTGCATGCCTTCATTGCTTGCAGAATGCTGGATCTTAGCTGATTTTCTTCTAAAGTCGCTACGGCAGCTATCGTTGAACCGCCCGGCGTGCAGACATCATCCTTTAAAGCAGCAGGATGTCTTTCCGTTTCCAGTACCATTTTAGCAGCTCCCATTACAGCTTGTGCTGCCATTCGGTATGCTTGTTTTCGTGGAATGCCGTCACGGACCCCTCCATCAGCCAGCGCCTCGATGAACATATATACATAAGCAGGCGACGAACCGCTGATGGCCGGTACTGCGTCCATCAAATCTTCATGCAGGATTTCCGTTTTACCGAAACTATTCAGCAGTGCAGTCACACCCTCTATATCAGCATCGGTAATTTGATCATTAATGCTCATGGCAGTCATGCCTTCACCAACAAGCGAAGGAGTGTTTGGCATCGTCCGGACAACCTTCATTCTTTTTCCGAAGCTGTTCTCAACTAGTGATACAGTGATCCCTGCTGCCATAGTAATGATCACAGCGTCTTCTTTAACATGATTCTTCACTTCTTCAAGCACTTGCTTATGCATGGCAGGCTGGATTCCTAGAAAGAGAAAATCGGCAAAACCGGCAACCTCTTTATTATCCAAAGTACCTTTAACCTTATATTTCGTGGTGATTTTAGTTTTGGTCTCCACACTCGCAGTACTGACCATGATCCCTTCAGGTGAAATGACCTCTGCAAGCAGCATGCCCTCAAGCATTGCCTCACCCATTTTGCCGCATCCAATAAACCCGATTTTTTTATTCATATCTTACACTTCCAATCATAAGTTCATCTATATTCTTTCTTATTATATCGGATATGATAAATGGAAACACGTTGGAGATATTAATAAGGAAGGATTTGGTGGTTTCTGGTCGAATTACTTAAGTGATATGGATGTATTTTTAAATCCACCTTTACGCAATATAGTCAAGCAATTAAATAAAAAAGATGTTGACTAAATGGTCATTAGAGATTTATAATTTTGACCTATTAGTCACAAATGAATAAGGAATACAGTTATAGGAATGGAGAAATGCTATGCAAATGGAAAAAAAAGCGGTCAATACCAAGCTTGTCTTAACAGGATTGATCATAGGAATGTTTTTCAGTTCATTGGAACAGACGATCGTCGGTACCGCCATGCCGACAATTATCGGGCAATTGAATGGTTTCACCATCTTTGCATGGGTAACGACTGCCTATTTAATAGCCTCAACGACTGTTGTACCCATTGTTGGAAAGCTATCTGATTTATATGGCAGGCGTTCCCTTTATCTGCTTGGCACAATCATATTTACGATCGGTTCGTTTTTATGTGCCACAGCCACTTCGATGGAACAATTGATCATCTACAGGGGTCTGCAGGGAATCGGCGGCGGAATGATCATGCCTTTATCCCAAACAATCATCGGCGATATATTCTCTGCGGAACAAAGAGCCAAATGGCAGGGAGTATTCGGAGCCCTTTTTGGTTTAAGTTCTGTCATCGGCCCTTTTCTGGGCGGCCTGATCGTTGACCATATCAGCTGGCATTGGATCTTTTTGATCAATGTACCGACGGGCTTACTATCTGCCATTTTGATTTATGTAGGATTGAAACATGAAGCGATAAGGAAAACAGAGAAAGTGAATATCGATTATCTAGGGATTTTCACCTTGATTCCTGGTATTGTCCTGTTATTGCTTGGCTTGACCTTCGGTGGTGATAAATTCGAATGGTTATCATTAGAATCTATCTTGATTTTCGGCAGCACCATTGTCTTCATTGCCCTATTCATCTTTTTTGAAAGAAGAGCGGTTGAACCGATTCTTGATTTATCCCTTTTTAAAAATAGAGTTTTTTCCACCACGAATATTTTGGGATTCCTGCTTGGCCTTGGCATGTTCGGGGCAATCATGTTCGTCCCGCTGTTCATGCAAGGCGTTTTGGGAGTTTCACCAACAAAAGCGGGGTCGACCATGACTCCGATGATGATCGGTATGATTCTTTCCAGCATCATTGGCGGGCGGTTACTTTTGAAATTCCGTTTTCGTACCGTGCTCACCTTTGGAATGGCCTTTGCGACGCTTGGCTTTTTCCTAATGAGCATGATGGACGGCAGTACGACTATATTCACTGCGTACTCATACATGGCCATCCTTGGGATAGGTATGGGTCTTGTCATGCCGACATTGATGATTGCCGTTCAAAACGAATTTCCAAAATCGCAGCTAGGGTCGGTTACAGCGGCTTCGACATTCTTCCGATCAATAGGAGGAACGATGGGCATCACGATTTTGAATGCTGTCATGAATCACAATCTCCAGCAAAATATGGATGATGCGGTCGTAAGTCAAAAGGACCCTATATTGCATGAGGCACTGAAAGCATTAGCCGATAAAACGGATGCGTTATTCAACATCATGCTTTATCCTGAAAACCTTAAAATGCCCGCAGAAGTCAGCACTATCCTTGTAAAAACGATTGAAAATGCTTGGATCGATGCATTCTCCAGTGTTTTCATCACCGGTATCTTTTTTGTTTCCGCGGGGATATTAGTGGCACTTTCCGTGGGTTCGGGCCGAATCAAAAAAGATCAAGAAACGGAAAAGGAATTAGGCTAAAAAATGCTCGGGACCGGCTGATATAATCAGCCGGCCTTTTTTTTCCCTTCATGTTTCTTTTTCATTGATAAGGGAATTTTACCTATATGAGACTAAATGGAGTGATATCATGAACAAGATAAACGATTCAATTTTACCTGCGGATTTTTATCAGCAGCCCACCCTTGAACTGGCAAAATCCCTTCTTGGCTGCCTGATTGTAAAAGAAACAGCGGATGGAACCGCTTCTGGATTCATTGTTGAAACAGAGGCCTATATTGGACCTGGTGACAGGGCCGCACATAGTTTTGGAAATAGAAGGACAAAACGGACGGAAGTGATGTTCGGAAATTCCAGTTTGATCTATACATACGTCATGCACACACATACACTGGTCAATGTCGTAAGCGGAGGGCTTGAAAATCCGGAAGCCATTTTAATCCGGGCGGTTGAACCCTATTCAGGGCTCGAGTTAATGCATGAAAGACGAGGAATTGCCGATATTCGTAAATGGACCGATGGACCAGGGAAGCTAACAAAGGCACTGGGCATCACCATGGATGATTATGGTCGATCTTTTACAGATCCCCCGCTATATCTAGCTGCCGGAAAAAAGCCTGAACACATATCCAGCGGCCCCCGCGTCGGAATCGACAACTCCGGGGAAGCAAAAGATTACCCTTGGCGTTTCTGGGTTACCGACAATCCGTTTATATCGCGTAAAAACCTAATTAATAAAGCTGTACCGAAAAATAAACCATGATTTTATCCCCTCTAAGTGAACAGTGTAAATTCTGTGGATGTTACACGACTTTGAGGGGATTTTACAATGTCCGTAAGCATCTCGAAATCTCAAAAAGTCGTGAATGAAGCATCAGACACTAGCCCAAAAGGAACGAAGGATACGTTGCGGTAATACTTAATTTCTGTCAAACTAATTATTAAAATACCCTCAATATTCCACAGTCTATTTTCCTTAATCCCTATTAAACTTCCAGCCTATTACCCCAGTAATATTAAATTGACTTCCTTCCATGACAAACCTAATATAGTTAAGTCAGCAATATGGAAGGTGGTTTATGATGAACGTTCAGGACTTTTGCAAATGAATACGATTTTTATTAGTATCCTAATTGGGAGTCCTTATATTTGGGATCATCTAAATGTTTGTATGAAATCCTTATATAATCAGCCATTCAAGTAAACCATTCCCCTACTCAAAGTATCATCACATAGTAAAATCGTGAACCTGATGCCCCCTTCGTTAATAGACAATATTAAAAAATTAATCACGGAAAGGTAAGGATTTGTTATTCTTACCTTTCTTTTAATTACCGTAACTCACACTTCCATTTTATGAAATGCTCTTTTGAGTTTACTAGCTATCCATTTATGCGAAATTCCAAGATTTGGTCCCCTTACACTCCAATGAATCCACCCGATGTAACAGACTCCCATTTTCCTGTAACAGAATAACCCGAAAAATGATGAAAAAGTTGAATTTTATTGATATGTGCCATGTTTTTTATATTCCATACCTTTATAATATAAATGCTAGATATTTTTTTACCACATCAGGAGGAACTTTCCTAAATGAACAATTCTAAAAACTCTTTCATTCTTGCGGGGACCATTATAGGTACCCTAATCGCCGGCACTTCTGCTTATGCTGGTTCTTATCAAGTTAAATCAGGGGACACCCTAGATAAAATCTCTAAAGCCAATAATACAACTGTCCAACACTTAAAATCTCAAAACCATTTGACTAGTAACCTTATTTTTCCCGGCCAAGTCTTGAAATTTAATACTCTTAATAACCGTACAGATAATAAAGATAAAACCGAAAAATATGTGGTTAAACTGGGGGATACTTTATCTAAAATTGCTAATAAATATAACCTTTCCCTTAGTGCCCTGCTTAAATTAAACACTGACATTTCTAATTCGGATCGCATTTATATTGGCCAAACCATCCGGGTTTCCGGACAAGCCTCTGGGTCCAGCTCTCCGGCTAAAAACAGTTCAAATGCTACATATAAAGTCAAATCCGGAGATACACTGGGCAAAATTGCCAGAGTCAATAATATGACTGTCCAACAATTAAAGTCTATAAACCATTTGACTAGCACTCTCATTTTTCCCGGCCAGGTCTTGAAGGTTAATACCATTACCAGCAATCCGGATAAAGGTAAAAATACAACAGACGTTTATGTCGTTAAATTAGGGGATTCCTTATCAACAATCGCTAAAAAATATAACCTTTCCCTTAGTGCCTTACTTAAAATAAACCCTAATATTTCTAATTCAGATCGTATTCGTATCGGCCAAACCATCCGTGTTTCAGGGAAGGCCTCGGCATCTGCAAGTAATAAACCGTCCAAATCCACCAAAGCAGATCAAGTTTTGGCAGCTGGCGCCAAATACATGGGAGCCAAGTATGTTTACGGTGCGAGCACTTCACGCACTGACGTATTTGATTGCTCTTCTTTCACATTAAGGGCATTCCAAAGTGCAGGTATTTCCTTGCCTCGAAATTCAGTGGCACAATCACACGTTGGTACAGCTGTATCCTCGAAAGCCCTGCAAAAAGGGGATTTAGTATTTTTCGATACCAATAATGATGGAGTAATCAATCATGTAGGAATTTATGCCGGTAACGGTCAAATGCTGAATGCTTCGACATCTAAAGGTGTTTCCTACGCTAACATTAACAATTCTTACTGGGGACCTAGCTTTGTGAAGGCGGTCCGAGTTCTTAACTAAATGATGATGACAGTAAACGATAAAGAGCAAAAAAGCGTGGTTTGATAAAATATCATACACGCTTTTTTGCGTATCATAATGTAAAATAGCCGCCAACTCGTGTTACGATACAAATGCACTAGCAGGTTCCATATTACAATTTCCTTTGTAATGGAGGAAAACAAGCTTCCATTTCAGATTATCTCCTAAGGAGTCCTTCAATTGTAAGATATTGGTCATATTTTCATCAAAAATATATATTTTTTCAGTTCTATTAGTCTCTTTAGTAAGTAACATTTTCATCACTTTTGCTGGATTACCCGCAATGATTGAAAATTGTAGCATAAATACTTTTAGTCACTATCGATTCCGCCAATTACACACCTGACAAAATAGTATCCTGGCTCCTATCCAACAATTATCATTTATATTATCTGGCGTGACTTCAGAGCAGTTACCTTTCCCAAGGCAAAACAAGAGGTAGGGTTAATGGCTCCAAGACTCTCTTAATATAAATTGATATAATATTCAAAAAATTAAAAGCGTTTTACACCGTTACCTACAAATGTTCCCACATCATTATCTTTTTGACTCATTTCTTCCGCATTAACCTTTACATCTCCACAATCGCATAAAAGCGCAATAATTCAATTGTGGTTTATTATTTATAACTGGAAATTTATTTTTATTGGTTAAAGTATTAAGTATTAAGTCTTTTTCTTATAGTTGATTTTACGATTTAAAATACTCAAAACACTTAAAAGTATTGAAAAACATACAAAGTAAACTAAACCTTCACTAGTAAACCCAAATTTGTAAAAGATAATAGTAGCAATAATAAACACACCAGTTAAAAAGATTTTATAAGGCCAATACTTACTCATTATCAACACCACTTTTCAATTTAAAAATCTGAATAGGTAGTTTTAGTTGCCCCCTTAAAATTCTTCTCTTTATAATATACAAATTTAAGTTGTCCTTTTTTATTAGATTTTGAACTTCTTTTGATATATACCTTGTATGACATATAGCCCTTTGAATATTCCTTTATTCCAAATGCAGAGCCAGCTAAAAATGATGTAACACTCATTCCAGGAATCAAACCAGCAGCTCCTATTGCTAATGAACCGACTAATAATCCTTTTGATCTATTCTTATTACTAAAATACAATTTGTGATTTGTTGGCAAAATTGATTTAGACATACATTGATATGCCGGATAACAAGCTTCTGCAGTTTTATTGGGGCTCCGAAGATCCGTCCTATTGTATTTATTCCATTATCCTCTCTTTCCTCATACCTGGCGCATTAACCTTTGCATTTCCACAATCGCATAATTCAGTTGATTACTGATACGGACTCCTTCAAAGCTTGATAATTCCTTTCGTTGGCCTATTTCATCCTTCTTTTTTCTATGATAGGTTATCGTTTGTTGTAATAACCAAGCCTTTCTTAATAACATTTCCCTCACCTGCCTGTTTTGTTAGATGTCTTTCCTGCATTTCCATTTGCTTTCTATGGACTTTTTCTTCTATAAAATCTATGAACAGCTGATTATTGTTGAGATTTTCTTTATTCGACTCTATTAACCGCGCTAATGATACATTTTTACGCATTTTTTGGCCTCCTTCTCTACAGAAATTGCTAGCCGGAAAAAGAATGGTTTTCTCTGCTAAGGAAAAATATTTTTCCTATTACTTCATGATATTTTCATAATACTCTTATTTTAAAAATTCTTGGTTTCAATTTTGAAATGACAGTTACCAATATTGGTATTGTCATTCTTGTCCTTGATCGGGCCGTGCAGTATCTAGATTACCAACAAAAAAAGGCCTTCATCACAGAAGACCTTTTCAGAAAGTATACTAATAAGAAGAGTAAGTTTGCCTGAGCTTTTTTCTTTCAAAAACGTTCCAGTCGATTTCAGAAATCCGTTTCCTTTCCTCCGGCTTTCTGCCCAGCCACCTCAAAGCAAACGCCTGTGGTGTCTCGGCTACCAGTTATTCGGCAGGAGTGTCGCATATTTCTTCAATCCAGTAACGATTACAGTAAAAACCATCAAGGCCGGAGCATAGTATTCGAACAGCTGCACTGTCTTGGGCCGTTGACACAGTTTATCGACCTAAGCCTCACTGTATTCGGTCGTTCACGCACTGTATTCAACCTATCCCGGACAGTATTCGACCGTTTAGGCGCTTTATTCGACCTATCCCGCACTTTATTCGACCGTTGAGGCACTTTATTCGACCGTTCACGAATTTTTTTCGACTTTCACCTCATTATTCGGACTCCGAACCACATTTTGTCGCCACACTCGATGAGAAGTTCGCCTACAGTTTTTACTAAAAAACGTTCCAGCTTGATTTCAGAAATCCGCTCCCTTTCCACCGGCTGTCTGCCAAGCCAACTCAAAGCAAGCTCCTGTTGGCCAGTTATTCGGCAGGAGTGTCGCATATTTCTTCAATCTAGTGTTTTAATCAGGGGTGAGTGCATTTCGAACATGGAATTACTTTAGTTTCTCTTGCTTTTCAAGATACTGCCTCATTTTTTTCAAATAATCCGGTGCATCCATTTGATCTTTCACGACCAATTCTATAAGGCAAAGTTTATCGGCGTTCATGTCCTGGGCATTTGCAATGGCATCATCCAGTTCACCATTCGTCTCAACTCGTGCTGTGAATGCCTCTTGACCAAACGCTTCAGCCAGTTTTGTATAATTCCACTCTGGTATCTCGTTGTATTTCTGTTTTTCTATATCGACTTTTACATTTAAGAATTTTTCTATCGTATAGCCGTTATTGTTGAGGATAAACACGATGGGCTTACAGCCGTTCTCCAGCATTGAGCTTATTTCCTGTGCTGTCAGCTGTATCGAGCCGTCCCCGGTAAACAAAAGAACACGCCGGTTTCTATCCGCTATACAAGCTCCGAAAGCTGCGGGGGTAGCATAACCGATGCTTTGCCAGCCTCCCTGTGCAATATAGGTCGCCCCTTTCGGCAATCTGACCTGTGACATGCCATAAGAGAATGTTCCTGTTTCCGTGACCACAATGTCATTTTCCTTCAACATTTGCTGAATCCGTGGATAATAGGAAGCCGCTTCCAGAGGTGCTGACGGGTCTTCCACCATTGTGTCATACGGAAACGAGATGGTTCCGACAGATTCGTTCTGCCGGTAGCCAATGTCCTGGAGCGCACTTAGAATTTCCTCCGCCCTGACATTCATATAACTGGCTGCCCCCACTTTTAATGTGTCAGGTTGAATTTCCACCATTTTCAACGGGTCAAGCTTTGCTGTACCTTTGGAAGTATTGACGTCTGACCAAACTGCACCAACAGCTATGATGAAATCCGCTTCTTCAACAGTTTGAGTTACATCCTTACTTCCGAAAGCTCCGCCGTATACACCAATATACTGAGGATGCCTCTCATCAAACCCGCTTTTTCCCTGCATTAACGAAGCAACCGGAACATTTAACCTCTCAGCGAGCTGCAGTACGGGTTTCTGCAAGTTATAGCGAAGTGTTTTTACGTCGACAAGCAGAACCGCTTTATTTACATGTTCTAGCATACCTTTTATATGCTTCACTGCTGACTGCAACGCATCGACATTTGTTTTGGCCACATTTTCAGAAACCTCACTGTGGGAAATCAACGGTTTTTCAACGAGATCGATAGCCACTACCAAATAAACGGGCTTTTTCTTTTCTTTCGCGATTCTGATTGCAGCCGGTATCTCCCTAGCCGCGTTTTCTGGTGTAAGAATCGCCGTATAACTGGTGATATGCTCATAAACCTTACGGAAAACATCAAAATCTCCGTCCATTAACGTATGATGGGCAAGCTCCTTCTCCTGTTGCATCATGGACTTTGGCGAGCCGACAATATGGATGAGCGGCACATTTTCACTGTACGCTCCAGCGATTGCATTACATGCGCTCATTTCACCGACACCAAAGGTGGTGATCAGTGCCGACAAGCCCTTCACCCGGGCATAAGCGTCCGCTGCGTATCCAGCATTGAGTTCATTTCGTCCATTAATAAACTCAATCCCATCGTAATCTTCCAAAGTATCTAGCAATGAGAAATTATAGTCTCCTGGCACACCAAAAATCTCTGTAATGCCTTCTGCTTTTAAGCAGTCGTATAAATATTGTCCCAAGGTTGTGTTTTCAGCCAATTCAATCACTCCTTCAATCGATTACTCTTTACTTTATTTATACCCAAACATAAGTAGGTTAACCGTAAGTAAGGTAGTTCGCTACTCTATTACTCTAGTTTTAGCCTTGATGTATTGAAGTGAGTGAGATTATCGCAGGCATACTGTCATAAATGATTCAATTCCAAATCAAAATATCTGAAAATTCTTGATTCACCTCTGTTTTTGATTTATATTTGAATCACCGGAAAAGAGGATAAGGGGGAAAATGATGAGTGATAACAATGTCAAAAGGGTTTTGGAATGCATCATCAACACATCCAATAACAATATTACCGTGACCGATGAAAAAGGGTTCATTTTATTCACGAATCCTAACCATTGGTGGATATATGGAATCGAACCAGAACATTATCTTGGGAAATCCGTTTACCAGCTCGAAACGGAAGGAATCCTTTCACCGTCGATTTCCGCCATGGTATTGAAAGAGAAAACACCTGTCCAGATCATGCAGCAAACGAAGACAGGAAAAATAGTCATGTCGACTGCTTATCCCATCTTTGATGATAATGGTGAATTGATTCGTGTCGTCAGCTATGCCCAAGATCAAACTGAAATCAGGAACCTCCAGGATCAGTACGGTCAATTGGAGAAAAAGATACAGGAATACCAATCGGAGGTCGAGGAGCTTAGGGAACAGGAGGAGCTGATCTATCGCAGCAAGGAAATGCGGCAAATCGCGAAAACGATACACCGTGTTTCCAAAACGGATGCCACGGTCATGCTACTTGGGGAATCCGGTGTGGGAAAGAGCGTCTTCGCCCGCCGGCTGCATAATCAGAGTTACCGCAGCAAGGAGCCATTCATCGAAGTCAACTGCAGTACCATCCCAGAAAGTCTCTTCGAATCGGAAATGTTTGGTTACGAAGCGGGATCCTTTACCGGTGCGCAGAAGCAGGGGAAGCAAGGGCTGGTGGAACAAGCTGATAACGGAACCTTATTTCTGGATGAAATCGGGGAGCTTCCCCTGGATATGCAAGTGAAGTTATTAAATGTCCTGCAAGAGAAGACCTTTAAAAGAGTGGGCGGAAAAAAAGAGCATAAGATAGATTTTCGGCTTGTGACGGCAACCAATCAAAACCTTGAGGAAATGGTGGAAAAGGGAACATTCAGGCTGGATTTGTATTACCGCTTAAATGTGATTCCGATTCAAATACCGCCATTACGCGAAAGAAAAGAAGACATTGCCATCTTAATCAATCATAATCTCGAAATCATCAACAAGAAATACAAGACAGATAAGAAGTTGCACCCTTCGACTTACGAAATACTGATTCAGCATAAATGGTCAGGAAACGTGCGTGAATTGGAAAACCTGATTGAACGGCTCATTTTGACCTCGGAAGACTCCATCATTTTCCCAGGCTTTCTCCCCTCCCATTTCCATGGACAAGAATCTTTGGAGAAAATAGATGATACCCTAATGATCGACACTATGATGGTTGATGATAGTGATCTCAATACCGCCCTCGAACAAGTCGAAAAATGGATGATGATGAAAGCGAGTAAACAATGCAAGTCCACATATGAAATGGCTAAATTCTTAGGTATCAGCCAGCCTTCCGTCGTCAGGAAAATGAAGAAATATAAAGATCACCTGCCCATTAAGTAAAGTGGGATGAAAGAATGTTTCAATGCAGTATCCACCTTTATTTAACCTGTATAAATAGGAGACCAGCGTATCTAAGGTCTCCTGTTTCTTACTTATTTGACACGCCTGCAGATTCAAATGTTGCCATTTCTTTAATGACCAATGTCGCTGCCTTAAGGATGGGGTATGCCAGGGCTGCCCCTGTTCCTTCCCCGATTCTCATTCCCACATCGAGGATTGGCTCCTTGCCAAGCAGTTCTATGGCCGTTCTATGACCAGGTTCTGCAGATCGATGTCCAACAAACATATAATCGGCTGCACGTCCGGAAATCAGGTTTGCCAATACAGCAGCCGTGGTTGTAATGAAACCATCAACAAGAATGGGTATACGGTTATTCGCTGCAGCAAGCATGGCCCCTGCCATACCTGCAATTTCGAATCCACCGATATTCATCAAAATATTGATTGGGTCATCAGGATTAGGATTTCTTAATGAAATCGCTTCTTCAATTATTCTTCGCTTATGTAAAATGCCGTCTGAATTCAATCCTGTTCCCTGCCCCACTAGTGATTCGACGCTTTTCCCGCTTACGATGGAGATGATGGCGGTACTGGAAGTCGTATTTCCGATTCCCATTTCACCAAGAATCAGGCAGTTTGCTCCACGGGCAATCATTTTCTTTGCACGGTCATATCCAATTTCAAGCGCTTGAATTACTTCTTCCTTTGTCATCGCCTCTTCCTTATAAAAGTTTCTAGTTCCCTTGCGGACTTTTCTCGAAGTTAACCCCGCTGCCTCGATATCTGCATCGATCCCTATATCGACAATGTCCAAGTAAGCGTCTATCGCCCGGTTTAATACATTGATGGCAGCACCGTCATTCAGGAAGTTGAGAACCATTTGTTCCGTCACTTCTTTTGGATAAGCCGAGACCCCTTCTTCCGTAATTCCATGGTCGGCCGCAAACACGATAACCCCCGGTTTCGAAATGTCCGGAAATGCCTCTCCTGTCATCTTGGCCAGTTCGATTATCCATTCTTCAAGCCGTCCTAGGCTTCCCTGAGGAACCGTCAGCGAATCGACATGTCCTTTAACCTGCCGTCCCATTTCTTCGTCCAGCATCGGGATGGAGATGGCAGCCAACCCATTCGTCATATTAATACCCCCCACAAACCAAAATGAAAAACCTTAACCACAGGAAAAGGTTCTTATCCATCATCTGCTATAAATACAACTTAGTCCACATAATTATCCTCTAAGCTTGCACTTGTACTCACTGTGATCCATTCACTTCGGCACTCCCATTTCATTTAGTGGGTAGATACGAAATTTCACTTTGCCCACAAGTGATTCTTCAGAAATAAAACCAAATCTTCTTCCATCCCAACTGTTTCTCCGATTATCCCCCATGACAAATAAATGACCCGCAGGAACCTTGGATTTCCCAAGTAAATCACTCAGGGTGAAATTCTCCGTCAGATTTTCTTCAGGCGGAATTTCACCTTTTTTTGTTTTCAAATATGGTTCCGTATATTTTTTCCCATTGATATATAAGACATCATCTTTCATTTCGACACTGTCACCTGGTAGACCGATCACTCTTTTTATATAATTCTCTTCCGCGTCCGGAGCATAAAATACGACCATATCGAAGCGCTCCGGCTTTCCGATTTTAGCAACCACGATCCGGTCATCATTCTCATAAGTCGGCTCCATTGATTCACCTTTTACTGTGACTGGCGTAAATAAAAACTGTTGGCAAATGAACACAATCATTAAAGCGAATAAGATGGCTTTCAACCACGAAAACACTTCACTTCTCATATTCTTCATAAGGACTCCCTCCCATCCATTGTGAACGGCTAAACCAATTATTGGCTTGCAGCGCAATTCTTTAGCTCTGTTTATCCCCTTAAATATCCTTTTGCGTAGGGGACTTTTGAGGAGACATTCCAAAGAAATATCTGGAAAAATTGTAACATATCCATTTATCGCATGCGAGATTAAATCATTTTCAATGCCAATCTCAAACCATGAAAAAAAGGATAGCGAATTTTAGCTATCCTTTTACTACGTTTTTTCCTTAGTATTTATTCCAAGTCAATATAGTATCGAGTGGCAAACGGACTTTTTCAAACCCTGCTTTAGTTCCTTTTCCAATGGAAATTAACATGACAGGCTTGAAGTTTTCCGGTACATTGAATGCATCGACAAATTTGGCTTCATCAAACCCTCCCATTGGGACTGTATCGTATCCTTTTGCTTTTGCAGCCAACATGATCTGCATGGAAACCAAGCCACCGTCAATCATGGCTACACTTAAAGCCTTTTCAGCAGAAAAATTACCGTAATTATGCAGAATAGAGGCTACATATGGCTCTTTGATTTCATTCTTCATGATTCCTTTATTGACTAATTCACCATAAATCCGCTCTGCATTTTTGTAACCTTCTATATCAGCTAAAACGGCAATGACAGCAGATGCATCGACGATTTGTTGTTGGTTATTTGCGATGGGAAGCAATTCTTGCTGTGTTTGCTTATCTTGAATCACAAGGAATCTCCATGGCTGCAAGTTGGAAGAAGATGGCGCTTGAATCGCAATATCCAGGATTTCACGAATTTCTTCTTCAGTCATCACGTATTCAGCATCGTACTGGCGAACAGATCTCCGTTCTTTTGCTACCGTAATGAAATCCGTATCATTAAGGACTTTGGGTTTTTCAACCGGTACATTCAATTCTTTCGATTTATTTAGGTACTCTTCTTTACTCATTATATTTTTTGTCATTTATAATGACCTCCATTTAACTGTATTTAATACAGGAACAGTATATAACGCATACTGTTCTTTTGTCAAATACAGTTTAAGAAAAACGAAACCCTGTCAGTTTCGTTTTTCACATTAAGATTTTGATAGTAAGTCAGCGATCGTCTTTTGTTCCAAGCCTTGTATAATCCAGCTCTCCATCTCGTTTTTCAAACCGCATAACGCTTCTCTAGAAGATGGATGAAAGCATTTTTTATCATTCACATCAAGAAAGCCTTTTGAAAAAGGTTCTGATTTAATTGCAGAGTATATATCTGCAAGAATGATTTGTTCGGGATTTTTGGCAAGTGAATATCCCCCATCCCTGCCCTCCTTCGCTTGAATCAGCCCTGCCTTCACTAAATTACTTAATATTTTTCTAAGAAAACCTGACTCCGAATCAAGCTTATCGGCCAATTTATTACTATTACATAATCCATCATGATCAGCAAGAACAAGCAGGGCTTGTACGGCAAGACTAAACCACATAATACTGGATACCTTTTCTGACATTTCTTTCACCTCTCTCTCTACTTTAAACTATTTTTCAATGAATATACAACGATGCATCGAACAATCCTGCCTAAAACCTTAAACCCTCGGTCGTCGGGGAAAGCTTTAAGCCCTTTTTGGAACGATGCGAGTTCCAGGGCATTGATAGTAATCCATTTTTAATAATCCAGAAAAAAATATATAGACAAATTTATTGTCTTACAAATTATATTTTTAGGAATATGGTAAACTTACTTAATAGAATTTACTTTGCTCAGGAAGTGGATGAATCATGCTGAAAACAATTAATGAACAAATGGATAAAATTATGCCCCTTATCACGCCGATAAGCGTGGTTATTGGGGTATTATTGGCCGAACATCTAATGGATTACACCTTTCTTGTCCCATGGATATTTGCCTTCATTACCTTTTCCGGAAGTTTAGGCTCTAACTTTAAATCTCTTAAACAGGCAGTCACCCACCCTTTACCTGTTTTCATCGTATTGATCATCCTTCATATGCTTATGCCTGTTTGGGCTTTTGGACTCGGCCATTTAGTGTTCCATGGTGATGCTTTCACGATTACCGGCCTAGTCCTGGCTGTAGTGATTCCAACCGGTGTCACCAGTATGATCTGGGTATCCATTTATAATGGGAATGCCGTACTTGCCCTAACCATCATCTTGATCGACACCCTACTCTCGCCATTCATCGTTCCTTACAGTGTATCCCTTTTTGGAGGCGGTTCGATCGAAATGGATATGGGTTCGATGGTGAAAGGATTAATCGGTATGGTCGTTCTTCCCTCCATGCTTGCCATGTTCTTGAATCAAGCTACAAAAGGGAAGATACAATATACACTATCCCCCCGCTTAGCTCCATTTTCCAAGATATGCGTTGGAATCGTAGTCATATTGAACAGTTCAAAAATCGCGCCTTACTTAACACATTTCGATAAGAAATTACTGATCATGTCCTTCTTGGTTTTGTTCATAGCTGCTTCTGGGTATGCCATTTCTTGGATGGTCGGTGCATATTTAAGATGGGATAAGGAGGATATCATCACCTTGACATTTACAGGCGGCATGCGAAACATCAGTGCTGGAGCCGTTCTTGCAACCACCTATTTCCCTACTGCCGTCGCGGTACCCGTTGTACTTGGCATGCTGTTTCAACAAATGCTTGCCTCCTTTTTTGGCTATATCATGGAAAGGCATTTCCATCGTGATGTGAATGAAGGGTGACCCGTTGAAACAACACCATTGGAAAATAGTGTATAATCAATACATAGATCTTCATACGGTGGTGAAATTCATGATCCATGCTGTCAAAGATTTTTTATCCAGCTGCTTGCTGATTACCAGTTGGTTAATATTTGCGGTCAGCAGCATTTTTTTCGTCTTTTCGTTTTTTACCGTTTTTGCCATACCTATTTTCTTATTAATATTTTTTACCGGCTTCCTTTGTTTCCATATTTCCAAGAAACTTGACTCACGTCGGGCTTCTAAGTGTTAAGATCTATTTATTCTACAATACAAGCGGTAATTTTTTTTGAATGCCATTTGATACGAATTACCCCTTACTAAAACGGCCCAATTTATTCCGATCTGCAACCAGATTCGACCTACAACCAATTTTCGTCCCTTAACTTAATCCATAAAAAAAGGAGCTGCAAATGGCAGCTCCTTCTTTTGTTCTCACATCTGCATTATCGTGATAAGGTACCTTGCAGACGATTTGTTTCGGCGATTACTTTTTCTTCATCGATCGTTAAGCAGCGGCCATCTTTCACGACGTTTTTGCCATCGATGTAAACATCACATACGTCATTTCCGCGTGCTGCATAAAGCAGGTGCGAATAGGCTTCACTTAGTGGCTGCAGGTGTTCTTTGTTATATGGGTAAATGGTGATGAAATCCGCTTTTTTACCAGCTTCCAGTGATCCTGTGTGACCCATGCCTATCGCTTCGGCGCCCATTCTTGTGGCCATGGCGAGTGCTGTTTGGGCAGGGAATTTTGTGGCATCCTTATACATTCCTTTTTGCAGCAATGCGGCTGTCCTCATTTCTTCGAACATATCGAAGTTGTTATTGGAGGCGACGCCATCTGTTGCCACTCCCACTTTAATGCCTGCATCAAGAAGGCTGACGACATCTGCTATCCCAGATCCGAGCTTCAGGTTACTGATTGGATTATGGGCAACGCGAACATCATGCTGTTTTAGGATCGCCCGCTCTTCATCATTAAGGACCACTCCATGTGCCATCACTGTAGGCTGATCGAACAGGCCTAGACGGCGAAGGTGCTCGACAGGACGGGATCCGTACCGTTTTTCGATGTCGAGGATTTCAAAGTCCGTTTCCGATACGTGGATGTGCACCATCAAATCATTCTCTTTTGCAATTCGTGCACTTTCCATGATCGCTTCAGGTGTGCAGGCGTATGGGCTATGTGGTGCGACCATGGTAGTCAGGCGGCCATCGGCAAATGCTTTATAGTTTTTTGAAAACTGCTCAGCCCCCATGAGGTTCGCTTTCTGGTCTTTTTCGGTACCCAAGCTGAAGATCGTATAGGAAAAGGCTCCGCGCATTCCTGTTTCGCCTATCGTCTCCATGACAGCACCTGCATCTATTCCATTAGGATTGAACATATCCGAAAATGTCGTGGTTCCTGATTTCATCATTTCCATAATGCCTAGCTGTGAACTTACAGAGGCGATTTCCGTTGTAAACTGGCTTTCGATCGGCCATATTTTCGTTTCAAGCCATGGCTTCAGCAGCATATCGTCCCCGATACCGCGTAAAAGGGTCATTACAATATGCGAGTGGGCATTCACAAGGCCTGGCATGATCCATTTCCCGCCAAGGTTGACCACATGATCTGCATCTGCCAATTGCTGTTCATCATGCTGGCCGATGTAGGATATGGTATGATCCTGCACAATCATCATGCCGTTTTCAATGATTTGGTTTTCCTTGTCCATCGTAAAAAATGTAGCATTCACATATATTGTTTTCATAAGTATTTCCTCCAAAGTCGTATCATGTATCAACATGTTCTATTCCGCATTCTAAACTAGCACCTTACAGGTAATCAAGTAATTCCATATTATCAGGGGACATTTCCATTTACCTTAGGAACCTATTGGAAGTGCTCCAAGATGAATGCGTCCTTCAATTACCACATAGTGGATGTCTATTGCAAAATCAATTGCTTAAAAAAATCTTCCCTCTAACGCCCGTGACAATCATGGCTTCTTGCACATCTTGAAGGCTGTAGCAGGAATCCGGCATCATGAATGTCAACCTTTTATCAGCAATGAACCCCATCAAAAGGTTAAACGTTTCATGCCAGGTTTGAACGGAAGCCTGCTGATTCCAATGCCGAAGATGAAACATTTTAACATTCACTTTTGTCCTTTCGGAAATTTTCGCCCAATTTACAGACTGCCCTGATAAAAGACCAATCGTTAATAAGATGCCATTAGGCCGAACACAAAAAGCGAGTTCTGAGCCATCGATGCCGCCTACTGAATCTATGGCCGCTTTCGCTCCGCGCCCCTTCGTCATTTCCATTACTGTATCATGCAATGATGATCGGGACGTATCGATCACATATGAAGCACCAAGTTTAAGCAGTTCTTCCGTATACTTATTGTTTCTCGTTACAGCAATCAGCTTAAATCCAAGAATCCTGGATAACTGGGCAAAGATGCGGCCAATCGAAGATCCGCAAGCATTTACGAGTAAAACATCATCAGGTTTCAAAGTTAATACTTCTGTGATTATTAGCCATGCGGTTATCGGGTTTATATATAATTGCGCTGCTATATGGTCCTCAATCGAATCCGGAATGACGATGGCCAGCTCCGCAGATGTTTTAACATAATCCTGCCAGGTCCCTTCACCGCGCAAAGGCAAAACACGCTTGCCTATCAGCTCTTTCGAAACCGATGGACCCACCTCTTCGACAATGCCGACCCCTTCATAACCAGGTATGGAAGGCAAGGGAATTCGGTGTGAATAGGCACCGCGAATGGGCAGCAAGTCAGACGGGTTAATGGGACGTGTGGTCATCCGAACGAGGACTTCCCCCTCGAAAGGTCTTTGAATACATTTATTTTCAACTTTTAAAACGTTTTGCGGATTCCCAAATTCATAGAATTTAATACATTTGGCTTCCAAGATAATAAGTCTCCTTTAATATATAAGTCTTTCCATTTTATCATTTAAACTGAACCTGGCGAGTATTCTAAAAAACTTAAAGAGCTGTTAACTCTGGATTTAATGTATTATTGTTTTCCACGTTTTAATCACTTCTAATTAAGCATTCCGTTTTATTATTATAATCCCTTTTCACCTTCAATTGACCTGCCCCTTCGTTCCACAAAAAAAAGGTTGCCGCAGCAACCCAGGTTTTGAAGTAAAAAATTCTTTTGTTAAATAAGAACCTAATCATAACTTTTCTAATATAAATACCCCTATCAGTTTAATCCGGCATTTTAGTAGGAAACCCGGGATATTTCACAACAGGCCATTTCTCCTTGCGTAGTGAATCGAGCAATTCTGACCCAACATTCAAGTTGCTTTGAACTAGTTCTTTAGGAGTCAGTGCCATCCACTGGTTTAGAGATACATCTACAAAGCGATTGCTTTTGAACATTTCTAAAAACCATAACGTTTCGGTACCGGTGTTCTGAATATAGTGCCCAGTAGCAAAGGGTACATATCCGACATCACCTGCTCTATAATCAAGTGTACGAGCTGTACCGTTTCCAGTAAATACTGTCATGCGCCCTTGTCCAGTAAGGTAATACTGCCACTCGTCGTTATTAGGGTGCCAATGAAGTTCTCTCATTCCACCCGGCTCAATCTCAACGAGTGCTGCTGCGATTGTTTTTGAAATAGGGAAGTTAGAAGAGTCCACAATTCGCACGCTTCCACCAGGGGTCTTGATTGGTGTTTGTTTCAACAGCTCGTGCTTAAAGGTTAAAGGAACTTCTCCGTAAGGTGACTGGACTACCTGACTTTCCAGTGAACCGGGTACCTTTCCCTGATAGATATAGACCTGATCTGAAGGAATGGAGTTAAAGGCACTCTCTGGAACGCCGAAATTGGCCGACAGAACATCTTTTGGAGTGTGTGCAAACCAATCTGAGATGGATAAGGTGTTAAGATCGGAAAAGTTTCCGTCATCGAAGACGAGCAAAAATTCGCAATGTTCCAACCCTTGAATCGAATGTGGGATTCCTGGGGGAAAGTACCAAAGATCGCCCGGGCCGACGTCGGCAATGAAATTTCGTCCTTCTTGGTCAACCGAGGTTATGCGTGCCCGTCCTAACAGCATATAAGACCACTCTGCTTCTTGATGCCAATGGAGTTCACGTACTCCTCCTGCCGTTAAGCTCATATTTACACCCGCAAGTGTGGTCGCAATCGGAAGTTCCCTTGCGGTGATCTCCCTTGACCATCCCCCGTGATTTAATGTCATTGAAGTGTCCGAGAACGAGAATTTCAAGTTAGGAAGCAAGCCTGCATCTGTGATAGGCGGGACGAGAATATTTGGGTTTTGAAGATCCCGCATAATATTTCGCGGCCCAGAGTCAATCGCTCCGGCTCCATCACTTCGGATAGGCTGTGGCACATACCCGTCCACTTGATTAATAGTTCGTTTTTCCATCAAAAAGCACCTCTTTTTGGCATTATAAAGGGATAAGCCTTTATTGTAGTCTTATGATTTAGGCTTCGAATGTATGTCACTGTGCCTATTGAGAAAAAACAAAAGGCATCCCCTTTTGAAGGAATGCCCCATTTAATGTTGGTTGGATTAATATAAAAATCTACCGCTAACGTCTTGATCTATATTAATAGGGAAGAAACTGCTTCTAATGATCTTGAGATAAACCAATTGGAATGCATAGGGGCGTTTGATCTACTGGATTTTCAATAATACAGCATTCCAGTCTGAAGACGTCCTTGATCATCTCTTTTGTGAATACCGTTTCAGGCGGTCCCTCCTTATAGATTTTTCCCTTCTTGATGCTAATTAGATGATCGGCATACTGTGCCGCTTGATTCAAATCATGCAGAACCATGACGATCGTGCGTCCATATGTTACGTTTAAATCGCGCAGTAATTCCAATATTTCAATTTGGTGTGCTAAGTCGAGATAGGTTGTCGGTTCATCTAACAGTAAAAGGTCGGTTTCTTGTACTAAAGCCATCGAAATCCATGCTCTTTGCCTTTGTCCTCCAGATAATGCATCCAATGTCCGATCAGCAAACTCCGTCATTTTTGTTGCTGATAATGCACGGTCGACAATCCTATGATCTTCCGGGGTTTGTCTGGAAAATAAGCCTTTGTGCGGATGCCTGCCATAATAGCATAGTTCTTTAACGGTTATATCTTCAGGAGCTTCCGGAGCTTGGGGCAATATAGCCAATTTCTTTGCGACTTCCTTGGAAGATTGCTGATGAATGGCCTTTCCATCTAAATGGATCGTGCCTTGCTGTGGCATTAGTAATCTAGCTAGAGACTTTAGAATGGTGGATTTGCCACAACCATTGGAACCAATGATTATACTGATCTTACCTTCAGGAATTTCCAAATCGATATTATCAATGATTTGAGTTGATCCATAAGAGAGAGAAAGATGCTCTGCTGATAATGTTGTCATGGTCGCCAGCCTTCCTTATGTTATTTTTCGTTCACGGCGTAATAGATATAAAAAATATGGCACGCCAATCACCGCAGTGATGATTCCGGCGGGTATTTCTATTGGAGGGAATAATCCTCTTCCAAGGCTATCGGCAACGAGGAGAAAGATAGAACCGAAAAGAGCTGAAGCAGGAAGTAATACCTTGAATTTTGACCCTACCACTCTCCGGGCAATATGGGGGGCAATTAAACCAATGAACCCGATGGAACCAACCGCTGCTACACAGACTCCGATTAATATGACAGATACGCTTAACAATATATAACGCAGTAATTTTGATCTTTCACCGAGACCTGTAGCTATATCGTCTCCAAGACTCAGTACATCCATTTTAGACGTCAATGCAATCAATACCGGGACAAGAACAAGACATGGAAGCAAAATGAATACTTGATCCCATCCTCTTCCCCATAGGCTGCCGGTCAACCACAGCAATGTCGTGTTTACATCATCCGGGAACTTGACCATGAAATACTCTATGCCAGCTTGACATATGGCCCCTAAAGCTATTCCGACCAAAGCTATTGTATTTGGCTGAGCTCCTTTTTTATAAACAAATATCATCAAAATTGCCGCCATGACCGCCGCTCCGATAAAAGCTGAAAGAGGCAGTATGATAATGGGCGATTGCGGAAATAAGACAATGACGATAACAGCTGCCAAACCGGCCCCTTTTGTTACCCCAATCACATCCGGAGAGGCCAACGGATTTCGAAGGACTCCTTGCAGAATGGCTCCAGCCGTTGCCAAACCGGCCCCCACTATCACGGCAATTAGAATGCGTGGTATGCGATAGTTATGCAAAATGAATGTCTGACTTTGCATACCATTTCCAAGGAAATTTTGGAGAATTTCTAAAGGTGATATATATATGGCCCCTAAGCCCAGGCTCACCATTGATAAAATCAGCATGGTAACCGTCAGCAACAGGAGAATAGAATAAGGCTGCAAATTTGATTTCAACCCAAATGTCCGTTTTAGTTTCATTGCTTAATATTCCTCCCTCTCTTCGCTAAATAAAGGAAGAATGGCGCACCGATTATAGCTGTTACGATGCCTACCGGCGACTCAAAAGGATAAGCGATGAACCGTGCGAGAATATCTGCGTAAACTAAGAGTAAAGCGCCGAATAATGCAGAGAAAGGGATGATTCTTCGATAGTCCCCACCCACCAGTCTTCTGACGATATGAGGAATAATCAATCCCACAAATCCCACTGGACCTGCGACGGCAACCGAAGATCCTGCCAAAATGATCACCAATATTCCTGCTAAAATACGGATTCGGTACACCCGCTGCCCAAGACCCTGCGCCATATTTTCTCCTAAGACAAGGATGGAAACAGATCGAGAGAACAAGGCAGCAACCAATAGCCCGATAAGAGACCAGGGAAGGATCATGTTTACGTGCGCCCATGTCTTTCCATTAATAGACCCGACCAACCAATAGAGCACATCTTTCGCTTGTTCATTAAAGATGATCATGCCTTGCGTTAAGGAAGATAAAAAAAAGTGAACAGCCATTCCAGCCAATGCCAGCTTCACTTGGGTCATTCCTCCTCCCGAAGCAAAAGAATAGACTGCCATCCCTCCCACTGCTGCACCAATGAATGCAACGCAAACTAAAGAGACTGAAGAAAGGTTAGGAAAGAAAGCAAAAGCTGACACAATAAAAAATGAGGCACCTGCATTAACACCAAACACTTGTGGTGAAGCTAATGAATTCCGGGTAATAGCCTGCATGAGAGCACCCGCTACCGCTAAATTAGCACCGACCAAAGCTCCAACTATAGCTCGGGGCAAACGAAGAGTCCTTATAATAGTCTGTTCCTTGGACGAGTCGACATCAAAAAAGGACTTCAAAACCATTGATGCATCAATATCTGCCGCTCCCACAGAAATACTCGTCAGGACGCCTAAAATTAACAAAACGATTCCAGCGATAGCTGTACATAACACTTTCAGTTTACTTCTAACTACAGTTTCCATTGACTATACAACACACTTCCTAACAAAATTTAAACCTAATGGAAAGCGAAGTAAGAATGGGATCTCTTACTTCGCTTTTGTTCCTCTATTCTTCACCAAGCATTTTTAAAGTGTCTTTAGCAATGGCCTCTGCGGATACAACACCACGGTATCTCGTCCATAAATCTCGATCAACACTATACACCTGTCCGTTTTTTACAGCCTTCAAGTCTTTCCAAAGAGGATTGTCTTTCCACTCATCAGTAAGTAACTTACCCTCATTGTTCGCCAAAAGCAGCACATCCGGATTAATTTCGACAAGCTGCTCCAGATTCATCTCGGCATGTGGCTGTTCCTGCTGAATCGCATTTTTCAATCCCATGCGCTCAAGCAATTCTCCATCATAGGAAGAAGAAGTATGGGCTTGGAATGAAGTATCACGTACAACTGCAGGTAAAACCGTCATATTTGAATCAACAGTAAGTTTCGATTTAAGTTCCTTAATCGTTTTTTCATGCTCGCTCAATCTTTTTTCTGCAGCATCTTCCTGATTGACTGCCTTTGCAATCGTTTTAAAAGAATCCAGATTTTCTTGATATGTAGATTCCCGACTTTTTAAGACAACGGTAGGAGCAATCTGCTGTAAATCTTTATAAATCCCTTTATGCCGCTCAGCATCTGCAATGATTAAATCCGGCTGTAAAGAACTGATAACCTCTAAATTAGGCTGCTCACGTGTTCCTACAGAAGTATAATCCATTTCTTGACCAACAAGTTTTGTAATCATATCTTTTTTGTTGTCATCTGAAATCCCGATAGGTTTTATCCCTAGGGCATTTAAAGAATCAACGAAAGATAACTCAAGCGTAACTATTTTTTTAGGAGTGTTTTTAATTTCCGTTACTCCCATTTCATGCTTAATCGTCCTTGTTTCTTGATTACTTGTTTCGGCAGATGTATTCTCTGCTTCCGTTGTTTTTTGAGAATTATTACATCCTGATAACACCATCATAATCGTAAATAACAGGATGAATGCTCCTCCCCCAAATGTTCTTACTTTTCTAGATTCTTTCATTTTTTGCACCCTTTCCGTCATCTATACCTACTTAACTTCTTATCTGACTAATACATTCATAATTGAAAATGATTATCATTATCCTGCTGTTATGATAAAGTCATAGATTGATACCGTCAATATTAATAAAATTTTGTTAATAAAAATCATTATGGCCATTAAGACGACCTGCATGGATTTTATTGTTTTCAGCTACGATCTGATTCGTGAATTAAGCAAAGTAAAGACAGTTTAAGCAAATGCGTATTTCAGCTTGCCAAAAATCGAGGTAGAAAGACCCCACCATAAGGTCATCATTATCGGTAAACTCAGTTTTAAAATAATCGTCCAAAACAAGTAATTTTTGAGAAAAAATGTTAATATCTTGTAAAACCAATTCAAAAAGGAGTGGAATCCCCTTTGTCTAGACAGGTATTAGGAAAAACACTTGTAATTTTAGGTGCTCTTGCAATGATTATTAATCTTTCTTTTTTCAAACAAATGGAATGGTATGATATAGTCCGATGGATTTCATATGCTTTATTTGGAATAGGTTTTCTTTTAATTCCTACATACTCCAAATCAAAAAGTAATGATTAACAATAATGAACGTATCAATAATAATAGACACCAGCTCAAAATAAACAAGAGCAAACCCGTTAAGGTCTGCTCTTGCCTGTTTCAAAGAATCATTTTCTATTAATCAGCATCTCTTCAAGAGGATATCCTTCATTAGGTGAAGCTTCTTGTTTTGAGCGTTTTATGGAGGTTTTAATAACAATGGTAGACGCAATTGATAATGCCCCCATGATCAGGTAACCTGTGGATCTTGAAAACACTTCAATCAAGATGCCAATTAGGACGGGTCCTAAAATATAAACTTTGGAATAAGCCCATTCGTAGATTGTTTAATCTCTGGTCAAACTCTACACCCCTCAAAAAAAACGTTCGGAGTTGAATTCAGAAATCCATTGAGGGTTTCATAAAACAGTCAAAAACCATTAAGGAATCTTGTTTAGTTGTCAAAACTTGAATGTTGTTGGGAACGTAGGGCACTCGCTTTCCAATCACCGTTCAAATTTCCAAGACTAGTTCTTTGCCCTTCCAGGTTATTTTAGTGAAACTTACCCTTCAAAAAACGATACAGTCCATCTTCTCTATATGAATACTCCGTCACTTCATCGGCTTGTTCTTTGACCAGGTCAGTGGCGTTTTTCATGGCAACGCAATGTCCGGCGAGTTTAAATAGCGGGAGGTCATTTTCGCCATCGCCTACTGCCAGGATATTTTCGGGTGCTAGCTGGAAATGTTTCAGCAGCAGTTGAACGCCTGTTGCTTTTGTGATGCCTTCCACGGTCACTTCTACATTATGATGGGTGGAGGAAGCTGTGGTAAAGGCATTGTACTGCTTGATTTTCCCCAACTCCGCTTTCCATTTTCGAATCGTATTCATTTCATTGCTGAAAAAGTAGATCTTGGCGACGCTGCTTATATCCAGTTGTTCTGACCATCTTATTTTGTCTTCGACTGCATCCTGTCTTGATAGCCATTCATTTTCATCGACAGTCTCAGGTTTTGGTATCAAACCTTGTTTAACCATATAGTCTTTATCTTTAAGTAATGCCATCCGTGTTCCTTCGTTCGGATGAACTTCGTAAAAAATCTCTTCCGCTCCTGCTTTGGCGACCAATTCTTCGACAAGTTCCGTCGACAGGGCGTGTTCGACAATCTGTTTCTTTCCGATGAATACGGACATTCCATTGGCGGTCACCATTCCATCGGCCTCCATGCCGGACGGCAAAACGTCCCTTACCTCTTCCAGCGTTCTTCCTGTTGCAATGAAAATCAGCTTTCCGCTTTTCCTAAGTTCGCCTATGTATTGTTCCAGCGTCTCATTCACAGTGTTTCTTTCGTTCAATGTCGTGCCATCCAAATCGAGCACAATTGCCTTGTTGGCCATGCCAATCACCTCAAAAATCCGAATGATGATGAAAATGCCAACAGCCTATTATCTAGAAGATCTTAGGCTGCTGGTATCATTCATTTATTTTGTTTCTGTACCTTATTAGTATAACAGTTTAGGATAATCCTAAAAGTTTCATGACGCTTAATATCAAGAGACCGACCACACCGAAGTCCGAATCACCAAATGTGGTGCCTTCAAACCCTACATCCCCCAAGAAGACCAGGAGTATCGCCGGCAGGAAACTGATGATGAGTCCGTTTGCAAAGGAACCGAGCATCGCTCCGCGTCTGCCTCCTGTGGCATTTCCAAATACACCTGCTGCAGCTCCGGTGAAGAAATGCGGTACGAGCCCCGGAACGATTACTTTCAGTCCTAGTACCGGAAGGAGGAACATGGATAATAATCCCGCCAGGAAACTGAATAGGAACCCGATGATCACTGCATTTGGAGCGAATGGAAAGATGGTCGGACAGTCCAATGCAGGCTTTGTATTCGGCGCCACTTTATCGGCAATCCCTTTGAATGCAGGGACGATTTCAGCAATTAACATCCGTACCCCCGCAAGGATGATGTAGACTCCTGCAGCAAATGTTATCGCCTGGATGAAAGAAAATACGATGAAGTTCGAACCGCCGGATAATTCCGTTTCAATATAGTTCTGTCCGGCAAACAATGCGACGATCACGAAGAATATCGTCATCGTAAGCGATACAGCGACTGATGTGTCCCTCAGGAATCCTAAAGATTTAGGAACCTTGATTTGCTCTGTCGTTTTTTCCTTATTTCCAAACCATTTTCCAACAGTCGCGGATACAAAATATCCGATTGTCCCGAAATGGCCAATGGCAAAATCATCGCTTCCGGTAATCTTCCGTACGTATGGCTGAAGGAGGGCTGGGAACATCACCATGCATACTCCCAATAGAATGGAACCGACCAAGATAAGCGGAAATCCGCTGAGCCCGCCGACCGATAGGGTGACTGCAAGTAAACAAGCCATGAATAAGGTATGGTGTCCCGTTAAAAATATATATTTAAATGGCGTGAAACGAGCTAGCAAAACATTGACAACCATACCAAAAACCATGATTAGTGCAGTCGAAGTCCCAAAATCACTTTGGGCGGCTGCGACAATGGCTTCGTTATTCGGTATGACGCCTTGTACATTGAATGCATGATCGAACATTTTACTGAATATATCAAGGGCGCCAATGAGCACTGCCGCTCCCGCTCCAATGATAATGAAGCCCATGACGGTTTTTAGTGTTCCAGATACGACATCAGCACTGGATTTCCGCTGTAACAGCAGTCCAATGAGGGCAAACAGCCCCACAAGTATGGAAGGTGTACCCAAGATGTCATTCATGATAAGTTCCAGCATTGCCTCTCCCCCTCTTCTTTATGTTTTCTTCTTATAGATGTGAAGCCAATTTCGATGTGATTTCAGGAATGCTCATCATGTTTTCCAGTGTGACGATCGTCCGGGTTCCATCATCCAGCTGACCGACAATATCCGCCGCTCCCAGGAAAATATCAGCCTGAACCGTTTTTGCGGATGCCAGATCCGTATGATCCACCTCGGCTGTCTTACCCATTTCCGTCAACGCTTTCTTCACATTCATCTCCATGATGAAGCTGCTTCCCAATCCGTTTCCGCATACTACCATGATTTTCTTCATATCAATCTCTCCTTTTTTTATCCTACATGAATTTCCAATTTAGATTTGATTTCAGGGATGCTCATCATGTTCTCCAGTGTGACGATCGTCCGGGTTCCATCATCCAGCTGACCGACAATATCCGCCGCTCCCAGGAAAATATCAGCCTGAACCGTCTTTGCGGATGCCAGATCCGTATGATCCACCTCGGCCGTCTTCCCCATTTCCGTCAATGCTTTCTTCACATTCATCTCCATGATGAAGCTGCTTCCCAATCCGTTCCCGCATACAACCATGATTTTCATTCCGCTTCCTCCTTCGAATATTTATGAACGTACTTCATAAGGACCGATTTATCTGAAGTGCTTAAGATTTCTTCTATATTGGCTGGTTCATTCAATAATTGAGTGAGCTGGATCAATGCCCGCAGATGCGAATCGTTATCTACGGCCGCCAAAATGATAATCAGGCGAACCGGTTTATCCGGCGCAAAGTCCACGGCTTCATCCAATTTCAGCAAACTCATGGATAAAGACCTGACCCCCTGCTCCGGACGTGCATGGGGAATTGCCACTCCAGGCGTTATCACTACATATGGTCCATTCGTTTCTATGGCCTCGATCATGGCATCCACATATCGTTCTTCAACGGTACCTAAGTCAACGAGTGGCTTGGCCGCGACTTGAATGGCTTCTTTCCAATCGGAAACTTGCTGCTGTAATTGAATGGTTTGCATATTGAGCAGTTCTTCTAACACAGGCTTCTCTGCCTCCTTTAAAGAAAATTGGGTTATTTTTGGTGTATGGGTATACACATTCGACTTCAAAGCCTTTTCAAGCTGATCCTGTTCATGGATGGTTGCATACTTGGAAATGATCTTTAATAAAGCTGCAACATCCACACTTTCCGTCGTATAGCCATACAATTCCTGCATGACCTGCTGGCGCAATGTATGTTTGTCCTGCATTTCCAAAATGGGCGGTACAACGAATAATGCCGCTTTTGTTCTCATATGCACTGTCGAGAAAACAAGATCGTACGACAATGGGTATTCAGCCGCATTTCTAACGGACAAAACATCCAGGAACAAAATATCAGGAAATAATTCCCTCAATGTATAAATGAGGATATTGCTGATGCCAATACCATTCGGGCATACGACAATCGCCCGTTTTCGATCATCCAATGTGGTCCCTTGCCTGCGCAGCCATCCTCCAAAATAGATCGTGAAATAGGCCACTTCTTCTTCTGATACTGGACAGCCAATCTCTTTCTCCAACACCCACAGGGATTTTTTTGTCAAATGATGCAGTTCGGGATAGACCTTCTGCACCCGTCCCGTCATCGGATTCATTTGCGGGAGACCATACCGCAGGCGATGATATGCCGGTTTAAAATGAACATATAATTGTTGGCATAGCTGCTCTTTGTCTTTCAGGTGAACAAATGCCAGCCTCTCGAACTCTTCCACGATTTCCTGCAAAAGGTGTTGAATGACTTCATCATCCTTAAGAGGGGAAATATCCTTCGTTCGATTCATGCTCAGTAAATGTAGGGTTGCGTATAAGTTTTCCGTTTCGCTCCATACTGATTGAAACGCATTCGTTCTGGTCATTTCCTCAACCAGTTTGTATTCCTCCGTCGCAACAAACGGCGCCCAGCTCTCGTCGGCCTGTAACTCTTCCCCTTTTCCTATGAGCTGATCTGTACATAGAAATAAATAGCTCAGTTCATGAAGCCGTTCATCCGTAAAGGTGATGCCCAATTTACTTTCGACCCTTTCAAGCTGTAACCGGATCGAACTGATTTGCTTTTCATGATTTCTCCATATGCACTCCATGATCCAATCACTATTGGGACTGTTCAGTACATCATGCACGAGATGTTCAATGATATATCTCTTTGTTCGGCTTTCCCCAATCAACACGTAGCCATCTTGTTTGGAATACTGGATCTTGAGCGATATGTCCCTGTTTTTCTCTTTAAGTCTTTTTAAATCCTTCAGCACCGTATTTCGCGAAACCCCGGTGATCGTCTGGAAATGATAGACGGACAATTCTTCTTGGCTTAACAGGATCATGAGGTAAAAAACCTTTTCCCTATCTGTCTCTGAAAATATATAATTGCGTTTTGTCAGTTTTACATTCAATTCTTCATCCCTGATTGTTTCAGAAAAGGAGTAGCCCATTTCACGATTATATTGAATCGGTTGATATCCATGAAATTGGAGCCAGTCATTCGCTTTGCTCAATCCATATTGAATTTGCCTTCTCGTCAGACCTGTTTGGGCTTCAAGTTCTTTCATTTTTGAAATGGGCGAATGCTGTAATAGTTTTAGTAAATTGGCGCTTCTTTCATCTAAAAACATTCTCAATCCCTCTCCCTGCTTCTACGATATCTCACTTCTTATTAAAAATGTAGCGTTTCTCAGTCCGAATGTTGTCATATATACTGCACAATAATATACTCTTTAAACATTTGTGCACAATACGGCAGGTAATCAGTTTTCAGTACAGGATATATTTGGAAGATGTGTACTTATACAGTTTGGAGGCGAGTGAGGTCATGAGGCCGAGGTATAAAAGGGAATCGGAGATGAAGCTGAGGGATTGAAATGAGCCGTTTTAAAGGGCTAAACCTAGCTTTCATCTAATCAAAATGAAAGGGAAATCAACGTTCATATTTTTACAAAACCTCAAGAAGAAGTAGCTTGATTTCAGAAATCCGCTCCCTTTCCGCCGACTGTCTGCCAAGCCTCCTCGACGCAAGCGTCTGTGGGGTCTCGGCTAGCCAGTTATTCGGCAGGAGTGTCGCAAATTTCTTCAATCCAATATGGTTTCGTCCCATATAAAACAATAAAAAAATCATGAAGGATAACCAAATTTTGTTTTAAAAGATTGGAACAGGAGTGTATTTAGGGGAGACCCCGCCCGCGGAAAGCGAGTGCCTGGACGGACAAATTGTGCTCATACTAAAAACTGTAGGCAAACCCGATTTTCATCGAGCTTGCCTACAGTCCGAGAGGGAACAAATATCCCCTCTTTATTCAATCGGTGCGTCATCTCTAAATCTGCTTGCTAAAGTCGCGCTGAGCTCCCCTATAGCTTCCGATGATATTTTGATAACCAGGAAGCTGGCTGGAAAGTAAAGCACCAAAACCTTCGACATCGTTGCGCCAATCACGTTGTAATTCGCACGCTACGCTAAACCAGTTCATAAGCTGCACACCGCCATGGGCCATACGCGCTAGAGCCGCATCAGCTACCTGTTTGCTGACTGTTCCAGAAGCATCAGTTACGGCAAATACTTCATAACCAGCGTTCAGAGCGGAAAGTGCCGGGAAAGCAACACAGACATCTGTAACCACGCCCGCGATGATGAGTTGTTTTTTTCCAGTTTCTTCGATTGCTTTAACAAAATCTTCATTATCCCATGCGTTAATTTGTCCAGGCCGAGCTATTTTTGGTGCATGAGGAAAAAGTTCTTCCAATTCTTGCATGAGCGGTCCGTTTGGTCCGTTTTCAAAGCTCGTCGTTAAAATGACTGGCAAATCAAAAAACTTAGCGGTGTTGGCAAGGGCCATAACATTGTTCTTGAATTCATCAACACCATAATCACGCACTAGCCCGGAAATAAGACCGGTTTGATGATCCACCAGAAGAACGGCAGCATCATCTTTGGAAAGACGGGAATAGAGATCAGACATTTTTAAAGTCCTCCTTTTATTAAAAGCTATCGAAGAAAGTTCATATGTAGGGAAAATCCCCCCAACTCCTTCATTGGTTCCAGTCAGTTTATAACTTAACTGACTGTTGCTATAAGTTTATCTATAAAACTTATAACCTGTCAATCATATATATAATAAGTTTTATTGATTAATCTATAATTGGAGTGTGATCGATCCAATGAATGAATTGTTGTAAATAACGCTCAAGATAACGTTTTGTTTGATCGTCAGTAAGCACTTTCCGATCTGAATCAATCTTTTTATGTACTTGCGAAATCAGCATTTTTTGAAATGGAAGAACATGAACTTGCATGGCTTCTAGTACTTGCCTGATTTGCATTTGAGCAAATGCAGTACCCATTCCTCCAGGAGTAGCTCCAATCAGGCCAACTGGCTTTTTGGTAAGAACAGCGGACTCCCGAGGTCTTGATGCCCAGTCCAATGCATTTTTTAATACGCCTGGCATTCCAGAATTGTACTCTGGACTTACGATAATGATACCGTCGACTTCCTGGATCGCTGATTTAAATGATGTCACTGTTTCAGGAAGCCCACTTATTTCTAAGTCTTCGTTAAACAACGGAAGATCATTAATTTCGATCCAGCGAAATTGATACGAATCAACCATATCTGTCAATGATTGAGCAATGATTCGATTATAAGAATTTTCCCGTAAACTGCCGCAAATAAGGCCGATGGTTCTGGTCATCTACTTCCCTCCCTGTTTGTCTCCTATAGTACCATAATATACCAAAACTAAAATAGTGACGTTATTCCTAATTACACGCTTGTATTTACTAAATTTGGCTTAACTTAATATTGGGTTAAAAGAAATTCATATCTTACCTCAAAGTTATATTGGACCCCTTCCATTTTC
Organism: Peribacillus frigoritolerans; assembly: GCF_040250305.1. Lineage (NCBI taxonomy): Bacteria > Bacillati > Bacillota > Bacilli > Caryophanales > Bacillaceae > Peribacillus > Peribacillus frigoritolerans. The sequence continues at coordinate 1,070,111 of NZ_CP158190.1, read as the reverse complement.
TGAATATTTCAAACATACTATAACCTATAAGGCGTTGGGAGGAGTGCGGAAATGGATGAAAAGAAAGTTACATGGTTAGAGCTCTTTTATGATTTGTTATTTGTGGCGGCCGTTGCGGGCGCAACTCATGTTTTACTGCATGTTGAAGATGGATATATCCATCCAGAGTATTTATTAAAGTTCGTGTTGATTTTTATTCCTATCTGGTGGGCTTGGGTAGGGCAAACCATATTTATTAACCGGTTTGGAAAGGATGTATTTCATCAACGGCTATTTTTGATATTGCAAATGTTTTTTGTCCTAATCATGACATCAAGCTTATCTGCTGATTTTGATCCTTATTATCTTTCTTTTTTAATTGGTTATATTGGATTGAGAGCCGTGACTGCCATCCAATATCTTGTTGTACAGCGGATAGAAGAGGGATTTCGAAAAAAGGCAGCACTCTTTTTGGGAAAGTATTTTTGGATTGGAATCGTCATTTCATTATTCTCCGTCCTTTTTGATTCTTGGCTTCGGTATGCTGTGTTGTATTTGGGCATCCTCATCGATATCATTGTCCCGATCCTTGGGAGAAAGTGCTTAGAAAAGGTTCCTACAAATACGGCCCACTTGTTGGAGCGCTTTGGTCTATTTACCATCATTCTCTTTGGGGAAGCTCTTGTCAGCACGCTTGCGGTAATTCAACCTAAACAAGGAAATTGGGATTCGATAGCCTTTTCCATCATTTCATTTGCCCTGATAATAGCTATGTGGTGGCAATATTTCGATAACATGGATAAAAAAGTCGACAAGTCTGTACAATCTTCCGGCCAAATCATCATTTACGGTCACCTGTTTATTTTAATGTCTATAAGCATGATTGCAGCAGCCATCAGATTATTGTTTTTACATGAAGTCCATTATTCATTTATCCTCTATTTTGTTTTCGGTTCCGTATTGCTTTATTTCATGTCAGCCACATTTGTTTTCCACCAATATAGACATAAGCATCAGCGGTTGCAAATATATCATTTAGGGTTATTTTTAGGGATTTTAGCCGTCTTTTTTATTTTTAATTTGTTTGTCGGGGTACCGAATATTGTGATAATAGCCGAATTAACATTGTTCTTTATCATCTACGCTAAACTAACGACTACATAATAAAGGGATCAAAGAAACCAGTATCAAACGATAATACTGGTTTCTTCATTTGAAAGCTGGAAATTTTTGCATTTGACACACAATTGGTTTATTCATAAACTGATTGGAACAAAGAAAGTATGAGGTGACATTCATGCATCCCTCCACATCTAATAATGAGGAAAGACTAGGTTTAATGTTATGGTTCCGGATCACACGGATATATAACCAGAGTATCCGGGAATCCAATCAACATTTAAAGAAATGGAATCTATCGGCAGCCCAATTCGATATCTTGGTTCAAGTGGGTTCCAATGAACGATTGTCTCAGCAAGAACTGGCAAACAAGCTTTTTGTGACGAAAGGCAATATCACTCAACTACTAAGGAAAATGGAAGAGTTGGGATTGATTAAACGGGAACAGGAATGGAAGACAAAATACCTTTCATTGACTGAGGAAGGAAAAGAGTTTTTTCATGAAGTCGTTCCAAAACAAGAGCATTTTCAGGCATCACAGTTTGCCAACTTGAATGCGACGGAAAAACAGCAGCTTTTAGATTTACTTAGTAAAGTTCAAACATAATAAAAACAGATCACCCGTTTGAAAGGTGATCTGTTTTTTTATTTTAGTTACTTCGGTTTTTTCATGAACAATGAAAGCACCACATTCACGATGGCGAAAATCAAACTAATTTTAAATACAAGTGATGAACCAGAGGCAGCAGCTGCCGGTAAATCATTTGCCATATCAGTCAAGTAGCCATTTTGCTTCGCAGAGAATAGCGAAACCATGACCGCTATCCCGATGCCCCTGATTATACAAACCGGTCTATTTGCAAATGTGAGTTTTTTTTGCCTCTCTAAATAACGATTTCACAACTTAGACAAACTTTTATTTTAATTTTTCTATTCGATTATCAGTTGACATTGAGTATACATATGTATACATTTAACACAAGATAAAAAATGTATACAAACGTATACACAGAAAGAGGTCATAAAATGAGAGATGAAAAATTCAAAAAAGATGGACATCACGGTGGTAGGCATAAAGACCATGGTTCACACCATCGTGGCCCCAAAACTTTTCGCCGCGGAAGGGCAATTGCTTTTTTAGAGATGATGAATCTTAAACGTTCAACCATTATGGAACAGTTAGATAAACCAGAGTTTCAATCCATCAATCAAATCTTAGTCGGTGAATTGAAAGCAATTGATATATTAATCAACGAGTTCATACAATTATTTGAAATACAAGAAAATGAAGCAGCCGATAAGAAAAGTGAAGAAAAGGAAACTTCCAATGAGAAAGGAATGGAAACGAATGAAGCAAATTAACAGTTATATCGACTCAGTGTTTTATACCGGAGATGCCCTTTTGGAAGAAGTCATTTCGTCCATACAAGAAAACGGAATGCCGTCCATATCGGTATCCCCCTCATCCGGAAAACTTCTTACCATGCTTATATCCATTTCAGGAGCTAAAAATGTTTTGGAAATAGGCGCTCTTGGGGGCTATAGCGGGATCTGCCTTGCCAGGGGATTCGGCAGCGAAGGAAAATTAACTTCCCTTGAATTAAAGGAGGAATACGCAAAGTTAGCTTATCGCAATCTATCCAAAGCTGGATTTGGCAATCAAGTATCATATATGACCGGAGCAGCATTGCAAAGCCTTGAAAAACTCGCTCATGATAGCAGGAAATTTGATTTTTTCTTTATAGATGCTGACAAGGACAATTATGAAAATTACCTGCAATATTGCATTAAACTGGCAGAACCGGGTGCTTTAATCGTCATGGATAACGTACTTGCGAGGGGCAGTGTCGCAGATCCGGATGCTGAACCTAAACATTACACTGCATTTATGAAGGCATTCAATGAAAAGGTGGCCAATCACCCTCAATTGGAATCAATGCTAATTCCAATCGGTGATGGGCTGACCATTTCAAAAGTAATCGCGCAAACTCACGAGTAAAACAGCCAAACCCACGAGTAATCTGCAAACTCTCGTGTAAAGTGCGATTCTCGAGTAATGTGTGAATTCACGAGTAAAACTGCTTAATTCACGAGTAAACTGCTCAAATTCACGAGTAAATCGAGCAAATTCACGAGTAAAACAGCCAAACTCACGAGTATAGTCCGAATTCTTGAGAATATCGTTCAAATTCTCGTATATATCGATCAAATTCTCGATTTATCGTTCAATCTCAAGTATATATCGACCAAACTTTCGATTTTATCGCTCAATCTCACGTTTATATCCATCAAACTCACGTATATATCGCCCAAATATCCTTTTCATGAAGAAAAAATAATATGAATTTCTATAATCTTGAATGAAAATGATTTTTATTATCAATAATAAATATGAAAGAAGGGTAACCAGTTGATGGTTACCCCGGATGATTTAAATTTCTGGATCAAATGTTTTGCAATCCGTTTCTTTGCTATTTGATGCTTGGTTCCCTTTATGGCTGACAACATAAATAGCATCTGCACTGCATTTGTTTCCAGAATCCCAGTATTTACAATTATTCACTTCACATAGTACATCTTTTGCCATCTTATCACACCTCCTCATTTGCTATCATTAACAAAGTTGGGGTTATTGATACTTTCCTTTTTCAGGTTTTGGTGTCTTAATTTAATTGAGGGCATTGCAACGAACAAAAATCCGGGCAGTTTCCGCCCGGATTTTTTATATGCTCATGCTGATCTTTTCAATAGTTCTGCTTGAGGGATTTTCCAAAGCTCCCGCCATTTTTTCAAGGCGGCAACCAGAATGATCAAGCCTAGGATTAACATGGTGATCGATAATATTCCGTTCAAGATGCTGAATCCTGCAGAGTCCGGGTTCAGGTATACGTTTTTCACCATCCAGTACCCTGCTACATTAACCGTTACATATAAGTAGGCAAGGGGTACGAGGCATGTCCATATATACCAGCGTTTGTCTGCGATTTTCAGTACGACGGTCGCACCGATGATGAGTCCAATCGAAGCCATGAGCTGGTTGGATACGCCAAAGAGTGCCCAGATCGAACCGATGTCCCCAGAGTAGAGCAGATATCCCCAGATAAAGCAGGCTAACGCACTGGCGAAGATGTTCCCCGGCAACCAGTCGACTCGTTTTAATGGTTTATAGAACTCTCCGAAGAAGTCCTGGATTAAGTAACGGGCAACACGTGTCCCTGAATCGATTGCGGTTAATATGAACACTGCCTCGAACATGATGACGAATTGGAAGAAAAACGAAGCCAGTTTGTCAAAGAAGGGTATTTCGGTAAAAATATAGGTCATGCCGACAGCAAGTGTAACTGCCCCGCCTGTCCGTCCCTCCAGATTAATGCCGATTTCTTCACTGAGTTCGTCAAGGTGTACGGTTTCCATGCCTAATGTTTGAAATACTTCAGGTGTGGAGTTAATCGCAAAATAATCTCCTGGCTGCAGCGAAACCGCAGCAATCAATGCCATGATGGCAACGACACATTCCACAAGCATCGCTCCGAAACCAACGGATTTGATATCACTCCAACGGTTTAACATTTTTGGAGTTGTTCCTGATCCGACAAATGCATGGAATCCTGAAATCGCCCCACAGGCGATGGTTATTGAAATGAATGGCCAAACAGGACCGGCTACAATCGGGCCCCCGCCATTAATGAATTCGGTAAACGCAGGAAACTGGATTTCTGGATTCACTACGAAAACACCGATAATCAATGCGGCAAATACACCGATTTTCATAAAAGTACTCAAGTAATCACGAGGTGCCAGCAGCAGCCAAACAGGCAATGCGGCAGCGAAGAAAGCATAAATCGGCAAAATGATGGCAAGGGTGCTCGCCTCAAGTGTCAATAAGTCGCCAAGTGCCGTACCTTGAATGTTCGGCCCAAGTAAAATTGCGGCCATGATGAGCCCGAACCCGACGATTGTCGCCCCTTTCAGGTTGCCGGTTTTTTTATGATAAAGCCCTACACCCATGGCGATCGGAATGGTGATACCGACAGCGAACGTCCCCCATGGATTGTTTTCCAAAGCATGCAGAACGACCATTGAAAGCCCTGCCATCGTGATCGTGATGATAAAAAGCATAGCGAGTCCTGTACAGAAGCCTGCAACAGGTCCAAGTTCTTCTTTCGCAACTTCCGAAAGGGATTTGCCGTCTTTACGCATCGACGCGAAAAGCACGACGGCATCATGAACAGCCCCCCCGATTACAGCCCCGATCAAAAGCCATAATAAACTTGGCAAATACCCGAATTGTGCAGCAAGGATCGGCCCCACCAAAGGACCAGCCGCTGCAATGGCTGCAAAATGGTGACCGAATGCCACCCATTTATTTGTTGGAACATAATCTTTTCCATCTTCTAATTTATGGGCCGGAGTCGGCTTGGAATCATCGAGTTTTAATACTTTTAGTGCTATGAATGTCCCGTATAAACGGTAGGCAATCATTAATATACAAATGGAGCCTATGACAATTGTAACCGCATTCATATTTGAACCCCCTCTATTACTTACATCGTAAAAAAATGATATCACAATGAAAGCGAATTCAATGGGTTTTCAAGTTATAATGCAGATATCGAGGGATAGATTGCATTATGAAGAAGCTAAAATGCAGAATTATGAAAATTTTTAAAAACCGATAAGCTGCTTTAGCTCCTTCACATACGTCCGGCTTACCGGGATGTTTGATCCGTCACTCATAATGAGATTATAAGTCGAGTTGAACCAAGGCTGTATTTCGGATATATGGATGACATTCACGATAAAACTGCGATGCACCCGTAAAAATGAGCGCTTATCGAGCTTCCTTTCAAGCACGATGAGAGGGTCGCCGATTTTATATTCATTTTCCCTGGTTTTAATTATCGTCTTTCCTTCCATGAGTCCTATGAACAAAATATGATCCCGGTCGATCAAAACGATCCGATCATCTATCACTACAGCCAATTTACCTGTCTGTTCCACCGCGGTTCGGCTGGCGGGAGCTGCTGTCCCGGATTCGTCTTTCCCGATTTGATGCTGCTTCATGAGCTTATCCAATGTTTGCCGTATCCTTTTTTCATTAAATGGCTTTAATAGATAATCAAATGCATATAACTCAAAGGCTTGGAGGGCAAACTCATCATAAGCGGTCGCAAAAATGAGCGATGGTGCGGGGTCAAGTTCCGCTAATTGCTTAGCCAAATGCAAGCCATTGCCATCTGCAAGCTCAATGTCCAAAAAGACAAGTTCAGGTTTAAGTCGGGAGATATCCCTCATGGCATCTTCTATCCCCTCGGCCTCTCCCACGACTTCAACTTGCCTGCTTCTCTTCAATAGATATTTCAATTCATCTCTTGCCAGTGGTTCATCCTCTACGATAAATGCTTTCATCATCGTTGCCATATGCTCCTTTTTCGTTGAGTGGTATTGATATTTTCACTTTTGTTCCGTGTCCCGCTTCACTTTCGATCGAAAGGCTGGCCTGACCTTTATAAATCCCTTCCAGCCGTTCACTGATATTATGAAGGGCCGTTCCGGTACCCTTAGCCGATTCTACAGCATGCATGCCCAATTCATCTATTCTCCCGCTCGGAATCCCTTTTCCGTTATCCTCCACAACAATGCGCATCGCATCGTCTTTAAAGTATGCGTGGATGATGATTTGACCTTTGTTTTTCACATGTGGAAATGCATGGTGTACCGCATTCTCAACAAGTGGCTGCAATGTGAATGGAGGGATGAGAACTTCCTTAAGCCTTGGCTCAATGCGATAGTCGATATGATATTTATCTGGAAAACGCGCCTGCTCCAGCGATAAATATGCGTTAACATGCTCTAATTCCTTTTCTAGCGGCACCAGTATTTGTCGGGCTCCTTGTAAATTAGAGCGAAAGAAGGCACTGAGCTCCTGCAATAAACTTCTTGCCTTCTCGACATCCGTCCGGCATAGAACGGATATCGTATTGATTGCATTGAATAAAAAATGAGGATGGACCTGTGCCTGCAATGCTTTAATTTCAGCATCTTTTAATAATTTCGTTTGCATTTCTGCTTTAGCGAGTTCCAATTGAGTGGAAAATAGTTTTGCCAAGCCTTCAGCTAACTCTTGTTCCACTTGGCTTAATTTATCCGGATGCTTGAAATACATCTTCAAAGTCCCGACCGTTTTCTGTCGGACCTGCAACGGCAGGACTACGGCCGCTTGCAATGGGCATTGATCATGAAAACAATAAATGTCCCTTTTTGTTTTGGCCACGATTATTTTCCCTTGTTCAAGGGCTTTTTTCGTTAAACCTGTCGCTATTCCCACCTTAGGGACATGGTGATCTGACGCAGCGCCAACATGGGCAAGCACGCTATGTTCATTGGTAATGGCCACGGCATCGGCTTCAGTCAGCCCCAAGATGATTTCGGCTATTCTCTTGCAAGAAGTTTGATTAAGACCTTGCCTGAAAAAGGGCAATGTTTGATCTGCAATCAAAAACGCAAGATTCGTTTGTACGGCCCGCGTCCGTGCTTCTTCCCTTGTGATCGACTGAATGATGAGCATGAATAATAAAGTCCCGAACCCGTTGATGATGATCATGGGAAGGCCGATTACTTGTACGAGCTCCCACGCCCTTTCAAATGGTTTCGTAGTCACCAGGATGATGCCCATTTGGATCGCTTCCAATGCCATGCAAATGGGCAGCGCAAACCAAGGGGTGATCGTCCCATGCTTTCGGCGCCTTTTTCCCAAAAAACCCGATAAGACTCCAGCCAAAATCGCGGCGACCGCACAAGCCCCCGCCGTAAAACCCCCAAGAAAATAACGGTGAAGCCCTGCAATCAAACCTACTCCCAACCCAACAAATGGTCCCCCCAGCAAACCGCCGATTGCCACGCCCATGATCCTTGTATTGGCAATCGCGTTATCGGGAGCAATCTCAGCATGCCAATCACCCTCTGGCATGGCATGGTTTCCGATTTCAATTCCTGTATAGTTACTTATGATGCCGAATGTTCCAAAAAGCGCGATAAACATGATTTTCTTCGACATTTCATGTTCATGGCCTATCATTTGCCGAAAGGGTTTCATATAAGAAAGCAGGAATGCAGCAATAACGATGATCCCCACTTTTTCAAACAGCGACGGTAATAAATCAACCAAAGCATTCACCCCTTTTCTGGCTTTTTCATTCATCTTACACCAGCCATGAAATCCTTGTCGAATTTTGTTTTAGGTTAGGAGATGGGTGTATAAGCATTATTTTTAGAATTTCATCAATACTCTGTGTAAATAAGTTAGCAATTGAATAAAATCCAAACCCGACGTGCCGTATCATATCTGAAATAGCAATCGTCATTTTTGGAACCAATCATAAGGTAAAATAGTTTATTGTGAAAAGAGGAGAGTAAACAGGGTATATCATTTTAGGGACAAGTATGAGGTATGAATATGGAATTGAAAAATCAAATCATTTATATCAGTAAAAAAGTATTGAATAGTATTAAGAATTTCAAGTTTAATTTTGAAACTACTATATTTATCTTTGATAAAGAGCTAAATGTTTTATACTCTAAGAGTAATTTTGAACATAAAGATATATGTAATTTGGTTATAAAAGAATCTGTTGAAAATAATGCATTTGTTTTAAGTTCATTGCAAAATACTACCGTAAAAACCAAAAACCTAATCTCCGGTGAAGATTTTAGTGTTATATCTTCCCCGATTCTTGAAATTAAAAGTAAGGAATTGCAAGGGTATATAGGTATAATCACAAAGGATGATAATGGGAATTTCGAAATGATTTCTGAAATGCTCGCTAATCAAATCTCCTACGAGTTACATGTGTATCGTGAGAAATTATCAATAGAAGAGATAATAAAAACAAATACATCATCTATAATCACCAGGGAACAACAACATGAAGTTGAATTGCGAATAATAAAAAATATAACACAAGGTCTCAAAGATAAAGAAATAGCTGATAATCTGAATATAAGTGTTTCTACAGTTCGTAACTATGTAAATAAAATGTTTGAAGAACTAGATGTTACCTCCAGATCACAATTAATCAGCTTGTACTATGAAAATAAATTGTATGAAATTCTTAATGAAATAAAGATTGAAAACCGCTTATTATAGTAACTTTAGGTCTGAATAAAAAGCAAAACCCCTCGTAGCCATACAAGGGGTTTTAATAACAAAATCATTTTTCCATTACAGGCTTATAGTCCCCTGGTATGTTTTGGGCTGAAATGGCCAATCGGTTCCAGCCATTGATCGTGATGATTATGGTAACGAGATCGATATATTGTTTCTCATCAAAATGAAGGCGGACCCTCTCATACAGTTCATCCGGTACACCGTTTGCAGAAATGGCCGTGACCGCTTCCGTCAATTCCAGCGCTGCCCTTTCCGAATCAGAATAAAATGGTGTTTCACGCCAAGCACTCAAACAGTAAATTCTTTGTTCCGTTTCACCCATTGCCCGGGCATCCTTTGTATGCATATCCAAGCAGTACGCACAGCCATTGATTTGAGACGCGCGAATTTTAATCAATTCGATTAATGTGCTATCGATTTCCGTTGTTTTCTTGTACTCCTCCAAACCCATCATTAATTTGACCACTTCACGATTTGTCTTCATGTAGTTAATCCGTTGTTCCATGTCTATCTCCTCCATAATCTTTTTAGTTTCCACTTATAAGACAATATAGCGGTTTGATTTGTGACATCCAAAAAAGAGGGCCCTCAATCTATTACAGGAATATGATTTAATTTATCGGGATTGGTGACAATAAAGATTTTGCGGATATTTTTTTGTTTTGGATCTAATTCAAAGCAGATGACTTTGATAGGCTTTCCTTCTTTCATTTGCAAAATTCCTTCCTGACCATTGACCATCACCGGAAGGAGCTCTCCTATGAAGCCTCCTTTAGCAGAAACTCCTTTAAGAAAGGAGGATACGCGCTGTTTGTTTACAATTGGATTTAATGCAGAAAGCACTTTTCCTCCGCCGTCAGTAACAAGCACGACATCTTCTGTAAGGAGATCCAAAAACTCCTCAAAGTTTCCTGTCGCAGATGCTTTTATGAATTTTTTTGCCAAAAGATCAACATGTTTCGTATCCTCAGGATGGACGGGCCTATCATTCTGTAATTTCCGCTTAGCACGGCTGTAGATCTTTCTGCAGTTCACTTCATTCTTTTCCAGCATCTCGGCGATATCTTCATAGCTGTAAGTGAATGCTTCCCTAAGCACGAAAACCGCTCTTTCAACAGGTGAAAGCTGTTCCAGCAAAACGAGGAAGGCATATGCAACCGTTTCATCCGTTACGACCTTATCTAGAGGCTGATCTTTTTCGTTTACCCGAGGTTCTGGCAACCAAGGACCTGTGTAAACCTCTCTTCTCTTACGGGCTGACTTTAAAAAATTCAAACAGCGATTTGTCGTGATTTTCGCAAGATATGCTTTCATGTCCTTAATTTCGTCGGTATCAAGCTTAAGCTGCAGGAATAAATCATGAACGATATCTTCTGCGTCGGTAACCGATCCGAGCATCCTGTATGCGATGGAAAAAAGAAAAGGTCGATATGTCTTATATAATGTATCCAACTCCACTTGCTTCACCTATTTTCTATCAAATTCGTTTTCGAAATCCTATCACTAATTATTCTCTAACCCAATCATTTATCCTTCTTAATCTGAATAAAGCAGACAATCCTATCATAGAAAAAAGAGCAGCAAAAGAGCTGCTCTCAGACTGTAGACAAACTAGCTTCCTACCGTTCAACAGGATTCCTTCTTATGCCCCGCTTTTTGGACAAATATATTACCATTCTCTGTTAAAATGGTGTACCCAATTTCGGATACTCATTTATCAAGGTGCTTCATACCATACGATATCATCAAACATTTTTACAACTCGCGGTATGAAGCCTTCTTCATATTCTTCCGGGTATTGAACGATCGCATAGTAAACGCGGTCGCCATGTTGAAAAACCGACACTGTACCCAATATGGAATAATTACTGCCCTTCTGACTAATGTCAAATTCCACCTCAGACCAATCAAATCGGTTAGGCGAATTATCAGATCGCTGTTTTATCTCAAAGTCGTTGCTTATCACAACTTCCCTCGCAAACTCCGCCTGTTCTTCTATTGTCGCATTCGTACCCTCACTTTTGGAAAATATCTGAACTTTGGCGTCCTCATTTCTCTTGCCTGCAAAATTTGCAAAAACAATCATTGCATCTCCTTCACCAGAACTAGCCTCTTCAACGACCATGTCATCCACGATGTAGGTTGAGAATCCCAATGCCTGACTATGATGAAGCGTGAATTGGAATGATTCTTCCATACCTTCTAATATGATCATATCTGTTTTCGTATTTGGCCGATCTTTTGCCGGATCATCGACCGATTCACCTGGAGTATCTTCATCTTGCCCGTCGGTTTGCTTAGGATTATCATTTGGCTTTTCTGAAATTGGCGGAGATTCCTCATTTCCCTCCTGGACTTCTTTACAAGCACTAAGTCCTGTTACCAAAAAAACGGCTGCCAAAATCAACAATATCTTTTTCATTGGAACCCTCTTTTCATGTGTTTTAACAAATTATTATACGGTCCCATATGTAAAAAAGTTACACTGTGCTTCATTGAAGTATCAGACTTTATCGTCTTAAAAACGATTGATACTCCACTCTTTCCGAAAAGGAAAATATGAAATTGATTCACTTTGATGCGTCTATATCTTTATTTAAGTAAACTATTCGATAGATAGTTTGAATAGGAGTGCTTGAATGTATGATAATGTAAAGAACCGCACGTTCAAAAGGCCGCCAATTGGCGGCCTTCATAACTTCCCTTGCCTTATATGTACTAATTGAAAAATATATGTTTTGGTTAAGATCCAATGCTATGTTCTACTGCAGTATCCCAATTGGGAAAATAATACAATGCATTCTTCATTAACTCCGGATCTGACTTCTTTACCTCTTTCTTTCGAGGTGGCTTCCCTTCTTTTTCTACTAATTCAGAAATTTGATTCACGACTTCTTCAACACTCATATTTACTTCCATCTCTGTTCCCTCCTTCTTGTTATTATTTATATTTTTTCCCAATTGATGAAAAGTAATACAATTTTTCTATAGCTAAACTACCAGTTTAGTTTAAGAAGGTTATTTGAATGTATGAAAATTGAAATGATCGTACAGACAAAAAGCCAACGAAATCGTTGGCTTTTGTCTAAATAATTCACAAATACTTTTCCAAGTTAACGTTAGAAAATAAACGACAAGCATAAGGAAACCGAAGCAATAATAAATACCCTACTATGCTATATCGCTGTCCCAGTATCCCCATGTTTTACTTCTTATGAATAGTTTCGCAGCCTAATAATCGACGGTTTCAGCGATCCTCTATCATTCTATATAAAGCGATATGCTGCTCCCCCTTCCTTCATATCAGCTCAGGAGTAGTTCCAGGATTTTGCTTAGATCGGCTTTCATGATGAGCTTCAATCGTTTGCAAGAAGCTTTGCATCGAGTTTGTCATATAAGCATCTTTACGGTGGATGAAGACAGTCGAGATATTGCGGTATTCTTCCGGAATTGCATGCACGTACACTTTTTCATTGGCTGTTAGGTGATTTACCGCTGATTGTGGAACGAGGGTAATGCCAAGGCCGAGTGTTACGCTGGTTAAGATCGTTTCCAATACATTGAACTCCATGATCCTTTTGGGCATCACTTCTTCTTCCCTCAGCCATTGTTCCAGTTTGGAGCGATAGCCACACCCCTGACTGAATACTAAAAATGGTTCTGTTATGATTTCTTCAAGGTTAAATGTTTCATTTCTTGTAACTAATACAAGTTTTTCTGTACATACATCGTATGGCTGAATGAGCGGATGTTTAATCGGTCCTGTAACAAAAGCGCCATCCAGCCTGTGTTCAATGACATCCTTAATCAGGTCTTCTGTTAACCCCGCCTTTATGGATAAATCGACATTTGGATACTGTTTATGATAAGAAGCTAGAATCTTGGGAAGATCGCTGACCGTTTCAACTGTACCGATGTTCAATATCCCTGTAGGTCTTTCACTATCCAGGAATACTTGCTTGAGTTCTTCCACATCAAGCAAAATTTTGTTTACATACTCCAGCATTTTTCTGGCCTCTGCAGTTAAAGACATGCCGCGTTTATGCCTATTGAATAAAGGCGTCCGTAACTCCTGCTCTAAATGCTTAATCCTCGCCGTTACATTGGATTGGACGTAATTCAACTCAACAGCCGCCTTACTTACGCTGCCATATTTAGCGACGCACTGGAATATTTGCAAATCCCGCATTTCCATAAAAGTGACCCCCTTTCTCAACTATCATTAATAATGATGATTATATTCATTTTAAGTCATTTTACATGATAATGACTTTATCATAAGGTGTGTATAGGAATTTAATCAATCATTATTTTTGAGGGGAAGCTTTTATGAAAAAAAATCAAGTTTTAATCGGTGCACTTTTATGTTTGACAGCCAGCATTTCTTGGGGAGCGATGTTTCCAGTTGCAGAAAGGGCACTAATGTATATTGATCCTTTTTATTTCTCTTTTTTGCGATATTTAGCTGTTAGCGTAATTTTAGGGATATTACTTTTAATTAAAGAGGGTAAGAAGTCATTTAGCCTTGAAGGGAAAGGAAAGAAATTATTGTTTTTTGGAACGATGGCGTTCACTGTATACAACTTTCTCATTTTCGCAGGTCAAGACTTACTGGGACATAACGGGGTAATTGTTGCTTCCATCATGGAATCATTAATGCCCATGATTTCAATTTTAATTCTGTGGGTTTTCAAAAATGCCAGGCCCATGAAATATACCATTGCCAGCATGTTCATTGCCTTGATAGGGGCCTTTCTTGTCATTACCAATGGCAATATATCATTCGTATTTTTATTGAAAGATAGCCTCATCCCTATCCTTTTCATCCTCATCGGGGTTATAGGCTGGGTTATATATACGATGGGCGGCAACCAATTTAATGGATGGTCAACACTTCGCTATTCGACTTTAACGTGCATCTTAGGAACTGCAGTATCAGCCATCATAACATTCCTCGCAACTGCAATGGGCCTTTCTGTCCCTACAGCAGAGGTTATGCAATCCATTTATGGCGAGATGATTTTCATGATTATTTTCCCTGGTGCCATAGCCCTTTTAAGCTGGAATTTAGGCATTAAACTTTTAACGCCGATCAATGGAATCCTATTTATCAATTTAGTTCCAATAACCACGTTGATCATCGTTTTTATCCAAGGAAAACCACTATCATCATTCGAATTACTGGGAACTTTTTTAGTCATATATGCATTGATTCAAAACAATTATTATCAAAGAAAAAACTTGCCTTCCCAAGTTGAGAAATTGAATCCAAGGAAATTGAAAAGAATCATTTAATTAAAGGTACAAAACATCAATAGGAGGGCAACGATGGATTTATTAACGCTTATACTAATCTTTGGATTAGCCGTACTATGGGAATTGGCAACGATTAATAAGAATGTGAAAAAGATGAATGAGCAAAATGCAGAATTAATTAATCTATATCATGAAAGAAGTAAAAGAACTCAATAAAAGAGAATTTTGGCAATACAATGTAAAAAAGCCTCTCATTTAGAGAGGCTTCAAACTGTAGACATAGACAACTTGAACGTGATTTCCACTCCAGGCACTCGCTTTCCGCGGGCGGTCCGGGAGCCTCCTCGACGCCTTTGCGCCTGCGGGGTCTCCCTTGGACGCGCTTTTCCCGCAGGAGTCTCGTACCTTCCGTTCCAATCTACTTTTTTAAATTTAGATCTAATAACTGAAACCTTTTAGAGAGGCTTTTTTGCATTTTTGATGATCGTACTATTCACCAAGCTTCTTCCGAATATCCGCTGCTACATTCTTTAACGCCTTTTTTGATCCCCGCTCTAAGTCGTGGTTTATTTTCCGTTCTTTGTAGCTGACAAATAAAGAATTGAGATCATAGCCTTCAGGATATAAATCGACGGCCTTTATTTCAAGCTCGAGCTTATTGGCATGAACCTCCTTGAAGGTATCTCGAAAAACAATGGCCTGTATCAATTCTGAATTTGTACTGTTCATTTTTGGAACCCACCAACTAAAAAAAATATTTATTGTAGAAAAAAGGATATTTTTTATTGTTGGCAAAACCACTTGATAAAAGAGATAAGAGGCCTAATAATGGTTGGATAGACTTTTATTAATTTAAAGGATGATTGATCAAAAATGAAAAAATCAATCAAATATATTGTCCTATTTCTCTGGGTAGTATTATTTTTATATTTCTTTGATATGTATATGCCCAAAGGTATTTATTACTTTGTTGTAGGAATTCCAGTACTTTTTCTAAGTGCAATTTTTATTTTAAAGATGTTTGATCATTCAAAAGATGTAAGAAGCTAAATATTTTGGTGATACTAACAACCTTTTTCGAAATGTTGTTAGTACCCTTTATTATTTTATCGTTCATCTCTAATTGATTTTGTTGTTTCTTCATTTGTTGAATATTTTCAAATTTAATAGTTATTAAACTTAAAATTCCCTCTTTACATTTTTTAATTGTTTAATACCTTTCATATCTGCGTCTATAGCCTAATTCTCTTTCTCCACACGAGAAATTAAGACAAAATTAAGGGTATGAGCCCTGTTAAAACAGAACTCATACCCTGCCGATGTCATTTTTTCACAACCGCTTTATTACAATTTCATGAGTCATCAGGATTTGGTTTTTCCGTTCAAAATCCACCCTTGTTTATTCACCAAGCTTCTTCCGGATATCCGCTGCTACGTTCTTTAGCGCCTTTTTCGATCCCCGTTCTAAGTCATGGTTCAATTTCCTTTCCTTGTAGCCGACAAATAAAGAATCGAGAGCAAATAGAAAAGAGCATGTGTTGAAAAAATGCTTGATCAAAACATGCCCTTTTTATGGATAAAGCCATTCTAGTCCTTTTGACATTTTACCATTATAAATTTAAATGGAGGTTTATTTTCCATATTCTTATGGGGCTCAACAATTTCCGAAAACTCTATCAGCCCATATTTTCCAAATTCTTGTTTAATCGAGTCAGGATCATAAAAAAACATTTTCATCCCTTCCATTATCTCGAAATAGTCTTTACCCAGTTGTTTGCCCTTACCGAACATTGGGGCTTCTTTTGAAATAGTAGTAAAAATCATATATCCGTTTGGCTTTAACTGATTATAGCAAGCTTTAATAAACTTCTCTCTCTCACGATTATTCAATAAGTGAATAAGAGCATAACAAAATATCCCATCATAAAGTTTATTATCAAAAGGCATATCGGTTACTGAACCATGAAAAATATTAAGATTAAGCCCATTTTTACTTGCCAATTCAATCGCTGTTTTTGAAATTTCGATACCTGTTACATGTATTCCGTTGTCAGTAAAAACCTTGGCATTTCTTCCATATCCAATACCTGGAATCAATATATCCTTAACTTTCTTTTCAAGGAAAAAGTCCTTTGTCAAGATTGCGGAGTCTGAAGGTTCAAATCCCCACATCATTTGATTGTCTATAAAACTTGATTCCCAGATTTCCGTCATACTTCATTCTCCTTTACAAATGGTCTCTTTCTTTAAAAAAGGATTTTATGCTTCCAAAAGAAATGCAGCTTCAACTAAATCCATGATGACTCCAGCCGCCGCTTTATTGCCCTCCGCCGCCGCAATCACCAGTTGGGAAGGCGTGCTAAGTGATGTATCTCCGCATGCATATACTCCTTCAACAGTTGTTCGTCCAAATGAATCCACTTTAATCCCGCCGTTTGGAGTGATATCACAGCCGAGCTGCTCCGCAAAAGGAGCAGACTGCACCAAGTCTGTCACCACAATCCCTGCTTCCCTTTTGATTTCCTGTCCGCTTTGCAGCCGGATCGATGTCAGCTTCCCTCCTTTCGATTTAAGACTTTCAACCTTTTCTTCCACGACTGTTACGTGCTGCCTAGCCAAGATATCCTTCTCCTCATCAAGCACGTGATAGCCATTTGTAAACACCATTACATCACTGCTCCAGTTTGACAGCAGTTTTCCCATATGAAAAGCCCGTTCATTTTCTGCAATCACCGCCAATGCTTGGCCCCGCATTTCCCAGCCGTCACAAAACGGACAGCCAAAAACACTCGTTCCGTACACACTCTGAATACCTGGAATCTCCGGCAAAACATCCCGAAGACCTGTTGCGAGAAGCACTTTTTTCGCCATGTAATCCGTTCCGCCTTTCGTTTGAATTCGGAACACACCACGGGCTTTTTCAATAATCTCCACCCGCTCCTCCTTAATGGAGACAGACGGATATTTTTGGACATCCGTTCTTGCCCGCTTCTTGAACTCTGAAGGCTTTACCCCATCCTGTGTGATAAATCCGTGCGACTCCTGCGTCACCTGGTTTCGGGGTTTATCCTCATCAAACAAAATTGTTTTCCGTCCAGCACGCCCCATGACCAACGCGGCATTCAGTCCAGCAGGTCCTCCGCCAATAATTACACAATCCAACACATGAAACACTCCTTCTTTATAAAATCTATTATAGACCCTTAATATCCTTAATTTGTGTAAAAAAATTTATTTTTCTTTTTTTGTCTCCTTACTCTGCTCCGCAATGCTCTGAATGGTCCGTCCAGCCAGTTCTTTCTTCATGTTGCCTTCCGCCTCGATCATCACGCGCTCAATTAAACAATCGCTTTCTTCATGGTCAAACGCACAGTTGAACAGCACCGACTGACCCTCCACCGCTTCAATAACATCCAGAAACGAAATGTCCTGCGCGCGGCGTGAAATACTGTAGCCGCCTTTTGCCCCTGGCACTGATTCAATTAATCCAGCCTTCACAAGCTTCGTCAAAATCTTCGACAAGTACGTCGGAGACAAATCCTGCATACACGCCAGCTGATCCACGCTTACCGTCTGACCTTTTGGTTCCATCGTTAAATGCACCATTGTATGTAGTGCATAATTGGTTGCCTTTGAATACTTCATTGATGCACCTCATAATTAAAACTATTACAGACTTTTAATATCCGTAATTGATTGTAACTCAAGCTGCAAAAAACCGCAAACTTTTTTCCTCACCTAACAATGATCATACTGCTAAAATTTTTTCTTGTAATACTATTTAAACAACAGTACTCTCATATTATGTATCCCTTTTTAGAACGGGTTTATCCACACGAGAAAGTAATCAAAAAAGGGTATGAGCCCTGCTAATACAGAACTCATACCCTGCCGATGTCTAACTTTTTGGGTGGAACACGGTTATTACAACCGCTATTACAATTTCATTAATTATCAGGATTTGTTTTTCCCTTTCAAAATCCAACCCTGTTTATTCACCAAGCTTCTTCCGAATATCCGCTGCTACATTCTTTAACGCCTTTTTCGATCCCCGCACTAAGTCGTGGTTCATTTTCCGTTCTTTGTAGCTGACAAATAAAGAATTGAGATCATAGCCTTCAGGATATAAATCGACGGCCTTTATTTCAAGCTCGAGCTTATTGGCATGAACTTCCTTGAAGGTATCTTCGAAAAGGACGACGACATTATTGTAGGAATCCTTTTTCTTATAAACGATCGCATATCCATTCAGTTCGCTTACCTTCACTTTATCACCGACTTCATATTCATAAGATGCTTCTTTGGGAACGGCTGCTGGCTTCGCTTTTTTGATTTTACCTTCCGGGACACGCTCCAAGTCGTAGTCTTTATTTTCGATATAGAGCTTTGCCTTTTGCAGAACCTTTTCACGGACATTCATTTTTTTAGCTATCCAAAGGGCATTGCTTTCCCCGGATTGACCGATCAACAGCTTGTATTTTGGCTCAAGTGTTTCACTGTTGAATTGCATGGCCGCATTCATGAAATCACTGTGTATTTCCGAATAGCGCTTGATTTCACCATAGTGGGTCGTCGCAACGGTTATGCAGCCCCTCTGATAAAATTCCTCAAGTATGCTAATCGCTAAAGCAGCTCCTTCATTCGGTTCCGTTCCGCTCCCGATTTCATCGAACAGCAGCAAGGAGTTATTGGTTATTGCCCCCATGATTTCCGAGATGTTTTTCATATGTGATGAAAACGTGCTCAGTGCATTTTCCATGCTTTGATTATCACCGATATCGACGAATACCTGGTCAAAGACGGCAAGCTCCGTCCCCTCTTTCCCTGCAACATGCAGCCCTGACATGACAGCCAATGTAAGGATGCCGATCGTTTTCAGGACGACAGTTTTCCCCCCGGCATTAGGGCCTGTAATAATCAAGCTGCGATAGTCCTTACCGATTTCAAAATCCAAAGGTACGCTGTCTTGCGGCAATAGTGGATGTTTACAGCCCGTTAATTTAATATAACCGTGATTATTGATTTTCGGTTCGATGGCATCCATGCTTTTACTGAACTTGGCTTTTGCGAAGATCATGTCATATTGACTGATCAACTCGATGTTTATCTTGATCGGTTTCAGCTGTTCGAAAACCGTTCCGGATAATGTGGCCAAAAGTTGATACTCTTCCATCGATTCCTCCGCTTTTAAACTTGCCAATTCTACATTCAATTTCGTAACAGAGGCAGGTTCAATGAACACGGTAGCCCCTTTTGCCGATACTTCCACGATCGTTCCGGCCACTTGATTTTTATAGGAGGCTTTGATCGGGATGGTGTAGCGATCATCCTTTTTACTGATGAAAAATTCCTGAATGAACTCTTTATTGGCTCCGCTCTTCAAGAACTTATTCAGCCGTTCCTCTATTTTACCTTCTGTCTTGATGATTTGGTTCCTGATCCGTTTCAGGTCCTTGCTTGCTTCGGAAGCGACTGCATTTCCCTTTATGGTGAATTGGATTTCCTCTTCAATGCTCCTGAATTCAGTCATGGAGCGGGCATAGGAATGCAGTGTCGGTGCAAAGAACTCTTTATCGGTCATGAATTTCTTGATATTCCTGCAGCCTCTTAAGAAGTCCGCTATCGCCACTAACTCTGACGGCTCCAAAATCATACCTTTTTCCAGCTTGTCGATATGGAGGCCAATATGTGAAATGCCTTTTAAGGGAATATGGCTTTCCGCATTCAGTAAATTCCTTGCCTCCGTAGTCTCGTTCAAACGATTTTTAACGACCTTCAAATTGCTGCTCGGCTTAAGCTGATCCAATAATGCTTTTCCTAAACCGCTTACGCAATGGTTTTTGACCATTTCCTTGAGTTGGATATATTGTAATTTTTCATAAGTCATTGTATTCATCTAATGATCCTCCTTGAATGAGTGAGTGATTAAAATTCCCGAATCCAAAAAATGCCCGCAATGGTCCCCCTACCTTTACAAATGAACAAGCCATTTGAGTAGAAAGCTCCTGCGGGCATCGGCCTTATCTATAGATAAGTACCTAAAATCGATAACAAATTGGGCAGCTCGAATAGACCTGCGTACACAAAAAAGCATGATAGGACAAATCCCACCATGCTTTTCGCCGTAACACCTGCATGTTACACGATTTATGGAAAAGGAAGCAGTCTTAAGGTAGGTATTCACAATGCAGAATTGCACTGTGAAAAAAGGCATACTTAATCCACTGACATATCAGTGATTAAATACCTTATTCAACTAAATTAGTTGATACCTACTCCCGACATAAAACACCACACCTTTTCTTAGATTGGAATTAACATACCATATCAGTAAGAAAGAGTCAATTCATTTTTTGCCATTTTCCAAAGTTTTATTAAAAGAGGTGATGTGATGGATCATTCTATTCAAGAAAAAAAATGCATCCAGTTCAAGATTTTCACGCTTCAGTATTTTGATTGTCTGAATATTTACTTTAAAATCGGGGTATGTTATCCTTATATTGACATAAACTAAAAACAGCCTCATGCGCTAACATGAGGCTGACAACTAGCAAGAGTGGTTGGTCACAACTAACTTAATTAATCGTCAGAAGAAGAACCATTGCCATCTTGGGAGGATGAGTGGTTCTTTTTCCGTTTCTTGGCGAACATAGACAGGATAAGACTGGTTGCTACAGCAACAAATATCTCTTTACCCATATCTGTAATCAAGTTCAATAAGAAATGAATCAAGCGGTCACCTCCTTTCCAATCTATCATTAGATGGAAAAGCAAAGCGTGACCTACCACTCTATCCTCAGTTGTCCCTCTATTTTATCATATATTTACCTTAATGGTAATTATTTGAAAATAAACAAGTCCAGCTAACATTTGACGCCAGGTAAGTCATTAAGAAAAGGGGATTATCCATTGGATAATCCCCTTTTCGGTTTAAGCTTCATCACTCATTATGAGAGGGACTGTTTTCCCTTTGTTCACGTTGATCAATCCATGGTCGGTTATTTTCAGAGCCGGGCTGACAGGAAGCGATAAGGTGCTTAATGACATGATGACATTATAATGTTCGTAGCCTAACGATTTAAGTGCATCTGTCAGGTGCTGAACCTGCTTTGATACGATGTCCATCGTCTCTTCGGAAAGAATCCCTCCTACCGGAAGAGGAATCATCGATAAGACCTTGCCACCTTCAACACAGCAGACTCCCCCTTGCTTCCTAATCACTTCGTTAGCGGCAATCATCATATCCTGCTTATTATGGCCAATCACCAGAAGGTTATGGTTATCATGCGAATAGGTTGTGGCGACAGCTCCACGCTTCAATACATCGCCGGTGATCAACCCGTGCGCCCGATTACCGTTTTTCCCGTATCGTTCGAATGTGGCGATTAAACCATAAGGGCTTTCTTCCCAGCCTAATTGACCATTCTTCCCTTCGATACGATCATGGGTTTCAGATGTGAAAGTAGAACCGTTCTGCACGTTTATGATCCGGCACATGCTGCTTTCAAGCCTATCCGGGATCGTGATGTTAAAATCGTTTTCGGTAAGTTCCGCAAGCTTCACACTTTGATAGAAATGCTCAGGAAATTGTTCTTCCTTCACTTCTTGTACATATGGACGTGAAGATTCATAAACTAGCTCACCATTTTTGTATACTTGTTCAATTTCAAATGTTTCCAAGTCCGATAGCAGCACGAAGTCTGCCGTTTTTCCAGGTGCAATGGCGCCGCGGTCATACATCCTCATCCGCTGTGCAGGTGTATAGGTGCATGCATAAATGGCTTTTTCCGGAGTCATCCCCATTTGGATTGCTTTCTTTAAAAGGACATTAAGATGTCCCCTTTTTTGGAAAGAGTCGGTCATGACATCATCGGTGACAAAGCAGAAATGTTCATCCACCTGATTTTCCTTCAAGTAATTCATCACTTCTTCAGTCATTGATTTCTCTTGAATCTCAATGAACATCCCGGCAGCGATCCTCGCATCCATCCCTTCCACGGTCTGGTGTGTATGATCTGAATTCACTCCGGCATTTATAATCTTTTGCAAGTCCAAGTCGAGCAGCTTTG
Source organism: Peribacillus frigoritolerans (assembly GCF_040250305.1). Taxonomy (NCBI): domain Bacteria; kingdom Bacillati; phylum Bacillota; class Bacilli; order Caryophanales; family Bacillaceae; genus Peribacillus; species Peribacillus frigoritolerans. The sequence goes on along the minus strand of NZ_CP158190.1, from coordinate 1,047,521 downwards.
GAACATGCCCCTCTATGATCAGATCAGGATAACGGGAACGGATATGGGACAAGATCTTATTCGTTTTGCAATCCGGGTCGGTTATGACCTCATAGTAATTCATAATCTCGCCGAGACATATAATGTCCTCCGTTTGCATCAATTCGTCAATATCATCTATTTCGATCGAACCGCCTGTTGTTTCCATCGATGTGGCTGGAACGGAACTCGGGATGGCATAAAACATATCCGCTACGCAATCTTGACTTGCTTTGATCATTTCCTTCACACCGGAAATGCCGAAAACATTGGCCATTTCATGCGGTTCCGGCACGATCGTCGTCACGCCATTTTTGATTAACCCGTAGGAAAAAGTCGCAGGCGTCACCATTGTACTTTCAATGTGGAGATGGATATCGATCAGACCTGGAACCATATACTTCCCCTGTCCATCGACGATTCGATCCGGCTCGAAGGCATCCAATTCACGTTCTCCAATATAATAGAACTTTCCATCCTTGATGGCTGCATTCCCTTTAATGAATCTTTTAAAATAGCTGTTAAACACGTTGATATCTCTTACAAGCATATCCATTCGCATAACTTACCCTCCTAAGCTAGTCAACAAGCACCATCTGGTTTCTCGGAATTTCAAGGATGATTTCCTGACCCGTCCGATAGGATTCCGCCATTTCCTTGTTCACAGTGAAATCCCCTATTGGCGTTTCAACGACATATTGATAGCTTCTTCCAAGATAGGTACTTACCTTGACTCGGCCAGATAAACTATTTTCCTGAACAGTTCCCGTGTTATCTTTTTCCCTGATCAACAGATCGTCCGGCCTGATGGCGCCTATTTTTCCCGTTGAATTGGTCATCTGCGGATCCTTGTGCAGCACAAATGAGTATCCAGATTTGTTCAGTTCGATTTTACCGTCATGATCCGTCCGCTTATCGAAGTCAATGAAGTTCTTGAAGCCGATGAAGTCAGCGACAAACTTGGTTTCAGGATATTTGTAAATGGTCGCAGGATCACTAAGCTGTTCGATGATCCCTTTATTCATGATCGCCACCTGGTCGGATATCGAAAAGCATTCTTCCTGGTCATGCGAAACATATACCGTCGTAATCCCCAGCTCTTGTTGGATACGGCGAATCTCGACTCTCATATTCACCCTTAAGTTGGCATCAAGATTACTCAATGGCTCGTCAAATAAGAGGATGTCCGGCTCAATCACCAGCGCCCTGGCAATCGCGACCCGCTGCTTTTGCCCTCCGGAAAGCTCTTGGGGATATCGCTTTTCAAAACCTTTCAAATTAACGATTTCGAGCACATTCATTACTTTTTTTTCGATTTCACTTTTTGAATTCTTTCTCAGACGGAGACCGAATGCAATATTATCGAATATCGACAAATGCGGAAATAATGCATAGTTTTGGAACACAAAGCCAAAATTCCGCTTGTTGACGGGCACTTTCGTATAGTCCTTTTCCTTGAATAAAAACTTCCCTTCGTTCGCCTGTAAAAACCCGGCAATTAAACGCAGGGTCGTCGTTTTCCCACAGCCGCTCGGGCCAAGTAGGGATACAAGCTTCCCTTTTTCAATCTCGAGATTGAAATCTTTTAATATATTCTGTTTGTTATATGCTACAGATATATCTTGTAAAGTGAATAAAGCCACCCATCATTACCTCCTTTATCGTTTTGTGAAATAAGACAATCCCATGAGCCGTTCTACTATAAACATGAAGAAAGCCGTTATGAACATGAGCAATACGGAAATGGCCGAAATGGTAGGATCGAAGTAGTTCTCCACATACGTCAGCATCTGAATCGGAAACGTACTTACCCCAGGGCCTGTCATATAAACGGAAATGTCGACATTATTGAAGGATTCCAAGAAGGCGATCATGACTGCCGCCAGAATTCCTGATTTTATGTTCGGGAGGACGACTGTAAAGAATGTGCCCAATTTACTGGCTCCGAGACTCTCCGCCGCTTCTTCGATGGAAAAGTCAAAGTTTGATAAGCTTGAAGAAATCACACGGATGATGAACGGCAGCATGATAACAGTATGTCCCACAAACAGGGCCGCATAAATCGGTAGCTGATAAGTCCCCACAATATAACGTAAAAACGCAAAACCAAGCACAATTCCCGGTATTAATATAGGAGAAACGAAAAAGGCATTTATCACGCTTTTCCCTTTGAAATCAAACCGGCTTAATGCATAGGCAGCCGGCACTCCCAGTAACAGTGCCAAGAGGTTGCCTCCCAGTGAAACAAGGATGGACGTTTTAAAAGCGACCAAAAACATTTCCACGTTAAAAATATTTTCGTACCATCTTAAAGAAAACTCTTCTGGCGGGAACTTCAAAATATTTCCGCCTTCAAATGACGTAACGGATATGATAAGCAAAGGCCCTAGTAAAAAAAGGAACACTAGGAATGTAAACAGGGCCAATCCTCGATTTTTTTCCTGCATACACCTCTACCCCTTTGGATTTAATTTTTTTGCCAAACCATTCATGATCGATATGATAAGAACTGTCACGGCAATCATTATCGTAGCGACAATCGATGCCACTTGCCATTCGTTCAATGTAATTGCGTTTTGATAAAGAAATGTCGAAATGACCCGCTGTTTCCCGCCTAATAAAGCAGGCGTTGTATAGGCTGTGAAGCTTCCTACAAAAACAAGGATGCTGCCAATGACCAAGCCTGGAACCGAAAGCGGAATGATCACCTTTGAGAATACTGCCAATCTTGATGCTCCAAGGCTCTCCGCCGCTTTTAATAAGTCAGTCTCGATGTTCTCCATCACACCCACCAGCGTCACAATGATCAATGGCAGGAATAAATGGACCAACCCGATGATGATGGCAGTTGGCGTGTACAAAATATCAAGCGGCTTTTCAATCAAGCCCATGCCCATAAGCAATTTATTCACCACACCGTTTTTACCGATGATCACCATCCAGCTGAATGAACGAACAACAGGACTTGTTAATAGCGGAAAGATCGTCAGCAAAAGCATGATGGCTTTTTTTCGTTGTTTCAGTTTTGAAATATAATAAGCTGCTGGAAATCCTAATAGAATGCAAATGATTGTCGTGAACAGACTCACCCTAAGTGTCGTCAGCAGAATTTCAATAAAGTATCGGTCTTGGAAAAAATCGAGATATCCTTGTATGGAAAAACCGCCGCTTTCATTAAAAAAGGTTGTGCCAATCGTCATTAGGATCGGAATGATCATGAAAATCGTTAAAAATAGAACGCCTGGTAACAGCAACAGGTATAGATAGCGTTTCTTCACCTCGGAACCCCCTGTTCGTATTATTTATGAATTGATTATGCGAATGAACAGGTCGAAAAACGCTTCCGCATCGACGTCCAGACAAACATGCGCATTTGGCTGCTTCATCAGCCTATTTTGAAAGTCGCAAACCATCTGTCCGTCACAAAGCTCGCTTTTTGTTTCAACATCCACATAATATTCTTCTCTGGTGACAAGATCTTCTTGCAAAGCAATGGCTACAGCTAATGGATCATGCATCGCACATGCCCATATACCGTTACGTTCAAAATACCTTTTCCGATAATCTGATGTACTTTGCCTTATATAGTCAGCAAGTTCATGGTTTTGAATCAATTGGATATGCTCTTCACCCAAAAGAACCTTTCTCGTGACATCAAGACCAACTTGCGTGATGGATGCGAATCCCGCCTGTAATACGATTTTGGCTGCTTCAGGATCGACATACGTGTTATATTCAGAGGTTGGCGTCACATTGCCAACCCCTTTGATAACTCCGCCCATGAAAATGACTTCTTTAACAAGCTTGGTGATTTGCGGACATTTTTTCACCGCCAATGCCAAATTCGTAAGAGGTCCCGTCATGACAAGCGTCACTTCACCAGGAAAATTCAAAATGGAATTGATGATGAAATCAGAAGCAAATCCATCATCAGGCTGTTTTTTGACCGGCACATCCTTCAAGGCTCCGCCAATCCCGTCTTCGCCATGGATCCGGTGTTCAAAAAAGGGCCTCCTGATAATTGGGCTATCTGCCCCCTTTATGACTGAAATGTCCTGTTCACTCAATAAATCCAATATTTTGCATGTATTCAATGTGGCCGTATCAAGTGATACATTCCCGTTGACTGTTGTGACCGCCAATATGTCGAATTGACGGCTTTTAACAGCAAGAATGATCCCGATCGCATCATCTATTCCAGTATCCACATCAAGAATCATTTTTTTCTTCATCAAGCACACCTCATCTCTTTCCTTAGTGTGTAAGCTCACGATTCCAACGATCGATCCATTGTTTAGAGTTTTCATTAACATACTTCATGTCCAATACACGCAGGCTGTCAATGACTTCATCTCCATAGGTTAAGCCTTTCGCTTCCGTTTTAGAGAGCTTGACTTCCGTATTGACAGGAGAATCCACTTTCGCTTTTGCTGATTTTTCCTGAACTTCCTTGCTTAAGATGTAATTCATGAATTCGCCGGCCAATTCTTTTTGATCGCTGGCTTTAACAATATTCACCGTATTCATCACTGCGTAGCCGCCTTCTTCTGGGGAAATGAACTTAGCATTAGGAACGGCTTCCTGTAAATCGCCAAAATACATTTCCATGATCGGGCCTGCAGCGATTTCCCCTTGCGAGAACATGTTGACGAACTCTGATGTTTGCCCATATTCCTTAACCGCATTCGGCATGATCTTTTTCATTTGATCGAAGGCTTTATCTTCATTGAACTCTTTACTTCCGCTAACTTTTGAAGCGGCATCCAAAAACATCGGTCCAGTTGTCGATGTGATGGATGGGATCGTGATCTTCCCTGCCAAATCCTTGCTCCAAAGATCTTTCCAAGAAGTGATCGGTTTACTCAATTCATCAGGATTATAGGCAATTCCAAATTGTGCAATGGTATAGGCTGGTCCAAACTCCTCGCCATTCGGTGCTTTTGCTTTGTCGTATATATTATCAATATTCGGAATTTTGCTGTAGTCAACTTTCTCAAATAACCCTTCATCGATGCCCTGCTGTGCATAGTAGTCGGATAAATAGATAACATCCACATCGCTATTCGCTTGGCGTACTTTGTTCAATCGATCTGCATTATTTCCTGAATCAACTACAATCTCTACATTATGCTTCTTTTCAAATGGCTCATAGACTTCAGGACGGAAGAAATCATCGGCGAATCCCCAAGTGGAAACGACTAATTTGGCTGGTTTTTCCTTTCCATTGTCCTTTGAAGAGCATGCAGCTAAAACTAATGTGAAAAGTGATAACATCATCAATATTTTTTTCATCATCCAAACCTCCAAGTTCATATTGTTTAAAATTTCCTTTTTACTGATTTACATGTAAAAAAAGACAATCTTAAATAGAATTGAAATTCTACCCAAGATTGTCTTTTCTTTGTAAACAAAGATAAAACTTATCATTTGGTTCTCTAGTGGCGTCCCCTCCAGATAAATCCGAAGGGAAATCCATTTATATGATTATATATTTTTTTCCTTCAATACTATATTGGTGAATGCCAGCTGCGTCGCTGAGTCATAATCCCTCAGGACAGCTTCGATATCCCAATTCGTTTGCGTTTCCAACTTTTGTTTCAGTTTCTTTTTATAAAGCAGGGACATATGGAAGTCAACCTCCTGCTTCAGGCTGGGAACTTCCCCTTCTAAAGCTTCAGAGCGCGGGGCACGTCGATGTTTGGCCTGAAATGTAATCACATTCTGCTCAACAGTAACCTTCAGCAGCGTCGTACCAAAGCCGAACAATTCCTTCGATACCTCATTATACATATGAGAAAGCAATTTCTTCGTTTCGTTAGCGTTTATCGGTAAGATGACTATCACCTGCCAAACTATCGTTTGAGGTAATTATATATACTTTTTCTTGATTGCACAAGATAATATTCGGATTTTGGATAAAAAAAATGTTTTTTCTTATTAAATAGTACGTTTACTCACCAATACACGAATTATAAAAATAAGCAATAAAGATTTCAATATATTCATATAACTTTTTATTCAATCCAGCACCTTCTATTAATGAAAACTTTTTCAGAGAAATAAGCACAAGATTGAAAACAGTTGATATAACCTTTCATCGCATTGAAAACGCTCTCACGGGGATTTAATATAGCTAGTATAGAGCGATAAAAAATAAAGAGTATCAAAGGCTCGTTAAATGAGGGAGGAATCATTATGAAGAAAGCTTTTGAGAAAGCGCAGCAGTTCGGTAAATCTTTTATGCTCCCGATTGCCGTTTTGCCAGCGGCCGGTTTATTGCTGGGAATTGGCGGTGCTCTTTCCAATCCAAATACAGTTGAGGCCTATCCATTTTTAGACTTTGCTTGGCTGCAGGCCATTTTCACGATCATGAGTTCTGCAGGAAGCATCGTATTCGGCAACTTGCCGGTTATTTTTGCCGTAGGTGTTGCAGTAGGCTTGGCACGGTCGGATAAAGGGACCGCTGCATTGGCAGCCATGATCGGCTACTTCGTCATGAACAGTTCAATAAATGCACTGCTTCAAATAAACGGGGAACTTGCCAAAGAGAATTTGGCAGGTGCCGGACAAGGAATGGCGGTCGGGATCCAGACTCTGGAGACCGGTGTGTTTGGCGGTATCGTAGTAGGTATCGTTGCCGCACTTTTGCACAATAAATATAATAAAATTCAGCTTCCGCAAGTGTTAGGGTTTTTCGGGGGTTCACGTTTCATTCCGATCATCGTTTCCTTCGCGTCCATCTTGGTTGGAGCCGTGCTTTTTATCGTATGGCCTTATTTCCAACTTTTCATAAACCAATTAGGTGCGCTGGTAACGAGCACAGGTACGATCGGGACTTTCTTTTACGGATTCATATTACGGATGCTCGGGCCGTTAGGGCTGCACCATATTTTCTACCTTCCCTTCTGGCAGACAGCTTTAGGCGGAACGATGGAGATTAAAGGGCAGCTTGTCAGCGGGACCCAGAATATCTTCTTTGCACAATTGGCCGACCCAACTACCGTCAAGTATTATGAGGGTGTTTCCCGGTTCATGTCGGGACGGTTCATCACGATGATGTTTGGTCTGCCTGGCGCGGCATTGGCCATTTATCATTGCGCTAAACCTAAAAATAAGAAAGTCGTGGCCGGTTTGCTTCTTTCAGCTGCCTTGACCTCTTTCTTAACAGGCATCACCGAACCGCTTGAATTCAGTTTCTTATTTGTCGCACCGATCCTTTATGTTTTTCATGCCTTGTTTGACGGACTTGCCTTCATGATGGCAGATATATTCAATATAACGATCGGCCAAACCTTTTCTGGAGGATTTATTGATTTTACTTTATTCGGGATACTCCAGGGCATCAGTAAAACAAACTGGTTGTATGTACTTCTCGTCGGCATTCCGTGGTTTTTCCTATACTACTTCACTTTTAAATTCTTGATCAGGAAGAAGAATTTGAAAGTGGTCGGACGTGAAGATGATGAACAGGCCGCTGTTACACAAGTAACGGCATCAGAGAGAACCCAGACCATCGTCAATGGATTAGGCGGACAGGATAATATCGATATAGTCGATTGCTGTGCAACCCGTCTTCGTGTCACGGTAAAGGATGAATCATTGGTGAAAGAAGACGTCATTAAACAAACCGGTTCAAAAGGCGTCGTAAAAAAAGGAAATGGCATTCAAATAGTTTACGGTCCCCAAGTGACGATCATCAAAAATGAAGTGGAAGAATACTTGGGTCATTGAGAACATAGATAACGATAAGGACGTGTTAAACATGCAACAAGTGCTGGATAAAATTCACAAAGGCTTAATTGTATCATGTCAGGCATTGGAGAATGAGCCGCTGCACAGCCCTTTTATTATGGGACGCATGGCCATTGCTGCCAAAGAAGGCGGTGCGAAGTGCATTCGCGCAAACTCTGTAGCTGACATAATGGAAATCAAGAAAAATGTGGACCTTCCAGTCATAGGGATCATTAAACAGGTGTATGGACAAAACGATGTCTATATCACTCCCACCATGGCCGAAATTGATGCATTGATGGAAACCAAAGCCGAAATCATTGCGACGGATGCTACATCCCGGGTAAGGCCGGACGGTAAAACGCTAAAGCAGTTTTACAGTGAAATAAGAGCAAAATATCCGGATGTTCTACTAATGGCGGATGTATCCACCATTGAGGAAGCCAAATACGCTGACGATTTAGGATTCGACATTGTGGCGCCCACTTTATACGGGTATACGAACGAAACTCTCGGCCAGAAAATATATCAGGATGACTATGCTGTCCTCAAAGAAATAGTAAAAGCAGTGAACAAAGCTAAAGTGATCGCGGAAGGAAATGTCATTACACCAGAAATCGCCCGCTCTGTATTGGATATGAATGTCCATGCTGTAGTGGTGGGCGGTGCCATTACCAGGCCGCAGCAAATCACCAAAAGATTCGTGGACGCTATCCAAGAATAGAAAATGGCACATAGTAATGAAAAGACCCAGACTGGCAATAGTTTGGGTCTTTTGTTCGATTCAAATTGCTGCAAACGTTCCTCCGGTTATTGACGTCCCTAATGGATACATTAAACTATAAATACAGATAAGAAATCCGAAATGGGTGATCACATGGAATATCTAGCAGAAAACCTCATATATGGCATAGAGTGCAGCATGGACAAGTTCACCAAAACAGAAGAAGAATTGGCCAATTATATTCTGCAGCGCCCTGAAGAAGTAAGTCAGTTAACCATCAGTCAAATAGCTAAAAAGCTTCATATTTCACCTGCAACCATTACGCGTTTCTGCCAGAAATTAGCCTTTTCTGGGTTTAATGAGTTCAGGCATGAGTTAAAAAGGTTCGTGGATCTCCGAAATACGCCGAAAAACATGAAGAACATCAAGCAGGTGGATTATTTCGCTAAACTGTATCAAGATCACTTAGGTATCATCGATAATACCTTTCATATAACGACATATGACAATATCCAAAAAGCTGTATCTTTCCTTACAAAGGCAAATAAGATTCATGTATATGGAATAGGGAGTTCAGGTATAGCGGCCCAGGAGTTCAAGTCCAAGTTTTTTCGTATCGGCTTAACTGTCGAAACCATTACAGACCCCCATCAGTCCATGATGGATGCAGCTTTAAGTAACGAGAATAGTGTTGTCATCGGCATTTCCATTTCCGGAACGACGAAAGAAGTAATTTCTGCAGTTAAAATCGCAAAGAAGCAAGGCGCACGCATCTTGGTCTTTACTGGAGATAAGAATTCCGAGCTCTCACAGCTTGGCGATCTATCACTATTGGTCACAAGTAAAAACAGCATGCATATGGGACAAAACATCTCTCCATTGCTTCCGCTGCTTTTACTTTTTGATTTAATATATACAGAGTTGGTAGCTAAAGATTATAAAAACAGGATTAGCATCAGGGAAAAAACTTTAAAGGTATTAACCGAGAACGACTGACTTTTGGCCGATCCGTTAATAAAAGTACATTGAAGTTATCAGTTTGCTTGTTTAGCTGAATCTGAGCGAAAGTCCTTTGTTATTCATCATAAAAAAACTGCATCTCCAATTGGTTAGCTGTTACTGGCAATTGGGGTGCAGTTCACTTTTGTTCCTTTTAAATTAAATTCCTTATTACTGGCATGGAACGTTCTTGAAGGCTCTCGGAAAGAAGACTATACGCAACTACTTTATTCTTGTACTGTTTGACTACGTCCACGTGGTCGTTGTAAATGTACACAAATAATCTAACATCGTTTTTTCCTCTTTTTACATCAATTATTATTGGAGTCCCGCTGTTCTCTGGATGTAAAAACAATTGCTCGTTCCCGGGGAATATATGATTTTTTTTCAAAAACCTAGCTTCGTTAAAATAATTAAGCACTTGAATTTTATCTTCACCTTCCAAACGTTTTCCATCAAAGGTTATGATTGAATTCGCGTCACTAACTTCTGAATGTATTTTAAATTTACTCATAATCCAATTCACTGCATCGGTTGGAAGACAGGTAACTAATAATTTGAGCAAACTTAAGATAATTGTCAAAATCAATACAGGCCATGTCATATTTGATCATCTCCGCTACATTATTATTTTAAGAGGCGGTCAGTTTTTCTTTGATGTGACCGTTCTATTAACGTTTCATTTTTTTAAAGCCATCTATCAGATTTTTTTCGTTCAAATTTTCGTCACATTTGTGAACAAATTCACATTTTTTCACAAATAGAGTATGTCTTATGAATCACGATTAAGCCAATATTTCTATGCATTTTGATAGTCTATTATAATAATCATTCACGGTATCTTAGGCTGATTTTATTACGAAGTAGATGATGCCCACAGTTAATACAAGGGCAAGACCAATATAAATATAACTAAGGTTCAACAAATTCCCTCTCGTTGCTGCAGAATAATCACTATCACTCTTCCCCGTTAATGAAAGGGTGCCAACCAGAGCAACTAAACTAATGGCTACTACTAATATTACACTTATCGTCAAATACAACGCCTCCCAATATTATTATCTATTTCCTTGAACCATTTCAAATCATTCCGATTCCCATCGTAGATCGCGCTTCACGTTTAATGAGTAAATATATTAGAAAAAGCCTACTTCTCTATAATAAAAGAACAACCAATTTTAGGACCATCCAATTAAGTGAAATTTCCACCATCCACTTGTTGAATTCTTTCGTTAATATACATAAAAAAGTGCAAAGCGCCACTGAAGAAATGGCTAAGATACCACGTATTGCAGGAACTCAGACCTAACTTGCTTCCACAAAAAAGACAGAAAAAGATCATGATTTCGTCACTATCTAAAGCCTATAAATAGTGATTGGAATGGGTGTGTGAGCCCTCCTGCGGGAAAAGCGCGTCTACGGAGACCCCGCAGGCGTAAGCCGAGGAGGCTCCCGGACCGCCCGCGAAAAGCGAGTGCCTGGAGTGGAAACCAACATCTAAATTGTATAAGCCTCTAGACATAATGAGGATTGAAGTCCGAAAAGTGAGGTGAAGGTCGAATAAAATTCGTGAACGGTCGAATATAGTGCTGGGTAGGTCGAATATAGTGCCTCCACGGTCGAATATAGTGCCTTAACTCCGAAATATTGTGTGGTTTGGGTCGATAAACAGCTCCGGTCTTTATGATTTTTTTACTGTAACCCTAATTGGATTGAAGAAATTTGCGACACTCCTGCCGAATTACTGGCTAGCCGAGACACCGCAGGCGCTTGCTTTGATGCGGCTTGGAAGCCAGTCGGCGGAAAGGGATGTTAAAACAAAGTTGATTGGAATGGAAGGTGTGAGACTCCTGCGGGGAAAGCGCGTCTACGGAGACCCCGCAGGCGTAAGCCGAGGAGGCTCCCGGACCGCCCGCGGAAAGCGAGTGCCTGGAGTGGAAATCAACACCTAAATTGTATAAGCCTCTAGACAAAATGAGGATTGAAGTCCGAAAAGTGAGGTGAAGGTCGAATAAAATTCGTGAACGGTCGAATATAGTGCTGGGTAGGTCGAATATAGTGCCTCAACGGCCGAATATTGTGTGGTTAGGTCGAATATAGTGCTTTAACTCCGAAATATTGTGTGGTTTGGGTCGATAAACAGCTCCGGTCTTTATGATTTTTTTACTGTAACCCTAATTGGATTGAAGAAATTTGCGACACTCCTGCCGAATTACTGGCTAGCCGAGACACCACAGGCGCTTGCTTTGATGCGGCTTGGAAGCCAGTCGGCGGAAAGGGATGTTAACACAAAGTTGATTGGAACGGAAGGTGCGAGACTCCTGCGGGAAAAGCGCGTCTACGGGAGACCCCGCAGGCGTAAGCCGAGGAGGCTCCCGGACCGCCCGCGGAAAGCGAGTGCCTGGAGTGGAAATCAACATCTAAATTGTACAAAAAAACTGCAGGCAAACCGAACAAGTTTGTCTACAGTCTGGAATCACGGAATCCTCATGACTCTCTCTCGTGAATATCCATATGATTATAAACTTTTTACAGCCTCTGCAAACCTTTTGATGCCTTCGTGAATGGAATCCTCATTTTCCCTTGCAAAAGTAAAGCGTACGTATCCCTCATCTGTACCTAGTGTTGAACCCGGAACATATATGACTCCCCTTTTGATGGATTCCTCCAGTAGCTTTAATTCGTGCAATGGCACTTTCAGTTTACACCACAAATGAATTCCACCATTTGGCGAATAATAATCAACTTTTTTTGGCAGGAATTGTTGAAGGCTCGAAACCATTGCATCCCTTCTTTTTTCCAGTTGCCCCCTTAAGCAGGCAAGATGGGCAGGAAAATACTCTGAATCCAAAAAATCGTTTGCTATCCATTGAGTGAATGAGCCATGACCGAAGTCAACCTGCTGCTTAGCATCGGATAGTCTCTCAATAACTGGTTTCGGTCCTATAATCCACCCAATTCTTAAACCGGAAGCAACAATTTTTGACAAAGAGCTTATATATAAAACATTTCCGTTGTTGTCCATCGATTTAAGAGTGGAAATTTCTTCACCGGCAAAGGAAGTTAAACTATAAGGATCGTCTTCTATGACCGGTATTCCATATTCGGATGAAAGTTCAAGAATCCTTTTACGACGGTTGATATGAAGGACAGTTCCTGTAGGATTTTGAAATACAGGGTTCAAAAAAATCATCCTTATCCGATGTTTTTTATGGAGTTCCAGTAAATCCTCTGGGTTGATGCCATCTTTATCAACTGATAAAGGAAAAATTCTTAGGCCCGCGGATTGAAAGATGGGAAGGTTGTAACTATATGATGGATCTTCCAATACAACGGCATCTCCTGGCTTTAACAAGCATTGGACCACCAGATGCAGGGCTTGCTGTGCACCAGAAGTAATGAGTATAGAAGATGGATCCGTGTTAATTCTCCTATACTGTTTAACATGATTGGCTATCGTTTCCCTTAAAACCGCATTGCCTTGAGGGTGATCATAACCTAAGCTACCAATGAAGGACCTATTGGAAATGATTTCACGTAAGGATTGGACTGGAAATAAGTCTTCTGAAAGCTCCCCACTAGCTAAGTTAATAAGGTTATGCCCTTCCGTCTCTTTACGTATTCTTTGGGTTACTGGCATATTAGGCAAAAAAGAACCCGATTCGATATATCTATTCCAACTAGGGATACGTTTTCGGGTAATTCCCCAGATATCCTTGCTGATCATCGTTCCGCTTCCTTTTTTTCGTTCTACCAGCCCATTTGCTTCCAATTCATCATAAGCCGCAACAACTGTGCTTCTGTTAACTCCCAGTTCACTTGCCAAGAAGCGTTCAGATGGTAACGGCTTATCCAATAAAAATGTTCCATCAGCAATGCCACTCTCGATGTAAGCTGCTATTTGTTTATATAAAGGCTTCTTGGATTTTCTGTCCGTTTTCCATTCCATAAGCTACATCCTTTAAAATGTTTAGTTAAAAGCGTACTGCATTAATAACTTCATATACTTATTCATTCCCAAAAGTAGTAAAACCTCTTATTTCAGTATAATCTTCAGCAGAGATTATTGCACTCTGCCATACTACAAAATAAAAACGAAAGCCTCCATCCAAATGAAATGGAGGCTTTCGTTTCATCTTCTTCAACTATGCAGACTCCCCTTCAGCCAAGGGCGATTCAGATAGTGTCCGATCGGGATTTGGATCAGGCTCGTTTTCCTTTGCGGACCGTCTATCTTATAAAGTTCATCACACATATTCACATCAAAGCCGAGCAGCGGGTGCCCGTTCATTCCGAGGGCTGACGACGCCAGCAGTAATTTCTGAACGAGCATCCCCGCCTCCATTTGCTGGATGCGGTATCCTCTATATCCAAGTTGCGTTTTGGAATGGTCCCGCTCACCAACTACATGTATGCAGATCGGCACTTGCTGAAAATTCATGATATCGAGGGACATTCCGTATTGCAATAGGAGCCGATGATCTCCTGGTTGTATCTGTCGTAATGAATGTGTCGTGCTGTCATAATGGTATGCACCATCTTGTATGTCTTCCACATTATATAAGCAAGCATAGAGGGAAACGCGATTTTCGTTGTTCTCGTTTGTTCCATCCAAGTCATTTCGATAGGAGAATGAAGCGGTTGCCTCCTGCAGGAGAGCGGCCAGTTGCGATTGACTGACTTTCCCGAGTACGAAGTCCATTTCAGGTGAAAATCGCTTCCGGCAAACTGATGCCAAGTCATAGGACAACCGCTTCACGATAGGAAGCGCTACAATTTTCCCTTCAGAGTCCGCCTCATTCTTTGGATGGATCCGCCGGAATGATTGGGTGGATTCGATCATGGATGCTTCATTCAGTTTAGTTAGCAACGGAAATTCCCTGATCCTCTGCGAACGAACATAGTGTTCAGGCTGAATTTCCGTCAATTCCAGCAATAATTCCGTCGAGGTGACATTTCTGTCCATACTCCTTTCTTCTCTAAATCTAAAAGAAGGTTCTGTCGATAAGGGCATCACCGCATACGTGCTCTCTTCCTCTTCCGAAAGCCCGAGCAGATGATTGATGGCCCGATCAAGAAATTGGAAGCACACCCCGGCGGCGATTCCAAACCGTTTCGCCACTTCGAGCAACTGTCCAAGAAGCACGCCCGCATCCAGACCTTGCAGACGGTATGAAAAGTTATTATATTTGTAGAAGTTTTTCCAAAACATCGTCGATACGAAAACCGTGCCAAAGGATGCTGACATATCAAAGGATTCACCAAGAGCCTTTGTTAAATAGGAATCAAAATTCCCTTCCCGCACCAAAACCAACCGGTGGTGTGCTGCATCATAATGGTATACGCCAGCAGGTAATCCCTCCATCTTCAAGTATACGTACAATTCACTTGGATACAAAGCTCCCCCTGATGGCGGAAAACGCCGGAATGACTGCATGAGGTCCTCAGATTCCGAGGATCTCGGAACCTGGCTGACTTGGGTCAGGCCATATGCGTACCAGAGGAAATGACCGATTCCTTCGAGGTCCTGCCGTGAAGGCCCGCTCCCCCCCTCGAGCGTCAGCGGCACCTCCAGTGAGAGTGGAAAAACAGGCAAGTCACGGTAAAGCTTATACGTTAGCGGTGCATCTTCCCAATCCACTTCCCAATCCGGCGGACTTGCCTTTTGGATATCAAAATGCAAATTGTGCAAAAATGCCTCTAGACTCATCCTCCAACCTCCTAAGTCACCGCTTATGGAAATGGATGCGGATGCGGATTGAGCTGTTCGAATTTAAGCGGCCGTTTTGCATATCCAAGTTCCATCGGAACCCTCAGTATTCTCTCAAGCCCCGTTATGCGGGTAAGATGATGGCCGAATGTCATCGGCAGCATCCCCGGGATCAGCACTTTCACGCAATGTAATCCATTTCGTGCAATTTCCGGTGTCGTCTGATCCACCACAATCACCTCGAGTTGCAAGCGGCGAAACTCCTGAAGGATTTCCTGCAAATCTTCCGTCAAGTCCGGATGGTTCACCTTTTCCCCGTATTCTTCAGCGAATGTTCGCATCGGGCGGTCATCATCCAGTAGAAACTGCAGTCGCTCTTCGGCTTGCGGTAAACCGTACAGCATGCCATGATCATCCATTTTCCGTACCAGTGAGGAATCATGCAGCATTTTCTCAACCTCATCCTGGTTCTCTTCCAATTTATCGTCAAGTGTCAGCATCATCCCAGCCAGCTCGAAGACCGCGCTTTTCACCGCCCGGACCGGGTCCAGATGGGCCCCTGCCGCACATATGATATTCAATCCTTTTTGTTTCCTGTTTTTTGCCAGCGCCCATACACTCGGTATACCATGTTCCATCGTCGCATTAAACAAATGGATATCATATCCCGCTGCCGCCCTCGCCCTGTCAATCATCAGCTCCAGTTCTTTGTCATTTGCAGAATAAGGATCAAGACGTGTGAGGGGCAGCTGCGCATACCAGGTCAGCAGGAACGAATCACGTTCGACCACTTCCATGATGCCGTAGAAAATGGCCTCCTCCAAACTTCCCCCTAGAGCACAGCCATTGGAAGTTTCATAGACAAATCCATGACCGCAGCCCAAGCTATAATAGGAAAGCAATTCCGGGACCAAGATCGGCCGCTCTTGCAAAAATGAGTGGCCCCATACCCAATCTATCGAGCGGCCAGGATTAAACGGTTGAAACGGGAAATCCCGCTGTGCATAATTTTCCTTCGAGTGTACCCCTATCCTGATGGGATCGAGCGCAAAATCTTTCAGGTTGTTGTAGCTGTCATGAATGACTGTCCGTTTGCCGCGGGGCTCCATTCCGCAATACCTTTCCAATCCCTCCAATATGGCAGTCATCTCACTGACCTCATATGAGAGAGTCCGGCCTGCCGACCCCTCATCTCCTATGAACAAAGGCAAATTAACACTTACATCGGCAAATGGCGGTACAAGGTCTATCATTTTATTATTCAAGAATCCTGTTCGGTGATCCAAGTAATCCTTGGCCAGAACTTCTTTCAGCTCCTTCATCGAACGGGTACGGTAACTTTCGGGACTGATTTTTGGACTTGGCTGCAACGAAATCCTTGCACGCTCCTTCGAGTCATCAGGTAATGTTGAGCAAACCTGACACAATGGATCTGGTAAAAAAGAGTGCCACGAACCATTCAGCGTCTTCAGGCTGATTAATGATACATGCCCTTCCGACCGGGCGCGTTCTCCTTTCATCACCTTCCTTACCTCTGCACAAATCAAGTGGGCCATCTGTAAAAGGCCTGTTCGGGATGCCGACGCATCACGCTCTATCCCCCCATTTTCCTGCAGCTGTTGGCGGATTCCCCACATTTCTTTTCGATCACGGCCGGCCATGAGATACCTTTGGTCCGCGCACTGTGAACAGCCAGGAACACCCGGGCGCACCAGCGGACCTATCATTCCCTCTCCAAATGATACGAATCCCCTCAGCCATGGAATGCCCGCTTGCCCTATCACCTCTTCGGCCTTTACATGGACAGCGGGATTCCAAGCATCTTGCAGCAGAAGGACCATGGCCGTCGTTTGCGGGATTCCTGCCTCGAAATCGGTTTGGCGATTCACCTGATATTGGCCGGACAGGTCCCCATGAACATGGTCGGCCAACACTCCTTCCCCGACAACCAATACGTCAGTTTTCACCCTGATTCCTCCTCTCGCAAAAACACCCCGAACACACCTGCAATTTCTTCCTTCATGAAAGGTTCAAGATCCATTTCGAAAACGTGGATTCGCTTACTGTTCTTCTTCAAGACTTGAATGGCGGACTGTACCAGTTCGGGATCCCCTTTCACCCCGCATGAAGGAATCACAAGATCCACCTTTTCTTCCTCAAGAACCGGCGATGCCACTAAACCTGGAGCTGTTAAGCAAACGGTCTGGTTTTGGACTTTCATGACGGCCTTTTGCAATGCGTTCCGTAATGCGATCGTTACATTCAAACCGACAGCGCCGGACCAGCCATCGCTCGTTCCTGCCCAAACTACCGGGAAACCTGACATTTCCTCACCCAAGGCGATGATCGGATCTCCCTGCAGCCGGGTCAGCGCTTGTAGATAATACCTGCAGCGCTCATCTTCCACTTGAGCCAATTGCACTGTCACAAGTTTCTCCTGGTTGAACCGCTTATTTAAAAACTCTGTATCCAAACTGCTTTGCAGTCCACGGCAAACACATTCAGCAAATGTTTCCCCTGCTCCGACACCGATCGATTCCTTTATTTCGTCTGCACCCTGAAGCGGAGGAAGAGTCGCAACGAGCTGGCTGAGTGTTCGGGATGCATATGCTTCAACTCCTGCAAGACCGCATTCCCTTCTCGCTTCCTCATGAGTCAGATCTGAACGGATAATTTCAGGCAGGAGTTCGGCCGGACCGGACGATAGCGGATCAACGACTTGAACGCGGCATTGAGCCAACGGCAGCTGTTTTAAATCCCCCTCATCCCACCGATGAAAAATTCCGGATTCCGACGATGTCAACCGGCTGAAATACATAAATACCTTCCCCGGCTCAACCGGGTCCGATTTCTGTTCGAGCCGCATATTAAAATCTTCAACCCATGTTGCAGTCCCTTTTCCCGTCACCACAGGGTGGGGAATGAACGGATGCCACTTTCCCTCCAATGTATCCATATCCAACAGATAAAATTGATTGGCTTGTTCTGCTGTCGTAACGCCTGTAGTGTCTTTAAACCATTCGAATACCATAATATTGGCTAACATCGCTCCGGCTGTGGCGGAAAAGGAGGATGATGCCTGATTCTTTTCCAGCTCAGCTTGATGCAAACGATGCCACGCTGACTCCCAGCATCCCTTGGAATCTGGATGGACAAGCGGACCAGCCATGCCTACTTGATTGATGATCATTGCAGGAAACAGGCTCTTTTCCCCTTGCCTGCAAACCGAATGAAGTTCTCTTAATTCCTCTATATCACCCTCCTGTGACACATATAATATCGAGTCAAAGGGCCGCACGATCTCCTGCCATTCAATCTCTGTTCCCTTTTCAAGCACGACCTCCTCTATCGCAACCTCGTCGTCCGTCTTACGCGCATGTGCCACGATTTCATTCAATCTTTTTCTATTGGTCTGTACCGTGTCCGTAATGAAGATATGGAATGCAGGCAATCCCGATTCAATCAGTGAGGACACCAATGAAAGGAACAATGGGCCAGAACCTATAGCCAACGCCTTTTTCTTTCGATAAATTTCAAAACGGTGAGCCCCGGAATCGCCGCAACTTTCCAGGAACTCGATTTGCGAAGCATACCTTTCAAGTACTTGATTCCTTAATTGATGGGGACTGTCCTGACTTACATCCCGAACAAACCCATTCCCGTACAGAACCTCGGCAATTTCCATTACCCGGTTCCGGTATGGGCCAGGCAATCCATCCGTCAACTCGCTTAATGTATGGTTCCCGTTGAACATCGGTAATAGCTTTTCAATCCACTGTACGATCGAGCTGCCCTCCATACGGAACGAACTTATGTTATTCCTGAAATACACACCTCTGTTCGGTTCCGGAAGAAAAAACGTATCCCTTTTCACTTTCAAACGCATAGAAGGGGTCAAATTCACCATTCCGCTCCTCCTAACCCGATGCATTCTAAGTACTGCTATTAGCACAGCACTTCACTTTAATCCTATGTACGACAATTTGTCCCTTATGTCTCATGCTATAAAGAAAAGTCCCTGCACATGCAGGGACTTCCTTTAGAAAACCTGGATACTTAACCCCCGCAACGTCCGCAACGTCCGCAACGACCGCCGCAACCGCCGCAGCGTCCGCATCCACCACAGCGTCCGCATCCACCACAGCGACCGCCGCAACCAAAGCAGCCAAAGCACAAGAAACAGCCAAAACAACCAAAGCCGCCCACACCAATGAATTGTCGAGACGAATCATCCAAATTGTACTGGTTTTGCTCCCAAGGAACTGGCTGAGTCACCTGGAAATCATCGACATTCAGATTTTGCAATTGATTTTGAAATTCATACATTTTATATACCTCCGTTTTTTATTTATAAGATAGTGCTTAGAACAGGAAACCTGAACGAAATGGTCAGGGAATTTAACACCACGTCAAGTAATCCCTCCAACAAATTATGTCAGGGGAGTGGGTATTGCCACTGATTAAAGCGCCTAATTTCCTTGAATCTCCTTAAAACGGTTCAAGACGGAAATAGGATAATCACTATATTAATTATGTGGCTTGGTACAAATGAAAAACTTCGAACAAAGCTGTAAGAACCTGGAACTAAGTTGGCAAGCCTAAATAGGAGCTTAGCAAGTTAGAAACATAGAACCTCAATATCCTTTTCATCTATGAATTACGATGCTACTCCAAATAATCAATTTATGAATTCAATCTTGCTTCGGACAAAAATAAAGCCCTTGCACTAACTTATACAAGGACTTTATTTAATCACTTTGAATTTTCTTTTGGTAAGTCTAATGTTGGAGTACGATCAAAGAAATTCCACGGTTTTAACATGGCGTGCACCCATTCTGTTGGCATCATTGGCCATTCTTCAGCTCGTGCTACATGAGTTGCACCTGTGGTCATCCATACCACATTATCTGTATTGTCAATGGAACCGTTGTCTGCCGAATATTGTCCTAATCCTGTATCTGTTTTGCTGCGGTTCGGATATTTACCTTCCGGATATCGCTCATCCGGGTCATAATTTGTGACCCACAACTGCTTGTCCATAAAGTTAACTCGCTTAAAAAGCCAGTCATCATCACTAAATAAGGCTCCTTTGGCAATCGGGTGAGTGCCTCCTGCAAAAGGGATGATTTGATAGGAAACTGGATTTCCTACCTTATTCTCTTTATTAAGATTACTGAACAGTCGAATAGTGGAAGAATCAAATTTTTGAATCGACTCTTGCTCCGTCTTTACTGTTTTTTCTTCTGTTACCATAACACTTTTGCGTGGACCGCCCTCTTGATTTTTTTCTACCTTTGGATTAATTTCCATTAGGGAATTACTTTCGCCATCAACATCTAGGTCAAGCCTGAAATTGTAAATGTGCTGGTGAGTGGTTCCGACAATATTATTATCAAGCAAGGTACCATATTTTGTATCTTCTTTTGCAGTTTTATCATGCATTGTTTTTGATTTAACACCTTTTACTGCTTCAATACCGGATGCTCCTACATCAATATTAATTACTCCATTTTGCGATAACTTCCAATCAAAGATATAATCATAGTTTCCTATTGTACTAACCCAGCGAACCACTAATTCACGGCGTTCACGGCTTTGATTTTCTTCTTTAAATGTCGCAAGGTCGGCATGTTTATATTCTGGCCCCGCATATTGTTCAAATACTGCAATGGCATTTTTAATAACGTAAGGATTGCCCGAGTTATCTGCAATTGTTGCATCTAGCAGCACGGCGTTTTCTGGTACGTCAGCTCCAAGTTCCAGCGGTGCAGTTAATGTGCCCATTCCATATTCACCAGCATCCAAATAGGATTTGAAGTACCAGCCAACGTCAGGATCTCCGTAAGGAACTATCATCCCACCCAGCGATCCTTCATACATAATTTTTCTTTTTTTCCCATGGTCATCATAAGTAACGGTTGATAACACAGGTCCTACCCGAGTATCCAATCGCAAGTGGAAATCCCAGTTTTGCCAGCTAATCGTATTTCCTTTTATTTCATAGTTCTTGCCTTCAGGCTCGGTAATATCAAGCGGTTTTACATCGGATTTCTTCTCATAATCTCTACCATCATATGCGTTTAATTGCATCGGGATTGGAATGACACCTTCATCTTCTACTTTAATAACCGCTTTCTTTTCAAGATCTACAACAGCGACCAAATTTTCAATAGGATGCGCCCAAAAATTCCCATCCCCTGTATCCAAATAAGATACTATTTTCAATAGACGCTTATCATGCTCCAATTTATCTTCACCATCGAAATAACCTACTGTCAAAGGGGTCGCAACGACCTTTTTAGGGTCATCTATACCCCGCTTTTTTAGCGCTTTTGCATAGTCTTCACTTGCTTCAATGGCTCCTTGGACAGTAGCAAAATCATCCAGAATTAACATGCCATGAACGCCGTCCATTTCATTCCATGAAACTAGTTTTTTTGATGATATATTCACTTCACCCTCAATAACTTGTTTGCCATTCAATGCAATGAACTCTGCTTTTCTTGTAAATGCGTCGTCTTTTTTCTCTTTATCGTACTCCCACTCCCACACTTTCTTTTTTTCGGGAAGCTTCAGTGTAATTTCTGTAAAACGAAGAGTATCTTTATATTTCCCTGCCTCTTTGATCACATTAACCACCGCTTTAATTTCTTTAGGAGTTAAAGGATCTAAAGGATGATAAGCTTCTTTTATTTTAGCTGTTTGCTTGATGTCAGGGAGAACTTCATTCACAAAATGATCAGTTACGTAGATTTTCTCATCTTTTTCTATCACGTTTGATTCAAGTGTAATCGCTTTTCCATTAATATACGCTTTATCAGAATCAGGTATTATTTTTATGACCGTATCATCTTTTTCGATGGTGATTTTTTTTGTAAAAAAACTCCAAAAATCAGATTTAACAGTTGCACCAGTACCTTCTAAAGCTGTTTCTAGCTTAATTAATTCCATTTCACCGCCATGAGCAGAAGCGTTGTTATTATGAATTAGTGAATAAGGAGAGAATATGAAAGTTAGTGCAGTAATTACAATAATTGCTGCTTTGAAAGTTCTTTGCTTTGTTTTCATAGAATGTTTCCTTTCATTATTTATTTTTAACTTTTATTAGCTAAATAATAGTCCTAGCCACCGTACCAATTTAAGCCTTTTTCACCTAAATCAATCCACACACTCTTTGAGTGTGTATACATATCCATGGCTTGTACCCCTAATTCTCTACCAAATCCACTTTGTTTCATTCCTCCAAAAGGAGTTGTACTATCTAGCATACTGTACGTATTAACATAGACAGTTCCTGCTTGGATACCACGCGCCATACGATGAGCTCTTTTTAAGTCATTGGTCCATATCCCTGAAGCTAAACCGTAAATAGTATCATTTGCTTGTCGTAGAGCATCCTCTTCATCTTTGAAGCGAATAACCGACACAACTGGTCCAAATATCTCTTCACGCGCAATTGTCATTTCGTTGGTTACATCTCCAAAGATGGTAGGTGTGAAATAATATCCATTTTTCTTGCCTCTTTGGCCACCCGTCACTAATTCCGCACCTTCTTCAAGACCAATCGCTACATACTTTTCAATCGTCTTTAACTGTTGTGCGGAAACTTGTGGACCCATTTGTGTTGTCGCTTCAAGGGGATTTCCTACCCGTATTGATTGTACTTTACTAGCAAAAAGATCCATAAATTTATCATAAATACTTTCTTGGACAAATAAACGAGAACCAGAAGCACAAACTTGACCTTGTGCAAAGTAAATGCCAAACATCGCTCCATTAACTGCATCTTCAAGAGTGGCATCGTCAAATACAATGTTAGGTGATTTCCCTCCCAATTCTAACGAAACTGGTTTCAAGTTTTTTGTAGCTGCTTGCATAATTAACCGACCCGTGTCCGTTGACCCCGTAAAGGCAATTTTATCGACGTCTGGATGAGAAGCTAAAGCAGATCCCACGGTTGAACCTGGACCGGGTACAATATTAATCACCCCATCAGGAATACCGACTTCTTGGAACAGTTTAGCCAGCTCTAAAATACTTGTTGATGTTTCTTTTGCTGGCTTAATAACAATTGTATTTCCAGCAGCTAAAGCAGGAGCTAATTTCCACATCGTCAGCATTAAAGGAAAGTTCCAAGGGACAATGGCGCCAATTACACCTAATGGTTCTTTTAGTGTGTAGTTGAAACGATTGTGAGGTGATGCTAATGTATCACCCTGAACCTTGTTTGCAAGTCCTGCATAGAACTCCAGTACATCTATGGTAGAAGGAAGCGCTATATGCTTTGTTTCATTGATTGGTAAACCATTATCTTTTGATTCTACTTCCGCTAAAAAGTCTGAATTCTCCCTCATTTTCTGAGCTGCTTTATACAGAAGTCTGCCTCGGTCACTAGGAGACATAGTAGCCCATGGTCCGGATTCGAACGCTTTTCGAGCTGCTTTAACTGCATGGTTTAAATCTTCCTCGCCCCCTTGTGAAACAAGGGCATGAACTTCTCCTGTTCCAGGATTAATCGTTTCAAATGTTTCTCCTGAGAGTGAATCTGTCCATTTCCCATCGATAAATAGTTGATATTTTTTCATTTTCTCCACCTCTTATCTATTTTTTTGATAAAACTTCGAAATTACTAACCATACAATTTTGAAAAACATAGATAGCTAGGTTTCCTTATGTGATGCGTATCTTGAATAAGCTAAAAGCCCCTAACTTTGTTTACACACATAATTGAAAGCGATTACATTATTATGATTTTTCAACATGGATAATGAACTCTTAAGTCTTGTTTTTTGGTAAATGGCATCCATTAAAATTGAATGTCATCAGGAGTAATCCTTAGCTCTTTAAACTTCATTCGATAAACTCTATATTCAGATAGATATGTCATAATGTAGTCTGAAATCTGCTCATTTACAGTGCTTCTATTTCAGCACGAGTTAGCGTTTCAATTTCTGAATTGTCCAAGAAAGCATACCTCTTCCATTATTTTATTGATTTTTTAAAAGAGATAGAGTACTTAGCAACTCTAAAAAACACATAAATATACCCAAAAATTAAACAACCGTTACAAAAACGTTATACAAATAAACATTACTCTCCTTCAATTACCTTTAATTCAATAACTCAAAAGTGTACTATGCATTCACTTATTCGGTTTTGATAAGGAGATGTTTATTTTCCTACCTCACACACTTCGTTTCTTTCATCTCCTTAGGTTTATTTTAAAAAGTCTTTCTAATTTATGAACTATTACATGTTAGTATTTTATATTATCCAGAAAAATCAAAAAATTTACTATTACCCAAATGGGTCATTTTATATCAAAAAGTAATTCATTTTATTTTAAAATGTTATATAATCAAAAAAAGTTAACTTGGAGGAAAGCCTATGAAGGATATGTCTAACCCCAGCTATAAAAAAATTTTATCTTTTATGGATGAAATTACTTTTTCTAATGTAAATTTCCGTGAAAAAGTACTACAGACCTTTGAAAATTTATTTGGTTACTGCCAATCTGTTTTTTGGTTATGTGATGATAATAATGACTTGATCGAACCTATTACGTTAAATATAGATAAATATGTTACGGATGATTATCTTAATAACTTTTATCAATTAGATTTGCTAGCCCCAAAATATAATAGGCAAAAAGCAAGTAAACAAACTGTTATAAAAAACCTTGATTTACTTCCTCCTGAATTATATGAAAAAAGTGTATACTATAATGATTTCATGTTTAAATATGGATTTTATTATGATGTGGGTGTTTTTTTATATGATAGAAACAGCATTAAAGGTGTTCTGAACTTCGTTAGATCCAAAAAGGAGAAGCCTTTTAGTACATCCGATATTATGTGTTTAGAGGTTATTTCTAGGTTCTTATCGCAAAAAACAAGTGATTTCCCTTATCCTTCTGTAAGCGATCCCAAAGAAAACATTAATCCTTTGAAAAATAAGATTCTGGCTAGTTCTCAAGATCTCAGACAACCAGATTTAACATCAAAAGAAGCAGAAATATTACAACTGGTTCTAAAAGGGCATACCAATATCACCATTGCCAGCGAACTATTTATTAGTGTTAATACAGTAAAAAGACATTTGCAAAATCTCTATAGAAAGTTTGATGTCTCAAACCGAACAAGTTTATGCTATAAAATTGTTAAACCTTAAACACAATCAAAAAAACCAGAAGGTCCCCAACACCCTTCTGGTTTTCATATTAATTGCCTTACAAGTATCTTTTTTCTTCGTCATTTACAATGAAAAAATCCTTATTATAAAGATTGCCCCACCCTTGTTGATGGGAGAATCACTTATGTACTGCCGTATCCAATCAGGCGTTTCTCCATGTCTTTTAAAATATAAGAAAGCTGTATAGAATCTTTAATTAGGAAGTTACCTCTTGTGCTTAATAAGAATTCCACACATCACTCTTTCCAATTAGTTCTGCAGTTGTTCATAACGTTTCCAGTTGACCGATTTTTCCAGCACGATTGATATCAATACGCCCATTATGAGCCCATTCGTCAAAAAGGGCTGTAATAGCGTGGGCAGGTTCGAAAATGCATTAGGCAGGATATTCATCAAACTCACGCCAATCAATACTGGTACGGCAAGCCTGAATATCGTGTCTGAAGTGAAATGCTGACCCTTGACGCTGTTGAAAGCCGTACCGAACAGCTGAAGGTACGCAACGAACAATACTGCATTCCCGACTGTTATCGGCATCGTGGCCAGGAAAGAGGTAAAAGGGGGAATGAGCCCAATTATTGTCAATAACATGCCGCCAAGCAAGAAGGGCTTCCGCTCATAGATTTGAGTGCTCTGCAAAAATCCGATCGATGAAGTAAAAGGTGTATACGGAACAAGGCCAAGCAAGGGAGCGAAAATGGTAAAGCCGCCAGTCATGAATAAAGAATTTCGATACTGCTTGTGTTCAGCTTCATCACCGATTAATTCCGATGCAGCCTGAATGGAAGCGAACGTGTTGCACAAATTCAGTAATCCTGCAAAAAAGGAAATCGCTATTATCCCGAATTGAAGGTTTGGAGCACCTAATGGGAAAAGTGAAAAAGCGGCACCCGTCGATCCCATTTCTCCTCCAGCCTCCGGAAATAGCAGCTCGTAAAAAATCCATCCCACTATAATCCCAATCAATATCGAGAAATTGCTAATCGTCCTTGGCCCTTTTATTTTTAATATACTTACTAGAAGTACAATTCCCACTGATAGGAAACTGACCGGGATGTTAATCTCCCCATTCTCCGTAATCCCCAGCATCCCCTTAAAAAAGACAAAAATGAGCTGGAACGTCAAAAGGAATAAATAAACCGTCATGACCATGGGAGTGAAAATCTTCTGGACATGAGAAATCAGGTTGAAGGCAGAAATAATGACAGTCACTACACCCGCGGCAATGAGGCCAGTAGCAATTCCCCCTCCTACTTCAGCATATCCGAGCCCTATGGATGGTGCAGATAAACCTAAATTCAGCATCACTCCCCATAATAGACCGGAGTGCCCTTCCATAAGCGGATACTTATGCCCCTTCCACCCCTGAAACACGCAAGCGATCCCGGTGAAAATGAGCGAGCTTCTCATGGTCATTTCCGTAACATTGGGAGGAAGATCAAAAGCTGCGCCAATCGATATGGGCACAACTACCGTATTTGCAAAAATAAAAAACAACCATTGAAAAGAAGAAAATAGAGTCACAGAAGATCTCCAACTTTTCATAGATTCCATCTCCTTTGAACATGATACTTTTTTTAAGCTCATGGTGAATTTCAACTGCCCTTCCCTTAACAAAGGCGATAGGGCAACATCATGATAGTCCCCGGAGGGTCTGCTGCCATTGCTGGACAGATGATTTATGTCATATGATCTTTGCTGATCGCATGCAAAATGATAACGTTACCATTAATAGTAACAAAGACTGAGGCTCCCTGCTAATTTGTTGGCTTGATTAGGGTTGCTGGGCAGTCAAGCAGAAGCGAGCGATTTTAACATATGATAATGATAAAGACTCTAACCAATATAGGCCAAAAAAATCACTTCCACAGCATATAACATAAGTAAATAAAAGTACACGGAAGCCATCCAAAACGAAAAAGGAAATCCGGAAATATCCAGAAATCCTTTTTTGGTTCAGTCCTACCGTTCAATGGACTGCTTTTGTTTATATAGTGAACCGGAAACCAAGTTCCCCTTGTAAATGACCGCTTTACGTTCCGAACGCCTGGCAACTGCCTCTGCAGAACAGCTTGCGTCAATTAACACCAGACTTGCGGCATCCCCAACTTTCGGCCATACCTGGTTACCCTTATCATCCAATGGGGTTTTTCCGCCAGTTATATACCCGAGTGTCCGGGAAAGCGAGACTTCATCAATCCATTTGAAACGTTCTGCGAGCCTTCCTGCCCTTTCCAAGATGTCACCATTCCCAAGAGGTGACCAAACATCAAAGATATTATCATTTCCTACTGATACTTCAACCCCTCTTTCATGTAATAAATCAACAGGGGGCATCTGCCTGTTAATCGGGACACTTGTGACGATGGAAATCCCCGCCTCTCTAAGAATGTCAGCCAGTTCATAGGCTTCTTCCCTGGATACGTCCCCGATGCCGAACGCATGGCTTAATGCTACCCTTCCTTCCCAGCCCGCTTGCTTGGTCAGAGCTGCCAAACGTTTCATGGTGAACGTGCCCAGATGGCCGGGATCATGTAAATGCAAGTCCACATCAGCATTAGCTTCCACTGCTAAATCCATCAATTGTACGAGAGATGCTTCAATATTGTTATCGACTGTGGCTGGATCCACCGCCCCGACGATTCCTGCTCCGTTTCGCAATGCCTCCCTGACAAGCTTGACAGAGCCGGACCGCAACAAACCGTGCTGCGCAAATGCGACGATTTCTGAACTGAGTCGATTGGAATAGCCAGCAAGCGCCTGCTGTACTTGCTCTAAGTTTTGCAAGCCCGCTTCCGGATAGATATCAACATGAGTCCGTATATGTGCAGAGCCAGAAGCTAACAGGATTTCCAGTAAAGATTCTGCACGTTTACAAGTGCTTGTTGCAATGGAAGGCAGAACCCTCTTCTCATTTTCAAAGCGTTCAATGACACTTGAAGAAGGAGTGCACGCTCTCCAAACATCCCCCATCAGTGTCTTATCAAGATGGACATGCTTTTCAATGAAGGATGGTAACGCCAGCATTCCTTTTGCATCTTCCACGGGTAAATCATCACGTAAGGCTTCCCCATCCTTAACAATCTTCTTGATCCTGCCATCCTCCATCAACAGATGAAATAGCCCGGTAATCGTTCCTGTAACTCGTTCATTCTCTTTCCGGTAACCACATTCCAAACGAACATTCTTTAACCAATAGATTCTATTCATGATCTTCATCCCTTCTTGAACTAGATCTTCAATTCGACTTTAAGGCAGATTCGCGATCAAGTCCGCCGTAAACCAGATTTCCACCGACCATGACCGCAGCCCGTGTCGATCTTCTGGCAACTGCCTCGGCAGCACATGATGCATCCACAAAAACCATACTTGCTTCATTTCCCACTTTCGGCCATAAACGATTTCCTTCATGATCCAATGTCTTGACCCCGCCCGTAATGAATTGGAGCGATTGAGACAGTGCATACTCGTCCTTCCAGTTGTACCTCTCGGCCAATCGACCTGCCTTTTCCAGCATATCTCCTGTACCGAATGGGGACCAGGAGTCATAAAACCCATCGCATCCGAGGGCAACATGGACACCTTTTTCATGCAGTAAATCAATCGGGGGAAGGACCCGGTTGATCGGAACTGTAGACATGATCGCTATCCCCAGTTTTGATAATTCACTGGCCAGTTCATTTGATTCTCCTTTTGAAACATCACCAAGTGCAAAAGCATGACTGATGGCCGCTCTGTTTTTCCACCCTGCTTCATCGATCAAAGAAGCCAGTTTCTTGATCGTATATAAACCAAGATGACCGGGATCATGTATATGAATATCAATATCTGCATCAAATTCAACAGCCAAATCTACCATTTCATACAGGGAATCTTCTATATTATTATCCACCCCGCCAGGATCAAGGCCGCCCACCAAGGACGCCCCTTCTTTCATCGCTTGTCTCATCAACCCTTTTGAATTCGTTCTTAGCAGTCCATGCTGCGGGAAAGCCACGATCTCATATGTCATTTTCCCTCTGAAACTGCTTAACGCCTTCTGAATTTCTTCCAAGTTCTTCATACCGATGTATGGGTCAATGTTAACATGCGTCCTTACATGCGTCGCACCGCCGCTTAACAATAGTTGAAGCATCCGTTCAGCCCGGAGCCGCCCAGTTTCAGCCAGTTCAGCAAGCTCCTTTGCTTCTAACTTTAAGCGTTCGATTAAATTCGGAACCGGAGTGCATGATTTCCATGGCAGTCCTACATACGTCTTGTCAAGATGGTTATGCATCTCTTTAAAAGGAGGAAGTGCAAGCAGCTTTCTCGCGTCGTGAACAGGACCTTCCGTTTTCAAAGGGATAGTTGAAGCCAATTGCAAATCCTTTATGATCCCATTTTTTATATACATGTTGTATGTAGCTGTCTTCGTCCGATCAATTCGTTCATTCTCAAAAGCAAATCCACTATCAAGCGTAACGTTTGTAAGCCAGTATGCTTCATTCATCCAATCACTCTCTTTAATAGAAGATTAAACACCTGTCGTCTCAAAAGATGAAATGGATCCGCTAACAACATTGCCCCTGAAGATGACAGCGGCACGCTTTGCCCTTCTTGCCACCGCTTCCGCAGAACAGCTGGCTTCAAGCAAAACGATATTCGCCTCATCCCCGACATTAGGCCATGTCTTGACCCCGTCTTGGTTTAATGGGGTCTTCCCACCTGTTATGAATTGAAGGCTTTTCGCTAAGGAACGTTCATCAATCATGCGAAACCTCTCTGCAAGGCGGCCGGCCTTTTCCAAATTGTCCCCGATGCCAAAGGGTGTCCAATGATCAGTGATGCTGTCATTACCCAATTCCACTTTCACCCCTTTTTCATGAAGCAGGGGGATGGGGATCGTTCTGAAGACGGGCACTGTGGATGTAATCGATATGCCTGTTTCCGAAAACCTTTCGGCTATGCCCGTTGCCTCCGGGACTGAAAGATCTGCCAAACCGCTGGCGTGGCTAACCGTGACCCTTCCTTGCCAGCCTGCGTCTTCCGTCAGTGAAGCAAGACGCTGCATGGTGAAAAGTCCAAGGTGATCCGGATCATGTAAATGGACATCGATATCGGAATTGGATTCAACCGCGATATCCATGATCGTTTCAAGTGATCGCTCTATGTCTTCATCAATGGTGGCGGGATCCACGCCTCCTACCAGATTCGCCCCATTCTTCATGGCCTCCCTTACTAAACCAGCGGAATTGCTCCGTAATAGTCCATGCTGCGGGAATGCAACGATTTCATACGTCAATTTATCACTATATCCTTCCAGTGCCTGAATGGTGGCTTCCAAGTTTTTCAGTCCTATCACCGGGTCAATGTTGCAATGTGTGCGTATATGGGTAGATCCGAAGTCCAATAATAAATCGAGCATTTTCTCTGCTCTAACTTTAGCGGTAGGCAATAATTGGGGCAGTAAGACCTGCTCTTCCTCTATCCGGGTTTTCACGCCATTAATGGCAGGCATGCAAGCCTTCCACGGACCGCCATAGTACGTTTTATCAATGTGGATATGCATTTCCTTAAACGAGGGGACCATCAGGAGGCCGTGAACATCATGCTGCGGATCCTGATCCGTTATCGATTCCTTCGCCAATAAAATGGAGGATATTTTCCCATTTTCAATCTTGATGTGGTAATGACCGGTTTCAGTGCCGGTGATCGTTTCATTTTCATTATAAGTAAAACCATTTTCCAAGCGTACATTCGTCAACCAATACGATTGAGACATTAAACTCACCCTTCCATTCAGATTGAACATGCATCACTTTCATTATAGTTTTAAAGTTCAGCAAATAATTTCAGAATTTTTACTCGTTTTTATGTTATTTTTACTTATTGTGCCAAAGAAAAGGCTCACCCTAAAAAGGATGAACCCTTTCAGACTGTAGACAACTCTATGAAAGCTCAGTTTGCCTGCAGTTTTTTATTTAAAAAGTTCAATTGATTTCAGAGATCCGCTCCCTTTTTTTGCAGACGTTGATTTCCACTCCAGGCACTCGCTTTCCGCGGGCGGTCCGGGAGCCTCCTCGGCGTCTTTGCGCCTGTGGGGTCTCCCTTGGACTCGCTTTTCCCGCAGGAGTCTCGCACCTTCCGTTCCAATCAACTTTGCTTTAAAATCCCTTTCCGCCGACTGTCTGCCAGCCGTATCAAAGCAAGCGCCTGTGGGTCTCGGCTAGCCAGTAATTCGGCAGGAGTGTCGCAAATCTCTTCAATCCAATGAGGATTACAGAAAAAACATAAAGACCGGAGCACCTTATTCGACCCGCTGCACTGTCATGGGCCGTTGACGCAGTTTATCGACCTAAACCACACTTTATTCGGCCGTTCACGCACAGTATTCGACCTACCCAGCATTTTATTCGACCGTTGAGGCACTGTATTCGACCGTTCACGAATTTTTTTCGACCTTCACCTCACTTTTTCGGACTCCAATCAACTGGATGAACCCTTTCTTCTTATCTCACATCACTTGATCGTTACGTCATTTATCTCCAGATAACCTGAAGGGCTGATTGAAAATCCTTTTACTTCTTTAGCTACTGCAGCAACATTTTCTATGACCCTTACAGGAATATACGGGGTGTCACTCATCTCGATTTCCTGTGCCTCTGCGTATAGTTCTTTGCGCTTCCCTTCTTCTTTTTCCTTCCTGGCGGCATCTATTAAACGATCAACCTTTTGATTGCTGTAAAAGAATGTATTGCCGGCCGCTCCCTGTGAATCGGTATGAAATAGATTATATTGATTATAATCAGCATCGCCGGTCGCGTTTCTCCAGCTGATGATGAACATTTCCGATTGCCCTTTATTCACTTGTTCCACGAACGAACCGTACTCCATTACCTGTACCTTCAAATTAATGCCGATACCTTTCAGTTGGGATTGCAGGACCTCGGCCAAGTTAACTCTTTCTTTACTGTCCATTGTCAGGATGGTTGCATCCAAGCCCTCAGAATATCCAGCTTCGGCCATCAGTTTCTTTGCTTCCTTCAGGTTGTAATCATAGGCTTCGAGATCTTCGTTGTACCCGAATACCTTAGAGCCCATCAAGGAGTTCGCCTTTACTCCCACATTATTAAAGACCCCCTTGATAATCGAGTCCATTTCAATGGCATGGGCGATGGCTTTACGTACCTTTACATCATTGAACGGTTCATTATTGACATTGAACCCTAAATATTCGGTTCCATACCCTTCACTGCGGTAAACATCCATTGCCGGTGAAGATTCCACCTGGTCCATGACAGCTACAGGAAGAGGCTCTGCGATATGCGCTTCACCGGTTTCTATCATCGATATCCTCGTGGAGTCTTCGGGGACGACCTTGAAGAGGACCTTGTCCACTTTTGGCTCGTCTCCCCAATAGCTGTCGTTTTTCGTCAATATGATTTCCTGGCCTGGAGACCATGAATCAAAAACGAAAGGACCGGTTCCATTCGGTTCCTGGATAATCTTTTTGCCATACTTTTCAATCGTTTTCGGACTGATGATTCCGCCTTCATGATTCGCCAATATCGAAAGAAGAGGAGAAAAAGGTTCCTTCAAAATGAATTGCACGGTAAATTCATCAACCGGTTTCACCTCTTTTACCATATCGAATACTACCGCCCTCGGAGAAGCGACCATCGGATCTAATAGTCGATCAAACGTCTTTTTTACTGCATCTGCATTAAATGGTGTGCCATCATGAAACTTTACATCTTCCCTAAGCTTGAATTCCCAGGTCGTGTCATTTATTTGCTTCCATTTTTCTGCTAGCATTGGCTGTATCTCACTATTCTCATCCCGTTGTACAAGGCCTTCATAGATTTTATGGTGAGTGACGCTAGCGGCGTTAATCGTGGACATGAACTGCTGATCCAAATTCTCAGCGTCGGATAGGCGGGCAATGACCAATGTACCCCCTTCGTTTGATGCTCTGTTCGGATCACTTTCTGTTGTGCTTACGTCATTGTTAGAAGAACAGCCCGCAATGATGATGGCCATGATCATGACTAGAAAAAGCTTTCCTGCCCTACGTTTTAACCCCATGGTCTTCTACCTCCCAATTTCATTTTTCGAACATTTATCTAATTATAGGAAATATTCTGATTATTTATTTCGAATATCTTTACTATGTTTTTCATTTTCTTTACTTGTTTCCATAAATCGATTCTGGATCGCTTATCGTTTCCACGACCTTGAATGATGGCTTGAACAATTCTTTCTCGGGAAGCTCCTGATAATCCCTTTCCATATATCCTCTTCTCATCTTATTGAAATATTGCTGCCCCTTATATTTGATTTCCGTTAAATCAAGATCGGGGATTATTTGATCCTTCATGACTACTTTTCCATTGATGATCGATAATTTAACGTCCCTCCCAGAGCCGCTTACGAACATGGTTCGAATCGGATCATCGATTACCCCCACATGGAAACCGTCCAAGTCAATCGCGATGATATCCGCCTTGGCCCCCGCTGCGATGCGTCCTAGATCGTTCCTGCCAAGAAAGGCGGCCGCATCAAGTGTGGCTGACCGAAAGAAATCGGCATAAACAGAGCCTTCCGTTTCTCCTGCCGCCAGCCGTGAGAGCATGCTTCCTGTCCTGATGTTCTGGAACATATCCGGAGGGAATGTGTCCGTTCCGAGGGCTATATTGATCCCAGCCCGTTTATATTTGGCAAAAGATTCTAACGCCTCCCCGTGCCTTCCGATGATCAGCGGGCAATGGATCACCGTTGTATTCGTTTCAGCAAGCAGCGCCAAGTCATCACCCTGGCCATATTTCGCTTTACTGTATCCTGAAATAAAGTGGGCGTGCGGGATCCCTGTTCTCGGACCGAGAAAGCCAAGGTCGTACAAATATCTGATCGGTGTAACATGATGGGCTTCCCAGATGGTGTTGAATTCAAAACTTCCTTGTGCAGCATGAAGCTTTATCGGTACATCCAATTTTTCGCTGTAATATTTAATCTGTTTTAATTGATCCGCCGTTTGAGACTCTACACGTTCTGGAGCAAGCATCCCCCTGACCATACCTTCATGGGTTCCATCGAATTTTTCCACAAACTCAACCGCTTTCCGTAACCCCTCTTCACCGGCTTTTTCATCCCAATGCAGCTTGATTTTCCCGTCAGGCTGGACGACTCTCATTCCTGATTGGAAACTTGGGCCAAGGTAAATCCTTAATCCCAATCCAGCGGCGTGTTCTGCGGCAGCTGCCAATTCATCATAGGATTCAGCCCAGCTTTTATAAAAAACGGAAGTAATGGGCATCGCCGTCGTCACGCCATGAAGAATGAGCTGTGAATAAGCATATAGTGATTTAAACGCTTCTTCTTCCTCGGTCATTAATTCAGGATGTCCGCTTTTTATATATTTCTCTGACCAAAGAAGATTCTTCTGTCTACCGGCACTTGCTTCAAAATGTAAAATATCATGGTCAATGTCCCCTAATGCATTTAAATCTATGAAGCCGGGACTGATAATCGCATTACCGGCATCCATTATCTCGTCCACTTCTTCTGGATAATTTTTTCCGACATACAAAATCGTGTCGTTTTCATAAACGATCTCTGCGTTTTCCAAAATGACATGATCGCACCCATCATATCCAATTACATATCTTCCTTTAAGTTTGGTTTTCATCTTATTCCCCTTTCACCATCGCGGCAGCATCTTCGCGTTCGTCATATCGCTTTTCATCTACATAGGCCCTGGCATGGCCCCAGAAATATTTCGTCGGCTGCATATACTTTTCGAGCCCCGCACGCTTTATCGTTGAAAAGGCTTCTTCATTCGCTTCATCAAGCACTGTACTTTCATGGACCGTCCGTACTTCCCTTCCTTCCATGATCAATTTCCCATCAACGATGACATGCTCCACATCATTCGCCACTGCTTGAAATACAAGCCGGTGAACATGCATGAATTCAGGGGTCAGATGAGGCTGATGCAGATTGACCGTAATGACATCTGCTTTTTTCCCGATTTCAAGGGAGCCTATTTCATCATCCCAGCCAATGCATTTCGCAGCATCTATCGTGATCATTTCCAACAGCTTGCCTGGAGGTAAATAATAGTAGTCCCTAAGCGCTGCCTGGTGAACAAACTGTGTTTTCCTCATTGCCTGAAACATATCAAAACTTGTGGAAGGGGATGTCCCATCCGTGGAGATTGCCACAGTTGCCCCCATCTCCAATAATTCAGTTATCGGGGTACGGGCATGAACCTGGCCAAATCCAGGTGATGCACTGACGTTGGTACCTGTTTCTGCCAGTATTCTTGCCTCATCGAAGGAAATGCCCCGACAGTGCTGTAGATGGACATCTGGACCCAATAGGGCATTTTCCTTATCCTGTATCGCTAAATGAATCATCCCGCCAAAGGCATCAGAGTGAATGCGTGTATTATACTTCCGGGCAATCTCCCTTATTTTCTTCGCTTGATACAGGTCATGGTCATTCAGCCCATAAAGCCTGTCAGGAGATGTCGGATTGGAGGGATCCACTGATGTAACGATGACAAATGGTGTAATGAAGGCCCTCGTGCGGTCCTCATTTGCATGGTTCAGCGCCTCGATTACCGCTTCCGCCCCCTGTAATACTTCTTCATATGAAACTTCCTTTACCACTCTCTTTCCGTCAATCCACCGGCTGAATGAATGGGGCCATGGAGGGTTGCAAGGACCTGTGCATACCACTTCCCTGATCCCAACTTCGGCGTATGCTTTTGCATGATTGATGGCAAAAATCGGTTCATCGGACCGCGGCATGGATCCTAAAACGCTAACCCCAGTTGTCACGCCCGCCTTTAATCTCTCAAGGGAGGATAGCTTTCCTTCGTAATACCAAAAGTCATCTGTAACAAAATGCTTGTAAGCATTCGTCATGATGGGCATCCAAAAATCAATATTCTCCATGGCGATCGTTTTGAACATGGAATGTCCCCCATGACCATGAACATCTATCAATCCAGGCAATATGCATTGATGGCTGCAATCGATGACTTTTACAGCTTCATACTCCAATTTCAGTTTTTCCGTTGAATCTACGGCTAAAATCCTTCCTTGATGTATGGCGATGGCACCATCCTGCAGAATTCTCCTGTTTTGATCCATGGTAATAACGGTCCCATGGATTAGCAGTAAATCTATCATATTTTCCCCTCCTAATTGAGAAGGCAGCATAACTTCCTTATGCTGCCTTCCATTTGTGATGAATTCCTACTTCACGGTTACGTCATCAAGCATTAAATAATTTGCCGGATTCAGCCACAGTCCTTTAACCGTCCCACCGTATACCGCCAAGTGTTCATAGTTTCGGATAGGAACATATGGAACTTCTTCCCTTTCAATTGCTTGTGCCTTCGAATATAGTTCCTTACGTTTATCGCCATCCGATTCTTTACGTGCATTTTCAATCAATTTATCAACTTCCGGATTGCTATAGAATGAACTATTTCCCGCAGCACCTTGGGATTTGGTATTGAAAAGATTGAATTGATTATAATCTCCATCCCCGGTAGCATTGCCCCAGCCGCCTATCGCTACCTGGTGCTCGCCCTTGGCTGTCGCGTCAATGTAAGCCCCATACTCAAGGACTTGAATCTTGACTTTAATACCGATTCCTTTTAACTGGGATTGAATCACCTCGGCCATATTGATCCTTTCCTTACGATCACTCGTCGTCAGTGTAAACTCCAAACCATCCTTGACCCCCGCTTCAGTCAAGAGCTTCTTCGATTCATTAATATCATAGTCGTAGCCTTTTATTTCCGGATCATAACCAAACACCTTCGGGCTCATTGTTGAATTTGCCCTCGTGCCGACGTCGTTATAAACCCCTTTGATAATGGAATCGACTTCGATGGCATGAGCGACCGCCTTACGGACCCGTACATCATCAAAAGGTTTTTTCTTAACATTGAAGCTTAAGTATTCAACGGCAAGTCCCTCCGTGCGATATAAATCCATCGTGCCTGACGCTTCGATCCTATCAATCTCCGTCACTGGCACTTGATCGGTCACATGTGCTTCACCCGTTTCTATCATTGCAATCCTAGTGGCATCTTCAGGGACAACCTTGAATGCCACCCCATCAATCTTAGGCTTATCCCCCCAATAATCCTTGTTTTTCGAAAGGGCGATTTCTTCACCAGGCTTCCACGATTTAAAAACGAACGGCCCTGTCCCAACGGGGTTTTGAGCCAGTTTGTCACTATTTTCCTTAATCGCTTTAGGGCTGATGATGCTTCCTTCATTACTCACTAAAATCGATAACAGCGGAGCATAAGGATATTTCAGCTTGAATTGTACAGTCGTTTCGTCAACGACTTTAATTTCTTTAATCATTTCCAATTTACCAGCCTGCGGAGAAGCAGTTGCCGGATCCAGTACCCTGTCGAAATTGGTTTTCACCGCTTCGGCATTGAATGGAGCTCCATCATGGAATTTGACTCCCTCCTGCAATTTAAACTCCCAAGTGACATCATCCAGTTGTTTCCACTCTTTTGCGAGCAGCGGTTTAGGGTTCATGTTTTTGTCAGGAACGACCAATGTTTGATAAACCTTTTCATAAACGACGTTTGCAGATGGAATGTCCGTTATGAAATGAGGGTCAAGAGTGGTCGCATCAGATAATCGCGCGACGATCAGCGTTCCTCCTTCCTTCGCTTTTTCTACTGTTTCCTTACTGCCGGATTCTTCTGTTGCACACCCTGATAAAACGGATGAGATGCCTAATAAAGAAGCAAAAAGCAACCCAATCATTCCTTTTCTCATTCTAGTTCCTCCCTTTTCAACCTGCCTTTGTTTCTCCAAGTAACTTTCAGCTATGAGTACATCGGGCTTACTGTAAATTATAAAAAAAAACCGAATTTTATATTTTCAGAATCTTTACTCATTTTTTAATTATCTTTACTGCTTTTCCGCATCATATTTACTTCAATACCTTTTTTGAATAAATTGAATGAAAGAAAAGGAGGAAATCCAATGAAGCCAGAGGTCGTCATCAATAATACCGAATTGAATGTAAAAGAAAGAAAATCTCCGAAACTAAGACACTGGAAAGCCTTTTATAAAAAATTCAAGCGAAATAAATTGGCATTGGTAGGCGGGTACATCGTACTTTTTTATATTTTATTGGCTATCTTTGCACCTTTGATCTCACCGCAGGATCCCTATGAAATTGATTTAGTCAACAAACTCCAGCCTCCGTCAGCCGAGCATTGGATGGGTACGGATGATAAGGGAAGGGATATTTTAAGCAGATTATTATATGGAACACGGCTTTCATTAACGGTTGGATTTGTCTCTGTATTCTTCGGGGCGTTCATTGGCATACTCCTCGGGTTAACAGCTGGTTATTACGGAAAATGGATCGATACCGTCATTATGAGGATTGTCGATGTTCTGCTGGCTTTCCCGGGAATACTGCTTGCTCTTGCCATCATTAGTGCCCTTGGTCCAAGTTTAATCAATGTAATGGTAGCGGTCGGCGTCTTTTCGATACCGATGTTTGCCCGGATTGTACGCGGTTCCACATTGTCAGTCAGGAAGCTGGAATATATCGATGCCATACGTGCATTGGGAGCAACTGACTTCACGATCATCTGCAAGCATATTTTTCCGAATATTCTATCACCTGTCATCGTTCAAGCCACATTACGTCTGGCAACGGCCATACTGTCGGCAGCCGGTTTATCATTTCTGGGGCTGGGAGCTCAGCCGCCCTCACCAGAATGGGGAGCGATGCTGAGCAGCGGCCGGGATTATTTGTTCAGCGCACCGCACATCGCTTTGTTTCCGGGGATAGCGATTTCAACACTGGTACTTGGTTTCAACATCTTCGGGGATGGACTTAGAGATGCCCTGGATCCAAGAATGAAAAAATAAGGAGGAGAGAAAATGTTCGTATTCATTATCCGACGGTTACTTCAAACGATACCGGTTTTACTGGGAGTAAGTCTTGTTGTATTCCTCATCATGCAAATGGTCCCAGGAGATCCGGCAACACTGCTTGCAGGTGAAGGAGCGACTAAAGAAACGATTGAATCGCTGCGGCATGAGCTTGGCTTGGATCGTCCAATCCTCTATCAGTACGTTGACTATGTCCTTCATGCCGTTCAAGGTGACTTTGGGGAATCACTCCGCAGCAGCCGCCCTGTTTTGGACGAAATCATGGTCCGCTTGCCCATCACCCTTGAACTGGCACTTGCCAGCATATTCATAACCGTTGTGCTTGGAATGATCGCAGGAATCATCTCGGCTACCAAGCAATACTCGGCAGCTGACATTTCGATCATGATCGTTGCTTTATTGGGAATCTCGTTACCTAGTTTTTGGCTGGGCCTCATGCTTATCTACTTCTTTTCCGTGAACCTTCATTTGTTTCCGGTTTCAGGTTGGGGAACCTTCAGCCACATGATTCTCCCTGCCATAACCCTTGGGGCCGGCGGAGCGGCCATCGTTGCCAGGATGACCAGGTCGAGCATGCTTGAAGTCGTTCGCCAGGACTACATCCGGACCGCAAGAGCCAAGGGATTAAAAGAATATATCATCATTTATAAACACGGGCTGAAAAATGCGCTTATCCCCGTCATCACCGTCGTTGGCCTCCAGTTCGGTGCACTCCTTGGCGGCACAGTATTGACAGAGTCCGTTTTTGCCATCAATGGACTTGGGAGATTGATAGTCGATGCAATCAGAACGAGGGATTTGCCGATGGTCCAAGGCGGGGTCCTCATCGCTTCCGTTATCTTCGTATTCATGAATTTAGCGGTGGATGTCCTCTATCGATACTTTAACAAAAGAATAGACTTGAACTAAGGAGGTATGATGATGAAACAGGATGATGATAAAATACTGGAGGTAAAAAATCTGCAAAC
The DNA here is from genome assembly GCF_040250305.1 of Peribacillus frigoritolerans. Classification (NCBI taxonomy): domain Bacteria; kingdom Bacillati; phylum Bacillota; class Bacilli; order Caryophanales; family Bacillaceae; genus Peribacillus; species Peribacillus frigoritolerans. The sequence goes on along the minus strand of NZ_CP158190.1, from coordinate 1,007,246 downwards.
CCACTTTTTCACTGATGAAGGAACGAGTAAAGCAGTCAATGGAATCAGTTTCTCCCTCAATAAAGGGGAAACGCTTGGAATCGTCGGGGAGTCGGGAAGCGGAAAAAGCATAACATCACTATCATTATTAAGGCTCATTCCATCGCCACCCGGCAAGATTGCCGGCGGCAGCATCCTATTTAAAGGGAAGGATCTGCTTACGAAGTCTGAAAAACAGATGCGATCCATACGCGGGAATGAAATTTCGATGATATTCCAGGAGCCGATGACTTCATTGAATCCCGTATATTCAGCGGGCGAGCAAATTGCGGAAGCGATCCGGCTCCATCAAAAGCTGGGAAAAAAGGAAGCATGGAATAAAGCGGTCGACATGCTTCGGCTCGTCGGGATCCCCTCACCTGAAAAAAGGGCAAAACAGGAGCCGCATGAGCTAAGCGGCGGAATGAGGCAAAGGGTCATGATTGCAATGGCACTTGCCTGCCACCCTGAGGTTTTAATAGCGGATGAACCGACAACAGCACTGGATGTGACGATCCAAGCCCAAATCCTCGAACTGATCAAGACGCTGCAAAAGGATTTCGGGACGGCTGTCATTTTGATTACTCATGATTTGGGGGTCGTATACGAAACCTGTGATCGGGTTGCTGTCATGTACGCAGGGAAAATCGTTGAATACACCTTGGCCAAGGAAATATTCACAAACCCAAAACATCCTTACACCATCGGTTTATTAAACTCCCTTCCGCGTCTTGACATGGACCAGGAAGAACTGACTACAATTCCCGGGACCGTTCCAAGTCCTTACAACATGCCCAAGGGATGCAGCTTCGCTCCCCGCTGTGCACATGCGAAAAGCATTTGTGAACAAGCCGTACCGGATCTCCAAGCTATCGGCCCAAGCACCGAGGTCAGCTGCTGGATGTTCACCCCCCAATGGGAGAAGGAATATGACACTCAAGAGAAGGTGGGGGTATAATGATGGGTGTACCAGCTGCAGAGAAAAAGGTTCTGCTTAAAGTGGATCAATTGAAGCAATATTTTCCGATCAAGGGAGGATTTTTCGGAAGGACCATCAATCATGTAAAAGCCGTTGATGACATTACCTTCGATATCAAACAGGGTGAAACCTTAAGCATCGTCGGCGAATCCGGCTGCGGAAAATCGACTACCGGAAGGGCCATCCTTCGATTGGATGAACCGACGAGCGGGAGCATTCACTTTCAGGATAAGGATTTACTGAGTTTAGGAAAAAGAGAAATGAGGCGTACCAGGAAGGATTTGCAAGTTATTTTCCAAGATCCATTTGCCTCCCTTAACCCTAGACAGACTATCGGCCAAATTCTCGGAGAAGCATTAGCGATACAAAATGTAGTCCCTAAAGAAAAACGAAAGAGCAGGATCGAAGAATTATTGGGACATGTCGGGCTGAGACCTGAATCCATGGAAAGATACCCGCATGAATTCAGCGGCGGCCAGAGACAGCGGATCGGCATTGCACGGGCTCTGGCAGTGGATCCAAAATTGATCATATGTGACGAAGCTGTTTCTGCACTGGATGTCTCCATTCAAGCGCAAGTGCTGAATTTATTAAAATCCTTACAGCGCCAGTTCGACCTTACCTTTCTTTTCATATCACATGACTTAGGTGTGGTCAGACATATCTCGGATCGGGTGATGGTCATGTATCTCGGAAAGATAGTCGAGATAGCCGATAAAAAGTCCATTTTCGAACAGCCTCAGCATCCATATACAAGGGCATTGTTATCGGCCATCCCAGTACCGAATCCTGTGCATGAAAGAGAACGGATCCTATTGACGGGTGATGTACCCTCACCCATCGACCCTCCAAACGGCTGCCGCTTCCATACACGGTGCCCTTTTGTACAGGATATCTGCAAAACACAGCTACCCGAACTGAAACGATCGGCACAAAATCATCAAGTGGCTTGTCACATTGTGTCATAAGCTGTAGATTTCCGGAGGGGTCTTTAGTATGATACTAATAAACAGAATAATTCAAGTTATTTAAAAATATAACCAGCAGAGGTTCTCCATGCTAAGTTACGAGGGATTCACCTTAATTATCATGCTCTTCATTTTAGCTCCCATCATGGGAGCTATCGCTCTTTTATTTCTATTCATATTCGAGAAAAGGATCGACCTTCTTGAAAATAAAAACAAAGAGATCCGCCTGGAGCAAGCACTGCAAGAAGCACAATATAATAAATTGAACCAGCAAATCCAGCCACACTTTTTGTTTAATACACTAAATGTCATTCTGGGCTTGGCCCGCCTGAACAGGACGGCAGAATTGATACGGGCCTTAGAGGCATTTTCGCAATTCCTGAAATTCAAATATAAAGCATCAGAACCATTGATCCCCCTTTCCCAGGAAATTCAGTATACCCAGCATTATCTCGACATCCAGACCCTTCGCTTCGGTGATCGGCTCAAGATTGATATGGATTGCCCGGAACCATTAGCAATCGCACTTGTTCCCCCCTTCATTCTTCAGACATTGGTGGAGAATTCATTTAAACACGGTTTGGAAAAAAAAGTGGGCGAAGCCCTGCTGCATATCCGGTTTTATCTGGAATCGCAGATGGTGTATCTGGAAGTGGCGGATAATGGGTTAATGGGAAAGGAATCTTTCGTTACGGACGAAGGCGGCCATGGCCTGGATAATATCCAAAAGCGTTTATATTTGTATTTCAATGACCGTGCACAATTGAATATAGCTTCTACTGAATCGGGAACTAAGGTAGAGGTATCATGGCCACTGGTTTTTGATAAGAAATTGGAGGAGGCGGAGCCGGAATGAATGTATTATTAGTTGATGACGAACCATTGGTCCTTGAACAAATGGAATATATGATTCAGTCCATATACCCTTTTTGGAAGTTTCATAAAGCTGCTGATGCCTGTCAGGCACTGACCCTCAACCAAAATCATAAAATCAACCTCGCTTTCCTGGATATTAATCTGCCGGGGCGATCGGGTCTTGAATTTGGTGAAGACTTAAGGGCGCTAAACAAAGAAGTCGAAATCATTATGGTGACCGCGCATCAAAGCTTCGATTATGCCCAGCAATCCATCAGAATAGGCGTGGTTGATTATTTAACGAAACCTGTAATAGAAAGTGATTTGCATAAAGTCCTGGCCAAGTATGACAAAAGGGAATCTTCCCATAACTATTCAACCCTAATTCACCATTCACTTTCATTCATTCATGAAAATTATGCTGAAAAACTCTCCCTTTCGGACATCGCCCGTGAAGTGCATACCAACCCGACTTATTTAAGCAGGAAATTCCATGAAGAAGTTGGCACTTCCTTTTCGGAATATTTAATGCACTATAGAATAAAGGCCGCAAAAAGGGCCTTAACCAATAACACCAGCTGGAGCATATCAGACGTCGCTGAAAAATCGGGTTTCAATAGCCAGCATTATTTCAGCACTTTATTCCGGAAGATAGAGGGAATCACGCCCAAGGAGTTCCGCGAGAAAGGAAAATGAACATTGCGATCACGTACATTTCAAGAATACGTACAAGGTCCCATTCAAATCGGGATGGGTTTAGGGATCATCTCCCTCCTGGCACGCTGGGTGACAGGAACCACGATATTATCCTCCCCCGAATCGATGGTGAAGTATGGAGTTTTCGGAGGGATCGGATACGCCTTGATGGGAGCGATCGCCCTGTTCATGTTCAGCTTCATCGGGAAGAGGGTCCGGCAGGATTTCCCCGTGGGCTTGACCATCGGGGACTATTTAAAAGTCAGGCTTCATCCCCTCGGATATTGGATATTGATCGTGATTCTGGTCATAACCAGCTTACACATTTTATTCATTCAGGGAATGGCTGCGTCCACCCTATGTCAGTTTCTTTTCGATACCCCGCTCTATGTCGGGCTGTTCTTTTTTTTCGGTTTCTGTGTCCTTTATGCTGGATTTGGCGGGTTAAAGCTCATTCATGGTTTCGCAGCTTTTCAAGTTGTCTTCATGTTTGCCGCGGTTATCTTGATTCCCTTATACTTTTTCGTCAAGGAAGGGATTCAGCCCGTTTATGATGGGATCCGTTTATACCATCCATACATGCTCGTAATCAATAAGTATGATCTATGGAGTTTTCTTTTTGCTGGACTTCTTGTCGGGTTCGGCCAGTTTTTCTTTGACCTGACATCATGGCAGCGATTATTCATGATAGAAATGAAAAAGGTTCGATTGACATTCTCTTTATCCGGCCTTATATGGATCATATTCCCGCTCTCCTTTTCATCACTGTTCATCATGGTTATCTTTACGGGCGGCTTCACTGATATCCACTCGATTCTGGCTGGATTGGCAAACAAAATAACGACACCATTCTTTTTCATCCTTTTTGTGCTCTGCGCTTTCAGTGCAATCACCTCAACATTCGGTGCCTGCCTGCATTCATTGGTAAGCCTGATCGTAGCCAATATTCTTGAACCATTACAAACAAAAAAAAGCAACCAGCAAAAAATAAGGATGGCCTGCCTGCTTTCGATCTGTATTGGAGGATTTGTTTTCGTTGCTACACTCTTCTATTCCCCAAACCTATTAGAGCTCTTATTTTATTCAGGCAATATATACTCGGCATTGCTGGCTCCAATCCTGGTTATCGTATTCAGCAAAGGGAAAATCCCTGATTACATACCGATAAGCGCGGTATTGGCCATTGTGGCTTCATACATCATCCAGCCTCATGTAAGTGAATTCCAAAGCATATGGTTCAGCGGGCTGGCATCGGTCACGATCATTGTGGTATGCACGATCGTTACCATCATCAAGAACAAATGGAGGGTCGTAAAAACAAAACTATGAATACTGCCAACCCCATTCATTATGATGTTCCATACATGAATGGGGTTCCTCTTTAATCTCGTAAAAACTTAGCTTGCCACCTTTCTGAAATACCGATAAACCTTTTCTAGCTTTTGAGTTTGTTTCCCCTTTGGACTTTCCATATTACCGAATTCGAAAAACTTCACTTTTTTGATTCCGACAAAATTGAATAGTGCTCTTTTCATCAATATTTTATGCGCATCATTCAACCAGATAAGCGGATACTTTGCAGGTCCCTTCATCGTGGACACACATACGACCGACTTTCCCTTCAGAAGGCCTTCCGGGAACAATCCCTTTTTATCCCTGTAGGCAAAATTCGCAGAAAATAATTGATCAATATATCCCATCAGCATGGCAGGAGGCCTCCCCCACCAGATCGGATAGACAAAGACAATCTTGTCGGCCCATGTAATCTGATTTCTATATTTTTCAAGCTGAGGATCACGATGCATATCACGCCTTCGTTTATGCTCATTGAACTCCAAGAGCGGATTGAAGCCCTCTTCATATAAATCCAAGACCTGCAGCCCCTTTATGTTCGGGTTCTCCTTACTTCCTTTGATAACTTTTTCTAAAAATGCATGGCTTAAGCTTTTTTGATTTGGATATGTGTAGATGACCAGCAAGTTCATGACGTCCCCCCCATTTACTTATCATTTGATAACAATAATACAGCACCATCTTTTTTGTTGTCAAATGATAATTGTATTTTGATAACACTTTTGATATCTTTTCAGTAAGAGGTGAAAGTTATGGACAAAAAAGCTCTTTTTGAAAAAATGGTCACATTTACAACTTCCGTACATCAAGTCACACACGAATTGACACAAAACGCCAAATCGGATGCCATCACGCCGGTACAATATAAAATTCTTGAATATATAACAGTCAGTCAGCCTGTCACACCAAGTGAAATCAGTGACTGTCAGCATATCTCCATGCCTAACACGAGCCGTGAACTGAAAAAATTAAGCGAAAAGAATTTAATTGAAAAAATAAGTGATTCGGAAGATAGGCGGAAACAATACATCCGCCTCTCCAAAGAGGGGGAAATAATGATGAACGAGGCTTTTGCAATCGTAGAATCCCGTTTCCAAAGCCGGCTGCAACATGCATCAAAGGAAGATTTAGCGGAAATTGACCGTGCCCTGGACATTCTTCAAACAAAACTTTTTTACTAAAGGCATAAAAATGGCTCCCGCAATTGAAGTTGAAAAAGAATCGACTTCAATCGCGGGAGCTGCTTCATACATGTTTTATAATCAGGTGCCGCAAAAGGTCCGGTAAGGTTTTGTCGACACAGGCAGTGCGGCGTATTCAGCTTTTTCCTCGCAGTGTGCATAAGGATTTGCAAGAACATCCAACAGCCGTTCCATCACGCTGTAGTCCCCTTGCTCCACTGCCGCTTCCAACGCTTCTTCCACCCGGTGGTTCCGTGGGATCACTGCAGGATTGCTGTTCTGCATCAACTGACCCGAAGATTCTTTCGATTCCTTCTGCCTTCCCAGTCTCGCCTTCCAAAGCTCTTGCCACTGAGCGAATTCCGGTGTCCCGAAAAGGACCGTATCCTCCACTTTATCATAGGTCAAGGCACGGAAGGTATTGGTATAATCGGCACCATGCTTTTTCATCATGCTGAGGATGCCATTAATAAGCGCTTCATCCTGAGTCTCTTCGTTGAATATCCCCAGTTTCGCCCTCATTCCCGCTAACCAATTAGCATGATACAGATCATTAAAATCGGAAATCTTATCTTGTGCCAAAGTAACGGCCTGATCTTGGTCATCATGCAACAGCGGCAATAGGGATTCAGCGAATCGCGCAAGGTTCCAACCCCCAATTACCGGCTGGTTACCATAGGCATAACGGCCTTGTCTATCAATTGAACTGAATACCGTTGCAGGGTCATAGGCATCCATGAAGGCGCAAGGGCCATAATCGATGGTTTCCCCGCTGATCGTCATGTTGTCGGTGTTCATCACCCCATGAATGAAGCCAACCAGCTGCCATTGGGCAATGAGCTCAGCCTGACGCTTTACCACTTCCTGCAGCAGCGAAAGATAACGGTTTTCATCGGCTTCAATGTCTGGAAAATGACGCTTAATGGCATAGTCGGCAAGTGTCCGGAGTTCCTCGATCGTGCCCCATTTTGCAGCGAATTGAAAAGTGCCGACACGAAGATGACTCGAAGCCACACGGGTCATGATGGCACCAGGCAGCCCAGTTTCACGGATTACCGTTTCACCGGTCGTCACCACTGCCAGACTTCGGGTGGTAGGAATGCCGAGCCCGTGCATCGCCTCGCTGATGATATATTCGCGCAGCATCGGTCCAAGTGCAGCCCGGCCATCGCCACCGCGGGAGTATGGCGTTCTTCCTGGCCCTTTCAGCTGGATATCGACCCTCTCGCCTTCGGGCAAGACCTGTTCGCCAAGCAATATCGCCCGGCCGTCCCCTAACATGTTAAAATGACCGAATTGATGGCCAGCATATGCTTGGGCAAGAGGCGAAGCACCTTCAGGAATCTCGTTTCCGGCAAACACCGCAACACCATCTTCGCTTTGCAGGGACTTTACGTCCAAACCAAGAGATCCAGCCAAACTCTCATTGAGAATGATCAACTCCGGTGAACGTACAGGAGTCGGGTTCGTGCTCGTGAAAAACTTTTCCGGTAGACGTGCATAGCTATTGTCTAAATTCCATCCTGTTTCATTAGTCATGGTTTCTCCTTTTCTTATTTTGACTTTTGTATAAAGGTTCTTTCGCTCAAGATTCAGTTAAAACACGCGATAAAACTAAGTTGCAGTCCATATTTTAATGTCTACTTCTAACAATTAATTATACCGTTTCTGCTAGAAAATGGCTCTTTTAAAGTATGGTGAATATCTCGTTCATTTTGGATATCCCCTAGATTTTTGGTGTGTAGTTTCTATTTATGGAGTACTAATTATTTTTTAATTCTTTAATATAATTTATCACCTCTTAATTTAACATTGGTGGTATAATTTAGAAGGTTTATAATTCATTAGTACCAGTAGATATATAATACATTTGGATTAGGAGAGAGAAATATGAAAGAAAAAACACAAAATTGTTTCATTGCTATTTGTTTAATATTAATTTGTTTATCTGTACCTAGTGTAACATTTGGAGCTTCGGATACAGTTGCACCTGCCATTTCTGGTGCTGTTAATAAAACGGTAAATATCAATTCTTCTTTTAACGCTTTATCCGGCGTTACTGCGAAGGACAATGTGGATGGAAATATCACGAAAAACATTAAAGTTTCTGGCACTGTTAATACGAAAAAAGCTGGAAACTATAAACTCTCTTATTCCGTTTCGGACAAAGCTAAAAATAAAACCGCAGTTACCCGCACCGTTACTGTGAAAAAGGATACCGTTAAACCTTCTATTTCAGGCGCCTCTAATAAAACGGTGTATATTAATTCTTCTTTTAATACTTTATCCGGCGTTACTGCGAAGGATAATGTGGATGGGAATATCACGAAAAATATTAAAGTTTCTGGCACTGTTAATACGAAAAAAGCTGGAAACTATAAACTCTCTTATTCCGTTTCGGACAAGGCTAAAAATAAAACCACGGTTACCCGTACGATTACTGTGAAGAAAGATACCGTTAAACCTTCTATTTCAGGCGCATTAAATAAAACGGTGTATACTAATTCTTCTTTTAACGCTTTATCCGGTGTTACTGCAAAGGATAATGTGGATGGGAATATCAGCAAAAATATTAAAGTTTCTGGCACTGTTAATATGAAAAAGGCTGGAAACTATAAGCTCTCTTATTCCGTTTCGGACAAGGCTAAAAATAAAACCACGGTTACCCGTACGATTACTGTGAAGAAAGATACCGTTAAACCTTCTATTTCAGGCGCCTCTAATAAAACAGTAAATATCAATTCTTCTTTTAGCGCTTTATCCGGTGTTACTGCGAAGGATAATGTCGACGGAAATATTACGAAAAATATTAAAGTTTCTGGCACTGTTAATATGAAAAAGGCTGGAAACTACAAACTAATCTATACTGTTTCAGACAAAGCTAAAAATACACAGACTGTTACGCGTACGATTACAATCCTAGATAATATCAAACCGAAATTATCGAATATTAAAGATATTCAAATCAAATTAGGTGAAAAATTTATTGCTTTAGAGGGTATTTCTGCTTCTGACAATAATGACGGAGATATTACTTCAGCCATTAAAGTTGATGGTTCAGTTAATGTCAAAAAAGCTGGATCCTATGTTTTAAAGTATTCGGTGACAGATAAATCAGGAAATACTGTTTCTACCAATCGTACCGTAACAGTGATTGATACACTTAAACCTGTTTTATCCGGCATTCAAGACATTCAACTTAATTTTGGGGAAAACTTTAACGCTCTAGATGATATTTCCGCTTCTGACAATAGTGACGGAGATATTACTTCTGCCATTAAAGTTGATGGTTCGGTTAATGTTAATAAAGCTGGAACTTATGTTTTAATCTATTCAGTTACCGATCAATCCGGAAATACTGTAACCGCCAATCGTGTAGTAACAGTTGTTGATACGATTAAACCTATAATTATTGGTGCTGCTGATACAATGATAGGATTACATTCACAATTTAATGTATTAGATGACGTTTCTGCTTCAGATAATAACGATGGTGATCTAACTGCTAAAATTGAAACTAGTGGTTCAGTAGATTCAGAGACTGAAGGAAATTACTTAGTAACATATAAAGTAACTGACGCGGCTGGAAATACTGCAGAGATAAGTCGAACAATCACTGTTCAAAAAATAGCTGTAACTGGTGTCTCAATCACTGCTCCTACTTCTATGAAAACAGGAGTGAGCCAACAAGTAGCGGCTATAATCTCCCCAAAGAATGCTACTAATCAACAAATAGTTTGGCATAGCTCTGATGAAACAGTGGCTTCGATAGATGAAAATGGAGTATTAAAAACTTTATCGGAGGGGACAGTAACTATCACTGCAACTGTTGACGGGGTTAGCACTTCTAAAACTTTAACAATATCGGATCGTCCTAACTTGTATTTATATAAATCCGGCTCAGCTACTATAAACAATTTAATTAAGAGCTTATCAATTAACATATACAATTATGAGTCAAACGAAAGTGTGTTTATAGAGAAGGTCGAAATTTTTGAAAATGATTCTCTGTATTCAACATACACTGCAGAAAAACTTGAAAATTCAGGGATTAACACTACTATTGCTCCTTATTCTAGCTGGGGTATGACCCTTAATTTCAAGGTTGGTATTTGGGCAAATCAAAGTAAGGTAGTAGTGACTATAAGAACCGAAAATGATAAATCGTATCAATATTCTATAGATATTTAACAATATAGGAAATTTACAAAAAGGTATATTGAAGATTCAGAGGTAGGGAAATTTACCCTACTTCTTTTTTCTTATTTTATTTAAATTGGATTAGTTTAGTCATATTTATACGTGTGAACAAATTAATAAAGAAACTTATTCACTAATGCTAAGGCTCACCGTAAATTATTCTCAAAAAAAGCCCGCCATTGATACGGCAGGCTTTTTTCATCTCTTCTTACTATTCCGTCCTCCACCCATTCAAGGGTAGTCTTAATTCAATAAAGTCAGGCTGATAAAGGCAATTCCAAATATACAGTACAGAATGAGTGTAAAGGGATGGGGAAAAATAATATATACTATCATACTAATGATCATCAGCAGGATGCTGAAGGCACTTATTTTATCTCTCCACATACTCACCTATGGTCAACTCCTTTTTCTATTGCTTTTCAGCGGCAAGGTAATCATCCAGGACAGGCTTCATTTTGTCTGTCACATAATGGCTGCCGCCGCGATTTTTCACGTCTTCGACAATCGCTGTAAGCAATATGGATGGGGAATCCGCATCAAAGATGACGGCAAAACCATTCTCTGATCCATCTTCACCCTTTTTACTTTTCAGTTCGGCGGTGCCTGTCTTTGCGCCAAGGACCGCTTTCGTGGTTTTAAGGTTATGGGCGGTTCCGCTTTCCCGCTCCACCACTTGTATCAATGCCTCTTTTACGGTATTGGCAACGTCACTTGAAATGACGGATTTGCGTGGTTGTGCTTTTTCATCTGCCAGCAATACAGGCATCACCATATTCCCGTCGTTTACGAATGGCGTGAAGGCCGTTCCTAAATGAACCGGGGACATGAGGACCTCCCCTTGTCCATATGCGGAGTCTGCAAGCAACACTTCAGTGTTGATCCCTTTATTGGAAAGCTGGCTCTTTTTCAAATATATAGGCAGCTTATAGTCTTCCTTGAATCCAAATTCAATGGCTTGTTCTTCAAATTTTTCGGCACCCATTTCCAAGGCTTCCTGTGCGAAATAAATATTATCGGAATAGGCGAGGGCATCGACCATATCAACCGAAGGAGCATCCTTTACGCGAGTTACGTAGTATCCGCCCCAGCTGTTGTCCTTCTTCCACTGCAATCCGGTAATTTCCCGTTTCTTCTCAGGAAACGTCGTGCCTACAGTCAGCCCGACGGCAGCCGTTATGGCCTTAAAGGTCGAACCCGGGGCATACAAGCTTGAGAATCTGTTTAAGAAGGGAAGCTTCGGATTTTCGCTGTACGACTTCCACTGCTCATCCGTCATGCCGCCAACCATCAAATTCGGGTCGATGGAAGGATAGCTGACCAATGCAAGCATTTCCCCAGTCAAAGGATGCATGGCCGTCACTGCCCCGGCATCTTTTTTCATCGTTTCATAAATTTCGCTTTGCAGTGCCGAATCGATGGTCAGATTGATATTTTCCCCATCAACGGCTTCCACTTCTTTGATGATGCTTTTCTGCTTGCCCGTTTCGCTCTTTATTTGGATAATTCCGCCTTTTTTCCCTCTTAATCGTTTCTCATACACTTCTTCCAGGCCGGCTTTCCCGATATAGTCCCCTTCGTTATACACATGATCGGTATCCTTTTCCAAATCCTCGCCCGTCACTTCCTTCACATAACCAATCAGATGTGCACTGCTTTCCTTTTCCGGATAGTACCTGGTTTTTCCGGTTTGGAAGGTGACTCCAGGAAGGTCTTTGCCGGTGATGCTTTCCGGTTTGAAATCTACCGGCATGGTGGCAATCGGTACGAAGCTGTCTTTTGTCACCCATTTTTTATCAAGCGCCTTATTGAAGGTTTCTTCAGGAATATCGAAAGCGCTGCTTAGCTTTTTGATGCTTGCTTCTTTGGAATTTCCCAGCTCACCTGGAATGATTCCCATATCATACACATCGGCATTAACAGCGAGCGGATTTCCATTCCGGTCACGGATTTCCCCTCGCTTCGGCAAATATGTCTGCACGCTGACTTTATCGCCCTTCTCCATTCCCGGTAAGATCAAGGAAGGATTCCACTTCACCTTCCACGCCTCCCCTTCTTCCGTATCCACTTTAGTGAAGGCAGTCTGATAGGAGGCCAGGATTTCACCAAGGAATGTATGGATTTTCACTTTAAAGCTGCCTTCATATGCTTCGATATCTTCATCGTAGAGCAGCTCCTTGGATAAAACCGTGATGGTTGAAGCCTCCATCCCTGAAAAGATGGCATCATATTTATCTGTAAAACTTTTTTTGTCATAATCATATTCTTCGAGTTCCCCTTCGGAAATGGCGTGTAGCATCGCGTCATAATCCTGCTCGGAGAATTGTTTTACATAGTCATCGAATACTTCTTCAGGTGTCGCCTTGTCGGCTTTGAGGAAACGCCATAGAAAAAATCCTCCCACTATCAAAGCGAATATCAGCAAAAATAGAGTTACTTTCTTCATCCGTCAATCCTCTTTCTTATAATGGCTGTGTGCCTAATTTGTATTTTTTTCATTTTTCGTTAGTAAGTAAGCGTCTGATAATTTATAATTATAAAATTGAACCCACTAAACAGCCATGTAGCCAAAATGATAAATCCATGACAATAATCTAAAAATTCTGACTTTTAAAGGGGGGATGAAGTGAATGTTCCATAAAACTTTCAAGGTTGTATTGAGAACCTTGCACAAAGGCCAAACCGAGGAATTCGCCTATGTATTCGAAGGGAAGAGCCTGCTGATCGGGCGTGCCAGCCAGCACTCCAAAGCTGATTTCAAGCTTTACAATGACTTTGTTTCCAGGGAACATTGCCGGATTTATATGGAGGAAGGACAGCTCCTCATTGAGGATTTGGCAAGCAAACATGGTACCTCCGTGAACCAGATGCCGCTCGTACCGGGCAATCCCTGTCACATTGAACCGGGGGATTCGATTACTTTAGTCAATGGATTGATTGAATTCATGATCTCCATCGACAACGATTTAACAATGGATTTCACGCCGGTGAACCCCGAGTTACAGCAAACCGTCGCTATCAATGAGCACCTTCAGACCGTGATCATCAATGAAGAAGCACCCATTAAAATGCCGACAAAGGAATTCAATTGCTTTAAGCTGCTTTATGAGAATTTGGACAACCTTATTTCAAAGGAAGAAATTGTCCAGCAAGTATGGCCAGAGAGAGTCGGTGATCCAGAGCAAATTGTGACGGCAGAGGAAATCGCTTCACTTCTGTACCGGGTGCGGAAACGGATAAATGGGCACTTTGCAATAAAAGCCGTCATCCAAAAGGGATATTATATGGAATCCATCATTTCGTTCAATCTATCGGACTTATAATGACAATCATTCAAAGACATGAAAAAAGCATTGCGGATAACAATGCTTTTTTTCATGCTTATATTGGAGATGGCCAGTTTATATGTCCACGGTCCATTATCATTTCTTTGGCAAATCCAGATTAGTGAATTCATCGACTGGAACGATGTCTTCTTCCATATCCATCACCTTCAGCACAACCCTGTCTCCTACATTCGTCAACACAATATCAGATAGCGCATTGACACCAGGATCCACCGAGAACCTCTTGGCATGGCCTTCGACGATTAAATGGAAGACGTATCCATTTGAAAGATTGGCATCATTGATCCTTAATACCTTCCCTTTTATTTCTTTCATCTCAAAACCTTTTTGAGGCGTCACACCGCTGACTTTCCCTAAAGAGGCAATCAGCTTTTTATAATTACGGAAAGCTTCGTCTTTTGTTTTCCCAAAGACCACTTGGGGATTATCGCTATTGGCGTAAACGATCGCCACACCTTGGAACTTGCTGCCCTTTGTAACCGGAATCACATAAGTGGGAGCACCGTAAATCGTATAGAAAATCCCATTAGTGGCTTTCCAGCCTGGGTACTTAGACAAAAACTCACTCGCATTGGCGTTGGATTTTGCTTCCTTTCCAGTCAGAACGGACGTGACGCCTTTATAGTACGTCATTTCACCTGTTTTGGCATTGAAAACACCATAACCTACAAGGGTTTTGGAGTTGCCTTTTGATTTAGCCCGGGTAAAGTCCACTACATAAATCAATTCGCCTTTTTCGTTAAACGTAACTTGCATATTATCCTCATTAGGAATCAGGACATCTTTCTTCGGCCCAATCAGGGACTGGTTTTTCCACCCGTGAACATATTTTCCCCAGTAGGTCCAATATTCCAGGGCTGTTTCCAGTGTGAATGTTCGATCTACCCATCCAGGTTCTTTTCCTTTTGGATAGTATTTCGTGTCCCCCGTTTCAGGATTCACCAATACCACCCCATCCACTACGGGACCGCTGCGGTATTTCAAATAATGTCCGACTGAAGCTACGAAGAAGGGCTTTCCATCTTCATTCGGTTCCAAATATGAATCATGAATGATTTTATTTGGATATGCCTTGCGGATCGTCCTTTCCAAATCATGATCGAGGTACTGTGAGGGAGCATAGAGCATCTTCCCTTTGACAGTACTTGCCCCTTTATCCGTCGCTACGGCGGAAATCAGATTATAACCTGGCGTGTATTCCGCTTTCCCGGCTTTCAAAAACCCATCCATTTCAATGGGTGATGTATAAGCCAATTCTTCATTGATATTGGTTAGACGGTATTCGCCTTCAGTGAAATATGATGCATTTTCTATTTTATTAATTGCTGCATCGCCTTTTGCGTCAGCCATTTTCACTGTAACGAGCGGCATGGTTTTTATATCTTGAACTTCTTCCAGCTCTTTTTTCTTATCGACCTTCGCCAATCCATGCAGATCTGCGGCAAAAGTGATCGGGTAAAACAGCATGATGACCCATGCTGCAATCAAAACGACACCTATCAAGCTGTTGAAATGTACGTTCCAAGGTGTTTTTTGCTGCTTTGCCCCTTCATTTCCCCTCCGATTCCGTCTGGTGCTTGAAGATTCACTGGCACTGTACATATACATTCTTGAATCGATGATGAGAATGAGCCCTAGAATAATGGCAAAACTCGAAAAGAATGCAGCGGCAGTAAGATCCAGCAGCATGATATCGATAACGAAAAACAATACGGCAGCAGAAACTAAAAGTCTCAAAACTTGTTCAATGAAAAAAGGTATATCCTTTTTGGTAATTGCGTTTATCCATCTCTGCGGAATCAAGGAAAGTCCCAGTATGGCAAATGGTATTTTCATTAAAATTCCTTTTAAGATGAAACCGAGTAGTGAAAGTATCATAGTTTGAAAAATCTCTCCTTGTCATGTATGTTCCTATTTACCCATTTTACCACTTTTGTGCAACTATTTTACTATTTTTTAAATCTAGCGAAATTACGTCAAAAACTATTTACTCCAACGATGCTACTTTTACCAATTCAATGTTTATATAGACTCTAGAAAAGAATGGATGCCAAAGGGGGCGAAGCCATATGATTTATGAAGAAACATACCAATACCTATTAAGAAATGTATCCTCCACTGAATTCAATACGTGTTTGTACGCCTTGCTCCACAGTGATTGGGACGGGGTCATTCAGAGCCCGCTTCATATGATGGCCCGGGGAGTCGGAACGACAGAAAAGTACTTAAGGCAGATCATCCATAAATTCACCGCACCACAAGGATCACTAAAAAAAGTGTTTATGCCTGTTCATCAAGGTGAAGATGTTTTATACAAGTTTAACCTTGGACCTGCAAGTAATCTTGACTATAACAGGAACACGGACCGTTATTGCAAGAAATACCGTTTCTTTTATAGCGCTGCTTTCAAAGCCTTAACGATTCATGGAAAACGGCTGCTGCTTATGGGTGCCTTTCGAATGTCCGTTTTGAAGTCTGAAGAAGTCCTGTTCGATTATCATGAAATCGTTCCTGATTCCCGCTCACCATTCACAAGGCAGCGCTTATTGGATGCAGTCGCTGCAATCCATGACGCTTTAGGCCAAATCGTGAAGATTTCTTTTGCGAGCAGAGCTTTTTCAAAGAAAGAAGTTCTGGTGTTCACCTTTACCGAAGGCGTCTTGGAGCACTATAAGGAAAATAGGGCGGAACGGGCATTATTGCGGAGAACGATTTTTAACTCTGGCTATCTTGGGCATATCAATGATTCTGTATGCAGGGAATTGGAACGGGTCGGTAAATATATTTTCCGTTCCTTTCTGCAAGAAGCGACAAACATCTCCAATGATATCCAAAAGGAACTGCAGAAGTTAGCCCGTTTCGTCTATTCTCATTCTCTTAAAAAATTTGGCCAGGCGCTTCCTGCTAATAAGCAGTTGCTTCTTGCCCCAAAACAAGCCTCTGCTTATTTAAGCAAGATCATGTACAATGAAACATTGGAACAGATGGTCAAGTATGCCCACCAGGCAGAATCCATCAAAAGCCTGCTTGAACGCGTCCATTTTCATAGAAACATCTCAGAGAAATCTCTTCGCCGGGTAGTGAATGATTTGGAAATGGCAAAACATATCGAGCCCATTCTCCATAAGTACCAGCAAGCAGACTTCATCCGCAATGTACTGAACGACTGGTGCGATACATGGCTCATTTCCCGTGTAAAGACAGTGACCGAAGATTTACGGGCAGAAGGAAAAAGGAAAAGTACCGATGATTGTAAGCAGGTTGCTGCGAATATATGGCTCGCATTAGAAACGATACATATGGCCAGTTGGATAGGCTGTTGACCTTGGTTCTTAAATTCGGCAATCATGCAGTGGCCCCGGCTGTCCGGAACTTTCCTCTCACAAAGAAAAAGGAAACCCTCCAATCTTATTTCGCGATTCAAAAGGAGCGTCTCGATCTTCTCTTCATTCCCTAATATGGCTATTCATAAGTTTTCCAAGAGAGAACGGATCCGTTCTCTTTTTTTGCTTGTAACGAAAGCCTGTGAATTGAAGAATGACGATTGTTGTTTGGTTATTGGCCCATTGTGGATTTCTCCTCTGAATTCGTGTGTTGCATATGGATCTTGTAGATAAGCCAATTTGGTCATCAAGTTGTTTTGACAGCAGGCCATAACCCGTGTAAGGGCACGGGTATTTATTATGGAGTTATTCTAAGGGTCTTAGAATGGGTCTATATAAAGGAACTGAAAAATGTTCTGATCATCAGTATGAATAAGGGGTTGAATCTCGGCAGACCACCAAAAGAAATGGGCCCCCATTTAGAATGGAAAGCCCTCATGATTTGCTATGGTATTAATAATATTTTCCCCGAACTTTTCCGGCTTTCAAGAAGTCGATGTGCATCCGCCCCATTTTCCAACGAAAAAAGAGTCGGTTCTTTGATGAGGATTTCCCCTGACAGAATCCATTGGAATAGCTCTGCTGTTCTTCTTGTCCGTTCTTCATGGGTAGTCAGGACATTCCAAAGGTCACCACCAATTAATGCCTTGGATGTATCCATTAACATTCTCGGGTCGATTTTTTCTGGATCACCGCCTGCCATCCCAAAAAATACGACAGTTCCTCCAGTCTTGGCCGCACTGAAACTATCCATCAAGGTTTGGCCCACTGATTCATAAACAACATCAACACCTTTACCGCCGGTTACATCCTTAATGGAATCCACCCAGTCCGATCCGTAAAGGAAAACATGATCCGCACCCATTTGCTTGGCAACAGCCGCTTTATCATTCGATGAGGTCAAGCCAATGACCTGACCGCCCTTCATCCTGATCATCTGTGTCAGTAATTGACCGACTCCACCTGCAGCGGCATGGACCAGAATGGTTTCCCCTTGTTTAACCGGATGGCTGTCATGAGTTAAATATTGGGCAGTCAATCCTTGAAGTAAAACGGAAGCGGCCGTTTCAAAGGAAATGCCCTCAGGCAGCGGTAACAGTTTATCAGCTGGAACTGAAACCAGCTCCGCGTTTGCATGGGGAACATCAGCGAACCCGACACGATCTCCTGCTTTCACATGATGGACATCTTCCCCGACATATTCGATGACCCCTGCTCCCTCATACCCTAGAATGAATGGGGGATCACCCACCAAATGATAATTTCCTTTCCTTCTATATACATCAGCAAAATTCAATCCGATTGCTTTCATTCGAACGATCACGGCTGATTTTGAATGTTCAGGTTCTGCAATTTCCCTTACAGACAGAACTTCCGGCCCGCCGAAATCATCAAAGACAAGTGCTTTCATCATCCTAACTCCCTTCAATGGTTCTTCATTCTTTAAGATAAAGGATGAACCCTTTGATGGCAAGAAACACAAATGACCGCCCTGCCCTTAAAGGCTAGAGCGGTCACTAAGTTTTCTCAATCTGTATTGGAGCCAGGACCGTTCTTTCGTTTATTCGCAGAGTATTCTTTACCGTGCGCTTCATGTTCTGCAATGATATCCGCTTTCGGAATATGGTTATTCTTTTTCGGTGAAGCGATACGGTTGCGATGTTTTTTTCCCATGATCTATCTCCCCTTCATTAATGCTTTTTTTAGGTTGAACTGTTTAATGCATCTAATGTTAGCTTGTCCGATTACCACAGAAATTACCGGAAAAATAGGCACTTCATAATAAAGGAAAAACCTTCGCGGAGCCCGAATGGATATAAAACTGATATAGGAGGAGAAAAAAATGTTTCCTTTATTGAACACGGAAAGGCTACGCTTACGGGAAATTCATGAAAGTGATGCGGAAGCTCTTTTCCAATGTTTATCAAAAGATGAAGTCACCCGCTTTTATGGCCAGGACTCATTGGAAAATGTCGAACAGGCGAAGGATATTGTAGCATCTTTTGCGAAAAACCACCGTGAAAAACGAGCGATACGATGGGGAATCGGTTTCAACGACCTTGATTCAACCCGCATCGGCGCGGTCGTTTTTCTTGAAAACCTGCCATCAAGTGAGCTCTTTCTTAAGCAGGGCTTCATCCAGGAAGGAATATTAAGGAGTTATATTTACCAAAACGGTATCCCTCATGATACATATGTCTATTCCTTACTGAAGTGAAACAAAAAAACCTCCATTGAGGAAATTCGCAAAATCCCTTCCGATAACTGGCTAGACTAGCCCGCTTGATGCTTGCTTTGATGAGGGCTTTGCAAACAATCGGGAGCGCGATTTAATGCTTGGACCGCAAGACAAATGCTCCGGAATCCGACTAAATGAAGTGGAGTCGAATAAATTTGTGAACGGTCGAATAAACTGCCGGGCAGGTCGAATAACTCCGGCAGCGGTCGAATATACTGCCGGGTAGGTCGAATAAACTGCCGGGTAGGTCGAATAACTCCGGCAGCGGTCGAATAAAGTCTCCGACGGAGATCAAATGGAATGTTTTTTTAGAAAAAACTGTAGGAAAACTGGATTTTCTTGAATTTATCAACAATTTGGGGTTCGGAATAGATTCACCCCGAACCATGATTAAAAAAATCGGCACTCCTGCCGATAACCGGCTAGACGAGACCCTCTTGATGCTTCCTTTGATGAGGGCTTGGCAGTCAGTCGGCGTAAAGGGAGCTGATTTCTGGAACCAAGATTCAGTTCTGTTCGGAGCTTCCTTTCCCCATTCCATTTACTTATTTTAATAAGATAAAACTGTAAATAAACTTCCTTAATATTCCAAATTACCTACAAAAAAAAGTCACCAAAACATGGCGACTCCCACTTCACGATTTAAGTAACTACAAGATAGTCCTTCAAAGCCTGTTGCAGTGTACCCTTTGTTTCTGCTTTATCGAGCTGAATCCCTGAACGGATCATTTTCGTAACAACCTCTGGGCGTAATCCAGTCACCACAGCTTTACACCCCATCATTGCCGTTCCATCGAGGATTTTCATCAGATCATCGATCATTTCAACTTCTATTTCGATGATACCGGACAAATCCAAGATCAATGTCTGTATCCGCAGTTTACCTATCTCCATCAATACTTTTTCTTCGATTATCTGTATTCGTGAATGATCGATTGTCCCGATTAACGGAAGGACACAGGTGGTGGAAGTGACGGGAATGATAGGGACGGATAGATTTTCCACCAAGTTTTGCTGAGCGAGAATCAATTTGTCTTTATAATCAGAGTAACTGACGAAAAAGGATTTAAGAAAAACATCAACACTTTCATTCACTCTTTTCTCTAATTCAAAAAAGACCTTGGAATCCTCAATAAACGCTTTCTTATCTTGTTCAAACTTATAAAGAAAGGTCCAAAGCGTTCTGCGAAGGGCTTGAATCCATTCCAGCTTGAATGAAAGCGTCAAGGAGTGGGTTGCCCACGTAACTCCCTCTTTTTCGGCAAATGCAATCATATCCGTTTCATTCTGTTCCACTATATATCGAATGAGCTTATGTGCATTATTCAAAAGGTCGACATTTCCAATCAGTAAAATTTCTTCGATTTTATCCCTGACATTGACTGCTGCTGATAAAAGATATTCTTCAAACTCACTTTTATTCTGCAAAAGGAATTCCATTATTTTATCTTCGTCATAAACAAAACTCACTCTTCTCCACTCCCTTTTTGAATATCCAACTGTGATTTTTGTTACTATTTACTTTCTATATTGGTGGAGTTTTTTCCTGCTAATTGATCATATATTAAAAAGGTGGCAAGTAAATGGTTAAGCCGGTTACATCTCATCTCCTGAAAAAACATTTTTCAATGCGGAAGAGAATATCAGATGGGTGGACGATTTCCCATATTTAATGGCTTCATCAACGAAGTCTTCCAGCGTTTCCATGGAAAATGTACTTATTTTAATAAGATAACTGTATTGACCGGCTAACCGGTGGCATTCCAAAACTTCCGGATGGCTCAAGCTGAATTGATAAAAGTCTTTGCATCGATCCGTTTCGAATAATATGAATGCCGTTATGCTTCTATCAAGTTTTTCAAGGGATATTTCCGTTTTATAACCTTTTATCACTCCGCTTTCCTCTAATTTATTCACACGTTCTTTCGTTGCTGGAGCCGTTAAGGAAACTTCATGTGCCAGTTCTTTCATGGACATTCGACCATTATTCTCCAGTAAGGAAAGTATTTTTTTATCCGTTCGATCCAATTCAATCACCCCTACTTTTTATTATTAACTGATTCCTTTCAAATACATTATAAAATAAATAGAAAAGGAATGATTACGTAATTAATCGTATGTATCAGGAAATTTGCTTTTTATATAATTAACACAATATATATAAGGGGGTTTCTGCTATGAAAAAAGTATTGCTGCTGCTATCCAATGGATTCGAAGCGGTTGAAGCGAGTGTGTTTACAGATGTATTGGGCTGGAATAAATTAGAGGGTGATGGTACCACTGATCTGGTTACCGTTGGACTACATGAACAATTGAAATGCACATGGAATTTCATCGTGAAGCCCGAATTGACGATCGATGAAGTGAACCTTGATGACTTCGATGCTTTGGCCATTCCAGGAGGTTTTGAAGAAGCCGGTTTCTATGAGGATGCCTATGATCAAAGGTTTCTTGATGTAATCAATTATTTTCATAATAAGAACAAAATCATAGCAACCATTTGTGTAGGTTCTCTCCCACTAGGAAAAAGCGGGATTTTGAACGGAAGAAAGGCCACTACGTACAACCATCCAACCAGTAAGAGACAGGGCCAGCTAAAAGATTATGGTGCGATTGTGGTGAATGAACCGATTGTCGTCACGGACAATATCATTACATCCTACAATCCTTCCACAGCATTCGATGTTGCCTTTACGCTCTTGGAAATGCTCACTTCAAAAGATAATTGTAAACATGTAAAGGAATTGATGGGTTTCCATTAAGAATGTCTTCGGAACCTATACAATTTGGATGGTGATTTCCGCTCCAGACACTCGCTTTCCGCAGGCATTCGGCGGAAAGGGAGCGGATTTCTGAAATCAACTGAACCTTTTTTAAAGGAAAAAACTGCAGGCAAACTCGTTTTCGACGAGTTCGTCTGCAGTCTAAGGTTCCCTAATGATTTTCACGTTACTTCCAATAAGCCAATGAACGGGTTTTCATGGATTCACGGAACTGTTTTGTTGATTCTGGCAGGACTTTATTCGTTGCATAATCGATGATGACACCATACTGGCGAATGACATCGAGACTATCCAGCTCGCCCTTGGCGAATTTATCTTCCACGCTTTGTATGTTTTCCTCAAGCCATTGTTTGCGGTTGTTTCTGATATAAGCCCTAGCTTGTTTCGTTGCTTCAAGATCTATTTCGAATAAATCGAGATCTTTATCGATTTCCTTGATCACGACTCCATAATCTTTTTTAGCTCGCTCAATTGAAACATACTCATCGATAACATCTTCCAAAACATCTTCGGGACTTCTTTCAAGCGGATCTCCCAGTCCCCCGCCCCCAGCGGATGGACGCACAAAGGAATCCCCTTGCTGTACTTTTACATTTGAGAAAATCGCACCTAAATATCGTTCGTCTTCCTTGCCCGGATTCAGCCATGCTCCATGAGGGGAAGAAGGAAGCCCTCCAAAAATCCCCCATGTTATTGAACGGGAACGGTCACAGCAATAGGACATGACCGTGTTTTTGACATTGGTGAGTGTACCGCCCTTTTCTACACCGCAACCGCCGCGGTATTTACCCGGTCCGGCAGAGTCGGTAATGATTTCATGCTTCATCGTCACGACTGGCGACAATCTCTCTTGTCCTTCGCATGGCTGTACGCTGAGTCCCAAACCGAATGTCGGCGAAGTGGCGTTCACACCGTCCCGATCATAGCGGCCTCCATGACCGCCTGCCATCCAGTCGTACCACATGAAGTATTTATCCTGCTCCTGGCGTTGATCCCAACCGCCGATAAGTAAATACTCCAGGTTAAATGAGCATGCGATCGCTCTTTCCGGCATGATGTTGGACCAGAGTTCGAAGCACGCACTCATGATTTTTTCATAGGCCCCTGAACAAAAACCGGTTACGGCAATCGGTGCCGGGGCATTGACTACGGAGTTTTCCGGCAGTTCGATTTTCACCACTCTGTAAAAGCCTGAGTTCAGGGGTATTTCAGGAAAGAATGTCTTGGTTCCTGAGTATGCCGCTGATAAAGATGCTCCGAAACCGGCATTCAAAAAGCAGCCGATATAAGAATGCGATCCAGAAAGATCATAAAGGATCTCGTCATCCGTGATGGTCATCTTAACTCGGATTGGAATCAGACCGTCTCCGGCTTCCGGGTCCATATCAATATAATCAACGGTCTCCCAGGTTCCATTCGGTAAAGCAGCAACCTTGGCCCTGGCCAGGCGCTCCACATAATTCTGCACTTCCGAAAAGGCGGACAAAGTCGTATCGATTCCATACTTCTCGATGATGGCAAACAACTGGCGCTCCCCTACTTTGGCCGCTTCCACTTGAGCACGCAAATCGCCGACACGTTCTTCAGGGACGCGCATGTTCAAAGCGAGTACATTGACCACATCTTTTAAAAATGTTCCTTTACTATAAATCCTAAGCGGCGGAATCCTTACCCCCTCGCCGAAATGTTCCTTGGCATTGATATCAAAGGAGCCAGGTGTCGATCCCCCCATGTCGGCCCAGTGTCCATTCGTCTGCATGAACGCAATGAGCTTGTTCTCATGGAAGACAGGCAAGAGGACCCGTGTGTCATTGAAATGAGTGCCGCCTCGATACGGGTCATTGACCAAGAATACGTCCCCAGGATGGATATCACCCTTGAAGTCCTCTATTACCGCCTTTGCCGTTAGATGCAATGTACCTACATGGACCGAAATATCCTGCGTCCCTTGCATGACTGTATTTCCTTCTGCATCACAAAGAGCACAGCTGAAATCCCGATTATAAATGACGAAGGAATAGCATGTCCGAAGGATTTGTTCCGCCATCTGATCTACAAGGTTAACGAAGCCATTTTTTATCACTTCAAATGTCACCGGATCTAAGCCTGTTCCAACTCCAGATTGGCCAACTAACTGTTTATTCGACAATGAAATCCACCTCTTTTTATTTATTTTGGGAAAGAATCAAGTTTCTGTATTTATCAACTTTTGCCGTGAAATTTGGTGGTATGACAGTCGTTGTATCAAGCTGATCCACTATGGCAGGGCCCGTGATTTCTGAAAAGGCCGGAATGAGTTCCCGGTTATAGACGTTCGTATTTACATATCCCTCTTCTTCAAAATAGACATCACGCGTTTCCTTCAAGGCATCTGCAAGTGTGCCTCCAGGTTCATAAGTCGGGAATTCAGGTTTTGGCACAGTTCCGATAGCCGTAACGAGCAGTCCGTAAATTTCCACGGTCTGTTCTTTATCGGAGAAAGAAAATTCGCGTTCATGCTCTTGATGGAAACGGTCAAGGGTCTCTTCCAAAGAAGAAATCGGGCAATCGACTTCTATCGCCAATGAACGCCACTGTCCCATATACCTCATGTCAATATATCTCATCAATGTGGAAGCTTCTTTAGCGACCCCTTCTTCTTGCAATAACTCCGCGGCCTCTTTTTCCATTCCGATGAATTCCTTCTCTAAATCCTTTAACGATACATCCTTGACGTTCTTGACATAGGTTTTGGAGATATCATGACGAACATCGACCAACAGGCATCCCATTGCGGCGGCTACACCCGGATGCGGCGGGATGATGACGGTCGGGATTTCCATTTCCTTGGCCAAGTACGCTCCATGCAAGGGCCCAGCCCCTCCGAAAGCCACAAGTGCAAAGTCGCGCGGGTCGTATCCCCGTCTGACTGAAATCAGCCTTAGGGCATCACACATATTGGCATTGGCCACCCGTGTGATGGCGTTCGCCGCTTCTTCAATCGTATAATCAAATTTCTTGGCGATCTTATCCACGACTTCAATCGCTTTTTGTTTATCCAGTTCCATTTGTCCATCCAATAGTTTGGTGCCAAGTCGTCCCAAGACAATATTGGCATCGGAATTGGTCGGTTCCACTCCGCCCCTGCTATAGCAAGCAGGTCCAGGAACCGCCCCTGCACTTTGAGGGCCATTGCGTAAAGAACCGCCTTCATCCACCCAAGCTAAACTTCCGCCTCCTGCTCCTATCGTCAAGATTTCAATGCTTGGGAACCCTATCGGATATCCATACTCGATATACCAATCTTTCGTAATTCGTAAATCACCTTCATGCATCAAGGAAATATCGGTGCTTGTTCCCCCCATATCCAGCCCAATGGCATTATTAAAGCCGCAAAGCTGGGCGATATGTTTACTGGCAATCGCACCTGCAGCGATGCCGGAGCTTGCAAGTCTTGCTGCATAACGGGGAACGGTTTGGGATGTCATTACCCCTCCGCCGGAGTGAAGCACTAATATGTCATCTTCATATCCCCGTTTAGTCATTTCACCTTCAAGGGTTTTAATATAGTTGCTGACAGTAGGTCCTAAAACCGCATTGACGATCGTCGTACTCATGCGCTCATGCTCAAAAATCTCAGGAAGGACTTCACTTGAAATGCATATATAAACATCCGGGAGTTCCTCCTGGATGATTCGTTTCACTTTCGCCTCATTGCTTCCATTTACATATGCGTTCATGAAGCAAACCGCAATGGATTCGGTACCGCGTCTTTTTAATTTCCTTGCCAGTGACCGTACTTCCTCTTCATTGATTTCCGTCAAGACATTCCCTGCAAAGTCGATGCGTTCTTCCACTTCAAAACGGTCTCTTCTTTGGATATACGGTTTGGCTACATCATCATATGTATCCCATAACTCAAGCTTGGTTCCTCGGCGGATTTCCGATACATCCCGAAAGCCAGCGGATGTAATCAATGCTGTCTTTGGCAATTTCCTTTCAATCAAGGCATTGGTGCCCACTGTTGTACCATGGGAAAAAACTTTAATATTTTCACAATCTATTTCCGCTTTCGCAATTCCATCCAAAATACCGATCTCTGGATTCAAAGGAGTCGACGACGTTTTCGTAATTGAAATTTCCTTCGTACTTTCATCAAAAACGAACACATCCGTAAAAGTTCCGCCTACATCAATTGCCAGCCTAGTTTGCTTCGTACCTATCATATAACTCCCACCCCTGCTACAAGATTTAAAATACTTTGCCTTGCGCCCATTGCACCGATTAATAGAAATGTGTGAAAGAGTATCAGCCATCCGCTGGATTTTCTTAGGCCAAAAACGGAACAAGATGAATGATGAAAAAAAAAAACCAGTCATATCAATAAGAAATAATTGATATAACTGGTTTTTGATCTAGGTTTAGCTTCGCTGGGCGGCGAAGTCTATTAGATTCGACAGTTATTTATAGATTCATCTTTTAAGTCACCGAGTCCATTTTAGGCGATGGCAGAGTAGAATTTCTACTTGTTTACACTATGGCTATATACTTTATCTTACGTCAATTCATGATAAAGTCAAGTGTATTTTTAGAATATTTAAACAACTGTAGTTTAAGAAATAAGAGTGGGATTTATTACAAAAATAAGTAAGCATAACTTTTTCGCTATGCTTACACAATATATTATTTATCAGGTGTTTCCGATGTGCCTTCCTCACTGTTTTTGAGGTAAACTTCAGAAATTCCATTCATACCTTCCGATAGTTGTGCTTTTGTATATTCCATACTGCCAACCAGTTTATGAAGCTTCTTATCATTATTCTCTTCTGTAAGTTTAGATTCTGAATCAGTCACATTTTTTCACCTCCATCATTTAGGATGGCAAATCAAGATGGAAATATGTATGACAGACTTCGATGTTAGACACCCTCTTAAAGTTCATTTTAGGTAAATGCTGGGATATCCCATTAGAATCTGTACTTAAAATAAGCAGGAAAAGATTATTTTATGAATCTTTTTTAAAAAATCAGCTGTTTTCAAGCCACTAAAGGGATATACTATAGGATAGCATTTATTACATTTTTGTTAGTATTTTTTCTTGTCACACATTGTGTAATATTTTACAAGTTTTTCTATTTACATCAACAAAATGCTTATTGCAAAGGAGAATTGGATATGTCAGAAACGATTACCCAATCACAAACTGAACAACTTAATGCCCGCCAAAAACAATTAGATGTACTGGACCAATTATTAAAGCCTGAGGTTCAGGAATCATTGAACACTTTAGTTGAGCAGTTACCAAAACTGACTGAGTTAGTGAATATTTTAACAAAGTCTTATGATTTCGCTCAATCGGTTGCGACTGATGATGTTTTGAAAAATGATACGGTCAGCGCCATTTCGGAGATCGCTACACCTGTAGTGGGCTCAGTGAAAGGGCTTGCGGCTAATGCCATTGAAGCTAAGGATCGTGCAGAAGCGAATACTGATGTGATCGGTCTTTTTGGTCTGTTAAGAATGATGAAAGATCCGCAAGCACAAAAGCTTTTCCGTTTCGCCCAAGCTTTTCTTGAAGTCTCTTCAGAACGTAAAAACCAAAAATAATTTGATAAACTTTCAATCAGTAAGGACGGGGGATTAACTATGTCAAAACAAATCGTCATCTTAGGTGCGGGTTACGCTGGATTGCTATCTGCCTTATCCGTACGTGAATATTACAAAAGAGATGAAGTGCAGGTTACAGTGGTGAACCAATTTCCAACGCACCAAATCATCACCGAATTGCACCGTCTTGCAGGCGGATCCATTTCCGAACAAGCCGTTTCCATTCCGTTGGAAAAGCTTTTCAAAGGAAAAGATATCGACCTTGTCATTTCCAAAGTGGAGTCTTTCTCAGTCGATAACAAAGAAGTGAAACTTGCCAATGGTTCCACTTTATCTTATGATGCCCTGGTCGTTGCTTTGGGAAGCCAAACAGGATTCTTCGGCATTCCGGGACTTGAGGAAAACAGCATGGTCTTGAAATCCGTAAATGATGCAAACAAGATCTACAAACATATCGAAGATCGCATTCGCGAATATGCACAAACAAATAATGAAGCGGACGCAACCATCGTGATCGGCGGCGGCGGATTGACGGGCGTCGAGCTAATCGGTGAAATCGTGGATCACTTCCCTAAAATCGCTAAAAAGTTCGGAGTGGACTTCAAGGACTTGAAAATCAAGCTTGTGGAAGCTGGTCCAAAAATCCTTCCGGTCCTGCCTGACCACTTAATCGAACGTGCGATGACAAGCTTGGAAGCACGCGGCGTTGAGTTCTTGACAGGTCTGCCTGTAACGGGTGTTAAAGGCAATCAAATCGAATTGAAAGATGGACAAACGATAACGGCCAATACGCTTGTTTGGACAGGTGGAGTTGCGGCTCTTCCTGTCGTAGGCGAATCAGGCCTTGAAGTGGACCGCGGCAAAGCAACCGTTAATGAGTATTTGCAATCCAAATCCCATAAAGACGTATTCGTTGTCGGAGACAGTGCCGTTGCTTTCCCTCCAGAAGGCGGCCGTCCATACGCACCTACTGCTCAAAATGCTTGGCAAATGGGTGAGCTTGTTGGTTACAACCTATTTGCAGCCTTTGAAGGCAAGAAACTTGAAGCATTTTCACCTGTAAACTCAGGTACACTTGCGAGCCTTGGCCGTAAGGATGCGGTGGCAACAGTTGGGGCCAATAACACATCACTTAAAGGTCTTCCGGCTACATTGATGAAAGAAGCAAGTAATGTTCGCTATCTATCACACATTAAAGCCCTATTCAGCTTGGCTTATTAATTCATGATCGCCGTGACATGTTCACGGTACATGCCCTTTATTCCCATTTGGGAGTAAGGGGCATTTTTCATTTCAGAAAAGGCGGACACCCTAATTGAATTGTCCTGCCATAACTCTACATTACTATTTTACTCTCCGCCATTTTTATTAGCCCGTTTGTCGTTAACCAACGTTCAAGTTTGTACCATTCTGCATATCATGTAATTAACCTTATTAAAGGAGGGGTCTTTATGCCGAAAGGAAAAAAAGGAAAAAAAGGAAAAGGCGGTTCATCTGGCAGCAGCTGTAGCTCATCCAATGGAAGCAAGTCCAATGGAAGCAAGTCCAATGGAAGCAAGTCCAAGGGCTGCAAGTCCACTGGTAGCAAATCCACTGGAAGCAAATCCACTGGTAGCAAATCCACTGGTAGCAAGTCCACTGGCTGCACATCTACTGGCACCACAACCACTGGCACCACAACTACTGGCACCACAACTACTTGCACCACAACTACTGGCACCACAACTACTGGCACCACAACTACTTCAAGTACTTCCACTGGATGTGGAAAGAAAAAAAGAAGAAGATAGTAGTTAATTCTTAGATGCTTCAACTTAATCAATCTCTGGTTGATTAAGTTGAATTTTTTCATACATTACATGTTTGCGCTTGACCATAATACATCTTCAAGAAAGGAAGGTGAGTGTATGCCTTATCATATTCCATCTTATTTCTTAATGATTGAAGAAGAAGATCTAGAAGATTTACGAGCGGACGTATGGAGTAATGACCCCATTCCCGCCTATTTGAAAGTGGAAAACGACATTTATGATATCGATATTGCCTATCGGGGCTCTTATACCCGAAAATTCAGGAAAAGATCCTATTGGATTGATTTCATCGAGCCAGAAAAATTCTTTGGCGCCCACAAAATCCATCTCAATGCCGAATACAAAGATCCTTCCCTCATTCGCAATAAACTCTCACTCGATTACTTCCAAGACCTTGGAATTCTTTCCCCCCATAGCCAGCATATTGACTTATACCGTAACGGCTCTTGTAAAGGGGTATATTTACAACTGGAGTCCGTTGATGAATTCTTTTTGGAAAAAAGAGGACTTCCTGCCGGTCCCATTTATTATGCAGTCAACAATAGTGCCAACTTTTCATTGGAAAGGGATGGGAAACTAAAAGAATCCCTTGTATCAGGCTATAAACAAGCGTTTGGAAAACCGTCCGACGATGAATACCTTATTGAATTGATCAGAAAAATCAATACCACCCCGCTTGCCAAATTTCCTGAAGAAGTCTCGCAGCATCTTGATATCCATAAATACTTACGCTGGCTGGCTGGAGCTGTATGTACTATGAATAACGACGGTTTCACTCATAACTATGCATTATATCGCAATAGTGAAACAAACTTATTTGAAATCATTCCTTGGGATTATGATGCCACTTGGGGACGCAAGGTCAGTGGCGGGATCATGGAGCACACATATGTCCCTATTGGAGGAAAAAGGACAAATCACCTTAGTCATCTACTCTTGCAGGTTCCGGAATACCGTAAGTTCTACAAAGACCTCTTGGTTGAACAATTGGAAACCACATTTACTGTGAATCACATGGAAAATAAAGTATTATCGCTGCACCAGGCGATACGTCCTCACATCCTTCTTGATCCATATAAAAAGAATAAATTGGATATATTTGACAAGGAGCCGGAATTCATCTTCGAATTCATTCGCAATCGCAGTGATTACTTAAATAAGCATCTTGGTGACCTAGACGAAACAAAACTGAAAGCCAAGCAGGACTGGAAAAAAGCAATTGAGGCCGTATCACCAATCTGTATTAAAAATACGGGGAAATATGGCAGGGGAATATATGCGGTAAGGGATATTAAAAAGGATGAACTCATCGAGGCATCACCTGTCATCATTTCACCGAAAAGCGAATGGAAATATTTAAAGAAAACGTCACTCTTTCATCACTGTTTCTATTGGGGAGATGACGATGAAACGGCCATTGCATTGGGAAATGGATCGCTATTCAATCATTCATACACTCCGAATGCGACGTATGATAATAATTTAGATGATTTAACGATAGACTTTTATGCATATAAAGACATAAAGGCTGGCGAAGAAATCACGATCAATTACAACGGTGAAATTGATGATAAATCTCCCTTATGGTTCGATGTCATCGAATAAGATTTTAAAGAATCCATTTTGAAAGTTCAAAATGGATTCTTTCTTTTACCTTTACATTTTTTTCGGCGCGGAAATTCCCAATAAACTTAGCGCATCCTTCAATACAATCGCTACGGAAAAAGCGAATGAGAGTTTCATTTGTTTCCATTCATCTTCAACTAGGATCTTTGTATGTGCATAATACTTATTGAATGCACGCGATAAATGCAAGCTGAATTTCGCGATTTGTGATGGGTCGGCTTGTTCAAACGATTTTTGGACAATGCTCGGATATTGCTCCAGCAGCTGGATGACTGGCCACGCATATTCACCTAAAGCGTCAAAAGTGATGGCCTGCTCGTTAAATTCACCTTTTTCAAGCAATGAGGAAATTCGCGCATATGTGTACTGTACATATGGACCCGTTTCTCCCTCAAAATTCATCATTTGCTCTAATGAAAAATCAATATCGTTCATGCGGTTATTTTTTAAATCATTAAAAATTACCGCTCCGACACCGACCTGTCTTGCAACCAGTTCTTTCTGTTCAAGCGCTTGATTTTTTTCTTCAATATTGCGCTTCGCAGTTTCGATCGCCTCTGCCAATACATCCGCAAGGAGCACGACTTTCCCTTTACGTGTCGACATTTTCTTACCGTCTTTTAACATCATGCCAAATGCTACGTGCTGCAAATCCTTTGCCCATTCATACCCCATTTTTTCAATGACGTTAAAGAGTTGTTTAAAGTGCAAGGATTGTTCGTTTCCGACAACATAAAATGTTTTCTTCGCCTCATACTGTTTTTTACGATACATGGCGGCAGCTAAATCACGCGTGGCATAAAGTGTCGCACCATCCGTTTTCGTAATCAAACAAGGCGGCATATCTTCCAATTGCACGACATAGGCACCTTCGGATAGGGTAAGTAAGCCTTTTTCTTTTAGTTCCCCGACAACCGCATCCATTTTATCATTGTAAAACGCTTCGCCGGCATAGGAATCAAAACGGATGCCCAATAAATCATAAATCGTCTCAAACTCTTTTAGAGACGCATCCCTGAACCATTTCCACAATGCCAGTGCTTCCTCGTCCCCATCTTCAAGCGACTTGAAGCTTGAGCGTGCTTGTTCATTCAACGATTCATCACTTTCGGCTCTATCATGGAACTTCACATAGATCTTCAATAATTCCTGAATCGGCGAAGCTTCGATTGCCTCTTTGTCGCCCCACAGCTTATACGCGACAATCAACTTGCCGAATTGCGTGCCCCAATCTCCTAAATGATTAATACGCACGGCATTGTAGCCATTCTTTTCGGCGATGTTAGCCAGTGCATTCCCTATGACCGTTGAGCGTAAGTGCCCCATGGAAAAAGGTTTGGCAATATTCGGGGAGGAATAATCAATCACGACATTTTCCTGTACAGGCTGCATCGAACCATACTGATCCTTTTCACTTAATACCGTTTGCAGCACGTTTTCCGTCACCAGCTGTTGATTGACGAAGATATTCAGATAACCACCCACAACGTTCACTTCTTGGATCAACTTGCTATTTAATTGTTGGGCTATTTCAGACGCAATCACCTGAGGCGACTTTTTGAATTTTTTCGCAAGAGTAAAGCATGGAAAGGCAACATCACCTAAATCCATCAATTTTGGCTTTTCCATTAATTTTTCTATTTCACTTGCTGGCAATTCATTGTTCAAAGCAGTTGAAATCAATTCTGCAATTGGTTTATTCATCGTCATTTTCCTCCTAAACAAAAAAGCCCCCGCCTCTAAATAAGAGACGAGAGCATGAATTCCCGTGGTACCACTCTAGTTGCCACAAATTGTGACCACTTTCCATTGTTAACGAGGTGACTCCCCGATATTCCCTACTAAACGGTTCAAGAAATTTCTCCAAAGTGCGCTTCATTCATCCGTCCTGCATTAGGCTCCCACCATCCCTAACTCGCTTTCCATTTCAAAATGAACTACTCTCTTCATCACAGAATTTTCAATATTATAATTTAATCCATCGTACACAATTTAAAAAAACGTGTCAACAGAATTAAGTAACAAATCTAACCTGCCGGTAACTTCATTTTATCCTTGATGGTGGAAAAATATTTCCTTACTGTCCCAATTGTGCCGCTTTGCTGATTAGACGGCTCAATTTTTGATTGACCATCGGCTAACAAACCTAACACTCCCATATCCCGGCCATTATTGCTGGAAGACTCATCTATAAGATCTGGGGAATATATTCGCTTGCCATCCATTATGCTGCGAATCGAGCAAGCTAACTCTTCACCCGGGCTATCCTTCAATAAATAACCACTTACATTAGCCTTTATTGCGAGTTGAAAATAACCAGTCCTTCGGAATGTCGTTAAAATGACCACTTTACATTCAATTGACCTTAATGCTTCTGCTGCCTCAAGTCCGCTCATTACAGGCATCTCCATATCCATGATACACACATCAGGCTGTAATTGGTGTACAAGAGCCACCGCTTCTTCTCCATTACCCGCTTGCCCGACAATTTCTATATCTTCTTCAAGATTGAGTAGAGAACTTATTGCCTCTAACAGCATTTGCTGATTCTCTGCAATGACAATTCGAATCATTTTAAGTTCTCTCCTTTATCGAGTTCCTTATATGAAGCAAAGACTCCCCCAAATCCGAGGATTATTAAGGGAGTCTGGAATGATACATGAACGTTACAGTTCAGATTTCACTTGAGCGGGAACACTTTTTTTCGTTAAATATTTTATATCTTTGAAACCGACAAAATTCTTGGATTCCTCATCCCATAAACGGAAACGGAGTGAGCGCAAGCTTGTCGCAAGAGTAATCGTTGGAACGTTCTCTAAAGGCTGCGTATTATTGTGCGCCATTTCCAATTTATAGTTAGGTACCCTTGGACTTAAATGGTGAACATGATGGTAACCGATATTACCAGTAAGGAACTGCATCAGTTTTGGAAGCTTATAAAAAGAACTTCCTTCCACTGCTGCCAATACATATTCCCACTCCTCATTTTCTTCAAAATAAGAGTCCTCAAATGTATGCTGGACGTAAAACAGCCAAATACCGACTGAACCAGAAATCATGAAAATGGAACCTTGTACCAGAAGGAACGACTGCCAGCCTACTGCAAGGCAAAGCAATGCCGCTAAAACGACGATTAATGCATTCGTCAAATACGTATTATTTTTTTCCTTCTTTCTAGCACCTTTACGGTTAAATCTATTTTTAAGAAGGAATACATAAATTGGTCCCAAACCAAACATAACCAATGGATTGCGATAAAAACGATAGGCAAAACGAAGTTTAAACGGTGCAGCCAAATACTCATCGACAGTAAGGGTCCAAATATCCCCTGTACCCCGCTTATCCAAATTACCGCTTGTTGCGTGATGCACCGAATGCTCATGTCCCCATTGATCAAACGGGAATAAAGTCAAAACACCCATGATAGTCCCGACTATTCTATTCGCACGGCGGCTTTTGAAAAACGAATGATGCGTACAATCATGAAAAATGATGAATATTCTTGTCAAGAAGCCAGCAGCAATCACAGCTGGTATTAAAGCTAACCAATAAGAAACGGAAAGACTTATATATGCCAGGTACCATAAAATAATGAATGGCCCCAAGGTATTGATGATCTGCCATATACTTTGCTTTGTCGTTGATTGTTCAAAAGGAGCAATTTGTTTTTTCAAGGATTTCGTATTTTGCAAGGTCATTATTCAATTGCACTTCCTTTTATTTGTCGTTATTACATAGTATAAAGAAATCAACCTGAAATTATTAGTACCAGGTGTCATGACTAGAAGATGACAAATGTCATGTACAAGTCATTTCCAGCTGCAAACGTAAAAAAGGTCAACCAGTAAAAACCGGTTAACCTGTTCACATTTATAGGATTTCATTATCTTCAAAATGACAGGTGGCCTCACTTTAAGAACAGGACTGCCAATTTTTCAATGTCAGGCTAACAGTCCCGGCAGTTAGCAATTGAAATCCAGTTACTCCCCTTTTAAAAACAAATAAAGACCATAATCCGTCGAAGTAGAGGCATATCCCATTTGGCGCAACATGGCTGTGATATTGCCGCGATGATATGTTCCATGATTCACGACATGCGGAACCAATTCGGCAACACTTGTTTTCATTTGACCGCCAGCTGGATTCTCAATTATAAGAGGCTTATCTAAATTTTCTTTTTGGCTAAGCAGCGATTTGTACCGCCCGGACAACTCAAAAAACATGGCCTCCATTTCCTCCAATTCCTTTGACTCTGTTTGTTCCTTCAGTTGTTCTGCCAGCTCCAACGCATGGTTCATGCTTTTACCGGAAAAAACCTCCACCCAACCCAGATCGGAAAGATACACATGGGCCATCACACTCGATATCGATGAAAACACACTTTGAACTTCTTGATGGTAAACATCCTTTGGAATCTCTTTTAAGCGGTTGAAAATCTGATTATTTGCCCATACGTTAAAACCATAAAACTGTAATGCAAAATGTGACATTTAACTCTCCCCTTCTACTTACGAATCAATTGTCCTTCATACGGATTAATTCGTCCTTCAGTGAAATAATTCGACCCATGAACGGATTAATTCGTCCTTCAGTGAAATAATTCGACCCATGAACGGATTAATTCGTCCTTCAGTGAAATAATTCGACCCATGAACGGATTAATTCGTCCTTCAGTGAAATAATTCGACCCACGAACGGATTAATTCAACCCACACGAAGGTTAGAAATGCCTTTCCACAATGTACCTCTATTTTAAAGCTATTCTCCATAGTAAACTAGTAAAGTTAAATTTTACAAAGGGGAATAAAATAATTGTGAAAAAATTCTTTGGATGTTTTATTATGTTAAGCCTTCTTTGTATGTGTCTCTTTCCAATCAGTGGTCATTCTTCAAGTAAAAACCAATCCATAGGTTCTGTTAAAGTGGACAATACAAAAGTTTTTAGTTCTCCTAAATTAGGTTCTACCCTATTAAAGACCTTAAAAAAGGGCGAGGCGTTTCCCGTCATTTCTTCTTCCGTTGGGGATTCCGCAGGTCCTATCATTCATAAAGTGAAGCCTGGAAACACATTATGGAAAGTGGCAAATCAATATGGTGTTTCAGTAAGTGAGCTGCAAAAAGTAAATAAATTAACCTCTTCCGAAATAACTGTTGGCCAAAACCTGAAGATTCCCCAGAAATATAAGATCCATAAGGTTGTATCAGGAGATACATTGTGGAAGATCTCTAATAAATACAAGGTAACAACAAGTGATTTGACGAAATTAAATAACTTACATACGGTTACCCTTAAAGTTGGCCAAAAATTGAAGGTTCCGGATTATTACTACCAGGTTCAATTGCTTGGCGGAAAAAAGGGCTGGATAAAGAAATCCCAGCTTCAAAAAAAGGCGCAAAACCGTATCGTCATGGGCTGGAAGCATAATGGATCAAAAGAAAGCTATACCCAGCAACTTAAACACCCCAATTTGAATGTAGTATCTCCCCGTTCTTATACGCTGACGGATACCGGTAATTACGTTTCCGTTTCTGTAGATACAAAATACATCCAAGCTGCCCATAAACAAGGAAAACAAGTTTGGCAGCTTATCGGGAATAAATTTGACCCTGTTTTAACTGATTCAGTACTAGGCAATACCAAAAAACGCCAGAAATTAGTTTCAGCTTTACGCGATTCACTTGTTAAAACGAAAAGTGATGGAATAAATGTAGATTTCGAAAACATCGACCCCAAAAATAAGAAGGACTTTGTACTTTTCATTGGCGAACTAAAAAAGGCACTAAAACCGCATGGAATTAAAGTGTCTGTGGATGTCACCCGAGAAAATGACGACCCTTATTGGTCAAAAAGCCTAGATAGGAAAGCACTTGGCAAAATAGCGGACTATATAATCATAATGGGTTATGACGAGCATTGGGGAGGGAGCCCAGTAGCCGGGTCCGTTTCCTCGTTACCTTGGATCAAAGAAGGAACCAAGCTTTTAATGAAAGAAGTACCTGCTCATAAGATCATATTGGCTGTACCATTTTATACGAGAGAATGGGTGACCGATTTGTCGACCAAAAAAGTGAAAAGTCATGACCGTACCATGGCTGAGGTCAACAATATCATTTCATCTCATAAACTTAAAAAGGTATGGGATAAAAAGACTCAACAAAATTACGTGGAGTATACTTCCAAAGGGAAAAAGCATCAAATTTGGATAGAGGATAAAAAATCGATGAAGCTCCGTATTGACCTGGTAAAACAAAATCATCTAGGCGGTGCAGCTGCTTGGTACATTGGATCAGAAACCCCTGACATATGGGATGTCTATCATTTTAATCAATAGGTAAATGCATAAAGGAAAAAGGCCTCACATTGTGTGCGGCCTTTTCTGCATGACTTCATTTTCAGTCGGTCTAGTCGTCTTAAGTGAATAGACTACCCCAATAAATATCAAGGAAATACCGAGAACTTGAATACCGTCCGGTTTAAATCCTGAAAGCAGAATATCCAAAAGGATGGCAACTGCCGGATCGACAAAAATCATGAAAGATACTACATTTGTAGGCAAATGGCGAATACTATTAAAAAACAGCAAATACACGACGCCTGTATGGATGATGCCGGTAAGCACCGTATAAAACCATTCGGAAGAATTTAAAGTTGTATATACGGAATAATCGACAAAAGGAATCAGTAATAGAAATCCAATGAACATTTGCAGAAATGTGGTCGCATATACACTGGTCTTTGTAATGCTCTTTCCTAAAAGCATGGTTGCCGCATAGAAAAAGGCAGCAATGATTCCATACATGATGCCTTCCCATTCAGGAGATGATGATCGAAATCCATCTGTTCCCATAATGAGTAATGTGCCAATGAAGCAAAGGGAAATGGCCAAGATGGAGAATACATTCATTTTCTCCCTAAAGATGAGGCTCCCTATAATGAGTACAAGGATCGGCGCTAAATGATAAAGCGAAATGGCGATTGTCACCGATATCAGCTCAAAAGATTTAAAGAGGAATATCCAGTTTAACAAGTTGGCCACCGCGCAGAAAATGATGAGCATTACCTCCCTGCCATTCCAAATTTCGTTCTTGAAATGTCCGGTAATCATCCAGGCTGCACATAAGAATATGGCAGCACAAATGCAGCGAACAAAAACCAGTTCCAATGCGGGTAGTCCTGATAGTTCTGAAAAGAAACCGACAGAACCAAAGATTGTCATTGCTAGAGACAGTTGAAGAAGTGCTATTTTATTCATTTAATTTCCCCTCATAAAATTTCCATTTTTTACATTCATACTATCATTTCTCGGGCATGCCGTCACGAGTAATGATATTTGACCACATTTGATCCGGAATACTTAATTTACACCTGCTATCACGCGGCAAGGTCGTCATGATCTCGTCTTCCCTGCCTTCCTGTATTTTGGCGGCCCAGTCCGGTTCCATCAGTAATTCTCTTCCTAATGCGAAAAGCGGTATATTTTTCTCAAGCACAGCATTTGCTTCCTCTGGAGTATGAATCGATCCAAGAGATATGAAACTGGTCCTGCCAGCTATGACATCGCGGAAAATTTCGCTCCTTGTTAACCCTTTGTTCAATCCGCTTCTAGGCATGGACCAGACATTTTTAACAGAAAGATGTAAATAGGAAAGCCCTTGGGTTGCCAATTTATCTACCAACGCAGCTGTATCATCCATTTTCAATCCGCCTTCTTCCGGTTCCTCGGGGGAGAAGCGATATCCAATAACGAATTCCTTGTCTGCGTATAGATCACGGATTCGCTTCACCTCCGCGATGACGGCAAGTGGAAAATGCATTCTATTCTCCAAACTCCCTCCCCAATGATCTCTCCGTCTGTTAGAGTGGGGTGAGAAAAACTGCTGAATGAGATATCCATTCGCTCCATGGATTTCCACGCCGTCGAATCCTGAACGAATGGCATGGCGTGTTGCTCTTCCAAAGTCTTGAATAGTGTATAGAATCTCAGTGTGGCTCATTGACCTTGGAATGTACTCCCCGCCCTTTTCTTTATAAACGCTTGCATTGATTCCGCTCGGACTAACCATTTTTTCTCCGCCCGTACAGCTTGGAAGGCTCTCGCTTCCGCCATGATGAAGCTGGAGAATGGCTTTTGCACCTTTGGATTTGATTGCTTTTGAAAGCTCTGTGAGTCCAGCTATGCTTTGTTCATCATATACTTTCATTTGCCGGGGAAAGCTTGTCGCAACAGGGGAAATGGCGGCAGCGGCAGTAATGAACAACGCAGGTCCATCTGCCCTTCTTTTATAGTAAGCTAATTCCTCGTCAGAAACCAAGCCATCCTCTTGACCTGAATAAGTGGTCATCGGGGCAACTACAATCCTGTTTTTAAGAACCGTTCCATTAGAAAGCGTGTACGGTGAAAAAATTTGCCCGTATTTTCGTTTCATCATTTTCCCATCACCCATTCGTATTTTATTTTTGTAATTTTATTGTATTCTCGACCACATCATAAGTAAAATGAATGTTTTTCATTACTTGGATTAGAGTTTCTCATGTATAATTCATTAGAAGAAGGGTGTGGGGCATTTGAATTTTTTTCAACTGGAAGTCTTTTTACATGTTGTTGAACACGGAAGTTTTACGAAAGCGGGAGACCGGATCGGACTGACTCAATCAGGCGTGAGCCATAACATTACAGCACTTGAAACGGAACTTGGTGTGACTTTATTGAAGCGTGACCGAAAAGGTATTACTCTCACGACTGCGGGAGAACAAGTAATTCCACATATGCGGGACATCGCTGCCAACCTTGCACATATCGAACAAAAGATTGCAGCTGTGAATGGAATGGAAATCGGTAAAATAACGATCGGCAGTTTTCCAAGCTTCACTGCCAGATTCATACCGCAGCTATTCTCTATCTTTAAAGAAAAATACCCTAATATCGATTTGCTGATTCATGAAGGTGGATATGAGGAAATCTTAAAATGGATCGAAGAAGGAACAGTGGACATCGGCTTTGCAGCAAAACCAGTAAAGAACGTGGAATTCATCCCTCTGCTAAATGATCCTCTATCAGCTGTCGTATACGAAGGCCATTCGCTTTCAGGGAAAACCTCATTGAACCTAGAAGACTTCGTTGGTCAACCATTCATCATGCTGCGATCCGGCTGTGAAACTCTTATAGAAGATAGATTCCTGGAAGCCAAGATAAAACCAAACATTTCATACGACATTAAAGACAATCAAACGGTGCTCTCAATGGTAGCAGGAAAATTAGGCATCACGATTATGCCCGACCTGGCTTTACCGGAAAAACCCGAACGCATCAAAAGCCTGCCCTTGAACCCGGAACTTTCCCGGGAGATAGGATTGGTCATGAAATCATCTAAACACCTATCACCAGCAGCAAAGGAATTTACAAAAGTCGTTCAAGACCACTTCATCTGGTAATGGGCATTACGAAAAAAACAAGAATCCCCTTTTCATGAAAAAGGGGATTCTTTTCGTGCCATTGATCATCCAAAGAATAAATCCAGCAGATTACTGCCTGCAGATGATTGCTTATTATAAAACTCCGAATAACCGCACTGCTTGCAATACACAACAGTAAATTGATTATTCTGGACATCGAACATTTTTGACAACCCTGTTCCTGTCATGGCTACATCCTTCTTAGCCGCATCATTGCTTCCGCATTTCATACATCCCTTTTCGCTCATGATCCTTCATCTCCCAAATTATTAAAATGATAAATGCTGATAAATACCGGAGCTTCCCAGCACCGTACACAATTACATATACGGATAACCTGGATAAATGGTTTCGGAATTCATGCAAAAATATGTAAATTCCATTGAGTACTGTTTTTATTGGCTACCTTTTTTATTACGGTTAGATTTTATGGTAGGCAAAGCATTATACACACTAATTGCAAAATAATAGATTAAAATCATATGCATAGCATCACTTATAGGAACGGGGGTATCATCAAGCTTAAAAATAGCAAATAAAACATATACCCCAACGAATATGATCGGATAAATGATGTAATGATAGATGAAATTTTTTATGAACATATTATTTATCGCATCGCTTTCTTATTTACTTAAACGGCCAAATTCTTTAATATGGACCTCCCCATGTAAAAGGGGTGTTTTTCTTATTATTATATATTTGGTCCCTCCGCAGGTAGAAACTGTCTTCCTCAAAAAAAGAAAAGCTCTGTAGAAAATCCCATTCCACAAAGATTTCTTCAAATCTATTAGTATTTTACAAAGCTAGAGTAGTGACAGGCTGTTTTATCCTGCATTATGATATTTCTTCTTATTTTATATGAGTAATCAAAGGTCTATATCTTTAAACGCCACTTTAAATGGTATAGAATTTAATGTGCCTTCTTCGATTAAATCAAATACACTTTTATACTCTTGAGAAAAACTCTCACTAACCAAGGTTAGGAAAAAAAGACCTTCATTTTGGCTTATCCAGTATTCATTATCTTGGAAATTAAAAACAAATTCTTCACCATTTAATAATCTTTCTGTTAGCTCAGCTAATGTCATTTATTACTCACCTCATCTTCATTTCCTAATTTTAATTTCAATACCATTTACCTCTTTTTCCGTTAGTAAATTTATGTCTATGTGATACTTTAGGATGTTGCTTCGCATTCCCATGATTAGTATAATCAATATCATCTTTAGGTTTTCCGTTTTTGAAATCATTAAATGACATCTGCATCATCCAATCGTATTTCTGCGACCCTTCCACCTGGTACACACCAGAATTCTAAAGTAATATTACGTTTATGGTCAATGTATCCGATAATATCCGCTCCCTGTTCATAACTTTTATAATAATGATCTCCGTACTTCGAAAGAACGTCCGCTTTCTTACTTCCTAATTTAATACCTTTGCTTGTTTGAAGGGAGTTTTCAAATGGGTCGTCGTCCGTACTTGAAATGATCAACCGCATGATTTTTCCTTTATCCTCGTCTGTATTGATAGAGGCCGTTTTTAACCCGCCTTTCCAATAATAATAATCATAAGCATTATTATTATCCTGATCGATGGGTTCTCCATATTCCCTAATGAATTCTGGACTCGATATGTTATCCAACACTTTAAATCCCCCGATGGATTCATCAGACAAATCTGTTGATTTTGTCAATTTTTGAGAGAATGCCGAGTACACATAGAAACCTAA
Organism: Peribacillus frigoritolerans; assembly: GCF_040250305.1. Lineage (NCBI taxonomy): Bacteria > Bacillati > Bacillota > Bacilli > Caryophanales > Bacillaceae > Peribacillus > Peribacillus frigoritolerans. The sequence goes on along the minus strand of NZ_CP158190.1, from coordinate 965,032 downwards.
TGCTGTTCCAATAATAATAAGTACAATGACTAACTTTCGTTTATAATGCATTTTCCCCATCTTTAAATCTGCTCCATCTCTATCGGTTTATTTTCGCATAGGTCGAATTATTCCAACGTAGTCTGGATTATTCTCGCGCAGGTCGAAATTATCGGTGTGTAGGCCGAATTATTGGGCTTCCCTAGTCATTCTGCACCACTATTACACAACTGAATATCCTCATATTATCTTATACGGATAATTTTGGATAAAGGTTTCACTTTAGGCCAGATTCTAAGTAGCAACATTCCTATTACATAAGAAAAACCGAAATCAGCCACTGATTTCGGTTTTTCCGGTTAGGATTATTTAATTAGTGATATCTTTTTTCTGGAAGAAGAAGAAAGTTAGCGCTAAAAAGATAAGATAATAGATGCCGAGTACCCCCATCGAGAATCCAAGTGTAGCTCCATCGAACATTTCTATGGTTCCTGAAATATAGCCCCTTAAATCGAGATGAGGGAATAAGACGAACTTTAACCACTCGTATTTTCCGATGAATGATTGAATAACCATATTTAATGTCGAGGAAGCAAATAGGATGAAAATGGATATACCTACTGCAAGTGCTTGGTTTTTAAATAATGTGCTTAACATGAAAGCGATGGTCGTGATGACTAGGAATCCTGGTATCCAGTAAACGATCATGTCCACGAAATAGTCGCCAACTACAACCGGACTGAATTCAGCGAAAGATGCAGGATCTAGAATTTTGTCTGAATACGAGCCATTGCCAAAGAATATGATTCCGATTAGATAACTGAATATAAGCAGGCTCGCAAGTAGTAACGCTGCAAATAACAGGGAAGTAATATATTTGGAAAGTAGGATCTTCCAACGTTTATAAGGCCTGATCAACAGTTGTTTGATGGTGCCATCCGAAAATTCCGAGGAAACGAGCGAGCTGCAAACAATGACGACGAATAAAGTGACAAATGATGTTAATGATGTAGTCCATTCCGCCATATAGGTCCAATTCGTGTTTAAGTCAGGGTTTATATTATCAGCCAACAGTTGCTTGTTGTGATTAATCTCTTCCATAATCACGGCTTTTTCATCTTCACTGATTTTAGTGGATTCCAATGCCTTTTGCTGTTCTTGTATATCTGCCTTTAATTCTTGCTTCCAATCTTTACTCGTTTCTTCGGGACTTAGTTTATAATCGATGACTGCAGCCCCTAATGCTGCCAATAATAGAAAAGCGATGAATATATAAGTTGATACTTTTGAAAAGATTTTCATCCATTCATTTTTCACTAAGGACATCATACAGACTCCCTCATTTCCTGCTCAGTGATTTCAAAGAATTTATCTTCCAGCGATTTTCTCGTAATGCCAATTTCAAAGACATCCAGTTCATTTACATTAAAACTCCTGTTTATCTCGGCCGTTTGTTCTCGGGTGGCCGATACGGAGATTGTCTTCGCATCATATTTGAGAATCGCAATATCCGCAAACTGTTCTTGAAGGATTGTTTTAGCTAGCTTCCCATCACTGACAGTGAATGAAACTTCATTGATCGTTTCGGTTTTTTCATCAACAATATGTTCTTTCGTATGTATCAATTTTCCCTTTTCGATAACGGCAAAACTATCACACATCAATTGCATCTCCGATAGTAAATGTGAAGAAATCAATATCCCGACGCCTTCACTTGCCAGTACTTTCAAATAATCACGAAACTCGCGAATCCCTTGCGGATCCAAGCCATTCGTCGGTTCATCAAAAATCAATAACGACGGTTTATGTAAAATGGCCTGTGCCACTCCAAGGCGCTGACGCATGCCTAATGAATATGTTTTAACCTTCTTATCGATGGCATGATCCAGTTTGACAAGCTTAATGACCTCTTCTATTCTCTCATTGGATATGTCATTGGATGACATTCGGGCATAATGCAGGATATTCTTTCTGCCTGTCATGTACTTATAAAACTCCGGATTTTCAACAATGGCCCCCAATTGATTCATTGCACCTTCAAAATCATTATCGAGGTCACTGCCGTTGATCATGACAGTACCGCCCGTACGATTGATGAGACCTGTGATCATACGGATGATCGTGGTCTTACCAGCTCCATTCGGACCAAGCAAACCAAATATTTCATTGCTTTTTATTTCAAAGCTGACATTGTCTACGATGGTTGCTTTTCCAATTTTTTTAGTTAAGGATTGAACCTTAAGAACCGATTCAGACATATAATACCTTCCTTTTTTTATATTTTCCAAAATAACACAAATTCAACATTACCATATTATGCATTTTATTACTATACTGATATTCTTCTATTTGGATATAAACACCCCTTGAATCAGCTGTAATCAATAGAGTTGAATTTTATATTTTCCTGTCCTTGACCTTATTTTGAAATAACATCAAGTCCTGCGCCGGCGTCAACTTCCCGCCCCCATAATTCCCATTATCATAAACACGCCATTACTTTTTTTTCTTCGAAATAGCAACAACTCCTATATATCGTTACCATTTAATACGATTCCGCAAGAATAAAGTTTCAGGATTATTTTATCTAATAAGTAAAATTTTTCATAACTTAAACAATATATAAGTAAATCCGATAGAAATGGCAAGACCCAATGCAAGAAGAAGGATTTTTCTAATAATGGAAGGTAAAAGCTTATATATCATCATTAATATTACATCGATGAAATTCGTTGGTATGCCTATCTCTTTGATCTCTTTCTTTTTGCCAAAAATGGCGAACCACATTACAAAAAGACCGCATAAAATAAAAATGATGGAAAAAATCTTATATCCCATTGTATGTCACCCGTTTCCTCATAGGCTAAACGATATTGTTATTATTATCTTAACTTTCAAGTTTCAAAATGAATTCTTCAACCTCTTTGCCTCTTGCATGAGAATATCCTTTGTCTTCATCGAATCTTTCAAATCCGCATTTCTCTAGCACCCTGAGGGAACCAAGATTATCCTTGGCTGCGCGGGCATAAACAGGACGGACTTTTAGTTTCGGCAAAAAATGGAGCAGTGCATCTGTAGCGATTCCTTTCCCCCAATATTGCTTCCCGATCCAATAACTCACTTCCGGGTTACCAAACTGTTCAAACTTGAGAATGCTGCCCGCAACACATTCGTTGTGGATTATGGTCATTTTTTGAATATCCTGGTTCGATAAGATGTTCTTCCAGTGTGTCAAAAAAGCCGCCTTGTCTGATGGATCTTTAGATGTGAAAGCAGCCATATAGTTTGCGGCAGGATCCAATTGCTGCTCGAAAAAGATAGGAAGATCACTCTCCTTGACCTTCCGCAGCCGGACTCCTTCGTCATTGAAACGCAATCCCATAAACTCACCCTCCCCACCAAAATATAACTTTTAAAACCAGAAAAACCGAAGACTCTGCCATCTTCGGCGCGGTTTCATTCCTTTATCATACTATACTTTCCTTCGAACGCTTATTGTTCAATATGTTTTATGACGTCAGACAAGCTCTTATCCACCATGGAACGGAGGCGTAAATGATGATTTTCAAAAGCTAAAGCTTCCGTCACGGGATTAGGAACGATCACACATTTTAAACCAGCAGTCAGGGCCGCTTGAAGCCCATTTAACGAATCTTCAAATGCTACGGCTTCTGTCTGCTGAATGCCCAGAACTTCAATTGCCTTTACATACAAATCAGGCGCTGGTTTTACTTTTTCTACTTCATCCCCTGTGATAATAACTTCAAAATAGTGTAACAGTCCGAGTTCCCCCAAATGATGAGTGACCCACTCTTTTGTCGAGCTTGAAGCAAGGGCAATTTTATATCCATTTTTTTTTGCTTCTTCTAAATAATCCTTTACACCTTCACGTGCCTGTGATGTTTTCATCTTTACTTCATGGAGGCTTTTTGCTCTGGATTCAATTTCTTCAATATTACACCCTTCCCCCAACCGATCTTTGAAGTACTGATTAAGTTCAGTATTATCAGTTCCGATACATGTAACAAAATGTTCGAGAGGCAAATCAGATTCATAAAAAGCCATCGTTTCCTTATAAGCCTCATACCAAGCCGTTTCCGTGTCTAAAATCAAACCATCAAAGTCGAAAATAACTGCCTTAATCAAATAATTTCCTCCTTTAATCTTAAAATAGAATTTCTATTAACTTAAACGTACATGAATGAAAGCCCCTGTTCAACCAAACGGTTCCGTTCGTTTCTATGAAGCCTGACCCTTTTCCAGAATTCGCTAATTAATAAGGATAAGGTAACCCGATCTCCGCCTCATTTCTTTTCTTTCTGTTACATGTTTTAACAATTACTTAGTGCCTTCGCGGTGTTTTTACTTAACTGCGCCTAAAAGAGTGATAGTTTAACGAATGGTTTAATTGCAGGAAACAACGAGGAGGATAAACATGAAGAAAATTTTATTAACGATCCTAACGGCTTCTGTATTCATTCTAGGAGTTTGCATGCCAACTAAAGGCGAAGCCGCAGCGAAGGATCGCACACTTTCATTTGGAATGAGTAATAGTGATGTTAAAGAATTACAAGAATTATTACTGACAAAAGGGGTTTTTCCCTATCATGAAGCAACAGGTTACTACGGACCGATTACAAAGGAATCCGTAAAGAAGTTTCAGGAAAAATCAGGGCTTAAAGTCGATGGAATATCAGGAACACAAACGAATCAGAAAATACAGGTCCTGAAAAGCGGGGATATGGGAAGACCTGTAGCTGAACTGCAAAGGCTATTGAAAGCCTGGGATGTTTACTCATCAACGGTCGATGGTATTTATGGATCAGGTACAAAGCAAGCCGTTATCAACTTTCAAAAGCAAAAGGGATTATCCGCTGACGGTATAGCCGGTGCACGGACCTTAAGTAAATTAGAAGAAAGAGCCAGTTCGGCAAGCTCAGCCGTTAAAGAACTGACGGTAACAAGTACAGCATATACAGCGAGCTGCGAGGGATGTTCAGGCACTACAAGAATGGGCGTCGATTTAGAAAAATATGATGATGCCAAACTGATTGCAGTCGATCCGAACGTGATTCCGCTAGGCTCCATCGTTGAAGTCGAAGGCTATGGACAAGCCATCGCTGCAGACACGGGCGGTGCGATCAAAGGAAACAGAATCGATGTCTTCATCGCGAAAGAAGCGGATGCTTTAACGTGGGGAAGAAAGCAAGTGAAGGTAAGAGTAATTAAATAATGCATGACATAAATATCGTTTTACTATAAAAATAGATACATAACAAAACCGAAAGAGCATGTATTGAATCCATTCATGCTCTTTCGGTCTGATCAAACCAACTTGTACATGATAATATCATCAACGTATTCATTTTCACTCATCTTGAATTCCTTTATTTTACTGCCCTCTTCAATAAACCCCAGCCTTTTATACAGTGATATTGCCCGATGATTTGTTGAAAAAACTCCTAAACTCACCTTTTCAATCAACGGATTGGCTTCTGCCCAATCCAATAACGCTTCAATAAGCTCTTTTCCAATTCCCATCCCTCTGAAATTTTTTCTGATCATCACCCCAAATGAGCCCTTGTGGGACATTCTCTTCCTATTTTCCGCTTGAAATGCTATCCATCCAACCACTTCATCATTCATATCGGCCACGATGATGGTTTCCCGTTCATTTTCCAATAACCTTCGTATCCAATCTCTTTGTTGTTCTGGTGTTTTATTGAACTCCTCCGATACCGTAATAAAATACTCGCCTTCGGAAATGACGGAATTCTGTACATCCAAAACGGCTTCCGCATCTTCCAATACACCAGTCCGGATCATATATGCACCTGACATGCCAATCCCCCTTAATGAACCATGTTCGGATTGAAGTGAACAATAGTTCGGCCTTCCATGATTCTTTGTTCGATTTTTTGAACGGTGTTGGATAATGAACGATCCGCATTCTTCAAATCATACTTTTTATGAAAAAAGTTATATAACGTTAAATCCCTTAGCTTTAAAAATAGAGGAATCGTTTCGTATTCCACAGGTGCCAGGATATTTTCCGTCTCATACCCTTTTATGAATTCCCTCATGAACTTGGCAGCATATTCATCGAGCCCTTTTATCCCTTCACGTTCCAAACTCCACATCAGATAGTACAGAGGGATCGCCAAATCGCTGGCAAACCAGTGATAAGAACAGTCATCAAAGTCAAAAACATGAATCCTCCCCTCATGATAATGGAAATTGCCGTTATGTATATCAGAATGAATCAAGCCAAAATTAGCTTGATGAACGGGAAGGGCATTTAATTTCTGCTTGATTACTTCTTGTTGGCGGATCACTTGCTCCGGTACATCGGATTGATAGAGCTGGACATTCAATAATTCCTCTTCATACCAATCCAGCCTTTTATATTTCGCTTCTGGCTTATAACTTTTAGTTTGTTTATGCATTTGGCCAATGGTTCTTCCCCATTCAAAAAATAAAGGTTCGTTGAAATTTTCATCGGTGACTTTCATTCTTACACCAGGAGCTTTTTCAAACAGGCAACAATAAAATTCCGTACCATCCGAGCCCTTTACAATTTCAACTAAGTTATTATCTTTCGAAAAGAGAACTTTAGGAATTTCACTACCATTATTTTGTAAATACTCAATCCACTTTAACTCTGCAAGCACTTGAACTTTTGTACGATGTGATTGATGTGTCATTCTTAAGATGTATGGCGTTCCATCCCTGTAAACCTCAAATACGTAGTTCTCTGCATCTCCAAGTTTAACCAGATTCCCCGCATTCACTTGAAAAAAATCTCCAGCCAATTTCACCAATTCATTAGAAAAAATCCTTTCTACCGCTGCTTCCATGATTCTCACTCCCAATATTGATATTGCTAACTTATTAATAAAAACGATTTATACTATGCTTTATACGATACCAAGATGTCTTTTCCCTTTATTTGTATATTATTGTTTTTTTAAAATTTAAAGGTAAAGCTGTTGCATAATAAGTTATTAGCGGCTCCTTCTACCTTTTCAAAAAAAAAAACGCCCTATAGGGCGCGTCCAAAATCAAGTTTCCTTTTCTTCTTCATTCGCTATTTTATTGAACTTCAAGATCGTTTCTTCGATTACTGGATTATTGAATTCCTCTTGGATGGCTGATTGTACAAATTTATCTTCACCATTCATTTCATCCCAAGCATTAACTCTGTAATCTGGATCCCGACGATTTGATTTACCGTTTTGTTCCTCATTATTTGACAACTATCTTCACCTCTTCAACATAGTGGAGTTCGAACCATTCATAAGCAGCAAAAGTATAACTTTTAATAATCTTCCTTGATTGAAATGGGTGACCCCGTTGATGTATGTTGATTAACCCAGTCTAGCGACACTTTTGAAACGGCATCCCACTCAGGTATTTGGGCTTTATGCTGTTCCACCCAGCTCATGCAATATTGCGGATCTATATTGCTTTCTTCGGATTTTGCCAAGAATGACTGAATTGTGGTTTCCGTACAATTTTCCCATGTTCCACATGTATCCTGCCAAATATGTTCCATTTTCATTTGTATATTTTCGTTAGCCATTGGGTTTCCTCCTTAATTAAATGTTACTTTTTGATATCTTAATTAAGTATGTCCAAGGCTAAATAAATCATTACAAAAATTTGGGTTTTTCAGCGAAAGAATGGATTTACAGTCGTAAACATGATGAATAAACTGATTACGATGAATAAAATCCACCAGAACCAATAACTGCTTATAAAAGGAAAATTATTGCCTTCTTCAATATCCTTTACACCCTTACACAGCCAATTGTATTGAAACAAACCATGTTTTTGAGCATTTCCAGTGAGTTTGGGGCTATTATGCGTGAATTGGGGCATATACTCGTGAATTTTTCACGCTTTTATTTGTCGAATCGGCGTTTACTCGTGAGTTTTAGCCATTTACTCGTGAGTTTTAGCGATTTACTCGTAAGTTTTGGCAATTTACTCGTGAATTCAGCCGATTTACTCGTGAGTTTTGGCAATTTACTCGTGAATTTCACGCTTTTACTCGTGAGTTTATTTTATATTGATCTCTGCTTACTAAAAATGTTTATAATCCGATACACATAGTGGACAATGTGTCTTACATTCACACCATCAATGGCACAAAAAAAAGCTGAATGCTTAGCTTTTTCACATCGCTATTTCCACTCACAGCGTTTTTCTAAATGAGTAGCACCATTTATCATAATCTAATTTCTCTTCATAGAAACGGTGGGCTTCGTTTCGTTGGATTCCAGATTCCAATGCCACATATGCTGCTCCGTTTTCTTTTGCCCAGTTATGTATATAACTTAATAACTTCTCTCCATATCCAAATGAGCGGTGTGCAGAATCTGTTACAAGGTCATAAATGAATACATGACGTTTATTATAAAAGTTAACTCTCCAGCTTAAACCAGCCAAGGATACAACCTGGTTATCCTTATATAAAGCATACAGACAGTACCCGTCTTTCCTCATTTCTTCAAGTAACTCCAGATATGTTTTTTGAGTAAGGTCAGTACGCAACTGATTCATGATTGGAAAGGCTTCTAACCATTGTTCTTTAGTGGTCAATTCTTGTATTGTTTCTATCGAATTCACATTAACACCCCTGAAAGTTTTATTTAAATGTAATTCAACTTTGAACACCGTAAGTCCTTCTTCACTATATTTTTGTAATCGTTTACAGCTGGAATCGGTGGGAATGATGATGTTTAGCCGTACTTTTTAACGGCTAAAGTATGACTAGATCAATAGTTTAAGAGGAGGAGATTTTCTTTGAATATTTATGAACAGCAAAAAAATGGACAGCCCGGACAAACACAGGACAGACAGCCTGGCATTGAATCTGAGATGAATCCACTTCCGATTCAGCCAAAGGATTACATAGGAAGCGGTAAGCTTAAGGACCGCGTGGCCTTGATAACAGGCGGAGATAGCGGCATCGGACGTGCGGTTGCCATTGCTTATGCAAAGGAAGGCGCCCATGTGGTTGTGAATTATTTAGATGAGCACGGTGATGCCGAAGAAACAAAGCAGCTGATTGAAGCGGAAGGCGTTCGCTGCCTCCTACTTCCAAGTGACGTTTCCGTGGAGGCGAATTGTAAGGAATTGATTACGAAGACGCTGGACGAGTTCGGAAAGCTGGACATCCTCGTCAATAATGCTGCGGTGCAATTCCCGACGGAAAACATTGAGGATATCACGGACGAGCAATGGGACAAAACGTTCCGCACCAATATTTATTCAGTATTTTACATGAGCAAGCACGCGGTTCCTCATATGAAACAAGGCAACTCGGTCATCAACACAACATCGATCAATCCTTACAGAGGTCATGCAACTTTGATGGATTATACAGCGACAAAAGGAGCAATCGTCGGATTCACACGCAGCCTTGCACAGAATGTGGCTAAAAAAGGGATCCGGGTCAATATGGTTGCACCAGGACCGATTTGGACTCCGCTCATCCCGGCGACGTTCGACGAACAATCCGTTGCCGAATTTGGTACCGAAGCACCGCTTGGCCGCCCTGGGCAGCCGGCAGATCATGCAGGTGCCTACGTGCTGCTAGCATCTGATGAAGGTGCTTATATAACAGGACAGTGCATTCACATCAATGGCGGGATCACGATGTCCTCATAAACCCGAAACGACCGAAAAGCATGATACTTTTCGGTCGTTTCATTTTGAAATTTAATTTCCTATGCCGGGAGTATTCATCAATACAATTCTCCAACCATCCGGATCTTCAATAGTAACACCTGATTTTTCCCAATATGGATTTTCCGGAGTAACCGGTTCATAGCCCATACCTTTCAACCTATTCGTGATTTCCTCAATGGTTTTACGTTCAGGAATATAAAAGACAAGCAGATTATCTTTTGATGGGGCAGGACAAGGACTGCCATCCTTATGTTGTGTAAACTCCAGATGATAGCTGGAATCAGGAAGCCCGATCATGATGCCGTCATATCCCTCGTGCCCTTCGAAAGAACCGATTTTTTTCAAACCTAATCCTTCACAATAGAATTTTACAACCTTTTTTAGTTGATCAGTAGGACGTGCAACCCGCATTTGCGCTACATTCATATCATTTGGCCATTTACTTTCCATCGTCCCATCCCTCTCTGTAAATCGAATTAAATTTCTTCTTTCAAATTACTTTTGCCAATATTCATGCCAAAACCTAATGCAATAGCGGCACCTAAACAACTGAAAAGACAGCCAACTCCCAAGAAAATGGATGGATCTGATTCGCCAATCATCACTGAAGCTATACCTCCAATTGCCGGAAAAAGGGCAACCATGTATCCACTTTTCGCCCCACCTATTTTTTCTACAAGCTTGAGGTAGAATAGCCAAGCTCCAAAGGAAGCGAATATAGTTAAATAGAACAAAGCAGATAAATATGTAATGGATGTCGGTAAAGTGACGGCTTGTCCTTGAATGAACACAATTGCCGCTAAAAGAATTCCTCCTGCAGTAAATCCAAGTACATTAGCATAGATTGGGTTTACTTTATTCCTGGCATTTCTAGCTGAGCTTGCATCGCCCAATGCAGTAAGGATGGTACCAAGAACAGCCATCATGATACCCTTTATATCATTGAATCCATGAATATCACCTAAACTCGGATAAATAACAATACAAACAGCCAGCACACCAATTATCCCACCAATTAAGATACGTGGATGTAATGGTTCCTTCAAAAAAACACGAAGGGCAATGGGTGTTAAAATGACTTTCAATGAAAATATTAAAGTAACCATTGCCGCTGAACTTAAGATAGTGGCGTAATAAAGGCATAAATAGCTTAAAGCAAAATTAAAAATTCCAAACACAATAATAAATGGAACATCCTTTTTCTTGGGTTTTCCTTTAGGTCTAAGAATGCATAATAAAATGAAAAATAGGATTGCCGTCAAACCTAAACGATATGTTAAAGATAATTCTAAACTCACAGGTGTACCTTGAATCTTAACGGCAATAAAATTAAGTCCCCATACTAATAAACAAAATATGTACATAAAGTTAGTCATAATAACATGACCAATTTGCGATATTGCCCACTTTCTATCAGTTTATGAAACTCGTCGTAACTGATTTTCCCATCCATAATTAAACCGCCTTCTATTAAAAATCACATATGTAATAATAAAGTAAATATTACCAATTCAAAGGGAATTGTCAATATATAAAAATACATTCCGAAAAGCCCCTCCAGTTAATTTGAAGAGCTTTTCATTGGCAAACGACTATTAGCACAAACTCGGTAATTGAGTTTCGAAAACATTCCAGCTGCTTTCAGAAATCCGCTCCCTTTCCGCCGACTGTCTGCCAAGCCTCCTCGGCGCAAACGCCTGTGGGGTCTCGGCTAGCCAGTTTTTCGGCAGGAGTGTCGCAAATTTCTTCAATCCAATAAGGATTACAGGAAAAAACTTCGTCTTAAACATAATTCGGTGTGAGATCAGCCTACAGTTTTTTCAAGAAAACATTCCAGCTGCTTTCAGAAACCCGCTCCCTTTCCGCCGACTGTCTGCCAAGCCTCCTCGGCGCAAACGCCTGTGGGGTCTCGGCTAGCCAGTTTTTCGGCAGGAGTGTCGCAAATTTCTTCGATCCAATAAGGATTACAGGAAAAAACTTAGTCTTAAACATAATTCGGTGTGAGATCAGCCTACAGTTTTTTCGAGAAAACATTCCAGCCGCTTTCAGAAACCCGCTCCCTTTCCGTCGACTTTCTGCCAAGCCTCCTCGGTACAAGCGCCTGTGGGGTCTCGGCTAGCCAGTTTTTCGGCAGGAGTGTCGCAAATTTCTTCGATCTCCAAGTCTTCAGGGTTCGGGATGCCATTCCGAATTCCCTTTTGTCTACAAACTGCGGCTAATGACTATTAGCCTTTATAGCTAACTTGTCCAGTTTCAACCAATTCCTTCAATCCCATAAACATTAAATTCCAGCCATGTTCAGATCCATCGTGATACTCTCCGAGAGCTTTTTCGATATCGGATTCTGTCCAATTTTCTTCATGAGGAACGGTGATGTTTTGTGAAAATGTCATTTCACAGCCCTTTTGAAGTTCTTTCAGCTCAACTGTAATTGTATCTGCCGCTTCACTGAATTGAGGCATTTTAAAAGTGAACACTAATTTATTGGGACGGTCCATTTCAAGGTACTCCCCTATCGCCCGATAATCTTTTCCATTGCGATGATCAATAATCTCCCAAGCACCTCCCACTTGAGGATCATTTTGTGCCACTTTATTTGTCCCCTCCAATGTAAAAAACCATTTTCTCATCATCCCAGGGTTCAACCATGCATCAAATACCCTTTCAGGCATTACATCAAAATTTCTAATCATCTTTAAAGTGGTTGTTGAGTATTTTTCCATTTACATACTCCTTATCATTTTTACATACTTTTCAATTCTTCTTTTGAGACAGCACGCCAACCGTGTGCTTCCAGTTTCTCCAAATAAGTTTCCATCCTGATTTCCTCGATTTCGATCGCAAGCGGGTGCAGGGATACAAAACATTCATTCGAAGCATAATTTATGGTAACCTTTACAACTTCATATCCATTATGAAATCGTGGATCGAACCCAGGATCATCGATTATATCCCCTGTAACAGGACGAATATCAGATTCAAATGTTTTCATCATTAACCTATTCTTTTCTTGTTCTTTTATTGATGTAATGAAGATCATTAAATTTACTTTCATTGCAGTCTCCTTTTCTCTATCCTTAGCTTCCTGCGACCTTGCTCCCGCATATAAAAAATGCTGCCGCGGCTTATTGGGATAAAGCGCCTGCCAGTTCTATAATACTTTGGAATTCACTATTTCCTTTTCCATATTTTGAAACGAATAGATATCATTTATACCTTTATATAGTTCCCCGTTCTTGGAGAAAACTGCACTTCCATTTGGTATTGCATATATCTTTCGTTCATTTGATAGGGGAAATAATTCTCCATCTATATTATCCTCGTAATGGACCTCAACGCAAAACCCAACTAAACCTAACCCCTTGATCACTACCGTTTCTGGATAGTCTTTATCTTTTGTTATTATGCAATCATTACAGAAAGCTAAAGAACCCGCACTATATCCAATGATAAAACCTTGAAAGTTTTTGATAATTGGGGTAAGTCCTTTTTCTTCAATTACATGGATTAACCTTTCTGGCTTTCCACCTATAAAATAGAGAATATCATGTTCTATTATAGACTTTTTCATTTCTTTGTCTGAAAGGTCTTCATTTAATAATTCAATACTTACATTCTCCATGATTGAAAAGGCTTGTGTAATACTTGCCATCCAACTTTCATATCTGGAATTGTCGGTTGCAAAAGGGATTATTAAAATCTTAGCTTCAGGTTTAATCATTTTTGAAAGTTCCAAGAACACTTCACCTAATTCATTATTTGTGTGATTTCCGCCACCAATTAAACAAATTTCCATATATGTCCCCCATTTTATTTTTCTATGTAAAAAGGACAATACCTTTTTAGGTCAACGCTCTTCATGCCCAAAGAGTGCCATAAGAAAAAGGATTTCCATACCCACTAAGAAAATGCCGCCGATCATTCATCTTTAAATATCGTATTGTCTTTTAATTTCAAAAATCTCATCAACAGCTTGGTGATATCCACCCGATTTTTGAAAAGATTCCCTTATATTTGAAACAGATTTATGGAAAGATGGGTCGTTTAACACATGATCTGCGGCCTCACGTAGTTGATTTGCAGTCAAGCTTTGCATTTGTAATTTAATACCGGCTCCGATATTGGCAACTTGCTCTGCAATAATCGGCTGATCCGCGCTTTGTGGGATTACAATTAGAGGAACCCCGTAGTAGAGACCCTCATTGGTACTATTCATTCCGCCATGTGTGATAAATAATTTAGTGCATTTTAGCACTTCCGTTTGTGGAACATATTTTTTTACAATGAAGTTTTGGGGGATCTCTCCCAAATCAATTAGTGGGATTTGTTGACCGATCGACATCACAACCGTGTGATTGCTATTTCCAAATGCTTCAAAACAAAGCTTATAAAAATCAAGAGACCGGTTAAAAACTGTCCCTAGGGAAATGTAAAGGGGACTTTTTCCTTTGATAGCAGCAAGGTCAAAGTTATCCTGTTTTAACCGTGAAGATATGGATGGACCTACAAATTTATAAGTTTGGTCGAATGCTTCTTTAAAAGGTTGAAACTCCCTAGTTGTATAAACGATTGAAAGTGGTGCAGGGTTACAAAAAACTTCGTAAGGAGAATGGATCTCGACATCATATTTTTCCTTCACCGTTACCGTTAGTCTATGAAATTCATCGTATATAGGTTTAACCTTTTCTGCAGGTATTTCTTTAGAAAGCTGTTCCAGCATTTTATCGAATGATGCTTTTGTCTGCGCAAAAGAAGTACAAGAATTGATTGCGGGAAGCTTAAGGATTTGGGCAAGTAAACGTCCACAACCAAACATGGAATCATGGATGATGTAATCAAAATGCTCTCCTTTGATCTGTTCAAGAACGCTAGGTATGACGATATCTACCGTACGTAAAAGACCGTTGATTCTTTCGAGTAAATAATTTCTTCCACCAGAGAGAAAAGCTTTTATAAATTTTTCACCGTCAATTGTTCGTACAGTAGCTCCCGTCTTCTCGATACGTTCTCGATAAGCCTCTATAGTAAAGTACACTACCTCTTCTCCACGCGAAATAAGCTCTTGGACAACTCCAATAGTTGGATTGATATGTCCTTCTGATCCACCATTAATAAATAAAACACGTGCCATTTCACCACTCCTTATATAAGTCTGTAAGAGTAAGGTCACAGTACCATACCCTTCCAAACTCAATTAATTTAAATTTATCATAGTACAATACTTGAAAATCTCAAACTCCTAATCACCCTTGTTTTGGTGGACATCAGAGGAGTTTAGCTGAAAAAGGAATTCCACACATTAATAAAGACTAAGTCCTCAAATAACTGCATAATCGGAGATTAATCAACCCGTAAGCTTAATAATTTTCAAGTTCTAAATCATTAAATCATACATCAATGCCAACGACTGCTGAATCATCATAGTTGGAATATTAATATCAAATATCCATGGATTATTAATCAGCATCTCAAAGACTAAGTAATCGTGCTCATTATGTAACTGGGTATTTTACACAAGAAGAATGTCTACAATTTCAACCCTAATGGTAATATAATACTTGAATGAATAATAAAAACGGATAATCAATAATATTAAACGACAAATTAATATTATTGATTATTTTTATTAAAAATTTAAATTTTATTATTTATATTTTTAAATTATTGTTTTATAATCGAATTAATAAAAGGAAGGGATTTCATTATGGCTTATAAATTAATCACAAATTGTCCTGTCTGCAGTAAAACATTGAAAATTACAAAGTTGCAGTGCTCTCATTGTCACACTACGATTGAAAATGAGTTTGAAATATCTAAGCTGGCATCCTTATCAAAGGATCAGCTTCATTTTGTGGAAGTATTTTTAACATGCAGAGGGAATATCAAGGAAGTTGAAAAGGAACTGGGGATTTCGTATCCAACGGTTCGAGGCAAGCTAACTGACATCATTTCATCCCTTGGATATGTGCAGAAGAAGAAAAATGAAGTGGACGAGAAAAAAGTTGTCACCATGTTGGAAAATGGCGAAATAACACCAGAAGAAGCCATTAAGCTCTTAAAAGAGGAATAGGGAGGAATTTATCATGAAAGAGGAAATTACAAGAGTGTTAACAATGGTTCAAGAAGGGAAGATTGATGCAGATAAGGGATCAGAATTGATTCAAATATTAAAAGAGAAAGAAGAGACAGGTAATAAGCTTCTTGAAAAACCGACTAAATATTTAGATAAAACATTAAAAGTTCGTGTTGTATCCGCCGAAAATGATAACGTCACGGTCAATTTGCCTATAAAACTGGTCAAGGCAGTATTAGTGGCTGGACACAGCATCGCAGCGAGTATTCCTCAATCGGAAAAATACGTTAAAGATATAGACATAAGCCTTATTATTGAAGCAATCGAAAACGAATTAGATGGCCAAATTGTTGATATTAAATCGGCAAACGGGGATACCGTTTCCGTCATCATTGATTAGTGATTTGTTTATGATGTATGTAAAAGTGAAAGCAAAAGACGTTCGGTTTACCATCCCAGTTCCATATGCCATTTTAAACATTGTTATTTCCATTTTGTCTTCAAAATTTCTTCAGCAAAATGTAAACAAATGGACAAAAGAGCACTTCGAAAGAAAAAAACTGGACTTTACCTTTCCGTTAATAGACAAAAATATGCTAAAGCCTATCGTCAAGGAACTGAAAAATTATAAGGGAATCGTGCTAGTAGATGTCAAAGCAAAGGACGGCACTGAGGTTAAGGTTAGACTATAATTTATTATAGAATACGCCGACCACTGCCTGGCATTTTGAAGGAAAATCCTAATTTCTCACAAAGTTATTTAATTTTAAAAGCTCAAACAAGCATAACCCCGTTCTAATTAGGACGGGGTAAAAAAAAACGGAAAAATCTTTATTGATACCATAACAGTGCTTTTTTGAGTGCGTTTTTCATCCATTTTTAAATCTTTCCTATAAAAAGCGACTGATTGTTTCCACTAATTTTTGAGGAAACGACTTAAGGTCTGTCATATCGAGAAATCTCTCTCTTCCGTGTAATTCTGCAATCTTTTCTTTATCTTCTCCAATAGCCACAGATAGGAATAGCACGTCTTTTCTTTCATATTCACTAATAACTGATTGGATATCCACCCTCGCTGCATCTCCAGAATAATTAGGCATGGCTTTTGGTTGTCCATCACTAATATTTATCAATAGCTTGGTAGAAGCAACTTGTTTCGATAATTTTTCGGCTAATATTCGCATATTAACACCGTCACGATTATTTTGGCGAGGCTTCATTGTCGCAATTTTTCCTATAACACCTTCGTACCCATCATCAAACTCTTTGTACGAGTATAGTGAAGTCATTTCCCTTTGACTAATATCTGCAGTGTCTCCATAAATCATCAAAGGAACATTTAACATTCTACAAAACTCTGTTAAAGCGATTATTGCTTTTTTGGCACTCTCCATTCGTTGAGCCCGAACCATGGAACCAGATTCATCTATACGTATTGCTACAGCTAGAGAGGGATTTTCAGTTGGCGGATTTTTTTTATCAAAGTAACGATAATCTCCCATCACAACTTTAGAAGCATTAAATCGCGTACCGTATAACTTCCCTTGAGTGTATGTTTCTGACTCTTCTTTTTCTAATACAGCAAGAATTTTTCTTGCCATACTATCCACAAGAGGTGTTATTTCCTTTTTAATACTTTCTGCTTCACTCATACTTTCATTCGTTGCATGAGGACGGTGGATAATGATCCCTTCTTTTTGATGAATCGTGTTTTTCATAAGCGTTCGAGCTTCTTTATTCAACTCTTTTTTCTTTTCTGCTTCATGCTTCTCTAGTATTTCCGGCATCTGTTTTACTTGTTGCTGAGAAATGCCTGTTTGAGATTCCTCATGCTCTTTTCCTTTATTACTATCGATTTCAATGTCCTTTGATCTCTTTTCAGAAAAAATTTCTAATGGATTCCCTTTTTCTTGTTGAGGCAAAGCGGAATCACTATTTTGGATTTCCTCCTCATCTTTTGGAAAATCAAAGGAAGATGTATCTTTTTGAAGTTCATCCTCACCGTCTCGTTGTTCCTCATATTTATCTACCATTGGTGACCCTAGAGGAGCTTGCGGTTTGTTCATTGGATTCTTTTGATTCAGTAAATAAGATTGAATACGCTCCAATAATTGACTGCTTTCTAATTCTTTTTCTAGTATTCCAATCTCCGTTTCATCGGTAGTGATTTTATAGATAACTTTTTGATAAATAGAATCAAAGATATTTTCTCCTTGATGCACTGCATTCACCCAATAGAAATAACTTCTCATTCCTGCTACACCTTTGATTCCATTAGCTTTTGAGATAGCATCTAATAAAATAATGATTTCAGCCATCATTGCTAATAGCTCTTCATCTGCAAAACCAACTTTGCTGAAACCCCGTTTGACCATCACTTCCTTAGAAGGAAGATTCATTCGTTCCGTGTGTTGAACTCGATCACGTAATGATTCATTAAGAGGTCTATTCCCCTGATAATTTCTATTGGTTGTAATAACCACTACAGCATCATGGTGCCGTTTGATCATTCCAGTTGGAGTATTTAAAATACCATCAATTTCAAGAGCGGAATTCAATGCAACTAAAACCGATGCATCTCTAATGACAGTAGGTTCCTGTATCTCTAGCAAGTAGCCTTCTTGTAGTGCACGAACGATTTCTGATGGATAATACTTATAGGTTACATTCTTACCGGTGTCTTTGATTTTCTTTTCAAGTTTTGCCAAGTATTCTTTCGTTTCTGTCATATTTAATTGTAGATAGGAAGACAAATTTTCTAAAAGCTGCTGCGTCGTGCTATTATGTTCAAAAAACTGAATTATTTTTTTATCTTCCACTTGTGCTTCTTCCATTACAGGCAAAAGTGAGCCGAAAACATCTGATTTATCCATGTCGGCAAAACAGGTAATTTTCGTATATGGCAATTGAAGATCATGAGAGAGAGCTTTGGCAAGTTGTGTTTTACCTGAGCCAGCATCCCCCTCTAGCAGAACATTGATGACTCGCAGTTCTCCATTTTGCCAATTCCTATTGAGTGTATCGGCAACACGTACTTCCTCCACACTTTCTTGATGACTAGGAGGCTTTTTCCAAATCATTTGTATTTCTTCTTCTGTAAATTTCCTGCCATCTGAAACGACAAATCCTCTTATCATTTTATAACTCTCCTTACCGATATCCCATATCTTTCATAATATCGTTGATGACTCTAAATCTTTCTCCCAAAATTTCGCCATCCGATTGCAACATATCATAAAAATATTGAATATCTTTATCTAAATTTTCGTTTTTTGTGTCAATTTCTATTTGCATCTTATTTCCCTGCAAACCTAAAGCAGTAACGATTGGATTTTCAGGATCATACAGTTTTTCAAATTTATATGCATCTCTAAAATATAAGTTGGTCGATAAAATAAGGATGGCTAAATCTAAAATTCTAGTGGCAGATAACTCAATTTCTTGAGCAGAATCATCAGTCATTACAATTTTTCCAACGATATCTCCTGTTCTAGGAGATTTTCCCTGTAGCATTCCTGCGCTTAACGAATCGATTCCTTTACCATAGGCAGCCTTACCATCTACTTTGTCGTAATTTTCAACAGTGATAATTGAGTTATACCTATATCCATCTCTATTCATATCATTGCTCCTTTTTATTTTTTCGTTTTAGTCCTTCACCCAATACGATGTTCCGTCAGAATTTCTGCTTAGAAATCCATAATCAACAAAATGTATATAGGACAGGTGAAATTCATATTTTAAATACCACACTCGACTCCTGCCAATTAACAAACATTATATTATTATGTTTGTTATATTGCAAACAAAAGTTATTTCTGTTTATTATTATGTATAATAAAAATGATTATGTTTGAATAATGTAGATTTCAGATTTTTTTGGAACGCATTATTAGAAGAATTTAAACGGGATATATTCGAGAGTCTGATTTATATATGTCTCTTGTACGATGAAAAATTTGAAAAAAAATTATTTATCCTTATGAGAAAAACAGAGGTTTTTAGCACGGGCTAAAAGGTTGCGATCAATGTAACTAAAACCTTATTTGTAAGGGGATGGTTAACATAATAAAATGTTATCGGTATAAAAAAAGGACCTTCAAAACTGAAAGATCCTTTTTGCTGCTTATATAATATAAGTGGGGGATAGTTGAAGATGAAAAGAATATTCAATACAAATTGTATTGCACTTTTGCATGTTGATTACCTTTTTTTATCATTTATTAATGGATTACCTTTGCAGTATTACGTTTTCATCCTATAATGATGCGCTCTTTGGGATAATGATACGGATGTTTAACTGGTTTGCCTCCCATGCTGAATAAGAAGGTAAACATCCCTATTTTCCCTATAAACATTAAAGTCATGATTACGACCTTCCCGGCAGTACTCAATTCCGGTGTAATGCCAAGCGAAAGGCCTACAGTGCCAAAAGCAGAGGAGACTTCGAATAAAATTTCCGTTAGGGAAAAGGCAGATTCAATGCATTCAAGAATGACAACTGCCACACTGCACAGGATCATACCTGTTGTGAAAACGATGAATGACTTGATGATATCTTCCTCATCGATCTCCCTTTTGAATATTTTTATTGTTCTGTTCCCTTTCGCATAGTTGTAAATGGTAAGCAGCATCACAGCAAACGTGGTGGTTCTTATCCCACCCCCAGCACTGCTGGGGGATGCCCCAATGAACATAAAAATACTCAGTAACAAAATGGTAGGTACTGAAAATTGATTGACATCGCTGATCGCCATTCCGCCAGTCCTTGAAGATGTCGAATAAAACAAAGAATGGACAAAGGATTGATGCCAAGTCTTTTCCACATAGAAATGACTGTACTCAAACAGATAAATGAGAATGGCTCCAATTACGATCAGTATGAAAAAAGTTGCGGTTGTAATTTTTGTGAACAAGGAAAACCGGAATGGCATCTTTCCCTTATGCCTGATCCACTGGCTTACCTCCATTAAAACAGGAAACCCAAGGGATCCGATAATAAAGAGTACTATATTAAGGGTCAGGACAAAATAATCGTCTGCAAACGGAATCAGTGATTTTCCTGTGATATCAAAACCGGCATTTGTCGTAGCAGACACAGAGGCGAAGAAACCCTGCAAATAAGCCTCTTGCCATGTTGGGAAATACTTCAAAAAATATGTACCGAAGACAATAGCCCCTAATAGCTCAATCATGACAAAGAAAAAGAAGATCATTCGTATGAACCGAACAATCCCGGAAAACGTGGGGCTGTTTTGTTCTGTCGTCATGAGTATTCTTGCCCTGAGTCCTATTTTCCTTCCTGATACAAGCCATAGTATGGTTCCGAAAGCCATGACCCCAATTCCACCAAACTGGAGGATGATGGCAAAAATAAACGTACCGGGAACACTAAGCAGCTGGCTTACATCTGCCGTGGATAATCCCGTTACAGTTACCGCACTAATAGAAATGAATACTCCATCAATAAATGAGAGCTCTGCATTCTGCGTTTGAGTAATAGGAAGCAGCAATAAAATGGTTGAAACCACTACAGCCACCAGGTAATAAAAAACAATTATTTGAGCAGCAGATAGTCGTTTTGTAAAGTTCTCTATTTTACTATTCATTTCTCTCCAACTTCTATATGTTTTTTGACAAACTTACACCTAATTCTGAATTAACGTAACGTACCATTGCACAATTTCAACTTATAATAATTTGTCCATTAAATTAAGAAAATAAACTCTCCCATTGAAGAAGACCTCAAAGGATCGAATGAATACGTTATACAAATCTATTTTACATAAAGTAAATTTTAGGAAGTAGCAACAAAAGCCAAACCCATGTGTATCAAGGGTTTGGTTCTTAGTCATGTTTTATCGTTTAACAGGATTTTGTACAACCTTGATGTGGGTTTGCTAGATGACCAATAAAACCCCTAGATTAACCACTAGAGCTTGTTGTAATTCATATTTATTTATCTAATTATGGAAGATGTAATTAAGCAGCATGCTAAAAACCCCTTAGGCCACAAGGGGTTTAATGTCTTTCGTTTTTATTGTTTATGTATGTTATTATTCACCGATGGGCATTAATATTTTGACTTCTGACCGCATAAAAAACTAGTTTTAACAAATAAAAAAGGACATTTCCTAAGCCCTCTTCCTAGTATCGGCCCCGCCTACGCCAGATACTATGACAGCCACACATGCCATCCAACCCATTATCATTATAATAGAAAGCGCTTACATTTTCAAGGATTTAATAAAAACAATGACTTTGATTTACTTTCAAAAGGCCGCCAATTGACAGCCTTTCTATGGTGCTAACGCACCCGTTAGTTCATTAAGACTTATGCAGAGTTGACACAAACTGTGCATTAATTAGGGTTGTTAAATTAAAGTAAATAGCTAGTAAGTAAATAATTATATGACCCACAGCCCAAATTCTAATCAAAAACATTAAGCAACCTTTTTCACTTCTTAAGAAAATAAGCACTCCAAGAGCCACTATTACAGTGATGATATATAAAGGGCTATAAGTTAGTTGGGCCAATAAAGTAGTCGTCGGTTGCCCTTCCTCACTTGTTTGCAGGGTCTTTATAAAACCTATCTCATAATACATTGCTTCGGAAAGGATGCCATTTTTAATATTCTTGCTAAACCCCTTAAAGAAGCCTGCTAAAAGATTGTCAGGTAACTATTCATAAAAAGACAAAAATTGTGCTTCTCCCCTCAATAAATTAAGGTCAAGTCTTAGATAAAATGGGAGAGCGATTATTAAAAGGGCATTTTACAGACAAAAAATGCGGACAAAACCTGTAACGACATGAATTGTTTAATTTCGTTTTTCTTCCTAAAATATCGCAAATACCCCGATTACAGCCGATTATCCCTGATTAAATGACCTGACTGGCATGTTAGCACCAAATGATAACGCTTCCCTTCACTATCTCGGCCTTTTCCTTGTGAATGTCCTCTCTTCCCTTGAATCTAAATCTCAGCATGTTACGATAAAAAGGTTGAAAAATACGAACAGAATTACGAACAATGAACTTTTAGGGGGGCATAATGTTGAGAGATAAAACTGTTGCATTTTTAGGAGCCGGTTCGATGGCAGAGTCGATGATTTCAGGAATTGTGCAGATTGGGAGCATACCAGCAGAGAGAATTTATGTGACAAATCGCAGCAATCAATTACGACTCGAGGAAATGAATCACGTGTATGGAGTTCATGCGGTCCATCAGGATGCATTGCCATATGAAGACGTTGATTTCTTTATTTTGGCAATGAAGCCCCAGGGAGCAGCAGATGCTCTCGATGCACTCAAAGATAAAATAAGAGTGGATCAAGTTGTGATTTCTGTATTAGCGGGCATTTCCACTGAATTCATGGAAAATCATCTACAGCTTGGACAGCAGGTTGTGCGGTTGATGCCGAATACGTCGAGCATGATCCGGGAGTCGGCAACTGCATTATGTCCGGGAAAACATACAGCGATGGACAATGTGATAGCAGTGAAAGAACTGTTTGGCTGTATGGGAAAAGTGTTCTTAATTGAAGAAGAGCAAATGGATATTTTTACAGGAATTGCAGGGAGCGGACCTGCTTACTTCTATTATTTAATGGAGCATATGGAACACGCTGGCGTTAAAAAGGGTATGGATGAAGCGATGGTCCGTGAGATTGTCGCCCAAACGATTTTAGGCGCAGCCAAGATGATTATGGTGAACGACGAGGCACCGGCAAGTCTCAGAGAGAAAGTGACTTCACCAAATGGAACGACAGCATCCGGACTTGATGCTTTAAGGAAAAATAATGGTGGCAGAGCCATTTCACAGGCGATTCATCATGCAGCGAAACGTTCGAAAGAGCTGAATGAAGAGATGGAAGTAGCGTACAGGAAATCGACTATTCCCCCGAGAGTACTGGGGAACTTCAGTACCATGAGAGGACGGTGTCTAAATTAATTATTTCAAGAAATACCACCATGGAGCCTCCTTAGCAAATTATGTATCAAAAGATGCTATCAAATAATAATCCTATCAACTAGTTAAGAAAAAAATATAAACGTAAGAAAAACGGAGGACAACATGAAGAGAATCCTTAAGATTGCTAGCGCTTTTATCGGAATTCTTATCGGAGCCGGGTTCGCCTCAGGACAAGAAACCATGCTGTATTTTGTAAGCTTCGGGCACTTGGGAACAATTGGAGCTATCATTTCAGTCGCTATCTTTGCATACCTTGGAATGATTCTGATGAAGCTTGGCAGTCGTACACAAACAGATTCGCATCAGGAAGTAATTTATAAGATTAGTGGTCGCTTTCTCGGCTGGATCATTGATTATGTTCTGAACGCCATCTTATTTGGTGTAGGAATTGTCATGATTGCGGGGTCAGGCTCGATCTTTGATCAGCAATTCGGATTACCTTCCGTTATCGGCACAATTCTTATGACCGTTCTTGTTATGATAACAGTTATGCTGAAAGTTGACCGTGTGATTAAGGTAATTGCATCCGTCACACCATTTCTGATTCTTGTCGTACTTTTTCTATTTATTTATAGTATGTTTACAATGAATTCATCGTTTACGTCACTTGAACCACATGCGCTGGAACAAAATTCAGCTGCGGGACATTGGCTTATATCTGCAATAAACTATATTTCAATAACCATTGCAATGGGGGCTTCAATGACACTTGTTATGGGTGGAAATGAACCTGATGAAAGGATATCATCCATTGGAGGACTTACAGGAGGGATTGCTTTAGGTTTACTTGTTATAATTAGTCACCTTACTATTTTCTCAAATATTAATAATGTAGCGGATATAGATATGCCAATGTTGGGAATCGCCAACAGTTTTTCACCTCTCTTAGGTATTCTGTACTCTCTCGTTCTTTTCGCTATGATTTTCAATACGGCAGTCAGCATGTTCTACTCATTAGGAACACGCTTTTCAGATCCCCAGACCACAAAATTTAAAGTAATCGTTATTTCATCACTGTTAATAGGGTTTATAGCAAGCTTCTTTGGCTTTACTAAACTTGTTTCCTCTCTCTATCCAATCTTTGGCTATATGGGAATTGTTCTTATTATCGTTCTCATCATTGCTTCATTCCGAATGAGTCGATTAACGAAAGAAAATTAAATGGAATAACGATAAGCTCTCTGTTAAATGATATTTACTGCTTACCCTAATTGAGTCTCTTCATTATAAAAACAGCTTTTATATGTATACCGTTTGGTTTATGTACTTAATATATTTCTTCCTATATCACCACATATATTTCCAATTTTTCTTATGGAACTATCCTGCCCCGTTAGTGCCATAAGAAAAAGCTGCCTTAAAGACAGCTCCGATTAGCTAACGCTCAGCTTCTGATTTTAAAGGAGTTAAAATTTTTTATCATGAACATAAGTTAATTCAAATGCGTAGTACTATTTAAAAATCTTATAAGTTTGTATGGATGATCGGTATACTCAAGAAGATGTATACCTGTATTATTAGAATTGAACCACACATCATTAATTTCGGGTGGTAATTGAAGAAAGCTTTCAATCATTTTAGTAATCATCCCCCCATGGGATATTATAGCAATTCGTTTATAATTTGCACTGTTCTCTCTAATATAGGAAAGAACATTTTGTGCTCGTAATCTAAAATCAAATTTACTCTCCATATCTTGCATCTCTCGTAAATCATCTAAGAATGTTACTGGGCATTGGATAGTATTTGATAAAGTTTCAGCAGTTTTACTAGCACGAAGCAAGGTACTTGACCATATGAATTCTGGTGGAAACTCTTCTGATACACGCCGGCACATTTTTTCTACTTGTTCAACTCCCTTAATAGTTAGTGGTAAATCTGTAGTTCCTTCGTAATTTTCTTCTAGAAAATCGTCTTCTGACTCACCATGTCGAATTAAAAGTATCTGCAAGATAACACCTCAACTTTGTTTTATTTATCCATATTAATAATTCAATTTAACTTTAATAAAACCTTTAAAAGAATATAAACTGAGGTATTTGATATAACTCCTATTAAGGTTTTTTAAGAACCTTGTTCAACTAAACTGTCCCTTAGTTCCATAAGAAAAAGTTGCCTTAAGACAGCTCTGATCTTCAGCTACCGCACTGTTAGTTCAAAAACAAATTAATTATTTATAAGTAAAAATTGGTCATCCCTCAATCTGACAACAGAACAATTATTTAGCTTTTCGAAGACTTTCAACCTATCTTCAATTGTCTTGCTAGAAGAGTCCGGAAATAAATCCTCCCTATCATAATGAGGAATTATAGCTTCGTCGGTTATTCTTAATGCAGTTAAATCTTTAATATTCACGGTATTCATTTGAGGAGTAAAATAATCTATAACATTAATGTTTGGTCCAAGAATAATTGCTCCGGCACTTACCCCAACTAATATGGTGTTTTGTTTTGCTATTTCCTTTAATTTTAAGTCAGCCCCACTCTTTTTCAAATGGTATAACAAATAAAATGGATTTCCTCCGTTGATATAGATTACATTATATTTCTCAAGTAGTTCAGGTTTATCAAATTCTATATCAATAAAATCAACCTTCTTAAATCCAAATCCTAAGAGGTCTTCTCTTGCTTTCATTGCGAATCTATTATTTTGTTTTTTATGAGAAGCAGTAGTAATTATTGTTGCTTTTAGATTACTCAAATCTCCATCAATTAGTTGCAAAAATTGTTGTTTAATTAAATCTGTAAAAAATCCATTAGAAGTTAATAAAATCTTTGTCATTAAAATCAACCTCTTTTATTTATATATACTTTTATATGTTCCAGCAAAAAAAGGAAATCCCTTCCTTTTTAAATATTTCTTATAGAACTGACCTGCCCCTTTAGTTCCAAAAGAAAAGAGCTGCCTTTAAGACAGCTCTGATCTTCAGCTAACGTACCCGTTAGTTCATTAAGAATTACTTCCGACACAATTAGTTAAAATAAACTTTTTACTAAACGAACTATCATTCTTGGAATAAGAGTAAAGAGGTTAAAAACGAATTCATATAAGATTGAATCACGAATTTCAATCATTATCCCTTTGAAAAACCCTCTTTTTTGCCTTTCCTTTTTCATCCTCTTTGTCTTACATACATATGGTTGCTTCTATCTAGAAGAAATCCCATAGTTGCAACCAATATCACTAGAAAGATACCTATACACGCAGTAACTATACCTTCTGTTTTGTCTTTTGCATAAAAACAAATATATGTATTAAAAGAGACAAAAATTAAAAAAATTAATAACTTTGTAACTAAGTTAATTTTATTTATTGCTCTCACAGTAAATCACATTCCTTAATGGTGAATTAACGATATCAAATTAAAATAATTTGAACCTTTAAGAAAATAATAACAATAAAGAGTAATTATTCATTAGTGTAAAATAATCCATTTCCTTATGGAACTAACCTGCCCCGAGAGGGCCATAAGAAAAAGCTACCTTAAAGACAGCGCCGATCTTCAGCTAACGCACCCTTTAGTTCATTAAGTCCTGTCTTTTCAATATGTTCTCTATTATTAAAACCTTGGTGATTTAGAGCCTTTTAATAAAAGCTTTACCTTGTGAACACTCCAAAGAGCTAAGGTTACGGTTATAGCTGAGATAATGTATTGTAGGAAGGGTTCCATTTCTTGACCATTCGTTGAGTAAGAATCTGGTGTATATATTGATGTTAAAATAATTCCCTGTATTAAATCAGCCATTCCTATTGAAATGAGTACAACGATAAAAATCCCAACATTTCTTTTCATCTTTCTTCCTCCTTTTTACAATACTTACGGAATATACATAAAGAAAGTTTCGTTTTATATTCTATTTCATCCCTATTATAATGTCAGTTAATTAAACTAACCTGCCCCGTTAGGGCCATAAGAAAAAGGCTGCATCAGCAACCTTGAGTCTTTTACAATAAGTAGAAATCCCTTTCATTATTTGAATTTGTCAGGTTGTTCTACATAGAACTCTAAATACCCACATTTAGAACAAACATAAGGAGATACTTTGCTGTAAATCGGACTATCCGTGAAAAAACCTCTTGCTTCTTTGTTTATCTGAAATTCTCCTTGAATTCCAGAAATATAGGCTCTAGTAAGTTCGTTGCCGCATTTGCTACAAGTCTCCATTATTTATCATCCCTTATCGTTATCGTTTCCTACCCGTATTACTCTCAGTTATACGATTCCTAAATTAATAAAGTTTCAATCCTTCTTCAACAAACCTGCCCCGATAGTTCCATAAGAAAAAAGCTGCCTTAAAGACAGCTCTGATCTTCAGCTAACGCACTCGTTAATTGAAGATGATTATTATCGATAATTATTGTGAATAGGTTTAAACAATTCTTCATTAGAATTTCTAACAAGTGAAAAATTGTCTACATTATAGTGACCGTGAAGGGTGTCATTGTGATGAAGGATTATTTGTTTTGCAGATAAGTTTTTTGAGTCAGAAGTAGAATGTCCATCACCAACTAATGTTACATCAAAATGATTGATTGTTGCTGTTCTAACAGCTGAATCAATACAATGTTCCGTCTTACATCCCATTATTACAATATGATCTACATTGTTTTCACTTAAATGTTCATGTAATGGGGTTCCATAAAATGAATTTGTGGCAGCTTTATCAAATATGATAGCAGTTGATGGTATTTTAATATCCCTGTGTATCTGGAATCCAGGTCCTTCTCCATTTGAAACATCTAAATCTCTTATAAAAACAACGGGGATACTTTCATTTATCGCTTTTTCAATTACAGTATTAATGTTGTTAATGATTTTTTCTTTCTCAAAGACTCCTTGTTTTTCTTTATTACCTTCTATTAATTCCTGTTGAGCATCGATTATCAGTAATGTTTGTTTCTATATTTTCCCCCCTGAATTTTTTAGCAGTTAGTTTTTTCCTGTTTTTCTATATGGTATTTTAAGCGCTTCTTACTAAGCTCTTTATATTTTCGTCAAAAGATTTCCTAATACCTTCTTGAACAAACCTGCCCCTTTAGTTCCATAAGAAAAAGCTGCCTTAAAGACAGCTCCGATCTTCAGCCAACTCACCCGTTAGTTCATTAAGACTTATTGTAGAGTGACACAAACTCTGCGTCAGTTAAATAAAGAAGTAATTTAGTGGCAGTAGAGTGTAACAAAACTTAGACTTTTCACTTGGAATATAGTAAAAAGCAGTGAGGGATTTCCCCTCACTGCCCCGTTTCTTTATTTTGTTAAAATCTTCGTGTGTCGTTTTCGAAAATTAATTGTATTATTTTCACTAATAAAAGTTGAACCTAAAAGGAGTGTGCCACCTATGATTTGAACAATTGTCATTTTTTCCTGTAAGATTACAGCAGAAATCAGTATAGCTACAAAAGGATCTACATAGCTTAGCATAGCGATGCTTTGTCCCTTTAACTTTAGCATACCGGAAAAAAATAACCAAAAGCCAATACCAGTGTTAACAACGCCTAAGAGTATTATAAAAGGAACGGAAGATCTTGAGACTTCCAAGATACCGAATCCCTCAGTGAATAATACATAGGGAAAGAGAAGTAAAGCAGTTGTTCCAAGTTGAATGATTGTAATCTCTAACATGCCCATGTTTTGAATGAATTTGTTTAATAACATTAAAGCTGAATAAAATGCAGCCGCAACTAACCCGAAAAGGATTCCAAGTAGATCATCTTTACCAGAGGCGCTAATGCCGTTTCCAATAATCAATAACATACCTAATATCGCTACACCAATACAAACAATTTTTTTAATTGGTAAAAGCTCCTTAAGTACAAATGGCGAGAGAACCATGACAAACACTGGCGCAAAATAATACCCAAGTGTTGCATTGGCAAGTGTTGTATGATCGTAGGATTGATAAAGAAAAATCCAATTCCCTCCCAATGCAATCGCAGAAAGAAAAAGGGTAGAAGCATTAACTTTCACTAATTTCCATGGAATGGATTTCTTCATAATGAAAAATACAAACACTAAAAAGAGACACCCAATTGAACTGCTTAGAAAAGCTGTTTCACTCGAAGATAAATCAATGTTTTTCACAACTAAACCCATTGTACCGAAAATAATCATTGATAATATAAACTGAATTTTAGATTTCATCGCCTACTCCTTCGAATCTGCGAAACAGCTTATATATTTCGCAGATTCTTAATCTGTTTTATATATAAGCGTATATACAGGAGTAAACGGTGGTGGTGGTGATGTCGAAACGGGCTTTGTAATATATGGATTTATAAATGATATTGGCATAATAAGCCTCCTGATTATTCAAATATAAGATTTATTAATAATACAATTAAAATCTTATTTTTTAAATTGGATATTTTTAAGAATAGTGCTTTCATTAAACATTTAGACGGTAAATATATTTATAAATGGTTTTGGTGTTTGATTTAATTATTTTTTGTTTCCTTTAGTTACAAACATATTGTCTCTTTATTTAATTCACGATGTAATACATCCCCCATACGCTTCATGCCTTCAATGATTTGGTCTTCAGGCATATTCGAGTAATTTAAACGTAAAGTGTTCTTCTGTGTGCCATTTGGAAAGAATGGAACACCAGGAACACAAGCAACATTATTTTTCAAGCACTCTGTAAATATATGTCTGGAATCAACCCCCTCTGGGAGCTCGATCCAAATAAACAACCCACCTTCTGGCTTACTGTAAGACAAATTTTCCGGAAAGAATTCTTTTATGCATTTTAACATTTTTGTACATCTTGCTTTATATACTGCTTTGATTTCTTTAATATGCTCTTCCATATCGTAAAGTTCCATATACTTAGCTGTTATCCTTTGAGCAAAGCTGTCGGTATGTAAATCAGCTGTTTGCTTGAAAGCCACGTACTTATCAATAAACGATTGATCTGCACAAATCCATCCAATTCGCATGCCTGGAGTGAAAATTTTAGAGAACGTGCTCATATAAATTACTCTGTTCTCTGTGTCAAAATGTTTCACTGGAGGGATTCCCTCTCCAGCAAACCTAATAGCTCCATAAGGATTATCTTCTACAATCAGTACATCGTATTGATTAGCAAGTTCGATCATTCTTTTACGTCTTTGAAGTTTTAATGTACGACCTGTAGGGTTCTGGAAATCGGGAATAGTATAAATGAATTTTGCGCCAGGATGCTCTTGCAGTTTCCTCTCTAGCTCTTCCATTATCATCCCATCATTGTCCATAGCTACCTCCACAAAGTTTGCATTGTATGATTTAAATGCATTAATTGCTGCAAGATAGGTTGGGCTTTCACAAATAATGGTATCTCCTTCGTTGATAAATAATCTTCCAGTAAGATCTATTGCTTGCTGGGACCCTGAAGTGATAAGAACATTGTTAATAGCAGAGTTAATCCCAATGGCTTTCATCCTTTGACATATAGCTTCTCTCAACGGACCATAGCCTTCAGTAGTACTATATTGAAGAGAAGCCGCGCCCTCTTCATTCAATACAACATTGCAAGCAACTTTAAGGGCTTCAACAGGAAACAGCTCCGGAGCTGGAAGTCCTCCCGCAAAAGAAATGATTTCTGGCCTTTCTGTTACTTTTAATATTTCACGGGTCTCAGAAGAATTAACTAGACGGGCCCTCTCAGCAAATTTATTTTCCAATTGTAAACATTCCTTCCTTTAACATTTCAATTTTTTTACCTACCACTTCTTATTTTATTGGAATATTCAGATTTTTATATAAAGGGATAAGCCTATGACACCAAAATTAATATTTCCTTTCATCCCCCAACTAAGTTTGAATTATCATAACACGTAAAAAAAAAGCCATACAATATAATTATTGTATGGCAAACAATATTTATTTTACAATTCAATTATTTTTCTTAGTATTATAAGAGCTTTTTCAAGTTCCTCTCTCGTTTCTGGAGCACAAATCCCCACACGTACGGCATTTGCCGGTGCGACATTACCTACCGCAAATCGCCCTCCACTATATACCTGTACACCTTGTGCTGCAGCTAGTTGTTCAAATTGGTCACCTGTATACTTATGCGGCAGATGTAACCAATGAAAAATCCCTGTTTCTTCACCTAAACAGTTCTCTTTACCTAAATATTGATTAACCAACTGATTGCGAGCTTTTGTTTCCTCTTTATGAAATGCAACAATGTTTTCAAACTGATTCGATACAATTACTCGTGATGCTAACTCTGCAAGTAGTGGCGATACGGAAATATTTAAATTATAAAGAGCTTTTCGAGTAGAATCCAGGTATTTTAAAGGAACTGCCACATAAGCAAGACGGAGTCCAGGTGCCATTGAT
This sequence comes from Peribacillus frigoritolerans, assembly GCF_040250305.1. NCBI lineage: Bacteria > Bacillati > Bacillota > Bacilli > Caryophanales > Bacillaceae > Peribacillus > Peribacillus frigoritolerans. The sequence goes on along the minus strand of NZ_CP158190.1, from coordinate 932,985 downwards.
TTCGATAAACTCGCTATATAAATCGTATGCTCAGGAGCATATGTCGCTACAGCCGGCAACACTTTTTCTTGGATTAAATGATACGCTCCATCTTCAATAATAAATAAATTATACTTTACAGCTAACTCAGCAATAGCCTTACGAGTTTCAACGCTCATCGTATATGTCATCGGATTCTGATAATCTGGGATAATATATAATCCTTTAATATTTTCATTTTTACATGCATAAAGAAGTGCTTCCGGACTCATTTCATCAGATTCTGAACGAATCGGTACAAGCTGAATCCCCAGCATCGCGGCTGCTGTCTTTAAGCCTGGATATGTATGGTGATCTACACCAATTCGATCTCCATGCTGACAAAGGCTTGCAAGTGTTGCCGTGATGGCGTTTTGTCCGCCAGTAGCAAGTAAGATATGTTCTCTAGTCGTTTCAAAACCGGCAAATTTCAATAATTTGACGCCTGCATCTTTTTGCCAAATCGCATCGCCTGGCCGACTGTATCCAAACCATCTCGCACAATCTGATTCTTGTAACATCGATTGCAATAAGTCAAATAAAGGTCCATACGACACACGATCTGGTAAAATTGCTCCCATTTCAATTAAATGCTTTGGCTTTTCTTCTGCAAGCAAATAAGCGTTCGAAATCGCATCGTACGAAACATAAGTGCCACTACCTATGGTCGCACTGACCAGTCCTTTTAACTCAGATACTTTAAAAGCTTTCGAAATCGTACTTAGATTCACCTCTAAGTAATCCGCTAACTCCCTTTGTGGTGGAAGTTTCGTGCCAGGCACTAAGCGCCCCTCTATAATGTCATATTCCAACTGCTTAGCTAATGCCTGATAAATCGGTCTGTCTTCTCGATTTATTGTCGGCTTCCATGTCATTGGATAATCCTCAAACGAATTAATCGGCACATTCCTCACCCTTTTTCATACCAACATTAATCATACAATTATAAAATTGTATGGCAACAAATTCAAATCCATAAATTCTTTTAAAATTTTTACTAATAGTGTGTGGAATGCTCGTTGCCCTGGAACATACACGCAGCAAGGATATTTCGGAAAGGAACCCATTAGTGGAAAAAACTATGGAGTTACTAGCAGCCTCCATATTGCCTTTATTATCCACCATCAACATTCCTTATTAATTAATAAGAGCATACTTAATAACATTTATTTCAAATTTTGATCATTTGCACAATCAGTTACTCCAGAATATGGCTCAATTAAAGATCAAACAGCACTTTACAACTATCCTGCTCTTTAGTTCCATAAGAAAAAGGCTTAGTATAGAGTTGACACAAACTATGCAATAAAATAAAGGTACAAACCTTATGGTCTGTACCCGTATCCAAATCCAAAGAAAAAAGTAATAATAAAAAAAATAGCAGTTGCTGGAATGAAACTTACAACAATCCATCCTTTTGCTGTCCTGCTTTGTACACTTCTATACCATTTGTAGTAAATAAAAAGGAGAATTATTGCCAAAGGCCAGAAATAATAACCAACCATTGTATTAACCCATCCTGAATTCTTATCCCAATATGCATCTGGTACAGGAAGAATATTCTCATATTGTCTATCAATTTTGTTTTTAGTAGTGATAAAGATATAAGAAATTACAGAATAATAGGCTGCTATTGTGACTTTTATCCACCAAAATAAATGCCTATTGGAAATTACTATTAAAAAGATAATTGCCAGCATTACGAACAAACCTGTGTATCCCAAAACAAAATCACCTCGTAAACATTTTAACTAATTAATGTAATTATTTCCACAAAATGTTTATATTTGTTTTTACACAGTACGAACATACTACGCTTATTAAACAAACTAACCTGCACCGTTAGTTCCATAAGAAAAAGCTGCCTTTAAGACAGCTCCGATCTTCAGCTAAAGCACCCGTAAGTTCTATAAAAAATGTTACGAACCACCATATAAATGTAATACCAAGAATACTGCGAACCATATAACCGCAATACCAAAATCTAATAACATCTGCTTCTTAGCCTCTTTTTTAAAAAAACATTCAAATCCATCTATTATTGAACCAATTCCTGATAAAAGAATTATATATTTTATGAAACTAAAATTAAAATCGTTAATTAAACTTAATATTAAAATTAAGCCCGTTGCTATTATCATTAAATATCTAATCAGGATAAATGGTTTAGTACTTTCTCTTTTTCAAGTAACAATCCCATTACAAAACCCGCCTAATATAACCTGCCTTGTTAGCCAAATAAGGAACAGGCTACCGAAATAACCTTAGCTTGTTGAACTCTTTTATTACATTTAATCATTGAAGTTTTATTATATCTCTTATGAAACCAACCTGCACCGTTAGTTGCATAAAGAAAAAGCTGCCTTTAAAGACAGCTCCGATCTTCAGCTAAAGCACCTGTTAGTTCTATAAGAAATACGGTATGTAAAAAAAGAAAAGAAATAAAGAGACAACAATATTCATATACCCCCAAAATCCTTTTCTGTCTTTTTGAAGTTCGGCTAATCCTGTCACCAACATATATGCCTCAAGGAAAAACATATAATACGGCATTAACTCACTAAGTTCGGCATTATTTCTTTTACAATCATACCATTAACACCTTTTCATTTTTATGAAATGGAAATTACTTCTTTCACTAGCCTGCCCCTTTAGTTCCATAAGAAAAAGATGTGCCAAAGTACTCCCTTATTGCACCTGTTAGGTTAAAACCTGCTAAAATATGTAATGTAAGCAAGATAACCAATTAAACGGGGGAGAAATATGAATGTAGAACTAACAAGATTTAGAGTTAAGGAAGGTAAATCGGAACGGGTAGATGAATGGTTAAAGTTTCTAAACGAAAATATGAATGATGTGCTAATAACCCTTGAAGCCGAAAAAATGTATGTTGAAACTATATTTAGAGAATATCTAAATGGTGATGAGTTTTTATATTGGTACTCTGTCCAGGGTCAAGGCGGACAAGAAGTGCAGGAATCAGACCACTGGATAGATAAGAAGCATTTAGAGTATTGGAAAGAATGTATTGATGAAACATTCAGACCTGTTGATTTAAAAACAGAAGTAGTTATGATTCCAGAAAATATAAGACAAAATATGAAATGACCTCTACTATTTAAGGTCTTTTTTTTGATAGTTTGACACACTGAAATAAGCAATTGCTCTAATACCAAAAACTACCTAACATATTGAAGAATTAACTGATATAACGCTATGCAAAGTCCTAAAATACTCGCTTTCATTTTTGATGGATGGTTTCTTTTACTGCGAAACAAGTAAAAGAAAACTAATATAAAACCCAACGGAATCCATAGCTGAAAGACACCTTCTTTTGTACTGCGGGAAAAAACAGGAGCAATGTAAGTGCTTATCAGAAAGTAAAAGAAAATCGTAAATCGTCGTGTTTCTAATTTCTTGCTCCACCTTACTAAAAAGAAAATAATAATTATTGCGATAATCGTAATGTGTAAAGGGGGTAGCACAATAGCACCGTTCCCAAATTTGAATTCCAATCTGAATTGCCCTCCTTTTTTTATAGTGTATATCCATTTAAAGTGAAATTTAGAATGTTTTTATTTGAAGTTATATCTTCCTCCGTAAATATCATTTAACCTATTCCACCTACCCCTTTAGTGCTATAAGAAAAAAGCTGCCTCAGCAACCTCTCTTATTGAAGTAAAGCACCCGTTAGTTCATTAAGCCTTTTTTCTTTTCTTCTAGTCTGTCACTTAATTCGTTAAATTCTGAACTACCTTCAAGCATTGATGATTTTTTTGCTAACAAACTCCCTTTTTCAACTGACTTACCTCGTTACTTAATAACATATTATTTTTTATCTCTTATTTCTTCTAAGATTTCTATTACACGATTGTTTTGTTTCTCAATAGATTTCAACCTTTTTTCAATTATGCTTGAAGAAAAAAACAAAATAAGTACAATGGCAATTCCAACGATTATATCCATTTTTAATCTCCCGCTAATTTATTTCAGTTAAGTACCCGTTAAACCTGCCCCGTTAGTTCCATAAGAAAAAGAGCTTCTAATCAGCTCCTGTTATTGAAATAAAGCACCGGTTAGTTTTAAATCAAATTAATTATTTTCACATCTATTTATCTTCGTTATTACTTCTCTCATTATTTTGAAGATAAATCTTTTTAAGAGTTGAATTTATATTATTCAATGCAATTAGAATAACCCCCAACATAACAAAGGTTACTATTTCCCCAGTAAACGTAGATACTATTCCTAAAATTACAGCATAAAGAATGTATAACCAATTACTCATTTATTCAATATCCTCCCTAATCTACATAATTATCTAATTTTACCACAAAATTTCAATTTTCTTTATACAACTACCCTGCCCAATAGTTGCATAAGAAAAGGAGCTGCTGATCAGCTCCTGATAATGAAGTAAAGCACCTGTTAGTTTAAGTACAATCCTTCACAAATTGATATCTATCCTTGGAATTTAATACAACAAAAAGGTTCTAGAACCAAAGACTTTTTTAGTTTAATTTACCTTTTAAATCCACCTTCTGAATGAATAATCTGACCTGTAATCCAATCTGCTTCATCGCTCACTAGAAATTTAATAGTTTTTGCAACATCTCTTGGTTTTCCTATTCTACCGAAAGGAAACATCGGTTTTAATTCATTTTTTATTTCCTCTGTCATCCACCCTGTATCAGTTGGACCTGGATTTAATGCATTAACCGTTATTCCTAAAGGGGCTAGTTCAGCCGACAATGTAATAGTTAGAGCATCAACTGCTCCTTTTGTTGTTGCATATGCTAATTCGCCAGGCATTGGTCCTCGAAACTGACCTGAAGTAATATTGACTATTCTTCCACCTGATTTCTTATCAAACCTTTGAGCAAATTTACTACTTAATAGTGTCGTTGCACGAACATTTACCTTGTAATGTTTATCTAATTCTTCGGCAGTTAAATTAGAAAAATCGTTGTTAGTTGAGTATGCTGCGTTATTAATCAAGATATCAGGATAACCAAGTTGTTCAGAAACTTTATTTATAAGTTGTTCAGGTGCATCATATGAAGTTAAATCTAACTCCATACATGATACCTTAACACCTTTTTTTATTAATTCTTCTTTTAATTTCATGGGCTCATCTAATTCAATACTCCAAGGCATTTTTTTATCATAATCTGTCCAATAAGTAAAAAATATATGGTAACCCGTTTCAGCTAACTCCTGACAAATAGCAGCTCCAATCCCTTTCAGACGGCTTACTCCCGTAATAATTGCAATTTTCCCTTTTAATTGGTCCATTATGATATTCCTCCATTACAAAAGTAAGTTTTGTCTTAATACTTCACTAACCTGCCCCGTTAGTTGCATAAAGAAAAAGCTGCCTTAAAGACAGCTCCGATCTTAAACTAGCGCACCCGTTAGCATAACAAGATATGTATAAGTTTTTATCTGTTCACTCACTCGAATACAGGGCGCATAAAGCTTCTCTCATAACTTAAAATACATTTAGTTTCTTCTGCTAATTTATAAGCTTCCTGACACTCTGCATCTAATGCCATTTTTATTCGGTACTCTTCATATGCTGCTAAACTTGGGAAAGTGAATAAGGCATAAGCAATGTTATTAGCGCCCTCATGTGGAAGAAAATAACCTTGATGTGTACCGCCCAATTTATTAACTAATCGGATCCATATCTTACCGTATTCCTCGAATTCCTTTACTTTATAAGGGTCAATAACATATTTCAGATAGCATGTAACCATTTTAATCCTCCTGAAAATCTATTTTTTTCCATCATAACATGCAATTGAACTAACCTGCCCCTTTAGTGCCATAAGTAAAAGAGCTGCTGATCAGCTCTTAGCATTGAAGTAAAGCATACGTTAGTTCAACAAGATTTTTTTATTTATGTTCTTTAATTGGCATAAAATTAGAAGGGGTTAATTCTTCAGATTCAATTACAATTGCAGTTAGTCCAGTGGCAGTTGCTGTTTCGTGTCCTTCACCCTTTTCCCAAAAGACCACATCGTTAGCTTTTATATTTACTTTTAATTCATCATCACCACGAACCCATCCTTCCCCATCTACAACAATGAGCAATTGTGGGATAACAGCTTGATGGAAACCTACAATTCCGTTAGCTTCTAAATGCATACAACCAATTTGTGTAGGTTTTTCTGTTTTTACAATTCGAGACATAATGAAATTTGAATTAAAATGAGAAACGTTTTTTCCTACTTCTTTGTCAAATCTATAAAATTCCAAAAAGATTCCCCCCCTCTTTTTACATTCACTTTTTAAATACTACGTACTTAATCAATAGTCCTGTTTTAAATTTATTCTTTCACTAATCTGCCCCGTTAGTTGCATAAGAAAAAGCTGCTTAAAGACAGCTCCTTCAGCTAAAGCACCCGTTAGTTCATTAAGAAAAGCGATTCTTATCGGAACAACTTTATCGACGTGATTTCATATTTCACTGGCGGTATGTCAAAATCCATCAATTATTAGTGTTGGTTTTGAATAAGGTTTGATTTAAAATTTTCTGTAAACCCACAAGCTATGGCTAATAAAAGGAAACCATTTTGAATGGACTCTCCGTTTTCTAAAAAAGTTCAATCAAAGCTCATTTAGAAATCTTTGATTGTAAAGATAAAGTATCACAACTTTATTCAAAACTTCGCATCTTTCTTACAAACATCGCAATTTTATTTTAAAGACACAATTACCAATGGCGGATTCCTAAGCAGATTAATAATAAAATACAAGTAAAAATTTAAGAAAAATTTAATATTTACCCCACTTTTTATTTTAAAAGTTTTTCCTATCCTATAAACAAGTTACATCAAGGAGGAGACTAAAAAAAAGTGGGGATATTTATTGGTTTTTGCATTATTTCTAGTTTTTATTTTTAATATATTACCGATTTCCCAAGATAAAGTAGAGGATCAAATATATGAACAAAATGATAATACAGCTACTGAAAATCCCCAAAAGATTGAGATTACAGAAGAGCAGATCTATCAAGGGAATCTGCTTTTGATTAACAGTGAATATGCTGTTCAACAAGCTGGTATAAAATCGGATATCATAAATTTATTTACACACAAAGAATTAACAACCTGATACCAGTTACTTAATAGTGAAATAAAATTATCAGAAGAAATAGCTGAAAAATTTTCGGAAGATGATAGCAATAGTGTAAAGTAGGATAAAGCTTAAATTATAAATTTGAAAAAGAATTAGGAATTGAGGATTTATATGAAAAATCAAAAAAAAATTACTGCTGGCTTGTTGGCCGTATATTTATTTGCATTAACATGGATTATAGTCTTTAAAATGCAATTTTCATTTCAAGGCTTGCCGGATTTTAGGGAAATCAACTTAATCCCTTTTGCTGGTTCAGCTAATGTAAATAATCAAATAGATTTTAATGAAATAATCTATAATGTACTTGCATTTATCCCATTTGGAATTTATATCAGTATGCTAAAACCAAATTGGTCTTTCTTGAAAAAGATTGCAGTAATAGCAGGAGTTAGTTTGTTATTTGAAGTATTGCAATTCATCTTTGCTATAGGAGCTAGCGATATAACTGACTTTATGGGAAATACATTAGGTGGAATTATTGGAGTTGGAGTTTATATTGTATTTTGTAAGCTGTTTAGTACAAAAGCAAATAAAATCCTTAATGTTTTAGCTTCAATCGGAACGATATGCATTGTTGCATTATTGCTGTTATTAATATATCTCAGGATTAGTGGTGTTATTATTTATAAAGTATCCTAAGTAATTGGAGAATTGCTGTTCATGAAAATTAAATGGCATCAAAATAATAACCAAAGCATAAGCAACTATTTCAAAAGCTAAGACATAACTTTTTAGGTATACCAAATGATACTAATGGTACAAACAATAAAGATATAAATATAAATAGGCTTAATAGCTTTCTTGATTTCTTGGAAATGTATTGGGATGAATCACAGGATGGACATCTTAACTTTTTTTAAAAGGTAAACATTTTTAAAAAAGCCTCTATCCAACCCCATTTATAGCCACAGTGGACATATTGGCATATGAAGCAACCTCCTTTCAATTAAATCAATATTACAAATTATATCTTTTATTCCTAAACTAAACTGCCCCGTTAGCCATCCATGAAGCGCAAAAATCAGCGCTTCACCACAGAGAATGAAAATGGTTCAGAACGGTCAATACTGATTCTACGGCTGGGAGAGGAAGGTCGATGAACTATGGTGCGTTAGAGCCCATCCGTTAGTCTGACTCCAACGACCAAGGTGCACCACTGACTGTCGCTCCCTTACGGGAAGCACACATGGTAGATTAATCCTATTCTGGTTTTTGCACCAGCCTCCAATTATATTGAGAGCCGTAGAAAGGATGTTTTCAATGGAAGTAGTCATTGAAAGAGCATGTGGTATGGATGTCCATAAGGACAATATTACTGCATGTATTATGACACCAGAAGGAAAGGAGATTCAAACGTTTTCAACAAAAACTGTTTTTCTAATTCAGTTAGTGGATTGGATTAAACAGAATAACTGTACTCATGTTGCCATGGAGAGTACCAGTGTATATTGGAAACCTATTGTTAATTTATTAGAAGCTGAAGAGATTGAGTTTTTAGTTGTGAATGCTCAACATATGAAAGCAGTGCCAGGGCGTAAAACAGATGTTAAAGATGCAGAATGGATTGCCAAACTTCTTCGTCATGGACTTCTAAAAGCTAGTTACATTCCAGATCGAAATCAACGGGAACTACGTGAACTAGTTCGGTACCGTAGAAGTATCATTGAAGAACGTGCTAGACAACATAATCGCATCCAAAAAGTGTTAGAGGGCGCAAATATTAAGCTAGGCTCAGTGGTTTCAGACGTTATGGGTGTTTCGGCTCGTGACATGCTTAACGCAATTGCCGAAGGTGAAGAAGACCCTGAAAAACTAGCAAACTTTGCTCGACGCACAATGAAAAAGAAGAAAGATGAACTAGAACTCGCCCTTAAAGGTTATATCAATTCGCATCAACGCCTCATGTTAAAAACCATTTTAAAGCATATTGATTTTTTAACAGAGCAAATCGAGATGCTCGACCAAGAGGTCGAGGAAAGAGTAAGCTCCTATCAAGAAGATGTGGAACGATTAGACTCTATTCCTGGCATAGCTACAAGAATGGCTGAGCAAATTTTATCTGAAATTGGGACTGATATTAAGAAACAGTTTCCAAGTGCAGCTCATATGTGTTCTTGGGCAGGACTAGTTCCTGGGCATAACGAAAGTGCGGGAAAAAGAAAATCGGCTAAAACAAAAAAAGGAAACAAGTATTTGAGATCAGCATTAACAGAAGCAGCTCATTCTGTAAGAGGATCTAAAAACTATCTCGGAGCACTGTATAGGCGTACAGCATCACGAAAAGGTAAGAAACGAGCAGGAATAGTAGTCGCTCATGCCATGTTACGTATCTCCTATTATCTCTTAACTCGAAAAGAAATGTATGTAGACTTAGGCGAAGACTACTTTGATAAGCAGAGACAACAATCAATTTTTCGGCACTCACTAAGAAGACTTGAAAGTTTAGGATACACAGTTACGTTACAAGAACCTGAAGCATCTTAAATTCAGTCCACTTACCTACAATAAATCAGTAAATTAGGCGCTCTCCCCTTTTTAAAAAAACAATGAGCTGCGTCTTCTTAAGTATTGCCTTTTCCCCTAAATTCCAGAAGTCTATTTTCATGGTAGTTCCATAAGAAAAAGCTACCTTAAAGATAGCTCCGATCTTCAGCTAACGCACCTGTTAGTTCATTAAGAAACCCTGTATGGAAACAAAGAAAACAAATAAAGAGATACCAATGCTCATATATCCCCAAAAGCCTTTTCTGTCTTTTTGAAGTTCGGATAATCCTGTAACTAACATAATTGCCCCCAAGAACAACATAGAATACGGCATCAACTCAAAATTTTCAGTAATTAGCTGATAGGCTGATAAAGCAAGAACAATTATTGCTAAGATAATTCTAATCATTTTCAAGAATATATTTCCCCCTAAAAATTAAGTTCTGTACAATTTCTGTTTCAATCATACCATTTGACACCTTTTCATTTGTGTAAAAAATGGAAACTTCTTTATGCAACTAACATGCCCCGATAGTTGCATATAGAAAAAGCTGCCTTAAAGACAGCCCCGATCTTCAGCCTGTTCGTTCTATAAGAAAAGCGAACCTTATTCAAGAATCGCGCCCGATTACTGAAGAACGAATATTTGGTACCAAATGGCCTTGTCATTTATTTATGATACCGTTCAACGCACCTATTCAAGCCGTGATTATTTAAAAACTGTCAGCCTGTTAATTTTACACTTCTACGTTAAATCGACGCTGATGAGGAAGCAGCTGCTTGATCAGCCTTCACACAATCAATTGCAACAACGAGTGCAATAATAATGGTTTCCATCTCTTCATCTATTATTTGAACCTTGTAGCTATCGCCCCAAGTGAACCACTCCTTGCCCACTTTACCTACGATTTTACCATGCTGTAAAACTTGAAAATCCATATCCCACCAATTACCATGTACTTCAATGCCTGCCGCATCAATTGTATATCGTGCTTTTAAGAAGGAAAATTCCTTCTTTATTGTTAATACCTCTCGGCCATTCACCTCAACCAAAAACTTTGGTAAAAAGCTGAACACCTTTTTCGTAATGAGTGCTACTTCATCTCTTGCTGTATTCCTAATGGAGAAAGTCTTTGGAACTTGCATAAAACTTCCCTCCACGTAATATATATCCTTCTCCTGCTGATCCTTTACTGTAAATTTCCCGCTAAGACTGAATACCTTCTGCTTTATATAAAGCTGCCTCATACTTATTCCTCCCAACCTTAAGTCTTTTACATTACTTACGTTTGAAATGGGCATTGGTTCCAATCTTAAGCATTAAATTCCAAATAATAGCTCCACTCAAAAACGCCTTCTTTTCGGTTCACCACTATTTATCCTTAACTAATTTACCTTTTTGTAAAGTCAGCAATTCTTCCTTCGCAATCTGTCCCAATTGTTGAACAACTCCTTTACTATCCTGCCCCGATAGTTGCATATAGAAAAAGCTGCCTTAAAGACAGCCCCGATCTTCAGCTAACGCACCCGTTAGTTCTATAAGACTTATCACAGAGTTGACACAAACTGTGCGATATATCTCTTATTGGAAAAATCCAACCCCTTTGTACTAAAGATTATGGACCTTGTGTAAGTATAGCGACGATGTTATATAAGATTGGGAACAAAAATAAAATGATGTTGAAAATTATTCCAGCTAACGAAAGTTTATCGCGATTCATTTTATAGCCTACGAATCCAAATATAGCTCCTATTGGACACAGTATAAACGGAAATACGAGTGGCATTCCTTGTATTTTCAAGGATACGATATCAAATAAAAAGTTAATGATCAATAATGTTAAAACAGACGGGATTAGAACGGATATAAGTCCTGGTATTTTTTGCACAACAATTGCCCCTTAATGAATTAGATTATAAAAATTTGTGCCCTTAATGATAATTTAACACTACCTAATTTTAACAAAAATAAGTGTGTTTGTGTAAATATCGAACTACACAGTACGAATACACTACGCTTATGGAACTAACCTGCCCCGATAGTTCCATAAAGAAAAAACGCCTGCAGCTCCGATCTTCAGCTAAAGCACCCGTTACTTAAGAAAAAGTTTTTTTAAGGCTTGTGCATTATCTTTATCTAACTCTCCATAACTTTCGTTTTCATTATTGCTAATAATTGTTGCTGTACCTACACTTTCATTAAACCAAATTTCATATTCATAAAGTCTTTCAGGTATATTTTCACCAAAAGTGTAAAACAAATTAGCTTCTACGTCGGGTTTTCTAGCCATTTTAACCACTTTATCATCCCATTAGATTTGTTCAAATGCCTGCCTTAGCAGCTCTATTGATTCGCTATCAGTTATCATTACGACATCTTCGTAATTTTCTTCTGTATCAATTTTTTGAACATCTACTCTTGATAATTGTCCTTTTTCTTCCCCAATACAACCGACCAACACCATAAAGACAAAAAGAGAAGTGAAATTTATTATCTTTTTGATCATACACCTCCATAAATTCAGAAGTTTACATTACATAATAGTACCAGCTTATCTTCAACTATCCTTCCCCGTTAGTCCCATAAGAAAAAGGCAGCCTAAACAACCTGCCTTATTGTATAGTTGACACAAACTGTGCAATAGGAGGAGAAAACCTCTACATCAGATTATTTGCTTTTCGGAGCTTCTGAAACCCTTACCTTGCGACCCGGTCGCTTCAATGTTTTCCTGTCCCTCTTCCCTTCTAGAGCTACAGATGAGTTTAATTTCACATAATCACTGCCTTGATTTATTTTAAATTCTATGTATATAACTCTTAACAATATCAAAACCTATGACTAGTAACACATTACATTAATAGGAGCTGACAACATGGCTAGAAATAACAACAGTAATCAATTAGTAGTTAATGGTGCAGAGCAAGCTCTAGAACAAATGAAATACGAAATCTCTAGTGAATTCGGTGTTACACTTGGCGCTGATACAACATCTCGTGCGAACGGATCTGTTGGTGGAGAGATTACAAAACGTTTAGTGCAAATGGCTGAACAACAATTAGGCGGAAGAACTCGTTAATCGAAATCATATGTAATGTTAGGGATAGTGATTGAACTATCCCTATTTATAATTTTACAAATTTTTAAAAAAGAAACAGAAACATCAAGTAGCTGTTATTTTGCCACGCAAGAAAGGCTGCCGCAGCAACCCCTGTTATTGAAGTAAAGCACCTGTTAGTTCTTTAAGAGGCTTCAAAAAGGGATGTAGTGTTAGTGAATACAATTCTGGCTGTTCTCTATGCACTAAATGTTCAGAAAAAGGGATAATTGAAATATGAATAGCAGATTTAACTGGCAGCTGACATCTCTTGTTCTGCTATACCTCCAACCATACATAAAATAGGAAATTACAGATTGGATACATCGCTGGTTTCATGAAAAGGGTAAAAATCTGACTGACCTTATGAAAGCTTTCCAATCATTACTCCCAAGGATTTTCGTATTTTTTTCTAATTTTATCGACTTTATTATATTCGCAAATGATATCTTTGCCTGATAATTGAACTTTCATCGTATTTTTTTCGACTATAATAGTAAAATTGTCAAAACCACCACCATAATCAAATTCATAATCATTATTCTCTATATGCTTATATGTTCCAGAAGATTGTTCTCCGCCCTGGACTCTTGAATTTTGAATTTCAAAATTGTTTTCCCCTTTAAAGGTAAAGGAGTCTCGACAAACACTCTTTTCTCCATCCTTCTTTTTCCACGTACCTTTCCAAGATGGTGCTTTTTCTTCACCACACGCAGCTAATACTAATGCAGCCATCGTTGAGATCATTAACATTTTTTTCATTTATACACCTACTCCAAAGGACAACTTTATTTCCTGCTACTTTTAATACGAACGAAAAAGGTAAAAGTTCCCTTGTATTGAACTAACCTGCCCCGTTAGTTAATTAAATTTGAAAGTATGATTATTGTAAAAGCCATATATTAAGAAGGGCCGCCAATTGGCGGCCTTCTTATGGCGCTAACGCCCGTTTGTTGAAATAAAGTTATTTAATCTTTTTTACCTTGATTGACCTTAATTAATTCATCAAGCTTCTCATTTCTTTCTCGTTCTAAATATTATACAGTAGCTTCTTCTATTAAAATGCCCCGATAGTTGGATAAAGAAAAAGCTGCCCTAAAGACAGCTCCGATCTTCAGCTAACGCACCCGTTAGTTTAAGTACTATTCTTCACAAACTACCAGCTGGTTTAATTCAATAAGAAGAAATAACGTCCTGTTGACGAAATTGTTGTATGGTTAATGTTTTAATTATCGTTATTAGATAGGTATTCTGCTACATCTTTTGGAACTTTAAAATTTAAATTTAGTTTCTTGGTTTTTAATTCGATATAAGGACTATCTTTATATGTAATAATTGTAGCGATTTGTATAAGTTCCTTTTTATCTGTATTAGGCTCTCCGAGTTTGACTGTATCCTCTTGGTACATCTTATAAATATACCCTTTAGTTGAATTTGAAGGAATATCTACAATACTCCATTTATCAACTTCTAGTGTATTAACAAATTCATTTACATCATCTTGATTATCTATAACGTTTAAAACCAATTCTGGATTTTCTTCTGACGATACTTCTATCTTTTGGGATTTATCAAGCCCAGGGTCTTTCTTATCTTCTTTTTCTATACTACACCCGAATAAAAATATAGATACGCTAAAAGCAAATATCAATTTCATACAAACTTTTTTCATAATTGTTGTCTCCTCAAAGAATAAAATTCATACAATCACTTACTAAATTAAGAAAATTTTAACATTTATTGATTATTATTACTATACATCTACACTAAATTAATATCGGTCTTAAGCCTATCCTGCCCCGACAGTTGCATAAAGAAAGAGCTGCCTTAAAGACAGCTCTGATCTTCAGCTAATGCACCTGTTAGTACATTAAAGCATAGTTTTATTATTTATGATTTTTTAATATTCGAACCTCTTCTTCCAGTTTATCTATTTTTTGTTGAAGCTCTTTTTTCGGTTTCACTAGTTTTCTTAGTAAAAACAATACTAATATTACGAAAAGAGAAGATAGAATTAATCCTGGAATACCTATATTACTCAACAAATACACACCGCCCAATTAATATCGTTATCCAAATTTTAGTTTTTTTTATAAAAATAGTCTATAATTATGGTTCGACTAAGCTACGCTTAATGAACTAAACTGCCCCTTTAGTTGCATAACAAAAAGGTTGCTTCAGCAACCTCCCTTATTGAAGTAAAGCACCCGTTAGTTTATTAACAAATTAAGCGTTGAAGTATGTTTAATAAATGGTTTGCCAAAACCTATCACTTTTCATATCTTCAACTACTTTTTTAAATGTATTTAAAATCTGTTTAACATTCTCATCACTAAATATAATCATTTGAACTGGGGAGCTACTTGTAGTACCTCCATTTTTTGAACAAGGAAAAATCCTTATTTGAGAAAAATGCTTCCAATCAAATGCCTCAATCAGCCAGTGTGTAGCATAAGGGTATTCAGGTGTTATTTCATCATTATTCAGAGCATACTTATCCCTTTCTCCAATTGGTAAAAACTCATATCTTATACATCGATTGCCTTTTCGTTTAAATCTTTGACGTTTGGCTTCATTTAAAGCATTATATCTATTTTCTAATTTTTTCTTTAATCGCTTTCTCATTTTCCACCTCTAATTAACATTACTTAATGAACTAACCTGCCCCGTTAGTGCCATAAGAAAAAGGCTGCCTCAGCAACCTTCCTTATTGAATTAAGCACCCGATAGTTCAAGTAGGCACTAGTTGCAACTTTTATTTATTTATCTACTCCTGCATCTATTTTCCAGCTATTTTGCAACTTCCGGATATAAATGATCTGACCAATGTGATATGCGTTATGAGTTGACACATTTCCGAGTATTGCCCACCATTTCACGTGTCCAGGATAGCCATTAACTTCTCTCTCAACTTTTTCTTCAGATAATAACTCTTGCCAACGTAAAAGCACCTCTAATAGTTGTTTTTTTAAGTCAGCAAAAGTATGATTTTCAGGAATAATAAAGCTGTTATTATTATTTCCTATTGAAGGCACAGCATCAACGTGAGATTTTTGGTACCTTGTTTGCCATGTTTGATTCCAATATAGTAGATGCTGCACAATTTCAGCAATACTATTACTTTCTTCGTTTGGCTTCCAAAATGCATGTTCCTCAGACAATCTTTCTATTGAATCTGAAAATGGTAGGTACCAACTTGGGTCATTAGCATTTGACAACAACTGATCCGATAAAACATCTTTTGCATGAACCATAACAAACACTCCTAATTTTTATACTGTTTTTTCTAAATCTTTAAACAATATCATCTTATTATATTCTACATAGTATATTGATTGTCCTGTTCTTATTAAGCTAACCTGCCCCGTTAGTGCCATAAGAAAAAGCTGCCTTAAAGACAGCTCCGATCTTCAGCTAAATCACCAGTTAGTTGATTAAGGATTAATTAAAACTTAATGTTTAATAATTCTTTCATTTCAAGAAGAACATCAGTATGTTTTTCTTTTGATAAATACATCATTTTCTGTTCTGCTCCATTTGCTTCTTGCTTCTTTCCGTTCGGTTCTTGAAACATAATCCTTCCATCACTAAAAAAATTCATAGTGTACACTTTGTTATCCATGGTTTCTTTATCGGATAATACAAAAAAGTAATTCCCTTTTTTATTTAATTCTTTACTCTTCTCCAATAACTCCTTATTAGGAGGTTGCACAACTTCCATTTTGTTCACTTTCTCTATAAAAGCTTGTACTTCATTAATATCTGTAATGACCTTTGAAGTTGAATTGGAAGATACCCCTTTCTCATCAACACTTTGCACTAATAAGGTTGTATATTCATCTATATTAGGTATTTCTAAAATTTCACTTTTCGTTTTTGTAGTTTCTAAACTACAAGCATTTAAGAATACTATCATTAAAGTGCAAAAAGAAAACATCTTGAAAAATCTCAAATTTCATCCCTCCATTTCTTCCTTCTACACTATACTGAAATTGGAAAATTATCCATGATTATCAAACTATCCTGCCCCGATAGTTTATTAAGAACAAAATAAAAAGGACCCTTGGTCCCTTAAAAATACTTTCTATACAAGTCTCTCCGCATTGCACCACTTAGATATGCATAAATTTTTGTGGTTTCACTTTTTTCATGGCCCATTAAACTTTGAACCACACTTCTAGAGGCGCTCATGAACCTATTATGCTATGCTATTTATAGACTTACAAAGGGGGAATTATGTACATGTCATTTTTTGATAAAATGAAAGCAAGCATCGGAATCGGTGCGGCGAAAGTGGATACAAAATTAGAAAAAGATTCATACAAACAAGGAGAAACGGTAAAAGGGAACGTGTTTGTCCTTGGCGGAAACACCCAACAGGAAATCAATGGGCTGTACATCCATGTGATGACACAGGTTTTGAGGGAACAGGATGACCGTAAGTATTTAGATGATGTTACCCTTTACAAAATAAAGGTTTCGGATGCATTCGTCATTGAAAAAGGCGAAGAAAAGGTGATTCCGTTTTCCTTGCAACTTCCGTACGAAACGCCAATCACGATAGGAGACGTGTCTGTGTGGATGAAGACGGAAATGGATGTGACGTTCGCATTGGACCCTAAAGATAACGATTATATAAACGTATTTGAAAATGAAACAGTCAGTAGCTTCCTAAAAGCAATCGAATCATTAGGGTTTTAC
Organism: Peribacillus frigoritolerans; assembly: GCF_040250305.1. Taxonomy (NCBI): domain Bacteria; kingdom Bacillati; phylum Bacillota; class Bacilli; order Caryophanales; family Bacillaceae; genus Peribacillus; species Peribacillus frigoritolerans. The sequence continues at coordinate 915,544 of NZ_CP158190.1, read as the reverse complement.
TTGAACAAAGTGAAAAATATACCCTTCAAACGTAGCAAAACGGGTGTCTTTCAGGAATTCGAATACAAGCCAAAGGGCGGTCCATTCCAAAGAAGCCTTGATGAGGTTGAAATCGGATTCGTCGCGGACGCTCAATCCGTAGATTTATTCATCGAAGTGGATAGAAAAGCAAGAGGACTTTCTGGGTTTTTGGAAAGTGCAGCAGGAATGGATGAATCCAAGATCCGAGTGCAATACAAACATTTCCAAAAAGAAAGTGTAGAAACAGCCAAGCAAGAACTAATGGATATACTATCCCGTTATTCTCGATAAATTGGATTTGATTATCTGCCTTATATAAACCCCATACTTCAGTTAAGATCATATCTGTTTCTCTCCAATCTATACCATATTAATAGACAGTATAGACAAAAGAAGAACTATTATACTAGAATAGTAGATTTTTCATTAAACAATAACACCTATTAGTTAAAGAAGAAAAATTGCCTTAAGACAGCTCCAATCTTCAGCTAACGCACCCGTTAAAGGAGTTGCCCTAACAACTCCTTTAAGAACAAAATTTATTTATTAGGCACTAATAATACTGTTTTTATTTTCAAAGTAAATAAACAAATTAAATATGCTTAACCCTAAAATTATAAGAAACAAATATGAGGAAATAACATCTCCTCCTAAATTTAATTCATCAGCTATGTATCCCATAATAATAAGATTAATACCAGAAACAATTATTGAAATTATTGAAGTAATACTAACTGTGAATCCATTAACAAGGTTGCTCCGTTTCTTTTGAACCAATAAAATAATGGTAATAACAATTAAACTAATGATAAAAGTAATAAAAACTAATCTTAAAAAATCGTATATTTCCAACCCTTCCATAGTCATCCCCCTTATTATCCTTTTCCTATTGATTTTTACCACAAAAAACCATTATCCTTATGCAACTAACCTGCCCCGTTAGTTGCATAAAGAAAAAGCTAACTTAAAGACAGCTCCAATCTTCAGCTAACGCACTCGTTAGTTCAATAAGCAATATAAATAATTATGCCTTCTCTTTTTTTAATTTACTTTTAGCTAATTCCTCCCAATCTTCAAAGGACAGCTTATCATTAATATGTTTTAAAGCATTAGGAACTTCAACAGAACACATCATTTCCAAACTGTTACCATCAGGGTCTTCAAAGTAAACGGAAGCATTTTCTGAATATGGTCGAATAAATGGCTCAATAGATTTTCTACTACCAAATGGCACGACTTTAACTTGAATAGAATCTAACCATTTTAAAGATTCTTTTAAATTTTCATATGAAACTCGAAAAGCAATATGTCGTAAGGAAGGATGGTATGGCGTTTGATACTCATTTCCCTCCCACAAACCTAACCAACTTTTTCCTTTTTCAACCCAAAAAAAAGCAGTTTCTTCATCACGCCATGCAAATTCCAAACCCAGCTTTTTATAAAACTCCATTGAAACATCTAAGTTTTTTACAGGCAAATGTGCTTCAAATATTCCTACTATCAAGTTCTCAACCCCTCTACAATTATGAATATATTACCAATTATAGATAAACACATGTTTTATACAACTAATCTGCCCCGTTAGTTCAATAAGTTTAATTTGTAATTTCGTTTGTGTTACGATTTAAAATCTGAAAATAAGTTATTACAGCAATTACAATGCACAATACACCACTCACTAACCAAATATAGAAAAAAATTTGACCACCAAATGTAGGAGAATTAAAAATAAAATAACTAAGTAAGAATAATACTCCACCCCAAAAAGATAAATAATAAGCAAACCGTTTATGCTGTTGCTTTAATAAATGGTATCCAATACGAATTAACAAATATAAACTGCTTATTACCATAATGGCAGGAAAAGTTGGTTGAAATTTAGCTGCGTATATAAAGTAGTCAAGTTGTGATATATAGCTATTACTATTTACCTCACCGTATAAAAATTGGGAAAATGGTGTTGAGTACTTCCATTCGCTAGGATGATCTACGATTGCACTACCTTCATATAAAGCACAAACAGTAGAAATTAAAAGTAAAATAGATGCTATACCAAACTGAAACAAAAAACTAAACCTAAACATATTAAACACCCTCATTTATTTTTTGAAATTTTTTCCACACTTACTTTAACATTAATTTCAATTAGTAACATTAAATAGTAACATTAAAATCCTATTTTCTTCTTCAATTAACCTGCCCCGTTAGTTCCATAAGAAAAAGAGTTGCTAACGCAACTCCCTAATTAAGCACCCGTTAAACTAATATGTATCTTTACATATTTATAATTTTGGGTGTGTAGTTACAAAAAAAACTTTATGCCTTTCATCGTGACCTTTTTTGTCGTGAGTTAGTCGTACTGTGTAAAGGTTTAAGATTTTCTCTGTGAAAACGCATGCGTTTTGGCTTGTGAATTCTTTATTCACACCACTGAAGTAATCCAAGAGAAAAACTTAGCAGTTATTATTCATTGAGAAGAACTGTATTTTCCCATAATTACTTTATTTTTTGCTTAATGCTAACGGTCATCCAATTCCAATGTTTCTCTTGCCATCTGCTTATACTCTTCCAAGCCTGAGATGATTGCAAACTCAGCAATTGCAACAGAATATGCCGCAGTAAGTTCAATAATGTGCTCCTTCATGGCAGGCCAGTAAATCCCTCCTGCTTTCCTGTAGTAGTCGATCAGTTTCTCCAGGCCTGTTTCCCCGAATACGCGGTAATGGAAAACAAAATCATTTGATACATCTGTTACTTTTGCTTCAGTCCAGTCGATTAAACCGGTTACGTTGGCATCCTTATCAATCATCGTATGCCCAGCATGAACATCTCCGTGAATCAAACCTGTCTCCTGAGGCCACAATTCCTCATTTTTCACCCAGGTCTGCCAACGTTTCCATAGGGATTCACCTACGCCAAATTCCGCTTTTACCTTTTCCATACGCTCGATCATTGATTTTCTTGCCTCCTCTGCTGTATGGACAATCAGTCCTACTTTAAGAGCTTCTGCTTTCGGCACTGTATGCAGCGAAGCCAGAGCTTTGGCTAATGTCTGATGAAACTGTTCAGGAACATTTTCATAATCCATCTCCCACACATAGTTTTGAATCTCTGGATCGATCGTGCCGGCTGGTACTCCAGTTAACTTTTTATACGCTATCAGATCATCTTCATAAACCGACCAGACTGGAGTCTGAAAAGTGACATATTTGTTGACAAGATCCAATGCTTTCTTCTCGATTGAGGTCCTAGGCATCACATCTTCTCGTCTCGGAAACCTTAGCACCCATTCCTCGCATTTATCATCTTCTGCATAGACAACTAGAAAGTCCAAACCTGATTGGTTGAATACAAGAGACTCCTCTTTCACTTTCAAACCATACTTTCTTGCTATTTCTGCTGCTTGCTGTTTCTTCAAAGCGATCACTTCCTTCTCCTATTCTTTTTGTAAAAAAAAGCAAGTTTATTGGAATAACCTGTTTTTCTTTCTGAGAAAAATATTTCCAAAAAATCTCAATTAATACATTTTTATAATATATCATCTAATCTATCTTCTCCAGAATAAAATACGATGAAAAATGTTTTTAGTAATCTATCTTCTCCAGAATAAAATACGATGAAAAATGTTTTTAGATCTATTCATCCTAGTCGCTGTACGAAGACACAAAGATAAGTACATTGGGGACATGGATTTGAGTACATAGAGTTATTAATCCACTCAAAACCGCACCAATTCAATCACTAAACTGTTTTGAGATACAAAATCGAGTACATTATAAACAATACAGTCATACAAATTTAACTGTAAACAAAAAGGGGAAGGAATATCTATACCCTCCCCTTTTTCGAACAACATATATTTTTAATCTTCTTGTTTACTTTATAAAAAGATTGATTATTTTTGTGATCCTTAATGAACTAACGCACCCGTTAGTTCATTAAGAAAAGCGAAACTTATTCAAGAATCGCGCCCTTTTCTTGAATAAGCCTACTTTTAATATTAAATTCATTTAACACTCACAGTTTACAGAACTTGTTAAAGAGTTTTGATTGCTTCCAAGTTCTTCAGTTGGAAGCCCCAATGTCTTCCAAGCTGCTAATCCACCGTAAAGCTCTTTAGCATTAAAACCATTCTCTAATAAAAGAATGGCTGCTTTTGCAGCAAGTGTACACCAAGTATCCCAACAATATAAAACCAGTGTCTTTTCTTTTGGTAATTCATCTATCCTATTCGGAATTTGATCTAAAGGCATAACGAGAGCACCTTGCAACTTCTCTTTCTTCATTTCATTGGGTCCCACTCTTACATCAATTAAAACATAGCCTTCAGGGAAATCTTTTATTGCATTTCTATATTCCATTGGACTCATGTTAGCTTCTAACCTTGCTTTAAAATACTCAATACGATTCATCCTTTTCCTCCTTTTGAATTGATCTCCAAACTTTTAACAAAAGTGATTTTAATTTTTCTTTTTCTTCCTTAGTTAGAGATGATAAAACGCTTAATTCAGTATCCTCAAGATAATTTCTTCCTAACCTTAATTTTTCTTCACCTTGATCCGTTATGGTTAGAACAAATGACCTTCTGTCATTTGGGTTTTTAATCCTTTTGATATAACCTAAATCCTCTAAATGATCAGCATGTGCCACCATTGTTGTACGGTCAATAAATAGTGCATTGGAAACTGTGATTTGTGAGGAATCTGGATTATCTTCAATAAATTGTAAGATTCCAAATTGTCTTGCGTTGATTTTTAGTGGCGAAAGATTATTTATTAAGCGTTCTTCCATCTCTTCCTCAATTTTTGCTAGCAAAAAACCATAAGAATTATTTAAATACAGATTAATCACCTCCAATTATCAGTTAATCATATTATCAGTTTAACTGATTAATAATTTTTTGTAAATGATTGTTAAACAAAAATAACGCATTTCATATTAATGAAATGCGCCCTTTAGTGAAATAACCCCATAGATAATTACAACTCACTGTTACTTCCTTTTACGTCAATACTCGCCTTTTCAAAACATATATTAACTGTCCGTTCGTTTGAACGAGTACGATGCATTGTATTAGCAGGAACAGTAAATATTTCACCTGGTTTCAAAGAAACTGTTTCATTGTTTTCTAGGTCTATGAAAAGTTCACCTTCTAATACATAAAATAATTCATCGCAATCGTCGTGTTTATGCCAGTGAAATTCTCCATTTATCACAGCTATTCTAAGAGCGTGGTCATTTACTTCACTTACGATAAAATTTGTGTAGTCCTTTTGGTCTTTTATTAATTCGTGTAGGTTAAAAACTTCTAATTGTCCCTTTTTTTGCATACTCTTTCTCCTTTGAAAATCCTAATCTTCTTAAATAGACTAAATTCGACAATAGAACGAAATAACCTTTTTTCTTCAACTGACCGTTCATTAAGCCTTATTCCATTAAATGGCCCAATTGTTGAATAAAGATCAAACAGCACTCTTCAACTATCCTGCCCCGTTAGTTCCATAAGAAAAAAGCTGCCTTAAAGACAGCTACGATCTTCAGCTAACGCACCCGTTAGTTCTATAGCTTATTGCAGAGTTGACACAAACTGTGCATTAAAAAAAGTTACCTTTCAGCAACTTAGGAGTAATAATCCGTTATTTATATTTAGTAAGCCAGTCAATTAATTGGTCATAATTACTTGAGAACATTGCATTGTCTTTGGTATTAGACTGTTCAAGGTGAATTAGAATATCACCTTCTTCTAATAAAAAAGCGACTGCAATGGTGTTCTCTAATATATTATTAGAGAAAAATTTGTCTTTCCACAATTTTTGTACAGAAAAATGTTCTGGAGTATAACCTTTACGATTAACTAACAACTTATACTTTTTTCCTTGTCTAATAAATGAATAGCACGTTTTCTCAAATGAATTAAACCAGGTGTTTACATCAGCAAGGGTTATGAAACCTGTCAAATTAGTAATTATAATATCTTCACAAATGGATGTACTTATATTAGTAACATTCAATTAAACAACAACTCCTTACTATCATTATAAACCAAATAGTGGAAAATTATATGAGTTTTAATGTTGCACAGTTCGAATAAACAAGGAAGGAGTCATTCACATGAAAGAATTAGCCGAGTTTAGAAGAATCGTGGAATGAATGGGGATTTAAAATAAAGAACTTTTATTAAAAGAAGCAGCGAAAATTGGTTCATTACCTGTTGATACGCCTTTACCTAAGATTCCAGGATGGCCTCTAAACATATAAGGTCCGTACGTGACCGGATATACAGAAGCCCATTATTAGGATATCTTGATTCAAATTTTCAAAGAAGATTTTTATAAATGGTGGACCAAAAATGCACGGTGAATATGGAAAAATCTCAGCATGGGCTAATTTGTCTTACCTTTGAGTCTGTCTTTGCCTTAAATAATATAAATCACGAGCTAAGTTCACTTCCAACTCCATTATTCTACACCTGAGGTACAGGAAATCCCTAATTATACTTAAGTAAATTGTTTTATTAGGGGATTTCCTTATCATCGTCGAAAACAATTTCTATTATGGCAAGTAGCAATGCAATAATAATCTCGGTTTTCAAGGAAAGTGTAATACTTTTCATAAACTCATCCACTGCGAACAGTACTAGCCAGTTCGATGTGCCTTCAAAACCGATTCGGATAAAAAACACCTTTATTTTTCCTGTTATATTTCGGACAGACAGCTTGAAAATTGCTTTGGAAAACAATTCGACAATGATGCCTAGAATAAAGAAACTGACAACAAAAATAACCAATGACCAGATAGATTCATACCGAACGCCGAGCAGTTCAAAAATCCCTGCCAGTCCAAAGAAATAAAGCCCCATAACAAAGCCCACTACCAGAATAATGAGAAATGCTAATCCGGCAACTGTTGCCATCTTTTCTTTTATATTCATATCACGAAATGAATCATTTTTATTTTCTGGCATATGTCTGTTTCTCCTCCGTTAGTACTACATTAACGAGATAGTGATCCTACTTATTAAATATTCCATATCTATATTTATAAAATCATCCTCACGCTCATAATCATAATCTTTATATTTCTTGTTTTCAGGATGTTTTTATGACAATAGCAATAAGTTGAAGTAAAGAACCCTTTACTAAAAGAAGTTCAGCCAAATATATCTGGTTGAACCCATTAAACCATCGGTCCACCATTTGGCTAATAATTTAGCATATCTCCCTCAGTATAATCTATAATCCTACTGAGTTTATAATCCCATAACATACTAGATCTTCAAATCGGTCTTCTTTCCTCACATGGTCAATTAATACCCCTTCTTTTTTCATGCCTAATTTTTGCATTACTCTTCCTGAAGCTGGATTTGAATTAAAGTAACGAGCAAATACTTTATGGTATTGCTTTTCTTCAAATGCAAAATGTAATATAGCTTGCGCTGCCTCTGTAGCATATCCATTTCCCCAAAATTTTTCACCAATCCAATAGGCTATTTCACCATGATTAAACTTGTGGTTGTTAGATAGCGCTATAGCTCCATATAATTCTCCACTTTCCTTATCTGTTATAGCAAATTCATATGATTTATTAGCATTAAAATTATTAAGATGATGCTCAATCCATGATAAAGCATCATCTATAGTATATGGATAAGGTAGGTACAATGTATTTTTATAAATATTATAATTATTACAAAGTTTAGTAACAGCTACTGCATCAGATATTTGAAAAAGTCTTAGTACTAGCCTTTTAGTGGTAATTGTTTTATTTAGATTATCATATATCATAAGAATCCCCCCTTATATTACTAATTCTTACATACATTTATCCAAAATATCTTATTCAACTAACCTGCCCCTTTTCATAAGAATAGAGCTGCCACAGCAACCCTGTTATTAATGTAAAGCACCCGTTAGACTAGTATATTAATATTTATTGCTTGTCATCAGGTTCTTCCGTATTACCCATGTTTTTTTGATTTTTACTAATATGATTGGCTATAAATAAAAGTAAACCAAAACTCCCGCCAACAAGTACCCCGAAACCTGAACCAACAGCTAACCACTCCAAGGCGTAAAATACGATCACTCCTAGAAGAATATATGAAAAAACTGTATCTATCTTTATCAAGTCCAACCTTCTCCTTTACTGCAATATAAATTTTATTTCTAATCAATTAGCTGCATAAGCACAGCTTAAGCATGAAGAAAAGCTTTCTTAATAAGAATTGACAAAAATAGTCCAATAACCGGTAATAGAATAACTGCTATTTGTATCAAAATTGTGCATCCCCCAAGGATTAACATTCATCAGACCCTTACTATGGATGAACAAAAAAGTTCCTGATAAGATCCAAATTAAAATAGTAATAAATATATATATATTACATTTCTCATCTTTTTCTCCCTTTAAATTTGATGAGTCCCAATTCTTATAGTAAAACTTTAACACATAATTCCATTTATTTGATTGAAAATTCCCTGAATTATCCTGCCCCTTTTACTCCACAAAAAAAGGCCGCCACAGCAACCTTCCTTTTTAAAGCACAATGTCATCAAATCATTTTTCCAATGCCATATTTACGGCTTCAATGGCATGTATTACAGCTGTATCGAATAATGGCACTTCGGAATCCTCGGGTTTTACTAGTAATCCAATTTCTGTGCAGCCTAGTATTATTCCTTCCGCTCCATCATCAACTAACCCCTTGATTACGTTTTTGTAATATTCCCTTGATGATTGTTGAATTTCCCCTAAACATAATTCTTCATAAATTACTTTATTGATGACTTTTCTATCCTCATCATTTGGTATCAAAACCTTGATACCATTAGACTCTATTCGTGTTTTATAAAAGTCTTGCTCCATCGTATATTTAGTGCCCAGTAAACCAATCGTACTGATTTTGGACTTTTGAATTTGTTTTGCCGTTGAATCAGCAATGTGTAAAATCGGTAAATTGACTTTTTCTTCAATATATCCGACCACTTTATGCATCGTATTTGTACAAATAAGAATCATTTCGGCACCTGCCTTTTCCAAAGACAAAGCTGCATCGCCTAATAATTTGCCTGAGCTTTCCCAATCCCCTTCAGCTTGGTAGCGTTCGATTTCTTCAAAATCCACGCTATATAAAATGCACTTGGCTGAATGCAATCCTCCCAATTTGGCTTTTACTTCTTCGTTAATGATTCGATAATATTCTAAAGATGACTCCCAGCTCATGCCGCCAATAAGGCCAATAGTTTTCATGAACGTTCCCCTTTTCATTTGAAAATAGCTTACTTATCAGTCGAAAAACTCCATATGTGCTTTTTCTTGTTTGTAGTAATCTATTCTATTTTGTAAAGTACCTGTATGAAACTCAAACTTATGACCATCTGGATCAGTGAAATAAATAGACTTCTTATCTTTTTCATCTCTTGGACGTCCTGACAGGATGTTTACATTCAATCCGATTAGTTTCTCGTACATGTTAATAAAGTCAGCTTCTTCTATGGAAAATGCTATATGTGTGTATGAATGGCTTATTTCATTACGGGGAATATCTTTTTCAACATTCAGGGCAATCCACATTCCATTCAAATCAAAATAGGCTGTAGTTCTGCCCTTAACTAATAATTTTGCATCAAAAACCTTTTGATAAAATTCTATGGAACTCTCTAAATCGGAAACTGAAAATAAAAAGTGATTCAAACCTTTTATAGACACATTACCACCTCAGATTAAGATTGCCTTTTATTCGCCATTAGACGCTTATAGAGAGGATACCCGAACATGTAATACCCGGAAAATGACAGCAGTATTAAGGATAAACCGGTCATTGTGAGGATACTGTATCTATACCAATCGCCAAAGAAGGATCCATCATGCAAAGTAATCAGGAAAGTCGAGTAATCTGGATTTGTGGATAACACTTTTCCCGTACTTACATCTATTTGAACACCTTGACCGTTATGAAAGCGAACCTGGTACACATTTGCACTTGGTCTATATTCAATTCTAAATATATCTTCAACCGAATCCGCACCTGGAAGATCCTGAGACGTAGCAATGGACACGACCTTCTCCATAGGTATCGCTTGATCTGGACTCGCTTCTTTCCCCGTCCTTAACTCATCAGCCACTCCGAGTGGCATCATATAAACAAGTACGAGGCCTGTGACTGCAATGAACATAAAAAAAACGGATAAAACCAATCCAGTCCATTTATGTATTTTTCGGCTTAATTGATACAACTTTACAGATTTCGACAATTCCATCCCCCCTTGACTACTTTTCAAAATAAATTTTTCTTCATAACCACCCTATCTTCATTTACAACATAATCATTTTTCAGATAAAATGCTTCTGCATGACCGTCATTAGCCGTTAATAAATATAGACTTTTAATCTCTCTCTTCTGCAGTTCAGCTTCTAAAGATCGAAGCATTTTTGAGCCATGCCCTTTGCCTTGCATTTCATTATTCACACAAAGCTCTGCCAAATAATAAGTTAAACCTTGATAAGACACCTTACTATTTCCAGCAACAAAACCAACTGGATTGTGATCTACATGAAATAAAAAGCCAAGAAATTTAGGCGTATTCAATAAGTCGGAAAGTCTCTCTTTAGCCGTTTCATATGTCCATCTTTCATTCCATGGTTCACGATTAAAAACATTCATGTAGAGTTCGATACATAGCTCCAAATTCTCCGATGTCAGTGGTACCATTTCTGTCATATTCACGCTTCCCTTCTATTTTCATTAAAATTTTGTATATTAATCCAAATTATATCTTATCTTCGTTGAACTAACCTGTTCCTATAGGACCATAAGAAAAAGGCTTGCCGCAGCAACCCCTTTTTGACAATAGATAGATTCAGTAAATAAAATAATCTATAAAATACATGATAACTAGAGCTAACAATATGTAAGTAAGTGTAATGACATATTGTTTTGAGGTTTTCAGGTACTTCCACTCCATAAACGACTGAAAACCAATTGATACAATTAAAAAGCATATCCAATACCACTTTATAACATTTCTGTTCTCTATTGCATAGGGAAGAGTACATAAAAAAATTAATAAGATTATACCTCTTCCCCATCGGTCAATATTCTTACCAGGAGTTTCTGATAACTTTTCTTTCCTTTCTACACCAAGCCATTTCGTTAGAAATTTATTTATAAAGAGAGCAAGAATAATAATAATGATAAAGAACATAATGAACACTAAGAATCCCAATTAAATTTTCCCCTTTTATTTACATTATATATATAGTTTACCACAAAATTATTTATATCTTATTCAAACAACCTTTCTCTTTAGCTGCATAAAAAAAGAGCTGCCTTCCAGACAGCTCCAGACTGAGACAAACTCGATAGTAATTGAGTTTGTCGACAGTTTCTTTATGGTTGTACAATTGGGATGTGGATTTCCATTCCAGGCACTTGCTTTCAAGCAGGCGGTCCGCCCGCGGTGTCTCCGCTAGATGCGCTTTTCCCGAAGGAGTCTCGCATACCCGTTCCATAATGCTGTATCTCTATTCTGATTAACTTTTTTAGCATGACAAATACCAGATAAATAGTTTCAAATGTAAAAAATGCCCCAAAACCTAATCGCTTGGGGGCATTTTTTTCGTTAAGCCTTGAAACGAGAAATCATCTCCTGCAATTCCTCCGCCAATCCGGTCAAGGAAATTGTTGCATTCGATACCTCCTCAATTGAGGCCAATTGCTGCTTACTGGCAGCAGCAGCTGTTTCAGTGCCAGCTAATGTTTCCTGCGACCCTTCAGCAATTATTTCAATGGTTTGCTGCAGTTCTTCAAAGCCATTCTTTATAAACTGGGTAGCTGCTGCCACTTCTTGAATCTGAGATGTTACCTGCTCAATTAAAATTAAAATTTCTTCAAAGTTTGTAACCGTTTCTTCTGAAAGCTTTATTCCAGAGTCCACATTATCTCTTACAATTTGAATATTATTAACGGTCTCGTTTGATTCATTTTGGATGGTTGAAACAAGCTTATGGATATTATTTGCAGATTGACTGGTTTGATCGGCTAATTTCCTAACCTCTTCTGCAACAACTGCGAATCCTTTGCCATGCTCCCCGGCTCTAGCAGCCTCAATTGCAGCGTTTAATGCAAGTAAATTCGTCTGACCTGAAATATCAGTAATTAGAGTGGAGATTTCTTTAATTTGTGTCGCGCTAAATACTAACGAGGTGACTCCTTTATCCGCCATGTCAACAGACAGATTGATGGATTTCATCTGCTCGAGCATTTCTTTTACCGAGCTTTCACCACTTTCAGCTTGCCCTCTCATATTTGATGAAACCTCTGCTACCTTTGATGTATTCGAAGCTACCAAAATGATGCTGTTTAGTGAATCGGTTACCGCCTTTAGACTGTTAACTGTTAACTGGCTTTGTTCAATATTGCTATGAGTTATCGCTTGCATCGTTTCCGAGATGTGATCCGATGTTACTATAGACTGTTCGGTACTGGCCGAAAGCTCTTCAGAAGCAGCTGCCACTTGTTCGGATGATATGCCAATTTGAGAAATCATTTGTCTAAGCGAGTCCACGAAGATATTAAACGATTTAGCCAGTTGACCAAATTCATTATTGCCTGTAACCTCCATATGCTTAGTTAAATCAGCATCACCTGTGGCTATTTCCTCTAGTTGGCGGTTTAACTTTCCAAGTGGCATTAGAATTGACCTTAATAGCAAAATACATAACGCGAGTCCAACTATCGATGAAGCAATTGCCAGGAAGAGAAAGGCTCCCCTACTAAAATCAGAATTGCGGTCATTTAACGATTGTATATTGGTAACATCGGCATTGAGAGATTCCACCAATTCATCTACTGATGGATCCAGCACTTCTTTCCTAAGAGTTCTTTCTTCTCCAAAGTGCAAGTTTTTAGCTCCTTCAGGATCTTCTATATGAATGCTAATTACCTGCTGGTTCATTTCCCAAATATCATTAAAGTTTTCTTCTAGATTATTTATTTTCTCCCCGTAATTCTTTTCATTATTAAGTTCCTTAATTCTTTCGATTTTCTTTTGTACATCATTTGCTTTTTCTTCCATCCCTTCGGCAAACTGTTTATCCCCAGTTATGATAAATGCCCTTTCATCATTTGATAAACCTGCCAGGCGATATTGAATTCCAATAACAGCCTTTTGAATTTCCATCTTATCCTGAAGTATAGAATTTCTTTCGGATAATGCATCTATTACATAAACAGCAAAGCTCCCCAGTATTAGAATAGTTCCAATAAGAATGGAAACTGTAGTTATCAATCTCGTTTTAATTTTCAATTGTTTACATCTCCTAAAAAGCTATAAATTTTTAACATTCACTCACCTTTTATATCGGAATTTCAGCTTATTTATGAAGATAAAAACCTTCTGTAACAATAAAAATAAAGCCGCCTATATTACAGCTCACTCTTCAACTAATATAGATATTGCTTAAAACTGCACTTAAGTATTTGCTCCAACCTTCACGCTACCATCACTGATATATTAGTAATAAAAATCATATTAATATTTTAATGATTTAAGAGACTTCTCTTAAATTCCCTTTAAAAAATGTGCTTAACTTTTAATTTTATAGTAGATAAAGTATCATTGATTTTACAAACAAAGACTAAATATTCTTACTTTTCATGTTATTGCCTACGATCCTTAACATGCATAGGTAATGAGACATTCCCCATAAAAATAAATAGGAGTGACTAAAGTGAAAGCACAAATTATTCAATCATTTGGTGATCCATCCGTATTTCAGCTTGAAGAGATTTCAAAACCCGAATTAATACCTGGATATGTACTTATTCAAGTCAAGGCTTCAAGTGTAAATCCTATTGATACGAAAGTCCGTGCTGGTGCAGTTCCAGCCGTTGCCCCCGAGTTTCCAGCCGTTTTACATGGTGATGTTGCAGGATTGGTATCTGCAGTGGGTGAAGGAGTGACTGAGTATAAAGTTGGCGATGAAGTGTTTGGGTGTGCGGGTGGTTTTAAAGGGACTGGCGGTGCACTTGCGGAGTTTATGCTGGCAGATGCTGATTTACTTGCTCACAAGCCGAAAAATTTGACGATGGAAGAAGCCGCTGCTTTACCATTGGTTGCCATTACCGCTTGGGAAGCATTATTCAATCGGGCAAATCTAGTCACTGGTCAAGATATACTGATCCATGCAGCAACCGGCGGTGTAGGCCACATTGGCATTCAGCTAGCCAAATGGAAAGGCGCGACAGTCTATACAACTGCCTCTTCGCAAGAGAAGCTGGAGATTGGCACGCGCCTTGGGGCAGATGTAACGATCAATTATCGAGAAGAAAGCGTCCACGACTATGTACAAAAATATACAGCCGGAAAAGGATTTGACGTTGTGTTTGACACGGTGGGGGGAGAAAACCTTGATCGCTCTTTTGAGGCGGCTGCGGTACATGGAACGGTGGCAGCCATTGCTGCCCGTTCGACTCATGACCTCTCCCCAGTGCATTCAAAGGGACTTTCTCTACATGTTACCTTTATGTTGTTGAAGATATTAAATAAGGACATGCATAAGCAATATGGAGAAATTTTAAAGAAGGTTGCCAAGGTGGTTGAGGAAGGTAAGCTGCGCCCGCTGGTGGATCCAAACATGTTCACGTTTGATGAAGTCTCAAAGGCCCATGAGTACTTGGAGTCAGGCAAGGCGATAGGTAAAATTGTTTTGAAAAATGATTGGTAATGAATAGGCACTTTAACAACTTCATGTTCATTTAAAAATAGACGGTACAGTGAGAATCTCTATAGATCCAAAAATTTCAAAGCCTATAATAAAACAAACCACAAAGAAGTTCAGGGCAGAAAATTCAAGGAAAATCTTTACTTACACGCTTACTAAGTGAATGGTCGGGCACTTTTGGTGCCCTTTTTACTGCACAATGGACTACTTTTTTGGAGAGTAGTCTTTGTCTTTTGATTTTACATTATCTACCTAAGAGAATGCTTTTTGTTTATCTCAAAAAATTTAAATTGAAATTCCTTCTGAAACGAACTTTCCCTGTTAGTTCCTTAAAAGGCTGCCTCAAGTTTAGCTCTTTTTATTTAAACAAAGTTTTTACCTTCGCACTCAATTTTTCAATTTCTTTAATCATTAGTTTCGGATATTCTCTAGATGCTGTGTCCTTTATATCTTTTTCCTCAAACACTTTATAATCAATCAATGTATTCCAAAAGTGTTCTGCTCCATCTAAAATGGCTGTAAATAATTCTCTTTTTGGTAATATATCTTGTGCAAACACCTTAACAGGTTCCCAATCTCCCACTATAGAAAGTTCCAATGAATTGCTGTTTATGGAGATCAACTTCATAAGATATGGATCGATCCCATAAGGTATTTCAACGTTCTCACCGTTTAAAAATTTCTCTATTCCAACTATATAATCATCCCATAAATTTAACCCACTAGGAATATCATTTCCAATAACAATTTGATTATTAAACTGAATCATTATATGCATTTGAATATGCTCCGGAGTAAATTTATGATGATCAAAAACTTCTCTTAATCTTAAAGAGTCATCCAAGGATATATAGCTCTCTTCACCTTCACTGATTTCAACTAGATATGTACTTATTGTAAACATCATTAAATTCCAATCATTATTAAATTTTATAGACATATATCAAGCCATGTTAGCAAAAAATATTTTCATAGATGCCATGCTTATGTATGATTACTACATTGACAAGACGGCCATTGACTGGCACTCCGTACTTATGCAGCTGTGACTCAACAAATTATCTTCCATTATATCCTTAATTAGCATAAAGAAAAAGCTGTCTTAAAGACTGCTTACAGACTGTAGACAAATTCGGTATTCATCGAGTTTCTCTATATTTTCTACGGCTTGTCATTGCGCCTGCGGGGTCTCCCCTGGACACGCTTTTCCCGCAGGAGTCTCGCACCTTTCGATCCAATCAACTTTGTTTTAAAATTCAGATAGAAACCATTTTGTGTACAAACTAAAAGCTGCCTTAAAGGCAGCTCTGATCTTTTTTAACGTATTAAGAATTCCAGCAAATCTTACTGGACACCATTACATAACCGACCGATATTCTCGACTTCAACAACGACTTCATCCCCCGACTTGATCGTGCAGCTGCCAGATGGTGAACCCGTGGCCAAAATGTCACCGGGCTCAAGTGTCATTACCTGTGAAAGCCAGCTGATTAGAAACGGAATGCTTAGAGACATTTCATTGGTATTTCCGTCTTGGACAACACGGCCGTTTAAAGTGGTCACAATCCTTAAATTTGTAGGATCTACCCCGGTAACGATGCACGGTCCCAAAGGTCCGAATGTATCAAATCCTTTGCCCCGCGTAAACTGTGGATCTTTTTTTGTAAGATCTCTTGCTGTGACGTCATTAAATATCGTGCACCCAAATACATAATCCAGCGCGTCTTCTTCTTTAATGTTTTTTCCGCGCTTTCCAATGACAAGGGCCACTTCCCCTTCAAGTTCCACTTGATTGGATAGCTCGTTTGGAGGAAGGATAATATTCTCCTTGTCTGCAATAAGCGAAGATAATGGCTTTAAAAATAGGAATGGTTCAACAAGGTTTGCCTCTCCACCCGTTTCCTTCGCATGACCTGCATATGTCCAGCCGAAATTAACCACTTTCGAAGGTTTTACAGGTTCCAAGATTTTCACGTCACTATATTTCAGCTCGACCCCGTCATACTTTATTTCCTTGTTGACAAGTTCAGCAAAACTGCTAGACAGTTGTAATATCATGTCATCCTCAACAATACCGTAATGTATTTTGCCCTGTTGATTCTGATAGCGAACTATTTTTTGTGTTTTTTGTAGCACATGCATTATGAATAAACTCCTTTGATGATTAAGATTACCACAGATAAAATAAAATCCGGTTCTCCTATACTATAACATGCCTGTTCTTTTACGGGAAAAAAGAGCTCTCGTCACGACTCCATCTTCAACTAAACCGACCTTTAGTTCAATAAGAAATTATTTAACTATGTATTTTATGGAACCTACAATTTTTTTATAATTTTATCTGTGTATTGCCTTATATAGGCTGCAATAAATATTCAGATTGGTAGTCCCAGTAATACATTCCCCATGAAATGTTTACCACCCAAACTTGTATAATATTTTCTACACAAATCCATTCTATTACAATCAAAGACTTGGTGCTTATTGATTATCTCAAAATATCAAAACTTTTGTACTGGTAATTCGTCCCTTTTCAGCTAACCTGTCTTGTTAGTGCCATAAGAAAAAGGCTGCCCCAGCAACCTTCCTGCCTGTTAGATCAAGTAGGTAACTTCACATTTAACCCTGAGATAGGAGCATAAAAGTATGTATTGCAGCTTTTATGTATCTGTACTTATTTCCTCCCATTCTTGATCCATATAATTTACTAGCCAATTAAGGGTGTAGTGCCTTTCATATACAACGCCTTCATCTAGAGATGATGGAACTTCCAAATGATTTATTTGGGCTTCTCGTACCGCCCAATGTGCCCTATAAATAAAATCAAGACTATCTAATATATCACTAGTTGGTTTTAAAGTGGATTCATCAAGCAACTCTTGTTTAGAATGAAGAGAAAAAACCGTCTCAAAAACATATTCAGCATTGCAAGTATCGACTGGAACATCTAAATCGGCTATTAGATTTACAGACCAAAGCAGAAGCCAAATGCATTCTAACTTCCACGAGTATTGGATCAGCTCATTGTGATTAGGATGTTTTTTCTTTAAAAACTTTTGTTCTTCTTCTGTGAATATTTTTCTGGCGGAGCCTCCATGGCTTTCGCTGAGACTATCGCTAATGAAATAATTCTATCTATAATCTCTTCCTTTGTTCTAAGGGAAGCTTCTTCTTCATTTTCCGTTAAGGGTAAATGTTTATTTATTGGTACCTTTAGGGTCTTTAATATTTTTTCGGATTGTTTTTTTCTCTTTTTCGAACTACTCATTCAGCACCTCACTATTAGCTGATCCCGCTTCTTTAAAATTATTATTAGGAAAGCTTTCCACAGACCGTCTTTTATTGTAACCTGCTACTCAACTTTCCCGGGCAATTAGTTGCATGAAGAAAAAAGCTTCAGCTCCAATCTTCAGTTAAAGCACCCGTTAGTTCCAGAAGGAATATTCTTCTAATTTCCCCTTTTAGTGAAATCCACTTTTATTTCCCAAAATAAAAATAGTGCCAACTTCTCTTTAATAGAAATTAGCACTTCAGTTTATTCACTATACGTTATCGTGCCGCTTTAGGCGGTTGGCACACATCACATTTACGTTGGTTATTATTTTTAAATTTCTTGAATGTTTTTTCAAAGTTGCTGCCACATGTACATTTAAATAGTAACTTTTGAGAAAAACCGTGATATTCCGTCGTCAGCAACTTACTTTCCGAATTGTTCTCAACAAATTCTTTAATTTTACCAATCGTCCATTGTTTATTCATTCTCTTACACCTCCATATTTTATCGCTATGCGGAGGCTTTTCTGGCATCCGTTCAGAAACAGTAATTATCGTAAGTTATTCATTATAACATGAGCTGGCACTCAATTAAACAGATGGATGTATCTTAATCTGCCCCGAAGTTGCAAAAAGAAAAAGCTGCCTTAAAGACAGCTCCGATTTTTCAGCTAAAGCACCCGTTCGTTCATTAAGAAACCCTGTATGGAATAAGATCAAATTATCCATCCATTGAAAACCATACCCAAGTTGATAACAATATGAAAAACTATGGATGGATATATACTATCGGTCTTTAAAACTACGATTGCATAAAAAAGCCCCCCAAAAGAAAAAAGTAAGCTTATTATTACAGGAATTCCAATTGATATATGCAGTAGCCCGAATCCGATACTGGTTATTACGACAGCATAAAAGGTGGAAACATTTCTTTTTAAACTAGATAACATAATACCTCTCCAAATTACTTCTTCAAGTGTAGCGTTTATGATGGCAAACAATATACCGAAAAGTAATACTGTTTTTAAATCGCTCATTTCTTGACTAAATAATGGTATAAGTATTGTGCTTGATACCATTAGCCCAATAAGTAAAAAATACGGTAATTTAATTGTATGAAACGGCATTTTGATACGCCTGTGCCAATCTGGTAATCGTGCATAGGAAAATATCTTCTGCTTAGACAACATTAGTGAAATCACTGTTCCAATCATAATAAATATAAGTAAACATCTGTTTATTATGATTTTCATTTCTTTGGATATGTTCCATTCATTGATATAGATGCTTCCGAGTTGATACACCAATGTACCTAATAAGAAGAAAATAAACAAGGAAACTGATGAACGGTATTTATTAGTTGAAATGTAGAGAATAAGCAAGAATATGAGTGGCAATAATCCCCAAACAAACATCCTAAATGAAAAAAGAATAATACCTGCGAAAAATAAGATTGCCAAAAATAAGAGAAACATATTTGTCCGTGAGTGATTTATGCTAATCCCCCCTTTAAGAAAGCACAATTCAATCGTTTCAGCTAAACGTTCGGAATAACTGCTCTTTAGCTGAATAAGTCCTTGCATATACAATACCATATAAAGTAAATTCCCCCTCATGTTACTTAACAGCACTCCTGTAAACTGCCCCGATAGTTGCATAAGAAAGAGCTGCCTTTAAGACAGCTCCGATCTTCACCTAACGCACCCGTAAGTTTTAGTACATTTCTTCACAATTTTTTTAGTAATATGAACTAAAAAATCACCTCACCAGAAAAACTAGAGGTGAGATCAATTCAATAAAACCTTACATAATCCCCTTCTTTAATTTGATTCTTTTCAAACCATCCAAGGTTCACTTCAACTGCATATTGATAAGGAATTTCTGGATCATAAGTAGGACATATATCTTCTTTACAAAGCTCCATATGAAGTATTTTTAGAATTTCCCCATCCCAATCAAGAAAAGCAATAGATAAAGGAATTAATGTGTTTTTCATCCAAAAGCCACCATATATTTTAACTGGATACACAAATAACATCCCCTCGTTTTCGGGTAAATTCCCAACAAACATTAAGCCCTTATCTCTTTTTCTTTGAGTATCTGCAACTTGAACCGTTAATCTAGTTTCCCTGTTTCCGCTGAGTATTTTTATCATTTTTGTTTTCATTCTATTTTTCATGTTCACTCACCTTAGAGTAGTATTATAAGCAGGAAAGAAATTTAAAAGAAGTTCATGAGATTGATAAAATCGTCTTTTCCCTTAATAATAAAAAGGAAGAAAGTTGAAGATAAAACGAAAAAAAAAATAACTAAGGAAATCCCTTTTCACATCTAATACTTATTCTATGGTTTTAAATTTAATTCTTCGTTTTCAATAATCACAGCAACAATATATATGAAGATTTGTTCAACTGCCTCGTTTGTTGCATAAAAAAAAGGAGCTGTTGTACAGCTCCTGCTTAAGCCATTTTTGTTCTGGTTGGTGCAATTGTATAGCATACTAAAACCATTTTTCCCTCTCATCATCTAGAATGTCTAATATCGCTTGCACCATTAAAGCACCCGATTGTTGAAGAATTTACAACAATAACTATCAATTATTTCTTAATGATATTTATTGTATTTTATCCTTGGAATGTACAATATTATTAATTTTCATTCAAATGATAAATTAGTTGCACAACACCAGAGGAGAACGTTTTTGTATTAACCAATTTTAAATTCAACCTCTTTTTAATATCAATAAACAAAGGTTTTCCTTCTCCCAAAATAACAGGATGAACAGATAATCTAAATTCATCAACAAGCCCTAAATTGATAAATGTTGTAATAAGACTTGCTCCGCCATATAGCCAGATGTCTTTACCAGGCTTATTCTTTAATTTATTTACTTCTTCAACAATATTATCATTTATAAATATTGCTTTATTATCAGTCCCTTTTTGCGTTCTGGAAAACACGTATTTTTCTTTACTATGAACTATTTTCCAAAGTTCTTTTTCTGTATCGGCATCTTCAATTCCTGGAGTGTATTGTCCCCATAAATCGTAGCTTTTTCTTCCATATAAAATGGTATCAATTTGATTTAAGAAATTAATAAACCCCATCTCAGGGTCCATGATGCACCAATCAACTTCCCCATTTTTCCCTTCTATAAAACCATCTAAAGTAACTGCCAAATCTAAAATCATTCTTCTTGATCTTACGTTAATGGACATAATTCTTCCTCCCTTAATCATTTAAATATTGTTTGCTCCAATCCTCAGCTAACGCACTTGTTAGCTGAAGTCGATTACTTTTTAGAGTTCTCATCAACAGGTTTTCGTTTATGTTTTTCATTAATTATCTTTTTATTAAATATCTTAACTTCTCCAACCATTAGTAACCTCATATCCTCTACAATATACTTGGCTAACTCTTGGTCAGTGATGGCATCTCCATCAATATCAAGGCGGAATTCCTGCCCTTGTAGCCCACCGCCATTAGTAAACTCTATTTCAAAGTCAAATTGAACTCTTTTATCCATTTGAACCCTCCTAAAATATTGATTGATACTGCAATTGCATTGATAAATTACCCTTTTGGCAAAACAGGGCTTTTTACACCTTTTCACAGTTCTCAAAAGATATATTCTAGACGAAAAAGACAATTACCTTCTTCAACTATCCTGCCCCTTTAGTTCCATAAGAAAAAGCTGCCTTAAAGACAGCTCCGCTCTTCAGCTAAAGCACCGTTTTTTAAGTGAATCCATTCAAATCTGCTATATACTCAAAAAGTCTTCCATTAGATATTTATTTATGTCAGAAACTTTTCATATAAAAAAGCTACCCATTAAAAGTGGGTAGCAAGTAATACAAGTTATTTGAAAACAATTTGTAGTTTTCCAGATACTCTTCCAGAAGAGTATCCATCTTTCACATCTACATAAAATTTACCAATTTTCATATCTGTGAATAATGTCTTTCCACCAGCTAAGCTATGATAGCCTGTGCACTTTCCAGTACTGGCATTGCATAGACGGGACCATATGTTACTATAATTAGTCAATAACTTACTTCCAGAAGAGGTCTTTAAATAGATTGGGGAAACCAGTTCTACCTGTAAGTCACTACCTCTGTTAGGATTTCCAATTTCACCATCCCATTTTCCATCTTCTGTTTGAAAAGAATACTGAGGAACACTTGCTTGTGCAGAAGAATTACCGAATACCATTCCACCTACCAGAACTAACACAAACATACTTAAGATTGAAAATAAGTTTTTTATGTTATTTCCTCCTCCCATCTTTATCCACTTTATAATATCAGAATAAACTGATTATTAAAATGATTAAAAATGACTATACCTTCTTAGCTTTAAACATGTTTTGGTTGCGTCATCTTCATCGTTTTACAGTTCTAGTCACTACGTTTGTTGAACTATCCTGCATTTATTTTCTTTTGGAGCGCATGCCTTTAAGTTTTGTAATGTCATCTTGCTTAAGCAATTGGTTATACATTTCACTGTTAACATCATATATGGCAATTTTCCCTTGATTATTATAATGAATTCCCCAACCATAATTTTTCACTAAAGGAGAAGCCCTGAAGCAAGCCTTGGATTTTGAAAAGAACTGTTCTCGAAGTTCAGCTGCATTTTCCGCTTCCATTTGATTTTTAATTAAATATGTTTTGAATTGGACGTCTTCTTGTGTAAATTTATAGGGGTTATTGTTAATTAAATCATGCTCGATATAAGCAATGGTGGTTTTACCGTTTTTGATGACAGGTACCTTTGCTGAAGAAACTTTTGAATCATCTGAAATGGTAATAAGTGTGTTCTTATAACTCATATAACAACCTCCTTAGTCTACATACCATATCATACCATTATTTCCCTCCACTATCCTGTCCCTTTAGCTCTATAAAAAAAGCGACGCTTCGTTATTGAAGGATCGCACATGTCTTCATATTAATACAGTTGATGAAAGGCTTTCGTTCATTAAAGGGAGTTGAAGAAGGCCAATCATTATAGGAATTAATCTACTAAAAAAGGCTACTTAACGTAACCCTTTTTAGTACAATCATTTTCTATTTAACTTTGACTTTAAGGGCCTTAATTACTTCTTCTGTTGCCTCAGCAATAAGCTCGTCGTTATAATCAGCCTCTTTTTTATCACGACTTGAAAGTACAGCAAGAACAATAGGGTCTCCTTTTGATGGCCAAATGATCGCAATGTCATTTCGCGTACCATATGATCCTGCTCCAGTCTTATCAGCCACTACCCAACCTTTCGGCACTCCAGCACGAATTAACGCATCTCCAGTAGTATTTCTTTTCATCCAATCTATTAAAAGTTCACGTTTCTCAGTTGGAAGTGTATCTCCCAATGTAAAAGCCTGAAGACTAGTAGCAAGTGCTATTGGTGTACTCGTATCATGCGTTTCACCAGGATTAACTACATTTAAATCTGGCTCAATTCGCTCAGGGTTGGTAACATTATCTCCAATTCCCTCTAGTTCTTTTTTAAATCCAGCCGGTCCCCCCAATTGTTCAAGGATAAGGTTTCCAGCAGTATTGTCACTGTATCGAAGCGAAGCATCAGAAAGCTCCTTAAGAGTCATCCCCGTATCAACATGCTTTTCTGTAATCGGATTATAATTAACAAGATCCTCACTTGTATAGGTAATTCTTTGATTAAGGTCTTCTATTGATTTCTGTTGTAAAAGTGCTCCTACAGCCAGAGCCTTATGAGTAGATGTATAAGCAAATCGTTCGTTCTCATGAAATTTCACGGTTTCTTTCGTTCCTGTATCAATGGCATAGACCCCAAGCTTTGCATCATATTCCTTCTCAAGTTGTTCAAATTTCTTGATTGTGGTTTCTTTTGCCGTAATATTCTCCGACGTTTGGTTAGTTCCCCCGGTTTGTTCTGTTTCCGATTGTTGTACAACCTGTTTTTTCTCATCTGAGCAGCCTGCAACCATAAGCACCAAGCCTATTGGTGCCAGTATTTGATAAAACCATCTTTTGTTCATAATGTAAACCTCCTAATTATTTGATTAGACTCTTATGTACGAATTGAAAAAACAACCTCATGCAAGGAGTTTTAACAGATTACGTTTGTAGTCTGATTACATCTGTAGTATAGTATTACATATGTAATCAAACAAAGTCAATTCTTTATTTTTTTACCATCAAGCCACTATAAATTTGCTAAATTCCTATTTTTTAAAATTTAAAAGTCAAGAGAGGTGGTATTGAAGGACATGTTTTTAACCTACTTTATAATAGGTCTATTGGTGTCTTCATTTTCCGTTACTGTTATCCTCCTTATACGAAAATGGTTTGGAAGACAATTAACAGCAAAATGGCACTATCATTTGTGGATGTTTCTTTTTATCGCTTTAGCACTTCCATTCATACCTACTGATTTATATAATTTTAGTTCTCTCTTTAGCAGCGGGGATATAAATCAGATTAATGTACCCAGCTCTAATATGAAAAAAACTGGGACTGATATGATGCAGGGCCTACACCTCATACAAGACTTTTCTGTATCGGTCAATCGGCCGGACCTGTCCTTACTTAATAGGGGAGTGATGGGTTTATGGATGTCAGGGATGCTTTTATTTACCTTTACTATGGTTCGTGGATGGCTCACAATCAGAAGGATAAAGAATTATTCTTCTCCGTTTTCCAATCAAGAAGTTCTCGTGCTTTTCGAAGAATGCAAGAAAAGACTACAGATAAAAAAACCAATAGAGATTGTTATTTCGAATAGAGTCCAATCTCCAATGATATTCGGGCTTTTTCAAACATATATCGTCTTACCTTCTCAGCATGAAAACTGGCTTAGCTTGAAAAATTACGAGTATATCTTTCTTCATGAACTGAATCACTATAAAAACAAGGATTTGCTGACAAATTACATGATATTGTTCTATCAAATCATATATTGGTTTAATCCCCTTGTTTGGCTTGCTTTTAGAGAAATGAGATTGGATCGGGAAATCGCGTGTGATACATCTGTTTTACAGTTACTAGATGATCATTCTATTAATGAATATGGAAATACTATCATTAATTTTTTGGATCTTTCAAAACGGTCAAGTAATCTACAGTTAGTGACACAATTAAACGGTTCGAAGCTTCAAATCAAAAAACGAATTGAACAAATTTCTGCCTATAAGCATTCCGCAAAAAAATCATTAAGAAAAAGCGTCTTCATTTATGTGTTGGCCAGTATCATTTTGACAATCCAATTACCTTTCGTTTCCGCATTTGCGACGGAAAACGACCGATACTATTTTAAAAATGACGGAGTAGTTTATGAGGATTTACATCAATTCTTTAAAGGGTATGAAGGAAGCTTTGTTTTATATGATCATAACGCACAGCAATATCGCATTTATAATGAAGAGAAAAGCACTTTGCGGGTATCACCTGATTCCACTTACAAAATCTATAGTGCCTTATTTGCTCTAGAATCAAATGTGATATCAACCGAAGAATCCAAACTTTCATGGGATGGGACGGAGCAACCCTATGAAGCTTGGAATATGGATCAGGATGTCTCATCTGCTTTACAAAAATCTGTAAACTGGTATTTCCAAGAATTAGATCGTCGAACAGGATTTGAAACAATTCAATCCAATCTACAAGAGATAAACTATGGAAATTCCGATGTATCTGGGGAATTTAGTGAATTCTGGAACGAGTCCTCATTAAAAATTTCTCCAGTCGAGCAAGTCCAACTGCTGCAAGCCTTTTATAACAATCAATTTGGATATAAGGAAAGGCATATCCAAGCTGTGAAGGAAGCACTACTCTTAGAAAAGCATGAAGAAGCTCGCCTATCAGGAAAAACAGGTACAGGAGCAGTGAATGGAAAAAACATCAATGGTTGGTTTATCGGGTATGTAGAGACGAAGAACAATACTTATTTCTTTGCTACCAATATACAAAATGAAGATGATTCATCTGGAAGCAAAGCGGGAGAAATCACTTTATCAATTTTAAAAGATTTAGGAATCTATAATGAAAATGAAGGGGAGAAATATGGAGAAAAACATTCCTAGTATATCAGAATCAGAATGGGAAATCATGAACGTACTTTGGGATAAAGCCCCTCAAACAGCGAATGACATCATACTTTCCTTACAGGAAAGTACCGATTGGAAACCGAAAACCATACGTACCCTTCTCGATCGATTGGTTCAAAAAGATGTGGTAGGTGTCAATAAAGATCTAAGAGTTTACACCTTTTACCCGCTCTATACACAGGAAGAGTGCCAGCGTGCCGAGACCGAATCATTTATCAAACGTATCTATGGAGGGACCATGAAATCCATGCTTGTCCAATTCATTCACGAAGATACCCTATCTGATGATGATATCAATGAACTGCGCACTATTTTAAATAAAAAACCCAAAAAGTAATCCTATTAAAAAAGTCGATTTGGAATTTTTCCAAATCGCTTTTTTCTGTCGAAATCAAAATAGCGGGGGACATATTTCTCAAGTAATTATCACTTTCTTACTAGATTAAAAAGGAATAGCTTTATTCTCTGTAAATACTACGCCTGTTAGTCATATAATAATAAAACAAGTGTAGAGTTACACACGAAATGAGCCATTACTGTGAAGGATATATTTATTCAATTAAACTGCCCCTATAGTTCCATAATAAAAAGGCTGCTGCCTCCTTTAGCAACCCCCTATTTGTTTTATGTAAAATAAAAACAGTTCAATTGAAAATATTAAACCCTCTCTAGTGGTGTATGAGGTAACGGTGGTAATTGAATTCTAACCTGGTCTCCAGGGTGAACCTCACCACTTTCCAAAACTATGCTCATGATTCCTGCTTTACGTATCAAGTTCCCATGCTGATCCCGATCCAAAACAGCGTTCATAAGTCCTGATTTAAATTGATCAATCTGGGCACATGGATTTCGTAGACCTGTTACTTTAATAACTGCTGTTTCCCCAATAAATAGTAACGAATCCTTCGGTAATTCAAGCAGATCAATACCTTTTGTGGTAATATTTTCACCCATTTGTCCAGCTGTAACATTAAACCTGTCTTTCAATTCATCTAATAATTCTGAGTGGATAAGGTGAACTTGCCGCAGGTTAGGTTGATTTGGGTTCTTCGCTACACGTGAACGATGCTTAACGGTTTTACCTGAATGGGCATCTCCTTCAACGCCCAAACCCTTCAACAGATTTATACTATTACAATTTTCCTTGCTGAATGTGTGTTTATCACTTTTACTTACAGCTATTACTACTCCGCTAGCCGAGACGATACTTTCGTCATTCATTTTCTTTCAACTCCCCCCAATACTTATATTTGATATCTTTATTCAACTATCCTGCCAAGAAAGATCAAAAAAGAAAAAGGCTGCCTTAGCAACCTCCCTTTGTAAGCTCAATTAGAATCTTATTTAAGCTTCTACTTTTTGCATCAATTATCTGTTGAATAATTTCTATGCTTTTAAGACCCTATGGACGAAGTGTTCTTCCTGTTCCTTGTTCGTGAACTTTTTTCTGGCTTTATTTGAAAACCATCATTAACAAGAGTGCTTGTATCATTTTCTTCGGCACCAATCTTATAATCCATCCTCATACGCACCCTTTATATACTAAGAAATAGTATTGGAGCGACCTTGATCTGTATGTATGCTTTTGTTCCATAACCTGTTATAAATCGAGGTTTTCTGAACATATACAAAATTATTGAAAATTAACAGTTTCTTGGTTTATCTTACTACCGTCATAACACCTATTTTGATAAGAGCAGCTTTTGCAAACCAGTAAAGAATTCGTTTTCAAATACTTTTTGGGTTCTTGTAAAAGATTCTTGATTATGTTGAGGTATTCCAATCCATTCGAAACATCATTCATGGTTGGAATATAAGTTTCTATTTTACCTTCCATAAGCGAGAATATCTCTATTCTTTCCGGTAATTGACCAAATGCCTTTTCACAAAATACCGAAATCATATTAGTAAATAATAAGTTCATTTCTTCGTGTGTATCAACTACATATTTTTTTATGATGTATGAGCTTCTTGACCATTCTGCTACTTCAAAAGTCAAGGAGAGTTCGGTCCCCAACTCCTCAATATTGATGTTAAACTTTTCATATAAAAATAAAGGGGGATATTGAATTTTCGTGGAAGTTAAAAATTGGAGTAAATGGTCAGTTATATTAGCAAGAGCCATATAATAATGACTCCTTGACTCGAACTGACGTACATCAATGGCACTCCAATGATCATCTATGAACTCCATAACTTTCTTAGTTGTCTGACATATTGGAGGCAGTTTGTAATAGCGACTTACAACTTGATTAACCACAGCTTGAACCATCTTCCTCCAATCCAATTGAGTTGTGATTTTTCCTTCTATATGTTGAAAGTAAAATTGATAAGGACATCTTATAAAATCTTGTAAATGGTAATCAGTTAAAGTAGCAATGGAAATCCGATGTTCCTTACCCATCATTCCCCTCACCTCTCTTTCCTCATAAAATAGCTAATTCTATATTGAAGAGACAAGACTTTTCTTTATAAAATCCCTCCCGAAATTTTGGCAGTTTTTGATATCCTCATCATCTGGATTTAATTCTACTTTTAACCCTTCTAGGACGATATCAGCACCCTGTTCCCTTAATTTTTCAGTCAAAATATCTACGGCCGCACCATATTGTGAGTAAGATGAATCGCAGGAACCAAACACCGCAGCTTTCTTTCCAGTTAGATCAATATGATCCATTTCCTCATAAAAGTCTAAAAAATCATCCGGTAATTCTCCGTCTCCCCACGTATATGCGCCTAATAAGATACCATCATACTCTCCAAGTATGGAGGCTTCAGGACCTTCCATTATATCTATCTTTTCGATATTCACATCACTGATTTCTGTGATTCCTTCTATAATGATATCCGCCATTTCTTCTGTATTTCCACTCATACTGGCAAAAATCATAACGATTTTAGACATGATAAGTTCCCCTTCCAACACTGATGATTATTAGTAAAAATTCAAACTACTTAGCAGCATTACCTTTAATTAAACTTTGGTGGTATCGATGTTTTTTGTTTTTTCCTATTTTAATTAACAAACTTACACGGGAATCATGTCCGCTCACACCACAAAAAGGGCATGAAATATAAAAGTCAATTGCATCTTTATTTAATATGTTCAAAAACTTGTCGTGTTTTCCTAAAAAGCATGTAAATCTCCAGTGTTAATTTTATTCTTTATTTTCTGTACGTTACTCAGTTCATCTGCAAATGAAAAAAACGACTGCCTATCATGTGCATCGAGTGCTTCGTTTATTTTAAAGCTTAAATGGTTAATTTTTAGATTCAAATCCAAAATGGAGCAAATGCTTCCCTTGGAATACAGTTCCTCAATATCTTCCACATGCATAAAAAACTGAAACTCGTTGTTGATATCTATTAAAAAGTGCCATCCTAAACAATCAACATACTTCCGCTCGTTTGTAATTGTCCAAACATCACCTTGAAGGAATTCAATCATATGTTGGTGCTTTTGCCCAGGACAGCAGCAGCTTACTTGATGCTGAAATTGTTCTAATATTATAAAATTTTTATCCACAGATGTTCCTCCTCCACTTATCTTCAGTATTTATTGAATTTTATTTGTTATCGCTAACATAGTCAGTTGACTGTAAGGTTGACCTATTTTCATTCTTCTTCCTGAATTTTTATTGACAGGAATCAGGAACTTTTAAGAGTATTAAATGAAAATGATTATCAATATCAAATATTACTTTATATAATAATGATAATGATTATCAATGTCAATCAGTTTTTAGCCATATAAGTTATATAATCGATCCGTCAGTAAAAGCATCTTTCTGAAATATTCTATTAAGCTCGTAAATAATGTTCTCTAATAATCAGTTTATATTTTGGCTTAAAATCAATTTCTATTGTTTGTTGGGAATCGTCATACAGAACCGTTAAAAGTACACTTGAAAGTTCTCTTTTGTCTGCTGTAATCTCAAACTTGTTAACTCGTTTTAAATTCAAGATTGATAAAACTTTATTTGAATTCATTTGGGTTACTTGTATTTTTACTTCACCGTAAGATGGAGAAAGTGTAACAATAAAGTCTTCCTCCCCATTGGAAAATTGATATGTTGCTTTATTATAGTAAAATGGTAAATATTTCTAGGTTCACACTTAAACAACGAAAGAAAGTCGTTTGCTTCCGGGAATACATTCATTCACCATCAACACCTTTCAACACCCTATTTTATTATTTCCTGTTGAGCAAACCTGCCCCGTTAGTGCCATAAGAAAAGAGCTGCCTTAAAGACAGCTCAGATCTACAGCTAACACACCTGTTAGTTCATTAAGAAAAGCGATTCTGGAATATTCAAAAAAGAGGCTATCCTTTTTGGACAGCCCCCTTTCCGCTAATTATAAAATTTCTAGTAGAGCTCGATATCATTATATTGGTCACTTCAGAATGTTACCATCTATACTTCAGTGAAGGTATCTCCAAAATGAATTGGCTTTCAATCTTTGAAAACTATGAGAATACTGCAATTTTACGTGCGATAGATTCTGTTAAACGAGATGCTACTTTTGGAACAGCCCATTTAATAATTGGTGTTAACACCGCACCAGATAATCCGCCTGCATGGATTTCCACCGTACAAGTCATTATTGTTTTTCCATTAACATCTTCTGCAGTAAAGTGACCGCTTCCTGTAAAATTATCTGATAAACCTTTTAGTTCAAACTTAATATTTGAAGGTTCATTCCATTCGGTAATATCTACCTGCGCTTGTATTGTTTTTTTAATACCTTTCACACGACCTTCAAATGTCCAAATAGATTGCTTGTCATTTATGATTTCATGCTCTTTATAGGCTGGTACTGTCGTTGCCCATTTTTCGAGATCACTGACATAATCCCAAACTGCTTGTACATCTACTGGAACTACTACAGTATGCGTTCCCGTTGCCATTATGTTCCCCACCTTCACTATGTATGAATTGTAACTTTACATTTCTACAAATAATTATTACATAAAAAGCATAAACTTACATCACTAATTATACAAATATTTCCTTCTTCCAATCCTCCACAATCCGGCCCTTTAATGGAATAACAGGACTGACGTTTTTAAACGACTTTAATGTCACTTAACAGTATTCCTTATGGAACTATCCTGCCCCTTTAGTTGCATAAGAAAAAAGAGCTGCCAAAGCAACTCCCTTATTGAAGTAAAGCACCCGTTAGTTTAAGTCCAATATTTCACAAACTTCACTTACTACGTTAAGTATTAGTTTTGGAACTCTTCAATTCTATCCAACCACTCATTTAATAGATTGCTAAAAAGTTGTGGTTGTTCAATTTGTAAATTGTGGCCTGCTATATCCAACACAGCAAATGTTCCTCGCGGATACTTGTTTACTAAGTCAAGAGCATCTTTATATCCAACCGAAGAATCTTGTCTACCTAACAGGAATACACTGGGTTTAATAAAATCAGACTGGTCAATCTTAAAAGAAAACCCATATTTATTCTTAACCTTATTTAGAAACTTTTCATCTCCAATTTTACAACCACTTAGAATTTCTTTGTTGTACCTTACCCAAGTGTACTCATCAAGTACAATGTTGTTATTTCTAAAATCTTCTAATTCATCCTTTGATAAATTTCCAATAAATTTTTCATCCGTTTTCATTATTTTATGTTTCTCAACTGTTCTATTTTCTGGAAGAGGAATAATAAGAGGGCATATAAATGCTGCACCGAGTATTTGTTCTTGATGCTTTTCAATAATGCCCCTAGCTATATAGCCACCGTAAGATTCCCCAGCAATTACGTACTCTTGGTTAGGAATTACAGCTTGAATAAAATCTAAAACAGCATTCAACATTTCATCAGAACTGCATATTTCGTTATATTCTTTTGTTAATCCCATTCCAGGTAGGTCAATATAAATACGTCGCCACCCCTCCCTATTAGTAAATATAGGTTCCATACAACCACTCATTAATCGATGGTCCGGAGAATAACCGTGTATCATTAAAATTGGTATACCTTCCCCTAAATCTTCATAATATATTTCAGCTTGGCGAACTTTGCAATATGCCATTTTAATCCTTCTTTCTATAAAATCATTTTAACTATCAGTACCTATTCTCTTTTTGTTTCTTCATTCCTTCTTCAACTAAACTGCCCCGATAGTTCCATAAGAAAAAGAGCTGCCAAAGCAACTCCTTTATTTGAGTAGGTTGATGTGGGATACACCAATCGAATCCTTCTTTTTTTTGATGCGAGTAACATTTTTTAAAATTGTTACGAATTTATATGTTACTCCATTTAAGTTTCCTACAAGGTAAGCGAACTACTTATATTAATACGAGTCTTTTCCGTCTATGCTTGAATTAAAGCGTGACAATAATCGGACCATTTTTAGTAAGGATAATCGTATGTTCCATTTGGGCTACATAGCTTTTTTCTGTAGCATAGGTCCAACCGTCTTCTTTTTGGAATACATCTTCTTCAAAGGTTGAGATAAATGGTTCGAATGCGATAACCATCCCTTCCTTTAATATTTCATTATCCCATGGATCATAATAATTACAAATATGGTCAGGTGCTTCGTGTATTCTACGTCCCACACCATGTCCTGTAAGGTTTTTGATAACAGTGAATCCATGCTGTCTCGCTGTTTCGAATACTGCTTTTCCGATTCTACTTTTTTTAGAACCGGGTTTTGCTTTCTTAAGACCTGCTTCAAATGCCTTTTTAGCAACGTCACATATTTTCGTTAATACTTCTTCTCCTTCTCCTACTACAAAAGAGATTCCTGTATCTGCGAAATAACCGTTCTTTGAAGCAGATACATCTATATTTACTAGATCCCCTTCATGAATAATCCGATGACCCGGAATACCATGTGCCACTTCTTCATTAAGACTAATGCAAGTATAGCCAGGAAAATCATATTCACCTTTTGGAGCTGAAACTGCACCTGCTTTTTCTAAAAGTTCTCCGGCGATATCATCAAGTTCTTTGGTCGTTATGCCAGGAATTGTTCTTTGTACCAATTCATCTCTAATGGAGGCAATAATTTTGCCAATTTCCTTCAAACCATTAAAATCTTCTTCTGTTTTTGCAATCATTTTATTCCTACCTCATTATCTTTTATCATATAAACTATATAAGTATTAATTGTACCTTTATTTTCTCGAAAAATAAAAGTAATGTAAATAATATGGTACAATACCCCTCAGCTGAATTTTTCTTAGATTAAGAAATAGACTACAAAAAGGATCTAGTACATATGACTATACTATTAATTGGATTTAACTTCCACTTTTCTTATAGAGCTAACCTGCCCCTTTAGCTCCATAAGAAAAAAGAGCTGCCAAAGCAACTCCCTTAAAGAACTAACGCACCCTTTAATTCAACAAGAGTGTAGTATATTAGTATGTACTCATTATATGTAATCAATAACGAAATGAGGGGATATTAATTCCATTCTTTGTAAATCCCATTCAAAAGTAAGGATGGCTGATTGTTTTGATTTATGTGTTAAAAGGCGTACTCCATTTTTTATGATCATGCTTTCTGCATCCCAAAAACGGACAGTTTCGTCTTCTCCAGTACGATTACAGACAAATACGGGCAGTCCTGTTTCTAATGACCTTTGTTCCCATTCTCCCTCTGGACCGTGTAATCCGGGACCCCAGGAAGACGGTGCAATTAATATTTCTGCTCCTTTTTCAAATAAGTTGTAAGCAATATCTTTGGGATAGGCGTCTGCACAAATCATAATACCAACCTCAACATTGTCTGTTTTTATTGGCTCTATTACATCCCCTGATGCTGACCAATCATCAATAACACTTATTTTTCTCTGTTTGCCTAATAAATGACCTTGTTTATCTATGACAAACACAGAATTATACAACTCTCCGTTACTGCCTTTTTCAGGGCACCCCAAAAATACAGTGCTTTTCAAATTCTTTAGTTTACGGCTCAAATTACTCATCCAGACATCAGGTTGCCGGTTAATCCATCCAGTCCCAATCTTATGATTGAATTGAAGTCCGCTGACACATAGTTCGGGTGTTATAATCCATTCGGCATTATTATTTGATGCTATATGAATGGCTTGTTCAATTAGTTTTTGGTTATACTCCACATCACCAGCGATTGGCAATAGGTGTAATAAAGCTATTTTTATTTTTCCCATAGTGATCTCCCAAACATCAACTTTGCTTGTAATAATTGTAGCATGACATTGAATTGCTTGTTCAACTATCCTGCCCCTTTAGTTCCTTAAGAAAAAAGATTGCCGCAGCAATCTCCCTTTTTGAAGTAAAAGCACCGTGTTAGTTTAACAAACTTAAAATACTTCATTTATTAATTGTTCTGTTGTAAGTATAGTTGCGAACTCGTCATTTAAGGTAGCTAAAGAAATATTATGTATAGTCTCGGCATCATAATAGTTATCATTTTGGTCTTTTATGCCAAATGCTGCTGTCGCATCTGAAATAAGGTATGTATTAAAACCTAAATTCTCACTCATTCTTGTGGTAGTAGACACACAGTGGGGCGTAGTCAAACCTGTTATTACTACTGTTGTGATATCATTTAATTTTAAAAACTCTTCTAATTTTGTACCGATAAAACTACTATTTACTTTCTTTGTTATAATTACTTCTTCTCCAAGAGGCTCAACCAATTCTTTTATAGCGAATCCTTCATTCTTTGGATGGAATACAGAACTAGGGTTATCGGACATGTGTTGAATATGTATTACTTGCCAGCACTTTTCCCTCCATAATGTTAGAATCTTTCTAATATTTTCTTCTGCACTTAGATTGTTTCGTTCTCCCCATTTTTTATCCTCAAAAGCTTTTTGTACATCAACTATAATTAAAGCATTTTTTCCTTTATCCATGATAATTCCCCCCTATTTTTTTTTCTTTAACAATTATTACATTTTATATTCAGACTCTAAATGTAAAAACTTTATTGTTATTGAGCTAACCTGCCCCTTTAGTTCCATAAGAAAAAGCTGCCTTAAAGACAGCTCCGATCTTAAGCTAATGCACCCGTTAGTAAGTCCAACAAGAAAAAAAGAGTTACCGAAGTAACTCACTTCAATTTTAATTTAACGCATCTTACGACCAATAGAAATTCTTTCGTTATTTTTTTAATTTTGGATTAATAAAATTATTCTATTTGCTCTTTGATTGAAATGATAATATAACTGTCTTTCACAACATTAAGGCAAAGGGAGTTTTGAATGACAATTTAAAGCTGAAGGCTTTACCTAATATGGTTTTCACAAGTGGACTTTTACCAATAACCTCCAATAAGTATATTCACCTATAATTATACAAAAAAAATAATTTTTTCAACTAAATTGGATAAAATTGTTGATAAATGAAATATTTGTAATATAATGAAAAATGTAAATCCAAAAATAGGAAGAAGGTATTAATATTGGTAATGAAAAAAGGGAAAATTTTAGGGATATTAGGAACAGCTGCTTTAGCTTTTACTGTTTTTACATCACCCGCATCAGCTGCAACTTATGAACAACTTTCAGATTATCAGAAAGCTGAAATTAATCAACTGGAACAAAGTATGGATATAATGGCCAGTACTTCTAGTAGTAAATCTAAAAGATTCACAGTTAAGCGCGGTGGAGCCTTGGCATGGTCTAAAAATATTGTAGAATGGAATTATACTGGATCAAAAGTTAGTTCCAGTTCTGCGTGGCAATCTAGTGGTTGGGTCTTCCCGAATAAAGTTTCATTAAAAGGTATAAAACGTACAGAAAAAATGTCTTCTTATCATAAGTACCGTGGGACAACAACTTTATCACATGGAATACCTACTCCGTGGGGAGATATTGACTTTTATAGCCGAACATATGTCGATATCATGAAAGTTAATAAAAACGGTACTGGTAGTAGATCTTAAAAGTATTTTAAAACCAGTATTAGAATTTTTTAAATCTAATACTGGTTTAATATTTTCTAGAAAAAGGTGAAAGTAAATGATTAGTATATCTAATTTGGTAAAATCTTATAAAAAAAAAATCATTTTAGGAGATTTAAATTTTAAAATACCCGAAAATAAAATTTCATTCCTTATGGGTGAAAATGGTGTTGGAAAAACAACATTAATAAAATGTTTACTAAATTTAGAGAATTACCAAGGTGAAATTTTATTCGATGGAAATCAATTTAGTAGTGCAAAAAATGATATTTACGTTGTATATGATGACACACCATTTTATTTACACTTATCCGGATATAAAAATATTACATTACTATTAAATAAAAAAGTTACACTTGATCGAGTTAAAGAAGTAGCTTCACATTACTTAAATGATGATATCTTAAAATCAAAAGTTAAGGGATACTCATACGGTCAACGAAAAAAACTTAGTTTAATAATTGCAACACTTTCAGAACCAAAATATTTATTTTTGGATGAAGTATCAAATGGGTTAGATTTTGAAACTATGGAATTTTTAAAAGAAAAATTGCAAGAGTGGTCAAAAAACATGACTATCCTAACAGTAGGACATCAATTTGATTTTTATTCTACAATTATTGATGAGTTATTTCTCTTAAAAGATAGTTCAATAACTCACATTACAGATTATAGTAAAGAAAGTGGTGAGTTAAGTGAAATATATAAAAGAATTGTCAAATAACACTTTAAAGGAATTAAAATTTCAGCACTACTCAAAAATATTAATAATTTTATTTATATCCATTTCGTTATTCTCTATATGGAACTTGTACTCTCAAAAATTAACTGCAGAATACAATTATGAGTTATATTTACATAGTGTAGATAAGTATGCAAATACTGATGAATCCTTAAAAGAGGCTTTAAATTCTCCAATAGATGTTCAAAGTTTGGAAGGAGAAGATAGTACTAATGGGGAAATTGTAAGTAATATCGTAAGATACGACTATGAAAATGTTGCCTCATCAGTGAATAATTTAAAAATGGAGCGAATTGGGAGTATAACATTAGAATGGTTAACTTTTGTATTTTTCCCCTTTTTCTTCGCAATATTTGGTATATATATAGGTACATATGATTTGAAATATAAGACAATTAAAATTAAAGCTGTACAACAAAATTTCTTTTTGCTTTTATTTAGTAAACAACTTTCAATGTATCTTTCAGCTATAATAATATTAAGTTCTAGTCTATTGGTTTCGTATGTAACAGGAAGTATTTTCCTAAAGATGCTTTCCGATAGAATTCCTATTAATGAATTCCAATTAAATATTCAAACTCCTGATGATAATATGTTTCTACAATTTTTATTGAGCCTAAGCGTTGCTATAATTTATTCTACTTTGGGATTTTATCTAGGACTTCTTTTTAAAGGTATTATTGCTCCAACTATTTTATTAATATCATATAATTTTATTTTACCGGTATTCGGTGAATATGACCTAAGAAATTTAATTGCTGTGTTAGCACATAAAATTTTTAGTTTCACAGGGAATTTTAAATTATTTGAACCGAAAGATGTTTCAACTACTTTAGTTTTCTCTTTATTATTTTTTATTGGAACTATTTTCACAATCTTCATATATAAGATATCAGAGAAACGAAGTAAATATGTTATCTAGTATAATGTTTATGCCCTATTTGATTTCGGTTCCAATATGAGTTGTTTTAATATCAAGGTACTTAAATATTGTGTTTTACGTCAAAAATTAAACAACTCTCCGTCCTAAAAACAGAACGGGGCTATACTAATTTAAGACCTTAGAATTAAATATATTACAACATCAATAATTTGATTCAAGCCTATCTAAACCTAAAGATAGAAATGAGAAAGGATTAGTTCCTTTTACATACAGCTACAGTTATCCAGAAAGGGTGTTGAAACCTTTTACTGAATATCATGATTAATAAGAGGAGGTAGACCGAACAATAAAAAAAGAGTATTTCAAGCTGCGGCCTTTTCTCGGTATTCAATTGGGGAAAGGCCGGTAAATTTTTCTTGGAAGCGATCGGTATTGTAGAAGTCTATATACTCCTGAATAGCTATATAAGGCGTAGCGTCAGGAAAATGCGGATTTACAACGCTAAGGAAAATTCTCCCCATAGCCAATTTCCAATCTTGAACTGCACCTCCAATTGTTAGTTGTGTCTAACAATTGGGGTGCAGTCGTAAGTAAAATTTATATATATTTTGTTTTTTTCTATCCTTTACATATCCTAAAAACCTAATTGTTCTTGGAAAAATGCGTGTTAGAGGGAACGGAAATTTATTAATTATAATAAAATCATTTGAAAGTTCGTTAAAGAGTTCCCAATCAGGAATAACGGCATAGATATAACAGTCTTGCTTATAAATGCCATTGATTATACCAACAAACTCCTGTTCATCTATTTCTTCGTCAAGCAATATTTCCCTTACCTTCGGAACACTTTTCAACCAAATCACCCCTTTGTCTAGATTATACAATTTGATTTGGGTGTTTTCTTTCTTCAACTAAACTGTCCCGATAGTTGCATAAGAAAAGAGCTGCCTTAAAGACAGCTCAGATCTACAGCTAACGCACCCGTTAGTTCATTAAGAAAAGCGATTCTGGAATATTGATAAAAAGAGGCTATCCTTTTTGGACAGCCCCCTTTCCGCTAATTATAAAATTTCTAGTAGAGCTCGATATCATTATATTGGTCACTTCAGAATGTTACCATCTATACTTCAGTGAAGGTATCTCCAAAATGAATTGGCTTTCAATCTTTGAAAACTATGAGAATACTGCAATTTTACGTGCGATAGATTCTGTTAAACGAGATGCTACTTTTGGAACAGCCCATTTAATAATTGGTGTTAACACCGCACCAGATAATCCGCCTGCATGGATTTCCACCGTACAAGTCATTATTGTTTTTCCATTAACATCTTCTGCAGTAAAGTGACCGCTTCCTGTAAAATTATCTGATAAACCTTTTAGTTCAAACTTAATATTTGAAGGTTCATTCCATTCGGTAATATCTACCTGCGCTTGTATTGTTTTTTTAATACCTTTCACACGACCTTCAAATGTCCAAATAGATTGCTTGTCATTTATGATTTCATGCTCTTTATAGGCTGGTACTGTCGTTGCCCATTTTTCGAGATCACTGACATAATCCCAAACTGCTTGTACATCTACTGGAACTACTACAGTATGCGTTCCCGTTGCCATTATGATCCCCACCTTCACTATGTATGAATTGTAACTTTACATTTCTACAAAATAATTATTACATAAAAAGCATAAACTTACATCACTAATTATACATAGATTTCCTTTTTTCAATCCCCCAATTATTTGCAGAATCAAAATTTCCCAATCCTCCACAATCCGGCCCTTTAATGGAATAACAGGACTGACGTTTTTAAACGACTTTAATGTCACTTAACAGTATTCCTTATGGAATTATCCATTTTAACAAAAGTTTATGTGACAAGTCGTTCAGAATAGTCCCGGATGAGGAAAAAGAGGTTTAGTTTTTTTCACTGTATTGGAAACCCCTTCAATGATTGTCTTTAAAAATTCTTGTTTCCACTTCCAATTTTAAATTTTATTAATAAGCTCTCTATATTGTAAATCTCCATAGCCTACTGTTGGGAACAGAGCAAATAACCTATTAATTAATTCTGATGTTGGTAAATCTTTATTTTTGGAAATATACTTTACTACTGCATTATCTTCTTTTAGCATATCTAAATATATGTCTATTGCCTGATACATGACTGGAAGTAGTTCATTTGATGGTTTATTATGATTGACCAATACTTCCTTGTATACAGAATAATAATGACCTAATTTAAGTTCAGTTTGATTAATTTTAAATTCATCCTCTCTGAAGCAATTTAAGAACACTTTGCCTTCATATCCGGACTGTTCAAGATAGGAAAGTATGGTAAGTAGGTTCATTTGACAAAACATGTCTTCACCAAACCATAAAACGATACATTTATACTCTTTATTAAAAAGATTGTCTAATGGAACAATGACCTTTTTGAAATAATTCTCTACTGACTCATGATGTCCAGAAGCTCGTGTGTTTATAAATTCTTCATTAAAAACTTGTTTAGTAGTCGCGTTTACACACATCGCTTCATTAAATGGAGCGTAATCAGAATCTCCCATTAGTCTGTTATCTTTAAACTCCTCATACATAACTTGACCATTCAAAATGTTGAGTACGTCTTTATAAAACAATTCACTCTTCTCATTTTGTAACTGTTCAACCTCAATTTTTCTAGAAACATTCATTCTACACCATTCCCCGTTCTTATTAATATTGAGTTTAATAATTGACTGGACAGGCAACCTGTTAAGTTGATATTCTCTAGGATTGATACCAAAAACAGTTTAAAGGCTCTGCTATATGCTTCTTGCGAAGAATAATCGTAATCAAAGGCGACGTCAATTATCTTCCTGTTATTTGCTAAATCTTCCGTGGATGAATACAATCTTCTAAGAAGAACATAGCGCCTAATACTTATACCAGTTACTTGGTGAAATTTAAACGAACAATAATAAGGGGAATATTCCATATAAATAGATAGTTCATCTAATGAAAATTGATTTTTTAAATTGGCTTCAATCCAATCAATCATAAGCTGTATCTGTTCATTCATTTATCTCACTCCTTAATAAAATTATTAGAGGTATCAATTTCTCTTATTTGATATTTCTTGTGATACATAAAATTAAACCTACAAAAAATCTCGAAATACTGTTTAAAATTATCTAACTTTATATTGAAGCTACAATATAAGCCGACACTATTAAAATATAGTGTCGGCTTTTCATTCACATAATCTACCTTAGAGATTGGAAAACGATCACATGATTGGCTTAAGGTTATTAATTATCAATATACCGATGCATTAATAACCGGAGAAAGCCAGCCGGCATAAAGGAGTTTGTCACTCCTGCAGCCAGGAAACAATTCTATAGCTAGTATCCGGATTTAATTGTTGTGAAATTCATTTATAGATCCGAAGATTAGGTGCAAGGGAAGGCTCAGAAATTATACAACGGAGGGGCTATTGCGTATTCCGTCCATATTGTTGGATTGAAAATGAAATTTATCAGAAATATTATAGTAGATGATTTTATAAAAAAGTAACCGTTCGTAAAAGTGTACTTTTAGGAACGGTAAATCTGTTCTTTTGATTTCTGATTTGAAGCAGCGGGAACTTTTCGTGTCTTATAATTTATCATATCTGAAGAGTAAACCATGATACTTACCATTCCTCCTTGGGTTGTAGCTCGGATTAGAATAGGTTGATTGTACATGTTTTTAAAACTAAAATCAGGACCATACCAGCTTACTGTAGCATCGCGGCCAGATGGAACATACGGAACGCTCCTAGTATGGGAATAGCGTTGAATAGTTTGCAACCCTGCATTGTCGATAGCATTAAACAGGGTGGATGACACCTGACATATCCCCCCACCAATCCCTTCGGAAAACTCTCCTTTAACGATAACTCGAGCGAGCATATATCCTTTATTTACTGATCTTCTGCCAACGGCTTGATTAAAAGAAAACACCTCTCCAGGAAACACGACATAATTATTAATGGCTTCTGTAGCAAGCGAGATATTATTTGTACGATTTTTGTTGTTCACATTAAAATAAGTTCTATATTCACCTATCTTTTTTTCACGAATCTCCGCAAGTAATTCGTTGTCAACTTTTGGATGAATAGCAAGTAAAGGTACTTCTAGTTTGTATGCTTTACTACTGTACAAAAAGGAATAAAATTGCTCTTTAAATGCTTGATGGTATAGCTTGTAACCTACCCGCCCAGGAAGAATATTACCTTGCTTGTCTATTGTGGCATTTACAGGTTTTTGGTACACTTGTCGATCTATTTTCTCGACAAATTGATTGTATTTATCCACGTCCATGATAGGAACATCTAGTAAGGGCAAAGTAATATCAGCATGGTTGACACTGGCAATCGTTTGTCCTTGGTGGGTTACCGATATGCTTTCAGAAATATTCACTGGTTGAACGAATAGTAAAAGTCCGGCAATCCATGATAATCGCATAAAATGCACCCCCACAATGGATTGGAATTTATTTTTCCGAATCTTACAAATCTCATTTTAAGGCTTCATAGATCGCATCTTGATCAATGAACCAACGATCAGTCAAACTCTCCCTTCGGATCATAAAATGGATGATTTTGCTTTCACTCCCTTTTCTCTCTTTATAAATCTTCACTTGAACCGGTACATCCACGAATATTAACCCGTTTGCGTCTTCAAGTGGTTGTCTTGAAAAATCTTTAACCCCAAAGTATGTAATATTTTCAGCAAGTTTAATGAAACGTTTGGAATGATCCGGATTTGATAAGGTCATTGATAATAATTTTCGATCTCCTTGATTTATGGAAATGGTAAAAATATGGATAAGTTCATAGGGACTTACCGTGCCTAAATAATCATCAAGCTTACCGGCCGCTTTCAATATCATCAATTTATGAGCGGAATCTTCGTTTTTTAAACGATGTGTTAAACTTCCATAGAAATGAATACAGAAGTGACCTGAAAAACCATTTTGAAGGGAGCCTGCGCCATGAGGCATTCCATTCATAGAGGCAGCGATCATTTGATTATTAATTAATACAATAATTGCTCTTCTTTTCCAACTCCATTGATTATGATAAATTTCCTTCATAATCTGAGTATCATCCTTGGTTAGTGGCTGAGCATCTGCATGATGACTACCTGCTCTTCGTTGAACCTTAAATGATAATCCGGTTTCAATGTCTATGATGGTGAAATTTGTTCTATTAGGAATAGTGTCGTTTACTATCTCCCAAGGTAATACCTCAATTTTAAAGTTTATAGGTACTTCTTCATCTTCCCAATCAATTGCATAGACCGAATGATTCACCATTAAGACGAATATAAAAATAAAAATAGCGATAAATTCTTTATAACATTTTTTTCTGTTCATATAGCGTTTCTCCTGCGTTTTTCTTATTATTTCAGGACATGATCATTTGAATACCTTTGAATATTTGGAAATTTTTCAAATAAAACTTTGAAATGTTAATTTATGTTGTAAAGGTTTGGGGGAATCAGCTATAAAAGCTTAAAATGGCTAAAACCCCTGATCTTTCTGATAAGGGAGCCAAAAGTTAAATGGTCATATTTCATTACTCGTAATCATAAGGAACAAGGAGAACATTTATTAGGGGGTGGTCTTTATGAGAACAAGTTATAGAAGATGGACAGAATTTCCTTACCCAGGGGAAAGTAACCCACCTAAAGGTTCTCCAGAGGCAGGAAATTGGCCAATGTTTTTTATTTCAAGGGGAAGAGATAATGATTTCCTGGACCCCTTTCATCAACGAATCATTTGGCGAATTAAAAATCCTCTAGATATAGATTGGGAAACAGAGTTATTCATTGTAGAAGAGACATTAAAGTCATTGACTTCCCAGCAAATACGCATCGCACAATATTGGGGAACAGGTGAATTAACCGCGAAAATTACCACTCTAATTTTCAATTTAGCTGAAAAGTATATGCTGGGATCACCGAGTGTTGCAAGGGTTCAGAGTTATTTCCACGCTGCTATGAATGATACCTTTGTTATCACGTGGTTTTTTAAATATCAATGGGATGTTGCACGTCCAAATCAATATGGCAGAAATCTGTCTACTGTGTTGTTTACCCCTCGTTTTCCAGCTTACCCATC
Organism: Peribacillus frigoritolerans; assembly: GCF_040250305.1. Taxonomy (NCBI): domain Bacteria; kingdom Bacillati; phylum Bacillota; class Bacilli; order Caryophanales; family Bacillaceae; genus Peribacillus; species Peribacillus frigoritolerans. Next base: position 871,757 of record NZ_CP158190.1, on the reverse strand, counting down.
TGCACACGCAACTGTGGCGGGATGTGCAGAGACAGTATTAAGTTATATCTTCCCTCAAGAGTCTTCCGAAATAAAAAAACTAATGGAAGAAAGTGCTCAATCTCGTTTGTACGCTGGCGTACATTTTAACGTGGATAACAATGAAGGCTTAAGGTTAGGCAGACAAATTGGAGAGGTAGTTGTAAGCTTTTTAAGGGCACAAAATCTAAATACGCTTCAATAATATTTTTGGTTCAGGTTGCGCTAACCTGAACCTTTAGTTAAATAAAGAAAGAGCTGCATTAAATTGGTCGAATGACTGTTAACGGTGAAGTCACTCATTTTTGTATGATAAGCAAATCGCAGCAAAAAAAGCCGTTTCCTGTACGTTAGGAAATGACTTTTTTCTCTTATTGTATGGATTCTTTAGAAATTGGTTATTTTACTTCCCCGAGACCAGATAACCACTGGAATCAATAATAAAGATAATAACCCTCCAATAAATGATAATGTTGTGTAGCTTGAACCGGCCACAATCATTCCTGATAAGGCGCCACCAGAAGCTCCTGATAATGCAATTAAAACATCCACTGTACCTTGAGTTTTAGCCCGATTTGAAGTGTCAGTTGAATCCACAATAAGAGCAGTCCCACTTATTAAACCAAAATTCCATCCTAATCCAAGTAAAGAAAGAGCAATTACTAGGAGAATCATAGAATCACCTGGTGCAATCGCTGATATTAAACCTGCCAGAAGCAGCGTAGCTCCAGAGGCAATAGCCATGGCAGTACGGCCAAACTTATCAACAAGGACACCTGTAACCAGTGAAGGAAGATACATTGCAGCTATATGAAATCCAATAACGAGACCTATTTCACCCAAGTCATGTCCATGATGTCTCATATGAACTGGTGTCATTGTCATAATAGCTACCATTACAATTTGAGTAAGAACCATAATTGTCGCACCAACAATAATACCTCTTTTGTTTTCTATTTGTTCAGTATCAGTCGAATATTCTATTCGATTACTTTCCTGGTTGGACGCTTCTATTGTTCTAGCTATTACTAATGGGTCTGGGCGAAGCAAAACGAAAAGTACAAGACCTGCTAAGATAAATGCTGCTGCTGATAAAATGAAAGGACCAGCAAGTGATGGAACGCCAATAGAAAGTGCAAAATCCCCCATTACATTCACTAAATTCGGACCTGCAACTGCACCAAATGTTGTAAACACCATAGTAATACTAATAGCAGTAGCTCGTTGTTTATTGTTTGCTAAGTCCGTACCAGCGTAACGAGCTTGTAAATTCGTCGCTGTTCCTGCACCATAAATAAGCAGGGAAGCAAATAAAAGGAAAACGCTATTTATTATAGCTGCGGTTATGACTCCTATTGCTCCAAGTCCACCTATCATAAAACCAGCTGTTAAACCTGTACGACGACCGTAACGTTGAGAAAGTCTACCTACGATTAAAGCAGCCCCTGCAGACCCTAAAGTAAATAAACCCGAAGGAAGTCCAGCAAATGCGTCTGTGCCAAGCATTTGTTGTGCAAGAAGTGCCCCCACCGTAACTCCAGCCGCTAACCCGGCACCACCAAAAATTTGTGAAATACTTATAATAATTAATGTACGTTTGTATAACATTTTTTGTTTTTCTTGGGAATCTACATAACTCTGGTTCATTTGATATTTTTTACTGGACATTTGTTAAGACCTCATTTATCATTCTGAAATTTCTCATGTACACCTTCCTCTAGACGAAAAGCATTAACACCTTTGGATCCTCAACTAACACACCTGGTAGTTGAACAAATGATTTCTAAAAGAAATATTCACCTTTACTTTTTAAGTTTAAAAACCATAAAATCAGCACATCTGAAATCTTCTTCAAATGAAGGATATTTTTCCAACATCTCTTTTGATGGCTTAGGTTCTATTATGCTTTCTAAAATAAAACCTGTTTTGATTAAAGTGTTTATATAACTTGTTAATGTTCTATGAAAGAATAGCATTTTTTCTTTATCTCCTATACCTTGTTCATACACACCTTCATAAAAATATTTATCTACGTTCCAATGCAACTTTTTACCGTCTTTTGTTTTCTCCCAACCACTTTCTGGAGTAACAAAACAAGGATGTAAAATCGAAAATATAAAACAGCCTCCATCTACTAATAGACGATACATTTCTTGAAATGCTTTTTCGTAATTTGCAAGATCTTGAATAACCATATTGGATACTATTAAATCGAAGCTTTTATCTTCTAAACAATTCAAGTCCTCACAATTACCCTGCCTATAATCAATCAACAAATCATTTGGAGTTCTTCCCTTAGCAATTTCTATCATCCGTGATGAATAATCCACAGCAGTTACAGTCGCTTCAGACCTCGCTAAAATTCGACTTAAATACCCCTCACCACACCCGGCATCTAAAACCTTTTTATTACTTAATGTTTCCATAAGTGATAATAAAGTTGGATTTAAAAAAACTTCTTTATGAAGGTCTCCTTGCTCGGTATGATTTGCAGAATATGTATCCGCGAAACTATCCCACCTTTTAATCGCTTCTTCTGTACCAATATTTTGATTCATTTTAACTCCTCCCTGTTCTTTTGCTTTAAATTCATTCCCGTCACTTCGATAAGCTTCTTCTAACCTGCCCCGATAGTTGCATTAATAAAAAGCTGCCTTAATGACAGCTCCGATCTTCAGCTAATGCACCCTTTCAGTTCCATAAGAAAAGGTGATATCTTTATCTGCAATCTTCACAGTTAATATAATGCAGATTGAAATTTTCATTGCATTATTAGTGGTGGGTAACCCGCCTCGCCCAAAAAATATGCGAATATTGTAAAGCCTAAAATAAGAAATGCAATAATGATGACTGCCATAGATAAAATTAAGTTTTTTTGCCATATAACAGAGTATATACCAACAATTAAACTTGAAAAACCTATAAATAGACAAACGAAGGCGGCTACCATGTTATTTATTTTTGGTAATAAAGTTCCAAAGAATAAAATAAAGAAAACTACTTGTAGACCAATTCCAAGTTGAGGTAAATTTCAAACCATTAAATTACCACCCTAACATTGAGTATCGAAAACAATCACCTAAAAATTATACCATAATACACCAATTCCTTATTGAACTAACCTGCCCACAGGTCCATAGGAAAAGCTGCCTTAATGACAGCTCCGATTTTCAGCTAACGCACCCGTTGTTTAATATCTGTTTAAATTTGAAAGGATTGAACCAAACATTCTTCATTATCGACAATTTTCTTTACTTCTTCAAAATCTATATTTAGCTCACTAAAAATCTTTCTCCAAAATATAACAGCAGGAATATTCTTAGCTAATTGAACAACAAAGTAACTACCTTTTTTTTGTTTAAACAATTCCTTTAATAATGAAATTGCAGCACCTTTTCTTCTATATTTTTTTAAAATGAAAATATCATTAATGCTGTAATCATAGTCCTTATTTAAAAACGGCCTTTCTAACAGTAATAAAAACCCAACAATTTTCATATCTTTTTTCAAAAAATATGGTGTTAATCCTTCCTTCTTCCAAATTAATTCAAATGAATCAAATTCAAATGAACCATCTATTGATATGTCTAAACCCTCGGTAAACTCCGAAAGGTCATGTAAATAAAGGGAATATAAATTCTGAAGAATATGCTTTTCATCTTCGGAAATGGGGTTGATTGAAACAGTCATTGTTCTACCTCTTTTATAATTAATTAATCTCTTACTTAATAATTTCGATATAAACTTTCATTTGTCCTTCATGAACTAACCTGCCCTGTTAGTTGCATAAAGAAAAAGCTGCCTTAAAGACAGCTCCGTGGTAAAAGGGTTAATAATTTTTATTTGCATACATACTTGCCATTGTCGAAGGTGAAAATTTAATTCTATATTTCCCTTCAAGTTCTTTCTTAATTTTTTCTGTTAAATTTAATCCTTGTTTATTGTGTTCCTCTTCAAGTTCAATCCCATTAGGAAGCAATTTATCTTCATCCCAATCAATCCATTCACCATACATATTTACCCATTCAATCAATTCATTTGTTAACGTATTTGAAATCGGAACGTCCTCTATATCCAAATTACAACCACATTGATTGCACCATATAGGGTCCGCCCCAACATCACCTTCAACTTTTAACTCATTTGTTTCTTTTTGTTCACAAAAACATTCCATATTATTTTCTGACTCCTCTACTACACACCTTTTTATTATATTTTACATTACTATTTGTTAAAGTAACCTGCCCTGTTAGTTTAATAAGAAAAGCGATTCTTCTTAAAGAATCGCTGAGTTTGTAGACAAAAGGGTTCTATCTAAAAGTAAAACAAAGTTGATTGGAGCGAGTGCTTGGAGAGGAAATCAACGTTCAAAGTGTACAAGCCCCTAAAAAACTGTATAAAAAAAAACATCCGAACTTACGAATTGGATGAAAGAGTAAATGGGATTAAGATTGCATTTGTAGAAATATAATCACTATTCATAAAATGTGCATCGGTTTCGATGCCTCTTTTTTGCTATAGTATTTCGTGCTAAAAACACACAAGAAAACAGTACGAAAGTATATGTTTTTCTCGCACAACTCCCCATTGAGGGACTCCGTTATAGGTTCTCACCTCAGGCCTTTTCCCTTATCCCTTTTCGTTCATGTAAAATTTCTTGAATGATTTCAATATGAACAAAAGACCATGATCTTTCATGAAAGTGAAGAAACACACTTATGGAAAGAATGGAAATATATATTAAACTGAAGACGACCCAAAGCAAACTCCCATCTCTAAAAAGGAAATCTTGCAATTGATTTGAAAACAGAAGAAAAAGCCAAGGTCCAGAGGATATTATAATAGGAATGATCCCCGATCCGTTTTTCTCTTTTATCATACAATAATAAACTTTTTTTAACGTATCGCTATCAATGGAATTATAAAAATTTTGAATTTCTTCCACTTCAATTAGTTTCTTCATACCTTTGAAAGATCGGTCTTTGTATGATGCTTTTTTTAATTGAAGATAAATTTTATGAGCATCTCCCCGTAATGAAAACATATATCTGATCTTTTCCCCCTTCCAAAAAACTCCTTACTAAAAGGTTTTGTAATAATCCGTATTTTTATGTAGTCTTCGTCTTTTGTCTTTACAGTATCTAATTGAGGGGATGACATACGAATCATTGTCCATACTATTACCATAAAAAAAACAGCTCGTATATGTAAACCTAAAAGGCCATAATCATCACTACCGATAATTACGGCCTTTTAGGGGTACCCAAGGGAGCGAACTCACTATTATGTGGGTGCCATCACCCTTGGGCCTCATTCTTAAACAGTTTTACTTAGTTTCAGATTCATTTTTGCCCGTATCTTCGGCTAATTGTTCAAATGAATTGACTTTACCATGTGGATTCTGCGATTGTTTACGATCTTTCCATTGGCGTTCTTGTTGTCGCTTAGATTGAGTCATCTAAATAAGCTCCTTTACATAAAGTTCAGTAAAAAGTTTGAAGCACGATAAGCCTCCACCCTTTGAACTCGGTGCAGGCATCACTTATCATGAGTTCGAGTCTGGCAATTATTAATTAATGCTTAATGCATGCCTTTCCACTCACCTTGATTTTTAGATGCTTTTTCTTTTTTTGCTTTATTTTTATGTGCTTGATTAGCATTTGTACTGCCAAATTCCTTAGAGAATTCAGAATCAGTTTTGCTTGAATCAAATCCTTGTTTGTTTTTTTGATCTGCATCATTTTTCTTTGTTCGTTTTGCCATGTAAACCCCTCCTTCTTATCTTTAGTATGAGATCAGAAAGAAGAAATATACCCCGAATAAAAACCGATAGTAACATGAATCCGTCATGTAATTAGGGTAAATAATAAAGTGAATAATAAGTTCTTCCATTCGTATTTCAGCTAACGAAACCATTAGTGCAGTACCATCAAAATAAAGTGGGCTTATATGTAATTTTTTAATCTCTTTTCCATCAGTTCTGCCATTTGTTTAGAATTTTGATTTCCTTCATTTTGTAATTTATCAATGATGTTAATATAATCCGTTTCATTTCTGTTCTGACTTAATTTATATGCAGCCTGAATTTCTCCCACCTTAATCCTAAATCCAACTATACCTTTCAGTTCACTTTCTAAGAGCTGAGGAGAAAGTTTATCCCATAAAACAGGGTTTTCACGATTTTCTTCATATTTTTCCAGCATTATTGTTAATTCCTCGATTAATTCATCTTTCTCTAAAACGCTTGCTTTACCATATACATGGACGGCTTGATAATTCCATGTTGGAACTCCTTCATGCCCATACCAAGAAGAAGAAATGTAAGCGTTCGGTCCCTGAAACATTACAAGCACATCTTCACAGGTTTCATATGTTCTCCACTGAGGATTTCCATTTGCCAGATGCCCAGTAATATAGTAATCATCACCTTTTTTATTTAACCCCAAAGGCAAATGAGTCGCAATTGGTTTTCCTTGTTCTGTTGTGACAATCGTTCCAAAAGAGTTTTTTTGAACAATATCCCAAATTTCAGTCAACATTAGTGACCTTAAAATATTTTGGAATTTACATAATGATCCACCTTTCAAAATAAGTTATAGAAGTGTTTTGGTCATTATAAAGTCCGTTTGTTCTTCATCACCCATATAAAAAGAATGGGCTCCAGTTTGAACAAACCCAATTTTCTTATAAAAACCAATGGCATTTTCATTTTTTTCCCATACGCCTAGCCAAATTTCCTTTTTATTACGTTCCATCGCAATTTCCATAGCTTTATTTAGCAGATATTTACCAAGCCCATGTTTTTGAAATTTGTTCTTTATATAAATTCGCTCGACTTCAAGTGATTCATCACCCATTTCTTCAGTCTGAGCACCATTGGTATTGACCTTTAAATATCCAGCGACTTCGTTATTAAAATAAACAAAAAAGAATTGCGAAGAAATATTGGATAATTCTTTTTCTAATTGTTTTAAGTTAAATGCCCTTTCCAAATAGGCATTCATATTTTCGGGTGAATTCTGATGCTTAAATGTCTCATTAAATGTTTCATAACTAATTTCTTGAAGAATGCGTGAATCGTCTAGGGTACACTTTTTAATAGTCATTTAAATATGCCGCTCCTTTATATAATCAATAATTTCTCTTGTTTCCCTTTTTTACAAATTCCCAGTCTTTTTCCACATTTTCCCTTACTCTTTGAAGAAGATTGGAAATGCTTTCTACTTCTCTTTTGGAAAATCCCTCTAATGCAACGATATTGGAATAATCATTTTCGCTTTTTATAAAAGGATAAACATTATTCCCTTTCTCTGTTGGAAAGAGTTTTTTAATTTTTTTGTTATGTTTATCTTCTTTCTTTTCAACAAAGCCATTGATTTCAAGTTTTTTTATAGCACGAGCTGCTGTTGTTCGATCTACTTTTATCATCTCAGCTAACTTTTCCTGAATGATTCCTGGGTTTTCACATATTCGGACAAGGTACAAATACTGCCCTTTTGTAAGGTCATATTCTTTAAATTCAATATTACTTATGGAATCTAATGCCCTTGCTATCATTCCAATTTCACGAAGAATTTCCTTCATAATTAACTCCTTAGCACGTATTTTTGTTGCAAATGCAATAAAAATGACATATATTTAATTTAACTCAACTTTGTTGCGTTTGCAACAAAAAATATGATAAAGGGGTCAAGTAAAGTGAAATATGTTTTTTATGTATTGGGAATTTTAATATTAACCCTTGGTATTTCATTCACTATACAATCAGACCTTGGAACTTCACCTTTTGATGCTCTTTTGGTGGGACTTTCCATAAATGTGGGGCTTACTGTGGGAAGTTGGGAAATAATAATAGCTTTGATCTTGATATGTTTTAATTCATTTTTAAAAAGGCAAAGACCAGAAGTTTTGGGGTTGTTAACAGCATTTATAACGGGTATCGGGATTGATATGTGGCTTTTTTTATTGCACAATTTGATAACACCTGAACTATGGTTCAGCAAAGTTATTTGTTTTGGAATCGGCTTGGTTGTTGTAGGATTAGGAACGGCAACATATTTACACACAAATTTTGCACCGATTCCAGTTGACCGATTAACATTAATCATACAAGAATTAACTAGAACAAATATATTCCTTTCGAGAACATCCATTTACCTCCTATTCTTGATATTGGCAATGATTTCAAATGGACCAATTGGCGTTGGAACTTTATTAACCGTTTGTTTAGGGGGGCTAATACTTAATTTCTTTATGCCAGTTACTGAAAAAGTAATAGACCGCATATTAACACATTCCAGTACATCACCAAATTATGATAAAGATAAAAACCATTCATTATAGAATGGTTTTTATCTTTATTGCTCAACTAACCTGCCCCTAAAAAGACTGCCAGCGATGGCAGCCAGATTTTAAAAGTACGCACCCGTTAGGTAAAGAACAAGTACTATAAAACTCTCTTATAAAGCAAGATTACGGATCAAAAAATCCAGTTGAAAAGAGCGTAAACTCCGATTAATGCAAAGAGAATTGTTAATATGATTATTGAGAAGCAACCCAAACTAACCAAATTATCTTTCAATAGATCGTCAGGTTGTTCCAGTAGACTCTCTTTCACTTTATTTTGTATAGGCGAAATTACCTGATTCAATTCCAGTCTTATTAAAATTTCACTATCACCTTTAAATTTCAGAGCTCGTGCTATTCTGAAAGGATCGTTTCCCATAGATTTTTCGAACAAAATACAAGCTTTTACCATCTCTGATGTCTTATTCTTTTCTAAATACCAGTAACGACCTGCCATTGAAGGGTATTTCAATGCAAAATAGATCTCCCCCAACTTTCTGCGGAGTTCTAACTCATTAGGATAGGTCGAAATTAACCCGTGTAGCCTATCCCTTGCTTTCCCTAAATCATTTTTTTCAATGTCCTCTTCTATCTTCTTAATCGTTTTAACAGGTATCTTTTCTATACAAACACCTCATTATCTTTTCTTTATAGTCTTTATTTCTAGATCGTTCAAAATAGTTCCTTCTCCAACAAACTGCCCCTTTAGTTCCATAAGAAAAAGCTGTCTTAAAGACAGCTCAGTTCTTCAGCTAACACACCCATTAGTTCATCAAGGATTAGTGTAGAGTTGACACAAACTGTGCAATAAAAAAGTACAACCCTTATGGTCTGTACCCGTATACAAACTTAAACATCAAAAAGAAAAATAGGACAATAGCAATTGTAGGAACAGACATAGCTATAACATAACCGTTAGCTTGCAGATCTTTCCGGCTTGAATACCATTTGTAAAAGATAAAAAGAAGTATAAATGACAACGGAAAGAATATGTAACCTGCAATGGTATCTACCCAACCTGTATTTTTATCCCAATAGGCATCAGGAAGAGGAGTTTCATATTCTTCATTTATTTTGGCTGTAACTTTGATAAAGATATAAGAAATTACAAAATAGTAAGCTACTATTGTGAGCTTAACCCACCAAAATAAAAACTTATTGGAAATTACAACTATAAATAAAAGTCCCATCATCACGAAGAAACCAGTGTATTCACCCATGTTAAAAGCCTCCACTTTATACATTTAGTTTATTAATCTAAATTAGATGGGTTTTCCAAATTAGAACTAAGTATGTAGCCGCAATCTGAACAATAATAAGAGATAATCTTGGAAGGTTTATTCTTTGGATTATCATGGGAAAACATTAGAACAAATTTAAACCCGGTTCCTAGAACACCTTTCTTAATGTTGTTTGAATTACATTTAGGGCATTGTTTGTCACTCATACTCTTTTACACACTCCTTATCTGGATAATATTACTAATTAGTAGGATACCACATTAATTAACTTTTTATCATTCTATAGGAGTATTAATGTTTACCGCACAGTTCGACTATACTCCGCTAAGGTTAATGAACTAACCTGCCTCGATAGTGCCATAAGAAAAGAGCTGCCTTAAAGACAGCTCTGATCTTCAGCTAACGCACCCTATAGTTTAAGTACAATATTTCACAAACTTCTAAAACTAATAAAAAAAAGACGGTGACTTACATAAGTCATCGCCCCGATATTACTAATTATTCAATGCACTAGTAGAATCCCACTCGTCAACTATATGGTCCCTAAAATAAGCTACTTTAATAGTTTATTCATTCCCCACTGGAAGTACAACAGTAAATGGTTGTAATTCCTTAGCTGGGAAAAAGCTTGAAAAATTAAATTGCAAAATTGTATTTTCCAACTTAAAGTTCATTATTTTTTCTTCCCCATTTAAATCGAATGTAGATTGGAAGTGCGCTGCTTTTTTATCGATAGTTTTCACTTTATTCAGATGAATACTATGATTTTTAGGTGGTACTGGATTTTCAGGATCGATTTTACCAATATATTCTTTATCTACTAGCAGTAATACATACTGCAAGTTATTTTCAAACAATTCAAGCTGATGCTTACTCAATTCCTTGGGGAGCCCTGTAAATTGATAATCGATTACAAGTTTACTGCCCTTTTTAGTTATATCATTTACCTGAAGGCCTACATTGAATCGTTTACTTTTTAATGTAAACGATTTTTTGTCCAATAGCTGTTGTACTTTTGGGTCCGCCACAGTAAGCTGCGGATAAAAAGTAAGTGAGGTAATATTTGACTTTAGCTTGGTCATTTTTGTTCGAACAGTACTATGATATCCATCCTCTTGTGCTGCCCCCTCTAGAGATGTTCCGTTTCCAAACCTATATACCTTTCCTTTATTATCAATTGCTTTTAGTATATAAATTTCATCATCTTTATATTTTTCCACCGTCTCATAAATAAGCGAAGATGACACCCTTGCGGTTAGGATCTCTTTAATACGGATTTTGACCTCATCATCCGGGTATCCTTGCTCCTGATCAATAACAAGTGTACTGTTTTTTTCTTGCTGAATTGGGATATCAAAATTCCATTCACCTTTTATCCCGTTAATATTATGAATTGTTATGGGGAGAGTAGAATTCTCCTTAAATGATTTATATGGATATTCCATTTTCCATTGGAAATTGTATCCCCCCTTGACCTTTCTAATGTCTGTCGACTTTCCATTCAACCAAGGGTCATTATCCCCTTTGTTGTGTTCGAAATTCATATCAAAGCTTACTTCCCCTTTTTCGTTATGCCCTTTTTCAACATCTTCATCTACAAATCCTGTAATTGATACCACATTGCCATCAAAATAAGCGCTGGTGAGTTTTACAGTCACTCCATTTTTAGTTAAGGATTGATTTAATTCTGTAACTGCATCTTGATTCGCAAGTTCAACGCCCATTGAATCATTGAATTCTTGAAAAATTCCGCCTATTATAGGGGTATTAGCCAATACTCTATTCATTGTAGGATTAACAAATCCAGAAGCAATGGTGATTCCAAGAAGAGCAGCTACAGCAGCTGAACCTGCAAGAACTTTCTTTTTCTTTATTTTCCTACCTTGCCCTGACATTTTTAAGCCTTTATCAATAGCGCCAAACACTTTTTCTTTTGGTACAACTATTTTTTCAATAGCACTTTTTACTTCTTTGTTATCCATTGCATTTGCCCTCCTCATCTTTATAGGACTTTTTTAATTCGGCTTTCCCCCTGCTTAAATAAGTTTTTACAGTCCCTTCGGGGATCTCCATGATTTCACTAATGGTTTTAATAGAATAATCATAGTAGTAAAACAAAATAATGGCGGATCTATAATTCCCTTTTAACTGTCCGATCGCATTTAATAGATCTATTGCTTCGTCATGACCTGAATGATAGGTTACCGTTAAATTAGACAATACTTCGTCTGTTAGTGGCACAATATTATTTCTTCTTTTGAGAATATGACCAGCACATCGGATAATGATCCTGGTAAGCCAAGTCATAAAGTAATCTGGTTGCTTTAACGAGTGAATACTCTTATAAGCTTGATATGTCGTCTCTTGAACGACATCCAATGCATCTTCTTCGTTATGTACATAAAGATAAGCAGTCCGGTAGATTCGTTCATAGTGCTGCTTTATGAGTTGTTCAAAAGCTTTTTTATTGCCCCTGATTGCTTTTTTAACCATCTTATCATTCTCAAACTCCATCTCTCTCTCTCAACTCCTTTCAACTATTAGTGGAATATATCTTCAGAAAAAGTTTCAAAAAGTTAAAGTATTTTTAGAAAAAGCATAACATGCAAATAAAAACCTAAGTTTAACAAAATAAACAGAAACCACTTTGCGATTTCTGCTTATTTAAACTGTTGCTTTTTTTTGATAGCTTTTGAATTTGTTGAGTGTATTCTGCAACTCAAAGGTGTTGTGAGTTTACACTTCATTCTACAAAATCTCTTATTGAACTAACCTGCCCCGTTAGTTCCATAAGAAAAAGCTGCCTTAAAGACAGCTCCGATCTTAAGCTAATGCACCCGTTAGTAAGGTCATCAAGAAAAAAAGGAGTTATCGAAGAAACTCACTTCAATTTTAATTTAACGCATCTTACGACCAATAGAAATTTTTCGTTATTTCTGCCTTCTTATTCCTTTTCTTCTTTTATTGCTGAAATGAACCATAACATCAGTTCAATACGTGTACATAATGTAAAAAGTTCAATATTAATCCTATAAAAGCAAATAATAGTCCAATGTAAAAAGTCCAAGGATTATCCTCTTTTTCAGAATCAAAGGTTCGGTAAGTAATAAAACCCAATAACAAAGATACGATAGGAATAATTATATACTGTGGCCCAAAAATAAAGGATACTAAACCTAATAATAGAGTTAGCATCCCATAAGGATTTTGTCCTTTTATAGTATTTAAATGCTCAATTTCCTCCGGGGTCAGACCCTCGTGTTCGTACTTAGTTATTATTCGTTTAAGCATCCCTTGCACCCTCCCTTGAAAAATGATGTTTATAACAAAATTAAGCTTACCATAATTGTTAATTATTGGTTAACTTGATTTGTAAAAAAATTGTAGAAACATCACCGTACCCTCGGACCCTGTAATTCAACTAACGCACCCGTTAGCCATCCATGAAGCGCAAAAATCAGCGCTTCACCACAGAGAATGAAAATGGTTCAGAACGGTCAATACTGATTCTACGGCTGGGAGAGGAAGGTCGATGAACTATGGTGCGTTAGAGCCCATCCGTTAGTCTGACTCCAACGACCAAGGTGCACCACTGACTGTCGCTCCCTTACGGGAAGCACACATGGTAGATTAATCCTATTCTGGTTTTTGCACCAGCCTCCAATTATATTGAGAGCCGTAGAAAGGATGTTTTCAATGGAAGTAGTCATTGAAAGAGCATGTGGTATGGATGTCCATAAGGACAATATTACTGCATGTATTATGACACCAGAAGGAAAGGAGATTCAAACGTTTTCAACAAAAACTGTTTTTCTAATTCAGTTAGTGGATTGGATTAAACAGAATAACTGTACTCATGTTGCCATGGAGAGTACCAGTGTATATTGGAAACCTATTGTTAATTTATTAGAAGCTGAAGAGATTGAGTTTTTAGTTGTGAATGCTCAACATATGAAAGCAGTGCCAGGGCGTAAAACAGATGTTAAAGATGCAGAATGGATTGCCAAACTTCTTCGTCATGGACTTCTAAAAGCTAGTTACATTCCAGATCGAAATCAACGGGAACTACGTGAACTAGTTCGGTACCGTAGAAGTATCATTGAAGAACGTGCTAGACAACATAATCGCATCCAAAAAGTGTTAGAGGGCGCAAATATTAAGCTAGGCTCAGTGGTTTCAGACGTTATGGGTGTTTCGGCTCGTGACATGCTTAACGCAATTGCCGAAGGTGAAGAAGACCCTGAAAAACTAGCAAACTTTGCTCGACGCACAATGAAAAAGAAGAAAGATGAACTAGAACTCGCCCTTAAAGGTTATATCAATTCGCATCAACGCCTCATGTTAAAAACCATTTTAAAGCATATTGATTTTTTAACAGAGCAAATCGAGATGCTCGACCAAGAGGTCGAGGAAAGAGTAAGCTCCTATCAAGAAGATGTGGAACGATTAGACTCTATTCCTGGCATAGCTACAAGAATGGCTGAGCAAATTTTATCTGAAATTGGGACTGATATTAAGAAACAGTTTCCAAGTGCAGCTCATATGTGTTCTTGGGCAGGACTAGTTCCTGGGCATAACGAAAGTGCGGGAAAAAGAAAATCGGCTAAAACAAAAAAAGGAAACAAGTATTTGAGATCAGCATTAACAGAAGCAGCTCATTCTGTAAGAGGATCTAAAAACTATCTCGGAGCACTGTATAGGCGTACAGCATCACGAAAAGGTAAGAAACGAGCAGGAATAGTAGTCGCTCATGCCATGTTACGTATCTCCTATTATCTCTTAACTCGAAAAGAAATGTATGTAGACTTAGGCGAAGACTACTTTGATAAGCAGAGACAACAATCAATTTTTCGGCACTCACTAAGAAGACTTGAAAGTTTAGGATACACAGTTACGTTACAAGAACCTGAAGCATCTTAAATTCAGTCCACTTACCTACAATAAATCAGTAAATTAGGCGCTCTCCCCTTTTTAAAAAAACAATGAGCTGCGTCTTCTTAAGTATTGCCTTTTCCCCTAAATTCCAGAAGTCTATTTTCATGGTAGTTTAAGTACAATCCTTCACAAGGCTTTCAATTGGAAATTGGGTACCCATCTCTTATAGCTCTAACTATGACTTCATAATCCTTCATGCCATGCTTTTGGGCGATTTGAGCCAAAGAATAGGCCAGTTCATTCCGTTGTTCTTCCTCTATCGGCACATGGACTTTAATCGTTTTGTTATTTGGATTGACTCCGAGCGATATAATATCATATTCATTAAATACCTTATTGCTTTCTTCCATGAATACTCGGCTCTGTTCTTCCTTTTTCTGATTGTCTAAGTAATCATAGACTACAAAAAGTATATACGCAGCCATGAGCACACCTAACCCTAGAAAAACACGTTTTTTTAATTTCTTCACTTTATATCTCCTTGTCCAAAATTCTGTCTCTTTTACATCCTTTTTAACTTTATCATATTTATCTATCTGTAGAACTATCTGGTATTTAGATGATTAAAAGCTACATAAAATAGGCTTCTCTCTTATTAAACTAAACTGCCCCGATAGTTGCATAAAGAAAGAGCTGCCATAAAGACAGCTCCGATCTTCAGCTAACGCACCCGTTAGTTCATTAGGAAAAAGGTGTCGCAGCAACCTTTATTTAGTTAGAGAATTTTACAAGCAAATCAGCCAGTATGATATTAAAGACAAGACAAATAGCTAAAAGAGTCTGGGAGATTCCAATCATTTATTTATTGTATGGAGGGTCCCCCCCCTCACCACCATTAGCGGATAAAGTTCCACGTTCTACTTCATACGAAAAGAACCAGGAACCCTTTTCCTTTCCTTTGTCCCATCTCTCAGTAAAAGTAATGATATATTTTTCCTTTCCTATTTCTTTTGCAGATGTTTCTCTCTCGACATGATAACCGTCAATCATTCCATCCCATATGCCAATATTTTTAGGGAAAACATCAGTAACAGTACCATTACCAGCAGTGGCAAATTCAACAGCCTCTTTCATTGAAAAGGGTGGCAAAGGTTCTGATATTATCTGAAAATATCCCGAAAGCAAACCACATGCTAAGACAGGGAAAAGAAAAAACATCTTTGTACTCAGTTGAACTTTAGCTCTAACATATAGCCATCTATCAATAAAAGCATAGAATAAAGCAACTACCATTCCGGCTAATGCTAATGTCGTTTCCTGAAAAAGCAAACCATTTGATAAACCGAAAAAACCATGAAACAAAACGTAAAGCCATGTATGTTTAATAAACCATTTTTTTTGTAGATATTCTATGCCTACCGAAACCAGGTTTCCATAAATCAAGACAATTGCACCCACATACATACTATATATAGATAACCAGCCTAAAAATTCACCTCCTAAATTATAGGGAGTTCCTACCTTAATTCCGCCAGCCATATACAAATAAGCTAAGATAATAGAAGTAACCGTTGTCGTGACATATGTGACTGTTATTTTCCTCTTTACCAGACTTTCAACATCCATTTAATCCCTCCCTTTAGTTGTATATTTATTTAGAACGAAAATAGTATAATTCCACAATTACAGCACACTCCTACAAAAGTTAATAAAGAAACAATTTATATAGTCACCCCTCTACACCCTAAGATTACCACAATAGCCCATATTTGTTATGCAACTAACCTGCCCCGTTAGTTGCATAAAGAAAGAGCTACCTTTAAAGACAGCCCCGATCTTCAGCTAACGCACCCTTAGTTCATTAAGGTATTACTACTTATTCCAATCCTTAACTAACATACCGTAAACAATATGGTCAACATAATGGTCATACAACCATTCTGCTTGTCTGATACAACCTTCAAAAAACTTCAATTTTTCTTCAAATTTAGAAACTTTGATTTCCAATTGTTTTAAATGTTCACGAAATTGAGATGATTGGTTTCCATCCTGAAACAATTCATCCAAGCTCCATACTTGCAGATACTTTGTTTCCTTCATTTGTTTACCCCCTAAAAATTTAAGACTATGACCCTTTATCGAACGTATATTCTCAGTTTATCATAATCTGTAATATTATGGGTGTTAATGAACTAACCTGCCCCTATAGTTGCATAAGAAAAGATGCTGCTGATCAGCTCCTGATAATGAAGTAAAGCACCCTTTAGTTTAAGTAGAAACCTTCACAATTTCTTCTAAATTTTAACATAATCCAATCCCTAAAATGTGTTGTTCCAGAATCTAGTGCAATACAAAAAGCGCCTCCTTCTTATTAAAGAAAAGCGCCCTTTTGTTGAAGATCAAGAAAGATGATTGTTTTTCTATTCATTCTGGCATATTATAACGCGGGAAAAAGTTATACACCATAAATGCGCCGAATAATATGAACATGATCGGGCCAAAAATCGCATCTTCTGCAAAACCGACGATTCCTAAAATTATACAAATAAGACCAAACCAGGAAGACAGCGAACTGACAGTATAGGTATATATGGCGCCAATAAACGTCAGTGTTCGCCCTAAGAATTGTCCTGATATAGGCTCTTTTGCTATATGAATGATACTTAAAACAACGCTCCATAATAATAGTGCTGGGATTCCCCATAAAAGAATCAATCCAAATAACTCTACCATTTTCCACCCTCATTATCCCTAATCCTTTTTTTGCTTCAAAGATTACATATTTATTATTCTCTTTCCCACTCTTTATTTCCTTCTTCAGCAAACCTTCCCCTATAGTTTAAGTACATTCCTTCACAATCTCCATCTATTTTAACAAAATCTCCAATTATCTTTAGGGAATATCCTCCACAATATGGCCCGATTGTTGAACACAAGTTAAAAACCTCTCTTCAACTAAACTGCCCCTTTAGTTCCATAAGAAAAGAGCTGCCTTAAAGACAGCTCTGATCTTCAGCTAACGCACCCGTTAGTTCAACAAAATCACTTAGCCTTATTATGCAGATCAAATGACTCTTCAGAGCCATCCCATTTTACATTTACTTTTATAACTTCGCCTTCACCTATTATTGCTCCATTTTCTGATCCACCTCTAATTGTAAATACTTTTTCGCTAAGTGGTTCTTTGTATGCCTCAGTTTTAGTTCCACTTGAAGTGGTTGTTTCATAAGTATATTCAAGGTTTTTCATGGAAGATAACTCATTCAAAGACCCCTTATATTTTAATACAAGTTCATAGCTATCTTTGCTAGAATGAGTGGTTTGTTCGTCATTCTCTCCCCAGAATTCAGTTGCTTCATAAGAATATACAGCTTCCCAATGTTCGCTTTCTCCTGTAAATTGATAATTATGTTCAGTCTTTTCCTCCGAAATAGTATCTTTTTTAGTGGTTTCCAAGTTAATGGTATCCGAATTAAAATCTTTGTTAGAGCTGTTGGAACCACAAGCTGTTAAAACCATCATTAAAAATAATACAGTAAAGATTTTCTTCACTTTAACTCCTCCCGAATGATAAAATTGCATTTCTTTTCAATTTTACCATTTAAAGGTTTTCCATTAAGTTTCAATTGAAAATTTTTCATTCCACTAACCTGCCCCGTTAGTACCATAAGAAAAAGCTGCCTTAAAGACAGCTCAGATCTTTCAGCTAACGCACCCGTTAGTTCCATAAAGAAAAAACTGCCTTAAAGACAGTTCCGATCTTAAGCTCCGCACCCTTTAGCTTAGTATGAAAAAACACCTTAGTTTACATTTTTTAGCACAGTAAATATACTGGTTTATGAACTTTCAATGGAGATTTTCTTCATTAATCGTTTTAATTTATCTTCTGTAGCTGTTCCCTCTACTGGTGTATAGATACTGCACCTTAAGTCCATGTCCCCCTGGACTTGAAGAGAAGTTAAATTAAACAGCATCTTTCCGGCTTTAGCATGTCTAAATTCAATCATCATTTCTGGAGCTTTACTCACTTGACTTTCTTGCCATAAAGATTGAAATTCTGGGTGAGAATTACTCATTTCTTTAATAAATAGGTTATACCATTCATCACCTAAGTAGTGACCATAATATGCACGAAAAATGGCAAGAAATCCTTTAACAAAATGCTCCCAATTCACAGCTAATGTTTTTAATTCTTTTCTTGTAAATACTAGATGGATCAAATTTCGTTGGTCATCTGGGAGTTGTTCAAAATCTAAAAATACATGAGCAGCAGCATTGTTCCAGCCTACAATATGACAATGTCGATCTGTAATGATAGTAGGGCAATACGTTAACTCAGCTAAAATTCTTTCCAAAGAAGGACTAAGTTTTGGCTGATCCTTTTTTCGATGAATAATGGATGATTTCACTTCTAAAGCTAAATCATATAGATACTCTCGTTCATCATTATTTAATTGTAGGGCTGTAGATATGCAATCCAATACGCTTGAAGAGACCTTTATATCCCGACCTTGCTCTAGCCACGTATACCAAGTAGTACTAACTCCCGCCAATTGTGCAACTTCTTCTCTTCGTAAGCCAGGTGTTCTTCTCCGTGTACCAGCAGGTATACCTATAGATTCAGGCTTTATTTGGGATCGCTTCGTTTTCAAAAATGAAGACAAAGCTTCAAGTCTGGTTTTATCATTCATTTCTAAAACCTCCATCATAACAATTTAACCTAGTAGTTATTATACCAGGATAAACACTCACTTGTAATAGGATAATTCCGAAGTATAATACAAGTATACTATTCATTTGGAGTGATGAAAAATGGAAAGAGTCGTTATTACCGGAATGGGAGTAGTCTCTCCTATTGGAAACAACGTAGAAAAATTTTGGAGAAATCTGACTGAAGGGAAGTCGGGCATTTCCTCTATTGATACATTTGACGTAAGCAATCATAAAGCAAAAATTGCAGGAATTATTCGTGATTTTAATGCAGATCATACTTTAGGAAAAAATGAAGCACGACGTCTAGATCGCTTTTCTCAATTTGCTTTGGCTGCTGCTGAACAAGCTTGGACTGATTCTAATTTAGATATTGATGATATCAATCTAGAAAGACTTGGCGTATATGTTGGTTCGGGGATAGGAGGAATTGAAACATTGATTGATAATGTGGATACTCTTCGAGAGAAAGGACCAAGACGAGTTAGTCCAACCCTGGTACCAGCCATGATTTCAAATGCTGCCGCAGCCCAAATTAGTATCAAGTGGAACGCAATGGGACCTACTATGTCACCTGTTTCTGCTTGTGCGATCGGAAATACAGCTATTGGCGAAGCATTCAGACTTATTCGCTTTGGAGAAGCAGATGCCGTTTTTGCAGGAGGAGCAGAGGCAGCTATAACTGATTTATCTTTAGCTAGTTTTGGTAATGCTACAGCATTATCAACGAGAAACGATAATCCAACTAAAGCCAGCCGTCCTTTTGATGTAAATCGAGATGGATTCGTCATGTCAGAAGGGGCAGGAATTTTAATCTTGGAATCTTTGTCTCACGCTTTAAGTAGAGATGCAAAAATTTATGCAGAGGTCATTGGGTATGGTGCGAGTTCTGATGCCTATCATATGGTAGCTACACACCCAGAAGGTAAAGGAGCCTATCTTGCAATGAAAATGGCTTTGAAAAATGCAAAAATTTCTCCTGAAGAGATTGATGTTATTAGCGCTCATGCAACAAGTACAGAAGTGGGAGATCGATCTGAGACACTAGCCATTAAAAAACTATTTGAATCAAAAGCTTATCAAATCCCAATAACAGCTAATAAATCTATGCTTGGTCACATGTTAGGAGCAGCTGGAGGCGTGGAAGCAATTGCTTTGGCAAAAAGTTTAAAGGAAGGAATTATTCCTCCAACCATCAACTTAGAAAAGCCTGATTCATTATGTGATTTAGATTATGTACCAGGTGTTGCGCGTAAAGTGGAAATAAGTACTGGTCTATCCAATTCATTTGGCTTTGGAGGTCATAATGCAGCTATCGTTTTAAAAAAATACGAGTGAATTAAAGAACCTTTAGTTAGTTACCATAATGGGTCTTATATAAAAGTAAATACGAAAAAGCCCTTTTTTCTTCTATTAAGGGCTTTTTTCTTGTTCATAAAAGTGTCCTTTTACGAACGGCAGCAACAATGCTATACCGCCCATTTCGGAAATTTTATACGTTAAGAGAATCCAACCTGAAAAGTCAATCTCCTCGTCGTTAAGGAGTTGACTTTTTTTCCTTCCTCTTAATGAACTAACGCACCCGATAGTTGAACAAGACTTCTCTTCATTATTTTCGAACTGTGCACTTCCCAAATCCCAATTCCATTATTCTCTACCCGAGGTACAAAAAATCCCCAATTATACTTAGGTGAATTTTTTATTAGGAGATTTCCTTATCATCGTCGAAAACAATTTCTATTATGGCAAGTAGCAATGCAATAATAATCTCTGTTTTCAAGGAGAGTGTAATACTTTTCATAAACTCATCCACTGCGAACAGGACTAACCAGTTCGATGTGCCTTCAAAACTGATTCGGACAAAAAATACTTTTATTTTCCCTGCAATATTTCGGACAGAAAGCTTGAAAATTGCTTTGGAAAACAATTCGACAATGATTCCTAAAATAAAGAAACTGACAACAAAAACAATCAATGACCAGATAGATTCATATTGAACGCCGAGCAGTTCAAAAACCCCTGCCAGTCCAAAGAAATAAAGCCCCAATACAAAGCCCACTACCAGGATAATGAGAAATGCTAATCCGGTAACTGTTGCCATCTTTTCTTTTATATTCATATCGCGAAATGAATCATTGTTATTTTCTGGCATAGTTCTGTTTCTCTTCGTTAGATCTTTTACTTCTGAAACCCTAACTTATTTTACCAATAACTAAGCTTTTTAGAAACATTGACCATTCGAACTACACTACGCTTGTTGAACTAACCTGACCCGTTAGTGCCATAAGAAAAAGCTGCCTTAAAGACAGCTTCGATCTTCAGCTAACGCACCCGTACAGTTGATGGTATATATGGTGATGGTTCTGAAGCAGCCGTTAAAGCTTTTCAAAAGAGAAGAGGATTAACGGTTGATGGACAAGTTGGTAAAAAGACTTATCATTATCTATCATTTGCAGCATATTAAATTAAAAAGTAAGCTAGGATTTTTCCTAGCTTACTTTTTTGTATGGTCAATTATATTGGCCTCTTTAGGCGCTTTGACTTTAAACAGGTCCAAATTAGATTTCTTATCTATTGTTTTAAGTGAAATTAGTTTCCCTTCTTCATAAGTTTTACCATCAATAATCTGTATCTCTCTTACTAACACATCAGTATTTTTATCAAACCAAAGCTCAAGTGTTTCTTCGTTTGATATTGTTATTTTGTAGACTTCTGCATCCCTATCTAATATTTTTTTCGTCCCTAACGATTGAATTTTTTCTTTTTCAAATTCAGAAAATATCTTTGATTCAATAGATGGCCCTGGATTATCATTTGTTTCAATTAAAAATTGATTATCATTTTTTGTGTAAGAAGCGATGGTTTTACCATCCGATACAGAAAAATCCCCGTTTTCATTTTCAGTTCGTTCTTGATTACCAGAAATATATGTTGTGATTAATTCGCCGTTGCTGTTTTCTTCAACACTTACTAGTATTTCTTCGGGTGATATTTTGCTACCACTATCCATTTTTTCGAATTTATCAGCCAGTATTACGTTAAGAGCGTTTTGAATGGATGCCTTTACAACGGGTGTTGACAATGATCCAATACTAAGCAATAGAATTGCAGCACTTGCAATAAACCCAATTAACCATTTTAACTTTTTTCTATTGTTATTCATTTCACTATAGGCTTTGTTAATTCCTTTTTGACTCATCAGTTCGAACTCTTTGGGTATTTCAATATTTTCGAGTTCTTGTTTTATCTTATTTTTCATAGGATATCCTCCTTATTTAATCTTTTTCTTAACTTTTCTAATGCTCTATACAAAGTGGTTTTTATTGTACCTAAAGGCATATCCAATGTGATTGCGATTTCATTTAAAGTGTAATCATGAAAATATTTTAAAAGAATAACACTTTTTTCGACTTCGCTAATCTCTCCAATTAAAGTCTGTAAATACAAAGATAATGCGGTATCTTCTTCTTTTTTATCAATAGTTATTAATTCCATGTGTTCGGGTTTTAAGGCAAAAACTTTTTTATGCTTTCTTAACATATCAATAGAGCAAGTTATTACAATCTTTATTAACCATGTTTTAAAGTACTTTGGTTCTTTTAAGAATTTGATTGATTTAAAAGCTTTATACGCTACTTCTTGTACAATATCCAAAGAATCTTCTTGAGTTCCCATATAAGTAAAAGCAGTTCGATATATTTCCTCTTTATAGTTTTGAAATAATGTTTCAAAAGCGTTTTTATCACCCTTTTGTGCTTTTCTAACTAACCTTTCAATTTTCATCACCTTCTTTTTCTCTTATTACAAATATTAGACGAAAATCTAGAGTATTTGGCTTTACTTTTTTTATTTTGTTTATATATTTTTTTTTGAATCTGAATGTATAATTTTTTTAAAGATCGCACATTCAAAAGGCCGCCAATTGGCGGCACTCTTATGGCGCTAACGCACCCGTTAGTTCCATAAGGAATACAATTAGGGGTACCGTCAGGAAAATGCGGATTTACAACGTTAAGGAATTTTCAATACTAAAAAGCCCAACTTCATCGTTAATTAAGAGAAATTGGGCTTTTTTCATTACTCCATAAGCATTTTTAAGTTATATTCAAAAACCATGCTTTGACATTGTCTAAAGCATGGTAATTATTTAAACTAATATAAATCTGCTAAGTTGATTTTTTTAGCTCATCTATTTATTGAATTCATTAACTGGAAGAAGTATTCAGGTTTGTGAGTCTTATTTAGGTTATACCATGAATGTAATGTATCTGGTGCAAATACATCTAATTTTTTCAGTACTTCCATCGCAAATTCCAGAGGAGCTACTCCTGATGCAGTAACCAAATTCTCACCAGATACCGCAGGTCCCATCTCATAAAATTTTTCTCCTTTATAATTAGGACAAACCATTTTAATATACTCTAAGTTATTGCTTGTATGCTTTCTAGAATCTAGGTATCCCATATTCGCAAGGGCCTCAGTTGCGCCACAAATTGCAGCAACAATAGTGCCAAGCTTTAAAGCTTCGCCAATTTTTTTCATGATTGGTTGATGAATAACTTCTCCCCAAGTATTCCCTCCAGGCAAAACTAAAAGATCTTTACTCTCAAGAGTACACTCATCAAGGGGAATATCTGGTTTTATGCTCAGTCCCCCCATCGTAGTAATAATTTCTTTATTAGCTCCTACTGTAACTACTTTTAAAGGTGCTATATCTTTTTTGAAATATCTTCCTGTGTTTAGTTCGGCAATTAAATATCCATATTCCCAGTCTGACATTGTGTTAAATACATATAGATAAACTTTTTTTGTTTGCATCCAATAACACTCCCAATCACAATTGATATAGCCAATTATAATATAACTTCCCTGACAGCTAACGTCAGGGAAGTTATCATACTTGATGAAATTTTATTAATTCCGACAGAACTTCAATAAGTCTTTTCTTTAGACTTATTGGCTCAATAACTTGAATAGATTTACCGTACGGTAAAAGTAAATAAGGTACATATGTATGTATCATATCCTTTTCAAGAAGAAATACTGCTTGATTTGAAGTCCGTTCTTGTAAATAATGTCCTAAAAACCAATGTTGGCAAATATCTCCCAACGTCCTTGTATTCCCATTAATAACTAAAGAAGTATTCCCTCCCTTATCTTCTATAGTTGGAAGGAGGTTTTTCATAAAAAAGTCACGTGCTGAAAAATTTTCTGGCCGGTTAAACTTATTTTCGGTTAGCATTAGACTTTCAATTCGATCTACTCTAAAACTACGGATATCATCCCTAAGATGACAAAATCCAATCACATACCACTTATTATTCCAATAGATAATTCTGTACGGATCTACCAATCTATAATTTAATTGCTTTTCGCCACTTTTATGGTAAAGAATTTTTACTGAGTACCCGTCAGCTACGGCCTGCTCCAACTCCTTCAAAAAAGGTTCCATAGAGATTGAACTTAATCGACTTATTACTTCAAGACTAGTTAAATGTTGGTTTATCTTTGTTTCCTGCTCTTGATTTGAGTATTTACTTAGTTTTGAAATGGCCCTATTTAGTGCTTCACTTCCATAATATCCGGCTTCTTCTGCAAAAACAGCAGCGTGAAATAGTGAAGTTTGCTCCTCAAAATCAAAAAAAAGAGGAGCCTCAATAAAATTGTTCAATAAAGTGTATCCACCGTTATGTCCTGGTTCTGAAATTATAGGTACGCCACTTGTTGAAATTGTATCAATATAACGATACACAGTCCTTATATTCATCTCTAACTTTTCTGAAATTTGTTTTGCAGTAATTTTTTCACCTGAACGAAGCATCCATAGAATTGCTAACATATTGTCAATTTTAGGCATATAATTCCACCTCTATATGGAATTTATTTTCTATTATATATTTCCGATTTTTGGTATAACTCATCAACTGTTCCTTTCCGATAGCTTTCTATATAATGAGGCCCTAGACACATTTGTAATTTCACAAATTTGATTTACAGTCATATCTCCCTCTTTATAAAGCTTTACTGCATAATTCATTCCTGCATGATTTTTATGGTACTTCTTTAACCGACCTTTAAACTTTCCTTCTTTCTTAGCCAGTTCAATCCCTTCACGCTGCCGCATACGGATAAGATCACGTTCTAATTGGTTTACACCCGCCATCTTCGGTATCCCGGTTGGCCATCGAATTTAAGTGAATTGCTAAAAAATGGGTGGTTCCATCTTCAACTAAACTGCCCCGTTAGTTGCATAAAGAAAAAACTGCCTTTTAAAGACAGCTCCGATCCTAACCTAAAGCACCCGTTAGTTAAATTAGAATAGTGGTATTTCAATTCCCATTTATGTCATTGAAGATATATAAACCTACACCCAATATAAAAATAAGAATAAACACAATCCACTTTGTATAATACCAGCCCTTTATTCTATCAATAACTACAAAAAGAGTAATAATAACAATAAGAGATATACCCAGGGATACACCCAATGTTGTCCATATGTTCCTATATTGGATAGGAAGTAATTCAGTTAATAGATAACAACTTCCAAAAAAAAACAAAATACCTGGAGGCTGTTTCCTTTTATATTTTTCGGTTCGTTTGGGGTATAATTCCATTTACTTTTGGACTCCTCAACTATAATTCCTTAAGTGATAAAGTTCAATTTAATCATATATTCCTCAACTCTTGAAGCTGTTAGTGGAACAAGGTACTTACATTTAATCCCTGTAATTTTATTATATCATCTTAATGAACTAAACTGCCCCGATAGTTCATTAAGAAAAGCCATTGGTTTAATAAAAAATCGCTAAGCTCAAAAATGATTTTTGGTTATTACTCTCATAAATTCTTGAACTACTTCCCAAAGGATGGTACTTGTCACCTATATAAGTGAACTATATGATAACTTTTATATTTTCTACATCACAACGTAGTTTATAAAAATATTGAATAAGTTCATGCTCTTTTAAAATTGTTTCTTCCATCTTGAGTAGTGTTCTTTTTCCTATACGACGATCTAATAGACAAAGAATTCTAATCAAAGTATCCGAAGACTTTATTAATTCCTCAATTGGAGAGTTAAAGTATTTTTCTATTGCAAAGAAAAAATCATATTGACCATAAATTCCATCTGCTTTAAGCATTTTATGAGCTTGATCTTGTAAAGCTAGATTTTCAGTTACATCATCATCGTTATACTGATTAGATTTGGCTCGTATGTCACTTTCTCTATAAAACTCTTCTCTTTCAGCTGTAATTGTACACATACTTAATATTTCCACTTTATCAACGGTAATTATAGCTCTGCCTAATTGATCATGAGCTTTACGGTAATTGATAACTTGAAAATCCACTCTAGAACGCAATGGCTCACATAGAAAACTCGATAAACGTTTTTTTGCTTTACTCCATTTTGGACTATATAACAATTTACACCCCCAAATATTTTGCCCTTTATTTCCACAAGAAAAAGCTATCTAAAAGACAGCACCGATCTTCAGCTAACGCACCCGTTAGTTTAAGTGCATTTCTTCACAATCTTCGCTATGTATAATAGAATAATGATAATAAAGAAAGGATGTTTACTATCAAAACTATTGCAAATAACTACAAAAACATCTTATTAGTTATTTTTTTCGTAGTTTGCGTTGTTAATGTTTTTAGTGATAATGAACAATTTAATATAGTTACTAATGTGGCTGCCATGATTTTTATTAGCATAGTCGGATTAATTAACAGAATATATGTAAAAAAAGAAGTATAATCGCAAAAATAAAAAGGAGCTGAAAAGCTCTTCAGGCTGTCGAGAAACCCTCGACAGCCTCTAGTTTTTTCTGTTTGATTCATCTATAGTAGATATTTCATATAAAACTAACCTGCGCCCTTAGTTCCATAAGAAAAAGCTGCCTTAAAGACAGCCCCGATCTTCAGCTAACGCACCCGTTAGTTTAAGTACATTTCTTCTCATTATTATTGTCTCCTATTCTCATAATGCCTTTTATGGTTCCGAAATCCCATAGGCTAAAGTTAGGGCCAAAGTAAAAAGAGTTAAAGCGATAAAAAATATGCTATTCGATATAACACTGATTACTCTTATACCAAATTGCTTTGTCTTGATTCCCAAAATCAGAGCTACTAAAAATCCAATATCAATTATAAAAAATAAAAAAATGGGTATCCTTAAATCCGAGTTTGGGAAAAATCTGCCGATATAAAAAACTAGTAGTGCAGCAATCACTAAAACTACAGTCAATATCATTGGTATAGCTGCTTGTTTATTAACTTTTTGGTTTTCCAAAATATCACCCCTACCCCTATATTACCAAAATTTACCTAAACGGAAAAGGGAATAATCTCTGTAAAATATTTTAAAGATTAATCATAGAAACACCCTAAAAAACCAATCCTAGCAAGGTTCCATCAGTTGTTATGGCGCTTTGTGAATACACTAAGCTTATTCAACTAAACTGCCACGTTAGTTCCATAAGAAAAAGCTGCCTTAAAGACAGCTCCGATCTTCAGCTAAAGCACCCGTTAGTTCATTAAGGTTTTTCATTTATGATTCGCGACTATATTTTAGTGGAATTAGTTCACCAATTTTAGTTTTCTGTAACTCGCCATCTATATCTAAAACAACAAAACAATCTGGTGAATAATCGGAGATTAGTTCCCTACACATCCCACACGGACTAACTACTCTTAACTCTCTATTTTTTTCATCGGAATAAGGATGTCTAACGGCAACAATTGTATCAAAGTATTTTTCTCCGTTTGAAATTGCATTTCCAATCGCGATAGCTTCAGCACATACTGTAATCCGTCCAATGTATGCTTCTATATGTACCGCAGAAACAATATTTCCTGACTTTGTTTTTAACGCTGCTCCTACATGATGCCTATCATCTTCATAGAGATGAGTAATTTTACTTTTAGCTTCATCAATTAATTTAAAATCATTTTCTGTTAAAGGATAAGTTTTCATAATTTCCCCTCATTTTTTCTTATTTGTTTACCTACTTATATTTAAAGTATTTTTATTTACAGTATCTCTATATTCTAACTTAAGAAGTGTTCTTTTTATGAATAATATAAATATTATTATGTTTTTACCAAAAATCCTTGTTGAACTATTCTGCCCCTTTAGTGCCATAAGAAAGAGCTACCTTAAAGATAGCTCTTCTTAAGCTAACGTACCTGTTTGTTCAATAGCGTTATTAGATCTAATCCCAAAAGTTAAAGATTACCTCTCCAGAACTTTTTGGCTTCCAATACGCTATTTGTTCCAATTCAGCACTGTTCAATTCATTATCATTTTCTAAAATAATCTTTCCAGTACTCTCTTTAATGTATAATGGTTTGTTAAGTTCCTCCATACTCAAAACCCTATAAAAAGGACTAAACTGTTTCAATAATTCGGGTTCATCAATAAATTTAATATTTTCAAAATCAACAAAAGAAGCAAAAGCTAAAAAAGGATAATGTTCATTAAGCAATATATGCAAATGTTTATTAAAAACTTTAACTTCGACATTTAAAAAATTAGTTGGAAACTGTGGTTCGATGAATGCCAACACTTTTCCGTTATTCCTTTTAATGATACTAAAACATTGCTGTTTAAATTGTTTCCTATCAATTGTTGGTGGCTTATTATGTTTTACATTATAAAAACCAGTTACTCCTTTAGGAAATTTCAATAAACATCACCCGCATTCATAATTTTTATAGCTTATATTCTCCATTCCTTATGCAACTATCCTGCCCCTTTAGTTCATTAAGAAAAGGGCTACCGAATAAAACATATTATTTGAATTGACTGAATTTTCGGCATGTGATACAGTTGGTATACCACATACCAAGAGGAGGAAAAATGAAAAAAATAGAGACAGTTATGCCGTTAAGAGATATAGCTTTTGAGGCAATTAAGAAATCAATTTTGAATTATGAACTTCTACCTGGTCAAGCAATATATGAAAGAGACCTCAGTGAAAAATTAGGTGTAAGTAGAACTCCTGTAAGAGAATCCCTATCGTTATTAGAAAGAGAAAAGTGGATAATTTCAAAGCCACGAGTTGGTACGTTTATTAATGAAATTACAGAAGAAAATGTAATTGAAGTCATGGAAATACGAATGATTTTTGACCGATTCTCACTAGAGAAAATATGTGGAAATATTACGGAAGAACAAATAAAAGTTTTGGAAGGTTTCATTGAGGAGCAAGAAAAAAATAAAACAGATCACCAAAGATTTATTGAATTAGATAAGGAGTTTCATTCTGAAATTGTATTATTAACTAAAAACCAGCGATTAGAAAAATGGTTTGAGGAAATTGGCGATCAGATTAGATGGTTTGGGTTAAAAGCAATAACTGAAAAGTCGCGTATTGAGGAAACAATATCTGAACATAAAGAAATTGTACAAGCTTTAAAATCACAAGATATAAATCAACTTCTGATAGCATCAAATAACCATGTCGAAAATACAAAAAATGAAATTGTTAATCAATTGAGGAGGAATTCAAATGAGAAAAGAAATTAATTTACATCTTTCTAATGGAGAGGTTAAAAAACATGAAATTGATATTAATAAAGTAATTGTTGTTGGGTATGGTGGAAGAAATATAGAAAAGATCCAAGAACACATAGATGAATTAAAAGAATTAGGAATTGCACCTCCACCTAATGTACCGATGATTTATCCACAAAAAATAGAACAACTGAATTTTTCTAATGAATGTCATGGAAGCAAATTCTCCTCTGGGGAAACAGAATATGTGTTATTCCATGACGGAAAAGAATGGTTGGTTACCCTTGGAAGCGATCATACAGATCGAGAAGTAGAAAAAGAAGATATTTTAAAGTCTAAATCAATATGTGATAAACCTCTTGCAACTGACTTTTGGAGATTAGCAGATTTAAAGGAAGACTGGGATAATATTATTTTACGTTCTTATGTTACTTCAAATGGAGAAAAAAGTTTATATCAAGAAGACACACTAGAAGCTCTTTTAGAGGTTGATGTTTTATTGGAAAAGCTGGACAAATTCGGGGAAAAAGATTTAGAACATACTGTTATTTTTTCAGGTACCGTGCCTACAAAAAATGGATTTGTTTTTGGTGATAAATTTGAATACGAAATTGAACACCCCAAATTAAACAGAAAAATTAAACATCATTATTCCATTGTTTATTAAGGGGGGATTGTTTTGAAAAAGAAACCGACAAAAGTTAGATGGGGACTAGCATTCTTCTTCTTTATCATCGGTGTAATCGCTTACATGGATAGGTCAAATATTTCAATAATAGCAAAACCAATGATGGATGATTTAGGCTTAGATAAAGTTCAGTTTGGTATGCTTGCATCATTATTCTCATTAGGTTACGCGTTAGTTCAAATTCCAGCAGGACTTATGGCAGAAAAGTTTGGCCCAAGAAAAATGATCACTTTTGCTCTAGTATGGTGGTCAGTATTTACGGGTTTGACGGGTGTAGTTAAATCTCACGGTCTATTGTATATGGTGAGATTCTTCTTTGGGATCGGTGAAGGACCAATGTTCCCAGCTAACGCCGTATTTAATACAAACTGGTTTAGAAGAGATGAAAAGGCTAGAGCATCTAGTGCTCTATTGGCAGGTTCATATTTTGGACCAGTTATAGCCCCTATCGTTACAGTTTATATATATCAATATTTTGGCTGGCAAGCTGTATTTTATATTTTTGGATTAATTGGAATAATCATTGCAGGTGTATGGTACATTGTAGCTAGAGACTATCCTGAAATTCACAAGTTAGTAAATGAACAAGAAAAAGAATATATACTTGAAGACAGAGAACTTGTCGAAACCGCTAAAGTTAGAGCACCATGGAATACTTTTCTAAAAAGCTATAGATTTTGGGCGTTAGGAATGCAGTATTTTGTTGTTTTATATATTATTACTTTCTTTTTAGTTTGGTTACCTACTTATCTACTAGAAGATAGAGGATTCTCATTAAGTAAAATGGGATTTGCTGCAAGCCTACCATGGTTAGCAATACTAATAACGGTAATGACTGGGGGTATTCTTTCTGATTATTTAGTACGTAAAGGTTTTTCTAAACAAATATCTAGAACTTCGTTAGCTATATCAGGTTTAATAGTATTTATTATTTCAATGTACCTGGCTGTTATGACAGTATCGCCTTATATGAATGTTTTATGGTTATCATTATGCTTGGGGTCACTAGGATTCACAGTAGTTTGTTCTTGGGCTTCTGCTACAGACTTAGGCAGAAACTTTTCAGGGTCCGTTTCAGGTTGGATGAACTTGTGGGGAAATCTAGGAGCATTTGTCTCACCGTTATTATGTGGATGGTTAGCAGAAAATTTTGGTTGGAATATCACATTAGGAGTAACTGTAATCCCAGTGTTTATTGCAGCTATATTATGGTTGTTTGTAAAACCGGATACTTCGTTACTAAATAATATTGAGGAGTGAATAATGTGAATTATTTGGTATTTCAAATGGAATTAGAAGTTGGGAATCCAGAAGAGAATAGGAAAATCATTGAACGCTGGTTAGAAGCTAACTACAGTGATGATTTGGACGTTGTAGTACTTCCTGAAATGTGGTCTACGGGTTATGCGTTAGAAGAATTGAAAGAACTCTGCAAAGTGGATGGTAATCAATCAATTGAATTTTTACAATCACTGGCTAAGAAGTTTAATGTAAACTTGGTGGGTGGCTCGGTTGCCGTACTAGAAGGTAAAGATATCTTTAATCGTGCAGTTATTGTCAATCGAATAGGTGATATTGTTCATACATATGACAAGATGCACCTTGTTCCGATGTTAGATGAACCCAAGTTTTTAACAGGCGGTCATAATCAAGTGGAAGTATTTGAACTTGAAGGTGTGAAAATGGGGATTATTATTTGTTACGATTTACGATTCCCTGAAATTATTCGTGACTTAGCATTACAAGGTATTCAAGTGCTACATATCGTAGCAGAATGGCCACTCGCAAGGGAGACACATTGGAATACGTTACTTCGTGCGCGCGCAATTGAGAACCAAATGTATGTTGTTGCATCAAATGTAACGGGAACAAAGTTAGGAGTGGAATTCGCAGGTTGCTCACAAATTGTAGATCCATGGGGAGACATTGTTCAAAAATTAGATCAAGAAGTTGGTGAATTAAAGGCAACTTTAGATTTAGAAAAAGTACCCCAAATAAGAAAAGATGTTCCCATATTCGATTCCAGAGTACCAGAAAAGTATAGAAAGTTATAAAGTAGGAGCTACTCCAGAGATACCAACCTTTAGGAGTAGCTTTTCAGGTTTAATTCAACAAAGCATTAATTTGATATAAAATTCAGACAGTTATATATTGGGATAATTAAAAACACCTAAACTGCCTTGTTAGCTCCAGAAGAAAAGAACTAATTTTTAATTCAAAGAAGTTACTCTTCTTAATCAAATTAATCTTTAACTTTATTTTTGGTTCTATTTGCTAACTTCATAGCGAAGAACTGAGGAATCAAATTCAAAAAACTCACCAAGATTAATAATTGATATGGAGTTAATGGCTTAAAATAGCCACCCCATCGTTCGTTCCCTGTCATCTCGCTTATAAAATAAAATGAAATTATTACAGATAATATATTACCAATAATAAGAGAGATTGAATTATTAAAGAGTTTGCCGAAGAAAGCAAGAAGTGAAGTCACTACAAGCATAATTAAATAGCCAAGCATTGAACGGTTAGCAAAATCTTGGTGCATTGAAAAATAAACAAAAGGAAAACAGTATAAACAGACTATTAGAATACCAATTACTATTTTTCTTAGAACAAGCAAAATCTTATTCCTCATATATCCCTATACCTTTGTCTATCTCGATATTCCCCACATCCTGTAATTCATTTAAACGACTTAAACTCTCTTCTTTATCAAAAGAACTATGCCAACGATAATCATATTGATCCAATATACGGTAATGGTTACTAATCAAATTTTGTTGCAAACGAAAATCCCCTCTATACTCGATTTCTTTCCACCATATCTTACCACCCATTGTTTTTTCTTTAGGCGTCCCACCATTTTTGCTAGCAATTAACTGAACAAAATCAACAGGATTGTCACCAATTGAAGATATCAACAATTGGCTATGATTAAACAAAGCACAAAAGGCAACAACGGTGGTCCAATTGGCTTCTGTTCTTCTTTTTTCAATTTGAACTAGTGTTTTTTTTGAAATCCCTAGAATTTCAGACATCTTATCTTGAGAAAAGCTTTGTTCTGTTCGGACAAGTTTCATTTTTTCTGATATTAAATTGATGAATTCTTCTTTTTCCATATATACTAAATACTCCTTTTTAGTGTAATTTTACACTAAAAGTATTATTTTTCAACAAAAAATACCCTTCTTGAATAAAACCTCGCATATTAATTGTTTGTCCTGGCCCTTTAGCTGTTAGCTGCATAAGAAAAGGAGCTGCTGATCAGCTCCTGATAATGAAGTAAAGCATCTGTTAATTCATTAAGCATTTCTTATTAAAGAACCGCTCCCTTTTGTTGAATACCGACAATATTATTAAAGGCTTTTGAAGCCTGTTCACGCGTTTATTGCAATAAAGAAATCCGTTAGAATGTTAGATGCACTCAACTATAATCTTCAATTAATGATATCTTCCCTTCAGTAAGTCCAAATATGGACTTTCTTTTAATTGAATCTTATCTCCACTTTTTAATCCGTTAGGCAAATCAACAGCCAGTATTGCTTCATATAATTTGCACTTCTGCTTTATCATCTATAGCACTATAGTCAATAACCGTCTGACGGCGACTGGAGAAAATCTTTGACGACTTTTCCGCCAGTTCTCTAAACTCCTGTATTCCTCTGGTCTCTGTGTTCATTTCGCCATTCGTGAAATTCCTAAACATTATCTCTTTATGAAGGAGTTTAACGATACTTTCAAATATCAAATGAATTGTAGGTCATAATATAATTTTCAATGATTTATTTGCTCTTTTCACTAATCATGATATATTCCCTCTCATCAATATAATTTTTTTCAATATATATTCTTTACGACACATATATTCCCTTCAACTCCCACAAAATAATACGATCAAGTATGTAGAGTATCACTTGAGTTTCCGAGAGGTGTTAATGGTTTTAGGGCTATTTTTGCAAAAGCAATTTGCTTTTGTTCTTCAACAATCTGGCCCAATTGTTGAACAATGAATTGAGGAGGACTTTGTATGCAACAGAATCAACAAGCTAAAGAGAATTTGGGTTCTGTTATGAAACCAGAATTTTCCGGAACTGATGCACAAAAAGTAAAACAAGAAATTCAAAAAGATGTAAGCGAAGGACAAGGTGCAATGACTTCCCGAGAGGCAGGAGCAATGCGCGATTAAAAAACACTCTGAGTGGTTTTTTATTTTTCTAGCTAGCCTGCCCCTTTAGTTAATTAAGGATATTTTTTCACATTTAATAGGCCATCAAATGATGGCCTAATTTAAGGTACTAACACAGGTGGTTAAATAAAGAATGTTAACCTATTTAAGACTTTTGTGACATTATTTCTAATGTACTATGGAAATGAGGTTGACCGTGCGTAATGTCCAAAGAGTACGACTGAGACAAGCATATGGTTTTATAATCCGTAAAAAAGCCTTCTAATTCACTTCTTGTAAAATAATGAAGAAACATATTTGAATTTTCATTATAAAACGTATGCTCTGCTAACTGTTCATACCTCTCTGGTGCTTTCTTTCTACCTGGTTCTTTATCATCAAAGACATTAATATATACAAACCCATTTTTTTGCAACCCAATTTTCACCTTGTCGATAATATTTTTAATTTCATTATCAGGAAAAAAATTAAGTACATTCGAAAGTATGATTAAAGAGTATTTATTTGGTTCAATCTCAAAAGAATTAATATCTTGAACTTTAGCGTTAACATTCAAATTGTGCTCTTTTGAAAGTTCCAAACATCGCTCTACTGCTGTTTCCGAAATATCAATACCCTCAACAGCAAATCCCTGTTCAGCGAAAAAAAGGGCATTTCTTCCTTCTCCAATACCTATGTCTAAAACCTCTCCGTTTTCAGGAAGCATTTCAACGTATTGAGATAAGATGCCATTAGGATTGAAACCCCATAAACTATCCACATTTCTATATTCCTTCTCCCATATATTTTGTTTCATTTGTCACCCCCGGTTTTTGCTTTCATCTAACTCAAAACTATATTCTTTTTTTAAATTCACTGTGGCATTCTAATACTATCAAAGCACCTGTTAGTGAAAAAATGCTTCCCTACACGGCAGTATTAGAGTAGCTTTTGGGAGCATCTCCTTATTCTATTCCATCCACTTTTTGTAGAGGGCTTCAAATTTCCCTTGAAGCTTCATTTCATCCATCCACATTTCCAAGTAGCTTGCATAAATGAAATCACCTCTTGGAATCATATAACCTTTTTCACTATTTGTGAAAGGCTTGTCAGTTTGAGCCGCATACAGTCTGGAATCAGCTTTTGCATACAGCATTGCTTCTACTGTGTCAGTGATCATTACATCATACGTACCTTCTGCAACAAGATGTGGGATATCAAGATTGTTTTCTACAACCGTTACTTTAGCATTGCTTAGATACTGACGAACAAATTCTTCGTTTGTTCCGCCTGGATTTACGCCAATGCGTACAGAAGGCTTGTTGATATCTTCAATGGTAAGATACTTGTCTTTATCTTCCTTGCGAATCAAAGGCACCTTACCGAATGAAAGGTAACCTTGGGATACATAAGCGCTTTTTTGTCTGGCTGTGTTGCGAGTCACACCTCCCACAGCGATATCAAATTTGTCCGCTTGCAGGTCTTTCATCATCGCAGGCCATGTGGTAGCGACAAATTTCACCTCCACACCAAGGTCTTTGCCAAGCTCTTTGGCAGCGTCCACGTCAAAGCCTTCATACTCATTTGTTTCAGGGTTCAAATAGGTAAATGGTTTGTAGTCCCCGGTCATTCCTACCCGGATGTACCCACGTTTGATTATTTCATCAAGCTGAGAAGAGTCAACTTTTTTCAAATGCCCTGGTGCTTTTTCAGATGCCGGTTCAGCCGAGACGTTTTGCGAGGAGATCAGGTCGTGACCGACGTAACCAGTACCTAGCAAGGATAAGCTGATCACTCCAGCCATCAGTGCTTTTTTCCAATGGTTATACATGTGATTTTACCTCCATTTTTTTCTATATTTTTAATTGATCTACCAATTATTAAAAATACAACAAAATAAATGAATCACCTTCAAAAAAAAACACTTTTTTATATTTAGGTTAGATTAGCATAGCAGTAGATATGAAAAGGACTACACATATTAGTCATATCTAAAATGTGTAGTCCTAATTTAATTTCTGATTGAACTAGCAGCTGTTAGTTGAAGAAAAATTCATTTTTTAAATCTAACTAATGTTTTTTCGGGAATTTCTATTTGGTCAATATCAAAGTTATTGATTTGGAGGGTAATCTCACCATCTCGCTTTTCAGCTTCTTCTCCTATCCAACAACTATACAATTCAAAAAAATCACCTTTACCAAGGTAACTGTCCATAACTTCACATAATTCGATTAGCTTCATTTTTGATTCGGCACACGTTTTGGGGTTCATATATTCTGAAATCTCAATTCCCCAATGACTTGATACCTCATAAACGTAAGGAGTAGTAAACTGATATTTCTTTACATTCAGCAAGTCAAACTCACTGGCAAAACAACAGCCAATATAAAAAAGTGCATCTGAATATTCATCATCATTAAAAGGAATTTATTTATTACACCCAATATAGGAAGCCAAACTCATTTCTACTCACTCCTAGTTATTCCTTCCTGAACTATTTTAACACCAATGACCATTATCCTTGTTGAATTATCCTGCCTAGTTCCATAAGAAAAAGATGCTGATCGAATCCTGGTAATGAAGTAAAGAACCCGTTAGTTCATTAAAATTTTTTTCACACCCCTCCTGAACAGGGATTAAAGCCACAAGTTTCATAAAAGTTTTTATGTTTATGGTCATACGTTAAGGTAACAATTTCTAA
This sequence comes from Peribacillus frigoritolerans, assembly GCF_040250305.1. NCBI lineage: Bacteria > Bacillati > Bacillota > Bacilli > Caryophanales > Bacillaceae > Peribacillus > Peribacillus frigoritolerans. The sequence goes on along the minus strand of NZ_CP158190.1, from coordinate 834,487 downwards.
TCCATATCGTTCATTCTCTTACTAACTCAACACCAATCCCCATTTTCTAGTATTAATAAGTAAACGTTATATTCTTTTCTATAAGTGTTTGTTCAAGTCTTTTCAACTTTTTAATCGATTCTTCTGATGACCGTTTACCAATTTCAATTACCAATGCATCAATTAATGCCATAATAGGTATTACTGAAAATTGTTCTTCACTAACCTCTACTTTCAACGTTACAGACGCATATGAAATAATTGGACATGAGATATGATCTGTTATCAATATAATGCTATTTCCTTGTTCATAGGTCAGCTTAACTGCTTCGATAATTCGATTAGTGTAGGGTTCGAATGCAAAAACTACTAAGATTTCATCCTTTTCAAATTGCAAAATCCTGTCATAAATCACTTCCGTATCATGGCCTAGTTGCCTTATCTTGGGATAGAATTCTTGAAGCAACAGTTCGAAATATAATGCAGTTGCTTTATAAGGTCTAGTACCTAAAACATTGATATAACCTGATTTTAAAATGCAATCAATTGCATTTTCGAAATTTTCCATTAAATTATCATCTAATGATTTGTTTAATAAATTAACTGATTCTTTCCAAACCTGCACTAAGGTTGGAACCTTCCCTCCTTCATTTTGTATTTCTGTAAAAGACTTCTTCAATGTCCATTTTGAGACAGAAGGCACCGATTCATCATAGATATCTTTTCGTAAGTCATTAAAATTTTCATACCCTAATGCATTTATCGTACGCACCACAGTTGAAATTCCAACTTCGGCATTATCGGCAAGCTCTTTAATTGTTATTAATCCTATTGACTGATAATTTTTTAGAATATAATCGCATAACTGTCTTTGTTTTTTTGGTAAAGAATCTTTAATATCAACTATTTTATTAATGGTTGTTGTTTGATTATATAAACTCATTACAATCCCCTTTTCACCTTCAATTTGCAGATTATACGTCAAAATTGATCCACCTTGGGTTCATTATATCTTATATTAAAAGAAAATGGCCGGAATCAAAAAGGACACTTCTGAATGGCGCCGGTTCGTATTATAAGGTGAATCCTTTCATCTGATTAGCCAATTATTTATAGGTTAAGGTAGCCGGAGGAATGAATGTGTATACGGAAAAATCAAATGGGTTCTCACGGGAGTTTGGGGAGGATACATTTTGTTTATTAGATTAGTAATAACAAAGGATCGTGCTTTAAATAAATTCTCTTCCTTGGTCTTCTCCCGATCCTTGTTTGAATCTTGTCCATACTTCTTCTATTGAAATTGTATTTATGTTCATTCTTGACTTATTTAATGGGGAGATTATTGCTAACAATATCGAATCACGTCCTATTTATTCCTTAACTTCAAGATGCTTGAGCATTTAAAACAAGAACTAGAAGATTATATTCATAATCACACAGACGAATCAAAGAGAATTAAAAAGAATGAGCCCGGTGGATTACCGGGTTCATTCCCTCAAGGCTGCTAATTAAATAAAGTGTCTAACTTTTCGGGTTCACTTCAAGTGATAGGAGAACGGGCTCCAATCCAGTCCATCATTGTATATCAACAGCTTTCTTACTCTTAGACCGTCCGCCTGCGACAAGAATTGCTGAATACAAAACCAATGCGATCCCTAACACCTGCCATCCCCGCAGATGCTCCCCAAGAAAAAGTACTCCAGTTACTACTGCAACGATTGGTTCTATCGTTGCTAAAATGGAAGCCTTACTAGCTTCTAAATACTTTAGTCCTGAAGTGTACAAAACAAAAGCTGCAACCGTTGATACTAACGCTAACAACACCGCTGACATCCAAACATCTGCATATTGAAATTTATCGGTCTTTCTTATTATGTCACTTGTCAATAACATGAAAATACTCGTATAAAAAAATGTGTACGTGGTAATTGTCAATGCAGAATAACGTTTCGTTACAGGTTTACTGAAAATACTGTACAACGCATAACAAAATCCAGATAGAATCCCCATTAACAAGGTATTCATAGGTATACTTTCTTGGCCGAATGGCAGTAAACCTACAACAAATGCGCAACCTGTAATAGCAAGAGCAAGTGCCCAGCCTTTACGAATGGTCAAGGGCTCTTTAAAAAAGAGCCGAGATAGGATGGTTACAAACAAGGGACCTGTATATAAAAGTGTTACTGCAAGGGATAAACTCGATTGAGAAAAAACTTCAAAGTAAAAAAAATTAAATAAGGCGATACTAAAGATTCCCGCACCAGCGAAAAAAATATGATCTTTTAATCTGGTACGTAACTGATCACGATAAAAAACTGCCATAAGTAGAATTAAGATTACAAAGGTAAAGATACCTCGAATGGCAACTACATCCCAAGCCGTGAAGCCGCGAGCATACAGTGGAGCAATAAATAAACCAATAAGCCCCCAACATACCGCACCAGCAATTGTAATGAAGTAAATTCTCAGGCCCGATAATTTTTTCATTTCATTCACCCCCTATTCAGTTGTACGTTAATTTCAATCTTCAAAATATTTAGCTTCCATTAAGTATGAATCTCCATAACTATAACATCAAATTTAAAGCCACCTATCCGTCTAGGCGGAAGATGACTAGTGGTTTTATTAAATCTAAATATTGATAAAATTAACATGCAGAGATTTTTTTTGAACGGAAGCAGAGTCAAATGTCATGATGAGTCATGCTCCTCCGCCTCCTTTTGTTCATGATAAGTGTTATGTTCATCACTCATAAAATATACCCCAGGGAAAAGTTCTTTAACAGTCGACCACTCCCAAGGCTAGGATTTCGTTTTAGAGGTAAGCCAGCTGGGCATTTCCCGTAACGATTGCATTCAATAGTACGGTACTTCCCTTGCTGGATCCCTTCACACAAAGGCATGACTTTTCCTATAAAGGGAATGAGGCCGGCCAATCACTTTGCCACTAGCCGGGTCAAACCCTCTCCAGACATTCAACATCCCATTGGTTCCAGCAATTCTCCCTCGTTTTCACCTCCTATCAACACTGTTCCTTCCAAACGAAGACAAAATACTTTTCTCTAAATCTTATTAAAAGCTCTCTCTTTTCTAATTAATGTTTTTTTTCGGTGCGAAGCTGTCTTGTCTTTTATTTCTGGATTTGTTGATGGAGCTGGTTTGCGTTAAACTCATATTCTTTGTTTCCGGGGCCATGAAGAGAGAGATTAAAAATCCAATGAAGAACAAGGCCCCACAAATATACAACGTAGCTGCCAAACCATAATTCTCCAAAATGAACGGAAAGAAAAACGTTCCGATGGCGGAGGCGATACGGGTTACTCCTGTGATAAAGCCCATTGCCGTGCCCCGAATATGAGTGGGGAAAAGCTCGTTAGGATAGATCCAATCATGAGCTCCCATCGCAGTATTAAACGTTCCATATATTATAAAGAGGACTAGGATAAAAACAAACGATGTATTCATTCCAGAGGTTGCTGCCAGTACGAATAAAGAGATGGCAGATACCAAAAACGGAATAATAAGCGTAGGTCTCCTCCCATATTTTTCAATTAAATAAAGGGCAGGAAGCAAGCCGACAAGATAGACGATATTAATGACTGCCGATCCCAGATATTCCCTCGTTCCATTAGCAAAACCAAATTGTGCAAGGATCTCAGGGATATAGGTTCCTATTCCAAAGGTGGGGATAACTTGAAGCGACCAGAATGCAGACACGAAAAATATCCATTTTCCATAACCATTTCGAAACATATCGAGAAAGGCGGTTTTCTCCTTGGTCTCTGGTTCGTCTGACATGATGACATGATCCCCGAATATTTTCTGAACAATAGCGTTTGCTTCTTTTTCTCTTCCTTTGCTAGCCAGCCAAAGAGGGGATTCTGGCATATTTAAACGTGCGACAAGCATGATGATCACTGGAATCGCACTGCTTAAAAGCATCCATCTCCAGCTCGTATCACCTATGGATAGCAAAAAGAAACCGACTAAATAGGAACTGGCGTAACCGACATACCAGAGTCCATTAAGCCCTCCAAGCAAGGAACCCCGATTTTTTTTCGGAGAAAATTCCGCCATCAACGCTCCTGCAATTGGGTAATCTGCCCCTATTGCAACACCTAAAATAAATCGCAAAATTATTAACTGAATGGGATCTTCGATAAAAAACTGAAGGATTGACACAATAGCCATGATAAGCATATCGATGAGAAACATCTTCTTCCGGCCGATAATATCTGTAAGATAGCCCCCTATTATTCCACCAACAAACATACCCGCAAGAGTTGCCATCCCAATCAACCCCATAATGGTCAAAGACATATCGAATTGGGACTGCATGACAGAAAGTGCTACCGCAATAATTCCGATAATATAACCATCAATGAATGTACTCCCACTGGCGTAGGCAAACATTTTATAATGGAATCTACTTAAAGGCAGCTCATCCATTGTACGGACTTTATTCATAAATTCCCTCCCATTATTTTAAAAAATTTTAATTTCGATTCATCTGCTCCTAATAGCGAAGTAGCACCTTGGTTATAAAGATAACGCTTCCATTTTGCGCATGTATTATACTTCATCAAAGTTATAGAAAGGGTTATTGCTTAAGTATTGTACGTCCTGCGTTAACTTCAATTGACAATTCCTAAGTATGTCACGAAATTTAGACAGGATGGGGCTTCACCGGGACGACTCCTTTTCTGTCTCAAGAACAAGAAAAGGGAACTCCGGCGAATGGACGAATCCAGCACATCTGCTCAACTGAAGGAACTGGGAAATCCCTCAGATGGTTGCCTCATGTACTATAAAAAAGGACCAAGCAAATCATATACATGCTTTAGTATAATTTCAAAATGAGTTTAACTGATTCCCTCAACAAAGCCATGTTAATTAATTAGAAACTGCAGTCTTTAATTTCTTCTCTTTTTGGGATGCGGGAAGCTCGAAATCCAGGAAGCTATTAATACTCTGGGCTGCAGTGAATCCTGTTTGAATGGCTGTTTCAGTATAATAGGAGCCTAAATAATCACCTGCTAAGAACAATCGACCCGCAGATTTTGTTAAAACCGGTTGTATTTCTGCACGACCTGGGAAAATATAAGCTGATCCGAATGGAAATTTTTCTACGTGAGCCTCCACTACATGATCACTAAAACCAGGAAATATTTCATTTAAATCTTTCAAATATATTTGAATAATTTCCTCATCAGATTTTTCCATTAACCGACGCCCGCTTTCCCCCGGTGAAAATGTCATAAGACTGCTACCTGGCTGTCTCTCAGTTTCTATTGAACGGACTAGATTAGATTGATGAAGAATAATGTCAAATGACCTTTTAGGCGTAGCAAAAGAATATACATTATCCCAAACTTGAGGTCCTGTTTCATTTGTTAAAAATGCTGCACTAACATGTGGACCATATTTAACCTTACCAAGAGCGTCTGCGATTTCCGGATCAATGTTTTTCGCAATATTTTTTGTAATTGTGGCAGGAGTCGCGAGGACTGCATAACGTGCTTCCACCACATGCTTCACGCCATTTTGAGTATAGTGTACGACGACAGAGTCTTCTTTCTGAAGAACTTCTGAAACTTTTGCATTTAGTTGAGCCCGCTCACCTAATGTTGTTGCAATCGTGTTTGTAAGCGTTGATGCTCCCCCAACAATATTTCTCCCTAACCCATCATCTTTGTTCCATACAGTGTGGAAATATCCTACACCTGATCCTGCAGTCATCGTCTCAGGACTGCCAGTCGAACGGCTAACTGTAGGTCTAAAAATTGCATCTGCATCTGGTGGTAATTCACCAGTGAATTCGGCAAAGGTTCGATCACCCATAAATTCTAAAATTCGTTGTTGTCGAACTCTATAGTCCTCTCCCGGACGTTTTTTTGCTACTTTGCCATACTTGATAACAGCTGCACGCACTTTAGCACCTGCACGTATCATAGCAAATCTAGCTTTCCATGCCATAGGGGCCCTAAATGGATACAGTTCAACCGGACCATCTAAAAGCAACTTCCCATTCAAAGACATTGCCGTTAAAATTCCTGGTACAGGTAATGCAGTTATGCCTACAGATTGAAATAATTCATCTGTAGCTGAACCAGCTCCAGCATATAGATGTCCGCCCCAATTCAACCAATAATCTCCTCGGCGTTCAGATCGTACACGCCCGCCAATACGATCATCGGATTCTAAAAGTAAAATATCATGGTGTTTAAGGCGCCAGGCAGCAGACAAACCAGCAAGTCCGCCGCCTATGATAATTACATCTTTCATTGGATTTCCTCCCATCCCTTGTATGTCTATCATTCTCCTAATTCAATTAATGTTGTTTCAACCTTAGTTCCCCTAATTCATTTAATATTGTTTCAATCTTTGATTTGAACTTTTCGGAAGCAGGCACTAGTGGTAATCTACTTGATCCTCCTGGTAATCCTAGTGCTTCCAAGCCTGCCTTTAATGTTCCTGGAATCGTTTCTTCTTCAATAACATTATATAAATCCAACAATTGCTGATTTAATTTAGTTGCTTCTTTTAAGTTGTTTTCATTTACGATCAAATCATATAGTTTTGCTATTTTTTTCGGAGCCAGGTTGTGGACTAATCCAACAGCACCATGTCCCCCTAATGCTAATGTAGGTAAGATTAAATGTTCAAATCCAGTAAGTACCGCAAAGTTAGGATTGTCTTTTGTCAATGCAATAAGTTTAGAAGTATGCTGTCCATCAGCAGTATTTTTAATGCCAACGATTCCATCTATTTGACTTATTTCATTAATTAATTCTGGATCAAGTTCAACACCTGTAGCATCTGGATAATGATAGATGACAATCCCAATGCTGGAGTTTTCCGCCACTGCCTTGTAATGATCAATAATTCCCTGTCTACTAGTTGTCATATAATAAGGATTAATGACCAAGGCACAATCTGCACCAACTTCGGCTGCGTATTGAGTAAGTTCAATTGTATCTTCTGTTCGATGACATCCTGTACCCGCCATAACTGGTAATCTACCGTTTGATGTTTCACACACAAATTTAATTACTTCTTTTCGCTCTTCCATGCTCATTAGTGAGTATTCTCCAGTACTTCCTCCCACTAAAAGACAGTTCATTCCTCCATTTATCAAATGTTCTATTATTTGTTCAAGCCCCTTATAATCAATACTGTTATCCTCATTCATAGGTGTAGGTAAAGCTGGAATCATTCCAAATGGTTTATACATATATTTCTCCTCCTCATACATGTTAAAAAGATTTTCTACCAATTGATTTCTTGAACCTTGATAAAACACATGGAAAAGCTACATCTATCTATATAGGTGGTGTGTAGTTTTTACAGACTTGCATGATTTTAAAATCTCCCAGTCTACTTTTGTTTAAGATTCACATACACACTTTTCACTTCCGTGTAGTTCTCTAAGCCATACTCCCCGCCCATTTCGCGTCCAATACCAGATTGTTTGTAACCGCCAAACGGCATTGACTCCCATTCAAGACCAACATCATTAATCCAAACTGTCCCCGCTTGCAGTTTACGGGAAATATAGTGACCGGTTTTGATATTTTCTGTCCAAATACTAGCTGCTAAACCATAATCGCTATCATTTGCTCTTTTAATAACTTCTTCAACCGTATCAAAAACCAAAACCGACATTACTGGACCAAAGATTTCTTCACGCGCAATGGCCATGTCATCTTCTACATCCGCAAAAATCGTTGGTGGAACAAAATAGCCTTTATTAAATGCATTTTCGTCTCCCGTAACAAGACGTGCGCCTTCTCTTTTTCCTTGCTCGATGTAGCCAAGAACAGCTTGTTGCTGTTTTGCTGAGACGAGGGGACCCATATCTGTTTCCGGATCCATTCCTGGGCCCAGTTTCAACATGTTCACACGTTCTGCCAATGCCTGCACTACCTGTTCGTAATGTTTACGATGAACATAGATACGTGTACAAGCACTACAGTTTTGTCCATGGTTGTACATCGTGCCATTGAATGCCCCTTCAATCGCTTCTTCTAGGTTGGCGTCCTCCAGGATGATTGCAGGTGATTTACCACCTAGCTCTAGCGTGACTCCTTTGATTTGATCTGCAGCTTTCTTCATGACTTCTTTTCCGACAGCTGTTGATCCAGTGAACGACAATTTGTCCACCATTTTATGAGTGATAATTGCTTCTCCAGCAACTCTACCGGAGCCAGGAGTGATGTTAACAACGCCGTCCGGAAAACCAGCTTCTTTGAACAGTTTTGCTATATAGAGTAGAGAAAGTGGTGTTTCACTTGCCGGTTTAATAACCACTGTACAACCAACAGCCAGAGCCGATCCCAGCTTCCAAGCAGCCATCAAAAGAGGAAAGTTCCAAGGGATAATCTGGCCTACAACCCCGACAGGTTCATGAACAGTGTAATTCACATATTCTGGTGATACTTGTGTCGTTTTTCCTTGTATTTTCGTTGCGAAACCCGAATAATATCTGAAGTGTTGGATTGAACCATCAACGTCATCTGTTAATGCGACTTTATATGGCTTACCGTTATCAAGGGACTCGAGTTGCGCAAGCTCTTCACGGTTTTCTTCCAAAAGATCTGCGAACTTATAAAGAAGGTGCGAACGTGTAGCCGCTTTCATTTCCGGCCATTCACCTTCATCGAATGCTTTTCTTGCAGCTCGCACGGCAATATCGATGTCTTCAGTTTGTGCTTCGCTAACTTGTGCAATTACCTCTTCAGTAGCAGGGTTAATGACATCGAATGTTTCTCCACCAACCGCTGGTACGTATTCTCCATTAATATATAGACCTATAGATTCTTCCAAGAATTTTTTTACTTTCGGTTTTAATTTGTAATCAGTTGCCTCCATTTTATTTATCTCTCCTTTTTAGTTTTTAAGTTTCCAAACGATAAATAACTGAATTTTTCAAATTATTTATTAAAACAAATGTTACCAACAAAATGAATTGTTGTAAACCATTTTTTTTAAAAGGGAATATTTTTATTCATTCGTTTAATATTCATAACATCTAACATTCGGGTATTTTCAGGCATACTAATGTTAATTGGCTGAAAACGTAAAAAACTAATTTAACGGATGTGAAGGAAGAAGTTAATTGAGTTATAGAAGAATACAATGAGTGTCGTTATCAATGGGGACTAAAGAAAATGGCCCCGGTACAATACCGGGGCCGCCTAATAGCAGCATAGGCACTTTTTTATACTTTCGAAAAATGGAGCATAGTTTCAGTAGAGGTTGGCTTTTTTTCTTACTTTGTGAAGGATGTACAATTACGATAGCTCCATAAAGAAAAAACTGCCTAAAAGACAGTTCCGATCTTAAGCTACGCACCCGTTAGTTCATTAAGTAACTAAAGCGAAGGAGTTGTTTTTGTACCTTGGTGAAAGAACATTTTCCATCTTCCATCTCTAAATTTCCAAATTGAACTTCGCAATGAATGTTGTTTTTTACCTTCGTTAAATATTCGGTAGGTAGTTAACACTATTTCTTCAGACAATGGATGTATTTCAAAATCACTCAATGTCATCTTTACCTCACCTATTCCTTCTTCACCAATCCCCTCATCTTTGTACAAGACGTTACCAGAACTTCCAAATTCAAAAAAATTGTCTGCAAGTAAATTATTAAGCTCTTTTTTGGATGTACGAATTTCTGGTTTTAACAACTTCTCTTCCAGTTGACGTAAATGTTCTTCTAACGAAGATTCACTTTCCATTTTCCACTCCCCTTTTTTACTGTCCATTATAAAAACATCCCAAATACTCGCTTTTCCTTCCTCAAGCTAACCTGCCCCGTTTGTTGCAAAAAGGAGCTGCTGATCAGCTTCTGTCAATGAAGTAAAGCACCGGTTAGTTCAACAAAAACCTACCCTTAAATCCACTCTTTTCCATGTTGTCGAATGAAATTGATATCATTTTGATAATGTTTAAGATGCCCTTCAGCAATCATTTTTTGAAAAGGAATATCACCTTCCCTGGCTTTTCTTGTAATGGTTTTACATAAACCTTCTAATCGCAGCAATACCATTTCCAAATAATTTTCTTCTATTCCCTCACCGTAAGATTCAAAAAACAATCTAACTCTTCGTTTTATACGGTTAGCATGCTGTAATGAATTATAATAAACTTTCTCACCTGTTTCAGAAAGATAAAATCTGCTTAAGGGAACGCAAGTATAAAGAGTATAAGCTATGTCCCAAAGTCTTGGACCAGGTCCAGCAACATCAAAATCAATAATGCCTATTGGTCTTTTATGATTAAAAATAATGTTGTACATTGCAAAATCATTATGGCATAGTACCTCAAATTGTTGGGGGGTGTTATCTATCGATTCCCAGCTACCATCAAATGAAAAATCACTGACAGAATCATGATAAAGACGGAGCATTTTCGCTATATCCATTAAGACATCATCAGACCACATGTATTCCTTTAAAGGATAATTACCCGCTTCTCCTTCAATAAATGATAATATCTCTCTTCTTTTTTCATCAACACCTAAAAACTTTGGTGCATAACTGAAACCTTTGTTCTCCAAATGCTTTAATAGCTTATGAATTTTGGGACTATCTGGCTTTAATTCCCGTCGCACTGTATCTCCCGAATGGCAAACATTAGAAACATTCCCTCCTGTTAGCATCTCTTCGTTTTCATGGTTTGACATCTATATATACCTCCCAACTATGACTTTCTATATCCGTAAACCAATTCCTGTTTGTCCAACTATTCTGCCCCTTTAGTTCCATAAGAAAAGAGCTGCCTTAAAGACAGCTCCGATCTTCAGCTAACGCACCCATTAGTTCTATAAGAAAAGCGAACCTTATTCAAGAATCGCGCACGATTGCTGAAGATAGATTTTTTACCATTTCAACAACCCAAAAAAATCAGTCGTAAACACTGAAAGTAAAAATATTGATATTATCACTAATTGAATAGTTGAAAAAATATAATCATTTCTATTTTCAGCATATCTCTTCTCCATAATTACTCTAACTGTTTCAGATGCAATTATAAAAACAAACAAAAGGATATGCGTTTCCAAAAACCAAATATGTTCTAAAGGTTCACGTTTGACGTTAGTGAAAAAACCGATAAACAAAAAGACAATAAAAATGATTCTAATTGTCCAATCAATTTTTTTGTGTTTATCATTTACATGGCCATAGGAAAACAATTTTTTCTTTTCAACATTAAGCCATTTTCTCAAAACTTTATTAATGAAAAAGAGAAAAAGTCCAAAAACGGATAACATTAAAATTAACTTTACGAAAACACTCTCCACGAACGAATCACCACCTACAAAAAAACTCTTTCTTTTTTATCAAGCTCCAATTATTTCAAATATACTCATTCTAAACAAGACCCATCTTCAATAAAGTGGCCCAATTGTTGAACAACTCCATATACACTCTTGAACTATCCTGCCCCTTAGAAAAAGCTGCCTTATAGACAGCTACGATCTTCAGCTAACGCACCCGTTTAAGCAAAAAAGGCCAAATGGCAGCCCACGGATCTAAAAAAGGTGATGTAGAACAGAATCATAAATAGAAAAATAGAACAAGAACTATAATCCAAAAACTCCAAACTTCAAATACTCCAGAGGTTTCCCACATAACAGTTAAAGGGTTATTTAAAGTAAGTAGAGTTAATATAAATGCTCCTAGAATAATTACTATTTTTTTAGACATAATAAATCGTCCTTTTTTGTAATTTATAACGATCACTACGAATGAAACAAAACTTCAGTGAAAAACACTAATATTTTCAATACGTTATTTGTATCTTGTTCGGTAATGATATAGAGCAAGGTGACTGAAGGGTGAGCATGATACAGGATCCGTTGCAACCTTTAAAATTATACCATAAAAATCCAAATCTTTATGGAACTAACATACCCCGATAGTTCCATAAAGAAAAAGCTGCCCTTAAAGACAGCTCCGATCTTAAGCTAACGCACCCGTTACTTAAAGAATAAATTTCTAATTACGACCATATCAGTAATTTTTCCCTGGTGATTCTTTGTATTTTTTCTGTTCATCCCTAACAAAGACAAAAGCTTCTTCAACAGTAGTTAGATTGTTTTCGTGCCAACTTTTACCCAATTCTTTAACCAAGGAGTGTACCATTCCGATTCTACTGACCACTATAACATAATGCAGTAAAACGATTATTACTTCATCTTTCAGTCCCAATTCTTGCAAATCCTTAATTAACTTTACATCTTCTTCTGTAATAGTACCTTTGGGTTCTTTAATAAATTCAATCGGTGTCGTTGTTTTTACTTGATTTACATACCATTCATCGTAAGTCATTCCTGTTTTAGCTTTAAATTCTTCTTCTTGCTTTGCGTTCCATTCCTGAATAGTCATTCCATGTATTTCTTTAAATCTATCTTCTGTTGTCTTACCTTGTATTATTTTACCCTTTGTTTTTTTTAATGTTTTCTTCTTTTTCGTCATCCTTTTCTCCTTAAATTTCTATTTCATTACACCTTCAATATTTCCCTGCCTATTGAACTAAACTGCCCCGATAGTTTAAGTACATTTCTTCACAATCTCACCTAATTCAAGATTTTTTAAAACGTGCTTTTCAATTATATGGCCCGATTGCGAAAGATTGAAAAATATGAAAGAGCTTCAAAAATGGCTTCTAAGTTATTTTACTAACGTACCCGTTAGCGCAAGAACGAATAAGAGAAGTGAGAGGATTATATAACAATTTAGTAAACTAGCATTATTTTAAAATGATGGCTTTTTTGATGTTATTAATACAAAATATTTGTCTTAAGAGCACTGCTGGATTACAAAAAAGTTCTTATGGTACTTCAAAGTGCGTACTTCTCAAGTGTGGTTTCTTGATGCAAAATAACAGTGAACAAAGCACAATACAGAAGGAGCTGAAACATTATGAATAATGAATCTCAAACAACACGCAAAGTCGCCTTGGTCGTAGGCGCAAATGGTGTTATCGGACGCAACCTTATTGATCACCTCATTACTCTCCCTGACTGGGACGTGATCGGCGTATCGCGTCGAGGCGGAGAGTCTGTCGGCCGTGTCCGGTATGTGGCTGCAGATCTACTCAATATAGACGACACCCGCGAGAAGCTAAACAGTTTAACTGAGGTAACACACATCTTCTATGCCGCCTATCAGGACCGTCCAACTTGGGCCGAACTTGTTCCGCCCAACCTCGCCATGCTAGTGAATACCGTAGAGGCGATAGAACCAATCGCGTCGGGTTTAGAACATGTCAGTTTGATGCAGGGATACAAGGTATACGGCGCACATCTCGGCCCGTTCAAGACCCCTGCTCGTGAGACAGACGCTAACCATATGCCACCCGAGTTCAATATCGATCAGCAAGATTTCTTAGAACAAAGGCAAAAAGGTAAGGCTTGGACTTGGTCGGCGCTCCGTCCTTCTGTAGTCTGCGGTTTCTCGCTTGGAAATCCGATGAACCTCGCCATGGTTATTGCGATCTACGCCTCAATTTCGAAGGAGCTTGGACTTCCGCTACGGTTTCCGGGCAAACCGGGTGCTTATGACAGCCTCTTGGAGATGACAGATGCGGGGCTTCTCGCGAAGGCAACAGTATGGGCGGCGACAGACGAGCGTTGTGCTAATCAGGCATTCAACATCACGAACGGCGATCTGTTCCGTTGGAATGAATTATGGCCGAAGATCGCTCACTACTTCGGCTTGGAGACGGCGCCTCCGCTTCAGATGCCACTTGACGTTGTCATGGCGGACAAGGAGCAACTTTGGAACAAAATGGTCAAGAATCATGGGCTTGCTCGGCATTCCTATAAAGACGTATCCTCCTGGCGATTTGGTGATTTCGTGTTCTCTTGGGATTACGATTTCTTCGCCGACGGAACTAAGGCCCGTCGCTTAGGTTTTCACGAATACGTCGATACCGAAGCGATGTTTATGAACATCTTCGACGACTTCCGCAAACGTAAAGTTATCCCATAAACGAAAAGCCGGCCTTGTAAATTAGGTCGGCTTCTTATATGTCATGTACGTCTTCAAGCTGTGGATTGGCTAGAACGGTAGCCCTTCCCCCGTACTTTCTCTCTATATGCAAATCCCCCCACCTACACATCAGATGAAGGATCTCCTTTAGACTCCAGCCGTAGTCTGTTAACTCATATTCGACTTTTGGTGGAACCTGATTGTAAGAAATGCGCAAGATGACGCCTTCCTCTTCAAGCTCCCGAAGTTGCTGCGTTAACATTTTTTGAGTAATTGCGGGTATCAAGCTTTTCAATTCATTGTTACGTTTCTTTCCAAATGTTAGATGAAAGAGAATTACTGGTTTCCACTTTCCTCCAATCACCTCCAAAGTTCCCTCTACCGCAGTGTTGTAAATCTTATTAGGATCCTTCATTACACACCTTACCTCCCTTTTTAGAATATTTCGACACAGGTCACTGGTAAACATCATATGAATTGGAGCCAGTAAATATCCGTTTTTGAACATTATAACTGCAAGCAAAATATTGCGCTATCCTGCCCCCGTTAATTGAATAACTTATAGTTCGATTCTTACGATTAATCTCTTCTCTTATTCAAGAACATGGCCCAATTGCTGAACAAAGGTCAAACAGCACTCTTTAACTATCCTGCCCTTTAGTTCTATAAGAAAAAGCTGCCTAAAAGACAGCTATGATCTTCAGCTAATGCACCCGTTAGCCATCCATGAAGCGCAAAAATCAGCGCTTCACCACAGAGAATGAAAATGGTTCAGAACGGTCAATACTGATTCTACGGCTGGGAGAGGAAGGTCGATGAACTATGGTGCGTTAGAGCCCATCCGTTAGTCTGACTCCAACGACCAAGGTGCACCACTGACTGTCGCTCCCTTACGGGAAGCACACATGGTAGATTAATCCTATTCTGGTTTTTGCACCAGCCTCCAATTATATTGAGAGCCGTAGAAAGGATGTTTTCAATGGAAGTAGTCATTGAAAGAGCATGTGGTATGGATGTCCATAAGGACAATATTACTGCATGTATTATGACACCAGAAGGAAAGGAGATTCAAACGTTTTCAACAAAAACTGTTTTTCTAATTCAGTTAGTGGATTGGATTAAACAGAATAACTGTACTCATGTTGCCATGGAGAGTACCAGTGTATATTGGAAACCTATTGTTAATTTATTAGAAGCTGAAGAGATTGAGTTTTTAGTTGTGAATGCTCAACATATGAAAGCAGTGCCAGGGCGTAAAACAGATGTTAAAGATGCAGAATGGATTGCCAAACTTCTTCGTCATGGACTTCTAAAAGCTAGTTACATTCCAGATCGAAATCAACGGGAACTACGTGAACTAGTTCGGTACCGTAGAAGTATCATTGAAGAACGTGCTAGACAACATAATCGCATCCAAAAAGTGTTAGAGGGCGCAAATATTAAGCTAGGCTCAGTGGTTTCAGACGTTATGGGTGTTTCGGCTCGTGACATGCTTAACGCAATTGCCGAAGGTGAAGAAGACCCTGAAAAACTAGCAAACTTTGCTCGACGCACAATGAAAAAGAAGAAAGATGAACTAGAACTCGCCCTTAAAGGTTATATCAATTCGCATCAACGCCTCATGTTAAAAACCATTTTAAAGCATATTGATTTTTTAACAGAGCAAATCGAGATGCTCGACCAAGAGGTCGAGGAAAGAGTAAGCTCCTATCAAGAAGATGTGGAACGATTAGACTCTATTCCTGGCATAGCTACAAGAATGGCTGAGCAAATTTTATCTGAAATTGGGACTGATATTAAGAAACAGTTTCCAAGTGCAGCTCATATGTGTTCTTGGGCAGGACTAGTTCCTGGGCATAACGAAAGTGCGGGAAAAAGAAAATCGGCTAAAACAAAAAAAGGAAACAAGTATTTGAGATCAGCATTAACAGAAGCAGCTCATTCTGTAAGAGGATCTAAAAACTATCTCGGAGCACTGTATAGGCGTACAGCATCACGAAAAGGTAAGAAACGAGCAGGAATAGTAGTCGCTCATGCCATGTTACGTATCTCCTATTATCTCTTAACTCGAAAAGAAATGTATGTAGACTTAGGCGAAGACTACTTTGATAAGCAGAGACAACAATCAATTTTTCGGCACTCACTAAGAAGACTTGAAAGTTTAGGATACACAGTTACGTTACAAGAACCTGAAGCATCTTAAATTCAGTCCACTTACCTACAATAAATCAGTAAATTAGGCGCTCTCCCCTTTTTAAAAAAACAATGAGCTGCGTCTTCTTAAGTATTGCCTTTTCCCCTAAATTCCAGAAGTCTATTTTCATGGTAGTTTAAGTACATCCTTCACAAATATAAGAACAAGAGCTGCCATGCAACTCCCTTATTGATTAAATCCCTTGTTAGTTGAACAAAATAATACGCCTAATCAAATATTTATTATTGTTTCTTCTTGCCATATACGTTCCATATTTACATCATTTTTTGTAAAAGTTAATTGAAAGACGTCAGGATTACTAAGATTCTTCCAACATTCAAAATCAAAGTTATTATTATAATTCTTTAGCAGTAAAGACATTAAATTTCCGTGAGTAACGATTATTGTGTTTTCAGTTTCACTTTTAAACACTTCACCTACAACGTTTACTATTCGGTTCATTGCTTCTTGACTCGACTCTCCTCCTTCAAATTTCAACTCCATATCATTGAACGTTGCTTTAAGTTTTTCAAACCAGTCAGGTAAGTCCGTTGTACTTAGTGTGCGTTCTGACAAACGTTCATCAATCTCTATTTTCAAGTTTTTTTTCTTACTTATTGGTTCTGCTGATTGAATAGCACGTAAAAATGGACTTGATATGATTCGGTCAATTTTAGTATTGGAGAAAAATTCAGATAAATATTTCGCTTGTTTCAATCCTTTTTTTGTTAATCGTGCTTCAGAAGATTGGCCCTGTGCTTCACAATGTCTAACAACATAAATCTTTTTTATCATACAAGTATCCCCCAATTAAATAGTAAAAGCTTATTCTACTATTCTCTTTTATTTTCCTTGATTAACTAAACTGCTCCTTTAGTTCCATAAGTAAAGGGCTGCCGCAGCAACCTCCCTTATTAAAGCACCTGTTAGTTTAATAACTTATTTGGTTCATACCATGTAGGTTTTAGTAATTCAAAATCTTTGTGGTCTTCCAACACAACGTATAATCGTGTTATCATTGCATCTAAATTGTCTGGTGCAAATCGTAAAGACCATACAACTGATGAAAAGATAACCATTCCCGTATAGATAGAATAAAGCATCCAAAAATCTTCAGGAACACTACCAACAAAATATCCTTCAATTTGTCCAATTGAAAATGGAACGCTTAATTCCCTTTGAAATAATGCTACTTTTACAAAGTCATGATATGGGTCCCCCCAATCAAAATTATTAAAATCAATTACACCAGCATACTGCTTATCATTCACAATAATATTCTCCAGATGAAAATCATCATGCTGCAAGTGATTGGAACGATATTTTACATGATGTTTATTCTTTTCAATAAAATCAATAATCTTTTCTTCATTTTTAATCTTTATTCCACAAGATTTGTAAGCATTTAGATATCTATAATGCTTATCCATCGCTCGTTCATACCAGTTTTTAACTGTTGAAGGAGCTTCATATAAATGCATCCTCGATAGTTGTATACCTGCTTCCATTCCAATTTTATATTGTTCTTCTTCTTTAAGTGTATGTATTGCCTCTTTTGCATCTATACCATCGATATAAGAGTAAATATTATAACCGGCGTTTAACGCTTCAATAATACCTATATCAATCGGTTGTGATGATTGAACATTATACTGTTTCATTTTGTTCAATATTTGAAACTCTGCCTTCTTCTTTTCATGCCCCACCATATCATATACCCGTAACAAAAATTTGTTATCATCAACATAAACCACATATTTTTTATCGGGAGAGTACCCTTTTGATAGTTTTTCAATTTTAGTGGCGTTTTTTAAAAACTTTATTCTGTCTCGAAGAGTTTTTATAATTTCATCCATATATTACCTCAACTTTTATCTTTTCACTTCTATAACATTAACAAATGTCCCTTTAGTTTTCAGTTATTCCACTAACCTGTCCCTTTAGTTCCATTAGAAAAAGGCTGCCGCAGCAACCCTTTGTTAAACGAACGCACCTGTTGGCTGAAGAACTTTAATTAATTATTACTTTCGAGTAATGAATAGACATAGGTATCGTGTGCTTCACCATTTTGATACATATATTTCTTCAAAACTCCCTCTTTTTGAAAACCAATTTTAATTAGTAAATTATTAGATGCTTCATTGTCAATAAATACAACAGCACCTATACGAGTTAAATCCATAACATCAAAGCCATATGAAAGAACTTTAGCTATTGCTTCTGAAGTATATCCTTTTCTCCACTGCTCTGGATGGATTTCATACCCTATTTCTGCTCTTTTATGTTTAGGCAACCAAGCATTAAAGCCAATTGTTCCAATTATACCTTTGGTCTCTTTTCTTTCAATCCCCCAGCGTATGCCTCTTTGTTCATCGTAGTTTTTTGAAAAGAAATCAACGAACTTCTCTGCTTGTTCTATACTCCGTAATGTTTCTTGCCCATAATAACGTGTTACATTGTTGTTAGAAAAACAAGCGAAAATACCTTCTGCATCCTCTTTTTTTATTTCTCTTAGTATTAGTCTTTCTGTCTCTAATATTGGAAACATTAATAACTCTCCCTTGTTAGGTCTTATGTATATTTATTACATATTATACCATATATTTCATTAGATTCTTAATGACCTAACCTGCCCCGTTAGTTCCATAAGAAAAAGCTGCCTTAAAGACAGCTCCGATCTTCAGTTAAAGCACCTGTTAGCTAAACAAAAAGTTATAGTTATTGCACTTTTTCCAAAAAATATTGAACTTCTTTTGGTGATTTTAAGATAATAACTTCTTTATCTTTAGACAACTGATCAAGTCTCTCTAAAATTTTAGGTCTTTTCGTCTTGGGATATTCCCATATCCATTTAAAAAACTCAAAGGAAAACCTTTCTTCGCAACCCTCTCCCATATCTGGTCTTGTTTTATTTCGATATTGAAGCATTCTTTTAAATGCACGAAAGACGCAAATTGTTCTCGGAATATCGAGAAAGATTATTGTATCTGCTGCATTAAGTCTTATCTCCATTGTCCCACCATAGTTCCCATCAATTATCCATTCTTCTTCTTTAACTAATTCTTTTTGAACTCTTCTTTGTTCATCTCTTGGAACACCTATCCAATTAGGTTTCCAGAATAATGCATCAAGATGATAAACATTTCTTTTTGACTTTTCGCCTAACTGCTTTGCCAAAGTGGATTTTCCAGAACCCCCCGAACCAATAATGACAATTTTTTTCACCAGATACCTCCCCTTATAAAAGCAAACTAATTCCACAAAAAAGGGTAATAATCCTTCTTAAGCAATCCTGCCCCTTTAGTTCCATTAGAAAATGGAGCAGTTTCCAGCCCCATAAAATTTGAACGATGAATAACTTACCTATTTTCTTGTTTTTGTTTGCACCATATACAGAAAATTGGGAAAAACGTAATCAATAACGTAACTAAGTTTATAAATTCATCAAAAAACACGTTAGAAACATTGATATATCAACAATTTAATAGATTGCAGTTTATTTATTTGAGGTATATTTTCCCAATTATTTTAAATTATTCTATATTAGTTCTTACGATGAATACAATGTTTCTTAACTATCGCATTTGACTAGAGTTGATTTACAACTATTTAGAAACGTAACCAAAACCGTAGCCATTTTTATAAAAAACTCGTCAAGCGTAAAATTGAAAGTATGAATTAAAGCAGCCGTTTCTATATTGGAATGCGTTGCTTTATTTTTTATTGGAGCATATCAGAAATGTTTAGCTGTGGTAAGAAAACTACTAGCAATAAAAGCTTTTAAGCTAAACGCTGGTAGCTTGCTACATTCCATCTATGCTTATTAATCAGCTTTGTGTGTTCAGAAAACCATTCTAAGCGATTTTCAAACTTTCTAATGATGATTGATAAGCTAATTTTGTCTAAGGCTAACTCTAACTCATCATCTATCTATTTTTTTATATAAGAATTCAATAATTGCATAAACCTGTAAACCTTTTAACATATAAACGTTGATATAGTAGGTTTTTTATAGGTTTACTCATTGGTTTACCTTTAAGTTATTAGAAGTAAATTCAGCGCATTGGTATTCCCTGACTTTCTTTGAGTGTGGGGTGTTGAGAAAGTATCTTGCTGAAAAGATCGAGACTTATCTTTTTATTCAGCTACCTAAGCCAAGTGAGTATCCAAATGTTTTAAAAATTTCTGTTGGAGATTACTGGTGTATCCAAAATAACGGCTGGTCTATTGATTCTGCTACTGAAATTTTTAGTGAGGAATGGATATCTGATGACGAGTTTTTTGTCACCGAATCTGAAATTTATGGGAATAATAAACTCTAAAAGAACTTCGAATAAGAAAAACATAGGGAGATTTTAGTCTTCCTATGTTTTCATTCATATTATTTATCTGTTTGTTTTTGCTTCTTTTTCAAATACTCCGCACGTATTTTTTCAAGTTGCTGCTTTTTATCAAATTTGGCAGGCTTCTGTTTTTCATGAAACTTTGTCACAGCTACCTTACCTTTGGTATCCAATTGATATTTTCCCACTTTGTTCACCTACTTTTCTTGTCTTTAAAGAGAATCTATTCAACAAATATAATATACCTTATTTTACTGAAATAAACCTTATTACTTTATTAGTGTACTGGTAACTTTGCATATATCAGTAAAAACATTAAAAACTTAGTAAATAATTCATCGCCAAATGGTATTCATTTCATTGCTATAATCAAAATAAAATGCACTCTGCATAAGCCTCAATAATTCTATTTCTTGTTTGTTCAGCTCTCTTCTAAAGGTCCAATTGTTCGGTAAATAAGGTTTAAAATATTAAAACAATCTAAGTCTACTCCATCTTTTAAATGATTCTTAATGCTAATAACCATTACGTTCTCGATGATTTCAATTAAGGTTTCTTTTTTTTGCAAAGTCTTTTTACTACTTGTTTAAAAAAATCTACATCCCCAATATTTTTCTCCAAAAAATCACCCCTTATTCTTAACTTTTCTACTTATATCTACCTCAATCCAAATATTTCCTTATTCAACTAACCTCCCCCTTTAGTTCTATAAAAAAAGCTGCCTTAAAGACAGCTCCAATCTTCAGCAAACGCACAATTAAGAAAGGGAGGCTTCCAATATCTCCCAATAATGAAGTAAATCACTCTTTAGAAATTATTACAAATGCATTGAAATCTCTAGACCTGTGGGTTTGTCCCCAAAAGGCACGCTATATTCTCTAAAAACTAAATCAAGTCCTGAAATATCGTCAGGTAACGGCGGAGACACGATAAAACTATATACGAATTGTCCTGTTGAACCACTTCCAGTATCCCATCGACAATCATATTGTTCTCCTAAAAACAATTCGAAAAAATTGTGTTGATGCCCGTCGTATGGTGACTCCTTCGTCGAATCCCAATCGATATTAAGATGAACCACGCTTGCATTCTGATATTGCCG
Source organism: Peribacillus frigoritolerans (assembly GCF_040250305.1). Classification (NCBI taxonomy): domain Bacteria; kingdom Bacillati; phylum Bacillota; class Bacilli; order Caryophanales; family Bacillaceae; genus Peribacillus; species Peribacillus frigoritolerans. Next base: position 812,871 of record NZ_CP158190.1, on the reverse strand, counting down.
AATAAAAGTTACGGTATATAAATATTCACCTTTATCAACTGATTTTAAGATGGGTAAATGCCGTCTAAAATCTTTTGGTTCAACACGTGGTCTAAATTCTTCATCATTTCTCAATGTACCGAATACCGAATTTAACAAATCTTCGTACAGTCCGAACCTTTTTGCCCAATTTGAGATATTTTTATGAGGTGGAAAACCTGGATCATTATTTGAAATTTCCTTACGTTGTTTTAATAATGCACAAAGTTGTTCATCTATTGAAAAAACCTTTTCATCATAATGGTCGGTTGGTTGTTCGAATGGCATTCGTTTCATTGTATTCCCCCTCATTTTTATTTCAAAAGCAAATCATTAGTTACCTCTATATTAACAAATAATGGATTTATTAGAAATAATGTTCTTCAACTAACCTGCCCCTTTAGTTCCATAAGAAAAAGCTGTCTTAAAGACAGCTCCGATCTTCAGCTAACGCACCCGTTAGTTTAAGTACAATCCTTCACAATCTCTCTTTCAAGGTAAGAAAAAAGCTACCCTATTTATTTATATTTATTTTATGAATGTATCGCACATCCATTCATAAAATTTTTCCTTCTCTTCAAATTGTGGATAATGAGCTGATTGTTCAAAAGTAATAAATTCTTTTTTATTTGCTTCAATCATATCAAAATATTTTTTTGCTGCATTAGATGAAGTCATATAGTCATATTTACCCATGATAAAATAGCACGGTAATTTAAGTTTCGTTACTATAGTAGGTAATGGATTTTTTAATACTTCCTTTAACAAAGTCTTTTGAGAATAGGATAACCCATAGTTATAACGGATTACATCTAATAAGTTATACTCACTACTCAATAAAATACCTATGTTATCACCATCGGGGTTATCAATAAGTCTTGAAGCCCCACCATATTTCATAACATAATTTCGTGGGGTAAACGTATCGCCATTTTTGATTTTTTCAGTTAACCCTTGTAAATATAAAACATCATCCGTATTACCAACATTTTGAGCCTGATTAATACTGTAGTTCAAACTGTCAATCTCGCTTTCTGTTGTATCACTCATCTGTCCAATACCAATATATGCTTCATATTTTTCAGGGGCTTTATAGGCAGCTTGCATTGCAATATATGTACCATAAGAATGACCAATTAGTATTACCTTTTCTTTGCCAAGACGTTCTGATATATAATCGGTCATAGCCAATAAGTCCTCTACCAGTAAGTCTGATGAAAGATTAGAATAGTCCTCCAAAAAATGATATGATTTTCCACTTGCTCTTTGGTCGTAATTAACAACCGTAAAATTGGTTTCCAATAAGTCTTGGTATTTATCGGCATATGGTATTTCCGGACATCCGGGTCCTCCATGTACAAAAATAATAACTGGATTATCCTTATCATTGCCACGTATCATAATTTCATGACTACTTCCATTTATCTCTACTTGTTCTAATGCACTTATACTGTTATCACCTTTTATATGCGGAGTCCATGTAGGGGAAAAAAGTGCTATGATTAGTACTAATATAATAATTACTCCGATATATTTTATTAATTTCTTTATATTTTTCATCTAATTCCTTTAATTCCTTTCTGCTTAATGTAATCCAAATATACGATTGATCAAAACATGCTCTTATTTAATGTGATGGATATTGATTAATTTTGATAATCCTTATTGCACTAAGCACCTGGTAGTTCAAGAAATAATAAGCTCTTTTTATCGTGCCTTTGATGGCCTTTTTGCCATAATTAACGATAAAATCGCAAAACAAATTGAAAGGACATAGAGAATCCCCTAAGCAACCCCTTCTAGTCCCCTTATGTTTACGAAACCATTGTAAAATAGAATTAGCAGCTATAACTGTTTAGACTCCTGGTACAAAAACCATCATTTATCTCACCACCTTTTTATTATTGAATTAATAAAATATAATAACGGCTTTTTTCATCACTATACTCTATATGTCTATTTAACTATAGCATAAAGACCGATATATTGGGTTATGTTTCCATTTCCTTATTGAACTATCCTGCCCCTTTAGTTGCATAAAAAAAAGGTTGCTTCAGCAACCTCCCTTATTGAACTAAACCACCCGTTAGTTCATTAAGAAATTCAGTTTATAAGTCCTTTTAAATATGTTTTATGATATTTTTTTAAGAATCCCCAAACAATAATTAGAACCCCAAACACTACAAAGAACAAAATCGGCAGCTGAAAAATATCCATGTAATCTCCTAATGCCCATGAATTATTTGCTTCAATAACATTCTGGTAGGTATCCTTATATTCATATTGAACAATCCAATTATCCTTTGTACTCGCCACTGTTCCTAAATCATAATTATCGCTAACAATTCCTTCTTTATTAAAAATTTCATACGGATCTTCAATCATAAATGTTGCATACTGATATTCAATGGGGTAAGTGGTAGAAGGTTTTTGTGTTATATTAAATTCTTTCAACCAATCTTTTAATTGAGCGTTCTCTTCTGTGTTAAATATTGCAAGATAATTCAAATGATCCTTATGTTCGTCGAAAAGAGTTTGAATATCCTCTTTTTTGGAGTCAGAAATCACATCATCATCACCTACAATGGTTAACACATCGTTCATGATGATGCTTCTTTCTTCCTTGAAATTATATATTTCTAAGGAGGTATTTACAAAAATGATAGCTCCTAGCACAAGTGAAACCAATGAAAATAATAAGATATAACGAGCAAATCTCTTTTGTACACTAAAAAATTCTGATAATCCTTTAATCATATGTTTTTTATCTCCGAAGTTTTCAATAGCCATTCTGCTCGCTTCTTCTTCCGATACTCCCTTTTCTTTTAACTCATAGGCAGCCTCTAATAAATGCGATTGCATTTCCTCTTTTAATTCGTCAATTTCATTTTTATCACCATCAACATTTCGATAAACAGAATTAACATACTCTTCAATTTGCTTCACTCTTTTCTCCCCCTTCCAAAAACGTATCGATTAATTTTTTTACAAATTTCCATTCCGAACGCTTTTTTTCAAATTCTTCTTCACCCATGGCTGTAAGCTTGTAATATTTTCTTCTTCCTCCTGGTCCTTGTTCATCCCCCCAGTAAGAAGAAACCCATTCATTCTTTTCTAATCTCTTTAAAGATAGATAAAGCGTACCTTCTTTTAATTCAAATTGGTCATCACTCTTTTCTCGAACGATTTTGGCTAATTCATAGCCGTACATATCCCTCCTATGTAAAAGAGAAAGGATGAGAGTGTCTATATGACCTTTCAAGACTTCCTTATTAATTTCCAATTTTACCACCTCTTGGTATAAATATATTTTACATTACCTTATAATGCAAGGTATTCCTTCAAAAAAACATGTTGTTCCTTAATTAACTAACCTGCCCCGATAGTTCCATAAAGAAAAAGGCTGCCTCAGCAACCTTTCTTATTGAAGTAAAGCACCTTTTAGTTGAAAAAGGAGCTTCAGTTTTTGGAGTGACTTTTTGGCTTTTTTTTAATAGATTAATAATGGAAGCATGCTAATCTTTTTTAAAATTCAATTCCTCCTCTACTGTATTTACATCAAGGTGTATATGAAACAGGATAAAGACAATATTTCATCTTCCACTTAACCTCCTCCATTACTTAAAAAAAGAGACTTTACTCTTTTATCTTCTAGTCCTCTTACCATATTCGTTTCAACTATTTTCAAGATGGAAAGAAAACTTTACCTTTCTTTTTTTGGAAACAAGGTATAACTAAAACTGATAATAAAATCAATAACCAAGATCAATGTCCATAATTTTAAAGTATTAAGCAATGCTTGAGTCTGAGAAGAATTATTAATCGAAAAGATCATCACTGCTAAAACAGATCCTCCTATTAACCAAGAAACAAAATGCCGGAACCATCCTATACGCTCCTGTCTAGCATGTTCCCATCCGAATCTTTTCTTTTTTATAGGTTTTTCACCATTTCCATATTTATAAGCGAAATGCGCATCCGCCCATTTGATCATCTGATGCCCAAACGCTACACTTACCCCTATATAAATGGCAGAAAGTCCATGTACGGTTGTTGCAATTGCCCCATTTTTTAAATCTAAAACAGTAGCAATGAGTAAAATGATATCGACGATAGGCGTACAAATAAGCAACAATGTACCAAGCTTCTTTTTCTTTAAAATATATCTAACTAATAATCCTGCTAAAACAAACACCCAAAATCCAATCTCACAGAAAATAATTAACCAACCAATCAATTCAACACCCCTTTATTTAACATAACTGTATTATTATAACAATAATTTCCGGAAATAAGTGTGAATTCTTCTTGAACTAAACTGCCCCTTTAGTTCCATAAGAAAAAGCTGCCTTAAAGACAGCTCCGATCTTTAGCTAACGCACCCGTTAGTTGTTTAGAAATCAGATATTTATTAGACAATAAATTTAGTAAACCACGCAATATATCCTGCCCCTGGAATAAAAAACACTTGGGCTAGAATCGTTCCTAATAACCGAGAAGTAACCATCATAAGAGATACACCCTTGAGATTAAGGTAACTTCCCTTTTGATTTATTACGTCATCAGCAAGAATAGATATTTTAGGGTCAATAAAAATTATAAGTAAAATTGTAGCTATTCCATTTATAAGACCCGATGCCATAATAGCAGTTGTTGCCCTTTCTGGAGCTATTAAAGCAGCATATAACGCAGATAACACTCCAATTGTATAGATTGCAGTTATTACCATATTAATTAAAAACAATCTTATTGGAATATTTTTAAATCTAATATCCTTTAAGTAAGAAAACTTTGGTAAATGAATGTGTTTTATCCCACGCTTAATGTATTCGAAAGTTAACCCCTTTTTAATCAAAGATGGTATAGAGCCTCTTTCTTCAGATAAATGAACAATAGCCCTTGAAAAAATAGCAATAAAAGTAGGAAGTAAAAGAATACCTATTATTGTTCCTAATGTTGATGAACCAATAATGATCCTGTATTGATTTTCAACAAACTCTAGTGTATTTACTTTAGGAGCATTATCAACCAGGCTCCCTGTAAATGGTTGCTGCATCATATTCGCTATTCGAGAAATCATAACCATCAAGTTAAATAAGGATAGAGCTGAAGCTAACAATCTTACTCTTGCACCAGATAATCTGACTGCATATGCAAGTGTTTCGATAGAATGGATAATAAATATAAATAGAGATATAAGAATTAATTTTTCTGTTAAGAGTTCCAAAACAAATTACCTACTTTAATATATTTCTTCCCATATTAACACATATATTTCCAGTTTGTGTTATGGAACTAACCTGCCCCTTTAGTTCCATAAGAAAAAGTGCTGTCAAAGCAACTCTCTTATTGAAGTTATAAATAGCCAACCCCTAAAGGTTGGCTTAAAAGTAAGATAGACCCACCTAATTGCCGTTCCTCAAAGGGGTCTATTTTTATGCTTATAGCTTTTTCCACTTTTAATCACAAAAAATAGCAAAGAAACAAAAAATAAAACATTAGACAAATTCACTAACAGTTTTATTCCTTCGTTAATATCTTTTAATCCCAAAACAATATCAACAATTGAGACAATTCCAGTAATAACCACCAATATCAAAAAAAATAAATACATCTTTTACTCACTTCCAAATTATTTAGAGTATGAAAAATACTATCGCTCTTGCTGCAACATCTGCTAAATAACATTGTATCATCTTATGCAACTATCCTGCCCCGATAGTTCCATAAGAAAAAGCTGCCTTAAAGACAGCTCCGATTTTCAGCTAACGCACCCGTTAGTTCAACAAGAACATATTAACGATTTATATTACCACTCAATATCCATATAAATTTCTGAAAGAAGTCTTCCTTCGATTGTTCCATTTTTAAAAAGAGCCTCAGATGCTCCAAACACTTGAGTATAGGAACCTCTGACTCGTGTAAGATAATATGCACCTGGATTTTGGCTTATCCAATATTCTTCATTTTGATATGTAAATGAATATTCTTCCCCGATTGCTATACCTTCTTGGAACTCAATAAACTCTTTTAAAGTCATCTTCCCACCACCTGTGAGCTTTTATAAAATTATACCTCTAATTCAGCCCCGTTACCTCCATAAGACTTATTGTGAATTTGACCTAAACTAAGATGATTGAAGTTCTGTAATAGCTCATTTAAAAATAGACGCTTGCTTTGGTGAGGCTTTGCAGACATTAGGCGGAAAGGGAGCGGATTTCTGAAATCAGCTGGAACGTTTTTTAATATGAAAAAGTGCAGGCAAACTCTCTTTTCTTCAAGTTTGTCTACAGTCTGAGTAATATATTTATATAAATGATAATTTGTCATAAACGTTTCCTCGCTTTTTTTATGCTTAATAAAACAAAAAGAAGAGGTAAGTATAAAACAAGGAAGCCCACGCTGTATGGATTGATTATTTTATTTAATACATATAAGGAATCAATATCGAAAAAAAATATACTGACAAGCAGTATGATTATGGACATTGCCCATAAGGGATACTTTTGCTGGACATTGAATAAGCGCTTGACACCCCTGCTGGCAGCCCACAAAGGAATGACCATGTTAGGTATGATAACGATGTACCACCAAGAAACAGTTATGTATTCGAACCGTTGAATAAATGGCAATTCAATAGTACTGGTCATTGTCAGTGTTGGCCATAGGGTAAGGACCAACTGTTTCTGTGAATAAAAGACTGTCGAAACAAAATAAATCAATAAGATCAATAACGTAGTTGCCAAGGCTCCTCCATGAGCATATTTTTGTGATGTTTCAGGATTTTTGATGAACGGATAATACATCAGGATCATTTCAAAACCTAGCATTGATAATGATGTACTTCTAGTTCCTTTCATTATTTCCATTAACGTATGATCGAAAATGGGAAGAAAACCGGTGAACTCAGCGTATTTAAAACCATATAATGGTACAAATAAAAGCCAGTATGAAACGATTACAGTTAAAAAGGCAATACCCGTAATGGTTCGGAACCCCCCCGTATTTATATAATAAATCAGGATCAGGAAAACCAAAGCTAACGCCCAAGAAGGTACCTCTTCAAACATCCAAACATGAATGACATTTATATAGCCGATAATGATCGTCATTCCAAGGATAAAAAAATAAAGAATGAATAAGAGACTGAAGAAATTCCCTATCCATTTACCCAATGCAAGATTATTAGCAGAAATGATATCACCAGGAACAAAGCTAAAAATCTTATATATCACCCAAATTAATATATGAACGATCAGTCCGGCTAGGATTATCGAAATCCAACCATCCGTTCCCGTCGCCTTAGCTAATTCTCTTTGAAAGCTCAACACGCCTAATCCTATTTGCATGGAGTGCACTAAAAATAACACATAAAATGGCGATACCTTATACTTTTCATTCACACCAGCTTGGTTCATACAGGACCCTCATTTACATCACTCGTATTTCCTATGTTAATAATCTGGCTTTTACAGGATTAATTTATTCAAAAAAATATAAACGTTAAGTACACTAATCACAATCTCGCGACTGCTCTAAAATTATTAGGATTTCAACAACAACTGAAAGGAAGGTTCCATTCTTATATAGAATATGGTATTAATTCTACAACCATTAACCTTCTCTTCTAAGATCTAAAAATCTTAGGTATGCTTCTCAATTGAAAGCTAATTCACTATCATTCACATAAAAATACGGTGTAAAAAATTCACACCGTTAAGTCTTTTTTTAAGAATTCTTACTTAGATTTGAAGCTTAGGAAACCATCGTCAACAGGAATTGTTTGACCATTAATTGCACTTGCCCCTTCACTAAACAAGAACGTAACTACGCTAGCTACTTGCTTCGGTTGAATAAGCTTTTCCCGCATATGCTGTGCAGCTAGAGCATTTTTCACTTCTTCAGTTTCACCATACCATAGACTTCTTATTGAGGTGTCCCGTTAGTTCAATAAAAAAAGCGATCCTATTAAGAATCGCGCACGTTTGCTAAAGATTTATTGCTATTACATATGGAACTTTAGCACCCAAATTTAATAGATTTATAACTATCTTGATTTATATAATATTCGGCGAGCTTAGGAATATTGATTGTATAGTTGATATTGTAGTATAAGGAAAGTGCCGATGCGGACCTAATAAAAACTGCACTGTTCCTGGTTACAGGAAAGCACGATCACTGTAAGGATGTTTAAAAAAACGCCCCATAGCACAATAATATAGGCAACGTCTGTCTGACTTTATTCCACCAAAGGAGGAGTATGCATTTGAAGATCTCTTCAATATCATTCAAAGAACCTCCAGTTTATCATGAATTCCCTCCCCTCTATGAAGGTTTAGGGCTGCCTGAGTTATCCTCATTCATTCAGCAACGATTTGAATTCGCATATACCTTGGGGAAAGTCGAAAGAACGGGTCTTGGCAGCATTCGTTTTTATAAACGGCAGGGTGATTTCGAAGTTCTTATACCTGATAAGTTGCCAGGAGTGGGACCAATAAAGCTTGGGAATTTAAAGGCGATGTTAATGGAGGAAGCCAAAACAGCTTTCATTGAAAATATTGAATCCGAACCAGAAAAGCGGAAGGTCTACTACGGAGAATTTCGTCGCCCTCGGAAAGACGCTGAATAGGTGTGCTGTTCCACAAACTGGCGCCTGTTTGACTAAGACAATTGTTGTCTTTGAATTTATTTTTTAAAAAATCCCCACTAAAAAAAGGTTGCCGCAGCAACCTCCCTTATTTTAATGATCCGTTTTATTTTCATTATCTAAATCATCATCAAGAAAAGACTTTTTATCTTCTTTAACTCCATACTTTTTTTCAAGAAATTGACCGATAATTGAATTGTCAATTCCTTTTCTTACTGCTGTTTCAATAACTATATAGAGAATGAATGACCCAATAGTAAAATAAACAAGAAATATAATAACCTCCACTAAAAATCCCCCATAAAGCAATCCATTTTTTACTATATTTTACCACAAATCTCCTTTTTGAAATGCCCGATTGTTGCATATAAAAAAAGGAGCTGCTGATCAGCTCCTTGAAATGAAATAATAACTCCCAGTCAACCTCCGGTATAAACACTTGCACATGTTCCAGGTTTTGGTTCATAATAACAATGATTTTTAAATTGACCAGCAAAAGGTTGATCGTACCATGTTGGCGGGCACGGGGCATATGGATTAAAATACCAAAGGGCATATTTACCTGGGTGTTCTCTCCAATAATCCAAATTCTGTTTTGCTAATCTTTTTTCAGCAGATCTTGCTCTTTGATAAAATACATTACCTTTTTGAACTGCTTCAAAAGAATAATTTCCTCCTTGTACTTGATAAATGACCTGTGGAATTGTTCTTAAATCTATAAAATCTATACAATTCGCTTTAAGACGATTAACAATTACATTTCCAACATATAACATCCCTTGTTTTCCTTCACCTTCGGCTTCTGCTCTCATCATCCTTGCCATTAAGTCAACGTCTGAACTTCGATAACTTACTCTTGCCATTTTTTCACCCCAAAAATATCGTATGAAAAAAAGACTTCATTAATGTCATTGTTCATAAATTAAGACTGCTTAATTTTTAAAGCTTACCGTTTTTAGTAAGATAAGAACTTATAGACAGCTACTTTTTGAGTACTCACAGAAAAATTGTACCGGCAGAGTAAATCAATAATAGGCACATAATTAACCGAAATGACTTGTCATGTTTAGCAAAAAAATCTTTGAAAAGCGAGCCGAATCCTGACCATAGAAGCAATGCCAGCCATCCCAGAAAAATCGTTAAAGCTAAATATATAGCAACGAATTTAAGCGACTCATTAAACGGTAAAATAAACGCACTCAAAACGGTTAAATAGAACAAAATGCTTTTTACATTGATGATTTGGAAGAATGAAGCCTGATAAAAAAGAAGACTGCACATCTCTGGATTCCTTCTTTGAACCTTTGTGCATACTAATCTGCCAAGCTAAGTAAAGAAGATATGCGGCACCGGCAATTTTAAAATATGGCTCCACGATAGGCATCCAACTGTAGAGGCTTGTTGTAAATACTCCGCTCATGATCCCTAATACTGCAAATCCTGCCAAAATGCCGCTAGTGAACCTCCATGACCCAAAAAAGCCAAACCTCCTTGCTTCATTCATCAATAAGATGTTACTTGGACCAGGTGTAATCGATGTAATCATCACATATGAAAGAAACGCTATTATACTCATAATCTCACCTTCATTCACAATTTCCTAACGAACAGTCTTTATTGTAAGATGACTATAACTAACTAAATTGAAAATAAAAAATTCATTATCATTTTTTTCGATACATCATCCAACTTAAGGAGAACGATATGGAAATTAGACACCTTAAAACATTTCAGACTATTGTCGAAATAGGAAGTTATACAAGGGCTGCTTCGAAGTTGGGCTATACTCAATCCACGATAACTTCACATATTCAGGCGCTCGAACATGAGATTGGCGGGGAAATTTTCACTTATGCAAATAGAAATGTGCAGCTTACTGCTCTAGGCAGAGACTTAATACCGTTAGCGGAAGATTTACTTTCCACTCACGAACAGATTAAGAACATGCGTTGCACGAACGAAGTTAAAGGTGTTTTAAAAGTGGCTGCACCGGAGTCTTTAACAATCTCCAGGTTAGGTCCAATAATAAGGGATTTTTCCTTGAAATATCCTGATGTCAAAATCATATTAACCAACGGTCCATGTAGCCAAAACCAAATTGACTTAATAAGCGGGCGGGTTGATGTCGCTTTAATGGTATATCCGAAAATAAAACCGAAAAAATGCATTCATTATTCTTTGATTGAGGAGAAAATCGTTCTTGTGAGCAGTCCTGACGGTCCTGATCATTTTGATGCATATAAAAATATCGGCACGAACACCAACCATTTCTTCATCACAAATGAAGAAGGCTGCAGTTATCGGACCATGTTTGAAAAATATTTATTAAAGCATGAAATGGATAATGGAGTTATGGAGTATTGAAGCAATCAAACAGATTGTCATGAGCGGACTTGGGTTTTCGGTTTTGCCTTATATTACAGTGAAAGCTGAAGTGGAGAGCGGCAAGCTTAAAATCCTTAGTCATTCAGAAAATCTCGATCCCATTTATTCCTATATGCTGATAAAAAAGAAGAAATGGCTGTCTCCAGCAGTAGAGGCTTTTGTTGAAGTTGTATTAAACAGGTTTAATGACACTGAGAAAATGAGTATCTAAATCGTGGTCATTTTGATAGCCAGAGAAGTGCCGAAGGAATCCAAATGAACCCCCTCCCTATTAGTTACTTCCAACAAAGCAGATGTTTTGACGTTCTGCTTTGTTGGGAGTTTTTTCATATACATAAAATTTTTCGATTGACTTTATGAAAAAAATAAAATAAAATTCAAAGTACTCCCTTTAAACTACTCTAATTTGAGTACTTTGAATTGAGTGATATACTGAAATTAAATCAAAAGGATGGATTCAACATATGAAATTTACTGCATTCTTAAAAACAAGAGGTGCAACTGCGGCAATCTTTATGGGGATTTTCTATGCAGTTGCCATGCTAGGCATCTTCTTGCCCGGTTATACAGCCATTCCAGGAAATGTCGATAAATTACCTATCGCCATCATCAATGATGATGCTGGTAAAAATGGGGCGATGATCGCCGAAAATTTACAAGAATATTTACCCTTTAAAGAAATCAAGACGGATATAACAAATAAACAAGCCTTAAAAGATTTGGAGCACAATGATTTAGCATTAGTCGTTCACATCCCAAAAACCTTCTCTGAAAATATGCAAAAAGGTGAAGCGTCATCAAGCATCGACTTTACAATCAATGAGGCAGGGGCAACAGTCGTTTCTTCTACCATGAATGCGATCGTAACTGAAATTAACAGTCAGTTAAGCACACAATTCTCCCAGCAAACAGCTCAGGGCGTATTGATGAACTTTAATGTACCAGAAAAGCAAGCCGCTGAATTAGCCGAAAAGATTGAGAAATCCTATGTAGGAAATGTGGTTACAATCAACGAAATACCGGATGGCATGAATCATAATATGCTGCCTATGTTCTTAACAATGGCCGGTTATGTAGGGGCGATGATCGGAGCGATGCAATTAGTAGGTGCATTTAGAGCCAGCCGGGGAAAAGCAAGCAAAACACGGTTATTCACTTATGTGCAAATGGCTGCCTTATTGATTGCAGTGGTTTCATCAATCATCGCTGTAGGTGTAGCATATTTAATTGACAAGCCGAGCGGTGACCTATTCTTCGGTATAGTAGGTCAACAAATACTAAACTATATGGTATGTTTTAATTTCACCGCGATTTTAATCTTCTTATTTGGTGAAGGCGGCATGATTTTAAACTTACCGATTTTATTAATGCAAACAATAGCGAATGGTGCCACTATCACACGTGATATGATGCATTTACCATATGAATGGATGAGCCACATTTCACCGATGTATTACTCGGTGCAAGCGTACTTTGCAAACCTATTTGGCAGCATCAGTCCAAGTCCGTATATTTGGTCGATGGCTGCGGTTGGTGCCGTTGCGATGTTAATTAATATGGCTATTGTCGCGTTTTTACAAAAACCAATGCCAGAACAGGTTTCTGAAACAGAAGTTGAAAAGAAAGCGGCAGAAATCACAGCTTAGGTTTTGCTACAATAAGGAGATAATACTTCTTAAAGGAGCGTAGAAAATGTCTATTCAAATTTTTATATTGAGCAAGCTGATGGAGGATAAAAATTATCCTTATAAATTAAAAAAGCAGCTTTCAGAACCCATTCCATTGGATCGCCTGGGCGGATTAACGGAAAGTAAACTGTACTACCATTTTGAATCATTGGTGAAACAAGGTTTAGTCGAGCCAGTTGAAGTGATAAAAGAAGAACATCGGCCTGATAAACAAGTATTTGCGATTACGGATAAGGGTCGCGAAGAACTACCAAAAAAAATCTATAAATTATTTGAAAATGCGGATGAAATCAAGGATATGATTGTAGGTTTAGCCAACATCAAGTATGTGGACCGGGATAAAGTAGTAGATATATTAGAAAGAAAAATAAAGTCCATCATGGCTATTTGGGAGCAGCTTGGGAATTTCGAGCCAGAACCTAAAGGCAACGAGAATATTCGTGAATTTTTGGCTGGTTATTTTTCGACCAGAACAGATCACACAATATCTTGGTTTGAAGAGTTAATCGAAAGGATTAAGACAAAGGAATTGTGAGTTTACTTTTTGACAGGCGTTCCAAACTTTAGATTAAAAGAGTAGATGGAAGTACTACGCCGAATGCACAGAAATTAGCACAAGCGCATAACCAAAAATAAAAGCTATGTGGAATCTTATATTCACATAGCTTTTCTGTAGACAATTTCGAGTTGATTTCAGAAATCCGCTCCCTTTCCGCCGATTGCCTGCCAAGCGTCTGTGGGGTTTCGACTAGCCAGTTATTCAGCAGGAGTGTCGCAAATTTCTTCATCCAATGAGGGCTTCTTTTTAGGTATAAAATATGGGAACGTCCGATTTGGACGTTCCCTTTCTTATTCCATTAAAGCTCCCTATAATGGAATAACTGTAAAGCTAATGAAGCATTTTTAAAAGCTGCGTTTCCCTGGCCAAGCTCCTTGCATTTTACTAAGGAATACGATTTGCCCAATATGATATGCGTCGTGCATGGCTAAACTCTTCAGTTCAAGCACTAATGAATTATCTTCTCCCGGGACCTGTCTATACAAATCTTCATGTTCTGATTTTGCTAGTATTTTTCCAAGTTCACGATGAACATAAAAGTATTCTTGTTTTGTTTCTTTCCAATTTTCTAACGTCTCAGTTGGTAATCGAAATGTAGATGTATTATTTTCTGCCTGTGGTTCATTCTCTGTTTCACCAAGAAACCGCATCAGAAATCTCTTTTCATAGAAGAGTAAATGACAAACTAATTCCCAAATGGAATTCATTGCCCCATCAGCTGGTTTCCAAATTGCCTGTTCAAAAGTAATATCCTCTAGCACTTTTTCAAGTGGTGGAAACCAGTCTTCTTCATCTAAGCAGCTTGCCCATTGTTGTAACAAAAGGGTCTTTACTTCCATTTTCTATTCCCTCCAATTTAATCCCTTTGATAGATAATCCCTTTGGTCAACATTCATTTTCGACGTGTTTTAGATAACTAACTAACCAAGGTGTCATGCCAATTCCTTGTTCAATTAAACTGGCCCTTTAACGGAACAATGAACGTTCTGTTATTTGGAAAATTCTGATAATACCAGTTTATCATAAGTTGTGTTAACTGAGAAAGAACAACTGACCATTTTGGTAATCGTAAAGTTATCTTTTAGATGTTTGATGGGAATTTACCAATTTCAGGGTATTGGAAGAGACTTCGATTATTAGGCGCGAGACTCCTGCGGGAAACGCGAATCCAAGGGAGACCCCACAGGCGCAAAAGCGCCGAGGAGGCTCCCGGACCGCCCGCGGAAAGCGAGTGCCTGGAGTGGAAATCTAATTTTTACACCGACTCAAAAAAATTGTAGACAAAAGGAGTTCTATCTTTTAAAACAAATTTGATTGGAACGGAAGGCGCGAGACTCCTGCGGGAAACGCGAATCCAAGGGAGACTGTGTATGAGCAAGTACACCTATTTGATAGTTTTTAGAGCATGAACTGTTTGAATGTATCATCCACTTAGTCCATACCAAAAATTTTCCCATATATACTGAATTCTAGGTTCCATATTCTCTTTACCATAATAAGAAAATTCCATGAATATCCCATCAATCAAACAGAAGTAGGACATGATTAAGTTCTCGATTTTCCCTTGGCGTATTTCTTTTTTGTCGATTCCTTCGACAAAGATATCATGTAAGATAGCGGAAAATGATTCTTCGGATCTAAGGAAACTTTCATTTAAGATGTGCTTCAAATGTTCCGGCGGAAAGATCATGGCCCTCTTTAAAAAAGTTGCTTTATCTTCATGGTTTTTATAATAGTTGCAAGTATCAAGAAGGATATGCTTTAACTTTTCTTCAGAAGAGAGTGTATTTATTTCTTCGACAAATTGTTCGACCTGTTGTATATGCTCTTCCAGAATTTCTTCAAACAGACACAAGAAAAGATCATCCTTATTTTTAAAATGGTTATATATTGAGGGTTTTTGTATACCTACCCTCTTGGCAATTTCCGATAAAGCAGTTCCCTCGTATCCGTACTTAGTAAAAAGTGTTAAGGAAATGTTTTTAATTTCATTTTTTGTCATAATGAGCCTCCAAACTATCCAACGTTAGTTAATTTCATTATAAACTCATTTCCTTTTTTAAACTAAATATTTGACACCTTGGAACATAGTTCTTTTCTCTAAAAGATAAGAATTAGAATATGCTTGATAAAGAAGTTTCTTCGCTTTTATACACAACTTCCCCATCGTTTATTGTAAGTACCACTTTAGTTTTGAGCACTTCACTTTCTGGAATATCAAATAGATTTCTGTCTAAAACCACAAGATCAGCAAGTTTCCCCTCTTCTATTGTACCTAGCTCGTGCTCCCTGAAACATCCATAGGCTGAGCCGTATGTATATGCTTGCAATGCCTCTGCCAAAGTGAGCTTTTGTTCAGGATGCCATGTGTTTTGTGGATCTCCGCTGCTATCAATTCTTGTAATGGCAGTATATATTTGCCGCATTGGATTTAATGAGATGGAAACCGGAAAATCTGTTCCTAAAGCTAAAGACGCACCTGAATTTAAAAGCGACTTCGTCAGGAAAACATTTTTTTCCCTTTCAGAACCTATTATTGAAGAATATACCTCTCTTGATGAAGCAGCCATGTGATCAGGCTGCATGGAGACAATGACCCCCAGTTTTGAAAAACGTTCAATGTCATCCGAATCGATTACTTCAATATGTTCTATTGTATGCCTTGAGTCTCTTTTTCCATTCTTGCGTACAGCTTCTTCAAAAGCGTCTAAAGCTAAACGAATTGCCGCATCTCCAATAGCGTGAAACCTGATTCTAAATCCAAGTTCATCCGCTTTAACAACTCGATCAATCAATACTTCTGGATCTAGAGCTGGATGACCACAGATATCCAATTGATCGGAGTAAGGTTTCAGGAAGTAAGCGGTATGACCCGTGACTGTTCCATCAACAAATTGCTTTAATCCTGAGAATTGTAGTTTCTTTGATTCATATTTATTTCTCAGTATTTGAGCTTTGTCCAAATTGCCATCCAATTCAGGAGTGATATGAAATCTAGTCGTTAATCCTCCTTGCTTATCCAATTTCTCAAAAAGGTCATAGTCTTGAAGGAAGTAATCTATTGGCGCAAACAAATCGTTTACAGAAGTAATTCCATATCGGGATAATAATCGTAAAAACTCCTTTAATATCTTTTCTTTTTTATTTTGTGTTAATCGCAATGCCTCTTTTAAGACGATTTGCTGGGCGTCTTCATATAAAATTCCAGTAAGTAAACCATTCTTATCTCTTTCATAGCGACCAAAATCCGGATTACGTATATCCTCAGTAACTCCTGCTAATTCCATGGCCTTACTGTTCACCCATGTATAATGACCTTCAGCATGAAAAAGAACGACAGGACGATCTGGAATGACAGCGTCAAGAATTTTATAATGGGGCTCTTGTTTATCATGCCAATAACCTGCGTCCCATTGCATGCCAATAATCCATTCTTCCTCAGAACAATCTTTAGAAAATCCCAGTACTTTTGCAGCTACATCTTGAGCTGACCTGGCTTCAAATAAATTAACACTATTTAAACTTAGTGCACTAAACATGATATGGAGATGAAAATCATGAAATCCAGGCAAAATTAATTGATTTCCATAGTTAAATACTTTTGTCTCACTTCCTATAAAAGATTCAATCTCCGCTTTTGATCCTACACTCATAATTTTGTCACCTAAGATAGCAATTGCACCAGATGTCGGCTCATGTGCAAGCCCTGTAAAAATAGCATCACTGGAAAGAACAATATCTGCTTTTTTAATAGTCATGGAGTTTACCTCTTTTCATTCAAAATAATAAAACAGTAACTGATCATTGCACTAGTTTTACATCGAGTTCTTCTTTTTGCTCTGCAAAATTCAGTTCAGGAGGACGTTCCTTAAACATTTTTGTTAAGTACAATAAATATATGAATCCTACTGCCATCCAAGTAATCCCTAATACTAAAGAATGGATATCTAACTTTGTCATGAACAATATGGTTATACCGGTGCCTATTAAGGGAAGAAGTAAATATAAAACGATACTTTTAGGCGATCTCTGCTTCTGCCTCACAAAATAATGGATAAACACTGAAAGATTAACGAATGTAAAAGCAAACAGTGCTCCAAAATTAATGAAAGAAGTAGCTGTTGCGATATCCAAAAATACGGCACTCATTGCAACACAAGCAATGAGTAGGATATTGAATATGGGCGTTTGAAATTTTGGAGAAACATATCCGAATATCCTCTTAGGCAGAACATTATCTCTCCCCATTGCATATAAAATCCTGGCTCCGCTGCCTCCTGAAGCTATTGCAGAAGCAGTAGCAGATGTCACTACAACTGAAATAAACAAACTATTCAGAAAATTACCCCCGGTATAAATCATGATATCGACTATAGCTGTATCCGGTTTCTTAAAAGCATTGAAGTTCGGGAAAATGGATTGTGCAAAATAGGTAGATGCAACAAATAATATCCCCCCGATCAATGTCGTAGCATAAATAGCTTTAGGAAGTGTTTTTTTCGGATTTTTGGTTTCTTCAGCTAATGTAGTAACCGCATCAAACCCAAGAAAACTAAAACATAATAGAGGTACAATCGAGAGCAGATTATTAAAATTTACGTCAGGACTAAAAAAAGGATCCTTAGAAAACAACTCCCCGGTACCTTTTCCTGCTAAAAGCCCATTTATGCAAAGCAGGCTGAAGATAATAATAAAAAGAAATTGAAATATTACCAAAAAGGTATTCACATTTGCAGCAACCTTAATCCCAAAAATATTAATGGTAGTCACACCTATAATAAAAGAAATGATAACGGCAATGATAGGAATACCAGGGAAGTAAGCATTCACCATAATCCCAAAAAGTAATGCACTGATCATAGGACTGAAAAGATAATCAAATAAAATTACCCATCCTACGAGAAAACCAAGGTGTGAATTAATTCCTTTCTGCACAAAGGTATAAGCTGAACCGGTAGTGGGATAAACCTGAACCATTTTTGCGTAACTATATGAAGTGAATAGCATGACAATTAAAGCAATTATGTATGCTGTCGGAATCATTCCCTGGGTACGATCAATGGCGATACCATATGTGCTAAAGACTGTCACAGGCGCCATAAAGGAAAGTCCAAATACAATAACATATCTTGTATTCAGTGAACGCTTAAGCTCGGGTAATCCTTTCATCGCAAAGAGCTGCCTCCTTTATCAAATGTAATGACTACTTTTTATTGATTGACTTCTTTCGTACTTAATGCTGCAAGGCTGGCAAACTCATGTACAAGTGTTGCTGCTAAAAGTGAAGTGATTTGACTTGGATCATATGATGGCAGCACTTCAACCACATCATATCCTATAAAGTTAAAGTCAGTTAGGGCACGAATCATTTTAAGTGTTTCAAAGCTGCTAAAACCACCTATTTCAGGTGTACCTGTACCTGGAGCAAAAGAAGGATCAACGAAATCTATATCAAATGTCAAGAAACAAGGTGTGTTGCCTATGGTTTTTCTAATCTCTTTCAAAACATCTTCAAATCCGCGATTGGAAAGTTCACCAGTTGTAATCAAACGATAACCTAAATCAAGACTTGCCTGTAAATCTCCAGAGTGGTTTAGCGTACCTCGGATTCCTACTTGAAATACTTTATTTGCCTGCAGCAAACCTTCTTCGTGTGCACGAATAAATGGAGATCCATGCCAATATTTTTCCTCATAATATGTATCCCAAGTATCTGTATGAGAATCAAAATGAATCATGGCTACTGGGCCATATACCTTTGCCGCAGCTCGTAAACTAGCTAAAGTGACAGAATGATCTCCCCCTAATCCAATAGGTATGACCCCTTTGGACATCAATTCAAAAATGGATTCCTTCATTAGATCATAACTTCGATGAATATTATGGGGAATAACAGGGATATCCCCTATATCAATGGCATTCAATTGTTCAAAAGGATATACCTTATGAATAGGATGATAAGGAAACAGGGTCATGGATGCTTGGCGAATGGCTTGAGGAGCAAACCTGGCTCCCACCCTAAAAGAAGCAGCTGTATCAAAAGGCATACCCACAATTGCCAGCTTTGCATCATGCTTTTGAGAAGGTAAACGCATAAAGGTTCCTGTTGTACAAAACTCTGGCTTTACATCTGGTGTAAGTGGATATTTCATAAGTATCATCTCCTGGTTTTAAATAAAGATCATTTCATACAAATTTTACAACCACATATTGTAATCGCTTACAACTAATAATTCATTAGATTACTTTTTATTTCTAACACCTACTTTTTGAACCATATTAACTAACGGTAGTTAGTATTAAACCAAATATAAACATAGTTGTTAAAAAAGTCAAACTATTTTTTATTGTCTATCAAATCCACTTTTTGATCAAAGTAGCCTTATCTTTCAATCCTGCCTCTATTAAATTAAAGCCAACTATTCTTGTTACACCAACCTGCCCCTATAGCTTCATAAGAAAAAAAGCTGCTAAGCAGCTCCTAGACTGTAGACAAATTCAATGAAAATCAAGTTTGTTTGTGGGTTTATAAAACCTCGAACGTCGATTTCCACTACAGGCACTCGCTTTCCGCGGGCGGTCCGGGAGCCTCCTCGACTCGCTTTTCCCGCAGGAGTCTCGCACCTTCCGTTCCAATCAACTTTGTTTTGAAATTTTAGGTAAACCCCTTTTGTCGACAAACTGAGAGATGCATAAGCAGCTCCCTTATTGAAGTAAAAAAGCACCCATTAGTTCATTAAGGAAGGCATGCTTTATTAAAGAATTGCGCCCTTTAATGGAATAACACCTGAGTTTCTAATAGAATTATACACAGGTATCTTAACAAATAAGACACGACCTTAGTTACGTCGATCATTTTTCTTAACTTTGGCGATTATTAGTAATATCAATGGAAGCAGAAACCCGAATGTAATAGCATAAAACGGCCAGATTTCTGAAATGAATTTACTATAATGGACGATATTAGGTGTCATAATCAATGTAAAGGCAATCAAAAGGATACCAAACGGAAAAACCAGAGGACGATAATCCTGCAATTTTAACGTTTGTGCCAGACCTAAAACGGTCACATAAAAAAACAAACTAAATCTAATAAAAATGGTGATGAACCATATTATGGCTAGTATTGCTTCCAGCCGCGTCAGGAAATCAGCGATATTTATTTTCTTAGCCAACATATAGATTGGATAATTTTGTCTCGCTGTTAACTCTGTACCAAGTACAAGAATGGCTAACATGGTTATAATGATCAAAACACTTCCAGCCAACAATTGACCGACAAAAAGGCTTTTTCTTATTCTGTTTTTTTGACTCACGAACGGGAGTATCATTAGAACCGCAACCGGTTCAATAAACGGAAAGACAATAAATGGTATAGATCCCCTTATAACCGGTTTCAATCCTCCCTCCCATACGGGGTGCAGATTTTGAAATTTAATCTCAGGAAGTAGAAGAATCATCAATGTTGATACAAGTAATACAACAAAAGGAAAAAATATTTCCGCGCTTCGGGCCAAGGGTTCCAAACCGAGACGTGCGGCCATGAGGACGACACTCATAAAAAGAATCATGATCACTTGAATTGGGGTATCAGGCATAATATGAGTTATCATAAAATCCCCAATTTCACTCAAATAAGTCGCTGTGGTTATAAAAAAGTAGCTTATAAATAAAAGAGAAATTACTATTCCCAGCCACTTACCCAGAATTTTTTGGCTGTATTCCACTAATGTTAAATCAGGATAGCATTTCCTTAAAGCATCATATATAAAAACAACCAATAACGGTGCTATTGCCACGCTTATAATACCCGAAATCCAACCATCTTGTTTAGCTTCAGAAGCGACAATGGAGGGAATGACTAATATAGAATCTCCAAGCGTATATAAAATCACTAATATCGTCAGTTGACGGCTTCCGATTTTACCCTTCTCGAGCATTTTCATAAGTTCCTTTCACGACAAAACGGTAAGTTATATACAAACGGCAGAAATTCTGATTCCATAACCATTATTGACAGAAGAAGAATATACAAACCCTGCTGAGTACATGTTATTTTTCACTCCCGTTGATAGGATACCTTAGAGCTTCGATTTACTTTCTAATAATTCCACCTTATTCCGGGAGTATAGCTGCCCCAATAGCTCCATAAAAAAGAGCTGCATAAGCAGCCCAGACTGTAGACAAACTCTTTGAAAATTAAGTTTTTCTCAGTTTTTATTTGGTTTATAAAACCCCGAACGCTGATTTCCACTCCAGGCACTCGCTTTCCGCGGGCGGTCCGGGAGCCTCCTCGGCGCCTTGCGCCTGCGGGGTCTCCCCTCGACGGCTTTTCCCGCAGGAGTCTCGCACCTTCCGTTCCCATCCACTTTGTTTTGAAATTTAGATAAACCCCTTTTGTCTACAAACTCAAGCGGCCAAAGCAGCTCCCTTATTGAAGTACCTGTCACTAATAAAAGTAATAATTGTTATTTTAACGTCATTTTATTTTTTTGATTAAACAACAACATTTAACCTAACGTCCGCTTCACAAAAAACGAATTTTAATGTTCATTTTCCCTGTTTCTTTTTCCTTCAAAATATAGGGATGCCGATAGAACAATGATTGCAATTAATACAACACCAGATAACCAAAATAAGTCCATATCCGTGATATACTCCACCACATTCAAGATAGAAAGCGCGAATATGGAAATTAGTAACAAAACATCTTTTTTGCTTTGTTTCCGTTTTTCAAAAAACAATCCTAGTATTTTTTCAAAAAATACTCCCATTCTTAAACACCTCCTTCACTGTTCCCTCCCCAAATTTACAGCAAAATTCAATTAAAGTCCGCCATCTAAACCGTCAATTTTTATCCCTCTGCTCCAATCACGGGTGACTTTTAATTCATTATCTATGATGGTTATCGTGAGCTCTCCTTCTTTCTCATAAGTCTTGGATGAATTCTCGTCATAAATCTTAAATACAGTTGTGTATGTGTAATCTACTGTGCCATCTTCATTTATGCTTTGTTCTTCAAGCTTCACACTTTGCACTTCAATGCTTTTATTGATTTCTTTGGCTACCAGTGCAGGCATTGAATAAAAACGGTTAAGAATTTGGGCATTATATTCATCTTCTGATAAATATCCTTTAATATTACCTGCAATTTCATCAAAGGTTGGAGGATTGGCTGGATCATTAATGGTATATCGTGCAGTATAATAGCCTTTAAATAACTTTTCTGCCTCTCCCAATTTGACCACATTTCCCTCTTTAACAAGGCTCCTCTCTGTAATTTCACCTTTTTCTTTGACCACTTCCTTGTTACATGCACCTATACATGAAAACACTGCGATAAACAACAAAAAGCTAAGAAATTTATTAATTTTTGCACCCTCATTTCCGTTTAAATTTCATTTGTTCAAATGAATTTCATTAGTATGAGCAGCTCTTAGATGTTCAAAATAAGGTAAGGGCGGACCACTGATCATTCAAGTTAAATAATAAAAAACAAAAAATATATTGAAATATCAATTTAATTTAGTTATAATACGATACGGTCTTAGTATTAATGTGTATATAATTTTTAGAAAATTTAATAATTTTCTAAAATAGCAAATTTTGGTTTTTTCGGAGGGTTTATTTTGTCTAATAAGGTTCCATCTTCATTTATAGTAGTGATTGGGTTCATGTTGTTTGCCCTTTTCTTTGGGGCAGGGAATTTAATTTTTCCGCCAATGCTTGGTCAATCAGCAGGTATGAATATCTGGTCAGCAAATGCAGGGTTTTTGGTCACAGGAGTAGGATTACCGTTACTTGGTGTGCTGGCACTCGGTTTTTCTGGAAAAGATGACTTACAATCATTAGCGAGCCGTGTCCATCCAGTCTTTGGTATTGTATTCACAACCGTCCTTTATTTAGCCATTGGTCCTTTATTCGCAATGCCTAGAACAGGAAACGTTTCTTTTGAGATCGGTGTAAAACCATTTTTGCCTGAAGATTCAGGTCCATTGCCTTTACTTATTTTCACCATCATCTTTTTTACAGTTTCGTGCCTTCTTTCGCTCAATCCTGCGAAAATTGTCGAAATTGTGGGGAAAGTTTTAACACCCATCAAGTTGACATTCATTGGAATCCTGGTGGTAGTCGCCTTCGTTAATCCAATTGGAGATTTTCAAGCACCTGCAGAGCACTATATGGTTCAACCATTTTTCAATGGGTTCAGAGAAGGTTATTTAACCATGGATACTCTTGCATCTTTTGTTTTTGGCATCATCATCATTAATGCCATCAAAGAAAAAGGTGCTAAAACAAAAAAACAAATAATGATCGTTTGCGGGAAAGCAACTGCCATTGCGGCTGTTATCCTTGCCACCATTTATACAGCTCTCTCTTATATGGGTGCTTCAAGCGTTGGGGAACTTGGACGCTTGGATAATGGAGGCATTGTCTTGGCGAAAGTCTCGGATTACTACTTTGGAGCATATGGTGGGCTATTATTAGGATTAATGATCACAGTGGCTTGCATAACGACAAGCGTAGGACTCATTACATCTTGCTCGACATACTTCCATAAGCTTTTCCCAAATCTGCCTTACAAAACGATTGCCATAAGTTTATCCATATTCAGTGCAATCATTGCCAATATTGGACTAACCGAGTTAATTGCCATTTCTGTACCTGTTATGACAGCCATTTATCCATTGGCCATTGTTTTGATTTTCCTAACATTTCTTCATTCTTTATTTAAAGGAAGACCTGAAGTTTATCAAGGCAGTTTACTTTTAACATTCATCGTCAGTTTATTTGATGGATTAAATGGAGCAGGTGTACACATTTCATTCATCAATGATTTCTTCACTGCAATACTTCCTATGTATGAGGCAGGACTAGGATGGGTCATCCCTGCCATTGTTGGAGGATTCATTGGGTATGCCAGCAGCGTCTTAAAGTCGAAATTCAATCACCAAATAGATTAATGATATAAATCAGACCAGGAATATTGACTGTAGACAAATTCGAAGAAAAGCGAGTTTGCCTACAGTTTTTTTCTTTGACAAACGTTTCAGAAATCCGCTCCCTATCCGCCGATCGCCTGCCAAGCAGTTATTCGGCAGATTTGTCGACAAACTGATATGGATAGTAGGCCATTAAAGAATCACATTTCTTTAACTTCTATTTCATTCCGTAATTTCTTCAACAACTGAAAAATCTGTCCTCGATGATGTGATTCATGTTCAACCAAATGGTAAACGACCCATTCAGGCGTAACGTCATATTGTTCAAGTACCCTCGGTTTGCGCCAATCCGTTAGGTCCATTGTGCGAAAGTTTGAAAGAAATACTTCACGCACCTTATTGAGGCGGTAGAAATGTTCTTCTAATGTTTGTCCTTCAATGTGGTTTAGGGAGCCATCTTCGGCACGGCATCCTAATGGAAACAACGCGCGTATTTCCGAATCCCATTCCGAAACAAGGACCTCCTCGTATAACCAATCTGCCTCTATCAGAGCTATGTGATATAACATCGAGCCAATCGTTTGCCTTTCATCGATTTTCGTATCAAGTATATTTTGGCTGATTCCAGTCAATTTCGTTATAAGCGTACGGCGAACATCCTCCAAACACCATAGCCACCGCCCAATTTCTTCTTCATATCCCGGTAATGCAGATACCAGTAATGCTCTTCTCTCCACTAAGATCAATCCTCCTCTTCATCAACATACATTCTATTTAAAAGTGTTGTCTCCTCCTTTAAAATAGAAAATTACCCTTTAGAGCAGGACAAAAAGAGCAATCTTTAAGATTGCTCTTTCGCTTGTTCATGATTTTTTTCGTTTTATGTTATTCGATATCTTCGAAATTAACTCCCCAAAAAAAGATTGGCTCTCATCTCGTCTGATATACGCCTGCTTTTTAGATAATCCTGTTCCCGTTCTTGTTCAACCATCATGCGCTGCTCCAGTTTTTGAGCATATAGTGCATAGCCGATTCCATGAGCCTGAAACATCGCTTTTTCCATTGCCGACGTGTACGTTAATTCGAGAAAATTAATGAAGAATCAATCCTTCCCATAGTGAATTTCGTACTCATCTTATCATTGAAAGTGATAACTCACAAAGTTGCTACGGCCCCATATTCACTGATAATTCAGATTTTTTAACGACTGTTTCCATCTCCGTGTCCATAAACGCCAAATCCCTCCATTTTCCTCTAATTTCCTTTTTTCACTCACTAAAAAATAATCTTATTTTTGGGCAGGTTGAGGAGTTGGAGTTGTTTTTTTAAGACAAATTAAAAATCCCATTAACAAACCTGTTGTTAATGGGACTGAATGTTTATTTATATGAACCGAAAATTTCCTTTGCCAATCTACGCCCAGTAGGAGTCGCCGCAAGGCCGCCCTCTGCCGTTTCACGAAGTGCAACCGGCATGGTCAATCCTATTTTATACATGGCATCGATAACTTCGTCACATGGAATGCGGCTCGTAATGCCTGCAAGTGCCATATCAGCTGCCGTTATCGCGTTGGATGCACCCATTGCGTTACGTTTCACGCAAGGAACTTCAACCAATCCAGCCACTGGATCACAAACCAATCCAAGCATATTTTTCAAAGTGATCGCCATCGCTTCTGCGGCTTGGCTTGGTGTACCGCCGGCCAGTTCCACTATCGCAGCTGCGGCCATTCCACTTGCCGAGCCCACTTCTGCTTGGCAGCCACCAGCCGCTCCGGAAATGGAAGCATTGTTTGCAACCACGAATCCAAAAGCAGCGGAAGTGAAAAGGAATTCAATCATCTCTGCCCGGGTCGGGTTTAATTTTTCTTTCACGGCAAATAATGTACCGGGAACAACACCAGCAGAACCTGCAGTCGGAGTGGCACAAATCATTCCCATTGCTGCATTCACTTCATTCGTTGCAACAGCCTTACTGACGGCATCCAATAATAAATTACCGGCCAGTGCCTTGCCCGACTTGATATAATTTTGCAAAAGAACGGCATCTCCGCCCGTTAGGCCTGTCACGGATTGCACACCTTTCAGACCTCTTTCCACCGCTTGTTCCATCACTGTCAAATTCCTGTCCATCTTTTCAATAATCTGTTCTCTCGACAGGCCCGAGAACTCCATTTCTTGTAAAATCATGATTTCCGCGATTTTTACATTTTTACTTTCAGCAAGTTCAACCAACTCTGCTACATTTCGGAACATGTTTGTACCTCCATATCTATGCCAACACTTTTAATGATGATCATTCAACCATCCTTATGACTTGCGACACATTTTCCAATCCTTCAATTTCCTTCATGACATCGCTCTGGATTTTCTGATCGACTTCAATCACCATGAGGGCCATTTGACCTTTTTCCTTCCGTGAAACTTCCATATGGCCAATGTTAATTTCATGATTCGCCAATACTGTCGAAACGGAAGATATGATTCCAAACACATCGTTATGCACAACTAAAATGGCTGGGTTTTCACCCGACAATTTAAGCTTGAACGTATTCAGCTCCGTTATTTCTATCGTTCCGCCACCAATCGAGATCCCAACAAGTTCCAATTCTTTATCTTCGTCGAACAGTCTGATTTTGACTGTATTAGGATGATCCATCACAGTATCCTCGATTGTAAAGGAAACGTCCATACCGGCTTCTTCCGCTATCGTTAAAGAGGCAGGAATTCGTTCATCATCCGTATCGAAATCCAATATCCCACCTACGACAGCAACATCCGTACCGTGTCCCCTGTAAGTTTTTGCAAAAGAACCATATAAAGAAATAATGGCTTTCTTCGGTTGCTTTCCGAATAATGTTCGTGCTACTCTGCCAATTCTGGCAGCTCCTGCTGTATGTGAGCTTGAAGGTCCAATCATGACGGGACCGATTATATCAAATGCAGATCTGTATTTCATCGCGTAATGCCCCATTTCTGGCAGTATATTTTTTAACCGTCTTTTAAGGGTAAATGAAAATCAAAAAGCGGCATAATTACTATATTAAAATATTTTTATCTTTTCTGCAATGAAAACCCTTTCATTGCATATCCCATATTAACATATATTACATAACATACCTACCAAAATTTTTATTATTTAACGAGATGTCAATGTTTGATTTTTCAGTATTTAAAGATAATTAATCATAAATGATTAACTTTGTAGTGAAGCATGAAAAAAGCAGCCTGGTGGCACTTTCAGTTTGTAGACAAAAAGTCGTGAGCACTTGCATGATCACGATTTTTTCTTTTTAAGCAAACCAGCTAATAGTAGCTACTCAATTCCTCCATTAAAGGGTGCCTTTATTGAATAAGAAGGCCATTCCCTCGACCGTTCACGCACTTTATTCGGTCTACCACACACTCGATTCGACCGTTCACGCACTTTATTCGACCTACCACACACTCGATTCGACTGTTCACGCACTTTATTCGACCTACCTCCCACTCGATTCGACCGTTCACGCACTTTATTCGACCTACCGCCCACTCGATTCGACTGTTCACGCACTTTATTCGACCTACCACACACTCGATTCGACCGTTCACGCACTTTATTCGGTCTACCACACACTCAATTCGACCTACCACTCACTCGATTCGACTGTTCACGGACTTTATTCGACCTACCACGCACTCGTTCGACCGTTTACGCACTTTATTCGACCTACCACACACTCGATTCGACCGTTCACGCAGTTATTCGGTCTACCACCACTCGATTCGACCGTTCACGCACTTTATTCGGTCTACCACACACTCGATTCGACCGTTCACGCACTTTATTCGACCTACCACACACTCGATTCGACCGTTCACGCACTTTATTCGACCTACCACACACTCGATTCGACCGTTCACGCGGTTATTTTAGCAGGGTCTCCGCTAGCCAGTTAAACCAACCCTCATCTTAACATCATGTTTGCACTTTCAACCCCTTGTGTAAACAAACTAAAAAGCAGCCATCAGGCTGCTTTCCCATTCCAACTCCGATTTAACTCGCTTTTTTCTCATTGATGGATTTAGCGGCACCCCAAATTTCGGATGCCCATTCCGGATGGTCAATGAAAGGATTGCGGTTATTTTGCCAGTCATAAATGACATCATTGCGATGGCTCTCGAAATCGTCAACTGGATCGAGTTCATTCCATTTCAGAAGTGTCGATAGCTTTCCATGTAGGGGCTTAGGATACGTATTGACTGTATCGGATAATTCAAGATCCAACTCGCCGCTTCCCTCATAACGGACGGCCATGTAAAATAGCATCCGTGCTATATCGCCTTTAACATGATTTGGCGGCTCCCATGAATCTGAATCAAACTTACATTCACATCCGCTATACGTTTGACCTCCCTCGTCGAAATCAAGGTGGCCCCGTTTACCATTCACTGTCACATCAGCGGGACGGAGGTGATGAAGGTCTGTCCCGGGACCTTTGCTTGTCCCAAAATCACCGTGGGACTTTGCCCAAACATGTTCGCGGTTCCATTGTCCGGCATTGCCCCCATTCGCGTTCTCCGAGATGGATTTTCCAGAGTAAAGCAAGATGACATTCTGTTTGTTCACCGGATCTTCATCCGTTTCTTTAAGGGCATTCCACACTTGATCATAAGATAACATCGTATGGCCCTTAATTATCGAGTGCAGAACCGATTTCAATTCCGTTCCCGTTTTTCCTGCCGCCGTTTCGTAATAAGCTTCGAGCGGCTTATCATTCGAAACGGTCAGCGTGAAACGGGCAACCGTTTCCGATAGCTGGTCCTCGGCCTTGACTGCGACAAGGTATGTTCCAGCTTCATTTGCAGGAAGGGTTAATGTCTGGTCTGTGACTGTACCGATAGTGGATGAAAAGGTCAGCTTATCTCCATCTGGATCTGAAAAGTGCTCACTCAAATCGATGGTGACCTTGGAACCGGCTTTCACTTCAAGATTTTCCAGGTTTTTCGTTACGACGGGCGCATGGTTTTCTTTAGGGTCGAAAGGGGAAGCAATTGCTTCCCCTTTCGAATCGACAAACTTGATATTCGATGTGTCGACACCTTCTGTGACCGACCATTTCTGAACATTTTCAGCGCCCCTGATTTCTTTTACATTGGCGTTATCAATGATGACTTCCTTCACCGCCATGCCTCCAAAATCAATGATTGCACCTTCCTTATCCGGTTTTATCGACACAGCAGTATTCTTAAGCCCAAGGCCTTTGAGTACAGCATATGAACCTTTTAACCAGATACCTTCTTCGATGCTGGATGTTTCATCAAGATCGATCAAAGCACTAGGTGAAGCAATCGTAAGTTTTTTTGTTTTAACGTTTGTCAGATTATATGTTTTTTCTGGAGCAGGAGTTTCAACTTCGCCTGATTTAGATAAAGTGGTTGAAATCAATACAGGGTCATGATCGCTAGCCCTTCCGTGAACTTCCATGAAGGATGAATTAATATGGACAATATCGACTTTTGTGGCCGCGGCCATATTATTCGATACCAGGATATGGTCCAGTACTTGTGAATTGCCTTGATATGTGTAAGAATAACGTTTTTCAAAAGGGACTTTCTCGATCATATTGGTTAGGTCTTTGCCCTTTAATGTTTTAAGCGGAGCCGAAAATTCAAAATCATTAAAGTCTCCAAGCAGGACGATATTCGCTTTGGCATCCTGTGACTTGATATCACTGACAAACCGATTGACGATAGAGGCAATTTGAAGCCTTTGCGTTTCACTTGAAAGGACAGGAGGCTGGTTTTTGCCGAATAACGGCTGGTCACCGCCCTTGGAATTAAAGTGATTGGCTACCACCACTACGCTTTCACCTTTAAATTCGAATTGAGCGGCTAGAGGCTTCCTGCTTGAAGTGAAGGCGGGATCGGCAGGCTCGATTCGTCCAGGGTTCAAGGTAAGTTTTCCATCTTTGAAGGCCACGGACTGTGTTGCCGTTCCTTTCGTTCCTTCAGTCAATTTGACGCGGTCGACATTATATAAAAAGCCTACCCGGATATTCCCGCCGGGTGCCCCGCCATCAAGTTTATCTTCCGGTGCGATATCGATGTATTGATATTGCGGTCCGCCCAGCTCTTTTATTTTGTCGGTTAACTTCTTGGCACTTTGGGCAGAATCCGTTGTCCCGCTATCTGTTGCCCCATCATTATCTTGCATTTCCGTTACGCCGATGATATCGGGTTGTTTTAGATTTGTAATGATGGATGTTGCGATCGTTTCAACTTTCGAATTAGCGGTTTGAGTCGAGAAATTCTCGATATTATAGGAAGCGATCGATAGCTTATCAGCATCCTTCTCTAAGGATGTCACTTCCCGAGCCGTACCGCCATCCTTTAATGCCGGCAGCTGAGCTTTATCCGTCAGTACCCTATAGTTGCTATATCCATAGCTGATGACACCTGTAACCGAGCCTTCAAAGAAATCACCGGTTTTAGCTGTATATGATTCATCATTTATATCCAGGGTAATTCTTTCAGGATTGAAATCCGTTTCCGTTATTTTGACGCCTCCGACTGCAGTCGTCGTTTCCATATACCCCGGAATCACGACCAATTCACCATAGTCTTGAGGAGCAACCACTTTCGGGTTATATACTTCTACGAGCATTCCTTCCAAACTCTCGTAGAAATCAATGCCGTCTTCACTTGGGTTAAAGTCTGTCAATCTATCATCATCGATGTTCTCAGACGGCGGAATGACATCCTTTCCAATGATGATCGGTTCTGGCATAGCTGCAGTGCCAAGCTTTTCAATCGTAGTATTGGTCAATTCAGTTGTCGGCAGATCCGTCGTTTTCATTTCAGCGTATCCTTCGATATACCATTCGGCAACTTTACCTGCCACTTTGACATGATCTCCCGCTTTCAGGCCATGTGCTTTGTTGTACACAAGTATTCCCTCGGATGTCGTTAAGTCCTTATCCGGGTTGGGATCTTGCATGTAAAAGTTATTCGCATCTTTTACATAAGTGACGACACCTTCCACACCCGAGACGAGTTGAGTTTCATAAGATGAAAAATGATTCATCCCCTGTATGTCACGAATCTTCACTTCAGTGGTTTTGTTAACGGTATAGGCAAATGTGAAAACTTCCGATGTCTTGTCATTGACTGCGATTGCCTTGATGACAGTATCTTTCGTTAAAATGATAGGTTCTGTGTACAAAGCACTTGAAGACGTCGGTGTGGATCCATCCAGCGTATAATGGATTTTCGTTCCTTCCCAACCAGATTCAAGTGATACCTTTGTATTTTCACTAACCGTACCAGGGAAAATATCCGTGTATACGGCTGGTTTGTTCACGAGTTCATAATCTTCAAGACCACGCGGCTTCAACTGATACGTGTCATTGAACCTCGATCCGATTCCGGTTACGGAAATGACATCCCCTGCTTTAAAGCTCTTCACGAAATCTTCATAACTCGAACCGGTCCGGTTATCATGGCGAACGACAACAGATTTCCCTTCAGTATCTTCCGCCTTGAATTCGAATGTTCCGTATGTTCCCGATGCTGCCAATTCTGTAATGGTCGCCTTATCAATGGTGACCAGCTCACCTTGTGTTTCCTCATTGACCCCTGAAGCATCAATTTTTTGGATATCAGGAAGTTCATTATCAGAAGATACGACTTCAAGGGAAGTTGGTTGGATTTGTAATTCCTTATTATAAGCGGATACTTGTCCGATTAATCTAACCTTATCCCCTTGCTTTACTTCCGCAGGCCACGAAGAACCATAAACATATAGCCCTGCCGTTTCATCTTGGATATAAAAGCCTTTTCCTCCCCAATAACCAAGCCCCGTCGTGACTACCCCATCGACCTGCACGACATCTTCAGTATTCGTGCGTGCTTCGGCTATGGAGTCCAGCACCTTCACATCAGGCTGTCCAGGAGTCGTTCCTCCATCAGTGATGATTTTGTAATCCGTTGCGGATTTCAGGCCGGGTACTGAAAAGTACTTTTCCAGCTTCCCCGTAATCGTCAACTGCGCTTTAAATAATTCCGGATGTTCGACTAGATTCAACGCCGTACGGATATTACCGGCCGGAAGCTGAACAGGCATGATTTTCTTTACATCCGTTTCATCCGGACTATCCGCAATACCTATGTTCGTACTTTCCGTAAAAGGCGATGTTTGCTGATAGCTTGTACCGCTTTTAGCTGTACCGACGATGTATCCCTTCACCGTCGCCGTTCCGCTGTTATTATTAATCGCTTCCGTTACCGATATTGTCCCTTCCGCTTTTGCAGCGGCTGCATTTGGCAAAACCGTTGACAGCACGATCAGTATGGCAAAGAAAAGCTTGCTTATCCCGTTCTTCTTCAAAATCTCAACCCCTCCAACTTTTTTTCGTAGGCTCAGCAATCATTTGAATACCGCTTAAAGAATGGTTTCGCCATTCACCGTGACACCGCTCATGCTCACGGTCTTACCGTTAAGTCCCGATAAATCCAAATTACCCTCGACTGTAACCTGTGAAAAAGTAAAGTCATCCGGAGGAGTTCCTGTTAATGTAAGATTCCCTTTAACCACTGCATTTTCCAATGAAGCAACATCAGTAATATCAACAACTACATTACCTTCATGTGTTTTTGGCGCATCAGCCGTTCCGCCAAAGTCTTTGGCCAATACCACAGTTGGGTCTGTATTGCTTCCGGCCACATCCTTGATGCGTCCTTCGATGCTTGGATCGACAGTTTTCAGCCCGCTTACATAATCCCGTAAATTCTCCCAATCAGCGAGTCCGATATCCGTCACTCTTCCTTCTTCATAAGCTTTCTTGAAAACGGTGAATCCATCTCCGCCCTTGGCTGTAAAAGCATTGGTCGCCACGACATATTCCTTCGCTGCATCCAATTCGGAATATGTTCCATCTTGTCCAAGGACTTCAGCCTTTGTCACACGATTGCCTGCTTCCTTCGAACTGTCGTAGCTGAATTTCATTCCGGAAACATGCAGGAAGCCGCCATTTTCCTTAGGGGCGAGGCTTACACTATGCTCTAATGCTTCATTGATTTCTGCACCCGTAAGCTCCATCGTCGCTAACGTATTCCCAAACGGTAAAACGGTTAGGATTTCCCCTAATGTGATCTCACCTTGATCAATACTAGCGCGGATGCCCCCGCCATTTTGGAAAGCAATGACCGCATCCTTATTGAATTCTTTTGCTTTACTAAGCATTCCGTCTGTAATTAAATTACCCAGTTCGGTTTCATTTTTACGAACACTCGGTTTCGTTTCATCCCCTGCATCACGCGGTGTGTCCAAAGCCTTCACAGCTGTTGCCCCAGTCTTCGTTTCCTTCAGCTCCTTAATCTTCGAGGAGTATGTTTCGAGCACTTTTGCCGCTTCAGGATCATCCTGTTTTTCAGAAAGCTTAATCAGCTGTCCGGCTTGTCCGACAATCTTGCCTTTCTTATCGAATTCCACATCGATCGTTCCTAAAAAGTCGCTATACTGATACCCTTGAACGATGACTGTCGGATCTTTGGTTTTCCCTTTATCATCTTTGTCAACAATAACGGGGGCGTTTAACTGCGTATGGCTATGTCCGCCCACAATCACGTCGATGCCTTTGACCTTGGCAGCTAATGTTAAATCATTGTCATAAGCTGCATTGTCATCATAACCAATATGGGATACGGCAACTATCTTATTGACACCCATGCCTTTGAACGCCTTGACCGCTTTTTCGGCTTCTTCAAGGTAGTTTTCGAATTCTATACTTCCAGGACTTGAAATATCTTTAGTCTCTTCCGTTGTAAGCCCGAAGAACCCTACCTTTTGGCCATCCACTTGTTTTACGATTCCATTGTATATCTTCCCTTGCTCCGGCTTACTTGAAATCATGTCCGAGAATAGTCCCTTGAACTTATCATCTTTGGAGAAGTCCACATTCGAACTGACAAATGGGAACTGTGCCCCTTTAATGAAGTCAGCCAAAGCTTGATGCCCTTCAGCGCTTGATCCCAAGTCAAACTCATGATTCCCAAATGTCATGACATCATATTTCATTAAATTCATGAAGCGAAGATCAGCTTGCCCTTTGAATTCATTAAAATAGAGCGTTCCCGAGAATACGTCACCAGCATCCACCAAAAGAGCTTGCGGTTTACTCTTACGCACTTCTTTAACAGCCGTCACCCTTTTGGCTACATTGTCCAAGTGGGCATGCGTGTCATTCGTATGCATCAAGGAAAGCGTGATTGCCTTCGCCGGATTTTTCAAAGCTTCTTTAGCAGCTGCCACTTTCTTATCCGCCAATGCTATTTTCGCTTCGAATTCCTTTCGGTCCGACTCCTTGATCCCATTTAAATGGATGTCGGCTCTCGCCTTTTTAGCCGCTTTTATCTGTTCTTTCGTTTTAAGTTCCCCATTGGCAAGAGCTTCATAGGCATTGAACCGCTTTGCCACTTCTTTTTTCTTTTCTGCATATACCGCATCATCATACTTACCTTTCACTTCTTTAACATAGGCGTGTATGGCTTTTCCGAGCTTGGATGTTTTGCTGACCTTCTTCAACTGCGAAGAAACAGTTTGCATCCGCTTGTCCGCGGTCTTTAAATCACCCTGCTTCACCCAGTAAGCAGCTTTTTCATAGTAGTATGGAACTTTCAGGTCACCGTTCAAAGCTGTTTTGGTCGATTTAGTGAATTTGTCGTATAGGAGCTTTTCGATTTTCGCACCGTAAACCGTATCTTTAATATCTTTATCTGCCTTTTTCACGGCCTTATCCAGTGCTTCGTATTGATTCCTGATATCTATTGATTTCTTGGCAAGTATTGAATTCGTAAGGGCGCTAATCGATTTGTCATGTGCAGCTTTTGCTTTTTCGGCCGCTTTATACCCTTTTACATAACCTTCTGAACGAGTGATGTACTTGTCATAAGCTTCGATTTCTTTGTATTTGGCATCTTTTTCTTTTTTGCTTAGCATTGATTTTTTAATGGTAGAGTTGATGTCTTTTTTTGCTTGTTTTGCAGACTTGATTTGTTTTTCAACAGTGGACACTGAAGCGAGTTTAGAAGTGTAGAAATAGGTGTCGAATGGTTTTTTGATGGCGGCCTTGGCCGTTTTGATTTTACTATTCAGGCTAGTGGCAGCATCCGAAGGTGCCGGTGCTACTGCTACGACCGCTGTCGCAGCCATCATGGTAGCGGATGCAATTTTTACGATTTTCTTTTTCCCCATTATAGTTAATCCCCCTATAAGTTCTATACTGACATAACATTCTGCTAACTTATCCATAGAATTGACACGCTTTTCCAAAAATTTAATTCCGACAAATTTACTTACCCATACACAAATCCACCCTACTTTTTTCCTCTAAAGATCCGTGTATCTCCTATATTACAACAAAATAATCCAATTTTAAAACAAATTTACAATACATCACGGAATATTAACAGAATATTATCATTATAATCACCCCAAAATACCTAGTGGCTAATTGATGATATATCAAGAAAATTAATTAGTGGTAAAATAGAATCAGTTTTTTGAAATAACCCTTGGTCTTTATACCTAATTGCTAAAAATCAAAAAAGGGAGAGATTTAAATCTCTCCCAGACTGCAGACAATGACGAAGAAGACTAGTTAGCTTCCAGTTTTTTCAAAAAAGTCCAGTTGATTTCAGAGGTTTGCACTTTATTCGACCTTCCACGAATTTATTCGACCGTTCCGGCACTTTATTCGACCTTCACCGTACTTTATTCGACCGTTCACGAATTTTTTCAACCTTCACCTCATTATTCGGACTCCGGAGCATTTTTTCCGATCCACGCATTAAATACACTCCCTTTTGCCATCAATATTTACCTATTCTTATGGGAGGATTCAAAAAAAAGAGCATCAGTTACGATGCCCTTGTCGAAATTTTCATATCAATGCTTCAAGAAAGTCCCTTGCCGATACTCAAGGTATGCCTGATCGATTTCCTCTTCAGTATTCATGACAAACGGTCCGCGGGCAACAACAGGCTCCATTAAAGGTTCTCCTGCATATAAAACAAGTCTTAAAGGTTCAGTTACCGTTATATCAACTTCACTTTCCCCTGATTCTTTACAAGCACCCAGCCATAAGACCTGTCCCTTTGAGGCTCTCACTTCGTTGTTACCGAAGATTCCGCTTCCTTCTATTAGATAGATGAATCCGTTGAAGCTTCCTGGTAAATTCTGTGTGACCGATGCTCCTGGCTCCAGAACCATCTCCACCATCGTCACGGGAACATGGTTTTTCGTTGTCGAGATAACATCCTTGGATGATCCGGAAAAGACACGGATCAGTGCTCCTTCTTCTTTTCTGACCGGCATATCTTTTGCCATTAAGTTTTGATATCTTGGTGTCGTCATCTTTTCACTCCGGGGAAGGTTGACCCAAAGTTGAAGGGAATGGGCAGTCACACCTTCGGAAGGCACCTCATTATGCACGACGCCGCTTCCCGCTGTCATCCATTGGACATCACCAGGTCCAAGTATCCCTCCATCCCCGGTATGACTGTCATAGTGCTCGATCGTTCCGTCAATGACGAATGTAACGGTTTCGATTCCCCTGTGCGGGTGAATATCGAATGATCCCTTTTGAAATTTATCCTCCATCATTAAAAGGAACGGATCACTCTTTTCCCAGTTTCCTGGTTCTATGATTGGTCCGGCCGTATGAATCGGACTATACCTTTGAAGCTTCACATCTTTCACTTCGACAATATCCCGTTTAAAATGATTTTCACTTTTCATTACTCCATTCCTCCCTTAAGTTACTAGTAAACTGATAAGAATGCTATCATTATGGCTGCCTGATCCAGTCTTAGGATTCCTCCTGGCTGGGATTAGGCACTTCCATCTGTAAACTATGTCTATGAATCTTTATCATCATCTCATGCATGCGCTTCTTTTCTTCATCATCCAATATATCGAATAATGAAGCTTGGAAATCGGATTGAATAGGCATGACCTTTTCCATTAACTCTTTCCCTTTTTCCGTTAATGAAATATATTTAACCTTCCATTGTTGATTACGGACGATCAAGTTCTCTTTTTCCAGCCTTGTCAGCATATGTGATACGCCTCCACGGCTTATCGTTAGGTGCTCCGCTAATTCGATTTGTGAAACAGGCTGATGGATAAGCACTTGTGCCAACATATCGAATTGTGCAGCGGTTACGCCGAAATGCTGTAAGTGTTCATTCGAAAGCTGATTGCTTCTTTGATAAAAACGAACCATTCGCAGCCAAATCAGCAAACTCAATTTGTTCTCATCCGAAAATCCCCGTCTATCCATGTTAAGCCTACCTCCCATCTTTGATGCACCATCAGTTTACTAGTAATTTGATAACGAGTCAAATCGTTGGGCCTTTGACTTGTTGAAGCAGTATCCCCAACAGGAAGACCTTACCAACAGGCATCTATAGGGGATATTCACTTTGCAAAGATATAATTAACAGAACTACATTACTCCCTTTTTTTAAGCTGGATAATATAAGATCATGCTTAATCGAGTCAATGTTTCCCCTGAATTATGGTAGGCATGCGGTCTGTCAGCCTTGAACCTGATAGAATCACCATTCCTTACTGTATATTCTTCGTTATTTACACGTACAGTCACTTCCCCTTCAAAAACAGTTATGTACTCTTCCGTTCCATCCCTATGCGAATCGGAACTTAGGAATCCACCTTTTTCTATCTCGACTGAATATACTTCAAAGCGCTTCTCATCCTCAAAGGGAAAGTGGGGATAAACTCGATATTTGCCGTTATCTTCAGATAATGATTGAATTTCACTTTTTAAAACAATTTTTGTATCCGGCTGCGGACTATTTATCAATGAAGAAAATGAAATCTTTAATCCATTGGCTATTTTCCAAATTGTTGTAATCGTTGGGCTCGATCCTCCCCTTTCTATTTGTCCGATCATCGTTTTGCTTACTCCAGTTAATTCTGCAACCTTTTCAAGACTTAATTTTTTACTTTCCCTGATGGCTTTTAAATTGTTAGCAATAATAAAATTTATCTCTTCCATAAAAATGCCCCTTATTTACAATATAACGTCCGCATTGTACAATAAAAAGGAAGTCGTTATAATGTCACTTTTGGACATTATAACATACAAAGGGGAGTCAACCATGCCTTTACTATCTTTTTTGCTATTTGTTTTTATTACGAGTTTCACTCCAGGTCCAAATAACATCATGGCCATGTTATTTGCGAACAAGTACGGGTTAAAAAAGACGATTAAATTTTGTTTCGGGGTAGGTGCCGGTTTTTTTGTAATAATGTTATTGTGCAGTTATTTTAATGTTTTGCTTGAAAATTTCATACCAAAGATTGAATTTATCATGACGATCCTAGGTGCAATTTATATGCTGTATCTGGCCATAAAAATCATTTCCAGTTCAAATAAAGATAAGGACGATAATGATGACAGGAACAACAGTTTTATAGCTGGCATGCTTTTACAATTCATAAATCCAAAAGGCATCCTATATGGCATCACGGCAATATCGACCTTCATACTACCTTATCACTCTTCAACTTTCAGCTTACTATTCTTTTCATTATTTCTGGCTTTTGTTGGTTTTATGAGTACGTTCTGCTGGAGTATGTTCGGTTCTGTTTTTCAAACGTTTTTATCAAAGTATAGAAGTCAGTTTAATGTAATCATGGCTTTGTTATTAGTGTATAGTGCCATTTCGATTCTTGTACACTAAAAAAGGTAAAGGTTTGATCCTTCATTAAGAAGATTGCCCGCGGAAAGCGAGTGTCTGCCAAGCCTCATCAAAGTAAGTGCCTGTGGGGTCTCGGCTAGCCAGTAATTCGGCAGGAGTGTCGCAAATTTCTTCAATCCAATCCCAAAAAGACCACTTATAGCGGTCTTTTTGAGTTCTATATTTTCCTATTCATCCAGGTTTCATTATGGCATCCTCGATTAAGCTTCTGAATTTTTTGTCCATTTTTATTTCTTAATGAACTCTGATTGTAAGCGATTGTTAACGTTGTTATAAAAATCCGGTAATTCCTCAAGTGCATTTCGAAAAGTTAATAGGATCTTATCGATTCCAATTGCTTGAAGTTCCTGAATTTTGCTTGCAACTGATTCGTAACTGCCGATCAACCCTGTCCTGAATCCTTCATTATTAGCAACAAAATCACTAATAGAGGATGCATTTTTCCACATTCCTTTCGTATCTTTACGGTTTTTGAACTGTGCTATCGCCGTATCATCTGCCTGTTCGATAATATACTGATATTCGCTTTTTGCCTCCTCTTCCGTTTTCCTGGCAATGACAAAAGCATTAACGGCAAATTTCACTTCACGACCATGATTTTGTGCTACAGCATTTACATAATTCATTTGTTCTTTCAACTCTTCTATGGAAGCTCCATTCATAAAGTAATAATCGGATAATTCCCCGGCCATCTCTTGGGAATCTTGGGAATTACCGCCTTGATAGATTGCTGGATATGGTTTTTGAATCGGCTTCGGTGCCAATATCGCATTCTTTATTTGATAATAGTCCCCTTGAAAAGAAAAATTATCAGTCGTCCACAATCCTTTTAAAACTTCTAGGTATTCCCTTGAACGTTTATACCGCTCTTCATGCTGAATCCATTCTATCCCAAACATTTCTTGCTCTTCTTTAAACCAACCGCTGACCAAATTTATGTGGAATCTCCCATTTGAGATAATGTCGATGCTTGAACTTACTTTTGCGAGGGTTGCAGGGTGAATGAAGCCCGGTAAAACCGCAGCAATAAAATGAACATTTTCGGTATCCCCTGCCAAAGCAGTGATTACTGATAAGGGATCAAGTTGACCTCTATCCGTTGAGCTACCTCCAATACTGCCCACATAGCGAATGGCATAAAGGATGGAATCCACTTGTAGCTGGTCTGCCATTTTAGCGAGTTTCCGATTATACTCCATACTTCCATCCATATTTTGTTCTACGTTTGCCCGCAAGAAACCACCTGATAAATTAGCCCCCCAGATTGAAAATTTCATATCCTTCCCCCCTTATTTTTATGGACCCTCCTGCTCATAAAACCTTTTCTCCAAATAATGGCCGTACTGCTTGCCCGAATCTTTCTGCCTCCTCTAAATGAGGAAAACCGGATAGGATAAAATGCTTGACGCCAATATCGATATATTCTTGCAGGCCTTCCCTTACTTGTTCAGGGGTGCCTACAATGGCTGTACCCGCTCCTTTCCTGATTTTCCCGATGCCCGACCAACCATATCTTCCAAAACGCTCATTGTTCCTCGTTAATTCATTCATCCGTTTTTGGGCCACTGAATCCGTCGTTTCATAGTAATGATTCATATTACTCAGAGTTTCCCTGTCAGCCTTACTTATTATTTTTGCGGCTGCCTCCCATGCTTCACTTTCCTCATCCCGAACGACCACATGAATCCTGACACCATATTCCAATTGCCTTCCATACTTCTTCGCCCTTTGTTTGACATCATTGATTTGTTGTTCAATTTGCTGGGCTGGTTCTCCCCATTGCAAATAAACATCTGCAGATTTCGCTGCAATTTCCTTTGCTGCATCAGATGAACCACCAAAATAAATCGGAATATTCGGACTTTGATGAATGCTTGGATTCAATACTCCATCACTGATCGTAAAATATTCTCCTATATGATTAACCTTCTCTTCCGTCCATGATTTTTGTACGACTTCAAGGAATTCACCGGTTCTGGCATATCGCTCATTATGCTCAACGAAGTCACCATCCTGCCCCAATTCTTTTGCCGAACCTCCAGTCACTACATTGACAAGCATTCTCCCTTCCGAGAATTGATCAAGGGTCGCGGCCATTTTAGCCGCAACCGTCGGAGCGATGAATCCTGGGCGAAAAGCGATTAACGGCTTAATTATTCTCGTATGATGAATGATGGCCGAACCCACTATCCATGAGTCTAGATAAGGTATGCCCGTAGGAATTAATATCCCTTCAAAACCGGCCTTTTCAGCTGCTTTAGCAACGCATATTATATAATCCAAAGTAGGCTTCCTCTGCGGCTCGTTTAGGCCTAAGTATTCACCATCACCATTTGTAGGTACATACCAGTAAAAATGCACAGACATTATAGGACCTCCTTATTTTAAAACCTCATAAGCATAATCAACGAGTTTCTGCTTATTTTTATAATTATTGTACTGGGCTGCATACGTTCTGACAGGATCGCCGGAATAAAATCTCTCATATAATTCATGTCTTGATGCAAGAGGGCTTCCCAATAGATCCCACGTTAATTTAATTAATCGTGTCCTATCTTCTGCAGATGTCTCTGTACCCTGGTAATATTCTTTTAACAAAGGACCTATGGGACCTTCCAATTCTTTTATGCTGGATGGGACCTGCAATAGCCCCCCTGCCCCAATCTGCTGGAGGATTTCCAACGCTCTTGGGTAGAATCTAGTTCCCAGATTCCTTGCTGTCGCTAAGAAATCTTGATTAGGAAGCAGTATGCCGTTATACATTTTTGCTTTATATTCCGAAGCGAGCAGTAATGCTTTAATGGTTTCTAACTGTATGATCAATTCTGCAAGCTTCTCTTTCACATGCAGAAATTGTGTTGCCCCAGCCGTTTCCGCTAATTCGTTCCCGATTGCTACGACACTTTCCAGTTTGCTGACAAGTCTCACTACTGTTTGATGCTGGCTAAGCAGTGATGAAGGGGCATCACAACGAAGCTTCCAAGCAAATTCCGGATCCTCATGAACCAGTACTCGCTCCCAAGGGATGAATACATCATCAAAAATTAGGACTGCATCCATTTCGTCAAAACGTGCACTTAACGGGTGATCCTCCTCCCGTTTATCGGCAAATGACTCCCTGCAAACGATATGCAATCCATTCGCATTGACAGGCACAAAGAAAACATTTGCAAATTCACGTTCATTTTCTCCTCTCTTGTGATAGGAAAAGATTAAAATTTCATCGACATACGGAGCCGCTGTCGCAATCATTTTCGCACCGCGAACATAGATCCCTTCGCTATCTTTACGGCTGATATGTAAAATCCCCGGTTTTTTTTCCACTAATGTTTTTGAACGATCCTTTTGTGGATCATGCCCTGCAACTGTTGACAATAAATTAAG
The DNA here is from genome assembly GCF_040250305.1 of Peribacillus frigoritolerans. NCBI lineage: Bacteria > Bacillati > Bacillota > Bacilli > Caryophanales > Bacillaceae > Peribacillus > Peribacillus frigoritolerans. The sequence continues at coordinate 770,482 of NZ_CP158190.1, read as the reverse complement.
ATTACGGGATTGATAGTAATAGCTTTCTATTTTTTCAGAAAAACCTGGATGTGCAGCTTCATACTCTGAACGGTTTGCAAACCAACCAGTAAATATGGAACGGGAATATTCAGATAGACGGCTCATGACTCCAAAAGTCTGATCGGCCCAATGCTGATACGCCAAACGTTTTTTTTCCAGATCCTTATGCGTCCTTGGAACGAGAAATGACAGGTTCGCATCAAGCCCTTCCTCCGTTTTGTATGTCAGCAACGATTTACTGTCTGCTTTTGTTTGTAAATCCAACAATGATTGTATCGTATGGACCGTTCCCTTAAATGCAGGGTGTTCGTCTAAGTTTTTGACGATATCCCCATCTAGCCAAATGTTTCTGCCATCATTAAGTCGTTGAAGATACCGATTGTTTTCGATCATCACGATTCCCCTTTCCATTTACCCCCTCCAAAAAACGGTGGAGTTTTCGTTTTAATGGCTCTTTATCATAGGTTTCATATTGCAAAGCGAAGGTTCGAATGGGATCCCCGGTATACAGCCTTTCATACAGATCATGCCTCGATCCCAGTGTGCTTCCAATCAGTTCCCATCCTATTTGAAATAAAGAAGTTTTAGTGACGGCATCAACATTCGCTCCTCTAAAATACTTTTCCAATAGTGGAATGAGGTCGTTGCTGTCCTCTATCGTTGTAGAAGGGAGCTGGATAAAACCGCCCGCCCCGATTTGTTTTAAAATCTCGATCGCTCTTGGATAATGGCGGGTTCCAAGATTTCGGGCCGTTTGCAAAGGTACGAGAGCAGGCAGATAAACGCCCTTCTCGTTAAGTGAACCTTGAACCTCTGAAGCAATAAGCAACGCTTCTATACTATCGATTTGGGTATATAGTTCACCAAGCTTTTCCTTCACTTGTAAGAATTGATCAACACCGATCGATTGAGCGATGGCCGTAGCCACCCCCGTTACGAATTGAAGCTTCGTAAGCAAGCGAACGACCGTCTGATGATGGGCGAGACAGTTCAATTGCTGGTGCCGCTGAGCTTCAAACACTCCTTCTACAGATCCCCTTATCAAAACGCGTTCCCACGGAATCAACACATCATCAAAAATTAAAACAGCGTCCATTTCATCAAATTGTGCACTTAATGGATGTTTCTTTTGGTCTTTTGAAGCGAATGATTCACGACAGACAATTTGCAGGCCAGGAAGATTCAAAGGGATAATGCACATATTGGCATGCTCCGTTTTATCAGGAGTCAGCTTCTGATGCGGCATGATGATGACATCATGTGCATACGGGGAAGCGGTAGCAATCATTTTCGCCCCTCTAACAACGATTCCTTCTTCCGTTTCCCTTATGACTTTCAATAAAGCATCTTCCTGTTCATCACTTGGCTTTGACCGATCTATCTGAGGGTCAAGAATCGCCTGGATCACAATACGCCGTTCATCCCTAGCCTGTTCATAGTATGCAGTGATTTTTTCGGAAAATCCTGAATCATACTGGTTAAAGAAATCCCTATCAATGAAATATGCTGTGACCATCGAATTCGCATAGTCGGATAGTCGGCTCATCACTCCGTAAGTTTTCCGTGACCATAACTCAAAAGCATTTCTTCTTGAAATCAGTTCTTCCAAATCTTTAGGAATGAGAAAAGATCTATGAACATATTCCTTTGTTTTTGGACTTTCATACCCGACAATCTTTTGTTCTTCAGGTGAATCCAGCATACCCAACAAATTTGTTAAAGTCTTTAAAGTGCCTGTGAAAGCCTGATGGGCATAAAGATCTTCTATTTTCTTTCCATCAAGCCAAACATTTCTTCCATCTTTCAAACTTTCGGCAAGCCGGCTTCTCTTATTCATTAAGTTCCCAACTCCTCCCTGGATAACACAAAAGCCCTTGAAGGAGTATGGAACTGACTCCTAACAAGGGCTCTCGGTTGTCCGATAAGCTATTTTTTTATGTTCACTATCATAATCCGATAAAATCAATTGGTCAAGTGCGTTTTTGATTTTAACCCATAAATATCCAGAAAAATTAACACTTGATAAATTATCTATACTCTTGTTATAGTTTAATTATTCCAATTGGAAAACTATACTATGCAAGCCTACCGGATAACCGGCGGCATGAACAAACCTTGTTCATGCTTTTTTTTATTCCTAAAAAAAGAATGAACCCTATACAAAAAAAGAAAAGAGGAATTCCATGAGAAATTCATTTCTGTTCATCATCATGTCCCTATTATTCGTCATGTTGCTTTCAGCTTGCAACAGCAACGGCAGTGATAAAGCAGCGAGTGAAGCTAAGAAAGAAATTATTTTCGGCTTCACTCCAGGTCCTTATAGTGACCAAGTGAAAAAAGGCATAGAACCTTATTTGAAAAATAAAGGATACTCCGTTAAATACGTGGAAATCAGTGACCCAAACCAACCAAACTTTGCCTTGGCCGAAGGCTCCATCGATGTAAATGTATTTCAGCATACTGCTTTTTTCAAGAATTTCATCAATGAAAACAAACTGGAGCTTACCGAAACCATTAAAGTCCCCACAGCACCTATGGGCTTATATTCCGATAAGCATGGCAGCAAGGATGAATTGAAGGATGGGCAAAAAGTGGCAATCCCGAATGATCCCGCTAACGTGGCAAGAGCATTAAGAATGCTTGAACAAATAGGGTGGCTTCAATTAAAAAAAGGATACGATCCCTTGACTGTCTCCAAAAAAGATATCGTCGATCAAAAAGTGAACTTTTCATTTGTTGAGGTGGAACAGGCTCAAGTTCCCCGAATCTTGCCTGATGTAGATTATGCGGTAGCCAATGGGTATACCATCTTGGTATCCGACCGGAAACTTTCTTCCGCCCTTTATTTAGAGGATCCCCCATTTGAATATCAAAATTTTGTAGCAGTAAGAACCGAAGATAAGAAAAAACGATTCGTGAAGGAAATCATTAACGCCTACCAATCCCCTGAATTTCAAAAAGCGATTGAAAGCAATACAGAATTTGAAGGATTTCACCGGCCTGATTATTTTAAATGAATGGATATAAACGCTTTAAGATTGGGAGGTTCCAGAATGATAACATTTAAAAATGTAGGTAAGACATTTACTGTAAAAAATGAATTATTCACTGCCGTTTCCAATATAAATCTGGATATTAAGGAGAATGAAATATATGGGATCATCGGTTTTAGCGGTGCAGGTAAATCGACTTTACTGCGCATGGGTAACCTATTAGAAAAGCCTACTGAAGGTACGATAGCAATAAATGATTCTATCCTTAGTGATTTATCTGGCAAACAGCTTCGAGAAGCACGCAACAAAATCGGGATGGTTTTTCAGCATTTCAACCTCTTGGCAAATCGAACGGTACAAGGAAATGTTAGTCTGGCATTGGAACTTGCCAATGTACCAAAACATGAGCGAGCCAAAATTATAGCTGAATCCCTGCAAATCGTCGATTTATCTGATAAAGCCAATCATTATCCAGCGCAGCTCTCTGGCGGACAAAAGCAAAGAGTCGCGATCGCCCGTGCCATAAGCACAAGACCTAATGTATTGCTATGTGACGAGCCAACCTCTTCACTTGATCCGCAAACCACTCAATCCATCCTGGCCTATCTAAAAAAAATAAACGAAACCTATGGTGTGACCATCCTGATCGTGACTCATGAAATGGATGTAATTCGAAGGTTAGCAAATAGGGTGGCGGTCATGGAAAATGGGAGAATCATGGAGGAATTGAACTTAGCGGATAATAGAACCGTACCCACAACGAAAATCGGTAAAATTCTATTAAAACATGAATCTGAAGAGGAGGTGAAGGTAAGTGTTTGATAATATCATTTCCTTACTTCCTGAAATTTACTTAGGTGCAGGCCAAACATTTTTAATGGTGGGAATAGCGATATTTGCAGCTATCTTATTGGGCCTCCCACTTGGTTTCATTACATTTTTAACTTCAAAGGAGCAATTACTCGAACAGACTATCTTAAATAACGTTTTAAACGCAATGATCAACACGGTCCGTTCCTTCCCATTCATCATTTTACTCATTGCTCTTATCCCATTTACAAGAACGATATTGGGAACATCTGTAGGTCCGCTGGCCGCCTCCATCCCATTATCGATAGCTGCCATTCCTTTTTTAGCTCGGCTTGTTGAACAATCTTTACGTGAGGTGCCAAAGGGGACCATTGAGGCAGCTGTTGCTATGGGTGGATCCCCCTTCCAGATCATTTTCAAAGTATTATTATTAGAAGCGCGTTCCGGTCTCCTGTTAGGACTAACTGTTACTGCCGTTTCTTTCATATCCTACTCGGCTATTGCCGGGGTCGTGGGCGGCGGGGGAATTGGCGACTTGGCCATTCGTTATGGATACTACCGTTTTCAGACTGACATCATGATAACAACCGTATTCCTTCTTATCATCATTGTTCAATCCGTCCAATTCGCCGGAAATTACCTTTCTGCTAAGCTTGATAAAAGGTGAACGCATTCATAGCCTTTCCTGGTGAGAAATCCAATGAAAGGCTATGACTCTTTCTTTAAATCTGCTTGTATGGAAAAAGCCTCCCTAAAAAGTATTGCCCGTAACATATTTTCCACAAACCACCCTTCGTTATCTTTATTAATCTGCAAAACAACCTTCACATCAAATTCAATTAAAGAGAATGTTTTTCTATCTTTATCACCACACAACACCACAAGATACACACCCACATTTCACCCCCATTATTGACTCCTAAGCAACGTAAATTAATTCGTGTACCTCTCCATTAAAAGGTGAACTAAACGCATTATAAAGAGTAATAAAGGTCTTAAATGACCTGTTTCAAACCATAGTTACCTCGATATAAAACCAGTTTGGTATGGTATAATTACAGAAGGGTTAATTTTTGCTTCAGGAGGTGAAAAAATGACGATCAGCAGCATCATATTGGTGGTGGCGGCAGTCTTTATCGGCGCCTTGATGCGGACGATGTTCGGGTTCGGTGAAGCGATTGTCAGCATGCCGCTGCTTGCCTTACTTCACATTCCGCTTAATACTTCGGTTTCCCTGATTGGATTGGCTGGTCTTACCGTTGCTTCACTTACCGTCGTTAGCGGATGGCGGCATATCGAACGCTCGGTTTTAATCAGGTTGGCGACTTCAACATTCATCGGCATACCAGCCGGCCTCGCATTGCTGCATTACGCACCTTCTATGATCATCACTTCTGCACTCGGTGTTTTTTTGATTGCATATGGGGGATATTCTCTTGTAAAGCAAAAACTTTTTCAGGCTGTGGATAAACCCTTACTCAACTCGAAGGGCTGGGTATGGCCTTTCGGTTTTGCGTCGGGAGTCCTTGGCAGCGCCTATAACTTTAACGGAGTGCCGGTCGTCGTCTATGGAACGTTACGAAGATGGAATCCAGATCGATTTCGCGGAACATTGCAAGCCCATTTTCTTATATCCGGAATCCTGGTCGTGACGGGTCATGCGCTTGGCGGACTGTGGACCGTCGATTCACTTATTCTTTACGCTTATTCCATTCCAGCCATATTACTTGCGACAGGTCTTGGAATCTTCATGAATAAGCGAATTCCTGCGAAGAAATTCGAAAGCTATTTATTCTTTATCATCATTGCGCTAGGTGTACTATTATTAATTACCCATGACTGATAACCAAAAGCCTGATTTCTCATTGAAACAACGAGGAATCAGGCTTTTTTCAGGACTAATAGAATCATAGTTGAATCGTCAACCTCGGATATCCCGTTTGTTATATCCGATAAAACCAACAGCCAGTAATACTATGGCTATGATGGTAAGCATGGATACTTTCATGAAGTCGATATCTTCAACAGGAAGTTTCGGAATATGGCCAAATGGTGTTAGTTTATTCATCCATTCCGGGAATTGAAGCATTCCTCCTAAATAAACGACTAAGATTGAGTATGTCAAGTAAAGCCAAGTCAAGCCGGATAATTTTGGTGCAAAGCCAATAAACAGCACGGCAATGCCAATCATGATCCACATCGCAGGCAGGTAGACCATTGCTGCACTGTATAAAGTGCCGAAAGCAATCCCTTCATCCATCACTGAATTCCCGACTGCCCAAAGACCGATTGCAGCAAGCGTAATCATAAGAAAACCGCCAATAACGGAGATGATAAGATAGCTGCCCATAAGCCTTGTACGGGATACAGCGCGACTCAGTAAATGTTCAGTAAGATTCTTTTTTTCTTCCCCTTTAAGCTTTAACATCGCCATTAAAGGCGGAATGGTGCATATCATGGAGATGACTGACATCAACATTGTCAAGAATTGTTCCGTCAGCGAATAGCCTTCAACTGGCGTCAATAGTTCGGCCATCATTTCATTTTTTGCAAAAAAGGATTCTAAATCACCTAAAACGGAACCGTAAGAAGCTCCTAAAATGAACATCCCGGCTGCCCACGCAATTAATCCTGTACGCTGAAGCCTTAGCGCGAGACCAAGCGGACTTTTTAAAAACAATGAAGCATATTTTCTGCCAGGCTTAGCCGGTATGAATCCAGCTTCCAAATCACGGATGGCATTCAAATATAGTGATAGTACAACCAAAATGATTGCCGCACTGATCGTAATGATGATTGGCCACCAATAATTATTCACATATACCTCTGAACCTAAAACCCAACCCAATGGTGAAAACCAGGAAAGTGTTTCATTGCTGACATCCCCTATCGCCCGAATAAGATAGGAAAGAAGCAAAACAGTGATGGAATAACCAATCGTACCTCGCGCACTCTCCGTAATCTGGGCAAATAATGCCGTTATCGCCGAGAAGAAAATACCGGTTGCCCCTAACGCAGCTCCATACATAAGGGAACCTTCCAAATCCATGCTTTCAATTCCCAGAGCATATAATCCGAAACCCGTTATTAACGCGATCAATGCATTCGTACCAAACGATACGGAAATGGTTGCATATAAATTAGCCAACCGGCCAGCCGGCAAAGAACGGATCATTTCGATACGGCCGTCCTCTTCATCTGCGCGTGTATGGCGCGTAACAAGTAAAATACTCATTATCCCAACTGCCATAGCGGTTAAAAGTAACATTTGATGCGCCATCATCGCTCCGTTTGTATAGTCATCCAGGCCGTAACCTTTCCCCACCATCGCTGTCATTGCAGGGTTCTTCATCGTTTCTGCAATAGTTTGCCTTTCTAGCCCAGTCGGGTACAGATCGGTGAATGCCATTGCAACCATAAAGGTAAGGACAGATAGGGAAATTATCCAAACAGGTATCCGAATCCGATCTTGCCGTACGATGAATCGGGAGAGTCTTCCTGTATTCTGGTAGGACTGATTCGCCATTATAACGCACCTCCCGCCCGAGAATCAGAAGTCTTCCTTTCACCTTCATAATGGCTCATGAATAAATCTTCCAATGTAGGCGGCGCGCTTTCCAATTTCACAATTCCAAATTGGCTTATATACCTCATAACATTATCCAATTCATCTGTATCCACTTGGAATGAAAGTGCTTCGTCTTTCTTCACGAAATCCCGAACACCGTTTACACTCCCTAAAGCAGGAATAGGCTGCTTCGTTTCGATAAGCAAGCTTGTTCTCGTTAAATGACGTAACTCATCCAATGTTCCCGTTTCAATTATTTGTCCTTGCCGAATGATGCCCACTTTATCGCATAACCTTTCCACTTCAGAAAGAATGTGACTGGAAAGTAATATGCTTTTCCCTTCATTTTTCGCATCCATCACACACTCCTGGAAAACTCTTTCCATCAATGGATCTAAACCTGATGTTGGTTCATCCAATATATAAAGGTCGGCATCAGATGAGAAAGCAGCAATCAAAGCAACCTTTTGCCGGTTCCCTTTTGAATATGTCCCGCATTTCTTGGAAGGGTCCAAATCGAATTTTTTTATAAGTTCTTCGCGTCTGCTTTTATTGTTTGCCCCGCGTAATTCAACAAATAGATCAATAACTTCCCCGCCTGTTAAGTTGGGCCATAGGTTCACATCTCCTGGAACATACGCGATCCGCTTGTGAATTTCAACGGCATCTTTCCATGCATCCATGCCAAAAATCTTCGCTTCTCCATCCGTCGCTTTTAAAATCCCGAGCAGCACACGGATCGTTGTCGATTTTCCAGCACCATTAGGACCGATGAATCCAAATACCTCACCTTTATTCACTTCAATGTTCACACCATTTAAAGCGGTAAACTTTCCAAACTTTTTCGTTAAATTCGTTGTTTTCAATACTGACATTCCTCATCCACCTCTTCCTCTGAAAAGAAATTATGAAATATTTCTATCGATTTAGTTCATAATATATAAAATAATAATTCCTGACAATAGTTTATGAACTTATTTTATTGTTCTATTACATATTTTTAATTAAACTAAGGTTGAGGTGAAACAAATGGACGGATTTCAACGACGCAGGGAACAAAAAAAATTGAATATACTAGAGGCTGCATTAGCTTTGTTCATGGAGTATGGTGTCCAAAAGATTTCGATAGGAGAAATAGCCAAAAAAGCGAATGTATCTCAAGTAACGATATATAATTACTTCGAAAGCAAACATAACCTAATTCATGAGGTTTTTGTTTATTATACAGATAGGGCATTGGATGAATTTGAACAAATACTTGCCAGCAACATTGCTTTCCCTGAAAAAATAAAACAACTCATGTTCACGAAGAATGAAACTGCGAAACAAATTCATGAAGATTTTTATCAATATTTAATGAGGGAATATACTTCCGGTATCAATTATATGGAAAAAATATATACAGAAAAGGCCCTGCCACGCTTTATTGATCTGTTTAACCAGGGGAAGGAACAAGGATATGTTGATCCAAATTTATCTAATGAAGCGATTTTATTTTATATAAAAGCGATGAATGAATATATCCAACGGGAAGAGGTTTATCAAAGCATCCTGCCTTTGACTGAGGATATTATGAAGATTTTGTTTTATGGGATCGTTGGGGAAAAAGAGAAATGAATTAAAAAAACGGTGTGAATCGATATCTCCAATTCACACCGTAAAATCTTAAGAATTTCCTGCACTCTTTAAGTCAATGTTAATAATTTGGCTGAAGTGTAATGATATTTCTCGATTGATAAATCAAAAACGGCTCCTGCATTAAATGGTTAAGTTCCCTTCGTATATTGTCACGGCATGGCCAGAAAGTTTAACTGTGTCTTCCGATACTTCAACCTTCAATAGTCCTCCTCTTTCCGATGCCTGATAGGCTATGGTGATACTTTTGTCCAGCTTGTTTTTCCAATAGGGTCCGAGACAACAATGGGCTGAGCCCGTTACATAATCTTCGTCAAGGCCTTGGGCAGGGGAAAAGAAACGGGAAACGAAATCATATTCACCGCTATCCGATAGACTAGTTACAATGACGCCCCGAATCTGCATTCGGGCAATGGAATTGAAATCCGGCTTTAAATTCCTTACGATTTCTTCTGATTGAACTTCGACTAGATAATCCCATTTGTTTTGTCCAACATACACAGGCACAACACCTAAAGCTTTTATCAGTAATTCAGGGGCAGCGGTCTCCTGTTCGATTAATGACGGAAATTCCAACTGAACCATTCCATCAACGAATTTTGCATTGAGAATCCCGCTTTTCGTCTGATAGGCAATTGGTTTATCCCTTGGCACGTATCCTTTACCCCACAAAAAGAAAGAGCTTGCCAGTGTCCCATGTCCACAAATCGGGATTTCAACGGAAGGTGTGAACCAACGCAGCTGCCATTCGCCTTTATGAAGGTGAATAAACGCAGTAACAGGCATATTAATCTCTTTAGCTATTCGCTGCATCCACTCGCTATCACTTTCCCCGGTAAGCAGGCAGACAGCCGCAGGATTTCCTTTAAAAGGTTGATCTGTAAACGTATTAATGATGGTTAATTCCAAAAAATGCCTCCTTAAATGGGATTGTCCGTAATACATTTCCACAATGAAGAACACATTTCCTTTATGGTAATCACCCTTACCTGTTTTTAAGGAGTTCTCTTTATCTCATAAAATGAAAAAGATCACCATATAGCGGTCTTTTCGAATTCTATATTTTTCAGTTTCAATATGGCGTCCTCGATTAAGCCCCTTTATGGACTCGGATTCCAAATGATTGTTAACGTTGTTATAAAAATCCGGTAATTCTTGTAGTCCATTTCGAAACCTAAAGGGTTTTCACTAAAATAGACAGCTTTATAAAAAAAGCTGCCCATCCACCTTGCTGTAACAAAACACCCTACCGTTTCCTTACAATAAATGTATCCCCAAGCAGTTCCCAATTCTGGGGAAAAGGATAACCAAGTACCCAATAACTGAGACCCCTTGACCTGTAAATCTTCACCAGGTCGAATTTGGCTTTAGCACTGCGTGCGTCCTCAAACCAAACTTCATGTGTGCGTCCCTGATTATCTTTGTACCTATAATAAGGTGATTGGGCTGTCTCGTCATATTTTATTTCTACATTATATTGGACGGCGCGTCTGATGGCTTCCTGCATGTCGAAAGTCTCTGCTTCCTGCCCCTCTTCATGAGGAATAAGCCAGTCCCGTGCATAAATTTGAAATCCTATGAAGATTTTATTTGTTGGTATAGCCGTTACGGCATAGTCAAGGACACGCTTTATTTCATTAATGGGAGAGATTGCCTGTGGCGGCCCTTTTCGGTAACCCCATTCATATGTCATCAGCACTACGAAGTCTAGCAGCCGTCCGTGAACTGGATAATCATGTGCCTCAACTAATGGTCCCTTTTGATTGGCGCTAGTTTTTGGGGCAAGGGAGGATGACACAAAGTAGCCCTCAGGATGCAATCGATCCACTGCTCTTTGGAGAAAGCGATTATAGAAATCACGGTCATCTGGTGCTACACTTTCAAAATCGATATTCAACCCACGGTACCCTTTATCTTTCATCGTTTTTATGACGTTCGTTAATAATTTTTCCACTAAACTTAAATCGGAAAGTATCGTATGTGCAAGCTGAGTTCCCGCTTCCGTCGCGGAAAAATTCGTTATGCACATCATGGGTATTACGCCAGTTGACTGTGCCGCCCGTATCGTCGGGGTGTCATCTATGGCTTCTAAGCTGCCATCTTGCCTCATTCTATAACCAAATGGACTTACGTAGGTCAAATCGTAGGCCACTTCACGTACCTGTTCCGCACCGGCTTGCCCGTAAACGTTTGTAAAACCATTTACATCAATGATGGGTTTTGGTTTCTGGGGAATCCTTATTATCAGTCCGATATAAATATTGGACGGATCTGTAATCCGGTTCATCTGCATTATGGCTTGAACTGTCGTTCCATAACGTCTTGCTATATCATAAAGGGTATCTCGTTCCCTTACGGTATGATAAATAACCGGGATGGTTAGTCTCTGCCCTGGATAGATAGCAGAAGGATTTGTGATGCGATTCGATTGCATGATTTCCTGTACCGTAATTCCAAACTTATTTGCGATTTTATTTAGAGTATCCCCTTGCTGAACCCTGTATCGAAGATAAGGTTCAGGAATCAAAAGTGCTAGACCAATCACTAGCTTATCTGGATTTTCAAGGCCATTGATCCGAACAATTCGGTTGGTACTGACACCATATTGCTGGGAAATTCCCCACAACGAATCCCCCCTATTCACCACATGGATTTTCACATGCACTGCCCCACTTTCCTTCAAAATATTCCATTCATTTTATTCCCTAAATAGTCCTAATATGTTTTTTTGAGTTCAACATTCCAGAATCCTTAGTTTTTTCGCTCTTATTGTTTATAATTTTTGTTTCCCATTATGAGCCAGGATTCTTTATCTAAGAAAAACAAGAGAGTGATTTCAGTAGAGGAAAAAAGTTAAACAAATCCACCAAAGACAGGGACATTGCCAAAACCGTACCTATAACGGTGACCGTGTAGAAGCTGGATCCATATCTATCAGTACGACAAAGAGATGTTACACGCGAAGCTGGTGGTCATTGCTGGGGAATTTGCAGAGGTAGGCGCAGCAAACTATGCGAAATACCAGGGAGCAACCCAAACTTTTATCTTCCTGACTTTCATGCTTAATTTATTTTGGAATCTTCTTAGACCTATTGCAAAAACGTGAAGCATTTTGAGCTCCCTATTTCCATAGCTGAAAATCATTATAGAACGAGAAATAAAAAAAAGAGCGATTGCTAAGAAATGCAGTCGCTCTTTTTTTGTTTCGACTCTTCCATTCAGATCCCGAAAGCCCATTAATTCGTGGTCAATGTTAATAATTTGGCGGAAGTATAATTATATTTCTCAATTGAAAAATCGAAAACGACTCCCGCTTTTAAGAAGACCGTATTTTCAACAATTAAAGTCGGATCTCCTGGTTGCAAGTCCAAAAGCTTTGCATCATCGTCATTTAGTTTCTCACACGAAATGATTTTATCTGCAAAACCAATATTCAACTTTAAATCCTCGACTATATATTCATAAATGGAACCATTTGCAATTTCTTTATTTAAAATGGGAATGATGTCTTTATTAAAAAAGGATTCTTCTATTACAATGGGTTCACCATTTAAGTACCTAACCCGTTTGAGGTTATAGATTTTGGTATTCACATTACATTTCATTTGTTCGGCCAATTTTTCATCAGCTTCTATTAATTCCAACTTCAGCACTTTACTTGTCATTTCATCCTTTGCAAACTCTTTGGTTAAGCCATTCATATCCTTCATAGAAATACAGCCGGGTCTGGAAAATTCCCTTAGGAATATGCCGCTACCTTGAACTTGATATATATAACCCTGTTCAACCAATATATTGATTGCTTTTCTTATGGTATTCCTGCTGACATCGAACTTCTTCATCAACTCTTCTTCAGTAGGTAACTTAGTATTTAATGTATATTTTCCATCTAATATTTCTTTCTCCATTTGTTCTACGACCATTCTATACTTTACACCCATATTTCCATATACCTTCCTCTATACATAATGATTTCGAACGTTTTCGAACAATAGTTTAGACTAAAAGAGAGGTTTTCTTTACAATAGTTTATTTCATAACGATTGTAAAGAAACCTCTGTTTCTTTTTAAATCAACTAACTTTTTCAATTGGGGTTTCTTGTTCCAGTGCTACTTTATCAAGCATTTTAACGAATGGGAAATATACCACGGTAGCCATACCCAATATAGCTAGTTGGACGACTGCCCCTTGCCATCCCGATAATAAAAAGCCTGAAATGATTGGCGGGGTTGTCCACGGGACCTGTACCGCTGTAAATGGATGGATAAACCCTAAAATAATTGAAAAATACGTCATCAATACGGCAATGACAGGAACCAAAACAAATGGAACGATCATTAAAGGGTTAAATATGATGGGAAGCCCGAAAATGATTGGTTCATTAATATTGAATAAACCTGGAACCAGGGACATTTTAGATAACTGATTCACTTGCTGTGATTTAGCGACAAGCAGCGCTGCTGCAATTAAACCTAATGTTATGCCCGCACCACCGAATTTCGCGTAAATATCCACTAGCTGAACCGTAACGATTTTTGCATTTCCGCCTACGGCCAGCGTGTTACCGGCATCTATGACAGCTTGATTCGCCAAGGCATTTGAAGTTAAAATAGGTGCCATGATTCCCATCACGATATTCGGACCGTGTAATCCAAACCACCAGAAAATGGATATTAGTGCCATGATAATGATGATTCCAGGTAATGTATCTGATAGATTTTGCATGGGGATCTGTAATACTTTATAAATGATTTCAGTCATTGATACGCCTTGAATCTTATCACAAATGAGGAAAATGAACATCGATAATAACATGATCACAAATCCAGGAACTAATGCCGAGAAGGCATTTGAAACACCAGATGGCACGCTTTCCGGCATTTTGATCCTGATATTTTTTTTGATGAACCATGTGTAAATCGCACCGACAACCAACCCTACCAATATGGATGTTATCATCCCTTGTCCGCCTGTCCAGGCTTTAGGAATGACTCCGCCAACCACTTCCCCAGAAGGACTTTCAACAAATGAATTGCTGAGAATCAAAAATGAAATGATACCGATTATCCCTGCTGGAACGGCTTCAATATTGCTTGCTTTCACATAGGAGTAAGCGATTCCAAAAACGGCTATGAGAGCAAGAATGTCAAAGGTGGCTCCTGTAACTTGATTCAATGGCACCATCCAATCTGCACCAAATAAATTAGCCATGATTTTATTCCAATTCTTGATCGGCAGGTTTGCTATTAATAAGAAAATGGAGCCAATAAGTGTCAACGGCATCGTAAGTACGAAACCATCCTTAAGTGCTACGGTTGCTTTTGCATTTGAAAATTTCATGAATGCAGGCATCATTTTCTCGAATAGTTTTTCAATACGCGACATAACTACCCCTCCTAGTCAAAAGTGAATGATACTTACTAAGTAAGACTGACCTTATCCTGGAAATGGATTAGGTCAGTCTTTTTCATGATGTCTGAAAGCGTTACAGCTCTTCTCCTCTTGTTTCAATAATGTGCTTATACCAATGGAACGATAACTTCTTCTTTCTTTCCAAATTATTTTTATGATCCACATAAATAAAACCATATTGTTTTTTATAGCCGTTTAACCAGCTTAATAAGTCAATGACTGACCAAGCATAATAGCCTTTTAAGTTAATTCCTTCACTTATTGCGCTTTTAATCACTTTTAAATGCTCTTCAATATACTTGATTCTTGGGACATCGACAATTTCACCATCTATGATCGGATCTTCGTCGCCCAGACCATTTTCAGTGATATAAAGTTTTACATCGCCATAACGATCCTTCAGCATCCTTAAGCCATCCAAGAAGCCCTCGGAAGAAATTTCCCAGCCCCATTTTGTATATACTTTATCCTCCATCATGACCGTTCTGTATACACCGTCGAATGATGGGTTGCCAGGTTTCCCGGTCGACTTATCACGATCAATTTTCGTGCTTTCAATCGCTCCATCAATTTTGGCCACCCTTGCTGGCTGATAATAATTCAAGCCCATGAAATCATTGTAATCAGCCGTATCCTTCAACAAAGTCAACTCTGCTTCTGTCCAATCAGGTGTCAGGCCTTTTTCCTTCAAGGCATCCACTACATAACTTGGATATTCCCCTTTTAAAATCGGATCATAATACCAAAATGTTTGATAGTGATTCGCATGCATCGAGGCAAAAATATTTTCTTCTTTGCCATCAATGCTAAAAGCAGGGTTAAAAACATGTGTTATGCCAATTTCTCCGTAGTACTTTAAGCTTTTATAGATTTGAACGGCTTCAGCATGAGCCACGAATACATTATGAGTAGCTTGAAAGTATTTTTTTTGATCGTTTACAAGGCCTGGTGGATGGGCTCCATTCAAATATCCTAATGTGCAGAATACAACGGTTTCATTAAAAGTGATCCAATGTTTCACCCTGTCACCGAAAGCCCTGAAACAAACCTCGGCGTATTTAGCGAATGCCCGTATCGTTCTTTTATTCACCCAGCCCCCGTCCGCTTCTAAACTCTGTGGTAAATCCCAATGGTATAGTGTAACGAACGGGACGATTCCATATTTCAAACATTCGTCTATGACATTATTGTAAAATCCGATTCCTTTTTCGTTTATTTCACCGTCACCGTCCGGGATGATGCGCGCCCAGGAAACTGAAAATCTATAAGACTCCAATCCCATTTCTGCCATTAGTTTTATATCTTCTTTATATCTATGGTAATGATCAATCGCTAAATCACCATTTGTATTTTCGAATGTTTTACCTGGAATCTTTGAAAAGACGTCCCAATTACTCAGCCCTTTTCCATCTTCATTCCAGGCACCCTCCACTTGATATGATGCAGATGCAGCTCCGAATAAAAAGTCTTTTGGAAATTTCATGTTGTACCTCCCACTATTGCTTTTTCACTAGATTCAATGCTGTTTCTAAAACCTTCTTGCCGTTCATCATGCCATAGTCCATTGTATTTATCACCTCGACAGGAACCGATTTCGGTTCGCAAACGGCTTTTGCTTTAGACAGAAGGAACTTAACTTGGGGTCCTAATAGAGCCACATCAATTGAATCTGCGATCTGTTCCAATTCAGATTCTGGATATGCATTGATTTCTACTTCCAAACTATTTGCTTGAACTTCTTTTTTCATTTTTGTCACTAACATACTTGTTGACATTCCTGCCGAACAGAACAAACCGATTTTAACCATTGTCATTTCCCTCCAATTTTTCTTTTAATGCATTTATATCTTTTTGCATCGAAATTAGATTGTTTAATAGTTCTTTCACTAGAATGGCATTCATTAAATGATCCTGAGCATGAATCATTAAGATGCCAATATCCGTTTTGTTTCCATTTGCCTCATTTGTTATTAATCTAGTTTGGGCTTTATGTGCTTCTAGTAAGGCTGTTTCCCCTTGATGTATCAAATCCTCTGCTTCTTCATATTTATGGTCCCGCACAAGGGAAATCGCTTGATAAAAGTTGGATTTGGCATCTCCCGCTCCAGCAATCAAGCCAAATATGATCATCTGTACATCTTCTTCAGAAGTATAAGGCATCTAAAATACCCCTCCATTTCATAAGAATGATTTATATTTATTGGTACAAATTTATTGGTATGAATATAGTATAAAACGTACACTCATAAATGTAAACGCTTATATTCCATCTATTCAAATAATTTCATGCGTTTTTATTCAG
Organism: Peribacillus frigoritolerans; assembly: GCF_040250305.1. Lineage (NCBI taxonomy): Bacteria > Bacillati > Bacillota > Bacilli > Caryophanales > Bacillaceae > Peribacillus > Peribacillus frigoritolerans. The sequence continues at coordinate 753,740 of NZ_CP158190.1, read as the reverse complement.
CAACAAAAGAAGCCAATCTTTTTGATTGGCCCCTTCCTTCAATTTTGGTGTTCATTATCTTTGCCATTGGTAAGTAGCCACGGATTTGGCCGGCAGCTCACCCTTGATTTGTTCATCCTCGCTAATGAACTTGAATTTTTGAGGTTCATAGGATTGATTGATAACTATAGATACAAGTGTCTTTTGGTCAGGACTTAAGAATGTTACATTTGTAACCGTATCCGAAGAACCATAATCACTTTCAACACGGATGAACCCTGGCTTAACAAACTTGGAGAAATGCCCAGTTAAATAATATTCCGGAGTCAACCAGTAATTATCCCTATCAGCTGAATCTTGAATCAATAGTGTAGGATCCGGCTGACCCACCCATTGATGCGTTTGAATGTCGCTATCCAGCATGACCACCCAGGAATTATAACTCCTCGCCCAGTTTCTCATATATTGTGCAATTCGATCCGCACCATACGTTCCCCAAACTGCACGCTCCGTTAAATACACGTTTTTCTCTGGAAATAAGTTGTGTAATCTAGTCATTTCAGACAAGGATCCGCCGTAATCGTGGAAAGCCGTACCATCTAAAGCATCATATGCTCCCTTATCTTTTAACAATTGTTCCGCGTATGTTCCTGTATCACTTGGGTTATGATCAAATCCCCAAAGTTTTACATGCTTGAAACCGTTGTTATCGAGCTCTTTTCTTAGGAGTGTCGCTAATTCCGCTGCCTGACTGTAAGGCATATTGGTACTCGGGTACTCAATCTCCAGCATCGGTTCATTTTGCAAGGTCATTGCACTTATATCGATTCCCTGTTTCTTATATGCTTGAAAGTATTTCAAATAATATTTGGCCAGGATTGGCAGGTATTCGTCTTTCACCTGTCCTTTGATCATGCTGTCAGACGTTTTCATCCAGCCTGGAGGACTCCATGGTGAGGCAAAGAATGTAACATTCGGATTAATTTCCTTAATTTGTTTTAACGTTTCAATAATCTTATAATCGATATCCTTTTGGATTGAAAAATGCTTCAGATTAACATCCGTTTTCCCTGGCGGCATGTCGTCATACGTATAAAATTTCTGTGCCGTGAAGTCAGATGTGCCTATCGTTGTTCGAATAAGGCTCATTCCTATGCCTTTATTCGGATCTATCAATTTATCGAGAACTTCCTGTCTCTTATCAGAAGACATTTTCGTCAAATTATGAACGGTCGACTCATCCATTGAAGAACCGATCCCCAATATGCTTTGGTATTGTTTGGTCGGATCAATGTTTATGGTAGTAAGATTTGATGCATCCGGTTTGGTGATATCCATTTTTTCCTGCTTAGACAACTTCTTATCACCTCGTTGATACCTGGAATCAAAGTACCAAGCAACATCACTTGGTTCCCGTTCATTCGTAATCCATGATTCAACTGCCTTTGCCTTAATCACTTCTGCGGGTACATCCTCAGTCGGAGGAGGTATTGCCGGAATATTGCCAACCCGCTTGAATTCGAACCAGTTTAAGTTCAATGATCCCTCGATATATTCAAATTTGATCTTTTGTTTACCCTTCTTCAAGATGACGCCGTCAACTGTAGATGTGTCCCAATTTTGCCATCCCCCAGTGGATCCGACTCGTAACTTACCAAGCAGCTTCTTTTCTTCGCTAACGATATTAATCCCGGTTTGACCACTTAGATTCGCCGCATAACGAAAATCGGCTTGATAAAGGCCATCCTGTTCTACATTTATTTCGTACTCCAACCAATCTCTTCCATCCGCATACCCCATATTTAATGACCCTTCAGATGAATTTTCCGTTTGCAATCCGTATTGGGCGGCAAAATCCTCTGCTTCAATTTTCCCTGGTACTTTTAAGCCAGACTTTTCAGGGAGCTCTGGTTTTTCAGGCAGCTTTGGCGTAGCCTGCTTCTTCGTCAGACCATATCCATAATTAAACATAAAATAATCCTTTTTGTCCTCCCTATTTCCATAGTCTTCCAAATAGAAAGGCCAACTGACTGGCAATTTACCTGAAAATTCCTCAACACCGAGCAAGACATCAGCAACTCCTGCACCCTCAGTACCAGGAAGCCACGCTGCAACCAGACCTGACCAATCCTTCATTTCATCCGTAATGATCATCGGCCGGCCAGATACTAATACGACAACGATCGGAATATTCGGATCTGCCTTGCGGACATTCTCCAATGTTAATAGATCCATCCGATTTAAATGAAGATCAGTGGCATCACCATCAGTTTCTGCATATGGTTCTTCACCTACAACAACGATAGCAGCATCATTTCCTTTTGCTCCTCTTCCATGTTTGTTATAAGTGATTTTCTTTTGTTTTCCACCAACTTCTTTTAATCCTTCTAGAATAGTCGTACCTTCAGTCGTATCACCTGATTTCCCTTGCCATGATATCGTCCAGCCACCCGACTGCTTTCCGATATCATCAGCGCTTCTGCCTGCCACAAATATTTTGTCCATTTTCTTTAATTGAGAAAGAATCGGTTTACCATTCACTTTATCATTTTTTAATAGGACTAGAGATTCACTGACGGATTGACGCGCTATTTCCCTGTTCTTTTCAGACCCAAATGACTTAGCCAACTTTGGATCTGTCATTGGTTTTTCAAAAACACCAGACTCAAACTTGACCCGAAGAATCCGTGTAACGGCATCATCTAGCCTTTTTTCTGAAATTTCACTTTCATTCACCAGTTCTTTTGTAAGTTTAAGTGTCTCTTTCCAGTTTTCAGGCTGCATCAACATATCGACCCCAGCATTCACTGCCACGTCAATCTGCTGCTTTAACCCGGAAACCGCATTCCCATTTTGATCCTTCGTGATTTGCTGTATCCCATACCAATCAGAAATGACAAATCCCGTAAAGCCCATATCCTTCTTCAATACATCGGTAAGCAGCCGTTTGTTCGCATGCATTTTCAACCCTTCGATACTATGAAAAGAAGCCATCACCGTTCTGGCTCCTGATTCGATAGCCTCCTCATATATCTTCCTGTCATTCTTAAGTATCTCTTCTTCTGTATACTCAGTCACATCACCTTGATTGACTCCGCCTTTTGTATATCCTTCACCAATGAAATGTTTAGCGGTAGCTAGAACATTTTCCGTTTTCTTAAGGTTTTTGCCTTGAAGCCCGTCAATATAGGCTGCACCCATGGTGGCAACAAGTTTTGAGTTTTCTCCAAACCCTTCATACGTTCTTCCCCATCGGATGTTTTGGACATTTGCCATTGTCGGGGCAAACGTCCAATTCACGCCTGTAGATTTGATTTCTGATGCGGCAGCATATCCAATTTTCTCTATTAATTCTGTATTCCTAGTGGCACCTAAACCAATATTATGCGGGAAAATGGTAGCGCCTTTTACGTTATTATGACCGTGGACAGCATCTGCTCCATATAATAGTGGAATGCCCAATCGGGTAGAAACAGCCCCGGATTGATATGAATCCACTAAGTTTGACCACTTTTCACGGGTGCTGTTTTCCTCCTTTCCATCCGGAAAAGAACCTCCCCCGCTTAATACCGAACCTAATTTATATTCCTTTACATCATTTGGGGTTACTGAGGCTCGCTCAGCCTGTATCATCTGACCGACCTTTTCATCGATTGTCATTCGTTTTAACAAGTCTTTGACTCTTTCTTCATCAGGTGCCTTCTCATTCATGTATAATGGTTTCCCTGCTTGCTTTGCCTTGACTGTTCCTGGTATATTCCCGACGAACAAAGTAATGGTAAAAATACACAAAATTATTATCGAAATGGTTTTTCTCATTTTTCTCCTCCATTATTTGATTTAGATTACTTTTTGCTTCTGATCCAGGTAAATCTCAAAACGAAATGAAGATGTATGTCACCCCCTTTAAAGAAAGATATGAAATATGTTTCTGCTAATCTAATTATTTAGAAGATGATTGAATAAAAAACAGAATGTTCTGAATTTAAAAGCCGCTCTTCATTAATAACTTCCATCCTTAATTAAAGGGAATTCTGGCATTTTTAATTCATATTGATAAGTATACATTAAATTCATTGGTATGAATTTATAGGTACAAATGAATTATAAAGCGTTTACATATAATTGTAAACGCTTTTTTCACTTGAATATCAAGTCAACAAAACAGGATAATATCTACCTTTGATAGACTGGTTCTCTTTAATGGCTCTTTCTTACTCTTTCTAAAATTAATATAACTTCAATTATATTTTTAACTAGGCTCATGGAATTGATCATGTTCCATATCCTCGGGCTGTTCCTTTTTTCAACGAAAAAAAGACATCCTATCGTTGAACGATAGGATATCTCCAAATCTATTGAATTTCAATTGTTCCCCAAACATGCAGTTGTTTATAGATTCTTCATCCGCTTTAGTGTGTAAACAAAATATTCCCAGTTGTTTATGGTCGAAGGGATGCTTAAGTGTTCTTCAGGTGTATGTACGGAAAACATATCCGGCCCTAATGAAACAGTATCCAACCCTGGTATCTTATCTATGAATACCCCACACTCGATCCCTGCATGCACAGCGATGATTTCAATATCTTCCTGATATTTTTCTTTGTATGTCTCTTCAAATAATTTCTTGAGTTTCGAATCAGGATTATAGGGCCATTCCGGATAATCCGCGTCAACCAATAGCTTGCACCCAAGCATGTCAGCTATCGCCTTTGCCTGCGTGACCATATTATATTTGATGCTTTTGACCGAACTCCTGATTTCACTTTCGAATATCATTTCCGCTTCATTTGTTGTAACGACCCCTAGATTCGTCGAACTTTCGACTAATCCTTCTATTCCCATGCTCATTGCTTGAACGCCATGCGGGATTACCAGTAAGGAGGCAACGGCTTTAGTCACCGTCTCTTTGGAAAAAACGTTTGAAGAAATCGTTTCGATCTTTTCAAACCTAATCGATATCTCAGGGTCGGAAGATTGCAGTTCATTTTTAAAAGTATTCTCCCATTTCTGGAGTCTCTCCGTTATCTTCTGAACATCTTTAACAGAAATCAGTACAGTGGCATCCGCTTCACGAGGGATTGCATTCCCTTTCAAGCCCCCGTTGATTTGCTGTATGCAGCAAGGGAAGTCTGTCGTTAATTCATGTAATACTCTGCCCAAAAGTTTATTGGAGTTCCCTCTTTCCTTATGGATGGACATACCGGAGTGCCCGCCCTTCAACCCTTTAATCCTGATGTTATAAGATACAGCATCAACAATGGAAGCCGTTTCCCATCCGATTGGCAGGACCTGCCGCACGCGTATTCCTCCAGCAGAGCTGACCAGCAGCTTTCCATCTTCCTCCGAATCGATATTGATCATCATTTTCCCCTTGAAGTGAGCCGGATCCACGGCAAGTGCACCGTTCATCGTCGTTTCTTCTTCAGTCGTTATGACTATTTCAAGAGAGGGATGCGGAATATCATTGGCATCCAATAATGCCAAAGCATAAGCAACTGCAATCCCATTATCCGCCCCCAATGTTGTCTCCGTCGCATACAACATGTCTCCGACAACCCTTAATTGAAGGGGATCTTTCTCAAAATCATGAAGCGTTCCCTTGTTCTTTTCGCAAACCATATCCATATGCCCCTGAATAATGACTGTAGGTGCACTCTCATATCCAATTGTGGCAGGCTTTTTGATAATCACATTCAGCGCCTCATCCTGGATCACCTCCAGGTCCCTCTCCTTCGCGAAGCGAACCAGATAGTCACTGATCGCTTTTTCATTAGCCGATCCTCTCGGGATATTGGAAATCGCAGCAAAATAATGAAAAACCGGATGGCTCGATAATTCTTCTAATGTGCTATACATGGAAATACACCCTTTCATTTAACAATTTGCACTGCCTCTCATCCTTTTACATTTCCAGAACAGAACACTACGACTTTCTTGAACAAAGGATACAGAATGTACCCTAGGTAAACACCAATCGTATTCAGGATCAGGTCATCGACATCCAAACTTCCGCGCCGAAAAACAAACTGACAGATTTCGATGACTGAAATCGAAAATAATGGATATAGAAATTTCCTTTTAGCGGAGGGCTCTTGCCCTTCCCTGGACAACAAATACAGACCAAATGGAATGAACAGCCCCACATTTGCGCTAAGGTTATAAAATGATACAAGCCCATTCATTTCATTCGATAAATAGGAAAGAATCGTAGAAAAAGGAATCAAATTATACGAATATACCTGCCCCTCTGGCCGAAAGAACAGCAAAACCAATAATGATAAACTGTAGCCAAACAATACTGCCTGCCATAAAAGGCGCGGAATTCTGATCGTTTCACCTCGAAAATAAAGAACCGCAAACGAAACGAAAAGAAGTATACAAAACCAGACAACCATGATCACCAAAGGATTCAAAAATAATAGAAGCTGAAGAAAAAAAGGCAAACCGCACAAAAACATTGCTTGCGACAGCAAAAGGGAAAGCATGACCGATTTTAGAGACATATAACTCCCCCTTCTATTTATTACCAAATCAATTCATATCCTTATATCCTAGGACAACTTTAACAACCCGTCAACAAACTGCATTAACCTGTCATTAGAAAACCGTCAAGGAAAAGCTTTTTCAAGGCTAACGGCATTGCTTGGAATGATTCATTCGCATGTTTTAATCCTCGCCCGAACTATGTGAAATCCCCTCAATCTCATTCCACTTCAACCATGATTTGCGTCAGGTAATTTTCATACCCTTTTACTGCGACTTCATCCAAGATGTATTCTTCGTATGCAAACGATTTGAGGTTCAAGTTTTCACTCTCCATGAATTGTAATATTCTTTCGTACGTTTCGGAGATATTTTTATAACTTCCTTTATGATAGGCAACAACATAGAGTCCCTTAGGTTTTGAATAGAAAGTGTGGGCTGGGTGCTTTTCCATGACTTTCGTGTACAAAAATGAATAGTCATCATGATTCCCATCGATGATGTTTTCTTTACTAATCATGGCACCGATAGGGAAACCTGTATAAAATTCATTTTCATTACAGAAATCAATGAAGTCAGATGTAGATTTTAAGAATTCGGCATCAGAAGAGTTCAGGATGGATTCACTAAGGAAGAGCTGTTCTTCCTCCTGAAGTTTGAAGGTGATTTGAGAGTCATCCATACAAATTGCTTTTTCAGTGAGGGATATTTTCGTTTCAATGATCTTCTGCACTCTGTGAAGGTTCTTTATCTTTTTTTCTAATTCTATGGTCTTTTCTTTGAAAAGTTCAATTAGTTCCATAGGTGACCTGTTAGTAAGAAACCATTTGATCTCTTTCAAAGGCATATTGAATTCTTTTAAAAGCGTGATGACCGAAAAAACTTCAAATTGTTGATAAGAGTAATACCGATAGCCCTTTTCGTTTTTTAAATCGGGAGTAAGAAGCCCAATCTCATCATAATGAATGAGCGTTTGTTTTTTTACATTGCATAATTTGGCGAATTCGCCAGTAGTAAAATATTTGCCTACATTTCCATCGGGCATTACGATCTCTCCTCTTGACTATATGGTAACCATATACCTTAGGGTATTAATATATCATGATAACAAAGCGGATAACCAGGTGCGCAATGAGGAAGGAAAATAAATGATGAAGACCACTATTAATGAAGTCTCGAACGAAAATGTGACGGATATTTTGAAATTGCGAATATACGAAAAGCAAAAGGCTTACATCGAAACGACTGAACAATGTTTAAAAGACGCTAAGGAATGTAAATATTACAGGCCAGTTGGGCTCTATTATGATGATATCTTGGTCGGCTTTGCGATGTATGGATTTTTCCCTGGGGAAGGCGAAAATGGCAGAGTGTGGTTAGACCGCTTTTTCATTGACGCTGCACATCAGGGTTTCGGGCTTGGAAGCATCATGTTGGAGACTTTAATAAAAAGAATAATAGAAGAATATGATTGTCCTGAAATCTATTTAAGCATAGTCGAAGATAATCAGGCTGCCTTTAATTTGTATAGGAAATTCGGCTTTGCATTCAATGGCGAATCAGATTATAACAATGAAAAGGTCATGATCAAAAAGTTATAAGTATCTATATCCTTTTCAACTCAAAAGTATGTCCAGGAAAACAAAAAAGCCTGTTCCTCATGTTCCAGGAATCCGGCTTTTTTTAAAGAGTTATAGTGCACGGTATTTTTTTAAACTAATGATATTGATGGTGATAAAAACGATGGCAAAGGTCAGGAGAATGAGCAGATCCAGTGAAATCTCATTGAACGTGAAGCCTTTGTACATAATGCCGTTCATGGCATCCGATGCGTAATAGAGAGGCATGAACTTGCCGATTTTTTGGAGCCAGTCTGACATGCCATCCAATGGGAAAATCCCTGTAAAGAAGACTTGCGGCACGATGACCAGCGGAATGAATTGTACCATTTGGAATTCAGATGTCGCGAAACTCGATAGTAATGTACCGAGCGATAATGCAACGAGCGCGACCAGTATATTCGTCAATAAAACGAGCCAAATGGAGCCAACAAGGACGATGTCCAACACATTGACAGCATATAGTACGACAATTATGGTTTGAACGAGAGCAAATAAGCCATATCCGATCACATAGCCCGCTACGATTTCGTATCTTTTAATCGGGGTGGCAAGCAGCCGTTCCAACGTACCACTTGTACGTTCTTTCAAAAGCGCAATCCCCGCTATTAAAAATACAAAGAAGAAAACAAAAAAGCTGACGAGCATCGGACTGAAGGTATCAAAACCCTTCGTGTTGGCATCTCCGTAAACATATTGCTCCTCAATGGAAGGTGTGTTTTTTTCATTCCCTTGCAAGCCTTGCATCATTTGCATTTGAACGGCCTTTGCACGGGTCGGTTCGTCATTCAGAAGTGTGAGTTTCATTTTGCCATTTTCAACATGCAGCCAGCCATCCGTATCCTTTTCAATCATCTTTTCCTGTGAGAATTCCTCAGCAGCCGTTACTTGAAAATCCGCTTGTTTCATTGCTTTAACGATCGTTTCATCACTGCCTGTAACAACGATTTTCAAATCACTTGCTTCTGTATCGAAAATAAAATACATGAGCGTTAAAATGAGCAATGGAGCCAGGAAAAATAAAGCGAGCGTCCTTCGATCCCGGCGCATCTGCTGTGTAATTCGAGTAACAAGAGAGGCAATTCTCATTTCATGCTGCCTCCAATCCTTAAAAAAACATCATCTAGCGTTTCTACGGCAAATTTTGCTTTTAAAGCTGCAGGGGTTCCTGCCGCGATGATTTCACCTTCACGCAGCATCGCCAGTTTATCGCATCGTTCCGCTTCATCCATCACATGCGTCGTGATGATGATCGTCTTATCATCGTCATTTCTTAAACGCTCAAGTTCCTGCCAAATCGATTGTTTCAGCAAAGGGTCTATTCCTACTGTCGGTTCATCCAAAATGAGAATCTCCGGATTTTGGATGAGTGCAACCGCAAGTGACAGACGGCGTTTCATTCCCCCTGAATAATGGACAACTCGAACGTTCAAATCATTCGTCAACTGTACGATTTCAGCTGCATATTGAATGCGTTCCCTTCGTTCCTTTTTCGAAAAACGGTATAGCTTCGCAAAAAATTCGAGGTTTTCAGCTCCCGTCAGTTCTGTATATAAAGCATCGGACTGTGCCATATAGCCGACATCCTTTAACAGTGCTTCATTCGGCACTTCATGATCCAGAACCGTGACTTTACCCGCATCGGGCTTAATCAATCCGACAATCATTTTAATCAAAGTCGTCTTTCCGCATCCGGATGGACCTAATAAGCCAAAAATTCCGCTTTTTTCAATATTCAGGCTCAATGGCTGAATGACCTTCTTCTGCTGAAAACCTTTGGCAATTCCTTCAATGGAAATCGCATTTTTCATTGCACACACATCCTCCCTCTTTAATTAACACGGTGTTGAGTGTATCATCATTCTAAGGTAGCATTCGGTCTAATACAATCAACACATTTGGAAAAATGTTTAGTGAAGGAGACATTCCATGGCATCGATTCATGAGGATATGGTACAAAAGACGAAAAAGCAGATACAACATCATTTTATTGCACTCATTGAAGCAGAGGGGTTCTCACATGTATCAGTGAAGAAAATTGCAGAGCGAGCCAACATTAATCGGGGCACATTCTATTTGCATTACACAGATAAGTATGAATTGATGGATCACTTACAGCAAGAATTGTTACATGAACTTCAAACCCGCATTACTGCCATTTTGCCGAAAGAGGCTTTTTTGGCTCTTCATCAACAACAACTTTACCCGCCTTTCATAGCGATTTTTCAATTCATCAGTGAACATGCTCACGCATTAAGGGCCATTCTTGGTGATCAGGGCGATCCTTCTTTTGCGAAAAAAATAAAGCGAGTTTTCGGTGAAGTACTGTTGGAGCGTTTGATCAGCCTGCATCCAGCAGCTAAAGAAGAAGCATTCCGCATGTATATGCACGCCTTCCTTACATCGGCGATTTTAGGGGTGATACAGGAGTGGCTAGAGAACTGTGAAGAACAAACGGCGGAAGAAATGGCGAAAATCCATTTTCAAATCTTGAACTTCATCAGCCAATTGCGCACATTCATCCAATGAACGATTCATTAAAGGCATGTTCCATCAACATGCCTTTAAATCGGATTACATCTTTTCCTTAGCTTCTACCTCTACATCACCAACGGAATAATACCTCCTTTTGGAGGTATTCATACTAAGCATCGACAATAAAATTGATAAAGCGAACATGATCATGGAACCTGAAATCACCACGAACCGAATCGAAATGAAATGAGCTGAAACACCAACAATTGCGGTAGACATGATGATCAATAATGCTTCTAACAAACCAAAAACACTTCCGACCCTGCCCATGATTTCCACCGGAATATTATTTTGATAAAAGGTCTGAAAGCCGGTGTTGGCAAAAGCCAATGAAAAGGCAATGATGAAAAATCCGATGGCGGCCATTGAAAAGGAATTCGAATAGGCAAAGATCATATAACCTATCGAGACAAATAAAGATCCAAGACCGATCATGTGCGAGATTTTCACTTTACTGATGAATACGACATTGACTATGGCCCCAGCAATGATGCCTGCCCCGGCGATGCTTACAAGGAATCCGTAATCGCTGTCCGACAAAAAGAGCACGGCCTTGGCAAACGCCGCTTCTTGGGAATCGATAGCCGTTTCCATCACCACCATGCAGCTGAATAAGAAATAAATGAGCATGATGTAGGAAGATTTCCGGCTGAAGTCCAGGACGATGCCCCAATCCTTTTTCATGATGGTCCAAGACAGGTAATGACTGGATTGTTCAAGGGGATGATCCTTTTCAAGATTAGGCATGAATAGGGTGATGATACCGGATAGTAATAAGGCAGCCGCGTTAATATAAATCGCTAAAACGGGCGTACCGATCATGAAAAGGATCCCCGCTAGCGCCGGTCCAATCAAAAAAGCTCCAGAATCCATTAAGCTACGTAATGAGTTAAATGGTTTCCTCTGTTCAACGGGAATTAATTTTGTAATATACGACCTTGATGTTGTTACGAACATGGCCCCTGCCATATTGATCACGAAGACAAGGGAATAGATGACCCAAATAGAAGAAGTCAATGGCAGCAAGGCTATGAATACCGTGCGAAATAGGTCAAGTGCCATCATAAGATTCCGCTTATTTATCCGGTCAATCACGCTGCCTGCCCACACATTCGTTAATATGGCAGCCATCAGTTTAACGATATAAAGACCAGCTACCGCCAAGGCTGAATCAGTCATATCCAGAACGATTAAATTAAGGGCAATGAAATAAACCCAAGAACCAAAGTTGGAGATTCCTATTCCACACAAAAGAATGGAAGGGTATTTCCAAGATACTAATGTATTTCTTAATTTCATCGCTTCTCCCCCTTTGACCGAATAATAAAAAACCCGGTCCCCCAGCAATGCGTCTCGGGACGAGATCAATTTGCGGTGCCCCCCCCTAACTATCCTCGGCTGCCGTTCAAGGCTCTTTTGGAAAGTGGTCATTTCATTTACTTTTCTCCTCTTTACGCCTACTTAATTACTAAATTTTAACATTAATGTTTTTATAATGTAAATAACGCAAAAAAACTCATTCAAAATAAATGAGTTTAAAAGCAAAACAAGATATGGATTTTTCGCTCAGCGTTCCGGATAGAACACAGGAATACATAATTGAATACCGCTAATGAATGTTGGATTCAGTTGATTTACCTTAGGGAAAACAATTTTAAAAACGGATTCTTTTTCTTATCCGTTATCCTTAACTCATTCATGATGATTTGATCCTCATGATCGGCTATCCATTTCCTAAGTGCATCTTTATCCTGGCATTGTGTTAAATATGTTTGGCCACCCTTGCCTGTAGCATTAATAACATATCTATTGAACGTCTTCTCCATAATTGCCCGCCTTTTTAATAAAATGTATTGAATTTAAATAATAATGTACTGCTTTTACCTTTATCTTTTACAAAAGAAACATAATATATATGTTACAAATTTTGATTCGCAATAGCATGTTTTGTTTGAAACTATTGAATAAAGTACATCGATGCCGGTTATCATAATTGGATTAATCGAACCTATCATAATGTGCTAACTAATATTTGTCAATACGTTTTCTAAATGTAAATAAAACGTAAATTTTCAGTTTTGTTAAAGAAATATTTTTTTACGATTTAGGGGTTTACAACTGCTAAATGATGGGAGTAGAATACGTTTATCAATTTAATGCATTTCGGCCAAAACTCATGGAAAATGAGTACGGAGGACCCAATCATTTGGGGTTAATTCTGCCTTGCAGAAGGGATGAGATCAGCTCTTTCGCCATCCTACCCGTCAGCTAACTTCGTCGGCTAAAGCGAAGGAGGTCATAAGACCGCCTATTTCGGGAGCTTATTTTGCACGCTTTTTGTGACAAAACAGCAGTTCGAGGTTTTTCGCAGGTCTTTTTATTATGCCTTTAAAAAGATTCGAAAAGCAGATTGATGATTGAAATGTCATACAGTTTTACACAATTTTTTTATGGGTAGGGATGATCATTTGAGAATGACAAAATTGGATCCGCCAAAAATACTTGTACTCGGCTTTGCCATCCTGATACTTATTGGGGCCTATTTATTGACCCTGCCGATTTCCACAGAAAATGGAAATGGTCTTTCTTTTCTGGATGCTTTATTCACCTCGACTTCAGCTACATGTGTAACAGGACTGGTCGTAGTGGATACGGGATCGACCTTCACCACTTTTGGTGAGTTGGTCATCCTAACATTGATTCAGGTAGGCGGCTTAGGGTTCATGACATTTGCGACGTTTTTCTTTTTATTATTAGGCAAAAAGATTTCTTTAAAAGGCAGGTTACTCTTGCAGGAGTCCTTAAATAATCTATCCATGGCAGGTGTAGTCAGGTTAGTGAAACGGCTTTTAATTTTCACGGCCATCATTGAGGGCATGGGTGCCCTTATTTTATCGATTCGCTTTTCTTTTGACATGCCAATCGGCAAGGCGATCTATTACGGTGTTTTTCATTCCATCTCGAATTTCAATAATGCCGGCTTTGATTTAATGGGGGAATTCAGGAGTTTGACCCCTTATGTATCGGATCCATTCGTAACTCTTACCGTCGCCTTCCTCATCACGTTTGGCGGGATAGGCTTTATCGTGATGAATGAAATATACGAATATCGGAATACACATCGTTTATCCGTACATACGAAGATAGTTCTGACGACTAGCTTGACCCTTACGATTGCCGGCGCGATTTTAATCTTTTTATTCGAGTTTGGTAACCCAAAGACATTGCAGCCTTTATCTTTCATGGGTAAAACGCTGTCGTCTTTATTTCAATCGGTATCACCACGGACGGCAGGCTCCAACACGCTGAATATCCCTGATTTAACTCAGCCTACATTACTGCTCATCATTTTCTTGATGTTCGTTGGGGCATCACCCGGATCGACTGGCGGCGGGATTAAAACGACTACATTGGCGACGCTTGTCGGAACGGTTTGGTCACAGATTAAAGGTAAGGGTGATGTGGTATTGTTCCGCCACCGCATCGTGAGTGAAACGATTTTTAAAGCATTATCCGTCACATTCATTGGTGTATTCGTGGTTTCAATCATCTCCATTCTGCTGACCATCACTGAAAGCGGAACTGACTTCTTGATGATTTTGTTCGAAGCCACTTCAGCTTTCGCCACCGTGGGACTTTCAATGGGTTTGACCCCAGAATTATCACCGGTTGGCCGGATGCTCATCATTTTCACGATGTTTGCAGGCCGGGTGGGTCCTTTGACTTTGGCCTTTGCTATCGCCATGAGGCGCAAGCCAGATCCGTTCCGCCGGCCAAAAGGGAAAATCATGATTGGTTAATAATGAATGGAGGAGTGTAAAAGATGGGAAAACGACAATACGCCGTGATAGGTTTAGGCAGATTTGGAACCAGTGTGGCCCATAGATTATATACGGCCGGTCAAGAGGTTTTGGGTATTGATGTCAACGAGGAAAGAGTCGAGAATGCGGAACTGAACGTTACCCATGCGGTCATGGCGGACACGACTGAAGAAGAGACATTGAAAGCAATCGGAATCCGTAATTTCGATTGTGTCATCGTAGCCATCGGAAATGACATGCAATCGAGCATTTTAACTACCTTGCTTTTAAAAGAGCTTGGGATCAAAAAGGTCATTGCCAAAGCACTTAATAAAAATCACGGTCAGGTGCTCACAAAAGTCGGTGCCGACTGGGTCATCTATCCTGAGAGGGATATGGGGGAACGGGTCGCGAATCAGCTCCTTTCCCCTAACATGCTGAACTATATAGAGCTCTCTAAAGAATACAATATCGAGGAAATCATCCTCCCCATGAGCATGAAGGGAAAAAGCCTCAGGGAGCTTGATTTACGGGCAAAATATAATATCAGCGTCATTGCCATCGTAAGTAATGGAGAAATTATCATTGCACCCTCACCGGATCAGGATATCCATGAAAAAGATATGCTTTTAGTGGTTGGCAATAAAGAAGATCTGGCCGTCTTTGCCAATATTGAATAATCCGGCAGGTTCCGGCTCTTGCTTTATGTAGCCCGATACCTATTTTGAATGCTAATACTACGAGAAGACCGCCATATGGAAGTCTTCTCGATGAAATTCATAACGAGCATCCCCGTGCCCTGGATATGTATGTATTATTTTATCGTACTGATCGCTTGGGCAAGAGTGGACTTTATCGTCACTTTATCAAAAGGCAGTTGAAGCTTAACGGCAGTCATGGCGATTTCCGGCCGAAGTCCTGAAAGGGTTGTTTGAATTCCGATCAAATGTAAGGATTCAATCAATTGAGACAGCTGGTGTGCGGATCCGCTGTCTATCGCATGAACGCCAGATAGGTCAATGAAAAGTCTGGTGACATTTTTTTCAGCGCACTTTTGTAATGTGATTTCAAGCAAGGACATGCCCCTCGCCGTGTCAATATCGCCTATCAGGGGAAGCAATGCCGTGTTATCTTTTAGCGAAATGATGGGCGTGCTCAATTCATCGATCGTTGCCTGTTGGGCTTTCATAATTTTATTGGCATATCTATGATTGGCTTCCGTAAACCTCTCCATTACTTCACTGAACACCTTCACCACTATCCGATACCAGGAGTTTATTTCCTCCTGTGTATATTGATCTCCATGCAATTTCACAAACCGGTCAATATAATCCAGGTATTGCTCTTGCGTTCGGAAAAACTCCCTCAATATAAAATAGATGGGTGTGTTTAAATGCTGCTCATCCTGACCGATATCTTCAATCCAATCACCAAGCTGCTTAAAGAATTCCCTCTCCTCTGTATCAAAGACCTGAAAGAAACGTAAATGGAATTCATTATTTTGCTGCTTAAGTTTTTTAATCACTTTGGGATCGGATGAACTATAAACACCCGCCTTATCACTTTTATTCAATGATGCGTACCAATCCTCAGTCAGTTGTGCTGCCACACCCAATAAAAAGGAATATAATTCTTTATTTACGTGCATAAACTCCTCCTATTTAGTTTTTTATAAAAAGCAATCGATAAATCTAACGCTGAAAACGGCATTGTCAGGGTATTGAAATATTATCAACAAAGTAAGCATCGAAGATAACCTCTTCCACACTTAAAATCTTATGCTCTGATGCCCAATTGCCCCTCTTTCCATATACCTTCCCAGCTGTTTTTGAAACCATGTTTTTAAAAAAAAGATCAGCAAAAGCCTTCATCTATCATTCTGGTAAATCTGCGTTCCTAAAACTTTATAGTGTTGTTATAGTTTACCATTTTTATTTTTTGTTAACAATTTCCACGCAAAAAAAGGACCTGATCCCAGATCCTCCGTTTAAAACCATTTCGCCTTCTCATTTCATAAATAAAGCCGTCCATAAACCTTGCACCCCAAAGGTTTCATTCGATTGTTCCATTTTCCTCATTTTCCGTATTTCCACCACTTCGAATTCCTTGAAGATCATTCTGAGTTTTTCTTCCGTAAAACCTAATCCGCCTTTAAGGCTTCTTTGCCTATATACTTCCCAATCCGAAATATCGGCACCACCCAATATGCCGCCCTCGACAAAACAAGTAATCGAATACAATCCCTTAGGCCTTAACGCCTTTTTCACCATCTCCAAATAATTGATCCTTCTATGTGGAGCAATATGGTGAAAACAACCTGAATCAAAGACGAAGTCATATTGCCCTTCCTCAATGTCCAAATCAAATATATTCCTTTGAATGAAGTTCACTTGGACATTTTTATCTCCTGCCCGTTCTTTTCCCCATTCAAGGGCTTCCTTCGAAAGGTCCACCGCATCAACGGAACAGCCCTTTTCAGCAAGGTAAATGGCATTTCTGCCAGGTCCGCATCCAAGCTCAAGAACCTTCCCTGGCCCAATTAACCCACCATCAAAATATGAAACCAAATTCTCATCCGGAAAATTTCCGAAAAAGGGAACCCCTTTTGAGCGGTCTTCATAAAAACCATTCCAGAATCCAGTTGGTTCACGCAATAACGAGTCGAGCATATTCAATAGATCTTCATAGGTTGTTATCGTCTCGGACAAAACCATCACCTCTTCCCATTGTATCCCACTATTTAATTATACTGATTTCGGCCTTTGCCTATGTAACAGCTGCATCAAAAATGCGTGACATAGGACGTTCAGACACTATTGGACCCTGTTGTTTATGTGTTGGTCACTGGAATTTAAAGGTATCAATGATGCATGCAAACTGCCTTCTGATGGTTATGATACATTCTTACTCAATAACCCGATGATCAGCTCATTAACCATGTTAGGGAAGACATGGGTTTTATACATGCATGTCAAATATTACATGCTTCTTTACAGCGGATCCGGTTTAGCTTCCAAAACAAAACTCAGCTCTATGTAGTACCTGATGTCTTTGAATCCGACTTCCAATCCACTTCTGAAACATCCCTCCGCCACCTTCCTGTCACATCCGTTTACTGATGATTATCTTTCTATACATTCCATTCAGCATGATCGGTCGATCTTCTTCAATTTTCATATTCTTAACATGTCTACTTAACAAGTCTTCAAACCTCAAGCCAATATCCGTTCCTAAAAATCGAATGATGGGCCTCAGAAGCTTTTTGGGTAGTGAAGGCACTTCATCTTTAGAAATAAACTTGTCGAATAGTATTATTTTTCCATCCCCTTTTAAAACTCTGATCATTTCCCGAAGGCATTCATTGGCATCAGGTACGACGGAAAGAACCAAACTTCCCACTATATAGTCAAACGCTTCGTTATCGAATTCCATATGCTGTGCATCCATCTCGAGGAAATTGATCGATGCATCATCAAATTTCCCCATCGCTTTTTTTAGCATATCGGCTGACAGGTCTATCGCCGTTATCTCAAGGTCAAGGTTCTTGATCAGCTCCAAATCGGCCCCCGTACCTACGCCCACAAACAGAACCTTTGCATCATCATGAAAATCCATCTCTTCAAACATTCTTTTCCTGGCATCTAAAAAGAGATGAGAGTTGAAGATTTTGTCATAAATTGGCGACCAAAATTTATAAATCACTTTATTCCACGAATTATTCAACATCCCCACCCCCTTACATACTACTTCCATGAAGCATGATAAATCCATTCCAAGCGGATATTATATCTGGTAAATTAGACTGTTGATTCGATTGGGGAGGTATCAGAGCTAATGGAATCACTCAACCTACAATACAATGTGCTTGAGCAGGCGATAAACATGGACTATTCCAGGCATCGCTTATTGGATTCCGACTTCCGCTCGGTTTCGGTGCATGATGGGAAGTTTAATTCCTGCGATTTAAGCCGTTCTGACTTCAGCCATTCCGACCTGACGAACAGCACATTTAAAAGCAGTAACTTAGATAATCGCATCTTTGAAAACGCCAATTTAACTGGACCTTATTTAAAAGTGCAAATTTATTTCAAGAACAGCATTTATAAAAAAACGTGACCCTCATCTAAAGGACAACGATTGTCGCATCCACCTCAATCATTTGCGAGACCGTGTTTCTGACTGCAGTCGTTTAAAAAGGAATGAAATGGGAGAATGATCTACACGAACCCTGTGCTAAGACATACAACGTCTTAGCACAGGGTTTTTATATATTCATATACCTTTCTCAGATTTACTTACCATTCAACCGCCCATCCTCCCAGCCTGACCTTTAAACTTCCACTTCAAATTCTTTAACGTAGACAGCATTCCCCGTGATTTCAATATCATATGTGTCATCGTTTTTGGTAGCCGAAACGCGAACTCTGCCATCCTTTCCGATTTCATGTCCTTGTTCGATTAACAGGTGCACTTCATCTTCAAGACCATCCTTTATGTATTTTGCAAAATAAGCACCCATTACACCTGAAGCCGTTCCTGTAACCGGGTCTTCAAGCGTACCTGAAAATGGCGAGGAAAAATGCCGGGCATGCATATGGGCGTCACTATCGTACGTTTCCAGGCAAAAGGGATGAACGGATGCTCTTGGCATTTCCTTTAATAATTGCGGAAACATGCTATTGTTCGCCTTCATCCTTTTAAATGAACTTCTTTCTTTTACAGGAACCAGTAAAGTCCATAAACCTGTACTTCCATAAACAATAGGTAATTCACTTTCAAGATCTTCTATATCCAGGCCAAGGGAACTGGCTAAGCCACCCTTATCTCCGTTAAACGCTTCAAACTGAGGCGCGGCCTGCTTCATCGTAATATATATATCTT
This sequence comes from Peribacillus frigoritolerans, assembly GCF_040250305.1. Lineage (NCBI taxonomy): Bacteria > Bacillati > Bacillota > Bacilli > Caryophanales > Bacillaceae > Peribacillus > Peribacillus frigoritolerans. Next base: position 734,440 of record NZ_CP158190.1, on the reverse strand, counting down.
GATCCGCCGTTGTATGGATCTTGATTGGCAATATTCCCGCTCCTGTTTCAATCATCAGCTCATCTTTATCCAATAATCCCCTGGTCTTCAGTGCATGGATGGTAGCCATTGTCGCGTGTCCGCAAAGATTCATTTCATGTCCCGGTGTAAAATAACGGATTCTAAGATCGGCAATATCGGAATCCATCGGAAAAGAGGTTTCATTGAACCCCACCTTCTCCGCTATTTCCTGCATTTCCTTTTCTGTCAGTCCATCCGCATCTAAAACCACACCTGCCGGATTTCCTTTATTCGGTTTACTGCTAAACGCATCGTAATGAAAAACCCTTACCATTTTCAAATCTAACATCTCCTATTAAATGATGGCGCTTCTCTTGAATAGTAATTCTATATCTCTTTCAATATCCCTTTTTCGTCCTATATTAAGTGAAACAACCATTGATTTTATTTTCTGAATATTATACAATTACTCAAATTCATCAAATGTAAAATTCCATGAAGGGAAGGAGTACGTTGTCGTTCTGTTCCAAAGAGAGCTGGTGCTTTGCTGAAAGCCAGTGTCCAGAATATAACCGAAGATCATCCCCGAGAAGTAAAGCCGAAGCCTCAGTAGGCTTTTCCGGTTTCCCCCGTTAAATGGGACAACGCATTAATGTGCGTTTGTCATTAAACAAGAGTGGTGCCGCGAGTTCAAATCTCGTCTCTTAATGAGACGGGATTTTTTGTTTTTAACCTATTCAATGAAAATAACGGGAAAGCAGGTGCAGGAGTCATGCAGACACTATTATTCGTAACGGATTTATACTATGAAGCAAAAGGAAGAAATTATTATGAGGAGGATTTGTTCCTTCCTTCGAAGCTTAGAGAAGATTTTCAGTTAGTACTTTGCCATCCTGAAGACATTGAAACGTTTGAAAAGGATTTTGACTTGATCGTCTTTCGAAATGCCGGTCCAGTAGCCAATTTTAAAGATAAGTATCTAGCATTCCGTAATAGAGTGGCTGCCGGTTGTTTGAAAACGTACAATTCATTTGTTGGAAAGGCTGATATGAACGGAAAGGAATACTTAATCGAACTGACGAATGCCCAATTCCCTGTCATTCCGACCATCGATACACTTGAATCTTTAAATAAACTTCCTAATGTGGAAACGTATATAGTGAAGCCGAAAGATGGCGCGGATTCCATCGGTTTGGAATTTGCCACGAAAGAAGAACTGGGAGATAAATTGGATTTGGAATCAAAGAACACATTGGTACAGCCATTTATCAACTTTGAGTATGAAGTCTCTTTTTATTTTATCGATAAGGAATTTCAGTACGCCCTTTATGCGCCTGATAAAGAGAAAAGATGGGAATTAAAAGAATATGCCCCTACTGAAGCAGACCTGGCTTTTGCTAAACGATTTGTTGAATGGAACAATCTTGATTGGGGCATCCAACGAGTTGATGCCTGCCGGAATGAGCAAGGTGAACTTTTATTAGTAGAACTGGAGGATTTAAACCCTTATCTGTCCCTGCTGGAATTAACGAATGAAACACGTCACAATTTTGTAGAAGCCATGAAAAAATCAATCCAAAAAGCTCTGCAAGCTTAGAATTCGTGGACGGCAGAATAAAGTTTGGTGTAGGTTGAATAAAGTGCGCGAACGGTCGAATAAAGTGCGCGGTAGGTCGAATAACTGCGGGAACGGTCGAATAAAGTGCGCGGTAGGTCGAATAACTGCGCGAACGGTCGAATAAAGTGCGCGGTAGGTCGAATAACTGCGGGAACGGTCGAATAAAGTGCGCGGTAGGTCGAATAACTGGCGGGAACGGTCGAATAAAGTGCGTACCAGGATTTTAAAACAAGACTTGGTTATACTACATGTTTTTTTACTGTAACTTCCTTTAAATAAAAAAACTGCAGGCAAACTCGCTTTTCTTCGAGTTTGTCTACAGTCTACCGAGTCCCAAGGGACCACTAATTCATTTGAGATTTATGCCATTTCCATGCACTTTCAATGATTTCTTCCAAATCTATCGATGCTTTCCATCCAAGCTCTTCATATATCTTATTTGCCGAAGCAACCAGACGGGCTGGATCTCCAGGGCGACGGTCTGCATACTCTATGGTCGGTTTCACTCCTGTGACTTTTTCACAAGTGTCGATTACATCCTTAACCGAAAATCCTTTTCCATTCCCAAGATTGTAGGTGGCCGTATCCTTCTTCCCGGATAATAGGGCTTGAAGGGCGATTATATGAGCTTGGGCTAAATCCGTTACATGGATATAGTCACGAATGCATGTGCCATCTTCTGTGTCGTAGTCCGTTCCAAACACTGATATTTTCTCACGTTGTCCTAATAAATGCTGTAAAATAATAGGAATCAGGTGTGTTTCCGGTTCATGACTTTCACCGATTTCTGCCGACGCATGCGCTCCAGCTGCATTAAAGTAACGCAAGACGACATAATGAAGTCCATACGCATTTGCAAAGTCCCCTAAGATCTGTTCAACCATCAATTTCGAGCGGCCATATGGATTAATCGGATTGGTTGGCTGATCTTCATCAATCATATCAACATTTGGTATCCCATACGTAGCTGCCGTTGATGAGAAAATGAAATTCTTAACATCATGCTTGAGCATGGTATTCAATAATGTAAGAGTTGCACCAACATTATTATCATAGTATTTATAAGGATCTTGAACAGACTCCCCCACCAAGCTATTAGCGGCAAAGTGCATAACAGCTTTAATGGGATACTTAAGGAATATTTCATTCAAAACCGCTTCGTCCCCTAAGTTTCCTTCCACCAAGACGGCCTTCGAATCGACCAGCGAACGAAAACCGGTTGAGAGATTATCCAGAATGACAACCTCTTCAGTATTCACTAACTCTTTTACAAGATGACTTCCAATATATCCTGCACCGCCAACGACCAAAATCATATAGAATTTCCCCTATCTTCATCACGTTATAAGGTTCCCCAACCAACGTCCGGCTCCTAAAAGCTTTGGACGTATCCTTGGATCGGAATTCAGTCCTTTTTCAGGCATAATAATCCCCTCTAAATAGTCATGTACCACCCACAATTGTTGGTGATTTTAGTACACTTTCTACCTAAAGGGAATAATATCATAAGGACCCTATTTAAAATGGGTTATTTGATACCAGCCTTATGCTCTTTGATGATATTTTCCATTACTTCTATAATGTCGTCTCTTAAATCAGGACGTTGCAGGGCAAATTCAATTGTCGTTTTCACAAAGCCATCGACAACTCCGACATCATAGCGTTTCCCTTCAAAATCGTAAGCGAAGACTTTTTGGATTTCATTCAAATTCTGGATGGCATCCGTCAACTGGATTTCACCGCCAGCCCCTGTTTCCTGCTTGGCTAGGAAATCGAATATTTCCGGGGTTAATATATATCTACCCATGATGGCTAAATTGGATGGGGCCGTTCCTTGTTTCGGTTTTTCAACGAAACTATTCACTTCGTATCTTCTGCCCTCTTGCGTAAGCGGGTCAATTATGCCATATCTATGTGTTTCGTTCTCATTGACTGGCTGCACTCCAATGATAGACGAACCTGTCGCATCATACTCATTCATTAATTGACGTAGGGAAGGCACATCGCTTTCTACGATATCATCGCCTAAAAGGACGGCAAATGGCTCATCACCAATAAAGTTACGTGCACACCAAACGGCATGTCCAAGGCCTTTTGGCTCTTTTTGCCTAATGTAGTGGATATTAGCTAAATTGGATGGGTATTGCACCTTCTCCAATAAATCGAATTTCCCTTTTTCCCTCAAGTTGTTCTCAAGCTCGTACGCATTATCAAAATGATCTTCTATCGCTCGTTTATTCTTTCCTGTGACAATGATTATATCTTCGATTCCCGACTTAACGGCCTCTTCTATAATATATTGAATAGTTGGTTTGTCCACTATTGGCAGCATTTCTTTTGGCATTGCCTTCGTAGCAGGCAAAAATCTGGTTCCCAATCCCGCTGCAGGTATAATGGCCTTTTTTACTTTTTTCATTCTCTTGTAACTCCTCCATATCAACTTAATAATTAAAATCCTAATAATTACAAGTTTTCTTAATCACCATATTCATAGTAACATAGTCTGGTTTTTTGTTAAAATGTTAGTATATTCAATACTTTCATATGCATTTATTATATACCAATTTCTTCAAGATTCAAAACTTATTAAGTCAATTTTTTACTTTATTGGCTGGAAATTTGACCATCCACAACTTTAAAGACAGGATTCCAACTGGCTGACCGTCATCCTCTTGATCGCTTAATGGATTAAAGTAAATGCCTTTCCCCGATATTTCAGGGAAAGGCCTTATTTTTCTTACTTATATGATTGGCAGGTCCTAAGACTTATTTATTTAGCACTATTGATCATTCCATTTATTTTTTCCATGAAATCATTCATGACCTGCTTCAATTTCAGCTCGGCTTCTTCCATCGTTTCACCTTGGATCCCGAAATAGAATTTGATTTTAGGTTCAGTACCAGATGGCCGCAAGCATACCCATGTGCCGTCCTCAAGGAAGTACTTGATTACATTTGATTTAGGTAAATCGATGACTTCTTCCTTATTGGTGCCCACCGTCAGTCTCACACCGCTTTGATAATCCTCCTGCACCATTACAGCATTACCGGCAATTTGCTTTGGAGGAGCCTCACGGAACTGATTCAGTATCCCTTGAATCTGCCCGGCGCCTTCAATCCCCTTTAAGGTCAATGACTGAAGTCCCTCCAGATAATATCCGTACTTTTCAAAGATGCTAAGCAATCCTTCATATAGATCCATGCCCTGTTTTTTATAGTGGGCACAAACCTCCACCGCAAGAACGGCCGCTTGGATCGCATCTTTGTCACGGGCAAAATCCTTGATTAAATAGCCATAACTTTCTTCATATCCGAATAAGAACGTGTGCTTGCCGCTATCCTCATATTCATTGATCTTTTCAGCGATGAATTTAAAACCCGTTAATACATCAACGGTCCCTAAACCGTATTCCTTAGCGATTCTGCGCCCGATTTCAGAAGTTACTATCGTTTTTAAGACAACTCCATTGGGAGGTAAAGTGCCTTTCGCTTTCTTTTCTTTTAAAAGATAATCCAATATTAGTGCACCTGTCTGATTACCTGTAAGCACCACATATTCGCCATCTTTATTTTTAACGGCAATACCGAGTCGATCTGCATCCGGATCTGTTGCGATCAAAAGGTCTGCCGATACTTCATTTCCTAATTCAATGGCCATTTCAAAAGCTGCATGCTCTTCCGGGTTCGGGGATTGAACTGTCGAAAAATTGGGATCAGGCAATTCCTGCTCTTTTACAACGTGTACCTTGTCGTATCCCAGATCTTGTAAAGCACGTCTGACAGACTTATTTGCCGTGCCATGAAGCGGTGTGAATACTACTGTCACATCCACTTCTTCACTTAAATCTTTGTTTTCGGGCACAGTAAGCAATTTTTCATTATATGCGGTATCGATTTCCTCTCCGATAATCTCAATTAGGCCTTGCGCTTTCAATGTCTCTTCATCTTTAACCGAAATGGCAAGTTCGTTTTCAATCGCATTCACGAATTCTATCACTACATCAGCCGTTGCCGGTGGAAGCTGTGCGCCATCTGGCCCGTACACTTTATAGCCATTATATTCAGGGGGATTATGACTTGCTGTAATAACGATCCCAGCATATGCATTCAGTTCACGAACGGCAAAGGATAACTCCGGCGTTGGTCTTAACTCATCAAATAGATAAGCCTTGATTCCTTCTGTAGCAAGGGTCTTGGCTGCTTCCAAGGCAAATTCAGGCGATTTAAAACGTGAATCGTAAGCAATCGCGACACCTCTGCGTTTTGCTTCATCACCCATCGATTGCAGATAATGGGCTAATCCCAAAGTTGCTTTACGGACTGTATATAGATTCATCCGATTCGTACCTGCCCCAATTTCCCCGCGCATACCGCCTGTGCCGAATTCCAGGTTTTTATAAAACGCATCTTCTATATTTTTTTCATCATCTTGCATCTCGTTAAGTAATGATTTCATTTCATTATCAAGGGCTTCGAAATTCACCCATGAGTCGTAAGAACATTTCCAATTCATCTTCGCATAGTCCTTCTTTCTTTGTTGGGAAATCTAGATTTTTCTACTAAAAACTAACAATACAAATTAATAAAAAAAAAGCCTCTATAGGACTTTCTCGCTATATTATCTGCAATAAATGGACATCAGTCAATATTAAATTCGTTATACATAATAGGTCGAAAAAATGGACGTCACCACAAGGAGCGACGTCCACTTAATTATTCAGCTTCGGCAACAACGGTAAAGCGTTGGTTGATGTGCTTTGGAATTTCAATTTCATCAAGTGCGGCAAGGGCAAAATCGGCATAACTTACATAGCTTTCACCCTTTGAGTTTACAAGAAGGTTATCTTTACCCAGTTTATACCCGCCTGTTCTATTTCCTTGCGGATCAAAGAAGGCGGAAGGACTGATGAACGTCCATTGGATGCCAGTCGCATTTTGCAGATCTCCAAGGTTCTTTGATTGATTAAAGGCTGTTGCAAAGTATTCTTTAGGGAACTCAGGCGTATCCAGTACACGGACCGTTTTTGCCTCGTCAACGAAAAGGCTTCCAGCTCCGCCAACAACGATCAGTCTAGTTTGAGGCGCCCCTTTCATTGCGTCAATCAGGATTTTACCTGCATCGACATGCAGATGTTCTTTCCCCGGAGCAGCGCCAAAGGCATTCACTACCACATCGAATTCTTTAATGTCCTCTGCTTTCAGATCGAATACGTCTTTTTCCAGTACGGATGCTCCTTGAATTTGGACTTTAGCTTCATCCCTGACAATGGCCGTAACTTCATGTCCCCTAGTCAATGCTTCCTTTAAAATCAGACTTCCAGCTTTCCCGCTCGCACCAATAATACCGATTTTCATATTAAATTCCTCCTATATATTGTTTTAGAAACTTCAATTGTAACTAAATTTATTACATGTAATAATATAAGTTACAGGTTTTATCTTGTCAACATTTTTTATTTTGAGGAGTTTTGTAGATATATTGGAGTTTTCGTCGATATATTGCAATTTTCGAAGATATATACGGAATTTCGCAGATATATTGCAGATTTCGGAGATATATCCGGATTTTTCATCTGATATATATAAAAAAGCACCATTCCTATTAGAATGGTGCGCCGCTTAATTACATGCTTTTTCTCTTTTTCATTAGCAGTGCCATGCAGATTGTGATGAGCGTAAAAGCGATAAAGGCCAAAAACGGGATCGTGATGAATCCTAGCCAATTTATATACTCACCTGAGCAGGGAACACCGCTTTGGCACATTTCGAAATGCTGTAGTGCTGGAATTTTTTGCAGACTATAGTGATACCCTGACACCAACATGCCCAAAATCGATAATGGGAGAATGTATCGATAGATTTTCAGGTCCTGTTCATAAAAGGCCCGGCCCAATAAGATAACGAGCGGGTACATCAGGATCCTTTGATACCAACAAAAGGTACAGGGTACATAATGGAGAATCTCACTAAAGTAGAGACTTCCAGCAGTGGCGATGATGGACAGGATCCAAGAAAATAATAGTGGCTTGTTCATCACTATTTCTCCTTCGCTGCATCATCAACCATTTTCACTAAATCATCGATTGTATTTCCTTCAAACTTCTTGCCATTGACAAATAAGGAAGGAGTTCCAGTAACGCCCAATTCGTCGGCCAGCTCCATATCCTTGTTCCATTGGTCCTCGGACTTTTTGGCTTTAAAGGAGGTAACGACTTTTTTCACATCTTTGTCATTTGCGATTTCTTTCAATGTTTCTTCTAAGAATTTGTCTGTAAAGACATCTTCCTTTTCATATTTCAGGTCAGCTGGCTGCTTTTCGAACAAAAGCTCATGAAATTTCCAAAAGGTCTCATTTCCTAATTCCTGATAAACACTTTCCGCGAATTTAGCAGATCTGGTTGAATCGACGTTAATGAACGAATAATTCATGAAATAAAATTGCGCTTTTCCTGTATCAATCAATTCACTTTGTATAGAAGGGAAGAATTGCTCCTCGAATGTCTTACAGACTGGACATTTATAATCCCCAAATTCCACTATTTGGACAGGAGCTGATTTTTCTCCCAAATAAGGCTGTGATTTATAATCGATTTCATTAACGGCTGTATCTTCGTCTTTCCCATTTGCTAAAAATATAAAGCCAATAATGATTACAGCGATTAACCCGATGATCCAAAACGTGAATGCAGAAGATTGCTTTTGATTACCCTTTTTTTTATTAGCCATCATATACCTCCATCACTTGTTGTTGTGCCGATATTTCTTATCCAGCCATAGCGGCCGATTTCAGTTCCCCCTTCCTGCACCTTTCACCTGTAACTGATTTATTTACACGTTATAATATAAGATTCACCATCTGGTTTGTCAATTACACATACCTTTTATTTTCGCCTTTGCAGAAACGGCGTGACTTGACAAGGAAACGGATCATGGATAAATATTATTCTTGCAGGCCATTATAACTTGTAACCACTTGAATTACATGTTAAATAATTTATACTATATAAGAATAGAGATTTTAAAGGAGAGAAAAAAGAGATGTCCATCAGTACCCGCTTTTCCGTAGGAATCCATATATTATCTCTTTTAGAAATAAATAAAGAAGGTGTTAACACTTCTGATTTCATTGCAAAAAGTGTAAACACCAACCCAGCCTTAATCAGAAAAATCACCGGCATGCTGAAGAATGCTGGTTTAGTGAATGTTCGGCCGGGTATCGCAGGAGCAACATTGGCCAAGGAATTATCGGATATCACTTTGCTCGATGTTTATCAGGCTGTCAACGTTGTCTCCGATAAAGAATTATTTGGAATCCATGAAAATCCTAATCCAGCATGCACTGTTGGAAGAAATATACAAGATACAATAGAGCCCATCTTTTCAGTTGCTGAACTTGCCTTGGAAAAGGCATTGGGAGTGGTGACGATCGAGGATGTCGTCAGAGGTATTCTGGAAAAGGATAAAAACTAATTAGCAAAAAAACACATGAGTCCGACTCATGTGTTTTTTCCTGTTTTCTTATTTATACTTAGGAACTTCAATTGTCAATTTATAGGAATCTAGTAAACTATACAAATTATAAATCTGTTTCACTTGTTTTGTTGCCCAGCCAATATCAGTGGCATACTGGTGTGAAGCATATCCATATTTCTCTGCAGCTGTAGGATTCCATCTCATTTTGTAAAGCGTGTCCTGTCCAGAGGATATATATCCTTTGGCGATGAATTCTGCACCGCCTATGATGGCCGCTTCCGGAGTGAACCAGCCTGCATTATAGGCGTATTGAGCGCCGCTGCTTAGCGCCGTTCCGTCAAATGCTCCCACTCCATACATATTATAGACCGTTTTCCCGTTTACCTTTACGCCAGTCGCTAACGGTGATGTGCCATTCCCGGTCTCCAGCAAAGCATGTGATATCAGGTAGATTTCATTGACCCCATATTTTTCCCCTGCCGCAGTGAAGGTTGCAGCTTGGCCTTGTAAAATCCCTTTTCCTGAAAGGATTCTATTATTAACTTCTGAAACGTTCATGTTGGTGACTTGGGAAAGCTTGACGAATTGGAATGAATTGACTGGATCATTCACAAAATTATTTGGGTTAAGATTATATTTTATATCTTCCGGACTGGCATTTACCCATGTCTTGTTATAGTCCACCTCATACCAATAGTATCCATCAGAGCCCTTTACTTTCGATTTAATATTCAATGATTGGTTATTGCTGACAGGACCGACTACCCAATAATTAGAACCAGCTCCGCCCCTGACACGCCATCCGGTTCCTTTAACCGTACCTTTTGTTGAATTGATCAAAGTTAATCCATCTTCACGTATGTAGGTTTTATACTTTTTATCCGTTTGACCATTTACGGCCATTTGAATTTCAACCATCTTTTCCATCGTAAGATTATACTCTTTATCAATCCTGATTATCGATCCATTTGAACTACCCGGACCTTCCGGTGCTTTGGCCGTTAAATATTGCGTACTGACATATCCGGTTTTTCCATTGGCCGTGACTCTTGACCAACCATTAGACTCTGAATAAACCGTTACGGCCGTATTGTTTACAAGCTTGGCTATAATTGAAGCGGAAGCTGATGCAGCAGATCGCATATTCAGACTGGATCCATCATTTACATTTACATATTTAACTGACGTGTTTCCTTCGTCTGGATTCAGCCCCGGTAAAGGACCAGGCTTCGTTGCTGATAGATATTGCGTATTGACATAACCCTCTCCGCCATACGCTTTAACTTTTGACCAGCCATTTGATTCCGAGATGACTTCTACCTCTACACCCCTTGCCAATTTCACAATGACGGAAGCACTTTCTGACGGCTTATTCCGCATATTCAGTGAACCCGTGCTGACATTTACATATTTCGTTGTCGTTTTTTCAGGTATGGATGGTTTGGATTCCATTCCAGGCTTTGTCGTCGAAAGATAGTCAGTACTAACATACCCATCCTTCCCATTTACCTTGATTTTCGCCCAACCCTTTGATTCCGAATACACCGTCACTTCAGTTCCTCTTGACAGCTTTGCGACTATGCTCGCACTTTCCGACCCGCTTTTTCTCATATAGAGTGTTCCAGAGCTTACGTTTACATATTTCGTCGTCGTTTTTTCAGGCGTTACGGCCGTTGATGGTTTTGTTGTCGATAGATATTTCGCACTGACATGCCCGTCTTTTCCATTTGCTTTGATCTTGGCCCAACCTTTGGATTCCGAATAGACCGTCACTTTCGTTCCTTTTGAAAGCTTCGCGACTATGCTCGCGCTTTCCGATCCGCTTTTTCTCATATTGAGAGTTCCAGAGCTTACGTTTACATATTTCGTCGTCGTTTTTTCAGGCGTTACGGCCGAAGATCCCGATCCTGGCTTTGAAACAGATAGATATTTGGTGTTGACATATCCGTCCTTTCCATTGGCTTTGACTTTCGCCCATCCATTGGATTCCGAATACACCGTCACTTTCGTTCCTTTTGAAAGTATGGCGACTATGCTTGCGGTAGCTTTTCCACTTTTTCGCATATTGAGTGAACCCGTGCTTACATTCACATATTTCGTCGTCGTTTTTGCAGGTGTGGCTACCGTTGATCCCGATCCCGGCTTTGAAGCAGACAGATATTTGGTACTCACATATCCTTCTTTTCCATTGGCCTTGATTTTCGCCCATCCATTGGATTCCGAATATACCGTCACTTTAGTCCCTTTTGAAAGTATGGCAACAATGCTTGCGGTAGCTTTTCCACTTTTTCGCATATTAAGTGAACCCGTACTCACATTCACATATTTCGTTGTCGTTTTAACCGTTGCCGCAGCTTTGGTTACCGTTCCAGGCTTCGTTGCCGAGAGATATTTAGTATTGACGTATCCTTCTTTTCCATTGGCCTTGATTTTCGCCCAGCCTTTGGATTCCGAATACACCGTTACCTGTGCACCTCTTGTCAGCTTCGAGACTATGCTGGCACTATCTGTCCCATTTTTCCGCATATTTAGTGAACCTGTGCTCACATTCACATATTTTGTTGTCGTTTTAACGGTCGCCGCAGCTTTATTTACCTCTCCAGGCTTCGTTGCCGAGAGATACTTGGAACTGACATATCCTTCTTTTCCATTGGCTTTGATCTTCGCCCAGCCTTTGGATTCCGAATACACAGTCACCTGTGTGCCCCTTGTCAGTTTCGTGACAATGCTGGCACTATCACTGCCGCTTTTTCGCATATTAAGTGAACCTGTACTGACATTCACATATTTTGTTGTCGTTTTAATGGTTACTGCAGTTTTCGTTAAAGTCCCTGGCTTTGTTGCCGATAAATACTTGGTACTGACATATCCTTCTTTCCCATTGGCTTTGATTTTCGCCCAGCCTTTGGATTCCGAATACACCGTTACCTGTGTGCCATTTGCCAGCTTTGCAACTATGCTTGCACCTTCCGCCCCGGTTTTTCTCATATTGAGCGATCCGGAATTTACCTGTACAAACATGACGTCTTCAGTTTTGGCCTGTTCCGCATGTAGTGGAGCTGCAGATATTTTTTCTTCGAAAGCAACTGTCGACAACACCGCAAAACAGAAAGTTGGTATAATTAATTTCTTCATCTCATTCTCCCTACTAAAGAATTATATTTTTAACATTTATTTAAATATCGGTTAAAATCAGTATAATAATATAGGTAAATATACTTATTCATCTAAAATATATCATATTCCATTAGATCTATATGGAGATGAAGCAGATTGTAACATAATAGTAAACTAATAGACATTTAAGTAATTAAATAGAAATATTAGCAATGAAGCTTGTGCGACAAACAAATGATGAATATAAAGTATATTGATATAATTACTTACCACTCAAATTAATAAGGATGAGACGAGCATCTTTCTGCCTAAATCGAATATATATATAGGGTAAGCACCAATCCTTATATTTGACGGATAGAGGCAATAACCTATATAATTACTGTATATAACTTATAAGAATCCTTCTGTTAAGGGGAGTAGCTATACAATAAAGTCGTCAGTACAGGATTGAATCCTCGGCTTTATTGGCAACTGATTTTAGTTGTTTGCAAGACCTTGCCGATTATTTGGTGAGGTCTTTTAATTTTTAAAAGACGGTATAACCAATAATCGGTTATACCGTCTTTTTTGATTCGAAAAATTGCACAATAGAGGTGAAAAGTATGCAGAACTATAATGAATTAGCTAAAAGCGTTAAGATTTCCGATGATAAAAAGCATATATTGCTTGATGCCGACCCATCTTTATCACTAATCGGAAAAGGCCGCAGCGCATATGTATTCCGGATACATTCCACCAATAAGGCACTAAAAGTGTTTTTCCCGGATCATACACACACAGCTAAAGTTGAAGCTGAAATATACAAAACCGTCCAATCCATCGATTACTATCCAACCCTATATGATGCGGGGGTAAATTACCTGGTTATAGATCACATTGAAGGCAACACTCTTTTTGAATGTTTAACATTGGGAATCCCGATAACGGAAGAAAACATTGCGGAGATAGACCATGCCCTGCAATTGGCAAGGAAAGAGGGATTGAACCCTTCGGATATCCATTTACGAAACATCTTCATCACTTCCGAAAAAAAGGTGAAGATCATTGACGTTGCAAGGTTTAAGCAAGTGAAATCCTGCAATCAGTGGCACGACTTGAAAAGTGCCTTTCACCTTTTCTATTCGAAGTCATTTTTTCCAAAGAAGATTCCAAGCTTCATACTGAATTCCATTGCAGCGATTTATAAAAAGAGATTTCTGCCCATCTGATCCTTACTATAAAAAAATCACATTGGAGGCACATATGAAAAAAATAATGACCATTGCTCTGCTGTCCATCCTTACATTAAGCGGATGCTCAGCTTTAGAAGAAGTCAATTCATCATTGGAGTATGCAGATAATGCGACGGAGTATGTAAATACCGTTAAGGATTTTTCCAATGAGGTTCCCGCAATGTCACAGGACGCCGTCACGAATGCCGAAGTAAGAGCAAATCTTGAAAAGGAACTGGAATTGATTAAAACGGAAATTGAAGAATTCAATGCAACTGAACCACCCCAAATCGCTGAAGGCATCCATGAGAAGATCGTCAGCTCAAATCAACAGCTTTCAGATGGAATTGAATTATATCTGAATAATATTGAAAAGGGCCAAATTGATCCTAAGGCATTGGAAGATTCAGAGATAATGAAATCAATCGATAATATAACGGGATTGGCAAAACAAATTGAAGAGTTGGGAAATTAAGCATCATGCAATGAATAAAAAGGATTCGCCTGAAACAAATTATTGACATGAAACCAAAAGGTTTTATATAATCAACAAAGCAAAACCAATTGGTTTCACATTTTCACTTAAAAAGGAGAATCATTATGGAAAATACATTACAGGATATCAAGAAGACGGTTATTCTTGAAGCACCTATCCAAAAAGTTTGGGATACAGTTTCCACTGCAGAGGGCATAGCTTCATGGTTCATGCCAAATGATTTTCAACCGAAAGTGGGACATGAGTTCCATGTGCAATCCCCCTTCGGTCCATCTCCTTGTAAGGTAATGGAGTTAGATGCTCCTCATCGCCTTTCATTCAGTTGGGATACGGACGGTTGGTTCATTTCCTTCATTTTAAAAGAAGTGGATGGCAAAACGGAGTTCACCCTTATTCATGGCGGTTGGAAAGAGCCTGATACGATTCTTCCGAAACCGAACGAAAAAAGCTCAGTGATTCGCGATAGAATGAATCATGGCTGGGAACAAATCGTTAATCAAGGTCTTAAAAAGGCTGTTGAGGGCTAAGTGTCTGCAGCAGAAAAACATGATGTATTTCAGGCTATCGCCGACCCGACCCGCCGAAAGGTCCTGCAATTGCTTGCTGAAGGGGATTTACCCATTTCAGAAATTACTTCTCACTTTTCCATGAGCCGTACAGCGATTGCCAAGCACCTTCATATCCTTTCTGAAGCTGAATTGGTCAGTGGCCGGAAGGTAGGAAGAGAGAAACGCTTTCGGCTTCAGCCGGAACCTTTAGCTGAATTGAAACAGTGGCTTTCTTTTTACGATCGATTCTGGGATAACAAATTATCCATCCTTAAACATGCGATTGAAAATTCAGGGGAAAATGGATTGAAAGTCATCGAAAAAGAAAAGGACACGAATGAACCATCATAATGAAGAAAAACCCCGGCGCATTGCACCGGGGTTTTTCTTCATTAGTTTATGCATCCATCTCAATATTGTGTGCTTTGCGCTTCTTGATGACCATCGTTAGCAATAGCAGCAGATTAAAGACAATGATGCATCCAGTAAGGAACACTATACTCGTTGTCAATGCATCCGCTCCAAGGCTCGTACTCATCGCCTGACGGAAGCCCATGACAGAGTATGTCATCGGTATGAACGGGTGAACATGACTGAAGAAGTTATTGGTCAGCTCCACAGGGAACATTCCTCCGCTTGCACCTAACTGTAATACAAGGAATATCATCGCCAATAAACGACCTGGATTTCCAAACCCTACGGTCAAGAAAGTAACGATGAACATGAACGTAAGTGAAGTCAGTATGGAAACCCCAATGAATTGCCCCATGTTCTCGACCTGTAAATCCATTCCCCAAACCATGATCGCATCCAACACTAATGCAGAAAGCGTCGCTTGGATAAATAGGACCGTAAATTTACTGAACCACCATGCCACTCCTGATGTAGGCCTTGTAGAAGGCAATCCTGTCGGGAATCCCATATTGAAGGCAATAGCTCCAACAAATAACCCTAGAGACAATACATAAGGAGCCAGTGCATGACCATAATTCGGCACGTCACTGCTTTTTTGTTCTTTGACCTGTGTCGGTTCAGCAATCATGCTGTAATTATCATCGTTTGTTTTATTTTCACTTATTTCTTCTGCACCATCACTGAGTTTTTCCGAAAGCTCGACAGTTCCATCTTCAAGTGAGGTGATTCCATCACCCAATTTACCGGAACCTTCAGCAAGTGCTGATGAACCTTCATTGATCTTACCTGCGCCATCAGCAAGCTGGATGACTCCATTGCTCAAAGTAGGCAGATTGCTTGCCAATTGTTCAGTGCCTTTAACAAGTGCTGATGAGCCCTCATTCAAGGCCGCTGAGTTGGCATTCAGTTGATTGGCCCCATTAGCCAGTTTGCTTGCCCCTTCGCCGACTTGGCTAACACCAAATGCGTACTTCTCAAGACCATTCCCAAAGGAGGATGACCCTGATTGCAGTTGTGAAACTCCATCAACCAACTGACCAGATCCCTCAGTTAGTTTTGAAAGGCCATTATTTAACGAGGAACCGCCTTGTGCTAACTGGTTGATCCCCTTCACTAATTCTGGTGTCCGTTCATTTAAACTTTGTGTTGCCGCCGTTAATTGATTGCTTCCTTCGACAGCTTCATTCAAGCCGCCATTTAATTGGGTCGCACCAGGAATTAATTGTTCTTCCAGTGCGTTCCTTATTGCCGTATATCCGTTTAACGCTGAAACAGCGTTTGGATTGACTTTATTCACCGCATTATTTAAATTGGCCACTTGTTCCGGAAGCTGGCCTAATCCATTCAATACAGGCATTACTTTATCCGTTAATTGCGTTGATAAGTCGGATACACTTGCAGCAAGAGTCGATGCGATTCGTTTTTGTGCTTCCGCCTGGCTTTGAAGTTCATTTTGAACCGCTCCGATTAATTCGGATTGCTGTTCACTGGTCATGCTTTTGAAGGCTTCCGTGTTTTGAACGGCATTGATCGTGCTCTGACCATTATTCGCAATCGTTGATTGAAGTTCCGTTAAAGCCGCTTGACTGTTATTGAGATCTTCGGTAATGCCGGATACGGTACCGGACGTGCTGCTTCCTGCTGGAACCGCTTCTTGCAATTGATTTACACCGCTTTGAATGCTTGTCAGTCCTTGCTTAAGCTGATTCAGCTGTTCTTCTGCGGGCAATTGGCCATCCATTTTTTTCAGGCCGTCATTTAATGCCTGGCTACCTTCTGCCAGTTTATTGATTCCCTGATTTAAACTCTGCTGACCTGCTGCCAATTTTGGAATTCCTGTCGATTGGTCCGTCAGCTGGCTTGCATTTTGTGATAATTGATTCAACCCATCATTCAAATTCGCACTGCCTGTTTGCGCTTGTGCCAATCCAGTATTTAAAGTTTGCGCTCCTGGAACCACTTTGGCCAAACCAGTGGAAAGTTGGGAAGAACCTTGTATAAGTGCTTCACTATTACTAGCTAATTCCCCTGTGCCTGATGCTAGTTCATCCGCACCCTTTTGCAACTGACCGACACCGGAAGTATATTGTGAAATTCCCTTATTTAGATCCGATGCGCCACTTTCAAGCTTGTTGGCTCCTTCCAAAAACTCGCCAACGCCAATTTGAAGTTTATTCGCTCCATCTTTAAAAGTTAATGTGCTCGAAGCTAACTTATTCAGATTTTCCGTCACTTCTTTGTTTCCATCATGCAGTTTTTTTGCACCGTCATCCAATTTTGATGCCCCATCTGCCGCATCGCCGAATCCTTCTCCGATTTCATCCAGTTGGGAGAAGATCGCTTCCGCATATTCTTTTGTGACACTTTCGGCAATTTCCGTTTTCAAATTATTCGTTGCCTGTTTCCCGACCGTTTCAGAAACGAAACTGCGTCCTGGATTCACATCATACGTCAGATTCATTTTTTTGGGCTTATCATCCATGACGGTAGATGCATTTTTTGAAAAATCCTCCGGAATGGTAACGACCATATAATATGTACCATCATCAAACCCTTTTTTCGCCGCTTTTTCCGTTACGAAATGCCATTCTAAATCATCATTGTCCTTTAATTGCTCGACTAGCTCATTACCGACTGTTAAGGTTTTTCCCTCATATTCCGCCTTCACATCCTTATTCACGACTGCAACAGGCAATTTGCCTGTATTTCCGTATGGATTCCAAGCAGAACTAAGGAATAACCCCCCATAAATAATCGGGACGAACAGTAAAACGATTGCGACACCGACCAGTTTTCGATTTGTAAGGAAAAGCTTCCATTCTTGTTTAAGCATGTTCACTTCTTTTCACCTTTCTTTTCACGCAGTACATCACTCAATGACGCGGTATTCCAATTAAGAGTCGGTATGTCCGTGGTGCCAAAGCTTTCTTTAAGCAAATCTACCACTGTTTGGCTGGAAAAGAACTCTATTAAAAGTTGATCCGCCCGAGAAAACATCCGACGAAGGACGTCCATTCCCTTCTCTGCATACTCTCCATCTTTAAACGCTTTTTCTATAAGTCCTGTATCCGGAAACATCGAAATGGGACCTTCCATCGCCTCAATAATTTCAAGGTTTTTAATCTTATCTACACTTTTGGCAAGAGTAAGGCCGCCGTTATTACCAGGAACGGAAGTGATTATCTGCTTTACGACCAATTTCCTTATGATTTTTTTCAAATAAGAAGGAGACACCTCTAATCGCCTGCTGATCTCATTAGACGAAAGCGGGACATTTTTATCCTGGGTAGAGAGTATAACGATGATGCATATGGCTTGCTCGACCCCTTTTGTTAATTGCAAATCAGTTCACCTCTTTTAATATGTATGTAGATATCATATATCCATAATGGATATTCGGTATCTATAATTAAAACCCGTTTCACCTTAGAAATCAAGTCATTTCTAGAAAAAATTTCTAAAAAAAGATGAACCCCTCATTACAGCACAATAAGGGGTTCACCTTTTCAAGATCTTTTATAGGTCATTTAGAAATTCATTGACCGCTTCTGGAGTTTTAGCATTTGCACTGTGGAGGTGCGCAACCTTTTCCCCATTTTTAAATACTAATAGTGATGGAATTCCCATTACCGTTTGCTCTTCAGAAATCTCAGGGAACTCGTCACGATCGATCGTAAACCACTGTTTGTCTTGATGTTCTTGAGTGATCTCATCGATGAACATGTCTAAACGTTTGCAGTCCGGACACCATGTAGTCGTAAAAATCCCGACTGTCAGTCCCTCTTGGTTGATTTGTTCACGATATTCTTGTTCTGTATTGATATTTTTCATGATTGTCTCCTCCGGGCTTTTCTTATCATCATACTTTAATCCATGAATTAATGTACTCAAGGATTAATATATAATTAATTCCTTCACAGCACAAACGGTTTATCCTTGATCCGTTTATGTACCTTTTCTATGCTTCGGGAAAAAGCCTCACAAAGTCTTCTTTTAAAATCATGGTTCGGGGTGAGACACTTACGAACCCCTTTGGCCACCAAACTGAAAAAAGCCACTATCCAGTGGCGTTTTCACTTCATTCATATTGGTAGAGTAAGCTGCCAGGAAACACCAAACTTATCAGATACCCAGCCGAACTTCTTACTAAAGAAATAGTCACCCAATGGCATCATCACTTGTCCGCCATCAGTTAAACTCGAATAAAGGCTGTCAATTTCCTCTTCACTATCACATGTAAGGAATATTGAAAACGATGGTGTAAACGTAAATTGATGCTTAACATTGCTATCGATGCACATAAATTCCTGATCTTTCAAGGTAAAGGTAGCCTGCATGACGCTTCCCTCTGTACCTGATTCATTTGCACCATACCGAACAATGCTCGTTATTTTCGATCCTTCGATTAAAGATGTGTAATAATTCATCGCTTCCTCCGCATTACCTTCGAACATCAAGAAAGGTGTGACCTTCATCATTCTCATCAAACTCCTTTTCATCTTTAATTAGTTTCTTGCATTGAATCATGGCGCCCACCAGTTACCTGAAACCACGATCATTGTCTGTAATTTTATCGTATTGGCAAAATAATCATCATCATCTTGGTCCTGTACCGTCCGATTCCATAACATGTTAATCCATTGCTGATTGGAGGAATCAACCATGGCACTCACCATGAATGGAGCAACGAAGCTTGTACTATTCCCTTCTTCCACGGTTTTTCCGCTTAGCGTATAACCGGATTGGATATTTTCTGGGTTGCCATCCGTTTCCGCTTTAATCCAATCATTCATCTTCTTTAATTGCGGCAGGGCTCTTTCATCACCAGTCAGTAAGTAATCGAGCGTATAGCGCCAAGGGGTCCTGCTGCTGTTCCAGCTATAATTGCCGTCATTCTCCCCTTCTAAAAAGCCCGCTTCTGCCGGCTGATATTCTTCCTTGGATTGTATAATGAAGTCCGGCATGAGGCCAGTATTGCCGCTTTCCTCCTTAAAAATCGAATGAATGATCCTATAGGCCTTATCCGTTACACCTTTCCATTCATCATTCCCAGTTGCCGCCTCAAATGACTTAAAATGATTGAGAAGAAGGTCAGATGAACGAGTCGATTGTCCATATACGTCATCTTCATCTTCCGCCCAGTCCCCTAGTTTAACAAGGTACTGCGACCGATTTATCTCATTCGACATGATCGCATCCAAGATGTCCTTTGCACTGGCAAGATAGTCAATTTCCCCTTCACTTCCCCACTGGCGATGTGCCAGTAATAACGAATAGGCGATATCCATATCGCCATCAGTTGCTGAATCGGCATCCCCTGGCGTAGTGATGATTTTACCCGATTTATCCTTTACTTGCTGCCACGCCATTAATGAAGGGTCATTATCACTTCCATGCGCTTTATAAAAACGATAAAGCCCATCGAAGTACTGCTTGTCCTGGCTGCCTGCCATGATCGCCGTTATCATCATCCCGTAACCATGGGCTTCAGAAACGGTCACTGCATTCTTGGGCTCTGCATAACCTTTATCATTGTAAAAAATATAATATTGATCATTTTTATCGATAGGCTGCTTAAGATATTCCTTTCTCCAGGTTTCATAAAAATTCGCTACGGCAGCATCCATTTCCTCCTGTGACAGATTGTCAGGTTTTATCGTACCCGCTTGATAGACTGTATGCTGTGGAAATGCCCTTTTACCGGCGATCTCTTTCTTTTTGATTTGAGATACCAATGCTATCGAGGCAATGATCCCGAAAATGATCACGCCCATCGCTATCAATAAACTTCTTTTTTTCATGGCTTTGCTCCTTCGGTTATGGTGCAGTATTCACTTCATTTTTATGTTCGGCAAGGAACATTTCAATGGTGTTGTTAAATTCTTTTAGACTGCTAAACTTGTCATATGTTATCAACTTTTCCTCTATTAAACATGACTTTTCTTATGTAATTCCAAAATGTCACAAGCTCTTTTGGATATTTATGTTAAAATTAACATTGGATTCTGAGTGTTTCTACTTAAGTAGTTTTTTAAATGAAAAAGGAGTGTTTTCATGAATCGAATTTGTAATCAGTGCCAAACTGAAATGATAGATAATTGCAAAGTAAATGTTCAGGGCGGAATGTATGGGATAAAGATTAGTCAAAAGAAAGGACTTTTCAGTAGTGTTTCTGCAAACCCTAAAGCATCTGTATGCCCAAATTGTGGTTATGTAGCTTTCTATATTGATGAGTTTAGAGAATTTATTAAGTAAAAATATAAATATATACAGCTAACCGACGTTTGTGAGCAGAAGGAGTAAAGGGTGAGTTAACAAGCTCAGCTAATATCGTTGCCATAGTATCCGAATTGTACCTTTTGTTTTCAAAAATAAATCAGATTACCATAAATGATTACGATTTATTCAAAATTTTAACATAGCCTTATTTAAAAAAAGTGAAACTCCTAATTATATATTAGGAGTAACAAGCTTATAATCGTAAGACTCGCATCAGTAATGAGATTAAATGGTGGTTTGGAGATATATCAATGGCAGGAAGCCCTGCTTCTGTGCTAGCTTTCATGATTCCAATCGGTCGCTTGAAGTTTATTACCAAAATATAAATCTACATCATTCCACCTTTTTCAGTTCCATAAATCCTTCGCCATCCAATGAAATATCCAGTTGCTGATTTATGACTAGCGAAAGCGGAAAGATTTCCGACTCTTTATCCGAGAAAATCCAACGCCGTTTCCTTGGACCTAAAAGTAAAAACGAACCTGCTTCATGTTCCCCCATGAAATTCAACCCATCTTCACTTATCGCTTCACCCTTCCTTACAGGTACACCATTACTTATTAACTGATTTCCCAAAGCCCTGACTTCATCTGTCGTAATGTTTATTTCACTGATGCACAGGACGTTTTGAGTTGAAAAAGACTCAGCCTCGGATTCGGGTGATACGGAATATCTCGATATGAATTCGACAATGTTGCCTGAAGGGTCTAAAAAATAAAAAGAATGTGCGTCTGAAAAGCTGAAATAAACTTCGTCATCATCATCTTCTCTAGTCAATTCCACTTTTGATTTCGCCCATGCTTTTGCCGAAGTAAATAAATTGGTCGGTATGTTCATGGCAAAATGGTAAAAAGGCTTTTCCTTGTGATGATATTTTTTAATTTCAAGTACACTTTCCCCAGCCTTAATTTCAAAACCATCATCAGTTTGCGATAGTAACTCAAATCCTAATACATCAACATAAAAACTCCGCATTTCATTCCAGGCATGACTATACAAAGTGACCTTATTGATAATCAACATCCAATCCCCCTTCCGCTTAACAAATATTGTAAAGATATCCTCCATTTATGCAAACATTCCGTACTATTCAAAAACTATATAATTCTATTCACCCTTTCTATTTTTACCACAAATATCCAATGAATTAACGACAGGCCAACTCAAAAAGGACCGCCGAATTCGGTGGTCCCTCGTTTCAGCCTTATTGAAAGGTTCACTCTTTAATTTTCAGTCCAAGCATGGCTGCAAAAACTATCGCTTGGTCCGGGGAAACTTCGCATCCTTTCAGATCTTCCGGGGATACGGTAATCCTTTGAAATGTAGAACTGCTAATATCAATTCCTTTGAGCGGTGTCCGGGAAAAGTTCACTTCATTTAATCTACATGTTTCGAACTTCACTTTAATGAATTTACACTCATAATAATCAGCACTTTCCAATGAGCAATGATCGAACCTCACTTGCTTTAAACTGGAATAACCAAAGGCACTTAAATTCAAGTTGCAATTCTCAAAGAAGACATTCCCTAAACTTGCGTCAGACAGGTTAATGCCTAAAAGTTTGGACTCTTTGAATTCCACACGATGAATCGAGCCGCCCATGAAATCGGCATTCGTTAAATCGCAATGATCAAAAATGACATCCGTCAGCTCGATATTCCTGAATGATACATCGCTGAATGTCACATTTTTAAAAACAACCTGTGATAATACGATTTTATCCATCTTTTCTCTATCGATCGTGCAATTGGTTATGATACAGGACTCAAGATAAGGCTCATCCTGATAATATATTTCCTGAAAGTTCGCTTGTGTTAAGTCTTGAGGGATCTTTGGCTGTTCAATTTTGATTTTGCCTGACATATTATCACCTTTTCGCTTTATTCTTCAATCACTGATTTATCCAATCGATAGGGTTCATCGCCGGTAATATAGCAACTGGTCCACTAAATTTCGACTTAACTATAAACTACATTTCAGTGAAGTTCAATCTAAGAATTTTGCGAAAATGACTATTATTTTTCGTTATTTTGTGTCAACATTTTGCACAAAAAAAGCTGCCTCATCGGCAGCCTTGCTTACTTCATGATCGTATTGAATCCTGTTGGCATCCGGAAATAATATAGAGCTGCACCTATTATCGCTATCATTCCGCCTATCAGAAAAAATGCTGTAAAGATATTTCCTCCAACAGTCGGGGAATTGGATACAAAACCACTTGAAAACAGAAAAAGGACACCAAATCCCAACAAGAATAGAGCCATTTTTTTAATCCTTCTTTTGAACAGGATATATCCCGTAAGTATGATTAAGTACGATGAGGCTAGGACCATAAGAAATGGAAATAACGGTTTGAATTTTGCGGCATACACGAAATAATCAAAATTCGAAATATCATCTGCATCCATTGCCTGATCATCATTTACTTGTGTGAAAGGCGTGGAATACTTCCATTCCGAAGGTCTATCCAGAATTTCACTGCCTTCATACCAGGTACAAAACGTAAAAACCATAAAGAAAAGTGCAGTGATAATCATTTGTAAAAAATTATTAAAAGTCAATATCATCTCCTCCAGCTGTCATTATACCAATAAGTGGGTAATTTTCAACCGGAGCCCAAAGTGATAAAGCAATATGTAAACAAACACTGTTTCCTGAATAATATAATCTAACCACTTTTAAGGAGCGTTTGAGATATGATCACTCATGGAGATGACCTCCTTATTTCAGGAGCATGGTTACTCGGCATCGGCACACTTGTAGGTGCAATCGGGCAAACCCGGCAAACTTTAACGAGCACTAATCTTGGAAAAGATCTCGTCCTCAAAGGGAATGGTATTGAAGCCGTTGGAAATTCGCTGCAAGCAATCGGCCGTTCGAAAATGCTGAACCCGGAAAATGAACGTTCGGAAACCTATTTCATATTCGGTGCTTGGCTTGAGGCTATTGGCAATATTGCAAATGCAGTTGGAATAGATATGCAGTTGAGTGGTTCAGTGGAGGAGGGCACCAGAACCGATGCAATCGGCAGTGGAATCCAAGGCCTTGGTGCCGCTTTTGAAGCCTTCGGGGCATCATTGACGGAGGAGTCCATTTCACGCTCTTTTGAAGTCAAGGGAAATGGACTCATTGCAGCCGGTTCTTTTTTGGAATCGGTCGGAAATATATTCATTTTAAATGAAAAAGTACGGATGGGAGAACAAATTCTTTTACTAGGCAGCTGGACCCAAGTTTTCGGTGCAATTATATTGATCGAGGCCTTTTCACTTGGACCAGAACCCGAACAACCTGAGAAAGGACATTATAGCTATGCCAACTATTACGTAGATTAAGGGGCCACGAGTTCGACCTTCATCCGATCGGGATCTTCGAAATATACGGCATAATGATCCTTCCCGCCGGCAAATGGATGCTTGTCGGCATAAAGGATGGTAACTCCTCTGCCCCTTAACTTTCTTGCGATCTCATCAACCTGTTGCCGGCAAGTGGCGTGAAAGGCTAAATGGTTAAGACCCACTCGTCCCCTATGATAGGGAATGTCAAGAAACCTTGTTTCCGCTTGTACAAAAACAATGTACATATCACCCAATCTCCAACTCTTCCCGCTTACCCACTCCTGAAATGGCTCATAGCCCATCTCGTCCAAAAACCAGGCCCAAAAATCAATGCTCCTCTTTAAATTTGTAACATTCAGCTCAATATGATGAAGATATCCTTTTGACAACTTATCATCCTCTCCTCATAAATGTCCCCGCTATTCAAATTTTTTCAAGTGCTCTGGGGGCATCGGCATTTACCGAACATCTTAATCAGGGATATTATACCATTACAAAATATTATTGCGATAACCTTAGTCAAGGTTTACAAAACAAAAAAGGGCGGTTGCATTACAGCCCTTTTCTCCCCAGCCCCTTTATCAAAAACATTCTATACAACACTTACGCAGGTCCACTTATTTTAAGATCTTGTCATAAACCTCACCGCCGCCATTTATATTGATAATTTTCAGGCGATTGGTATTTTTGACGAAGACGGTTTTATATTGTTTTTCACCGTTCAGTTCAATAAGGAATACTCGCTTACCATCGTTATCCGTTTCCTTATTGAAGGTATAGTCTTCGTTGCCGATTTGCTCGATGATTTTGTCATATTCGGGCAAAGAAGACCACTTCTCATGTTTAGGACTTGTTTGAGTTTTTGTTTGCGAGGGTTGTTTTTGTTGTCCATTTTCAGTTTGGGTTTCATTTTCATCTGTTGTTTGCACAGATTTTTCCCCGTTTTCATCCGCTATGTCATTATTGCAAGCAGTTAGCATTGCTGCTGCGGCAATCAACGCGATCATAGATTTATACATGCTTCACATCATCTCCTATTCCTATATTCCCATTCATATTAACTAAAAACCTGATTTAACTAAACAAAACAAATCCGAGTAGACAGAATGGATTTGTTTTGTTATTATAGTTACTCAGGGTAACAATTACTCACGGTAACTATATATTGATATAAGGGGTGATTCTGATAGAGACTTACCAAAAGTTCTTTCAGCAATTATTATTGCTGTACCGGCCGTTTGAAAATAATCTTAATATCCAGCTGAACAAGCATGATTTACACAGGGCGCAGTGGTCCATTTTGTATTACTTAATCAATTATGGTTCGGCGACGCTTGTAGAGCTTGCCAATTATCAAAGTGTGGAAAAACCAACGATTACGAGGACCATTGCCCGCTTGGAAGAGCTGGGGTATGTCGAGCATGTGCCAAGCAAAGATAGACGCGAGAAAAGAATGCGGCTTACGGAGCTTGGCAAAAAAATCTACAGTGAAGTCCGTGTGACAATCGATCAATACGAACAGGAGATCTTGAAAGGGATCACTGAAGAGGAACAACTCGCAGCCATACGCATCATGGGCGAAATAAGAAATAACATTATAAAGTAAGGAGATAATAAACATGGACCAATCCAGAACCAGACTGTGGACGAAGGACTTTGTCATCGTTTCGTCCATCAATTTTTTCATAACATTAATCTTTTATTTACTGATGGTGACACTTGCCATCTATGCTGTTAATGAATTGGATGCTTCTACAAGTGAAGCCGGACTCATATCTGGTATTTTTATTATCGGGACGTTGATCGGACGTCTGTTCATTGGCCGTTTCATTGATTCAATCGGCCGTAAGAAAACATTATTCATAGGTTTGATCTTTTTCACTTTGACAACTCTTCTATATTTTGTGGACCTTGGGATCGGCTTCCTGCTTGTTAACCGCCTGATCCACGGGATGGCGATGGGGATGGCGAGTACTGCGACAGGAACGATCGTCGCCCAGATCATCCCGCCAACACGAAAGGGAGAAGGCATCGGCTATTACAGCATGAGCGCAACACTTGCGACGGCAATCGGTCCTTTTATCGGTCTATATATGGCTCAACATACAAGCTTCCAAGTCATTTTCAGTTTCTGCCTGGCTTTAGGGGTAATCAGCCTGATTACAGCATTCTTCTTGTATGTCCCGGCATTGTTAGTGACGGCCAAAGTTACGGAAAGCAAAGGATTCAAGCTTTCCAATTTCATTGAACCTAAGGCACTGCCCATCTCAATCATCACCCTGTTATTGGCATTCTGTTATTCCAGTGTCCTTTCTTTCATCAGTTTCTATGCCATTGAAATCGATCTGGTCAATACGGCAAGCTTCTTCTTTGTAGTTTACGCAGTAGCCGTATTGTTATCACGTCCTTTCTCAGGACCATTGATGGACCGGAAAGGATCGAACTTCATTATGTATCCGGCTTTCATGATTTTCGGAATCGGTTTGCTCCTTCTAAGTATGACAACAAATAGTTTCACTTTACTGGCAGCAGGTTTCCTTATTGGCCTTGGATTCGGTAATATGCAATCAAGCTCGCAGGCGATTGCCGTTAAACTGACACCGCCTCACCGGATGGGGATGGCAACGTCCACCTTCTTTATCATGCTTGATGCAGGACTTGGCTTTGGCCCTTATATTCTGGGATTCATCATTCCGGTAACAGGTTACAGCACACTTTATGTAATCTTGGGCGTTTTGGTCATCGCAACCTCCGTCCTTTACTACTTCTTGCACGGCAAGAAGGAACGTACAGCCAGAACGAACTTGGCTTCCATTTAAATAAAAAGGGATATCCCATTGGCGGATATCCCCAAACTGTAGGAAAACTCGATTTTCATCAAGTTTGCCTGCAGTTTTTTTTGCTAGTACAATTTAGCGTTGATTTCCGATCCAGGCACTCGATTTCCGCGGGCGGTCCGCCCTGGACGCGCTTTTCTAAGCAGGAGTCTCGCACACCCGCTCCAATCAACTATGTTTTAATTTAGATAGACCCCTCTTGCCTACTGAAATTCTTCCGTCAATGGGGATAATTCAGCTTTCATGCAAATAATTCGGCCTTTACGACCGATAATTCGACCTACAATGTAATTATTCGACCTTAGCGACCGATAATTCGACCTACATAGAAATAATTCGACCTTAGCAACCGATAATTCAACCTACACCAAAAGAAGCTGCCAAAAAAGTTTATACTTTTTGAAACAGCTTCTATTATAGTGATCCTTATTTTACTTCCAATTCTTCGATAATAAAGCCAGATTTTTTGCCGTTCTTTTTATTTGTTGCTTGCATGACCGTTTCACCTTTATATAAAGTCTTTCCAGTCTTTAAATCAGCAATTAGAAGTTGGGCAGGCTTGTATGTTAATGAGCCCATTTGATCCACTCCGTTGCCTATCAGAAAGTACACACGCCCGTTCTTAATCGCAGCGAAGTATTGTTCCTCTTTATTAACAGCTACATCCAGTTCCTTGTCATTCGTTAACGTTCGACTGCTTAGGTCAAACGTTTTAATGCGATAATTATCGGATTTCTTATCAATTAGGTAAAGTGTTTTTCCGTCCGTATATCCTGATCTTGCCATGCCCAGGCTAAGCGATTCATTTTTGGTCAATTTAACCGTTTCTATTTTTTCCGTTTCATAATTATATGATAACAGTTTGCTTGGCTTTTCCTTATAGGAACCGTCCTCATGATTTACCCCTTTAATTAACGAAATTAAAACCATGTTGTTTGGCTGGATGGGAGCAACATCCGTCGGCATCTCAAAATCAACTTGATTAGGGTAAGTAAAGGTTTCAGATACAAGGGTTTTATCGCTCAAAACTTTTTTATTGGCTAAATCGATCGTATACAGATGAACCTCTTTCGTTTGTTTCTCATTGTTTGATTTCACATCATTCATCGTTAAAACCTGTAGTTTTGAATGGACCAACTGCACATCCCTGACATCAGCATTCATGATTCTCTCTTGATTCGGAAGTTCAATTTGGAATGAAGTTTCTTCTTCGTCCTTCTTCTCCAGTAAACCGATATCAAATTCCGCTTCCGTTTTCCCGTTATTCGTAATTTCGCTATTCACCCAAGCGTAAGCCAGAAAATCATCGTCTTCATATAAAGAACTGATGGAATCCTTGCCACGCATAAACGAACGATGTTCTTTTATTAATCTTTCAATTCGATAATCTTGTCTTCCAGAAAAGCTCTCCAAGTAAGACTTTTCAATATCATATGTTGTTGTATTGGATTCAAATGTTAATGATTCATAATAAGGACCATTATCAAGCGAAGCATTTATGATTACCGGATCAAGCTCTTTATCACTGCCTTCCAGTGTCTTGAACGTATACTTTGGAAGGCTGGAGGCAGAGGAAGCTACTTTGACATAATAGGTCCCGATGCTTAAGATGACAACCACTCCAATAATGATGCTGCATAAATAACGTTTCACCTTGTTCACTCTCCTTTAATAGTTGTTATACGGTAACACGGTTTTTCAATAACCAAGAACCAAGCCAAATCGATAGTCCTGTCACGATGATTCCGAATGCGAGCTGTAGACCAAGTAATTCATTTGGGTAAAAATAGATATTACCAAGCCCCATTACGAAAACGGGAGCTAAAAATAACGCTGCAGCGATTCCGCAATAGATCAAGCCCAAAATGATTCCTTTTATGCGGAAACTCCTTTCAAACATGATCGCCGTGAATAATATCGACATGATCATAAGACCGATGCCATAGGAAAGCAGGAATTGCGTGAACGTGCTTGGCATGACCAATGCCAGAATCGGACTGGTTTTCGTGATAGTTGAAGAAGACATTTCCATGTTCAAGAACGCTTCGGGCACGTTTGAATTAAATAGGGCATTTTCCATTGGTAAAATGATGATCTGGAAAGCAATCAATCCTAACACCATCAGGAAGATGGCCGTGGCTTTGGAAAGGTAGATCGATAATCTGGATGTCGGTAACATCAATAGGCGGTAAATGAATGTATTCTTTCCAAACCAATCACGGTACCAAATAAGAAAAATGTAAAAAATCAGGGCAACTGCACTCAACGCGATTGGTCCTTGAAACCAGAGGGTATTGGCGATATGGGTAAAATCAATTCCATTATAGTTAGTAACATAGACAGCTTCTGATATTTTTTCTTCCGACATGATTTCATGTGCTTGATTAAGATAACTCTTTATTCCCATGATCACTCCAGCAAATTGCGAAACCAAGGTTATCAACAATAAGCTAATATAGATTTTACTGAAACGGTTGATTTCAAAGTTCACTAGTTTTATATATCGCATCATGATTGATACACCTCTCTCATTACATCGACTACCGATTTTCCTTCCTCTTCACGCATTTCTTCGGTATTGAACTCTTTAAGCACTGTACCGTTATCCAATAAAATGACCTTATCGATTATATGTTCAATATCACCGATTTCATGGGTCGTGATGATGACTCCCCTATCTTCAATAAGGTGGCTCGCAAAGACATCGGCGATTTGCTCGCGGCTAAACATATCGATGCCTGAAAATGGTTCGTCCATCAATACATAATCCACGTCAAGGGACAAACCAAGCATCAGGTTGAGCTTAGCTGTATTCCCTTTTGACAATTCCGAAATGCGATTCTCCTCTTTAAGCTTGAAAAACCCCATTAGTTGGTTAGCTCTTTCCGGATTCCAGGAGGTATAGAAATCCTCCATGAAAACCATTGCCTGTTTAACGGTCATTTGCGGAAGCATGGTCGGTGCGTCCGGTATGAAGGTGATTTTTTCATAACTGTCCTTTGTCATCTTTTGATCATCGATCAGGATTTCACCTTTATATGGCGTCAATCCCATGATCGCTTTGAGTGTAGTTGTTTTACCGACACCATTTATCCCGATCAGACACGTGACTTCCCCTTTATTAGCTGTAAAAGAAACACTATCCAAGATTTTTTTCCGGCCGTAATTCTTGGAAATCCGTTTTACTTCTATCATTTTTCTTCCTCCTCCCTTATTTCTTCCGAATATTTTTCTTTAACCACACGAAGCAGTTCATCAACTGGTACATTAATCGGACGAATCGCATCGACAAACGAATCAACGGCTGCCAGAATCAATTCCTGCCTTACAGCCTGTAAAATCGTTTCATTCGTCGTGATTTGACTTGGGAAATTTCGTTCAGTATGAATCAAGCCCTGTTCCTCCATTTCTTTATACGCTTTTTGAGCGGTATTGGGATTTATATTGAGTGAAGCCGCCAGTTCCCTTCGCGAGGGAATTTCCTGTCCAGCTACGAATTTGCCTATGGCTATTTGTTCTTTAAAATGCCTAACGACTTGCAGATATACCGGTTCCCGGGTATTTACGTTCATTAAAACCACCCCCTATTTATTTAAAAAAGTCTGATATGCGTGTATGTACTAAGTGGTTCATACACCTTATAGATGTACTATACCCGTAATACACCTTAGCTGTCAACAATGAATTCCAGAAAAATGAAAACCCCGAATGTGCGGTGCAGTCGGGGGTTTTCTTTAATTTTTCAATAAGCTCATACTATCCTGTACAAATTGGGCAAAGGAAATGGGGGCACGGCCCAAAATATCATGTAAGTCACTTGTTACCCGTTTCGCCAAGCCGATTTTTGCAGTCGTGTAAATCCCGATCATTACGACTATTTTGTCTGTACTTATCCCCTTTTTTCTATATGTTTTCCAAAATTCATAAATGCTTGGATTGGAATAGGTGAAGGTTTCCCCTGTTTTATTACTGAAGATTTCAGCTACCTCTTGATAAGACAATGCTTCATTTCCTGTTAAGTCATAAGCTTTCCATATATGCTGTTTATTTAACAAGGTCTTCATTGCAGCGACACCAATATCACGCACATCGATGAAGCTTGTTTTTCCTTTACCTGCCGGGACATATATATCATGTTTCTTCCTTAATTCTTCACCATGCTGTGTAAGTAGGTTTTGCATAAAGAAACTGGGGCGCAGAAACGTATAAGGAATGTTCGATTCGATAATAAGTTTTTCAATTTTGGCATGAGGGACGATCTTGTTTTTATCCGCCCCCAGTACGGAAAGAAAAACGATATGATTCACCTTTTGCTTTATCGCTTCTTCAATGAACGGACGAAAATACTTATTTGCATCAGCAAGCTGCGGAGGCCTCATTAAAAAGATGGAGTCCACCCCTTCTAAAGCTCCGGAAATAGATGAAACATCCTCAAAGTTCAAATAACGGTCACCTTGGCCTTTCCGGTGGCTTGCTGTTTCAAACAAAACCCCTTCGTTTTTTAATTGCCTCACGACTTCCCTTCCTACGTTGCCTGTCGCACCAGTAATTAATATCATGATTTACACCCTTCCCAATACTGAAGATGAATATTAGTATCTGTAAATAGCGTCATGAAAATTACTGAAATAGATGATGAAGCAGACGATCTTTATCTTCAAAAAACTGTTTCATTAACAAATAGTGATTGGACTCCTCTAAAGTCACCTCACTCATTCCCTCATCTGAAATTTGGAGGATTTTAGCATCAGGGTAGGCCATGATGATCGGGGAATGGGTGGAAATGATGAATTGGGAACCTTGTTTGGCAAGCTCATTTATCCTGGCCAGCATCGATATTTGTCTCAATGGCGACAAAGCGGCTTCAGGCTCATCGAGGATATACAATCCATTGCCTTGAAATCGTTCTACAAAAGCAGAAAAAAACGATTCACCATGAGATTGCTGGTGAAGTGATTTTCCACCGAAGGAATCAATGATTTTCGACCCAAACGATGCCTCCCTGTCCAATTCCTCTATATTCGTAGCTAAATTATAAAAGGTTTCCGCCCTAAAGAAAAAATTATCCGTCGGTTTGTACACACCTTTTTTCAAACGGAGGTATTCGTCCAAATTGGAATGTGAATCATAATTGGAAAAATTGAAATTCAACGTTCCTCCTTCCGGATTGAAGCCATACGCAATCGCAATACCTTCAAGCAAGGTGGACTTCCCCATTCCATTTTCCCCGATAACATAGGTAACACTGGGATGAAAAGCAACTTCTTGAAGATGCCTGATAACCGGCAGACCAAGAGGGAAATGATCATATGAAGATATTCGATCTCTATTCAGGTAGATGCCCCTGATGTACTGTGAATCATAATCTAGTTTCATTTGTAATCACCTTCTGTAGAATATATTTAGAGCTCTGATATGTCCTTAACATTCCAATCAAAGACGCCATAGCTCCAATTGATAGATTGATAATGTTCGATTCTAAATGACCACCCACTTTGGATGCAATTCAATTAAACTTCCTGTAATGCGATGGGTTGAAACGTTCACTCCCGATTCGTTTATTAGGGCAGGCAATTCCTTATCCGCATACCTTTGATGTAAATGTTTACTGTCCCATATTGAGGCGACAAGGTATCTGCCGTTTTGCCTTTTACTACAGAATGCGCCAGACAGCATGCCCTTGCTCCCTGCTTCTTTTAGCACCTGCTCAAAACGGGCATGTTTATCCTCTTCAACAAAACAGTCAGCCACTCGCAGTAATTTCCCCTTGCAAAAAAAAGCTGTAATGTCTGTTGTTCCTATATTGAATATACTCTCGAATATATCGACAGAAATATTTGTATAAGTACTTCCCTGGTCACTCTTGGCGAATATTTCATCATGCGGATGCTGCATGAAACTTTGATAGGCATGGAGATCTTTCCAAACGGAGAGAACGCCTGCTTCAAAGGGTTCATATCTATTCCACCCTCCGATTTGACCCATGAAACCAGCACACTTGCGCAATTCTCCCCATCCCTCTTGTGCTTTTGAAAATGAACGCTTGTTTTCCTCATTCACTTGGCATTTAATCCACTTCATTAACATGATGATCACCACGCTTCGCCCAATGTTTCGCTTTTTCATCAACCTTTTTGATAAAATCATTTTTCCCGTTAACATATCCTTTAATATCATCTGGGAATTCCGCTGCCAAGCGCTGCTTCAGCCTACTATATTTTTGTGCTTCATCACGGTGTGATAGCAAATAATCCCGAAAAGCGATGTGTCTGGCTATTTCCTCATGTCCTTTTTGAAACATGTGAATATGGTGCGTCCTCTCATCCCCGCCTTTACGAAAAAAACGTCGTCCGCCGATTCCGTTCTCGCCCATGGCATCATACCCTATCTCTTCCATCTCTTTATTAAAATCAGCGACACATTCCAGATCTTTAACCACTGCCAAAATATCTATTACTGGCTTGGCATGGATGGCCGGGATGGCCGTACTGCCAATATGATATAAATTCATCATTTCAGGCCCGAAAATATCCCTTAATTTATGGCATTCATCATGGAATAGCTTGGACCATTCTTTCTTATATGGTACGACCTCGACCTTTCTCATATAAGCATCCCTTTCATGTACCTTCCTTTAGACATTTCGCTTTCTTCATGACATTTAATATAAATGGAGCTTTCGCTTTCGTGTACTCCACTATATCCCCAGGATGCTTTTGAGCTAAGGATAATTTTAATTCCTGATATTGTTTACGTACGTCAGGATGGCTTCTTAGATAGTCCCTGAATGAAAGTTGATTCTTCCATTGTTCACTTCCGAATCTATAGATATGCAAATGATGTGTCCCCGCTCTCCATTGGCCTTTTCTAAAAAAACGCCTTTCGGGAAACTCCTTATGCAGGACAAATTCATACCCAATCGATTTCAATGGTTCAATGAACGTGTCAGCTTCATCTAAATGCTGTACGCCAGCCATTATGTCCAAAATCGGCTTTGCCCCCAACCCTATGACGGATGTACTTCCAATATGCTCAACACAAAGGGAATAGTTCTTTAAAACCCCCATTATCCTCGCTTTTTCCTGTTGAAATTCATAAACCCAATCAGGGTTATAACCCTCGATCTTCACTATTTTTTCCATATATTCACTCAACTTTTCATGTAGAAGATATTATCAGCCATTAATTCTCATCACGTGACCATTTGACGATTGGGTCTTGCGTACTCGGCTCATAATAAGTTCCGACATACACCTTTTCTTTTCCGGTTATTTTATTCGTTCGGATGACTGTATATCTTCCTTTATCATAATTATTGGTAAGATAATATTTCCGGTATGAAAACCCTTTTTCAGGACCGGTTAATTTCTCTTTAGTTTTATACGCCTGTGGCTTGTTCAAGCTCTCTTTCACTACACTTCTAATATTCAGCGGAGTTCCCTCAAGCTTAACATCACTTCGGAAATCGGCGCTCCTGGTCTCAGTTTTCCCTGAAGGCACGGATGCCATTTCGTTCGTTTCTTGGACTTGTTCCGAGAATGATTTTGTGACACTGTATGAATACAGGATA
Source organism: Peribacillus frigoritolerans (assembly GCF_040250305.1). Lineage (NCBI taxonomy): Bacteria > Bacillati > Bacillota > Bacilli > Caryophanales > Bacillaceae > Peribacillus > Peribacillus frigoritolerans. Next base: position 699,538 of record NZ_CP158190.1, on the reverse strand, counting down.
TTCATGGAACTTATATTGTCTTTCATTTTGCCAGCAAATTCAGGCATGGCAAAATTCAATAGAAAGGTGATCGATATACATACGATTAATAAGGTAAGCGAAATTTTCTTCATATTTCCTCTTTCTCAACTATGTATTCTTGTAATTCAACTTGTTCATTTTCCTTTGGAATAATCCCAAATTTAGCGATTAATAGAATGGCAAGAAAACCAAAACAGCAAAAACTAGTATTATCACTAGTAATAAATGAAGCCGGTATAATACGAGATGATAGTAATGAATTCAAAATATAAGAAAAAAGAAAACCCGAATAGGACAGGCAAATCAGGTAGTTTCCAATCAATACCCTCTTGTAATGTACATACTCCGACTTATTTCCGTTCCTGATACTGACACAATGTCTAAATTGCCTAATGAGGCCGTATGTGAAACCAATAATTAACATAACTGCAATGAGAAAATCAATTATTGCTTCCTCCACTTTTACCCCTCCTTGCCCTAAAAAACTTGTAAAATATTACATTAAACTCATCATATACCATTTATAATAAAATAATAAATATTTCCTACTTTAATATTGGTGTTGTATCATGAAAATTTTTGTGAAAATTGTATTATCGTTATTTATGGTTCTTTATCTATTAATCCTTACAAAGCTCATTTTATTTAAAACCTTCTCGATAACCGAAATGAATGATCATATTAGTTTTTCCTTCAATGACCGCTATTGGGGTTCCCATAACTTCATCCCTTTTAAAACCATTTTCCATTACCTCTTCTTAGCGGATGTAAATACATCCATCCGGATCGAAAATATAGTGGGGAATATCATCGGTTTTGTACCATTTGGCTTCATGCTTCCATTATTATCAACAAGGTTTTCCCTACCCAGATCGATCTTGATTGCAACATTCTGTATTAGCTTCACCTATGAGGTTATTCAGCTTTTATTTGAATTAGGAAGTTTTGATACCGATGATATGATCCTGAATACTCTAGGTGGGATTATAGGATACCTGCCGATTAAGCTGTTTTACACAGTTTTCAAAAAGAATGGAACCATTCACGTCAAGCCAAAGGACAGTAATTTGCTGTCCTTCCTTTGTCACAAGGTTCTTTTTACTCAAGCGGCCGAATTATTCGCTTGGGGGTCGAATTATTTGCGTGTGGGTCGATTATTCTTGCTTTAGGTCGAATTAATTCGCGTGTGGGTCGAATTATCCACTTATGTTGAAAGATGAATACATGCATGTTCTTATTCTTACGTATAAAAGTGAGATAAGGTTTCAATATAAAGGAAAATATACCTAATATTACTGTAGATGTATAAAAAAAGACCACCAGATTGGTGGTTATTTCAAATTTTTAAATCCGTATTTTTCAAAAATTTTCATGGAGTCTTCCGTTTGGAGATAGTCATAGAATAGCTTGGCTTCCTTAGCATGATCCAGGTCATTGATCATTCCGACGGGATATATGATCGGATCGTGTAAATCCGCCTCGGCTGCTGCAATGATTTCAACTTTCGATGAGTTGAGCGCATCCGTTTTATAGACGAGGCCTGCGTCCACGTTTCCCGTTTCCACATATGTAAGAACTTGCCGGACATCCTTTGCATATACCAATCGATCTTCAACCTCTTTAAAGAGGTTCATGTTTTCCAAGGTTTGTTTCGCATATTGCCCAGCCGGTACAGACTCTGGAGTGCCAATCGAAATTTTTTCGGCCTTCGTGAGGTCTTCCAACGATCCGATTTCCTTTTTGGAATCCTTTTGCACCACCAGCACCAGGTCATTGCCGACTAAATCGATTCCGTTTTTCTCTTCAATTAGATCTTCCTCTACTAATTTATCAAATTTATCTTCTGCAGCTGAGAAAAACAGGTCAACAGGTGCGCCTTGGGATATCTGCTGCTGAAGAGCTCCAGAGGCTCCAAAGTTATAATGAACTTCCACATTTGCATTCTCTTTTTCAAAAGACTTCTTTATATCATTTAAGGCATCTTGCAAACTTACAGCTGCGGAAACCGTCAATTCCACTTTACCTCCGGCTTGCGCCTTCATTTCCGTTTTTTCCGTTTCATCACTTGAACACCCTGCGACCGCTGCCGCAAGCAGCATAATCGAAAAAATCATAAGGTATGTTTTTTTCAAAGTCACTCTTCTTCCGACCTTTCATTTTAGATGGCTGCTAATTCAGCAGCCTTCCGTATTCATTCTTTCATTTAGGTTCACCAGTGAGAACACCATGCATCTCAGCTATAAAGAAGTTTGGGCTGTCGGGCTAGATAGGAAGGTGTACCATTTTGATTAAGATTAAGGATCAATTTCATGACCTCCACTATTCCCTCAGGTTTCTCCAACTCTATTTCCTTATGATAAGACTCTATGGATGTGTTCCATTTTTTCATTTTTTTCTGATCCTTCAATATACTCAGCAATTGTTTTTCAAAAGGCGTTTTCTGATTAAGTTTAAATACAAGGCCTTGTTGTTTTAGATACTGCAGATTAATTTCCTCCTGCCCCGGAAGCCTGGAATGAACAAAAATCGGAAGCCTTTTTCGTAATGATTCACTGATCGTGACACCGCCCGGTTTCGTAACGATTGCGTCAACTTCTTCATAAAGCTTATTCATTTCAGACCTTGATGAGATATAAGGCAATGGTTTGATATGAGGTAAGTTCCATGTATCGATTTCTTCATAAAGCTTGTTGTTATTTCCGCAAAGAACTAAATAATCAAAGTCGGTTGAATTCTTTAACTCATCACCTAAGTTCAAAATCCCTCCCAGACCGCTATTTCCTCCGGATATCAAAACTTTTGGCCGTGCTGTGTTTCTTTGGACACGGGCATTTTTTGTGATTTCCTCGTGCACAGGAATGCCAGTGACCATCATCGTTTGTTTTGGTATTTGACGCTTACTCATCAGCTTTTCTTTCACTTCTTGACTAGGAAGAAAATGGGCATCTATCCCTTCGCTTCCCCACACATTATTAATAAAAAAGTCCGTGTACACGTTTATTACCGGTGTGCTGCACTTCCCTTTCATCTTTAACTGACTCAAAAGATATGAAGGGAAACCGTGTGTACACACAATTAAATCAGGCTTCTCTTCTGCTATCAATCGTTCCATCTTATTCATGAATAATTGCTGATACCATTTACATACACTTTCCTTTGGCGAGTGAACATAAAACAGATTCTTATAGGCAAGATTATAGGTTTCCGGCGCATAACGGATCCATGTCAGATAACTATTTGCGATGAATTTTTCTAGAGAAGTATTGGTATAACTGATTAGATCGATTTTTTTATAAGTAATCCCTTTTGAATGCTTTTTTAACATATCCATCAATGCCTCTGCAACTTGATGATGTCCCGACTGCATTCGAAAGAGAGGTAAAAACAAAATCTTCTTCATATATGTGTCATCTCCTAAGAAATCATTCTGAAAATACAAAATATATAGTTCTGATATCTTCCTCTTACAATAAATTTCCAACTTTTATAAAAAGGAGCAGACTCAACTTTTGGACATTTGTTTTCTCTTTTTAATGTATTTGATAGTAACATATAGTACAAAAATAACTAAAAATACAAGCCCTAAATATGGAACATATTTGGGATTAACATTAAAAGCATCCCCGACATAATAACCAGCCACTATAAAAGGGACGGTCCAAAGTATAGTGCCTATTAGGGAAAATAGGAAGTATTTCCGAAAGGGTATAGATGAGATTCCTGCGAAATATGGACTAATTTGTCTTATTCCCGGAATATAAAATCCTAATACTAAGGTTTTTTGTGCATTATCCGTATAGTTTTTCTTCGCTTTCTCCCAGCGTTCAGTCGTAATCCCAATGAATCTTCCAAATTTATTTATAAATGGATACCCTACATATTTTCCGCATGCATAAGCTGCAAGCATTCCGATAAAGGCGCCGAGAATTGCACACAGCATGGCCAAACCCAGTGAGAGCTTACCTTGTGCTACCAATACCCCAATCAGAAATAGAAGTGATTCTTCTGGAGCAGGCACTCCCACAATGCCGAAGAATAAAAAAAGAAAAATGATCAGGTATCCATATGAATCAATAAAATGTAAAAGCGTATCTATATTCATAATACCCCCAGAATTAGTTATAAGTCTTTTAAAGTAATAAAGTGTATTCCTTTTTCCTTACTTTCCTGTAGGTAAATTTTCAACATTTCAATCATATAGCCTGGTGCTTCTTTATCCGCTCCCCATGTTTCACCACAGTCATGAAGCAACAGGATGGAACCTTCTGTCGAAGTGCTTCGCAGTTGATCAAGCAAAGTATTTTTGCAATTTTCAACTTTCCAATCCCCGAAGATGCCTGACCACATCACCACTCTATATTTCTTACTGAAAAGTGGGGTGAACATATTGAAATGGCCCCATGGCGGTCTATAAAAAACAACCTTTTCATTCGTAACTTCATTTATCGCCTTTTCAGTCATTTCCAACTGTTTCCGTAAATGGATGGGTGATAGGACCCAGCTTGAAACATGATGATAATGGTGGATCCCTATAGTATGTCCCTCTTCATGCATTCTTTTAATAATCTCAGGATTACTTTTCACTTTACTGCCAACAACAAAAAATGTGGCCTTTATCTCATACTCTTTTAAAAGATCAAGCAATTTTATTGTATATTCAGGGTTTGGGCCATCATCGAAAGTTAGCGCTATCCCATTATTCGAATTGATTTTTTTGGTTATTCCCAGACTGCATACACGAATAAGCACCGTTGGGATAATAGTATAAAATATTAATAGCAATAATAAAATAATAAAACTAATCAGCCATATATGCATCACACAAAACTATCCTCTCATTATTGATATTACCAATACTGATTCTTTCCCTATATCATATTCATTTACCACAATGCAGCAAATTTTATTGTATTCAGGTAATTCATTATAAAACCTCTTCTTACAATTTAGCATTTTTTTTTCATTATTTTCACTTATCTATCATTTTTTTATTTTTGTAAAGGTTGAAGGACATTAGTTCTATTACAGCAAATTAATAAAACACCCAGAAGACATATTTGAACTAGAGCGGTTTGCCTGCAGTTTTTTTAAAAAAACCGTTTAAGTTGATTTCAGAAATCCGCTCCCTTTCCGCCGACTGTCTGCCAAGCCTCCTCACCGCAAGCGGCTGTGGGGTCTTGACTAGCCAGTTATTCGGCAGGAGTGTCGCCAATTTCTTCAATCCAATAAGGGTTACTGTAAAAAAACATGAAGGGTACTCTAGTCTTGTTTTTAGACAAATTCCAAGAAGAATCGAGTTTGCCTGCAGTTTTTTTCTTTTAAAACCGTTTGAGTTGATTTCAGAAATCCGCTCCCTTTCCGCCGACTGTCTGCCAAGCCTCCTCACCGCAAGCGGCTGCGGGGTCTTGGCTAGCCAGTTATTCGGCAGGAGTGTCGCCAATTTCTTCAATCCAATATGGATTACTGTAAAAAAACATGATGTTGACCTTCCATACTCTTTATTCGACCTAAAACGCACTTTTTTCGACCCTCCATGCACTTTTTTCGACAAACTGAAAAAAAAACACCCTAAGGGTGTTTTTTTAAATTCATATTGTTTTCCATTATCTTCTTTATCAAAGGGCACACTCTTCAATTTCGAATCCCAGGTCTTCGATGATCCCCCAATCCGCTGTGGGTTCTTGACCAGCTGTCGTTAAATAATCGCCGACGAAGATGGAATTGGCTGCATAAAGTGCCATGGGCTGCATGGAACGGAGATTGACCTCACGACCGCCGGCCAGACGGATTTCTTTACTCGGATTAACGAACCTCATCATCGATATCAATTTCAGGCATTTAGTGGGGGTCAACTCGGAAGTTCCCTCAAGCGGCGTTCCGTCAATTGCATTGAGAAAATTACAAGGAATGGAATCTGCATCAAGGCTGCGTAAGGATAGGGCGATTTCCACCGCTTCCGCCTCAGATTCCCCCATACCGAAAATGGCACCAGAACATGGGGACATTCCGGCATCTTTCACAGCTTCGACTGTATCTACCCGGTCTTCATATGTATGCGTCGATGTAATTTTACTGTAGTTTTCCTGTGATGTATTCAAATTGTGGTTGTAGCGATGAACGCCTGCTTCCGCTAGCTTGCCCGCATGTTCCTCATTCAGGAAACCTAAACAGCAGCAGATTTTAAGATCCGTCGTTTCGCGGATTTCTTTTACCGCTTCAATGACATGATCTATTTCTCTGTTGGTCGGACGACGGCCAGACGCAACGATGCAATAAGTACCCGCTTTGCGACGAATTGATTCCTGCGCTCCCTCGACAATCTTTTCTTTCGTCAGCCAAGCATATTTATCGATCGGGGCTTCCGACACGATCGACTGCGAGCAGTAGCCGCAATCTTCGGGACATAATCCTGATTTCGTATTGATGATCATATTCAATTTAACTTTGTTCCCATAATGATGCTTGCGTATCAAGTAGGCTGCATTCAAAATTTCCAAAACCTCTTCGTCTGGGGCTTGTACGATGGATAATGCCTCTTCCTCCGTCACTTTATATCCTTTGATAACGTTCTCCGCTAACATCTTCCAATCCCTTACCAATGTTTCCAAAACTATCCCTCTTTTCTTTATTGTGTGCCGAATCGCTGGTTTATGGATTCCTTGACTATGCAATTCCTAGAAAAGGAGCATAACCCGGTCTGGTAAATAAAGACCAGCTGTCTGCAATATATCCACCTGATGCTCCAACCGCGAGTGTCTCCATCTCCAATCCACTTTCTCTTCCAACCGCATGTGCACCATCAACCACATTGGGGAGCACTTAACATTTAGCAGTATCAATACTGCCTGCAATGTAAATAAATTTGTTAACCTATAATATTTTAAGTTAACATATCGATAGAATAATAACATACTAACAAATTATTATTCAATGGTCTTTTTTCAATATTTTCCTAGTCTGTCCTTTAAATCCCGATAAAGCTGGCCTTTTATATGTTAACTAAATAATAAATTAGTTGACATATAAAATAAGAATCAGGCAAACTAATAGTGGGCATTTTGCCAGCACTTTTGAAAAAGGAGGTTAAAAACTTGAAAGCAAGGACGATTTCCTATGTGGCCCTTTTTACCGCGTTAACTGCCATTGGCGCCTTTATTAAGATACCTATCCCTTACATACCATTCACACTGCAAATTCTGGCAGTCTATTTGGCAGGCGCATTATTGGGGCCCCGGCTTGGGATGCTCAGTCAGTTATGCTACGTCTTGATCGGACTTATCGGGGTGCCCGTGTTTGCTGAAGGCGGGGGATTCGGCTATATATTCAAACCTACATTCGGCTATTTGCTCGGATATATACTGGGAGCCTATGTAAATGGATGGCTGATCAACCGGTTTTCCCTCTCCACGATTCGTTCCATATTCTTTGCTAATGCCGCCTCTTTGCTGACAGTTTACCTTTTCGGCTGCATCTGGCTGTATGGTGCGATGAAGTGGATTGTTGAAACGCCGTTTTCCATCAACCAGACGGTTCTTTACGGCTTCTTGTTACCTGTACCCGGTGATTTAATGCTATGCATTCTATGTGCTGTCATCATTCAACAAGTACGTCCGCGCATTGCAAGATATATAAACGTAAAGGAGCTGAATCATCCATGGGCCAAGCCTACTTTATAACTGGAACTGGCACGGATATTGGAAAGACCATCGTCACGAGTGCACTCTATCTGTCTCTTCAAACATTGGGAAAAAGCGTCACGATATTCAAGCCATTCCAAACTGGAATCAATGAGGAAAATCATACATACCCGGATATATCTTGGTTTGAGCAGGAACTCGGTGTAAAGGATTCAGGGTTTTACACACTGAAACCGGAAACCTCCCCACATTTGGCGATTAAATTAACCGGCAGTCTTATCGATGAGAAGAAAGTCGTGGAAAGGGTTCATGAACTTGAGGAAATGTATGACATCGTATTAGTCGAGGGCGCTGGCGGATTGGCTGTGCCGCTTATTGAACGAACGGAAGGTTTCTATATGACGGCGGATTTCATAAAGGATTGCGGCATGCCTGTCCTCTTCGTATCCACAAGCGGTTTAGGGGCGATTCATGATGTCGTGACGACCCATTCTTATGCCCAAGTCCACGATATAAACGTGAAAACCATTTTGTATAATCATTACCGGCCGGAAGATCGGATTCATCAAGACAATATCGAAACCATTGAAAAGCTGACTGGGCTGAATGGCCTCGCCTGCATCCCAACACTGGCCGATGTTAGAAAAGACTTGAGGATCTGCATCCTTGATTTACTTAGTGATCAAGATTATACCCAACAACTGAAAGAGGTGTTCAAGGCATGAACAGTCAGGATTTAGAACAATGGGATAAGGAATATGTATGGCATCCGTTCACACAAATGAAAACGTATCGGGAAAGCAAACCGCTGATCATCGAACGCGGCGAAGGCAGCTACCTGATTGATGTGGAGGGTAAACGCTACCTCGACGGCTATGCTTCATTATGGGTGAACGTGCACGGACATAACGAGCCGGAATTAAACGGCGCCCTAATTGAACAAGTGAATAAAGTCGCACACTCCACACTGCTGGGATCTGCGAATGTACCATCGATCTTACTGGCAAAAAAACTAGCCGAGATCACTCCTGGTTCTTTATCGAAAGTCTTCTACTCCGACACGGGATCAGCCGCAGTGGAAATCGCCCTTAAAGTTGCTTATCAATATTGGCAGAATATCGATCCCGTCAAGCATCAGAATAAAAACAAATTTGTCTCACTTGACGAGGCATATCACGGCGATACTGTCGGAGCTGTAAGTGTGGGCGGAATGGATCTATACCATAGAATCTTTAAGCCCCTCTTATTTCAACGGATTTCCGCCCCTTCACCATATGCCTATCACATGACTGAGTATGGAGATCAAGAAGCCGTGAAAAACCATTGCTTGAAGGAACTGGAGAAGTTACTGCAGAAACAATCAGAGGAAATTGCAGGATTGATCATCGAGCCGCTTGTGCAGGGAGCAGCAGGCATCATAACCCATCCCCATGGCTTTTTGAAAGAGGTCGAGCAATTATGCAAAAAGTACAATATCCTCTTAATTTGTGACGAAGTGGCTGTAGGATTCGGTCGAACCGGTACAATGTTTGCCTGCGAACAGGAAGATGCCGTACCCGATATCATGTGTATGGGCAAAGGGATCACTGGGGGATATATGCCACTCGCCGCCACTATCATGAACGAGCAGATCTTTCAATCCTTCCTGGGGGAACGGGAAGAACATAAAACCTTCTATCACGGTCACACCTATACAGGAAATCAGCTTGCCTGTGCACTGGCACTGAAGAATATCGAGCTGATGGAAAGCCGCAATTTAATTAAAGACATCCAGAAAAAATCTAAATATCTATCACAAAGACTGCAAGCGCTATACGAACTCCCGATAGTCGGCGATATCCGCCAGCGCGGCTTCATGATTGGAGTGGAAATCGTCAAAGACCGCCAAACAAAAGAAACGTTCACCCTCCAAGAGAATGTCGTTTCCGGAATCATCCATACAGCACGGGAAAATGGCCTGATCATTCGGGAACTTGGTCCAGTCATCACGATGATGCCGATCCTTTCCATGTCAGAAAAGGAACTCGATTTCATGGTCGAAACCGCCTACCGTGCCATTAAGGAAGTCTCCATTCATAAAGGATTGATTCCAGCAGCTAACTGATATACAAAGAACCGGAAGAGCAGAGCTCATCCGGTTCCTTCTATACTTTGTAGGGACTTCGTGAAGAAAGATCACAGATATTACATTGTATTCAAGGAACGTAATACTATTTATGCTGAAAATTTAAGGATTCTAAAGTAAATAACCCTAATGATTCCTTTCTTTTTCTGCCCGTTTTTCAATCTTAAGGGTGTACCTTTTACACGAATTTGGATTGTCCATAAATTTTGCATCGTATTTAAATGGACTTTTTTGCTAATTTCATAATTTTTCCAATTTACCCATCCTGTCTACATCATATATTTTTCTCCTTATAAAAAAGAAAAGAAAGGTCATCCTAATGGAGTAATTCCAATAATGACATAAGGAGAGAAGCTACATGCCTCAACAACAAATTGATATCAATCAATTAAACCAAGCAAAAGCAAACGTTACCCTAACACAAACCTTACTTTCACAAGCAATTGAAAAATCTTCCTCTGATCCAACCTTGGCACAAGAAGCCATTAAACAAGCTGCTCAAGAAATCGCGCAAGCCCAGTCTTCCGTAAATCAGGTTTACAGTGCAGTACAAGCTCAGCAAGCGGAATGATTTTGGGAAAATGAAAATAAAACTGGCCTATCCCAATTGAGGAATAGGCCTTTTAATAACGAATGTTTTTGGTGCATCCAAGCTTTTTCAGACCCACTTCTTTAAAGGCGGTATACTTTGAGGGAATTTAAACGTATTGTACGGATCATATCTCGTTTTCACTTCCCGAAGCCGCTTGAAATTTTCTCCATAGTACGCAGTTGGCCAATCTTCGATGAGGATATCCGGCCAATTCACGTAGTCACCTGTAGTATATGGTGACAAAGCGCATTTAAGTTCTTTAATCCAATGGATGTTTTGCCGCTCTTCTTCTGGATTCGTCCATGTAGCCAGATACTCCTGGGCGATGATGGCATCCCGATAATAAAAAGCCGTTTCATTTGGGGCCACACGGCCAGCGGCCCCTCCTAAGGATTGGTGCCAAATGGCTGCATTTTCATTTGGAACGTTTTCCAAAAAATGCTTCATCGTCAAGATTGCTTGCCGTTGAAAAGGTTTTTCTATGAAAGACCCCGACCGCTTGCGATGGGCCGGTCGATTTCCACTTGGATCATTAAAGAATTGCACAGCATCAATGTACGGAACTTCCTTTATCATGATATTTGCTGGAGAACCTGCTCTCGTCAAAGGCTTTAGAAGCTGCTGCAACCTATATGATGGCCCAACAAATTCACCTTGAGCGATAATTTGGTTTACTTCCTTTGACTTGAATTCGATTTCTGAAGTTAAACACTCTTCAACTTGAGGGGCCCAATCCTGCCAGGCTTCAAACACCGCTTCAAAATCTTCCCATCCCCATGTGACGGAGAAAATCGATACCCTTGATACGGGGTGTACCCTGAAGGTAAGAGAAGTGACTATGCCAAAGTTTCCCCCTCCTCCCCCGCAGCATGCCCAAAATAAATCACTATTAATTTTCCTATTTGCTTTAATGAGTTTAGCGCCCCTCTTTCCGCACGCCCTTACCATTTCTATTTCAAGCAAATTGTCACAAGTAAGTCCAAAGCGTCTCGATAACATACCTATTCCACCGCCAAGCGTAAGGCCTACAAGACCAACACCGCTTTCGGTCCCAGCCGGAATCGTCGTGCCATACTTCCATAGCATATTATATACTTGACCTAAATCAGCTCCTGCTTCGATTTTTGCAATCATTTTTTCACGGTTGACCTTGATATTGTACATTTCACTTATATCAATGATTAGACCGCCATTCACTAATGAAAAATTTTCATAACTATGCCTGCCGCTCCTAACCCGGAAAGGTGTATGATTTTCCCGGGCCCACTTCAATGAATTCAACACATCATTGGAATTTTGACAAAACACAATGACCTTTGGGAATTTAGAAAAACTTAAGTTATTATTTATCCTGGCATGCTCATACTCAGCATCATTAGGTGTAACGACCCGCCCGGTAAGCTTTGTTCTTTCCAAAATATAACCCCTTCCTCGGGTAAGATGATGTTACATCCTATGAAAAAATCTGTCAGGAAGACACATTCCATAAGCGACCCACTGCTGGCATCCCTTGTTACGGGGGCTAATTAGCTTTACTCGTGAATTTCGCTGGTTTACTCGAGTTTCGCAGCTTTACTCGTGAATTTCGCTGGTTTACTCGTGAGTTTCGCCGTTTTACTCGTGAGTTTCACTTGTTTACTCGTGAGTTTCACTTGTTTACTCGTGAGTTTTGCCGTTTTACTCGTGAATTTCGCTGGTTTACTCGTGAATTCCGCTGATTTACTCGTGAATTCCAACAATTGATCACCAAAGACAAAAAAGCCCTTCTCGAATTAAGAGAAGGGCTTTCCAATTGAGTTGCTTATCCCGAAATTTCATCATCGGATTTAGCATCCAACGGTGTTCGTTTATCCATTTTCAGGATGTAATAACTTGCTACGACCAAGGCTAGGAAAACGATTCCGACAACCAAGGAAATCCTTGTACTAGGATTGATCCACATACCGACCAGCACCATCAGTAAAAAGGCTATTGTCGCATAGTTACTGAAAGGGGCCAACGGCATCTTGAACGGATGCTTCTCCATTTCAGCGGCATTTACCTTTCTGAATTTAAGCTCACTGATCAGTAAAACAAACCATGGAATCATCCCAGGTAATACACTCGCACTGTACACATAAAGGAATAATTGCGGCGGTGCAAGGTAATTCAGGATAACCCCGATGCCCAATCCTAAAAGTACAGCGATCGTACAATATGCCGGCACTCCATTTTTAGATACTTTAGCAAAGATTTTCGGAGCTTGGCCATTCAATGCCAGTGTGTAAAGCATACGCCCTGCACTGAAAATACCACTGTTGCATCCAGACATTGCCGCAGTGATTACGACAAAATTGATGATTCCTGCTGCTGCTGTGATACCTATTTTTGCAAAGGTTGAAACGAATGGGCTTCCTAAGTCATCCAGTTGATCCCAAGGGAAGACTGTCACGATGACGAATATGGCGCCAATATAGAAAATTAAAATGCGCCATATGATCGACTGGATCGCTTTTGTTACGGTCTTCGTTGGATCTTTCGCTTCTCCGGCTGTGATGCCGATAAGCTCAACGCCTTGATAGGATGCCACGACAAGGGAAAGCGCAAAGAAGAATCCTGTCCAGCCTCCCGTAAAGAAGCCGCCATTTTCCCAAAGATTCGATAATCCAATCGCATCCCCGCCATTCCCTATTCCAAAGAAGATAAGGCCAACGCCGGCAACGATCATCAATACAATCGTTATGATTTTTATAAGCGCAAACCAGAATTCAAATTCCCCGAAGGATTTGACGGAAATGAGGTTGGCCGCCCCCAAGATGATCATGGCGACCACACCTGGTATCCAGGCCGGTAACTCCGGGAACCAATATTGCATATACAACCCAACCGCGATGATTTCGGACATTCCGACGATTACCCATTGAAACCAATTGCTCCAAGCAGTCATATAACCTGCCAAAGGATGTATATAGCTGCTCGCAAAGGTTGCAAATGAACCTGTAGTCGGTTCTAAATAAAGCATCTCACCCATGGAACGCATGATGAAAAATATAAAAATACCTGCGATGGCATAAGCAAGCATTACAGAGGGCCCGGTCCATTTGATCGTGCTCGCCGATCCCATGAATAACCCGACACCGATGGTTCCGCCCAAAGCTATCATTTGAATGTGACGTGCTTCCAGCCCTCTCTTTAATTCCTTGTTCGACATGTTTAACTCCCCCAGATGCAATATCGGTAATGCTTTTCTATCCTTACCACGAACGACTCTCTATTAATTATTGCGATTAGAAATGCTCTATCGAAGAAAAAATATCAATAACACTTCAATTATGTTTTCTTATCTTATAATAGTAAATATTCTGTAAAAATACAATTGTATTTTTGAAATAAACAGTTGCCAAATATATCTTGGCAATTTCCCTAATCTAAAAATATCATTTCAAAAAAATGATGATCAATATTTCATAATAGTGATCATCCAAAAAATAAATTTTTCAAGTACCTTAATAAAAATTAAGATCACTATAAAACTGCAGATATTGCCTTTTTCACTTCAAAAAAACTTGTTGACCTACCGAAAAATAGATGATAGAATTCCAATATTATTTTATAAGCATAATGAATGATTCAGCAGTGGTAGATTATCACTGACGACATTTATTCACAACCGCATACAAGCAAGCGATGAATGCTATGGATGACACTATAGCAGGAGCAGCTTCTGGAGAGACTGTACAAGATGCAGCGCCGAAGGATTCACAATCTCAGGCAAAAGGACAGAAGAGTAACGAATGATAAAATTGTTATTCTGAACCCTTTAAGAGATTGGTATTATCCAATCTCTTTTTTTTATTGTCCATTTTGTGGTTGGACTAAAAACAACAGCTTTAAAACCAATGGGAAAGGCAAGCTGGACGAAAAAATCACGTCCCTCTCTCCAAGACCATGCAGGTAAACTCATTCACTACCAAGACTATAAAAAAACGGGGGCGTAGGAATTGGCTAAACAAGAATTAAAAAGAGATTTAAAAAATAGACATGTACAACTGATTGCAATAGGAGGAACCATTGGCACCGGATTATTTTTAGGTTCCGGAAAAGCCATACAATTGGCAGGTCCTTCTATTTTATTTTCCTATCTTATAATAGGGATTGCCTTGTTTTTTGTGATGAGGGCACTAGGTGAATTGCTCTTATCCAATGCAGGGTATGCATCATTCACTGAATTTGCAACCGAATATGTCGGTCCATGGGCCGGCTTCGTGACAGGCTGGACATATTGGTTCTGTTGGATTATGACCGCAATGGCCGATATCATAGCTGTCGGCGTCTATATACAATATTGGTTCGATATCCCTCAATGGATTCCGGCTCTAATATGCCTGGTCATTCTTTTAGGATTGAACCTATTGACCGTTAAGTTATTTGGTGAATTGGAATTCTGGTTTGCCATCATTAAAGTAATTACGATCATCGCCTTGATCATCGTGGGAATCATCCTTTTGATCATCGGCTTCAATACCAATACCGGAACGGTTTCCCTAACCAACCTATGGAATCATGGGGGCATGTTCCCCAATGGCATTTCCGGATTCCTGTTATCTTTACAACTGGTCGTCTTCTCATTTGTCGGTGTCGAATTGGTCGGGGTTTCCGCAGCAGAAACGGCAAACCCGAGAAAGAACATTCCATCTGCCATCAATAAAATCCCTGTCCGGATTTTACTTTTCTATGTTGGTGCACTATTCGTCATTCTCTGCGTCAACCCATGGACACAACTGGATGCCACGAGCAGCCCATTTGTAGAGGTCTTTGCGTTAATCGGCATTCCTGTCGCTGCAGGGATCATCAACTTCGTCGTTTTGACTTCCGCTGCTTCTGCATGCAACAGCGGTTTATTTTCAACGAGCCGAATACTTTATATGTTAAGCAGGAATGGCGAAGCCCCTGCTAAACTGGAAAAATTAAATAAACAGGCTGTTCCGGGCAATGCCTTATTAACATCCACAATCGTTGTATCAATAGGGGCATTATTAAGCAAGCTGATACCGGAACAGGCATTTACTGTCGTGACGACCATCAGTGCCATCTGTTTCATATGGGTATGGAGCATTATCTTGATCTCCCATATCAAATATTCGAAAACAAGGCCTGACCTAAGAGCCGAATCGACTTTCAAGGCTCCTTTTACACCCTTTGTCAATTACGCCATTTTAGGATTATTCCTGTTCATCCTTATTGTTATGCTATTCGCTGAAGCTACACGACTATCACTGCTCTTGACCCCAATCTGGTTCATACTCTTGGTGATACTATATAACTATCGAAAAAAAAGATAGCTAAAGGAAAAAAGCCTTGAACTCACTATGAATTCAAGGCTTTATCTGTCTTATGAACATATCAGGGTTCGGCTGTCTGCGCACAGTTGCTCAAATATATCAGGCAACTGCATTAAATTTTATATCAAAATAGTGTAAGCTAATATATATTATCGGACCTTTTCCGTCATGTATGAATTTTTCATTCCGGTTTGGTTCACCCATCCATCAGTGGCATTAAAGAATAAACCCCATTGGTGGGCGTTTCACTTTATTAAAACGGAGGGGTTTGTTTATGAAGATTATATATATTCTTACTCTAGTTCCTTTTATAGGCATACTAGGATTTCTGCCTTTTGTTAATAAAATAGAACCATATGTATTAGGGATGCCTTTCAATATGTTCTGGATGGCTATGTGGGTGGTCCTTACCTCTGCCATACTGGGCATCATGTATAAGCTGGATCCCAGGAATCGGGAAGGTGACCAGGAATGAATATTGCTCTCTTAATCATTTTAGCATTTTTACTTCTATCGATATTTTTAGGCATACGCTCTTCAAAAGGAAAAGATATGGACTTGGAACAATGGACGGTGGGCGGACGCGGTTTTGGTGCGATATTCGTCTTTCTGCTGATGGCCGGGGAAATCTATACGACCTTCTCCTTCCTTGGCGGCAGCGGCTGGGCTTATGGCAAGGGCGCACCCGCTCTATATGTTCTAATTTACATTACTTTGTCTTACGTATTATCCTATTGGCTCCTGCCGGAAATTTGGAGATATGCCAAGGAAAATAAACTGATGTCTCAATCCGATTTCTTTGTAAGCAAATATAAGAGTCCCGGTTTAGGAGTTTTGGCTGCGCTTGTCGGTGTGGTGTCGATGATTCCAGTGATCGTCGTGCAGCTGAAAGGATTGGGGATCATTGTCTCAGAAGCATCTTATGGTGCCATCTCTATGTCTGAGGCAGTTTGGATGGGGGCGATCAGCCTTACCATTTATGTGATGATCTCCGGTATACACGGATCAGTTTGGACAGCGGTCATTAAAGATATCATGATGGTTGCCATAATAGGATTTTTGGGGATTTATCTGCCGATTCATTACTTTGGCGGATTTCAGCCGATGTTTGAAGCGATTGATGCGGCCAAGCCTGGTTTTCTAAAGTTCCCAGATCAGGGACTTAGCGTATCATGGTTCATCTCCACGGTAATATTGCTCGTATTCGGTTTCTATATGTGGCCCCAGGTTTTCAGCGCTGTTTATTCAGCACGCAGCGGCAAGGTATTTCGAAAAAATGCCATTATCAGCCCATTATATACACTCATGCTGTTATTCGTCTTTTTCGTTGGGTTTACAGCTATATTGAAAGTGCCCGGACTCGTTGGGGCAGATGCAGACCTCTCATTGCTGCGCCTTTCGATTGAGACCTTTGAACCATGGTTTATAGGCATAATCGGCGGAGCTGGATTGTTGACCGCATTGGTGCCGGGATCCATGCTTTTGATGAGCGTCGCTACACTGCTCGCGAAAAACGTCTATAAGGAATTTGCACCTGCAGTATCCGATCGCCATGTTGTACGATTGGCAAAGTTCCTTGTTCCAGTCATTGCCCTTATAGCCGTCTACTTCACCTTAAACGGCGGCGAAACGATGTCGGCATTAATTCTTATGGGATACAGTCTCATCACACAGCTTTTCCCGTCCCTTCTCTTTAGTCTGAAAAGGAACAATCCGATCAATAAATTTGGCGCAATTGCCGGCATCATTACCGGATTGGCCATCGTAATCTGCATTACACTCAGTCAATCGACAATAGGGACCTTGTTTCCATCCTTGCCACAAGCAGCGAAAGATTTGAATGTGGGAATCATCGCATTGGCAGTCAATTTCATTGTGATGATGACGGTAAGTCTTGCTTTCAGAAAGCACGCGGTTCAGTTGGAACCTAAATCCGTTAACGATATATGAAGGTTATTTTGGATAATAAACATCGGAAGGCTCAGTCAAAAGACTGAGCCTTCCTTATTATCGACATCCAAAGCATAATGTCCTTTTTCTCAAGATTGATTATAGGAAGTCTCATTTTAGACTATTAATCTTTTCTGTTTATAAACAAATCCCCTATTTTAACTAATAAATACAATGAAAAAATAATCATCAAGGCTCTGGATACTACCAGGCCATCAATAGCTAAGTCATATCCACCTCTTAATAAGGCTTCCGGATTAAAGCAAAAGGTAATCGATATTACGAAAGCTATTAAAATCAGGATAACACCGAACTGAGATCTATTTGACATTTACATTCCGCCTCATATTATATATTTTACAAATAATAGCATTTTTATTGGAAATAATCTACATTTATTGTCAATAGGGATATCTCAGTTGCAATAAAAATCCAAAATAAATAGCCACCCTAATAAAGAATGACTATATATCATGAAATATGAAGCTTTCTCAGTAAAATGCTAATGCTTACGAGCCAAATACTCGAATTTCACGCTTTTACTCGTGAGTTTCATGCGCGTTAAGACTCATTTCCTTTATACCCCGTACCTTTAATAATCCACTAAAGCCTTCCTGCCATCATTCAATGCTTTGACCATTTCCTTGTATTCCTGCAAATCTTGTTCCAGTTTTTGTTTTCTATTTACAATCATTCTCGTAACCTCTTTAGGGGAGGGCCCGCCTTGAATGCTTCTAATTTCCACAAAATACTCGGGGGAGATTATTTTTTTCCATTCATCTTCTGCTATGTTCACTGAAACGAATTCATTGATGATCTTGTTGATTTCTTGCGTGTCCCAATCATATAGCTCTTTCCCTTCACTAATTGACCGTTTTGCAATTGTACTTGCTATGGAGTGGGCTTTTCTAAAGGATATGTCGTAATCTCTTGATAGGGTATCCGCTAATTCAGTAACCGTTATACAGGATTTTGCGGCCATTTTCTTTGTGTGTTCTTCATTTACTTTCAAGGTCGACATGACGGCATACATTAGTTTCAGGACACGTCCTGCATTCGAAAAAGCCCGATATAAATGCGGCTGTAAATCATCTTCCGTATCGACGATATCACCAAATGGTGTATTGTGGATCATATTCATTGCAGCAAGTGCATCACCATACGCACTGCTTGCAATCGAACGGGAATGTTCAATGGAGACTGGATTTCTTTTTTGCGGCATGATGCTGCTCACTTGAACATAAGGGTCCGCCACATGAAAGGTTCCAAACTCCCTTGTCACATGCTGCAGGAAATCTTGAATCCATCTTCCGGTATTGACCATGCACGTCATGATGGCAGTTGCGGTTTCCAATAAATAATCCGCCCCGCCAATCGAGTCATAGGAATTCTCAATCACCGAATCAAATCCAAGCAGTTCAGCCGTACGGTTCCGGCTGATCGGAAAACCGGTGGTCGTTAACGCGGCCGCGCCCAAAGGGGATTGGTTAACCGTTTCATAGGCTGCCCATAACCGGCCAATATCCCTTTGAAGCACATCATATATTGCCAAAAAGTAATGTCCTATCGTAGTTGGCTGAGCCGGTTGGGTATGCGTATAACCAGTAATATAGGTTTCTGTATGTTTTTCAGCCTGCACCAAGAATGCCTCACTCAAATTGTATGCATAGCCAATCAATTGAAGCAGATGACCTCTCAAAACAAGCCGGTACATCGCAACGCCCATATCATTACGACTGCGGCCGATATGAATCTTTCCTGCAAGCTCATGACCGATTTCCTCACCGACCTTTGCCTCCATCATGAAAAATAAGTCCTCGAATTGGGGCTGATAGGTCAACTGCGCGAGATCTGTTTGAGCCACTTTCCGAATCCCATCAAGCATGGTTTTCGCCTCTTCTTCTTTAATGATCTTTTGTTCCGAAAGCATGATGACATGTGCCCGATGAATATCGAACATTGCATGAAATAAGTAATCTCTTTGATCATTAAAAACAGGCATCAGAAGCTCTCTAGCATATGTTTTTCCGGGAAAGGCACTACCTTCATTTTTGATAAATTCTTCAAGCCTGCTCATCTTTGAACCTCCGATTTATAAAGCTTTTTCCGCTTTGATTCCAAAAAACTTGTTCGAAATAAAGAGAACGATTACAATCAGCGTGATTTGAATCATCCCATAGGCAGCTGCCTGCCCCATATTGAACATCCGAAGCTGATTCATGATTTCAATGGATATGGGCCTGTTTGAAATTGTGTACAACAGGACCGAGGTCGGGAATTCCCCCACAGATTCGATAAATGCCAATAATGTCCCTGATAAAACACCAGGCATAATAATCGGGAATATGACTTTTCTGAAGGTATAAAACCACTTTGCCCCCAAGTTTCTTGCTGCTTCTTCAATCGAGTCATCCAGCTGCTCCAGAACGGCGTTAGTCGAACGGACAACGAGCGGAATATGCCTGATGAAATAGGCAAGCGGCAAAATCCAAAATGTTCCTACCAATATTTGACCAAAGGAAAAAATGCTAGGTTCATTGAATGCGAATATCAAGTTCATCCCTATGACCGTTGCAGGCAACGCCCAAGGAATCATGACTAGAATATCGACAAAGCTTTTCCCGACGAATTTCCGTTTAACAAGTACATAGGACGCTATGACCCCAAACACCAGATTTGCCAACGTAGCAATAACCGCCATCAGTAAACTATTTCGTAACGGTTTGAAGATATTAGGGTCTTCAAACAAAAGCCGGTAATTTTCCATATTAAATACTGTTGGATATGTTTGAAATGTCCAGGTTCCATCCGGCACTAGTGAAAGCAATAGAATCGTAAAGTGCGGTAAAAGCAGAATAATTACGCCGATGATACCCGTTAAGACCATCACCCATTTCATAAACGGGTTCTTCACTTCATTCCTGTGTGCGCCAATTCCTTTCGAAGCCATGCGATAATCCTTCCTATTCTGATACCAACGCATGAATAATAGAAATGAAATCGAAACGATGGATAGAATGACGGATTGAGTAGCGGCAATTTCCATATCACCATTGATTTTTGAAAAATAAATTTGCAGGCTCAACACCCTGTATCCGCCAGCTAATAAAAACGGGGCACTGAAAGAAGCCATCGATATCATGAAAACAAGTAGAGAAGCGGCAACGATGGCAGGTGTCAATAATGGAAATGTAACCTTCCAAAAAACCTTGATTTTATTTGCACCTAAGTTATAAGCCGCTTCTTCAAGGGACGGATCTATTTTATTGATTGCAGCTGATACGGTCATATAAAAATAAACATACATCGTATAGGCATGCACGATAAGGATTCCCGATACCCCGCCAATCTTGAATGGAACCTTCTCGAGACCAAACAGGTCCTTGATGGCATTTGGAATCAATCCCGATTCTCCATATAAAAACATAAAGGCCATGACCCCTACCAATGATGGAAGGACAATCGGCAAAATCGCTGCTGATGAAAAGAAGCTTCTGCCGGGAAAATCGTAACGGTTAAAAATGAATGCGAGCGGAATGCCAATCAAGGCACTGACCAATACACTCAATAAGGATATATAAACAGAATTCCATAGAGCCTCTAAGTTCGTTTTCGATTCCTGTACGAAGAAGTCCTGATAATTCCCAAGGGATATCGTTCCTTCTTTTTGCAGACTTTCTATAAAGGTCCTCAACGATGGATAGAGTACATAAGCTATGAGCACCAATGCAACTGGTATAAGGAGCCAAACCGTCAATCTCGTATCACGATTTTTAATCATGGCGCATCACCGCTTATGACAGGGATAAGACGCAGCTGTTTCTCAGGAAGCTGGACATACACTTCCTTTCCTTGATAAAAGTATCCAAAATCATAAGTGTTAAATACGTCGACCCTTAGTAACACGTCTTGAACATCCACCATGACATTCACAACAGATCCAAAGAATTGGACGGAATTTATTTTACCTTTAAAGATATTCTTTCCTTCCTCGGTCACATCCAGAAATCTGATTGCTTCAGGACGAATCGAAACAGCAAGGTCATCATCAGTCTGTAAGATCGAAATTCCTTCTCTAGCTTGATTTGGTACATGCAATTTAATCGGTTGTTCACTATTTTTAAGGGCAACCTCTATATTATCTTGTTGGACTTTTTCGACTTGAACGGGCAATAGATTAATCTCGCCTATAAAACTCGCCACAAAATCATTGGCCGGCCGATTATAAATTTCTGCCGGTGTCCCGACCTGGTGACATACACCATAATTGAACACAGCTATCCGATCACTCATGGATAATGCCTCAGCTTGATCATGCGTGACATAAATGGTGGTAATCTTATAATCACGCTGCAGCCTTAAGATTTCCACTCTCATTTCATCACGAAGCTTGGCATCCAGATTACTTAATGGTTCATCCAGCAGTAATATTTCCGGTTCAATGACCAGTGCTCTTGCAAGGGCCACCCGCTGCTGCTGCCCTCCGCTTAACTGGCTCACTTGACGATTCGAGTAGCTCTCCAGCCTGACCTTTTGGAGGGCATCCAGCACTCTCCTCTTTAAGTCAGCAGAAGAAACCTTTCTCACACGCAAGCCAAACGCTACATTTTCAAAAACAGTCATGTGGGGAAAGAGGGCATAGTTTTGAAAAACCATGCCTGTATTTCTTTTCTCCGGAGGTACACGCGTCATATCTTTGTCGCCAAATCGGACGACACCTTTTGTTGGATAATAAAAACCGGCAATCATCCGAAGCGTTGTCGTTTTACCGCAGCCGCTTGGACCAAGAAAGGTAAAAAACTCCCCTTCTTTGATGTCCAGATTTAAATGGTCAACAGCTATCGTTTTCCCGAAGGCTTTTTGGACATTCTCTATTTTTATTGACGCCATCCCAACGACACTTCCTTATTCTTTAATTTCTTTATCTCCACTTTTAATATTTTCGTCCCAGTATTTCATCCACTCGTCACCTTTTTCCTCGAATGCATTCCAATCAATATCCATCGCTTTAATTTCCGTTTCCGTGATCCATTCAGGTAAATCCTTCACATCACTTCTGGTCGGAATTCTGTAAAATTCTTCTGCCAATGTTTTTGCGGCTTCTGGTGAATTCACGAACTCATAAAAGGCTTCAGCCGCTTTTGGATGCTTGGCACCTTCAACGATGGCGATACCTTCTGTCAATACAGGTGTTCCGCTTTCCGGAATGACGAACTCAAACGGATAATTTTTATTTTCCTTCAGCATGACAACATCCGGCATTGCCCAAACGGAAAGTGAGCCCTCTCCTTTGGCTACCTTGTTATACATCATTTCCGGGTTTGCTGAATATTCCTTTGTGTTTTGGTCGAGCTTCTTTAACCAGTCATACCCTTCTTTTGGATCATTTGTATCCTTATACGTCCGATAGATCATAGCAGAAAAAATTGTCCTCATCGTTCCTGAGGCTAACGGATAGCGGATGATGATTTCATCTTTCCACTTCGGATCAAGCAGCTCATCCCAATCTTTCGGTACCTCGTCTTTTGATAGTTCTTTGCTGTTATACATGATGACTTCCGGTGTCTGGCTCGTTCCCGTCCAATACCATTCCGGATCGTGGAATCCTTCATCGAGACTATCGGAATAGCTAGGCTTATAAGAAGCCAGCAGCCCATCACCCTTTGCTTGATTGAAGTTCGTGGAAGGTGCCCCCCACCAAACGTCTGCCTGCGGATTACTTTTCTCTGATCGAACGCGGTCAAGGATTTCCTGGGACCCCATATCAAGCCACTCAACATCAATACCATACTCATCTTCGAACTGCTTTTCGAATTTAAATAAAATATCTTTGCCATGCGGTGAATAAACAACGATTTTATCTTCCAGATCACCCTTTTTTCCCTTGGCACCGCCAGCATCCGAATTCGTTTTCGTATCTGTACCGTTACATCCCGAAATCAATAGTGCTGCCGATAAGGCCATTACTGAAACAAGCGACTTTTTCCTATTTTTCATTAATACTCCCCCTCATCCCGAAAATTCAAAATGCCATCATGCTCCCTTAAGAATAAGGAAACCGCTCCTAGTACTCCTGCGTTTTCTCCAAGTTGTGAAGTTTTCAATTCTACTAAACTTGGAAGATATCGATCAACGACCTCCCGAATTCTAGGTAAAATGTATTCAGATGAATTTAATACACCACCTCCTAAAATGATCACTTCTGGATTTAGCAAACTAGCCGCATTGACAATTCCGCACGCTAAATGTTCGATGGCTTCATTTATGACGGCCATTGCAGTCGTGTCTCCTTTTTTTGCTGACAAAAAGGCATCCTCCCCCGATAGTTCGGAAGATTTGGCCCGTTCGAATAAAAGATGAAGAGGATCCTTGAGAACCTCCCTTGTAAAATGACTGCCTATCGACTTTCCTCCTGCGACACTTTCCAAATAACCGTATCTATTGAAAATCGGCTTGAATTCACGCTTCATATCCTCTTTGTCCGTTACCATATATCCCATTTCCCCAGCTGCACTGGAAGCCCCTCTGTATAACTGGTTATTCAAGATAATACCGCTTCCTATCCCCGTGCCTACCGCAATGAACAGCAAATTCCGCTTATTTTGTGCATTACCCAGCCACTGTTCACCTAATGCAGCCGCGTTTACATCATTGTCCAGAAAAATCGGGAAATCAAAATACCGCTTCGCTTCGGCTATGAACGGATATTGTACCCAGCCTAAACTCGGTGCCTCTATTACTAATCCGCTTGCCGTTTGCGTTATACCAGGAATCCCGACTCCCATTCCCAATATCCTGCCTTTCGCAATCTGGTTCTTTGCAATTAACCGTTCCGTTTCAATCGCCATTTGTTTAAGAAGTCCTGAATGTAAATAAGTGTTTGTTGAAAAACTAGTGTCGGCAAGAATGTTGCCGCTTAAATCACTTAAAATGATTTTCACTTTCGTCCCGCCTATATCGACCCCAATGATATAGGCAGCCTTTTCATTAAAAAAGAGCTGGATGGGCCTTCTCCCGCCTTGAGAGGAGGATTCTCCTATTCCTTTCTCAAATACCCATTTCTCCCTTATAAGTTCATCCACAGCCAGAGAAACAGTTGGTTTACTTAGCTGAAGCTTAACGGCGATTTCAGCTCTTGAAATGGGCGAACATTCCTGGATGCATTGAATGATTCTTTTTTTATTTACATATTTTTGATGACTGGGTGTTCTTTTAAAACTCATCACATCACGGCCTTACATCATTTAGTTAGTAAATCTTACTAATTAAGTAAAAATATAACTTAAAAAAATTCAGTACACAAGTTATTTTTCTGAACATTTAAAATGTTCAACCTTTAATAGTTACTTCGAATCATTTACATTTATAACCATTAATGCTATTTATTAGATAAGTTTTTTTCGTCTGGTTAGTTAGAAAATATTACTAACCTACATTTTTTTAGGTGTCTTATAAAGTTGAAGGGGGTTAAAAAATTAATGAAAAAAGCTCTGTTATCGCTGCTTTCCCTTTTGTTGGTTCTTGCATTATTGCCGCTTGGAGGTAGCGCTGCAAATCCTGAGGAAGCAAACGTTGAGTTATGGAATGCGGTCAAGCCGCTCGAGACGACCGTGACATTCTTGAACAGCGGTGCCCATCCAGATGATGAACGCAGTGACTTTCTCGCATATCTATCGAGAGGGTTAGGGGTGAAGACCTCCAGCCTGATTGCAAACCGAGGTGAAGGCGGACAAAATGAAATTGGGGATGAACTGGACAATGCTCTTGGAATCATCCGTTCGAGGGAAATGATTGAAGCTGCGAAAATCACCGGGGTTAAGGCCTATCATCTAAGTGAAACTACCTCAGATCCCATTTATGATTTCGGCTTCTCTAAAACACCAGAGGAAACATTAGAAAAATGGGGCGAAGAACTCACCTATGAACGGCTTATCCGCTTTATTCGGACGTATCAGCCGGATATATTGATGCCATCCTTTCAAAATGATGCTACCCAGCATGGACATCATCGAACAATGACAATCTTAAGTGAACGTGCCTTTAAGGATGCGGCCGACCCAACTGTGTTTCCGCAACAATTGAAACAAGGGCTATCGGTATGGCAAGTGAAAAAGTTATATTTGCCCGTTTCCTCGGCAGATCAAGCAACCACTTCGATTGAAATCGGTGAATATGACCCAATATACAATATGACTTACCCACAGCTTGGAGAACAATCCCGCTATCTGCATAAAAGCCAAGGCATGGGTTCTGATATCCCGGCAGCACCCCGCCAGATTCATCTGGATTTGAAGCAAAGCGCCGTTGATACAAAAAACCAGTCGGACCTTTTTGCAGGTGTACCTTACAATTTTACTGAATGGACTGAAAAACTCCCCCGCTCAGCTTCAAAATTAAAAGGTGAATTTAAATACCTGCAACGGAATTTGGACGCTGTTATTGCGGCTTATCCAAATGAAAAACGTGTTTTTTCAATATCCCAAAATGCTCTCTCCAATGTTCGTTCAATTACCGCGCAAGTCAAAAAGACAAAGCTAAGCCCTGCCATTAAGAACGACTTGCTTCATAAGCTCTCATTAAAAGAAGAGCAATTGCAAAACGTCAGTTATGTCTCCTCAGGACTCGAAGTTCAAGCTAAAGCAGCTTCAAAGATCCTGACGAAAGGTCAAAAAACGCACGTAACCGTAACCGTGAAGAATAACGGGAAACAAACCTTGAAAAAAGTCTCTGCTGCATTGAACGTGCCTAAAGGATGGAAGACCAAAACAAAAGCTAAAGATGTCAATCTGGCACCAAATAAATCAGCGACAATGACCTATCTGGTTGAAGTCCCTGAAGATGCAGCCTATTACCATGCCTATGATCAATCAACCATTACGACCAGCATTTCTTATAAATACGGCAGCACAAAAACTTCCATCAAGGAGGAAGTGGATGGAACGATCGCTGTCCTTCCCGACGTTGGCCTTACCCTATCTCCTGAAGATATCGTCGTAAATACAGCAGATGTAAAAGAGGAAGTCCCAGTGACGGTAACCTTGAAAAACTATACAGAAGGAAAAGCATCGGCAAAGGTCGCTTTAAAAGTCCCTGAAAATTGGGGAGTTCATCCCCAAAATGCCACTGTATCATTTAAAGAAAAATCAGAAGAAAAACAAGTGAAGTTCACCCTCAGACCACCGAAGACAATACAAAATGGTGAATATCAGGTGAAGGCAGCTGCTACTGTCAATGGGAAAACCTTTGATTCGACCATTCAGGAAATTTCCTATGACCATATCGGAACATTCTATTACCAATACCCAGCAGCTATCAATACCGTTGCATTTGAGCTTTTGAAGCCAGCTTCATTAAAAGTGGGGTACATTGAAAGCGGATTCGATAAAGTGGCAGATTACTTAAGCAATGCAGGGCTGAACATTACGAAGTTAACTGCAGCTGATTTAGCTGAAGGTGATTTAAGTCAATATGATACGATCGTTACAGGCATCCGTGCCTATCTATCAAGGGAAGATTTAAAGGCAAATAACGCGCGCTTACTTGAATATGTGGAAAACGGCGGTCATCTCGTCGTGCAATACCATAAACCGGGTGATGGTTGGGATGCCATGAAGACTGCTCCATATCCTCTTACCCTCGGGAATCCTTCCATTCGCTGGCGGGTAACCGATGAAAAAGCCACGGTAAACGTGTCGAAACCAGAATCAGCGCTTTTTAACTATCCAAATAAAATAACAAATGATGACTGGAGCAATTGGGTCCAAGAAAGAGGATTGTATTTCCCAATGGAATGGGATGAACGGTATGAGACATTCATTTCCATGGCTGATCCAAATGAAGAACCATTTGATGGCGGAATCCTCATGGCCAAATACGGTAATGGCACCTACCTCTACACTAACCTTGTGCTATACAGGCAAATTCAAGGCCAGGTTCCAGGCGGATATCGAATCATGACGAACTTGATTAGTTACGGTGCCAAGTAAATAAAGAAGAAACCTATGCATGTGTCGAATGCATAGGTTTCTTTTTTTGATGTTTGCCAATTGAAGCCATCGCCTGACCGATTCCTGCTCTAAAAACCAAAAAAGTTATGCACAAAGACGAGGGAAAGGCTCATGCGTTTGGGTTTCCCCTCATTTCCCGCATTCCTTTGTCCACACTTCATGCACAACCTCATTCATGATTTACCATGATCTCTTATAGGCATCCAGTTAAAGCACTTTGCTCAAGAATGCTTTCGTTCTTTCGTGCTGAGGGTTACCGAATAATTCATTCGGCTCATTTTCTTCCACGATATACCCTCCATCCATGAATATCACCCGGTCCCCGACTTCCCGGGCAAAGCCCATTTCATGCGTAACAACGACCATTGTCATGCCTTCTTTTGCAAGTTGTTTCATTACCTCCAAAACATCGCCGACCATTTCAGGGTCAAGGGCCGAAGTCGGTTCATCAAATAGCATGATCTTCGGATTCATCGCCAATGCCCTTGCGATTGCGACCCGCTGTTTTTGTCCGCCGGAAAGTTCCCCTGGATAGCTATTTGCTTTTTCCTTTAGACCAACCTTATCCAATAACTCAAGCGCTAACCTTCTCGCTTCTGCTTTATCGGTGGCACGAATTTTAATAGGACCCAAGGTTATGTTCTCCAAAACGGTTTTATGAGGAAATAGATTGAAATGTTGAAAAACCATTCCAACTTCTTGCCGGACTTTGTTTATATTGATTTTCCTTTTAGGATCGGTTATATCATGTCCGTTAATGACCACCTCACCGCCCGTAACTTCCTCAAGGAGATTCAGGCAACGAAGGAAGGTACTCTTTCCAGATCCAGAAGGGCCTATTACACAAATTACTTCCTTTTCCTGCACTTCTGCGTTGATATCTTTTAAAACCTCGACAGTTCCAAATGATTTTCTCAGGTTTTTTACAGTTATGATACTCATCGAACTTGTACCCTCCTTTCTATGAAATTAGCAATTAGGGTTAACAAATAGATGATGATAAAGTAGATCACACCAACTGCCAGCCAAATCTTGAATGCTTCAAAGGTTGCCGAAGCCTGAATCTGACCTTGCTGGGTTAAATCGGCTATTCCAATGACGGATAATAGAGAAGTGTCTTTCAAGCTGATGATCGATTGGTTCGTAATGGTAGGGAGCATCCTTCTGAAGGCTTGCGGAAGCACGACATACCTCATTGTTTGAGTTCCAGTGAACCCGATGGATCTTGCCGCTTCCGTTTGTCCTTTATCAATGGATTGTATCCCTGCCCTTATTATTTCAGCAAAATATGCCCCTGCATTGATTGCAACGGTAATTATACCAGCTGTTGTACTGTCCAAAGAAATCAAATTCAGTGAATTCACACCAAAATAGATAAAAAATAACTGAACGATGAACGGTGTCCCTCGTATTGCGTCCACATAAACCTTTGCAATCCAGTTCAAGATTTTGATGGGGGCAAGTCGCAGCAATGCGACAAGTAAACCAATCAAAAAACCTAGGATAATGGCAATCACAAAGATATAAAGTGTCACCTGAAGTCCTTTTAATAAAATAGGCAATGCCGCAACAATTATATCCATTTCTTTCACCCCTTTGAAAAAGAAAGCGCGCCATAAGCGCGCTTATTGAGCTTTAATCTATTGTTTATTCACCAAGATACGTTTTTATAATTTCATCATACGTGCCGTCTTTTTTAAGATTGGCAAGACCATCATTTATTTTCTTCAATAAATCCTCGTTTTGCCCTTTCAATACAGCAATTCCATATTGGTCACCATTCAAACGGTCACCTACGATTTTCAACCCAAGATCTTTTTGGGCGATCGCATAGGAGATAACCGGGTAATCTTCTATAAGGGCATCGGCGTTGCCGTTGGCCACTTCCTGGAACATCGCTGGACTATCATTGAATTGAACAACTTTAATTCCTAGTTTCGTAGCATTATCCTGTGCATATTTAGCACCGGTTGTCCCTTTTTTCACTGCTATGGTTTTTCCTTTAAGATCTTTAACAGTTTTAGTACTTGTATTCTCTTTTTTAACAACTATCGTTAATCCTGCATCAAAATACGGTGTTGAGAAATCCACTACCTTTTTTCTTTCCTCTGTAATGCTCATTCCCGCAATGGCCACATCAAGCTGATTGGCTTGCATAGCCGGGATGATTCCGCCGAAATCCATTGGAGACAATTTGATTTTAAAATCCTGGTCTTTTGCGATTGCATTGATCAATTCAATATCAATGCCTTTATATTCGTTCCCCTCTTTAAATTCAAAAGGAGGATAAGTCGTATCCACACCAACTTTATATACCTTTTCAGGTTTCTTTTCCTCACCTGCATTTTTTTCTTCATTGGTGCCACAAGCCGAGATAAAGATAGTTAGAATCAAAAACATACTAAGTAAACCAAGTTTCTTCATTCAAATCACTCCAATTCTTAAATTATACGTGATAATAAATAATTCTCCCTATAATATAGCATAAGAACAAAGTATTATAATATGAATTTTTAGAATAAATATTATTTTCTCCAAATAATTTTTATGGATGTTTTTCCTAATATTGTTTCAGTGATGGAAAATAAAAAGGATATGGAATCCTTCACTATAAAAACAGCCGGTCATGCCTTTAAAGTTGTTTTTTACCAGGGGCAGTTTTGAAACCCCCATTAGGAGACAACCCTTTAAGATCATTGGAAGCTTGATTTTCGATTTTAGGCCCTCCAATATGTTCTTCAGAAGAAATATAAAAAAGAGCCTCGATTAACAAACTGAAATCGAGGCCTTCTAATCAATAAATATAGATTCTAGACTAGGTCTAGTTAGTCCTCGTCGGAAGAGAACGAAAACGTGGATGCTCAGCAAGGATAGAGCCTCTCATTTGTTTAATGACAGGATGTTCTGACGAAAAAAACTGATCCTTAGAATCGTAAAGCTCGATTAATTCTCCTTTTTCCAGTACACCCAAAGTATCAGAGATTGAATAGGCCGCTTTAATATCATGTGTAATAAAAAGATAAGATAAGCCGAAGTCTTTTTTCAACTCACTTAATAATTCTAAAATTAGTGTTTGATTAACCATATCCAGACTGCTTACGGATTCGTCTAAGACGATTAGCAGTGGCTTAAGAGAGATTGCTCTAGCAATATTAATTCTTTGCAATTGTCCACCGCTAAATTGGTGTGGGTATTTTTTCAAATCCTTTTCACTTAGGCCCACTCTTTCCAATAACTCAATAACCGTTCTTTTTTGTTCGGCTACGGTTAGTTTTTCATAGTTTCCTAATGGCTCGCCTATAATACTCTCGGCTGTCATTCGTGGATTGACAGATGAATACGAATCCTGAAAGACGACTTGTAGATCTCGGCGTATCTTTTGTCGAGTAAGCTTATCAGCCGTATAGATATCATGCCCTTGAAACAGAACCTGTCCTTGCTGTGGACGTTCTAAGCCAAGGATCACTTTTCCTAATGTACTTTTTCCAGCTCCACTCGTGCCAAGTAGTCCTAAACATGTTCCTTCGTCTATAGAGAGGGAAATGTCAGTGAGTACTTTTTTAGAATGCTCTTTCCATTTAAAAAACGCATGAGAATTATAGCTATGAGTTACTTCTTTTACTTGTAATAAACTCATTTGTTCCCCCCTCAAAAGAATGCAATCTATATATCACAACATATGGGTGATAGGTTCTTCATGGTTTAAGATAAGGCGGGCATTTAGCAGTTTCTTTGTATACTCATGCTGCGGATTATCAAATAATTCAAATACATTTGCAGTTTCTACAATTCTGCCATGTTGCATAACGACTACATCATCTGCCATTTCAGAAATGACTCCTAAATCATGAGAAATGAGTAAAATGGATGTTCCATATTCAGAACGAATTTTATCCAAGTGGCGAAGTACTTGTAATTGGTTATGAACGTCGAGTGCAGTTGTCGGCTCATCAGCAATAATAACGGTAGGATTTAAACAAGCAGCCATCGCAATCATCACCCGTTGAAGCATACCTCCACTCAATTGAAAAGGGTAGCTTTTTAATAGTTTCGCGGGATCTGGCAGGTTTACATTTTGCATCGCATCGATGGCAAGCTCTTTTGCTTGTTTTTTATTCAATGAGGTATGAGACCTAATCGTTTCGATAAATTGATTGCCAATTGTAAAAACAGGCGTAAATGCATTCATCGGATTTTGCATAATAAAGGCAATATCCTTGCCGCGAATTTCACGTATTTCTTTATCGTCTAAACCATTCAATTCTCGTCCTTGGAGGGTAATGCTACCTTCAATGGTCGTTGTTCTCCGATCAAGAAGCTGTAGAATGGACATACTCGTAACGGTTTTACCACTCCCACTTTCCCCAACAAGCCCCAGTACCTTCCCTTTTTCCAGTTCAAAATTAATATCCTGAACGAGGGTGGAAGCACCATCTTTTGTTTTTACTTGTACATGTAGATCGCTCACTTTTAATACATTCGATCGTTCTGTTCCCAATCTTCTCATTCCTTTTTATTAACGACGTTTGACTCCAAAACGTTCTGATAGCGCTTCGCCTAATAAATTGAAGGTGACGACAACGAGCATAATCATCAAACCTGGATATAGCATTAATTCTGGATTCGTCCGAATATACGATTTCCCTTCATGAATCATTGCTCCCCATTCTGGTGTAGGGGGTTGCACACCTAAACCTAGAAACGACATGGCCGATATATCCATGATGGCCCAACCCATTTCTAATGTACCCATAACAGCGAGCGGCGGAAGAACATTTGGAACGATATGTTTCTTTATTATCTTCCATTGAGAAGAACCGCTTATTTTAGCTGCAGCTATATAGTTTTGTTCTTTCAGACTAAGTACCATTCCTCGGAAAATTCTCGCATAATACACCCATTGCACAAGCATCAATGCTAAGATGACCTGTTTAAGGCCAGGTCCCAAAATACCTACAAGTCCAAGAATGAGCAAAAGATTCGGAAATGCCATAACACCATCACAAAGTCTCATTAGCACCTGGTCCACCCATCCACCTTTATAACCAGCAATGGTTCCAACAATCAAGCCGATGCCTAAAGATGAGATAAAGATTAATGTGGCAAATCCTAACGAAATGCGAGCTCCATATAAGATGCGTGATAACGTACATCTTCCTAAATGATCAGTTCCCAATGGATACTCAAAGGAAGAGGGCTGTAGTTTATTAGCTAAATTGACTGCAATAGGATCATTAGGTGCAATCCAAGGAGCCAAGATGGTAATGATAAATAGGAAGCTCAATATTATCGAACAAAGGACAATCACTTTCTGACTTTTCATCATAATACGAAGACTTGTTATCATTGACGTTGCCCTCCTTTTCTGGAGATGCGTGGGTCGATACACATTTGAATAAGGTCAACAATCAAGTTGCTAAAAATGAATAGTCCCGCTGCTAAAAGCACATAGCATTGAATGACCGGAACATCCCGATTAAAAATAGCTTCAATGAAATAACGACCGAATCCTGGCCAGGAAAAAACCGCTTCGACGATAATGGTTCCAGTCAGCAGCTTTCCTAAATTCATCCCCAGTCCAGTAATCATTGGGGATATGGCTATTCTCAATACATGTTTTCCCATAATGACTTTTTCATGAATCCCTCTTGTGCGAGCAAAAAGGACATAAGGTTCCTGTAAATTTTCAAGAACGCTAGCACGTAATAGTCGAGTATACAAGGCTATTAATGGCAAAGCTAAAGTAACGGAAGGGAGAACCAGATGTTGCCAAGTCCCAATTCCTTCAACAGGGAACAAGTCGAGTTTAACAGAAAAGAAAAAAATCAATAAATAACCAAGCCAAAAAGAGGGGATGGATGCCCCGAAAAAAGAGAGAAGGCGACTAAAATGGTCAATACCGCTGTTTTTCTTTATGCCTGCCAAAAATCCAAGAGGGACACTGACCAGGATAGCTAATATGATGCTACCTAAAGCTAACTGAATGGTCGCTGGCATTCGATAGGTAACCTCGTCCCAAACAGGTTTATTCGAAAGATAAGATATGCCAAAATCAAATTGGCATATCTTAATAATAGAATTTACATATTGAACATGGAGGGGTTGATCTAAGCCAAACTCATGTCTTTTCTGTGCCAATATCTCATCTGTAGATTGGATATGTGCTGCAGATAAATATGCCTCAGCTGGGTCCACTGGTGAAAGGTGAATCATTCCAAACGTTAGAAGAGTGGCCAAAAG
Source organism: Peribacillus frigoritolerans (assembly GCF_040250305.1). NCBI lineage: Bacteria > Bacillati > Bacillota > Bacilli > Caryophanales > Bacillaceae > Peribacillus > Peribacillus frigoritolerans. Next base: position 665,645 of record NZ_CP158190.1, on the reverse strand, counting down.
AAAGATGGGAATAATGGCCATAATTCGTTTCAAGATATAAGTGCCCATGATAACCCTCCTGTAACTTACTTCTCGATGCTAATTCCTGTGAATGGATGTTCATCCCGGTTAGCAGGGAATGTAAAATTAGATACATCTTTTTGGTAAACAGCTATTTTCTTAATATAAGAAATAGGCACAATCGCTCCTTGGTCTTGCAGTGATTCCAAAATGGTTGAGTAAAGTTCTTGACGTTCTTTTTCATCTGTTGTTCCAGGAACATCTGCAATTTGTTTTAACAACTCATCTCTGTTCGGATAAGATGAAATGGCTTCGTTAAAACCAAATCCTTCTGAACCAACGACATTTACGAAAGTATGTGGATCATATGGAGCGCCATAGTTACTAAAGAAATTCAATTCAAAATCATTAGCTTTGAATCTTTCAATTTGTACCGTAAGCTCAACTCCAACGATATTTAATTTAACACCCAGTGCCGCCCACTCAGATTGTAATGTTTCGGCCATTGCTTTTTGAATCGATTCTGCAGAGTCGTACATTAACTCGATTTCAAGCGGCTTTCCGTCTTTCTCACGAACGTTTTTTCCTTTTGGAAGCTTCCATCCTGCTTCATCTAATAAAGCTTTTGCTTTTTCGACATTATAATCAATCGCTGTTACATCAATGTCTGAAGTATACGGGAAGTTTGTCGGTAAAATGAAATCTGCCTTCTCTTCCAACCCAGAAGTAACTCCGTCAACCATTGCTTTTTTATTAAATCCATATTGTAACGCTTGACGAACACGTAAATCTGAAAGTTGTTCTTTCTTCGTATTCATAACTAGTTGTCTTGTCGCAACCGGATCAGAAATACTAGTCTCATAGTTACCTGTTGTTTCTAATTGTTTGAAAGCATCCAGACTGATAGCACCTTCACCATAAATTAGGTCCAGGTCACCTTTTTCAAAAGCAAGAACACGGGTTTCAGCATCAGGAATGATCTTGACTTTGATTTTCTTAACTTTAGGGAGTTCACCCCAATAATTTTCATTGCGTTTGAAAATAGCATATTCATCTGCTTTATGTTCTTCCAAAATCCATGGGCCTGTACCGACTGGTTTTGTAACACCTTTAGAAGTGTCACCATCTTTAGGGAATCCAGCATCACCTAAGAATCGGACTGGACGAACGACGGCTAACTCTTGAATAGTAGGATAATATGGCTCCTTTAATGTTAGTTTAAATGTGTTTTGGTCAATTACTTCCGTTTGATCCACTTTCGTAATAAAGCCCAACCAACTATGTAAATCAACATTTTTCAATATAGTATCAAAGTTCTTTTTCACAATTTCAGCATTAAAGCTCGTACCGTCAGAAAATTTCACATCTTGACGGAGGTTGAACGTATATTCCTTCCCATCCTTGGAAATTTCCCAAGATTCAGCTAAATGCGGCTTCAGCTCTCCTCCATCTTGGTAGCTAACCAAAGGTTCATATATCATTGATGTAGCGAATAATTGAGAAGGATTATAGACATGCGGATTCATTTCACCTATATCCCTCGGCCAAGCCAAAGTAAGCATGTCTTTACTGTCTTTATTTGAAGTTGAATTTTCTTTTGATTCATTTGTACATCCAAGTAAAAGCGTTGATAAAATTAAAACGATTGCGGATATAAATAACACTTGTTTGCTTTTTCTTCTTTTTGACATAACATTGGTGCCTCCAGTACCATATTGAGAATCATTTTCAATTCTAATGAGTAACTATATTATTGTCAATATAATGTCGAAATTCTTGAAAGATATAAATATGTTTTGTTAGAAACATATAAACTCAAAATCCTTTTCTGTGGTGATGCTGCTCCAAATAATTTATACTACGTCCCAACAAGCCTTCAAATGCCCCACGCACCCGTACGTCCTACCATGCCTCCTGACTATAAAAGATTCTATTAAAGAAGGTCAACCAGTAATTTTTACTGGTTGACCTTCTAATACGAACTCCCCGTTCGATTTGTGATCGAATTAAGATTCGTTGATTTGTACTAAAGCAGCAATATTGCGATAGGTGCAGTAATAATTAACGTGATGAGCGTCCGTTCAAACCAGATTACAATCAACTTCGTAATGCTGATTGGGATTTCGGTTGATAGGATACAAGGGATCGTCGCTGAAAAGAACAATATGGATGATACAGATACCACGGCAATAATGAACTTAGTTACCAGAGGTGCTTCTACTACGAGAAGCGCCGGCAGGAACATTTCTGCAATTCCTATAGCTGAAGCTTTTGCAGCCAAAAATGGTTCAGGTATTTGCAATGCCCAAGTAAATGGGTAAAAAAGATAGCCAAGTAAATTAAATACTGGAGTATACTCCGCTAATACAAGGCTAATGAGACCAACCGATAAAATGGACGGCAGAATGCTCATTGTCATAAGAAAACCGTCCTTTAAGTTATCCCATAAATTTCTGCCAAGACTTACGGAATTGTTTGCTCCAACCATCGCACTATACCAGGCATTTTTGAGAAGTCCTTCTTTGATAACCTCTTCTGGATCGGCATTATCCGAATAATAATCGTCACTCATTTTATTTAATGGCCAAATACGTACGGTAATGGCAGTGACAAGGTATGTTATCCCTAAAGAAACCCAAAAGAAAAGGGACCATATGTCCATAAGCCCGAGAGTTTTTGCTACAACGATCATGAACGTTGCTGAAACGGTTGAAAAACCAGTTGCAATAATAGCGGCTTCTTTAACCGTGTATTTTCCTTCTTTATATAGTCGATTCGTAATAAGCATACCAATGGAGTAGCTTCCTGCTAAATCGGCGACCATATCAACTGCTGAACGCCCCGGCGTTTTAAATATCGGCCTCATGATTGGCTGCATCAGTACACCTAAAAATTCGAGAAGCCCGTATCCAATGAGAAGCGCCAAAAATAGAGCACCAAAAGGAACGACAAGTCCTACAGGTATGACAAGTTTTTCGAAAAGGAAAGGACCCATACTTGGGGCCATTAACCATTCGGGCCCAATCTTGAAATATATTAAGATCGCAACAACAGCACCTATTACTTTTAAAAAGGAAAAAACTATTGATACCTTATCCTTGCTCCAGCTTTTTGAAATAAATGGATAAACAGCTCCTAATAGAATGACAATAAGAGCATAAATAGGAACGGCTGACGGCAAGGTTACTTTGATCCATGTTACTATATGATCAATTGGTATGCTTGAAACACCATTTATGGTAATAGGAATAAAAAACATAAAACTTCCTATTAAACTATATACTATAAACTTCAGTATATTAGTAGTTGATTGAATTTGCGGCTTCTCTTGTTTCGTATTTGTCGCCACATTTGGTGATCCCATAATTATTCCCCCTATTATATAATACCCATATCCGATCCTCGTGCATTGTTAGGATTCCCCAGAGTTTCACCCTCTTCCAGCTCTTATTGAGGATTCGAAGCAAAACACTTCCAGTTATGTGCCGCTTTCCAATCCCGCCTTACACCGCCATCTGGGTGCTCAGCTATATTCCGGTCGTTCATTAATATGGGAAGTACTGTCTTTTGTATGCAATCCTGTTCCTTCATAAAGTCGTTATTCCATTTATTGTATCCGCTTTCATTTTGATAGACCTCCTCGTTATTTAACATTCATTGTATACTGAAAATTCTAATAATAATTTTATTTTTTGATGATTATTTTATAATTTATTTACAAAAATTCATCTAATATTGTTCATTTTATAATCTATATTAAATTAGAGCGAAATTTAATAGCAAAATGCTTGGTTTTGAAACTTAAACTGATTGTATGGTCTATTAAACTTGGGCAGATGAAACTCAATGGAATTCTCAACGATCCGCCCCTTTTTTTGCATAAGAAAAAGAGCCCTGAACGTTATTTTAAACAGTTCTCTTTTGCTTCTTACTCCCTACTTGGGTAAAAAATAGTTTTTTTACACTTACGTTTATTTAATTGTTTAATTGGGGAAATATAAATTTAATCGATGATGACTTGAAAACTAGGATGGGTATGATGAGAATTAAGGTAAAAAAAATAATATATTACCTGATTAAATTAAGAGGTAGAATCTTTATACCATTTGCCATTTTATACATATTAGTTGCTGCGTATGTTGCTTTTTCTATTGAGCCACAGACGTTCGAATCATATTTAACCTCAGTTTACTGGGTTCTTACAACGCTTGCTACGGTTGGTTTTGGGGACTATGCACCGGTCACCGATCTTGGAAAAGCATTTACCATTGGTCTTTACATCACGGGCATTGGGCTTGTTAGTCTTTTTATTGGAAAAATCATTAAATCTGTATATCTTATCGAAAAACGTAAAGTTGGTGGAAAAATGAAATATACAGGTAAAAATCATATCATTTTGATTGGTTGGAGTGATAAGTCAAAATCAGCACTCCAAGAAATTTTTAAATCTGATGAAACCATTGATATTGTAATCATTGATAACTTGGAAAAAGCTCCTATGATGGAGGAGCGTCTGTTTTATGTTCGCGGGGATGCCACCGATGAAGAAACATTACTCCGTGCAAATCTGCCTAAAGCAAAAGGCGTTATCATTTTTGCTGACCAAATAACACAAGATAATTATGCTACAAAGGATCCGTTACTTGTCGATGGAAAGACATTATTAGTTGCCACTGCCATAACGGCCATTGAAGAAAAAACAAATACGTCCATCCATGTCACAGCCGAGGTGATCAATCAAAAGCATATTCGTTTATTCGAGCGTGTAAAGGTGGATGAGTTTATTCCTACGCAAGAAATGATTTCCCACGCAGCAGTACGATCATTATTTTCTCATGGAGTCACCCACATGTATTCAGAACTTATGAGCACGAAATATGAGGAAACTATGTATGAGATTCCTAAACAAGATGAATGGCTAACCTATCGTGATGCGTTTATAGATCTTCTTAACAAAGGAGCCACACTGGTAGCGGATCGTGGTGATCTGAACATAAACCAAAAATTAGATGCACGAATTCCTGATGATGCACAGCTTTTCATTATTTGCGATAAAGAGACCATTTCCCAAATAAATTCAAATGCACACATTAGAAGCAGAAATCTTTAGGGATGCTATAATAGCATCCCTCAGTTTGTAGACAAAAGGGTTCTATCTAAAAGTTAAAAATAAGTCGATTGGAGCGGGTGTAAAGCGCGTCTAGGGGAGACCCCGCAGGCGCAAGCCGAGGAGGCTCCCGGACCGCCCGCGGAAAGCGAGTGCCCTACGTTCCAATCAACATCCAAATTGTACAAGCCATAATCTCAATTTTCTTCGAGTTTGCCTACAAATAAGCATTCTTAATTGAATAGGCTTTAAAACAAAAAAAGAACCTTCAATCAATGATAGATTAAAGGTTCTGTTGTTTTTAATTTCAATGTTGCTTCAGTATCCAAAAATTAACTATAAACTAACTCTTTTTTTTTGCTTAGACCAAGCGTCTCTGATGTTGAAGTTTGAATTTCGTGCAGAAGCTCTGTATTTTCCATTAGTGACTCTCCATAAGAAGGAATCATTTCTTTAATTTTCGGTTCCCACTCTTTCATACGTTGCGGGAAGCATTTATTAATTACCTCAAGCATAACATGAACAGCAGTAGAAGCCCCTGGAGAAGCACCTAGCAATGCTGCAATCGAGCCATCGGATGCACTGACAACTTCCGTACCAAATTGAAGTGTACCTTTGCCGCCTTCAGCAGTATCCTTGATGACTTGTACACGTTGGCCAGCTACTACTAATTCCCAATCCTCGCTCTTAGCGTTCGGGATGAACTCTCGTAACTCTTCCATGCGCTGTTCCTTCGATAACATAACTTGCTGGATCAGGTATTTTGTCAATGGCATCTCTTTTGCGCCTGCGGCCAACATAGTTAAAACATTATTCGGTTTTACGGAAGTTATTAAATCGAACATTGAACCTGTTTTTAAGAACTTCGGAGAGAAGCCCGCAAATGGTCCAAATAGCAACGATTTTTTATTATCGATAAAACGTGTATCAAGATGCGGAACAGACATTGGTGGAGCACCAACTTTAGCTTTTCCGTATACTTTTCCATGATGCTGCGCAACAACTTCCGGATTATTACATACCATGAAGTATCCGCTAACAGGGAATCCGCCGATATGCTTCCCTTCAGGAATACCGGATTTTTGCAGCAGATGCAAGCTTCCGCCCCCGCCTCCGATAAAGACGAATTTAGCATTATGGCGTTCTACGCTGCCAGTATCGACATTACGCACTTTTAATTCCCATGTGCCATCGCTAGCCCGTTTAACATTATCAACACTATGTTTATATTTGATATCGACGTTTTTAGTCTTTAAGTGGTCAAACAACATGCGTGTCAAAGCACCAAAGTTAACGTCTGTACCGTAATCAATTTTTGTTGCCGCTATAGAATCATTTGATGGACGGTCTTGCATAATAAGTGGAATCCATTCCATCAGTTTTGCTGGGTCATCGGAAAACTCCATACCTTGGAACAGAGGATTTTTTGACAGCGCTTCAAAACGTTTCTTTAAGAACGCTACATTTTTATCCCCTTGTACCATACTCATATGAGGCAATGGCATGATAAAGTCTTGCGGATTATCAATCAACTTACAGTTTACAAGATACGACCAAAACTGCAATGAAACTTGGAACTGTTCATTAATTTTAATTGCTTTGCTTATATCTATAGATCCGTCAGATTTTTCGGATGTATAGTTAAGCTCGCACAGTGCAGAATGACCCGTACCCGCATTATTCCATTCGTTAGAGCTTTCTTCTCCTGCGTTTGCAAGCTTCTCAAATACTTTGATTTCCCATTCCGGTGCTAACTCTTTCAGTAATGATCCCAAAGTCGCGCTCATGACTCCGCCGCCAATTAAGATAACGTCTGTTTGTTTCTGTATGTTGCTCATTATAACCTTCCTTATCCCCTATATTTTCAAAAAAGATGTAGGCGCTCCTGCTTAGGTGTCACAAAAAGCCAGGCACGAACAAGGAACACACCTTTTCTGTCTCCTTATAACTATATCATAGTCTATTATTATTATTTCATAGATTAAAATATTCTACTATTACTTTTTTTGCTAAAATATTGATTTTGTGAAGAAATTAGCTTAAACTTAACCGCCCCGATAGTCGCATTAAAAGATTTTTTCAGCAACTTCTCCTCATTGAAGGAAAAATCTGTTAGTGAAATAATATTGACACATCGGAAAAGGCGACGAAAATACACATTTATTAACAAAATCAGAAGTGAAATTAGAAGGATCTGTAACCATTTCCCTAAAAAATAAGGACCTTCCTGAAAATGTTAAACTCCTACCTTTTTGACTTGTATCATAAATTTCACCCAATTATTAGATATTATAACAATACCAATAATTACTGATAATTAAACCAATATAAGGTAAGACCATTGATAATATTGCTAATTTTAAGACTTATTGCATAGTCCATTATAAATAAAATTCCTTACTTTATTGCTATTACAAAAAAATATTATTCTAATACACAATCCTTGCATCCATTTTATTATTTTCGCAAAAAGATATTTTCAACTTTGTGTTCTGATCCTTTTTTCAAGACGAGTTTTGCCCGTCCTTTAGTCGGCAGTATATTTTCATGTAAATTTTTCAAATTAATTTCTTCCCAAATTTGAGTCGCTTGTTTAATGGCCTGTTCCTTAGACAAGTTAATATAACGGTGAAAATAGGATTCCGGACTTTGAAATGCGGTCTTTTGAAGTAAAAGGAACCTTTCAACATACCATCGTTCTATGTCGTTTACGTTTGCATCTACATAGAGTGAGAAATCAAAAAAGTCACTGACGAATACTTGGTTTTCCTTGTCAACTTGAAGAACATTAACACCTTCCACGATTAAAATATCCGGATTACAGATAGTCTGCACTTCATTTGGCAAAATGTCATACTTCAAATGTGAGTAGATTGGAACTTCCACTTTATTTTTTCCTGCTTTTAGATCTCCGATAAGATTAATTAATTTTTGAGTATCATAACTTTCAGGAAACCCTTTTCTTTTCATGAGTCCTTTTTCTTCTAAAAGATCATTTGGGTACAAAAAACCGTCGGTAGTGACAAGACCTACGTTTCTGTGATTATCCCATCTAGATAATAAAGTCTGAAGCAACCTTGCTGTCGTACTCTTTCCTACAGCAACACTTCCTGCAATTCCAATGATATATGGTACTTTTTTAGCATCAGTTTTTAGAAATGAAGTGGTGGCTGTATTAAGCTGCTGAGATGCTTCAACATGTAAATTGATCAAACGAGTCAAGGGCAAATAAACCTCTTCTACTTCCACAATGGATATTTCTTCATTTATTCCTTTTAAGTTATCCAATTCTTCTTCTGTTAAAGGAAGAGGAGTATGGTTTCGCAGAGATGCCCACTTTTCTCGATTGAATTCAAAATAGGGAGTATAGGAACTCATGATTTTTCGTTACCTCACTTTTTAGAGTTACTATCAGTTTAACAAGGATGATGACCATAAAAAAGATGTTCCTGATCCCTTATCCACGTAAAGTGATTAATCTTTGAATGATAACCCGCCTGTCTCCAAAGCAGCCCTAAGTTTAGGTAAAGAAGCTGGTCCCATACCGTGAAATTTCAAAATCTCTTTTTCACTATATGTTGAGAGCTGTTGTAAAGAGGTTACCCCATTGTATTCCAATGCACGTCTGGCTGGTGCCGAGAGCACTGAAAGAAATCCGGTGTCAGGTTTTCGTTCCTGCTCACATACAGGGCAGGTCGGACAGTCGCTGGATTTATAGTATTTGTGTCCCTTTTCGCAAGTCCTCAAATTCTTCTTTGAAGTTGTCATTGTCAACTTCCCCTTTTCTTATGATTTTTAAGTTCGAACATAAAAAGTTCACCCTTCACAAGTAAGCAATCATTTTATTCCATTTTATCATCTCTTGTTAAAACTGAACTGCCCTTTTGGTTTCATTGGAAAAGGGCTGCCGCAGCAACCCTTTGTAAAACCCAAAGTGAATGATAGATTAACCCACTTTATCTTCCTGAGCCTCTGCCTGAGCATTGGCTTGTACACGCTTGTCTATTCCAAAAGCGAAATAACTAATTACAACGATAGCAAGAAAACCTATTCCAACCATAAGTGATATACGTGTGTCATCATTAAACCACATACCGATCAATACCATGACCAAGAAAGCGATGGTCAGGTAGTTTGTAACAGGTGCAAAAGGCATCTTGAATGGATGATTGTGCATTTCAGCTTTTTTGATTTTCCTGAATTTAATTTGACTGATCAGAATGACAAACCATGGAATCATTCCAGGAAGTACACTCGCACTGTATACATGCACAAATAAATTTTCTGGTGCAATATAACTTAAAACAACCCCAATTGCTAACCCGACTATCACTCCGAACGTACCGAATAAAGGAACACCGCTATTGGATACTTTAGCAAAGAATTTTGGTGCTTGTCCATTCATCCCTAATGTGTAAAGCATGCGTCCAGCACTGTAAATACCACTATTGCAGCCAGACATAGCAGCCGTGATTACGACAAAGTTAATGATTCCAGCTGCTGCCGTGATACCAACCTTCGCAAAAGTCGCAACAAATGGACTGCCAATCGCGCTTAATTGATCCCAAGGGTAAACGGTTACAATAATGAAAATCGCACCGATATAGAAGATTAAAATACGCCAAATGGTACTTTGAATCGCTTTCGTTATCGTTTCTTGAGGATCTTTTGCTTCACCAGCTGTAATCCCAATTAATTCTACACCTTGATAAGCGGCAACCACCAGTGAAAGAGCAAAGAAGAAGCCCTTCCAGCCACCTGTAAATAAACCGCCATGCTCCCAAAGATTCGATAATCCTAAGGCTTCCCCTCCGTTACCGATTCCAAAGAAGATAAGTCCAAATCCTGCAACGATCATTAAAATGATAGTCACGATTTTAATCAATGCAAACCAAAATTCAATTTCCCCAAAGGATTTAACGGAAATTAAGTTCGCTGCTCCAAGAATCACCATTGCGATTAAACCTGGAATCCAAGCAGGGAGATCAGGGAACCAATACTGCATGTACGTCCCCACTGCAATAATTTCTGCCATCCCGACAATAACCCACTGGAACCAGTTACTCCATGCTGTCATATACCCTGCCAATGGATGAATGTACTTATAACCAAATGTTGCAAATGAACCTGTACTTGGCTCCAAATACAACATTTCCCCCATTGCGCGCATGATCAAGAATATAAAAAGCCCAGAGATCGCATAAGCTAACATTACAGACGGGCCTGTCCATTGGATCGTGCTGGCTGAACCCATAAATAAACCGACACCAATCGTTCCGCCCAAAGCGATCATCTGAATATGACGACCTTTCAAGTCCCTATTCAAATCTTTGTTTGCCATTCCATTTCCCCCTACACTACTAATAGTCGAAATTTTTTCAAGATGCTTAATACACTCCCTATTTAGTATAGAAATGATATAGCAGGCTCCACTTTTTTTATCTTTCTTAAAGCTGCCTCATAAAATCATTCTTCACTCTTAAGCATTCCTGACAGTTAGAAAGATTACTATCAAATTTCATGTTATTTCTTAATTCTGTTCAAGGTTTCATAGAAAGCGCTTACTTTTTATCGTTTATAACAGCTCACCCCTTAAACATTAAAATTCCCCTGTATAAAGTAACCCGAATAAAAGAGTATTGCAACTCTTTTATTCGGCTGGCAGGTTTATTATGCTGTTACTAAAAGGGACTTTAATCTCAGCTTTAACAACATATCATTCGTCATTTTCTCCAAATCATATTCCGCCTTGAATCCCCACTCTTCCTTCGCACAAGTTGAATCAATTGTATTTGGCCAACTGTCTGCAATGGATTGTCTTACAGGATCGACTTCATAATTCATGACAAATTCCGGAATATGCTTTTTAATTTCGGCTGCAATTTGCTCCGGATCAAAGCTCATGGCTGACACATTGAAAGAATTGCGATGTTTTAATTTTGAGGCATCTGCCTCCATTAAATTAATGATGGCTGCTAAAGCGTCAGGCATATACATCATATCCATATACGTTCCCTTATCAATGTAAGAAGTATATCGTTTGTTTTTAATCGCTTCATAGTAAATTTCAACTGCATAGTCGGTAGTTCCGCCGCCAGGAGGTGTGACATACGAAATCAGTCCCGGGAATCGAAGACCTCTCGTATCAACCCCAAATTTATGATGATAATAATCACATAATAACTCTCCGGATACTTTATTCACTCCGTACATCGTATTCGGTCGTTGAATGATGTCTTGCGGTGTCCAATCTTTAGGAGTGGTTGGACCAAACGCTCCAATGGAACTAGGTGTAAATAATTGACAATCAAGTTCTCGTGCAGATTCCAAAGCATTGACCAATCCGCCCATGTTTAAATGCCAGGCTAAAAGCGGCTTCTTTTCAGCTGTTGCCGACAATAAAGCGGCTAAATGTATAATCGTATCCACTTCATGTTTTTTTGCCATGTTATACATCGCTTTTTCATCCGTAACATCCAATATCTCAAATGGACCTGATTGAGCAACATCGCTGTCCGTTTTTCGAATATCTGTTGCAATGATATTGTCAGCTCCATAAATCTCTCTCATTTTCAGCGTCAATTCTGAACCAATTTGACCTAAAGCCCCCGTTACCAAGACCTTTTTCATCAAAAATCCCTCCCCATGTTTTAAACTACGAAACAAGCAATCTCTTATATGATTGACATCTCTTTTCCTACTTTTTCATAAATGGCAATTGCACGATCCAGCATCTCTTTTGTATGAGCAGCCGTAGGCATATTCCTCACTCTTCCTGTTCCCTTTGGAACGGTAGGGAATACGATGGATTTGGCATACACACCTTCTTCATTCAGCCTCTTGCTGAATTGCTGCGTTTTTGCTTCATCACCTATAATGCAAGGTGTAATCGGTGTTTCGCTCTCCCCGATATCAAATCCTAATTCTTTTAGGCCTTTTTTCAAGTAATCGCTGTTTTCCCACAGCTTATTTTGAAGTTCTGAGCTATTCATCAAAATATCGATGGCTTCTATACTAGCTGCAACTGCTCCCGGTGTGGCAGCCGTTGAAAATAAAAATGGACGGCTTCTCACTTTTAACCAATCAATCAAATCTTTCTTTCCTGCTACATAGCCTCCAACAACACCAATGGCTTTGGATAATGTTCCAATTTGGAAATCCACTTTATCCGATAATCCAAAATGTTTTACCGTTCCTGCACCATTACCTAATACACCCGAACCATGCGCATCATCAACATACGTGATTAAATCGAACTCTTCTGCTATCTTCACAATTTCAGGAAGCTTGGCAATATCCCCATCCATGGAGAACACTCCGTCGGTAATAATCATGATCTTGTTATACAATCCGGACTCCTTTGCTTGACGTGCTTTTGTCCGTAAATCGTCCATGTCGGAATGGATAAAGGGAATAATTTTCGCCTTGGATAATCGGCAACCATCAATGATTGAAGCATGATTCAGTTCATCTGAAAGAATGGCATCGTGTTTATCCATCACTCCTGAAATCGCTGCCATATTACAGTTAAATCCAGATTGATAAGCAATGGCTGCTTCTGTATGTTTGAACTCGGCAAGCTTTTCTTCTAATTTGACATGAATGTCTAACGTTCCGTTGATCGTACGAACCGCACCGGCACCGACACCATATCTTTTCGTCGCTTCTATGCAAGCCTCTATTAATCGTCTATCTGTTGCTAAACCTAAATAATTATTGGATGATAAATTAATAAGCTCTCTGCCTGCAATGGTGATTACCGGACCGTTTGGACCTTCCACCGGATCAATAACGTTGTAAAGTCCCTTTTCTTTTAAATCTTCCAAATTTTCTTTCAAAAATTTATTTAATATTTCACTTGACATTTAATATACCCCCTCATTGATGGTTGGAATAAATGCAGGATCTTTATATGTTTTACCCCTATTTAAAAAAATTGTATTTTTTTCCTTTTTTCCAAAAATACACGTGTCTTTTCCAGAAACACACTCGATATTAACATAAATCCCTTTATACTAAGTGTTATAACAATCATAATAATAGATAATTTTAATGTTGTCCATATTGCGCGGACAAAAAAATTTGAATTTTTGTAGTTTTTACAATCAACATCCGCCTAAAATGCGTTTATATCAATGGAAATGCGAAGAGAATTTCATCAATTTTCCAAGGCAACCGATGTTTTATCTACTGGTTTTTTGGAGACCTTAACCATTAACCTAATTAAGGAGGGGTATAGTGAAAACGGAAGATGAAAAAACCTCAGAAGGCTTAAATGAGATTTTTGAGATTATCAATGCAAAAGGTGACATTGGTGAATTAAAAGAAATCGTCCAAAAATCTGATGAACAAACAAATGAAGACGATCAAGGGGATTGATTATCCTCTTTCAGTTTGTCGACAAAAGGGAGTCCGTAATGCTCTCCTGCCGAATCCCTTCCACGATTTTACCGAAGTGATTTTCACCATATTTTTAAAACAATGCTTGGTTATACTCCATGATTTTTAATTGTTTTAAATGAGACGAAAACTCACTGAATTGAAGAAATTTGCGCCCCCCTTCCAGATGAGGCTTGGCAGACAGTCGGCGGAAAGGAGCGAATTTCTTAAATCAAGCTGGAACTTTTTTTAAAAGAAAAAACTGAAATTGTCTATAGCCTGCAAGGGGATTAATTATCCTCTTTTTTGTCTGTTTTACATTGTACTAATGGACGCTAAAGTCCATTACAACAATAAAAAAAGAGCTGCTGATCAGCTCCGGATATTGCCGTAACGTTCACGTAAAAAGAAGATCTAAAAAACAAAAAAAGTTATGCACATTCAGAAGGGAAATTTGAAGGAGAAGGATTTCCCTTTTTCCTTTCCGCCACCTTGTGCACAACTTTATATAGTTGAAAAATCAAGCCAGCTCCCTTCATTGATGCCGACTTAAAAATTCACATTATTGATTCATTTTTTTCATTCTGTGAAGTAATGGACCATCTGAATGATTGTTTTCCCCAATCACAAAACTCGTCATATAATAGGTCAAATATTGACCGTAATGATTATTGGTATTTAACAATAACTCATCCACATAGTATACCCCTTTGGGGATTTGATCCATTAGCAGCACCGATAATGAAGCATATATCCCGCAGGCCACTTGAAAGTATGTTGCATTGGTTTTATATTTGGAAAAGATATCGCGATTCTTTAATGTATTATACATATAACGCTCCTTATCTTGATAAACGATAAGGACACCAACTAGATCTTCCCCGTCAAGTTCGGCTTCAAGCGGATCGAGAACCTTCATGTCATGGTTCCATAATTGATCGGCGTCATCCAGTTTCGAGCGGATTAACTCCGTCGTATGGTCATTTATCTTATATAAAAAGCCGCCTTCCATATCATACAATTTACCTAAAGTATATACTTCCTCATGAGGCATTAAACAACCGTAAAACTGTTTGTCCCCTAATGTGACCTTAAATTCGACATCATAAACATTTTCATATAAAAAGAGCGGTGTATGGTGATTCATAAACATTGGATAGCATGAAATAGCCTCATCCAGAAAGCACTCGGGAGACCAGGTTGTGTAAATGACGTCATTCTTTGCCTTCGATTTGTCCTTAAAAAACGAATTGTCATGCTCTACAATGTAACAGCCAAGCGGTCGTTCCTCTGAATCACTCTTTAACAGCTCAATGGCCATCCATTGGACCACCCCTGGATTCATTCCCGATCCAATGATAGCTGTAGAATTGGAAAATTGATCTTTAACCTTTTCAAAATGCCTGATCCGTTCAATTACAGGAAACCCATAATATAATTCTTCATTTTCATCGATCATTGTGTTTTCTAAAGCGGAATTAACATAATTAATGCCTAATGCGTCGCAACATTGCAGCATTTCAACCGTATCCGCCCATGAAAGATCAATGACACATAATGTTTTTGTGCTTTCAAGATGCTTAATAAACCTCTTTGTATCTTTTAAATCAAATTGATGCAGTACAATTTGATCTTTTAGTTGTGGAAATAATTCATGATAATATTTTTCTTCCTTTTGTTTAATATCAATTAAGTGAATAATACAACTGGATATAAAAAGATGGATTGGATCCTTTTTATCAATAGCTGATTTGTTCAATATGGAAAGTATTGATTTTGCGGCCCCTCCTGCACTCCCAAGAATGGTTATCACTTTTTGGTAATCATCCATTTTTACACCTCGTCCAACCTTTTATTATAAACTATGTGGTTACGGATGAAATGCAATGGGCAACTGATGAAATGAGCAATACGTACAAGCTATCATCAATCCAAAATGATAGGAAGGTGATGAAGAAACTCCTGCATCTAAGAAGGGGTGTTACGTTTCACTATGCGTTTATCGGGTCCCTTAAAGGGAAAATAATATATATCCTAAGCTATTCCTGCATCTATTTTCAAGCTAAGTGAAATAATTAACAAGTATAGATATCCAAAGAAATAAAGGAGAATGACTATGAATTACCAGAATATCACGATTGCCGGCAGCGGCGTTTTAGGAAGTCAGATTGCATTTCAAACCGCATTCAAAGGATTTAACGTATCAGTATATGACATCAATGATGAAGCGTTAGAACGTGCAAAAGATAGGATCACTAATTTAAAGCCCTACTATAAAGAAGACATAGGCGCTGCGGAGGAAGATCTTAATACTGCTTATTCCCGCATTTCTTTCCACAGTGATTTATCTGCGGCAGTTGCCGAAGCTGATCTTGTGATTGAAGCGATTCCGGAAGTGGTTCAAATCAAAACCGATTTTTACACAGAGTTAGGAAAAGTGGCACCTGAAAAAACAATTTTCGCCACGAACTCTTCTACATTATTACCAAGCCAATTCGCCGAAGCGACAGGCCGTCCAAAAAAATTCCTCGCTTTGCATTTCGCTAATGAAATCTGGAAAAACAATACGGCAGAAATCATGAAGCATCCTGGAACGGATAGTGAAGTGTTCGATGAAGTGATTGATTTTGCAAAATCGATTGGAATGGTTCCTTTGCCTTTACATAAAGAGCAGCCAGGCTATATTCTAAATTCCTTATTGGTTCCTCTTTTGGATGCTGCCCAAATGCTCTTATTAAAAGGAGTGGCTGATACGGAAACCATCGATAAAACGTGGATGGTCGCAACAGGGGCACCCCTTGGTCCTTTCGCCATATTGGACGTGGTAGGAATTAATACAGCTTATAATATTTCACTTGCAAAAGCGAAAGCGACAGGTGATCCAGAGATCGAAAAACTGGCTAACTTATTGAAAACAGAGTATATCGATAAAGGGAAAATCGGAAGAGAAGCAGGAGAAGGCTTCTATAAATATCCCAACCCCAATTTCGCAAAGCCAGACTTTTTAAAAGGTTAATGTTTCAGAAGGTGCCTTGAGGGTGCCTTCTGTTTTTTACTATTTCGCACTTTCTATCCCTTCAATAACGTCATAAGAAAAAGACCCTGAAATCGGAAAAGTACTTTTCACGAAATCAAGGCCTAATTGTAATGATGTGCATGATAGAAACAGTTACTGAACCCTTATCCCCTATATCTCAAAGTTAATCCTTTTAAGAAATTCCTCGCGTATCGATCTCCGCACTCTTTATAATTCCTATGACCCACTTTTCTTAGTATAGCGCTTAATTCCCCTTTGGTTATCATGACTCCTGCTTCTTCCAAAATATCAATCATATCCTCACTGGTTAATGATAATGCTATTTTCAGTTTCTTCAGAAGGATATTGTTCACACTTTCCTTATTCTTTACAGCAGGTGCCTGACTTTGAGGCTGACCAGGTTTTGGCTCTTGTCTCCCTCTTTTAAAAATGATCAAACCATTTAAAAAGGACTCTAACATCATGTTATTGCAGGTTATCCCATCTTCATCTTCATCCATATCATCATATTCTTCATATTCATCATAATAATCATCTTTTGGTTTTGTGAGCATCTGCATGACTTCTTCCATTGTCACTTCGATCTCCCCTAGTTTAAATATCTCTACCATATCTTTATTTTTAATATCAAGCGCATATCTTAATCGAATTAATATATCATGATTATGCATCCAAAAACCTCCTATGTATTTCTCTATTCACAGTACTTTCATTATTTCACAAATGGATGGAAATAAACGCAGGTTAAAATCCGAGAACCTTTTACAGATTCCCGGATCACTCTGCTTATTGCTCCCATCAACATTCTTTTCCAAAGTTATCAAGCAATGCACGCACTTCATCTGTTGATTTCGTGTTCATCAATTGATTTCTTAATTCACCAGCTCCACGGAATCCTTTGACATAAATTTTGAAAAAGCGATGTAGCCCTGTGATTGAACGTGGCACTTCTTCCGCGTATTGATCTTGAAGATCAAGCTGCAGTCTTAAAAGATCGAGGTATTCTTTACTGCTATGCTCTTTTGGCTCTTTTTCAAAAGCAAAAGGATTTTTAAAAATACCTCGCCCGATCATAACGCCATCAATACCATATTGTTCAGCAAGCTGCAGCCCAGTTTGACGATCAGGAATGTCTCCATTGATTGTTAGTAGCGTATTTGGTGCGATACGGTCACGTAATTTTTTGATTTCCGGAATTAGCTCCCAATGCGCATCTACTTGGCTCATTTCCTTTCTTGTACGCAAATGAATGGAAAGGTTCGCAATATCCTGTTTTAAAATATGCGTCAGCCACTCCTCCCACTCATTTACATCATTATCGCCAAGTCGTGTTTTCACGCTGACAGGCAGTCCGCCCGCTTTTGCTGCTTGAATAAGTTCTGCCGCAACGTCTGGACGCAGAATAAGGCCACTACCTTTCCCTCTCGATGCCACATTCGGTACAGGGCAGCCCATATTAATATCGATGCCTTTAAATCCTAGCTCTGCCATGCCAATACTCATTTGACGGAAATATTCGGGATTATCCCCCCAAATATGTGCCACCATTGGCTGTTCATCTTCTGTAAAAGTCAAACGGCCACGCACACTTTTCATGCCCTCTGGATGACAATAGCTATCCGAGTTTGTAAACTCTGTGAAAAACACATCCGGTCGACCGGCTTCACTTACTACGTGACGAAAAACAACATCTGTCACATCTTCCATTGGTGCAAGTACAAAAAATGGTCGTGGTAAATCACGCCAAAAATTATCTATCATTTCAAACTCAAATCCTCTCACTATGGATACAATTTCAAACACTTGGTCAAAAAATATAAAGCCAATTGTTCCATTTCTTTTACACTTACACTTATATCATGCTTAATAACTTATTATCAAACACAAGTACAATTTGGACATTTATAATTTGTGAAAAACTATACAATGTTTATTTTAACGAAAATCGGTCCTGAATGGAATTGACGGCGGACTTGAATACCCAAAACGTATTTATAGCTCAAACCCACTAGAATTACAGTATGAAGAAGGATAAAAAATAGGAGAACATGTTTTAATAAAACATGTTCTCAGAAAATCAGTATTTTATTCCCTTAAATAATACGTGATTCCAACAATAGATTTATCGTGTAAAAACTCTATACAAAGGCAAATAGCGATTCGTTAGTTTCCTTCTTTTAAAATGAGTTGCGAGACACACTCTACATGGCTCGTCTGCGGGAACATGTCCACAGGCTGTATGGCCTCAACGCGATAAGAAGTGCTCAGTTCTTGTAGGTCCTTCGCCAATGTGGAAGGGTTGCATGATACGTACACTATGGTTTTAGGCTTTACTTTCAAGATTGTCTGAAGTAATGATTGGTCACAGCCGGTTCTTGGCGGGTCGACGACAAGTACGTCCGGTTTCCAGCCTTCTTTTGCCCAGCGTGGAAGGATGTTCTCGGCCTTGCCTGTTTCATAGTATACATTGTCGCGTTTATGTTTTTTGGCATTTTTCTTGGCGTCCTCAATGGATTCTTTAATGACGTCCATTCCTCTGACTTCCATGGCATTTTCAGACAGCCATAGCCCAATGGTTCCTACACCGCAATAAGCGTCAACCACTTTTTCCGTGCCGGTTAAGGCTGCCGCTTTTTTCACTTCATCATATAAGCGAACAGTTTGAACGGGGTTAAGCTGGAAGAATGTACGGGCTGATAGTTCGTATGATAGGTCACCCAATGTTTCGTTGATGACTTTTTCGCCTGCCAGATGAATCGTTTTTTCGCCAAAGATCAGTGATGTGTTCCGGTTGTTGATGTTTTGAACGACCGATTTCACTTCGGGCAATTGGTCCCGGATTTGTTTTAGCAACTGATCTTTTTGTGGAATTTCCTCCGCACCTGTAACAAGGACAACCTGCACTTCACCTGTTTCAAAGCCTACCCGTGTAATGACCGTACGAATAACACCTTTTCTTTTTCTTTCGTTATATATCGAGATGTTCAGGTTCTTTAGTATCTTTTTCACTGTACGTGTTACCTTATTTGTTGCCTTATGCTGTACAAGGCAATTCGGGATATCGATCAGATTATGGGAATTCAAGCCGTAAAGGCCAGCAATCAATTTACCATCTTTTTGGCCGACTTGGTACTGACTTTTATTGCGGTAATTCCAAGGATCTTCCATACCGATCGTTTCTTTTACATTTAATGAAGAAACTGGGAAGTTTGAATGGCGTTCCATCGCTTGAATGACGATATCGCGCTTTTCGATAAGCTGCTGGTCATAGCTCAAATGCTGTAACTGACATCCGCCGCATTCAGCGTAAACCGGACATGGCGCTGCAATGCGATGCGGTGATTCTTTACGGATGGTTTTTATTTTCGCCTCGGTGAAGTTTGGCTGCACCTTTGTGACCAAAGCTACAATTTCTTCACCAGGCAATGCTCCTGGGACGAAGACGACTTTCTTTTTGAAATAACCGACTCCCTCTCCATTAATGCCAAGCCGTTTAATCGTAAGGGGAAGGGTTTGGTTCACTTCCAGTTTTGTATCTTGAATGTTTGTCATTTCTTTTCACTCCGTTTTTCAATGCTTCTCCACAAATAGAGGGAAGCGTAGCTTAGATATGGAGCCCATTTCTCACTATAGGACTCCATTTCTTCTAGGGTTGGCTTTTGCGGTAAGCCATATAATATTTTCAAGGCATTTTGAATGCCAATATCGGCTTTAGGAAATAGATTCGACCGGCCAAGTCCAAAAAGCAGGAAGTTTTCAGCCGTCCATCTACCGATACCGCGTATTTTTATTAGTGTATCCATAACCTCTTGATCGGATAGCTTTTCCATTATATCAAGGTTGAGATGGCCCTGAATGATTTGCTCGGAAAGTCCGATGACGTATTCCGCTTTCCGGCCGCTGAATTGAATGGCTCTCAATTGCTCGATTTTAAGTTGGGCGGTTGTTTCCGGCGTCGGATAAAACCAGGCACCTTCCATCTGGTAGCCGAAGGTTTTAACGAATCGTTCCGTAAGCGTATGGGCAAAGGATAAGTTCAATTGCTGATGTATGATGCATTTGACGAGGCAACTGTAGTAATCGAAGTCCAAGACTATGGCAGTACCGCGGTGCTCTTCGAAGATTTCCCGCAAATCGGATTCCCGGAAATGCCGGGAAACGCCTTCTAATGGCTGATGCCAATGAAAAACCTTTTTTAACCGTTCGATTGCTTTTGACTTGTATACCTCTGAATGACCTTTGATGATAAAAGATGGTTCATCGATATTTCCTATTGCCTGAACCTGCAAAACGATTGGTTCTTTTTCTATATATAGCGGAACTTTTACCGTCCTGTTAGTAAAATCAACTACCTGAAGTGGGTCTAACGATAATCGTTCGAGAACTAGATCGAAATTATAGGGTCCTTGAACCTGTAATTTTTCTGTCCACACAAGCGATCCATCCTTTAGCAGTTTTCCACGTATTATAGCATGTTTCCTGAAATATTACTTGAAATTGAGGAGAATGGATAAAAGCGGGACCTGAATTATCTCTACAGGACCCGCCTCTCATTTTAATAAAGCATTCGGTTCGGCAACTGCTTCTCAATCATTAAATCATCAAGGCTACCGAAAGCGTACCCTTGTTTTTCAAGATCCGTCAGAATCGAGTCCAATGCTTCCGCATTATCCTTCGATACGGTATGCAATAATAAAATCGCACCGGGATGAATCTGCTTAAGAACTTCATCGTGTGCGAACGCGGCACCCTTTTGTTGATCAACAATCCAGTCTCTATATGCCAGTGACCAGAAGATATGGTAATACCCTTCTTTTTTTGCGACCTTCATTGTTCTCTCATTAAATACCCCACGAGGCGGCCTTAAGTAGTTCATTCCCTTATGTCCCGTTAATTTTTCCGTTGCTTCTTTTACCCTCTCAAGCTCCGTACGAATCACATCATCCGTCACGCTGGTCATATCCGGATGGTTCCATGAATGGTTTCCTACGATATGTCCCTCATTAGCCATTCGGACAACAAGCTCAGGTGCCGTTTTTAAATAATGACCCGTGACAAAAAAAGCTCCAGGAGCACCATGTTTCTTCAGAACATCCAAAATTTGAGCCGTATAGCCATTTTCATAACCGTTATCAAATGTTAAATAAACGACTTTTTGCTTTGTATCCCCCTTATAAATCGCTTCATATTCAGGTAGCATTTCATTGAATTTTTTACCGGCATCGGCAGGTGTCCCATTTTTCCCTTTATTGAAACCCCAGTTATAGGATTCTGCAAAAGCCGGGCTTGCCAAAGAGCATATCAAGCAAATAAAAGCGGATAAAATCACCATTTTTTTCATTGGAATATCCCCCATGTTCTTTTTTCTTATTGTTTGGAACATGGAGATTTATATGCATTATATTGTGAAGGTCGAATTGATCTCGCCGCAGGTCGAATTTTTCGCCTTGTGGGTCGAATTACTACCGACGCAGGTCGAATTTTTCTCGCCGTAGGTCGAATTGATCTCGCCGTGGGTCGAATTACTGCCAACGCAGGTCGAATTTTCGCGCCGTGGGTCGAATAAAATTTCGCTCTGGATCAAATTAACGCCCCGGAGGCCGAATTAGTTAGTTCGTGTCTATAATCAGAAGCAAAAAAGGGCCTCTCCTCCGAAAAGGATTGGCCCTCCATGTTTTGTTTATCCTTTAAATAACGCTTGTGCCGCCTTCCAAATAATGGCGATAGCGAAAATGAGAACGATTACAATTCCGATTACGTCAAGGAATGTTTCAAGTCCGGAGAAAATCGTGTTTGCCACAGGAAGTTTGATGAAAGCAAAACCGGTTAGCATGGCCATAAAGAATAAGAAGTAGTTATTCTGCATGAAAATCCCCCCTTTCTCTTCTAATGTATGTGCGACCTTTCCAAAAGATTGTACTTTTCTGAGGTAATTTTCGCCTTTTTTTCATATACATTAGCAGGGGGGGAATTAAATGCTGGAATGGGTTATCACTTTAGGCTTTGTTGGTTGTCTTGGTTTAAGTGGTGGAGTGTTTGTTCATTTTGTGAAAAGTGGATTGAATTTAGAGGATGCATCGAGGATCGATCCACTGCCCGAAATAGAAGAGTAAGCTATGCAAAAGACGCCCAACCGTTTGGTGAGCGTCTTTTGCCATACATTTATTTAAATACTGGTTCTTTGAATTGTGCCAATTTTTCCAATGAAGATTGTTGAACGTCTTTATGCAGGCTGTTTCCATGTGAATCCATGGTAACCACGGCAGTAAATCCTTCAACATTCAGATGCCACATTGCTTCTGGAATACCAAATTCAGTGAAGTTCACACCTTCGACGGATTTGATGCAGTCTGCATAATATTGAGCAGCCCCGCCGATTGCATTTAGATAAACGCCGCCGTGTTCACTTAGTGCTTCTAGTGTTTTTGGTCCCATTCCGCCTTTACCGATAACTGCACGGATGCCGAATCGTTTCATGATATCGCCTTGGTATGGCTCTTCACGAATACTTGTTGTCGGTCCGGCAGCCTTCACATGCCATTTGCCTTCTTCATCCTTCAGCATAACCGGTCCACAGTGGTAGATGATTTGTCCATCCAGGTCGATTGGTGCAGGATTTTCAGATAAGTGCTTGTGGATGGCGTCACGGCCTGTATACATTCTGCCGTTAATATGAACGACGTCACCAACTTTTAATTCACGGATTTGTTCTTCCGTGATTGGTGCTTGCAGGGTGATTTCACGGGAAGCTTCAACGTCCGATTCTGCAGCGGCTGCCACTTCATCCTTCGCTGCTTTTTCCGCTTCCAAAGCAAAGTCGATTTTCTCCCCTTCTTGATATAACCACTCATTGATTTCGCCTGTTTCAGGATTGACTTTAACTCCTAAACGGCGGAACGCCCAGCAGTTGTAAGCAACGGATACGAAAAAGCTTGCCGGAATACGGTGCATGACACCGATTTTACATCCAAGCAGTGTAGTTTCGCCGCCAAAGCCCATCGTGCCGATTCCTAATTCATTAGCTGTCTTCATGATGTAATCTTCAAGTTTACGAAGGTCTTCATTCGGATTCACATCTTCATTACTGCGGAAAAGTTGAGCCTTAGCCAGATCATATCCGGATGAACGGTCCCCTCCGATACCAACGCCGATGAAGCCGGCACTGCAGCCTTGTCCTTGTGCTTGGTAGACAGAGTGAAGGACACATTTACGGATTCCGTCCAAATCACGGCCCGCTTTTCCCAATCCTTCAAGCTCCATAGGCAGACTGTATTGGATGTTTTTATTTTCACAGCCGCCGCCTTTTAAGATGAGCCGAACATCAATATAGTCTTTTTCCCATTGATCGAATTTAATGACAGGAAGACCTTCCCCAAGGTTATCCCCGCTATTTTCACCCGATAAAGAGTCAACTGCGTTTGGACGAAGTTTTCCGCCCTTTGTCGCTAAGATGATCGCATTCCGGATTGCTTTTTTTATTTCAAGTTGGTTCACGCCAACTGGAGTTTTTATTTTGAAAGTCGGCAGACCAGTATCCTGACAAATCGGTGATACATTGTCGTCAGCCATTGTAATATTATTCGTGATGGTGGTCAGGCTTAATGCAGAACGAGTACCTGCATTTTCACGTTGTTTTGCACTTTTGACCGCACGACGAACATCCTTTGGAAGATTCGTTGAAGTTTCAACGATTAGACTGTACATACTTTCTTGGAATTTTTGAATATCCAAATTTCTCTTCCCCCTCTTATTTCCCCTAAATTTAATCATTTCCCTGCTTCTCTATAAATAGCGAATGATACAACACCCGTTTTATTATACATCTAACATAATCTTTCGAAAACAAGTAATTATTTTTCATAATGAAAAGCAATTTGGAGAGAAATGAGCAAAGCGCCAGAAATAGCCCATGAGTTAAATTGCATCACCAATCATTTCCATCAAAAAAGGATGACGCAGTTTTCCCGTCATCCCTTCATGAATATTAACATTGAAAAAATCATACTATCGAAACAGATATTAGTCTTCGCGGGTTTTGAATTGTTCCACTTTGCCTTCCAAATCATCTAACATGCCGATTAAACGGTCTATATCTTCCAACTCCGTATTTTCCGGTTCGATATGATCAAGAACTTCCATGAACATCGTGAGGCGTTCTTTTAAGTATGTTAATTGTTCGTTTTTACCTGTAATGGATTTTCCCATGAGGCACTCTCCTTCCGTTCTTCTTTCATCGTAACGAAATCTGCTTGAAAGTGCAATGGCAAGCTATAAATGCAGCTCTCCGCCATTTGACAATTTTTGTCCCCATTGTTCATAATGGGTTAGTGCATTATTACGTAAGGAGTTTTAAATATGTCAATAATCAAGCAAGATCTTTTAACACCAATTACACCCAAGTATGACCCTTGGGAAGCATATATGGACGTTGAACAATATGGAAAACTCAGCCTTACCAATGTGGAGTTCACCACAACCACCCTTTGCAATATGCGTTGTGAGCATTGTGCCGTCGGTTACACACTCCAGCCCAAGGACCCGGATGCACTGCCACTGGAATTACTGATTCAGCGCCTCGATGAGATCCCTTTGCTTCGCTCGCTCAGCATCACTGGCGGGGAGCCGATGCTTTCAAGAAAACAAGTGAAGAATTATGTTTTGCCTCTATTGAAATATGCCCGTAGCCGCGGGGTCCGGACACAAATCAATTCCAATTTGACCCTTGACCTGGAACGGTATGAGGAAATCATTCCTTATTTGGATGTTCTGCACATTTCCCATAACTGGGGAACAATCGATGAATTCATTGATATCGGCTTTGCCATGATGGACCGAAAACCATCTCGGGAACAGCGAAAGAAATTATTTGATAAAATGATTGAAAATTCCCGTGCCCTGACAAAAGCTGGTGTGCTGGTATCTGCAGAAACGATGCTCAATAAACGGACATTGCCTCATCTTGAGCATATTCACAGGCAGATCGTCGATGAAATGGGATGTCAAAGGCATGAAATTCATCCCATGTATCCAAGCGATTTCGCTTCGGCACTTGAAACTTTATCACTGGACAAAATGCGTGAAGCGATTCATCATTTGCTTGATATCCGTGATGAAAATGTTTGGATGCTTTTCGGTACCCTGCCATTTTATCCTTGCAATAACAATAAAGAGGATATAAAGCTGCTTCAACGCCTTTATGGTTCACATAAAGTGACTGTTCGTAATGACCCTGATGGACGTTCCCGGTTGAACATCAATATTTTCACAGGGGAAGTGATCGTGACCGATTTCGGGGACGCACCTACATTAGGGAATATCAAAGACCAGCCCTTGACCGAATCCTATGAAACATGGATGAATTCGAAACTGGCCAATGAATTGAATTGCCACTGCCCGGCAGTCAAATGTCTAGGCCCGAATGTTCTCGTCAAAAATGCATACTACCCGAAGGAGGACTTCAGGATCAGGAAGTCAACCATATGAAGAAAAAAACTCGCCAATCCGGCGAGTTTTTTAATTTACCTGGGTTGCTGCGAGACTGTAAAGCTGAAGGAAACATGGTCCTGAACCGGTATCCATGCACCGATGCCTTGTGAAGTGATGTTCTTTATCGTAATGGTTCTTTTACTTCCTTTTAAGTTCAAATACACTTCCCCATATGTGACCTTCCCTTTTTCATTGACGGCGGAAGCATAACTGGATAAGTAACCTATCCTATTAGAAGCAATATTGTATACTTCATCTTTTTTCGTACCAGCTCCGATGATCGTTTCAAAAGCCAATGGCAAATTCGTTTTCTCAGTGGCTTTTAACAGCATCATCTTTTGAACATCCTCTGCCTTAGGGATTTTTGCTGTGAGACCGCCACTCACTGCCTTCTGACTTTCCTGGACATAACGGATCTTGTATGGAACCTCACCGCCGCGATTATCGTAGTAATTCGTATTGATTTTTTGGTATTCCCAGTTTGGCGCCGTTTCCGAAGACTCATAATTCAATGCCCAATGGCCAAGGTAAATCGTTGCCCTGTAACCAAAAGCAAGCGGAGCTTTTGCAATTGCCGATTCATTCAACATATGGATGAGTTCTGGATTTTCAATCTTGATATCCGTTGAATCGATCAATTGTTCGGCCAGCTTACTCGGCTGCAGCATCGGAAGATCCTGGGTTGGGTTCGGATACGTATTCTCCTTTGCAATATTCAAAACGGAAGGTGGGATATTCACCATATTCGGATTTGCTTTGCCTTCTGGAATATCAGCTGCAAAACTTACATTCGCCTGAATGAAGGCAATTAGGGCAATCATCGTAATAAGAATAGTTCTTCTCATGCTGTCGCACTCCTTTTGAGGGGTTCAATCATTTTGTTATAGATTTTGTTTTTAGCCAACATTCTATACATTTCATTCTTATTTCGATTTTGTAATGAATTTGTAAAGTTCAGAATATTTACTTTTTAATTCAAATCGGTTATACTTATTTTACATTATAAAAAGGAGGCGAAATCGTTCATACCTATTAAACCTTCAGGAGGTATGCTTATCGAACAATCCATGACACCCTTTTAAAGGATGACAGAAAACGAATTCGCCTATACTTAAATCTGATGTAAAAGGATGGTGTGACACTCTAGAATATTTTCTCAACTTTTACAAAAGCATGATGAAAAATTTTGGATTAACTTATGAATGGTAATTTACTAATATAGAAATGACTCTGCTAAATCTAACTTGAGCAGAGTCATTTTTATTTTTCAATTATATAAAAAGAAAGACCTCCCGCATCGGAAGGCCTGCATCCTTATAATAAGTAAAATCCAATTCCCATAATGAAGTAAGCGGCCAATAAGGTAAGGCCTTCAAACCAGTTCGTTTCCCCGTCATTCGAAATCATGATCATCAGAAAGACTGCTGTAACCATTGATATCAGTTCTGGCATTGTGAAAACAAGCGGCATATGCGTTGGATACATTAATGAAATAAGCACTAGTACAGGAGCTACGAACATCGCTACTTGAAGCGTGGAACCTACGGCAATCTCCACTGCGACATCCATTTTGTTTTTATAGGCCATTATGACGGCGGACGCATGCTCTGCCGCATTACCCACGATTGCAACGATAATGACACCGATGAATAACTCCGACCATCCGAAGGTTTCCCCCACTTCGCTGAACGTATGAACAAGTTTCTCCGATACATACGCAACGGCCAATGTAGCGACAGCAAGTATTATAATTGCCTTTTTCTTGCTCCACTCCGGTACTTCCTCTTCATGTTCCTCAGGTTTCTCCGTATGCTGATATACCCCGCGGTGAGTAACCAATTTAAAGAATAATGCAGCAAGATATAATAAGATCAATATAATGGAAATTCCTACACTTAACGACATCGTACGTGATTCACTCATGTCTTGTGTGAATACTTCCGGTATGACGAAGGCTACAATAACTGCAAAAATCAATAGACCGGCATTATGCCTCGCATCGAATACATTAAATTTCTGCCTTTTGTATTTAGTCCCTCCGACAAAGAATGAAAGTCCTGCCACCAACAATAAGTTTCCTAATACGGAACCAGTCAAAGAAGCCAACACGACCCCAACAAGCCCCGCCTTTAATGAAAAGATGGATATGATCAATTCCACTGCATTTCCAAAGGTTGCATTCAAGAGACCGCCTATCCTTGGTCCCATAACGATCGCTAAGCTTTCAGTCGCACGGCCCATGAATCCTGCTAGCGCGACGATGGTTAAGCAATATACGATGAACATGATCACACTCGGCCAATGCAATAATGACCCAATGACTGATATAGGGACGCCTAACAGGACAAGCCCCAAAAATATTTTATTCACGATACTTCTCCTCACAATCCTATAGTTCTTTTTATGTAACAAAAACTATCATACATAATCTTCCGGCGATGACAAAGGAAAATTTTATCATCTTCTCTCTTCTTGTCAATATTTACCCAAATTTCTATTGCTTAATCCTCTTCCTAAGATGTAACATCAAGAAGGTATACATATCTTAGGAGACATGATTTTATGAATAATAAATTGCTTTTTAGCGTTTTAATTGTAATTGTCGGCATATCTGGGTTTTCTCAAGGGATGCTTCTGCCGATCATAGCCATCATTTTTGAAAATGACGGAATTAGCTCATCCCTAAACGGGTTTCATGCAGCCTCGCTTTATATTGGAATTCTGTTGATTTCTCCTTTTATGGAAGCCCCGCTCCGTAAATACGGCTATAAGCCATTGATATTATTTGGCGGGATAACGGTCATTCTATCGCTTGCCTTATTTCCTGTTTGGAAATCATTCTGGTTCTGGTTCGTCCTCCGTTTCTTCATCGGAATCGGCGATCATACACTTCACTTTGCTACCCAGACATGGATCACTGCCATTTCACCAAAAACGAAGCGCGGAAGGAATCTTGCCATTTATGGACTTTTCTTCAGTCTTGGCTTCATGGTTGGCCCGATGATGACGAAGCTTCTCGAGATTAATCAGTCTTTGCCTTTCATCATCACATCCATACTTAGTCTTCTAGCTTGGTCCACTGTTTTCCTTATTAGAAATGAGCTTCCTGAACAGGATGATTCTGAAAGCACATCATTCCTTGGCACACTCAAAAGGTTTACGAAAGTTAGCCGCATAGCTTGGGTCGCTTTTTTACTTCCGTTCACTTTTGGCGTGCTTGAAGCATCATTGAATAGCAATTTTCCTGTATTCGCCCTGCGCTCCGGAATCGATTTAACCGCAGTATCCATCATCATTCCGGCATTTTCCGCAGGGACTCTGCTTACCCAGATTCCCTTGGGGATGATAAGTGACCGTTTTGGCCGGCGAAAGACCTTGCTGACGATACTTTTTTCAGGGTTTGCCATATTCACTCTTGCAGGGATTTATTCTTATTCAGTGCTTGGTCTATTCATTTGCTTTATGTTTGGCGGAATGATGGTTGGTTCGACTTTCTCGCTGGGAATAAGTTATATGGCAGACCTTTTGCCTCGAAACCTATTACCTGCTGGAAATTTATTATGCAGTATTTTCTTTAGCCTCGGCAGCATCGGCGGTCCGTTTTTTGGCGGCCTCGTCATTGAACATATACAAGGTGGGAATTTTTTCTATATGATCAGCATCATGCTTTTCCTTGTCTTCATTTCATTGGCCTTGTTTAAGGAGAAAATGCCTGCTTCAGTTATGTAGTATAGTTTATTATCTGGACTACTTCTTTTATTATTCAATTTGAAAGGTATTTCTCAATAGCGGCTAAATATTTGGATAGGAAGTACTTTATATTTTTTACTAGATTAGAATCATTCTTCTTTATTTCTGAATAGGATATGTGGTATTATAATAATAACAAAAGGGACATTACATTTAAAAACCTTTGAAAACATTGCTGTCATCGCAATTACGGTGGCAGCTTTCATATTTTATCCAGAGAAATGACGTTGATTATCTTTCTCAATTATATATCATACAAATGATAATCTATATCATTTACACAAAATAGAAAAGAATGTGGGAGGGAATCTTATGACTACAGATACTAAACATTTAACCCAACCGGCTTCATGCCAAACCACTTGGTTGGAAAAAGCAAAACCTCATCTAGAACTTATTGCTGCATTATTCAGCGGTTTATTAATAGTGTTGGGCTGGGCCCTTTCAAAGAACGGAATGGAGTCCACTTCAATCGTCATATACTTAGCTTCTTTCTTGATTGGCGGATATGCCAAGGCAAAAGAAGGAATAGAAGATACGATTGCCGACCGGGAATTGAATGTTGAGATGCTGATGATTTTTGCGGCCATCGGTTCTGCGGTTATCGGTTACTGGACGGAAGGTGCCATATTGATTTTCATCTTCGCTTTAAGCGGTGCCCTTGAGACATACACGATGAATAAAAGCCATAAAGAAATTTCGGCACTTATGGACTTACAGCCTGAGGAAGCACTGCGTATCACTAACGGATATGAAGAAACCGTATCCGTTTCACAGCTGCATGTCGGGGATCAGATTTTAGTGAAACCAGGTGAGAGAGTTCCTTCAGATGGAAAAATCACGGACGGCCGTACCAATATCGATGAAGCCGCCATCACTGGTGAATCCATACCGGTCAGCAAATCATTGGATGATGAAGTATTTGCCGGAACGGTTAATCTCCGTGGTACGATTACCGTGGAAATCACCAAACCAGCAAGTGAAACATTATTTCAAAAAATAATCACTCTCGTTCAATCCGCACAAAGTGAAAAGTCCCCTTCCCAGCTGTTCATTGAACGGTTTGAAGGGACTTATGTAAAAGTGGTATTGACCGTTGTCGGCTTGATGATGTTCGTACCCCATTTCATATTGGGGTGGAGCTGGACCGAAACATTCTACAGAGCGATGATCCTGCTCGTTGTCGCTTCACCTTGTGCCCTTGTGGCCTCTATTATGCCAGCTACGCTTTCTGCCATTTCAAATGGTGCTCGTCATGGCATTTTATTTAAAGGCGGCATCCATCTTGAGAATCTAGGTAACCTTCAGGCAATTGCTTTAGATAAAACCGGTACATTGACAAAAGGAAAACCGGAGGTAACGGATGTCATTATCCGCGAAGATTTAAACGAAGATGATTTCTTATTTCATATTGCATCTGTTGAAAATTATTCGAACCACCCTTTGGCAACATCGATCGTACGTTATGCCAAAACAAAATTGCAAAGAGACATCATTAAACCGGATAACATGGAAGATATCTCAGGCAATGGGGTTCAAGCATACATCAATGGCGTGCTTTGGAAAGTCGGAAAGGCTGATTTCGTCGGTCGCAGTGAAGCAGAACGATTCCAAAATGGCATTGCACTGACATTGGCTGAACAAGGTAAGACAATCGTTTATGCAAAGGATGATCAAGGGATTGCCGGTATTCTCACTTTGAAAGATGTCGTGCGTGAAGAAACCATTACAGCCATCGAAGCTTTGAAAAATGAGGGCATCCATACCGTCATGCTGACAGGCGATGGTGAAAAAACGGCTAAAGCGATTGCGTCGGAAAGCCATATTGATGCATATATTGCCGAATGCCTGCCAGAAACCAAAGTGACTGAAGTAAAAAGGCTGAAAGAACATTTTGGCACTGTAGCAATGGTTGGGGATGGCATCAATGATGCACCTGCTCTGGCAACGGCATCTGTGGGAATTGCAATGGGTGAAGGCACGGATGTTGCTTTGGAGACAGCGGATGTTGTTCTGATGAAGAATGACCTGCCGCGCATCGCGGAAGCAGTCAAATTATCCAAGAAGATGAATCGAATCATCAAACAAAACGTCATCTTTTCAATTTCGGTGATCATGATCCTGATCGCATCCAATTTCCTTCAATTCCTTGACCTTCCATACGGCGTCATTGGACATGAAGGAAGCACAATTCTCGTTATACTGAACAGCTTAAGACTTTTGAGAAACTAAACATGAAAAAGGAGCCCTCCAAGGCTCCCTTTTTTTATGATCATTTCATTTAGTGATATCCGTTCTTACCATTTGCAGAACCAGATGTTTTATGGTTCGAACCTTTATTTTTTCCTTTTTGCTTTGTGCTGCCATCCTTTTTACTCATGAAAGAACTCCTCCTCTTCAAAAGTTGTTATTTCTTGAATAGTATCTGCAGCATGATTGTCCGCTATTACGGGAACTCCAGGAAGCTCATGCACATTCTGGTTTTTGCCTTTCACTTACGAGCGCATTTATTTCCCCGCCCAGTATGATGATGAGCCCCGATAAATAAAACCAGACCATTAATACGATGATCCCTCCAAGGCTTCCATATGTTGCAGAATAATTAGCGAAGTTCTCCACATAAAAAGAAAACAAAAAGGAAACAAGACTCCATCCTGCCGTTGCAAAGATAGCACCGGGCAGTACTGTTATGCATTTCAGCTTTATGTTGGGCGCAATCCAATAAAGGATAGTGAACACAATTAAAAATACAAGCGTACTTATCACCCAGCGAAGCTGGTTCCAAACCGTAAGAAACTCATCGGATTGTCCAATTTCGGCAAATAGGAATACTCCGATCTGTTTTCCGAATACCGGCAGCAATAAAACGACAATAAAAACAAAAATCATCGCTAAAGTGAGAAGAATCGACATTCCCCGGGAAATAAAGAATGTTCGACTTTCTTTTACATCGTATGCATGGTTAAATGCTTTAATGATTGCATTCATCCCATTCGATGCCGACCATATCGTTCCGATGACACCAAACGACAATAAAGTCCCATTCGCTTCCATTACTTCAGATAGGTTGGCCTCAATGATTTTCATCGAATCGTCAGGCGCATATGTACGGACGGTATTTAATATATCTTCTTGGGAAAATGGCAGATAGGCCAATAAAGTGAATAAAAAAATAAGTAACGGAAACAGGGAAAGTAAGAAGAAATAAGACAGCTGTGCGGCAAGCCCCGATACATCATCCATCTGTAACCGTTTTATGAAAGTCTTGAAGAATGAGCCTTTCAGCCATTCTTTTTTATTGGCCATACCTCCACCCCATTTTCTAATTTAAGGAAATCCGTTCATGGTGACTTGAAGATGACTCATCTTGCTCTGCAGCAAAAACTTCCTTCGTCTCCATCACCACTTGGGCAACTTGCGATGGAATATCTTTCATTTCCTCCACCTTTTGGGAAATGAAGGATACATCATCGGAAATTTTTTCAACAGTGGAACGGACCTTTGATGATGTTTCACGTACTTGTGTAAGCACCCCATTGGGATTCTTCACGAATTCCTTCATATTACTCATGCAGCTTTTACTGTTTTCCAATACAGAATTACGCGTATCCTTGTCAAAAAGGCTTATCGCAGCCCCTGCTAACGCCCCAATAAAGACCGCTTGCATAAATTTACTTTTCTTGTCACACTTATATTCTTCTCGAATGTTGCTCATATATTCTCCTCCTCGTCATATATTAGTTGATGGATAATGGTAGCTATCTCCATTATACAATGTTTAAAAAAGTTTTTTCCTATCTTTTCCCAAACTACCTCAGTTTAAAACGTGGAGATGACCAAGTATATTGGGGATCAAGCTTCGTAATATTCATTGACTTCCAGCGGTAATCATGCAAAGATGAAAATAATTTAGAAACGTATGAAAGGATGAGGGAAATGGATTTAACGCAAAATACAGCCGAAAGTGTCGAGTTTATGATCGAAGCAATCAAGGATAAATTAAAAGTGATGAACTTCGGTGCAATCAAATCAACCCATTTTGATATCGAAATGTACGAAGAACTGCATGATATTTATACAATGGTGATGAAAAAAACGAATTTCAGTGTCCGTGAAATGGAAGCCATCGCCGAAGAACTTGGAAGACTGCGTAATAAGTAACATTCAAATCCTCCCATACCGGTGAGGATTTTTTTCATTTTTAAAATAATTCTGCTACATTTGATATAGAAATTGAAAACCGACAGGAGTTGTAAGCATGGTAGAAAGAAGAACACCCATCAGTATTGCAGAAGCAGTTGAAAAAGTGATGAAGCATAAATTAATAGGACATGTGGAACTGATTCCCCTCAAGGAAAGCCAAGACCGTTTTTTGGCTCAAGATATTGTAGCTACAAATGATGTTCCGCATTTTAACCGCTCTCCATATGATGGATTTGCCCTCAGGTCCAAGGATACGGCAGAAGGTTCCATAAATAACCCTCTTGAGTTCGAAGTGGTTGAAGAACTGGCTGCGGGGATGGTATCGACTATCCCTGTACAAAAAAATCAAGTGGCGAGAATCATGACTGGAGCTCAGATGCCAGCTGAGTGTGATGCCGTAATCATGCTCGAGCTCACAAAGGAATTCGAAAAGGACGGAAAGAAGTACATATCATTTAAACGCTCACTTAAGGAAGGCGAAAACGTATCTTTTCAAGGAGAGGATGCAAAGAAAGGCGATGTTCTTGTAAAAAAAGGAACAGCGATCAATCCTGGGATCATCGGCTTGCTGGCAACATTCGGATATGCCGAAGTCCCAGTTGCCAAGAAACCTGTCGTCGGATTATTCGCTACAGGTTCGGAACTTCTTGATGTTAACGAACCGTTGCAGCCTGGGAAAATCCGCAACAGCAATTCACATGCCATCTCCGCCCAAATTCAGAGGGCCGGAGGAGAAGTCCGCTTTTATGGAAAGCTTAAGGACGAATTCGAATTAAGCTACGAGGCCATTTTAACTGCCTTGAAGGAAGTGGATTTGCTCATTACAACTGGAGGGGTTTCTGTCGGTGATTTTGACCTTCTCCCGGATATTTATCAAAAAATGGGTGCTGAAGTCTTATTCAACAAAGTGGCCATGCGCCCCGGCAGCGTGACGACCGTAGCGGTATATAATAACAAATTTTTATTCGGCTTATCAGGCAATCCCTCCGCCA
Source organism: Peribacillus frigoritolerans (assembly GCF_040250305.1). NCBI lineage: Bacteria > Bacillati > Bacillota > Bacilli > Caryophanales > Bacillaceae > Peribacillus > Peribacillus frigoritolerans. Next base: position 630,691 of record NZ_CP158190.1, on the reverse strand, counting down.
GTTATGTCGGCTTTGAACTATTTGCAAGACCAATCATCCGCACCATGCTGTTTTCGGAACATCCGCATTTACGGAAAGAGACGGCCCAATTGGCAGAGGACTTCTTAAAGCCCAATCCATTCTCACGTCTGCTTCGGACCCGATTATTTTATGAATCCGGCCAGTTGAAGGTAATTCCCAGCGGTGTGGATAAATCCAATATTACAACAAGCTTGGCAGGTGCCAATTCACTGACCGTCTTACCTGGGGGGACCCGTGGTTTCCAAACGGGAGATCTCGTGGACATCCTGCTCCTCGATGACCAAGAAGGATGCAAATGGCCTTGGTGAAGCCCTTTATTTTTCAGGTGGTTGGCTATCAAAATAGAGGAAAAACAACCTTTATAACGAATATTATCAAAAAGCTTCGCAAAGCCAAATTAGAGACAGCCGTTTTAAAACATCATGGACATGGCGGAAAACCGGATGTTAACGGTATGAAGGATTCCAATAAACACTTTCAGGCTGGGGCGGCAGCTTCACTTGTTGAAGGTGATGGAACAATCGAGCTGCTCGGGAATTTCAAGGGGGAAGCCCCTATCACTGAGCTGATTCAATTACTGTGTCTATTCCTCCCTGATGTGATTTTAATTGAGGGTTATAAGCAAGAGGACTTTCCTAAGGTCATTTTAATCAAGGAAGAAAGTGACCTCGTGTTATTGGAACGGCTTACTAATGTCAAAGCAGCGGTGGCTTGGCCCGAATGTCTGGAACGAACCAGGAATCATGCTTCAGTACCTGTCTTCCCTTTGGATTCGGATTCATTCATTACATGGTTTTTAGAACAAATATGAAGGAGGGCACAATGTTCATTCAATTTCCCATAGAAAAACGCCGCAAGATGATCGAAAGTATCCAAGAATATGTATATCAGGAACATGGCAAGGAAATCGGTGAAATCGCTGCTGAAAATCACTTGCAGTTCATTTTCGAAAATATTGCTCCATTTATATATAATGAAGGTATCAAAGATGCTAAGAAAGTCATTGAGGACAGATTAGGAAATATCGAAGAAGATTTGTATTCATTGGAACGGCCAATTGATTAACATGAAAAACAGCATCATAATCGATGCTGTTTTTTCATGTTCATTGTTCGGTCAGAATAAGCGGACCGTTTTTCGTAATGGCAATCGTATGCTCATATTGAGCCGAGTATTTCCCATCTGCAGTGGATGCCGTCCATCCATTCGGATCCCGGCTTGCTTTATATGTACCTACGTTTACCATTGGTTCGATGGTGAATACCATGCCCTCCTTAAGACGCGGACCTTTATTCGGCAGTCCATAATGCGGAACCTGCGGCTCTTCATGAATGACACTTCCTATCCCGTGGCCGATGAAATCACGAACGACAGAAAAGCCTTCCGCCTCGACATATGTTTGTATGGCATGACCAATATCTCCAATCCGATTGCCTTCCACACATACTTCAATCGCCTTATATAAAGATTCCTTCGTCACATGAACCAAATGCTCGGTTTCCTTTGAAACCTTACCGACCGTATACGTCCAGGCAGAATCGGCAAGGGCCCCGTTATAATTGACGACCATATCAATCGTTACGATATCTCCATTTTTCAAAGGGGTCTTACGAGGGAAACCATGACAGATTTCTTCATTTATGCTGGCACATGTCGCATACTCATACCCTTTGTAACCCTTTTGTTCCGGCTTCGCACCATGTGTTTTTAAGAATCCTTCAACAAATTCTTCTATTTCCCATGTTGTCACCCCAGGAACAATCAACTTAGCAATCTCCCTATGACAAGCTGCCAAAATTTTACCCGATTCATGCATCGCTTGAATTTCACGTGCAGATTTTAATACGATCAATCGTGACACTTCCTTTTTTATTCGTCTCTCCTTTTATTTTACTGCAAAGATGAAAGTATATGAATCCTTTAAAATGAAAAATCCCGGCAGCTGCCGGGATTTTTCATTATTTCAATAGATTGAGCGATTCCCGGTTAAATGCCGGAAGATCTTCAGGTGTCCTGCTGGTTACTAGCTGGTTGCCGCAAACCACAACCTCCTTGTCCAAATATGTGGCACCTGCATATTCCATATCGACTTTAATGGATGTATATCCTGTTGCGTGGCGCCCTTCAAGTGTTTTGGCTGTAATCAGCAACTGCGGTCCATGACAGATCGCAAATACAGGCTTTTTATCATCCATGAACGATTTGGCGAAAGATACGAAGCGTTCGTCAGCACGCAGCTGATCAGGCGAGAACCCACCGGGGATGAATAATGCATCAAAATTTTCCGGTTTCACTGAGTCGATGCTTTCGTCAATCTCGACTTCTACCTCCCCTTGTTTTCCTTTAACAGTTTTCCCTTTTATCATTTCAATCGTCGTTACCGTATGGCCGGCTTCTTCAAATGCCCTTGCCGGTTCACTATACTCCGAGTCCTCAAACATATTCGTTACTACACAAGCGATATTTTTACCCATAATAATTCATCTCCTCAATTTTTGATTGAATGAACCAACTTTGCACTTTATTCATGTTCCCTCTGTTACCATAAATAAAACACATAATTAATGTTAGTGCTATATTTAGCCTATTCCCAAAGCAAATCAATGTTTAGGATACTGGCCAACAACGTGTATCGCATTGATGATTCTTTTATTGATCCATTTCCTGTTTTCTTCTGTATTCAAATTTCCAAATATCCTTTTCCGCCCTTCTTCCGTGGTTACATAGTAATTAGGCAGGTTATTCAATGATAATGTGATGATGTCATTTTTACATTTACCGCATGAACAAAATGTTTGGTATTCCATACCTGACATTAAAACCTGCACCCAAGTCACAACGATTTCTTCCATTACATTTGTATATTCTCTTTCCATATAATCTCCTTAAAAAAGAAAAACCCGTCCATTCCTGACAGGTTTTCACTCATTTATCGCTGTCCGTGGAACAATTAGGATTTCAACTCTCCGGTTTTTCGCCCTTCCTTTTTTCGTTTCATTGGAAGCAACCGGCTTGAATTCCCCATGTCCTTTAGCGCTGAACATTTCGGGATCCAACTCTTTATTTTCGAGGAGAAGTTTCATAAAATTCACGGATCGCATCACGCTCAGATCCCAGTTGGATTCATACTGGTGATTCTTTATAGGAATATTATCGGTATGTCCGCTTACGATAATGTTTCTGGGTAAATCCATGACCAGCAAATCCGAGATTTCCTTAGCGATTTTTCGGTTTTCACTTCTCACCTCAGCCACACCCGATTCGAACAGCACGTTTTCCCTAATTGAAATCAACATGCCTTCATCCGTAAGGTTCGTTCCCAATTTATCCGTTAAATCATTCTTTTGAATGTAGGCATTTACACGCTCCTGAACTTCCGTAAGTTCTTCTTGCTCGTTTTTCCCTAGCTTCTCAAGATCTTCCGCACCTGTTCTTTGTTCTGGTGACGTTGGCTCATTGCTGGGGGAATCACTTGGAAAATCCATAAAACCCGTTCCGCTTGTAAAAACCTGGTTAAATACATTGGACAACTGCTGGAACCTTACTGCATCAACCGAACTTGATGCGAACAAGACGATAAAAAGCGCGAGAAGCAATGTTAAGATATCGGCATAGGGAACCAGCCATGATTCATCGATATGCTCTTCATGCCTTTGTTTCTTTTTGCGCCTAGCCATCTTCTCTCACATCGCCTTCTAACCACTTTTTACGATCTCCAGCAGGCAAATATGATGTTAATTTCTGTTCAATCGTTCGCGGCGCTTCCCCTTCGATGATCGATAAAATCCCTTCTATCATCATTTCTTTGATTCGAACTTCCTGCTGCGACTTCCGTTTTAGCTTATTGGCAAATGGATGCCATAACACATACCCCGTGTAAATCCCCATCAAGGTTGCGACGAACGCTGCAGATATGGCATGTCCCAAAGCCTCAGTGTCGGCCATATTACCCAATGCAGCAATAAGCCCGATTACCGCACCCAATACACCCAGCGTCGGTGCGTATGTACCGGCTTGACTGAAAATCGCTGCCGCGCTTAGATGACGTTCTTCCATCGCATCTATTTCCTCTGCTAAAATATCACGAATATAATCGGCACTCTGACCTTCGACTGCAAGATTCAAGCCATTTTTCAAAAAAGTATTATCCACTTGATCCGAAATGCTTTCCAATGCCAATAAGCCTTCTTTCCTGGCAATGACCGCCCATTCAGAAAAGGTTTTTATTAAATCTTCAGGCTTTGTCAATTTTTGTTCAAAGAATAAAATCTTGAATATTTTTGGTAGTCTTTTTAATTCCGACAAAGGGAAAGCCGTTACGACAGCAGCTATCGTCCCTACAATGATGATCAAAATAGCCGCCGGGTTAATCAGCGCCGTTACACTAACGCCTTTCAACACCATTCCGACCAAGATGGCCACGATACCCAGAACTACGCCCAAAACTGATGTTATATCCATAATACTCACCCATTCATTTAAAGTCTCGTCTCCTCCTTATATCGGATGAAGTTTAAAAAAAGTGAGGATTATTTTACTATTCGATTTCAATTTTCACTAAATCATCACAAAATCCACCAACTTTATTGCCAGATGAGCTTAACCAACAGTACATTTCAATGGTTTGGGTACAATATTTTTTCGAGAATGGAATCACCAGCCTATTCTGTACGAAATTATCTCAATGCGTCTGGAATATGGGCATTTACTCGTGAGTTTTGCTCTTTTACTCGTGAATTTTGACGGTTTACTCGTGAGTTTCGGACTTTTACTCGTGAATTTTGGCGGTTTACTCGTGAATTTCAGCATTTTACTCGTGAGTTTCAGCGGTTTACTCGTGAGTTTCACACTTTTACTCGTGAATTCCGCTTAACGCCAAAAGGACAAAGCCTGTCAGCTTTGTCCCTGTTTTTGTTTCCCATGGTTTCTTCCGGCCAGCCATTTTATGATGGGTGATAGAAAAAATAAAATGAATAAGATCCTGAATAAATGAAAGCTTGTGACAACGGATAAATCCACATGAACAGACATGGCTGTGACTGCCATTTCGGCGACGCCGCCTGGCGCCATGCTCAAAAATAATTCGTTCGCCTGTAAAGATAGGATTGGGGCAAACTGAATGGAAAGATAATAGCAAAATCCAATCAATAGGACATTACTGACGAATACCGCCCCGAACATCTTTCTGAAAAGTCGGGGGTTATCAACCTTCAGTGTGTAGCCTAAATGTGCTCCGATCAACAATTGCGACAAGTTCAACCAAAAGTCAGGAATCTGCGGGGCACCTGGGCCTGCTAAATTGAATAGTGTTGCTGCCATAAGAGGTCCTAGCAAAAAAGGGAGCGGAAAATTGGCTTTCTTTGTGATGAAGATGAATATCAGCAATGTTACCAACATCATGATGGCTAATTTCCCATCATATTCAAATAAGAAAAACGGCCGCTCCGATACTGCCATTACCGCACCTGATTGAACTGACATTACATGGGTCACAATCCAAGGAACAATGGATATCACCAGGATGACCCGCAGAGTTTGCATGAAACCTACAACCGTTTCATCACTATCCTTCATTTCCTCACTTAAGACCACCATCTGGGAAAGGCCTCCCGGAAAACTGCCAAGCATCGATGTGCCCAAGGATAAGTTCATACGCTTTCCGACAAACCAGCCAGTCAACACTGTAAATGAAATGATTGCAATTGTCGTAAAAAGCATAACAGGCAGATATTCAATCATCTCATTTAGCGATTGTTTCGTGAATGAACTGCCCAGTTGTAAACCTAGAATGACCAATCCAGTACTTCTAAAGGTTTTAGACCAATACAAGTACTTCCTTAACTTCACTTTAGCAATCATCACGACGAATAATGGTCCAAGCATCCATGGCAGGTATATTCCAAGGCTATCAAACGCATAACCGCCCAGGAAAGCTAGAAAAGCTGTAAAGATTACTCTAAAACTCTTACTCTCGATTAAATTTACACTCACAAAATTACCTTCTTTATTTAAGCGGATTTTCATCTTTATCTTAACATAAAATAGTCGGATTCAAAGCTGCACCCACGCTTGTTTTCACCATTCCAATGTCAGGATGCCAATTGGACATTGGCCGTTCTTGGCGCGCCTCCCTCACCAGTGCATTTATATATTTCATCATGTTTTCGCTCTATGAAAGTAACAGCACGGCACTTCCACTATTTACTAGATTTCCCACCCCCACAAATTCGCTATAAAAGGTAGAATGAGTATATAGGGGTCAAACTCTTATGGAGGGGTGACTAGATGTTATCAAATACAGAAATAGGCATTGACTTAGGAACTGCAAATACGCTAGTTTACAGTAAAAATAAAGGAATCGTATTTAATGAGCCATCTGTGGTGGCCATTGATATAGAGACTAATAAAGTATTGGCAGTCGGTGTGGATGCAAAAAACATGATCGGGAAAACACCTGGAAATATTGTGGCAATCCGTCCGCTTAAGGATGGTGTCATTGCGGATTTTGATGTGACCGCGCAAATGCTTCGGGAAATCATGAAAAAAGCAAGTAAGGCCCTAGGATTATCAATTCGCAAACCTAGTGTAGTGGTCTGTACACCATCAGGTTCCACATCAGTTGAGAGAAGGGCCATTCAGGATGCAGTCAAAAGCTGCGGAGCGAAACAGGTCCACCTTATCGAGGAACCAGTAGCAGCAGCAATAGGTGCGGGCTTGCCTGTCGAAGAGCCAGTTGCCAATGTCATCGTTGATATCGGCGGCGGAACGACTGAGGTCGCAATCATCTCTTATGGCGGCGTCGTTTCTTGCAATTCAATCAGAATTGGCGGAGATCAATTGGATGAAGATATCAGCCAATATGTCAGAAAAAAACATAATGTGCTGATTGGGGAAAGAACAGCCGAGGAAATAAAAAAAGAAATCGGCTACGCACTCGTTAAACATTCTGTGATCACCATGGAAGTCAGGGGCCGCGATCTTGTAACGGGTCTTCCAAAGCCTATTACAATATCATCCACTGACGTTCAGGAAGCCATCCAGGAATCGCTTCTTCATATATTGGAAGCAATCAGGGCCACTTTGGAAGATTGCCCTCCTGAATTGAGCGGGGATATCGTCGATCAAGGTGTCATCTTATCCGGCGGGGGTGCACTTCTCAACGGGGTACAAGAATGGCTGACGAATGAAATCGTCGTCCCAGTCCAACTTGCAGATAACCCGCTTGAATCAGTTGCCATCGGAACCGGGCTTTCACTTGAAGTCATTCACAAATTACAAAAAGCCGTATACTAGAAATAAATGGCTGTCTTTGAACTGCACCCCAATTGTTAGACAACATCTAACAATTGGAGGTGCAGTTTTTTTTCCTAAATATACGATAGACCAAAAATCAAACGCAGTTTTAGATTACTTAGAAGGAAAAAAACCAAGAAAGACATCAGGTTTATCCCCTCTGAAAAGATGGGTCGCTATCTAAAATATGGAATGGAAGGACTTGTTTCATCCTATACAAAATTACACTTGATGCGAGCACCTTGGTTACGTGATTCTAAGGTGATACGCCTATCCCCATAGCGCCGTCCTCCAGCAACCTTTTTTTCGTATCCAATACAAAGAAAAAAGACCTCAACATTTAAGTTGAGACTCTTTCATGCTTTGTAAAGGTATATAGGATTCACCCTTATTTTATTATCAAGGAAAACTCCCATTTGTTAATCTTCCAATTCTCGAATTCTTAAGCCTTCAATATCCTTAATCCTAGAAGCTTCGGTATCATTTTCAGGATATATAAAGCATTGTTTTTCATGCGAAGAAGTAGCCAAACCAAAACTTTCCTTGTTTAAAAAAATGACAAATCTTCAGGTAAATTTGGCATTTCCCACTCATAAAGCGATTTTGTAATCAATCTTATAATTTTCTTTGCATTCTCGTCAGCGTGAAAATAATAAACATTTGCTGTTTGATCATCACCAAGAGTGGTACTAGCCCATGTTGACTCGCATCTCAATTCTATTAATGATGCTTTTAACTTATTTATTATTTCTTCTAACCCTCGTATCGAACCCATATCGTTTCTAACAACTAGATGAAACTCATCACACACATCAAAGCATAAATCAAGCTGTTCTTAATATACTCGATTTTTTGGATTTCTTTCAATGCTTAACATCTTATCCCTCCCTTCGTCATCAATTACTTTTGCACCGTTTCTTCATTTTCCTTTGCGGCAATTATGCTTGCAATTGGAGTTCCATGACCATATAAATCAAATCTTTTGTATAATTTTTTTATTAATTACGTCATATTTAGCAACAATTTGTCCATTTAAACCAGGTTACTGATCATTAATAACGCTGTCTAAGATTGCGTCTTTTTTAGGCTTATCATAAATAATGATATTAGACACATAGCCCAGATTTCTAACACTCAACATCATTAAATTTCACCTTAATTTCTTTACTACTAAAATCGTATGCTGATAAATAACATAGTGATTATGTAAAAGATTGTTTTTTTCATGGTTATACCTCAACTCGATAAACTTGATTTATCTGCGTTACAACCACTTCCTTTAATACATCTGTTGTTCATTAACTTACAATCATTATTCACCATGAATTTTAAAATAAAATTAAATATTCAAACATCGTTTCACCATTTATTTCTTTATACTATTATTCTTTTCTGAAACAGAACATTTCAAAATTGAGACGTAAATTGTGGATATTTACGATACTATAGTCCTTGTTAAAAACGGAAAGGGTGTAATTATTAAAACCAAATTATTTTCAGTTTCAGTGATATGTATATTATCAATTATAATAGCAATGCCCTCTTTTGCTTTTGCAGCAACTAATGCTTATAGCTTTACAATGAATCTTCGTATAGTTGATGGAAGTAAAAACGGTCAATATTTTAAATTAAATAAAGGAACTGCAATTTTACGATAGGAGTCCCTAAAATGGTTTATCATTTCAGCGGTTGGATTCTTTACAGTTTTATAATTTTATATATCATTTTGGCACTAATACTAAAATTAAGTTTTAAAAAAAGTTATACCTATCTTTTATTCTATACAATTATGTATGTTTATTTATGTAATGTTATAAACCTCACTCAATTTCCCATTTATGTAGATGATGATCAAAGAGAAGCATTTGGGGGGCAAAATGTTTGGAGAGAAATGAATTTAATCCCATTTAAATATGAATTTACCAAATTGAGCTTTTTTAATATTTTAATGACTGTCCCACTAGGCTTTGGATTACCCTTCTTATTTAGAGCCTCATTTAAGAAAATTTTAATAGCTGGTGTATTAACTGGAATAATTCTCGAATCAGGTCAACTACTAACAGCTTTATATGCAGGATATACTTTTAGATTTGTTGATATTGATGATGTAATCTTTAATATATCAGGGACATTATTAGGATACTTCATTTTATTTAAGTTATTTAAATTAACGTTTCATATCCTTGTGAGAAAGTGGCATATAAAGTTTAATTCCATTGTTAAACATATCAATAATACATAATAACGATTTATCCTGTGAAAAACGCCATTTCAAATCGTTATCCGACTACACAGACACGGGTATGATGAAGCATCATCAGCGGGTCTCTATTTGGCATGAGAATTCAAGGAGCAACAGCCATTTTCGCAGTCAACCTCAAACGAATTTCCACGAAAATCAAAGCAGAAAAGTAACTAAATATGAAAGAAATAGATCACTTCCTGTTCATTATCGTACAGGAAGTGATCTATTTTTGTTGAAAAAACAATAACTCATTCAAAACCGTTAGTTTTTCAGCAGCCTCGCTGAAAGCCGATGCGGCTCCCGTACCGCCTCTGGAAAGCTTAGTGCCTCTCGTTACAACCACGCCCACATTGTACAAGCCAAAAAAAATGTAGACAAACCCCTTTTTGCTTTTAAAAGAAACTGATATATTTTCACTTGATTGTGTAGAGAATAAGAAAAAGCTTTTTTTGGTTCAACAGTACTTTGCTTTTTGGAGAAGCCTTAATAGGACTTAATGCATGCAATGTTACATAACTTGTGATATAATGTAATTATGTTACATTGGCAAGAGGAGAAGATCTATGGAATATGTAGAAGCCTTTAAGGATATCAATCAAATCAGCAAAATAAAAACATACTTACGCTCTCACTCCAGTCGGGATTATTTATTGTTTGTACTCGGCATCAATACAGGTATGAAGATAAATGAAATGCTCGAAATCACCGTCGCCAGCGTTCTGGATGAAACGGGCAAAATCAAGGAGTTCTATGAGCAGCGGACGGAAAATGACGAATTCAACCAAATTTATTTGAACCTGAAAGTCCGTACCGCCTTACAAGAATACCTTAAAGGCTCGAAGGTTATCGAAGGTCAATTTTTATTTCTTTCCCCTAAGACAAAAAAGCCGATCACACGTCAACAGGCGCACCGAATCATCCATGATGCTGTGGAAGGTGCAGGGCTGACAGGCAAATTCGGAGCAAGTTCGATGCGTAAAACTTTTGGCTACCATGCCTATAAACAAGGAGTATCACTGGCATTGATACAGAAGCATTACCATCATTCCAGTCCATCGGAGACATTAAAATACATCGGCATATCAAAGGAGAAGAAATTCAAGACGAATATTGACGTTAACTTATAAACATTCTGCTATCTTCTATTAACTCTAACCAACATTTTAAGGAGGAATTCCAGTGAGAATTAGAGAAAGTGAACTTCCTGGTATTGGCCAAAAATTCGAAATCATAACGAGAAATGATGAAAAGTTAGTAATCGTCATTCATGATGACGGCCGTCGGGAATTATACCATTTTGATAATGAACATGAGGACGTCATATCGAGCATCACCCTTAACGATCAGGAATCACGGCAAATGGCTTCCATCATTGGCGGCATGGTTTATAAACCGCAAGCACTTGAAACGATTGAAATGTCATTGGGTGACTTGGTGATTGAATGGTTCAAAGTCGAACCAGGTTCAAAGGCCATCAATCAAACGATCGGTTCGATTGATATCAGGAGCAATTATAACGTGACCGTCATCGCCCATTCTAAAAAAGGAAAAAAACAACTGAATAATCCTGGTCCTGACTCCATCATCGAAACAGGCGACACCCTTGTGATATCCGGTGAAAGAAAAGATATCCGAAACCTCACAAGAGAATTATTGACCGACGAAAGGAGTGACTAAGCTCATATGGACCATTTAGTCTTTGAAGTGGGAACTGCCCTTCTTCTAGTGGCATTAGCCGCTCTCGTAGCAGGTAAATTCAAAATATCGAATGTTCCACTATTAATTATCATCGGGATGCTCGTTGGCCCCCATGCCCCGCACTTCGGATTAATTGACCTGCGTTTCATCGAAAGCGATGAAATCATAGCATTCCTCGGTCGGGTCGGTATTTTATTCCTTCTGTTTTACCTAGGGCTTGAATTTTCCGTCAAAAAGCTTATGAAATCCGGGAAAAATATCGTGACAGGCGGAACCTATTACATTTTAATCAACGTGGGAATGGCCTTGCTGTACGGTTTCCTGCTCGGTCTTCCATTGAAAGAGGTTCTGATATTAACCGGGATCATCAGTTTTTCTTCAAGTGCCATTGTGGCAAAGGTGCTTGTGGACCTTAAAAGGACCGGTAACAATGAAACGGAGCTAATCCTTGGCATCATCATGTTTGAAGATATCTTCCTCGCTGTTTATTTATCAGTCGTATCCGGATTGGTATTAAGCTCTTCTGGTTCCGTTTGGGGAACATTACTTTCTACATTTATCGCGATTGGGTATATGCTGATATTTTTCGTTATCGCCCGGAAAGCATCTGGGGTCCTTAACAAATTATTCAATATCTCCTCCGATGAGATTTTTATCATCGTCGTGTTCGCATTACTATTCTTCATTGCCGGTTTCTCGGAAACGATTCATGTTGCGGAAGCCATTGGTGCATTACTGCTCGGCCTAGTCTTTTCTGAAACGGAACATAGCGACAGGATCGAGAAACTTGTCATTCCCTTTCGAGACTTCTTCGGGGCCATATTTTTCTTCAGCTTTGGCTTGAGTATCGATCCGACAACCCTTGGCGGAGCTGTCTGGATGGTTCTTGGAGCCGTCATCATCACCATCATCGGTAACTTTGCAGCTGGTATGATCGCTGGACTCAAATCCGGTTTATCTCACAGAGCTTCCGCAAACATCGGTTTAACGATCGTTTCACGCGGCGAATTCTCCATCATTTTAGCCAACTTAGGCATTGCAGGCGGTTTAATGCCTATACTAACCCCGTTTGCGGCACTTTATGTTTTAACCTTAGCGATTCTTGGGCCAATCCTTACCAAAGAATCCAAACACATCTATAATATCCTAAATAAAGTATTCAAATGGACCCCTCCGAAGGTTCAGAAGGAACAGGGAAAAGAAGTGCAATAGAGAAAAGCTGCCAGACAGCAATGTCTGGCAGCTTTTCTGTTTACCTTTATAAATTCACTTAATTAGCTATTATACTTGTTTTAAAGAGGGCATAAAATCATACCTAGCAGTAGTGTTGGCATTATTGATAGGCTTGAAGTATCGAATGCTTATCAGTTAGTCGCTTGCTGTACGAATCTTCAATCCTGATTTTCCCTGGCATGTTACTCGCCTTTCCCCGTAAAAAAAGCATTGAAAAAAGAACTGGCTAAGGTTGGTCATCCCATCATTCCGGCATATCATTGTCACAAGCTTTTACAAGTGCCCGGATTAGAGCTTTCAATTTCTTTTCTTTTGAGGATTAACTTATATGAACAGAGGGAAAAGAAGCAATAACCTAAGTAACTATTCAGGAGTGATGCCCAGATGAATAAGTCGATAAAATTTTCAAAGAAACTGATTAAAGAAATAAAGGAAGATCGTGTGACCGGGCTGGCAGCAGAACAAGCTTATTACTATCTACTGGCACTATTCCCTTTGCTCATTTTACTGCTGTCCTTATTACCTTATCTGAACATCGATATTCAGACTGCCCTGGACACGATAAAAACCTTCATGCCTGCGGAAACGATGGAAGTCATCGAGAAAAATATCATTAACATATTATCTGAACGGAACGGCGGCTTACTGACTTTTGGTTTCCTTGGCACCATATGGTCCGCTTCCAATGGAATGAATGCGTTCATCCATTCCATGAATATTGCCTATGATGTTGAAGAAACAAGGAATTTCATTAAAGCCCGCTTCATCTCCATTGTATTGACATTAGGCCTGGTTGTGGCATTCATCGTCATGTTGGGTCTCCCCGTCTTCGGAAAAGTGATCATCGATTTATTACAGCAAGTCATTCCGATCCCTGAAGAAACGCAAATAATATTCAGCTTATTACGGTGGGTTATCGCGGTTGTGGTCATATCACTTGTCCTGACCTTTTTATATCGCTTTGCACCGAATAAAAGTTTTCCCATTAAACATGTCATCCCTGGGGCAGTGACCGCAACTGTACTTTGGCTGGGAATCTCACTTGGATTTTCATTCTATGTCAGTAATTTTGCCAACTATTCTTCTACTTACGGCAGTTTAGGAGGCGTCATCATCTTGATGCTATGGCTGTATTTGAGTGGTCTGATTTTTGTGATCGGCGGAGAAATCAATGCAATTCTCCATCGCCAAAACTCCATTCCAATTAAACCATCCCGCACTATTGTCCATCCTGTCCCGCTTAAAAGGTAAAAACATGAATTACGACAAAAGATAGAAAAGCGGCTGTCCCATTCGGACAGCCGCTTTCCTATTCATCCCTTATTGACAAACTCTTCATATCTTTCATCATGGGCCAGCCATGCCGCGTATTTCCGCTTCATGTATTTTTCCGCTTCCGTAAATGTATCGAATGTTTTTTTCTGTTGTTTTCCGTTGATTTCAACGATCCATTGCTCTTCTTCATCTTCATAAATGAATATGTCCTGTTTGTCTCTCGTTGAATATAGGCAGCCCTCTGGGGATTCCTTTACATTCAGTTGATTCTTATGTGCGTCTCGTTTAAGGGGCTCGGCAAAGAAGGTCTTTTCGACATATTGGCTATATGCCTTTTCGGACATGGTACAACCTGCCGCTTTTTGGTGGCCGCCCCCATCGTACTTGCCAGCAACTTCAGAAACATCAATATCGTCGTGAATTGTCCGGAAGCTGATTCTTTTACTTCCAACCATCAGGATCGCTATATAATCAAGATGCGAGAACTCTTTCGACAGTTCATTACCCAATTCTGAGTGATATGACTCTGCATGGACCACACCAGCTGTATGGGGACCGACCGTAGCCTGATAGACTTCTCTTTTTTTCCTGTTTATGTACCGATCTACCCGACTCTCTTCAACATTCAGAAGGGTCTGCTCCACTTCGTCAAAAGCAAAACTTTCAGCCGTCGACAGCTTATTTGCGATTTTCATTTCGAATTCCTCTATCGGAATCATGAAAAACAGGTCATTCAATCGTTTTGCCGTTGTATTTTTATTGACTTCCCATTCCCAAGTATCGTATTGTCGGACCAATTCAACGAATTCAGCGACAATGCTTGAAGGTTCCAGGTATTTATTTTCAACTGCATACTGATAGAATAATGATGTCGCTGCCGTCTGTTTACCATCTTCCTGTTCGACAGTTACAGATGCCCAATCATGTTCGTTCAAATGCAATGCTGACTTATGATGATCAATCAGCAGAGCTTTGCCTCCATCTTCCACAAACTGAGTAATCATTTTTTCGTTATCTTCATCAACCGATAGATCAGTAACGATCAATGTATCTTCAAGCTTGGCTTGCTCAAGAAATGCTCCTACGTTCTGATTGAGGCGACCAATTGAATTATAACTTACCACTACTTCTTCTCCGAAGGCCAACTTAGCTATAATGCCGCAGCCGACTCCATCTAAATCATTATGTGTAAAGAGATGGTACACACAAACCCCTCCTAGTAACTAATAAATTTACTTTTCCCTAAAGACATGAATTTCAATTGCAATCTTTACAATTGTAGCATAATCATATCCGCATATTTTATCATGCTTCCATTGCGTGATGCTTTTGTTCGTTTTTTTTTTGAAAAATTCCCTAATGATTCTTTATTTTCCATAATTTATACGTATATATAAGGAAAACACATTACTTTGAAACCGAGATATTTTCATTAAAGGGATTTCGGTGAGTGTCGATGAGCAGCATTTCCTAATCGATCAATGGCTAGGAACTTTACGAACTTTAAAGAATTGCTTAATGGTTTAAGAAGGGCTGACTCAATCAGACCCAAGATCCAGTACATCAAAAAAAGCCGCAGGAATGTTATTCCATGCGGCTTCCTTATGTGAAATCACTGTTCTATCAATTTTCCAAGGTTGGCCATTTCAATGGCACTAACGGCCGCTTCATAGCCTTTGTTACCTGATTTTGTTCCAGCACGTTCAATGGCTTGTTCAATATTTTCAGTTGTCAGCAAACCGAAGATAACCGGTACACCCGTTTCCAAGGAAACGGAAGCCATGCCTTTAGCTGCTTCATTACAGACATAATCATAATGTGAAGTGGCACCCCTGATTACCGTTCCAAGACCGATTACCGCATCATATTTACCTGTATTCACAAGTTTCTTAGCAATTAACGGAAGTTCAAAAGCACCCGGGACCCAAGCGATGTCAACATCATTCTCATCTACGCCATGACGCTTAAGACCATCCAATGCCCCTCCTAAAAGCTTACTTGTGATAAACTCATTAAATCTTCCTACCACAATGCCGACTTTCAATCCTGATCCGATTAATTGTGCTTCAATAGTTTTCCCCATGTCCAATTCCTCCTAATTTTTAAAAACAATATTATTTTTTGTTCTGTTAAGATGTAATTCCTTAAATCCTCAAGCTTTAGGGATGTTCAGTTCAAGCTCCTGTTTCCCGATCGTATCATTTTGTTGAAGATAGCGAATCAAATCGGCTATCGTAATGAATTTCAGATTGAATTTATCAGCGATGACTTCTAAATCGGATACCCGGGCCATCGATCCATCTTCATTCATGATTTCACAAATGACACCAGCTGGAGCGGCACCGCATAACTTCGCCAAGTCCACCGATGCCTCTGTATGTCCTGCCCTCCTTAATACGCCACCTTCTTTTGCGACTATCGGGAAAGTGTGACCAGGCCTTTGGAAATCTTCAGCGACCGAATCTTCATTAAGAAGCTCAAGGATGGTCAAGGACCTTTCAAAAGCACTGATTCCTGTAGAGGTGCTTTTATGATCGACACTTACCGTAAAAGCAGTGCCATGATGATCGGTATTTTCTCCTACCATAGGATGCAGTTTCAATTTTGCTGCCAGTTCTTCAGTGATGGTTGTACAAATCAAACCACGTCCATGAGTCGCCATGAAATTAATCGCTTCCGGTGTCGCCTTTTCGGCCAGCACTACAAAATCCCCTTCATTTTCACGGTCTTCATCATCGGATACGATTACTACCTTGCCAGCCTTCAAATCTTCTATCGCTTCTTCTATTGTATGGAACATCATTACACCGCCCTTTTATTAGAATCCATGCTCTGCCAAAAACTCTAAATTCAGTCCTGGTTTTGGATTGCCATTTTTCATTTGATGTATTATATATTTCCCTATCATGTCGTTTTCGATGTTAACAATATCGCCAGCCGCTTTTTGTCCCAATATGGTGTCCTGATGAGTCAATGGAATCAGTGATACAGTCAATAGGTTCCTTTCGATTCCAAATATCGTCAAACTCGTTCCATCAATGGCCACGGATCCTTTTGGAATGCAAAAGGCACTGAGCCCCTCTTCCAATTGGATTACATAATATACGGCATTTTCTTTCCGTTCTTTTTTTATGATCGTTCCGGTTCCGTCGATATGACCTGAAACAAAATGACCGCCAAACCTTCCCTGTGCACTCATGGCTCGTTCAAGATTCACAGGTGATCCCAATTTCAATGTCCGGATCGAGGAAGCTTTGACCGTTTCCGGCATCACGTCGACCGTAAACAAACTTTTCGTGAAGGACGTTACCGTTAAGCAGACTCCGTTTACTGAAATACTATCCCCCAGATGAACATCTTGAAGGACTTTTTCAGAACGAATCGATAACTCCATACTGCTTTTTCCTTTTTTCATGGAATGTACGGTACCGATATCCTCAATGATTCCCGTAAACATGTTTTTCCCCCTTTTATAAAATATAAAAAACCCCTTAGGATGACCTAAGGAGTTAGCAGGAGAAATGAGTGAAAAAAATTGTATACCTAAAAAGCCTAATATTTTCATTTTTGAAAAATTAGGCGTACGTATACACTTGGGTTCCACACGTCCTTCTCCCATCCAGACTTTACTGTCGGCTTTGGAATCTCACCAAATCCTGCCTTTAACAGGCTCGCGGGCTTAGAATTTCTTCATCACCGCCGGTTGGGATTTTCACCCGACCCCGAAGGACTAAAATAATATGAATCTTTGAATATTTTATCACCATAAAGTGAAGATGTAAAATTTCTAACCTTAAATGGTTCAATGGTTACAGAAACTTCCTCCCTTTATGAAAAATCGACCCCCAAGTCCCCGATGTGCTCCAAAGAGGTTAATCAGGCTAAATTTGTGGAATAGGGTTAGAGAATCACAATTCATATAAGGAGGAAGCCATAATGCTTATTTCCATCATCAACTTGATTTTCTATCTGTTCGTCGTCACGATGAATTTTTTAGCTAATTTCCTGCCATTGAACGGCCAGACATCAGGAGAGATTTCCGATAAACTTGATGTCCTTTTCACTCCTGCCGGATATGTATTTTCCATATGGGGCTTGATCTATTTCCTGCTCGCCATCTGGGTATTCAGGCAGTTCTTAAGCAAACATCAAAACAGCCCTGCTTATAAGGCATCCTTCCCTTGGTTCGCTTTAAGCTGTGTCTTGAATGGAGCTTGGCTTTTGGCTTGGCACTATGAACACTTTTTGTTATCCGTATTCATTATCATTGCTCTTTTGGCTACTTTAATGGTCATTTATACAAGCATAAAAAAGGTGGAGCACACTCCTTTCGACCTATTTCCGTTTTCCGTTTATACAGGCTGGGTAAGTGTTGCAACGATCGCTGACATTTCTTATTACCTCACGTATATCAAATGGGACGGCTTTGGGGTTTCAAGTTTAGCCTGGACGATCGTCCTGCTGATTGCAGCAACAATCCTGGCTTTTGTCTTTGCAGGTAAAAACCGGGATTGGTGCTATCCTCTCGTATTCGTTTGGGCGTTCATAGGCATCGGGATACGAAATAGCTCCGCCTATCCGGTTATTACGGACATTTCTTATATCCTGGCTGTCATCACTTTTGTCGTATCCATCACCATCTTCATTAAAAATAGAAGAAAAATGGTAGCTTAAAATGCTTGCTGAAGATCTTGCCAGACATCCTGCCAAGCTTCTAGGCCAACTGAGAGACGGACCAGCTGGTCACTGATGCCCATTTGTTTCCGTGAATCTTCAGGAACGGCAGAGTGCGTCATGGTAGCGGGATGCTGGATCAATGTTTCGGTATCCCCAAGACTTACGGCAATTTTGATTAGTTTCAATTTATTGAGGAATTCCTGTGCATCCTGTTTTGTGCCATGCAATTCGAAAGAGATAAGGCCGCCGCCATGTTTCATCTGTTTGTGCATTATATAATGGTCCGGTGAAGCTTCATCACCTGGATAATATACCTTTTTCACCTTTGGATGTTTCTTAAGTTCATGAAAGATTTCCATTGCATTGGCCGAATGACGGTCCATCCTGACAGGCAAGGTCTTTAACCCCCGCAATAGTAACCAAGCATCGAAAGGTGAAATGATTCCACCGATATCCTTCTGTGTAGTCCCAGCTACCTGATTCATGAATTCCTTCTTACCTACGACAAGTCCTGCAACGACATCCCCATGCCCGCAAAGATATTTCGTAGCGCTATGAAGGACGATATCACAGCCATACTCAAGCGGTCTCTGTAGGTATGGCGTCGAAAACGTATTATCCACTACGAACGTCACATTATATTCCTTCGCAACTTTCACCACCATCTGTAAGTCAATCATTTTCATCGTCGGATTGATCGGGGTTTCTACATAGATGCAGGTCGTTTCCGGCCGGATCATTTTCCTTACCTGTTCTTCTGTATCCATTTCACAAAAATCATGAGTGATGCGGTATTTATTTTTCATTAGCTGCAGGAGGCCAAATGTACAACCATATAACCCCTGTGAGCACAGGATGTGGTCATCTGTTTTCGTTAACGCAAAAAGCACAGCTGAAACGGCAGCCATGCCTGAACCGAAAGCAAGGCCAGCTTCCCCGCCTTCCAAAGCGGCAATCTTTTCTTCAAGCACCTGTACCGTTGGATTTCCAAGTCGCGAATAAATATATCCATCTTCCACACCGGCAAAACGCCTCTCCCCTTGCTCGGCATTTTCGAAAGTGAATGTTGAGGTTTGGAATAAGGGTGTTGCCAAACTTCCTAAATGCTTCTTCGAGTCATATCCTTCATGGATGACTGCCGTTTCAAATTGTTTATACTTTCCTGTCATACCGTCTCCTCCTAACCTATGTCTATTGCTATCATATGTCAAAAACCCATACAAAGGAAGCGTTTTCATTCATGATTATCACCCATAAATGAACTCCTGAATTTAGTAAATATAATATGATTTCTCCGAGGGCAATAGATGAACAAGTTCAGTTGGATTCTGCAAATTGAGCAACTCTTTTTAAACCTACGGGCATTCGTAAAAAAAGGACAGCCGCCATGGCCGTCCCTTTTTGCGAATCATTCATCGACTACGATGTTTCCACCATAGAAGGTTACTCTCGTTAATGGTAGCTCAAGTTCACGAGCCATTTTTTTCAACTCTCGCTCTTCTCTTTCCGTTACGATTGAAATGACAGTGCCATCTGCACCTGCACGCCCAGTTCTCCCGGATCTATGGATATATTGTTCGATGTTGTCAGCCATATCAATATGGACGACCGCAGTAAGGCCTTTAATATCCAGCCCCCTTGCCGCTACATCCGTTGCTATCAGCATCGGGGATTTTCCGGAACGAAGCTTGCGCAGCGCTTTCTCCCTGTCGATTTTATTGGATTCGCCGTGAAGCACGCCCATTTCAATACCTTTATAGCTCAGCTTTTCATGTAAGACGCTCAGCTCTGCTATATCATTCAGGAAGGCAAGGGCCTTCACATCTTTAATTCTTGTGATTTTCTCCAGAATCTTGGACTTTTCCCGTCTCTCAACAACAAAGTAAAGATGGTCCACCTTTGATTCCATTTTTTCATGCTTATCAACCTTGATCATTTCGGGTTCATTCATGAATCCCCTTGCCGCTTTTTCCGTTTCCTCCGGCAGGGTCGCTGAAAACACCATGATTTGCCGGTCTTTTAGCGTTGTTTTGATAATATTATTGATCGTTCCCATATGCTCCGGAGTGATCAATTGGTCACCTTCATCAAGTACTATCGTCTTAACTTCATGCATCTTCAATTTCTTTTGGGCAATTAATTCGTAAATCCGTCCCGGTGTTCCAGCAATCACCTGTGGACGCTTCTTCAGTTTGTCCAACTGCCTTTTCACATTAGCACCGCCGATGAATGCTGCACCTGTAATGCCACTTCCCTCTGACCAAATGCGAATTTCTTCATTGATTTGCATGACCAGTTCTCGTGATGATGCCAAAATCAAAGCTTGGGGCGATTTTTTTTCAGGATCTATCTTTTCCAGCAAAGGCAGTAAATATGCTAATGTTTTCCCTGTACCTGTCGGTGATTCGGCCATGATATCTTTTCCCTCGACTATCACGGGAATCGCTTTCGTTTGAATTGGGGTAAGTTGTCCGAATCCGGACTTTTTCCAGACCTCTTGTATATATGGTTTTCTATCGTTTATTAATGCAGGTAATTCGCTCATATCGTTCTCCTTTAATATAAAACTTTTCCTATCTTTCATAGTACCATTTATTCTTGTCCAGTAGCCAACGGAATGCGAATTGTAACCGTCGTCCCTTTGTTTATCTCACTTTCAAAATGCATTTCCCCCTGAAGGCGATGAACGATCTTCCGGCAAATTGCAAGCCCGATCCCTGTGCCCTTTTCCTTCGTGGAGTAAAAAGGCTCACCAATCCGTTCAAGACGCTCGGGCCCCATTCCCATGCCATTATCACTCACGCTGACTACAGCTTGTCCATCGATGATTTGCAGCGAAATTTCAATTTCCCCATTATCCTTTATCGCTTCAATGCTGTTCTTTATGATATTGATTACCAACTGTTTAAGTTCAATTGAATCAGCCATAATATAAATCGGTTCGGCAGTTTTAACCCTGAACCCCATTTCGATATTATTCAAATTCGTTTCTGCTTTCATCAACGTGAATACCTGCTGTAAACTGTCGGCAAGATCGATCCTGCGAAATGCGACATCCTGTTTCTTCCCGAGAACCAAAAGTTCACTTGAGATAATATTGATTCGGTCAATTTCCTTTAACATAATATCGGAATGCAGCGGGTTTACTTCCTTGGTCATATCCATTAACTGTACGAATCCTTTTAACGATGTCAGTGGATTCCTTATCTCATGTGCGACGGCGGCAGCCAGATGTCCGATAACAGATAGCTTTTCAGACATGATCATCAATTCCTCTTCGCGCCGCAATTCAGTAATATCCCTAACGATTGCATATACCCCTAGCATTTCCGCGTGAACGATGATCGGTAAAAAGGTCACACGGATTATCCGTTTTTCATCACTGCTATTCTGGATGGTCGTTTCGAATTTAACAGCCTCCCCTTGAAGGGACTGTAAAAAGAATTCAGATACTTTATCACTTTCATTCCAGTTGAGGAGATGATTCGCATTCTTACCTTTCAAATTGTCACTATTATGACCCAACAGTTTCTCAGCTTCCGGGTTTAGCGAAACAACATTTCCTTCGAGATTAAGCTCAAGGACACAATCCGGGTTATGCTTGAACAGCGACCGATACTGTTCATCCTTCAGATTGAATTCCTGTTGGGACCTCAACATTTTACCCGTCCAATACCTGATTATGAAGTATAGGAAAAGCCCGGTTATGAAAATGAACATCCACCCTTTGGAATGTTGAAACATTGCATATATCTGAACATCTGCCCTTGCCTGTGTCATAGAGATGTAATCCGTAACGACAATCCATAAGACCCCAATGATTATATATATAAAAGCCACTTTACATGCAATTTTATGAGATTGGTTCATATTTTTTCCTTTGTATTGTTTTTGGTTTATTATTCCCAAATCACTCAAAAAAAGCCCTCATGTTTTAAACATAAGGACTCTATCGATATTGTACCATATATATTGCAATCATTGTTTTATATCGCTAAAAAATCCAGAGCATTTTAACTGGACCTTCAATGATCAAGAGAGGTTTTTAATGGCTTGATTGAATTCTTCTTCTATATCTTTTGTAGGCTTGGCCGTTAATAAGCTGAAAACGACCACCGCTATTGAACCAGCGATGAAACCAGGAATGATTTCGTATACTTCAGCGAACTTATCGATCATATCCCAGACGATCACGGTTGCCGTACCGACAATCATTCCCGCCAGGGCTCCCCATTTCGTCATTCGTTTCCAGTACAGGCTTAACAGAATGACAGGACCGAATGCCGCTCCGAAACCAGCCCATGCATAACCCACCAATTTAAGGATCGTACCGCTTGGATTAAACGCCAATAATAAGGCAATGGCAGATATCGCCAATACACCAAACCGACCTACCAGCACTAATTCCTTATCAGACGCCTTCGGCCGAATGAACTGCTTATAGAAATCATCGGTCAGGGCACTTGCAGATACTAACAGCTGAGATGCAATCGTACTCATGACCGCTGCTAAAATCGCAGCCAACAAAAAGCCTGTAATTAGGGAAGGAAACAGTTCTTTAGCTAAAATGATGAAGACGGACTCAGCATTTTTTTCCCCTAAAGGACTGCTTGTCAGGTTAAAATAAGCAATCCCCACCAACCCGGTGAACATCGCTCCGACGATGGCAAAAATCATCCAGCCCATACCGATCCGACGTGCGCTTTTCAATTCTTTAACAGATGAAACCGCCATGAATCGAACGATTATATGAGGCTGTCCGAAATAACCAAGCCCCCATGCCAGAAGAGATATGATGCCAATGGTTGATGTTCCTTCAAAAACATGCATTAAATTCGGGTTGATCGAATTTATTTCATTGAAGGTGGGATCCCAGCCTCCAATATTTACAATCGTGACAACCGGTACTAGAATTAAGGCAATGAACATAATCGTACCTTGTACGAAGTCCGTCCAGCTAACAGCCAGGAATCCGCCGAATAATGTATAAAGAATAACGACGCTCGCCGTCAGCCAAATGCCCCAACGGTAATCCAAATTGAATGCCGTGCGGAAAAGCTCGCCGCCTGCTACCATACCTGAAGATGTGTAAAAGGTGAAGAAAATTAAAATGACCGATGCCGATACCACTTTTAAGACCCGGGAGCCATCCTTGAACCGATTTCCCAAAAAGTCGGGAATCGTAATCGAATTGCCGGCTACTTCCGTATATGTCCGAAGTCTTGGTGCCACGAATAGCCAGTTTAAATAAGACCCTGCACACAGTCCGACGACAATCCAGCCAGCACTCAACCCGCTTATGTACATTGCACCCGGAAGACCCATCAACAGCCAGCCGCTCATATCAGAAGCACCTGCACTCAATGCAGTTACAGCCGGGCCCAAATTCCGGCCGCCAAGCATGTAATCGGTTAAGTTTGCCGTTTTCCGATAGGCCAAATAACCAATTAACAGCATGCCGGCCATGTATATACCAATTGATATTATAATTCCGTAATCCAAAAATGAATCCCCCTAGGTTAATTTTTCATCTAGTAAGCTTATCAGAAAAAAAAACATATGTTAAGAAGTTCTTGCACCTTTCATCGATTTCACTTTCAATATAATTAAGAAAATTCATTTTATTAGATTAAATTATTAGGAGGAATACGCCATGCAATCCTATATCAATCAGCCAGATGGAGTCTTTCCCTCTGTTTGCTCTCTTGACTGTCCTGATCAATGCGGTTTACTGCTGCACAAAAAAGACGGGAAAATCATTAAAGTTCAAGGAGACCCTGATCATCCCGTCACAAAAGGGAATATTTGCAACAAAGTCCGCAACATGACTGCCCGTCTATATGACCCCAATCGCTTAAAACAGCCATTAAAGCGCATCGGTCCGAAAGGTGAAGGGAAATTCGCTCCAATCAGCTGGGAAGAGGCCATTGACATAATCACATCCAAATGGAAAGACCTGATCGAAATGCACGGTCCGGAAAGCATACTTCCCTACAGCTTTTACGGAAACATGGGCAATCTTAGCGCTGAGGGGATGGATCGCCGTTTTTTCCACAAGCTAGGTGCAAGCATGCTCGAACGTTCCATTTGTAACGCGGCTGGCTCAGTCGGATACAGCTATACAATGGGTGGTTCATTCGGCACCGACCCGGAAGAAACGATTCATACAAAGCTTTTCATCATGTGGGGCATTAACGCTGTGAGCACAAATATGCATCAAGTTACGCTTGCCCAGCAAGCCCGAAAAAACGGGGCCAAAGTAGTTGTCATTGACGTACATAAAAACCAAACCGGCAAGTGGGCGGATTGGTTCATTCCGATTCTGCCTGGTACAGATAGTGCGCTCGCCCTCGGATTAATGCATATCTTATATGCCGAGAATCTAGTCGACCAGCCCTTTCTCGATGAATACACAGTGGGTGCTGCTGAATTGCGCGAACACGTCCGCCAATATGACCCTGCGACGGTCTCCGCGATCACTGGCGTTCCAATTGATGACTTATATGAATTAGCCAGGATGTACGGCACGACAAGTCCATCATTCGTACGGATAGGCAATGGCCTGCAGCACCATGACAATGGCGGCATGGCAGTACGCACCATTGCCTGCCTGCCTGCACTTACCGGCCAATGGATGGCGGAAGGCGGCGGAGCCATCAAAGGGAATTCAGGATATCTAGCGTTTAATACAAATGCCTTAAGACGTCCTGATTTATTGCAAAATAAAGCTACCCGGACCATTAATATGAACCAAATCGGTCAAGCTCTTCTGGAAAAAGAAAACCCGATTCGCTCCATGTTTGTATACGGCTCCAACCCAGCACTTGTCGCTCCGAATGCAAATAAGGTACAGGAAGGTCTAATGCGGGAAGATCTATTCACAGTGGTCCATGATCTATTCTTAACCGAAACGGCCATGTTTGCCGACCTCGTTCTTCCTGCCACATCATCTTATGAAACGGAGGATTTTTATAATTCATACTGGCATAATTACGTCCAAATACAAAAGCCTGTAGTCGAAAAATATGGCGAATCGAAATCGAATGTTGAATTGTTCAAACTGTTGGCTGTTGGAATGGGATTTGGGGAACAAGCATTTAGAGATTCAGAGGAAGATATGATACGGCAGGCTCTGGACTTTCCCGACAACCCGCATTTGGAAAGCATAACCTATGACTCCCTTTCAAGGAATCAATTTGTCAAAGCCAAAATGCGGCCGATGTTCCCAGGCAAACTCCCGACACCAAGCGGTAAAATCGAACTTTATTCCGAACGGATGAAGCGGGATGGATACGAGCCTTTGCCAACATATACGCCAATCATTAAAGACAGCGATCTGCCATTTTTATTCATTCCGGCACCTAATCACAATTTCTTGAATTCAACCTTTTCAAATAATGCCAAACATATCTCCATGGAAAAGGAACCGAAACTGCACATGAATGCCGCTGATGCCAAAACTATGGGGATAGCCCCAGGAGATATCGTAAAAATCTGGAACGGTCGCGGTGAATGTTTGCTTACCGCTGCTCCCGGTGAAAATGTGTTACCAGGCGTTCTTGTCAGCCAAGGCTTGTGGCAGAATACGCCCGAAACAAAGCAACACATCAATTCCCTTACCCCAGATCGCCTCGCGGATATGGGTAATGGCGCCGTTTTCTTCTCAGGGCGGGTCGATCTCGAAAAAGTCCAACAAGAGTAGATCAACGTTGAGCAATCTTTGAATATAGCTGCGATTTTCGGATTATATCTCCGATTTCGGAGTTTTATCTCTGATTTCTGAGTTATATCTGCGATTTTCCGGATTATATCTCTGATTCCGGAATTATATCTGCGATTTTCCGGATTATATCTCGATTTCTGAGTTATATCTGCGATTTCAAGAATATATCTCCGATTCCGGAGTTTTATCTGCGATTTTCCGGATTATATCTCCGATTTCGGAGTTTTATCTGCGATTTTTCGGATTATATCTACGATTCCGGCGTTATATCTCCGATTCCGGAATTATATCTACGATTTTCCGGATTATATCTCCGAGTCCGGAATTATAACTGCGATTTTCCTGATTATATCTCCGATTCCGGAGTTTTATCTGCGATTTTCAAGAATATATCTCCGATTCCACCAAAAAAGGCTGTTCCCCAAGGAGCAGCCTTTTCGTCAAGCTATTTACTCTGCATCAAACCAGCCTGTTGGCTGGATATCCAAGTTGTTATTGATTTGCTTCACTTCCGTATAAGCTTCGTAACCGAAAGTTCCCAGTTCGCGTCCATTTCCGCTTTGCTTGAACCCTCCCCAAGGGGCTTCGTTATAAGTTGGATGATATGAGTTAATCCATGTGATGCCGGCACGCACTTTTTTAATGACACGGTATGCTTTTGCGATATCATTAGTGAACACCGCTCCCGCTAAACCATATTTCGTATCATTGGCAAGTCGAAGAGCTTCCGCTTCATCCTTGAATTTTTGAACGACAAGCACCGGTCCAAAAATTTCTTCCTGCACAATCCGCATGTCCGGTGTCGTATCAACAAAAATAGTAGGTTCGACAAAGTAACCTTTATCCATGCCTTCTTCTTTAATTCGATTTCCACCGACGATTAATTTGGCACCTTCTTCTTTTCCGATTTGGATATACGATAATATTTTGTTCATATGGGCTTCTGAAACGATAGGTCCCATCTGGCTGTTTTCATCAGAACCTGAACCTACTTTGATCTTTTTCGCCTTCGCAGTAAGACTTGCAATGAACTGATCGTAAATGGACTCTTCCAATAGTAAACGGGAGCCTGCTGAGCACACTTGTCCTTGATTACAGAAAATCCCGTATAGAGCATAATCAACTGCAGTCTCAAAGTCAGAGTCCGCAAATACGATATTAGGCGATTTCCCGCCGAGCTCCAATGTCACTTTCTTTAGGTTACCAAGTGAAGCCTCCATGATCTTACGTCCTGTTGCCGTTCCTCCTGTAAAGGCTACTTTATCGATTTCCTCATGTTCGGCAATGGCTTGTCCGACAACTGGCCCTGCTCCTAACACAAGGTTTGCGACACCCTTTGGCAATCCGACTTCATCCATGATTTCAAATAGTTTGACCGCTGTCACCGGAGTGATCTCAGATGGTTTGAATACAACGGAATTTCCTGCTGCTAGCGCCGGAGCCAGTTTCCAGGCTGACATCATTAGTGGGAAATTCCATGGAACGATCTGCCCGCATACACCGATCGGTTCCCTTACGACCATCGCTTGCTGGCCGTCAGGAACTTCAAAAGTCTGACCTGTCGGTTTTGTAGCCAATCCTGCATAATATCTAAAACAGGCTGCTGAATCAGCGATATCATAACGAGCCTCACGCAATGGTTTCCCATTATCCAATGTTTCCAACGCAGCTAGTTCTTCAGCTTTTTCTTCTATTTTGTCGGCTATTTTGAATAAAATGCGAGCTCTTTCCACTGCAGGAGTTCCCCACCAACCACCTTCATAGAAAGCATATTTTGCTGCCTCGACCGCTGCATCCACATCTTCCTGTGTTCCTTCCGCAGCTTTGGCAATAACTTCCCCTGTAGCCGGATTCAATACATCCCTCTTCTCACCTGAAGTCGAATTCACCCATTCCCCATTGATGAACATCTTTAAGTCCAGTGCTCCCGTTCCGTCTTTTTTCTTGTTATTTTGCAATGTTTCCTGCATGTAATTTCCTCCTCGATTTTAAGTTATCTACCTATATATTAGATATGAGCAAGATTCATGCCAGTTTGAAATATTAGGTAACTCACGGTTTTTTGCCCTTTCCTGTCTCATTTAAATTCAGTCGTGAATTACCTATTCATTTTTGCATAACTCATGGGCCAAACTCTTTCAAGATTCATAGAAAAAAAGAGATGAGCAGCTGCTCACCTCTTTTCTGATTAATTCCGGTTAATAATGACCAATTTCATTTCCGTCATTTCTTCAATGGCATATTTTAGCCCTTCGCGGCCAGTTCCGCTTTTTTTGACTCCGCCATATGGCATGTTGTCGACACGGTAAGTTGGGATATCATTAATGATAACACCGCCGACTTCCAATTTTTCTGCGGCAGAAAGAGCCAGATTGATATTTTCCGTGTAAATCCCGGCCTGCAATCCGAATTCGGAATCATTGACCAAGTCAATCGCTTCCTCAACGGAAGAAACCTTATTGATCAAAACAATTGGAGCGAAGACTTCCTGGCAAGATACCTTAAGCATTGCATCCACTTCCAGCAAAACAGTGGGATGCAGGATATTTCCTTCAGATTTGCCTCCTGCCGCAACAATCGCACCGTGTTGTTTAGCCTCACCGATCCAATCCAGGCTTCGCTGTACATCGCCAGCGCTGATCAATGCCGAAATATCCACTGACGGGTCCAAAGAATCTCCAAGTTTCAAGTCCTTCGTTGCTTCTGTGAATTTTTTGACGAACTCATCATATACCTCTTCATGAACATATGCACGCTGTAAGGAAATACAGACCTGCCCTTGAAAAGCGAATGCTGCCGATACACAGCGTTGGATGATTTTATCGATATTAATCCCTTTATCAACGATGACAGCCGCATTCGAACCTAGTTCAAGACTCACTTTCTTTAACCCAGCCTTATTACGGATCCCGATTCCGACAGCCGGACTTCCGGTAAATGAAATGCTCTTCACCCGTGCATCGGTGACTAATTTATCACCGATTACCGAGCCGCTTCCGGTAACTAAATTAAACGCACCTGCCGGCAAATCCGTTTCGGCTAATAGTTCAGCTAGAAATAGCGAAGATAGCGGTGTTTGGCTCGCAGGTTTCAGGACAAGTGTATTTCCGGCAGCAATCGCCGGGCCTACTTTATGGGCAACCAGGTTCATCGGAAAATTAAAAGGCGTAATTGCACCCACGACACCAAGAGGCTCACGGACTGTGTATCCTATTCTTCCTTCTCCGTCAGCTGTAGCATCCATCGTCAATGTTTCTCCATGAATCCGTTTTGCTTCCTCTGCTGCAAATTTATATGTGGCAATCGTCCGGGATACTTCAACCATTGCCGTTTTAATCGGTTTCGCTGCCTCTTTAGCAATTATTTCAGCTGCCTCATCTTTGCGGCTTTCCAAAAGGCTCGCAAGCTTTTCAAGTATGGCAGCACGTTTATGACTAGGTAAAGCTGCCATTGTTTTTCTAGCTTGATAGGCTGATTCTATTGCCAACTCGACATCTTCAAGGCTTGCCGAAGGAATCTCCGCTAGAACTTCCCCGCTATAAGGAGACTTTAGTGTCGTGAACTTTTCAGCTTCTTTCCATTTACCATTAATGAATAATTTCTTTTTCAGCGTTTCCGTCATGACCATCACTTTCACCTCTTATAAAATTTCTTTTTCGACAGCAGTAAATGTCTCATCAAGGATTTCAATTATTCTTTCGACTTCCGCTTTAGTAATGATTAAAGGCGGTGCGAATACGAGTGTATCTTGATCAAACGTAACAGACCGGCAAATCAAACCATTTTTCGCCGCTTCAGCAACCAGCCTTGGAGCAAGCTGTGTCTCAAATCCTTCGCCTGTTTGTTTGTCCTTTACGATGGAGATGCCTCCAATTAATCCAAGTGCCCTGACATCACCAACAATCGGATGTTTGCTTTGAAGCTTCTTAAAGCCGGCAAGCAACTCTTCACCACGCTGTTTAGAGTTTTCTATCAGGTTTTCACGTTCAATTATTTCAATATTTTTCAAAGCAACCGCACAAGCCATAGGATGGCCACTGTATGTGTAGCCGTGTAAAAGCGTGCCTTTTGAAAGGGCAATGAAATCCTGATGCATCTTATCATTCAGGACGACCCCGCCTAACTGTGCATATCCGCTTGTCACACCTTTTGCAAAGCACATCATATCAGGTACAACACCAAAGTGCTCAATCCCAAAATAAGTCCCTGTTCTTCCGAAACCTGTAATGACTTCATCCGTCACCATTAAAATACCGTATTCATTACAAATCTCCCTTACTTCCTTAAAATAGCCTTCAGGAGGAAGGTTCACGCCACCGGCCCCTTGAATCGGTTCAGCGATAAATGCCGCAATCGTTTCCGGTCCTTCCTGTTCTATGACCTTACGCAACTCCTCAATGGAGGAACCGTCTACATGGTAAAAATCCGGTGCGATTGAATTCGTGAAGTCTCGGAACGGTTTCAGGCCAGTCGCACTTGTGGCTCCCATTGCCACTCCATGATAAGATTTCGAGCGGGAAATGATTTTTTGACGATTAGGCTGCCCTTTCAAAAGCCAGTAATGTCGAGCAAGCTTGATAGCCGTATCATTCGACTCCGATCCACCTGAAGTGAAGAAAACTGCATTTAAATCCCCAGGCGCGATGGAAGCGATTTTGGCCGCTAAACGGATTGCCGGCTCATTGCTGAAAGTGGCGAAACTTGAGGTGAAAGCTAACTTCGCCATTTGTTCCTTCGCGACTTCAGCCATCTCTTCTTGTCCATGTCCAATATTCACATTCCAAAGTGAAGCCATGCCATCAATGACAGTCCTGCCCGTTACATCCGTAAGATATATTCCCTTTCCTTCCTTAAAGATGAAACTTGGACCATCTGCCTGCTGTTGTTCGATTGCCGTAGTCGGATGGATAAAATGCTTTTTATCCAAATCGATTAATTCCTGAATACCCGTCGTTTCTTTAATCATGTAAAAAACACCCTTCTCATGTATGGATTTTTTTCAAGCTAGTTAATTTTTTATATTTATATATATAGATATAGCAAGATGCATGCCAAATTATATGAGCCTTATATTAAAGGTATTCAAGTTAAAACGATTCATAGATGAATCATTAGGAGCGTGTGTCGATTCATATACGAATCATTCAATTCGAATTTGAATCACTCGATACCTATTCATTAAATTAAATATTAATTTACACAAATTGAATCCCCCTCTTTATTTTCTGATCAATGTTATAAAACCTGACACAGAATGTTGAATTTTCGGAAGATTTGTATTATTATCATCTTAATATTTTTCCATTCCTTTTGAACCGCTATGTTAATCTAAACGAAAGAAGTTGATATATATGCAGGTAGGATTTGAACTGTACCAAAAACAAACATTGAAATTGTCATTAACCCCTGAATTACAGCAATCGATCAATATCCTTCAATACTCCACCCATGAACTGATAGATTTCCTGAACCTACAGGCTTACGAAAATCCCGTTCTCGAAATTAGCTTTAAAGAACCCCTCGCATCACTTTCTGAATCCAGCATTCATACACATAAAATAAATTCTCAGATACGGTCCTCTAAAAGTAAAAGTTTCAACGGAGACAATGATTACAACCCTATCAACAATTATTCAATCAACACAGAAACACTGGAAAGCCATTTACTGGAACAATTGAGTTTACTAAGTTCGTTGAAAGCTTTTGAAAAGAGAATTCTCCAATTCTTGATTGGGAACTTAAATGAATATGGATTTCTTGAATTGGATGCCAAATGGGCTGCCTCGCATTTTTCCGTGTCCGTGGAAGTAATCGAAAGTATGATTCAAGTATTGCAGTCCCTTGAGCCCATTGGAGTCGGGGCTAAAGATCTGACCGACTGTTTACTCATTCAGCTGCGTGGGCATGAGGATTACAATGAATTGGCGTATAAGATCGTTAAAAAGCATTTAACGGATTTAGCAGAAAAACGCTACAGGAAAATTGCCGGCCTTTACCAAGTGACCGTTCAGGAAGTACAAGAGGCCTCGGATTTCATCCGTACGTTAAACCCACGTCCAGTCAGTCACTTTTCCGATGATATGACTCATTACATCGTGCCGGACGTTTACGTGGAAAAAGATAAAGAAGGTTTTCTGATAACGGTCAACGATAGCTGCACACCTAAACTTTCCATCAATCCTTACTACAAGAACCACGTTGCTATGAATTCTGTTAATCCAGCTAAAGATTATATAAAAGGGCACATAAATGATGCCCAATTACTTTTAAAAGGGCTTGAACAAAGGCAAATGACACTTTACAAAGTGACAGCGTCAATCGTGGACGAGCAGCGAGAGTTTTTCATGAAGGGAATTACGGGATTAAAACCAATGACACTGAAAGACATTTCGGAAAAACTTCAGCTTCATGAATCAACGATCAGCAGGGCGACGAGCAATAAATATATCCAGACGCCGCATGGCCTCTTTAAACTAAAGAACTTCTTTACTAGAGGGTTACACCGCGTGAACAGCCAAGCAACCGAATCAACGACCACCATCAAAGAAAAAATAAAGGTGTTGATTGCCGATGAAGATAAGATAAGGCCTTTTTCAGATCAGAAACTTTGTCAAATATTCGAAAATGAAGGAACGAAGATCTCCCGCCGCACTATTGCAAAATACCGTGAAGATCTCGGTATACCGGGATCTTCAAAACGGCGTAGATTTTAAAATCAAACCAAATTTTTAAAAAGACTCTTTCAAAAGATGTATCTTTCGTAGAGTCTTTTATATTTTCATCACAACCAAAAACCCCTGAACCAGGGGCTTTTTTTTGGAATCTTAATATATCGTTTTATTTATTACCCCATTTATCCTCGAAAATAAGTTCATCCATCGGCCTTCTTTTTTCCCAATTAGCAAGTTCAAGGATGGGTTTATCCGGATATTGATCCGTATAGCCAATCGACAGGAGTGCAACGGGTTCTATATGCGGCGGAATCTCCAAAATATCACGAATATCATTTTTCTTATAAAAGCTTACCCATCCCATTGCCAATCCTTCCGCACAGGCAGCCAGCCACATATTTTGAATTGCGCAGGCCGTGGATAGAATATCGGTTTCCGGAATGGAGTTCCTCCCTAAAACATGGGAGCCTCCCCGTGTCGGGTCGCATGTAACACAAATGGTGTATGGTGCTTCTTTTAACCCTTCCACTTTCAAACTAAGAAACTTATTTTCTTTACCTCCTTCATAATGAATAGCGAGTGCCCTTCTTTCTTTATCCGCTGCCCATGCCAAACTGTTCTTGGTTTCCTGAGATGAAATCACGATGAAACTCCAAGGTTGCATGAATCCTACAGATGGCGCATGATGTGCAGCATCCAAAATTCTGCGGAGTATATCCTTTGAAATGGGCTTTGGCAAAAAACTCCTGATATCCCTTCGGTTATAAATGGCTTTATATACAGCAGCTTGTTCTTCATTAGTAAACATAGTTTCCCCCCTGTTTCCGGCTCCCCAGAAATTTATCTAAACATACAATCTATTTTATAGGTAAACCCTTACAATTAAAATATCCTCTGACTCAGCTCGTTCCGTCCACAACAAGATTCGCTCCTTCTTGAGGCCTTTGCGCACCCACATAGAGATCTTCATGAACCATCCAATTATCCTCCCACATTTGACGCGCATCTTCACCATCCCGCTCAAGGCCACGTTTCAAACGCTGATCACGGGGACATTCCACCCAAATCGTGAAATCATGATACCCTGCCAATTCTTTACGGATAGAATAAGTTCCTTCTATAATGACAAGGCCCCCAGCAGGAACCTCATGCCATTCGGCCATAGTGTCCGTTTCCCAATCATACCTTTGATATCTTGCTTCTTTCCCCTCTGTAAGCGGTTTTAGGATTTGGTTACTAACCCGTTCCCAATCATAATCCGCTCCAATCGCCTTTTGGGATGGAGGCAGTTGAACCCTATCCGAAGACGGCAAATAAAAGTCATCCATATGTACGACCGCGCTGCCCGGACATTCTGCTTGGATACTGGCAGCGAGTGTACTTTTTCCAGACCCGCCCCGGCCATCTATGGCCAATATATAGAGAGATCGTTCTTTGGAAATTTTGTGAATTTCAGCTATAAGACTGCTAATCGTATACGGTCCATTAAGTGTTGGAAAGTTCATAAGCATTCCCCCTATACTACTTATTTCTATTCATCCTCCCTTAAATTCCTTCCTTGAGTGGATAAAATGAAAAAACTAAGATAAAGGGTACTGTTATTTAATATAATCCAATTTTCGATATGGACCTTGTTTCAAACAAATAATAGATTAGGTCCTTCACTAAAGAAAAATGCTTAAGATTCTTCCAACAGAAGTAAGCTGGACAGGGTATACTCTTGGATTAAAGGCGTCTCACTAACAGTCGTTTGGGAAACTATATAAAAATGATTTGGCTGATGCCGACCTGTTTCTCGCAGATCCTGAACTTCAACTTAGCTTTCCATGGATACTAATGGCCGCTTCCCAATAGGTTTTCCTGTTCTGCGAGCATTACGGCTATTTTATCCTGGATTGCCGTAATGCCTTTTTCTTCGACAAAATTATTCAAGATGATTGAAAATATGATTTTTTCCCCTTTTTTGGTCGTCACATATCCTGATAAGGAGCTCGTTCCTGAAATCGTTCCTGTTTTCGCACGAACATTCCCGGCTGCAAGTGTCCCTTTCATCCTCTTTCTAAGCGTACCGCCCACCATCCGATTTTCGTTGCCTGCAATCGGTAAAGCATTCAAGTAAGCAGGAAACCACGTTTTTTCCTGAACGGCATACAGCAGCTTCGTTATTTCATTCGCTGGAATCATATTGACTTGGGAAATTCCAGATCCATCACGCATCATGATCGTTTGCATATCGAGACCCATACTCTTCAGCTGATTTCGAGTAACCTCCAAACCATCCTTCCAGCTTCCCTCCCCTTCTGCCTCTTTGCCCATTTCCTTTACCAAAACCTCGGCATGGCTGTTATTGCTCAATTTCATGAAAGGAATAAGCAGCTGTGAAAGCGGCATGGACTGATGAGTGGCAATCATGTCCGCTCCTAGTGGCGTTTTCCCTTTTTTCCTTTTTCCCAACACTTTAATTCCATGTTCCTTCATTGATTTTTCAAATAGGCTCAGCGCATATCCTGTGGGATCTTCCACCGAAATCCACTCTTTGGTCACACCGGAATGCTCCGGAATGGTCCCGGAAACCGTAATGACTTGTGTGCCATGAGACCGTTCGACTTCAATTTTGTTATTAGCGTCTGCCGATACAGTTTTCGTTTTATTGATGACCTTCACGTAATCGGTTTCCGGCTCAAGCTTCACCGTTGCCCTCTTCCCAGCCTTTTCCCCAGGGGTCATCTCCAGAATGATGGTACCGGTATCGTAATCTTCATTCGGGGAAGCGGTTAAAGCCGAAACGGCTGCACCGTAATATTCCTGTTCATCGCTCCAAACTAAGTCTTGGGAATAACGAACATCATCATACCAAGAATCATCGCCTATAAGATCCCCGTGAACGAACTTAACTTGCCTGTGCTTCAGTGAAGCTGCCAGTTCATCAAAATCCTTTTCCAATAATGTAGGATCTCCTTTTCCCTTCAGGTATACATTGCCCTGCAGAACCTGGCCAACCTGCACTCCTTTTATGTATAGTTCCGTTTGAAAAGCATGATCTTCCCCTAAAGTTTCCAGCGCAGCTGCTGCAGTCAAAAGCTTAAGGTTCGAAGCAGGCCGCAATCTCGTTTGCGACCCCTGTTCATAAATCATTTCCCCCGTTTCAGCTGAACGGATGGAAATTCCCGTCAACGCCCCAGCCAATCCTGGCGAATGCTCCAATATTCGTTGAATTTCCTGCCCTAGGTTTTCATCATCATTCGCAGCCTGCATCGATTCTCCATTAAAAAAACAAATCAAAAACAGGAAAAATATAAAACCCAACTTCCTTTTATACGTCAAACCTATCACTCCCACTCTAGAAACTCACCACTTCTATCTTGTCCATTTTTCGGTCATATAAAAAGAAAAGATCCACTAGAAAACTCCTTATTTATACATACTCGGGAAACTGCAGGATTATTCGGCCGCCACTCCATGGTATGCGGCTGCATAATTTCTTTACATGTACTTATAATAGGGAACTTTTTTGCAAGATAATCCGTATAAGTATAAAGACATAGTAAGGAGTGAATATATGTATTCCAAGATACAGCCACCAACGAAGAAAATATCCAAAGAATCAGTGAAGGTGTGGCGGATGACTGAAGCCATTACCAATCTCATTATCCTCGCCGTCCTTGGCACCCTATTATTTGTTGATGATTATTTCACTTGGAAAGAATGGATTGGATGGATTTTAAACGGACTTATCGTATTATCTTTTTTCCATGCTATCTGGTCCATCTTCATTGAACCGATACTATTGCAAAAGTATTGGCGTTACGACGTGAACGAAGAGTTCATTCAAACAAGACGTGGAGCCTGGAGTGAAACGCATGAACTCATTCCGATGACGAAGGTTCAATCCGTCAAATTGAACCAAGGACCGTTTTTGCGAAAATACAACCTTTATTCCCTAAGCATCGGTACAATGGGCGATTCTCATGACATACCAGCGATCCCCGAGAAAGAGGCGTATGAATTACGAGATAAAATTGCCCATTTCGCAAAAATTAAGGAAGTGGATTAATGATGGAAGAACAAGCAAAACGATTACACCCTATCAAAATCCCTTTCGAATTTTGGAAATTGCTGAAAGGGAATGTATTTTTTATAATCATGCTTTATGTCCTGAATTTCGGTTCTGAAAAGATGTATATGAAGGTACTCCAAATCGGCTTTCTAGTTTATCTGATTTGGAAAGTCATTTCTGTCATCCTTAAATGGTATACATATAAATACCAAATCAAAGATGGGACCTTATATATTACTTCAGGGCTTGTCTCGAAATCGTATCGAACTGTCCCGCTTCATAAGGTTCAGAATGTCCAGCAACGCACGACGTTATTTCATAAGATTTTCAGATTGACCTCTTTAACATTCGAAACCGGGATGACTGGTGATCAGGGTAGCGTACCTTTCGAGATGATTTCCCGAAAAGAGGCCGAACGGCTTGAGGGGGAATATGCTTCAAAACAGGAACTTCCGGTAATAGAAGCGGATATTCCCGAAGAACGAATTGCTGAGGATATGGAACCAGCCAATGAAAAAACAATCCACTTCACGCCAAGCAAACAAGATGTTCTGAAAGCTTCCTTTACATCACTCAGCTTCCTGGCTCTTATCCCGATATTGGCTACGTTATATAATACACTCGATGATTTTATCGATTTGGAGAATGCCGAAGGGTTTCTTGCCAAGTTATTGGATACATGGTGGATCATTACCATCGTTATTGCAGGCCTCATATGTGTCGCCGTTGCCTTCGGAATCGTTTCCACATTCGTTAAATATGGAAAATATGAAATTTCATCGGATCACGAGCGCATATATATCAAGAAAGGCGTACTGGACGAATCCGCTTTTTCCATTCGGAAAGAAAAAGTACAAGCAGTCGAAATCACCCAATCAATCATTAAAAGATTGCTAGGGTTGGCAGAAGTGAAACTGATCAGTGCAGGAAGCACCGGTGATGAAGAGCTGGAAACGAACACCCTCTATCCTTTTTTATCAATTGAACGGGCATATGGGATGGTAGAAGAGATTTTACCCGCTTATAAAGTGGAACGGTCAATGAAGTCACTATCGAAACAGGCCTTCAAAATCCGAATGCTGCGGCCCAGCTTTTTCTGGATTCTCACAACATTGGCGATCTATTATTTCAACCCCTCCCTATTGTATATCTCACTGATTCTACTCGTTCTCATTTATACATTGAGAATAATCAATTACAAAAATAGCCGTTACTTAATAAATGATGAGTTCATTCAGTTCAAATCCGGAAGTTTGGAAACATCACTATTCATAACCAAAAGAAGCAAGGTCATTCAAATTGAGGTGGAACGTTCGAAGCTGCAAAAGCTTTTCGGGCTTGCCACAATTGAAACGATCAACCGCTCCAAGCCTGTACACCATACAAAGCTCCAAGATGTATCCGTTGAATATGCAGACGAGTTTTACACATGGTATATGGACAGGACAAAAAATATCCAAGTCGAATAGTTATCATTGAATGAAAGAGTTGACTACGGCAGTCAGCTCTTTTTTTATCCTCTATATCCTCCTCATACCTTGAATATATGTCGCCCACTCACCTCAAAATTAATATTGGGAATTTTCTAACTAGAAACTTCAAAAAAGTCAAAGCAGACCGAAATATCTATAGAAGCCTAAATTAATTCGAGGTATATAAGGAGAATTGTACATATGAAAAGACTAACAGACTGGTATTTTAATTCGCTAAAAAAACAAATATTGATTCCTTTTTTAGCTTTGATCATGTTAAGCGGAATGGCCATCTCTTACATGAGCTATAAAAATAGTATCGAGTTGACGACCAAGGAATTTACCGGAACGACTGAAGAGCAAGTCAAGTCAATGAACGATTCTTTCGAAATCTTCTTTCAAAAAACGGAAAGTCAATTGGATAGGATCGGTAAGTATCCTATCATGAGTACTTATGATAAGAACCCCGAATCCATAATGGATGAGTTTTCCCATACACAATCAAGCAGTTCTGAAATAAATGGTTTATACCTTGGCACGGAGAAAGATGGAAAAACATTAATATTCCCAAAAGCTGAATTGCCGACTGACTTCGATCCAAGACAAAGGGACTGGTATCAATCCGCATTGAAACAAAAAAACAAGACCATTTGGACGGAACCTTATATTGATAAGGCGACGGATACACTTGTCATTACTGCAGCAAAAGCTGTATATGATGATCGTAATGAATTAGTAGGCGTGCTCGGTGTCGACATCTCGATCGATACATTGATCACAATGGTCAATCAAACGAAATTCGGCGAAACGGGCTATACGGTTTTGCTGGATAAGAAAGGGTCATTCGTTACCCATCCAGACAAGGAAAAAATTCAACAGGATATATCAAAGGAAAATATTTTCAAAAAAATGAAAAGTGAATCCGGTTCAATGATCGAGGAATTTGAAGGGAAAAGCAGGATCGTCGGATACGCCACAAATCCTACAACCGGATGGAGAATAGCAGGGGTAATGGATGAAAACGAAGTGCTCGTCCGTGCAAACCCGATGATAATCGATAATATCATCACACTGTTGATCGTCTTTACCGTCACTGCACTATCTGCCATCTTCATCACCCGTTCTTTAACGAATCCCATTAAAAAGCTGCAGGAATCCATACGGAAAATGGCTAACGGTGATTTCACCTCCAGGAATTCCATTTCAAGGAAAGATGAGATAGGCCAACTTGCAGAAGATACCAGCTTAATGACCAGGAATATGAGTCATATGTTAGGGGTTGTCAACAACCTTTCCGATAAAGTATCGGATTCCTCCATGACGCTAGTGGCTAGTGCCGATGAAAATTCAGCGGCAGCTAACGAGGTGGCCATGACGATGGAACAAATAGCAGCCGGAGCCATAGACCAAATCGAAGTCGGGCAGAATAACGAAGTGGCCGTAAAGCTATTGGCTGACAAAATCAATGATCTTGAGGCGCAAACGGGCAAAATGGCCACGGAATCCGAAAATATGTTCAAGGCTTCTGAAAACGGAATCACTCAAGTGCAAGGCCTGAAACAACAATTCAATGAAACGTCCCAAATATCCAATAAGATGAGTACGGCAGTCAAATCATTGGATGCACGCTCCAATGATATTAGTGCGATCGTAAAGACCATAAGCGGGATTGCAGGACAAACGAATTTACTCGCTCTTAATGCTGCCATCGAAGCAGCCAGGGCTGGTGAGCACGGAAAAGGGTTTGCAGTTGTTGCCGATGAAGTTAAGAAATTGGCCGAACAGACGGAAAACTCACTGAAAGAAATCTCTGAAATCATTCAAGCGATGCAAACCGATACAACAAATACCGTTCATTTGATTGATCAAGTCAATCAAAAAATCCATCTTCAGGATACTTCTGTAACGGATACGGAAAATGCCTTCAGTCACATTGCATCCATCATCGCGAACACATTCAGCAATTTTGACGAAATCAAAAAGATGATGAACGATATGGTAAACGAGGTCACACGGATGGCGAGCAATGCAGAAAAATTAAATTCGATCAGTCAGGAAACTGCCGCAGGAACTGAAGAAGTATCTGCTTCCGTAGAACAAACGAATGCTTCCATGGAACAATTAAATTCCCTGGCTAGTGAATTGGATGCCCTATCCCAGGAAATGCACAAAGAAATAAAGAAGTTCACATTCTAATCAAAAAAAAGACGGATCCTAAGGGATCCGTCCTTTTTTAACTTACGACCTATAGAGTTCTTCTACCGTTCGTTAGCGTTTCATCGGTTTCCGTTATTCCTGAGTAAGAAGAACTGGTTTTTCTCGCATCCGAATCAACTAACACAAGCAGCTTGCCACTCTTTACATCCGCTTCATAACGATTCGCCTCGTCTTCAGGTATGCCCATACCGATTAATGTACCGGCCAATCCTCCTGTACCAGCACCTACAGCCGCTCCGGCTAATGTTGCAGCAAGCGGTCCAGCTGCCAGTACCGGTCCGATTCCCGGAATCGCCAACGCACCCACACCAGCTAATAATCCGGCAGCACCGCCCAAAATACCTCCGGTCGCCGCACCAGCTGCGAGCCCCTCCTCAACTTTTGTACCCGTTTCTTCATTAACTGCATTTAATTCTTCTTTATCTTTAGCTACCACTGAAATATCTTCACGATCATATCCTTGGGCCTGTAATGACTCAACAGCCTTTATAGCTTCTTCTCCAGTTTCATATACACCAATTATACGTTTATCCATATCTATCATCCTCCTTAAAGAATGTAAATTGTCGCTCCCCCTTTACATACCCCAGAGGATGAAAGTGCTAAACGTTATTTAACAGGAAAAAAATTTTAAGTTAACCCTTCCTAAGAAAGGGTATATATAATCATAGTATGCATATTTTTAGGAGGTTTTCTTTTTGCTCATCGAGTTACTTAAAGATTTAGTATCTATCGACAGTTCATCGAAAGAAGGAGCTAACCAGGCAGTTGATTACTGTGCAAACTGGCTTAAAGATCAAGGACTTACCGTGAATGTGATCGTAAATAACGGTTATAAGATGCTTGTAAGCGAGATTGGCAGCGGAGATAAAACCCTAATTTGGAATGGCCATGTCGATGTTGTCAGCGGAACGCCGGATCAATTTTTCCCTGAGGTTCATGAAGGAAACTTATATGGACGCGGGACAGCCGATATGAAAGCCGGTGTTGCAGGGATGATGTGTGCATTTACCGAACTGAAAGATAAGGAATTAGGTTTGAAAATCCAGCTTCAGATCGTATCGGATGAAGAGATTGGCGGTTTGAACTGTTCCGGATATTTAGCGAAACATGGTTATAGAGGGGACTTTGTGATCTGTGCCGAACCGACGCAATTGGGAATCGGGCTCCAGGCAAAGGGTGCCCTTCGTCTCGATATTGAAGTATCCGGCAAATCCGCACACGGAAGCCGTCCATGGGAAGGCGTGAATGCAATTGAAAAGGCCTATGATCTTTATCAAAAAATAAAGGAACTTCCTTTCACCCGGGATCATACTCCCCTTTACTCTTCCCCTTCACTTAACCTAGCAAAAATAAAAGGCGGGGAGGTCTATAATAAGGTACCGGATGCCTGTTTGCTAAGTCTTGATATTCGCTATCTCCCTACGCAAACAATGGAAGATATCCTTGCTCAGATCGAAAGTGTGACAGGAAATAATGTCCACCTTAATATGTACAGTAAACCTGTAAAAACCGAAGAGTCAGACCCATTCATCACTCTGCTCCGTCCGATTATCGAAAGAAACACGAAGCAAGACGCTGTCATTTTTGGACAGCACGGCTCCGCAGATACCGTCTTTTTTGCGGCATATGATATCCCAGCGATTGAATTCGGACCAAAAGGTGAGAACTGGCATGGAGATAGGGAATGCGTCAATCTTGAATCGGTAGCAGTCTATCAAAAAATGCTAGTCGATTTCGCTTCTGAATTTATTTTAAATTAAACCATTTCATGAAAAAAAGCCGGCTTCACATAGATGCCGGCTGAGTTTGTAAACAAAAGGGGTTTATCTAAATTTCAAAACAAAGTTGATTGGAACGGAAGGTGCGAGACTCCTGCGGGAAAAGCGTGTCCAAGGGAGACCCCGCAGGCGCAAAGGCGCCGAGGAGGCTCACGGACCGCCCGCGGAAAGCGAGTGCCTGGAGTGGAAATCGACGTTCGAAGCTTTACAAACCCTCATAAAAACTATAGACAGACTTGATTTTCATCGAGTTTGTCTAGTCTAAGCCGGCATCACATAGATGTCGGCTTTTTTCATGTTCCGCATATCCTCTCCTACTAAAATAAACAGCATTCAATCGTCTATTATTGCGTTGTTTTTTTACAAAATATACAGGACTTTAAAACCAGGGAT
Organism: Peribacillus frigoritolerans; assembly: GCF_040250305.1. Taxonomy (NCBI): domain Bacteria; kingdom Bacillati; phylum Bacillota; class Bacilli; order Caryophanales; family Bacillaceae; genus Peribacillus; species Peribacillus frigoritolerans. The sequence goes on along the minus strand of NZ_CP158190.1, from coordinate 587,935 downwards.
TAAACATCCATATATTACCTCATTAAACAGGATACGCCATTATAGCAACACTATTTAACAAAAATACGCTTATACTGACATAATAAATAATATATTTACATTTATTAGACAAGTCCTTTTGACCTAGTTTATATTACATTTATTTATCAAGGGAAACCTTTTTGTAACACAATTACTATTCCACCGAAACATTATTGTCATAAAGACCTGTTATTCTAAGTCTACGATTTAAAACAAAGGAGACTATTCATTTTGAAAAAAATACTACTTCCATTATTCACTGCTTTCTTTTTGGTATTTAGTTTTTCCGGAGTTTCATCGGCTGCTACTACTACATACAAAGTTAAAAGCGGCGACACACTATGGGGTATCGCCAATAAACATAATATAACAGTCAATCAACTCAAAAGTTGGAACAACCTGAAAAAAGATAACATCCATCCAAAACAAGTTTTAAAGGTCAAGAAAACATCGACCGCCGCTAAACCTAAAGCTAAAACATCATCATCATCAAAAAAATATAAAACGATCACGGTGAAGGCAACAGCTTACACAGCGAACTGCAAAGGCTGCAGCGGGATTACAGCATCGGGTCTTAACTTAAAGAAAAACCCTAACGTAAAAGCCATCTCAGTCGACCCTAAAGTCATTCCACTTGGAACAAAAGTTCATGTAGAAGGATACGGGGATGCCATTGCGGCAGATAAAGGCGGCGCAATCAAAGGTAATAAAATTGACGTCTTCTACTCTTCTCACTCAAAAGCTATCAATTGGGGCAGAAAAACCGTTAAAGTAAAAATCTATAAATAATAATAGTAGAATCTGATCAGCTCTGGACACACAGGGCTGTTTTTTTTGCAATATTTTCCTTACTAAAGCTAAAACCTTACCATATAAATCCGAAATGGAAGGTCAATAGATTCCATACAAAGGACTGTCACTATTAAGAGTAAACTATAAAACAAAAAACAGACTTCCCTTATGTCGCATACTTCGACATAAAAGAAGCCTATGATCGGTTACAAAAATCAAGTTATTTTTGGGAATATCACGTTTATCATGAAATCAAACCTTCAATTTTCCTATATATTACATCCATATCTAAAATCTCAAAAGTTAATTTCCTTGATATATTATTGGAAATCATACAAATATGGTAATTTGAATCTTTGAAGAATATGCTTTCGATCTGTTCTCTTTCCTGTTTCACTCTGTTTACTTTGCCATACTGTAAATCCTTAGGACAAACAAGCCTGTTTTTCATATTTATTATTTGACCACCACTACATTTAATATATGCCTCTTTATAGCATAACACGTTCCAATAATAATCCTGTTTTCCTTCTTTTAAGTGATGGAGGTATCTCTGTTCTTCTTCACTAAAAAAATACTTAATTAATTCTTTATTTAACTTTCTTTCACATAGAATATCGATACCTAATTCTTGTTTTCCTATTCCTAGAACAATAAAATTCTTACTATGAGATAAATTAAAATGAATCCCACCATTTTTTATATAAGGTTTTCCATATTTGCCGTAACCAATCTTAACTTTTGAAATATCTAATTTTTCACTCAATAAAGCATAGCGCAACAGTATATCTCCTGCAAATATAGTTTGCTTTCTGTACTGACTTGAACTATTGATATACCTAGCCCTATTTTCTGGCAAACAGGTATCCCACAAACTATAATAATCTGTTTTATGAATGGAATTCATATTCAATAAAAAGATCCTCATGGTTATTTATTTTTCTTTTTGAATACGATGAGGGATATTATAGTGAATGCAACCATCGTAATTAGGATCATCCATAAACTATAGGCGGATGTCACAAGCTTATCATTCATTTCGTATACTATGCCGTAATGTTTCTTGTATTCTAAGATCTGTTCCGGGGTCGCATCTTTAAATACAGTTTGTACCGAATCCGTCATGAACGCTTTCCTCAGGAGGACGGCCGTATGGCTTATCGGGAAGTACATGATGATATTCTGCACAAAAGTGGGGACACCACCAATAGGGACATACACCCCACATAAAAAACCTATGGCCGTTCCGACGATTGTACTCAGTGTGGAAAATGCGTTTTGCGTGTGGATGAAAAGGGTCAAGAATAAATTTATTGAACTGGATAAGGCAACCGAAAGAACAATAATGCCCAATACCTTTAAAATCTTCACCCCACTCATGATTTCACTGCCTGCCAAGACAAGAAATAGTTCACAACCCACGAAGGCAAGTAACGAGAAAAACAGACCAATTCCAAATGAATTTATAACATAGCTTAGCTGTATAGTTGATCTTGATAATGGCGCCGTTAAAAAATCATTTGTTTTTTTGCTTTCTTTATCTTTGACCATAATCCCGAATGCGCCTAGAGTTGTCGTTACTGCAGTAATCGATAATAACCCTGCGACCATCCACTCATTGACCATCGCTTTGGATGCTTTTGTGCTTCCGACAAGTTCTTTTATTGTGTCGATTTGGGTTTGTTGTAAGAATACCGCATACAATAGAATGACAATGAAAACGGACAATAAGGAAAGAAGCAATAATGTACGATCGCGACGGTATATTTTGTTATTCCTACTGATTAAGTGGTACAAGGATTTCACTGTGAGATACTCCCTTTTTCCTCTATAATGTTGATAAAGACATCATCCATACTTCCTTTTATAACCTCAAACGATTTTATTTGCCCCTCTAGTTCTTTTAAAATGCCATACGCATCTAACGTAGAAGGCAAGCGAAGGGTGTACGTTGAATTTTTCAACGTATAGGATAATCGTTTCTTCTTAAACCATGACGGGGGATCAAAAGCCTGGTTAAATATTAAATGCATACTATCAAATGCATATTCATCCTTTAATTGACTAGGTGTACCTTTTGCGACCAGACGCCCTTCTTTTATGACAACTACATTATCAGCCACGGCTGCTTCTTCCATATAATGTGTTGTTAGAAAAATGGTCATATTCGTCTCTTCCTGTAATCTCTTAATGGCATCCCAAACAAATAGTCTCGTTTGCGGATCCAGACCCGTCGTCGGTTCATCCAGGAATAAAATACTCGGTTTATGGATAATGGCACGGGCAATGTCCGCCCGCCTCCTTTGCCCGCCTGATAAAGTACTGTAGTTTTTAGCTTTTATATCATCCAGGTTCAAATACTTCGAAACAAAATGATAGTTTTCTTGAATTTGACTTTTGCTTAAATTATAATAGTGGCCCCGGTTCAGAATATTCTCATACACCGTTAAACGTTCGTCTAATATGCTCTCCTGGAATACAACCCCGATTTTATCGCGAATCGAGTTGTTTCCTTTGCCCTCACCGAGGATACAGCCATCGATCATGACATCCCCAGCGGTTTTTTTTAGCAGCGTACACAGAATGTCGATCGTTGTCGATTTCCCTGCCCCATTGGTTCCCAGAAAAGCAAATAGCTCCCCTTTTTTCACCGAAAAGGATATCCCTTTTACAGCTTCAAATGCACCGTATTTTTTTTGCAAATTCGTTACCTTAATAATGGCTTGTTCTTCCGGCATTCCTTCACCCTCTTCAATCTATACAGGAGGTTTAGATCATCAAACCTCCATCGACTGTGATAATTTGTCCAGTTATATATTTCGCAAGAAAAAATATTATTTCACTAGTTTTTAACAGTAACTTTTACAGATTTTTATTACATTTATAAATCTATGTATCCATGATAATCAATAATTGGTCGTTCAGTTTAGGAATTCCATGGTTCACTCATCCTTAAGCGAAAGGAAATATACCAGCTATAATTAATTTATTCATTATCTTTAGTTAGGTATTCCTTTATCTTTTTCTCTTCCCATTCTTTGCCCCATCTACTTAGTACCAAGGTATATAAACTATGTGCGACAATACCCAGTCCCCATCCCATTAAAGGATAAATAAACCACCAACTGCCGGAACTAGTCATCATATTAATAAAAATCAACATAACATTCACAGAAATATACCAAACTAAATGAACATATAATAACTTTAATTCCCTTACACGTTTTCTTGCATTCTCATAGCTATTTTGTGACATAATTTATCCCTCTATCGTCTTTTTAATTTTTCATTAATGCTTTTCACTTCTTGAAAATTGATCCAATAAATTACACATAAAATAACAAGATATATCGCAAGATGAATGACAAAGAACACGATGATTGCCATAGGATTCTCAAATGGGCTTTCATACCACTGCCCTTTTGCACCGCAAGCAAGTACAAGCAACAAAGAAACAGCATAATGTATGAATAGTTTTAGCGTTATCGGCCATCGCTCAATGTAAAAAATAAGTAAAGTAATACCACAGCCAAACCCAAGAATAATAGCTAAAAGAAATTCTAAAAATAACTCCTGACCGTCTATCTTATGGGTTGGATTTTGTAATAAGATAATAGTAATGATTGTATAGGAAATACTTAGTCCGATTACCATTCCTAAAAGGGAAACCTGCATAATGATTTTCATCATGTATCCCTCCCGATTCCTAATCTCTTTTTAAGACCTTTTAAATACGAACGACTAACAAGGACAGTCGTTTCATTATTCATCACGAGCTGCATCATCCCCATTCCCTCAACCTTCATAGAGGAAATTTTCGTTACATTCACAAGTGTGGATTTATTTACACGTACAAAATCTTTTTCTAATAACTCCTCAAGTTCATATAACTTACGCTTGGATTCATATTCATTTTCTTCTGTTTGAAAGTAAACCTTAGCTCCTTCTGAAAATACAAAGTAAATGTCGACAATTTTCAACATGAAAATTTCTTTTTGTAAATATCCGTCAATTACATCTGTACTCGTAGCCTTCAAATACTTCATAAGTTGTTCTATTTGGCTGCTATACTCATTTGCATGGATAACTACTTCTGGCTCGACATATTTTTCATCGATTATTAGCTTAATTTGCATAAGCCTCCTCCGCTTCTTCTAAAATATACCATGGGCATTTCATGATTTTTCAAATTTAATCATAAGTGGTTGAAAACAATCTATAACTTACCTGGAATTGATTATAAAATACATTTCATACTCTTTTTATATCGAAAAAAATAACACTTTTTAAAATCCTTTGAAGTTTACATGTAGTAATAACCTTTCAATTTCGTTTATGACCAATTTTACTGTTCCGCCCTACATAAACTAAGGTAATTTACGAATTAACAGCTAGTCTGGAATGGCAATAGGAATTAGAGATATGAAATAATACACAAGGCTGGAACAATATATATTTTAATAGCATTCTCGAATCTATTTCACTATAAAATCACAAATGCCTTTTCCTTTTGTCAACTAAAACAACACAGTATCCATGTGATACTGTGCGGATTTATCTATTAAACAGGATTTGCCTAAATATAATGGTAAAGCAATCATACTCCAAATTTCCATTTTTGACCACTGCAATGAGGACCGATTGACTTAGGCAACCAAGCTTATAAACACTTTATAATCCTTAACATTTACCGAAAATTCAGTCAATGTTATGATTAGAATATCTTAATCAAAAGAGAGGTGTGCACTTTGAATATAGTCATTATAGGGGCCGGGGCACTCGGCTCCTACTTTGGGGGCAGGTTACAGCAGGCCGGGCAGGATGTTCAATACCTTGTCCGAAAAAACCGCGCCAAACAATTGAAGGAAAACGGGATCAGCATAACCAGCCCACATGGAAACTACCAATTAAACGACCTTCATATCACAGAGAATGTAAATGATATAGAAAAGGTCGATCTTGTGATTCTCGCTGTAAAAGGCCAGCATCTGCAAGGCACCCTTACAGATTTAAAGGTGCTTGTTGAAAAGGGCGCAAAGGTCCTCCCGCTTTTGAACGGGTTGGAACATATATCCATTTTACAGGACGAACTGGGCGAAGAAGCCGTCTTGGGAGGAAGCGCCTTCATCATAGCAACCCTTGATGAAAAAGGTCATGTCATTCACTCCAATGAAAATCACGATTTAATCTATGGCCCGCTTCATCCGTCACAAAAAAAGATTTGTGATGAATTCGAACAGGCGGCCGGATCAGCTATCATGAAGGTAAGCAGAACGGAAAATATATTGATCAGGATGTGGATCAAATATATGTTCATCACCGCTTTTTCCGGTGTGACAACTGCATCGAACCTCCCTATCGGCACGATACGGAGATTCCCGGAAACCAATGGATTGCTAGAAAAAGTCCTTATTGAAATGAAGGAGCTTGCAAATGCTTATGACGTCGGTATTACTGTGGAGAATATTGCTCAAGCGTTGGAAAACATGGCAGGTTTACCTGACGAATCAACCTCGTCCATGCACCAGGACCGCCGGAAGGGCCTAACCCTCGAAGTGGAACATTTACAGGGCGGTGCACTGCGCCTTGCCGACAAGGCCGGTTTGAAACTTCCTGTGATCGGAACTCTATATGCACTCATAAAACCTTTTGAAAATTAATTTTCGCCAATACCGGTGCTCCACCGGTATTTTTTTTCGGCTTAGTAATCTCTTTATATCCTAATCTTCACTTTTAATTCCTCTTCAGTTATTCAAAATCCCCAAGACCAAAAAGAACAAAAAGAAAACAATATCACCAAAAGAATATTCTGATTCTTTCTTCTGTTACACTATTATCAAGTTAAGAAAGCGCTATCATATAACAAAGGAGAATGCCCCTTGAAAATATTAAAAAATTTAACAGTTCAAGTCATCATCGGTATCATTCTGGGTATAGCAGTCGGTTTCTTCTTCCCTGCTTTCGGTGAGCAGCTGAAGATATTGGCAGATTTATTTATTAAAATGATTAAAATGGTCATTGCACCAATCATCTTCTTAACCGTCGTAATCGGAATTGGCGGTATGGGCGATATGAAAAAGGTTGGCCGCATCGGCGGAAAGGCCCTGCTCTATTTTGAAATCGTTACCACTTTCGCACTTGCCATCGGAATCATCGTGGTCAATCTGCTGGGACCTGGTAAAGGCTTTAACATCGATTCAGTCGAGGGCGGAGATGTATCACAATATACGACAGCCGCTTCCGAAACGGAACATGGCGCCGTTGCTTTCATTTCTAATATCATTCCTGATAATGCCGTTGCCGCACTGGCTGGCGGAGACTTACTCCCTATTCTATTCTTTGCCGTATTATTCGGATTATCCATGGCGGCAATGGGACCGAGAGTGCAGCCAGTCGTTTCTTTCTTTCAGCATATTGCCGACATTTTCTTCGGCATCGTCGGTATGATCATGAAAGTTTCTCCATTGGCCGCATTTGGAGCAATGGCTTATACAATCGGTAAGTTTGGCCTTGGTTCTTTAACCTCGTTAGGACAATTAATGGGCAGTGTTTATATCACAATGGCACTTTTCATCGTTCTTATCCTTGGCTCGATTGCAAAAATGTACGGCTTTAATATTTTCAAGTTCATTGCCTATATAAAAGAAGAGATCCTCTTAGTTTTAGGAACTTCTTCATCGGAATCCGCCCTGCCAAGCGTGATGAAAAAGCTCGAAAAATACGGTTGCTCAAAATCGGTAGTCGGGTTGGTTGTCCCAACCGGTTATTCTTTCAACCTTGATGGCACATCCATCTACTTATCCATGGCTGCGATTTTCATCGCCCAAGCCTATGGTGTCGATTTAAGCATCTGGCAGGAATTGACCCTTCTAGGAATCTTGATGTTAACATCCAAAGGTGCTGCTGGTGTAACGGGATCCGGTTTCATTACACTTGCTGCAACATTAGCTGCCTTCCCAATGATTCCAGTTGAAGGAATGGCGTTACTGCTGGGAGTCGACCGCTTCATGTCTGAAGCACGTGCCATCACCAATCTAATCGGTAACAGTGTCGCTACAGTGGTCATTTCTAAATCAGAAGGTGAATTCAATCCAAACCAGGCCATCTCAGGTGATATGAGTGAAGTGGCCGTCTCAACGGAAAAATAATCGAACACTAATGAAGAGGTGTGCAACTTGCACCTCTTTTTTTGTATTGCTCCCTTTCTATCAATTAGCCAATTTTCTATAAATAGCCAATCAAATAAATTTCAGAATCAGTGAAAAGTGTTTATACTTTTATGTAACAGGTAAAAGTATAAAGTTAAAAGTTTTAGTAGTTTGATGGATTTAACCAAATTAGGAGGTTTTATCATGAAGGATTACGGATTATTTATTAACGGTGAGTGGTCGGATTTTGGATTGGATAAAATTGAAGTGAGAAACCCGGCAACGGATGAAATAGTTGCCACCGTTCCTAAAGGCGGTGCAACTGAAGCGGCAAAGGCTGCAGATGCCGCATATGAAGCCTTTACGGGCTGGGCTGCACTCTCAGTCTACGAACGTGCTGAACTGATTTGGAAATGGCATCGATTGATTGATGATCATAAAGAAGAACTGGCAAAAATCATGACTGAAGAGCAAGGAAAGCCCCTTAAAGAAGCACTTGGTGAGATGACATATGCAAATGGCTTTTTATCTTGGTTTGCCGAAGAAGGAAAAAGGGTGTACGGCGAAACGATCCCTGCTTCCGTGTCCAATAAGCGGCTTTTCGTGACTAAACAGCCTGTCGGGGTTGTAGCTGTCATTACGCCTTGGAACTTTCCTGCAGCCATGATTACAAGAAAAGTGGCACCAGCGCTTGCCGTCGGCTGCACAGTCGTCATTAAACCGGCAAACCTGACTCCCATAACAGCTTTAAAAATGGCTGAATTAGCTGAAGAAGCTGGCATTCCAAAAGGAGTCATCAATGTCGTGACAGGAAAATCATCAGAAATCGGTGAAACATGGCTTCAAGATACGAGGGTCCGCAAATTGACGTTTACCGGTTCTACAGAAGTCGGTAAAACGCTTATGAGGGGCTCAGCTGACACGGTAAAGAAAATCTCGCTAGAGCTCGGGGGCCACGCACCAGCAATCGTTCTTGAAGATGCCGACCTTAATAAAGCGGTAGATGGCATCATCAGTTCAAAATTCCGTAACGCAGGACAAACATGCGTCTGTTCAAATCGCATTTATGTCCACGAAGCCATTCAAGAAGCCTTCATCGAAAAGCTCGTTGGCAAGGTAAAGGAACTAAAGGTAGGAAACGGACTGGAAGATGGCGTCGATATCGGTCCGCTTATCGATCAAAATGCAGTGGATAAGGTTCAAAAACAAATTGATGAAGCAATCAGCAGCGGCGCTAAGCTCGAAGCTGGCGGTAAATCAATAAGCGGCCTTTTTCTTGAACCAACCGTATTGTCCAACATTGATGACAGCATGCTCTGCATGAAGGAAGAAACATTTGGTCCGCTAGCTCCCATTGCCTCCTTTAAGACTGATGAAGAGGCAATCAAGAGGGCAAATGACTCCATCTTCGGTTTGGCAGCTTACGTCTTCACTGAAAATATCACCAAGGGCATCAAATTCACCGAGGCACTTGAATTCGGTATTGTAGGCTTGAACGATGGACTTCCTTCCGTTCCGCAAGCTCCATTTGGCGGATTCAAGCAAAGCGGGCTCGGCCGTGAAGGCGGACACCAAGGCATCGAAGAATTCCTGGAAGTAAAATATATTTCCTTAGGTTTGTAACCTATTTAGGAGCACTAAGAAAACGGGCCCGACTCAATTGAGTCGGGCCCGTTTTTTCATTCCAATATATCTTCTTCAAGCTTTTCCTCTTTTCGGATCCTGATGAATTTAACGATATTCAATACAATCGTTTTAACAACGGAGTAAGTCGGAACGGCCAAAATCATGCCGATGATACCGGCAATGTTTCCCGCGACGAGCAATAGGATGATGATGGTAAGCGGATGTGTGTTCAATTTTTTCCCGATGACTAGCGGTGAAATGAAATTACCATCCAATTGCTGAATGACCGTTACAACCAGAATGACCAATAACGCCTCGGTCGGTGAATGAATCAAAGCCACAATGACAGCAGGAGCGGCTCCGATAAACGGACCTACATATGGAATGATATTGGTTACAGCACCAATCAGCGCGAATAAGAACGCGTAAGGCAAACCAATGATTAAATACCCGATGAACGTTCCGATCCCGACAAACATGCAAACAAGCATCTGCCCTTGTATGTATGTAGTAAGAGTCCCGCCAGTTTCCTGAAGTACTGTCAAAGCTGGTTTTCTATAGCGAACCGGTACGAATTTCATAATGGCGGCCGGAAGCTTATCCCCATCCTTCAACATATAAAACAGGATGAAAGGAACCGTTACGACCACTAAAGTAATATTCGTCACTACGCTGAAAACGGAAGTTAAACTGTTCGTTATATTACTAGGTAAGTTCGTCAAATATTTTTGCAGCGAATCCCCTACTTCTTGCAGAGGTACATAATCTTGTTCCACCGTCCACAAAAACCATTTTGACTCCGCTGAATCTTCAATGAACTTCCTTGTTTGATTGAAATAATCCGGAAGGTTATTGAGTAAATCCGTAACCTGTTTGGAAAGTGACGGGCCAACCAGACCGACCAGTAAACTTATCAACCCAAGGAAAAATACGTAAAGCAATAAAATCGCCAATCCCCTTGGCATTCTCCTTTTAACGAGGAAATCAACGGTAGGGTTGAACAAAAAGTAGAGAAAACCCGAAATCAAGATTGGAAAGAACAATGTAGATGTAAAAATGACTATTGGTTCAAAAAGAAAAGAAATCTTTGTACCAACATAAAAAAGTAAAGACAATAGTAATAACTCTAACGTCCAAAAATGCAGTTTTTGCTTGAACAAATTATCTCCTCCACTATAAGCAATTCTATTTAACTCCCTATTTCTAAGGAAACAACATCATAAATGCGAAAAATCCTATGTATATAATCATTCATTGTTAGCAGTTTACCATATTTCTATAACTTGGATGAATAATTATATACAAAAATAAAAGAAAAAAGCCTAAAGATACAGTTCCCTATCCTTTTGATGGTTAAGCATCATTTTACACTTTAAATCTGTTATATGTCGCAGGAAAAAGAATCAATAGGATACATCATACAAATTACTTAGGAGAAATAATCTATTTACCTTTCAATATTCCATTGATGTGACGAAAGATTCATGGGTTTTCACCTATACCGGACACGGACCCAAATAAAAAAACCCCGCTGTATTGGCGGGGTTTTGAGTCTTATTTTTGATCTTGAAGAACCGCTTCAAGCATCGTACCGTTTTTAGCTAGGTTCGTATGCCATGAAAATGCTTTTTCAAGAATGTGCGGAGTTTGATGCCCGCCCGTTTGCGCAACAGCTTCAGTGAAGTATGCACGAAGCTGTTGACGGTAGTCAGGATGCGCACAGTTTTCTATGATTAACTCTACGCGCTCTTTTGGTGCCAAGCCACGTAAATCTGCAATCCCTTGCTCTGTCACTAATACATCCACATCATGTTCAGTATGATCCACATGAGAAACGAAAGGAACGATACTGGAAATCTTGCCGCCTTTTGCATATGATTTCGTTACGAAAATGCCTAGGCGTGAGTTACGGGCAAAATCTCCCGATCCACCGATTCCATTCATCATTCTTGTCCCAGAAACATGGGTCGAGTTCACGTTACCATAGATATCGCACTCTAACGCTGTATTGATTGAAATCAAGCCAAGGCGGCGGATGATTTCAGGATGGTTGGATATTTCTTGTGGACGAAGAACTAGTTTATCACGGTATTTTTCAAGCTCACCGTAAACTTGCTTCCCTTTTTCTTCAGCTAATGTGATCGAACAACCTGAAGCGAATTTAACTTTTCCAGCATCGATTAAATCAAATACCGCATCTTGCAGCACTTCTGAATAAACTTCCAAATCTTTAAATTCAGAATCAAGGAAGCCAGCGAATACTGCATTTGCCACTGAACCTACACCCGACTGAAGCGGAGCAAGACTTTCAGTTAAACGGCCAGCCTTGATTTCTTCACGAAGGAAGTTAATGAGGTGGTTGGCGATTGTTGCAGTTTCTTCATCCGGAGGCACGATTGTAGAAGGTGCATCAAGATCTGTAGAAATGACGATTCCCATTACTTTTTCAGGGTCAACCGCAATACCGATCGATCCAAGGCGATCGCTAGCTTTAGTCATAGGAATCGGTTCGCGTTCCCCTTGTTTTGCTGGTGTATATATATCATGCATCCCTTCCAATCCTTCTGGATGGGACACGTTCAATTCAATGATTACATGTTTAGCTTCTTGAACGAATATGGCTGAGTTACCTACAGAAGTTGTCGGGATGATCAATCCTTCTTCCGTAATCGCCAATGCTTCGATGATTGCAAAATCTATAGGTCCGACAATGCCTTGACGAACTTGTTCAGCAGTATGAGATAAATGCTGGTCCACATAAGTGACTTCATCAGCATTTATTTTATTGCGAATGCCTTTATCCGCTTGGAACGGCAAACGTTTGTTTATGATACCGGCTTCCGCCATATGTTGATCGACTTCCGGTCCTAATGAAGCACCAGTATAAACGTCAACTTTGAATTTTTCAGTTTTTGCTTTTTCAACTAGAGCCATCGGAATAACTTTAGCATCACCAGCACGGGTAAATCCACTCATACCGAGTTTCATCCCATCTTTAATCCATGAAGCTGCTTCTTCCGCTGTAACTACTTTCCCCTTAAATTGTTCATTGCGAATTTTTTTGAAAACGCTTTCGTTCATACAAAAGACCCCCATTTTCGCTTTTCTTACACTTAATTTTACCAATCCTGTGTAATCGTCACATTCATTTTCGAATGAAAAGCCTTATATAGGGCATAAACCAGCATTTTATTCACACAAGGGAGAATCATTAAAATCCTAAAGCCCTCCTGAATTGACTTGCATACGTTTGACTGACCTGGATTTTAGAATTGTCTTTCATTATCAGTAAAAATGTAGAATGAAAATCGGGAAGGATTTCTTGAATATAGTTGATATTGACGATGTACGAACGATGCACACGAATGAATAAATCACTAGGTAAAATGAATTCCAATTCACTTAAGTTCATTTTATGAAATCCACTCACACGTTCGGACTGAATTTTAGTTTTCCTATTTTGAGCTTCCAGATACATGATTTCATCATATGGAAGCGGTATCCAGCGATCTTCCGTTTTAATGGTCAAAAATGATGTCGGTAAAATTAATGGCTTTGTTGGCAAGATGGCCGTAACCGCTCCTAAAGGATTGCCCTGGTCCATGATAGGAACACTCAGGCCATAGTAAGGTACGCCAAATACATTGCTTTCAACCTGCACCCCTATTTTTTTACGGACACTCAGTGCTTTATATGTCGCTGTGTTTTCACTGATTAAATCACCTGGTTTTATTCTTAAGTCGACTTGTTTGCTCGGTTGATAATAAATGTATTTTTCGGAATCAGCCACAGAAATTGAAGCATCCTTCGGTACAAATTCCCTGATGATATTTAAAACGGATTCGACCGTAAATTGATCCATTTCCTTTCACCTCTTAAAAGAACATATTAATAATTTCCCTATTATTCAACAGGGCATTCATGAATTAATTCATAGTTTTTTGGTAAACTTACATTTTTTTGAATTTTCTTTTCGTAAAATTAAAGAAAAATTGAAGTAACTAAGCGAAAAGCGTCGAAAAAAGCAAAAAAATCGTATTTAAATTTATATTCTTATTCATTATAGTTGGAAAGCTCCCCGATTTCCATGGGGGATTCAAGAAAAAAGTTTCCTTATATACTAACATTTAAATGCCATAGCGGAGGGTGGAACGCATAAAAAAAGCCGCTCTCCCCATATAGGTTAACGGCTGAAAGATTATTTTTTAAAACGGGGATTTTGAAACGAGGATTTTATTCTTAGAGATAGTATCTCCTCTAGATTTTTCAGTGGCAATTCCAATAAAAAGGGTCGGTCATCAGGTTGATATACATCCTCTGAAATGAGCGTATTAACGATCTTCTGTTTTTTTGCATTAACAATTCGGACCAGTCTCCCCATTTTCAGCTCCCTTTCTTAGCATCAACGGTATCCGGCACATTAGGCCGGACATTCAGATGTCATTTTTTAACGCATCATGACCTTCTTTCCCGGTACGGATATTCACAACATTCGCCAATTCATAAATGAAGATTTTTCCGTCACCTGGTTTACCTGTACTCAAGAATTTCCTTGCTACATCCACAACATCCTGAACTGGCACTTCACACACGACGATTTCTATTTTCATTCTGTCATGTAGTGACATTTCACGATTTCTGCCTCTATAGGTTTCCACATAACTTTTCTGAAGACCCGTTCCTTTTACTTCCGATACAGTCATTCCGCTTACCCCTATTTTTGCCAGTTCCGCTTTGAATTGTTCAAACTTGATCGGACGTGTAATGATTTCTATTTTCGTTAAAACCTCGGACATATGAGCAACCCCCTCTTAAATGGATTCGTGATAAGCTTTTTCTCCATGAAGTGTAAGATCAAGCCCCATTGACTCATCTTCTTCACTGACACGCAACGGCATGAAAAGGTTAATGACTTTAGCAACGATATAAGTGACCACTGCAACGAAGATATATGTCGCAATGATCGCTACAAGCTGCTTCCACAACAAGTTGAAATCTCCATAGAATAAACCATCTGCACCGTTTTCGTTAACGGAAGTGGTCGCGAATAAACCTGTAGCGATGCCACCCCATGTCCCGCCGATCCCGTGCAATCCAAAAGCATCAAGTGCATCGTCGTAACCCAGTTTATTCTTCAGGAAGTATACGCCCCAGAAACATACTGCACCGCCAATGACCCCGATGATGATGGAAGAGGCTGGGGTTACGAATCCGCAAGCAGGTGTAATGGCAACCAAGCCAGAAATAGCTCCGGATACCGCACCCAGCAATGTTGCCTTTTTATTAGCCATATACTCAACGATCAGCCAGCCTATAATACCAGCAGCGGCTGCAACAGCTGTATTGACGAATACATTCATCGCCACTTCATTGATTGTCAGTGCGCTTCCGACGTTAAAGCCGTACCAACCGAACCAAATTAATGATCCGCCAAGGAATGTTAAAGGAAGATTATGCGGTGCACTGTCTCCCGACTCTTTCCTTTTACCTAACATGATCGCTAAAACCAGACCTGCAACCCCTGAAGAAATATGAACAACGTTGCCGCCTGCAAAGTCAAGTGTCCCCAGTTCCGCCAACCAGCCGCCTCCCCATACCCAGTGTGCAACGGGAGCGTATACGAATAAAGACCAAAGGATCGTAAAAATCAGGAATGCTGAAAACTTCATCCGCTCGGCAATGCCACCTGCAATGACCGAGACGGTTAAAACGGCAAAAGTCATTTGGAATAACATGAACAAACTATGAGGAATTGTTTCGCTGTATGGTCCAGGTGCAAAGCCTACATCCTTTAAGCCAACCCAGTCCAGACCGCCCAGAAGTGTATTACCAGGTGAAAATGATAATGAATATCCAATCAGCACCCAAAGAATCGAAATGACAGCCAATGGCATATAACTATGCATTGCCGTATTCAGGACATTTTTACTTTTTACCATCCCTCCATAAAATAGGGCAATCCCTGGTGTCATTAACCAAACCATCATTGTCGCCAAAAACATGAATACCGAATCTGCCATTTGCATACTGTTTTTTCCCCCTTGTTTTTTGTTTATGTTATGTTTATTAACACTATTATGTTATATTTTTTATCATATACTTAATTTTCTAATAATTCAACTTAATTTTTATATTTTACTAATAAATGTTAGATTATATAACATCTCCATGAATAAAGGACCAGTAAATGTGATTTTTTTAGTTTAATCATTACTTTTCCACATCTTTACGACTCCATGGGTGTTACATTTCACCCTCCACTTATGTCCCACCTTGAAAAAACCACTAAAAAAAGGGCCCTCCTATTGAGGACCCTTCAATAAATATTCATTAACAGCAACGGGACACTTTCCCGCCCTTTGCGTTATACCGTTCATCCTGGGCTTCGCAGAAAAATTCTTTCCTGGTTTTCACGGGCTCTTCTGGATGATGCATTCTCATATGCGCCACATACGTATCATAACTTGGCACGCCGACGAGCAAACTGACGAATTGCTTTCTGTAGCTGAGAATTGTAATTATTCTTTTCAACATTGCCTTCCCTCCCTTATGACGACCTTGATACATAAGGCGTTTCATGTAAATCTATTTTCTGGTTCTTCAAGACTTTTATCCATAACCTAATGGCAGAAATCAGGACCGTGATCACCACGACCATGAAGATGGCACATAGGGCAGCATCCACATAATCATTGACGATAACCCGCTTCATCTCGGCCAGATTGGCTGCCGGAGCAAGAACTTCCCCGCTATCATAAGCCGCTTTAAATTTATCCTTATGTGCTAAAAAGCCAATTGCCGGGTTTTCGTGGAACAGCTTTTGCCACCCTGCCGTCATGGTCACTATCAACAAGAATGTAGTGGGCACAAGAGTGACCCATGTGTACGCTTTTTTGCCCATTTTGAAAAGGACCGTCGTCCCAAGCAGCAACGCAATGGCGGAAAGCATCTGATTCGCAATTCCAAACAATGGCCAAAGGGTATTGATCCCGCCAAGAGGATCAATGACCCCTTGATAAAGGAAGTACCCCCAACCGATTACACAAATGGCAGTCGCAATTATATTGGGCAGCCATTTATTCGTTTCGGCAAATGGTTTATAAAAGGTGCCGATGATATCCTGTATCATAAAACGTCCCACCCTGGTTCCTGCATCAATGGTGGTCAATATGAACAATGCCTCGAACAGGATCGCGAAATGATACCAGAACGCCATCAGGGACGCCCCTCCAATCACTTGCGAGAAGATATGAGCCATGCCGATAGCAAAGGTTGGAGCTCCTCCAGTACGGGATATAATGGTCTCTTCCCCAACATCGTCTGCAAGGCCGGTAATCATCTCAGGTGTCACAAGGAAACCCCAATCGGATATCGTAGCAGCCACTTGCGCTGGTTCCGTTCCCACAACGGCCCCCGGGCTGTTAATGGCAAAATAGATACCTGGCGTCAATACACAGGCGGCTATCATCGCCATGATGGCTACAAAGGATTCAGTCAACATCGCCCCGTATCCGATTGGGCGTGCATGCGATTCGCGTTCAATCATTTTAGGAGTTGTACCTGAGGAAACGAGGGCATGGAATCCCGATACCGCTCCACAAGCGATCGTAATGAATAGGAACGGGAATAAATTTCCGGAAAATACAGGTCCTGTTCCATCGATGAATTGAGTGACGGCAGGCATTTCAAGGCTCGGCATGACAATAAAGATACCAAGTGCAAGTCCGATGATCGTACCGATTTTCAAGAATGTGCTTAAATAATCGCGCGGTGCCAATAACATCCATACAGGCAAAACGGAGGCAACGAAACCATATACTATCAACATGATGGCAATCGTTTCCCCGCTGAAAGTGAACATTGGCGCCAATGTTGCGCTTTCGGCTACAAAGCGGCCGAAATATAAAGCGAGCATCAAAAGTATGATTCCGATAATCGATCCTTCTCCAACCCGTCCCGGCCTTATATAACGCATGTAAATGCCCATGAGAACAGCGATCGGTATCGTCGAGGCAATCGTGAACATCCCCCACGGACTGCCCACCAGCGCTTTTACGACAACCAGGGCAAGTACCGCTAATAAAATGATCATGATACCGAGAATACCGATCATCGCTATCAAGCCTGTAATCGGGCCAATCTCCTCTTTGATCATCTCTCCCAAAGATTTGCCGTTTCGGCGCATCGAACCGAAGAGAATGATGAAATCCTGTACGGCACCAGCCAATACAACTCCGACTACAAGCCATAGCGTCCCTGGCAAATATCCCATTTGCGCTGCAAGGATGGGACCTACGAGAGGTCCTGCTCCGGCAATTGCTGCAAAATGGTGGCCAAACAACACCCATTTGTTTGTAGGGACATAATCTTTCCCATCATTATTCGCTTCCGATGGAGTCTGGCGATTGTCATCTAGCTCAAACACTTTCCGTGCAATGAATTTACTATAAAAGCGGTATGCAATTGAATATACACAGAGTGCCGCAGTGACAATCCACATGGCATTGATGCTTTCCCCCCGGTTTAGCGCGACGAAACCAAAACTCACCGCACCCAATGCAGATATGACCCCCCAAAGAATAACCGACTTAAGCGCTTTCATTTTTTTTCCATCTCCTCTCTATTGATCTAGTATGCAACTATAAAAAACCTTCATTTATAAGGGGCCAGGGCTATATTTCTCCCCGTACCCATTAAATTTAAAGAATTTTATATATATTCTGAATTATATGTTACCATAAGGTTTATTAGCAATAGCAATTTAGTCAATTTGTAAAGTGTTTTCCATTATTTTGTCGATAATTACCTATTATCCCACCAATATGCATTTATGAATTCACACATTCTTTATAAAAATCGCACCAGGTAAAAAATCCCTTTTTGAGCATCATTAAATGAAACGGAAGTTGTCCTTGTTATGGGACCAACACAAAAAATGTGCGCCTGATGGCACACATTTTTTCTTTATCCTATCTGATTTTCCCTTAATGAACTGAGGTTTAGATCGTAATAAAAACCCCTCTGCCGCAACAATTCATCATGGGATCCTTTTTCAATGATCCTTCCTTCATCAAGTACAAGGATTTGATCACTTTGCTGAATTGTATTCAATCTGTGGGCAATGACAAAACTTGTCCTTCCCTCCATCAAGCGGTGTAATGCTTCCTGGATTTTAAGCTCGGTTATCGTATCTATGCTACTTGTCGCTTCATCCAAAATCAATAAAATGGGATCGGCTAAAATTGCCCTGGCAATCGATAATAGCTGGCGCTGCCCCTGACTTATTCCACTGCCATCTTGATTCAAGATGGTATCATATCGATCTGGCAGTTTCATGATAAAGGAATGGGCATTGGCAAGCTTGGCTGCATTCACCACTTCTTCATCTTCTGCCTCCAGCCGGCCGTAGCGGATATTTTCACGAATCGTACCTTGAAACAAGAAGGAATCCTGTAAAACGAAGCCCATATGCTTACGGAGACTGGACCTCGTCACCTGTTGGATATCCTGGCCATCAATCAATATCCGGCCGCTGTTCGGCTCGTAAAAACGGGCAAGAAGATTAATGATCGTGGTCTTACCTGCCCCCGTGGGACCTACAAGCGCGATGGTCTCCCCCTTTTTTGCATGGAAACTAACATCATATATCGTTTGCTCTTCATCATTATACGAAAAGGAAACACCCTCAAAGTCCACCTCACCGCGGACATCACGAAGTTCAGAAGCCTGTTTCTCATCCACTTCCTCTTCTTTTTCATCAAGTATGGCGAAAACCCGCTCAGCGCCGGCAACAGCTGAGAGGAGTGTATTGAATTGGTTAGCCAGGTCATTGAGCGGACGGGTGAATTGCCTTGAGTACTCGGTGAAGATGACAATTACCCCGATGGAAACCGTACCTATGCCACTCAGCGCCAAAAATCCGCCGACAGCGGCTATTACCGTGAAACTTAAGTTGTTCAGTAAATTCATCAGTTTTGGAATCAGCCCTGAGTATGATTGTGATAGAAATCCGGCTTTCTTTAAATTTTCACTCCGGATGATAAAATCACGGATCACTTTATCTTCCTGTGAGAAAGCCTTTACGATCCGTTGTCCGGAAATCGTTTCTTCTATAAACCCGTTCAGTTCTCCAAGGTTCTTCTGCTGTGCTTTAAAAAGCTTTCCCGTCCTGTTCGTTATCCACCTCAGACCGAAGAACATGAGAGGAACGATGAATAAGGTTAAAACGGTTAATAAAGGGCTCAAATATAGCATAACTCCAATCGTCCCGACCAGTGTCAGCACACTTGAAAAAATCTGGATGACGGAACTATTCAAAGTGGAACTGACATTTTCTATATCATTCGTGACCCTGCTCATCAATTCCCCATGCTGACGCCGGTCAAAAAAGGGAATGGACAGCTGGTGAAGCTTTTTAAATAATTGATTGCGCATTTCATAAACCGTATCCTGCGCGATTCCGATCATCCAATAATTCTGAAGCCACATGGATAGGGAATAGAATATATAGACTCCGAGAAGTCCGAAAAGAAGGCTGATCAGCCCCCCGCTATCTCTTGTGACAATATAATCATCAATGGCCATCCCAACAAGAAAGGGGCCAAGCAATCCCAAAACCGAGCTTATCAGAACCATGAAAAGGACACAAAATAGCAGGCTTTTATTCGTTGCTAAGTAGGGAATGATCCTTTTTATCGTATTCCAGGAGTTGACCGGTTTAGACTTTGCCTTATCGGGAGATATTCTTCGACTCAAGCGAAATCCCCTCCTCCCCAAACTGTGAGTGAACGATTTTTCGATAAAGATCGCTTGTTTGCATCAAATCCTGATGTTTCCCCAGCGCAAGGACTTGACCGCTTTCCAGCAACAAGATTTTGTCAGCCTCCATGGCTGTACTGATTTTTTGTGTAATGATGAGCGTTGTGCATGTATAGCCCTTTAAAGCGGCAAGCAATTTACTTTCCGTCTTCAAATCCAGCGCACTTGTACTATCATCCAGAAGGAGAATCTTCGGTTTGCGCACCAATGCTCTTGCGATCGATAAGCGCTGTTTTTGCCCTCCCGACAGATTCACTCCTTTTTGCCCTAACTGGGTTTCATATTGCTTCGGAAGTTTCATTACAGTCTCATGGACCTGAGCATGCATGGCTGCAGCCATGATTTCCTCCATCGAGGCACCTTCTTTTCCCCAAGCGACATTATTTTTTATGGTACCTGAAAATAGCAGGGCCTCTTGCGGTACATAGCCGATCCTGTTCCGCAGCGAATTCAAGGGAATATCTTTCAGATCCTGGCCATCAATTTGAATGGAGCCGCTTTCAACTTCGTATAATCTCGGAATCAGCTGAAACAGTGATGTTTTCCCTGATCCTGTCGCTCCTATGATGGCAAGCGATTCTCCCGGATCGATGGAGAAGGTCAAGTTTTTCAATATCGGGGTTTCGGTTCCAGGATAGCGGAAAGATACATCCAGAAACTTAATGCCTCCCCCATTGACGGCCCCACTCTTGCTTACCGCCTTACCTTCATCAATATCTATCGGGGTTTCAAATATTTCCGTCACACGTTCCGCTGAAGCCTTTGCACGGGAAATGACCATGATCAGCCATGAAAAAACGGAAAGGGATGCCGCAATCCTCGTGGCATAGTTGACAATCGCCACAACTTCCCCTACCTGTATATCTCCCGTTGTTATAAATTCACTTCCAAGCCAGAGAATGATCAGAATCGCCACATTCATGACCAGCATCAGCACAGGCATCGTCGTTTCAATTAAACGAAGGGAAGACACAGTCTTTCTTTTCAACTCTTCATTCGCATCATCAAATCGGCCGATTTCATGCTCCTTACGAAGAAAAGCTTTGATCAAGCGCATGCCTATCAGATTTTCCCTCATGACACCATTGACATTATCGAGTTTTTTCTGGACGAGCTTAAACAGCTTAGCCGCCCGTTTCATAACCCATCCCAAGAAGAAAACAAGAACCGGAATTGAAATGACCAAAACAAGGGATAATTTCAAATCGACCGCAATAGCCATTATCGCTCCGCCGATTACGATCAATGGCGCCCTCGCCATGATACGCAAGCCCATAAAAACCGTATTTTGAAGTTGGGTCACATCATTCGTCATCCTTGTTATCAACGAGGAAGTCGGGATATTATTCAAATTCGCAAAAGAAAACGCCTGTATTTTACCAAAAAGGCTTTTCCTGACATCATGTCCAAAGCTTTGACTTACATGTGATGCCGTAAAGGAATTAACAATCCCGCCAAGAAATGAAAAAACAGAAAGCCCAACCATGACACTTCCCCATTTAATCACCACCGATAAATCTTTCTGCAAAATGCCATCATCAATTATTTTTGCTATAAATAAAGGTTGTAACAGCTCTACCCCGAGCTCGACAATCATTAAGGATAAAGCAAGAATGATCAAAAGCCAGTAAGGCTTAAGAAATGAGGACAATTTTTTCATCTATGACACCTTCGATTCTCCATATGTAAATAGCATCTTTTCATCCTCTCATTATACATTTTTATACAGATTTTTTAAAAGATTTTAACTGTTTTAAAGCATTGGTAAATATCTTGAATTTTTTTTATAAATACCCTTGACAAATAACAGGAAATAAGCGAAAATTCTAATTGATAATGATTTTCAATTTCATTATTGATCTCTGAAATTTGATAAGCAATTACGATATTCTCTTATCGTACCCTTTTGATATTGTACATAGATACAATGTCGCCCCGGCTTCTCTGTGCCTAGTAAAATTATATGCTCATTAGCGAATGCAAGTCACTAGAATATTGCCCCCTCTTTATTCAAGTAATTTATTCACGTTGGAAGCATATTAGGCAGCCGGGGATTATTTTTTTCAACTATTAAATTTACATATATGATTAAAGGAGCAGGATGATCATGAAACTAGAAGATATCATTAAAGAACGGCGCAGCATCAAACGATTTAAGGACATTCCTGTTCCTATTGATACCATCCAATCATTATTGGAAACTTCAACATGGGCACCGAACCATAAATTGACCCAACCGTGGCGCTTCGTCGTGGTTCTGGGTGATAGCCGCTTAAAACTAGCAGAAGCAACCCGTGCATTCATGGAAGGCAAAGAGAAGGACCCTGAAAAGAAAAAAGCAGCCGGACAGCGAGGATATAATAAACTTATAGGTGTACCGATGTTTGTCGCAGTGATCATGGAAGAGAATCCGAATCCCATGACACGTGAAGAAGATTATGCGGCTACAAGTGCCTTGATTCAGAATTTCAGCCTGCTTGCCTGGGAACAGGGAATCGGGATGATATGGGAAACATACGGCATGATACATAGCATGGAGTTTCGTGAAGCTTTAGGCGTGAAACCTGGCGAGAAGATCGTGGGCAGCCTTCACGTTGGCTATCCCGATATGATCCCTGCCCCGCGTCCAAGGAACGCGATTGATCAACTCCTGACCATTATGGACTAACATAAAAGGAAAGCCTCCAATCTTCCATTTTGAGGCTCAGACTGTAGGCAAACTCGATGAAAATCGAGTTTGCCTACAGTTTTTTTATGACTTTTACAATTTGAACGTTGATCTCTCTCCAGGCACTCGCTTTCCGTGGGCGGTCCGGGAGCTTCCTCGGCTTACGCCTGCGGTGTCTCCCCTTGACGCGTTTTCCCCGCAGGAGTCTCGCACCTTACGCTCCAATCAACTTTGTTTTAATATACAGATAGAACTTATTCCTACAGTCTTTTTTGTATTAAATATAGAAGTATTAAACTTGAGGTGATAAGGATGGCTTTCTAAACATGATTCTATTCAGCGAGATCAACTCAAAGTGAATATTTTAAACCAATTGGGGATAACATCCAGAAGCAGCATTTGTCTTAACTTTATAGTCTTTCCCAGCTTTATAGTACGAATATACCATACCAATTCACTGCAATAAGTATCCGCGTCTTTTAGCTCAGATTCAATATCCCCATACGGTCATTGCCACTATCCTAAAGTACCAGATGAAAAGTCCAGCCGTATGTATAGTGACTAAAAGATTGATCACAAAAAAACCCCCTTCTAAAAGGAGGTCACTGATCTATTATCCTCAAAAGAACTCGTGATATAATGCCTGAATCGCCGTCTCTTCGTTGTGCCCTTTCACACCGAACATCATGCTTACCTCAGAAGAGCCCTGGTTGATCATCTCAATATTCACCTTTGCTTCGGCCAAGGCTTTTGACGCTCTTGCCGTTGTACCGACATTATGACGCATCCCTTCCCCTACAACCATGATCAAGGCCAGATCATGCTCCACATTCACTTCATCGGCATGCAGCTCTTTCTTGATTCGGGAAATGATTTTATTCTCGGCTTCACCTTTCATCTGGTCCTGCCTTAGAATAAGCGTCACATCATCGATGCCTGATGGAATATGCTCATATGAAACTCCATAATCTTCGAGGATGTGCAGCAGTTTCCGGCCAAAACCAACTTCCCGGTTCATCAAATATTTGCTAATGTAAATACTGCAAAATCCTTTATCACTTGCAATCCCAATAACGGGCCCGTTCGTATTATCCCGTGTATTCACAATGCGGGTCCCTTGTGCCGCCGGATTGTTCGTATTCTGGATATGGACAGGTATTCCCGCACGGAATGCAGGAATCAGCGCCTCATCATGAAATACCGAGAAACCTGCATAAGAAAGCTCACGCATCTCACGATAGGTTAGTTCCCGAATTCCCTTCGGATTGGAAACCACATTTGGATTCACCGCATAAACGGCATCCACGTCCGTAAAGTTCTCATACAAATCAGCTTTGACCCCATTCGCAAGAATCGAACCAGTAATATCTGAACCGCTTCTTGAGAAGGTTAACACATCACCATCTAACGTATATCCAAAGAACCCTGGGAATACAACGATTCCTGGCTCATCACGCAGAGCATATAACCGATCATAAGACTCTGGCAGCACCTTGGTGAATCCACCTTCATCCGTTACGATCAAGCCGGCCTTCTTTGGATTGATATACTGTGCCTCTACACCACGGCTTTGAAAATAACCTGCGACCAGCTTCGCATTATTATCCTCGCCGCTGGCCTTCAAGGCATC
Organism: Peribacillus frigoritolerans; assembly: GCF_040250305.1. Lineage (NCBI taxonomy): Bacteria > Bacillati > Bacillota > Bacilli > Caryophanales > Bacillaceae > Peribacillus > Peribacillus frigoritolerans. The sequence continues at coordinate 563,232 of NZ_CP158190.1, read as the reverse complement.
CAGATAGCGCTTCGGGTTAGTTTGGTCTGCATGCAGCAGTGCCATTAAATTCTCATGAATCCCAGTGATGACACTCTCGGATATATCCAGCTCTTCAGCAATGCTCGCATAGCGGGATACAACATCTTCTATCAAATGCTCTCCGTTATCCCCGCGCAGCTGCTGTTCCGCAGCTTCAATCAATAAATCCGTCACCTTTATATCATCGGAATTGCGTTTTCCTGGAGCCGAAACGACCACAATCTTCCTCTCTGGATCAGAAACAACAATTTCGAATACCTTCCTCAACTGTTCACCTGACGCAAGTGAACTTCCACCAAACTTTGCAACTTTCATCTCGACATCCCCTATTTTCGTAAATATTCTGTCAAAATCAACTCTCCCTATTATTACGCTTTTTCTCGAAACAATCAAGTGGAAATTCCATTATAGGAGGACACTTGTATTTTTAAAAAGGACAAATCATCAGGACGACTGATAAAGAATGGCTAAAAACAAGGAAAAAGACAACGGGCATATGCCCATTGTCTCTCCTATTCTTTAGCGATTATCCACAGTTTCCGGATATAAGTCATGGTTCATCAAGCGGTAATTCGCCATTTCCTCATACTTAGTACCTGGTTTCCCATAATTCGTGTAAGGGTCGATGGAAATTCCGCCCCTAGGCGTGAACTTGCCCCAGACTTCAATATATTTAGGATCCATCAATTCGATTAAATCATTCATGATGATGTTCATGCAGTCTTCATGGAAATCACCGTGATTGCGGAAGCTGAATAAATAAAGTTTCAAAGACTTGCTTTCCACCATTTTCACACTGGGAATATAGCTGATGTAAATGGTAGCAAAGTCCGGCTGGCCCGTTATCGGACATAAGCTAGTGAATTCCGGGCAATTGAATTTGACGAAATAATCCCGGTTCGGATGCTTGTTATCGAATGACTCAAGGATTTCAGGCGCATAGTCAAATGTATATTTTGTTCCTTGATTCCCAAGCAGTGTAATATCTTTTTTTAATTCTTCTTCTTTTCTTCCAGACATGAAAAGTCCTCCTAATCCCACGTTTCAGGGAGATTCATAAAATGGGCCTCTATATAACAAAAACCATATCTCCTCAAAGATATGGTTGATTCGCGAAAAATATCAAAGCCATAGTTTTTTTAAGAGGGTGATGCTATGAACCTCTCCCGTTTATCGGGAAATATTTTAAAATTGTCTTAGTAAATATAAAAAAAAATAGTCAATCTGTCAATGCAACTCTCTTAAATTGGGTTTGATTCCTTTATATATTCAGTTTAAAATGGAAAAAGCAGTTCAACCTATAAGAAAGAAGAGAATATACACATGTGGATTTTTGCAGCACTCATCACAAGCTTATGTTTCGGAATCAATAACAGCATTTTCAAATGGAGCAGCGGAAAAGGATATTCCAAGATACATATCCAATTTTTCTTTTATTTTTCAGCTTTTATTTTGTCCATTATTTATGGAGTATTTATGGATGGTTTACAGCTGAACTGGCTGTCCATCATGCTTGGTGCAGCAATTGGTGTACTGAACGCTAATGGTAACATCCAGATGGCAAGCGCCTTTGAAAAAGGGCCGGCAAGCTTGACATCACCATTAATCGCAGCGAATGCAATATTCCCCATACTCTGTGCAGCTTTAATTTTTCACGAACATATTTCTTCCTTGCAGTGGAGTGGAATCGTCTGCATGTTTCTCGCTACATTAGTTATCCAGTATACACCTAACGCCAAAGGTAACCATCAATATGTCCCTTGGATCATGCACACATTATTCTCCATCTTATCATTTGGTGTGCTCGGAATTCTAATGACGACATCAACACGTCTTCATTTAAACTCCCTTGATATCCTTGTATCAATGTATGGAGGCGGAATGCTTTATCTTCTTTCAGCTCTGGCCTTTAAAAAAGAAAAAATCAAGCTAAAGGAAGTCAAAATCGGTTCCTTAGTAGGTTTTTTAAGCATGATAGGCTATGGATGTTATTTCTTTGCATTGAACACCGGGATTGCAAGCATCATTTTCCCTGTCGTCAGCCTGAACTGTTTAGTTGTCGTATTCGCTGGATGTTATTTATTCAAGGAAAAACTAAAAACCTATCAAATTGCCGGTGTTCTTGCAGCATTAATCGGTATTATTTTAACTAAAATATGAATATAGTTCGTTTACAAAAACAACCTGGCTGTCATGTGTACAAGCCAGGTCATTTTCTATTTAAACGGGAAATGGGGCAGGTCAAAAAAAAAAAAAAAAAATGTTGACACATCCATAAAAATATCAGATAATTTTGAATATTAATTCTTTCAATTTTACTGCTTTTGAAATGTTTGATTATTCTTCTGCCATGGGTATAAAAGAAATAGGTACAACCACCTCATTTAATTCTGAATCAAGAAAGGAAAGATGCATAATGGTAAAAGTTACAGTAACAGTTGATTTCCAAGGAAAATCTTATCAAACTAACGTCCTTACTAAACCGGGTACAGATCATGAAGTAATTTTACAACAAGCCCTTCATCAAGTTGAAAAGCAATGGAAAGCATAAAAAAGCAGGCATCGTAATAGATACCTGCTTTTTTATTACCATTAAATAATATCCAAAATATTTTTCATATGCACGATTAAAGACCCTCTTGCAGCAATTCCCTCCTATTAAAAAATACACTTTTAATTGTTTTTTTCAAAAGATACTAAAATTAAGTTGTCAGTTTGTGTACTAGAATTTTTTATAATGAAAAAATATCCAATTGAAATGGTCTTTTAAAGACCGTCTCAGCTGTAGACAATTTAAACGTTAATTTCCACTCCAGGCACTCGCTTTCCGCGGGCGGTCCGGGAGCCTCCGCGGCACCTTTGCGCCTGCGGGGTCTCCCTTGGACTCGCTTTTCCCGCAGGAGTCTCGTACCCTCCGTTCCAATCAACTTTGCTTTAAAATTTAGATAGAACCCCTTTTGTCTACAAACTTGATAATAATTGATTTTTGGTTCTTTTAAGCTAAGTTACTTATTAATGGCACGGAACGTTCTTGAAGGCTATCGGAAAACAGACTATAAGAAATGAGTTTCTTCTTGTATTGATTAACTACATCCACGTGGTCATTGTAAATGTACACAAATAACTTAACATCAATTTTGCCTTTTTTAGTATCAATGACTAATGGAGTCCCACTGTCCTCTGGATGTAAAAATAATTGCTCGTTACCCGGGAATATATGATTTTTCTTCAAAAATCTGGCGTTATTAAAATGATTAATAACTTGAATTTTTTCTTCACCTTCCAAACGTTTTCCGTCAAAGGATACGATCGCATTCCCGCCACTAATTTCTGAGTGTATTTTAAATTTGCTGATAATCCAATTAACAGCATCGGTTGGAAGACAGGAAACCAATATTTTTAACAAACTTAAGATAATTGTCAAAATCAAAACCGGCAATGTCAATTCATCATCTCCGCTACATTTATAAATTATTTCTTTCTTATATAACTTATTATATCAATAGGGCTGGCAGTTTTTCTTAGAAGATGTGTCCGTTCTATTAACGTTTTACTTTGGTAAAACATTGTACTTAAACGCAATTTCCCCTTAATAAATATAATGTTCCGAAATGGTTATACTAAACAAAAGATTTCATCCACATCCTTCTTAACAAATTTATACTTATTAAAATACAAAAAAACTGGGCGTCATCAAGACGCCCAGCTTTTCCGGAATCGATTATTGATATCCCCAAATCATTGTTAGCATTGTACCGAAAATTGTAACCAATGCAACGAACAATCCATAATAAACGTTTGTGTAAATCGATGCTTTATCTTCAGACTCACCTGCGTGCATGAACATAACTAATTGCAGTGCAGCTTGCATGAAAGCTGTAACAAGCAGGATGATCATGGCCATTTTCAGTGAGAGATCAAACATGATAACTGATAGTGCGACCAAAGTCAGGACTAGAGAAAACGCAAATCCCATAACTTGGCCCCGTGGGAATAATTCTTTCATATTACATCATTCCTTTCAGATAGACGAAACTGAAGATGAAAATCCAGACAACGTCCAAGAAATGCCAGTAAAGTGAAAAGATGAAAGCCTTGTTTGTTGTTTCTGGAGTCATACCGCGCTTTTTGATCTGCATGACGATGAAGGTTCCCCAGAATAAACCAAGTGTAACGTGAGCTCCATGCGTACCTAGTAATGTAAACAAACTAGATAAGAAAGCACTTGTTTGAATGGTTGCTCCTTCATGTACATACTCCACGAATTCATAAATTTCGACTCCCAAGAAGCCTAAACCAAGAATAAGGGTGATAATGAAGAAACCAATCGTTGCTTTCTGTCTGCCAAGTCTCATTGCATTGATTCCAAGACCTATGGTAAAACTACTTGTTAAAAGAAAGATTGTTTGGAACATCAGGGTTGGGAGTTTAAAAAGATGTTCCCCTGTTGGACCATTTCCAGTTCCATCAACCAATACAAAATAAGTGGCGAACAGTGTAGCGAAAAGAGCTATTTCTGCTCCTAGGAAAATCCAGAATCCAAAAATCTTTAAGCGATTTTCTTCCGTGCTATATTCTAGTGGCAGCGAGTTATCTATTTTCATTACTTAGCACCTCGCAATTTATTTTCAGTTTCTTCGATCTCTTCAACAGAGATATAACGTCCGTGATCTTTTTCGAATGAACGGTGAATCATACAAGCAAAGATACCGATCGTTGCAATGATTGCAATGATCCACATGCTGAATACCATCGCAAAGCCCCAAACGAAGAAGATACAGCTCATGATAAACGGCACACCACTGTTATTTGGCATATGGATCTTTTCTACTTTACCGCCAAATAACTTAAAGCCTTTTTTCTTTGAATCCCAGAAAGCTTCTGTAGAATCAACTGTTGGCACAATTGCAAAGTTATATTCAGGAATTGGTGTATGTGTAGCCCACTCTAGTGAACGTGCATCCCATGGATCGTTTGAAATATTTCTTGACGCATAACGAGTGCTCCAATAGATATTGTACACAATAAGTGCAAAACCTATTGCCAAGCCAATCGCTCCAACGAAAGAGAGCATATTCAATGGACCATACCCTGTTGATTCAGAGTACGTATACATACGACGTGCCTGCCCATCTAAACCAGTGATGAACATCGGGAAGAATGTTACATTAAAGCCGATTGTAATGAACCAGAACGACCATTTCCCAATTTTTTCGCTCAACATGAAACCGAACATTTTTGGCCACCAGTACGTAAAACCAGCAAGTACGGCAAATACAGTACCAGGGATTAAAACGTAGTGGAAGTGAGCTACTAAGAACATTGTATTATGGTATTGGTAGTCAGCACTTGCCATTGCAAGCATAACCCCTGTTACCCCACCGAGCGTGAAAATCGGAATGAAAGCTAAAGAGTATAGCATAGGAACGGTAAACACGATTTTACCTTTCCAAAGTGTGAACAACCAGTTGAAAATCTTAACACCGGTCGGGACGGCAATTGCCATCGTGGTAATCGAGAAGATACCATTAACCATTGCACCGTGACCCATTGTATAGAAATGGTGAGCCCATACAATGAAAGATAGAGTAGAAATAGCTACCATGGAGATAACCATCGAATTATACCCGTACAGGTTACGACGTGCAAATGTCGAAATGATTTCACTGTAAATACCGAAAGCCGGAAGGATTACTATATAAACTTCAGGATGTCCCCAAACCCAGAACAAGTTCGCCCAAAGCATATCGCTACCGCCATTGGCCATCGTAAAGAATTGAGTTCCGAATAGACGATCCATTGTCATCAACGCAAGTGCCACTGTCAATACAGGGAAAGCGAAAACGATAATGAAGTTTGTGATCAAGATAGACCATGTGAACATTGGCATTTTCATTAAGTTCATGCCAGGTGCTCTCATTTTCAAGATTGTTACGATAAAGTTGATACCAGTCAGTAATGTACCGATACCAGCTATTTGAATTGCAATCGCGTAATAGTTCGAACCTACTGATTCACTGAAATCGTTACTTGCCAGCGGGAAGTAAGATGTCCAACCTGCATCAGGAGAACCACCGACTACGAAAGAGATGTTAAATAGCATTGCCCCCATGAAGAATAACCAGAAGCTTACTGCGTTCAGACGTGGGAATGCTACGTCACGCGCTCCAATTTGCAATGGTGTGACAATGTTCATTAACCCAATGATAAATGGCATAGCCATGAACAGGATCATGACGACCCCGTGTGTTGTAAATACCTCATTATAATGCTGTCCATCCAAAAGACCGTTATCTGGAATAGCCGTTTGAGCACGCATCATAAGAGCATCGACGCCACCACGGAAAAGCATAAGCAGTGCTGCCAAGATGTACATGATACCAATACGTTTATGGTCAACCGTTGTTAACCACTCACGCCATAAGTAACCCCATTTTTTAAAATAGGTAATTCCGGCAACAACCGCAATCATGGTTAAACCAATGGCAACCATGGATGCATAAATCGCAGGACTTGGATGAGGTACGGCAAATCGATCAAAGTAATCCATACTTTTGTGACTCCTTTCAGGAAAATATTCCTTATCTTGTAAACCTAGTTGTTTTATCGAACGAAATTAATTCTTAGTGATCATGATTCATGTTGCTGTGTTCTGAATGTTCCTCGTGTGAATCCTTGGAATCATTTTCTTCCTTATCAGAAGATCCGTGGTCATGACCAGCATTTTCCCCTTCAGGAGCTGGAGAAAACTCTAAGTGAGTTCCAGTGTAAGTGGATTGTCCCACATGACCAGGTTTTAATAATTCATTGAATTTTTCCTCAGTAATCGGTTTAGCAGTAGCTTTAATTTCATCTACCCACTTATCGTATTCTTCTGCAGACAGTACATTAACGTTGAACGTTTGCTGAGCAAAACCTGAACCACTGAAGTTTGAATTTCGACCCATATACTCTCCTGGTACATCAGCTGCTAAGTGCAACGTATTAACCATGTCCGACATCGCGTATTTTTGTCCTCCAAGTTGCGGAATCCAGAAACTTGAGATTGGACCGAATGAGTAAAGTTTAAATTCAATTGGTCGGTTAGTAGGTAAAAACAGATAGTTGACTGTTTCGATATCTTCTTCCGGATAACTAAAATGCCACTTCCAGTTGGAAGATGAAGCATAAATAATTAAAGGTTCCTGATCACCGTATCCTTTAGGTGTTGCCTCAACTTCATTTGTTGTTTTAACAGTAACAACGGATAGGAAAGCGACGATTAGAATTGGGATCGCAACCCAAATTATTTCAAGAACCTTACTTCCTTCAATATGAGGCGGTTCATAATCATCACGTTGTTTGGAAGCACGATATTTCATTATCATGAAGATATACAGTACCATAACGACAAGGACGACAAAGGCCATTGTCCATATCGAAATCATAATAACATCTGCTTGTGTTGCAGCTACCGGCCCTTTAGGGTCCAAGACCATTAATGGGTTATCGCAACCGGTTAGCACAGTGGCAATAGTAAAAAGTATAGTTAATAGAGCCCATTTTATTTTCATAGTACTACCCCTTTCTTACATAATAAAATTCCAATTGGTAATTATTCGGACAAAGTGTTACCATGTTCACAAACCCCGACATACCAATATTAATCCCAAGTCTAAAAAAAGACAATACAAAGTGACATCTGTCACATAAAGTTCATTAAAGAGCAGTAAGAAGATGGTAAATGAACTGAAATGTTCGAAAATCTTCAGCAAATGAAATATAATAAATGTTTCATATCTTGCCTTTGAAAATTCACTTATCAGTACAGGATTGCAGATAGTACCGATCCTCTTTCCATTTAATATTACTCTAATATAATGAAATAAAAATTTCACATTATATTCACTGTGTATATTGCCTCAAAACTCTTAAAGATTATGAATTATATTACCTATCCTGTCAATTAGGTATTTATCGTTAGAAAACATGATTTAAAACGGATTTTTTTCACTCGGCCATGGAGGTTGGTAAATGGTAGACACATTGGACACGATATTGTCTCCATGCTTCAATATCCTTATGATCCAACACAGGTCAATATTATATATATATAAGGAAACGACGAGTTTGAAATGAAATTGGGTTCTTTCGCAATCCTTATGGCCTGTCAGTATTTTTAAAACAGCCGTTTAGCAATAGGCTTGGTAGAAGTGGTTCTATCAAATCCCCTTTAGCAAAACCCACTGCCCTATAACCCCATATTGATACCTGTATCCCTTTTGAATTTTTAATTAAAAGTACATAGAAAAAAATCCACGAAAAAAGGACTTCTTAAAAGTGTCCTTTTCTCGTGGATATAGTTTAAAATGTAACAAATCGGTAATTCGATTCTGATATGCATAAAATGAAAGCGTATTCATTGATTGAGATCAAGTTGACTCAAATTCAGCAAGTTAGGCAAAAGAACAACTAGTTCTGTTTAGAAAAACAGTATATTGCCCTATATTCCTCGTTTTAGTTACTGAATTCTGTACTTCTGTTTGTTGGAGCTTTAGCCTTTGTTTTCATTTTTATGATTTTAGTCGTTTCCGGTTCAATTCTTTTGCCTTTATGTGTATTCATTACCATTTCTTCTGTCAGGACAAAAAATATACCAACTAGAAAAATGGCAGCTGCGCTTAATGTGATGGCGATTCCAACAGCGGTAAATATATAATCCTTATTGTAATCGCTTACAAAGAAACTTAAAGCAAAAATAATAATTCCGATTACACAACCTGTGCCCGATACCCATTTCACTGCATCTAACATCTTCTGATTAGCTTCCATAATTTCATCCCCTTTCTTTCTATTTTATGACATTTCACAAATTTGTCAAATCTTTTCTATTTTTTAACATATCCACGATGAAAACCTTGACAAATAGAAGGCGCCACCATTCACTTTTAGGTATTCAAGACTATATGAACAAACTGCAAAAACAGGGCAAATACACTATCTATTTTTCCGATATTAACCTTTTGAATACTATAAAAAAACTTCCAATAAAAGACCCCTGTTGAATAATCAGGGGCCTTACCTCTTTCTATGGTTTTTGCAAGGTGATCGTTACCGTTTTCTCTTCAGTGCCTCGATATACTTTAACCTTTACTTTATCGCCGATTTTCTTATCTGAATATAAGTATTTCCTTAATGCTGCAGCAGTATCAATTTTCGTTCCATCAATCTCAACGATGATATCCTGTTGCTTAAGCCCTCCATTCGCCGCAGCCGATCCCGCTTCTATACTCGTCACCATTACGCCGGACTTTACGGCTTCTGGAACATTTTGAATGTAATATTGCGGCAGTTCTTCCATACTGGCCAAGCTGACTCCTAAATATGGGCGCGTGATTTTTCCATTTTCAATCAGCTCCGTAACAATCGGAATCACATCATTACTTGGTATGGCAAACCCTAAGCCTTCCACACCGTTTTCGGAAATCTTCAAACTGTTTATGCCGATCACTTCCCCAGCGGTGTTGATCAATGCACCCCCGCTATTGCCGGGATTGATCGCTGCATCTGTTTGAAGGACATCAAGTTCCCACTCCCCGTCCGAGGTATCGACTGAAATGGAGCGTCCGGTCGCACTGACGATCCCTTGTGTAACCGATCGTGAAAAATCAAGTCCAAGAGGATTGCCAATTGCCAATACTTCTTCACCTGGACGCATGCTATCGGAATTCCCGAATTTAATTCCCTCAGGTGCCATCGAGGCATCAATTGTCAAAACCGCTAAGTCCGTCAAAGCATCAGCCCCTACAACAGCTGCCGTTGCCTTTTGTCCATCATACAATGAAATTTCGACTTCCTTAGCTCCTTCAATAACATGATTGTTCGTGATGATATAGGCTTTCCCATCAGCTTTTTTATAGATGACCCCTGAGCCGGTGCCGCTTTCAACCGTTTCGCTCTCCGTGCTTTGCCGCTCGTACGGGTACTGGTTTTGCATCTCCTGTAAATTCACGACCCCGACTATCGATTTGGATGCTGATTCGACCATCTCGGCCCTATCATTTGAATCAGTACTCGTCGATAACTTTTCCGCCGTGACACTTTTATCTTTTTCAACACTTTCCGTTTGCTGTACACCTGCCGTTTCGGTTGACTCATTCACTGAACTACTCCCTTGATCTATAAAGTCCCCGCCAAATAGAAATACAGACGATGTAACCATAGAAGCAACCGTTCCGGAAACAAGGCTAGTTAGCCAAAGAGACTTTCCCTTTTTCCGTTCTGCCTTCACTCTGACCTGCTCATCACCATTATAATTCTCCATCTTTATCCCTCCTATGATTTTCCTTTATCCTTTACTTGACTCAATCATAAACAGGAAATATTAAAAAATTCTTAAGAAAATAAGAATAGGGCAACATTTTCACAAAAATTATAAAATTATATCGAATCCTGTAATTTGCTGCTGCACTGCAAAATAAAAAGGCCTCAACAGGGGCCTTCAATTCGACCATACAGTTATCCTACAAGACTTCATAAACTTCTTTAGTCTTCTTATTCACTCCATACCAGCCCCAAGTGGTTTTGTGGCCACTTTTCTGACTAGGTTCATCCACCTCGAAAACATGAAAAATGTAATCTCCCTTTTCAGCATCATGATCATATTCGATATCCAAATTCGGAAAATTTTCCATGTCCACATAATCCATCACAAGCTTCTCTGCCTGAGATTTACTTAATGTTCCAACCGAAGCCTTGCTCTCTTCTTTGCCTATTGTATCCGTTGCCGCCTCATCTTCTAGTTTGGATCCAATGGTTCCGTCCACAGTTGCTTCCTCCGCCGGTTCCGCCTTGTCATTTCCCTCTACTTCTTCAATCGTGGCGGATTCTGATACCGGTTGCATTTCCACCGCCTTTGAAACCATTAGTTTACCTTCCCGGTATTTTGCTTTATATGCGGTTGCTTCTTCAAAATCGCTTTTGGCCGAATCAAAATCCTGTTCGTCGTATTTCTTCATTCCACTCGCCAGAAAACCTGAAAGATCCATTAACTCCCTTGATTCCGGTGTTTTTGCTTCTTTATAAGCTAATACAAATGCCTCATGGGCTTCTAAATAATTTTCCTCATTCAACTGACTTTTCCCTAAATCCATATTGGAATCATAATTCCTTGTTACGCAGCCTGAAGCAATCAACACCAAAAAAATAACCATGATTGACCTCTTCACTATATCACTCCTTGATTTTCCATATTATTCTGTAAATTCATCTTATACCATTTGATAAGAAATCCGATACCTCTATTTCCTATCTTTTTCATTAAGGAAATGTTTACATTGATGATTAACTTTTTACAAATAGTGGTACAGAATAGATAAACGCTTGAAAGGATGATCGCAGAATGATGCAGGAAAAACAGACCTATCATGTCGATTTGGTCAGCGGCGACGTACTCGCACAAAAACTTGAAGAGAATCCAAGCTTCACTGTACACGCAACCGATGAGGAACTTGCAGAATTGAAACAATGCTTGGAGGAACACCGGACAGATGACCTGGAGGCATATGCCCGTTCACATGTGCCCTACCTTCTCTATCATCATGACCGGGCAAATGATAAATACGATGCAGCCATGAAAAGGCTTTATGCCCTCATTTATAAATTAGGGGATGAAACGGCACGAAACCATATTGAAGAAATCGGCATATTGAAAGATAACAAATTCGAGGGACAAGAAGAAGTGCAAAAGTTCAAATAAGAAATAGGAACAGAACCTGAAATCCAAAGGTTCTGTTCTTTTATGATCAAGTTCAATCAAAAATGTTTTCCTGCCCCCAATAAAGGAAATACAAGATTCCATTTTATGATTCATTAATCAGTTTTATAAGCAGAGTTCTTTCAATCTACATATTTATCCTTCAAATAATCTGAACCAATACCGCCAATAACCATCAAAGCAAATGGTAAAAAATTCGCTAAAACTGGCATGCTTTTTAAAATGGTAATATCTGTGCCGGCAAATTTATTAAGTCCAAAAATAATTAATTTGGACACTAACAAAAATGCTCCTATTAAAAATACGATATCAAAAAACATTTTCCTTTTTGGAAATGCTAACTGCTTACTTTCCCTTATTATTTTCTCTTTCAATTCCTCGTCACTCCTTAATAATTCATCTACCGTAATTTGAAATAAATCACTTAAATTAATGAGTACTTCAATACTTGGATAATTTTTTCCCGTTTCCCATTTGGACACAGATTGGCGACTCACATGAATCTTCTCTGCAAGATCATTTTGTGACCAATTTCTTTTCTCCCGTTCCTTTTTTAATCGTTCGCTAAAAATCATAATGAGTTCATCGCCTTTCCTGCTCCTAGTATATTGAGATGAATTATGCAAAGTAAAGATAGTAATAAGCGCATTACTATGCAACTTATGGGTGACACCGAAGAAAACCTTGATATATCAAGGGAGTCCGTTTAATTTTCCGGAACTGCTGTAGAAAGTCAAAATTTCAAAAAATTGCAGCCAGTTAACACGAAAGTGGCAGAGAAAGGCCTTGTAAGATCGCTTCCATAATTTCACGAAGCATTTATTACTCTTGCGGCTTTTGCAATTCCCCATTCTTCAGGATGATTCCGTGAGTAAAAAACATAACGGAAACTGTTCTTTATAGATATCATTTCCTCATTATTTGTAGTTCAAATGAAGGTCATGTTACTGAATCGTTTTAAAGATATTTTTTACCTTGCCTTGAATATATAATTCTGCAAAGAATCATACTTTAAGAAGGCCCCCAATGAGAGGCCTTCTTCCGGTACAAACTCAGTTATTAGTTGTAGAAAAAGTGTTATAAGGTCCAATTGATAAGCAATCCGGCTTGAGCTAACCCACCGCCGAAACCATATAATAAAACCTTCTCACCACCACTTAGCTTCCCTTCTTTTAATCCTATTTCCAAAGCTAATGGAATTGTTGCTGAAGAAGTATTTCCATACTCCACTAAGCTATATAAAGTACGTTCAATTGGAAAGCCACTTCTATCACATATTGACTCAATCATTCTTAAATTTGCACTATGCGGTACGAACCAATCAACATCATTCAATTGATATTCAGCATTTTTCATCACAGTTTGCATTCCTTTTGGAACGGTCGTGACAGCCCATTTATAAACCTCACGTCCATTTTGTACAAGGTTGCCGCTATCATTTAAGTCTTCACCATTTATGCGTGTCGATAGGTTTGTACTATATAAATGTTTTCCGCCTTCTCCTTCCGAATATAAATGTGAAGAAATAAAACTTGGCTGTTTTTCATCATATTCTACAAGAACTGCTCCTCCGCCATCTCCAAATAAAATACAAGTGGCTCGATCTTCATAGTCCATAAGTTTAGATAAAGTATCAGCTCCAATAACAAGAACTTTCTTGTTTAAACCAGATGTTACCAATCCATTAGCTACATGCAGCCCATAAGTAAATCCTGCACAGGCAGCGTTTAAATCAATAGCTCCAGTATTCTTAATACCTAGCTTTGCTTGGACTAAAGATGCTACACTTGGAGTGTTGAAATCAGGTGTAAAGGTACAGACAATGATCATATCAACATCTTCGACAGATTTATCATACCGCTCCATTAAATCCTTTACAGCTTTATAACCTATATCACTAGTAAACTCCTCTTCATGTGCAATTCTTCGTTCTTTAATACCAGTACGTTTAACAATCCATTCATCATTGGTTTCAACCATTTTTTCTAAGTCTTTATTTGTTAACCTTTTTTCAGGAACATACGAACCTATCGCAGTAATACGTGCTTTGGATTTGAACATAGAATAGCCACCTCGTGTGTATGAATTGCATCATTTTATAACTTGATATTAACACCTGGTACTAATTATAAAGCAAAAAAAATCTTATGCAACTAACCGTTACATTTAAACCCATAAGAAAAAGAGCGGGGCGGGGCAAATCAACTACTTTAAAGTAAAGCACCTGTTAGTTTAATACAATCTCTAGAGAGACTGCCAAAAGTCATCTTCAAGACATTCCCTCTAATAACGTATTACTTACAATTATACTGATAGCTTGAATAAATTCTGCTTGCATCACTGAACTTGTCAAAAAAAAATCCATACTCCTAGTTGATGCAGATCTTACTTATTTATGATGACGACAGATTTGATCTTGTCTTTCTAGGTTTTGTTCGACTGCATATGTAGTGCCCCATTCACACATTGTATTTAATACAGGTACAAATGATTGACCTAACTCAGTTAAACTGTATTCTACTTTTGGTGGTACCACTTTATATACTTCTCTCCGGACAAGCCCATCTCTTTCCAGCTGCTTTAATTGGTCGGTTAAGACTTTCTGGGTAATGGCCGGTATTAGAATATAAAACTCTTTTGTCCTCATTGGTTTTTGACTCAGAAAAAAGAGGATTAAGCATTTCCACTTTCCTCCTACAGTATTCATGAAAATATTTATTCCCGTATTTAGGCTCTTCATTCCTCATTCCTCCTGAATAGGCACATAAAGGTGGCTATGCCACTTTATTGTGCGTTATTTTCTTCTACATCATGGGTCCATTATACTCTGATTATAAAGCAAATATAACATTGGGAGTGAACACGATGAGTGTAAGAGAGACTATAGAAAAAAGACGTTCCGTAAGGCAGTATGATCCCGATTATAAAATTAGTCCAGAAACGTTGGCGACACTTATTGAAGGAGCCAGTAAATCGCCTAACGGAAACAATATTCAAGCAACACGATACCTGGTTATAGATGAACCATATTTAAAGAATTTGTTACTGCCCATCGCTTTTAATCAACAACAGGTAATTGAAGCCTCAGTACTGATTGTTATACTAGGTGATTATCAAGCATTTGAAAAAGAAAATATCATAATGATACATGAGGATGAATTTCAAAAAGGTTATTTTGATGCATCAGTAAGAGATTATCTAACAAACGCGGCAATCAATTATTATCTAAATAAATCAAAAGAAGATTTAAAGGTTGAATTAATAAGAGACGCAAGCCTGGCGTCAATGTCGTTAGTTTTATTGGCGAACGAGGCAGGTCTTGAAACCATTACAATGTCCGGGTATGATTCCGAACAATTAAAGTCAGCCTTAAAAATTTCTGATAGGTATTTAGATGTTATGCTTATTGCCATGGGGAAAGGAATTAAAGAAGGTCACAAAACAGTAAGACACGATGTTAACAAAGTCATTTATAAAAACAAAATATAGTGAGTGTAATTACTTTTTTAAAATTCGGATATTGGAAATTAGTGTGGAAAGAGGGTTAAAAAGAACCCTCTTCCCCTATCTCTTATAGCTAAAACTCACCGCTAGCTATCAGCCTCTTAAATCCTCTACATACAGATTTATCACTATATTAACGTAACGGATTCATTTTAATAAGTTACAGCGAGCGCAAGGGCCAGCACTGTTCCATTGACGATATCCATCGCATAATACGGAACGGACATCATGATCAGCCCATTTTGTTCCGATCAGGACTTCTCCGACAAAGGTTCCAAAGGCATTCGGCTTCCCCGCCCCTAAAACGGAGGAACCAATAAAGGCTGCCGCGACGGCATCCATTAAATAGGGTGACCCTGAATTGATTTCCGATGTCATGACCCTTGAAGCAAGGACAATCCCCCGATTGCAGCAAATAGAGCCGAAAGCAGATAGGCAAGGATTTTGTTTTTATTAACCAATATCCCGGAAAGTCTCGCCGCTTCCTTATTTCCCCCAATCTAAAAGGAATCAATCACATCTCTTACAACTTCCCATTCCAGGCGCTTTTGTTTAAATCCTTCTTCACCCACTGATGTAAGTCTGTAATATTTTCTTCATCCTCCTGGTCCTTGCTCATCCCCCCAGTAAGAAGAAATCCATTCATTCTTTTCTAATCTCTTTAAAAACAGATAAAGTGTACCTTCTTTTAATTCAAATTGGTCATCACTCATATCACGAACAATTTTGGCTAATTCAAAGCCGTACATATCCCTCCTATGTAAAAGTGACAGGATGAGCTTGTCTATATGACCTTTTAAGACTTCCTTATTAATATCCTTTTTTTCACATATTGTAATTAAATATTTTATATTACTTTATATTGCAAGGTATTAATTTAATAAAATATTACAAATTCAACTAACCGTTTTTTTAGTTATACCTGATTTAACACTCTCCTTTAGGTAAGTACCTATACTAAAAGTGCATACTTACGTACTTGCAGAGTGCACTTTATACTTAAAATAAATAAAAATTAAGGAGGAGAAATCTTTGAAAACTCTTGTTATCGTATCACACCCAAGTCTAGAAACATCCGTCATAAATAAGCGGTGGGTAGAAGCGCTAAGGAAATATCCGGAAAAGTATACAGTACACGAATTGTATAAGGTTTACCCTGACGGAAACATTAATGCGGAAAAAGAACAGCAATTAATCGAATCGCATAGTAATCTTGTTTTACAGTTCCCTTTTTATTGGTTCAATTGTCCGCCCCTCCTAAAAAGATGGCTTGACGATGTTTTTACTTATGGTTGGGCATATGGTTCAAATGGAGGCGATAAATTAAAGAATCGCAAAGCTGCTTTAGCTGTATCTGCCGGAATTAACAAAGAGGATTATAGGGAAGGCGGAAGATATCGCTATACACTTGAACATTTATTATCTCCCTTTGAAACTACCTTCCTGTACTGCAATGCAGACTATCGTTCATTCTTTGCGTTTTATGGTGCTGAAAATCAGCCGTCCGCAAGCGAATTGGAAAAAAGCGCACAAGATTATTTGAATTTTGTCGACAACCTTTAATAGGCAGTTTCATTAAAGAAGTATTTCCTTGTTAGGGAAATACTTCTTTTGATTTAATCAAAATAGCTACACCTACGGCCGTACAGTCTCCTGAGCTGGCAAACTGTTTTTCTCTCCCCACTCGCACATCATATTTAACAATGGAATGAGAGATAGACCACGTTCTGATAATGAATATTCTACTTTTGGAGGTATTTGGGGAAATTCCTTGCGTATGATAAGGCCGTCTGCCTCCAGCTCCTTTAACATGATGCTTAGCGTTTTAAAGGAAATGGTGCCGATACTCCGCTTCAGCTGATTATGCCGCATAACCTTATTTTCAGACAGCCAATACATAATGATCATTTTATATTTTCCGCCTATTAAGGACAACGTATATCCAAAGCCAGTGTCATTTGGTTTCACGCCAGTCGGAACACAGGTTTCGCTCATAAGTTTACACTCTCCTTTGGTTAAGTAGGATATGAATGTTCATACTTTACAATAGATCATTATCAATTTTATTGAAAGGTAAAGTAAGTTTCCTATAAAAATTACAATTGTGGTCAATGTTTATACTCCAACAATGAGGGATCAAAAAGTACTCCTGCCCCCATTTTAGCGTAAGTAAAATGATGAAGATATCCTTAACCCGTCCCTTTTTTAAAAAGGAAAAATCCTGTTGCATTCCAACAGGATTTTTCCATCATTTTGGATTTCTGTATAGTAACGTAACGAATTCATTTTAGTGTTTTTGCTTGTAATAGGTTACAGCGAGCGCAAGGGCCAGCACTGTTCCTTTGACGATATCCATCGCATAATACGGAACGGACATCATGATCAGCCCATTTTGAAGGATTCCGATCAGGACTGCTCCGACAAAGGTTCCAAAGGCATTCGGCTTCCCCGCCCCTAAAACGGAGGAACCAATGAAGGCTGCCGCGACGGCATCCATTAAATAGGGTGACCCTGAATTGATCTCCGATGTCATGACCCTTGAAGCAAGGACAATCCCCCCGATTGCAGCAAATAGAGCCGAAAGCAGATAGGCAAGGATTTTGTATTTATTAACCGATATCCCGGAAAGTCTCGCCGCTTCCTTATTTCCCCCAATAATGTACATATAACGACCGTGCTTCGTATAAGTCAAAAAGATATGAGTCGCTATCACAATGACGGCCATGATCAGGATTATCCATGGTACCTGGCCAATTTTGGCGAAAAACGGGCTGATTAGTCCTGTTGCGAATGTCCCGTCGGGCATGACCATATTTTGTGAAACCGTGGCCCCTTTTGTATAGGTAAGGGCAATTCCCTGGATAATGAACATGGTAGCCAATGTCATCAGCATGTCGGGAATTCTCAATTTAACGATCATGAATGAATTCAAGGCCCCTACGACAAGTGAGGCACCGATCGCAGCTAATATAGCAATTAATGTATCCTGTGAAAACCAGACAAACATCGAGATGACGATGGCATTGGCCAATGATGCGACGGAGCCGACGGAAAGGTCGAAGCCATCTACGGTCAGGGATATCGTAATGCCGATCGCAATGATGGTCACGATTGAAATGGAACGCAGGATGTTGACCAGATTTGTAGTTTGAATGAAAGATGGATTGGACACGGCAAAAATTCCAATCAGAATGATAATCGTCAATATTGTGCCGTATTTATAGAAAAAGTCGAATAGTTCCACCTTTTTCTTCGCTTTCGCTGTCTGTGTAACAGGAATGGGTATGCTCATTCTATTTTCCTCCTGTTGAATAGAATAGTAGTTCTTCTTCATTCGTTTTACTTGTTTCTAATTCGATGACAGTGCTCCCGTCATATAACACATATGTCCGGTTGGTAATGCCAATGATTTCAGAAAGCTCGGATGATGCATAAATGATCGCTTTCCCATTCCTTGCAAGCTCTGCAATCAATTCGAATATATCCTTCTTGGCTCCAACATCGACCCCTTTCGTTGGTTCATCGAATATGTATACATCCGCATCGGCCATAAGCCATTTCCCGATGGCTACTTTTTGCTGATTGCCACCTGAAAGGTTTTCGACATTCACTTCCCCTGAAGGAGTTTTAATGCCGAGACTTGCGATCATTTCCTTCGCTCTTTCCTTTTCCGCCTTGCGATTCACGAAGCTGAATGTCTTGGAGAATTTGCCAAGACTGGCTGCCGTCAAGTTCGCCGAGACTGATTCCTGAACAAGGACCCCTTCTTTCCTGCGTTCCTCAGGTACAAGTGCCAGACCGCTTTTTACTGCTTCGTGCGGTGATTTCAAGGAAATCTTTCGACCATTCAGGATGACTTCGCCCGCTGTGATGGCCGTATGGCCGAAAAGGGTTTTACACAGCTCCGTTTTCCCAGCCCCGACCAACCCTGCCAAGCCGATTATCTCGCCTGCTTTAATATTCAAACTGACATTTTTAACTTTCTCTGCATCTGACAATCCGTTCACTTCCAGAATAACGTCGCCAATCGAAGCATTCACTTCAGGAAACTGTTCATCCATGGTTTTCCCAAGCATGTTCTCTACAACTTCGTTACGGGTTATGTCTTCCTTCTTTCGACAAGTGACACCCTCCCCATTCCTCATGATCGTAATTTCCTCACAGATTTCAAAAATTTCGGGCAGACGATGTGAAATGAAAATGATTCCCACGCCTTTTTGCTTTAATTCATTTACAATTCGAAAAAGTTCTGTCGTCTCCGTATGACTTAACGGAGCAGTTGGCTCGTCGAGAATCAGGAATTTGCATTCTGTCGAAACGGCTCTTGCTATCAGGACCATCTGTTTTTCAGCCAAGGTAAGGTCTCTTACCAGCTTTTTCGAAGGGACACGAATTTTCATATCTTCAAGAATAGAAGCGGCTTGGTTGTGCAGCTCTTTCCATTGGACCATCTGTTTTTTTCCCATGTTTTGGACCATATCATTCAACATTACATTTTCCCCAACCGTTAAATAAGGGATGAGGGCGGTATCCACTTCCTGATAAACAATTTGAATGCCTTGTTCTTGAGCCGCTTTTGGTGAGCGGATATCCCGCTTCATCCCATCGATAAAAATGTCACCTGAATAATGAACATGGGCTCCCGATAAAACTTTCATTAACGTCGATTTCCCTGCTCCGTTTGCACCGACCAATGCGTGGGCTGTCCCTGATTTCACGGAAAAATCAACATCACTCAGCGCCTTCACCCCCGGAAATTCAATCGAAATCTTCTTCATTTCTAGTTGCGTGCCCATGTCCATTCCCCCTTATTGAACAGACACTCCCTTCTACTTAAAGAGAGTGTCTCTTTTTACTTTTTATAATGATCTTTCAAAACTTTCATCCAATCTTCTTCAAATTCCGTCGATACACCCCAGCCATCGACAATACCAGACAGATTTGCCATGTTCACCGCTTCTTTTGACGCTTGGATTTGCTTTTGTGAAATAAGTGAAGCCTCCAAGTCATAGGTTTGCGGCGTTTCTTCGCCCGCTAATTTTTTAGCCAATATCCTCATATTCACTGCACCGATCAACTTGGGATCCACTGCTGCCGTGTAGGACCATGAGCTATCAGCCGATTGGATTTCCTGGAGATCTGCATTCGAAACATCTATTCCATATATCTTCACTTCATCACGGCCTGCCTCTTTAATCGCCCGGGCTGCACCGATAGCAAAGGCATCCCATGTTGCGAAAATGGCATCCAATTTACCTTTAGGGTATTTATTCAGCATTGCGGCTACAGCATTTTGTGTCTGAACTGAAGTATCAGCAGATGCCACTCCGAATCTTTCGACTTCTTTAATTCCAGGATTTTCTTTTAATTTTTCCTGATAGACTGCATTTCTTCGTACCATTGGAGGAAAACCGTCCACCCAAAGATATGCAATTGCCGCTTCACCTTTCTGTTCTTTTATCAGTTTATCAAATGCCAGTGTTGCCAAAGCTTCATCATCTTGTGAAGTTAATGTCACGCCTTCTATTTTAGATAGATCGCTTATTGAATCGAATGTGACAACGCTTTTACCTGCATCAACCAACTTTTGAACGTCATTTACAGTTGCTGCATCATCTCCATGTGAAATGATATAGCCGTCATAATCTTCCTCCAAAGCCTGCGCTATCGCATCATGGAATTTAGCCGTATCACCATTGGCTGTGTACGTATCCACTTGAAACCCCAGTGCTTCTCCTTCTTCCTTCGCCCCCGCCAGGTATTGGGCCGTATGATCATCACCGCCAATTTTACGAATCACTTTGATTCTGGCTCCATCTCCATCAGCAAATCTTTCCGGAACATTTTCAAATGATACTTTTTCTTCTTTCTTCGATTCTGTGGAACTCTGCCCTGTAGAGCAACCCGTTAAAAGCAAAGCCGAAGCGATGGCTGAAATGAATATCCCTTTAATAGACCTTCTCATCTTGTTTCCCTCCATTTTTTCTTATTAGTCTTATCAGTTAAGTTGGTGTAAATCCCAAAATAAAAACCTCTCTAATATAGAGAGGTTTAATCGGCTGTTTTGCAGACTTGTCCCTCTCTTATCTGTCAAAACATTTCTGTTTTGCAGGATTTAGCACCAATTCCTAATGGAACGGTTGCTGGGCATCTTAGGGCCAGTCCCTCCGCCACTCTTGATAAGAGATATATGTGTTACGTTTTCGTAATTATCACTTTATAGGGATATAGTCGTAAAGTCAATAGATTTTTGAATATTTGAAATGTTCCCCGTTATTTTTTATTTTCTTTGTAGTTGGGCTAGACGCTTTTTCTCAATCTTTTCAAGCCTCTCCAACTGCCTTAATTTCACTTCGAATAAAGTGATAGGGTCACGGTAAACTTCCGGATTTTCTTTCATATGCTCCAATGCAGCCTGGTAGTCTTTTATTTCAGTCTGCGTTTGCTCAATCGTTTTTTGAAGTAAGGCAAATGAACCGCGATAGAAAAGGGAGATGTCACGATCCAAAGATTTTTCAAACAATCCAAATTGGGTAAGGAAACGTTCCGTGATCATTTCCGCAACATCCAGGTAATCTTCACTTTCTAGGTATTTCTTATAACGATTGTACATATTGGCTTTATTTTGCGGTATCGCCCCAAACAGCTTCCCTGCACCTTTAAGCAGTAATTGAGATGGAGTCCTGCGCAAAAGGATATTGACGTTTTCGATGCGGATACTGCTTGTCATCCGGTCGGCATCACGGCGCCAGTCATCCAATACCCTGAAGTCGCCTGCCAGCGTAATCCGTTCTTCTTTGTATAATTCATTGAATCCGGCACTCATCTCATCCATAAACTGCTGGCTTTGTGTGAACTCCATTTGGGAACTGGCAATCCAGTCTTGAAGAGAACGGTAATATTGAGGCATGATCTTGTCAGAAATGAAGTTTTGAATCCGCTCATTCATTTCCTGGTTTAACTGTACATGGACCTGACTGAAATCACTGCTTTCCGTTAACGATTTAGAGCAATCCCTCAGTAACTCAGGAATTTTTGAATAAAGCTGATTTTTCACTTCGTCCTTAAGCAGACGATACGACCTTATGATATTTTCACTTTTTTCTGTTTCCAAATCAGCCAGTTGATTGACCGCCCCATTCAGCTTGACTTCCATCTGTTCATTCCAAGAGATGGAATGCTCGCATTTCCGCTCATTGGCTGCCCGTTTTTCTAACAGATAAGATAAAGTTTTACGAATGAATGCCAGAATTTTTTCAGATCTTCTTTCCTTCCAATTATCATCTTGATAATTCGATTGAAGGAAGGCTGAAAGGTCCTTCAATTGCTGCCTGCTGTCATAATGTTTGGAGAAAGCGAATACTTTCGCATTCGGGAAATATGCATTCACTTTATCCCATGTTTCGTCTTCCATCCGGACTGCGACCTGATCACTGTATATCGTATCCATTTTATTTAATAAGAAATGAATCGGCAGTTTCGGAGCCATCATTTGAATTTCCAATAACAGATCCCGTTCGCTGCCGGTGAATGGCGCCCGGGCGTCAAGAACGAACATCAGGCCATCACTGCCATGTAAATAGCCTTGGAAATCGGATTCCACGCTTTTTTCCCCATTGAACCCCGGTGTATCCAATAATCGCAGATGATTATTTCTTAGGTAGTCACTGATGATCGTCACATCGACAATAGTCCCGCGCTGACGGCGTGTTTCATCCAAATCAGTTAGCTCCTCGACAACCTTGCTATCTGTATCGGTAATTTCAAGGATTTCCAAATCATCCCCGTCTTTGACACTGACTAGGGAAGAATGATCTTCAGCGGCAATGCTCTCGCCAACGATTGACTGAATAAAGGATGTCTTGCCATTTCCTGTACTTCCTGCAAGAAGGAGATTGAAATTCCGGGTATCCTTAAGCCCGTCTACCATCCATTTAAGCTTATTGCCAACCTTTAAATCATTATCTTCAGCCCACTGGATAATGGAATTGAACAGTTTCTCTCCCGCTTCCAGTCCGCCACCCAATTTAGGCGATTTCGAAAGCAGGCTCTCTGCGTCCTGAATGACCAACGCATTGATCGTATCCGGGAAGATTTCATTCCAGGACAACGCGGATGCCGCCGCAAACAGCGAGAGCTCCCCGTCTGCGATTTTGAGCCAGTTTTCCAGCAACCTTGGCACGACAGGACTTAATTCCTTGATTAGATGCGTTCCTTCTAACAGACCTGCATATGCATCCCTGTAATAGACGGAAAGCTCATCCCATACATCCGCATGGTTCAATTCGATGGTATCTATCAAGTTATTAATCACTCTTAGCCATTCGAAATAAGAGTCCGTATATTTATAGTTTTTCCACAGGGCAACCGTCACCTTTTCGAAACGTTCCTGGTCGAGTGTGTAAAGCGAACCAAGGACAGTTGAAAAATAATCCGGATCCATCGATTGGGCAACACCTTGCTGGATATACGTTTTCAGTACATCGAACCAGCCCATTGATTCTGTACGGATACTTTCATTCGCCGCTAATACAACCGCACTGTTCCAATCCTTTTGTTCTTCAAAAAAGGCGCGTGCAATTTCCGTGACATTCGGGTAGTCCGGTTGGAACTCGACCGCTTCTTTCACGACATTGGAAGCCAGGTCATTTCTCGATTCCACTATGTACAGGGAAAACAGTTGCAAAAGAACCTCTGTTTTCAAGACCGCTTCATCCGTATCGACGGATTTATAGATATCCTCTGCGGTTGAATACATTTCCAGTTCAAAATAAGCATCAGCGATGTTTTTCTTCGCCCATGAACCAAGTTCCCCTTCTATGTTTTCCCATTTAAAAATGGCTGCCTCATAGTCATGATGCTGAAAATATATTTCTCCTTGAGCAAATCGAATTGCGGTTAAATCCGCTATTTCCTTTTTTTGTTCCACGAGAAACATTTCACCCAAAGCTTGAATGGGGTGCTTCCTTGTATCCTCAATCATCGTTTCATAATATTTTTTTCCGATCAGACGTTCGTCCATCTTTATTCCCCCGATATATTTCATATTTTCAATTAAAGGATAATCACTGATTCTATAAGCCTTCTAGTAGACCTAACATTCAATCTATAGGTTCCTTTAGTTAAAAAATCATTTACAAAACCTTAAAATGTTATTTTAGCAAAACAATATGGTAACAACATGTCACCACTCTTACAATTTTAAAACAGAAACAATTGGAACTGTAATGTTTTTAATAAACCGATACAGAGATGTCATTTCCATATTCGAGAAAATATGTTTTTTCTAGAGGTGAGCGAACCATTCTTCTCCCTCTAAATTACCAGAAGCCCACCCCTTCAACTTACCTATAAACGGTAAAAAGCAAAATCACCCTGCCTCATCCATATAAAAAAGCAGTACCTCATTCATAAAAGGTAACTGCTCTCTGATAAGCTCCGAACAGTACTTGTCCTTTGACAAATTAGGATTATACCCCTGTACGCTTACGTTGGTTATTCGGCTTTTTGGTCAACTGGCTTTTAAGCTGTTTCGTTTTCTTTACAACGCCTGTTTCCAGTTTATCTTTACTTGATCCTGCTTGCTTTTGAGCCAGTTTTTGTTTGACTGCATCCGCCAGGCTTAATTTTTTATTTTCAGACATACTGTTGTCTCCTTTAGTGTTCTGCCTTCTATTATAATATAGTTGCGATTAGAAAGATAATAGGGAGTTATAGCCTATTCTTGTTCAAAAAATCCTCTGGATAAAGGAAGTTTCGCCAACGAGGGACTAATTTCCTGCTCCTTTTAAAGGATTAATGATAAATTATGTTGACTTCATAATCAGAATTTGCTAAATTGTCTTTATATTATAAAATCTATGAAGAGAAAGAGTAAGATGAGAACCCTGTTCCACAGAGAGTCGACATGTGGTGGAAGTCGATGTCCAAGGCCTATCCGAAAATCATCTCTGAGATGCAAAGCTGAAAATGCAGTAGGCTTTGACGGGTTTCCGCCGTTACAACGGATCACGTATGAATTCGTACGTTGACTGAGTGCCGCAGCTTCTTTGAAGTGCGGAATATGGGTGGTATCGCGAGCACAAACTCGTCCCTGATTTTCAGGGGCGAGTTTTTTATTTGCACAAAACACTTTAATTAGCCTTTTTCAGGCCAGTCGGCGAGATTTATCATTTTTAAAAAAAAGGAGAAATCACCATGAAAAAAACAGACACATTATTTATCGGCCTTATGCTTTTCTCAATGTTCTTCGGAGCAGGGAATCTTATATTCCCTCCATTTTTAGGAGCATCTTCAGGAACTTCTTTCTGGCCGGCCATTGCCGGTTTTGTCGCCACCGGAGTCGGCCTGCCAATTTTGGTGCTTCTTGCAGTCTCACTTGTTAAAGGCGGGGCACAAACCATCGGTGCCCGTGTACATCCACTATTCAGTACGTTGTTCATGGTTGTCATCTATTTAAGCATCGGGCCGTTTCTGGCCATTCCGCGGAATGCGAATGTTGCCTATGAAATGGGCTTCAAGCCGTATCTTGGCGACTCAATGAATCAATCACTATTTCTATTCATGTTCACAACCGTATTTTTCATCATCGTTTATGCCATTTCATTGAATCCAGAAAAAATGGAAACCTTCATGGGACGCTGGATTACACCCGTTCTACTATTGTCCATGGTCATTCTCTGCGTCGTTGGGTTCGTAAAGCTTGATGCTCCATTCCAAGCTCCAACCGAAGCATATGCTGCAGGAGCATTTTCGAAAGGGTTCATTGAAGGCTACAACACGATGGATGCTCTAGCTTCCCTGGCTTTTGGGATCGTCATCCTTACTTCAATCCAGCAAAGGGGGATTTCCGAACGAAAGCAATTGACGAGATATACAGTAAAAGCGGGTCTCATCGCTGGTGTTTTGCTTTCTGTAGTTTATATCTCCTTAGGAGTAATCGGGGCACGCATGGCAGCCGATGGTTCATTCGAAAACGGAACGGATATCCTCACTGTCGCATCGACCCTTTTACTTGGTACTGGCGGTAAGGTCCTTCTCGGCATCATTTTCACTTTAGCATGCTTCACCACCGTTGTCGGATTGACGACTGCTTGCGGACAATATTTCTCGAAACTTTTCCCCAAGCTGAACTATAAAACCGTCATTCTGATCGTAACAATCGTCGGTTTCATCCTTTCAAATATGGGTCTGAATCAAATTCTGAAAGTATCGGTGCCATTCCTTGTGATGGCTTATCCGTTAACGATCGTCCTGATTGTCCTGACATTCTTCAGCCGTCATTTCAAAAACCCGAAGAAGGTTTATCGCAGTGCAATGACTTTCACAGGGGTTTTCGCCTTGATGGATGGACTGAATGCTTTCGGCTTACAATTAGGACCCGTGCAAACCTTGAGTGATGTCCTTCCCCTTTCCGCCTTCGGCATGGAGTGGATCATCCCTGCTCTCGTCGGTACAGCCCTTGGCGTTCTGCTCAGTCAAATCGGACAAACAGCTCCAGCTGAGGAGTTGGAAATCGAAACACTATAATAATGAAGTAAGCAGGTGATTTTACAGATCATCTGCTTATTTTGTGCACGCCTGCATTGCTTTATTTTGGAAATCGACATCCACTTTTTGTTATGATGGGGTCAAAGGAGATGATAAGTAATATGTCTAAGCAAACCCGTATTGGTAAAACAGATCTGTATGTAAATCCGATTGGCCTTGGCACGAATGCAATTGGCGGACATAACCTTTTCCCTAATCTAAGTGAGGATACAGGAAGGGATGTTTTGAGAACGGCATTGGAAGAGGGAATCAACTTTTGGGATACGGCTTACATTTACGGTCCTGAGCGTTCAGAAGAAATTATCGGTGAAATCCTTAAAGATAGCCGCAGACGCGATGACATAGTCCTTGCCACTAAAGGGGCACATAAATTTGTCGATGGCAACATCGTCTTTGATAACTCTCCTGCTTTTCTGAAAGATGCCGTGGACTCGAGTCTAAAAAGGCTCCAAACAGACTACATCGACTTATTTTATATCCATTTCCCTGATAGTGATACCCCTAAAGATGAAGCAGTAGGTGCCTTAAAGGAATTGAAGGATGCAGGCAAAATCAAGTCAATCGGCGTCTCGAACTTTTCGTTCGAACAATTGAAGGAAGCGAATAAAGACGGTTATGTCGATGTCCTGCAATCCGAGTACAATCTATTCAAACGTGAGGCAGAACAAGACCTGCTGCCATATACAGCCGAGAATGATATTTCCTTCATTCCTTATTTCCCGCTTGCGTCCGGTCTGCTCGGCGGCAAATATAATCAGGAATCAACATTCGATGACGGCCGGGCAAAAAGTCCGCTTTTCCAAGGACAAGCCTTTGTAAGCAACCTGCAAAAAGTGGAAGAAGTACGGGCGATAGCCAACAGGAAGCATACCGAAGTCGCCGATGTCGTACTAGCTTGGTATTTAACTCGGCACTCGATCGATGTATTGATTCCCGGAGCGAAAAAGCCAGAACAGGTCACCCGCAACCTACAAGCATTGGACGTCGATCTAACCATGGATGAAATCGCCGAAATCAGTGCCATTTTCGCTTAATTATAGATGTGAAAAGGCCGTTCAGTTTAAGCTGAACGGCCTTTTTATCCTGCTCTGCGGTTCATCCTTGTACTTAAATTGACTGTAGGGTCTCTATATTGCTTAGGTACCTCTACTTTGTTATATTTAGTGAATATTCCATAAATTAAGGAAGAGGCAGTCTGATGAAAAAATCTATTGTTATTTTATTTCTTATATTGGCAAATTTGTTCTGGGCCGGTAATTACATTTTCGGAAAATACGTTGTGACAGAACTTTCCCCAATCCAGCTAACATTTACGCGATGGCTAATTGCCGTTTTCTTATTGTTTCCTTTAGCGCAATGGATTGAAAAGCCACACTGGAGGATTATATGGAAAGCCTGGAAATTACTATTAGTCTTGGGTGTGCTCGGAATCATCAGTTATAATTTTTTCCTTTATTGGGCTTTGACCTATACAACTTCCATGAATGCCGCTCTTGTCAATTCCATGAACCCTGCCTTAATTGTTCTTTTTTCCGCTTTGCTGTTAAAGGAGAAAATTTCATCCCTCCATGCTCTCGGACTTATCATATCTTTATTCGGCGTTTTATTGGTCTTGACAAAAGGACACCTTCTGGATATTTTCCAGCTCACCTATAATAAAGGCGACCTATTGATGATCCTGGCGATTCTCGTTTGGACCTTCTATTCAATAATCGGTAAAAAACTGAAAAACATTCCGATCATCTCTGCTACTGCCGTTTCCGTATTTCTCGGATTGATTCTCGTCGCTCCATTCGCCATTGGCTCTGGAATGAACCTTGATTTAAGCAGCAAAGCAATCACAGGTCTCTTATATATTGGAATCTTCCCGTCTGTCGGCTCATTTATTTTCTGGAATATTTCCCTTCGTCATATCAATGCCGGCCAGGCTGGAATTTACCTGAATCTGATTGCTGTATTTACCGCCATCCTTAGCCTAGTTTTAGGTCATGCGATTACGTTCATCCAAATCCTCGGTGGCATCCTTGTCTTTATTGGCGTTTACCTGACAAGCAAAAAGAAAAAGGCATATCCGGCAGCTGTCACGAAGAACATGTAAAGAACCTCCAGTAATTCTCACCAACGAACGCTTTCTTGTCTTTTCCCCTTGTCTATGCACCATGATTTACGTTATCCTTTAAAGAAGAAAATCTGAATGTAAAGGTGTGCTTTAGTTGAGGATCAATAAATTTATCAGTGAATCCGGAATTACCTCGCGACGAGGCGCAGACAAATGGATAGCCGAGGGCCGTGTGACGATTAATGGCACGGTAGCTGAGCTCGGCAGTCAAGCTGAACCCGGCGATGATGTCCGTGTAGACGGCAAGCCGATAAAAGTCGAACAGCAAAATGTCTATATTGCACTGAATAAACCGATAGGGATTACAAGTACGACCGAAAAACACATAAAAGGGAATATCGTTGATTTTGTAAATCATCCGCTTCGCATTTTTCATATCGGACGGCTTGATAAAGACTCAAGCGGTCTGATCCTTCTTACAAATGACGGAGACATCGTAAATGAAATCCTTCGTGCAGAAAACAAGCATGAAAAAGAATACATCGTAACCGTGGATAAGCCAATTACCGCGTCCTTCATTAAAGATATGTCCTCCGGAGTGGAGATTTTGGATACGAAAACACTTCCTTGCAAAGTTGAGCAGTTGACCAAATATACATTTAACATCACTTTGATGCAAGGACTGAACAGACAAATCCGCCGTATGTGCTCCGCACTGGGTTATGAAGTCCGTGATTTACATCGAATCCGGATCATGAACATCCATCTGGACGGACTGGCGAACGGCCAATGGCGCGACCTGACCGAGGATGAATTGACGGAACTATTTAAGGAATTGGATTACACCCCAAGGCAAAGATGATAATGAAGATGCCCCCGGAATTCCGGGGGCATCGTTTTTTTAATTTCAGAAGAATTTTCAGCAATCATTTGTTATTAGTTTTACGTTTTTGCCGATTTACTCGTGAGTTTCACGCTTTTACTCGTGAGTTTTGCTGTTTTACTCGTGAGTTTCACGCTTTTACTCGTAAGTTTTGCTGTTTTACTCGTGAATTTCACTCTTTTACTCGTGAGTTTTGCTGTTTTACTCGTGAATTTCATGCTTTTACTCGTGAGTTTTGCTGTTTTACTCGGAGCATGCATGGCAAACCTCGCGTTGGGATAAGTGATTGAGCCACCACCAATCATAACAATTTTGAGGGATTCCATGGGACGGTTGCCCTAATATTTAAGCAGCCTTCCATGCATTCATCGCAGCGGCTGACTATTGATATGGCTAATCCGATAATGGTGTACTTACCCTAACTGGCGTTTAAATGCTTTACTGGCGAAGAAGTAGGCGATGACCATTATGCCGACGCACCAGGCAAGCGCGATCCAAATATCGTTGCCAACAGACCCTTCATACAAGAGGGCACGAATCGCATTCACGATTGAAGTCACGGGCTGGTTCTCAGCGAACACACGGACAATTTTAGGCATCGTTTCGGTGGGAACAAAGGCCGAACTGATAAACGGCAGGAAAATCAGCGGGTACGAGTAGGCTGTCGCCCCTTCCATAGACCCCGCTGTCAATCCGGGAATGACCGCCAGCCATGTCAGCGCTAGCGTAAACAGCCCGAGTATCCCAGCTACCGCGAGCCATTCCAGGATATCAGCGTTGGAACGGAAGCCCATCAAGAGCGCGACAAGGATAACCACCACGATAGTAAGCGCATTGGAAACAAGCGAGGTCAACACATGAGCCCACAATACCGACGAGCGCTTGATGGGCATGGTAATGAAACGCGCCATCAGTCCGCTCTTTACATCCGTAAACAGCCGCACGGAAGTGTAAGCGACGCCGGATGCGATAGCCATCAGCAAGATTCCCGGCAATAAATAATTGACGTAATTGTCCGTGCCTGCCTCTATGGCGCCGCCAAATACGTAGACAAACAGCAGCAGCATCATAATCGGCGTAATCGCCACCGTGATAATTGTATCCGGGCTGCGCATGATGTTGCGCATTAAACGTCCTAGTAATACCCCTGTTTTACTTTTCATTTACATCTTCTCCTTTTTGCCAATGATTGCGAGGAAAATTTCCTCCAGTGTCGGCTGCTTCTCGATGTACTCCACTTTCGCTGGCGGGAACATCTCCTTGAGTTCGATAAGCGTCCCGGTCGAGATGATTTTTCCGCCATGCAGGATGGCGATACGGTCCGCCAGTTGTTCGGCTTCCTCCAGGTACTGGGTCGTCAGCAAGATTGTCGTGCCGCCGCCGGCAAGCTCCTTGACGGTATCCCAGACTTCAATCCGCGCTTCGGGGTCAAGCCCTGTCGTCGGTTCGTCGAGAAAAATGACTGCTGGCGTCCCGATCAGGCTCATGGCGATGTCAAGCCGACGCTTCATCCCGCCGGAATATTTGTCCGCCCGGCGGTTGGCCGCATCGGTCAGGCTGAATCTTGCAAGAAGATTGTCAGCGACTTGAGCGGGATTGGAAACTCCCCGCAACTTGGCGATCATCATCAGGTTTTCCCGCCCGGTGAGCATACCGTCTAAAGCTGCGAACTGCCCTGTCAGGCTGATGCTCTGGCGAACATGATCCGGTTGACGCTGGACGTCAAAGCCGCAAATACCTACTTCGCCGCCATCGGCCTTCATCAGAGTAGAGAGGATATTGACCGTCGTCGTCTTGCCCGCTCCATTTGAGCCCAGCAGTGCGAAAATTTCGCCACGCCGCACCTCAAAATCCACCCCCTTTAAGACTTCATTGTCTTTAAAGGATTTTTTTAACCCTTTTACAGAAATCGCTGCATTGCTCATACTTTTTTTCCTCCTTTTAATAGCGCGGCAAGGCCGCTTGTAAGTTTCGTAATTATCCGGTCGAGCGCCTAGCGGAACTAGATTGCCTATTCTCCTCTATTTAGTCTGACTGATATTCTGTATTACTTATTACCGAGTTAAAAATATACTGAATAGCGAAGGTGGCAATTCACATTTGTAACCAGCTATTCAGTCGGAATTATTTATTGAATTTATTTTTTCCCAATCGCTTCATGATACTTTCATTCAAATCTTCACGATACTTGGCGAAATAGGTTTTAGCATTTGCCACTAGTTCGTCGGCAAAGGACGCCACGTCGTCCCCAGTGATTTCCAGCACTTGTCTGCCTTCCGCCGCACCGGCTTCGAACAACTCGATTAATTCATACTGCATGTGCAGCATATCCATCCCGTTGCCCGCTGAGAAATTCCACATGTAGTTTTGAATTTTCTTAAATACAAACTGGTAGTCCTCTGGCAGGGCTTCAACCCGTGCCATCATCATTTTATACTCTTTTTTATCACCAATCATTTTTTTGAACAATTCCATCATGTTATTTTTCCTCCTTGTTTATAAAGCTGAACAAGACACTCCAAAAATAGCGTACGAAATATCTTATGAAGCTAGATTGACTTTAAGACATTGATTTTTGATGATACAAAATCCCATTTTTCCCAAAACAATTCAAGTTCCTGGCGGCCAGCCTCATTAAGTGAGTAAAACTTGCGGGGCGGCCCCATATCTGACGGTTTCTTCTCTATGTTCACCAGTTTTTTCTTTTCTAATCGTACGAGGATGGTGTAGACCGTCCCTTCCACGACTTCAGTAAACCCAAGCTCGTTCAGGCGGCGGGTAATCTCGTAGCCATAGGTTTCATGGCGGCTGATGATTTCCAGCACGCAGCCTTCCAGCGAACCTTTCAGCATTTCAGTTAAATTTTCCATGTTCAGAGCCTCCTCTATTTTGTGACTTATATTATAACGTAGTTCCGAGGGGAATTTTTACTGAATAGCTTTTGGTAAATCACGCTATTTAGTATTACTTATTACAACTAAACTGTAACACCGAGTAGCAGAGGTGTCAACTCCTTTTCTTAATAATATTTTTGCAACTTCACTATTCAGTGATGTTGGTATCCAGTGTTACTTACTATAAGGTATGATGTAACACGTAGTAGGGTGACTGTCAACTTGAATTTTTTTTAAAACCAGCTATCTGCATTGGATACTGCTGAACTTTTATTGAATAGCTTTTGGGTAACCACACTATTTAGTATTACTTATTACAACTAAACTGTAACACCGAGTAGCAGAGGTGTCAACTCCTTTTCTTAATAATATTTTGCAACTTCACTATTCAGTGATGTTGGTATCCAGTGTTACTTACTATAAGGTATGATGTAACACGTAGTAGGGTGACTGTCAACTTGAATTTTTTTAAAAACCAGCTACTGCATTGGATACAGCTGATTTCTTTTATGGAGCTTTTATTCCTCCTATACTTCTTTCACAATGACTACACGTATGTTAAGAAAGGCGAAAGATTTCTGTAGACAGTGAAGAACACGTTTAAACGTAAGGGCGGAAAAGGTCATAATATGTTTGTCTTCAACACAATTGAAGTGAAAAAGAAATTTTGTCGTATTATTAGTTCCACTTTACTCGTGAATTATACTGTTTTACTCGTGAATTCCTCTTTTATTCGTGAATTTCATGCTGTTACTCGTGAATTTCACGCTTTTACTCGTGAGTTTCACGCTTTTACTCGTGAGTTTCGCACTTTTACTCGTGAATTTCACGCTTTTACTCGTGAGTTTTGCACTTTTACTCGTGAATTATACTGTTTTACTCGTGAATTCCTCTTTTATTCGTGAATATCACGCTTTTACTCGTGAATTCCACGCTTTTACTCGTGAGTTTCGCACTTTTACTTGTGAATTTCGCACTTTTACTCGTGAATATCACGCTTTTACTCGTGAGTTTTGCACTTTTACTCGTGAATTATACTGTTTTACTCGTGAATTCCTCTTTTCTACGAGTAAGGGCCAAAAATAAAAAGCAACCTGCATTAGGCTGCTCGTTATCGGCTCTAAATTATACCCACCATAAATCAGTTGGGCTTTCGTTGATGAGTACAGTTTTCAGATTGGTTACGGCCCGTTGGAATCCTTCTTCAACTGACATTAGCGGATCTTCGTGTTCGATGCTGACGACGTAATCGTAACCGTATGTGCGAAGGGCGCTCATGATGTCGGACCACTCTTGCAGGCTGTGGCCGCATCCTACAGAGCGAAAGTTCCAGGCACGGCTCTGGATATTTCCATATGGCTGCATGTCGGTTAACCCATACATATTGATGTTATCCTGATCCAAGTATGTGTCTTTTGCGTGGAAGTGGTAGATTGCTCCCGCTTTCCCGAGGATTTTGATGGCCCCGACTGGTTCGATGCCCTGCCACCAAAGATGGCTTGGATCAAGGTTGGCGCCTATTGCATCAGATGTAGCTTCCCGCAGTTTTAACAAGGTGTAGGGAGTGTGTACGAGAAAGCCCCCATGCAGTTCAAGGCCGATTTTTATATTGTGCTCATCGGCAATGGCGGCCGCCTTTTTCCAATAGGGGATCAATTTTTCTTCCCATTGCCATTTCAGCACATTTGTATACTCATTCGGCCATGGGGCGACGGGCCAGTTTGGATATTTAGCTCCTTCGTGATCACCGGCTGTACCGGAAAAGGTATTGACGACCGGGACGTTCAGTAAGGAAGCAAGCTTGATTGTTTTAATCAGTGTTTCATCACTTTCTTTAGCGAATGCTTCATCTGGAGAGATTGGATTGCCGTGGCAGCTGAATGCACTGATCGTTAACCCTCTTGCTTGAACGGATTCGAGGTATTTTTGGCGCTTTTCTTCACTTTCCAGCAGTTCATCGAGTGGACAATGGATATTCCCTGGATACCCGCCTGTACCGATTTCAACTGTTTTTAATCCGGAATCCGCGACATAATCAAGCATATCCTCGAATGATTTTTGAGCAAATAGCACTGTAAAGATCCCTAATTTCACATGCCCCACCTCACCTTTTCATTAATTTATACTCATGACCTTCCCACTTGCCGAGCTTTGATAAATGGCTTCGATTATTTTTGAAACTTTCATGGCTTCCGATGGTTTTACCAATGGTTCTGCCAACCCCAGGCAGCTATTAATAAAGTTCTCTGCCTGTTGCAGGTCTGGTGTATCTTCCCCTGGCATCCATACTGCTTCACTATTTAAAAGCATGCCGTGCTTAGCCTGATTCAAGACTAGAGGGAACACATCAAGTCCGCCCTGCGTTCCGGATAAACTCAAAACAGTTGCTTCTTCACGGATATTCGCGGCCCAGGATGTTTCGAATAATAGCGATGCTCCGTTGGCAAATTTGATATATGCAGTGGCATGGTCATCCACTTCAAAAACCGAGGCATCGAAATTCCCCCATAAATTGACCTGATCGACACCCTTACTGACATAATTATATGTCGAACCTACGATTTCAATCGGTTCTGGGTCATCCATCAGCCATAATGCCAAATCAAGCAAATGGCAGCCGTAATCGATCACGCTTCCTCCGCCTTGCAATTCCTTGCTTGTAAAAACTCCCCATCCAGGGACTTTGCGTCGTCTGATTGCCTGTACACGCGCTACATACGGTTCACCGATCTCACCGGCCTGAATCATTTTTTTGGCAGCCTGAGCTTCCTTCATGAAGCGGTAATGATAAGCAGTCGATAACACTTTACCCGATATGTTTGCAGCCTCGGTTATTGCTAAACATTCCTCGGTTGTAATGGCCATCGGCTTTTCGCATAACACATGAACACCCGCTTGCAGAGCAGCAATGGAAATCTCCGCATGGAACTTGTTTGGCGTTGCAATCGTAACAGCATCCACTTCAGCAAACATTTCTTCATAATTGGTGAAAACCTTTTCGATATGAAATTCACGCGCCACTTCTCGCGCCTTCATTTCATCTATATCCTGAATGGCGTATAAAACCACTTTATCTTGAAATTTTTGAAAAGCTGGGATATGCCTTTTTTGGGCAATTCCGCCAGCACCGATAATACCCATTTTTAATTTGTACATGATGACTTTTAACCCCTTTATAAGCGGATGATTTTTCGGGATGCATTTGATTCCATCGCGCCAAGAATGACTTTTAATGATTTTAATCCTTCAACTCCTGAGACAAGAGGCTCCTCATTGTTCACCACACATTTTACAAAGTGGCTGATCACTTCGGAATCATGCTGTCCTTCTGAGTCATTAGTCTGGATGCTTCCTAATTGGATGGTTTCTGTCTTTCCATTATCATGATGGATGATAAGTGAGTATTTCGGATCGTCTTCAAGGCGCAATACCGCTTTTTCCGCATAAATGACCGTAGCATTGTCTTCTTTTGCATAAGACCAGCTGGCGGTAAGAGTTCCGATGATACCGCTCTCCGTCCGGAGGATACAGGCCGCACTGTCATCAACGTCTGTATTTTTCTTGGCAGTCGTTTCCACAAAGGCTCCCACTTCAACAAATTCTTCTCCAAGGATATACCGTAATAAATCAGCTTTATGAACGCCTAAATCTCCCATTGCACCAATGACTGCCTGATCCTTCTTAAAAAACCAGCTTTCCAGTCCGTCCACGCTCCAGGTTTCAGGCCCTGAATGTCCAAAAGCCGTCCGGAAGCTATAGACCTTCCCTAGCTCCCCGCTCTCAATAAGCTGTTTCGCTTTTTGATGAGAAGGAACAAAACGCTGATTATGACCAATCATTAGTATTTTGCCGCTTTTCGCTGCTGCTGCATTCATTTTTTCAGCGTCCACCAAAGAAGTAGCCATTGGTTTCTCACAAAGGACATGCTTACCAGCTTCCAGGGCCGCAACCGTGATGCGTGCATGCAGGTAATTCGGTGTACATACACTGATCGCTTCAATCTCCTCATTCTTCAAAAGTTCTATATAATCAGTATATGCTTGGGCGCCATACCTTTGTGCTGCTGCATTCGCCCGGTCCTGCACAATATCACAAACGGCAATGATCTCCGTTTCCAGATGTGCATCATACTCCGGAAAATGCCTGTTTTTTGCGATACTCCCGCATCCAATGACTCCTACCTTCACTTTGCCCATTTTGTTCTCTCCTTCACTTCATCTCTTTGCCTGAGATGGATTCCAACGGTTCGGCTTTCCCATAGTTCGTTACGACTCCAGATTCCGGCTTGACCCAATCAACGGCATTCTTAATTACTCGTTGAATCTCCGGATTATGGAAAGTAGGATATGTTTCATGACCTGGACGGAAATAGAAAATCTTCCCTTTTCCCCGCTGATACGTGCAGCCGCTTCTGAATATCTCCCCGCCTTCAAACCAACTGACGAATATTAATTGATCTGGTGCAGGAATATCAAAATGTTCCCCGTACATCTCTTCCTTCTCAAGCTCTATATATTCTCCGATTCCATCAACGATAGGATGACTGGGATCGACAACCCAAAGCCGTTCCTTTTCATCCGCGACCCGCCATTTCAAATCGCAAGTCGTGCCCATAAGTCGTTTGAAGATTTTTGAAAAATGACCGGAATGGAGGACGATGAGACCCATGCCCTCGAGTACTCGCTTGTGGACCCTTGCAATGATTTCATCCTGAACTTCATCATGTGCAACATGCCCCCACCAAAGAAGTACATC
Source organism: Peribacillus frigoritolerans (assembly GCF_040250305.1). Lineage (NCBI taxonomy): Bacteria > Bacillati > Bacillota > Bacilli > Caryophanales > Bacillaceae > Peribacillus > Peribacillus frigoritolerans. Next base: position 525,811 of record NZ_CP158190.1, on the reverse strand, counting down.
GGTTCGTTCCAGTGCTTCTTCCGTTAATCCATGCTCTTCTTCATCGAGAGTAGCGGTCCTCACCTCGACCTGCTCACTTTGTAAAAAGCCGGCAATTGCACCATGGATACCATCTGGGTATACTTTGGCTACTTCAGGCTTTGTTCTCTCGTGGCGAAACTCATTCCATACCAGGACTCTCATGAACAACCTCCTCCATTCAAGATTCATTTCACGGCAACTTGCTTTGCATGGTTTAACTATACCTCTTTATCCATAACGCAAACGTTTGCGTTAGGTGTGATCAAAATATAAGAACATACTTATTGACTTCAGTAAGTATGAATTTTCAAAAATAATAGTGATAATCTATATTGTAAATTTATGTTAGCAAAAATCAAGCTTTAATTGGTAAAACATTTCTACATTTTTCATTTAATTTCCTTTTCGGCAACAAAATGCGACTCCCGCTTTATGATTTTGGTAGGAATACTGATACTCTTTTCCATCATTTCCGGATTTGCAATTAGATCGAACACGCATTTTGCCGCCTCATACCCTAACTGATACGTATGGATATCAACCGTTGTCAGCGGCGTACTTAAAAATTCTATGAATTCTGAGTGGTTAAAACAGACGACGCTTATTTGCTGCGGCACTTTCAAGTTCTTTTCAGCTAACACTCCAAGCAAGAGAACACCCAATAAAAGATCCATAACCAAAAATGCGGTTGGTGCCTCTTTCAATTCCAGCAATTCGTCAATGGCATTTATTCCATCCGTTCGATTTAAAGGAATCAATTTGATATATTCCTGTCGCACATCCAGCCCGGCCTGTTCCATCGCTTGTTGAAAACCTGTCAAGCGGTCCTGGATCACCTCAAACTCGGGACTGCCCCCTAAAAAGGCGATTCGCTCATGTCCAAGACTTATTACAAACTCCGATACTTCCCTGGCCGCTTGAACATTATCGTTATCAATGAACGTGATTCCGCTCATGTTCGTACTTGGCTTCCCGATCAAAACGAACGGGAAGCCCTGCTTTAATAAATACGGCACCACTTTATCGTCCTTTTTAGAGTACAAAACAATCATGCCATCCACTCTTCTGCCCTGAACCATTTTCACGACATCCTCAAAGATGGCATCCTCCGTCTCGCCGGTTGTCAGGGAAAGACTGTACCCTTCTTTATTACAGAAATCCCCGATGCCTCGGATCACTTCTGGAAAAAAGGGATTATAAAGTGATTCCCTTGCCGAACTTTTCATGACGATCCCAATGGCCTTAGTTGACTTCGTGACTAAGTTCCGGGCATTTTCATTCATATGATAGCCCATTTCCTTTAATACCTTGCGTACTTTACGCTTTGTCTTTTCACTGATTGTCGGGCTGTTATGGATTACACGCGATACCGTTGATGGAGCGACATTTGCTTTTTTGGCAACGTCTTTTATAGTAACAGACAAATTCATCAACACTCCCCGTTAACCGCACATGGTTTAATATTCCCTATATTTAAATAGTTATTTAACTGCTCCATCTGCAATTCCTTTGATAATTTGCCTCTGAGCAAAAAAGTACGCAATGATGACTGGAATGATGGATAAGGTAAGTCCAGCCAAGGCAAGATGCCATTGCTTCGTATATTGACCGAAAAAGAAGAATAATTTAAGTGGGATGGTCTCCGATCCTGCGCCGCCAATAACAAGGGATGGCAGCAAATAGTCGTTCCATATCCAAATGACATTCAAGATCCCAACTGTAATGGACATCGGTTTTAATAATGGAAATATGATATACCAAAATACTTGAAAGCGGTTTGCACCATCAATCTTTGCTGCCTCATCAAGTGAGAGGGGAATCCCTTTTAAAGTACCATGATACAGGAATATGGAAAGACTGCAGCCAAAACCTAAATACATGAAAATCAGTCCGGCCTTGTTCAACATCCCCAGCTGTCCGAATTGGGCAACGAGCGGTATCATCACAGACTGAAACGGGATCAGCATGGCTGCTACAAACACAAAGAAAAGCAGGGAACTTATTTTACTTTTGTTTCGGGAAAGAGCGTATGCTGCCATCGCAGAAAAGATGATGATGATGACTACACTGACGCCCGATATCAATAAAGAATTGAATAAAGTCCGAAGGAAATCCAATTGCTCGAATGCTTGAGTGAAGTTTTCGAATGTCCAGGTTTCAGGCAGTCCCAGTGTATCGGCAAATATATCCCGTTTCATTTTAAAAGCATTGACAAGCATTAAATAAAACGGAGTGAGCCATAATATGGCCAAAATGAATCCGATGAATCCAATCAGCCACAATTTCCATTTTCCCCTCATTACAGCTCAACCTCCCGTTTTTTATTGAAATAGACTTGTGTCAGCGAAACGACCGCCACGATTACGAAAAAGATAACGGCTTTTGCCTGTGCATATGCCATATCGTTTTCGGTGAAGGCGGATTTTACAATGTTCATCGCAACCATTTCAGTTGAATTATAGGGAGCTCCATTCGTCAAAGAAAGGTTTTGATCATAGATCTTGAACGAGTGGGAAAGCGTCAAAAACAAACTGACGGTAAAAGCAGGTGCCACTAGTGGAAAAGTTATATGGCGAAAACGCTGGAAGCTGTTCGCTCCGTCAATTTTTGCCGCTTCTATCAAGTCTTCAGGAACAGCCTGCAGATAGGCAATATAAATGATCATGATATATCCGGCCATCTGCCAAGACGTTAAAATGATCAATCCCCAAAAACCTGTATCAGTCGTTGATAACCACCCATTAAATGCTTCGATCCCAGTCAAATCACCAATCGCACCGAAGACCTTAATAAAAATGAACTGCCAAATAAAGCCGAGAATCAAGCCGCCAATTAAATTGGGCATAAAGAAAACCGTCCGCAATATGTTGCTTGATTTAATTTTCGAAGTCACGATGAGGGCCAAACTTAATCCGATGATATTGATTACCACAATTGCCGCTACGGAAAATTTAATGGTGAACCAAAATGTATCAAGGAACCCTTTATCCGTAAACAAGTCTATATAATTCTTAAGACCAATGAAATCCGGAGTCCCTAAACCGTTCCAGTTCGTAAAGGAATAATAAAATCCGTATATGAGCGGCACGATCACAACCAAAATGAGTGCAGCAAGAACAGGTGTCAAAAACAGCCAATATGCGGCATCCCGATTTCTCAACGAAACCGACCTCCTTGAAATGATTTAATAGTTAATGGGTTTAGATCATGACTGTGTTATTTGATGTATCCCTTGTTGAGGCAAATTACCTCAGCGGCTTTTCTATAATAAGGAACAACCAATCGACACGTTTTTCATGCCGATTGGTCACTTGCATTTCCCAACACTTATTTGCTATGAATCTTCTCCCAATTTTCAATGTTCTGTTGGACAAGTTCCTCCCAAGTCAATTTACCAGTTACGTATTTTTGGACACTTGCACCAAGATCATCGTTCCAACCGACCGGATATCCATTAAACACCCAACCAATCGTATTTCCTTCTTGAGAGTATTTATAAATTTCTTTTGAAATTGGATCTGCAATTTTTTCTACATCATATCCTTCATAAGCAGGAATGAATTTAAAATCTTCCAAAACGGCTTTTTTCCCTGCTTCGGATGTATACATCCAGTCGAGGAACTTCTTCGCCGCTTCCTGTACCTTTTCATCCGATTTCTTGTTCACTGCCCAATAGTTCGGTACGCCGACCGGCATGCCTGCATTGTCTCCATTTGGAATCGGGATGATGCCAATTCCCTTTTCAGCTAACTCAGGGTCCATATCATAGACTGTGTTATACACCCAGTTACCTTGCTGAATGATTGCAACCTTTTCAAGCGAGAACAGCTCCTCCACTTGTTGGGAGTAATCAAGACTTGCTGTCGGCTGGACGGAATACTCATTTTGGATATCGACCAATTGCTTAAACTTGTCACCATCCGTGAATTTAACCGTTGGTGCCTTACTTGCTTCTAACACATTCCCATCAAACTCCGGTGATAAGAATACATTGGATAAATGGTTTCCTGTCACCCACTTCTCTTTTACCGGATATGCGAAAACTGCATCGATTTTCAATTTGTCTTTTTGTGAATCGATTTTCTTAACTGCCGCCTCTAAGGCTTCATAACTTGTAATTTCATCAGGATTAATTCCGGCTTCTTTAAATATTCGTTTGTTATAAATCAAGCCGTATCCTTCTTGGTTAAATGGAAGTCCAAGGACTTGCCCGTCCTCTTCCACGCCATCCAAAGTACCGTCAAGCGCTGCAGCAGCAGCCTTCGTGTCCTTTAAATCTGTTAATCTATCTTTATATTGTGCGACATCTACCGGTCCGCCAATGTTAAAAACCGCCGGCTCCTCACCTGAAGCGAACTTTGCCGTTATGGCAGATTTATAATCATTTCCGCCGCCGACTGTCGATACCTTGATCTTCACATTTGGATTTTCTTTTTCATATTGTTTTGCCAATGTCTCGAATTGCGACTTGAATTCTACCTTGAATTGAAATATATCGAGCGTCACGACATCCTTTGAGTCGCTGTTTCCGCCAGTTGAAGAAGAGCATCCAGCCAAAATCACACTAAAAATTAATAAAACAGTAAGAATTCCCCCGTACCATTTTTTACGCCTCATGCCTACCCACTCTCCCTTTTTCTCATAATATTCATGCAATTTTAAGAAAACGTTTGCATAAAATTAGTAAAATAAAAGCCTTTAATTCAATAAAATTCATAGTCTAGCGTACTTCTTTTACATCACCTCCTCACAAAAAAACGTTGCAAACGTTTACATTTATGCGCTTAATATTACCACCAAATTCCATACTTTACAATAAAATTGTAGTATATTGTAAAAAAAGGATGTTAAGAACTCTCTTAATCTAATTATATGATTCAGAAACCTTTGATTATTCCTTTATCCGATTATTTATCGTACGGGCCATTTTCATTCCTGGCATTATACGAAAAAAGGGAAACCCGTCGGTCCCCCTCTTTTCACTTCAATATCATTTTCACATTGGAAGGACCGTATTCATCCTTCAATTCATAATATTTATCGCTTGCTTGTCCAAATTCCTTAAACACACCGCTAATGATCAATTCATTTGTTTCCTTATCAACGACACTGTACTTGATATTGCTATTCCCAAACTTTCTGTCATCCACTTTTAAAAGGATCATCTTGGACACCTCCACATTTAATGGCTGCACTCCTCAGGGTGTGTGGTTTCTTACTTACATAATATAACAAATTATTCCGAATTTACAGATTTTTCGCAATGCAAAATAAAAAAGCCTAATTAGGCCTTTTCATTTCGCTTATACCTTACTAGCATCAGGACTTCGAGATATCCAGGAATCCTTCACCAAATACGTCCCGAACGTCATGTATGGCTATAAAAGCATTGCTATCCGTTGACTGCACTATTCTCTTTAACTTTAGCACCTCTTGCTTACTTATAACGATATATAAAATATCCTTGGATGCCTTTGTATAGTATCCATGACCGCTAAAAACAGTGACCCCCCGGTCCATCAATTCGGTAACTTGTTTTGCAATCTGGTCCGCTTCATTTGAAATGATGGTAATCGCTTTTTTCGGGTTCAATCCCTCAATGATGAATTCCATCGTTTTTGTTCCAATATAAAGCATAAGGATAGTGAGCATCAGACCTTCTGCACCAATGATGAAATAAGATGAGAACGCAACGATTAAATCGAAAAACAGAAGTCCATAGCTTAAGCTCCATCCCAAATACTTATTCGTAATTCGGGCCAGGATCGTCGTACCGGCAGTAGTGCCCCCAACACGAATGATCATGCCAATTCCTGCACCGGCAAAAACCCCGCCAAATATTGCATTGATGACCAATTCATCTGAAGATATCGTCCAACTTTCGGTTAAATGAAGGAAAAGTGAATTAAATGCAACGGCTACGATTGTATATACCGTTGTTAATTTCGACAAAAATTTATAACCGACAATGAGCAGGAAAGCGTTAATGATCAAACTTAACAGCCCTGGTGACCATTCAAAAAGATAAAACAAAATGATGGTTATCCCCGTGACTCCTCCCTCACCAAGCTCATTGGGAATGACGAAAAGATTTATTGCCAAAGCAAAAATAAAAGCTCCTATTAATATAAAGAAAACATCCAAAGAAATCTTTTTCATATTTATTACCCTTCCTTTATCTAATGGTTAATGTGAATTCCGTTAATTTCACTGCTCTATAGTAACATGGAATTCCATTTAATCCTTCAAAGATTTGAAGGTTTAACAAAAAGACTACCTAGTAAGTTAGATTATCTTCAATGAACGAGCTTAATACATACAAAGTCACTATTTTCACTAAGCTTTTTTATTCATTAGCTTAACAAAGCCGCTGCCCGATTCTCCTTAAATGTTCTGGCTTGGATCAAAATAACCAACCAGCTTTTTTTGACCCTTGATTTCTCCGAGATTAATGGATTATTAATTTATTCTCATGCTCCTTTTCAAAGCTTGACAGTTTCATTGAGTCATGATTAGAATGTTTTATATGTTAACTTATATCAATTTTAGTTGACATATAAAAAAGGAGAATGGCCATGTACAGTGAAAAACAATTACCTTGTTGGGAAGAAAAAATAAAAAAAGAACTCGCTCATTTAGAAGAGATTTCGCAAAAGCGTGAACTCGTATCAACCGTATGTGCCGAGCAGCCTTGGCTTACGATCAACGGGTGCAGGATGCTTAATCTGGCTTCTAATAACTATTTAGGATATGCAGGAGATGAGCGGCTGAAAAAGGCTATGGTTGATGCAGTACTTACATATGGTGCAGGAGCAACGGCTTCACGTTTAATTGTTGGCAATCATCCTCTTTACGAGCAGGCGGAACAAGCTCTTGTCAATTGGAAGAAAGCCGAAGCAGGACTCATCATCAACAGTGGATATAACGCGAACCTTGGAATAATCTCCACCCTGCTGTCCCGTAACGATATTATTTATAGCGATAGATTGAATCATGCAAGCATTGTCGATGGAGCTCTTTTAAGCCGTGCAAAGCATATACGCTATCGTCATAATGATTTAGACCACTTAGAAGCATCTTTGAAAAAATCACCGATTGAAGCACGTAAATTAATCGTGACGGATACGGTCTTCAGTATGGATGGTGACTTTGCTTTTCTTGAAGACCTTGTTCGGTTAAAGGAACGTTATAACGCACTGTTAATGACAGATGAAGCACATGGAAGCGGCATCTACGGTAAAAACGGTGAAGGCTATGCCGGTCACCTCCATCTTCAAAATAAAATAGATATCCAAATGGGAACATTCAGTAAAGCGCTCGGTTCATTCGGGGCCTATGTTGTCGGGAAAAAATGGCTCATCGACTATTTAAAAAATCGCATGCGCGGATTCATATATTCAACTGCACTCCCCCCGGCCATACTCGGTGCTATAAAAACAGCGATTGAACTTGTACAGCAAGAACCAGAACGCCGCTCACTGCTCCAAACACACTCAGAACACTTTAGACAAGAACTCACATATTACGGGTTTAATATTTGCGGAAGCCAATCACAAATTGTTCCTATCGTCATCGGGGAAAACGAAAAAGCGATGGAATTTGCCGCACGTTTGCAGAAAGAAGGAATTGCCGCTATCGCTGTCAGGCCGCCGACCGTTCCTGAAAATGAAGCGAGAATCCGGTTTACCGTAACGGCTCTCCACGATAAAAAAGATCTTGATTGGGCAGTTGAAAAAGTTTCGATCATTGGAAAAGAAATGGGTGTTGTTGAATGAAACAGCCGAATTTAGTCGTGCTTCCTGGCTGGGGAATGGAAAAAGATGCGTTTCAACCGTTAATCAAACCGCTGTCAGAAATATTTCACCTTTCATTTATAGATTGGAGAGATATGAAAGCACTAAATGACTTTGAAGAACGAGTCATGGACTCAATCGCTTCCCTCGATGGTCCTGTTTATTTACTGAGTTGGTCATTAGGATCACTAGTATCACTTGAACTTTCAAGTTCGTATCGAGAAAAAATAAACGGTTTTATCCTTTTTGGCGCAACCAGTCGGTTCACTACAGGAAAAAATTATTCATTTGGCTGGGATCCACGAATGGTCGAGCGCATGAAGAAACAACTGCAGCGCAATAAAGAGAAGACTTTGTCTTCCTTCTATGAAGCAATGTTTTCCGATGCTGAAAAAGAAGCAGGTTTTCATAATCAATTCATCAACACAATTCAACGCGAGTTTCATGGAGATGATGTGTTTTCGCTTCTGATTGGTCTGGATTATTTACTTCAGAAAGATGCTAGAGCAAGACTCGACCGGATTGAAGCCCCCTTTATATTGCTTCATGGGAGGGAAGACAAAATTTGTCCACTTGAAGCCTCATCCTTCATTAAAGAAAATCTGGGTGGGAAAGCCGAGCTTCATATTATTGAAGGTGCTGGCCATATTCCATTTCTCACAAAACCTCAGGAATGTATGGAGCATATAAAAACATTTATTCAAAAGGAGTACGTTCATGATTGATAAACGATTGTTAAGCAAGCGGTTCAGTGAACACGCGAAAACATATGATGCGTATGCCAATGTTCAAAAAAACATGGCAAAACAATTAGTGGATTTGCTTCCTCAAAAAAACACCAATCATAAAATCAATATTCTTGAAATCGGCTGCGGCACCGGTTACTTAACCAGGTTACTCCTCAAAACATTCCCTAATGCCGCCATTACGGCTGTTGATATTGCACCAGGAATGGTTGAAGTGGCGAAAGGAATGACAAAGGAGGACCGTGTTACATTTTTATGTACGGATATTGAAGAAATGGCGCTTAATGAAAATTACGACTTGATTATTTCCAATGCAACGTTTCAATGGCTGAATGCTCTTCCTGCAACCCTTGAAAAACTGTTTACACGATTAACGGCCGAAGGAAACCTGATATTTTCAACGTTCGGAATAGATACCTTTCAAGAGCTTCATAGGTCATATGAACATGCGAAGGAAAAGCTTCAGCTTTCCATGGATAGTTCACCAGGCCAAATGTTTTACACTCTGGAAGAATTATCTCAGATTTGTGAAGCTGCAATCCCCTATTCATCAGCAGTCCCAATCGAGATAACAAAAATAGAAAAGCTTGAACTGGAGTACTTTCAGACAGTACGTGAATTTTTCACTTCAATTAAAAAGATTGGTGCTGCTAACAGCAACAAAGAAAACTATTGCCAGCGCCCTTCCTTTTTTCGAGAGTTAATCAACATTTACGACACACAATACCGAAATCAATCAGGTGTGAAAGCAACCTATCACTGCTTGTTTTTTAAAATAAAAAAACATGATTAATCCGAAGATAACCATCTGGGATACAAGCAAAGTATTATACATAATTGCAAATCGTTTATATAAAGGTAACGACTAGTATTCCAACCGCTTACTGTATTAACCATTCCCTTCAAGCAATTCAGGCCGCCGCCACTCCTAATTCCTTTGGAGAGGCGGCGGCCTTTTACGTATAACTTCATCCAAATACCTTGCCATCTGTAATATTGACCACTCGATCACATAAATCTAACATTCTTTCATCGTGCGTTACCATGATGGCCGCTTTATTTCTTGATTTCACCTCATGTGCAAGCATTTCAACAACATCCCTGCCTCTTTTGGAATCAAGACTTGCCGTTGGTTCATCCGCTAAAATGATTTCTGGATCATTCATCAGCGAACGGGCGATGGCTACACGCTGCCGCTCACCGCCCGACAGTGCTTCTGGCAGGTGATCTGCCCGATGTCCAAGTCCAAGGTGGCTAAGCAATTCGTCCGCTTTTTTCACAGTTTTTTTATCTCGCTTGCCAATCAGTTCAGAAAGTAGCAGAAGCTGATCTCGTACGGAGAGATATGGCACAAGATTCGACGATTGGAATACAAACCCGATCTTTTCAAGGCGCACTCGAGTCAATTCTTTTGGGGATAGTGTTGTAATATCCCCACCATTCAGCAGTAAGCGACCTTTGCTCGGGGATAGTAACGCACCTGCTATTGATAGGAAAGTACTTTTTCCTGAGCCTGAAGGACCCACGATGGCGACGAATTCCCCCGCTCTCACATTCAGGGAAATATTATCAAGGGCTATCACCTTATTAACGCCTTCCCCATAAATCTTACTGACGTTTTCAAATAATAGTTTATCCCCCATCATGATACCCTCCCAATTGCTTCGATCGCATCTATCTTCGCTACTCGGTATAGTGATAGCAGCGAACCCAATATGGATACAACCAAAAGTAACACGGAGTATTTAATGACCAAGTCGGTACTCAATTCAAATGGCATTCCTTCTGGCATGATTAAAGTGACGACATATGTCAGTGCAACACTGATGGCGATGCATGTCACGGCAAGCAGCGTTACTTGACCAACGATGCTTTTTGCCAGGTAGCCCGTATTTGCCCCGAGTGCCTTAAGGACACCAAATTGATTCGTCTTCTGTAAGGTAATCACATAAAAGAATACTGCCAAAACGAAAGCTGCAATGACAAACAAGAAGACAATCATCATCGTCAATGTGCCCTGTTCCTCTTTGAACCCTGGTATACTTTGAAGTGATTCTTCTTTCGAAATGAGCGTTACGCCTTCAGGCAATGATTCACGTACATTCTCTTCTGACTTCGAATCCATTTGCACGGCTATTGTGCTGATTGAGTCTTTTCCTTGATTTTTCAATGCTGGGTTAATCTCCTGCCACCCCGTAACATTCATGTAAACTACCGGTGTATGGCTATAAGACTGCTTTTCAGTAAAACCAACAATGGTGAAAATCTTACCAGATAGGTCATCTTTGAGTGAATCACCCAATTTATAACCGACTTCCTTCAAAGAACGATCTGCAACGACTTCACCTTGTTTCTTATTGTCATAGCTCGTTCCTTCTATGACCTTCGGTGCTAAAATACCACTGGCATCGGTCGCAAAAATCGTGACATCCGTTTTCTCCGAAGAGCCGACTTTATTCAATGTGATCATCATTTGCCCAAGTCCTTCGGCTGCTTTAACATCCGAAGAAGCCCGGATTTCATCTAGATTTTCCATCGATATGATCGATCGGTTCAATTTATTTTTAGAGTCATGCTCCATAACAAAATAGTCGGCCTTCATGTTTTGTATGGATGAAGCATTATCTGAAGAAAGTCCATTAGCTAATCCTGAAATGATAAACACAAGCAAAGCGACCAATATCATGATCAGTCCAATCAGCAGATAACGTAATTTTGAATGCTTTAGTTCACGTATTGCCAAAAACATCATTTCATCTCCCTTTCCTTTTGTTTACCGATCATTGAATCGGTATGACCCGATTGTAAACAATCAATATGAATGGAAGATGAACAACTGATTACATAAGGGGCAGCCGTATATAAAAAGTGGTCCCTTTACCAAGTTCGCTTTGAACTTCGATCATTCCCCCATGAAGTTCAACCGTCTTCCTCGTAATCGAAAGTCCTAAGCCGCTTCCGGTTTCACTCCTGTTCCTCACTTTGTCGACTTTATAAAAGCGATCAAGGATATAAGGGAGGTCTTCTTCTGGAATTCCGATGCCCGTATCCGCGATAATCACTTCAACAGCACTGCCTATTCTTTTAATCCGAATATCGATCGAACTGCCGCTTTCCGAGTATTTAATGCTATTGGTTATCAAATTCGTCCAAACTTGATTTAAAAGTTTTTCATCTGCAGAAATGACGGTTGACGGCAAATCCATTTCGATCACCATATCTTTTTCCCGCCAATTCCATTCCAGCATCAACAACACTTGCCGGATTTGCTGCGCTAAATCAAAATTTGTCCGTTGCAGCGGATCTTCTGCTTTATCCAACGAAGCAAGCATGAGCAGCTGTTTGCTTAACGATGACATGCGCCTGCTTTCTTTTTCAATGATGGACAAGTACTGATTTCTTTGTTCTTTTGTTAATTCCTCCGATTGGAGGGTTTGAGAAAAACCTTGGATGGATGCAAGCGGAGATTGAATTTCATGAGAAACATTTGAAACGAATTCCTGTCTCATATCATCTAACCGCTGTATGCTTTGAGTCATTTTCGAGAAATGTTGAGCCAAATCCCCAATTTCATCACTGCGGGTGACATTCAATTCACTACTATAATCCCCATCAGCGATTCTCTTTGTAGCTTCTGTTAATTTCGTAATTGGCTTAACGATGAAACGCGTGTTAATAATAACAAATAAAAAACTGAGCAGGAGCGTAAGTACGAGCAAAACAGAAAGGTAAAAGCGGAACTCTCCAAACTGCAGCTCTATATTCGGCCTTACAAACAAGGCATATTTCTCGCCATCCACATTAATTGGGACCCCAATGCTATTAATTAAAACATCTTCAAAAAATCCGGTAATAAATAACCCATTATTATAATTGGCGATCCCTTGATAGGTTTTCCCGTTCAAAACTCCTGATATCGTGTCGCGATCCAAACTCGCTTCCCGAAACGGCTCACCATATAAAGTTCCTTCACCCTGCTCATTAAATAGATACATTTGATAGTGCAAACCTGCAATATGGTTTAAATACGCATCAATATCCTGATCAGGATTCTCCTCATATAAGGAGACAATCTCACTTGCGACTTTGCTTATTTTCTCACCATTGTTGGGTTTTTGAACCTGATGATAATAAACATTGGAAATTAAAAAAGCGATGACACTGGCAAGCACCATGATCAAAATGGTTTGAATAACTATCCTGAAATAGAGTGTTTTCACTTCTTGTTGACCTCCAGTTTATAACCTAATCCACGGACAGTCGTTATGACAAAGTCATCGGTCCGCCCGGCAAAACGTTCCCTCAACCGTTTAACATGGACATCAACCGTTCGATCATCCCCTGCAAAATCAGCACCCCAAACCAGTTCAATAAGCTGCTCACGCGTAAAGACCTGATCTGGAAAACTCCCCAGCTGAGCCAGCAGCTCAAATTCCTTAAGCGGCAGGAGCAGCGTATTCCCCTTTATTCGCACTTCGTAACTTTTACGGTCAATCACAGTTTGATTCAATGATATCGATTCAGAATTCACCAGACGGTACCTTCGCATTAGCGCTTTTATCCGAAATAGAAGTTCCCTTGGCTCAAACGGCTTTACTAGGTAATCATCCGTACCTGCAAAGTACCCCTTTTCCTTATCGATAAGTTGATCTTTAGCTGTCAATAAAATTACGGGCAGATCATATTGATCCCGGATTTCCTTACAAAGATCCAGTCCGTTTTTATACGGCATCATAATATCGACAACAGCCAGATGGATCCGTTCCTTCTCCAGTAGCAAGGAAGCTTCATTCCCGTCCTTCGCTTCGAATACCATGTACCCTTCCTTTTCCAAGTGAAATTTAAGCAACTCCCGAATATGCCGATCATCATCCGCAATTAATATATGTATCAAAGAAACCACATCTCCACTTCTTTTATAGCCCTGGCTAAACATACAATAGCAATAATTAAACATGTAAAACAACAAATACTAATTCTAACTCAGTTCCTTATAAACTAGTTTGCCACTAATATACAGCACCCTCTTATTTTTTTAAAAAGATAAAGTAAAAAAGCGAACAGAATCTAAAAACCCTGTCCGCTTTTTTCCTATAGTAAATCGTCATATTCATACTAGTTCAGCCGTAATGATATTTTTATTGCCCAAAAGGGTTTTAAATATTCTGAATATAAATTATAATTGTTTTATTTTAAAACATCTAGGAGGTCACTATGGGAGTAGTAGAGAAAATCAGCGGATTTGCTGGTAAAACGTTTACCTTATGGGTCATTTTATTTGCAGTTATTGCGTATATCTTACCTAATCATTTTATATGGATTGGAGCCTATATTGTTCCATTATTGGGAATTGTCATGTTTGGCATGGGACTTACATTATCAGCATCGGATTTTAAAGAAGTATTCCGACGGCCGAAAGAAGTCGCACTAGGGGTAGCAGGACATTTTATCATTATGCCCTTATTGGCATTTGTATTAGCAATAGGGTTCGATTTGCCCAAAGAAGTGGCTGTTGGTGTTATTTTGGTAGGATGTTGCCCTAGTGGAACAGCTTCAAATGTCATGGTGTTTCTTGCGAGAGGAAATGTTGCGCTTGCAGTTGCCATTGCTTCTGTTTCCACTATTCTAGCACCTATCGTAACTCCCCTGCTTATTCTGCTCTTGGCAAGTAAATGGGTCAATATCAGTATTGGGTCGTTATTCATTTCGATCATTCAAGTGGTGATCATCCCACTGCTGCTTGGATTCATCGTTAAAAAGTTTTTCGGCAAACAAGCAGAGGCCGGTGCAAAGGCTTTACCTCTAGTATCAGTCATTTCAATCGTCCTGATTGTATCTGCCGTAGTAGCTGGCAGCCAAGCTCAGCTGGCTAAAACAGGTTTGCTGATTTTTGCAGTAGTCGTTCTTCATAATGTTCTTGGCTTTTTACTCGGCTTTTTCTTTGCTCGTTTATGCGGAATGGATTTAGCCAAACAGAAAGCTGTTGCAATGGAGGTTGGTATGCAGAACTCTGGTTTAGGTGTAGCTATAGCCACAGCCCACTTCTCGCCTTTGGCCGCTGTACCTAGTGCCATCTTCAGTGTTTGGCATAATATATCAGGCTCCGTTCTAGCCTTTATTTTCAGTCGCATGAAAGATAAGAAAAAAGTAGGGACCGTTAAAAATAATTCGATAAAAACAGACGCATCATAATATGTTGGAGATGAACCAAAACAAATAATCCGGAGAGTTTTTTGCCTCCTTAATTAAATTAGTAAATTGAGCCGATTGAGTGAATCGGCTTTTTTTGTGCATTAACCATCTGAATATTGAACATTCAAGGGAAAATAACAAATATTCAATGCCCAAAATTAATGAACTTACTGCCTTGTTGTGGTTATTTTTTTGAACTACCTGCTATACTACTAGATGAAAGTAAGTTATAAAATTTGCTAATGATTCGGGTTATAGTAATTGACTATCATTTTAAGGATGAGGGAATATAATGTCACCAAAAATAAAATCTTCAAGAAAAATAGCTAGATATTCACTAATTATCATGGGGGCGGGTTATATTGCAACCACTCCATTTCAAGGTTCATTGCCTTTAGATTTATTACATGGAGGGTTTGAGGCTGGTTTAGTCGGCGGATTGGCAGATTGGTTTGCAGTCACTGCATTATTCCGCCATCCGCTTGGATTACCAATCCCCCATACAGCGCTTTTGCCCAACAATCGTAAAAGAATGACAAATGCACTTGTTTCGATGTTAAAAAACGACTGGCTTTCTAAGGAAAGCATTCAGGACAAAGTAAAACATATTTCTTTTACTGAAAAATTGATCCCTATTTTAGGAAAAGAGATTCAAAGTGATACTTTTAGAAAAGTCCTGATTAAACTAATCAAGCAAATGATTGGTTATATAGATATAGAAAAGATTACACCTTTCGTTGCAAAAAAAATTAAATCATCACTTTCTAGCATAGACATGAGCAAGTTGCTACATTTAGTAACTTCACAGTTACTTAACGAAGAGTTTGATAAGAAGGCTTTGGATCATGTTTTGAAAAAAGCTGAAGATTGGTTAGGAAAAAAAGAAACCAGTCACCGACTTGGCACTGTTTCCATGGATGTACTCAGTAAGATTGAACTGGAAGGTATGCTTCAGTTCGCCGTTAAGTCCATTCAAAGTCTACTTAACGAAGAGAAACTTGGGAATATCATACAAAACCTATTATTAAGTGTCGTAAATAATTTACAAAACGAGAAAGAACCAAATAGAGAGGCTTTAATCTTATATATCAGGAAAGAGATACAAGGCATTAACCATAACCCGGAACTGTTAGAAGGAGTTGAAAAATGGAAAAATCAACTTCTGACAAAATGGGAGCCTGAGGCGACAATAAAGGGAAGTCTACAACAAATTCAACAAGAAGCATTGGATTTCGTCGAAGATGAACATTTCATGGATACTTATCTGACTCCAATGATTCATCACGTACTGGACAACATAAAGGAAAATAGCACCCACATCGATAATTGGATACAGAAACAAATTACTGTTCTCATTGAAAATAATCATACGCAGATCGGCAATCTTGTACAAGAAAATTTAGATAAGCTAGACAACGAAACGCTGATTGATATGATGGAAAATGGTGTAGGAAAAGATTTACAGTGGATTCGGGTGAACGGAGCGGTCTGCGGTTTTATAATAGGGCTTATCCTAACAGGTGCACAGGCTCTGCTTAGGCTATTATAATCCAGGCACCTTCGGGCGATTTGGTAACTGCAGTATACTGTCGTTACCAAATCAACTGGGGCTGATTCGTTGCCTGTAGTTTGATACCCCTCATTGAAAAGCCCTTAACCTTAAGGGCTTTTCAATGAGGAAATTAATCTAATGAATAGGGTTTCCTCTCCTCGATTATCGCCACTTCATCCCATTCCACAGATTTGGTGTACATATATTTATCTGTTCGTTCAAACCCCATCTTTTTGGCAAGTTCAGTGTTGGTGGTATCCAAAAGCACTTTACCTGTTTTTCTATCTTCAGATGCTTGAAACATCTCTCCCTTATATTTTGCCTTCGAATTTATCTTAAATAAATTTTCTACCTCTTCTACAGAAACATTTTTTATATAGATTTTTTCATCTAAATGTTTGAAACCTTGAGATAGATCAGCATGTTTATTACTTATTAACTTTATAGACTTATCTTCCAGTAGACTAAAACTATACTCGCTACCATTATGTATTGCATACTTTCCTTTTCTTATCATAGGTTCCTCCATTTTGAGGTAGTAATTATCATCAAAATTAAATTGCATTTCATTCATCGGGAAACAATCATTTCAACTTATGTTAAAGTCTTTTATTAGCGGGAAATACTCTTGATAAAATTAATTGTCCCTTTTAAATTCTTTTAATAAAATATCTTTTATTCCATCTAATTCGTTATTAGCAACGATTCTCTTGTCATAGTTATCATCCCAAATAAAATAATCAGATAAACCCACTCTAGGTTTATTTATATCATGATAGATGCCACTCAATTCCATCATAGTTTTACGATATTGCTCTGCTGATTCACAATCCAATAAGCATATTTCAATCAACTCAATTGAGGCTTTAGCTTGTCGTATTATATGTTCTAAATCTTTTTTTTCTTTTGTTAATATTTTCACCAAACGAACATAAGCATCTTTAATAACTAATAATGTTTGCTCCAAGTTTATCCCCCATAATACAGTCATTTTATTGGAACTTCATCCACCACTTTTAAATACTTACTTCCCAAGGTTCCGACACAAAAATTTGATTCTCTCCACCTGAATAGATTCCAGCTTAATAAGCCCGCTAGACCCTTATTTATATTAGTTCTTTAGGAATTTCCATTGTATAAACTATCCAGCTTCATTATATAGTCTCTAGTTTCTCCCCTTGGTATAACCTTCCTGGTTTCAGGTAAATCTTCAAATATTAATATTGGTTTTTTCATCTCAATAATCGCTTCTATGTCGTCAAGAGGCACGTCCTTTTTAAAAACAAATTGCTCTTGCTTTTCGAATCCATAGCAGTCTACATCATTACTATCCATACTAAATAACGAAATCTCATTTTCATCCAAGATATGCCTGCCCAATGAATATGGCTCAAACTCTTTACCTTTGTAAGCTACCAAAAACTTTAGTTCATAAACTAAATCAACTTCCTCTTTAGTCACATCCTTGATAAACAGATTTGTCATATTCCCTGTTTGATCAATAAGTTCACGAAATCCTTGTTCAGGTTCATGGGTTCTTAGTCTTAACCTGTCGTTACGGATATTCAAGAGGTAATCCTTATGATTATATATGGCATATTTCATCTTTAGCTTCACCTCGTCTAACTTGTTCTCATTTAATATCTTGTATTGAAAAATGAATATTAATTCAGAAGTTCCAAAACTGTTTTATAAAAATATTCACATGCTTCATCTTCTGTATCAAATTTCTTTAAATGTGATTTCAACCCACGTTCACTATAATAGACTTCCAAAATATTATCTCTTTTATTTAAGCAAAGCACCTCATTAGGTAGTCCACCATTAAGGCTATATAGATTTTTTGGAACATTATCTTTAATTAATAATTTCTCCAATTCTGTTTTTTTCAAATTGCTTTCCTCCCCCTCAAATTATGTACATTTTCTTTTAGATGCTTCACCTCAAGAAATATAAAATGAGTTATCTTTTTACACGATTCAGATATACACCTTTTTCTTTTTATCTTTGAAAATATAGTATGCTGATTCCTGCATCACATGACCTTGGATCATACCATTGCGTAATCTTACCCCATTCAAATAAATTTTCAGACAATATGCCTTCTGGATACCCAATTTGCTCTGTAAGCCATTCACCATGCTGAGATAGTTTTTCTTCATAGTCCCATTGGTTAATGGATGGATCATTTACTTTCAAATTAATTCCCGATATTAAATTATTTTCAAATGATAATCGGACATTAAAATATTTGCTACCTAATTTAGGTGCCTTTAAAAACCTTAAAGATTTATTATGACTATCAAGGGTTATAGATTTAAACATACTTGAAGATTCTTTTGTTTTTATATCATCCAATTTACAGTTAGGAAAAATAAAAACACCTTCTATTTCTAACTCTCCCTTTTTCAGATTACTCATCCCTTAATCCCCTTCCGTTCCTTTCCAAAAAATTGAAATTTTTTTGATCTGTAATCTTATTCTTAAGTTATTTTAAATTTTTCATTTTGATAACACTTGTATCCTGTATCTCTTCGTAAGTCTTACTGATTGTTACGATTTATTTTTAATCTAACGAAAACAGTTTTCGCTCTTCTATTATTTCAACTTCATCTAAATTTACATTTTTAGAATAAAGATATTTATCTGTACGTTTAAAGCCATATCTTTCAGCTAGTTTTAAATGAGGAGTTGCTAGAATAATTTTCCCATTTCCACCATTAGAAGCTCCAAATAATTCTCCTTTATATTTTGCAAAAGAATGAATTAAAAATAGCTTTTCTACTTCATTTAAAGAAAGAACTTTTGTAAAAATATTCTTTTTATAATGGGTAAATCCATAGTTCATGTCTTCCTTGTTATTGCTTATTAGTTCTATAAATCCTTTGCTTTTAGATTCTATGAATCTATACTCTTTCCCATTATAGATCGTATACTCACCTTTTCTTATCATTTCTCCACTCCATTATTTAATTTTTCTATCACCCAAATTCAAACTGCTTCGCTTCCCGTTTAACATAGCATATACTGGATTCTGGACATAAAAAACCCCTATAAAAGTCTTTTATAGGGGTTTTTTTATGTAATATGGGTGATTTACATCAATCTCCATACTCTTCTTTAATTGCTTTATCTGCACAAAAACTAAGGAATTTCTCGATTAATTGATCAATATCTTCTTTTCTGGTGATTTTCTCAAGCCATTCTTTAGGAATGTCGTCGATTTTATAGTACATACCTGC
Organism: Peribacillus frigoritolerans; assembly: GCF_040250305.1. Taxonomy (NCBI): domain Bacteria; kingdom Bacillati; phylum Bacillota; class Bacilli; order Caryophanales; family Bacillaceae; genus Peribacillus; species Peribacillus frigoritolerans. The sequence continues at coordinate 506,265 of NZ_CP158190.1, read as the reverse complement.
CATTGTTCCCGTAATGGCACCTACTGTATCCGTATCATCTCCTAGATTCACTGCTTTTAAAACGGCATCGCTAAACGAATCTGAATTTCCTAAGCACCAAATGGCTGCTTCCAACGTATGAACGACATAACCATCTGACAAAATTTCTTCTTGTGGTAATGAAAAGAAACCTTCTTCAAAAATTCTTGAATAGGATTGCAGCTCTTTTTGGTATATATGATCTTTATCAAAATTCTCATCAAAAAGTTTTTTTGTTTGTCTTATTGCATCTTCAGGAGAATTATTATAATAAAGTCTAAGTAAAAACTCGACATAAATAATGGAACCTACCACAGAACGCGGATGTGCATGGGTTACTTCCGTATACTTTTTAATGGTTTGGATTTTTTCAATGAAATTAAAGTTATTAATAAGGATAAATGCTACTGGAGCGACCCTCATCAACGCCCCATTCCCATTATCAAACATTGCATTTCCGCCACATTCTGGCGCTGGCGTTCCACTTTTAAACTTGGTTATGGCTTCACTGGTCGTTCTGCCAATATCGAACATTTCATGATGTGGTGTCCAATAACCAGATTCCATATACTGAACGAATTTTTGTATTAGCTCCGCTGAATCGCTTTTTTCAATTAAGTTTTCAATTAAACATAAAGTTAACGAAGTATCATCCGACCAAGTGCCTGGTGGCTGATTATACGTTCCATATCCCGTTATATCATCAATAGTAAACGTCCCTCTTTTTTTAAATTCAACTGGGACACCAAGCATGTCTCCAATAATACCGCCATACAGACTCGGTAATACTCTTTTCTTAATAGCTAAACTCATAAAAATCTTGTTATCGTCTTCCCATCTGTCTACCATTCTTCTGCCTGTCATTCATTACACCTACTTTTTAATAAAGTCTAGTATAAGATGCATACCATTTGCATCTTCACGCTTCTTTAATGAACAATTCTTGACCTGCATTGAGAAGTAATTCGGCCTCATCAGGGAATTCACTAATTTTTCAAAAGTAAGCAGCTAACAACTACTTATATAATAAGTTGTTATTCTATTTACAACCTTAAAATTGTCAACTCACGGATCATAGATTCAACCTATAAACTAATTTTAATTAACTTTATCAAGTATTAAATAATTCTATATTTAATTTTTCAGCTTTATGTAATTCTCCTAATAACGGATTTTGATAGTCACTATAACTATCCATATAAGCCCTCACGCCACCAATAATATTTAATTCTCTTATATCTTCATTATTCTCCATTACATCCAATGCATTCTTATATCTTTTAAATATAAGTTGTAAAACGCCGCTAGTAATTTCATTACAAAATTCTTTTTCAAGATTATATATTACAACTTTTATTTGATCGATTAACTGCTTTTTCTTATCCATTTTATCCTCCTATCTACTCGCCTATAAAGAAGACCCTTAACAAAACAGTTCCAAAGCTCATTAGAGGGTATAGTGCAATAAATATTAATCGTGTTTGAAATGAGGAAACTAATCTAATGAATAGGGTTTCCTCTCCTCGATTATCTCCACTTCATCCCGTTCCACAGATTTGGAGTACATATATTTATCGGTTCGTTCAAACCCCATCTTTTTAGCAAGTTCAGTGTTTGTTGTATCCAACAATAATTTTCCGTTTTTTCTTTCTTCAGATGCTGGAAAGATCTCTCCCTTATATACAGCATAGGGATTAATAGAATATAATTCTTTAACTTCATCTACACCTACTATTTTCGTGTATATATTATTTTTGTAATAAGTAAAGCCATTGTTCATTTCATTTTTATCATTACTAATTAATTCAATAGCTTCCACTGTATCAGATTCTATGAATCTATACTCTTTCCCATTATAGATCGTATACTCACCTTTTCTTATCATTTTCCCACTCCATTATTAATTTTCCATCACCAAAAATAAACTGCTTCGCTTCCCGTTTAACATAGCATAAACTGGACTCTGGACATAAAAAAACCCTATAAAGGACTTTTATAGGGTGGGTGATTTACATCAATCCCCATACTCTTCTTTAATTGCTTTATCTGCACAAAAACTAAGGAATTTCTCGATTAATTGATCAATATCTTCTTTTCTGGTGATTTTCTCAAGCCATTCTTTAGGAATGTCGTCCATTTTATAGTACATACCTGCCAATGTTCCCGTAATGGCACCTACTGTATCCGTATCATCCCCTAGATTCACTGCTTTTAAAACGGCATCGCTAAACGAATCTGAATTTCCTAAGCACCAAATGGCTGCTTCCAACGTATGAACGACATAACCACCTGACTGAATTTCTTCTTGTGGTAATGAAAAGAAATCTTCTTCAAAAATTCTTGAATAGGATTGCAGCTCTTTTTGGTATATATGATCTTTTTCAAAATTCTCATCAAAAAGTTCTTTTATCTCCCTTTTTGAAACTTCAGGAGAATTATTATAATAAAGTCTAAGTAAAAACTCGACATAAATAATGGAACCTACCACAGAACGCGGATGAGAATGTGTAACTTCCATATATTTTTTAATGGTTTGGATTTTTTCAATGAAATTAAAGTTATTAAAGAGGATAAATGCCACTGGAGCGATCCTCATCAACGCCCCATTCCCATTATCAAACATGGCATTTCCGCCACATTCTGGCGCTGGCGTTCCATTTTTAAACTTGATTATGGCTTCACTGGTCGTTCTGCCAATATCAAACATTTCATGATGTGGTGTCCAATAGCCAGATTCCATATATTGAACGAATTTTTGCATTAGCTCTGCTGAATCGCTTTCTTCAATTAAGTTTTCAATTAAACATAAAGTTAATGAAGTATCGTCCGACCAAGTGCCTGGCGGCTGATTATAGGTTCCATATCCCGTTATACCATTAATAGCAAAAGTCCCTCTTTTTTTAAATTCAACTGGAACACCAAGCAAGTCTCCAACAATACCGCCATACAGACTTGGTAACATTCTTTTTTTTAGATTAAATCTCAAAAAACTTTTACTATCGTCTTCCCATCTGTCTACCATTCTTCTGCCTGTCATTCATTACACCTACTTTTTGTTTAAGTACCCTTTCTCAGTACCCTTGCTTAACAATTGCCCTACTGATTGATTAAATTCATACTTTGTTTTTATGTATGCTAACACCTATACTACAACCACTATAATATCTTTCCATTTAAATACAAGAGCAAAATCAGTTCGCATTTCCAAATTACCTGCTAACCATCGTAGGTATCATACAAAGATTTAAAACTGTCCATTATTCAAAAACCTTGAATGTCTTTAGCCACTCAAGGTTAACACTGCATTATTAAATATTTTTCTTTCATATGCTATTCTGCTGAGGAATTATAATCAACCTCTGCATTTCTTAGTCCTTCTATTACTTTTTTTATTCGTTTCGATAAGTCTTTTATTTCCTCTAATGTTAAGTCATCTTCTGCTTCTTGTGGATTAAACATGCTTAACCTTTTTGTAATACCTTCAATATATCCAATATAAACCTTGTCTTGTGATAGCAATATTTCACCTACAGCAGTATCAACGATAAAATCTTCTGTTTTCCCAAGGTTTACATACTCATTTTTCGTCCTTGCAATTGCATATTCATATCCTCTATTTAGGGATAAAAAGTCATTATAGTCCTCATTAATTACCTCGAATATTTCATTGTACTCCCAATCTTCCACTCAAATCCCTCCTATAAAAATTGATTTTTATGGTTTAATTCTTTCCCCATTGTTGTGTATAACTTCTAAACTTATATTAGGGTATTTAGCTGAAACTTCCGCAATAACTCTATTACAACTAGTACAAGTATCTAATTCAGTAAATAATTTTATATCCCCAGAAACCTGAGTATTATCACCTATCCTAAAAGCAATATCATTTAGAATTTTATATTCAGTATCAGAATCTCTTATATATGTTTACCATCTTGACCTGTAGCTTCTGATGCCTTAAAAATAAAGGTATCAGATTGTAAATAAATATCAGGAACGATACCGCCTTATTTCGCTTAAATGATATGCATCTGTCTTATAACCCAGGGATTCAAAGCTCATGTTCTCTTTGAATCCTTTACCCATGCAATTGGAGCTTTGGGATGATTAGACTAGACTAGGGATTAAAATTAATATTTGTTATCACCTATAATTCTACTTCCCTATTTTCCCCAACGTTATCATATATAAATATTTGAAAATTCGATCCTCATTACTCTTTTCGATAATTGAAATATTTTGTTTTTCGTCCACATCACACAATATCCAATCTCCATCTTCAAAGTAACAACCTGTTGAAAATGGTACATTAGTTTTTCTTCCAATAACAATATTAAGTTCTTGCAAATCTATACCTAACTCTTTTATCTTATTTTCATATTCATTTCGTGTCATTTTACCAACCTCCTTTATTTAAGTAATATCCCTGATATCCTCCAGGGCTTTCACGTTAATTGGAGTATCATTTCAATTCATTAAAAAACCTTGAATGGCTTTGGCCACTCAAGGTTTTATTTTATTATAGCTAGATTCAGTTTTCTGTGTCATTTTTTATAACTGATCCAGATCTCTACTTGTCCACTTTTCTTATCTTCAAATGAAGTGACTTCTCCCCAAGTTCTATTATAAATTAATGAGTCTCCTTTTTTAATATCTGGTTTTCCTAATATCTCTTCTACCCATTTATCATGTATCGCTTTCTTTTTTTTAGCTTTATAATCAGACCAATTATTGTAAATATTTTTCAAACTTTCATCAGCATTGTCGAGTTCAATACGAGAAACTTTATCATTTTGAAAGTTAACTACAACCCAAAAATAAATTCCATCTAACATAATTGCGTCTTTAAAAACAAACATAGCATTCAGTATATCGCTTGATAGTAGTTCATTTTGAAAATTTATACAAAAAGCCTGTTTATTTGTATTTCCATTAAGTATTTTTCCTTTCACTAAAATATCACCTGTTAATCCATCCAAATTAAACACCTCATTTTCATTTAATTGAATTCATTATTTTACTATATTCTTCAAAGGAGATTTCAGAATTTTATGATTTTTCTATCATTGCACACAATACTCCATGATGGTTCAACCACCATGAGCTTTTTACTTTTATATAACCCGCTAATGTAATCAATCCTTAATAAATATCGCTATTCTGCTGAAGGATTATAATCAACCTCTGCATTTCTTAATCCTTCTATTACTTTATTTATTCGTCTCGATAAGTCTTTTATTTCCTCTAATGTTAACTCATCTTCTGCTTCTTGTGGGTTAAACATGCTTAACCTCTTTGTTATACCTTCAATGCGCCCAACAAAAACTTTTTCATGGCCGATTGCAATTTCTCCAATAGCTGTATCAACAATAACATCTTCTATCTTGCCTAAGTTATCAAATTCATCAGCTAGTTTTGCTATAGCATACCTATATCCCCTATCTTCATCTAACAACTCTTCATATGTCTCCTGAATTGCATCAAATAATTCATTATACTCCCAATCTTTCATTAGTTTTCTCCTCCAATAAAAATTAAGTTTAAGAAATAATTCTATTACCATTGTTGTGTATGACTTCTAATTCAATATTTTTAAATTTAGCCAGCAAACTCTGCTATGACTTTACCTCAACTGTCACAAGTATCTAATTCTGTAAATAACTTAATTTCCCCATTAGCTTTTGTATTCTCTCCAAGCCTAGAAGCAATGTCATTTAGTATTTTATAACACCATAGCCATTCCTATTTCATTGCATAAAGCAACCAATTCAGGCTTTGATTGAAAAGCTTTATATTGAGAATACCAATTAGCAATAGCATTTTCAGTACTATGAGGATTGCTTGTTCCCTACTTTTTTTAAATTGATTAATAGAATTTATTTTGTTTACAGAACCTCTTGGGTTATCAATACAAAAATCATTTATAAAATTGCATTATAGTACGTATTATCAACTCTCTAGACTTTGCTTTGTTTCCAGTATAATAATTATCAATTGCAAGATTTCTTTTCTCGAGACTAAAAACAAAAAGACCTTAACAGTAATTTGTTAAGATCTCCTCGCTTAGTATGACCGGATTTTCCCCTATCCTTATTATACATTTTCTTTTTTATGCTCAACTTTGAAGAAATAATTCGAGTTATATTCTTACACGCTTCAGTTATACACTTTTCTTCAGTTTATCTTTGGAAATAAATTATGCTGATTCCTGCATCACATGACCTTGGATCATACCATTGGGTAATCTTACCCCATTCAAATACATTTTCAGACAATATACCTTCTGGATACCCAATTTGCTCTGTAAGCCATTCACCATGCTGAGATAGTTTTTCTTCATAGTCCCATTGGTTAATGGATGGATCACTAACTTTTAAACGTATTCCCTGTATTATGTTATTTTCGAAAGATATTCTAACAGAAAATTTTTTACTTCCCAACTGTATAGGCCTTAAAGAACCAACAGTTGCTTCATCAGACTGCCTTTTCCTAACCTCAAAATTAGGATTTGTTGCAAATGACTTCTCAAAAAAATCTAAATTTGTAGCTTGTTTTACTTCAAATCCCTCTATTATCAATATTCCATTATTCAAGTTATTCATTAGCGAATCCTCATTTCAAAAATAAATCAGCATTTCATCGCTTCACTATGTTCAGCTTTAGTTAATTTGAAATTGTTTAATAACACTTGGAGCCTCTTTTAATATCTTTTCATATTTACAATAAACTTTTAAAGTACATTCTCATTGCTTTGTCTCCTCTTATCCTCTCGATAAAATCATGTAAGGCTTCAATTTCTGCTTTGTATATTTTCTCCCCTGTTTTTGTTGCTCTCTCGTCGTTTGCGTATACCCTCCACTCATGACCATCTTTTTCACTAACTACTTCACCTTCATTGGAAGTCTCCTTACAAAAAAAACAATAATTTTCTAATTCTTCATTTTGAATTATTTTCTTAGCATCATCTATATTCATACTATTCCTCCTAAGTAGAACAAAAGTACGGATTTTATTCTACCTCCTGTTGACCCAAAACTTTCTGCAGTTTCCCCTTTTTGGGAACTGGGACACCAAGCATGTCGCCAATATTACCGCCATACAGACTCGGTAATAATCTTTTCTTAATGGCTAAACTCATAAAAATCTTGTTATCGTCTTCCCATCTGTCTACCATTCTTCTGCCTACCATTCATTACACCTACTTTTTGTTTAAGTACCATTTCTCAGTACCCTTGCTTAACAATTGCCCTACTGATTGATTAAATTCATACTTTGTTTTTATGTATGCTAACACCTATACTACAACCACTATAATATCTTTCCAATTAAATACAAGAGCAAAATCATTTCGCATTTCCAAATTACCTGCTAACCATCGTAGGTATCATACAAAGATTTAAAACTGTCCATTTTATTAAAAAACCTTGAATGGCTTTAGACACTCAAGGTTAACACTGCATCATTAAATATTTTTCTTTCACATGCTATTCTGCTGAGGAATTATAATCAACCTCTGCATTTCTTAGTCCTTCTATTACTTTTTTTATTCGTATCAAATTCATCAGCTAGTTTTGCTATAGCATACCTATATCCCCTATCTTCATCTAACAACTCTTCATATGTCTCCTGAATTGCATCAAATAATTCATTATTCTCCCAATCTTTCATTAGTTTTCTCCTCCAATAAAAATTAAGTTAAGGTCCTGTAACCCAATCAAAGTATTTCAACAAAACTTCATGATGGTACAACCTTTATGATGTCTCAATTTTCAAACAAATTATTTTCGTTTTGTTCCATTCAAAAAATCCACATATTTAATTTTGTGTTAACTTGCCTATTCGCCTATATATTATTACCTTTAGTATATTACGAGCTTTGTCATTCTAAATATAAATCGAGTAGTTAGTGTGGTTGATTTATTTAAATGTCACTACAACCAATCTCGTAAGTCTATTTACCATTATGAACTTTTGAATCAAATATGAGGCTTTTAACCTAAATGATTAAATCATAAAAAAACCTTGACTAGCATTTTGCTAATCAAGGTCAAAAGCCTAAAAGGTATTATCATTTTGTAAATATTGGTGTTCTTTGTTCAGAAAGTCATTAAATAAGTTTATTAATCTGACTACATTCTCTTCTTTCGAGTATTGTGAAGGATTAAAGCCGTCTTTTGGTTCCAGATAATTAATAAAGCTATCCATGTCTTCGGGATAATTAAAATCAGCATACACTTCAGCAACCTTGTTTAATAATCCCTCGTAATCATCTTGATGTTTCATTTTTAAATAAGCCAGTATACCAAATCTCCATTTTCTTTTTTAAAATTGCCAAACATCGGCGTCCAGGTTCAAATAATTGATATGTGACTCTTTTAATATATCTACTAGTAAATTCTCGTAATCAAAATCATCCACACCCCAAGCTAGCTGAATAATGTTTTGATTGCTAATTTCTGGATGGTTAGCTAAAAATCCAACTGCATAATTAACTATGTCACTATATTCTATTAGATTAAGTTCTAATCCCACATATAGTGTTCTCCAATCGTACTTTATTTTGTTTTTCTTGAAAATATCTACAGAAATATCCATTTGAACCACCTTAACTTTATGGTCTTTGATTTGGAGAACCTGTAATTTGCCCATTAGGAATAAATCTTCTATGTGTAACTCCTTTGGTCGGCTCAACAATCCACTCAAATATTCCATTTTGGTCCTTAACAGTTGTTATTCTCTCATTCCGTTACAGCAATTACAGTCCCTGTAACGTTTACCCGTTTTTTGCGGATAACGTGTTCGTAACGTAAATCCGTTAAAACGTACTGTACGATGACTTCAAAAAATAATACAACCCTTAATTTTTTTTATCGTTTTTTCTCTAGTAGTGTCGTACACTGTATAAAGCCAATTACAGTGTATAAATTTAACACTTAGTACACTTATAAAATTATACGTGTACCTACTTGTTTCTAAAACAAAACGCAAAAAAGCACTCGTTGCCATAAGTGACAATCAAGTGCTTTAAGTTTGTAAATTTTATAATTTTCAATGTTCGTTTTAAGTTTGTAAGTTTCATTGCATTGTAAAAAAAGTATGACAGCTTTTGTGTCTCCTGACAAGTAATACTTTTAAAACGTACGAGCTTGTGTGCATTCGTTAGTTTACTATACATTCCATGTCTTTGTACCCGCCATACAATAAAATGTCATCTCGCCTAAGCTCGTGTGTCTTATTTTATCTTGTCAGAATATGGTGGTGCAAACACTAGCTTATGATGGTACAACCATCATAGAGTCGATTCTTCAAAATGGCCTTTTCTTTTTTTGTACACTTCAAATATGCTTTGTTTTTCAATTACCTGTACATGTTTTGCTACAAGTTCGGTCATTCCTGTATGCAAAATATAAATTGAATAATAAGTGGTGTTTTTACACTTTCCCAGCTAATGCAAATTTTAATTATTAATTCTGTTATGTCTACTTAATATTAACTCATAAAGAAAATCAAATGCTTCATTTTCACTAGAAATTTCTTTAATTATATAGTGACCTCCTCTCTCTCTTGTTTTATAAACTTTCCACACTCCTTGATCATGTGCACATCCTATTACTAGCGACTCATCCGTTATAGTATCTAGTACCATAATATATTCACCAATATTTAGTTTTTCAGCTTCATATCTATTTAAGAACTCTTGTTTTGTCACGTCTAGCCCTCCTAGTATTTAGGTATAACTCCTATAATCTCTAGCATCTCACCATTTAATGGCGTTACAATTTGTTCTGCTCCACCATTCATTAACTTCTCACCTGTAGAGCTACTAGTCCAGGAAGCAGCAGTACCTTTCACTCCGTAAGTAGTATCTGTATTTCCAATAAATTTTTGTACTCTATCTTGGAAATCGTCATAATAAGCCTTAAAATCAGCAAATTCTGAATCAGAAATTGCTCTTCTTCCATTGGCCACTACAATTCGATTTAACTCTTCAAGATTTCCACTTTTGACTGCATCAATAGATTCAAAATAAGATTCATTATTAAAATGCCCAACGTGCCTTGCAGCAGGGTTTTCTATATACGGTATTGCACTTTGATCATATGTGTATGGAATACCATTATGAGGTAAAGTGGTGAAATTCTCTCCACCTTTTCCACCTACTCTATCCCATCTTTCTGGTAACGGACTATTTCTATCAATTGGCTGGATGGATTCTTCTACAAACCCCATTTTATCTGGCCAATCCACAATCATTCTACCATTTCGACCAAACCCTTCTGGACGAAGGAATTTTGTGCCTTTAACAACAGTAACATCACCTTTTACTTCTAATGCGGCATATGCTTCGTGAATCTTTACAAGCTTCTGTTCACTCGTTAAATCATCTCGTTTTCCAATATTATTGATACTATTAAAATACTCCCCAACATTCTTAAACTTTAGATCATCCGTACCCTTAGAAAAACTCTCCCCTGAAACACCCTCTACTTTGCTATCCTTAACCGTAAATTTCTGATAGGCTTCCTTAATTGTCTGCTTTTCCATCACAACTTGGCGAAGGGTTGGTCCTCCTGCGAGGTAGATTTGTTCCATACTTATCCGTTTAGGAATTTCTTTTTTGCCTAGTTCTTCACCTATATTTTTTAACGTGTTTTTTCCTGATCTCGCTATGTCTGTTATTGTAGCTTGAACCTTCTGTACCTGCTTTTGTATATATTTCTTACTGGTAGGGGGAAAAATTTCAGCGTAAAATGTAAAAGCACTTGTTGCCAAAAAGACAAACAAGTGCTTAATCTTATGTTTAAACCTACGAGATTGTTTCATCTCGTTAATTTTTTGATTGTTCCCTGTGACAATACTTCAATCGTTTAAAATGTCATCTCGCCTAGTTATCGTTCTTATTTTCTTAAATAAATATCGTTATAGCTTCGATGGTCCAACTCATGGATTCTCAATTTACAAAGTAATTATCCGTTTTTTGCCCAATCAAAATTCATTGTTTCTATTCTAGTAACTCTAAGAATTCATTAAAGCTATCTGCAACATTGTAAAAAACAGGTTCAAACTCACCCGACTCTTCATGTGACCATACACTTACAGATGGGTTATTTTTATTGGTTCTAAAATCTAAACAAACAAAGTCACCTGCAAATATACTAGCTATTGGCAATACATCTGCACCTAATAAATCTTCGTTATCAGATAACCTTTCTCCTATTTGCGAAAATACAACATCTATATCATAGATTCCTTTCGGATTATTCTCAATGTCATCCAGCATACACAAAAACCTTTCTAACGCATAACTACGATTGTTACTCTCAAATGTAGCTTCCTTAACCTCTGCTCCATTATACGTTTTAATAAAGTTTAAGAAAGACTCTGGTAATGTTAGTCGCCAAAACTTTTCATGTTTTTTGATTAATTCTTCTGAAGGTAATGGTTTTACTATAGTGTCCTGTATTATTTTCATAGTTTTACCCTTTCTTTACTATACTATCTCGGAGCGTCTGCCCACATTCCAGTAGATCTACCACCATTGTGAATAGTAATATTGTGTATTTTAAAAGGAACTAACTCCATCTTACCCGGTATTTCAGTATGATGCCATGTCATCCCTTCTGGTCTTCCACCTATTGCATTATCCAGCCAATCAAATTGTTCATCGTCCGATGATAACCAAAGCCTTTCTGGTAACTCCTTAATCTCAACAACAACTCCAGCAGTCTTGAAATCTGCAAAACCATACCTCATTCCCTCAACTTTAATAACATTTACATTAGGAATCACGCCATTTTCAATCGCTTTTTCCTTTATCAATTTTCGTTGGCGAGCAGTCAAATATTCTCCACCATGGAATGACTTATTCCATGACCAAGTTTTATTTGTTAGAATTTTTTCACTGTATAGTTTTGCAAAATCATTAATAACATCTTCAAAAGTTTTAGTACCTGCAATGAACTCATCAATGTTCTTTAAGTTAACATTATCTATACCATTAGTAATATTCTTCCCTGAAACACCCTCTACATTGCTATCCTTCACCATGAACTTCTGATAGTTTACACCCTTACCACCATCACTCTTCACCGCAAACTTCTGTACAATATCCTTAACCGTCGTATTATCAAAAGTAACATGCTTGTAGTTATTTCCATAGGCCGTCGCTAATTCTTCGACCCTTATACGGAGAGGCACTTTCACTTTACCGATTTCCCTGCCGAAGGCTTGAACCTTCTGTACCTGCTTTTGCGCAAATTCCTTACTGTAAGGGACGAACTTTGTACCACTCGCTACTTTATCAGCGACCTTCGCCGCACCTGCCACACCACCGATTCCGAGTGCCATCAACAGCCCGTTCGGGCGCTGTTCCTCGGTCAGCTGGTTGCCGAACATGTCTTTGCCGGTGACGGCTTCGCCGAGGCCGTTGGCTGCGAGGAGTCCGTATATCCCGTATTCGGTTTTCTGAAGGAGGCTAAAGTCTTTTGTCGTTTTATAGGCATCGAGAGCGTGGTCCGCTGCATTGAGTCCTTTGGCCGTTTTGTATAGGGCGCTGCCGCCTTTGATGGCCCGGCCGACGACGGGGATGAACCCAGCGGCTGCCATGGCGCCTGCGGCGATTCGTTCGGCATCGGACAGCTTGCGGCCCGTTACTGGATCGACTCCGGTTGAGGCCCTGATTGAATCATAATATCCCGTGAATTCCCCTGTAAAGGTTTTTGTCGTATCCCAGGCTTTTTCGTACCATGGCCGGTTTTCTAGGCTTAGCTTTATATTTTTTCTATTAATCTTAGGAAAAAAAGTATTAGACATCGACATTCAGAAATTAATTAAGGTAGAGTAGCCTTTTACGGCATAGTAAAAAAGGTATATTGTACATACGTTTTAACTTTAAGTACGGCTTTATATCTTCTTAAAATGCTGTGTAGGTCTAACAATAGGTTAATCTCAATACTATAAAAAAGAATTCGGCTCTCCCTTCAAATAATAAAACCTTAGAGATTTAGATATCTCTAAGGTTTTATTATTTATTCCTGTGTTAGGGTTGTAATATAACAATTATCTATTAAAACTCTTTTAAAAAAGTCCATAACCTCTTGAGTTACAACTAACTCACCTTTTGGTGATAAACAGAAGTGATGTCCTGACCAATTTTTGAAGTTCTCTCCTTCTACTTCAACTTTACCAAGCGGAATAAATCTGCTGAATTTAGGTAATTCCTTATTTGGATACATTTCTTTAAATTCATCAGATGTAGTAATTAAACACTTTTCTAATTTGTAATCTTTAAATTCACTATTCTTTAATTCTGTTTCAAGTTTACTTGACACAATAAAGGCTGGTGTTGACTCTAACAGGTCATCTCCTAGCCATCCTTCAAACTCATAATGTAAATATTTTACCTTTCCTGAAATACCTTCAGTTGCAATATCTTCTTCTTTTCCATAAATGGTATGTTCACCATGACCCCCTGATACTTCTGGTTCTAAAAAATATAATTTCATTAGTAACATCCTTCCTATCACATTCTCACCTTTTCACTGGCGGATTAAAATTTTCACCATATTTTTGATCTAACTCAATCATATAGCCTATTACTTCCTCTTTTGTGGGATTAGGGTTATTTCTATAAAATCTATTCCAATCTATTCTTATTTTTGATAAATGTATATCACTGTTTACTTCTTTTGGTATACCTCTCAGGTTTTCTAGAGCATGTATTTCCTCAAGTGAAAATAAATTCGGGTGCCTTTTTAGAATTTGTTGCTCTATAGCATGATGAACTACTACACTACCTTTAAGGTCTGGGTATTCATCAAAGAATGTCTTTTTATAGTCCTTAATATTTTTGCCTTTGTCTATCCCCTTAGAAAAACTCTCCCCTGAAACACCCTCTACTTTGCTATCCTTCACCGTGAATTTCTGATAGGCTTCCTTAATTGTCTGCTTTTCCATTACAACGTGGGGAAGGTTTGGACCTCCTGCGAGGGATACTTGTTCCACACTTATACTTTTAGGAATTTCCTTTTTACCTAGTTCTTCACCTATATTTTTTAACGTGGTTTTTCCTGATCTCGCTATGTCTGTTATTGTGGCTTGAACCTTCTGAACCTGCTTTTGCGCAAATTCCTTGCTGTAAGGGACGAACTTTGTACCACTCGCTACTTTATCGGCGACTTTCGCCGCACCTGCCACACCGCCGATTCCAAGTGCCATCAACAGGCCGTTTTGGCGCTGTTCCCCGGTTAGCTGGTTGCCGAACATGTCCTTGCCGGTGGCTGCTTCGCCGAGGCCGTTGGCTGCGAGGAGTCCGTATATACCGTATTCGGTTTTCTGGAGGAGGCTAAAGCCTTTTGTCGTTTTATAGGCATCGAGCGCGTGGTTCGCTGCGTTGAGTCCTTTGGCCGTTTTGTAGATGGCGCTGCCGCCTTTGATGGCCCTGCCGGCCCAGCCGACTACGGGGATGAATCCAGCGGCTGCCATGGCGCCTGCGGCGATTCTTTCGGCATCGGACAGCTTGCGGCCCGTTACTGGATCGACTCCGGTCGAGGCCCTGATTGAATCATAATATCCCGTGAATTCCCCTGTAAAGGTTTTTGTCGTATCCCAGGCTTTTTCGTACCATGGGCGGTTTTCGAGTTCTTCCATTTCTTGTTCGATTTTCCGGGCTTCTGCTTGCTGCTTTTTGAAGGTTTGATAGTCTTTCATCTGACCGGCGACTTCATCCTTCACTTGATAGACATCACTGCTCTTGAATGCCGATTGATTGAATGTCATCGGCGAAACGTGGCCGTCCTGTTTGGTGGCATCAAGCAAGGCACGGAAGAGGCCAACGGCCACGTTTTCCTGCCCGATGGACACATCATATTCCTCGACCAATTGCCGGTCGACATTCTCGACCTTTGTCACGGTGTCATCCAGTCTATGCCCGGCCAGCGTGATTTTTTCATTAAAGTCCTTTTGGTCGAACATATCAAGAGGCAGGATATCGTCAATGCTGTTCAGGATCCATTGAAGACCGTTCGCTTGTTCATCGACAAGCGACTTCGCTTGGTTGATGCCGTTTGAGACTTCGCCATCTAAAAAGGGAACCTCAACCACCGTATTTCCGGATAGGTCCGCCTCTTCCAGACTGGCTGGAATGCCTTCTAAAAAACTTATTTGGGTCGTGAATAGCTCCATCCAGGCGTCCGCCACCTCGATTTGCGCTTCATAAAAGCTTTTGATGGCGGTAGCACCGGCTCCCTGAAACTCGTTATCAAGGCCAACAATGCCCTGAAATTCCTTTTTCAGGGCTGCGACTTCCTTCTTTAGGTCTTCATATTGCTTGGCACGCGACTTTGTTGCGGCCGTCAATGTCTCGGCTTCATATATCTTCATCGCTGATACCCATGTGAAGACGTATGGGCGATGGCTTCATCCTGTTCTTTTAATAAGTCAATGTTGGCACGGGTATCTTCCACGTTTTTCTGGACGATTTTGATATATTGCTCGAAGACCTTCTCCAGGTTCGTTTCGCGGTCGATCCATTTCGAAGTGAATTCCAATTTATTGCTGCCCAGCTCGCCTGCCCGCAAATTTCCAAGCTTGACTGTACCAAGTGCCGTCTTCACCTGATCGACTTGCTTCATTACGGCAGGATGATTCAGTTTGATTGTCGTCATTAAAACAACCACCCTTTTAAATATGATATTTTGCTTTCCAATTGATCTATGAAGGCTTCTCCTTTGCCTAAAAGAACATCCGCTTCATGTGCTATCGTACCTGCTGCACTCAGAGCCTTTTTCTCTATATTAAGCATCATGATTTTACCGTCGATTTTCTCTTGATAGTCGTCATAATCATCATGAATGATCGTTGACATTGCCTTGTATGCATCACTGCGGGAATCTTGAAAGTCTTCTGCACGGTTTCCAGTCCAGCTTTTTGCCAAGTCCGGATTTTTAATTTTAGCGATTTCACCAAGACAAGCATTCTGTTCTTCTTTGATTTGTCTTTTTGCCTGCTCCAAACGGTTGATTTTTTCATTCACATCGGACATTTTACTGGAAAGGGCTGAGTGAATTTCACTCAATGAATTTGCATACACTTAAAAAATCACCTCAAACATACTATTCTCATTATGTAGACTGTCATATTTTTCATAATTTTTATTATAAGGATTATAGTCTTAGAGTTAAATAGGGATAAATAAGCTATTTATGCTAAGTGTTTAGGGAATTCATCCCACACGCACCAATTCCAGATTAGACTTTTTACCCCTAATTTAACATTTTTAAACATAAAAAGAGGGTGCATGCTGCACCCTCTGAATATTTACTGCATTATTTGAATTCCTTTTCGTCAAATAAATGCGGAACTTTCACCTTTTTCCCTTTTTTATGATTGAGATCAGGTTTTTTAGCTTCAATTTTTGCTTGGTCATAGACAGCGGTGCCGACAATTTCAGCAACATCTTGAAGCTTTTCTTTTGAGATTTTATCAATGGTATCATCAGGAGTATGATACCAAGGCTCTGATGGACTGTGGATGAATAAAGCAGCGGGAATCCCAGCCTCAGAAAAGGATACATGGTCACTTCTCCCGCCTTGTCCATATGGAGTCGGCTCACCATTCAGTCTTGTACTTGATGCCTGGGCAAGCTCGGTTACAAGGTTCATTTCTCCATCATTAGTCAAAATGACCAAATCTCCGGCATCCTTGCTTCCCACCATATCGAGATTGAAGTTGGCAATGGTCCGCTTGATATCATCATCAGGGAGATTGCTCACATAATGCTTTGAACCCAGCAATCCATTTTCCTCTGCCCCAAAGGTGACGAAGCGAATTTCCGTATCTGTAGGAAGATTCTTCAGAACACGGGCAAGTTCAAGGGTGACGGATGTTCCTGATGCATCATCATTCGCTCCGGGTGCTCCTGCGACGGAATCATGATGGCCAGTAATATAAATGATATCGTTCTTTGTTGCTTTATTGTTCTTTGTTGCTTTTTTCGTTGCCACTACATTATAAGAGGTTTTTTCTCCGGAATAGGCTCCTTCAATTTTTAATGATGCTGTCAATTTGACTTCAGCATTCAATTTTTCCAGAAGGGCTTCTCCATCCTTTTTGGTGATCGTGACGGATGGAATATACTTGTCATTATCCTCTCCGAGTGTCCCGTTTAATTCCCCATCTGCATTATTGAATAGGATGACTCCCGCTGCCCCTTTTTCCGCTGCATTCAATACTTTCTCTGCAAAAGTGAGGCTTCCTCTTTGTATAAGGGCAATCTTCCCTGCAACGTCGGTTTCCTCAAGCTCTTCTTTCGTTCCTAAACCGGCATATACCACTTCACCGGATAGGTCCCCATTAACTGAATAGGTTAAATGGTTCGCTTGGATTTCCCCATCAAATCCGGCAACGGACAGTTCGACCAGATTTGGGTCTGTATAAGATAAAAAATTGAACTCTTCAATATCGGCTTTATAGCCATAAGATTGAAATTGCTTTTTGATGAATTGGACGGCTTTATACTCAGAATCCGTACCGGCCACCCGAGGTGTTTGTGAGAGGTATTCAATATTCTTGTAGATTTTATCGGCATCGATTCTTTTAATGACTTGCTTGTCCGTGGATGGCGCTGATAGCACCGGCGATGAATGTGGCGCTGATAGCACCGGCGATGAATGTGGCGCTGCTAATGCGGTGGTTGCCCCGGCTGTCCCGAGTGTCAATGCTGCGATTAAGGTTACCGACAGAAATTGTTTTTTCATAGATTGCCTCCCAGTTTAATAGATTCCTCCATAATTTTACAATACATAGAAAATACTAACTAGGTAGGTTTATCCCTATTCATGCATGTCTAAAGTAACGAATTTACAAATAAAAGAAATTAACAGGATGTTTGACTCATGCCGAAAGTTCCCTATCATTCGATATTTTGTCATATTATATAAAAATACCTGTAATCCAAACAGGATTTTCGCTCTTTTTCGGGAAAATAATACAGAAGAGATAGAATTTCTACAGGGAGAAGGCGCAAAGATGCCGATAACTAAATTCGTGATGCCGGAAGTGATTTTTGGAAAAGGTTCGATTGAACAAGCTGGCGAGGCCTGCTTGCGGCTGGGTGCCAAAAAGGCGCTGATAGTAAGCGACTCCGGGGTTGCCAATGCTGGCTGGTTAGATAAAGTCATTAAATCCTGCCAAGATGCAGGCCTTGCTTTTGCTACCTTCATTGAAATGACGACCAATCCGAAGGACAGGGAGATCGAGGCTGGCTGTTTGGCATTTAAAGAACAAGAATGTGATGCCATCATCGGGTTGGGTGGAGGCAGTGCTTTGGATGTCGCCAAAGGGGTTGCCCTTTTAGTAACGAATGGCGGCATCATCAGTGATTATGAAGGGGTTGATAAAGTCCACTCTCCCCTCCCGCCCATGGTGATGATCATGACCACTGCTGGATCGGGTTCGGAAGTATCCCAGTTTTCGGTGATCGTCGATTCATTCCGCGAGAAAAAAATGACGATCATTTCAAAATCACTCGTCCCCGATATTGCAATAGTCGACCCTGGTACCTTAACCACCTTGGGACCGGATTTGACAGCAGCTACGGGAATGGATGTTTTAACCCACGCCATTGAATCCTATGTTTCAATCGCTGCGACACCTTTGACAGATGTACAAGCTAAAAACGCGCTTTCCATCGTTTCCCGTCACTTACGCCCCTCTGTTGCATCCAGGCATAATGAGGAAGCAAAAAAAGCGATGGCGATGGCGAGCCTGCAGGCTGGACTGGCCTTTTCCAATGCCATTTTGGGGGCTGCCCATGCCATTTCACATGCCCTAGGCGGCAAGTACCTCCTTCCGCATGGTGAAATCAATGCGATACTCCTTCCCCATGTCATGGATTTCAATCGAATTGCCTCACCAAGGCGATTCCGCGAGATTGCCGACATCATGGGTATCGATACACGGGCATTGACCGAGCAGCAAGCAGGAATGGCAGCCATTAGCTTCGTAAGGGAATTATCACAGGATATAGGGGCTCCCAAAACTTTAAGTGATGTCGGCATTACGAAAGAAATGATAGATCCCATTGGGATGACCGCTCTTGAGGATGCCTGCATGATCACAAATCCTCGTGATATGTCATTAGATCAGATAAATCAGCTGCTTCTTACAGCCCTATAAGAGGTGAAAAGCATGAACAAACTTGAAATGATAGATTTAATGACAGGCGTTAAATCTTCAAAGAAAACGTATTACACGGAACTTAAGAAAACCGTGGATCAGCTGAAGAAGAAGAATATGCAGCTTGAAATCATGAATGACATCACTAAAAATATGAATATGGACATCGACATCCAAGAGATTCTCCGAAATGTTATTGCAAAACTTAAGCAGCTCATTACCTTCGATGACAGTCATTTTGTCATATTGTATGAGGAAGAACCTACCCTGCTTCACATTTGCCCTAATGGTCACTGCGAACTTGAAATGGATCCCAAAAACTTGTTACACCCTTTTCAGGATTTCTCATCGGCCCTGAAGGACAAACAGCCGATTCAGGTGGAAGTTAAACGGCTACCGGAATTCCCAGAAAAGGAACGTCTATTATCCCTTGAAATCGAATCACTTCTATTAGTCCCTTTATACGGAAAAAGTAAAAAAATCGGAATTTGGACTTTCGGCAGGAAGAAAAAGAAAACATGGCATGAAGATGAACTCGAATTTCTTGAGCAACTATCCAACCAGCTTGCGTTAACTTTGGAGAATGCCCAGCTTTATAAGGAAGTTCTTCATTCCAAACAGGAGTGGGAGGATACATTCAAGGCAGTTGAGGATATGATCATCGTCTTTGATCACAAAGGAACGGTCTATCAATCCAATGATTCAGCTAGGGACTTTTCCGACCTGCTTGCTTTAATTGAAAAATCCCAATCTCTGATTCAAGATACCTTTACGTGTAATAAGCCAGGGTTTCAGGAAATTCTCCTTCAGCATGATACCATCTTGGAAATGCATGCCTACCCGATTCAGAATAAGGAGCATCAAGTATATGGGGTCATTGCTTATTATAAAAATGTCACCGAAAGAAGACAGATGGAAGTCCAGCTATTGCATGCCGGGAAACTTGGGGCGATTGGTGAAATGGCAGCCGGGATTGCCCATGAATTGAATAGCCCATTAACGGCCATTCTTGGTAACTCGCAAATTTTATTACGGAAAACCCCACAGGCCAATCCGGATTATATGCTATTGGACGATATCAAGATTTGTGGGGACCGATGCAGGCAAATAGTGAAAAGCCTGCTTACCTTTTCAAGGCAGGATGAGTATAGATTCCACTATTACTCTATTAACGAAGCCATTCACCAGGTTCTGAACCTATTGAAGTTCCAACTTGGGAAGAAGCAAATCTCCCTCCATCTTACCCTTCAGGAAGACCTTCCTTTCATAAAGGGCAGCCAGCCGCAGATAGAACAGATCATCATCAACTTGCTATTGAATGCCAAGGACGCATTGGATGAGTCCGCCCAAACGGAAAAATCGATTGCGATCACTACCTATACAGAAAACAAGTTCATGGTGGTTCAGGTGACTGATAACGGAACGGGGATTGAAATTGAACGCCTGCCCTTCATATTCCATCCCTTTCATACGACTAAAGACCGTGAAAAAGGTACAGGTTTGGGGCTGTCTGTAAGCCTCGGCATCGCCAAAGACCATGGCGGAAAGATCGACGTTTTGAGCACACCAGGACAAGGAAGCACTTTTTTCCTGAGGCTTCCCTTACAAGGAGAGGAAAGGGGATGATAAGGTGGTTCATTTACTTGTGGTAGACGATGAGAAAGAGGTTGGGACTTTTCTATCCCGCCTTTTTACGATGAAAGGTTACCTCGTACAAGTTGTGAATAGCGGCAAGGAGTTTCATGAGATCGATTGGAATCAGCAGCGTTTTGATGTCGCAATGATAGATTTGAAGCTTCCGGATTGTGATGGGCTTTCCCTCCTTCAGCATCTAAAACAACTGCAGCCGCGGTGCAAGGTACTGATCATGACCGGATACAGCACCGTCAAGACCGCTGTTGATGCAATGAAGCTCGGTGCGAGTGATTACATGGAAAAACCCTTCGTGGATATTGAAGTACTGGAAAGGCAGATTGACAACCTATTGAATGAAAATGAAGCTTTGAATCAGCATTTCATCCATAAGCTAGCCGAGGATTCAGGACTCATTGTCGGTGAAAGTCCTTTAATGAAGAATTTGATTGAAACGGCTTTCAAGGTGGCCCAAAAATCGGTCAATGTATTAATTGAAGGAGAAACTGGAAGCGGTAAAGAAGTGCTTTCCCGCTTCATCCACATTGCCAGTCCCCGGAACCATGAACCTTTTATCGGCATCAATTGTGGAGCGATCTCTGAATCCCTGCTGGAAAGCGAATTATTCGGTCATGAAAAGGGAGCTTTCACAGGAGCGACCCAGCTACGAAAGGGTTTTTTCGAAATTGCAGGGAACGGGACGCTTTTCCTTGATGAAATTGCGGATGCGAGTCCCGCCATTCAAGTCAAATTGCTTAGGGTTTTGGAAACACGGGAATTCATGCGGGTTGGCAGCAGCGGGACATTACGGACGAACGCCCGGTTAGTGGCGGCCTCCAATGAAAATCTGCAGCAGGCAGTGGACAAGAATAAATTTCGGGAAGACCTATTTTACCGACTGAACGTCGTGACTTTGGATATCCCGCCATTAAGGAGCCGAAAAGAGGATATTCCGTTGCTTGTCCGTCACTTGGTTGAGAGAAATGGTCATGGAGATATTTCTTTTTCGAATGAAGCCATTGAAAAATTACAGCAATACAACTGGCCAGGCAACATACGCGAACTTTCTAATGTAGTCATGCGCACGCTAACTCTTGCAGACAATAAGTCGGTAATAACCGCCAATGATATCTCTCTATCCAACAACCAGTTCACTCCTGACAAAAATGTGGCCCCTAATGGGATTCAGTCAACTGAAAACCTTCTTGAAGAGTGGCGAAAAAGGCTGGTGGCTGACTTTAATGAGAAGGATGAACTGATGCTTGAAGAAATCCTTACGGAAATCAAACAGCTTCAATCGACAATTGGAAAGGAGCTCGTCATGCAGGCACTGCAAAAAACCTACGGCAACCGGAATGAAGCTGCCAAACGCTTGCAGATATCCATAAGGAAATTGCGCTATATATTAAATGAGAAGAGCCAGACATAATAAAAAGAAGGATGCCCCGTTCCAGGGCTTCCTCCTCTGTTCCTATTCTAGCGTCAATACGATACGTCCGTTGATTTCTCCCTTTTCCATCATGGAAAACACGTCATTGATTTCATCAAGCTTTCTTGTTTCAATATTCGTTCTGACTTTTCCATCAGCCGCAAATTGAACAGCTTCCTGTAAATCTTTTCTCGTCCCAACGATGGACCCTTTTACAGTTACCCCATTTAACACTGTATCAAAAATCGGGATTGGAAGTTCATCATTCGGCAATCCGACTACGACAAGTGTGCCGCCCCTCTTGACTGAACTGTAAGCCTGTTCGAATGCTTTTTTCGTAACCGCCACAGAAATGGATGCCTGCACACCGCCAACCTTATCCTTTATGGCCTGTACAGGATCGGTCTTAAGCCCATTAACCGTGTAATCCGCCCCCAGTTCCGTTGCCAGATCAAGCTTATCATCTTGAATATCGACAGCAATAACATTAAAGCCCATCGCTTTTGCGTATTGCAGGGCAACATGTCCCAATCCGCCAATTCCATAAATCGCTACCCAATCACCAGGTTTTGCTTCTGATACCTTAAGCGCCTTATAAGTCGTTACACCTGCACAGAAAATCGGTGATACCTCCGCAAAGTCAAGCCCTTCAGGAACCTTCACCACATATTTGGCAGGTGCTTTACAATATTCCGCATACCCGCCGTCCACGGAATAACCTGCATTCAATTGATCCAAGCAAAGCGTTTCCCTTCCAGTCAGACAATATTCACAATCGCCACATGCCGAATAAAGCCATGGGATCCCAACACGGTCACCCACTTTCAAGGAAGTTACGCCTTCTGCCACCTTTTCTATAATACCCACACCCTCATGTCCGGGGATAAGCGGAAGCTTGGGTTTTACCGGCCAATCACCATGGACCGCATGTAGATCGGTATGACACACGCCACAGGCTTTAATTTTCACTAATATCTCACCATACTCCAATTCCGGGATGGGTACTTCTTTAATCTCAAGTTTTTGGTTAAATTCATTGACGACCGCCGCTTTCATTGTCTTAACCTGTTGTTTTGCATTTACAGTGCTTGCCCCTTGTTTTACATTCATGATTCATTTTCCTCCCTTAATCCAGTGGATATTATTTCTTGCTACTACTTAAACTTGCACTACTTAAACCTGCTACTACTTACTTAAAATAGATGCAAGTGCCATGCCACTGCAAACAGGCCAAGAAGACAGCATTCACTTAAAAAAAGTGCCGAAAAATCGGCCCATTTGGACGAAATAACGGCTCAAGTTGGACGAAATCCGGTTTGTATATTGCAGAAAAAATGGCTCACCCTATAAATAGGAGGTGTCCAAAACATGGACCAATTTGAAAAAGCCTATGAATCATATAAACAGCAGGGAACACCGCAAGCAAACCAACCTGATTCAGCAGGAAAAGAAGAAATCATCGCCGTAAGGAAAAATGAAGAGGACAATATTATCGCCATCAAGACGAACTCCGGCCGCGAACTCGACTACCCCACAGCCCTTGCGGAAGCAAAGGCTGGCAACCTGGCCAATGTTGACGTCTTTCATAAATATGGACGTGACATATTGCGGAGTGAGCCCGATGGGATAAAGGAAAATAACCTGGATCAACTGCCGGAGTTTTGAATTTTCGGGGAGACTGCCTGATATGGGCAGTTTTTTTCTGTCTGGATGAGCTAAAAAAGAACCAGCATGATTAGCCGGATCTTATTTTTCGTAAGGATAGGATTCAGAGATTTCGAGCAGTCGGCCGCAGGACTCGACAACCTCGATGATTTCCATCCATGACATGTCCAGACCCAGTTCATTAGCATGGGAAATCTTATCCCGTAATTTCCGGATGGCGTTCGCATCCTTCTTCCCTTTACTTTTCGAAGGGATTTGGAAGAAGCACCTCAATTCTTTATCTTTATGTATAATATCGAATTTATCACTGATTTGCAGGCACTCTATTATATTGATATCCTCATTTTTATCGATTCTCCTTCTATATAATTCGGTTGCCTTTTCTAAACGGTCTTCGCTGATCATTGGATACCAGCTGCCATCGCCGAATCTATCCAGGATGATATCACTCATCCTCATTTCCAATAAGGTAATATATCCGAATATCAGCATCCTGATCGGAGGCTTTTGAAGGTCGGCATGGGTAATCAACATTTTAATTGAATTATTCTCTAATACGAACACCCTTGTTTTATTCTTGAAAATATGGAGAAGCTGGATCAAAGGGGTTGAATCCGAAACCATTTCCCTTGGTGAAAAGCTTTTTAAATATTCAGAAATACTCCCTTCACCTAGTTCTTCCCTTTCGATATACCCGATGATTTCCCCTTGATCTTTGACTGCCAATATATCAAAATTCTTTTTTTCCAATGCTTTCTGAATATCCAGAGCCAGATCATTTTTATGGCAAAACTCAAGCTCCTGGGCAATGCTCTTAACCGTTATATTTTCTTCATAAAGAGTTTTAAGACTAAGATAGCTGCTATTGCTTTTTCTTTCGCTTCCATTTAACATCTTTCAACCTCCGCTCAGGAACACTTTCTGCCCGTTTTCCGCTTTAATCATAGAAATGCATGCGGCCCCCACAAATAAAGTCCACTGCAGTGGACTCAATCCCAATCATGTTAATCTAATTTTTTGGCACCCATTGATCAAATGCCATCAACTGTATTGCCTACCGCCGTTTCCTCATTCTCCTTTTCTTCCCAACCCTTACAAACATCCACCCAATCCTTCGCACCTGAATATTCAAACAATTCAGCGAGTGTAAGTTCTATTGCAGAGTTCGCACTGCCGCAA
Organism: Peribacillus frigoritolerans; assembly: GCF_040250305.1. Taxonomy (NCBI): domain Bacteria; kingdom Bacillati; phylum Bacillota; class Bacilli; order Caryophanales; family Bacillaceae; genus Peribacillus; species Peribacillus frigoritolerans. The sequence goes on along the minus strand of NZ_CP158190.1, from coordinate 481,166 downwards.
GCCGGGAACAATGACTCGAAGCGCTTCATTGATACATCAAGAAAAACAGCTAAATCGTTTGCCAGACCAAACGGGCAAACTCCTCCGATTGCATGGCCGGTCTGTGCAAGCACTTCTTCAGGCGAAAGCATTCGTGCCTTGAAACCGAATGTCTGACGAAATTTCTTATTATCCACTTTGGCGTCCCCTGCGGCAACTACCAAAATCGCGTGTTCACCTTCCCCTTTAAAGGAAAGAGTCTTAGCAATCCGCGCTGGGATAACACCGATGGTTTCCGCTGCCTCAATCACCGTAGCACTCGATGTTTCAAACTCCTTTACGTCGCCTTCCCGATTCCATTTTTTAAAATGGCTTTTTACACTCTCGATCGACATATTATATTCACTCCTTTGACGTACATATTGAAATAATATCATCCTTCATTGCAATAAATCAAAATCCTATTGTGCTACTTCTCCTGCTTGGAAACTAATAAATTAAAACCATTCTTTACAAATTGACGAAACAAGCTTACATGAGATACTATTAAACATCGGGTAAACGCCTACACGTGGTTCGTAACCATCCCACGATAAAAAACTAGGGAGAGAGTAAAATGAATGTTCGTACACTCGTGATAAACGGGTTATTGGCTGCCTTGTATGTGGCGGTCTCATTGGTGTTTAAACCAATAGCTTTTGAGATGTTCCAATTCCGTGTACCGGAAATGTTGAATCATCTGATTGTATTCAATAAAAAGTATATCTACGGTATCGTTGGCGGAGTCTTCATATCGAATCTGCTCTTTTCACCGATGGTACCATATGATTTGATTTTTGGGGTGGGGCAATCCCTGCTCGCCTTATTGCTTGTCATTTATGTATCTCGTTTCATAAAAGGCATTAAAGGACGGATGATCGCCACGATTATCTTTTTCACGTTCACAATGTTTTTAATTGCAATTGAACTGAACCTTGCCTTTGGCTTGCCATTCTGGCTAAGCTGGATGACTACAGCTGTCGGTGAGTTCGTTGTCCTCCTGATTGGAGCGCCAATCATTTATGGAATGAACAAAAGAATTCAGTTTGAAAAGTGGCTTTAAAAGGAATCTTCGCGCCGTTAAGCCACTATAATGGAAAAGAGCTGTCTGCATGATGCGGCAGCTCTTTTTTTTCACCAATGAACTCGAAAATGATAAACTATTAGTAAGAATGGTGGTGGCCCTTTGAAAAAAGTCCTGACCATAATCGGTCTACTTGTAATTGCAATATTTATATACTCTAATGCAGAGCTGTTCACATTAGTTTGGAAAAGTGACCTAGATTCTGTTATTAGCATATTGAAGGAAAACCTTTTGCTTACATTTATTGTGACATTCGTATTGATGTTTGTACAAAATTCTTTTACAATCATCCCCTTAATTTTGCTCCTGACTATCAATGTCACGATATTCGGATTCATATATGGCTATCTATGGAGTTGGTTTACAAGTGTTGTTGCCTCAGGATTCATTTTTTATGCAGCAAGAAACTGGTTTCAGGAGCTTCTCTTAAAGAAGATTGGCGAAAAGTGGCAAGAAACCGTTGTGGAGCATGGCTTCATGTACGTTTTTACAGGCAGGATTTTCCCGCTTATCCCAACAAGCTTAATTAACTTGGCAGCTGGAGTCAGCACTGTCACGTTCAAGGATTTTTTATTAGCGACGGGGCTTGGCAACCTTATATACTTTTTCTTCCTATCGCTGATTCCCTATGGACTGCTATCTGTTGAAATGAACCAATATACGCTAGCTGCACTCGCACTCCTCTTCTTACTATTTTTCATTATCTATAAGCGTGCAAAAAAGAAAAAGAAACTTACCTTCTTCAGAAAAAACAGGTGACCACATTGGCCCTGTTTTTTTATTTAGGATTCTGCATATATTTTTTTCCGATAGTTTGTTAAAATGTGTATGTAATTTTACCTTTGAAATGTCTTAAAATCAGGGAGAATCTCCATGTCCAAACGCTCCATCTTAGCAATATATATCCTATCCGGGATTCTTACATTAGTCGTGTTCGACTATTTTTTAACTACAAATATCCAAAATAAAGAGGTTTTTATTCAACTTCAAAGAGTGGAAGGCTTTGTTTTCCTTTTATCAATAGGCTTGGTCTTATATCTTTATTTAGCTAAAAGGGAAGAATTCAAACGATTAAAAGAAGCGGAACAACGTCGGCGTACACTCATCAATTCAATGGTGGATTTCGTTAACTTCAAGGATGGTGATGGCCGATGGCTTGAATCCAATACTTTCGGGCTGCAATTATTTCAATTGGAGCATGTAGATTATAAGGGAAAAAGAGACAGTGAGCTCGCAGAATACTCGGAATTTTATAAAGAGTCGTTGATCTACTGTGAAGTTTCCGATGAAGAAACGTGGCTAAAAGGGGAAATCACACGGTGTGAGGAAATCATCCCTCTTCCCGATGGCAATCACAAGACATTTGATACGATCAAAGTTCCCCTGTTCAATGAGGATGGTTCACGAAAAGGCTTAGTCGTCATTGGCAGGGATATTTCTGAAAGGGTTGTCGCGGAGAATCAATTATTCGAAAGTGAACAACGCTATAAATCATTGTTTGAACACAACCCATATCCGATGCTGATGCTTGATTTAAACGGAATGATCACGACCGTGAATCCTAGATTTGAAACGGTAACAGGCTTTCAACAGGAAGAAATACATGGAGCCTCATTCATTAATTTGAACTTCTCAGCAGAAGACGCGGAATTGATCCGTACATCTTGCCAATATGTCATGGAAAACCATAAGGGGATCAAAAAAGGGAAAGATATAGAATTCCTGACGAAGTACGGGAAGTCCATCTTACTTTCTTGTACGTTTGTTCCGATGATGGTTGGCGAGGATTTAGTCGGAATCATTACTTATGCTAAAGAGGTCACTCAAATCCGGGAAACCGAAGCACGCTTAAGAAGAACCGAAAAATTATCGATAGTCGGCGAACTTGCCGCAAGTGTGGCCCACGAGGTACGAAACCCGCTGACTTCTTTAAAAGGTTTCGTCCAGCTGCTTAAAAAGAGCGACCATCCCTATGAACAATACTACACAATCATGTTAAGTGAGTTGGACCGGATCAATCTTATTGTAAGCGAGTTACTCGTTCTGGCAAAACCACAGGAACTTCCATTCAGCAAACATCAAATCATCGACCTGATGAATGATGTCAAAACCTTGTTGAAACCAGAGGCGGACTCGTACCCCACCCAAATATCAATATCTGTTAAAAACGAAATACCACTTCTTTTATGTGAGGGAAACCAATTAAAACAAGTTTTCATAAACATGCTCAAGAATTCGATGGAGGCATCCGCCGATCACATTTGGATTGATTTCGAACGCATGGACAATAACCTTTCCATCACCATCAAAGATAATGGAAGCGGAATTGAAAAAAACCGGATAAAGCATCTTGGAGAACCTTTCTATTCTTCTAAAGAAAAAGGAACCGGATTAGGACTGACAGTCAGTTGCCGAATCATCGAGGCGCATCGGGGAAAGGTCCGCTTTAACAGCGAACTAAACCATGGAACCGAGGTCCAAATCATGTTGCCCATAAAATTATGAATCCGAGGACAAGCCTAAACCTTGTCCTTTTTTGCAGGATTCAGAACGATCCTATTTAAACAGGGAGGTGAAGAAATCCTTTATATTCCCAAAGAATGACACAGTCTCGACAGGCTGTTTCACATTAACCCGGCCTTCTGTATCATTGGATGTATCGCTCACTTTCTTGCCAGCCGTACTCATTTGTGTTGGCTCAACTTCCATCTCTTTTGTTTTGACATCATCCACGGTTTCTTCCTCATCCATCTCCACCTCCATATCCTTTTCGAAAACAAGGACGTAAGTCCGGCGCTCCCCATCCTTTGATACGGTAACGGAAATGGCCGTCTTCGCTTTATCCTTGATCTTCACTTGTTTACTGCTCTCACCGTCATATTCAATCGTTGCTCCGCTGGCATTTGTCGATGCATCCATTTCGACTGAAGAAATATCATTATCGACCTCGATATGATAGGTATGCTCATTAGATTCAAAAGATTTGTTCCATACTCCGGTTGATACAGTCAGATTGTTCAACACTGGTGCATTATTGCCTTCCTCGCCTAAAGAATCTGCTGACGCTACCTTCTCTATAGAATCCGTTTTAAGTTTTTGTGTTGAATTACTTTCAATTTGCTGTGCTTTCGGCACTTGGCTGACACCACTGCTTTGTTTTAGATTATTGGAGGATTCCGCTGATGTTAAAGGTGATTTACTCCCCTTATCCGAGGATTCTGCTGATGTTAAAGATGATTTATTCCCCTTATCCGAGGAAGGTTGAGCTTTACTTGTTTCTGTTGATGGCTCCTTTTGAACTTCACTCTCTTTAGGAGCATCATTCGATTCGGTTTCCTTGGCTGCAGCCCGTGTAATCGTAAGCGTATAGGTTTTTCCATCTCCATTTTCTGCTGTAACGACAATCTTCACCGTTGTCTTACCGACTGGAAGGCTAACCTTTACACCGGCACCGGTAGCATCCTTTCCATTCACCTTTACAATTGCGGTACTGTCACTCAATGTCGGAGTTACCGTAACGGACTGGACTTCATTTTCAACTGAAGCATTATAAGCTGTCACTTTAGAATCGAATGTTAATGAGCCTTTTGATAATCCAATCGATGTTAAAAGGTTATCATCACTTTCAAGTTTTTCGACCTTGAGAGTATAGGCAACCGTTTCATTTTCCCCATCGCTGACAGTGATTTCAAATGTATTCAGACCTGTTTGAAGAGTTAAATCCTTCACTTTACCATCTGTCATTTTTACCCCATTCACGTATATGGCTGCATTCTCGTTAGGGCTTGCTGCAAGCAATGTGATCTTTTCCACATCATCCCCCACTGCCGAACTATAATCGTGTACATCTTCCGAAAATTTTTGATCCAGTTCTATCCCTTCTATTTCTAGCTTTGAAAGACTATTTACCGTTTGTGCCTCTTCCTGAATGACAGACGCGCCTTCCGCCGCCCATGCCTCGGGCATATAAGTGGATGTCCCCATCCCCACAAGAGAACCAACCAAGATCACCTTAACGCTTTTTTCTTTTAACCCCTTCTTTAGCAAAGCCTATCCCTCCTATAATTCCTGCAAACATGATAGGGCCAGGTTACCAAAGGAACCTTAATTATTTCTTAATGTATTTTTCGGAGGATACCTATTAATGCTTTGGTGCAAAGCGGAATCCCCAACCAATACTATGGTTATAATGGAGGGAGGGAGGCAGGTCATCTAACCTTATTGTTATCACTTTTCTAGCGAACCTCTTAAACTGCCTTTAGATAACTAATTTATTTTCACTGTTTTTTCACATTTTCCTTTTATAATAAGCTTACATAATTTGATGAAAGGATGATGGCACACCAAGATGAAAAAATATTTTTGGCTGGTAGTCAGCCTGTTCGTTTTGCTTTTAAACCCGGCAATGGCTTTTGGTCATGCTACAATAATAAGCTCTAATCCTAGCCCGAATGAAGCAATGGATGCTCTTCCTGAAAAAATCAGCATTCAATTCAGTGAGAATATACAACCAGCCTTCCATTCGCTTGAGGTATTCAGCCAAGATGGGGACAAAATTCAAATCCAAGACAGTGCAATCTCGGAACAAAGTGAAAAAGTACTGGAAGCTAAGTGGCAGGACACTATCGATGAAGGGATTTACTACATTAAATGGAGAGTGGTTTCGAGTGATGGCCATCCCATCGAAGGAACAATACCCTTTCAATTCGGAGATTCAGCTGGTCTTTCAGACCAAGAAAATTCCGAAGTGAGTGCAAGTTTTCCGAATTCCATCAATGTAATCCTGCAAAGTCTTCAATACATATGCTTCGCTGCCCTAACCGGAATCCTTTTTTTCAGATTATCGTTAATGAAGGATTCTCGACTTTTTGAAGCTAGCAGAAGAACTCGTCTATACCTTTGGCTTTCATATGCAGGTTTAGCATTTTCCATCTTCTGCAGTCTGCCTTTAAAAGTTACGATTGATGCTGGCGTAGGTTGGACTGATGCATTTAAAGTTAGTTATATTAAAGAAGTATTGAATGCTACAAACTTTGGATCGGTCTGGATCATTGAAATTCTAATATTGCTGCTTCTATTTTTAGTGATTTATTTCATGCTCGAGAACACCCTGAATAAATCACTACCTTACCTTTCTTTCATCATAATTGCCTGCTTGATGATTTGTAAGGCTTTAACTGGACATACAGCAGCCGTTCCTAATCAGGTTCTGGCCGTTTTGATGGATTTCCTTCATTTATTGTCCATGGCTTTATGGCTCGGTGGCCTTATGGCCTTATTGGTGATTTTGCCTGGGCTAGCTAATCGTCAGGCAGTCCAAGAAGATAAGAGAACGTTTTACTGGTCGATCATTTCAAGGTTTTCCAAATGGTCATTTCTGTTTGTAATCATACTGATTGTCAGCGGGATATATAGCAGTTTACAGCATATACCGACTATCCATTCATTGTTTAACACAACATATGGTCAATTGTTACTAGCGAAAATCGGTCTCATGTTAGTCATGATCGTTTTAGGAGGCCTTCATTTTCTCCGAGGGAGAAAGCAAACGAAAAAACTTGGTTATAGTGTGGGAATCGAGTTTGGTTTAGGGATCGTCATACTTGTCGTTGCAGCTCTGCTGACAAATGTCCAAACTGCCATGTCATCTCCCGGGCCCATCGAAAAGAAGTTACTGACTGAAGAAAATAATGAGGTTACATTAATGGTGACCCCCAATGAAGTCGGGGATAACCTGATTCAAGTAAACCTTTCCAATGAAGGCAAGCCAATTGCTGATATAGAGCAGCTTACAATCACAATGCAGCCATTGGATACGCAAAATGGTGAAATAAAGCTGCAGATGAAGGAGAAAAACACAGGTACATTTACATCAAAGTCTTTATTAACCATGCCAGGAAAGTGGAGTATCCATGTTCACGGATTAACTGAAAGCCTGGATTCAATCAATGCTGATTTTATAATTTTCATAGGAAATTCATAACAGGAGGGATTAATACCAATGAAAAACATTTCAAAGCTTCTTATTTTTACATTTGCTGCACTATTCATTTTTTCCGGTTCAGCGTATGCTCACGTTACAGTCAAGCCTAGTTCATCAGCACCTGAGGCTTGGGAAACTTATACAATTAAAGTACCCGTCGAAAAAGAAACTGCCACTACAAAGGTGACTTTAAAAGTACCTGAAGGAGTTACTTTTGAAAGCTATCAGCCTGTACCGGGATGGAAAGTAACGACAGAAGGTGACAAAGATGGGCATGTAAAAACGGTAACTTGGGCAGCAACTGACGAAGGAATAGCAGCTGGACAATTCCAGCAATTCTCTTTCGTAGCACAAAATCCTAAAGAAGAAACGAATGTTGCCTGGGATGCATTTCAATATTACGAAGATGGTGAAATTGTTGAATGGAGCGGTGAAGAAGGCTCAGACCTACCGCATTCTGTAACGGAAATTACGGTTGCGCCCAAGGCTGATGCAGAACCTGCGGACCATGGTCACAAAGATGAAGCTGACACTAATGATTCCACGACAACTGACAATTCAAAGGAGTCAGCAACAACAGAAGGTGATAGCAACCAAACGCTGATCATCACCCTGGCTGTCATATCACTAATCCTTTCCATTGTAGCGCTTTTAGCAGCTCTAAGGAAAACTAAAAAATAATCATTATGGAAGGGTGCCCCAATTTATTGAGGCACCTTTTTCTTTTCTAATATTCCATGACAACCGATTTACTCGGTAACTTAAGGTTTTCTGATTCTATCGTAATCTTAATTGATTTTTCAGCTCTTTGTTCCGTTATCGTTAAGTTAAGCAATCCATTTCCCTGTGCTTTTTTGCTTATTCCCAGATCTTCCGTACTTTTCACCAGCTGTGCATATAATTCCGCTTCAGTTAAATTGCGCTCAAATTCCTTTTCAGCAATCACTTTCAAGAGAGCTGCTGCACCGCTTACATGAGGCGTAGCCATTGACGTTCCGCTCAACCTGGCATATTTATTTCCTGGATACGTAGAGAGAATATCAACCCCTGGCGCCACCAAGTCAATTTCATCATTTGTATTTGAAAAATCCGCTAAATTTCTGCTTAAATCCACAGCTCCGACTTCCACTACCTCGGGATATGCTCCTGGATAATCCAATTCATCCGTTTCATGACGCCCATCACCGCTATTTCCAGCTGCACAAACAACAAGGATATCGTTCTGAAGGGCCTTTTGAATGAGTTTGTGTTCAGTCTCATCCGGAGGTCCGCCAAGTGAAAGTGAAATGACCGAAACCTTTTCTTCATTAGGTCCCCGCCAATTGATTGCATACTCTAGAGCCCCATTAATCCAATCTATATCGCCTTGTCCTTGACCATTTAGGGCCTTTAACGCTAATATGCTTGCTTTCGGAGCCACTCCTACTACACCAGCATTATTAATGGCAGCCACAACCGTACCGCTGACATGTGTCCCATGTCCGTTATCATCTTGATAATCCCCGGTATTGGTAAAATCCTTCCCGCCAATGATTCTTTCCTTGAGGTCTGGATGTCCCTTGTCAATGCCTGTATCGATGACGGCAACTACCACGCCCTCACCATAACTGCTTTTTTCCCAAATCGCCGGTGCTTTCACAAGTTCGACACCCTCAGGAATCTTCTCTTTCACCGTTTCCATTACTTCAAGAACTTTGTAAGGTATTAATCTTTTTTCTCTTGTCATTTGATTACCCCTTCCTTCGTTCAATAAGTTAAACTGCCATCAGTGTTGGGATTTTCATCCCGTCTGGTTGCCGTCTACCGTTGAAAGAGATGAGATCAAAAAACTCTTCTCTCTTATATATACCAGATTTATGAAAATAAAAAAGAAGTTTTCGGAAAATTCCGTCTAAATAACTAGTTTTTATTTCTTTTTGTGTTATTATCTGGTACTCTTATTATAGAACAAACGTTCTATAAATACCACGTTTTTTTATTCATTATTCAGTTTTTTTCCAAGCATGCGCTTTTCCAATTAAAAAAGAAGCGACTCCGAATCGAGTCAGCTTCCAAAATGTTAAGCTGCACCGCAGCATTTTTTGTATTTTTTCCCGCTTCCGCATGGACAAGGTTCATTTCTGCCAATGATCGGTTCTGCATGAACATGCGGCATTTTAGCTGCCTTTGCACTTTCCATGATAATTTGCGTGCCTTTTTCCTTCATTTGCTGATACCGCTGTTTAAATAACTCCATTACACCTTTACTGTGCTTCAGCGTATCTTCCGCGATATCCATCGCCTTTTGCTTGGAAATATTATAATCCTCCAGGACAAATTGATTATCCCCGAAAGAAACCCTCACTCCAAAATGCTGTCCCGCCTGTTTATTTCCTTTAAGCTCCTCAACGAATTCAAGGTATACTTCCTGGCAATCACAAGTCTGATGCATGCAATAATAATCATATATCCAATACGATTTATCTTCGTACTTACTCTTTAAAGCAATGCCATCCTCAACGCCAAATACATCCAAATATTTTATCGCTTTTCCATCGAGTATCTCAAATGGATCAATCGTTCTCATCTATAGACACATCCTAATTCATCAAAATTTATTCTTCCTATGTATTGTACAACCTAATTCATCAATCGTCACTTGAAACGAAGCCTGACAAAGCCAAATCGCTTTCATTAAATGCAGATTTAAGGAAGCCATATTGAAGGCAATAAAAAAAGCTGCATCAGTATCTATAAACTGATGCAGCCCTCTCAATCTTTCATCCGATCCATGTGGTCAATTCATCAATCGATGTTCTCTTGGCAGGTTTCGGCTCCATGTCAGGATAACCCAAGTATATGAAAGCCAATACCTCTCCCTTAGAGGATAAATTGAAAAAATCACGGACCTTTTCATGATACGTTATTTTCCCCGTTCTCCATACTGCTCCCAGACCTAGAGAATGTGCTGCAAGTAGCATGTTTTGGATGGCACTGTTCACTGCCGCATATTCTTCTGCCACAAGGACATTATTCTTATCACTAGGCTCTATGCCCACCGCGATGATGACTGGAGCCCTTAATGGATTCTTTTTTTGCCGTTCGAGCTTGCTGATTAAAATTTCAGGGGTATCATCCGCATTTTCCATTCTTGTGATTTCTTCGAATACCTGGCCAAGTTTATTTCTTCCTTCTCCAGTCAATACAAAAAAACGCCAAGGCTCCGTTCGATGATGATTGGGTGCATACGTTCCAGCTTCAATGATTTGCTCAATCATTTCCTTAGGTACCGGATCTTGCTTAACGATTCCAATGCTTCTTCTCGTTTTTATAGCTTCGATAGTTTCCATGTTATCTCCCCTTATCCCTTTATCTCTAATAGTTTCTGTTTCAGTTCATTTTCCATTGATGCCAATTCCTGTTCGGCTTGCCGGCGTTTATGCCTTCCTTCTTCTTGAATCCGCATGGTCTCCTCAAGCGTGGATATCAAGTTAGCTTGAGTTTTCTTTAATGTTTCAATATCGACAAGTCCGCGCTCATTTTCTTTTGCAGTTTCAATGGTATTCGTTTTCAGCATCTCGGAGTTCTTCAATAACAAGTCATTTGTAGTCTTGGAAACCTGTTTTTGTGCTTCTACAGCATGCCTTTGCCTGATTAGGGTCAATGCAATCGCAACCTGATTTTTCCAAAGCGGAATCGCTGTCATGATCGAAGATTGGATTTTCTCGACTAGTGCCTGATTCGTGTTTTGGATCAGCCTGATTTGCGGTGCGCTTTGAATCGTGATTTCACGACTCAATTTCAAATCATGAAGCCTTTTATCCAACCGTTCAGCAAATTGCAGCATATCATTGACTTCTTGAAACTTCATTTGATCATTGCTTGATTCAGCGGACTTCCTTAGCTCCGGAATCGTTTTCTCATGAATTTCTTCGAGTTTGATTTCCCCAGCTGCAATATATACATTCAATGCCTGGAAATATTCCTTATTCGTTTCATATAGCTTTTCAAGGATTACGATATCCGATAACAGGATATTCTTGCTCCGATCGAGTTTTACGCTGATTCGGTCAATTTGGGCCCCTGTTTTTTGATACTTGGATAGCACCTCCTGTACAGATCCCGAGAGCTTCCCGAACATACGCGCAAAAAATGAGGGCTTATCCGGTTTTAACTCATCCGGGCTCAGCTCGTTTAACTTTTTCATTAAATCATTGATAATGTTGCCCACTTCACCCACATCTTTTTTCTGGACATGCTCAAGCATCGAATTAGAAAAGGTCAGGAGCTTTGATTGGGCGGGTGTACCATAGGATATCATCGCCTGATGATTCGTTGGGTCGATTTGTTCGGCAAGCTGATAAGCCTTTGCCCTGTTCTCTTCAGGAATGACATCAATCAGTTTAACCGGTTTCGCTTCCTGGGAAGATACTTTCTCAAGCTCCTGCACCCCATCAAATGGATTGGCTAAAAGGTCATCGATCAAACTGGCATTATTCGTTTTATTCAACAGGTTTGGATCATTGTTATTCATTTTAACCTCCTGCTTTCATCAATTACTTGTGACTCTTTTCTCGTTTTAATGGACTGCTTAGCAACATCCAATTCGAAGTTAAGATTATCGATATCATCGGCAATCACTTTATATAAATCCTTTTCTATCGTATTAGTGAGCTCCTTTAAGGTTTTACGAGTCTCCGTTAAGGAGAGTTCGAGTTCCCTATTCTTTTTTGGCTGCTGTGCTAAAAAAACATATTTCTCCGCAAGCTCCATGGCGGAATCCAGATGAGAGTAATAAAATTGTTCCGCCTGGTAAAACCGCTTCGGTTCTTTTTTCGTCAGACTATATATTTTCCTGATCATTTTAATCATATCTTTCCTCTGTTTGAAAGAAGAGATATGCCTGACAGAGATTAGTGCTTTTTGCACCCGCCATATCTTCGGTTTTGCTTCAGTTAAATTTTTCTTTATATATTGATATTCTTTTCTCGTCAATTCATGTTTTTTGAGGTATCTTGATGAAAAATAAACGGAACTTAGCCAGTATGCAAGTACCCCTCCTGCTAAAGATATGACAACGGACAGGGCAAACGGTTGATTCAATGCAAAATAGCTAATCATCCAAACCGGCAAAACCATTGGAAATGCAATCAATATCGGAACAAAATCAGCAAGAAATCGATTCATTATCATTACACTCCTGACTTACACTCTTTTCTTTATATACGGATTATCCTTGGAATTGGTTTCAAGATGGATAAAAGAATTTCTCCTATCCTAAACGATATAGGAACCGGATGGTTTCTGCAAATTTATTGAAATTTTTTCTGTTAATTACCTCTTCTTCCCATTCATATGGGCTAACGCCTAGTCACTTCACCGGAACTGACATAAGTTATAAGGTATCCATCCTGATTTTAAAAAGGAGAGTTGACCATGAATTCATACGGATTTTATCCTTATCCACAACAAAATGGAAATCATCAGTACTTTGAGCCTAATTTTAACCCATATTTCCAACAGCCTGAACGATTTGATTATATGCCACAGCAAGATTGGAACTTTCAGCAGGTACAAGAAAATCCATATAGCCAGGTGCCTGAGCAATTCGATATTGAAAGGCAGCCTCAACAACTTGAAAGAAGAATCCGGGAACTTGAGCGTCAAAATGAGCGTCAAACGAGGGAACTCAATCGGCAAAACCAAGAAATCACGCGGATAAACCGGGAAGTGAACCGCATTAACCAAGAAATCTCCCGGCTAAGTCAAGCAGACCAGCGACATACGAATAGGTTAAACAGGCTTAATCAAAGACTTCGGGCAGTGGAAAGAAACCTAAACATCCCCTTCACCGCTACAGATGATGGTTTTTAAAGATAGCTGGAGCTCATTATGGGCTCCCGCTTTTTTATTTTTTCCATGCTTTTATTGAAGGTGGTAGTCAGTTCATGAGATTTAATCAAACGATTGATTAAATCTTTAAAGGTCCGCTAAACCCTTGTCCGCGTTACTTAAACTCTTAAAAGAACACCTTTTCGTTTACAATCATGTTTTCGCTGCCTTAAATGTGATTCCTGCTATCTTCTTTAAAAATGGCACTGAATAAAAAGTAAATAGGAGTCAGATTCCCGCGCCCAATCCCTTAAATCGTTTAATAAGAAAAAAAACAAAAAAAGAACGGAAGTCATCCTTGCACTCCCGTTCTTTCCCGTTTACAACATTATCCGTTTCAACTTTTCGTTTCTTGATTCCTGTTCCTCCTGGGGAGACAAGTCATACTTCTTCAATAGATGAAAAAGTTCATTCAATGTTTCCTGCGAATTCCCTTTTTCCAGATATCGATCTAATGTTTGACTTATTTCGCTTGGTAAAAATGTCTTTTGACTCTCAAATTTCAGCCTGACATCTTGCTGCGAATGATTAAGATTGCATGCACCCATTTAAAATTCACCTCTTACTTATCTTGATTCTATCTTGTATTATAGTCATTACCTTGTCAATTCTTCATCCTGCTTATAGTAGTCCTCTACCTTGATGAACTCCGGCGAGGTATGTGTGGCCATGATGCCATGATAACTGATATCCAATCCGAGTTCTTCTTCTTCTTCAGTGGCTCTAATAGGCAGCCAAACATTTATAATTTTAAAAACGAGCCATGTCAATGAAAAGCCCCAGATACATAACACCGCTAATCCTAATGTTTGAACTCCGAGCAAATGCCATCCCCCACCGGCGAACAATCCGTTTTCAGTGGAGAAAAGCCCTACCGCGATCGTACCCCACATCCCTGATGCCGCATGAACAGGAAAGGCACCAACCGGATCATCGATTTTTCGGGCTTCCAGCCAATTCGTCGCAGCTAACATCAACATTCCAGAAACTGCACCAATCAACAATGCCGCCAAATCACTAACGAATGCACAGCCAGCCGTAATCCCGACAAGACCTGCAAGTGAGCCATTGATGACGGAAGGTGCATCCGAACGTCCATATCTAAAAAGTGTATAAAGCAAGGTCGCCGCTCCCCCTGATGCAGCTGAGAGCATCGTGACAATGGCAATATGGCCAATGCGTCCATCAGTAGCTTGCAAGGTACTTCCTGCATTAAACCCAAACCAGCCAAACCATAAAAGAAATGCCCCAACTGATGCCAGTGGGAGATTGCTCGGCAGTGAAATGGAGCTAGTCCCCCGTGAAGTGAATTTTCCTGCTCTCGGCCCAATAACAATGGCAGCCGCAAGTGCAGAAAAACCGCCTAGTGCATGAATGACCGCAGACCCTGCGAAGTCCTGCATGCCCAACCCGCTTAACCAGCCACCACCCCATACCCAGTGACCGGCAATCGGATAGATGAATGCCGTCATCATTACGACAAAAATAAGATACGCCCGAAAATTGATCCTTTCTGCAACGGCTCCCGAAACGATGGAAATGACGGCGATGACGAATGCCCCTTGAAATAACCAAAATGCATCGATGGAAATCGTAAGGTCGATATGCGACAAATCACCTTTCAGCAGAAAGCCGCTTGCTCCAATAATACCAAATACATCCGCTCCATACATTAAGCCAAAACCAACGACGAAATAGCAAAGCGTTCCAATCGTAATATCGGCAAAAACCTTCATGATGATGTTCACATTATTCTTCGTACGGACGAACCCTGCCTCCAGTAAAGCAAACCCGCCCTCCATCAATAGAATCATGGCTGCTGTCAGAACCACCCAAATCGTATCCAAGCCAGCGTTTAACGTTTCTAGAGTCATCTTGGTGTTCCCTCCGCTTTCTGCCAGGCCATTATTTCTTTAATGATGTCTGATGGTAAATTCATTTCCCGTTTTTCCGGTTCAGCTTCAAGTAAACCGATCATCTCATTTAAAAAAGCGACCTTCTGTTTTATTTTCTCGATTTGTTTATATCTATCTTTAACATTCACCAAATGCTCAACTGCCTGGTGATGACTTGGGGCACGCCCTGTAAAAAAACGTTTAAATGGTGATAGGGATTGATACCAAGCTTCCTCAGCTCTCCGTTTTTGCTCATATTTATGAATTTTACCTTTGATCGATTCAATTTCCGACTCTTGTTTGCTTTTGTGGAATAGCAGTCCTTTTACAACTTCTTCAGATGAAATTTCAAAAACAACCCTACTATATAAATCATCACGAATATAAATGTCATATCACCTCACGTAATCACGTTATGTTTTCTCATTATATTAAGAATTCTGAATTCAGTCAATAATTAAACAATAAAACCGATTTGCTTAACTAAAAGGCGCGGATAATATTAATAACACTTCTGCCTGTTCCCCTTCATTAATCAAACGTTTGATTAATGGAATGAGATTGAAGAACTAAGTTTTATAATGAAATTACACTTCATTTCCTAGAGAAATTTTGGAAGGTATATTTAATCATATTTTCCTTACTCTAATAAAGCAGTTACAAACTAGGGAGGTTCATATATGACGGTAATAAATGATGTCAAAACAACTTTAGCCGGGCTGAAAAGTGCTCAAGCGAGCTTTGAAACCTTCGCCCTTTCAACAGATAACGAGCAAGCCAAACAACTGTACCAGCAAGCTGCCCAACAAACACAAACGATTGTGGACAGCATCACTCCTCGCATAGAAGAGATACAAAACGAGGAACCTCAATATAAACAATAATCATTCATATAAAAAAGGTTGGTTAAGGCAACCAGCCTTTTTTTATATCCATTCATTTCTTTTCTGTATCAAGCGTTTTTCCGTCCTTACCGGACTTGTGGTGTATTGAATTGGTGGTAATGCAGCTATATCCGTGAGGGAATGGGACCAATATAGTCAAATTGGCAGAAGCATTTATGTTATTACTTGGTTTTACCTTAGCACTGACAATACTCATACATTGGGGTGGTTTATAATGCTTACGGGGCATCGCACATGGGTGTTTGATCAAAAGCCTGTCATCGTCTCCACAGGAACTGTCGGCGGTCCATTTGAAGCAGACGGTATGCTTGCGGATGATTTCGATCTTCTCCATTCCGATTTATGGATAAATCAAGATACCTATGAAAAGGCACATAAAGTCTTATTGGAAGAAGCGAGCACAAAAGCAATCGAAAAGGCTGGTCTTCAGAAGGAACAGATTCAATTTTTCCTTGGAGGTGACCTTATCAATCAAATAACGCCTACTAGTTTTGCCTGCCGAACACTGGGAACACCTTATCTCGGCTTATTTGGCGCCTGCTCCACCTCCATGGAGGGATTGGCGCTTGGTGCTTACCTTGTCAATACCAAAGGAGCAGAGTACTTATTGACAGGAGCATCAAGTCATAACGCCGCAGTAGAAAAACAATTCCGCTACCCAACTGAATACGGGGGGCAAAAACCTCCAACAGCCCAATGGACCGTTACGGGAGCCGGCGTGGCTTTATTAAGCAGCGACGGGGAAGGCCCAAGGGTCACTTCGGCTACCATAGGCCGTGTCATCGACATGGGCCTCACTGACCCTTTCAATATGGGAGGTGCCATGGCCCCTGCCGCCGTTGATACGATTGAAGCCCATTTAAGAGAAAGAAACCTCGATCCATCTTATTATGATTTAATAGTGACCGGGGATTTAGGAAAGATTGGACATGAAGTTTCTTTGGAATTATTTAATAAACACGGTACGCCGATTAAAGAAGCGCAATATAAAGATTGCGGTTTAATGATATACAGGGATGGTCAACCGGTCCTGTCCGGGGCAAGTGGCCCAGGATGTTCCGCAACGGTCGTTTATGGCCACTTATTAAATCGCATGAAAAAGGGAGAAATAAAACGATTGCTCGTCGTGGCTACAGGTGCTCTATTATCTCCCCTTTCCTTTCAACAAAGTGAGACGATACCATGCATTGCCCATGCCGTATCGATTGAATATGAGTGAACCACAACCATGATTTACTTGTGTAACGGGACAGATAATGTTTGAAGTATTCAACCAGACGCCTGCTCATACTGGATGAACATTCTTGGCTGCGGAGATTGTTTCGGAAGCGTTAGCGGATGCGGAAAAGAATGGATTGTTCGGCTGTTGTCGCTCGCATGTTTGAAGTAACCAGTGCCTGGATAACAGCCTGGAGTGTTCCGACCCATAGACCTAAAGATTAGGAGGATGCTGCATGACGATAGCTTCCAATGTCAAACAATGTGTCTCTAGCCTAAAAGGAGTTGAAGCAGGTTTATCCAGCTTAGCACTACGGACACAAGATGATGAATCTAAACGCATCTTGCATGAAACGATGCTGGTGGTGAATGAAGTTATTAAGGATGTACAGAAGCGCGTAGGCGAGTTAGAAAGGGAAGAACCGCAATATAAAGGTTTTTAATAACCATGATCAATCAGGGGGTGTTTGGTAATGCCGGATTGGATAGAAATTGTTTTACGTTCATTATTCTTTTTAATTGTTCTTTTTTTGATCACTAAAGTGTTAGGAAAAAAACAATTGTCCCAGCTTTCCTTTTTTGAATATGTAACGGGCATAACCATTGGTAATGTTGGGGCAGAATTAGCTACAAAAGTGGAAGGCAATATTATACATGGCGTACTGTCCATTCTCGTTTTTGCCATAGCACCCTTCATTGCAGGATTAATATCCTTAAAAAGTAAAACTTTTCGTGACCTTATTGAAGGAAAAGCAACGGTATTCATCAAAGATGGGAAAGTCATGGAAGATAATTTAAAAAAAGAGAAATATACCATCGATGAATTGTTAGGATTGCTCCGGAAGAAGGATGTCTTCAATATTTCTGAAGTTGAGTTTGCCTTATTGGAAGCCAACGGGGATTTTTCAGTCATGTTAAAGAAGCATAATCAACCTATAACAGCCAAGGACCTTAACTTGTCTGTAGCTGCAGTAAAGGAGCCACAAACCATCATTATGGACGGCAGCATACTTGATGAACCACTTTCCACGATTGGTCTGAACCGAAATTGGCTTCATACTGAACTGGATAAGTTGGGTGTACTCCTAGAAAATGTGTTTCTTGGTCAAGCTAATTCTAACGGAGAATTAACTGTGGACCTTTATGATGATAAGCTTAAAGTTCCTTCCCCTCAAGAAAAACCTCTTTTGCTCGCGACCTTGAAAAAATGCCAAGCGGACTTAGAGTTGTTTGCCCTTGGAACTGAATCAAAGGAAGCTAAAGAGATGTTTAGCAAAAATAGCGAAAAGCTGCAAAGGGCAATAGATGACGTAGCCCATATCTTAAGGAACTGATTATATTTTTCATTTCCTCACTTTCATAAGCGAAGTGATCAGTCCAATGATGACGATCGTCACACATGAAAAAAGAAATATTTCGATACCTAAGGTGAATGCTGCAGCTGAAATGATTAGTGTATCTATGACGATAATCGCCAAAGCAATATCCATGGAGGTAGATTTTGAGATGATTTTAGCTAACATATCCGTTCCCCCGCTGCTTGTCTCATATCGAAGCATGAGTCCTATGCCCATCCCTATGATGGCACCGCCAATCAAAGAGCTTGTAAGTATCGAAATGGAAAAGACCTTTTTCAATGGATTAAGCCAATCCATAAAAAGGGATGTCAAAAGCAATCCGTGAACGCTGCTATAGAAAAAAGACCGTTCATAGTACCAGGCATATAAAAATATTGGAATACTAAGGATCAACATGGATAGCCCCGTTTGAAAACCAAAGAAATAATGAAGGATAAGTGCAATCCCAATAACGCCGCCATCTATTAAATGATGGGGAACTAAAAAACCATTGATTCCAATGCCCACCAAAAAGCTACCAACGATTACAGCCACCGCTTTTTGAAAATTAATAAAATCACCTTGCCTCCCAATTCATATATTTCTTACTATATGTCCAAGTCAAAGCGTCAAGAATAAACATGCAAAAAAAAAATCTCCCTCCCTTCCCTTCAAACTAATTACGGTAAAAAGGTCCCGGTCATTTAGACCGGGACCACAGTTTGTAGGGAAAAGCGAGTCTAGGGAGACCCGCGGAAAGCGAGTGCCTTGAACGGAAATCAACGTCCAAATTGTACAAGCCATAAAAAAACTGTAGGCCCAGTCAATTAGACCGGGCCCACACTCAATCATTTCAACTCTAATAACACTACATTTTCAACATGTGTCGTCATTGGGAACATATCGACAGGCTGGATATCAACTGCTTTATATCCGCCTTCTTCCAATATATGAAGATCACGCGCTAAAGTGCCTGGGTTGCATGATACGTATACGACTTTTTTAGGTTTCATCTCGATGATCGTATTCAGAAGGGATTCTTCACAACCTTTGCGAGGCGGATCCACAACGATGACATCCGCAGTGTTGCCCTTTTGATACCATTCAGCAATAACGTTACCTGCGTCACCGACCATGAATTCTGCATTTGAGATTTCATTCAATTCAGCGTTGCGGCGTGCGTCTTCAATCGCATCTTCGACCACTTCGACACCAATCACTTTTTTCGCCTTTTTAGCTACAAATAAAGAGATGGTTCCAATGCCGCAATAAGCATCTATCACCGTTTCTTCACCGGTCAGCCCTGCATATTCAAGAGCTTTATCATAAAGGACTTTCGTTTGGTCTGGATTGATTTGGTAGAAGGATTTTGCTGAAATCGCAAATTTCACATCACCGATCATATCATGGATCACTTCGTCGCCCCATAGTACAGTCATTTTATCGCCCAAGATAACATTCGTTTTCTTGGAATTCACGTTTTGTACAATGGATTTCACTTGTGGAAGACGTTCAACGATTTCCTTCACGATGGTTTCGATGAAAGGGATACTTTTCGTTCTTGTAACAAGAACAATCATTAATTCGCCTGTTTGCTTGCCATAACGGGCCATGATGTGCCGCAAAACACCTTTATGTGCCTCTTCATTATAAGCAGGGATACCAAGTTTACTGAAAATCTCTTTAACAACTTGAACGGCTTCATTGATCACTTCATTTTGGATAATGCTTTCTTTCGTTTCAACAATTTCATGTGTCCGCGGTTTGAAGAACCCTGCTATTAGCTTGCCATCCTTTTCACCAACAGGCACTTGCGCTTTATTGCGATAATGAGTTGGATTCTCCATCCCGATGATCGGGTGAACCTTCACATCCTCAAGTTTCCCGATGCGTGTCATCACTTCACGCACTTGCTTTTCCTTGAATTCCAACTGTCCTTCATAGCTCATATGCTGAAGCTGACAACCACCGTATTTAGGGTAATCTTCGGTCGTGACCTCAACACGGTAAGGACTGTTTTCGATAATCTCCATCAAGCGGCCGAAGCCATAACCCTTATTAGCTTTCATCACTTTAATTTTTGCTTTTTCACCTGGAAGGGCGCTCTGAACAAAGATCGGGTAGCCATCGACTTTAGCGACGCCAGCCCCTTCATGTGTTAAATCTTCAAATAAAACCTCTATAATATCATTTTTAGCAACTGGTGCTGTTTTTTTCATATCATCTTCTCTTTTCTTTTTTATGCTAGCCTGTATTTTACCACAATAGAGGCCTTGTCACAAAACCACTCACCAATTTACCTTGGTTTTCATAAAAATATAGTGGAAGGAATTACGGATTTTTCATAGTTCCATGAATAAAAGTTCACTAAAAAAAGAAAAATAAGGAAAAACAGATGAGGTGAGGAAATGGGTTTATTTAACTCTATATCGGCCTGGAATGCTACAAGGTTAGAGAAACATCGTGCAAGTATGGAGGAAAAAGGCCTCTGTCCGGATTGTTACGGACGTGGATACAGCTCCTTCGTACCTACGGAATATCATTTTTCCGATATACACGACTGTCCCGGCTGTAATGGCACCGGTGCTTACGCTGATTGGGCCGCCATGAATGGACAGCAAATGTAATCGCATACAGTGCCAAATTTCAAATGAGTAAAAAGGACCCCCTGTTAAACAGGAGGTTCTTCTATTTCCTTTACCATATAGCGAAATTCATGGCCGCTAATCAAAATGGTTTTAATTTCCACATACCCCAATCTGCCATAGAGACGATTCGCCGCTTCATTTTCCTTTTCAACGACTAAAGAAACCCTTGGATATCCCTTATGTTTAGCGTATCCCTCAACATATTGAATCAGTGCACTGCCAATACCTTTTCCTTGAAAATCCGGGTCGACGGATACTGTATCCAAATAAAAGTCTCTCATTTCCGCTTCCTTATCGATCGTAACGCTTGGGTCTTTCATCTTCATCCTTAATTGATTCACTATCGGTTCATCCAAGCTTTCGGCATCCTTGCCATGGTAAGCAATGATCAATCCAGATACTTGTCCATCATGTTCACTGACAAGCGTATTTTCATAGCTGACCCGATTCCCACTTTTCCTGAACAAATCGGCAAGAACGGAAAGTATCCTTTCTTCTTCCGTTTCACCTGTCAAAACCTCTGCAATTTCCTTAATCGCTAACCGGGTCAATACGGCTGCCTTTTCCGCATCCTCCGGTGTCGCTTTCCTGATATACATGTTTGTAATTCTCCTTGCTTCATTAAACTGAAAAGGCCACCAGATTCAGTGGCCTCTTCAACCTATTTATTTGCCGGATCGTCCGGCAGTATTCCTTGCGGGATAAATACATCAAAATGGCGGTACTGATTTACGAATTCAGCTGGGGCCATCCCGCCAAATTCCCCATCCAAGTTAAGCATCATGTCCTTTTTGGCATGTACTTTAATTCGATTGGCTTTTTCATAAATGACGTTTTTATCATGGATATGTTCACCGCGCATTGCCAATGTTGCGACACGGACAATATCAGCGAGGTTTGCCTTTTTCAAAATAAGCAACGTGAACATCCCATCATTCAAAGAGGCGTCAGGGGCCAGTTTCTCGAAGCCGCCGACCGAATTCGTGTTAGCCACCAAGAAAAGCATGATCTCTCCTTCAAAAAGCTTTCCATCATATTCAATAGAAACTTCCGTCGGCTTAATTGAAGGAAGCATTTCAATTCCTTTAATATAGTACGCTAGCTGACCAAGCATGGTTTTCAGCTTGATCGGCACGTCGTAGGTCAATTCGGTCAATCTGCCCCCGCCAGCAATATTGATGAAATACTTATCGTTCATTTTCCCGATATCGACCGGCATTGTATGCCCACTTGCAATAATTTCGGCCGCCCCTTCGATCGACTTCGGTAAATGCAGCGCCCGGGCGAAATCATTGGTCGTTCCCGTCGGAATGATTCCTAGTTTCGGACGTTTCTCTGCAGTGGCCAGTCCATTAACAACCTCATAAATCGTACCGTCGCCCCCTGCTGCAATAACTACATCATAGCCGCGTTCAATCGCTATCTTAGCCGCTTTCGTCGCATCCCCGGCACCGGTCGTCGCATGTGCAGAAGCTTCATAACCAGCTTCTTCAAGTTTTGCTAGCACACCTGGCAGGCTCTTCTTAATGGCTTCCCGGCCCGAAGTCGGGTTGTAAATCAACCTTGCTCTTTTCATTTCCCATCATCCTTATACATATTGATTCCATAATTTACATCTTAATCCTTCGTTACATGAAAAGCAATATTCGAAAAAAAGAGGACCGTATTTCGGTCCATATCTTTTACATTTTACTAGAAATCTTATCAGGGAAAATTATAATGCTTTTTACAATTTTATTCTAGTAAATGATTTCAATCATGGATATTGAACATTCACGTTAAATGTATCGGTAACCGTTAAAGTATGTTTCCCATCACCAGTATTGAATATCCCATTCTTTTTTACAATGCCTTCATCACTTGTTCCTTTTTTCACTTCAGTCATCTTCCAGCCACTCTCAGGGCCTTCAAGTTCCTCGACCCCTCTGGCATCTATCTTGATATCACTATTATCCTGAAGGACTACACTTAGATTTCCGCTGTCCTTCACACTCCAGTCATTCAAGAGCTTTCTAGGCTTCAAGACAAGATCGGTACTTTGTCCGTCTATCTCCACTGCCAACTCAGCAGGGATTATAAGGGTTGCCTTAAGATTCCTTGTACCACTGTCTAAAAGTCCATTTTGACTCGGTAAATCCTTGAAGCTAATATAAAGAGTATCACCATTTCTCTCAACAAGTAAATAATCTTCCGCCTTTTTCAACAACGAATCAGCATCTTCCAGTACCCGCTCACCATATGTTCCAAAAACGGAAACTTCCTCGTCCTTACCACTTTCAATTGTCAATGGGTATGAGCCAGTGTCCAGGACAACTCTATGTATGCCCTCCCCTGCCTTTTGATTGAAACCAGGCAAATTGACCGTTTTCTCTTCACTATTAACGGCAGCCCTAACTTGATCCATCAATCCGCTGGATGTAAGCAGAATTAAAACTATTCCCGTCGTTCCAAGCAATCCCACGAAAAGAATGCTAAGAATATCATACTTTACAAAAGAACTTTCTTTTCTGGAAAAATAAATATAAAAGAGAATCTCTGCACCCAAGATAATGAACAGCAACGGCCACCACGATAGCAGAATCGTCGTCAAATTCATATCCGCAATTTGAGAAACGAGTAAAACCAAACCCAAACCAACCAGGGAGATCCCCATTGAAATCGTTCCGACTCTCCATGTTCTCATTTTGTCTCCTCCTCGACTCTCCCTTTTTTACTTCCCGACAGCAATTTGATTCCCCCGCCTATAAGAAGGATGCATACAAGTCCTTTTTGAAAATAATCTCTAAACCAATACTCCAAGTTGCTTCCAATCCATTCATCCAAATGAGGGGCAATGGCCGGGACGATTATATTACTGGCCAAGAAATAGATTCCAATTCCCACCAACCCCAATCCTAGCCATTTTTGGTGATTGACCATACCCGAAATGATGGGTGTATCTTCTACTGGACCCTCTTCCATTTTCGAGGCTTTTTGTAATCCATCAAAAAAACTATAAAACCAGATAATCGGGATAAGGAAAAAGAAGAAACCTAACCGGAGTAAATCCAGTATGTAAATGGCGAATAAAAAGCCTGCCATCAATTGAATCCCACGTTTTTGCAGCCCCAAATATAAGTGACCTGCACCAGGAAAAATGGCGAATAAAGTCGCAACCGATTTACTCTTCTTCCCGGATTCCCTTCTCTCCTCGAAATCTTCCAAAACGGTCCGATCGATAAGCTCCTCACCTCTTTGCTTTTTATTCAGCTGTTGAACAGAATCAAAAAAGCTGTAAATCCAGATAACAGGCAATAATGCCATGAATATTAACAGACCTTCCATTTGTGTCATCACACTGATGAATACCACCATGATGCCAAGGCCTAAAAAGCCGATGAGAAAAATGAGTCCCCGATTCATGAGACCCAGCTGAAAATGCCCTAATCCTGGAACGAATGAAAGGATGATTACATAAAATCTTTCCGCCTCCGGCTGATCGGCCCCTACATTCTCTTCACTTTTAGGATTTCTCAGTGAGGTGACCACCAAATCAAATATACTGATGAAATAAAACACCATTCCAATAACGGAAAAAGCCAGAAACGCATCCGATTGACTGATCAACGAAAGAAGTAGACCTCCAAGCCCCAATCCAGCCGTGGCAAGAAAATAAAATAACCCTTTATATTTTCTTCCTAGGTAAAAATGTCCGAAACCTGGCAGAAACGATAATAAAAAAGCTAATACCGGACTTTTATTCATTTCTAAACCCCTCCTTATTTTTCTTCTCGATTGTGTCCATCCAATTAAATGTTTTATCAATAAGCCCATCGGTTAAGGACTGCGTTTCCTTTCCGCTGCTTGATTCCACAGAATCCACGTACTCCGTCAATGATTGAAATACTCCGCCTGCCATCAATAAAATCGTAAACCCTGCCGCAATCAGGTAATGTCTTGTAATCGTCCGAAGTGATTTTTCTTTTCGGTGTTGCTTAGCCTCTTCACCAGAACCTTCTTTCAATCGGCTTATCGAGTCCATGACCGGACCTGCAATATCAAATCCTTCGATGTCCAGACTATTTTCTTCTTTTTCCATCGCTTCCATATAGGCAGACAAACACTTGTCACAGGAGTATAGATGATTTTCATATTCAATTTTTAGAGCCTCTGGTATTTCATCTGCCAAATATGCAACCCATTCTGCTTCAGGAACATGATTCATGAAAAATCCTCCTCTTTCCAATGTTTTCTCATCCAATTTCTTGCCCGATATAGCTTTACCTCGACAGATTTCACTTGAATATGCTGTTCCTCTGCAATTTGCTTGAATGTCTTTTCCTTTATGTAATAGCTATATACAACTTCCCGATATCCCTCTGGAAGGTCATTCAGCTTCCGTAATACTTGCTTTCGCCTTTCATTCCGAAAGAATACGGCCTCGACATCATCAGTTAAGCCCAAATTAACTTCCGATGAATGTTCGTCCTGTAATTCTTCCTTTTGGCGTTCCCTCTTTCTCTTTAGATCGATTGCATGATTGACCGCAATTCGGGTAATCCAGGTTTTGAAACCTTGGTTCTTATATTGAGGAAGAGAGGTGTAGATTTTGATAAAGACTTCCTGGGTAACATCTTCTGCATCCTTTTGATTCCGCAAGACGGAATAGACGGTCCTATAAATCGTCTGTTTATATGTTTCAATCAACATTCGGAATGCATGATCATTCCCAGCCCTTACCTTCTCAACTAACTCATCCGACACTTCTCTTCCTCCTTTCCTTTTAGTCATTCATGTAATAGACGCACAAAAAGGAGTTACCCCTACAGATAACTCAAAAAAAATCAAAAATATTTCCGGCTTTTTCACACTTAATCAAGAGAAAACCGTACCACTTTAAAAGTGATACGGTCAATATTAACGTTTATTGATTTCTTCCACCAAAATTTTATTAACAAGCTGTGGATTGGCTTGTCCTTTTGTTGCTTTCATGATCTGCCCGACAAGGAAGCCGATTGCTTTTTGTTTACCGGCCTTAAAATCTTCAATTGATTGCGGGTTATTATTCAATGCTTCTTCAACGGCTGTACGCAATGCGCCTTCATCGGAAATTTGGACTAGTCCCTTCTCCTTGACGATCGTTTCTGCATCCCCGCCGTTTTCAATCAATTCTTTGAAAACTTTTTTAGCGATTTTAGAAGAAATTGTGCCATCTTCAATAAGCTTGATCATTCCAGCCAACGATTCAGCAGTCAATTTGACATCATGCAGCTCTTTACCTTCTGCATTCAAGAAAGCGGAAACCTCGCCCATGATCCAGTTAGATGCCAGTTTTGCATCCGCGCCTGAAGCGACTGTCGCTTCAAAGAAATCAGCACTTTCTTTCGTTACCGTTAAAACGGCTGCATCATATTCCGGTAAGCCAAATTCTTCGACATAGCGTTTTTTCCGGGCATCCGGAAGTTCCGGAATCTCGGCAGCGATACGCGCTTTCCATTCTTCATCGATATGGATCGTCAATAAGTCCGGTTCCGGGAAGTAACGATAATCATCGGAGCCTTCCTTAATTCGCATTAGTACCGTTCTGCCTGTAGCTTCATCAAACCGGCGTGTTTCCTGTTCGATTATGCCGCCTTCATTCAAGATTTCCGCTTGGCGGATTTCTTCATGCTCCAACCCTTTGCGGACGAAGTTGAATGAGTTCAAGTTTTTCAATTCGGTTTTCGTACCGAATTCTTTTTGGCCGACAGGTTTCAAGGAAATGTTGGCATCACAGCGAAGTGAGCCTTCTTCCATTTTACAATCGGAAACGCCGGTGTATTGAATGATGGATTTCAATTTTTCCAGATATGCATAAGCTTCTTCCGGGGAAGTGATATCCGGCTCGGATACGATTTCAACTAGAGGCGTACCTTGGCGGTTATAATCACAAAGTGAATAGTTCCCTTTATGTGTCAGCTTTCCAGCATCCTCTTCCATATGAATGCGGGTAATGCCAATTTTCTTTTTCTTGCCGCCCACTTCAATCTCAATCCAACCATGCTCACCGATCGGCTGATCGAACTGTGAAATTTGGTATGCTTTAGGATTGTCCGGGTAAAAATAGTTTTTCCGGTCGAATTTCGTAATTTCCGCCACTTCGCAATTCAGGGCAATTGCAGCCTTCATTGCAAAATCAACAGCCTTTTTATTGACGACAGGCAATACACCTGGGTAGCCTAGGTCGATTACAGTCGTGTTACTATTTGGAGCGGCACCAAAATGATTTGGGCTCGCTGAGAAAATTTTAGAATCCGTTTTTAATTCTACGTGTACTTCTAGACCAATCACCGTTTCAAAGTCCATTTTTTTCACCCCTTACAGCTTAGGAAATTGTTTATGAAAATCTGTTGCTTGCTCAAATGCGTGAGCCGCGCGGTAAATCGTGCTTTCATCAAAATGCTTCCCAATCATTTGCAGTCCAAGCGGAAGCCCATTCGCTGCGAATCCACATGGCACGGATATACCCGGTACACCAGCAAGATTGACTGGAATCGTCAAGATATCATTCGCATACATCGTTAATGGATCGTCGACTTTTTCACCAATTTTAAATGCAGGCGTAGGTGTAGTCGGTCCAACGATGACATCGTATTTTTCAAAGACATCTTCAAAGTCTTTTTTGATTAACGTACGTACTTTTTGAGCCTTTTTATAATAAGCATCATAATAACCTGAACTTAAGGAGAAAGTTCCAAGCATGATACGGCGTTTCACTTCGTCACCGAATCCTTCTGCACGGGTTTGCTTATACATTTCTATAAGTGTTTCTGCATTGTCTGTACGGTGTCCGTAACGCACACCGTCAAAACGTGAAAGGTTAGCCGAAGCTTCCGATGAAGATAGCAGATAATAGGCAGCTAAAGCATATTTGGAATGCGGCAAGGATACCTCTTCCCATTCAGCTCCAAGCCCCTCTAATACTTTTAACGCTTCAAGTACGGAATTACGTGCTTCTTCCCCAACGCCTTCGCCAAGATATTCTTTAGGCACAGCTATTTTCAATCCTCTAACATCGCCTGTTAATGAATTCACAAAATTCGGCACGTCAACATTAGCAGAGGTCGAATCCATTGGATCCACACCTGAAATCGCTTCAAGCAAATAAGCGTTGTCTTCAACAGTTCTTGTAACCGGACCGATTTGGTCCAGTGAAGACGCAAATGCTACAAGTCCGTATCGGGAAACCCGTCCATATGTAGGTTTTAAGCCGACAACTCCACAATATGCCGCTGGTTGGCGGATCGATCCACCCGTATCGGAACCTAAAGAGAATAGGACTTCACCAGAAGCGACAGATGCAGCTGAACCACCCGAAGAACCGCCTGGCACATATTCCGTGTTCCAAGGGTTGCGTGTTGCCTGAAACGCGGAGTTCTCATTGGAAGAACCCATCGCAAACTCATCCATATTCAATTTCCCGATCGTAACCGTTTCTGCCTTCTGTAGCTTTTGAACAACGGTTGCATCATAGATTGGATCAAAGTTCTCCAAAATTTTGCTCGCGCAAGTCGTACGCAAATTTTTAGTGACAATATTATCCTTCACTCCGATCGGCATACCAAATAAAGCGCCTTCGTTCTCGCCTTTTACCAATTGATCATCCAATCGTTTTGCTTGATTGAGGGCGTTTTCTTCATCAAGTGTCAAAAATGCCTTCACCTTGTCCTCTACCTGTCCGATTCGCTTATACGATTCGTTAACAAGATCAGTGACACTTATCTCTTTCTTATGTAAGCGTTCATGAAGCTCAGAAACCTTTTGTTCGAACAACGACATCATTGTCCCTCCTTATTCAATTATAGATGGTACACGGATATATCCATCTTTGCTATCCGGTGCATTTTTAACTACTTCTTTTACTGGCAATCCCGGTTTTGCGACATCTTCGCGCATAACATTCTTCATATCCAAAACGTGAGAAGTCGGGTTTACTTGATCCGTATCAAGCTCATTCAACTGCTCCGCGAATGAAATCATTTGGTCAAGCTGATGCTGAAACTGTTGTGCTTCTTCTTCCGTAATGGCCAAACGAGCCAAATGGGCAACGTGTTTAACTTGTTCCATAGAAATACGTGACATTCTCTTCACCTCCGAAAAAATATCCAAATCGACTGAATTTCGTCGCTTTTCTCCATATAATCATCGTTTAAATCATATCAAACTATTACACAGTAAAGCAACAAGAGATACAATGTCGAAATTCAATTATTTCATAAGGAAAAAGAGATATTTTCCGGGAAATATGGGAAAGCTGCCGGAATTTCCGGGGAAATGACAATAAGTCCTTTAAAATTCGACAAATGTTCCCTTTTTAAAAGCAGTTGCTCCTTAAAATGGAAGGGTTTACTTCCTGGTTAAAGGTTATTTAGGATACATTCCCATTTAAAAGCGGGACACAAAAAAGATGAAGCCGTTAAGCTTCATCTTTTTTCATTCGTATATATGCACGGTTGGTTCGTCCTGATTTGCTTCACGGACTATGAGCGCTTCAGGTCCATTTACAGAGGTAATGGATACCTGTACGGCAATATAGTTCGGGAAACGTTCCATTATAAGCCCAGCAACATATTGGGTAAAGCCGATGGCTTCAGAGTTCCCATAAAATTGAATGGGGATATCGATGTTCAGACTTTGCAATTGATCATCCATATAGAACGCCCTGCCGATGACTCCGTTAAAGTTAGGGAAGTATTCTTCAACATCTTCTTTAAAGTTCGTGAAAGTATTGACGTCATCACGGTATTTTTTTTCAGCACCAGCTGAAGGAAATAGGAAATACTCTTCGTTCAAGTCCGTCCATTTTCCAATGTTGTCAGAGTTTTTATCGATATTTGTATAGGAAATGAAATTCCCAGGGACCACTGAAGATTTTTCATTTTGCTCGAATAAGGCAATCGTAATCGGAACATTTTTCAGCTTGTCCTTTTTACGCAGCCTTTTTAAGACTTCTGCAGCAATTTTCTCCCCTTCTTGCTTTAGCTTTTTACTATCGATTTTCTTTTCATATGTGGCACCAAATGCCTCTTTTTGATAGTAATGCACTGAATTCAGCGCAAGACCTATTACAACTCCGCCAAGGCTCACTGAATTATCTTTTGTTTTTACCAAGTAATTATGTTCTAAAACATGGGCAAGATAGATCGGATTATCTTCATTCCGCTTATCAATGTCACCTTTACCTGGATCAACCGGATTCAAGCCAAGATTCTTGGAGGCTTTCATGTCCTTTTCTTTCAACTGACTATCGGTATATTTTCTGTTCAGCCAAGAAGATATCTCGGAACTATTTAGTATTTGCCCCTCTTGAAACAGGTAATCTTCCGGGTCGAATTGGGTTTGGGCCAACCGCATCAATCCATTTTCGAATTCTTCAATGTCATATCGGGTATTTAGATTGGATACGACCAAACCGCGTGCTTTTGATGGTTCAAACGGTAGGATTGTTTGATAATATTCTTCCGAAATTTTATACTTCGGAATAATTGCCGTTTCTTTTTTGTCTTTGGAGTCTTGGACTACCTCTTGCTTATCCTCAAAACTAGGCGCACATCCAGCAAGAAGCAGTATAAGAATCATCCCCAAAATAGAGAGTTTCCTCATAGCTACACCTCTTATTTATTTAGTTCCTCAATCAGTCTCTCTTCATCCCATACCATGACGCCTAGGCTTTCAGCTTTTGCCAGTTTGGAACCGGCATCTTCGCCAGCTACGACCAAGTCGGTTTTCTTGCTGACACTTCCAGCAACGTTAGCTCCTAGCGCCTCTAATTTCTCTTTTGCTTCGTTACGTGTTAACTGATGCAGTTTTCCCGTTAAAACGACTGTTTTACCAGCAAAAATGGAGTCGATATCTTCTATAGCAACAGCTCTTTGCCCTTTGAAAGTAAGATTCACACCGGCTGCATCCAGCTCATTCAATAATGCATGGACTTCTTCCAATTCAAAATAAGCTACGATGGAATCAGCCATCTTATCGCCTATTTCATTAATGGCCGTTAGTTCTTCACGGCTCGCCTTGCTTAAGGCTTCCATCGTCCCGAATTCCCTCGCAAGCGTCTTGGCAGCTTTTGAACCAACATGGCGAATGCCCAGCCCGAATAGTAATTTTTCCAACGAGTTGGTCTTTGAAGCTTCAATCGCTTGAAGAAGTTTATTGACGGATTTATCCCCCATCCTTTCCAAAGCAATCAGTTGATCGTATGTAAGCTTATAAATATCAGCCACATCTTGTATAAGTTCTTCTTTAAATAACAAGCTAATCACTTTTTCACCAAGACTGTCTATATTCATTGCTGTACGGGAAACAAAGTGAATCAAGCCTTCCCGTATTTGTGCAGGACACTTCGGGTTGATGCAGCGTAAAGCAACCTCCCCGTCCAGCCGGACAAGTTCACTGCTGCATTCCGGGCACTCAGTCGGCATCTGGAACTCGACTTCTTCCCCTGTACGGCGCTCTGCCAGTACATTGACTACCTCTGGAATGATGTCACCCGCTTTTTTCACGACCACTTGATCTCCGATTCTGATGTCCTTTTCACGGATTAAGTCTTCGTTGTGAAGTGAAGCCCGCTGTACAGTGGTACCCGCTACCCGAACGGGATCCAAAACGGCGGTCGGGGTCAATACACCCGTACGGCCAACATTCAGCTCGATATCCCTTAGGGTTGTAATGACTTCTTCAGCTGGGAATTTATAAGCAATCGCCCATCGCGGACTTTTTGCAGTAAAACCTAATTCATCCTGCTGTTCAAGGGAATCCACCTTTACGACAATTCCATCAATATCATAGGCTAAGTTCGGACGTTGTTCCGTCCATTCTACTATATAGGCCAGCACTTCCTCTATATTCGAGCATCTTTTTCTTTCCCGATTCGTCTTAAACCCGAGTCGATCCAATAAATCAAGACCCTCACTGTGGGAACGGACCCCTGTTTCGCCCAAATCGGCAATCGCATAAAGGAAAATATCCAAGTTCCGTTTCGCAGCAAGTTTTGGGTCAAGCTGCCTTAACGAGCCGGCAGCTGCATTTCTTGGGTTTGCAAATGGTTCCTCACCGCGTTCTTCCTTTGCCTTGTTTAATGATTCGAATGATTTTTTTGGCATGAAAGCCTCACCGCGCACTTCTATGGCAACCGGCTCCCGCAGCTTCAATGGAATCGACTTGATCGTTTTTAAATTAGCGGTAATATCTTCACCGATCGTTCCATCTCCACGGGTTGCCCCTCTTACGAAATATCCATTCTCATATTGAAGAGTGACGGCAAGTCCATCAATTTTCAATTCACATACATAGGAAAAATCGTCACCTACAGATTGTCTGACCTTTCTGTCAAAATCCCGTAAGTCACTTTCATTGAAGGCATTGCCTAAACTAAGCATTGGTGTGGTATGCTCCACTTTTTCAAACATATCCAAAATGGCGCCACCGACCCGTTGTGTCGGTGAGTCCGCCGTTTGCAGTTCCGGAAATTTCTCCTCATACTCAATAAGTTCACGGAGCAGACGATCATATTCAGCATCAGGTACTGATGGCTGGTCCATCACATAATATTCATAGCTGTATTGGTTCAACAACGTTTGCAGTTCCAGAACTTTCTTCTCTGCAGCTTGTAAGTCCATACGTTCAATCCTTTCTAAAGAAGACTCCACCGCACTTCTTATAGAAGAGCGGTGTCTAAAGTCAGATATCCCTATTCTTTACCAGTGGAAACATATTAATCTTAAGCTTTTTCAACTGGTGCAAATTTCGCCAATAAGCGCTTGATGCCGATTGGACTTGGAAAGGCTATATCCAATTCCTTCCCTTCGCCTTCCCCTTTTACGCTCACCACGGTTCCTATACCCCATTTTTTATGGGAGGCACGGTCACCGACAGCCCAGCCGATCTCTTCACCGCCCGTTGCGGATGGCGCAGAAACAGCTTTTCCGAAGGCAGGCACTTTTCTTGTTGAAGCAGTTGAAGGAGATCCGGTTCTCGAAGAACTGAAAGGTGTTTGCCTAGCTCTAGGGGCCGGTTTCGGTTTTAGATCTTCAAGAAGTTCCTCTGGTATTTCACTAATGAAACGTGAAACGGGATTCATGCTCGTCCGTCCATACAATGTCCGCATTTGGGCATTGCTTATGAATAGTTCATTTTCAGCCCTTGTAATTCCCACATAAGCCAGACGGCGTTCTTCTTCCATCTCCTCT
Source organism: Peribacillus frigoritolerans (assembly GCF_040250305.1). Classification (NCBI taxonomy): domain Bacteria; kingdom Bacillati; phylum Bacillota; class Bacilli; order Caryophanales; family Bacillaceae; genus Peribacillus; species Peribacillus frigoritolerans. Next base: position 447,998 of record NZ_CP158190.1, on the reverse strand, counting down.
TCATCCATAAGCGAGCGGCTGTGAGGGAATACCCCTTCTTCAAGGCCCAATAGAAAGACCACCGGATATTCAAGTCCCTTCGCTGAATGCAGCGTCATCAACGTTACCGTATTTGTAGCTTCTTCAGTATTCTCGTCAAGTTGGTCTATATCGGCAACCAACGCAAGGTCAGTCAAAAAGCCCACCAAAGATTTGTCCTCGCTGTTATCTTCGAATGCTTTCGTAACAGATAAAAACTCATCTATATTTTCAAGGCGGCTTTGTGATTCAATCGTTTTTTCTGCCTGCAGCATCTCACGGTAACCGGTTTTCTTAATGACTTCCTCCACAAGTTCCGTCACTGATAAGTACTCCTGCTGATTTGTATAGTTAGTGATCAGCGTATGGAATTCCCTTGCCGCTTTGGTAGCCTTCCCGCTTATCCCTACCATTTCCACAGATTCCAGTGCTTTATAAATGGAAACATCATATTGATCTGCATAATCTGCCACTTTGTCCATTGAAGTTGCACCAATTCCGCGTTTTGGTACATTGATTACACGGCGAAGACTGATGTCATCATCAGGATTCGCAATAAGGCGAAGATAGGCAAGTAAATCCTTAATCTCTTTACGGTCATAGAACTTGGTGCCCCCGACTATTGCATAATTTATATTGGATTTAAGCAGAACTTCCTCCATGACACGTGATTGTGCATTTGTTCTGTAAAGTATTGCTATATCTGAATATTTCCGGCTGCCATCCTGGACTAACTCATTTATCTTTCCGGCTACGAATTGCGCTTCCCCTTGTTCATTGTCCGCACGGTAATAGAATATCTTATTGCCATCTGCATTCTCGGTCCAAAGATTTTTCGGCTTCCGGTTTTGATTGTTATCGATGACCTTATTCGCCGCTGCAAGAATCTTTTTCGTCGAGCGGTAATTCTGTTCAAGGAAAATCATGTTGGCATTCGGATAATCCTTTTCAAATGAAAGGATATTCGCAATATCCGCACCGCGCCAACGATAGATCGATTGATCGGAATCTCCGACAACACAGAGATTACGGAAGCGTGAAGCCAGTAGTTTAACAAGCATGTATTGAGCCCTGTTCGTATCTTGGTACTCATCAACATGAATGTATTGAAATTTACGCTGATAATATTCAAGCACCTCAGGTACGAGTTGGAACAATTGAATCGTCATCATGATCAAATCATCGAAATCGAGCGCTGAATTTTTACGTAGCCGTTTTTGGTATTCTGTATATACATCGGCAGTTACTTTAGTGAAGTAATCAGACGCCGTCTTCAGGTACTCTTCCGGCCCGACCAATTCATTTTTCGCTGAACTGATGCTACCTAAAATGGCACGATAATCATATTTCTTTGTATCCATATTACGGTCTTTCATGATTTGTTTTATGACCGATTGCTGATCCGTCGTATCCAATATCGAGAAGTTCCTATTAAATCCGATACGGTCGATATCTCTTCGTAAAATACGGACACACATCGAGTGGAAAGTCGAAATCCAGATATCTTCGGACGCACCGCCAAGTATGGCACGGATCCTCTCCTTCATCTCACGTGCCGCTTTGTTGGTGAACGTGATTGCAAGGATGTTCCAAGGCGCTATTTCCTTCTCGACCATCAAGTAAGCTATTCGGTGAGTCAGCACACGCGTCTTTCCACTTCCTGCCCCAGCCATGATTAAAAGTGGGCCATCAGTTGCTTTCACTGCTTTTTGTTGCTGTTCATTCAAACCTATTAGTAATTTTTCCGCTAAATATTGCATTATCACACCACCTATACGAACATTCGTTTCTGTTTTAGTATACTATAATTATTACATGTTTTCATTTAACTGCCGAAACTGTTGCAAGTGCCACTTTCAAATCTTCATATATCACATTGCCGACAACGATGACATCCGCAATTTTGGACATCTCTTTGGCCTGTTCAACAGATTTTATCCCACCGCCATAGAATAGTACGGTATCCTCCAAACTCTCTTTGGCCGCTTCCACCATCTGGACATCGCCATAATCACCGCTGTATTCCAAATAAAAAATCGGCAGGTTGAACATCTTTTCTGCCATCATCGCGTAAGCACCCACATCATCCATATCCAAATCGGTATTGGCTTTCGTCAACTGGGCCGCCTTGCACTCAGGATTCAGGATACAGTACCCTTCAACGAAAATTTCATCCCAATTCAAAAGGTATCCGTATTCCTTGACTGCTTGCTGATGCAGTTTCATCATCCAATCCGGGTTGGTGCTATTCAGGACACTCGGAATGAAATATAAATCAAACCCTGGCGTCACCGTTTCAACAGAAGAAATTTCCATCACACATGGGACGGTATATCGTCTGACACGTGCCATTAAATGAAGCACATTCTCTAGCGTGATTCCATCCGTTCCCCCGACCATGATTGCATCAGTACCGGATTCACAGACTTTCTCTAGGGCCTCATCACTTATTTCTTTATTTGGATCGAGTTTGAAAACATGTTTCCACTCGCGAAAATCGTACATTATAATCCTCCATTCACACTTCCCATTACACCATTATAGCATTAAGATTTTTCATTAAAAAAGAGAAGTATCGATAAAATGTTATTACCAAATGGAACCTCTGAATCTAAAATCCAATATAACACGGATACGGTTGAAAGACAGCCGGCAAAGAGAGTCCTGAACTCAAAATAAAAAGCCGGGAAATGAATTCCCCGGCTTTTTATTTTGATCGATTAGGATTCAGTTGTTTCCTCAACGTTATCCTTAATACGGTTAAGTGCCATGGAATAAGCATCATTTCCGTAATTCAAGCAGCGTTTGACCCTGGAAATAGTAGCTGTGCTTGCACCCGTTTCCGTTTCGATTTTATGATAGGTTTTTCCTTCTTCAAGCATGCGGGCTACTTCAAGACGCTGTGCCAGTGATGAAATTTCATTAACTGTGCATAAATCATCAAAAAATCGATAGCATTCGTCCAAATCACGCAAGGAAAGGATCGACTTAAACAGCTGATCCGTTTCTTTTCCCCTTAACTTATCAATTTGCATGTTACTCCCCCTCAATTTCATGGGTATCAAAATGAGACGTCTCCTACTAAACCAGGTTCATCCGGAATAATATTGATCCAAGTTTTCCCTGGAATCAACCCTACTTCTTTATCGTTTTTCACTGGTATAATCCGACCATCCTTATTAACCCATTCTACTTCATTCGCTTTTCCTTTTTGAAGTAAATAACCATTTCCGCCACTTTTCAAGTCGATTTTACGACGCCCTTTATCGTCGATCACTTGATGAACAGCCTCAATGATCAATATATTATCCAGTAAAATAGGTTTATTCGATTTATGCTCGACTGTTTGCTTTCCATTCGAATAACGTTTATATTTCTCTTCCGTGGCTTCGTATTCATACTGTACATCATACTCGTCTGATCCGTAGGAAACCTCGGTTTTCAATGCCGGTTCCCCTTGAAGTCCAGCTGCCTCTTCCTTTGTAAGGAAAGCATAAGGCGCCGGTGCACCATTCAACTCATATCCCTTTTCCTTCGCACCTTTTTGGATATCCTCAAAGGAGGTGTAGGAATTATGCGGTGCTTTTCGATCTGCCGAACGTTGAAACAAAGTACCATCATAATATAATCCGTTCAAGTTATCAATATACCCTTTGTCCAGCATGGTTTTTGCCTCGGGGCTGTTCCCATGACAGACATAGATGCAATCAAGGCCTTTAGCCAATTCGATATAATAGTCCCTTGCACTCCGGATCGGACCGATTTGGCTTGGCATTTCACTTTGGAAGATAGCTAAAAATCTGGTTATGTCACCTTCTGCGAGCATTTCGTAGACCATATCGGCTTCTGAGAGGCCCGATTGTGGGCGTGCTTCCGGATGATTATTAATCATCACTGCTGCAGCCCTGCGCTCACTGCCTGCATCGGTGGCTATACCTGTTAGTGGAAACTCATTGGAAGGTTCATTTTTCACATCTGTATTTTTGATGACAGCTTGGTCTTTCGGCTTATTGTCATCCGATGCAGGATCTTCTTTCGTCGAACAGCCTGCCAGCAGTAAAATAGCAATAACGATGAAAAGAACTCTCTTAAGGTTCATCTTTCCACTCCTCTGATTTATTAGCCATTTCTTCTCTTATATTTTAACGCATTATAGTAGGAAAGAGTATAGTTTTATTCATTACATCATATACTCCTCGCTGGGTTAGCCTTATATATGGCAGATGGGTTGTCGAAAAGAATGAAAGGGTGTACACAGGATCGGCGAAGCGATAACCTCTCTCACGCAGCAAATGTTTCAATTCATTTTCTTCTTCTATCAGTTGAGGAACCTCCTTGGTGGACATGACTCCCTTTAATTTCAGAGGAAGTTCATGGATCACCTTGCCTTGTTCCGTTAAAATGATTCCACCGCCGATTTCCTTCAGCCGGTTAAATGCCAAATGCATATCCTTTTTCCTTTTACCGATCAGTATGATATCACCTGTATTTGTATAAGAGCCGGCGAAGCCGCATAATTTGTCCGCAAACCCTTTTAATATCGTATTGATGCGCCATTTCCCTTCCCGATCGATAAGCATGAAAAAGCATTCATCATCCTCAAAGTTCAGTTCTTCATGACCAACATCATTGGCAAGCGAGTACGGTTTCGTAATTACATTATTGACCAATTCAATTCCAAACGGCATGGAAAATTCAAAATCTTCCTTTAAACTAAGATCCCAATCAAGATCGAGCGGTTTAAAATCGAAATCATTCCATTGGATTTCCTGTTTATCTGGAATGATTTCACCATCCCTTTTAACCCATTTCCCTTTTGCCATTACCGAAACCGGTGCGGGTTCCTTTACATCGGTCAGGAAGTTGATGTTCGCTACCCTTCCAGTGGCAATATTGCCATGAAGGTATTCAATATTATAATATCGTGCGATGTTGATAGTTGCCATATTGTAAGCATCGATGACCGGAACACCATGCTCTATTGCAATCTTTATTAAACAATCTATGAATCCATCTTCATAAAAAGAAGGCGGCGATCCATCTGTCGTATAAAAGAATTTGTCGTAATGATCAATACCGAGTTCATGGATTTCAGAAATCATCTTAGGAAGATCCGGCCGGATCGAAGAATGTCTTAATGATACATAATAGCCTTGCAGCAAGCGCGACATGACCTCATCACCTGTCATTGCCTCATGATCACAATCGGCGCCGAACAAGGTCATTTTTGCTAAAGTCTTCTCTGAGGCACCTGGAAAGTGTCCTTCTATTTTCTTCCTCATTCGCTTGGCTTCCTGAATCCAGTGCAGCATCATGTCATCCCCATCGAGAAGCTTCGGCCATCCAGTAAGTTCCCCGCCCTGTAATACGGCATCATGCTCCAGCCATGATTTAACGGCTCCATGGGAAAAGACCATATCTTCATCGATCAATTCCGTTTGTCCGTCAAAACGGCTCCACCAATACATTGTTACAGGAATATTACGTAATTCTTTCAAAAGAGAAAACGCTTTCTTTTTATCTAACTGCAATAGAAACGGCAAGTTATCATTGATCAATGTCGTTGTGCCAAAATGAGATGCATAACGTGAAAAAGAAAGGGGATTATATAATTGAGAAGGGTGTGAATGCGGCTCAATATAACCCGGGACCAAGTACTGGTTTGTACAGTCTACCATTTCACAGCGGTCTATATTATCAGGAAGCTTATCGCCAACATATATGATGCGATCCTCATATATCCATATATTCGCCTTCACCCATTTTCGTAATGCCTGATTTAAATAAGTCGTATTTTTAAGCAGAATGTGTGGTGCCCTATTGCCATCCAGCACATCTATATGTTCTCTAAGATGTTTATTTTTCCATCTATAGCGCTGTTCAAGCATAAACATTCCCCCATAAGTTATTAGAAACAGATGTATGAAAAAAACCATTTTCAATCCAATTTTATTTCATAGTAACATACTTGCCCCATTAGAACAGTATTGTTATCCAGAATATTGTTAAATTTTTGTGAAGGGATGGACTTTAAATGAAGTTTAAACAAAATATCAGTATAATAAATGCATTAATGCGAATTACCTGTGGTTTTACATTTTTAACATGGGCTATGGCTAAAATGGTGAAAAAACCATGGAAAAACCAATCTTACATAATCGTGGTGATGCTTTCTGCCATGAAAATAGGCGAAGGCATACTCCGCTATTGTCCTGTCGTCGATGCGATGGAAAACGGACAGAACTTGATGAAAAGTGAACCAAAACAGGAAAATGAATCTAATCAATCTGAATCATATTAAGTTTTTTCTAAAGAAGAAGCTGACTCCGCTTAGAGTCAGCTTCTTTATATTATGATGAAAAATTGTATTTTATTGCTCGGTAGCCAATATCCGTTCGCCAAAATAAGCCGTCTTTCTCAATATGCCCTAACTCTTTATATACTTCAGCTTGGGCAGAGGCCAAATCTTTCCCTTTTGCAGCAACCAGAAGTACACGTCCGCCATTCGAGATGAAGTTCCCTTCATTATTGAGAGCCGTTCCAGCATGATAAACATGGGCTTTCGGATTAATCTTTTCCAAGCCTTTAATGATAGATCCCTTTTTATATTCCCCTGGATATCCATCGGCTGCGACGACCACTCCAAGCACGGCTTCTTCATGCCATTCAAGTTGTAAATCCTCTCCAGAAAGAACCGCTTCAAGCGTGTCTACGAAATCTGTTTTTAGGCGCGGTAAAACAACTTGCGTTTCCGGATCGCCAAAACGAGCATTGAACTCAATGACTTTTGTGCCTTTTTCAGTGGCGATCAACCCGGCATATAATATTCCTGTAAAACTCCGATTCTCAGAAATCATCGCATTTACCGTGGGCTTAAGAATCGTTTCGACTGCAGTCTGAATCATTTCATCGGAAATTTGCGGCACTGGTGAGTATGCACCCATTCCACCTGTGTTCGGACCCTGATCTCCATCAAAAACCCGCTTATGATCCTGAGCAATGACCATCGGATACACTTTTTCCCCATTAACGAATGCCATCAATGAAAATTCCTCGCCATCAAGGAATTCCTCAATAACGACTTTGGCAGATGCTTCCCCGAACTTTGCACCGACAAGCATATCATGGATGGCGTCTAACGCCTCTTCCATCGTCATGGCAACTACGACACCTTTTCCTGCAGCCAAACCATCCGCTTTTATGACGATGGGGGCACCCATTTTTTCGATATATGCCTTTGCTGAATCATAATCAGAGAATGTTTCATATTCCGCTGTCGGAATGCTGTAGTTCTTCATTAAATCTTTAGCAAAGGATTTACTTCCCTCGATGACTGCAGCACGGCCATTAGGGCCAAACACCTGTAATCCTGCCTCCGTAAAATCATCGGCAAGTCCATTCAACAATGGGGTTTCAGGCCCGATCACCGTTAATGAAACTGCATTCTTTTTGGCAAAGGCAACCAATTCCCCGTGATTGTTTTCATCAATTGGAACAAGAGTCGCCACATCGGTCATCCCTGGATTTCCCGGTGCTGCAAAAACAGTCCCAACCCGTTTACTTTCAAATAGTTTGCGGGCTATGGCATGCTCCCTGCCGCCCCGGCCAATTACTAGTACATTCATTATCGCACCTCGTTTTTGATTAATGTTTAAAGTGACGAATTCCTGTAAACACCATTGTAATCCCATATTCATCAGCTTTCTTGATTGAATCCTCATCTTTAACAGATCCACCAGGCTGAATGATTGCCGTGACGCCCGCTTTTGCTGCCGCTTCTACAGTATCATCCATTGGGAAGAAAGCATCTGATGCCAATGCACTTCCTGTCGCTCTTTCCCCAGCTTGTTCAAGAGCAATTTTTGCAGCTCCAACACGGTTCATTTGACCTGCGCCAACACCTAATGTCATTTGATCGTTACAAACCACTATTGCATTCGACTTGACATGTTTCACGATTTTCCAGCCAAGTTCCATGGCTTTCCATTCTTCAGGGGTAGGCTCACGTTTCGTTGCCACTTTTACCTCTGCATCCTTTAAGCTATGTGCATCCCGATCTTGAATAAGTAATCCGCCTTCAATGGATGTCAATTTACGTTCAGGCTTTTTAACCGCGTTGAAATCGATCGTTAATAAACGTAGGTTTTTCTTGCTTGTCAATACTTCCACTGCCTCTTGTGTAAACCCAGGTGCAATGATGATTTCAAGGAAAATTTCATGAAGCTTTTCCGCAGTTGCCTTATCGACTTCACGGTTCAAAGCGATGATCCCACCGAAAATGGAGGTGGAATCTGCCTCATAAGCTTTTTCATATGCTTCCAAAATGGTCGCACCGACACCGACGCCGCAAGGATTCATATGTTTGACTGCAACTGCAGCCGGCTCATTGAATTCTTTAACGATTTGAAGTGCTGCATCAGCATCATTGATGTTGTTGTATGAAAGTTCTTTTCCATGTAATTGATTCGCTTCTGCAATTGAGAAAACGGAACCAAGCGGTTTTTTATAGAATGCGGCTTTTTGATGTGGATTTTCCCCATAACGAAGTGACTGTTTCAATTCATAGGTAACAGTCAATGATTCAGGATTTTCTTCATCGGCAAGCTCTGTCATATACTCTGAAATAACTGCATCATATGCTGCCGTATGACGGAAAACTTTTGCAGCCAGGCGGCGATTCGTGGTTTTTGCTACCCCGCCGTTTTGTTTCAGCTCAGCCAATACGGTAGGATAATCATTGGAATCAACGATAACAGTCACATATTCGTGGTTTTTAGCAGAAGAACGAAGCATTGTCGGTCCACCGATATCGATGTTTTCAATAGCATCTTCCACAGTGACTTCCGGTTTGGAGATAGTCGCTTGGAATGGATATAGGTTCACACAGACAAGTTGAATCGGTTCAATATTATGTTCCGCAAGCTGTGCTGCGTGATTTTTGTCATCATGTTTTGCCAACACTGCTCCATGGACATTCGGGTGAAGCGTTTTAACACGTCCATCCAATATTTCCGGGAAACCGGTGACGTCACTGATTCCAATAACCTCAATACCATTTTCCAGAAGCGTTTTTTTGGTACCGCCTGTAGAAATGATTTCAAAACCTGCTTCAATTAATCCTTGAGCAAATTCTACGATACCTGTTTTATCCGATACACTAATTAATGCACGTTTCTTCATGTTATGTTGGTCCCTCCATTAAGTAAGTTTCTTGTGGCATAGCTCCTGCAAAACTGACGGATACAGGTCATGCTCCATTTCCTGAATCCTTTTCTGAAGGATGTCTTTCGTATCCCCTTCAAGAATTGGCACTGCTTTTTGGGCAATGACCGGTCCTGTGTCCATTCCATCATCCACATAATGAACCGTTACCCCCGTTTCCTTCACTCCGGCATCAAAAGCCTGGCCAATTGCATCCTTGCCTGGAAAACTAGGCAGAAGTGAAGGGTGGATGTTCACAATCCTCTGTGAATACTTTTGTAATAATGTCGGACCGATCAAACGCATATAACCAGCAAGAATGATGAATTCTATCTCATACTGGCGAAGTTTTTCCAGGATTTCCGTTTCATATTCAGTCTTGTTGGAGTAATTCTTTGCTGAAAAGGAGAAAGAGTCAATATTCTCAAGCTTTGCTCTCTCAAGCACATATGCGTCTTCACGATCGCAAACGACAAGACAGATTTCCGCCTCCAACTTTCCACTTTTTATTGCTTCAGCAATTGATTGAAAATTACTACCGTTACCTGATGCAAAGACAGCAAGGCGTTTCATTATTTGAACGACACTCCATTTCCATCCACGATCGTTCCAATAACTGAGGCTTCTTCACCGCAAGACTTTAGGTGGGCCAGCACATCCGATGCCACTTCTTTTTTGACGACGGCCGTCATTCCAATACCCATATTGAAGATATTGAACATTTCCTCTTTTACAAGGTTCCCTTTTTCTTCAAGGAATGAGAATATGGTTGGAATTTCCCAGCTTCCAAGCTCGATTTCAACACCGCATCCTTCAGGAAGGATACGCGGAATATTCTCGATGAATCCTCCACCGGTGATATGAGCAAGGCCATTAACCTCAAATTTTTCCAACGTCGATAAAACGGACTTCACATAGATTTTTGTCGGTTTTAATAATTCCTCTCCCAACTTGCAATCCAGTTCCGGTACGAAGTCATGAAGCCCCATACCTGAGTCCTCAAGAAGGATCTTACGAACAAGGGAATACCCATTACTGTGGATGCCGCTTGAAGCGAGTCCAATGACGACATCCCCCGCCGAGATCGCTTCACCGGTAATCAGACGTGATTTTTCAACGGCACCTACAGTAAAACCTGCCACATCGTATTCTTCCGTCTCATACATGCCTGGCATTTCAGCCGTTTCTCCGCCGATTAAAGCACAGCCCGCCTGCTCACAGCCATCTGCAATTCCTTTGACGATCATTTCAATTCGTTCAGGATCTGCTTTACCGCATGCAATATAATCTAAAAAGTATAAAGGTGCAGCACCTTGAACGACAACATCATTGACGCACATAGCTACACAATCCACTCCAATTGTATCGTGTTTATCCATCATGAACGCCAACAAAAGTTTTGTACCCACTCCATCCGTACCAGAAATGAGCACAGGTTCTTTAAGGTTCAAGGAAGATAAATCAAACATGCCGCCGAAACCGCCCAGACCATTCATTACTTCTGGACGAAATGTGCGCTTTACATGTTTTTTCATTCGATTTACCGCTTCATAACCAGCCTCAATATCCACACCAGCCTGTTTATATGCATTAGCCATTTGAAATCCTCCTCCGAAAATCAATCATCATTGCCGACTTGATTAACATTTTGTTTTTTCTCGTTCGTATTCAAAAATTTCAGTCGGATAATTTCCGGTGAAACAAGCTAGGCATGAACCGCGCGTTTCTCCAGGAAACGGTCGTCCAATAGCTTCGACCATACCTTCGACACTTAAAAAAGTTAAGGAATCAGCACCGATGATTTCCCTTATTTCCTCCACCGATTTAGAGCTCGCAATCAGTTCTTCCTTTTTGGACGTGTCTATGCCATAAAAACATGGATTCTTGATCGGTGGTGAGCTGATTACTACATGCACTTCTTTCGCTCCGGCATCTTTTAACATGCGGACAATCCTTCTGCTCGTTGTCCCACGGACGATTGAATCATCAACCATTATGACCCGCTTGCCTTCCACTACCCCTCTTACAGGTGATAGTTTCATCTTCACGCCTTGTTCACGCAGACTTTGTGATGGCTGAATGAAAGTCCGGCCAACATAACGATTTTTTATTAAACCCATTTCATATGGAATGCCTGCAGCTTCAGCATAGCCAATCGCTGCCGAGATGCTGGAATCAGGTACACCTGTAACTACATCGGCTTCAATTTTGGTTTCCATTGCCATTTGCTTGCCAAGGTTTTTTCGTGCCGTATGAACATTGATACCATCAATGTTGCTATCCGGACGGGAGAAATACACATACTCCATCGTGCACATTGCCTGTTGGCTGGAAAGCGAAAAGTATTCGGATGTGATTCCCTCATCATTAATGACAACGAGTTCACCCGGCTCAATATCGCGGATGAATTCTGCACCTACAATATCAAGTGCACATGTTTCTGATGCAGCGAAATATGCATCGCCTATTTTCCCCAAGGAAAGCGGACGGAAGCCATGCGGATCTCTTGCCATGATCATTTGATTTTCGGTCATGATGACAAAAGCATAGGCTCCCTTCAGCATGCTTAAACTGTTTTTCACGGAATCTCTTACATCCGAGTAGCCGGAGCGTTTAATCAGATGTGCCAGAACTTCCGTATCAGATGTCGTTTGAAAAATGCTTCCTTGTCCTTCAAGCTGTGCTTTTAATTGATGGGCATTGACGATATTCCCATTATGAGCAAGGGCCAGCCCTCCTGTATGCGAATTGAACAGGAAAGGCTGAACATTTTGATACCCTCCGCCGCCTGCCGTTGTATAACGGACATGGCCGATTGCCGCTTTACCGCTACCGGAAAGTGCCTGCATTTTTTCGGCAGTGAATATCTCTGTGACAAGTCCTTCGCCCTTAGAAATGGACATCTGCTCACCATCCGTCACGACGATGCCCGCTCCCTCTTGACCACGATGTTGCAAGCTATGCAAACCGTAGTAAGCAAGCTGTGCAGCATCGGGATGTCCCCAGACTCCAACAACACCACACTCTTCGTTTAGGCTTCTTATTTCAGCAAGCATGGTATGGCTCCCTTCCAAGCTGTTTGTAAATCTTCAACGTCCGCTTCCAATACTTTGCTATCACTTGTTGCCACGACTAATTTATTATCAGCCGTTACTGAGCCTATTAATCTCGCATCTTCAACCAGCCCTTCAAATGCCGTTTGGTTTTCAGGACTGATGGACAGTAGGAATCGTGATTGCGTTTCACTGAATAATTCAGATACCGGTTCGCCGGATATATTCACTTTAGCCCCAAGTTTACTAGCAGAGAATAAAGATTCTGCTAAAGCCACTGCCAAACCGCCTTCCGAAAGGTCATGGGCAGATGCAACAAGTCCTTTTTGGATTGCCGTCAGAATTTGCTGCTGACGTTTTTGTTCAACGGCCAAATCAAGTTCTGGAGCGCGTCCAAAGATTTTACCCTCGAGCATTTTCTGTAATTCACTGCCTCCGAATTCAACTTTCGCTTCACCGACCACGTAAATCAAATCGGATTCATTTTTAAATGTTTGTGTAGTGATGTGTTGAAGGTCACTGACTAGTCCAACCATCCCAACTACAGGCGTCGGGTAAATCGCTTCACCATTCGTTTCATTGTAAAGGGAGACATTTCCGCCAATTACAGGAGTACTTAAGCTTCTGCACGCTTCGCTCATACCGTCTGCCGCTTTTTCCAATTGCCAAAATATTTCAGGCTTTTCTGGATTTCCAAAATTCAAGCAATCCGTGATCGCTAAAGGTTCAGCACCCGAGCAAATGATGTTACGGGCAGCTTCAGCCACTGCGATTTTGCCGCCTGTTTCAGGATCTAAATAAATAAAGCGGGAGTTGCAATCCGTCGTCATGGCAAGAGCCTTATTTGTACCCCGTACACGCACTACCGCCGCATCCGATCCAGGTGAAACGACTGTATTCGTGCGGACCATGTAATCATATTGGTCGTAGACCCATTCCTTGCTCGAAATTGTCGGTTGCTTCAATAGTGATACCAATGTTTCTGTATAATCTTCAATGACCGGCACTTCTGCCGTCATGCTTTGGAAGTCACGGAAATATTGCGGTTCTGCAGATGGCTTGTGATAAATCGGAGCTTCTTCAGCCAGTGCATCAACAGGAACTTCAGCAACGATTTCACCTTGATGGGAAAGTGTTAGGTTTTTATCATCCGTTACTTCTCCAACAGCAACCGCTTCTAGGTCATATTTCGTAAACAAGTCAACGATTTCCTGCTCGCGTCCTTTAGTGACAACGATCAGCATCCGCTCTTGTGATTCAGAAAGCATCATTTCATATGCTGTCATTCCCGTTTCACGCTGCGGTACCAAATCAAGGTTCATTTTTATTCCTGAGCCAGCTTTACTCGCCATCTCGGCAGATGAGCTTGTAAGACCCGCTGCTCCCATATCCTGAATGCCGACAAGGGCATCATTTTGAATCAATTCAAGGCATGCTTCCAAAAGCAGTTTCTCCATGAATGGATCGCCTACTTGTACGGCTGGGCGTTTTTCTTCAGAAGACTCTGATAGCTCTTCAGATGCAAATGTTGCTCCATGAATGCCATCACGTCCTGTTTTGGCACCCACATACATCACTGTGTTGCCCACTCCATGCGCTTGGCCTTTTTTTATGTCCTTATGGTCGATCAAACCGACACACATGGCATTGACTAGAGGGTTTCCTTCATACGATGGATCAAATTGAATTTCTCCGCCGACAGTCGGAATGCCGATACAATTCCCGTATCCTGCAATCCCTGCAACCACTTCTTTAAATAAATATTTCACACGATCATTATCTAGCTCACCGAAGCGAAGCGAGTTCAACATCGCGATTGGACGGGCACCCATGGAGAAAACATCACGGATAATACCGCCGACACCAGTAGCAGCACCTTGATAAGGTTCAATTGCCGAAGGATGGTTATGACTTTCTATTTTAAAAACGACAGCCTGATCGTCACCGATATCAACGATACCTGCTCCTTCACCAGGACCTTGCAGCACTTTCTCCCCTGTAATCGGGAATTTCCTTAAGATGGGTTTTGAATTTTTGTATGAACAATGCTCTGACCACATAACCGAAAACAATCCAGTTTCCGTATAATTCGGCAGTCTGCCTAAGATTTTCTCCACCATTGCAAATTCATCATCGGATAGTCCCATTGTTGCGTACAATCGATCCGATTTAATTTTTTCCGGACTTGGTTCAAGCTGTAATAACATGTGATTCCCTCCAGTTTTTCACGATGGATTGAAAAATCTTTAAGCCGTCTTTACTGCCAAGCAGCGAATCAACAGCACGTTCGGGATGAGGCATCATTCCGAGGACATTTCCTTGTTCATTTGTAATTCCCGCTATTTGCTCCAAGCTTCCGTTTGGATTTTCACCATCATACGTGAACAAGATGCGGTTATTTTGTTTTAATTCAGCCAATGTCTCATCATCGCAGTAGTAATTCCCTTCACCATGTGCCACAGGGATCGTAATCGTTTCATTTAATTCATATCCTGTCGTGAACATCGATTGGTTATTTTCAACCTTCAGTCCTACATTGCGGCAAATGAATTTCAAGCCTTCATTACGGCGCATCGCTCCAGGTAAAAGTCCTGCTTCAAGTAAAATCTGAAAACCATTGCAGACACCCAAGACAGGCTTTCCTGCTTGTGCCGCTTTTACGACTTCAGCCATTACATTCGAAAAGCGTGCAATTGCTCCAGAGCGTAAATAGTCTCCATAAGAGAAACCTCCAGGAAGGAGAATCCCATCATACTGATCTAGATTGTCTGTAGAGTGCCAAACATACTCCACTTCTTCCCCCAATGCATCCTTTATCGCATGGTACATATCGACATCACAATTGGAGCCAGGGAAAACTATGACAGCAAATTTCATTGGGTGATAACCTCCTCAACATCATAACGGTAAGCTTCAATTACCGTATTGGCCAATAGTTTTTCACACATTTCCTTCACAAGTTGATCTAAATCACGATCCGTATCCTTAATTGTAAGTTCAATGTATTTCCCCACTCGAACATCACTAACTTCGTTATAAGTCAAGCTATGAAGTGATTGTTGCACTGCCGCTCCCTGTGGATCTAATACACTTTCGCGTAGTGTGATATATACTTTAACCTTATACATGTTGAGTGCCCTCCAACTTTGCTAGTATTTTTTCGTAAGCATCTGTTAAACTTCCTAAATCACGGCGGAATACATCTTTGTCTAATTTTTCGTTCGTGTTAATATCCCATAATCGGCAGGTATCAGGTGAAATTTCATCTGCCAGCAGAATGTCTCCATTCGGGGTTTTGCCGAACTCTAATTTAAAATCAATCAATTTAATGTCCAACTCTTTAAAGAAAGACGTTAAGACGATACTGATTTCTTGTGCCTTTTCTTTTAAAATCGCTACATCTTCCTTGCTTGCAAGTTCCAATTCTTCAATATGGTCTTCCGTTAACAGAGGATCGCCGAGCTCGTCGTCTTTATAGTAAAACTCAATCAGCGTTTTCTTGAGCGGCTGGCCTTCTTCAATGCCAGTTCTTTTAGAAAAACTGCCGGCAGCCGTATTTCTGACAACGACTTCTAGCGGAATGATGGATACCCTTTTGACCAGTTGCTCCCGTTCGGAAAGCATTTCAATAAAATGGGACGGGATATTCTCTTGGGCAAGCTTTGAAAATAGTAAGCTAGTAATTTGATTATTCAACTTACCTTTTCCGGCAATCTCTGACTTCTTCTCACCATTGAATGCTGTTGCCGAATCCTTGTATTCCACCCAAACTATTTCACTGTTGTCCGTTGCAAAAATCTGTTTCGCTTTTCCTTCATACAACAATTCTCGTTTTTCCATCTGTCCAGACCCCCACATTGTGAATATTATGAATCTTCCTGCCATTGATCAGGCTTGGCAAACATATCACCGTTTAGAGGTGCCAT
Organism: Peribacillus frigoritolerans; assembly: GCF_040250305.1. Lineage (NCBI taxonomy): Bacteria > Bacillati > Bacillota > Bacilli > Caryophanales > Bacillaceae > Peribacillus > Peribacillus frigoritolerans. The sequence goes on along the minus strand of NZ_CP158190.1, from coordinate 431,800 downwards.
GTTTGCCGCCTTCACTTTTATAAACCTAAACGATCAAAGATTACATCAACATTTTTCAGGTGATGTGTAGGATCGAAACAATCATCAAGTTCTTCTTTCGTAAGCAAGCTTGTGATTTTATCATCCTTTTCGATCAGGCTTCTGAATGGAACCTGAAGCTCCCATGCTTCCATCGCTTTCGGCTGAACCGTATCATAAGCTTCTTCACGGACAAGTCCTTTATCGATAAGGGAAAGCAGCACACGTTGTGAGAAAATCAACCCAAGCGTACGGTCCATATTGCGTTTCATATTTTCTGGATAAACGGTCAAGTTCTTCACTATGTTGCTGAAACGGTTCAGCATGTAGTTTAATGCGATCGTTGCATCCGGCAAGATGATGCGCTCAGCAGAAGAATGCGAAATGTCACGTTCATGCCATAATGGCACATTCTCATATGCTGTCATCATGTAACCGCGGATGACACGAGCCATACCCGTCATATTTTCAGAACCGATTGGATTCCGTTTATGAGGCATTGCCGAAGATCCTTTTTGTCCTTTTGCAAAGAATTCTTCCACTTCGCGTGTTTCACTTTTTTGCAAGCCGCGAATTTCCACTGCGAATTTTTCAATTGATGTCGCAATTAAAGCCAATGTGCTCATATAATGTGCGTGGCGATCGCGCTGCAATGTTTGTGTTGAAATTGGCGCTGCTTCAAGGCCAAGCTTTTCACAAACGAATTTTTCAACGAACGGGTCGATGTTCGCGTAAGTTCCGACAGCTCCAGAGATTTTCCCAACCTCAATGTTCTTTCTAGCTTCTTCAAAACGTTCGACATTGCGTTTCATTTCTTGATACCAAAGAGCCAGTTTCAACCCAAAAGTGGTCGGTTCAGCATGAACTCCATGTGTACGTCCCATTTGAACCGTGTATTTATGTTCTTTCGCTTTATTTTTCAGGATCTCCACGAAGTTATTTAAATCCTTGGCAAGTATCTCATTCGCTTGCTTTATCACATATGAAAGAGCTGTATCCACCACATCAGTGGAAGTCAGTCCGTAATGGACCCATTTCCGTTCTTCACCCAACGTTTCAGAAACCGCACGTGTAAAAGCAACAACATCGTGGCGTGTATCTTTTTCGATTTCATTGATACGGTCTACATCGAATGTAGCATTTTCACGAAGAAGCTTCACATCTTCTTTAGGAATGACACCTAGCTCAGACCATGCTTCACAAGCTAAGATTTCAACTTCCAACCACGCATTAAAGCGGTTCTTTTCTGTCCAAATGTTTCCCATCTCTGGGCGGGTATAACGTTCAATCATTTTACTTCCTCCGTTTCAACCTGTTGATTCCATATTTTGCTTCGATCACTTTCCAAAAGAGCTTCCTCAATCGTTGGACGTAAAATATTCACATGACCCATTTTCCGCTTAAGCTTGGCTTCTTTCTTACCGTAAAGGTGAACCTTCCAATCTGAAAGCGTCGGAATTTCATCCATTAAGGGCCTGACATGCTCACCTAGGATGTTTATCATTACCACAGGCTTCAATAACTCCGTATTTCCGAGCGGCCAATTGCAGACAGCCCTTATATGCTGTTCGAACTGTGAAGTCTCACATGCTTCCATTGTATAATGACCTGAGTTATGAGGTCTTGGCGCTAATTCATTAATGATGATATCATCCTGAGCGGTTAAAAACATCTCGACCGCCAATGTCCCCACCAAATCAAGTTTCTCTGCAAGCTGTAAAGCTTCATTAATAGCTTTCCGTTCAGCTTGTTGACTAATACGGGCGGGAACAATGCTTTTATGAAGAATGTTTTCAACATGAATGTTTTCTGCAATCGGAAAATGACTTGTCTCGCCATCTGCCTTACGCGTCACGATAATGGATATTTCTTTTACGAAAGGAATCCAGGCTTCCAGCACACATATACCTGTTTTGAGCAGGGATTCAGCCTTTTTGATGTCGGCTTCTTCCTTAATGACCAACTGCCCTTTTCCATCATAACCGCCCCGCGTCGTTTTTAACACACTAGGGTACCCTAATTTCTCTATATGAAGGTAAATTTCTGAAATATCCTGTATTTCCTGATATGGAGCAACGGAAGCTCCTGCATCTGATATGGCTTTTTTTTCCGTCAGCCTATCCTGTGTCAGCTTTAATAATTCTGAGCCCTGTGGAAGAAATGAATGTTGCTTTAACCAATCCAGTGCTTCTGAACTGATATTTTCAAACTCATATGTTATGACATCACTGACGTCAGCCAACCTTTTCAATGCTTCGATATCATCATAAGCACCAATGATTTCAATATCCGCCACTTGAGCACATGGGCCTTCTGCAGTCGGCTCAAGGACCGCTATTTTAAAGCCCGATGCCTTAGCCGATAAGGCCATCATCCTGCCCAATTGTCCTCCGCCGATTATTCCAATGGTCTGTCCCGGTAAAATGATTGTATTATTTAAGTTGTTCACTGCTCTGTAACACCTTTTCTCTCGTTTCGTCTCGTAAAGCCTCTAACCTATCAGCAATGTCAGAATCAAAAGCTGCTAATATTTGAGCCGCAAACAAACCGGCATTGACTGCGCCCGCTTTTCCGATAGCAACCGTTGCAACCGGTACGCCACCAGGCATTTGAACAATCGATAATAACGAATCCATCCCATTTAATGCCTTCGACTGTATTGGCACGCCTATCACAGGGACAATCGTTTTAGCGGCGGTCATACCTGGAAGATGTGCAGCCCCGCCTGCTCCGGCAATAATCACTTTAATATCTCTATCTTTTGCACTCTCTGCATATTCAAATAGTAAATCCGGCGTCCGGTGGGCGGAAACGACTCTTTTTTCATAGGGAATCTCAAGCTGTTCCAATGATTCACAAGCGTATTTCATCGTTTCCCAATCCGAGACACTTCCCATAATAACCCCAACTTGCGGTTTCATATCATCATTCCCTCCAACACTCATATTATGGCGTCCCGGGTATGCAGACGGACGCTTATCATTTTTATCTATAACATGTAAATTAAAAAACCGGACAGGTTGCTTCCTCATCGAGAAAGCAACCTGTCCGGAAAAGAAAGCCCTTTTGAAAATCACAAAAAGACTTGGCTAGTTTCCGAAATAGTCAGATGCTTTTCTCATAGTCCGATGATTTACGGTCATCAGGTAGAAACTTTTGGGCCATATCCCCATGATTATATGAGATGTATTAATGTAACTTCATCTTACCTTCCGGCCATTTTAATGTCAAGTTAAAATCGAATATTTTTACATGATATTAATTAATCGTTCGTGTTTTACTCGATTAACTTTGCTTCGAATACAATTTTTCGATCAACTGGCACATAATGGACTTTACCATTCTCGATTCTCTCGGCAAAGATAGGCTCTTCCGTTCGCCTTACAGGAAAGTAACCTGCCGCTTTAATTCGATCTAAACATGCATCGATCGTCTCGCCTTCGATAACTTCAAACTTTTCCTTACTCTTTTTACTCACAATACCGATCCCTTCATGGTTCTATTTTACCTGCCTTCTTCCTTACCCATCCAACTTGCATATTATCAATAATAAATTCTTCCTATTATAATGAAAAGAATAAGTAAAGACAACAATGCATGTAAATAAAATCGATTACTTTATACTGGAAATTCCATAATGTCTCAGATTATGATATTCCTTTCTTCCGTAAAAGCACCTGCACCCATAAATTATACATCCCCTTCAATATCCTACCCTTCTTCCCCTCTGAATTACCATAGCCTGATTCTTGAAATTAAACTCTGCTCCATATTCGTATCTTGCTCTCGCGAACTATTTCAATTCAAGTAAGAACGATTTTATAAGTCAGCTGTTGTAATTTGAGAGGATTTAACGAAGGTCGAATTAATTGGCTTATGGGTCGATTTATTTCATTTTAGGTCGAATTAATTAGCCTGTGGGTCGATTTATTTCATTTTAGGTCGAAAAAGTTAGGCTTCAGGTCGATTAGATGTTAATTTACGTCACTCCTGCCTGAAAGCTGAAAATATTGCAATACAAAAAAAGACCAGCCGAATGGCTGATCTTAATAAATGGCTTGGCGGCGTCCTACTCTCACAGGGGGAAACCCCCAACTACCATTGGCGCTGAAGAGCTTAACTGCCGTGTTCGGAATGGGAACGGGTGTGACCTCTTCGCTATCGCCACCAAACATAAAAGGAACGTTGTTCCTTCAAAACTAGATAATAAGAAGGTATTTCATTTTTTAAAAAGCGTTGGTTAAGTCCTCGATCTATTAGTATCAGTCAGCTCCACATGTCACCATGCTTCCACCTCTGACCTATCAACCTGATCATCTTTCAGGGATCTTACTAGCTTGCGCCATGGGAAATCTCATCTTGAGGGGGGCTTCATGCTTAGATGCTTTCAGCACTTATCCCGTCCGCACGTAGCTACCCAGCTATGCCTTTGGCAAGACAACTGGTACACCAGCGGTGCGTCCATCCCGGTCCTCTCGTACTAAGGACAGCTCCTCTCAAATTTCCTGCGCCCGCGACGGATAGGGACCGAACTGTCTCACGACGTTCTGAACCCAGCTCGCGTACCGCTTTAATGGGCGAACAGCCCAACCCTTGGGACCGACTACAGCCCCAGGATGCGATGAGCCGACATCGAGGTGCCAAACCTCCCCGTCGATGTGGACTCTTGGGGGAGATAAGCCTGTTATCCCCGGGGTAGCTTTTATCCGTTGAGCGATGGCCCTTCCATGCGGAACCACCGGATCACTAAGCCCGACTTTCGTCCCTGCTCGACTTGTAGGTCTCGCAGTCAAGCTCCCTTGTGCCTTTACACTCTACGAATGATTTCCAACCATTCTGAGGGAACCTTTGGGCGCCTCCGTTACTCTTTAGGAGGCGACCGCCCCAGTCAAACTGCCCACCTGACACTGTCTCCCACCCCGATAAGGGGCGCGGGTTAGAATTTCAATACAGCCAGGGTAGTATCCCACCAACGCCTCCACCGAAGCTGGCGCTCCGGCTTCTCAGGCTCCTACCTATCCTGTACAAGCTGTACCAAAATTCAATATCAGGCTGCAGTAAAGCTCCACGGGGTCTTTCCGTCCTGTCGCGGGTAACCTGCATCTTCACAGGTACTATAATTTCACCGAGTCTCTCGTTGAGACAGTGCCCAGATCGTTACACCTTTCGTGCGGGTCGGAACTTACCCGACAAGGAATTTCGCTACCTTAGGACCGTTATAGTTACGGCCGCCGTTTACTGGGGCTTCGGTTCAAAGCTTCGCTTGCGCTAACCTCTCCCCTTAACCTTCCAGCACCGGGCAGGTGTCAGCCCCTATACTTCGCCTTGCGGCTTCGCAGAGACCTGTGTTTTTGCTAAACAGTCGCCTGGGCCTATTCACTGCGGCTTTTCTGGGCTATTCACCCTAAAAAGCACCCCTTCTCCCGAAGTTACGGGGTCATTTTGCCGAGTTCCTTAACGAGAGTTCTCTCGCACACCTTAGGATTCTCTCCTCGCCTACCTGTGTCGGTTTGCGGTACGGGCACCTTACATCTCACTAGAGGCTTTTCTTGGCAGCGTGGAATCAGGAACTTCGGTACTATATTTCCCTCGCCATCACAGCTCCGCCTTAATGGAAACGGGATTTGCCTCGTTTCCGGCCTAACTGCTTGGACGCGCATATCCAACAGCGCGCTTACCCTATCCTTCTGCGTCCCCCCATCGTTCAAACGATGTATAGGTGGTACAGGAATATCAACCTGTTGTCCATCGCCTACGCCTTTCGGCCTCGGCTTAGGTCCCGACTAACCCTGAGCGGACGAGCCTTCCTCAGGAAACCTTAGGCATTCGGTGGAAGGGATTCTCACCCTTCTTTCGCTACTCATACCGGCATTCTCACTTCTAAGCGCTCCACCAGTCCTTCCGGTCTGACTTCAACGCCCTTAGAACGCTCTCCTACCATCGACACCATACGGTGTCAATCCACAGCTTCGGTGATACGTTTAGCCCCGGTACATTTTCGGCGCGGAGTCACTCGACCAGTGAGCTATTACGCACTCTTTAAATGGTGGCTGCTTCTAAGCCAACATCCTGGTTGTCTAAGCAACTCCACATCCTTTTCCACTTAACGTATACTTTGGGACCTTAGCTGGTGGTCTGGGCTGTTTCCCTTTCGACTACGGATCTTATCACTCGCAGTCTGACTCCCAAGAATAAGTATTTGGCATTCGGAGTTTGACTGAATTCGGTAACCCGTTGGGGGCCCCTAGTCCAATCAGTGCTCTACCTCCAATACTCTCATCTTGAGGCTAGCCCTAAAGCTATTTCGGAGAGAACCAGCTATCTCCAGGTTCGATTGGAATTTCTCCGCTACCCACACCTCATCCCCGCACTTTTCAACGTGCGTGGGTTCGGGCCTCCATTCAGTGTTACCTGAACTTCACCCTGGACATGGGTAGATCACCTGGTTTCGGGTCTACGACCTCATACTCATTCGCCCTATTCAGACTCGCTTTCGCTGCGGCTCCGTCTCATCAACTTAACCTCGCATGAAATCGTAACTCGCCGGTTCATTCTACAAAAGGCACGCCATTACCCATTAACGGGCTTTGACTACTTGTAGGCACACGGTTTCAGGATCTATTTCACTCCCCTTCCGGGGTGCTTTTCACCTTTCCCTCACGGTACTGGTTCACTATCGGTCACTAGGGAGTATTTAGCCTTGGGAGATGGTCCTCCCTGCTTCCGACGGGATTTCTCGTGTCCCGCCGTACTCAGGATCCACTCAGGAGGGAACGAAGTTTCAACTACAGGGTTTTTACCTTCTTCGACGGATCTTTCCAGATCGCTTCATTTACCCCGTTCCTTTGTAACTCCATGTTGAGTGTCCTACAACCCCAAGAGGCAAGCCTCTTGGTTTGGGCTAATTCCGTTTCGCTCGCCGCTACTCAGGAAATCGCGTTTGCTTTCTCTTCCTCCGGGTACTTAGATGTTTCAGTTCCCCGGGTCTGCCTTCAGTACCCTATGTATTCAGGTAAAGATACTGTTCCATTACGAACAGTGGGTTTCCCCATTCGGAAATCTCCGGATCAAAGCTTACTTACAGCTCCCCGAAGCATATCGGTGTTAGTCCCGTCCTTCATCGGCTCCTAGTGCCAAGGCATCCACCGTGCGCCCTTTCTAACTTAACCGTTAAAAAAGATCTTACAGATGCTTTGAAAAAAATTAATTGCCTTCTATCTATTATCTAGTTTTCAAGGAACAAAGCAGAAAGAATCCATCACATCGTGATGTTTGTCTTTCCTATTTGAATGAATTACTCATTCAAAACTGAACAAAACAAAAGCGCTCTCGTAATTATCCTTAGAAAGGAGGTGATCCAGCCGCACCTTCCGATACGGCTACCTTGTTACGACTTCACCCCAATCATCTGTCCCACCTTAGGCGGCTGGCTCCATGAAGGTTACCTCACCGACTTCGGGTGTTACAAACTCTCGTGGTGTGACGGGCGGTGTGTACAAGGCCCGGGAACGTATTCACCGCGGCATGCTGATCCGCGATTACTAGCGATTCCGGCTTCATGCAGGCGAGTTGCAGCCTGCAATCCGAACTGAGAATGGCTTTATGGGATTCGCTTACCTTCGCAGGTTTGCAGCCCTTTGTACCATCCATTGTAGCACGTGTGTAGCCCAGGTCATAAGGGGCATGATGATTTGACGTCATCCCCACCTTCCTCCGGTTTGTCACCGGCAGTCACCTTAGAGTGCCCAACTGAATGCTGGCAACTAAGATCAAGGGTTGCGCTCGTTGCGGGACTTAACCCAACATCTCACGACACGAGCTGACGACAACCATGCACCACCTGTCACTCTGTCCCCCGAAGGGGAAAGCCCTATCTCTAGGGTTGTCAGAGGATGTCAAGACCTGGTAAGGTTCTTCGCGTTGCTTCGAATTAAACCACATGCTCCACCGCTTGTGCGGGCCCCCGTCAATTCCTTTGAGTTTCAGCCTTGCGGCCGTACTCCCCAGGCGGAGTGCTTAATGCGTTAGCTGCAGCACTAAAGGGCGGAAACCCTCTAACACTTAGCACTCATCGTTTACGGCGTGGACTACCAGGGTATCTAATCCTGTTTGCTCCCCACGCTTTCGCGCCTCAGTGTCAGTTACAGACCAGAAAGTCGCCTTCGCCACTGGTGTTCCTCCAAATCTCTACGCATTTCACCGCTACACTTGGAATTCCACTTTCCTCTTCTGCACTCAAGTTCCCCAGTTTCCAATGACCCTCCACGGTTGAGCCGTGGGCTTTCACATCAGACTTAAGGAACCACCTGCGCGCGCTTTACGCCCAATAATTCCGGACAACGCTTGCCACCTACGTATTACCGCGGCTGCTGGCACGTAGTTAGCCGTGGCTTTCTGGTTAGGTACCGTCAAGGTACCAGCAGTTACTCTGGTACTTGTTCTTCCCTAACAACAGAACTTTACGACCCGAAGGCCTTCTTCGTTCACGCGGCGTTGCTCCGTCAGACTTTCGTCCATTGCGGAAGATTCCCTACTGCTGCCTCCCGTAGGAGTCTGGGCCGTGTCTCAGTCCCAGTGTGGCCGATCACCCTCTCAGGTCGGCTACGCATCGTCGCCTTGGTGAGCCATTACCTCACCAACTAGCTAATGCGCCGCGGGCCCATCTATAAGTGACAGCGTAAACCGTCTTTCCATCTTCTCTCATGCGAGAAAAGAACGTATCCGGTATTAGCTCCGGTTTCCCGAAGTTATCCCAGTCTTATAGGCAGGTTGCCCACGTGTTACTCACCCGTCCGCCGCTAATCTCAGGGAGCAAGCTCCCATTGATTCGCTCGACTTGCATGTATTAGGCACGCCGCCAGCGTTCGTCCTGAGCCAGGATCAAACTCTCCGAAGAAATGTTTGACTTGCTCATTTGCTTTTTGATAGTGTGTGCTCACTTAAAATTTAACGTTGGCGCTTTGTTTTGTTCAGTTTTCAAAGAGCAATTTCACAATCGTTCTTGCGAACGGCTGTTTATTCATCATAACACTTTATTGATTAGTTGTCAACTTCTGCGAAGTTTTTAACTTATTTTAAATCGCTGTGTTTTTCAGCGACCATTTCATCTTATCATTTTCATAGTAAGAAGTCAATAGTTATTATTTCTTTCAGCAATCAGCCAAAAGCGATGAAGTTGTTCGTTTGTCTTAGTTGGTGCTTATTTATATTAATCCTTTCCTACCATTAAGTCAACCCATTTCATACATTTTCTTTTTAAATGATTTAATCAACTATATAAAGGAATAAATGTGCCTGTCACACCTTGGTTTCCGCTTAAAACATATAATCCAGGAATATCAATTATCCCATCCATTTGAACTACTAATTCCCCTTCAACTAAGTAATGACTTTGGCGAAATCCATAAAACTGCAAGTGATAGGTAAAGCAATAACAACCTGGATAGATGCATAAATCGAATACCGAAAACTGAATGCTCCTTCCGGGTAGAGTTTTAAACATTTAAACCGATAAATCACAGGGCCCATTGTCCAAATATTAAAAAATTTTTTTACAATTTTACTTTCTTGTACTATAATATATATATTTTAAAAATTTCAGGAGAGACTTTTAATCATTATAAAAAATAGTTGGGAGAGGGATTTATAAATGATTAATAAAAACACATCTTTGAGGATGCAAAGTATCGTTTTTATTGGCTTTATGGGGGTAGGAAAGACGACGATCGGACAGAAAGTAGCAAGGAAATTATACAGGGACTTTATTGATATAGATCAAGAAATTGAAAAGGAATTCAATATGCCCACTACGGAAATCTTCAAGAAGTTTGGGGAAAAAGCTTTTCGCGAAAAAGAAAAAAGTGTGATTGAAAGCCTTAGTCAACAACAATTGAAAATCATTTCAGTTGGAGGCGGGGCATTTTTACAAGAGGATATACGGAATATCTGTTTATCCAATTGCATTGTCTTTTACCTGGACTTATCTTGGGAATACTGGAAAGAGAGAATAGGATTGCTTATTGATAGTAGACCTGTTTTACAAAGCCGGTCCCTTGAAGAAATCGAAGAACTCTTTTACACGAGACAGGAAATATACTCCTATCATCATTCAAAAGTGAATACCAATGATCTAGATGTTGATGAAGTGGCAGACTTTATAGTCGATTCATTGAAAGTGGCCTGGGATATTTATGAACCGCTTAAGTAAGGCAAACCTTTTTGATATGTAATCAATGTTCCCAATAAAAGAATAATAGAAAAGATGAAAAGGGCACAGCGGTACCTAACCTCCTGTTAACTAATCACCTTTTTATTTTTCTTTATTAGGAAGACTCTCTAATAATCAGTTCTGGATTCAATATGATTCGCTGTTGTTCACGTTCTATTTTCTCCATTTGCTGATACAGGAGATTCGCTGCCTCTTTCCCAATACGTCTAGGGAATGAGGAAATGGTTGTTAGCGGAGGATGATAGATTTCTGCGACTGGAACGTTATCGAACCCTACGATATCTATATCTTTTCCAGGAGTAATTCCTTTCATCATTAATCCTTGCATAACACCGAAGGCAATTAAGTCGCTAAAGCAAAAAATCGCGGTAGGCGGATTAGGATTCTCAAGTACTTTCAGAACAGCCTCAAGCCCTCCCTCCCGTGTAGGGGCACTATCTATAACCAGCGATTCATCCACTTCCAATCCCGCTCTTGAAAGAGCTTCACGGTATCCCTCCATTCTCTCTATCCAAGTAGAAGATTCCTTAATGCCACCAAGGAGCGCAATTCTTTTATGTCCCTTTCCAAGGAGATGATCAACAGCCATCCTGGCTCCTTCTGGATAGTCTATGCCTACATAGTCGCTATTCACTCCAGGTAGTTCCCTAACAGCAAGGACCATTGGCGTGTCAATTTCATTTAACCGTTCAATTGTATCTTGTGAGCTTTCAGAGACAGGACAAAGAATCAGGCCTCCCACCCTATGTTCCATCATAGTTGAAAGGAGATGGTCTTGCTTGGCAACCGAGTCGAATGTAGTTCCCAGCAACACTGTATACCCGACCTCATCCAATGCGTCATGAACGCCTATCAGGAATTCAGAAAAAAAGGTGTTTGATATGTCGGTAATAATGATTCCTACAGTATCAGAACTCTGCGACCTTAAGTTGGCTGCGATTCTATCGTATACATAACCCAGTTCATGCATGGATTTTAATACCTTTTTTCGCGTCGCTTCCGATATTCGAGGGTTATTGCGAACGATAAGGGAAGCAGTGGATGTAGAAACCCCAGCATGTTTCGCTACCTGTTGCAGCGTGACCCGCCCTTTTTTGGATTGTTTCATAGTTCAATCACCATCTTGAATGTATTTTTGATGTACTTATTATTATCATGTTCTTACTATAATAATAATATAGTTACTGTCATTATTACACCCTTGCTTTTGGAACATGGGCATACCATCGATTAATACTCACTCCAATACATCTATATCCACTATTCATTAGTCCAAAAAAAAACGCCACCCTAGTTCTAGAAGATGGAGTTTTAAGTAATCCTTCATATTTATTAGCCATGGTTAAATATGGTCTGGTGCTGTGTCAATTTCTTATACCGGTAATATACAAAAGCTGCAGCCAGGATTCCTATAGTAGCAATAAAGCAATCAAAAAGAAATATATGCGATATATCCCCACTCTTAGCGATCAAGCCCGTTGCAATTGGTAAAATGACGCTCGCCAAACTGGATGCCGTCGCAACGATCCCTGTTACAGTTCCTTTTTTTCTCCAGAAGAGTTCAGTCATTATTGCAATGGATAATTGAAAGATCCCAGCTGTCGAGGCTCCAAGGAAAAAGGAGCTAATACTTAAGACAATAGGTGAATGAATCGTTAATATGATGATTACCGTAATTAAAGTAATCATTGGATAAAGCAATATCACCGTCACGGGCTTAATCCATTTGTTTAATAAGATGGATAATAGCAGGACGGAAATCAGTGATCCAACACTATAATAGCTCAATAATTTAATGGCACTTGAAGATGGCATCCCTGCGACTTCCTGGCCGAAACTCGGTAACCAGATTTGCGAAACTGTAAATAACGCAGTTGATGTAAACCCAATTATGATTAGTGCGACTCCTTCGCTCCAAAATTTAGGTTCCGTTATGAACCTGTTACTATGCAAATCCTCCTCTTGACTGACAGCTTCGGATTTGCTTGGAAATGAAGCAGACAAAACCAAAAACATATTCATGAAATAGATGACAGCCGGTACTAAAAATGCAAACCCGTAAAATAATTGGTTCGAAGTAAGAAACAAGATGATGAATGGCAGGATGGTAGCACCAAGCGAGCCAAAAGCCTTAACCATAACACTCGCGGAACCAGCAGCTTCAGGAAACATTTCAGTTAGCGCCGGATATGTACCAGCATCCATGGCTGAGTTGGAAATCCCCGCAAGTAAGGCAAATACAAAGGCCATTTCATAAGTGGGGGAAAATGGAATCCCAATTAAAAAAACGCCCATTATAACCGAAGAGACCATGATTAATGGCTTTCTTCCAAATTTATCTGATAATACTCCCGAGAGACCATACGTGAGTAATCTGCCTATTCCTATTGCTGCAATAAGATAACTGATGCCAGTAGAGTCCGTATCCCATTGTTCTGTTAAAGAGGGCATGTTCGAGGCGAGAATTATATTAACCATCCCCAGCAGAAAATAGTTAATATACAAGCCAGATGCCGCTTTAAAATACTGATTTTTCATTATTACACCCCTATAATAAATCACGTTGTGTTTCTCCCATATAACACCTTAATGCACAATGTAATTACATTAAAGCCTCCCCTTTATGTTATCCATTTACATGAAAACCACTTTTCAAAAAAAAACGCTAAGAAAAACAAGGGATTTCACTCCCTGCATTTCTTAGCTCCGAGGTTTCTGCACCAAATTTTTGTAATCATTTAACGAATGATGCAATCGAATATGAAAAAACCTCTATTTGGAGAACAATCTCCAGAGTGGAATCATTTTATTCTGCAAACAATTGCTCTTTGATGAAATCAACAGGCATCTGTTGACCTGTCCATAATTCAAAGGCTAGCGCACCTTGCCAAAGCATCATCCCAAGACCATTAATAGCTGTAGCACCCACAGCTTCAGCTTGTTCCATTAGTTTAGACTTTCGTGGGATGTAAACAACATCTGTTACGATTAGATCAGGACGCAGCATTGATTCGTCTTGAATGACACTTAAGCCTTCAAGTGGTTTCATGCCAACGCCGGTTCCATTTGCCAAAATATCACTAGTTGCGATTTCAGCTCTTAATTGTTCAACATTTTCAAGAGGGTATACATTGGCTTTCACATTTAAGTGCTTCATATCTTCATTGATGATTCGTACATTCTCTTCTGCTTGCGGGAAGAATGCATCATCACGAGCAAAAATGCTGATTTCCGCCACACCTTCCAGCGCAGATTGAATGGCAATTGGAGTAGCAGCCCCGCCAGAACCGATAAGAGTCATTTTCTTGCCTTTAATATCAATACCATGTTCTTTTAGGTTCCGAGTATATCCCATTCCATCAGTGCTGTGCCCTACGAACTTTCCATCGACATTGACAACTGTATTAACGGCCCCAGAAAATTTAGCACTGTCAGCCAATTCATCAAGATATGGAAGGATCTTCATTTTATTAGGCATGGATACGTTAAATCCTTTTACATTTAATGCACGCATCCCTTTGACTGCATCTTCCAGCTCTTCATTTCCAACCTCAAATGCTAAATAGGCGCAATTCAAGCCTAATTTATCGAAAGCTAAATTATGCATGGCAGGTGATAAAGAATGTCCGATAGGTGTTGCCAGCAATCCTACTAATTCTGTTTTCCCATTGATTCGTCCTAGATTTTCCATGTTCTATTCCCCCTGATTTTTTAAGTTTTATATAAATTCCTTATTGGAAGGAATTATGAGTTAAATATTTTGATCAATGATCTCTAATACATCTCTTAATTGAGTAACAGGAATTTGTCCTGGGGCAGATGCTTCTTTTCCAGCACCGAATGTACAAGCAGATCCAAACACCGCACCTGATAATCGACTGACCAGGCCTGTACCCGACATTGACATCGTAATAAATGGGCGATCGGCATACTTTGTTTTCATCGTGTAAGTTGCATCTAATAAAACGAGTAAGTCACCAACCGTGTGGGGCATAACAGCGATTTTTGGAATATGGGCGCCAAATTCCTGCATTTTACGCAATCGGTAAATGATTTCTTCTTTTGCTGGTGTCTTATCGAAATCATGGTTACACATCACTACGTATACGCCATTTTCCTCAGCTACCTTTACTGTCTCCTTCACTGATGATTCCTCAAAGAATAACTCCACATCGACAAGATCAATATTCTTCGTTTTAATTGCTGTATGAAGAAGTTGGAAATAATAAACATCACTGATTTCCTTGTTTCCGCCTTCTTTATGGCTTCTAAAAGTGAAAAGCAGCAAAGTATTGGGAACAGCACTTCTAAGTTTTGAAATCATATCTGAAACGGCTTCTAAGCTTTCGACTTGTTCAAAGACATCTACTCGCCATTCAATGATATCCGGCAGTAGCGCATTTACCGTTTCAACTTCTTTAAGCAGTTCTTCTTCAGTTGTCCCCATTAGAGGAACGATGATCTTTGGAACCCCTTCTCCGATCGTTACGTCTTTGATCGTGATTGTTTGCATGATGTTTCCCCCTTTTATCATTATCATCAGTGGGGTTCATGCCCCACTGATGTTCGGCTAGACCGTTTAATCGGAAACCTTAATTACCTTTTTATATCGATAGGCAACAAATACGGCCAATAAGATACTAACTACCGCAATTGCCACATCAAATAAGAAGACTGCAGTTAAACCAGCGCTCTTAGAAATGATACCTGTAACGAAAGGTATGATGATAAAGGCTGAACTAGCTGCAATGTTTACATATGAAGTAATCGTCCCTTTATTGGCTGGGAAGAATTCTGTGATTATCGTCATGGCTAATTGGAACACCCCTGCAGTTGAAAGCCCAATGAAGAAAGCGCTCAAAACAGTCATAAATGGTTGCTGGATGTAAATGAGTGACAATAAAGATAATGCTGCAATGACCGGATAGATAATCATGACGGTAATGGGCTTAATTACTTTATTCAATAGAACAGCTAGCAAAATGACAGAAACAAGGGAGCCAATGCTATAGTAACTAAGCAATTGAACAGCCTTTGCTTGGGTTAGCCCCAATACATCTTGTCCGAAGTTCGGGAGCCAGACTTGAACCAGCATGAATAAAGCAGTTGATGTGAAGCCTAATAGTATGACTGCCAAACCTTCCTGAGCAAACTTCGGTTTTGAGAGGAATTGCTGTTGAACCGGCACAGCCTGTTCATCATTCTGAGTTTGGCTTTGAGCTTTATGATCCGGGAATGAAACCTTAAGCAGGAAAAAACCATTAACAAGATATACAGCAGCCATTAAGAAGAATGTATACCCGTAAAACATATCTCTAGCTATAAAGAACGCCATGATAAATGGAAGAAGTGCGGCACCGATTGAAACGAACGCTTTTACTAATACGGTAGCGGAACCAGCTTTCTTTTGAAAAGCCTCAATAAGTGCTGGATACGTACCTGCATCCAAAAATGAATTGGCAATACCAGCACATACAGCAAATATAAATGCCAATGTATAGTTAGGAGCCAAAGGTATGCCTATAAGGAAGATCAGGTAGATAAAAGATGCTGAAACGACAAATGGTTTCCTTCCTAATTTATCCGACAGTCTACCCGCGAAAAACAAGGAAACTAACTTACCGATTCCTATAGCAGAAACCAAGTAACTTATCCCTGAGGCGCTTGTATTTAATTGCTCGGACAAATTTTCCATATTTGATCCAATGATAATATTGATCATGCCTAAAATAAAATAGCTAATATATAAACCTGTGGCCATTTTTATAAATGGATTTTTCATGAAACACACCCCTATTTAAAAAGTTATCGAAATGCAATTTGATTCTTAAGCCTTTCAGAAGTTGCCCCCTTGCCCCATACCATAAATTCAAGAACAAAATTACGTACTAAATAAAACAATAAGTAAACCGGCTTTAGTTAGTACATCGTTCTACTAACTTTTCACCTAACTAGTATATCGTTCTACTAATCTTAATTATTAGTACATCGTTCTACCAAAATTTCAGTATTGGTATATCGTTCTACTAAAAACCGATTAGGTTCTAAATTCAAAAGGTATTGAATTAACACTTATGCTAGATTTAATTAGTTAAATTTATTTAGTATATCGTTCTACTGGATTATTATACTGCGCTAATTTAATTGTGTCAAACTCATGAAGCAGTCCTTAATGACCATAGAGCGATTCCTCATACGTATTATTTTTAAATTCCGAAGGTCTCATTTTGGATCTCATTCACCTTAAAAGTTCAGCCATACCTTGGATTTGTTAGTGTTCATACAAGTTGGAAGAATACCTTTTATTTGCAGAGGCACCAATTATTTTATCCTTTATGAGGGCTTCCTTCTATTTTGATATTCCCCACATTTTTAGTTACCAGTTTCTGAATAAATTTCTTTTTAGCTAAAATATATGTGCTGCTGCTTATTTAAAACCAATTATCCAGTTATTTGCAATCGATTTTAATAACCCATTACCTAAGCAGGCAGTACTAATATCTCGCTTATATCCTAAGTTAAGATGGTCAAAACGGTTTAAATTTAAAAGGATAAACAATTTTCGATTTCAGCCCCTTTCAATGGTGATGTAACAGCTTCTATATATAAATAACAGGGCTCCATAATTTTGTTCTTAACGCAAAAAAAGACCAGCCGGATGGCTGATCTTTTGAAATGGCTTGGCGGCGTCCTACTCTCACAGGGGGAAACCCCCAACTACCATCGGCGCTGAAGAGCTTAACTGCCGTGTTCGGAATGGGAACGGGTGTGACCTCTTCGCTATCGCCACCAAACATATGAGGAACATTGTTCCTTCAAAACTAGATAATAAGAAGGTATTTCATTTTTTAAAAAGCGTTGGTTAAGTCCTCGATCTATTAGTATCAGTCAGCTCCACATGTCACCATGCTTCCACCTCTGACCTATCAACCTGATCATCTTTCAGGGATCTTACTAGCTTGCGCCATGGGAAATCTCATCTTGAGGGGGGCTTCATGCTTAGATGCTTTCAGCACTTATCCCGTCCGCACGTAGCTACCCAGCTATGCCTTTGGCAAGACAACTGGTACACCAGCGGTGCGTCCATCCCGGTCCTCTCGTACTAAGGACAGCTCCTCTCAAATTTCCTGCGCCCGCGACGGATAGGGACCGAACTGTCTCACGACGTTCTGAACCCAGCTCGCGTACCGCTTTAATGGGCGAACAGCCCAACCCTTGGGACCGACTACAGCCCCAGGATGCGATGAGCCGACATCGAGGTGCCAAACCTCCCCGTCGATGTGGACTCTTGGGGGAGATAAGCCTGTTATCCCCGGGGTAGCTTTTATCCGTTGAGCGATGGCCCTTCCATGCGGAACCACCGGATCACTAAGCCCGACTTTCGTCCCTGCTCGACTTGTAGGTCTCGCAGTCAAGCTCCCTTGTGCCTTTACACTCTACGAATGATTTCCAACCATTCTGAGGGAACCTTTGGGCGCCTCCGTTACTCTTTAGGAGGCGACCGCCCCAGTCAAACTGCCCACCTGACACTGTCTCCCACCCCGATAAGGGGCGCGGGTTAGAATTTCAATACAGCCAGGGTAGTATCCCACCAACGCCTCCACCGAAGCTGGCGCTCCGGCTTCTCAGGCTCCTACCTATCCTGTACAAGCTGTACCAAAATTCAATATCAGGCTGCAGTAAAGCTCCACGGGGTCTTTCCGTCCTGTCGCGGGTAACCTGCATCTTCACAGGTACTATAATTTCACCGAGTCTCTCGTTGAGACAGTGCCCAGATCGTTACACCTTTCGTGCGGGTCGGAACTTACCCGACAAGGAATTTCGCTACCTTAGGACCGTTATAGTTACGGCCGCCGTTTACTGGGGCTTCGGTTCAAAGCTTCGCTTGCGCTAACCTCTCCCCTTAACCTTCCAGCACCGGGCAGGTGTCAGCCCCTATACTTCGCCTTGCGGCTTCGCAGAGACCTGTGTTTTTGCTAAACAGTCGCCTGGGCCTATTCACTGCGGCTTTTCTGGGCTATTCACCCTAAAAAGCACCCCTTCTCCCGAAGTTACGGGGTCATTTTGCCGAGTTCCTTAACGAGAGTTCTCTCGCACACCTTAGGATTCTCTCCTCGCCTACCTGTGTCGGTTTGCGGTACGGGCACCTTACATCTCACTAGAGGCTTTTCTTGGCAGCGTGGAATCAGGAACTTCGGTACTATATTTCCCTCGCCATCACAGCTCCGCCTTAATGGAAACGGGATTTGCCTCGTTTCCGGCCTAACTGCTTGGACGCGCATATCCAACAGCGCGCTTACCCTATCCTTCTGCGTCCCCCCATCGTTCAAACGATGTATAGGTGGTACAGGAATATCAACCTGTTGTCCATCGCCTACGCCTTTCGGCCTCGGCTTAGGTCCCGACTAACCCTGAGCGGACGAGCCTTCCTCAGGAAACCTTAGGCATTCGGTGGAAGGGATTCTCACCCTTCTTTCGCTACTCATACCGGCATTCTCACTTCTAAGCGCTCCACCAGTCCTTCCGGTCTGACTTCAACGCCCTTAGAACGCTCTCCTACCATCGACACCATACGGTGTCAATCCACAGCTTCGGTGATACGTTTAGCCCCGGTACATTTTCGGCGCGGAGTCACTCGACCAGTGAGCTATTACGCACTCTTTAAATGGTGGCTGCTTCTAAGCCAACATCCTGGTTGTCTAAGCAACTCCACATCCTTTTCCACTTAACGTATACTTTGGGACCTTAGCTGGTGGTCTGGGCTGTTTCCCTTTCGACTACGGATCTTATCACTCGCAGTCTGACTCCCAAGAATAAGTATTTGGCATTCGGAGTTTGACTGAATTCGGTAACCCGTTGGGGGCCCCTAGTCCAATCAGTGCTCTACCTCCAATACTCTCATCTTGAGGCTAGCCCTAAAGCTATTTCGGAGAGAACCAGCTATCTCCAGGTTCGATTGGAATTTCTCCGCTACCCACACCTCATCCCCGCACTTTTCAACGTGCGTGGGTTCGGGCCTCCATTCAGTGTTACCTGAACTTCACCCTGGACATGGGTAGATCACCTGGTTTCGGGTCTACGACCTCATACTCATTCGCCCTATTCAGACTCGCTTTCGCTGCGGCTCCGTCTCATCAACTTAACCTCGCATGAAATCGTAACTCGCCGGTTCATTCTACAAAAGGCACGCCATTACCCATTAACGGGCTTTGACTACTTGTAGGCACACGGTTTCAGGATCTATTTCACTCCCCTTCCGGGGTGCTTTTCACCTTTCCCTCACGGTACTGGTTCACTATCGGTCACTAGGGAGTATTTAGCCTTGGGAGATGGTCCTCCCTGCTTCCGACGGGATTTCTCGTGTCCCGCCGTACTCAGGATCCACTCAGGAGGGAACGAAGTTTCAACTACAGGGTTTTTACCTTCTTCGACGGATCTTTCCAGATCGCTTCATTTACCCCGTTCCTTTGTAACTCCATGTTGAGTGTCCTACAACCCCAAGAGGCAAGCCTCTTGGTTTGGGCTAATTCCGTTTCGCTCGCCGCTACTCAGGAAATCGCGTTTGCTTTCTCTTCCTCCGGGTACTTAGATGTTTCAGTTCCCCGGGTCTGCCTTCAGTACCCTATGTATTCAGGTAAAGATACTGTTCCATTACGAACAGTGGGTTTCCCCATTCGGAAATCTCCGGATCAAAGCTTACTTACAGCTCCCCGAAGCATATCGGTGTTAGTCCCGTCCTTCATCGGCTCCTAGTGCCAAGGCATCCACCGTGCGCCCTTTCTAACTTAACCGTTAAAAAAGATCTTACAGATGCTTTGAAAAAAATTAATTGCCTTCTATCTATTATCTAGTTTTCAAGGAACAAAGCAGAAAGAATCCATCACATCGTGATGTTTGTCTTTCCTATTTGAATGAATTACTCATTCAAAACTGAACAAAACAAAAGCGCTCTCGTAATTATCCTTAGAAAGGAGGTGATCCAGCCGCACCTTCCGATACGGCTACCTTGTTACGACTTCACCCCAATCATCTGTCCCACCTTAGGCGGCTGGCTCCATGAAGGTTACCTCACCGACTTCGGGTGTTACAAACTCTCGTGGTGTGACGGGCGGTGTGTACAAGGCCCGGGAACGTATTCACCGCGGCATGCTGATCCGCGATTACTAGCGATTCCGGCTTCATGCAGGCGAGTTGCAGCCTGCAATCCGAACTGAGAATGGCTTTATGGGATTCGCTTACCTTCGCAGGTTTGCAGCCCTTTGTACCATCCATTGTAGCACGTGTGTAGCCCAGGTCATAAGGGGCATGATGATTTGACGTCATCCCCACCTTCCTCCGGTTTGTCACCGGCAGTCACCTTAGAGTGCCCAACTGAATGCTGGCAACTAAGATCAAGGGTTGCGCTCGTTGCGGGACTTAACCCAACATCTCACGACACGAGCTGACGACAACCATGCACCACCTGTCACTCTGTCCCCCGAAGGGGAAAGCCCTATCTCTAGGGTTGTCAGAGGATGTCAAGACCTGGTAAGGTTCTTCGCGTTGCTTCGAATTAAACCACATGCTCCACCGCTTGTGCGGGCCCCCGTCAATTCCTTTGAGTTTCAGCCTTGCGGCCGTACTCCCCAGGCGGAGTGCTTAATGCGTTAGCTGCAGCACTAAAGGGCGGAAACCCTCTAACACTTAGCACTCATCGTTTACGGCGTGGACTACCAGGGTATCTAATCCTGTTTGCTCCCCACGCTTTCGCGCCTCAGTGTCAGTTACAGACCAGAAAGTCGCCTTCGCCACTGGTGTTCCTCCAAATCTCTACGCATTTCACCGCTACACTTGGAATTCCACTTTCCTCTTCTGCACTCAAGTTCCCCAGTTTCCAATGACCCTCCACGGTTGAGCCGTGGGCTTTCACATCAGACTTAAGGAACCACCTGCGCGCGCTTTACGCCCAATAATTCCGGACAACGCTTGCCACCTACGTATTACCGCGGCTGCTGGCACGTAGTTAGCCGTGGCTTTCTGGTTAGGTACCGTCAAGGTACCAGCAGTTACTCTGGTACTTGTTCTTCCCTAACAACAGAACTTTACGACCCGAAGGCCTTCTTCGTTCACGCGGCGTTGCTCCGTCAGACTTTCGTCCATTGCGGAAGATTCCCTACTGCTGCCTCCCGTAGGAGTCTGGGCCGTGTCTCAGTCCCAGTGTGGCCGATCACCCTCTCAGGTCGGCTACGCATCGTCGCCTTGGTGAGCCATTACCTCACCAACTAGCTAATGCGCCGCGGGCCCATCTATAAGTGACAGCGTAAACCGTCTTTCCATCTTCTCTCATGCGAGAAAAGAACGTATCCGGTATTAGCTCCGGTTTCCCGAAGTTATCCCAGTCTTATAGGCAGGTTGCCCACGTGTTACTCACCCGTCCGCCGCTAATCTCAGGGAGCAAGCTCCCATTGATTCGCTCGACTTGCATGTATTAGGCACGCCGCCAGCGTTCGTCCTGAGCCAGGATCAAACTCTCCGAAGAAATGTTTGACTTGCTCATTTGCTTTTTTAATAGTGTGTGCTCACTTAAAATTTAACGTTGGCGCTTTGTTTTGTTCAGTTTTCAAAGAGCAATATTTCTCATCGCTTTTTTCAGCGACTTAATTAGTCTAACACCTTCCAAACATAAAGTCAACAACAAATTATCATTTACTTGTTTTTCTTTTGTCTCAAGCGGTGTATTTAATATATTATCACTTGCATTTAGATAAGTCAATGCAATCTTTTAAATTCCCTTCATTTTTTTATAAGCCAACTTCTTCTATATAATACACACTTTCTTTCTATAGAAGCCAAACCCTGCCATTGAATTATCAAAACAGGAGGGCAGCTGATTATAGCCACCCTCCTGTTATTAATGATTATTTATTGATGGAGATTACGTCCGCTTCTTCTCTATCTACATTTCCTGCCTTTTCGATCTTCACACTTTCACCTTCGGAAAGGTTCGTAAAGACGATTGGCGTAATGATAGAGCTGGCATTGTTTTTGACATACTCTATATCAACTTTGAGCAACGGCTGTCCGCTTGTCACTTTATCTCCTTGAGAGACTAGTGCTTCGAAACCTTTGCCCTCTAACTTAACTGTATCGATCCCGACATGTATCAAGATTTCACGACCAGCTTCGGAAACGATACCTATTGCATGTTTAGTCGGGAATAGGTTAACGATCGTACCGTCTACAGGGGAAACAACCAACCCTTCCTCAGGTACAATGGCAAATCCATCCCCCATCATTTTTTCAGCAAAAACAGCATCAGGCACTTCCGTGATCGGTTTTAATTCCCCTTTAATAGGAGAAACAAAGCGCTCGGAAACTTCATCCGTCCGTAAAGGTTTCGGGATGACATCCTCGATTTGCTTTTCTACACCCTCTTCAGGAGATGCTTCTACTTTACGAGGCCTTTTTCCATCGATGATATCTTTCATTTGCCCCTTGATCGTTTCTGAACGAGGTCCGAAGATTGCCTGGATGTTATTGCCCACTTCCAGAACTCCAGCGGCACCAAGTTTCTTCAGCCTATTTTTATCAACGTTACCGATGTCATTGACTGATACACGAAGACGGGTAATGCAAGCATCCAGGTGAGAAATATTTTCTTTTCCGCCCATGGCATCCAAGATATCCCCTGGCAGACTTCCAGCTGTATTTGCAGATCCGCCCTCTTCCTCATCCTCTTCCACTTCACGGCCAGGAGTTTTAAGGTTAAACTTCCTTATCGCAAATCGGAATCCAAAGTAATAAATAACCGCAAGGACCAAGCCAACCGGTATAACGATCCATGCATTGGTTTGCGGATTGATTAAACCAAACAGTACGTAATCGATTAAACCACCCGAGAACGTCATCCCGATTTTCACGTCCAGTAAATGCATGGTCATGAATGATAGACCTGCAAACAGACAGTGAATCCCGAAAAGTACCGGTGCCACAAATAAGAAGGCAAATTCAAGTGGCTCAGTAATCCCGGTCAGGAAAGATGTAAGTGCTGCAGAAGCCATCAATCCCCCGACTATTTTCTTTCTTTCCGGTCTTGCTTCATGATAAATGGCCAAAGCCGCAGCTGGTAACCCGAACATCATGAATGGATATTTACCAGTCATGAAGGTACCGGCCGTTAAATTCTGTACACCATCTTTAATTTGCGCCATGAAGATGGCTTGGTCTCCTCTGACTGGCGTTCCCCCTGCTTGAGGGATATAGCTGCCAAATTCGAACCAGAATGGAGAATAGAAGATATGGTGCAATCCAAAAGGAATCAGCGCACGTTCTACAACCCCAAACACGAAAGCTCCCAGAGTCAGGTTAGCACCCAACATATTTTCGGAAAATGAATTTAACCCCGATTGAATCGTCGGCCAAACCAAAATCATCAGTAACCCAAGAATAACTGCGCTTGCAGCTGTTGCAATGGGTACAAAACGTTTACCTGCAAAGAATCCTAAATAAGAAGGCAGTTCAATTTCATAAAACTTATTATACATAACAGCAGCCATGACACCGACAATAATACCGCCGAACACACCTGTTCCCAACGTCGGTATTCCTAGAACATTGGTATACACCGCACTATTGTTCTCAATGTCGGCAGCGTCAATGCCAAGAACAGTTCCCATCGTTACATTCATAATCAAGAACCCGATAATCGCAGCCAGTCCGGCAACACCATCTCCGCCAGCTAACCCAATTGCGACCCCCACAGCAAACAACAAGGGAAGATTCCCAAAAATAATATTCCCGGCATTCTCCATTACCGATGCGACCATTTCCACTCCGCCACTCGCAAGAAACGGGGCGATATCCAACAAAGTTTCGTTTTGCAATGCATTACCAAACGCAAGCAAAATTCCGGCCGCTGGTAAAATGGCTACAGGAAGCATCAAAGCTTTTCCGATTTTTTGCAAAACACCAAACAACTTCTTAAACATAGGTTTTCCTCCTCTTTACTGTTATTCCATGCTAATAAAACGGTTACATTTACGATGGTATTCATCTTCCCACGCATCAGAATTCAAATACAAAAAAGGCATAAGCAAAGATAGGATTGAAATGAAAATTCAGGTATATAATACCCTCTTTCATGACAATCATTCTCCTCACTTATGCCTGATCGAATCAGTAACACGTAAGTTAATGTATGTTTATTTAATTTTCTTTTGTAATCGTTGGATATGCATCGTTAGATAGACAGCTTCCGCATCACAAACCGGTCTGCCTAATTTCTGCTGCATAATCTTTATTAGCTTCCAAGAGATATTGTAACACAAAGGATATTCTTCTTTCAATAGCATTGCTATTTTTTCGGGTTCCTCTACTTTTTCGCCAGCCAACACCCTGTCTATCATGAATCTTAAATGACGGACCAAACGTGAATAATCAATGCTATCCTTATTAATTTGTACGTTGAGCTGTTCTTCAACAACTTGGATAAGCTGATAGATTAACTGCGAATGCTGATTGACTTCCGATAAGTCTTTATTTGATATTGCGCTATGAATATGAAGCGTAATAAAACCGATTTCCCCTTGGGGCAGGCCTATGCCTGTCTTATCTTGAATTAATTCTACTACATCAACAGCAATATCATGTTCAAAAGGATAAAGGGTTATCGTTTCTTTCAAGAATGGGTTTTTAATAGTCATTCCTTGTGAAACACGCTGAAGGGCGAACAATAAATGATCAGTTAAACCGACATGTATATGTTCATTGAGTTTTCCAGTTACTCGGTCGTTAATGAGATGAATGGATTCTATAATGGCAGCTTGAAGATTTTGATCGATCTGCGGCAAAAGTTTTTTGTAACTTTCCTGTTCCTTGACATTTTTCAGGACAAACGTCTTCTCCGCAAGTTCCGGACTTAACTCTTCGCCTTTCTTTCGGTTGAAGCCTAAACCCTTCCCAATAGAAACGACTTCTCCATACGACGGATGCGTGGCAATCACCACATTATTGTTCAAAACCTTTTCAACGATAAAACCATTCATTTTTCTCCCTCTTTTTTTCTCAAAGTCATCCCTATGCCCCATACAGGATAAAGTGCTTAGTACTTAGTCCTTTTACTATACACGATATGAGCTTTCTCTTACAACATGAAAGAAGAGCCCCGAAATCAGGACTCTCCTTACTTATTGCATTATTACTTCAAGAAAATGAAATATAGTAGGAAAACGACTCCAAGACCCCACATGATTGGGTGAACCTCTTTAGCTCTCCCTTTCATTGACATGGTGATCGGATAGAAGATGAATCCGCAAGCTATACCTGTCGCAATTGAATATGTCATAGGCATCATGATAACCGTAAAGAAGGCCGGAACCGCAATTTCGAACTTTTGCCAGTCAATATTTTTAAGTGATGATGCCATTAATACCCCGA
Organism: Peribacillus frigoritolerans; assembly: GCF_040250305.1. Classification (NCBI taxonomy): domain Bacteria; kingdom Bacillati; phylum Bacillota; class Bacilli; order Caryophanales; family Bacillaceae; genus Peribacillus; species Peribacillus frigoritolerans. Next base: position 406,140 of record NZ_CP158190.1, on the reverse strand, counting down.
CTATAACCAATGCCGGCGCAGTCACCGCAGATGTCACCACCGATAGAAGCGGGAAGAAGAATAGGGATAGGACAAACAGCAATCCTGTCACTACAGCCGCAAAACCACTTCGAGCACCAGCGGCAACACCTGATGTAGACTCTACATAAGATGTCGTGGTGGATGTACCAAGAATTGCACCAGAAACGATGGATAATGAATCAGCAAGTAATCCTTTTCCCACTCTAGGAAGAACATTATCCTTCATCAAACCAGCTTGTTGCGCGACAGCCACCAACGTACCGGCTGTATCAAAGAACGCTACGAACAAGAAGGTCAGTATCACGATTAACATTTGACCAGTGAAGAGATCACCGGGATTTCCAAAGGCATCGAACGCAACCCCAAATGTAGGCGCTATGCTAGGAACGGCACCGATTATTTTCTCCGGCACCGGAACTTGTCCAAAGATCATCCCTGCAATGGCTGTAATGACCATCCCTATGAACACGCCGCTTTTGACACCTCTCGTCATCAAAATGACGGTTACGACAATCCCGAACACAGCCAATAATGTATTACCTGATGTCAAGTCTCCCAGTCCAACAAGAACGCTGTCATCATTCGTGATGATTCCAGCATTCTGAAACCCTACAAAAGTAATGAATAAACCGATACCGGCACCAACTGCGTATTTCAATTCGACTGGAATTGCATTAATGATTTTCTCACGTATTCCCGATAGGGAAAGCAAAACGAAGATAATACCTGAAATCAAAACTCCTGTTAAAGCAGTCTGCCAAGGAATTCCAAAGCCAAGCACAACGGTAAAAGCGAAGAAAGCATTCAAACCCATACCTGGAGCGAGCGAGATTGGATACCTGGCTATGAGTCCCATCAATATCGAGCCGATTGCGGCAGACAAGGCGGTCGCTGCAAAAACCGCTCCGTAGTCCATTCTCAATTCATCCGGATAGTCCTCGATGCTTTGTAAAGTCAGCATTACAGGGTTTACAACCAGGATATATGCCATTGAAAGGAAAGTAGTTAGTCCACCAAGTATTTCACGGCGATAATTAGTTCCCAGCTCGTTAAACCGAAAATAATTTTTCATTATGAGTCTCCCCTATCATAAAATCGTGCCAACAGAAAATGCCCCATTCGCTTACGAACGGGGCTTGACTGCGGTCATGTAAAGAAGTGGCGGTTTATCCATACACGCCAATCTTCCACATCGTAGTCAAGCCGTTCACGGCAGCTTGGTAGAAACTTTTGGGCCATATCCCCAATATTATACGACAATTATGTTTTTTTATTATTATAGGTATAGTGTATCAGTCACCAAAATAATCGTCAATATATCAAACGAATATTTTTTATGTAATTTTAGGCAATGTTCGCGTTTCGCTATATATTCCTTAATTATTATGGCTATATCTTCGCCAACATACGTAAAATGTAAGTAATCTACATTTTCAAATACTATTTCAACAAAAAAAATCAGTGAAGGTTAATTCCTTCACTGATTGGATGGTTTTAATCTACTATTCCCACTCGATCGTTGCAGGTGGCTTAGACGTAATATCATAAACTACACGGTTTACATGGTTTACTTCATTAACGATTCTCGTTGAGATGATTTCAAGTACATCCCAAGGGATTCTTGCCCAATCGGAAGTCATTCCGTCAATGGATGTAACCGCACGGATCCCGATTGTATAATCATACGTACGCGCGTCGCCCATTACCCCTACGCTTCGAATGTTAGGAAGCACCGTAAAGTACTGCCAAATTTCACGTTCCAAACCATTCTTTCTAATTTCTTCACGTAAGATATGGTCAGATTCACGAACGATTTCAAGTTTTTCATCTGAAATTTCACCTAATACACGAATACCTAAACCTGGACCCGGGAATGGTTGACGCCAAACGATTTCATCCGGAATGCCCATTTCACTACCAAGTGCACGCACTTCATCCTTGAACAGGGTGTTCAAAGGCTCAATCAATTTAAATTGCATATCTTCCGGCAGACCGCCAACGTTGTGATGCGATTTAATTGTTTGTGCAGTGGCCGTACCACTTTCAATAATGTCTGTGTAAAGTGTACCCTGTGCAAGGAAATCAATTCCTTCAAGCTTCGTTGCTTCGTCATCGAATACGTAGATGAACTCGTTACCGATGATTTTCCGTTTTTGTTCCGGATCTGAAACGCCAGCAAGTTTCGATAGGAAACGTTCTTTTGCATCGACCTTGATTACGTTCATATTGAAACCTTCCCTGAATGTTTCCATTACACCTTCGGCTTCCCCTTTACGAAGTAATCCATGATCAACGAAAATACATGTCAGCTGATCGCCAATCGCTTTATGGATCAATACAGCAACAACGGATGAATCCACACCGCCGCTCAATGCGCATAACACTTTTTTATCTCCGACCGTTTGGCGGATTTTCTCCATCTCTATTTCAATGAAGTTCTCCATTGACCAGTCACCTTTGCAGCCACAAACGCCGAATACGAAATTTTTCAAAATGTCATTACCGTATACGGAATGACGGACTTCAGGATGGAATTGCACGGCATACAATTTACGTGACTCGTCACTCATAGCCGAAATTGGGCAAGACGGGTTCGTCCCATCAATTTGGAAACCTTCAGGCGTTTCCACAACTAAATCACCATGGCTCATCCAGACGATTTGTTCTTTCGGCAGGTCACTGAATAACTTAGACTCATTTTGGATGGCAAGTGTCGCTTTTCCGTATTCCCGGTTTTTCGCTGGTTCCACCTTACCGCCAAAATGTTTAGTCATAAGCTGCATGCCATAACAAATACCGAAAATCGGAAGGCCCATTTCGAATATGCGTTCATCACAACCAAATGCATTTGCATCATAAACACTATTCGGACCCCCTGAGAAAATGATTCCCGTTGGGTTCATTTTCTCGATTTCTTCTACAGTAATTGTATGAGGATGAAGCTCACTGTACACACCAAATTCGCGGATACGACGAGTGATCAATTGATTATATTGGCTTCCGAAATCAAGTACTACGATCATTTCCTGGTTTTTTTGCAATTCTGTTTTCCCCGGCACAAACGTCACCTCTATCAATGTAATTCACTCATAAAATCGAGTGATAATTTCTTATAAAAAATATTATCATAAAAAAAGAAAAACTAAAAATCCACCCTCAAAAATACAGAAAAAGTATAGACGAAGGCAGATTTTCAGCTTTCCTGTTAAAATCCGCCTTCATAGTCAAATCATTTACGGTGATTCGGTAGAAACTTTCGATCCATATTATCGAGGATATATGAAGGATATATTAGTTTAAGTTAGTTTTTGTTATTGTATCAATATAATAAAAACCTGGTCAAGAGCTAGTTTTTCTCATTAAGCTTTCCCAACCTTTTTGAAAGTGCTTCCATTCGCCATCTTCCACGTCTCCACGATATATCATTAACTCGTATCCAGCCGTCAATTCACTCATCTCATCCGTATCGTACACTGCATCCACATAGGCGGCGTACTCCCTTAGGGTTTGCCCCTCCGGACGAACTAAACCAGCTCGTTTTAATTGTTTCAATAAAATTAAATAGGCTGTCGAGAAATGAGCACCGGTTTTCCTTCTATAACGAAGTATCTGCAGATGAGGAATCCACCTCCTTCTGAAGAAATAACCAATAGAAGCGAGAATCAATGCACCTGACAATGAGCTGGCAGTCCATTTTAAGAACCCATCCATGTTCCTGATACCAGTTTTCTCGGATGATTGAGTTTCCCTATCGGGTGTATCCTGGCGTTCCCTGGTCTCTTTCTTTGTTTGCTCTTCATTATTTGGAGTTTCTTCAGGCTTCTTGATCGCTTCCTGTTTCAATTCCGAATCGTAAAATTCAACTTCCCCATTGAAACCCTTTGTCGGCTCGAAGGGAACCCAGCCTATCCCTGAAAAATAAACCTCGACCCAGGAATGTGCATTATTATTGGTCACCTTATAAACGGATTCGCCATCAAGGATTGATTTTTCCCCTTCCGTGTAGCCCTTTACCCACCTGGCAGGTATATTGGCAGCACGGAGTAAAACGACCATTGCACTTGAAAAATTATCACAATACCCTATCTGTGTCTCGAATAAAAATTGATCGACATAATCTTGGTTGCTCTCAGGATACGGAATATCGTCCTTAGAATAAATGAATTCATGCCCGTCAAAATAATCCTCAATGGCTTTTGCCTTATCGTACCAATTCTTTTCATTCCTTGTAAGCTGGGATGCCAATTCATATATCCGGTTTGGCATTCCCTCTGGAAGCTGCGTGTTCTTTTCCATTAATAAATCCATTGAATCGTCAGGTTCCGTTACTTTCCTTAACTCAGCTATATCAAAACTCGGCATATCATAGACCAGCTCATACTCTTTCATGGACAGTCGTTCGCCATTATCCTTTTCAGAAATTACTTTGTCCATACCCTCATAATATTTGAAATCCATCCCGTTTTTGCCCTCAATCTTTTTTAAATACCCGGACTGCGGATGAAGGATATGGGAATATGATTCCGTCATGGACACTTTTGCCGTCATTTCTTCTGTCGTCACCACTTCAGGAACGTCGTAAATATCTAAAGATGCAATGTCCTGCCCGTTGGAAAAAGTGTGAAAGTCCGTTTCCAGTATGGAAACCCACCCTTTACCGGTATAAATATCCTTGTTTTCGACTTTCCAGTAATGTCCTGCAGGAGCATTATTATAAAAAACGATGGAACCATCCGGCTCTATCGATCCGCCAAGATCCGAATCGTCTTCATCATATCCGACACTTTTACGCTTCGAACCACCGTCTTCTTTCCCCGCTTTATCAGAATAAGAGGTAATATAAGGCACTGGGTCAGGCCACTGCGGAGAGAGCTTTGGGGCAGTGAAACCGACAAGGACACTCACCAATATCATGCCGGTCAGCATTAAGATCCACTTATTGACGGAAGCCATCGAAAACTTGATCCGCTCCTGTATCGTAAGTCGCAGCAGGGACAGCAGGCCTAGCATCAAGAACCCGATGATGATGATTCTAATCATTGCCTTATCCCCCACATAGGGAGTGAATGTGTCAAGTACAGATATAAAAATCACCGTTAACATAAAAAAGAAAAAAATGCTTTGTCTTACCATCACCCAGTAATGAATCAAATACGTTACAAGCCACAGAAGGACAAAAAATAGAAACGTTCGAAATGGATTTGTGATCAACTCCCAATTACCATCATATATAAAACCAAGATTGGCCGTAAAATCCGCTAGGAATCCTTCTTTCAGCCATGATAATTGAAATAAAGCGCCTTTTGAATGGAGGAACTGTAATGAAATCATTATATAAGCACTAATGAGAATAAACCGGATTGACCAATGTATGCGGAAATAATGCAGTAGCAGGGAATAGAGCAAAAATACGATAAAAATGATGATATTACCTGTATCTGTGAGTTTATCGACAGGCCTCAACCATTCAGTAATCAACAACAGACCAAATACATACATGAGTACGTGCATGAAGCTTTCCAACTTTTCGGTGGTGACATTCATTTCGCCATCACCTCTGATCTGTCAGACTTAAGTTGGCCATGTTCAAAAAAGCTGACCTTTATCCCCCTCGAAACAGCTGCAGAGCTTGACAGCCTTTCCTCATCAGTAAGATCCGCCTGTTTCTTCATACATAACATTAATCCCTGTTTAGGCCGGAAAGCACTCAATATGTCCACCTTTTCTAAGGTTAAGTCTGAAACGATGAATATCACAGCAGCATTTGCCGGAAGAATTCCCTTCCTGGCATTTTCGTTCAAATCGTTTGCCACTCTCGGCTCTTCTTTAACAAGTCGGTTAAAAATCTTTCGTTTCTGGTTATTGCCCGCTGCTGCCGGTATGATTAACCTCGATCTCCTGCTCACATACCCAATTTCCATGCCTTTCTTTAACAGGGCGTGTGCAATGGAAGCAGCCATTTCAATGGATTCTTCGAATAAATCCGACGGCTTTTCATCAAGCATGATGAATATATCCCGGTTTTTCTGCACTTCGAATTCCTTCGTCATGATTTCACTCGTTCTAGCCGTCGCCTTCCAGTTAATCCATGACAGCTGATCGCCTGGCTGATATTCCCTTACCCCGGAGACAACTGAATGTTCCCGTTGTGTTTTCTTTGCTGAAACCACTGCCCCCTGATTGAACACTCGATCAAGATCACTGTAGGCAAGCTCATGATAACGAGGAAAAACAGTTATTTTCAAAGGTGAACTATATATCGCTTCCTTTTCGACTAGCCCGAAAAAATCCCCAATCCAAAAGCGGATCGATTGAAACGAATGCTCTCCGCGCTGCAAATTTCCCAAGGTATATGACATGCTGAAGGTACGCTTGAATCCCGGAAAGATAATTATTTTCCTTTGGAGTCCCCTATCTTCCATCTTCTGAGGCAATTCCTCCTCTACCACCATGAATAATAGGGGCAGCCGATTTTTACGGGTAAACGTCAATGCTATCTCAACAGATTCGCCGGCCTGGCATTCCCTTTTATTGACCTTTCTCTCAACGGTAAAATCATGCAGCGGATAAAACAGCAGAATCAAAGCGTACACAGAAAACGGCAAAAATGAATAAAAAATGAACCAACTGACAAAACCGCCTTGAAACATGGCATAGCAAAAGGAAACGGTCATGAGTAATACAAGTCCGATCACACTCATATTTCCTCTTAAAATGTTGATGAATTTGCGCATTAGGTCACAGCCCGCTTCACTGGCACTTGTGTTGTCGCGACAATTTCATGTATCACCATTCCAGCATCGAAGCCATCATAATTCGCTTCAGGTTTCAAAATAAGCCGGTGGGAAAATACGAATGGAACTAAATATTGAACATCGTCCGGCAGGACATAGTCCCTGCCCTGGATCAGCGCGTAAGCCTGGGCTGCCTTCATCAATGCTATCGATCCACGCGGGCTCACCCCTAAATAGACCCCTTCATGCGAACGTGTTTGATTCGCCAATTCAACAATGTATCGTTTTATTGTGTCATCCACTATCACCGCTTTTACCTCAGCCTGTAATTCTATCAATTCATTCAAGGTGATGACGGATTCCAGCTCCTCAAGCGGTGCCGTGTATTGAGCTCTATGAAGAACCTCTATCTCTTCTTCCACACCGGGATAGCCCATTTTCATTTTTAATAGGAATCTATCCAATTGAGCCTCCGGAAGCGGATATGTTCCCTCGTACTCGATCGGATTTTGCGTCGCCATTACGAAGAACGGCTTCTCCAATCCTCTTGTGACACCATCAATCGTCACACTTGCCTCTTCCATGGCTTCAAGCAATGCAGACTGAGTTTTCGGCGAGGTCCGGTTAATTTCATCGGCTAAAATAATATGTCCCATTATCGGACCTGGCCTAAAAATGAATTCTTGTTCCTTAGGATTGAAGATCGAAACACCGGTAACATCAGAAGGAAGTAAATCAGGTGTAAATTGAATTCGCTTAAAGCTTGCACCTATTGATTTTGCCAGTGCCCTTACCATGACTGTCTTTCCGACGCCCGGAACATCCTCCAATAAGACATGTCCGCCAGAAAGGAGTGCCACGATGCTTAGTTCCGCTATATCCCGTTTTCCAATAATCACCTTTTCGATATTCCTTAGAACCATTTCCAGTTTTTGATTGACCTGCTTATAAATCATTCTCTACCTCCCGGGATTCACATCTATTTCATACCTTCTCTATATCACTTATTTACATTAAGCTCCAATTAAACCTTACATTGTAAGTTTACTAGATAATCGGTAAACCATAAACGAATTTGTATTAAAAATATTAATGCTACTTAATGAAATAGGAATGTTAAACTGTTGCTAAGTGAATATGAACCAACGATGACGTCCATTTGTTGAACGAAAATGTCATGTCACGCTGTTGAACTCGCAGCAAAGACTGTTTATCCTGACTTGTTCAATTAACCGATAGGATGTGCCGATAAATCGGCGCATCGCAGTTTACAGACAAAAGGGGTTCGGAATTAAAAAATTCCGAACCCCTTTTGAAATTCCAATTTTGGCAGTTAAGAGAATTGGGCTCTACGATCGACTATGTTAAGCCATTTTTGGTCCTTGTCATATTGAAAGCGAAAATAAGCAGCGTCTGTATCGACAATATTTTAAGTCCCCTAATAGTATTCCAACGAATACCATGCTTTCATTTTCATCAGCGAATACATGCTTAATCGTTTCTTTGCGTTTTGGATATTTAGGTTTTACATCTTGATGTTTACGCAGATGATGTGCTTCTGACACATATGGTCGCCAGTCCTCAGGTATATGGTTTCTATATGTTATAACAAGAGGAAGGTACGAGACTCCTGAGGGACCCGCAGGCGCAAGCCGAGGAGGCTCCCGGACCGCCCGCGGAAAGCGAGTTTCTTGAGCGGAAATCAACGTCCAAATTGTACAAGCCATAAAAAAACGGCAGGCAAACTCCAATTATCCACCTTTTCATAATTTCCCTCTCCGGTCTTTAGGGCAAGTCACGCCCCTCTGATCTGTATATTCTTTTTCTGTTTATGCTAAAATGAATGCAATCCACTCATAAGATATAAGAGGTACTGATCATGTATAAAAAATTCTTCATTTTGATCTTCGCAGCCGCCCTTCTTTTAGGGCTTATTAAAACCGTTATGGATATGTAGCAAAAAAGCCCGATTCCTGACTTATGCCAGGAATCGGGCTTTTTTCATTTTCGTTTAACCTCTCCATTCAGTTTCCCCATTTTCGGGATAAGGATAAAAAACAAACAAACGACCAAAAGTGCCAAAACGATGCCAAGCAATATCGTCAGGTCAAAATTAAGGGAAGGCTCTGTTTCTTCTTTGCTTCTCGTTCGAACGTCGACCTCCGAGAATAATCCAAGCTGATCCGCTTTTGAAGCGATGGTATTATTTTGATTCCCCGTTACCGGAGACAGAAACAATGAGTCCTCCACCGAGTCAATGACATCATATTTCCCTCTTTCAAAAGTGAGGTCCTTTTGTTCTTCAGGCAGTTTCCGCTTCTGATCCAACAATCCTTCTTCATGGAAATACTCAGTTTGAATATCAATATCGTTTTCTTGATATTCATTGGGCTCCACCATGGGTTCATCTTCCGCCCCGCCATGAGGTGCATGGCTAAAAAACAGGATGAGCAAGACAGGCATTACGTATTTATTCCACTTCATGGGCCATTGCTCTTCTTTCTGTAAGACGCTTCACTATATATGGAATGATCGTTGCAATAAGCGTCAGCACAATCAAGATGATACTAGCCGGAATGAATGCCGACTGATTTCCGAATTGAATGGACATATATACATCTGCAACCGGGTGGTCTACATTGAAATTAGGCATGATTAAATCCAATAATGGAATGGTAAAGAAACTGATCAAACCAATCACCAGGATAGCACCGACAAACGGCCCAATCGAGAAGGCAAGCCGGGTAAACGCTGAACAGAAGAATAAAAGCAGGACGGTGAAAACGGTCCATTTAATCTCCTGCATATCTCCCAGTGGATAGATCTTCAAACCATACATGCTGATGATTAAACCTACGATCAGATTCAATAAGGCAAACAAGGCCGCATGGACCATCATTGGAATGGTTTCATAATGATGCAGGAAGAAACCGATCAATAACCCAGATATGAGTATGATCACCAACATGACGATCGGCGGGATATTAACCTTTTCCTGATGCAGGACTTCCCCGCTGATTTGTACGGGATTTGCTAAATATTCGTACACATATCCGTTCTCCTGATCATCGACTAGAGTGTTATTCAAGACACTATAGACGTCCGTCTTTATTTTTACGGTCGAGTCTACATTTTGGGACCAATTATCATTAAGCTGATCGGCCCTTTCCTGTACTGACCCCACTTTCGCTTGCAGGTCTGCTGTATCCTTCGTGACAGTGTCCTGCCGTTCCGCTACAGAATTGACAAGCTCGGAAATGAAGCCGACAGTTGTTGCCGTATTGTCTTGAAGTGATACAAACATTTCTCCATCAAGGTTAACTGGCTGTTCGGCCTCCATTTCAGGAACTTCCATATGATCTGACAAATTGGCAGACACTTCTTGGGCCTTGCCGGTAATTGCCGCTAATTCAGCTAAAGTAGCTTTCTGCCCCGTTTCAACGTTAGCATCATATTCTTTCATATAACCAATAATGGAATCTGAGAACATTCCGAAGTTCTCATTGACTCCTGCTAAACTGGCTTTAACGAGTTTCGCTTCTTCATCTACGTTTCCGGAAACCCCATTTTTCAAGTTTTCCAATTCTTTTATATTGGCTGCAAATACCTTATCTACATTTGCTTCCGTGACTCTTTCAGCCAATTCACCATAAGATGAGAGTGAACCGTAATAGGCAAGGAGGGTAGTTGAATCCCGATTCGTGATAGGATTTTCAAAGGCCTTCACCAGCACCGCTCGCCTTTCTCCCCCCACCTTTTCAAGAAGTGATTGTTCGAGAGTCTTGATTTCTGCAATGGCCTCGTCGATTGTCATGCTTTGGATATCCTGTAATTTTTGAATATCTTCCTGTGACTTTTTCCATTGGTCACCTAAATCCTTATAATTCGTGCCGAGTTCATTATAATCAGCTTGTAATTGCGTAAACTGCGTCAGCAGATCATTATATGAATCTACCAGTGTATTAAACTCCGTGATCACTTGGTTATAATTTCCCGTTCTGCCGTTTACCGTTCCGCTGAGATTATTGATTTCCGCTTGGAGTTCCGCTGTAAGGATGTTGATTTGTTCAGCAGCTCCTTCACTTCCTTCTGCCGGCACCAAACTTTCAAGTGCCGTGTTAATCCCAGTGATTTGATCCAGCAATACCTGCAGTGACAGTTCATCAATCGGATCCTTCTTTTCAGGTGCGGCAACCGATTCACCTTTTCCCGTTTCCGTTTCAATATCTTCCATAGGCTTCGTTCCTTCACCAATAACCTCCCCATCACCAGAGCTGCTTGCAAGATTCCCTCTTTGCGCAAGCAAGGTAGACTGAAGGTTATCAAGACCAGCCTCTTCCGATTGTTTCAATTGTTCAATCGAGCTTTGTTGATCTTGAGTGATTTTCGTAATTTGTTCTACTTGTTTATCCTTCATGCTTGTTGAAAATTGTTCCAATTCATTACTGCTGGAATCGAGCTTCTGCTGCATGATTCCAACATTCTCACTAATGCCTTGATCATTAAGACTGTATTTCGTATTCATCCCTTGCTGAATCTCAGGTATTGTTTGGTTGCCCTCATTCAGCACCTTGTCATATGATTGTACACTCTCCTTGACAAGCTGCTGATTTTGGGCAGAGGTTTTCTCAAAAAGGATACTTTGAGCTTTTTGATATTCCTCAAAAGAAACTACATCTTTCACAAAGGAAGCCATTTGAGTCTTCGTGTTCCCTATTTCATCCATTGTTTCATTACTTGTTTTGCCAGCATCCTTCGTCTCGGCAAAAACTCCTTCAAGCATGTCCTTATGCTGCTTGATTTCGCCGGCAAGGCTTTCCGAGCTTGGAGTATAAAACTCATACATCGTGTTTTGAAAAGCGATTTCTTTAGCAAGGACATTATCGAACTTCTTACGGATGTCCTCGACTGATTGGGAAACATAGCTCCAATACTGTGTTGAAATATGCTTATTCATTTTGCTCTTTGTCTTCTCTAATTCCTTTTGTACCTTTTCCATGTTCTCTGCATTCAAACTAGGTTGTACCTTGTACTTAATCCCCGCCTTGATAGGCTGTTCATCATCGAATGTATAAATATTCTCTGAGAAATCGGATGGAAAATATATGACTGCATCATACTTTTCATTTGCAAGTCCACTTTCCGCCGTACTCCTATTTACCACAAACCACTCATATTCAGAATCCTTGTCCAGTGTAGTAACAAGCTCTGAGCCCATATAAATGGGATTATTGTTAAATTCAGTGCCATTATCTTCATTAACAATGGCGATTTCACGAGAAGCCGTTTCTGTCTTTTTCATTGGATTTTGACCAATATAAGAAAAAAACAGGATTGGCAGCGCTAAGATCACCAGTATTTTACCGATTAACAGCATCGGTTTTATTTTTTCAGACACTCTCTTGCACTCTCCTTCTTTCTTCACTTAGTGGAATTTGGATTTTACTCTCCTGGCCATTCAACACAAAGTATCCGTAACCCGGCTGTATTTCTTCTTCTTTTCTTGAATAAGAGAGGGTATACAAGCTTTGGTCCGATTTTTTAATAAGCAAAACAGCTTGTCTGACTTGTTTCAATTCGGTTGTCAACGAATCATATCCCTTGGTGAAGTCGTTGGCATTTCCAGCGACAATCAGACTAAACCCAAGATGGCTGTATTGTTTCATCAAACCGCTGATCCTATCCTGAATCCTGCCGTCGATCGTTTGTTGGAGCCTTGAGATGCTATCTATGACAAACATGATCGTTGGGAATTCCAGTTGCTTCATCGGTTTCATTTCCAATGCCGCTAGATAACTTCGTTCACGTTCTTCAAATATTCCAGTGATATGATCGAGCCATTCGGTTATCTGATCTTTTGTCTCCAAATAGCGCACCTTTTCCTCTAAGGCATAAGAAGATAGGCCACGATCCACTCCGTCAAATAAACCAATTTCCCCTATTGTCTGTGTAAGCAACGATTCCAGCAGCACTTTAAGGACATTCGTTTTCCCTTTACGTGACTGTCCTACGACAAGCAGGAATGGATTGGAATTCAACTCCAACAAAACAGGCGTAACGCTTTCCTCTGAAAGACCGATTGGAATGGAATCCTTCTTAATGGCTTGTGAGAAGTAACTCTTGAAGCTGCTGGAATCAAGACGTGCCGGTAACATCCGAATCGCCGGCGGCTTGGCCATTTCCTTATATTTGACCTTATGATCTGCCACGGCCTGTTTCATTTCTTCCAAAACGGCTATATCATCCGCTCCATCGGCTGGAAGATAAACCTGCGTGAGATAGGTTTGGTCCTTCTTCACTAACGCCCTTCCCGGAACAGGTTCATTTTCATAAGGGGTTCTTCCCAAAACCGAATATTGTTCCGAACTGTCCATTAAGTAATGGACGACCTTCGTCTTAAGACTATTCATTAACGGCTGGCGAATCGCATTGATTCTCGTTGCCGTTAAAATCATGAATATTCCAAGTGATTGTCCATCACGTGCAAACTGAACGAATTGCGCTTCCTGGTCCTGCATCTCATCTTTCACTAAGTCAAAATTGTCTACCACGATATAAATAATCGGCAATTTATCTTCCACTAATGCATTATAAAGCTTTATGTTACTAAGCTCCTTTTCTGAAAAAAGCTGCTTACGCCTTTCCATTTCCGCCTTCATGAATAACATGAATTTTTCGATTTTCCTTAGCTCATCGAACCTAAAGTATTCCCCAGTATGAGGCAGCTGGCGCATTGGCAGTAAAGCGCTATTCCCGAAATCGAAAATATAATAATGCAATTCTTCAGGACTGAATTGATCTGCAAAACTAAAGAGAAGTGTCAATACGGTGGTTGACTTGCCGTACCCGGAAGAACCAAAAACACCAACATTCCCATCTTCAATCCAGTTATAGACATAATTTGTCTGGCTCTGCAATTCGGGCTCATCCTTCATTCCCAGGTGGATTTGATTCATCGTCAGGCTTCTTTCAGCATTTCTCGATAAGCGATCTGAAAGAGGAGGCAGCCATGGGCTTGCCAACTTCTTAATCTCCATTTCTTCCTGTGTCGCCACAATTCGGTCCGCCACGGCTTCAATTTCACTAATCTTTTCTTTCCTCTTATTAGTGGTTTGTTCCGTTACATTTGAGATTTGAACAAGTCCAAGGTCCGTGACTAGTGCCACTTCATCCTCAGATCCAACCGTATCCTCTAAATATGGTGCACCGCTCCACGCAGACTGGAACAATTCATAAACCTCGTTATTTCCTACCTGCAAATATCCCCGTCCGGTGACAGTAATATTTGCCGCATCGCTATTTTTAAGAATTTCCTTACTATCATTGGCATCTTGCACTTTCAAGGAAATTTTAAAGCGGGCATTGCTCCAAATCTGGTTATCAATAACACCGCCCGGCTTTTGTGTAGCAAGAATTAAATGAACTCCCAAGCTCCGTCCAATTCGCGCCGTACTCACTAATTCGCGGATAAAATCAGGTTCTTCGTTTTTAAGTTCCGCAAACTCATCTGATATCAAAAATAAATGCGGTAACGGTTCATCCGCTTTGCCTTCTTTGTATAAATCCGTGTAATCGTTGATATGATTGACTTCGTATCGATCAAACATGCGCTGGCGTTTCTTCAATTCGCTATTGATGGAGGCTAGTGCCCTTGCACTGAAGTTCTTGCTCCCCTCAATATTCGTAATGACTCCCAGCAGATGCGGAATCTGCCTGAATGGCTGTGCCATTCCCCCGCCTTTATAATCAATGAGCAAAAAGGCAACTTCATGTGGATGATAATGAACGGCTAATGAAAGGATGTAGGTTTGCAGTAATTCACTTTTTCCCGATCCTGTCGTTCCAGCAACCAAACCATGGGGGCCATGCGCCTTTTCATGCAAATTCAATTCAACCCTATCCGTTTTCCCTTTCAATCCAATGGGAACAGCCAAGGATTTGGAAGACTGATTGGTCCGCCAGTTTTGGCCGATAGGCAGATCTTCCACTTCACGAGCTTTCAATAATTCCAGGAATGATACCGTTTCTGGTATGGAATTGTTCATGCCTTTTTGATGATCAAGTGAACGCAGCGTACGTGCAAAACGCTCATTCCCTTCTTTTGAATGTGCATCAAGTGTAAATGGAGTATGAACGGCCTTCGTTTGCTGGATGAGAATCTCACCCTCAAAATCATTGATATACTTCACTAGTGTATGGACATTTTCCGTCAAACTCTCTTTTGCATCCGCTGCAAAAATCGTCGAGATGCCTAAATCGTCTGTTTTACCTTCTAAATATTCCAATATGACATGCTCCGCAATTAAATTACGATCCGTGACAATAAAGACAAAGTGGGGAGTGAATCTCACCTTCCCTTTGTTCTCATCCAAATCTCTTTCCCTCAATAGCTGATAAATCGAGGTCAGCAGCTGGTCACGTGACTGCTCATTATATATAAAGCCTTTTGCATAGGCATGCGGCAATTGAAAATGAGGGAGCCATTTCATCCATTCCCATTCCTGATAATCCTTTTCCGGAAAAATGGCCACAAAGCGAACATCATGATAACTATGAAAAAAGGCCAGTTGCCCAATCAGTTGCTGCAGCTCCCGTTTAACAATCGATTCCTTTCCGACCAGGCCCATCGATCCGCTTGATAAATCGATCGATAACGGAAGATCATCCAGGTTTTTGTATACATCCACAAGTTCCTGCGACTGCTCAAGTAAATCATCTATATCCCGATTGGACATATCACTGCTATTTACCGACACCTGATAACTTGATGGTATGGTCGCCGTTCCGATTTTAAAATGCAGAGCATCTTCACTTTCCAAAGTTCGCTCCCATATACGGTCGCTAATGCTGTCAGTCAGCAGCTTCATCCTTTCAAAGGAAGGGTAATGATAGAACAGCACATTCTTTTGTTTTTCAGACAGCTCTTGCAGTTCTTCCCTCTTCTGCTCTAAATACCTTGTATATACACGTTGACGTTTTTCTTCTCTGAGTTTTTGCTTCTTTTTGTCTTTAAAGTATTGTACCGTCGAGGTAACTAAAGTCGTTGTGAACATAACAATCGATATGATGATGAAAATGCCCCGAGGCTGAATGACCGTGATGACCCCCATGACGATTAGCATCATTAAAGGCGGCATAAGGATCAGCCATAACCCTCTATTATTATCTTCCGATTCTTGGCTCGGAAAAGATATCGTCACTTTCTCATCCGGCAATTCGTAGATCATCCTTGGTGTCCGGCGAAATTGTGGATAGTTTTTTTTCATTTCAGAGATTGGCTTCTTCATTTTAGCTAAAGATGTTTCATAGCTCTCGGCACTATGAATCATCAATAAGTCGCCTTCAATCAACCTCAGCACCATATTCGGCCAGCAAATCAGATCACCATTTTGAATGGGAACAGCTTTCGTTACTCTTTCACCATTCAGGAATATCCCGCAGTTTTCCTTTGGCATGAGTAGCCACTGCCCTTTATGGAGCACAAAGGAAACCCCATTGCCGGAAACGGGCCCTTCTTTACGGATAGTCGCTCCCGCCTTGGCCGATAAAGTGATTTCTTTCAAGTTGCCTATATAATAGAGGCTTTCTTCCAATTCCCCAGCCGTATAATAAATCTCGACCTTTTCTTCTCCTTCATGAAAGGTGAAGCTCTGGAATGGCTTTATATCACCAAGCTTCATGTCCTCTCTAAACACCTCATATCCATCAAGTCCTTCAGGTTTATTCAGCTTGATAGGACCATGTTCAAAGGTAATGGAATATATGGTGATCGTATCCTGCTTTGATGGCCCAATCGTAATTGGACCGTTATGATTATCCTTGATCGTATAGGATTGGTAGTTTCCCTTAGAATAAATCCATAATAAACTCATTAAATCTCACCTCCGCAAAAGGCCCATTGCTCACTCTTTGCTTTTCTCTTTTTCTTCAGATGATTTATTGGAGGAATCCTTACTTTCCTCTTTCTCACCAGAAGCAGGTTCGTTTTCCGCTTCTTCTTTTACAGCAGGCTTTGCTTCCGTTTCGCCTTTGTCCTCTAAAGTAGACTCTGTTGAAGGCTGGTTCTCATCTTGCTGTTCCTCCAATTGCTTTTTCAATTCCTTTAGTTCATTTTCATATTGGGATAGCTCCGTATCGACTTCTTTAATTTGCGTTTCCTTTTCTTCCCCGGAAAGGTTATCGTCCAACTTAATCTGTTCTTTCAGATTTACGAGTCCATACATAATCAATTCACGATCCTCCATGATTCTCGCCAAATCAATCGCGTCTTCACTCATGCCCCTGCCTATATAAATCCAATATAAGAGATACTGGCTATCAGTCTGCAAAGTGATTGCATTTTCTACATTCTTCTTCCTGACATCACCCAACGGTTCATAAGCGACGTAGGACTTCGCCAGTTCATATTGAACGACATAAGGCATATTTTTCGGATCGTAGTTCTCCAACCGGTCAATGACTTCACTGTATTTTTGATTTAAAAAGCTTTCACCGCTTTCTACATATGCATCCTGCTTAGGTTGGGAGAAGAATAGTGTGTAAATCGTAAACAATAGCAGCGGCACTAGAACGATCACCGTACCCCAAAGTGTATAACGGCCCGTTTTCCATTTCTTTTCAGGGATATGCACAAATGCTTTTTCTTCCTTCTCTAAAGCATCTATCCGATTTTGAATGACCGTGGAAAGCTCATCCCAAGTCCCCGCTGCCAATATGCTTTGTGATTCGCTCGATAGTTTCAGGGTTTTATGGTAAAGCAGATACTCTTCGAATGCATACTGCCCATCCACAAGCGCTGAAATCGTTGCCTTCGTTTCTTTAAACAGCTCATCCTGATTATGCTCATAAGGAGGCAAACTGTCTTTTACGCCATAATGCAGGAAATATGGGGTCAAGCTTGAATCAAAAACGATATTTTCCGGACAAACGACAAGTTGCAGGCGACTCAATTCATGATTCCTGATTTTCTTCAAGATTTGATAAGACGATAACCATCTACTCAATGGATTTTTATCTTTAGCTTTGGAAAAAACAAAAAAAGAGGCTGGTGGATTTACTCTGATCTGCACCTCGTCCTCTGTCACTTCTATATGTTTCTGGAGAGCATCATCCGCTTCATGAATAAGCTGTAATTCCAGTGGGTCTTGCATCGATAATTTTGCCCGTTGGAAAACGAACAAATGCCCATTATCATCCTTCATCATTGCAGCTTCTGTTTTTTTCTCCAGATATGAGGATTTTTTCTCATCCATTTTATGTAACTCCTTTACCCCTGCTAAAGGGCTTTAGACTTTTTTCCTATAAAGAGTCCACACTTAATCCATTAGAGGATCTCTAGGCGGTCCCCCGTCGTAATTCCGCTATCAAGCAGGGTTTCATAACCTGAACATACGAACTCTTTATTCTGGACCCGCACCCAATAGCCTTCTTTAGGTGCACTGGCAATATCCTTTACCTGCCATATGATTTCCACAACCTTTTTGATGGAGCGGTAATTCGACACTTGCAAATCAAATACTTCCCCTGTATACCTGTTTAAATCAATCGTTAGTTGAATATATATGGAAACCACCTCTTTAAAGCAAAAAAGCACCACGATCTTCATAAAGAGTCGCGGCGCTTTTTCCTAGAAATTTCTTTATCTCATTGACCTAATGATTATCCGCGAATTTGACTAGCAATCTGATTATCTGTGTCTTCAAGGATTTGAGCTGATTTATTCAATTGTTGAGAAACTTCATTCAACAAGCGAGCCATATCCATGAATGAAGGCTTTAATTCTTCGTACTGGCCTACGAAAGCCTCACTGGAAGAACCTTCCCAAATACCAGTTAAATGATCTCTCATTCTATCTAAACGACCAATCATATCCGTTACTTGTTGGCTCTCATTATCATATTGTCTGGCTACATCTTTCAGTTCTGAAGGTGTTACGCGAATTTGTGACATAGAAAAAAACTCCTCCTTTTATCTTATATAGTACATTTTAATAGAACCATACATTTTCTGCCATATAAATAACCACAAAGTCGAAAAATGGTAAATTATGATTATGCAAAAAACCCTAAATATGGCATTACAAAAGTCTATGTACCTGTTTTTTCATATTTCCAAACCCATTTTTTAAATATTTTTTAAAATTTTACTTATTTATGGTAAAAAAAGTTCCTTATACCCAATATTTCCGAACCACAACCCAATAATATGGTTTTCATCATAATAATAGTGACTTTAGACTTTCCTTTTAATCAAACGTTTGATTAAAGCTTGAATGCCACTATAATAATTCGGCCTGACTCCGATCTATTTATTCAACAGAAACAGGCCATCTCTTCCCAAAGGTTTTGGGAAAAGAGACAGCCTTAATAATTAATACATGATTCAATATCATATAACCCGTTCCAAGAAATGTTTCACAAACCGAGCACCTTCCACATTCGTACAGACGCGGATTCTTGGTTCGCCATCCTTTTGACCGATTGTCCTGCCTGTTTCTTCACCCTCGGTCACCACCTTGACGTTCATCCATTCTGCACTCACAAAACTTGAATCAATCGCTACCCCGACTGCAAGCGGATCATGAAGGGCGCAACCGCCCAAACCTGGATGAGAGTTTTCATATGCTTTCATATAATAATCGGTCATTTCCGCTAAAAATTCGGCGCTTTCCTTACCAGTGGCACGCCAATCATCAAGCTTCGATTTCAGCAGATATGTTTGCAGCGTCACATCAAGCCCCACTAGGGTGATTGGCAGTCCTGAAGTCAATACCTGATGTGCTGCTTCAGGATCTGATATTATGTTCGCTTCAGCATAAGGGGTTACATTTCCTGGTACGTTTACGGCACCGCCCATAATAACGACGTCTTTTACTAAGGACATGGTCATTGGGGCTTTTTTAATCGCCAATGCGATGTTAGTCAGTGGTCCAACTGCAATAATCGTGATTTCATGCGGTCGGCTTTGCACTTGATCGATAATGAAATCTACTGCATTTCCTTGTGCTGCATTGATGGTTGGTTCAAACCGAAGGGTATTTCCTAACCCGTCTTCCCCATGTACATGCTTGGGATACCTCTTCTTCCTTCCGCGCACCAAAGTTTGGTCAGCACCTTCAAAAACCGGAATGCGCCTATTTAATTTCTCCAAAACGGCAAGCGTATTGCGGGTTGATTCAACAACGGGCACGTTACCAAAGCAAGTGGTAAATCCGAGCACTTCCAATTCAGGGGAATTTAAAGCATATGCCATCGCCATGGCATCATCAATCCCAGTATCTACATCAAATATGATCGGTTTCAATATTTCCACACCTTCCAAACACTTTTTGAGAGCCTTTTTAACAAATTCAATGCCTCTCTTTTCTCTTTCATATGTATAAAGAATCACTGTTTCCAACTGAATTTTAACATTCAACGATAGGCACTTCCACAGAAAGTTAGGAATAATCATAATTCGCAAACAAATGACAATGCCAGCTGGTTCTTGTTTCTACCAGTAAAAATAGTTGACCGCCCATAAATATCAATGATATAAAAAGTGAAAAGAAGAAGTTGTATCTTAGTAGTGAACTAATTCCTTTTCAACTTGTTCGATGCAATTAAGTCTACTCAAAAGGCAGTTATGAATACATGCGTTACGAATATGATATCCAAGGTGGAAAAAGGATGAAAATGTTTAAATTGATTGAAGATGATCCTTCTGCGTATAAAAAAGGAACAAAATTCTTTTTAATATCACATTCAGAATTCATTGGCGTGAAAAGCTATGTATTACTGGCTGAAGATTTGAAAGGAAAGATCGAAGTAACGGAAGAGGAATTGAGGAATAAATTCGTTTCCATCCATTGATCCCCAACGGCCTATTTAAAAAACGAGGGAATTTCATTTCTGACTGAATATACTAATACTATAAGGGAGCTTCTCCTAATGGATTGGCTCTTTCGCAACTGTTAAGGCAGGAAGCTATGAATACTTATTTTTAATAGATGACATGGAAAATCTTCAAACGGACATAATGGTCAAAAGAATTTTTAAATCGCTATAGGATAACCCATTTTATCGCTTCTCATATTATTTATCCTTAGGTTCAAAAGAATAAATCTATTGCTGTAGGGTCTACTAGCGGTCCACTGTTATGGGATGAACTTGTAAGTGATTACAATCAGATGTTGATGACGGTTAATGGCCATTAATTTGGAATAGAACAGCAAGTTAAATACAAAGCAACAGGGAACGATGTCATTCTAATGCTTGTCATTTATCAATTATTGGATGAGACTTTTAGCATTTGATGAAAAGAAAAGAAAAAAACAACTGTTTTTCCGTATGTAATCTCCAGTTGTCGATAAAATGCCAAACAAAGAAAAAACGTATATCGATTATAGAATTAAATTTTAACAAGAGATATACTACATTTACAAAAAAAAAGGATATCCCACATACCCTTTAAAAGCTCCATTTGGTTAAGCTTTAAGCAGCTTAGCCAAATGGAGCTTTTCTATTGGAAGACGATGGGATTGAACCAATGACTGAAAACTGAATATGTGGAAGGAAAGGACATGTACATTATGGTGAATGTTTTCTTGAAAACTGTGATTCTAATGAGCCGGAAATTTTCATCCAGCTCATTTTTGACGAATGCACCAAAACAAACCTTATTTAATAGTCTTTTTACGGGATAATTTTCATCATATTCTATCCCACAGCAGGAGAAAACATTGTTCAAGTCTATACCAAATCAGATGAAGTTCATTCATCAACTATTTGTTATGGCTGCATGGGACTGATTCTAAATACCTCTTTCAAATAAATGAATCTTAGAACCAGAACCGGATATTACCCTTGCCTTCTATTTTTATTGTTTTTTTGATTCACACTATCACCATATAATAATCAAATTTCAATAAAAGAGAGAAGTATTCGCGTATAGCGATGAGGCGCCGCCAGAATGTAAAAATAGGATGTTATCCTCCGGCTTAAAGGTGCCTTTTTGTATTAAATCAATGAGCCCCGCTGCCGCTTTACCCGTATATACCGGATCCAGCAAAATCCCTTCGGTTCTTGCCATAAGCTTGACAGCTTCCACCATTTCAGGTGTAGGCAAAGCATAACCCGGCCCGACATACTCATCAAAACATGTAACGGCCTCACGAGGAATTGAATTTGGAATGCCGATGTGTGCTAAAGTTTCTTTAACTAGCTGATAAACTTTCTCCTCTTGTTCAGCTTTTCCTCTGCTTACGTTTATTCCAATTACTGATATTCCACTTTGGTTTCCATGAAACCCGGCTACCAAACCCGCATGCATTCCTCCACTTCCGCTTACACAAATAACAGCTTTCAAATCAATTCCTTGGTCAAAGGACTGTGCCAAGATCTCCTGGGCGCAAGCAACATATCCCGTTGCACCAATGACATTGGATCCCCCAACCGGAATGATGTAAGGACTATGTCCATTCTCTGTTACCTCTTTTGCTATTTTCTGCATTTCTTGCATTAAGTCAGCTCCATTAGGCACGACTTTGATTTGTTCAGCGCCCAATAAATGATAGAGAAAATAGTTACCGTTAAAATCTGGTTCAGAATTTGAAAGACCCTCTTCCAACACAAGTATGCACTTCATTTTCTCTTTAACCGCAGCAGCCAGTGTCAAGCGGCAATGATTTGACTGAATGCCTCCACATGTAATTAACGTATCCGCACCTTTATCCAATGCATCTGCAACAAGGAACTCTAGTTTTCTTGTTTTATTTCCCCCAGCCGTCAGACCAAGTAAATCATCTCGTTTAAGATAAATAGAAGGGCCACCAAGAACTTCGGAAAAATGATGTAATTTCTCAATGGGTGTATCTGTTGGTGTATATCGCTGTCTAGGAAATTGTGCTAAATTCATATTAAAACTCCTCAGAAATTTTCTGTTTAAGACTGGCCATATTTACATTAAAGAAAGTAGAATATCAATCTGCCTTCCCTTTTCATTTATATATAATTAAATAATAGCCAACGCTTCTATTTCAATAAAAGCATCTTTAGGTAAACGAGCAACTTCAATCGCACTTCTTGCTGGATAATTATCAGAGAAAAACTCTCCATATACATGATTCATCACGGCAAAGTGATTCATATCGCTTAAAAAAACCGTTGTTTTTATTACCTGCTGTAAGCTTGATCCCGCCGCTTCTAAAACCTTCTTAAGATTCTCCAATGACATCCTTGTTTGCTCCTCAATATTATCAGGCATTTCTCCAGTTTCAGGATCAATTGGGAGCTGCCCTGAAGTGTACACTATATTTCCTGCCTTAATACCTTGTGAATAAGGACCGATAGCCTTTGGGGCTTCTTTTGTTATGATTGCTTCTATTATCATATAAACCACCTCTTTTTTTTTTGGTAATACTATTAATACGGAATAGAATTTAATTCCCCTTTGAATAAAACGCTTACATTCATCACAAGCCTTCCCTCTTATTCTTTGCGCTCAAAATCACACTCCATCAGAGGAACTATTTTTGTTTTCTTAATGATTTTATAACCAAGCCAGAGAAGCAAGAAAATAGGAAGACCTATATACGTGGCGATAATTTCTGCCCAGCTAATTTGATCTCCATAAAAAAGAGTCTGCCCAAAAATGAAAACCACAAAAAATAACAGCGTGATAACCGGGCCCAGCGGGTACCATTTGGCTTTAAACGGCAATTCATTTAGATCTCTGCCTTGGGCTACATAGGCCTTACGGAAGCGGTAATGACTAACGGCAATCCCGAACCATTTGATAAAACCGGTAAGGGCTGAAGCATTTACCAACCAAATAAAAACTGAACCATTTCCAAAAAGGGAAGCCAAAAAAGAGGCAAGTCCTATAAAAGCAGTTGTACAAAGGGCCCACATGGGAATTCCCTTCCTGTTAAGCCGTGCAAAGATTCGTGGTGCCTTTCCTTCTTTCGCCAGTGCCCATAGCATACGTGAAGAAGCATACATTGCTGAATTTGCTGCTGATAAAACAGACGTAAGAAGCACTGCATTCATGACGGAAGCTGCAAATGCCAACCCAGCTCTCTGAAGAACAAGCGTGAAGGGGCTGATAGATACATTTTGAACGCCGGATTTAAGCAGGTTTGAATCCGTATAAGGGATAATCAAACCGATAACAAAAATCGTCAACACGTAGAAAATAAGGATTCGCCAGAAGATTGACCGAATTGCTTTCGGTACGTTTTTCGATGGATTTTCGGTTTCACCGGCTGCCGTCGCTATCACCTCAGTTCCTTGGAATGCAAAGCCCGCGATGAGCACAACACTAAAGATAGATACAAGCCCGCCATGGAAAGGAGCATCTCCTTGGGTAAAGTTACTGAACCCAACCGTATGTCCTCCCATAATTCCAAAAATCATGGCAACCCCAATAACGAGAAATACGATGATCGAGATGACCTTAATACCGGCAAACCAGTATTCACTTTCCCCATATGCCTTGACTGATAAAACATTTAAGATTAGCAACAAACCCAGAAAAAGTGCGCTCCACAAGATAGAAGGTGAGTCCGGAAACCAATACTTCATAATAAGAGTAGAGGCCACCAAATCTGCAGGAACCGTTATCGCGGTTGTATACCAATAGTTCCAACCTAACGCAAAGCCTAACGCAGGATCAATATACTTTGAGGCATAGATGTCAAAAGCCCCCGGGACCGGTAAGAAGGCCGATAGCTCTCCTAAACTATTCATGACAAAATAGACCATGATTCCTACCAGAATATATGCAGCAAGCGCTCCTCCCGGCCCCGCAGTGCTAATCGTCGATCCGCTGGATACAAACAATCCAGTTCCAATAGCGCCACCTATAGCCATCATCGTTAAATGTCTGGATTGCAGCTTCCTTTGTAATGATCCTTTTGAATTTCGCTCTTCTAGGGTGTTACTTATCTCTGCTTCTAATTTCCCCATAGTGTATCCCCCTTTTTACTCATAGTTCAAATACTTTGTATGCAAGGCTCATCTGGCTGTTCTTTTGAATAATCTATTTGATTATTTAGAGAACTTTCAGTAAATTATTAAAATACCTCTACCTTCTGCTTTTGTCCTCACAAAAAACTCAGGCGAGAAATTGATATGAGCACTCTCTCATTTCAAGTAACTTTAAATGAGTAAAATAGAAATCTTTTAAGAAGTTAACATAATTGGTATTTTTCCAACTTGCGATAAAGAGTAGACAGGCTAATCTTTAGTTCCCGGGCAATTTGTTCTTTATCATTTCGGTATTTTTCAGTCAGAAAATAGTTCTGGATTACTTCTTTTTCATATTCAGAAATCATTTCTTCCAAACTTAACCCTCTACAATCGGCAGAGAGATGATCATGTTGAAACAGATATTCAGGTAAATCATGGAATTCGACTATATCTGATTCAGCCATATTGACCATATATTCTACGGCGTTTTCCAACTGACGTATATTCCCCGGCCAATCATAGCGTATAAGCCATTGCTCCAGCATGGGGTCAAGTCTAAGTGGATACCTTTGCATGACCTTACAATGTTTATGAATGAAATGTTCGAGATACAAAGTTATATCATCACGCCGTTCTCTCAAAGGTTTGGTATGGAGAGGGAGGACATTGAGACGATAATATAAATCTTCGCGAAAGGTACCGTTTCGCACCATTTCCTCTAAGTTTCGGTGAGTGGCTGCAATCACCCGTACATTAATCTCGATTGCTTTTTTTCCACCGATTCTTTCAATCTCTCTTTCTTGTAAAACCCGTAATAACTTTGGCTGCAAGAAAAGCGGCATATCACCAATTTCATCAAGAAAAATGGTTCCTTTGTGCGCTAATTCAAATTTCCCCATTTTCCCATTCCGACTCGAGCCGGTAAATGATCCGCCCTCGTAACCAAACAACTCACTTTCCAACAAGCTCTCAGGTATGGCTGCGCAATTTACTGCCACAAATGAATGCATTCGGCGCTTGCTTTCAAAATGAATCGCTTTGGCTAATAATTCCTTTCCCGTACCGCTATCTCCCCTTATCAAAACAGTGGATGGGCTGTTTATAATCCGTCTAGCTTTTTTAATAACATCTTGAAGCCCGGAATCTTTACCAAGAATGTTTTCAAAAGAAATAGCTTTTTGGGGGATCGGTATCTCTTCCTGAATTTTGCAACCCGGTTCTTTATCAGGGTCCAGCATTGCTAATTTATTGACTAACAATGTACTAACATTGCGTAGAAACTGGATCAGATTCTCTGATTCTATAATCATTTTCTCCTTTTGTTCATGGGAAAAACCAATCATGCCGATGACGCCAACTGGTTTGTCTTGCTTTACAATAGGAAACCCGATGGTAGCGAGTTCTTTGCATTGATTTACGAATTTACAACTCCTACACTGCGACTCATCTTTTTTCACATCGTAAACCACTCCAGGCTCCCCTGTTTCCAATATCATTCTGAAAAAGGAGCCTTCCGGAGCCGTTTTGCCAATGAGATCTTTATAGTAGCCAGTTCCGCTAATACGAACGCCCTTTTCATCAAGCACGGTTATATCCAGACCAAGGATTCCTGCTGTGTTCTCAGCGTAATCTTGAATAAACTGCTGCATGCCGATAAAGCCTGCCATATTATCCTCCTCTGCTATTGCGCTTTATGAAATAATAAAATAAATTTATTATAAAATAAATTTCTACGCTTTGCACAAAGAGGAGACAGCTTTTTCTATGCCACCCAGAGCATTTTTCAACATCGAACGTGGACAAGCAATATTGAGCCGCATAAACCCTTCACCTTCCATACCGAAAATCTGCCCTTCATTCATTGCAACCCTTGCTCGGCGCAGCATAAATTGATCCATTTCTTCAACTCCCAATTCCCGGCAATCAAGCCATACAAGATATGAGCCTTCAGGCTGGATGACTTTGATTTGCGGGATGTTTTTGCTGAAGTAATTCAGAGTGAACTCCAAATTCTCCTGCAAATATTCAAGAAGCTGATCCAGCCATTCTTCTCCGTGTCGGTAAGCAGCCTCTAACGCAACAACGCCAAATATGTTCGGCGAACCAATAGATAATGTATTCAGTTCTCGATCATACCTATCGCGCAGTTGCTGATTTGGAATAATGATACTTGACGTCTGTACACCCATCAGGTTAAAAGTTTTGCTTGGCGCAATACAGGTAAGAGAATGGTTCGCAAACTCTTCTGATATAGAGGCAAAAGGAATGTGAGTATGTGTCTTATAAACAAAGTCAAAATGAATTTCATCTGCGACAACGAGAATGTTATGCTTCATACAAATCTGTCCCAATCTCGTCAATTCTTCTTTGCTCCATACCCTTCCGATCGGGTTATGAGGACTACACAGAATCAACATTTTTACCGATGAATCTATCTTTGCCTCTAGATCTTCGAAATCTATGGAATAACGCCCATTTTCAAGCTTAAGCGGGTTGTTTACAATTTCACGGCCGTTCGCTTGGACTACACGAGCAAAATGATGGTATACAGGAGGTTGGATAATTATTTTGTCCCCTGTCTGCGTGAAGGACTGAATCGCCAACGATAGGGCTGGAATCACTCCTGGGCTGTGGGTAATCCATTCTTTCTCAATGGACCATCGATGTCTTCTTTTCAGCCAACCAACAATGGATTCCATGTACGAGTCCGGTCTAAGCGTGTAGCCATAAACACCGTGCTCCACACGTTGTTTTAATGCTTCGATGATAGGTTGAGGAGACTGAAAATCCATATCGGCCACCCACATCGGTATAACATCCTTTACGCCAAAATGATTTTCAAGATCATCCCACTTTTCGCAGTCAGTGTTCAGTCGACGGATTTCTTGGTCAAAATTATATTTCATCGAGTATCTCTCCTTCTCATGTTTGCTTGTGTACCTTGCCTCTTTATATATGCAATTGTCATGCCAACCCATTTCTCTTATAAAATCTCCTTATTTTTATAGAATTCCTTGGTTGAATCCCCTAATACCGCGGACATTTTTTAAAAACCCTCTCATCATAAGTATTTACACATTTGCAATCATGGTAAAATTTTCGCATGGATGATAAAATTCAAAGATTTCATTTAGCACCTCTAGTGGGTGGCAACTTCTTCTGTTTACTCCATTCTTCATAACCGCCTGCAAGGCTTTGTACTTCTTTAAAACCATGAACTTGTAGTAGGCTTGCAGCGATGGCGGATCTTCCGCCAGTTTTGCAATAAACCAAAATTGGTTTACCATGCGGAATTTTGTGTACCTGTTCCTGTAAATGACCAAGCATCACATGCTTCGCCTGCGGAATATGGCCTTTCTCCCATTCGCCCATGCTTCGGACATCAAGCACATATATGCTTTCTGTTTGAATTGCGTCATCTATCATGTCCATTGTCACTTCTTCATATTTCATAACGCGTGAACCAGATTCGCCAGCCTGCTCAATGATATATGGTTCCATTGTTGCAATGACGCGATCCAATCCAATGGACTGGAGATCATTTATCATATCTGCCACATCAGCATTGCATGCTAGAAGATATATATGCTGGTCATAATCCAACAACCATCCCGCCCAAGTTACAAATGATTTGTTATAAGGGATATTAATTACCCCTCGTATATGCTTGGTGGCAAATTCACTGGCTGGACGCGTATCAATGACAATTCCCTGTTCCGTCCATTCCTGCACAATATCTATTGAAACCTCCATATGATGTGGTGTTGCCATCCTACGAATTTGCTGCGCTCTCTCTTTATTCAACCGCTTCATCATTGAAAAATAAGGGGGGGCCTCCGGCTGTCCAGCCAACAGCGCTTCTATAAAGCGATCCTCATTATCATATTGCAATGCCCAATTTGTCCGTTTTTCATATCCGATGGTTGACGACGGGATTGCACCTAGCGCTTTTCCACAGGCACTGCCCGCTCCATGCCCTGGCCATACTTGCAGATAGTCTGGAAAGTTTTTAAACTGTTGCAATGACCGAAACATCATGCGTGCCATTTTTTCTGAGGAACCATGTACCCCTACGGCTTTTTCTAATAAGTCGGGACGCCCCACATCACCCACAAATACAAAATCTCCGGTAAATATGCCGAGCGGATCCTTGGTAGATGCACCCCCATCTGTTACGAGCAACGATATATGTTCAGGTGTGTGTCCCGGTGTATGTACCACCTCAAAATTCATATTTCCAATAGAAAATACATCTCCATTTCTTAGAAAGCAGTGTTCATACCCAGTTGCGTACTCATATTTCCAGTCCGCCCCTCCTTCATCAGACAAATACAATGTGGCCCCAAGCCTTGAAGCTAGCTCCTGTGAACCAGATAAAAAATCCGCGTGGATGTGCGTTTCCGTTACACCCACGATCCGTACACCATGTGCTCTAGCCGTTTTAATATAAGGTTCTATATTACGTGACGGATCAACAATGATCGCTTCGCCAGTAGCCTGACATCCCACAAGGTATGAAGCTTGAGCCAGTTTCTCATCATAAAAATACTTGAGTAGCATAAATCATCCTCCTTTTAAGGGTCTTACTTACTTTTGTTTTGTTATGCCTATTAGAAATGTTATTACATCATACCTTTAAGCATCCCGTTCCAATACATAACGGGAAGCAAGTTTTTCTTCAATACATACATACTGAACCTCTCACGGGATTGATCGATAGGAAAGGTTTCTTGCGGCTTTAAATCATAATTGAATTCAGCCAGTATAAGCCGCCCGTATCCAGTAACAAGTGGACATGATGTATAGCCGTCATATTTATGAACCATTTGTTTGGCACGCATCCGATGAAGTAAATTTTGCACAAGCACGGGCGCTTGTTTGCGAATTGCAGCCCCTGTTTTTGACGTAGGCAAGTTTGTGCAATCCCCTATGCCAAATATATTGTCAAAGTGTTCATGCTGCAGCGTATATTTATCTACATTCAGCCAACCATTACTAGCTGCGAGCGAACTATTCTTGATAATATCAGGGGCGCTCATCGGTGGTACCACATGAATCATGTCATAATGCATATCCACATGCTCTTTTGTGGTCAGATTTTCAAATGTCGCTCGTTTCTTGTCACCATCAATTTCAATGAGATGATGCATAAAACATGTCTCGATTTCTTTTCGTTCAATTATTTTATTTAGTGCCTGTTCATATTTTTTCACATTGAATATGGATGGGCTACCTGAAACAAAAATAACCGAAGATTGCGGGCGAACTCCTGATTTTCTGAAATAATCTTCTGCCAAATACATAATCTTTTGAGGAGCTCCACCGCATTTTACCGGCGTGTTCGGATTGGTAAAAATGGAAGTCCCCCCCTTAAAGTTTCTGATCGCCTCCCAAGTGCTATCAACATAATCATAAGAGTAATTACTACATACCCCATTCTTTCCAATACTCTCTTTTAACCCCTTGATTTCATGCCAGTTAATTTGAATCCCGGCAGCGACAACTAGATATTCGTAGTGCAGTTTCTTTCCGGATGCTGTTACAACAGCATTTTCATCCGGCTGAAATGTGGTAACCGCATCCTGTACCCACACGGCTCCGCTCGGAATAACGGATGCTTCCTCCCTTTGTGTCACAGTTTTGTCAGCTTCGCCAGCTCCCACAAGTGTCCATAATGGCTGATAATAATGTTTCGTCGCAGGGTCAATGATGGCAATGTTTCCGCTCAGAGTGCGAGATTCACGCAGGAGACGGGCTGCAACCGTAATTCCGGCACTGCCCCCTCCTACAATCAAAATTTTGTAATGTGTCTCATTCTTCATATTTGCCATTCTAATCTCCTCATCTCAATTTTATAAAGTAGCTCACCTATCTAACACTCCAGCATTAATGATTTGCATGTAAATGGAGACCAACATAACAACACCGGAAAATACATAATGGAGCGTACGCTGCTGTTTGCTTAAGAGCACTGCCAGCCAAGTTCTGACTGTTCCGCCGACAAATCCCCATCCAACAAATGCGAGCATAATCCCCTAAAGCAAAAAAGTTATATTAAAAGTTATATATTCTTCTCTTCTAGCCCTAAACGCTGTATAGTTCCTATGCAAAAAATAAGTTGATAAAACCGGTGATTTTGAATATATTGCCAATAAATATTGAGTAACTATCAATATTTATTGGCTTCAGATTGATGCGGGTCTCTGATTAACGTTACAAAGTAGAGCAGCTCTAATTGAGTTTCAGTATTGGATTTGTATGGAGGCGGCACCGAAATCTTTTTGGATAGCGCCCTCCCAATTAAATACTAGTAAATGATTATCTTTTTAATTTTCCACTTTCTTCTACGATTTGATTGAGAAACTGTTCAACCTCTTCCTGGCTTTTTCCGATTTTACTTACAAAGCGATTAAGTTCCTTCCCTTCTTGAAAAGCAATAAAGCTTGGGATTCCATACACATCTAGCTTCTCTAATAGTTCAGGAAAATGGTCTCGATTTACTGCGATCATATCTATTTTTTCTTTATACGCTTCTTCTACAATTGGCATGAATAAATTGGTATTCTGACAGTCTGGGCACCATTCAACATAAAATTTGGCAACAACTGGTTTTGTTGATAAAATTGCCTCGTCAAACTCTTGCTTAGTTTTGATCTCTTTCATAATTACAATCCTCCCTATATTTTGTTCTCAATGTTATACTGATTGTCTCTCCATTACTTGATCGCTCTTGCATCAAGATATCTTTCGCAATCCAGAGCAGCCATACAACCACTTCCTGCAGCAGTAATTGCTTGGCCGTATTTATGATCTTGAACATCCCCGCAGGTAAAATACACCAGGAATATTTGTTTGTACCAGGATTCACGATGATATATTCCGTATCGTCCCGTAAATTGATCCACATCCGCCGAGCAAACCAAGTACGAATCCGACAATAGTTCCTGAAACAATGGAGAGTAGTACTTCAATAGTCGTCATTTTCTCTCCTGAGACTCTTACCAACAAAGCTGAATAGTTGGCTATTCAGCTCTCCCTCCTTTCTTGATTTACTCTTATTTATATAAGCAAAAATCATGCCAACTAATTTCTCCTGTAAAACCGCTTGTTTTGCACCCCCCACACTTTATAAATTCTCAATTTTGCCACCATTCCTCTTAAAAAGACTTTCTCATCAAGCTTGAAGCCTTCTTAGGAATAGGAACTATTTTTGCACCTGTAATAAAATAAAATGGTTCTTTAACATAGCGGTTAACAAGAATTTTTATTTTCGCTTCGGTTAACAGAAATAGGATACATAAACAATGTTAATGTGTTACTTCTGATGAAAGAAAAAAATCGCCTTCAATTTATTTAGGCGATTTAACGTTACTGGTATTATAGAATTTAAAACTGGATGTATATACTGCCGTCCTTCAGTTCAGTCCTAAGCCAGGCTCAAAAGAGAGCTGGATAGGTCTTACATGAACAGAATTTGTGGCTAACTCTGACGGAAGATTTATTACGTACCTTTACTTCATTTTTTGTTATTTTTTAGCGACACTTCTTAATCTTCCATACACCACGTTTATCTTTAAAAAGCTTTATTGGACACCTGCTTTTTGCGTATCACTTTTTAAACCAAATCGCTCACGAGGCTGACAATATGACTATCCCTCATCCAACTACAAACGATTGACTTCTCGCATTAATTCTTCGCCCCATTTTTTGCCATAGAAAAATCCCCTCCCAGGTAAACTGTTAAGAACATTTTATCATGTCCTCTTTTTCCTCAGTCTACCTGTAGGGGATAATACAAAATTTCTTCTTTTTTCTTATTTTAAGTCTTCAATCGAATCAATATCGACGTAATCCGGTACGACCAGACCAAGCTTTGTTCCTTTTAAGTTTGGTCCAAGGTCAACCATTTCATCTTTGTACTTATTATAGTATTCAAGATGTGTTCCCGGAAGCCATGCAGCCACCATTGCGTCCGCACTTCCGTTTGCTACGCCAGCAAACATCGGCCCCACTTCAACCTGACTTAATGTTACATCATAGCCATTCTGCTCCAGCACTTTGCTAATCACATTGGTACTGGCAATTTCAGTGTCCCAGGCAACATAAACCAGTTTGATCTTTTCACCATTTCCTGATTGTGCACCTTGGGTCCATTTGGACACTTTGTCCTGATTTTTCTTTATCCATTCTTCTGCTGCTTCTGAAGGAGACATCCCATCAGCAACCTTGACCATTACATCTTCCATATCTTTTGTTTCCCAGTAGAATTGATCAAGAATTTTATAGGCACCAGGCGCATCCTGTTCAAGTCCTTTTCTGGCAATGGAATTGATGTTTTCAGCCTTGCCGAAGGATCCATTCGGATCTTCGAGATATTTCAAGTCATATGTCGAGAACATCCAATGCGGTGACCATCCAGTAACGACGATCGGTTCTTTTTTATCAATTGCTTTTTTCAATTCTGCAACCATCGCTGCCGATGACCCTTCAACCACATTCCAGTCATCCAGCTTATAATCATCTATAGCCGTTTTAGTCAACTTCATTATTCCTGCTCCAGGTTCAATTCCGATGATTTCATAATTGGCTTTGGCAGCAAGACTGTTTTGATCCCCGTCCACTGCTTTTTCTTTTGTAAAAGTACTGAATAGTGCAGTACCCACAAAAAGTAAAGCCAAAATCGTAAAAATGATTTTCCTGCTAACGATATGCTCGTAAGCTGGCTTACGAAGGTTTTGCGTGATACGATCGAGTATGATTGCAATGATTACGATGGATAATCCTGCTTCAAATCCTTGCCCCACATTAATTTGGCTGACAGCCCTGTAGACATCCGCCCCAAGTCCGGGTGCTCCAACCAATGAGGCTGTAACAACCATGGATAATGCCAGCATGATGCTTTGGTTAACTCCCGCCATAATCGTTGGAGTAGCCAATGGTATTTGTACCTTGAATAACTTTTGGCTGCTGGTTGAACCAAATGCATCAGATGCCTCTATCAAATCATTAGGCACTTCCTGAATCCCAAGATTGGTCATTCGGATTGTCGGTGCGATCGCGAAAATGAATGACGCGATGATTCCAGGCACTACCCCTATTCCAAAGAATAAAATCGAAGGAATCAAATAAACGAAGGCAGGCATCGTTTGCATGAAATCCAAGATTGGGGTTACGATATTGCGCACGGTTTTATTTTGGGCACACCATATTCCGATCGGTATCCCAATCAATATGGTGAGGAATCCTGACAAAATAACGATCGCCAGTGTTTGGATGCTTGATTCCCAATAACCAAGATTATCAATCAATAGTAAGCTGATTAATGTAAATAATCCCAATGTCCATTTGCTTGTATAGGTAACCAGAAGGGTCAGGACGATGATTAAAATGATCGAAGGTCCTGCACTCATTACATCGACCAAGATATTCAATAAACCCTCAATCACATTCGTTATAAATGTAAATAATCCAGCAAATACAATGGTAATCCAATCCACTAAAGAATCGACCCATGCTCCTAGTGGGATTTTCGGCATATTCATTGAATTATTCACTCTCCATTTCATTCAAGGAATCTTTATTTCCGGCCAAAGCACCAATAACGGCACCGCGGAGAAGAATTCCTTTAATTCTGTTCTGATCATCGATGACTGAAATTGGCAAGCTTGAAGTCGCCATCACATCCATGAGGTTTCCAAGTAATTCATCCTCTTTTACAGTTGGGATATCGGTTGTCATCACTTCAGAGATCGATTGGTTATTACTCATTGCCTGACGTGCCTGTTCAGCAGTCACGGCCCCCAATAACTTCTGCTTCCTATCCACAACGAAAATGCTGGAATACCCTTGTTTGCGCATGATTTCCAAGGCAACCCTCGGGCCTCTGTCCACCGCAATCTTCTCTGGGCGTATCATCACATGAGACGCTGTCAATACTTTTGATAGATCAACATCTTCCACAAACTTCTCGACGAATTCATTGGCCGGATTCATCATGATTTGTTCAGGGGTACCCAATTGAATTACACTTCCATCTTTCATAAGGGCAATTCTATCCCCGATTCTTAATGCTTCATCAAGATCATGGGTAATGAAAATGATCGTTTTTTTGTACTGATCTTGGATTTGAATCAGTTCATCCTGCATATCCTTACGAATCAATGGATCAAGGGCACTGAAGGCTTCATCCATCAGTAGGATATCCGTATCACTGGCGAGTGCCCGGGCTAACCCAACCCTTTGCTGCATACCGCCGCTAAGCTGTGATGGCATCTGATTTTCGTAGCCTTTCAATCCAACGGCCTCAAGAGCCTTCATCGCATTTTCATGACGTTTTGCCGGATCCATTTTTTTAATTTCGAGCCCGAATTCAGCGTTTTCCAATATCGTTTTATGCGGAAATAAAGCAAAGTTCTGAAAGACCATGCTTATTTTCTTTTGTCTGACTTCCCTTAACCGGGCCGCGTTCATCTTCACGATATCTTCATCATCAATTAAGATTTCACCCAAAGTGGGATCGATCAAACGATTGAACATGCGGATCAAAGTGGATTTCCCGCTTCCTGATAGGCCCATGATGACAAAAATCTCGCCGGGATAAATCTCGAAATTAACATTATTCACTCCGACCGTTTGTCCCGTTTCCTTCAAGATTTCTTTTTTCGTTTTGCCTTGCTTCAATAAGTCTGTTGCTGCTTTTGGAGATTTGCCAAAAATTTTCGAGACATTTCTGACTTCTACATTCGGCTTCATCAAGTCACCTCATTCTAATAGTTGCCCATATGATATTCAGTTTTGCTGAATTCCCCCGTTTTATGCGAGTGATGATTATTAATGCACAAGTATCTTGAAATAACCGAAATTCTACCCTAATGCTTTTTCTTCAAAAAAAGCGGAAGTGACACTTATTCAGTGCACAGGGCATAACGTGCATAGAAAAATAATCTATATTTATTATTCCCAAGAAGTACTTCTTTACTTGGATTATATTATGTGTGATAAATTGAGCATTTCAAGTAGGAAAAAAGAGGTGCAATCACAACTGAGGAAACAAGCAGGCACAACATATACCAACTGTAATATAAACGATTTCCACTTAGAGTTTTGTCCAGATGGACTTACGACTACCCTCTAATGTATTTCATTTCCTTAACCAGGTGGAATGATACTTGCAGTGCAGTATAACACCAAAACGCATAGAAATATGATTATGGGATTCCCAATGTGTCTAATTTGAGCTTGCAGGGAAAAGAGGTGCAATACAACTGAGGAAACTAACAGGCACAGCATATACCAACTGAAATATAATGGTTTTTTTTTTAGAGTTTTGTCCAGTCCCAGCACACGGAATGAACCTGTATCCCTAAAGTACTTCATTACCTTAACAAAGAATGAATATAAATTCAAATGATGTGGGGCGGAATTGTTGTGTATATACGGTAAGATAGTGCACCTTATGAAAGTGGCACCACCCCTCTAAAAACATTGATTTATCAACGGTTAAAGCAAAACCGGGACATCGAAACATATTTTCGGACAAACGATTTATCATTTTTTTTAAATGGGAAATAATCTTACAATCGAATACTCTTCGAGGACAAAACCAGAAGTACAAAAAAAAACGATATATGGCTACTTTAGTTAGTGGATTGCCTTCTTTCAATTAATCCGTTCACAGAGCTTCTTTGGCTGTACAAGCTTTCAATGCTGCAAAAGATATTCAATAAAAAAATACAGTCCATCACTAACATGTATTTTTACTAAACCGGTGTGACCAATCGCTACACCTCTATTGCTTTACTGTTCATTATCAAGATTTTATTTCCACTATTTTTTGTTATTTTAAAATCCGGCACGTAACAACCGTATTTCCCCAAATGAATATCCTAACATCACTAGATTTCTTGTTAAACAAAACCCTCATTTTCACTTACCAATTCATAATTTCTATTACTTATAGATTCTTTCTGTGGTATTGCTGCAAATGAAGAGAACCTGAGAGAAAATGTGGAAACCAACGTCGGTATCATCACGGCAATCAGTCCTCATATCGGCTACGAGACAGATTTCCATTTTGCTCGCGAAGCTGTGGCTACAGGAAAGTCCGTGAGTTGTGTATGAAGCATGGGGTTCTTGAAAAAGAGGAACTGGATGGCATTTTGAATCCTTATGAAATGATTCATCCCGAGATTGCAGGTGCGCATCCATTGTCGAGAACATAAGATATAACAAGTATTTGAAAGTACTTTAGGTTTTGTTAAGAAATATAAAATAGAGATTTCCTGTTAACTTGGAGATTATGTGGCTAATCAAAC
This sequence comes from Peribacillus frigoritolerans, assembly GCF_040250305.1. NCBI lineage: Bacteria > Bacillati > Bacillota > Bacilli > Caryophanales > Bacillaceae > Peribacillus > Peribacillus frigoritolerans. Next base: position 369,123 of record NZ_CP158190.1, on the reverse strand, counting down.
AATTTATGAGTACATTCTTTTTTTCAACTTCACCCCTGGTGAAGTTGTTGCCGTTATAATCCTAAGGAACTTAGATTTGGTCTACTATTTGAATTATGTCCTGGTCCTCGCTTATTACTCCTTTATCAAAAAACAACCTCGTGTTAAATCGGTAGGATATGTGCTCTGATGACAGGGCAGCGGAAACCGGCAACTGGAATGAAAATGGAATAAGGATTTCCTGCTTCTCCTCTATAAATTTTGTTGTCAGTATGGTTGTGGTGTCAAAGATCCGTTGCACATTATTCACCTTGTCTAGCTGCACTAAGTCACACTCCAACCGTTTTATTTTTTGCTCACAGATTCCTCCTATTATGTAGTATTCACCTGTTATCCGTTCTCCCAGTCCATACATTACCTTAGGCAATTTAAGGTCGATTACAGCTTTTCCTACTCCTAATTGTGACAGATATCTTCTCAACAACAAGTTGTTTTCCCTCCTGGAATTTTACTACAACACTTAAAAATGATTAATGTTTGGTATTTAAGTTACTCGTCCCCATCACCGAAAAAACCACCAAAATCTTCAAACTGTTCATCCACATCAAACATTTCTTCTTCTACGCCGAGGGCATCAGTAGCCCCTTCAAACATTTCATCCATATCCAAACCATCTATCATTTCGCTAAGCAGCATTCCACCCAATACTCCTGCGGCTAATCCTCCAACCATGCCCCCAACACCACTGAATTTATTTCCTGTATGTGAATATTGATCATGGTAAGAAAATGGACGCGTGAACAATTGAGGCTGTTCCACAACCTCTGAAATTTGCTCTTGTAAAAAATGGGTAAGCTCTTGATGTTCCTCTAACAGTCTATGATCAATAACAATTTCCCGTTTGGCTTCAATTTCTTGATGCCCATTTCGACAATCGATTTCCATAAACACCTGCTCTACATCTTCTTTCGAAGAAACCCGTATCTCTAATTCATTGACCTGGCCGGCAAATTGAGCAGTAGGAAAGAATGAGAATTCCTGTCCATACGCATCCACTTTTCCTGAAGTAGGTTTTTCCCGAAAACCCAACTTACCAAGTGAGTTGAAAATGGCTTCTAGTTCCTTTGGAGCCTTAAGGACCAATGCATCTACATCAATGTGATCCAATCCACCTTGAATATCTAAGTGAGTATCGAAAAAGTAAGAAATCGAACCTCTTGTCAGAGGAAGATCTTGGGGGATATTGTAAGTGAAATCAAAATGTTTCTCTTCCTTTTCCTTAATGGTAAACGGACCGCTTAAAGGTACAGATGACACTTTTTTCGTGACACTTTCCCCGTGTTTTGTCCTCACTTTAATCATGAAGCCAACTGCTAACTGGTTAATTTGTTGTTCCACTTCTCCGCCATGTAAAATTACTTCCCCTTTTAGTGTCTCACCAGCATAATAAGAACGGTTTTCGTAGCGTAAATCGACAGTTGCTGCACCTTTCCCTAACTTAGCCATAAACTTCTTAAACATTTGGTTCATTCCTCCTTTAATTTGCTTAGTCTGTTATGATAATTTCACTTTCGGTTGAACCCATCAGTTTATACGAATATATAGCTCTTAAAGTTTCATTCACCTTCCATTTTTCTAATATTGTCCTCTTGAATATTATGTGTTCCTAACTGCCCCTTTAGATTAAAAAAACTATTAATCTTTATCTATTTACAATCTGATAAACCAATAAAATATTATCCAAGTAAGAATGAGCCCATTCAATTATATTAGTAATTGCATATTATGAGCTTACACCAACTAATGGAAGTATTAGCTTTATTAAATGACGATTTGCTATTTGGTAAATCGTTCTTTCTAAGAATTGGAATAATGGTGAGCGATAAATAATGATTACGCTCATACACTTCAAACAACCGTTCTGTTAAAGCTAAGTAACCTTTATCCCCTTTATAGAAAGATAATAAGAAGTCTTTAATGTTTGTATACTCGGTTTGTATACAAGCCTTTGTAATTCCCGTCAATAAAATCGTAAGTTTCTGATTTTCCAGGTAAAAATGCATTCATACAGGAATAGATAATTTCATAATGAAGCACCCACCAAATAAAATCTTTATTCTCTAGAATGATTTCTGCTTGTATAAAACTTTTTAAGAAAAGCTAAATATCACGCTCCATATTTTAAAGAATGGTGAGCGTAACTTGTAATACAGCGGCCTTACCACAGGAGGATTGATGAAGATGTATCCATTAAAAAGAGAAAAAATAGAATCGAACTCTTTTTTTGAAATAGACAAAAGCTTAACTCCCATCCCTTTTACTTGTAAATCATGTGGGGAAACCTATGATGAATCTCTTATGAAAATAGAATTGAATGTATGTCCGAAGTGCCAATATCACTACCCCGTTACAGCATATGACCGCATTTCAATGCTTACAGATAGTAGTTCTTTTTCGGAATTCAATAAACGTTTAATTTCCGTTGACCCGTTGAACTTCCCTGAATATAAAGATAAATTAATTTCTGATAAGAATAAGACTGCATTAAATGATGCGGTTATTACTGGGGAAGCTTCCATAGGTGGCTATCCGGTTGTGATTGGTGTCATGGATTCTCGTTTCCGTATGGGAAGCATGGGATCAGCAGTCGGTGAAAAAATCACAAGAGCCATTGAGGAATCATTAAAAACACGAAAACCATTTATATTGTTTTCAGCAAGCGGCGGAGCTCGCATGCAAGAAGGAATTCTTAGTCTCATGCAGATGGCAAAAACAAGTGTTGCTTTAGAACAACTAAACTACGAAAAAATTCTTTTCGTATCCGTTTTAACCAATCCTACAACGGGTGGAGTTTCTGCTAGTTTCGCTTCATTAGGTGATATCAATATTGCCGAACCACAAGCTTTAATTGGCTTTGCAGGAAGACGCATAATTGAACAGACTATAAGAGAAGAACTTCCAGAGAATTTTCAAACCTCTGAATTTTTATTGGAACATGGGCAACTGGATATGGTTGTAAATAGGAGTGAATTAAAACAATCATTAACAACCATTTTAAAAATCCATCATCTCAATTTCAGGGAGTGTTTTAAACGATGAATTTGCAAGAATTAAAACAACTGGAAAATCAAATTGCTGAACTGAAAGAGGTGTCTACAAAGCATAATCTTGACCTTAACGAAGTATTAAAAAATCTTGAGCAAAAAGTCAATGAAATCAAAACTCATCTTAATGAGAATATGGAAGTTTGGGATAAAATTCAATTATCTAGAATTCAACAACGCCCTACTACTTTAGATTTTATCCACCATATTTTTGATGACTTCATTGAACTTCATGGTGACAGACTTTATGGGGAAGACCCTGCATTAGTTTCAGGAATAGCTACCTTCGAAGGAATGCCTATAACTGTTTTAGGAAATCAAAAAGGTCAAAATACAAAAGACAATATCTATCGCCGTTTTGGCATGTCGCAACCTGAAGGCTACAGAAAAGCCCTAAGAATTATGCAACAAGCCAATAAGTTCAATCGCCCCATCGTAACATTTATTAACACGCCAGGAGCCTTCCCAGGACGTGAAGCCGAAGAACGTGGACAATCTCAAGCTATCGCCCATAATCTTCGTGAAATGGCTAGTTTTGGAGTACCAATCATTTGCTTTGTAGTTGGTGAAGGTGGGAGTGGTGGTGCGTTGGCTCTAGGGATTGGCAATCGAATCTACATGCTAGAAAACACATTTTATTCGGTTATTTCACCTGAAGGAGCAGCAGCAGTGTTATGGAAGGATGCCACACAAGCAAAACGAGCAGCTGAAGTATTGAAAATTACGGCTAAGGACTTGATGGAGCTAGGGGTGATTGATGAGATCATCAAAGAACCTGTTGGAGGAGCACATATTGACATCCCACTTCAATCGCAATTTATCAAAGAAACATTACGAAAAGCATTACAAGAACTTGGTCAATTAGATAAAGGCATTCTACGCCAACAACGTTTTGATAAGTTCCGCAAAATTGGTGAGTATATGGAGGAAAGGACATTTAAATAAGTTGATGAACAATTATTTTCCAACATGTTCATAGACCATTTCATATAGACGATAGACTCAACAATACCTTCATATATTTTGTAAGACAAAATATATTATCAATGTCTTTCCTCCCCAATTACCCTGAATCATTATATATCCTTTTGTTACATTATTCATGGCCATGCCAAGTAACCCTCCAAACCCTTTTGGAAGGGCTTATCTCTGTTTTACAAAACCGTTAATTAATCTATATCTAGGTAAGTCTCTTTCCTATTAAACAAAGCATAAATTCAATGAACCTCTCCAACTTCATCGAACGACTTCACGCTTTAATTCTACTGTATATGTTTTAAATGTTTGTCCCTTTTCCGCCATAAAAAAATCCCCTCCAGGTAGATTATTAAGGACATTTTGTCACTCTACTTGTAGGGGGATAATGGGATACTACCAGTTCTTAAAAAAGGAATATCCCTAAAATGAAATTGATATAGTGCGTATTGATTCAATCATCTCCAACTGTTACTTCGGCTTAATCGACTGGAACAGATGATCATTTTTTCATCACTTCAAATTATTGTTTATTTTGTTTCTTGGCGGTAAGGAACCTTGTCATTTAAAGGCTGCTAACTTTCTTAACATAGAAAGTTGTATTTATTAATAATTAATCCAAATAAATTATTAAAAGAAGTCTTATGTCTATTTTGCATTCCTATGTTCATCAAAATCAATTTTGCAATCCTTTAGCGGAATTACTTTTGTTTTCTTAATGAACTTATATCCAAGCCACATTACCAGAAAGAATGGGATGCCAAGATAGGCAGCGAACACACTGGCCCAGTTAATTTCAGCGCCGATAAAGGCCTGATAGTTTTGCGCCGATAAAACGAAAAAACAAAGAGCAAAGGAAAATATCGGTCCGAAAGGAAACCACTTTGACTTATAGGGAAGATCGTCCAGTGAATACCCTTGAGCAATATAAGCTTTTCTAAACCGGTAATGGCTCGCCGCTATACCTAGCCAAAATATAAATCCAGTGACTCCAACCGCATTCATTAGCCAAATATAAATAACTCCATCACCGAAAACGGAAGCAAAAAAGGCCAGCATCCCTACAAGTGAAGTGACAACCAGTCCCCAAATGGGAACGCCGCGCTTGTTAAGCTTCCCAAAAATACGCGGTGCCAGTCCTTCTTTTGCCATTGAGTACAACATTCGGCTCGTCACGTAAAGACTCGAATTTCCAGCGGATAATACGGCTGTCAAAATGATGGCATTCATCACGGAAGCAGCGAATGCCAGTCCCACTTTTTCAAACACCATCGTAAATGGGCTAACCATGATCGTGTGTCCTTGCAGACTGCCATTCGTATAAGGAACGATCAGTCCAATAACAAGTATGGCCAGGATGTAAAAGAGGAAGATTCTCCAAAAAATGCTGCGAACTGCACGAGGTACATTTTTTGCCGGGTCTTCACTTTCACCGGCTGCCACACCGACTATTTCTGTACCTTGAAAAGAAAATCCAGCAGCAATGAAAATACCCAATGTAGCCAAAAAACCACCGGCAAACGGAGCGTCACCAACTGTGAAGTTTTTAAAACCAATCGCCTCTCCGTTCATAATCCCGAATATCATCAATATTCCGACAACGATAAAAATGATGATGGTTGCCACTTTAATGAGGGAAAACCAATATTCCCCTTCGCCATACCCTTTAACGGATACGTAATTCAATAAGAATATCAAAACTAAAAACAAAGAACTCCATAAAAAAGACGAGCTGTCAGGAAACCAAAACTTCATTACCATCGTTGCGGCAGATAGTTCCGCGGCAAGTGTCATCGCCCAAGTGAACCAATAGTTCCAACCAAGCGCAAACCCTAATGCTGGGTCGATGAAACGCGTAGCATAGGTACTGAAAGCTCCGCTGACTGGCATAAATGATGCCAGTTCCCCAAGGCTTGTCATAATAAAATAAACCATTATACCAATTACGGCGTAAGCGACCAAAGCACCGCCAGGTCCTGCAGAGTGAATGGCCGGCCCGCTTCCGAGAAACAGCCCTGTACCAATTGCACCGCCTAGCGATATCATCGTAAGGTGGCGCGCTTTCAGCTTCCTTTGTAAAGTATTTGACGGCTGGTTTTTTTCATTTATGACAGGTGGTTGCAATTGCCGATTTTCCAAATTAGATTCCCCTCCAAAAATGCATTTTTAATCTAGCACGAATAGGTAAAGCCGATCATTCCATCAATGGTCACTTCCTGCATTTATTACTATTTCAAGGTCATTTTCTTTAATGCCGAGACCTTTTTGGATTTCTGGGATCTATGTAGCATTTAAATAACGATGTTAGGCTTAAAACCCAGTTCAAAGGGCTATAAGCCTAACATTCATTCGGATATTCCGCACTTCATATTATGTTGTAGGTAAACTCCTATGAATAAATGAATTCCAATCGATTTGATGTAACCAGCTTGCCGTTGCTTCAATATCTTTAGAAAAGATACGATCTTGTGTAATGCTTGGAATGAGCTTTCTGGCTTCCGTATACAACTCTTTTGTAAACGGAGCCATCTTTTCTGTTCCGCGGTATTCCACCGCCTGCAAGGCACAAATGAGCTCAATCGCCAAAACGCGGCGTACGTTCTGAATGATTTGATGCGCGTGTCGGGACCCAATCGTTCCCATGCTTACATGATCTTCCTGGTTCGCTGAAGATGGAATGGAATCAACACTTGCAGGATGTGCGAGTGTTTTATTCTCAGAAACTAGTGAAGCGGCACAATATTGCATGATCATCGCTCCCGACTGCAAGCCAGGTGACGGACTTAAGAATGGCGGTAAATCATTCAGCTGAGGATTGACGAGTCGCTCAATGCGGCGCTCTGAAATGTTCGCAAGCTCGGCAACAGCGATTTTCATGAAGTCCATCGCAAATGCAATCGGCTGGCCATGGAAGTTCCCCCCTGAAATAACCTTTTCCCCATCGTCAAAAATAAGCGGATTATCCGTCGCAGCATTCATTTCGATTTCCAGTTTTTCTTTTACATAATCAAGTGTTTGCCATGATGCCCCATGCACTTGCGGAATGCAGCGGAGCGAATAAGCATCCTGTACCCGCAGTTCTCCTTGTTTGGTGATGAGCTGGCTGCCGTTGATCATGCGACGAATCCGTTCCGCGACCTCTGTTTGCTGGCGGTAGCCTCGTGCTAGATGAACATCGGCATCAAAGGCATCTTCTATGCCGCGTAAACCTTCTAACGTCAGTGAAGCGATCGCTTCAGTTTGATGTGCCAGCTGTTCGGCTTCAATGTAATTTACGAGGCCCATCCCAGTCATGGCCTGTGTTCCGTTAATTAATGCCAGACCTTCTTTTGCTTTAAGTGTCAGAGGAAGAATGCCTTCTTTCGATAAAGCTGCGATGGCCTCCATTCGCTCTCCTTTATAAAACACTTCCCCTTCTCCCATCAATACTAGCGCCAAATGCGAAAGCGGCGCCAAGTCCCCACTTGCCCCAAGAGAACCTTGCTGAGGGATGACCGGGTGGATATGGGCATTCAAAAGATCGATCAAACGTTCAATGACGATAGGACGGACGCCGGAAAAACCTTTTAATAGCGCATTGGCACGGAGAAGGACCATAGCTCTCGAAACGACCTCAGGAAACGGCTCCCCGACTCCGCAAGCATGGGAATGAATCAAATTCCACTGTAGCTGCTCTGCGTCCTCTGCATCAATCAATACATCGCTGAATTTCCCAAAACCTGTTGTGATGCCATAGATGACTTTCTTTTGCTTCACGATATTTTCAACCGCTTCCCGGCTCTTTTCCACTTTCTTGACACTCTCGGCAGAAGCCGTGACAAATGCCTCCCCATACAATACTTTTTTCGCTTCTTCAATCGTTAAAGTTTGGCCCGTTAACATAATCATTTCATGCACCCCTATTCTTTTTTTAAACAAACAAAAGGAGGCCGTATTGACAGACTTATCCAGTCTTTCAATACAGCCCCCTATTTCACTAAATAACTATAGGCTTTTAATTATTTAAATGTGGTTAATTCCCAAGCCAACGGCTTCATGTTCAAATCCCCGTACCGGTGCTCCAATCGTTCCATACACGGCTACAGCAATCCATTCACCTTCGTCCCCGTTTTTAAACGGCCTGCCCCGAACGATGGCAAACCGAAGGCCCGCAGTCCTCAAAAGACCGCCAAGCTCAACTTGGCCGCGTGTCACTCCTTGGAGTGCTTCGATGATCGCATGATACAGCGCATGCATTTCACGATACATATCGGGATTGACTAATCCAAGCCTTTTCGCTGATGTCTCAATGGCCGCAACTATTTTCTGCAGCTCCATTGAACCGACTTTACCTTTTCCATAAAGCCAATCCATCCGCTTAAGGTCATTCGTCAATATGACTTCTTCCTCTTCGTTCGCAAACGCGTACATGATTGCATGGCGCCCGATTCTTCTGTCGAATTCCTTTGTCATGCAGGTACCTCTTTTACAATTTTCTAAATACACTAATAACTAAATATCATTGTAAGCGGATACAAGCTGTTCGGTCAATATATTTTTTAAAATAGTTCTTTTAGGGGATGATTCATCACTCCCGAAAGCCGGTTTCTGCCCGTACAGTTCTCATCAATATTCTTTGAAAACTGCAAAAAAAGCCCATCCTCATAAACGTCCTGAAAATGGGCTTTTTTTCTGAAATTTTTCTGTACTTCACCAAAATATTAAATGTTGATTGGAGATAAAAGAAATCCAGACATCCTGCCATAATGATAACAAGAAAAAAGTCCTACCAACATGAACAAATGGGAGGCCTTAAACTTTATGGGAAATATACATTCATTCATTCGTTTCCAATGCTTCATAAATAGCAGTTACAACACTTCCATAGCTTCCTGTTTTGAAGAGGTCGCCAAAAAACTGATTGGAATTGGCTACAGAGTTAACGAGCGGAGAGTGCTTTTTATTTGTTAGTAACACAATCCCTAAATCCATCTCCGGATCAATGATCGTGACTGTCCCGGTCCATCCAGTATGGCCGTAGGCACCGTCACTCGCATGAGGACTGAACATCCACTCCATGCTTGCATCGCCATTTCGTCTCCACCCAAGCCCATATGTAGGATTCATCTCGGAAGGTGCGACGAATTCATCGATGGTTTCTTGATCAAACAACATATGTTTACCGTATCCCCCGCCATTCAGCATCACCTGCAGAAGGACAGCCATATCTTCCGTATTGGAGAAAAGACCGGCATGCCCTGAAACGCCTCCCATCGAATAAAAGGCTTTTTCATCATGTACTTCCCCTTGAAGTGTGTATGTGCGAATGTTAGGGAAGTCTATCACGCCATCCCGGGTGTTGCCAAGCAATTCAGTTGCGGCAAAATCCTTTGGCTTAAAGCCCTTTTGAAGAGGATTGAACTTTGTATTTTTCAAACCAAGCGGCTTGTACAATTCATTTTCAACATAGGCATCAAGCTGCTGACCAGTTATTTCTTCAACAATTGCGCCAAGCAGCATATAATCGACATCACTGTAGACATTCTGTGTTCCAGGTACATATGTGAGCGGTGTTTTGGAAATGAACTCGATGGTCTTGTCCCGCTCCTGGGAATAAAGTTCTTTCGAAACCTTTGGATTATGGTATTGCGGATCGGGTCTAAACCCTGCTGTATGATGAAGAACATCAATAATCCTCAGATTGTCCTTTCCTTTGATTACATCCTCCTCCGTGTCTTTGAATTCAGGAATGTATTGCTGGACTCTTGCCTGGATATTCAGCTTGCCTTCGCTGACTAGTTTCTGAATGGCAAAATTGGTTGCATACATCTTCGTGTTTGAAGCAAGGTCAAATAACGTGTCATTTTCCATTCTCTGAAACTTCTTAAGAGGTGTATGTTCATTAAACTTCTGTTTGTACCCGTAGCTTTCATTTTTAACGATCTTTCCGTCCTTTATGACAATCAGGGCAGCACCGGGGAAACCGGCTGCCACTTCCATTTCAATAAGCTGATCCACCTTTTCCAGCTTTTCAGACGAAAAGCCCGCTTCTTCTGGTTTTTTTGCTTTCTTTAATATTGGATACTGGCCGGCATTCTCCTTACTCACAGCGGCTTCATGATTTGAATTTTCATTAGCAAAAGACACGGATGGTGCTAGTAAGGAAAGTGCCAGAATTGAACTAATTGTGCAGCTTGTCCATATATTCATCATTTTCCACCCCTTTGAAATCACTTTAGAAAATAAAGAGCAACTTTACCGAAAGATAATAATCTCATTCATTCCGTTCCTTTTTCACCAGGCTTCACAATCCGATAAAGCACTAATCGTGTATGTTCCGGGTTGCGATTGGGTTATATTATTCTCAAGTTGATAAATGTGGATATTTCCCAAAATCGGATGTTATTTACAAATAATTCTCAATTTTCAGTATATGTCATTTCGATCATCATTTCAATTTGATATTGATATTTTTAAAATTATATTTCAAATCGTGAGCATAAGTCATCCCCAGTTCAAAGAAGAAAAACCAATGTTTATTAAAGTTCACCATAATCAATGAGTCAATCGGATAAGTCGAGTTTCTCCTCTACTATGCGAAGTATAAATTGATGGCAAATACAGCTAATGGCTTTTTAACTTCATTGCATAAGAAACATAGAAGATATTAATACTATTTGAGAAATAAAGGAATTTCAGCTGCTATCTGAGACAAATATAGGGTGATGAAAATGTGGAAAACAATTGTTTCCTACCTTCCAGAATGGCAGGTTTTTATACAGGCTTTCATTGTGTTTGTTATTCCGTATCTAATCAGCAAATTGTTTAATTTGCTTCGCACCTCAAAGGATGAGTGATGATGATGAAAGAGTGGATATCAAAGATTGGTAAAAAAGGAAAAAGTAACGAAAAAGACAAACAAGAAGCATATCCCCCCCAAGATCCAACACATCAGTTTACAGATGATCTTAATTTTAATCTTGAATGTGTTAAGCAAGAAATTGGCCATAATTGGGATGTGCATTTTCGGGAATTTAATCTAGGGCGAACCGGTATACGGTCAGTTATCATTTTTGTGGATGGACTATCGGATAAAGATCTCATTGATAAGCATATCATGCCATCATTGATGGTTGATTTTTCAGCAGAATATAAACAGAACCTTCCCTACCTCAAGGGAAGCATTTCAAAAGAATTCATAAAAAATGAAGTGTTATCCATTAGTGAAATAGAAGCTGTCCGTTCCATTAAAGAGTTAGCATCTAAAGTACTAACAGGTGCTACCGCCCTTTTAATTGATGGATCATTGGACGCGCTGATCCTAGGAACTGCAAAACATAAAACAAGGGCGATCGAGGAACCGGTATCAGAGGCATTAGTCAGAGGTCCACGGGTCGGTTTCACTGAATCATTGAGTGATAATACATCCTTTTTAAGGTGCAGTGGTGAAATTGAGAATTTATCGTTAGTAAAATTCCAAGTAGGAAAGCGTTCAAAAAAAGATTTAGTTGTCGCTTACATAAAAGATATTGTTGATCCCGAATTGGTGCAAGAGGTGGAAAATCGAATTAAGAAAATTGATATTGATAGTGTGCCGGAATCAGGTTATGTAGAGCAACTTATCGAAGATAATTACCTTAGTCCTTTTCCGCAGGTACAGAATACAGAGCGTCCTGATCGGGTGATCGCTGCTTTGATGGAAGGGCGAGTGGCCATCTTGTTAGATGGGACGCCATTCGCTTTGATCGTTCCGGTTACATTGAGCATGATGTTGCAATCACCGGAAGATTATTATGAAAGGTGGATTCCTGGCACATTCATTCGTATGCTTCGTTACCTCGCAGCTATTCTGGCTCTTTTTACACCGTCTTTGTATATAGCTTTCATCTCATTTCATTCAGGGTTGATTCCGACCAAACTGGCCATCTCCATTATCGGAACCAGGTCCGGGGTTCCATTTCCGGCACTTATCGAAGCATTATTCATGGAAATAGCCATCGAAATTTTGAGGGAAGCAGGACTGCGATTGCCTAAGCCAATCGGTCCCGCAATGGGAATTGTCGGCGGTTTAATCATTGGGGAAGCTGCTGTACAGGCAGGGATCGTTAGCCCTGTTTTGGTCATTGTAGTAGCATTAACCGCCATTTCATCATTTTCCATTCCGCACTATAGTATTGGGATTACATTACGGATTCTGCGTTTTCCAGCTATGATTTGTGCTGCTACATTTGGATTATACGGGGTCATTCTCTTTTTTCTTTTAATGGTCAGTCATTTAGTGAAATTAAAAAGCTTTGGTGTGCCTTACTTGAGTCCAGCCGTTCCTTATCGCTTAAGTGAGTGGAAAGACCTGATAGTGCGAATGCCACTTATGATGATGAAACGCCGTCCAAAGATGTTGCATACAAAAAACCCCATACGTAAAGGATAACCTATCGGTGAAAGGGTGGTTAAATAATGATTCTCAGCCCGAAAGACAAAATTACAACTCCACAAGCAGCTGTCATTGTCATCAACTTCATACTCGGCACAGGATTACTCACCCTACCCAGATCATCTACGGAAAAGGTACAAACACCAGATGTATGGATAAGCGTTATTTTAGGCGGAGTCATCACAATAACCGCGGGGCTGATCATGGTCAAATTAAGCCAACAGTTTCCCGAAAAGACCTTCTATCAATACATCAATGCAATTGTAGGAAAATGGCTGGGTGGGTTAATAAGTTTAGTTGTAATATGTTACTTTCTTACAACTTCCAGTTTTCAGCTCCGTGCAATGGCGGAAGTAATAAGGTATTTACTTCTGGAGGGTACGCCTACTTGGGCAATTATCATGATTTTCATGTGGGTAAGTCTTTATCTCATCTTCGGCGGCATTAATCCGATCGCCCGTCTTTTTGAAATTATTTTACCTTTGACAGTTATCCTTTTTTTGGTTGTTACCTTCATGAGCTTTAAAATATTCGAGATCGATAATCTCCGTCCGGTATTAGGAGAAGGAATCGTCCCTGTACTAAAAGGAGTAAAAACAACGGCTCTCGCTTTTTCAGGGCCTGAAATCATGCTACTGCTTATTCCATTTATGAATTCACCAAAAAAAGCAGTAAAAGCCCTGCTTGTTGGAGTTTCCATTCCATTAATTTTTTACGTGATAACGGTCGTAATGGTTATCGGGGCATTATCTGTTGATGGAGTGGTCATGAGAACATGGCCGACACTTGATCTTATCCGAAGTTTTGAAGTCGCCGGTTTGATCTTTGAACGGTTTGAATCTTTATTGCTCGTTGTTTGGATCATGCAAATATTCGCCACATTTACGATCACATTTTTTGCAGCCGCTTTAGGGCTGGCTCAAATTACGAAAAAAAGCATTCACCCATACATGTTTGGTTTGCTTCCGATTCTCTACATCCTTGCCATGATTCCGAAAAATATCAATGACCTATTTAAGCAAGGAGATTTCGTCGGCAATATCGCAATGTTTTTATTCGGTTTACTCCCCCTTCTACTGCTTATCATCTCAAGAATAAAGGGAGGGAAAAAATATGAAACAATCACATAGCAATACACGCCCCCTCTTCATTTCCCTCTCCGTTTTTTTGTTCTTATCCCTTACAGGATGTTGGAGCAGTCATGAAATTGAAGAGCAAAGTTTAGGTATAGGTTTGGCATTCGATAAAGCCAAGCAGTCCACCATTGAGAAAAAGTTAAACGAACAAGGGGAGGGTTATTCAAAAAGGAACCTGATTACTGCAACCTATCAATTTATCACTCCTCTGGTAGCGAGTTCGACAACGAAACAATCCGGTCCACAACAAAAATCTTATGTTAATGTTTCTGAAACTGGAGACTCCTTTCATCAAATGGTTCGTGAATTATCATTGAGAAGTCAACAACCCGTAACCGCTCACCATATGAAAGTGGTTGTTATCGGTGAAAATCTTGCAAGATCGTATAAGTTGGAACAATTACTTGATCAAAATCTACGAGAAAGTGAGGTTAGACCAAGCTGCCTTGTGCTCATCAGTAAAGGAAGAGCAAGCAAAACACTGGAAACAAAGAAAGCAGGAGAAATTCCAGCGTTCCGTCTGGCTGGCATTGTAGAAAATGCATATCGAACAACGAGGATTTTGCCCCCCATGTCGCATATTAAAGTAGAAAGCAAGATCAAATCAGGGTCTAGTTTTCTGATGCAAAAAGTTCTATCAGCAGAAGGGCAAGTCAAATTTGCCGGAGCTGCCGTAATCGATGGAAAGACACACAAAATGACTGGTACTTTAAATGAAGAGGAACTGGAGGGCGTAACATGGATAACAGGTAAGGGAAAAGGCGGGGTAGTGAAAAGCTTTGATAAAGAAACCGGTCAGCTGATTGTATATGAAATAGAGACCATGAAAAGCAGTATCCTACCACGAGTTAAAGGAAACAACATATCTTTTGATGTAAACATTGAATCTGTGGGAAGACTGTCTGAAAACTGGGTAGTTTCAGGAGATACTTTTAAAAATGAATTTCTAAAAAAAGCAGAAAAATCATCTGAAAAAGAAGTGAAACGCTTGGTGGGGAATGTTTTAGAAAAAATGCAAAAAGAATACCAAGTGGACGTTGCTGGCTTCGGAAATCGATTGAGAATTGAGCACCCCAAAGTATGGAATAAGGTCAAAAAGGATTGGGACCAAACATTTAGTGAAGCTACAATCAATTACGATGTGAAATTAACTATTAATGATTATGGAACAACAGGAGGATCAAAGAAGTGAATCCTCAGGATGAACACTTAGAGCTTCTAGCATTGAATTGTTGGAAATGAAAACTATTTATACGTATACGATGAGCATGAAAAGACCTCCCACAGTAAACTGTGGGAGGCCTTCAACTTTAAAGTCACTCAAGGTCCTGCATAAAACCTTAACCGCTGCACCAAGCGAGGATCTTCTATTTATATACCACTCAAATGGACATAGCAGCTTTAATCTTGATATATTCAATTGAAGCAATCAAAGCCCATACAATTGAATGATCTGTTGTGTGTTTACGAATTTTTTTCGTTCAACATATCTTATTAGCTTAATTCCACTTTAGTAATTTCACATAAATAATCCCCACTTATAATCGAGCCTTCATCTGCAACAACATATTCGATGACAGTCGGGCTTATGGTTCGAATATAAACAAAAGCTGAATCATCTACATGGTCAATTCGAAGCTTTTTCCTATGGGCCTGCTTAATATCAAGCTGGTTGGTACTAGCTTCCGGCAGGCTTGTGTAATAAATTTCAAAATCTTCTTCTGACGCATCAATGAAAAGATGCCATTTGTTATACTCTTCTTCTTGATCAATCATTGTTTTTAATTTTCCTTTTCTCCCGATGCCAAGAAAATACTTGAACTTTGATTCACCATTCACCATATCGCGGTCAATAACTTTTATACTTCCGCCTTTTCTGCTTTGTACAAGCCCAAAGGCAACGCCTGTTTTTCCTGTAGGGGCGGTTATTATATCTCGGTTAACCACTCTGTTTTTCTCTTCTTGCTTTAAATAAGCGCCTTCTGTCCCCAGTGGCGGGAGAATCTCAAAAAGATCATTAGACACTTCTCCCCAGTTTTGAGTGTTCTGCACTTCCCTTTCAATCCATTTATTAAATAGATTCATAACGACCGGGGATTTACTTGAATTACCCGCAAGCAGTATATTCACTTTATTAATTTTGCTGTGTTCTGACCGGGCAAAAGCGCGCCTTAATGACTCAAAGAAATTTTTAATGCCTTTGTCGATTCTTTCCTCAATCAGTTGTTCCATTTCATCTTGATCGATCAAAAGTTCCACATTGAGTTTTGCGTGGCCGGCTTTGTCAAACAAGTCTGCCCGGATCATGCCTTTTCCAAACTGTTCTTCATACCGTTCATGCCTTTCCCAAAGCGGCCTTAATTTTTCTACCAATTGTTTCGTATTTAAATACGATTCTTGTGACTGATTAATCAGTGTTTCACTTCCGGGAAATTTCACACATTCTGCTGGGAGAGTAAAAGGAATGTTTAGCTCACGCATTGCTCTTTGGTTGTTTTTAAACACTTGGAACGCCAAAAGCTCCAGCATGTTCTCACCACCTAAATACCGGTCCCCGCCCGCTGCAAAATGTTCGATGACATAATCATATCTGCTTTCTTTCAAGTCCGCTTCACGCCAAATCCCAAAGTCAAAATCTGTCGTTCCTCCACCAAAATCAAACACACCATAGTACGTTTTTTCATCCTCTTCCGGTTCAAACCCGTATTCCTGTAACGCACAAACGGCATAGGCTGCAGGTTCACTCGCCCCAGCGGTGACACGAAACTTTTTCATTAATTCTTCATCCTGCTGAATCGGCATAGGAAGCGTCTTTTTTAACCCACGTTCAAAACACTTTAGAATTTTTTCCCTTACCTCTTTTTCATACGTCACCGGGAAAGAAAGGGTGTAATCGAGGTAAATGCCATTGTTCTGGTTATTGATATACAAACCGAGGTAGTAGGCGTATAACTCGATGGGGTTGATTTCCTGATCGGTTAAGTCCAAAAAGGAACGCAGTACAACGGCATATCCCCTCTTGTCTTTCAATCGGAGTTCGTTTCTCTTTTCTCCAGCCCACTGCTTTAGATTATTCAATATGGAATAATAATGGTCACTCTTTCCATTCATCAAGTTGTTAAGAGCATTGTGGGAAACCGTCACATCCTGCCACCTTGTATCAGGTCTTCCTTCTTTTTCTTGATAAAGCTCCAGGAAATGTTCTAAATCGATAAACTCAATCACGGTTGGATTTTCATAATGCCAGTCTTGAACTTCCGTGTTAAGATAGCCAACCCCAATACGCATGGGAAGAGTAAAATCACTTTCTTCTTGATGGACGACCACTGTACTTTTCGTTCCAAAATCAATACCAACTATGCCGTCCTCCCTGATATCCATTTTAGGGTTTCTGGACATTATTTCTTCGTTCAGTTTTATCGTTAAAGGTTTTTCATCAGAGTGGACAGGCCATAGATCCCAATGTCCCCGGTTTGGATCTGTTAACATCTTTTCATCATATGAATCAATATCAGCTCTTACTTTTTCAGATTTTAAAAGCTTCTCATAAAACGTCTTGGAATCGATAGCGATCGATGGCAATTCTTTTAGAAAACTTTCATGATCTAAATCCTTTAATTGATACAATGCCAGCAAATAATCATACTCCTTCTGGCGTTCTGCACTTAATCCACCTGGTACTAATCGATTTTCCAGCCAGAGATGGAGAGCCATTCGGTCATTGATTTCAAAGGCATTTTCCCCATTTAAACGGAAAACGGGAACGAAAAATCCTTTTCCCAGCAAATTGTTTTTTTGATTTACTACATCGAAGCTTTGAATGTCGTACCCGTTGGATTTAAACGCTATCGATTTAGAAGAATTAGCCGTTTGATTGGCAAATATCCTTGAAATGGAAGGATTTTTACTCGCGGAGTAATCATCTAAAGCTAGTATTCTCTTATATACAGGGTGATCGGTTGTATTGAAACTTTTCGCAGCTTCTTCCCGTGTCATGACATCACCTTTAAAACCGGAAACGTCCAGATGCTTTTTGTAGTCAAAATCCTCTTCCATTAATTCATAGTATTTTCTATAAGGAAATAAAGCTGCGATGTTGTGATCATATATAATATTCCCGTTATTCATGTAAACCCATCTGGAACGGAGCATCTTTTTAATGTCTTGAAAGAAGCTCGCTTCATCCTTGAAGAAGGTTTCTTCTGCACTCTGATATAAATGGCTGATTAAAGATCTCACTTCTTTATAAGTCATTGAAATGGCAGAGACCGGAACGGTTTGGGAATCAGGTGAGTATAGAACCTGCTCTTCGTTCTTATTCATTAAGTATATGGAACTGTCTATGTTGTTTTTTTCAGCTAAGCTTGTTGCGTTCTCAAGCGGCTCTTTATCTTCTATCGTTTCTTGTTTTTCAACTTCTTTTAATAATTCTTCTGAAATTGCTTCACCAGAATCCAAATAACATATCAGATCACCAATCTTGACTATAGTGTCCTCCGCTACATTCAATTCTTTAAGGGTACCTTCTTTTTCTGAAAAGAGGTCAAATTCGATGCCCTCACAGCTGAATTTGGCTAAGCTTTCGCCCACCGTAATATAATCGCCTGGCTGTTTATACCATTGCACAAGAAGGATTTTTTCAATGCCTTCTTCAATCTCTGGGATAATAATCGATGTCATTGTATTTCTCCTTTAATATCATTCTCTTTTTCGCCTGCTAGATTCTCACAACGGATTTTTTAATGGTTTTACCATTAATGCTTATATAACCCGGCAGCAGGATGTCCGTAATGTTCCCGGATATTTTGCTATTGAGGGCCCTTATGTACAAGTCTTCCCTGAAGACCTCATTCTTTTTCACTTCCTGTATTTTATATAAAGGGGTATCGTATGTTTTACCGTATTCTTGAAAGAAATAAAGAAAAAGGGCGAGCAAAATCTCTCTTTCCTGCTCCCGTCCTTCCATAATCTCGTTTTTAATAAAATCCCACAAAGATGAAATGTTTTCATATTGCACACCACAAACGATGAATTCCTGCACCGACCCGCCCTTGAATATTCCTTTCAACGAACTTTTAGTGGTTTCGGATAATTGTTGAACAGCTTCGTAAAGTTCTTCCGCTTCCCGATAGTCAGCTCTTCTCTTTTGCAATTCAGTAAAATAGGCTTCCATCTTCTCATTTAGATGGGTGATCTTTATTTGGTACTCACTAATTTCCTCTTTCTTCGACTCAATCTCTTGTTGGAGTCTTGCTATTTCTTTTTCTTTTTCTCTCAGCAGCTCCTTATATTCCCCCATTTGACTAAACGAGCCCGCTTCTGCTATTGCTTTTATCTTTTCAATGACCCTTTCGTCTTGAAGGGAAACCATTAATGACTCAATAAAACCATCATCCAATTCTCTATTCATCTCTTCACTCCTTTCAAAGTGTTAACCAAACCTACTCGCTCTGTATATGTATGAAAAGGTTTTTTTGCCATAGAAAAATCCCCTCCCAGATAGACTGTTAGGAGAATACAACCATAACTTATATTCCAAGAAAGCAGTAGTGAGATTACTTATTTTCAAAAATGCGTATATACCGTATTAATGAAGTATTGATAATATGATGCTTACTATCACTTTTCACAATAAAATACTCACAGTGCTCCATCCTTTTCAAGACGTCTTGTAAAACATCCTCTTTTTTACTGCTCAATCCTTTTTTTATTTTCTCCCACTTAACATCTGCGTCAAGAGTATAACAAACGTTGAATTCCTTTAACAGGTTAATCTTCCCCTTAAATGCTTTAGTTTCTTTATCTGTTTTATTGTTACTATCTAATCCGAATTCATATTTTCCTCAATCCGATATACTACCTTATGAGTACCACTTAATAATATTCGGTATGATCATATTGTTTAAGTGGGTTGAATAACTAGGGAAACCGCCTGCTTACTGGATAAGAAAAGGCCTCCCATCAATAAACTATGGGAGGCCTTCACCTTTAAAGACATTTTATGAATCCTTGTTAAACCCTTATATTAACGGATTTAAGCGATGGTTACACCCTTCGCCCATTCATCTAAAAAGGACTATATATCATTATTCCGATTAAGAAGAGGACAAACGCGAACAAAAAAAGCCCTTCTCGTTTGAGATGGCCCTCTAGTTATGCTGTTTCAGCGCAATCACTTAACTTTGTTGCTAGTGGGTTCTTGATTGTTCGCATACATGTTTGTATGGGAGCTTAAACAAATTATCCATAACAGCAGTAACACAATCCTCGCAATAATAATTGACGAAATCTCTACCTTCTTCAAAAAGTGGTGTCATCGTATCTATGTCAGCCCATTTAAAACAGTAAATACACATTTGCCTCATGATATATCACTCCTTTTTCATGCAGAAATAATTGGTAATAAATCAAAAGAAGAATATGTGCTACCTGTCGACATCATTCATGAAACGATACTCTTTCTTCGTAAAGAACTCCGACCCTTAATAAAGGCACAGCAGGGGAATAAACCGCTATCATTTATATACCACTTCACCTGAGTATTAAACCTCCCCCAGAAACATTATTCGTTGCCGTCAATCTTTTCACCAAGATTTTTTCACTTTTGGTAGAATTTCTCCCAGGATTCAAATTTGCGTTTACTCCGTTTGCTGATTGGAAATAACATAATAAATCATGGCTGTTTTCGCATACTTTGTTGCTATTTACCAAGTAGTGCGGTGTGGTTGATTTCCCCTCCAGATGCTCGCTTTCCGCGGGGCGGGCGGTGAGCCTCCTCGGCGTAAACGCCTGTAGGGTCTCACCTGTCCCGCTGCTCCCGCAGGAGTCTCGCACTTCCGCTCCAATCAACCTTAAATAGTTTCGTTTTAAAAACAACAATCTTTATGAAAAGAGCCTAAATCATTTAACTATAACAGAGTAGGAGTGATATTTTTGAAAAGACATTCCAAAAAAATCAAACATAAAGCAAAAACTACTTTGAATAAAATAAAGACTAATATTAAGGAAACATTATTTGATACCGCAGACATTCCAGCAACATCTGTACAGCAATTGGCTGATTTTATACAACATCACCCTGATACAAAAGTCACCAAGAAACAAATGCTTGGAATTTCCTATGCCTTCTATAGTTTAGAAACAGAAGGGTATCATTATTATTTAGAAACCAACAAATCCAAAATTTTGCAAATGGATGGGTATTATGAGAATAAAAAAATGGTATCTTATCGATCATATAGGGATTATTATCAATTAAATACACCAATTAAAATTCCATAACTTCCAGCCTCTTAAATTAGAGGTCCCAGACTGTACAATTGGAACGTTGATTTACTCTCAAGAAACTCGCTTTCCGCGGGCGGTCCTCCCTCGGCGCCTTTGCGCCTTTGTTGTCTCCCCTTAACATGCTTTTCCCGCAGGAGTCTCTCACACCAATTTCAATCAACTTTGTTTTAACATTTAGATGGCCCCCTTTTGTTACATAAAAAAAGAGCTGCCAAAGCAGCTCTCTTTTTAAAGCAAGGTATCTTCTCCAATTAATGAACGGTCATTGAAAAATGACTGTCCCTTTTGTCACTTTCCATCACTGCCAGTTTGTGTGAAAGACCCCTGCTAAATCACGTCGCTCATAGGTATGTGCCCCAAAATAATCACGTTGTGCTTGCAGGAGGTTAGCATTTGAGATGCCTGTACGGTAACTATCGTAATAAGTAAGTGAAGAGCCTAAACATGGAAACGAGATGCCAGAATTTATTCCCTCACAGACTACCTTTCGCAATCCCACCTGGTATTTTGCAACCTTTTCAGCGAAATATGGTGAAATCAATAAATTGGCCAGATTCGGCTGGTCTTGATAGGCTTCGCTAATGACGTTTAAAAATTCAGCCCGAATGATGCAGCCGCCGCGGAAAATAAGCGCAATATCCTTTAAAGGCAAATCCCAGCCGTTAAGTTCAGAACTCATTTTATATTGAGTGAAACCTTGCGCGTATGCACAAACCTTTCCCATATATAATGCTTGCCTAATATAGTCAATCCACTCATTTTTATCTAATTTTTGCTGAACGTTCTCAGGTCCTGTTAGAATGTTTTCCGCATGAACCCGTTCTTCTTTTAGAGCGGAAATGTAGCGCGCAAACAAAGACTCTGTAATGATCGATGCTGGTATTCCGTTATCAATCGCTTGCATGCTGGTCCATTTTCCTGTGCCTTTTTGTCCTGCTTTATCAAGAATCACATCGATCAAGGGTAAGCCCGTTACTTCATCTTTTTTCCTTAAGATTTCGGCCGTGATTTCGATTAAATAACTTTTCAGTTCGCCTTGATTCCATGTTTCAAAGATGTCAGCAATTTCATTAACTTCTAAATGCAATTTTTCTCTTAAAAACGTATAAGCTTCGGCGATTAATTGCATATCCGCATACTCAATCCCGTTATGTACCATTTTTACAAAATGACCTGCTCCTTTTGGACCGATATAGGTACAGCAAGGATCATCATTTACTTTGGCTGCGATTTTTGTCAGGATTGGAGCTACTTTTTCATAGGCGGCCTTATCTCCGCCTGGCATGATTGAAGGTCCTTTCAACGCACCGACTTCCCCACCGGAAATACCAATTCCTACATAACTGAATCCTTTAGATTTCAATTCATCATACCTGCGTTCAGTATCTTCGTAATGGGAGTTACCGCCGTCCATGATAATATCCCCTGATTCAAGATGAGGCAGTAATGAAGTGATCACCGAGTCGATCGCTTTACCCGCAGTCACCATCAGAAAAATCTTTCTTGGAGTTTCCAGTGACTGAACAAATTCTTGGATTTCGTAATACGGATGGATTGACTGACCGTCCAATTCAGCAACAAGCTGATCGGTTAAATCTCTTGTGTAATTATAGACAGCTACTTTTTCCCCTTTACTAGCCATATTTAACGCGATATTACTGCCCATTACCCCTAAACCAATGACACCAATTGTATTATACATTTTATTTCTGCTCCTTCTATGTAAGAATAATAGGCAGTAAATCCCTGCCATAAGTGGGGGATTTACTGCCGGGAAAGGCCTATACAAATAAGCTTAGTAATAGAATAAATCCTAATCCAGCTACTGAAATAATCGTCTCAAGCAAAGTCCACGTTGCAAATGTTTCTTTCATGCTTAAACCAAAATACTCTTTAAACATCCAGAAACCAGCATCGTTAACGTGTGAAGCGATTAAACTTCCCGCTCCGGTAGCAAGTACAACTAGAGCAAGATTAACGTCCGTCTGACCTAACATCGGAATAACTAAACCAGCTGTCGTTAAGGCTGCAACGGTAGCAGATCCCAATGAAATACGCAGGATTGCCGCGATGATCCAGGCAAGCAAGATCGGTGATAATGATGTTCCTTTGAATAACTCAGCTACATAGTCACCTACACCGCCGTCGATCAATACTTGTTTGAAGGCTCCGCCGCCCCCAATGATCAAGAGCATCATTCCGATATGCAGAATCGCTGATGTACAAGATTCCATAATATCTTTCATTGGAATCTTTCTTGCTAATCCCATTGAATAGACCGCAAATAATAAGGAAAGCAACATGGAAGTACCTGCTTCGCCAATGAAACGGATAGCTGCCAATAAACCATTATCTTCAAATCCCATTGTTTTTTGCATCAAAGTGATAATCGTAGCAATTGACATTAATATAACCGGAAGTAGGGCGGTAAATACACTGATCCCAAATCCAGGTGTATCTTCAAGTTTAAATGATTTTTGTTCTCCTAAAGAGGCAATGCTGCCTGTTTTCGTAAATGATTCAGGTACTAATCTTTTGGCTATCTTCGTAAATACTGGTCCAGCTAAAATAACGGTTGGAACCGCAATGATGAAGCCGTAAAGTAAAACCTGACCAATGTCTGCACCATATTCACCAGCAATAACGGTTGGTCCTGGGTGCGGCGGTAAGAAACCGTGTGTTACGGATAATGCCGCTACCATTGGAATACCAAGATACAATATCGAAACTTTTAATTCTCTTGAAATCGCAAAAACGATTGGAATCAATAATACTAAGCCCACTTCAAAAAATAATGCGACACCGATAATAAATGACGCTGCCACGACAGCCCATTGAATATTCTTTTCACCGAATTTTTTAACAAGGGTCATGGCAATGCGTTGCGCTCCGCCTGAATCTGCGATCAACTTACCCAACATCGCTCCAAGTCCAAAGATTAACGCTAAGTGGCCAAGTGTTCCGCCTAATCCAGCTTCAATGGTTTTGACAATTCCGTCAAGTGGCATCCCAAGTGCTAATGCCACTCCAAACGATACAATGATCAAGGAAATAAAGGTGTTTAATTTTAAGCCCATTATTAAAATTAATAAAGCGACAATTCCTAAAGCGACAATAACTAATGGCATTGTAATCCCCCCATGTCTTTACTTTGCAGCATTTATTAAGTTTCTTTGATAATCCGCAATCTGTGTATATTCGTTTTCCAATACCCTTGATAGGTTAATGAAAATCGGCAGTAGCTGCCTATATTCTTTTACAGAATCAGCTTTCGGTGTGTGCTTGTGGGTATTGCCTATCATTTCAGAAACTACTTCGAAGGAATCAATTTCACCAGTGGCATATAACCCTAATATACAAGCACCGAGGCACGAACTTTCGTAGCTTTCTGGAACCACGACTTCCGATTCGAAGATATCTGACATCATTTGCCGCCAAACAGCCGACCTTGCGAAGCCTCCCGTAGCTTGAATTCGGGTCACGGGACCGTCCATGCATTCGGTTAAGGCCAAAAATACGGTGTATAAATTGTAAATGACTCCCTCTAGAGCCGCTCGAATCATATGTTCTTTCTTATGCGACAGTGTTAATCCGAAAAATGAACCCCTTACGTCCGGATTCCATAATGGTGCACGCTCTCCTGCAAGATATGGATGGAATAACAATCCATCAGCGCCTGGTCTTACGCGTTCGGCAATCTTGGTCAAGACTTCATAAGCGTCGATTCCGAGTCTTTTAGCCGTTTCCACCTCGGAAGAAGCAAATTCATCGCGAATCCAGCGAAGGACCATTCCGCCATTGTTTACCGGCCCGCCAATCACCCAATGCTTTTCCGTTAAGGCATAGCAAAAGATTCTTCCTTTTTCGTCTGTTTTCGGCTCGTCAATAATCGTCCGAATCGCACCGCTCGTCCCAATCGTGACAGCGATTTCACCTTTCCGGATAGCGTTTACACCTAGATTTGAAAGGACACCATCACTTGCCCCAATGACAAAAGAAGTTTCTGGGTCAATCCCGATCTGTTTGGCTAAATCCGGGTCACAGTTGTTAAAGATTTTTGTTGTCGGTACGAGTTCAGATAATTGATCACGCCTTATTCCAGCAATTCTTAGGGCTTCCTCATCCCAATCCAAATTTTTGAGATTCAACATCCCCATCGATGAAGCAAGGGAATAATCGACAACATATTGATCAAAGAACTTTTTAAAGATATATTCTTTAATCCCGATATACTTTTTAACATTGGTTGCGATCTCAGGGCGATCATTCACGATCCAGGTGATCTTGGATAATGGTGACATCGGGTGAATCGGTGTTCCGGTTCGCTTGTAAACTTCATGCCCATCTAATTCATCCTTTATTTTATGGGCCCAAGCTTCACTGCGATTATCTGCCCAAGTGATGCAAGCGGTTAGCGGCTGGTCATTTTCATCCATAGCTATAACACTATGCATCGCACTGCTAAATGAAATAAATGATGGTTTTTTATCTGGATGCTGCTTCGTTATATTTGAAAAGGCTTTCAGAACAGCCTGGAAAATCTCCTCAGGGTCTTGTTCCGCCGTTGTCATATCCGGTGTGTAAAGAGGATAGCCAATATTCTCTTGCTGGATGACATCGCCTTTTTTCGTGAATAATACAGCTTTTGTACTTGTTGTACCGATGTCTACTCCTAACATATAGCTAGTCATTTTCTTGTTCGACTCCTTTTGAAAGCATCTGTTGGGCCATCCATAAGTCTTCAACTTTTCCTTGAACATCATCAAAGTTTTCATGTAAAGACTTAATCATGATGTCTCGATCTTTTGTTTTGATCGCATCAATATAAAGTTGATGATTATTTATGATCCGTGTAAAGTCTTCATACTTTTCTTTAAAACGACTGCGCATGGATAGAAGAATCAAACTTTCCATTACAGGTTTTAAATTATCCCAGATCATCAGGATGTAGGAATGATCGATGGAGCGAATGATCGTTTCGTGGAATAGGACATCCTGATAGGAAAACTCATCCGCATCCAGGTATTTTATGGACACTTTCATCATTTCCAATATTTTACTAAGTTCCATTACTAATTCATTCGTGTTCATCCTCACTAGACGTTCAAATACAAACGTTTCGATGAGTATACGTACATCATAAATTTCGGCATACTTTTTTTCTGTTAAACCAATGACAACCGCACCCATTCTTTCTAATCGGATGATATTTTCAGAGGCCAGTATTTTTAACGCTTCACGAACTGGTGAGCGGCTTACACCAAAATCAGCAGCTAATTTATTTTCAGAAAGGATGGCACCGCTTTCAATCATCCCCGAAATAATACGCATTCTAAGCTCGGATGTAACACGATCACCAGCTGAAGCTTTTGAAAGCCATTTTACAGGATAAAGAAATTCCTTTGATTCAGCCATATATTCACCTCTATTAGAGTTCAAGTACACTTGTATACAAGTATTATAATCTTAAAATAATTAGTAATGCAAGTTTTTTGAATTCAACTAGATTCTCGTTAATATAGTCAAAGTTTATTGGGAGTTTAGAAGGTTCTGGGGCCAAAAATAATGTAGAAACACAGGGTGGTAATATCTGTTAACCAAGGGATTAAGCTGCTGCTCCGAACAACTAATGAATGAATCCAACGTCATTTTGGACAGACTTTGCCCGTTGATGAGGTTAGTACCCTATTAGAGATTGCACGTTACTGGTTGGCTAGTATAGGTTGCTACCCGCGGGGATCTAGCTGCCTTCCAGATAGCCCTCATTTACCTATAAAAAAAGCTATCACTGATAAACCCGCTTGTTTGTCTTCGGCCTTGCCTTGTTCTCTTTGACTTGCTTCTAGGTCTTGTTGTGATGTTCGAGCGAGCACAGGTCGCTACTCGCGGCGATTTAGCTGCCTTCAGTACTATCGTAGGTTGTCCCTCATTCACCCCTGTATATTTCTTTAGTCCTGAAAGATGTGTTCTTCTCAAGCACATACGCTTTCATTATCGCCTTTTTTGGAAACGGTTCCGCTTCAATCACCTGGGTGTTTGTTTCATTGTTTGCCCCAAAACGGCTGATTGGAATTGCTGGAGGTACATTCAATTTCATTGGTGGTACTGCATCAATTATTATTCCGATTGTGATTGGCTTCCTGGCCAAGGGCGGTAATTTTGCTCCTGCACTTACCCTATTGCTTGTATAACCTTCGCAGGAGCACTTCCTACATTTTCTTGGTTGGTATAATCGAAAGGGTTCAGGATTTTGCTGATTTTGATTTACGGAATGGTAAGAAGTTATCGAGCTAATTATGAATGCGTAGTATATCTACAAACAAAAAAGCAGTGCATCCCGAAAATTGGGATCACTGCTTTTTTGTTTGTAATTCATAGGAGCAGGAAAGAAAACTTCTTACTCTAGAGGCCTGTCTCTTGGTAAGGGCTAAATAATATAGAAGCTAAATGCAGTAATTATTGCTAAAGAAAGCTTTTTGCAAAAGTCCGATAAGGAGTATTATTTTGTCGATATCTACTCAGAATTTGTAGATATTTCTCGGGAAATTGTTGAAATTTGAAAATAGTGACTCCGAATAGTTGGAACAAAGGAATTTCTACTTTTGATTTAATTGCCTTAGGTTTAAATAGTTATTAACGGAAATTAACACCTGAATATCGTAAAGGAGACTAAAATAAAGGTAATGAATCCTTTTTCTTATTGAAGTAATGCTTCGTAATGGTTTTTTTGTTGTTCAGTTTTAAGCTGTGACATATCGTTTGTCAGTTAGATGTTCATTTCACGTGTAGCTGTGAATTCATTGGTTAAAAAATTAAGCTCTCTTTTAATTGAATGAGAACATGGGTTAAATTGTCATATGTATCGGGTATCGCTATCTCTGTTTCATTGGTGCCTTCTAATCTTACTTTTTCTTGATGCAAGGGTCTTTAGCTATATCGTTTAGGGGGCTGCCCGTATCGCGTAACACTTTAAGCGTTTCGATATCGGATTGAACGAAGGTATGATAATTTACATATTTTAACAATCGATATCCGCTTCGCTCTAAGTTTTAAACATACTTTCGAATAATGATTTTGCATCTCCACTTCTTTGCCACTTCCTTGGAAGAGGATGCTCATTCAATCGGATGTATATCCTGTCGCATATCGGACCTTCCTTTCTATTAAAGATGAAGGTTCTGTGGATTTATTTTCACGTTATATCGCCCACCGATACGATACAAAAAAAAGAACCGATAAGGCCCTTTCTTGAGGAACACTATTGAGGACATAGATCTTGCTGGAGCTGGGAAACCGTTGTTTTAAGCTGAGACATATCGTTTGTCAGTGGATCGTTCATTACAAGCGTAGCTGCAAGTTATTGGTTAAAACAATTAAAATCTCATTATTTGTTTGGAATTATGGGTTAAGTTGTCATTATACCGGGTATCGCTATCTCTGTTTCATCGGTTCCTTCTAATCTATCTTTTTGTAGATACACAAGGTCTTTAGCTGTACCCTCTAGGGACTTGCCCGTATCGCGTATCGCGTATCGCTATGTGCGCTTCGATGTCAGATTGATTAAAGATAGGCAACCACCATCTAAAAAACTCATATCCGTTTCGTTCTAAGTTTTGACCATACTTTTGAACAGTGGGTGTGCATCCGACTTCTTCTTCCACTTCCTAAGAAAAGAATACTCGTTCATTCGGATGTATATCATGTTTGCATCAACGCCGCTTTTCTATTAAACCTAAAGGGTCGAATTTATATGCAAGTTATATCGCCCAGCGATACGAACACACAAAAAAAGAGCCGGTCAATCCCTGTCTGGAGCACCTCTAGTAAGGATGACTCTTGTTTTTGAATGCAAGTTTTCAACCTCCTCAACTCCCATTTTATCAAACATGCCTTTTTTGCTTGCCTATTTTGTTTTAGATACATATCGCTTAAACAAATCCCCAATGAATTTCAATTGAGCCTTTGGTAGAACGTCCGCTACATTGGTATTGCCGAGCATTTACATAACAGGTGCCAAATCCTGTAAAGTTGAAATAATCTTTCTTAATTCTGTTTTTCAGTTACGCTAATCATATATGGCACTATGATTTTTTAAAAGTTTTATGGATTCGTATCTCAATGCTTTTATCCATCATTATTTATTTAAAAAATATTTATCAAATGTTTCTTCATCAATAATTTGCTTCCACAAATCAATACACAGCTAGGCAATAAACCTTAACAGTCACCTTATTTTCTGAATATGGAGAAAAGCGCCCGCCATTTTTCGGAACGTTTTTGTATAGCCTCTTCTAAACGTTTATTAAATTCATTTTGTGAATTCCATTCTTTTTTCTGTTCGTCCCGCATATTTTGTATTTCTTTTTGTAAGAGTTCACTTTTTTGTTTTTCTTGTTCCAGCAATGTTTCGTAATGGGTATTTTGTTGTTCAGTTAATTGTTCAATTTTAGAATTAGTTCTTTGCGCTGAATTTCCAATACTAGAACTTATAACATGATGATCTTGCTGGAGCCGGGAAACCTTTGTTTTAAGCTGTGACATATCGTTTGTCAGTTGGACATTCATTTCACGTGTGGCTGCGAGTTCATTGACTAAAAACATTAAGACCTCGTTTAATTGATTGGGGTCGTGGGGTGAATTTTCATATGTATCGGGTATCGCTATCTGTGTTTCATTGGATCCTTCTAATCTTTCTTTTTGTTGATATACAAGGTCTTTAGCTGTATCGTCTAGGGGCTTGTCTGTATCGCGTAGCGCTATAAGTGCTCCGATGTCAGATTTAACAAAGATACGTCGATCTCCATCTTTCAAAAACTCATATCCATTCCGCTCTAAGATTTGTCCATACTTTCGAACAGTGGGAGTTGCAATCCCCACTTCTTCTGCCACTTCCTTGGAAGAGAAAGCTCGTTCATTCAGTTGTATATCGCGTCGCATATCGGACCTCTTTTCTATAACTAGTTGTATCTGTAGTCTACCTGACCTTAAATTTTCTGTCTAGATAAGTATAGCCTATCCAGAAGTCGTTAGGGATAGTGATAAGATTTCCTTTCTTCTGTTTCCATATAGGATTAGATCATCTATTCGCTTACCTTCCTTCTCTTTCATAGCCTCTATCTATCCTTACCCATTGTGGATGTTACATCTGGTTGGGCCTGACGCTTGGTAAAACTTCAGAGAATCGTTCTTTTCTGGTTTGGGTCGCTGTGGAGACTCCTCCAGTTTGGACCGATTCTATTATTTTTTTACAATAAAAAAAGCTCGACCCAAACGGCACATTATATGCCTTTTGGGTCAGCTCCTTTTCTCATTATTTCATAAGCTTTGCTACTGGCTTCGAAAGAAACAACAATACAATACCTAAACCAATTGTTACAAAGCCAATTACACTGAAGATTTCCAGGTAACCTAAAGACTGCGTATATGCAGCTAACTGGCCGGCTACCATATTAGCTACCGCGGAACTTGCCAGCCATACTCCCATTAGAAGAGAGGCAAGCTTGATTGGAGCAATTTTGCTTACCATTGATAAACCGACTGGTGAAATCATTAATTCGGCTAACGTATGAAGGAAATACGTTACAATCATGAACAGGATGTTTACTTTCAGCGCTGTATCGTTTCCTGTGTACATAACGGCAGGAAGCAGTACTAAGAAACCTAAACCAACAGTGACTAAACCAAGAGCCATCTTCGTTGGAGTTTTTAAGTCACCGCGTTTTGAGCTGCCAAGCTTGTACCATAAAGCAGACATAATTGGCGCTAAAATCACGATGAATAATGGGTTCAATGATTGGAACCAGGCAGTTGGAATCTCAAAACCAAATACATTCCGATCAATTTGGTCATTGGCATACAATGTCAATGAACTTCCTGCCTGCTCGAAAGCGGCCCAGAACGCAATAACGAAGACTGCCAAAATAACGATGGCCGCTGTACGTTTTTGTTCTCTTTTCGTTAACGGTGCAGCTGATTTTTGACCAGCAGTAACTTCCGGTTTGCCAGTAGGTTCTTTACCGATATCACCTAAATAGCGATTGCCTAATAAGTTGAAAACTAACTGCCCTACAATCATGCCAATTGCTGCTGTCAAGAACCCATATTTATAGCTCATAAGGCCAACTACTAATGGTGCGAAGAAAGCCCCAACATTAATACCCATATAGAAGATGGTGAAAGCTCCATCACGACGCGGATCGTTGTCTTCATAAAGATCACCAACAATTGTCGAGATGTTTGGCTTGAAGAAACCATTACCGATAATCAATAAACCAAGACCAATGTAAAGCGCTGTCAAACTCTGACTTGCGAATAGCGAAAAGTTACCAAGCGCCATTAAAATACCGCCAATCGTGATCGCCAATCTTCTGCCTATGAAACGGTCAGTCAAGTATCCGCCAATCATTGGCGTAATATAAACGGCCCCGGTAAAGAATCCGTATATGCCCATAGCCGTAGATTTGTCGACTCCAAGCCCGCCGTTTACAACAGTTGCCGTTAAGTAAAGAACAAGGATTGCTCTCATTCCGTAATAACTGAAGCGCTCCCATGCTTCAGTCGCGAACAGCATATACAGTCCTGGAGGATGCTTTTTCCTGGACTGGTTTGGCTGCTGAACATCATCTTTTAATAGTGCCTGCATAATAAAGTCCCCCTAAATATGGTTAAATATTGAACCATCCACCAATCGTTACATTCACAAATAATTGCATGGTTTTTATTTACAAATGATTGATCTTGTTCCACCTACGCCTTTACGATGATGGCGACGCATGCCATCCAACCCACCATCAGTAAGCGTTTACATTTTTTTATTTTGATTCTGGTGCAAAAAGAATCAAATAGCAAAAATCTAAATGAGCATTAACTTATAAATTCATTCATTTTATTCGAAGATGTTTAATGAAGGCATTTAAATTTCAAAGAATATTTAGTGTTGTAAAATAATTTTATATTATCAGAAAATATAAAAACACAGAAAAAAAAGAAAAAAAGTCCTATTGCATTAGCGGCCTGTGCAGCAACGGAGACCCCCATTATAATAAAAAAAACTACCTTGTTTTAAGGCAGTTTCTTAGTCAACAATCCATTGATATAAATTTTTCGGTCTTCCTATTTTTTGATAACTCACAATAGTTTCCACTTTTCCTTCATCAAGTAAATGCATAATATAGCGATAGACGGTCGGATAAGCCAAACCAACTTCTTTAGAAATTGTATCAACAGAAAAAGGTTCACGATTAGAATGCAGAAAATCACTAACGTGACAAAGTGTTCTCTTACTAATTCCCTTTGTTACAAATACATCCTTTTCTTCACTGGATTTTTGCTGCGGAGCTGATTGAGTTAATTTTGCAAGGCGAGCATGCAGTTGAATTCTTGAAATCAAATCAGGCGCTTTTACAGGCTTTAACGCAAAATCCGTTGCGCCTGCTTCAAGAAAGCGATCAGCAATTTCCTGTCGTTCATCAACTGTTAATACAAGAATCGGAACATCGGCATTAAGTTTACGAAGCTCACCCACTGTTTTTATTCCGTCCATTTCCGGCATATGATAATCAACTAAAACAACATCTGCTCCTTTTTCCGCAAACACATTTAACCCTTCTTTTCCGTTGTTAGCCGTATCTACATTCCAGCCGGCAAATTCACAAATTTCACTTAGCATATATTGAATTGATGCATCATCATCAATGACTAAAATGTTCATCTTGACACACTCCCCTCAGCTAGTTTAATCCAAATTGTTGTCCCATGCCCAAGCTTGCTGTCAATTTCTAAAGATGCACCATGTCCTTCAGCAACTTGTCGCACGAAGGCCAACCCCATCCCTGGATGCGATTTCGTACTGAACCCAGCTTTCCATATTTTCTCCTGCTCTTTAGGTGAAATCCCTTTCCCATTATCTGATACGCCCAACCAAAGTTCATTTTCATAGGTTTTTACCTTAAGCAAAATCTGGCCATCTTCTATTCCATTCACTGCATCGTAAGCATTGTCAATTAAATTCACTAATGCCCTTGTCATTCGGATTTTATTTATTAAAATTTTAATTTCAGGATCTGTTTGAAAGTCTACCTTCAGATTAAGATTTGTCCCGCTCAGTCTGCTTGCTTCGACGTATTCAACCAAATCTTTTATACGGCACCAATGTTTTTTATCATCATATAAAATCTCGGAAATCATGTCGCTAACGGAATGAATCGATGATGAAATCCTTTGACAATATTCTTTAATTTTAGAATCGTCCACTTTCAAACTAATTAAAGAATTTAGCCCCTCAATTGCTGTGAGAGGAGTTTTTAAATCATGGACCAGATATAGTGCTTCTCGTCCTGATCTTGACTGCATTGCTTCTAACTGCGCATAATGAAGCTCTTGCTTTATCCGCCACCTTTGTTCAGCTAATGAAAAATACACAGCTAAAATAACAGCATTAATAACAAAAATTAAACACAAAGTTAAACTGTACAATGTTAAAGATTGCTCAAATCCAATTTGAACCGCTATATCTTTTAATTCCTTTGAAATCGACCCTTGGCCAAATCCATATTGGGATAAATAAGGAATCTCATTCAGCCATTCAATCCCAAAGATTAATTGCGAACAAATAATCGTTTTAATAATTGGCTTTAGCCTATCCTTTTCAAAGGCTTGCAATAATAAGATGGCTAACAACAATAACAACGCATATGCGCTAAATGAGTATGTTAAAGAATAATAAGCATTTATCACGATATAGTCGAGAGGAATAACAATAAGAGGAATGATGATTTTTAACCATGGACGGTTTAAACGATCACCGATTTCGTCTCCCAACAGCAGTGCGCCAATATAATGAAACAAAGCTAAAACTGTATTTAAAGAAATTAACAAAAAAACGGCAAGCATTAACTTATTTCCTGTTTCTTCACCTTCTCTTAATGAAATAAGCAAATCCGTAAGACCGATTTCGTCAGGACCCAGCCACGACAGTAAGAATACCCCGAATAAAATTACTCCAATTTTCATCCATATTGTCCAAGACTTCATAAGACCAGCTATCATAATCATTTCACCTTTTATAGATTAATTGCTTATAGAATAGAATGATAACCATTCTTTCATTTCGTATTTATTTAAATTTATGTATACCCTTGCATAATCTCATTATACGCAATTCATCATAATTATGAAAATTATAAAAAATGGGTTCTAATGCTCGAACAACTTGCAAGTAATCTCTAAAAATTATTATTCTCGCTTTGGCTTATCCATAGCTCACACAACCATTATGTGTTGGGTCCATCAATATGTTCCTGAGTTGGATAAGAGAGTCCGGAAAGCGAGTCCGTTCTATGCCAGGAATCTTTGTTTCTAACAAATTATTAGTGTAAAAACTGCCTGCAATACGGTTACAACGTCTTCTTAAGAAGTCACCGCAAAACAACAAGAAAATTACGTTGCATCCATTCAGGCATACGCATACATGGTGCAGGAATTAAAAAAATTCAACAACGATTAGGACATTCAAAATACAAATATCAAAGAAAAGGTCTCCCACAGTAAATTGTGGGAGGCCTTCAACTTTAAAGATATTCACATATCAGGTGAAATAAAATAGCCTCATAAATCAATTGATATTACAGGGGCTCCTGTTCCATTAGATCTAGATGCTAATTTATCCTAATAACTTGGATGCTCTTCTTTGCATCTTTACCTACATGCTGTCTTCCTTTTGGTGGAACATCATTAGGCTTTATATCCCCGTTTAATTCATAGTCCCATTCATTGTCCGATTCCGGATATACACTTGCTAAACTTTTCTTCATTTATACAACTCCAAAAAAACAGGCATATAAAAAAAGAAGCAGTTTAGCTGCTTCTACATCAATTCTTATCAATCATTTATCTACCTTAATCACCAAATGTTGCCCAACCATCAGTATATCCCCCATATGGCTTACTTAATTCATCAAGGCGTTTTTGCACTTCTATTATTTCATCATACTTTAAAAACATTTCTTTCGAGCAAAAGCATGTCCATTCTTTTGTTTCTTCATCTTGTTCTAGTTCACAATCAAACTCTTTTCCTTTTAATTGTATCAGAAGTTCTTCTCCGAGTTTTTGATTTGGTACAGCAACAAAAAAATCTACAACATGGTTTTGATTAAAATCAACCCCACTTTTATAAAGCAACTCCAACACTTCACCGTCTTCATCTTTTGGAAAATTCACTCGTAACAACTCCTTATACCTTATTTATACTGTAATTAATTCAATCATACATGAAGTCTTTTCTATTATGGGAATAATCTGTAAAATTAACATATTCAATTCCAAGGCATGCACTTAAATCACCATCTAATACGGTTGTCCCATCAAAGGAAAAATGCTTTAAACTTTTTAACCCTCCTACGAAATTAATCGATGGGATATCATCGCAATCAGAAATTAGTAATTTACGAAAATATGGAATAATATTACAAAATGCCTTTTCTCACTCATTTAAAGATTTTTTAAAAAAACATATGAATATAACTCGAATGCCGTCTTTTCATCTTTTACTGGTAGTACTGGTAATGGCGATTAGGTGGGACCTCTACAATAGTAAAATATCTTCTAGTGTATATTTATGGATGTTATACTATTATTTAGATATTTCTCTAAATTCAGAGGAGGTTATTCAATGCAAAAGGTACAGAATGGAATATGGATGTTTGTTACACTCGTTCTCATGCTATTTTTGCTTCCAGAAATACCCGTTAAGGCGGCAGCCGATCCGATCATTGAGATTAAATTAAAAGACTATCTTGGTAACAAATCTGAGATTACCGTCGAACCGGATGTCACGTACACTACGAATCTAGCAAATGTAAAACTAGAATCGAACAAGAAGTATACGTTGAGGGTCAGCGGTACGGACATTGTTGTTCTGACAGATTCAAAAGAAATAGGCAAAGCTTCTGAGATTGAAGTGAAACCTGAAACAGGGAACGGTCCACTTTCTATTAATGGCCGTACATACTTAGGTAGTTTCCGTTTTATTATGGAAGATGGGAAATTCATCCGTCCGTATAACTCAATTGGTCTTGAAGATTATATAAAAGGGGTTGTTCCAGCTGAAATGCCGGCTTTATGGAATCAGGAAGCCCTAAAGGCACAGGCTGTTGCGGCAAGAACCTATGCGATGAGCTACATCAACAGAACGCCCGATGACACAATGAGTTACCAGGTATACGGTGGCTACACTTGGCACGAAAACTCAACAAAAGCTGTCAAAGCAACAGAAGGTCAGGTCATTGGTTATGGTGATAAACTACATATAGGTTCAGATGCACTTTTTTCCTCTAGCAATGGAGGGAAAACCGAGTCCAACAAAAATGTTTGGGTTGGTACAGAGCTACCATATTTAATGGTCAAAGACGATCCATATGATCCGCAAGCTGTTTGGAGTTTTAGTGTAAAAAAGCAACAAATAGATCTTACAAACTTAGATCTTACAAAAGCAGATACATGGTGGGCTAATACGAAGGAAGCTGAACAAACACCAGTAATTTCTAATATAAGAGCATGGCTACAGAAAAATGGATATACCGGCAAAGACATTAAAATTACGGCTGTCCCTTTCCTATCCCTTCACGCACCAACAAGTGGCGGCAGGGTGAGTAAAGGAAGTATTACGATTGAATTTATGGTGAAAGAAAAGGGGAAAGCGCTACAGCAAAGTGTAATATTAGAAGATGTAACGGCTTCGAAAATTAGAGACATTATCGGTTTGAGCTTCATGAAAAGCTTTTTAGTAGACAAAGTGGATACTGCAAGGGATACGATTAACGTTTCAGGCAAGGGCTTTGGCCATGGTGTCGGACTAAGTCAGTATGGTGCGAAAAAGGCTGGCGAACAGGGAAAAACGTATCGTGAGATTCTTGCTTTCTATTATGAAGGGACAAGCTTAAAACAAGCTTATGAGCCAGAACCTGAAGATGTAGAACCAGTAAAGCCGGAACCGGCACCTGTCATTCCAACGCCAATCCCAACACCAGTTCCGGACCCTGCACCTAAAGATGAAACAGCACCAACAATTAATGATATAAAAACGTATTACGATACTAAAACAAAACAAGTCAAATTAACCTTTGATACGAATGAAAAAGCGAATGTGACAGTGGAAGTTAAGGATGCAAAAGAGCAAATCATCGCTTCTCTTGTTAAAGGGGACGAAAAGCCACCAGGATCGCAATTACTTGTTTGGGATGCATCAGAGGTAAACAACGGTACATACACCTTTGTAATTACAACGATTGATAGTAGTGATAATACAAGTTCAGCATCTGTTCCATTTTCATTAACAAAGCCTGACACAATGGCTCCAGTTATTAATAATACAAATACCTCATATGACTCAAAAACGAATAAGGTTTTCCTGAAGTATGAGATCAATGAAAAATCAAAGGTTACCGTTCAAGTAAAAGACGCAAAAGACAAAATCCTAGCTGCTCCAATCCATAATGTAGAGAAAAATGCCGGTATCCAATGGACATCGTGGAATGTATCGAAGGTCTCGAACGGTAAGTACTCATTTGAAATTACAACGATTGACAGCAGTAAAAATAAAAGCTCAACAACGATTCCATTTACATTAACAAAACCCGATACAACGGCACCTTCCATTAAGAATATAAAAACCTCATATGATCCAAAAACGAGTAAAGTTGATTTGAAGTATGAGATTAACGAAAAGGCGAAGGTAACCGTTCAAGTAAAAGATGCAAAAGGCAAAACCGTGGCGACACTGACCAATAATATTAATAAAAATTCCGGTGTCCAAAGTGCATCATGGAATGTATCAAAGGCATCGAACGGAAAGTATACGTTTACCATTACAGCGATAGATCCAAGCAAGAACAAACGGTCAACGACTGCTTCCTACAAATTAAACAAACCGGCAGCGAAGAATATGACTGGTAAGGTCAATGCTACGAAATTGAATGTCCGTTCCAAGCCATCCACATCAGGGAAAGTTCTTGGCTCTTTGAAGAAAAACCAAATCGTTACCGTAATTAATAAGAGCAACTCTTGGTACAAAATTCAGTACGGTAAGGGAACAGGTTATGTGCACGAAAAATACCTAACGAACGTCCGATAACGAATTCGATCAGTGAAACGGGCATCAAAATTTAGAGCATTGAAAAGACCATGATTTTCTATAAAGTCATGGTCTACTTTTATAAATTTATTTCCGATACTGTACTGTGGTAATAAAGATCGATCAAAATGGGAATTTTCTGGTGATTTATTATACCATTGGGCCTTTGCTCTTGCACGTCCTTTAGCCGTTCTTTTATCATCAGTTCCCGTTCTCAGCGATTCCCCTAACATGGTAAACATTAGTTTCCCAGCTAGTGAAAAGAAATCGTGCACCTGAAAAAATATGGGAATTATTTTAAAGGTGAATAAAAATTGCGGTTGTTTTATGAGGAGATACATCCCTTCACATTGAAGCTGGGGGAGGCGTAAATGAGATTCAAGAAGATTAGGGCATTCTGATAAACACTACTATGAACAATTACGCTCATATGACAAAAAATATTGAAGAAAAGGCCTCCCACAGTAAACTGTAGGAGGCCTTCAACTTTAAAGATATTCACATGTTTGGTGAGCACTCATTATGAATCCTCGTTAAACCCCTATATTAAGGGATTTAAGCGATGATTACATCATGCCGCCCATGCCGCCCATGCCGCCCATATCAGGCATGCCCATGCCGCCAGCGCCAGCAGGTTCTGGTTTGTCAGCAACGACAGCTTCTGTAGTTAAGAACATAGCTGCTACAGAGCCAGCGTTTTGTAGAGCTGAACGAGTTACTTTAGTAGGATCGACGATACCGGATTCGATCATGTTCACCCATTGCCCAGTAGCTGCGTTGAAGCCAGTGCCTACTGCTTCGCCTTTAAGGCGCTCTACGATTACAGAGCCTTCAAGTCCAGCATTGTGAGCGATTTGACGAACAGGCTCTTCGATGGCACGTAGAACGATTTTCACGCCTGTTGCTACGTCGCCTTCCGCTTGAATTTCAGCGATTTTATTGTATACGTTAAGAAGTGCTGTACCACCACCGGCTACGATACCTTCTTCAACAGCGGCACGAGTGGAGTTCAATGCATCTTCAATACGAAGTTTACGTTCTTTCAATTCTGTTTCAGTAGCTGCACCGACTTTGATTACCGCTACGCCACCAGCTAATTTAGCAAGGCGTTCTTGTAATTTTTCACGGTCGAATTCAGAAGTTGTTTCTTCTAATTGAACACGGATTTGGTTTACACGAGCTTGAATTTGAGCTGTATCTCCAGCTCCTTCAACGATCGTTGTATTTTCTTTTGTAACAACCACTTTAGACGCACGGCCTAATGAATCGATTGTTGCAGATTTAAGGTCAAGTCCGATTTCTTCAGTGATTACTTCGCCGCCTGTAAGAGCTGCGATGTCTTCAAGCATTGCTTTACGACGGTCACCGAATCCAGGAGCTTTAACCGCAACAGCGTTGAATGTTCCACGAAGTTTGTTCACAACAAGAGTTGCAAGCGCTTCGCCTTCTACATCTTCAGCAATTAATAATAGCGGTTTACCTTGTTGTACAACTTGCTCAAGTACAGGAAGGATTTCTTGGATATTCGTGATTTTTTTATCTGTGATCAAGATATATGGATTTTCTAGTACAGCTTCCATTTTATCTGAATCAGTAACCATGTATGGAGATGCATATCCGCGATCGAACTGCATACCTTCTACTACGTCCAATTCAGTTGTGAAACCTTTGGACTCTTCGATTGTGATGACGCCGTCGTTACCAACGCGCTCCATTGCTTCCGCAATCAGTTGGCCCACTTCTTCATCAGCTGAAGAGATGGCAGCAACTTGTGCGATTGACTCTTTGTTTTCAACAGGTTGGGAAATGGCTTTCAATTCTGCGATTGCAGTATTGACCGCTTTCTCGATTCCTTTACGGATACCCATTGGGTTAGCACCAGCTGTTACGTTTTTAAGACCTTCACGGATCATCGCTTGTGCAAGAACCGTTGCAGTCGTTGTACCGTCACCAGCTACGTCGTTTGTTTTGCTTGCTACTTCAGCAACCAATTTCGCACCCATGTTTTCGAATGCATCTTCCAATTCGATTTCTTTAGCGATCGTCACACCATCATTAGTGATAAGCGGTGAACCGAATTTTTTCTCAAGAACCACGTTACGACCTTTTGGTCCAAGCGTTACTTTAACTGCATCTGCAAGTGCGTCCACACCACGAAGCATGGAGCGGCGAGCTTCTTCACTAAATTTAATTTCTTTAGCCATTTATAAGTACCTCCCTAAAATTTTAAGAAAATTTTCGTTCAGTTAAGTATGATGTATAATTAGCCGATAACAGCTAGAATGTCGCTTTCACGTAAAATTAAGTATTCAGTGTTTTCGTATTTAACTTCAGTACCTGCATATT
The DNA here is from genome assembly GCF_040250305.1 of Peribacillus frigoritolerans. Taxonomy (NCBI): domain Bacteria; kingdom Bacillati; phylum Bacillota; class Bacilli; order Caryophanales; family Bacillaceae; genus Peribacillus; species Peribacillus frigoritolerans. Next base: position 328,755 of record NZ_CP158190.1, on the reverse strand, counting down.
TTGAGAAGATAATTAGATCGCCTTGGGCAACCTCTAAAGCAACACGTTCGCCATTTTCAAGGACACGGCCAGTACCAACTGCTACTACCTTACCTTCTTGCGGCTTTTCTTTAGCAGTATCAGGAAGAACAATACCGCTTGCAGTTTTTTCTTCAGTTTGAACTAGTTCAATAATAACGCGATCACCTAATGGTTTTAACAAGTGAAACAACCTCCTCATATTCTCTTGATAATTTGTTACATGATTATTAGCACTCTTCATCATCGAGTGCTAACACATTTATAATATTAAATAAACCGAGCCTTTTTTGCAAGTATCTTATTGAAAATTTTTTATTAATTTCTGATAAATTACGGGTAAACTACTTTAGCATAATGATTTCCTTAACAAAGTTATTTAAATGTTTCGTTAGGGGTACCTTTAAGTGGTGTTCTGCCTCAATTTTTGATACCATTTTGGAGTATGCGTTTATAGCTTGTCCCCATATCAGGAACGTTCCGAGCGGAATGGGTGACTATAAAAGGAGTTTTCATTTTTGAAAAAAGAATATTGGTTCGTCATCATCACCTATATTGCCATGCAATTATCCAGTATTGTTGGGGTACCCATTTTCATGCTGATCGGGTCTTATACCGGAATGCCGGCTGATGAACTCCAAGTGAAATCTGCAGCATACTGGATAGTTTTCAGTTTTCTCGCTGCTTTATTCTTGATTCTTTTTTTAATGAGAAAAGATATGAGGGAAAAGTTGGACACGAGAAATCAAACTTCCGTTTCCATGTCCATATTATGGGCAATTGCAGGAGTGTTCATGGCTCTTTTTGCGCAAAGCATTGCCGGCAGCATTGAACAGATGCTTGGGGTGGAGTCTGAATCTGAAAATACGCAGCAACTCATTTCACTCATTTACAAAGTCCCCATGGTCATTTTCGTCACTTCAGTAATTGGACCTATATTGGAAGAATTAATTTTCCGGAAAATCATTTTCGGATCACTTCATAAACGCTTTAACTTCTTTATTTCAGCTTTAATCAGCTCAGTTATTTTCGGCTTGGCGCATGGTGAATTTGAACATCTTCTTTTATATACGGCAATGGGCTTCACTTTTGCTTTCCTTTATGCAAAAACAGGCCGCATTCTCGTATCAATGAGCGCTCATATTGCGATGAACACGCTTGTTATCATCCTTCAAGTGGTATATCGGGAGGATATAGAGAAGATGATAGATACTGCACAGGCCTTCATCGGAGGTTTATTATGAAACGTCAATCACCCTTATTCATGGGCATCATCTATGCAGGCTTAGGAGCTCTTTTTACCGCTATCGCGATTCAAACCGTCAATTCTTCTGGATGGGGGCTCTTCGCCTACATACTTGTCCTTATTGCGACTCTTGACTTTGGATCGGGCTTACGCATGATCATGCTGCACTTTAAGATTAAAGCCGCACAAAAAAATAAGAAAAAATAAAAAAACGCTGCAAAGATGCAGCGTTTTTTTCATTCCTCCAAAGCGGCTTCTTCCACAACAGGATAATGTTTCAGGAAGTAGATGAGCGACTGAAGCTCCACGGCCAGGTCAATGTGGTGAACCCTTATTGATGGAGGCACGGTCAGCCTTGCAGGTGTAAAATTCAATATTCCTTTTATATCAGCTTTGACTAAACGATCGGTTATCGTCTGGGCTACCTGTGCCGGCACTGTCAATATAGCCGCAGTGATATTATTTTCCTGCAATAGTGTATCGATTTGATCCATATGATAGATGGGCACATCAGCTATTCGCTTGCCGACTTTTTCTTCAGAAACTTCGAAAGCCATTTCAATTTTTGTATTATTATTTTTCATGAAATTGTAATTTAAAAAAGCGGTTCCTAAATTTCCTACCCCGATTAAAGCGACTTTGGTCAATTCATCTTGATCTAGTGTTTTTCTAAAGAAGGATAATAAATAATTGACATTGTAGCCGTAGCCTTTTTTCCCAAGCGCGCCAAAGTAGGAAAAATCACGGCGTATGGTGGCAGAATCCACTTTTACAGCTTCGCTTAGCTCTGCAGAGGAAACTCTTTGTTTGCCTGAGGAATGTAAGTTCTTTAAAAATCGATAATACAATGGCAACCTTTTGGCTGTTGCCTGCGGTATCTTTGGGTCATGGTTCATTGTTCTTCCCCGCCTTCACACATGCTTTTCAACTTAATCTCTATCTGTTTGTTTTACTTGTCTTTTATAATCGTTACTGGAAACTCCGCCTGTTTTCTCCACTAAGAATGTAGGCCCGATCACCATTCCCTTATCAATGGCCTTACACATGTCATAAACTGTCAAGGCAGTCACGGATGCAGCTGTTAACGCTTCCATTTCCACACCTGTACTTCCTTTTGTCTTAGCTTCCGTTTCAATCCTAAGCCTGTATCCTTGTTCTTCTTTTTCCCACTCAAAGGCTATATTGACCCCTTGCAGAGCAATGGGATGGCACATCGGAATGATATTGGATGTATTTTTGCTGGCCATTATTCCTGCAACCTGTGCAACAGCCAGTACATCACCTTTTTTCATTTTCTGATTCGTGACCAATTCATATATTTCATCATTCAATAAAATGCTCGATTGAGCCACTGCCGTCCGGGTTGTTTCAGGCTTAGCACTCACATCGACCATTTTGGCCCTGCCCTGTTCATTAAAATGCGTTAAGTCTCCCATTTAAGTAACCCCTCCTAAATCATACACTATTATTCCACTTTATGTAACAGCTTTTGTTTACCATGGAACCAAGCTGTTGCCGATAATAACTAAAATACGTTACACTAACTATAATCAATTGAGGTGAAATCTATGATTTTATTACAAATCAATCAACTATCGAAATATTATGGAGCTGAACTTATTTTATCAAATATGAAGCTCGAAGTTCAAAATAAAGATCGAATTGCTCTTGTCGGCCGAAATGGCGCCGGAAAATCCACTCTGCTAAAAATCATAGCCGGGCACCTTTCCCATGATGGCGGTGAAATTATCAAACCAAAAGGCGTCACAATCGGCTATATGGCCCAGGATACGGGATTGGAATCCGAACTGACCATTTGGGATGAGATGCTGACCGTATTCACGGACCTTATAGAGCAGGAAAAGGAACTGCGTCGCCTTGAGGCTGATATGGCCAGACCTGACGTCTTTGAAAACGAAACGATTTACCAAAAAGTGCTGAATGAATACGACACTTTGATGGTGGCATTCAAAGAGAAGGGCGGTTATCAATATGAAGCAGATATCCGTTCCGTATTGCATGGGCTTCAGTTTGCTGACTTTGACTATTCTACCCCAATCTCCACTTTAAGCGGCGGGCAAAAAACAAGGCTTGCTTTAGGAAAGCTGCTTTTAAGGAAACCGGATATATTGATTCTGGATGAGCCGACGAACCATTTGGATATCGAAACCCTATCTTGGCTTGAACAATATTTACAAGGGTACCAGGGAGCTGTGCTCATTGTTTCCCATGACCGCTATTTTTTAGATAAAGTAGTAAACCTGGTATATGAGATTTCCCGGAATAACATGAAAAAATACCATGGTAATTATAGTTCTTACCTAGAGGGAAAAGCCGAAGATTATGAGCGGGACATGAAACTGTTCGAGAAGCAGCAAGGGGAAATCGAAAAGCTTCGCGACTTTGTCCAACGTAATATCACAAGGGCCTCCACCACGAAAAGAGCACAAAGCAGACGCAAACAGCTCGAAAAGATGGACGTATTGGACAAGCCGCAAGGTGATGAAAAATCCGCGAATTTTTCTTTCCAGATTGAAAGGCAAAGCGGAAATGAAGTACTCCACCTCCAGGACTTGGCTATCGGATACGAAGGGGAAACGGTATCAAGGAATATAAATTCCCGGATGACAAAAGGAGAGAGCATAGCTCTTGTTGGCCCAAATGGAGTTGGAAAATCAACTTTATTGAAAACGATCATTTCCAAGCTGCCTGCACTTTCTGGGGATTTCCGTTTTGGAACGAACGTAGAAGTCAGCTACTACGATCAAGAACAGGCTAACCTTGTTTCCAATAAACGGGTACTCAATGAATTATGGGACGACTATCCCCTTAAACCGGAAAAGGACATCCGCACCGTACTCGGTAATTTCCTATTTAGCGGGGACGATGTTTTGAAAACCGTTTCCACACTAAGCGGGGGCGAAAAGGCTCGGCTTGCTCTAGCCAAAATGATGATGCAAAAAGGTAATTTTTTAATTCTTGATGAACCAACGAACCATTTGGACCTCGATAGTAAATTGGTGCTTGAAAACGCATTGATCGATTATCCGGGAACTATTCTTTTCGTCTCACATGACCGTTATTTCATAAATCGGATAGCAACGAAAGTGATAGAGCTCTCCAAAGACGGCAACGAAGAATTCCTCGGTGATTATGATTACTATTTAGAGAAGAAACAGGAGCAAGCGGAAATCCAAGCTCTTGAACAGCAGGATCAGGCTAAAACTTTAGATGCAGCTGTAGAAAAAACAAATTACAAAATTGATAAAGAGGCAAAAAAAGCAGAACGCCAGCGTAAACGGCGCATTGAGGAAATCGAGGCAGCCATGGAGCGTCTTGAAACCGAAATAAGCGAATATAATGACCTCCTTTGCGATCCAAATGTTTTTCAGGACCACGAAAAAGTGATGGAAGTCCAAACAAAGCTTGATAATGCACAGGAAAAATTGGACCAGCTGCTCGAAGAATGGGCTGAACTGGAAGAATGACAAAAGACCGGGTCAATCGACTCGGTCTTTTTCACTTCAAATCAAAAAGTTATCCACAAACTTGTTAACAAACCACTTACCGTTCACTAGCCAATAATTTGAGTTATACACATTATCCACAGAAACATATCCACTTATCCACAAAAACACCACTTTATACACATGCAGTAGGATGATCAAAAATACTTTATCCACAGAATATTCTATTATTTTATAATACGATAAAAAAGACAGGATGCCGAATTGTGGGATCCTGTCTTCTCGTCAATTAAAATGCTTCTATATCCAATCCAGGATTTCCGTTCAAATCCAAACCAGATCGTTTTCCTTTTTCAAACATGACACTGCCAGCAGCACCGATCATGGCGGCATTGTCCGTACAAAGATAGAGGGGTGGAATGGATATATCCATAGGTAAATCCTTAAAAGCTTCAGTTAATGCTTCCCTAAGGCCTTTATTTGCCGCAACTCCTCCAGCAAGCAATACCTGCTTCACATTATATTCCTTTGCAGCTTTTACAGCTTTCATTACAAGCACTTCTATCACGCTTGCTTGGAAACTTGCCGCTAAATCTTTAGGTTCGATTTTTTCCCCGCGCTGTTCTGCATTATGCAAAGTGTTGATCACAGCCGATTTCAACCCGCTGAAAGAAAAGTCATAGCTGCCATCCAACCATGCCCTAGGCAGTTTTAAAGTTGGTGAGCCTTCTTGCGCAAGCCTATCGATATGAGGACCGCCAGGATAAGGGAGCCCCAATGTTCGAGCCACTTTATCATACGCCTCTCCTGCTGCATCATCCCGCGTCTCCCCTATCACCTTGAAAGAACCCGGCTCTTCTAAAAGCACCAATTCCGTATGACCTCCCGAAACGACTAAAGAAAGCGCAGGATATTCGATCTCCTGAATAAGCCGATTTGCATAGATATGACCAGCGATATGATGCGTACCGACAATCGGTATTCCATGTGCGAAAGCTACAGCCTTCGCCGCATTCACGCCTATTAATAGTGCCCCAACAAGGCCGGGGCCTTCTGTAACGGCAATGGCATCCAAGTCTTCATATGTCACACCTGCTTGCAGCAGTGCTTCTTCAAGAACAATCGTAATTTGTTCTACATGATGACGGGAAGCTATTTCAGGGACGACACCGCCAAAACGTTTATGGCTTTCGATTTGTGAAGACACGACATTACTCAGTATCTCCCTACCATTTTTTATGACAGCTGCTGCAGTTTCATCGCAGCTCGTTTCAATACCTAATATAAATTGATCTTTTTTCATGAAAAATTCACCCACATAACATAAGCATCTTCTTGATTGTCTGTATAATAATTTTTACGGATTCCGCCCTTTTGGAAACCTAGTTTTTCATAGAGCGAAATGGCTACTGCATTACTGACACGGACCTCAAGCGTCATCCTCACCACACCCATCGAAATGGAGATTTCAATCATCTTCCTGAGCAAAGCTTCTCCTAGCTTTTGCCCTCGGTATTCTGGCAATATCGCTATATTGGTAATGTGCGATTCATCAATGACGATCCAGGCACCGCAATAACCGGCGATTTTACCTTCATCCTCTATCACCATGTATACAGCATATTGATTATGATTCAATTCATTAAAAAAAGCTTCCCGGCTCCAAGGCAAAGTAAAGGACTGCTTTTCCACGTTTAGCACTTGGTCGATATCTTCCGTATTCATCTTTCGGAACGTCAATGTTTTACTCATAATAATCGGTCGCTTTCCTTGTTTATTTCCCCTGCTGTTCAAGCCACTTAGCTTCTGCTTCAGCCATGCGGATATAATTCGGTACAAACTGGTGAACATCCACTTCAGCCTTATCAAGACCAATGAAGGCCAGTTCGCTTGGCCTTGAATTATATGACTGTACCGGAGCAAATACAGCCAATTCCCCTAATGCATCCGTAATTGCATCCCGATGGATGTCCACATCTTGACCAACAAATAAAACAGGACGATTTAATTCCTTCAATTGATTCGCCCACTCAGAGGATAGAATATTACAATCTTCAATGACTGTCTTTAAAGAATCCTTTTCCAATTCATATAATCCAGTATAAATCTGCCCTCTTCTTGCATCGAACAAGGGAGAGATCATCCCGTTAAAATAACGTCCATTAGCTGCTAAAACCTCTAAGCTGGAAACACCTGATAAGGGAATTTGAAGCGTCCATGCCAAGCTTTTCGCTATCGTTACTCCGATCCTGACCCCTGTATATGAGCCTGGACCTTGAGCGACCACAATCTTAGTCAATTCCTTCGGTTTAGTATCACAATCCCTCAGCAGTGTCTCAATTGCCGGCATTACCCGCACCGAATGATTTTTCTTTAGGTTCGTCGTATACTCACCAATTACTTGATTCTCGTTTACCAGTGCAATCCCTAATGTGAAATTCGATGTATCTATAGCTAAAACCTTCATCAAATAATCTCCTTACATAACTTTACATATCGTTCGCCTTTGGCTTCCAAAACAATACGCCGGCTGGTATCGCCCAGGCGATAGATATAAATATTCAAGATTTCCTCTGGAAGGTGATCCTTTATTAAATGGGCCCATTCAACGACAGTCACACCATCACCATCAAAATATTCATCAAAGCCTAGATCTTCTTCCGATTCACTTACCCGATAGACATCCATATGATATAAAGGCAAGCGACCCATGTATTCCTTTATTATCGTGAAGGTAGGGCTATTCACCATTCTGGTAACACCTAATCCTTTAGCCAGCCCTTTTGTGAATGCCGTCTTCCCTGCACCCAAGTCACCTTCTAAAGCCAGCACATCTCCACTGGAAAGCTTTTCTGCCAATCTATGCGCAAATTGCGCTGTTTCTTCCTCACTCTGAGAAATCCATTCAACATGTTGCATATATCAATCACCTTTATCATTATTAGGAAACGTCCTATATAAACGCAATATTATGGAACGAAAACCATTCTATATGTAGTTTACCTTGTTTCAAAAGAAGAAACAAATAAGTTAGGGACATAATTATTCGAATTTCAGATAAAACAAAAAAACGAAACCTAAGTTTCGTTTTTTTCATGATTGCGGGGACAGGATTTGAACCTGCGACCTTCGGGTTATGAGCCCGACGAGCTACCGGACTGCTCCACCCCGCGACGGTATAAATGCTTCTTTTATAAATATAGTATTCCCATTTATTCAAAAAGAATACAATGATTATAGCTTGGCGGCGTCCTACTCTCACAGGGGGAAACCCCCAACTACCATTGGCGCTGAAGAGCTTAACTGCCGTGTTCGGAATGGGAACGGGTGTGACCTCTTCGCTATCGCCACCAAACATTTAATCTTTTTAGCACATTTATTATCATACCATGTATGAAATCAAAATGCAAGAAGAAATTTTCATTCCTTCAAAACTAGATAATAAGAAGGTATTTCATTTTTTAAAAAGCGTTGGTTAAGTCCTCGATCTATTAGTATCAGTCAGCTCCACATGTCACCATGCTTCCACCTCTGACCTATCAACCTGATCATCTTTCAGGGATCTTACTAGCTTGCGCCATGGGAAATCTCATCTTGAGGGGGGCTTCATGCTTAGATGCTTTCAGCACTTATCCCGTCCGCACGTAGCTACCCAGCTATGCCTTTGGCAAGACAACTGGTACACCAGCGGTGCGTCCATCCCGGTCCTCTCGTACTAAGGACAGCTCCTCTCAAATTTCCTGCGCCCGCGACGGATAGGGACCGAACTGTCTCACGACGTTCTGAACCCAGCTCGCGTACCGCTTTAATGGGCGAACAGCCCAACCCTTGGGACCGACTACAGCCCCAGGATGCGATGAGCCGACATCGAGGTGCCAAACCTCCCCGTCGATGTGGACTCTTGGGGGAGATAAGCCTGTTATCCCCGGGGTAGCTTTTATCCGTTGAGCGATGGCCCTTCCATGCGGAACCACCGGATCACTAAGCCCGACTTTCGTCCCTGCTCGACTTGTAGGTCTCGCAGTCAAGCTCCCTTGTGCCTTTACACTCTACGAATGATTTCCAACCATTCTGAGGGAACCTTTGGGCGCCTCCGTTACTCTTTAGGAGGCGACCGCCCCAGTCAAACTGCCCACCTGACACTGTCTCCCACCCCGATAAGGGGCGCGGGTTAGAATTTCAATACAGCCAGGGTAGTATCCCACCAACGCCTCCACCGAAGCTGGCGCTCCGGCTTCTCAGGCTCCTACCTATCCTGTACAAGCTGTACCAAAATTCAATATCAGGCTGCAGTAAAGCTCCACGGGGTCTTTCCGTCCTGTCGCGGGTAACCTGCATCTTCACAGGTACTATAATTTCACCGAGTCTCTCGTTGAGACAGTGCCCAGATCGTTACACCTTTCGTGCGGGTCGGAACTTACCCGACAAGGAATTTCGCTACCTTAGGACCGTTATAGTTACGGCCGCCGTTTACTGGGGCTTCGGTTCAAAGCTTCGCTTGCGCTAACCTCTCCCCTTAACCTTCCAGCACCGGGCAGGTGTCAGCCCCTATACTTCGCCTTGCGGCTTCGCAGAGACCTGTGTTTTTGCTAAACAGTCGCCTGGGCCTATTCACTGCGGCTTTTCTGGGCTATTCACCCTAAAAAGCACCCCTTCTCCCGAAGTTACGGGGTCATTTTGCCGAGTTCCTTAACGAGAGTTCTCTCGCACACCTTAGGATTCTCTCCTCGCCTACCTGTGTCGGTTTGCGGTACGGGCACCTTACATCTCACTAGAGGCTTTTCTTGGCAGCGTGGAATCAGGAACTTCGGTACTATATTTCCCTCGCCATCACAGCTCCGCCTTAATGGAAACGGGATTTGCCTCGTTTCCGGCCTAACTGCTTGGACGCGCATATCCAACAGCGCGCTTACCCTATCCTTCTGCGTCCCCCCATCGTTCAAACGATGTATAGGTGGTACAGGAATATCAACCTGTTGTCCATCGCCTACGCCTTTCGGCCTCGGCTTAGGTCCCGACTAACCCTGAGCGGACGAGCCTTCCTCAGGAAACCTTAGGCATTCGGTGGAAGGGATTCTCACCCTTCTTTCGCTACTCATACCGGCATTCTCACTTCTAAGCGCTCCACCAGTCCTTCCGGTCTGACTTCAACGCCCTTAGAACGCTCTCCTACCATCGACACCATACGGTGTCAATCCACAGCTTCGGTGATACGTTTAGCCCCGGTACATTTTCGGCGCGGAGTCACTCGACCAGTGAGCTATTACGCACTCTTTAAATGGTGGCTGCTTCTAAGCCAACATCCTGGTTGTCTAAGCAACTCCACATCCTTTTCCACTTAACGTATACTTTGGGACCTTAGCTGGTGGTCTGGGCTGTTTCCCTTTCGACTACGGATCTTATCACTCGCAGTCTGACTCCCAAGAATAAGTATTTGGCATTCGGAGTTTGACTGAATTCGGTAACCCGTTGGGGGCCCCTAGTCCAATCAGTGCTCTACCTCCAATACTCTCATCTTGAGGCTAGCCCTAAAGCTATTTCGGAGAGAACCAGCTATCTCCAGGTTCGATTGGAATTTCTCCGCTACCCACACCTCATCCCCGCACTTTTCAACGTGCGTGGGTTCGGGCCTCCATTCAGTGTTACCTGAACTTCACCCTGGACATGGGTAGATCACCTGGTTTCGGGTCTACGACCTCATACTCATTCGCCCTATTCAGACTCGCTTTCGCTGCGGCTCCGTCTCATCAACTTAACCTCGCATGAAATCGTAACTCGCCGGTTCATTCTACAAAAGGCACGCCATTACCCATTAACGGGCTTTGACTACTTGTAGGCACACGGTTTCAGGATCTATTTCACTCCCCTTCCGGGGTGCTTTTCACCTTTCCCTCACGGTACTGGTTCACTATCGGTCACTAGGGAGTATTTAGCCTTGGGAGATGGTCCTCCCTGCTTCCGACGGGATTTCTCGTGTCCCGCCGTACTCAGGATCCACTCAGGAGGGAACGAAGTTTCAACTACAGGGTTTTTACCTTCTTCGACGGATCTTTCCAGATCGCTTCATTTACCCCGTTCCTTTGTAACTCCATGTTGAGTGTCCTACAACCCCAAGAGGCAAGCCTCTTGGTTTGGGCTAATTCCGTTTCGCTCGCCGCTACTCAGGAAATCGCGTTTGCTTTCTCTTCCTCCGGGTACTTAGATGTTTCAGTTCCCCGGGTCTGCCTTCAGTACCCTATGTATTCAGGTAAAGATACTGTTCCATTACGAACAGTGGGTTTCCCCATTCGGAAATCTCCGGATCAAAGCTTACTTACAGCTCCCCGAAGCATATCGGTGTTAGTCCCGTCCTTCATCGGCTCCTAGTGCCAAGGCATCCACCGTGCGCCCTTTCTAACTTAACCGTTAAAAAAGATCTTACAGATGCTTTGAAAAAAATTAATTGCCTTCTATCTATTATCTAGTTTTCAAGGAACAAAGCAGAAAGAATCCATCACATCGTGATGTTTGTCTTTCCTATTTGAATGAATTACTCATTCAAAACTGAACAAAACAAAAGCGCTCTCGTAATTATCCTTAGAAAGGAGGTGATCCAGCCGCACCTTCCGATACGGCTACCTTGTTACGACTTCACCCCAATCATCTGTCCCACCTTAGGCGGCTGGCTCCATGAAGGTTACCTCACCGACTTCGGGTGTTACAAACTCTCGTGGTGTGACGGGCGGTGTGTACAAGGCCCGGGAACGTATTCACCGCGGCATGCTGATCCGCGATTACTAGCGATTCCGGCTTCATGCAGGCGAGTTGCAGCCTGCAATCCGAACTGAGAATGGCTTTATGGGATTCGCTTACCTTCGCAGGTTTGCAGCCCTTTGTACCATCCATTGTAGCACGTGTGTAGCCCAGGTCATAAGGGGCATGATGATTTGACGTCATCCCCACCTTCCTCCGGTTTGTCACCGGCAGTCACCTTAGAGTGCCCAACTGAATGCTGGCAACTAAGATCAAGGGTTGCGCTCGTTGCGGGACTTAACCCAACATCTCACGACACGAGCTGACGACAACCATGCACCACCTGTCACTCTGTCCCCCGAAGGGGAAAGCCCTATCTCTAGGGTTGTCAGAGGATGTCAAGACCTGGTAAGGTTCTTCGCGTTGCTTCGAATTAAACCACATGCTCCACCGCTTGTGCGGGCCCCCGTCAATTCCTTTGAGTTTCAGCCTTGCGGCCGTACTCCCCAGGCGGAGTGCTTAATGCGTTAGCTGCAGCACTAAAGGGCGGAAACCCTCTAACACTTAGCACTCATCGTTTACGGCGTGGACTACCAGGGTATCTAATCCTGTTTGCTCCCCACGCTTTCGCGCCTCAGTGTCAGTTACAGACCAGAAAGTCGCCTTCGCCACTGGTGTTCCTCCAAATCTCTACGCATTTCACCGCTACACTTGGAATTCCACTTTCCTCTTCTGCACTCAAGTTCCCCAGTTTCCAATGACCCTCCACGGTTGAGCCGTGGGCTTTCACATCAGACTTAAGGAACCACCTGCGCGCGCTTTACGCCCAATAATTCCGGACAACGCTTGCCACCTACGTATTACCGCGGCTGCTGGCACGTAGTTAGCCGTGGCTTTCTGGTTAGGTACCGTCAAGGTACCAGCAGTTACTCTGGTACTTGTTCTTCCCTAACAACAGAACTTTACGACCCGAAGGCCTTCTTCGTTCACGCGGCGTTGCTCCGTCAGACTTTCGTCCATTGCGGAAGATTCCCTACTGCTGCCTCCCGTAGGAGTCTGGGCCGTGTCTCAGTCCCAGTGTGGCCGATCACCCTCTCAGGTCGGCTACGCATCGTCGCCTTGGTGAGCCATTACCTCACCAACTAGCTAATGCGCCGCGGGCCCATCTATAAGTGACAGCGTAAACCGTCTTTCCATCTTCTCTCATGCGAGAAAAGAACGTATCCGGTATTAGCTCCGGTTTCCCGAAGTTATCCCAGTCTTATAGGCAGGTTGCCCACGTGTTACTCACCCGTCCGCCGCTAATCTCAGGGAGCAAGCTCCCATCGATTCGCTCGACTTGCATGTATTAGGCACGCCGCCAGCGTTCGTCCTGAGCCAGGATCAAACTCTCCGAAGAAATGTTTGACTTGCTCATTTGCTTTTTTGATAGTGTGTGCTCACTTAAAATTTAACGTTGGCGCTTTGTTTTGTTCAGTTTTCAAAGAGCAATAATGGAGCGGGTGAAGAGAATCGAACTCTCATCATCAGCTTGGAAGGCTGAGGTTTTACCACTAAACTACACCCGCATTTAATTTTAAAATATTACCAGAAAGAATGGTCGGGAAGACAGGATTCGAACCTGCGACCCCTTGGTCCCAAACCAAGTGCTCTACCAAGCTGAGCTACTTCCCGTAAATATGGTGCGCCCGGCGGGAGTCGAACCTACAACCTTCTGATTCGTAGTCAGATGCTCTATCCAATTGAGCTACGGGCGCTAATTTCTATGATGTTATTGGTGCGGCCGAGAGGAGTCGAACCTCCACGGGGTTTCCCCCACTAGGCCCTCAACCTAGCGCGTCTGCCATTCCGCCACGACCGCGAAAGCGACTTTGTAAGTTTAACACCTTTTCAACTTGATGTCAAGAAGAAAAATATCAGTGCGGGTGAAGGGACTTGAACCCCCACGCCTTGCGGCGCCAGATCCTAAGTCTGGTGCGTCTGCCAATTCCGCCACACCCGCGAAAATAAATGGTGAGCCATGAAGGATTCGAACCTTCGACCCTCTGATTAAAAGTCAGATGCTCTACCAACTGAGCTAATGGCTCTAAATAAAATGGCTGGGCTAGAAGGGATCGAACCTTCGCATGACGGAATCAAAATCCGTTGCCTTACCGCTTGGCTATAGCCCAATAATCGAATACTAATTAACAGCCAGGATAATATTATATCACAATAATATTATTTTAACAAGTGTTTTTTAAAAAAAATGGCGGTCCCGACGGGAATCGAACCCGCGATCTCCTGCGTGACAGGCAGGCATGTTAACCGCTACACCACGGGACCAGTATTATGATTATATATAAGAAAGTGACCCATACGGGATTCGAACCCGTGTTACCGCCGTGAAAGGGCGGTGTCTTAACCGCTTGACCAATGGGCCTTGATAAAATATGCAGCTGGCGGAGAAGGAGGGATTTGAACCCTCGCGCCGCTTACGCGACCTACACCCTTAGCAGGGGCGCCTCTTCAGCCTCTTGAGTACTTCCCCAAAAAAATGGCTCCGCAGGTAGGACTCGAACCTACGACCGTTCGGTTAACAGCCGAATGCTCTACCACTGAGCTACTGCGGAATAATGAAAATTGGGTTCCTTTTTCACGCTCAAGGACCTTAGTGTTTGTCGTTAAGAACAAGTTGTTATCTTGTCGACTCTTATGATTATAAAGAGGTTGCAACTTAAAGTCAAGGGTTCTTTTATGATTTTTTATATTTTTGTTTTTTACTCCTTAAACCCTTGGTAAATCAATGTTCCACGACATTTACCACAAACGAAACGGGTAGTGTCGATTCGCTTTTTTCTTATATACACCTGCTGACAGTCTTCACATTTATATTGGATAGTATTCATCTTTTTCTTTAATTGGTTAGATGGCAGCGGTTCGCAAAATCTCGGCGCCCCCACTTTTTTGAGTAATTGCTTAAAGTCCGCATCACGATGCTGGTACCCTTTTTTCTCGATGTGCAGATGATAATGGCACAATTCATGCTTAATGATTCCAATCATTTCTTCCACACCGCGTTCATCAAGATACTTCTTATTGATTTCTATATTGTGTGAACGGAGCAAATATCGGCCTCCTGTTGTTCGGAGACGTGGATTAAAACTGGCTCGATGTCTAAAGGCCTTTTCAAAGTCTTTCAACGATATTTCTTCAACAAGTTTTTGCAATTGCCGATTATCCATTTCCCCCTCCCTTTCCTTGGTAACATGACAACCCATTATAACATAGACTAATAATACAATAGGAAACTAAGGGAGGAAAAGCTATGCCTAATTGGTTCCAGAATCAAATCCGCAAAGCCTTTTATGAAAAGGATTATTATCAAGTGAAGATGTTGAATCAATGTTGGTTTTTTTATCAAAAGAAAGAAAGCCTCCGGTTATAAATTCAACTTTGTTCCATATAAAAAAACCCCTTCTATTATAGAAGGAGCTTACCATGGGCTAGTTTTGATCCTTTGGCTCGAGCATCGTTAAAGATACCCTTTGTTTTTGCGAGTCAACCAGTTCGACCCAAACCGTCACAACATCCCCAACGGCTACTACATCCAATGGGTGTTTTACAAACCTGTTGCTCAATTTAGAAATATGAACCAGTCCATCCTGTTTAACACCAATATCCACAAACGCACCGAAATCCACAACATTCCTCACTGTACCTTGTAATTCCATCCCAGTTTGCAGATCCTCCATTTTTAGTACATCCTGCTTAAGCAGTGGTTTTGATAATTCATCCCGAGGATCTCTTCCCGGTTTCATCAAATCATCTATGATATCTTTAATCGTAATTTCCCCAATTGCCAATTCATCGGCCAAATCAGCCGGATTTAGTTTGCCTAATTCTTCATTCAGGACATCACTGCCTAAATCATCAGATGTGAATCCCATTTTCTTTAATAATTTATTCACGGCACTGTAGTTCTCAGGATGTATCGCGGTTTGATCTAAAGGCTCATCTCCATTAATGATACGTAAGAACCCTATACATTGTTCATAAGTTTTGGCACCCAGCCGGGGAATCTTCTTTAATTCCTTCCTGCTTGAAAACTTTCCTTCCACTTCCCTTTTCTTCACAATATTTTGAGCAACCGATTTTGATAAACCAGCTACATATTGCAAAAGTGACGATGAAGCGGTATTGACATTCACCCCCACTTGGTTAACAGCTGTTTCTACTACAAAGGTGAGGGATTCCGTTAACTTTTTCTGGGACACATCATGTTGATATTGACCCACCCCCACGGATTGCGGATCAATTTTAACAAGTTCAGCAAGGGGATCCTGAAGCCTTCTTCCTATTGAAACGGCGCTTCTCTGTTCTACCTGAAGATCTGGAAACTCTTCACGGGCAATATCCGAGGCTGAATACACACTGGCACCCGCTTCATTTACAATTATATATGATATATTCCCTTTCACTTCTTTCAAAATATCTGCGATGAATTGCTCTGATTCACGTGATGCCGTACCATTGCCGATTGCCACGATTTCAACCGAGAACCGCTGAAGTATTTCGATCGTTTTTTCACGGGCAGCATTAAGTTTCGCAGCAGGAGGATGCGGGTAGATCACACTGATATCGAGTACCTTTCCGGTTTCATCAATGACAGCCAACTTACAGCCAGTCCGATATGCCGGATCTAGGGCGAGGACCACTTTCCCTTTAAGCGGAGGCTGCAAGAGCAGGTTCCGCAGGTTTTCAGAGAAAATATGGATAGCTTGATCCTCAGCTTTTTCCGTCAGCTCTTTTCTGATTTCCCGTTCTACAGAAGGCATGATCAAACGCTTAAGTCCATCCTCAATCGCAGATTTAAGAACAACTTGGGCTTCAGATTTGTTATTTTTAATGATTTTCCGTTCAAGATGACCAATGATGATTTCAGTCCGGGGCTGAATGGAGATTCGCAGAACCTCTTCCTTTTCACCTCTATTCAGCGCCAACACACGATGCGGTACGATTCTTTGAACCGGCTCCTCATATTCATAGTACATTTCGAAGATTTTTTTCTCGTCCTTCTCTTCATTTTTCACAGTTGAAACCATTTTTCCGGCTTTGAAAATTTCAGCCCTTATCCACTTCCTTAATTCTGCATCATCGGAAATATGTTCAGCTATGATATCCTGCGCTCCTGCAATTGCCTCTTCAATAGAAGAAACTTCTTTTTCTGCCGATATGAATTCTGCAGCTTTTTCACTGACACTGGCATGCATTGGACATTCCAGAAGCCAATTGGCCAGTGGTTCAAGACCCTTTTCTTTAGCGACTGTCGCTTTCGTTCTCCTTTTTTGCTTGAATGGCCTGTATAAATCCTCGACTTCCTGCAGTTTTGTTGCCTTCTCGATTTGTTTCGTTAATTCTTCCGTCAATTTTCCCTGTTCACCAATTGAACGCGTAACTTCCGCTTTCCTTTGGCCAAGGTTTTCAAGATAATTCCACCTTTCCATGATGGAACGAATCTGAACTTCATCAAGTGAACCCGTCATTTCTTTTCTATACCGTGCGATAAAAGGGACAGTGTTCCCTTCTTGCAGCATCTGTATGACGTTTTGGACTTGATGATTTTTCAAAGTTAGCTCATTGGATATTTGTTTAATCAGTTCTTTCAATGTATCTTCTACAACGATCATTATGTTTACCTCCAACCTTTTGATCTAATAAGTATAGTCTAGCAAATGAGTGATGAAGTTGCGAATTCAATACAAAAAAGCTCACTTCCGAATTATGGCGAAAGTAAGCTTCCTAAAATGAAAGTTGTATCATCTGCAGTTAATGGACTGCTTTTTAATATACATTGTGCGTTCTTATCGATAGGGACCAGCCTTTTTAAAAAAGATTTAGCTCCCTTAAGTTCTAAACCATCGGAATGAAGAATGAATTTTGCATTTGGTTCATATTTGTAGCTCTGCGTCCTGTATGTTTGTTTCCTTCCGGATAAATACCCTGTAACAGGTAAAGGGTAAACGAGTTTATCGTCGCTTGGATTATACAGGAAAAAGCGGATGTTACCCACTGAACTGTATACAAATTCATTCTTATCATAAAATATCTTCAAAATCGAAACGGCTGCCCCCCGCTTATCGACCAAAACCTGGTTACATACCGCCATTAATGATTCTACATCCAACTCATGATTACGTTTAACTTCCTCGATGACGGCATGGGAGGAATCATAAGCATTTTTGCCGCTGCCTAGACCATCTGCCAGGACACACACAAAGTATTCTTTCGTATGAAGAAAGAAGTAATCATCACCACAATAAACCATCCCGTTTTTAGACGATTGAGAGACAAGGACTTCTATTTTTTCTCCCCTCAGAATATCTTTGATCACTGAATTAACTCCGAGTTTTCAGCATTAATGGCTTCTTGAAGTTTCTTGATCGCACGGCGTTGGAGCCTTGAAACATGCATTTGGGAAATCCCCAGTTTATCGCCAGCTTCTTTCTGGCTTAAATTCTCTAAATAAGTATGTTGAATGATCATCTTTTCACGGTCACTCAGAACATGCAGCACCTTTTCAAGCACAAGCCGCTGATTGACCTTTTCAAAACCTTCATCGACATTCCCGAATATATCAAGCAATGTGACAGTACCGCCATCAGAATCCGCCTCAATAGAATGATCCACAGATAAAGCTTGATAGCTTTTTCCCATTTCCATCGCTTCTAAAACTTCTTCTTCAGTCACGCCTATACTATCGGCTATTTCATCTATTCTTGGTGAACGATGCAGAGTTGTCGTCAATTCCTCGACAGTCACCCTGATTTTCGGACCAAGTTCCTTAATTCTCCTTGGCACATGGACACTCCATGTTTTGTCACGAAGGAACCTTTTGATTTCGCCTATTATAGTAGGGACGGCAAATGCCTCAAAGCTCTTACCGAAAGATTCATCATATCGTCGAATGGCACCTAATAAACCAATCATGCCGACTTGGGAGATATCCTCCTGAAATGATTTCCCTTTCGCATACTTGCGGGCGATTGTTTCAACTAAACTTTTATAATGGATGACTAGATTACTCTGTGCTTCATCATCTTGATTCTGCTGGTAAGCTCTAATCCATTCATTTACCTGTTCTCTTTGTGCCTGATTAGGTTGAGACTGTTTTTGCATCCATCTCCACCTGCTCTCCTTCTAAAAACTTAGTCATAAATACTGTAACCCCATCATGCTGATGAATTTTAACATCATCCATCAAAGTTTCAATAAGGTAAAGACCCAAGCCTCCTTCTCTCAAAAGTTCGACTTTTTGTCCATTTTCGTATGGACCGAGTCCTTGACGAACTTCTTCGAAATTACAGCTCTTGCCACTATCGGAAACCATGACCTCCAGACGGTCAGGATAAAGGCCAAAACTTACTTTCACTTCACCTTTTTCAGAATCCTTATATGCATGCTGTACCGCATTTGTACAAGCCTCACTGGTAGCGATTTTCAAATCCTCAATTTCATCATACGCAAATCCCATCCGGCTTCCTATCCCAGAAAGCGTTAAACGAATGACACCGATGAATTCTGGTTTTGCAGGTATTTTCATTTCGATGTAATCATATACTTGACTCATTCTAACCCACCCTCTGTACCACTTTTTATATCAATGATATCTGCAAGACCTGTTATATCAAATAAACGTCGTAACCTTTCTGATAAGCCAACTAATGTGAATTCGCCATTATGTGCCCTTACGCTTTTGAAAGCACCGACAAATACCCCAAGTCCCGTACTATCCATATAAGAGACTTCAGTTAAATCAATCGTAATCGAAACATTATCCTGCTCTGAAATCGGAAATAGTGATTCCCTTAATTTCGGTGCAGTATAGGCATCGATTTCACCTTTTAGTTTTACAACAAATTCAGTATTTAATTCATTAACATCTACAGTTATATTCATCCTTGACCCACCTCTTCAAATCCTCTTCATTCCTATATCTATACCCAGCAGAAACAATACTAAACATTTGATTTTAAAATTATTAATGTAAAATCATCCCTCAGTTGGAAGTTCTGCATTTTCTCCAATTGTTTAAATATATTATTCACCATTTCCTGGGCTTGCAAATGCATATTTTTTTTAATGAAACCGATAAGTGTTTCCCTTTCTATGAACCCATCATACGTCCGGCACTCCGTTACTCCATCGGATAATAAAATGATCATGTCTCCACGATTCACCGTTTTTTCATATTGGCGATACCTTGTTTTTTTATCAACTCCAAGCAGCAAGCCCTTTGCATCCAAATCGCTGAAAGTACCTGTTGCGGCATCATAGTAAAAGCCAGGTTCATGTCCGGCTGAAGCATAGGAAAATTGCCTGTCATGCGGATCATATAAACCATAGAACATGGTTATGAACATGCTTGGATCCACATTATGCTCCACAACACGGTTCAAACTCTCAAGCACACTATTCGGTTCATGTCGATGCTCGGGAAGACTGTCCATCGCATATTTGATCATCGACATGCACAATGCAGCAGGAATCCCTTTTCCTATGACATCTGCTATCCCTACTCCTATACGATCATTTTCATCTTGGACGAAGTGATAGTAATCTCCGTTCATCTGTCTCGCCGGAACACTGATCGCTCCAATTTCAAGAGCTTTGATATCAGGAATTTCCGTTTCCAAAAGAGTATGTTGAACGTTTGCCGCGATCTCGATTTCCGTTTTCAGTTCCTGCTGTTGATGTCTAAGGCTTTGATGTTCACGGTATGCAATGCCGTAGCCCATCATGACTTCCAGCAGAAAATCGAAAGAATCCAATACTTTCCCCGGTAAGTCCGGGTAAAGTTCCATTAAGTTATTTTTATGCATACTGATGATTTCTTCTGGAGATATATTGTATTTGATATGTAGGCGGCTAATCTTTTGTCCTTGGTAGAGTGCCTGCTCATTTTGGTCTTTAAGATAAGTAGAAAGCGCCTCATGATACTTTTTCTCCATGTTCTCCCTAATATCCATATTCCCCCCCTAACGGAGCCATTTCGTAGCGATGATCTTAGTCCCTTCACCTGGTATCGAATCAATATCAAAGTCATCCATTAAACGTTTGGCTCCAGGAAGACCTGCACCCAGTCCCCCTGAGGTGGTATATCCATCTTCCATGACTCTGCGGATATCCTCAATTCCCGGCCCTTGGTCCTCTGCAATGATTTTCAATCCTGACTTCCCATTTATATTTAGCTTTTCTATGCTAACACTGCCTTGTCCAGCATATAGGTATATGTTTCGGGCCAATTCGCTAATGGCCGTTGTGATCCTGGCCTGGTCTACAGTACCGAACCCCAACTCTTTAGCGACATTTCTTCCGAGCTGCCTTGCAGCTACGATGTCCCATTCATTTATGATTTTTACGCAGGATTGGAACTCCATTCTTTAATCCCCCAATTCCTGTTGTAATTTCTCCAGGCCTTTCTCTAGGTCTAATGCTGTCAGAACATCATCGAGACTAATTCCCAGTTCAATTAATGTTATTGCAACAGCAGGCTGGATCCCCGTAATTACAACTTTGGCCCCCATAAGCTTAGACATGCTAAAGACATCGCCTAAAACCTTTGCGATAAAAGAATCAATAAAATCTATTGAGGTAATATCTATAACAACGCCATTCGCGCTTGTTTCATGAATCTTATGCAGTAAATCCTCTTGAAATTGAAGGGCTGTCACATCATCCAATTCCCACTGTATAGAGACTAACAAGCAGTCATAAAGCTTTAATATCGGAATCCTCATACTTATCCCTCCACCTTTACGATCTTACGGCTCGTTAATTCCAACGCAACTTCTATCCCTTTTTTCAATGTATTTTTTGTAATCACTTCATTTAAATTAATTCCAAGATTAACGATGGTTTGAGCAATTTCTGGGCGGATGCCGCAGAGTATACATTTTGCGCCCACTAATCGGA
This sequence comes from Peribacillus frigoritolerans, assembly GCF_040250305.1. Lineage (NCBI taxonomy): Bacteria > Bacillati > Bacillota > Bacilli > Caryophanales > Bacillaceae > Peribacillus > Peribacillus frigoritolerans. Next base: position 307,338 of record NZ_CP158190.1, on the reverse strand, counting down.
CTGCCTCCGCCGCTTGAATGATATGATGGGCAACCATGGTATCCACGACCGGCACGCCCGTTATATCAATAAGAACAACTTCAGATCTATGCTTAACAACGCCAGTCAACAGGTTTTCCATTATCTGTTTGGCACGTTCCGTATCAATCGTACCAATCAGCGGCATTACCGTTATTCCTTCCAATACAGGAATGAGCGGTGCTGAAAGTTCTTGCAACGCTATTTTTTGCATGGAAACAGTTCTTTCCCAAGTTTGAGTATATATATTGACTATTTCATTATTTATCGGTGTGGCCCATTTATCCAAATGGTTAACAAGATTGACTTGGTTTTCAGGAGTAACCAGACCCTTTTCCACCATTCCATTAATGACAATCAACGTGAATTTATGAAGTCCTTCATTGACGAAAGTGAGAGGCCATCCCAATTGGACGACTTTCTCGGCAAAATCTGAAAGCTTCAATGTGAATTCCTTGTTTTTACTATCAACGTTCGTGATGATCATATCTATAAATTCACTGCTCGTTTGCGTGAACATTCGATCTGAAACGACTTTAATTAATCTTTCGTCCGTACTTTCCTTCATGATGCCCATCCACTCAGTAAGGATGTAATCTTGATTTTGCTTAATAAAATCGTAAACCAATTGATTCATAATATCCTCCCATTCTAACACAATTGCCTTGTTTCCCTGTCTACGTCACAAGGATGTTAACTAACTGTAATGTTATTTCCATTTGGATTTCCTTTGAGTTTCCCCACTAACTTTTGCTTTTTTTAGGTATTTACAAAATAACTATATACCCGAAATTCAGGCAAGAAAAACATCAATTACTGAAAAGTTAGGGAGATACTATAAAAAACAATGACGTTCCACCCAATATCTAACTGTATAATGTTTTTATTCGTCAAATTTTTCATATTTCCTGCTGTATACTTTTTGGATATGTTAATGTTATTTGACAAAAAAACACGATCCCCACAGTTGCAGGGATCGTGCCATCTAAATAATATCAAGAATGATTTGTATTATAATAACGCCCGGTTTAACGGGAAAAATTTTCTTTAAAACTCAATGAGGCCTAAACTAATTTGCAAAGCTTCATTGACTTTTTGCATCATCGGTTCGTCAAGATGCGTAATTTTATCAGTTAAACGCTGCTTATCAATTGTCCGGATCTGTTCTAATAAAATGACGGAATCCCGCTCGAATCCGTACTTTTTTGCATTAATCTCAACATGTGTAGGCAATTTCGCTTTTTGAATTTGAGCTGTAATGGCTGCCACGATCACAGTCGGACTAAAGCGATTACCAATATCGTTTTGTAAAATTAGTACCGGACGGGTCCCCCCCTGCTCTGAACCAACTACCGGGGAAAGGTCTGCGAAGTATACGTCACCACGCTTAACAACAATCAATGGCTCAGCCTCCGCTAACTAATCGTTCAACGCAATGACCAGCCTCGAATTCAGCCTGGAAGGCTTCAGAAGCAATCGTTAAGTTAATGGCCGCCATTTCAATATAACCGCGTTTCATCGATTCACGAAACTCTTTCTTTTTACGTTCGCGAAGATACATTTTTGTGGCACGATAAATAAATTCACTGCGATTCACATTTTCCTCACTCGCATACCCATCTAACTCTGTTAAAAAATTTTGAGGTAATCGAATTAATATCTCTCTTGTTGCGCTGGATTCAGACACAAACATACACCTCCACCATCACTACACACCTTTATTGTATATATCCTTTTCAATATTACCATTAAAATGCCTATCTGCAAAGAGTATATTCTATTCTCAATCCTATTATCAGCATAATAAAGGAAATCTTATTCACAATCTTAGGATTTTTTTACAATCCGGTCATTCCAAAATGAAGTTGCGTACATGTTTCACCTGATTGTCTTTTATATAAACACGGGGCACTCTTGCTCCTATCATACATGTTATCTCATAGTTGATCGTTTCCAGTTTTGCCGCTATCTCATCGACAGTAATCGATTCATCCCCATCATTCCCCATCAGTGTGACCTCTGTTCCTACAGGGTATGGTCCAGGCAGCTTGATCATGCATTGATCCATGCAAATCCTCCCGACTATGGGTACTCTTTTTCCATCCACAAGAACTTCCTGACCTTGCAGCTTACGGATCCAGCCGTCAGCATAACCGATTGGCAAAGTCCCGATCCATTCATCACCTTCAGCCGTATATGTCGCTCCATAACTAACGCTTTCACCCTTAGCAAGCTGTTTAACCGCGACCATCTTCGTTCTCAACGATATAGCCTGTTTTAATGGGTATGGCAAAATCGGCTTCATTTCCACGGAAGGACTCAATCCATACATGGAAATCCCCATTCTTATTGCATTCCATTCAGGATCGGTGAATCTTAAAGAAGCTGCACTATTGGCTGCATGAATATATTCAGGCTTTCCAGTCATTACGGAAAGCATCCCTTTAAATGTAGCAAGCTGCTTTTCATAATAGTCGGTCTTCATTTCATCCGCCGTCGCGAAATGAGTGAATATCCCTTGGAAATTGAAACAAGCTTCCCTCTCAAGCAAATTTTCCACTTTCATGAGTTGACCTTTATCACGAATGCCGATTCTACCCATGCCGCTATCCACTTTTACATGGATTTGCAAAACTTGTCCCGGTTTCAACAAATCCTTTGCCTTTTCCAACCATGCTACATCAAAAACCGTTACGGAAATCCCATACTTGGCAGCAAGTGCTGCGCTTTCAGGCCTTGATGCCCCAAGTACAAGGATCGGAGCCAATATTCCCTTTTTTCGTAAGGCAAGAGCCTCATCCAAAAAAGCGACACTTAAAAAATCCGCCCCCGCTTCAAGCGCCGTTTTGGCCACTTCATAGTCCCCATGGCCATATGCATTCGCTTTAACGACAGCGAAAAGACTAACGCCATTTCCCAGTCTTTGTTTCATGGAAGAGATATTTTCAAAAATTTTATCCAAATTTACTTCTGCCCACGTATCTCGATGAAATATTTTCGTCTCCAAGACCATTTCCTTCTTTCCTACACTCACATTAAGATTCTTCCCAGTAGCGAAGTTTTCGTTACATTATAGGAACATTCTATAACCAACCGACAGAAAGATAAAGTGCTTTTTCACCTTGATTCTAATTTCCCAGCTGCCAGCCTAAATCAGTTGGAAGGATTAAAAATGTCAACAAGCTGCTTCCCCGCCTATCCTACCCAGAAGAAACCTTCGTAAGGAGACGGGAAACATCAGCTTGTTATGTAATCCTATTTGACTGGTTCTTCCCCAACCGAACGGGCGACTTCTATCATCTCTTCCTGTGTCAAATCCTTTGATGCAAGCATATAATCGACACCTTCAAAAGTCCATGCAATCGTATTTCCTGTCATGGCCCCGACAGTATAACCTAAATCAACCGGTTCTCCATTCACATTCGTCGAAACGGAAGTTTGAACTACCTCAGCTTTTTCCTGAACTAATGTAAAACTTTTTGTACCCTCATAGGTCAAAACGACACGTTCTCCCTTTTCAGTCGTAATTTCTTTTTCTTCCGTTAAATTCATATCACCAATATTCTCAGGGTATTTCACTGCAAATCCTTCATTTTGGACTTCTGCCATAACGGGTGCTTCAAGTTGTGCACTTGTCATGTTTTTCTTCATATCAAATGAATCTTTATCAAAAGTCGTATCGAACTTAACTTTCGAGAATTCAACTAGTACCAATGCGGTCTTATCAGGGTCCATGACTTTTACACTGACTGGGGATAAATCCTTTTTGTTTATAGTAATCTCTTGATATGGCAACATCTTATTGTTTTGGTAGCGTGTTTTCGTTTCAAAGACATAATGTTTATCCGTTTCTTTATATGTCGCACTTTTATCTTCCGTAATGTCTTTCACCAACGACTCGAACAAATAGGCCTGACTGCTGTTCTCCGGCCACTCGCTTTGAAATTTAAAGCTTTTATTCAAAGCTGGCGTCAGAACATATACACCGTCATCATTTTTCAAAATCATCTGGCTTTGATCCTTCTCTTCATTTTTCAGATTTACGCGGTAAAAAGAAGGGTCCTTATGCCAAATCTCCACATTATAAACTTGAGGTTCCGTCCCCATCTTCAATGTCATCTTCGCGTTAGCCTTATATCCCTTCATTTCGCCAAGCTTCTCATTCAATTCACTCACTACGTCACTCTGTGATTTTTGGCCGCAAGCAGAAAGAGCAAGCAAGAGCATGATCCCTGCAAAAAGCATTACCATCTTCTTCATCTTTTCAACCCCTTTTTGTCATTTGAACGTAAAAGGGAGAGGAAAAGGCAGGATCCGGACATTGGCTCGACTGATGTCTTAGATTCCTCGGTATTTTAGACACGGAACCATTCTCGATCCGGCTAAAAACTTTTCGAGAGCACCTACTCTGCCATGTACCTTTTACCGGGCCTTGTCTCCCTATAGCACTAAATGTATATGAGACAACCTAAAGGTTTATGACCCGATTGGACAAAACTCCATTCACCCTTCAATTACGACTTGAGCAACCGCATAATCCCTGCTGTGGCTAATCGAAAGATGGACCCCTTCAGAAAACGGCTTTGAAATCATCGGCTTTCCTTTATCATCCGATATGATTTCAATATCCAAAAAGGATAAGTGCTTACCGATCCCTGTACCGTTTGCTTTTGAAAAAGCCTCCTTTGCCGCAAAACGCCCTGCAAAATACTCGACCTTCCTTCTTCCATTTAACTTTTCGAAAATCAAGATTTCCCTTTCTGTTAATATACGCTCCTTTAAACGGGGTTGCCGATTAATCAGTGTTTCCATTCTATCCAACTCAGTAATGTCCACGCCTATACCTTTAATCACTTTGACACCTCTTCTATTAATTTAATAAGCTGCATATCATTAGGAGGACTCTTTTACCTGAAAATGATAATATTGTATTTAATTAAAAACGATAATAAGGAGGAATTTATGTTTACAAGAACAGAAGGCTTCCGCGAATACGCAAATTCATATCGAGCTGTTACTGTGCTCATTCTCATTATGATGATTGTATTCGTTCTTGTCCTCTTCCCCATATTTCCCGGCAATGTACTCTTTTATTATGGCTCAGGTGTGAACTTATACATCGCTGATGGACAATGGTGGCGTTTGATCACCCCCATCTTTCTACATAGCACGTTTACACATTTACTGTTTAACGGATTCTCACTTGCCATCTTCGGTCCATTCCTAGAGAAATTACTTGGAACCGTCAAGTTTTCAATATTCTTTTTATCGACAGGTATCCTTGCCAATATCGCAACATTTCTAATTAACCCACTTACATATAACCACGTAGGTGCTAGCGGAGCAATTTTTGGTTTACTCGGATTCTTTCTATATCTTGTACTTTTCAATAAAACCAATTTTACGAACAACGAAAGAAATACAGTATATACACTGACCGGAATTGCCGTCATCATGACCTTCATTCAACCGCAGATCAACGTTATCGGTCATTTGGCTGGACTGGCAACCGGCTTTTTAACAGCTCCATTATATTTAAGAAAAAAATGGTAGGACAAACAGCCGACTCCTCCTTTCAATCATTGGGAGTCGACTGCTTTTTTAGGTAAATACCATGATTTAATTATTAGGCAATCCTTTTCTTCCACATCAGCAACCATGCCGACCCGGGAGGTGATTCCTGATTTGACCGATGCTGAAATCGTTGCTAATTCTTTTCGATTTTGAAACCAACTTTTTTTATATGTGATTGATTGAATTCTGCTTCTTTGCATGATCAATGTTTGCTTCGAGAAAAAACGGCTGCTCAATAGCAACAAATTTCCATCTATGCTCCAGCCTGCATCTCTATATTGCATGTAAGCCCAAAAAATCGCCAACGGTACAAGCAAAAGGGAAAGATAGCCCCAAGGTCTGAAAAACCATACCAAGGCACCGATGATCGGGATGAGGTACAGAAACTTACGAAACACATACCGCGAAAGTGCACGCTTAGGTATCGGTGTCATCTCAGTGGTTGTTTCATAAACCGGTAAAATCTCCAGGATTTTTTCATGTAAATGCCTCTTCCTGATTAAAGGGAACAGCATGATGGATAGACTATCTTTATCTTCCAAACTGCCGCCCGCATACTCAATATAAACCGTCGCCAATCCCAATGGCTTTCGAATCAAATTCTCCATGATCCGGATACCTTGAATTTTATGGATAGGGATTGTCAGCTGCCTTTTCTCGAGAAGCCCTCTGGAAATAACGATTTCCTCATCCGTTTTTAACACGGTAAAGGAAGCATATTTAATTACCATACTTAATGTGGCCAGTACATAAACAACCAGTAAAGCCACCAGGGCAAACAAGGTCAGTATGATGGTCCCCATTTCAATAAACTCTTCATAATCCTTAAATATCCTCTCAAAAGGTATCATTTCATCGAACTGTGAAATAAAAGCGATTGCCCCAGATAGGAAGACACCTACCGCTCCCGAAGTGGCAGCCATAACGAATAGCTGCGGCAAAGTCTGCTTAAAAACGGAAGACGATTTAGCTGCATATTCTTTATTCGCAACTTCTTCTTTATCCTTATCAAAAGGATGTTTCGCTTTTTTTTCCTCACTTATAAAAGCATTGATTCGTTCCGCATCACTTTTGCTTATGGCTGATAATACGGCATCGGCCTGAGACCCGCCTGCCGTTTCAATATTCAGCTTCACCAGGCTGAATATCCTCTGGATGATGCCCTCTGATATATCTATGCTATGGATCCGGTCAAACTTTATATACCGTTTCTTCCTTACGAATACCCCGGACTCAATTCTGAATTCGCCCTCTTCTATGCGATATGTAAAACGTAACCATTGAAGGAATGCAATGCCTATCAGTAAAAGTATAATAATGGCAATGACCAGCGGTTGTATCCATCCAGGAATTCCTTCATTCTTCCCAGGAATGACGACCACTAATAAAAAAGGGATGACTAACTCCTTAATCGATTTAATGATGTTAAGCAATACAGCTATGGGGTGAAGCCTTTTAGGATCAGACATCTTCTTCCTCCACACTTGCCATTCTCGAAATATAATGCCGCAATTCATCTGCCTCTGCAAGGTCCAAGGCAGGAATAACATGAAGGGTCGCTGCAGTGGAAATTTCAACGGAGGCTAAATCGTATTTTCTTAATAATGGCCCTTGCTTCGTTTCAACATGCTGGACCCTTATCATGGGTATTAGTGTTCTTTTAATAACGAAAATACCACTTTGGATATCAATTTCAGTATTTCTTACTTCGTAACGCCACCTCTTCCATTTCACCGATGGAATCAGAAAGATGGCCAGATAGGATTGGATTATCGAAATTATGATCAACGCTCCAAACACCCAATATGTCCAATCAAAAATGATTGTAAGCACGAGTACAGCGATGCTTATAATCCAGGTTATTGAACAGCTTATAAGACCACTGATTTTCCATACGGTCAAGGCCTTATTCGATATACGATTTTCAGGTTCCATGTGCTTCTCCTCTTCCGGACAGGTAATGCTAATTGAATCATCATCATCCATCCTTGCTTTCATCCATTATACTATAATTAGATGCTGGAAATTAACCCCTTTTCAAACAAAGGGTTTGAGCATTCCACTAAAAAACCTTTACCATTCGGATACCATAGCATTGGAGATGCACATAAAAAAATGCCGCTCAAATGAGCGGCATTTCCAATTCAATTAAATTTTATTCGTTTTTTCTCTTTTTTGGCTCGTGCTACGGTTCCCGTAACCATTCGATTTACGGTTCGTGCTCGGGCGTTTCCCTGATCCGCTACCGTAATCTTTTCTGCCTGATGAACTGCGGCCATTGCGCTGTCTGTTGCCAGAAGATCCGCTTCCTCCGCGATTGCGACGCATTGGAGATGGAGATTCTTCCGTTAACTTGATAGGCGTTTGATCCGGTTCTTTTGTCATCGATTTAAGCATGGCTGCAACTAAATCCGCTGCGCTATGTTTTTGCAATAACTCTTCCGCTTGACCAAGGTATAAAGTTAAATCCTCATTCTCGATTGTATTAAGGATTTTTTCCGTTACTGCTTTTTGTTGACCTTCCAACGCTTCAGTTAACGTAGGAGTCTTAAGTTTCTCCATGCGTTTTTTCGTTGTATGTTCAACTGCATGCAGTTGGCCTCTTTCTCTTGGTGTTACAAACGTAATGGCTATACCATGTTTACCCGCACGTCCTGTACGTCCAATACGGTGAACGTAGCTTTCCGGATCTTGAGGGATATCAAAGTTGTATACGTGAGTAACGCCTGAAATATCAAGTCCACGTGCAGCAACATCAGTAGCAACGAGCACATCGATGCTGCGGTCTTTGAATTTTTTCAATACAGAAAGGCGTTTTGCCTGACTAAGGTCACCATGAATGCCTTCAGCCATATAACCGCGGATATTCAATGCAGATGCCAATTCATCTACACGGCGTTTCGTACGTCCGAAGACGATCGCTAGATCCGGTGTTTGAATATCGAAAAGGCGTGCAAGTGTATCGAATTTTTCACTTTCTTTTAACTCCAAGTAATATTGTTCGATACGATCCACTGTCATTTCTTTTGCTTTTACACGTACAAGAACGGGTTCCTGCATGAATCTTTCTGCAATTTTACGGATTGGATCAGGCATTGTAGCTGAGAAAAGCAATGTTTGCCTTTCATCAGGAACCGTTGAAAGGATCGATTCGATATCCTCAATGAATCCCATGTTAAGCATTTCATCAGCTTCATCAAGTACTACAGTATGAACTCCGCCTAATTTGATATTTTTACGTTTGATATGGTCTAAAAGACGACCAGGCGTACCAACGATAATATGTGGTTTTTTCTTTAATGCACGGATTTGACGGTCGATATCTTGTCCACCATAAACCGCAAGTACACGAGCGCGTTTTCCGTAACCAAGCTTGAAAAGCTCCTCGGAAACTTGAATGGCTAGCTCACGTGTAGGTGCAATGACGATCCCTTGCACGTTTTCGTTATTAATATCGATGTTTTCCATCAATGGAATACCGAATGCTGCTGTTTTACCTGTTCCTGTTTGCGCTTGACCGATGATATCTTTACCTTCAAGTGCTAGAGGTATCGTTTGGGATTGAATCGGGCTCGCTTCCTCAAATCCCATTTTTTCTATTGATTTCATGGACGTTCTATCTAATCCTAATTCGCTAAACAATGTCAATGTTTTCGTACTCCTTTTTATATCGTAAATTTACACGTGCATATCATGCACAGATGTTTAGTTCAAATCCTCATCATCATGACGGATGTTCTACTTTATCTCTTATAGAAAGTTTATCATTATCACCTAAAAGTATGTCTGCCTTTTAGTTCAAATGAACTCAATATGATTTTTTAAAAAGGAAATATACCAGTACGGACATTCACTGGCATTTTTAACTTCGCGCACGTGTAGACTTATCATTAACATACGCTCATCTTTTTAAAAGTACATGTAACCAAAATTAAATTCAATATGGAAAATTAAAAGTAGCATAAACGGATGTTTCACCGTTTTATTCAGGTGAGGGCTGCTGCACCTATTATTCATCAGACTTAAAAAGGCTGTATGAACAAAACTTGACGAGAGCCAAGATTCTTATACAAAACAGGCCCGGTGCGTTGAGGATTTGCAGAAGTGGAAAAGCGCTAAAATGCGGCTTGATTCCCTAATAGCTACTAAAGCCGCCAAGAGAAGCAGCTTTTATATATGACCAGACGCGAGGCCTATTAAATCTAAAATAATCTCAAGAATGAACTCATGAAACATGTAAGAACATACAATTTTGTTGCCTCAACCTGATTAATTTTAAATAATCATCAATGATAAGACATTTAAACTCATATCTCATATTACCATTTTCAAACTGTTAATGCAATAAAGGATATCGCCCCATTCAGAGTTACTAAAAACTTTAGACCGTTTCAAAAATGAAGAAATTAGTCATTTCTTCCTGTTAAATATGCAGCCGTGACACTTTTGAGTAAGAATATGGCTCGTTCATTCAATACGTTTAAAAAAACACATGGACTGAATATTTCATCAATAGGATCACCATTTTACTATATCCATTTAATCGTAAGTGGATTCAAACTTAGACAAATTCGAAGAAAGCGAGTTTGAAAAACGTTCCAGTGGTTTCAGAAATCTAGTTAGGGGGATTTCACAAAACAGGTATCTAGTCCTGTTAAAATCATGGTTCGTTATGAGAGCATTCCAGCCTCTTGTCGGCTTACTGTATCCATTTAAATTTTTCACAAAACGATTATCCATTTATATATGATATGTGTTTAAATCAAATAGTTTCAACAACCCTTTTTCAGGAAGGATTAGTTTTAATGATGAACACCCTTCCACGGTTACCCCCCGTTGGAAAGAAAAGGACTTATCATGAATTCTCATTGAATTTACAGGTATATGGGAGCATTTATTTTTTTGAAAATTCCATCTTTTTGCTTAAAAATTATAGCAAATAAGTCTAAATGCAGTATGATTGACCTATCAACAAAATAACAGGGGGTTATATGAACATATTCACAATAGATGTTCCTTTATGTAAGGATTTTGGTCGAATCTTAAAGAAAATGAATAAGAAAGTCACCTTTTTGGAAGATCCACTCAATCAAAGTCATCTATTCAAGAATTCAACAGACTTAATGAAATCATTATTTGTTTTACCTTTACACATATCAAAAGACTCTTGGCAGCAAACTTCTTTGTACGCCTTGGCAGAATCTCACGAAATCCCTATCTTATTCATTTACAAACGCACTTCAGGAATGGAGACCCCTCCGGCCTTACCAGAAAAGACCTTTTATGAAACCATGGCGGTCCCTGCCGATTCAGTGGAAGTCAGGATTAAATTAAAGTCACTCCGAAACATCAGCATGCAACTGTTTTCGGCAAAAATGAAGGGGCAAGAGCTTGAAATGATACACCAAAAATCAGCAAGGAGCCTGAGAATTGCAAAGGGCATTCAACTTTCAGGTTTACCTTTGTCGATCAATAATGAAGATATAGAGGTCAAAGGCCTTTCCCAGCCTTCAAGTGAACTGTCAGGGGATTTATTTTACTGGACGGAGGTTGATGACAGGATATACGGCTTCATAATGATCGATGTATTCGAAAAGGGCATTCATACAGCACTTATAAACATGTCCATACGCACATTGATCCCCGACCTTATCAAACGTGTAAAAGACCCCATTTTCATAACAAAGGAACTGGATAAACTAATGCAGGATTTATTTCAAGGAGTTAATCGGGAAAACAAAAACCATGCTCGCATTACTGCCTTCATCGCATACGTGAATACAAAGGATCGGCTCATCGAATATGTGAATTACGGACTTCCTTCAGCTTTTTTGTATTCCCCATGCACCAATCAAATTCTCAATTTGAACGAAGGAGCCACCCCAAACGGACTGATTCCCGAATTGCCCATTCAAAAAATAGTCTTTCAGTATGAACCTGGAAGCCGTTTCATCATCTATACAGATGGACTCTCTAAAACGCCCCTACCTTCCGCCATTGACCGATCTGACCATATCGAAAGGGAATTCATCGAAAATGTCCATCTCGATACACAAGACCTTCTTCAGGAGCTATTGGTCTCAAGGATGAGGCATTCAGTCATTAACGATGACATCTGCATTATTGCCGGGACACTTTTTTAAGCACGATAAAAAGGGCCGTTTCAAAAGAAGAAACGGCCTTTTCTATTTTTTTTATTTTTGCAGAGCTTGAACGACTTCCTCCAGCTTCATGCCCCTAGAAGCTTTAACAAGTATGATGTCATTTTCCTGTGTGGACGATTTTAGTTCCTCTATAAGCTTCTGCTTATCTTGAAAAGGACGAACCTGCTCCGATGAAAACGCCTTGCTCGCTCCCTTGGCAATAAACTCGGCTAAAGGACCATATGTGAAGATCTTATCGATCCGCTCACTGGAAATCAATTCACCAATTTTCAAATGAAAGTCTTTTTCCTGTGGCCCTAACTCCAACATGTCTCCCAATACAAGTATCTTTTTTTCGAATCCAGATAAGCCCTCAACCAACTCCACTGCTGCCTTAACTGAAGTTGGGCTGGCATTATACGCATCATTGATGATTTTCTGCCCTTTCGCGCCCTCGACCAATTCCATCCTCATATTCGTTAATTGAATGGTCGACAGACCTTTACGGATCGCTGAATCATCCACATTGAATTCTTTAGCAACCAAGATTGCTGCCAACGCATTAAGAACATTATGATTGCCTAAAACGGGTATCTCATAATTGGTTTCCTTATCACCGCTTGCGATTGTAAACGTGGTACTGTCTGCCCCTTGGTTAATAGCCTGTGGATATAAATCATTTTGTTCCGTACGTCCAAAAGATATTACGTTTAAATCAGGAAAATCCTTTTTGATCCGATTACGGAGCAATGGTTCATCACCATGATATATCAGCGTTCCATCTTTCGCCAAACCTTCTACAATTTCCAACTTCGCATTCGCGATTTCCTCTCGTGATCCTAAATCCAATAGGTGTGATTCACCGATATTGGTAATGATCGCAACATCAGGCTTTGCCATTTTGGATAAGAACTCGATTTCACCGCGGCTGCTCATTCCCATTTCCAACACAGCCGCTTCAGTATCCTCTGCCATAGAAAGCACTGTTAGTGGCAACCCTAAATGATTATTGAAGTTCCCATTTGTTTTATGAACTTTATAGGTAGTGGCCAACAGCGCAGCCGTCATATCCTTCGTAGTCGTCTTACCGTTGCTGCCTGTTATCCCAATGACTTTTATATTCAACTGCTGACGGTAAGAACGCGCCAATTGCTGAAGTGCTTTCTCGGTATTTTCGACAATGATTATCGGTAACTCATCAGGAGGATTCGGAACATCCCTTTGCCAAAAAGAAGCCGCAGCTCCTTGCTCTAAAGCTTGCTTGACATACTGATGGCCGTCAACCTGCTCACCCTTAAGCGGAATGAACAAACATCCTTCCTTAACCGTTCTTGAATCGATGGTAACCCCATTAATTCCTTCGGACTGGAATGGACTGATATCATTCAATCCCTCTGCCATTTCATGTACTTGTTTTAACGTTCTCTTTATCATTTTGTTCCTCCTACATTCATCGAACCGTTAATCGATCTCCATTAACCAAACGAAGCAGAAACCAGTTTAAATCGCACCGGTTCCTGCTGATTGGAATCCATCAAATCAATGCTTGATGGATTGTGGAGTTTACTGATACATTACTTGCATGATCAAACTGTATATTTGATTTGTTGTTTTTCCTGATGACGTTCCAAGGCAAGTTTCACGAGTTTTTCAATTAACGCTGGATAGTCGACACCTGTGTGCTTCCACAATAACGGAAACATGCTGAAAGGAGTAAACCCAGGCATTGTATTCACTTCATTAATATAGATTTGCCCCTCATTCGTTAAGAAGAAATCAGCGCGAACCAATCCAGAGCAATCCAATGACTTAAAGGCAGTAATGGCCATTTCGGATAAAGCTGCATACTCGCTTTCCGTTATCTCCGCTGGAATGACCATTGCAGAATTACCGTCAACATATTTTGCTGAATAATCATAGAAGGCAAAATCTTTCTTAGGGATGATTTCGCCTGCCACCGAACAAGACGGTTCATCATTACCAAGTATTCCAAACTCGAGTTCACGAGCTACGACCCCTTCTTCAATGATGACCTTCCGATCGAATTGGAAAGCTTCCGCTACCGCTTTTTCCAGTTCATCAGCATCATTACATTTGCTGATACCGACACTGGAGCCTAAATTGGCAGGTTTGACAAAACAAGGGTAACCCAATTCATCCGCTACCTTTTTAATGGCACTTTCAGTATTCTTCTCCCATTCAGAACGAATGAACCATGTGTATTTGACTTGAGGAAGTCCCGCCTGGGCAAAAATGTTTTTCATGATGACCTTATCCATTCCTGCTGATGAAGCCAATACGCCATTCCCTACATAAGGAAGGTTCAATAGTTCCAGCATCCCTTGCACGGTCCCATCTTCTCCATTTGGTCCGTGAAGCAATGGGAAAATTACGTCATACCCTGTTGATTCACTATTTTCTTCAGTTGAATGTGCCTGCAAGGCAAGGGGTGAGCTCGATTTATCCGATGAAAATGTCAATGCATCCACACTCTCGGCAGGTCCTGTTAACTTCGGTCCATTAATCCATGAACCCTCTTTTGTTATGTAAATCGGATATATATCAAACTTTGCTAAATCGAGAGCTTTAATGACCGCTAAAGCCGTCTGCATAGAAACCTCATGCTCCGCAGATTTTCCACCATAAAGCAAACCAAGTTTAGTTTTCATGAGTTATTACCCTCCAATATTCTTTTAACCATGTTCATTGTATCACTTTACACTAAAATGGTTAAAGCGAAACTTCCATCATTGATGCTTTTCCAATGATTACTATTCAGCGGAACACAGGATAAAACCGCCACATCCTGTGGCAACTCCTGTGCTAGCACATCCTGTGCGTCGCAATCGGGCGTTTACAGGCTGTTGGCCCACCACATTTCTTTTTCATTACATTTGCCACCGCTTCCCTTACAGCCTGTTAATGCGGGGTAAAGCGAAACTTCCATCATTGGCGCTTTTCCAATGATTACTATTCAGGGGAACATAGGATAAAACCGCCACATCCTGTGCGTCGCCCTCTCTTATCTTTTATGCATGAGATGGTAAGTCTTACACCTAAAAAAATTCAAGGGTGTCAAATAATCCATTCCACGAACTTTGGAAGTTTGGATAATCAGGAGAATGATGTATTTTTAATAACGCTTTCCCATACCCTTTCTTTTCGATTGAAGATAATAAAGGCATCCGGCTCTTTAATATCTTTACCTGAAAAGTCATCATGCATTTCATCCATGTTTAAATAATCCCCTACGACCCATGCCGGTATCTCAATTTTCGTTCTTGTATACTTAACATGCCGAAAGGAAAAAACGAGCCCCTCTGCCAGGATATGAGCCAAGGAAGAAATGATTTCTGCCGGAATCGCCGTCAGCTCTCTTTTCTTTCTGATTCCAAGCCAAGTCCTCTCTACTTTTAAAAGCTCCAGCTTTAGTGGAATCAGGCCTCCTAACATCTTATAATATGTCGAAAGAGAACGAAAATAAATTTTATTGAACCAGCCATCATCCTGGGCAAGGTACACAAATTGATTATTCAATTTACGGAAAAACGGAGGATCCAGATGAGTTTTTGCGTGCCCTAAATATAATAGTTCCGCTATTTCCCTTCCATCCAATTCATCCAACCCTTCTCTTTCTTCAAAATCGATCCAACAGAAATCTCCATATGCCCGGACATTTTCTTTAACTAGCTTCGCAATATCTTCAGATGAAGCACTCTCTAGCAGGACATTCAAATTGTATTCCCCGCCATTGAATTCATGTTTCAATAATAAGATGGAATCCAAGGTATATGGCAGCGAATAGACGAATTCACGAAAATTGAGTCCATTGAAAAGGACAAACCGTTCGGAAGCCTGCATATACATATATAAGATATCATTGCTATCATTCTTCATAACCTGACCCCCTCCGAGCTCTTAATCAATAATGTTATTTTACCAAACTTTTGGGTTTTCACGTAAGTTATATAACCCCCAATATTAATCATCATCAGCACCATGTGAATAATGCGAAACATGTACTCCATATTAACCAATATGTTAAGGAACACACTCGACAAACTAGAAATATCCATATTATAGTAAGAATGAAGATTTGGAGGATTAAATCATGGATAAAATTGAAAAAGGTTTTATCATTAATTCTTTTCATGGAGCCGCTTCCGTTTATGCTGATGCAACTAAAAAATTAGGTCTGTGGCAATCAGAGAATTATGCATTCGAAAAATATTTAAATCGGAAAGATGCAATCCTTGATATCGGATGCGGTACAGGAAGAACCACCTTCGCTCTATATAAAAAAGGATTCCAAAATCTAACGGGAATCGACCTGACTCCTGCCATGCTTAATGAAGCCGAAAAAATAGGGCATGAATATAACCTGGACATACCCTTTTTCCTTGGCGATGCAACCGACCTCCCTTTCAACGACACATCATTCGATAAAGCAATCTTCGCTTTTAATGGTTTAATGCAAATTCCCCAGCGAAAAAACCGCACATTGGCTTTAAAAGAAATCAACCGTATTTTAAAACCTGAAGGACTCTTCATTTTCACAACACATGACCGTGATAAAAACGAAAATTACCTGAACTTCTGGGAGCAAGAGGAAATGATTTGGTGTGTTGGTAAACAAGATGAGAGGCTTTATGAATTTGGGGATATTTTCACATCCGGAAAGACGCTTCAGGAAGATACTTACCTCCATATCCCAACTAAACTTGAAGTCCTTGAGTGCCTGGAGGAAGCACGGTTTACAGTCATCGAAAGCTTTTATCGAAGTGAATTATTCCATGAAAACGATGATGTCATCGCTTTCTCTTCCGATTGCCGCTTCTGGATCGTCCAAAAATAAGGTAGAACTTTTTAATTCAAAAAAAATCCAGAGTGAAATGTCACTCTGGATTTTTTGTATTAAGAAACTTGTTCTAATTCTTTTTTGGAAGGAGGGTTGAATTGACCTTCCCATTTAGAGATAACGATTGCCGCAAGTGAATTACCGATAACGTTTACTACTGTACGTCCCATATCAAGAATACGGTCGATACCGGCAATAAATGCTAGACCTTCAATAGGAATACCGACAGTTCCCAATGTCGCTAAAAGAACTACGAAAGATACACCTGGTACACCAGCAATCCCTTTGGATGTGATCATTAACACTAGCATCAGCGTAATTTGCTCATACACGCTTAAATCGATTCCGTACATTTGAGCGATGAAGATAGCTGCTAACGCTTGGTATAATGTAGAACCATCAAGGTTAAAAGAGTATCCAGTCGGGATAACAAATGTAGCAATATGTTTCGGACATCCCGCTTTCTCCATTTTTTCCATGATTTTCGGAAGAACCGCTTCAGAACTTGCAGTAGAGAAAGCAAGAATCAATTCTTCTTTTAGAAGTTTAATCAATGTAAAGATATTGAATCCTACAAATTTTGCAATAAGACCCAGGATGACAATTACAAAGAAAATCATTGTTCCGTAAACAGAAAGCGCTAACTTTCCTAACGGAATTAAAGATTCCAAACCGAACTTGGAGATAGTCACACCGATTAATGCAAATACACCGATAGGAGCGAATTTCATGACCATGTTAGTCAGGTAGAACATTCCTTCAGCTACACCTTGGAAGAAACGGAATACTGGTTTACCTTTTTCACCGATGGCCGCAATACTAAGTCCAAACAACACGGAGAAGAAAATGATCGCTAGCATATCGCCTTCTACCATTGCTTTAACTGGATTGGATGGTACGATGTGCACGAGTGTATCTACGAACGATTCATGCTGCTTAGTTTCTGCTGTATCAACATATGTGGAGATATCAGTTTGTTCCAGTTTATCCATATTCACACCAGCACCAGGCTGGATAATATTCGCTGAAATTAAACCAACAGCAATCGCTATCATAGTTACAACAACAAAGTATGATAATGATTTAGCACCTAGTTTACCTACCGCTTTCAAATCACCTACACCGGCAACTGCAACGATAAGGCTGGATACGATGATCGGCACTACGATCATTTTAATCATTCGTAGGAAAATGTCTCCGAATGGCTGTAAAAAGCTTTGGGCCGACTCATTACCATAAAAAATGGCACCAACGATAATCCCTAGAATTAAACCAATGAAAATTTGGCTAGCTAAACTTAATTTGAATTTCTTCATTTACTTTCCTCACCTTCCATAAAGTCTTTGATGCAAAAACATTTTTGTCTCGGTAAGGGAAACAAGATACTAATAAAAAGAAAGTAATTTTTCTTTTTTTGAAAAACTCTGTCTTTACGCCGAAAAAAAAGACACTTCATGTGTCGATTTCTTATTGGCGTGAATATTCACACATGTTCCCTTAAAGACGCTGACGAGGTTAGCTGTCGGGTTAGGAATTGGAAACACAAATGCCCTTTCATTTCTGAATTCACCCCTAGCGGATAAAATCCACAAAAATGGGTCCCCCGTTCTTGGAATAAGATTAAGCGAGTTAACTTATAATAAAATATTATACTAAAAATGATAATCTGTAAATATTAATTCGCATTAGTTCTAGAAAAAATCTTTAAATATGTCTGAATATTCTGCATTAAAGACTATTGTATCTATAATTACTCTTCCCGATTTTTAATCATATAAGTTATATTGATATATAATTAAGAACTAATTTGACATCACCTCTCTTGATGTAAGAAGCGGTTATTTTTCCAAAATGCCAAGCAACAGATATCTTACTTTTTCCCTAGAGGTGAATTTTTTATAAGTTGCCGCTTTCACTTTTTCAAATTGGATTGGGGTAATAAAATAAGAATGGTTCTTCGCCACATCCGGCTCCATTAGGATGACGTCACCCACCGACGGTCCCTTTATGATTTCTTGCATCCCTTCAGCCTTAAGCCCTTTTGTAATGTAATGTTTATCCACATAGCCTTTTTTAGTCAATTTGTAAACATAAGGCTGTTTATGGTATTGTACCGCCTCTATAGGAATGGAGGGTACACCTGCTTTCTCATTGGTTATTACAGTAAGGTTCACTTTGGATCCCACCAACAAAGCTTCCGTTTCTTCACCTTCCGATTCGATTAGTGCCTGAAATGGAAATCTGTTATCTTTTTTTAATGACGGCTCTTCAGCGGGATAGGAATGGATGCGGCCTATCTTCCCTTTCAATGCCGTTTTTGAATCAGAGGAACTTGCTTTTATAGTCATGCCCACTTCAGCCTTTTTCATTTCCTCTTCGGTGAAATCCCCTTCAATTGCCATATTTGTCGAAACAATGGATATAATGGGATTATTCAGGTTTTTATTGATATTTTTAACTACACCATCAGCCTCACTCGTCGACATGATCGCACCGGACTGACCCTCAATTGAACTTAATTTAGCGTCAAGCATTTTCACTTTTTCATTCAAGCTGTTTTTTTCCAGTTCCTGCTTGTACATTTCTTGCTCAATGTTACTTTTAATAAGATCTGAGGAACTTGTTGTTATATCAATTTTCAAGTTTTTTTCCACCGATTCATCAATGGCTGCTTTTTCAGGGTTACTGGTCAGGTTCCCTTGATAAGACCTCAACTTCCCTATGTATTCCTCAATCCCTGCAATTTCTCCCTCAGCTTCCGTTTTCTCTGCTTCTATATTCGCTTTAAGAGCATCAAGTTCAGTCGTCGTATACTCAAACAACGAGGAGCCAGCCGTAATCGCATCGCCTTCTTTAACAAGGAATTTCTTAAAATCATTTTTCTTGGTGTCAAAATAGATATCATACTCTTCTACAGGTTTAATTACCCCATTTGTTTGAATAGTATCCGTAATTGTATCTTTTTTTACCTTTGTCCAGTTTTCAACGAAAACAGTTCGTTCCACTTTGCTTTCTTTTTTTTCAATAAGGTATAAATTAACGGTTATTAACACTACCGACGCAATGGAGACCGCCGCCATTTTCCATTTCCCGCTCATTCATTTCACCCGCCTTATACAAATACGCCAACTTGGATGTATGCTAAAAAGGCTTTAACAAACCATGTGGCCAGATAGAATAGAACAATCATTAAAAGGACCAAATAATTATTTCGTTCTGAAAACTCCTTTAAATAAAAATATTGCAAAGCAATAATAAGAAATTGAAAAATGGTGATTTCGCTGAAAAAGTGAATGAAATAATCACTTCTGAGAAAATACTGACTGATGATCCCCAACGAAAAAGGATTGGCATCGCTGCCTATATCCATTAAAACGAATAGAGGAATCAGAAATATTTTTTCCACTAATTGCAAGACAAAAAGAATCATTTGAACGATAACTAATTTTATATATGGGATATCTGTAACGATCCAAAAGAATAGAGCTGATAAAAATATGTATATGGAAGGGTCGATTATGCCTGTTATTATGTTGCCGCTCAAAATCAGCAACTTTGCTCCTTCGAATTCTTCGGCACTCATATTCGTGATTTCTTTGGAAAATGATTCTGAACCAATGCCAAAATATCCCCCAATGGCGAATACTATAAGACTAAGAAAATATAAAAATAGTAATTTCAATCCAAGCTTTGTGACTGCCTCTGCATTTTGAAGCTGATAACGACTCCGATGAGGCTCTAAAAGGCCCTTTATTAATCTGACCTGGTACACCATATGTGGACCTCCTGCAAAAATTGATATATCTTCATATATTTTATCTTATTTTGGAAACAATTGCAGAAATAAGGAATGAATATACAAAAAAACACATAATCATTCCCATTCAAATTTAATCCGCCATATTAATTTGGAGTTAATACTGACAAATGTTGGGCAAGGACTTTAATGCGTGCAGGAGTTCGTCTATAGTTCTCTCCATCCATATCCACATCAAGCGGCCTCTTGGTTTCAATGGTCAGGGTATCGGCTTGTAAATAATTCACCCCAGAGTCAGAGATCATATTTTGCGTCCATGAACGCTTCATCGCTATTATTTCTAAAAATGCACCAAGGCTTGCATTTTCCAAGATGGCAACGCCGAAGAGTCCATCATCTGGACTGATCATGGGAAAGGGCAATAAATTGGTGCCGATAAAACAACCATTCAAAACCAAAATCATAACTGCTTCCCCTTCAATAACATTCCCATCATATTTTAGTTTATAGGAAAAGGGAGCATTCTCGCCAATCGTCCTTACAGCACTTAATAAATATCCTATCTTTCCAAACCTGTTTTTTTCCTGCTCAACAATATTGCTTGATGCATCTGAAATAAGCCCTACTCCCCAAAAATTAGAAAAATAATCGTTGTTGGCCTGGCCAATATCAATTGAACGAACCTTGCCATTCACTAATGCTTCTGCAGCTTGACGAACATTTTGAGGAATCTTTAATGTTCTGGAGAAGTCATTGCAAGTCCCTCCAGGTAAAATCCCAAACAGCGGCCGCCTCGGAAGCGGCGAAAGGCCATTTACACACTCATGTACCGTTCCATCTCCTCCTAAAACGAAAACTACATCCATGGCTTCACCATATTCCAAGCAAAAACGGCATGCATCGCCTTTTTCCTTCGTTTTCATAATGAGAAACTCATCAATATGCGGAGCTATTATTGGAAGACAACCCTCAAGATTCCTTTCGAGTTTATCATTACCGGCATTTTCATTATAAATCAGCATTCCCTTTTTCCATCGCATGATTTTGCCTCCATATTATAGAAAGAATTGTTTTCTTCCCATCACTTTTACCTTTTCCTAAACCCTCGCTTTTAAAACTCATTAAGAATCATGAAAAAAAGAGGCTATACGCCCCTTTCTGATAAGCCTTCATAAACTTGTCAAATAATCCTTCATCATTAAGATAAGTTTTGAAGACAAGGGACTTCTTTTATCATTTTTTTCCAAAAATAACAAAAGACTTTCCAAGATGATGGGGCTTGGCCTAACTTTTGAAAATTCTTCCTGGATCGCCTTTAAAGCTTCCGTATTTTTACGTGTATCCATGCCCTCTTCTTTACGTGTTTCCACTTCCAGCATCCTGACGATGATCGAATGGATTTCCTCTTTTGGGCTCATATCCCGCATCGAGCATCCTGGTAGGGGAAATTGTTTCAATAATGGATCTTCCATGTTCTGCAGGCTTGCGATAATTGAATCCATCCGGTTCAATATGAAGCTAGGTAACAATTCCACATCGAAAGCATTTTGTTTCCTGATCAATATTCCGATATATCCTTTGAAAAGGGAATCCAAAATTATGGTGCAATCCGGCAAAAGATCAGGCGAAAGTCCCGGGTATAACTCAGTGATTTTACGCTTGAACCAAATCAAGCCCTCTTCATGGATATAATGTAAAAATCTATCTAGTTCTTTGCTGATATGGACCATTTGTTCCTGCATCATCATTTGAATCAAGTTGGTATTTCCCGTCATATGCTCAATGTGAACAGTGATTTGCCTCATGAACTTGTCTTTACTGGACAACGAAGCATCCAGTTCAAGATCAAGCAATGAGTCCGTCAACGCTTCATAATAAAATTTAAAAATGGAGACCAGTAATTCTTCCTTCGACTTAAAATGATTATAAAAAGACCCCTTTGCTATCCCACATTTTTCAGCAATTTCCTGAACGGAAGTGGCATGATAGCCTTTCTCCGCGAAAAGTTCTACAGACTTATCTATGATCATCTTATTTTTTTCTTTCATCAAATTCATCCTATCTCTTAAAATTATCCGTTGGTGACCAGTGGGTCACATCTTCCGAATTGTATCCCAAAACCCTTGAAATCACAACGTTAACGCTAACGAATATTATCTGTTGCAATCATAATCCATATACTATATATTTGAGCTTGTGACCGATTAGTCACAATTTTATGTATGGAGGGTACAAGCTTGAATTCAATAATTAAATTTTCATTAAAGAATAAATTGGCAATTTGGTTGCTTACGATCATCATCGTTGCAGCTGGTTTATACTCAGGTTTAAACATGAAACAAGAAACCATTCCAAGCATCTCGACTCCTTTAATAAGCATCTCCACTGTATATCCTGGAGCTGCACCTGAAGAAGTAGCAGATAAACTCACGGACCAGATTGAGCAGAAAGTAACAAATTTGCCAGGAGTAGAATTAGTCAGTTCTTCGTCCATGGCTAATGCCTCTTCCGTCCAATTACAATATGATTATGATACGGATATGGACGACGCTGTAAAAGAAGTGAAAGAAGCTTTAGAGAAATTAGAACTGCCTGAGGGTGTGGATGCCCCAAGCGTCTCAAAATTAGAATTAAACGCTTTTCCTGTCGTCGCCCTCAGTGTAACAGATAAGGGTTCTGATTTACCAGCTCTTACAAAAAACGTCGAAGAGGTGTTGGTGCCTAAACTTGAAGGGATTGACGGCGTGACTTCCGTATCAATTTCCGGACAACAAGTAAATGAAGGCAGCCTTGTATTCGACGAGGAAAAGATGGCTCAATACGGGCTCGATGAAGAAACCGTAAAGAAGGTTATCCAGGCCGCAAACGTCAACATGCCGCTTGGCATATATAACTTTGATGATAAAGAAAAAACGATCGTTGTGGATGGAAACATCTCCACATTAAAAGACCTGAAAAATATAAAGATACCTTTAACCGGCGGCTCTCAAACAGGAACGCCAGCACAAACCGGACCGGAAACCAATCAATCAACTCCTGATATGGCAACAGGTCCTGCCCAACTGCAAAATGTCAAATTATCAGACATTGCCGATGTTAAAATCACCGGTAAGGCTGAATCGATTTCAAGAACAAACGGTAGCGAATCGATTGGAATCCAGGTTACAAGATCGCCTGATGCCGATACAGTTGCAATCGTAGACGAAGTAAACGAAGAAGCATCTAATTTCAAAGAGGAGTTTAAAGGCGTAAGTGTACACACTACGCTCGATCAAGCTAAACCGATTAAAGATTCTGTTGAAACCATGATCAGCAAGGCACTCTTCGGCTGTCTGTTTGCCGTCATTGTTATCATGCTGTTCCTTAGGAACTTTAAAACGACTCTCATTTCCGTCATTTCGATTCCATTATCCCTGTTAGCAGCGCTTTTGGTGCTCAAACAAATGGATATTTCCTTGAATGTCATGACACTTGGGGCAATGACGGTTGCCATTGGCCGAGTCGTCGATGACTCCATTGTCGTCATTGAAAATATTTATAGAAGAATGGCCTTAAAAGGCGAACAATTAAAAGGCGGCGAATTAATACGATCAGCCACTAAGGAAATGTTCATCCCTATCCTTTCATCGACAATCGTTACTGTAGCCGTATACCTGCCTTTAGCAAGCGTTACAGGACCTGTCGGGGAACTATTCATGCCATTTGCCTTAACAATGGTGTTTGCATTAGTCGCTTCATTAATAATCGCCATCACTCTTGTTCCGGCAATGGCAGACTCTTTATTTAAAAAGGGACTATCTAAAAAAGAATTAAAATCACATGAAGAAAAACCAAGCAAACTATCGGCATTCTACCGAAAAGCACTGGATTGGTCGTTAAACCATAAGTTAATCACTTTCGGTACAGCCATTGTATTATTGGTCGGCAGCTTATTCCTGATCCCAAGCATCGGTGTCAGCTTCATGCCTGCAGATGAAGAAAAAACGATTATCGTCACATACACTCCCGCACCTGGAGAGTTAAAAGAGGATATTGAAAAGCAAACAGAAAAAGTAGAAAAATACTTCATGGATAAAAACGATGTGAAGACCGTTCAATACACACTTGGTGAAAGCATGATGGGCGGCATGATGGGTGGCTCGAGTAACTCGGCTCTCTTCTATGTACTCTATGATGAAGACACCGAGAATTTCGGGGACAAAAAAGAAACCGTCATAAAAGATTTAACTGAACTTGATTCACCTGGAACATGGAAACAACAAGAATTCACGTCAACATCAAGCAACGAAACAACTCTATTTGTTTACGGAAATACACAAAAAGATATTGAACCGGTAATTGACGATATTCAAAATATCATGAAGAAAAATAAAGATTTAAAAGATGTTGATACAAGTCTTTCCGATGCTTATGAGCAATATACTCTAGTTGCAGATCAAGAAAAGCTAAGTGACCTTGGACTGACAGCTGCACAAATCGGCATGTCCATTGCCAATACGAATAAAGATGATGCTTTAACTACCATTAAGAAAGATGGAGAAGAAGTCAAAGTATATGTCGAGACAAAAGAAACGACATTCGAAGACAAAAAAGATCTTGAGAATACGAAAATTTCTTCTCCAATGGGAATGGAAATCCCATTGAAAGAGCTTGTGAAAATCGAAGAAGGCAAAGCTTCCGATACAATCAGCCGCCGCGATGGAAAAATTTATGCCGACGTGTCTGCAACTATCAAAACGGATGATGTGGCAGCAGTAACAGCAGATGTACAAAAGGAAGTTGATAAATTGGACCTTCCGGCAAGTGTCACTATAGACTATGGCGGAGTGACTGAAGATATCCAAGAATCATTCACTCAACTTGGTATCGCTATGTTAGCGGCCGTTGCTATCGTATACTTTGTCCTAGTCGTTACTTTCCATGGTGGTTTAGCACCAATAGCCATTCTCTTCTCCTTACCATTTACGGTAATCGGGGCATTGGCAGGGCTATTCGTTGCAGGTGAGACCATCAGCGTTTCGGCAATGATGGGTGTCCTGATGCTTATTGGTATCGTTGTAACCAATGCCATCGTATTGGTGGACCGTGTTATCAAGAATGAAGAATCAGGGCTATCTACCAGGGAAGCTTTACTCGAGGCAGGAGCCACCCGTCTACGCCCAATCCTGATGACTGCCCTTGCCACAATCGGAGCTTTAATACCTCTGGCAATCGGTGCAGAAGGCAGTGGATTAATATCACAAGGTTTGGGAATTACCGTTATTGGCGGACTTGTGAGTTCTACATTGCTAACACTTGTAATAGTACCGGTAGTATATGAAGTCATAATTAAAATAGGTAAAAAGAAGAAAAAAACAGTTAAGTAAAGAATTAAAAAAGAGGGGATTCCTAATATTAGGAATCCCCTCTTTCTTGATTCAACAATGCAATATGCTCTTATAAATACAACTGCACAGGCCCCAACGTCACGTCCTGTTCGTCATTTCCAAGGAAATTCGTTTGTTTTAAAATCTTATATTAACAAAAAAGGGAAAGAGCTCGCTTTCCCTTTTAATTTATATGGATTAATGTTTGGTGAAAGTTTGGTCTATCGCATTTGCCAGGTCCAGCGATTTTTCTTTTAGATAACGCTTCGTTACGTTTAAATCTTTATGACCGGCAAGCTTGGATATCGTTTGTATATCTATTCCATTATCCACTAACCTTTGGCAAAAGGTATGTCTCAGTTTATGTGGATGCACATTGTATTTTTTTAATATATATTGAACTGACCTCGGAGTAATCCTTTGATTATAGCTTGAGATGAATAACGGATCTGCTTTATCTTTTAAAGAACAAAGATAATTTTGTACATGCTGTATAGCCGATATTGTAAGTGGAACGGATCTATCGATTTCACCTTTTGCGTTCCTGACAAGTATATAATTTCGTTCTGTTTCCATGATGACGTCGCGGCCATTTAAGTCACATAATTCGGAGACACGGATTCCTGTATGTAACAAAAGGTAGACGATGGCAATGTTTCTTAGATTTCCTTCTGCTTCTATATCTCTTAACAAAATCTGCTGTTCATTTATGCTTAAAGTTTCAGGTACCTCAAGCTTGTGCTCCTTAACCTTACGTTCCACAGAAAGCATTACTTGCGGTTTACCTAAAAATTTAAAGAAAACATTTAAGGCGATATAGTGTTTTTCGATAGTTCCTGGGCTTTTCTTGCAATTTTCCAAATAATCAAGATAACCCTGAACATCTTCAGAATGAATCTCCATCAATATCTTTTGTGTCTGGTCACAAAACTGTGAAAGGACACCAGTATACGTTTTGATCGTATTAGCTGATTTGCCTTGGTCTCTCAACCATTCAGCAAACGAAAAAATCATTTCATCTTTAGCAGAGGTATCCATCGGCTATTCCCCCAATGACAGTTTCAGAACTACGTTAAGTTTAACATATATCCCTATAGAAACGAAGAATTCTGTCCCTTTGTCTTAATCAGATATGGATAATGCAGATAGAAGTAAAAATTAATATGCATCCATAGTATGCCCTACCATGTATACTGCATATAACCTTCCTTATGGTCCTTTTTACTTCTCTACTTTTTAACAGATTTAATATACTTAAGGATTGACAACGGCAAAAAAAGACCAGCCGGATGGCGGATCTTTTGAAATGGCTTGGCGGCGTCCTACTCTCACAGGGGGAAACCCCCAACTACCATCGGCGCTGAAGAGCTTAACTGCCGTGTTCGGAATGGGAACGGGTGTGACCTCTTCGCTATCGCCACCAAACATATGAGGAACATTGTTCCTTCAAAACTAGATAATAAGAAGGTATTTCATTTTTTAAAAAGCGTTGGTTAAGTCCTCGATCTATTAGTATCAGTCAGCTCCACATGTCACCATGCTTCCACCTCTGACCTATCAACCTGATCATCTTTCAGGGATCTTACTAGCTTGCGCCATGGGAAATCTCATCTTGAGGGGGGCTTCATGCTTAGATGCTTTCAGCACTTATCCCGTCCGCACGTAGCTACCCAGCTATGCCTTTGGCAAGACAACTGGTACACCAGCGGTGCGTCCATCCCGGTCCTCTCGTACTAAGGACAGCTCCTCTCAAATTTCCTGCGCCCGCGACGGATAGGGACCGAACTGTCTCACGACGTTCTGAACCCAGCTCGCGTACCGCTTTAATGGGCGAACAGCCCAACCCTTGGGACCGACTACAGCCCCAGGATGCGATGAGCCGACATCGAGGTGCCAAACCTCCCCGTCGATGTGGACTCTTGGGGGAGATAAGCCTGTTATCCCCGGGGTAGCTTTTATCCGTTGAGCGATGGCCCTTCCATGCGGAACCACCGGATCACTAAGCCCGACTTTCGTCCCTGCTCGACTTGTAGGTCTCGCAGTCAAGCTCCCTTGTGCCTTTACACTCTACGAATGATTTCCAACCATTCTGAGGGAACCTTTGGGCGCCTCCGTTACTCTTTAGGAGGCGACCGCCCCAGTCAAACTGCCCACCTGACACTGTCTCCCACCCCGATAAGGGGCGCGGGTTAGAATTTCAATACAGCCAGGGTAGTATCCCACCAACGCCTCCACCGAAGCTGGCGCTCCGGCTTCTCAGGCTCCTACCTATCCTGTACAAGCTGTACCAAAATTCAATATCAGGCTGCAGTAAAGCTCCACGGGGTCTTTCCGTCCTGTCGCGGGTAACCTGCATCTTCACAGGTACTATAATTTCACCGAGTCTCTCGTTGAGACAGTGCCCAGATCGTTACACCTTTCGTGCGGGTCGGAACTTACCCGACAAGGAATTTCGCTACCTTAGGACCGTTATAGTTACGGCCGCCGTTTACTGGGGCTTCGGTTCAAAGCTTCGCTTGCGCTAACCTCTCCCCTTAACCTTCCAGCACCGGGCAGGTGTCAGCCCCTATACTTCGCCTTGCGGCTTCGCAGAGACCTGTGTTTTTGCTAAACAGTCGCCTGGGCCTATTCACTGCGGCTTTTCTGGGCTATTCACCCTAAAAAGCACCCCTTCTCCCGAAGTTACGGGGTCATTTTGCCGAGTTCCTTAACGAGAGTTCTCTCGCACACCTTAGGATTCTCTCCTCGCCTACCTGTGTCGGTTTGCGGTACGGGCACCTTACATCTCACTAGAGGCTTTTCTTGGCAGCGTGGAATCAGGAACTTCGGTACTATATTTCCCTCGCCATCACAGCTCCGCCTTAATGGAAACGGGATTTGCCTCGTTTCCGGCCTAACTGCTTGGACGCGCATATCCAACAGCGCGCTTACCCTATCCTTCTGCGTCCCCCCATCGTTCAAACGATGTATAGGTGGTACAGGAATATCAACCTGTTGTCCATCGCCTACGCCTTTCGGCCTCGGCTTAGGTCCCGACTAACCCTGAGCGGACGAGCCTTCCTCAGGAAACCTTAGGCATTCGGTGGAAGGGATTCTCACCCTTCTTTCGCTACTCATACCGGCATTCTCACTTCTAAGCGCTCCACCAGTCCTTCCGGTCTGACTTCAACGCCCTTAGAACGCTCTCCTACCATCGACACCATACGGTGTCAATCCACAGCTTCGGTGATACGTTTAGCCCCGGTACATTTTCGGCGCGGAGTCACTCGACCAGTGAGCTATTACGCACTCTTTAAATGGTGGCTGCTTCTAAGCCAACATCCTGGTTGTCTAAGCAACTCCACATCCTTTTCCACTTAACGTATACTTTGGGACCTTAGCTGGTGGTCTGGGCTGTTTCCCTTTCGACTACGGATCTTATCACTCGCAGTCTGACTCCCAAGAATAAGTATTTGGCATTCGGAGTTTGACTGAATTCGGTAACCCGTTGGGGGCCCCTAGTCCAATCAGTGCTCTACCTCCAATACTCTCATCTTGAGGCTAGCCCTAAAGCTATTTCGGAGAGAACCAGCTATCTCCAGGTTCGATTGGAATTTCTCCGCTACCCACACCTCATCCCCGCACTTTTCAACGTGCGTGGGTTCGGGCCTCCATTCAGTGTTACCTGAACTTCACCCTGGACATGGGTAGATCACCTGGTTTCGGGTCTACGACCTCATACTCATTCGCCCTATTCAGACTCGCTTTCGCTGCGGCTCCGTCTCATCAACTTAACCTCGCATGAAATCGTAACTCGCCGGTTCATTCTACAAAAGGCACGCCATTACCCATTAACGGGCTTTGACTACTTGTAGGCACACGGTTTCAGGATCTATTTCACTCCCCTTCCGGGGTGCTTTTCACCTTTCCCTCACGGTACTGGTTCACTATCGGTCACTAGGGAGTATTTAGCCTTGGGAGATGGTCCTCCCTGCTTCCGACGGGATTTCTCGTGTCCCGCCGTACTCAGGATCCACTCAGGAGGGAACGAAGTTTCAACTACAGGGTTTTTACCTTCTTCGACGGATCTTTCCAGATCGCTTCATTTACCCCGTTCCTTTGTAACTCCATGTTGAGTGTCCTACAACCCCAAGAGGCAAGCCTCTTGGTTTGGGCTAATTCCGTTTCGCTCGCCGCTACTCAGGAAATCGCGTTTGCTTTCTCTTCCTCCGGGTACTTAGATGTTTCAGTTCCCCGGGTCTGCCTTCAGTACCCTATGTATTCAGGTAAAGATACTGTTCCATTACGAACAGTGGGTTTCCCCATTCGGAAATCTCCGGATCAAAGCTTACTTACAGCTCCCCGAAGCATATCGGTGTTAGTCCCGTCCTTCATCGGCTCCTAGTGCCAAGGCATCCACCGTGCGCCCTTTCTAACTTAACCGTTAAAAAAGATCTTACAGATGCTTTGAAAAAAATTAATTGCCTTCTATCTATTATCTAGTTTTCAAGGAACAAAGCAGAAAGAATCCATCACATCGTGATGTTTGTCTTTCCTATTTGAATGAATTACTCATTCAAAACTGAACAAAACAAAAGCGCTCTCGTAATTATCCTTAGAAAGGAGGTGATCCAGCCGCACCTTCCGATACGGCTACCTTGTTACGACTTCACCCCAATCATCTGTCCCACCTTAGGCGGCTGGCTCCATGAAGGTTACCTCACCGACTTCGGGTGTTACAAACTCTCGTGGTGTGACGGGCGGTGTGTACAAGGCCCGGGAACGTATTCACCGCGGCATGCTGATCCGCGATTACTAGCGATTCCGGCTTCATGCAGGCGAGTTGCAGCCTGCAATCCGAACTGAGAATGGCTTTATGGGATTCGCTTACCTTCGCAGGTTTGCAGCCCTTTGTACCATCCATTGTAGCACGTGTGTAGCCCAGGTCATAAGGGGCATGATGATTTGACGTCATCCCCACCTTCCTCCGGTTTGTCACCGGCAGTCACCTTAGAGTGCCCAACTGAATGCTGGCAACTAAGATCAAGGGTTGCGCTCGTTGCGGGACTTAACCCAACATCTCACGACACGAGCTGACGACAACCATGCACCACCTGTCACTCTGTCCCCCGAAGGGGAAAGCCCTATCTCTAGGGTTGTCAGAGGATGTCAAGACCTGGTAAGGTTCTTCGCGTTGCTTCGAATTAAACCACATGCTCCACCGCTTGTGCGGGCCCCCGTCAATTCCTTTGAGTTTCAGCCTTGCGGCCGTACTCCCCAGGCGGAGTGCTTAATGCGTTAGCTGCAGCACTAAAGGGCGGAAACCCTCTAACACTTAGCACTCATCGTTTACGGCGTGGACTACCAGGGTATCTAATCCTGTTTGCTCCCCACGCTTTCGCGCCTCAGTGTCAGTTACAGACCAGAAAGTCGCCTTCGCCACTGGTGTTCCTCCAAATCTCTACGCATTTCACCGCTACACTTGGAATTCCACTTTCCTCTTCTGCACTCAAGTTCCCCAGTTTCCAATGACCCTCCACGGTTGAGCCGTGGGCTTTCACATCAGACTTAAGGAACCACCTGCGCGCGCTTTACGCCCAATAATTCCGGACAACGCTTGCCACCTACGTATTACCGCGGCTGCTGGCACGTAGTTAGCCGTGGCTTTCTGGTTAGGTACCGTCAAGGTACCAGCAGTTACTCTGGTACTTGTTCTTCCCTAACAACAGAACTTTACGACCCGAAGGCCTTCTTCGTTCACGCGGCGTTGCTCCGTCAGACTTTCGTCCATTGCGGAAGATTCCCTACTGCTGCCTCCCGTAGGAGTCTGGGCCGTGTCTCAGTCCCAGTGTGGCCGATCACCCTCTCAGGTCGGCTACGCATCGTCGCCTTGGTGAGCCATTACCTCACCAACTAGCTAATGCGCCGCGGGCCCATCTATAAGTGACAGCGTAAACCGTCTTTCCATCTTCTCTCATGCGAGAAAAGAACGTATCCGGTATTAGCTCCGGTTTCCCGAAGTTATCCCAGTCTTATAGGCAGGTTGCCCACGTGTTACTCACCCGTCCGCCGCTAATCTCAGGGAGCAAGCTCCCATCGATTCGCTCGACTTGCATGTATTAGGCACGCCGCCAGCGTTCGTCCTGAGCCAGGATCAAACTCTCCGAAGAAATGTTTGACTTGCTCATTTGCTTTTTTGATAGTGTGTGCTCACTTAAAAATTTAACGTTGGCGCTTTGTTTTGTTCAGTTTTCAAAGAGCAATTTCACAATCGTCCTTAACGAACGGCTGTTTATTCATCATAACATCTTATTGATTAGTTGTCAACTTCTGCGAAGTTTTTAACTTATTTTAAATCGCTGTGTTTTTCAGCGACCATTTCATCTTATCATTTCCATAGTAAGAAGTCAATAGTTATTATTTCTTTCAGCAATCAGCCAAAAGTGATGAAGTTTTTCGTTTGTTTTAATTGGTGCTTATTTATATTAATCCTTTCCCACCATAAAGTCAACACATTTCACAATAAATAATTCCTTTTCTCAAAGATAGATCAAGATTGGTTTCAAGGTAGTCGGACAGAGCTGAAGGCATCCCGACAAAGCCTTAATGCTTTTTATCTTTTGAGCTGTTTTCGTAAAGTTTGTTGGTTTTGAACAAAGGAATATTATGGGATATAGTGAGATAAAGTAGTAAGTAATCTTTTTGAGGAGTGATTAAATGGCATATGCTTATACTTTATTTGTTATTTCTGTAATATGCTTTGTTTGTTATCGGCTGATTAAAAAGAAATCAGCACCTTCAAATAGATCACACCTTATGATGACATCACAACGGGAATTAAAGATGACGATATAAACCCAATACAGGATACAAATCATCACATTCAATATGAAGAGAAATCAAATAACGACAAGAGCGTTTAAAGCAAGCAGTCTTGTCGTTATGTGTTCAAGAAAGCAACACTGTATGCGAAAACAGCCATCTTTTTTTCGTGACCTTATGAAAACAAAAAAAGACCAGCCGGATGGCGGATCTTTTTAAATGGCTTGGCGGCGTCCTACTCTCACAGGGGGAACCCCCCAACTACCATCGGCGCTGAAGAGCTTAACTGCCGTGTTCGGAATGGGAACGGGTGTGACCTCTTCGCTATCGCCACCAAACATATGAGGAACGTTGTTCCTTCAAAACTAGATAATAAGAAGGTATTTCATTTTTTAAAAAGCGTTGGTTAAGTCCTCGATCTATTAGTATCAGTCAGCTCCACATGTCACCATGCTTCCACCTCTGACCTATCAACCTGATCATCTTTCAGGGATCTTACTAGCTTGCGCCATGGGAAATCTCATCTTGAGGGGGGCTTCATGCTTAGATGCTTTCAGCACTTATCCCGTCCGCACGTAGCTACCCAGCTATGCC
The DNA here is from genome assembly GCF_040250305.1 of Peribacillus frigoritolerans. Taxonomy (NCBI): domain Bacteria; kingdom Bacillati; phylum Bacillota; class Bacilli; order Caryophanales; family Bacillaceae; genus Peribacillus; species Peribacillus frigoritolerans. The sequence goes on along the minus strand of NZ_CP158190.1, from coordinate 274,227 downwards.
TTTGGCAAGACAACTGGTACACCAGCGGTGCGTCCATCCCGGTCCTCTCGTACTAAGGACAGCTCCTCTCAAATTTCCTGCGCCCGCGACGGATAGGGACCGAACTGTCTCACGACGTTCTGAACCCAGCTCGCGTACCGCTTTAATGGGCGAACAGCCCAACCCTTGGGACCGACTACAGCCCCAGGATGCGATGAGCCGACATCGAGGTGCCAAACCTCCCCGTCGATGTGGACTCTTGGGGGAGATAAGCCTGTTATCCCCGGGGTAGCTTTTATCCGTTGAGCGATGGCCCTTCCATGCGGAACCACCGGATCACTAAGCCCGACTTTCGTCCCTGCTCGACTTGTAGGTCTCGCAGTCAAGCTCCCTTGTGCCTTTACACTCTACGAATGATTTCCAACCATTCTGAGGGAACCTTTGGGCGCCTCCGTTACTCTTTAGGAGGCGACCGCCCCAGTCAAACTGCCCACCTGACACTGTCTCCCACCCCGATAAGGGGCGCGGGTTAGAATTTCAATACAGCCAGGGTAGTATCCCACCAACGCCTCCACCGAAGCTGGCGCTCCGGCTTCTCAGGCTCCTACCTATCCTGTACAAGCTGTACCAAAATTCAATATCAGGCTGCAGTAAAGCTCCACGGGGTCTTTCCGTCCTGTCGCGGGTAACCTGCATCTTCACAGGTACTATAATTTCACCGAGTCTCTCGTTGAGACAGTGCCCAGATCGTTACACCTTTCGTGCGGGTCGGAACTTACCCGACAAGGAATTTCGCTACCTTAGGACCGTTATAGTTACGGCCGCCGTTTACTGGGGCTTCGGTTCAAAGCTTCGCTTGCGCTAACCTCTCCCCTTAACCTTCCAGCACCGGGCAGGTGTCAGCCCCTATACTTCGCCTTGCGGCTTCGCAGAGACCTGTGTTTTTGCTAAACAGTCGCCTGGGCCTATTCACTGCGGCTTTTCTGGGCTATTCACCCTAAAAAGCACCCCTTCTCCCGAAGTTACGGGGTCATTTTGCCGAGTTCCTTAACGAGAGTTCTCTCGCACACCTTAGGATTCTCTCCTCGCCTACCTGTGTCGGTTTGCGGTACGGGCACCTTACATCTCACTAGAGGCTTTTCTTGGCAGCGTGGAATCAGGAACTTCGGTACTATATTTCCCTCGCCATCACAGCTCCGCCTTAATGGAAACGGGATTTGCCTCGTTTCCGGCCTAACTGCTTGGACGCGCATATCCAACAGCGCGCTTACCCTATCCTTCTGCGTCCCCCCATCGTTCAAACGATGTATAGGTGGTACAGGAATATCAACCTGTTGTCCATCGCCTACGCCTTTCGGCCTCGGCTTAGGTCCCGACTAACCCTGAGCGGACGAGCCTTCCTCAGGAAACCTTAGGCATTCGGTGGAAGGGATTCTCACCCTTCTTTCGCTACTCATACCGGCATTCTCACTTCTAAGCGCTCCACCAGTCCTTCCGGTCTGACTTCAACGCCCTTAGAACGCTCTCCTACCATCGACACCATACGGTGTCAATCCACAGCTTCGGTGATACGTTTAGCCCCGGTACATTTTCGGCGCGGAGTCACTCGACCAGTGAGCTATTACGCACTCTTTAAATGGTGGCTGCTTCTAAGCCAACATCCTGGTTGTCTAAGCAACTCCACATCCTTTTCCACTTAACGTATACTTTGGGACCTTAGCTGGTGGTCTGGGCTGTTTCCCTTTCGACTACGGATCTTATCACTCGCAGTCTGACTCCCAAGAATAAGTATTTGGCATTCGGAGTTTGACTGAATTCGGTAACCCGTTGGGGGCCCCTAGTCCAATCAGTGCTCTACCTCCAATACTCTCATCTTGAGGCTAGCCCTAAAGCTATTTCGGAGAGAACCAGCTATCTCCAGGTTCGATTGGAATTTCTCCGCTACCCACACCTCATCCCCGCACTTTTCAACGTGCGTGGGTTCGGGCCTCCATTCAGTGTTACCTGAACTTCACCCTGGACATGGGTAGATCACCTGGTTTCGGGTCTACGACCTCATACTCATTCGCCCTATTCAGACTCGCTTTCGCTGCGGCTCCGTCTCATCAACTTAACCTCGCATGAAATCGTAACTCGCCGGTTCATTCTACAAAAGGCACGCCATTACCCATTAACGGGCTTTGACTACTTGTAGGCACACGGTTTCAGGATCTATTTCACTCCCCTTCCGGGGTGCTTTTCACCTTTCCCTCACGGTACTGGTTCACTATCGGTCACTAGGGAGTATTTAGCCTTGGGAGATGGTCCTCCCTGCTTCCGACGGGATTTCTCGTGTCCCGCCGTACTCAGGATCCACTCAGGAGGGAACGAAGTTTCAACTACAGGGTTTTTACCTTCTTCGACGGATCTTTCCAGATCGCTTCATTTACCCCGTTCCTTTGTAACTCCATGTTGAGTGTCCTACAACCCCAAGAGGCAAGCCTCTTGGTTTGGGCTAATTCCGTTTCGCTCGCCGCTACTCAGGAAATCGCGTTTGCTTTCTCTTCCTCCGGGTACTTAGATGTTTCAGTTCCCCGGGTCTGCCTTCAGTACCCTATGTATTCAGGTAAAGATACTGTTCCATTACGAACAGTGGGTTTCCCCATTCGGAAATCTCCGGATCAAAGCTTACTTACAGCTCCCCGAAGCATATCGGTGTTAGTCCCGTCCTTCATCGGCTCCTAGTGCCAAGGCATCCACCGTGCGCCCTTTCTAACTTAACCGTTAAAAAAGATCTTACAGATGCTTTGAAAAAAATTAATTGCCTTCTATCTATTATCTAGTTTTCAAGGAACAAAGCAGAAAGAATCCATCACATCGTGATGTTTGTCTTTCCTATTTGAATGAATTACTCATTCAAAACTGAACAAAACAAAAGCGCTCTCGTAATTATCCTTAGAAAGGAGGTGATCCAGCCGCACCTTCCGATACGGCTACCTTGTTACGACTTCACCCCAATCATCTGTCCCACCTTAGGCGGCTGGCTCCATGAAGGTTACCTCACCGACTTCGGGTGTTACAAACTCTCGTGGTGTGACGGGCGGTGTGTACAAGGCCCGGGAACGTATTCACCGCGGCATGCTGATCCGCGATTACTAGCGATTCCGGCTTCATGCAGGCGAGTTGCAGCCTGCAATCCGAACTGAGAATGGCTTTATGGGATTCGCTTACCTTCGCAGGTTTGCAGCCCTTTGTACCATCCATTGTAGCACGTGTGTAGCCCAGGTCATAAGGGGCATGATGATTTGACGTCATCCCCACCTTCCTCCGGTTTGTCACCGGCAGTCACCTTAGAGTGCCCAACTGAATGCTGGCAACTAAGATCAAGGGTTGCGCTCGTTGCGGGACTTAACCCAACATCTCACGACACGAGCTGACGACAACCATGCACCACCTGTCACTCTGTCCCCCGAAGGGGAAAGCCCTATCTCTAGGGTTGTCAGAGGATGTCAAGACCTGGTAAGGTTCTTCGCGTTGCTTCGAATTAAACCACATGCTCCACCGCTTGTGCGGGCCCCCGTCAATTCCTTTGAGTTTCAGCCTTGCGGCCGTACTCCCCAGGCGGAGTGCTTAATGCGTTAGCTGCAGCACTAAAGGGCGGAAACCCTCTAACACTTAGCACTCATCGTTTACGGCGTGGACTACCAGGGTATCTAATCCTGTTTGCTCCCCACGCTTTCGCGCCTCAGTGTCAGTTACAGACCAGAAAGTCGCCTTCGCCACTGGTGTTCCTCCAAATCTCTACGCATTTCACCGCTACACTTGGAATTCCACTTTCCTCTTCTGCACTCAAGTTCCCCAGTTTCCAATGACCCTCCACGGTTGAGCCGTGGGCTTTCACATCAGACTTAAGGAACCACCTGCGCGCGCTTTACGCCCAATAATTCCGGACAACGCTTGCCACCTACGTATTACCGCGGCTGCTGGCACGTAGTTAGCCGTGGCTTTCTGGTTAGGTACCGTCAAGGTACCAGCAGTTACTCTGGTACTTGTTCTTCCCTAACAACAGAACTTTACGACCCGAAGGCCTTCTTCGTTCACGCGGCGTTGCTCCGTCAGACTTTCGTCCATTGCGGAAGATTCCCTACTGCTGCCTCCCGTAGGAGTCTGGGCCGTGTCTCAGTCCCAGTGTGGCCGATCACCCTCTCAGGTCGGCTACGCATCGTCGCCTTGGTGAGCCATTACCTCACCAACTAGCTAATGCGCCGCGGGCCCATCTATAAGTGACAGCGTAAACCGTCTTTCCATCTTCTCTCATGCGAGAAAAGAACGTATCCGGTATTAGCTCCGGTTTCCCGAAGTTATCCCAGTCTTATAGGCAGGTTGCCCACGTGTTACTCACCCGTCCGCCGCTAATCTCAGGGAGCAAGCTCCCATCGATTCGCTCGACTTGCATGTATTAGGCACGCCGCCAGCGTTCGTCCTGAGCCAGGATCAAACTCTCCGAAGAAATGTTTGACTTGCTCATTTGCTTTTTTGATAGTGTGTGCTCACTTAAAAATTTAACGTTGGCGCTTTGTTTTGTTCAGTTTTCAAAGAGCAATTTCACAATCGTTCTTAACGAACGGCTGTTTATTCATCATAACATCTTATTGATTAGTTGTCAACTTCTGCGAAGTTTTTAACTTATTTTAAATCGCTGTGTTTTTCAGCGACCATTTCATCTTATCATTTTCATAGTAAGAAGTCAATAGTTATTATTTCTTTCAGCAATCAGCCAAAAGCGATGAAGTTTTTCGTTTGTCTTAGTTGGTGCTTATTTATATTAATCCCATTTCAGTTTAAAGTCAACGCTTTTTTTCCTTTTTTTATTTATACCATGCAACCGTATTAGCTTCTTCTGTTTATCATCAATGGCAAGACAGTACTTATATAATGGTAGAATGCCAATCACACAAGGGACAGACCTAATACGTATCTTGTATCCTTTTTTAATGCCTCTTAATGATGAAATTTGGCATATAACCAAGTTGACTTCACATTTTTCATTATGCTATTATATAACCAAGTAAAATAATCGGAATAGTTAATTTTATTTTCATACAATAAAACATAGCTAATTAAAGGAGATGGGATTATGACAGCAGCAATGGTAATACCAGGTGCGGAATCTTTTTTCTTACCCGGCAATTCTATCGGCATTCTTATTTGCCATGGCTTTAACGGAACGCCACAAAGCGTAAGGTATTTAGGTGAAAAATTCGCCGCCAAAGGCTTTACTGTCTTCGCTCCTCGACTGGCGGGACACGGGACGGATGAATATGAAATGGAAACGAGTCATTGTCAGGAATGGATACAAGATGTTGAAATGGCTTATGCAAAATTAAAAAGAACCTGCACCCATGTATTCGCCATCGGACAATCAATGGGAGGCGCCCTTGTTCTCGATTTAGCGACAAAAGTGGCTTGTGATGGAATTCTCACCATCAATGCCGCTCTCCAAGTTCCTGAATATGAAATATACCGTAACCAATCGGTTCCACGCTTCATTCCTGAGGGCAAACCTGACATAAAAGACGATACAACTAAAGAAATCACATATGACCAGGTTCCGTTAACAGCGATTAATCAATTGCTTGATATAATGGAACATGCCAGTCAAAAACTAATAGACGTTTCGTGCCCGATACTTATCTTCCATTCTCCAGAAGATCACGTTGTACCAGACTCTTGTTCCTATCAGATTTACGATACAGTCATGTCCGGGGATAAGGAGATGGCATCCCTTGAAAATTCATATCATGTGGCCTCGTTGGATCATGACAAAGATCATATCATTGAACGGTCATATCAGTTCATTCAAAGGTTAAGTAAAAGGGCTATAATCGCTTCTTAAACTCCTTTCTTCATATAAATCAGGTTTATCGGTACACTTCATGGGTATATACAGTATATAAAGAAAAAGGAGGTAACATAATGAGCGGTTTATCAGACAAAGTAAAAGGTGCTGTAAATAAAGTTAAAGGTGAAACGAAAGACCAAGTCGGAAACGCGAAAAATGATCCTCACTTACAAGCAGAAGGTAAAGTCGATAAATTAAAAGGCAATCTCCAAGATGGCATTGGTAAATTAAAAAATGACCGTTAATTGCAAATAGCCGAATACATGATTCACTCTCTTAACACATTCTCATTCTTATAAAAGTGACCCCCCTATTATAGAGAAGAGGCGGCAGATAATCTGCCGCCTCTTCCTTGTTCAATTTGCTTGAATAACAACAACACACATATCATCAGGTTGATCTTGCTGCATTTCCGGGGACATCAAAAAATCGATAGGGGGAGATTCCTTACAATCGAACCATCTCGTCGAGACCGCTTCTTTTATTTGTTCGAGCCCTTCCGTCCCTTCTCGATCTATCGCTTCCATGACTCCATCCGTAAATAGCATGAGCTGAATCTTCTCTTCATAATGAATGACGGACTTCTCTATTTTCATTTCGGTGAAGAACCCAACAGGACATGTCCCTTTTGAAAGTGAGACCACTTTTCCATCGTCCATTAAAGCAAAGCCCGGAGGATGTCCGGCATTCACATATTCCACAGTCTTTTGCTCTGTATCAATGACCATATAAATCGCGGTAAAATAATAATGCACTGGATTATCTTCTTTATTAAGGGTACTCATCCAGCGATTCATTTCGTTTATTACTGCCACCGGATCCGTATGTATCCTGATGGCATCCCTCAATACGGAGGAAATGAACATGCACACAAGTGAGGCGGATATGCCATGCCCCATCATATCCAGCAGGATGATCCCATACCGATTTTCATCGATGCGGTGCCAATAGTACATATCCCCTGCCAATTTATTCGCAGGTAAGTATGATGCCCTTATGGTTAAGTGGTCATTTATAATGGGTTCACTTAATAAACCGCTTTGAACCTGCATGGAAAGATCCAATTCATTGCGGATTTTTTCATCCTGCATTTTATGCCAATCTTTTTCATATTTAAGTCTTAACCCCACGCGAATCCTCGCAAGTAAATCTATTTTATTGATAGGCTTCATTATATAATCAATTCCGCCAACATCAAGTGCCTCGGCAACCTTGTTTGAATCTTCAAGGGCGGTCACAAAAATTACGGGTATATCTCTAAGGTGAGGAATGCTTTGAAGTCTCCTGCACGCCTCTATCCCATCGATCTCCGGCATCATGATATCGAGCAGAATGATATCAACTGAAGTCTCTTTAGGTTGCGGACTATCCACCTGTAAATATTCAAACATCTCAACAGCTGAAGTTAATGATAGAAAATCCGTATAGCCAGCTCGTTTTAGAATTTTCTCTATAACGAAAAGGTTAACCTGGTTATCATCTACGATTAAAATCGTCATTCTTTCATTCCCCTTTTGGCTTATATCGAGCGGCAACATTTATCTTTTTTATATGGACCAGCACTTTCGTAAAGCTCCCTTAATAGGGATTTTCCTATTATATTATAACGAAGTTCAGTCTCTTTTAATAATAATAAACCACGACAGTAATTCTACATGGAGACCAACTCATTATTTATACCCCTTCTTCCGATGCATTAAACATATAAATCAAAAAAAATTAAAAAATAATGCACTAAATTAAAAAGAAAGAGTCCGCTTATATGCGAACTCTTTCTTTTTACAGTTTCCGATAAATTCGTTCCTTTGAGTCAAAGTCCTCATAATCTTCCGAAAAGGATGATGTATGAAGTGTTTCCTTGCTGCCAACCGCAAGGAAGCCGTCTTTACAAAGGCTGTCATAAAACAACTGATTAACATAGGTCTGCAATTCACCGGTAAAGTAAATCATCACATTCCGGCACATGATGATATGAAACTCATTGAACGAACCATCTGTAACTAAATTATGCTGGAAAAACACAATGTTTTTAAGGAGATTCGAATCAAGATAAGCATTTTGATAATCGGTTGTATAATACTCCGAAAATTCCTGGTTGCCTCCAGCTTGCAAATAGTTTTTCGTATAAGACTGCATCCTATTTAAAGGCAGTATTCCTTTTTCCGCATGACGGAGGACTTCATCATTCATATCAGTGGCATAAATCCTCGCCTTATCATATAGACCTTCTTCCTTGAGGATGATCGCCATGGAAAAGGCTTCTTCACCGGTTGAACATCCCGCATGCCAAATTCTGATTTCAGGAAGTTTTTTCAGGAGCGGTACAATATTTAAACGAAAAGCTTTAAAGAAATCCGGATCGCGAAACATTTCAGTGACATTTATAGAAAAATCTCTCAAAAGCTTCTCGACATACCCTTTTTCATATAAAACCATTTCAATCATTCCGCTGATCCTGCGAACATGGTCCAGTCTCATTCTATTTTCAACTCTTCTTTTTATTGAAGAACGCATATATTTGCGAAAGTCAAAGCCCGAAACGGAATAAACGGCCTCTAACAATAATTCGATTTCTAAATCTTCTCTTTCTTCAATCGTTAAAGTATCCTTCATGCAAAACCTTCCTTACCCGTACTATCAATCAATTAGTCAGCCATACCCTTAGGACGGATAGCAGCTGATCCAATTTTAAAGGCTTGCTGACATAATCAGAAGCTCCGGCCTTCAGGCACTTTTCCCTGTCGCCTTTCATCGCTTTCGCAGTTAGCGCGATGATCGGAAGATCCTCGAACTTACTTTGCTCGCGAATTCTGGTCATCGTTTCGTAACCGTCCATGCCTGGCATCATGATATCCATCAAAATAACATCTATATTGTTTCCTTTTTCAAGGAGTTCCAAACATTCATAGCCGTTTTCAGCTGTAAGGATTTCCATCCCCTCATGCTTCAGCGCATTTTTCAGAGCAAATATATTCCGGTGATCATCATCGACGACCAGTACTGTTTTATTGCAGAATGGTTTGGCCTTATCCCGATCTTCTTCATCCACTATAACTACATCCGGTTCTCCCTGACCGTCAAAAGGCGCAGCAGAATCATCGTGGTTGGCTGCTGCCACTTCTGGAGAAGCAGCCATTGCTTCGCCGACATTTTTGAAGCCCTCTGGCATACTTGGAATAAAGAAAGTAAATGTACTGCCTTGCCCCTCCTCACTATCAACAATGACCCAGCCTCCCAGAAGTTTGGCGAACTCCCGGCAAATCGATAGCCCTAGTCCTGTACCGCCATATTTTCTCATTGTAGCTCCGTCACCTTGCTGGAACGCTTCAAAGATAAGTTTTTGCTTCTCTTTCGAAATTCCGATGCCCGTATCCGTCACCTTAATTTCAACCCAATTGCTAGCTCCTTTTGTCTGTATCCATTGTGCTACATTTTCTTCATCAGCTTTTTTGATTTGGACAGACACAGAGCCTTTTTCCGTGAATTTAAATGCATTGGATAATAGGTTTTTCAAAATTTGCTGGAAGCGCTGTTCATCCGTAAAGAAAATATCCGGAACGTTTTTACTTTTTTCTATTATAAAGTCAATGTTCTTTTTCTTCGCTACATGATCGAAGTTACGGTGCAATTGCTCTGGAAGCTCACTCAAATTCATTTCGTCAAAGACCACTTCAAGCTTTCCGACTTCGACTTTCGATAAATCCAAAATGTCATTGATCAACGTTAATAAATCTTGACCTGATGAGTTAATGACACGAGCAAATTCCTGTTGCTCTTCATTTAATTTACTATCATTCGGATCTGAAAGCATTTCTGATAAAATCAGGATACTATTGAGCGGTGTCCGCAATTCATGGGACATATTTGCCATGAACTCGGATTTATATTTGGAACTTAACTTTAATTCTTCCGCTTGTTTTTCAAGATTCAGTTTTGCGACTTGAAGCTCTTTCGACTTTTCTTCAGTTTCACGATTTCTTTCTTCTAATTGTTCATTGATCATTCGCAATTCTTCAGCCTGTGTTTGCAGTTCCTCCGATTGGGCTTGCATTTCCTCTGACTGTGATTGCAATTCTTCCGATTGAGCCTGTAACTCTTCGGTCTGTGCTTGTGATTCTTTCAATAAACGCTCTATTTCCATCCGGCCCTCTACATTATTAATCGTGATGCCAAGAGTATCAAGAACCTGGTTCAGGAAAGTTTTTTGCAGCTTCGTAAATGCCTCCAAACTCGCCAATTCAACCATTGCGACCACTTCATCCTCAAAAACGACCGGCGCAATGACAATGCTTTTCGGGTTGACTTCCCCTAATCCTGTCGTAACCACTTGAAAATCTTCAGGGATATCTTCAATGACTTTCGATTTCTTTTCAAGGGCGCATTGTCCGATCAAACCTTCACCAAGACGGAATTCACGTCTGCCTGAATCTTCGCCATCTCCCGCAAAGCTGGCAAGCTTCACAAAACGCATATCCACTCCCTCGCCCCGTTTGACGTAAAAAGCCCCAATTGAAGCTCCCATCATCGGTGCCAGTCTTGTAATGAACCGGTCAGCCAGAACTTCCACATCAACAATGCGCTGATACATGGTAGCTATATCTGCAACACGGGTCTGGATCCAGTTCTGTTCACTGATCTTTTCGGTGAAATCTTTCTCTTTTTGATTATAGATTTCAAGCGATCCCGCCATTTCGTTGAACGATCTCGCTATATCACCAATTTCATCAGTAGTCCGAACCGGAACTCTTGGTATGACCGATAAGTTTTTATAATCGATATTTTTGATGACCTTCGTAATCGATTGCAGATCTTTCGATGTACTGCGAATCATCCAAACAACCGTTACGGAAATAACCAAAATGCTGAGAATAACCGCAAAGATTACAAAACCGATCATATCTTCATAGGTTTGTTTCGAATTGTTTAAGGTATCTTTCATGACACCTTCTTGGTAATCCTTAAATTCATCCATTGTACTGATGACTTTCGTTCGTTTTTCCCTTTGGTCCTCCATCAGGCTTGAAAGATCATCCGAAGAGTTTCCCGATTTTATCTTTTGGATGATCTCAGCCTCCGTTATGGAGTAAGAAGCATATTGAGTCTCGAACTCTTTCAATAATTGCTTTGCTTTCGTCTTATTTAACGAACCTGATAACCCAGCAATTTTTGATTCAATCAAACTATGATTCTCGCTGATGATTTCGAGGCTCTCTGCTCTTTCTTCTTTGTTTGCATCATTAGCTGCAAACAGGATCTCACGGTCCGACCTGGAAAACAGCTGACGGATTTCCATTGAAGCTGAAACTTTTTCATAGCGATTTTCAACTATTTCAGTCATGCTGCTTTTTAAATTGTTAAGCGTGACCATCATGAAAGAAAGTAAAATAGCCAAGAAAAGCAAGATCAAACCAAATCCTAACATTTGCTTCTTCTTAAAACCCATTTTTCCGCCCACCTTCAATACTTATTTATACCAGCTCGCGATAAACGGCTTTGCAAAATAAATCTTAATACTATCATTAGTATTACTTTTGAAGAATTTCCCTTATATTCTTTGAAACTTTAAAATGATATATAGATAGATTCAATGCTCAAAGTCAATTTTAACATTTTCCAAGCTAAAATTGTTATCTACTGTGTTATTTTAAATGAATTCATTTTCCATTTAAGTAACAGTCTGCCTTGACCACTTTTAAAAACTTGTTCGTACATAATAAAAGCCGAAAGTTTCCACTTTCGGCTCTTGTTGTAATCCTGTTTTATTTAATCTTCTTCACTTCAACATATAAAACATGGTGACCGTCCATTTCCTTTACAGTGAATTCATATCCGGCGTATTCGATTTTATCCCCGACAGCAATCTCGAATCTGCCGGTCAGGAACCATCCTCCCAATGTATCGATATCTTCCTCCGGCAAATCGATCGCAAGGGTATCATTGACATCTTCAACCAATGTTTTTGCGTCGAATACATAATGCCCCTCATCAATCTTTTGAATGAGCGGACGTTCATCCTGGTCAAATTCATCACGGATTTCCCCGACGATTTCTTCAAGTATGTCTTCAACCGTAACAAGACCGGCAGTTCCGCCATATTCATCAGTCAAAACAGCCATATGGATCCGTTCCTTCTGCATTTTCAGCAGCAAATCATGAATGGCGATCGTTTCAAGAACACGGATAATGGGTGTCACAAAGGAATCCACCGTCAAAGCCGTTACATTATCTTCTGTAATCGTCGCTGTATAAAGTCGCTTGATATTGACCATTCCCACGACATTATCTTTATCACCGTCTATGACCGGATACCTTGTGTATTGTTCTTCCTGAATCAGTTCAACAACTTCCAATAATGGCATGCCCTTTTCGATAACGGTCATTTCCGTACGCGGAACCATGATTTCATTGGCAATGCGCTCATCGAATTCAAATATCTGGTTGACATATTTGTATTCCGATTGGTTGATCTCACCGCTTTTATAGCTTTCCGATAAAATGATGCGCAGCTCTTCTTCGGAATGGGCCATTTCGGACTCGGATGCAGGCTTTAAACCGAACATGCCGGTCAGGAGACGTGCAGAACCATTCAGTAACCAAATGAATGGGTACAAAATGCGGTAAAAGAGAATTAACGGCTTTGCAAATAGCAAGGTTACCTCTTCTGCCTTTTGAATCGCAACAGTTTTCGGTGCGAGTTCGCCGACAACAACATGAAGGAATGTTACAGAACCGAAGGCGATCAGGAACGAGATGATGTGACTTACGGACTCCTCTAATCCCCATTTAGTGAACAATGGTTTTAAGATCGCCTCGACCGTCGGTTCACCCAATACCCCTAAACCTAAGGCGGTTACCGTAATCCCCAATTGACAGGCAGATAAGTACTCATCGATATGTGATGTCACTTTCTTGGCTGCAAGGGCATTTCTATGCCCTTCCTCAATCAACTGATTGATTCGGGAACTTCTGACTTTCACGATTGCAAATTCCGATGCAACGAAAAATGCGGTTAATGCTATTAATACAGCTACTGCTAATAATTTTATAAATATCTCCAATATGTGCGGGTTAGCCATATTGTGCCCATCCTTCTGACCTGCGGATTAGACAAGTACGGCAAAATCCCAAGCACCTCCTGTATAAATGGTTATTTTCGTTTCAAAAAGCGATTTTTGCCTTATCAAAACCATTTAGCCTATATCGTTAATATGCACCTTTGTGCATAAAACTATAGGGATAAATATTAATCATGCCAGCAACACTAGCAATGATTGGATCAAGGCCATGCTTTCGCGGGATATCTGTTTTTTTAAAAGAAGCTCACTTTTTCCGTCCTTTTCAATCAAGCTGATGAATTCCTGAAGTTCCTCGTTCAGGCCACCCATTTTATTCTTGAGTTGAAGACCTTTTTCCTCAATTGCTGATGCGGCTTCCTTATCCTTTTTAAGTATTTCTTTAATATCTTCCAATGAAAGGTTTTCTCTTTTGTATCCTTCGATACGGCGGAGCCTTTCAAGTTCACCGACTGAATAATAACGGTAATTAGAGGCGGAACGTTCTGCTTTAAGCAAGCCTAGGTTCGTATAATAATCTACAGTTCGTTTCGTAACATTCGCCATTTCCGCCAACTCGCCAATTTTTAAAGTCTCGTTCCCAACATAACCCCTCCTAACCGTCACGTGATGGTTTGACAAACTGAAAGTATGTCTTTTCCTCCATGACGTTTTATTCTATTCCCTAATCGTACATTAATTTAATTGAAATGAAAAATATTTATTATCCTCTTTACCCATCATTGGAAAAACAAAAACCGATTAATTGAATAATCGGTTCAGACTGTAGACAAACTTGATATTAATTAAGATTGCCTGCATTTTTTTGAGAGTGTATAAAATATGAACGTTGATTGGAACGTAGGGCACTCGCTTTCCGCGGGCGGTCCGGGAGCCTCCTCGGCTTGCGCCTGCGGGGTCTCCCTTGGACACGCTTATCCCTCAGGAGTCTCGAACACCCGCTCCAATCAACTTTGTTTAAAAATTAAGATGGAACCCCTTTTGTCTACAAACTCAAACCGATTAATGGTTTAATTTATGATCTATTCCACGGGATTTTATTTTTTTGTTTTAACTGAGAATTGATTGCTCAATATCTTAGGACCGCATTGGCAAAGGGCAGAATGCTTGAGCTTTTTTATTGGTGTTCCGCATGTTCCACAAACTTTTGCTACCATTTATACTGTCCTCCTCACTTTATTTGCTTGTTATACATATTATACTACTTTTGTAATGATAATCAATACTAAATTAAAATTATTATAAATAAGGTTTTGGCTTTATTTTGTTAGGCTTCACAAGTGATTAAAATAAAGATAAAATATAAATAAAACACATCAGGAAAGTTGGTATTAGTATGACGAGTGAAATTCGTTCCATTCCCCGCCCTTTAGTACGAACGAATCAATGGGTCATTTTGTTAAGCGTAGCCACCGCCTTATTAACGGGACAAATGTCGATATTAGTGATTCCTTTAACTGCAGGACTTTTAGGTCTTCTCTTTAATTTCAATCCAGTGATGCGTCTCGCCAAGCTCTTTCTTAAAAAGAAACCCTCCGATTATATTCCTGAAGATCATTCACAGCAACAATTCAACCAGGCCATAGCTGTCGTTTGCTTAGGACTCGGATTCATATCTTTTTTACTGGGTTGGAATGTTACCGGTTATATATTCACCTTGATGGTCGGATTGGCTTCTCTCATAGCCATCCTTGGATTCTGTATCGGCTGCTTTATCCTTTATCAATGGAAGCAATATTCCTATCGCCGATCTATTCGCTAATACCATACACAAATGGGACTGACATGCGTCAGTCCCATTATATTATTCGGTTGTACGTAAGGAATTACTCTTTTTGACCCAAATGGTCGCCAATACAATCAGCAAAATTAATGCAGCTTGCGGCACCAGCGTTTCCATTGTTGGATAAAGACCTATCGTTTCTACAAACGGAAAGGAACCGATCGTATTTGTCTGTATCACCTGTGAAACCTGAAGTGAATGAATGGAGACTCCAAGAATCTTGAAAGCCAAAGCATATATGAGTACCGTTGCCACTTTAAAGAATAGGGTCATCGGTAATTTCACACTATAGCGCAACATGATGAAACCAATTACCACTAAAATGAGGAAGGCAAGGAAAATCCCGCTCAGTAGCTGTTTCAATTCCATATAAGGAGCCATACCGGCATAAAAGATAATCGTCTCGGCCCCTTCACGGAATATGGATAGAAAACTGATCAAAGCGAAAGAGATGATGCTTCCTGTCGCAATGGCTTGGTTCATTTGCTTGTCGATATAACGGTTCCATGCATGGACATTCGATTTACTATGAAGCCAAAGACCAATTGTCAACATCATCGATACAGCTATTATCCCAGTGACTCCTTCAATATATTCCCGGCTTGACGCAGCTGTGATCTGAGAGAAAACGATATTGATTATGACCGCCAATATGGAACTGGCAACTAAACCAGCACCAACCCCTGTCCAAATCCATTTTTGTTTATCCGCTTGCCCGATTTTCTTTAGGAAAGACAGCAATGTAGCTACAATCAAGAGTGCTTCCAACCCTTCCCGCAAAAGAATCAAAGCGGCATCCCATGTCGTATAACCCGTATCATTAATTAAAGGGCGTAACCTTGTGTTTAAATCGGAAACGATTCCCTTCGCTTCCTCCGCCTTTACCTTTTTCGATTGCAATAGGCTGATTGCGGTCGGGACTTTCGTTTCCATATCGCTGTAAAGCTTGCTGTCCCTTGTGGAGACCTCGCCTTCGACATTAGGCCAAATTGTCAAGATTTCATTTAGCTGATCAACGGCAGAATCGATGTCACCCTTTTCAATATCCGTTGCACTTCCTTGTAAAAGTTGCGTTACATCCCCAAGGGAATAGGTATTCTCCTGGCTTCCTTCTTCAACTTTACCAGCAAGGAAATCCTCGATTAGGCCCTTCAATTCAGTTAGATTTTTTTGGGCTTTTTCCGAATCAGGAGGGTCTTGAGTAATCGCTATCCGCACAAAGGCCATTTTCGTTTCAAATTCACCATATGCAGCAACACTTTTCTCCCTGACAATGACCTCTGCGTCGGTCCATTGACTCAGAAGGCTGGTATATTGAACTTTAGCTTGATCAAAGTCACCTTCAGTTATCAAAGCTTCCAACTTATCTATTAAAGGAAGTATTGCTTCTAACCGTTCTTCATAGTCCGTCTTGTCAACAGGGTTTTCGTTGGTATCATAAATAACAAGAGTACTGGATAATGCCGATAATCGCTTCTTGATTTCATCTGTGGAAGCTTGGTCTCTCACAGCACTTTTTACCGCAGACAGCCTCTCGTCGACTTTCCTCGCACTCTTGCTGTCCGTTTTTATCGTTTGCCAATCTTTCTCGAAAAGATCGATATTTTTAGATACTTCCTCAAGGTCTCCGGATTTTACCTTCATTAAACTATCGCCAATATAAACAAAAAGCTGATCATGGTTTTCACCCGCCGAAACAACCCTTACAGCAGTCGAAAGAAATAAAAGGCTGACGATTAAAACCAATATCCCACTCTTCCATTTAGAAACGGTCATACTGGTCCCTCCTTATTCATGAACTAAAATCGCCAACTGGATAATATCCATGCTGGCGATTTTCACGTCCTCAATTGTGATTATATTTATCCAAAAAGGGAATCCCCAATATAGCCACCCTTTTTCACACCTGGTAAACAAGCGAATATGGCACTGCCCCTGTGAACGATATATTCGTTGAGCTTATCATTTTTCGCCAGTCGCTCTTGTATGGGAATGAATTGTTTACTTGGAGTTCGCTGAAAACAAATGAATAGCAAGCCTGCATTGAAGCTCCCTGTTTTAGGATCCATTCCATCTGCATATGAATATGGACGCCGCAATATTTTTGCTTTTCCGTCCCCCCTGGAGAGACTCATATGCGAATCTTCCGGAATGATCCGATTTCCATTTGGGTCTTTAGCTTCGAGGTCCACGGTATCGAATTCATTCTTCATTCCTAATGGGGCTCCGCTGTCACGATGACGGCCAAACGTATTTTCTTGTTCTTTCAATATTGTCCGGTCCCAAACTTCAATGTACATCTGGATTCGGCGCACCACCATATAACTGCCTCCAACAAGCCAGTCAGGACCGTCCTCACCCTTCACCCAAACATGCTCATTCATTTCATTGTCATTATTCGTATCCGGATTGACAGTCCCATCCTTAAACCCGAAAAGGTTCCGCGGTGTCGTTTTTTGTGAATCGGCTTGCTTAGTCCGTTGGAAACCTGTTTGTGCCCAATGAATGATCGTTTTCCCTCTTCCGATCCTCACTAAGTTCCGGACGGCATGAAAAGCCACTTGGAGATCATCTGCACATGCTTGAATACAAATATCCCCACCGCTCCATTCTTCTTCTAAAGCATCTAAAGGGAATTGAGGCAGATCCTTTAATTCTGCAGGCCTTTTCGATTTCAAACCAAATCGATCTTTGCCATCCTTCGAAAACAGGGTCGGACCCACTCCAAAAGTGATCGTTAAATTGGAGGGTGATAATTCCTTCGCTTCCCCCGTATCCTTTGGGGGCATATTCGTATTAAGTGATGCTTCACCAATCAAATTCCCCTCAGTCATCTGAGCCGCAGCCTCTGTCCAATCCTTTAATAACTGGATTAGGTCTGACCTTTTATCTGTGGTTACTTCCAATGATGCAAAGTAAAGGTTATCTTGCGCCTCAGTGGTAATACCGGCTTGATGCTCTCCATAAAAAGGAACTATATCCTTAGTTTGTCCCTTTGCCCTTTGTTCAGAAAGTGTCAGCAGCCCGCCAAATCCAGATGCTCCTATCACGACTCCGATTCCACCGACTCCTGCCGTTTTCAACATATTTCGACGACTCACTTTTTTTGTAAAAAGTCCGGTTTCATCTTTAGGCGTATGTTCTTTCAATTAAGATTCCTCCGTTACAATTCCTATTTGCGAAAGTGGTTCAGCTAATGCATCAATTGCTTGACTTAACTCTTTGACTTCAGATTCCTTTAAATCCGTATATGAGATGTAGCCATCCCCTTCTTTATGCTTTTCAAGCAAGCTGTATACATCGTCAAAACGTTGTTGGATTTCCCCAGCAAGCTTCGCATCCTTTTCTTTCAGCGCTGGAGTAAGCAGTTCATAGATCTTTTCTGCACCTTCAACATTTGCAACGAAATCATACAGGTCGGTATGGGAGTATCGGTCTTCTTCTCCTGTCACTTTACTCGTGGAAACTTCATTCAATAAATCCACCGCACCCGTGATCAACAAATCAGGTGTTACCTCAACCGTTTCAACTTTGGCTCGAAGCAAATTGACGTCACTCATTAATTGTTCTGCATACTTTTCGTAGCCCTTCGTTGTATTTTCTTGCCATAACCCCATCTCAATCCGGTGGTAACCACCCCATTCTTCATCTTTGACATCCCCTTCACGCGCATCGATTTTGGGATCAAGATCGCCAAAAACTTCTGCAATAGGTTCCGCTCTTTCATAATGCATGCGGGCTGGTGCATATAATTCCTTCGCCTTTTCAATATCACCGGCAGATACGGCCGTAGTGAATTCTTCCGTTGCGTTTACGAACTCTTCTATTTCACCAATGGCATATTCCCGGTACTCGCTAGATACATCATCAAGCTTACTCGCACTCACTTCTTTGGCATTATCATCTGCCGGTTCAGTTCCTTCCTTTTCCTGCGCACAGCCAAATAATAGGCTGGTTGATAGTAAGACCGCTAATGACGCCTTTGCTTTTTTCATAGTGTATTCTCCCTTTGAAATGATTTGTAGATTCATATTAGCAGATAATGAAAATCATTATCAATATATATTTTAATGGAAACGTGACATTGTTCATTCTCTTTTAAATAAATTTCACTCTACACCTTTAATTATTGATAAGAAGCTACCAGCTGGCTAAAAATAAAAAAGGCAGCCTACATACACCGGCTACCTTTCCCGCTCACTCATTAATTTGTCATTTTCTTTGTCCATGATTTTTGTGATATCCTCAACAAATTGATTGATCAATATTAGCTCTTGTTCATTATAAGATGAACATAACTCCTTGGTGGCCATAGAAAGCGATTGATAGTGCGATCTAATCTGTTCCTGCCTTTCGGGTATCGGTGCAATCATTACCCGTCTTCCGTCCAATTGATCTCGTTCTCTTTTAACATAACCGGATTTCTCAAGGCGATTGATCAGTGCCGTAACCGATCCCGTGCTCAATCCTGTAATTTTGGATAATTCACCGGCAGTAATCGGTCCCGTTTCATTCAATATTTCAGCACTCTTTAAGTCCGTATGGGATACCCCTATTTTTTGGGCCATATTTTGTTGAAATAATACGGATCTCATTCCATACCGCTGCAATCTGTGAGTTAAACTCTCTAACAGAGCTGCATTCACCCTATTATCACTTGACATAAAATGCCACCCCTTTTACACTTAAATTTATCTTGATTTTCAAGATAAATGTTTTGTTTCATCTTAACGTTTACCCTTCAACCATGTAAAGGAAATTCATGAGCTGGTTGATACGAAGGAGGAAAATAAATGAACGCTCAAAAAAAACAAAAATTCATTGTTGCCGGATTACTATTAGGTATCTTGATGTCAGCAATGGATAATACGATTGTTGCGACTGCAATGGGAACGATCGTTTCTGATTTAGGCGGATTCGATAAGTTTGTATGGGTGACATCTGCCTATATGGTCGCCACGATGGCAAGTATGCCGATATTCGGTAAGCTTTCCGATATGTATGGAAGAAAGAGGTTTTTTATTTTTGGACTTATAGTCTTTTTAATCGGCTCCGCATTATGTGGCATGGCCCAGAGCATAGTCCAGTTAAGTATCTTCCGTGCAATCCAAGGGATCGGCGGAGGCGCTTTGATGCCTATAGCCTTTACGATCATTTTTGATATTTTCCCACCTGAAAAACGGGGAAAATTAACTGGCCTTTTCGGTGCTGTGTTTGGGGCATCAAGCGTATTGGGACCACTTTTAGGCGCTTATATTACTGAATACTCCAGCTGGCACTGGATTTTCTACGTCAATGTTCCGATTGGGATCATTTCTTTATTTTTCATCTGGAATTACTACAAGGAGTCACCCAACTCCCAAGAGCAAAAAATTGATTGGGGTGGCGCAGCAACACTCGTGATTGCCGTTATCAGCTTAATGTTCGCTCTCGAACTGGGCGGGGAGTATGGCTGGAGTTCTTCTCCCATCATAGGACTGTTTGCCAGTTTTGTGATTTTCTTCGTTTCATTTTTCTTTTTCGAAAAAAGGGCAAAAGATCCAATCATTTCATTATGGCTGTTTAAAAGGCGATTATTTGCCACTTCTCAGATCTTAGCCATTCTTTATGGCGGTACATTCATTATATTAACCGTCTATATCCCGATTTTCGTGCAGGCAGTTTACGGTGGTTCCGCAACAAATGCCGGATTGATCCTAACTCCCATGATGCTTGGTTCTGTATTCGGCAGTGCAGTTGGCGGGATATTCAATACAAAGACAAGTTTTCGCAACTTAATGACGGTTTCTGTCATCTGTTATTTTGCAGGAATGCTTCTATTAGGAACCATCACCCCTGATACCAGCAGGACTTTATTAACTTTGTACATGATTTTGACTGGATTTGGCATGGGCTTTTCCTTCTCCCTTTTGCCTATAGCATCCATTCACAACTTGGAACCTAGATTCCGGGGGTCGGCCAACTCAACAAACTCATTCCTCCGTTCTTTTGGGATGACACTCGGAGTAACGATTTATGGAGCGATTCAGAACAATGTATTCACAAGTAAAATGACGGATGCGTTTAAAGGGATGCAAGGAAGTCCGGATACAGCCGGGTTGATGGAGGACCCACGGCAGCTCTTCCAATCGGACGCACGTGCCGAGATTCCGGACTTTATCCTGGATAAAATCGTTCATGCGATGTCCGATTCGATTTCATTGATATTCACCTTGGCTCTCATTCCGATCGGTCTTGCAGCAATCACTGTATTCTTCATGGGAAAAACAAGAGTGGAAACACCTTCAAAAAAGGAATACTTACAATAAACAAAAAAAGCGCTGCATTTGCAGCGCTTTTTGTTATCTCCCTTCTATATAGGAAGTAAAGATTGCTGAAAGATCATACCGAGGTTACAAGTTTGAAGAATGTATGTTTTGGAGACAGTTAAACCAGAGGCATTTCTTATATTAGGGAAGATTATCCGAACTCTTAGCTAAGCTAACAGAACCTGGCCATACTCAGTGATTTGCAAAAGCATATGGAAAAGGATATGCTTTTGCAGCCATAAAACAGAAAAAGGCAAAGCATGTCGCTTTGCCTTTTTGCCTTACAGACTTTTCACTTCCACGTTTTCCGGAAGCTTGAAAGGATTTTCGGTGTTGATCCGGTCATAAAACATCATCCCGTTTAAATGATCTAACTCATGTTGAAACACGATTGCAGCAAAGCCCTTCAGCCGCATCTCTATTTCCTCACCATTACCGTCCAAAGCTTTGATTTTAACCCGTTCATAACGCGGTACATACCCTTTAATGTCACGGTCGACGGAAAGGCAGCCTTCACTTTGCGGTAAATAGATCATTGTGGCAGAATGGCTGATGATTTTCGGATTTACAAGGGCATATTCAAACAGCTTCCCTTTTTCGTCGGGAAAATACATGACGAACATGCGTTTATTCAAGCCTATCTGATTGGCAGACAACCCAACTCCTTCACGTAAGTTGTACTTCTTTTGGAGTTTTGGGTCCTGGCTGTTTTTCAGGTATTGCATCATGCATTCCAACGTTTCACGATCTTCATCCGAAATCGGCAGGCTAACTTCATCCGTTACCTGACGCAGAATGGGATCACCTTCTCTAACGATATCCTTCATCGTAATCATATAGTCTTTTATAAATTTACTCATAGAACTTCACACTCTTCTACCATTTTATTTTTTCATGACTTAGACCATTTCACTTTAGCATTTCGCATTTAAAAAGTCTAATATGCCGGTTAGATTAAATATTTCTAAATTCCGAGCCCTTTAAACTTTTGTAATAAACATTATTTCTTGACTTTAACATTATTTACCTTTAATTTAAGGCATAAAGACCTATAGATTACATGTTTAAAAATTTTATACTGAATATATATTCTTAAAGGAGATGAAAAATTGAACTCGAACTCTAAATTAGTTTCGAAATTGCTGCCGTTCCTGACGGCTCTCATTGTGATAATTGCTGGAATCAGTTGGTATGTTGTTACTCAGTCAAAGGATATGGTCATTCCTTTTTCCTCGGTGGAAAAGACGATTAAAGCCCAAAATGGAGCCCTTGTCACCATTGAAGAAAAAAGAAATGGCACTCTTCACATCTCCACGCCAGATGGAGAATACGTTTCCAGTATTCCTCCCAACAGTCAAATGATCAATAAACTTGTCGAAACTTATAACGTTCAATATTCTTTTTCATCAACTAATAAATCAGCATTATGGATTTTAGGCGGATTAATGGCGGCTCTCGTCACAACCGCTGTCATTATACAGAAAAAATCAAAGGGCGGATTGCGGATCGGCAGTAAAAAACAAAGCCTTTCCACCCCAAAGCCCCTGCCAGAGATAACTTTGGATGATGTAGGCGGTTTGCAATCCGAAATCAAACAGGAAATCCTACAGACACTCACTACACTAAAGGAACCTGAACGTTCAGCTAAAATTGGAATTAAGCCGCCTCAAGGCATTTTATTATACGGCCCCCCTGGAACGGGGAAAACCTTGCTTGCACAGGCAATCGCAAAAGAGCTTGGTGCAAACTTCTTCTCAACGAGCGGTTCAGCCTTCAACGAAATGTTTGTTGGAGTCGGTGCAGCCCGTGTCCGCAGTCTTTTCCAAAATGCACGTAAGCAATCGCCAGCTGTCATTTTTATCGATGAAGTCGACGCGTTGGCTGGTAAAAGGAAAGCTCATGGAGGGGAAGAAGGCGAAAAAACGTTAACTGAACTGCTTGTGCAATTGGATGGAGGCCATCCAAATGAAGGGATTTTATTCATTGCAGCGACCAACCGGAAAGATATGCTCGATGAGGCATTTCTACGTCCGGGCAGGATCGATTTCTCTTTCCAAGTTCCACTTCCGGATACACAAGGAAGAAAGGAAATCATCAATATCCATACGAAGGGTAAGCGTCTGGCGACAGATGTCCTTGCTTCCCTGGATGAGTTGGCTGAAAGTACATCCGGTTTCTCCGGTGCTGACTTAAGCTCCCTGTTCGATACTGCATCACGTCATGCCCTGAGGAATGAACAGGATATGATTCGTAAACAGGATCTTGATTACGCCATTGACCGCACGATACTTGGAGCGACATCACGTACCTTGAATGATGTGGATACGAAACGGCGCGTGGCCATCCATGAAAGTGGACATGCCCTGATTGCGGCTTTGACAAAGCCCGGTTCCGTTCGAAAGGCGACCATCATTCCGCGTGGGGAAGCCCTTGGGTATGTAGCGCCAATACCTAAAGAACTCCATCTGGCAACAGCCAGTGAATTGCTTGATCAAGTCAAAATGATTTTAGCAGGCGGCGTGGCGGAAAGAATGTATTTAGGTGAACACAGCATCGGTGTAGGCGGAGATGTGCAGCAGGCGAAACATCTACTTGAACAAATGGTCGATACCGGAATGCTTCAAGATGGATTCACCCTCACCTTTAATAAAGGCGAGAAGGAGCAAAAGATGCAGGAATTATTCACGAAAGCGATTTCTGAAACGGAAATGTTGATTGACTCGAATCGCCTACAGTATGAAGAGCTTGTTGAAGAGTTATTGAAAAAAGAGACACTTGAGGGATCTGAAGTTCAGCGTATCGTTGATGCAGCAGAAATAACCAGCATATGCTCGAATGCATAACACTCTTTTCCGCTGAGACTTAAGACCTAATATCCAGAGCCTGTTTGCGATAAAACAGGCTCTTTTTTTTTACCATATATGGAAGCAATCCGCAAAGCAGAAATGAATGCTGGGAAATTAACCAGATCCTTTACGGCTTTTCCTGCCCTTGCTGCTGCAATCCAAAGAACAATATTTGCTATTTGCCTTTCTTGGTTTGTACTTCTTCCCGCATTGACTACATTTCTTTAATTCATATTTTATGTAGGCTGTCCCTTTACATGTCTGGGAACAGTATTTAGCATTTTCGTTATAACTTATAAATCCACGACCACATATCTGGCAAACGAAATTGGCCATTATATATCCTCCATATCATGCTAACGAACATTAGCCTTCTATCAACCTATGTTTTCGTACCGTTGTTGGAACTCCAAGGAGATCCTCGAACTGTTGTATTTATCCTGAATGAAAATTATTGCCGCTGCTGCAATTAAGGCTGGAAGTGCAAAACTGATGAAATTCATATAAATGGGCAACTTTAACTCTATTAATACTCCGCCAATCGAAGGTCCCAGAATAGCACCGAACCTGCCGATTCCAAGTGCCCAGCCAAGTGCGGTGGATTTAATATAAGTTGGATAGAAAGTTGAAATATATGCATTGTTTAAATTTTGCGATCCTATGGATGCCGCCCCTGCTACCGCAACCAAGAAGTATAAAACGATTGTTCCAGGTTTAAAACCAAGTATAATTAAACAAATGGCGCCAAACGTAAATAAACTGATGAGAACTCTTTTCGACCCAATCCGATCCGCTAACCATCCTCCACATATCGACCCAATTATCGCCCCGATATTCAAGGAAAAAAGGAATAGCAAACTGGACTTTAGTGGATAACCTGCTTCAACCATCAATTGAGGCAACCAGGTTCCCAATCCATAGACCATTAATAATCCCATGAAACAGGCAATCCAGAACATGATGGTAGTTCTTCCTCGCCGGTTTTCAAATAGCTTGACTACAGGGACGCCCGTCACTGATTTTAAATCATTTCTGAAACTATCATGTTCATGAGGGACATAGGATGGGTCCAAGCGCTTCACTATCGCTTTGGCTTTTTTATATTCTCCATTTTCAACATAGTAATAGAGGGATTCGGGTAAGTATTTAATTAAAAAGGGTATCGATACTAGCGGAATGGCACCTATGAAAAACATCCACTGCCAACCTAGATCCGGAATCACTTTCATTCCTAATAGCGACACCAAAATGCCTCCGATCGAATAACCGCTGAACATGACGCCCACCATTATATTTTTAATCGACTTAGGTGAATATTCCGAAGTAAGAACGACCAACAATGGAGGAATCCCCCCAAGGCCCAACCCAGCCGTAAACCGGTAAAGTGCAAAATCAACCGGCCCTTGAGCAAAACCTGTCAATAATGTAAATGTGCCAAAAAGTGCGACACAAGAAATGATCACTTTCTTCCTGCCCACTTTATCTGCTAAAATCCCGCAAAATAGTGAACCTATCAGGCCACCTACCAAAGTTAAGCTTCCAATCAGGCCCAAAACACTTGGCGCCGTACCCCATTTTTCAACTAAACTCGGTATGACCGCTCCATAAACTACAAGATCAAAGCCATCAAAAAGAATGAGAAAAATGCACCATAGTAAAACGGAAAGATGAAATGAGTTAAATTTACTATCCTCGATAACGTGTGCTATATTAATATTCCGCAATTTCAAACCTCCGTATTCGATGGTTTCCACTGCCAGACCAAGCCGCAGAAAGCCAGTGGAATTCCACCGTATTTTCTTTTGAACCACTTTAATCCGTGTTCACTCATTCCAGAGTGATATTCAGACCCTCACATATTTGTTGAAAAGTGACTGATCTGTGGTGATCCTTAAAACTTTCGGCATTCACCTGATATGCACAGACGGCAAGCCGGTACTCGCTGTCTACCTTATACTGCCTACAGGTGAAGTCCGTTATTGGTATATTGCCATGTACATCAGTTAAGTGAATGTCTTCCATGCCATGCCTTCTCACATTAAAGCTGTGCAAAGGTATGGATAAGCCCTTGCCTATTGCTTTTATATAGCTTTCCTTCAAAGTCCAAATATCATAAAAGGAAGAAAGTCCGTCTTCTGCTTCCAATACTTGCTTATACTCTTCTTCCGTAAAAAAACCCTTGGCCAGCTGTAACTCAAACGGCCCTATTTTCTCTATATCCACTCCCACCTCTGCATCATGCACGGCACAAACCACATACTCACCAGAATGGGAAATATTATAATGGAACGATGGATAATCGGATAGAAAGGGCTTCCCAAATGACTTTGTCCTCCATCGCAGTTCTTCCTTAACCGAACCGTATCGTTCTTTAAGAACAAACCGCACCATCAAATCCCCTATTAGAGAGCGGTAAGCATCATCCAACTTGACGAACCTTTTCACCCGAAGTTGCCTTTCGGTTGAAACATGGACAAGCAGTTTATTTAAGTCGGACTCCTCTTTCTTTATAGGCAATTTACATATATATAGTTCAACCAATTCTCCTGCCCCTTCCCCTAACTGCCAGCAAAATGAAGGGGAGGTCACTGGCAAAAATCCAGTGACCTCCCTCAAAAAATAACCGAATGAGTAACTTACCCGCTTTTGACCGGTTTTACATCAAGGGAATTAGCCCTATCCTGTTTCGGTATGATGGCCTTGAAATCATCCTTCCTTAAACTCATCGCAAATAATAAGGCTATGACGAGCAAAATGGCAGAACCGAAGAAAGCGAATTGGTAGGATGATAGGTTAACATGCCCATTCGTTCCCATCGTGTCAGCGCCCACTGCCCCCAGGATGCTGGCTAGGATGGCGACACCCATCGCAGAGCCAATCCGGTTTTGAACATTGAACAATGTGGCGGCCATCCCCATCGAAGCCGAGTTGATATTAGTGAAAGTGGAGTACTGTATGGCCACAACTGTATGTCCCAAGCATACGCCGACGCTAAACAATAGGGCCCGAAGGAACCACGGGTTGGCTGTCGGCCCCACGAGGCTAATCAAGGTATAAATGATGATTGTGCAAAGCAGCCCCATCCGGATCACCTGATGTATGCCCAGTTTCTTTGTAGTCAAAGGCATCATCCGGGATGCCACCATCAAACCTATGGCTTCCGGGAATGTCGTCAGACCGCTTTCCAATGCTGAAGCATGAAGCGCACTTTGATACATTAACGGAAACACAAAGAGCATCCCCAATAAGCCGGCCATTGAAAATAATGAGATGATGCCTAATGTCCGAAACAATCGATCGGATAATAAACGCAAATCAAGCATCGGCTGATCCACTCGCAGCTCCAATAGAATAAATGAGAGAACAAGAACTGCACCGATAATTCCTGTGTACATGATAATGGGGGATTCCCATCCTTTGGATGGACCTATGTTCATTGCATACATCATCATGGAAAAGCCTGCAGCTGACAGCAGGAATCCTGGAAGGTCCAACCTGCCAGCCTTGGGCTCTTTATGTTCTTTTAAAAACAGTACACCGATTAACAGGACCATAATTCCGAAAGGAACATTTATATAAAATGCCCAACGCCAAGACAGCTGCTCTGTGAAGAACCCGCCAACGATCGGACCAATGGCTGGTGCGAATGCAATGGGCAGTACAAGGGAACGGGAAACCTTTGGCCGTTCCTCCGGAGAGAACGTTCTGAATAAAATCGCCATTCCCACCGGTGTCAGGATCCCGCCTCCAGCCCCCTGCAAAACCCTGAACAAGTTCAAGGTTTGCAGATTATTGGCAAAGCCGCATAAAAAGGAGGCAGCCGTAAAGACACCCAATGCAATCAAGAATATCTTCTTGGTCCCAAATCGATCCCCTAGCCAACCCGCTACTGGAAGGAAGACAGCCAGGCTAACTAAATATCCAATATTAATGCCACTGGTTGAAGAAGGATCTAGGTTAAATTCATTACTGATTGTCGGGAGGATCACATTGACAATCGTCCCGTCCATCGAAACCATGAACATCGCTATGACATAAACGATGCACACTACTATTTTAGGGTCTAGCTGTATCCGGGATTTCACTTTGTTCCATCACTGCTGGCAACTAGTTTTAAACTATTGGGCAGCAAATCCGTCCAATTTTTGTTGATATATTCCAAGCAATCCTGCCGGCTTTCTTCCCGATATATGACGGACCAGCCTTCTGGAATAACCAAAAAGGCGGGCCAAAGGGAATGTTGACCTTCTTCATTTATCAATACATGGTAGATGCCATTTTCATTTTCGAAAGGGTTGGTCATCAGATATGTCCTCCTTCATTATTTTTTGCCAACTTCTTCATAGTGGATAGTTTGTTAGCGATAACCTGGCCAATTTCAGCAAGCGGTCCCGGCTGGCACATATCCTTATGGCGGCATTCAATATTATGCTGTTCAATCATTCCGTGGATATATGGGTTCCATGTATCAGGATAAATGGGATCAAACCAATCCGGAATGATCGTCGACCTGAAGAACAGCACATTCCCCTTAAAGGTTTTAGGTTTATACTCACCCATGATTCGAACAGAATTTACATATGTCTCTTTAAGGTTCAGAATCGTTTCTTCTTCTAAACTAGCCAATGCACTGCCATCTCGACGGAGAATTTCTATGGCACTGGCATTATCCAATGGCTGGTCTCCTAAACTATCAGGATCATAACCTCCCAATGCCAGCAAAGCGATCAAAGCCTCCTCATCATCCGGAGCCTCTTTCATTGGCAAGAAATGACTTGGATATGAATCGAGGATTGCCACCAGGCGTACGTCCTCTCCCTCATTTTGCAATTGAGTGGCCATTGCATGAACGACATTGCCTCCGAGAGACCATCCCAATAGATGATAAGGTCCTTCTGGCTGGATTGTCCGTAACTGATTGATATAGTCTGCCGCCATTTCAGTCAGCGTTTGCGGAAGTTGCTCCCGCTGTGATATTCCTCGTGCTTGTAACCCATAGATTGGATAGTCAGGCCCCAGTGCATTCATCAACCCAGCATAGCACCAGCTTAGTCCTCCAGCCGGATGTACACAAAACAGCGGAAGTTCCGGCCCATTTTTCCTAAGCGGCAGCAGGACGTCCAAAGCACTTTTGCTCGTGCCCATTTCAAGCCGTTCAGCGAGCCCCGCAACAGTCGGAGCCTCGAATAGGTTACCAATACTCAGTTCAACGCCAAGTGCTTCACGTATTTTGCTCATCAAATGGACGGCAAGCAGCGAGTGGCCGCCAAGATCAAAAAATCCATTATCTATTCCGACATGGGGCAAATCGAGAACCTCCATAAAAAGGTCGCACAGAATCTCTTCCTGCGGAGTTCTCGGTCCTCGCCCTGATTGATTGGAACCGAATTCCGGCGCCGGCAATGCCTTGCGATCCAGCTTACCATTCTGTGTCAAAGGCAATTCACCCATTTCAACGAAAGCTGATGGCACCATGTAATCCGGTAGGCCGCTTGCAACAAATTGACGTACATGCGCCGGATCGAAGGTGACATTTGACGCAGATACGACATATGCGACCAGACGCTTATCACCCGGATTGTCTTCACGAACCACTACCGCAACTTGTTCAACATGGGAATGCTGAGCAACCAATGCCTCGATTTCACCCAATTCAATACGGAATCCACGGATTTTAATCTGATGATCTGCCCGGCCTATATAATCCAAAGATCCATCTACAAGCCAACGGGCCAAGTCGCCGGTGCGGTACATTCTGCTGCCTGTTGAACTGAATGGGTTGGCAACAAAACGGTCAGCCGTCAAACCTGGCCGGCCTAAATAACCACGGGCCAGACCAGGTCCGGAAACATAAAGTTCCCCAACTACCCCTGGAGGAACTGGCTGTAAGCCTGCATCTAACACATACACGCCCAGATCGGGAATGGCACAGCCAATCAGGCTATTTGCTTTTATGGATGTTATATTCCGATTAAGCTCAAGATAGCTGACATGAACGGTGGTTTCCGTTATTCCATACATGTTGATGAGATATGGCGCATTTTCCGGATGGCGGCTGTACCAATCCTCCAAACGGCTCAGTTCAAGTGCCTCCCCGCCATAAATCACGAAGCGTAATTTAATGTCCTGCCCTAGTGCCGGCATTTTACGATCAGCCTGCATCAATTGATAAAATGCTGATGGTGTCTGGTTCAGTACCGTTACTTCTTCTTTAACAAGCAGTTGTAAAAATTCTTCCGGTGACCGGCTGATGGAATGAGGGACGACCACAAGCTTGCCTCCGTGAAGTAAAGCTCCCCAAATCTCCCAAACCGAAAAGTCAAAGGCATAAGAGTGGAACATCGTCCACACATCTTCGGAATTGAAATGGTACCAATGTTCCGTCGATCCAAAAAGTCTGATTACATTCTGGTGCGGGACCACGACTCCTTTTGGTAAACCGGTGGATCCGGAAGTATATATGATATATGCCGAATTTAAAGGTGATAACGGGTTAATCCGATCACGATCGGTTGGATTGAGAATTGAATGATCTGCCAATTCTTCTATGGTACTGGCTTCATCCATTATGATTTGCCTGATATCATGCATCTCAGGAAGCTTGGAAGCTACACCCGAACTCGTTAGAACACAAGCAGGCTGAGCATCAGACAGCATGAACGTTAACCGATCATTTGGATATTCAGGATCTAAAGGCAAATATGCAGCTCCTGCCTTGAGTACAGCCAGCAATCCTACAACCATTTCCAATGATCTAGGCATGGCCAATGCAACGAATTGCTCTGGCCCTACACCTTTAGCAATCAAGAGATGGGCTAGCTGATTCGCTTTTTTGTTTAACTCCTCATAAGTCAAGGAAGTGTCCTCATATACCAATGCAATATTGTGAGGATACTGGCTTACCCGTTCTTCCAGTAATGCAGGTAAGCACTTATGCGGTATTTCTTCGGAACTTCCATTCCAATCCACAAGGATTTCCTGGCGCTCTTCAGGTGACATTATTTCCAAAAGTCCAATTTGCCGGTCCGGTTCCGAAATGGCGCCGTCCAACAATCTTATTAATCGACTTATTAGCATCTCGGCGGTCTCACGCTTAAATAGATCTGTACTATATTCAAGGAAGCCGTTTATCCCATCCGGACTGCCATTTTCAGCATGCTCTTCACGTAATTCGATCGTCATATCGAACTTCGATGCGCCTACGCCATATAACTTCAGGTTGGATTGAATCCCTGGAAGCTCCAATTTCGGATCAGGCGTATTCTGCAGCGCCAGCATGATCTGGAATAATGGATGCCTAGATCGAGAGCGAACTGGATTCATCACTTCCACCAAACGCTCAAAAGGCAAGTCTTGATGCTCATAGGCATTTAAATTAACCCTTCGCACCCTGTCAAGAAGTTCACGGAAAGTGGGGTCACCGGAAGTATCCGTCCGTAACACCAATGTGTTGATGAACATTCCTACAAGATCGCTTAAAGCATCGTCACTTCGACCTGCTATCGGACTTCCGATAGGGATATCGTTTCCTGCCCCAAGGCGAGTGAGGAGTGCCGACAGTCCAGATTGCAAGACCATGAATAAGCTGACGCCATTATCACGGGCCAAATCCAGTAAACGACGATGCATTTCAGGATTGATAGAAAAGTCTACGGTATCACCTCTATAACTAGCTTCGAGGGGACGCGGATAATCAGTGGGCAATTCCAATTGATCTGGCAAATTAGCCAATGTTTCTTTCCAGTATTCCATTTGTTCAATGGCTAAACTGGATTCATCACCCTCACTCCCTAAAAGGCTTTCCTGCCAAAGAGCATAATCGGCATACTGTACAGGCAACGGAGGCAGGTTAGGTTCTTCACCTTTACATCGCGCCACATAAGCTGCCGTTAAA
Organism: Peribacillus frigoritolerans; assembly: GCF_040250305.1. NCBI lineage: Bacteria > Bacillati > Bacillota > Bacilli > Caryophanales > Bacillaceae > Peribacillus > Peribacillus frigoritolerans. Next base: position 242,463 of record NZ_CP158190.1, on the reverse strand, counting down.
TCGCGAGTGAGCGGTGTCAGGGACCATCCATCTCCTGCAATATGATGCAATAATAAAACCAATACATGCTTGTCCGGGGCCATTGTGAAAAGCTGGGCACATATGGCCGGTTCTTTTGCAAGATTGAAACTATATCGCGCAGCTGTAGCGATTTCCGCTTCAAGTTCGGACTCTTTGATGTGCGATACCAACAATTCCACTTGTGCTTCGGAGGTATCCAACACATATTGATGAGCAGTGCCTAAGGTAACAGGGAAAAGCGTACGTAAGGTTTCATGACGCTCGACTACATCATTGATCGCAGCCTCTAGTGACCTAGTATCTATTTCACCGGACAATTCAACAACCAGTGGAATATTGTACGTTGGACTTGGCCCTTCAAGACGGTGAAGGAACCATAATCGCCTCTGTGCAAAGGAAAGGGGCACCGTTTCCGACCTATCGGCTTTCTTTACAGGTAACCTTGCACTTTTTCCATTGGAAAGCTGTTTTACAAGTCCCGAAACTGTTGGTGTCTCAAAGAGTTTACCAATGCCTATTTCGACTCCGAATGTGTCTCTGATTCGTGCCATCAGTGTTGAAGCAAGAAGGGAGTGTCCGCCTAAATTAAAGAAGCTATCATCGATACCGACCCGGGAAAGACCAAGAACCTCGGCAAAAAGATCGCACAATATTTCCTCCTGCGGTGTTCCCGGAGCCCGATCTGATACAAGTGCAGTGAGGTCAGGCACAGGCAATTCTTTCCGGTTAAGCTTTCCATTTGGGGTCAATGGCAACTCGTCCATCGTTATGATTGCGGACGGCACCATGTATTCCGGTAGACCGTTGCCTACAAATTCCCGAAGTTCAACCGATTCCGGTGTCGCTTCCAAAGAAGGGACGATATAGGCCACGATACGTTTATCTCCAGGCTGATCTTCACGAACAATGACTGCAGCCTGGTCAACGTCAGGATGCTGGGTAAGTTTCGCTTCAATTTCCCCCAATTCGATACGATAACCCCGAATTTTGATTTGATGATCGGCCCGGCTGATATAATCCAATGAGCCATCTTCTCTCCAACGAACTAGATCGCCCGTTCGATACATGCGGCTACCCTTTGGACCATACGGATTAGCGACAAACCGCTCAGCCGTTAAATTCGGGCGGCCTAAATATCCACGTGCAAGCCCTAAACCTGCAATATATAACTCCCCTACAGTCCCTTTAGGAACGGGCTTCAAAGCTGCATCCAGCACATATACCTGTGTATTCCAAAGGGGCTTGCCGATCGAGGGCATACCGCTCTCGTTCGGATCAAGGGTAATTGATGAAGACCATATTGTCGTTTCCGTCGGCCCGTACAGATTCGTCACTTCACATCCTAATTCATGTAAAGCGTTTGTCAGGCTGATCGAAAGTGCCTCTCCTCCTACTAGCAGCACCCTGAAATTCTTTATCACATCAGGATAATTCGCCACAAGTGAATGCCAAAGCGTTGGTGTGGCCTGCATGATGCTTATCTCATGTTGAACGATCATCTCGGACAAAGTTCTAGGGTCTTGAATCGTTTCCTTAGCAGCTATGACACAGCTTGCCCCGTTCAAAAGCGGCAGGAAGATTTCCAAACCGGATATATCAAAGGCAATGGTTGTAACCGCAAGGAGCCGATCGCGATGATCCAATGAAAATTCGTTTTGCATCGAATAAAGGAAATTGATAAGGCTTGCCGATTGAATCACGACACCTTTTGGCTTCCCTGTAGAACCCGAAGTGTAAATCATATAAGCCGGGTTAAGCGGGGACATCGTTCCATTCCTTTGTTCATCCTCCACATTTTTATCCGGCTGATTCCCCAGCGCAATAATGGTCTTCTCCTCATCCAACACGATGCGCTCCGTTCCTTTGGCATCAGTTAGTTTGGAGGAAATCCCTTTACTAGTTATGATTGCTGCTGGCCTGGCATCATCAAGCATGAATTCGATTCGATCTGATGGATAATCAGGATCGATAGGTAAATAGGCCGCTCCGGTTTTTAACACAGCCAACATGGAAATGACGATATCCACCGAACGGGTCAAAGCTATAGCCGCGAATTTCTCAGGTCCCAGCCCCTTCTCCAAAAGGAGATGTGACAGTTGATTGACCCGCCTGTTTAAATCCTTATATGTAAGAACCGTATTTTCATCGATTACGGCTGTCCAATCAGGGGTTTTTAACACTTGGTCCTCGAACAATCCAGGTAAAAGTCCAGTTGGAAGCTCTGTTTCCGTTCGATTCCATTCAAGCAGGACTTGCTGCTGTTCCTCAGGTAAAAGCAGTTCAATTTCCCCAATTGATTGGACATTCTCTGCAGCAGCAACCTTTTCAAGAAAACTCAGGAAACGCATATGGTGAGTACTCAAATCTTCAATTGTATATACCTCTGGGTTTGCATCTAAATCTATCCTTAGTCCGTTTCCATCAGACTTGTCATAAATGTTAACCGACAAATCATCGACAGGACCTGTTGCCAGCTTATGTGTGATTGCTTTACTTCCTGAAAAGTCCAGACCATAATCAAACGGCATAACATTAATTTGAGGTCCGAATAATCGTTGGTTATCACCCAGCAGTTTAAGGTCTCGACGCAATTCTTCATGTCTGTAATTTTGATGGCGGCGGATGGTACGGACTTCCTTCGACACTTGCTTCACTAACTCTTGAAAACTCATATCAGGCTGTACAGACAACCGGAGTGGCAGCAGATTCATGACCATACTGGGGATGTTCAATGAGGAAGATCCCAACCGGCCCATCATCGGTAAGCTCAGGATGACATCTTTTGAGCCTGTCAATCGATTTACGTAAACGGCCGTTACTGCAATCACCACTTCATGCCAGCTTCCTGAATATTTATCTGCATTCGCTTTTAAAGATATTGTCGCTGCAGATGATAGATAACCCGTTTGACTAATGAATCCTTTAGAAGTCCGAGGGGCTCGATCAGCCAGGCTCATGACCTCTGGCTGATCAGCAAAACGATCTTGCCAAAACTGGCGATCAAGTTCGAACTTCTCGGATTTTCTGTACGCCTTATCTTCTTCAAGAAGTAAATGTAAAGGAGCGAAGGCACCTTCCGCCAATTTCTGACCCTTCTGAAGAGCCGTATATAGTTTGGCTACTCGTTGCGAGATAAGTGAAAATCCAAAAGCATCCATTACAATATGGTGAATGCGCTGATACCAGAAAAAGTGATCTGAATCCACTTTGAACAAGGCTTGATTGAAGAGTGGATCATTTTTCAGGTCAATCGGTTGAGCCAGGTCTTTTTTCATCCATTGCATAGCTTTTTCCCGTGGGTTTTCCTCTCCACTGACATCGATGAATTCAAAAGGAACTTCGCTCGATTTCCCGCTGACCTGAAACGGTCCACTATGATCCTCACCAAAGCGGACGTGTAAAAACTCCGCCTCCATGACCGCCTGTTTCAGCGCCTTTTCAAAATGTTCTATATCAATCCGTCCATTGATTTCTATGTATTCCCCTGTGTTATAAATCGGATTATCCGGCTCCAGCTGCTGAGCAAACCAGATACCTGATTGCGCGCCGGACAATTGCCAGCGCACATCTTGGTCCTGAATATTAAGCACTCCGTTTTACCTCCTTCTTTTTGGACTCAGTCACGCTAACGCCTTTTGTGAAGACAGTAGTTCCCACCAGGCAGCGATTGTCGGTTTTTCAGCCATCTGCATGAAATTAATCTCTGCCCCTTTTCCCCTTAGGATCTCAACAAGGCTCATCATTCTAATCGAATCCATTCCTAGATCCACTAGATTCTCGTCATCATCAATATCTGATGGGGATTCACCCAGAAGATCAGCGATTTGATGCCTTAGGCCTTGCAATGTTAAACCTTGCTCATCACTTTCCTCAACGGGATCAGCGAATGATTGCTCTTCACTTTTCAATTGTTCAAGCAAACGGGATGTTGATGTTGTAACAGCACATCGTTCAGCTGCATATTTAATCGCCATTTTATGTTCTTCCAATGAAAAGTCCGCCACCGCATCAGATACCAAAAATGGTTCTATATCCTGCATGAAGGCTTCACTTGCCGTCAACAAACACCCAATATGGGCATATACCCCGCAAATGATCAGTTGATCACGTCCTTGTTCTTTCATCATTTCTAAAAGGTTTGTCCTTTTAAATGCGCTATAACGCCATTTAGTCAGTACAATGTCATCTTCGCTTGGAGCGACCTCATCTACCACTTTCGTTTGATTGATATCATCATCAAGTCCTGGACCCCAAAAATCTGTGAGCAGTGCACGATCTTCCGGGTTTTGATTACCAGGTTGTGCTGTATAAACGACAGGGATCCCCAGTTCCACACATCGACTTTTTATGGACTGAATATGTGCTACCAGTTCAGTGATCGGTGATTCGCTTGCTGTATAGTAATTAAGGAAATATTGTTGCATATCATGAATGAGAAGCACTGAACGCCTTGGATCCGCTTTCCACGCAACTTTATTTTTTGGTAACTCCGATTCAACAGGCATTGCATATGGTGTGATAGCAGGAATAGCCATCAAATCACTCCTTCTTGATTTTTTTTATTCACTTCATCGTAATTCGACTGTTAAGTTTATCTGATATAATTTGTCGCAATGCTTTTTTACTCACTTTACCTAACGGCGTTTTTGGGAAGGAATCAATGAACTCAACCCGGTCAGGAATTTTAAAGACAGCGATCCCCCGCTCCTTCAAGAATTGTTTAAGTTCCCTTGCCGTCGGTGCCTGATCGCGCGGAATCACGAATGCACATGATCTCTCCCCTAGATAATCGTCCGTCATGGAAACGATGGCTGCATCATGTACTCCATCATGAGCCAGGAGATGATTTTCAACTTCCTCAGCGGCAATTTTTTCACCGCCACGATTGATTTGGTCCTTATCACGGCCTTCCACAACTATATAGCCCGACTCGGTCATGCTGACCAAATCACCAGTTCGATAGAATCCATCTATGGTGAATGCCTTCGCATTATGCTCTTCGGCTTTATAATAACCGCAAATGGTATAGGGCCCTCTCGTTAATAAATGTCCCACTTGCCCCTGTTGAACATCCCGGTCTTCCTCATCGACAATTCGGATTTCATCAAATTCCGACATCGGTCTGCCTTGTGTGTTGATGATGATTTCGTCAGGGTCGTTTAATCTTGTATAGTTAACTAGACCTTCAGCCATGCCAAAAACTTGCTGTAACTTGCAGCCGAAGGCGGGAGTTACCCGACGGGCAGCTTCTGCACTGAACTTAGCTCCCCCAACCTGAATCACTTGAAGGCTGGATAAATCATGGTCACGGGTAGATACTGCATCAAGCCACCTTAAAGCAAGAGGCGGTACAAGAGCCGTAATCGTCACGCCTTCTTTTTCAATAAGCGGAAATGCCTCATCAGGACTTGGACCTGGTGAAAGGACTACCCTGCCGCCTGCATAAAGGGTACCAAGAATACCTGGCGAGCTAAGTGGATAGTTATGGGCAATAGGAAGAACTGCGAGATAAACACTATTCATATCCACTTGGCAAATTTCCGCGCTAAGCCTCAAACTGTATATATAATCATCATGTGTTCTTGGGATCAATTTTGATAATCCAGTACTTCCCCCTGATAATTGAAGAAAGGCAATGTCACATGAATCCACTTTTGTTTCATTCTTAGTTGGATCGATATATAAATCCGCCAAATTCACGAATTCTTCTTCTTCCCCCAGGACAATCACGTTTAACAACGTATCGTTCTTGCTTTTTGCACCTCTTGCAAGATCACGATAATCAAAACCGGCGTGCTTGTCCGGGATGATGTAGGCAACTGCCTCAGCAAACTCGCAAAAATAGTTAATTTCACTGCTTCGGTGCGACGGCAAAGCAAATACAGGCAATGCCCCTAATCTAAATAGTGCAAAACAAACCTCAAAGAATTCGATTACATTGGGCAGCTGGACCACCACTCGATCACTTTTCTTTATTCCCAGTTCCTGAAATCCGGCTGCCAGCCGATCTGCACTATTGTCCAATTCCGCATAGCTCATGTTTCTTTCCCCGCTTGTAATGGCGATGCGCTCCCCATGTACCTTGGCACGCTCACGCAACATTTCCCCGAAGGTTTCCCCTTTCCAGCACCCTTGCTTTCGATATAAATCCGCAAATTCCTTTGGCCACGAAGTACACCCTGTTAACATCCTTTATCCCTCCACACACACTTTAATTTAGTGATTTTGCATCTATTCCCATTGCACGCAGCATAGTCTGAAATTTAGCTGATGTTTCCGCAAGCTCTTCTTCTGGTTTGGATTCTGCAACCACCCCAGCCCCAGCGAATAATCGAAGAACTTGTCTCTCTACCTCCGCGCACCGGATGGTAACGACCCATTCCCCATCGCCTTCTGCATCGCACCAACCAACCATTCCTGTAAAAAAACCACGATCAAATGGTTCGATTTCCTGGATGGCTTCTCGTGCAAGGTCAGTCGGTGATCCACATACAGCAGGTGTCGGGTGAAGCGCAATCGCTAACTCCAATGACGAAGTTGCGGGATCATTGAGCTCACCTTTTACTTCCGTCGACAGATGCCACATGGTTTCGGTATGTATCACTGATGGTTTTTCCGGCACATCCATCGTTTTGAAAAATGGTCTCAGTGCATCAGCTACGGCATGGACAACAACTGCATGTTCATGCAGATCCTTAGAGGATGAAAGTAACTCGTCCGCTCTCCGCTTATCCTCGACAGGGTCATCACTCCTTGGTCTGGACCCTGCCAGAGGATTTGCCAAAACCTGTAATCCCGATCTTGAAACAAGCAATTCTGGGCTAGCCCCAATCAGCGTTTTCGAGCAGGGGGCATCACCTTTCCTCTTTACGCTTTGAGGTAAATCCACGGCAAAGGTATAACCATTCTTGTTATGCTGAGCTAGATTATGAAGTAACGGATTGATATTCACTGTTTCTGATGAAGTAAGATGCAACGTTCTTGATAGGACGATTTTGTCAAGATGGCCGCCTTTTATATACGTAAGGCCGCGTTCCACACCCTCCTTATACAGGGAAGGTTCGGGTACCGATTCCATTTGATAAGTTGGCTTCTTGGTTTCCATTGAAAGGCTGGTGTGATTATCTTGCAAAGGGACTGATGAACGTATGTTTTCAGGTACAATAAGTTGAGCGTCCTTTTGATGATCGAATGGTACAGCACCGGTTACCACTGGATTGGCATGCCCTTCCTCTTTTGCCTTGTTTAATGCAGCAGCCACTCTTGCGGAGAGACTTTTCATTTGATTTGCATTCTCGTCATCTCTTGGAACCGTTATGAAGGAACCTTTTCCCAATATTGTTCGGTATGGCGATGCAAGAAAAAAGTCACCAACCTCATACTCCTCCAACAGCTGTTTCTCCAATACGGCAGTAACGCCTTTAAACTTCATCATATTAAAACCCCTCCAAATTCACTTAATATTCAGACTCCATGCGGATGGTCGTGTTAAGCACCTAAAGTGGCGCCACCATCCACACATAAATTACTCATTGTAATGTGATTCGATTGATTGGATATGAAAAATAGGATAGCGTCTACTATATCAGTAGGCATGGCTATTTTTTTCAGTGGGATTCCTACCTTGAATGCTTCAGGCATACCATTTATGACAGCTTCGGCACCATTCTCGTCGTTCCACAAGGACCATTGCATCTCCGTGTCCGTAGATCCGGGGGAAACGATATTGCAGCGGATATTATATTGGGCCAGCTCCAACCCTAAACACTTCGTAAACATGACGGCAGCTGCCTTCGATGCCGCATAGGCAGCCAATGAGATTCGAGGGACACTTGCGGCATTCGATCCGACCGTGACAATCGCCCCTCTTTTTCTTGTCACCATGTATTTGCTCACTGAACGAGATACATTAAACACACCAGTGGAGTTGACTGCGAAAGTCTTAGCCCAATCTTGGTCACTGAATGACTCGATCATTCCAGTGCGCAACACTCCGGCAACATTGACCAGTGTCTCTATTGGACCAATATCATTCTCAATTCCATCAACAATGCGATCGATTGCATGACTGTCGCTCACATCCGCTGGAAAGGCATATACCTCCAAGCCTTGAGACTTCAATTCACTTACGTATTCATTAAGCTTTTCGGCATTATAATCAATGGCCGCCACAATAAGGCCAAGCTTGGCTAAAGCCTGAACCACGGCACCTCCAATACCTTGAGCACCTCCCGTTACAAGCGCAACCTTCCCTTTACATTCCAAAAAGTCCACCTTGACACTCCCTTTCCAAGTCAAAGAATTCGATGTATAGCAGCCAAATACAATCCCCTTGCAAACAGGGGCGGTACATGGCCTTAGCAAATGCTTAAAAAGTAAAATACCAATCAATAATGATAATCATTATCAATTGGAATCTACAGGTAATGATATATATTTATAACTTAATGGTCAAGTGCCCTCCACGGATTTACTGAGAAAGACCTATTTCTTACCCGGCACATTTCTCTTCAAAGCAAAACGCAAGGCCCTGTTAATCAAAGGCGGCAAAACTGAAAGATGCCCTTCCTCTTCAAACTCCTTGAATTGAACATTAACTCCGCTTTCCTTTAAGGATAATCGTTTTGATAACTCCAATGCATTTTCGTTCATGCCGCTTTTATGGGTGCCCTCCAGTTCACCCACGCCAAGCAATAAGGAAATATCACCATTTCCTTGATTCAATCGGGAAAGAAACTTCTCCTCCTCCTCATGGAACCACTTTTTGTTCCAATGGAGAGATGGGCTTCCAGCTATATATGTTTGGAAAGCATACGGTTTTTCAAAAAGAACATATAAAGCGAAAAGGCCGCCAAGGGAATGCCCGAAAAGCGATTGGCTATTGTGATCCACTTTATACCTTTTATCGATTTCCGGTTTTAAATCTTCTTCTATGAATTTCAGAAAGTCTTCCGCTCCTCCATGCGAAGGCCATGGACTTCCATCCGGTCTTACAGGTAACTCGCTAACTGCAACAGGCAGAGTGTAATCATAATAACGTTCAGAAGAAAATGGTCCATTGGTGGCATAACCAATGCCTACAATAATGGCGGGAACCACTCCTGACTTTTCCGGCCGGCGAGATTGCAACCGTACCGCCTCGACCATCGTTCCAAATACCGAATTGGCATCAAGCAAATAAATGACTGGATATCCCGAGGGTGGCGGCTCTTCCAATGGTTTTGATACAAAGATTTGGTATTCACGTTTCCCGGCACTCGACTGCATGGGAAACTGTTGAGTTCCTTTGATCGTAACCTCTGTACTGGCAGCAGTTTTGTCCATTACACTTTTGTCCATTTTTTTATGCATCATCTAAATGAATTCCCCCAACCTCTAATACTAGTAATTTTATTCAGGTGATTTTTAAAAGAATATAATTGAGAAAGATTACCACAACATCGATAATGATAATCTTTCTCAATGGATATATCAACCATACACCGATAATTTTTTCCTATCATTTTACAAAAAGCAGCATTCCCATCCCTTTTTACCCTGCTTTTCAAAGCCTTTTGGACATACCAAAGACATTACTTTGGAAAATTATTCTTGAAATAATAGAAAATTAATATTATATTAAATAACATGCGAAAGTGATAATGATAATCGTTATCAATATCACCCATCGTTATGTTAAGCTACTGTTAATTTCAACGGGCAAAGGAAGTGAAAATAGATTTTCTACCAATAAGGATTTGTTTTTCAATCCTATGAAGCAGCGATAAATGACATTTAATATATTCAAAAAGGGGAATCAACTAATGAAAAAGCAATTATTCGTACTTGGAATGGCAACAGTATTCAGTTTAGGACTTGGCGCTTGCGGTAATGCCGAAAAGACTTCCGAGGATGCTTCACAGAAGAGCAAAGTGACAGATACGGCGAAAAAAGAAGCAAAGACCCAAACCATCACGTATCTGGATAAGGAGTATACAATCCCAGCCAAAGTCACCAGTATCGCCACTGCTAGTTTGGAATCAATGGAGGATGCAGCCATATTGGGGATTAAACCTTCTGGTGTCGTTACTGTAGGTGGAGAAATACCTGAATATTTGGCTAATGACCTCGAAGGTGCTAAATCGATCGGTGAAAAAATGCAGCCGAACTATGAAACACTTCTTGGGATGAAACCTGATGTGATCATGTGGTCTTCTAAATCTCCAGCTAATGTGACGGAACAATTGGAAAAAGTGGCGCCAACATTCCCATATTCACATATTTCGACAAATTGGGAAGACAACTTGCGGTTAATGGCCAGCCTTACAGGTAAAAAAGATGAAGCCGAAAAAATCATCACAACCTATAATGATGACGCCGCAAAAGCAAAACTGGAACTCGGTGAAAAGCTGAAGGATAAAAAGGCATTAGTGGTGAGAATCCGGAACGGCAGCCTATTCCTATATCCTGAAGATGTGTATTTCAACCCAGTAATCTATAAAGATCTAGGCTTGACCGTCCCTGAAGAAATCAAGCCAATTAAAGCACAAGAAATGATTTCATTAGAAAAATTTGCAGAACTTGACCCAGATTATGTCTTCTTGCAATTCTCGGAAAGTGAAAATGCACAAAAACCGGAAGCGTTAAAAGATTTGGAAAACAACTCCATTTGGAAGAGCATCACGGCAGTAAAAGAAAATAAGGTGTTTGTAAACTCGGTTGATCCTCTTGCTCAAGGTGGAACGGCTTGGAGTAAAACAGCTTTCCTGAAGGCTGCAACGGAAGAATTAGCTAAATAAACAGTAAGGTGCGTTGATTGATATGGCAAAAACAAATTCATTACCAATAATAATTCTTTGTATGGCACCTTTATTGATTTGCTTCTCCATCGTATTATCGATTTTATATGGTGCCAAAAATATAGATTCCATAACGGTATGGAATGCCATTTTCCACTATGACTCTAGTAACGTTGACCATACGATCATTATGGCTTCTCGCTTGCCTAGAGTTTTGGGTGCCCTTCTCGTCGGGGCATTTTTAGCCATATCAGGAGCACTCATGCAGGGGATGACAAGAAATTATCTTGCATCCCCTTCAATCATGGGAGTGACGGATGGCTCTGCGTTCGTGATTACACTTTGTATGGTATTTACTCCAGGTATGTCTTCATTCCAAATGATCCTCTTTTCAATGTTAGGTTCTGCATTGGGAGCCGGAATTGTCTTTGGTTTTGGGTCGCTGCTTCCTAATGGATTATCACCAGTTCGATTAGCCATAATCGGAACTGTGATCGGGACATTTTTAAGCAGTATTTCTGCTGCCATAGCATCCTATTTCCAAATTTCCCAGAATGTAAGTTTTTGGTACAACTCGAGGTTGCACCAGATCGACCCCAATGTACTAAAATTGGCGATACCGTGTGGAATGGTGGGAATCATCCTCGCCCTATTCATCTCAAAATCCATTACGATATTATCTTTAGGCGAAGAAATTTCCATCAATTTAGGTCAGCGCACAAAAATAGTAAAAGCTGTGGCCCTCCTTTCCGTCATTTGCTTAACGGGAATCGCAGTGGCGCTTGTAGGGAAAATCGGTTTTGTTGGACTTATCATCCCCCACATCACCCGGTTTTTAATTGGGATCGATTATAAATGGATCGTTCCATGTGCAGGGGTAATCGGTGCGGTTTTTCTAGCTTTGTGCGATGTCTTGAGCCGGTTTGTTAATTATCCATTCGAAACCCCCATAGGAGTCGTTACTTCCCTGATCGGCATTCCTTTCTTCCTGTACTTAATAAGAACGAGAGGAGGAGAAAAGAATGGATAAGAATACTCGGTGGCGCTTCACCATCACGATGACCATCATTTTATGTTTAATCGTTATTACAAGTTATTTTAGTTTGATATCCGGTACATTCGACATGACCGTCAAAGCTGTCCTTCAGACCTTATTCAGGGTGAATCCAGTTTCCGATTTTGATTTGGTCATCTTCGATTTCAGGCTCCCCCGCATTGTGATCGCCGGTTTGGTGGGAGTGAGCTTAGGAATTGCTGGGACTGTCATTCAAGGGGTTACGAAAAATGGCTTGGCCGATTCCGGTATTCTCGGTATTAATGCCGGTGCTGGGACAGCCATTGTCATTTTCATGTTTTTCTATCAAGGTCAAAACAGCGGCTCGGACTGGTTCTCCATTATGAGTTTTCCGCTATTCGGTTTGGTGGGCGGGCTTTTGGCAGCCCTATTGATTTTCCTTTTCTCTTGGAAGAAAGGCACCCTGGACATGGGCCGCCTTTTACTGACCGGAATCGCCATAGGCTCGGCATTTGGTGCCCTTTCCTTATATTTATCATTAAAAATGAAATCAACCGATTTTGAAATGGCAACGGTTTGGCTCTCAGGAACGATATATGATGCGAACTGGAAATACATCGCATCCATGTTACCATGGATGATGGTCCTGATTCCGATTATTAAGAAAAAGGCGTATTTACTAGATTTGTATCAGTTGGAAGAATCGAGTGTTAAAAGTTTGGGGGTTTCTGTAGAAAAGGAAACGATCATCCTTTTACTCTGCAGCATCGGATTGGTGGGCGCCTCCGTTTCCGTATCGGGAAATATCGGATTCGTAGGTTTAATGGCTCCCCACATAGCGAAGCACCTTGTAGGTATCCATCACAATCAGGTCATCCCAGTATCGGGAGCAATTGGTGCACTGCTGGTGATTGCATCCGATTTTATCGCAAAAACAGTTTTTGCACCCGCTGAATTGCCAGTCGGGATCGTCATCTCAATTATTGGTGTCCCATATTTTCTTTATTTACTAATTAAAGCTAAAGCGTAGAAGGAGAGATGATCAGTGAGTATTCTCCGTATGGAAAATCTAGAAACGAATTACGAGAAATTCACGGTGTTCAAAGACTTGAACTTGGAAATAAAAGAAGGCCTGGTCACTACCATCATTGGTCCTAATGGCTGTGGTAAATCCACATTACTGAAAACGATAGGCCGCATTCTAAAACAAAAGAGCGGAAGCGTTTTTTTACAAGGTCAGGATTTACATAAGATCCATACGAAGCAAATTGCCAAGCACTTGGCACTACTTCCCCAAAACCCGGTTGCACCAGCCCAATTGAAGGTAGAGGAGCTTATTTCATATGGAAGGTATCCGCACCGCAATAATGTAAATAAATTAACGAAAGAAGATAAAGAAACGATTGAATGGGCCATGGATATCACCAAAACCCTTTCATTTAGAAACCGGGAGATCACAAATCTTTCCGGTGGTCAAAGACAAAAAGTTTGGCTAGCAATGGCTTTAGCACAGAAAACGGAGATTTTATTATTGGATGAGCCGACCACCTACCTTGATATGGCTCATCAACTAGAGGTTTTGCAAATAGTTGATAAACTTAATAAAGAACAAAAAATAACGACTGTCATGGTGCTGCATGATATTAACCATGCGTCCCGGTTTTCACATGAAATCATAACGATGAAGGAAGGAGAAATCGTTAAAATCGGTACCCCCAGCGAAATCATTACACCTCCCGTTTTAGAAGAAGTCTTTCGTATTCATGCAAGGGTTATGATAGATCCTGCCAATGGGGCACCCGTTTGTTTTGGTTATGACAATTTATCACAGCAAGAAGTATATAAAGAAGCCGTTTTATCCAAATAAAGATGCAGCATAAAAAAGGGATGTCGACATTGTCGACATCCCTTTTTTGACACGTTTTATAGTTTTTCCAACTGGATGATATCTGGTGTATTTTGTTTCTGGATCCCTGACTTTTGCAATTTCACTGCCGTTCCTTCAGGTAAGTTAGTGAATATAATAGGAGTGACCGTTGATGGGGCATTCCGTTTTATGAAATCTAAATCAATTTCCAAAAGAGGTGTTCCTTTTGTTATTCTTTGACCTTCTTGCACAAGAGATGTAAACCCTTCTCCATTTAATTTAACTGTATCTAAACCAACATGGATCAGAATTTCCAGACCATTATCCATTTTCAATCCCAGTGCATGATTTGTCGGGAAGATACTTAGCACTTCCCCATCGATTGGAGATACTAGTTTTCCGTTGACTGGCTCGATAGCAAAGCCATCCCCCATCATTTTCATGGCAAACACTTGATCGGGAACTTGTTCTATCGGTAAAACGGTTCCTTCAATTGGAAGGACAAAGTCATTTGCACCCAAAGCTTGGTTTTCCTCTACTATATCCTCTGCCACTTGTGCAGATGGAGCTGCTTTCACTTGGCTTGGGTCGACGCCATTCTTGACAAGTTGTTTCATTGCATTTGCAACGAATTCAACATTCGTTCCAACAATGACCTGCACACTCGATTTATTCAACTTCATGACACCGCGCGCACCATGCCGTTTTAAGGCTGCTTCATTCACATTACCTGAATCGGCCACTTGTAAACGCAAGCGTGTTGCACAGTTATCAATTAGCTTTATATTCTCTTTACCGCCAAGATCTTGAATGAAAAGCGATCCCATATCGGTATATTTATCCCCTGTTTTCACAATAGTTTCTTCTTCCACTTCTTCCTCATCGTCTTCACGGCCAGGTGTTTTTAAATCCATGATCTTGATGACAAAATAGAAAATCACGAAGTAAACTGCCGCGTATACCAATCCAATCGGTATTAACCATAGCGGTTTTTGCGCAATACCAAAGTTCAAGATATAATCAATCGCTCCTGCGGAGAATCCAAAACCATGATGGATATCCAATATAACAGCAAGTGCCAGCGAGACCCCTGTTAAAAGGGCATGTATTACATATAGCACCGGTGCGATGAACATGAACAGAAATTCAATCGGTTCAGTGATTCCTGTAAGGAAAGAAGTGAAAGCTAACCCAACAAGCATCCCCGTCACCAATTTACGTTTCTCTTTCTTAGCAGCTGCTATCATCGCTAATGCCGCAGCTGGAAGACCGAACATCATGATCGGGAAAAAGCCGGTCATGAAGGGCCCAGCAGTCGGGTCCCCTGCGAAGAAACGATTTATATCACCTGTCGCTCCATTGTACTCACCAAAGACGAACCAAACCATACTATTCAAGACATGATGCAGTCCTACTGGAAGCAATAAGCGATTCAATACGCCGAATACGCCGGCACCCAATGCCCCTGCACCTGTAATCCAGTCTCCAACACTATTGATTACGTCTTGAATCGGCGGCCAAACAAAACCGAATATTGCCGCAAGTATAATCATCGCAAGCGAAGTGATGATCGGGACGAATCGTTTCCCTGAAAAGAATCCAAGCCATTCAGGGAGTCTTATGTCGGAGTATCTATTATATAGAAGAGCGGCAACTATACCGGATATAATACCGCCTAAAACAGCCATGTTGATATCTTTATTAATCGCTTGTGTACCATTCGTTAAAACAAAGTAACCAACAAGACCTGCCAATGCCGCTGCACCGCTTCCATCTTTGGATAATCCAATCGCTATACCTAAAGCGAACAATATGGCAAGATTATCAAAAATAGCTTGTCCCGAGGCAGCCATAAAAGGAATATTAAGTAAATCCGGTTGCCCTAAACGAAGCAATAAAGCCGCTGCTGGCAAAACAGCAATCGGTAACATTAAAGCCTTACCTATCTTTTGTAAAAAATTTAACATCGAACTCATCTCCCTTGTTCCTAACTTCTTTTGATTCAGCAGAACGAAAAGACGTATAAAGCGTTTTCATTTTATCAATATAATAACTTTTCTTTGGCTTATACTAGCACAGAAAATATATAGATGTCTATACCAATTCACTTAAAAATATACTATATTCTTCGAAAATAAAGCGAAAAATGCTTTTTTATTCCTGATACACCCTAACTGGTCTAGACAACTTTTAATAAAAACGATAAAATGAGGGCAAAATATATGAGACTCATTCATTAAGTTTTACTTTCATAAAGGAGATTATGTATGAAAACATTCATTATTAATAATCTAATAGTTCATAGCGAAAAGGAAACATACAAAAATGGGTATATTAAAGTCGTGGATGGAAAAATTACCGAAGTTGGTCCAGTCAGCCAATACAAACAGGACGATGATGCCAAGGTAATTACTCTTTCACCGGATTATCAGGTAATTCCCGGTGCAATCGACATCCACATTCACGGAGCATCCAATTCTGATGCAATGGATGCCACACATGAAGCATTATCCACAATGGCAGAGACTCTTCCCAAAGAAGGAACCACCAGCTTTCTGGCCACTACAATGACTCAATCTACCGAAGCCATTGAATCAGCACTTCTTAATGCTGGTAAATATATCGAAAATCAATCTCAAGAACACGCTGAAATAATTGGAATCCATTTAGAAGGTCCTTTCATTTCACCGGTCCGTAAAGGAGCACAGCCTGAAGAGCATATCGTTGACCCTGATGTCACTCTATTTAAAAGGTGGCAGAAAATGGCAGAAAATCAAATCAAGCTTGTAACGCTTGCTCCTGAACAACCAAACGGATTAGATCTTGCCGCTCACTTAAAGGCAACTGGCGTCGTCGCTTCCATTGGACACTCAGATGCAACATATGACCAAATCGATGAAGCAATCCAAGCAGGGACTACCCACGTTACACATCTTTATAATGGGATGCGGGGACTCCATCACCGTGAACCTGGTGTTTTGGGAGCTGCTTATCTTCGAGACGAGCTATATGTTGAACTTATCGCTGACGGCATTCACTGCAGGCCGGAAATGATCAAACTGGCATATAACCAAATTACCAGCGAACGCATGATCTTGATAACGGACTCACTTCGTGCCAAATGGCTTGAAAAGGGAACCTATGATTTAGGTGGTCAGCCTGTTAATGTTGACGAAACGAGAGCAACGCTTTCAGATGGTACACTAGCCGGCAGTATCTTGAAAATGAACGATGCCATCAAGAACACAATGGAATATACCGATTGTTCCATGACTGACATTATAAAAATGACGGCGGAAAACCCTGCCAAACAGCTTCGGATTTTTGACAGAAAAGGAAGCATCCAGGTCGGCAAAGACGCCGATCTTGTAATATTGAATGACCGCTTGGACGTTGAAATGACGTTCTGCAGAGGAAATTTAGCTTTTAAAAAGGAGAATGTATAATGAATATCATACAAGTGCAGGACTACATGGAAATGAGCCGGACAGCCGCAGAAATAGTGATCGGAAAAGTGAAAGGAAATCCAAATATCAAATTGGGCCTTGCAACAGGCGGTACCCCTAAAGGAATGTACGATAATTTGATTGAAGATCACGTGCGTAATCATACTTCTTACGAAAATGTAACGTCTTTTAATCTTGACGAGTATATCGGCTTAAAACCAAATGATCCAAACAGCTACCATTATTATATGGATGACTCCTTATTCAATCACATCAATATAAATAAAGAGAGCACTCACCTGCCAAACGGCACAGCAGATGACACCAACGGAGAATGTAAACGATATGATGAAATAATTGATTCCGCGGGAGGGATTGATCTTCAGATACTTGGCATTGGGCAAAATGGCCATATTGGTTTTAATGAACCCGGAACTTCCTTCACATCCGGTACACATGTCGTGACACTCGAAGAATCCACGCGTCAAGCGAATGCACGTTATTTCGATTCCATAGACGAAGTTCCTACACATGCCGTTACGATGGGCATTTCAACAATCATGAAAAGCAAAGAAATTCTGTTGCTGATATCTGGTGAAGAAAAAGCCGAAACACTGAAGAAATTGATACACGGTGACATTTCAGAGGAATTCCCTGCTTCTATCCTAAAAAAACATAATAATGTTACAATTATCGCAGACCAAAAAGCATTATCCGGTGTGATAATACCCTAAAGGAGCGAAAGTCGATGATTGATAAAAACTCACCTCTTCCGATTTATTTTCAAATCGAAGAACAAATAAAAAAACAAATAGAAAACGGTGAGTTCCAAGCGCACGATGCCCTTCCATCTGAACGTGAATATGCCGAGCAATTCGGAATTAGCCGGATGACAGTCCGGCAAGCCATAAATAATTTGGTGAATGACGGATACTTATACCGTCAAAAAGGAAGGGGAACCTTTGTCGCCGATAAGAAGTTGGAGCAGCAGCTCAATGGGTTGACCAGTTTTACCGAGGACATGAAAGCCAGGGGATTGAATCCAAGCAGTAAGCTGCTGAGCTTTGAAATCATTCCGGCTGATAAGAAGATTGCCAGTGAATTGCACATTTCCCTTTATGCTCCCGTTTATGAAATAAAACGCATTCGGTTGGCTGATGATGTTCCAATGGCGCTCGAGACCGTGTACATGTCTGCCAATTTAATTAAAGGATTAACTGAAGAAATCATTAACCTTTCTCTTTACCAATATGTGGAGAACTACGTTAAACTTAAAATAGACTATGCTACACAAACGTTGGAATCATCGATTGCTTCTGAATTAGAAGTCACCCATTTAGCGATTCCAAAGCACTCACCCATATTATTCATTCAAAGGCATACGTTCCTAATAGATGGAACTCCCCTTGAATATGTTAAATCGGCTTATCGTGCGGACAGGTACAAGTTCAGTATCAATATAAGCAGATAAAATTGAATATTTTCAACCGGAGGGTGTCACATATATGAACTCATACTTTGAAGAAGTACAGGCTTTACTCACAATTGTGGAAGAACAGGAAAAGCAATCAATTAAGGAATCTGTGGAACATATCACAAAAGCAGTGATGTCAGATGGAATCATCCATCTATTCGGAAGCGGACACTCTCATATTTTGACCGAAGAGGTATTCTACCGGGCAGGTGGGTTAGCCGCAATTCGTCCTATTTTCGTTGAAGATTTGATGCTTTTTAAGGGTGCATCAAGATCATCCCAACTTGAACGGCAAAATGACCTATCAGAAAAATTCATGCATGCGGAGGATATCCGTCCTGGTGATGTCTGTATCGTCATTTCATCATCCGGCGTAAATCCCGTTCCCATAGATGTCGCCACTATCGCCAAAGAAAAAGGGGCCTTCGTCATTGGACTAACATCACCGGAGTATGCAAAAATTTGTTCTTCACGGCATAAACAGAAGCATTATCTCCACGATGTCGTTGATTTGGTCATAGACAATCATATTGCCAAAGGTGACACATTACTGAAATCAAATAATATACCTTTTGGTTCTGGATCGACTGTGGTCGGGGCCGTTCTCCTCAATATGATTTTCACGCAAGTCATCCAAACGATTATTGAATCAGGAGAGACCCCTCCCGTATTCCTAAGCAGTAATATCGAAGGGGCAGATGAACACAATCAAAAGATCATCGCGAAATATAAAACAAGAATCCCCCAATTATGAATCGATTTAGCCAAAAAGGAATACATAATTAAAGAAGGCATCCATTCGGATGCCTTCTTACTGCAGACAAACTCGAGGAAAAGCGAGTTTGTCTGCAGTTTTTTTATTTGATTATATTTAGTTGATTTCAGCCGGAGCCCAGTTATTCGTCATCGGAGCTTTTTTTCGACCGTTCACGATTTTATTCGACCTACCACGCACTTTATTCGACCGTTCACGGTTTTATTCGACCTGCCACGCACTTTATTCGACCGTTCACGATTTTATTCGACCTGCCACGCACTTTATTCGACCGTTCACGGTTTTATTCGACCTACCACGCACTTTATTCGACCGTTCACGGTTTTATTCGACCTACCACGCACTTTATTCGACCGTTCACGGTTTTATTCGACCTACCACGCACTTTATTCGACCGTTCACGGTTTTATTCGACCTACCACGCACTTTATTCGACCGTTCACGGTTTTATTCGACCTGCCACGCACTTTATTCGATCTAGGGAGGTTCCATCCATTCAAGAACCCCCATTCAGTCGAAAAACTGAAGGCATCCATGCGGATGCCTTCTTTAATCTAAGTTTATTCCTTATTTTTCAAAAACGGCCACCAATTCGCTTTTCCGAACGTCGCAACCATAACCGGGATAAACAATGGCAATATGACAAACGCATATAAAGCAAGCCCCACCAATATTAAAGTGGCTATCTCCAAGAGCGATAAAACTCCTGCTGGCATCATGGCAGCAAAGGTTCCGCCCAGAATGACAGCCGCCGAGATGATCACCGTTCCCATTTTTCTCATGGACAGTAACATCGCTTCCTTGACCGGTTTATCTTTCCATTCGTTAAAGCGATCCATCAAGAAAATGCTATAGTCAATTCCAAGAGCAATCAAGATGACGAAAGCAAAGAAAGGAACTGCCCAGCCGATGCCGGCGTAACCGAGAATATTAACAAAAATCAACTCGGTAATGGCTGCCGCTGTATAATAAGTCAAAACGAGCGACACAATCAAATAGACCGGCATGACCAGGGATCGCAGCATGAAAAAGAGAATGATTGCGATACCCGACAGCATCAAAACAACCGTCCGTGAGAAATCCTCCCCAGACATCATGCCCAAGTCATGATGTGTACTTGTGATTCCCCCTATCGCCACTTGCGCATTTTCTAGCTTTGTATCTTTCGTTACTCTTTCAACGGTTGCCTCAATCGAATCGATTTGCTCGATCGCTTCATTGGAATATGGATTCGCCTTGAACACCACATCCATGGTCATGGTTTTACCGTCTTCAGATAAATACGCATTCAATGCTTCCCCGAATTCTTCGCTTTCGACTACTTCTTTGGAAATGTACATGCCTGTTACCGTTTTATCAGTTTTTGCCAGCCCTGATAAATAACCCTGTGCGGACGATAGTCCATCATGGACTTCATTCAGACCATTCGCACTTTCATTTAAGCCATCCGTCAAATCAGTAAGTTGCCCGCCGAGGCTTGAAAAACCATTTAGGAGTTCTTGCTGCCCATTACTTAAGCTGGTAAGCCCTCCTTTAAATCCTGACAGATTATTTATGACTTCCCCCTGACCATTGGCCATCGTGCTTAGACCTTTTTGTAAAGTGTCAACACCTGAAATCAATTGGTTCAGGCCCTCTCCAAGAGAGGTTTGACCATTTACGATTTGGGCCATATTTTCGTTCGCCGTATTCAAACCTCCAGACACTGAACCAAGATTCCTATTGAGCTCGGAAAGGCCTGCTGCCATGGGCTCCAAGCCACCCTGTGCCCCTTGCACTGTTTGCTTGATCGTTTGATAGGACTGATCCGCCTGTAATTCTGGATGAGTGGCTTCCATTTGCTCAAAGGAAGGATTTAAACCAGCAAGGCTTTGTGATACGCCCGTAAGATTAGTTTGAATCTCTTTGTATCCACCTGTGAGCTCACTTAACCCATCAGCTGATTGTTTATAGCCTTCGAGGAGCTGTCCGCTTCCGGTGGCGAGCTTCTCCAAGTTTGCCTTGATCTCATTCAGTCCGTTTTTTATATCCCCAGTACCTGAAGAACCATCGCGAATGCCTGCTTCAATGCTTGTTAACGCCTTCTCCACCTGGCCTACGCCGCTCTTTAATTCATTGGTCCCGGTAATGAGACCACCTATTCCGTCCGTCGCTTGCTTCAACCGCGGTCCTGAATCTGAAAGCTCACTGCCTGCCGTTTTTAATCCATCACTGATTTGTTTAATGCCTTCATTTCCTTCCCCGATTCCCTTTTCCAAAGTTTCGGCCTGGTTCGCTACAAATAAGTCCTTAATCGGTTCACCTGTCGGGCGGGTCATGGATCGAACTACATCGACTTCATCCACCTTGACGACTTCCTGGCTGATTTTTTCAGCAAGCGCGACGTATTCTTCCGAATCCATGCGTTCGTCATTCTTTATGATAATCTGTGTTGGCATGGATTGTCCCGGTCCGAATTCATCGGAAATGATATTAAATGCCATGATGGAAGGAACATCATCACCCGCTTCTTCAAGGGAGTTATATGAAATCTTCCCATCATACATAAACAAAAAGGGAACACAGACGATTGCAACTATCATCAACGCCA
This sequence comes from Peribacillus frigoritolerans, assembly GCF_040250305.1. NCBI lineage: Bacteria > Bacillati > Bacillota > Bacilli > Caryophanales > Bacillaceae > Peribacillus > Peribacillus frigoritolerans. The sequence continues at coordinate 220,497 of NZ_CP158190.1, read as the reverse complement.
ACAATGGGCGGTTCATGGAGAAGTTACCGAGAATTCCCCATAGTTTACTTTCACTATGCGCAAGTTTCCCTTTTGCCGGCCAGAATAGCTTTTTGCCAAGAACCGCCATGAAAAATGGAACGATCGTATAAAGGGCGATCATTAAAATGAAAACCCCTATGGCAACGGCCGCCGCAGATTGATAGAGCTTAAAAGTTGAAAAACCGATTGCCGCAAAGCCAATCATTACAGTCAGCCCACTGAAGAAGACCGTCTTACCCGCAGTTCGGTATGTCTCGACGATCGCTTCAGGCAAGGACTCCTGTGACGATAGCTCTTCCTTGAAACGGCTAAGCAGCAGGATGCAATAATCAGTCCCGATTCCAAATAAAATACCTACCAGGAATATTTGGGTGTAAGACGAAATCGGAAAGTCCCATTTATCCACCAGGAATGAGACGATGGATTGTGAACATAAATAAGTGAAACCTACCGTTACCAACGGAATGATCGGTGCCACCACTGAACGGAAGACTATCAGCAATACAGTCAGAATGAAGACAACCGTGATGCCTTCAGTTTTCTTCAGCCCTTCTTGGGAATTGGCATTAAGATCTTCATCGATCATCCAGCTGCTTGTGTAATAATGATCGACATCCACTTGCTCCAGTTCTTTATAAAGGGCATCTATCACTTCCTTAGCTTCTCGGTCCCCCTTGACCATCGTGATGGATGTCAAAACCGTTGTTTCATTCTCCGAGACCAACTGACCTTTTAGCGAGGGCTCTTTAAAATGGGTCATGACCTCTTTGATGCCAAGCTCTGCTTTATTCTTTTCAAGGTTTTGGATCGCTATCTCAATCTCTTTCAATTCCGAGGAAGACAGCTTCTTATCACCATGAAATACGAGGGCCACTTGTGACTCATCCTTATCCTGGATCTCTTTCATTAGCTCATTGGCCATCCCAGAGGAGTACTCTGCCGGTACATCCAGCTGTCCCTTATTCCGGACAAGGTCCGCCATATTCGGTGCAGCAAACAATAAACCTGCCGTAATTGCAACCCAAGCGATAATGACCAGCCATCTTCCCTTTATGATCCCCCTCATTATATTCCCTCCCATTCCTCATTCTTCATTTGAATGAAAATTTGTGAAAGCTTCTCATATGTATCAAGGAATCCTACGATCTCTTCATAATCGAATTTCGTCATGATGCTCTCTACCAACTTATGAATCTTATTTTCCGTTTCCTGTAACAATGCTTCCCCCACTTTTGAAAGCTTCAAGTGAAAGACCCTTCGGTCAACCAGGTCCTGTTCCCGTTCTATCAATCCTTTGCCTTCCAGCCTATTGATGTTGGATGTGACGGCACTCTTATTAATATAAAAGGCATCACTGATTTCCGTCGATGTACACAACCGCTGTTGTTGAATGAACCGTAAAGTATAGTATTGTTCGTTCGTCAGCACATCACAAATCTGATCTTTTATTAGAAGCTCCCCCATCTTATTGACATTGAAAGACACCTTCATATATCGATCAATCAATCCAGTAACTTTTTCATTAGTCATCGTTGCACCTCCCAAAAAGTAGTTCAGTCATTTAACTATATGTAGATTACTATTGTTTTATTTATTATGTCAATCCCATGACAGTTTATTATTTCCAGTTTAACTTATGGTAAATAAGGGAAAACCCAAAGTAAGCAAATAATCTACTATTCTAAAGGAGGAAATATAAATGACTCAATCAACTATCGAAACTCAAACGAATAGCAAACTTTTAAAAGGGATTCTAATCGGGGGGCTTGTTGGTGGTGCGTTGACCTTACTTGACTCCAACACAAGAAATAAAGTAAAGCGTTCAGCCGTCCTTTTAAAAGACAACTCCATGAATATGTTTGAACAGGTCAAGGAAAACCCTGGCGAAATGAAGGAACAGATGGTATCAGGAGTCAAAGGGGCAACCGAAACGATTAAAGAAGCAATCAGTGACGTCGAAACATTATATGAAACCGTCAATGAAGACGTGGTTGGTAAAGTATCGGAAGTAAAGGATATCTCCACTGATGCCCTTGGTACAGCGAAGGAAGCAACAAGTGAATTAAAAGACATCAGTTCAAAGGTGGTCGTTGCCGGTAAACAGCTGAAAGAAACGCCATCACAATCATTGAAATCCGATAATGATAAAGGTGAAAAAGAGAGTGATGAAATCGTTAAAAAATCTGGATTATCCAATCAAAAATCAATTTCATCCAACTTCTAATATATAAAAAAGCTGAAGCGTTATGCCTCAGCTTTTTTTTGTAGAGAAAATGGGCCCAACATATGACCCAAAGCAACACCCTCTACTCCATAGGTATGGTTCGATTTAAGTTTAATAACAGAGTTGATTGGAGTGAAAGGTACGAGATTCCTGCGGGAAAAGCGCGTCTAGGGGAGACCCCGCAGGCGCAAGCCGAGGAGGCTCCAAGACCGCCCGCGGAAAGCGAGTGCCTGAAGCGGAAATCAACATCCAAATCGTAGAAGCCATAATAAAAGCTGAGGCATTTTGCCTCAGCTTCTTTGTTCGTTATATCCTTCACTTGATAACCTTAGTTAGAGCCCTCCAATTTATTCGTTATCTCATGGTCTTTTTTCACTTCAGCTAACCAAACGGGATATTCCTCTTGTAATCTTTCAGAAAGAAGCGTTTCTTTAATTACATCTTTACTGTCTTCTAAATTAGCTTTTTTTGCTTCCTTCTTACCGGTTACTTTTATGATATGGTACCCATATTCGGATTTAACTGGATCACTGACTTTATTTATATCAAGATCAAAGGCAACATTTTCAAACTCTTCCACCATATCACCTTTCCCAAAATACCCTAGGCTTCCACCGTTATCCGCCGTTTCGGTATCAGTGGAATATTCAGCTGCCAATTTAGCGAAATCACCGCCATCTTCGATTTCTTTCGCAACCTTTTTAGCCGTTTTTTCGTCTTCGACTAAAATATGACTGGCTTCCACTTGTTCCGCTTGAGCAAATGTATCTTTGTTATCTTCAAAATACGTACTGATTTCTTCGTCCGTCACGGTAATTCTCGGTTCTACCAGTTTTTTCGTTTGCAGATAAACCACGATGTCCTTTTTTAAGGCTTCCATTGAAGAACCGCTTGCTTCCAATTGCTCTTTTAGCGACTTTTCATCACCATAGGACTCTACCATAACATCGATTTCTTTCTGGATTTCTTCATCCTTAATTTTAATTCCTGCTTTTTCCGCTTCCAATTCAACCAATTTATTCGTAATTAACAGGTCTAAAGTATCTGCTCCGTATCCCGCAACAAGCGCGTCATACAGCTCATCCTCATTGATTTTCTCGCCATCGATACTCGCAATTGTCTTATCCATGGACGAAATCATCGCAAATGCCATGATCCCGGCAATGATTAAAATGCTCCCTGCCCAAATATATGCCTTCGTGCTTCTTAATAGTTTCATGAATACTCTCCCTTAAGTTTTCTATTATGATAGCTTGGAAATATTAATTAATCCTTAAGATTTTAGTTCCACCTTCAATATGCACTAACTCAATCATTATACTAACATACTTATATCCCTACAGATATTTTAGAGTATTTCATTCTGCTACAGATTTACATTAAAATTTTGGTTAATCATTTCAAAAAACGATATTATACCTTTATATGAACTTTTTATATAGGTAACAGAGTGCAATTCGGCTTTTACTCGTGAGTTTGGAGCTATACCCGTGAGTTTCGGGCTTTTACTCGTAAGTTTGGAGATATACTCGTGAGTTTCGGGCTTTTTCTCGTAAACTTGGAGCAAATACTCGTGAGTTTTGGGCTTTAACACGTGAATTTGGATCAAATACTCGTGAGTTTCGGGCTTTTTCTCGTGAATTTGGAGCAAATACTCGTGAAACACAGAAACGAAAAAGCATGGTGTACGGAGGGAATTCCTACACCATGCTTTTTTTTGTGTGTTATTTACGATGCATCTTGAATTCAAGGAAGAGTTCGTTGTAATGGGCTAAGTTTTTCTTCCCCAGGTTTTCGTACACTTCCAGTTTCTTCGTCAGTTCCGGCGATGGATAGAAACGTTCATCCTTCACCACTTCTTCAGGCATATATTTCAGTGCTTCTTTATTAGGTGTCGAGTAACTTACATATTCAGCGTTCTGTGCCGCAACTTTCGGGTCCAGCATGTAGTTGATGAACTGGTGAGCCGCATCGACATTTTTGGTTGTTTTCGGGATGACCATATTATCAAACCATAAATTGGACCCCTCTTTTGGAACAACGTATTCGAGATCTTCGTTTTCAGCCATGATTTCAGAAGCAACTCCCGACCAAACCAGGCCAATCGCCGCTTCCTGGGCTTCCAATAGCATGCGGCTTTCATCTCCGACGATCGCTTTAATATTCGGGGTGAGGGCATCAAGCTTTGATTTTGCCTCTTGAAGGTGTTCTTCATCTATATCATTCAATGAATAATTCAAAGAGTTCAGGCCCATGCCCATCACTTCTCTAGCTCCATCCGTCAAAAGGATTTCATTTTTTAAATCTGTATCCCATAAATCCGCCCAGGCCGTTATTTCCTTTCCACCGAGCATCTTGGAATTGTATACAATTCCAACCGTTCCCCAGAAATACGGCACGGAATATTTATTCTCCGGATCGAATGGCAGATCGATGAATCGCTCATCAATATTTTTCAAATTCGGAAGCTTGGAATGATCCAAAGGGACAAGCAAGTCTTCTTGCCTCATCTTATCGATCATATACTCAGACGGAATGGCAATATCATAAGTCGTACCGCCCTGTTCGATCTTTGTCATCATGGCCTCATTCGAATCAAATGTCTCATAAATGACCTTTATGCCCGTCTCTTCTTCAAAACGTTCGATTAGATCGGTATCGATGTAATCGCCCCAATTATAGATGGTAAGCGTATTGCTGCTCGTAAACCCCTGTGATGAATTCAATCTTGAAATCGCATATAGAAGCAAAGCCGATACGAGGGAGATGATCAAAAACATTTGGACAAGCCTTTTCATCGTTTACCCCCCATTCCCGTTTGCCTTACACGTTGAGTTATAAAGTAATAAACGACAACCAACAGCAGTGTCACGACGAACAGCAGTGTCGACAGTGCATTGATATTCAATGAAATTCCACGGCGTGCCAATGAATAGATTTCCACAGAAAGAGTGGAGAAGCCATTACCGGTCACAAAGAACGTAACCGCAAAATCATCAAGTGAATAAGTCAATGCCATAAAAAAACCAGCAAAGATACCTGGTAGGATGTATGGAAGGATGACCTTGGTCAATACATCCCACCGGCTTGCCCCTAAATCCCTTGCCGCATCAATTAAAGTAGGGCTCATTTCCTGAAGTTTCGGAAGGACCAGCAGCACAACGATCGGGATACTGAAGGCGATATGCGACAACAGTACCGAGTAGAATCCTAGCTTGATCCCGGCCATTGTGAATAAAATCAGGAAGGAAGCACCGATGATCACATCGGGACTGACAATCAATACATTATTCAATGACAATACCGTATTTTTAGCTTTACTGCTCGTAAAGGAGCGTATTCCAATTGCCCCTATCACCCCGATGATCGTTGCGATCAATGCAGATAATAAAGCAATCACAAGTGTATTCAATACAATGATCAACAGTCTCGTATCTTGGAACAGCTCCTTGTACCACTCCATCGTGAACCCTTTAAAGTCATACATCGTTCCACCGCTGTTAAAAGAGTAAAAGACTAAAAAGAAAATCGGTGCATAGAGTATGAGAAAAATCAAAACGAGAAACGCTTTTGATATTGGTGATAATTTATAGCCCAATTTACACACCCTGCTTTCGGTTACCCGTTACAAACATAATCAGGAACATTATAATAATCAAAAATACCGCAATTGTGGAACCCATTCCCCAATCCTGTGTCACAAGGAAGTGCTGCTCGATAGCCGTACCTAGCGTAATGACGCGGTTACCGGCAATCAGTCTTGTAAGCATGAACAATGAAAGTGCAGGAATGAAGACTACCTGGCATCCCGTCTTTACACCATCTAACGTCAATGGAAAAATGACTCGGCGGAATGTCATCCATCTGGACGCCCCCAAGTCATTGGCCGCATCCAGAAGAGTTGGATTCATTTTATCAAGCGCATTGAATATAGGTAAGATCATGAACGGGATGAAAATATAAACCGAAACGAATATGAAGCTGAAATCGGTAAAGAGAATCTGCTGCTTTCCGATTCCTACCGCCTCCAGAAAACCATTCGCCACACCATACGTGCCAAAGATACCAATGAAGGCATATGCCTTCAAAAGTAAATTGATCCATGAAGGTACGATAATCAGCAAAAGCCACAACTGCTTATGCTTGGTTTTCGTTAACAAATATGCTGTCGGATAAGCAACTAAAAGGGATATCCCCGTAATCAGGAACGCATACCAAAATGAGCTTAAAGTCATTTTTAAATATACTGGCGTAAAGAACTTTTGATAGTTAATCAAAGATAGATTGCCTTCAATATCAAAGAAGGAATAGTAAAGGATCAACAAAATGGGCGCGATCACGAATAAAGCAATCCATAAGACATAGGGTATGAAGTAAATATTCCGGGATATTTTATTCTTCATGACTTTCCCCATCATGATACGCTTCCAGACGCTTATCGAATTCCTCTTCAGTTTCACCCAATCGCATGACATGGATAGATTCCGGATCGAAATACAGACCTATTTCATCTCCAACTGCCACTTTTCTCGTTGATTGGACAAGCCATTCATTCCCATCATGGTCATAGCAGCTGATTTCATAATGAACTCCGCGAAATAGCTGGGAGTCCACACGAACTTGCAGTTTCCCGCGATTGACGGAAGTAATCTCTAAATCTTCCGGGCGGATGACAATATCGACAGCCTCATTACTGTTCAATCCTTGGTCAACACATTCGAACTGTCTGCCGACGAATTCAACGAGGTAATCTTCAATCATTTTTCCTTTTACAATATTGGACTCGCCGATGAAATCAGCAACGAATCGATTCAGCGGTTCATCATAAATATCCGTAGGGGTCCCGCTTTGCTGAATTTTCCCTTTGTTAAGGACAAAAATCTCATCTGACATCGCTAATGCTTCCTCTTGGTCATGAGTGACGAAGATAAACGTGATTCCAAGCCTCTGTTGCAGCTCCCGCAATTCATATTGCATTTCTGTACGCAATTTCAAATCGAGGGCAGATAGCGGTTCATCAAGAAGGATGACTTCCGGTTCATTGACGATCGCCCTGGCAATCGCCACCCGTTGCCGCTGACCGCCGGACATTTCCCTGATCTCCCGTTTTTCATAACCCTCCAAATTAACAAAGCTGAGGGCTTCCTTCACCTTTATTTCCACTTCCGAGTTTTTCATTTTTTTGATCCGAAGACCAAATGCTACATTTTCAAACACATTTAAATGCGGAAAAAGTGCATAATCTTGAAATACCGTATTCACTTGCCTTTTATTGGCTGGCACATCATTGATCTTTTTTCCTTCAAAGTAAATATCACCTTTGGAGGCTTCCGTAAATCCGGCAATCAAACGAAGGATCGTAGTCTTCCCGCATCCTGAAGGACCCAATAGCGTATAGAACTTCCCTCTCTCGATTTCAAAACTAACATTATCGAGAACTACCGTATCATCATCGAATTGCTTCGTAACCTGATCGAAGCGTATTATATTCCCGTTTGCCATAGCTCTTCCCTCTCTCCATTACCTTACTCATCAATCAATCTTCAGTGATTGCATTTGTTTTGAATTCTATAAGTATGATTCCGTCACCACGAGTAATAACTCGGAAGGACCTTCAAAATCATTGATGATTTGATGTTCATCTGAAGCATGAAAATAAATCGATTCCCCTGCCTTGACGAAATACGTATGTTTACCAAGCTTTACAATGACTCTTCCGCTTAATACATAGCCGAATGTTTCCGACAAGGATGGTTCAAATTGTTTGAACTCCCCCTTTTCTTGGAGAGTCAGTCGAATAGGTTCCATTTCCTTCTCATTCGACTCAGGCACGAGCCACTGGATTTGATACCCGCGTTCTTCATCAATGAAAAACGTTTGTGCCTCTTCTTCATACACTACCTTTTGGACCTGATCCTCTTCATCGAAGAATTGCTTCGGTGTGCAGCCAAGTACTTCTAAAATATTGAAAAGAGTTTCAATTGAAGGGGAACTAAGGTCCCTTTCCAACTGTGAAATATATCCTTTGCTTAAATCCGTTCTTTCCCCCAATTCTTCCTGGGTCAATCCTTTTTTCAAGCGAAGGTTCTTTATTTTTTTTCCAATTTGCATCACATTTACCCTCAATCGGTTTACTTATAGTAAACCCACAGTAGATAAAGTTTTATATAAGTAAACTTTCAGTTTAATTTTACGAATATCATTATACAGGAAATGCCGGAAACTTCAAACGGAATTTCCGGCATGCATAAAAAAGGACCGCCATCTGGCAGTCCCCCTTTTACAACTTCAGACATATTTCTTTTGCTTTCTTTTCCCCATCAGCAATACAGTCCGGGATTCCGACACCATTGTATGAACAGCCCGCAAGTAAAACATTCGGATAATTCTCGGAGATTTTCGCCTCTAGCGATTGAACGATTTGAGGATGTTTAATATGGTAGTTTGGCATATTTTCATGCCATTTCGTCACTTCACTCGTAATTGGATTCCCAGAAATACTTAGACTGTTTTCAATGTCGCGTAAAGCCACGGAGATTAATTCCTGGTTTGTAAGTGACCGTAATCGTTCATAGTCAGGACTTGAGCTTTTATAAAAAAGCCTTACCAAAAGCTGACTGTTTTCAGAAGTATGCTCCCATTTCCGGCTTGTCCAGGTACATGCATTGCAGATCAAATCACTATTATCACCTGCAATGAAACCTGTCCCGTCTTTAGGAAGCATGCTGTCCGGGATATCGAATCCAAGATAAACGCTAATCATCGAACTATTGATCAAACCGTCGAAGTCCTCATCCAACTCCCGATCTCCCAATAATTTCTGGGCAACAGTATGCGGTGTACTCAACACGATAAAGTCCGTTTCGAGCGTTTCACCGTTTGCCAATGAAATGATATACCCCTCATCATTTCTTCCAATTTCAGCTACACGGACCCCTTTTAAAATCTCGACCATATCGAGGCTTTCCTCAATTCGTTCAACCAATGTTGATAAGCCATTTTTAAACGAAAGGAACTTCTTATTTCCCTTGCTTTGGTATTTATGCTTATTTTCCGATAGACCGCGTATTATACTGCCATATTGATTTTTATAATCCAGCATCTCTGGCAGTGTTTTGGCAATGGTCAATTCATTTAATTTTCCTGAGTAAACACCCGAAAGGACAGGCGATATCTGCTTTTGCACCAATTCCTTGCCTAAGAAGCTTTCAAGAAATAAACCGATAGAGTCATTTTTCGTAAAGGTCTCATTTTTTGTATAAAAATCCTTTAAAGCGTCGACCTTCCCTTGGGCAGAAACCAGATCACTTTTCGCCAGCGACTCCAGGCTCATTGGTATTCCGAATAGGGCTTCTTCGGGGATTCCCTTCAGCATCCCGTCTGTATGGATGAATGACTTTCCCGTCGCATTATAGACAACTTGATCCTCCAGGTTCAATTCCTTAAGAAATGGTTGTATATTTTGTTTCCTGGCGACAATCGAATCGGCACCCGCTTCAATTTTAAAAGGACCTTCGTGTACAGTCCTTATTTTACCGCCAAGTTCCTCATTTCCTTCTATTAATATCAATCGCACCGAGAGACTTCTCGCTTTAACTGTTTTTTGTAAATAATACATGGTTGATAAACCGGTAATGCCCCCACCTACGACTACGACTGTTTTCATTAGGACTACACCTCGATTAACGAATTTTACATTAAGTAAAGTGTACCATAAGGCAGCGGCATTATTAAAAGCAGCCCTTCTAAATCACTGGTTTAATAATGAAACCTGTAACAAATTGGACAAAAAAAAAGACCTCCCCTTTTGGAAAAGTCTACATGCCAACAATATTTGTAATTCATCCCTTATTCCATATCCTTGTTCAGCGTATCTAATCTGTATTCCATTATCTCCATCACCCCGCTTCTGCCTTCCTTCTGAATCCCTGTATCCTGAAACCCCGATTTTGCATAAAGAATTTTTGCAATCACGTTCATGACGTCCACTGCCAGAATGATCGAATCCTTGTTTGGAAAAATCCCTTTTGCGAATTCCGGAAGGATTTGCAACGCTTTGTTCGCAATCCCTTTGCCCTGATGTTTTTGATCAATAAGAAATCCACGGAGTAATATCGCTTTTTTATCACTGGTGAAAGGGGCGATGTTTTCGCCAATGTGTAAAACGAAAAAGCCAACAGGGATACCATCGGCCAATATTACGATAGGGTGCCTGTCGCAATCTTCCCGGCAATATTTCAGTGACTCTTCCGGCAAAGCTGAAAAAGGGGTTTGTGTACCCGGTAAATAAAACTGGGAAAGCTGGTGAAGATGTTCCGGTAAATAAGGTGTTAAGGTGATGGTCCCGATTTCCTTTTCCATTAAGTACAGCCTCTTTCATCAATTATTGGATACATTAAATATTCGATACCCGGTCCGATATTCCCTTCACAAACCGGAAGGAGCACTGCCGAATATATCGGCAGTGCTCCTTCTGTTAATCAGTGTGTATTTTCATTGATTGTCAGTGCTTCCCGTAAATTGATTTGCTGGCGGAGTATGTTGGCAACATCACGGGAGATTTGTCGTTTTTCAAACATATCCTGCACTTCGTCCCGTTCTGCCTGGATCGCTTTATAGAACAGCTCTCTTTCATATTCGACCATTTTACTCGGGGTACGGCCTCTATTTTCACGTTTGCATTTTAAAATCAACACTTTATACTCGTCTATGATCATCGAGGATGTCTTATGATTATCGGCTGTAATTCCGGCTTGTATCTCTTGGATGGCAGCTTTATACATCCTGATTTTAAGATCCCTGACCTTTTCCAATCTCTCAAGATTGATTTTTCTTATTTCACTTTTATTAGGGAAAAATAATTTTAAAACCCTTAGCATACTTCTTCTGAAAAGCGTTACTGACCTGAAAAAACGGAACTTCAGTCGATTTGTTACGGCGCCTTCCATACGCTGGATGTATTCCTTGCATATATACGCCGTTTCCCGGTCCACTTTTTCATCCTTAATAAGTTTATCCAGGAATCTTTGCTCTGCTTCAAGGGCCTTGAAGCGAAGGTCCTTCTCTTCTTCCCTTAATGCAGCCGGTTCTTTCTCCTGTTCTATATAGGACAGTTCATTGATCTTGGTACAGTACCTGGAAATGATCGATAAAGCCGCTTCACGGTTTTCATCTGTCATTTGGGACTCAATCACCCGAATAGCGGCTTGATGTGAGTGAATGGCAGCAGCTTTCGTTTTGTCAGCCTGCTTGTCCACCACTTCCTCTTCTTCTGACCGTGCCACGATTGGCAGAAATACACTCGCAACAATCAGTGTCAGCAATATTACACCCGCTGCAATGAAAATGATTAACGAACGCTCAGGAAAAGGACTTCCATCTGCCAACACATATGGAATCGAGAACGAACCCGCTAACGTTACAGCTCCGCGAACACCGGAAATGGTAATGATTCCAGCAGCTTTTAAGTCTGGTTTTTGGGCTTCCGCTTTTTTCGTCATCCAGCCAATCGACCAGGCAGCCGTAAGCCAAATGAATCGTAAAGCGAAGAGGAAAAGTGTAATGATCACGATATAAAGGATCACTTGTCCATTATTGAAGGCTGGATCTTGAAAGATAGTTTTCGCAACGCTTGGGATTTGCAAGCCAAGCAAAACGAATACAAGACCATTCAATACATATAAAATGACGGACCATGTACTCTTTGAAACGACTTGAAGTTCTACAGTTGGTGATATTTCCCGATCTCGTTCAATGGCATGGACAATTCCCCCAGCCACGACTGCCAAAATCCCAGAAAGGTGGAAATGTTCCACAGCGAGGAAAATAATAAAAGGAGTTAGGATTTGGATCAGCATATGCATCGTGACATCTTCCATCCCTAAACGGCGAAGAAATACACGAAGCCTGATAATGATGAAAGCTAGTATCGCTCCACCTACAAACCCACCAATTGCAATCCATATGAAACTGAAGGTTGCGTCCACTAAGGAGAAAACACCAGTGACTGTAGCTGCAACGGCAAACTTAAAGGCAACTAAACCTGAGGCATCATTCATTAGCCCTTCGCCTTCGAGAAGGTGCATGATGCTCTTCGGTAACTTGACCCGACTAGCCAAAGCGCTTACTGCCACTACATCCGTAGGTGACAAAATGGCCGCTAAAGCGAACGCTGCCGGCAATGGTATCGAAGGGATCATCCAATTAATTAAATACCCGCCTGCCCAAACCGTTATGAATACCAGGCCTAGTGCAAGCATCAGAATGGGTGCTCTCAACTTCCAAAGTGCTGTTCGTGGTACATTTTTACCATCATTGAATAATAGGGGTGCGATGAATAATAGCAAAAATAATTCCGTCTCCATCTCAACATGCATACCCAGGGGTAAAAGTGCCAATATGACACCCAGTGCTATTTGTATTAATGGTACAGGTATAAAGGGTATAAAATGGTTAATTACATTAGACACTCCAATCAATATAAGAAGAGCTAATATAACAAGAAAAAACTCCATACAAACATCAAACTTCCTCTCTCATCTATAATCATAACTATAAGCGTAACATATTTATACCCAGTCATTCATGCATTAACTATTCTAACCTGGAATCCTCCTGAATAATAATACCTTTTATAAAAGCGAAGGAGCTTACGTTGTGCACGATGAACATCACAAATCAAATCCATCATTAAACCTTGGGTAACCGCATAGAAAAAAAGCTGATTGGCTAACCCATAATCAGCTTTACCACATGATGAATGACAATGAACCATATAACAAGTTATTTAGTTCCCGGGACAAAGAGACGAAGATGTTTGTGCAGTACATTTGCCTGGAAAGGAAGAAGAATGCCTTCATCTCCATCGATATTGACTGCAAGTTCCTCTGGTGTAGTTAAATGGAGCTTGGAAGTTTTAATATATTCAACTTCGTCATTCCCCATGATCTCCCCCCTGATCAAACTGGGAATGATCTTGACGATGAGAGGAAGAGATAAATCCTTAATGATGAATGTGTGCAGCTTTCCATCATTCACTTCCGCCTCTGGTGCAAGTTGTTCGAAACCGCCGACAGAGTTAGTCATTGTTGCAATTAGTAAATGAGCCTCGCCCATCCACTTTCCCTGATCATGTTCAACCGTTAAAGGAAACGGAGTCTTTTTAATGATCGCTTTTGCTCCTTCAATGAAATATGCAAAAGACCCAAGACGGGTTTTTTGTTCAACGGTAACATTATAGGTGGCTTCGGCGATTGCCCCTACTGCCAACACATTCATGAAGTAACGGTCATTGATCTTCCCTATATCCGATTCCTTAATATGCATATCCTTCAATATCTCGATGGCAGCATTGGGATTCAGTGGTATTCCCAAAGATCTAGCGAAATCATTGATGGTTCCTAGTGGAATGATTCCGAAAGTAGGCCGATGCTGCTGCTCGCCCAAACCATTCACTATCTCGTTCACCGTTCCATCCCCACCCATAGAAATGACAGCATCGAACCTTTCTGCACAGGCCTCCTTAGCAAAACCCGTAGCATCCCCCTCTCCTTCCGTTTTACGAACGCATACCTCATCAAAAATTTCACCAAGTGCCTTTTCCGCTTTCGGTAAAATCTTCCCTGCCTTTTCCTTGCCTGAAGATGGATTGACGATAATCATTGCTTTCGACATATGCTACCCCCCATTATTGTACTTCTACTAGCAAGTTACCTCTTTACTGATGTATTAAAACCACACAGACAGGAACTTACACATAATCGCTGCCGCTTGAATTTTGCTGACATTTTAGAACGAGCTCTCTTATATGTTACATCGACTGTGAAACAGGCATTCATTGATCACTGATCTTCCTGTTTCTCATCTGTTACATTAATGCCTATCACAACACATTGAAAATTGTCTGTCCGTTTCGCTCCCTCTTTGTTTTTTCGTTTTATAAAAAGCGTTATTTCTTCCATTTCCTACTTGCCGTGAAGAAAAATCCAAAAATAAACAGATGATAATTCCCTTACCTATAGGGTTTTTAGACAATCAGAGAAAAAAATTTCAAATTTTCTGTAAAATACCTATACATTTTCCAAATTCGGGTATATACTGTATTATAACAACAAGCAAACAACAAAAACTGTACTATAAAGAGGGGGAGCGAGACATGCAAGCAAATCAATCAGATTTACTCATAATCGATTCATTTAAACATTGCCCGGAATGTGGTGAAACACATGTGGACCACTCAGATTCCTATCTGATGGAATGCGATCGCTGCCTTTCCAAACGTGAAGAATAAAGCGATCGGAAAATATATCTAACATTAAAAGGAGGAAATCATCATGCAAATGAAAAAATCCATTGAGTTTTTTAACAATATCCCTGCAAAACATTGCCCCGAGTGCGGTGAACATATTAACGAGCATGCTGAATCCTACTTAATGGAATGTGACCGCTGCCTTTCCAGACGCGAAGACTGATTAAACCAAATCAAAAAGGAGGAACCATCATGCAAACTATAAATCCACTGGAATTCTTCAGGACACTGCCGCCTAAACAATGTACGGAATGCGGAACCCATATCACTGAACAAGCTGAATCCTACTTAATGGAATGTGACTACTGCCTTTCCAAACGTGAAGACTGATTAAACCAAATCAAAAAGGAGGAATCATCATGCAAACCAAAAACCCTTTGGAATTCTTCAGGACACTGCCGCCTAAACAATGTACGGAGTGCGGAACCCATATCACTGAACAAGCTGAATCCTACTTGATGGAATGTGATCACTGCCTTTCCAAACACGAAGACTGATTAAACCAAATCATGAGGAGGAATCATCATGCAAACTAAAAACCCTTTGGAATTCTTCAGGACACTGCCGCCTAAACAATGTACGGAATGCGGGACCCATATCATTGAACAAGCTGAATCCTACCTCTTGGAATGTGACCGCTGCCTTTCCAAAAAAGATGAATATTAATAAAAGATGCTGACATCAAGGAGCTATATAGGCCATTTTGATGTCAGCATTAACCTTGTTATCTGCCTCCCTTTCCTTGCATTCAAAAAAGGATGTCCCCGGGACACCCTTCAGTCTTACTTATTTTTATCTTCCAATATATTTGTCTACATATTTTCCACTGATTTTCCTGCTGCTGTATTGCAAGAAGTCCAATGCAAAAATCATGAATTCAAGGCCCAGACGCTTATCTGAACGCATAAAATCAGAACCTAGCAGTTTCTCCAATTTTTCAAGCCTATGATATAGCGTTTGCCGGACAATGAATAGTTGTTTCGATGTTTCCTGTTTAGAACCGTTACAGGCAAGGTAGGTCTTTAATGTTGGCATTAACTCACCATTGTTTTGCTTGTCATATTCAATGACAGGACCTAAATATTCGTACACCGTTTCCTCCAGATTACCATGCTTATTTATGAGCGAAATCATGCGATGCATATGTAAGTCCTGATAAAAGATGCTCCTGTTATCCTCTGGTAACGTATCCTGAAGCAGCAAAGTTTCACGGGCCGTTTCATAACTTTTATAAATCTCACTTAACCTTTGAACATGCTTTCCAAAACCAATGGAAAGCAGACCCATACGATTTCGCCCGCTTACATCCATTTTCATGATTCGATCCACCGCGCTTGTAACCCTTGATTTCCAATCTTCAGATGGACGATTATCACCCAAAATAAAAACAAGATGCTGATGCACTTCCATGGAAAATATCTGAAAGCCGTACTGTTCAAAAATTGTTCGAAACATAATCTTAAAATAGGTTCCATCTAACTTTGCGGAACTTTTATCATACTTTGGGTGTTGTTTGCAAATGCAAACAATACCCCCATCCAACTGCATTTTCGGATCAATATAGGATAGCCTCTCCCGGATTGCTTCGTCACTATATTCACCTTCAATCCAATTTGTAAGCCATTTACTTTCTTCCGACATTTTCTTTTCTTCTATATATATCTCCCTTAATAGATGCTGTGCCAATGCGGTAGCCGTTCGATCCAAGATCAGTGAATCAAAATCAGTCAACTCTCTGTCGTTGCTGCAGATGAGCAGTTCCGCATAATTTTCACCGAGCACTTGAATCCGCTGTCCAAGAACGGTTTTATCCAATTTCCGCTTCTCTTCGTATATGTCCGCCACCATTTGATAGGTTGTTTTTTTCTTTATTTTTGGAATGCTGGCTATATCATTTTCATTAAAGATAAGAATAACCTGTACATTTAAATAGCTGTGGAGAAATTTTAGAATTGGTTCATAATGGTCAATTTCGAGGAGATTTTTATTTAACTGCTGTGAGTAGTTTTCTAAGTTGGAGATCATCTCATATTGTTTATTGATGATAAGGGAATGTATATCCTGCGTGATTTCTACGAAAGGGACTTCTTCATGAAATAGGATGATAGGGAATTGCCGTTCATTTGCGAGATCGATGGCACATTGCGGCACTGCCATGGTGTTGGCGCCAATCTCTATACAGAGTCCAGCTGCATCGCATTCTATTAACTGTCTTAAGTAGGATAGAAATGTGTCATCGCAGTCTTTCCACCCTAAACCGGTAGTCAGTATCAGTTCGTTTCCATTTAACAAATGGCTGATTTGGGTGACTTCCATGCAGTGGACCCACTTCACTTGACGCTTTATCCCACTTCTACCTGCAATTATATCCGTCAGATTAAAATGCTTGCGTGTTAGAATTTCCTCGATTGTAATCGATGTATTCATCCAGCCACATCCTTTTATAAAACTGCTTTAAAATCTATTATAAACGGACAAACCTTAAATCTCCAGACACTTGTCAGAAAATCTAACGTCAAAATTCTACAAAAAACTCGAACAAAAAGGGCCCATTCGTGAGGAATAGGCCCGGTCCAAAACGATTTCAATTCAATTTTTTTTTGAAAAGCAATGTAGAGAAGTATTTCCTTCCTTCCGGGGTTTTGATGTTCAATTGCTTCCATTCCTGCTTCGTTCCTTCAATCAGTTCAAAATCGAGAAAGGCTCCACTTAAACTTTCGGAAACCCGGGTGATTCGATATCCTCTTTCAAGTAAAAAATCGATTTGTTCCCTTTCTAAGCGATACTCTTGATATTCGGACATTTCCATTCCCCCCTTTTTCAAACGTTCTCCTTGCCGGTGGTCGTAGCCGTAAAAACCATCTCTTCCTCAAGTTCTGGGCCATTTCCGATTATCCAATCCCTTCCGACGGAAATGCCTAAATATTTCTCATCGCTCGGATCAATGATTTCAGCTTGTTCATATCGCTTGAACCACCAATACTTGGCTAATATAAAATAACTTGCACCGCCGAGAAGAAAGCCAATAATAAACGAATAATTTGAAAAAATCGTGGCACCAATTCCTCCAATCACCCAAGAAATGATTCCTGCCCAATTCACTCCATTCAAGTACTTATACTGGCCTTCACTTTCATAGAGTTCTTGTACATTCACTCTCCGTTTACGAAGGAAATAGTAATCCGATACCAGGATGCCGACAATGGATGCCAGGATTCCACCTATTATTAATAAAACTTCTATGATGATGCCGAACAGGCTCCATGGCTGAACTACTATCCCAATAACCCCCGCTACAACGACCCCTGCCCAAAATGGCATTTTAGGACCCATGACATTGGAGAAAATGGTAGCTGCGGGAATGACATTGGCTGTAGTATTCGTCGACCATTGAGCAAATACGATCATGATCAAAAGGACGCCGAGGGCAATTCCACTTGCTGATCCCTGTATAGCAACTACAGGATCATAATTGGAAACGGCCATATAAGAAACCGCACCGATAATCACCATGAAAGTCTGGGTGATGGGATAGGTGATAATATTCCCAATTATTTGCCCCTTATTGCGCTTGAACCAATTTTTTTCATTTTTTGGTGCCTTTATATAGCGGGAAAGCGTAGGCATATCTGCAGTCAACGTGCCCCAAAATCCCATATTTGCCATAATGACGACCATGAAAGCCGTTGCGGCGGCCCCGCCAGTGACCGGACTTTCAATCCAGGACCATACATCTCTTCCTTGGGCTATAGCCTGATCGGATAGAGTGAAATACATCCAGCCGGAAATTAAAATGATGACGGGCGCCGCCAAGTCGGCGAATCGTTCTATCGACTTTATTCCCATTGCCGTATTCACTAATTGTAAAACAGCAAAAATGAGGAAGCAGATAAACCAATTATCAAAATCAAAAAGGGTTGTGAAAATAGCGTTCATTGCAGTAGCTCCAAAGTAAGTATTGAGGCCGAACCAGCAAGACGCTACAAACCCCCGTACAACCGAAGGGATGTGGGTGCCAATCGTACCGAACGGCGCCCTCATATAAACGGGGAATGATATTCCATGTTCAACACCAATATCCCCTGTCATTGTCATCAAAAAGCCGAGTACCACACAGGCAATGACCGTTGCAAGAACGACCCATCCTAAGGATAAACTTTGGACACCGTTCCCACCGATTGCGAAGGCAGCCAATACTACAGCCATGCCCACCCAAATGAAACCAAATCCGGCTGCACTTATGTTTTTCTCACTATGAGGTATAGGCAGCAAATCGGGAGACTTTAAATAATCTTTCTTCTCACTCATAAAAATCCCCCTAATTTAATTTGCAAGATTCCTTACCAAAGTTAGACTGTAAGCTTTTTCCCGGTATCCGGCTTCAGCGACGCATTATATTTTGCCCGTTTCAGGAATTGCCCTTTTCCAACTTCGCCCACAAATTGTTTGTCTTTAATGACGAATTGACCTCTCGATAAAACGGACACCGGTTCACCTGTAATTTCCATACCTTCAAACGCATTATAATCCACCGCCATGTGATGGGTTTCTGCAGAAATGGCCCTTTCAACTTTCGGGTCAAAAATGACAATATCAGCATCCGAACCTACCGCTATCGTCCCTTTCTTCGGGAATAATCCAAATAGCTTGGCGGCACGCGTAGATGTCATGTCGACGAATTGATTCAAGGTAATGCGCTCTTTCATGACTCCTTCAGAAAAGAGGATACTCATGCGATCCTCAATCGTTGGCCCGCCGTTCGGTATTTTCGTGAAATCTTCACGTCCAAGTTCCTTCTGTCCCTTAAAATCAAAAGAGCATTGATCGGAGCCGATCGTTTGCAGCTGGCCCATTTTCAAAGCATTCCATAGCACTTCCTGGTTTTTCTTCTCCCTTAACGGCGGGGACCATACATACTTAGATCCCTCGAAATGGGGCTTTTCAAGATAAGATTGGTCAAGAACCAGATATTGCGGACAAGTCTCCCCCCAAATATCCACCCCTTTATTTCTTGCCTCAGTGATCTTTTCAACCGCATCTTCACAGGTGACATGAACGACATAGAGCTGGCCATTTGCCATTTCCGTCAGTTTGGCAGCCCGTCCAGTTGCTTCCCCTTCAAGCTCCGGAGGCCTTGTTAATGCATGATAAATTGGATCCGTGTTACCCTCAGCCAGCGCCTGCTTCGTAAGATAATCGATGACATCGCCATTTTCAGCATGAACCATGACAAGTGCGCCAAGTTCCTTTGCTTGCAACAGAGTGCGGTATAGCGTGGCATCATCAGCCTGAAAAACATTCTTGTAAGCCATGAACACTTTAAAGGAAGAAATCCCTTCATTAACGATGATACTCGGCAGCTCAGCCAATACATCATCATTAATCTCACTGATCATTAAATGGAAACCGTAATCTATGGCCGCTTTTCCATTGGCCTTTTCATGCCATGTTTCTATCGCTTTCTTTAACGGCACCCCTTTTTCGGTCAAACAAAAGTCGATGATCGTTGTCGTGCCTCCATATGCAGCGGCAATCGTTCCCGTTTCATAATCATCCTTTGTCGTTGTCCCGCCAAACGGCATATCGAGATGTGTATGCGGATCAATGCCCCCCGGAAAAATATAAGCTCCTTTTGCATCAATGATTTCAGCCCCCTCAGCCGGGAGGTCCTTGCCAATCATTGCAATCTTCTCATTTTCAATCAATATATCGGCTTGATACGTATCTGCAGCCGTTGCAATCGTTCCATTTTTAATGATTTTCTTCATATTAGACCCCTCCATCATTTTACGAAATCAACACTTTCACTGCTTATGCCCCCAAGGAACGATTGTCGTTCATTCCACGTCATTGGCGGTAATTCATTTGTCAATTCGATCATATCGATCGCCCCATCGGCCGGACAGACGATCGAGCATAGATTACAGCCTACGCAATCTTCTTCGCGCACTCTCAAAAAGGAGCCGCCTGACGTGTCCTTTAACATATCTATACATTGATGAGAAGTATCTTCACACGCAATATGGCATTTATTGCAGTTAATGCACACATCATTATTAATGCGAGCAACGACCTTATAATTAAGATCTAAATTCCCCCAGTCGGAATAGCGCGGTACGGACTTACCGACAATATCCATCACGGAGGATATCCCTTTTTCATCAAGGTAATTGGAAAGTCCATCAATCAAGTCTTCTACTATTCTAAAACCGTGATGCATGGCAGCCGTACAAATTTGCACTCCAGTGGAACCCATCAATAAAAATTCCACCGTATCCTGCCAATTTGAAATGCCTCCTATTCCGGAAATGGGAACATTGATCCTATTATTCCTTGCACACTCTGCCACCATGTTCAAAGCGATCGGCTTCACAGCGGGACCGCAATACCCTCCGTGAGCCCCCTTGCCGCCAACATGGGGAATCGTATTCCATGAATGGATATCCACTCCTGCCAAGCTGTTGATCGTATTGATCATGCTTATTGCATCCGCACCGCCGCGCACCGCCGCTTCAGCCGTAACCGTAATGTCGGTTATATTCGGTGTAAGCTTGACGATGACAGGTTTGGAAGCAGCTTCTTTCGCCCAGTATGTTTGCTTTTCCACAAGTTCGGGAACCTGTCCCGAAGCAGCTCCCATCCCGCGCTCTGCCATACCGTGCGGGCAGCCAAAGTTCAATTCGTAACCATCTACCCCTACATCTTCTATGCGCTTGATGATCTCATGCCACTTTTCCTGTTGCGGCTCCACCATCACCGATGCAATGATTGCATGATCAGGGAACCTTTTCTTCGTTTCATATATTTCTTTAAGATTCACTTCAAGCGGACGATCCGTAATCAATTCTATATTGTTGAACCCGGCAACTCTCTGTCCATTAAAGCTGACCGCTGCAAAACGTGATGAGACATTCAGGATGGGATCACCCAATGTCTTCCAAACAGCTCCTCCCCAGCCAGCTTCAAATGCGCGCTGGACTTGATAACCCGAATTAGTAGGTGGTGCTGAAGCAAGCCAAAAGGGATTGGGAGATTTAATACCTGCAAGATCAATTGATAAATCAGCCATGATAAGCCTCCTATTTTTCATAGTTATTAAGCAATATCCACCGCTTCGCAATTCAAAATCGAGTCAATTTCATAGGCTGTCTTTTTCCCTTGCTGGGCAGCTGAAACAACCATTGCCTCACCTTGGCCTTTTCCGAAGATCACGTCACCGCACGCAAAGATCTTTTCATGCGATGTCTTATAGGAATCACCATCCAATGTAACGACACCATCATCATGTTTAATGCCGAACTGTTCAATCAATTCTACATACCTGGATTGGCCTATAGCACGAATGACCCCATCGACCGGTATGACGAACTCCGATCCGGGAATTTGGACTGGACGGCGCCGCCCATCTTCCCCTGCCTCGCTAAGCACCATCTTCACGCACTCGATGCCCGTAACCTGACCGCTTTCATCCGCGAGGATCCTGGAGGGGGCAGTCAGCCAGTGAAACCCGACACCTTCTTGTTTGGCAAACTCATATTCAAAATCATAGGCTGTCATTTCCTTTTGGGTACGACGATAAATAATGCTCACCTGTTCGGCGCCCAGGCGTACAGAACAGGTCGCGGCATCGATCGCCGTGTTTCCAGCTCCAATTACCGCCATCTTCTTCCCAATGAATTTATCAGTGATTGCCCCTGTTTTCGTTGCTTTAACGAAATCGATTGCATCATAAACTTCAGCCAAATCCTCCCCTTCAATTCCAAGCTTAGGGACATCGGACATGCCGATAGCTAAAATGACCGCATCATAGTCGGCAGTCAGCTGATTTGCGGAAACATCCACTCCGACCCGTGTATTCGTTTTAATATCAACATCCAAACTCTTTACTTGTTCAACTTCCCAATAAGAAATGCTCTGAGGCAAACGGAACGATACAATCCCGTAAGTATTTAATCCGCCTGGATTCTTTTCAGCTTCGAAAATGGTTACACTGTAGCCAAGCAAGGCTAATTCCCTTGCTGCAGACAAACCCGCCGGACCGCTTCCTACAATGGCAACTTTTTTGCCATTCTTTTTCCCGGCCTTGAATAGGGCTTGTTTATTTTGGATGGCCCAATCTGTGGAATAACGCTGGAGATTGCCAATCATGATTGGCTTTGTAGAATGGTTCAGGACACATGCTCCCTCACATAACTCTTCAGTCGGACATACCCGCGCACAGCTGGCACCGACAGGATTGGCCGTCATGATCGTCTTGGCCGACCCTTTAAAATTACCTGAAGCTATCTTCTTAATAAAACCTGGAATATCTATTCCGGTCGGACAGGCTTGGATACATGGGGCATCATAGCAGTATAAACATCGATTCGATTCTTCCAAAGCTTCCCTTGGGGATAAACCCCTCTCCGCTTCCTGAAAGTTAATCTCTAGACCACCTTTTAACGGGCTCGTCATACTCATCCACTATTTCTCCTTCCAAACATTTATTTTGAAAAATAAAAAGGGAGGAATTGCATGCATTTCTCTCTACTGTCCTCATATTTAAACGATTGAAATCATTGCCAACATGGTTTCTGTCAATTTATTCAACTAACAAGTCATGGCGATTTTCCAGCCAAAATTCTCTCGTTTTGTTTATTATTTTCTATCATTCTCTCACTGGTCACGCCTCTATCCCTGCTTCCTTCTAACACAAAAAGCCCCCCCTACTAATCTTAAAAACTCAAAACCTCAGAGAATTGAGTATTCTTTATTTTATAATGTTGAAAAGCAAGTTACATTATACAAAGTGTAAAGTATTCCCAGATGCTAGATATGCAATATGTAATATTCATGTTATATTTCCTAACAATAAATGATAAACATCGTCATTTTTCTACATTCAAACTTACTTTTCATCATACTTACTGATATTATTTGGATGATTTGTTCCAAAACTTACTTATCAACACTTTGTCCACATAAAAAAAAGCCCAGAAACTCAATTCAGGGTTTCCTGGGTCTTTTCACTTTTATCCACAACTTATTCACATATTATATGGCAATATTCTCTTTGTTTTTGCGGAACAGAAGCATTTTAACAAAAGTTATCCACATTAAGAAATCAACTTTTCCACTTATCAACAAACCGTTAACAATTTATCAACAGGCAGGCTCATTCCGGATGAATAACGTATCGTTTATATTTCTCATAATCCGTTTTCTTGCACTCAAGCTTTATTCGATATCCATTTGCCTCATATTCAGTTTCCGTTATGTGACCACTTTCATTGAAATAGGAAACAAGCTGCCCTTGATCATATGGAATCAGCATTTCACAGTGAGTATAGTCGACAAAAATATGCTGGCGAATTTGATCGATCAATTCCTCGATGCCGACTTTGTTTTTTGCTGACATATATACAGAGTCACGATTCACCTTAGGGATTTCCAAATCGGTAAGGTCCGCTTTATTATAGGCAAAAATCGTCGGAATCCCTTTAATGCCTATCTCATTTAAAGTCTTATCCGTTATCTCCATTTGCTGCTCATGATTTGGATTGGAAAAATCGACAACATGGATCAACAGATCCGCTTCTACCACTTCTTCTAATGTTGATCGGAATGCTTTCACGAGATGATGGGGCAATTTAGACACAAATCCCACCGTATCAGTCAATAAAAATTCCTTATTATCCGGAAGCGGAATGTTTCGGACGGATGTTTCAAGCGTAGCGAACAGCATATCCCTCTCAAACACCTGCTTCTCTGCTGTTGGATGGAACATCTCGATCAAAGCATTCATGATCGAAGATTTACCTGCATTTGTATAACCGACTAAGGATACGACAGGGATGGCATTCTTTTTCCGCTGTTTCCTCTGCGTTTGCCGGTGTGCAACAAGGTCTTCCAGTTCCTTATTCAAAACACTTATATTTTCCTCGATTCTCCTGCGGTCAAGCTCTAACTGCTTTTCGCCTGCACCTTTGTTTGTACCGACCCCGCCACTCTGACGCCCTAATGACTCCCTCAAACCTACAAGACGCGGGAGCATATACTGCAGCTTCGCCACTTCCACCTGAAGCTGTGCTTCCTTCGTTTTCGCCCGATGCGCGAAGATGTCCAGAATCAAGATTGTCCGGTCAATCACCTTGCAATCCATGTCCCTCTCCAGATTACGAAGTTGCGAAGGGGAGAGCTGATCATTAAAAATGACGACATTAGCTTCTTTATACTCAACGAGATTTTTTACTTCCTCGATCTTCCCGGTACCGATAAAATGTGATGAGTTCACCCGATGCAAATTTTGTGTGATGGTCCCTGCAACCTCTACCTCACATGCTTCCGTTAAATTGGCCAATTCCTCCATCGAATACTCAAAATCCTTTGAACCGTTGAGATTAACTCCAACCAAGATTGCCCTTTGCTGTAATTCCATCATTTCAAATCCCTTCCGTACTTACCTTACTCCCTATATTATACTTAAACAAACCTTTCATGCTGCCTAAAAGCCAGCCACATTGTAGCATACCCGACATCGCTTGCATAACGATTGCTGCCCTTAGCAAAGTGTTTTCATTGGACCTCCTTTTACTTTCAACAAAAAAATAAGAGGACCGACTACTTTTTTTCAAAGTTTCACATGAAACAATTGGAAAGTTCATAAATAAAAGCTCCCTGGTGCACCTTAAGATGCGCCAGGGAGCCCATATTATTCTATTCTTTTATTCTCAACAACCTAAGGCTGTTCAATGTAACTAATAACGTCGCACCCATGTCGGCAAAAATCGCCATCCAAAGTGTTAACCACCCCGGGGCTATCAATAATAAGGCCAGGATTTTAATCACCAATGAAAACGTGATGTTCTGCTTTATGATTTTTAATGTTTTGCGGCTTAAGCGGATTGTATAAGGAAGCTTCGATAAGTCATCACCCATTAAGGCGATATCGGCAGTTTCAAGGGCCGTATCCGTGCCCGCCCCGCCCATTGCGATTCCTACCGTGGAAGCTGCCAAGGCCGGAGCATCATTGACACCATCGCCTACCATGGCCACTCGATCATATTTTTGTTTCCATCGTTTGATCATGGTCAATTTATCCTGCGGCAATAGCTCCGCCTCAATCTCATGAACGCCAGCTGCCGCTCCAATTGCTTTTGCCGTTCCAATATTATCGCCAGTCAGCATGATCGTTTTTTCAATGCCCAATTCATGCAGTTTCCGAATCGCTTCCTTACTGCTTTCCCTTATTTCATCTGACACTGCGATCAGTGCCAGGAGCTTCACTTGATCACCAAGCACCATCACCGTTTTCCCTGTATTTTGAAAGCCGCTGATTAATTTAAGCACATCATCAGAGAAAACTATACCTGGCTCTTCTACAAAAAGATGGGGTTTACCAATGTAATAGATTTCTTGATTGATTTTCCCTTTTATGCCTTTACCGGTGATCGCAGTAAAATCCTCTACCAATAAAGAATGATAGTCCACATCGTGGTTTTCCGCCTTTTGAAGAATGGCCGTCGCAAGGGGGTGCTGTGATCTGCTTTCTAAAGCAGCAGCGATAGCCAGCACGTCCTGTTCATTCAACACATCAGATAACACCTTGAAATCAGTCACTTCAGGTACGCCCTTTGTTAAAGTACCCGTTTTGTCAAACGCGATCGCCTTTAAGGCTCCCGCTTCCTCCAAATGGACCCCGCCTTTAATCAGCACACCATGTTTCGCAGCATTTCCGATAGCTGTCACGATGGCGATGGGCGTAGAAATGACCAAAGCACAAGGACAGCCGACAACCAGTACAGCCAATCCCCGGTAAATCCAATCACTCCAATCCCCGTTCATCACAATCGGGGGTAATACGGCAATGGCCAAGGCAATGAGCATGATGGCCGGCGTATAGAATTTTGCGAATTTATCCACGAAGGCTTGGGAAGGGGCCTTTTCGGCCTGTGCTTCTTCAACAAGGTGGATGATTTTTGCAATCGTCGTATCCTCGACCCGCTTCGTGACCTCCACTTCGAGCAGCCCTTCACCATTTAAGGTTCCGGCAAACACTTCACCCTCAACCGTTTTAAAAACCGGCTCGGATTCCCCAGTAATGGCTGCTTGATTAAGTGTCGAGGCCCCTTTCATGATCCGGCCATCCATTGCAAGCTTTTGACCCGGTTTAACGATCATGATGTCGCCCACTTCAATCTCATCAACAGCAACCATCATTTCGTGATGCCCTCTCAGGATCAAGGCTTCTTTAGGTGCGATGTTCATTAATGATTCGATGGAATTACGGGCTTTATCCATCGAATATTTTTCCAATGCTTCACTTATCGCAAATAGAATGACGACGGTAGCGCCCTCGCCCCATTCACCAAGCACTGCCGCCCCGATGATGGCAACCGTCATAAGGGTGTGCATATCAAAGCGGAGCCTTACAAGGTTTTTCAAACCATTGATAAATAATGAATATCCTCCAACTATAATTGCAGCCGCATAACCGATAACCGGCATGATGCTTCCATCAGCATATCGATTATCCAATATCCAGCTGACCAGCAATAGGATAACCGAAGACACCACTTTAATATTTTCTTTTTGCTTCCAAAATGGTTCCTTTTGCGTTACCTGTTCCTGTTCACCGCGGATCTTCAGATTATCAAAGGCTCCCGCCTTTTCAATCTCTTCAATGGTCGCGCTGCCCTGTACCGCAATCTTCGACGCACCAAAGTTGATTTTGGCATCATTCACACCCTCTAGTTCACGGACATTGTTCTCAAATTTAGCCGCACAATTCGTGCAGGATAGACCCTGGATACGATATGTTTTCATCGGGGACTCAGCCATCGACCCTTACCTCCTGCTGATGTTCTAACGCAATGAGAATCAATTGCTTTATATGGTGATCATCCAAAGA
Source organism: Peribacillus frigoritolerans (assembly GCF_040250305.1). NCBI lineage: Bacteria > Bacillati > Bacillota > Bacilli > Caryophanales > Bacillaceae > Peribacillus > Peribacillus frigoritolerans. The sequence goes on along the minus strand of NZ_CP158190.1, from coordinate 193,056 downwards.
ATAAAAAGCCAACTTTCCTTCTTTTCGGTATTTTACGATTGCGTGTTTATAAAGGGTCCGAAGATGATGTGACGTTGTTGCCATCGAAGCACCAATGATATTGGCCAGATCGCACACACACAATTCCTCGTCCGTACAGAGCGCATAAGCTATCTTCGCCCTATTTTCATCGCCTATAACTTTAAACAGCTTCGACATGCTGGATATATCCACCTGGCCCATTTCTACTTGAATGCGATTAACCTTCACTTCATCATGCAGATGAACATCACATATATCTTTTAGTTCCGTCATCTTCTCACACCTCTCATTCAAATCTTCGTTTGATTATAATATAACACAATTCCCTGAATATTCAAATCTATATTTGAATGTATTGGAATCTTTCCTCCTTCCACCAAGTTAGTGAAAGTGCCCTATATGTCTTTATATGTGGGCCATCGTTTTTTTGTTTCACTTCGGAGTTGCTCCCCTGGAATTTTGCTAAGATGTCCTCTTGCCTATCTTCAGGCGAAAAAAGAAGGGACATGAATTCCTTCATGTCCCTTCAATTCAATGATTTCAGTAATTACCTATCGATACCATGAAAAGTATAATATATTTAATTTAGTATTTTTTAGAAAAACTATGATATACTTAGTCAAACCTTTTTAAGCGTTTTACTTTACTTGTACCATTTACCCTGCTTATCGTTTAGCAGGGTTTTTTGTTATGTATTTTCACAAAGCAAAAAAAAGACAGACCCTATAACAAGGATCCGTCTTTTTTTGTTATTGAAATTATGCTTTTTGAACGTTAGAAGCTTGAGGTCCGCGTTGACCTTGTTCTACTTCAAAAGTAACTTCTTGGCCTTCGTCTAAAGATTTGAAACCTTCGCTTTGGATAGCTGAGAAATGTACGAATACGTCGTCTCCGTTTTCGCGTTCGATGAATCCAAAACCTTTTTCTGCGTTAAACCATTTTACTTTACCTTGTTCCATTGTTGTTGCCTCCTAGTGCATCTAAGCACAATGTATTACTATCCTTGCTCTAAGTCATCATCGAAAACGAAAAGTAGTACTTTTAGTATCCTTAGTACCGAACAAAAATAATTAAGACTAAGCATAACATTAAATGGTAGCGATTGCAAATGGTTTGGATAAACTTTTTTCCAGCAATTTTTAATACTCTCTCAATTCGATGAAAAAATAAGCTGTAATGAAAGTGACTCTATCTATTACACATGAACTCTTACATGCATTACTCCAAACAAAAACCTCTCGTTATAACGAAAGGTTTTTGTAGATGTTTACATCAAATATTTATTTTTCGGTAATGAACTTTTCGACCATTTCTTCTAAAATTGCCGATTCATTTGCTAAATCTTGATTTTGTTCCTTCAATCCAGTCATTATGGTACTTTGTTGAATGGCAGCGGCCGAGATTTGCTCCGTCGTTGCGACTCCTTCTTCTGAAATCGCCGCAATTTCCTGAATGGATGCCAGGCTTTCATCCGAAGACTCATTGATTTTTTTCGAATGGGCGGCTAATTGTTCTGTTCCTTTCAGCAATTTCTCTACGGATTCAAATATCTTATTGAAAATCTCGCCATTGTTTTCCACTAAGGAAACACCATTTAATATATCCTGAAAACTCTCATCATTATTTTGGATGACTTTGGCTGTTTGTTCATTAATCCGCATAATGGATTCTGAAATGATATCGATGGATTCATCTGTTTGCACAGCCAATTTTTGCACCTCTTGAGCGACTACGGCAAAACCTCTGCCCGCATCTCCCGCCCGTGCCGCTTCAATGGAAGCATTCAGGGATAGCAGGTTCGTTTGAGAAGCAATCACTCTAATTAGACCAATCACTTCATTTATCTTCACTACATCCTCTTCCAGGCTCACCAAATTGGCTTTGTTCGCTTGGCCATTTTCCATGATTTTATCCATCTGGCTCGTTACATCTTGCACTTGCTTACTTCCTTGTTCAGCAAGTGTATTCGTATGCATCGTAAATTCATTCATTTCATTCGTTTGCTCGTTCATCAAACGGATTGTATCAGATAAGTCACTGATCATATTGGAAATTCGGTCAATATGATGTGCACGTTCTTCCGAAGCTTTTGCTTCTTCCGTTGTCCCCGTCACTATCTGGCCATAGGATTCCACCATCTCTTCAAAAGATTGCTGAATGGACACTGTCGTTTGATTCATCGTTTGAGCATGTTCACGGACATTCTGGATAATATGCGCCAAACTTAATCTCATATCTTCAAATCCATTTGACAGATCGCCAATCTCATCCTGTCTACCAACTGGAATCGATTTACTTAAGTCCCCTTTTGCCATTTCATTCGTGTAACCAACAAGTTCATTGACGGGTCCCGAAATCTTTTTCCCGATGACAACGGCGCATAACACACCCAATATAATGGCACTTGCCAGAAATAAGATATTATAGAATATCATTGTGCTTTTCAATTCATCAATGAATTTTGCATCCATATCGATTCCGACAATCGCATCCGTTCCATCGATTGGCGTAAAGTATGACTTGTGTGTACCCCACTTATCTTTATATATTTCACTTAATACATCTTCTTTTCCATTTATCGATTTTGCCTGTTCCGGCGTGAAGGGGGATTCCACCATGTAGTCCTCGCTTCCGTTCAAGGCTACAATCATGTCGGCATCGTTCTCCCGCTTCAAAACATAAACATATTCGATTCCCTTTTTATCTTTAACAAAGGCATCCAACTCCCGCTTAATCTCTTCTCCCCGTTCCGAAGCCTTGTTTATCAAAGTGGGATTGAGGCTTGCTGCCAAACTGTGGGCATTTTCAGAAAGACGATCATCGAATTGCGGAAGGACATTCTCATTGATCATTTTATTAGTAATATAGGAAAAGCAAAGGCCCATGGCCCCTGCGAAAAGTACGAAAGGAATAATATAAAACAAGAATAGTTTTGCCAATAGAGATTTTTTAGGATTCAGCTTTGAAAATCTCATTTCCATGCCCCCCTTAGTTGAAAACCAGGTGTTTTATAGTCAAATATGGTATTAAATCCAAATGAAGCAATTGGAGATTTTTATTCAAATCCTCACTTCTATAAAAGATGATGGCCATGCTCCGGTCATTTTGGAAAGGAAGCTGCCTATATTCCAAAACATGTTCGAATTCATGACGAAGTCCTTCATGATCAATACGTGCAACATCTTCCAGATTTATTTCCAGTGGAACCTCTGCAAAGAAAAAGCTATATATATGATCGTCCATCTCTTTCAATATCCGATTCCAATCCGGTTTCGTTCCTGAAAAATAGTGTTCATACATATTCATTCCATAGGCATGGTAACCTAGATCCGTTGTACCCGCCCCGGCAAAACGCAAGGGGTTGATTTCGATGGGTATCACCCGGTTTCCTTTTTTGCGAATTTCAAAGTGTACCGGGTAATTCCTAAGGGGAAGGACCGTTTGAATATTCCTCATGAACTTTAGTGCATCATGATAGATTTCATTAATGGCCAACTTCGAAGTATAATAAATTCGATCGGAAGTATCGTAATCATCCTTGAATAGTCGTTTAAAGACATTCAAAATGACCGGTTCACCATCTTGATTGTAATAACCATCAATGGCATACTCTTCACCCTGAATCCACTCTTCTATTAAAACGGTCTGGGAACCGATCACCTCTGAATCATATAATCCATCAGAATGAAGTAAATCCGCTTTAAGCTGGTTCACGGCAATATCCCAATCCTGCTCATTCTTGACTTTGTGCACCCCTACACTTGAATAGCCAATATTGGGTTTGATAACTACCGGAAACGGTATTTGATTTTTATCCAGGTCACTAATAATGGATAAATCAATATCTTGGAAATAGAAATCAGGATATAAAGATTTTGTCAAATTTCGTACCTGACTCTTATCCTTCAATAACTTTGACCAAATGTATTCATTACTATTCGGTTGAAAATGACCTAATAATGTTATGCCATTTTCAGAGTTTGTAAGAATCCTTTTGTCCATTTCCATGGACTTGAAAAATTCTGTATCCTTTTGAATGTTTAGCTTTTCTGATGTTAATCTGTCTCCCCATTGCCCTTGTTCCAGCACTGGAATTTGCTTTTCCTCTAACACCTTTAGAAGAATTGGCGACACAATGGACTCATTCAAAATAATCATTTTTTCCACCTAACTTATACTGTTTTTTGTATCTCCATATTTAATCGGTTAAAACAGGTAAGTTTTTAGCTTATATAGGTATTTATTATTAAAAATGAATTAAAAATCAAAATATCACTATATCTTTTTACCTACCCAACCTAGTCTTGAGATCCTTATACATCTCCCTTACCGTTAACCATCGAATATTTAATTTTCTTTTCTTTTCATTAAAAAAAGCCGACACTATTTTAAGTGTCCGCCATATTTTTTCAACTTTACCATTCAGAAAAGGTTCACCAGAATTTTCGTGGAATAACTAAGACTAGTTCATATTCAATTCATAACTTCTTTATATACTTCTCTGTAATGAAAACCAAGAAAGGATGTATTTACATATGTCAGAAGCAAAAAATCAAAAAGGATGGCGCCAGTTCATTCGGTTGGTTCAACAGACGAAGCCTTCTAAACTAATGATAGGGATTGCATTAGCATTAAGCCTAGGTACAACAGGTGTAGGTTTATTGGTCCCTTTATTCACAAAAAATCTAATTAATGATTTTTCAATCAGTTCACTAAGCACTGAACGGATCACACTTCTCGTTCTTGCCATCATTGTTCAAGCATTGGCCAGTGGATTTTCCATCTATTTATTAAATCGGATCGGTCAATCTGTAGTGGCGGGTATCCGCGATCAACTATGGAAAAAATTACTCGTATTACCCGTGAGTTATTTTGATGAACATCCATCGGGAGAAACAGTCAGCCGAATGACAAATGATACGACTGTAGTGAAGGGATTAATCTCTGAACACCTCTCAAATTTCGTTACTGGAATCATTTCCATCGTAGGCTCCATGATCGTGTTATTCGTACTGGATTGGAAAATGACATTATTGATGTTCACTGCAATTCCACTCTCTGTTTTGATATTAATGCCATTAGGGAAAAAAATGCATAAAATTTCAAAAGGGATGCAGGACGAAACAGCAAGCTTCACCGCAGTCCTTCAGCAGGTGCTAACGGAAATACGCCTTGTTAAAGCTTCGAATGCAGAAGCTTTGGAATATCAAAATGGAAAAAAAGGCATCCATAAATTATTTCAATTCGGATTAAAAGAGGCTAAAATCCAAGCGTTGATTGCGCCGCTAATGAGTTTTGTGATGATGGCATTACTCGTGCTGATTTTAGGTTATGGTGGAATGCGCGTTTCTTCAGGAGCCCTGACAGCTGGAGCTCTAGTTGCATTCATCATGTATCTTTTCCAAATAATCATGCCAATGGCTCAATTAGCCAGTTTCTTTACACAATTCCAAAAAGCAACGGGTGCAACAGAGCGCATCATTTCCATTCTGGATTCAGTGGAAGAAGAAGATGCGAAGCAGCCCGTTCAAAATATGAGTCAATCTATCAGCGTGGAGAACCTGAACTATAGTTATAATAATGGAGAACAGGTACTTAAAGATATAAGCTTTAACGTTGAAGCCGGAAAGGTCACTGCAATTGTCGGCCCAAGCGGCAGCGGAAAAACGACCCTTTTTTCATTATTCGAGCGATTTTACAAACCACAGCAAGGGTCCATTTCCATAGGCGGGAAATCCATCAATGATTTCACACTGTTTTCATGGAGAAGCCAGATTGGATATGTTTCACAAGAAAGCCCGATTGTATCAGGTACAATTCGAGTTAATATTTGTTATGGCATCGAACGGGATATAACGGATGAGGAATTAAATCAAGTGGCTAAAATGGCGTATGCAGATCAGTTCATTTCTGAGCTTCCGAACGGATATGATACAGAGGTTGGTGAAAGGGGCATGAAATTATCAGGCGGTCAAAGACAAAGAATCGCAATCGCCCGTGCATTTTTAAGAAACCCCAAAATATTAATGCTTGATGAAGCTACCTCCAGCCTAGACAGCAAATCAGAAAAAGTGGTTCAACAGGCATTGAATGATTTAATGAAAGGCAGAACAACAATAGTCATCGCCCACCGCCTATCGACCGTTATCGGTTCAGATCAAATCATCTTCCTTGAAAAAGGGAAAATAACAGGCAGCGGAACACATAAAGAGCTGTATAATACGCATTCATTATACCGCGAGTTTGCCCAACAACAGTTGCACAAACTTGAACTGGCCTAATTCACCGAAAGGAAAGAAGAAGGATGACAAAAATATTGATAGTCGATGATGATGCACATATTCGCGAACTTATAAACCTGTTGTTAAGAAAAGAAGGATTCGATCTATATGAGGCCTCAGATGGACTGCAAGCATTGAAAGTAATGGAAAAAGTGAAAATCGATTTGGCAGTCATCGACATTATGATGCCTAACATGGATGGATGGCAATTATGCAAGGAGTTACGAGAATTTAGTGATATCCCCATTTTAATGCTGACTGCGAAAGGGGAAACAACACAGAAAATAAAAGGTTTCGGGCTTGGGGCAGATGATTATCTTGTAAAGCCATTTGAACCGATCGAATTGGATCTGAGAATAAAGGCATTACTAAAACGCTATAAAATCACTATTTCACAAACATTAAATATCGGCGAATTAAAGATGAATCGCAATACTCATGAAATGTCATTCAAAGAACAGGAATATACGATTCCATTAAAAGAATTCGAATTGTTGTTTAAATTAGCAAGCTATCCTGGAAAAACTTTTTCCAGGGAAGGTCTTATCGAAGACATTTGGGGCTATGATTATGAAGGTGATGAACGAACTGTCGATGTTCATATTAAAAGAGTGAGGGAACGGTTTCCTGAATCCGAATTCCCCTTCCGGATTAAAACGATTTGGGGATTGGGCTACCGTTTGGAGATAACGAGATGAGAAGCAATCGATTTTTCAAACAAATGTTTGGCACGCTGTTTTTTGTTACGTTTATTTCAATTTGCTTTTCCGCCGGTTATTATATCATTGAACTATTGCCCTTAAGGTTAACCGATTATGTTCGGTTTCTGGCCACTATCATGACAAGCATCGCAATCATGATATCCATCGGTTACCTTATCCGCGCTATCCATCACAATAAACGGGTAAATATTTACCTCGAGATCATAGATGCCTTAAGGAAAATAGCAAATGGCGATTATAATGTACAATTGGATTTTAAAATGGGAAAGAGAAACGAAATGACGGATATCATTAACCACTTCAATCACATGGCCAAGCAATTGAAGCAAATGGAGGAAATGCGGCAGGAATTCATTTCTAACGTCTCACACGAAATACAGTCGCCCCTTACCTCCATTGTAGGATTTGCCCAGGCTCTTCAATTTAATAAGCTGACAACCGAAGAACGAAATCATTATCTTAATATAATTGAGACAGAGAGCCGGAGATTATCTAAATTAAGTGATAACCTTCTAAAGCTTACATCCCTTGAATCCGACCATCATCCTTTTGAAAGGACAGATTTCCGGCTGGATCAGCAAATACGAACCATCATTTTGGCTTGTGAACCCGCTTGGTTGGAAAAAGAACTCGAATTGGATATATTGTTAGAAAAGGTTCCAATAGTTGCAGACCAGGATTTAATGAGCCAAGTATGGACAAATTTAATACACAATAGTATCAAATTCACCCGCCATCGCGGAAAGATCACGATTCGATTACAACAGATTGATAGCCTGGCATCCATAACGATATCCGACAATGGAATTGGCATTTCCGAAACCGACCAGTTCCATATATTCGAGCGATTCTATAAAGCAGACCTGGCAAGGGAACGCTCAAAAAGCGGCAGCGGTCTAGGTCTATCCATCGTGAAAAGAATTATAGAGATGCATGAAGGGACCATATCCGTGGAAAGTGAACTCGAAAAGGGAACTACTTTTACGATTCTGCTTCCTATTTCATAAAAACCAGCTGACTTGTCAGCTGGTTTAAATCTGTTTGTAGTTATTGTTGCTTCAGATTAATCCGACCACATTTTTGGCCTTCCGTAGAATTAAATGAAAGCTAAATAAAATCACCTATCCTGGATAGCTTTTTGAGGAATTAAAATTTGAACGTTACTTTCCACTTTGTTTTAAGATGAGTTCGAGGTCGAGCTTCCATTAATTTACATTTCAGAAAACCAAGCATTTCGAAGTACGGCAATTCCTTTTTCTATCTCTTCTTCTGAAAGTCCGCCAAAACCGATCATCACCAATGAAGGCTCCGTATTAGAATTACTTCCTGAGACGGTGGCAGTTTTTACAGGCATGATAGGAGCGTTTGATGTTTTTGTATAAAGGTTCACAAATAAAGCCCTTTAATAAATATCTTAAAGTAGTTTGGTTGCAATATTTTTTATATCTTCACTTTATCAAAAATCAATAGCAATTTTGGAACTCCTTGTGCTACTTTTGAGCTATAAAAGAGATTTATTTATGAAAGTAGTCCTCAGGGATTGGCGGCATATTTAACCTTTATAATATATATTGTCAGGAAAATAACATACATCAAAAACAACAAAATAATGTATCTATCAAAGAACATAACTTTTTCACTTTGAAAATGATTATTTTTTCTTACTTTTATAAATAAGTAAGTTGATATAGATAGAAAAAGTATTAAACCAGTTATGGTGGTAATTGGAGACACCATTACTTTAAAATAAGTTTCAGTAACCTTTTCCGGGAAATGCATGATGATCCTCATTATTTCATTCACTACAAAATGATAAAAGATAGCCGGTACGATACTTCCAGTATAGATGGTTAATAGTGCAAAAGAGATACCCATTACAAATGCAAAAACCAAGTTTCCCACCGTCATATGATAAATGCTAAAAATAAGTGCACTTAAAATTATGGCCGACTTTATGTTCATTCTCTGATATTGTTTTAATAATATACCCCTAAAAAGAATTTCTTCACTAATCGCCACTGAAAAGCCAATCATCATAATGCTGTAAAAACTTATGTTTTCATTACTCTCCATAAGTGTACCAACAATTTTTTCAGCAGTAAGCCATTCCCCAGTTAGTAGATAATATTGAATCCTACCAAAAAACATAGTTATCATGTGAACGGTAATACCCATTAAAATACCAAGAAGAATATATTTTATATGTACCTTTTTTAGCCTAATGCTAGATAAGGTTACTTTTTTCTTTTTTAAGAAAAGAAAAAGCACATAGATAATAACCAGTTTACTTAAAAAGAAAAATAATTGTTTGCTTATTTGCAAAGAAAGTTCTTGTAATATAAGTTGTGTAAAAGGAAAAATAATCATAATTAGTATCGTTATATATAATATAAAGCGATGATTTTGCTTAATATCAGTATCCATTTTTACCCCTTTGTTATACGATAATTTCAAAGAAGCCCTTTTTTAGAATAAAGGTTTGTATTTGCACTTTTTTCAACTTATTTTATCCCCCTTTAATAAATATCTTAAAGTAGTTTGGTTGTAATATTTGTATATCTCGATTTTATCAAAAACCAAAAGCACAAGGAGTTCCAAATTTTGAACTCCCTGTGCTTTTTTTGAACTTTTAACTATTTATGGAGCTAGATCAGACTGCAGATATGGAGATCTTATAACCTCAGGACCCACATGATCCCACTTCTTATATGAACAGAACCCGAATAATGGACACTTTAATAGAGGTTCTGTTCACCATTAATAATCCGTTTTTTTATTTCCGCCAAAAAGTTGAACAGTCTGCCTTATCAAAAATATTATACTCTATCATTTTCTCAAGTAATGAGTAATCAACCGGACTGTCCCACTTGATACGTACCAACTGCTTGGTGTGATCATAGCCAGCCTGCACGATTTCTTCTGAAAAATGATCAATCCCTGCCTTTTCAGGGGCAACAGCCAAATGATGTTTGGCTACGCTAAAGCCAATGATATATGTGTCATGATCGGTAAACATAGGCTGATTCCACGCAATTTTCGGCATTAAATTTGGAAATTTCTTAGTTACCCAAGCCAAGACTTCTTCCGTTCGTTCCCTATGTTGCGGGTTATCAATATTCGCTAAAAATTCTGCAAAAACTTCCATGTCATTCTCTCCTAAATTAAAATTTTTTTATGAAGTCTTCATTTTCAACATCGCCTACATTTAATGCCTTATGTATTTCTTTCAACAATGCGCCATAGGAAGGTCTTTAACTTTGCTCTATGGATGCCGTGATTACCTACTGATTGATAGAATGCATTAAACAACTTTATTGTCACTGCACACCGTTTCCCATTCCTTGGCCTGCTTTGAACCACTTGTCAACTTGAGAGGTTCTCGTTGTTATAAACATAAAAAATACCCCTTTGGCTAATCATAGCCAAAGGGGTAAAGCTTCGCAACTTTTTATAAACAGTTAATCTTTATTTAGATCTACTTAACAAGTCGGGTACTGATTGGATATTTGGCATCCGTTCGTTGAGGAAAAAATCCTGTATTATCGTACCTCTACGACAAAAGTATAAGAGGAGTCTCCATTTGACCATTTAGCGTTCATTTCAATTACATACTTTCCTTTTTCCGACGGTAAGGTTATGTTGTGTTGATTCAAAGGTAATTCTTCGCCACGTTTTTCTTCTTCCCATAAATAAGCCTGTAATTGTGGTTGGGAGCCATCATTAAACTCTACATTTGCAACTGAACTTTGTTCAACTATTTCCGCTTTCATATCTTCAGCAATTTGAAAGGGTGCAGCAGCATCGGCGATAACCGTCGTATTGGAGAGGAAACTCTTTTTTTCCCACTGATAAGTACCTCTAGCTGTTTCGATATTTACATCGTTTATTTTCACTTTCACTTCTGGTGGTTCTTCTTTGGTTTCATTCGAACAACCTCCTACTATAAGTAAGAGCAGCATCAATATAGCGTATAATTTCTTAACTTTCACGTTAATCCCACCTTTTTTTGTTAGACGTTAACTATGTATAAAAGTTACATGCCTACTTCTAACTTTTTGGGTTCACTTCAAATAGGTGGTCTCTTCTATTTGTTTTAAACCAACAATAAGATTAACAATCTTATCCAAAAGTAAATTAATACTGTATCTCGAAATAAAAAGGATAAATTTAAAAGACCAGCCTAATATCCAGGCTGGTCTTTTGGTTTATTCGTAACATGAATTATTTTTAATTACCAATCTCGTTAGAACAGGACTACCACAGGAAGAACTATCCTTTGATTCAGTTGCTGAAGTAACAGAATAGCAGCAACTAGAAGCTAGATTCATACTGCACACTCCTGTTTCAGGGAGATCCAACTGTAACTCTTTTGCACCTTCAACATCCTCTGTAAGGTAATCCACAACATCAATATTTGTTGAAGTCCTCGGCTGAGTTAGTTATTTATCCGCTAAAAAAGTATTATATATAAAAAAAGAAGCATAGGATATAACCCTATGCTTCTAGTGCTTAATCTTTATATCGGGTACCCAACTTTGTTGTTCAGTACCCGACTTTGTTGTCTTTCAACAACATACATTGCATTCATTCCAACTTACTCAACCGTTACACTTTTCGCAAGATTACGCGGTTTATCCACGTCACATTCGCGATGCAAGGCTGCGTAGTAAGCAATGAGCTGCAGCGGGATAACAGAGATAAGGGGTGTTAATAGTTCATTCACTTCCGGGATGACGAAACGGTCATCCTCTTCTTCAAGCCCCTTCATGGAAATGATGCAAGGGTTGGCGCCTCGGGCAACCACTTCCTTCACATTACCACGGATGCTTAGGTTGACGCCTGCTTGCGTAGCAAGAGCTATGACAGGAGTACCTTCTTCAATCAAGGCGATCGTTCCATGTTTAAGCTCTCCGCCAGCAAAGCCTTCAGCCTGGATGTATGAAATTTCCTTCAGCTTAAGGGCCCCTTCAAGCACTACATAGTAGTCAAGGGAACGGCCGATGAAGAAACAGTTTCTCGTAACGGACAAATATTCACGGGCGATTTCTTCCATCTCTTCTTTCGAATCACATAGGGCTTCCATTGCCGTCGCTACGATTCCAAGCTCTTTTACAAGGTCGAAACCATACTCCATGTTACGGAATTGGCCAGTTACATTTGCCAAGATTGATAAGACCGCCACTTGAGCTGTGTAGGCCTTTGTAGAGGCAACGGCAATTTCAGGGCCAGCATGCAGCAAGAGCGTATAATCCGCTTCACGTGACAATGTAGAGCCAGGTACGTTCGTGATGGTCAGGGCTTTATGACCAAGCGCTTTGATGGACACTAATACGGCACGGCTATCTGCAGTTTCACCACTTTGTGAAATGAAGATGAATAACGGTTTTTTCGATAATAACGGCATATTGTAAGTGAATTCCGATGCCACATGTACCTCAACCGGAATTTCAGTCATTTTTTCGATGAATTGCTTACCAATCAACCCTGCATGATAGCTGGTTCCGCAAGCAATGATATAAATACGGTCAGCCTCACTTACGGCTTCAGTAATGTTATAATCGATTGCAAGTTTACCTTCTTCATTTTGGTAAGCTTGAATGATTTTACGTATGACAGCTGGCTGCTCGTCGACTTCCTTGAGCATATAGTGAGGATACGTACCTTTTTCAATATCACTTGCATCCAGTTCAGCAGTGTATGGAGCACGCATGACTTCTTCGTTGGAAAGGTTCTTGATCGTTACCTTTTCATTTGTCACGATAACCATTTCCTTATCCATCAGTTCAAGGAATTGATCTGTGACTTGCAGCATAGCCATTGCATCCGAAGCGACAACGTTAAAGTCTTTTCCGACACCGATCAGCAGCGGGCTTTTATTTTTTGCGACTAAGATGGTTTCATCATTTTCAGCATCCAATAGGGCAATTGCATATGAACCCTCTAATAGTGTGAGTGTTTGACGGAACGCCTCTTCCACTTCCGTGCCCTCGTTCACGAACTTTTCTATCAGTTGAACGATGACTTCCGTATCCGTTTCACTTTTAAAGGCAACATCCTTCAAATATTCACGTTTTAGAATCGCATAGTTTTCAATGACCCCATTATGAACTAAAGTCAATCGACCTGAATTACTTTGGTGAGGATGGGCATTTTCACGGCTTGGCACACCATGGGTGGCCCAGCGCGTATGTCCAATTCCGGTATGTGCCAGAGTATTTTCATCCACGGCTGCTCGTAAGTCCGCGATCCTTCCCTTTTCCTTAAAGATTGTCACGCCTGCTTCATTTCTCACAGCAATCCCTGAAGAGTCATAACCGCGATATTCAAGTTTTTCAAGACCTTTTAATAAAATTTCCTTTGCATCGTTAAGTCCAATATATCCAACAATTCCACACATAATTTCTGTTCCTCCAACCGATTCGAGGGAACAGGAATGCACGGGGGCATCCCTGCCCCCTCATCTCTGATATATATTTTTATAAAGGAAATGCCCTAAAGCACTTTTTCCCATTGTGCATTTCCAACCCTTTGTGCAGTAAGTTGCCCTACTGTTTTAAGATTGGAATTATTGCGGCTGTGCACTTCAGCCGGGAGGTATCCGCCGATCATTCGATAAACCTCCTCCTCGTCAACTAAGCCATTTCTCGTCCAGACTTAGTTCAGGCGCTTTTGTGAATCTGTTTCTCCTTGCCTACCCTCCTTTTTAAAACAACCATTTTCTAGAAAATGAGTTGTAAATCAGGATAATCATACCTTAAACAAGGGACATAGGTCAATTCTTTATTACCAAGACCTGCGAAAAAGAACTTCTTTATAAAAATATGCATAAAAGGAAATTTCGTTCCTTTTATGCATAGGATTGGTTATTCGTTTATTCCCATTTCCGCTATTACAACTGCGACGATCCGATCCACATAATTAGTGCATTCCTCAACTGTCGGTGCTTCAGCCATAACACGGACTAGCGGTTCAGTACCGGATGGTCTCACCAAAATACGGCCATTTCCGTTCATTTCCCCTTCAACAGCCTTGATGACTTCCTGTACCTTTTCATTATCGGTTACAGCGTGTTTATCGGTAACTCTGACATTGATCAGCGTTTGTGGATATTTCTTCATCTCGCCAGCAAGCTCCGATAAGGTTTTTTGGGTTTCGCTCATGATGTTCACAAGCTGTAAGCCCGTCAATAAGCCATCACCTGTCGTGTTATAGTCCAGGAAGATGATATGTCCGGATTGTTCACCGCCAAGGTTATAGCCGCCTTTTCGCATCTCCTCGACCACATAGCGGTCCCCCACTGCCGTCTGGGCGCTTTGTATGCCATGCTCTTCAAGACCTTTATAAAAACCAAGGTTGCTCATGATCGTAGAAACCACTGTTCCCTGTTTCAGACGGTTATTTTCCTTCAAGTATTTCGCACAGATATACATGATTTGGTCGCCGTCCACTATATTTCCTTTTTCATCTATGGCAATGACACGGTCGCCGTCACCATCGAAAGCAAGTCCAACATCCGCACCTTTTTCTTTTAAGAATTCAGCAAGTGCTTCAGGGTGGGTGGAACCTACCTTATCATTAATGTTCAAGCCATTGGGTGATGCCCCCATTGTAGAGATGTCTGCATCAAGATCTGCAAACAGATGCATGGCCAAGGCAGATGTCGCCCCATGTGCACAATCAAGAGCAACATGAATGCCTGTAAAGTCTTCATCCACTGATTGTTTCAAGTACTGGAGATACTTTTGCCCTCCTTCGAAATAATCGTTCAAATGGCCTAAATCTCCGCCAACCGGGCGTGGAAGTTCATCCTTTTCCATATCTAATAGTGCTTCAATTTCCGCTTCTTGATCATCGGATAACTTAAACCCATCCGGTCCAAAGAATTTAATGCCATTATCCGCTACCGGATTATGCGAAGCGGAAATCATGACACCTGCTTCAGCACTTAAGGCCTTTGTTAAATAGGCAACTCCCGGTGTCGAAATGACCCCAAGGCGCATCACTTCAGCCCCAATGGATAAAAGACCGGCAACAAGCGCACCTTCCAGCATTTCACCTGAAATACGAGTATCGCGCCCTATCAGCACTTTGGGTTTTTCTGTATTTCTAGTAAGGACATAGCCACCAAAACGGCCTAGTTTAAATGCCAACTCCGGTGTTAATTCGCTATTCGCTATACCCCTTACTCCGTCTGTTCCAAAATATTTACCCATCTTTATCGCTCCTTCTTCAAATCGTTACTGAATTAAATGATGTTGTTAAAGCAAGGTCATGTCTCTTCGTCTTTTTGTGTGATGGTGACCGAAATCGTTTCAGAATCCAGTTCCCATTCCATTCCCTTAGGCACTGATACCGCCAAATCCACATCATGCGTACCTTCATCTAAATTACTCACATCTACTGTAAGATTAATGTCGTCTTTAGTTATTTTCTTCAAATCATCCGCCTCACCAAGCAAAGTGATGCTAGTTACATCGGATTCCAATTCGGCATCTTGGTCATCCTGTATGCCCACAGGCACAATTTGTATATTGTTGAAAGTTTTAGACTCAATGGCAGCCGTTTCATCTTTTTCTTTTTCTGCTTCTTCTTCGACTACTTGCTCTTCTTGTTTTTGTTCAGTATCAGGTTCTTCCTCTTCTACGACTGGCTCTGCACTCTCTTCATCCACATCAACTTTCTCGGTGCGAATCTTGACCTTTGCCTTACCCAAGGACATTTTTTGTACACTTTCCGGTTTATTAAGATCGAGTTCCAGTTCTGTATCACCATCTATTTTCGAGATATTTACAGGAAGATTTATTTCATCTATTTTCTCCAGGTCCGATTCCGAACCGAATAAGGTGACCTCTTCTGGGTCGACACTCATACTTGTGATCCTGATGCCATCCTTTGCCTTGCCAGTTTGCTTCGGTTCTATCGAAACCGTCTTGGAAGGAATGCTCACTTTTAAAGAAACGGCAACTGAAGATGGCTCGATCGTGACATCCAGCTTATTCAAGTCCCTGTCCAGGGCTTTAACGGTTGCCTTGGCGTTCACCGTTTCGCTAAGTCCCTTACTTATTTCAAGGTTTGCCTTTACATACGAAATTTGTTCAATCGCACCTTTAGCACCCGTTATTTTGACAGTTTTCGGGCTGACTGTTGGCTGACCAGCAGTATATCCCTCTTCAAGTAATGAGCTATTATACTCGGCTTCAACGGAGAATTCCTTCGTCACCCGTTCCTGAACGTTGACTTCGGCATATTCCGGATCGATCGTCGCCACTAACTTTTCATTCAACTCACTTATTTTAAATGTGACAGTTCTGTCCCCCATTGAGATTGCAGGATCAGAAAGGTCTACATACACTTTAAAGTCCCTTTGGTTTTTCGCATTTATCAAGAGGCTTTTTGCTCCCTTAAGCGTAACATCAACCGTCTCAGGCACTCCGCTCACCACTAGATTTTCACGGTCATAGTAGACTTCAACCGGTACATTTTCGATGGTCTCCGTACTGATTTCAGGCGCTGTCGATAAACCAAGCGATTTTTTATCCGACTCCATCTCAAAGTTAATGGAAATGAACAAAAGTGCTGCCAATGCAAAAGCTACGATTCTCATAAACCAAGCGCTATTGGTGAATTTATCCATTCTTTTTCCCCCTCCAGTTAAAGATGCTTGAGGAAGTTGATTTGATGTTTTCCACTACCAGTTCACTTGTAAGCATGGCCTTAAATGATTCTTGATTCAAATCCCGGTAAAGTTCCCCGTTTTTAGTGACGGATATCCCTCCCGTTTCTTCTGAAACGACAATCGTAAGACTATCCGTAACTTCACTCATGCCTATGGCTGCCCTATGCCGTGTGCCAAGCTCCTTTGAAATAAATGGACTCTCTGATAATGGCAAATAGCATGCTGCAGCCGCCACCTGGTTATTTTGTAAAATAACTGCGCCATCATGGAGCGGCGTATTAGGGATGAAGATATTAATGAGCAATTCTGAAGAAATATATGATTTTAGGGGTATCCCCGTTTCAACATAATCCCCAAGCTCCGTACCTTTTTCTATCGTAATCAAGGCTCCAATACGCCTTTTTGCCATATAGGTGGACGCCTTTAGGATTTCTTCAACTAAACGCTCTTGCTGATTCTCTTCTGGAACGGTGCCCCTTGCAAAGAGCTTCCCGCGTCCTAATTGTTCAAGTGCCCTTCTCAGTTCAGGTTGAAAAATGACGAGAATCGCCAATACTCCCCAATTCATGACTTGTGCCATTAACCATCCGAGTGTATTGAAACCAAACAGGTTGCTTAAGCTTTTTACAATGACAATTACAAAAATTCCTTTTAGCAGCTGAATAGCCTTCGTGCCTCGAATAATAGTTAACAATTTATATATCACAAACCATACAAGGAGAATATCAATGAAATTTACTACATAGTCCCAAACAGTCAAATTGGTTAAAGACATGTTGTTTCCTCCAGTCAGTATTACTCCAAATACCAATTACAATCTTTATACAATAACCTTAATAGTATACCATCTTTTAAATGATACATCTAAAAACTAGTGTGAGAAATTTACATAGGAAAAACGAATCATGAAAAATGGTTCCCCTTTTCTTTAAAAAATAAAGCTGAGCGAAGTCACCGTAAATGAAAAACGGTGCCCCCTCCCAGCTTCTATTCCTTATTCCTTTTTCTCCTCTTTAGCAGGAACCAACGAGGTTGCAGTGTCCTTTACTTTATACCACATCCACTCAAAAGCTTGGTCAATAACATGGATGCTCCCAGTCACATTCCCTGCTTTAGACATATATTTATGCCCATTTATGACTGTTACATCTCCCTCTACTTCACCATCTATTTGAATGTTACCATTTTGAACTACCACATTTCCCTTGATTGTCTCACCCTCAGGCACAATCACCGTTTCACCATCGACCACTAAGTTAGGCTGCTTTGATACTGAAAAATGTTCGTCCTGATTATAAGTGGAAAAAACAGATCCTGTCATCAATATGATGAACATCGCTGCCGCTGTCATGAAAGGATGGCTTTTGAACCAACGTTTGGCACCTGTTGTTTTCGTTTCCTTTGGCAATTGAGCCATAACCTTTGCTGTAAAGTCATCCGGGGCCTTTATATGGGAAGTGCTTTGTACAAGAGCGACCGCCTTTTTCATTTCATGAAAGTAATCCCGGCATTCAGCACAGTCATGCAAGTGCTCCCGTAAAACTTCTTTATGCTCCGGTTTGATGTCCTCATCTAAATAATCATGCATATATTCAATGATTTCCTCATGGCAGTTCATTTTTCTCACCTTCTTTTTATAAATGGCGCAGTTGTTTACGCAAGGCTTCCCGACCGCGATGTATCCTCGTCTTAACCGTACCGACCGGCAAATCGAGTATTTCACTGATTTCCTTTAATGATAACTCTTCAATATACTTCAATACGATTACCGATCGGTATTTCTCGGGCAATTTCATTATTTCCACTTGAATCGTTTCCTGCAGTTCTAAAGATTCCACTTCTTCCTCGGGTTTCGCCATATCCGATGCAATTTGGGAATACATATTCAATCCCTCTGTTCCTGCCACCTCTGCATCCAGATAGTAGTCCGGTTTTTTCTTGCGAAGCCGGTCAATACAAAGATTGGTCGCAATCCGATATAACCATGTAGAAAATTTCATAGTTATATTGAAACTCCGAATATTCACGTAGGCCCTTACAAAGGCCTCTTGTGCCAAATCTTCTGCTTCTTGCCTGTTTCCGAGCATCCTGAAACATATTTGGAAAACTTTGTCCTTGTAAATTTCGACAATTTCCCCAAATGCATTATGGTCTCCCTTTAATACTTGATTAATTCTCTCTTTAATGAGTGCATCCATTTTCCGGTATTACCCCCGCTCATGCGGCTATACGATTACTACGAATCGTAAGCTAAAAGGTTTCAAAAATTTAATACATTAATTTTAACAAAGTTTTACATTTTATGTTTAAGAAAAAAAAAACAGGGCTATATAGTAAGAAATTGTAAAATTCAAGGGAGTGATTCTCTATATGACTGCTGAACAAATTTTAGACCATATTGAACAATACAGACAGAAGATGATGTTTTTGGCTTCCCATTCTTCGATGGTGGATAATGAGGTTGTTGAAGTTAGCAGCAAACTGGATTCTTTAATCATCCAATACATCCATTTAACTAAAAATGGAGATCTCACAGACAGACGTGCTCTCAAGTGAATACTGATA
This sequence comes from Peribacillus frigoritolerans, assembly GCF_040250305.1. Classification (NCBI taxonomy): domain Bacteria; kingdom Bacillati; phylum Bacillota; class Bacilli; order Caryophanales; family Bacillaceae; genus Peribacillus; species Peribacillus frigoritolerans. Next base: position 173,791 of record NZ_CP158190.1, on the reverse strand, counting down.
TACGATTGCAACCATCTATCTATAACTCTGTTCCTGTTACATACACCCTGGAAAATAAACCTACGTCTTCTAGCATATAAAAAACAGTAACCCATTACAAGCCGGTTACTGTTTCTTTTATTTTTCCAGTTATAATAATTTTTCTCCAAATAGCGAACCCATTAGGGCCACGGCAACGATCGCCGTCTTATTTCGCTCATCTAAAATGGGATTCACCTCTACGAATTCAGCTGATGTAATCAAGTTGGATTCCGCAAGCATTTCCATGGCCAAATGACTTTCCCGATAGCTTATACCACCAATCACCGGTGTCCCCACTCCGGGTGCATCTGCTGGGTCAACTCCATCCAAATCCAATGAAAGGTGGACGCCATCCGTTCTGTCCCTTAGGTAATCAATGCATTCTTCCATGACCCGTGTCATTCCCAACCGGTCGATCTCATGCATCGTGAATACCTTAATCCCTTTCTCACGAATAAGTTCTTTTTCCCCTTCATCCAATGACCTTGCCCCAATTATTACGATGTTTTCCGGTTTCACTTTTGGAGCAAAACCATGGATATTGATTAGGTCCGGATGTCCAAGCCCGATACTGACAGCCAGGGGCATACCGTGTATATTCCCGGATGGTGAAGTATCTTCCGTATTTAAATCCCCGTGTGCGTCGTACCAAATCACACCTAATTTTTCATAGTGCTTTGCGACTCCTGCCAATGTACCTATGGCTATCGAATGGTCTCCTCCCAATACAAGCGGAAAGGAGCCTCCTTCTATTATTTCATCAACTTTTGTGGCAAGCAGGGTGTTACCCTTTGCTACAAGCTGTAAGTTTTTTAGATTTGTCCCAGGCTCATCTGCATTTTCAGGACGCCCCACAATTATATCCCCTAAATCCTCTACTTCTATTTTCAACCTTTCAAGCCGCTCGACAATCTCTGCGCAGCGAATGGCACTAGGTCCCATATCAACCCCCCGCCTTGCTTGACCAAGGTCCATAGGCAACCCGATGACGGAAATTTTCTGAATAGACATACAATCCCCCCTTTCCACCATTTTATATCGTATATGCCGATTGGTTCAACTCGACATTTCCATGTATAAAGATGCACGTTTTCCTATCACATATGTTTTTGGTGAAAAAAGATCTTTCTTGCGAATAGTATACCCAACTATGCCTTAAACAAAAAAAAGTCTTAAACCATTTTTGGCTTAAGACGTAAGTTTTGGTGTATGTAGTTGATGGTGGAGCCTAGCGGGATCGAACCGCTGACCTCCTGCGTGCAAGGCAGGCGCTCTCCCAGCTGAGCTAAGGCCCCTAAGGGATATGATGAAATATATTAAGCGGAAGACGGGATTCGAACCCGCGACCCCAACCTTGGCAAGGTTGTATTCTACCACTGAACTACTTCCGCAAATGGCTGGGCTAGAAGGGATCGAACCTTCGCATGACGGAATCAAAATCCGTTGCCTTACCGCTTGGCTATAGCCCAATATATGATATGCAATGATTAATATTCAACAAAATAAAAAGGTGGTAATCATATAATTCCCCAATAAAGAGAATATATAACTGATCCACAGGATTTTATTAAAATGGTGGAGGGGGGCAGATTCGAACTGCCGAACCCAAAGGAGCGGATTTACAGTCCGCCGCGTTTAGCCACTTCGCTACCCCTCCGCAATATATGGTTGTAGATGGTGCCGGCAAGAGGACTTGAACCCCCAACCTACTGATTACAAGTCAGTTGCTCTACCAGTTGAGCTACACCGGCAAGTAAAGAATAAAATGGTGGAGGATGACGGGATCGAACCGCCGACCCTCTGCTTGTAAGGCAGATGCTCTCCCAGCTGAGCTAATCCTCCGGATTAATGATTTAAAATGGTGACCCGTACGGGATTCGAACCCGTGTTACCGCCGTGAAAGGGCGGTGTCTTAACCGCTTGACCAACGGGCCGAACTGTTTGTGTACATAGATAGATTGGGAAGCTCCCAAGCGGATTCGAACCGCTGACCTCTTCCTTACCATGGAAGTGCTCTACCTACTGAGCTATGGAAGCATATGGCTCCGCAGGTAGGACTCGAACCTACGACCGTTCGGTTAACAGCCGAATGCTCTACCACTGAGCTACTGCGGAATAATATAATGTTTCCTAAAACCCATTTAAAGATTTAAATGAACAGCCTGGCAACGTCCTACTCTCACAGGGGGAAACCCCCAACTACCATCGGCGCTGAAGAACTTAACTTCCGTGTTCGGAATGGGTACGGGTGTGACCTCTTCGCCATCATTGCCAGACTATATTCATTTTGAAGAATTTTCATTCCTTCAAAACTAGATAATAAGAAGGTATTTCATTTTTTAAAAAGCGTTGGTTAAGTCCTCGATCTATTAGTATCAGTCAGCTCCACATGTCACCATGCTTCCACCTCTGACCTATCAACCTGATCATCTTTCAGGGATCTTACTAGCTTGCGCCATGGGAAATCTCATCTTGAGGGGGGCTTCATGCTTAGATGCTTTCAGCACTTATCCCGTCCGCACGTAGCTACCCAGCTATGCCTTTGGCAAGACAACTGGTACACCAGCGGTGCGTCCATCCCGGTCCTCTCGTACTAAGGACAGCTCCTCTCAAATTTCCTGCGCCCGCGACGGATAGGGACCGAACTGTCTCACGACGTTCTGAACCCAGCTCGCGTACCGCTTTAATGGGCGAACAGCCCAACCCTTGGGACCGACTACAGCCCCAGGATGCGATGAGCCGACATCGAGGTGCCAAACCTCCCCGTCGATGTGGACTCTTGGGGGAGATAAGCCTGTTATCCCCGGGGTAGCTTTTATCCGTTGAGCGATGGCCCTTCCATGCGGAACCACCGGATCACTAAGCCCGACTTTCGTCCCTGCTCGACTTGTAGGTCTCGCAGTCAAGCTCCCTTGTGCCTTTACACTCTACGAATGATTTCCAACCATTCTGAGGGAACCTTTGGGCGCCTCCGTTACTCTTTAGGAGGCGACCGCCCCAGTCAAACTGCCCACCTGACACTGTCTCCCACCCCGATAAGGGGCGCGGGTTAGAATTTCAATACAGCCAGGGTAGTATCCCACCAACGCCTCCACCGAAGCTGGCGCTCCGGCTTCTCAGGCTCCTACCTATCCTGTACAAGCTGTACCAAAATTCAATATCAGGCTGCAGTAAAGCTCCACGGGGTCTTTCCGTCCTGTCGCGGGTAACCTGCATCTTCACAGGTACTATAATTTCACCGAGTCTCTCGTTGAGACAGTGCCCAGATCGTTACACCTTTCGTGCGGGTCGGAACTTACCCGACAAGGAATTTCGCTACCTTAGGACCGTTATAGTTACGGCCGCCGTTTACTGGGGCTTCGGTTCAAAGCTTCGCTTGCGCTAACCTCTCCCCTTAACCTTCCAGCACCGGGCAGGTGTCAGCCCCTATACTTCGCCTTGCGGCTTCGCAGAGACCTGTGTTTTTGCTAAACAGTCGCCTGGGCCTATTCACTGCGGCTTTTCTGGGCTATTCACCCTAAAAAGCACCCCTTCTCCCGAAGTTACGGGGTCATTTTGCCGAGTTCCTTAACGAGAGTTCTCTCGCACACCTTAGGATTCTCTCCTCGCCTACCTGTGTCGGTTTGCGGTACGGGCACCTTACATCTCACTAGAGGCTTTTCTTGGCAGCGTGGAATCAGGAACTTCGGTACTATATTTCCCTCGCCATCACAGCTCCGCCTTAATGGAAACGGGATTTGCCTCGTTTCCGGCCTAACTGCTTGGACGCG